>NZ_FPBF01000016.1 GCF_900116615.1 Algoriphagus locisalis
CAACCGTAGCTGGGGTGACCGTCAGATCAGCAGTCAATACCAAGGTGGTGAAATTGTCACCCGTGATCGTTGCTGTTACTTCCTGGGTTCCAACATCCGTTCTGCCGTTGTTTGTATAAACAACTGATGTTCCATCAGGCAAGTCGTCTTCTACGGCAAGAGACTTTTCAGTTCCATCAAATACAAAGCTCTCGTCTTCGAAGGTGATATCACCAACTTTTGCAGGTGTGATAGTAAGGTCAGCAGTCAATACTAACGTATTGTAGTTCTCACCCGTGATCGTTGCAGTCACTTCCTGAGTTCCTACATCCGTTCTGCCGTTGTTTGTATAAACAACTGATGTTCCTTCCGGCAAAGCCCCACTAATAGATAGGGTTTTCTCAGTACCGTCGTATATGAAAATGGCAGGATTAAAGGATACATCTTCTACATTAGCTGCAGTGATTTCGAAAAATGCTCCGGTGAAATTAATCGTGTAATTGTCTCCAGCTTCAAGTTGTCCTTGCCGGATAGCGTATATGCCCACAGCCTCACCTGTTTCTCTGGTTAATTCGCCACTCAGAACGCGCACATCGTCCCCCCCTTCAAAGCCCTCAGCTATATATGTGAAGGTAGGGTCAACATTTCCATATATTTTGGTTTGTCCTGAACGAGCTGTTACCGCTAATGCTTTTTTAGAGGTGCTGAAAGTGACTTCGTTTCCATAGGTGGTCACTCCATTCAGATTGGTGCTAAATGATCGAACATAATACATGATATTGAGTCGAAGCCCCGTAACATTTGCAGAAAACTGATTTCCTTCCAAAGCTATTACTTCCTTGGTATCGGAAATATCCGGGCCTGAAACAGTACTATAGACAATTCCTGTTTCCTGCGCACAAGCCAATCCATTCAGGATTTCACCTCCTAATGTAGCACTTGAATAAGTTATGGAACTCGCTGCTAAAGTGGTGAGGGCTGCGGGATTAGGTTCAGCAACTTCAATTACTTTGGTTTCAAAACATCCATTTGAGTCGGTGACTTTCACTGAATAACTACCAGCGGTAAGTCCCTCAATGCTAGCTGTCTCCCCTCCTGTACTCCACTCATAAGTAAATGGTGCAACACCATCGCTAGGAGTAGCAGTAATGGAGCCGTCAGCCCCCCCTTCACAAGTCACATCAGTGAATGAAATACCTACATCCAACATCTTAACCTGAATCAGATCTGTCTTGGTCAGCGGTTTAGGTGTTGGGCAGTCCAGACTCCCGACACTTAGTGAGACGGAATACGTGCCTGGGTTGGCATATTCGTGAATTGGATTCCGCAACCTAGAAGTTGTTCCGTCACCAAAATCCCATAGCCAACTTACCATTGGGGAACTACTGTATGACTTATCTGTAAATGCAACCGTAAGTGGACCACAACCTTCTGTAACATCTGAGGAGAAATCCATAATAGGCCCCAAGATCTCAATAAATCCTACCTTCTCTTCAGTATCTGAACATCCATTTTCTGAATATATGGTCAGCCTTACCGAATACCGCCCATGGTCAAAGGTATGTATTGGGTTTTGCTCTGTGGAAGTTGTACCATCCCCAAATTCCCAAAGCCAGCTCCTCGCTTCAGTAGATTTATCAGTAAACTGCACGGCATTTGGGCCACATGCTATTGTTTTGTCAGCTTCAAAATCTGCCTTTACATCGCGGATTTTGATGATTTTTGAACTTATGGAAGTTACACCAGTCACCGTATCCTGAACAGTAAGTGACACTGTGAAATCCCCTGGTTCAGTATAGGTGTGTTTTGGGTTTTTGGGAGAAAAACCGAAGCTGGATGATAGGATTGTTCCATCTCCAAAATTCCAACGCCAGGTATCCGCATTTTTGGATCTATCTGAGAAATTCACCTCTTGAGGAACTGAACAATTTTCCAAAGCATCGGAAACAAAATCACTCTGAACAGGCACTTCCGGTGAAATGGGATTTCGCAATTCAACTCTTGCCTGGAGCTCTTCACCCTCAGCATCTCTCACTAGGTAGTCATAGAAACCAGCGGGCAAATTCTCCACCTTATTACTACTACCGATATTCGGAATCCAGTAATAGGAATAAGGTTCTACTCCGCCGGTTGCTACTAAATCAATTGATCCATCTGAAAACCCAAAACCAGTAGGATCGGATTTAATTACGTTTACTGCTAATTTCTCAGGCGTAATACTCAGATCAGCCTTTAATATTAAGGCCTTATAGTTACTCCCAGTTATGGTGGCTGTTACTTCCTGTAGGCCTACTTCTGTCCTGCCATTATTGGAATATTCTACAGATACGCCAACTGGAAGGGTACCGGATATCTGTAGTGTTTTCGGAGTACCATCAAACTCAAAACTTTCGCTTTCAAAGGTAATCCCCGTCAAATCAGCAGGGGTAATTTCAAGCTCGGCATTCAACATCAAGGTTATAAAATCAGCACCACTAACTATTGCTCTCACCTGCTGGGTACCCACATCCGTTCGATTGTTATTTTCAAATGAAACTACAGCCCCTTCAGGTACTTCGCCTACAATCGTCAAGGATTTAGGATTTCCGTCATATACAAAAGACTGATTCTCTAAACTTACCCCATCAAACGTTTTTCTTGTTATTTCGAAAACCTGCTCTTCGATTATCAAGGTATAATCTTCCCCGGCAGATAGACTTCCCTGAGTTATCGCGTAGGTGCCCACATCCTCTCCAGAAACTCTACCTAACGAACCTGTGAGTGAAACTGCATTATTGCTGGATTCGTATAAAAATTCATCCGGATCCTCTGTCCCGTAAGCTTTGGATTGATTTGGAAGTACTGAGATGATTATTTCTTCCAGATCTTCCTGAATCTCATAAGCTCCCATCTCCACAACTCCGATAAACCTGCTACTTCCATCCAGATCTGATTCCACGGCTCCGAGATCAGGAACCAAACCTGAATCAAAATAAGCTTGGTTTCCTTTACTTTTTGCCGGAGATCCGGCTTGAAGTCTAAAATCTCCATTAAGAATAGGGCTCACGCCAAAGGTGACAATTGGATCTACAAAATCTGGATCGTTTTCAGCATTTGTTCCATCTAGGTTTCCCTCACCTTCGGGATCATGTGCTTGAATCAGGGAGTAAGTGATTTGCGGCCCCACATTTCCTATTAGTTGAAGTGATGAATTGGCAGTCCCTATTCCTGTATTGTCCTTATTGTTCCAAATGATTGAGTTTCTGATTTCAGGCTGAGTATTAGATTGGGTAAGGTAAATCCCTCCCCCATAATAAGCCGTGTTGCCGGAGATAGTGACGTTGGTCAAAACAGTTTTGGAAGTATTATTCAGGATGGCACCTCCTCTGGCATTGTTTCTCAAGGCCATGTTCCCACTGAATCTCACATTGGTCAGAATAGGACTTCCTCCCGCACTGTACATACCTCCTCCGCCAACGGTTCCTGTACCAACTCCTCCATTTGAAGTATTGCCTACAAAATCCACATTCAATAGTTCCGGTGAGCTTTCGCTGGAATTATACAAACCACCTCCATTCATCGCCGAAATGTTTTCCACAAACTTCACCTTCTCCAAAATTGGATTACTAGCCAAATTTGACATCCCACCACCACCGTTTGAAGTATAATTCGCTTGGAAAATAACATTGAGGAGATTTGGGCTCGCACCTTCAGAATTCGCTATACCCCCACCATATCTTCCAGATCGATTGGCAATCACCATTAAGTTGGTAAGGTTTGGGCTACCTGTTTTAATAAAAACACCTGCCCCGTCACTATTCTCTCCGTCGCCAATTGCATACCCCGCATTGATGAAGAACCCATCTAAAATAGCTGAGGCATCTGTCCCGGATCCACTCACTACATGAAGGGAATTACCACTCGACAAAGCAAAAGGACTTTCAATGAGGCTAGTGCTCCTAGAGATGATATCCCCACTTAAAATGGTTTGGTTTTCTTCCCAATTTCTTGTTTCAAATGCACCTCCACCCTGTGCAAAGCCTCCATAAATCTCCACATTATTGAATAGCTGAAATGTCTTGGTCTCATCTGTATCTTCTGTCGGAAAGTAGATTCCTTCCGCTACGTATATTTTTAAAACCTCATTCTGACCGACCCAAGCCACATCTGCATATGCCAATGCTTGCTGTAGCGTAGCATAGGCATTCTCCCAAGAATTTCCATTCCCTTGACCACCGACTACCGACTGATCCACATAGAGTATATTGTTGATATCAGGAATTCCATCCAATAGACCTGGAGCAGGAATTTGTTCGTTATGGATCAAAACAGGAAAAGAGCGATCCTCTTCTATCTTCCAGACGTCCACAAAATCCCAGTTTTCAAAGGAAGCTTGCTGTCTCATAGCACCAGAAGTAAGCCCTATACCTTTTTCATTATCCGGGCCAGCAAGCTCTGAGTTGAAATACGATTGAACAACAGCTGGGCTTCCTGTACCTAAAACTGCTCCATTGTTTACAGGTTCACCAGCTACATTTGACAAAGAATAAACATTTCTGATGATTCCTGCTTGAGTATTTCCCACCAAACCGCCTCCAGATGGAATTGGGTCAGTTTTCTGTCTCACTTCAAGGAAGCTATAGGAGTTTTCAAGAAGGGAAGCTGAAGTCTGCAGAACCCCAATTAAGCCTCCCACAAAAAAATCTCCAGCCACAGATCCTTCAAAAGCATAGCATTCCTGAATTGTGCCTCCAACCACTAAACCCGCCAAAGCACCAACGACAGTTCCTCCGCTAATCTCAGGATTCAGAATTGCAAGTCTTTTGACAGAACCGTCTTTAATCACTCCAAAAATCCCGACATTATTAGCTGTTGAATTATTGATAAAAGCCCCTTCCAAAACATACCCTCCACCAGAGATACTTCCTGTAAATGGGTCACTCCCATCTCCTATGGGCTGCCAACCCGCTCCTTCATTCCAATACTTGCCGCCTTCTCGCGTAACTTGTGACAAGTCAATATCCGCTATCACTTTGAAATGGTCTGATAAGTAGCTTCTTACCGCATGGAGCTGCTTAGGAGTACCAATCTCCCACGGACTTTCTACTGTTCCATCCCCAACTTCTGATGGTAAAGTGGTGAAAGAAAAAACCGCTGACCATTCTCCACTATCCTCTGCATCCTCCCCACGCACTCTCCAGTAATACTTCACTCCAAAATCCAGATCTGAAGTAAAATCAAAAGTTAACTCTTCTATACCATCATGCTGAATAACTGCACCTGAAAAATCCTCTGTCGTACTCAATTGAAGCGTGTAAGAATCCGCAGTAGAATTGAGCATCGTATTACCAGCCTGCTCCCAATTGAAAGTAGGCCTAATGCGTATTTTTTTAGCTCCATTGACAGGAGAAATTAACTGGGGAGCTTCAGGCACAAATTGATCCAGTTCAAAATCAATTGCGGTTACAAATTTCTTCTGAAGAAGCAATTCTTCATTAAACTCTGTAATATCCGATCCGTCATAATAAGCATCTTCTGAAAACTCAAAACCGAATTTTGATGAATAGCCTTCCAAGTAAATTACGCCATTCTCGACCGCAATTGAATTGGCATAAGTAGCAAACCCACCAAAAAGCGTACTGTAATCCAATGTTTGCCCTGAAGGCAACAACCTCATTACAAAGGATTGATTAAATGGGTTTTCGGAATATTCCTCATGAAAAGATCCCGACTTCTGGTAAGCATTGTCGGTCGTGAAAAAATTGAGGTTTGTAGTGTACCCAGAGAGGTAAGGAATGCCTTTATAGACCGCCAGATCTGTAAACAACTCCGAATCAACCCCCTGTAACGATCCCACAAAAGTACTGAAGGCCAAGTTCTCTCCTAGATCAGAAAACTTCATCAGAAAAGGTGCCTTAAAGTTAGCATCAGAACTGAGGTAGGACCCTGGAGTTGTTGGAAAATCAGATGCGACAGATGTTGTTCCCAACAAGTACAAAACTTCTCCGTCTCCCTCCATTCTAAGCACAGCTTCATCTCCTGACCCGGCTATGAGCGTACTATATTCCAGCTCGCTTAGGGTTTCATTCATTCTAAACAGAAAAAGCTCATTCCCACCTTTAGCTTCTGTCATAAAAGCCCCTGGAGTAACGGGGAAATTCACCGTGGAAACCCCTGATACAATTGGTTTTCCTTCTTGCAGAATTATCGCATTCCCAGCCTCCAAGCCATCTCCACCTAGCAATGTACTGTACAAAAGCTCTGAACCATCAAGAGAAAATTTGCTTATGAACACATCGTATAGGTGTTGATACACAAGGTTTTCTACACTTTCTTCTAACGTATTTGATAAAAATCCAAAACCATTTTCACGCTGATAAGCTCCTTCTGTGGTTGGAAAAGGAACATTCTTTTCCTTTTGCGGTCCTGACAACCCTGTTAAATAAACAAAACCATCTTCCACAGCTAGGCCGTTTGCCATATCTGTGCCCGCACCGCCCAAATAGGTACTGTATTCTAAGCTTCCCCCATCCAAGGACAACTTGGTTAAAAATGCATCGGTAGGATTAAATAAGCCTCCAATACCGGGGATATCTTCATAAACTGGTTCTCCAGTATCAGGGTCAACTAGCCCCAAAAAGCCCCCACCGGAGGAAAACTCCTTTTGATAAGCATTTGCAGTGGTAGGGAAACCAGCATAAGCAGCTCCAGTCAGGTAAACATAACCATTTTCAACTGCCATATCTCCCAAAGAAAAAGTAGAACCCTCGGCCAGAAAAGTGGAATAAACCAATTCTGTTCCGGTTTTATTAAGCTTAGTAATATACATGGCAGTGCTGCCCTCCGAAAAACTTGAGCTATACGCACCGACTGTGGTTGGATAGTCAGTAAAAGTGGTTATTCCTGCTGCATACACAAACCCATCTTCCACTTCTATGGCACCACCTGAAATGCCGACACCAATAGAACTTGGGGAACCTATAAAAGTACTGTAAACGAGGGGGTCAATAACCAAAGGCAAAGCAGGATCGTATTCACCAATTTCAAATCCTACACTACCTTTCTTATCAAAACTAAAGGAAGATGCAATTTCCCGCTTTTCTCCATCTATTAGTTGATAGGTGAAGAGATCTGTCTGCTTTACTTTGCCCAAAGAGGTCAGATAGTTTAAATCCCCATTCTGATCAAGGTGCAAGTTTTCTGCTCCATTTATATCAAGATTAATCAGCGCTACATCAGCTCCTGGTTCCACAATAAAATCATAGCGTGGAAGTCCCTTTTCACCGTAAATCCGTAAAGAAATCCCCTCGTAAACATTATTCAAAAGCACTTCTCCAAATTGCGGTATATTCTCAAACCATTGACTTGAGTCAGAGCCATTGTAATAATTTGCTACCCCATCCAGCTCATTATTGAAGGATACAAAATTAGAATGGGTGGAATTGAAATCCATAGCTACCACATGGCCTAGAACTGTACTATCGAGAGAAGATATATTCATAAAATCATACATCAATCCATCGAGTGTCACCCATAGTCGGAATCCTGAACCGTTTGCCATGGCCAGGACATCATCCTGCCATTGCCCATGATTCAGTGTGAACGCAAGTTGGTATTCTCCGGGAGCAGGCTGATTTAAGCTTTCCAAAACTGGTCCCGAATCGTTGATACCATCGATAAGCAGTTTTTGAGGAGTTCTCCCGACCTGAGACGGGGTCTGAGTTTCCAGAGAAGAGTCGCTAGAGTCGTGATTAAAAAAAAGTCCTATAAGCAGCAGCAAAAATGAATAATATCGCATGGTTTTATCAGTCTTGGGATTCTAATTTTTGAATATCTTTTTCAATTAGAATCTGTCGTTGCTGATAAAAACAATACACAAAAACAGAAGTGGCGAGCACAAAAAATACGAATACCACTAAGACTAATTTGTGTTTTGACATTTGACATCGAGTGAAACTAATGATATCAAACCTAGTCTTGTCGCTTCAATAACAGACTAAAACAAGCGTTACACTTTCGTTACACTTTTCAAAATACAGCCTTCAGGCTTCAGAAAAGCGCATTTCAAACAATTCTCTGGGCTGCACATTTTTGTCTAGATCAAGCTTTTTCCTCAGCCTATGCCAGGTCACCCTAAGTGAAGAGGGAGAAATGCCCATGGCATTCGCTATCTCCTGGTTCTGCATATCCAACTTCAGGAGTAGCAAATACCTTAATTCGGAAGGGGAAAGTTTGGGATTGTGGTGGAGCAGGCTGCTGATCAACTTTGGAAATATTTTCCTGAATTCTTTTTGGAATGAATCCCAATCCTCATCGGTCAACACAGTTCTTTCTCTTAGCTCCTGTAAAACCTGGTTCTGCTCCAGCTGTAAGGTCTGTCGCTCCATGGAATGGATCATATTCGAATTCTCCTGGATCTTCTGGGTATAATTTGTCACAAGCTTTTGTGCAGACTCAAGATCGGACTGTGTCTTCTCTAGTTCCTGATCTTTAAGTTTTTGTCTTATTCTATTCTTTTGAATTTGAACTTGATAAATAATCAATGCTGCAACTAATGTCAACAGTAAGCCTCCGATTATTGCATTCCGAATTATTTTATTTCTCAACGCTTCTTCATTCAGCTTCTGAATCGCCTTTTCCTTCTGGGTATTCATCACCAGTTGATTTGCACGCATCAGCTGAACGGCACTAAACTTCTCATTATACTTTTTGGTGGCTACAAGGGCAGAATCCAGGTACTTGTTGGAATCGATCATATTTCCTTTGGCTGCTTCCCATTTGCTTAGCACGGGATAAAGGTTCCTGAGTCTGTCAGTATCCCCGTTACTTCTTATGTAACCGTAGGCTTTTTCTATAAAAAATAAAGCTGAATCAAGTTTTCCATTTACCGTGTAGATATCAGCAACAGGTATTGAAGATTGGGCAGCAAGGCCCCTGTCATTGTATTTCTCTGCAAGCCTTACATCTCTTAATAAAAGGGGAAGAGCTTTTTCAAACTCACCTTTAAGGAAGTGATTATAACCTACATTTCCGGAAGCAATGCCATACCATTGCTCAGAAGTTTCTTCGGCATGTTTTAACAACCGATCAAAGTAGTAATCAGAACTGTCCAGCTGGCCCAACTGCCTATAGGTAAATGCCATGTTGTTTATGGCATGTCGCCAGGCATTGATGTACACATCCTTCACCTTAAAGTCTGCCACTTGCTTAAAATAAGTAATTGACTTTCGGTAGTCACCAAAATAGCGGTAGTCACTTCCAATACCGGTAAGGAAAATCGCTTTCTCGGGAAATTCCTCTATGGAAACCTGTTTCATTAATTCATCCAAATGTAGATGCCAGCTTAATGCCTTCTCATACTTCTTGGAATACCAATAGGATTTGGATATGGCCTCAGCTGCCCTACAGGCAAAGTAAATATTCCCTTGTTGTTCCTGTTCCTTTTGAAAGGTAATCATACCATCAAGTTCCTTATACTCTACCAGTACTTCATAGCTTAGCTCCAAAAAATCAGCCTCCATAGCTAATACGGGGTCATTTCCCATACTTGCCAGGTCTCTCATACCTGCTAGCGTATCTTCAAAAATCGGTCTATCAATTTTAAACTCGATGATATTGTCATAAAGCTCACTGAGCGCTTCTGTCTGTTCCCAATGCGGCTTATGAAGTAACTGTGAGTATTGGGCAAAGGCTAAATGACTATAAAACAAAAGTGTAAGTAGAAAGATGAAAAAGTATTTCATAGAGTTTAATGTTGAAAAGGAAAAGCTGATGATCTTTAACATTCTAACCTTCTATTTCAGAATGTCCTGAATACCCTCCTACAAACTAAGAGCTCAAGTTATCACTTTTTACGCTAGTCATCCCATTTTAATAGAAATGAAAAAATTAACTGGTAAATAACCATCTGAGTCATTTCCAAAACTACTGAGGGAATTAGTATGAAAAACAGCATAAGAAACTTATCCGATCATTGGCTTTTTCGCCAACCTCAATTACCCCAGTGTTTTAATAATATGTACTTCGATCCAACAGACATAAAAAAGTCCATTTACAATTGTCGCCCTCCTTTCAGAAAGACATTTGAGATAGCATTGTTTACTTAAAAAGGTAATCAAAGAATTTTTATGCTCTGCCACGGTAAGGAGAATAGGTCAGGGACAAAGGCCTACTTTTACAGGTTCATTTTCAATTAAATTCATGGATTTCTCACCCGAAATGACTAATTATATAATTCTAATAATAATTCTTTTTCAAATACTCTTTTTAATCAGTAAACCCATTTTCATTAATCATGAAACAACACCTCGTATTTATCTGGATTGCGATTCTGGTCTTTTTCTCGACTACCCTTGAATCATACAGCCAAACTCAACGTGAAATTGATAATCTGGTAGCTTTCAGCAAAGCCTATGGCTATGTAAAATATTTTCATCCGAGTACCGAAAGCGATCAGCTGGACTGGGGCTGGTTCTCAGTCTATGGTGCCAATCAGGTTAGGGACTGCCAGGATATTTCCTGTCTTAACATGACCCTCAATGAATTATTTAAGCCGGTAGCTCCGACCGTTCTTTTTAGCCTTGAATCACCTGAAAAAAGCCAGATAGGCGAAAGGTTTACCCCATCAGAGCCCGAACAATACAACCAAGTGTATTGGCAGCATTATGGGGTAGGTAAAGACATGATCAATCCTAGCAAACTTTATAAAAGTGTGCGTGTAAACAGTACTCAAAAGATTGACAAGTCAGACGGTTTTGGTGGGATCAGTAAAAGCATTGATGCAAAACCCTACCTCAACAAAAAAGTAAGGTTGACAGGCAGGGCTAAAATGACAGCTTCAACTGGTGGTAATGGACATTTTTGGCTAAGGGTGGACAATACTGACAAGTCCCCCGGCTATTTTGAGAACATGGATGGCAACCCGATTACTTCTGCTGAATGGAAGGCTTATGAGATCATAGGGGATATCAATCCTAAGGCAAGTACCATCAACTTTGGAGGCTTTCTGTCCGGAAAAGGCACCTTGTTAGTTGATAATCTGGAATTGGAAGTAGAAGAAGATGGTAAATGGAAAACCATACCATTGACCAACAGCTCTTTTGAGGATCCAATTCAACCAAAGGATTGGTACAGTAGCGGAAAAGGCTATGAGTTTACTGGCAATGTAAACGATCAGATGGAGGAAAATAAGTCTCTTCAAATACATTACAAAGGAGAGTTTGAAATTATCACTAATGAAGCAATTTTCCCACAATCACCGGAGGAAGATGAAGTTTGGGTAAGGGAAATTTCAGAAGGATTATGGATTGGAATGCCTCTGACCTTATACGAAAAAGACATGCAGACCTATCCCATACCAGCTGTGGCTGCATATAATCCGGATAATTATCCTGAGCTACCCATTACTGCAGATGGGTTGGACTTCAGATTGGGAAACATCATCAATACCTGGAATGTATTCCAACATTTCTACCCGTATTTCAAGGAAACCGGGGTGGATTGGGAGAGCGAACTGAAAAATAGCCTAAGGGCAACCTATAGCAGTGATGGAAACAGCCATTACAATGATCTGAAGAAGTTAACCGCAAAACTAAAAGATGGGCATATTCAGGTTTACGGCAACGGCCAGGGGGTGTTTGCCCCACCAATCGCTTGGGAATGGATTGAAAATAAACTCATCATCACACAGGTGTTTGATCCAAGTCTGGAATTAAAAGTCGGTGACCAGGTGGATGAAATTGCAGGTATCTCGCCAGAGCTTTACTTTAACCCAATTAAAGAAGGAATATCAGCTGCTACTCAGGGATACCTAAACTACAGGGCAAATGATGAAGCGCTGACGGGAGCCAAAGAATCCATCCTGAATATAACAGTTCGGGGGAAGGAATTTGAATTGGTGAGATGGATGGATTACTATAAAAACAGAACTCAGCAAAAAGCCAGCTTGCCGCATTATCAGCTGCTGGACAATGAGATAGTTTACCTGAACCTGGACCTAATTTCAATAGACACTATAAAGAACATCCTTCCTGAACTAAAAAACAGTAAAGCCATAATCGCTGATCTGAGAGGATATCCTAAAGGCAACCATGAGTTTATTAAACTACTGCTTGATGATGTTGACAGCAGTAAATGGATGATGGTAAATAAATTCATATACCCTGATCAGGAAAATATTGCCGGTCATAGTGAAATGGGTTGGGAAATGGTTCCGGAAGAACCTCACCTGGGAAACAAAAAGGTTATCTTCATTATCGATGAGCAGGCTATAAGCTATGCTGAAAGCTACATGGGATTTATTGAAGCCAATAATCTAGCTGTGATCATAGGGCAACCCACTGCAGGCACAAATGGAAACATAAATATGTTTGCCTTGCCTGGAGAAATGGGGATTTCATTTACCGGTATGAAAGTGGTCAAACACGATGGCTCCCAATTGCATGGAGTGGGCATACTTCCCGATATTTACCTCGAAAAAACAATTGAAGGCATCAAAGCAGGAAGGGATGAGTTTTTAGAAAAAGCAATTGAATTGGCTCAAATGCCCGACTAAATCCCGTAATTCTACAGGTTTCAATTTACATGACTAGTTTGAATTTGCTAGTTCAGCAAAAATCCCCAACTTCATAACAAAAGTTACAATATTTGGCTTTCCGCTCCATCGGACACAGTAATCTTTTCTCTGAGTTATCCTCTATACAACCTGAAGAGGTGACCTTCACTCAAAAAGAGTAAAAATCCAAGGACAAGAGTGCATTACTCCGACCCAAACACCTTCCCGTTTAAGGTATGGGTGCAACAGGTGCAGAATGGCGTGAGATCTTTTGCCGTTAAAGCAGGGTCAGTCAATTGTAAAATCCCATTTTCATCCACAAACATTCCTGAGAAATAGGATGACTCTCCCACCCGTACATAATCTTGTTTATCCTCTTCATTTATTGCCACCACCCAATATATAGGGTCGGTTTTATCAAGGCGGGATTCAGCTTCCCTGAAAACGGTTTCCCACGCCAAGCCTACCTTGGATAATAGAAACCTAAACAGAGGAGTATAGTCAAGCCCTCTCTCCACTTTCCCATGCATGGATCCTTTGGTCACCTCGCGGGTTTCTCCTTTTTTGTTTCTGGAATTCTTGAAGTCACCTCCAAACTCATGGCGTACGCCCCTAGCCTTGGTATTTACTTTTCTAAAAAGTGGTTTGATTTCTCTTTTCATTTACTCATTTAGCCCTTCATAAAGTATCATCTAGAGAGCAATCGTCTCTTCTCTATTTAGTTAAAGACAATATTTCAGGTAGATCAATCCCTTTTTTTGCTCTTAATAAGTGCTCAAAATACAAAAAAACCCTTACCACATCACCACTTCCTGAGACTCAGTCCTGACATTATCTCTGAACAGATTGAACACCGCTGTAAACTCATGGGTGTTTCCCGGAAGGTTGTAGCTGGTGGCATTGGGAAACTCGTACAGGTAGCCTATTCTTAGCCGCTTGGTCAAGATACCCATCTGGGCATTGGTCGCATAGTCTATCCGGTGTCCTATCCCCAACCATAGCCTATCCATCAGCAGAGCCTTAAAATTGAATTCAATATTGTCGTCCTGATTCTTCTGGGTACTGTACATCCCGTTTACGATCACTGCAACATTACTACTTACTGCACTTCGATAGCCAGCTTGGAAAATGGAGCTTGCCGGATATCCATCCATAAATTCATCTCCTGAGGTGATCTTTCCTCCATTCACACGGTGCATACCATAGGAAAAATAGTAATTGGCATGGGTCAGTGCGATGCCTAGATTGAAGTCCACCACACTCATATTCGAAAACTGTCCGACATATTGCCCCAGAGTAGGATCGTTCTGCTCCTCGGTCGTCAGCGCATTGCCATCAAGGCGGATGCTCTGATAGTTTAGCCCAGCTCCCAATCTCAGGTTATGCGTCTCTGATAGTCTGATTCTGCTCGCATACCCTAGCGTAAGTTCAGTTTCCCGAAAAGCCCCATAGGTATCGTGTAGTAAATTAACAGAAACCGCATTCTTGCCCATTAGCACAGGGTCAACTTCTCCTGCCAGTTCCCCAAAATCCAGTTCAGTACTGAAGAAATAGGTTTTTGGAGCCCCTTCTACCCCAGACCACTGGTTGCGGACAAAACCACGCACCGTGGATCCTTCGTAACCCGTCAACCCAGGATTGTAATAGCTCTGGAAAAAATTAAAGTTTGAAATGAACTTGCGGGATTGGGAGAACCCCTCACCAGCAGTGAGTGTAAGAACTACTAGCACTAAAAGGTATTTAATGTATTTTTTCATCAGAAAATTAGTATAAATCCAAAAATGGGAAGCCGTTACTTTACTATCGGCTTCCCTTTTTAATCTTAATCATTGATTAGGTTCAGCATGCCCCGTCGAATTTCCCCAGTTTCTGCTACTTCGATCACATACAGGTAAGCTCCCACAGGCATTTCTTTACCATTGAATACGCCATCCCACTGGACATCTGCATCTTCGGTATAGAATAATCTGTCACCGCCTACGGCAAAGACTGAAATTCTCACCCCGCTATAGTAGCGTAAGGCCGACATACCCCAGGTGTCATTCACTCCATCTCCGTTTGGTGTAAAGGTGTTCGGAACATCCAACTGATCCAGTGGCGTACGTTCACGGGTAACAGTGAATTCCTTTTCCAGCACGTTTCCTGCCCGGTCAGTGACTTGTAGTACAATAGTGAAGGTTGTTCTGCCACCTGCCTGCTCGGCATTGCTCCAGAACAGGATGCCGTCCAGTACCTCGAAGTATCCATTGTCCCGAACTCCTTCAGGTAGGCTGAATGTATGTTGATCATCAGAAGGATCAATCACTGTGAAAGCTCCGATTTCCTGGAAGTATTGATCAGGAATTCCTATGAAACTGTTTGCGCCCAAGGTCACATCCTGTGGTACTGGCTTAGCCACTACGGTGAGTTCCAGGGTTGGCTGAAGTTCATCAGGATTGATCAGACCGGATGGGATTTCTATTACTCCAAAATAGCTGCTAATACCAGCTTCCAAAGGCTCATACCCCATCAGATCCCATTCCACAGCAAGATTAACAAACTCTCCCGCTGAAGTGATCACCACAGTTTCAACAGGCAAATTCAACTCCGTCTCTGGTGTACCCCAGAGAACTTCCAGACTTTGGGCTACAAAGCCGGTGATTGTGTCAGGTTCAACCACTTCCGCCATCAGGATCTCAAATTCAGCTCCTATAAAGTCGATTGTATAATTATCCCCAGCAGTTAAGCTGCCTATTCCGATGCTATAACTACCTACTTCCTCACCGGATTCTCTCTCAGGCGAACCATCAAGGATACCCTCGTCCTCACCCATAGCAAAACCTGCCGCAGTATATGTCAGTTCGGGATCCGCTTCTCCAACCACCTTGCTTAGCCCCTCATCCACCGTAATCGTCAAGGTAGCCCGTGTCACACTTAGATCCGCAGTCAATACCAACGTGGTGAAATTGTCACCCGAGATCGTTGCAGTAACCTCTTGGCTACCCACTTCAGTTCTGCTGTTGTTCACATAGTTAACAGAAGCTCCTTCAGGCAAAGCACCAGTAATAGTCAAAGACTTCGCTGTACCGTCGTACACGAAGTTTCCATCATCGAATGTGATACCTCTAATTGTTGCAGGTGTGATTGTCAGATCCGCTGTCAATACTAATGTATTGTAGTTAGAACCGGTCACAGTCGCAGTCACTTCCTGTGTACCCACAACCGTTCTGCCGTTGTCGGCATAAGTTACCGAGGTTCCTTCAGGAAGTGTTCCCATTATGGCAAGGGACTTAGCAGTGCCATCGTACACAAAGCTATCGTCTTCAAACGTTACTCCAGTAATGTCTGCCGGAGTGATCGTCAGATCTGCGGTCAGTACTAATGTGGTGAAGTTATCACCCGTGATCGTGGCTATTACTTCCTGCGTACCCACATCCGTCCTGCTGTTATTGGTATAGCTCACACTTGAACCGTCTGGAAGTGTTCCAGTAATGGCTAGCGACTTGGCAATGCCGTCAAACACAAAGCTTCCATCCTCGAAAGTAACTCCTGTAATCGTAGCAGGTGTGATCGTCAGGTCAGCGGTCAATACCAAGCTGGTATAATTGTCTCCGGTAATCGTTGCAGTCACCTCCTGCGTACCCACATCCGTTCTGCCGTTGTCCGCATAAGTTACCGAAGTTCCTTCTGGCAAGGTGCCTGTGATAACAAGTGACTTAGCAGTGCCATCGTACACAAAGCTGTCATCATCAAATGTTACTCCAGTAATGTCTGCCGGAGTGATCGTCAG
>NZ_FPBF01000014.1 GCF_900116615.1 Algoriphagus locisalis
TGAGCTACGGAATCATTTACTCTATATTCTTATGGTGAATCGTTATCCACCTCTATTATAACTCTTGGATCAGTACCAGTACCCTCCCGATAAAATCGGGATGCTCTACCAGCTGAGCTACGGAATCATTTACTCTATATTCTATAGTGAATCGTTATCCACCTCTATTATTTCTCTTAGATCAATACCAGTACTCTCCCTATAAAATCAGGATGAACTACGGAATCATATTGCTCTGAAAATTTTCAGAAATTTTAACCATAAAATGGTCACTTAAAACCTTTCAAATTGACTCCTTGGCCTTGCTTTTTGCCAGATCATTGCCGTAATTGGACTGCAAAAATAAGGGGACAAATTTTAAATGCCAAACGTGAAATCAATCTTTCTCACAAAACTTTTGATATTTTTATCGATATCTCTACAAAGTATTCATTGTCAAGCAGATGTAATTGACCTAAATAAAGCAGATTCTTTGTTCAATGCGAGAAGCTACAAGGAAGCAATGGAAATCTATGATTCTAACTACCAATCCGGAGTTTATTCACCTGCCATGCTGCTGAAAATGGCTTTCATTTCTGAGGGTATAGGCGACAACGAACGAGCAACGCTTTATCTCAGCAAATACTATGACCTAGATCCGAACCCACAGGCCATTACAAAAATCAAAAGCCTTACCGGTCAGAGTTCATTGGTAGGATACGAAGTGAGCGATGGGCAGCGCTTTTTAATATTTCTCACCGAATATCAAGAATACATTGTGGGAGCCTTGGCTATTTTCCTTGTCTTATCCATAATCGCAAGCTGGATAACGGGACGCAAATCAGAAAAGACTCAGACTTTCTGGCCGACCATATTACTAATCGTCCTGATATTCGCGGCAAATAACTTCTTAAATGGCCCTCGTACGGGACTAATCACCAGCAGCCCAACATTTATTGTCAGCAAACCTTCAGCTGGAGGAGAATTGATCGACATGGTGGAGCCAGGACATCGAGTTCACATCAAATCCAACAAAGACATCTGGTATGAGGTAGAATGGAAGGACAAAAGTGCCTTCATCAAAAAATCCGACGTAACGCGGATGTAATTCAGCTTGCTAATCTTCCAAAAGATGCTGATTGTTGAGACATGAAAAACCTCTTGTTGCTTTTTGGAATCGCCTTGCTATTTACTTCCTGTGAAAAACCAGTTTCAGATGCACATTTCTACGATTCTGGAATTTCTTCTGAACTGGCCAAATTCAGAAAGCAGCAAGTATCGGATATTCATTACAATTTATCTTTTGATATCCCTTCGGAAAAGTCGGAGAAAATAAATTCCAACTTGCTGCTGGAAGTAGAAATTTCTGATCTATCCCATCCATTGATTTTAGATTTTCATGAGGAAACGTCACATCTACTTTCTCTCAAGGTGAATGGAAAGTCATCCGAAATCGACCATCGAGACCAGCATTTGATCATAGCAAAGGAATTGCTGGTAAAAGGTCCTAATTCCATTGAAATTGAATTCATCGCCGGAGAGCTATCGCTTAACCGGAATGAGAGTTTTCTTTACACCCTGCTTGTGCCAGACCGAGCCAGCACGCTTTTCCCTTGTTTTGATCAGCCAAATCTGAAGGCAAACTATACGCTGAATATCTCAGCTCCGAAAAGCTGGAAAGTCTTAGCAGGCAGCCCCGAAATAGCTTCTGAAGAAAACGGAGAGTTTATCACTCATCGCTTCGCTAAGTCAGATATGATGAGTACCTATTTATTCTCATTTGTGGCAGGAGAATTTGAGGAAGCAAAGTCTGAATCTGACTTCCCACAAACCCTGCTTTACAGGGAAACAAACCCTGAAAAAATTGAAGCTTCTATCCCTGAGCTTTTCATTTTACATCAAAAGGCAAAAGAATTTTTAGAGGAGTACACTGCCTACCCTTTCCCATTTCAAAAGCTAGATTTTGCCACCATCCCCATTTTCCAATATGGCGGAATGGAACATGTGGGAGCCATCCAATACCGGGAATCCTCGCTTTTCCTGGACGAAAATGCCACCGATTCAGAATTGCTTAGCAGAGCAAAACTAATAGGACATGAAACCGCCCATATGTGGTTTGGAGATTTGGTGACTATGGATTGGTTTGAGGATGTCTGGATGAAAGAGGTTTTCGCAAACTTCATGGCTGGGAAGCTCGTCAACCCGACTTACCCCGAGATCAACCACGAGCTATCTTTTCTCACCAATCACTACCCTTCTGCCTATGGAGAAGACCGCACGAAAGGAACGAATCCAATTCGGCAGAATTTAGCCAATCTGAAGGACGCTGGATCCCTTTATGGAAGTATCATTTACGACAAAGCTCCAATCATGATGCGGCAGCTAGAAACAGTCATGGGAGAAGCTGCATTTCAAAACGGCATTCAGAAATACATCAAGACATACGCAAACGGAAATGCCGATTGGAATGCCCTTGTAGAGATTTTGGATGAAAACACTTCAATGGATCTTCAGCAATGGAGTGAAGTCTGGGTAAATCAGTCAGGCAGACCTATTTTTTCCGACAAAATCGAACTTGGCAAAGACGGGACAATCAGCTCCTTTGTAATAACTCAAAAAGCTGAAGATGGATCGGGTAAAGTTTGGCCACAGCTATTCGATATCACCTTTTTCTATGAAGGCGAAAGTAAAACGTTTTCTGTCGCCATGAAGGATAAAACGCTGGATCTGAAAGAAGCGATTGGTCAACAACAACCTTCAGCTATTCTTTACAATAGCAATGGCCTAGGCTATGGTGTTTTCCCTATAGATCAAAGCTCACTTCCTCAAATCACTTCGCTTCCAGATGAAGTAATGCTAGGGCAATCCTACATCAATTTGTATGAAAATACCCTCTCAGGTAACATTGCTCCAATTCTGGCTTTTGAAACTTTTCAAAAAGGAATTGCAGCAGAGCAAAATGAGATCCTTGCACGCTTGATTTCTGGAGAACTCAACAATATTTTCTGGAACTTCCTAACCGAAGAGCAAAGGGAGCAAGTTTTACCTGCCTTGGAAAACCAACTTTGGAACCAAATGCAACAGGATCTTCCAACTAATTTGAAGAAAACAATCTTCTCTCTTTATAGCGGAATCGCCTATTATCAAACTGGTTATAACCGACTTTATAACGTCTGGAAAAAAGAAGTTGAGATCAAAGACCTGAAACTGAACCCAGACAATTTCACCAGTTTGGCAATGACTTTAGCACTTTATGGTCACCCAAAAGCAGATGAAATACTGACTGAGGAGAGAACCAGGATTAGCAATCCTGACAAACTTGATCGATTTGACTTTCTCCAGCCTGCCTTATCTCAAATTGAGTCTGAGCGAGATTCCCTCTTCGAATCATTCAAAGAAGCAACTAACCGTGAAAAAGAATCTTGGGTGCTAGCTGCCTGTGGATACATACATCATCCTTTGCATCAAAAGTCAGCGATCAAGCATCTCCCTTTAGCGCTAGCGCTTTTAGAAGACATTCAGAAGACTGGGGATATCTTCTTCCCTAAAAGATGGGCTTCTGCCACCGCAGGGCAATACACATCGCCAGAGGCGGCTAAAATCGTCTCAGATTTCCTAAATCAAAACCCAGGCTACAACCCTATCCTGAAAAACAAAATTTTACAGTCAACGGATGATTTGATGCGAATGCAATCCATCCATCAATAATTAGAAATCTAAAGGATCAAGGTGCTTAAAATGGCCATTTAGCTTAATTTTCTCTTTGGCTTGCTCAGCAGCTTGTAGAGCGGGAATGATTCTTTTGAGATGTTTGATGAGAAATTCGGTTCTTTTTTCCTCAGAAGGAAGTTTGATCAACTCTAACTCCTCTTCCAGTTTGAGTCCGATTTTGTGTGAAAAAGAATACGAATCAACATCAGCTGGATTGAAACTCACATCATAACGCAACAAATGGAGCATTTCCCGCAGGTAAAAAATATACTCATGATGTAAAAAATCCGGGACTCTGAGATCATCATCTAGCCACTCAATAGCGCCCGCAGCATATTCTTTGCCTGGCGAAGGATTATCAAAGGTGGCTATTTTGAAAACCCGCTGGCCAGTAGTACTAATATCCATTCTGCCGTCGTCATATCTCATATGGATCGCCCCTAACTTCACTTCCGTACCGTACCCAGAAAGCTGATCAATAAAAGTACAGACTCCAAATGTCAGATTTCCTTCCTCTACATCCTTGATCAACTCTTTATATCGAGGCTCAAATATGTGAAGATTAAGCTCCTCTCCGGGAAAAACGACTAATTTCAATGGAAAAAAAGGAAGAATCATGGGCATGCTTTTTTTAATACAACAGGCTTAGTCCTGATTTTTGTTTTCATCATTAACGAAAAAAGCCGATCCTAAGATCGGCTTTTGTGTATTTTTTGAGAATTACTTCTCCTTATTTGCTAGCAATGAAGCTTACCAAGTCAATTACTTTATTAGAGTAACCCCACTCGTTGTCGTACCAAGAAACAACTTTCAAGAACGTGTCAGAAAGCTGGATACCTGCACCTGCATCGAAGATAGAAGTTCTAGGATCTCCCAAGAAATCGTTAGAAACCACATCATCTTCAGTATATCCAAGAACACCTTTCATAGTAGTCTCAGAAACTTCTTTCATTTTAGCACAAACTTCTTCGTAAGTAGCTGGCTTTTTCAATCTAACTGTCAAATCGACAACAGAAACATCTGGAGTAGGAACTCTGAATGCCATACCAGTTAATTTACCGTTAAGCTCAGGAATTACTTTACCTACTGCTTTAGCAGCTCCAGTAGATGAAGGAATGATGTTCTGACCTGCGCCACGTCCACCTCTCCAGTCCTTCGCAGAAGGTCCGTCAACAGTTTTCTGTGTTGCTGTAGTTGCATGAACTGTAGTCATCAAACCTTCTTCGATTCCCCAGTTATCATTCAATACTTTGGCGATTGGAGCCAAACAGTTTGTAGTACAAGATGCGTTAGACACGAAAACCATGTCAGAAGTGTAAGAATCTTCGTTTACACCCATTACGAACATCGGCGTATCATCTTTAGATGGAGCAGACATTACTACTTTCTTTGCACCTGCATCGATGTGACCCTGAGCAGTTTCTTTAGTCAAGAAAATACCAGTTGATTCGATTACATAATCAGCTCCTACTTCACCCCACTTAAGGTTAGCTGGGCTTTTCTCAGAAGTAACACGAATGCTATTTCCATTCACTACCAATGCGCCGTCTTTTACCTCTACAGTACCTTTGAAGTTACCGTGAGTAGAGTCATACTTAAGCATATATGCCATGTAGTCCACGTCGATCAAATCGTTGATCGCTACTACTTGGATATCTTCTCTTTCTTGTGCAACTCTGAACGCCAAACGTCCGATTCTACCGAATCCGTTGATTCCAACTTTAATCTTGCTCATATTTATTTTGATTTGAGTATAGGTTTGATTCCTAAAAACCCCTTTATAGGGTATGCCACTTTTGGCTAAAAATCCCTGAGGGATGGCTAAGTTATTACATTTATTTGGCTAGCCCAAACTATCTGTTGAGGCTCGTCAAATCTTCTTGTATTCAATCGATTTCGGAGAAAAATAATTCCATAAAAATTCTGAAAAAATCAGTTTTACGATGCTTTTGTCTATTTTGAAGCCTTAAATAAGCAATTTTTGATGTTCGAAAAAGCAATTCTCGAAACCGCCGGCTACACCCGAGCCATTCATTCTATCTCCAGAAAATTTGGAAGCACTCAAATCGAAAGAGGTGCCGCCACTCTTTTTTTCGTCAATCAGGAGGGATATGCCTTGACCTGCAAACATGTAGCGCAATGGCTATCTCAGGCAGATCAAATCAATCAGAAATACAACACATTCCTTCAGCAAGGCAAAGAATTAGGGGGAGGACAGCGCTCAGCATTGGCAAAAAAGCTAGGCCTAAAACCCGACTCCACCTCAGAAATGCGAATCACTTTTGTGGATTGCGTGGATCAGATCAAAAATATGAAGTTTTTCCTTCACCCGGAATACGACTTGGCCTTGATCAAATTCGAAGGCTTCGAAAAGACCTTATTTACCAACGTTCCAAAATTCAAAAAAGACCATACAGACATCAACCCTGGCGCGATGCTTTGCAGACTTGGATTCCCCTTTCCTGAATTTTCCAACTATCAATTGAACACTCAAAACCAGTGTTTGGAATGGGCCGAAAGCGGAAACAAGCGATCGCCTAGATTCCCCATCGAAGGCATGCTTACCCGGTTTCTGGGAGACAAAAACGGCAAAGTCTATGGAATGGAAATGAGCACCCCTGGACTGAGAGGTCAAAGTGGCGGACCACTGTTCGATTCCACTGGAAAAGTCTGTGGTATGCAGAGCCGCACAAAACATTTACACTTAGGGTTTGACATCGAAGAAAAAGCAATCATCGCCCATGGCAAAGCCAAAAAAGTGAATGACTATGCATTTATCCATTTGGGTGAATGTATTCACGTCTCAGTAATCAAGGAATTTATGCGGGCGAATGGGGTGAGTTTTGAGGAGGAATGATTGGATTTCGGATTTTTGATATCGGATTTCGGATTTCAAAAATGCAAGATTAATGTTGCCATAGTCTCACCATAATCAAAAAAAGCCACCCGATTCCTCAGATGGCTTCACTTGTTTCTAGTTTTTCATTAAACCAAAGTTGTCAAAATATCATTCAACGTAGCGCTTGGTCGCATCGCTTGAGAAGCTAGTGTTGCGTCTGGTCTAAAGTATCCACCAATATTTAGAGTAGTACCTTGAGAACCATTCAGTTCATCCACTATCGTAGCTTCTTGTGCCTCTAGTGCCTGGGCCAATGGAGTGAATTTAGCCTTCAATTCCGCATCCTTATTTTGCTCGGCAAGTGCCTGAGCCCAATAAAGTGCCAAGTAGAAATGACTTCCTCTATTGTCTAATTTTCCAACTACACGAGCTGGGGATTTGTCATTTTCTAGAAATTTACCAGTAGCAAGATCTAAGGTCTCGCCTAGTAACAAAGCTTTGTCATTATGGAAAGTTCTTCCCAAATGCTCCAATGAAACTGCCAACGCAAGGAATTCACCCAAAGAATCCCAGCGTAAGTGACCTTCAGTCACGAATTGCTCCACGTGTTTAGGCGCAGATCCACCAGCTCCGGTTTCGAACAATCCTCCACCGTTCATCAATGGTACAATAGAAAGCATTTTGGCAGAAGTACCCAATTCCAAAATCGGGAACAAATCTGTCAAGTAATCTCTCAACACATTTCCAGTAACAGAAATCGTATCCATTCCTTCTTTTATCCTAGCCAAAGATAGATTTGTCGCCTCGACAGGAGAAAGGATAGAAATCTCAAGTCCTGTTTGGTCATGGTCAAGAAGGTATTTATTTACTTTTTTGATCAATTCAGCGTCATGCGCTCTATTTGGATCCAACCAGAAGATGGCAGGAGTATCAGAAAGTCTTGCTCTGGTCACAGCCAGTTTCACCCAGTCCTGAATCGGCGCATCTTTCGTCTGGCACATTCTCCAGATATCTCCAGCTTCCACAGCATGAGAGAAGATTTCGTGATTGTTTTGATCCAACACCTTCACCGTCCCAGCATAAGGAACTTCAAAAGTTTTATCGTGTGAACCATATTCCTCTGCTTTTTGAGCCATCAAACCTACGTTTGGCACAGAGCCCATCGTCGATGGATCGAATGCTCCATGAGCTTTGCAGAAGTTGATTGTAGCTTCATAAACCCCAGCATAAGATCTATCTGGAATTATCGCTTTGGTATCCTGAAGTTTACCTGCCTTGTTCCACATCTGACCGGACGTTCTGATCATCGCTGGCATAGAAGCATCGATAATCACATCACTAGGCACGTGAAGATTGGTGATTCCTTTATCAGAATTCACCATAGCCAAGTCTGGGCTATCGGCAAGACAGGCTGCGATATCAGCTTCCACTTCGGTTCTTTGAGGAATAGAAAGTTTATCCAGATTAGAGATCAAATCTCCAAATCCATTATTCACATCAATTCCTGCTTCATTGAATGTAGCGATATGCTTCGCAAAAACAGGCTCAAAAAACACCTTCACAGCATGGCCGAAGATGATAGGATCTGACACCTTCATCATCGTAGCTTTCATGTGAATGGAGAAAAGAACACCTTGCTGCTTTGCCTCAGCTTTAGCTTTTCTAAGAAAAGCCGTCAAAGCTGCAATGCTCATAGTAGCAGCATCAACCACTTCTCCAGCCTGAAGTTTCAAACCAGATTTAAGGATTTCTTTATTGCCATCAGCGCCATGAAGTTCAATGGATACCACTGTTGCATCAGCCAAAGTGTGAGATTTTTCACTTCCGTAAAAATCACCCTCAGTCATGCTATCCACGTGTGATTTGGAATCTGCAGACCATTTACCCATGGAATGCGGATGCTTTCTAGCATAGGCTTTCACTGCCTGAGGAGCTCTTCGGTCGGAGTTTCCTTCACGTAGAACAGGGTTCACAGCAGAACCTTTGATTTTATCGTATTTGCCTTTTATGGTTTTTTCTTCGTCAGTTTTTGGCTCCTCTGGATACTCAGGAAGAGCATATCCTTGCGCCTGAAGTTCCTTGATCGCAGCCTTAAGCTGCGGAACAGAAGCTGAGATATTCGGAAGTTTCACAATGTTCGCTTCTGGAGTTTTCGCGATATCACCAAGCTCTGCAAGGGTATCTGGAAGCTGCTGCTCAGGAGTCAAAAATTCCGGGAAATTGGAAATAATTCTTCCGGAAAGAGAGATATCACGTGTTTCCACTGATACTCCTGCGGACTTAGTAAATGCTTCTACTATTGGTAATAGGGAATACGTGGCCAAAGCTGGTGCTTCGTCAGTCAGCGTATAAAGGATTTTTGGAGTTTGGTTACTCATGGTTTTAGTAATTCAAAAAGACATGTTATACCCTGAGGCTTCAGTTGACCTACGTGAGGTCAGATCCATTTCAAACTGTAGTTGGATTGGAAAAAAGAGGAAACAGGGTCTTAAAATATGGAGGCTAAAATACGGAAAATATCCTTGTTTCAAATTCCACTTACATAAAGTAAGAATCCTTAACGGGTTAACTTATTGGATTGAAAAATTATCAGAATCCATCCAAGCCGGAAACTTCTCCCGGTAGGAATCTAAAGCTTCTCTATCTAAAGTGATTATGCTGATTTTCTCCTTCTCACCCAGAAACTCAAGCGAATTTCCTTTGAAATCATAGGCAGCAGAATGTCCATTGTACATTATCCCGTTACCATCTTCTGCTACCCGATTAACACCGATAGAATATGCTAGATTCTCAATAGCTCGTGCCGGCAACAGCGCATCCCAGGCTGAAACTCTCGCTGCCGGCCATGATGCTACATAGAAAATAAGGTCATAGGCTAATTCACCGTCGATCATTCTATTTCTAGACCAAATCGGAAACCTAAGATCGTAGCAAACTTGTGGGCAAATTTTCCAACCATTCAACTCAAAAATCGGCAATCTATCTCCGGCTGAAAATGATTGATCCTCATCTGCCATCCGAAAAAGATGACGCTTATCGTAATGCTGGATCATCCCATCAGGACTCACCCATAGCAGGCGGTTGTAATATTTTCCGTCAACCTGGATGATCGCACTTCCGGTGATTGTAACATTCTTTTGTGAAGCCATCTGTCGCATCCACTTGCATACATTCAGATTCATTGGCTCAGCCAACTCTGCGGCATCCATGCTAAATCCTGTCGGGAACATTTCCGGAAGGATAATCAAATCTACTCCATTTTCTATCTCCCACATTTTCTCTTCCAGCATCGCCAGATTGGCCACCTTATCTTTCCAATAAAGTTTCGTCTGTACCAGTGCTATGTTGAGTTGGGGAGATTTTATCATTTGAGAGGATAAATCATGCGGTAATCTGTGGAAATTTTGCCTTTGCTGACGTCGATCAATTTGGATTTCACCAAGCGTTTTTTGAGTCCCTTCAAGTAATCTACAAATAGAATCCCTTCCAAGTGATCATACTCATGCTGAATCACGCGAGCAGTCATTCCAGAGAATTCTTCTTCCTTCAGATTCCAGTTTTCATCGTAGTATTCGATGGTCAATATTTCAGGGCGGGTAATTTCTGCGCGAACCTCGGGAATACTCAAGCAGCCTTCTTCGAAGCTGTAATCATCCCCATATTCATCCAATATAATTGGATTGATAAATGCACGACGAATCCCGACTTCTTCATCCTCCTCATCTAGCATTAAGGTACTATCAATCACAAATAGACTAATTCCCTGATTGATTTGAGGTGCTGCGAGACCCACGCCACTGGCATTGTCCATCGTAGCAAACATATTTTTGATAAGCTCATCGAGCTCGGTTCCTTCGGTAATTTCCTCAGCTTCTTTTTTCAGAATAGGGTTACCGTAAGCAACTATTGGGTAAATCATTGTCTTTCTAAATAGGATTGTAGAATAATCGCCGCACTCACCTTGTCTAGGTTTCCGGCTTTTTCTTTTCTGTCTTTCTTTTTACTTCCCATGGAAATCATGCTCTGCATGGCCATTTTAGAAGTGAACCGCTCATCGACGAGTTCTATTTTTTTATCTGGAAAAGCTTTCGAGAGCCTGTCCTTCATAGTAATCACTTTTGGGGTCATTTCGTTATCCTCACCATTCAGCCGAGTTGGATAGCCAAGAACCAAGGTATCCACCTCTTCTTTTCCACAATAACACTTGAGGTAATCAAGCAATGTCGAAGTCTCAATAGTTTCGAGTGGATTAGCCAACATTTTCAAGGTATCGGTAACAGCCAGGCCGGTTCGTTTGGTTCCCAGGTCAATTGCGAGTATTCTGGGCATCAGTTTTTTCTGGTTATTTTTTTGAACTGGCGCAAAGCTTCTCTTTCTAGCTCTACAGCTTTGGGAAAAAGGAGTTCGTCTTCGATTTTGGCATGAATTCTAAGCTCTTGCTCAAAGTTCTGCAATTCATGATACAACACTTTCATGGTCAGTGGAGCATCTTCCTGCAATGAATAATCGGAGGTCAATTTCCTGATACCTTCCATCTCATCGTCATGAATCTCGTGCTGGTCAGCCAGCATATGGATAGGGTCTCTCTGCAAAATGGTGATCGCATCCGTCAATGAGAATCGATTTTCCTCGATGTCCTGAAGCAATTCTATTCTCTTGAATAGGCGACTTTCTTCCTCATGGATGTGGTGGATAAAATCCTCCACAAAAAGCGGAAACATAATCCGAAGATCAGCCATAAGGCTAGCGTAACGAGGCTCAGGATTGATTCCAGATATGATATTTGAAAGAAAAGGCAATTCTTGCCGCACAAAATAATAGTGCTTTTTCTTCAAATAAGCCACCAATACTTCGATAGGGTTCAGGTAAAGTTCCTCTGTAGTAGGTTCCTTGCGCTGTGCCCAAGATTCCAGCTCTATTATCAGCTGACTCGAGTGAACTTTATGTTTTTTGCAAACCACCTGCAGCGATTCAGTAGGATACTGATAAAAGCTGATTCCGAAATAATGAAGCACCGAAGCAAAGACGTAGTTTTCAGAAACTAAGTCTCCCACAAGTGCCTTTTCAAAATCATTCGCAGTTCGCATCTTGCAAAAATAATTTTTTTTAACAGAAAAAAGGGGAATAAATTGAGCCATTATACTGCGCCCTCGTATAAACATTTGCAACCTTTATCAAAAGTCCCTTCTATTAGAGGAGGAAATTGGGTAATTTACGTTAACAATAAAGAAATATAACCAACTGAAAGAGAAAGTCGTGAGCGAGACAAAAAACACTAAATCCCAAATCAGACTCCCAATAATATTGGCATTAGCCATATCAGCTGGGATATGGATTGGGGCCACTTTTGCAGAGCCAAAAGGAAATCAAAATGATCTTAGAGCTGCACTTTATAAGCTCCAAGAAATAATGACTTATGTCAACAGAGATTATGTGGACAGCGTCAATTCAAATGAATTAATCGAATACGGCATCAATAAGATGCTTGAACACCTAGATCCGCACACCAGCTACATTCCAGCAAAGGATGCTTCAATTGCGCAATCCCAACTTGATGGAGAATTTGACGGAATTGGAGTTGAGTTTGGAATCATTCGAGATACTATATATGTGGTAGCTCCATTGACCGGTGGACCTTCTGAAGCTCTTGGTATTCAATCTGGCGATCAGATCATCAAGGTTGACGGCGAAAACATGGCGGGCGTGGGCGTGACCAACCGGGATGTGTTCGAGAAACTACGTGGACCAAAAGGTTCTGTGGTAGTCGTGGACATGAAGCGTAAAAATCAGAAGGATCTAATCGAGTACAAGATCACGCGTGACAAAATCCCTCAATACAGTATCAATGCATCTTATATGGTGAACGATGAAATAGGTTACATCAAAGTTACCCGTTTTGCTGCCACTACTTATGATGAATTCAAAGAATCCGTAGCCGATTTGAAGAGTAAAGGAATGGAAAAATTGGTCATCGACCTTCAAGGCAACCCAGGCGGATACATGGGAGCTGCGATTAATATGGCCGATGAGCTTTTAGGTGGAAAAGCACTGATAGTTTCTCAAGAGGGGAAAGTAGATCAGTACAATCAAAAAGCTTTTGCTTTCAAACCAGGTTTATTTGAAGAAGGCCCAGTTATCGTTCTTGTAAACGAAGGTTCTGCATCGGCTTCTGAGATTCTTGCTGGCGCAATTCAGGATAATGACAGAGGATTGATCGTTGGTAGAAGATCCTTCGGAAAAGGCTTGGTTCAAATGCCGATTGACCTTTCTGATGGAGCTGAACTGAGACTGACTATTGCAAGGTACTACACCCCTTCTGGCCGCTCTATTCAAAAGCCTTACGATGCGGATTATGAAGCTTATGAAAGAGACTGGGTGGACCGTTATGAACATGGGGAATTTTTCTCAGCCGACAGCATCAAGTTCAATGACAGCCTGAAATACGAAACGGTAAAAGGACGTACTGTCTATGGAGGCGGAGGAATCATGCCTGATTATTTCGTACCGTTAGATACTACCATGTCATCGGCATACGTAAGTAGGCTTTTCAACTCCGATTCAAACCGTGAGTTTGTTCTTGATTATGTAAATGAGAACAAGTCCAAATTTGAAAACATGACTTTGGAGCAGTATTACACAGACTTCACCGTCAGTGATGCGATGCTAAATGAATTGGTGGAGTATGGCAAGAAAAATAAGGTAGAATTTGACGCAGCCGATTTCAACAAGTCAAAAGATTACCTCAAAATACTGGTAAAAGCGCACTTAGGGCGTCAGCTTTATGACGACAGCGCTTTCTACAAAGTAGTCAATGACATCAACGAGGTATATCTTCAAGCCATCAAGCTTTTCGACGAGGCGGAGAAAATAGCTTTGGCAACTGATCTTCATGAAGAAGAGGAAGAGTAAAATCCCTTAAGAATAGAATATATATGAAAGCACTTGCCATGGCGAGTGCTTTCTTTTTTAATGTCGATTTATATTTCAATCCATTCTCAAAAACACTAACATTAGGCAATAAAAATCACTAACTGATCCAAAATCCGATGAAAATTTTATTTACCTTTTTATTACTTGGAATTACCATGAGCACCTTTGCACAGATCAAAGTCAACCATATCGCTGTCCACGTGAGTAACCTGGAAGAGAGTAAGGAGTTTTACCAGAAAATAGTTGGTTTAGAAGAAATCGAGGAACCTTTTAAAGACGGTCTCCATGCCTGGTACAACATAGGTGGAGGTGCGGCGCTACATATTATAGAAGCGGCGAATGTACCTACGCAAATCTCCAAAGTGAATCACCTTTGCTTCAGCATGAAAGACATGGATGCCTTTATCAAAACCTTAGAGAATACTGACTATCCATTTGAGAGTTGGTTGGGTGAAAAAGGAAAAGTGACGATACGAGTTGATGGAATTCGCCAGATTTATATTCAGGATCCTGATGGCATGTGGTTGGAAATCAACGATGCTTATTGAAATCAAAAATCTGTCAAAAAGCAAAAATGCCCAGAAACTAAGTCTGGGCATTTTTATTACTTATTTTTCATACAGTGCCTGTGGCCAGCTGTCATTTCCAAGATTCACATCCGGAAGCAGCTTATCAGGATCAATTACTACTCCCGACACTTTCTTGTCAGTTTTCAGCAGGTAATTCCATGTGTCTCCACGCTGCCAGATCTCAACAGGAAGCATTTTGCGCTCAGTTGTACCGTCATCGTAAGTAACTTCCATCAATACCGGCATCGGCATATCACCTTTGTTTGCCAAAACTACTACGTAGTTACCAGCATAAGGAACTACAGCGCTTACTCCCAAATCGATGTTGCCTGTTCCGTAGAACCATCCCTGCCAAAACCATGAAAGGTTTTCTCCAGCTACATTTTCCATATGATTGAAGAAGTCTGAAGGCTGAGGATGCTTATATGCCCAGGTTTTGATGTAAGATTTGAATGCATTGTCAAACCGATCATGACCGAGAATATATTCACGAAGCATCAACAAGCCCATTGCAGGCTTGTTGTACGCCAACATTCCCAAATTTGAAATATTCACTACATCTGGATAGGTATCAATTCCTTCTCTAGTCTCGCTTGTGAAGAAATTCACATATCTACGGGTTTCATTCAGAGTGGATGGATATTCCCCATTGTTGAATTCCAAAGTGCTATAATGGTTGATAAATGTATTGAAGCCTTCGTCCATCCAAGCGTAACGACGCTCGTTGGTGCCAACGATCATCGGGAACCAGTTGTGTCCAAACTCGTGGTCAGTCACTCCCCATAGATCTTCTCCTTTGGAATTGTAGCTGCAGAAATTCAAGCCTGGGTACTCCATTCCGTTGATGTCCGCCGCCACGTTAGTAGCTGAAGCGTAAGGAAATTCGAACCACTTTTCAGAATAATGCTCGATAGAAGCCTTGCTGTATTCAGTTGATCTTGACCACGCTTCTTCACCATTTGATTCTTTAGGATAAACCGATTGAGCTAAGATCTTTTTTCCGCTAGGCAAATCGATTTTGGCAGCATCCCAAATAAATGCTTTGGAACTAGCAAAAGCTATATCACGGCTGTTTTGGATGGCAAAGTGCCAAGTTACTGTTCCGTCTTGCTTTGGTCTGGTCAATTCAGTATTTCCAAGCTCATCTGCAGTGACCAACATCACAGTAGTATCACTTTCCTGAGCTTTTGCGTAGCGATCCTGAAGTTCCTTGCTTAGCACTTCTTTTGGATTCAAAAGCTCACCGGAACCTACCACGATATGGTCATAAGGCACAGTCACTTTGTAATCAAAATCTCCATATTCTAGGTAAAACTCGCCAGCACCCAAATAAGGCTCAACATTCCATCCTTCGATGTCGTCAAAAACGGCTACCTTAGGATACCACTGAGCGAAAGCATAGATCCAACCATCTTCCACCTCTAATCTCCCCATTCTATCCATTCCATCAACAGGAACTTTGAATGAAAAATCCATAGAAACTGTAGCTGTACCGCCTTTAGCTGGAATTGGCTCATTAAACCAAACTTGCATTCTAGTATCCGAGACGATGTGCTTTGTAGAAACAGATCCTTTTGAACCGACTTTGGCCTGAAGGTTAGCAATGTCATACCCTCCATCCACATCGCCATTGTAGCGGTTGCCTTGGATCGGAGTAGTCAACGTTCCACGGGAATCCTCAGTAAACCTGTTTTGCTCCATCTGCATCCAGATGAAATCAAGATTCTCAGGGCTGTTATTGGTATAGGTAAGGGTGATGTTTCCTGAAAGAGTATGAAGGGAATCATCCAATGTTACCGCAATCTGATAATCGGCTTCGTTTTGCCAGTATCCTAGATTTGGTTTACCGGAGGCAGATCTGGTATAAGTCCCCTTCCGGTTGATAAACTCTCCAAATTGTTCCTGGTTATTCTCTTTTACTTCTTGAGCAAAAGAATTGCTGACTCCTGCGAGCATGGCTCCTGCAAAAAGCAGCTTAACTATAATTTTCCTGCGCATACTATTTATTTGATTTAGTTTCAAAAGTAAGTATTGCTATTCTAACCTCCTTTATATTTTACATGAGATTCGCCCTTTAACGAATTTTTAGAAATATCTCATTATTGGAAAAAGCATATTTTCAGTCCACTTTTGGGTTACTATTTACGATCAACCCATGCAAAAACTAGTACTACTTGTGTCTTCATTGGCGTTTTGTCTAAGCGTAAATGCCCAAACAGACACTACTACCCAAGATTTAGGAGAGGTCTTGATCCAAGAAAACAGGATCCAGTTGCCCTTTTCAAAACAGAGCAGAAACATCTCACTAATCAGTAAGCGCCAGATAGAAACTACGCCTGCCAGAAGTTTGGCAGAAGTATTATCCTTCGTACCGGGAGTAGATGTCCGGCAGCGGGGTGTCACTGGCGTGCAATCAGATATTAGTATCCGTGGAGGTTCTTTTGAGCAAACGCTGATGCTCTTAAACGGTATCAAACTTAGTGATCCGCAAACTGGACATCACATGATGAACATCCCTGTGCCGCTGGTGAATATCGATCGAGTGGAAGTCTTGAAAGGCCCAGCTTCAAGAATTTTTGGTCAAAATGCGTACGCAGGAGCAATCAATGTGATCACGGAACTGAGCGATAACAAGTATGCAAGGGTCCAAGGCTATGCCGGAGACTTTGGGATGAAAGGACTCAACTTTGCAGGCTCTCTTCCAATGGGAAACTACAAACAAAATCTGGCTGTCTCCTACGATGATTCCAATGGACATTGGTACAATTCCGACTATCAAGTGAGTAATATATTCTACGAGGGCGGACTTGACATCAATGAAAGAAATGAGCTAAAAGGCATGATTGCCTATACCGACAGAAGCTTTGGTGCCAATGGCTTTTACTCCAGTGCCTTTCCAGACCAGTGGGAAAGTGTACAGACTACACTTGCTTCTTTGAGCCATACACTTAATCTGGACAACTTTTACTTAAACACACGCGGTTACTTCAGAAGAAATCAAGATGAATATGTACTCAGGAGAGATGAGCCGGAATTCTACCAAAACTTCCACACCACTGACGTTTATGCTTTGGAGGCAAATGGGTCTTTTCAGAGTATGCTTGGGAAGACAGGCTTTGGACTAGAAACTAGAAAGGAAGCCATCGAAAGCACAAATCTTGGCAACCATGATCGGGTATTATCCGGGATCTTTCTGGAGCAACTAGTTACGATTGGAAAAAAAGCAGATCTAAGAGCTGGTGTATATTCCAACTATTACTCAGAATACGGCTGGAAACATTTCCCCGGAGCTGAACTTGGTTTCCAAGCGACAACGGACCTTAGACTTTATTCAGGCTATGGAATCAGCTACAGAATCCCGACTTACAACGATTTGTACTACGTTGGCCCAACCAATATTGGAAATGACAACCTTGTCCCTGAGCAAGCTCAAAACTTCGAAATCGGAGCAAAATGGTCTAAATCAGGCCTATTCGCAGAACTGGTCTATTTCAACAGAAGCACCGATAATTTGATCGAATGGACCAGGCCTGATGCAAACACACCTTGGCAACCACAAAATTTCAGTGAAGTGAAATTCAATGGAATCGAGGCTTCATTAAATTATAGAGTTAGCCCAAATGGCAAAACTTTACACATCAAGGAGTTTAATCTTTCCTATAACTACATAAATGCTGATTTGATCAATCAGCCTGGTATCGAAACCCGCTATGCATTGACGGCTTTGAAAAACCAAGTGATCGGAGGAGTATTGATCGGAATAGGTCAAAAGCTGGAATGGAACACTAAGATGAGAAATGTGGAGCGAATGAATCAGGATCCTTATTTCCTGTTGGATATGCGTGTTGACTACAATAGAACAAGCAAAATCGGATTCTTTGCCGAAGCATCCAACATTACGGATACAGATTATATGGAAGCGGGAACTGTACAGATGCCAGGGCGCTGGTTTAGGGCAGGTTTTATGTTGAATTTCGAATAATGGCACTATTTTCCTAAGCGAAAAAAGACTGCTTCAGAAGGATTGAAGCAGTCTTTTTTTGGACAAAAAAAATCCCGAATAAGTTATCCGGGATTGAATGTGGGAGTTGAGGGATTCGAACCCCCGACCCTCTGCTTGTAAGGCAGATGCTCTGAACCAACTGAGCTAAACTCCCAAGAAATATAATTTACTCACTTTTGAGCTTTGTTAATAAGATGTGGGAGTTGAGGGATTCGAACCCCCGACCCTCTGCTTGTAAGGCAGATGCTCTGAACCAACTGAGCTAAACTCCCATCTTTGTATCCCTTTCCGTTCGTAAGGGAATGCAAAGGTAATTTCTATTTCCTCTTAAGCAAATACATTTCGAAACAACATATCTAATTCATTGAAAATGAGTAAGAATATTTACAAAATATTTTCTAAAGAAATGATTAGAGCTTCAAATATCAAACTTAATCCCCTGCGCCAACGGCAAGGTGGACGAGTAATTAATTGTATTTGTCTGGCGACGCATGTATGCTTTCCACGCATCAGATCCTGATTCGCGACCTCCCCCGGTTTCTTTTTCACCTCCAAAGGCCCCTCCTATTTCTGCTCCTGAAGTACCGATATTGACATTGGCAATACCGCAGTCAGAACCAGAAACTGCAAGAAATGCTTCAGCTTCCCGCATATTAGTGGTCATGATCGCTGAAGATAAACCTTGAGGCACAGCATTTTGAAGCCTGATCGCTTCTGCTAAAGTCTTGTATTTAATCAAGTACAGGATCGGCGCAAAAGTCTCGTGCTGCACGATCTCGAAATGATTTTCTGCTTCATAGATTGCTGGCTTCACATAGCAGCCAGACTCGTATCCTTCACCACTTAGCACTCCACCTTCTACCACTACCTTCCCTCCTTCTTCTTCAACTTTTTCTATAGCTGCCAGATACATGTTTACCGCATCTTTATCGATCACGGGACCTACATGATTTTTTTCATCCAATGGATTCCCTATTACGAGTTTGCCGTAAGCAGAAGAAAGTCTCTTTTTGACTTCTTCGTAAACATTCTCATGGATAATCAATCGGCGAGTACTCGTACATCTCTGTCCTGCTGTTCCGACTGCGCCAAATAATGCTCCTCGGATTGCCATATCCATATCAGCATTTTCAGTGATGATAATTGCATTGTTTCCTCCCAATTCCAACAGAGACCTACCTAATCTCCTTCCAACTGACTCGGCTACTAATTTACCCATGCGAGTGGAACCGGTCGCTGAAACGAGTGGAATTCTCGCATCATTTGACATCAACTCTCCTACCTTGTAATCTCCATTGACCAAAGAGCAAATACCCTCTGGCATTCCATGCTTTTCAAAAATCTCTCCTGCAATTTGCTGACAAGCAATACCGGAAAGCGGCGCTTTTTCAGAAGGTTTCCACACACAGACATCCCCACATACCCAGGCCAAGGCAGCGTTCCAGGACCAAACTGCCACAGGGAAATTAAAAGCTGAAATAATCCCCACGATTCCCAAGGCATGCCATTGTTCGTACATCCTGTGTCCTGGACGCTCGGAATGCATGGTCAAGCCATAAAGTTGTCGTGAAAGCCCAACCGCAAAATCACAGATATCAATCATCTCCTGCACCTCTCCTAGTCCCTCCTGATAAGACTTCCCCATTTCATAGGAAACGAGCTTACCTAAATCTGCCTTCTTTTCACGCAGAGCATTTCCGATTTCCCGAACGATTTCTCCTCGCTGAGGTGCCGGAACTTGTCTCCAGCGTTCAAATGCGATCTGTGCCTGCGAAATAACTTGCTCATAGACTTCTTGATTGGTAGCTTGGGTTTTACCTATCAACCTTCCATCAGCCGGTGAAAAAGACGAAAAAGATGATTCACCGGAATCGATCCAATTGACTCCAGTAGAGGCTCCTAAGTTTTCAGGCTTAATGCCTAATCTCTTCAAAGATGCTTGAATTCCGAATTGATCTTCCATTGTATTTGGGTTTTTCATGCGTTAATAGCCCTGTCAAATGCGATTTGTATTTAGGCCAATAATTTACTCTTTTATGATAATTCGAACAGGGTTCACTTTGTTGAATTTTTTCTTAAAACTCTTTCCTGCGTAAATTTTGTATATAAAATTAATTCTGTAGTCTCCCGTATTTACTGCCTGATCATACGGTCCTCCCTTGATCAGATTAAGGTTTTTATAGACATAGCTCGTCGTAACGGCAAACCGAGGACCATTATACCCGAAGAAACCACGTAGATAATAGGTAGGAGCGCCCCCCCATTCTTTGCGTTCCTCCACATTTCTCCACTTGGTATATCCTCCACTCAGATTTACAGCTGCAACCCCCGTCAAATAAAAATTCTTCCAAAAAACCCAAGTTCCTGCCATTCCAGCATTAGGACCTGCCATAAAATAACTTGCCCGGTCAAAATTAACTAAATCAGTCTCCGGATTGACAGGCAATAGCAATGAATCACCCCGCATATTTCCTCCATATCCTTCAAAGCCTACGAATGGAGAATAGGCTGATTTTTTTTGGATGGAGGACTGGTTCCAGGCTGCCGCAATGGACAGTTTGTCTCCAAAAAACAAGTAATTCATATTGATTCCCAAAGACATTTGACGCAAATCCTCTCTTAGGTAATCTTCGTCGGAATAAGTCCTGTTTTCCGCATTTATCTTATATCCGTTGTAAAATTGCCCAAAGAAATCTACAATAACCTTAGGTGCATAGATGTGAGACTGCAAATCCAAATTCCCCGGCCAATCACCTATTTTATCGGGATAAAGAAAACTTACTGGAAAAGAGGCATTAATAGTAAGATCCTGATAGGTAAATCCTAGCCCCATTTTCAATCCAGTATTAGGAACCAACGTGTATCGCTCATTTGATTCAGGCGTTTTAGCTACTATTCTAGTGTATTTTCTACTGAAAAAAAGCCTGGACGCCAACACATCACGCGTGCTTTCCACATACGTGGAGTCGTATTGAAGCTTCGAGTTTTGAGCAAAAGACTTACTACTGCACAGGAACACAAAAAACACTAGTAAAATATTTACTCGAATCATAGTTGGTGAGGAAATTCGCAAGCCGAAAGTTCACTAAAAATTACTCAAAAAAAAATCCGAACCGTAGTCCGGATTTTTTCTGAAACAGGTTGAGGTAGAAAAATGGATTAGTGTTACAATCCGCGTTTGAAAAAGTCAAATACTATTGAAAAGTTGTTTAATCACCAGATTAAAGTTATGAACTTCAGCTAATTAAACAAATTATTGTTTGGATTTTTTAAGCCCAACCAAAATAAACTTGCCAGCAATTACCCTTTATACAACTTTTCCAACAAAGTAAGAACTCACAGACTATTCAATTAAATTGCAGCTACTTCAACATTACTTCAAAACCTTGAACCCTACCGTTTCCATCATAATACCCTGCTACAATCAAGCAAAGTTCCTTGCTGAAACTGTCCAATCTGCTCTTAATTCCACCTATTCAGCCCTTGAAATCATCATCGTAAATGATGGCTCAACAGACAATAGTGAAGAAATCGCCGAAGAGTTAACTGAAAAACACAGCAATATCTATCTGCTAAATCAGAAAAATGCTGGAGTCGCAGTAGCTAGAAATGCCGGCATTGAGTTTTCTAAAAGTAAATACATCCTGCCTTTAGATGGAGATGACTTGATCTCAAAAGAATACCTAGAGGAAGCTATCAATTTCTTAGAAAAAAAACCTCAGGTAAAAGTTGTGTATTGCGAAGCTGTGAAATTTGATGAAAATGGTGAACGCCCTTGGAATTTAAAACCCTTTAGTTTAAATGCATTAGCCCGAGACAATATGATTTTTGTAAGTGCTGTTTTCAGAAGAGCCGATGCGCTAGCCGTCGGTAGCTTCAGCGAGGGCATGAAAATGGGTAGAGAAGACTGGGAGTTTTGGATCAAAATGCTGAAAAACGGTGGAGAGGTGGTCAAATTACCTTTTATTGGTTTTTTCTACAGGATTCATTCTGGAAGCAAGCGAAAAAAAACAGGGACTTCCCAGAAGAAAAAAGAACGAATTGCATATTTAAACGAGAATCATAGAGAGTTTTTTGAGCGGGAATTAAATGGCCCACTTCGTATTCAACGAACGTGGTCAAAGCCATATAATAGTCTTATGAAATTTTTGGGCTTACTTTCATAAGTCTGAAAAAACAAACAGCTATCACCGATACAATAAATCTAGCTGTACAAAAACATGATTTATGAAATCGAGCCCGCCTGAGAAGCTCTGCACAAGCTTTGTGCCCACTAAAAACCTATTTTAACCCTATGAAGAACCATTTTAAGAATACGTTTAAAAAAAAGTGGAAGAAAATCCGTTTTAACCTAAGCGCATCAAATCACCCAATATTCACTTTTTATTATAAGAATCTTTACTCCCCTAAAAAGGGAACCTTAGCAGAGTTCATATCGAATTATTCCAAATCAAAGGCCGGAGAATTCTTTGTGATACAGATTGGAGCAAACGATGGTATCACCAACGATCCGATCCATAAATTCATCAAAAGAGATCATTGGAAGGGGGTATTGCTAGAACCGCAACAAAATGTTTTCAAAGATGAATTATCCAAAATCTACCGACTTGACAAGGGAATACATCCCATTTGTGCTGCAATAGGTTCGGAAGACGGAAGTCAAAAATTACATAAAATCGCGTTTTGCGATAGCAGATGGGCAACTGGATTGGCGTCTTTTTCTCTGGATAAGTTAAAACTGGCTTTTGAAAACGGAGTAGTAGAAAAAAACTGTTCAAAAGAAGGCATACAAATTCCCGAAAACCTAGAAGATAGAATTAGTTACAATGAAGTCCCCGTCATATCACCTAAGTCACTCATTAAAAGATTCAAAATAGCCAAAATTGATTTGTTACAAATTGATGCAGAAGGCTATGATTTGGAGGTGATAAAGATTTTTGACATTGCTAAAACCAAACCTCAAGTGATCATTTTCGAAAATGAGAATTTAAATCCTGCTGACTTGGAAAATTGTTATCACTCCCTCAAATCAGAAAATTACCAGCTCAAAGAATTCGGCAGAGATACCTTGGCGGTGAAAAAAGAATTAACTCAATTCGAGCATTTTTTCCACTAAAACTCCTTTAGTGAAGCAGGATTAAATCTTATCCATCCCCTTCCAAAACTTTAGGAAGTAGTATTTCAGCGGATTGCTGTATTTCAATTGCTTCCATGGTCTGCTCGCATGTGGTCTGTGCCACACTGGCGCATTCATCAGCACATAGTTTTTAAATCCAAGTTCAATTGACTTCTTGGAAATAAAGGTGTCATACCAATCTTTGGCCTCATCCAAGCCCATGAAATCGTAAACTTTCAAAAAATCTGTTGAGAAAAGTGTACAGCAGAAACTTAAACTTCTAGAGGTATCAATTACGGATTCCTTCACTCCTTTGAATTTTAAGTAAGGGAAATTTACCACTCCTTTTTCATCAACTGTCACCGACCCGACAAGACCTGATTTAGAATTAGCTTTTTGAAAATCCAGCAAATCCCTGATCGTATTTTCCTTCACCACGACATCTGATTCTATGACCAATAGTGGAAGATTAGCTTCATTTGCCATCTTCTGAGCCATTTGAAGTACCAGTTTGTAATTAGGAGAGGGATGATCAGTATGATCTTCCAAATGGATCAGCTCATATCCTATGCTTGGTTGATTCTCATTTAATCCAGCTTTGGTCTCTGGAGTACTGAAGTCATTAAAAATAATATGCCTCACTTTCACCGTAGAACCAGCAATTGCTCTAGCTGTATCCAAAGTCGTTTCTAGAGAGTTTTTTACTGGGGTGATTACTATAACTTCAGCCATAAGGTAAATTTTCCCAAAAATAAGCCTTTCTGGCTAGGCAAAAAATAACCCCGACAATTGCCGGGGTTAAGTTTTAAGATTTGATGCTTCACTTTTACTTTCAAAAAAGCTTAAGCTCGTAGCAAGGACGATCAACTTTTCGATTGAGGCCACTTCGGTCGCCCGTCTTCCGTCTTCGGTCAGCTCAGCAAAGAAAAGAGCAATTCTGGCATCGCAACCGATAATCCGATAAAATTAAGCTAGCTCGCCTAGCGCTTTTTTCATTCTGCCTAGCGCATCGACCAATTCCTCATCAGAGGCAGCATAAGAAAGTCTGATACAATCCGGCGCTCCAAAAGCAGCTCCAGTCACAAGAGAAACATGTGCTTCAGCCAGAAGGTAAAGGCAAAGATCGTCTGCATCTTTCACGTCATGCCCTTTAGCAGACTTACCAAAGAAAGCAGTTACATCCGGGAAGAAATAAAATGCTCCTTCAGGAACGTGAGTTTTGATGCCTGGAATATCACGCAGTAAATCCAATACCAAACCTCTTCTTCTCAGGTAAGCATTTGCCATTTCCGTAGTTGGTGTTTGATCACCGGCGATTCCTGCCAATGCAGCACGCTGAGCGATACCTGTACCTCCTGATGTGAATTGGCCTTGGATTTTCTCCACGGCCTTTGCCATCCAAACTGGAGCACAGATATAGCCTACTCTCCAGCCAGTCATTGCATATCCTTTGGAGAAACCGTTCACCGTGATCGTTCTGTCAAACATTCCTGGGAAAGATGCGATGCTATAGTTTCTACCTGCAAAGTTGATTTTCTCATAGATCTCATCTGCGATCACCATGATATTCTCATGCTTTTGAACTACTTCAGCAATTGCCTCTAGCTCTGTTTTACTGAATACAGACCCTGTAGGATTACAAGGAGAAGAATAGATAACACCTTTAGTCTTTGGAGTGATAACAGCTTCCAATTGAGCCGCAGTGGCTTTGAAGTTGTTTTCTAAAGTACCTTCGATCAATACAGGAACTCCGCCTGCCAATTTGATGATCTCGGCATAACTCACCCAGTATGGAGAGAAAATCACCACCTCATCGCCTTCATTGATCATGCACATAAATACATTGGCAATGGAATGCTTCGCACCAGTAGAAACAACTATATTTTCTGCTTTTGCCTCGGAGATTTCATTTTCTTCGCGAAGCTTCTTTGCGATAGCTTCTCTCAGATCCTGATAACCCGCTACAGGAGGATATGAAAAGTACTTTCCTTCGTCGATTGCATCTTTTGCAGCCTCTTGGATATGCTTTGGTGTCTTGAAGTCAGGCTCACCTAAACTAAGGCTGATGATGTCAACCCCTTGTGATTTCAGCTCTCTTGCTTTTTTTGCCATCGCAAGAGTGGCTGATTCCTCCATATTGATTATCCGGTCTGATAAAATAGAATTCATTGTTTGAGAGATTTTTTTACAAATTCCACAAAAGTAAAGAGAAGATTATAAAATCTAAACAATCGGTGGCTTTTGATCTCGAAATGTTATTTTTGGATAAAATACACCGAAGTAAATTGCGTTTTTATTAAATATGAATCGATTTTATATCAGTTTTCTGTTTTTCCTTCTTCTGAGTCGTGTTTCTTTTGCGCAAAGTGAAGAATCTGAAACCAAATCAGATCCTGATTCAAGCGGTGTGGTAAATTCTAGATTGCTCCCCACTACCATGCCTTTGTTACTTTTTGATGACTCCAAGGAGAAGGAAGAAAAGAAGGAGAAAAAGAAGAAAGCTCGGAAAAACGAATGGTTTGGGATAAAAACGAAGAAAGGATATACCAGGCAGGAAATACGTGGACAGCAGATTTTTGAACACTTTAATTATACTGACGCTACACGCAAACCTGATCCTTATATTCGCGACGTTTATTGGTTTGACACGCAAGATCGAAGTATCAAAACCAAAGATTATGAAGTTGGAAAAGGATATCTACTGCACGGCCCCTACGAGCGGGTGATTAATGAGGAAGTGGTAGAAAGTGGCATGTTTTATTACGGCACAAAGCATAAAACCTGGATGCTCTTTGATTCAGAGAATGTGCTACAAGATAAAAACCACTTCGAAGCAGGATGGCCTAGGGAATCACGAACTCGGTACTTTGATCAATCCTCAAAGACTATTCAGGAAATAATCCCTGTGCAGTACGGTTTGGAGGAAGGTAACTACTTCTACTTCTATGAGGACAAGCAAGTAGCTGTAACCGGTGAATATCAATACGGCGAAAAAGTCGGTCTATGGACCGAATACTGGGACTATAACAATACAAAAGCTGTCAGAAAACGGGAAATCCAGTATCAGGAAACGGCTTATACAAAAAATTTCCGCCCTTACATTCGTGCTGAATGGGATAAGGACGGAAATCTGGTCTATCGAAAAGACAATTAATTATTAGTCTTCTCTGAATTTGAATTGCTGACCTCCTACCGAGGCCTCGTACATTAATCCACCTTTGGTTCGGGTAAATACTGCAACGCCATCCACATATTTTGCATTCAAGGAAGCGCCGGAAGCAGCTGCTACTGCAGAAACCTGGGCAGACATTTCCACTTTACTCGTTTTGAATCGATCAAAGGCCTCCTGATCTTCGAAAAATACGACTTCAGAATACGCTTGACCACCTGCTTGAAAACCTATGGTAACCTGAGTCATTTTTGCGTAGCCGATTTTACTACCGCCTTGATAGGCAACTCCGTTTCCAGCAGCTCCACCGATTCCCAAACCACCTTTTCCTACATTGGGCAAAATAATATAGCCATAAGAAGAGTCGAATAATTCCTGCATACTCGGGTCATCTTCGAGAAAAGCTGCTTTTGCATCTTGACTGTCTGACTCAATTTGCTTGTCTTTACTTTCACTCTGTGCAAAACCTATTAAAGCTATCAAAGCAAAAAAGAAGGTGAATGTCAATTTTTTCATACAGTTAAGAATAATTAGTTGGTTTGGTGATTAATAGAAAGCATCTTCAAAATGCCTGAAATTGATTTTCCCTGTTCGATCCTTATAAACGCCTATGATGTCAAAACGGATATCGTTGTGCCAGTCCTTTTCATAAATATAATGGTCAGCCGCTTTGATCAACAGTTTGCGCTTAGTAGCATCGACGAACTCCTCTGCAAAACCGAAGCCAGTCCCGGATCTAAACTTGACTTCAACAAAAATTAACAACCCACGGTGCTTTAAAATCAAATCGATCTCGGCATGTCCATGACGGTAATTTGTATCAAGCAATTCGTATCCTTTTCCTACTAACCAATCTGCAGCGAGTTGCTCTGCGAGTTTTCCTGAATCGTTGTGCTCAGCCATCTTGGATATTTGTTTAATTTTGAAAAATCAATGAACGAACCCGATTTGAGTTCAGTTGAAAAGTAAATCCTTCGGGACCATTCGATGAATGAAATTATCAATAAAAAAGTAGAATTCCGAGATCTTGGGCAGGTTGATTATCAGCAGGCTTGGGATTATCAGGAGCAGTTATTTGCGGAAACTGTCGCTTTGAAAATAAAAAACCGCCCTTTGGCTCCAGCCGACCAAGTTCCAAGTAACAATTACATGCTATTTGTCGAGCATCCTCATGTTTATACCTTGGGTAAAAGTGGGAAGGAAGAAAACCTGCTTTTGGATGAAAACGGTCTCAAAACGCACCAAGCCCAGTATTACAAAATCAATCGTGGCGGAGATATCACCTATCACGGCCCCGGCCAGCTCGTAGGTTACCCAATTTTAGATCTTGACAATTTCTTCACGGATATTCATAAGTACCTGAGATTTCTGGAAGAAGCGATCATTTTGACGTTGGCTGATTATGGAGTACCAGCAGGAAGGATCGATGGATTAACTGGCGTTTGGATAGATCATTTGGAACAAAAAAATCCTAGGAAAATCTGTGCAATGGGTGTGAAATCAAGCCGCTGGGTCACCATGCATGGTTTTGCGTTCAATGTAAACACCGATATCAGCTATTTTGGACACATCATCCCCTGCGGCATCGATGATAAAGAAGTCACCTCACTTCATCTGGAACTAGGTAGAGCTGTGGATATTCAGGAAGTCAAAGCTCGGGTAAAGCAGCATTTGGTCAACCTATTTGAAATGGAGCGTATAGAAGCAATATGAAGAAAGACATAGATTTCAGTCCAGTGACTGGAGTAAAACTAGCGATAGCAAAAGAAGAAACCGCAGCAGGTACAGAATGGGCAGTTTACATCATCAATTTAAATTTGATAGAGTTAAAAAATGTGATGATCACTTCCAAGGGCTATGGTGAGATAAATGGAGAATTAAAGAAAACTTCCACTCTTCGCCACATGATCGATGAGCTAGGAGAGCAGGCGGTGGCTAAAGTTGAGGCAATTGATCCGGCGGTATTTGCTTTGAACAATGAGTTTTGGGTGAGTTACTATATTTTGGATCAGATTTTTGATAAAAAGTTTATCTTTACTTCAGGCAGTTTTGACACTGGATTCATCAAGATGATTCCCGAAATTGGCCTAGAAGGAGTTCTCCACGCATAATGACGGATTATGGCAGATTTTTTTGATCAACTGAATGACATCCTGTTTCTAGATATAGAAACAGCTTCATTGACTGAAAATTTTGAAGAACTGCCAGAGCGTATTCAAGATGAATGGCTGAAGAAAGAACGGCTAATTCAATCGCCAGAACATCTTCATGATCCAGGTGCTTTATATTTTGACCGAGCGGGAATTCACGCTGAGTTTGGGCAGGTAGTCTGTGTAGGCGTCGGCTATTTTCAATGGAAAAAGAAAGACAAAAAACTGGCGTTCAGATCAAAATGTTATGCCCATGAAGATGAACGGGAACTTCTTTTGGAATTTAAAGCTTTGTTAGAGAAGAAAAAATGGATTCTTTGCGCTCACAACGGTAAGGAATTTGATTTTCCATACCTCTGTCGTAGGATGCTCATTAATGGAGTATCTTTGCCGGAGCCTTTACAGATCTCCGGGAAAAAGCCCTGGGAAGTTCGCCATCTCGATACGATGGAGCTTTGGAAGTTTGGAGACTATAAACATTACACCCGCTTGGAGCTTTTGGCTTCAGTTTTTGGAATTCCATCTTCAAAAGATGATCTTGACGGAAGTCAGGTCAACACCACTTTTCATCTGGAAAAAGACGTAGAAAAAATCAAAAAATACTGCCTGAGAGATGTGGAAGTCACAGCTCGAGTATATATGGCTATGCATCCGCAGTCGGATGACTTAGAAATAGAAATCATCCATTTAGAAGATTCAAAAAAAGATCATAAAGATTAATGGGCGCAGGGACATAAATCTTTTTACCTTAACCCTAATCAACAACCCAAATCATGGGAAGAAAACAACACAGAAAAAACAACAGCAAAAATCAAGGAGGGAAACAAACAGACGCAGCCAGCTTGGCCCGCAGCATCCTTCAATTTTTAGATGCTCACTATGGAGAAGAATTCAACTCCAAGCAAATCATAAAGAAACTCGAAATCAGAGACGCCATTACAAAAGGGGGCGTAGAACCTGTACTAAGCAAATTAGTAGAAGCGGGTTCGGTTTCTAGAAATCCAAGAAATTATTACTCATCTACACAAGACCCTGAATTTATAGAGGGAATTGTGGACTTTGTAAATCCAAGATTTGCATTCATCGTACCACTCGATCCTGAGAAGGTCGATGGGGACATTTTAGTCAAAGAAGCTGACATGAAGCAAGCGCTGGATGGTGACAAAGTCCGCGTGATGGTCTATCCTCTCAAAGGAAAAACCGGTCGGGTTGAAGGCAAAGTGCTGGAAGTCGTGGAAAGAAGCCGGGACGAATTCGTGGGCAGAGTGGAAATATCACCACGATTCGCCTTTGTCGTTCCTGATTTCAAGAAAATGCACAAGGACATCTTTGTGCATAGAGGTGAACTCAACGGTGCACAGCACGGAGAAAAAGTAGTAGTAAAACTCACCGAATGGAGAGAAGGCGATAAAAACCCAACCGGACAAGTGACACGTGTACTTGGCAAAGCCGGTGAACATGAAGTAGAAATTCACTCCATCATGGCCGAATTTGGTTTACCATTTGAGTATCCTGAGGAGCCAGAAAAAGAAGCTGAGGCTATCTCTGAAAAGATTACTGCCAAGGAGATCAAGAAAAGAAAAGATTTCAGAGATGTATTGACTTTCACGATTGACCCTGCAGATGCAAAGGATTTTGATGATGCGATTTCGTACAGAAAGTTAGAAAATGGCAATCACGAAATCGGAGTGCACATCGCCGATGTGACTCATTATGTGCAGCCAAAGACAGCGTTGGAAAAAGAAGCTTACAATAGAGCCACTTCTGTCTACCTAGTAGATAGGACCATCCCTATGCTTCCGGAGCGATTGAGTAATGGACTTTGCTCACTTCGTCCACATGAAGACAAATTAACTTTTGCCTGTGTATTCGAAGTGGATGACGAGGCAAATGTGAAGAAACATTGGATTGGAAGGACAGTTATACACTCGGATAGAAGATATGCCTACGAAGATGCGCAGGAGAATATAGATACTCAGTCAGGCGATTACTTTGAGGAACTAACTCTGCTTAACGTGATGGCAAAAAAGATCCGCCAACGAAGATTTAAACATGGAGCTGTCAACTTTGAAACGGTAGAAGTAAAATTCAAGCTGGATGAAAAAGGCACACCACTTGGTCTGATGATTAAGGAGCGAAAGGACATTCATAAGCTCATAGAGGAATTCATGCTTCTTGCAAACAAGTATGTAGCAGAATTCATTTTCAATAAGAATAAAGGAAAAGATACTTTTGTCTATCGTACACACGATTCTCCGGATATGGAGCGATTGGATACATTCTCCGGCTTTGCGAAGCGATTTGGCCATGAGTTCGAGATAGCAGACGAAAAAACTATATCCAAAGCACTGAACAAGCTGATGGAAGATATTCAGGGTAAGCCTGAGCAAAACGTGCTTGAACAACTTGCAATTAGAAGTATGGCAAAAGCCAAATACACCACTGAGCCAAAAGGACACTTTGGGTTGGCATTCGCTCACTACTCCCACTTCACCTCTCCTATCCGTCGTTATCCTGATATGATGGTACACAGGCTACTGGAACTATATCTTGAAAATGGTAAGTCTCCAGACGCTGAAGCTTGGGAACAAAAATGTGTGCATTCCTCAGAGCGTGAAAAACGTGCAGCAGATGCCGAAAGAGCCTCAATCAAATACAAGCAAGTAGAGTTCATGTCTCTTGCCGAAGACAAAGATTATGAGGGAATTGTAGCAGGCGTGACCGAATGGGGAGTGTTTGTAGAGATCACCGAAACCAAGTGTGAAGGCATGATTCGAGTGCAGGACATGGATGATGATTACTACGATTTCGATCAGAAAAACATGCGTTTGATTGGCTCGAAAACAAAAAAAATGATCACTTTGGGCGACAAAGTGAAGGTCAGAGTAGTTAATACAGATATTGACCGTAGAACGATAGATTTGGAATTTGCCGATAATGACAAGAAAAAACCACGCGCACGAGTTATTAGGTAAGCTGGAAACCTTCATCCAGAACCTCCCGAGTGCTTTAGAGCTAGGAAAAACACCCCGAGAACTTTATGATCCCATTACCTATATTTTAAGCTTGGACGGAAAAAGAATCCGTCCTTTGCTTAGTTTATTGGCTTATGGGATTTATAAGTCAAATCCAGAAGAAATCCTCAGTCAGGCTGCAGCAGTTGAAGTTTTTCACAACTTCACCCTGATGCACGACGATATTATGGACGATGCTCCTTTGCGAAGGGGAAAAGATGCTGTCCATGTGAAATGGAATAAGAACGTGGCAATCCTTTCTGGTGATGTGATGCTGGTAAAAGCATATGACCTACTGCTACCGACAGAAGTAGATAAACTTGGAGATGTTATTCGATTGTTCAACAAAACAGCATCTGAGGTTTGTGAAGGACAACAGTTCGATATGAATTTCGAGTCCTTAGAGTACGTCCATGAAGACGAATACATTACCATGATTCGTTTGAAGACTGCCGTACTCTTAGGATTTGCTTTGCAGCTTGGAGCTTTGCTGGCTGGAGCAGAGAAAGAAGATGCGCAGAAACTGTATGTCTTTGGTGTAAATGTAGGTGTAGGCTTCCAGCTCAAGGACGATTTACTCGATGTCTTTGCTGATCAGGCAAAATTCGGTAAGCAAGTTGGCGGTGATATCATTTCCAATAAAAAGACATTCTTACTGATCAAAGCACTGGAACTAGCCGAAGGAAAAGATGCTGAGACATTGAACTATTGGCTTTCTCAAAATGAATTTGATAAAGAAGAAAAAGTGAAAGCCGTTCGGGGGATTTATGAAAAGCTAGGTATAAAGTCAATTACTGAAGCCAAAATGAATTCTTATTTCGACGCTGGATTTGCACAATACGACGCGATACATTTCAAAAACGAAGACTATTTCCTTGAACTCAAAAAAATCACTCAGGACTTAATTCACAGGGAAAAATAAATGGATTTATCAATTACAATTGTCCTGATCATAGTCACAGCAATTAGCAGTTACTATGGAATCAATAATGCGGCTTATATGGAACGCTGCATGTTCATTCCTTACAAAATAAAGCGTAACCAGCAGTGGGATCGATTCATCACTTCCGGATTCATCCATAAAGACTACATCCATCTTTTCTTCAACATGTTTACCTTCTACTTCTTCGGAGGAGTAGTTGAGCAGATCCTTGCTTACAAGTTCGGTGTAGTAATAGGGGGGGCGGTCTATGTACTGTTTTATCTTTTGGGAATTATCATTTCAGATATTCCTACCTATTTGAAAAATCAGGATAACAGCTACTATAGAGCCTTAGGAGCCTCAGGAGGAACGGCTGCTACAGTTTTTGCCAGCATCATTATTCTTCCGCTGTCAGACATCTGCCTGTTTGGAATACTTTGCTTACCCGGATTTATATTAGGATTTCTATTTCTGATTTACTCTTATTTCAAAGGCAAAAACCAAGACGACGCGATCAACCATGACGCACATTTGTACGGTGCACTATTTGGAATCGTCTTTATTTTGGTGATTTCCCCTGAGAGTGCCACGACATTTATAAATGAAGTAATGAGCTACAGGCCGTTTTAATCAGGTATAAAACTTAAAAAAATCCCGACTGAATGTTAGATCAGTCGGGATTTTTTATGTTGAATTTTTAAGCTAAAATACTACTGGTCCGGAATTGCTAAAAGAATGACAACTGGAAATGAATTGCAGTCTAAAAACTTTAATAGTTAAGGTCAAAGTCAAAAGGTTTGAGCCTAGCTATAGTTAGCTGAATCGCTAAAATTTATAAGAGTACCTAATAAAACCTAAGCTATACTCTCCACTGTCCCTACCATTAAGATCTCTGGCAACACTGCTGATAAATGTACCCACAAAAAAAGCTCTTTCAATTGAATGAAAGAGCTTCCTGAGTTGGTTGATGCTTAAACTTAAGCTTCAGCAGGCAATACGCTTACGTATGATCTGCCATCATATTTTTTTCTGAAGGTAACAACACCGTTAGCTGTTGCGAATAAGGTATGATCTTTACCTAGCCCTACATTCTCACCTGGGTGATGTAGCGTGCCTCTTTGTCTTACGATAATATTACCAGCGATTACTACTTCGCCACCGAATTTCTTCACACCCAATCTCTTGGATTGAGATTCTCTACCGTTTCTGGAACTACCGACGCCTTTCTTATGTGCCATGGTTTTATTCTTTTATCGTTTTCAGAAGAGAAAACTTAGATTGTAATACTTTCTATCAAAACTTTGGTGAAATCTTGTCTGTGACCGTTCTTCTTCTTGTAGCCCTTTCGGCGCTTCTTTTTGAAGACGATGACTTTATCACCTTTTACGTGATCTAGGACCTTCCCAGATACCTTTGCTCCAGCTAATAGAGGAGCTCCTACAGACACAGTTCCATCAGCCTCAGCTAATAGTACCTGGTCGAAGTCGATGGAAGCGCCAGTTTCTAAGTCTAGCTTTGGAGCATAGACAAACTGATCTTGCGTTACTTTGAACTGCTTTCCTGCGATGTTTACAATTGCGTACATAGTTCTTGATTCTTTTGAAATCGGAGTGCAAATATAGGAAAGTTGATTGGAACAAAAAAACAGCCTTCCGAAATATTATTTGTCTTTTTCATGGAACCTTTGCATTTCGATTCTCAAGGCTGAAAATCCCCTTAAGAATTCTCATTCAATTGCCAATTTTATTGATAAATGATTTCTAGAATTTGGTCAGCTTTTATTCCAACTTATTGATGATCAAATTATTGAAAAGCAAAGTTAATAACGCACAATACTTGACCTACATTCAAAATAGCTCTTGAATTTTGGTTGAAAAAATTTTTTGAAATTATTTAAATTTATTTCAAACCCCTGAAATCAGCCCATTTAGTTAATCTAAAGATAGATATCACTAATTACAAACCTTTGATATATTGGATAATATACAGTTTTTGACCATTGTTCAGAAACTGTATTAAACCGTCACTTCAGAGGTTTTATTTCCCAGAATTGATTCACATATTTGTTCAAAGGCTGTTCTAAAAAGGCAGCCTTTCTCATCCCCACACCAGGATAAATTATAAAAGAAAGCAAAACAATACGCTAAAAAATTAAAGAAGCAATGCAGTACGAACCAATATTAGAAGAGAATAAGAATCGCTTTGTTTTATTCCCAATCCAACACAATGACATTTGGCAGTATTATAAAAAGGCAGAGGCTAGTTTCTGGACTGCTGAAGAGATAGACTTAGGTCAAGATATGGTGGATTGGAAAGCGCTAAATGATGGCGAGCGTCATTTTATTTCTCACGTTCTAGCTTTTTTCGCTGCAAGTGACGGGATTGTAAATGAAAACTTAGCAGAGCACTTTGTCTCTGAGGTTCAATATACAGAAGCGAAATTTTTCTACGGTTTCCAGATCGCGATGGAAAACATCCACTCTGAAACGTATAGCCTCCTTATAGATACATATATCAAAGATGCTACCGAGCGTGACAAGCTCCTTAATGCGATTGAGCATATTGATTGTGTGAAGAAAAAGGCTGACTGGGCTTTGAGATGGATTGATAATGGTAACTTCCAAGAGCGTTTGATCGCTTTTGCAGCAGTGGAAGGTATCTTCTTCTCTGGTTCTTTCTGTTCCATTTTCTGGCTAAAGAAAAGAGGTTTGATGCCAGGTCTTACATTCTCCAATGAATTGATTTCCCGTGACGAGGGATTGCACTGCGATTTTGCTTGTCACCTCTATACACAGCATCTAAACAATCAATTACCAAAAGATACGGTAAGAGAGATTATCAGAGATGCTGTAGAAATCGAAAAAGAGTTTGTAACTGATGCACTTCCTGTGAGACTGATCGGAATGAATTCTGACTTGATGTGCCAATACATAGAGTTTGTCGCTGACAGACTACTTGCGGAATTAGAATGTGAAAAAATATGGAACAGCACAAACCCATTTGACTTCATGGACATGATTTCGCTTCAGGGTAAAACTAACTTCTTTGAAAAAAGAGTTGGTGATTACCAAAAAGCCGGCGTTATGAAATCTAATGAAGGCTCAGACGATTCACCAAGGTTCTCCATTGGTGAAGACTTCTAATTACCCAAATTTTTCCATCAACCTAAAAATCCCAAAGAAATGCTAGTATTAAAAAGAGACGGAAGGAGAGAGTCAGTACGATTCGACAAGATTACAACAAGAATTGAAAACCTCTGCTATGAGCTGGATCCCAAGTTTATTCAGCCAATTGATGTTGCTAAAAAAGTAATTGATGGCCTGTATGACGGAGTATCTACAACCGAGCTAGATAATCTGGCAGCAGAAGTTTGCGCATCCCTCACAGTGAAGCATCCTGACTATGCCATCTTAGCAGCAAGGATCGCTATCTCCAATCTCCATAAAACTACTAGCCAGTCTTTTTCAAATACCATGAAAAGACTATATACACATGTGAACCCAAAGACTGATGAGAATGCAGCTTTGCTTGACCCTGAAGTATATGGCATTATCAAAAATAACGCGGCAAAACTAGATGCTGCAATAGATTACAAAAGGGATTTTGGGTATGATTATTTTGGTTTCAAGACTTTGGAGAGAAGTTACTTGATCAAATTGAATGGAAAAGTAGTAGAACGTCCTCAGCATATGTTGATGAGAGTGGCTGTTGGGATCCACAAAGAGGATATGGATTCAGTGATCGAGACTTACAACTTACTTTCTGAAAAGTGGTTTACACACGCTACCCCTACCCTTTTTAATGCTGGTACTCCTAAGCCTCAGCTTTCCTCATGCTTCCTGCTTACGATGAAGGACGACAGTATTGACGGGATTTATGACACGTTGAAGCAATGTGCCAAGATCTCACAATCTGCCGGAGGAATCGGACTTTCTATTCACCATGTAAGAGCTAAAGGCTCCTACATCAAGGGTACCAATGGTGTTTCAAATGGTATCGTACCAATGCTTAGAAACTTTGACATGACTGCTCGCTATGTGGATCAGGGCGGAGGTAAAAGAAAAGGAAGCTTTGCTATTTACTTAGAGCCTTGGCATGCAGATATTAAAGATTTCTTGGAGCTAAAAAGAAATCATGGTAAGGAAGAAATGAGAGCTAGAGATCTATTCTATGCACTTTGGATCCCTGATCTGTTCATGAAGCGTGTTGAACAAAATCTGGAGTGGTCACTTTTCTGTCCACACGAGGCGCCAGGACTTTCCGAATGCCATGGAGAAGAGTTCGAAAGATTGTATGAAAAGTACGAGAGAGAAGGTAAAGCACGTGAGACTATCAAAGCACAGGAGCTTTGGTTCGAAGTTCTAGAATCTCAGATCGAGACTGGCACTCCATACATGCTTTATAAAGATGCTGCAAATGGTAAGTCAAACCAGAAAAACCTTGGCACCATCAAGTCTTCTAACCTTTGTACAGAAATCATTGAATACACTGCTCCGGACGAAGTAGCTGTGTGTAACTTGGCCTCTATCGCGCTACCAAAATTTGTAACACAAGGTCCTGATGGAAAATTATTCTTTGACCATCAGAAACTATACGAAATCACCAAAGTAGCGACCAAGAACCTGAATAAGGTGATTGATGTAAACTACTACCCAGTAGAAGAAGCAAGAAGATCAAACTTCCGTCATCGCCCAATCGGTTTGGGTATCCAAGGTTTAGCAGATGCATTTATTATGCTTCGCATGCCTTTTGAATCTCCTGAGGCTAAAGGCCTGAATGAGGACATCTTCGAAACCATGTATTTTGCTGCTGTGGAAACTTCCATGGAGCTAGCAAAGGTTCAAGGTACTTACGAGACTTATGAAGGATCTCCAGCTTCTAAAGGAGAGCTACAGTTTGACCTTTGGGGAGTGAAACCAAAATCAGGAAGATGGAATTGGGCTGAGGTAAAAGAGAAGATCAAGAAGTACGGAATGAGAAATTCCTTGTTGATGGCTCCTATGCCTACAGCATCTACTTCTCAGATCCTTGGCAATAATGAGTGCTTTGAGCCTTACACATCAAACATCTACACAAGAAGAACGCTGTCAGGTGAGTTCATTATCGTGAACAAACACTTGATGAAAGATTTGATTGCACTAGGACTATGGGATGACACCATGAGAAACAGATTGATCTCCACAAATGGATCAGTGCAAAACATCCCTGGTATCCCTCAGCACATTAAAGATCTCTATAAGACAGTATGGGAAATCTCTCAGAAAGTCATCATTGATTTGGCTGCCGACCGTGGTGCATACATCTGCCAGTCACAGAGTATGAATGTCTTCATGCAAGACCCTAACTTCGGCAAACTGACATCTATGCACTTCTACGCATGGAAGAAGGGGCTTAAGACAGGAATGTACTACTTGAGATCGCAGGCAGCTACAGCAGCTATTAAGTTCACGCTGGACAAGACTGGCTTTGAGCCAAAAGCTGCGACAAGCACTCAGCAAGAAGTTCCGCTTAAAACACAAAAACAGCAGCAAGATGCAATAGCTTGTTCGTTGGATGATCCAGATAACTGTGAAGCTTGCGGTAGCTAAGATTTAAAGTTCACTAATCACCAAAAAGCGTTTGAGAAATCAAGCGCTTTTTTTGTACCTTAAAAACTCAAGCCTGAAAAATGGAAAGCAAAATAATAGAGAAAAAACTAAAGAATTTAACACCCGAAACACCAGCTCAGTTTGGAATAATGTCTCCTCAACATATGGTGGAACACCTGACAATAACCGTTAAAATTGCTTATAACAGAATCAGTATTCGAGATTTTGAACCTAATGAAAAGCAACTGTTTCAAAAAAGAGCGTTGCTAGACACAGACATGGATTTTCCTAGAGGGGTGATTGCGCCAGGTATGAAGACTGGAGACTTAATGCCACTAAGAAGTGTGAATTTAGATGAAGCTAAGAAGCAACTGCTCGATAGCATCACTGCATATAATGCCTATTTTGAAACATCTCCCAATAACACAACTGTTCATCCAAGGTTTGGGAAGTTGACTTATGCGGAATGGGAAAGGTTCCATCCAAAGCATTTTGAGCACCATTTCAAGCAGTTCGGGATTTGGTAGAACTAATACCGGCTAGACCTATAATTATCAATCCTCTTATGCTTAGATAATCCTATTGCCGAATTTTGATTTTTGAGATTGATATTTACAATCACTAAAAAGAGTCTATAACGCAAAAAAGCCTTCCGTTTACACGAAAGGCTTTGAATAAATGAGGCGGCGACCTACTCTCCCGGGTGTAACCCCAGTACCATCGGCGCTGCAGGGCTTAACTTCTCTGTTCGGGATGGGAAGAGGTGGGACCCCTGCGCTAGGCCGCCTAAATCTTGATGTCCGATGACCGGTGTCCGTTGCCGGATGATCATTCGTCCATATAATATCTTAAGTTCTTTGTCTTTGTCTACATCGGTCACCCGACATCAAACATCCAACAATGAATAACATGTCTTTGCAGAAACTGTAACAAACGTAGGGTAAGCTTTTGGGCAATTAGTACTACTCGGCTAT
>NZ_FPBF01000012.1 GCF_900116615.1 Algoriphagus locisalis
AACAGACTGGAAAGGGAACTACCGAGACCAGGTACTATATAACTTCCCTGAAAGCGGATGCAAAGCTGATCCATGATGCGGTAAGGAGTCACTGGGCGGTGGAAAACAACCTCCATTGGAGTCTGGACGTGATCTTCAGAGAAGATGCCTCACTAAAGAAGAAAGACCACTCAGCACTCAACTTCAATATAATCGCCAAAATGGCGCTTACACTGATCGATCAGGAGAAATCAACCAAAAATAGTAAGCCCTCCAAAAGACACCTGGCTGCACTGGATGACGGGTATAGAGCTAAAATCCTTAAAATCTAAAAGCGATTTCCCTGCCTAGAGCTCCCTTTCAACCGTAAAGGAATAGTATTCTTTGGCGTTCAGAATCAAATGATCTCTATCCCCCCGAGCAACCGCGTCCTGACTTACTCTAATGTTTTTACTAGTGACAGTTTGTAATTTATCGGCAGTAGTTCGTGTATTTTCTGGATGTTTGTATCCATAATATTGTAGAATACGTGCTTGAGCCATTGCTGTGGGTTTACTTCTTCGATTTTGCACGACCTGTCCCGAATATCGGGATGGCGAATAACGAGTAGAGCATTGCTGATCGCTGTGGGGCATCATGTGACCCTGCTTGTGTCAAATTACAAAATGGCATTACAAGTTATTTTCTTCTGGGCATCAAATTGTGGGTTTCTACAATATACAACCTGATAGATCTAAATTGATTGCTTGATTTTGTTTAAGCCTCCTTTAAGCGCAATTACCTCACCATTGTATTCCCAAGTACCATTTAAGTTTTTTGGCAATTCTATGCTTGCATTTAATTCATTCCCGGAAATTTCATACGTAACGGAAATAAGCCCTTCAGTATGAGGCATAGTAGCTTTCACCGAGGTTAAAGATCCCAAATGAGGAGAAATCACCACTGATTTAAAACCGACTTCAGCTGGTTTGATTCCACAAACTGAGTTGAGCATATAATAGGCTGGATGCGCACTCCAAGCATGACTGTCTGATCTATCATGAGTAGCAAAGCCTGTTTCCCCGGTTGTAGTTAGTCCTCTTGCCAGGAAATCGTACCAAAAATCCAGATTTTCCAAAAACAAATCTTCCTGATCGGTTTTCTGCATGGCTTTAAACAAGAAAAAAGAAAAATAGGAACTGGCCATTTCATCAAATCCGTCATAGCTCAAAATTCTATTCAACAATTCTTTTTGCTGATTTTCAGGCACGACATCGCAAAGAATCGCAAGAATATTGGTTTGCTGAGAAAAAATATCTCCGCCAGGATAGTCCGTGAATAGTTGTTTTTGCTCATCCCAACTAGCTTTGAGAACAGATGATTTAATTCCTTCTGAAAGTAAAGCCCAACGTTTTGACTTCTCTTCTAATCCAATTTCATTGAAAAGTCTAACTGTACAATCCAAGGTATGAGCAAAATATAAGGTCAACATAGTGGATTGGATCATTTCCTTTTGTTCGTTTGATCTGGGAAGACTACCCTTACCAATGCTCCAGTCAATAAAATTTTGGTTATTCACCACTCCAATTAAACCTGTTTTTTCATCTAAATGTCTGTCGTAGAAACTTAAAATCTTTTCAATATTTTCGACAAACGGAATAATGAAATCATCATCCCCTCGAATTAAGTAGTAATCAAGTAAGGTCTGTATCCAAGCCATCGACCAACTTCCTTGGTCAAAATCAAATGTAGAAGGATATGCTGATTTGAAAAGACTAGTTTCGGTGTTCTCAGATTGAGCATACAATCGCAGCATTTCCCTCAAAAGCCTATCATCCAATGAATTATAAGTAGAAATACTTGCAATTGGCCTATTATCCCCACCATAATTCAATTGTTCATAATATGGAGTATCATAGTACGTCTCAGCAGAGCACATTTGAAAGGTGCGTTGGCTATTAGTAAATATCTCATTGAGAGTTTGATCATTACTTACAAAAGTTGCCATTTCAGGATAAGGATATCCAGAATATTCATTTAAAAAAGATAAGATATCCAATGGTTCCTCCTTGGTTTCAATTTCCAATTTAACGTACCGAAAAGCACGTTTCCACAAGGGTCTAAAGGTTCTTGATCCATTTCCATCCGTTTCAAAGATATCCCAAACCCCAAACATGGTTTTTCCTGAAACTGAATCTCGATGCGCTTTCAAGTTGACCCCTTCGTATAATGCTTCTGCATATTTAATTTTAATGGAACTGTTTTCACCACCCGAAACAGTTAATTCAGGGTATCCCATCGTCAATAGGTCAAAATCTATCAGGATCGATGCTGTTAGGTTTGCAGGAATAGTTATTTTACTGGATCCATTCCAAGCTCCAACTATTTCAGTGAAGCCCGTATTCTCTCTAATTCTAGCAGGATAAACAATATGGTCAGCCATAAATGGAATATTTCTGGGTACCAGATTCCAGGGAGCACTTCCTTCAAAATGGAGTCTTTCAGCATTTAACCAGCCACTTTCGTCAAATTGAATCTCTTCCCAGCCCCAAGGGTATTGATTCCCATCCAAATGATCCCCGCCACCACAAGCGTAAAAGCCATAAAACCATTGATCACTAAAAAGCATTTCATCATAGGAAATAACTGAATAAGCCGGATTTTTAAAGACTTTCCAGTTAGTATCAGTCCTCAAAAAAGCATATTCTGTATTCTCGACATCCAACATAAAAGCCGTTTGAACAGATATAAACGCCAACGGCCTATCTTTGCCGCCATTATATACCAAAGCTGCAATCACATTCTCACCTTGGACAAGGTACGGTGCTATATCAACTATATCATATTTATACGTTTCCAAATCTCCCTTTGCAGGCCCGTAGGAGACACGATGTCCATTCACAAAAAGGTTATATCTGTTATCAGCAGAAACATGGATATTCAGATTGGTAGGAATTTCCTTTAGGTCAAATGCTTTTCTGAAGTGATACACTCCATAGTCTGTCACATTCGCTGAAGGATAGGAAATCCAGGGGGCATCCTCATTGGTTTGAGATTGAACCACAAATGGTATCAAGAAGAGGATAAGAATTGAGAGATATTTTTTCGCCATTTTGAATTACGTTTAACTGTAGTTTAAAGTGAGTCTGTTGAAGTGAAAAACAAGGTGTTATTGTATTAAATAGATAACTGAAAATTGTCCTATCTTTTTATCAGAATATTAGAATAGAATCTAACTCTAGCCATAGACCTATTTTTTTAGTAAAATTTTTATCAAAAAATTCCTTACGGGTAATTATCATGAGTTCAATTTTTATGATGCATTATAAATTCACTAGTGGGAAAAAAATATCTAATCCCGGTTCATACTATCAAAATTTAACCTGTTGGTTTTGGAAAACATCCCCGGCAATCACTTGCTTAATAAAATCATAGACAGGCTTTTGATTACGATAAAAGTGAGCCCCCGCCACGCTATGAGTACCCCCGACATAGGTTAGTAGAGATGCAGCTCCGTCCAAACTAAGAATATGGTCATAGATAGATTTAGAGCCAAAAAGCATCAACCAACCACTGGCATTGGTGGGGCAATAGTGATGTGCCGCAGTCGCATACGGAACAGTTGGATCTGAATCCCCATGAAACATCATCACCGGAACCAAGGATCCTGCTGTGATTAGATTTAAGTCCATAATAGCTCCTGCACCAGATATAACACCAGCGTATTTGAATTTTTCAGGCAAGCTATTTTCGTATAGGTTCATCATTTCCCTATCCCAAAAAGCAGCATGTAAGGCAGCTTCAGCACCGGCACTACTTCCTGCCACAAAAATCTTTTCCCTATCAATAGTAAACTTATCATGATTATTAAGGAAGAATTCTGTGCTCAGCCAAATCTGATTTGCAGCCAGCTGGATAGCTTTTATCTTTTCGGGAAGCTGCCCATCACAACTAAAATTCTTATCCTTCATGTAAAGCGTATAAGAAATGGATGCAACTGCTACATTTTGCTCCTTTAGAAATCTCCCCAAATCATGACCGCCAGTTCTATTTCCAGTTGAAAAACCACCTCCATGAACATAAATCACCAGGGGTATTGCAGCATTAGTCTCAGATTCGGGAAGGAATAAATCGAGTTCCAGCTTAAGGGAATCGTCTTCATAATAAGTCAAGGTTTGAAATTCTTGCGCGCTTAATAATGTGTATGTATTACTAAATACAATCAAGCTTAGTATTGTAAAGATTTTACTGGTCTTCATAGAATAGAATGTGTTTTTTATCTGAAATAATTTTTTATCCTGAATTTCAAGTAGTTAAGTATTTAATTCATAGATATTTAGGCTCGGAAAAAAATAACTGAACTATTGAACCCAGCTAATTTTCATGCTCCCAAACTAACTCATAATAAAAAGTTTGATGAACCATTCCCGACAGCTTTGCATATCCGTGGTTCATTTCTAAAGTTTCTCCAGTCCTTATACCTGTGTGGTCTAAGATGTGGATTGTTGCATTGCGCGCTGACTTAAAGTTCAGAGTCAGCTCTACTGGTTCTAAAAGTATAGGAGACGTTCCTACTTCGATTAACTCACTTTTTTCAGTACCGTATTTCATACCGGTATTCCGGCTTCGGGCCAGGGTGGTAATCAAGATAGATTTCGACTCTTCTATTCCTAGCTTTCTATCCAGACTAGTTAGAAAAATCACAGCATATGGGGTATCAGTTTCTATGTCGAGTATATCGTATTCATACGTTACATCCTTCTCTAAAAATCCCACTAATCCAACTGTCGCAGAAGTATTGACTTTAAAGAAACCCTTCTCAGAAGTGTGCCAAGTCAATTCTCCAGTCGCTGAGACAATTTCTTTCCCTTCTATTTTTTCAGTATCAAAAGGAATGGTTGTTTCAGGCTTTTCAGTGAAATCTACCACTACTCTCCCATATGCTAAAGATTCAAGCGGAAGATCACTTTTAAAAGATTTGACATCATGCTCTTGGATAACCTGTTCGGAAAAACCTAAGTCACCAGACGCTAACTGCATTAAACTAACGTTTCTAGTATGAATGACCGGGCTTTCTTTAATATCTCCTCTATAAATCATTCTGGCTAACGCCGGATAAAGTCCAATTTGGGATGGAACATCAGTGTTATATACACCTCCTCCGGGAGAATGTATTGTTGGTGTAAAATAAGGATGATCAGAGCCAAATGAATACGAGGCATCCCAACCCTGTAAACCCATGCCATACACAGCAATCAAAGGAGAGGCCTCTATCGTAAATTCGTTCGGAATCAGGCTCATCCATTCTGAAAAGGCAAAAGGTCGATCTAAAACCTGCTGAAACCCTGTACTTAATAAGCCCGATCCAGGTTTTGTCATCATGGACTCGGATTTATATTCTCCTACCTGCATTCTATGCCCTCCTACCCCTCCTCCAAAATAATTGTGGCGATCAATGAATCCTGTTTTGTAGTCAGCATATAAATTATAGAAATGTGTCAGTCCGCTACCTGCCTGCCAGCATGATCCTACTATGGTGCCTTTATATCCTGTGTTTCGAATAGCTTCTACAAACCGATTGTAAAAATCCATCTGCTTGGTGTAAAGAAACTCTGCTTTGTCCAGGTAATGTTGAGGTAACTCCTTTCCACTATTTTCAGCTTCAAAATAAATTGCGTCAAATTTTGAATGATTTGGAACTGGGTAAACAGTCCCTTCTTCCAAGGACTCATGTGAGGGCAGGTTCTCAACTCCCCAACTCTCTTTAAGTTGTTCTGTTGATTTGTATTTTATTAACAACCAATCTGAAAACTGCCGGCAAAGTAATTTACGATAGCTGGGTGTTTGATTTAATGTCTCTTCCATCGCTCCCCAATAAATGTTATCCTCATTCTGAAGCTCAATAAAAGTCAAAGCTGGGTCTTCCGCATATCTAAGCCCCGTGTTAGGATTGACATGATTCAACATGTTCACAGTCAATTCAATATTCAATGCCTGCAAATCAGGGGCAAAATTGACAAGACTTGCCGAGGTACCGTTGAGATGAGACCATGGGAATTTTGTGTTCACTATTTCCTCATATGCCAACACACGGTTTTTATCTGCAGGGCCCAACTTATGCCCATAGATATGTGACCATCCATAATAAATTCCGTTCTCTTTGAGCGCAGCTAAGAAATAATCCATTTTTCCATAGAGATCTTGCCTGATCACAGTAGAGGAATCCCCCTTAGAAGCATACCAGGTAAATTTGTGAAATCTAACTGCGTTTACTCCGTATTTTGTGAGGTAAGAAACGTACTGATCAGCTATTTCAGCATCAGAAAATATTCTTTCCGAAGATATATTCACTCCCCAAAACTTTACAGGGGTACCATCTTCAAATTCAAAATCAGAACCTCTCATCTTTAGGAAACCGTGCTTCCCAGCAGGTTTATCAAGCCAATCTTTCATTCCAACGACGGAAGGAATATGGTGCTCATCGACCGAATTAACTAAAGGATACCAGTTGGTTTCAACCTCTTGCGAGTAAGTAGCTTCTTCAACAACCATAAAGGTTGATAAGAAGAGGCAAAGCGTTTTTATATAAATCCTATTCTTCATTTTACTTTGGGTCATATCTTTATAAATAGACACTGGGATTCGAAGATTATGAGTTAACATAACATTTAAGAAAAAAGCTGTCTCCAAGCAGAGACAGCTTTAAAGAAATAATAAACCTCTATTTATTTAGTATCCAGGATTGTTGTTAGTAAAAGACGAATTCCGGTCCATTTCAGTCTGCGGGATAGGAAGCAACATGTGCTTTGGATATTCAAATTGCATAGTCGCTGATAGGTCTGTACTAAAATGTTCTATTCCACCTCCCCAGTTCTGAAGGCTAATATCACCTCTGGCATCCCATCTTTTGAGATCATTGAAACGCATATTTTCCTCACCGCAAAGCTCTACGAAACGCTCGTCCATTATCCATTTCAGAACTTTTTGAGGATCAGATTCCGAGGTAGAATAATCTGCAGGAAGTCCGGTAGAGAATTCAATTGATTCTGCCCAATTTCTTGCGCGTGTTCTCACCCGATTTACCAATTCAATGGCCTCAGCATTTGATCCACCAGACTTTACAATAGCCTCTGCAGTAAGCAAGATCAAATCTGCATACCTTAAAATCCTAGGGTTGTTAAGGGAAGTAGGCATAAAGGAAGTAGCCGGTTCATCGAAAGGAGCTTTTCCATATTTGGTGAAATAACGATCGCCATCAATGAAAAAAGAGATTCTGGGATCATCACCATACATATTGAACAGCTTCTCTGTCACTTTCCAGGTTTGTCCACCAATATTATTGTTGCTTACGTTATTCCCAGTATCGAAGAATCCCCAGTAAGCAGCCATGGATTCTACACCTCTCCATGCCCCGTCATTTTGGAGATATGCATTACTCAAGCCTCCGGGAGGACGTCCTGATTGAAACTCAAACAGAGATTCCTCATTATTTACTTCAAAAGCGGAGAAGTTATCAGTGTATGCATCTGTAAGGTTTCTGGAAATAGATCCGAATAGTTGAATTGCTCTGGAGTAATCAGCAGAATTCCCAGTATAGTCTCCTCTGAAAACCAAAGATTTAAGCAGGAATCCATTCGCAGAATTTCTTGTAGCTCTGCCATTGTCTTCTGAAGGCCAGGATTCCGGAAGCAAAGTAGCAGCTTCCTCGAAATCCAGAATTGCCTGATCTAATAATTGAGTTCCTTCGGAAGGTGGTGTATTCACCTTGTCTCGTTCAGATATACGCTCGGTGACCAACGGAGCTTTGCCATACAGGTTATACAAGTTGAAATAGGCCAAACCACGCAGAAAAAGCGCTTCACCTTTATTTACCTGCACCATATCTGGATCTTCAAAACCACTTGTATCAATTGTCTCAGACTTTTCTATAATGACATTGCATCGTTGAATCATTCGATAGGTACGCTCATAGTAATAGGTGACCTTGTCATTAGAAGCCGTAAGTCCTGCAAAGAGCTCAAATGCAGTTCTATTTCCCCTATCTTCCGTGATATCGTCACCACGCATGTGATAGATTTCATGAAGAAAGTTGTTTCCACGGAAAAAGTAATAGTCCGTCAATGTCGCGTACGCACTGATTACAGTCAGTTCAAACTCCACATTGTTTGTGAAGAAATCATTTTCTGTCACACTAATAGGCTGAGCATCGATTCGATCAATATCACAGGAAGAAACTGAAAGTGCCAATAGAGCACTTAGCATATAATATTTTATTGATTTTTTCATATTCTTAGAATTAAAAGCGTGCATTAAGACCAAAACTGTAGCCTCTAGGCAATGGATAGGTATCATTCAGCGGATCTATTCCCTGCCAGTTTGTAAGCAGAATGTTATTTTGTCCGCCGAAGTAAATTCTACACCTTTTGATGACATTAGATTTCTCCAATAATTTTGAAGGAAGGGAATACCCCACCTGCCATGTATTTAATCTAAGGAACCCAGCCTGATCCACAAAACGATCAGAATACCGGTTATTTCTGGCAGGATCTCCTGCTACAGCCCTTGGAATTTCTGAATTTGGATTCTCCGGGGACCATGCGTCCAATACAGTCGGCCAGTAATTTGATCCTGCACCACTTGCACTCTCAAACGAGGCTCTAACTCCATTGTATTTATCTACATCACCCTCTCCATAGAAATTGGCAGATACATCGAAATTCCAGATGGTCGCCGACAAGTTTATGCCATAGACATGTCCCGGAATAGTGTTTCCTATCTCGGTGCGGTCATATTCATCAATAAATCCGTCAGGAGTTGTGCTATAGTAGGGCTCTGTTTCAGTTCCTTGCCCACCTATGTCTCTGAAATACAAATCACCTGGAGCTACATAATCAGCGTCCGGGATATTTCTGTCTTCAAGGTTAGAATAGTACTCCTGTATTTCCGCTTCACTCAAAAACAAACCACCTACTTGATATCCCCAGATATGGCCAATTGACCTCCCTTCTTCTACTCTACCAAATCGGGTATCCAGTGGCTGCCCTTCGTATAAGCTCAATACCTCATTGTTTAGGAAAGTAATATTCCCAGTCAAATTCACAGAAAAATGTTGATTGAACTGGTGCGTGTAGCCCAGGTCCAGCTCCAAGCCTCTATTTCTCAAAGATCCCACATTAAATGCTGGTGAATTAGTCCCCACAGAAGGCGGAAGGTTTACATATTGAAGAATTCCGTCAGTTTCCCTGTTGAAATATTCTACTGTAGCATTTACCTTATTGTTTAAGAACAAGCCTTCAAATCCAATATTTGTAGTTGTTACCACTTCCCAGGTAAAGTTCCGGTTTGGGAAGCCAGGCACAGTTCTACCTGTATTATAATTTCCATAAATATTGAATGGGTCCTTTCCTAAAGTATAAGACCCTTGATCTACGACGGTAGATAAATAAGCAAACCTGCCTACTACAGCCTCATCATTACCTGCTTGTCCCCAGCCTGCTTTAAACTTCAAATCATTGATCCAAGCTACATTACTCATAAATTCTTCTGAACTGATTCTCCAGGCTCCGGATATTGCATAAAAATTACCCCATCGCAAATCCTTATCATCTGGAAAACCAGAGCTACCATCTCTTCTAAAGGATAAATCCAAGTAGTATTTACTGTCGTAATTGTAGCCTGCTCTTCCCACATACCCATACCAAAACCGCTCATTGTTCCTACTCGCAAATCCACTTACATATTGTACCTCATTTGGAATGCTTGCCCTATAAAAATCGTCTGTCCCAACATTTGTGGTAGCCAGATCCTTATTAAACTGCTTGATAAACTGCTCTTGAATCCCCACTAGGAAATCAACATTATGCTTACCAAAAGCCTTTCGGTAGGATGCGGTGAAATCTCCTTGGAAATTAAAAAACCTATTCATCCTATAGCCTAAAGTCGCATAAGAAGCACCATTTCCAATTGAACTAGGATCTTTTCCATTAATTTGATAATACTCAGCATCCACAGGTTCAAAGTTTGTTCTTGTCTGGTCGGTCAAGTCCAAACTCAATCCACCTCGTAATACTAATCCTTCAAATGGAAGAATTTCTACATAGCCCTGTGCAAGGTTTCTGAGCAATTCAAATTCCTTTTGTTCAATTTCCAACAAGGCAGGAAAGTTATTCCGGGTTCCTGCTCCATAAAGTCTCACTGGACTCCAGGTATCGTCTCCATCAGGATAGGGATCGGAAGGTCTAGCATAGCCATATTCATCATTCGGATCATAAATAGGCTGCCAAGGCAAATAAGCTGCTGCACCAGTTAGATCACTTCCACCATTGGTGGATTGTGAGGTCTGATAGGACCCTCGATATGTGATACCAACATTTATGTAATTTCCAATCTTTGAATTAATGTTAAACGTCAGGTTAAATCGATCAAAATCACTTCCCTTCAACACGCTTTCCTGGCTATTGTAGCCAATCCCCACCATATAATCAGTATCGTCATTAGCACCGGAAATCCTCATATTGTAAAGCTGGTTCAAGGCATTGATTTGTCTTATTTTTTGCTGCCAGTTGTAGTCTCCTGGATTTTCACCGATGTAGAATTGGCTCATCGGATCCAACTGCGGATGAAAACCATTCCTTTGGTTATTTACATTGCTTTCATTTCTCCCATAAAGGTTATTCTCCAGAGTTAAGTCTGGATTTGAGTTTGCACTAAACATCTTTCTATAAAAAGGAATGAGTTGCTCTGAGGTCAAAACATCGAATTGCGGAATATTCTGAACTGTAGTAACTGCATCAAACTCAACCACACTTTTACCCTTTTTTCCTTTTTTTGTGGTAATCAACACTACACCATTTGCTGCCCTACTTCCATAAATAGCCGATGCTGAAGCGTCTTTCAAGACCGAAATACTTTCTATGTCTTGTGGGTTGATCATGGAGAACGGATTGATAGATCCAATTAAATCCGTATTTCCGGCAGTAGGTGTAGATAAGATTTGGCCATCTACTACATAAAGTGGCTGAGAGGCGCCGTTCCAAGTACCTATCCCACGGATGAAAACCGAAGGAGCATCGGAGGGATTACCACTCGTATTTACTACCCGTACGCCGGGAGTATTTCCCTGCAGGGCAAATTGCGGGGAGGTAAAGGGAACTCGTTCAATTGCCTCTGATTCTACTATACCAATTGATCCGGTAATATCCTTTTTCTTTCGCTCTCCAAAGCCCACTACCACGACTTCCTCAAGGGCCTGGGCATCTTCATCCATTGTGACATCAATAACAGATTGAGCCCCAATTGTCATTCTTACTGTCTCGTATCCTATAAAAGAAAATACCAAGGAACTCCCTTCTTCGGCATTGATTTCATATTTGCCGTCAATATCTGTGACAGTCCCATTTGTGGTTCCTTCCACAAGTATGGTCACGCCAGGAAGTGGCATCCCTGTAGCATCCCTTACTTGCCCAGTGATAGAAATTGCATATGGTTCTTTTATTGCCACATTTTGATTATTACCATTCGCGTTATTCTTAACATGGATATTATTGTTGACTTGAACAAAACGTAACCCCGTTTGCTTAGCAATGTCTTCCAGTGTTTTATATACACTCTGTGTATTACTTTTTGTAAGTACCTCTAAAGAGATATCTATATTGGAAGAGTTGTAAGTAAACTCAAAACCAGATTGCCTTTCTATTTCCAAGAAGACATCCCGTAAGGCAGCCTTCTGCATACTTACAGTTATCTTTACTTTTTCGATATTTTTTCGCTGAGCATTGCCAGTATTTGCAAGTAGTACTGTGCAAAAAACTAACTGGAAAATGAACCCATATAGTAATCTTTTGGATATCATGATGAGTTGTCCCCGTATATTTTTTTTCATACTATTGTAATGGTTTAAGTGATGATTCGCTTGAATTTTTGCCTGAAATGGTTAGCGCTACTACAGGCAAGTGGAATTAGGCAGTTAGGAATTCTCCCCAGAATTTCTTCTGCCTTTTTTTAGGGGCTATTCGTAGAGTATGACATGTTTTTTAGGTTTGGGTTAATTGTATATTTCGACTTTTTTACCATCTATCCGAAAGCGAATATCAGATGTGAGTTCTATTCCTTTGAGCACATTTTCTAGACTCTCGTCGTAGTATTTTCCGGTATATTTCCAGCTATTTTTAAAAGTACCTTTCACCTCTATATCAATTCCGAACCAGTTTCTCAGCTTGGATTCGACGGTTTTAAAATCATCGTTATTGAAAATCAAGTAATTATCCTTCCAACCAATTACTTCCAAGGAATCGAAAGAGCTCTTAAAAAACTCTCCATTGTTTTTCATCACCAGCATCTCCTGCGGAGCTAGCATTACCTGATTGCCGATCTTATCATTGACTTTTACTTTCCCTTCCAATAGGGCAATTTCTACATGATTGTCAATCGATTGATTCACATTAAAACTGGTACCTAAAACCTCAATTTTTGAATTAGCTAGTTCTACTATGAAAGGTCTAATTCCCTTCTCTACTTCAAGAAAAGCTTCACCTTTTAAAAAAACGGTACGAATGGAATCACCAAAAACTTCCGGATATGTAATCTCAGAATTAGAATTCAAATGAATTTTTGTCCCATCAGAGAGACCGATGATAGTTTTCTTGCCTCCAGGGTTAACGCTTGTCACCCACTCAATTTCAGAATTAGGAGTGAGCAAATCCTTGTTGAAAACAGAGAACAATACAAAAGAACAGAAACTTAGTAGGATCGCCGCAGCTATATTGCGAAGCGAAAAAAAAGATTTCCACAAGGTTCTCTTTGGGCTAGCTATCTGGATCTCCGAATCTGAATTTAAAATAGCCTCATAAATCTCAATATAGGAGTCATTACCAAACTCAAGTTTTTCTTTATAGTGGATAGCCCTAGCGAAATTAGCGGCCTGAGTCACTATTCCTCTTTTATTAGGGTTTGAACTCAACCATTTCTCCCAAAAATGAGAATTGTTTTCATCAGGTGACTTTACCCACTGAACAAAAAACTCATCAGCGAGAAGGTCCTCGACATCAAAATCCTCGTATTTTTTATAATTGTTATATTTCGACATAGCTTTATTCTCCCGTTGTTTTAATATATTCTTTGAGACTAGCTAAGGCTCTATAAATTAATTTTCTGGCAGTCTTCACTTCACTGAAATTCATAATTTCCGCTATTTCCTTGTAGCTAAGTTCTTCCTCATAGAAAAGGAGGATAGCCATTCGTTGCTTTGTGGTTAATTGATCAATCCCATCTTTGACCAGTCTATTACGCTCAACTTCTGATTCATTCTGAATTAAGCTTACTTCCGGAGAAACCTCAATTTCAAATTGGCCTTCTAAAAAATCATCTTCAACGCCTTTTAATGAGGTATTTGCCTTGACATTTTTTATGATCTCTCGCTGGATCGAACGGAACAAATAGCCCTTGATATTAGTAACCTCACTCAACTCCCCCCTTTTTTTTCTGAGATAAATAAAGAGATTTTGAATGCAATCTTTAACTAAGCTGGGGTCACGGGAATATTGACTACCAAATTGATAGAGCTCTTGTACATAGGTCCTGTACAAATAATTAAATGCCATTTCATCTCCCTTGTTAAATGCATTCCAGATGTCACAATCAGATTTCTTTTCAAAAACTTTGATTGTTTCTAAATGCTTAACTGGAATAAAAATGGAATCAGACTGTTTTTTTGGGTTATTGTTCATTGAAAATCTGAATTCCTTCTTCTTTCTAAAATAAAGAGGAAGTAAATGACCAATATGACCCCATAAAATTCTAAAAAATTTCTCAAACGAAGGGAATTTGAGGAAATTATCAAATTATCGCCTCCCAAGATTATTAGAAGGCTATTAGCCTAAAAAATATAAGGATCACTCAACTACCCCTCTTTCGGATTCCTACTTTAAGTTCACCGTCTATGCCCCTCGCTTCGCCTACCGTATCCAAGGGAAGAAGTATAAACGGGTCAAATTACCAACTACAAAACATACTAAGAAGCTTCCGGTCGTGCCCAGCCAGGAGGATTACACAGATTCCTTAAAGCCCTCAAACTTCTTAATTACCGAGTCCTGATAGCCAAGCTTTACGGCTGTAGACTTCCCTGCTTTGAGGTCAGAAATCTCAGGATTGCCGATTTGGATTTTGAAAAGGGCTGAGCGTAAAAAGAATATCCTGCGGACATATTTAGCAAGCAGCCAGAATGCAGGGGAGCTTCACGTAAGTGATGGGAAAGGAAAGAAGTACCGCTATGTTTCGATACCAGGTAACCTGACACGGGATTAAGACTTAACTGGAGGCCGAACAACCCATAGAGTGGTTGTTCAACAGAAAGGTGAGCAGATTATCAGTCGTGCCGGAGGACACTTTGACGGATCATATACCGTAGGTCTTTAAGCTTTTTTAGGTTCTACATGAAATTTCTAAAGAATACCCTGCTAAAACAGTAAAAAATTACCACTGAGAAGTATCATGTTTTGGTACAAATCCAAAGCCCCTAGTTTAGGCAAAAAGAAGAACCTCCCATTTTATAAGGAGGCTTTATAAACAATTCTACTGTATTTTTTGATAAACCCTCACGTAATCAACTTGATAGTGCCTTGGAAAGTTAGTGTTCTCAAGATTTCCACCGTTAGAACCCAACGCTAAGTTCAAAAGCAAGTAATGCGGTTGCTGGAATGGGTTGAATCCATCAGGGTTTGTGGTTTGAGAGAGATCGACTTCATTCAGCAGCTCTCCATCCAGGTAGATTTTGATGTACTCAGCTGTCCAGTCCATTTTCCAAGTATGGAATTTTGATGGCCATTCCGGATCTTTTGCCAGAAAATCAGCAAAGGGAATCTTTGCTTCATCCCATTCAGCACGTTTTTGCGCATGTGCCCAAGCTGCATTCGCCAGAATAGTCGATTGTCCTTTCACCATGTAATATTCCATGATATCAATCTCACCATTTGCAGGCCAGGGTTTGGAAACTCCCAGCGTCCAGATGGCTGGCCACATGCCACTGGCAGTATCGATCTTCGCCTTAACTTCAACTATGCCATACTGAAATTCAAATTTACCCCGTGTATTGATACTGGAAGAGGTATATTCTGCATATTCCCTGCTTTTTCTCCAATCCTTACTATTGCTTTCAAAAGTAGGGTTCTTCACATGTTCCCTGCGTCCTTCTATCACCAGCAGACCATCTCTGACACTTGCATTAGCAGATTGATACCATTGCATTTCATTATTACGCTGGAATCCTTCTTCATGTGACCAAAACTTTTCATCAGGCACACCTTCCTTGTCAAATTCCTCTGACCATATTAGATTATACCCTTCGAGCTCAGCTGCATTCGAACCGTTTTCTTTCATGGATTTACAACTCCCCAATGTCATTGAAAGGATAAGGAAGCTGAAAATAGAATACTTCATATAATTATAATTTATCTTTTTATGCCAGGACGAGCTATTGAAAAACAACCTCGCGCGAGCCACATTCATACGCTGTCGCGAGGGTATCTTTCATGCAATTCTGCCTCAGGCAGGCTGGATTTATTTAATAAAGTGGAAGGGTAAGGCCTGTAAAGACCTTACCTAAATGATGTTTAATTATTGGATTTTTTACTTATCAAAATAGCTGAGATCCCAACTGTCCTGCCATTCTAATACTGGTCGCCCTTCTTTCATCTGGATAGGAAGCCACACATAGCGCCCATCGATTGCATTCTCTGGTCTCCAACGGTCTGCCATAAAAATAAAAGCATCGGTTTTACCCTGAACAGGAACAATAAAGGTACTCTGGGAATCAAATGTGAGATCTGCCCCTTCTCCTACGGCAGGATTTCCCAGAGATGTCCAAGGTCCCATCAAGTCATCAGCAACAAAAGAACGTGCAGCGTTAGGATCCCAACCCGTACAACCTGACGTGATAAGGTAATATTTATCATTCTGCTTAAAGATCGCAGGAGCTTCATTGTGGCCTGCAGGTTCAATAACTGCCCATTTCCCTGTAAAACCTAGGTAATCATCCGTCAATTCTGCAATATGTAAGGTGAGGTTTTCTTCGGCTGAGTAAATGTGATAGGCTTTCCCATCATCATCAACATACAAAGTCATATCTCTTGCCATCTGACCGGTATGAAAATCACGTCTGATAAAAAGACCCTCTGCTACCTCCTTTTTCCATTCCTCAGACCAGCCTTCCAAATCCTTTTCAGTTATGGATTTCTTTTTCCAGGACTTCTCAAAGTTAACAGGCCAGGTTCCGGGATTTGGCCGAAGGGATTTCTGAAATTCATAAGGGCCTGTAGGATGATCACTGGTAGCCAAGGCAGTTCTGGCAGCATTGTACCCTTGGCCTTTCAGTTCCAGATGAAACCACATGACAAACTTCCCAGTCTTTTCATTGTAGATTACCTTCGGACGCTCGATCACACTACCTTTCTCTATGTCCGAGCCACTTCCTTCTTCATGTACTGCCAGTGCTACCCCTTCTCTTTTCCAGTTGAGTAGATCCGTGGAAGAGTAGCAGCTTACCCCTACCATGGCACGGTTTCCTGTCCTACCACCGGTTTTATGCTCACCAAACCAGTAATATTTACCCTCATGGAATAATATTCCCCCACCGTGGGCATTGATATGGACACCATCAGTATCAGTCCAGACTTCTCCTGGCTGAAAAGCCTGATGACTCTCTGAGGTGGATTGTCCCAGTACACAGGTAAGTGCACCGGCAATAATTACTATAAAACTTACTAAACGTTTCATTACAATTTTTCTATGTTTATGCTAAAAGGGATTTACCAAAGAGGAGTCTGCTGAAGAGTCCCTCCTGCTTTATTAATCTCCTCTGCTGGAATAGGGTAACGGTTCATTTTTTGTAGAAAAACGCGTTCCTCAGCGTTTTGATAAGAATACGAAAACATTCCGTCTGAATTTTTCTCAATCACTGCAATCCTGATTGGCTCGGACAAAACTTCCTCAGCATCTTCCCAGCGACGAAGGTCCCAGAATCTATGTTCTTCAAAGGCAAGTTCGACTCTGCGCTCATTCTTAATTCTCTCTCTGAAGTCCTGGGTTGAAGAAGCCGCAATATCAGGCATGTTGACGCCTGGTCGCTGACGCACTTGGTTCACAACCTCTCTAGCTGTCATGGGCAATCCTTCTGCGGTAGCATCCGGACCAAAAGCCTCATTCATGGCTTCGGCGTAATTCAATAGGATTTCAGCATAGCGGAAATAAATCCAGGTATGAACGCTTGATCTATTTTGGAGCAGATCCAATCCTTCATCCACATATTTTTTTAAATAGTACCCTGTCTTGGTAGCTCTTGCATTCCCGTAACCATCGATTCCTCCTACGAAGCTTTCCACTTTTCTACCTTTGTAGTCAGAATCATTGACAATGATACTCATCTGCAGCCTCGGGTCACGATTTACATAAGGGTTCTGTGCATCATACTCCGGATCTTCCAGTATGGATAATCCATTAATCGTCTCATAGGCATCCACCAGATTCTGGCTGGGATTCGTACCACCCACTGCACCTGTAAACCCAATCGGGAAGTTGTTTCTCTCCAAGCCGTTGGATGCCGCATAGCTTCTGCCGAAGATTATCTCACTGTTATTGATTGATCTGAATAAGTTGCGGTAATTATCCACTAAGTTATACTGGTTCAGGGCAATCACTTCGTACGCTGCTTCTGCTGCTTTGATCCATTTACTCTCATCCCCCGAAGGATTGTTCAGCGGGCTGGCGGCATAAAGCAGAAGTCGGGATTTCAGGGAAAGTGCTGCACCTTTGGTCGCTCGCCCGATCAATCTATCTCCGTCGAATCCTACCCAGGTTTCACGTAGGTCCGGCATAGCAAGCTCCAGTTCAGATTCGATGTAGGCCACCACCTCGTCGAAACTGCTGCGGGTGTAGTCAAAGCTACTTTCCGCATCCAGCACCTCTGTTATGATAGGAACTCCTCCATATCTTTTCAGCAATTCAAAATAGAAAAAGGCGCGAAGAAAATGGCTCTCAGCCCTAAGCCACATCAAATCGTTGCTTTGGGTAAGGTAAGCCTGTTTCCCCTGCTCTGTCACCGTATCCTGTACAATGATGGCTCGATAATCCGCAGAATTTTCCAAAAACAGGTTTGCTTTCCGGATTCCTGAATACATCCTTGACCATTGATCATCTGGATTGCCAAAAGCTCCCCAGTTGCCGTTCCCCAGTTTCTGTACTGTATTATTGGCTCCTGCGTGAGCTGCGTCATCAGTAGCAGCTGCCAGCATCCCTCCACTAAAGCGGTCGAAGCCATGTGGAAGATTGTCATAAATCCCGATTCCGAAGTTCCTCATTGTCGTGTAGGAGGAAAATACCTGTTCTTCGGTATAATTGGTATCCATCCTTCTGTCCAAAAATTCATCCACACAGGAGGAAAACAGGACTATCATACTGATAAATAATAAGCTATATTTTTTCATCTTGCTTTTCAGTTAAAATTGTACACTAAGTCCCATATTCACTGACTTCAATGGTGGGTATCCGCCATAAGCTTCTGCATCCACCATTTCCATTTTGTCCCAAGTGAACAAATTCACAGCATTCACAAATAGCCGAAGATTTTCTACTTTAATCTCCTGCGTCCAATTGGAAGGGATAGTATAACCCAGTTCTATATTTCGCAGCCGAAGCACGTTACCGGATTTCATCCAGAAAGTGGATGGTCTAAAATTGTTTTCGTTTGGCATGGTGGTCAATCGGGGAAAGGTGGCATTTTCCTGATTTTCAGGTGTCCATCTATTAAGTGCATTGACGCTTAGATTTGCATCATTCTGCAATCCCCAGAAGTAAGTTCCGTTCAAGTTGACAGAGCGATTGGTCAATCCATAAAAGAAAAGCTCCAAATCAAATCCCTTATACTGAGCACCGAGATTGAACGTATAGGTGAATTCAGGTTGCCAGGTCTTACCGATTGCTGTTTCATCGTTTTGATCTATCACCCCATCACCATTCTGATCGATATATCTGATATCACCAGGCTGCACCTGACCGAATGAAGATACTGGAAGTCCATCCTTCAATTGACCATTGGCATCAAAATCCTCCGGTGAGTAAAACCCGTCAGCTTCCCATCCAAACGACTGACCAATTGAATGGCCTGTTCTGTACATATAGGATTCAGGGCGCATCATTTCTCCCATTTCGAGAATCTTATTCTTGGCATAGAACCCACTGGCTCCTACAAAATATTGGAATGAGCCGATCTGATCCGTATAGCGTAGATCAAGTTCAAAACCCCTGTTTTTAACCTTTCCTATATTTTCATACGGGGGAAGCACACCGATATAGCCAGGGAAAACATCCGCCATATTCACCGGTACATCCGTTCTTCTGTTGAAAAACAAATCCATTACTACTTCGAGTTTATCATAAAGTTTGGCCTCCACACCTACATTGAACTTGAGGTCTTTTTCCCAGGTGATGTCCGGATTTCCTAGTTGCCCGTAAGTGATGATCCCATTGGAAACATTCTCCAATCCTAAGCGGTAATCCCCAGAGTAGTAGAAATCCTGTGTATAGGCAAATCTACTTCCGCCAAAGTTATCATTACCTGACAAACCCACTGATGCACGTGCTTTCAGGAAATTCACAGAACTACTGTTTACCAAAAAATCCTCTTTACTCAATACCCAGGCCCCTGACAAAGTAGGAAAGAATCCAAATCTATTCCCTTCAGGGAATCGCTCAGAACCACTGTAAGCCATGCCCAGTTCGGCATAAAATCTAGACTGGTAGTTATAAGTAAACCTACCCATCAGACTTTGGTTGGCGTAAGGGACATTATTACCTGAGACATTCAACACATCCTGATGATACATGATCATCCCGGTGAATCCATGATCACCGAGCTGTTTTTCGTAATCAAAAGCCGCCTGAATATTGACGCGGTTCCATTGGTCATTCCCCCCCTCATCTACACTGAAACCGGTGTCAAGACCTCTCTGATAATAGATATAAGGTTGTTCGCTACCGGGATCGCCTGCTCCAAGCTGATAGTAGGCCAGCGATCTTGTTCTGTTATAGTTACCCCGGTGCCAGTTGTTAATACCTATGGCCTGGGAAAAACGCAATCCCGGAATCAGATCACTTAGGTTTTCCGAAAGCCTCAGGTTTGTCATGATGTTGCGATCATGGGAAGAAGTATATCCCCTTCCAAGCACAGATGCAACAGGATTATCAGGATAGCTGGAATTCCCTCCCCAAGATCCGTCAGGATTAGTAACAGGAAATGCATTGGCAGGATATCTGGCCATGTTTTCCCAAAGTGCGGGACCACTGAAGTTAGGATACGATCTGTTTTCTATCCTTCCTCCAAAATCCAGGGATGCACTTACTTTGGGGGAAATAGCCACATCTATATTTGAGCGAAAATTCACTCGGCGAAAATCCGCATTGGAACTCTCCTTTCTCTTGGAATCTGTGTTAGCATATAACCCCTGATCCTGAAGATATCCGAGTAGAATAAAATATCGGGTAGTCTCTCCACCACCAGAGAAGGTTAGGTTAAGGTCGCTCATCGGTGCATTTTGCTGAAGCACCTCATCGTACCAATTGACGTCAGGGTAGAGAAAGGGATCACTGCCTGTACGGTAATTATCCAGATCTGTTTGACTATAGCGTGCGGGGAGGCCATCATTTGCCAACGCCTCATTATATAACACACCATAATCGTAGGCATTTACAAACTCAGGCAAACGTGTGGGCTTTTGAAAGCCTGTTCTTGCAGTAAATCTGATTTTAGTCTCTCCGTCATGTCCTCGTTTGGTAGTAACCAAAATCACCCCGTTTGCACCGCGTATTCCATAAAGGGCGACTGCAGCGGCATCCTTAAGTACCGAGACACTTTCGATTTCCTCCACTGAGAGATTATCAAAAGAAGCTTCGAATCCATCTACCATTACCAGGTAGTCGGCACCATTGAAAGTACCCATACCCCGAATCAGCATACTGGGCTCGTCAAAACCCGGTTCTCCTGATCCGCTCATCACTGTCAACCCAGGCAGCCTGCCAAACAGCGTATTGCTAAGAGATGGAGTAAACGTCTTACTCATTTCATTTCCACCAACTGTGGAGATAGCACCTGTAACAGATTCTCTGGTTTGACTACCATAAGCAACATTTAGCATTTCATTGTTGGAATTCCCAACAGCTTTCACACTGTCCACCATCAAAGGCTGTTGCTCGGCTACTTTGGGAATCAGAGACTGGGCCTGCGCTGCCTGAGAAGAAAAGAAAATCCCGAGGGCGCAGAATTGCAGCTGTCTTAGCAGGTGAGATTTCTTGTTAATATATTTTATAAATAGTATCATTTGTAGCAATTTTAAATACAGCACTCTTGTATTGTTTATCGTCTTCTGGAACAGAAGTACACTTACCAACCTGGGTTTTGAACCAGATACCCTTTATCTATTTCTGATTGCGGAAGAGGATACAGGTACATTCTGTCATCCCATACACGGGACTCAAAAGGCTCCTTTCTATACACATACTCATCATCTGAGAGTTGATAGATATTCAATCCCCACATTTCTCCTTGCATCACACCTTCTTCTCCTGCAATCCTCCATCTTCTGACATCAAAAAATCTATGCTCTTCAAAAGCCAGCTCCACTGCTCTCTCCCTTCGGATCGCTTCCCGCAGTTTTTCCTGTGTATTATATCTCGGATCATTGACTGAAATTGGTTCAAGGCCGCCTCTTTGCCTGATGGCATTTAGCGCATCGAAAGCAGCAGCATCTAAGGGAGAAGCTTCATTAAGTGCTTCAGCATAGTTAAGGTAAAACTCTGCAAGACGGAAAATAATCCAGTTGAACTGACCCCCATTCCAGTTGGCTCTCCCCAGAAACTTCTTCATGTATCCCACGCCGTTTACAGGAGCCCCATCAGACCATGACCCATTGCTGTTCTTATAAAAATTACGTACACCGATTTCATCATTCCACTTGGAACCGGAATAGAAAACCGAATATTGGAATCTTGGCTCCATGGCCTGCATTTTTTCCAGGAACTCACTTCTTGGCCCTTCTTCCGACCATTCTTGATCTGTTCCATCGACCGTATGATACTTTTGGGCTTGCTGAAGTGTAACCCCATGGCCATACCATCCGCCATAAATGCCGCGGGGCATTACGAATTGTTGAAACATAGGATTCCATGCACCCCACCAGCCATTTGACTGGTTGTAAAGCAACATTTCAGAGTTTCCCTGAGATTCCACTGCCGTCTGATAATTCACTGCAGGATCATCAGAAGAGTTTACCAGACTTACTCCTGCCGATGCAGCCCAGTCAAGGACAGCTTTGTTGGCATTGGCAGCACTCATCCATCTACCTGCATCGTAATTCCCGTAACCGGTCAGTTCTGGATTCTCAGGAAGGTATGGAGTAGTGGTATTGTGCAATGGACTGGCTGCATAAAGTAATACCCTTCCCTTCAGAGCCAAGGCAACTCCTTTGGTGATTCGACCTGTGAAACTGGTAGGGTAAGTATCCGGTAACACGGCTGCTGCCTCATCGCAGGATTGCACAATAAAATCGACGACTTCCTGATAGGTATTACGGGGAAGCATGATCTCTCCTGTAGAAGTCAATACATGATCCACAATAGGTATTGCTCCATATCGCTTCATCAGTTCATGGTGCTGTAGCCCTCTGAGGACTTTGGCTTCAGCCTTCATTTGGTCTTTTTCCGCTTGGGGAATGTCTTCGACCATATCTATGTTTTCCAGAAAGATGTTTGCATTACGGATGCCTTTATAGTGGGTTCCAAATTCATCTTCCCGATTGCCTGTAGGCCCCCAAACACCGGTATTGTGATCATTGGAAGATGGCCAGGTGTCATACACGTCTCCTTCGTCGCTGGCTGCCATCACCATTGATGCATACATACCATTATGTAGACCCCAATCTATTGGAAATCCCAACGGCATACTGGTTCGGTAGCTCTCCCAGAGGAAAGATTCCGCAGTTGCCCTTTCGGAGAAAATATCTTCTACAGTCACGTCATTGCTTTCCGGTTTTCCCAGAAACTCATTGTCACAAGACATAAGAAGTATGGATAATCCCAACATCGAACGAGTCAGGGATTTATAGGATAGTATCATTTTTTTTTAGATTTTGGGTTTAAAACTGGACGTTTACACCTAGGTTGTACACACGCATCTGCGGATAAAAACCACCTCTTCCTGCCGGAGCTTCCGGATCATAGTTTTTCATATCACTCCAGGTAAGTAGATTGTTTCCGTTTACAAATACCCGAAGACTGCTCACTCCGATTTTGCTTAGCAAAACCGGTTGAAAACGATAAGCAACCTCCATGTTTTTCAACCGGATATAGCTTGCGTCCTGAAGCCAGAAATCAGAAGGTCTGTAATTATGCTTACCAGCAGTAGGCGACAACTCCACCCTTGGATAGGTGATCGGCAGCCCTTGCTCAAATCGCTCCGGAGTCCATCTTTCCAGGTGGCTCGTGGTGGCATTTCTCCAGTCGGTATCAAATGCCCATGCTCCCATTTCACCTATGTAAGTGGACACTTTATCGGCTCCTTGAAATAAAATCGAAAAATCAAATCCCTTATAGTCACCGCCAAATGAAATCCCGTAGATCACCTGGGGGAAATTGGAATAACCAATAGGTACCTCATCGTTCTGATCGATAGTGTTGTCACCGTTTTGATCTACATACCGGATATCTCCAGGCCTAACTTCAGCAGTAAAGGCAGATGTGGGCGCTCCGTTAAGCTCTTCAGCAGTATTATAGAAACCGTCACTTACCAATCCCCAATACTGACCTACTGGCTTGCCTGTACGCTGGAGCCAAGGATGTGCCCTATTGGGCTCATCCATATACTCTATGTTATTCTTGGCAAAGGAATAGTTTGTTTTTACCCAGTAGTTAAACTCTCCAATGTTATCATTGTAGTTTAACTCAAGTTCGAAACCATGATTCCGCACCTTTCCGATATTTACCGGAGGAAGATCAGCCTGGACTAAAGCTGGAATTGTTCCCAGATACCAGAGTATATTGTCTCTGTTTTCATTGAACACATCTACATTAAACCGAAGTTGATCATTGAAGAACCCAGTCTCAATGCCGATATTGATCTTCTTGGCACGTTCCCATGTCACATCGGGGTTTCCCACACGCCCTTCCTGAGCTCCTGCATACCACTGGTAATTTGAGCCATAGTTTCCGAAGTTATATCCTCCGCTATTCGGGTAAAATACGGAAGGCAAATACAGGAATCTGGCACCGCCAATCTTGTCATTGCCCACTTCCCCGTAGGATCCGCGGATTTTGAAAAAAGATAGTACACCGTCTTTAGGCATAAAATCTTCCTGTGTCAGAATCCAGCCCAATGAGAAGGATGGGAAGAAGCCATAGCGCTTGCCTTCCGGAAAATTTTCTGAGCCATTGTAGCCCATGTTCACTTCAGTAAGATACTTCTCCTTGTAGTTATAGGTCACTCTTCCCACAAAGCCTTGGTAACCTCTCGGTACATTGTATTCCTGGCCTGGAGCAGTGTATCTTTCCTGCATATAAAGGCCCATAGCTGTCAGACTGTGTACCCCAAAAGTTCTGGCATAATCAATCGCGCTCTCCAAATAGACCTTTCTGTTGCGCCCAAAACTTTCACCAAAGGAAAAAGGTGCATCCAGCCCCTCTCTTATAAAAACTGGTTCAGTAGGGTCATTTGGATCCTTTACAATTCTGTAGGTTTCGTTTTGCTTGTTTCTCCGAACTGAATGCTGGTAGTAATTATCGTAAGCCAGCATACCACGGACACTTAGTCCTTCGGTCACAAAGTCCAATTTATGCTTTAAGGCAATGTTTGAATTGATGGTACTGTTGAAGTTTCTTTGGTACCCATTGTTTACTATCGCACTAAGCGGGTTTCCTGAACTCGAAGGAAGTCCTTCTACACCTGAAATCAATCTACCATCAAGTACACCAGGATTCATGAGTGGATTGGAATTCAGAATCCTGAAAAATATCTCGCCTGCCCCGAATCCCGGATAATTGGAATCGGCAAACTGGGCACCTACTTTCACTGAGGCTGAAAAATTCTTATTGAAATCTATATCAAAATTAGACCGGAGGTTGTATCGCTGATATTTCGGATTTGCTGAATACGCTGTAGCCAGATCATCCACATCATATGCCCCGTCCTGTCCAAAGTAGCCCAGGGAAATGAAATAACGGGTATTCTCTGCTCCACCACTAATATTAAAATTATGTTGCTGCTGAGCAGAAAAATCCTTCAGCACCAAATCAAACCAATCCACATCAGGATGAAAGTAAGGATCACTGCCATTCCTATAGAGTTCCAGAGATTCCTCAGAAAAATAAGGAGACTGCCCTGAATTTATACTGGCTTCATTATGCAAAGAAGCATAGTCGTAGCTGTTCAGCATCTCCGGCAGACTGTTCGGGCTTTGCACACCATAGTTAGCGGTATAACTTATGGTGGGCTTCCCTTTCGACCCTGTTTTTGTAGTGATCAAGATCACTCCATTTGCTCCTCTCACACCAAAAACTGCTGTTGCAGAGGCATCTTTTAAGATACTTAGCGTTTCGATCTCGTTAGGGTCGATTAAGTTTATGCTGGAACGTTGTACCCCATCCACCAAGATCAGGGGATCGGATTCCGCCCCGGTATTTAATGTTGCTATCCCGCGTATTTTCAGGCTGGACTGATCATACCCCGGTTCACCGCTTGACTGTACTGCTATCAGTCCAGGTAACCTTCCGACCAGAGAATTACTAATATTGGAAACCGGCGACTGGATGAGTTCTTTGGTCCCCACACTGGAAATCGCACCTGTCATAGTAGCCTTTTTCTGCTCCCCGTATCCAACTACCACAAACTCATCCAAGGCCTGTGTGTCTTCCGCCATGGTAATATCTATGGTTGTCTGGTTGTTCACGGCAACTTCAGAGGAAACAAATCCAATAAAGGTAAACAGCAAAGTTGCTCCACTGGAAGGCACAGAAATAGAATAGTTTCCATCTATATCCGTCACAGTTCCCTGACCTGTTCCCTTGATCAGGACATTAACACCTGGTAAACCCAACCCGTCCTCCTGAGCTGTCACCGTTCCTTTAATCAATACCCCGCCACTGTTCTGTGCATGGGCTGAACCAAGGAAGCAACAAATCAAAAGAATAAGGGTGAGCCACCTTTTCCCTAACGTTTGTAAAGTTTGTTTCACGAAATGTTTTTTTAGGCTTGTTGATAATTTATTTAGTTCGCTATCCTTCCGATACTGAAGAATAAGGAGCTTCAAATAAGTCACTTTGCCATGCATATACACGGGGCAAATTCATACCATGAGAGGGGTAAATTCATTTAGGGATAATTAAAAAATAACCTTTGGGTAACTCTAAGGAAGAAAATCGGGATGGAGGGGTGCTATTCACAGTACTGCCGGAGATCAAAAATCCGATTCACATCTATTCCCGACCGACATGTTCCCAACATAAAAAATGTAGCTGTCGCCTTACCCTTAGAAAAATGAAATGTATGTGGAATACTGATGATAGATTGTCAAACATACTAAGAGCTACCCTATCAAAGGGGATGTATAATTTTGCTGGTGCAAAAGCTCACCAGATTATACTTGGAGAAAAATGTGGATACAATCCAAAGTAGATTCTGAATCCCAAACTTCGATTAGTCCAGAATTCTACTACTGTTTTTATCCCGCTGTTATTTGTCAATAATCCGGATCAAGTTATAATTCTTTTCCTGAAAGGATCCCTTGTATTTTTTCTGAAAATCAGAGGGATTCATCTCGTATAGTAGTTGAAACTGCTTCCTAAAATATTTCAGATCATTAAATCCTGTAAAAAACGCTGCCTCGTTGACCTGCATATCTGAAGTAATCAATAAAATAGCAACTTTCCTCAGCCTAATAAAACGAATCATCTCGTTGATTGACTTACCTGTCAACTGTTTGATCTTCTTATATAACATAGAATGGCTCATCCCCATCTGTTCAGTCAATGATTTTACGGTAAATGAATCGTCGTTAAGGTGCGTCTCGACCAAATGCTCTAACTGCTCCAAAAATTGTTTGTCCTCCTCTGAAAGTTTGAAATCTGAAATCTTCTGGGTCACCCCGTCCATCAGATGATCCTGAAATACTTTTTGCTGTTTTAATATCCCTTTAACCCGGGCAACAAGGTAGTCCTTATCGAACGGCTTTGTAATGTAATCATCGGCTCCCACCTCTATTCCCTTAAGTTTTACCTCTTCTGAATTCGTACCCGTGAGCAAAATTACCGGTATGTGAAGATAACTGGAACTGCTCTTAAGGAATTTACAGAACTCCACTCCCGTCTCTCCCTCCATGACCACGTCGGAAATAATCAAATCCGGTAACAGGTTCTTCAAAGTCTGCCTTGCAGCTTCTGCACTGTCAGTTTCTATTACTTTAAAAGAATCGCTTAGAATACCGGATAAATAACTGCGGATTTGCTGGTTATCATCCACTACTAAGACAGTCTTCGTCTGATCAAGTAATGGTAACTGGGCATTTGACTGCTGTTCTTTTATCGCTTGTGCAGCGGACGGCTCTTGTGCACCCAACAATTCTTCAAGAAAGACTGAACGTTCATTAAAGTCCTCATGAATCAATAGATGCTGTAAATGCGCCCTCCCCGTCAATAGCCTTAGTGTAAACACGGTGCCCCCAGATTCTTTTGAAGAAGAAGTAACCTGCCCTGCATGAAGTTGGACAAATTGTTTTACCAAATAAAGGCCGATCCCAAATCCGTTTTTATGGTTTTTATGGTTGTTTTGAGATTGGAAAAAAAGATCAAATACCTTATCTCTTTCATCTTTTGGCACTCCTGCACCATTATCCTCTATGGCAATGCAAACGCTCTTTTTTTCATCGGAATAAAGTCTCACCACTACTTCTCCCCTGGATTCATTGGCAAATTTCAATGCATTTGATATCAGGTTGAAAAGAGAAATCTCTACTTTCTGCCGATCAGCATAAATATGGCAATCCTCCATTTCAATATGTATATGGTAGCTGATCTGCTGTGATTCTGCATGGTGTAGAAAACAAGAGTACACCTCCTTTACCAAGGCAACCAGATCGATTCTCACAATCTTTAGCTCACCCAATTCACTTTCAGTTTTCCTAAAAAGAAGCAACTGATCCACCAAGCTCAGCAGTCTCCTTGAGTTACGATACACTACTTCTAGTTCTCCATTCCCCAAACCTCCGCCTTTACCATAGATCGCATCCTTCAATGGGTTAATGATCATCGTAAGAGGAGAACGGAATTCATGGGAAATGTTTGTAAAGAAATTAAGCTTCTTCTCATTCAGCTCTTTTTCCTTCTGGGCCAAATTTTTGGATAGCCTGATTTCATATTTCAATCTAGCTTGCTTACGCTGGTGACTAACTATAACAAAAACTACAACTGCAAGACATAATAAGTAGGATATATAGGCAAATGGAGTCATGTACCATGGAGGCAAAATAACTATGGGAAGCCTTGTGGTGGCCGTGTTCCATACGCCATCAGAATTGGTGGATTTTAAATGGAGAGTATAGCTTCCATCATTTAATTTGGAATAGTTCGCTACACGGGAATCTCCTACATATTGCCATTCTCTATCCCAGCCTTCGAGATAATATGCATAAGAAATTTTGTCCGGCAACGAATATTCAATAGCGGCAAATTCAAAAGTAAGCATGGATTTGTCATAAGGAAGCTCCAGCGTACCTAACGAAAATGGAGTCTTGCCTGTCTTTTCTATGGGCTCATTGTTTATCTTAATCCCCGTGATCAGCAATTCAGGAAAAGAATTGGAAGTATTTACGTTGTCAGGATCAAGAATATTGAACCCTCGGATGCCGCCAAAAAGCAATTCCCCGTCGGGTAATTTCAGTGCTGCATTATAGTTGAACTGGTTACTCTGCAATCCATCAGAGTCATAAAAATTGGTGAAAATCTTGGTAGTATAGTCAAATCTCGAAATACCGTTATAAGTACTGAGCCAGTACTGGTCGTCTTTTCCGCGCAGAATAGTAAGCACTGAGTTATTGGGTAGTCCCTGCTCCTCCAAAAAAGAGTTGACTACGCCATGACTTGGATTGAATTCCATCAGACCCCCACCTTCGGTGCCCAATAACATCCTGTCATTTGAGGCGGAGATGATTGACCTGACTGGATAGCCTATTTCAAACACCTCATGATCAAAAGTATCCAGATCCATTTTAACCAACCGATCAAAAGTACCTACCCAGATATTGCCAAAGATATCTTCAGCCATCGTAAGAATACCATTGATATTTGCATCCACGAACTCAAATTTATCTTTTTCGGGATGAAAAAGGTAAAGTCCCTCACCATCGGATGTAGCTGCCCAGACACGCTGATAGGAGTCCCGGAATAAAACCCATATGTTCTGCTGATACGTATTTATCTCAGGCTGAAACAGCGGATAGTCTTTAAATGTCTTTGTTTTATCATCGAACCTACTCACACCTCCCCCATACGTCCCTATCCAAACACCTTTATCGGCTCTGAGAATTGACGTCACAAAATTATTAGGCAAGGAGTTTGGATCTTCTGAATGGACGTAATTTGTAAACGTATTGGATGTTCTATCCCATAAACTCAATCCCCCGCCATCCGTACCAATCCAGATCTGATCGTTCACATACTCACAAAATGAAAGCACAAAATCGTTTACAAGACTGTTTTTATCTTGGTTTTTCCTAATCGTTTTAAACCGCAGATTTTCCTTTTCGACTACATTCACCCCTCCCCTAAGTGTGCCCACCCACTTATCTCCTTTATTATCCTGATAAAGTGCGTACACGGAATTACTGGTAATAGACCGATCACCTGAGCCTTCCTTCAAATATGATATTTTGCTAGTCTGGTTATTATAGATAAAGACCCCACTTCCATCTGTGGCAGCCCATATTTCGTCCTCCTCTTCGACATACATCAACCCTGTTACTTTATGACCGGTATGTTCACGTGAGTAAAATTCATGAGTAGTTGCCTTCATCGAATACTTCAAGAGCCCACTTTCCATTCCAATCCAAACCTGTCCATGCTTATCGCACACAATGCTGTTTGCATTGTTGGTTACTTGGGTGATAAACTTTAACTCCTTAGCATTATCATCCAGTCGGTATAAACCATACCCTTGTATAAATACCAGAAGATTTCCCTGTGTATCAAAATCAATTCCCTGCGCGTGATAGTTATAGATCAGTTGCCCATCTAACTCAAATGGAACCTGCGAAAAATAGCTTTGATCATGCTCTAACATAAACAGCCCCTTACCGGCTGAAGCTAAAAATAACTGAGATTCATTACCCTTTATCTGGTTGATATTAAAGGTGATTCTGACTTGCTCTCCCAGCTCCTGATCCAGTAGGTACCTACTTTCGAAGGCTCCCGAATTAAAATTATAAACACTCAGTCCTTTCTTGGTACCAACCCAAATTCCCTCTTCATTCTCATAAATGCTGACAATTCTGTTGTTGACAAGTGTGGTAGAATCATTTGGCTGATTACGGTAAACAAAAAAATCATACCCATCATACCTATTTAGTCCATCGTAGGTACCAACCCACATAAACCCCCTTTTATCCTGATAGATACTGGTGACCGCATTATTTGACAACCCCTTTTCAATACCAATGTACCTTACTTTATATTCATCAAGCTGTCCTTCCTTCTCGTCATTGGCAAAGACAGCAAATGAATAGAACAAAAGGCTGAAAGTTAAAACTAATCGTGAAAGCATGGATTTTCAATGGCTATTTGAGGGGCTTTCAATTTGGCATAATCTTTCAAGAAATCAAATGGGAATTTGATCAATGCTTCAAGTCAGTCATCCTACAATTCATTCCAACAATCCTACGGTTGGTAACATTCTGCTTTATCTCCGCCATGCTATCCTGCATATTTGAAGAGTAAGTAAGAAAATCTAAACAAACTATGAATACTTCTTCCAAAACTCATTTCATCTGGATCCTGATCGTGCTGCTATCTTCTGTTCAATTGCTACACGCCCAGTCCAGCACTACTTCCACCAGCAGAACCACTAACAGTAGCAACTTTGTCTATAAGGATGACAACCAAAAACTAAAAATAGAATCAAACGGAAAAATCGAAATCAGCAGTGATGAAAAATCGATCTCCTTCATTTCTCCCGGAGGTAGTTTGAAAATTGAAAAAACCATTTTCGGCAACTCCAGATCCATTACCATTAAAAATGACGGGGCTGGCTTGGAGCATGACTATAAGGAGGGTGGTAGAAAAAAGCCATTTGAACCTGATGGAAAAGCCTGGCTTGCCGAAATGCTACCCGAGATGATGAATACCACCACGTTGGGAGCTGGTAAAAGAGTGGATAGATTGTTCGCAAATGGAGGTGCCAAAGCCGTTCTCGCCAAGGTAGATCAGATGAAAAGCGATTATGTCAAATCAACTTACTTAGGTCTGCTGATGAAGAAAAATCTAAGCCCGGCAGAAACCTCCGCCTGCATAGATATGACTTTAGCGCAGATAGATTCCGACCATTACCAACTGGAAGTTTACAAATCAGTAAACCCTAGCTATTTCAAAGATTTCAACCAGTTAAACAAAGTAGTTGCTGCACTGGATTCTGATCATTTCAAAACCGAGCTATTGAAGCCTATTTTCAAAACCAATGTAACGGAGGGGAAAGGCCAGGAATCCATCAACTTGATCAAAATGCTGGACAGTGACCATTTCAAAACAGAAATAGCCAAAAGTATTTCCTTCAGTTCACTTTCTGACCAGGAGCTGAAATTTATGGTAAATGAGTTGGTTCCCACAATAGATTCAGACCATTTCAAAAATGACTTACTGAAAACTGCAGCCGATAAAGGAAATATGAATGAAGCCAGAGCATTGATCATTCTTGAAGGTGTAAAAAGCATAGACAGTGACCACTTCAAGGCAGATTTATTGACTCATATTTGCAGAAAGCAGGGAACTGAAAAGGTAAAAGCCAAAATCAGAGAAACTGCAAAAAGCACGATAGACTCTTCCCACTTTTTGGGCGAAGTAGCAAAATGCGCCTCCTAAGTAGAGTTTCAGTAAATTTCGAATTCAGTATCTAGCTACTTAGCATGTCAAGAACGCTTTCTCTTCTACTCTCTTTTCTATTAGTACTCAGTTTAGGCATCTATCTGTTATACAACGGCGGATTGATAGTTTGGCTAGGAACAGCCTCCTGGTATCAGGGGGCTTTCCTGCTCATCAGCCTGTTGGCTGGATTGGGAATCCACCTGGGTAGTCGTGTGCTTAAGAGGAATCCTTTATGGGAACAGGGCAATGAAAGCCTTTATATTATATTATTTCTACTGATCTGGGGAATTTTGTCAGGCTATTCCTATTTGCTGGAATTTCTGGTAAACGATGTACTGAAAGAAAGTATTGCCGAAAATGGTCGTGGATTGGTACTTAAAGGAAGTGTCGTAGGGCTGATTCTGGCAATTATAATTGTTTGGATTAATTATTCCTGGATAGCCTATGCCCAATTCTCAAAAAAAACAATCCAACACCTACGTAACGAGCGAAACAAAGAAGAACTGCAATACAAACTGCTCAGATCCCAACTGACCCCACATTTCCTTTTCAACTCCCTCAACACTGCTTCCAATCTGATCGCCACCAATCCTGATCAGGCCGAAAGTTTTATCCGAAAACTGGCCTATAACTTTAAGCACCTTATCAAAAACGGAATCCAACCGCTCAATTCACTGGAACAGGAACTGAAAATCGTGGAGAATTACATGCATCTGATGAAAGTAAGATATGGAGACAAAGTGATCTTGGAAAATCGCATCAAATCAGAGGCTCTTGATCATCAACTGCCAGCACTAGCCATTCAGCTTTTGGTAGAAAATGCGCTAAAGCATAACGTGGCGAGTCAGGAACACCCGCTTAAAATCACCATCACAGCAGATCGGGATAAGGTAGTGGTCAACAACAGCATCACCCGTAAACCAGAGCAAATCCCTTCCATAGGAATCGGGCTGAACAACCTGAAAGCCCGCTACAAACTTTATGGCAAACAGCAGATTTCTATCCAAGAATCTCAAGCATGTTTCTATGTGAATTTGCCGTTTATCTTTCCCGGACTTGCAGAATGACAAAGATTCTTACTCCTAACCCCCTGACTAGATTGTTGCTTCCTCTGGGAGTTGGGGCCTTGGTTTACTTAAGTGTACTTCTCGCTTTTGACACGGTTGGCACTGCCCTGCAGGATTTTTTCACCCAGGAACTCATCTTTTGCATTGTTTGCAGCTATTTGGTTCTGGAAGGAAACAGGTTTTTAATCCACCAGCTGGAGTCAAAGCTTTCCATAGCGCTGGAATTTAAAAAACAGGTAATCAGATTACTGATTCTCACTGTGGTCGGAAGTATAGTTTTAACCAGTGGAATGCTCATTGCTTATTTTTCCTGGTTTGAAAACATGAATGATCCGACGGTCTATTCCACTGAATTAAAGATTTTCAATGGACTGTTTATTTTTGTTTCCCTGATGTACCAGGGACATTTTGCCGGCTTTTATTATATCCACAACAAATTCCAGAAGGAACTGGAATCAGAGAAAAGAGAAAAAGAACTGTTGGAAAAAAACATAGATCTGTTTCACTACATGCTGAACCCTGAATTTCTATTGGTAGGATTGGAATCCATAGTGATCAGAATTAAGGAAAAGGATTTATTTATGGCCGACGAGGGCGTTCTTCTCCTCGCGGATATTTATAGGCATTCTTTGAAAGACCAGGAAGAATTGGTTCCGCTGAGCCAAGAGTTACAAGCCATGCAATGTACCCAAACTTTTTTCAGACAGTTTGTATCCAAAAACATCATTCTGAGTCACTTCCCAGATCCTGCAGGTCTGCTGATAGTGCCCCGTACCTTGACTAAAGTACTGGAAGCCATCGCATATTCTCAGCTTTCCTCCGAATCTATGCCACTATCGCTCAGTATGGAACTTTCTGAAAATTGCCTTATTCTAAAATTTGAATCCAATTTTTCATTGACCAAAAGCCACATACTAGAGGAAACACTAAAGGTCATCAAGTCGCAGTATGGTTGGCTTAACAACCGGCTACATTGGCAAGACCTCTCATTATTTTCTATTTATATCCCGTTAGAAAAGCCATTTAACGCCCAATCTGAAGTACAAATCTCCTAATTATGAAAGTTATCCTGATTGAAGACGAACTTCCGGCCATAGAGAAGTTAAGCCACTTTTTGCAAAAGTATAACCCGAATTCACAAATCCTTGGAGTGGCATCTTCCATTGCCCAGGCGGTGCCCCTACTGGGAAAATATGGGGAAGAGGCTGATCTGTTATTGGTAGATGTGCAGCTGGAAGACGGACTTTCTTTTCAGGCACTGGATCAGGTTTCATTTTTCAAACCGGTAATTTTCATCACTGCCCACAGTCAGTATGCTCTGGAGGCATTTCAGGCAAATGGAATTGACTACTTGGTAAAACCTATCCGTTACTCAGCTTTTGAAGCGGCCCTCGACAAATTCCGGCAATTAAGTGGAAATGCTCTGAATCAAAGCCAAAATACCCAGCTCTGGCAATATTTTAAAAAGCCCAGCTATAAAGAGCGGTTTATGGTAAAAATAGGAGAACACATTCATTCCATTGCCACCTCATCCATTCATCTGTTTAACACAGAAGGAAGGAACACCTATCTTATACTGGAAGATGGAAAACGTTTCATCACCGACTATAAAATGGAATCATTGGAAGAGATAGTTGACCCTGCCCTGTTTTTCCGGGTCAATCGAAGTTTCATGGTTCACTTAAGTGCAATCAAAGACGTACTGGTCTATTCCAATAGCAGACTCAAAATCAATCCTACTATCCCATTTAAAGAAGAAATCATCGTAAGTCGGGATCGGGTCAGCAGATTCAAAGAATGGTTAGGAGGAACTGGTGAAACTTGATGATTTAATAAGGAATGTTTTTCAATTAACTTTCGATTAAGAGTATTGAGCTACTGGTATTGAAGCATCACCTTGCTATACCATGGGAAATTTATAGTTGAAACTCCGTCGAATCCCGCATACGTCAAGGTAATGGATTCATGATCAGGAAATTTTGAGACCACCTGATCCCAAACCTCACCAGAGCAGAGCTACCAAATCCGGGAAGAAACAGGATAGGATGACCGGTACCATTCCTTTCTACACGGAATACTGATTGCGCTACAGAAACTGTCACTACGAGCAAAGCCATTATCAGGCAGCTAATAAGTTTTTGCAGAAGATCGGTTTTATCTCTTGGAAGAAAAAAGTACCGAATTATTACAGGCAATTAGAATAATTAAAAATATGAAGGATTGAAGTTCTCGTAATTAAGCCGATTCCCTGGCAAACAATGCTTTTTTAAGACGGAAGAAAAAAAACTCTGAAAGAATCGGATTGGGATTTACACCTAGGGAAAACTATTGAAGTTCAAAACTTACACCTCCTTGGGTATCATGTTCCTGCTCCTTTCCGATAGAAAGCATCCAGCGGTCATAGGTGGCCTTAGATAGCCACTGAACCTGAAAATCGTCAGTCAAATCAGTTTCAGAAGCAGCGGCTTGAGCCAATTCATGTGCCTTTCGGTATAGTAAACTGTCCTTTTCTGGATTGTGATGCAAAACAAAAGCTGCATAATACTTATCTCTGCCCTTGGCTATTTTACCCGCTCTGCTGTAGTCCAATACCTGATTTAACCGAACACTGTCTCTCCCTTTCATTTGACTGCGGAATGCAGGAATAAAAAACTTAAGATTCATGCGGTCTGCCTGGTCCATTCTATGGGCATATTCCAGATCCTCCGAAACATTTCCGGTGGTAGTTAGCGGTTCTTCCAAGGGTGCTAAAAATCCAGTGATTAGTCCCACCACAATTATACTCAAGAGCGCTAATGGAACATGGAACCACTTCCCTTGAATCCTTTTTTGAATCAACTTGATTACAAGTGCTAGTAACAAGTAGCATAAAATCAATCCCAATATCGCCAACAAAACAAATGAGAAGAGCGGATAATGATATGAAAGATATCCTACGACAAGTAATCCGGTCAGATAAGCTATGTTTTTCACCATGTGTCAACTAATTTTTTTTTAAAATCTGGATACATGGGGTAATGGATGGTTTTCAACTAATGCTCCCACACTTATGGTAAGTACGCTTCCGTACGTCAGGTGAACATTCCTGAACAGGTAATTAATGCTTTTAATTACGAGTCAATATTGACTTCATCTACAAAGGCTACACTTAATAGCAAATAACCCATTTCATTTCTCAGCCCCCCATACCCCAATTGATAGATGAAGCAAACTTTCCAAGAACAGTACCAATTGTAAGATGGGCTGAGCTAAACAGTGTATATCATGAGGAACGAAATGAGGCAAACCAGCCTAGTCCAGATATTTCAAAAAATGTATATTTATTCAGAAGTGACTTTATAAATTCCGGTCGGTGCTGTTTGTATCAGTTTTCCATCCGTAAACTTCTGATAGATATCCGATGATCCTTTTGGGCTTTGTGTACTGCGCCACTTGTTTCTTGCTAAGTCATTTCCATCTTTTCTCTTAGCTGATGTCTTTGCTGATGTTTTTGCTAGTGTCTTCATAGTCTTTTGTGTTTTGGTTTGACAAATTCTTATGAAGCTGCACCAGCCTGAGACCGGCACTACCCGCAAGAGGAAACGGAATAAACCAGCAGAGACAAGTGCGTGGGCTTTATGCCGTAAGCTCTTGCCTCGTGTGACGGGATCAGGCTAAATTGGCGGAAGAAGGAATGGGAAAAATAAGTTGTTTTAAACAAGCTCACAGAACCTATCAGGTTGTAAATAACCCTTTCCACTAAAGTAGGTTCGAATGTGAACAAACCAATGAAACATAATTGTAATATTTATTGTTACATATAAAGTAACTCTTATATTTGCATCAGTTATGAACAACACCAGATTTGCAACCGCCCTTCACATTTTAACGCTTCTTGCGTACAAGGAGCATGAGTGGCTAAGTTCAGACTGGATAGCCGGAAGCATCAACGTCAACCCTGTGATTGTCCGCAAAGAGCTTGGGGTATTGATGCATGCAGGGCTGGTGAAGAGCAGAAAAGGCAAAGAGGGCGGGTATGCACTGGATAAAAACAGCGTAGCTATTACCCTTGCAGATATATATCTTACAGTGAAGACCACGAATGTTTTAGGGAAAAAGAATTTATTACCCAATCCAAAATGTCCTGTCGGCAAGGATATTAACAAAAAACTTGAGGGACTAAATACAGTAATTGATCAATCGGTGATCAAAGAATTACAATGCAAAACCTTGAAAAATTTTGCAGAAAACTTTCACTGATATTTTTTGCCTTTTAATGTAACACAAACTATTACACTTAACTTTAAAATACAACAGGTATGAAAATCGGAATTACCGGGGCAACCGGTCAACTCGGAAAATTGGTAGTAGAGCAACTGAAAAGCAGAACAGATGCGTCAGACCTCATAGCACTGGTTCGCTCACCGCAAAAAGTAGAGGATATAGAGGCCAGGGCTTTCGATTACAACGCCCCTGAGTCAATGGAAGAATCTTTACAAGGCATCCATACCTTGCTCTTGATTTCCGGAAATGAAATCGGAAAAAGAGCCATGCAGCATAAGAATGTGATCAATGCAGCCAAAGAAGCAGGCATAAAATGGATAGTCTATACCAGCCTACTAAGAGCAGACACCTCCACACTCAGTCTTGCTGAGGAGCACTTAGCTACAGAAAAATACTTGAATGAATCAGGCATTTCATTCACTCTATTGAGAAACGGATGGTATACTGAAAACTATTCAGGTTCTATTCCGGGAGCTTTAGCAGCAGGTGCATTTATAGGAAGTGCAGGTGATGGTAAAATATCATCGGCCAGCCGGGCTGATTTTGCCGAAGCGGCAGCTGCCGTATTAACCGGTGAAGGTCACGAAGGTAAAGTATATGAACTTGCCGGTGACCAGTCTTTTACTTTAAAGGATTTCGCAGTGGAAATCTCTAAGCAAACTGGTAAAGACATACCTTACCAAGACCTCTCTGAGCAGGAATACAGCAAAGCACTTCAAGGTTTCGGCTTACCTGATAGGATCGCAGACGGTATAGCCTCATGGGATGTCAGTGCCTCAAAAGGGGATTTATATGCAGAAGATAAAACTTTATCAAAACTGATAGATCATCCTACAACTCCGATGTCAGAATCAATAAAAGCAATTTTAAACTCATAGAATAGAAATAAAGCAAAATGCCACTTCACTCTAGTGGCATTTTGCTTTTGGTAAATTTGAAACTGTCTTATACAGAATCAAAACAAACCTGTTATTAAGCTCAAATCACCCCATAAAACACGCATTTCTAACGAGTGGACTTGGACAGTTTAGCTCCTAATAATCAAATGCCCTAACTCCGGTGTATCAAATACCCGTTCCATTTCCACTCTGATAATCTCCTCCACTTCACGCTTGATTCTCCTGTAGTTTTCCTCCACCTCCTCCTGGGTGATTTCCCGTGCTTTGGGGATTGGTCGATACCTTTCTTCCTCCTGCTTCAAGGATTTATGATCATTGATGATCTCAGCATGAAACGCTTTCAATTCGATCTTCTGGTCTGGTGTGTCTGCCACCATTCCCACAAATTCACCAGAGGAAAGTGAAGCTATAGTAGAAGGAGGAACCGCCTGATCCAGTTGGGTGGATTTGCTAACTGATGTCTCTGAACTGTTGATCGATACACTCTCCCGGTTCTGGATAATCCTTCCAAACCGTTCTGAAAGTTGCTTTGCCGTATCCCCCAATACCTGTCCGCTGATAAAATTCCCCACCGTATTCATAATCACATCAGCCTGCTCCCTTCCATAATCCTTTCGAAGCTGGCTGTAATCCTGTACTCCCAAGCAGGTAGCTACCTTGTTGGACCGTGCGGTGGCAATCAGGTTATCAATGCCATTGAAATAGATCGTAGGAAATTCATCAAACACCAGACTGGATTTCAGCTTGCCCTTCTGGTTGACCAGCTTGACCACCCTGGAAATATAGAGCGATAAGACAGCCCCATAGACCTGCTGCTTTTGGGGATTGTTTCCCATGCAGATGATTTTAGGCGCATCTGGATTGTTTAGATCCAGCGTGAATTCACTCTCGGAAAGCACATAATACAGTTGGGGAGAAGAAAGTCGTGCCATGGTGATCTTGGCACTGGCCACCTGACCTTCCAACTGATCAAATGCCTTTTTAACCAAAGCAGAGACAAAAGGATTTACCAAAACTTCTATTTCCGGCTCAGTTCGTAATACAGTAAACAGTTTCTCATAATCGGCCTGCATCAGTTCGATGACATGGGGCAGGGTACAGTATTTGCCTTGTCTATGCTTTTTAAGAAACCAGACAATAGCTGTGAGGAAATTAATCGGGCTTTCCACAAAGAAGTCTCCCTGCTTTTTGATCCACTCCCTGTTCAGACCAAGCATAATGGTGCGGGCAACTTCCGAGGCATCGGTAATGTCCAGCATGGTCTCCGGGTCTAAGGGATTGCAGCGATGGGTATGGGAAAGTCTGTCAAAATTGATGGTATAGAATTCAGGCTTTACAGGATAGGCAGAATAATTCTTTAGCAGCGTATTGTAAGCGATACGGGAGAGATCATCGTACTTGAAATCATAGACAAACATGGAAAAGCCCTTACTGATGTGTTGGGTAATCACATGTCGGATCACAAAGTAACTTTTTCCGGAACCTGGAGTACCGGCCACCAACAATGCCCTAAAGGGATTGATGATGTTGATCCATGACTTTCTGATCGTATCCTTAAGCCGGTATTGTGCCGGAAGATTAACCGAATATCCATTTTCCAGGTAGCGCTCTTCCTGGGGAAATGTCTCGTTCAAATGATTAAACACCCCCTGATCAAACCGGTTCTTCAGCAAGCGGCTTAGCAGCCCTCCTCCCCTCAGAATAAGAATAAATCCAAGACTGGTGACTGTTATGTAAATAATGTTCAGCGTATCTCCCTTAACTGGAAGGTAAAAGACAAAAAAGCTGCCCGCATAGAGTACCAATCCATTGATCAGTGGCAAGCCTATCTGAACCATTCTGAGTTTATCATCCTTCTTTCCTTTCGCTCCGATCAAGGAAATCAGCAAAAGCCCCAATGCGAAAACTTTGGATAGATAGAATTCATTAAACAGACCGGTATCCTGAATATTGACCAGAAGTCTTTCTGAAATAGGATGCGTAAGCCCCCATTGATCGAAGGAATGATAACAGTAGTAATAGCAATGCAGACCCAGCATTCCAATACTTGCCTTTCTGGTCAGGTCGATGATCTTCCTTAACCCCTCGGTGTTTTCTCCGGTTTGCATAGGCTCTGTTTATTGGATTCGCTTCCTGCGTTTTTTCTTCTTCTTTTGCCTTAGCTCATAAGGGGTTGGATCTTCCGGTTGGTAAGAAGTTAAAGAAATCTCAAGGCTAGGAATTCTGGTGCCTTGCTCAGTTTCCTGCCCAGTTATTTTTATTTCCTGCTTTACCTCCTGCTCTCTTTCCGATGGATCGGAAAGTATATACTCTTTCGAAAATCTAACAGAAAGCGCATTGGCAGCTAACTCCTTTCCCAAGGCTGAACCGTTAAACACGCATCGGTTTACGTTATCTATGTAGGTCACCCCATACAGCCGTCCTTCTTCACTGAACCTGACTAGCGGCTTGATTCCTTCAATCCTGAGTTTGGAAGTAAACTCCTCCAGGGAACTGCTATTTTGCAACACTCCGTGAATTACGCCAAGGAGCGTTTCCCGGTGTTGCTTTCTTGCTTCTTTGTTCCGTAGGAACAGCTTTTCAAGTCTGGCTAAGGTAGGCCTGCAATACATTGAACTGGCCTTCACAGGAACCCCTACCCGGTTGCCTGACGTATCCAAAACCGAGTACACCAGTCCCTTATTTTTAAACATGTCACTTTCCTTTTCACCCCGGTAAGCACCTACATTGAACTGCCCCAACACAGCATTCAGCTCAGGCAGGGAAGTAAATTGATACGAACGTGTAACCTCCTGAACAATATTGGAGATAGAGGCTTTCGTTTCCCGTTTGCCATACACAGCTTTCTCCAACGGCTGGAGCAAATTGACTTTTTGCTTCCGCTGCTCTTCTGCCTTTACAAGATCGTATCGCTGCTCAATTTGCTTTCGGGTCTGTTCTGACAGCACCTTACCCAGGTTATGCGTTTCAATCCGCTTTCCTGAACTTGAAATATTGGTGGTCACAATATGCACGTGGGGATGGGCAGCATCAAAATGCTGGTACAGCAGGTAAGGCTGGTTTTCAAAACCAATCCCTTTCAAATAATCCCCTGCAATTTTTTGAAGGATATACCCATCTACTTTATCCTCTGGAGAGAAATTCAGCGAAATATGGACGGCATTTGTTTTCGTCCTTGTATTCAAGTTCTGCACCTTTTCAAATGATTGGATCTTATCCCTGACAGTAAGATTTTTAACGGCAAACCCTCCCATCTGTACCAGTTTTGCCTGTCCGCTTTTCACCTTCTGTTCGTTGTATCGGATCACCCCTCCAATTGTCTTTCCTGTACTGATTTTAGCAACCAACTAGCTAAGCATTTTCAACCCTTCAATCAAGCGATGCAGCGCCTCTAATTTTACTTTAGTCCGCTCAAAGTGAGGGAGCATTTCATTCACAAAAAACTGACGCTCTTTTGGATCAGCCTGCATATGAAAATAGTGTGTAATCTGATTGATATTCACTCCTATTTTATTCAGTTCATTTCTGAGCAGTCCTAATTCCACCAGCGTGTTCTCCACAGATTCGTTTCGCGTGTTCACTGTCAATTTTCTTTTGAAAAGCATGTCCCTTACCAGCTCACTGATCGTCTGACAGTAGGCACTTCTTTTCAGCAGAATTTCCAGTTTCTCTAATTCAGTTGGAGTAAATCGGATCGACTTTCGTATTGGATAGTTGACAGTTCTCTTTTTCATATGCCTAGGATTATAAAATTCGACTTCGGAGAAATTTTATCCCACCCGCAACTCCGGCAGCGGTGTGCAAGAGCGGATTGGCGTCAGACAATCCTACATCTTGCTCATTGCCAACACGCAATGCCAAGCCTACCCTCAGTGGAAGGTCGTGTAGTTCAAGCAGGAAATTTGTATTCTTGGAAAAGCCTCAGTTTTCCAGATTCCAAACCCAGTCATCAGCCGCCATCACCCAGTCACGAATAGCGGTTCCCGATTCATTTCGCCAGTCCATCCCCTGATAATAGAAGTAGAAAACTTCCGATTCAGAAGTCGGAACATGAAGAGAGCTAAAGTAAGCTTGTACCTGTTCCAATGTTGGTGGAACATTTCTGGAAAAGTTGAGATTCTGAGCTTCTTGATTCATAACGATTATCGTTTTTGATGAAGCTCAAAAGTGTGGAAGCGTGGGGTGGAAAGGTCACACTGAAATCAGAATGGGGTTGGGAGTTTGGAGTGGTTCTACAGGAGAAAAATTACTGTCAATTTTGATAACTATTTGAGTTTGGAAAATATAGATTTGGGAAAAGGAGAACGCTCCTTAGTAAAAGACGCTATATATATCCAACTATCAAATCACTGTACCTAAAACATTAGCGAATTATAAGTGATTCTAAGCAACAGGGTACCGTTTTGTTACAGTTGTTACCCGAAGTAGCAAAAGAATCCGTTTTCGCATAATTTGGGGCCACAGCCATCACCCTTTTTACACGAGAAATGCCCAGATTGTCTATGGATAAAGGTGTATGTACCAAACCATTTTTTGGCGTCATCAACATGGTAGCTATCCCTATGGAGGAAAGCAGGATAGTAACTGGCACAGATTTGGTAAATATGCTGGTCTCTCCTACTGTTTCCTTTTCTCAACGGTGAATGTATTTTCAAGTGTACTGCTGATACTTGATTCTCTTTCGGCAGAGGTCCTTTTCGCACACTAAGGGAAGCGCCGAAGATTTCATCCTCATACTTTTCTGCAACTGTGAAATAGTGATTTCGGTATCCTGTCCTGATTCAGGCTATTCATGAAACTTCCTTTAGACTGCTATTTCAGGATTACATTCCTTCAGCAACTTTTTTGTTTACCTTTTTTAATCCCAAAAGACTAAGAAGCAGAAACAGATTATTAACAATCATTTACTGCTATGACGACTATACAAATAAAAAAGAGAGTCTTACTTTATTCAGCAAGTCTTTTAATTACCGTTTCTGTTACTCAAGCTCAGGTCAAGGAACGTGTGGTGAACCAGGCTAAGGAATCTACGGCAAGCAAGGCGGAGCGAACTGTGGACCAAACCATCGAATCGGTAGGTGATGGTATTATCAACGGGGTGAAAGGAGTCTTTAAGAAAAAAGATAAAAAGGAAAAAGGTTCGAAAAATGAAGCAGAAGTAGATTCTACTGCGATGGAGGGTGGTTACGCGGACTGGTCAGAAGATGGCAATCCTACGTATGGTATCAACGCACAGCAATCTCCTACTCTAGCTAAATATACCAAATTCTCTTTTATACAGGGCGAGGAAATCCTTGCCTATGATGATTTTATGCAAGATAAGGTAGGTGATCTTCCTGCCTCCTGGATCACCACTGGTTCGGCAGAAATAGTCAATTTTGACGGAATCGAAGGGAACTGGGTGTGGTTTGGCAAGACTTCAGGAAACTTTATACCGGAATATTTGACTGACTTTCCGGAGAATTTCACTCTGGAGTTTGACCTGATGTATGACTTTGAATTTGGGTCTTTTAGTTCTTCCAGAAATATGATGGTAGTATTCTCAGACATTGCCAATCCAGAAGCAAATCTCGGTTGGAATGGAAATGGTGATTATTTCAACCTACAGAAATTATCAGACAACTACCTTGGAATCCAGTTTTCCGGCAACAGCCATGACGGTGGACCTTATATTATAGGCAAAAAAGCTGTTCACACAGAAAAAGGACTGAATTTTAGAAATAATTTTGATGCCTCTCATCTCATTAATGCAGAAGGTGAAAATACGCCGATCCATATATCGATAGCCCGTACAGGAAGACGTGTTCAGGTATTTGCAAATGAAGAAAAAGTATTGGATCTGACAGCAGCCTTTCAAAAGGATGTTAAGCTTAGCAGTGCCCGCTTCTTTGTAGCAAATTCTGCTGATGGGGACAATTACTACCTCAGTAACATCCGCTATGCTGTAGGCCAACCGGATACTCGAAACAAACTTTTGGAAAGCGGAACTTACAGCACTTCTGCCATCACCTTCAATTCCGGTTCGGCCGAGATCAAACCCGAGTCTTATGCTATCCTAAAGGAGATTGCAGATGCGCTGAATTCTGAATCAGCTAAGTCAGTATCTATAATCGGCCATACAGACAGCGATGGGTCCGAAGAACTAAATCAGCAGCTGTCTGAAGAAAGAGCAGCTGCAGTATTACTAGCCTTACAAACAGAGTTTGGAGTTAGTAATGCCATGGAGGCATCCGGTAAGGGAGCTTCAGAACCCATTGCTGAAAACGACACCCCAACCGGTAAAGCGAATAACAGAAGGGTAGAATTCATCCTTAATTGATCCTCAATCCAACCACTGGAAGGCATTACTACCTTACCAATTGAGGAAGCTGATATCCATTTTTACAACCAAACATTTAATCACAATGAAACTACACTATTTACCTCTTTCGGTCTTAAGCCTGATAGCCGTCCTTTTACTTTCCAACTGCAAAGAAAAGGAAGACCCAGTAACTGACTTTTCTCAATTTGTCCTAGGTCAATGGACGCTAGCAGAAAGCAATTTTATAAACGATGAGGTCATCGATGAATGCAACTTCCAAACCACCTACAGATTTGGCAGTGATGGTAACTTAAACATCAATCCGGTTGCCACAGCCTATGATGAAAACAACATCCCCTATTGCACTGCTCCGATAAATGATGGACTTGGTTATGATCTAAATTACAGCATCAGTGGGAATCGAATGGAAAGTGAACTAGGAAATGCTACCCTAATGAAATCTTCCGAGACAAGTCTTAAGCTAACTTTTGATAATGAAGATTTGGGAATAGTAGATTTAATCAGGTAAGAGCTTCATTTGAACTACAATAAGGAATCGAAGTCTTTTAAAAGTATCAGGAGCAATCTTGATACTTTTTCTTTTTAGGAGTGATTTTTACCTGAGTTAAATCAACTATATATTAATTATCAATCTGACCGCCTCCATTCTCCTTCTAACTAGATTCAGCCTTTTCATTCGACTGCGGACAATACTTCGTCTCTGTCATTGGAGAAGAATTTCGATCAGACAAACAGTTAAAGATCATTTGCTATTTACCCTGATGGAATTTTCGCAAGGAAATCTTAAACTAGATTGGACTGGAGGATTGTGCCAAAACATTCTATTCTGGATGATAGAATGTTTTGGCTGAGTAAAATGTTTATCACTTTGTCTTATCCCAATCAACTAGTTGAAGTGGAAAATCTATCAAACGGAAGTGGATAAAAAAGTAGATTTTAATACTCTATAAGTTTTTAAACTTTGCTAGTTGACATCTTCCTGTAAAAGAAATAATAATAATAAGCCAGAGCTGCAGCAATGAATATCCCCAGAAGTAACCAGATCCAAAAAGTATTTCCATCTTCTGACACGTCTCCTACATAAATAAATGCTCCCCAGTAATAAGGGTGCGCCAAATTATGGTCTGAAGTGGACAGATAGTCCAGTTTAGCGTTTCTAATAGCATCGCTGTATTGTTCTCCATCATATATGTTGCTATAAAAAAGCTCCATCAATTTGCTTGTAGATTGGTCAGAAACTGCCCAAAGACTCATCAATACATTTGGAACATTCGCATACATAAAGCCTCTGGCAAGACTAATAGCGCCTTCGCCTTTTTGAAACTCGCCGGATCCAGAATTGCAGGCAGATAGGGTCACCAGATCGGCGTTCAATTTCAGATCGAACAGCTCATGGGTATAAAGCACCCCGTCATTCTGATCATCGGCAGATAATAATAATCCCGAGAATATAGGGTTCTTTGCATCTATGTAACTATGCGTAGCAAAATGTAAGATATTGGATTGAACTCCCTCGCTTTTGACCACGCTTTCTTTCGCTTCCACACCGTAATAACCTTTGCCTGAAAATTTTTCACTTATTTCTCCCACTTCTCGATCACTATATGGAAGGGGAGTATATGAAGCAAAATCAAATGTGGCTGTTCGCTCATCCTGAGCTATGTATTTTGGGTCGGCAATATTCTGATAAGGAGCAAAACCCATAAATATGCTGGACTTGCCGTTCAAGTTGGTCTGTTTGAAGTTTATCAAAGAGCCTGAATAATGGTAAGTGATCGTGTGGCTTTTGAGCAGATAGTTGAAGTCTTTATAGTTGGTTTTTTCTGCTATGGGATTGCTGATAAGAAGTTCGAAATTGATATAGCTCAGAGCTCCGTCTGGGATGATGATCAGTCGTGTGGAAGGTATTAATTCAAGGACGGGAGCTAATAAGTTCTGATATAAGTAATGGGCAGCGCTTTGAAAATCAATTGAGGTAGGCGTTTTAGTGTTATAGATAAACTCTTCAAGATTTTTATTGAATAAGTCGTCCTTATTGATATCCAAAACTCCTTGCTTTCTGCCCTTGACATATGTTAACACGTATTTATCATCCAATTCATGATATTGTAAGATCAGTCTATTCGACGCCCTCAACACGCTCAACCCGTCACTTGCCAGAATATTTTCTTGTTGAAAATCCAAGCCTCCATATTGCATTGCATAGTAGTTGGGATACGCTTTCTTATACTGGGACAGCAGTTTATTCATTTCCTCTTTCTTACTTACGATGAGTTTGAGCGTAGAATCGTTAGCGTTGGATTGGATAGCTTTGGAAAAGCTGTCTCGATACGCTTCTTTTTCCAATGAATTTATTTCGCTTTTCAATTCCAATTCTTTCACCAACAAAGCTTGGGGGATGGTACTTTGATAAGCTGAGGATTGCTGATTTAGGTGATTTTTAAGATTTGAGGATTTGTCAAAGTCTGAAAGTATAAATGCTTTTTCCCAGTAGGATTTATCCTCAGTTTCTTGAAATAGTTTGATTGCAAGTTGGATAGCTTGTGAATAATAAATGCTCTTTTGTTGCCCATATTGAGCTTTCGAGCGTAAATTGAAGATCGCACTTTTGCTTTTATTCAGCAATATGGTACCGATAATATAGGAGTCCAATGAAGATTTCAATAAATCAGAATCCTCATTTTTCTCCGCGATTTCCTTGCTGATTTCTGCCTTTTTTATAAAAAAGAATGCAGATTGATAGACCTCTGGTATCAGTTCAAAAGGAGGATTATCGGCGATTCCTTGGCTCCACTTATAGGTAGGAATAAATCCTTGCAGCGCTTCCAAAAGGGTATTCTCAGCTTCAGGTATTCTCTCCGAAAGCAAATAAAAATCTGCTTTTTCAAAAAGGTATTCTACATAGTCATACGTTTTATTCTGCCTCGGATCATCGTATATTTTCTTTATACGATTGAAATAAAACTCAGCTGAGTCTATGAAATTCAATTTATAGTTCACTCTAGCTAAACTTGTCAACATTGCAGGCATGTCATCGTTGACTTCTCCCGCTAATTTTGCCTTCAAAGCCACAGCTTTACTATTATAGACTAGACTTTCTTTAAGGTTTCCCCTTTTCTCTTCAATATCAGCTAACACCAAATAAAAATAAGTCATGTAGAAGTGTTCTGAATTGATTTCATAGAGCATTTCATAGCCTTTATTGGCATAGGTTAAGGCATGTTCAAGGTCTTCAGGATATTCATTTTTGTGGGAATATACATAAGCATAATACAAAGAAGTTATAATTACGTCTCCCGGACTTTTGTCTCGACCCATTTTTACCAAGTTCAATTCGCTTTTTCTCAGGCTTTCCAGTGCTTCTTGATATTGTCCGATGTTTATCTTTGGCATGGATTGATTTAGGTACGCAGTGTAGGCCAAGGGAGTCCCTTCATCTAACCCTTGTTGCTTGAGGATGGTAAGGCAACTATCATAGTAGCGGAGTGACTGCTCGCTTTCTTTCAGGTTATTAAGTAATACGGCAAAATTATTATATGCCCTAGCCAAGCCAGAGGGGTCATTTTTCCTCAAATGGTCTATCTGCTCCTGGTATAGATCTTTGCTTTTTGTATATTGACCATCGTCATTTAGAAACGAGGCATAGCGATTGAAAAAGATGTTTATTACTTCTAGTTTATCTGATTTTTCGGGGCGTATTACCTCAGACATTCCTTTTTCTAGATAATACAAGTTACTATCCATATTTGCCTCAAAATAATACGAATAAGACAAGTGTAATAAGGTCTCTAAATAATTATCATAGGATTTTTCATTTTTGAAATAGTCTTTCAATTCTTTTAGGGAACTTCTATTCTTTATTTCACTTTTCGGCATTGTTTTGCTTTCATCCTTTATGCTTTCTAGCTGCGCTACTTTGGCTTTATATTCCGTACTGTCCATAGATTGGCTATAGCTTGCAAGCGTTATATAGACAAGAATAAAACTCAGGACTAAATACTTGATGTAAAAAATTTTCATACTAGTTTATTTAAACTAAAAGACTTCCTTTATTTTGATTATTCTATCTCCAATAAAATTCGCTCCACCTCATCCATCTTGTATCCGCTGCTTTTTCTCAGCCGGATCATCTCTTCTTTACCTCTGAGGGTGTCACCTTTTACCAGATAGCTAAGAGCCATGTACCATTTGGCCTGATCCCGAAGCTGCGTACCGTCACTATAAAGGTAATTGTCAAAATACTGGATGGCAGAGTCATATTGCCCCAGCTCAAACTTGGAAATACCTTTGTAGAACTGGACATAGTCTGTTTGATAAGAAAGGATTTTTGTAAACAAACTGTCTGAAAGACTGTAATTTTTACTTTCATAAGCTACGAATGCGGCTTTCTCCAGATCCTCTGGATTCAACTCTTCTCCACGTGTGATCGGGGAAACTACGTTAGGATAAGCGGTGTAATAGGAAAGAAAAGAATCCGTAGCAGGTGCAGCGGAAGGAGTACCCGTAAAGTTGAAGATAAGGACAGTGGCGGCAACCAGTAGTGCCACCCCTGCTGCAATCTTCCATAAATATGAATTGGGATGTATTTTCCTGATTTTTTGGCTACCGGTTATCTCCTCTTCTACTCCGCCTAAGAAGGCTTTGAGCTCCTTATGTTTATTTCGGATTACCGCTTCCCGGGTTGCCTGCTGCAACTCAAATTCTTCCCTGAATTCAGCATCAGAGCGAATCAATTCTTCCAACATGAGTTTTTCTTCTGCTGTCAGGCTGCCTTTAAAGAAACGGTCTAGCAGTTCGTTGCTTTCCATCAGTAATCAAATTTTTTGTGTTTGAACGACTCTTTGAGTGACTTCATACAGCGTGATTTATGGCTTTTCACCACGTCCGGATGATTGTAATCCATCAGCTGCTGGATCTCCTTCATGCTTTTGTTTTCATAGTAATAGTACTCCAGGATTTGCCTGCACTTCTCCCCAAGCTTAGCCAGGGATTTTCCCAGAAAGGACACTTTTGGATCAGGTTCTTCTATGAAGAGTTTGGCATCTTCATACAGTCCCGCAGACCACTCCTGCTCTTCCTTCAATTCCAAGCCAGGTTGCTCTCGTTTCAATCTGGTAAAGAGCATAAATTTACCCATAGAGAACAGGTAAGTTTTAATGCTGCTTTTTTCAAGTTCCAGTTTTCCGGAAACCGCCCTGTCAAATAAGGCAATACTGACATCCTGATAGATGTCCTGCAACAGCTCTTCTCCCTGATGATACCTTTTGGCAAACTGGAGGAATGGCTCCCTGTACAACTTATACACTTCTGCCAGAGCAGTTTTATCGCCAGCCTTAAGTCGCTCTATAAGAATATCACGCATTTACCCTTAGTCTTAAAAATTGGAATAAGGTAAACATATCCTTTTTTTCTCTAGTAACAACTAGTTAGTTAAACAATATGTAAAAAACAGCTTACTTTCTGTCAGGTAATCACTTAGCCACTTTTTTAACCTACCTATGAATAAGCGTATTCCTACCATAGGAATTGTGCTCCGGTACCGAGTCTTACGCAAATAATAAGTCAGTAAAAAATGAGAAGAAAAATTAAAACCATTTTCTGTTTACCATTTTCCTTTCCTCCAGACTAAGTCATAGCAAATAAAATCAACAGCTATGAAAAGATATTCAATTTCTAAAATTTCCATTCTAGCCTTCTCCCTGTTTTTTATGGTGAACGCAGCAGAATGCCAAATCCTGAAAAAAATCCGCGAAGAGATGGCCGTGAAACCTAATTCCGAATCCGCTGAATCAGACGGAGAAAATGGATTAGGCGGAATAGACCTGGCCGGAATGATGGGTCAGACCAAGGATTTCAAAGCACCATCAGAGTATAGTTTCGACTTTCAGGTCACCATGGAAATGCAAATGGAAAAAGGAAAGTCCATGACACAGGTATGGAAGTACAATACAGCCGATAGCTACTTTGGAATGGAAATGTCCAATATGCTGATCATCTATGACCTGGACAGTGATGTGATGGTAACCCTGAATCCCAAAGACAAAACCTACACAGCCATGAACACGGCTATGATGGGAATGTTTGGTAATGCCGCTGATGAAGAGGAAGACAACATACCTGAAATGAGAAAGACCAGCGAGACCAAAACTATACTAGGCTATACCGCAACCAAATATATCATGGAGAATGAAGATTTGAAGGGAGAATTTTGGATGGCTCCTGATGTGGAATTTGACCAGTCAGCCTTCGCCAAATCCTTGGGATCTTACTCCAAAAACCAGGTGCCCCTACCGGAGAAAATGCAGGGATTTATGATGGAAATGACGGCTTTCGACAAAAAAGGAAAAGTGACATCAACCATGAAAGTAGTGCAACTGGGTGAGATCAATGAGGTGATAGATTTGGGTAGCTATAAAAACGGTATGTCCTTTTAACATGAAGACAATTAGTATTTTACCTCACCTCGCTCTTTTTGTAGCATTAGCAATGTGCAGCCAACAAGCAGATAAAATTTACCACATTGAGGGAACCACTGTTGAAAGATCAGCCTACTCCTGCCTAAAAGAGTTCACTGGAGAAAAGGAGGGAAAGTTCTTTACTGAACAACTGATCAGAGATCTGGCAAATGGTAATGAGATCACTCCTGATCATTATGAACCAGCCCAACAATACAAATTCCACTGGAAGGAAAATGGGGTGATTCATTTCATAGGGTTTGAAGCAATGCAGACAGCCTCCGAGTTGCACATTCAGCAAAATCAAGCACAAGCGCAGAACTCAAACCCGCTAATCGACTATGCGAAAATGACCTATAGGGACAAAACCCCTGAGGAGCAACTCCGATTAAACCGACTGCTGGATGAGCAACTGGATAAATCAGAGGAACCTAGTGCCTCCAGCACCTCCGACAAATCGCTTCAGGAAAATGTAACGGCAATGGAAACCATGGCCTATGTCCCCTTAGAATCCGGGACGGATTATGCCGTGTACAACAGAAAAAGCTTTAGTCTGTATGTAGTCTTGGGAGATGCGCTCCTCACTTTGAATGCACAGGTGGGCCCATATGGATCTGTAGATGAGTCCCGCAGTATTGAACTTGCCAAAAAGCTGGCAGATAAACTCTCTGAATTATGCAATTGATATACTTAATCCTACTATACATCCACCCATACTTCGCAGCTACGGCTCAGTCAGATCCAATACCTGCAAGTAACCCTTCCACAGAAAACCTGACACACCTGGTCTATCTGCAGGTAGGGGATCGGATCGTTTTTGATTCTGTGGGAATGGCAAATGCCACCCTTTCGAACTATCCTAACCAGCTCATATTTAGCATTATGGATAATGAGGGACAAAACATCTCACTCACGTTTGCAGGCAAGGATATTTCTGCACGAAAACCGACAGAGCTGAAGTTTGACGAACCCGGTTTGTTCCATGGATACAGTGAGAAAGGCGATGTGTTTTTTATTGCCTATGGAAAATTTGATCCAGAGCGGGAGCCCGGTCAGATCAAGTACGATACTTCTTTTCCCACAGACATTATGGAAGGCCGATTGACGGTCATCAACTGGACCTCTGAAGAATTTGAATTTGCATTCGAAGGCAAACTGGGGAAAAGCAACGCAGTGGATAACCCGGAGAGTTGGCAGCCATTTTCCGGCTATGTCAAAGCAAAAAACTACCTGGAATTTCGCCTATAGGTTTCTGCTTCCCTTCTACCCATTACCAAAAGCTTTAAAACAGCCTATTGACACTAGTTATATCATTATTCAATTTCATTTAATACAATACTTATGAAAACATTTATTCGAATTATCGCTGTGGCCTGGTTCACCTTTATTCTGGTCGAATCCAATGCCCAAACTGTCAAAGGAGCCATTTCAGTCGGCAAAAAATCTGAATTGAAACTGGAAACCCGATCTGACAACCTGATAGATATTTTTATTGACTTCCGGAAAGACAGGTATCCCATCCTGTTTTCTTTTCAAGGAGACGGCATCAAATCCAAGGAAGGAAAGGAAATAATATTCTTCGAATTTATCACTGAGGTGTATCACAATGGCAAATTGATGGGCAAGACCTCCCGAAATCCTATGCCCTACATCCCTGGAGATATGATTATCGGTACGGAAGGGTTTGATTTCATCTCCCTACTCTCCTACAATGAAAAAAGCCGTGCTTTTCTAAAGGAAACGCCAGGAAAGCTTGCGCCGGGTAGCTATCAGGTGAAGCTCCTTGCCCGTCCATTGGAAGCCAAGGGACAGATCAAGCCTGCTACATTTTCATTCAACATCCAATAGACAGGCTATGAAGACTAACTTAATCAATCGGATTCTATTACTTACAGGTGTGTCATTACTGGCTTTTGCCTGCGGCGGATCATCCGAAGATCAGGCATTAGAAAAAGTAGCCGAAGACTTGGGAATCGACAAGAAAGAGCTCGAAAACAAATCCTTCTATTCCTTTGAAATTACAGGCGGCACACTAGACGGGCAGACATTCACCACACCTGTATATGCCCAGGGAGGAATTGATAGCCGATGGAATGAGAACACAGAAATAAGTGCAAGCACCATTGGTTTTGTAGATCCTCCACAAGGCAATAGTACGTTTAGGATGATTTGGGAAGGTGACAAAATAAGTCCTCTCAAGCCAGAAGAAAATCCCTTTGGGGAGAATTCCTTCATAGAACTGAAGGTGGAGAAAGATGATCAAAAATATACCTTCTTATCCGATGGCGGTTCTTATCAAGTAGTTTCAAAAAACAAGAAAGCCTGGGTGGACCAAATCACTAAGAAAGAGTATCCAATTGTAGATATCGAGGCTGAGTTTGAAGGCGATTTTACTGAAACCAACTCAGGAGAAAAAGTAAAGATCAAAGGCTGGGTGAAAGGCTTCGACCCACGTTAAGTGATCTTTCTTACGCCCTTTTCTCCAACTATCTAAACTATATGAGGCAATCAAATCTACGCTGTAGCTGAGCAATCAGCTGCAAACGGGATTGCTTTGGCCTTTTCTAATCCATAATTCTTATGGAAGTCATTAGTGAACCACTTCTGAGGATTGCTCCCACTAATGGACATTAGTCTGTACACATCGAATTAAGCAAAATCAATTTTTACCTAAAACTACAACTCATGCAAAAACACATGTATATCTCCCTATTCCTACTCTTTTTGGCAGGATGGGCCCAGGCGCAAAATTACACCGGTGTATGGAACGCCGCTATGGTGAATGACAAAACAAAAGTGGATACAAACATAGAGTACCATCTGACCCAAATTGGAAACACGGTGACTGGAGAAATTATCCACAAGAAGGAAAACATGAAGGCTACCCTCACAGGAACACTTGCCAATGGTGAGGTGACCGGCACCTTAAAGTATGATAAAAACCAATGGGCATCTCTGGATCAGAAGTTCAGGATTTTTATCCGGCCAAATGATAACGCAACCATGTTTATGCATGAGAGCACCAAAGGTGCGCGGTATTTCGGAGGACCACTCTTTAAAAACCAAACCCTGACCAATCAGCAAGCCAGTAAGGCACAGGCAGCAACTTCACTACAAAAAGGTGCATTTTCCGCAGGAAGTGGAACGGTAGTGCAGCAGTCAACCGCTAAACCCAAAGTTGGAGTAGCAATGGCCACTACACCAAAAAAGACTGCCAGAAATATCGGTGGATATTACCGAATCGAAGGGATGACTGATGCCAGCGGAACCAAAAGAAACCTCTTCGTGAATGTCAGGAATTTCCCAGACAGCAAAGACCGAAGCAAAGCGTATGGGGAAGCGTTGATACTAGGTGAGGCATATGGAATAGGTTCCTCAGGCGGCCGACTATTTGGATATGAAACAAATGGCGATGATGTCACTGTCATGTTTGACACGATTTATGAACTGAATAAGAAGAACACCATGGCCAACGGGCGGATAGAAGGTATCTATCTGATAGCCCCAAAACTGGGCTACAAAATGATTAAAATCAGTCAGGCAGAAGCTGAAAAAAATTCAAAAGCCACCGACTATGAATATAAAGTTACCGTCGTGGGGGTTTTGATCAAAAGTGAATTTAGAGAATCATTACCTAAACTTTATGGGAATATTAGAGTGAATGGAATTTTGGAGACCAGGACAGACAGGAAAAAAGTAGAAAACAACCAAAAACAATCCGATTTGATCTGGAATGTATCGAAGGCAGGCTCGAGACCAGCCCAAAGGAACATCAAATCTTACCAGGATAAGAAGAAGAACTTGTTTTTCGCAAATGGTATGAAAGGCGTAAAGTTTTATAAGTTCAGTGCTGATGTTAATCCGGTAGAGGACACCTATTTTATACCCTTAGAACTTTCAAGGACATTTAGTGTTAGGCCCGAGTGGCTTTCTGGCGAAAATCAAAGATTTATGTTTGAAGTATATGCTGAACTATTTGATGATTCTGGAGCTGTATTGACTTATAATTTTGGTAAGAAAACCCGGGGTGTTTATCTTCATGAACTAGATGATTTTAATAAACTTTGGTCTTCTGAAAAGTCAGCCAATAGAGTTATTAATTCGAGATCAGATACTGAGGGAATTGCAATTTCGGCTCCTTTTTATTTTCAAGTCAATGGTTCCGATGAAAGAGGGATTGGGATATTCGGAACCGAAAAGTGGTCAACATTAGTTTTTAAAATTGAACGAATTGAAAGATAAGCTAATGCGTAAAGAGTTTATTTTCCTTGAGCTTTTAAGTTTATTATGCGTCACTTTGTCTTTTGGTCAAGAAGCCCAACTAGCCATATACGACAGCAAAGAAGAAGGGCTTTACTTCGATCAAGCCCTGATCTATTCCTATTCCGATCACACTGGTTTGAAAAAAGAGATATGGATCTACCACAGCTCATGCAGCGGGCGATTTCTGTTCGACCATGCGGCTTGGGGAAGAGAGGATGAGATGATCCACTACGTCATTGCCCAGCCAGACGGCAGTTACCTGACCTTCGGCACAGAAGCCGAAGGGCCAGGTAATGGCAAGATCGTCGCCGTGGACTCTGTGTATCTGGAATCCAAAGACGCCAGAACTGCGATTCCTCCAAATGACGGTTATATACAGTTTGTAGCCCTTCCTGAATCCAATAAAGTAATTGCAGGACTGGAAAGCAGAGCATATAAAGTTCGAAAACTAAAGGAGGCGAATGGAAAGGAGGTCATTCATCTAGCCACAGTGGACTTTGATACCAGACTTATCTATGCTTTCAACCAACAGGCCCAGGAACTTCGTCTTCCTGAATTATTCAGCGATGGACTTTCACTGGGTGCCGATCAGCTCATCACCCGAATCGAATCTTCCTACACCGATTCAAACGGTAAGAAGTATTGGAGCACCCTAAGCCTTGAGACAATAGATCCAACTACCTATTGGGCACCTTACAAAGAACACACACTACGGCAAAGGATTGGAGAAAAATTAATTACTAAACCTCTGCTCGAATCAATGGAGCTAACGGAGCCTTGTTATTAAAAAATGGTAGTTTGTCCGCACCTGCTCTTGGATTCTTTAAGGATCATCAGATCATGTGGACTTGTAGAATAAAGCAATACTTTTTCCAAGACAGTTAATCTTAACTCCTTAGAAGCTTTTTTACCCTATTTTTAGAAGCCCAAATGAAAAATAAACTGAAAGATGCGATTCTATCCCGGATTCAGAGATAAGTTGGGCTAATTATTATCAAAATAACAAATGAAGGAAGGACTAATCAAAGATGCTTATGAGGCGCTGATCAAGGAATTGCAGACGATTTTGACGGTTGCTTACATTTTTTCAGTTGCCGTCGGAATGCTCTTTACCCATCATAAATACAAGGAATTTAATATCAATATTTTTGATTATGCTGATATCCTGGATTTTCTGATTGCTCCTTTTTCAGATTTTGCTATTCTCTGGTTTATCATTGCCTCCTCGGCACTTATCGGCCTATTGCTCGTGGGCGACACATACTTTAGAAAAAAGTATCCCTATGCCTATTCCCGGTTTAATTTCGGAATAGACAAAAAGCAATGGTTTAGCCAGTATAGGGTCATTTCCTTCATTATCTTATTTGCACTCTATCTGGTATTAGCAGCCCAAGCCTATGGCAGTTATTATAAAAAACAGGTAATGGAGAGCAGCCCAATTGAAATCAGATTTGCCGATAACGAAACCAAAAGAGGATTGCTAGTTGGTAAAACAAAGGACATTATTTTTCTGTTGGACGGAGAGCGGATCTCAGCTATTCCAATCACCTCGTTTTTGAAGGAATATCAGCTGCCAAAGAAATAAGAGACAAGGAACCATGATTGCATTTAAACAATCCAGACTTCTAGTAAAGATTGAGCTAAACCATCTAAAAGTAGGTTAGCAAAAAGGAATTGAAAATTAAGGAAGCTTAAAAACCTCCTTTTTGCAGTTTTAGAAAGTCATTAACTTTTTGCGACCAACCCAAGGCTACCTCCCACTCATTTACCAAATATCCACTCTTATTTTCGTCATAAAGTTCAAGCTCTTTTGACTTCTTTTGCTCCTCAAACTGATCGAACACCAAACTGATTTTACTGATGATCTGCTTCCGCTCCTCGGCATTTTCCAATTCCCGGAAAACTCTAACCGGTTTGCAGAGCCGTATCTGATCCAACTCAATCACCTGAAAAAAGCTGGAACTCTCCTGCAAATGCAAATAAAGAAGCTGTTGTTTCTCTGGGACCAAGGCTAGGCAATAGCCCTTACGCCAGGTGGCAAAATCATTTTTCTTTAACTGGCTATGCGGTGCTAGTTCCCTGAGTTTATCTTTCAGGATGTTGCGCTGTTTATTTTGTTTAAGAAAAGAAATATATAGGGGTAGCATCATCATCAAGGCCAATAGGACCGAGAAGGCAATTATTAGTAAATCACTCATGAATTTTGAATTGGTAAAATGGAATATTCATCCTATCCGACCCTGAGCGTCAGTAGGAAGTAGCAAAGACTTGAAGAAATGCTGTCCTTTTTACCAGAAATAATGAAATGGGAATATGATTTCGCCCGACGTGAGCGAACCGAAAATCGGTTCGCTGGAAAAGCTTAACCTTGACAATCCCGAAAAAACCAGGCCTAATTCCGCATGGGTTACAGCAGAAAAAATAAGCTGCCAGTGCCCGTTCCCTTCTGGCCAGTCCTGCCGCGAAACCTGTCTATTTCCTCTATTCCAATCTGCATTGTTGCTATGCAAAAAATAAGTGATGCCCGGATCAGTTTTAGTATTACTATAGAAGGATTTGGCAGCTAATTCATGTGAAATCATGCCTTCACTAATTCCTGAAGAGGGTATTATCACCCAACAAATCAGGTAATAAAACAGGAAAATAAGTGAGTTTAATTTTTTCATTTTACACATGAATCGGGCTCTTTGTAAAATTAGCCTGGCACAAATCTAACAAAAACATAGGTTTTGCAGAATTTGGAGGATTTGCAGTTTGCACTGAGGCACCTATCGGATCGAGAAATCCTTTCTGCGCTTTCAACTCTACGTATTCTCAGGACTTTGCCGCATGCGGATACTACTCCTGACTCTTGGCTAATCTACAAAATCTGATACCCATTTAGAATTCCTTACAAAGTGTTCTTCGTAACTCCACTACCTGAGTCAGGTCATCCGTTTCCTGTTTGACATTTTTTCGGATGATCGCCACCCAAATCACTACCATAAGCAGGTAAGCGGCATAGATCAGCCACATATACAGCTTTGGGATATATATGGAAAATTCAGGAGCCAGCAATAAAAGGCCAAAACTATAAAGCCCAAGAGTGGAATAGGTAAGAACTCCGTTTATTCTTGTTCTTAAGGCAAGGTACTTTTCATCCTGCTGAAGTTTTTGATAGGCAGAACTAGTGAACCTACGTGCTCCAAAGGAAATCACGGAGTAAGCCTCTCCGATAACGCGCGCCAGCAAGCTGCCCAACATCAACGCTACTCCTACTTTACTCAGCAATTCCTGAAAAGGAAAAAACAATTGCCAGCAGGCCGTGATCCCAAGTAAGGACAGGCTTAGTAAGATTAGGTTTCCCCATTGAAGTTTTAGGCTTTTCTTCTTCATGCTAGTTGCCTTTTCAATCAAAAATTCAGGACTAGCTGGATTAGGTTCTATTGATCTTTGTGCAGATTTCCAGCTATCTATTATATTTTTGGGAAGTTCATTCATGATTCATCAGTTTTTTAAGTTTCTTTTTTACCCGGTGGATTTTCACCCTCAAGTTGGATGCTGATATACCCAGCACTTCGGAAATTTCCTCATAGGGTAATTCTTCAAGCAGCATGGAGACAATCAGTCGATCCAGGTCATCCAGTTTCCCCAAGGCACGGTATAGTTCATCCAGGGTTTTTTGGCTACTATCCTCTTCTTCACTAAGTTGCTCATGAGACAACTGCATAGGATCTTGTAGCTCCGCTTCACGCTTTGACTTTTTGAGAAACCCCAAGCAAGAATTCACGGTGATCCTATAGATCCAAGTCTTATAGGAAGACTGGCCTCTGAACCCCTCCAGATGGTTCCAAACCTGGATAAATACTTCTTGAGTCAGATCTTCTGCCTGGTCCCGGTTTCCTTTTACAAAACCGAGGGCAAGCTGTAACACCATGGCATAATACTGCCCATAGAGTCGGGAAAATATGATTTTTTTAGGTTCACTCACTGTTTGATAAGCTGCTGAAGCTCCTGCACCAACCACTCAGGCTGATCCATCATGATAAAATGCCTACTATTTTGCGCCATTTTGAACTCCTTGTTTTGCAAAGCGCTGTATTGGGTTTTCATAGTTTCCAGGGCTTGAGCTCCATATGGCTGGTCTGCCACCAAAATCAATACAGGTGTTTTAATATTTTCCAACCCGGTCCGGAGATCCAGCTTCAGCAGATCGGTATATCCTTTTACAAAGGTTTCCCGGTCAGCAGCAAGTATCCAATCCTTCAGCTGCTGTTGATCATCTACCGCAGTAGCCATTCCCTGCGCCATCTGACTGGCATATACCTCAAAATCTGCCGCATTCATATTCATCAGTTGTTTGTTATAATCGCCGTCATAAGATAACCCCTCGGCAGGAATTCCAGGCATCATGACCTCCCGCATACAGGGCAGTGCATCCACCAGCACCAGCTGAGCAACCCTAGTTGGAATTGCCTTTACCAGCTCTACAGCTAAGTTGCCACCCATGCTATGTCCTACCACTGTAAGTTCCTGAAGATTATTCTCTTCTACAAAATTGATCAGTTCCACAGTGATCTGGCTATACCAGGGAAAACTTATTGGTGTAACCCCGTCGAAGCCAGCATAAGTAAGGGTAATGGATTCATGATCTGGCAATTTTGAGGAAATCTGATCCCAAACCTGACCAGAACTCCCAAATCCGGGAAGAAACAGGATAGGTTTACCTGTCCCAGCCCGCTGTACCCTGAATGAGGTTTGGGCTTCAGAAATTGTTACTAGAAGGATTGCCACTATCAGGCAGCTAAAATATTTTTTCATGTGTTCGGTTTTTATCTCTTGGAAGAAAAAAGCACCGAAATGTTACATGTAACTAGAAAAAATTATAGCCGTGAAAAGGCCTTTAGTCCTTTTCGAAGGCCAAGCACAGCACCAATTGTGAAATACACTGAGCTATAAGTCTAACTCATGATGCATGAAAAGACGTAACTCAAACTTTTGCTGAACACAGTCAAAAAAAGAATCCTCACTCAGAAATAATCCTATAATCACCGGTGGGTGCTATCTGTATAAGTTTGCCTTCAATTGCTTTTTCATCACCAGTGCGATTGTTGGTCAGCAGCAGCCTATAGCTCAAAATCCTGCGTCTCATTTCATATTCACTTCGGAATTGCGAGGTTCCGGCAGGCACTGTGATCTTCTCCTTTAAGGCAGTCCAGTCTGATATTTCTGATTGGGTATATTCGGTATAAATCCCTTCTTCCTCACCGAGTAAAACCTCCTGATCCTGTATATGGGCGGGAAGTCTGACGGCTATACTATCTGATTTTAACCAAACAAACGCATCTGGGGTATCACTGCTGAATAAATAGCTACTGGTTGGGTCAATTCCTCCAATAGGTGTAAATTCAATCTCCTGGCTATACGGCAAATCCATTTTGATTGAACTGCCCTTTTTCCAATAAAGCGAGTCAGCATCTCCTTCTCCCACGTAGTATCTGAGTTGTTTAAAGGAGTACCCTTGGGATACCTTTTGAGAAACACGGATTGTTTTTGTGGCTTTTGGTGAGCTCAGGAAGATCCTGAATTCAAATGGCTCGCCTGAGCTGTTTTCTTCGAGCTGGATTTGTAGCGTATTGCCAGTATCCCGAACCACCACAAAACCTTTGTTAGGCCATATGGCTTCTAACCTTCCTTCATTTTCTAATTGTAACAGTATATTCTCGCCAGTTTTTTCATCTTGAAGGTTAAAAATATCACCAAAAATCCTGGTGTCGCCTTGGACATTTTCTATTTTATCTATGTGCCAATCCTGAGAAGTAAATTCAACCTGCTGAACCCCACCTTCTGCCTCAACTTCTATTTGATCTTGGGAAGGGGAAATCACAGGGTCTTCTGGCTGATCGGTACAGGAGAGTAAAAGGCACACAACAGTCAAATAGCTTAAAAATATTTTTTTCATCTGTTTATAATTTGTTTTTTAGCGGTCATCCCGAGCTATCGGGAGGACTCTCGCAGTGAGTATAATAATTTTCCTCCCGAAGCAAGTTCGGGACAAGTTGTGTGAGACTTTTCTTATGGGCATTTCATGATGTTTAAGGAGTTAATTTTTAACGTTATCAGGCGGGAACAAAGAATACATAGAGTGCACTTTATATAACCAGAAAAACCGGCCGCCCCATCATCAACTAATTTCAAAGGAAATGTTCGTTACTGTACCTACGCCTCAGTAGTATCAAGGTTTGACCGACAGGGGTAAACTTTCAAAATTTAGGAAATACGGTAACTAGAGGTGATAAAGCAAATTCCAGTATTCTGCTCTAGAGGTAATTTCTGGGTACGGGTAATTTGCTGTATTTTAGTTGCAACCTCAATTAATTTGGCAGCCTCTCTTTGCCGTTTATCTGAACTAACTATTTTTGTCTAGTCAGTATTGGATAAGTCATCTTCTCTTCCGACTACACCAAGAATTGTAGTTTTATCATTATTCCTTTTTGATATTAAGGGATTATCGCTTTTTTGAAACTTAACTCACAGGGGTAAGACCTTCCGAACTAATTAATCCTATACGAAAAATAACTTATTGTAAGCCCCTATACACTATCTATACTTTCAGAAACAGACCGATGAAAATGAGCGAGTACTTTTCAATTTTCAAAACAAAAGCCAGTTTTTTACTCCCTAAAGGATCACTGCTGATTTTACTTATATGTTCCTTTACCATAAACCAAGGATTATCCAGACAGCAATCCGATGCCAATCTTCAGGAATTGATATCTTATACAGACAGTCTGCTTTCCAAGGAAAACTACCTACAGGCTGCTATTATCTTTCAGCAAATAACTGCTAAGTTTCCATCCAGCCATCCCGATTATTTGCTGTATAATAGCAAATCCCACTTTGCCTCAGGACTACACTATTCCAGCCAAGAAAACTATCAGGAAGCACTCCTCGAATTCGACCAAGCTTTGGAACAAGGGAAGCTACTGGTTGAATCCAAGCATATAGACTATGTGAAAGACCTAAGCATAGAAACGTACCATAATCTAGCCAATACAGGGGATTGGGCTAATTCATTAAAAACCGCAAAAAAATGGTATGAGGTGCTTGAAGCGCATCTCAAGCCTCTAGACCAAGCCGATTTTGTATATGACATTGCCTTTCTTCATGATAAGAATAATGAATACCATGAGGCCATAAGGGTATATAAGGAAGCCATCAGTCATTATGAGGCACTACCTGAGGATGACCTGAACCCCTCAAATCTTGCGCTTGCATATAATAATTTGGGAACCATGTACGCAGAGACTGGATTTTTTACCCAACGGAAGGAATGTTACCTAAAGGCGAAAGCGCTTTGGGAATCAGATCCAGAAGTGGATAAAAGTAACCTGATTTCTATTTACGGAAACCTAATGCGGCTGTACCGTACCTACGGAGATAAAGCCGGAGCCAAGGAATTAATCCATGCAATAAACTCAAAATTTGACCAGTGGGTGAGCGAAGATTCATTTGGTAAATCAGCATTCAAGGCAGATCAAAAGCCTGCACGAATGTATCAGGTGGACAGACACCGGATTAACATTCTCTATTATGACCTGAATGATGACGCAACTGCTGCCTTGGCCCATTTAGACAGCCTGAGAAATGACTACCGCCAGTTATCAAGAAAACACCAAATCCAATACTCAGACTATTTGATTAGTAGCATTCTTAACGCTGCGGCTATTCTGGATGAATATGATGACAGCCAAGTAACCCAGGAGAAAATCCGCTTATTGGATTTGGCCATGAAAGAAAGTATAGAAAAGGATAATTACTACTTTGAAATGCTTTCCAATGCGGACTATTGTAAATTCTGGCTATTTAGTTCCAATAACTTAGATCAAGCACTGAGCTACCTAAACAATGCCCTACAAATCGGAAAAAACCATGATATCCGTGAAGTAAACCTCCTTAACCTGTCTTTGAAAAAAGCGGATATTTTACAACAGATGGGAGATTTCTCCCAAGCCGAACAACTGGTGAAACGTGCATTTTCACTTTTGCTTTCTGAAGAAGTGCAGCATATGATGCAGGTTCAAGAAGATGATTTCAGAGAGCGAAACAGTGTATATTATATCAATGCTGTAAAGGAAACTGCCAATGTCTATCGCAACCAATATGAACAAAGCGGGGATAAGGATTTGGGGCAAATCAGCTATCATCTTTATGACTTAGCTGCAATTATTTTTCAGAAATATTATCAAAAGGGCGCATATAACCCGAGTTTGAACATGACCTCTGGAATTATCCACGAAGGTTTAATGTCACTTCATCTTCAACTGGACAAACCTCTGGTGGACAGCTTACTGGTCCGAGTGGAAAACAACACCTCTCAACTGCTCTGGAGGGAATTTGAGGCAAAACACCAAGAATTTTTGGCTGTACCTGACAGCTTATTGCTGATGCACAATCAACTGCGGTCCAGCTTGGCCATTCTTGCGCAAGAAGGCTCGGGTAAAGACCTAGATAAAATTCAGAAGCTACAAGCTGAGCTTCAGGAAAACGAAGCTAAAATCTCGACTTACGATTCTTCCTATTTTGGTTTTTTCGATGGGAATATTGATCTCAGCACTATCCAAAACCAGCTCTCCGATGAAAGGGCTATAATCCGGTACATCGCTACTGAAACAAGACTATTTGCCTTTGTGGTGAGTCCAAGAACTACCCAATTGTTTGACCTTGGAGATAAAAAACCAATCCTTGATCTTTTGGATGATTATCATCAACAGATCCAGCTTATCCAGCCCGATGTAGCGAAACTTTCCAGACAACTTTATCAAGCCCTAATCACTCCATTACAACTTGATGACCCAAATCTCAGGAACCTTGTCATCATCCCAGACAGCAAACTGAATTTTCTTGCTTTTGAAAGCCTGGAAAATCCCGATCAGACCGGAGTCCTAGTGCAGGATTATACGATCAGTTATTCCAATTCCTTTAAGCTTTGGACACTGCAGCAATTTTCTGGATACGAAGGCAACAGTACCGGCACAGTAGCGGCTTTTGTGCCAGAGTATCCCAAATCGTATCTCAGCACCCTAGAAACCCAACCGGTAACACGCAGCCGTTTAACCTATTTAGAAGGTGCTCTGGATGAGGCAAATTACATAGTGGATCGCTTGGGAGGTGAGCTTTTTCATCAAGAAAAAGCAAACAAAAACAACTTGTTAAAAGCCATTGGCACCTTTCAGGTTTATCATTTTGCAACACATGCTGTGATGGATAAGGACAATCACGAAAATTCAGGGATCTTCTTTCAGGATGGGGAGCGTATGTCCTATTCAGAAATGTATCAATTGCGATTTCCTGCCGAACTGGTCGTTCTCAGTGCATGTAATACAGGCATAGGAACATTACAGCCAGGAGAGGGAATGTTGAGTTTATCCAGAGCACTTACCTATGCGGGTGTGAAATCCTCTGTTTATAGCCTATGGCAGGTACCCGATGAGGAAACAGCCATACTGATGCGTTTATTTTATGATTTTTTGGAAGATGGCAACTCCAAGGAAGACGCCCTGGCCAAAGCCAAAAAGGAATTCTTGGCAGAAAACCCCATGAAGCAACACCCCTACTACTGGGCTGGTTTTGTGCTCAACGGTAACACAAAAGAGCTTTCCACAGAGGGAAAATGGACTTATATTATCCAGTACGGGCTGTATGCCATACCTGCATTGCTGATACTACTCGGCACGCTCATGCTTTATCAAAAAAGAAAATTAAACTAGGTATCACTTAGTATTGTCCAGCTCATTCAACAAGTCAATGGCCTGGGAGGAAAGAAAACCACCAGCCTCCCTCACCCTTTCCAGACAGAATCTAGCCTGGGATTCCTGCCCTTCTTTTAAGTAGGCCAAAGCGAGGTACCATTGTGCTGCTTCATAAAATGAGTCCTCCTCCTTCTGCTGCTCGAGCAATGGAATAGCCTCGGCACTCCGATCTAAAGCCATCAGAGAAATCGCCTGATAGAACAGATCAGCTGCTTTTTGGTTTTCCTCAAACAAGGTCGCGAAAGCATCGTTTGCTTTTTCATATTCCCCTTTTTCATACCATGCAAAAGCCTGGGCAGAAAGCCCGCTTTGCTCAGCATCACTTCGTACGATAGGTTCTACTACATTAGGATAAGGTTCAAAATAGGAATAATACAGATTTTCGGAATCACGCGAGAATTGAGCACTACCCCACCAGCCCATTATCCCAAAAAAAAGTATCGCAGCAGCTGCATACCACCACATTTTCTTGGTATTTGACTGGGGATCCAGCGTATTGAATCTGGCTTTCAGTCTTTCCCTTTCTTCTAGGCGGATAGCCACTTTCATTTTTTCATGGAAGGCAACCTCCTCAGCAAATTGCTGATCTTCGGACATAAGTTTATTAAACTCCTGTTTTTGCAAGGCAGTAAGGCTATTGCTTAGATACCCATCAATTAATACTTCCTGGTCACTTTTCATATGCCCCGACTAATTTTTTTAGTTGTCTAATACACCTGGATTTCTGGCTTTTCACGGTATCCTTTGACTCATAGCCAAGTTGCATTTGAATCTCTTCTAGTTTCTTGCCTTCGTAATAAAACATACGCAATACCTCTTGGCATTTTGGCCCAAGCTGCCTTAAGCCAGTTCTTAAAACGGCCGTCTTTCCATCCAATTCTTCTTCCGAAGGCATTTCCTGAATGGATATGTGATCCAACAGGTCTTTTTCCTCAAATGGAAAAACATCGTATTTCTCCTCCTTTCTGAGGTACTGAATCAGCTTGTATTTCCCTATGGCAAATAGGTAGGTTTTGATACTGCTTTGTAAGGTAACCAGCTTTCCATCCAGTATATTTTCATAGAAAACGATAATGCTCTCCTGATAGATATCCTTGATTTGCTCATCGTGAAGCTGATATTTTCGTGCAAAAGTGAGAAAGTGGTCCCTGTTGTCGGAATAGATTTTTTCCAGTTTTTCTTTATCCCCTTTCCGGATGTCCTGTACGAAACGTTCCTCCTTGTTCATTAATAGCTAATTCAGGTAAAAGTAAACCCTAAGCGGGCAAAACTACATTTTTTTTCTAGGGCGTGTTTACTTTTTCCAACTTTTCACATGAAGTGGTTAGAGACTCCAGATAAGCTCAAAACCAGAGTGCAAAGATGCTCATCACGTCTTAAACTAAACCTTATTTAAATTTTAACCAAATCAATTCAAAATGAAAAAATTATTGATTATCGGCGCATTTTTAACCGCCTTCATTAATTCCTCCTATGGCCAAGAAGGAACAATCCGTGTAAATCCAGCAGTCATGTTAGGTGTCCCAATTGGGGATTTTTCCGAGGTATATGGAATGGGAGTAGGAATTGGAGTGAAAGGTCTCTATAGCCTAAACACAGGTGGGGAATTAACCTTTTCTACTGGATATACCCGATTCGGTCTCAAAGACAGCTATGCTGCTGGATTAAAGGGTTCACTAGGGATAATTCCACTTTTGGCTGGGTACAGACATCATTTGGAAAGAATCTACCTAGAACCACAGCTGGGATTATCCATCAACAGCAGTACAATCAAAGGCTCCTTTTTGGGAATGGACAGCTTTGGGGGAAGTGCTTCCTCTACCTCTTTGGGTTATGCCGCAACGGTCGGCTATTTTTTGGGGGACATTGACCTTTCACTGCGCTATCAGGGCTTAGCCCTATCCGGGGATGGACTTGGATTCATAGGTATTCGAGTAGGCTATCAATTTAAACTTAAAAACTAAACCAATCTAGTGTTGAAATCGAGCCTTTTATCCGAAACCAGGCATGACTCAGGAGTCAATGACAAATGCCTAGCTAGTTCGGTGCAGGCTTTTAACCCTAAAAAATAAAAACAATGAAAACTTATCCATTATTAGCCAAGAAGATCCATTATGTCCTGGCCACTGTACTTTGTATCTCCTTATTCTCCTGTGAAAAAAGCGAAGATGAGGATCCTGTAGAAGAAATCCTCCCCCCTATTGTTCTGGCTTGTGATTATTTTAATTCATCCCAGATTTTAGTCAATGATCCCCAAAGACCGGTTGATTATGTCATTGAGTGCTGGACAAGGGTCCAAGGAAGCCTGGAGATTCAGCCCGGGGTGGTGATTGCATTCGAACAGGATGCTGGAATGCTGGTTGACTTGGACAATCAACTCTTTGAAATCAGGGGTACCGAACAGGAACCTGTAATCCTAACGGGCACCGTACAGCAAAAAGGACACTGGAGAGGCATATATTTCACTGAGGCCCACAACCCCTCAAACCTTATTTCCAATACCATCATTGAATATGCGGGATCAGAATTACTCAAGTCCTCTTCTCCCTCATTAGGTGGTAGCCTCGCATTAAGGAATGTGTCAGGTACACCGCCGCAGAATTTAACGTTGGAAAGTGTTGAGATCAGCAGTGGAGGTAGTTACGGATTGGATCTGACTACCAATTCTGTAGTCTCTGTTTCAAATCTGACCATCACCGCAAATGAAGGAGTGCCGGTAAAAGTAGCCGCAAATAAAGCGCATCTTTTGGATCAGAACTCAACATTCACAGGGAATAGTAGCGACTTCGTCAATATTGTAAGTGACAACTACGAAATAGAAGAGATGACGGTCAGCTGGAAGCAGCTCGATGTACCTTACCTGGTGGATGGAAGGGTTCATATCAAAGAAGGTGGACATCTAACCATAGAAGAAGGAGTAGAAATCCTGTTCCATCCTGACGGGTATTTGCAAACCGCAGCATTGCTTCCTCCCTATGACGTGAGTCTGAAAATACTGGGTACGGCGAGCAATCCTGTCCTTCTGCATGCCGCAAACGGAACCAACTGGGGAGGAATTTACTATGCCTTTACCCAAGAGGACAACCGAATAACCCATACCATCATCGAAGAGGCCAAGGGTGATTTTCCGGTAGGAAACCTGACCAATTCAGGGGCTATTTATATGCATGCCGACCCAAGACTCTCGGTGACAAACTCTGCATTTAATGACCTGCCAAACCATGCTTTCTATGCCTATACAGGGGCAAGCACCTCTGCTCCCGACCTACTTAATTTTACACGCAGCGATAACTCCTTCACCAATTTGGGCGGTAACGAACTTGGCTGGGGAAACGGCAGAGATTAAATCCACCATCAGTCCATCCAAAACGTCAGAGTATAGCTTTTCACTGATTTGGATGGGCTGATTACTCCTAAATCAATCCAAAATAGTCTTTAACAGTACAATAAATTGAACTATCATGCGCAGTTTAGTCAAGCAAGGTATCCTTGCAATTCTATTGGGTATCTGTCTAATACTCCAATCCGGATGTGGTAAAAGTGAAAGAGATGAACCAACTATCCCAAGCAATTCATCCCATTCCTACGACATCAATATAGCCAGTGGAGAAGCATTTTCCGGACAAATTCCTAAGGAAACAGCAGGTGTTTACAATAGCGTCTCTTTTGTAAACTATGACCCGGAACAAGAACGAAAAACTATAACTATTCTACTTCAGGAAGCGGGAAAAACTCAGGTTACCGTAGGCTTGATTCTAGACCATGACAATCAACCTGCCTCCTTAATTAAAAATGGAGAGGAAATCTCTTCCAAAGTAACAGTTAACAAGTGGGGTGAAGAACTTCGATATACTTCAGTTCAGTGTACTTTTTCTCTGAAAGCGTATCAGGAACACAGTATAACCGCATTTGGTGATGAAGCAACTGTTGCTGCTTTGTCCTTGGAATTTGAAGGATTTTTTCAAGCCTCTACTTCAGGGGAAGAGGTAGAAGTAAGTGGCGCTATAAAAATCGCCGCACCTTAACTGCTTTAGTAGGATTAGAGTAACTCACAGGGGCACGAATCAGCCTAATTAAACCCCAAAAAACCGATAATCATAAGAATAGAATTTCCTTAAACAGTATTAAATCCAACATTCAATACCATGAACACAATCAATAAATACCTAAGCTTTATACTTGCAATGATGCTGATTTGCAATGTAGCTCCTGCACAAACAACCACCATACTACCGGAAGATCTCGTAGGAACCTGGGAAATTCAAGGAACTCTAATGGGGGACGATGGTTCGGGCATGTTGCTTCCCCATAAGCATGCATCAGAGGACTGTAAAAATCACAGCGTTTTTATGGAAAACAATCAGGGTAAAGAAGTCAGATATCAAGAAAACTGTGAAGCTAAAGAACAGGAATTTTCTTGGAGTCTGGAAGCAGACAGCTTGACCTTGACCCGCGGGGAGCGGAGTATCACCTGGCATATTCTCAGCCTTGAGGATAATACCATGAAAATAGGTGTGCAGCTTCGGCCTGATTCTGAAAAGAGAATGTATGTCGTCTATGAAAAGCAGAAATAGGTTTTTCATTAACCATACCTTCTAAAATCGAATGCCATGTACCTGGCAATCGCACAACTGAAAAATCAATTGGTAAGAGCTATCCTGCCTGAAAGGCAAGAATGACACATAGGTCACACAACTTGTCCCGAAGCAAGTTCGGGACAAGTATGATTATCAATTCAACAAGAACCCATTTTAGCACATACCTACTGTTCTGAGCGGGTTAAAAAAACAACTTTAAAAACATGAAAACTTTTAAATACAATTTCCCCGTAGTCGTTGCTTTAATGCTCATTACTGCATTTGCCTATGCACAGAAATCATCGAGCAGCATAAATTTGGAATTTAATCCCAAAGAAGCGCTGGTAAATCAAGCTTTTATCTCTGGTCAGATTGATGTGAGTACATGGAAAAGCTTCCAGAAAAGTAAAGGGAAAATTGACTGGAATAAGATAATAGCCCCAAGCGGACAAATTATAAACAGAAATAATTCCAAAATTCGGCTGACCATTTTCGCCTTTGCAGATGGGGAGAGGCAGAATATTGTTTTAGGAAAAACCACCCTAAAGCCAAAGCAGAAAAAGTCCATGAAGGAATTAAAACTCCAAAATCTTCATGAGCTGGGAAAACTCCTTTCCAAGAAGAAGGCTAGGATAGCAATTCTAATGGAACTTACTTCAAAGTCCCAGTTAGATGCTGAAATTATAGGCTTGTCTTTCCCCCTAGAACCAAAAGCTTTTCCAGGAGATATGTTTTTCCCCGGGGATATGTTTCTGCCCAAAAAACAATTTGAACCCAAGGTTTGGCTGGGCAAGTTCACAGAAAAACCTATAGACTTATCCAGTATCAGGCTTTAACAACTGGACTAATCCTCAGAATTCATCCTAATAAATTGATAAAAAGAGTACTTCATGGACATTTGCCTGATCGGTAAAAAACCGAAACATACTATCGACTACCTGATTTACCACTTCCCCAAAGAAAAACTACTGTTTGAAGATGATTTGGTTTGGATACCGATGGAGGTAGAGCCTAAAAATGCAAGCCCGCGACAAATCGGACTCTAGCATGCTATTCTGGATATGGGATTAGAGATCAAACGATCATCCAGTCCTGGCCAGTGTCGGATTATGGAGTGAAAACGATTATTCCTTTTGAAGAATTGGAAAATAGCCTAAAAAATCTCAACCAATGATCCTAAAAGAACTAGCCAAAACTAGCTCATTTGGAATTGGCTGGTTCATTTGCTAGTCGAGAAAAGCGAAAATCCTGCGTCTAATTGCGGGAAATTGCGAGGAGGATTGGGAAAGGTGGAATTCAAACTGGGACATATGAATCGTTAGAAAAATCTAACCAACCAAGCTATCCGAGAGAACCTTGATCGGTATTCAAACCCATAACTAGACGCGGGCATTCCATATGACCTTAAAAAATCAAATTATAAACATATGAAATCGAGCATGTCGATAACGACACACACTAGGATGTTTATAAACGCTGTGAGATTCCATCCCGTATCCTTCGTCACGGGACAGGTTGTGGCCATTGAAATACAAATTATAAACACATGAAATTTACCAAATGGAAAGTTCGAATCTGCTTTTAACCAAAGATCCCTTCCCCCTTTTCATCACATTCATTTTTATGACTAAAACATCCAATAACAACTACGAATATTGATTCAAGTCTTACGGATTTCTTTTTGATGATGGATCCAATCCAGAAATCTGGTCCAATTCTACCGAAAAGAGATTAAATCAATTATTTTGGTCGAGATTAGAAACTCATTAAAAACGCAAAAAATCAAAAAAGAGTCTAATGTGAATAGGGTTAAGGTCTATGTTCATCCTCATTTTTTGAATTGCCTCTAATCAGATTTCTCATAAGATCATGCGCATTACTTTTAGGATTATTCTTGGTTTTTTGCTCGCCAACCTAGTTTGGACAAGTGCATTTGGGCAAACCCCAATCCTTGATAGCTTACAATCAGCCTTAGAACTACATACCAATCAAGATACCATTCGAGTCAATCTTCTAAATGATCTTGCATTCTCCTTTTTCAGCAGAGACATCCCAAAATCCCTGGAATATTTGAGTGAATCCGAGGAGTTGGCCGATGCTATCGGGTTTAAAAAAGGAAAGGCAAGAAGTATATACATCAAAGGAATTACAGAAGCTATTCAATCCAATTATGATCAGGCTTTGCAGTATTATGATCAGGCACAAAAACTGTATGAAAGCATCAATTTCAAAAAGGGAATAGCAAACAGTTACAATGCCATGGGGATTACTTTTAGAAATAAAGGTGAACTCAGGGATGCCATTGAAAACTTTAAAAAAGCAATTGAAATCGAGGAGGAAATCGGAAGCGATAATCTTTCAGCAAGCCTCTTGAATTTAGGAGCTGCTTATGAAGGATTGGGTGAATTTGATGAAGCCATTTCTAATTTGAATAAAGCGCTTTCCATAGCTGAGGCAAATCAAAACGAACAACGGATTTCCTATAGTATGAACAATTTGGGTAACGTCTATAGGAAGTTAGGTAATTATCCCCTGGCCCAAGAACATTTCAAAAAATCATTATATATGAATGAGATACTGGGGGACAGTATCAGTATGGCTCATAACCTTGGGAATATAGCCGCGATCTATAAGATTCAGAAAAATTATGATAGAGCTATGGAAAGCTTTGAAAGCTCATTGGGAATCTATGAACGGATCAACAGTAAACAAGGGGTAGCCAATACCCTGAACGGAATAGGAACCATCTATGAGGAAAAGAAGGCGTTTGATAAAGCTCTTCAAACCTATTTTAAGGCTTTAGAAATAAGTAAACAAATAGATGCAAGCGGTGAAATACCTTTTATTCTAAATAATATCGGGGGGACTTATCTGAAACTTAATGACCTTGAAAATGCAATTTCCTACTTCTCCGAATCAGAAAAAATCAGTTTGGAAATTGAAAGCGTAGAGACATTATCCGGAGCTTATATCGGACAGTCCAGAATTTTTGCAAAACAAAAAAAGTATGAGCCGGCGCTGTCCAAGGCGCTGAAAGCCTATGAAATCTCCACAACATCGGGGTTCTTAAACCATCAAAAAGAAGCCTCAGAAATGCTTTCCTTAATTTATGAAGCAACGGGAAATTATAAAGAAGCGCTCAAAAACCATAAGCAATATAAACTACTGGACGACAGCCTTTTTAATAAGGAAAACATAGAAAAAATAGCCCAACTGGAATACGAGTATAAATATAAGTTGGAACTCGATTCTGCCAACATCAGAGAACTCAAGCTGACAAAAACGGTTTTGGACACCTCGCAGGACCTGGCAAAAACGAGACAAAATTACCTCTGGGCCATCATTGGCATTCTATTGATTTCCATCGCATTAGGAACATTGATTTTTATAGAAAAACTGAAAAACGAAAAATCCAAAACCAAAAATGTCATCGTGGAGCAAAAACTGCTTCGTTCCCAGATGACGCCTCATTTTATCTTCAATTCTCTCTCCGTACTCCAAGGGATGATCCTTAATAAAGAGGAAGGAAAATCAGTGAACTACCTGTCTAAATTTTCTAAACTCCTGCGAATCATATTGGAAAACTCCAGGGATAAACTGGTTTTGCTTTCCAAGGAAATCACTGCAATGGAGAATTATCTTTCTCTCCACAATCTGGAAGACAATCAATTCCGATTTTCAATACATGTGGCCGATCAAATTGATCCAACAGCAATAAAAATCCCTCCTATGCTAATTCAGCCATTTGTGGAAAATGCGATAGAACATGCATTCCATGGGCAATCCGGAGAAAACAAAATTGATATTTCTCTTAGGATGAACCAGGGACAACTTATCTGTACCATCTCTGACAACGGAATAGGAATAGATTCCCAGACAGGAAATCGATCAAAAACAAAAAAATCTCTGGCAACCACCATCACTTCAGAGCGGCTAAAAATACTATCCAAGGACCTTAAAATGAAAGGGGAAATAAGCATAGCCGATAAATCTAAATTCAATGAAAAAGGAACCCTAGTGACTTTGACAATCCCCTATCAACAAAGCCAAGAATCATGAATGCACTGGTTATTGAAGACAAGGCTTACATCAGAAAAGGCCTGATCAATTTGCTCCACTCCGTCAGCGCTGAGATCCATGTCATCGGTGAATGTGGGTCTGTAAAAGAGGCAGTGATCGTTGCCAATGCCTGCAATCCTGAGCTGGTATTTTTGGACATCAATTTATCCGATGGGACAGGCTTTGATTTTTTGGATCAAACCGAACATCTGGACTTCAAGGTCATCTTTATAACAGCGTATGAAGAATTCGCACTCAAAGCCCTGAAAATCGGAGCTGTAGATTACCTGATGAAGCCAGTGGACCCGGAGGAGCTTCAGATCGCTTTGAAAAAAGTGCAGAGCAAAAGTTCGGTCCAACAGAAAGAGCAGATCAATCGAACTAAAAAAGTCTGGTACCAAGATGATTCCACGCTAGTGCTTTCTTTAAGCGACAGTTTTCAGGTAATTGACCTATCCGAATTATTGTATTGCGAGTCTGATAAAGGTTATACCACTTTTCATTTATCAAACGGAAAAAAACACATGGCTTCCAAACCCATCAAAAGCTATGAGGAACAACTTGAAAAAGCCCATTTCACAAGACCCCATCAGTCCTTTATGGTAAACCTGAAGTTCATTGACAAATACGACAAATCAGGAACCATTTATTTAAAAAACGGGAAGCAAATCCCCGTTTCCTTCCGAAAAAAAGATGCTTTTTTGACCACTTTTCTAGAGTTCAACAGGCATTAAAATCTCTTCTAACTTAGCAAAACACCCTTTTCCCCAATTTTCAACAAAACGAAAAGCAGTCAACTTTTTACAAATATACAGTTAGGCATTACGGATATAGACTGGCTATTTCACCAGTACTAAAAAATTCCAAGATTGATCTTATGATTTCAGGAGTTCAAGGAATAACAGACCTTGAGCGCTTTTTTTAAAAAAAATTTAAAAGATCAAACAAATGGAAGACATCAAATCAAAACTTGGCCAAGGCGGACTATTACTAGCTGCTATGGGAATCATTTCAATGCTTCTCTCAATTTTCAATTACAACATCAGGCTATTGGCCTGGATTGATATCTGGGGAAGTGGAATGGGCTGGATCATTCGGATTCTGCTGATTGTCATTGGTGGGGCACTGTTCTACATCTACGGCAGGGATACTGAAGAAATTGAAAACTAATCTATAACCACCAAGAAATGAAAAGCCTTCAAATCCCTTGTCTATTCCTTTTACTGACATTCCTGATTTCTTGCGGTAGTGGCGCGAGCAATCAAGAAGCAAATGAAGATGGCTTCCTGGCCATAGAAGAAGCTCTGAAAGACCAATTTGGAGCCGATGCATACTTTACCGATTTAACAATCACACATAATAAATCAATTGGAAACATCATCTCAGTGACGGTCACCGATGATCCATCTTCTCTAAAAATGGGACAATGGACACAATCCAATGACAGTTGGACACAAACCTCCGACATCACCTTGGAAGTGTCTGAAGGCATGAATGCTTCCGACTTCATGTTCCAATTGGGTGATCCGATCGACCTGGGCAAACTGGGTGGCCTGGTAGAAAAATCCAAAGAGAAATTAGCCGAAGAAAAGGAGATCCCTAGCCCTTCATTTCATATGGCACTAGTGAAAATCCCCAAAGATGGAGTGCGGTCAAAGATTGAATACCTAGTCCTCCTTCAGCCAGAAAACGGAGGAACCACCTTCACCTATAGCTATGATCTAAGCGGGAATTTCATTTCTATGGATTATTAATCTAAAATGATTATCTGCAATGATGCCCCTAGTCTTAAAATCTTTGCTTATCTGGTCGGAAGACCGATGACCGAAGACCGAAGCAGCCTCATTTGTTAAGTTTAACATATCCGACATTGCTTTTGCCTCTTTACTGGTAGAAAAGCGGATAAACATAGAATTCTAAATCAGGAAACCTTTCCAATAATCATCGCTGGATTGGTGACCCTATTTTTCAAAAAGCCAGAGGTCAATGCAAACCCAGCCAAAACAAATACCATGAATAATAACCTAAGCTACTTCCCTCCCATCAATCCCAAAAAGGCCTCAACAAAACAGGATGAAAAGTGGGATGAATCAATAGCCTTATTTAACAATAGACAATATGAATTAGTCCTCCCAACACTTTTGGACTACATAGACAGCAATCTGAGAACGAAGAGAAAGGGAAAAACCTATGAAATAGCGCATGGATCTGTGGTGCTGTTCATTTCCCAAACGGAGACAGAACTAATCATCAAATGCCCCTTTTTAACTATAGAGGATTCCAAGAAAGTACCCTTGATGAGGCGTTTGGCAGAGTTGCGGATGTACCCCCTCAATTTGGCCAACTTGACACTGGAGGGAGATCGGGTCTTTTTCACTTTTTCTTGTCCTATCCAGCTATGTGAGCCTTATAAAATTTATGGCGTTTTACGCGAAATCTGTTTGTACGCCGACAGCTTTGACGATGAATTAATTGAAAAATTCGGTGCAGCCCACCTTCAGGAACCAGCCGTCTCTCCTTTCCCGGATAATTTGAAAGAACAGGCTTATGGCAATTGTCAGGCAATTCTTTCAGAAGGCCTAGAGCGATTTAACTATTACATGGAAAAGCGACAGGCAAACAATGCTTGGTACACGCTGAGCATCACTTTTAAAAAGCTGGAGTTTTACTCCGAACCTCAGGGCTATTTCAGAACTCTTATCGAAAAAGCGGTGGATGGAATCCAGGATCGAAGAATGCAGTTTCAAACAAGGCTACAGACCGGGAAATCAAGTCTTGAAGTGTTAAAAAACCATCCCAAGGAAAAGTTTCTTTCCGATCTCTATCAAGTAGAAACGTTCGTCCCTCACAAATACAGCGGCAAAAAAGAGAATATCAGAGAAAATTGGGAGGACAGTTACTATGAGGCAAAGGAGCAAATCTCCAACCGCCAGTTTGAAGATGCCTGCAACCTCATGCAGTCCTGTTTTTACAGTCTATTCTATTACAATCTGGTAAATGAATCCACCAGTAAACCCATCACGGATGCTTTGGCACAAGCAAGTCAAATGGAATGGAATCTTGCAGCTCCAATCTTGATGAACGGGATGGAATCCATCATGGAAGATTCACTTTTCGGCCAGGAATTCGGCATGGACCTATCCAAAATCATGGGGGCTCAAATGCAGGAATCCATGGCAGCAATTCAACAGATGATGGCAAACTTTAAGACTTATTGAAAATGAACACCATACAAAATTTAGAAAATTCAGTATATAAAATAAATACCGCCTTTGGCTCAGGAACTGGTTTTTACAGCGCTCAAGACAAGGTGATTATCACCAATTTCCATGTGGTTTCAGGAAGTTTATCTGTCAGTATTGAAGATGGGTTAAAAAACAGGTATTTAGCAAAAATCATCTACGCAAACCCCGGTAAGGACATTGCTTTTTTAAAAGTAGAAAGTCTTCCCATCCCTATACAAACAGTCAATACCAATCATGCCACTGCGGTTTCTACCAGGGACAAACTCTTGGTATTGGGATTCCCCTATGGCATGCCTTTTACAGTGACTGAAGGGACTGTTTCCAATCCCAAACAAGCCATCGGCAGTAGTGATTACATTCAGACAGATGCAGCCATCAACCCCGGAAATAGCGGCGGGCCAGTGATCAATGAAAAAGGTGAATTGCTTGGAATCGTTACCGCTAAATTCTCTGATGCTGACAATATGGGCTTTGCGATTCCAATAGAAACAATCCGCGAAGAGTTTGATATCATTGACCAACTATTAGACGAGCTCACCATCGGCTGTCCTTCATGCAATTCCCTGATTCAGGAAAAAACATCCTATTGTCCTAACTGTGGAAATGATATTGAAGAGAGTCTGTTCCAAGAAAGCCTTCCCTCCGATTTCAGTGTGAAAGTTGAAAAAGCGATTCAAACTCTGGGGATTGATCCGGTTTTGGCCAGGACAGGCAGCGAATACTGGAAATTCCACTTAGGAAGTGCTGAAATAAGAATGTTCGTCTATGACAACAATTACCTGTTTGCCACCTCTCCTCTGAATGAGCTCCCAAGGAAAAACCTGGCTGAAATTTACGAATACATTATGCGAACGGATACCGGAGAACACCGTTTGTCCATCTCTGACAATCAGGTTTTCCTTTCCTATCGGATTCATATCAGCGATCTGTATTCCGAATACGAGGATCATGTCATTAAAAATCTGGCCCATTTGGCTGAAAAAGCAGATGAACTGGACAATAGATTCGTGGGTGATTTTGGAGCGAACATGTCAAAATTCAGCAAACAACATGACACCTAAGGCTCCTATACTATTGCTTAGTTTTCTGGTTTTATCCAGCTCTTGTATTTCGGTTAAAGCAACTGAGGAAGAATCCAAAATATTCAACTACCTCAACCAGATCGAGTATCCTTTTACTGAATTCAAAAATGAAAACCGGAACTCTTCCATTTCCGATTTTTTGAAGGAGGATGAAATCTTGGTCTTCAAGAATTGGAAAAACTCTCTGGGAGCTCCTGAGCGCTTGCTTCAATCGGAATGCATCGGCTGTCCCGATCATTCCAGCGATCTTAAACCGGTCTATAAAGTCCATAATGGAAAGTTCATCCACTTTGGTCTGGGGAGTAGTCAGGGCATTCAAAACCTGGTTTTCAGAAAAAACGGAGCTTATACCAATCAATTCTACCTCTATGAAGGGGCTTCCCAACAAGAACTGCAGCAGGAATCGAAGAAAAAAAACAGAAATGAGTTTGAGGTAATTGCAGGTGTTTATCCAATTGAAATCGGCAGAAAGAAATTGTACCAGGAACTCTATGAGGACAATCCTTTGGAGGCAGGCGAAAATTGGTACTCCAGTCCCTACCCTACCCAAATCCTATTTGAAAGAAGTTTTCTGGAAAAAAGAGAGGATTTGGGCTTTAGGTTTCAGGGGGGGCTGTATAGTATTCAGGGCCAGAGTGACTCTGGTGAATTCAGGATTTACAATTTTGTAGAACCCATTTATTACGCCAACGCCATGGATACTGATGCGGTATCCCATTCTTCCATCACAGATGCTTTCTACGCCGATGCCTCATTTTTCCTGTTGAATTTAGAGTCAGACATGAATGTTTCGATTCAAATCAAATCGAATACTCCGGGAAAAGATTATAAATTTTCAGTACTTAAAAACCAAGAATTTCTTACTATCAACGAATACCTGAAAAATAACGCAGGTTTCTATGACCAATACCGGAATGAGCTAAAGGAAGGGGCTTATCTTATCAGGATCCTCCATGAGGATTCAGATTATGCTGAAAAACCGCTGTACACAATTCATATAGATAAAACCTCTGTGGATCAATAGGAAACAGGGATCAATTAAAAAAATATAAAGACCAAACTTGTGTTCATACTGATTATAGTCATCCTGATTATTCTATTAATTCTTATGCTTTTACTGGGCATTAGGTTATTCAAATGGACCTTAAAAAGTGAAAAGAGAATTCAGGGATTGCTAATCATTTTGACAGTCAGTGCAATTGGAATAGGCATCCATCACTTCTTTTTTAAAAACATGCAGTTTATCCAGTCAGAGGTTTACCCCAATCTGTACCTGGTTAACTATCCTGACAAGGATTACTCGGTAGTGGAAGAAGCCATCAAAGAAAAAATAAAGGAACATCTGAGTTCGGAATATAAAACGGGTAAACCACTTTCTTATACCGGAGAAAAAGCAATCTACTTTTATAAGTTGGGGGGAATGAGCTTTGGCTTTTTAGGTGAGGCCGGAACCGGTTATTTTATAGATCATGAAGAGGATTTAGGCGGTTTTGTCAGTGAAGAATTGGGCATGTACAGAGACTATCGCCTGGCCGAATTTTACTATGAACCCTGTTCCCGGGACAACTCCTTAGTCTGTGGTGAAATCAACTTTTTCAGAGAGGGAGAACATGTCAAGGTGGATAGGCTGGAAGATCTATATTCTGTTCATAAAGAGCCCCAGAACCTTTCGGATTCAACCCAAAAAACGAATTACTCCATCAAATTACCTTTTCACGGTGTACTGGATACAGAAGCTTTAGCAAAGTATTATCCTGAAATTTTAAACGAATTTGATTCCATTGGAAATTTCTTTGCGCAAAGGATTCCCCTCTCCAATGACAGAGCCTGCATCCTGAGCCTTTTGCGACGTACAGATTCCTATACCGATTATTTTCTATACACCCATGACCAAGACTTCGAGGCCATTGACTCCTTTTATGTGGGGAAAGCCATGGATTTTGACCATGGAAAAAGTGTAACCATTGCGTATGAGATCAACACAGATTCCTCTATTTCATTTCACAAAGTACTATGGGGGCCAGTCCTTCAAAACAAGGAAGAAACCATTGATACCCTGAGCCATGAAACAATCCTATTCAGGGTAAATCAAAGCGGAAAGCTAGAATATACCATTTCAAAAAATCCAAGATTTTATGCTTTGGAGGTTTATAGCAGATCTTCTAATACTGAAAAAATCAATCTAAGTGATAAGGCCGATGGCAAAATCATTCAAGTGCTCGATTCAACAGAAGACGGCTTTCTCATCAGCATAATTAGTGAAGATAACGGTTGGTTTCGAGTTTTAACTATAAAGGACTTAGATGGAAATGAACAGAAAATCCAAAATGGTTTTGCCTGGATAGACCATTCTGATATTGGAATCCGGGCCAATCGGGTTGCCACAGTCCTAGACAACCCAAAAACAGGAAAGCAGGTTGGCCGGGTGCCCATGGATGCCGAATTAAACCTGATCGATATCTGGCAGGATTGGGTTAAAATAGAATTCCAGGGCTTAACTGGATGGGTAGATTCTCAATATCTCTGTGGAAACCCAGTCACCACCTGTCCCTAAACCATAGCCTTATGAAGAAATTTAAAAACATAAGATACTGGTTAGTGATTGCCTGTTTATTGATTACACTAAGCTGCAAGAAGGATAATGTCAATGAAAATAGAGTCATTGAATCATCTAGAAATGGATCTGAAACGAAGAGTCAAAAGAATTCAGAAAATCAAGGTATTTCCGATCTGTCCAAGATCCCAATATCAAATCAGACTTTGGATATTGAAAAGCTTAAAGAAGCTTACACAAGTAATAACGAAGCTCAGTTTCTAGAACAATTTCCGGCAAACTTCCAGCTATTCATGGCCTATTTCGGATGGGATTCTGATAGTAACCAAGCCAACCCACTATACGAAGAAAGCAATGAATACATTGTGTACTTCTTTGATTTACTGTCCCAGTCCAAGCACAGAGACTTCAAATCAAAATTAGTGGGAATAGCTACGAATGGGGTCTGGCAAGAAGATGCGGTGAATTACTTTCAGAATTCTGCATTAGAATATATCAAGCGCAATAATAGCTATCGTCTCATTGATGAATTATCATCTGAGCAGGCCAAATCAGTTCTTTTTTTCCTCTTCGATGGACCTCATCCCCAGTATGACGCTGATTTTTCCTCGCATCTCAGTCCTGCAAAAAAAGAAATACTGGAAGAGCTATTCTCAACCGGATTCTATGATAACAATGAAAATCCAGACCCTATAGACTACGAAGAACCCAAAAGCTATGAGTTAGCTGATTTTGAGAATAGGGAACATTACTTCATCAGAGACATCGATTTAAATCAAGACCACATTTTGGATAAAATAGTAAGTGCAGATCCTTATCAAGGTGATGAACTTTATCTCTTTTTAAAAAATGGTGATGCGTATGAGTTTGCCCTTAAAACCATCAATTTTTCAGAGGATGGAGGCTATCAGATTGTTGATATCCAACCAGAGCAAGGCGGTTTTGTAATTAAAACAGCATTTCCTGATAGAGGAATTTTGGAAGCCTATCATCACATAAGCTTTGAAGACAATAGTTGGGTTTTGACCCATACAGTTTACAGAATCCAAAGTAGTAATCAAAAAGATGCTTTTCTCTATGTATGTGATGTAAAAAAAGGATTAAACCTCAAGGACAGGCATTTTATTGAACAGCTCAAAGAGATGCCAGAGGAAGCTGAAAGAGAAACCCTTTGTACCAAAGAAAAAATAAATTAAGGCAATAAGGATGCGCTTCTTGAAACTCATATTGACCTACTTCATTTGGACGATCCTATCCCTGCTTTTGGGCATTGGATATATGAGGCTCGTTTTGGGGCCAAATGATGTCTCCGAAGAAGGCATGTGGTATCTTTTGCATTTGTTTTATGACATGGGATTGTTCCATGTTGGGGTTTGGATAGGTGTGGCTATCGCCTCCTGTTTTATCCTTTTGGATGTCTTTTTTCTCCGGAAAAAACTGAAAAACAACCCCAAAAAAACAACCATACAGCTGCTCACCTTATTGGCGATTACTGTAATAGTAGCTAGTGTTCATTATATCCTCGAAAAAGTAATCGATGTCATCTAACAGAAGAATAATGAAATACCAGCTGATCCTATTTTTACTCACTCTTTCTGCCTGTCCCCACAGAGGCGATTTGAAAACCGCGGGTGAACCTGAAATCACTGAAAGGGAAACACGCGATACTTTAGAAACCAAACAAGGTCAAAATCAACTTGACAGCACAATCCTTCCGTACGATCCCAAACCTTTTGCCAAAATCCAGACCGACACCATTGAATTTATAGACTACAACGATGACTTTGATTATCGGAATCTAATTGGGCAAAAAAACGGGAAAAATCTATCATTCGTTTACCATTGGGACTGGACAGAAAATCAGGAATACAATTTCAGACCGGGAGATCTGATCCTTATTGAATGGAAAATGGACAGCATCCGCATGGCCGGAGACGAGGAAGTTGTGAATGTGGTGCAACGGGTGCTGGATGCAAAAAAGATAAGCTCCGGAAACCTACCTATTCAATTTTTAACCCGAGAGGATCGCTATGATGAATCGGTCAAGGCCATTGTCAGTACAATGGTCATCAACCAATCCTACCTTCATAACATCAGCCCACCAGAAAGAGCGGCTTTGGGCTACATCGCCTTTGATATCGGAAACGAATGTGAATGGGGCTATGATTCAGAAGGAAACCGAGCTCTCTTCTGCCAAATTGTAACTGCCCTGAATTTGGATTATCAGTGTTCGGATACCCAACTGGCCTTTTTAAGAACCTGGTTTTCCAAAGACAGCGTGGCGTTTGGTAAACTTAAAAGCTGCCCTACAATTCCCAATTCGGCAACCATCCAAAGCTCTTTTGATGAGATTCTAATTCAAAAGGATGAATCCAATAATACAATAACTGTCCAATCTAAAATTACCGGAATAAACATGCGGGAATCAAAATCCTGGTCATGGTCACAGGCTGACTTGTTTGAATTTGGCAAAGATCATATCATGCTAGTCGATTCCAAAAAAACAGATTTAACTGAACATGAAATCGACCTGAATCCTGATCATGATGCCAATAATGACCTTAGATAAAGCGGTATACTCCTTATGAAAACATCCTACTTCGCCTTGTTTTTAATCATCCTTTCCTGCGGTTCCGGCACCCAAAAGGACAAAAGCACTACAGGAGCCATAGAACTAATTGACAGAGCCAAGGAGACTATTTCCTCAGGTGTAGCAACCGGTTTTCTTGAAACGATTAATTCTTCCAAAACCAAAAAGCTACCTCAACTAGAGCGAACCAACTTTGACAGTTTCGTCGATGAAAGCGAGTATGCCCAGATAGATGTCAAGGCTTTGAAATTAGGCCAGGTTTATCCTGAAAGAAATTTTGAAGACCCCAATGTCAGGGCCATCGACATGTACACCCTCCCGATTCGGGATGATTTTCATTCAGTGGTAGTCACAGTTTTAAAAAGTGAGCATGAAATGGAAAGCATTCTCATCAACTACACTACTGAGGGGGATATCATTGACCATGAACTGGTGTCCTATGATGAAATCGCCGAAAGCATGTCTCAGGTAGTCTCCCGAATCAGTGAAAACAGGCTCACGGTCAACAAAATATTTTGGGGCAATACCAAAGAAGTCGAGCAAATCGAATATGAAATCCGATGGGATGGCACTATCGAAAAAGTAAATACCATAAGCCTAAACAAATTCTTTACAGATTTTAATCTGATCGATGATGTTTTAACCGGACTTGAATTGGATTGGGTACAGACAAAAACCACTATGATCAAGACAAAGGTATTCCCTGATAATCCGAATGAAGTCTTCCTGATCATCCCGGAAGTAGTCGATGAAGGAGAACAGTTTTTCGAGCTCAACAGCCATATTTTAATTGCCGATAAGCCCACAGGAAAAATTACCCACAATTTTTTCGAAAGTAATCAAACCAACCAATGGGTCTCCGATGCCATTGAATTGCGGAACATCACCATCGACACCGCGCAGTATCCCCTTGCTGAGGAAACAAAAGCTTATGGAATACAGGTCGAGTATTTAGGGATGTCCAGGGTAAACCCCTATTCTAACCAAACGTGGTCCCTGTTCATAAAATCAGGAGATAAACTTAAAAAAATTCTTTCCAATTACTCCATCAAAGATTTCAGAGGAGAATGGGATGGTGATTGTAATGGTGAATTTGTCAGCGAGGAAAAAATAGTATTTCCAGGAACCCATAAAACCAAGGGCTACTTTGACTTTTTGGTCAACAAAAAAATCACAGAATCGAAGGATTACAAAAATGAGGATGAGGAGTGCCAAACGGAAAATTCATACCAGTTCAACAACTCAATTCTGAAGTTTAATGGCACAAAGTATAACGAAGTGAAGGATGGACTTGAAACAAAATCTTATTCACAAATCCATCCCAAGAAGCTGACAAACTTCCAAATCGAACAATTCGAGGTAGAACAGGCCTATGAATTAAATGGGCAAAAAATCATAACAGGCAATTACAAACCTGAAAAGGGAAGCCACTATACATCAAGTACTGAATCCCAATTTGATTGGGGCGATAGGTTACTTATGCTGGACTCGGAAAATGACGTAGTCTTTCAGTCACTTGGCTTTGGGGATTTGTATCTCTTTGAGCCCCATTTTTATCAAGCCAAAGCCTCAAATAAAATCATTATCATTTGCCAAAAAGCCTTTGAATATCCTTTCGGTGGGGAAGTTTTTATCCTTGAAGAAAGCAGCATAAAACACATAGGAACCCTAGCTATAGAAGGGAATGAGGAAGGAAAATACCTGACTGAGAGGTTAGATATCCAGGAGATCGACAATAGCCTTGTTTTCTCCCTAAAATCTGACCAATTGACTTTGAAACCCGGTGAGGAATCCAGCACCCAGGTCAGCAATGCCATCTACGTTTATCAAGGCGATCAATTGATTTTAAAGACAAATACCCCATGACTTATCTAAAGACGCACATTTTAGGGATGTTTCTCCTAGCCCATGGACTCTATGCACAAAGCGAATCCAACTATCCCGAATTGGCTGCAAAAGGGGGAAGTATAGAAGAAGTAATTCCAATTGGTTGGCAACTATTATCCGAAGCCAGAGGAGATCTGAATGGGGATGGACTTGCAGATGTAGCGTTTGCAATTCAAAGCCCTACCAAAGAGACAATTGAGTACAATGATGGCTTTGAGAGTGACACCGTCCACACTAATCCAAGAGTTTTAGGAATATACTTTGGAAAAAGGAATGGAAAACTTAATAAAGTATTGCAATCCAATACCTTCATCATCAATCGGAGCACCCCTGCAATGGATGAACCTTTTAAAGGACTGCAGATTCTTCCAAATGGTCAACTCCAATTAAACTTTTACATCTGGGAATGCAGGGAATGTACATCATGGTCCTCTCATGAATATCGATTTAAATACCAAAACAAAGCATTCGAATTGGTCAGCTATAGGGAGAGTACTACCCAAAGAATATCCGGGGATGAAACATCCTATCAGGTCGATTTTCAAAAGGGTACTGTGACCATCTTCAGCTCTGAAAGCGACGAGGAAACCAACGAACAAACATCTGACAAGCAAATCATAAAATTTGAATTGCCGCAATTACAATCCATCAAATCATTAAAAGAGCCCTTTCAATGGCTATTTCAGAATCTACACATTTGACCATTAAACTAATTAAGATATGAATACAAGCATTATAGTTTTATTAGTCCTATCAGCCTTAATGGCAATAATTGTTGTGATCATCAACAACAAAATCATTGTCAAAAAAAATCAGGTTGCCCAAGCCTATGGGAGTATTGAGATCTATCTGAAAAAGAGATTTGATCTACTTCCCAACTTGGCTGCCATGGTCAAAAAATACATGGAACATGAGAAAGAGATTCTGTTGAAAGTGACCGAACTCAGGTCGCAGGTAGAAAGCGCCTCTGACGAAAAGGAGAAAATTGAAGCGTCAAACCAAATGACAAAGGTTTTAGGCGGGCTGAATATCGTGATTGAAAATTATCCGGAGCTTAAAGCGGACAAGCAATTCCTTCATCTTCAATATGAGGTCAGTGAAATGGAGGATCAAATCTCTGCAGCCCGAAGAGCCTATAATGCCTCGGTCACTCGATACAACAATCAAATTCAGCTATTTCCCTCCAACCTGATCGCAGGCATCAGAAAGGATGAAAAAGAGCTGCTTTTGGAAATCCCAAAATCAGATCAAAAAGAAGTAAATCTCAATCAACTTTTAAATTCATAAACTATGCAAATGTTCGACAATATGCCTTGGTACGGATATGTTATCCTTGCTTTGGCCATCGCCTCCTATGCCTACAAATATTTTAATATCGGAAAAAAGGAATACGACAAACCTGATTTAGAAAAGGCAAAATTCAAAAAATCTTCAGCCGCGAATCTTGGTTTGGACCGCCTTTTCTCATTAGCCCTTTTTACCCCGATTTCTGAATGGTGGGGAGCTTACACCAACACCTTGATATTCACGGACGCAAAAACGATCCAACCTTACTTGGAGGGCTGGGATATTGATTCCCCAAGCGGATACTGGGATTTGACGGAGTATTTCATGAAAGATGGCAGACGCTGGTATTTTGACTATATCTTTCAAATGATTCAATCTGAGCCGAAGGAAAACTGGGATGAGTTGATGGATCAAAAATTCGGAACCAATGAGCGGGCGCAGAAATATCTTGATGGATTGAGCTCCGGTGAAGTCCTAAATGATTTAAAGCAAAAAGGAGTTTTTACCTTCGATTCTGACCTGGAAATAGGTTTGGCAGGATATGATGCTGCGATGTTGGTGGGACAGGCCAGAATAGCTTTCACAGGAAATATCATTACTGAAGAAGAGGCCTGGAAAGTCATCGATTTTGCCACCCAATTGGCATTGGACAAGTTTAGTTCTTGGGAAGATTTCGGAAAGAGCTTTGCCTTAGGTTTTGCCTTGGACATGAAAGGGAAACATGACAACTATTATCAGGAGGTTTGTCACATCTATAAGCAGGTATTGAATGACAAAGTCAGTCCCTGGAACACCATTAACTGGCCTAACTAAATGGATCAGCACCTACTCCTGGAAACATTTACCGAAGTCCAAGCATCATTGGAAGATATTCAGCTGAAGCGAAAGAGGACGCATTTTTATCAGAAAATCACTTGGGGAATCACAGGAATATATCTGCTTGGAATGCTATTGATGATGTCTTCACTTTATCTACCAGGCACAGAATTTCCTTTAGGAGATATCCTTTCAAAAGCTCAGCCCTCCGCCAGTAATCCGTATGCACAGATCTTGCCCTTAGCTGGATTGATGGTATTGATCTATTTCTCGACTTCCTTTTTCATCCGGGCATTTCAGAAATTCAAAACCCAAGAAATGAAAACCATGGCCAGCATGGTTCAGAAACTATTCCCGAATTTGGAATTTACACAAGGAGCCAGCCCTCCTAAAAAGGAAATCCTGAGCAGTAAACTTTTTGCTTGGCTCAAAAACGAGGATCCTGTGTATAATTTCGGTCAACTGCGAAGCAGATCAAGGGAGGTGGAATTCAACCTTGCCGACATCGGAATTATTGAAAATGACCTGTCTAACAAAGCAACTGATACGGTAATGCAGATTCCCCTACTGAATCTGGCAGTAGTAATGTATCGTTATGTATTCAAAAATCTGGTTTCAAACAAGCCTCAGGAAAATCTCCCCTATTCATTTCGTGGGATGTTCTGTTGGCTTAAATTCCAAAAAAAACTAGATGGACATACGGTGGTATTATCAAGAAATCAAGGAATCAAATTAGATCGCTGGTCCAGCTTCAAATTCAGAGAGGAGCAGGAAATCTATCTGGAAGACCCCAGGTTTACGGAAAACTTTATTGTTTATGGGACAGATCAGGTTGAGGCAAGGTATGTTTTATCTACTTCATTGATGGAGAGGATATTGGAGCTAAAAGAAAAATATGACAACTCCATCTATCTGTCATTTCAAAATAAGCAACTTTACCTGGCTGTGAAGAATGAAAATGGGCTGTTTTCATTTCCTTCAGGCAATATCAAAAACATTCAGGTGCTGGAAGAATTGACAAGACAGATTGAAATAGGATTAGAAGTCAAAAACAGTTTAAGGCTTCACTAGTTTTTTTAAACCTTAGGGTCATTTATCCAAACTTAAACTTAACAGTTCTCATTTATTCGGAAGCAGGGATTTTAACCACTGAAACTCCAACGAAAAGCTGAGTATTAAATTTAGCACTTCCCAGTTCTAAAAAAAACGTGTATTTCAATCTGCCAATAATTGTCACACAGTTGTCGAGTCGTTTTTTACAAAGCTATATTGACACTTCGTAAATAATACATACAAAACCCAGTCAATTGGAGAAACTACCTATCAACCTATTGGCAAAGGGTATAGAACTCCCTAGTAACCCTCACCCTGTTCCCTTACTTTTCCCTCCTACCTACGGAGAGGCAAGTGAGAAAAAAGGGAGGATCAAGGAAGAAAAAAAATGTAGCCATAATATTTAGGTCAACTATTCTGCTTTACCGTGTGAAATCAATTGGCCTAAAATTGAATCAATCCTTGCTGCCTTACTTTACCCTCATTTCGAGTTACCGAATCACAGAAAATTTACTATCACTCCTATTTGAGTAGAGGTAGCACACAAGACAAGATATTCTAAATCGGAAATAAAAAAAATCTTAGGTCGCCCCCGCACAACGGTCTTTAATTTACCTGTTTTACGTATGAATGCAGGCAGCTAAAAATAAATTAATCTAAATAAATGCTCAGGTTTCGAATACTAATGTTTGGGAGACGAATTTTTCTCCAAAAAGTTGATCAGGGCGTCTGAATCAGAAAGTGCTTCTGTATCCCATTCATTACCAACCTGTAAACTCTCGAACATTGTTTGGTTAAAGTCCCTGAAATTGACTTCCAAATCACCATATTCTTTTGATAACAAATCATAAATCGAATAAGAAATCATATTTGACATCCTAGCTAAATCATTTATCTCATAGCTTACTTTATCACCCGTCAAATGATAGAGATGCCCGTACTCGGAATTCATCAAAGGGTAAACGCACTTCAGTAAATGAAAATAACAGGTCAAGTCACTCTCCACGATTTCCTTCATTTCTGATACCGACAAGTCATTGCTGTACTGTGAAATCTCAGGTTGGCTGAAATCAGTAAACACCAAATCCAAAGGATAATGCTGCTCTAATAATCTGGCTTGCAAATCCTGAACAGCTATCTCTTTATCAAAGTCGCATTCATAATAAACAGGCAAGCCCCCTAATTTACCATTAAATGAATGGGTAGTTTGCCGCTTCAATTCATATATATTTCCTGCTATCAATACCTTAAAATTTGCCTTAACAAAGACATGAACCATATCTAAATAAGGCTTTTTAAATTGGCTAAAACAGAATAAAACAGTTTTGTAGTTATTAAATTTATTCATTTTCATTGTACTCTAGAAACCGGAAACAAAGACTGAAAAGAGTAGGTTTTGAAACAATTACATAATATTCACAAATACCGGGAGTGTCAAAGACTCATTTTAGAAAAGGAGCCACTCTTATCTAAATTTCCACCTTAAACAGCACCTAATAGTTTATTTTCGTAATATAGTTACCTATTACTTGAACTGGCCATGGAAGAACCATAGTACTCAGAACATTGTATTTTTCAACCAATGCCTCATCCTTAACTGTTAATATGGATTTAAAAGGAGCTACTGAACATTTTCTTTTGTATAAGAAATTGTTCTCAACACACTCCTAAAACCTTATTTTATATTTTTATTATTTATGGCATGATCACATAGCAATTGGGTAATTAAGCTTGCTATCAACCTGTAATATTCAGATGATCCTACCGGCTTCGGCATAGACCTCAAGCTTTGGGACTGATAAAAAAAATTAATCTGTGTGGAAGGGAAGTTCAAACCACCTAGGTAAGAGAAGAACTCAACTTAACAAGGAGGTTTGTCCTAAATCTCAAATTTGGAAACAGTGGTAATTAAGGGTGTAAGCTGATTTTCAAAAGGACTGTCAGCAAAATTCGATTAATATTTTGATGACAATTCGGTTGAAACCGCAACATTTCCAAAGTTTGAGTTATTAGCTATGAAATCTAGGTCAAGTGAAGTTCAAATTCTATTAATAGGTCCTGTACCCTCACCTCCTTGAGACATTGCTTTTGCTAGGAAAATCCAAACAACATTTTTTCTATTCTAAGGACAAACCAAACAAGTTTGATTTTGTTTGCTCATGACCCCAAATAATTAATATTCAATTTTCTTACCGATTCGTCTTAATTGACAAAATCTTACGAAAAGATGGATCACATTGGATTCAACAACTTGAAAAATAAAAAATCAACAGGTCACAATAACCTGATTCACAATATATTATTTGGATTAAAAAAAAGAAACAGTTAATCAGACCTATTCTTTTATTTTAACGAGATGGGAGTCTCTAAAAAAACAATAATACCCCAAATTGGTTAGAAATTACCCCACCCCCTAGTCCTTGAAGTCTTTCCAATCTGTAATTGAATACATTTTGAAATCCATCATAAAAAAGTAGAAGGGGCACACTGATGAATAGAAAACTTGGGGCAATACCACTCAACTAAGAAAGTCTTGACGATAACAATAGGCAAATATCAGTGGACAATTAAAGATATTAGCCCCAAGTGTATAATCTTCTAATTACTCTTAGTATTCTGTAATCTTGAATTCCGTTCTTCTGTTTTGCTGATGTTGTTCATTTGAACAAGAAACATTGTCTTTACATCCATTTAACAGCATTTCTTCCCCGAAGCCAATAGGATCCAATCTATTTGAATCAATTCCCATTTCAATTAAATATTCAATTGCCGCTTTTGCTCTTTTTTCGGAAAGCTTAAGATTATATGCATTAGTGCCTCTAGAATCGGTATGGGAATGAAGTTCAATTTTAATTGTTGGGTTATCCACCAATATTTTAGCTAGCCTGTTAAGTTCTGGTTTAGCATCTTCCCTGATCTCCCATTTGTCAAAATCGTAATAGATATTCTCAAGCGTATAAGTCTTACCCACTGCTATTTTATCCAGATAGATATTTCGGATAATAACCGAATCTTGCATTTGGGCAGCTGTTGGGATTAGAATTTCTTCAGTAGAACCCGCCAGGTAACTCGTCTTCTTCGCTTCCAGATGCACAATTTGGTCAAAATCCACTTTAAACCTGAATGAACCATTTTCTTCAGAAATATAGCTGTTCACTACTTGGTTTCGATTATCATAAAGAGAAACAACTGCATCTTCCAATTTTTCACCTGTTACTTTATCAAGAACCTCACCTTTGATGACTAAATCTTTCTTAACATAGAGATCGGCAAAGTAAATATCATCCAGACCTTTTCCTTCTACCCTATCAGACGAAAACACTGCCTGAGTATCATTTCCTGGAACTAGTGAAAGTCCAAAATCATCTCTGTTGGAATTGATAGGACTTCCTAAGTTCTCGGGCTCCTTATATTCTCCATTTTCTACCTGAGTTCTAAAAACATCCAAGCCACCCAAGCCTGCATGACCATTACTGGAAAAGTATAGAATGCCATTCTTATCGAAGTAAGGAGTACGCTCATCACCTTTGGTATTGACCATATCACCCAAATTCACAGGTGCTGACCAAGCGTTATCTTTCCACTCAGAATAATACAAATCTGCTTTCCCATAGCCCCCAGGCATATCTGATGAGAAATAAAGAATCTGTGTGAAGGGGTCAAAGAAAGGATCAGAAACAGAATACGAAAATGGGTCATTAAACGGTAATGGGCTGAAAGAATCCATACTGAGGCTTCCTGTATCTAAGGCAAAAAACAATTCTGGAAACAAAGTATAGTCCCGCGCTGATCCTGAATCTGATTTATTGTGTTTTTGTACTTGCGTAAAAACCAAGAACACATTTTGGCCTGTTTCAAACAAAGGCCCCACATGCAGGTCACCATCCAGCTTTTCAGATTGGACAGGCTCGTCTTTCACCGTCTTATTTTCTTTGTCCCAGGCTGACTCATACATTTTCAAAAATCCATTTCCAGTCCAACCATACACATCACTTTTGAGGGCATTATTGGGATCGACACGTGCTTTTTCCGGCATCAAACGATCTGAGGTAAAATGAAGTACAGAATCCTCTGAAATCATAGGTCCAAATTCAGAAAAGGAAGAATTGGCACCAGAAACCGGCATGATTGCCGATTCAGATGATTTATTCATAAAGGATTTACCCCCTTCAGCAGTTTGCCAAATCAATTCCAAATCAGGATTGGTTCGACTCGAATCCAACCTACTCAGGACATTGGTAGCTTCGGTATATTTAGAATTAGAGATCAACGCCTCTGCAAATGGTTTAAGGTCTGACTCCTGCAATGCGCTGTCTCTTTCCAACCTTGTGTACCATTCTTCTGCCTGTTCAAAATTCCTTACCATAGAATAAGCCTGAGCCAACCCTCGGGCTGTCTCAGGCTGAGGTGATTCATTCCAACTTTCAAGAAACTTCTCTATTCCAACAGCGTAATTCAGATTTTCAGTTTGCTTTTTGCCCTCCATATATTTTTTATAGGACAAGGGCTTACAGGCTACTAAGCAAACTAGCAAGAAAGAGATTAAGTAGAGTATTCTATACATGGTAGTTATTTCTTAAAAAAACCGAGGAGAAACCAAACGAACGCGTTTTGGTGGGAACAGGAATGCAATAGAGATGTCATGGGTACTAAAAGCTCCTACCGAAAATCCTGATATGGTGTGGTCATAGGCATATCCAATCCTAAGTCCTTCCTTAAGTTGCACTTGCACCATTCCTAAAACAGCAGCTGATTTTTTCAGCCCATCTTCAATTTCTCTACCAGGCATATCTATGCCGAACCTATACCCTGCACCTAGCCAAAACATATCATTCAGGATAAATGCACCATTTATATCCATCCTGGCCGGTGCCTTGAAATCATCCATGTACATAATGGATGGGATAAAGGAAAAATTGTAATTAAGATCGAAATGGTAGCCCCCAGTCAAATAAATATGAGGGTCTGGCTTGACCATAATATCTCCCTTGTCAAAATCAACTACACCGGAAAGCATCTGATCTGCAGCCACCCCCAGGTAGTATTTATCATCATAGAAAAACAAGCCAAGTTTCAGATCAGGATAAGTCATTCTTTCCATACTTCCGGGAATCGAAGGGTCATCAGAAATATCCGGGTTCAACATGGAACCATCTATTTGGGAATTGACCACCCCTGCACCAACACCAAAGCTTAGGAATTGCGTATCACTAAGCCGTAAGTGGTAGGCCAGATTGCCGTAGGCGGCCACAGTTCTCTGTGCACCGAGTTTATCAGTCAGAAACTGCCCACCAACTCCGAGTTGAGATTCTTCGAGATAAGTGTCCCCAGCCACCGCAAAGGTTTCTGGACTTCCTGTCACTCCTGTCCACTGCTTCCTATAATAAGATTGCAGATAAAGCTGCTGTTTATACCCTGCATAAGCAGGATTGATAAACACAGGATTAAAAATGTATTGGCTGTACTGGGGCACCTGCTGCCCAAAGCTAGTGCTAAGGGACAGCAGTGCAGATCCAGCGAGCAAAATAATTACCTTAAATAGTTTCATTGCTTACTTAATTATAGTTACGTAACCTGTCATTGTATGACCTACCCCTTGGCTATCGGTCAATTGGAACTGATAGTAATAAGTACCACCATTCAGGTTGTCTCCATTCCAATCACTTTGGTAGTTTGTAGCCCTGTAAACTTCAACTCCCCATCGGTTTACAACCACCAGTTCATTTTGAGGGAAGAATTCCTCCAGGCCAGGGATGTTCCAAGTATCATTGATTCCGTCCCCATTTGGTGTAAAGACATTTGGAATTTCAAACACCAGTTGTTCATGAGTGACTGTATCTGTATTATCAGACGGTTCCAATTCCTCATCCTCAGAGGTGGCAGTAGCTGTATTGGAGACTACACCTTCTGAAATCGCAGTAACCCGGATAGTCATGGTTTCCACAGCCAACGGACCTACAGTAGGAATACTCCAAGTAAGGGTTCGCGTTTCTTGGTTGTAAGAAACAGCCCCAGAACTCACATCAGCACCGAGATATTCCACCGATGTAGAGAATACATCCGTCACTACTACCCCATTACTTGTGTTTTCAGAATTATTGGTGAGTGTGATTTTGTACTCAAATACAGTATTCAGTTGAATCAGACTTGCAGAAACCTCTTTATCCAAAACCAGATCGACTTCATTGACAGGATCTTCAATGGTAACTGGGTCAGTCTGGTCTGAGTCATCAGGGAAATTGTCTCCTTCCACGGTCACCTTGTTAATTATCGAGCCTTCTTCGGCGACTACCATCACTTTTAGCTCAAGTGCAATAGACTCACCTGCTTCCAGACTTTCAATGTTCCAGGTTACTACATCCCCATTGACTGTACCCTCTGGGCTAGTTTCCACAAGCATGGTTCCCTGAGGTAATGTATCTGTCACTACTAAGCCTTTCGCAAGGTTTTCACCCAGATTCTCAAGGGTTATAGTATAGGTGAGAATCTCACCAGGGAATATTTCTGTTGCATCCTGGGTTTTGGTAATGTTGATCTCCGTTGTACTCTCAATTACCTCAACTCCATCACCTGGATCAGATTCAATTGGATCTTCAGTATCATTAGGATCGTCAACTACAGCTGTGTTATAAATGATATCCCCTACTTCTACTTCGTCTGTCACTTCAGCTACCAGCGTTAAGTCAATATTTTGACCCACGGCCAGTGATGGAATTACCCAGAAGACTACCCCATTGTTGGACAAACCTCCTTGGTCTGCACTTACAAATGCAAGACCCATAGGAAGGGTATCAGTCACCTGGATATCCTCTTTTACCACCTCAGAAATATTTGCAACATTAATAGTATAAATCACCTGATCACCAATTGCAGCTTCAGTTACGTTCGGCACTTTCTCTATCGTGTAAGAGAAGGCCTGGACAACTTCGACCTCTTCTGGGTCTGACTCTTTAGGGGTGTCAGGATCATCAGGACTTTCCACTACTGCGACATTGGTTATGATAGTTCCAACAGCTATATCCATAGGGACACTTACGGTCAATGAAAGGGAAACAACCTCTCTTGGTGCCATCTCATCAATCATCCAAGTCACAGTACCATTTTCAAACTGACCACCTTCTGTTGCCGACACAAATGAGAGTTCAGTAGCCAACACATCTGTAACTTCTACATCATTCATGGCAAATGCACTGGTATTTACCACCCCTATCGTGTAAGTGATTTCTCCACCAGGCAATACCGTAGGGCTTCCTGCATTCTTAGTAATCTGAAGACCTTCACCACGATCACATAACGTCAACACCACGTTTACAGAAACCCTATCCATGCTTTCGCATGAAGTCATTGGATCTGTTTGTGTTGCATAGTAGGTCATTCCATCAACCAATGGACTTGTTGGATCAAGTGGAATACCACCTACCGCTGATTCATACCAGCGAATATTATTTCCGGATGCCGCAAGTGATCCGACCGTAGGATTCTCTGTATCACTGCAGAAGGTCTGCGTAGGATCGCTTACCTCAGGTGCTGGCGTAGTGCGTACAGTTACCGTAAGGTGAGCCGCTTCTTCAGATTTGCTTTCACAAACCTCGTCTCCAGTCACAGTGACATAATACCTTGTAGTCACAGCTGGACTCACATTCAAATCAACTACCTCTTCAGTAAGTTCTTCATCAGTATAGAATCTAAATACCGGGTTAGTCACTGTACTGCTAGTAGCAGTCAGCGTAGTGCTTTCTCCTTCACAGATAACAGCATTCATCACTTGTACATCTGAGGAAAGTGCTTCTCTACCCACATTCACAACCAGTTCTGCCGCATCGCCAGGAGCGTTTTCACATACTCCGTCTCCGCTTACAGTCACATAGTAAGTAGTGGTGGTAGCTGGGCTTACTTCAAGATCTGTGATCTCAGTTGTCAGATCCTGAGAAGTATAGAATTTGAATATAGGGTTAGTTACCGTGCTGCTAGTCGCAGAAAGCATGAAGCTATCACCTTCGCAGATGGTACCGCCCATGGCATCGATATCAGAAGCCATTGCTCTTGGACCTACTGTCACAACAAGCTCTGCTGCATCGCCAGGAGCATTTTCACAAACTCCGTCTCCGCTTACAGTCACATAGTAAGTAGTCGTGGTGGATGGGCTTACAGTCAGGTTAGTGATCTCCATCGTCAGATCTTCATCCTCAAAGAATCGGAATACCGGATTAGTTACCGTGCTGCTTGTTGCAGAAAGCGTGAAGCTATCGCCTTCGCAGATGGTACCGCCCATGGCATCGATATCAGAAGCCATCGCACCAGGATTAACGGTTACTACAAGTTCTGCCGCATCGCCTGGAGCGTTTTCACATACTCCGTCTCCGCTTACAGTCACATAGTAAGTTGTGGTAGTAGCCGGGCTGACTTCAAGATCTGTGATCTCAGTTGTCAGATCCTGTGAAGTATAGAACTTAAATACCGGATTAGTCACCGTGCTGCTACTCGCTGAAAGCATGAAGCTATCGCCTTCGCAGATCGTACCGCCCATGGCATCAATATCAGAAG
>NZ_FPBF01000011.1 GCF_900116615.1 Algoriphagus locisalis
TTTTCAGGCCATGCTTTTCGAAGGTACGATCGAATAGGTTGCAGAAAGGTTTTACTTGGTAGGTGACAGCCTGGAATGCGGGCATGAACATCGCCCGCCTGATTCTTGAATTGCCTTTTTTTGAGATTTTGGTTTTTCCATTGTGCTTTCCCGACTGGTTTTCGATGACATCATATCCAGAATAGCTGACCAGCTGCTTACTATTTTCAAACAGTTCAAAGCCGTTGGTTTCGGCCAGCAGGATAGCAGTTGTCAATACACCTACTCCTTTGATCATACAGATGTTGCAGACCTTTTCCCAGACTTCTTTTTCAGTTTGGAGCAGATTCTTGATAGCTATCTCTAGTTGTTCGAGCTGCTTATCGATTAGTTTGATCATGCTTTCCAACTGTTTTTCAACAGCTTTTGAGGAATACATGCCATTTTTGATGGCGTGGAGTTGGTTTTTTGAACTTGTCTTTTGTTCCTGCAGGCTCTGGTGGTGTCTGGTTAAGGATCGTAATTCATAGAAAAACCTTCCAAATGGAGACCAGATAGACAGGCATTGTTCTGCTCCCATCTGGGCAAGTCCCTTAGCATCTATACTGTCGTTTTTAGACTTGTTTCCCAGCGATCTCAGGTAGTTCTTCGCTTTATTAGGCAAAACCACTGAAACAGAATAGCCTTTCTCAAACAGATACAAAGAGCAAGACTCATGGTAATTGCCTGTGGCTTCCATACAGATCACCAGAGGAATGCTTTGGTCTTTCCAGTTTTTTCGGATCCAAGTATCCATGGATTTAAAACCAGCTTTGGAATTGGCAAACGTGTGGGTGGTTTTTACCGTGACCTTTTGACCGTTATCTATAGTGGATAAACAGCCGTTGATAGATTTGCTGGAAATATCCAGTCCGACAGAATATTTTAACATAGAATTTGATGGTTTAAAAAACAAGATCCCCCTAGTTCTTTACTCATAGTATGGAACATTGAAAGATATAAACCCTCATGTTTAGGTACTATTCAGATTCGAAGAGGAAAGAATAAAGGTGTGATACCTTGCGCACAGTATCGGCGGTGCCGTACTTAGTCTCAATGTCTGGCTACACCTTTATCCTGTTTTTTTGATTCAATTTAAAGATATGAGTCTCATGACTTGTGCCTATTCTGATGCAGTCTTCAGACTGCTGAGTTTTGCTGTTGAAATAGAAGTCAGGAGACTTCATTATTGTAGGTCCAAGTCAATAGACTTGGACCAGGCCATAGTTGGTTGGGTTGATTGGCGCAAGTCTCAGGACTTGTGCCTTTCTTAATGCAGTCTTCAGGCTGCTAAGTTTTGCTGTTGAAATAGAAGTCAGGAGACTTCATTATTGTGGGTCCAAGTCAATAGACTTGGACCAGATTTAGGCCTTAGTTGGCGCAAAGTCTCATGACTTGTGCCAGGGAAAATGCAGTCTTCAGACTGCTGTGCCTTTTACATTCCGATATATGCTACCACTATGCAGAATCTGACATTGGGTTTTATGCAGCAGTTATTGACAAAGGGCAGCGATCACTGAAAGGCAGTCTGAAGACTGCGATATTTTGGGTCCAAGCCCGCCTGGCGTCGGACAGGTCTGAAGACTTGAACCAGACCCGTCATGAGACCTTGAACCTGACTCGATATTTTAACTAATCCATGAAAATCATTTCACTTTTAAGTATCTTACTATTAGTTGTTAAATGATTTTTTAATGAGCAGAAAATACAAAATCAGAGATCAGGAGAGACTATACTTCGTGACTTTTACTATTGTAGAATGGATCGATCTCTTTACTCGAAAAGATTACAGAGATATTCTGATAGATTCTTTAAAATACTGCCAAAACAATAAAGGCTTGGAGTTATGTGCGTTTTGCATCATGTCAAGCCATATTCATTTGATCATTGGGAGAAATAGTGAACATGCAATTGAGTCAATTATCCGGGATTTCAAAAAGTTTACTGCGACAGAAATACTAAGATCCATCCAGACAAGCCAAGATGAAAGCAGAAAGGAGTTTTTGCTTGATCATTTTAGGAAAGCGGGGGCAAAGAACTCAAACAATACTACTTTTCAGTTATGGCAGCAACATAATCATCCTGTTGAACTAAATACAAATGAAAGGATCAGTAGATGCCTCAATTATATACACCAAAATCCAGTGGTCGCCGGATTGGTTTATTCAGCAGAGGATTATGTTTATAGCAGTGCTTCCAACTATGCAGGATTACCAGAAAAATTGATTGATGTGATTCTTATACAATAGTTGGCGCAAATCTCTTGAATTTTCTTAATGCGGTCTTCAGACTGCTAAGTTGTGAAATTGGATAGGAAGTCAGGAGACTTCATTATTGTGGGTCCAAGTCAATAGAATTGAACCAGGCTTTAGTTGGCTGGCGCAAGTCTCAGGACTTGTGCCTTTCTTAGTGCAGTCTTCAGACTGCTGAGTTTTGCTGTTGAAACAGAAGTCAGGAGACTTCATTATTGTGGGTCCAAGTCTGAAGACTTGAACCAGATTTAGACTTGAACTATAATAGCCTGCACCTAAATAACAAAAGCCCCGATCACTCAGGGCTTTCCATTAATATTCGTCTTCGTTGAAGAAGAAGTCGTCTTTGGTCGGATAATCAGGCCAAATTTCTTCGATGGTCTCATAAGGCTCGCCATCGTCTTCTAATTCTTGTAGATTTTCTACTACTTCCATTGGTGCGCCGGATCGGATGGCATAATCAATTAATTCATCCTTGGTGGCTGGCCAGGGTGCGTCCTCTAAATAGGATGCTAATTCGAGTGTCCAGTACATAATGTTTATTTTAAAGGAGTTCCGGAGTTTAAGGGTTGCAAAATTATTCTTTTTTTGAAATATTCAATTGTGTATTTACTATTTAAAAGAAAGTTGTTTTAAAATATAATTTTTAACGTCAACTTTCCTCTTCACAGCAAATAATTTTTTCTTCATCATGATATCAAAATCAGCTGACTGTACGCGGAAATTCTCCGTATTGTTTTGTGCCGCTTCCAGCTCAGTTTGATCTCTTTTAAGCAAATCCTTTAGTAAAGCGGTTTTTATCTGAATTTGTTCAGATTCGGGTTTTTCATCGAAATCAGGGTATTTGCCATGCACCAGTTTTTCCAGGAAAGCTTTCTCAAATACGATGTCGGAGAAGAATTGGAATGATCTTACGATCAAATTCGCTTCTCTTGGCTTACGTGGTGGCAGCTTTCTCCATTCTTCCTGTATTGCTTTGGCTCTGCCGATGAGTTCGTAGGAAGTTGGTTTGGAAGAAAGTCCTTTAATCTCCTCTGTTAAAGTCTCTACTTTCCGCATGAGTTCCCGAGGGTTCATTTGCGGGCCGGTTTGCAGCGTTCTTTTGTATCTGGAGAAGATTCTGTTGTTCAATCTGGAAAACTCATCCCAAAGCGGCTGGCGTTTTTCCGCAGGTACTTTTCCTGCCTCTTTCCATTGGCGCTGGATTTTCTTGGAGATGTCAAATGCAGTCTTGGCATCCGGAAAATCATGCGCCTCTCTAGCTTGCACTACCAGCGCTTCATATACTTTGATATTTTCTTCTGCCTGAAGTGCCAAGCCTTCGAAGAAATGCCTTCTGTTTTCGAAGAAATGCTGCACGATCTCATTGAACTTGCCTTCTATTTCTTCTTGATGTTCCTTGTCCACAGGACCGGTTTTGATCCAGCGAAGTTTCAATTCCTTGTAAAACTCGGTGGTTTCTTTCCAGTCCGTATCGTCTTTTTTCTCTTCTGCTTCTTGAATTAAAGCCTTTTTGACTTCTAGGTTTTTGGTGCGGTTTACCTGTATGATTTCATTCAGGTAATCTTCTTGCTCACTAAGCTCTTTGATAAGTGGTTCAAAATCCCCCAGTGCATCAGATTGCATGAGCGATTCTCTGAGGTGAATAAGTTTCATGAGGAAAGACCCTTTGTTCTGGTTTTCCTGAATGTCGTTTTTGAGTTTGGCTACTTTTTCTTTGAGTTGTTCGAATCTATCCTCAAAATACTTCAGCGTAGAAGCTTCATCCTCTTTAACTTCCCCGATTACCCTATCTTCCTGCCCCAAAAATCCCTTCAAATAAACTTTGTCGTTTTTGATATATCCATACGGATGCTCCATTGCTCTACAGTAGGTTAGGTGGCGGTTTTCGAATTTCCGCAAATTAATTAATTCAAAAGCACTTATCCTAAGAAAGCGGTTTTTTTGCCATCTTTGATTCTTAAGTGCAATTTCTAAGTAAAAATATAACGCATGAGTTCAGAAAAAATCATCTTTTCCATGGCAGGAGTGTCAAAAATTTATCCGCCACAGAAAAAAGTCCTCAAAGATATTTATCTCTCATTTTTTTATGGAGCCAAAATCGGTGTCCTAGGTTTGAATGGATCGGGTAAATCTTCATTGTTGAAAATCATTGCCGGAATGGATAAGGAATTCCAAGGTGAAGTGGTTTGGTCACCGGGTTACACAGTAGGAATGCTGGAGCAGGAGCCAAAACTTGATCCTACCAAGACGGTGAAAGAAGTAGTGGAGGAGGCAGTAGCCGAAACGGTTGCTTTGCTAAAGGAATTTGAAGCGATCAATGAGAAATTCATGGATCCAGCTCTGATGGAAGATCCGGATGCTATGGATAAGTTGATCGAGAAGCAAGGAGAAGTCCAAGAGAAGCTTGATGCAGCTAACGCATGGGAACTTGACGTGATGCTGGATAAAGCAATGGACGCCCTTAGACTTCCTCCTAGCGATGCTAACGTCGCTAATCTTTCAGGTGGTGAAAAGAGAAGAGTGGCACTTTGCCGACTTTTATTACAGGAACCGGATGTGCTTTTGCTCGATGAGCCTACCAACCACCTCGATGCTGAGTCAGTGCACTGGCTGGAGCAACACTTGCAGAATTACAAGGGAACTGTAATCGCGGTAACTCACGATAGATATTTCTTGGATAACGTAGCCGGTTGGATTCTTGAACTGGATCGTGGCGAAGGTATTCCATGGAAAGGAAATTATTCTTCTTGGCTGGATCAGAAGCAAAATCGGTTGAAGCAGGAGGAGAAGACAGAGTCCAAGCGTCAGAAGACCTTGGAGCGAGAGCTGGAGTGGATCAGAATGACTCCGAAAGCCCGTCAGGCAAAAGGTAAAGCTCGGTTGAGTGCCTACGATCGATTGGTGGGAGAAGAGTCCAAAGAAAGAGAAGCCAAGCTGGAATTATTCATTCCTCCTGGGCCACGTTTGGGAGCGAAAGTGATCGAAGTGAATGGGGTGTCCAAAGCCTTTGGAGACAAGTTGCTTTTTGAAAACCTGACTTTTGCTTTGCCGCAAGGAGGTATTGTAGGAGTGATCGGTCCAAATGGTGCGGGTAAGTCCACGCTTTTCAAATTGATCACAGGGCAAGAGAAGCCAGATGCTGGAAATTTCGAAGTAGGAGAAACGGTACAGTTGGCTTATGTAGATCAAGGCCATGATTCTTTGGATCCTAATAAAACAGTTTATCAGACGATTTCCGAAGGAAATGAACTGATGATGCTGGGCAATAAAGAAGTGAATGCAAGAGCCTATGTCTCAAAGTTCAACTTCGGTGGAGGAGATCAGGAGAAAAAAGTTGGCGTACTTTCCGGTGGAGAGCGTAACCGGGTTCACTTGGCGTTGACGCTGAAGGAAGGAGGAAACCTGCTGTTATTGGATGAGCCTACCAACGATTTGGACGTGAACACGCTTCGAGCACTGGAAGAAGCTTTGGAAAACTTCGGTGGATGTGCAGTAGTCATTTCCCACGACAGATGGTTCTTGGATAGAATCTGTACACATATTCTGGCATTTGAAGGAGATTCTCAGGTAGTGTGGTTTGAAGGTAACTTCTCCGACTACGAAGAGAATAAGAAGAAGCGTCTTGGCGATGTGGAGCCGAAGCGGATTCGGTATAAGAATTTGAAGTAAGTTGGCAGTGGCAGTGGCAGTGATCAGTATTCAGTCGCAGTTTTGAGTTTGCATATTCTGCGTCACTGCCTGTCCGCCTGCAAGCGGGCGAGGCACGAAGCAGTCTAAAAGAAAACCTCCGGAGTTGGGAAGACTTCGGAGGTTTATTTCTTGCGAAAATTTACTAGTTAAACCCTCAGAATTAATAAGGTTTTGAGGGTTTTTTAGTTCAATTTCAGAAAAGTAGAGTTCTTCGATTTAAATCCCTAGCTGAATGGTGAACGGTCAAAATATCTACATGAGTATCTCCTTTTTTACGATATAGGATTATATAACTCCCCTCGACAAGTTGTCGGATATTTAACTCACCGAAAATTTCTAGCTTTTGGCCAGCGAGTTGATATTGTTTCAGAATATGGGTTCTCTGCCTTATTCTTTGGATTTGAATATTAGCATAGCGTTTGGAGTCCTTGCTAATGTATTCAGCAATTTCTTTCAAATCGTTAACTGCTTGATCTGTCCAATTTACTCGAACCATTTGTTTACTTCTTGATCCAGTTCTTCTTCTGAAATCACTTTACCTTCCTCGGAATCTTTGAGCCCAGTTTCTAATTTTTGAACTAAAATTAAATGCTCTACCAAGTCGTCTAAAGAAAACTTCTCTGGAAGTTTATCTAATTGTTTTTTTACCAATGTTTTAGTTAACATATTGAAAGGGTTTAATCAAATATAATGATTTTAGGCTTGGGGATACCTTTTCTAACCAAGTCTAAATGCCTGTCTTGTTCGTTTTGTTAAAAAATGTAACGTTCCTTTGAGAATTTTGATCAGGCTTGGACAAGGTTTTTATTTTTTATAGGTTTAGTTTAGCTCTATAGTTTTTGAAAAGGTAATCATCCTAGAGTTTTATGAAGAAATCAGTCGATCTGGATTTAGATAGAATAAGCAAGTATTATAATCAAACTGCTAAGTCTGGGTTCTTCCAAGACATCTCTTCCAAGCTCTGGAATGACTTAGGGATGAATGAGGTGTTTCACAAAATAGATCATACACTTACCAAATACGGAGAGCAATACCTGTATGCTTCCCTTCGATTTGTGAAAAAGGGGCCGTTGGTAGATGAAGGACTAGAATCTACGATTGAAACATTTGTGAAAAATCCACGTTTTGAATCCTTTTTGAATCGTAAGTTGGAAAGCTTGGCAAAGAATGGTTCCTATTTCTTGTGTAATGTTTTTCAAAGAGAGACACCTGAAAATCCCTGGTATATCATCTTATTTTACATCCTATCGGGACTTTCTGTTATTTGCGTGATCTTTTCATTTTTCATGCAATGGATGGTTTTTCCTGCGATACTGGTGATCACCTGCAATTTCTTTGTCCATTATTGGAGCAAACAGAATGTGTCTCTTGAATCAAGCAGTTTTGGCCAGCTAGGAGAAATGTTAGCTATTTCGCAGCTTATTCTTAAAGAATCCAAGAAACAAGAGGTTTTCTTGGCCAAACAGCCCGAAATCGAAAGGTTAGGATCACTCATTTTTAAGACATCCGTACTTAAGCCAAGAATGAAAGGGTTTAGTGAATTAGCGGAATTGGCTGGGTATATTTTTGAGTTGCTCAAAGCTGCTTTTCTGATCGAAACCATTCTCTACTACTCACTGCTCAAAGAAATACGAGAGAATCGAACTTTGATTGAAGCTAATTTTGAGTACGTTGCTTACTTGGATTTTGCACTATCGATTAAGACACTTAGACAGTCGGATTCTTCAATTACATTACCTAAAGAGAGTGATTTGCTTCAAATTGATGGTAAGGGAATGTTTCATCCCTTGATTTCAGACGCTATCCGAAATTCGATTCACATTGATAAAAATGGTGTTCTAATAACTGGCGCAAATATGTCTGGGAAAAGCACCTTCCTAAGAATTATAGGTTTGAATTGTCTCTTGGCCCAGACAATTAATTGTGCCTTTGCTTCGGAGCTGATACTGCCTAAACTGAAAATCCATTCTTCTATCCAGACTTTTGATGAGCTGGAAAGTGACAAAAGTTATTTCTACAGTGAGGCAGAGACAATGAAAGAAATGCTTGCATTAGAAAATGGACAAGGTTTCAACTTGTTGTTAATCGATGAGATTTTCAAAGGAACCAATAGCCGGGAGAGACTCGTGATTTCTTCAGAAGTCTTAAAACAACTTTCCCAAAAGAATTCTATAGTGATAGCAACAACTCATGATTTGGAGCTGGTGCATGGACTACCTGATTTTATGTTTTTTTACTTTACTGGACAGGATGTGGCTGGAATTTACCAATATGATTTCCAGCTCAGGTCTGGGGTTTTGGATAGTACCAATGCTGTTTTCGTGTTGAGAGATATGGGGTATCCAGCAGGGGTTTTGGAAAAAATTAGAGGAAGGTTAATCTAAGAGAATAGCTTTATTACTTCCTCCTCAACTTAATCACCGTAATCTCCGGCCAGATCCCAACCCGGCCAGGAAAGGCCAAAAATCCAAATCCACGGTTCACATGTAAGTATCGGCCCAGTTCTTCGTATAGTCCTGCCCATTTCGGGTAGCGAAGGGAGGCCGGACTCCATTTGATAAAACCGGGGATCTCGATCCCAAACTGCATCCCATGGGTATGTCCACTCAAGGTGAGATGGATAAATTGGGAGAAATTTTTCACCTGTTCGTCAAAATGGGAAGGATCGTGGCTCATCAGAATTTTAAAGCTTTTATCGCTCAGGTTTGCTGCAGCTTTCTTTAGGTCTCCGTACTGCCCGAATCCTTTTCCCCAGTTCTCCACACCAATCAGGTCTATGCTTGCTCCAGGTCTTTCGATTTTGATATTTTCATTTCGCAAAAGCTTGAATCCCAATTCCCGCTGAATATCATAAAGACGCTGCATATTCGCTTCTTTGGCCTCCTTGCTGGGCCATGATACATAATCTCCATAATCATGATTGCCCAAAATAGAATACTTTCCCATGGGAGCCTCTAGCTTTTTGAATGTCTCTATCCAAGGCTCCATTTCCTCCGCCTGGTTGTTGACTAAGTCTCCCGTAAACAAAATGACATCTGATTTTTGCTGATTGATTAGCTCAATGCCGTATTCCAGTTTCTTTTTATTGTCAAAACTCCCGCTATGTATATCTGAGATCTGGGTGATGGTAAATCCGTCAAACTCTGCGGGTAGGTCATCAAATTCCAGCGTATGGTTGATGACCCGGTAGCGGTATTTGCCTATTAGCACTCCGTGAAGAATACCTAAAAAGGGAATAGTAGAAAGCACCAAGGCTGCTTGGCTAATAAATTTTCTCCGGTCTGGAAGGAAATCGCCTTCTCGGTGGCCAGCGACGGAATAAAAAATCCCGGTAAATACACGCAGGATATCCTCTCCGAACATAAAACCCAGAACGATGAGCTTTGGAATCAGAGACAACACCAGTAGGGAAATCATCCTTCCAAAGCTCAGGCTGAGATTTCCCCGGGTAAAAGTCAGGAAACCATAGGCAACAAAGAGGTATACGAACACAGAAAAGACCCAAAACACAATCTTAATCCAGTTTTGCTCAGGGAAAGCAGTTTTGAAAGCCTGATAGGAATACCAGTCGATAAGGAATACAAAAACTAGGAAGAGTAGAATACGGATCACTTGCGAAGGTTTTATCTAGTGGACGATCCCGGAAAGTTAGATCGGTATCTTTTAATACAAAAGAAATCGGGATTGAAGCTTGTACGAATTAGATGCCTGAATGGGTGAATTCAAGTTAAGTTTTTCGGCTCTTCAAGATTTGTAATCTCGAAGGTTGTTCCCGAAGGGTGAAGATCTTCATCGTTAGCTCTGATTTCTTACTAAGTCGGATTTGAAACCCTACGGGCTTGGTTCAGGGTTACAAATCCTGAACAGCTGAGAATTTGTAAGTAAAGTTCGATAGCTATAGGTTTGGTTTTCTGTCAGCTTTTATTTTATTAGGAGATCAATACATGTTGAAAAGCAAAAAGTTATGAGTAGAGGGATTTTGGTTACACATCTGGTATTAATTGTTGTGGCTCTTGGCTTAGGAGGGTTTTCGATATGGCAAAAGGGATTTATGCCAGATGGCGATCCGAATTTTTCAGCTATAGCGATGGGGTGTATAGTTCTCTCTCAGGCGGTTTTACTTATTGCGGGACTGTATCGGAATAAGAAAGGTAAGCCTCCAGTGCTATAATTCAAATCCTAAGAGAATGAGTAAAAAACCGATTGAACGCCTCTATGGCTTGCCTTTCGTCCTAATAATTGCTTTAGGGTTGGCGAAGTATTTGGATCTTTTTCCGGTTCCAAGTTGGCTTATGGCATTAGCCCTTGTAGTGGGAGCCATCACATTTGTATTAAGTGCATACCTACAAAAGGTTAAGAAAGGTTCTTGATTTTTGTAACAAAGTCAGGGTAATTTATTTGCTTTTTGTCACAAAGTCAGGGCGTTTTTTATCAAATCTTGTAACAAAGTAAAGGCAAATAATATTTGGTGTTTGTCCTCTACTCTTCGAGATTTGTAATCTCGAAGCTTAAAAGATTTGAGTCCTTCAATATAAGATCTGGTTTCCCTAAACTCGGATTACAAATCCTGAACAGCCGAACCTCGATAGAAAAATTTAGTATTTCGGTGCTGGGGGTTACTTTCATTCCTCTTTTTTGTTTCTTTACACCCAAATTATTTTGCAGTCAGCCTATCAACCCTATGAGACAGTTACTCCTCAGACCCGGAGCGGAAGAATTATCCTATGAAATTCGTGGAATCGTGAAGAAAGCACGGCAAGTGGAGGCCTTAGGCTATGCCATGACCTGGGAGAATATCGGGGATCCTATCCAGAAGAGCAATCATGTGCCTGATTGGATGAAGGAGATCATCGCTGACCTGATGAAAGACGACAAGACTTACGGTTATGCGGATTCAAAAGGGATGCTGGAAACCCGTCAGTTTCTCGCTGACCTAAACAACGAAAGAGGAGGGACACAGATCACGGCCGAGGATATTTTGTTCTTCAATGGCCTGGGTGATGCTATCGCAAAACTGTATCAGTTTCTGATTCCTACGGCGCGAATCATTGGGCCTTCTCCGGCATATAGCACGCACAGTTCTGCTGAAGCGGCACATGCTAATGCCGCTCCAATCACTTACAAACTTGATCCGGACAACCAATGGCTTCCTGATATGGAGGATTTGTATCTGAAAGTCCGGTACAATCCTTCCATCGTTGGAATCTTGATTATCAATCCGGATAATCCTACAGGGATGGTATATCCTCGGGAGGTTTTGGAGGCTTTTGTGAAAATTGCGGAGGAATTCAACCTGCTCTTGATCACCGATGAGATCTACCAGAATATTACTTACAATGGAATCACGGCTGTTCCGTTGGCTGAGGTGATTGGCGATAGACCGGCTATTTCCCTAAAAGGAATTTCCAAAGAATTTCCATGGCCTGGATCTAGATGTGGCTGGATGGAGTTCTACAATAGGGAATCTTCCAAGGAATTCTCGAAGCTTTGCCAGACGCTGGAAAATGCCAAGATGATAGAAGTTTGCTCTACTATTTTGCCCCAGTTGGCCATTCCAAAAATCATGAAGCATCCAGCTTATTTCAAATACAGGGAAGAAGCAAATGCCCAGATCGGAAAGCGTAGTGATTGGATGCGGGAGATCTTAGGAGATATTCCAGGAATCAAATTTAACCCGACCCAAGGCGCTTTTTATAACACCATAGTTTTTGATGAAGGGGTTTTGAAAGAAGATCAGTTTCTTCCGATTGAAGATGAGGATCTAAAAGCCTTGCTGGATTCCTGGTTGAAGGAAAAGGATATGCCTATGGACAAGCGATTTGTGTATAACCTGTTGGCAGCTGAGCAGATCTGCGTAGTGCCGATTTCTTCCTTTTGCTCAGATTTGAGAGGTTTCCGAGTGACCCTTTTGGAGGAAAATGAGGAGGTTTTTAAGGATACGTTTAGGAGACTTGGAAGGGCGATTTCTAGGTATTTGAAGTCGGAAGTTGAGGTTCAGTAGGTAGTCGGAGTTTTCAGTCGCAGTATTCAGTGATCAAGTAGTCAGTCGCAGCCACAGTTTTCAGTAGTGGGCTAAGTGGAGGCGAAGTGCTGAATTTACTGCTTTTGGAATTTCATATCCAGAAAAGTTAGCGTGTTGTCTGAAATAGAATAAGAGTATTCAACAAGGGTTTCATCGGTGCTGGTTGCTTTCACCATAAGCTTGTTTTGGTCAGTATTCCAGGTAATTGGAATATTTTCAGTGGTTATACTTTTAACTGTTTGAGAGGGATTTGTTTCTGTTGGTCCTTCAATCAATTTATTTGTAAAAACTACTGACCCGGAATTATCTGCAGAGAATACAAATCCGGAAATATAAGAAAAAAGTGTGCTGACATTTTCCGATACAATAGGGTCTTCTACTTCTGTGGTAAGAACCCATGTTCCATGCAATTCATTAAAGGGTAGGGGATCTTCTTCAGTGCAGGAAAATAAAGTAAAGACAAGGCAAAGTCCAATAATGAAGTTGGTTTTCATAAGCTAGATTTATACATAGACGGGTCTAATATAAATGATTGTATGGAAATCAGTAGTTGATAGTTAAAAAATTACCTAGTCGTTAAATAATTTTTGCAAGTAAACGAAACCTGTTAAAAATATTTGAGTCAAAAGGAACTCAATCCCTTTGACCCAACTTTTTTTTTATCCGACATCCGACATCCGACATCCGACATCCGACATCCGCCATCCGCCATCCGCCATCCGCCATCCGCCATCCGCCATCCGACATCCGACATCCGACATCCGCTAACCTATCTCTCCATAGGATGTGCTTTCAGCAAATCAGCTGGCTGATAAAAGCCTTCGTGATCTTTGATTTCTTCCCGAACCTTTTTCACCAAGTCAGGAGAAATGGCAGATGCGGAATTCCCGAAAGAATTTCTCACGAAAGTCAGTACCGCAGCTACTTCGGAGTCATCTAGCATACCTTCGAAAGGCGTCATTGGTACTTGTCCAGGATAGTCTTTTCCCAAAACTGTAATCGGCCCCATCATCCCTTTCAGCACGATTTTGATTAGCCGCTCTTCACTACCGGTGACCCAAGGCGTACCTGCAAGTGGAGGGAAACCTGAGGCCGCGAGTCCCTGACCATCTGGTTGGTGACAAGTACTACAGAAACCTTCTCGTGCATAGATCTCTTTTCCAAGCACAAAAAGCTCTCTATCCGAACCTGTCAAGGAAGATTTGATATCCTCTTCCTTCTTCTCTTTCACAGAAAGTCCTGAAATATGCGCAACTGCCGCTTCATAGGCAGGACTGATCCACTCTTCCATTTCTGTCTCTTCCCCTGCGGAAAGGACTTCAAGCCCTGCTTCACGCGGCATCCAAGATGCTGCTACAATAGCTTCCAGTCGTACCCGTCCATTTTCGTCTGTGATAGCTTCGGTCATCAACTCCTGTTGGTTGGAAACTTGATGCCCGGTATAGCGAAGTACACGTACAGCGGCTGCTCTGGCTCTGTAGTCTTTGGCTTTTAGCAGTTGCTCCAAAAGATCAGTGTTGACTTTGTTAATGCCCCAACTTACCCAAAGTGCTTCAAGTGCGTGGTGCTCATATCTAGGATCGTTTTTATCCAGTTTGCTTGCCCAAGCAGCCACAGCATCATAGACCTCTTCCTGATCTCTTCCCCGTAGTTCCCGGCGAGTTCTGTAGCGGGTTCTGTATTCCGGGAGTTTCAGATTTTCCAATAATTCAGGTATGTTCGCTCCATCGATTTTGGCAGGAGTGACCAAAGGTCTGGAAGGATAGGTGATTCTGTAAATCCTGCCATGCTGATGATCTCTGAGCGGGTCACGGGCGTTATGCTGCATGTGGCCTATCAGGATATTGTGCCAATCGACTACATATAGTGAACCGTCTGGTGCGATCTCCATGTCCACTGGGCGGAAGTTTCGGTCAGTGGATGAAAGTAAATCCTGTCTCCATTTGGTAGAAAAGCCGATTTCTTCATCGATCATCTGATGTTGCTTGGTTCCCAAAAAACCAATGGTATTATTGATGATCATGTCTCCCTGCACATCCTCAGGGAAATGTCTGCTGGAAATAAACTCCAAACCGGAAGTAGGCCGGACAAGTTGGTCTCTCTGGATGAGGTTTTTGCCTTTATTATTTGCATTTCCATATCGGGGAAGCAAGGACGCTGGCATCATATAATTCACATTTGGACCTGAGGTCTCTGCATAGAAGTTCTGGCCCCATTCGTCAAAGGCAATTCCCCAAGGATTTGGAATGCTGACTTGAGCTACTCGCTCGAGCTTATGTCTGCTCGGCGTATATCTGTAAAATCCGCCGTTTGTTGCACGAACGGGACCATAAGAAGTTTCCACATTGGTGTGAAGGAAAACTCCCTCTGCCATATAAATTGCACCAGATTCATCTGTGGTAAACGCAGAAATCGCGTGGTGCGTATCGTGATCATCAAAGCCACTTAGTAGGATTTCTTTTCTGTCGTATTTGTCGTCCTTGTTGTCATCATAAAGGATGACTAGGTTATTTCCCTGAGAAACATATACGCCTTCTTCAGCCAGTTCAAATCCAACTGGGATATGGAGGTCATCTGCGAATACGGTTTCCTTATCAGCTTTGCCGTCATTGTCTGTGTCTTCGTAGATCAATAATTTATCGGCCGGGCGAGAATCTCCAGGTTTGTAATGTGGGTAGCTTGGCATAGTCGCGACCCAAAGCCGTCCTTTGTTATCGAAAGATAGCTGAACTGGATTTGCCAGATTTGGCCATTCTTCTTCTGAAGCAAAGAGTTCAATTTTATAGCCTGGGGCTACTTTCAGCTTGGAAAGTGCTTCCTCTCCATAGAGGTATTCTAAGCTTCCGTTTCTCTCTGGATTGTAGTTCGTCTCTACTTCAGGCAGTTTTTTAGTCTTTGCATCTGCTGCAGCAAGATCTTTTCGTTCACCCTGATTTGCCATCCAGATCGCCGTGTCACGGATAGCAGTCATCTGTCGGATTTTCTCCAGTTCAAAAGGGTAATTGTCCGGACCAAAAGGATCATATCTTCTACCGAATACATGGACACCATTCGGGATTTTGTAGTCATTTCTCCAAAACCAGTTTTTTTCCTGAACAGCTTCCTGAACTAATTCGCGGTTAGCTTCATTGGCGACTTTTTGCTCACCGAAAATCTCATCTGCAAGCAGCACGGCTAGTTTTTTGTATCCAGCCTCATTGAGTTGGGAACCATCGATGGTCAGGTCTTCTTCGGTTTCCAGATACCATTGCTTGCTTGGTGTGAAAGCATCTACAAAAAGCACCTTATTCTTTTCTGCTATCTCCTGCATGGCTACGGTGTAGAGATTGATGTTTTCGTTTTCGGTTTTTCCGTCCGGGAAATCTATTTTCTCCGAGAGATCTTCAAAAGCAATAGGGGAAACGATGACTAGTTTGGGAGAAAGTGTGTCGTGATATTTCTGACGCAGCGTATGTTTGATAAAAGCATCCAATTCAGCCTTGTAGTTTTCCAGTCCATCCACCCCCTGGAATGATTCATTGTATCCAAAAAATGAAATAACTATATCTGTCTGAAGCCTTTTTAGCCATTCATCAGGCTTTTCCAAATGACCTTCACTTCCTGATGGCGTGGCGTATTCAGTTTGAAAGGCTTCGGCTCCTGGAAACGCCCAAGGGTCATTAGTGCCGGATCTAGGTCTAAAACCTGGCGTATCTCCCGGATCGGAAAGATTTCTGATATACAGATTTTTCTCAGGATAGCGGAGGTGCATCTCAGTCTCAAAACTTCCATAATCCATCATTCTGGATCCCAAGTTGTTTCCAATCAGGGCGATTCTGGCATTTTTCTTTAACTCGATGGTTTCTTTCTGGGTACATTGAAAGGAAATCATTCCGATTAGAGCGAGGAGGAAGAGGTTTATGGGTTTTTGTAGAATCATATTCTTGGTATATGCATTAGGGATCTAATAATAGGGATAAAGCCTCGTATATTCAATCTTTTTTAGGGCTTTTGCCTAGTGTTTGAAAACTGAGGTTTTGGTTTTTTTTCAAATCGTAATACAGTACTAAATCAGTATCAAAAAATTTGTTTTATGTTGTTTTAACCGTCCTGTGCTATCTGTTATTGCACACTTCATGCTCACAGGATGGTGCAGGATAGAAAAAGGTAGTGTTTGTCATAAACTCACCAGAAAATTACTTTTCACCAAAGTAGAACCGATCCGAAGCTGAACTATAGCCCGTATTAGCTTTCGGGTTCTGAGATTTATTCCCGAGACATTCATTAATTTCATGAGTGGTTTTACAATAGAATAAATAATTTCCAATTTATGTTTCTAAATACTGCTATCAATTAACATTTGCCCTATGCAACTCAATTACTCCATGAGAAATCTATTTTTCTTATCAGCTCTGGTACTTTTTTCGGTATCATGTACAGCGGATAAAGAGGAAGAAACCCAAGCCAGACAGCTGACTGGCAACCCCAAACTAGATAAGCTTAAACTCCCAGAAGGCTTTGTGGCCGAACATCTACTTAGTCCTGGAGAAAAGGATGAGGGGTCTTGGGTTGCAATGACTTTTGATGATAAAAATCGACTGATCACAGCCGATCAATACGGCTTCCTTTACCGATTGGAAATTCCGCCTGTAGGTTCTGAATCTCGGGAGCCTAAAGTGGAAAAATTGATCATCGGAAATGTTGCGGAGCCTCAAGTGGGTATGGGCTATGCCCAAGGACTGCTTTATGCTTTCAACAGTATCTATGTGATGGTGAATCACAATGGAAATGAAACCTTTGCAGAAAGTACGGGGCTGTACCGAATTCAGGATTTGGATGGGGATGATCAGTATGAGTCTGTGACCAAAATTAAAGGATTCACAGGTCAGCCTGGTGAGCACGGGCCACATAGCATCAAACTTTCACCTGATGGGCAATCACTTTATATCGTAGCAGGTAATCATACGGACGTGCCAGAAATGGATGCCTACAGACTGCCTAAAGTTTGGCAGGAGGACAACCTTTTTCCTGAAATCAAAGATCCTAGAGGGCATGCTAATAGCAGAATGGCTCCAGGAGGATGGGTAGCTAAAATAGACCCTGAAGGCACAGAATGGGAACTGATCTCGGCTGGCTATAGAAATCCTTTTGATATTGCCTTCAATGAAGTAGGTGATTTGTTTACCTACGATTCAGATATGGAGTGGGACTTTGGAATGCCTTGGTACCGTCCAACTAGAATCTGTCATGTGACTTCAGGAAGTGAGTATGGCTGGAGAACAGGCAATCAGAAATGGTCACCTAACTATCCTGACAATTTACCAGCCACTTTAAATATAGGTCAAGGTTCACCTACCAATGTTATGTTTGGAACGGGAGCCAAGTTTCCTGCTAAATATAGAAACTCTCTTTTTGCCTTTGACTGGAGCTTTGGGATCATCTATTCCATGACTTTGACGCCAAATGGTGGGACATATGAAGCTACGGCGGAAGAATTTATCTCTGGCTCTCCGCTGCCTCTGACAGATGGGGTCATAGGCCCTGATGGAGCAATGTACTTTATGACTGGAGGAAGAAGGCTGGAGTCAGATTTATATCGGGTTTACTACGAAGGCGACATCGATGGCAATGAAGGCACGTTGACCATGGCAGATCTTCCTGCAGAGGCAAAAACCCGTCGTGAATTGGAGGCTTTACATGTAGATGACGCACCGGCTTCAGGTCTTGAATTGGCTTGGTCGCACTTGAATAACTCAGACAGATTTGTTCAGTATGCAGCTAGAATTGCAGTAGAACATCAACCAATTGATTCTTGGAAAGCAAAGGCTTTGGCTGAAAAAGATCCGGTTATTTTGACTCAAGCTATGATTGCCTTGGCCAGACATTCAGAAAAGGGTACTGGAGCACCGATGATTCAGGCTTTGATGGGAATTGATTACAAAAGCTTGGATGAAAAAGGGAAGCAGGATTTATTGCGTGCTTTTGAGTTGATTTTAGCTAGACAGGGAGAGCCAACTGGATCTTTGAAAACTGATTTAGTGGCTTATCTGGATGCTAATTACCCAGCAAATAACAATAATCTTGATCGTGCTTTAGCTGTACTTCTAGTGTATCTGGATGCGCCGGATGCAGTAGAGAAGACTTTGGCACTACTCAAAAATGCGAAAGACGATCCTGATTACCAGAAGACATTTACCTCATCATCAGATTTGATTATGAGAAATCCACAGTACGGATTGGACATCGCAAATATGCTGGCAAATGTGCCACCTGCACAGCAAACGTATTTGGCCACCGTTCTTGGTGGGGCTGAAACAGGATGGACACCAGAATTGCATGAGGATTATTTCACTTGGATTCAGGACGCCTTCAAGTACAAAGGAGGTCGTAGTTATGTTGGGTTTATAGACAGAGCCAGAAAAATGGCACTTGAGCATGTTGCAGAAAGTGATTTTGAAAAATACAATGAGCTTTCCGGTGCAGCCATGTTGACAGGCAACGGAAATGATCTAGTGGACACAAGCATTCAACCCGAAGGCCCGGGCAGAAGATGGACAGTGGAAGAGGCTGAGCCCTTGATGGCGGATTTGAGTGGAAGAGATTTGGGGAAAGGAAAGGCGATGTTTGCAGCTTCTCAGTGTTTATCCTGTCACACCCTTGGAGGTGAAGGAGGAATTATCGGACCTGATTTAACTCAATTAGGAACACGTTTTTCTACCAAGGATATCTTGGAGGCTACGATTAACCCAAGTGATGAGATTTCGGAGCAATATGTAGCTAGCGTTTTGGAATTGAAAGACGGAAGTTCGGTGATGGGTAGAATCGTAAATGAGGACGACAATAGCTATTCAGTTTCGCAAAATCCTTTCTCTCCTGACGTGCTTCGCAAAGTCGATAAAAGCAATGTGACTCTAGTGAAAGATTCCAAGATCTCTATCATGATGCCAGGTATGATCAACAGACTGAATGAAGAGGAATTGAAGGATTTGATGGCTTATCTGATTTCAGGAGGTAATCCAAGTCATGAAGTTTACCAAACTAAAGCTCAAGCAGAAGAATGAAAAATCTACTGAAATCTAAATGGCTGCGAGTAGAATTACTTGGACTAGGAGCGATAATGGTCGTTGGCTTGGTAAACTGCCAGCAGCCAACAGAAAATACTACTTCAACAGCTGAGCCGATGAGTGCTGTAGAAGCTGATTTTGAGCCTATTTTTGATGGGAAAACCTTAAATGGCTGGGAAGGAGATCCTGTGTATTGGTCTGTGAAAGACGGAGCAATCACAGGTGAAATCACACCTGAGACCTTGCTGAAAGCCAATACTTTCCTGATTTGGCAAGGGGGACAGCCAGGGGACTTTGAGCTGAAAGCTGAGTTTAAGATCTCTGAAAGTGGAAACTCAGGGATTAATTATCGAAGTGAAATGGTAGAGGACGTACCGCATGCACTTAAAGGCTATCAAGCTGATATTGACGGGAAGAATAATTATACAGGACAAAACTACGAAGAGCGCAAGCGGGCTACCTTGGCCTACAGAGGTCAGATGACTAAAATCACTCCACAGCCTGATGGGGTAGGAGTTCGTGAGTTTGTGGAGGGAAATGCCTGGAAAGGCCTCAATTTGGAAAAGGAAATCGGCGACCGTGCTAAACTTGGTGCCCTGATCAAACCAGGAGAATGGAACAGTATCCATATCGTAGCCAAAGGGAATGTACTCAAGCATTATGTGAATGGACAACTGATGTCAGAAGTTCACGATGAAGATCCTAAAAACAGAATGGATGCGGGCTACCTGGGGGTGCAAGTACACGTAGGTCCTCCGATGAAAGTGCAGTATAAAAATGTGATGTTGAAACAGTAGTTTGACAGTTCAATTTTCATAAGGAAATGGCTCTTGCAGAAAAGTAAGGGCCATTTTTTAAACGATACAGCTATAGTTCAAGTCTTCAGACCTGTCCGACCTCAGGCGGGCTTGGACTCATTTTAATGCAGTCTCCCGACTGCAAAAGGACAGTCTAAAGACTGCATTTGTTTTAGACCCAAGCCAGGGAGACTAGAAACAAGCTTTGCTGATTTATTTAATTAAAAGCACTTCAATTAACTTTTCTGGTAACCCCGCATAGTTGGATGCGCTGCTGTAAACATATTCCTCAGCAGAACACACAATGCCTGCAACTACTGGGTTTTGGTGGATATAGTTTAGGCAACGAGAAATTTTATCATTTGAGTTAAGTTCAATTGGATGATTGTGTTGCTGCCAAATTTGAAAGGTCGAATTATTTGGGTTTCTAGCTCCGGCCTGGCTAAAGTGATGAAGTAAAAAGTCTTTTCTGCTTTCTTCAGGACTTCCTTGAATGGATTTGAGAATTTCGATTGCTGTAAACTTTTTGAAATCTCTAATAATTGCCTCAATCGTCGGTTCACCATTTCTACCAATGATCAAATGGATATGGCTTGACATGATACAAAAGGCACATAAGTCCCGCCCTTCATTTTTTTGGCAGTATTTTAAGGATTCTATTAGAATGTCTCTATCAGAACATTCGGGTAAATAAATCGATCCATTCTACAACTGTGAAGGTTACAAAGTAAAGCTTTTCTTGGTCTCGTATTTTATATTTTCTACTCATTTTAAAAGTATAGATGTGTTGATGTTAAGTTACTTAAAAGTGATGTGAATTTTGAGTAGTTGTCGGTTATTAGGCAGTCTGAAGACTGCTATATTATAGGTCCAAGTCTGAAGACTTGAACCAATTACAGACTGTAATACTTTAGGTCCAACCCCGCCTGGCGTCGGACAGGTCTGAAGACTTGGACCATACCTATTAATTAGCCTTGTTGAAAAACTTGGGCCATTTTTTTATTAATGGCATCTTTCTCACCTATAAGTTCCATAACTTATTCCCGAGCTTCTAGATTCAACCCATATACGGCAGGACAGTCTCTGGAGGCCTTTTTTTTAGATTACAAACTAGTCTTACAACCCAAGAATGAACCTATCCGATCCATCCAATTGGAAACATAAATTATCCAATTTCCGCCAACTTGGGGGAATAGAAACTTCCATCCTTGACAACGGCGCAGGCCGTGGCACGCGCATAGCATGGATTAATACCGGAGCGGGTCTTCGATATAAAGTTGTATTAGACAGAGGGATGGATATTCTGGATGCCTTTCACAATGAGCATAGTTTGTCCTGGATAAGCAATGCTGGGCATGTTGCCTCCCAACCTTTTTCCAACCAAGGAATAGATTGGTTGCGCACCTTCGGTGGAGGTCTTTTTACCACTTGTGGTATTTCTTCTATGGGGCCTCCAAATGAGGATGAAACAGGAAGTCGAGGGTTGCATGGGAATTACAGCAATACTCCTGCGGAACTGCTCTCCATCAAACAACCGGATATTTATTCTGGAGATCTGGATTTTGAAATTGTAGGAATCATTCGTGAGACTACAACTTTCGGCCCAAGTTTGGAGCTGAAAAGAACTATTTCTGGCACCATCGGATCTGCTGAAATCAACATCAAAGACGAGGTTGTCAATCGCGGAAATTCCCCAGCGCCTCATATGGTACTTTATCATATCAATTGCGGTTGGCCACTGATCGACCAGGACACCAGAATAGTGTGGCGAGGAGAAGTGCAAAAAAGAGATTCAGATCATTTGCTTTCTGATTTTAATAAGGAACACAACTTCACCAAGTGTGCAGCTCCTTTGGATGAGCATGCAGCTTTCGGTGAGGATGTAGCTTTTATTGATCCAGGAACCGATGAAAATGACCAGGTCACTTGTGGTTTTATGAATGATGGGTTGGAGTTAGGGCTTAGTATTTCGTTTTCCAGAAATCAACTGCCCTGGCTGATCAACTGGCAGCACTGGGGCAAAAATGAATATGTGACCGCCCTTGAACCTGCTACTAATCCTCCAATTGGCCAAGCAGCTGCAAGGAAAGATGGTACGTTGATTTTGCTGGAACCTGGAGAAAGCAGGACCTACGAAATTAAGCTAGAAGTACTAAAAGGAGCGAAAGTGAAGGAATTTAAAATTTAAAATGATAACAATTAAAAATTGATCTGGATTTAAGAATTTTCAAATACTTCAATCATTCAATTTTCCAATCAATATCAAATCTCAAATCTCAAATCAATAAACCCATGAGTTTAGCCAAAAAAGCCCTGGAACAGGGAGAAGGAATTTTAAGATTAACCCCGACTTGGGTGCCGCGCTCATTCTGTGTGCCGGGGCGAAGAATCAAATTGCATCCAGACGATTATTACAGCTTGGGTGGAGAACGTGGAGGTATAGATGAACGCTGGTTTTCTTCCACCACTCCTGCAGAGAACGGCCCGCTGACCAGTAAGAATGAAGGTCTAAGCCATGTCGCTTTTGAAGATGGCGGCAAGACCGAGTTGTTCCTTTTGAAGGATGCAATTGATGAATTGGGAGGAGAGATCATCGGTGGCCGACTTTGGGACAAATACAGGTCTTGGCCTATGTACTCTAAGTTTTTTGACAACATGGGGCCGCTACCACATCACATCCACCCGAGTGATGAGTTTGGTAAATTGACTGGGCAAAACGGTAAGCCGGAAGCGTATTACTTCCCTCCCCAGGTCAATAACCACGGCGGAGATTTTCCATATACTTTCTTTGGGATAGCTCCGGGGACGTCCAAAGAGACTATTCTGGAGTGTCTGAAGAATTTCAATAAAGGTGACAATAAAATCACCAACTATTCTCAGGCATTTAAGCTTCAGCCCGGTACGGGATGGAATGTGCCTCCAGGAATGCTTCACGCTCCAGGTTCTTTGTGTACCTATGAGCCCCAGAAAGCTTCTGATATTTTTGCAATGTATCAGTCTTTGGTAAACGAGGCGATCATTCCGGATGAATTGCTTTGGAATGCAACTCCGAAAGATCGCTGGGGAGATTTTGAATTACTGGTAGAGATGATCGATTGGGATTTGAATGTCAATCCAAATATCATGGACAACCATTACATGGAGCCAATTCCAGTAGAAAATAGAGCAGAGATGAATGCTAAAGGATATGATGATAAATGGATTTGCTACCGCTCTCATGATTACAGTGCGAAAGAATTAACCGTTTTCCCAGGTCAAACGGTAATGATCACCGATGCTGCAGCCTACGGTATGATCATGATGCAGGGATATGGTAAAATGAATAATTGGGACATAGAAACTCCTGCTTTGATCCGCTTTGGACAGCTGACGCATGATGAGTATTTTGTCTCTGAGAAAGCTGCGCAAGCAGGTGTGAAAATCACCAATCACTCCAAAACTGATCCTATCGTAATGCTGAAACATTTTGGACCGGATAATCCGGATTTGAAGGTGATGGAATGAATTCGGATTTATGATTTTTGATTTACGATCTTCAATTTAGTGTTAATCTTCAAGATAAAATGTGAGTGCTTGGCGGTTTCAATCAAAGAAAATAATAAAGAATGTAGAATGATGAATTTTGAATAATGAAGTTAGATCACCTGTACTTCAATCTTTTAACTAACTAATAACCCATATTACCATGAGTCAAAATAATTTCCCAAAACTACATAATGCTACCTGGCCGGGAATCGTCGGCAAAGGGGCAGATTCTGAACCTGTGATTCCATTTGATTCCCTATTGGCAATGACCGCAGCGGCGGAAGTTGATGGGGTGAAATTTGATGGAGTAGATCTAGGCTTGCTGGAGCCGCATTTCAAACTAGATGATCCAGACGAAACGAAAATACTCGCAGAGAAACTTCAGAAACATAACCTGGTAGCCGGCTCCTTAGTAGCGCCGATTTGGGCGGGATCTGCGATGGGAACAGCCGATCAGCGCAAGACTTTTGTTGAAATGGTTCGCAAGGCTTGTGAGTTTTCGAAGCAGTTACAAGATCTTGGTGTTCGACCTTATGGTGTAATCAGAATTGATTCCGCAGCTGGAGTAGAAGACTGGGCAAAGGATCCTAAAGGAAACACCAAAATCATTGCAGAGACATTCCGTGAAGCTTGTGATGTAGCTGCAGGCTATGGCGAAAAACTTGCGACCGAAGGTGAAATCTGCTGGGGAGCGATGCACAGCTGGAAATATATGGTTGAGCTATTGGAGAAGGTGGATCGACCTAATATCGGTTTTCAGGCAGACATGTCGCATACTTTTCTTTACACCATGGGCTACAATGCTCCTGAGCATAGAATTCTGGCGCCAGATGCAGACCTAAAAGACAGAGAAGCCGTGAAAGCAGCCTTGAAAACAGTGACCGATGCGCTTCGACCATGGACGATTGACTTTCACGTCGCACAAAATGATGGTTCGGTTTTCGGTTCAGGATCTCACGATAAGACCGGAAGACACTGCCAGGCCACTGATCCAAATGGCGTGTTGGATATCGCACATGATGCCGGATACTGGCTGCGCGATGAGAATGGTGAGTTGACCAAAGCTTTCCAGCACATTTGCTGGGATGGATGTATGTTCCCAAATGCAGTCATGAACGACCAGCAAACTTGGAATGACATTCTTGCAGCGCTAGTGAAGGTGAGAAATGCACATGGATGGTAAGGCTTAAAACTTCTTTATTCAACATTTAGCATTCATCATTCAAAATTAAACCTTAGGATGTTTTTAATTAATGATGAATTCAGAATGTAGAATAATGAACTCAGAAGTGAATTAGAATAATAAATAACTCAGATAATGAAAGATAAAAAGCAAATAAGAATAGGTCTCATCGGTACCGGACTGATGGGCCGAATCCATACCAACGGCTATAAAAGACTGTCAGACTTTTTTCCAGAATACGAATACGTTCCAGTGCTTCAAGCTTGCTGCTCCAGGAGAGAGGAAAAAGCGAAGGCTTTTGCGGATCAATGGGGGTACAAATCGGTAGAGACAGAGTGGAGAGAGCTCCTGAAGCGGGATGATATCGATGCGGTGGATATTTGCACACCAAATGATACACATGCTGAGATTGCTATTGCTGCTGCCGAAGCAGGGAAAATGATTCTCTGCGAAAAGCCATTGGCAAGAACGGTGGAAGAAGCCAAAGGAATGGTGGAAGCGGTAGAAAAGGCAGGAGTGAAAAATACGGTTTGGTACAATTACCGTAGGGTACCTGCGGTGACTTTGGCCAAGAAAATCGTAGCCTCAGGTAAGCTGGGTAAGATTTTCCATTATCGGGCAAACTTCCTACAAGATTGGACCATTAGTCCTGATTTGCCTCAGGGAGGAGATGCCCTTTGGAGGCTGGATGCCGATGCGGCAGGTTCTGGCGTTACAGGTGATTTGCTAGCGCACTGCGTAGATACGGCCATGTGGATCAATGGTGGCATCAAGGATGTCTCTGCCATGACGGAGACTTTCATCAAAGAGCGGGTGCATCAAGGCACAGGTGAAAAGAAGGAAGTGACTATAGATGATGCCTGTGTGTTCCATTGCCATTTTGATAACGGGTCTCTAGGCTTATTCGAGGCGACTCGCTATGCCAGAGGACACAAGGCGCTTTATACATTTGAGATTAATGGTGAGCATGCCTCCATCCGTTGGGATCTGCATGATTTGACCAGGCTGGAATATTTTGACCATGATGATGAAGGTGAGGTGCGTGGCTGGAGATCAATTCACGTGACAGATGGAGACCATCCTTATATGGACCGCTGGTGGATTCCTGGGACTTCCATTGGTTACGAACATTCATTCATCCACCAAGTGGCGGATTTTTTCAAGAGTTTAGAAGATGGAACAGCATGCCATCCTACATTCAGAGATGCATTTGAGACGCAGAAAGTTTGCGAAGCAGTTCTGGATTCTGCCAAGTCCAGAGCCTGGAAGGATACGGGAGTGGATTGGATAGAGAAGGTTTGAAATACTGAAGTGTAAAATCGAAAGTATAAAATAATCCAGGTCGCAAGGCTTGGATTTTTTTCTGAAAGCCTATTTTGTGAACCACAATGGACACAGAGTGTGACACAGAGGGCACTGACTTTTTTTAATAAGTCAGGTTTTACATTAAAACAATTGGTTGGTAGTTAGGAGATTTTTGTACCACAAAGTAACCAAGGAAACTAAGAGGAAAGTCTTCATTTTTCCCCAACCTAACTTAAGCATCATGCAGCAACTTTGTGGACTTTTGTTCTTTGTGGTAAAAACGCGTGGATTCGCTCATTTGGGCGAGAAAAAGTTTGAAAGGCTGAAGCATAAAGTCAGAAGTACAAAAAATCCAGGTCGAAAGGCTTGGATTTTTTTATGGTCGTAGATTTAAGTAGCTACCGTATCCTATGAAGAAAATCAACCTCCATCCAAGTTGAATCTATGGTTTCTTTCTGGTAGATTAACAACTCATAAAACACATCCTTCATGAAAATCCTAGGGTTTCTAATTCCTTTGGCAGCAATTTTCTTTTTCTCCTGTCAACCATCTAATCAAACTGAATCAGCCGAATCAACATCAACGCTAGATGTAATCGATGAAGCTGTCAAAATGATACCAATTCAAACTCCAAGCGGAGAATTTCAGGTCTATACACAGCGAGTAGGAGACAATCCTTCCATCAAAATCTTGCTCCTACATGGCGGCCCGGGTATGACGCATCAGCAATATGCCAACTTCAAGGATTACCTTCCTCAGGAAGGAATTGAGTTTATCTGGTATGATCAGTTGGGATCGGCTCATTCGGATCAGCCTAGCGATTCTACGCTCTGGACGATTGAGCGTTTTGTCAGTGAGGTGGAGCAAGTGCGGATTGCTCTGGGTCTGAATAAGGATAATTTCTACCTCTACGGACAGTCATGGGGAGGAATGCTAGGAATTGAATATGCGCTGGCTCATCAGGAAAATCTCAAAGGATTGATTATTTCCAACATGATGGCGAGCCTGGATGACTATGAAAAATACGCCAAGGAAGTACTAGGTCCGCAAATGCCAACCGAGGTTTTTGAGGAATTGATGGAAATCGAGAAGAATAATGACTTCGAAAACCCACGGTACATGGAATTGCTTGGTGAGCATCATTATCCCTATCATGTACTCAGGAAGCCTGCTGATGAATGGCCAGCGGAAATAAACAAAATGATGGGCGAAGTGAATCCAGAGGTTTATGTCTATATGCAGGGCTATAGTGAATTCGGAATCACCCCAGGTGCTTCACTTGCAGGTTGGGATAGAAAGTCCGATTTACAAAAAATTACGGTGCCTACTTTAGTCATTGCGGGCACACATGACACCATGGATCCTGCACATTTGGAGTGGATGTCCGAGCAGTTACCAAATGGTCAATTTTTACTTTGTCCCAATGGGAGTCACCTGAGCCAATACGATGATCCTGAGCATTTCTTCCCAGGCTTGATTTCTTTTTTGAAAGAGGTAGATGAAATGAAAAATTAACCAAAACCCCCTTTCAAATTTAATTGAAAGGGGGTTTTGATTAGTATCGTTTTTTATTCTAAAAAAACTGCTTCATTTTTTTTAACCCAGTATTCGCTACCTCCTGAGCATCCTGTGCCCAATATGTTTCATTGAATAGCTCAAGTGATAGGATTTTATCACCACCCATTGCTTTTAGCGTAGCTGCGATTTCTTTCATTGGGCCGATTCCATCTCCAGGGTAAACGCGATCACTGTCTTTTTGCTCAAGTCTAGGTTTTGCAGTAAAATCATTCATGTGAAATACCTCGATTGCGTTTCCATTAATAAGCTTCAATCCTTCAAATCCTGAGCCGCCTCTGAATAAATGATAGACATCTGGTAGCAGTCTTGCGTCTGGGTCATTGGCAGCAGCCGCTGTGGCCAAAGCCTGACCGAGCTGATGAAAAGGTTCGAAAGCTCCCCAAAATTCCAGTTGAGGCATTACCCCAGTTTTTCTTCCTATCGCTATTAGCTTAGCATATTGTTCACCGGCAGCTAGGAGGTCAATTGGATCAGTTGCGCCGATCGCCGGAGCAGCTACTCGTGTACATCCAATTTCCGCCAGCATTCCCATTTCCTTTTCCATCTGCTCAAATCCTGCGTTGCTTTTCGCTACATCCTGAGCCATCCATGGTGCAAAGCCAATTGCATTCACAGGAATTAAATTAGCGTCTGTAAAAAGTTTTTTGAGAGAAGCCAGGGATTTTCCTGTCTGCAGATAAGCTTCCAATTCTGATATCCAGAGCTCTATTCCATCATAACCTGCTTTTGCGGCAACTTCTATGATCTTTGGGAGATCAAGCTTCTGTCCGCGCAATGTGCTGGTGTTTAGAGAAAATTGTATCGTTGTCTTCTGTTTTTTCGTAGTAGAGGCAAAGGCTGGAAAAATAGGAAGAGCAGTAGTTCCTAGGGTAATGGTTTTAAGTAAATTTCTTCTATTCATCTTAGGTTTATTGAAAATTTAGGAGGCTTTTTCCATTCAAATACTGTAATTACCGTTCAGACTATTCTGTCCAAAAGAGAAACTAATCTGTTCTAGTATAGTACCGAACATATGCTAAAAAAATACTTTTTCACACCTTTTCTGCTGTTTTTTGTGACAGTAGCCAATTCATTTGCGCAGTCACAAACCTATTTATCTTTATATAAAGATCAGCTACCCTATTTTCAAGAGCTCATCACGGGAGGCCAGTATGGCGAAGCTCCTAGGAACCACGAGGGAGATCCATATTATCTGGACAGGACTTTCGGGGAGGGCACCTTGTCCATCAATCGGATTAAATATACGGAAGTACCACTTTTATACGATGAGTATGCAGATTTAGTAGTTACTTTTCACCCGATTCACCGACAAAAGATATTAATAAATCCCGATAAAATTGAAGAGTTTCAACTTAAAGACGGGAGTTTATTTAGGAAGTATTCAGGCAATGACTCTTATGGTCACAATAGAAACGGATTTTATCGGGTAGAAAGCGATGGTAAAATCAAGGTTTTGAAAAAATATTACAAGTCTAAAGACCCCATAAAAGAGGTTGGTCCATACACGCATAGTTACGAAGAGTCCTCTGATTTTTTCTATTGGTACGATGGGGCTTTTGTTCTTATTAGAAAGAAAAAACAGGCTATTAAAAGCTTGGGGCTCAGCAAACGTGAGGTTAAGAAAAATTTTAGAGGAAAGTCGCTCTATTTCTCAATGGATAAAGAAAGGTATATACTCGAGTTGGCAAAACTAAGAGAAAGCAGTTCAGATACATTTAATGGTTTTGTAGAATGAAAAGATTTTTACTACTGATTCTAGTTGCGTGCTTTTTTGCTGACTTACAAGCTCAGACGAATACCAAAAAGTTTTCAGGAATGTTCTTAGGAGTTCCATTTGAGCGTTTTGTGGATAGGATTGAAAGCGAGTCTGATTATAAGTTTTACTATAAAGTAGAGGATATAAAAGAACTTCAGGTCAATCTACAGGCTAACGAGTCTGATATCAAGATGATCTTGGACCAGGTGTTTACGGAGACTGGCTTGACTTATTCTATAGATGTTTCCAATCGAATCTGGATAACGAGAGGACAGCGAATCCAGATTGACTTTCCAAAAGATTATTTTTTAGTTCAGGAAAGGCAGGATAACCTGGCGAATCCGGGAGATTCGCTGGGTGAATTTGATAAGAATAAGCGCTTTGTCATAGGCAAGTCGGTTGATAACCCGCAGTCCAAAACAGCAGTTTTAAGTGGTGTGGTGACCAGTATTGAGTCCGGCAAGCCAATGAATGGTGCGATTGTTTTGGAGAAAATTGATTACAACCAAGTAGCTACCGATCAGAATGGACGGTATCAACTAACCCTTCCAAAGGGCAGACATACGATCTGGGTCCAAAATATAGGGGGCTTCCAAGAGCAGCGACAAATCGACCTCAAGGGAGACGGGGTATTCAATATGAGTATTGAAGAAACTATCCTTTCGCTAGACGAAGTAGTGGTCAGTTCCGGAGCCTTATCCAATGTAAACAAACTTGATATGGGCGTTCAGTCCATCAGCATTGCAGAGGTAAAGCGACTTCCTGCGGTACTGGGAGAAGTGGATGTGCTGAAAGGTATCCTGATCATGCCGGGAGTGAATACCGTAGGCGAAGCTACTTCTGGCTTTAATGTGCGAGGTGGTGCTGCCGATCAAAACTTGATTCTCTATGGCAACTCCACCATTTTCAATCCTACGCATGCATTTGGTTTTTTCTCGGCATTCAATGCGGATCTTGTAAGCGGCGTGGAACTCTACAAGGGGTCCATTCCGGTCAACTATGGAGGAAGGCTGTCCTCTGTGCTTCAGGTGGATCCTAAATTCGGGCGAAAGGATAAAATAGGAGGATCAGGTGGGCTGGGGATCTTGACGAGTAGATTGAGTTTAGATGGACCGATTGGCGACAAAACTACTTTCATGGTGGGAGGTCGGACAACCTACTCAGATTGGGCGCTGAATCTGCTGGATGAGGAAGCAGACCTGAACGATAGCAAGATTACATTTTATGATATCAATGCTAACATACAGCATACTATCAATGAACAGAACACCCTGGAATTGACGGCGTATTTGAGTCAGGATGACTTTCGTTTTGATCCGGATACCACCTATTCTTATCAAAACATTAACCTAGCCTTAGGCTGGAAGCACTTTTTCAACAATGAACTCGAAGGCAGATTTACCGTCGGGAGTGATTCCTATGAATTCGGAATTGTAGGAATAGAAAACCCATTGAATTCATTTGATTTTGGGTTTAATGTCAATCAGCTCTTTCTAAAGGCTGATTTTGAATACCGAAAGGATCAAAATCACATCTTCAATTTTGGTGTGCATGGCATTCAATATAAGTTGAATCCAGGAAGAAACAGTCCTTATGGGCCTGAATCAATAGTGCTAGAAAAAGAACTCGATGAGGAAAATGCCCGAGAGATTTCTGTCTTTTTCGGTGATGAATTTACAGTTTCTGACAAGCTATCCGTGAGCTATGGAGGTAGATATATGATGTATCAATTACTAGGCCCCATGACAGTAAATCAATATGTGGATGGAGCTCCGATTACTGACAGCAATGTGATCGGAGAAGAAACGATTGGGGAGGGTGAGACGGTTAAAACCTACCATGGGCCTGAATTTAGGGTTTCTGCCAGATATACGCTTGATAATAGATCTTCTGTTAAAGCTGGTTTCAACACCATGAGGCAAAATATTCACTTGCTTTCCAACACCTCATCTATAGCACCCACAGACTCTTGGAAGCTAAGTGATACCTACATCAGACCACAGACTGGTGGGCAGGCTTCAGTAGGATATTACCGAAATCTTGCGAAAAATAAACTGGAATTTTCCACAGAAGTCTATTATCGCTACATGGCAAATCTCCTGGATTATCGATCTGGAGCCAATATTATCCTGAATGAAAATATAGAGCAGGACGTATTGAATTCTGATGGTAAAGCCTATGGAGTGGAAGTGTTATTGAAGAAGAGCACAGGGTTGCTGCAAGGTTCTTTGGCTTATACCTATTCTCGCTCGCTGATGAAAACGTCTGATGATCCAAGTATAGAGAAAATCAACAATGGTGAGTTTTATTCCAGCAATTTTGACCAGCCTCATCACTTGGTTCTGACTGCCAATTACGAACTGAGCAAGCGGGTGAATACTTCTCTCAATGTCAATTACAGCACAGGTCGCCCGATCACCTTGCCGATTTCCAAATTTGACTATGCAGGGTCTGAACGCGTGTATTTTTCAGAAAGAAATGCTTACAGAATCCCAGATTACTTCAGAATTGATTTTTCCATCAACCTGGAGGGAAGTCACAAGATCAAAAAACTGGCACATTCTTCCTGGTCACTCGGAGTCTATAATTTATTGGGAAGAAGCAATCCGTACTCTGTGTATTATACGCCTGTAGAAGGTCAATTGAGAGGGTATCAATTGTCCATATTTGCCCAGCCTATTCCGTTTATTACCTACAATTTCCGCTTCTGATGAATAGAGTATTTCTATATGTAAGTTTCTGTATCCTCTTCCTGAGTGCATGTAGGGAACCTTTCGAGCCAGATCTTGAACCTTCAGATCTCAATGTTCTGGTGGTGGAAGGATATTTGGACACCCAAGGACTTCCGAGCAAATTGAAGCTCAGCTATACCCGAAACATCCAGACAGAGGTTGATTTTACACCAAGCTATCCTAGTGCTAGCGTCATTTTAAGATCTGAATCCGGTGAGCAATACCCACTGACCCCGCTAGGATTCGGGGAATTTGAGTTTGCTCACGATATCCCTGAAAATCAAGATTACAGACTTTACATATCTACGAATGATGGCAATAGTTATACCTCGGATTTGCTTAGGCCTATTCTTACGCCGGACATCATTGATGTAGGGTTTGTACAAAACGAAGCAGGAGTGGAGATCTATCTGACCACGAAGGGGGATGAAAATGCAGATGATTTTTTGTGGACTTATGAAGAAACCTACGCTTTTCGTCCTAGATTCCCTACACCTTTTAAGTATGATTATATTAATGACACCACTAAGGATGTCGTATATAGGAGTCCAGACGAAAGAACCGATCTATGTTACCGGGGCGGCGAAAGTTCAGATTTGATTTTAGAAACTTCCTCAAGGTTTGAAGATCAGTTTGTCTTTCGTCAATCTATTGCTCAAATCGTACAAAATGACGAGCGGCTCTCTGTCCGATACAGTATTTTGATTTCCCAGAAGGCATTAGATAAAAAGGCCTCTGAGTTCTGGGAGATTCTTCGCAAAAACACAGATGACATAGGGTCTATTTTTAGCCCTTTACCCTCTAATATTGGCGGGAATTTAACAAATGATCGCGATCCGGATGCCCCAGTGGTTGGTTTTGTAAGCTTAGGGACTATCAAGCAAAAGAGACTATACATTGCTGTGCAAGATGTAGCACCATGGATCACTGATGAGCCTGATTACTACGGGTGTTACGTTTATCCAGATACAGTTCTCGCAGCTAATTATGGGCAATATTTTTCCACTGGGAGCTTCGTGCCTGTGAGGCCTATCTATCCTGAGACTAGTCAATTGGCACCGATAGGGTATCAGGGTACTGACAGGAGATGTGCAGATTGTACATTGAGAGGAACAAATGTGAAACCTGATTTCTGGGAGGATTGATATGAAGATATTATTTAACTATCTCGCTGTTTCTATTCTATTGTTCAGCTTTTGCACAGTTTCCTTTGGGCAGGGTGTTGAGCAGGAAAAAATATCTTTTTCCATCCCAAAGAACATTTATTTTGGCGGTGAAAAGGTCTGGATAAAAAGCCAATCACTAGTTGGCGACAAGCCATCTGAATCAAAGATTATTTATGCAGAACTCCTGAATCGATACAATGAGTCAGTAGCTATTGCAAAGATGCCGCTAGAGGAAGGGGAGAGCTTCAATTACCTTGAATTACCTTCGAATTTACCATCGGACAATTACCTGCTCCGCGTTTTCACTCGGATAAGCCCGTATCAAAATATAGAAGATGGTTTGAAGCAGCAATTCGTCACTGTCTTCAATAAAACTGTGCCTCCTACAGTGGTAGCAGAGCGCAAATCAGAGGGGGCAAGCCAGGAATCTGATCAGATAGTCTTGTCAAAGCAAGTAAATGAGATGGGGACTACGTTGGGTTTAGAATTACCAAAGGAAATGGAAATCACTGGCATGAGTATAGCCTTTTCAAATCCATTTTTGAACATACAAGGGATGGTTTCTTCTGCGCAGGCATATGAGTCCATTGACCAACGTGATTTGGTTCCGGAACTTTATGGTCATGTGATCGAAGCCAAGGTAGAAAAAGCTGCAATTGATACGACAAAGCTTTACTACCTGTCCTTGCATGGCGAAAAGTCCGCGCTTTTCACAGATCGTCCAGATGCAGATGGCAGCATGTATATTGATGCCGGAGGGATGAAAAATTGGGATTTTTTGGTGGCTCAGGCTGATGGGAATGAATCACTGTTAGACTTTTCGATAGTGTCGCCAAGTCCGGTTACTCATTTCAAATCGGGCTTTACTTTCCCTGAACTTTTAATCAGTACTTCGGATCAGGAATTTCTTCAGGAATTACTGAAAGGAGGACAGATCGAAGGGTATTTTGTCAACAAATATGATGAAACAGAAGTGCCTGTGGTAACTGGGTTTACAGTAGATAGAACGTATTTATTGGACGATTATACGCGGTTCGAAACAGTAGGAACTGTGATCAAAGAATATGTTCCCGAAATCAGAATAAGGAATGTTCAGAAGAAGAAGGAATTCAGAGCGCTGGATGAAGTATTGGATGGAGGGTTTGATTCCAATCCTTTGATGCTGGTAGATGCTTTGCCTGTGTTTGATTCTGACTTATTGGCTGCTTTCAATCCGGCTAATTTTAAAAGGCTTGATGTGTTGACTAGGACCTTTTTCTTAAATGAAGAAAATTTCCCTGGAGTGATGAGTTTCAGCTCTTATAAGAATGACTTTGGTGGTTTTCCCATTCCTTCCAATGGGATTTACTTGGACTATGCCGGGGTTCAGCCTAAAATAGTTTCAGCAGAATTCCTTTTTACACCCCCAACAGAATCACAGAAAATAATGGATTGGAGGACGGTGCTTTACTGGTCAGATGTTCCGAATTCTGAGACACCGACTAGCTCCATGGAAATCAAATTACCTAATCTTAAAGGCAAATACCAGATAACTTTGAAATCGAAAACACCTCAAGGGGATGCCATGGAGTATGTGAAAACCTTTGAAGTTAAATAAACCGGATTAATCGGTTTTGCGCCCAAGTTCCGTTTTTAGAAAATCATTCAATTTCGCATCGTAACCTCCTGTATATTCAGGTACTAAGGTCTTTTTCTCTGGAAATGACTCCATGTGCAAGGTCTGTGTAGGGAAGGCAAAACGCACTCCGATAGAATTGGCAAGCTTCACGATCTGCACCAATATTTCATGTCTGCATCTTAGTTCCTCGCCCCAAGTGGGTACTTCGAAGAAAATGTAAAACATAATGTCTTGGCTGAAAGAGGATAGGTTGTTGAAATAGACATGAAACATGTCTTTTCGGGTCTCCGGGTGCGCCAAAACAATTTCGCGAAGCCCCTTTACAAACTCTTCGATCAGCGCTGGCGGCGTATCATAAGTAACTGTCAGCGTAGTGTAAAACCTTCTGTACTGCCTCAAACCGTGATTGTCTAGTGTCGCATCCGCTATTTTTCCATTAGGTACATACATCAGGGAATTTCTAAATGTCCTGATTCGGGTAGATCTGAAACCTACTTCCTCTACGGTTCCGTCTATGTCACCGGATGTGATCCAATCACCCACCTGAAATGGCTTGTCAATAAAAATCATGACCGAGCCAAAGAAGTTTTTGATGGTATCCTGAGCTGCTAGTGCTATCGCGACACCACCAATAGAAAGACCTGTGAGAAAAGGGATGATATCAAGGTCTAACCCATCTCTTAGAATAAATAAGGTTCCCACTATGATCACAAAAGCTTTGAGCGTTTTGCGCATCAGAGGCACCAATTGATCATCTAAGGTGGACTCTGTTTTGGTAGCTAGCTTGGTGAAGTAGGCAGCTACCACATCCGCCAATTTGTAAAAAATGATGGTGATCAGAAAAGGCTTGAGTGTTCTGAAAATAACAACTATCCAGGACCAGATTTCAATTGGCAATTGTAGGACCCGCACAAAAAGTGAAAGCAAAACAACAATCAAATAAATGCTGATTACTCGGGCTACGGGCAAAATATAATCTTCGCCTACTTTGCCATATCCATACTGCTGGAAGAGGTAGAGAATCAGTTTATCTACCACCAACGTAAATACCCAGTGTGCCAGAAAAACCAAAAGAAGCAGGATAAATAAGCCTACCAATTGCCACAAGTGGAGACCTAAGTATTGTTCATTTCCGATTTTAGGCAGGATGTTCAGCAGTTTTGCAGTACCAAAAGGATAAGTCTCTGAGTGAAGTTTATCTATTTGGCTTACACTGAAAGCCGAATATTTCCAGGTTTCACCAGTTTTTTGAAGGAATATTCCAGGAAGTTTTTGCTTATCGAAATAGTAAATGTTTTCGCCAGAGGAAGAAGTACTATCGTAATAGTTCTGTTCATTGGGGATATCGCTCGTTCGGATCAAAATTCCTTTTCCCTCAAAAATCTGCTTTAGCTTTATAGCAAGGCGCTCCCCGTTTTTATCGTCAACTTCGGCTAGGTCCAATGTTTTGGCAGCATCTTCTGGCTGGTAATGCCCCTCTTCCAGGTTGTAAAAAAATGAAAGGGTCGTATGATAGGGAGAGTTCAGATTTACCGATTTACTAACTTCATACACATCTTTTGCATCTGTAATCAGCTGCGCAAAGGAGTCTTTGATGCCCCAAGTAAGAAGAAATAGAAATAGGAGATACTTTTTCACCATGAGTAGGTTCTTTAGTTTTTTGCAAGGTAGCCATTCGCTAGGCCAAGCCAAAGAAAATTTGGTTCTGCTTAATCAGCTAACTGAAATTCTGTTAGTGTAGTGCCACTTTTTGTTCTGATCAAATATTGACCTAGAGACGATTGGTATGTGATCTGTATCGCGCCACTACTTTCCAGAGGCATGGTCGTCTGCAGGTTTCCACTTAGATCATAGAGATAGCAGAAACCTTGGTTGAGGTCGGTGATTGCCACAAGTTGCCGATCTGATCCGAAATCAAAATATTGATAAATGAGGTTTTCATCAGATACGCGTGTGCTAAAAAGGGTTTTCTCGCTTCTATCAAGTACGCTTACCTCGTTATACTGGCGAGAGACAAACACGAAATCATTTTGCTTTTGATCAGGGACAAGTAAGAATTCACTGTCTCGATCATCTTTGATGAGCTGGTTTCGGTAGCTGATTTCCCCATTGAAGTTGGCATGTATCACCTCTCCATTTTTGGTGATGCCGACGAGTTGTGTAGATCGGGATTCTGGATCACGCCAGGATATCAATCCGGAGTTAAAGGAGTCGCCTAGTTTGACAGATGAACCGGCTTGACTTTCGCCTCTTCGGTTGAAAAGCTGTAGAGTGCCATTTTCTGTCAAGGCTACCATGTAGTCGCCTTTGCCCGGAACTCTATAATGTGCCGGTGCAGCAATTGTCTTGGCTCCAATTCGGTTCGGGTTCCAACCTTCCAGTTTTTCACCAGTCTTGTCTATTAAGTATAAGTTGCCTGACTCAGTGCTGACGAAAAAACGATAATCTTTCGTATTACTGTAATCTACTAGATTGAGATGCGTGATTTTTTCTCCATTAGCCCCAAATGGATATCCAGGAAGGGATTGCCCTAGCCTGTCTATACCGTAGATTTTATCTGCAGTAGCTACCAGTAGCTGAAGCTTTTCGTTTTTATAGTAGTCGATTTGAAAAGCATCTGATACTATAGGCCCGGTAAGCTGCTCTGAGTAAACTTCCTGACCTGCAGAGTTGATCAGATGCAGGATATTGTTTTCATCTTGCACAAGTAAATCCTCTGTATTGTCCTGGTAGTTTACAATAGATTTTGGCCCATAGATTAGCGGTTGATCAAAGGAAATTCGATTACTTGGCTGTAAGGAAATGGCATCAGTAGTTTCAATGGTAGGCTTCGAGTCACCATCATAGGGGAAGCTCAGTGTTGCCTCGGTTCTATCTTGGAGTTGGTTGATTTTGAATGAAACCCAGGGGAAAGACTGGAAAGCTTCAGCATATTTTTGAAGGAAGGAACTCCAGGATGGATTGGCTTTTTTCGTCCAGGTATTCCAGATATTTTCAGTGAGATAGATTCGGCTAAAACCCGCTGTAGGGCTCAGGTCTTTTTTAGCTTCTGGAGCTCGGGAGGACTTGCCCCAAGTGCTCCCAGCGCTGATATCATCGAGCATCAGCTTCATGGCCTGCTGGGAATTGGTGAAGATTAGCACCTCATTCTCTGAAGTAATAAAGGTTTGTCCAAACCCTGGGAACTTCCCGCTAAACAAATGTGCAGGAAATTCTTCCTCCGAAAAGTAAAGAATCTCATGTCCTGCATAGAAATCCGAACCTTCCTCACTTTCACTTTCCTGAAAATCTTTCAGCTGTTGAATGGCAAGAGCAGCATCTCTGGTTCTAGCAAGTAGGGCTAAGTTTTGATCTGCACCTCCGGCATTTTCCAGATCTAGTAAATACAATTCGCCAGTGAAGGTATCTAAAAAGCCTTTATCCAATAGCTTACGCTGAATCTCACCACTAAATGTCGCTCTGGCTGTAAAGGCGCGATTGGTGATTTTCTGAGACTCATAAATGCTTTCTAAGTTTAGTTGCGTAAGTGCGAGTGTTCTATTGGATATTACTTCTTCTATAGCAGCTTGATTGGCCTGAATGGAAGGCGTGAAATTCACCTCTTCCTCATATACCAAAGGTCCCTTGAAAACCATCTGGTTTTCTTCAAGTACAAGATCCAGAGAAACTACACCAGGCATGATTTCCAAAGCTGAGATAGTTGGGCTTTCTCTAAGGCTTCCCACGCCTTTCAATAAGCTGGATAGGCCTTTACCTTCAAGTAAAAGTCGTCCTTCAGCGTCTGAGTTGTAGGGGATGGATTTTACCAGTGAGTAAAAACTCAATTGATCTTCATTCACATAAAACCGGATGGCCTCCTCTACCAGGAAGGAAGAAGAGGAAATTACTGCCAAATCACCTAGAAGGGAAATACTCCAAAGCCTATTATTTTCCGCGTCGTAATATTCCAGCACATCCTGATCAGAGTATTTGCGCGTTTGGAATCGTGCTCCGGATGGGATACGGGATTTGATTTCCTCGATGAAATCAGTAGTAGTTGATGGCTTGAGGTTGATGGTGAAAAGTAATTCGAAGGTCTCAATCCCGGTGGAATGAAGGCTGACCGTGGCTTGCTGGCCATTAAGTGATTTTGCGATTTCTCCTGAGCCACCATTCAGACTATCCAGTGTGATGAGCTGATCGGATAGTCTTTCAAAGGCAGGAAAGTTTTTCAGGATTTCCCATACGGGATCATTGACTAGGGAATTCCACTGATTAGCGCCTTGGTAAGTTTCGAAGACAAAAACTGCATCCTGACTGATTACTTCTAGGCTATTGATTGATCGGGTCGAAAAGTAGGATTTGTAAATCCAAAAGCTACCTCCGGCGAGGAGTAGGGTGATAAAAAGTATTAAAAGGCTTTTCCAGATCTTCACAGGCGCTAGGATGGTTCAAGTGCTATAATACAAAAATCAGACCTAAGAAACCTTTGCGAAAGCAAGAGAATCTCAGGTCTGATGTATAATTAAACTAGGATTACTTACCTAGTTTGTTCAAAACTTCCATCACTTCTTTCACATGACCTCTAGAAGTCTCAAGAAGTGCTTTTTCTTCCGCATTTAGGTCTAGTTCCAATACTTTCTCAACACCATTTTTGCCAAGAATAACCGGAACGCCTAAGTAGCAATCATCGATTCCGTATTCGCCTTCCAGTTTGATACAAACTGGGAATACTCTTCTTTGATTTTTCAAGATCGCTTCTACCATTTGAGCAGCTGCAGATCCTGGAGCATACCAAGCAGAAGTGCCCATAAGCTTCACTAGCTCACCGCCACCGAACTTGGTTCTTTCGATGATCGCATCCAGCTTGTCTTTTGCCACTAGCTCAGTTACCGGAATACCAGCAACTGTAGTATAGCGAGGAAGCGGAACCATAGTGTCACCATGACCGCCCATTAGGATTGCCTGGATTTCTTTTGGTGATACGTTCAATTCCTCAGCAAGGAAAGCTCTGTAACGCGCTGTATCCAATATGCCAGCCATACCGATTACTTTATTTCTAGAAGTACCTGCAGTGATGTGGGCTTGGTAAGTCATTACATCAAGCGGATTGGAAACCACGATGATGATAGCGTTTGGAGAGTGTTTGATTACATTTTCAGTCACAGACTTTACGATACCAGCATTGGTTTCGATCAAGTCGTCACGAGTCATGCCTGGCTTACGAGGGAGGCCGGAAGTGATCACTACTACATCTGAGTTAGCAGTTTTGCTGTAATCATTTGTACTTCCGATGGTGCGGCTATCGTATTGGTTGATAGGTGCTTTTTGAAAAATATCAAGTGCTTTACCTTCAGCTACGCCTTCTTTGATATCAACTAGTACAATTTCCTCGGCGATTTCGCGATAAGCTAATACATCGGCACAAGTTGCGCCTACATTACCAGCTCCTACTACGGTTACTTTGCTCATTAGATTTATAGATTTTATTATGAATTTTTTGCGTTAAAAAGCGGCGCTAAGATATTAAACAATGCCTAGGATCGGAAATGGAGTCCTGAATTCTTTGGGTGGAATTACCATTTTTTGACAAAAGTGAAAACAGGGGACTTGGGTGATCTTATTCAAACATTTGACGAAGGCTGAAGAAGCCAAAGGATTCCCGGTAGGAGCGGAAAAGACGCTGATTGTTTTGGTTGTAATACTCTGCAAGAGAAGTCATCATTTTAGCCTTGATTTTTGGATTGCTGTCAAAAATCTCCTGCATCGCAAAATGGGGGATTACAATCAATTCCGCCTCATCACTTACGATTAGGGCGGTGTATGTTCTCTTGGCGTTTTCCAGTAAGGAGTTTTCCCCGAATGCCTCCCCGCGCTTGATTTCCAAAATGGTCTCAAAATTATCCTTGATATCTATGGTGAGAGAAATCTCGCCGTTTTTCACCAAATAAAGCGCCTGACTAGGGTCTTTACTGAAGAAAACTACCTCATCTTTTACATACTTTCTATGGTGCATTGCGGGAATAAACCGAGCCATTTCTTTTTCCTTCAAGCTTTCAAAAAACTTGATTTGCCCGAGAAAATGGAACATGTTCTCCTCGGCTTCGGTGTATGTTTTAGAAAATGGATTCCGCATTGTTTATTGCTTTTTTAGGTAAAGTATTTTTCTCGTAGCCGCCGTTGATTTAGCCCAATCAGCAATTCTATGACCGATTACCCAAGCTATTTGACCTTCTGAAATTAAGACTTTTACAGCCCGTTTTTTCACCACAGGCACTTTCAAATCTATCAAAAAGTCAGAGATTTTTTTTGCATTTTTCATCCCAAGAGGGATAAATCGATCACCTTCCTGCCAAGTCCTGATTTTCAGCGGAAAACTCAATCGTTCCAAATCGAGCATGGCATTTTGTTTATTTCTGTCGAGGGCGACCTTATTTTCGAGTTTGAGGAGCTCATACTTTCCTTCTGGTAAAAGGAAATCGATATCATTTTCTGAGATAGAAATTGAATCAAATTCTCCAGGTAGAGGTGCTAAAATCAACTGATCACGATCAATATTGAGCAGGTGAGTGCTGCTTTCAAATAGCTTTCCTGATTCGCTGAATTGACAGGCCTCTAGGATGTCCTGCGCCTGAGCGGAGTTGAAGCCATAGGGGCGGAGCCAAAAGTACAGAAGGGATGAGGAGCCTGCAGTTCTCAACAGGTCATTTGCAGAAAGAATCTGCATGCCTTCCGATTCTTCGATTTTTTCATTTTTCCAATTTTCAAAAAGTGAAGTGAACGCCTTTCCTGTGTCTTTTAACCTGGCAAAGCTGTTAAGAAGGTTTGACTTTGCGTCATCTGCCACGCTATAAAGCGCAGGTAAACTGATGTGCCGAAGTTTATTTCGCTTGTAGTCTGTTTTTTCATTTGAACTGTCTTCTCTCCATTCGATCTTATTTTCCAGAACAAATTCTTGAATCTCTTTTCTGCTGAAAGGTAGCAAAGGACGGATCAGCCAGCCTCTGCGCTCGGACATCCCGTAAATACCTTCTATGCCGGTACCTCTGAGAAGATTTAGCACTATTGTTTCGATCTGATCATCTTCATGATGAGCGACGATGATCCCGGCCAGATTTCTTTCTGATCTTAATTTCTCAAACCAATCATAACGAATCTCTCTTGCCGCCATTTGCGTAGAGATATTTCTCTCTGAAGCGAACGTGTAAGTGTCAGCATGATGAACATGGAAAGGAACGCCCAGCGAGTTAGCCCATTTTCTAAGAAACTCTTCGTCTTGGTTGCTGTCTTCACCGCGCAATTGAAAATTAACATGAGCAATTTCAAAAGGGATTTCTGCTTTGGTAAGAAGATTGCCCAGACACATGCTGTCCATGCCGCCACTGCTGGCCAATAGATAGGTTTTGGAGGGATCTAAAATTGATTTGTTCCGGATATGCCGGATAAAAGCTTCAACCATTGACCAAAAATATCATTTTCTACTAATTTTGCCCACATTCGTGCAGCTATGACTTCAATCCTATTTAGAATTACCCTCTTCTTTCTGACTTTTTGGGTCGTATCCTTTTCATCCCTTGCCCAAGAAACAACAGTTTTGAAAATTAATGCTGCAGATCAATTTGATGGAGATGCTAAAAGGGGTTATGAAAAGCTATTAGGATCGGTAGAGATGGAGCATCAGCAAACCTTGATTTATTGTGATTCTGCGCATTTTTTTAGAGCCGAAAATAAAGCTCGTCTATTCGGCAATGTGAGAATTGTGGATATGGAAGATCCAGTAAAGACTACGAGTGGCTATGCGGAATACGATGGGAATACGAAGCTAGCCAAGCTAAGAAATCGTGTAGTTTTTACCAACGAAAAAACCAAACTCACTACAGAATACCTGGATTATGATCGGGAGAGAAACATCGCTTATTATTTCAATGATGGGAAAGTAGTAGATTCTGTCAATGTATTGACCAGTGAGCGTGGGACGTATGAAGTGAGTGTTGAGAAAATTACTTTTAAAAACGATGTGGTGCTAGTCAATCCGGACTACACCATGAAAACAAATGACCTGATTTACCTGACCATCCCTAAGACGGCAGAGACGAAAGGCCTGACCAATTTGATTTCAAAAGATGGAAACACATTGGATGCTCAAAACGGTAGTTTTTATGAAACAGAGGCCAAAAAATTTCGGTTTTTTGACGGGGTTGTAGAGTCAGAGACGAGTAGGATAAAGGCTAAAGAGTTGTACTACAGTGAGCTGGATGCTTACTATGAAGGAAAGGAAAATGTAAGTGTACTGAATAAGGAGCGGCAAGTAGAAGTGTTTGGAGATGTGGGAGAGTATTGGGAAGAGCGAAAGTACAGCTTGGTTCACGGGAATGCATTGGTGAGAAGGTATTTCGAAAAAGACACCCTTTACATGGCTTCTGATTCGCTGATTTCACAGGACGGAGAGGTGGATTCTATGAAATATTTATTGGCTTTCAGGTCAGTAAAACTGGTGAAATCTGATATGTCCGGCGTAGCAGACTCCTTGGTTTACAATTATGCGGATTCATCAATTCAACTGTTCAAAGAGCCTGTCATGTGGAATCAAAAAAGCCAAATCACTGCGGACAGCATGGTTTTTTACATTGCGAATGAAGAGCTGGAACGGGTCTTTATGAAGGACAAAGTCTTTGTGATCACTCAGGATACCATCATGAATTTCAACCAGATGAAGGGTAGGACCATGGATGGGTATTTTAATGAAGGACAGATGGACAGAATCGACATAGAAGGGAATGGAGAATCACTTTATTTTGCGCTGCAGTCGGATACTATTTCTCAGGGAATCAATAAAACCTTAAGTGCCAACATCAAACTTCGGTTTAAAGACGGGGCAATTCAGCGGGTTACCTATGGGGTCAAACCAGATGGGAAGTTCACGCCATTTCAATTGATCACTGAGGAGAACTCAAGATTGGAAGGTTTTAATTGGAGGTATGATGAGAGGCCCACAATTGAGGATATTTTTTTATGGAGAAAGCCAGAAGAAATTAATCTCGATGCAGAAAATTTGTTCAATGAGCCGAATGTAGAATTGGTTTTGCCTACTGAAGAAGAAATCCTAAAGTCACTGGAAAAACGTGGTTGGAAACCAGAAAAAAAGATCCCATCACAGATATAGTGGGGTTGAGGTGGTGGTTAACGACCCAATAGCGAAAAAATTTCATTAGGGTTAACAGATTTTAACCGCATTTTTCTCCAATTACATAGCCATTGGTTTAATTTTGTCCGTATATTGAATACAGTTACAACACAGAAGGCGTATCGATTAAAACTCTACATGAAACGATTACTCATATTTTTTACATGGCTTTGGCTGTTGGTTCCCGTATTTTCGGAGGCTCAACAGGTGCGTGTGTTGAGTGATGGAGTTGAATTTCGAGGCGATTTGGGTTCTACCCAGCGTAAAACAATCCTCCTAGAAAACGAATCCAAGGAAGTCAAAACGTACTTACTGAAAAGTCTTCGTGGTAATGTAGGCTCCTCCCAAACAGTTAGAATCTGTATTGGCGAAAATTGCTTTGATCCGAAAAAAGATCTCGCCAAAATAAAATTGGAGCTAGAACCAGGTGAGCTACTCACTGATTTGTACCTAGTCTTTGATATGGGAATAGTTGAAACGAGAGGTTCTTTTGATTTATCATTTGTAAATGAAAACAATTTAAGAGATCAGTTTGTCGTTGAAGCTAGATATGAAGTAGAAGATCCATCCAATAAGGTAGATGAATTTGACTATAAAGATATCGTGCTAAGTGATGTCTATCCCAACCCCAGTGTGAGAATTGCTCAATTTGATTATGCTTTGAAAAATAAGTCTATAAAGGCTAGAATTGCTATAAACAGCTTCATAGGAAACCCAATAGCTAATTATGAGCTTGACCCAGATAGGAATACGCTTGCAATTAATGTTTCCGATTTCAATCCTGGCGTTTATTTCTACACCCTTTTCTTGGACAATAAAAATATTGTGACCAAGAAGCTCGTTGTCAAGAAGTAAGACTTGACACTAGAGCAATCATCCATTTGAATCCGAATAATTATCCCGTATATTTGCGGTCTTGAAAATGAAAATGCGCGTACAATCCATTCTATTAGTTCTTATTATACTTGCTGCGAGTTCTTGTGGCCCATTCAACAAGCTTGAGAAAAGCACGAATTGGGAGGAATTGTATGCAGGAGCAAACAAATATTATCAGGAAGGTGAATACAATAAGGCAATTATTCTGTATGATAAGGTTTTGCCGGTAATCAGAGGTAGTGAGAAGGCGGAGTTGGCAGATTACAATTATGCCAATTGTCATTTCAAGACTAAAAGATACATTGAAGCGGCTGGATATTTCAGCAATTTCTATAGAACGTACAACAGGAGTCCTTTGGCTGAAGAGGCATTATTTATGAATGCCTATGCCCTGTACTTGGATGCTCCAGATGCCAACCTTGACCAGCAGAGTTCACAGGAAGCAGTAGCAGCTATACAGCAATTTGTGACCAAATTTCCCGCTTCAGCTAGTTATGAGCGAGCTATGGAAATGTTAGTTGATTTGCAGGGTAGATTTGAGCAGAAAGCATACATGGAGTCGTCTATGTATTATCGTTTGAAAGACGGTTTGTATCCTGGAGATTACTATCGCGCCTGCATTATCAATTTTCAGAATTTCATGAAAGATTATCCAGACAGTGAGCACAACGAAGAACTGGCATACAAGCTAGTAGAGGTGAGTACTGGATATGCCGAAAATAGTACATTTCTGAAAAAAGAAGATAGGTTAAATGATGCTTTAGGCTTTGCAAGTTCTTTTTATAGAAGGTATCCAACTAGTGCCTATACTGGAAAGGTGAAGGAAATTGAAGTGAAAGCAAAAGAAGAATTGGCAGATCACTCTATTAATCTGAAGAGGTATAATGAACAGTTAGCTGAGCAAAAAGCAAGAGCTTTAGAGAATCAGACGATAGAGAAAGTAGAAATAAAATAGAACTATAATTAATAAAGAATATGGCAATTAATCCATCCATCATTACAAGAGATCTTGATAAAATCGCTGATAAAACAGAGAATATCTACGAGTCTCTTCATATTGTAGGTCAAAGAGCAAAGCAAATTTCCAACACCTTAAAAGAGGAGTTGAACATTAAGCTTTCTGAGTTTGCTTCTACTGTAGATAATTTGGAAGAAGTATTTGAGAATAAGGAGCAAATTGAAATCTCCAAATTCTACGAAAGAATGCCAAAGCCTAGCACCTTAGCTATGGAAGAGTTCATGGAAGGAAAAGTGTATAGCAGATTTCCAGAAGAACCAACGGCTGAATAATTCTATGGGTCTTGAAGGTAAGAAAATTATCTTAGGAGTGACAGGTAGCATAGCTGCCTACAAGTCCGCTTTTCTTACTCGATTACTTATCAAAGCAGGAGCAGAAGTGCAAATAATAATGAGCACTTCTGCTTTTGATTTTATTACTCCGCTCACCTTAGCTACACTATCCAAGCGACCTGTTTTAAGCCAATTTCAAAAGGATGAGACTGGAGTTTGGAATAATCATGTGGAGCTAGGACTATGGGCGGATTTATTTTTAGTAGCACCGCTTAGTGCTAATACCCTTGCAAAATTTGCCAACGGCAGTTGTGATAATCTCCTATCGGCTAGCTACCTATCCGCGAGATGCCCTGTGATGATAGCTCCAGCGATGGATCTGGACATGTATCAGCATCCATCCGTCCAATCAAACCTTCAGAAATTAGAGTCATTTGGGAACATCATTCTTGATGCTGAATCGGGGGAGTTAGCTAGTGGACTTTCAGGTCAAGGAAGGATGATGGAGCCGGAAAATATTCTTTCTGAAGTTGAAAAGTTCTTTACTGTTCAGACTGATTTCAAAGGGAAGAAGGTCATGATCACTATGGGGCCTACACAAGAGGCGCTAGACCCAGTCCGGTATATCAGCAATCATTCCAGCGGGAAAATGGGACTTGCCTTAGCTAATGCATTTCGATCTAGGGGTGCGGAAGTTTTTGTGGTTTCTGGTCCTATTTCTTTAAATGTCAATAAAAGTGATTTTCATTGGCAGGATGTGAAATCAGCTCAGGATATGTATGAGGCAGCTTCGAAAATCCATAGTCAAATGGATATCTGTATTTTTGCTGCTGCAGTTGCAGACTATGGGCCAGCTGAAATATCCCCTGAGAAGATTAAAAAAAGTGATTCCACGCTTTCCATTTCTTTAGTTAAGAATGTTGATATAGCAGCCAAACTAGGTTCAAGCAAAAAGCGGAACCAAGTACACATTGGCTTTGCTTTGGAGACCGAAAACGAAGCTAAAAATGCGCAATCAAAGTTGAAGAAAAAGAATTTTGATATGATTGTTCTCAATTCTATGAAAGAAGCAGGAGCTGGATTTCAGGTTAGTACTAATAAAGTACATGTTTTTCATGCATCTGGATTAACAGCACAATCGGACGTCGCTCCAAAAGATCAAATTGCAAATCTGATTCTTGATCAAATCAAAAATATCCCAGTTTGGGTGTGATCCTTTATATTTCCTTATTTTAGATTCATGAAATCGAGCATGACTCAAGAGTCACACATTGGGATGATTATCTCCCATGCGAGATTCCATCCCGTACCCTTTGTCACGGGACAGGTTATGGCCTTTGAAAGACAAATTATAATCATATGAAAATAGGAATTGTCCTTCTACTCTTTTTTTGTCAATCACTCATTGGGTTTTCCCAAGAGTTGGATTTTACTGTGATCATTAACAGTGATCGAGCCAGAATTCAGAACACCGACATTTTTGCTCAGATGAAAACCAGCTTTGAGCAATTTCTCAATGGAAGGTCCTGGACTACTGATGAATTTCGTCCTGAGGAACTTATTAAAGGAAACTTACTTATCACAATTAATGATGTGCCGCAGGTGGGTACTTATAATGCAACCGTACAGATTCAAACAGTAAGGCCAGTTTATGGGACTAATTACGAGAGCTTGGTTTTTAATTTTGCGGATAGAAATTGGAGTTTCGACTACATAGAATCTCAGCCGCTGGAGTTTAATAGATTTACTTTTTTGAACAATATCAGCTCATTGCTAGCATTTTATGCGCAGATCGCCTTGGGTTTGGATTACGATACTTTTGAGAGTCGTGGAGGCAGTGATTTCTTTGCAGCGGCCAATGACATCGTAAATAACGCCCAGCAATCTGGGCGGCCTGGCTGGACGCAGAGTACTTCCGATCGCAGAAATCGTTACGCTTTAAATAATGATATTTATACTTCTTCGGTTTTTTCTGTAATTCGGGACGCTTATTACTTATATCATCGTCAGGGGCTGGATATTCTGCAGATTAAGCCAGAGGAGGCTCATGAGAATATGCTGGAAGCAGTAAGGATTGTGGCAAATGCCAATAAAACGCAGCCTAATGGAATATTTACGATTTCATTTATGGATGCTAAAAGTGACGAGATAACCGCTATTATGAAAAATGCTTCTTTGGAAATCAGGACAGAACTTGTCGAACTATTACTGGAAGTTGATCCGAATAATGCGAGAAAGTATAACGAGCTGCTGAAAAGCTAAGCTCGATTTTTTAGTTTTGCCCAAACGATCTCATTATCTATGCTCAAATCTCTTAGCATTTCTAATTATGCTCTGATAGACCAGCTGCACATGCAGCCTAGCTCAGGACTAAGTATGATTACCGGCGAAACTGGCGCTGGGAAATCCATCATGCTTGGCGCTGTCGGCTTGCTCCTAGGAAACAGGTCTGACACAAAGGTTTTACTCCATGAGGACAAAAAGTGTGTTATTGAGGGAGTGTTTGACGTGGCTAATTACGGGTTAAAGGAATTTTTTGATCAGGCTGAGTTAGATTATGACCCCACCTGTATCATTCGCAGAGAAATAAGTCCTGCGGGGAAATCCCGTTCATTTGTCAATGATACACCAGTGCTTTTGGATGTATTGAAAACACTGGGAAGCTACTTGATGGACGTGCATTCTCAGCATGATACGCTTCAGTTAGGCGAGGGTAGTTATCAGCTGAGCTTAATAGATGCTTTTGCGCAGACACAGGAAGAACTCAAAAAATACAAAGCGGATTTTAAAGCTTTTCAAAAAGCTCAAAAGTCATTCAATGAGTTGAGTAAAAAAGCCGTAGAGCTTCAAAAAGAAGCTGATTTCAACCAATTCCAACTGGAAGAATTGAGTGTGTTAGGGTTGAAGGAAGGTGAACAGGAGCAGTTGGAGTCTAGTCAGGAAATCCTTGAAAATGCAGAAGAGATCAAGCTAAAAATCAATGAAATGCTTAACCTGTTTCAGGATGAGCAATTCGGGATTAGCCAGGGAATGTCTCAGATTCAACATGGAATGCAATCATTGGAAAGGTTAGCGCATGTTTTTGCTTCGCTAAAGGAGCGTTTTCAGGCAGTAAACATTGAATTGAAGGATATCGAAGAGACGCTCGGTGATGAAGAGAGTAAAGTTGAAGTTGATTTCGAAAAGCTTGATGAGACCCGTGATAGGCTGAGTAAGATCTATCAACTTCAGAAAAAGCATGGAGTTGCTACCGTTGAAGAATTAATGGAGCTCGAAAAAGAGCTGGCAGAAAAGGTGTTTCAGGTTCAAAATCTAGACGAGACGTTAGCCGATGCGAAAGAAGAACTAGAGGCAAGCAAAGTGAAAGTTTCAGATTCGGGCAAAACACTTCGTAAGAAAAGGATAAGTAGCTTTGCTGATTTTCAGAAATCTCTAGAGAGCTTACTGGCGGGTTTAGGAATGGAGAATTCCAAAGTGGTCATGGAGCATAAAGCTGTTGAACCTACTACGAATGGGTTGGATGAGATAGAATTGCTCTTTTCAGCGAATAAAGGCTCTTCTCCACAGCCACTGAAAAAAGTGGCGTCTGGAGGTGAATTTTCCAGATTGCTTTTTGCTATCAAATATTTGATGGCTGATAAAATGGCTATGCCAACACTTATTTTTGATGAAATCGATACAGGGATTTCCGGTGAAGTGGCGCTGAAGATGGTTGGGATGATGCAGGATATTGCCAAAAAGCATCAGGTGATTTGCATTACGCATCTACCGCAAGTAGCGGGGCAGGGTGATCTGCATTATTTTGTTTTTAAAGACAACTCATCGGAGAAAACCGTGAGTAAAATTAAGTTGCTTGATCAGGAAGAGCGTGTGTTGGAACTTGCCAAAATGATTGCAGGAGCCTCACCTTCTGCCTCGGCAATAGAAAGTGCAAAGGAGTTACTTCGACGCTAATTCCCTCAGTGCTTCAATTACGAGGCGTGAATGATTATTTTTTCCTATTTTTGGGCATTAATTTTTGAAAATAACCCCCTAGCTATATGCCAGATAATTTGCTAAAAGGAAAACTTGGAATCATCACCGGTGCACTTGATGAGAACTCAATTGCGTGGAAAACAGCGCTTAAAGCGAAAGAGCAAGGAGCAAGATTTGTATTGACCAATGCACCAATCGCTATGAGAATGGGTGCTATCAACGACCTTGCAAAGGAATGTGATACCATTGTGATTCCTGCGGATGCTACAAGCACAGAAGATATCGAGAAACTTTACGCTGAAGCTAAAGAGTATCTTGGTGGTAACTTTGATTTTCTATTGCATTCAATAGGTATGTCCCCAAACATCAGAAAAGGAAGATCTTATGGTGACCTTAACTATGATTGGGCAATGAAATCTTACGATGTGTCTGCTATCTCTTTTCACAAAATGATGCAGGTAGCTGAGAAGCAAGATGTGATGAATGAGTGGGGATCGATCGTCGGTCTTTCTTATATCGCAGCACAAAAAGTTTTCCCTTTCTATACAGATATGGCTGATGCCAAAGCTTTGCTGGAAAGCATTGCGCGTGGGTATGGCTACAGATTCGGTAAATTGAAGAAAGTAAGAGTAAATACCATCTCTCAGTCTCCAACAAAAACTACTGCTGGAACAGGTATCGGCGGATTTGATTCTTTCTACAATTTCGCTGAGGCTCTTTCTCCATTGGGCAATGCATCTGCAGAAGCCTGTGCTGAATACATCGTGACTATGTTCTCTGATTACACTAGATTAGTGACTATGCAAAACCTCTTTCATGATGGCGGATATTCCTTTACAGGAATTTCTGAAGATATCATGGAGAAGTTTAAGGATTTATAATTTCCACCACCAATCCTCAAAAAAGCCCTTTGAATTTATTCTTAGGGCTTTTTTGTGTTTGGGATTTGTTCGTTTTTTAAATGAAATCTTACTCTTTTTCACTTAACTTAATGAATTGAATTTGACCCTCCGTTATGAAAAAAAGACTTTTACTCCTTGCCATTTTTGGGCTATTCCTTTCCTTTTCTACTTTTTCCCAAATAGAACCAGCACCAGACCGTAATGAAGGGGATGGACAATATGGTCGATTGATACTAAGAGGAGTTATTCTGATTGATGGTACGGGTGCGCCGCCTGTGGGGCCCGTAGATATTGTCGTAGAGAAAAACAGAATCGCTCAAATCCAGGTCGTTGGCTATCCGGGAATGCCAATTAATGAAAATCGAAGACCCAAAGCTGGTCCTGATGACAAAGTGTATGAACTGGACGGACACTATTTATTGCCAGGATTTATTGATTCTCATGGACATATCGGTGGAAGAGGTCAAGGAACACCTGCTGAATATGTATTTAAGCTTTGGTTGGCACATGGGATTACTACCATTCGTGATCCTTCGGCGGGAAATGGATTGGACTGGGTGCTTGATCAAAAGAAAAGATCTGCTGCAAATGAAATTACAGCTCCTAGAATTTTAGCTTACACTAGTTTTGGACAAGGTTCAGAAGAGCCAATTACCACTGCTGAGCAAGCCAAAGCTTGGGTGAACGAGAATGCCAAAAAAGGAGCCGACGGGATTAAGTTTTTTGGAGCAAATCCAGAAGTGATGGAAGCTGCGATTTCGGAAAACAAGAGAATTGGACTTCGCTCTGCAATGCATCATCAGCAGTTGGATGTAGCTCGATGGAATGTGTTGAATTCTGCCAGAACAGGCTTGACTTCAATGGAGCACTGGTACGGGCTCCCTGAAGCTCTATTTGAAAATAGAACAATTCAGGATTTTCGATTGGACTATAATTATCAAAATGAGCAGCACAGATTTGCAGAGGCAGGCAAACTTTGGAAGCAGGCTGCAAAACCGGGATCTGACCATTGGAATAAGGTTATGGATGAATTGCTTGAATTGGATTTCACGCTGGACCCGACCTTCAATATCTATGAAGCGAATCGGGATATGATGCGAGCCCGGACAGCCGAGTGGCATGAAGTTTACACGCTTCCTTCGCTATGGAGATTCTATGCTCCCAGTCGTCAGTCACATGGTTCGTATTGGTTTGATTGGACAACTGAAGAGGAAGTCCTTTGGAAGGAGAACTACAAACTATGGATGACTTTTGTAAACGAATATAAAAACAGGGGAGGTCGTGTGACTGCAGGTTCAGATTCTGGCTTTATCTATCAGCTTTATGGCTTTGCCTATATACGAGAATTGGAGTTGCTAAGAGAAGCTGGTTTTCATCCTTTGGAAGTGCTGCGTTCAGCCACTCTTTACGGAGCTGAATTGCTTGGCATGGAGGAGGAAATTGGTTCTGTGGAAGTTGGGAAATTAGCTGACTTTGTCATTTTGGAAGAAAATCCCTTACAGAATCTAAAGGTTCTCTATGGCACGGGAGCTATCAGAATAGATGAAAATAATGAACCAATCCGAGTAGGTGGCGTAAGGTACACTGTTAAGGATGGGATAGTTTATGATGCTAAAAAACTTTTGGAGGATGTCAAAGTTATGGTAGATAAGCAAAAAGAGAAGGAAGGATATACAATCACGCAGCCTGGATTAGATTGGTAAATAAAAATCAGGGTTAAAATAGAGCGGAATTGGCCATCGTGAACTGGTTAGTAAGCTCGAAAACAAACAATAGAATGCCCCAAATCAATGTAAATGGAGTCGATATTTTCTACACAGATCAAGGAGTTGGTGAGCAGACTATCGTTTTTTCCCATGGCCTGCTTTGGAGCCATAAGATGTTTGCTGAGCAAATCGAATTTCTTCGTCCGCGTTTTCGCGTAATTGCATATGACCATAGAGGGCAGGGGCAAAGCGAAGTGAAGAAGCCATTCGATATGGATACCCTAACTGAGGATGCTGCTGCTATAATTGAAGAATTGGGAGTCGGTCCAGTTCATTTTGCTGGGCTTTCCATGGGAGGCTTTATCGGAATGCGGTTAGCATCTAGATATCCAAAATTGATCAAAAGCCTGATCCTCCTAGGAACATCTGCCAATGCGGAGCCCGTAGAAAATCTTCCCAAGTACAAAACCTTAAATGGCATAGTTAAATGGCTAGGTATAGTGCCTCCTGTAGCAAGCAAAGTGATGAAGATAATGTTTGCCGAAAGTTGGCTGGAAGATTCCCTTAATGCAGAAAAGATAGCTTTTTGGAAATCTGAGTTGAAAGCAAATAAGAGAAATGTAACGGGTGCAGTGGAAGGAGTGATCTATAGAAAAGGAGTAGAGGATGAAATCGTAGGGATAACATGTCCTACTATGGTGATCGTTGGTGATGAAGATACCGCCACTATTCCTGTGAAATCAAAATTTATCCAAATGAGCATTCCTAAGTCTAAGCTCCATAGAATTCCTGGTGCAGGACATAGTAGTTCTATAGAAAAGCCAAGGGAAATCAACCGGCTGATAGGAGATTGGCTCATCGAGCAAAGTTGATTCTTCTGAAATCAAGATTTTATTTTCAGCGATTAGGCCTCATGTGAGGCCTTTTTCTATTTTTTATGAATAAAAATTTACGTTGTTGAAACCTTTTCCTATATTTATATGTATATACATTAAATACAAAAACAAAAGATATGGGAAGTCTAGAAGAAGCAATCAAGCAGAAGGAGTTTAAAGACCCATATAATAAATTAGTGGTCAATTTGCTCTATACTCAAAGCTATCTGGTTTCTGCTCAAAATAGCATTTTAAAGCCCTTTGATCTTTCACCAGAGCAATACAATGTGCTCAGGATATTAAGAGGACAGAATGGAGTACCGACTACAGTTTCCTCTATTCAGGACAGGATGCTCAATAAAATGTCAAATGCCAGTCGTTTGGTAGATAAGTTGAAAGCTAAGCAGCTTTTGGAAAGAAGAGAGTGTCCGACCGACCGTCGTCAGGTTGACATTGTGATCACGGAGAAAGGTTTGCAGATTTTGGACGAACTACAGAGTCATATGGAAGGGTTTAATAATCAGGTAGTCAAATTGACCAAAGAAGAAACCGTAGTAATGAATGACTTGTTGGATAAGCTAAGAGGCTAAAAAATTTTATACTAATACGTGTCTATACAAATAATATTAATACAAATAAAATTTAAACTAAAAAATCAAAAATTATGAGCACTACAAAATGGATTATCGACCCTACACACTCTGAGGTTTCTTTCAAAGTAAAACACTTGGTGATTTCTACAGTGACAGGTTATTTCAAGAAATTTGAAGGGTTTGCTGAAACAGAATCTGAGGATTTCGATGGAGCTACTGTTTCTTTTTCTGCCGATATAGACAGCATTGATACTAATCAGGCAGACAGAGATAACCATTTGAAATCTGGAGACTTCTTTGATGCAGCAAATCATCCAAAATTGACTTTCACAGGAAAAATTTCTAAATCTGGTGAGGATTATAAATTGATCGGAGACTTGACCATGAGAGATACCACTAAACAAGTTGAATTGGATGTGGATCTAGGTGGTGTTGCTGGTGATCCTTACGGACAAACCAAAGCTGGTTTTGAAATCGAAGGAAAAGTAAACAGAAAAGAGTTTGGTCTTTCCTGGTCTGCTGTGACAGAAGCAGGATCTGTAGTAGTAAGTGATCAGGTAAAATTGATCTTGAGCGTACAGTTAGTAAAACAGGCATAATAATTAGAAGCCTTAGGGTTCTAGGAGCCTTGATAGTACAGGTTTAGCTATGGGGATTTTTCCTCATAGCTTTATTTTAAAACTAATTCCCCTACACAGCATGAAGCCATTAATCACTGGAATCCACCATATCACCGCGATAGCTGGTAATCCTCAAGCAAATATTGATTTCTACACAGGAATTCTTGGACTGAGACTGGTGAAAAAGACCATCAACTTTGATGCTCCCGGAGTATATCATTTCTATTTTGGAGATGAGCTAGGGAGGCCAGGTACGGTATTTACTACCTTCCCATTTACTGGAGCTAGAAGAGGTGCTAAAGGGGCTGGCGAAGTTACTTACACGGCATTTTCTGTGCCCACTGATTCCTTAGATTACTGGATTGAGCGGTTGAAAAAGTTTGGTGTAGCTACTTCAGATAAACTAACTCGATTTGGTGATCAATTGATTCGATTTGAAGATCATGACAGTATGGGAATTGAGTTGATAGCTAATGATCAGGATGATAGAACTGGCTGGTCTTATGGGCAAGTCCCAATCGAGCATTCCATCAAAGGTTTTTATGGGGCTACTCTGAACCTACGCGCCAAAGAGTTGACCGAAAAGCTGCTCACGGAGCATATGGATTATCGTTTTATTGGCGAGGAAAATGGTAGATTCCGCTACGGCACTGCTGGCAAGCCTGGTGATATTGTTGACATCGTCATAGACAAGTCTGGTAGCCGAGGCATGCAAAGTGCTGGTACAGTTCATCACATAGCTTTCCGCACAGAGAATGCAGAATCTCAGCTTCAAGTTCAGGAAATCTTGATGAGAAATGGCTATCAGGTTACTGAAGTGAAAGACAGAAATTACTTTACTTCAATTTATTTCCGTGAGCCGGGAGGGGTTTTATTTGAGGTGGCAACTGACGAGCCGGGCTTTGCGATAGATGAGGACGAAGCGCACTTGGGTGAATTGATCAAATTGCCGGAATGGGCAGAACCTAATCGCGATAAACTGGAGGAGAGTTTGATCCCTGTGAAATTAAATGTCGAGTCTTATGCCTAAAATTAAAACAGCTGGTATAGCGTTGGATCAAGCAAAAAAAGCGGCTATCCTAATTCATGGTAGAGGAGCAAATGCTGAAAGTATCCTATCGTTATCCAACTATCTTAATCTGGATGAATATGCGCTTTTGGCGCCAGAAGCAGAAGGAGGCACTTGGTATCCTTACAGCTTTATGGCTCCAGATGAAGCCAATCAAGCAGCTTTAGAAGAATCGCTAGCTACTATCAATGAAGCATGGAGTCATATTTCCGCTGCAGGTATTTCTTCAGAAAATGTCGTGTTCATTGGCTTTTCTCAGGGAGCTTGCCTTAGTCTTGAGTTTGCTGCGCAAAATGCCCAGAAGCTCGGGGGTGTGATTGCATTCACTGGAGGGTTGATTGGAGAGCAAATTCAGGATCAGAAGTATTCTGGAGACTTTGTAGGGACGCCAGTCTTTATCGGAAGTAGCGAAAAAGATTTTCATGTTCCACTTTCTCGGATACAAGAATCAGAAACCCTACTGAGCAGGATGGGTGCAAAAGTGAAATTATTAATATTCAAGGACTCAAATCATACCATTCGTCAGGAAGAAACTGATTGGGTTAATAAAAATATATTGTAAACAGGTTTTCTTAATTCGAAAAATCCTTTGGCAGTTTGTCAAAGGATTTTTTTTTTTGATTTTAACTTTCATGGTATATCTCAAAGCTCTCTTAATAAGAATAATCTCGCTTTTTAACCTCCAAAACACCCAATAAATCCCTTAAAAATTATTTTGTAACTAACTGATAATAAAATAAATAGATCCATATTTTTGAATTTACTCAATTAAATGAGTAAATTTACTCAATTTTAAGAGTAAAACTTATGAGTTATCAGCGGTCAGAGAAAAATCAAATCCAAAAACGTCTCTGTGATGAGCCTAGAATGTTCATCCAGGTGATCTATGGCCCGCGTCAAGTAGGCAAGACTACCATGATTCGCCAGATTATGAAGGATGCGGATCTGCCGCATACCTTGGTGGCAGCTGATGCAGTACCTGCGACTGACAGGCTTTGGATAGCCCAGCAATGGGAAAATGCGCGCATGAAGCAGAGTGCAACTCCAGAACTGCCTTACATTCTAGTGATAGATGAGGTTCAGAAAATCGACAATTGGAGTGAGCAGGTCAAAGCCGAATGGGATAAGGATACTGCTGAGGAGCGGGATATTCGAGTGGTTTTATTGGGATCGTCTAGACTGATGCTTCAGCAAGGATTGACCGAGTCGCTTGCTGGGAGGTTCGAATCTACCTATTTGGGACACTGGTCGTACAAAGAAATGAAAGATGCCTTTGGCCTTTCGCCAGAGGAGTTTATCTGGTATGGGGGGTATCCCGGAGCGATTCTCCTCAAGGAAGATGAGGATCGATGGAAGAATTATGTTCGGGATGCGCTTTTGGAGACAAGTATTTCAAAGGATATACTCATGCTTACACGTGTGGATAAGCCAGCATTGATGAAGCGTCTCTTTGAGATTGGTTCATCTTATTCAGGTCAGGTGCTGAGTTTCACGAAGATCATGGGGCAGCTCGCTGATGCTGGGAATACTACTACGCTTGCCAATTACCTTGAGCTCTTGAATGAAGCAGGGTTGCTAGGAGGCCTGGAAAAGTACAGTCCAAACTTGGTCAGGAAGCGCTCTTCCAGTCCCAAGTTCATGGTGCATAATACTGCGATCATGTCAGGAGTCTCTAATGAAACTATGGAAACACTCCGTGAAGACCATCGCGCCTGGGGTCGCTGGGTAGAGTCGGCTGTGGGGGCACATTTGGTGAATCAAGCCTTCAAGGAGAGAAAATTGCACATCTACTATTGGCGGGAAGGGAATGATGAAGTTGATTTCGTAATCGAGTACAAAAAGCGGATCATTGCCTTAGAAGTGAAGACCTCTAAGGTGGGCGGATTGGCCGGTCTGAACTCTTTTGCCACTACTTACCATCCAGAAAAGTCACTAGTGATCGGTACGGATGGAATCCCCTGGGAGGAGTTTTTGCAGATGGATGTACTTGAGCTATATAGTTGAAAAGACAGTCAGTTGGCTGTCTTTTTATTGCTAAAAATTATTCATTAATGTACTGATATTCAGTGTTTAGAATCAATTTTATAAAATTTACTCAATATGCTGAGTAAATTTACTCAGCAGATTGAGTATTATGATTTCTAGAAGGAATAACTTACCTGAGAACCAACCTCTGGATCGAGTTCTACATTTGCAAATACGCCGATCTCCTGTTGAAGATCTTCCACGTGGCTAATGATTCCAACGATCCGATTTTCGTGGCGAAGTGATTTGAGCGTTTCAAAAACCACCCGTAGTGCATTTTTATCCAATGCTCCGAAACCTTCATCCATGAAGAAAAAGCTTTGATCTGCTTGATTGAGTGCTTTTACTTTCTCTGCCAAAGCCAATGCTAAACACAGCGAAGCTTGGAAAGTCTGACCTCCTGAAAGCGTTTTAAGCAAGCGCTTTTTTCCTCCGTTTAAGTAGTCAATAACCCAGAATGTATTGTTGTCGTCAATTTCAAGACTAAGGCGATTTTTGCAGAGTTTCATAAAGCGGACATTCGCCGTATTACAAAGCTCTTTCAGGTAAATCGAGCTCACAAACTTCACGAAGCCACTGCCTCTGAACAGGTTGTCCAGCTCCTTGAGGTAACTTTCCCGGGTTTCCAGCTTGGCATATTCCTTTTGGAAAACCTCTTTTTCTGCAATCTTGGCTATGCTTTCTTCTATTTCCTTTTCAAGTAAAAGCGTTTGTTTTTGGAGTGAGTCCGCATTAATCTTCAATTGCTGAAGGGAAGTCGAAAGCTCCTGAAAGTCCGCTTCCTGAAAGTTTGAAACTCCCTGTTCCGCTTCTAGCTCTTGAATTCTGTTTTCTGCAATAGCCACTTTCTGATCAAATTGTGAAATCTCCAAAGCTACTTTTTCTGCATCCAACGAATGCTGAAACAAGCGGATTAACGCAGCTTCTTCGGTAAAACCATGGGTGATTTTCAAGGTTTCAAATTTTGTCGTAAGCTTTTCGAGTCTGGTTGAACTTTGATCTCTCAGCTTTTTGAATTGATCCAGATCTGCCAAGTTCTTGTCCGACACACTACGTTTTTCACGAAGATGTTTTTGTTTTCCTTCGAGCGATTGAAGCGCCTCCTCAATGTCTTTTTCCACCTTGTCAATAGCGGCTTGTATCTGCGAGGATTCTTTGGTAAAAAACTGCTTGCAGAAAGCCATATCACGGATTTCTTCCTTCTTGGAAGAAATATTTGAAAGCACTGATTGAAGTTTTAGCTGTGCCTGTTGCAGTTCTTTTTCTGATTGATCGATCAAAATCCGCTCAGCATCCCAGTTTTTGCGAAGCGTTTTCACTTCTTGGATGATTTTTTCCCGGCTTTGGGAACTGTGTTCTATGGCCTGGATTTTCGTCAATAATTCAGCATGTGAACCAATTCCTTCTTTGGCAAGAGTGGTTTTAATAGAACTGAGGTTTTCCCGCAATTGCTGTAAGTCCTTCTTTTTCGCAGCGCTGTTTTTTTGATGATTTTCGAGATGAAAGCGCAATTCACTTTGTGTGGATTTGGAAGTTTGTATTTGCTCAAGAAGTAGCTTAGCACTCTGTATTTGCTGGGTTATTTCCCCTAAATCTACAGCTCCATCACCTTCAAGCGGATTTGGATGATCCAAAGCGCCGCAAAGCGGGCATGGCTCACCCTGATGCAATAAGTGAACATGGGCAGCAAGACCTTGTTTTTGTATCACCCCATCCCGTTGTTTCTCCAGTTCCTGAATGGCGGATTTCTGGCTCACTTCCCAGCTTTCCAGAGAGCCCAGATTAGCAGGAATTTTGTTTTTCAGGGTTTCAATTTTTCCCGTGATTTCCTTTACTTCTTTTGCAATTTCGGTCTCTTCAGCTTGAAGCTTATCCAATTGATTTTCCAGGTTTTTCCAATCTTTTGCCGAGCTAATCAAATTAGCTAACACAGCGCTATCCGTAGTGCTGATCTTTTCTGCATCTGTTTCTAGTTCAGTGATTTTTGTTTCTAGTGTCTTTTGAGTTTGTTTTTTTCTTTCTATGGTTGGCTGTAACTCCTGCAGCTTATCATTTGCCATTACCCGCTGAGTTTCTAGGTTTTGGATTTCTATGACTTTTTTCAAATCACGGATTTTTGCCTCCCGCTGCGGTCGTTCCTGATTTTTCTTTTTGAGCTCTTCCTCTTCATTTTCTAGGTCAGCTACTTCTTTGGCAAACTCAAGCTTGAAGCGCTCACAATCGATCACACTGACTTTAAATTTCTCCAAATCTGCGCTCGTATCCCGGATCTGCTCCCATATTGGACGCAAGTAGGTTTTTGCTTTGATAAATTCGGAGTGAAGCTGCCGCTGTTTTTCGATTTCGGGGCGCTGTAAATTCAGACTTTCTTTCTCTGTTTTGAATTTCAGCAATTGCTGATTTTTAGCTCGCAGATTTTCTTGTATGCGGACTTCGGATTCAGCATTTTTTAGTTTTTGCGAAGCTTCCGTGGCCTGCTTTTTCAATTCCTTAAACTGACTTTGCTTTTCAGTCAACAGTTGCTCAGAAAACTCTTCTAAACCCTGCAATTGCGTTTCCAGACGGATTTTTTGCTCTTTTACTGTTTTGAGAAGAGTTCCTGTTTTGAATGAAAGATCAAATCGTTCCAGACCAAAAAGCTCCTTCATCATCTTCGCCTGGTCCAGTGGCTTTTGATCGATAAATTCTCGGAATTTTCCCTGCGGAATGATCACAGTCTGCTTGAAATGCTCTTTTTTCATGCCGACGATCTCTTCGGCTCTAGCAGTAATTGGCTCCCAGTTGCCATCTACCTTTTCATAAAACGTATGCTCCGCGGGCTTGATGTCATCAAAATTCTTTGAGTTTCTCTTTGCAGAATAACGCGCCAGGTAGGTCTTTGCGTTATTCCTGCCTGAGCTGAACTCAAAATTCAAAAGCAGTAAATCACTCTGCAGATTGACCATGCTGTTCTTTTCACCACGATCAGAAAGGCGCTCGGTGCTTCCATAGAGTGCCAAAAGAATTGCTTCCAAAATGGAAGATTTTCCGCTGCCCACCGCACCAAAAATCCCAAATAATCCGGCTGCTGTAAGCTTGTCAAATTCTATCGTCTGCTTCTCTTTGTAGGAATATAATCCCTGAATGTCAAGTCTAATAGGAATCATGCTTCGTCGTTTTGGCTGATTACTTCTTTGAAAATTGTGAGCAATTCTTCGTTTGGCTCCTGGCCCTTGTCGCTTTCGTAGAAAAGTTTAAACAGGCTTTCCATGTCTTTTCCTAAGTCTTCTACTTGCAAACTGGTGTTTTCCCGGCCCTGTGGATTTTTGATCTGAGGAATCAAATTCACGATGCCATCGTGGGCTTTCATGATTGCTTTGCGGGTAGCCGCTTCTATGGAACTTTCCGTGATGTAAGTCAATTCCACAAAGCAGTAGGGGTTTGCTTCTAACCATTCCAAGGTGTCTGGTAGCTTATCGAAGGTTTTGCGATAAAGCGGTCTTCCTTCTTTTAACCCGACTGGTGTATAGGTGACAGATTTTCCTGGTTCGGCTTCTATGGTCACCACTTGCTTTTGCTGGTCTGCTTCGCTGAAAGAGTACGCGAGAGGCGAGCTGGAATAGACTACCGGACAGTGCTCGTGCCCTACCGCATGGTAGCGATGTAAATGACCTAAAGCTGCATATTGGATTTGAGAAGGGATGTTTCTGGTGAAAAGAGCCTGCGTTCCACCCACATGAAGGATCGGTCGCTCTGATTCCGGTTCTGCTTCGGGTTTTTCCCCTTCCTTCATAAAGAAAAAATGTCCTACGAAAAGATTTACACCATTCTCATCGCAGTATTGATCGGCTATTTCGCACCACTTAGATCCCATCAGATTGCGGAATTCCTCCTCGCGATCTACTTCGCCCAGGTAAGTTTTCATGGAAACCTCATTTGCATAAGGAGCTAAAATGATTCGAATTGGAAAATCAACTTCAGGTAGTTTCATCTCCACAAAACCGGTAGCAGATTTTGTAATTTCTATTCCATTATCAAGCTTTCCAGTTGGGATAACGGTGTCGTATTTTCCATAAAAGAATATGCCCATTTCGCGAGCCAGTGGATCCGGAGCTTCGACAAACTGAGTGCTGTCATGATTTCCGGAGATAGCGATAATCGGCCGTTTGCCTCCTTTGGAGAGTCTGCGAAGGGATTTGTAAAGTAATTCTACAGCTTCGTGACTGGGATTGAAAGTGTCGAAAATATCGCCCGCTAATAGAACCAGATCCACTTCTTCTCTATCTGCGATCTGCTGGATTTCTTCCAGAACCAGCTTTTGCTCTTCTAGTCTGGAGAATTCTTGTAACCTTTTGCCCAAATGCCAATCTGCAGTGTGGAGGATTTTGATCATAAGTCTTGAAAAATGAATGAAAAACTAAATTACTTCCATGAATGAGTTACTGCAAGCCATTTGATACAAATGACATTAATTGGCATCTTTATTGGAAATGGCAGGCGATAATTCAGGTTACGTATGTGGAATTGGCTTCTTATTTTAGTGGCATCTCTTATGTCAGAGCAGACTCAGCCTGAATTGCCTCCTGATGCACTGCTTATCCAAGAGGGCACGGCTAGTTATTATGGTCGTAGATTCCATTTAAGAAAGACTTCCAACGGGGAGATTTTTCATATGGACAGTTTAACCGCTGCACATAAAACTTTGCCTTTTAATACTCTTGTGAAAGTGACTAGAGAAGATACGGGTGAACATGTCTGGGTCAGAATCAACGATAGACTTCCCAAAACTTCCAGACGTATTATTGACTTGTCGCGTGCTGCGGGTACTCAATTAGGACTTCTTCACGACGGAATTACCAAAGTGCGACTTGAAGTGGAGTCTATCGAAGAGATCGATAGACTTATTGAATATTATGGAGATAATCCGCCAACAACCCTGAGACTACGGCCTGTGGATCTTGCTATTAGCGTACCTTCTAAGGAAATAAATACCAATCTGCCGGATTTTTAGAATCATTAACATCCTTTTTGCAATAAAAATTTTGACATTGAAGAATTACTTAGTTTCTTAACAGATGAAACTACTTATTTCAATGAAAAACTCTACTCTCTTACTTTTCGGTTTTTTAATTGCCCTGTTTTCTGCTTGTGAAGAAGATAAGGAAAAGGTCGAAGAAGCTCCCTCAGAATCCTTTCGAAACGAAGTTGCTGCCACAGAAGTGAATATCGCTACGGCAGAGCGCAAAAGCTTCGATTATCTAATCAATGCCACAGGCAAACTGGAGGCTGGTGCTGAAGTGCTGGCCGTGATAGAACAGGCAGGCTATCTTCTCGAAGTTAATGTCCGAGAAGGGCAGTACGTCAAGAAAGGTGACGTGATTGCGACACTGGATCCTACGGAGGCGGAATTCCGTCTCGAAAAAGCTAAGATCTCCCTGCGAAATGCCAATGCAGAATACGAGTCCATGAAAATGGGTTTTGAAGCTTTGTTTGCCTCAGACAACTCTGATCAAAAAGCAGTTGTTGATGAGCAACTCCGAGCTAAATCTGGTGTTTTCATGAGTGAGGTGGAGCTCAGAGAAGCTCAGATGGCTTTTGACCGTAGTGTGGTGAAGGCACCCATCTCAGGTCAAGTGGCTGACCTAAAATATAAAGCTGGAAGTTTGGTTGGGGCGAGTACAGAGCTTTGCCAGATTTTGGGCACCAATGAATTTATCCTAAAAGTAAAAGTGCTAGAGTCTGACATCAGTTTGATCTCCATCAATCAGAAAGCAGAGGTTTACCCTATTTCAAATACCCAAACAGCATTGACTGGAAGGGTGACTGGAATCAACCCTAAAGTAGATGAAAGTGGTCTGGTTCAGGTTTCCATCACTTTGGCAGCCAACAAGAGTTTATTACCGGGAATGAATGCAAGAGCGATTATCCGCGCTCCTCAAAACAACAGTTTAGTAGTTCCAAAAGATGCCTTGGTTTACCGGTCAGGCAGGGCTGTGGTATTTACTATTGAGAATAAGGAATCCAAATGGAACTACGTGGAAGTGGGCAAGGATAACGGGGAGGAAGTAGAGATTCTCGAAGGGATAGAGGAAAATAGTACCGTCATCACTTCCAACAACCTACAACTTGCACATCAAGCGCCGGTTCAAATCGTAACAGAATAAGCCATGGTTAGATTTTTACTGGCCCGGCCGATCGCAGTATTTATGACTTTTATGGCGTTGATGGTTTTTGCCTTCATCGTCTTACGAACGCTACCTATTTCTCTTTTGCCACCGATCGACGTACCTCAGATCGTGGTGAAAGTAAATTATCCGAATGCCTCTCCAGAGGCTATCGAGCAAAATGTGCTGAATCCTATTCGTGAGGGATTGATTACGTTGAATGGTTTGGAAGAAATGGATTCCAAAGCAGGTTCGGAAGTAGGGACTATCCGCTTGACGTTTGATTACAATACCAAAATGGAGTTGGCGTATATTGATGTCAATGAGAAAATCGATAGACTTACTAATGGCCTTCCGGATGATCTAGGTCGTCCAGAAGTTATTCGGATCAATACATCCGACATTCCTGTAGCGAGAGTACAAGTAATCCCAAAAGAAGGTGCTGATGAAGTGGAGGTCAGTCTTTTGACGGAAAATGTCCTTAAGAAAAGAATCGAGCAGTTGCCGGGAGTTTCATTGGTAGATATCAATGGCAAAAAGGATAGAATAATCACCGTCAAGCCAAATGAAGAGGCGCTATCTGCACTTGGAATGACCCAACAAAATGTGATTTCGGCAATTCAATCAGGTAATAGCGAACTTCCTGGAATCTCTGTGAAAGATGGCCAATTCAGGTATTACCTCCGTTTAGCCACTCGGGTAGATACCCCAAAAGATATAGAAACCTTGCCTGTGGCAGCTTCTTCGGGAGTGATTATTCCATTGGGAAAACTGGCTGAGGTGACTTATGAAACGCAGGAAACGCTCGGTTATCATCTTTTCGGCACAGAAGAAGGTCTGGTGATTACCGTTCACAAGCAGGCCTCCGCCAAAATGAATGAGTTGATTCCTGAACTGAAGAAATCACTTGAATTATTCAAGGAGGATTACGAGTTGGTAGAATTTGAACTGACGCAAGATCAGTCCAACCTCCTCAATGCGGCAATCTCCAATTTGGAGACCTCCTTGCTTTTTGGGGGAGTTTTCGCTTTTGCGGTGCTTTTCCTCTTTATGAAAGATTACAGACTTCCACTGATTATTGGTGTGAGTTTACCTTCTTCCTTATTGATCTCCTTTTTGATCTTCTATTTTACAGATCTATCGATCAATATCATTTCACTTTCAGGCTTGGCGCTCGGGATAGGGATGTTGATTGATAATGCGATCATTGTTTTGGATAATATTACCAGAAAGCGGGAGAGTGGCTTGCCACTTTTCGAAGCATGCGTAGAAGGAGTAGATGAGGTGATGGGTGCCCTAGTCAGTTCTGTATTGACGACCTTGGCGGTATTTGTTCCCCTGGTCTTTTTGAGTGGTATTTCCGGAGCCTTATTCTTTGATCAAGCCGTGGCTGTGACGGCTATTTTATCGGTATCCTTGGCGGTGGCGTTTATACTTTTGCCTATGCTTTATTTCTTGATGTTTTCGCGAAGCAAAAAAGCCTACGACGATGGGGAAGGGAAGTTTTTCAGCAAGGTGCTCGGCTTGTACGAAATAGGCTATCGCAAAATCACCGGAAATAGGAAAGTGGCTATGCTGGTGTTTTTATTATTGATCCCATTAGGATTGGGCGTTAGCCAATTGTTAGAAACTACGGGCTTACCAGAGATTGAAAAGCTGGATGCCACACTTGATGTGGACTGGAGTGAGCCTATTTCTGCCTCCGAAAATAGAGATCGGGTATTGACTCTGCTGAAAAGTGTGGAAGGTAGATATGATCAGGCTGAAGCCGATATTGGGGTGAAGCAATTTTTGCTTTTTGATGGGGAGAATTCAATACAGCAGTCCTTACTCTATTTCCTTTTTCCAACAGTAGAAGAAAAGGAAGCAGCAATTAAGGAATTGGGAGAGAATCTTAAAAAGAACTATCCGGAAGCCTCTTATACCCTTGGCGATGCTCCGAATGCGTTTGATCAGTTATTCAATTCTAACATGCCGTTTTACGAAGTAAGATGGAAAGATCTGGCTTCAAAAGAGCCAGTGCCAGAGGAAAAGATGGATCCTTGGCTTAGCCAGTTTCCTGTTCAGGAATGGGAGCGTGGTCCTGGCTTGCTGAAGGAAGCCTCCGTGGTTTTCACACTTCGTGCAGATAAAATGGCCACGTATCAAGTGCCTGTAGATGCAATTCAAAACCAGATTTCTAGGCTTTTTGGCACCTATACTATCACTGATATCAGGAGGTTTGGTGAGATTACACCGATTCGATTGAAGGAGCCAAATGCACGATTTGAAAATATCCTTAGAAATACGCGCGTGACAGTTTCGGATACTACTTCCTACATCCTAGGTGAGTTTGTGGAGTATAGCTATGAGGATCATTATAAATACGTGACTGCAGACAAAGGTGGAATCTATCAATCCCTCCATGTAAGTGCTGAGAATCCTGATGCATACGCCAGTGATTACTTCCGCTGGGGACAGGATAAAAATCTAGGAGTGACTATGGTGGGTCAGTATTTCAAAGACAAGGAAAATGTGCGTCAACTCATCGGAATATTGTTGATCTCAGTTTTGCTGCTGTACTTTATTCTGGCAGCGCAATTTGAAAGCTTTATTCAGCCATTGATAGTTGTCTTCACACTTCCCCTAGGAATTGGTGGAGCATTCTTGGTATTATTCCTTTTTGGAGCATCGCTGAATGTTATGTCAGCCATTGGCTTGGTAGTGATGTTGGGTATCATGGTGAATGATGCGATTCTGAAGATCGATACGATTAATCGCCTTCGCTCTACTTATGTGGAGTCGGATTCTATTTCTGCAGCAGAGGCGCTTGAGATGGCCCTACACAAAGCTGGACAGATTCGTCTCAAGCCTATTTTGATGACTTCTATCACGACCATCCTGGCACTGATTCCTATTGTGTTCAGTAGTGGGCTGGGAGCTGATCTTCAGCGTCCTTTGGTTTATGCGGTGATTGGGGGATTGACTATAGGTACATTGACAGCCTTATACTTTGTGCCTTTGGCGTACTGGTTTACAGTTTCTAAAAAATCACTGAAAACGACCTAATATGACTCCATTCAGAATTCTGATAGTCTTTGTAGTCGTGTCAATTCTTGGATTGGCAGTGGTGCCTATGCTTTCTGTGGATCTCAATCCAAGGGAGCGATCACCTGTTTTGTCAGTCGGGTATAGTATTGCTAATGCATCTCCGGAGATCGTGGAGAAACTTGCGACCTCTCCATTAGAAGGGGCATTTTCCCGATTATCGGAGCTTAAGGAAATCAATTCAAGTTCAAATTACAATGGTGGATCCATTACGCTGACTTTTGACAAAAAGGCGGATATGGAGATGAAGAAGTTTGAAATTGCTAGCATGATCCGTCAGATTTACCCTCAAATGGATCAGCGGGTAGGATATCCGGTGGTGTCACAATCCTCTCAAGCGAGAGCTGAAGAGAAATCGCCGATTTTGATCTATAGTGTCAATGGACCGTTTGCTTCTTTTGAAATTAAGAAGATAGCAGAAGATATTCTCAAGCCTGCAATTACTCGATACGAAGAGGTGGAGTTGGTAGAAGTGCTTGGGGCTAATAATTTGCAACTTTTTGCTACCTATGACATTCAGAAGATGCAAGCTTTTGGAATCACAAAAAATGAGTTGCAAAATAGTATTAACAGTGCCTTTGGTTTGACTTTTCCTGGAGCGGTGACTAACAATGAAGGTAAAACCCTCTTTATACAAGTGGACCGATCGCTCAAGGACAAGGATCAATTGGAGAACTTGGTCATCAGCGAAAAAGATGGGATGGAAGTTCGTCTTCGTGATGTGGCCAGTATGACTTTGGAAGAAGCTGAAGCGACCAGGTATTACAGGATCAACGGAAATAATTCGGTGACTTTGTCGGTCTATAACCGTGATGGAGTAAACAAAGTGTTGCTAGCGCAAAAACTAAAGCTGGCAATTGAGGATGCTGGTAAATCACTTCCTGCTGGATTTGAGGTGCGCCTGGAAAATGACGATACAGAATATCTGGAAAAGGAGTTGGATAAAATCTATAAGAGATCTGGACTTTCGATCCTGATTTTGGTAGTCTTTATTTTCCTGATCAATAGAAACCTAAAGTACCTGAGTATTCTGTTTTTGGGGATTTTGGCAAATCTAAGCTTGTGTGCGATTGTACTTTATTTCCTAAAAGTGGACATCCACATGTATTCTTTGGCAGGATTGACAATCAGTTTTGGGTTGATCGTGGATAATGCCATCATTATGATTGATCATTTGCATAAGCATAAGAACAGGAGAGTATTTCTTGCTCTTTTGGCAGCTTCCTTGACTACCATTGCGGCATTGATGATTGTCTTTTTCTTACCAGAGGAAGACCGCAAAAACCTCACTGAGTTCTCAATTGTGGTTTCGGTGATGCTCGGTATTTCACTTTTGATTGCTTTGGTATTTACGCCGGCGTTTTATCAGGTGATGTTCAAGGAGTCTGTGAAGCAAGGCCGCAAACTGACAATTCCTAAGTTGCGGAAGCGCGTCAAGTATTTGAGAAACTATGAAAAAAGTATAGCATGGACAGCCAAATACAGAAAGACCTTTATCACCTTTCTTATTTTGCTTTTTGGAACTCCTATATTTTTCCTCCCTGCCAAATGGGATGAGCACGAGTGGTACAACAAGACCGTGGGAAATACCTTCTACCAGGAAGAGGTTCGTCCTTATGTAGATAAAGCCCTAGGCGGAGCAATGCGAATGTTTGTCCGCGGTGTGTATGAAAAAAGTGGCTATCGAGAAGCAGCAAAGACAAAACTTTATGTTTACTGTCGATTACCATTTGGAAATACTCTGGAGCAGATGGATTTTATCATGCGGGAGTTTGAATCTTATCTGGATGGAGTAGATGGTATAGATCAATATGTGACTTCAGTATATAACGGGCAGCAGGGAAGTATAGAGATCACTTTCAAGGAGGCGTATGAAAATGGAGCTTTGCCCTACCAGTTGAAGGGAAAGCTCTCTGTGAAATCTACCGATTGGTCTGGAGCTCAGTGGAATATCTATGGGGTAGGACAAGGGTTTTACACCGGAGGAAGCAGTGATCAGATTCCTAGTTACCGTGTGAAAATGAAGGGCTACAATTTTGATGAATTGGAGCGGCAGGCGAATATCCTGGCGGAAAAGCTTTTAGCACATAAGCGGATACAGGAAGTAAAGACCAATGAGCGAGCTGGATACGGAGAGCAAAAAACGGAGGAATTTGTACTTCGCCTGGATCAGAATAGAATGGCACTTGGGCAGACGAATCAGTACGAAGTACTTAACGCATTGCAAGATATGGCCAAACCACAAAGAGCATCGGCTGCATTGACTCTGGAAGAAAAAAACTACGGTTTGGTGATCAGAGAACGCCAGTCCGATGACTTTAGTAAGTTTGATATGGAGCAGCGGGCATTAATCGGAGGTGAAAATAAGATTTACAAGGTCTCAGATTATGGCACCTTGACCAAGGAAACTACCACCAATTCACTTCATAAGGAAAATAGGCAGTACATACGGATCGTGGCATTTGAGTATATGGGGTCAGCAAAGTTTGGGCAAGAATACCTAGATGAAGTCTTGGAGGAAATGAAGCAGATCATGCCGATAGGCTATGAGGCTAAGCGGGATTCTTACAGCTGGAATTATGATCAGCAGAAGCGTCAATATTCCCTGCTGGGCCTACTGATCATTGGGATTTTCATGATTTGCTCGGTATTGTTTGAGAATTTGAAGCAACCGGTCTATATCATTGCTATTATTCCTATCAGTTTCATTGGTTTGTTTTTGATCTTTTCACTTTTTGATTTCTATTTTGATCAGGGAGGCTATGCCGCCTTTGTGATGCTGGGAGGACTGGCTGTGAACGCGGGAATTTTTATTGTCAATGACCTGAATAACAGAAGTCAGGGGCTGTACAATCGAAATGTACTCAAGTCTGTTGCTGGCAAAGCGATCCCGATTTTGCTTACCATTATGTCCACCTGTTTTGGTTTGATTCCTTTTATCATGGAAGGCCAAAATGAGATTTTCTGGTTTTCGCTGGCTATAGGGACGATTGGAGGATTGATCTTTAGTATGATGGGTGTGTTTTGGGTGCTGCCGGTGTTGCTGTGGAAGAGAGGCGCTGTTGAAAGTACATTGTCTCCCGCAAAGCCGCAGAGGCGCAAGCGAAGGTGGTTTTTCTCGCGGCGACGCGGCGGCGCAGCGGAAGCGGTATAACCTTTAAACTGTTACCCAGAGCGAAGCCAAAGGTTTTCCTCGGAGGTTCTGTATGTGAGTTTTTGAATTTCCCAAAAAGGGATTAAGGCAAATTTGCGCCTTGGCGCCGTTGCGGGAGATAATTTTGATAATCTAAATTCTATCCTATGAAAAAATTATTGGCAATTGTATTTTTAGCTCTTTTGGGCTGTGGAGAAAAGAAAGTAGAATCCGCTAAAGAGATAGATTTTGGGTCTGTTGAAGTGGTTTCAGCTGATTTGCTGATCGAGAAAGCTATCCCGCTAGCATCTGACTCCACAGCGTTGCTCAGTGAGTATCTGATGGTTCGGTATGATGAAAAAGACTTTTTCGTAGTTAATTATGATCGCCCAGAGGCGATTTATCGCTATTCTGCCAGCGGCAATTATTTAGGGATTATAGCTCAGGTAGGAGAGGCTCCGGGACAGCTTATTGGGATAAATAATTTCCAGTTGCTTGGTAATAAATTGAAGGTGAAATCTGGGATGGGGAATTCTCTTGAGTTGCATACCTTTTCTAAGGATGGGCAGCTGATGAAAACCACTCCATATCCCATAAATGCTTTTGCATTTTACCCGGTGAGTGAAGATGAACTTTGGTTTTATAGCAGTTACAATATGGTTGCAGGAGACCATCGCTTATTTAAAGCTAATGGTAAGGGGGAAGTTCTAAAAAAGCTGCTTCCAAATGATTTTAATGAGAAAATGCTACCCATAGATGAGCAATCTTTTTTTGAGGGTGACGGTGCTGTGCTTTTCAGAGAACCTTTCAAAACAAGTGTGTACAAGATAAGCGAACAAGATTCCCTACAGGAACTGTATCGCTTTGATTTTGGTACCACCACAGTTCCGGAAAGCTACTGGGAAATGGATGCTTTTGCAGGATTTGAGATGATCAACGAACAGGGGTTTTCTGATATTAATTATGTGGAGGAAACAGACAAATACTTTATTGCACTAGTCGCAACTCAAAAAGGACGGGACCGAAAAAAGGAACTTTATATTTGGAATAAGGAGTCTGGTGAGGATTTTAAAATAGAACTCGATGAAGAGTTGGGCTATTTTAATTCACTTATCGGCATAGAAGGTGATCAACTGGTTTTTATCGCTTATGCGCCATATTTGGTAAGAAATAGCGAAACCCTAAATCTAAGTCCTGAAGCAAAAGCTTCTCTGACTTCTGTCACCGAGGAATCCAATCCAGTTATTCTTTATGCCAAAATTCCGAAATAGTGGTTTCTAGCGGAGTGGAAGGAGCTCTCGCAAAGGAGCTACGGCGTAAATGGTTTTCCTCGCGGCGACGCGACGGCGCAACGTTAGGTAACCTTGTAGTTGTCACCCTGAGCGAAGTCGAAGGGTTTTCCAACTATGCAAAAGTGTTTACCCGGAAATTGCCTCAATGAATCTAGCTAACCCTACAACCTGTATGTTTTTTGCCATCGGGTAATTTTCTTCTCTAGGGATAACGACATGTAGTAGTTCGATCCCCAAATCTTCCATTGCTAGATAGGTGCCTTTGGTGAGTTTAGGGCTGAGACTGAATTTGATCTCTGCTGCTGCAAGCCACGTATTGTTGCGTCGAATCAAGAGGTCAATTTCGGCGCCATCGTGAGTTCTATAGTAGTACATTTCGTCATCGGATTTCAACACCGCGGCAGCTTGGTTGATGACAAAAGCTTCCCAGGAACTACCCAACACGATATTCCCAAAGATGCTTTCCATATTCTTGATACCTAGCAAATAATGCAGCATTCCCGTATCTCTGAAGTAAAGTTTTGGTGATTTGATCAATCTTTTCTTTGAGTTGCCTGACCATGCTGGTAACTCCCTCAAAAGGAAAGCATCTAAAAGAAATCCTAGGTATGTTTTGATGGTAGGTACAGATAAACCCAAGGATTTGGCGAAAATAGAATAGCTGAGCACTCCTCCATGCGCAGAGGCGATCATCATTAAGAATTGTCTTGTCACTCTAGGATCAGCAGGTAGTCCATACTGAGGTAAGTCTCGCTGAATGTAACTTGTGGTGAAGCTGCGGTACCAATCTTGGACGAAGTCCGAATCCTGTGACAGGGCAGGCTCAGGAAAGCCTCCGTAAATCCAGAGATCTTGGCTGCTTATTTTTTTAGTGGTTTCCAAAATAGAAAGCGGAGTCATTTCTAGGTAGTTGATCCGTCCGGCCAAACTTTCAGAACTTTGACGAAGCAAAGAAGGAGATGCAGATCCAAGGATTATAAATCGGCCAGGCTTTCGATTTTCGTCAATTACAGCTCTCAGTAAAGGGAAAATTGTTGGCTGATGTTGGATTTCATCTAGGATAATAGTTTTGTCTTGATTTTGGAAAAAGAATAACTCTGGGTCATTCAGTTTGTTGATGTCTGAGTTTTTCTCTAAATCGAGATAAATAGCGTCTGTATCTAGCAATAGCTGTTTTGCCAAGGTAGTTTTACCTACTTGTCTAGTGCCTACTATTCCTGTGACAGGGAATCTAGCCATAGATTTTAAGAAGAGATTTTCTATTAAGCGCTTTATCATCCCCGTAAATTTAAAAATTAATTTTAAAAAAACGGGGATGAATTAATTTTGTTTAATGTATTGTCCTATAATCCCCATCTTACACGACTAACCTGTAAACCGAAACTCATTGCTATGCATAAATCCCATTTTCTTATCCTTACTGCACTTTTTGCTGCTACAATTTTTTCATGTTCGCAATCACCTGAAGAAACCAATGAAGCTTCTTCCAATCCTATTCAGGAGCTACAGTTTGAAGTAGTGGATTCTATTATGGTGGATTTGCTGGAGCAGGTGGCCATCTTGGATTATTTGCCTTCAAAGGATCAGTACCTGATGAAAAATAGTAGAGAAGGAAGGGTGTTTCTGGTCAGTGGCAAGGGAGAAATCCTAGAAACGCATGAATTGGGCGGGGAAGGACCAAATCAGATTATGGGATTTATGGAGGGGAGATTTTACGGAGAATCAGGATATGTTTTCAAAGAAATTTCCATGGAGATGCCTTATCATATTTACGACGCTGATTTCAATAAAATCAAAACAACAAAAGGTACTGTGAAGGATATGATGTCTCTTTCTATCAATTCCAATAAGCAGAGTTTTGCAGTGTATGATGATAATGGGGAATATAAGTTGGTCGGAGAGGAACCAAATTCATTTTCGGCAGCAGATATAAATTTGGAAACAATAGGCGCTGATTTTTATAATCGGGTGAATACGGGATTTATCCTTGATGTGGAGCAGGACTCTGTTTACTACCTGAATGTCTATCCTGAGGACTGGAAATTTAAAAAAGAGCAAAAATGGGTTGGATCTAGTAATGCTACTCTATCGTTTGACCCCGCAACCAACACACTTTCTTCCTTGCCAAAAATGGGAGGTCAATTTGGGATTTATAAGCTGGAAGGCAATACAGCCGTCTATCAAAAATCTGTTAACGTGAGTCACCCTGATCGGGACAACTACGAGGCAACACTTGGTTTGAATGGATTAGTATATCCTGGCTTTAGTGATATCAAGACTTTTGGGCCTTATCAGATCCTGACATTTTTTACTGCAATGCCAGAGGATATTTTTAATGGCTTTAGGGCAAAATCTGAAGAGTATTTTAGAGATCCAGAATTCAATGAGGCAGTAGCTAAGTACGTGAAGCGCCGATATATCATTGTGAAGGGAGATCAACAAATCGGAATTGTCAATGAATTTCCGGTAGAAGGTGTGGTAAACCTTGGCCTGGCAGACGGAACCCTTATCATCAAAGCTGCAGATGGAGAAGTGGAGCGGGATTATAACTTGTTTTATAAGGTGCGGTTGGTGGAGGAGTGAATGTGATTTTGAATCCTGTTTTTTCACCAAAACGCATCATACACCACAATCCCGACCGAAGCCGTAATCAGCTGAAGTGGACTTTGGCGGGGATTGTATTCAAATTCTCCATTGCCATTATCGGGTAAGTAGTTCGTATCTCCTTTGGTAAGGAAGCGCATGGTTCCTCCATCTTGGTAGTTGATTCTTAGCTCCAGTTTTCCTCCATCGATTCCCGGAAGGGGAAACTGTATTCCTCCGCCGACCTTGTAGGCAAATGCCCAATCCTGCATGTCCTTTCCTGCCTCTACGACATCTTCAAAAATAGATGGACGTATTTTAAATCTAGAGTAGAGGTAGTTTGCTCCAGCTTGTATTTCCACAAACGGGGTGAGCTTGCTACTCATCGAGGGAAGGTATCTGAATACAGCCATGCCAGAGGTGTAATTGTTATTTCTTCTGATCCTAAACTCATCAGTATAGCCAGGATACAGATCATTTCTCACCTCCATTTTCGTCCCATAGATTCCATAACTCACTTCCAAACCTACCTGAATCGGTTTATTGTAGAATTCATAAAGCAGGATGCCACTGAGGGTTGGGAAAAAGGTTTTGTCCACTTCTTGCTTCAAGTTCGAAACTGGTAAGCCTCCATTGAGATGTCCTCCGGCTATGAAAAATTGAGCTGTTAGACTGTTGGAACTGATTAGAAAAAGAAGAAGAAGTGTGAATTTTCGCATAATCATACAGTTAGTTATGCATACGGAATTGGTGGGTGTGATTGTTTATAGAATTCAAAAAAATATACACTCGACCATCTATGTATTGTATTCTGTGGGTTTGATTGACTTTAGTATCTTAAACTCTTCAAACCTAAATCTAACCCATGAATACCTCCGATTCCCGCAGGGATTTTCTCAAGAAATCCGCTTTGATTGGCTCAGGGCTTAGCCTAGCCGGAAGCACTTCATTTGCTGCCTTCGCTGAAGTAGCCAAATCCAAAAACAAACTACCTGCCTGGAAAGGCTTTAACCTACTTGATTTTTTCTCAGATCATCCAGATCGGGGCAGGCCCACTAAGCCAGAATATGTGAAATGGATCGCTGACTGGGGTTTTGACTTCGCCCGCATTCCTATTTCTTACCCAAGCTACCTAGACATAGATCGTTCTCGACCGATTCGCCCAGATGAGGTGTTAAATTTTGATGAAAGTCGCCTTGAGAAAGTAGATGAACTCGTTGAGCGTTGTATTTCCCAAGGTTTGCATGTGAGTTTGAACCTCCATCGTGCTCCGGGCTTTTGTATCAATGCGGGCTTTGTAGAACCTTACAATCTCTGGAAAGACCAAGAAGCGCAGGATGCATTCTGTGCGCATTGGGAGATGTGGGCAAATCGATACAAAGGAATTTCAAAGAAGAAATTGAGCTTTGATCTGGTTAATGAGCCTTTCCAACGGGAAGATCCCAATGACCAACATAGTCCTGGCGGACCGGTAGATATGCTGGATTACCGACGGGTGGCTGAGGCTGCACTGGAAACCATTAGATCTGTGAAAAAATCAAGAATAGTCATTGCCGATGGAAATGGGGGTGGAGGTACGGCAATGCCTGAGTTGGCGGATATGGAGCTAGCGCAAAGCTGCCGTGGGTATCATCCTTTTCCGATATCACACTATAAAGCGGGTTGGGTGTATAAAGACCCAGAAAGTGTTCCTCCAGTTGATTGGCCATTGTCTCAGGGAGAAAGGATGCTGGATATTGAGGAGATCAGAAGGTATTATGCGCCATGGAAAGCGCTAGTGGATCAGGGAGTAGGAGTGCACTGCGGTGAATGTGGCTGCTACAATGAAACCCCACATGAGGTTTTCTTGAGCTGGTTTGGTGATGTGTTGACAGTCTTGAAGGAAAATGGAATTGGATTCGGAATCTGGGAGTTTTCTGGGGCTTTCGGAGTGTTGAATTCTGGTAGAAAAGACGTGGAATACGAAAATTGGTATGGAGAAAAGTTGGATCGGAAGTTTCTGGAATTGCTTAGAGCTCAGATCTGAGTTTTGGCCTTGGTAATTGTCTCAATCACTGAAATGACATAACACGGCATAAGAAAAAAGGTCAGGAATTTTAAAACCCCTGACCTTTTGTATCAATAGCCTGTTACTTTATAAAGAGGAATTTTTAACCCTACATATGCATCTACACTTTTGGAAGAACTGGAGATTAGGTTTGTCAGAATCGATCCAGAGCCTATTGTTAAAGGCCCGGCTCTTAAACCAAACCCCCAAGCCACACTAGAATCGTATTGCCTTAAGCTGATAGGGCTGTAAACGCTTATCCATCTCATCTCAAATCTTGGAGTCACGGAAAAAATATTGATAATATTGCTGACAGGGATGTCAGATACTTTTTTGACAGAAATAGCTCCTTGAGCACTTACAAAAAATCTATTGGTAATGCTGTAATCTGCAAATATCTGAATGGCTGTTGGTAGGCCAAATTTTGTATTTTCAACGGTCTCGGTACCGTTATAATTATCCTCCAGAACCTCATCTAAATCCTTTTCATCAAATTCATTTGCATCAATGGTCGCATTCATGTCATAGCGATAATTACTCGTCCCGCTGTAGTTGATGGCTCCTATATCTGTCACCGATAGTCCCACTCGTAGTTTGTAAGGATTTTCATCCCAGTTGTCAGCATCTCTCCATTCATAAACTACCCCCAAATCAGCGCCAAAACCTCCTGAAATGTCCGAAAAGCTGATTTCCTCAGCATCAAAACCTGGAGTGTAGCCATAATTTAGGTTACCGGTTGTAGTAAGCATCTCATTGTTGGAGGTATAATTGGCTGTTAGCATAGGGCTTAAACCAAATACTCCTCCGGCACCTGCTAGATATTTCAGTGTAGCTCCAGCTTTTAAAAAATGATTGTCTTTCTCTAAAACCACTCGACCATAAGTGACTCCGAATTCAGCCCAACCATGTACAACTCCAGACAAGTCATTCATAGAAAGGTTGAAATTATCTACATCTTCATCGCTGTTTACTACTTCGTAAAGCTCTCCACCAATATTGTGAATATTGAAAAACGCGCGTGCTCGGGTAGTAAGTGCGATACTGCTTTTTTCATTGAGGTTGAAAAGTGCTGATGGACCAAGTACGTCCACATTTCCAAAGAAATTATTGTTGTCCATCGGGTTTGTTTCGGCGTCTGTGTCAAAATCAAAGCCATCCTCAAAGCTGCTGATATCACTGAGATCAATACTGATGAAGTCGTTCCCGACAAATGTACTGACGGAAATTAGATTGATGTCGAGCCTCATTCTAGAGTCAGCGACATTGGCCGGATTGATCAGTACGGATTGAATTCCAGCATAATTATCAACAGTACTGCCAATGAAGCTTTGAGCAGAAGTGCCAGTCACAGAGGCTATGAAAAGCAAAACTGCAAGAGTAGGAAAGTAGTTTTTTGTCATAATAGAACTAGTTAAAAATGGGGTTGTGTTTTTAAGAAGTTGAAAAGGAATTGGGACAGCGTAGATTTTTGCAAGTCCCTTCCTTACTTTTTGAAGTTTAATTAGGGTAAAAAATTAATGATTTTTGCTTCACTTTAAAAGTGGAAGAAAGATTTCGGTAGGTTTTGAGTAGATTTTGGAATGAAAGGGGGACTTTTTGTGTAGCAAAACAGCCTATTTTACTAAGTCAGCTGATGACATGTTGGCGTTTTATCTAGAATTCGGATAACAGTTTTAATTTCTTTGTAAACCTCTCTACGGGTAGAAACTGTTTTTCGAGATTTGGAGCAAAAGGAACTGGAGTATCCAAACTTCCTTCCCGCATGACTGGAGCATCCAAGTATTCGAAACAATGCTCCGAGATCCAGGCGCAGATCTCAGCTCCAATACCCCCATTAAGGCAATCTTCTTGAAGGAAAATCACTTTGCCTGTTTTCTTTACGGTGGCTTTGATAGCTTCTTTATCCCAAGGCAAAAGCGTGCGCAGATCAAGAATGTCAGCCGATATCCCCAATTCTTCCACCGCTTTTAGTGCCCAGTGAACTCCCATTCCGTAGGTAATAATCGACACTTGATTTCCTTCTCGAGCAAGTGCAGCTTTTCCTATTTCTACAGTATAATAAGCATCAGGGATTTCCGAAGAAATCGAGCGATACATTCCTTTATGCTCAAAATAGAGGTAGGGATTTGGGTCTTCAATAGCTGCGTTGAGCAAACCTTTAGCATCATATGGGTTGGATGGATAGACGATTTTCAAACCTGGAGTATGGAAAAACCATGCTTCGTTGGACTGGGAATGAAATGGTCCGGCAGCCATTCCTGCGCCAGTCGGCATGCGGATCACTACGTCTGCTTGCTGTCCCCAGCGATAATGGATTTTGGCAAGATTGTTTACAATTTGATTGAAACCTACGGAAACAAAATCTGCGAATTGCATTTCCACCATTGCTTTGTAGCCTTTGATGGAAAGTCCCAGACCAGCACCAATAATTGCACTTTCGCATAGTGGTGTATTACGGACTCGGTCTGCTCCAAATTGAGCTTTGAAGCCATCCGTGATTTTGAATACACCTCCGTATTCTCCGATATCCTGTCCCATGAGAATCAGGTTTGGGTACTTTTCCATGGATTGTCGCAGGCCATCTGAAATCGCATCAACTAGTCGCTTTTCGGACATGGGGCTATTTTCCGAAGCGGAAATGACTTCCTGAGCGAAGGGGGCATAGACATCCGTTAGCTCCGTTTCTAAGTTTGGTGAAATGGCTTCCTCGGCAAAGGCTACATCGAGTCCATCGTTTATCGCTTTTTTGACTTTTTTATTAATACGTTCTTTTGCTTTCTCGTCCAAAATCCCGATTTCTTCCAAGTAGCGCTCATAATTTTCTACAGGATCCAATCTGCTCCAATCTTCCATCAGCTGTTTTGGAACGTACTTAGTCCCAGAAGCCTCCTCATGACCACGCATTCTAAAGGTGATGGCTTCTACTAGAATTGGGCGTGGGTTTTGGCGGATATCTTCAGCGAGAGTTTTGATTGCAGTATAGACTTCCAGCACGTTATTTCCTTGGATTCGAAGCGTTTCCATTCCATATCCTGGGCCTTTATCAGTGAAGTTTTTGAAAGCAAATTGTTCTTCGCTAGGGGTGGAAAGTCCGTAGCCATTATGCTCCACCACAAAGATCACAGGCAATTTCCAGACTGCTGCCACATTCAATCCCTCGTGAAAGTCACCTTCCGAACTTGCCCCGTCTCCGGAAAATACGACGGTCACTTTCTTTTCCTGAGAAAGTTTATCTGCCAAAGCGATTCCGTCCGCTATGGCCAATTGAGGACCGAGATGTGAGATCATTCCCACGACGTGATGTTCTATCGAGCCAAAGTGAAAAGAGCGGTCGCGACCTTTGGTGAAGCCTGATAGTTTGCCTTGAAACTGTGCAAAAAGTCGATCCAATGGCATATTTCTCCCAGTGAAAATCCCCAGATTTCTATGCATAGGGAGTATGAATTCATCTGCTTGAAGTGCGTTTACCACTCCTATGGAAATTGCTTCTTGTCCCCAGCCACTAAACCATTTGGATATTTTTCCTTGGCGAAGCAAAATCAACATTTTCTCCTCGATTCTTCGCGGCACGATGAGCGATTCATAGAGCTCAAGCAGTGTTTGGTCAGAAAGATTTTTACGATCGAAAGCTAGAGCTTGGGCGGTGGTTTCCATAGATGGGTGATTTCCATTCTAAGTTACAGGAAGCAAGTAAAAAGGCAAAGGGATAGGCGCCCTGCAAAAAGGCCCCGATGTGAATCGGGGCGAAAAATAAATGCAAGGAGTTAAAAAGTTTGCTGTACGTCTCAAAAGTAGAAAAAAGGTGTTGCTCCTACTCATGAAGCGAGTTAAGCTTAGTTTATCAATATGTTCTGTTAAGTGATCTTTAGATAATATTGGCTGTAGAAGTAAAGAAAATCAGCTACTAATAGGCTGATGTCCAAAAGAAAATGGAAATTGAGAACATAACGTTGACCCAAAATCCTGTACTTATGAAATTCAAATTATTCGGCTTTTTATGCTGTATTTATCTTTTTTCAGCAGTTATCGCATTTTCCCAAACTGCCCGCAAGACGGTGGTCAGTATCTCTACTGATAAATTTCTTATAAATGAAAAGTTGACTTATGCTGGTCAAATTTGGAATGGACATACTATTGAAGGTTTGCTCATGAATTCCAGAATGGTGCAGGGGATTTTTGATGATTTGAACCCTGAGACCGTTTCCAACTGGAAATATCCAGACACCAAGAAGTGGGATTCAGATCGAAATACAGATGAATTTGTGGCAAATATGCCGATTTGGAAGTCTTACGGGTTGTTGTCCTTTACGATTAATCTGCAAGGGGGAAGTCCGTTTGGGTATTCTCAAGGTCAACCTTGGATTAATTCGCCCTATACATCTGAAGGAGAATTGAAACCTGAATATTTCAAAAGACTGGAAAAGATCTTGGATAAAGCTGATGAAATCGGGATGGTGCCGATTGTAGGGTTGTTTTACTTTGGGCAGGATGATCACTTAGCAAATGAAAAAGCTGTAGTAAATGCTGTTTCCAATGCTGTGGATTGGATTTTAGAAAAAGGATACACCAATGTGCTGATTGAAGTGAATAACGAGTGCAATGTGCGCTACGATCACGAAATTCTTCAGCCCGAGCGGGTTCATGAGTTGATTGAATTGGTGAAAAGTAAGCAGAAAGACGGCAGAAGATTGTTGGTGAGCACAAGCTATGGAGGAGGCACTATCCCAAAAGAAAATGTCGTTCAGGCATCTGATTTTATGTTGCTTCATGGGAATGGAGTCTCAGATCCGGATGAAATTGTAAAAATGGTTGAGAAGACTAGAAATGTAGCCAGTTACAAACCTATGCCGATCCTATTTAATGAAGATGATCACTTCAATTTTGATCAGCCAAAAAACAATTTTACCGCAGCCGTTTCAGCCTATGCTTCTTGGGGATATTTTGACTATCGAATGAAGGACGAGGGATTTGAAGAAGGCTACCAAAGCGTGCCCGTGGACTGGGGAATTAACTCTGAGCGGAAAAAAGGTTTTTTTGAGTTGCTGAAAGAGATAACGGGATATTGAGGGAATTTAAAAGGAAAAATTTAAAATTATGAATATTGCATTGCCTCGTTTGAGACGTAAACCTTTGAGGTTTCTCGAACCTCGAAGGTTTAATTAAATGGGTAAATACACCATTTCCCTGATGATCATTTTAAAATGTGTCTTTGATAATCCATACTTTGATGTAGGACCCTGACGACAAAAGCACCATAATCTGTGGTGAAGTACAAAATCATATGAGACTTGAAGGAAAATCTTCGTAGTTCTGGTATTAATTCACTTGCATCTAATCCCATGAAATTTTGTTTAGCAAGTAATTCAAAGGAAGCATGTAGTCCAAGTATGTAGTCTTTAGCCTGTTTTAGACCAAATTGTTCTATGCCATACTCATAAATCCCACCTATATCCTTATCACAAAGTTCAGATAATTTATAAGCGCCCATCAGCTTTCATTCGCTCTTCTATTTCCCTCATAATATCTGAAACAGTTCTCTCACTTATACCCGAGTCTATACCAGCTTGAATAGCGGTCTTTAATTCTATGAATTTGCTATTATGAGCCTGGTCAGAGCGGATAAGATGCCTAATGTATTCTGACTCGTTGGTGAACTCACCGGCTTCAATCTGAGATTTTATCCATTTATCCTGCTGCTCTGTGAATGTGAGTGTTTTTCGTATTGTTCCCATAATAAATTCTGTTTACACCAATCATCATACTATTGGTGTAATATAGTGGTAATTGTAATTTTTGTCAAATCCAATCTATTTTAAAAGCTATGATATATTAGGAGCTACAATTTATTGAGGTAGTAATTATGTTCTTTGGAGTTCATTTTAAATTTCAAATTCTCAAATTTTAAATTCAAAAAAGTGCGAAGCTACTTTTTTGTCTACCTTTGCAGCCTCAAAAAGTAGGAAAACTGTGAAAGCGAGAACGTTAAAAAAAGACAAAGTCAATATTGTAACCATGGGTTGCTCCAAGAATCTGGTAGATTCGGAGGTGTTACTTACCCAACTTCGAGGCAATGGCATCAATGCTAGCCATGAGTCTGGAACGGACGACAATAACATCATCATTATCAATACTTGCGGGTTTATCGATAATGCAAAGCAGGAGTCAATTGACACCATTTTGCAGTATGTGGATGCCAAAGAGCAAGGTTTGGTTGATAAAGTCTATGTGACAGGATGTCTTTCGCAGCGCTACAAAGACGATCTGGAAAAGGAAATTCCTCAGGTCGATGCATTTTTTGGGACAAGAGATTTACCTGCGATTCTGAAGAAATTCAAAGCAGATTACAAGCATGAGTTGGTAGGGGAGCGTTTGTTGACGCACTCTTCTCACTATGCTTACATGAAAATTTCTGAGGGTTGCGATAGACCTTGCTCTTTCTGCGCTATTCCTATTATGCGTGGCGGACACATTTCCAGACCAATTGAAGAATTGGTGAAAGAGGCAGAGCATAAAGCTGCCGGCGGAACAAAGGAATTGTTGCTGATCGCTCAGGATTCTACGTATTACGGACTTGATATTTACAAGAAGCGTAACCTTGCAGAATTGATGCGAAGACTTTCTGATGTAAATGGCATCGACTGGATTCGCTTGCATTATGCTTATCCGACAGGTTTTCCAATGGATGTAATAGAAGTGATGAAGGAGCGTGAGAATATCTGTAATTACCTGGATATTCCTTTACAGCACGGATCTACAGATGTGTTAAAGGCGATGCGTCGTGGTACAACCCGCGAAAAGCAAGAGAATCTAATTCATAGCATCCGTGATATTTTACCGGATATAGCAATCCGTACCACCCTGATCGCAGGGCATCCAGGAGAAGGAGAGAAGGAATATCAGGAAATGGTTGACTTTGTGGAGCGAATGAAGTTTGAGCGATTGGGAGTGTTTACTTATTCTCATGAGGAAAATACACATGCTCACACGATGGATGACAACATTCCGCAAGAAGTGAAGCAGGAACGAGCGAATAACTTGATGGAGATTCAGGAGCAGATTTCTTACGATCTCAATCAGGAGAAAATTGGTAAGTCTTTCAAAGTATTGATTGATAAAAAAGAAGGCGGTCACTTCGTAGGACGTACAGAATATGATTCTGTGGAAGTGGATAACGAGGTATTGATTGATGCTTCGAAATACTACTGCCGAGTTGGAGACTTTGTAAATGTAAAAGTGACTGAAGCGACAGAGTTTGACCTGTATGCTGATGTGGAGGAATAATTGCAGATTGAAATTGAAATAACAGAAAAAGCTACAAAAACGTATTAGCTAGAGTATTTCAAAATTCTTATCTTTCATCATGCTGACTATCAATCCAAAATATATTACTGATCAAGTTGGAAATAAAATTTCCGTGGTTCTTTCAGTGAAGGAATTTGAAGCAATGGTGGAAATGCTTGAGGAATTGGAGGATGTTCGTATTTATGATCAGGTTAAAAACTCTGAAGATCCTTCCATTCCGATTGAAGATGCATTTGAAATGATAGAGGCTATTAGAAAAGGAAAATAGTGACTTATCAGATCGCCATTAAGAAATCAGCGATAAAGTCTCTAGCTAAGATTCCCGAACCATATTTTTCAACTTTGAAATCAGCAATTTTTAATCTGGCTGATACTCCAAGACCGAATGGTTGTAAGAAATTGAAAGGTCGAGAAGCGTATCGAATTCGCGTTGCTGATTATAGAATCATCTATGAGATTGCAGATAAAATTCTTTTGATTGAGGTAATTGCAATTGGCCATCGAAGAGATATTTATGAGTGATTTTTTAAAATCTAAAATTATACCCAAGATTAACCCCGAATTGTTTGATTGAACCTGAACCTGGCGTGTATATTAATCCACTTTTGTTCCCAAGTTGAATTCTGTAAAAAGGTTGCAGGGAAATTCCCGAAGTTTTCCCAAAATTCCATTGAACAATTGGAGCAGCATAGAAACTGTATTTATCTGAAAAATCTGTAAAACCACTAGGATTAATAGATAGTTGTTCAAATTCTGGATTTGAACCAGAGACTTGGAACTCTGAATTTTGATTGATTTCAGAGTCTAGCCAGATGGTTTTGATCAAACCAGCATCAAGTCCAATTTGAAAACTCGAAAAGGTTTTCATGTACCCCACCAAGATTGGTAGATCTATTTGCTTTATTTCATGCGTATTATTTACAAAATACCCCATGTTATCGCCTAGGTAAGTTGTGGAGGTACTAAAATTCATATTTGTCCAGGATAAACCTGATTTGATATACCAAGGCTTATCTTTTGCGAGTTGCCAACTTAGAAGTAATCCATAATTAAATGATTCTCCAGAGTTGTTTCTATAATCCACATTGCCTGTTTCTGAATTTGGTAACAGGAGCATTCCATTCGGGTTTATTCTTGGCTGAGTAGAATTAACCCCAACAGAGAATTGGATATTTGAAAGACCTTGTGAATAGCTATTTATAGAGGTTAGGCCAAAAAAGAAAAGAAAAAGGATTCGCTTTTTCATTTTGAATAATAGGATCAAATGATGAGTTATAAGGACTATAAGGGAGCCAAATATAAGGCTTTGGTCATCATAAATGAAAAATAGTTGAATTGAAAATGGGGTAAGTATTAGATAATCAAACAATAAAGTTTGTTTATTAGATGGGATAATTTGATGACTTGATAAGTTTGCTTATGACAAGCTGGATTACAGGGGAAGCAGGACAATATTTGCAAGTAAAGCTACTTATCTCAAAGCAGCATAATCAATCACCAACTCACCTTTTGCCCTTTCACGCCTTCTGTCTAATTTAGCATTCTAAAATTACCCGAATGCAATTGATCGAAGTCAGCACGCCAGCCCATCAAAAAGAGTTTATTGAGATGGCTGTCAGGTTATATAAAAATGAAAAGAATTGGATCCGGCCTCTTGACGCAGATATCGAGGGGCTTTTTCATCCTGAGACCAATAAGCTATTTCGAAATGGAGCCAAAGCTAAACGCTGGCTTTTGCAAAATGACAAAGGCAAAACCATCGGACGTGTAGCTGCTTTCATCAATCCAAAGATGAAGGAAAAGCAACCGACCGGAGGTTTGGGGTTTTTTGAATGCATTGACGATCAGGATGCGGCATTTTTACTTTTTGATACGGCGAAGGCTTGGCTGGAAAGCGAAGGAATGGAAGCCATGGATGGCCCGATCAACTTTGGGGAGCGCGATAAATGGTGGGGTTTGCTCGTGGATGGCTTTACCGAGCCGAATTATAATATGCCTTGGAACTTCAGTTATTATCCGAAGTTCTTCGAAGACTACGGCTTTCAGATTTATTTCAAGCAATTCACTTACGCTAGAAATGTGCAGGGCTTAGGGTTCGATGAAAAAATGATCTCCAGAGCAAAGGTCGTCATGGACAATCCTGATTATGAATTCCACTACTTGAAAGGAAAAGAGCTGAAGGACAAAGCTCCTGAGTACTTTATGACGGTGTACAATAAAGCCTGGGCTAGACACATGGGAAAATCACTTGCATTGAAAGAGGCACAGATGATGTTTGCCAAGATGAAGCCTATTATCGACGAGAAGCTGATTTACTTTGGCTTTTATAAGGGAGAGCCAGTTTCTTTCTTCATTCAAATTCCGGAAATCAATCAGATCTTCAAGCATGTGAATGGGAAGATGGATCTGATCGGAAAACTCAAATTCCTTTGGTACAAAACCTTTTCTCCGCCTAACAAAATGCTAGGTTTGGTGTTTGGAGTAGTGCCGGAGCATCAGGGAAAAGGAGTGGAAAGCGCCATGATTATCACATACGACAAGATGAGTGGTAAGCCTGATTTCCAATACAAAACAATCGAGATGAACTGGATTGGAGATTTCAATCCGAAAATGATGCGCGTATGCGAACAGCTTTTGGCAGATATTTACAAGACGCACCATACTTACCGGTACTTATTTGATCGAGAAAAGCCATTTGAGAGACACCCCATATTCGATTGACGAAGTACGATTTACGAGATTGATAGTCGTGTTTAGCTTAATTTTCTAATTTTTGAATTTCGAATGAAGAATGCTGAATTTCGAATAATGAAGTGTCGTCAAACCCCAAACCCAATATTCTAATCTTAAAATATTTCAATTTTACAATATATTTCATGAAAAAATACGACGTAACCGGCATAGGTAATGCCTTAGTAGATATTGAGTTCAAAGTAACCGACCAGTTTTTTACAGACAATGCTGTTGAAAAGGGATTGATGACTTTGGTGGATGAAGATCGCCAGAATGCTTTGATGGCTGTCATCAATACCGAACAGGCTAAAAAGCAATGTGGCGGGTCAGCAGGAAATACGGTGATCGCTATCAGCCAATTTGGAGGGAAATCCTACTATTCATGCCGAGTGGCAAATGATGAGCTTGGCCACTTCTATATGAATGATATGAAGGATGCGGGAGTTTCCCACAATCTGAATGAAGGCAATCTTGCCGACGGGATTACCGGGAAATGTCTGGTGATGGTGACAGAAGATGCCGAGCGTACGATGAATACTTTCTTGGGAATCACCGAGACCTATTCCACGGCAGATGTAGATGAAGCGGCGATCAAAGATTCTCAGTATTTATATATAGAAGGTTACCTGATTACTTCTGAAAATGGAAAGCAAGCGATGAAGCATGCAAAGAAAGTAGCTGAAGAGAATGGAGTAAAGGTAGCAATGACCTTTTCTGATCCAGCCATGGTAAAATACTTCAAAGAGCCAATGACCGAAGTGATCGGAGCAAGCGTTGATTTGCTTTTTGCCAATGAAGAAGAGGCGATGATTTTCACAGGAAAAGATAATTTGCTGGAAGCTCGTGAAGAGTTGAAAAAAGTAGCCAAGCATTTTGTGATTACTCAGGGCAAAAACGGGGCGATGATTTACGATGGAGATACCTTCATCGATATAGAACCTTATTCAACTACTGCAATTGATTCCAATGGAGCAGGAGATATGTTTGCCGGTGCATTTATGTATGGCATTACAAATGGACACAGCTATGCTTCGAGCGGAAAACTTGCTTCCATGGCAAGTTCGAAAATTGTAAGTCAATTTGGACCAAGACTTCAATGGCACGAAGCGAAAGATATTTTAGCGAAGCTAAACCCATAAAATAAGGCCCTGAAAATTATTCATTCAGGGCCTTTTTTATTAATAATAATTCATCCTAAATTTTTAGATTACGATTAATAGTATTTTTTTAGGGTAAAATTGTGATGAATGGCTTTTTTAGAGTTGAGCTAAGCTTTTAAAAGGACTCATTTCGAATAACACTGATTTGATTAACTAATGCGGATATAATCCAACACACTATGATGAAAAAACTTACTGCTTTGGGGCTAATGGCAGGAATGCTAAGTGTCCCGGCTTTTGCACAAAACAAAATTGAGTTCAAGGAATTTGATTTGGACAATGGACTGCATGTAATCATGCACCAAGACAACACCACGCCAATCGTGGTGACTTCGGTCCTTTATCATGTGGGATCTAAGAATGAGCAGCCAGATAGAACTGGGTTTGCACACTTCTTTGAGCATCTGATGTTTGAAGGCTCGGAGAATATCGAGCGTGGGGAATATATGAATATTATACAGTCTCATGGAGGTACGCTGAATGCCTACACTTCCAATGATATCACCTATTACTACGAGTCTTTGCCTTCCAACGAGTTGGAATTGGCTCTTTACATGGAAAGTGAGCGTATGCTTCACTCCAAAGTGGATCAGACCGGTGTGGAAACGCAGCGCGAAGTCGTAAAAGAGGAAAAGCGTCAAAGCTATGACAATAGACCTTATGGCAGCATTTTGATTGAAACGTTGAAAAGAGCTTATACGGTACACCCGTATCGCTGGGCACCAATTGGTTCATTAGATGATCTCAACGCAGCTTCTATCGAAGAATTCCAGCAATTCTACAAGGATTTCTACGTGCCAAATAACGCAACCTTGACCATCGCTGGTGATATCGATTACAAGCAGACCGAAGAGTGGGTGAAAAAATATTTCTCCGAGATCCCCAAAGGAACCAAAGAGATCTATAGACCTGATATCGAAGAACCAAAGAAAACTGCTGAAATCAGAGATGTGGTTTATGACAACATTCAGATTCCTGCAGTTATTCAGGCCTATAACCTGCCTCCAAAGGCGGACAAGGATTCCTATGCGATGTCTATGCTTTCTACTTACCTCACAGGCGGCAATTCATCCTTGATGACTAAGGAGTTGGTGGATAAGCAGCAGAAGGCACTTGCACTTGCAGCTATTCCACTGGATCTGGAGGACGGAGGTATTTTTATCATGTACGGCATTACCAACATGGGTGTGGAGCCAAAAGATCTGGAAACAGAAATCGATAAGTTGGTGAAGCAGGTACAGGAAGAAGGGATCTCGGATCAGGATTTTGAAAAGCTTCAGAATATTATGGAAAATAACATCGTGAGCGGTAATTCCTCAATGGCAGGAATAGCAGAAAACCTGGCTGAAGCGCACGTTATGTTTGGCGGTGCGGACTATGTAAATAAGGTGATGGATGCCTACAGCCAAGTGACCAAGGCAGATCTACAGCGGGTTGCAAATGAGTATTTGACTCTGGATGGCCGTGTGGTATTGTATTATTTACCAAAGCCAGCTGAGGCAGCTCAGGAGTCACCAGAAGCAGCTCAGGAATAGATTCACCTTAAAAATTGAAATGACATGAAGAAAATAGCTATATCTTTTATTTTAAGTCTTTTGGTATCTGTCGTGAGCTTTGCTCAAGTGGACAGAAGTCAATTTCCAAAAGCCGGTCCAGCGCCCGTAATTAAAATTGGCGAAGCGGAAACTTTCACCTTGGACAACGGGCTGAAAGTGTTTGTAGTAGAAAATGATAAACTACCTAGAGTTTCTTTCACGCTGGTTTTGGAAAGAGATCCATTGTTCGAAGGCGAAAAGGCTGGTTTGACAGGCTTTGTAGGACAAATGATGAGAGCGGGTACTACTACCAGAACTAAAGATCAGATAGATGAAGAGATTGATTTCATTGGTGCAAACCTCGGTGTTTCCTCTACCTCTATGTCTGCTTCTTCCTTGAAAAAGCATCAGGGAAAGATCCTTGACCTAATGGCTGATGTGCTTTATAATCCGGTATTTCCTGAAGAGGAATTGGAGAAACTAAAGAAGCAAACGCTCACTGGTTTGGCTACCAGCAAGGATGACCCGAATTCCATTTCAGGAAGACTTTCCAGTGCGATGGTGTATGGGAAGGATCATCCGTATGGAGAATCGACCACAGAGGAATCCATAGGTAATATTACAGTTGAAGACGTGAAATCGTATTACACTACCTACTTTAAGCCAAATATTGCCTACCTAGCCATAGTAGGTGATATGAGTAAATCAGAAGCGGAAGAAGTAGTGAATAAATACTTCAGTGATTGGGAGGCTGGTGATGTTCCAAAATTTACCTATGATACTCCGGCTCCTTTAGACAAAACTGTCGTAGGTCTGGTAGATCGTAGTTCCTCAGTACAGACGGTAATTGACATTGCGCAGCCTATTGATTTGACTCTGGGAGATGAAGAATACATCGCAAGTAGAGTATTGAATCAAATCTTTGGTGGAGGTTCTTCTTCTCGTCTTTTTATGAATCTACGTGAAGATAAAGGCTACACTTATGGGGCCTATTCTTCATTTGCAGCAGATAAGTTAATCGGCCAATTCTCAGCCAGTGCTTCAGTTCGTACCGAAGTGACGGATTCGGCGTTGGTAGAATTTATCTATGAGATCAACGACTTAGTGGACAATGGAGTGACTCAGGAAGAATTGGACAAAGCCAAGGCAAATCTTGCAGGATCATTTGGTAGATCTCTGGAAAGCCCAGCTACCATAGCAAATTTCGCGTTGAACATCGAGCGTTACGATCTTCCAAAAGATTATTACGAGACATATTTGCAGAAAATGAATGCTTTGACCGTTGCTGATATTAATAAAACGGCTGATGACCTTATAGATCCAAGCAAACTTTACATCACAGCAGTGGGTAACGGGAGCGAAATCAAGGATAAATTAGCACAGTTTGGTGAAGTGATGATGTTTGACAACATGGGCTTCCCAGCAAAAGAAATGGCTGCTGTAGATGCAGATATGACTTCCGAAAAAGTGATTGAAAACTACATTGCTGCAATCGGTGGAAAGGCTAAAGCAAGTGCCATCAAAGCTGCAAAATTAGAAATGGTAGCCGAAGTGATGGGTACTCAGTTAACTATCCAATTGATACACGATGATGCTAATATGAGATTTGCTCAAAAGACAATCGTAGGTGGCAATGTGATGCAAACTTCAGTAGTGAAGGACGGAAAAGGCACAGCAAGTGTCCAAGGACAATCCATGGCTATGACAGACGAGCAAGTAGATGCTACACAATTGAGTACTTACTTCTTACCGGAATTACATTTTGAAACCATGGGCTATACATTGACTTTGGATGGAATCAAGGACGTAGAAGGAACTCCGGCATACAAAGTAATCGTGGCTACTCCTCTTGGATCTTCTGTGACAAACTATTATTCGGTAGAGTCAGGATTGAAGATCAAGAATGAGAATCCTGTTTCAGGTGATACCTTTTACAGTGATTACCAAGAGAAAAACGGTGTCTTGATTCCAATGACTCAGACCATCAAATCAGCAATGATACCTGTGCCTCTAGAGGCAAAAATCACAAATCTTGAAATCAATCCGGAATTAACTGAAGCGGATTTTAACTAAGTAATTATGAAGAAAAATGTGTTAATAGTAGCATTAGGACTACTTCTAGCCCCGATTGCAGCGCAAGCCAGCTCTGTAGAAAAAGAACTTCCATCTAAAGTTGATAAGGAGAATTCTGTCAAAGAAGTGATAGATAACTACATTAAAGCAATCGGTGGCGAGTCTAAGATGAAGGCTGTACGTAACGTACAAATGGACATGGAAGCTGAGATCCAAGGAATGAAATTGATTATCTCAGGTGTTACAGATCAAGAAAATGAGCGCTTACTGAATGTCACAGAAGTAAATGGCAATGTGATGTCAAAGACAGTCGTAAAAGATGGCGCTGGAACTGTGACCGCAATGGGACAGGAGCAAGCCTTGACAGAAGACCAAGTAGCTGCAGTATTGAAAAATCAGGTCTATGCTTTTCGAGAGTTGTACTTGGATGAATTGGGTATCGCAGTTGTATTTGAAGGAACTGAAGAAGTAGAAGGAGAGCAGGCTTACAAGCTTTCATTTGAAGCCGGAGGAGACGCAAATACCGTCGAATATTATAGCGTTGCCACAGGCCTTAAAATTCAAACAATGTCCGATGTAGCAGGAACTATCCTGTATAAGGATTATCAGGAAGTGGACGGACTTATGATGCCGATGACGATGATTATTAAAAATAGCATGATGCCAATGCCCTTAGAGGCAAAAGTTACGTCTGTAAAATTTAATCAGGAATTGGATGATTCTGTGTTTAATTAAGTTCTGAGTAAATAAAGTAAGAAGGGCTGTCTGAAAAGGCAGCCCTTTTCTTTGATCAACTAATCCATGCAGCTCGCTTTGGATTATTTTTTTTATCGATCAGGAAAAAATCTTTGAATAGAATCGACTCAGAAGGTGATAATTTGATCTCTTGATTTCTCCCAAATCGACTAATAGACAAGTTCAGAATACCATTCTTGATTTCTTCTGAATTGATCACATCGCCGGCCATTAGTTTTTTGAAAGCCTCACTGTCAGGATGGATTTTGGAGATTGCTCCATTTTCTGATTTGATAATACCAAACGTGGAGGCTAGGTGAGCTTCTTTGGCTTTGGCACTAAGCTCAAAGCCTAAAGAACTCAGATGCTTTTCCACGATCGGGAAAATGTCTTCTTTTCCCGCTATAAAATCTTCATAAAATTGGTTGAAATAAATTGGATGTTCTGTTTGAGAAAGTACCACTTCCCAAACTTCCTCGATAGTATATCCCATTTTTGGCTTTCCAAATCTTTTCCAGAGGATCCTCATCACCAGATGTAGAGATGAGTTTTCATCGAGGAGCATGGCGTCTAGACAAAATGCAATCAAAGCCCCATGGGTGTAAATGCTCACTTTTTTATCAGGAATTCCAGCCACATAGCCATCGATCCACAGGTCAAAACTGGATTCCAAGATGGATTGATTTTGCCATCCGAAGTTTACAGCTTCTCTGTTTAGTATTTTTTCAAAAGTTTCGAAATACTCGGCTAGTGTGAAATATCCAGATTTCAATAGAAAGATATCCCCCATATAAGTAGTGATACCTTCTACTATCCATCCTGCCTGGTGGTAGGCTTCCTTCGAAAAATCGTATGGCATAATTTCAACAGGTCTGATTTGGCAGACATTCCAGGCATGGTACAGCTCGTGGCAACTCACTCCCATGAGCTCATTGAGGTGTTCGCGCTCTGCTAAGCTTTCCGCAGGGCCAAAAGTAATCACCGTTCCCCGCTGATGCTCTACGCCATGGTAATGCGGGTAGGGGAGTAGTTCATAGATGAAATGATATTCTTCCACAGGGAATTCTCCGAATGCTTCAATTTGTTTCTCAGCAAACGATTGGACTTCGGCTTTAAACTCAGCTAAATCAAAGTGAATCTCTCCATTAAACCATAAATGGAAGTTGTTATTTCCAACTTGAAATAATACATGTGCTAAGCTTTGCGAAGCTAAAAAACTACTGTCAGCCAATTGCTGGAAGTTTGAAGCAAAGAACTCACCGTTTTCTGTCAACAAAGTAGTGCATGAATTAAAGTTGTCAGAGTGGTTTATTTCCACTTGGATTTTCTCTTCAGATCGGCCTTCTACTTCAAAACAACAGTTGACAAAATTCAAATAAAGTTGCTCCTCATCCACCCAACAAGAACCGGCATCCATTTTTGCGGAGTAATATTCGTAGTGTACCTGATACTCACCCACATGATCGGGACTGAATTCCCACAAGTCCTTGGTGATCTTTGAAGTTGAAATCTCTTCTCCAGCTGGAGTCAGAACTTTTAGATTACGAATATTTTGGACGTAATTTGCCAGCTGATATCTTCCTGCACGCCAGGCTGGAAGTTGCAGCCTCACTTGAGAAAGATGCCTGACAGGAATGTATAGGGTGATTTGTATGAATTGAGATAATGGATTAGCAGATTCAATTAAGTATTTGATCATTGGTAAGTGATATTAATTCAAACAAATGTTTTTAGGCTTGTTTGTATTTAAAGAAATGGTACTTATCTTTGCAATCCTTTTCAGGGTAGATCCTGGGGAACAAAGAAATAGAAAGCAATTAGATAAAGATATTCGATCATGAAAAGAACATTTCAACCTTCTCGTAGAAAAAGAAAAAATAAGCACGGCTTTAAGGAAAGAATGTCTTCTGCTAACGGTAGAAGAGTACTGAAAGCTAGAAGAGCAAAAGGAAGACACAAGCTTACTGTTTCTTCTGAAAAGACATTGAAGAAGTAATTCTTAGCACTGATTTTCGTATGTTCGCGTACGAATATAGTCCTTGTGATGAATTACAGACTCCCAAAAAGTGAGCGGCTTCATGCCGACAAACTTATCAAGGAACTTTTTAACGAAGGTTCCTCTTTTTTTTTGTACCCATTCAAAGTCCAATTTTTTGTTAAAAAGGACCAGGAGAGTGGAACCTCTCAGGTGCTTTTCTCCGTTTCGAAGAAGAAGATAAAAAAAGCGGTAGGCCGAAACTTCGTAAAAAGAAGAATGAGAGAAGCTTACAGGCTTAACAAGTCTTTGATTCCTTCCACAGCACCGATTATGTCCATTGGTTTAATTTATGTAAGTTCCGATTTGATGGAATTTTCGGAAATTCAGATTAAAGTCATACTGGCTTTAAAGAAACTAGCTTCCATCGTAAGTGAAAACCAAGAAAAGCATCATGAAATCTAGAATGATTTAATAGTCACACTTATAAACATGATCGATGCGAGATTTTCCGGATAGCTATCGTGACGACCTTTTAAAAATATAATTTAAACAGATGAATAAATCATTGAAAAAATCCCTACTGATCTTCGTTTTGGGGGCTTTTGTACTCACAGGATTTTTTGCATTCAAAGCCAAAAATGACAAGCTATTCGCCATAGCTAAGAATATTGACATTTTTGCCACACTCATACGAGAGCTGGATTCCTATTATGTAGATGAAATTAACCCAGATGAGTTGGTGACGATTGGTATCAACGCGATGTTGGAGGAACTTGATCCCTATACTACTTATGTTCCAGAGGAGGATTCTGAGGATTATCGCATGATGACCACCGGAGAATATGCGGGAATTGGCGCAGTGATAGGCAATAGAGGAGAAGGAAGTATGGTGATTATGCCTTATACCGGTTTCCCCGCGCAGACTGTTGGTTTGAAGATTGCGGATTACATCCTTAAGATCGATTCCACGGACGTGACCAACCTTGGTACTACTGATGTTTCCGCATTACTGAAAGGCCCGGCGAATACTCCTGTGCACTTGGTGGTGAAAAGAGATCAGGACACATTGCAGTTTGATGTGATTCGTAAGAAAATTGCAATCAAGAATGTGCCTTATTATGGTAAATTGGATGAACACACCGGATATATCAAACTCGCTGAATTTACTACCAATGCTTCTACAGAAGTTAGAAATGCGTTGGTTGATTTGAAAAGCCAGGGAATTGATCGCTTGGTATTAGACGTAAGAGATAACCCGGGTGGACTGGTAAATGAAGCGGTTGAGATTGTTAACCTTTTTATCCCAAAAGGAAAAGAGGTGGTAAAGACAATCGGCAAGCTCGAAAATGTAAATTACACTTATAAGACCACCAAAACTCCAGTAGATAAAGATATTCCTATGGTAGTTTTGCTCAATGAGCATAGTGCTTCTGCTTCAGAAATTGTAGCAGGCACTCTTCAGGACTACGACCGTGCAGTTTTGCTTGGCAGGAAATCGTTTGGGAAAGGACTAGTACAAACCACCGTTCCGCTTACGTATAATGCTCAGATGAAAGTTACTACTGCCAAATACTACATTCCAAGCGGTAGGTGTATTCAGGCGATTGACTATTTGCAGAGCCGAGAAAACGACGAGTTGGTTACAGTTCCTGATTCCCTGCGTAAAGCATTCAAAACCAAAAATGGTAGAACTGTTTTGGATGGGGCGGGTATTGAGCCAGATAAAGAGGTGGAGCAAAGAAGCTATGCGCCCATATCTTATAGTTTAGTGGCCAGAAATCATGTATTTGATTATGGAACCAAGTATTTCTATGAACATAAGGAGATTGCTGATCCAGCCAGTTTTGAGATATCAGATTCAGATTATGCTGATTTCGTGAGTTGGCTGGAAGGCAAAGAATACGATTACACCACTTTTTTGGAGAAATCTGTGGAGGATATGCGTAAGAATGCGGAGAAAGTCGATTACTACGATGAGATCAAAGCTCAAATTGATTCTTTAGAAAAAAGAGTAAATCATAGTAAAGAGCAGGATCTGGTGACTAATAAAGAGGAGATCAAGAAAATACTATCTCAGGAAATAGTTTCAAGATATTATTTCCAAGAAGGAATGATAGAGTCCGGATTGCAGGACGATGAAGTGGTCGATTTGGCTAGGGAATTTCTCAAAGATCCTGCAAAAGTTAAATCAGTATTGACAGCTTCTTCAAAGTAAAGCAGATGGCAATTATTCTCTCTATAGAGACTTCTACCCCCATTTGTTCCGTTGCGTTGCATCGAGAGGGTAAAATATTAGGTGAGAAATCGCTGGATGTACCAGGTGTGCATTCGGAAAAGTTAATGGGGATGATTGATTCCCTGTTGCACGAATGCCAGCTTTCGATAGAGGATGTAACTGCTGTGGCAGTGTCTGAGGGGCCTGGGTCTTATACAGGGCTGAGAATTGGAGTTTCCGTTGCGAAGGGATTGGCATTTGGCGGTGATATACCTTTGATTGCAATCAGCACTCTGAAAGCACTTTCTTATGGTGCTAGTTCGCAGGTAGAAGAATCAGGGTTGATTGTAGCTATGCTAGATGCACGCCGGATGGAAGTATATCGGGAAGTGTTCGATCATAACTTGAAATCTTTGGAAAAACTTGACTCCGAAATAATCGATGAGAATTCCTATTCAGAATTACTTTCTAGTGGAAAAGTATATTTTGTAGGAGATGCGGTAAAGAAAGTATCGGAGGTTTTGGTGCATCCCAATGCTGTTTTTCTGGATGTTTCTATCTCAGCAGATTATGTTGGGGTATTGGCGCACCAGAAGTTTCAAAAGGATGAATTTGCCGACTTGGCTTATTTCGTTCCAAATTACCTGAAGGAGTTTAAAGCCCTTCAATCCAAAAAGAATCCCTTGTTGATATGAGTGATATAGTAAATAGAGTAGCTAGTAGTCCTATTATTACGGTTAATCTGGAGGAAATTTATCCAAAGGAAGAACGCGTGATTTTTGACCTAAAGCCATTTCTTTTCCAAGAGTTAATTCTTAGGGAAAAGGAGTTTAGGGCAGCCCTTAAAGAAATTGATTGGACTCAGTATAGAAATAAGTGGGTGGCGATCACTTGCACTGCAGATGCTATTGTGCCCAATTGGGCATTTATGTTGGTAGCGACTTATCTAGACCCTTCTGCTCGCGGCTATGCGATTGGGGATCTGAAAGAGCTTGAAGTGATGATTTCCGAAGATTGTTTGAGGAAATTAGAGTTGGCTTCATTCAATGATAGGCCAGTTGTAGTCAAAGGGTGTAGTGATTTTCCGATTCCTCTATTCGCCTATGGCAAAATAATTTCCCTTATACAGCCCCGTGCAAAATCCATTATGTATGGTGAGCCCTGTAGTACAGTTCCGCTCTACAAAAAACAAAAGTCCTGATAATTAAAGGACTGTGAAAAAGACGCTGATTTTTCTCGATTTTCTTTGTCTTGGTTCTTGCCCTTAAATAAAAAAGGTAGATATTTGCACTCCCAAACGACGCAGACGGTGTCAGGGCAGGAGCGGAGATCGGCTCTAAAAGGGTTTGAAAAAAGAATAGGAAATTAATTTAGCTGCGGGGCTAGGAAGTCAAAAGAGAGTTCTTACCTTTGCGCACCCATCTGAAGAGGCGGGGATAAAGCATCGAGGGATTAGCCTTCGAAAACTTTCAGAATTATTTTCACAAAGGTTATTGCGGTTTAAAAATAAGCTCTTACCTTTGCACTCCCTTCAGCAAGGAAGGGGAAAAAACGGAGCGGAAATCGAAAGATTGAGGCATCTGACCAGAACCACAAATGCGTGGTACTAAGTTCTTTGAAGTGATGTAAGACGAAAAAAATAGTAACCTGAGAACAGACAGGGAGACGTTGATAAGATTTGCTTCGTGCGGTTTTATTGACAGTGTATAAATAATGATAATTTACAATGGAGAGTTTGATCCTGGCTCAGGATGAACGCTAGCGGCAGGCCTAATACATGCAAGTCGAACGGTAGATTGCTTTCGGGTAATTGAGAGTGGCGAACGGGTGCGTAACGCGTATGCAACCTACCCTATACAGGGGGATAGCCCGGAGAAATCTGGATTAATACCCCATAGT
>NZ_FPBF01000001.1:0-352293 GCF_900116615.1 Algoriphagus locisalis
AGTGTAAGCTATGCCAATAACTCAAGAACGGATGTGGGTTCTCAGGAAGTGACTGCAACGATCACTGGATCGAACTACACTACGTTGGTATTGACTGCTGATTTGACAATTACCCCATCTACGATATCAGAAATCACTTTCGAAGATGAAAGCTTTGTTTATGACGGCACAGCCAAGTCCCTAGCTATCTCAGGAACACTTCCTGCGGGCACTAGTGTAAGCTATGCTGATAATTCAAGAACGGATGTGGGCACGCAGGAAGTCACTGCTACAGTCAGTGGATCAAACTTCACGACAGTGGAACTGAAAGCTAATCTGACGATCACTCCAGCTACGATCACAGGAGTTACACTCATTGATGGAAGCTTTACTTTCGATGGAACAGCCAAGTCTCTTACCATCACAGGTACACTTCCAACTGGAACGGCAGTAGTTTATAGTAACAATTCCAGAACGGAGGCAGGGACTCAAGAAGTGACAGCTACAATCACTGGATCCAACTACACAGATTTGGTGTTGACAGCTGATCTAGAAGTAACTGATGCTGCCATACCGGGACTTGCCTTTGATAGTGGAACCTTCACTTATGATGGTACAGCCAAGTCGCTGGCAATAAGCGGAACTTTACCGACAGGAACATCAGTAGTCTATACAAACAATGGTAGAACGGATGTGGGCACGCAGGAAGTCACTGCTACTGTCAGTGGATCAAACTTCACGACAGTGGAACTGAAAGCAAATCTGACGATCACTCCAGCTACGATCACAGGAGTTACACTCATTGATGGAAGCTTTACTTTTGATGGAACAGCTAAATCACTTGCGATTTCAGGTACACTTCCAGAAGGGACTGAAGTCGAGTATATCAACAATTCCAGAACGGAGGTAGGTACTCAGGAAGTAACAGCTACAATCACTGGATCTAACTTTACTACGTTGATACTTACAGCTGATCTGGAAGTAACTGATGCTGTCATACCGGGACTTGCCTTTGATAGTGGAACCTTCACTTATGATGGTACAGCCAAGTCGCTGGCAATAAACGGTACTTTACCGGCGGGAACATCAGTAGTCTATACAAACAATGGTAGAACGGATGTGGGCACGCAGGAAGTCACTGCAATAATCAGTGGCGTTAACTTCATTGAGGTTTCCTTAATTGCTGACTTGTCTATCACACCAGCCACCTTATTGGTGATGGCGGATGAAGGTCAAAGCAAGGAGTTCGGAATGGAAGATCCTGACTTGACCTATGAGATTTCAGGTCTTCAGGGTTCTGATACAGAAGCTATACTGGCTGGAACATTGAGTAGAGAATCCGGAGAGGATATAGGATCTTATGCGATTACACTCGGAAGTTTAAGTGCAGGCGCCAATTACACAATTAACTATACCGGAGCTGACTTCCTGATCACTAAGGAGCCGAATGTGGATACAGATGGAGACGGCGTTCCTGATAAGGTGGAAGAGGAGCAGGGTACCGACCCTGATGACCCGATGGATTACCAGGATGAAGACGGAGATGCTGTTCCTGACTATGTAGAGGGTGTCCAAGGAACAGACCCTGTGGATGCCGGAGATTATTTGGATTCCGATGGAGACGATGTGCCGGATTATTTGGAAGAGCAGCAGGGAACAGATCCGAATGAAGAAACAGACTTTGAAGATTCAGATGAAGACGGGATTCCGGATTATGTCAACCAAAGATCAGTTGTTGAATTTATTAGCCAGCTATTGGAAGCCCTTTGGGGCACGGAAGCAGATGAGCTAAAGGTTCCGGAAGAGGTGGTGATGATCACGGCAGGCGGTGAATTTATCAACTTGGCGGTTACCTGGGATCTTGCAGGCTATGTTCCAATGATGTCAGGAACGACCAGCTATAGCGGAATGATAGAACTTCCTGCGGGATTATTCAATCCTGATGGGCTGCAGCCGGTGCTGGAAATCACTGTATTGACTAAGCCTGCGCCTCAGGATGTGACCCTTAGTGCTAATACATTTGTAGGAATCCCGGATCAATTCTTCCAGGAAATTGGAGCCTTTACGGTGATTGATCCTACTGATGATCAGCATACATTTAGCCTACCTGAAGGAGTTCAGGATAATGGATTCTTTGAGGTGTTGGACGGAATTCTCTTCTGGAGCAGTGCAGAGCAGGCAGAAGGCAGGACGGACTTTACCATTATGCTTAGCGTAACGGACAGGGCAGGCAATGTGCTGGAAAAAGAATTCAATATTACCCGCGAACGCACACCTCTGGATCAGTTGGAGGTTCAGAATACTTTCACTCCTAATGCAGATGGGGTAAATGATACTTGGGGTATGCCGGCATTACGATATTATACCGGGGTGAGAATATCGGTTTTTGCTGTAGGAGGTGACAGATTGTTCTACACCGAAGATCCGGATGTGCAATGGGATGGAACTTTCAACGGCAAAGACATGCCTGTGGGAGCTTACCTATATGTGATCGAAGTTGGTGAGTCTGGAGAAATTCAACGGGGAATGCTGAATCTATTGAGACAGTAATTTAGAATTTAGACTCAAGACTCAAGAAATTGGAGCCAAGAATCAAGATAAAAAGAGCAGGAATACAGGAAGCGTCTGAACACTCATTGAAGGCGCTTCCACTTAACCTATTTTTAAAGAAGAATACCATGAAGGAAATACAATACATCGCGGCGGCATTTTTTCTGATGATGCTTGGGCAATCCCAGGTTCATGCCCAATCGAGAAAATTCATCTCAAACTTTGACTTTTTCCAGAGCTATTACAATCCCGCCCTGACCGGATACGAAGGATCTGCGGTCAGGGGCTTCGTCCGAAACCAGTGGTCTGGAGTGGAAGGAGCCCCTAAAACCTATTTCTTCAGCACTGAGCTGGATTTTGGTGAGCTGGCAGGGGAGGAGGATCCGGCTTTGATGGGAAAAAATGCTGTCTCTGTGAATCTGCTGTACGATACCTATGGGGCTTTTCGGGAAACGGAACTCACGCTGGGTTACGCGAGCAGAATCAGGCTGACAGAAAAACACAACCTCAGACTGGGAGCGGGCTTGAACTACCAGAGCATCCGTCTGGATGGAAATGCGCTGACCACGGAAGAACAGAACGATCCCACATTGGGCCAGTACATCGGGCAGTTCTCGAATATGAATGTGGTGGACTTCAACCTGGGAATAGCACTGACCCATGCCAATTACTATTTCTCCTATGGTATCCACCGGGTGAATGGTGGCAAGATCACCTCAGGGGATGAATTCATGGATGCTTATCCTGCAAGCTCCATCTTTCAGGCTGGCTATCGAAGTGCGGTAAGTGAAAATATCGCAGTTATCCTAAACGGGATGTACAGTACGCAGAAGAACCAGGATGATAACATTGAATTTAACATAAAGGCCTTGCTGATGGATAGACTGTGGTTGGGTTTGGGACACCGGATTGATTATGCCACAAACGCCCAGGTAGGGGTTCTGACCAAGCGGCTAAGGATAGGCTACCTGTACGAGTTTCCCAATGCTACCAGCTATAACCTCCCGGGTAACACCCACGAGTTCACAGCGGTGTTCAATATTTTCAGGGATAATGTCAGGACTGAGTCTCAGGAAGTGGTGATGTGGTAGATTTTCATTTGAATAAATGAACGAATGGAAATGCTAAATAGCTAAAAAATACCACACAGTAGGATGCATTAGGAGATACCTAGCAGAGAAATTTGCGGTATGTTGTTAACTATTGGGACTCTTTGGCGGGTACCGATAATGCTTACTTGGCAAAGGGAATTAGGTAAATGGAATACTAATCTTAATGGTTGTTCCTACTCCAAGATCCGAGTCAATATGGAATTCTCCATTCAGTTGATCGATCAATTCCCTCACAAAATTTAGCCCTAAGCCAAACCCGTGTTCACTTCCTGTGCCCAAATTGCTGCTTGATTCTCCTCTGCCGATAGAGGCTATCTGCATGGTATCCATTCCAATGCCCGAGTCTTCAATACTGATACGTAAAAGATTAGCATGTTCTTTTGCCGTAATAGCTAAGTTAACTTTTATTCTACCAAACGCTGGGGTGAATTTGATGGAATTGGAAACTAAATTCCCGAGTATTTGTAGCAGCTTTGTTTTTGGGAATTTTTTCTCAGAATTTAAGTCATTTACCTCAACTTCAAATTCTATTGATTTCGCAAGTGCTGCGGGAGCGTATAATTGATTGACTTTTTCCTTCAAAGTGTATAAGTCAAAAAGCCTTTTATCCTTACTTGTTGAACCATTTTTTATATTCTTGGTCAATATATCAGTGGCAAGTTCAATCATGGTCGAGCTACTATGGTGTATTGCATCAAAGTACTCCAACATTTCTTCAGGTGAATTTTTAAGCCCTTCGGATTTCACTACTTCGGATAGACTAATTATCCCTCCCAATGGCCCCCTAATATCATGCGCCAACTTGGTTTTTTTCCTTTCTACTTGAGTTAATTGCTCTTCTAAATCGGATACATTGAAAAGAAGCAACAGGCGCTCTTCAATTTCTTTAACCACAAGTTTGAGAAGGTTCTTTTTTTCATCTGAAAGTGGTTTGGAAACATTATCCATTACGCATAGGGTACCAAGGGCCACTCTTTTATCGAAATAAAAAGGTATTCCGTAGTAATACTTTAATTCAGGGTTACTGCGGATAAATTGGAGGTTATTAAAATGACTGTGATCAGAAAGATCCAATACTTCAAAATCATATTTTTCTCCTTCTAGTGTGAATTTACAAATAGTATCTTGCCTGGAAGTCTGATGAATATCCATTCCATAGGAAGCCACACTCCATTGCGTATTTTGGTCTATAAAATTCAGCAAAGAAATTCTACAGCCTGAAATCTTAGCGGCAAGTTCTGTGATATTTGAAAACGTCGTCTGTATAGCGGAATAGTCCAAATCCAGTTGGGCTAAAAGATGCATTCGTTCCGAGTCGGTAGAATTAATAGTGTAATTTGGTATCACAAGGTGCTTAATTTGTATTTCGACTTTAAATAAGTGTCGAAAATAGAAAGATAATCTGCTAAATGTCCATTCTAAGAATTAAAAAAAAATTGTATTTATTTAAGGATAAGAGTGGTAGGGTGAATGAGATATGGGGTTCCCCGAATAGTTACAATGTTAAACTTAGTATTAGAGTTTTTGTTGGGATTAGATAGATTTAAATCCAGGTAACTATAGTCCGTGCAGAGAATATTTTTTCTAGAAGCTATACTCATTCAATGCTTTTTCTCCCGCTGTGATGAACAGGGGATTTTTCAAATTGATGATTGGCTGGTGGTTTCTTTCTCTTTTTAAACAAGGTAAGGGGGAAGTATATAGCATTGATCCAAATGAGCTGATTGTAACTATTAACTGCCGAGCAACCAATCCCCCAATTGTTCTCTTAGTTTGATCAATTGATCTGGCACCATTGGTTTTTCCCAGAAATCTATCACCAGGTTAAATTCCGCAGATTTTTCCCTGTCTGACTTGCTTAATGAGGAGGTTACAACAACTACCTTGATGTCTGCGAGAATGTTTTGTTGCTGCAGCATTGTCAAAAATTCCCAACCATTCATTTTGGGCATGTTGATATCCAAAAATATTAGGATTCTTTGCTCTTTGTCATCCAAAGATGTGATGTTCTCCAGCGCTTCTCGTGCATCAAAAAATGCCTGGATATTTTCAAATAACTGTTGTTTTTTGACTTGTATTTTGTGGAGTAGTAGAACTACTTGATCATCGTCGATAATATAGACGATTGGTGGATTACCTTTCATTGTTTTTGATGTTTTCCGACATAGCGTGCGTTTCACGCACTACTTGGTCTAAGAGCTCCAGCGTTTCTAAGAGCTCTTTTTCCAGCTCTTCTTTGCTTAGGCCGATTTCTTGATAAGTTGTATAGTTATTTAATACCTCTGCTATCCCCATTGCTTTCGTCAATGGAGCTCTTACCAAATGGGACTGATTCCAGGTGATGTCCAGGAGGACTTTGTTTTTATTCTCTATTTCAGAAAATGCCTTTTTCAGTTGCCTGTTTGCCTTGCTCAGTTCAGCGGTTCTCAGACTAACCATCCGTTCCAGTTTCCGCTTTAACCGGATATGCGAATAATGCTTCATCACAAAATAGATCAAAATCCCGAAAGCTAACAGCGCTAGAATTTTAAAGGCGATGCTTTCGAACCAAATTGCCTTTACCCGGATAGGCAAGGTGTGAATCTCTTCTAGATTGCCATGGAGATGGATTTTTATTTGCAGGGTATAATCCCCCGGCTTTAAGCCTGTAAAATTAAGGAATCGCTGGTCTTTGATAGGTTGCCATTGCTCCGATTTGCTATTGATGCGGTAAAATAGAGAGTATTGATTTGGGTTTTCAAAGTCAATCAAACTAAAAGATACCTGAAACATCCCTACTCCCTGAGGAATGAGGATTTCGTCTTGAATGTCGATTTTTTGATCACCTATCTGAAGGTTGTCCCAGATAAACAGGAAGTCTTTGGGGAGTTCCTCCTTCGGCAATGGATCCTGTATGATGCCTACACCTTCTACAGTAGGGATCCAGATTCTTCCCATGTTGTCTTTTATGGTAGAGGGGAAGATCAGACCGTTCGCTTCTGAATTGGGCATCCCTTGACTTTCACTGTAAAAGCTAGTGGCAATGTGAAAATCTTCGTCTGTATCTAATTTAAACTTTTCCAGCTCGGAATCAGGGAAGTATTGGATCCCAAAATTATGAGTTACCCAGACACCGACGTTGCCATCGTGTATGATAGAGAATACACTGCGTGACTTTAGTCCGTGGCGCTTTCTCAAAACTTTGAATTCTCCCTGATATAAAAGCACGATGCCTCCGTGGGTAGCAAACCATAGATCTCCGGCAGCGTCTTCATAGAAGCTGTAGATAACGTCTTCTCCGGGGGTTAAAGGTAGTATTTCATTTTCAACCAATTGGTTGTTTTCAAATCGTAAAAACCCATGATTGATAGAGCCGACCAGAACCTGTTTGTTTTTCAGTTCCAGAATGCTGATAAAAATGGTATTTGAATAGTTTTCGGGTAATTCGATCTGGTTGAAGTTCCCCTTTTCATCAAAATAATGAATCCCGCCTTTGCGGGTCAGAATCCAAAGCCAATTTTTTGAATCCCGGAAGATAGCCCCTACATAATTACTAAGCAGGCCGTTCTCCTGGGTAAGGTATCCAGTGACTTTACCACTTTTTTGGTCAATAATTGTTACCCCCGAGGTGCTTCCCACATACACCTTGCCGTTAGCAGATCCAATTGTGTTTACCCTGTTCTGCAATAACCCATCCTGATCCGTCCAAGAGTTTACTACCCCATTTTTTAGTTGGAAAAGTCCGTCAGATTTGGTGCCTATCCAAATACTGCTGTCCCCAGCCTGGTAGATAGGCTTGATGTTTTTTTGTTTCAGCGCCTCTGCAGTGAGTTGCTTGATTTTGGCTGGTCTTACCACCGTCAACCCTTTTCCCACAGTTCCGAGGTACACATTGTCATCTTTCTTGATGATCTTCCGGACGGTGTAAGAATGGAGTTCGGGGAAGATAACCTCATCTACCTTTCCATCTGACATTTTAATGAGTCCATTTTCCAGGGAGCCGGCCCAGATGGTGTTATCTGAATCTACAATGAGGCTGGAAGGATTGACCCCATCCAATTGCTCAAAAGAATACACTTTCTCCAGACGGTAATCCATTTCAATGCGAAAAATCCCTTTTTCCTGCCCATATACATATAGGGAGTTGGCATTGGAGAATATTTTTAAAGCAGAAAAATCCTGCGCTGTAATCAATTTTGATTGGGCTGTTTCAAGATTCAGTTCATAGATCCCCTGGGTAGTTCCCACTAGGATTATTGAGTTTTCGATCGAGTGGAAGCCTAGAATTTCCAGTCGGATACTGGGGTTCCAAAAGGACAGCGGGCTAAAAGTCCCCTGGTCCCAGGAGAAAATTTCTCCTTTTTGGTTGCCGATAAGCAGACCTCCTTTGCCATTTTCTGCTATTCCCCGGATCCAGGTTTTATCTGCTATTTCCGAGCAATCAATTACAGTTTTGATGGTTTTGTCAATCAGAATAATGCTACGGTCCCCGCTTGCCCAAATACCTCCTTTGGTTTTAAAAAAAGTGTAATAAGTCTGCTCAAGCATTTCAGGATAACTGTCCTGGCTGAAAACCTTTAAAGTTTTCCCGTCAAACCTGACCAGTCCTTCTTCGGTTGCAGCCCATAAAAATCCAAAATTGTCTTTTTCCATCGCAAAAATGGTGTTTTGGGGCATGCCTTTCGTATTATCCCAAATTTCCATTACGTAGTTTTGTGCAATTTCGAGGTTATCAGTTGATGCAGGTTGGGATTGTGTGAATGCAGGTTTTACAACCAAGCAATTCATAAAAAAATACATTGTTAAAAGACAGGAATACCAAAGTTTAACCTTCGTCATAAAAAACTTAAATTTTAGAGAATCTGAAAACTGCCCTGTTTAAAGAATCCTTCGCGTGGATGGAAAGAAGGAGGGGAAAACTGTGGATGTCTCATTTTTTAATACTGTAAATCAAATGGGAATATAGGATCATTCTTTCGGGTGAGAGAACCTTTCATAAAAAATTATTAGAAGTTCCGCGTCTTCTGTTTAGACCCTTCATGATATTTATTTCAATACTGTTGAATTGTTTGCTTTTGTCTCTGGGTTTATGCAAAGTGAATTTTCCAGGTGCTGATCCATAATAGATATCTTTTTAAAGCGATAGTCCGATGCGCACTTATTGTTACTTTTCCTTCCGCTCTTTGTCGAAACAGGCTTGGAAATGTTTCCTAACTGATTTTTCCAACTTACGAATAAAGATGAAAGAGATCCAGAAATTTAATTGGTTTGATTATTTTGATCCAGTACTTTTTCAAAATCAAGGATTTGTAGTGATTTGGCATCTATGATATCAGGAGTATTGCTTACTGGCGTGCAAAGGTACCTAAATAAGCCCGGATCATTTGCTTCTTTCCTATTCTGATCCATTTAGTTTTAGATATATTATTCCCTATGATAAAAACCTTAGCTGAGAACTATAGGGGCCTAAGTCTGGTATATCATATGATCATTGGCCTCCGCCTGTGCAGTTGAAACACTAAGGGGGAATTTTGATTTATAAAACATTCTATGTAATCCTTTCACAAGCGTGTTTTTCTGGCAGTTACTGGCTGGCTACTAAAAGGAATTTTTTTTTCCATTCCTTCTTCCGCCAATTTAGCCTGATCCCGTCACACGAGGCAAGAACTTACGGCATAAAGCCAACGCTCTTGCCTCTGCTGGTTCCGTTTCCACTTGCAGGTAGTGCTGTTCTCAGGCTGGTGCAGCTTCGTAAGCATTTGTCTAACCAAAACACAAATGACTTTGAAGACACTTGCAAAATCATCAGCAAAGACATCGGTTAAGAGAAAAAGCCGAAATGGCTTAGCAAGAAACAAGATTGCTTTCGGACACAAATCTTTTTCTAATTGCCAAGGCATCCTTACCGGAAATGACAGAAAATATCCTTGTGCATTTACTTAATAATCAAAGGATTCAGAAAAAACTAATTCAACTAGTTACAATTTAACACAAACAAAGTAAAAAAAATCGTATCAACATTCGCAGTGATTCTTGCCACTACTCTTCTTTTGAGTTCCTGCCAATCCTATACAGTCACAGTAGGACAGGGCTCCCAAACCGGTATTGAATACAAGGAGAAAAACCATTACCTGATCGAGGGATTGGCACCATTGAAAATATCCGATCCAGAAAAAATGGCTCGCGGTGCAAAGGATTATGAAGTCACCACCAAGCATACCTTCGTGGATGGATTGGTCCATGTATTGACTTTCGGGATTTATGCTCCAACTACCACCATTGTGAGAAAGTAAAAGCTCGCAAATTCAAAAAAAGAAAGGGTGTCTGCAGATTACCTGTGGATGCCTTTTAAAAAAAAACAATCTGAAATTATTCAGGTTGCTCCGTCCAATCTATTTTGATTCCGAGCATCTAATAATTCAAATTCAATAGAAATATTCCCACTTTATTATCGACTGTTCAGAAGTGCTTTTAGATAAGCAATCACTGGAAAAGATCATGAAAACTGTTTTTGAAACAGCAAGCTCATCAGGTTTATTTCAGCCGGAAGTTATAAAAGTCAGAATAAGACCCTTTTCCTGTTCATTTGGAACATTTTCACCATCCGAGTTTATTCATGTCTTTCGAAATATCATGGAAGGCCGAACAGCGGATCAGAAAAATACGCTTTCGGAAATTATAGTAGCAGGGCTCAATCAGCTTTTTCCAGAGCTTACCGTTATATCTTTGAATATCAGGGATTTTGAAAACCAAGGGTATTTCAACAAGAACATGCTCAATTAAAAAAACCATGAAGATTTGCCTTATAAGTCTGGCCTATAGGCACCATTTTCCCCGAAATCCTGATTTGGTTCCCTTCCACAAACTCGATTCGATCCCGATTGATCAGGTAGGATTTATGAACTCGAATAAAATTGGGGGAGGGAAGCTTCTCTTCCAAATCTGAAATCTTATCAGGGCAAATCAACATCCCGCCTGTGTGAAAAACCTTGGTATAGTTACCCATAGCTTCCACATAGAGAATATCCTGCAATTCCAACTGGACGTGCTTTTTGTCTGATTTCAGGAAGATTTTGTTTGGAAAATCGACAGTAGAATGCTCATTTGAATTTTCCCGGCTAATTCTCAGTTTATTGATCGCTTTAATAAACCGGTCCAAACCAAAGGGCTTCAATAAATAATCAGTAATATCCAGCTCATAGCCTTCCAGCGCAAACTTCTGATGGGCTGAGGTAACAATTACTTTTGGCGGATCTGAAATAGACTTGAGCATCTCAAACCCGGTCAACTTGGGCATATTGATATCCAAAAAAACCAGGTCAGCTTTTTCTGTTCTAAAAAATTCCAGCGCCTCGAATCCATTGTAAAAATTTCCTCGCTTTTTCAAAAACGAAAAGTTTTCACAATATCCCTCAATCACTCTGTGAGCGATCGGCTCATCATCCAAAATCACATAATTGATCAGCTCCATAGAATCTCCAAAATCAATTGATAAACACCTTTTTCTTGGGTGATTTGCAAGGAATGCATTTCGGGATAGGCCAGTTCCAGCCTTCTTTTTAGGTTTTCCAAGCCTATCCCTACCTTCGTATTTTGCGGACTCACCTCGAAGTTGTTTTCTACTTTTAAATTCAGCTTTTCCTGATCAGAATAAAGCGAAATCCTGACAAATCCCTGCTCGGTCAATTTCTCCACACCATGCTTAAATGCATTTTCGACGGGCACGATAAACAACAGCGGCGAAATCATCCTATCCTCCTTGATCGTTACCTGGAAGTCAATTTCGGGCTGGTGTCGATGTCTTAATTTCTGCAAGGCAAGAAAATTTTCCAAGTAATTCACTTCTTTGCTCAGCAAAACCTCATTTGCATTCCCTTCATAGATCGTATAGCGCATCATATCCGAAAGCTTCAACACCACTTCCGGTGCGTCATCGGATTTTTCCACACAGAGTCCATAGAGATTATTAAGCGTATTGAAAAGAAAGTGCGGATTGATCTGATTTTTCAGCATGGCCAGCTCAGCCCTGTTTTTTTGATTTTCTAAATCCTTGATCCTTTTCCATTGCTCAAATACCCAAAGCATCAGGAAGAACGGAATGGGCAGCAGGAGCATAAAAATCGCCAGTTCATGATACTCCTCAAAGTAGTTTTCGGCCCATCTCAGGAAAAGAAACAAAGCCCAAATCAGACCATAAACTGAAAAAATGATCGTTTGATATTTTTTGAAAAATACAGGAGAGACAAAATGGGCAATTCCCATCCAAAACAAAATCAACAAAAAGATAGAAACAGGATTGTCTGGAATGGCCATCCATTGATCCAGAAGAAGAAGCCCTGTGAGGAAAAGGGACAGGTAAAGAATCCTGAGTAAGCTCTGTTTTCGCAATCGGATTTTTCGGCTGTAATAAAACACCAAACTGCACAGCATCCACCATGATCCGAGTATCAGGATATTCTCCAGATATTCATCAAAATCAATTCTGATAAAACCCATTCTTTGGAGCAAAAAGGTGACAAGCAATGTGACTGCAAATCCCCAACCAAGGGCTTTGAAAAAGGAGGCTTTTGGAAACATGCTTCTAAGATAGCCATGCCATGACTTTTAGGAAATAAAGATGACCAACTGGCCAGTTTTCGTGTCGAACACATGGGATTCGACTTTTCGGGATGATTCCATCGGATTTGTTGGTTCGTCCTCATTTTGCGGGGGTTCGACATGTTAATTAGAGGTGCTCAGGGGAATTCTCAAGCTTCGCAAAGTCAAAACCCCGTGCTATGAATAACTCTCTTGAACTACTCAATCTAAGCAAAACCTATTCAAATGGCGTGAAAGCGCTAGATGACATTTCCATTACCATAGAAAATGGGATGTTTGGCCTCTTGGGGCCCAATGGAGCCGGCAAATCCAGCCTGATGCGAACCATTGCCATGCTCCAGACTGCAGAGTCTGGAACGATCCTCTTCAACGGTTCGGAGGTTCTACAAAAACCTGAGGAAATCCGCTCCGTCTTGGGCTATCTGCCGCAGGAGTTTGGAGTATATCCAGGCCTTTCCGCATGGGAACTGCTTCATCATATTGCGGTCCTAAAAGGAATTTCGGACGGTCGGTCAAGAACTGCCCAAATCAATCAACTGCTGCAGCAAACCAACCTATTTCAGCATCGGAAGAAGGCAGTTTCTTCCTTTTCAGGAGGGATGAAGCAGCGGTTTGGCATTGCTCAGGCCTTGCTCGGAAACCCCAAGCTGATTATTGTAGATGAACCTACTGCCGGATTGGATCCGGAGGAGCGAAACCGCTTTCTCAACCTGCTTTCTGAGATTGGGGAGCATATCATTGTTGTTCTATCTACCCACCTAGTGGACGATGTGCAGGAGCTTTGCACGCAAATGGCCATCCTAAATCAGGGGAAAATTCTAACCAAAGGAAATCCTCAATCGCTTACAAGAAGTCTGGAAGGTAAAATCTGGGCCAAGAAAATCCAAAAAGCGGAGATGTCCCGGTACCAAAAAGATTTTAACCTGATTTCATCCAAGTTGATCGCCGGAAAAACCAAGATTCACATTAGCTCGGAAGTTAATCCGGGAGAAGGCTTTGAACCCATCCAGCCCAGTTTGGAGGATTTTTATTTCAGCATGCTACAAACTCAAAAGTCAAAGTCATGAGACAGTTTTTTCAACTTATCCGATTCGAACTGATCATTCAATCCAAGACATTGACAGTGCCGTTTTTTGCGCTGGCCTACTTTGGCTTTGCCTTCCTTATGGGAAAACAAGGCGCCGTAGCTTCAGATTTGATTTACAATTCAGAATTCCAGCTCTTTTTCAAAATGGGACTCCTGAGCTTGGGAGCAGTGTTTTCCATCATGTTTTTCGTAGTCAAAGCCACTCAACGGGACAGGCAGTCCCAGATGGAAGCGTTGATCTTCGTCACGCCGATCTCCAAAAAACAATTTTTCATCACCCGATTTTTGGGTGCTTGGTTACTTTCCTTGTTGGTCATGTTGCCGGCTATCCTCGGATTTCATTTAGGAATTAGCTTTTCGGATCTGGATCCTATCAGAATCGCCGATTTCCGGCTTTGGACGAGTTTCTCGGTGATCGTCAAACTACTCATTCCCACATGGACTACCTGTACCGCTTTGCTATTTACGGTTGGATTATTGAGTAAGAACCCGCTTGCAACCTATGCAATGGCTGTAGGGATTTATGCGGTTTACTTTATCTGTTCGATCTTTTTGAACTCACCTCTGATCGCCAATTCAGCCCCGATCTCCGCAGAAAATCTCACCTGGGCAGCCCTGGCAGACCCATTTGGACTGTCCGCATTTTTTCACCAAACGAACCTCTGGACCAGTTACGAAAAGAATCAGCTGGGTATTTCCTTTTCCGGTCTTTTTGCTTGGAATAGGCTGATCTGGCTGACATTTTCTACTTTTCTGTTGGCAGCGACTTATCGGATTTTCTCCTTTAGAATGGCTAATGAAAGTCAAAAATCAAAGGAGAAGCAGGACGCGGAAAACTCGGTGGATTTTACTTTCAAAAGGATCTCTCCAAAAACCGGAAATTATCGCGCTGTATTCGGTTCTCAGTTACGAATATCACTGCAGTTCATCCTCAAGAGCATCCCCTTCTGGGCAATTTTGGGAGCATGGGCGATCATTGCCATTTCGGAGATTTACTCCCATCTATTCTCTGGCGGCTCCTATGAAGAAAGCTACCTGCCCGCTTCTCAAATCCTCCTGGATAGGGTGCAGCAACCTTTATTTCTCTTCGGGATACTACTTCAGATTTTCCTGAGCAGCTCCTTGATGTGGCGGGAAAAAGACAATAGGATGCAGGACTTGGTGCATGCGACCCCTTCGCCCAAAGGCTTGGTTTTTCTTGCCAATCTAACTGCTTTGGTGCTGGTAAGTATCATCATGCTGAGCTTGACGGTCCTGATTTGCTTGGGTTTCCAACTCGCAGACACACCTTGGAATCAACATACTTGGGTCATCTTTTCGCTTTACCTCAGTCCGGGCTGGAATCTGCTTTTTTTCAGTGTGCTGTTTCTTCTCATTCAGCACCTTTGCCAACGCAAATACCTGGGAATGGGACTTTCTGCATTGGCCATTGGGGTATTTGCAGGGCCGCTGGGCTCGACAATTGGTCTGACATATCCTTTATTTAGACTCGGAAACACCCCCTTTCTCATCTACAGCGAACTAGCTGGATTTGAGCTTCAATGGAAGTCTTTTCTCAACCTTGGTCTACTTTGGGGAATTCTGGGTTTGGCGATTGTCCTTTGGCTTTATACTTCTTGGGAAAAACCCATTTACCTTCGAAGAAGAAAGCTGCCAAATACTCCTTCCTTCCGTCTTGCCCTATTTTTTTTCGTCCTTTTTCTTGGACTCTGGGTTGGCTTTGACTGGAAAATCAGGCAAGAAGGCAGCTTCATTTCTCCTTCCGAAAAATTAGATCGAAAGGAGCGCTATGAGAAAGCGTTCAAGCACTTTGAAGATTCACCTGTATTGGCTTATGCTGAGCTAAAGATCGATCTGGACATGCAGCCATCCAAAGGAAATTACACCGCTACAGTGGAAGGTAAACTGTTTAACCCTTTCCAAGATCCGATTTCAGAGGTTTTGATTCAGGAAAATGAAAAACTCATTGATTTCCGATTGGAAAAAGTAACAGACTATGGCTATATCGAAGAGTTGGGTCTGTTCCGGATTCAGTTTTCGGAAGCAATCCAACCGGGCGATACTTTGCAATTTTCCTTTGGCCTTGCTCCCGAGAACAACTTGCTAGGACAAAAGAAATCAATCGTAAAAAACGGCTCCTACTTGAATTTAAGGGATTTTGTTCCATTTTTTGGTTATGCTGAATATCAGGAAATTTCCGATTACGCTGAGCGAAAAAAGAGAAACTTACCTCCTAAGCCAAGTAGGCAAGAATTGGGAGAGCATCGGAGCATGATTGAACAAAACCTGTTCAAAGTGAATTTTGAAGCAATCATTCGGACGGAGTCTCCACAGGTGGCCCTTACCTCCGGAGACTTACTTCGTGTGGCACAGGAGGGAAACCAATCCATTTTTCACTACCGATCTCCGAGACCTATTCTTCCGGGAGTGGCTTTCTTTTCAGGAAATTACCATCAAGACAGTGTAGAATCAGGCGCTGTACATCTGGAGGTTTACTCCTCAGAAGCGCATAGCCAGTCCAATGCCAAGACCCTTCAAACCATGAAAGAAACGCTGGACTACCTTGCTATAAATTTTGGAAAATACCCCTTTGACAAATTGAAACTGGTAGAAATCCCGGGGTTTTGGGGCTTTGGAGGCTATGCGCATCCCACGGTGATCAGCATGGTGGAGGACAAGTACTATTTGGTCAGAGATGGAGGAACGCAGTTTGACCTGCAAACCAAGCGGGCAGTCCATGAAGTAGCGCATCAATGGTTTGGGCACCTCTTGGCTCCCAGGAATGTGCCAGGGGCGGGGTTGTTTGTCGAAGGTTTAGCGAAATATGCCGAAGTCTTGCTGCTCGAAAAACTGCTAGGCAAGTCAACAACCTGGTATCTGTGTGATCAGGCAAACAGGACGTATTTTGCAGGGCGGGCCAATGATTCCCAGCCAGAAAATAGCCTTTCCAAACAGGAACGCCAAAGCTATTTGGCCTACGGGAAAAGTCTGGCAGCACTGCTGGCAGCCAGAGATCTGTTGGGAGAAAAGGTTCTCAACGGAATCATCAGAGAGCTATTAGAAATAGCTCAAAGCAACACCATCCCGACAGTAGATGCTCAACTTTTCTTGGACAAAATGATGGAGAAAACTTCACCTGAGGGTCAGGAACTTCTTGCAGACTGGTTTCAGAAAATCATCACATATGACATTCGGATACTAAATACGCAGATTGAAAAAGCGGAGAATGGGCTTACCCAGGTCACGATTGATTATGAAGCAGCTAAAAACGAACGACAGGCTGATGGATCTGAGCAGGCTATTCCTATGGCCGAAGACTTAGAATTAACGGCATTTGCTGTGCATCCCAAAAATCTGAAAAGTGAACAAGAAATACTCTTTTCCCAACCGGTGAGGATTCATTCTGGCAAGGGACAGCTTAAAATCAAGCTGCATCAAGTCCCTGCCTGGATCGCCTTGGATCCTTGGGGAACACGGTCAGACCAAAACCGGGAGGATAATTTTCAGGAGATAATGAACTAGGTTTTTTTATTTGAGACTATTGTTAAAACTTAAAAATCGGTTCTTTTAGAAATAAAAATGGGATTTAAGGAGGAACTCTGGAAGTCATTTGAACATGGGCGTGAACAAATGGCTAGGATAAGGCCAACAAAAATAATCTACTGATTCTTTAGCATAAAGTCATATCCCCATTCATGATAACTTTCAAACCGGAGTCACAGAATTACAAATGTGAACTATTTATGAATGCCTTTGACAAACACCTAATCAAGGATAAAATTAGGGTTAGTTATAAGGGTCAAGAAGAAGTAGATTGATAAATTTGTTTCAAAGCAGGCAACCTGAGTCTTATACTGCAGATTAGTACTAACCTCATGGTTAGTTTGTTAGTTAGTAAGAAAAATGAATAGTCCAGAAAAAATAGATGTAATAGCCTCAATGCCAGAGCTTGACAAGATGCTTTTCAAGTTACTGGAAGGATTGTCCGCTGAGGATTGGGAGCGGCAAACAATAGCTCCAAAATGGAAAGTCAAAGATATCGCCGTCCACTTGCTGGACGGCAACTTGAGGACACTTTCAATGTTGCGGGATAACTATTATGGGGAAAAGGCAAGCACAATAAATTCCTATCAGGATTTAATAGATTTCTTAAATCAGTTAAATGCTGATTGGGTCACTGCAGCCAAAAGGCTTAGTCCAAAAGTTATTATTGATCTATTAAAATTATCAGGAAAAGAATACTGCGATTTCTTAGCCACTTTAAATCCTGACGATAAAGCTGATTTTTCTGTCGCTTGGGCAGGTGAAAATGAATCAAAGAATTGGTTTCATATAGCACGGGAATACACTGAAAAATGGCATCATCAGCAACAAATAAGGCTCGCACTTGGTGAGGAGAAAGTTTTGTTGAAAGAGAAATGGTATTTGCCTTACTTAGACACATCCGTTAGGGCACTTCCACATCATTATAGAAATGTAGAAGGAACAGCTAAAGACCTAGTGAAATTCACTTTTTTTGCAGCGACAGAAAAAAGTTGGTTTTTACGCTATGATAATGGGTGGGAACTATTTACCTCTGTCAATGAAATACCTACGAGTGAAGTTAAAATCAGAAATGAGGATGCTTGGAAAATCTTCACAAAAGGAATGACGAGAGAAGAAGCGATAGCCTCATCGGAAATTATCGGTAATAAAAGACTTGGTGAGAAAATATTCGATATGATTGCCGTGATGGCATAAGAAAAAATAAAACTACATGGATATACGGAATGATGGCAATAGCGAATGTTCCTCTGCTCAACTGGCCAGAAGACCGATGACTCCCGCATTGGCGGGACAGGCTGAAGTGGCCTCAATTCTTACGGTTAAAATATCCTAGATTGCTTTGATCCCCTTACTGACGGAAAAGCGGGTTTATAGAAAAAAAAACTAAGCATTCAGTGCGTTTGCGATACATCCCCCAGGCAAATATTCAGCTGTAGCTATTCTGACAACGCTTCTTTCGTTTTCTTTTACCCCAATGATTAAGCAAGGAAATATGGTTGTTGGCGTTATTTCGAATAATCAGACTAAATAATTTCCTCGGAATTGATTTCCGGCAGATCTTCCAGCAGGTTATGGAGGTATCCGTCTCCCTGGGCGATCAATACCGGGGGTTGATTTTCTTCCTGCCTGATCCGCACCGGTATTTCATTGTTGTTGGCCAAAATAAACAGCTCCCACTGCCCGGATCGAATTCCTTCAATAGCCTCTTTGGTACTGATAGCCCATCGCTGACCCGTATTGTTTACTCCTCCGATCTTGAGGATCTGGATAGCTTCCTTGCTTTTTTTGTCCTTCTCTATAAAATGGACGGTTAATTTTCTCATGCCTCTCTACTTCTCTGCTGCAAATAGGTAAAATACTCCCCAAGTTGTTGTCACCAGATTGCCTGCTGCCTGATTTCTCTTGACGCAAAACTCACATTAAACTTGATTAAGCACTATTCCCTTACAGATTTAAGCTTAATTCCTTTTTCCAACAGAATTCTTAGGATCATCTCAGCATCTTTATCCAAATCCTGTTCCATCAGCAGACGGATGGATTTGGATAGAGCAATAATTTCCTTGCCTTTGCGCAAGCGGTCATAAGGGAGCGAAGGGGTTTCAAACGTTAACTTGTCAAGTTTTTCTTTTGCCTTTTTCTCCAGCACTTTGAGTTCACTGCATACCTCTGCCCAGTTGTACATATTGATATGGGTGATATTTGTTAGGTAAGTGTACAGGTTTTATTCCATAAAGTTCTCTTCCCACTTGGATGGAGAAAGACACTGAGAAGGTAATTGTCTGCTTTTGTTTCTCAATCCACTTCAGATACGAGGGAGGCTGGCTATGACTGCATACCAGCCGTTGATCAGATCCTTTGATTTTAAGCGCCACCGGATTTTATTCCCAATGCCGTTCACGTAGATTTATACAATAAAATAGATGTCATTCCATTTGAAAAATTGTAAGGTTTTTTCAGAGAGCATTTGAAGTAAAAGATAGAGCAGGTGAATAGAATCGGGCAGTTGGGTGTGCGATAAGGTACATAGTACTTAGGATTGGAATTGTTATTCAGCTATGTGCAGAGATTATTTATCCATTTTTTAAACTGAAGGGTGCACCTAGTTGGTCGAATTTCCACTTCAACCCAATTGTCAAACTTAAGCCTGGATAAACTATTGCTAAAGGGGCAACCGGGGGTTAAAAAGCATATAAGTTGAAAAAATGCTTCTTTATCAAGGGGCCATGTTGGATAATGATACGGTTCAAATACGTGATTTTGAATCAGGTTCTGACTTTCAACAGTCATGATAATGAACCTTTTAACTGAGTGATTATGGGTGGATGGTATAATTTTCGCAAAGTTACATTCTGGTGAAATTTATTACTGAGGTTGTAGTTTAATTGTGCTTGCTACCGGTTATGAATTATAATACGAAAGCATTTGCTTAAAAAAGGGTAGTGCACGTTGCTTGAGAGATTCTTTTTTAAAAGTTACTTTATTATGGAAAATAGTGATCAGGTTCCTCGAAAAATAGGGAAAGGGAAAACCCTACTGATTTTTATAGGAACTGTTATTCTGGGCTATATATTCTTTGTGATTCCGGATGTTTTTTTTGGTGTGACCAAAATCAACGGAGGGAAAATAGGGATTAACCTATTTTATATTGCGATTTTCCAGTTAGTCTCCATAGCTATTTTGCTCTACTTTTCCCTAAAATCACTACCTAGGGATTTTTCATCAATAGGGTTCGGGTTTGCAAATTGGAAGAAGGATGCGCTGCTTGGTCTGGGTGTTGGCTCTGGGTGGACAATGCTTCAGTTTGCACTTATCATCCCTAATACCGGAGGTGCAAACCGGTCGGATATTCAGGGTATGCTGACCATGTACGATGGGACACTAGTTGGATTGTTGTCCTTTATAGCGCTGGGTGTTATTGGAGGTGGGATTACTGAGGAGCTTTTCAACAGAGGATATTTTATTTCAGTTTTAAGGGATACATTCCAAAATTCAAAGCTGGGAATATGGGTATCAGCTGGCTTGTCCGTGCTGCTTTTTGCAGTAGGACATATGCCCTCAACAAGTTTGGACTGGTTTGATATTTTGGTTCCATCCATTCTTTATACTGCTTTGTTTCTCTATTCCGGCCGATTGACGGCTTCAATTGTTGCTCATGGGGTTTATAACCTGCTTGCTATTCTGCTGGTGTATTATAGGTATTATTTGTAGCAGACTGATAAACCCTTAAGTCAGAATACATTTGGTTTAGTGGAGAAGGGGCTATGGAAGTAGCTGTTGGAGCTAATCCTGATCTTTATCCCAAAGAAGCAGAGGCTAACAAAAGCAGAAAGAAGAAGCTGGATGAAGTGCTGGATAGATAGGATAGGGAGAGTTTTGGAAAGATTGTTTAGGTTGGAAGCCCCCTTTTGGGTCGTAATAACCTAGATTTCATTTTAGATTGTCTAGCGCTAGAATAGGTTTACAAAAAAAACGTAAACGATGAAGAAAAGCCTATTACAAATTGGTCAAAAATATCAGGGTAGGACGAACCTTCAACAAACCTTTTTAAGGAAGATTGTAGTCTTGAGCCAGCCCCGCTAACTGTACGGTTGAAATGGGGCAACTCATATCTGGAAACTAAGGTGATTTGACTAGGCTTAGCAGTGGATCAGAACTCTGGGTCAAAATTGAAATAAATAGGGTTTGACAAGCCAATCATGTTTTTACTGATACTCATAGAGTTCGGTACTTCTGGAAAAGGTGTGGGCGTGCCTTCTACCACAATTCTATAATACGTTCGTCCGATTTCTTCTGGCGTATCCACAAATTCAACTTCAATATCCTTTCCGGAAGCTTCCATGGTTTCGAACTCCCTACCGTTTTTAATTACTTTGAGGGTGTAGGTTGAATCAGGTAGGGTAGTTCCTGATAATTTTACCCTGAATTTAACAGGGTTGGTAGGAGCAATGGCGTTATCTCCCATCATCATGTCCATGCTGCCATCTTCATCCAGATCAGCATAAAACTCTACCCTGGGGGATTTTGGATTCACAGAGATGGAAACACGTCCATTGGTCAATGCATCTACCACCGCTTCCCCAGATTTCTGGGTGGCAAAAACCCAGGTGGTAGGAGTGCCTATGTAATTATAATTGCGTTCAGGGGTGTTTTTTGTAGTATCTTCAGGTTTGTCAGGATAGCCATGATGCGCATCACTGCCCCCGCGACCTGTGATCATCCGGCCCGAGGAAAGCATATCGTCCCAAATCATAAGTGCCTCCACATTTCTCTCCCATAAAGCAGAATTCCATACTTCGATGGAGTTAATGATATCATAGGAATAGCCAAAATGATCTTTCCCGCTGGGGTGATTGGCAGAGAGATGTATGCCCATTTCATTTTTCACTCTTCCGATTAAGGTGTCCCGCTGATCACGGATAGTATAGAAGAGCTGGTGATCATAGGGTTTGGCAGAAAATGTATTTCCATGACCACGGGTAGTGGTCCATTCCGCACCATATAGTAGAATCAGCGAATCGGATTTAAATTCAGGATCTGCCCAGGTATGGTTGGCCACGTCTCCTTTCACATGATTGTCATGATCGGTCACACAGATAAAACTCATTCCCATGGATTCTGCAAAAGCAAATATCTTGGGTAGGGGATTGTTCGTAGATTCAGTACTATGACGGGAATGCAAATGCAAATCACCCGATAACCAGACGCCTTCGGTAATGCTGGCAGGGGTTGGCAGATACTCAATTTTCTTAGCCGCCCAAGGGTTTTCGCTAGAAGACTGTCCCATAGCATCGAAGATTAGTGCAGTAGAAAGAAGCCCAACAAAGAGGCAAATACTGAATATTCTTAGGCTGGAAATGTCAATTAACCCTTTAATACCTGAGAAATATTTTTGGCTTTTTGTCTGAGTAAAATCTACTGGGTAATTCATGTAATGATAATTTGCTGATTAAATGTCATTTTGCTTGTCCGGTCAATTGCTTCCTGGGGGAGAATTTCACAAGATTGATTCCTGATGCATGCGATTTTCTTGATAGATAAAATCAAAACACTCGCATATTTTCTGTCGGCAAAGAAAGAGAAAATTACCCTGTACCATTTTACAGTGAGGTTAAGTTTGTTTTATGAAAAAGGTTAAAAGAGTAGGCAAATGGGTTCAGACGGGAGGATACGAAGGAAGAAGGGTGCTTCGAGGATATAATTAACATTCAAAAACCTCGATTAAAAGGAGGTATTGGATTTTTAGATGATTAGTTCTAAGTTTAACTCTAGCAATAACAAAAAGCACAAAAGAGTATGTGCATGATCAAAGTGGTAACCTATATTCCATTTAGGCATATCAATAAACTAGTAATTGGTAAAGTTTAGATAATTCAAAATCTTCAAATAACATTCTCATTAGATGAGCTTCCAGAATCATGATTAATGAAATTTCAGCGAAATGATTGACAAAAAAATCACTTCACTTATTGGTAAAGCCATCCGGGAAGGGAAATATCTGAGCATTACCTATAAAAACAAGGATGGGGAGATCACACCTTTTTGGATCAGTTTACTCGATATAAATGCAAAAGATGAACTGCGGGTAAATATGTTTAATGTGACAAAGGATGAACCCCTCCTAAACAGAAAAATATTTATTTCATCAATCCAGACTGCCGAAATCCTAAAGTTTTCACATTGGGAATCTTCCGAGAAACTGATCAAAAGGCTGGATGAAGATGAAAGCTTGCAGGTTTATGAATTTGAACGGTATGACAATAACGTATTGAACTACTACCTGGAATGCTACAAAGCCAATAATGACCCATTTTTACACAAAGCTCATTTAATTCAGGGAGTGGATTTAACTGAGCTTGAAAAGGAAAATCCATTTCCATTAACAAACCAGCAGCAGAAACAGATCATTAAAGATATTTATCACAGCGATTACCAAAGGTATTATGAGTACGAACTGGCTATCTGTGAATTGTCAATAGATTTACCCTCAAAGGGCAAATTTGTAATTGCATACAAAAAGCTCACGCTAGACCCTGTAAATAAAAAATTGCATCTGGGCAGCAAAACACAGTTCAATTCGAACTTTTACATTAAAGATGCCAAGTACTCATTGGCGTACTACACCGATTTGAGCCCAGCAGATTTTGAAGCGATTTACACTAACGATAAACATGCAGCTGAAGAATTATTGAAGGCCAACTTCAGAACGGCCGAATTGATAAATACAAGGCCTGAAATTGTCGTGTTGGGATATGCACAGATAGATATATCCGGAATCTATGACACTATACATGCAGAATTTGAGCAGAAAGAAATGGAGGTTCCCTTAAAGGCATTCTTTCAAAATCTGTCATTACTAGACCGACAAAACCGAAAGGAACCACACATTGCACTGTACGATCAGAATATCAATATAGATCAGATCCAAACCATTTATAATGCCTTAAAATACCCGATCACCTATGTTCAGGGACCACCGGGCACAGGCAAAACACAGACCATATTAAACATTATAGTGAATTGCCTTACCAATGGCAAAACCCTGTTGATATCGTCTAATAATAATGTGCCTATTGATGGGATTAAAGACAAATTGTATTTAGGTAAATACAGAAACAAAGAAATACTGCTTCCGGTACTCAGGCTAGGGAACAACGAACGCGTAGCACAGGCCATCCAGGTAATTAAAGAACGGTTTGCTTTTGAGACTAAGGATGTGCCCAAGGAAGAATTGCTTTATAATCTCAAAGAAAAGTCGAAAGAGAAAAACAGAAAATTGCTTGAGAGAATTAAAAATCATGAAACTAGAATTGAACAGTCTCAAAATCTCGAGTTTGTAACCAGCATGCTATCAAAAGGTGGGAATCATTTGCTGGAAAAAGAAAAACTCGCGATTGAAGAGAAACTCAAGCAGATACCCGAAACCAATAATGATGATCTAGACGATTTATATGAAGTCATTAAAGACAATCACCAGCTCTTACAGTTTTTTTACTTCGAGTCACTGAGGTATGTAAAACGCCTCAGGTCCAAGGATTATGCACAGCTGATAGAAATACTGGAAATTGAAGAATCAAAAAAGCAGGTAAAAGAATTTAATAAATGGATTGCGCTTGATGAGAATATGGAAAAGCTTACGAAAGTCTTTCCTATTATCCTTACCACCAATATATCGAGCCGTAAGCTGGGACGAAAATATAAATTCGATTTACTGGTAATAGATGAAGCGGGGCAGTGCGATGTTGCAACAGGTTTGATTCCTATTTCAAAATGCAAAAATATGGTACTTATTGGCGACACAAACCAGCTAAAGCCAATCGTTGTTTTTGAAGAAAGTATAGGTCAACGCTTGATGCGTATTTTCAATATTGATAAGACTTACGATTACCACAGCAATTCTATCCTCTCCGTATATAAAAGGATTGATAATATTTCGAGGGATATTTTGCTGAGCTATCATTATCGCTGTGGCAAGAAGATTATCAATTACTCAAACATGCGCTTTTATGAAAATAAGTTGAACCTGTCGAAGATTAAAATAAATGGCGAACTGAAGTTGATTGATGTGAACAATGTGAATCAGCAGCTTAAAAATGCGGCCATTGAAGAAGCAGATGAGATTGTAAAATACATAGCAGACAATAAGTTGAAGGATGTTTTCATCATCACCCCATTCCGAAATCAGGAAGCAGTTTTAAATCAATACCTGGGAACTGCAAAAGCCAAAAATGAAATAGATAAATCAGTAAGCTGCGGTACGATTCACAAAATACAAGGGCAAGAGAACAAGACCATCATCATATCCACTTCCATTTCACGAAACACCACGACTAGAACGTACGACTGGATAAAGAACAACAGTCAGTTAATCAATGTCGGAGTCACCAGGGCTCAGGAGAATCTAATTGTGGTAGCCGATAAAAAAGCCATAGATATATTGTCGAGAAAGGATGATGATCTGTATGCCCTGGTAGAATATGTTCAAAATAACGGTACAACACAGATTCGACAAAGCACTGCCAATAGGTTTACCATCGGCTTTTCCAATGACTCAAAATTTGAAGATGAATTTTACAAAACCATGAGCCACTATTGCTCCGTACAGGGCAGCCGGTTTGAGCGAAATGTAAAGGTTCTGGATGTCTTTCCTGAAGAAATCAACAATCATGCAGTAAACAAGAAAGAATTTGATGGGGTGATTTATCAGGGTCGGATTCCAAAAGTAGTTTTTGAAATCAACGGCGCTGAACATTACAGAAACAAGAAGCGAATAGATTCAGATAAAATAAAAATGCAACTCCTTCATTCCAAGGGTATAGCCAGCATTGCCATCCCAAATCTCTATGTCAAACATTACGAATTCATACGGGAATTGATGAATAAAATCAAAGGAGGTGTATATCAAAAGTCCTTGTTTGAAGAATATGAATTCATTTCCTGAAAATAATAAGGCATTTGCAATGATATAAATTAAACCCCAAGGGCCTAGGCTACAAAAGTTCCGCGCCTACAGCGCTTTGGCTAATATTCGCACTAGATAACTCGTTTTTATAACCTTGGTTTTAGTGTTAGAGCGGGAGAGTTTTCCTGTCTAGTATATGGATTAAAGGCTCGCTGTTTTATTTCGGTGATTCATTACCCAGGGTTGTGTCGTGCCTCCTTACCCTGGGTTAGAATATTGCCGCCCTTTCAGGGCTATAATCTAGTTTTGAAAGCCTATGCTAATGATAGTCCCTCTTCGCTCAGATTAATCCATTCTGACTGGCCGATGGGACTTCTATAATGCCATTGGTACGATAGATAATTGTGAGGAAAATCAACTCTGCTTCAGAAGATTCACTTCACAGACTCCCCCTTTACCTTTAGTTTTTTTTTGAAAAACATGCTATGATCAAAGGGGGCAAGGGGGATTTGTTTCAAAAAGCCAACCGACAAGTCAGTTTTAATTCATTGATAAAAGTTTACTTACTTTGGAAGAATTCATACCAATTTATTTTAGGTCTATATTAGTCTTATGATATTCCAACTAATCGGCTGGATAGGAGCATTCTTTTTTATTCTATCCTATTTTCTATTATCCAAAGGCATCTGGAAGCAGGAGGAGGTTAAATACCATGTTTTCAATTTATTGGGAGCAGTATGCTTGATGATCAATGCAATGCATTTTTCAGACCATGCTAACTTAGCTGTCAACGGAGTATGGGCATGTATTGCACTAATGGCTCTTTACAAATGCTGGACTTCATATTTTCGGAGTAAGTCATAAACCTGGCTTTTATAGGCTTCCAATTTCCTGTTGTAAACATTTTCATCATCGATCATAGATAAGTAATAATAGGCCCCTTCTACCACTACGAAAATCTGCTCAGCAAGTAAATCTGTGTCCTTGCCTGCAAAATTATCATCTCTATCCAATATGTCTTTCAAAGATTCCCGTAGTTTGTCATGTAGCAAACGATATTCTTTTTTGATTCGATCATTTCGGAAAATCAGACTATAACAGCTGTAAAATACCCCATCATCAAAAAGCATATTCCAATCTCGGGAAAATAAGCTGTCCACGAAGGTATTAGGATCCGCATAGTTTTTAGTTTCCAGTTCCCTGATAACAGGTTCGTATATCATCAGGTACTGATCCAGAATATGGGAAATCAAATTTGAGATCAATATTTCACGGGTTGGAAAATAATGCATGATGAGACTAGGGGGCATTCCGAGATGCTTTCCGATTTTAGCTATTGAGGTGTTCTCCAGCCCGTTCTGCACTGACAGCTGGTAAAAGCCCTCGATAATTTCCTTTTTTCTTTCGTCCGAAATTTTGTTCGCCATGTTATTGAAGTATTAAAAAAATATTAATAGTGTGTATTGTGATGTTTTATTCTTTGGATAATCAGATTTCAGTATATAATATTGAACGGATGTTCAATTTATGATTTTAATAGTAATTACAAAAATCGTGAAGAAAATGTTGGTTACTAGAATCACAAACCTCCTTCCTTATCCAGACTAGATTGACATTGATTAAGCAGTAGAAATGAAAAGAAGAAAATTTTTAAGTAACTCTGCTACACTTGCGGTGGCAGCTACGACCCCCTTACTAACGTCCCAGGCAGCGCAAACTAGAGCAAACGAACTTCCTGTCTTAACTATTGCACACCTTACCGATGTGCATATCCGTCCCGAAGAAAATATCCCCGCCCGGGCTATTGCCTGGCTCCGAATTGTGAAAGAGCATAATCCTGATTTTTATTTGAACGGAGGGGATTGCATACATGATGCGTCTTATGACAATGTGACCCGTGAGCGGATGTTAGAGCAGTGGCAATCATGGGATTTGTTCAGAAGTGAGCTCAAAGGAGCAAAGGTTTATAGCTGTATAGGAAATCATGATCCTTGGTGGGATGCACCTTCCAAAGAAGATGAGATGTATGGCAAACCTTATGTAATAAAGCGTTTACAAATGTCGGCTGCTTATTATAGTTTTGATGATAAAGGGTGGCATTTTATTATTCTGGATGGAAATCATGAAGGTATTAGTCTCGGGGAGAAACAAATGGAATGGCTTAAAAATGACTTGGCAAGTTTACCTGCCCATACGCCAACACTTATTATGTCACATTTCCCGATTACATCAATTACCCACGATTTGGTAGGTGGACAACACAGCGATCACAAGGAATTAAAAACGCTTTTCTACGAGCATAAAGATAAGGTACGAGTCTGTCTCAGTGGGCATCAGCATCTGTTGCACAGAACCTGGTACAATGATGTTCACTACTTCTGCAACGGAGCCCTAAGTGGATTTTGGTGGGGTGATGGTGATGAACAATCTGCTGGTAAGCAATATTATTTGGAAACACCTCCTGGCTTTGCCATTCTAAAGCTTTTTTCTGACGGAACCTTGGAAAACGAATATTTTCCTTTGACATAATTAGTCTTAGCCCACTTGTCAATCTGTTGGCTGTACCATTAGGCAAAGCCTAAATAGGGCTCTATTTGCTGAAAATTAACTTGGAACCGTTTCGACCTGAGCGGGGTCAAAGCCTCAGCCGGACACCTTCGTCACTTTTTAGACAGCTTCTTGTTTATCCGGGTTCCTTGCTGGTGAGTAGGGACTTTTTAACCACAATTTCTTCTAATTTCAGAAAATACTCATACTGTTAAATTCCCTTTGCGGAATTGTAAAGCTATAGGTTTCATTGTTATTCATTTATTAAGTAACGGTTAAATGAAATAAAATTGCTTTGATTTTATAATATCAATATTTAATATTGAATGAATGTTCAATAAAATTTTCGTCTTTTGAATTATTCAGGAGAGAAATATTAGTGAAGAAAACTTAGTAAAATCAAACTTTTATGGAAGACTATTTACGACAAGCCTCTTTTGGGAAGAGGAAAATCAATTGGGCCATTACGTTGGTCTTAATGATGTTTTTGATCAGTTTTCAGTCACTGGCACAAAACCCAGTGAACGGAACGGTAACTGATGCATCCGGTCTGGGGCTTCCCGGAGTTTCAGTTTTAATCAAGGGCACCCAACAAGGAACGATCACGGATTTGGATGGTAGATATTCCATTATTCCAGAGTCCGAGGACGCAATTCTTATTTTCTCTTTTATCGGATTTCAGTCTATTGAGCAAGCTATCAATGGAGAATCTGTCATAGATCAGGTGATGAAAGAAGAGGATACGCTGCTCGATCAAGTTGTGGTGGTCGGATATGGGACTCAGAAAAAGATCAATGTGACCGGAGCTGTGGATCAATTGGCTGGGGAGGATATTGCCAACCGCCCCATAGCGAATGTGGTTCAGGGGCTTCAGGGAATGAGTCCGGGACTTAACATAACTTATCAGGGTGGAAAACCAGGTACTGTTCCGAATATTAATATCCGTGGTTTTACCTCTATCAATGGAGGGGGGCCATTGATTGTAATTGACGGTATTCCAGGTAATGAAAGCGATTTATTGAGATTAAGCCCTTCAGATATTGAGTCATACTCTGTACTTAGAGATGCGGCTTCTGCGGCTATTTATGGGGCTAGAGCAGCGTTTGGAGTGATTTTGATCACAACCAAAAACGGAGCAGAAGGTAAACAACAGATTTCTTACAACAGCTATTTTGCCTGGGGTAAACCCTCTGTATTACCTGAACCGGTAACCGACCCTTATATATACTCACGTGTGTTGGAGACTTCCACCAATAATACCCCTTGGGATTATGTGAATTATTCTGATGCACATTACCAATGGGCAAAGGAGCGTTCTGATGATCCTTCGATAGCCGATACCAGACTTGACCCCAATAACCCTAACCTTTGGGCCTACATGGGCAGCAATAATTGGAACGATTACTTTTTTAATTCTTCAAGTTTTTCAACCAACCAAAGTCTGTCGATCAGTGGAAACAGCGGCGGAAAAATGCCAATCGGATATTATGTATCCGGTGATTACACCAAGGAAAATGGTTTGAATAAATTGGCTCCCGACTATTGGGATCGCTACTCCTTACGGGCAAAAATAAATGTTAAGCCCTTGGATTGGCTTTCGTTTGACAATAACCTGAATATCTATCAGACAGAGCGTGCTGATCCTACCAATGACATCACAGACATCTATTTCCTGCAGCCAACAGACGTGGCAAAGAATCCTGATGGCACCTGGGCAAATACTTCAGCCGGAAGGACTGCGGCCCAGCTGGTGGACGGTGGAAGAAATCAGGAGGATATGATTGGCTTTCAGGATATCATTCAGGCTACAGCTTCCTTTCTGGAAGGTGATTTATCATTTACAGGAAGAGGAAGTTTTAAAAGAGAGCAGTGGAAATATCATTGGGACCAGAGAAAATACAACATTGGTTTTGGCCCTGATGATGTTCGCACCGAAGGCGGGGCTGGCTCAGTGGTTGAAAGAAATGGAACCTTGATCAATACGATTTTTGATCTTTTCGGAAAGTATTCCAAAAACTTGGGTGAACATAGATTTGATGTGTTGGCGGGATTTAACCAGGAGAATTACGAATATTCTACCATTCAGGCTGAAAGAAGGGTGTTGATTTCTTCTTCGTTACCCTACATAGGTTTGACAACAGGAGATGCATTTGTAACTCCGTCTTATAGCACTTACGCGTTAAGAAGTGGGTTCGGTAGAATTAATTATTCTTTTAAAAACAAGTATATCCTCGAAGTTAATGGGAGATATGATGGCTCGTCAAGATTCCCGAGTGACAATCGGTGGGGATTTTTCCCGTCGGTATCCGGCTCATGGCTGATGATGGATGAAGGCTTTTTCTCCGGCCTGACTAATGTCATCTCCACGTTTAAATTAAGAGCTTCATACGGCAGCCTTGGAAATCAGAATGTATCCAACTTCGGCTATATCCAGACATTGCCGACAGGACTTTCCAGTTACTTGATAGATGGAAATAGACAGACCGTGATTACCTCATCCCCTTCACTGGCAGTGGACCCTACGAATTATACCTGGGAGAAGGTAATCACCAACAATGTTGGTTTGGATTTTGGCTTTTTTGGCGATCGGGTGAGTGGAACTTTTGATTATTTCATCAGGGATACCAAGGGGATGCTGACTGATCCGGTGGAACTTCCTGCGGTACTCGGTACAAGTCCTCCAAAGCAAAATGCAGCTGATCTTCGGACCAAGGGTTTTGAACTTTCTTTAGGTTATAGAGACCAATTTGGCAGTCCTTCAAATCCTGTGAAATATGGCATTAAAGCTATCCTTTCTGATTCCAGATCCCATATAACCAGCTTCCAAAATGAAAACAATCTTTTATCGGCTTACCGGGTCGGCCAGGAAATAGGTGAGATTTGGGGCTTGGTAAATGACGGCATCATGGATAACCAGGATGAAATTGAAAGTCTGGATCAATCAGCAGTAGTACCATGGGGAGCAATAGCTGTTGTGCCAGGATGGCCTAAATACAAAGATCTGAATGGAGACGGAAAGATTGAGGAAGGACAAACCGCAGATGATCCGAAAGATCTCACTTTGATAGGCAATACAACTGCCAGATATCGCTACGGTTTTAATCTGGACATGAGCTACAGTGGATTTGACCTTTCTGTTTTCCTTCAGGGAGTGGGAAAAAGGGATTATTACCCAAGGCATTATCTGTATTGGGGGCCTTACCAGCAGCCATACGCCAACATCTATCCATGGAACCTGGATTTCTATAGAGGTGAGGCAGATAGCGAGGCATTGATAGCACAACATTCCCAGTCTTACATCGATGCTGGATTGGCTGAGCAAAATCTGGATTCAGAATTCCCTGTGCTACAATCTTGGCTTGCAGATAATAACTATGGCGCTGGCTTGGATATCCCACAAACAAAATATCTTAAAAATGCCGCTTACCTGAGGATCAAAAACATAACCTTGGGGTATAGCATGCCGGCTCCCCTTCTGGAGCGACTAAAAGTGACCAGAATCAGGCTATATGTTTCAGGTGAAAATATTTTTGAATTTTCACCCATCAAAAATTTTGTAGATCCTGAAGCCATCAATGATGGTGGCTATGGATGGGCTTACCCGTTCCAAAGGAAATTCTCATTTGGACTTAATATCGATTTGTAATTAGAAATGAAAAAGATCATGCAAAAATATATCGTCCTATTAGGTGCAGTGCTAGCTTTGTCTTCCTGCAACGATGATTTTCTAGATAGGTATCCACAGACATCAGTGGCACCTGAGGAGTTTTTCAAGTCTGAGGAAGACCTTGAGCTTTATGTGAATGGGCTGCTAACCATGGCAGGACCGGGAAGCTACCAAGCTGACCAAAGCAGTGATAACATGGCTACAACTGGCGCGGTGGAAATCAAAAATATAATGACAGGATCACCAAGCTCACAGACCTTGACAGGTGGTTGGAATTGGGGTGGGTTAAGGAATATCAATTATTTCCTGGATAATTATGAAAAAGCAGTAGCCTCAGAGGAAGCTATTGCACATTATGTGGGGTTGGCTAGGTATTATAGGGCCGTGTTTTATTTCGGAATGGTAAAGCGTTATTCTGATGTGCCTTGGTATGAAAATACCCTTGATCCCGGTGATTCTGAGCAGTTATATAAAGGGAGGGATCCAAGAGAACAAGTGATGGGAAAAGTCATGGAAGATCTAGAGTTCGCGGCAAATAATGTACGTGAATCTGTCCCTTCAGGAACTCCTGATGTATGGGCAGTGAAAGCATTCTATTCACGTCTAGCGCTGTATGAAGGTACTTATAGAAAATACCATAATGAACTTGGATTAGAGGCCACATCCCCAGAATTGTTGCAGAAAGCACGGGACTTAGCCAGTGAGATTATTAGTTCAGGAAAGTTTTCTATTTATTCGACAGGCAGTCCGGAAACCGATTATTCCAAATTATTTACCAGCCAGGATCTTACCGGTAACCCGGAAGTTATTTTGATTAACCCATATGATGCCAATAAAGACAGGGGGGGCAATGTGAATACCGGCGTGTTTGGAGACTATGAACAGTCGCCTTCCAGAGATTTAGTAATGAGTTATCTAATGAAGGATGGATCGTATTATTCTTCTGTGCCCAACCATATGACCAAGGGATTTGTAGAAGAATTTCAGGATAGAGATCCCCGTTTGATGCAGACGTTGGTCTATCCCGGATGGGTGCGAGAGCCAAATACCGTTCCTTACATTCAAAGTTTGAATAAGAATTTTACAGGGTACCATCAACTGAAAGGCTATCAGAATACGACTGATAACATAGGGATTGCAAGTGCGGATTTCCCCGTCTATCGATATGCTGAAGTTTTGTTGAATTATGCGGAAGCAAAGGCGGAACTACAGGAGCTGACGCAGGCAGATCTGGATATGTCAGTGAATATTCTCAGGAAAAGAGCAGGCATGCCTGATCTGAGTATGACAGATGCAAACAACTCTCCGGATCCTTTTCTGGTAGGAAAGTATTCCAATATAGGTGGCTCCAATGTGGGGGTTCTTCTGGAAATCAGAAGAGAGAGAAGAATTGAATTGGCAGTAGAAGGCTACCGATACGACGACATAATGCGGTGGAAAGCTGGTAAGCTACTCGAAAATATTCCTCAGGGAATGTGTTTTCCCGGCTTGGGAAAATATGATCTGACAGGTGACGGTATCGAAGATGTGATTTTAGTGAGTAAAGATACGATCATTCCAGTCGGAGAAGCCAAGGAGAAAAACAGCCTAGGGGTTGACTTGATCTACTATAAAGCAGGTACTATTGATGAAAATGTAGATGTCTTTCTGGAAAATGGGGAAAATGGTGGAATGATGGTTACTGAATCAAAAGCTAGGAATTTTGAGGAGCCAAAATACTACTACCGCCCAATTCCAATTCAGCAGGTGACGCTTAATCCAAATTTACAGCAGATTTTTGGCTGGAATTGATATGAATGATTCAACTCAAAAGTGGCCTGGCGTTTTTGTCAGGCCAATTCAGCCAAAAATACGATTAAGAATGAAAGGAATATTGTTCGCTGCTTTTATAGCCCTTTTTATCAACCAGGGATATGCTCAAAAAAATTCCAAAAAAGTACTCTTCGTGATTGTCGATGGCATACCAGCTGATGTTATTGATACAGTTGCTACCCCAAATTTAGATAAGATCAGTGCTATTGGCGGTTTTACAGTGGCTAGTATGGGAGGGGAAGTCGGGGGGTATTCCGAAACCCCAACTATCTCGGCAGTTGGCTATAATAGTCTAATAACAGGTGTGTGGGCAAACAAACATAATGTCTGGGGAAATGGGATAGAGGCCCCCAACTATAATTATTGGACAATTTTCCGCATGTTGAAAGAAGCAGACCCTACCAAAAAATCTGCAATATTTTCTACGTGGTTAGATAACAGGACTAAGTTAGTGGGTGCTAATCTGGTACAGACCGGGAATTATAACTTTGACTATTTCTTCGATGGAATGGAGTTGGATACACTGAATTTCCCACACGATGAGGATAGGATGTATATCCATCACATCGATGAAGCAGTTTCAAAGGAGGCTGCCCGCTATATCCAGGATGAAGGTCCTGATCTATCTTGGATGTATCTTGAATATTCTGATGATATGGGACATACCTTCGGAAACAGCCCCCAAATGATTGAAGGCGTTAAAAAAGCAGATGTTCAGATAGGACGGGTTTGGGACGCCATTCAATACAGGCAGAAGAAATACAAGGAGGATTGGCTGATTGTTATCACTACTGACCATGGTAGAACCGAAGATGGATTTGGTCATGGAGGGCATAGTGAAAGGGAACGCGCAACCTGGATAGTTACCAATTCCAAAAATACAAATATCCATTTCAGGCAAACACCTACAATGGTCGATATTCTGCCTTCCATCGTCCATCATATGGATTTAAGAATTCCAAAGAAAATTGCCATGGAACTGGATGGTACACCCTTTATCGGTACTGTAGATGCAACTAATCTTAAAGCTGAATTGAAAAACGGTGAAATCTCCCTGACCTGGAAACCACTTTCCAAAGAGCAAAAAGGCAGAGTCTGGATTGCTACAACTAACAGTTTCAAAACCGGCGGGTTGGACAATTATTGGCTGGTAGCTGATGTGCTCTTAGAAAAGGGGGGAATGACTATTCCACTCAACAATATTGAATCTGATATTTATAAAGTGGTCCTTGAAACACCTTCAGGCTACCTGAATTATTGGGTTATTTAGCCAAACAATTAGGGTTTTTTCTCATGATTAGAAACTGGTAAATTACATGTAAGTCTATGAACTTGTATGCCTTGCTGTCTTTGCTAGGCTGAGTGATGTAAGATTATCACATGTTTATGATCTAGATTTAACTAGGGCCTGCTGAAAAACGCCATGAATAGATTAAAATCTATTATTTTGAATGATTAGCCCATTTTTTATGCGAGCGGTTTTTCAGCAACTACAAGCTTTTTGACGACTATAGGTCATTATCCAGGCGCTTGAAAATCCCAAAATAGGGATTTTCAAGCTAGCCTCAGCCATACCATCTTCTACGTTGGCCTCATTCGAAATATAAGCATACATCTTCACTCGGCCGCCTTGAACCTGGCATGCCTGAGACTTTTTCAGCAAGCCCTAACTAAAGCAAAAAAACATCCCTCAGCCCACTTCCTAGTTCCGGCGGAAGATGGCGTTGGCAGCAAGAAGATCCGCCCCATCCCAAGCAATCATTCCCTTGCGTCCATGGATTGCTTGGCATAAGGCGGACTGGAAAGATGGTCACCTTTTTAGTTTCTCGTCAATATCTACCAGTTAAACTATTTTAGCAATTTGATACTTTGCTGATAGAGATAAGTTTTGAATAGAATTTCCGGTGACCTAACTCCGAAAGTTTAATATTTGTTTACTTTTAAATCCATACTTTTTTGTTAATAAAAAGTAAATACAGGATTCAGATCTAGGTTTTTGTAATAACTTTTCTGCTGTTTATATGTCTATATATAGTTTTTGAGAAGTTAGTTCGGAATTAATTCATTTTTTGATAAAGCAGATTTAACTGCTCTCAGTCAGATAGAGTATAGTTTTAGTAAAATTTTAAACTTAACTATTTCTTATTCAAAACCTCTACCTTAAAATGACTGCTAAAAAAAGCATTTGGCAATGTTTGATAACAGCTGTGCTGCTGTTTATCATCAACTTTTCTTTCGCCCAACAAGGCATGATAGAAGGGAAAGTAATTGACACTAACAATGATCCTTTACCGGGAGCAACAGTTCTTGTGAAAGGCACCAGCCGTGGTACAGTGACGGATATCGATGGAAAATATTCCATCCAGGCCTCCGAAGGCGAAACCTTGATTTTTTCTTTTGTAGGATTTGAAGCCCTTGAAAAAGCAGTTGGATCTTCCACGGTGATTGATGTTACACTCAGTGAAGGGTTGGCTCTCAATGAAGTGGTAGTGACTGCACTGGGCGTAAAGCGGGAATCTAAAGCGCTAGGCTATTCTGTTCAGGCCGTGGATGGTGATAAGTTTACCGAAGCCCGGGAAACTAATGTTATCAATTCCTTAAGTGGGAGAGTAGCGGGTGTGCAGGTGACTAATAGCTCTTCAGGAATAGGCGGATCCAGCCGGGTCACTATCCGAGGAGAGTCTTCCCTGAATATCAATGCAAATCAGCCCCTTTTCGTGGTTAATGGTGTTCCCATCTCCAACAATATTGTGGGATCCTCTGGATCATCCAACCAGGAAGTGGATTATGGAAATGCCGCTGGAGAGATAAATCCTGATGATATCGAATCCATGACCGTACTAAAAGGTCCCGCTGCGGCTGCTCTTTATGGATCCAGAGCTGCAAATGGTGCAATCTTGATCACCACCAAATCTGGTAAGAACAAAAAAGGCTTGGGGATTACCATTAATTCCAACACTACGTTTGACAACCCCTTGATGCTGCCTGATTGGCAAAATACTTACGGACAGGGAAATGGTGGACAATTTGAATTTGTGAATGGTGCAGGTTCCGGGATTGCAGATGGTGTGGATGAAAGCTGGGGACCAAGACTGGATGCTGGATTGATGATTCCACAGTTTGATTCTCCTAGAGATGTGCCTGGTTTTAGAGGAGGTGACCTGAATGCTCCCGCAGGAAGTACAATTACTGCTACGCCATGGGTATCCAGCCCGGATAACATCAATGATTTTTTTCAGACTGGAGTAACGCTTTCTAATAACATAGCGCTATCTGCTTCAAATGAAAACGCAAACATCCGTCTTTCCTACACTAATCTGGATCAAAAAGGGATAGTTCCCAATACAGATTTGAAAAGGAACACCATTTCAATGAATGGAGGTCTCAATCTTACAGATAAGCTAACAGTAAACTCTACCATTAATTATCAGAGAAGCGATAGTGGTAATAGACCAAACATCAGCTACGGAACAGAAAACCTCATGTACTTGTGGATCTGGTATGGCCGTCAGGTGAATACTGCCAGCCTGAGAGACTACTGGATGCCAGGGCTGGAAGGTGAGCAGCAGTTTAACTATAACTACAACTACCACGACAACCCGTACTTCAATGTGTATGAAAATACCAATGGACAGGCTAAGGATAGAATTTATGGAAATATCTCAGTCAACTATAAGTTTACAGACAAGCTGAGCCTAATGCTACGTACAGGTTTGGATACGTACAATGAATTGAGAGATAGAAAGCGAGCATTCAGCACCCAGCGTTTCCCTAAGGGCAATTACCGGGAAGATGCACTTTATTTCTCGGAGATGAACTCTGATTTCTTGCTGACTTACTCAGAGAGCAGCAATGACGTTTTTACTTATAGTATAGCCGTTGGCGGTAACCAGATGCGTCAGGAAAACAGATATGTGCAGACTGTTGCACCGCAGTTATTGATACCGGGGATCTATAATTTCACCAATACTGCGGTGAATCTTCAGGTGAACCAATATACTTCGGAGAAGAGAATCAACTCCCTCTATGGTTTTGGGCAGATTGGTTATAAAAATATCCTTTTCCTTGATTTGACCGGAAGAAATGACTGGTCTAGCACCCTGCCGGCAGATAACAACAGTTATTTCTACCCATCAGCAACCTTCGGAGCGGTGATCTCTGATATGGTGATTATGCCAAAATTCCTTTCTTTCCTGAAAGCCAGAGTTGCCTACGCCCAGGTAGGGAATGATACAGATCCTTACAGCCTCTCTAATGTGTACAGTTCCCAGACCGCATGGGGATCTATTCAGGCCAAATCCGAATCAAACAGACTTTCTAACTCAGAGCTTAAGCCTGAGCAAACAGCTGCTTTCGAGACAGGCCTGGACGCACGGTTTTTTAACGGGAGGTTAGGTTTGGACTTCACCTATTTCGACAACAGAACCAAAAACCAGATTATCCCTATCGAGCTGGATATTGCCACGGGCTATGCATCCAGGATTATCAATGCCGGGGAAATACAGAACAAAGGGATAGAAATCGTTTTGAGTGCCAATCCTGTCAACACGACCAATGGTTTTAACTGGAGCTTTTTGGCAAACTTCACCCGAAACAGAGGAAAAGTACTTGAGCTGACTGAAGGACTGAATACCTATACCCTGACCGGGAGAAACGGTGCGAATATCCAAGCTAGAGTAGGCGAGAGAATGGGCAATATCTACGGACAGGGCTTTGCTAGGGTGGAAGATGAAAACTCAGAATTTTTTGGCGAGATCATCCACAACAGCACAGGAACTCCAATTACTGCACCTGAATTGAAATATCAGGGTAATTATAATCCGGACTGGATGCTGGGCTTGCAAAACAACTTCAGCTACAAAGGAATCAATCTGGGTTTCCTGTTTGATTTCAGATACGGAGGCATAGTGGTGTCACGAACCAAAACTATCGGAAGTACTTCAGGTCAATTGGCTGAGACGCTTTACGGACGTGAGACTGGGTATGATTTGGAAGGGGAAGGCAACGGAATAGTTTCTCCTGGGGTAGTCCAAAATGCTGACGGTAGCTTTAGTCCGAACACCTATGAGACTACTTCCAGAAACTGGCACAATACCTACTACAACAGATCTAATGTGGAGGCTGCGAAATACGATGCCACATTCCTGAAATTAAGAGAGGTGACTATAGGTTACACCATTCCTAAGTCCATCTTGAGCAGGACTCCTTTTGAAGATGTGAAAGTCTCTTTGGTAGGAAGGAATCTGGCACTTTGGACTGAGAATCCTCATTTTGACCCTGAAACTCTCTCAATGGGTGGAGGTACTCTTATTCCAGGTGTGGAAGATATGGCTTTCCCTTCTACTAGAAGTATGGGTTTTAACATCAATGTGAAGTTTTAAGTCGCTCAAGTTTGAATCTAAAATCGCTAAAACAGAAAAACATGAATTTTAATACTAAATATATAGCAGGAATCGGGTTGGCGGCTATGCTGTCGCTGAGTGGCTGTGATAAGGATTTCGATGAAATAAATACTAATCCCAACAGTCCCGAGACCGTTTCTTCAAATTTGCTTTTGCCTACAGTAATCAGAAATACGGCTGGCGAAATCTCCGGTAAAGCCTGGGGAATAGGCAACGTAGTGATGCAGCAGACCGCCAAAATCCAGTTTACCAATGAAGACCGGTACAACTGGGGGCCTGAAGGAAATCCTTATGGCTCCTTCTATAATTCCCTGCGGGATATCAGCAATGTGATAGAAATCTCCACAGAAGCTGAACAAAGCAATTATGTGGGTATTGCCCTGGTTCTAAGAGCCAGCTTGTACTCATTTATGACAGATGCTTATGGGGATTTGCCATACAGTCAGGCGATCAATGCCAAGGATGGTACGAATTATCCTGTTTTTGATACCCAAGAGGATATCTATAAAGGAATCCTTGCAGAGCTGGAGCAGGCAAATACCCTACTAGGATCTACCTCAGAAGGGGTAGAAGGGGATATTTTATTCGGTGGCGATATTATGAGATGGAGAAAATTCGCAAATTCACTTAGGTTGAGAATTTTGATGAGGCTTTCTGACCGTATGGACCCTTCAGCAGGGATGCAGGCAATTGTTTCCAATCCTACCCAGTTCCCGATTTTCACCTCAAACGAGGATCAGGCAGCCTTGCAGCCACTTCAGGATGTGCCAAACCAGCACTCTTTATACACGACCAGATCAGGTTCATTTGATGAATATAGACTGAGTGAACGAATGGAAACAGTGCTAAAAGAGCTGGATGATCCAAGATTGTTTGCCTATGCACAGCCTACCAACGATTCAGGTGCTGGTGTCATCGGTGAGGAGGATGATTATCAGGGAGTGCCAAATGGTTTGGCAGACGAAGAAGCTTTAGCTTACTCTCCATCCGGGGATCCGCTAAAAGGAGGCTCTAACTTTATCTCCCGGGTAGGCTACCTGTGGTCTTGTTCAGCTTGTACTCCGTTGGCAAACCCGATAGGTGCACAGGCGATCTTGATGGGTTATCCTGAGTTGCAGTTTATTTTGGCGGAAGCCAGAGAGAAAGGGTATATCTCCGCAGGTACTGCAGAAGATTATTATACAAACGGAATTGAGTCTTCTATTGCGTATTACAAAAGTAGATATGAAATCATCAATCTTCCACAGATCGCAGATAAACTGGTAGTTGACGAGGCTTATTTGGCACAGGAAAGGGTAGCCTATACGGGTTCTACGGAAGAAAAGCTGTCGAAAATAGGCACTCAAAAATGGTTGGCCTTATTCTTCTCGGGTTTGGAGTCATGGTATGACTGGAGAAGAACGGATTACCCTAAAATCACTCCAGGACCTGCTGCTTACATCAATACGGTTCCCGTTCGCTTTATGTACCCAGGTAGCGTGCAGGCGCTGAATAGAGAAAATTACGAGATCGCAGTAGGACGTCAGGGCCCTGATGCTATTACCACCCGTGTTTGGTGGGATGTAGATTAATTATTTCTTTAACTTGAATGAAAGCTCACCCTTGGATTTGTTTCTGAGGGTGACTTTTTACTAATCAACTTAGCTAGAACTATCATGCTTAACAAATCAATTGCTTGTGCATTTTTCACGCTGCTTCTTTTCCAGGCACTGAGCCTGAAGGCACAGGATTATAAAACTGAAAATATCATTTTGATTACCCTGGATGGTATTAGGTGGCAGGAAGTATTTACAGGTGCTGATTCCTTACTGGTGGATGATACTGGTATGATCAAAGTGCCGGGGTCTTTGCTAACCGATTTTTGGAATGAAGATCCATTGGTAAGGCGGGAAATGCTGATGCCTTTTTTCTGGAATACCCTCGCAAAAGAAGGTCAGCTCTATGGCAACCGTGCCTATGGAAACAAAGTGGACAACAGCAATAAAATGTGGTTTTCCTACCCTGGGTACAATGAAGTGCTAAGTGGGTTTGCAGATGATCAGCACATTAACAGCAACGATAAAATCAACAATCCTAATGTGACCCTGCTGGAGTATCTGAATCGCCTGCCTGAGTTTCAGAATAAGGTTATGGCCTTTGGCTCTTGGGATGTGTTTCCGTTTATAGTCAATGAGGAGCGGAGCGGGGTTCCGGTGAATGCAGGATTTGATATCGCAGAAGGAGATGATCTTTCTCCCGAAGAAATCCTGACCAACAAACTGCAATCAGAGATCCGTGGCCCTTGGGGCGGGGTGAGATTGGATGCCTTTACCCAAAGTTATGCCATGGCTGCTTTGAAAAACAAGAAGCCAAAAGTGCTGTATATCTCCTATGGGGAGACCGATGACTGGGCTCACGAAAATCACTACGATCAGTACATCTGGTCAGCTAAGCAGACTGATGCTTACATCAGGGAAATCTGGGACTTTGTACAAACTGATCCTCAATACAAAGACAAAACTACCATGATCATCACCACCGACCACGGTCGTGGCATCAGCAAAACCTCCTGGAGAAGTCACGGTGAATCTGTGCCTGAAGCAGGGGAAATCTGGATGGCGGCCATAGGGCCAGATACACCGGCTACAGGGGAGATGAAGTCTCAGGGTCAATGGCAATCTGCCATGATTGCCCGGACGATCTTTCAATTACTGGGAATGGACTATCCTGAAGCTAAAGCTGCTCCTGCTATCCAAGAGATGGTGAAATAACTTGCTTGTCTTCTATTTTCAGGTTCTTGATCCCAGTTAGGGATCCGGCTTTTACTCACACCTCTCCGGCTATCGCAGAGGTGTTTTTTATGTTGGGAGAAAAGCTTATTTTCTTCACCTGTTTGATTCGGGTGAGAGAGACGAATTGGAGATCAAAAAAGTGACTAGTCAGTCTTATACTATTTCTGGATTTTTGGGTTTAGGATAGCATTCGATCCGCTATCCGAATGTACTTGGCTAGATCAGGCAAAGGTACATGCTCTTCTTTTGCCATTTCGTCCCAGGTACGCATCTTTAGGGATAGCTCAAACAGGGGATCTGTCTCAAAGGCAACAGCTTCTTGCTCATTCATTTTTCCACCTTGAAACTCCAGCGTTTTCCGGCTTGCTTCAGAGAGTTTTTCGAAATATTCCGGCTGCCTGTAAGTCAGGTATCGCTTTGCCTGGACATGGTTTTCGACCAACTTCGCTATCTTTTCCGGAAATCCAAGCTCTCTTAAAAAGTCAGCTCCGATTTTCTCATGGCTGAGAACTCCGTAGCCTTCCATAGTTTCTACATCTCCCTGGGTCACACATAGATGGCCTATGTCATGAAAAAATGCAGCCAAGATCACTTCATCTTCATATCCTTCTTTTTCTGCGATCTGAGCAGCCTGACTCATATGCTCGATCTGGGATACAGGTTCACCTATGTAGTCTTCCTGACCGAATTTTCTATAAAGATCAAATACCATTTCAATTCTCATGGCAGTACTGAGCTTGGCGCTACTGTTTTGCATAATTACTAAGTTTATAAATACTAAATAAAGTGTTGACTACAAAATTCCAATATAAACAGCATTAAGGATTTGTGATGTCTTCAAAACACCCCTGATATTTCACATTTACAAAAGCAATATGTTTTTTCTGAACCTGGGTCAGCGTATCTTTTTTTTCATAATTACTTTTAATAGTCAATATATTAATGAGTTGTTAAATACAAACTTTGCCAGTCTGGTTTTCTACCGCCTCTAGCCAAATCCATTTTGACCTTCGTATAAATTAACATACAGATAATCTGATTATTTATCTTAAAACAACTTTGATGTTTAATTTTACTAAACATTGATCAATTGGTTTGTTAATGTTGGGGAGTTAATGCATTGCATGAAGCTCCCTTCTTTTTCATTATATTCTCAATCAACCTACTGTTTTGGCCAATATTTTATCAAATTATTGGACATTTTAGCTAAATCTAGCGAGGTATGTTTTTTTGCTCATGTATAAATAGATAGGTTAGCAACACCAGAATAGCAAGAAATGGAGCATGAAGTGATCGTACAGATCAGCAATAAGATTAAAAGCATTCGCAAGGAAAAAGGGATGACCTTGCAGGACATTGCCGATCTTGCCGGAGTCACCAAGGGTCTGATTTCACAGATCGAAAACAGCCGCACCATTCCCTCCTTGCTGGTATTGATTCAGATCGTCAAAGCCTTGAAAGTGGATCTGGATTCCTTTTTCTCCGAACTAGACCTACATGCGCGGGAAGCCCCCATCCTAGTGCAGCGAAAGTCCGCCTATGTGAGATTTGAAAAGGAAGCAGCAAGTGGCTATGAGTATTCTCGCATTTTCACCAAAAAAGTAAAGCAGAGTACTATAGATATTGTGCTTTTGGAGATACAGCCAGGGTCCAGCCGGGATTTTGTACAGACGGAGGCTTTTGAATACAAGTATATCATTTCAGGTTCTGTACGCTACCTTTTCAGAGATCAGGAAATTGACCTAGAGCCTGGTGATTCTATGTTGTTTGACGGGAGACTTGAGCATAATCCGGTAAACATAGGGGATGCGCCCGTTCAGATGCTGGTAGTCTATTTCTTTGAGGAGAAAGCATAGCCTATCTGAAAGGATCAATGACTCGCTATTTTGAAAGTAGTAGCTGGTCTAGCATAGCTCCTTCGGTATTATACATTCTCAACTCAAATCCCTCCGAGGTGAGGTTGCCAGTAAGATAATGATAGCCTCTGTACGTCTTGGCAGCAAATGGAATTCTGGTCGGTGCAAAATCCTCCAGATTTCCTCCCATTCCGCCTACCTGTACAAAGTGTATGCCTTCACCGAGGTTGACTTTATCTTCCTTCATCGGTAGCGTACGCATGTAGGTGTGTAGATGTCCAAAGAACATCACCCGCACTCCGTTATTCTCCATAAGTCTTATGATCGGCTGAAGTCGCCTGTCACCATGGGTGCTTGTGCCTTTCCAGGTATTCCCCGCACTACCCCATTACCAAATTATCAATTGATTACACTTTGATCTGTTCTAGCTGTCACCTCATAAGCTTAGGCTGGAAGCCACTACTTCTTCGCCCAGTCCAAAAGAGAGTGTCATTCCTGCGCCACCCATCCCGTTGACAATGGTGACGGTATCATCTACTTGGTGTACAAATTCCGTTGCGCCATTGGTCATTTTGGGATAGATACCATGCCAGGAACTGCCGATTTCCCAGTCTTTAAAGTGTGCAAATGTCTTCAGTACATTTAGGATCAGCTTATTGATATGCTGGGTGTCAAAAGGGGTGAGATTAAGCCCGTATTCATGGCTGTCGCCTACCGTGAGTTCTCCGATTCCATTCTGTGATACCATCACATGTATGCCTAGGTCCAATAGCTCCTTGTACTGTTTTTCATATACTTCCTTTAAAGCTTCTAGTGACTCGGCCACATGAAAGCCCTTGTAGTGTATAAAGCTGAGCCCTGCGCATAGAGGCGGGCCTATTCGCCAGTTCTGTGGCTGCTGCACGAGTCGCATCATTTGGAGCTTACACTTTGTGATAGGAGTGGACTCAAACAATTCCGGATACAAGGTTTCGAAATCCGCCCCACTGCATACAAATATTTTGTCTCCTGACCAGGATTTCTGTCCGCTGTAAACGGTATTTCCTTCAATCCTTGAGATCGACCTGTTCCATACGAAGTCAACTTCAGGCAGACTTTCTAGGTAATTGGCAGTTTTTGCCACTGCTTCCCTAGGATCCACGATCATCTCTTCTTCGGTCCAGAGTGCTCCTTTCAGTCCTTTTTTCACAGTTGCCGGACTTTTTACCAGGGTCTCTTCCACCGCAAGCTGCTGGGCGGAGTTTTTACCTTTCATGGCAGCTACATATTCAGCTACCACCTGAAGCTCCAGATCGGTATAGGCCAAATGCAATGCGCCAGTCTGCTCAGCCCAGAAACCTGCTTTATCAGCCATTTCCAGCCAGATTTCCCGGCTACGCATTGCCCTTTGATAGCTTGGGCCTTGCGCCTGTCCGATTGGCCAGATCATTCCAAAATTCCTTACCGATGCTCCCTGAGCCTGTGGGTGTCGCTCGATTACGGTGACTTTCCAGCCTTTGGCATGAAGCGCCCGGGTCATAGACAAGCCTACGATTCCAGCGCCGATTACGATTGCATGTGGTTGATTCATATGGTTGCTTATTTGAAAAAACAGAACTAGAATTTAAATTTTATCAGGAGATTTTGAGGTTTTTGATTTCAGGCATCACCCAGTCTAAGAGCTTGGGTTCCTCCTCAATTTTATATCCCAGTTGTTTAGGAGATTTGCCCACCCATTTGCTTTTTCTTCCTTTCACTGTTACAGTTTTGGAGGCTGGATCCAGGGTCAGAAATGCAAAAAGACTTTCTTCATAGGGGCAGGTCATGGCTATCCAGGGGTGCTCTTTTATTATTTCTTCACTGTAACTTTCATGCTCATAATCTCCACCTACCCAATAATAAGAGGCTGAATTGATGTGCAGATAATTTACCCCCTCAATCAGCAGGTGCTGGTCTAGGTGGGAATGTCCATTCAGGCAAAGCATAATTTTCTCAGCATGCTGGCTTAATAAGGTCTGGATTTCCTTGGCATTATCCACAGCAATAATCCCGGCTAGAGGCTGGTGGGAAATGATCAGAACTGGTAGTTCGGTAGCTTCTAATTCCTCCTTTAGCCATTTCATCTGAACTGATCCCACAAATGAAACATAGCCTCCTGTATGCGTAGCAGAGCCTTTTTCATTACAGTCCAATACAATTAATTTCAGTCCCTTTACTTCTTTGGAATAGTAGGGAGACGGCATACCCCATTTTTCCAGGCACTGATCTTTGGTGTGGCCTGAGTCCGTGTCGTGGTTTCCAATCACATGAAATGCGTTGGGATTTGCACCATTGAACAGATCGATTACCGCTGCGTTTTCGGGCTTGGGATAGGCGAAATCACCTAGTTGAACGATCGCATCAGGCTTTGATTTTTTTACTTCCTTCACAAAGCGCTCCATGCGGGAATACCCATCGTGCATGATGTCTTGGTGCAGATCGCTAATCAGTCCAAGTTGGATGGTTTTATTAAGTCTGCCTGCAAAGGAATGGCTGATCTTAGGAAGGACAAAACTAAAACCTGCCAAGGCTGAATTCTTTAGAAAAATGCGTCTGTTCATGGAGGGTGGGTAGAAGGTGTCGGATATCAGTTTTTTAAAGCAACAATGTCTTTGAGTTCCAACAAGGAATCAATGATAAAATCGGGATCGGCAGTATTCAGCTGCTCAGCAGTCTGGGCACCTGTGGTCACACCTAGTGTCAGTCCGCATCCGGCAGATTTCCCCTCGGCTATATCCACGATAGAGTCACCTACCTTTGCCACTTCCTTTACATTGCTTATCCCACACTTTTCCATAGCAGCAAAGATCATATCCGGTGCCGGCCTGCTGTTTGTCACATCGTCGGCTGTGATGAGCGCATCGAAGGTTTCCCCTTCTTTCCAGGCCAGCTTTTCCAGAAGGGAAAGCGCTGTTTTTTTATTGTACCCGGTGTTCAGTGCTACTTTGATACCGTGTTCTCTTAAATAGCCAAAAAGCGCTAAAGTGCCCTCATAGGCGCTCACCTCGAGCATGGAGTAAGCTTCTTTGAGAATATTCAGAAAGTCTGCAAAAGCTGTTTGTGCGTCGTTTTCCAGTTCTTCTGTACTGGTATATGCAGACTTCATGATATCTCTTACCGCTTGTAATTTCTCTTTTCCACCACCAATCAAAAGCACTGTGTCTAATGAAAAATCATGGCCTACTTTATTGATTGCTTTCTGAAGAGATTTGTAAACCACATTGTTCTCATTTATCGTTGTTCCTGCCATGTCAAAAACGATCAGGCTGATGTAGTGTTTATCTGTCATTTTATTGGATTGTTTACTTGAATTATTTGGTTAGTTTGGAGTGATTCCCACTCTGTATTTGCCGGATTCATGGGCAGTTTTAAATGCTTCATCCAGTTCTTCCAGCCGAAAATCCGCTTCCACCAGACTTTCAAAAGGATACTGTGTATGTGCTGCTTCCAGAAATTTGATGGCAAAAGCAAGATCCTCCGGAATGTAATTATGAAGCCCCTTGATCGTCAGTATTCTTCTGACCACGGACTCAGCACTGATGGAAATATTCCGCTCCGAATATACTGCACCTACCCAGACGGCAATTCCTCCAATGTTTAAAATGTTTAGGCCTTTTTCCATGGCAGCAGCAGAACCGGAAGTGTCTATGACCACATCTATCCCACCGATAGCTTGTGTGATTTCCAGCACTTCTTCAGTAGAAAGGCTGGCATCAATAGTTTTGTCTGCTCCGAATCTCTTGGTGTTTTCTGCGCGTTGTGCTGTTTGATCCATTGCACATACCTGATCCGCCCCATTGGATTTAGACATAGCACAGGCGGAAATCCCCAGCATTCCTGCACCGATTACCAGTACATTTTTATTCTTCAAGTTCCCGGCCAGCCTCAGAGCACCGGCAATGGTGGCATGGGTGCAGTTCAGAGGGGTGGATTCCTTGGCAGATAGCTCTGCAGGGATCTTAAAGATGTCTGTTCCTTTTCTCAAATGGCAATGGGTAGCAAAACCCCCGCTGAGTATGTCATTTTCTCCGATACGCTCATGACCGTATTTAAATAGAGGTTGGGACTTCTGCGGAATTCCTTTGACAGCCATGGCTCCTGAGTGGTCATGCGCATAGACAGACCAGGTCACCAGATCGCCGATTCTTAGGCTTTCTCCATAGAAATCAGCAACTCCATCTGCTGCAAGTGCTGTGATCCTGCCAATGACTTCGTGACCCAGCACACTAGGGACATGTGCGCAGCGGCGCCCATAATAGGAGTGCAGATCACTGGTGCATATAGTAGTATAGGTGATCTCTACGATTGCCTCTCCTGATTTTAATTTGGGAATATTTACTTCCACGGCAGAAAATGGCTTTTCTGCTTCGGTAAATACCATTGCTAAGGCTTCTTTATCCATCTTTTAAAATTTCCTTCTACTTGTCACCTTGTAGGATAGCTCCATCGGTTTCGATTGCAAATAAACTTAAAAAATTTCCTAATTGGAAAATTAATTTCCTGTTAGAAAACATAATAATCACTTAACATTCAATATTCATATTTCAGATCTCCCTCCAATACCTTTGAGACATCAATCAGAAGGGGTTCTTAACTGCTTGCTCTGAAGCCTATTACCTTGTTTGGACAGTTTTAATAGATTTCAAGGAGAGGATAACTGCCAGTTTAAGCAATTATAGATGATTCCTTTCTGGTTAAGAAGGAAAAATTTCACAACATGAAAAATACATACACCCTCTTACATAAATACCTTCCTCAGAAATCAACAGTATTGCTGATGGTGGGTGCGTTTTTATGTTACACGGGTATGTATGCGGTGAGGAAGGCATTTTTGGCCGGTCAATACCTGGATTTAGAATTTTTCGGCTTGGACTTTAAGACAGTTCTTGTGATCAGCCAGGTCATGGGCTATATGTTTTCGAAGTTTGTCGGAATCAAGTTGGTTTCTGAAATGACCTCAGCCAAACGAGCGACCTATTTAGTAGGATTGGTAGGCTTCGGTCTGTTAATGCTTTTGGCATTTGCACTTTTACCAACTGATTTCAAGCCAATTGCATTGTTCCTGAATGGTATGCCACTAGGGATGGTTTTCGGTTTGGTATTTTCTTACCTGGAAGGAAGGAAAAATACTGAGCTGCTGGCTGCGGCACTGAGTGCGACGTTTATTTTCTCGACAGGTTTTGTAAAAACTGTGGGGGTATGGCTGATGCAGGATTTTGGGGTGGGAGAGTACATCATGCCATTTCTTACCGGTCTGCTATTTTTTCCTCTCTTTCTAGTAGCTGTCAGGATGCTGAGTGTCTCCCAGCAGCGAAGTGAAGAAGATCTAACTCTGCGCTCTGAGCGCCTGCCTATGAATGCCAGACAACGCTGGGACTTTCTGAGAAAGCACGGGCTTGTATTTGGAGGGCTGGTGGTCGTGTATGTTTTGCTGACTATAGTACGGGATTTCCGGGACAATTTTATGGTGGAGTTTTGGGCAGAGCTCGGGATGCAGGGCAGCCCTGAGCTGATTACCTACACAGAAATCCCTGTGGCAGTTCTGGTGCTGGTATTGGCTGCGTTTGGGGTTTTGATCCGGGACAACCGCAAGGCATTTAACTACGGTATTTACTTAAGTATGGTATGCTGTATAGGGATCGTGGTCCTGACCTGGTTCTTTGAAAGGGGGATGGTATCTCCAGTCTGGTGGATGGTGATCAATGGGGTAGGGCTTTACCTTCCTTATATCCTGTTCCACTGTTTGATTTTTGAGCGTTTTGTAGCACTTCTCCGTTTCAGCGGCAATGTTGGTTTTTTGTTTTACACAGCAGATGCACTTGGGTACACAGGAAGTGTGGGAGTGATGCTTTTCAAGGAATTCAGTACCACGCAAGTCACTTGGGTAAACTTCTTGGGGGATCTCAATCAGATTGCAGGTGTGATCATGACTGCTGTGTGCATTATTACCCTTTTTTTGTTGCAGTTCAAATCAAAAAAGCAGCATGAGTTAGCGCTTAATACTTAATTAAGAGTGATGAAATAGACTACCAGAATGACAGCATCCTCTGTGTTTTCATTTTTTGGTACATGTGGGATATTTCCATCAAAAAAGAGAGAATCTCCTTCTTCCAGCTGAAACGTCTCAGATCCCAACTCATAGCTGATAGTTCCTTTTACTAGATAGATGTATTCAAATCCGGCCGTGGACACTCTGGCTCTTTCCGCATGGCTTTTTAATGTGAGCAGAGAGATCTCCATAGAGGATTTTTCAATGGGGTAGTTCAGGATCATCTCATACTCATAGCCTATAGACTCTTCCTCTTTGTTTACAGAGGTGTACTCACTTTTTTTCCGGAGTATATATCCTTTGAAGTCGTTTTCGGACTTCAGGTCAGCGAAGAAATCCGAGACATTCAGATTGAGGGTTTGAATAAGTTGAAGCAAGGAAGGCAACGTGGGGATCACACGTCCATTCTCGATTTTGGAGATCATGGCCATGCTCATACCTGACTTTTCTGCCAGTTCACCGAGTTTCCATCCTATTTCTTTTCGGATCGCCTTGAGCTTGTTTCCTATCTGAATGGTCAAATAATCTGAGTTGTTCATGGATTTTTTATTTACTGCCAATTTACCAGAAAAAAATTCCTGGTGTGAATGTTTGCAATTGCACATCTCTTGAAAAAAGGAGAGGGTAAGATTGCGGAAGTTGGTGAAGAAAAGGTGGCGGCTTATCGGAATGATAGTGGACAGTTACATTTGGTCTCTTCAGTGTGTACACATTTGGGGTGTGTGGTACATTGGAATAGTGCCGAGAAAAGCTGGGATTGTCCTTGCCATGGTAGCCGCTTTTCAGTTGATGGTAAAGTATTGGAAGGCCCGGCCTACCTTGATCTGGCCAAGCGGGAAAAATGAAGGTGCCTATCTAGCATTTATTTTTTTAGCATAGATCACTGGATATTATCCCTATGAAAGCTAGTCTACATAGCTAAGTCAGCTAGGTTCGATGAGCGGTGAGATAAGCTTAACTTTTAATTTTTACCCCTAAAGTAGTCTAAGCCCCTTCCTTGTGCCGCCGGAAAAGGGCTTAGGCAAAAAGAAGATCGGCCATACCACAATGCCCTGAAAAAGGAGCAGGATAACTATGTTCCCATACCTGAAATCCGGAAGATAGACAGCACTATTGTTCAGAGAAACTACCTGCAGATCAAGCAGAATGTGCGGGGTATTATCCTTTCTGAAATGGATAGGCTGGTGAATGATCCGGCACAGAGGCATTTGGTGATTAGGAAGGGAGGAGAGTAGATGTATTTATTTTCCAAGGAATGTCTTGGGATGAAAATATAAATTATTAGTGAATAAATGTATCAGGAAGAGAGGTTTAATTGAAGTTGGATCCATAAAAAAAAGGGCTGCGATTAGGCAGCCCTTGTTGTTAGTATAGTGTAAATACCTTAGGCAGTCACATCAATATGTGATTCAAATTCCTGGATATTTCCTTCCTCATCCTCAATGGAGAAGGTGATATGATACTCACCAGCAGGTGCGTTTGCAGGTACATCGATGTGCTCGTGGAATTCAGCCTCGGTCAAACCATGGTAACCTTCTTCATAGATTTCTTCGAATTCCCATTCCACTTCACCTGCCCCAGGAGTAACTCCATGGGCATGGATATCAACTGAGACCTGATGGATGCCGTGTACTGCATTGATCATAAATTCAACATGAAAATCATTGCCTCTAGCCACTGTTTCGTCCATTTCAAGACCACTGATAGTTACCAATGACAATACTTCTAGGTGTCCTTCTACCTCTGAGGTATTTCCCGCCTCATCTGTAACTTCCAGGGTGATATGGTATTCTCCAGCTGGAGCGTTTGCAGGAATATCTACATGCTCATGGAAAGTAGGATTTCTGACTAAGTATTTTTCATCCGTGTAGGTTTGGGAGAAATCCCATTCCTCTTCACCTTCACCTACCACTAAGTCATGTCCATGAATGGTAAGAGTGATAGATGCTACAGTTGCTTCTGCCAAAATTTCGGCTTCCAGATGTAGGTCAGAACCTCTATAGGCAGTCCCGTCTGTAGCATGTGTGCCTCCTTCACCAAATTGAAATTCGGAGATTACCGGAGCGTCAAAGTTTACATCCTCGTCATCCTGGCAGGAGAAAAGTGCAAGTCCCAAAATCGGGATAAGTAATGCGTGTTTAAGTTTGTTCATTGTTTTTTACTTTTTGTTGGTTATAGATTTGATTTAGTTTTCTTTAAAAATTTGACAATGAGGACATATACCTGCTGTCATAATATGTACTGTCTGGACTAAGTATTCCTCAGGAATTGAAGTTTCTATGTGTTCTGCCTCTAGGCTATAAACTTTGTCGCACGCTAGGCATTGAAAATGATTGTGGGTAGAGGAATGATCCTTTTCCGTACATAATGAGTATCTGAAATCCCCATTGAAATCAGGAAATCTATAGATTGATTTCTCCTTTTCCAGCCTGAGCAGCATGCGGTAGAGTGTCACCCTGCTGCAGGTATTTTCTAACTGCTGCTTTATTTCAGAGTAGCTGACTGGATGACTAGCGTGTTGAATTATTCTCAAAATGGTCGCTCTGGCAATTGTTTTCCCCATAGTTTACATTTGTGCAACTTTATTGCAAATATGTGTGAATAGTTTTTAAATGCAAATGAATTGCATTTAAAAACCTTATAATTTACCACGGTATGGAATTAAAAAATGTGTTATATGGCGCTATGAGGCGATTTATATAAAATGTACCACTATTTTATATGCAACATTGTTTCAGTATTTTTTAAGTTTATATTTGCAATATAATTGCATTTAAATGTCAGTGACCCGTCTTACCTTCTTTATTTCTGTCTTGTTTTTGCCGGGAGCAAGCGAAGCTATTTCCCTGATGGGAGCTTCTGCAAACCGAATTTCTACTACTTTCCAATTTTCGAGTTTTGACTCCCTTGGGCAATATGTATCGGACACCACTCCTGAAATCCAGGAACTGGAAGAGGTGGTGGTCATGGATCAGGCCGAGATGATCCGCCGAGAAGAATCCAACAGTATCCAGATGGTCAGGCAGAATTTTATCCGTGAAAACCGCAGTGGGAGCCTGATGAAATCCCTGGAGAGAATTCCCGGTATCAGCATGATTGGGATCGGGTCGGGAGCTTCCAAACCTCTGATCCGGGGACTTGGATTTAATCAGGTGATGGTGGTGGAGAACGGCATTAAACATGAAGGCCAACAATGGGGGGCTGATCATGGGCTTGAAGTGGATCAGTTTGCTGCAGATCAGATCATGATCATCAAAGGTCCTGCATCGTTCAAGTATGGCTCAGATGCAATAGGCGGCGTGATAGATATCCGGGAAAAGCTCCCTCCTTCAGAGGATGGCATCGGTGGTTCGATAGAGCTGGGGGCCCGGTCAAACAATGCTTGGTTTGGTGGTTCCGCTAATCTTTTTTACAGGAAAAATAACTGGTTTGCCGAAGGAAGACTGACAATGGCTGATTATGGTGATTTCAAAGTCCCTACAGACTCCGTGTTTGTATATGATTTTGGTGTGGCACTTCATGAGGGGCAAGTCAGAAATTCTGCCGGGAATGAACTTGATTTCTCGGGTAGGGTAGGGTACCTGGGTAAGAATTTCCGAAATACACTTAGAGTGAGTAGAGTCAGCACTAAAGCCGGTTTTTTTGCCAATGCCCATGGATTGGAGCCAAGACAGGTGGACACTGAACTTCATGACCGATCGAGTCGGGATATTCTCCTGCCTTTTCAGGAGGTGACGCATACCAAAGTGATCAATAAATCCAGCTATGTTGCCGGAAATAACTTTTTCCAACTTGACCTCGGCTATCAGCGAAATGACCGTAAGGAATGGAGCCAATATGTCAATCATGGGTATATGCCGGCAATCTATCCTTCCGAGATGCTTTATCCTTCTGATCTGGAGCGAGCATTTGATAAAGAAGTATTTTCTGTAAACCTAAAAGATGAGCTCTTTTTGGATAGCCACGAATTGGCGTTTGGTGCCAGTGGGGAATACCAGCACAATGATATAGGAGGATGGGGATTTTTGATCCCGGCTTTTCAGCAATACAGCTATGGATTTTATGTCCTTGATAAGTTTAAACTGACTCCGCTTTGGCAGCTTACCGCTGCCCTGCGCTATGATCACAGCCAGATTCACGTGGAGGAATACCAGGATTGGTTTCCCAGTGTAGAAGATGCTTCCCAGGCTAATGCAGATGATTACCTGTATAGAGCGGTCGATTTTCAAAGAGAATTCAACAGCCTGGTCTGGTCGGTGGGTGTGAATTATACTCCGGGAGATCTGATCTTAAAGGGAAATCTGGGTACCAGTTTCCGTATGCCAATTGCAAAGGAGCTGGCGGCCAATGGGGTCAATTATCACTATTTCCGCTACGAGCGGGGCAATGCTGACCTAAATCCGGAGCAATCCCTACAGCTGGATCTGGGCGCTGAGCTTAAAAAGGAGAAATGGTTGCTGTCCTTCAGTCCTTTTATCAATTATTTCTCGAACTACATCTACTTAAATCCCACTGCCGAAATGGATGTGCTGTATGGTGCCGGAAACCAGGTGTTTAATTATACTGAAGCTGAAGTCCTACGATACGGAGCCGAACTAAGCGTGCTGCATCAATTGACAGAGCAGCTAAGTTTTGAATTCCTAGGCGAGTTCGTTTATAGCGAGCAAATGTCTGGCGATAAGCAAGGATTTACCCTTCCTTTTTCCCCGCCACCATCTGGGATTATCAACGCTACCTACAAGCCTCTAAGCAAAGGGGGTTTTAGCAATCCTTACTTCGCTGTGGACTTTCGCATGACGGCTGAGCAGGCCAATATCGTTCCTCCGGAGACAGTTACCCCAGGCTATCAGTTGGTCAATCTACGCGCAGGTTCTGGCATTTCTCTCTTGGGTCAAGAAATCCAGGTAGATGCCCAGGTGCAGAATCTCTTTAATACCCGGTACCTGAACCACACGAGCTTTTATAGGCTCATTAATCTGCCTGAGGCTGGGCGGAATATCACGCTTTCACTGAATTACAATTTTTAACTAAACCAACTAATACAATGAAAAATAGATTCTACTTTCTACTAATCGTTTTCTTAAGTGCTTTTTTGATCAGCTCCTGCGAGGATGTAACGGAGCCGATCTTACCTTCTCCTACACTGGAAAATGTGGAGATAGGGTCGGGTAACAATCATATCGGAGTAATCGGAAGAGACTTTCACCTAAATGCGGATATCGTGGCAGGTGATAAGATTAATCTGGTCCAGGTGAAGATTGAGCAAATAGCGGGTGAGTCTTATGCTGGAGACTGGAGTTATGAAGTGACTTGGGAGCAGTTTAAAGGTGCGAAAAATACCAACGTTCATCAGCATTTTGATATTCCTGAGAATGCAGTGGAAGGCAAATACGAATTTATTATCATCGTGACCGATGAGAATGGGACTGTATTGGAGGAAAAAGCTGAAATACAGATTGTAGATCCTTCCAATCTGGAGGTTGATCCTATACTTTATATCTGGATGATTACCACTGACCAGGGAGATTTTCACTATGTGAATGAAGACTTGATCAATCCCGAAAATGTGGAGTTTTCCAAAGATGAAATCCTTAAATCTGATGTAGCCATCAATAATGTAAAGGGAGATGGTGAATTGTACTTGTTGCTTATCAGAAAAGACCTTAACCATAAACCAGAATCGGTAGATGGCATCGATTTTTCCAAGGTGATTGTGTACGATACGTTCACACATGAAAATGAAGAGGATGTTTATTCTTTTGCCAATGTTATTTACGATGGGAATGGCGGATTTACACGGCCAACCCCGGAGTTTAAAATCGGGTCGCCCGTGGACAACAACGATCCTTCTGGAGATCTTACATCCGGCGAAAATGCATGGCAGTCAGACGAGTATTATTTCGGAGTTGTCTATACCAATTCCACTTATGACATCAGCCTATACCATTATTTTGAGCTTGATGTGACAGGGTTTTAATCTTGGGTAACGCGAGAAATAGTGGGAAACTAGAATGCATCTGGGATATGATTGTGAAAATGTCCCTTTTCGATATGAAATCAGCCTGTGAAAATCAATTTAGATAAAATATGAAAAACTACATTATAGTCTTATTAGCAGTATCGGTACTGACTGCCTGTGGTGAAGATGAAAAGCCGGCGATCGACCTGGAATATCCTGAGATTATCGCTACAGCGAATTCTTTTCCTATACAATGCAGTGTAGTGGAAAGAGGAGAGACCATGCAGTTCCGAGCATCGTTTAGCGACAATGTGGAGCTGGGAAGCTACAGTCTCGACATCCACCACAATTTTGACCACCACACCCATAGCACAGAGGTCAATGACTGCGAGTCGGATCCTGTCAAGGCGGCAGTTAATCCTATGCTGTTTATCCAGACTTACACTATACCTACTGGTTTAACTGAATATGAAGCGGAGGCTGAAATCGATATTCCCTCTGGTATAGATCCGGGTGATTATCATTTTTTGATCCGGGTGACAGACAAAGAAGGCTGGCAGACGCTACAGGGGATTAGTATTAAAATCCTTTAAGTCTATAGTTTTTCCAGCTACTAGCATTCATGGTTTTTATAAAAAGGTTATGCAACATAATTGCAATTTAATTGCAATTATGTTGCATTTAATAGTGATTTGATTTTACTTTGCTACACCTTATAAAAACACAGCATGAACAGATTTACAAAATTTTATGGCCTTGTGCTATTGGCAGCATTTGCCTGTCAGGAAAATGAAGATCCAATTATTGACCAGCAGGAAACTTTTGACGCCACAGAAAGCGAGTGGGTCAGGTTAGTCACAATCAATGAATCCGGAAACATCGGATTAATGAATCCAGTGGCTGGCTCGGCTCGGGCTCTCAGCGTTGCACCATTTGCAGCAGGAAGCCGTCCTTATCTAAGTTCTTCTGGAAGATATATTACCTCTGTCATGAGAAATGAAGGAGAAGTTCGGTTTTTCGATTCTGGGATCGAGTTCCATATTGATCATGGACATGAATATGAGCCAAAGTGGGTAGCAACTGCTGCCATGGCACCGCTTCCCACACACTTTTCTACCTCACATGAAAACATTGTCATATTTAACGACGGCGATGGATCTATTACTTGGGCACACGAGCAGGAAATCGGACTTCCATCTTTTGAACCTAAGATCATCAAGGACATGGGGAATGGTGTGCACCATGGAGCTGCGACCTGGCTAGCAGGCGATTACTTCGCGGTTACTTTCAAGAATCCAGCTATTCCGGGTCCTTTGCCGGAAACCATAAAATTAATCGATGAGCAAGGTGCTCTAGTCGCGGAGTCTGAAACGGCTGTGGTAAGTGGAATTCACGGCGATGCATCCAATGGGAAATATGCGCTATTCGGAGGTATGGAAGGGGTTTTGGTAGCATCGAAAGAGAAGGAGCTCTTTTTGATCCCGAACAGCGATGGATTGAATTCGGAATCAGGGAACTGGCTAGGTAGCCTTAAGGCACATGACCAATCAGAGGTATTTTATGGAAACTCCGGGAATAGGGGAGTTTTCAAAATTGACCCAGTCGCTAAAAGTATCACTAATGTATATAGTGGCGATGATGTAGTAAGTTACTTTTTCAATGAAGATGGTTCAAAATTTATCATCCAAAATGAGGCGAATCAGATCATAGTTCTGGATGCTATTTCAGGAAACGAATTGCTAGCTAAATCCATGTCAATTGCCACAAACCTGAACCCTGCAGCAAGAGTAGTCCGTGATGAATATGAAAAATATAGGATTCTTGATGAGCCATCTCCTGTTTTGACAGCTTCACAGAACTATCTATATGCGCTAGGGGGTTCAAGAACTAACATCAAAGTGTACGATTTAGAGGATTTGAATTTGGTTCATACTATGCCACTAGATACCCCTTTGGTAACTATTATGAGGGTGGGCTTTCATGAGGATAGGTGACGTAATATTTAATTTGGTTGAAGGTTAATTTCAAAAGCTGCTTAGAAGTCGAAGCAGCTTTTTTTGAATCTACGGTTAATTGGATTATTACGCATTGATGGTAAGAAATCTTTGAATATCGATGAACTGGTTAAGCAGAAAGGAAAGCTAAAAAGTAGTCTGATTTTCGATTAGTTTCCGACGATATATTTGAATGGTATGGACAGTCTGATTGCCACGGCTCGGAGTAATAAAGTAGCAACCACCTTGGGCATTCAGGATCTCAGCCAGCTCAGAAAAGACTATGGGCGTGAGCTTGCAGATGTGATCATGGGTATCGTTGGGAATATTGTTTCGGGGCAGGTGACTGGAGACTCGGCAAAGCAATTGTCGGATCGAATTGGGAAGATCATGCAGGACAGACAAAGCCTTTCGATCAACAGTGCAGACACTTCGATCAGCAAATCAAAACAACTGGAATCAGCCGTTCCTCCTTCTACTATTTCTTCGCTCTCCTCCGGTGAATTTGTAGGGATGGTAGCCGATAACCCAGATTGTAAAATGACTCTGAAAGCTTTTCATTCGGAGATCATCAACGACCACAATGCCCTCAAAATAGAGCAGGAAAACTATGTGCCTATCCCTGAAATCCGAAAGTTGGATCATGCTATTGTACAGAGAAACTACCTGCAGATCAAGCAGGATGTGCAGGATATTATCCTTTTTGAAATGGATAGGCTGGTGAATGATCCAGGTCAGAGGCATTTGGTGATTAGGAACGGATGATTATTAAAATTTCATCTACTTCTTTGTTTTAGGTTTGATTTAATCTAGTGCAAACTAAAATAGTAAAATCAGTTTTCCAGAATTGGGCTAAAATTGGAATTTGGGTTCTGTTTTGGATATTGAATAACTTCCTTGAAATATTCTGACGCTAGCTTTCAATAGCTTTTATATAGATTCCATTATTTCTGCTTTTTACTTAAACCTTTCCAGGAATTTAAAGCATATAATTCCTACTTGTTTAATATGATATGTATAAATACTTCTTAGATTTGAAGAATCAATTCTTTTGACCATGCAGAAATTAGTATCCCGATTAAAGAGTGAGCCGTTTTGGACTATGTTTTTTGCCTTTGCGGCAATGGTGTTCGTATTGATGGTGACCCAGACACTTACCCAATCAATCAAAAGCTGGGAAGTAGATGCCGAGATGTTTTTATGGTTTTTATTGGTGGGCTTTGTCGCACAGAGTATAGATGGAGCCCTGGGAATGGCCTATGGAGTGAGTTGCAATTCGATCTTATTGGGTATCGGAATTCCACCTGCAGCCGCTTCTGCATGGGTTCACTTTGCTCAAGTGTTTACTAGTCTAGCTTCCGGAATTTCGCATTGGAAAATGGGAAATGTAGATTGGAAATTGGCTAAAAAGCTCTTGATCCCCGGGGTATTGGGTTCTGTGATAGGGGCATTTTTACTTTCAAATGTAAACGGGGACATGATCAAGCCTGTTATCGCTATTTACCTGTTAGTAATGGGAATTGTGATCCTCAGAAAGGTAAAGAAAAAGCATGCACCAAAATTCAACCGTGAAAGTAAAAGCCTACCGGTACTTGCCACCACAGGAGGGTTTGCAGATGCCATAGGAGGAGGGGGCTGGGGTCCTATTGTCAACAGTACTTTGTTGAGCAAAGGAAAAATAGCACGCTATGCAATAGGTACGGGAAATTTTGTGGAATTTTTTGTTTCTCTGGCCAGCGCTTCAACATTCCTGTTTTTTGTCAAAGAATTAAGTCTTGCTCCGGTTCTTGGACTGATCTTGGGAGGAATTATTGCGGCTCCATTTGCTGCGTACATCTGTAAACTGGTGAAGCCAAAGTACCTGATGATAGCTGTCGGGATATTGATTATTTCCCTGAGCATCAGAACATTTTATTTATCCTTCTTTTGATTTCATCTCCCTTGATAGTTTGACCAGTTAAATCCTCTTGGGATGTGCTCAGCAACACAAATGTTTTTTAATGAAAAGTTCGAATTGTTGGTGTGTTATTAATTTCAACAGTAGCTGAAGTGTGGAATTGAAACTGATTTAAGCTAAAATGTTTATTGGTAGATGGTATAGTCAGTTAAAAAACAGAGTACCGCAAGGAGTTTGGCTTTTCGCAAGTTTTTCCTTTATTCCCATTTTCAAATTTCATCTACAAAGTGATGGTTCCTTTCTATCCAAATCTGCTCTTGGTGAAAAAGTGATCCCTGCTGATGGGGGGGTATACAGTTGGTATCTATAAAAGTTAAAATCCCGGAAACCTTAGAGTTAGGTTCCGGGATTTTTTTCAGTGCGGTTGGTTGGATTTTCTTAGAATTGATACCTCAGCGTGATGCCATAGGTGACAGGATCTCCCAGCACTGCTGCGTACAAGCCGGTACTTCCTGAAGCTGGAAGCAACTGCTCATAATAGTCTTTATTGAGTAGGTTCCGTGTCCAGATAAAAGCAGACAATCCATTTGAATTACGAAATCCCGTTCTCGCATTGACCAGACCGTAACCGGGCACATTCAGGAATTCCGATGGAGAAGGGCTAGAGGAAAATTCTGACCTGAAATAGGAGTCAGCGCCTAGGAAGAAATTGGACTGCTGGTCAAAGAATTTTGTAGGGATTGTAAATTCAGCTCCAAGAGAGCCTGCCCATTTGGATATGCCCGGTAGTCTTTCCCCTGAAATTTCCTTGAACGTAATCTCTCCGCCCACTTCCTCCAAGGGAACAGGTGCGTTAGTGAATGATTCATAGATGCCGTCGGTGTAGGCCACCGAGCCTGTAATGGTGAAATTCCGGGAAAGGCGGACATTGCCGTCGATTTCCACTCCCATCACCCGTACCTCTTCGGCATTGGAAAGATAGCCCCTGTTCACCCCTGGTTCAGGGGTCTGTACCAAGGTCTGAAAATCTTCGATTGAGGTGTGGTAGGCTGACACATTAAAGTTTGTTCCCTTAGTAGGGCTTGCTTTGAGACCCAGTTCAAAATGGGTTACATACTCTGGCTTAACCGTTGCCAATTCGGTCAGGGGCTCACCGTTTTCTGTCGGTAATCCTCCCAGATTGACCCCAACGGGCTTATAGCTTGTGGATGCAGTGGCATAGGTGCTCAATTTCTCTGTTGGACGGTAGGCGAGCGTCACCTGTCCGGAAAAGTTCTGCTCTGATACATCTACCTGAAAGCTTTGTGGGGAATAGACACGGGCTTTTAGAGCAAGAAGTTCGGGATCGTCAGTTTGGAGTCCTCCATAGGTGGTCCGGTTATAATCCACATCTTTTTTATCGTAATTGAAGCGTATCCCGGGGAGAAGACTTAATTTTTCTGTAATTGACCAGTCAAGTTGTCCAAAGACCGCTGCACTGCTTGATTTTAGCTGGCTGGTAGTTCGGATTCCATACCCATCCAAAAGCCCAGGCGTCTGCCAAAGCGGGTCTTGGTTGTTCTGCAGAAACCGCCATGCTGAAGCCCCTGTTTCTTCTGAGTGGAAAGGATCGGTCTCTAGGTTTTGTCCAAGGAAGTAGATGCCTGCGACACCACTGAGCTTATCTGAAAAGTCTCCTGCGTAGCGGATTTCCTGTGAAAACTGGTCATGCCTGGAAGGAGCCTGGGAGAGTGTCTGAACGGGTAATCCGGTAAAGTCTCTGTCATTGGAAGGTCCCCAGATCCAATACCTCCATGCGGTGGTGGAAGTCAATGTTCCATTTCCCAGTTCGTAATCTATGTTTACCGAAATGCCTCCCAGGTCATTTTTTGATCTCCAGGGCGTATCATGGTCTATTAGCCTGTCAAAGGCGTTGGTACTTGGAAGACTGTAATTCAAATCTTTGATAATGGTATCAAACTGTCTGAACTCGGGTCTTTGGGTGGTGACCACGCCTGCCGGAACCTGCGCATACCCGTCGGGACGCTGGAAGCTGGCATCACCTGCCAGGATTATCTCCAGCTTGCTGGATGGATTGTAGAGGAGTTGTCCTCTAAAGCCAAGATTGTTAATATCATTGATGAACTTGCCTGAGTTAACATGCTCAATTGTACCATTTCGCTGAGTACCGGAAAATGAAAGTCGTGCAGCGAGTGATTTGGAGAGCGGCCCGGTAATCGATGCCTTCGCTTGGATAAAGCCCAGGTTTCCATAGCTAAGCTCAACTTTGCCTCCTGGGGTAAATTCCGGGATTTTAGTGGTGATGTTGAATGCACCTGCAGTGGTGTTCTTTCCGAAAAGAGTACCCTGAGGTCCACGTAACACCTCAATCTGCTCCACATCTATAAAATCTAGTGTGGTAGCAGCAGGCCGGGCATAATAAACTCCATCCACATAAAAGCCTACTCCCGGATCTATTCCGTCGTTGGTCAACCCGAAGGTGGAACCAAGGCCTCTGATGTTTAAGGTGGTGTTACGTGGGTTGGAAGAGTAGAGCTGGACGGTAGGGATCAGTTCTTTAATCCTGTTTACATTAAATGCACCTGCATCGGCAATCCTTGGGCCGCCCACCACGGCAATCGGTATGGGCACTTTCTGCACAGCTTCGGTTCTTCTTCTGGCAGTGATCAGCACCTCAGCCAATTCCGCATCATTTTCCAGTGTAATGGAAAGTGGGTTTACCGGTTCAGCTTTCAGTGGAAGTAGAAATTCCTTAAATCCTACAAAATTCACTTTGAGTGTGACAGGAAACCTGGCTGGTAATGCTAAGGAGAATTCTCCCTGCTCACCGGTGATGGTGAACTTGTCCGTTCCCTTAATATTCACGGTGGCACCGATCAGCGGAAGTTTATCCTGGTCTAGTACTATTCCTGTTAGAGTTGCCTGAGCTTTGACCACATGTTGCCAAATCAATAGGGTGAGTGTTAATGCAATTACTTTTTTCATGATGTTATATTTTGAGACATTAAAACAATTATACCTATTAATCCTATCTAATTGGTAGGAATAATAGGTAAATGTAATTTTTGTTTTTTTATAAACTTTAAAATGCTTTGAAATTATTTTTTGACTCTATTTTCAAACAGGTAACTAAGGATAGTTGATATATTCTGTTAAATGGTGACAGCAGGTCTTCTATCATATTTTTGGCTAGGACTAAAATTTTGTACTTTGGGTCGATTTTAGAATGATATGATATCAAAACGAGCAAAATACGCCATCAAGACGATTCTTTTTATTAATGATCATCCTGAATTGGCACCCATGTCTGCCAAATTAATATCAGAAAAAGAACATATCCCCTATAAGTTTTTGGAGAACATTTTGCGAGACCTTAAATCCCACCAGTTGGTAAAAAGTGTACGGGGGGCTGAAGGAGGTTATACCCTTGGAAAGGATCCAGAGGGTATTTCAATCGCCCAAATAATGAGGATCGTTGATGGTCCCATTGCTTTAATTCCTTGTGTATCGGAACGGTATTATGAACCTTGTTCGGAATGTGAAGATGAAGAGACTTGCCGTATCCGTAAGTTATTTAATGAGTTGAGAACTGAGATGTTGCCTGTGTTGGAAAGGTCGATTACAACGTTGAAATAAGATTTCTTTTTTTTGGGTTTTTAATACTGCGAAGTTTATTCAAATAAAGGTATTTGGGGAAATACGCGTCTAGAGATGCTAGTTCATTGTTGCTGAATTGTTGCCTAAGCAATCTGCAATGCAATTTTCTTAGAAAATTGGGCTATTATGCAAGACAGGAGAAATTTATCTGTTAACAGCGCAGACACTTCCATCAGCAAATCTAAACAGTTGGAATCAGCTGTTCCAACTTCCACCATATCCTCTCTTTCATCAGGAGAATTTGTCGGGATGGTAGCCGATAACCCAGATTAAAAAATGGCTTTAAAAGCTTTTCATTCCGAGATTATCAATGACAACAATGCCCTCAAAAAGGAGCAAGGAAACTATGTGCCTATCCCTGAAATCCGAAAGTTGGATCATGCTATTGTGCAGAGAAACTACCTGCAGACCAAGCAGGATGTGCGGGATATTATCCTTTTTGAAATGGATAGGCTGGTGAATGATCCGGCGAAGAGGCATTTGGTGATTAGGAAGGGGTGATTTTAAAGTCAATAGTTAATTTGATGGAACTTCTTTTTATGAAAATCAAGACACTCTTTTATCCTCTTTTTTTAAGGATGGCGGTTTTTTTTCAGCAGGTTATTTACAGCCAAAACTTTGAGGGTTTGAGTTGACCTATTTTGAATTAAAAATTGGTTTAAGTTCACACAGCTATCCTTGCTTATCAGGTATATCTGTTGGAATTGTAAACCATAGACTTAGCTTATTTTCCATTCTCAAGCTATCTTTGAAGGATTGATAGCATTTTCGATGGAGTCATTATTTAACTATATAAGAAAACACTCTTCAGTTTTACTTTCAGACGATGATTGTACGGCCATCAAGAGTCATTTTTCTTTTAGAAGGTTAAGGAAAAGACAATATTTTTTACAAGAAGGTGGAGTGTGTAAACATTTTGCTTTCATCGTCAAGGGGGCCTTGCGTCAGTATTATGTGGATGAAAAAGGGGTTGAACGCTTTGTGCAATTGGCTATTGAAAATTGGTGGGTAGGAGACAGGGAAAGCTGGGTGACGCTTGCTCCATCCCGATATACGATTGATGCTTGGGAAGATTCGGAGTTGTTTGTAATTACTAATTCGGATTTATTGAAGTTGATAAAACTAGTCCCCTCAATCATGGAAGTGATGAGAAAAATGGATGAGCGGAATAATATCGCAACTCAAAAGCGAATAACTTCATCTATCAGCTATACCTCTGAAAGACGCTATGCTGATTTTGTAAGTGAATACCCGGAGTTGTTGCAACGCTTCCCGCAACATGTCATTGCTTCTTACATAGGAGTTACGAAAGACACCCTTAGCCGAATACGTAAACAAACTTCTATTAAATAAACGCTCAAAATTTCCCTGTTTGGGTTTTAAGTAAGGAATGATCGTTTAAAACAGTACGAATCGCAGCGGAGTCGAGTGGGCAATTCCTAATTGCTTCATTGATTAAATAGACATTTATCTACACTTTTTATTGTCATTTGTCATCATTTTTCGCTCTGGGACAGCAGTATTTTTGCATAAATAGTCCACAGCTATATAAGTAATCTTGATTGAATTCATACTCCTAACAGAAGGGAAAACATGCAAGCTGCAGTGCTTATTGTCTATTCTTTTGGGATGAAACCCTCTCAGGTTTGAGTTATCCTCCTGTCAATAACCAACTCAGGGGAAAATCTCCAATCCAAAGGGGAATTCATCCATTGTTAGCCTTTTAATATACCGGCAACTTTGCTTCATCAAATCATACTAACCAATAAAAATTATTGTCATGAACAAATTCACAGTAAAGGACGGAACAGAAATTTATTTCAAAGATCTAGGCTCAGGCCAGCCAATATTTTTTCATCACGGATGGCCCTTGTCATCAGACGACTGGGATGCACAAATGATGTTTTTCCTGGCGCATGGTTTTAGAGTTATTGCGCATGACAGGCGTGGTCATGGGCGTTCAACACAAACTTTCAGCGGTAATGACATGGACACCTATGCAGCTGATGTAGCTGAACTGGTAGAGTTTTTAGCCCTTGATCATGTCATTCATATCGGTCATTCTACTGGCGGTGGGGAAGCCATTAGATACGCAGCTCAACATGGCAAGGGCCGCGTTGCTAAAGTGGTTTTAATCAGTGCAATCACTCCGTATATGATTGCAGATGAAAGGAATCCAAATGGTGTCCCATTAGCCGTGTTTGATGATATTCGTCATAATACCCGATACAACAGAGCTCAGTTTTATCAAGACATTACAATTCCATTTTTCGGATATAACCGGGAGGGTGCGCAAATAACCAAAGGCATCCAGGATAATTGGTGGCGTCAGGGTATGATGGGTGGAATTAAAGCCCAATACGACTGCATCAAAGTGTTTTCTGAAACTGATTTCACGGAAGATTTAAAAAGTGTGGAATTCCCAGTTTTGGTTCTTCATGGTGAGGATGATCAAATTGTTCCCTATGCTACTACTGCTGTACCAGCAGCTTCACTGTTACAAAACGGAAAATTGATCACCTATCCTGGTTTCTCCCACGGAATGCCAACCACTGAGGCAGAAACAATCAATAAAGATATCCTGGAATTTATAAACTCTTAACTCCTAAGGTGCTTTGTTAGGCCGAAATCATGCTATGGAAGCTAGATCCTTCCGCTCTAACATTGCAGGACTTATTGTTATCAATTTTTATCAAATCAGAAAAATGAAAAAATCAATTTTAGCACTAGCACTTGCGGTTTCTCTTTTCACTGGCAGCCTTATGGCACAAAGCAAGAGAGTCGATGCTTCGGCAGGGCGAGCAGAATATATTGAGGTCGAAAAAAATGTGAAATTACATATTACTGACCTAGGCGAGGGGCAACCAATCGTTTTGATTCATGGCTGGCCATTAAGTGATGAGATGTATGAATATCAATACCAGTACTTGAGTAGAAAAGGGTTTAGGGTAATTGGTATCACCTTGAGAGGTTTTGGTGAATCAGACAAACCTTATGGAAGGTATGATTTTGAAGTCTTTTCCGACGATATCAAAGTGGTATTGGAAAAGCTAAATATCCAAGATGCAGTTTTGGGTGGATTTTCGATGGGAGGAGCTGTGGTACTGCATTATGTCACTAAATACGATGCGGCACATGTGGGTAAACTTGCGCTTTTTGGAGCTGCGGCTCCATCTTGGAAACAGCGGGAAGGATCTCCCTACGGTATATCCGAAGCAGATGCGGATGGTTTAATTATGCAAACGATGACAGCAAGGGAGGATTTGATCGCAGGACTGGGGAGTGCCTTTGTTGCCAAAGAGGGCACTATTTCTAAAAATGTGGAAAAATGGCTGGAGAACATCAATTTACAGGCTTCTCCCTATGCGGTAACTGAATCAATAAGTGCTTTAAAGGATCTCGATCTACGCCCTGAACTTTCAAAAATAAAAATCCCTACCGCCATATTTCAAGGGACTCAGGACAAGCTATGCCCATATCCTTTTGCTGAAGAGCTTAATAAAGGAATCAAGGATTCCTTTATTGTGCGGTTTGAGAATAGCGGACATGCACTGTTTGTTGAAGAGGCAGAAAAATTCAATACTGAGCTTGAAAAGTTTGCCCTGAACTAATGAGTCTCTCTTTTTTGGAGCTCTGCAGATGGAGCTCCAAGTTTTTCAACCATAAAAACTCACGCCATGTCAAATTTACCAAAGCTTATTGCAAGTTTAATAGAAGCACAAAACAGTTACGATAGTATTAAATTCTCCAATTGTTTTGCTGAAACTGCTATAGTCCATGACGAAGCTCATAAATATATCGGAAGAAATGAAATTAAATCATGGATTGGGGGAGCGAATGATACTTATAAAACCATGATGCGACCTATTGAATATTTGACTGATACGCAGGAACTCAAAGCTGAAATATCCGGAAATTTCCCGGGTAGTCCATTGGTTTTGACTTATCAGTTTGCTTGTAAAGATGAACAGATCCATAGCCTAAGAATTGTTTGATTCCTCAAGTTGAGAACGGGGGTTTTACAGCAGGGATTTGCCCACTGCGAAACTCCTGTTAAACTCTTGAAATACCCCTAGGGTCTATTCTTTTCAATTTCGATTGGCTTAATTAACCAACCATTTTACTTTCCGATAATGATTAAAGAATTCAACTATAAAAAAATTGGCCATCTAGAGCTTAGCATGCTACCCAAAAGCGGGAATGAATTCAAGCCTTATCATGACCACATTAAGCTGTTGTTTTTGCCTATAGGGTATGAGTTGAAGGTTGATTTTCAGGAATATCATTTACAAAGTGACGCTCTTCTCTTTCTCAATCCTAAGGTAATGATCCAAGCCTTGAGCACTATTCACGGAGGGGAACTCATTTTTTTTAACAGGGATTTTTATTGTATTGAAATGCATGACCATGAGGTTTCTTGTGATGGCATTCTCTACAATAATGTATTTGAAGTTCCATTTGTTGAATTGACTCCGGAGCAGTCTGCTGAGGTACAACAGGTCATACAGGAAATAAAAGCAGAAATGTCCCTTCAGGATAGCAGTACAGAGGAAATGTTGCGCATTTTATTGAAAATGGTAATTCTTAAAGCTACACGGATTTGGAAACAGGTTCACCAGTTTACAGAAATACACCAGGATGCAGATGTGCAGTTTTTGCGCAAATTCAGTCAGTTGGTTGAGCAGAATTTTAAAACGCATCATTCGGTTTCAGAATATGCGGATATGTTATTTGTCACACCTAAAAACCTAAGCAAGAAAATAAAACTGCTGAGTAATGAGAGGCTGAATACCATTATCAAAAACAGGATTATTCACGAAAGCAAACGACTTCTTGTTCATACCTCACTCACTGTAAAAGAAATAGCACACCAATTAAATTATGAGGACGTGGCTTATTTTATCCGCTTTTTTTCCAAAAGCACGGGGTTTTCACCTACAGCTTTCAGAAAGAAATTTTAACTAAAGAATGCTTGTCCCTGATGTAGGGTTAAGCGTTTATTGCTGGTTTTTCTGGATTCTACCATTCCATCGTAAAGTCCGAATCAACATCCAACCTCTTAATTAGACGATTTCATATGACAATAGAAAAACAAGTATAAACACATGAAATCCAATAAACGCTATGCACTAATCTTAGGATTACTATCGGCGCTGTTTTTTGCTCTTACGTTTGTCTTGAATAGGGTTATGGCCGTTGGAGGTGGACATTGGATATGGAGCGCTTCATTGCGATATTTCTGGACTACACTATTGTTGTTGGTTTTGGTCCTTTTATCCAAAAAATTCAGACCAGTAATCCTTGCTATTAAAGAAAAACCAGGCCAATGGTTGCTGTGGAGTACCATTGGATTTGGTTTTTTTTATGCACCGCTCACTTTTGCATCCGCTTTTGGTCCATCTTGGCTGATAGCAGGAACCTGGCAAATAACCATTCTTGCCGGAATAGTAGTGGCTCCCTGGTTGCAGCAAACCCAGTCTATAAAACCATTACCCTTTCAAACGATACTGTTTTCACTCATTATTCTCTTGGGGGTAGTACTCATGCAGGCCGGTCATGCCCGGCAGGTTTCTGTGAACAATTTAATCCTAGGCTTTGCCCCGGTCTTGATCGCCGCATTTGCTTACCCCATTGGAAACAGAAAAATGATGGAAGTCACCAATGGAAAACTGGATGCCCTACAGAGAACATTTGGCATGACGCTAGCCAGCCTTCCATTCTGGATTTTACTCTCTATCCTTGGAATTGCATTCAAAAAGTTCCCAACAGCCGCTCAGGTAAGCACCACCTTATGGATTGCTATCTTCTCTGGGGTAATAGCAACGGTATTATTCTTTAAGGCTACTGACAAAGTCCAAAAAGACCAGAAGGCATTGGCTGCAGTTGAAGCTACGCAATCCACCGAAGTGCTGTTTGCATTGGCTGGAGAGCTAATTCTTTTGAATGATACCATACCGGATAGTTATGCGATTTCAGGAGGTTTTCTTGTATTATTGGGTATGATCCTTCATAGTTTGAAAAAGTGACCAGAAAGGGGCTTAATCAGGAGCCTACCTAGCGACATTTTCTCATTTAATCATGCTTTCTGATTTAATTTTGTGGTTATACACCCCGAATCACCCTTCTATATGTTAACAAAGAATAGCAACAAATACATCTTAGCAGCCCTGGCTTTAGTCCTTTTCACCGTAAAGGTTAGCGCTCAGAAAGTCGGAGATGAATTCCGTCTGAATGAAAGAGTTGACTTAACTCCGGATGGAATAATTTCGAATTTTCAGGAAATGGGAATGGATCCAGTGAATCATATACTCACTATTGAAGAGCAGGAAATAGTAGAACAGGCATTCGATGTGCTTCCACCAGTACATCAGGAAATTCTCAAAGAACATCTCCACAGTATTAGTTTTCTTGATAATATGCCTAATACCGCACTCACTTCACCAGTTGGCGATTCAGAGGACACAAAGATGTTTACCATTACTTTTCGTGCAGAAATTCTTCAACAGACCATCTCTGAATGGGCGACCTGGAAAGAACAGGGGAACTATGAACCGAATTCCGATGTCAAAGTAATTGTTGATGCCGGTGACTTAAATGCGATGGTATATATCTTACTTCATGAGGCAACCCATGTGGTCGATGCTGTACTTGGAATCTCCCCAAAGCAGGAGAAGTTAGATTCCCTTTCTACCGCTACAGGATTTACTCTGGATACTTGGTCTTCGATGAATGCCCCAACTCAATCCTATCGAAAAACTATCCTTGAAAAAACACGATTTCGTGGTGGTGGGCCAGTTTCTATGACGCTTGCTCCAGAGGTCTATCAAAGCCTGGCGCAAACACCCTTTGTTTCCTTGTATGGAATGGCTTCATGGTTTGAGGACCTCGCTGAGCTTACTACCATCCATCATTTGACAAACAAATTAGATCAGCCATATCAAATACAGGTAGTCAAACAGGGGGTAGAAGTTTTTCATTTTGAGCCCATGGAAAGTAAAGAAGTGCAGCAAAGAATCTATCATTTGGATTTGTTTTATCGAAATTAGCTGTTATGATAAAGTGCTGATCTTCAGTTGTTTTATTGGGTTTTTTGGGAAGTAGGTTTGCAATGATGGCAGGTGATAAAAGTGAAAGGAAATGAAATTGGGATACTGATATGAAAGCCGATCTATGTAATAGTCAACGGGCGACAATCGGTATAATTCCTTATTGGTTAGACAACTTCACCGTATGAGTTTATTTGATCAGGAAACTGTTCTGGGCTAAGACCTTGGAGTTCTTAATCCATGGAATCACTTCACCAATCCCTGACTGTCTGCTCTAAACATTCTACTGCTTACATAGAAATCTTTCCCCGTAGGCGACTTGAAGTAATACGCAATGTAGAATGCCTTCTGCCCTTTTTGGGGCAGTGAAATTTCATTCTCGGAATTGTATTCCAGCGCCTTTGACTTCCATTTTTCATCCCTGAAATCCTTGTCTTCTACTGATTCAGCTTCCCAGATTTCCACTTTTAACGGGGGCTCGGATGCCTTCAATTGAATGACTAGCTTATTGTGTTTTGGAGAAGCAAATGTGGTAAAAACTTCAGGAAGAGACTTTGCCGCATTCTGATAGGCTACAAAGGCATCTAAGGCCTGAAAAGCTATTTTTCCATCTCCCAGATCATGCCCGACATTGGGAATATAGATCAGGTTATTCTGTCCAGGAATGCTGTCGATGTAGTTTTTAACCGCATCCACAGGCCAGTATGGATCATTTGTCCCGATAAATATCAACTTGGGGACAGTCAGCTTTGCGCGGTAAGAATAGGGATCGACCATCTCCATTGTTGCCTGTCCCATGGCACTGCTTGCCTGTTGGGGAATGCCCAAATCTACGTAATCCTGAATCTCAGGACTGTAATCTGCCCAGGTCTCAATCTGATATTGAAGACTCGTTGGCATATTCAGTACATCGATCACCATAGGGGCAATGGCGGTTACCCTTGGGTCTTGTGATCCTGTGAGCCAGGTAGTCCAGCCTCTTTTGGAGAGTCCGGTGAGTGTAAATGTGTGCACTGGAAAATCCAAAAACCTTTTGCTAAAATCTGAGACAGCATCCATGGCGGATACCGCTGATCTGACCATGGGAAACAATGCCGGCCATTCTAAGTCCCCTGTCTGCTGAAACTGATGAAGGGTATAGGAAATAATCTCATCTTCTGTCTTTCCATCAAAAATGGGTTGGTTGGGCACCTGAAATACAAGGGCTACTAAGCTTTGGTTTTCAGTTGCAATTCTTTGCATATTCTCCACAATAGCATTGTCACGTTCACGCATGACAGGAATACCATTTTCTGTTTTACCACCTCCAATATAAAGCAGGACTTTGTCAGAACTGAGTTGTGCGGGTTTTAGGATCACCAGGCGGTGTTTCCAGATCATGCCCTTCCATTCCTGTGAGGTAAGTTCCAGCTCGTATTGGGTGATTCCTTGATGCAGGATGCTGTCTTTGATTTCAAAATCGAATGCTGGATTGTCTTTTGCCAGAAAATCAGACAAGGGAGTTTTGGTGCTTTGAGCCTGTACGGGCTTCGATGTAATCACCAGCACTAAGAGTGCCAGGACATTAAGAATAATTCTTTTCATCTTCATATAAAGTTAACATGAATCAATGGCCTGAACGTAGGCTATTGAAGTCTTTAGTATGAACAAAAGCTATCGTGAAAATCAACACTCAAAGCTAAGTAAAACTTAGGAAATAGCTATTAAAAAATTGATAATGAGTAAATTAAGTGTCCTAAAACGACTGTTTTTGGTGACGGCTCTGGTATGCCCAACGCTGTCTTATTCCCAGAATACATCATCTCTAAATCCTAATTCGTACCTTCTGCCAAGTCCAAGGCCGGACCGGATTATCCTGAATCTATCTGAAAATCCTTTGAAGGCAATCCATGTGAACTGGCGTACCGATACCACGCGGGTTATTTCTCATCTGGAAGTTGCCCAGGCTACTGCCGGACCTGAATTCCGGGATAAGACGACACAGCTTAAGGCAGTGACCGAAACCCTCGTTTCCCAACAGGATGAGGAGCCAACCATACATGCCAACTACCATCAGGTAAAATTGACTGGATTGAAGGCTGGAACCAGTTATGTGTACCGGGTGGGTGGGGGCGAATTCTGGTCTGAATGGTTCCAGTTTACCATTCCTGAAGACGATAAGGAAGTGAATTTTCTGTATTTCGGTGACGTGCAAAATGAGGTGGTAGCGATGTTCAGCCGGGTTTTTCGTGAAGCAGTCATCAACTTGCCCAAAATGGATTTTACGGTGTATGCAGGTGATCTGGTCAACCATGAAAGTGCAGATTTTGAATGGGGCGGGTGGTTTGGAGCCGGGCAATGGATCCACGCCAGTATCCCTTCTATGATGACTCCAGGCAATCATGAGTTTTCCAAAAATCCTGCTACCCTTACCCCACACTGGAATGCCCAGTTCAACTTGCCTACCAACGGGCCCAAAGGACTGGAGGAGACTACCTATGAAGTAAATTTCCCGGAGCTCAAAATCATTTCACTCGATGGAGAGCAGATCGATGAATCCCCGGAGTACAGAAAAGCACAGATGGATTGGTTGAGAGCAGTCCTGACTGATAATCCCCGGAAATGGACTGTGATCACGTTTCATTATCCGGTATATGCCACTCACCCAAATCGATACCACGATAAGATGATCGATTATATCCGGCCGATTTTACAGGAGTTCAAGGTGGATCTGGCAATACAGGGGCATGACCATGCCTATGCCCGGGGCAGGGCTTTTGATGAAAAGGGGAAGTTGGATTACGGAAAAGGTACCGTCTATGTGGTATCCGTGGGCGGGCCGAAAATGTATGAGGTCAAAACAGATGAGTGGATGGAGCGAAAAGCTTACGGCACCCAGACCTATCAGTGGATCAAGGTAAAGGATAATATACTCAGCTTTAAAACCTACACTGCGCTTGGTGAACTATATGATTCCTTTGAGATTCATAAAAATCCCCAAGGCGAAAATACCCTTGTTAACAACATTCCCAGCTCCCCAGAAAGACTTCAGAAGAAATGAAAAATAAGACAAATACCCCCGTAATTGTGAGTAGAGTTGTACTGACTGTACTCTTATTATTTTTTGCAGCCCTAGATGCATTTTCACAGGTTGAGCAAATCCGGGATAAACTGCTGAATACAGATGAACTACTGGTCGTAGCACACCGTTCGGCACATCATAGCTACCCCGAAAATAGCCTTCAAGCCATACAGGAAGCGATAGATCTGGGAGTGGATCTAGTCGAAATCGACGTCCGGGTAACCACAGACGGCATTGTATATCTGATGCATGACCAGACCATAGACCGAACGACCACGGGCTCAGGGGACATAGAAAAAATGAGCAGCGCTGAGCTCCAGAATGTGACCTTGGTTTTAGAAGGTAAAGATTCCGGATTAGCTATCCCCACACTAGCCGAAGCGCTGGCTTTGACCAAGGGTAAAATCATGGTGGATTTGGATATGAAAACTGATAAAGTAGAGGAAGTGATGACAGTGGTAAAAGAAATGGATGTGCTGGATGAAGTCATTTTTTTTGATTCGGAATGGCAAGTCCTAGGGGAAATAAGAGCCAAGCTACCAGAAGCGTTCTTGATGCCCAGACTATACAAAACCAATGAAATAAGAAAGGCTTACAGAAAGCTGGCTCCTGTGGTTGTCCATATTGACCCGGGATTCAATACACCTAAAACTATGCTTAAGGCGCAAAAATTCGGACTACGGACCTGGATCAATTCTTTGGGATCACTGGATGATGAACTTCGGGTAAATCCCCATTCGCCACTATCACAGAAGCTGCTAGAATATGGTGCATCCATGGTTCAGACAGACCTGCCGGAACTTTGGGTTAAGCTCAGGGATGAAAGGTAACCGTAGGCTTGAAAAAAAGGAAGTAGTCTTGCCATCTTGTTTACTTCACCCATTCTTAATACTGGCTTAAATACTTTGGGTAGGATATTCGATAAATTCGGTTTTAAGTCAAACCCATGAAATCTATACTATTTGGAAGGTCCCATCGCATAGAAGTCATTGACGAAAAGTCTTTTTCCAAGCTTTATGAAAAGTTTTGGAATGCTGCCGTGGAGTTGGTGATAAAGCTGGTAAAGGATAGGGAGGAAGCGGAGAATATTGCACAGGATGTCTTCATCCAGCTTTGGGAAAAGAGAGACAATCTTCATAAGATCGATGATGTACAGAACTTCCTGTTTATATGCCTGAGGAATAAAGCCTTTGACCGGCTTAAAGAACTTAAGAAAACCGAGCAGGGAACCGAAGAACTCTGGCAGAAAATCCAGGATCAACCCCATGAAAAAGATAGCCTAGAGCAGCAGGGGTTGAATTTTGAAAAGCTGGAAAAAGCCCTATCCGAATTGTCTGAACACAAGCAGCGAATCGTAACCCTGAAATACGGTAAAAACCAATCCTATGATGAAATTGCAGAGACATTAAATATCTCTGCCAATACCGTCAAAAACCACCTGGTTCAGATCAAAAAACGACTTCGGTCAGAATTGGTCAACGGTCTGATACTGATGTTTTACTTTTTATTTTGAGCGTTACGCTTCTTTAATTTTCAATTTTTTAGTCTTCCGCGACTATCCCGTGATAGTTTCTTGCGAATGCAAGCAGGGTTTAGTGAACATTTATTCTCCAATCCTTTTTAGTGCGCTTTGTGGGTTTCTTTAGCCCTTTAAGAGCTAAGTTTCAAGAAAAAAAACAGGCTGCACCCAAGGGAATGGGGCAGCCTGTGCTTTGTCAAATAGACTCGAATATTACCCGGAAACCATAAATCCGGGCAATGGGCTTACCATGGTTTTCCGGTGCCCTGTAGCAACCAGAACTTGGACCATGCACTGTTTTTGTCATCAGCTTGGGAAAACTGGGTAGTTTCCAGGCGGCTTACTGCTTCATTGGCATTTTTCTCATTGATGGTCAATTCATCCTGCATGTAATAAAAGCGGATGGGAAGAACACTTCTTACTGCTGCGGGTCCTGCCACTAGCTCTGGATAGCCCGTTCTTCTATAGTCAAACCAGGATTCTGTGGAAGCTGTCCACGCTGCAATCCATTTTTGGGTCATGACCTGCTCCAGACTATTGTTAAAAGCAGCTTCTCCAGTGATGTATTCTTCAAAATCATTTTCCAAGTCCCAGGCCTCAAAGGATGCTTTTACACCGGCTTCATAATGATCTTTTGCAGATCCTGCATTCACCAATCCGGATAGCGTAGCTTCAGCTAAAATGAAGTGAACTTCGGCCGCACTCAGCAGTCTAGCCTTCAGTAATGGTCCTGAAGGAGCAGTGTATCGTTCATTGATAAAGGATACGTGGGGATTGTAAGATTGCTGTCCCGGAGTGGGATTGAGGTTGTACTCACTTGGTATATTGGAAACTGCAGGTGGAATGCCTACATACTCAGGGTCGGTGTCCACTGTTTTTTCTGCAGCTATATCGGCATCTATGTATCGCTTTCCGTTTATGATTTCATCTGTACCGGCAGGTAAGCTCTCATCTAGGACGATCGGCACCTGTACTTTTTCAGCCCATACTGAAATTCTGTTGTCATTCAGGGATTGGAGCACCTCTACCAATGTTGCACACATTTTTATCCTGCGGTAATTGCTGCCATTGGAACCGTCAAATTCTGTATTGGAAGGCCAGGAATTGGCTGAAGTGCCACCTGGGAAAGCGATGGCCGCATCATCCGAAGCAACCGTAATGATTGGGTAGCGAGACGCATCATTCAGGATTTCCTGCATTCCCTGACTGGCCATCTCTGGCATTTTCTCGGATATCCTCAGGTAAAGTCTCAAGCGGAGAGAATTGGCAAATTGTCTCCACTTCAGCACATTTCCTCCAAAAAGGATATCCTGAGGAGTAGCCTCAAATGTGCCTAAGGCTGCCAGCAGGTCATTCGCCTCTTTTAGTTCGGCAATCACTCCTTCATAGATCTCTTGCTGTGAGTCAAAGGCAGGCAGGAGAAATTGTTCCCCTCCCTGATCTCCACTTACCGCGTCCGCATAAGGGGCATCACCCCATAAGTCCGCAATTCTGGCAAAGTGGTAGGCATCCATCACTTTTGCTACCCCCACATAAAAGGGAAGTTCCAAAGCTTCAGCCCGCTGTTCCATCATTTTGATGTCTTCTAGGATGCTGTAGTTGGCAGTCCAGCTCTGGTTACTCCATTCATAATTGTTATGACCTGTAAACCATGCATCTTTTTGCGTATGCTGCATTACTCCCGCTATATCTCCAAAACCCAGATTCACCTCTGAGGTAGCGGTGTTGGAAAGAATGGTAGTCAGCAAAAGGTTGGGGTGCACAGCCGTGGATTCCACCCCGTTTGGATTGATATTGGTTTCTGTCAAATCCACGCATGCTGTCATGGATCCTGAGAGGATTAATCCTATAGCAAAAGCATTGATATGTTTGATGTGTTTTTTCATTTTAGGAATTATCTGATGTCCAAAATAGTCTCGTTGATTAGAAAGATGCATTGATTTTAAATCCTACCGGGATGACCCAAGGATTGACATTGTACCGCTCTATCCCCTGTTTGAAAGTTCCGTTTGCTTCCGGCTGAAATGCATTTTCGGGATCGATTCCTACTTTTGCTTTCGTCCATAGAATTAGGTTACTGGTGTACACGCCCACATTGATGGACTTCATTTTCAGTTTATTGACCAAATCCACTGGTAACTGATAAGAAATGGCAGCTTCCCGTAACTTGATGTAGGAAGCATCGAAGGTGGCCGGTTTGAAGAAGCTCCAAGGATAGTTGTCTGCATAGGGGATGTATTTGGTGTTTTCTCCGCCTAGATTCTCAGTGTAGCCAGTAATGTTCCCCTCCTCATCGTACTGGGCGATGACGCCTGGGTTAAATACCCCATCGTTTACTGTGACATTGTAATCGAAGGGAAAACCGCCGCTTTCTGCAGTAGGTCCGCCCACTACATTCAGGCCATCGGTGATAAACTGATCCTGGTTGTCCACTAAATAGTCCCGAAGGGCATCACCTGAAAGTCCGTTTGGATTGATGATCTGATCCAGCCAACGTTGGGTTTTGAGATCGGATTCAGAATATCGGAAAGTCTGGGATACGAAATCCCCACCCATTCTCATATCAAAATTTAAGCTTAGGGAAAAGCGCTTATAGCTCATGTTTACCTGCATACCGGCTAAGAAATCCGGGTTGAAATTCCCGATTTTATTTTTGGCAGAGGCCTGGTTTATCGCTTGCCAGCTTCCATCTTCATCCAGAATAGGATATCCAAAGTAAGGGGATTCCCTATCTTCTACCGTCACTAATCCCCGGTCATAAATGTCCCCGATCTCATCGCCTACATAAGTCCAAGCCCCACCACGTGAGTCTGACCATAGGTAGAATACATCGACTTCATCTGTCAGCTCTACGATCCGGCTCCGGTATTTGGAGTAGTTAAAGTTCAGATCCAGGGTGAAATCCGTCGTTTTCACTGGGGTAAATCCCAGCATTACTTCCCAGCCTTTGCTGTTTACCAGTCCGGCATTGACAAACTTGGAGGTAAAGCCGGAAGAGGATGGCAAGGTGACAGGAAGGATCTGGTTTTTATTGTCTGTATTAAAGTAGGTCAGATCAAACCGCAGGCGGTTTTGGAGAGCAGCCATTTCCAGCCCAAGTTCATAGGATGTGGAAATTTCAGGTTTAAGGTCTGGTGTTTTAAGGTTGTCCGGTACGGTCAGTCGGGTTTGGCTGTCCCATTCCCCGTTATTGGCAAGAACCTGATAGAGATTGTATGGATCTGTATCGTTACCTACCTGGGCCCAGCCGGCTCTTAATTTCAGCAGGTCTATGGAACTGCCCATATCCAGCATTTCATTCAGGATCAAGCTGAGTGAGGCAGAAGGATAGAAGTAGGACCTATTGGCTTCCGGCAAGGTAGAGGACCAGTCATTTCTTGCAGTTACATCCAAGTAAATCAAATCCCGGAAACCAAAGTTTGCCAGCCCGTAAATACTGTTCACGGCTTTTTCTGAAATGGATGAATTGTAAATCAGGTTGTCTGCTGAAGTATTACTCAGGGTATATACACCGGGTACGATCAGTCCCGAACCCTCTGCCTTGGTAGAATTCTGCACTGCATGGTTGCGGTTGAATCTCAGGTTTCCCCCGGTGGAAAGTGTCATGTGGAAATTATCATAATCCTTGGTGTAGGTGGCAAGGATGTCGGCATTTCTTTCCGTTCTGTCCAGGTTGATGAGGCCATATCCTCCATTGGGATCTGCAGTATAGCTTATCGGGATTTTGGATTCTCTCCGCTCTGAATACATGTCCAGCATATAGCTGGCTTTTACCTTAAAATTCTCTGTGAACTGGTATTCCAGCCCCAGGTTGCCAAATATCCTGTTTCTTTTGAAACTGTTGTTTACTTCGTAGGCAAGAAAGTAGGGGTTGTCATAATCGCCAATAGCCTGGGAGCGCTGCTGGATTCCTTCCTGCCCGGGTACCCAGTAGGATTGAAGCTCGTTGATATCGATGTGCGGAGACACTTTATAGGCAGCTTCCAGTGGGTTGGCACCTCTGTTTCCCGCAGGACGGTTGTCAGATCCTGTCTGGTTGATATTGATGCTTGAGCTCAGGGTCAGCTTAGGGTCAATTCTTAAAGTTGTATTGACCGATAGGTTGTCCCTGCCAAAATCTGAATTGGGTATGATGCCCCAATTACTCAGATTGGTGTATCCGATTCGATAGTTGATGAATTCATTGTTGTTTGCCACAGATACTCCATTGGTAGTGGTGACACCTGTGCGTACAAAATCTGATACATTATTCGGATGGGAGACTAAGGGAGTGGGGATTCGGTTCCCATTGGCATCCAAGGGGCTGTTCCACTGAATGGCTTCATATCCTTTGTCCAATTCCGGTCCTGCACCTGCCGAAGAACCTTCTTCTATGACCAATTGGCCTCCTGGGTAGGGATTGTTGTCCGGTGTGTAAGGCCGTACTCCGGTAGCAAACCTACTATGGAATGGCAAATACTTGTAGGGGATTTCCAGTAGGGTATTGGAGGAAACACTCACCGTTACCTCATTTACTTTTCTACCTGATTTGGTGGTGATCAATACGACCCCATTTCCCGCCCTGGAGCCATACAGTGCGGCTGCACTTGGGCCTTTTAGGATAGACATGCTTTCTATATCCTCCGGATTCAAATCAGAAATGGCATTGCCGTAATCTACTTTGTTGTCTGCACCGATTTCTGACACGTTGTTTAGCGTGTTGATAATCGGAACTCCATCTACAACGAATAAGGGCTGATTATCCCCGCTCAACGAGGAGATTCCCCGGATGATCATACTAACAGAGGAACCTGCCCCACCGGTGGAATTGACACTCACACCTGGAACCCGACCGGCGATTGAGCGTAAGGCATTGTCCTGGCTTCCGTTTTGGAAGGCGTTTTCACCTACTTCTGCAACAGAATAGCCCAGGGAGCGTTCATCTCGTTCTATTCCCAACGCAGTGACTACCACACCTTCCATATCGGCAAAGGAGGAAAGTAAGACTACTTTGATATAAGATTGGTTTTGGACTACAACTTCCTGAGATTCGAATCCTATGTAGCTGAACACCAATACGGCTTCATTGGAAGGAACATCAATGCTAAAGGTGCCGTCTATACCCGTCACTACTCCAGAGGTACTTCCTTTGATCAGCACGGTAGCGCCGACTAAGGGCTGGTTGTCTTCATCCAAGACCAGTCCTGTGATCGGGATAGCTGCACGCGTTTGTTGTGATTTTCTGATCAGAATATTCTCTCCGGTTATTTTGAATTGAAAGGGAGTGAAGGTTTCTGCAGTTTTCAGATGCTGCTGGACAGTAGCTTTAGGGCTTACTTTTATTTGTTGTCCCAAAAGTTCATGAACCCCATCTGCATAGATGAATTTGAATTCGCTCTGGGTTTCAATTTCCGTGATAAATTCCCTTAGACTCAGCTTGGTCTGATGCATTTCTATTATTCTTTCACTGCGGTGCAGCCCCGCTTCAGCCCAGTGGGGCAGGAATAGGAGCAGCAATAACCATAGGCTGCGTGGTGGCAAAGGATTTTTTTTAGTAAATGTAATTTCCATACTTTGTGTGTGTTTAAGTGGTGTACTACTTGATCATACTGCCACGCTGGAGGTCTTCGTCAAATTCTCTCCGGTGTGGTTTTTCTTTTGGTTCACTGGGGGTTATGTATTTTGATAGATGCTGTGATTTCAGTTTCTCTATTGGTCAGGTATCCTATGGATTGGATTACATCTTCCAGGCTTTTGTTTTTAAACTGACCGGTGATTTTAATTTGATAAAGACTCGAATCGGTCACGGCTAAATCTGCGTCGTACCATCTTTCCAGGGAATGGATTACCTGAGAGAAATCCGTCTGGCTGAAATGCAATACTTTTTCCCTCCAGAACACAGGATCCTCAGAATCCCGGACTGAATAGCTTTGGGAGGTTTTATCTAGGGTAAGCAGCTGTCCTTGGGTAAGCTTTTCTACTATTTCCTCACTTGCTTGAAGAAAGGAAACTTTTACAGTCCCTTCTGTGACAGCAATCGCTATGGAGTTGTCTTCCGAATAAGAATTGACATTGAAGGCCGTGCCTATAACCAGAATGTTAATGTCTTGGGTCTGGATTTCAAAGGGATGGATTTTGTCTTTAGCTACTTGGAAGAAAGCCTCACCTTCTAACCTTACCGCTCGTTTGACCTGATTCTCAAAAGGAAATTGCTCCAGTTTGGAGGCTACATTCAGGCTTACTTCAGATCCGTCAGGCAAGGTAAGATTGCGTTGCTCTCCTTGCGCAGTTTGGTAGGATATCACTTCCTGTTGGCTGGAGTTCTGAAGGAAATTAAAGATCGCAACTCCCATACAAATCAAAAGAATCACGGTTGCCGCAATTTTGGGATAGTTGGCAACAAAAGTCTTCTCCGCTTTGGGCTTTTGTGTGACAGTTGGCTCAGGATAAGCTTTGGCGATTGTTTTTTCAAAATTTGATTTTAGTACTTCAGAATAGACCTGACTAACAGCTTTATCGTCCAATCCTGTCAGGAATTGATCAAACTCAGTTTTGCTCATAGTCCCCTCCAGATAGTTCTCTACCAGTAGTTTGATCTCTTTTTTTGACCGATCCATTATTACTTGCCTAATTAGAATTCAGCAGTTATCCTGCCTATGTTTTATATTCTAATGACTTGAGAATGGTAAAAGGGACTAGTCTTATCGCATTATCAAAAAGTTAAAGATTTGTGAAGCGGATTTCAGGAAGAGGAATGTGAAAACCCTATTTTGGGGCTACTATAGGCAGGGAAAACCGGCTATCCCATTTCACAAAAGGGTAATGTTTGATTCATGGTAAGAATAAGTAGGTAATCTAATATTGCACAAATCTTAAAAATCAATCAGAAAGCTATACATATGATTAGGAAGCAACAGCAAGACACACCTGGAAGAAGGTCATTTTTGAAAAACTCAGTAATGGTCAGTATAGGCTTCATGGGACTTAGGTCTTTTGGTGCATCTGCCTTTGCAGGAAATATTCCCTCAGTTTATGACCAATACGGCCCGCTGCTGCCAGATCCAAAAGGTATTTTCAATCTTCCCAAAGGCTTTTCCTATAAAATCATATCCAGATCGGGAGAACTGATGGATGACGGATTCGTGTCTCCAGGACGTAATGATGCCATGGCAGCCTTCAGTGCCAAAGACGGGAAAGTCTGGGTTATCAGAAATCACGAAATCTCATCCGATGATCCGGAAAATGGGCCATTTGGATTGGATAATTCCAAGCTTCAGGAGCTGGCCGAATCTGATATTTATGATCGGGGCTTTGGCAAGAATCCGAGTTTGGGAGGCACTACAACGTTTTTGTTCAATGAGGATACTCAGGAAATGGAATACCAGTACCTCTCATTAGCCGGGACGATCAGGAATTGTGCTGGTGGCCCCACTCCCTGGAATTCCTGGCTTACCTGTGAAGAGACTTTTGACAGCAAGTTGGAAGGAGTCAATGAACATAATCATGGGTACGTGTTTGAAGTGCCTCTGTCTGATCAAGCGGTTTTGGCTGAGCCAGTGCCAATAAAGGCGATGGGGAGATTTAACCATGAAGCAGTAGCAGTGGACCCGGACAGTGGCTTTGTGTATCTCACCGAAGATCGGGGGGATGGACTTATTTACCGGTTTATCCCAAGAGAGCAGGGGAATTTTCGGGCAGGAGGAAAGCTTCAGGCACTCAGTATTAAAGGTCAAAAAGGATTTGATACAAGAAACTGGGATTTGCAGACAATGAGCACAGGGAATAAGCTTGAAGTGGAATGGATAGACCTGGAAAATACGGATCCAGAGGAAGACGATCTGAGATTAAGAGGCTTTGATCAGGGGGCAGCACGGTTTGCCAGGGGAGAAGGCATGTGGTATGGAAATGATGAAGTGTATTTTGCCTGTACCAATGGAGGGAAAGCCAAGCAGGGTCAGGTGTTTCGGTACATTGCCTCTGGAAAGGAGAAAATGGGTAATGAAAAAGCAGGAGGACACCTGGAGCTTTTTGCCGAACCTAATGATAAAAATATCTTAAGAGCCTGTGATAACCTGACTGTAGCGCCTTGGGGAGATGTGATCCTTTGCGAGGATAATTCTGATCCACGGTTGGTCGGGATTACGCCAAAAGGTGAAATCTATCACCTCGGCCTGAATGTAGGTTACAAATCCGAGTTGACTGGCGCATGTTTTTCCCCAAGTGGTAAAACCCTGTTTGTTAACATCCAACATGCGGGGCTTACTTTGGCGATTACAGGGCCTTGGCAGGCTAGCCGAGCTTAATTTTTCTAGTTGGGATAAGGCTAGTGTAACTACTATGAATTCTCTAGTAGTTGCACTGCTTTCTTAAAAGTTTTCCATTACTCATTTCTATCCGGTTTCATGCTATATAAAATAGCTTCCTTCCTACTTTTAACCGTATTCTTCAACACAGCTCTGGCGCAGAATAAACCCATACTTTCCTTCAATGCTGGTGGAGATTTTAAAATTGTTCAGTTTACAGATACACATATAGATATTCCAGGGAATAAAAATAGGGATGTCTTTGAAATAGTAAGGGGCATTATTTTAGAAGAAAGACCCGATCTGGTTGTATTGACCGGCGATGTAGTGACCCAGGATGACCCCATTCAGGCATATCAGTTGTTTGAAGATCTTTTTGCAGAATTTAGTATTCCTTGGGTCGTTGCTTTTGGTAACCATGATTCCCAGCATAATGCCAGTAGAGTAGAAATTGCCAACTTTCTGGCTGAATTTCCTCATTGCCTCAATGCCGACAAAGAAGAGACATATGGTAATTCAAATTTTGTGTTGACGATTGCCGGAGAGGAATCCAAAGAGGAAGCGCTGATCTATATCATGGATTCCAACAGCAACAGTACCTTACAGCCACAAGTAGGAGGATATGGATGGTTTGACTTTTCACAAGTACAGTGGTATAGGGAAAAGAGTAAGGGATTTACTGAGGTTAACAGGGGAAATCCTTTGCCGGCGCTGGCATTTTTTCATATTCCGCTGCCAGAATATGCACAAGCCTGGAGCAATGAAACCAATCCAGCCATAGGTGTAAAAAATGAGGAGGAATGTAGCCCGGAAATAAATACGGGTATGTTTGCAGCCATGCTGGAAGCCGGAGATGTCATGGGTACTTTTGTAGGCCATGACCATATCAACGATTACATAGGGGTACACCATGGCATTGCATTAGCCTACGGCCGGGTGACCAAAATGATGAAAAACTTAGAGGAGGATCCATTGGCAGGAGGAAGAGTGATTGTGATAAAAGAAGGTAAGCGGGAATTTGAAACATGGATACGGGATATGAATGGATTGAAGGAGCTTGAAGTCAAATGGCCTAATTCATTTGTGAACTGAGTAAATCACCCTTTATCCAGCCCCGTCCAGGACGTTTCATTTTAAGATTCCCTGGCTAAGAATTTAACGCATGAGCAAAGGTTTTAATTGAATGGCATCAGATAATACCTCATCAAGGCTATAGCCCTTGTTCCCCTAATAGCCTGTCCCAATGTTAAGTTTTTGCTTTAAATGAAAACTTAATATTAACAATAGGGGTCATATCTATACATTTACATCATAGTAAATTAACAATGAGGTACTTTTAATCAAGTAATAAAATGGTAGAAAATAACAATTCGGGGACTAAGGATCAGGGTAGCAATAAAGAATCTGATCTGGCAGGTACTGCTCAGAAAACTAGTTCTAGTGCACCTGATAAAACAATAAAGGGAGAAGTGGAAGGAGAAATAGCGAAGGTTCAAAGCACGGATAAATCAGAAAAAAGTGCCAAAGATCTAAAGGGATCAAAGAAGCAGCTAGACAAAGCCAAGAAAAAAGAGAAAACCGAGAAAAAAGGCAAAGACAAGGACAAAAAGAAGGAGAAGGATAAGAAAGCCAAGAAAAAAGCAGCGAAAAAGAAAAAGCTGAAAGCCAAAAAGGAGAAAGCGCAAAAGAAGCTGAAGGAAAAAAAGGCCAAGAAAAAAGCTGCTCAAAAAAAGAAGAAGTAGCCTTAAGCCGGATAATTTTAGGAAAATCGAAACGTTGTGTTTCGATTTTTTTTTATCTAACAGAAGATTAACATAGGCTTAGCCTATTCTATTTCAGTGGGGTTTACTTTCGGGGGTAAATGATCCCCCTCAAACTTGAATCTTGGATGCTATTGGCCTTTGGCTTATTCACTGCCTTTTGGGGCTTGGATTCCTTTAGTATTTATATTTTAGATGAAGCCAAAAATGCGGAAGCAGCCAGGGAAATGTGGGAAAATGCTTCCTGGTTTTTTCCTACCTTCAATGGGGAACCCCGATACGATAAGCCACCTTTGCACTATTTTTTCTTTGGTATTGCATACAAGTTATTTGGGGTGAACGCATTTGCTGCCAGGTTCTTTCCAGCATTGGCGGGTTGGGTCTGCGGTCTTTTGATTTTCTTCCGAGTTCGGGAGCGATTTGGGGAAAAGGAAGCGGGTTGGGCTTATGTCGGGTTGATTGCCTCTTTGCAATGGGGCATTCAGTTTCGTTTGGCTGTTCCGGATCCTTTTTTGATTTTATTTCTTACCGCTTGTATTTTGAAACTGGAGGCTTTTTTCCAAGACGAGCAACATCCCAAAAAGCACCTGCGTCTGGCATCTGTTTATCTGGCGTTGGCTTTTTTAAGCAAAGGGCCTGTAGCATTGGTGTTAGTAGCAGGGACAGGTCTGGGGTACCTACTTTTGCAGCGCAAATCCCCACAATCCCTTTGGAAAAGGATGCTGGATCCCATGTCGGTTTTGTTATTCTGCGGGATTGCCTTGCCCTGGTATTTTTTGGTTTACTATCATTATGGAGGTGAGTGGCTCAGTCAGTTTGTTTTTAAACACAATATTTCCAGGTTTTCCCAACCCATGGAGGGACATGGTGGGCCTTTTTATTTGCCATTTTTGTTCGCACTTGGCGGTTTTTTTCCTGCTTCCCTGTTCTTGTTTTTACCATGGAGGGGACGTTTCAGAAAGTTGACTTCTCAACCGCTCCTTCTGATTTCTCTGGTATATATTGGGATCACGTTATGCTTTTTCTCGCTATCCAGCACCAAACTGCCAGGTTATATAGCTCCTGCATTTCCATTTATGGCAGTGCTGTTGGGATGGCAGGTTAAAGGAATCAAGAAACTTAAGGGGGTTTTCGTCACTAATCTACTGATAGGAGTTATGCTGATGGCCGTTCCAGTTGTGATCTTTTTTGGCAGGGATCTACAGTTGCTCTATTTGGGAGAAGAACTTTCGGTACCCCTGTTTGCGCTACTTTTGGCTTTTGTTTTAGGTGCATTCCTCTGGCGTCAAAACCCTTGGCGAAGCTTCCTTTCTTTGGCTTTGGGGTATGGGGTGTTAAGACTTTTACTTTTCACAGAGATCCTTCCATTGCTAGACCGACAGAATCCAGTCGTGCTCTCCATGCCTTACCTGGAAACTAGCGAAGAGGTGGTTTATTGGGGAAGTTTCAATCCCGCCTTTCCACTTCAACTGCAGAAAACAATCCCCGCCTGGGTCCCAGATGAAAATAGTGACGCTATCATCATCACGGATGCGAAGCATTTAGAATCATTTCCTGCTCAATTTCAGGAGATTTTCAGGGCGAAGGATCCTTTTGAAAACAAGGAAACAGTCCTGATCAGGCAGATGCCCGTCTTGCCGTAAGCTGTTGTTTGATTCTGTGAATTCGGGTTTTGGAGGGCTTTGTTTTGAATAGGGATTTTCGGAAGATTTTTTTTGAAAAATACCGAAGTGTAAGTTCTCTCGCTACCCAGGTACAACTTATTCCAACCAGAGATCCAACTAAAACATCGATATAAAAGTGTTGCATCAAATAAACTCTACTGAATGCAACCAGAAGTCCTGTGAGCAAAAATGCATGTTTTTAGTATTCGGTCTTTGTGAAAAATGATCATTAACCCCGCTGAAATCCCCATGGCAGTGGCTGTATGTCCTGAAGGAAAAGAGTTCCAATGGTGCAGGTTTAACCCAGGAACCTGGTAAAAGTCTATTCCTTGGAGGTATTCAACTGGCCTTGGCATGCCTTTGAATAGTCCCTGCTTACAAATACTTATAACTATCCCTTGCAGGAGCGCGCTGATGCACATAAATATTCCATAGGATAATCGCTTCAAGGTTAAGATGGGAATCAGCCATAAAAACAAAATTCCATCGCCTAGATTGGTCCAGTATAGAAAGAAAAAATCAAGAACGGGATGGTGAAACTGGTTGGTCCATAGCTCCAAATTTCCTTTGGGCAATAGAGAAACAAACAGGGTAATAGGGATCAGGCTGTAAACCAGAATTCTTTGTGCTTGACAAATCCTATTTTTTTTCCTTTTCATCGTAAGGCAAGATAGAATCCCTCTATTTCCTTAGGAATTACAGCATGTCAATTGATTTTTATGTTTTAGAATTAAATATTAGGCAGAGATTAAAAAAAGAATGAAGGTTGAATTTGTTATTTAACAGAAGGCTAAAGTTTATCGCCTGCTTTCCGGCTTTTTATGAGGTAACCCAAACTGTGCAATGATTCTGAAAGCATTTCAATCTGAGATCATAAACAATCACAATGCCTCAAAAAGGAACAGGATTATTTACTTTTTCCGGAGACTTTCAAGTTAGCTAATGCTATTTTCCTCGGTATTTTTAGACCTCTTCGGGAGATCAAGAATTCACTTTCATAATTCAGCTTTTTAATCCTCAACCAAAGAACACCCGGATATAGAATGGTTACTCTTCCGTGACTTTTTTGTGATACCCTAAGGGCAATTTTGGGTAAACCAAAACCTAACAATCATGAAAAAAGTATTGATCCTCTTTTATGTAGCCTTTTTAGGCTTAGTCTCTTGCTCTGATGACAATGATCCGGTTACCATTGATCCCACCCGGCCTACCGGAACTCTAAGTGTAGCCCGAAGTGGTAGCTTTATTGATCAAAATAGTGCCGGATCAATGGGTACCGCCAGTATCGGGACAGATACCGAAGGCAAGGAATTCTTACAATTAAGTCAGGACTTCAATACGGCACTGGCTACAGGTACTGTCACGGTTTATCTTTCTACATCTTCCACTTTCATGGCAGATCCCGGAAATGGAAATCCGGATTTATTGGTATTAGGGCCAGTGAGAATGGCTGGCGAGAATTTCTTTGCCATTCCCGCAGGAATGAATACTGCAAAATACTCTCACGTACTTTTATGGTGCGGTTCAGTAGGTATTCCTTTTGGAAATGCTCCTCTGCTCTAATAGCCAGGTGGTACCCAATAACAAAGTACGCGCTAAACTCAAGGCCATAAGCCTTGGGTTTATGTGCTTGTGTTCATTTGAAATTGCGGCACAAAGTGGGTGGACGAAAGAGAAAACGGAAGGGTTCTATCAACTGGGGTTTCAGACTATGAAATCTGACAATTACTATGCTTTGAATGGTGAGAAACTTGAAACCAACCAATTCTCCCAACAATCATTGGTCTTTTATGGGGAATACGGAGTGACTGACAAATTCAACATTATTGCTAATTGGCCTCTTCAAACCTGGAATGGGTTTGAAACTACTGAAACGGTGGGTGGGCTTGGGGATTTACGTTTGGAGTTTAAACATGCACTGCTTAAAAAGTATTTTCCGCTAAGTATTTCTGTTGCTCCAGAGCTCCCTATTGGCAAAGCCAACCACTTTGCCCAAAGCATCGTCAATGACTTCGAGCAAATCAACCTGCCGTCTGGAGACGGGGAATTTAACGTTTGGAGCACTTTGGCTTCTTCGTTTGCACTGCCGAACATCCCATTTTATGGGAATATTTTCACCAGCTATAATTTCAGAACAGAATACGAGGGGATTTCCTTTTCCGATCAATTTGCTTTAGGTGCTGAGATCGGCTACCATATCTCTGGTTTTGTTTGGGTAAATGCACGATTAAACGCATTAAAGTCAGTGGACAATATAGCCGTCGCGACGGATTTTGTACGTGGCGACGGTTCAGAATACACCAGCTATAGTTTTGGTGCGGCTGTTCCTGTCTATAAAAACATTCAAGTGAATTTGAACTACCGGAATTTCAACGACTGGATCTACTCCAGGAAAAATATCTATTCCTCAGGTGTATTCAGCCTAGGAGTTTACTATGAATATAAACCAAAGAAATAATGATAACGAGCCACATTCAATCGCATAGAGAAGCAGTTCAAGTAAATTTCCCTTGCTACAAAAGCTACTCAAAAGGGCAGGTAATTTATAAGCAAGATCAACCTTCATATGGGTTCTTTCTAGTAAAAAGTGGAAGCATTAAACTTCAAAAAATGCTTTCAAATGGGACTCTAACGATTCAAAAGATTGCCACTGAGGGTGATGTAATCGGTGAAGGAGAACCTGATTCCCTGATCCATCGAAAAAACCTCTGTTATGCCATTGCGCTGGAAGACGGGACGATGATCCAGAAAATAGATGATTCTGCCAGCCTTTCCCCTGAAGTCAAATCGCAGCTGACCCAAAAATTAATTGATCGCGCGGTGGAAGCTTCTTTACGTCATGAACGGTTGATCTCCTTAGATGCTGAGCAGCGTATCAAGTCTATATTAAAGGAACTGGCACTGAAAATCGGTCATAAATATGGAGAAGAAACACTCCTGAAAATCAATCTGACCCATGAGGAGTTTGCCTTGCTTTCCGATTCAAGCAGACAAACCGTCACCAAGACACTTTCTGCCTTGAAAAGGCAGGGCATGATTAACTACAGTAGAAATAGAATACTCTTCAGAAATCTCCAAACCTTTAATTGATCCCTCATGAAAACTTTCACCAAACTCCTCTTTTCACTAGTCACTAGCATTGTTCTTCTAGGGTGCGACAGTGGCTCAATGAATGACGCTGATCAGATGATGAGACCTGCAGACGCTGTCGAAGTGGATGGCCCCATTACAGTTTTAAGGACTGGTAGCCTTTTGGCTCAAAGTGGAACAAGCACCAAAGGCATGGTTCAGTTGGTTGAGGCTAAAGACGGAAAATTATTCTTGAGGCTTACCGAAGATTTTACGTCAAAATTCACCACGGGAACTGTAACCGTGTATTTGTCAACCTCTAATAGACTTAAATTAGCAGAAAGTGATTCCTTTCAATTGGTATCTATCGTAGGGAAATCCGGTGAGCATTTTTTTTCGCTAACCGGACCACCCAGTTCTAAATTCACTCATGGAATAATCTGGTGCGGTGCTGCTGCTATTCCATTTGGGTTTGCTGAATTGAAATAGAATCCGCCAAACTAGCAGTAACTGGAAAAGCCAACTAATTAATCCTAGTTGGCTTTCTTTTTATTATATTCTGATTATACGCTTCTTTGCCAGTAGATCACAATGGCCTAGACTTCGCTCGGCCACCGTATTTGAGGTTATTAAATGGAGTAGGGGGAAAATGCATAATTTCCATTTTTCGAAATCAAAAAATGGACAAGAAAAATCTGGAAGGGCTAATTCTTCCAGATTTTAGATTATGTATATCCACTTTTCTACCTGTAAGAAGGCAAAAACAGCATAGGATATGTTAAACTTAAGAATTGAGGCCACTTCGGTCTTCGGTCATCGGTCTTCAGGCCGGTTGAGCAGAGAAATATTGGTTACTGGCATCATTCCGTATATCCATATATTATATACACTTGACTCATGCTTCCACGGGCAGTTCAAAAACAAACTCCGTAAAACTACTAGAATCAGACGCGATATGGATTTCAGACCCATGGGCTTCTAAGATTCGCTTTACTATTGCCAAGCCCAACCCGGTTCCTTCCACTCCTTGTCTTTCTTTATCAATCATATAATATCGATCAAAAATTGCTTCAAGATCTTCTTGAGGAATGCCACCACCAGAGTTTTTGATTTTGACTTCTACTCCATTTCCTTTAGGGTTGGCTTCAATACTGATTTCACCATCCAGAGGAGTATATTTAACGGCATTGTCAAGCAGGTTTTGAATCACACGATCTAGGAGGTATAGATCAGCACTAACCATCGGTAAGCTTGGTGATATGCTGGTTTCAATTGAAATTCTTTTCGATTTTGCCAGCAGTTCATACTTCAAGCAACTATCCTGAAGTAATTCCTGGACATTTATATCCTCTTTCTTCATGTGCATTTGCCCCGACTCCAATTTGGATAAATCGAATAGGTCTGCAACTAATTGCGTAAGCTTATCGGTGCTATTTCCTATTATTTTCAAGTAGCTTTCCTTCTCCTCTGAGGAAAGGGAATCACCCTTAATCTGAAGCGTCTCTATATACCCATTGATGATAGCCAAAGGATTTCGGAGATCATGGGACACATTTGCAATCAATTCCCGGCGGAGACTATCTACTTTTTTGAGTTCTTCAATGTTGTCAAGAATTCTTTCCGCCATGTGGTTGAAGGTATCTCCCAATACAGCAAACTCCGAATTGGTTTTGTAATCTGGAACACGGGCATGCAAGTCACCGTCTTTGAATCGCTCCACAGTTTTGACTATGGTTCTCAAGTGTCTGGTCAACCACGCAATTAGGACCAAGCCAATCAATAAGGCAACAACAAGGGTGATCAGAATTGAATTAAAAGTCAACTGCATCCAATAGCTTCCCAGAACTCCGGAAGCAACGGTTTCATATTTTTCGCTGGCCAAAATAATATAGACATACCCAAGCAATTGATCTTCCTCATAAACAGCAGTAGCAGAGAAAACGGACTTTTCTCCTGGGTTTCGAGGGTCGTCGCCCATCACAAAACCATCTCCTTTTGCTGCTATAAACTCTTTGATAGGAGCTAAATCAACCCGCTTGAGCTTGACTAGCTGATCTAAAACCACAAAGGATAGGATTTCACCCGTTGGGTCAAGCAAGTAAACTTCAATGCCAGGATTCACTGCCATCATTGAATGCATAATGGTTCCAAGTGCTGCCTCGTTCACTTCGCCGTCCACAAATGGATTGACCTCTTTGATCATATATTCCGCTACAGTAGCATTGAGGCGCTGCGTGGTTTCCTGGAAATAGCGCTGTGCAGTTACCGCTGTAATAAGAACATAGGAACAGCCTACAATCAACAAGACCAAAATAAAAATTAAGGAAATTCTTAGAAATAAACTTTTCATGATTATGGCTTAAAATTCATCGTTAAATCTATATCCTACCCCCCAAGTGGTAAGGATATACACGGGATTGTTAGGATCGGCTTCTACTTTGGCGCGAAGACGATTGATATGCGCATTTACCGTATGCTCGTAGCCAGAAAAGTCATATCCCCAGATTAGCTCGAGTAGTTCTGAGCGAGAATAGCTCCTACCGGGATTCTTGGCCAATAGCGCCAAAAGATCAAACTCCTTCGGAGTGAGATCTATCCTTTTCCCCGACAAGATCACTTTCCGCTTTTTCTCATCTATTTCCAGTGATTGAAATTTGATCAGCTTCACCTCTTTTGCTGCAAGCAAGGCAAACTGATCCTGCCTGCGCATGATTGCCCTTACTCGGGCTATAAACTCACGTATTTTAAAGGGCTTGGTGATGTAGTCATCCGCTCCTGACTCCAGACCAAAGACTTTGTCAATTTCTTCTGACTTAGCCGTGATCATGAGAATTGGTGTGAAATTATCCAGAGCCCGTAAGCGTTGGCAGATGGCAATACCATCCATCTCCGGTAGCATGATATCTAATATGATGAGGTCGTAAGTATTTGAATTTGCTTCCTCAAATCCTTCCCTACCGTTATTTCTTACATGGATTTTATAGTCCAAATCCTTCAGGTGGATCTGAATCAACTGACTGATGTTTGGATCGTCTTCAACGACAAGTACTTTTTTCATAAGAAAAATAATCTGGGTCGGAAAGATAAAGTCTAATCATCACGAAACTATCACAATTGCATTTTATGCCGTTATCCTAGCTTTAATAGACTACAGCCTCCATGTATTCACCTAACAAAAATCAATGTCATGGAACGTAGGAAAAGATCATTTTTTGAAACTTTTAATCCTGTTTTTATAATGGACTTAGTAAAGTATCGACTAAAGATGTTTTTTTACCAAATAAGAAGGGGTAGAATGAACCTACCCCTAATTGAATAGTATGAGATGGAGATTTTAATAATTTCTATTTAATACACTGATCACCAATTTCTTCACCGTTTCCATCTTCCCGACATTCGTCGGGACAGGCTCTCAGGTTTGCTGGAAGCAATGAACAAGGTTAGGCTTGCTAATGCATCATTGCTGATGATTGAATGTCCTTCGCCATTGTGCAATAGATCATTTGTCTGCAAAAAGAGAAGGAAGCAAGCTGCGGCTATTCTTTTATTGCCATCGACGAAGCCGTGATTTTTGACAATCAGATATAGAAGCGTAGCAGCTTTTTCTTCAAGTGTCGGATAGAAGTCCTCTTCACCAAATCCTTTACTGATTTGTGCAATTGAACTTTCAAAGCTTCCGTCTTTTTCCTTCCCAAATACACCGGATTCAAAATCTGATTTCATTGACAGGATTACCTCTTTGTATTCAGCCATCTCTGGATAATGTGCAGGTCTCTTATTTAACCCTTTTTTATCCAGGTTCTCATGATCATAATCATCGAGCAACTCAAGACCTTTGGCAAAATGATTGAGCCAATCCAAGTTTTGATCTATTGCTTTTTGTTCTATTACCCTGCTTAGGATTCGGATTCCGTCTTTCAGGGTCTGGACTTCTTGTTGCTTCTGAGAAAGCCTTGCCTCATTGATCGCATAGCCTTGAACAAGGAAGTCTTTAAGCCGTTGGGTTGCCCATTGACGGAATTGTGTGCCTCTTTTGGAGTTAACTCGATAACCGACAGCGATTATTACATCTAGGTTATAATGCACTCTTTCTCTTTCAACGGCTCTTTTACCTTCCATTTGAACTGTTCGGAAATTCCGAACAGTTGAGTCTTTGTCCAGTTCTTCAGATTCGAAAATGTGTTTGATATGTTCACTGATGTTTGCTTTACTGGATTTAAAAAGCTCTACTAGCTGGTTGTTTGTCAACCAAGTAGTTTCATTCTCAAATCTTACCTCAATTTGAGTCTGTCCATTTGCTCCTTGATATATTTCGATTTTATTTTCCATTGTTACTGTTCAATTTAAGTTTCATTTTTGAGTTTCTGGCTCTTTATTAAAAAGGGGTGGTCTGAATTCACTGTAGCTTTTCCCTTAACGCCTTCATGTCAAAGCTTATCTTCATATCCAGGATTTTGGCATAATGCTACGTTTGCTTAAGGGATTTGTGTCCCAGCATTTTTGATACGGTTTCAATAAGGACTCCATTGGCCAAGGTTATGGTTGTAGCAAAAGTGTGCCGGGCAATATGAAAGGTGAGCGGTTTATTGATCTCACATACATCCGCGATTTCTTTTAGATAGGAATTCATCTTTTGGTTACTCAATCTGGCAATACATTAGTCCCATCTTTACATTGTGGATGGTCTTGGTACTTTTCAATCAACTGCAATGCTTTTGGCAATAAAGGCAAACGGGTAGGGGAGTCTGTTTTTTGCCGATGGGTATAGATCCACTGTTCTCCGTCAATTCCTGTGGATGTCTGATTTCTGCTGAGGTTTTTGACATCTATATAGGTAAGTCCAGTATAGCAGCTAAAGAGAAAAATATCCCTCACGTGATTTAGCCTGTCAGTCACAAATCTTTTGTTAGTGATAGTTTGGATTTCATGCCAGGTTAAAAAGACGCGATTAACTTCTTTTTTGACCATCTTGAACTGAATAAATGGGTTTTTAAGAAGCCAGCCATTCTTTATGCAGATCAAGACGATTTTCTTAAAGTTGGCCACGTATTTTACTGTGGTATTGTGGCTGCAGTATTGGATAGACCTTAACCAAAAGGAATAGCCAGAGATGAAATCGTAATCAAGAGATTTGATATCCATATCCTCCTTATTGTATTTCCAGCGAATAAAACTTCGCGTATGGTCCAAGGATGTGCGGTAGCGTTGAAGTGTCCCATAGGCAAATTCTTTATCCAATAAGGTCTCTACCTAGTCGTTGTGTAATTGATATATTTCAAGAATCATCCTTTTCTTTTCTCCAATTCCAAGTAACACGTTTTTTAATGCTTCAGAAGTCACTTCCTTATCTTAATCAATTAGCTGTTTTTTCGCCTGAAGTACTTTGTGGTGGAGAGAATCGAGGTAGGCGTTTAAGGTGCGGTCCTCCTCTTTGTTACCGTTTGCCCTTCCAATGGCTGAATTCCAACGTTTTGGGCTCCATAATCTTTTTGTTGACAGGTCTTTAGCTGTTCCGTCAACTGTAATTCGCAAGTACACATACTTGTCTCCTTTGGTGTTTTTTGTCGATTGTTTCAAAAGAAGAGCAATCCGAAGCTTTTTTCTAACATGATTTGATTAGTTAGGTTGAACAAAACTCGGAATGCAAGTTCTAAATCACAAGATGATCAGATATTGAACATTTTGTAATTCAGTATTTTATAAAGATTTCAGAGCGTCTTTTTTTTTGACTAGGCGAACGCCACGAATGACGCACTGGAATTACAGGAAATTATGAAAATTATAGGGGTATGACCGCGATTAAATGCAGCAAAGGCAGTTTTTCCGATTGGTCCACACAGTAGTTTGATTCCCACTGAAAATCATGTAACTAAATGATAGTTAAGTGATTATGATTTATTATAGCAATAAAAAAAAGCGAGTTTACAATTTTTAGGATCGTAACTCGCTCTTTTTCAGTAGCCTACTGGTAGAGAGTGGGGGATTCGAACCCCCGGTACGCTTTGACACGTACGACAGTTTAGCAAACTGCTGGTTTAAGCCACTCACCCAACTCTCTAGATATTTTTACTCGGCTTAGTTTTCGATTTACGATTTCATCCTTTCGATGAATTTTTAGGATGTAAGCTGATTTATTTGCCTCATCCACCTTGTAAAGCGATGCAAATATAAGCCAATTGATTAGACTTTAACAAATCATTACCAGATAGGATTTCTATGATGAATTCTTTTTACTTAAGGGGCTGAAAATCAAATAAAATAATTTGACATTTTCTTACCCAAATTATGAAAAATACCCTGTATAGGGTATAGAATTGAAGTTTAGCGGGGCTAAATTTGTTCGTATTAAAAAGCCAACTATGAAAATCCAAACATCTTCTGCCAAATTTTTGATTGAGAAAAGCGAATTGAAAAATGGATGTGTATCTATTCGTTCAAATTCCCAGGATGAACTAAATCGTTTTTTCGGTTCTTTAGAGATTACCATCACTGATGACTTGTATTATACGTATGAAGTACTTGCATGCAAACAGGAATTTGCCAATGCTATGATTTTAATGGTCAAAGAAATAGACTACTCAGAATTTGCTGAATTCAGTTTGCAAGAAGCTTAAATCTGACTATTCTCAGTCTTCAACTGATTTTTGTTGGTGTTTCTATTAATCTATCCTTAAAAGACTACTATCTCCATAACTTAGAAACCTGTAGTTATTCTCCAGCGCTTCCACATAAACGCGTTTCCAATCATCTCCAAGAATTGTAGCGATTAAGAGAATCAAAGTGGAGCCCGGCTGGTGGAAATTGGTGATTAATCCTTTTACAACCTTGAACTGATATCCGGGAAAAATAAATATCTCTGTGGTTCCCATGATGGTTTCTAAACCCTTTTCCTTCATATAAATAAGAATAGCTTCGTAGGATTTTTGAGCAGACGGCAAACTTTTTCTATCCTCATAAGGAAATAGCTTTTCTATTTTCAATTCCTCATCTTTTCCCTCGATCAACTTTACTCCATACCAATATAGGCTTTCCAAAGTCCGCACGGAGGTAGTTCCAACTGTCACCACATTCCCAAGGTGCAATAGGATCATTTCAATCGTTTCCCGATTCACATGGATTTGCTCGCTGTGCATGGGGTGCTCAGTGACATGAGTTGCTTTGATAGGTTGAAAAGTGCCTGCACTCACATGTAGTGTAACTTGAGCCTCTTTGATTCCTTTGGATTTAAGTTGTTGGAAAATCTCTGGGGTGAAATGTAGCCCCGCTGTAGGAGCAGCGACTGCACCTTCTTTTTCAGAGTAAACTGTCTGATACCGGGATTTATCTTCCTCAATAGGTTTGCGATTCAAATAGGGTGGAAGTGGGACTTCACCGCTGGCTTCAACCACATCCACAAATGCTACATCAGTTCTATCCCAGGAAAATTCTACTTTTCGAGTTTCTCTGTCAATTAATTTGGCTTCAAGGGTTATAGTGCCACCCTGAAATGGAATTTGGCCTTTTAGTACTTCGCTGGGCTTCCATTTTTTTACATTCCCGATCATTGTCTCCCAAATCACGGGATGCTTCGCCAACATGATCTCAGGGATCACTGTAGTAGGAGAGATTGGTTGTAGTAAAAAGATCTCTATTCTAGCTCCTGTTTCCCTCTGAAAAATCAATCGAGCGGGAATTACCTTCGTGTCATTGTAAACCAAAAGCGTGTCTGCCGGAAGCAAATCAGGAATGTTGCTGAAATTTAAATGAGAAATCTGACCGTCCTTGTAGTGCAAAAGTTTAGAAGCATCACGCTTTGCCAATGGGTGCTTGGCGATTTTTTCTTCTGGTAATGTATATTCGTACTCGCGTAAATCTATTGCTGGGATCTGCATGGTGGGGTTAATTTCTGCCTGCAAATATAGCCCAAGTCATTGCAAGTTACTTCCAAAACCTTCCCTAATCCATGTCAGACTCTTCAAAAATCAACTTTGACTATCTTAAGAGAACTTTGATTTTTAAGTTTGACGCAGGTACTTCGAGAGGGGTTTTAAAAACCAAAGAAGTATTTTGGATCAAAGCTTTTTACGCTGATCAACCGGATGTTATAGGTTGGGGAGAAGCTGCACCGCTGGTAAAATTGAGTTTGGATGACCGGGAGGATTTTGAGGGAATTCTAGGAAAAACCTTGTCAGAAATGTGTCAGGTTGCTTTTGTCGAGGATGAAATAGAGGTTTTAAATCAATTAAAGGAACTGATTCCGTTTGAGTTACCAAGTATTCGTTTTGCCTTGGAAGCTGCCATTCTAGATTTGAAGAATGGAGGTCAAAAGAAGGTTCTTGGGAATGATTTTTTTGAAGGAAATAAAACTATTCCAATCAATGGATTGATCTGGATGGGAGAGAAAGAGTTTATGCTGTCTCAGATAAAAGAGAAACTTTCCAATGGCTTTAACTGCATCAAAATGAAAATAGGTGCTATTGATTTTCAGCAGGAATTGGATCTTCTATCCTATATAAGAGATCGTTTCTCAAAAGATCAGATCACACTTAGAGTAGATGCGAACGGTGCCTTTTCTCCAGAAGACGCACTCAAAAAGCTTCAACAACTAGCCCAATATGGTCTGCACAGCATAGAACAGCCAATTGCAGCTGGGAATTGGCAGGCGATGAAGAAGCTTTGCGAAGCTACTGCACTGCCAATCGCACTGGATGAGGAGCTGATAGGAGTGAGGAATAAGGCTGAATTGCTGGATAAAATTCAACCTCAGCATATCATTTTAAAACCCACTTTACTAGGCGGGATTTTAGAAACCAAGGAATGGATTAAGTTGGCAGAAGAAAGAAATATAGGCTGGTGGATGACTTCAGCTTTGGAAAGCAATATTGGTCTGAATGCCGTAGCTCAGCTTGCAGATAGCTTGGCCGCCACTATTCCTCAGGGTTTGGGGACTGGTAAATTATATGAGAATAATCTACATTCTCCTCTGGAAATCGATCAAGGCCACATTCGCTACAATTCCGAGATTGTTTGGGAGCAACCTTCCTAGTCACCAAGTCTGAAAAGATAAACAGGACGGTGAACACTCACCTTCCAGTCCGTTTGGGTGAGCTTTCCTGTGTCCAAATCTCGCTCAAAAACCACAATATCATCACTTGCCTGGTGAGCTGAAAGTAGGTATTTGCCATCTGCGGTCAGATTGAAATTTCTTGGCATGATGCCTCCGGATGTTGTTTGTTGAATTAGCCAATACTTGCCATCATCTTTTTTAGCAAAAACGGAAAGGCTACTAGCATCTCCTCTATTTGAGACATAAATATTTTTTCCATCAGGAGAAAGCCGAACTTCCGCAGCTCCAATAGCTCCTTTATAATCGTCGGCAATGAGAGAAATGCGTTGTTTAGGAGTGATTTTTCCTTCGTCAAAACTTAAGATTTCTAGGGCGGCAGTCATCTCTTGCACGAGCATAATTTCTTTTCCATCCTGGGAAAAAACCAAATGCCTTGGTCCATCACCGGGAGTTGTTTTATAGGCATTGTTTAAAGTCAGTGGTTCAGGAGAATTTGCATCAAAATCATAAACATATACCTCATCAGTTCCCAGGTCGGCCACAAGAAGGTATTTACCATCTGGGCTAAATACCGTGCTGTGAACGTGTGGAGCGCTTTGCCGGCCTTTATTTACACTGCTTCCTTCGTGCTGAATAGTTTGCAGATGGGTTAAATTTCCTTTTTCGTCAATTTTATAAGCACTAAAATTTCCGCCACTATAGTTGGCAGCAGTCAGGAATTTTTCATCTGGAGAAAGTGCCAGATAACAGGGATGATCTCCAAAACTTGGTAATTCAGAAATTTTAGTGAGAGAAGGTTTGTCTGAATTTCTGCTCAGGCTTATAATATTTCCTCCCGGAACATTGTCTATTTCCTCTAAAGTAAAGACCTTGTCTCCAGCTGAATTTGCCAAAACAAAGGAAGGGCTTTTGATGCCTGGAAAGATCGTTCTGATTTCTAATTTTTCTTCCGAAGGAGTAAAATCAAGTTGATTGATTCCCTGAGTTGAATCTTCAGTGTAAGTGCCTACCAGGAAGGAGTAAGTCATGGATGTTTCTATTATTTCTTCAGTTGATTTTTCCGTAGTACAAGAGAAAGAGATAGCGAGAAGTCCTGCCAATAAAAGTGATCGTTGCATAACCGAAAGATATTGAATTATCTGAAATGATGAATTTGTGTTTTTATCGAGAAAAGACTTGTTTGATTGCTGAAAAGTAAGAGAATTGGATTATTTTTTAATGAATAGTCAATAGTTATTTCAGTTTTTAGAATTTTTACTAATTTGCTTAACCATTAAACCGGAAGAAGAATAATGTATAAAACTTATGATACCCAAGTAGCCAAGCGCTTCACCATTTACAACAGTTTATTTTTAGATCTTCCCTTCAATGACATTTACCGTACCGGAACTCTGCTTCCGATTTTAGGGACAGCATGTCAGAATGGTTTCCAAAAAGGATTGACTCCGAAGGAAATTATTGCAGGGTTTTTCGATGAATTGATGCCTGATTCTACTCCTGAGCAGCAATCGGATCTGCTTTTCCAGATGATTCAATACGTTGAACGTCAAGTTGTTTTGTTTGACTCGATCGAGGATGCTGCTTATGAGAAAATCCATGACCTTAAAGGTAAAGGAACAATCAAGGCTTTGGTCGATAGAACTGATAATGACAACAAAAGGGAAGAGCTGATCGAAAAGTTGAAAACGTTCTCAGTACGTCTTACACTTACTGCTCACCCGACGCAGTTTTATCCTGGCAATGTACTCGCGATCATCACAGATCTAGAAAATGCTATCCGCACGGATGATATCGGTAAGATCAACTCACTTTTGCAGCAATTAGGGAAAACAGGCTTCACAAAACGTGAAAAACCTACTCCTTACGATGAAGCTGTCAGCTTGATCTGGTTCCTCGAAAACATTTTCTATGAGAGTATTTCGGATATTATGATTCGACTTCTCGGCTCTTTGAATATTCCGCTTCATGATTGGGATAATCCGGGATTGCTCAAGGTCGGATTCTGGCCAGGAGGAGACCGAGATGGTAATCCATTTGTGACGCACGAGATCACCAAGCAAGTAGCGGCTCGCCTGAAAAAATGGGTTATAAAATGCTATTACAAAGATGTTCGTAAGGTGCGGAGAAGGCTTACTTTCAAGCATGTTGAAGAGATTTTGATCAACATCGAGCGAGGACTTTATTCTACTCTTTTTGAAAATAATCCAGTATATCAAACAAAAGAGCAGTTGCTTGCAGATTTGCTTTCTGCAAGAGAGGGTCTAATCAAGCATCACGAAGGACTTTTCTTGGATGTTTTAGATCAGTTTATTCTCAAAGTAAAAATCTTCGGTTTCCACTTCGCTTGCATGGATATGCGTCAGGATAGCCGGAAGCACGATACGTTGATTGAAGAGATTTTTGCACTTCAAGGTAAAGAACTTCAAGGTTCGGAAGACGAGCAGATAGCCCAGATCATGAGCCTAACTGAACTGCCTGAAATCGATTCTTTACAAGATGAATTCAACCAAGAGATTTTGAAGTCTATGGGCGTGATTGAATCTATCCAGCAGGAAAGTGGGGAGGAGATCATGAATAGATACATTATTTCCAATTGCCAATCCAGAAAGCACCTTCTTGAAGTATTTAAACTGAATAAGTTGATCTTAGGTAAAGGCAAGGAAAATATGCCTTTGGATATTGTACCGCTTTTCGAGACGATTGATGATTTGGCGGAAGCGCCGGAAATCATGACCAGTCTTTACAATATGCCTGAGTACAAAAAGCACTTGGAGTTTAGAGGAAATAAGCAAACGATCATGCTTGGATTCTCGGACGGAACCAAGGATGGTGGATATCTTCAGGCCAACTGGTCAATTCTAAGAGCCAAAGAAGAGATGACCAGAGTTTCCAGAGAGAATGGAATCGAAGTCGTGTTCTTCGATGGTAGAGGTGGACCACCTGCCCGTGGTGGAGGAAATATGCATAATTTCTACGCCTCGCTAGGAGAAAAAGTAGAGAATTCAGAGATCCAGGTTACGATCCAAGGGCAGACGATTTCTGCAAATTACGGTAAGCAAGCGTCTTGTACTTACAACTTTGAGCAACTCCTGAGTGCAGGTCTTGAAAACCATCTGTATGGAGGAGCCGACAAGAATCTAAATACTGAGCAGCGAGCTTTGATAGATGAGCTAGCCGGAGAGGCTTATGAGTCCTATAAGAAATTCAAGAGTCATCCGAAATTTGTTCCATATCTGGAGCATGTGACTCCCTTGAAATATTTTGGAATGACCAATATTGGCTCCAGACCTTTGAAGAGAGGGAAAGGTGAAGGCTTGAAGTTTGAAGATCTTCGTGCTATTCCATTCGTCGGTTCCTGGGCTCAGATGAAGCAGAATATTCCAGGTTTTTATGGAGTCGGAGCGGCGGTTGAGGTGTTGGAAAAGAAAGGGAAATTGGGTGAGTTGAAAGAATTGTATAACAACAGTCTTTTCTTCAGAGCACTTCTTGGGAATTCTATGCAGTCGCTTACGAAATGTTTTTACCCAGCTACAGCATATTTGAAGCAGGATAAGAATTATGGAGAGTTCTGGGAGATCATGTATGATGAGTATCTCAGATCTATTGAAAAACTGAAAGAAGTTTCTTCAATGGAGGAATTGATGGGTGATAATAAAGTGATCAAGAAGTCAATCGAGATTCGTGAGCGTATCGTGTTGCCATTGATTACGGTACAGCAATATGCGATTCAGCAAATCCTTGAAACCGGTAATACCACTGAGGTACTTCAAAAATTGATTTTAAGAAGTATGTTTGGAATAATCAATGCGGCTAGAAACGCTGCATAAGTTCCTAAAGTATAAATGTTAAAGCCCTGTTGAGTTTGAGTTCAACCGGGCTTTTTTAATTTTAGGCACAGAGTTCACGGAGGTTTTCGCAAAAGGCAAGATTTATTTTTCATAACCTTTGAGATTTTCAAAATCTCGAAGTTTTGTTTTATGTGATTAGTTGTGGTCGTTCTTCCAGGAAGATCAAATAAAAAAAACCGAAGACTTTATCAGCCTCCGGTTTTGCAATTATTTTTGAATTATTCAATTCCTTAGGATTTCCTTTGCGCCGTAGCACCTTTGCGGGAGAATTATCATCTTATCCCAGCTTAGCCAAACTCTCTTCCAAAGCCTTAATCTTGGCTTCAGCATCTGCTTGTTTCTTGCGCTCCATTTCGATCACTTGTGCAGGTGCTCCAGCTACAAATCGCTCGTTACTGAGCTTTTTCATCACGGAATTCAGAAAGCCCTTGGTATAATCAATCTCCTTCTGAATGTTCTCCTTTTCCTCTTCTACATTGATAGAATCGCCCATTGGGATAAAGCACTCATCAGACTTCACTACGAAGCTGATTGCATTCTCCACCTTCTCACCGAAGTTTAGCGATGATAAATTCGCTAGCTTATTCAAAACCGCTGAGAATCTTCCGTACAATGCTTCATTTTTAGCATTGATGGTCAAATCCAACGATTCTTTTGGAGACATACCCTTCGAAGCACGTAGGTTTCTCACTTGAGAAACTACCTCGAAAACCTGATTTGCTTCCTCGATGATCTTGCTGTCAAATCCTTTTTCTTGAGGCCAAGAAGCTAATATCAATGATTCTTCTACTGATCTTTCCTTGATTTGGTGCCAAAGCTCTTCGGAGATAAATGGCATAAATGGATGAAGGATTTTCAGAATATCTTCAAACAATTCAATCGTCTTGTCGTAAGTCGCTTGGTCAATTGGATGCTGGTATTCAGGTTTGATCATCTCTAGGTACCACGAGCAGAAATCTCCCCAAACCAATTTGTAGGTAGTCATCAAGGCATCGGAAATCCTGAATTTCTCATAGTGCTCGTTTATTTCTACCAAAGCCTGATTGAATCTGTTTTCAAACCATTCAATACTGGAAGCATTTGCAGAACCATCCAAATTTGGATCTATTTCCCAGCCTTTTACCAGTCGGAACGCATTCCAGATCTTGTTGGCAAAGTTTCTTCCTTGCTCGACCAACTTGTCATCGTAAGGCAAATCATTTCCGGCAGGAGAGGAGAAGAGCATTCCTGTACGTACTCCATCAGCACCGTTTTGTGCGATCAGGTCCAAAGGATCAGGTGAGTTGCCCAAAGACTTGGACATCTTTCTGCCTAGTTTATCACGAACAATACCAGTGAGGTACACATTTTTGAAAGGTTTCTCGCCCATGTATTCGTAGCCAGCAATGACCATACGCGCCACCCAGAAGAATAGAATCTCCGGTGCAGTTACCAAGTCATTAGTTGGGTAGTAATATTTTAATTCCTCATTCGGCTTGCCCGTAGTGAATACTTCCGGATCAAACACAGAGATAGGCCAAAGCCAAGAGCTAAACCAAGTATCCAAAACATCTTCGTCTTGCTGTAAATCAGCCAAAGTAAACGTACCGTCAAATTGCTCATTGGCAAGTTGCAAGGCTTCCTCGGCAGTTTTAGCAACTACAAATTCTCCGTTTGGAAGGTGATAAGCGGGAATTCTATGTCCCCACCACAGTTGACGGGAGATACACCAGTCGCGTACATTGTCCATCCAAGCACGATACATGTTCTTGAATTTCGGTGGATACAATTGGATGATATCTTCCAATACAGCCTTTTGGGCTGGTTTGGTGATCTCATCCATTTTCAGGAACCACTGCAAAGAAAGCTTTGGCTCGATGACCGCATCAGTTCTTTCGGAGTGACCTACGTTAGATTTGTAGTCTTCTATTTTCTCCAACTGATCGATTTCCTTCAGTTTCTTGCCGATCATTTTTCTGGCAACAAAACGATCTTCGCCAACCAGAATCTGGGCTTTTTCATTCAGCGTTCCGTCATCATTCAGGATGTCGATTACTTCCAGTTTATGCTTCAGTCCAAGTTCGTAATCATTGATGTCGTGAGCGGGAGTTACTTTCAGGCAACCTGTACCAAACTCCATGTCCACGTACTCATCCTCGATGATTGGGATGGCTTTATTGATCAGCGGAACGATGGCTTTCTTGCCTTTCAGATGCGTAAATCTAGGATCATTTGGATTGACGCAGATTGCCACATCCGCCATTATCGTCTCAGGACGCGTGGTAGCGATAGTAAGGAATTCATTTTCCGTCCCTTCGATCTGATATTTGATGTAATAAAGCTTAGACGCAATTTCTTTGGTGATTACCTCGTCATCGGATAGGGCTGTTTTGCCTTTGGGATCCCAGTTGACCATTCGGATACCACGATAGATTTTCCCTTTTTGGTGCAAATCCACGAAAACAGAAATTACCGCATCGCTCAAGCCTGCATCCATGGTAAAGGCCGTGCGGTCCCAATCACAGGAAGCACCCAACTTCTTCAGTTGGTCTAGTATAATCCCGCCGTATTTTTCTTTCCATTCCCAGGCATGCTCCAGGAATTTCTCACGGGTAAGGGACTTTTTATCGATTCCCTGTTCCTTCAGCAAGTTTACTACTTTGGTCTCGGTAGCGATCGAAGCATGATCAGTTCCCGGAACCCAAAGTGCATTTTTGCCCTGCATTCTAGCCCGACGGATCAATACATCCTGAATGGTATTGTTCAGCATATGCCCCATGTGTAAGACGCCTGTAACGTTTGGTGGAGGCATGGTAATCACATAAGGTTCCTTGTTAGGATCTACTTTCGATGAAAAAAGCTTGTGCTCCATCCAGTAGGCATACCACTTGGCTTCGGTAGCTGCTGGATCGTATTTGCTGGCAATAGACATAATCGGATTTGTATTTAGAGGGGCAAAAATAGGGAAAAAGCCAATTTCGGAGGCATGATTGTGGAATCCTTTTTTAACCATGGAGGTCACGGAGGTTTCGCGGAGAGCGCTATTCATATTTTTTTACCAATAAACGTATTATTCTTTTGCCCTGGTCTTTGTTGTCTTGCTTCTCCAGAAGCAGGTCATTAGTATTTTACCGCAAAGACCGCGGAGGATTGCGCAGAGTACACATTTTTAGAGTTGCCCTGCTTCTCCAGAATCTGGGATTCCTTAAGTATTGAGAGTTCTTGATTTATAAATTTTGAAAATTACTGATTTGAATACCTTCTCGTTCTTGGTTTAGACTTCCTGCGTAAATGAGTTTCGCAGCACTTTCAGGTGCTATTTTTCGGAAGTATTTCAAGCCTTTGAGAAAATCTGAATGATAGGTTTCTGAAGATTTGATTTCTATAGCCGTCAATTTCCCGCTATTTTCTTGCAAAAGATCCACTTCGTTTTGATTGCTGTCCCGCCAGTAGTACATGGCTGGAATATGTCCAGAATTGAGTTCTTTTTTCATGAGTTCTAAAATCACTAGGTTTTCAAATAAGGAACCCCGTGCAAAATGTACATTCAAATCTTCTGCACGCTTGATCCCCAATAGGCTGCACAGTACACCGGTGTCATAAAAATACACTTTCGGTGATTTCAAAATCCGCTTGTTGAAATTGCGATAATAGGAAGGAAGTCTAAATGCTATAAAGGATGTTTCCAATACGGAAAGCCAAGCATTTACGGTTTTCTGATCGATTCCCAGTTCATTTGAGAAATTGCTTTGATTGAAGATCTGGCCAACTCTTCCCGCTAGCAATTGGAGAAACTTTTGAAAATTACCCAAATCCATCACATTTAGGATCTGCCTCACGTCACGCTCGATGTAAGTTTGGATGTAATTGGGATAGTAGTCGTTTGGAGAGATGTCAAACTGATATTTTCTAGGATATCCACCATTTACAGTCAGTGCTTCCCATGATTGCAGTTGGATATGAGGGGGTAATTCTGCCTTTGAAAATGGAAGTAAGTTCAACATAGCCACCCGTCCAGCTAGGGATTGGGTGATTTGATTAGAAAGGAGGAAATTTTGAGACCCGGTAAGTATATATTCTCCCGGTATATTTCTTTCGTCAGTCAATACCTGTAAATAGGAGAATAACTCTGGTACCCACTGAACTTCATCCAAAATAACTCCATTTTGATAAGATCTGAGAAAAGCCAGAGGATCAGATTTAGCGAAATTCCTCGCTTCCGGCAATTCCAGATTTACATAAGTAAAATCTGGTCTCAATCTTTTGGCGAAAGTGGTTTTTCCGGATTGACGGGGGCCAGTAATAGCTAATAAGGGGAATTTACTTAATAGTGATAGAGCCTTGTCTTTTATATGTCGATCAAAATAATCCATTTTATGTAATTTTGGAATTAGATTCCTAATTTACATAAAATAGTGATTAATCAAAACAATTATCTGAAAATGAGTTAGTTGGATTTGAGTTTTCTTATGTTAATCCCTGATTTCATCTCTTTTTTCCTATTTTTTCCAGATGCGTATGGTGAAAACTATCGTTAAATTTCAAACCATAGCCCATCATTCTATCCAAAGAAATGTGCGCAAATAAGATAAGCCCAGCTAGGATCCAATACTCATTTTCAAATACCAATCCATAGCATGCGATACCGGCAGCCACTAACCGGTTATGGAATAGATTATAAATGAAAGCTCCAATTTTCGGATTAAATAAATACCCGATCATTCCTACGTCTGGAACCAACAAGAGTGCTGGAAACCACCACCAGGCAAAGTCTAAAGTGCTGAAAAGATAAATGCTGAGTAGGAATAGTGCAGCTTCTTCCAATTTTAATAAGTTCCTCATTGTTAATTGTTTTAGTGTTGAGGCAAAATTGGCAAGTAGCAAGGAGGGCGCTCTTGATAAAAATCAAGAAGATTGGCTGAGTTGCTTATTTCTGATTCTGCTGAAAGTTTCCGGTGTCATGCCAAGCATGGAGGCGATGTATTGGAGCGGAACTTGGTTGAAAAGCTCCTTATTGTATTCAAAGAAATGCAAATACCGTTCTTCGGCAGTCATGGAAAGGTGGGTGAAAACCCGGTCTTCTAAAAAGGTAAAGCATTTGGCGATAAATAGCTTTTCCAACTCATGCCAATTGGGAACTACATTTCCGATGGACTTATAGTCTTCTCCGCTGATGGTGAAAAGCTCAGCATCCGTCAAGGCTTCAATGGTCCAGCGTGCCGGGGTGTCAAAAAGCAAACTGGAAAGATCTGCTACAAAATAACCAGGAGTAGAAATCCACTGGGTGACTTCCTTGTCCTCCGTTTGCTTGTAAATTCTCATAAGCCCTGATTTAATAAAACTGAGCTTTCTTGAAGGTGTACCTGTTTTCAAAAAGCAATCCCCTTTTTTCATTGATTGTAAATGAAAGCGCGAGCTGATAGCCTGCAAACTCTCTTCTGGCATCACACCAAAGTAGCTGATAAGATTGTTTTCTAATGCTGTCATTAGTTCAGTGAAAATAGTGTTTTTTTTACCGCAAAGGGACCGCGGAGGGCAAAGCTTTAAACTTAACTGTCATATTCAGAATTTGAGAAATTTTTATTCACTCACCCTGATCACCACCTTTCCTGTATGCTTCCCATCTCCAAAATACTGAATTAGTCTAGGGGTGTCTTCAAGAGGATAAGGGCCGTCTATTTCAGGTCTGATTTTCTTTTGGATGACCAGTTGGGCTATTTGATCCAATCCTTCATTAGGTTTTAGGCTAAGGATTTGAAGCTTTTTTTTAGAGAATAAAGAGAAAATCTTACCCCAAAAAAGGACGGAGATTAAACTGGAGGGATTACCACCTATGGATACATAGATTCCAGATGGTTTTAAAGCCCGTAAGTATGAAAATGGGGATTTATTTGTCTTGCAATCCAGAATTAGATCATAGGTTTCTCCAGATTTTGTGAAGTCCACCTTTCTATAATCAATGACCTGATCGAAGCCTAGTGACTTCATCATATTTAGTTTCTCGCCTGAATCCACTCCAGTCACATGGCATTCACTAAGTTTTGCCAGTTGAAGACCTATAGTTCCTACGCCGCCTCCGCCACCGTTAATGAGTACTTTCTGTCCCTTCTCAATCTTTCCTATATCCTGAAGCGCTTGCAGTGCTAGGGTAGAAGCGTGAGGGATCGCAGCTGCTAGTTCAAAATTCAGTTCATCAGGCTTGACAAGGACAGCATCCTCATGGATACAGATGTATTCTGCAAAAGTCCCAAAACCAAATCCTGAAATATCTCCATAAACTGCATCACCCAATTTAAGCTTAGTCACTTTTGTCCCAATACCCTCAACAACTCCTGAAAGCTCCATCCCCGCGATTGGATTTTTAGGTTTTGAAATGCCAAACATGAGTCTATACAAATAAGGCTTACCACGGACTAGGCTCCAATCATAATCATTGATTGGAGTAGAATGTATTTTAATCAAAACCTCATTATCACTGGGAATAGGCATAGTTACTTCTTTTAATGCCAGTGCCTCTTCCGGTTTTCCGTACTTTTCAAAAATGATTGCTTTCATCTATTTTAACTTTTCTTAAAAAGAAGAGTAGTGGTAGTAGTTATGCCTAATCATCAGCTAATTGGATTTAGGTTGGAAATACTGTTTTAATTTATTCTTTCAGAAATTATCCTAGATGAAGCTAGCTGATTTTAAGTTTCGGCATTTCCATAAAATTTTAGAAATGAAAAGGGAAGCTGCTAACAACTTCCCTATATAATAATCATTTAGGATTTTAATTCCCAACATATTCATCCCAGCTCAATTCTGCTTGTGGATGAGGGAATTGTGTGAAAATAGCTCCTCCATCATAGGATGTAGGGATGTCGCTAAGGCGATCATATCGTCTGGCATCTATCCATCTATGTCCCCAAGGCTCTGCCCAAAGCGAGTATCTTCTTTGATATAAAATCTCATCTATCAAAGCTGATGTGGAGGTAGCACCTGTGTATGGACCTATTCCAGCTGCATTTCGAATTATGTTGATAGCCTCTACTGCGTCATCAGCTTGATTTAAGTTAGCATGAGCTTCTGCCTTAAGTAGAATCAGTTCTTCATTTCTGATAAAAGGAATAGGAACTGTGTTGTTTGACCATCTAGCATCTTGATGTGTACCAACTAATGCACCGGCATCTGTGGTTACGGTGACAGGATTAGTTCGCTCAAGGAATTTGCTTTGAACGCGTAGGTCACCTGGTGTCGCATCATCCAGCACAGAAGGGTGCACTACGATGATGGTGTTCACAGCTGCATTCGGCAAATAAAAGAGTGGGTTGAAAATGTCTGGTGCTGCTCCATAAGGATGAGCAGGGCCTGCATTTAGATTTCCATTCAGATCCATAAATGACCCATTGAGCGCAGTCAAAACACCTTGCCAATCTTCTCGGTAGGCATTAAGCCTAGCTGCAATTGCTCTATTGACTTGCTGAAGCCCTGCGATGGTGTTGAAGCCATTGAATCCACTGGTCAGTCTGAAAGGGAAGTCTCCTGAACCTGCGCTGGAAAATGCTTGAAAACCTTCGTCTAAAATAGTATTGATCTGATCAAGTGCTTGCTCATAGCTTACAAATGGGCCTGGATTCAGAGGATCAGTCACATCCATTCGGATTCCATTTTGATAGACAAAATTCGCTGGAATCATAAACTGGTATCCTTGGATTGTTTTGGCAAACCCAATAACTGCACTTTTTTGAGCATCAGTGATATTAACAGTATTTTCAGCAGCTAATTGCAGTACATCGGCTTGTTTGATGGATTGGTATGGCGTGGCCCAAGACCCTCCACCGGTATTGCCAAATCCAAAGTAGGATCGATCTGGAACTCGGCCATTCTGGCCTAGCCAATCCGTTTGAAACCTTGGGTCAGAGGCATTGAGATACCATATTTCCCGGCCAAAGGTATTCCATGCTTGGGAAATGTTAGTCACATAGCCTCGATGTCTGGATTCCAATCCAGTAATTAGAAATTGTATCTGTTCGGAGCTGGCATTATTAGCTATACTTCCGATTGATGGATTATTAGGATCCTGGATATCGTCGAATTCCAAAGGATTACATCCAGCGATCATAGTGGCTGCAATCATAGCAAATCCTATATTTCTTGTTGTTTTTTTCATGATGAGTCGGATTAAAAGTCAATGGTTACGTGAAAGAAAATCCTTCTGGAAGTAGGGTATGGAGCAATATCCACGTTGTTAGCTACAGCTTGAGCTCCAAAGGTGGAAGTCTCAGGATCATAGCCTTCATAATCGGTGAATAGGAATGCATTGTTGACAGAAGAGCCTACACGTAGATTCTGAACAGTGTTTCCAAACCAGTTAGTAAGAGTTTCTTTAGGTAAAGTATAATAAAGGCCTATTTCACGGACTTTCACGAATGAAGCGTCCTGAACCCATCGACCAGCATTGTTGTATGGTTCTGGTTCTCTTTGTCTTCCATTTGGAATTCCATCTCCATTATCATCATCAAACCACCCGTTGGTCGTTCCTCCTCCATCAGACAAGAAGGAAGAAAGGTTTACATTTTCTCCGCCGCTTCTCCAATCTACTAGGAAGGAGAATTCAATCCCTTTATAGATACTGAATGAGTTGGAGAAAGAAAGATTGAAGTCTGGTTGTGCATCTCCCCATATCGTAAATCCTCCTGGAATGGAAGGATCTGCTGGCGTACCCACAATAGTGGTAGGAGAGTAACCTTCAGCATATAGAAATGTACCAAGTCCGGATCCAAAACCTCCTGAAATGTAGGTAGGGATGCCCAGTCTTGTCATTTCTATATCATTTTGCCAGTATAGAATTCTTGAGAACCATCTGAAGTTTGAATTATCTACTAATGTACCTGACAGACTTAGTTCCAATCCTTTGTTTTGAAGTTCTGCCTCATTACTTGGTGTAGTGTTCACACCAGTTGATGGTGCCAGATTAAGGTTTTGAAGGTTGTTTTGCGTGTTTTTGATGTAGTAAGTAGCTTCCAGACTAATTCGATTGTTAAAGAAACCTGCATCCACACCGAACTCAAGTTCAGAAGCAGTCTCTGGCTGAATCTGAGTATTTCCAATGGAAGTAGAAACAGTTGAACCTAGCAATCCACCTATGTTAGTTCCACCCAATGGCGTGAAAGTAGCTCCAAATGGCACTGGACCAGCAGTCTCTCCGTAAGCTAGTCTTGGCTTCAATTGACTGATTACTGTGCTATTCCAGAAGTCAAAATTTCCCAGATTAAAAGCCACACTTGCTCTTGGGAATGCATAGTATTCGTTTGGATCTCCATTCAGTGTGGATTTGTCCCATCTGATGCCTAACGTTCCTATGATCTTATCTTCCCAGTTTGCTTCTTGCTGAAGGAAAACCCCTGCTTCTTGGATTTTGCTGTTGAATTGTTCGTTGATCTCCTGAATATTGGCTTGTTTTAGGTTTCTCTGTCCCGGAACTAATCCTCTGCCTCTATTGAATAAGGAGTTGTTGTCAAAATCCAGACGGACAAGACCTGCTTGTGAGTTCATGTTGATACTGCCTAGATTCCAGTTGTAAACCAATGCAGCTTGAAAGTTGGTGTTAAAACTTTCCTGTCTTCCTACGAAGAGGTCTCCCGGGTTAGCCTGAGCTCTCTGAAACTGTAAGAACTCTGGAAGGTAGATTTGAGTGGAGTTCTGCAAATAGTCCAAACCTCCTGATACAGTTGCTTTCAAAAAGCTATTCTGAGTTTTTAGAATGTCAAAATCTAACGTAAACGCTTGAATAAAACGATTTACTAAAGAGTTGTTCTGAGCATTGTCTGTTACAGAAACAGGGTTTTCAGAGAAGTACGGGTTTACAGGATAAGTTCCATCTTCATTTCTTCTCAAGTCAAAATAATTGGGTACATAAGAAATGCTATATCCTATACTTGCTCCCGTATTATTTTGATTACCAGTGAAGCCTCTATCCGTGTTGGATCTAATGTAGTTGGTGGAGACTCCTAACCTGATTCTGTCCGTGATCTTTTGATCTATATTGGCGCGAATAGAATAACGCTCAAATCCTGTGTTTTTGACCGTTCCATCTTCGTTGGTGATATTTCCAGAAACAAAGAATTTAGTCTTTTCTGTACCACCAGAAACATTAATTCTGGTGTTTAAAAGTAAGGCAGTATTGTTATAAAAATAATCTTCATAATCTATAAAAGTACCGCTTGCCTCAGCTGCTCTGTAGCGCTCAAGCTCTATGGGTCTTCTTGACTCAGGGAAGAAGAAATTAATTTTCTCCTCACTCCAATCATCCACCCCTAGTAATCTCAATGGCTTGGCAAAGCCTATATCCTGAGATAGAGAGACGTTAGTTCTGCCTTCAGCACCACGTTTAGTGGTGATGATGATTACTCCGGCATTGGCACGAGTTCCATAGATAGCTGCTGCTGAAGGCCCTTTCAGCACTTCTATATTTTCAATGTCTGCTGGGTTTATATCTGCAAGTCTGTTCGCTCCATCATCTTGGTTTGATCCACCTGCGCCGGATACTGTAGCTCTACCTGTACGTTGGGAGGCGTTATTGATATACACTCCATCTACAATGATTAGTGGCTGAGACGCCCCTTGTAAGCTGGAGATACCTCTAAGCTGAATAGAGATTCCTCCGCCTGGAGCTCCACCGTTTGATCGGATCGTAGCACCAGGTACTTTTCCGTAAAGTGCGCCATCCGTCGTTTGAATCGTTGTTGTACCAGTGAGATCTCTTGAGGAGACTGACGTGACGGCGTTTGCAAGGTTACTGCGTTTTACAGAAGATGCTAGGCCTGTTACTACTACTTCTTCCAAGTTTGTAGCATCTTGATTCAGTTGGATGTTTACTTCGGTTTGATTTTGATTTACTGTAATGGTTTTTTTTAAATACCCTATAGATGAGACTATCAGCTCTACGCTTCCTGAGCTGCTAATATCCAAGGAGTAATTTCCATCCAGATCAGTCACTGCTCCTGAAGTAGTTCCTTTTATAAGGATACTGGCTCCAATGAGTGGCTCGCCTGTTCTTTCATCGGACACAGTACCCCTAATGTTGTATTGTGCCCACGATACTCCAATCGTACAGAAAAGGAGTATCATCGTGAGTAAAGGTTTGTTTATCATAGTTTGTAGGTTAAATATTAAATCCTCTATAAAATCCTAAAAAATATCCTTACTTTCTATTGTTTGCTTGGAATTTTTCTCCTTTTTGTTCAAATAGGTACATTATTGCCTAATTGAAACTAGCTTATTCGTATTTCTGAATTACCAATTAAAAAAAGGAGAGAACTTAATCTCTCCTTTTTTTAATTGGGTGTGGGATTGTGTTCTAAGTTACTTCACTATCGGCAACACAATTCTACTCAGATTCTTTCCACCATGATGAATGGAGTTGGTTGCAATAACGCCTTCAGTCTCATCGTAGGTATTTCCGCCCGTATTCATATTTCTATCGAAGCGAGGGAAGTTAGAGCTGCTAACTTCGATACGGATTCTATGTCCTTTGTCAAAATAGTTTGAGGTACTCATTGGAGTCATTTTCACTTCGTAAACTTCCCCATCTTCCATCCAAACTTCTTTGTCGTATCCATCTCGGTAGCGTACACGCTGGATAGTTTCGTCTAGATTGTATGCTTTTCCGTCTGGATAGACATCTATCAGTTTGATCGTTACATCTGTGTCTTTTGCATCAGAAGAAAGGTATAAGTAGGATTCGATAAAACCGGAAACCTCGATTCCCTCTTCCAGAACATCTGAAGTATAAACCAAGATATCATCGCGCTTCTCTATCTCAGACTGATCTTTGGAGCCACCTCCACCATCAATTGCATTTCCTGTACAGCAGACATTGCCGCCATAGGAAGTTACGGGGTTCATTGGGTCATACTTGAACGTATCAGGATTATCTTTTCTAGGTTTTTTCGCAGTGAGTTTTCCATCACCGTTAAGCGTATTTGCTTTGCCTTCTGAGTCCAAATACATCGTAGTCATCACTGCATCTGCAGGAGGCCAAACATCTGAGGTCTGCCATTTATTGGAGCCCATGGTATAATATTGTACACGTGGCATTTTCTCCAATACTTCAGACTTTTCACCTTTCAGCCATACATCAAACCATGCAGTAATAATCTCATCGTAATTCAATCTAGCATCACCCACATTCAGATCACCCACCATAGTATTTTCTGTAGCACGGGTGTAGGAGCAGTGAAGTACCGGAGCGATCACCAGGTATTGATTGTCTCTCGCCATCTGCGAAACTGCATTTTCCCGCGCATGATTGAAAAGTGCAATGTTTGGCCCGGCTGATACATCAAACCAGGAGACAAACCAGAAGCTTGGCTTATCAAAAGGCATATCATCATGATACAATCCCCCTTCAAACCATTTAGTGTCGTTAGGTTTTCTGGTGATCATCTCTTCGTAGATTCCCATCGGGCCATTCTGATTTTTGATAATATCCTGAATAGGAAGGTGGCTCAAGGCTTCTTTGGAATCAATTCTTGGATATTCAGGAGACATATCATAGAATCTCTGTAGTCTAAGTAAGTCCTTCTGAGTAATGTCTTTTGGTAGTTTAGGCGCCATCGGATCGTGTTGTACACTATAGAGCCAATTAGTAAATAGCATTTGCCCAGCACCACCTCGGTACCAGTTTCCTTGCTCATTAAATTCCCCCACTCGGCCAACACCTGCTCCATAGCCTTGAGGCACTAGCGCCGCCAATGCTGGGTGATCTAAAGAAGCAACTGCCATTTGCCACTCAGCAGTGGAGGAACATCCCAGCAAACCGACTTTTCCATTACTCCAAGATTGCTTGCTCATCCATTCAAATGCATCATTGCCATCCGTCAGCGGCACTCCAAGTATGTCCCAATCACCCTCAGAAAAGTACCTGCCACGTTCATTTTGAACCACATAGGCATAGCCTTTTTCTACCCAGGAAAGGGCAGTTTGCATGGTACGGGTGTTCATTTCACCATTTCCCCACGTATTGAAATTGTAGGGAGTACGAGAAAATACGATTGGAAATTTACCTTCTCCTTTGGGACGATAAATATCAGTGGCTAGTCGGACGCCATCCCGCATGGGCATCATGACTTTCTGATCTACGATAGCGATTTCATCCAGCTGATCTATGATGCTTTTTTCTTGGGAAAAAGCTACAGATACCATCATGACCAATAGTATCGTGAGGTAGGTTTTGTAAAGAAGTTTCATTTTAAATGGGTTTCAGTATGAACCTAAGTTAGTAAAGAGTGCGGAAATAGTGGGGATAAAGTGATGATTGGTTGTTTTTGGGTACTTCAACCGCATTAGGTTAGTATCTACTTAAAGGTTGATTATATTCCATTGAATAGGAATTTCCAGATCGGAGTTAATTGAAATTTAGCTCTGAGTAGCCAATAGTCAAGTAGCCAAAGACTTATAGAGATAAGCCGAAAATGAATTCCGGCTACTTCAGCTTTTAGACTTTTCATTTCATACATAAAGTCTAAATTTGCACTCCTAACGATTTTTACCAATGAGCGACAGCCCAAGCAACGCCCTGACTACCTGGGTGGAAGTACCAAAAAATTCAGATTTCACGATTTACAATCTTCCTTTTGGAGTTTTCAAGAATAAAAAACTTAGTCCGCGTATAGGAACAGCAATTGGAGATAAGATTGTGGATCTAAGCATCCTTGATCAAGAGGGGTTCTTTTCAGATATGTTTTTGCCGGAGGGGATTTTCTTAAAAGAATCTCTGAACGATCTGATCGAACTTGGTAAAGTAACTACCAAAAAAATCAGAGAGCGCGTTCAGGATTTGCTTTTGACGGAAAATGAGAAGTTAAGAGATCACTCTGCACGAGGTAAAGTAATGCTGAATCGTAAAGAAGCAACTATGCTGATGCCGGTGAAAATTGGAGATTACACAGACTTTTACAGCAGTATGGAGCACGCCACTAATGTGGGTAAAATGTTCCGTGATCCAGAGAATGCATTATTGCCAAACTGGAAACATCTGCCCGTTGGATATCACGGTCGTGCTTCTTCCATCATTCCTTCGGGTGTGCCGGTGATCCGACCGAAAGGACAAACCAAGGATCCAGAATCAGGTTCACCTGTTTTTGGACCCAGTAAAAAGCTGGATTTTGAGCTGGAACTGGCCTTCATAACAGGTAAATCAACCAAGCTTGGTGACTCTGTCTCAACTGCTGATGCAGAAGATTATATTTTCGGTTTTGTACTGTTTAACGATTGGTCGGCGCGCGACATTCAGGCTTGGGAATATGTGCCTTTAGGTCCATTTTTAGGAAAAAGCTTTGCTTCTTCCATCTCGCCTTGGGTGGTAACGTTGGAAGCTTTGGAGCAATTCAAAGTGGAAAGTCCGATGCAGGAACCTGAAGTATTGGACTACCTGAAGTGTGAGAAGTCCCATAGTTTCGATATACAATTAGAGGCTTATATACAGCCCGAAGATGAGAAGGCTAGCAAGGTTTGTACTTCCAATTTTAAAAATATGTACTGGAATGTTGCTCAGCAGCTGGCACACCATACCGTGAATGGCTGTAACATCAATGTAGGCGACATGATGGCTTCAGGAACGATCTCAGGTCAGGAGCCTGATTCTTTTGGGTCTATGCTGGAGCTATCTTGGAATGGCAAAAATGCAGTTAAGCTTGAATCCGGAACTGAGCGAAAGTTTATTGAAGACGGCGATACGGTCATTATGAAAGGATTTGCAGAGAAAGACGGGGTGCGAATAGGCTTTGGAGAAGTAAAAGCCAAAGTTCTTCCAGCAAAGTAATTTGCAATAAATACTAATTTTAAACCCTGGCTTTAGTATAAGTCAGGGTTTTTTTATGCGTTTTTCAGAATCATTTTTCAAATTATCGCTTAATTTTATTAAGCGCTTGAATATCAATCAATTGAACTAGTTTTGTCTTCTTTGATATTCATTGGTTCCCGGTGTTTTTAGGTTTTTTTACCAGACTACTGGGATATAAACACTCAATCAGGTCTCAATTTTTCAAGAGACATTTTAATCTTTTCAACTTTTATAACAATCAAAAAACTATGGCTAAGCTTAGAAATTTATCGATTACATCTCCCATTCTTTTTGCACTGCCTTTTCGGAGTGAGTGGGCAGTAAACCCAGTCGATATCAACAAACCCATCATGGATGGTGATTGGGATGAAGCAGGAAGTCTCAAATTCACTAGAGGGTTCGTGCTAGTGAAAAACGATGCTAACTATTTGTATCTGGCTCTTGATGTGGTATCAGATACAGGAAATGATAGCAGCACAAACGATTACTTTTGGTTGACTTTCGACAATACCCGAGATCGGGCAATCACCTCAGGTGTGGATGTTAACTATGGCCTTTATCCAGGTCAGCCCAATAAACTAGGAAGGCAGAAATACTTGGGTCCGGGACAATGGACTGGGTTGCTTTCAGATCCATCAAATTCCGCAGTGGTGCAGGAGTTTGGCCCGAGTCCCAACTCAGACGTATCCCACAGAATCTGGAAATTCAGAATAGAACTTAGCGAGATCAATGTGTCCCTTTCTTGGCCATTGAGTACGCCTTTTACCTATTTTGGCTTTCGCGTCAAATCCAGCAATCCTGGCTTCACAACTGACTTCCCAGGCAATTTTTATAAGGATTTTACCAAACTCAGGCAGTTGATTCTAAGTAGAAAACCATCTATCCCCGCGAAGGACTTGGGCCCTTTAGTAGGAAGTGTGGGATTGATTCCTACCACCAAAATAAATAGTAGCACTGGTCGTGCCACTACAGATTCCGGTTATTTTCATTTTGTGGAAAATGCAGCTTTTGGAGGCACACTGAACTTGATCGGAAACCGAACTAAAATGAAAACTCTGTATGGAGCTGGGAACAGAAAGTACATGGTAGAAATAGCCGGTCCAGATGGCGGTACTTACAAGAAGTTGGTTAGCAATTGGTCAAACTATCGCTGGACTGGGTCTTCGTACACCCTGGAGTCCTTTGCACCAAATACATACGGCTATTATCAGCTAGCAAATCCTGATACTGATTACTCCATCGATGACTTGCTGATACAATTTCCTACATCGGGGCTTTTGCCAGGAATTTACGCTGTAAAAGTCACTTTTTTCATCGGAACTAGTTATACAGCGTTGGATACTCAGGTGCTGAAATTGTATATAGACAATCATCTGCCGGCTGCGATCATAGAGAGTGTAAAGCATGGTAGGAGCGAAGTGTCCGCTTGTGCCATAGAAACAATTGGAGCAGCCCCAGATGGATTGAACTTCCGGATTACAGCCAATGATCCAGAGGGAAATCTTCGTGCTGTTAATTTTTATGCCACGTATGGTGATGGTCTATCTACTTCGATCTTTTCGGAAGGCTACAGCACTGCGAAGGGGGATTGGCAAGGGTTTGTCAATAAGTTGATTCCAGCATCCAGTAATTGGCGACCTCCACAATCTTGTGCCTATAGCTTTGTGCTGACAGCCTCAGCCAGGACTACTGATGGATACAAGTGGATAGGTAAAAATCCTACTCATCGCAATCTGACTTTACTTCTAGGGTAAAAGGTTAATGGTCCATAAATAAAAAGCCATTTCTACTAAGGAGTGGTTTTTTTGTTTAAACTATTTTATCACCGCTGTTCATAAGGAGAGTGTCCAAAAAGGTTTCAATCTTTTCCTCTCTTTGAAGATTTGCCACCAGAGATTTTATAGATCAAATAGCCTATTCCTAGTACAAAATGAAGGATTACTATGCCGACTATGATGTAGATAAAGGTATTGCTCATGGAGAATTAAAGCTTGTAGTAAACATAGGATGTGTGCAGTCTAGCTATAAAAAAGCAAAAAGCCATCTCGATATGCTCGAAATGGCCTTCTCAATAAAGTGGGTAAAAGTCAATTTTTTAACCCCTTTTATTCTAAATTCTCATTTGAATCCAATCTCTTCAAGCCCTTTATGGCTGATTTTGATGGCTTCCATTGGATCCAAACTGAATGTTTGATCCTGCTCTACCAAGTAAAACTCCATTCCAGACTTATCCTTTTCAGCTAGGATTCTCTTGAAATCAATAGTGCCTGTTCCTACTGGTGCGAAATTACCTTCCTCATTCATATCTTTCACATGCCATGCGATGAAACGTCCCGGGTACTTTTCGAAGTAAGTAAGAGGATCTACTTCGGCTTTGGTTACCCAGAATAAGTCCATCTGGAAGTTTACAAACTCAGGATTGCACTTCTCCAAAAGCAACTCCTCGATGATGGTACCATCTTCCAGTGCTTTGAATTCGAAATCATGGTTATGATAAAGTAGTTTTAGTCCAGCGGCATTACATTTTTCGCCCAAGGTGTTCATAATGTTCACCAATTCATCCGGAGTGCCTTTCATGCCCATTCCGTCTTTGCCAGAGGTAAACATTCCCATAGGAGGAACAGGTATTACAAAATACTCGATGCCGGCAGCTTTCACATCTGCGATCAATTGATCCGCATTTTCCATATTTACCATGCCCATATGGGCACTTTTGGCAGTCAAGCCAAGTGATTCTAGGTATGCTTTAAATTCCGTAGGGCTCATTCCGTAGAATTTTCCATCTTCATAATTCGCAGTTTCCACATAAGCGTAGCCATTTTCAGCTACAGTCTTAAGGGTACTTTTTGGATCGTTTGACATAGCATCTCTAAGTGTATAAAGCGCTAAACCTCCAAAGCTGGAAGATTCTACTTTTGTTTCTTCACTGGTTTCTACAACTTCTTCGGTTCCGGTTTTGCTAGAACATGCTGCGAAACTTAGTGACAGAATCAGCAAAAGGCTGATGCTTAGATTTGAATTTTTTTTCATTTTAAAGAAGGGTTTTTTCAGGGTTCAAGATAGCTAAATCATCCAACTATTGAGTGAATTGCCATATAAACTGACTTAGGAATTCGAGTCTAAAAGGCTTTCAAAGAAACAAATATGCTTCAATACGTATTGTATATTAGAACCAACTTTAATACTACGATGACATATATTTCAAAAATACTTGATATTCAGACGATCACACATGATGTAAAGCAGTACAAAGTGGAGAAACCAAAAGGTTATTCTTTTGTACCTGGACAAGCTACCGAAGTGGCAATTAATAAGCCGGAGTGGAAAGAAGAAATGCGGCCTTTCACATTTACCTCTATACCTGAGGAAGACCACTTGGAGTTTGTAATCAAATCGTACGCAGATCATGATGGGGTCACTAATCAGCTGGATAAATTATCCGTTGGAGACGAATTGATTTTGGATGATTCCTGGGGTGCAATCCAATATAAAGGAAAGGGAGTTTTTATAGCAGGTGGAGCCGGAATTAACCCGTTTATAGGGATTTTCAAGGATTTGGAAGCAAAAGGAGAATTGATCGGAAACACCTTGTTTTTTGCCAATAAAACTGCTGAAGATGTCATCTTGGAATCTTACTTCCGAAAAGCCCTGGGGAATGACTTTGTGTCAATTTTGGAAAAAGAACAAGCTGGTGGACATCAGCAGGGTAGGATTGATCAGGATTTTATTCAGGCACATATCAAAGATTTCAGTCAGGAATTCTACGTCTGCGGTCCTGATTCTATGGTGAAGGCTATCAGTGAGATTTTGGAGGAATTGGGCGCCAACCCAGATGCCATTACCTTCGAGAAGTAATAGTTGAAACTGCCAACTTCTGTGTTGTTTTCCTTTAGGCACGCTTCATCATTGGGGTTTCAATCGCGAACATATAAGTGATAAAATTTCTAACTTGAGAATCACCAACTTTAAGATAAACATGAAATCCTATTACTTATTAGTGGCGGTTCTTTGTACTACATTTTCTTGCTCGCCCAAGAATGAAGAGATCGCAGAAACACTAACGTCAGAAAATGAAATTCAAAAGCGGAACTACGATGAGCAGACCACACAGCAAGTACTCGACCATCACTTCAAGGCTTTTGTGGAAAACAACCTAGAGGAAGTAATGGCCGATTATACTGAAGAGTCAATTTTGATTACTCCAGACAGAACTTACCGGGGGCTTGCGGAAATCCGCGAGAACTTCGTGAATGCTTATGCAGCCTTGCCAAAGGATTCTACTAGCGTTACGCTGATAAAAAGTTTGGCTACAAAAGACGTGGGCTACATCATTTGGGAAGCTGATGCTCCGAATTTCGAATTTAAAAACAGCTCAGATACCTTTATCATTCACGATGGTAAGATTGTCCGCCAGACTTTTATGGGGGTAGTTACGCCTAAATAAGGGACATCCGATCATTTAAACCCAAAAATCAGTGGGAATATAAAGAGGACAAATGCCGCCCAAATGAAGTACACAGGCATGTATCGAACGATAGTTTTTCCTACTTCTATGCCTTCATTTTCTCGGGTTACTGTTTTGAAGAGTTTTGCCGCAATCAGCAATAGGTGAATTAGCATCAGGAGGTTACTTCCCAAAACTGCCATCCTATTTGGAGTAAAACCCCATTCAGCAATTCTAAATAGGATTGCCGAAAGTGCAACTCCATTAACGATAATAGTGACGATGGATAGGAAAAACAGGATCCAGAAGTCTGCGCTATTCTTTTCCTTTTCAGCACTTTCTGCCACAGAGAAAAAGATCAATGCCATGACACCAACTAAAAGCGAATTGAAAAGCAAAAGGAAATCCCTGTCGGTATAAGGGTTTTTCCCGGAGAAAATTATAGCTCCGAGATAAACTACCAGCATAATTAATACCGCCGGACTAAAGATCTTTGCAATGATGGGGGATACCTTATTCACCAACTGAGGATTGGTTTGAGTAAGCAAGGTAGCTAGGATAGGAATGGCAGGAAGTCCAAAAACCACTAGATTTTCTTGAAAGAACTTTCCAATGTTGATGTCAATCAAGGCAAAAAGGCCAAATGTAATTCCTGATAATATCCCTGCAGCTATTCCAAGAAGCGCTGACATTACGATCAGATCACCATTGAACCGCAGGAAATCCAGCCTTTTGGATAGGTTTTTTGGTTGATTTCCTGAAAAAGCAACTCCAATAAGAATCCAAAGTAAAACTGGAAGATGAAGACAAGCTAGGATTAGTACGTCAGTTTCTTTTTCGGGAAGTGAATTGATATAAATCAGACAGGCTACCGTAACAGCGCTGATGATTGCAATTGTTTTAGGGGCTACTTTGTTTTTCCAAACAAAAAAAGCTGTCAGAAAAGGGAAAACTATAAAGGCGATATTCCGAGGATAAAAGAAGTCTTCCGAAATGGAAAATGTAAAGGGAATCCGGGCGATCATTCCTGCTAGAAATGCGGAAACAGCTACAAAAAGAAAGTCGTTTTTAGATCCCCAGGAAATGGAATTGGATTCATAGGTCAGTCTTTCATGCCAGATTTTGGCAGGAATGTTATCCATTATTTCAGGATAAACTGCTATGAATGCCGTTTTGAATTCAGACTTGTTCTTTCTGTAAAGTTTCTCCAGAAAGGCTGGATCATTGATGTGGTTTTTGATTTCTTGATGCATAGATAATTGATTTTGAATAGTTAAAATTGATTAATCCCAATGCCCGGTGATACTGAAAGCTAATACAGCGCTCAGCCAGATGCCTAAAAAGTATAGTACAGAGCTAAAGATGATTGCCACCAGTTTTGATTTGTCGTTAGGAAACCACACAAAGCCCATCAGATAGAAGAATAGGCCGCCTATTGCTCCTCCAAAAGGTATAAGTCCCAGTGGGATAAACATCCAGTTTTCGAAAGGGCCTTTCCCGAAAATTACCAGAAAAAGGAGCCAGGAAAGTGGAATGCTGCCTCCGATGGCAGCGGCTACTAAAGCAGATTTGGTTTGAAAGCTTTTGAGAAATTCGAAGTTTGTTTGCATGATTTATTGATTTTGAAAGTACTTTGTATTTCAAAGTGATTGGATAAATTTTTTTAGCTTTTGTTTTCTTTGATCAAATTTTCCAGGAACTCCAAGTGCGCTTGGAAAGCCTGTTTCCCACTTTCAGTGGCTGAGTAGTTGGTCAGTGGTTTTCTACCTACAAAGGATTTGCTGACCTGAATGTATTCCTGTTTTTCCAGGTTTTTCAGATGGGAGGCCAGGTTGCCATCCGTCACATCCAGCATTTCCTTAAATGAATTGAAATCGTATTCCTCATTGACCATCAGGATGGACATGACCCGGAGCCGGACCATATTTTCAAATGCTTTATCGTAATTCCCCTTCACGTTATCGGTCGTATTTGTAGTACATCATCGCGCCATAAATGATATGCAGCACGCCGAAGCCCATAGCCCAGAGGAGTAGCCCATAGCCTGGAAAGAAAGCCGAAATGATGCCTAGTACAAGCTGGCAGTAGCCCAGGTATTTGATGTCAGTGAGTGTGAAAGTAGAAGCGTTGATCAGAGCCAATCCATAGAAAATCAATGTAGCTGGAGCAACTATAACGAGATATCCTCTGCTCATAAGTGCCAGACAGAATATGCCGCCTACTACTAATGGGACGAGAAGCGCTTGAATAAATCGCTTACTGGCAGGTGTCCAGAATTTCTGGGCTTTTTTCTTGCTTTTACTTTGGCTCATTAGCCAAGCCGTGCCAATGGAAAACAGTAAAACCACAGCGGCTGTGACCAATAACTTGCCAAGGATGTTCTCCTGTCCGATCAGTTCTATGTTTGTGCCAAAGGGTACATTGGGATAATAGACCCAAGCATAAGCTAAACCTGCAGCAATCAGTGCGTAGGTGCCTGCTAGAATTCCAGATAGCCCACTGAGTGAAAGGAAGCGGGTGCTCCGTTCCATCATGGATTTGATTTCGGCAAGTTCTTGTTCTGGTTTCCTCATAGTTAAAAGTACTTTGAGTTACAAAGTAAAATGAAAAAAGTAACATTCTTACATCCTTTGAAAAATATAATTGGAAATTTTTAATAAGGAGTGCTATTCAAACTGTTGTAACCTATTCAAAACGTCCTCTTTATAGGATCTGCTAATAGTTAATGCCTTTCCGTCGATTTCCAGGAACTCATGAGTATAGGAAGTGATAGCAGAAATGTTTCCTATGAAGGAGCGATGAAATCGGATAAATTGACTTTCAGGAAGTTTACTTTCAAAATTTGAAATGCTTTCCCGGACTAGAATGACTCTTTCTCTGACATGAATTTTAATGTAATCAGAATAGCTTTCTACATAGAGAATGGAATCAAAGGCTATTTTCTCCATCTTGCGATCCTGCTTCACAAATATAAATTCAGGTTTTTCTGAAGCGATTATGCTTCCTTTTTGATCCAACCCCTGTTTTACTTTTGCTACAGCTTTCAGGAATCTTTCAAATGGGATTGGTTTGAGCAAATAATCTGTTGCTTCCAAATTGAATCCCTCCAAAGCATATTCGCGATAGGCAGTGGTGAAAATAACATGAATCTCTTGTGGGATAATTTTGGCGAAAGCCATACCATCTATTCCAGGCATATTGATGTCGAGGAAAATCAGATCAACTTGCTCTTGTTGAACCAAATTAAAGGCTTCATTGGCGTTGATGGCACATCCCACAAGATTTAAATGATCAACCTTGGAGACAAAGTCTTTCAAAATATTCTGCGCAATAGGTTCGTCGTCAACGATCAGGCAATTCATGAGCTTTTGGGTTGATTCGTTTGTATGTGGAGGTTCATAATAAAGTAGCTACCAACTTTTTCAAAGGTAAAGTTATGAGCATTTGGATAGAGAAGTTCGAGACGTTTTTGGATGTTTTGAAGACCAATTCCAGATGATTCCAGCGGTTCTCTCTGATCTGTTTTCTCGACAGTATTTGTAAGGAAGAAATGTATGTTACCCTCAGCGGCATCGATTCTCAATTCCACGAAGGCCTCATTTCCTTGAGATTTTCCATGCTTGAAGCTGTTCTCAAGCAAAGGGAGAAAAAGCATCGGTGCGATCATTTCGCCAGTCAACTGTTTTGGAAAGGTCGATTCAATTTTAAGCTTTTCCCCATGTCTCAACTTTTCTAAATCCAAATAATCTTTCAAATGATCCACTTCATCTTGAAGTGGGACAAAGGACTTTTTGGTTTGGTACAGGATATAGTCCAGCAGGTTTGAAAGTTTCAAAATCAGCTCCGGCGTTTGGTCACTTTTTGCGATAGCAGAACCATAAATAGTATTCAAAGTATTGAACAAAAAGTGTGGGTGGATCTGCATTTTGAGGTAGGAGAGTTCGTCTTGTTTCAGCTGAAGTTCACCGTTTACCAGCGCAAATTGTAACTCCTTGTTTCGTAGGTAAATCTTATAGCTTTCCCTGTAGGCCGAGAATAAAGAAGTAATCAGGACAATGATATATACACCAATAATGATGAGGTATAAGTTCTTGCTCATCATGAAACCACTGTCTATTGTTTCCAAAGAATTAATGAAAATGAAGCCATAAAAGGAGGATAGGGCAATTAGAAAAAATGTAATGATTAGGGTGTAAATCGTGTATAGCGCAAACAAGAAGTACTTTTGCTGAAAAAGGTATTTTGGGATAATATAAAAACTGAAAACGTTAACCATTCCCATGGTGACCGGAAGAAGAAATACTCCAAAAGTGAAAGCAGGAGCGAGATCGGAAATAGTTATTCCGAAGTAAAAAGTAAAGAACAAAAGAGCGCCTAGACAGATGGATAACTGTTCGAGAAGCTTCTTTGATACCTGAATTAACAACCGCTTTTTATTCTTCATTGAAATGGACAAGGTCTAGTAAAAAATTGTATTTGCAAAGAATTTGCGACCGTTGACAGGATATGGAGGATAAGTTGCTCTGCGAGGTAGGTTTATTCCAAAATCACCTGAATTTCCGTCAATACTGTGGTTGAGTCGGTTGTTGATCGCAAAACTTACATTAAAAACTCTGAGTGCTATATACTTGCATTATCAACTAATCACCAAAATCCATGAACACTTACACTGCTATATTTACTCAAAAAATTGTTCTAACAAATGTCCTCATCGAAAGATTTGTCGAAGGCGGAGTGACAGGAATGACTCTTATTGTAGTATGCTTACTTCTTGCTGTTTTTTTTTCATTTAAAGCCTTTGCCAATTTGAATGGGGATAAAGCTACCTTTTTGAAATATAAAAAGCTCATCAACCAAGTGGTGCTTCTTGGATTAGTGATTTCAATTGTTAATAGTTTGATGGGGTTGATTCAGGGATTTGATGCACTTGAGGCCACAGGCGGAGCGGATCCAGCAATTTTAGCTGGAGGGTTAAAAATCACTTTGCTCTCACCGTTATTTGGATTAACTGTCTTTATCATTGGCTACTCAGCAACTTTTATTTTGTCTTGGATGAGAAAAGCTGATACAGAATCCTAATGGAAAGTTTCTATTCCAAATAAAGATCAAACTGAAATTCAATGAAAGTATTTAAGAGAATAGCATGGATAGGACTATCTGTATTAGTCTGGACCATTTTTGTAGGACTAGGGTTTATAAATGGGTTTTTGTTGAGGGGAATCACGTCTAGTGATACTTCTGAGGCTTTTATCGAAGTGTCAACAGAAGAAATTGAAAACGAGGTGGAAGGAAGCTTAGCGATGGTGCTCATAGAAGATGGAGAGGTTTCGCAAGACTTTTTTTATTCTATAGACCAACCTGTAAATGGCAACACAGTATTTCCAGTAGCATCAGTTAGCAAGTGGGTGACTTCTTTTGGTATTATGAAACTGGTCGAGCAAGGAAAGGTGGACTTGGACAAACCAATAGACGATTACCTGACGAGGTGGCATCTTCCTGAAAGTGATTTTGATAATAGAAAGGTGACTGTACGGAGACTGCTCTCGCATTCTGCTGGCTTAGTGGATGATTTGGGCTATGAAGGTTTTGCGCGTGGAGAAAAAGTCCAGACCATTGAGGAGTCATTAACCAAAGCTTCAGACTCGCCTTATGCTGAAGGTGTAGCAAGAGTAGGTGTTGAGCCAGATACTGAGTATTTGTATTCAGGAGCAGGATATACGATTTTACAATTGTTGATAGAGGAAATCAGTGGACAATCCTTTCAGGACTACATGACTGAGGCAGTCTTTGAACCTCTGAGAATGAACAATTCGACCTTTGTTTTAGCAGACAAGCCCAATCTTCAATTGGCTCAGCTATATAAGGAAGATGGTACACTTACAGAGCCCCGTACTTTCACAGCTCTTGCGGCAGCTTCTTTATTTACCAGCACAGCAGATTTGAGTAAGTTTCTCATAGCAAACCTTACTGATAATCCGGTATTACGCCGTGAGACTATTTTGCAAATGAGCAAGCCGGAAACCTTTATCAATAAGATAGGAGTGTATGGTTTGGGGCCACACCTATACAGTCAGAATGATGCGCAATCTAATATAATTGGCCATGATGGAAGTGGAGGTACTATTGTCATCAATACGGCGGCCAGGGTAAATATCAAATCAAATAATGGAATTATTGCTTTGACCATGGGCAATCCTTCAGTTGCATCGGAGATTGCTGACGAGTGGTTGTTTTGGGAAGCCGGGATTGCAGATTTTGTAGTGATGCAGCGCAATATTCCATTTCTAATCAAGCTGTTGGTCGTAGGTTACCTAGTTATTCTTGCGGTATCTATCAGCATTATTCGCAAGGTTAAAAGTGAAAGTTAGAATCAAACATCAAACTAATTTAAGGTTAAAACTCACTTACTCCCCTTCAGGTATCGCCATGGTATGATTACCTGTCAAAAGACATTTGCCATCCACATCCACGTAAGTTCGCATAAAGTGGTATTTGGTAGGAGTGGGGCCTCGGTCCACGACGGTGAAACCCGTTACTATTGCCGTGTTACCTGTGATTTCCACTTTCACTTCACTTTGTGTCCGGGACCGGGTATTTGTAGTTCCTTTTGCCGCTTGGATTTCAGTTCGCTTGATGACATCCTCCTTTGTATCGATCATCGAGGCATGATTGTGTACCCAAATGAAGTTTTCAGCAAGCGTACTTTTGAAAAATTCTGGATCTGGGTTTAGGTTGTTAGCCTCCCACTGCGCGTCTAGGGCTTTGATGGAAGCTGCTGTCATGCAGGATTGCTGGGCAAAAGTGTTAAGTAAAGTGAGGATGTTGAAAAGAACAAAGAGAATAACTGGTTTCATGCCTTGAGGAATTTGGGTAAAAACTAATGTGATGCTATTTAAGATGATTTGATCTATAAGTCAACTTTGGCTGGGGATGAGAGTTTCTGTAAGCTTTGGTTTACTATTTTCCAGAGAAGTTAATATAGGATTATTCTTAGGGTAAAATTGTAATAATGGTTAATTACTTATATATTGAAAGAGGCTTTGTTGTAATTTTTAATTAAGATTTTTTATCGGTAGTTACAGGTTAGAAATCTTTTTTTTAAATGTAAATAACAGCCGGATTTTAAGAGCAAGTTGTTGTATGACAGCTTTATAAAAGCTTGAGTATTTTAGTTTGAGAATGTCTTTTTTTAGTTTTTCTTAATTTAATTATAGGTTAATCAATCTATATGAACCAAAAATCCACCACCATTCTGGTTCCTGTGATTCCTGAAAAGATTCAGGATTTATTAGATCAATTGGCAGATATCAAACAGAAATCTCAGCATGGGATATCGAAAGAATTTGACGAGTTATCCATCATACATTTTGCCCGTTGGGTCGTGATCGACCACGGGAAGTCCTATATAAAAGATGAACAGAAAAGGAATCCCAAATTACTTTTTGTAATCGATTACGATGGAGATGAAGGAGAAATGCTTCACAAAGTCTGCGAAAGTTCCAGCACCATTTTGGACTTGGTTTATGTTTTTTGCGAAGGCTACCCACCTTTAAATACAATCACAGAAGCAAGCAGACATTTCTACCTAGAGAGCCACGTCATCAAAGATGCAGCTGTTTACATAGGAGCACCGGGAAGGTCCGTCATGCAGATAAGAAAAGAGAAAAAGCTTCGTGATTTTATTCGGGAGTTTATCGATTCCAGGTCTTGGGAAGATGTCCCGGCTGAAACTGTCCACCTGAAAATCAAAGAGCAGGTATTGTCAAATGCTGAATTCTCTTACTTGAAAGGAGAAAGAGTGAACGTGCCCCGAATCAATTATGTGGGAGCAGTTTTGTTAGGGATTTGCTTGCTCGCTTTATTGCCCTTTATCCTTATTCTGGTGTTGATTGTGCACTTCTTTTATGAGCGAAAGGATGAGAATTTCACGAAGAAAAGGAGCCAGTTGGACGATGGGTTTTTGACGGAGTTGGAAATGTATGAAGATTTTAAGAACCAAAATCAGTTTACTCAATTAGTTGATATGAAGGAAGGTACAATCCGCCTGATCTCAATCAAATTCATGTTTTTGCTCTCAAATTTCCTGATCAAATTCATTTTCACTCAGGGAAAGCTAATGGGTATTCCCACCATACATTTTGCTAAATGGGTGATGTTCGAGAAGAATTCCAGAGTGCTGTTTTTCTCCAATTTCGATGGGAGCTGGCAGCAATACCTTGGAGATTTTATAGATAATAGTGGCTGGGGACTGACTGGGATTTTCTCTAATACCAAGGTGTTTCCCAAAACAAACTTTTTAATAACTGGCGGTGCCTACAGGGAAGAGTATTTTCTTGCCTGGAGCCGTAATTCAGAATTAGTGACGAATTTTTGGTACACCGCTTATCCAGACCTTTCCATCAAAAACATCAATAACAACACCAGAATTCGAGTACAATTGATGAAGACACTTTCAGAACGTCAGGCTGCCAAATTTCTTAAACTCCTTTAGACTATGCATACTACCATGCTAGAATTAGAAAATATCCAAGGTTACCTGATCCGAGGGTATGCTCATATGCTGTATTCGAGGTTTGTTTACTTACAGATTTCTGATGCTATAGCCACTAAAAAATGGCTGTCAAAGTCTTGGCAGGAGATGACTTCTGCCAGACATATTCACGATAAGTCGGAAATAGCCCCTACGCATTTGAACATTGCTTTTACCCATGCAGGCCTGGGAAAGCTCGGGCTGCATGAGGAGAATCTTGCAGCATTTTCCAGAGAATTCAGACAAGGGATGGTTTCGGATCATCGAACCAGACTTTTGGGTGATTTTGGAACGAGCCGTCCCGAGGTTTGGAATTGGGGAGGTCCGCGAAATGAAAACATCCACCTCTGCTTGATGGTGTTTGGTAATGATAAGTCTTCAAATGATGACCTTGAAAAAGATAAAGTTGTATGCCTGGAATACTACAGAGAGTTAGCGGCTGATTTTGAGGCAAATGGCCTGACGGAACTATTCTATATAGACGGGCAAACGCAGCCGGATAATAAAGAACACTTTGGGTTTAGGGACGGGGTGTCACAGCCGATCATCGAGGGATCTGGAAGAGTGGGAAACAAAGATGACGTGATCAAAGCCGGAGAGTTTGTTTTTGGCTACAAAAACGAATTCGGGGTATATCCAGACACTCCTTTGATCGTAAAGGAGCAAGGTGATTTGAATCTATTGACGCCTGACGCAGGTGGAAGTGGTCAAAAAGACCTTGGGAAAGACGGTACGTTCATGGTGATGCGCCAATTGGATCAGGATGTCAATAAATTTTGGAGCTACCTGAATGACAAAACCAAAAACCCGGATGGAACAATCAATGCAGCAGAAAGCCTAAAATTAGGAGCGAAGTTTATGGGAAGATGGCAGAGTGGAGCACCTATTGCGCTTTTTCCGGAGACTGATCCTGGGCCTCATAGTGATGTTAATGACTTTGGTTATGCGAAATTTGATAAGGAGGGTTTAAAATGCCCGTTTGGCTCACACCTGAGAAGGATGAACCCAAGAGATAACGTAGATGATCATGGTAAAAAGGAGTCATTAAAACTAAGTAAGCAGCATAGAATAATCAGACGTGCCAGGCTATATGGGGAGATCTATGAAGGATCTCCCACGAATATTACCCCAAAAGGCGATGTGGGTCTGCTATTTATTTGTTTCAATGCAGACATTAGCCGTCAATTTGAATTTCTACAATATACCTGGGCAAATCTTCCCAAAAACAAGGAGCTTTACAATGATCCAGACCCTATTATCGGAGTAAAGGAAACCCCGGATCTCGGTGAAGAACAAAATTTCACCATTCAAGATGAACCTGTAAACAAAACTGTTAAAGACTTACCACGAGTGATCACGGTGAAAGGTGGCGCATATTTCTTTTTTCCTTCTATAAATGTGCTGCGTTACTTAGCTACGATTTAAGCTGGCTCAGTTACTCTTCTAAAAATGCCTTGGCATTGTTTAAGCCATTTTGGAGGTATTTTTTAAGAAAAAGTGGTGCGAAAATAGAAAGGAAAATCCGAGCTAATAGGTTTCTATAGGTGAATGTGTACACCCAGCGAAGTCTCGTTTTATCATCCACGGTGTCAAACCACATGTGCCCATAGGTTTTGTTCGCAAAATGCTTGAAAATATCACTGAATTCCGTCGTTTGGTAGGCGTAGTTAGAGTAATGGTGAACTGAAATCAGTTCTTCCACCAGGGTTGCCGAATCGCCTCGTTCTACCAGTCTATTGTCTCCAACTTTTGCCCAATTGCCCCGCAGCGTATTTACTTTAATAATTCCGTAGATCGGGCCAGTTTTCAATAGCCAACTCGAAAGTTTTTCTACACTGGATACGAATTTGTAAGCGGTCTCTTTGTCACAATCGACGATGACTTCTGCCGTAGTGAAGATGATGTGCTTGGAAGGGACTTGTTGATCCAGCGTCACTTTTGTGTTGACAGGAAGTATGTCGTCTAGGAAATCAGGGGAGTCCTTTGGTTCCTCAAAAGGGAGTTTGTTAGCCTCATGTCGGAATTTTGACATGGCTTCATACACGCGTTTCCTCACTCTATTAAAAGCTCCCAACGGTCTATGCTCTGGCAAAGAATGCCAGGGATTGAAGGAAAGATTGTCCCCATATTCGATTTTCGCATTTGAATCAAATACCTGCGGGTAAACTGTCAAGGTAGCAACTTTGATGTATTGAGAGCTCCAAGCTACTGTAGGGTCTTCTATTGGCATTGCGTCAGCGTCAGTTTGGAACTGGACAAAAAAATCAAACTTAGCTTCATTGTCATGAAGTGTTTGGGCCATGTTATACCTCAAATAATTGTAATCTGTGGTATTTTCTACAACTGTGATATTACTTGGTGATGGGCGAAGGTGATATTTTACAGCTCTGTCTATTGTCCCAAATTGGTAAGGCTGGGTACTCCAATAGGGAATTTCAAGCGGGTTCTTGCATGCAACTTTGCTTTTCGTTGCTCGCAGAATAATCGGCCATAGAAGTGGGTTTAGGATAAAAAGTTTGCTTTTTATGAAATTGGATGAGGTCATTGCGCTCAGCAGTCTAGCCAGTTCTTTGATGTTTTTTGCAAAGAATGTCTCGGTACTCATCAGCAAGAAATCCTGGGTTTCAGCATTTATCTCCTCTTCCAAAATCTTTTCTCCCGGCACTCCCAGCAACTTGATCGCAGCTCCTCTAATATCTTTCTTCTTGTCTTTTTGGGGTTTGGTATTTCCGTTGGAAAATCGAACCCAGGCATGGTAATTTTTTGGCTCTCCGGCAAAGACTCCGACTTTTAGCTCATCTGGCAAATCTTTTTCTACTGCAAAAGTCGCTTTTACACAGCCATGCATCTTGGTGTGTACTTGACGGAGCATCTTTTTGTCCTTGTACATCCGGGTGACTTGAGCTTCAAATTCCTGAAGCATTTCATAGCCAATACGGTCTTCGTCATAGTTCACGTATTCATGTCCTATTTTTTTTGGAGCATCGGTGGAGTTTGACATGTTGTTCGATAAAATGAGTTTAAAAAACAATAAAAGTGATTGGAATGTAATTAAAATTAAGGTGAAGCTAATGCAATTGGGAATTTTATTTTGTGTTTTTTATATTGGATATTGTATTAAATTTAGTGAAATGGATCACCCTACTATCCATTTGATACAGGTTAACCGGCTCATTTGGCAGTTTTAATACCTCTTTTTGATGAAATGGCAATTATTGTTTTCAACTAATAGTTCTGCTAACCAGAATTCTACGCCATCTGGGGAAAATACTATTGTCACCAAAAAAATATCGCTATCCACGCTTTCTCAAATAGAAACCTTAAAAGCCACTAATGAAGCATCTTTCTCGGAAGTTTCGGTTCCTGGTTTTAGGAAGGTCCTGCAAAGTGAAAATACCGGGACTGACCTTAGTTTAATACTGAAGTTTGTAAAAGGAGAAAGCCTCCGGGAATACCTTTTCAAGCCCTTGAGCTTAAGCGAAAAATTGAAGATTTGCGTAGCTATCACCAAAAAGCTCGCGGAAGTTCACCGGAAAGAATACGTGCATCTCAACCTGAATCCGGGTCATATTATTCTGGAGGATGGCACGAATGAGGTGGTTTTTATTAGTCTAGGCTTAGCTACGCGTATCAAAAGAAAAATAGGAGTTGAGAGAAGGTTGGTTTTTTTTGAAGCTGATTATGATTTTATAGCTCCTGAGCAGACTGGAAGAATCAGTACAGATATAGGCCTATACTCAGATATCTACTCACTTGGGATTATCTTTTATTGGATTTTTACAAAGCAATTACCATTTGAAACCAAGGAGGGAGCTTCAAAAATACATGCGCATATCGCTTTGACTCCCAAAAATCCTTCGGAACTAGCTGAAATCCCGCAGGTATTGTCCGATCTGATCATGAAGATGATCGAGAAGGACGTTCAAAATAGGTATCACTCAGCTCAGGGAGCATTGTATGATTTGGAAATGATTCTTTATGCTGTTCAAAAGGATTTAGATATCGAGGGGTTTTTATTGGGAACACAGGATTCCTCCGGTGTTCTACTGTTTTCAGATCAGCTTTATGCCAGAGATAGGCAGATAAAACAGCTTAGGGATGCTTTTGCCAGTATCACTCTCAACGAGAAAAAGCTGGTCTATGTCTATGGAAATTCAGGAGTTGGGAAATCTGCCCTGGTAGAGCGTTTGTACAGACCTGTAGTTCAATCGGGCGGGTTTTTTATTTCGGGAAAGTTCGATCAGCTTCAGGCTGATGTTCCCTATTCGGCTTTTTCGCAGGCTTTGGGGAAGTTGGTCAATCAGATTTTGTTGTTGAATGAAGTAGAGCTAAATAGATGGAAAGCTAAGCTGCATAGCCTTTTGCAGCCTATCGCTAGAGTGCTTTATGAGGTGATTCCAGGTTTGGAAAGATTGCTGGATAATGAACCAGAGATTCCAGTTTTGACGGGTACGGAGGCACAGCTGCGATTCAACTATGCACTCATTAGGTTTTTTCAGGTTTTTTCAGAGTTGGGTAAGCCTGTATTTATCTTTATAGATGATCTCCAGTGGTCAGATGTTTCTTCACTCGATTTGATGAAGACTATCCTGGTCAATTCTGAGCTCAATAATATCCTCATAGTAGGCGCATACCGGGACAACGAAATTACCCCAGGGCATCTTTTCCTCCAGTTTAAAATGGAATTGGATGAGCAGGGAATACAGCCCGAGGAAATATTGCTGGAGAATCTAAAGGAGGAAGATATCCAGCAATTTGTCACCAACACCCTAGGGAAATCTGATAGACCTTTGGATGAGTTGGCTTCTTTGGTATTCAAAAAATCAGCTGGAAATGCACTTTTTGCCAATCAGTTTCTAAAGGCCATTTATAAGAATGAGATGCTTTACTTCGATAGCGAAGAAGGCTCCTGGAAGTGGAAAATTGATAAACTGATAAGTTATAATGTGGAGGGTGATATTGTCAATTTGTTTCTAGAAACAATCAATGACCTCCCTGCTGATACTATCGCGATTCTGAAGCTTGCATCCTGCATCGGGAATAAGTTTTACCTACAAGACTTAGTGCGTATTGCCGAAGAAGACGATGCAAAAGTAGCCAAGGATTTCAATTTGGCTTTGGAGTTGGATCTGGTCATAGAAAGCCTGGATGGCAGTTATTACTTTGTTCATGACCGGGTGCAGCAAGCTATTTATTCATTGATCGATGAAAAGGGACAAAAGAAAAATCACCTCAAAATAGGCCGCACCCTTCTTGCAAAAAGCAAAGATAAAGGGCCTAGAGATGGGGTATTTGAAATCGTAAATCAATTCAATTTTGGGAAAGAATTAATTACCGATCCATCAGAGATTAAGACGCTGTGTGAGTTAAATAGCATGGCGGGACAAAGAGCTCAAAACTCTACTGCATATGTGCTGGCAATGCAGTATTTTGAAAATGCGCTGCAACATCTCGCAGCAGATGCGTGGCAAACAGATAGAGAATTTACCTATGATCTTTACCTGAAATCTGCTGTGGCGGCGTATCAGTGCAACAATCAGGACCTATTTAGAAAGTACACCGCTTTGCTGGATTCTAACGCAGTTAGCATTTTGGATAAACTGAAATTGGCGGATCTTAAAATTCAGAACGCCAATGTCGAGAATGATCAGAAGCAAGTAATTGAAATTGGTCTTGATATTTTGCGCTTAGTCAAAATTGATCTGAGGCGCCATCCTAGTCAGCTGAATGTGTTATTAGGCTTTGTCCGAACCAATTTAAGATTGCTGTTCTTTTCCGAAGACAAAATCCTAAATCTCCCACAGATCAAAGATGAGAAGCTACTGATAGCCATGTCTATCATGCATCATATGTCCTTGGCTGCCTATTTGACTGAGCCTAATCTATTACCATTGATCATGTTTGAGTTGATCAGGTTAACCTTGAAGTTCGGACTGGGCTCTAAGACACCGGTTGCTTTTGTGGTTTTTGGCTACATCAATATTGCCTTTATGGGCAATATGGCCAAAGGTCTAAAAATGGGTCAATTGGGGAATAGGGTTTTTGAAATTATCGAGAACGAGGACGAGTTTGTGTCTTTTAAGCAGGTGTATGTGATGTTTATTTCGCATTGGTTAAAGCACTTAGCAGAAAGCATCCCAGAGCTGGAAGAAGCGCTGAAGAAAGGTCTTGAAACCGGGGATTTCGAATTCACATCCATTATTGGGCAGCTGATTATTTATTGGAATTTCTATGGTGGCGAGCCAATTCCTAAGATTTTGCTGCGAGGGGAATTACTGAGCAAACAAATAGCTCCGTTGAATCAAATCATGCAGATCAAGCGAATTGATTTGTTTCGCCAATCTGCTTTAAGTCTTTTGGAAGGAGTTGAGGACTTTGAGGTGCTGAGCGGAGAGATTTTTGATGAGCGAAAGATAGACTTTGCGGATATCCCTGCTTTTAGCTTGTATTACCATAATCTGTATTCGCAGAAGAAGTTTTTGAGTTTGATTTTTAATCAAAATGAATCTGCCTGGAAGTTCTGCTCATTGGAGAAATTGCATCTTATCCCTGTAAAAGGATCTATTACAGAGATGCTTTTCTTCTACTATGAAAACCTATGCATTACCCCGGTTTTTCATTCCAGGTCAATTTCAGAGCAAAAAGAGCTTTTGAAAATCTGTAAAAAGAATATCAAACTGATCGGCGGGTTGGTGAAACACTCAGAAGTTAATTTCCAACACCGCCACGAGTTTATGAAGGCTGAGTATGAAGCGCTCAAGGGAAATTTCGACAATGCTGTTAGGTCGTTTACCTACGCCATCCGATATGCCAGAATGCACAAATACGTTCAGGATGAGGCGCTGATGTGGGAGAGGGCAGGCGTTTATTTCCATGCTCAGCAGCAACCTGAAGCTGCGCAATTTTACCTCTCCAATGCCTACAAATCCTACGAAAAGTGGGGTGCTAAAGCTAAACTGCATCAAATGAAAGAACTTTATGGCGGATTTATTTCGGCAGAGGAAATAGGAGTGAATGCCAACATCCTCGACCTGGATACCATTCTTAAGACTATTAATCTGATCTCAGGAGAGATGAAGTTGGAGAATATTCTCACTGGCCTGATGCAGCTGGTAAGTGAAAATGCGGGCGCGGATCGGGCTTTTCTCATCACGATCGAAAAAGACAGCAAATTGATCAAAGCGTCTATCGATAACTCCAGCAATGAGATTCAGGTACTTCAGAATATTCCATACGATGAGTTTGAGGAGATCAGCCATTCGGTCATCAATTATGTGCTGAGGACTGGAGAGACTCTGGTACTCGATGATGCTACCAAGACTTTGCCCTACTCGGATGAAGAATACATTGATTCAAACAAGGTAAAATCTATTTTGTGCATACCACAAAAGCACTCTGGAGTTGGTTTTTCATTGCTGTATTTGGAAAATAGATTGCTCTCTGGAGCATTTACTAAGGAGCGGATAGAGATACTTCAGGTGATGGCCACGCAGACGGCCATTTCCCTTCAAAATGCCATGCTTTTGGAAAGTACAAATCAGCTGAATGAAAAGCTGGTTCAGGAGGTAGAAGTGAGAAAAGAGGTGGAGGAAAATTTGAGACTGAATGAGAAGAGACTGGAAGATTACACTGCTAATCTGGAGTCGAAAGTCAAAGAAAGAACGCTGGATCTTCAGAATGAGAAGGAAAAGTCAGAGGAGCTTTTACTGAATATTTTACCCATCGATATTGCTAGGGAACTGAAGGAGAAAGGATCCGCGCAGACCAAGCGATATGCAAGTGCCACGGTGATATTTACCGATTTTGTAGGTTTTTCACTTATTGCTGAGCAAATGAATGCAGTTGATCTGGTAGCGGAAATCGATTTTTGCTTCAAGCAGTTTGACAGAATCATCGAAAAGCATGGGATAGAAAAAATCAAAACGATCGGTGACTCCTACATGGCGGCAGGAGGAATTCCGGTTGAAAACAACTCGCATCCTTTTGATGTGATTAATGCTGCCATTGAAATCCGGGATTTTGTAGAGGAGCATAAGGCAATAAGTATCCGAGAAAACAAGCCTATTTTTGAGCTGAGGATAGGTATTCATACCGGCAATATTGTAGCAGGAATCGTAGGGTTGAATAAGTTTGCCTATGATATCTGGGGGGATACAGTAAATTTAGCTTCACGAATGGAAAGCAGCGGGGAGCCAGGGAAAATCAATATTTCCGGTGCTACGTACGAGCTTGTAAAAGATCATTTCTTTTGTACCCATAGGGGAAAAATTCAAGCCAAAAACAAGGGCGAAGTGGATATGTACTTTGTGGAAAAGCTTAAGGAGTGATAATTTGGAGGTGAATTTTATCGTAGTGATTTTTTTCTAAAAGTTATATATGGAGAATACTGAGAGTGAAGGAATTGAAGTCTTCTTATTTAATGTCCAAATAAAATGTTGCTTACCTGAAGTTAATGTAACTCCTTAAGAAAGTATGATGAATGTTTCTTTTCAATTTACTAGGAGAAGTATCCTTTTCCCAGTTATTATGATAATATATTTTTTTATAGGTTGTCAGCCTAAAATGGAATATAATAAAGATCTCAAATATACTCTGGTAGCGGATGGAGATATTGATTTTGATTTAGATGATGAATCAAGTATGTTCATGAGTCATATTCAATATTATGATTTTAAAGAAGGTAAAATCTTTACATTTCTTAATCAATTCAATAACTCTATATACATATATGATGTCGAAAATAATTCATTCGTAGAATCAATACCATTTGATATTGAAGGACCACAGGGAGTTGGGAAAATCCAAGGTTATTCATTTTTAGATAGGAATACCATCAGTCTTATTGATACTTATAGATATAAAGCTATAATTTTTGATATAAGTAATAAGGAGTTTCTCAGTAAAAAGAAGGAGTTGTTATTCACAAGCGGTAAGATAAACTCATCTAATGGGTTTTCTACAGAGTTAGATGCCAGTATTCCTTGGATGAGTACATATGCACCAGTGATTTTTGGGAGGCAATCAAATTTATGGATAAGCGCATTGCCTGAGTCGTCATCCAAATCAACCTATGAATCTAGTATTAATGTTTTTCATATTGATAAAAATGATTCTCTTTCTAAATTATCTTTTTTTCCTCCAAATATGTTGGGTTTTCATTGGGAAGATGGTGAAATGCCAAGAATGGCATCTAATCTCGATTCATCTGGAGTAGTAGTTTCTTATAAATACTCCAACTCTATAGGTGTAGTTGATGCTGAGAATTTAAAAGTAACTTTTACAAATCCTTTAGGAGAATTCAAAGAAACTAAGTTGGTTTTTAGAGAATATCCTACAAGTATGGAAAGTAATGAACGATACATAAATTCTTATACTGTATATGCATTACTTTCGGATCCATACCGAAATGTATATTATAGAATTATTGAAGAGCCAAACTTTATAGAAATTGAGAAAGACGGGGAAAGGAAAGATTCAAAAAGGCCAATAGTACAAATTTTAGATCAAGATTTTATTTTGATTGGAGAGGTTTCACTTCCAAATTATGAATATCTATATAATATGTGTTTCGTTAGTGAAGAAGGTTTAATGATTTCCCAACCTAAAATGGATTTTAAAAAGATGACTATTGATGAAAATACATTGCGATTCGTTGTTTTTAAGCTGAAAGCAATAAAGTAATTTAGTACAATAACATTCTTTGAACCTTCTGGAGAGTTTTAAGTGATGCATTGCTGTTTTTTATTTTCAATTTGTCTAGTTGAAATTCTATAGCTTTATTAAAAGTGTAATTTTCTCGCTTGGGATACCCTTTTTCTACGGGTTTAGGAACTGTTAGCGAAAGAGGAATGAGATATTCCCTCCCGTGTCAGATTTTGCTGCTTTTATATTTTTCGTTTAATTATTACAGCCTTAATTTACTTTATCAACCTCTGATCAAAACGAAACTCTTTGTGTTCAATGATTTTTACTCTATGATATTTTGGGTGTCTGCAATTGAGAATGTAATTTTTTGAACTGTGAATTACACTGCTTGGTACTTTAAGAGCTATTGATCTATTTGAGTTTATCCATTCTTCGGCTATTTCCGCGAGAATAGATGGAGCAGGGTAGTTCGACCAGTTATCTGGTAGTTCTTTTATTTCGATTTCAGAAATTGAATCATCAGGAATCTCTAGGGTCAAGATATCCAAAGCTGGGACAATGGCTGGTGGTGTATGTACAACGATTTCAAGAAGAGCAATCTCTATGTTTTCGCCAGTGTAGAGGACAGGCGAGCCCTTTCTGTTCCAACGACCACCAAACAGGGCTGCACCTGATCCGGATATATCACCAGCATATTTTTTACCGGCAATTCGATAGACCTTCATGATTAATTGTAAACACCATGCTCGATTCTTCCTAACACATCTCTCACTTTGGATATGCCACCAGGGATTTCTATTAAATCCTGAGGTTCAATATCTCCCAATGAAGTATTGGGAAGGTGTAGCCATTTGAAGAAATTTTCTTTGTTCCCAAAAACTTCGATTCCATACAGAAATAAATCCGCTGCCTCAAGTAATTGAACTGAGCTATTCCTTTTTAGATTCTGCTTTGACCTTAATAATCGATAGAGCGTAGGTTCTGATAAATTTAATAAGGTAGCTGTGAAATTTTTGGTTAGATTGAAATACTCACTGAAATGAACAATAGCATCAGATTTTATGCCTTTAGTAGCAAGTGTAATGAAGTCAAATGGGCTGTCAACTCTAGCTGTTAAATTGTCTTTACCCAAAACTTCGGATAATTTCTGGTATCTATCAATTGTCTTTTCCATTTTTCTATCATTTGATAAAATAATCTATCATATGAACGAATATGTGATGATTTTGTTAAAAAGTAAAATTTATGGAGAAATTTTTATTCCTTTTTTCATTGAGAGGTTGATGATCTTGAGTCTTGGTTTTCAATAGCTTAATTGTGGCTTCTTCACTTGGCTACGAGCGAAAATAGCTTTTTTTTGAAACTGAATCATTTTATACAGCTCATCGTTACACCGATCCTTACCATTCAAATTATGTGGGGTGAATTTCAAAATCTTCATTTGTGAATGGCGACAGGCAAAAGTATCTTTGTAACCTTAACCATTAAAACCAAAATCTAGTGGCAAATAAAACTGTAAAAGTAGGCTTGGTCCAGTTGACTTGCTCTTCTGATGTAGCAGCAAATCTTGAGAAAACTATTGACGGAGTACGTAAGGCTGCGGCCCAAGGAGCTCAGGTGGTTGTACTTCAGGAGCTTTTCCGTTCCCTTTATTTTTGTGATGTAGAAGACTACGAGAACTTTAAGTTGGCAGAGGCGATCCCAGGTCCGTCCACAGATACGTTTGGGGCTTTGGCAAAAGAGCTTGGTGTCGTGATCGTGGCTTCACTTTTTGAGAAAAGAGCAGAAGGATTATATCATAACACTACTGCGGTTTTGGATGCGGATGGCAGCTACCTCGGTAAATACAGAAAAATGCACATTCCTGATGATCCTGGGTACTTTGAGAAGTTTTACTTCACTCCAGGTGACTTGGGCTATAAAGTTTTCCCTACCAGATTCGGAAATATCGGCGTGTTGATCTGCTGGGATCAGTGGTATCCGGAAGCTGCAAGAATCACGGCTTTGAAAGGAGCACACTTCTTGGTTTACCCAACTGCTATAGGCTGGCACAAAGATCAGGATGGTTTGACTAACGATGAGCAATACGGTGCTTGGCAGACTATTCAGCGTTCACATGCTGTCGCCAATGGAATTCCTGTAGTTTCTGTAAATCGTTGCGGCATCGAAGGTGATATGAAATTCTGGGGAGGATCATTTGTTTCAAATCCTTTCGGGAGAATATTATTTAAAGCTTCTCATGAAGAAGAACAAATCCACGTGGAAGAACTTGATTTTGCAGGATCCGACCGCTATAGAACGCACTGGCCTTTTTTAAGAGACCGTAGAATTGATTCCTATCAGCCAATCACCAAGCGATACTTGGACGAAGAATAAACATTCATGAAAGATATCTTTGCAATTGCCAATTCAGGAGAGAAAACTCCGGCTGAGTTGGGTTACTATTTCCCTGCCGAATTTGCTCCTCATACGGCTACTTGGTTGAGTTGGCCACATAAGGAAGGTTCCTGGCCTGGGAAATTGGATACTATTTTTGCTCCTTACGCTGAGTTTATCAAGTATGTAGCATTAGGGGAAATCGTCAATATCAACGTTGCTGATGATGCCATGAAATCATTTGCTTTATCACATTTGGAGAAAGCAGGAGTTAATCTGGCTAATATCCGTTTCCATTTTTTCCCTACAAATGACGCATGGTGCAGAGACCATGGTCCGGCTTTCCTGATCAATCCAAATGCGGATGTGAAAAAGGTGTTGGTCAAATGGAATTACAATGCATGGGGTGAAAAATATCCTCCGCATAATCTAGACAATCAGATTCCGATCAAAATTGCTGAAGAACTGGGAATTCCTTGTTTCAAACCTGGAATAGTCATGGAAGGAGGCGCCGTGGAATTCAATGGAAAAGGGACGCTTTTGACCTCAGAAGCTTGCCTGTTGAATGAAAATAGAAATCCTCACCTAAAGCAGGATCAGATCGAGCGATACCTTCAGGATTATTATGGGGTGAAGCAAATCCTTTGGGTAGGAGATGGAATAGTCGGAGATGATACCGATGGACATATCGATGATATTACGCGATTTGTCAATGAAGATACTGTGGTGACTGCGGTTGAGAAAAACAAAGCGGATGAGAATTACACACTACTTCAGGAAAATCTGGAGAGATTGCATAAAATGAGGTTGGTTGACGGCAAACAGCTCAATGTGGTGGAACTGCCTATGCCTTCTCCAGTGATCTGGGATGATCAGCGCCTGCCGGCTTCCTATGCGAATTTTTACATTTCAAATCATGCGGTGGTCGTTCCGACTTTCCGTGATTCCAATGATCAGGTTGCCCTTGATATTCTGGCTGATTGCTTTCCAGAGCGAAAGGTAGTAGGCGTAGATTCTACTGATATCATCTGGGGTTTGGGGAGTTTTCACTGCTTGAGTCAGCAGGAACCTGCGGTTTAATATAGAAGCTCTCGCAAAGGCGCGGCGGCGCAAAGAGGAATAATATCTTTGAACCTCTAACTCTTTGCGAGAGCTTCTTATTTTTTTCTGATCTAGAAGCTCTATTTGCTTCGTTTTTATTACAAAGACATTATTCGATGAGCAAAATCTATCTAGCCCTTATTTTTACTTTTTTGATGAGCTCCTGCGCTTTTCAAACCCTACACAGAAACAAAGATATCAATTACATTTCTCCTAATACCCTAGAGAATTTACCAAACAAGAGTTTGGATGTTTATGCGCCCAAAAAAGCCGATAATCTACCTGTATTGGTGTTTTTCTATGGAGGAAGCTGGAAGTCGGGAAGGAAAGAGATGTATCACTTTCTGGGGAATAGGTTGGCAAGGAGGGATGTGATCGTAGTGATTGCTGATTATCCTTTGTCTCCAGATTTTGAGATTCCAGAAATGCAAGCTTCTGCTTTGGCAGCAGTAAATTGGACTAAGGATACTATTGAGAATTACGGTGGAGATCCAGATCGCATATTCGTTTCCGGGCATTCTGCAGGTGGACATCTTGCTTCATTGATAGCTGTGAAGGAAAATGAGCTTGAGCCTTCAGAGAACGGAAAGAAGTTGGCTGGTTCTATTTTGATCGATGCTGCTGGACTGGATATGTATGGGTATTTGGAAAAAATGAGTGAGGGAGAAGGAAAAAAGTACCTGAATGCTTTTACAGAAGATCCAGCTGTCTGGAGGGAATACTCTTCCATCTATTTTTTAACCGAAAAGTTATCTCCAATGCTCATTTTGGAAGGAGAGCGAACATATCCAAGCATCAGAGCCAGCCGTGAGCGTTTTATGAAGCGAATCGAAGAGAAGGGAATTGAGAATGTGAGAGTGAAAATCTTTCCTAAGAAAAAGCATATTCCTATGATCACGCAGTTTCTATGGACTGGGAGCAGAGTTTATACCGATGTGCTAGGGTTTATCGAGGAGAAAAGTACGGATGATTTTTAATGGGAAACAAAAAGTTGTTAAAATGCCAACTTTTGGTTTCCTTTGGTGTTTAATCAGCTAGGTATGACCATCCTTTTCCTTACTAAGCTCATTGTCTTTTCCAGAAAGCATTCAGATTCTGGGAAAAGTCTGACGACTTGGAAAAATATAGTCGAAACGGCACATTGGAGAAAAAGTCAGGATATCTTAGATAGCTTTCCTAAAGCAAAGATTATTAAAGGCAATCGAGCTCGGTTTAAGATAGTTGGTAATAACTATCGATTAATTATCGAGTTGGATTATGAAGATCAAATAGTAGAGGTTCGTTTTATAGGAACCCACGCCGAATATGATAAAATTGATGCTATTACTATTTAACTAATTGCGAACATGAACACTTTCAAAAACTGGTATTTACTCGAATCTGAAGAGGATCATTATAGCGCGGTAGCACGTTATGAACAAGTGAAAAATGCCAAAAAAGGGAGCGAAGAACATAAAGAAAAGATGCTTTTGGTTCATCTGATAGCTGACTATGAAAGTAAACTTTGGGATTTACCAGAGGTTGACCCAGTAGAAATGATCAAAATAAGAATGGAAGATTTTGGCTTTAATGCTACCACTTTGGCCAAAGAATATGGTGATAAAGGAACCGTTAGTAAAGTCCTTAATTACAAACAATCACTTTCACTGAATATGATTAGAAAATTTAGTCATCTTCTAAAAATCCCTGCGGAAAGGCTAATAAAGGAATATCCTTTAAAAAATGCTGTATAAGTTAGTTATTGAAAGCAGTTTTCTTAATTCGATAACTTTTGGGTTAGCTCCTCAGGAGTAATTACCGGGAGAAAAGGTTTTGAGAGTTTGAGAAAATCCCGATCCGATGTAACGATAGCGTCTAGATTGTGATCGAGTGCTATCTGATAAAAAATAGCATCTTCAATATCAGGAAACTTCATTGCTAGAGCATTCTGTACATCACTTTTTTTTCCATCTAAGAAATCAAAATTAGGAATCAGGTTAGTTAGAATTTCAGATGTTTTTTCATAATCTAAAAGCTTTAGCAAAAAGTAAGCACATGTCTGAACAACTCCAGTTGTAATGAAACCTTGAATCTTCCCAGTCGATAGGTGATTAAGTAATCTTGAAAATTTCTCTGGGTCTGAAGTTCTTTTAATAGTCATATAGAGAAGAACGTTAACATCAAAAAAGATCTTCATAGCCCATTTTTTTTGCTTTGGCTTTATAATATTCTTCTTTGTAATCGTAATTATCTGGAATATCAAATTTCGGCAAAGATTTCATGTATTCAACCAAGCTCATTCCATTTTTCAATTTCGGCTTTGGTTTGATTAGAGCTTCGAAATGTTCTTCCACCAGACTTGAGATGCTGGTCTCATTTCGTTCTGCATAGGTCTTGATCTTATCCAGCAGATTTTCCTCAATGGTGATGTTCAGTCTCTTCTTCATAATTTATGCGCATAATTATATAAATATACGCATAAATGTAGAATATGGTTCTTAACTTGTTGATAAGCAATAATCTAAAATGTTGAATAATCTTCCAATTTTTCAATCTTCCAATCCATTATTCTAAGAAGGATCTACATCCACCACAAACCTGACCGAACGAAATTCAGGTCTAGATTTGAGCTCTTCGGTGATTTTCCAAAGGTGCTCTTTGAAGATAACCGGTGTATTTCCTGAGCGATCCAATTTGATCAAACTCTCAAACTGATACTGGTTTTTGATTCTGGCAATGATCCCTTTCTCCGGTCCCAGGACGATTTTCTTAACAGGGATTTCTGCCATCCCATGATGGAGATTTAGCGCAGCTTTTTCCGCAACTTTAAAGTCCGTATGCCGCGTTGTGATCTTTACCAGTTTCACAAAAGGCGGATAGTAAAACTTCTTTCTATCGTGAATTTCATGATTGAAAAACTCAAAATAGTCGCCTTTAATCACCTGAGCATACATCTGGGTTTCGGGATCTCTTGTTTGCAAAATCACCTGTCCTTGGGCTTCTCTTCGTCCAGCGCGACCTGCTACTTGGGTGATTTGCTGATAGGCTCTTTCTCCAGCACGGAAATCGGGGAAATTCAAAATTCTATCCCCATCCCAAATTCCTACTACAGTCACTCTGCCAAAGTCCAGACCTTTGGTGATCATCTGGGTTCCGACCAGTATATCCAGATTCCCAGATCCAAATTCGTCCAACAAACGCTGATATCCATGCTTGTTTCTAGTGGTGTCCAGATCCATTCTTCCAATTCTAGCCTCAGGAAAAAGCAAGCTCAAAGATTCCTCGATCCGCTCCGTCCCCATTCCCATCGTAGTCAATTGAGTACTTCCACAAGCGGGGCAGGAGCTCGGAGTTTTTTCCTTGTATCCGCAATAGTGACAACGGAGTTCTTCGGAAAATTGATGGTAAGTGAGGCTGACATCGCATTGCACACATTGGCCAGTCCAGCCGCAATCCTCACATTGTATATAAGGAGAATATCCGCGTCGGTTTTGGAAAATCAAGACCTGCTCTTGCTTGGCAAGCGCATCCTGGATTTTCTCTCGCAAAACCCGTGTGGTGTCTAATTTCAGGAGGTTTTTGCGTTTATCTGCTGCCATATCTGCCAAGTGAAATTGCGGCATGGTGGCGTCTCCAAAACGATGTGTCAATTCCACGTAGCCGAATTTGCCTTGGCTGGCATTGAAATAGGATTCAAAAGAAGGAGTGGCCGAACCTAATAAAGTTCTTGCCTGATGAAAATAGGCAAGCATAATAGCCGAATCCCGAGCCTGAAATCTTGGTGCAGGATCAAATTGCTTGTAGCTCGATTCATGTTCTTCATCGACGATGATCAGTCCTAAACTATCAAAAGGCAAAAAGATCGATGAGCGAACGCCAACTACGAATGAAAACCTCCCACTTAATACACCATTCCAAACTTCCACACGCTCATTGTCAGAATACTTGGAGTGATAGACACCCATTTGACTGCCGAATACTTTTTTCAACCGGGTGACAATCTGTGTGGTAAGGGCAATCTCAGGTAGAAGTAGTAAAACCTGAGAACCGGAATCCAGTACTTCCCGGATCATCTGGATGTAAATCTCAGTTTTCCCACTGCCTGTTACTCCATGAAGAAGTACCGTTTGCTTGCTTTCGAATTGATGCTTGATCTCTTCGAAAGCAGCTTGCTGACTTGTGGATAGGACGGCTGGTTCGGATTCTGGTTCTTCTTCGGCAAGTCGGTTTACCACCACTTTGAAAGATTCGAAGATGCCGTTTTTAATCAGCGTCTTTAGCGAGCTTTCTGAATCACCCTCCTCCAATAATGTCGCTTTATCAACGCCATTAGTATTAGCTTTTGGGAGCTTCATTATCGGAACATCACGGAGGTATTTAAGGAGAATTGACTCCTGCTTTGCTTTTCCTGATAATGCCTCAAATACTTCCTGTAGGGCATTTTTGCTTTCTGCGATCTCGGGCGTCAGTCGAATCCTGGTTTCTACCTTTGGAGTATATTTCTCCTGAACTTTTTCAAAAATCAGAATTGCTTCTTTTTTGACCAGACTCTTCAGGATGGGGTGAATGCTTTTGATGGAAAGTACTTTTTCGCAGTCATCATAGGAAAGTTCAGGCTGGTTTTCCAATGCATCCAAAATCAAAATTTCACGGGCATCCAAGGGGTATTTGCTCTCCTCTCTGTCGAAATTCGGGTTGAGCTGCACTTTGCTTTCGCTACTTAATCTTAACCCAGTTGGCAACGCTGCATGCATCACTTCCCCGATATGACAGAAGTAATATTCTGCCATCCAAACCCAAAATCGAATCTGAAGAGGATTCACACTAGGTTTATCATCCAATACCTCAAGAATGGGTTTTGCCTGATAGGCCTGTGGAGGTTTATTGTGAACTTTCCCTATGATTCCTGTAAGGACTTTTTTCTTCCCAAACTGCACAATTACTCTGGAGCCCAGGTTAATCTCGGATTGCATGGAATAGGGGATGCTATAAGTGAACATCCGCGGGATAGGAACGGGCAGAATGATATCTGCGAAATTATTTCCGCTTCCAGAAGGATATAAATCTTGATCTGAAAAAAGGCTTTCCAAGGGTTAAGCTAAATAGGGAAGTTGTGAAATCGCTTCTTCATAGTTGCTTACCGGTTTGCGGCAGGCATGATCAAAGCAAACATAAATTAAGGCATTTCCAGCTGGATCAGGAGTCTTGTCGGAAAGAATCGCGGCATTTTCTGTCAAACTTTCAGCAAAAGCCAAAATCATATTAGGAGAGTAGTTTTGCTGAAATTCTCTTGCTTTGTCAGTTGCGCCTTTTCCAACAATGGCGATTTCTGCCGTCGGAACCAGTTTTTCCAAAAATAAACTTGCCCAGTTACACAGAAATCCTGGTTCTTTAAGGACAAGTTCTTTCATCCCGCCGAGCATTTTTGAAGCTATTTCTGAGTATTTTTCTTCATAGGTGAAAAGCGACAGTCGATGAAGGTTTCTTGCCATAATCGAGTTGGAAGCAGGAATCACGTTGTCAAAAAGCTCCTTTTTATCGGCGATTAGTTTTTCTGCTTTCGGATTATTAAAGAAGAAAAAACCATCGGATTCATCGTAAAATTCCGATAAGCAGAAGTCCGTGAGAGATCTTGCCAAATCTAACCATCGAGCATTTCCACTTGCTTCAAATGCCATCATGGACGCTCGGATCACCGCAGCATAATCCTCCAAAAACCCTGGAGTATATGCACTTCCGTTTTTATAAGCTCGGTGCAATACTCCATCAATTATAAGTTTGTCCTCCAGAAATTCCAGGTTTCGAATTGCCAAATCCAGCATGCTTTTCTGACCCGTTGCATAAAAAGCCTGAATCAAACCAGTGCTCATCAATCCATTCCATCCGCTGAGAATTTTATCGTCTTTTCCAGGATAAATCCGCTGATTTCGGACTTCCAGAAGTTTGGCTTTTACATGTTTTAATTTGTTTTGAAATTCCACCAAACTCATCCCAAACTCTTTGGCGAGGATTTCATCGTCCTCTGTTTGGAATAGTATGTTTACTCCTTCCGCCCAGTTTCCACCCTGCTTGAGGTTGTATAGTTTGCTAAACCAAGGCAGTTCATCTGGAATCAATTCTTTCAGTTCTTCATAGGTCCAGACATAAAATTTCCCTTCCACCCCTTCCGAATCGGCATCCTGTGCAGCATGAAATCCTCCTTCATCGGTCAGCATTTCTGCTTCCAGCCAAGCGACCGTTTCAGTGACTTTTTCTTTGAAAAACTCATCCTTGCTCACCTGATAGGCTTTGGCATACAATTCCAGCAATTGTCCATTATCGTAAAGCATCTTTTCGAAGTGTGGAGCAAACCATTCCCCATCCACGGAATATCGTGCAAATCCACCCCGCAACTGATCGTAAATACCTCCCATTCCTATCTTTTTTAAAGTAAAAAAGACCTTTTCCAGCATTTGATCATTTTTGCTGAGCAGTGCATAATCTAGGATGAAATGCCAGATTGCCGGCATGGGGAACTTAGGCACTCGGTTCATACCGCCCCATTCCGAGTCGAACTGGGAAATTATCTTGGTGGCGATCTCTGCAAGTTCATCTGGATCCAATTCCTGATTTCCAGCTAAGATTCCATATTTATCGGTTTCCCGTCTGTTTAGACTATTTCCAAAACCTTCTGCGCTTTCCTCCAATTGATCCTCATGGTTTTCAAAAGCATCGGCAATGTTTGACAAAAGGCCTTTCCATTGCTGGTTTGGGAAATAAGTCCCTCCATAAAAGGGTTTTTGATTCGGCATCAGAAACACATTCAGCGGCCATCCGCCTTGCAATCCCATGGCCTGAACCGCATCCATGTAAATATTGTCGATATCAGGACGCTCTTCCCGGTCGATTTTGATGCAGACGAAATGTGCATTCATGAGCTCAGCGGTGGCTTCATCTTCGAAACTTTCCCGCTCCATCACATGGCACCAGTGGCAAGCAGAGTAGCCAATGGATACCAAAATCGGCTTGTTTTCACTTTTCGCTTTTTCCAGTGCTTCTGGTCCCCAAGGCATCCAGTCCACCGGATTGCGGGCGTGTTGAAGAAGGTAAGGAGATTGGGAGTGGAGGAGAAGGTTCGACATTTTAGATTGGAAAATTTTTAGATTGGAAAATTGAAAAATTGTAAGCTAAAGTTTAAAGGTTGTAAAGTGAGAAGGTTTCTTGAATGGTTAGGATTGGAGGAGATGCTTAACTCTAACTAGAATCCCGTAAATCGTATATCGTACTTCGTATATCTAACTAGTTGATAGTTGTGATTTAACGGAAGAAATCTCCTTTGAAAAATCAAATTCCACATTCAATCGTTCCAGCTTTTGGATAAGATTCCGTAGAAATTTCCTGTGGGCTTCACTGTTGGGGTTAAATGGGCGATGTGCCAGTTCCTGTTTTATTTTTTGAAGTTCTAGGTTTTTTGCCATTGTTTCTTTTCTGAAATAAGTTTTACTCCACTTTTCCCAGATATAATTCTCTGCAGCTTCTGTAGGGTGTATCAAGTCTTCTTTGTAAAAGCGATAGTCTCGCAATTCATCTATAATAATTTCATAAGCAGGAAAATATGCTACATTACTTAATTTGTTTTCTAAAGTATGACAAAGAACCCGGAGTAGGCTTTTACTCAATTGGTTTTCTGGAATACCGTCTTTGATATGACGAACTGGACTAACTGTCAAGATGATTTTTAGGTTGGGAAATACCCGTGAAATATTTCCAAAAATGTGGATTAAATGTGGAGCCATTTCTTCCAGCGATACTAGCCTTTTGCTAAACTGCTTTTGGGGAAGCTTGTGGCAATTGGCTACTCTACCGAAATCTTCAGTTTCGTAAATCCAAGAGGTGCCTAAGGTCAGAATTACGTGTGTGCCTGTTTCTAGGTAAGCTTTGACTTTCGCCAGGTGAGCAGCATATTTTTGTGCGAGCTCCGCTTTGGAATTTGCAAAAAGATCCGAGTGTGCTCCTAAATAATAAAATATCCCATCCCGCTCCAGGATTCCATTTTCCTGAAGTTTCTCCTGAGAAATCGCATGTTGCAATAAGTCACCCAAAATCATGGGATGAAAGATGGTGCCAAAGGGATTGACCAGGCAGTCGAACTTTGCTTCAAGCATTTTTTGACCCATAGCTTGCGCAAAGCAGGAACCCATGCTTAGGATTTTGCTTTGATGCGAGATGGGAAATTGAGATTCAGGAATAGTGAATTCGGTGGACCATTGCATACCCGAAATTAAGGATTTGTGATGGATTGTTTTAACCACAGTGGATACAAAGGTTTTCACAGAGAGCTCAGAGGAATTTTTGGTTTTCTACAGAAGCAGTTGTTCTGCTTTTCAGATGTTGGGCTTTAATTCCGCCACTGTTCGTGTATCACGAACAGTTCCTCTAATACTAATTCAGATTTTCTGAATATTTTTCACGCCGCTGTTAGAATCATAACGAACGGCTTTAACCTATGATTTCGTTACTTTCTAAAATTTTTTTTCAGCATTTCTGTGATTTTTTCCAAAGAGCTAAGACTAATGAAGTAAATGAAATCAAATGAGTAAAGAGGAGGAGTTCGTCAATCTAATCCATGCAAATCAGGGGCTGATCTATAAGATCACGACGATCTATGCGAAGGAGCAAGCCGAACAAGATGACTTGTACCAGGAAATCGTGTACCAGACGTGGAAGTCTTTTGATCATTTCAAAAAAGCTTCCAAGCCAAGCACCTGGCTCTATAGAGTAGGCATGAACACTGCAATTACTCATTTAAATAAGACCAAAAAGCAACTGAATACTTTGCCTTTCGATCAGATTACGATTCAGTTTTCTGAGTCAAATGATTCAGAAAAAGAGGAGAGAATTCAAATGCTTTATGCCCAAATCAGAAAATTAAACCTGCTAGACCGTGGTATCATCTTTCTCTTTTTGGAAGATAAAAGCTACGAGGAAATCGCCGAGATATCCGGTATCTCTGTGAGCAATGTCGGAACAAGAATGTCCAGAATCAGGCAAAAACTAAAATCAGAAATGAATCCTAAATCAGTAGAATATGGAACTCGATGAAATGAAATCCCTTTGGGCCGATGTGAGTCTTCGGATGGAAAATCAGGATAAAATACAAAAGGAACTTCTTATAGAAATCACCAAACAAAAATTCAGAAGTAAGCTGGATTATGTCAGAGTTCCAGAAATCATTGGATCCTTTGTTTGTGTGGGCTATGCGATGTATTTATTATCTCATTTCTCAGAATTGGAGCTTTGGTACAATCAGGTTTTTGCGTTAATAAGTGTTTTAATCATGATTATCCTTCCGGTAGCCAGTCTGACGGCAATAAAGAGTATGAGAAGTTTGCGATTGGATAAGGATACTCCGACGGTATTATTGCAAAAGTTTGCTAAGAGTAAAGTTCGTTTTTTTAAAACTCAGCGCTATGGGATCATATTCGGAGCAATTCTTATGTTCACTATTTTGCCGCCTTATGCTGAGTTGAGTGGATCGGATAGTGTTACAGACCCTTTGTTCTGGATGATTTTTATACCGACTGGGCCTGTAGTGATGTACCTTCTGAGTCGTTGGGTGCTTAAGAAATACAAAGGAGTAATCGAATCCTCCGAAAAAATGTTAGAAGAATTAGAATGAAAAAGGAGCTGTTTGGTGCAGCTCCTTTTCTGTTAGTTTTCCGATTCTTGTTTTTTCAATTCATCCCAAAGTCGTTTTACCTGCAAATCCCCATATCCGTAGATAGGATATTTGATATGAAAAGCCCGGAAGATTTTCCCGATATCATTTGTAGCCAATTGTGCTGAAATTTCCTTCAAAGCTTCTTTTGGCTTTCCTAAATAAGCACCATGGGGAAGGGATTCCTTCCAGGCTAATACCGCAGGATACAAGAAGGGGAGCTCTGGGCTGACCTGCTTTGATAAAGTAAGCGCCTCAGAGATGTCCGGTCTCTGGTAAAGTTCCCACATGTCACTTAGAATATGCCTTTCGTTCTTAGTCAGCAGTTTGGCATTTCGGTAAGCCTGTTCCAATTGTAACTGGTTCATTCCACCAAAACCTTCTATTAAATCAGTAGTAGGAGAAACCAAATAAACGGCACCCGTATGCTTTTTAAGCAAATACATGGAAAACCACAGATTCACCTGGCAAAAAAGATCATTTTCAAACCAAAGGTAAACCTCGGTGTCCGAAGTAGCAGTCAGGATTTTTTCAAATTCAGGAACTACCTTGGTGAAATAATCCTCTTCAGAAGCTCCTGCATAGTGTGTTTGCAGGTATTTGTCCCGAATCACCCAAAGCTCTTCTATAGAATTAGCGCTGACAGGTCCATCCACTAAGGCTTCTCTGACCACAGCAATTCTCCCGAGGATACTTGGCGGAAGAACTTCAGCCAGTGCATCACCATTTAAAATATGTAGCATTTTATTCTATTGGTTTTTTGTTCGGACTAAATTTATGGAAGTGCGGATCATTTCCCTAAAGATTTTCTCATCAATATCAGCCAGTTTATTGATGTAAAGGCATCCTTTGGCCTTTTTATGTTTTCCAAGCAGATTCAAGAAAGGTTCTAGATCCTTGTTTTCCAGCATGATATAGATGGAAAGGGATTGCTTCCTAGGGGAGAATCCTACGGGAAACCATTCCATTTCTTTTCCTGAGGCGTAAGTGTAGGTCATTTTGCCAAAACCTACGATACTTGGCCCCCATAAAACGGGCTGCTCGCCTGTCTCTTCTTTAAATATTTCCAGCAGTTTCAATCCATCCTGTTTACGCAGGGGATGGTCGATGGTGTGGAGAAAGTTTTCCACCGAACCATCGGTTGCTTTGGTTTTAATTTCGGACATGGTAGGTCTGTTGGATTTTGTAAGTCAGGGTAAAAATCAGCTAAATGAAGTAAATAACTATATGGAACTGTGGATTATTGGTCCTGAAAACTCGGTATATCATTTAAAATTTTGATTTAAACTCTTTTTTAGCCTTTTATCTCAATCTAAATGTGACTTTAGCTTCTTTGTGGTAATTTTCAGTAACCAAAAATATAACATAATGAAATTAAGAGCTACTGCCTTCTTTGCCTGCATTGCCTTCATTGGGTTTGCCCAAATGGAAGTGTCTGCGCAAAGTACTTATCAAACTCCTCCCAAATCTATAGCTGACTTGGTAAATGCTCCAAGTACACCGTCAGTTAGATGGAGCAAAAATGGTGACTGGATGCTTCTGATGGAGCGGTCTGATAATCCGAGTATAGCCCAACTTTCTCAGCCTGAATTGAAAATAGCAGGAATGCGGATAAACCCTGCTACTTCGGGACCTAGCCGGCAGACTGGAGTTGAGAATATCAAAATCAAGAATACCCAGTCAGGCGAAGAAATCCAGATTACCGGCTTGCCTTCAAATCCTGACATGGGCGGCATGAGCATGTCTCATGATGAAAAATACATGACGTTCACGCAAACCGATTCTGATGGAATCAGCCTTTGGGTAGTCGATTTGACTACTTTTTCTGCCAAAAAGTTAACCGATAAGATCATCAATGATGTATATGGTAATCCAGTTGCATGGACACCAGACAATAAGTTGATCGTAAAAGCTGTGAATCCTAATCGAGGTGGAATGCCGCAAAGACCTGCTGCTCCTGCTGGTCCAATCATTCAGGAAACCACCGGAGATGCAGCCCCAAGCAGAACTTATCAGGATTTGTTGGAAAATTCCTACGATGAAACGCTTTTTGCTTATTTCATGGATTCTCAATTGATGAAAATTGATTTGGAAGGGAATAAGACGCCTATTGGTCCGGCTGGCATGATTAAGTCAATGGATCTTTCTCCTGACGGAAGTTATATTATGGTGGACTTGATTAAGAAGCCATTTTCATATTTGGTGCCAGCGAGTAGATTTCCCTATGATGTAGAGATTTGGTCTATAGACGGTAAGAAAGTTAAGGTTTTGGCAGAGATTCCTTTGGATGAAAATAGGCCAACGGGTTTTGATGCGACTGTAACTGGCCCAAGAAATATCAACTGGAGAGCTGATAAACCAGCTATGTTGTATTGGGTGGAAGCTCAGGATGGGGGAGATGCCCGTGTAGATATGGAAGAGCGTGAGGTCGTTTATACGTTGGCTGCGCCATTTGCCGGCGAAAAGCAAAAGCTTGCAACCACTCCTTATAGATTTGGCGGTATCATTTGGTCCGATGATACTTTTGCAATCATGGGAGAGCGTTGGTCCAGAACTAGGATGGACAAGCGTTCCATTATCAATCCATCTAACCCTGCCCAACCAAAGCAGGTAATTATCGAACGTTCATCTGATGATCTGTACAACGATCCAGGAGATCCAGTGATGGTGGAAAATGAATATGGGGAATATGTGATGCTTCGCAAAGGAGATTTGGTATATATGACCAGTCCTGGTGGGTCACCTGAAGGAGATATGCCGTATTTATCCACTTTTGATACGAAGACGAAAGAGGAAAAAATCTTATGGAGATCGCAGGCACCTTATTATGAGCGAGTAGCCAAAGTGTTGAATGACGATGCTACAGAGTTCATTACTATCAAGGAGAGCACTGATATACAGCCAAATTACTGGTTGGTGAATACGAAAAAGAGAATTGCTCCTAGACAACTTACCAATTTTGACAACCCATATGAATCAATAAAGGGTATTCAGAAGCAATTGGTGACTTACGAAAGAAATGATGGGTTGAAGCTATCAGCGGTCATTTATACCCCAGAAGGGTTTGAGCCGGGTAAGGATGCTCCGCTTCCCGTGTTAATGTGGGCGTATCCGCGTGAATACAAGTCAAAAGAAGTAGCAGCCCAAGTGAGAGGTTCGCAGTATGCGTTTACGCGAGTTAGCTCTGGTTCCCCGCTTTTCTGGGTTACTCGTGGTTACGCGATCATGGATAGAACTGAAATGCCAATCGTAGGAGAGGGAGACAAAGAGCCTAATGATTACTTTATCGACCAGCTTGTGGCGAATGCTGAAGCCGCGATTGATGAAATAGTGGATCTAGGCATCGGTGATAGAGATAGGATTGCCGTGGGAGGCCATTCTTATGGAGCATTTATGACTGCCAATCTATTGTCGCATACCAATCTGTTTGCCGCGGGGATCGCCAGAAGTGGGGCATATAATAGAACATTGACACCTTTTGGCTTCCAATATGAGCAGAGAACTTATTGGGAGGCTCCTGAAGTGTATTTCAATATGTCTCCGTTTTCATTTGCTCATAAAGTAGAAACTCCAATTCTACTACTTCATGGACAAGCCGATAATAACTCAGGTACTTTCCCTATACAATCTGAGCGCTATTATAATGCTCTAAAAGGACATGGTGCTACTGCGAGGTTAGTGTTTTTACCTAACGAAAGTCATGGGTATGCAGCTAAGGAGTCTATTAACCATATGTTATGGGAAATGGACAATTGGTTAGAGAAGTATGTGAAGGATAAAAACGAACTGGAACCATCAAAATAAGAAAGAGTCTTTTCGCATAAAATGGCCTCCTGCCTACCTATAATCCGTAGGTAGGAGGTTTTTGCCTACATCTGGGCATTTGAGCGAGCTCTTCACAAATCTCATATTGCACTAGTGTTTGTATAAAGATTTTATTTTTGGCTATTTTTTCAAGGGAAATGGTTGGAAATTTACAATTGATGTTAATTTTACGCTTGTCAAACCCAGATATAAAGCATAAAAAAGTGTTCGATTTTGGAAAAGAGGTTTTTTTAACTTTTAACCGAACCAAAAGTAAAGGCACAAACTGTAGGATTATGAGAGAGATTTTCGAAGGCCCCCGTTTAATTTTTACCGTTCGGAAAATTCTGTTTTCTCATTCCCAAGCATATAAATAGAAAACTTAATCTTTAACCCTTGATTAAAAAGAAATGCAACTACACGGTGTAGTTGTACTAGTGAACAATTAATTAAAACTTATGAAAAAAGCGTTACTCAGTATGCTCTTTGGATTACTGATTTCCAGCTCGGTGTTTGCGCAGCAGCGTGTGATCACCGGGAGGGTAGTATCGGAGGAAGAGCCCGAAGGACTCATTGGAGTCAACATTTTAGTGAAGGGTACCACGACGGGTGTCATCACTGATTTGGATGGTAATTATACGATCCAGGTTTCAGATGATGCTACTGCTTTGGTTTTCAGTTACATTGGATATATAAGTAAAGAAGAGGTAATTGGGAATAGATCCGTGATCAATGTTACTTTGTCACCGGACTCTCAAAATCTCGACGAAGTAATAATCACCGCTTATGGTGGTACTATGGACAAAGGAAACTTTACTGGATCTGCAGTGTCTTTGAAAGGGGATAAAATTGCTGACAGACCGATAAACAACGTGGTAAATGCAATCGAAGGCCAAGCCCCAGGTGTAATTACCACTTCAGCTTCTGGTCAACCAGGCGCAACTCCTACGGTTAGGATTCGTGGGGTTGGTTCAGTTAATTCTTCTTCAGACCCTTTGTATGTAGTGGATGGTGTAGCTTATGATGGTAATTTATCAAATCTTAACCCATCAGATATTGAGGATATGACTATCCTTAAGGATGCGTCCTCTACAGCATTATATGGTTCACGTGCTGCCAATGGGGTGATCATGATTACTACCAAAAAGGGTAGAAAGAATTCCCCAACATTCAATCTGAAAGTTCAACAAGGATATTCAGGTAGAGCACTACCTGAGTATGACCGGGTGAACCCAGAGCAATACTACCCTTTGGTTTGGGAATCCTTGAAGAACAGTAGATTAGGCTCTGGTCAGACTGCTGAAGCAGCGGCACAGTATGCTTCTACAAACCTTATTGACAACGTCTTGAAATATAACATCTATGACGTTCCAAACGATCAGGTAGTAGGTTTGGATGGTACGTTAAATCCAAATGCTGTAAATAACTTTGAAGGATTGGATTGGTACGATTTCCTTCAAAGAACTGGTGATCGGAAAGAATATAACCTTACCTATTCTGGGGGATCAGATAAGACTGATTTCTATTCTTCATTCAACTATCTGAATGAGCAAGGATTCATTATCCAATCAGGACTAGAAAGATTTACAGGACGAGTTAATGTAAATACCCAAGCAACTGATTGGTTGAGAACTGGGTTGAACCTTTCTGCTACGATGAGTGAAGGTAATAATACCAGATCTACAGGAAGTTCTAGCTATGTTAACCCATTCTTCTTTGCAAGAAATATTGGCCCTATCTACCCAGTGTATGCACAGAATATGCAGACTGGTGGGTATGTACTGGATGCTAATGGGAATAGAATCTATGACACAGGTAATCTCTCTGAATACGGATTGCCTAGTAGAGGTGCCGATGCTTCTGCAGGTCGTCATGCTGTTCAAGAGACGTTGCTAAATTATGATGCTTTTGACCGAGATGTTATCTCTGGGAGAGCTTATGTGGAAGCTACCTTCTTGAAGAACTTCACTTTCAGAACTAATATATCTACTGATATGACTTCCCTTTTGAACATCGGTTATGATAACCAAATCGTAGGAGATGGTGCACCGGCTGGAAGAACAAATAGAGAGAATATTAGAACGAATTCTTTAACATTTAATCAATTGCTTACCTATTCCAAGGTTTTTCAAGATAAGCACTTTGTGGAAGCATTGATCGGTCATGAGAACTATGATCTACAAATAGACAGGACATATCTTGGCAAACAAGACCAGATTTTGGCAGGAAACATAGAGCCAGATAATTTTGTAACGACTACTTCCGCTACAGGTCGAGTTGACGTTGATAGAATAGAGTCTTACTTCAGTAGATTGAATTACGTCTATGATGATAAGTACTCCTTTTCTGCATCATTCAGAAGAGATGGATCTTCGAGATTTTATGAGGATGTAAGATGGGGTAATTTCTTCTCTGTAGGCGCAGCTTGGACTATTGATCAGGAAGCTTTCTTTAATTCCAGCTATATACAATTGATGAAGTTGAGAGCATCTTATGGACAGGTTGGAAACAATAAAGTGGATGGGTATTATCCTTGGCAGGCTTTATATGACTTAGGTTATAACAATGCTTCGGAGCCTGGGATTTTGCAAGCATCTTTAGCAGCCAGAGATTTGGTATGGGAATCAAACAATACCTATGATATCGGTTTAGATTTTGCCTTTGCCAACAGGTTCCAAGGAACTCTTGAATACTATTACAGAGAATCTCAGAATTTGCTGTTTGAAGTCCCTCTTTCTTTGACTACTGGCCTGTCCAGCAGATTCCAGAACATAGGTACCATGAGTAATCAAGGTATTGAATTTAGCATTTCGGGTGATGTGGTTAGGTCCAATGATTTGACTTGGAATGTAGGTTTGAACGTGTCTACGTTTAATAATGAATTCAAAAAACTTCCATTTGAGGAGCAGATAGAAGGAACTAAAAAATATGAAGTGGGAAGTTCTATCTATGACTTCTGGCTGAGAGACTGGTACGGAGTAGATCCAGAGACGGGAGATGGTCTGTTCAGAGCAGATGAGTATGCTGAGGATGATGAAAATATCAGAATCGTAGGATCAGATACACTCACTGTTGATCAAGGCAATGCTAGATTCCACTATGCGGGAAGTGCAATCCCTGATTTCTTTGGTGGTATAACCAATACGGTGACTTACAAAGGGTTTAGTTTGAGCGTCTTGATGAGTTTTTCTGTAGGTGGAGATATTTACGATGGTATCTATGGAGGTTTGATGGATGCAGGCACAGAAGGTGGTGCATTACATACAGATATCTTAAACAGGTGGCAACAGCCGGGGGATATCACAGATGTACCTAAAATGGATGTGACTGGAGCTGCTGATACCAACGTTGCTTCTGATCGCTGGTTAACTTCTGCCTCTTACCTCAACCTTCGATCTGTAAACCTGTCATATACTCTTCCAAAACCATTTTTGGAAAGAATCAAAGTCAAGAATGCTGTAGTTTACCTTGCTGGTGAAAACCTGGGTTGGGCATCTTCTAGAAAAGGTATGTATGTGTCAGGTACTTTTAATGGAACTACCTCAAATACCTATACTCCGGCTAGATCTTTCACATTGGGAGTTAATCTGACCCTATAAATTAGAATGACAATGAAAAAACATATAAACAAAGTATTCGTACTAGTGGCACTACTCTTGGGTACAAGTTGTGCGGACGATTACCTAGACACTATTCCTACAGATGCAGTATCTGAGGAAGCTGTTTTTACCACTACGCAAAATGCTATGACTGCGTTAAACGGTATTCATCGTATGCTTCACATACGCTTTGATAGCCAAGGCCAGGCTGCAGAAAGCGGGGTAATGATCATGAGAGACGTAATGGGTGAAGATGTTGTTTTCACGACTACAGGAAATGGTTGGTACGTTTCTACAACCCGTTGGCTGAACCACGTGAACGAGAATTCCGGTGATGTCCGTTTTGTATGGAGATACTACTACAAGGTAATTGGTAATGCAAATATGATAATTGCAAATATCGATGATGCGGTGGGTACTCAAGAAGAAAGGGATGAAATCAAAGGTCAGGCTTTAGCCTACCGAGCTTGGGCACATTTCAATCTTGTTCAGATGTTCGCAGAGCGTTATGATGCAGCAGGTAGCAATTCTCAAATGGGTGTGCCCATTGTGATAGAGCCTATTACTGAAGGCGGTCCAAGAAATACTGTTGAAGAAGTTTACACACAAATCAATTCTGATGTTGATGCTGCGATTGGACTATTAACCGAAAGTAGAAATGCAACTTCACACATTAATATCAATGTAGCAAAAGGAATTAAGGCACGAATTGCTTTGACTCAAGGAAATTACTCCGTTGCTGCGGATATGGCTAGCCAAGCCCGTGAAGGATTTGAATTGATGTCGGAATCTCAACTTTATCAAGGATTCAATTCAGTGGATAATCCTGAATGGATATGGGGTAGCCGTCAGGTAGATGACCAAGGAACTTTCTTTGCATCGTTCTTTGCATACATGTCAGTTAACTTCAGTTCTACCAATATTCGAGGGAATCCTAAAGCTATAAATAGCGAGCTTTATAACATGATTCCGGATTCTGATTATAGAAAAGGACTTTGGGATCCGAATGCTTCAGATCCTGATTTAAGAGATCCTTTTATTGATGAGGTTACCTTGTCAACTTTCAGTAAATACGATTACATGAATCGCAAATTTCTTGCCCAGGCAAATGCCTCCTCTGTGGGTGACGTACCTTATATGAGAGCTGCGGAAATGTATCTGATTGAAGCTGAGGCGTTAGCAAGAGGAGGGAATGACGCAGAAGCAGCTCAGGTTCTATTTGACCTTGTGTCTGAAAGAGATCCTGATTATACAATGTCAACGAATACAGGTGATGATTTGGCTGAAGAAATTATGGTCCAAAGAAGAATAGAACTATGGGGTGAAGGCTTCAGATTCTATGATTTGAAGCGATTGAATCTTCCCTTGGATAGAAATGGAGCTAACTTTGTGGAGTCAGTGATCAACGGGAAATATACTGAACCGGCTGGTTCTAACAACTGGCAGTGGAGAATTCCTATAGATGAGATCAACACCAATGAGAATATGATTCAGAATCCTTCTTAAGGGAACAGAATTTATAAAAAATTAAGCCTGAGGAGTTTTTCTCAGGCTTTTTTAATGCTTCATAAAGAATTTAAACCTCGTAAAACTCTATCGGCAAATCATCCGGATCTGCGATAAATGTAAAACGCTTTTCTGTGAATTCGTCGGTACGAATAGGTTCGGGACTTAGTAGATTTTTAGCTAATTCTGCTACGCAACCATCAAGGTCTGATACTGCAAAAGCTAAATGTCTCAGGCCGCTTGCTTCAGGCCTGGAGACACGCTTGGGTGGTGAGGGGAAAGAGAAGAGCTCGATGATGTATTCTCCATTGAGACTCAGATCCAGCTTATATGAATCCCGTTCCTTGCGATATGTTTCTCTTATTATTTCAAACCCTAATATCTCTGTATAGAATTTCTTTGAGTCCTGATAATTGGAACAGATGATTGCGATGTGGTGAATAGCTTCGATTTTAAGCATGTGCAATTGAAGGTATGTGCAATTTGAAATGCAGACGTATTATTTGGATAATCAATACTTATCGTGAATGTAATAAAGCACCTTGGTCAACTCTGTTTTCAGCTCAGTACCAGAGATTGCATAATTGTTCATCAGGCAGGAGAAGTGGAGGATTTTTCCGCTTTTAGTCAGGAGATATCCACTTAGCGCATTGCTCATTGAAAGTGTTCCAGTCTTGGCATAGATGTATGCGGGTTGTCCTTCGTCAGAAGGGTACCAGTTCCTGATCGTTCCTGATTCACCTCCTGCAGGGAAATATGCTTTGATTTTATCCAAAGGTATTTCTGTTCTTATCTTCCCTAACAGGGCGATGATGCTTCTTGGCGTAAACATGTTTTTGGAAGAAAGTCCAGACCCATCTACCCAGATAGGCTCATCAGGTAAATCCGCAAGTAGGTTTTCTTTTGCGTATGCAATGGCATCAGCTGTGCTCAGTTTGTTATCTAATTGATCAGAAACCAATAGTAAAAGTTGCTCTGCTAGGAAATTGTCAGAGATTTTCATCATCTGGGAGTAGATACTATCAGCTGCCGCAGTTAGTAATTTTTTAGGTTCTTGATTTAAGTAAGCAGGATTCTGTATAATAGTTATTTCTTTCTTGAGCTCCTCCGAAAGTAGCTTGGCTGCGAAATCAGCTGAGGTAATAAAGGGAATATCCGTTTCAAACCGTTTCTCTGTAGCCTCGGATGTTACAAAGTAATTAAACTTGTTTTCAAGATGTTCTCGGCGAAAACTAGAACTGGAATTGCCTCTAGGTTCTGTAAGAGCCATGGATGATTTGAAGCGGGTAGGGTAGATACTGAATGTAGAATCTCCCTCACTTTTTGCGAAACGAACAATGTCTCCATAAACTGGTAAAGCAGACCGCTCTGCTGCATAATAAGCATTGTACCAATCCCAAGACCATCCTGGTCCAAATGCCTCCACTTGGTCAAAGTTGTCAAGGAGGAAAAGCTTTTTGTTCTGTGCTTCAAGGAACTCAAGTGCTACAGTATTTTTTAAATCTGGATGCAATAAGCTAGGGTCACCTGTGCCCCAAAATATCAGAGAGTCTCCTTTTTCAAGGTAATTAAGTCCATTTACCAAGCTATCTCCCAAGACGGTGTAGGAAGTATAAAAAGTAAAGAGTTTCGTGTTGGAGGCAGGGATGAAATATTTATCAGAATTGATGTCCACCAACGTTTTGCCCTTCTCAGGATCAACTAACATAAAGCCCAAATGGCCTTTGTCAAATACGTCGGACTTGGTTAGTGATTTGTTGATTTTTTGGACTGTGCAGGAGGAGAATGCGATCAGTAGGGCTAGTAGTAGTTTTTTCATTTGATTGATTTTATGCAAAAAAAATCTCCTGAAATTCTCAGGAGATTTAATATAATTCAAATTCTAATTAGTTTATATCCCACCAGACTTTTCCGTAAAGACTTTCAGTACCTCCGAATTGTCTTTGGACGGCTTCATTGTAGTTTTCGGTGTTATTAAACTGCTCAGTTTCTATATAGATCTGTCTATTTGGGACTTCAGCTCCACCAGGTGCTACCATATTATTTGGGTAGCCAGTTCTACGGTATTCAGCCCAGCCTTCATAGCCATGCATAAAAAGGTGTACCCATCGCTGAGTTGCAATCTGCTCGATGGCCATATCAGCGGAATAGGCAATCTCTGGCTGAGCCATGAAGTCTGCTAGCATGCTAGTATCAGCTCCCCATTGATCCATGGAGGCTTCAATTGCCATAGTATAGTTTTCTTCAGCCGTAGCGTCACCACCAGTGATCCAACCTAGTTTAGCAGCTTCTGCCTGAGCAAATAAAACCTGTGCATAGGTTACTAAATAAACTGGCGCATCTTGCGCGGTAATTGCATCTCCAAGTAGCGCATATTTTTCTGTGTCAATATCTACAGTCTCGCCAAAAACTAGCCCAGTGTAGTCACCATCTGTTCTGTTGGCATTGCCATAAACCATCAATCGAGGATCGCCTACTGGCTTCATTTTGTCCATCAACGTAGAACTAATAGCCCACCATTCTCTGCCTTGATTAAGCTGACTGAACCAGTAATTCTGATTATTGGCATCGTTTAAATGTCTGAAGACAAGGTTGTCGCTGTTTGAAGCTAATACTCCAGACTGCACTGCAGCTGCAAATTTTTCCTTACCCAAAGTTGGATTTACTTCAGAAAGGCGAAGAGCCATTAGCATTTTGAGAGTGTTAGCAAGTTTAGACCACTTGCTCATATCACCATTGTAGATAATGTCATTGGTGATGCTTCCAGGTACGATCTGACTACTGGCTTCATCCAAAACATTGAAGAGATCAGTATAAATTGATTCCTGAGAGTCATATGCTGGCGTAAAATTATCCGCACCACTTAATGCTTCAGTATAAGGGATATCTCCCCATCTATCGGTGAGATTCCAGATGTAATATGACTTCAGTATTTTTGCAACTGCTAGCTGGTTTGATACCGGTCCTTCTACTCCGCTAAGTTCATCAGCTGCATTTAACACTGTCTGAAGGTTCATTAAAGGTCCTTGGTACCAGCCATAGAAGCTGGTAGAAGACTGTGGATATAAAGAAGCATTTACATACTGTGTCTCAGAAAGGTACTGGGACATAAATTCTCCCTGAGGGGATGAGCTAAGCCCTGAAAGAGAAAGCATCGCATTTGCGATCAATTGAGTGCCTGATGCTTGACTTGGGACGTTTGGATTGATGTTAATATCCTCTTCAAAGTTATTACAGCCTACTAACAGAAGTGCTGTAATGATCATTATATTAAGCTTTTTCATGTTTTCTGTAATTAGAATGTAACGTTAAGATTGACACCAAACGAACGTACACTTGGCAATTGACCTGATTCATACCAGCCAATTGCTTGAGATCCAGTTGAGAGTTCAGCAGGGTTAATTCCTTTAGGCGCATTTTGGAAAAGCATAGCTAGATTTCTGCCTACAAATGCAACTCTTACATTTTCAACAGGAAGTTTAGCATACTGGGCTTTATTGAAATTATAGCTTAAGCTGACTTCCCTCAATCGAATAAAAGACGCGTCATATAACCAGTCTTCGTAGATTCTACGAGCTACTACTCCGTAATATGCTTTAGCATCTACATAAGCAGTCACTTCCTCACCTGTCTCAGCAGAAACACCTTCTACTTTCACTCCACCGCCTTCTGCCAAAGGATCTCTTACGTTCATGCCGTTATCATTTATAGCAGCTGAAATTGGATCTAATCCAGTTCTAACCGCTAACATTTTAGACCTTGAGAAGAATTGTCCTCCAGCTTGGAAGTCTATCATAGCCGCCAATTGGAAGTTTTGGTAATTCAAGACATTTTGGAAACCACCATTGAAGTCTGGCAAAACAGTTCCGAAATCATGAGTGGCATCTGTATAAAGAGGCATATTGTTACTTCCAAGTAAAATTTTGCCAGTTGCTTCATCTCTTTGATACGCTTGACCCACCAGGCTACCAAAAGGTTTTCCTACATAAGAGTTCAAGTAACTTGAAGTAGAAGAGTAAGTTGTGCTTCCATATTGATACACATCAATTCCCGGATAAAGCTCAACTACTTCATTTCTGTTTCTACTTAAGTTGAAGGCTACATCCCAATTAAATTTCTCTGATCTAAATGGAGTAGCTGTGATAGCCAATTCAAGACCTTTGTTTACGATTTCACCAGCGTTGATTGTCGCAGAACCAAAACCACTTGTTCCTGAAACATCAAGATTTAGGATTTGATTTTCATTTCTCTGGTTATAGTAAGTAAATGATAATCCTACTCTTCCTTCGTAAAATTTGAAGTCAACACCAGCCTCATAGGAGTGAGCAAATGATGGTTTGATATTCGGATTGTTCAAATTGTCCGGAACTGAAAGCGTATTCACTGTTGAAGCACCAGTATATGTGCTTCCTACATTGAAGAATGAGGTGGTGCTATAAGGACTCAAATCAGACCCTGCTTGAGCATAACTCAATCTAAGTTTTCCTAAAGTCATGGTCTCAGATTTGATCAATTCGCTAAATACCCAAGAAGCTGATAGTGATGGGTACCAATAAGAATTATTGTCAACTGGAAGGGTACTTGAGTTGTCATTTCTTAATGATGCATCTACGAAATAAGTATTGTTGTATCCGAGAGAGACCATCGCATAAGCACTTTTGATTTGCTTTTTCTGCTGGTAAGATGATGTCGAAGGTCTATCAATAGAAGCATTGATGTTGTAAAAACCTGGAGAAGTAAGTCCGCCTACAGTTGCCATGGATAGGTAAGAGTAGTTACGGTCATATAAGTTTCCACCAACGTTTGCATCTAGAGAGAATTTATTCCAAACCTTATTGTATTGAGCTAGAACTTCATAGTTCATTTCAGTATTCTGGTATTTGCCTACCGAATATCCAGGGTTTCCAGTTCCTCCAAATGATGCTCTAGAGTTGATGTTTTGAGTGTACATATCGGATCTGACAAATGCGCTCACTTTTAATTCAGGCATGATTTGGTAAGAAACTCCTACATCTCCAAAGAATCTATCCCTATTGTCATCACTGAAGTTTTCATAAGCCAAGAAATATGGATTAGCCCAGTATAGTGGATTGTAGTTTGTGATTTCTCCTGTCGATGAGCTTGGTCTTCTCAAGTTCCAATGAAGGAAAGTACCATCGTCGTATTGGTAGTCTTTAAGTCTATTCATGTCCATAGATCTTTGGAACCACTGCCCTAAGTATCTTGAACCATCCTCAGAACCCTGACCTGGTCTGCGGCCTTTGTTTGCCGCATAGTTAATATTGGTTGTTAATCTTAACTTTTTTGTCAGATCAATCCCTAATCCTAAACCAACATTGTTTCTTTTCAATGAAGTATTTGGTTCTACACCTTGAATACGTGTATCATTTAAGCTTACTCTGAAGTTAGAGCTAGCTCCACCGCCTGTGATTGTGACGCCGTTGTTTACGTTTGTACCGGTCTCATAATAATCCTTGATATTGTCAGGATATGCTTGAAAAGGAGTTAATTGTTCGTATGTTGGATCTTGAGGGTAAAAACTCATAATTTGACGGACCAAGGTTCCGTCTGTTTTAGGTCCCCAGCTTTCATCCACAGACATATCTACATACTTATCGCCATTCGGAAGAGTTCTCCAGGTTTGGCTAGATCCTCCACCATAAAGGTTTTGGTATGGCATTAAGTTGGTAACCTTATCTACGAATACAGCAGAGCTCAATTCCACTTTTACATCTGAGCCTTTCTTCCCTTTTTTGGTGGTAATCATAATTACACCATACTGACCTCTGATGCCATAGAGAGCAGAAGCTGCAGGGCCTTTCAGTACGTTGATTGTTTCAATGTCATCTGGATTTATATCTTGACCAAGGTTACCATAATCTTGTCCAGATGCTCCAGAGAAGTTTGAGTTTGAGATAGGAGTTCCATCCACCACCATCAGTGGCTCACCGCCTCCGGAAATAGAGTTTACACCTCTGATTTTGATTTTCTGCGTACCACCCATACTTGCCCCAGATGACCCAGTTACTTGAACACCAGCTACTTTTCCAGAAAGTGAACCCAAAACGTTTTGCTCTTTTGTGTAGGTAAGATTCTCACCTTTTACTTCCTGAGTAGAATACCCTATGGATCGCTCATCTCTCGTAATACCTAGTGCAGTCACTACTACTTCACCGAGTTGCGAGATATCTTCCGAAAGAGAAATGTTGATTTCAGAAGAGTTGCCCACGATTTTATTTTGTGTTTCATAACCTATAAAGGAATAAACCAGGACTGATTCAGTTCCAGGTACCGCGATGGAGTAGTTTCCATCTAAGTCAGTTACAGTTCCTGTGGAGGAACCCTGAACGACTATACTTACTCCAGGAAGTGGTTCTCCGTCTTCCTGTGCAGTAACTTTTCCTTTGACAGTTTGCTGGGCATACATGGGTATGCTAACCAGAAAGCCAAAGAGAAAAAGCAATGTTATTGCGTAGTTTTTCTTCATACTAGTTGTTGTTTATTGGTTTGGTATTGTTTTTTGATAACTGGCAAATTACGGCATTCAATATATAGGAGTTGGAAACGTAACTACTACAATGACAATGGAATAAGCCTGCTATTGCTTTCTATTTTTTTAGAGGTTTACAAAGCCCCTATAGTCCTCTAATTCGCTTAGAATTTGATCTTATTAAACGAATTTGATCAAAAAATAAGATGAATTTGGTTATTCCAACTACCATTATTCCATAAATTAAGAATAATGTATTGGTTATTTCAATTTTTTCAAGCTGATTTTTAATGAAATGATAATATTTAATTTCTATTCAAATAAAATTCGTTCTTGCAGGTTTTTGCAGTATTAAATTTTGAATACACGCAATAGTGAGCTAAGTTACTGTGAATGAGATTAAAAAAAAGACTGCCTTCCAAAAGGCAGCCTTAAATAAAAATACAGTTAAAGTCGTTTAGTTGACTTTCTTGATTTCAGTAATTGTTTCTGTTACCACTTTCTTCCCCTCCTCATAATTGATTTCTTTTTTCACCTCAACTTTTTCTGACATAGATCCAACATGAGGATTTTGGCTGATATGAGGAGCGATGATCAAAGCTACAATTGACATCAATTTGATTAGGATATTCATAGATGGTCCTGAAGTGTCTTTGAAGGGATCACCAACGGTGTCTCCAGTCACAGATGCTTTATGCGGCTCGGACTTTTTATAATACATCTCTCCGTCTATCTCCACACCTTTTTCAAATGACTTCTTGGCATTATCCCAAGCCCCACCGGCATTTGACTGGAACATTCCCATCAATACACCTGAAACAGTTACTCCAGCAAGTAAGCCACCAAGCATTTCCGCAGAAGAAACTTGTTCAAATACGCCTTGGAAACCAAAACCAATAAGGAGCGGAGTAATCAACGCAATTGCTCCTGGAAGAAGCATCTCACGAAGTGATGCTTTCGTGGAAATCTCTACACATTTGTCATACTCAGGTTTGGCCTTGTATTCCATAATGCCTGGAATCTCTCTGAACTGCCGTCTTACTTCGTTTACCATATCCATGGCTGCTCGTCCCACCGCAGCGATGGCGAGCGAGGAAAATATAAATGGAATCATACCTCCTACAAATAATGCAGCCAGCACTGGTGCCTTGAAAATATCAATGGCATCAATTCCAGCTACTCCTACAAAAGCCGCAAACAAGGCTAGAGATGTCAAAGCTGCTGAAGCAATAGCAAAACCTTTTCCTGAAGCCGCAGTAGTATTTCCCACGGCATCCAAAATATCGGTGCGTTCTCTTACTTCTTCGGGAAGTTGACTCATCTCGGCGATACCGCCTGCATTATCCGCAATAGGCCCGAAAGCATCAATTGCTAATTGCATAGCAGTAGTGGCCATCATGCCAGCTGCGGCAATCGCCACTCCGTAGAGACCTGCAAAAGCATAAGACCCCATGATACCGCCTGCCAAAACAAGGATAGGAAGCACAGTAGATTCCATTCCAACGGCCAGCCCGGCGATGATATTAGTCGCATGTCCTGTTGCTGATTGGTTGATAATAGACTTTACAGGGCGCTTGCCCATGGCAGTGTAATATTCTGTGATGATACTCATCAGTGTTCCTACCACAAGGCCCAGGATGATAGCATAGAACACATCCATATTTGTAAAGTCGTAGCCTCTAATAGATAAGGTCTCTGGCAGCATGTATTTAACCACAAAGAAGGAGGCAATCCCTGTAAACACAATAGATGACCAGTTGCCCATATTTAAGGCATGCTGTACATCACCTTTGTCATCCTTGATGGTCACGAAGAACATTCCCAAAATCGAAAAGACGATTCCCAATCCTGCGAGTACCATAGGAAGTAGGATTGGGGCGATGCCTCCAAAATTATCAACGGAAACAATTTCTCTTCCCAAAACCATGGTGGCTAGAATTGTAGCTACATAAGAACCAAATAAATCAGCTCCCATTCCTGCTACGTCACCTACGTTGTCACCTACGTTATCTGCAATGGTAGCAGGGTTTCTGACATCATCTTCAGGAATTCCAGCTTCTACCTTTCCTACTAGATCAGCTCCTACATCTGCAGCTTTAGTATAAATACCGCCACCCACACGTGCAAAAAGTGCAATAGACTCAGCTCCAAGGGAGAAACCTGCAAGTACTTCAAGAGCTTTTTCCATTTCTACTCCATTGACCCCGGCACCTACGCTTTGTACATACATATTGTAAAATAGGATGAATAAAGAGCCTAATCCCAAAACTGCTAATCCTGCTACACCAAGTCCCATGACAGAACCTCCTGTAAAGGATACTTTCAAAGCATGCTTCAAACTAGTCCTGGCAGCTTGGGTAGTTCGGACGTTTGCTTTGGTGGCGATGTTCATTCCTATATATCCTGCAAATGCTGAAAAGACAGCACCGATAAGGAAGGAAATTGCTATTACGGGACTTGATGTCTCCACGGACATTCCTGACCATGCCAAAAGTATGATAGCGATCACAGCAAAGTAGGAAAGTACTTTCCATTCGGCTTTCAAAAATGCCATGGCGCCGTCTGCGATATAACCAGCGAGTTCCATCATGTTTTTATCACCTGTCTCCTGCTTGGTTACCCAGGCAGATTTAATGGCCATCACGATCAGGCCCACCAGTCCCAGCGCAGGGACTACATAAATTAAAGCTTGTTCCATACAATATATCTTACAGTTATTTTGAGTTTGTTAATTGAGCAAATATATAACTTCTCAATTACCGACCAATTGCAGATTTTTATTGCTTAAATTGCTGTATTTGAAGAATTTATTGATAAAAAAGCAATGAATTCATGCTTTGGCTTCAGATTTTGGTGAGAATGTGGTCGTTTTGTGGGATTTTTGTAAAAGCAGAATCTCTCCGGAATGTACATTCTATTCTAAATTTTTCATGAATTTTGGAGGCTCTTGAACGTTACGTCGAATGAATGAAAAAGTAGTGATTTCATAGTTTTGCCATATAAAATAGATTAAATAGCTATAATTCAATTATTTAAAGCTTGTCAATTCAATATTAATAGTAAATTAGTTTTCTTTTAGTTTTTAAAAATCAGAATAGAGCCAGTGGATAAGCAACTTGAAAATTTTGAATTCGCCATTAGAAAAATGTTTGCCGAGCAATTAATTCCTGAGGTTTGCTACCATAATTTAGACCACACCTTATCGATAGTATCCAAGGTGAAGGAAATTGGAGAATCTTATCAATTGGATAAAATTGAATTAGAAAACCTATTTATTTCGGGCTGGCTGCACGACGTCGGCTATTGGGGAGGCGTGGCGGAGGATCATGAGAAAAGAGGAGCCGAGTTTGCGTTGGAGTTCTTGGAAAAATTTCAGGTTCCAAAAAATAGGATTACCATGATTTGTCAGGCCATACTTGCTACTAAGATTCCTCAAAAGCCACAGAACCTTATGGACTCTATTATTTGTGACGCTGACTTATACCATTTGAGTTCGGATCAGTTTTATGATCAAACGCTACTCTTAAAGAAGGAAAATGAACAGCTCACTGGTAAATCTGTAGAATTGCTAGCTTGGCTGAGAAACAGCGAGAAATTCATGGAAGGCCACCACTACCATACAGACTATGCGGTTAAGTATTACCGTCCTGGCAAACTTGAGAATCTTAACTTTCTCAGATCCAAAATTGAGGAGCTGGCCAATGCAGAAATGAACTCCTCTCAATAGGAAAGGCCTTCGAGGTATTTGTTACTTCCTTGCGGTGCCCGATAGGTTTGTTTTGGGTTAAAATGATTCCAAACCAGATTTGATAGTTTTCTAGTCATTACCCAGGCTTCATTGTCGTATTCCCAGCTTTTATCCTCATTGTTCTTGGTGAAAATAGCGCACACATAATCTCCCTGCGGAGAATTCACCAGGAACACTTCTGACCTTGAGGCATTCACCATTCCTTGTTTGCTGGCAACATTTACCCCAGGAGGAATTCCTGATATAGCATAATCATTATAAAATGTGTTCGATAGCAAGCGATACATCTGCTCAGAGGCTGCTGGACTGAATAGTTCCCGATTGTTCAAGCGAATTAGGATATCGGCCATTTCTCTTGGAGTCGTCTGACCCCAGCCGTATTTTTCCCAGATGCTTTCTCTGCCGGCTGTCCGGCTATTTACTCGCGTATTTTGATACCCTAACTTTTCCATCAACACATTAATATCTGCACCACCTCCTGCTAAGGCTTGATTCCAAAGTGAGGTGGTATTGTCTGAATAACTCAGCATCAAAGCGAGTAGCGTACTTAAGTCTGTTTGGGTAGAATCTTGAAAATACTGCATGATTCCAGATCCTCCATATTTGATAGAATCCCGGTAAACGAGCGGTTCTCGATAGTGTAGTTCTCCTTTTTCTATTTTATCAAATACCCCCAGAAGAATTGCGATTTTGACAATGCTGGCGGTTGGGAAGATCGTATCCGCATTGATTTCTACTTTATTGCCAGAAGGAAGATGCTCTACGTAGATTCCAACATCGCCGTTGAAAGTCTTCAGCAAATCATTGATCTCGGAGGTCAAATCAGGAATGGTTTGAGCAAAATTTTCCGAAGTTCCCAGTAGCAGTGAGAAAGCTAGAGAAAGTAGAAGTTTAATTTTCATAGTGCCGAAAATAGAAATTGGACTTGTAATAACAGGCATTTTTGGATTCTAATTACTTATTTTGATAGATACAAATGACATAGTTATGACAGAACGCAACCAGTATTTCAAACGATTTTTAGAAGATGAGAAATCGCTTTCTTCACTCACACCGGTTCTCAAGGCACTTTGGTACGATGGAAATGGAGATTGGGAAAAGGCTCACGATCAGGTGGATAGTTTGGAAGGAAAGGATGCTGCACGAATTCACGCATACCTGCATCGCAAGGAAGGAGATCAGTGGAATGCTGATTATTGGTATAGAAGAGCAGGAGAAGTAAGGCCAAACTTATCCCTAGATGAGGAATGGCAAGACTTGCTTAGCCGATTTCTTAACTAAAGTGGTCTGAAGTCATAACCAAATGGCTTCTTGCGTGTTAATAAAATATGAAAGCTTTTGTGCTATTGATTTATCTTTTCATCATGGTGCCCGATCCTGCCAAAACCATTGAAGACTACAAATGGGAAAAACGTATAGTCATTACTAATTTTGATAACGAGAAACTCGATGCTTTTTTGGAAGGAAAAGAAAGGAGTATTGAAGAAAGAAAACTTTTATTCGTGGAATTTGAACACGACGAATACATCAGAAATACCTTACAGGACGAAATCGATCCGGCCGGGTTTCTAGAAACTGTTACACAAAAGAGCCCTACTGCCGAATGGGTTCTAATTGGCTTAGACGGAGGGGTAAAAGCATCTGGAAAAAGAAAGGATTTTTCTCTGGATGCGATCTTCCACTTGATCGATCAGATGCCTATGAGGCAATCAGAAATAGATCATCCTAATTCTTTATAGTCGGTAAAAATTGAAGTTTTGACCTGAAAAATACCCTATATAGGGTATTTTTTTAGTTTTTCATAGATGGTATTTTTGGGAAACAAAAAATTAACTACAAACCTATGAAATTCTTTTACCTCTCTTCCAACCCAAACGAAAATGGACTTCATGAAGTACATGATCGCGAATGTGAGCATATCCCAAGTTCTTATGACAGAGATTATCTCGGTCCTTATAATACGGGCAAAGAGGCGATGAGAAAAGCACTTGATTACAAAAAGGAAGTAGCTTTGTGCGAGGTATGCTGTAAGTCTAGGGAAAGATCTCTTATTGATAATTAAAGCCAGAGCATGTTAAGAAATACGTCAAAGTTTTTAGGATAAATCTTAAAAACATGAGCCTCCGGTACAGTCAGCTGTAGTACCGGAGTTTTTTTTAGTCGGTATTCAATAAGCAGCCACAGCAGCTGCGGCTACTATGCCATCCTGTGCTGAACTAGCTCCTGAAATCCCAATTGCGCCTACGACTATTCCATCCTTGAGTATGGGTAGTCCACCTTCGATGGCAACTGCATTGGGTAGGGTGGCAATTCTGGCTCCGCCTTCCGCCTTCATCATATCTTCAAATACTTTTGTGGGCCGCTTGAAATATACCGCTGTTTTGGCTTTGCCAAGTGCTACATCTATACTACCGAGTTGAACACCATCCATTTTGCGAAGCGAAATCATATGTCCCCCGGCATCAAGAACTACGATTACCATGTTCCATCCTTCAGCTTTGGATTTAGCCTCAGCTGCATCGGATATTCTGGTGGCGTCTTCTAAGGTTAAAAAAGGCTGTGAGTTGGTTTGGGCCTGTATAAAAAAAGGAGCAAGGCAAAGAAGAAGAATTATGAGCTTTTTCACGATAAAATTGGGTTTAAGTGGATTAAGATAAGGGTTCAATTTAAGATTTTTTTGGAGGTAACAATGAAAACAGTATCTTGATAAGCATATTACGTTTCAAACCTAAAACCCAAAACCTATGAATCCTATCTCTAGGAGAACCACATTAAAGTCTCTTGCTCTAGGAGCAGGAGTAAGTTTGATATCACCTTTTAATGTTTTCTCATCTACCCGGCCTAAAAAAGACAATCTCGGAGTAGCGTTGGTTGGACTTGGCTATTACAGCACTGATTTGCTTGCTCCAGCCCTGCAAAAAACCCAAAAGTGCCACTTGGCCGGTATCGTTACGGGCACCCCGTCAAAGGCGGCGATTTGGAAAGAAAAGCATAAAATACCTGATAAAAATATCTACAACTATGAGACCTTCGATACCATCGCAGACAATCCGGATATAGATGTGATCTACATCGTTTTGCCGCCATCTATGCACAAGGAGTATGTGATCCGAGCAGCCAAAGCAGGGAAGCATGTATGGTGTGAGAAACCAATGGCCATGACTGTGGAGGAATGTCAGGCTATGATAGATGCTTGCAAGCAGGCAAATGTTTCCTTATCCATCGGCTATCGCTGCCAGCACGAACCCAATACTCAAGCTTTTCAAAAAATAGTGAAAGAGCAAAGCTTAGGCAAAGTGCTCGGCTTGGACTGTGCCGCCGGATATCGTGAAAACCGTACAGATCACTGGAAGCAGAAGCGTGAAATGGGCGGAGGAGTAATCTACGACATGGGAGTATATGCTATTCAGGGAGCTAGACTTGGAAGTAACATGGAGCCAATAGCTGTGAATTCAGCCAAAGTTTGGACTGAGCGACCTGAAATCTATAAAGATGGTCTAGGAGAAATCGTAGAAGCAGAACTGGAATTCCCTGGAGGAGTCATTGGCACTATCAAAACATCTTTTGGAGGGAACATGAATTTCTTAAATATCAAATGTGAAAAGGGAATGATCGAGATGGAGCCATTTTCTGCCTATGCCGGCAACAAAGGCAAAAGTCCGTTGGGCGAGATCAATTTCCCTTTTCAGCAACCGATGGAGCAGGTCTGGCAGATGGACAATGATGCACAGACAATTATGGACGGAAAGCCTCAAGCTGTACCGGGCGAGGAAGGCCTTCGGGATATTCGCATTGTGCAGGCTATCTTAGAGTCTGCCGAAAAAGGGAAAAAAGTGATGATTTAATGGGCTAATACTCCTCTTTGGGGAATTTAGAAGTCATTTTGAGGCATCTTTATTCGATTTGGTCGTTAGCATTTTAGTTAAATATTACCCTGAAATGTTGCTAAAAATTGAATAAAATGAAGGTTTTAATGAAAAGGTCATTTTTCTGCACTAAAAATTAAAAATAAACGCTCAAAGACTTCTAATGGCACTATAAATGATGTTTATTGTAACGAATTACATTTTATAACCAACCAATAAAACGATTATGAGCAAACACCAAGAAGTTAAAGATTTGGTCGATTCTTTAGAAGCAGACTTTGCAAAATTCTACGAAAATGGCAACAAAGCTGCCGGAACTAGAGTAAGAACTGGAATGCAGGCACTTAAAAATCTTGCGCAAGAAATCAGAGCTGAAGTGACAGCAATGAAAAACGCAGCTAAATAATCTGTTTAGCGACTAATGAAAAAAGCCCCAAGGGAAAATTCTCTCGGGGCTTTTTCATGTTATGTTAATTGAAATTACTTTTTGGTGATAATTCCATCCTTGATTAATTGGTATTCTACTGACTGAGCAAAGGTTTTGGAGAATGACTCAATAGAAGAAGGGTTTGTGGTTTCGGATTGTGCTGACCACACCAAAGCTTCTGTCTGAGCGTCGTAAAGGTTCATTTCTAAATAATAGTTCTTATCAGTGGCATAGTAACCTGGATCGTACATCACTGGGTTGTAATAAGAGTAGTATCCGTAGAATCTACCATAATATCCACCATAGCCCATAGGAGAGTACATGGTAGTTCCAGGAACGTATCTCGTTTCGGATGTTTGGTCTAGAAGTGCTATAGTAAGAATAGCATCATGTCCTGCCGCTTGAATGGCGCTCACGATTGCTTCCTTGTTTTCTGGAGTAGCTTTGAATCCAGGAGGAATGATATCAAAACTGCTGTTGGCGGTAATGCCATCTTCTTTTAAAATCGCATCGATATCGTTCTCTATGGTTTGTCTGGCAACAAGTTTGTCTGTCAAGGCAGTTACAAAAATACTGCTGTATCCGCCGGCTTTTGCTTCAGGAGCTTTCCATGATCCTGTGATTTTTGTGCTCGGAGCACATGCCGCTACTACAGCCAGAAGTAATAGCGTAAGAATTGCATTTGATTTTCTCATTTGTTAGTTGTTATGTAGGTTAATTTTTAGTGTCTATCGATTCAAAAACTTCCGCAACGGCATCTTCTATCGCGGCTTGTTTCTTTTCCTCTTTAGTAGGGATTATTTCTGAAACTACGCCGACCCAGACAGCCTGATTGGTCTGAGCATCTACCAAATGAACTGATAAGGTGCCTTCTTTGTACCTGTTCACCACAATTTCTTCGCTTTGCCAAGTGTAGTTTCGTTGACCAGTGTACATGAAAGGATCTGTAGCCAAACTGGTTTCTCGGGTTTGTTCCTTATTTTCGATTACTATGCCTAGGTTGATTTTCAAGTCAGCAGATGAATTGTTTTCCGATAGACCTCTAGCAGCTAGCTGTTTGGATATTTCCTGCTTCAGATATTCTACTGATTGTGAAAAGGCCGGAACTTCAGTCTCACTTTGATCTACTTCCAAAAAAGCATAGGTCTTATAATCAGTAAGATTGAAATCCTCGTAAAGTCCTGGCTCTACAGCTACTTTGGCTGTGCTGCATGCCATCAGTCCCACGAGTAGGGCTAGCAAAAGATAGGTTGACTTTTTCATAGATTGAATAGTTACAATGGATTAGATTTTCTTTAGAAATACGCGCTTAAAACATTGGTTGTTTTTACTAATATAATAAAGCTCATTAGATATGCGAACTTCCCTTTAGGTATCACCTCTGTATATGCCAGTGGTAGATTGAAGCTAAAAAAACCGGCAAGCACAATTTCTTGTTATACTTGCCGGAGTTTTAGTTGTGGTATCGCAAATTAATTATCTAATAAATACAATGCCTAAGTCTATACCTACAGTAGATTGTCCGTCCAGATTACTACTACTAAAAGACTGGTAGTATTTGGCGCCAAGCTTGAACCCAACATATTGTGCAGGTCTGTATAATACGCCTAGTTCAGGTCTTAATGCAAACTGCCAGTGGGTTTCTTGGGAAGTAAAAACTCCCATATCAATCTCTCTATCATGAGCGATTGTACCCATTCCCAAACCTGCAAAGGGTCTGAATTTACCAGTTTCGTTAGCATAATACGTTCCCGTAGCAAGGATAGGGTAGCTATTTTGGTATCTATATTGAACCCCGGAAAGTGATGCTGAACCTTCTGTATAAACCTTGTTCTCTTCTCTCTTGTATAGAGTATAGCTTCCCAGTTCTCCACCTATGGTAAAATTACGCTTGATGAACCGCTCATATTGAATTTTGATTCCTCTACCCGATACCTGATCGATGTAATCAGCGGTATTGCCAGTAGGGACACTAACGGAGTAATTGATAGAGAAAAGTGAAGTTTGTGCTTGTGTAGTCCCGGCAAAAACCATTACCAGAAGAGCTACTAAAATGATCGATTTTTTCATGATTATTTAGCTAGGTATGGTGATTGAGTAAATGCCTGGTCGATTGTGGTACTAATACGCTCATTGATAGAATTAGTATTGCCCTCCAAAAGGCCATTAATAACCCCAGTCCAGATCACAGGGATCTTATCATCTTCTGAGATATCAGTCGGATCTGTCATCTGCAGTAAAACTGTGCCTGTCCGTACCGATGATACCTGAGGTGGGTAATAACCAGGGTAGTACCAGCCCCATCCTGGTCCCCATCCTGGATAGAACCAGCTCCAATACCACCAGTCATAGTAAAAATAGAGCTGATCTGTTTGGATCACAGTGGGTAAAATAATCAAATCAGGATTAGCACTTTTATCTACTTCAGTGTACCCTGCATTTCTCATATTAGTCCGAATAGAAGCTAAAATTGCAGTAGTATAGACTGGAGATACATATTCTGGTTCAAAATCCCCACCTGCTCCATTGATAAACTGTCCTTCGATTTTGACGATCTTATCAGGAACAGCAAATGTATTATTAGAAGCAAAATTATGATTGACATCATAATTGGTATAGACGACATCCAGTTCGTCTATATACTCGGCGCCATCTGGTGTGCATGCCTGCAGTACCCAGCATCCAAATACTCCTATTCCTAGTAGTTGTAGTTTTTTAAACATAAAATTTATTTTGGTTTGTTTTCTTATTGATCTATGAATGGTAGTTCCTGCTGCATAGCATTCCTAATCGTATTGTGGATATAGGTGTCTATTTGCATGAATTTGGCAGCATCTAATGCTGATGTAGCTTTCTTGAATTTTTTATAGTAGGCTGAGTGAAGTTTGGCTAGTTCCATGTCATTTTTCAACGTCCGCTTGGCTAGATTATCGGCTTCTTCCTCACCAATTACTTCATATTCCGTCAAAAAGTCATTGATGATTTTCATGCGTTCTCTGGCAATCATAGTTCTCTCCGCTTCATAGCTTTGATATACTGACCAAAAGTTCGTTGCTACAGATTCGGGTAGATCCATGTACCCTTCGATGATTTGCTTTTTGTCCATTCCAAAAGCAGACTGTAAAATGGTAATCTCATCATCCACTTCGCTTTGCGCAAAAGTAGTCTGAAAGGAAGCGAGAAATAAAAAGCCTGAAATTAAAAGTGCATTTTTCATATATGTTAGATTTAGGAGTTGAAAACAACTTAAGGACAAAGTTATACTTAATTAATGATTAGAGTGAAAAAAAATGAAGGAATAATCCTAAAAATTTGTGAAGTTAGGTTTATTGCCCTAAATGTAGCTAGAAAGACTCATTGATGTTCAAATAAAAGCCTGAATTTCCTTTTTGTCCAAATCCATAATCAGCCGATATTGTAGTTCGGTTTACCTTGTTTATCATCACTCGGAATCCTAGCCCATAGCCTGGATTGATCTTATCGAAAAGATTTTCATTTGTCATTTTGCTGCCAAAACTAGCTGCATTGACAAATACTGTTCCGCCGAAAGTATCTTTGTTTTTTTGAAGAGGAAATCGGTATTCTGCTTCTGAATACACCATGCTTTCTCCTCTGAAACGACCCTGGGAGTACCCTCTGCCTGAGCGTCCAAACATGTCATATCCTATGGATGGCAAAGCCATATAAGGCAGTTCTCCGGAAACAAGAAAATTTCCATAACCCCATAATGCTAAAAGATGTCGCTTTCGGTTTTCATTTAAAGGAAAGTAGTGGCGATAGTCAAGGAGTAGTGTCGAGGAGGTTTGATTTGATCCCAGAAACTCTGGATTTATTTTGTAAGAAATTAAGGCAAAGTTGGTTTCATAAGGGGATACAGCTAGATCTCTGTTTTCCATCACAGCATTCAACGTAATTCCCGAAAGCGTATTTTTATTTGAAGTGAACCCTTTTGTCTGGTTGTAGAAATCATTCGAAAAAGTTAGTTCTTGATTGACTTCATCATCGATAAAATTTTCAATTTTGGAATAAATATCAAGGTGATAGCCTATTCCAAGGTAAAATTTCGAGTCAGAAATTCTTTTGAGCACTGTTTCATAAAACCGGACCCAGTTGTAATCCATTTGTTGCTCTCCCCACCATACGCCAGGTTGATTGGGGTTTTCCATTGGCTCATTTGGACTGCTGCTTCCTAATCCGAAGGTAGGCTGGGAGGTAATGAAGAAGCGCCAGTCACCAACCAAAATCCAGCTGTCATCTGCCAGGAAGATATTACTTCTAGAGCTGATTAGCCATTGTTTTTTGGTAGTGTAAAGCAAGTTGCCTACAAGGTTTGAAAGGTGCGTGCTTTCAGCTTCACCCATTCTCCAAGTGGCAGAGGGGGCAATGCCAAAAAGCCATCCGTTTGCAGGATTTGAAGCAATTGCAGGTAAGGGGACTAATTTAAAGTTTCGAATCTGATTGGGTTTATACATCACTGAATCTTGTGCTAAAACAGATAAGTTGATCCAGAAAAGCAGAAGAAAAAGTGAGATCCGAGTCATTAGAATGAGATGTCTAGTTGTAGTCTAAAGCGTAATTCATTGTCTTGGGGAAGGTCCTTGTCCTCAAATGTAAATCGTGTAAGCTCTGTTGTTAGTTTACTTTTATGACCTGCAAAAAACCAGTTGAAAGCTACAGCTGCTTCTCGTTGTTTATTGCTGGTAATATTTAGGTCTGGATTGACCACAGCATACCGAAAAGCAATTTCTAAGGGTTCCGGCCAAAAGTTTAGAGCTTGATGAGCAAGGTAACCTGCTGTCAAATAATATCCGCCAAGTTTAGTCTCAATTTCGTCAAAGTTGTCAAAAATACTTTTCCTGTGAAATTCACTGGACCAGGAGAATCCTTTGTAGATAAATGCTGATTCGATCTGGTATTGTTTTACAGTGTACTGCCCGTCATTTGTCCCTTCATAGCCAGAGAGGTTGCCTCCTCCTGAAGTTGAGAATCGGGTGTAAGGACTAGTATTGGTGACTCCTGCAATAGCGATGATAGCGGCTGGTTTTTGGGATATATTTAAATCCCCACCAGAAAAAGGAACCGGCCTACCTAAGAAATTCCATTGAAACCTCCCAAAGTACATCATCTTGTCATCATCGTTTTGGGTAGCACCTATTCCCATTCCGGTAAGTACCGCAGCCCAATAGTTGAAATTGGCGATTCCGCCACCGTCAAGATTACCATAGATTTCTACACCTTGTTGCCTATCCACGGTGAATTTTCTATTCAAAAGAGAACGGTCAACCATCTGCTGATCGCCACTACTGATGAAGCGTTCTCTTGTAAATTCAACTTTCCATTGACCAGCTTTAAAGTTTAGCCAAGGCCATTTTTCAATCATTACTCTGTAGTCAAGTAATAGACTTCTGGAGAGCTCATATTCGAAATAATACTTTATCCAGGGCTGGTAAGCATGTCCACCCACCTTTAGGCGGGCACGGTTTATTTTGAAAACGCGCTGGTCTTGATTTCTGAAATCAGCAAATGTGATTGGATCCTGATCGTCTGGGAGAGCAAACCTAAGCTGTAACCTGGCGGCAATCTGCATCTCATATTTACCATCTTCAGTCTTTAAAATAAAGCCCTTGGAAGTATGGTTTAAAAACGATTCTTTTTTTTCCACCTTCGTCTTGGTGCTGTCTTTTTCCTGGGAAAATGTTGGTTGGAGTCCAATAAATAGGATTAAACCTAATACAACTAATTTTGAGGCAGTTAGGATGCGCACTTTGACTGATTTTTTTTTGGGATGCTTCGATTTTGGAAGCGCAAATAACGCAAAAACCATCGAGAATAATGGGTGTTTCTCGATGGTTTTCGCTTGATGCAATTTTAAGATATTACTTTGCCGGCTGTGGAAGTCTAAAAACCAATCCTCCTTCCAGTCCAAATTGATACATACTGGAATAGCTGGAAAGACCAGTACTTATGCCGCCAGTACCAAAGTAAAGTCCTCCGCCAATAGCTTGGGTAGCAGAAAATAAAGAAGCCTGAACTCTTATTGCAATGTTGTCAGCCACCCAGAAATTAGATCCTCCTCGGATATTCCATGCAAATTTGGTTGCAGAATTCTCATTTCCATTGTCAGGATTACTCACATTGAAAATACCCATCCCAAACCCAGCTCCGGCAAAAGGTTCTACGATTTCATTTACCGGGAAGTATCTTGTGCCATTTAGCATTATCCAGTTGATTGCCAAATCGAAATCGGTAAAGCGTTCTGTTGGGCCAAAAACTCCTGCATCTAAATAATAGGTAGGAGCATTGGTATCCTGACGCAAATATTGAATTTCAATTGCACCACGGTTTGGAATATGATACTCTATTCCACCACCCCATCGAAGACCATCTTGAATCTGACCATTGAAGTAGGAAGTGTTGGAATAATAAGAGTCCACTTTGTCTTTGAATACATATCCGGCATAGGTATTAATTCTAAGTTCCTGTGCATAGGAAGTTACTGCAATTGCGGTTAACAAAAAGAGGGAAGTAAATGCCTTTTTCATATGTTTATTTTTGTTTTTCTATGGTCATATGGAATCTCGCATGAGAAATAATCATCCCAGTGTGTGACGATCTTCGACATGCTCGATTTCATGTGTTTATAATTTTTTTTTAAGGTCACATGGAATCTTCGCATGAATTATAATCATCCCTCTGTGTGTCGCTTCGGGTCATGCTTGATTTCATCTCGTTAAAAGTTTAGTTTTTTTTGATTATAAATATAAATCTATTTTTTTAATACGCGTATTTCTACTTTTCTATCAGTTTCAACTGATCCCTTTGTACTACCTCTCACGATTAATCCTCCATTGCTGATAGTAATTCGGGAGGGTTCAATCGCATAAAATTCAGTGAGTGCTGTGGTGACTGCTGCTACACGTTTTTCTGTAAGAGCAAGATTGTATGCTACAGAGCCTGTGTTGTCAGCAAACCCAACCAATTCAACCACAACATCTTCATTTTCCTTTAAATATGCTGCGACTGGAGCTAGTTTTTCTCTCTCTGAGTCAGGCAAAGTAGATTCATTGATAGCAAAATATACCTCTACTTTACTTTCATGTAGTAGAGTTTGGACATCCTTTTCCACTACGCTGGTGACTGTAACAGTATCGACGATTCGTGGTAAATTAGATAAGCTATCTATTAGAACTGAATCCATTGCTATTCTAGCCCTTAGTGTAGAGTCATTTGCGGCAGCAGCTGCAGCTCTTTTCTTATCGCCACTATTTGAAATAGCGGCGGTAGTCGCTGCTGTCCCCCCTACAAGAAGTGCATCTTTTAGAATTTCATTGTTTTTCTCGTCAAGTTTCTCCTGTCTTTTTCTGTTTTTCTCGTCGAGTTTTTGCTGCTTTTTGTTGTTTTTGTCTAGCTTTTTAGCTGTATCATCATCTAGTGCTTCAGTGTTGATAGTGAGCTCCTGAGGTTCAGTATCCTCTTGTTCTAAAGCTTCATAGGTAGGGATCTTATTTGCAAATGCCATCATCATCGCTGAGTCCCTTGTAGCTTGAGCCGAAAGCATATCTTCTCTGAATTTTTCCATTTCCTCATCAAATTCCTCTCGGGTCATTGTCTCTGGACCATTTGCTGTTCTGGAAGTTGCAGCTTGAGCTTGGGTTGCTGAATCTAGCGAAAGCACCGAAGGATTTGTAGAGTATAGGATTCTGCTCACTTGACCAGGATAGATCACTAATTCTTTCATCATCGCAGCAGAGTCCAAAGAAGCAGATGGTGAAGTGTTAGTTTGTAGGGAATTGAGAGAATCCATCTTGAACTGATTTTCTAAAGCAATGCTGTTCAAACTGGTCATTTTTCCCTGAGCGATAGATTTCTCACTTTCCAGATTCTGGATACGGGTCTGCGTAACCTCTGCGGAGACCGTGGTGTCCTGCTGTGCCATTGCTATGGTCTGATCAAGTTCTGCTAGCTGTCTTTCCGATGCAGTCATTTCATCGTTCAGTAGCGCTCTGCTAGTCTGTAGCGAATCCCGCATGCTGGTGATTTTTACCAGTGTTGCAGAGTCAGTCACAGCCTGCCCAGAAATAGCTTGTTCATTTCCAGGTAATTGAATGACTGTGAAGTAATTATTTGTTACCGACTGAGGAGTGGAGCTAGCCCTCGCCAAAGAATCTTCTTTAGCCATTTGAGCTTTGGAAAGCTCCGTAGGGACATATGTGTAGCGCTGAGTAATTACAGGCGGGTTGAAGGATTTTTTGTTAGCCCCCAAACTGAACTTGATACCCATACCATGATAAAAGTACCAGTCAGGTCTTCCGTTTTCCATGCCTCGGTATGGATTTTCTGCTGTTACGGTGTTAGTACCAGGTTTGGCGGCATACTCTTGGAAGTCATTGTCATAACTAGACCTATACACTCCTGAAACATCATCTAAGTAGTCAGTATTTGTTCTTTTGAAATCTGACTGCGCAAAGATTTCTATGCTTTTGGTAATTCGAAAACGCACACCTAACCCTAAGTTGGCATAGAATGAGGTTGTTTCGTAGTTTTCAGAACTTTCTGTGCCCAACTTACTAAGGTCTGTCTCAAAACTCCCATCTGGAATCACATTCGGATTGGTATAGTCGTATTGATTTCCATTGGCATCCAATAAGTCTCCATATACATTGAAGCTTTGCACACCGGCCCCGACAGTGATGTAAGGAGCAAAGAAGGATTTACCCGAAAGTAACCAATTGTTATCAGGCTTAAATACAAAGGATAAGCCTGCATCATAGACGTCAGTTTGGAAATTGAGGGCTCGATCGAACGTTGGACTTTCAGTGAATAGTGTTCCGTCTTTTTTTATAAATCTATCGCTTGATCCGAATTGATAACTACCTCCAGTTAGCATTAACCCAACTGAGTTCCCTAAAGCATATTCTATCGAAACCTGATAGGATAGTTGCTCTGAGTAGGTCTCATATCGTTTATAATACTTAGTGAAGTTTTGAAAGTTATCGACTTTCAATGGGCGAATATCACCCAGATAGTTTGTCGTACCTGCGCTGGCTCCAAACCTCCATTTATAACCATGTAATTGTGCCTGAGCAGAAAAAGCAAAGGCAAAAGCGAGAATTACTAAACTTAGCTTTTTCATGTCCTTATCTTTTTTTGCTTCCTATGCCCAACCATAAATTAAACTCTGCACTCACTCCCACAAAAGGCACGAAACTATTTTGATTAGTTCCACCTGACATCTCTGTGGTGATAAATGTACCGCCGGCATTTAATCTGATAAACCTGAAGAAGTTGTAGCCAAGACCTATATAAACTGGTCTTTCCAAAACTGGACCGGAGATTTTTTCATCCAACTGATTTTTGATGTCTCCAGAAAGGAAAAAACCTGTAGAAATTGACATGTTGTTCATGAATCTGGCAAATGTCCTGTTACCAAGCGGGAAAGAGAATCCAGCATATGGGCTCATCACGAATTCCTGGTCAGGTAATCCTTTGCTCAGAGAGATCGCACCATATCCTACATTTATAGGAAGAGAATTTGCGGTTTTTTCGGTAGGATAATTTTCAAATATGTTTTCATCCACTCTTACCAACATGTTTGGACTCAAGTATTGGTCAACTTCTGAGAAGAGAATATTTTCCAATTCAGTAATGTATTCATCTGCATAGACCGCTCTGGCGTTATCGGCTTCCGTCATTCCAGTTACATTGAATTTGGCTTTGCCCATTTTAAGTTTACCTCTTTGCTCCAGTTTTGCACGGGTAATGTCACTGAAGCCTGGGAATTTTTCTCCGTTTGGAAGCTCAAAGTAGTATGCACCTTGATCCACAATCCTCGAGATATTGTTGATGAGTACCTCATCTGATTCAGAAAAATGCACTCCGCCTTTCTTGATGGTGGTCACAGTGCTTAGATAGGTCTCTATATTTTGATGAATTAGAGATCGGACCTCATTGATCTGATCAGCTCCGGCTTTTTGGTAATAACCAAACTCCAATCTATAATCCGTATTGGATCGCAGTGGATCAGCAACTAAAACCTGGTAGGAGAGATCCTTATAGCCAAAAGGGGCTTTCCAAAAGTAAGTGTAACCCGCCTTCTCTGTTTTTTTAGAAGGGTAAATAGTGAGTTTTACCATTTCTATTTTCTCAGGTATAGCTCCATGGATATAGAACTCTTGTTCAGCTGGGAGTGGCATTCCACCATTGATCTTCCCAGTAATTAGATCCAAGTTAATGGTAGTCACTTGAGCTTGAACCCCGAGCGCCCATAATCCAAAGACCATCGTTAGAAGTAGATTTTTTTTCATAGTCTATTAATTGAATTTTTTAAAATTAAAGGCATACCCTACTAAAAGTCCAATATTCGAGTATCCTGCTTTTGTTATGACGAGTGCTCCCTCCAGTAACTGGTCAGCCTCCACATTGTTAAAACTACCTCTTTGCAAATATTCCTGCGTGGATCCAAAACTATACATCAGACCGAGTGTGAGACTACTTCTGGATTTCTTGATCTCAGCCCCAAAAGAGACATGGTAAATGTCCCATTGGGTAATCTCAGTATTCAATTGGTTTCTTTGTACAGATCCTTCATCGAAATATGAAAAATCAGTGCGAAAACTGCCCAGAAGTTTAAGCCTTTCCTTTAATTGATTCTCATATCCGATGGAGAAATTTGTTACAGGCTTCATTGCGGTCTCTACATTTAAAAAATCTTCACTGTCAAAAGCCTGTCCTATATTATCTGGACGAACTAATGTGCCTGATTCCGCACTAATTATCCGATAATTGTCAACTCCTCCAAAATGTGTAATGTTAATACTTAAAACAGAGCGGTTAAATGTTTTATGAGCCCCTACAGCAATTTCAAAAGGCGATTTGTAGGTTGTCTTTAATTTTTCCTGCCGATCAGAAGCATAGGCAGTTACTGGATTTTCAATTCCTGGCACTATGAGATTGGATAGCGTAAGATCCTCTGCCACAGTTCCATTTCCTAGCCAGTCCAACCCCGGAGTGGTAATAGCTAGTCCTAATCCGTAAGTCCCTTTTTGATAATTTAATCCTAGTTTCAAAGATGTTCTGGCGGCGAAATAATTGATAAACTCATTCTGGGTTCTAGAAATCAAAAAGTAATCATCGCTATTGGTTAACGCCTTTGCCGAAAATCGATAAGAATAATTTAGTGTGCGAAGGGTGTTTAATAAACTAATGCCGAAACCAAGGTTGGGACTTAGTTTTTTGCCTATGCCTAGTGCTACGGTAGTTTCCTGCACCTTTGTGATAATTCCGGATTCGGATACCAGATCTTCTTGTCCAGGACTTATGTCTTCACTTGCCAATTCGTATTGCCCTTCTATTCTTGCGACTCCATTAAAATTAAAACTAACTGGCGTAAGTAGTCCATAGCTAACATTCCAGTCTGATTTAGTTTGTATAGATCCACTGATCAGCAATGGAATAGTATTGAATTGAATTCCCTTGAAATCGGCTCGCTGGCCGAGGGCATTTTCGATAGTGATATTTTCTAATCCATAGAGATTAGCATTGATGGACAAGGAGGTTGTGTCTAGATACCCCAAGTTCCCAGGATTATAAAATACTCCGGCATTATCAACAGTGTCTGTAAGCACTGCACCACCAAGTAAAGCAGCTCTGGTTCCAAACTGATTGCTCCAGTGGTGGGTGTCCTGAGCTTGTAGGGTAAATGCAATTCCCAGGATTAAAAAAAATAAAAAGGATGTTTTCCGAAGATGGAGTGTTCCCATTTTTTGTCTGGTTGAAAAGTGCAGTAAGGGTTGACTAATTCTTGAGATAAATTTAAAAACTCTCAGGATTAAAATAGCTAAACTTAAAGTTTGTTCAAAAGATATTACTATTTAAATAATTATTTTGGAATTTCTAGGATTAGTCTTTTAGAATTAGTTTTAAAATTTCCCTCCGAACAAATACAACTATAAACCAACTGATAAACCCAGCTAGAGCTCCTACCAATCCTCCAACAATAACGTCCATAGGATAGTGAACACCAAGATAAATTCTGGTATAGGATATGACAGCCGCCCATAAAAACAGCCAAGGGAGAAAGCGAAGCTTACCTTTCATTTTTAAATTGAGAAAAGTAGCAAACCCGAACGTATTGGCAGCATGCGAAGAAGCAAATCCATATAGGCCACCGCATCTCCCATAGTTATACATGCCGTCGGACCAGCGCTCGTCATGGCATGGTCTGAGCCGCTCAAAAAATGGTTTCATAAAGCCAGAAGTTACTTGGTCCGCCATGAGAATGGTTAAAGCGATTCCTCCAAAGACCCACCAACTGTTTTTGGGCTCTACCTTGTATATAAAATATACGATGATAGCATAGAATGGCACCCAGGCAAAAGTTTGGGACATTTGAAATGCTATCTCATCCAACCAGTCAACGTGCAAGGCATTTAGCTTCAGGAACAGCTCCTCATCCCAATTCTTAATTTGTTCGATCATTCTTCAAAAGATAACCAGTCTATTCCTTTTTTAAGATGGTTTTGAGTGAATTCTTCCTTCGAACCGACTTCAGGTTCATACATATATTCCCACTCAGCCATAGGTGGCATACTCATCAGAATACTCTCCGTTCGGCCATTTGTATCCAACCCGAATTTGGTACCGGCATCCCAAACAAGATTGAACTCCACATACCTTCCTCTTCTTAGACTTTGCCAAGATTTTTCAATTTCAGAATATGGAATCTGAGAATTTTTCTTCATAAAATATCCATAAATAGCTGGAAATAGGCGGCCTAAAGAAAGGCTGAATTGTAGTATATCTTCGAATTCCTGATTGTCTTTAGCCTTCAGTCTATCATAGAAAATCCCACCGATTCCCCGGGTTTCATCTCTATGCTTGATATAAAAATAGTCGTCAGCCCAGGTTTTAAACTTTGGGTAGTACTCAGCATTATATTTGTCGCAGACGTTCTTTATTTGTTGATGAAAGTATTGGGCATCTGCCACATCTATGTAATGCGGGGTCAAATCAATTCCGCCTCCAAACCAATATTCACCATTGTCCATTTCAAAATACCGAATGTTCATATGGATAATCGGCACCATGGGACTTTTTGGATGTAACACGATGGATACGCCAGTTGCAAAAAAGTCAGCCTGATCAAGTTTTAATTTTTTTAGGATTTTATCAGGAGTAGGACCATGTACAGCAGAGAATGCAACTCCGCCTTTTTCGATGATGTTTCCATTTTTGAAAATACGTGTTCTTCCACCACCTCCGGCAGGTCTGTCCCATTTATCTTCAATAAATTCGCCAGTCCCATCTGCAGATTCTAGTTCGCGACAGATATAATCCTGCATCTGTCTATATACTTCAGCTATTTGTTCTTTACTCTTTCGTGACATTTGTTTTGTTTCTCTTTAGAAAGGATAACCGATGCCAAAGTTAAGCACTGTTTGTCCTTTTAAACCAAAAAGTCGGTTGAATGATATATTATCCAAGACCCATCGTTCGCCCTCAGGCATGGATGGATCTACGGCCTTGGTTGCCAAATCTAGTCTGATCACCAAAAAGTTGAAATCCATTCGTAAGCCTACGCCAGTGCCTATGGCTATTTCTTTATAAAATCTGTCGAACCTAAAATCAGCGCCTGGACGAGAATTATCTACGCCAATAACCCATGCATTTCCGGCATCCACGAAAACAGCCATATCAAAGTATCCTGAGAGATTTCTACGGTATTCCAGCATGGTCTCTAGAATCATCTCTGCTGGCTGCTCAAAGGCGTAATCATACCTTCCTCGATCACCGATAGGAGGGGTATAACTTCCCGGGCCCAATCGTCTAGCTTGCCAAGCCCTGATGCTTGTGCCACCTCCCGCGAAGAAATACTTCTCGTAAGGAAGGATACCACTACTTACACCGTATGGATTTGCTATTCCGAAATTGGCCCGGTAGGCAATTGTCGAAGTCTGATTGAGCGGATAATACCTTCTGAAATCTGCCTGGAATTTTAGCCATTGGAATCTGGCAAAATCGGTCGTTTCATTATTACTTGTTGCATTCACAAAATTCAAGGTAGTTCCACCGCTTTCCACAAATAACTTAAGAAGGGAAGCTTTATTGGTGGAATTGTAATTTCCGTAATCATTGAAATTAATAATTGACTGTGCTGATACACTACTGATGAGAGAGGGAAGGAAAGACCAAATCAGATTATTCCCTTGGTTCTCTAGGTCTAGTAGTACCTGAGCAAAATCATCAGAAATGTTTGGCGTCCGAATATAGTTTATGTCAGCCGCATTGATGGTGAATTGCTGTCTATTCCCTCGTGTCACCCAAGTATAAGCCAGGAGAGCATTCAAACCAGACCTTGTGTATTCTGGACGATTGGTATAGTTATAGCCTAGTTGCGTCCGTGTATTAGGATTGTATTGTCCATATTTCTGTAAGCTTTTTCCATAAAATGGGATAAGGAATCTAGGGAAAATAACAGAGGCAGAAACCCCAAATTCTTTGCTTTGATATACGCCTTGATCGGTAGCAGATGCTACTCCTTCATAACCTATCCGGGCGTTGAATTCTAGGATTTCTCCTGCTCTGAAGAAGTTTCTGTTTCTCAGTACTGTACTGAAAAACGGCCCAGGCAATTGCTCTGTTATGCTCAACCCAAGCTGATTCGTCAACTGATATTTTTGATTTGGTTGCGATAGAATTTTAGCTGTAAGCGAGGTGCCTACCGTGTCAAATGAAATATTGATATACCTGAAAAGATCCAGGTTGCTGAGCTGTTTTTGGGTTTCTATTATATTTGTTCGCCTGTACTCCTGATTCTCGTCAAATAAAATCCGGGAACTAAGTAATTTGGCAGAAAAACGGTCTCTGTAAAAGTTGAAGTCGATATTCCGATAGTTTCTTTGCACCTTTTCGTCTATAAACTCATCACTTGGAGGACTGATTTTGAAGGTGATAGAATCAATTCTGTAAACCTCATGCTTTTCTGAAAATGAAGGTTTAAGGATTCTTTGCTCTACATTAATCCGCTTTGAAGTCGTATCAAAGTAGAGGTTGTAATCGATAAAGCTTTTGGTGAACATGAAATACCCATTGTTCTTGAATAGCTCTTCTAAGCGTTCTCGTTCCTTGGTGAAATTCGTTTGATCGTAATTATCGCCTTTCACGATGAACGTTTCCTTTTTTGATTGATTGATCAGCGAAAGCAGGCCTTCGTTCACAGAGTTGGTATAGATGGAATCTAAAATGTATGGCTCTTTTTCGGCTATGATATAAGTTACCGTGGCCTTTTGCTTTTTAGTTTCTACCTCAAAAGCCACTTCCGAATCTAAAAAGCCTTTGTTATAAAGGTAATTATCGATTTCTGTGACCGTCTTTTGGGTTTCGGCACTATCTAAAACAGTAACGGGGTTTCCAGTGCGCATCAAGAAATTCCCATATTCCTGCATCTTCTCCAGATCCTGAATTTTCGTCTGGACTTTGTCACGCTTTTTAAGCAGTTTTCTATTATCCTCTGCATCGCTCAGGCCTGCTCTGACCTCTTCTAGCTCTGCTTTTTTTGCTTCCAGTTTTTCATTCACTTTGGTGCTGTCGTAAAAGAGCCTTCCAAATCTGTAAATACTCACACCCAGAGAGGAGTTGGTGAGTGGGATTTTTGTGTTGGGCTCTTGGAAGTACAGATTCTCTATTTCCAATGGATTCGCTTTTTCTACTCCTTTAAGTTGATTACTGTCAAGGACATACTCACCTTCGGGCAGGTTTTTGCTTAAAGAGCAAGCGACCATTGCCCAGAGGACACAGATAAAAAGTATATATTTGGTGAATTTCAAAATGGCAGAGTCGATCCGAATGCTTAGCAAAAATACAGTTAAGTTTATTAAATCCTTACATCAAAAGAAATTCCGAAATCAGGAGCAAAAGTTCTTTGTGGAAGGTGAAAAGAGTGTTTTAGAAGTTTTAAACTCAGATTTTAGTGTTGAGTTAATTGTAGCGACCGATACTTTTTTAGAAAAGTATGAAAACCTCATTTCTCAATCAGCTGGACAAGTGATTTTGGCTACCCAAAATCAGCTTGAAAACCTCGGGCAATATCAAAGCAATGATAGTGCCTTAGCTGTAGTTCATATGAAGTCAAATAGTCCATTTGATTTTCCTAAAGGTAATTTTGTTGTGGGTCTTGATGATGTCAGAGATCCAGGTAATCTGGGGACGATCATCAGAATCGCGGACTGGTATGGTATTAAAAACCTCGTTTTTTCACCCCAAACTGCTGATTTTTACAACCCAAAAGTAATTCAGTCCAGCATGGGCTCATTTACCCGGGTTAATTTTTTCTATGCGGATCTGAAAGACGTTTTTCAAAAATGGGATGTGCCTATTTACGGAGCTTTTTTAAATGGTAAGAATGTTCATGAAATGGGGCGTGTAGCTCACGGTGTGATTTTAATGGGAAATGAATCAAATGGCGTTTCTAATGAGCTGGAAAAAGTAGTTACAGATAAGGTGACAATACCAGGTTTTGGTGAGGCAGAGTCTTTGAACGTAGCCATTGCGACAGCAATTCTTTGTGATAATTTCAAGCGATTGACAGTCGGATGATTCAAAAATTAGTCAAAACTCTCAATAAGGTTGGAATTAATGGTTTTTTACTAGGGCTTTTTGCCGCAATAGTATTGGGTTGGTTGTTCCCATTTGCAGGCTCTAGTCAATCTCCAGTGCCCTGGAAGCCAATCATTAATGTAGGAATAGGTCTTGTGTTTTTTCTATACGGAGTAAAGCTTGATCCTGTTCAGCTTAAGTCTGGTTTGAAGAACTGGAAATTACATGTGCTTATTCAGTTAGCTACTTTTGTGTTGTTTCCTTTGCTTGTAGTGGCAATAGTCCCGTTAATGACATGGATTGATAAGGATTTTCAGTTGGGGATTACTTATTTGTCCGTTCTTCCTTCCACTGTTAGCGCGTCAGTAGTGATGGTTTCTATTGCCCATGGCAATATTCCCGGAGCGATCTTTAATGCCAGTATTTCCAGTTTACTTGGAGTTGTTATCACGCCAGCATGGATGGGGATTTTGGCAGATTCATCTGCTATGGAAATGGACTTTTTACCAACTCTCGGGGAGCTTTCTGTTAAGGTTTTGCTTCCAGTTATTCTGGGGATATTAGCTCACAAATGGCTTTTCCTAAAAATCAAAAAACACCTTGGAGCTCTTAAGTACATAGATCAGACGGTAATCATGATTATTGTTTTTACCTCCTTTGCTCAGTCATTTTCTCAAAATGTTTTTGATCCTTACAAATCAAGTGTTTTACTGGAAGTAGGAGTAACAATGCTTGGGTTGTTTTTCTTCATTTGGCTGGTAATTGAGCTGCTTTGTCGTTTGCTAGGGTTTAGCTGGGAAGATAGAGTGACTGCGCTGTTTTGTGGTTCCAAAAAATCTTTGGTTCAAGGTGTAGTAATTGGAAAAGTGATTTTTCCTGATCCAGCGACGCTAGGATTGGTATTGCTTCCCGTGATGATCTATCATATTCAGCAGCTAATAGCGGGGAGTATTATTGCTTCAAATTTTTCTAAAAGAAAGTGATGACTCAAAAAGTGTTTGCTCGAGGATATCCTCTGATTTGATGAAAGCAAAAAGCCTGAGATCAGGCTTTTTGCTTATACATGTGTTTTTGATAGCTCTTCTACCAGTTTAATGTATTGGCTCTTCGCTTCTTCCTGGGATTTGCCTTTTAGATTTGCCCAAGCATTGTACTTTGCCGCTGCTTTAAAGTCAAATCCTCCTGGACGTTCACTTTCATTGTCCCCTTCAGTAGCTTGTTTATAGAGTCCATAAAGCTTTAGCAAGTCCTCGTTGCTTGGTTTTTCGGTAAATTTTTTGGTCAGGGCGACAGCTTCGTTAAATGTAGTTGGTGACATGATTAATAGTGTTGGTTTAGGGGTGTAAATTCAAATTTAATACCATAAAGACTTCTTGCCTCTTATACGCACAAAATAAAACAACCAGCTAAAAAACAGCTGGTTGCTTATACACTTTGGGGAAAATTATCTACGCTTATCGCTTATTCATAGATACGTAGTCACGCTCATTTTCTCCAGTATATACTTGTCTTGGACGACCGATTGGCTCGCCGTTTTCACGCATTTCTTTCCACTGAGCGATCCAGCCTGGCAATCTTCCCAATGCAAACATCACCGTGAACATATCTGTAGGGATACCTAGTGCTCTATAGATAATGCCTGAGTAGAAGTCAACATTAGGATAGAGTTGACGATCGATGAAGTACTGATCGTTAAGCGCTGCATGCTCAAGTTCTTTGGCGATATCCAGAACAGGGTCATTCACACCTAATTTCTCCAACACATCATCAGCTGCTTTCTTAATGATTTTCGCTCTTGGATCAAAGTTCTTGTAAACTCTGTGTCCAAAGCCCATCAATCTGAATGGATCATTTTTATCTTTTGCTTTGTCAAGATACTTCTTTGCATCTCCACCATCAGCTTTGATTGCTTCCAGCATCTCAATTACGGATTGGTTAGCACCACCATGAAGTGGTCCCCATAGGGCATTGATGCCTGCAGAAATAGAAGCATAAATGCTGGCCTGAGAAGAACCTACAATTCTTACGGTAGAAGTAGAACAGTTTTGCTCGTGATCAGCGTGAAGAATCAATAGTTTGTCTAATGCTGCCGATACTACAGGGTCAACATCGTATTTCTCAGCAGGAAGCGCAAACATCATTTTTAGGAAGTTGGAGCAATAATCCAATGAATTGTCCGGGTAATTTACCGGATGTCCCATTTCGTTTTTGTAAGCCCAAGCTGCGAAAGTTGGCATTTTGGCTATCAAACGAATGATGCTCATATTGATTTCCTCTTCGTTTCTATTTGGATTCAAAGAATCCGGATAGAAAGCAGTAAGTGCACAAATCAAAGAAGAAAGAACACCCATTGGGTGGGCATTGGAAGGGAAGCCCTCTAAGATCTTCTTGATATCTTCGTGAACCAAGGTATGATGCGTGATTTCTTTAGAGAAGTTTTCGTATTGAACTTGGGTAGGGAGTTCGCCATAGATCAACAGGTAAGAAACTTCTAGGAAAGTTGACTTTTCAGCCAAATCCTCGATTCTATATCCTCTGTAGCGAAGAATTCCTTCTTCTCCATCCAAAAAAGTAATGGCGCTTTTGGTAGCTCCGGTGTTTTTGTATCCTGGGTCTAGGGTGATAAGACCTGAGGATGCTCTAAGTTTTGCGATATCGATCGCTGATTCATTTTCTGTTCCGGTGATTACCGGGAATTCATAGTCTTGTCCTTTGAAAGAAAGCTTAGCTGATTCAGACATATAAGTATTATTTGGATTGCGGATGTTAAAAAACCTCGAATTAGGCTCGTAAGATAATAAAATCAGGTAGTTTTTTGATGGCAGAATGTGACCTATGCGTTATTATTCCTGTGAAAAGTGAATTAATTCATATGAAATTCTCCCATTTCTACATAAATCCTTAGAAATGCATAGAACTGACCTTAACTATTCGTAACTGATTTTTGACTTGGAATAAAAAAAAGCCCCTGAGGGCTAATTTTTATGCGCAGAAATGCTCGAAAACTTCCACCAAGTGGTCGCCGATCATTTTAGCATTTCTTCCTTCGATATGGTGACGCTCGATAAAGTGTACTAACTCTCCGTCTTTGAATAAAGCCATTGCTGGAGAAGAAGGAGGGTAAGGAAGACAAAGTTCTCTAAGTTTTTCTACCGCTTCTCTGTCGTTACCGGCAAAGACTGTAGCAAGAGTAGTAGGTTTTACTGTTGAGTTCTCAACAGCATAGGTTACTCCCGGTCTTGCAGCTCCTGCTGCGCAACCGCAAACTGAATTTACTACAACAAGGGTAGTGCCTTTATGGTCTGGACCAAGATGCGTTGCAACTTGCTCAGCTGTTCTGAACTCTTCAAATCCTACGCTGGAAAGTTCCGCTCTCATAGGAGCGATCAATTCTTCTGGATACATAATATTACTAGTTTTAAAATTCTTAATTAAAGGAAACCCAATTCAAGTTTTGCTGCTTCAGACATCATATCCTGAGAATATGGCGGATCAAAAGTCAATTCAATCTCCACATTGTTAATTCCCTGAATCTGTTGGATTTTATCCTTGATCTCCGAAGGAATAAATTCTGCTGAAGGGCAATTTGGAGAGGTCAAAGTCATCAAAACATAGACGTTATTTACAGGGTAAACGGTGATTTCATAGATCAAACCTAGGTCGTAAACGTCCACAGGAATTTCCGGATCATAGACCAATTTAATGGCTTGAATGACCTTTTCCTTCAAGTTTTCTACTTGTCCTACTGATGTTTCCGTTTTACTTTCTGTTGACATACTATCAGGCATTTTGCTTGGTTTGAATCGCCAAAGCGTAAAGTTTTATTTGCTTGATCATCGAGGCGAAACCGTTTGAACGCTGACTTCCGATGATAGAGCCCATTCCGATTCTCTCTACGAAATCAAGCTCCGCTTTAATAATCTCTTCCGGGCTGCGATAGTTCAAAACTCTCAATAAAAGTGAGATCAATCCTTTTGTAATATCTGTGTTGGAATCTGCTTGGAAATGAACCTTGCCGTCTTTTTCATCGGCGATCAACCATACTTTGGATTGACATCCTTTGATGGTGTTCTCCTCGATTCTTTCCTGATCAGGAAACTCCTCCAGGCTTCCACCCAGCTCCATGATGTAATAAATTGTGGATTCTTTGTCATCCCCTAAGATTTCAAATTCCGAAACTATCTCATCTTGAACTTCCTGAATACTGCTCATTTATTTTTTATTCGGGCGATTCGGCTTACACCTTCCGCCAGTTTTTCTATTTCTGATTTCGAATTATAAACCGAAAATGAAGCTCTTACAGTTCCTTCCAATCCCAATCTTTTCATCAAAGGCTGGGTGCAATGATGACCTGTACGTACCGCGATTCCATTCGCATCCAGCATCATTCCCACATCGTATGGATGCATTGCATTGATGTTAAAGGATAGGACACTTACTTTTTCGGCAGCTGTTCCAACTGGGAAAAAACCCTTGATCTGGGACAGTTGTTCGCTGGCGTATGAAAGTAATTCATCTTCGTGAGCTTTGATGGTCTCTTTTCCGATTTGGTTAATAAAGTCAATAGCAGCTTTGAAAGCGATTACATCTCCGATATTTGGCGTTCCTGCTTCGAATTTGAAAGGAATTTCATTGTAGGTAGTCTTTTCAAATGTCACTTCTTTGATCATCTCACCACCACCTTGGTACGGAGGCATGGATTCAAGTACTTCTCTTTTTCCATAAAGAACTCCAAGACCAGTAGGGCCATAAAGCTTATGTGCCGAAAAAGCCATAAAGTCGCAATCCAAGTCTTGCACATCAATAGTCAGGTGGCTTGTACTTTGAGCTCCATCCAGAAGTACTTTTGCTCCAACAGCATGTGCTGCAGCTATTACTTTTTTAACCGGATTAATGGTGCCAAGGGCATTGGACGCATGAACTATGCTGACCAATTTGGTTTTGGCTGAAAGCAATTTTTCGAATTCATCGAAAAGTATTTCTCCCGCATCGTTGATTGGGATTATCTTGAGAATCGCTCCTTTTTCCTCACATAGCATCTGCCATGGGACGATATTGGAGTGGTGCTCAAGGGTAGAAATGATGATTTCATCACCTTTTTCGATGAATTTCCTTCCAAAAGTTGAAGCTACCAAGTTGATGCTTTCGGTGGTTCCCTTTGTGAAAATCACCTCAGCAGACTCTCTTGCATTGATAAAGTGCTGGATTGTCTCCCTTGCTTCTTCGAAATATCTGGTAGCCCGATCCGCCAATGCATGCGCGCCCCGGTGAATATTCGAATTGTCTTTTTCGTAGTAATTAGTCAACGCATCCAGCACGGCTTGCGGCTTCTGCGTAGTAGCGGCATTGTCAAAATAAATCAAAGGCTTGCCATGCACTTCCTGATGGAGTACCGGAAACAAGCCTCTGATTTTTTCGATTTCAATTCCCATGTTGTGTATTAAAATTTGCTTCCTAAGCGCGTCTGCACCAGTTCTGTGCAGTATTCACGGAAGCTTTCGTCTGTGATATGATCCAACACTTCACCCGCAAAAGCGTAAAGCAACAAGCCTTTAGCCTGATCTTTTGCGATTCCTCTTGCCTGAAGGTAGAAGAGTGCTTCCTCGTCCAGCTGACCTGTGGTACAGCCGTGTGAACATTTTACATCATCTGCCCAGATTTCCAATTGAGGCTTGGTATTTACCACCGCATCTTCGGAAAGTAGGATGTTATTGTTTTGCTGGAAAGCATTGGTTTTTTGTGCATCTTGTCTTACGAAGATTTTTCCGTTGAAAACTCCTCTGGAACTATCTGCAAGAATGCCTTTATACAATTCGTTAGATTCCGCATGAGCCACGGTGTGATCCACATTAGTGTGGTTATCCACGTGTGTTTTGCCATTCAGCAAATACAAACCGTACATATTTCCTTCAGAATTGCTTCCTAGGATATTTAAGCTCAAATTATTTCTTACCATTTCTCCGGAAAGAGAAATAGTCACAGAAGAGAATCTTCCGTCTTTTAGGATATCTGTTTCCAGGTTGCTGACCTCAATGGCATTTTTGCCATCATTCTGCAACTTATAGTAACGAATTTGAGTGTTTACTCCACCTTTCACTTCTACAACTTTGTTTACAAAGTAGGATGCGTCACTAAGGTTCACGCTGTGATTGATGAAAGTCACTTCTGCAAAGTCACCAGCTTCGATCCATACTCTTGGCTGGATCACTTGACCGGTGTCAGCTTTAAAGAAGTTCAATAACAAAATCGGCTTTTGAACCTGAGCTTTTTTAGGAACGGAAATGAAAATTCCTCCTTCAAAAGAACTTTGATTCAACGCACAAAAGGGATCTTTTTCTGGCTTCGCAATACTTCCAAGCGCAGTGTCAGCTTTATCTGAAAGAGCAGCAACTTCTACTCCTTCGATAGTAGATGAAAGTGATGGCAGAAAATGTCCGTTGGCAAAAACCAATACGTCACCTGCATAACCTTCAAATACATTTGCTTTCACCTGCTCAGCAGTCACATCAAAAGCTCCAGCTGGAGCTAAGTTTTGAATGTTTTGCTCGATCTTTTTGGTGATCGCGGTGAACTTGTACTCTTCTGATTTATTGGTAGGGAATCCTTGGGCTTGGAAAGCTGTCTTTCCTGCTTCTCTGACTTGTTCAAAGCCAGTTCCAGCATTAGCCGATAATTCCACAAGTATATCTTGCTTGATAAGCGTACTCATGAGTGATGTTTTAGGATGAAAATCAAACGGTCGCCTTGGAATCTACTTCGTCTTTGATCCAGTCGTATCCTTTTTCTTCTAGCTCTAGTGCAAGCTCTTTAGTACCTGATTTCACAATTTGTCCTTTGTACAGTACATGTACAAAATCAGGGATAATGTAATCCAACAATCTCTGGTAGTGAGTCACTACGATCGTTGCATTGTCTTTTGATTTCAGCTGATTCACGCCGTTTGAAACGATACGAAGTGCATCGATATCCAAACCTGAATCAGTTTCATCCAAAATAGAGAGGGTAGGAGCCAACATGGCCATTTGGAAGATCTCGTTTCTTTTCTTTTCCCCACCAGAGAATCCTTCGTTCAAAGCTCTACTCAAAAGCTTCTGATCCATTTCCACAAGTTTCATTTTCTCTTTCATCAACGTAAGGAATTTCACCGCGTCAAGTGGATCTTCACCACGGTATTCTCTCACTTGATTTACTGCAGTTCTCAGGAAGTTAGTCGAGCTAACACCTGGGATTTCTACTGGGTATTGGAAGGCAAGAAATACACCTTCCCTTGCTCTATCTTCCGGTGAAAGGTCAAGTAGATCTTTTCCTTTGAAAGTCACTTCACCATCAGTTACTTCATATTCTTCTCTTCCTGCCAAAACTGAGGCAAGAGTAGATTTACCAGATCCGTTTGGTCCCATGATCGCATGTACTTCACCGGCATTTATTTCCAAATTGATACCTCTGAGGATGGGAGTTCCCTCGATAGAGGCGTGCAAATTCTTTATACTTAGCATAATCTTAAATTTGACATTTGATATTTGAAATTAGGGTGACCTTATTTTAAGCTTCTAAACTTGTTTCCCCTGATCTCACTGTCTTTTAAATATTTAATAAAGCCAGAAATTGATTTACTGATTTCTAGACTTTTTGTACTTGTTGCTTTAAGTGTTTCTTCGTTAATATAATTTCTGTCGAAAGCTCTGTAAAGTTGTGATCTCGACTCTCCAGCTGATGCTTTTGCAATACTTAGAAATTGGATAAATTCTTTATTTCCTTCTCGTTCATAGCCTTCAGCTATATTGTCCATTATAGAACCTGAAGAGGAGTTGATTTGATTTTTCAAAGTGAAGTCAATCTTAAAACCTTCCTTTTGAGTTAGTTCAAAGATTTCTTTGCAATATTCTCTCGCTTTTTTCCAGATGTCTAAATCTTCAAAGCGAGTGATGGTTGCCATAATTTCAAATCTCAAATCCCATTATCCAACCGATCCTTCCAGCGTCAATGCCAACAATTTCTGCGCTTCTACAGCAAATTCCATCGGCAATTGATTCAACACCTCTTTAGCATAGCCATTCACGATTAATGCGACTGCATCCTCTGTAGCAATACCTCTTTGGTTGCAGTAGAAAAGCTGATCTTCACCGATCTTTGAGGTAGTCGCTTCATGCTCCACCTTCGCAGTCGGGTTGTTGATATCTATGTATGGGAAAGTATGTGCTCCGCAGCGATCTCCCATCAATAAGGAATCACACTGAGAGAAGTTACGCGCATTGGTAGCACGTTTCATCACTTGAACCTGACCTCTGTATGAGTTTTGGGATTTTCCTGCGGAAATACCTTTGGAGACGATTCTTGACTTGGTGTTTTTACCAATGTGAATCATTTTCGTTCCCGTATCTGCTTGCTGGTAATTATTGGTTACCGCGACAGAATAGAACTCACCAATTGAATTGTCTCCTTTTAAAATACAAGAAGGATATTTCCAAGTCACTGCGGAACCTGTTTCTACCTGAGTCCAAGAGATTTTGGAGAAGTCACCAGCACAAATACCTCGTTTGGTAACGAAGTTATAAATACCGCCTTTCCCGTTTTTATCTCCAGGGAACCAGTTTTGAACTGTTGAGTATTTTACTTCAGCATGAGCTCCTGCATAGATTTCTACTACTGCAGCGTGCAACTGATTTTCATCACGTTGTGGTGCAGTACATCCTTCTAGGTAGGAAACGTAGGACTCATCTTCCGCCACGATCAGCGTTCTTTCGAATTGACCTGTGTTTGCCGCGTTGATTCGGAAATAGGTGGAAAGCTCCATCGGGCAACGAACGCCTTTTGGGATGTAGCAGAATGATCCGTCAGAAAATACGGCCGAATTCAGCGCCGCATAATAGTTGTCAGTCATAGGAACTACGGAACCCAAATATTTCTTCACCAACTCAGGATGTTCTTTTACAGCTTCGCTGAAAGAACAGAATACAATTCCAAGTTTGGACAGAGTACCCTTGAACGTAGTAGCTACAGAAACTGAGTCAAGCACTGCATCTACTGCTATACCCTGAAGTCTTTTCTGCTCATTCAAATTAATTCCTAAGCGCTTATAGATATCTAAAAGCTCAGGATCTACTTCATCAAGGTTTTTAGGCTTGCTGGATTGCTTAGGGGCAGAATAATATTTTAAAGACTGTAAATCAATTTTTGGGTAATGGACATTGGCCCATTTAGGCTCAGACATAGCCTCCCAAGTTTTGAACGCTTTCAATCTCCAATCAAGTAGCCACTGCGGCTCTTCTTTCTTGGCAGATATCCATCGAATGGTCTCTTCAGTTAATCCTACGGGAGCCTCATCGGCTTCATAGTTCACTGACCATCCGTGTTCGTATTCTTTTGATGTTAGTTCTTCTAAAATCTGATTGTCTTTGCTCATTGTTGCTGAGTTATTTAGACTAATTACATTTTAACGGCGAAGGTACAACATATAATGAAAATAATATGTTTTTGACCATTGGATAATTCTATCGAGTATATAGAAGTTCGATAGAAATCGCCCTTTTTGTCTATTCTATACCGTCTTTACAAAAAAAAAGTATTGATGGTTCAATACTTTTCATTTTAATACGGTATCGAATAAATCTTTATTTAGATTTAATCTTAATTGGCTTATTTCTCTTTATCGAAAAACTGTATTGGTCTATTGATGGATTCTTCCAACACGATCAACGTCTCTGTACGGTCTATACCTTCTACTTTCTGTATGTTGTCCAATACAAATCGTAAATGATTAGTGTCTCTACAGATAATCTTAGCGAAAATAGAGTAGTTCCCAGTCGTGTAGTAAGCACTTACTACTTCTGAAATTGTCTTAAGTTTTTCGATAACGGTATCATAAAGTGAACTCTTTTCAAGGTAGATTCCTAAAAATGCGGAGATATCATATCCTAATTTTGAGAAATCTATATTTAAAGTCGCACTTTTTACGATACCCATATCCTCAAGTTTTTTCATGCGTACATGAACAGTTCCCGAGGATACAAAGACTTTTTTCGCGATTTCAGTGTATGGAGTCTTCGCATCTTCATTGAGAAGAGAAATGATCTTCAAGTCTATGTTATCGATATCTAAAATTTTGTCCATTTTTATCGAGTGATTTTGGATGATTGTTAATGAATCTGCCTGTAAATTAGAGATTGTTCAAAATATAGCAAAATTTTTTTTTCAATTTGTAATTAAAAGCAAAATCCATTTACTTTGGACTCGATATAGATGTTCAATTGAATATTTTGTTCGTGGAGTAAAAAGTCAAATTAAAATTTGAGATCATTTGGATTTCCAAATTTTAGTTTAATTTCTTCTGAAACTTTTAATCTCTAAAGTTATATTTGGGTTTATATTCTGAAAAGGGTCTTGCTTCTGGCGAGACTTTTTTGTTTTCGGTCCGAAATTTATAATGCATAAAATTGTATTTGAAAAATTAATTACTGTATTTTTGCTTTCATACCTTTCTTCCATCAGTATGCGCTCTATACGGGTTTTTAGTAATTTAATCATTGTTCTTTTTCTCCTTACGCCTCTTGCTAGCAATGCATTAGTCGCACAGGTTTCCAATGGGTATTCTATCTCTGAAAATGATTTTGTGGAGTATAATAAGCTGAAATTGAGGAGTGTGGAAAGTGGTTCTAAAGCTGAAAAAAACTCTGATCCTTCTGAGTTGACTTTTTCCCCGCTTACAGCCGTGGAAACAAACATAGCGAACAACCTCAATTCTCACTGGGTTTGGTCAGAAAACACACTAGATATAATCGATAGTTTTTCTCCTTTTTTATTTCGAACCAAGAAATCCGCGACTGTTGACCAAGTTAAAATTTTAGTTGAGGTGAATTCTATAGGAAGACTGAGCGCATTTGAAGTAGTGGGTGATGTGGATAGGGGCTTAAAGGAGCGAATTGATTATGTCCTCAGAAAGCTGCCAGACTGCAAGCCTGTTCCCGGCTTTGATAAATATGGTTTGGAAACTTTTGAGTTAATCATCCAAAAATAATAAGCTGGTTCATCCGGCTTTTTTTTAAGCGGTTAGTGATTGGATCCTGTTCATTCTATTTTTGATGGCTTCCTGAAAACCATTTCTGTCAAGAGTTTGATGGAAATTAGTGTCATCAGGTTTTTCGCCAAGATTCTAACAGCTTCTATTTACTATGAAATTTCACAAATTTGGTATTGCCTTCGTGGCGATGCTCCTTGGAACCCAAGTTCTTTTTGCCCAACAAAAGAGGCCTCTGACTCATGCTGACTACGACGGATGGGAGAGATTGGCCTCAGAGAAAATCACCAAAGACGGGAAATGGGTTGGCTATCAGATTTCTCCCCAAGATGGAGACGGTAGGATTGAACTTTTTTCTTTCACAAATCCAGACCGCCGTCAAATCATCCCTAGAGGCTCTTCCTTTGATTTTTCGGCTGATGATCTTTTCGCTGTTGGTAAAATAGCTCCTGAAAAAGATTCTGTTTATGTGCTGAAACTGAAAAAGACCAAGAAGGAGGACATGCCTTCGGATAGCCTCTTTATATATAGTATGGCCGAGGGTAGGCTGGAAAAACTCCCACGGGTAAAGTCTTTTGCAATTCCAGAGAAAGCGGGTAGTTGGATAGCAGTTCACTACGAAAAGGAAAAGAAAGATAAATCTAAAGCCGATAAGGATTCTGAAGCTGACTCCACAGCCAAAGCAGAAAAACCTAAGAAGACAGACGGGACAAAACTTTCCGTGCGAAAACTGGATGGTTCTATTACCTATGATTTCGACAGAGTGAAGTCCTACAATTTTTCAAAAAATGGAGATTTTCTGTATTACGTTTTAGCTGAAGAAGACACCTTGGACAATGCAGCTATTTACCTATTGAATCTAAGTGACGGCCAAAGTGAATTGCTCTCAGAAGGCATGACTTCTTACACTGAAGTTACCTTTTCCCCAGCAGCAAAATATCTCGCCTACCTCACTACCTATGATTCAGCCAAAGCTGAAAAGCCCTATTATTCACTTTTTTTGACTGAAACTTCCAGCATTGATTTGGAGGAAATAGTCACTGGAGAATCTGAAGATTTATTGGCTAACAGCCGAATCAGTGAGAATGGTAATCTTACGTTTTCTGAAAATGAAGAGCGGCTGTTTTTTGGTGTGGCTCCTGATTATGTGGACTACTCCTATGCAAGTGATACAACCATCTTAGATGAGGATAGAGTCAGCCTGGATATTTGGGGCTGGCAGGATTCTGAAATTCAGCCCATGCAGTTGAAGAATAAGAACAGGGAAGAGAGATTTTCTTATTTGGCAACTATTGACCTGAAAACTGACAAAATCACCCAGCTCGCAGATTTGGATGTTAAAAATGTTATGTTGGAATCAAAAGTGGAGCGGGATTTTGGACTGGCTTGGACTGATGCGCCCTACCGCATTAATTACAGCTGGGATATTCAAATTGGCAGAGACCTGTATTTGGTTGATTTCAATGACGGTTCCAAAACGCTGATTGAGAAAAATGCTTCTGGTTTTCCTTCCATTTCCCCAGAAGGTAAATATGTGTATTGGTACGATGGACGCGACAGTAGCTGGGTGGCCTATGATGTAGCTCAAAAAGCTAAAATTAACCTTACAAAAGAGCTTCCGGTTGTTTTTTATGATGAGTTGCATGATTCACCTTCCTTGCCAGGAAGCAACGGCAGCGCTGGTTGGTTAGCTGGAGATGAAGCGTTTCTGGTTTATGATAGATTTGATATCTGGAAAATCGATCCTAAAAATCCAGCAAATGCAGTGAATTTGACGCAAGGTTCAGGTAGAAAATCCAATACAGTTTTCAGAAGACAGGATTTAGATCGTGAGGAAAGAAACATTGATCCAAAAAGCCAGTTGCTTCTGACAGCCTTCAATGAAAAAACCAAAGATTCAGGTTTTTTCCTGGGTTCCATTGATGGAAAAACTGCACCGAAGCAGTTGATAATGACCGCAAACCGTTACTCAGGATTGACTAAAGCAAAGGAAAGCTCTGAGGTTTTCTTGAACAAGTCCACCTACCAAGAGAATCCAGACCTGTATTTGGGAGACCTTACTTTTAAAAACCTCAAAAAGGTCTCTAACCTGAATCCTCAGCAAGCAAACGTGAATTGGGGATCTGTGGAGTTGGTCGATTACCTTTCCAGTGATGGAGACTCTCTACAAGGTTTGCTCTTCAAGCCGGAGAATTTTGATGTCTCCAAAAAATATCCTCTGATGGTTTATTTCTACGAGCGTAACAGTGATGGTTTGCATAATTACAGAGCTCCGGCACCAAGTGCTTCCACGATCAATATTCCATATTTCGTGAGTAACGATTACTTAGTCTTTGTTCCGGATATCAAATACAAACTAGGCCTGCCAGGTCCTAGTGCATATAACTGCATCATTCCGGGAGTTCAATCCCTAGTGGCCAAAGGATACGTGGATTCAGCTAATATGGCAATTCAGGGACAGAGTTGGGGTGGCTATCAAGTTGCTTATTTGATTACCCAAACCAATATGTTCAAAGCTGCTGGAGCTGGAGCTCCGGTAGTAAATATGACTTCTGCCTATGGAGGAATCCGATGGGGAACAGGAATGAGCCGCATGTTCCAATACGAGCAAACTCAATCTAGAATAGGAGGGACGCTTTGGGAAAAGCCGGTTTATTATTTAGAGAATTCACCGCTCTTCTTTATGGATCGTGTCAAAACCCCGGTTTTGATTATGCACAATGACGAAGATGGTTCAGTGCCGTGGTATCAGGGAATCGAAATGTTTATGGCATTGAAGCGATTGAATCAGCCAGCCTGGCTGCTGCAGTACAATGGAGAGGATCATAATTTGGTACAGCGCAAAAACCGAAAAGATCTTTCCGTTCGCTTGAGTCAATTCTTTGATCATTACCTGAAAGGAGCCCCGGCGCCGCTATGGATGAGCGAAGGATTGCCAGCTGTTCAAAAAGGGAAGACGTTGAAATATGAGTTAGTGCAGTAATTGATTTTCTTTCTTAATGCCCTTTATATTCTTTAAAGGGCATTTTTTTTACTTTCATTTACAAACTCATATCTTTTTAGTACTAGATAATTGTGTTTTGAAGTATAAAAAATGTATTTTCACCTATATTTTTAGCTTTTCAATCACGTTTACACTATGATTAACAAAATTCGTCGTGCCCTTACTGGGTACAAAGTCAGTAAAATATCAAAAAATGGGTTAGAGATTAAAACTTCTTACAAAGGGAAATTTCCTTCATCCGATCCTTTAGCAGCTCTAAAGGATGTGAAATTGAAACTTGATAAATCTCCAATTCAACTTTCAGTGAATTCAAATATGGCCGTTTGTTGGGAGGAAAAGATAAAGGTTTTGGATGGCACCCTGCCAACTTATTCTGCTAAATTCAAAGTAGGTAAAAATCAGTATAGAATCTCTAGGTTTGTAGCTAAGCAAAATAAATCTCCCTTGAGCCTTTATACCTTCAGCAATAACGGTAAAATCTTTGCTCTTTTCACCAGAATATATGATTATGGCGAGCAATTTAAGGAAATTGAAAATTGTCTTATTTCAAATGGAAGTATAGAACAATCAGCTTCGAATAGAAGCATGCTATACATAACGAATGTTCAGCATTCTGCTCTCCTTGATGTTTTTGGGCATTCCCAATCCTTTTTCTGGAATGACAGGGACGAATTAGAAAAATGCTTGGATGTGATAAAATTGTAAACACAGAAAAAAAATCATCATAAAAAGAGCCCAGAATCTATTTAAGTTTTGGGCTCTTTTTATGCTTTTTAGGTTTTACAATAATCAAACCGCCACCGCTGCCTTAATGTGTGGATGCGGATCGTAGTTGACCAACTCAAAATCCTCGTATTTAAACTCAAAAATATCTTTTACCTCAGGATTGATTTTCATCGTGGGTAATTCTCTGATCTCTCGACTCAGTTGCAATTCAGCCTGCTCCAAGTGGTTGGAATATAAATGCGCATCCCCAAAGGTGTGAATGAAGTCACCTGCTTCTAAACCACAAACCTGAGCTACCATCATGGTAAACAACGCATAAGAAGCAATATTGAATGGAACGCCTAGGAAAACATCCGCACTTCGCTGGTAAAGCTGGCAACTCAATTTACCTTCTGCCACATAAAACTGGAAGATCGTATGACAAGGCGGCAAAGCCATATTGTCCACATCTGCCACATTCCAGGCACTAACGATATGCCTGCGACTATCCGGTTTGGTCTTGATCTGATGAATCAGATTCTTGATTTGATCGATTTCCCCGCCTTTACCATCTGGCCAGTGTCTCCATTGATAGCCATACACAGGACCCAAATCTCCATTCTCATCTGCCCACTCATTCCAAATGGAAACCTTATTGTCGTTGAGATATTTGATATTTGAGTCACCTTTCAGAAACCAAAGTAATTCTATGATAATCGAGCGCAGGTGTAGTTTTTTGGTAGTGACTACCGGAAAACCCTTTGATAAATCAAATCGCATCTGATGACCGAAAATACTACGGGTTCCAGTTCCTGTTCTATCTCCTTTTACAGCTCCTTCATCAAGGATTTTGCGCATCAAATCGTGGTATTGCTTCATCTTTTAAGTTTGATTTTCAAGTTTCGGCAAGTTAAGCAGTTCAGGTAATAAATGGAATTGATTTAAAACAAAGCAGCGTCAATAGTATTATACTTGGACTGGGAAAATGAGTTGACTGCCTCTTATATCGCGTAAATGTTTCAAAAATCCACCGCTTACACTTTTCTCGCTCTTGCTGTTTTGCTCAGCTTGTTGCTGCTGATTTTCCGGCCTACGCCTCAATTTAATTATGATTTTGAAACATTTTTTCCACAGAACGACAAGGACTTAGATTTCTACGAAAGCTTCAAAAGCCAATTCGAAAATGATAACGATTATCTGCTGATTGCCTTAAGTAATCCTGATGGTGAGCTTTTGGAATCCCGCTTTCTAGCCAAATCCTACGCAATTCAATCCAAAATTCAGGAGTTGGAAAAAGTCGATACGGTCATCTCCATTCTTAGCTTGAAGCAACCTGTTATTGGGATTTTTGGCCTGACAAACCGAGCAGTTCTAGATTGGTCAGATGAGAATTCCTTAGCTAAAACTAACGCGAATTTGGAGCAGTACCGACCTCAATTAGTTTCTAAAGATGGAAACTCGCTGCTTCTTTGGATTAAAAATGAGCAGAATATATCCAAGGAAGATGGCAATATTTTATATGGAGCTATCAAGGACTTGTTTGCAGAGTTTGCTTTGGAACCTCGCGCCACAGCCGGGAAAATCCAGATGCAAGGAGATTTTATCAAGCTCATGCAACATGAGTTTGGGATGTTTTTTGGCTTCTCAATCTTACTTATTTTAATTCTACTAGTTCTGATTTTCAGGTCTTGGTGGGGTGTAGTCATCCCGCTAGTAGTGCTGATCATTGGAGTTGCTTGGGCTTTTGGCTTGCTCCTCTACCTAGGTAAGCCCATGGACGTCATGTCGGTCATGCAGCCTACTATTTTTATGATCGTAGGCTTGAGCGCTTTGATCCATTTTTTTACTCATTTGATCAAAAAACTTAAAGCCGGAGTAAAAAAAGAGGAGGCAATTTCTGCAGTTTATAGTGAATTGTTGATGCCTGTATGGCTAACTGTTCTTACCACATCCTTAGGTTTTATATCGCTCTATTTCACCACCATTCCTGCACTTCAGGATTTTGGTTGGACTACTGGGCTGGGCGTACTGGTTATTTTTTTGGCAGTGATTTTCATTTCGCCAGGACTGTTGTTTCTTATACCAATTACCAATGATTTTTCTGGAGATCAGGTCGAAAAACCTGGCCTTTTGCATAGTTCATTCTCTTGGCAGTTAAAGCATAGAAAATGGATCCTTCTTAAGTTTTTGGGGATCACCATTCTGTGTATTTTCCTTGGTTCAAAGGTGGAAATTAATGGATATCTGCTTGATAATCTGCCAGTCGATCATCCCATCCAAAAAGACTTTGAATACTTCGATGAGCAATTTGGAGGGTCAAATCCTCTTGAGGTTTTTCTTGAAGTAGGAAGTGGAGCAAATTCCTTGTTAGATCTGGAGGTACTTCAAGAAATGGAAAAAATAGATGCCAAAATCCACGAATTATTTGGCGAAGGTAAGACGATTTCTCCTTTGACGCTGATAAAATCCATCAATCAGGCCCAGAATCAAGGAGATCCCAAAGCCTTTGCACTTCCATCAGCAGGGCAAAGGCAGAGAATGAATCGGTGGCTCGATAAAGCCTTGGAGTCTAGTCAGCTGAAAGTCCTTGCTCAGGATAGAAAGTCTGGGAGAATCAGTGCGAGAGCTCCGGATTTGGGATCATTGAAAATGACCGAGCTCCGTACTGAATTAACTGACTTTGTAGAGAAAGAGATTGATCCTGACTTGCTTACTGTACGCTGGACGGGCACAGCCTATCTGATTGATAAAGGGCATAAGTCGGTGACTACTCAGATGGCAAAAGGTCTGGGGGTAGCCTTCCTTTTGGTTGGGGTAATTGTGGGCTTTTTGTTCCGCTCTTGGAGAATTTCTTTTCTTCTGCTGATCCCCAATTTGATTCCACTGCTCTGGATGCTTGGGCTGATGTATTTGCTGGGTATTGAGTTTAAGCTGACCATAGCTATACTATTTACGGTCGCATTTGGGATTGCAGTAGATGATAGCATCCATTTTATGAGCAGGCTGAAGCATGAGCTAAACCAGGGTAAAAACCTGATTTATGCCTTAAAGCGAACTTATCTGGAAGCGGGAAAAGCAATTCTACTGACCACAGTGGTGTTGACTGCTGGTTTTGGATTGTTGATTTTCAGCCAGTTTGGTGTGACTCACTTTACCGGGTTGTTGATTTCGGCTTCAATGATTTTCGCATTGATGGCTGATATGTTGCTTTTACCGCTTTTGCTTTTGCCTTTAAAAAAGATTTGGGAGCAAAAATTTAATAATTCCTAGCTGTCCGCTTATTGCTCATATCCGTCCCATTTGAATGTAGCTGTGACAGGATAATGGTCTGAATAATCCACCTCCCGGTGAGTTTTAAATTGGATGGCCTTGAGTGTTTTGCTTGAGAAAATATGGTCTATCCTCAGGAAGAATAGTATTCTATTGTAAGTGAAGCCGAAACCTCTTCCGGCCTGTTCGAAAGCATTGTCGTAATTTTCACTCAATTTAAAGTAGGTGTAAGAATAAGGGATTTCATTCAAATCTCCCATCAAAATCAACGGGTGCGGGCTGTTATTCATGTGTTCCAATAGCACTTTGAGCTGCTTACTTCTAGCCAGGCTGCCACGCTGAAGTTTTCCTAAGGTTTGTCGATAATTTACCTTTACTCCTTCTATACTTTCTAAGCCGTCAGAATCAATCCGCATAGATTCCAGATGAGCATTGTAAATTCGGATCGTATCATTTTTGACCAAAATATCCGCGAAAATCGCTCCGTTTGTCCCTTGCGCATCAAATATTTTACCCTCATTGATGATCAGATATTTAGAAAAAATTGCCAGGCCGTTGGACCTTTTTTTCGAATTCCCGTCTGTAATGTGATAGGAAACTTTGTAATTCGAGTTTTTTCCAAGGATTTGAATAGCGTTTCTCGAAGGCGTAGTGTTGTCCTGATAAAACTCCTGAAAAACTTTAACGTCAGCCTCTTGATCCTGTAGCCAGGTAAAGACATTTGCATCAGAACTCCGTTCATTTTTGGATTTATAATAGAACATGTGTGCATTGTACGTGAGTACCTTCAGCCCCTCAGTAGATTCATTTTTTGGGTTGATCTGGAAGGTCGCCAGGAAAAACTTGTATCCTAGAATCAGCGCTATAAGTGGCAGAAAGGATAATTTTCTCCAGGAAAGAATTAGAATTACCAGGAGAAGCACATTCAAAAGCAAAAATACCGGAATGAAGAATGGTAATAAACCAACGTATTGAAAATACTCCGGAGAGATATAGACGCTGGCAAATAAGAGTAAGGTTACGGCAAAAATCAGCCAGGTGATGACTTTCATGAATTGAAATTAATCTGGCAATAAAGTAAGCAATAAATCATGATCCAATTACAGCAAGTAGCGAATGCCTCCAAATAGCAATCTTCGATCCAAATGGAAATTTAATCTGATTATCCGCAATGATGTCTGTGACCTCTTTTTCTTTGCTTATCAGGCTGGAAGACCCCTGCCCGATAGCAGGCGGGGATGAGGGGTGACCGAAGTACCAGCAATGGTAGTGTTAACCATACTTTAAGTCGCTTATTACCTTTTACTGGTGCAATTGCTGATATACACAAAATTTAAATTCTAGAATCGGCTATTGAGTTTGTAAAGGTAGAATAATTGCGGTTTCAGAAAATGATTATGGGGCAAATGCTAAAAGAGAGGCTTGGATTTTGCTGCTTTGCCAATTATTAGTTATTTCGATAGAAAATTGCCCGTTTGGAATACGAGGCTTTTTGCCGGTAGCTATGACCTTTCAAAATCAATTATAAAACTATGAAAACGTACCAATCTATTTTAGCAGCTGCATGTATAGCTGTAGCTTTTGCTTCATGCAGCGAACCAAAGACTGCTGAAACTTCAGAGTCAAAGGTGGCTGAAGAAACTATGGAAGCTGCTGCGGAAACAGAGTCCAGACCAAGCCCTTTGATGGTAAAAGAAGGTCAGATCTCAGGTAAGGCAATCAAAGTTCAATATGGCTCCCCAGCGGTCAAAGAAAGACAATTATGGGGTGATTTGGTGCCATATAATGTGGTTTGGAGAACTGGGGCAAATGAGGCTTCTTATGTAGATCTAGCTGAGGATATCACTGTTGAAGGCAAAACACTTGCTGCCGGGAAGTATTCACTATTTACTATTCCAAAGGAGTCAGGACCGTGGACCGTCATTTTCAATTCGGAATGGGATCTGGAACATGGTCATTTCCAATACGATGAAAAGAATGATGTGTTGAGAGTAGAAGTGGAGCCAGTTTGGGAAGAGACTAGTCAAGAGTCATTATCTATGGAAATTGAAAATCCTGGAATTGTTATTCGATGGGAAAAACTCAAACTTCCTATTTCTATAAATTAAACCTAAGAATTTATTAAAAAAGCCCTCAATTTTAAACGTTGAGGGCTTTTTTTATGATTGATCTGTCAAAAGGCTAGCGGATTGTGTTTATTAATCTAAGGTTTAGGGTAAATTCGTCTCTTGACTTTAAACGAGATTTCATGAAGTACATAGGTTTTTTAGTTGTTTTAGCGCTGACTGTAGCACTTGCCGTGGCTGTGTCCATGCCTTTTGGTGCCATTCCTCCCTTGGCTCCCTTACTTGATCCCTATCATGGGTTTTGGCAAAATTCATTTTCTGAAGATAAATTGGCAGAAGATGAATTGGAGCTGAATAACCTAGGTGAACCTGTGAATGTCGTGTATGATGAACATCTCATCCCACATATTTTTGCCGCAAACGAGGCTGACTTATATAGAGCCCAAGGCTACATCACAGCTAAGCATAGATTATGGCAAATGGAGTTTCAGACTATGGCTGCCGCAGGTAGAATCTCCGAAATAGTAGGCCCATTAGCGATAGACCTTGATAGAATGACCAGAAGAAAAGGGTTGGCATACGGTGCGGAAATTGGGATAAAATTCACCCAAGAAACCGATCCAGAGACCTATGCACTCTTAGAAGCTTATGCTGACGGAGTAAATCAGTACATCGATCAGTTGGACGACGCCCAATTACCGGTAGAGTATAAGATTCTGAATTACAGACCCGAACAATGGTCTGCTTTTAAGTCCATTCTACTGTTAAAGTACATGACCGATATGTTGGTCGGGGATCGGGATCTGGAATATTCCAATCTACGGAAAATCCTTGGTGATGCGATGCTGGATAAATTATATCCGGAATATCCAATTGGAGTAGAACCTATCATTGAGCCTGGACATAAATGGGAGTTCAAGCCTTTAGAAGTCAGTCGGCCGGATAGTATTAATTACCCGAATGACCAGATCCTACTAGATCCTTTGCCCCAACCTGAAAAAGGAACAGGCTCTAACAACTGGGCGGTTTCTGGGGCTAAAACCAAAAGTGGCAATCCCATTTTAGCCAATGATCCACATCTGAGTCTGAACCTGCCTTCACTCTGGTACTCCATGCAATTGACCACACCTAATCACTCTGTAAAAGGTGCTACTCTTCCGGGCGCGCTGGGAGTGATTTCTGGATTCAATGAAAATATTGCCTGGGGTGTGACCAATGCTACTAGAGATACACGCGATTGGTATAAGATTACTTTTCAGGATGAATCGAGAAAAGCCTATCGCTACGGTGACAAGTGGATGCAAAGCAGCATTCGAATTGAGGAGATAAAAGTAAAAGGGCAGGATGCTTTTTTAGATACGGTGGTTTATACGCATTATGGGCCTGTAGTTTATGACAAGACCTTTAATTCAACTCGTCAAGACGTTAATTTCGCGTTGAAGTGGAATGTGCATGAGGGGTCAAATGAGCAAAGTACTTTCCTGAAATTGAACACAGGTAAGAACCACGATGACTATAATGCAGCGCTGGATAACTTCACTGCTCCTGCACAAAACTTTGTCTTTGCCTCCAAAAGTGGGGATATAGCCATGAGAATTCAGGGTAAATTTCCGCTGAAATGGAAGGGTCAGGGAAAATTCTTTATGGACGGAGCAGACCCAAGAATGGAATGGCAAGGGTATATCCCAAATGAGCATAATGCCAGCACATTAAATCCTTCACGTGGATTTGTGAGCTCTGCCAATCAGCATCCTACCGACTCCACCTATCCCTATTATGTTTTTGATAATAGCTATGAGTTTTACAGAAACCGCAGACTGAACAACAAACTCACGGATATGAAAGATATAACTGTGGAGGACATGCAGGGGCTACAGTTTGATGATTACTACCTGCATGCTGCTGAGGCTTTACCGCAGATGTTGCAGTTGCTAGGTAGTGGGTTTGAAAATGACGCTAATGCGAAAAAATATATTTCACTCTTGAAACAATGGGACTTTTATGCAGACCCAAATCAAAAGGCACCTACCTTGTTTTATGTCTGGTGGAGGGAAGCTTACGGGCAAATCTGGAAGGAGTTGTCAGAGAATCTTGCTCCTGTTACTCTTCCCAATTACTATCAAACGGTTCTCTTTATGAAAAATGAACCCGAAGGGGAAATCTTTGACCTAAAGAAAACTCCTGAGGTGGAGTCTGCTGCTACTCATGTTAAGGAGGGGTTCAAAGGAATGCTGGAAGTGATGAAAAATTGGGAAGCCGAAGAGGGAGATTTTTCTTGGGCTAATTACAAAAGAACCAAAGTCCAACACCTTGTTCCCCAGTTTGGGGCATTCTCTGTGGAGAATGTTTACACAGGCGGAGGTGCCGGTATTTTGAATGCGACAAGCGGAAGGTCTGGTGCAAGTTGGAGGATGGTGGTAGAATTGGGGCCTGAAATCAAAGCTTTTGGGATCTATCCTGGTGGACAGTCAGGTAATCCAGGGAGTAGATTTTATAGCAATTTCATTCCCGCCTGGGCTAATGGCGAATACCTGAATTTTGATCTGAGAAAAGCAGACCAACAAGAAGGTGTATTATTCACTACAATTTTAAACTAAGGAGCATGAAATCGAGCATGTCGAAGACCGTCACACACTGGGATGATTATAAGGTATGCGAGATTCCATCCCGTATCCTTCGTCACGGGACAGGTTGTGGCCATTGAAATACAAATCATAAACATATGAAATCGAGCATGACTAAAAAGTCATACACTGCCATGATTATTCACGTAGCGAGATTCCATCCCGTATCCTTCGTCACGGGACAGGTTGTGGCCATTGAAATACAAATCATAAACATATGAAATTTATATTATTTACATTTCTCACAGCTTTACTTGTTATCGTATTTAATCCATTTCTGCCCTATTGGGGGGTAATGCTCATCGTAGCTGTTTTTGCAGCGCTAATTGGCAATAAAGGGGCAGGCGCTTTTTTCGCAGGAGGCTTAGGGATGGGCTTAGCCTGGCTAGGTCAGAGTATTTATATCAGTTCATTTTCGGGAAGTTCTTTACCTGATAATATGGGAGAGTTGATGGGGTTTGGTTCTGGACTGCCTCTTCTTGCTTTGACTGGGATTCTTGGGTTTTTACTCGGTGCTTTTAGTGCTTGGACAGGAAGCTTGCTGCGTCAGCTCTTTAAAAGGAAGCCTGATAACATCTATGGCCATTAACAGCCATAATAAGTATTTAGTTAAATCTCCTAAATCTTCTTCGAAAAGCAGTATTTTATTTTTCCTATTCAATGCAATGAGTACCTTTGTTACTCACTATTGAGGTGAATTTTTATGCTTGAATCCTTAATTACCTCAAAGACAAGATTGAGGTTACTTGTTAAGTTTTTCGTTAACTCCAAAACACAAAGCCATTTGCGAGGATTGGCTGATGAGTTTGGTGAGTCAACTAATGCAATCCGTAAAGAATTGAATAATCTGACCCAAGCAGGGTTTCTGGTGAAAGAGTCAGATAAAAATAAGATCGCCTACAAGGCAAATGTAAAGCACCCATTTTTTTCTAACATTCAGGAAATCATCCGTAAGTATCTGGGGCTGGATAAGTTGCTGGAGCAAATCCTTGAAAGAATGGGGGAAGTGAGTCAAGTAATCCTTGTAGGCGACCTGTCAAGGGGTATCGATTCGGGGAAAATTGACGTAGTGGTCACTGGTGACAACTTGAATGAAGACTACATTTTGAATCTATCCAGCAGGATAGAAGAACTGATAGATCGAAAAGTGGTATTGACATTGCTAGCTGAGAGGATGCTGTCCACTGGGCTGGTTTTGTTTGATAAGGAAGTAGGGGCTTAAGCAGTCCTGGAGAAAATAGCGTAATCCTGACTAGGCACTTTTGTGACTGAAAGGGCGAAGCTTTGTATAATTGCAAAACAATCGATTAAAAATCAGAAATTAGCAATTGATTTAGTAGTAAAAATTAAGTCAGAAACGAAAAAAGCTGAATTGAAAAAATATACTTGGTTGAAGAAGTTTAAAAATTACCTGTCTTTGGTGATTTTTTTAGTGGTAGCATTTGCTGCCCAAAGTCAGAGTCTATCCGATATCCAAAATCTCAAAGTGGATAATCTCTCGGATGCTCAAATAGAGCAATTGATAAAGCGGGCAGAATCCAATGGCCTGACCACTAATCAGCTGACCGCTTTGGCAAGAGAAAGAGGTATGCCAGCATTAGAAGCTGTCAAGCTGAGCAAGCGAATCAGCGAATTGCAAATGTCTGTTAATTCTCAGGGTGATGGACAAAATGTGTCTGAAGGAAGATCCATAAATGGGTTTCAGGAAGTGGACATGTTTGATTCCATACGCAGGTCTGACCCGTATTATGACCTGACTACTAAGCAGAAGAAAATATTTGGATACAAATTATTTCATAACCGGGATCTTGATTTCAGTCCCAGCCTGAATATTCCTACCCCTCAGTCTTATGTGATCGGTTCCGGTGACCAATTGCTACTCGATGTGTATGGCGCTTCCCAGCAATCTTACGACCTGAATGTCTCTCCGGAAGGAAGAGTATTTGTTCCCAATGTAGGTCCTATACAAGTCGGTGGATCTTCTATAGCTGCAGCTACTTCCCGGATCCGATCAGCTTTAGGAAGAATATATTCCGGTCTTAACGGTTCCAATCCCAATACTTTTATTCAGCTAAGACTGGGTAATATTAGGTCTATCAAAGTTTCTATGGTAGGGGAGTTGACAAAGCCAGGTACATATACGCTACCTTCATTTGCTACGGTGTTTAACGGGCTTTACGCTGCAGGAGGACCGAATGAAAATGGAGCGTTCAGAAAAATCCAAGTCTATCGGGATAGTAAATTGGTAGCGACAGTAGATATATATGAATTCCTTTCACGGGGAGAGCAAAGTTCTAATATTACCCTTCAGGATAACGATGTGGTGATCGTGCCTCCCGTAAAAACACGTGTGGAAATTATCGGGCCAGTACGTAGAGAGGGGCTTTTTGAAGTGAAGCCAGAGGAGTCATTGAAGGATTTGTATCTATACACAGGTGGATTCACAAGTCAAGCTTACACAGATAGAGTGACTGTAAGAAGAATTGAAAATAGCCAACGCAAAGTAGTAGATGTCCCATCATCCGAGTTTGATTCATTTACATTAAGAGATGGGGATGAAATATTGATAGGAGAGGCACTGGAAAGATTCTCAAATAGAGTACAGGTGACAGGCTCTGTCATCCGGCCAGGGGAATATTCCTTGGATGAGGAAGGGCTAACTGTCAAAGGATTAATCGAGAAAGCACAGGGATTGAAGCCTGAGGCTTTCTCCATTAGAGCTACCTTATACAGAACTAGCACAGATCTGACCTTGGCAGCTGAGACGCTAGATTTAAAGGGTATTTTAAATGGTACAGTGCCAGATGTCCCTTTGCAAAATGAAGACCTTTTGTTTATTCCAAGCCGATATGATATTAAGGAAGAATATTATGTGAAAATATCTGGTGAAATTAATTATCCTGGGACATACCCCTTTGCATCAGATATGACAGTGGGAGATCTGATTTTAAGATCCGGAGGAATGTTAGAATCAGCGACCAATTCTCAAATTGAAATTGCCAGACGAGTAAGAGATGCTACATCTGGTAAAATAGCTGAAATTAAAACCCTTTCCATAGATCCGAATCTGGAACTGACCGCTGAGGAGAAAAATCAGCCTCTCCAGCCATTTGATCATGTTTTTATTCGTAGGAGCCCGGGCTACGAAAGAGAGCAGCTGGTGACTATCCAAGGAGAAGTGATGTATCCAGGAGAATTTGCCATAGCTGGTGCAAATGAAAGAATCTCGGATGTAATCAAAAGAGCAGGCGGTATCAATCAATTTGCGTATCCCAAGGGAGCAAGTTTGATCAGAAGAACTGTTTATTTCAAGGGGCCTACAGAAGATGAATTAAGAGAAAAAACGTTACTTGATATTTTTGCGAATTTGGATCCTGAAACAACTCGGGAAGGGAATGCAGCTGAGGAGCTTCTCTTTGAGAGAATAGATAAGAAAATAGCTCAGAATGAATTAGAGGAATTGAAATTACAGCAAGAAGAACAACAGCGTAATCTTTTTTCAATTTCTCCTGGTATTGATACTTTAAGGCAAGATTCATTGCTCATTTCAATGCGAATGAAAGAGCAGGATTTTGTGGGAATTGATCTGCAGTACATTTTGGAGCATCCAGGCTCTGAGGAGGATTTAATCTTGCTTGAGGGAGATATTATTCAAATTCCAAAAGAACTTCAAACAGTAAGAATGGTAGGGGAGGTTTTATTGCCTACTACAACCAGATTTATTGAAGGAAATAACCTTAAAAAATATATTTCTAAGGCAGGTGGCTTTACTGAAGATTCAAGAAGAACCAAAACCTATGTGGTATATGCCAATGGCGATGCGCAGAGTACTCGTAGCTTTTTGGGGATCAAATCATATCCTAAAATTGAACCGGGAGCAGAAATTGTAGTCCCTAGAAAACCTGCAAGGCAAAGGCTTAACGCTGCCGGATGGATTGGTCTTGCCTCGAGTTTGGCCACATTGGGAATTCTTATAGAGCGTTTACTTCCATAATTAAACAAATCATTATTTCATGAAAATTGCAGTAGTAGGTACCGGTTATGTGGGCTTGGTATCAGGAGCATGTTTTGCTGACGTAGGAATCGAAGTCACATGTGTGGACATCGATCAGAAAAAAATAGACAATCTTAAGGAAGGCATTATGCCTATTTATGAGCCAGGCCTGGAAGAGGTAGTTGTCAGAAATTTCAAAAGTGGAAGACTTAAATTCAGTACAGATCTGGGTGAAGCTATACAGGGTGCATCGGTAGCTTTTATTGCGGTAGGAACACCTCCGGGTGAGGATGGGTCTGCTGACCTGAAGTACGTGCTGGCTGTAGCTGATGAAATCGGTGCAAAAATGACCGATTACATTGTAGTGGCTACCAAAAGTACGGTACCGGTTACCACTGGCGAGAAGGTACGGGGAGCGATCAAAGGTGCATTGAGCAGAAGAGATTCTGATCTGCCCTTTGCTGTAGCATCCAATCCTGAGTTCCTGAAAGAAGGAGCTGCAGTGGAAGATTTCCTGAAGCCGGACAGAATAGTGATAGGGGTGGATGATGAGCGGGCAGAGGAGATCATGAAGCGCCTGTATAAGCCATTCCAACTCAGTGGAGAGCGAATCATCTACATGGATATTCCATCCGCTGAAATGACCAAGTATGCTGCGAATGCAATGCTGGCTACCAAAATTTCATTTATGAATGACGTGGCAAACCTATGCGAACTCGTAGGAGCTGATGCCAACATGGTGAGAAAAGGTATAGGTTCCGATCCAAGGATTGGGAATAAGTTTATTTATCCAGGAGTTGGTTATGGAGGATCATGCTTTCCAAAGGATGTGAAAGCAATCATTAAAACAGCTAAGCAATATGGTTATGACCTGAGAGTTCTTCAGGCTGTGGAGGATGTGAATGACGATCAGAAATATGTGCTTTCTAAGAAAGTGAAAGCTCACTTCGGTGAGGATTTATCAGGGATGACTTTTGCTATGTGGGGCTTGAGCTTCAAGCCTAACACCGACGATATGCGTGAAGCTCCTGCAGGAGTGATCATTGACGAACTTCGAGCAGCAGGAGCTAAGGTGAAAGCCTATGATCCTGTGGCTATGGAAGAAGCGAAAGAACACTACATTTTCGACAAAGTCACCTATTGCAACGATGCCTATGATGCTTTGGTGGATGCAGATGCTCTTCTGCTTGTAACTGAATGGTCAGAATTCAGAATTCCAAGCTGGGATGTAGTAGGAAAGCTATTGAAAAACAAGGTGATTTTCGATGGAAGGAATATCTACGACAAGAAGTATCTGAAAACCTTAGGTTTTGAATCTTACGGAATAGGATCTAAGTAAAATCTACTGCCCTTGGGTTTCGCTCAAGGGCTTTGTTGTGTTTTGAGCAATAGATAATAATGATAATTGCAGGGGCTGGAGGTCATAGTTTGGAGGTACGTCAGGTACTAATTGATCAAGGGTTTGCTCCAAAAGAACTACTCTTTTTTGACGAAGATCAGGTTAAACTTGAAAGGGAGGAACTAAAAGGGATTACGATCTTTGCTTTGTCAGAAATTCAAACGTGTTTTGAAAATGATCCTCGTTTTGTGTTAGGAGTCGGCAAGCCTAGTTATAGAGAGAAGTTATTTAACCTACTGACAAGCCTCGGTGGTGCCCTTTTTGGCATTGGCGATGCCTCATCTTCACCATTGCATAATTCAAATCCTGTTTTTGACGCTATGCCGTATAGCTTCATCGGTCCTCAGACGAAAATTGGCCTAGGAGTACTAGTAAATACTAGAGCCCATATTCATCATGAATGTGTACTAGGGGATTTTAGTGAGATTGGCCCAAGTGCAATGCTTTTGGGGTCTTCTAAGATTGGATCTAAATGTAGAATAGGAGCTGGGGCGATTATCTTGCCAGGAGTTGAAGTGGGGGATGAGGTGGTAGTAGGTGCTGGAGCTGTGGTGACTAAAAATATCCTAGGAAATGGTAGAGTAGTAAAAGGAATTCCTGCTAAATGAGTTTAAAAAAGAGAACGCTTAATGGGTTTTTCTGGAGTCTTACGCAGCAATTCGGGGTACAGGCAACTTCGATTGTAGTTACAATATTTTTAGCCCGTATACTAGAACCAGAGGATTTTGGCATTATTGGGATGCTGTCAGTTTTTATAGCTTTGGGCAATAGTCTTATCGATGCGGGTATGACTTCTAGTTTAATTAGAACTAGATTAGTTGATGAAAGGGACTATTCTACCGTATTTTTCATCAATTTATTAGTTGGCATCGCAGCGTATGTGTTAATGGTGGTTTCTGCAGGTTTGATAAGTGACTTTTTTAATCAGCCTGTGCTTGAATCTATCATTAAAATTTATTGTTTAGTTTTTCTCATTTATCCATTTTCCGCAGTACAGAAAACTAGACTGGTCAAGGAAATGGATTTTAAGATGGAACTAAAAATTACCGTCCCTTCTATGGTTATAGGAGGAATAATTGGTTTGGTAATGGCATTCCAAGGATTTGGCGTTTGGTCACTTGTAGGGATGAATTTGGCTCAAAACTTCCTGTTGAGTGTTCAATTTTGGTTTCTTACCAGTATGAGGCCAAAATGGATTTTTGATTTAGAACGCTTTAAATATCATTTTAAGTTTGGAGCGAATCTTACATTAGCAGGGATTATTAATTCCGTTTTTTCTAACATCTACCATTTAGTGATTGGGAAGTACTTCCCTGTTGCTATATTAGGTTTTTATTCCAAAGCTGATTCACTGAAACAAATACCTGTAAAAAACATTTCAAGTACTCTTTCTAGAGTGACTTTTCCAATGTTTTCTGAAATCCAAGACGATGATGAAAAGTTAAAACAAGCATATCGGCGAATCATGCAGCAAGTGTTATTCTGGTTGACTCCAGTCATGACTCTTTCAGCAGTCTTAGCTGAGCCACTATTCAGATTTATCCTGACGGAAAAATGGCTGCCTGCAGTCCCCTATTTTCAGATTTTGTGCCTGATTGGACTCATGTTTCCTATTCATTCCTACAATCTGAATATTCTAAAGGTAAAAGGTAGAAGCGATCTGTTTTTGAAATTGGAGATCATAAAAAAATCCTTAGCAATCTTAGGAATCATCATCGCCCTTCCTTACGGTATTTTTGCAATACTTTGGATGAGAGTTGGGCTTAGCTTTATATATTTTGGCATCAACTCATATTATAGTGGGAAGTTTATTGATTATGGTGTATGGAGTCAAATCATAGATTTGATTCCAATATTTATCATAGGTGCTATCAGTGGATTAGTTGGGTGGATGGTGAAGGACTGTATAGAAAACGTCCCTTCTTTAGATTGGTTTAGAATCATTGCAGGAGGCCTTGCAGGTACATTCATTTATTTTTTAGTATCCTTAGGCACTAAATCCAAACCTTTATTTGAATTTAAAAATCTAATTCTAAAACGATGATTCCTGTAACTAGACCTTTTTTTCCATCATTTGAGAAATATCAGCAATACCTCGAAGGAGTTTGGAAAAGGCAGTGGTTGACAAACAACGGCCCTTTGGTCAATGAATTGGAGATTAAGGTTGCCGAATTTCTTGATTCTAACAGCTTTATATTTATGGGTAATGGAACCATTGCACTGCAAATTGCCATCAAAGCTCTGGGACTAAAAGGGGAGGTGATTACTACTCCTTTTTCTTATGTGGCTACATCAAGTACAATAGTATGGGAAGGCTGTACACCGGTGTTTGTAGATATTGATCCAAACACCTACAATATAAACCCGTCCAAAATAGAGGAAGCTATTACCCCTCAAACTTCGGCTATATTGGCTACGCATGTTTTTGGGAATCCTTGTGATACTGTAGCTATTGACGAAATAGCCAAAAAGTATAATCTAAGAGTTATTTATGACGGAGCACATGCGTTTGGTGTCAAGTACAAAGGCCGATCTCTCATGGACTATGGGGATGTTACCACCTTGAGCACCCATGCAACTAAAATATTCCACACAGTGGAAGGAGGTGGGGTCTTTACCAATGATGTTGACTTGTTCAAGAAAATTTCATTAATGAGGAATTTTGGACACTCAGGACCGGATATGTTTAGTGACTTGGGGATAAATGGCAAAAATTCTGAAGTTCATGCAGCTATGGGATTAGCGGTTTTGCCTTTCATGGAAAAGATTTTTGCTAAGAGGAAAGTCCTTTTTGAATACTACAATAAAAACTTAGAGAATTTCCCGGTGAGAGGTCAGGTTATTGACAAAAATGTATCCTATAATTATTCCTACTTCCCCATTCTTTTTGATGACCCAGAATTGATGAGGCGATGTATTCATAAACTTAATCGTGCATCTATTTTTCCCAGACGATACTTTTACCCTTCATTGGCTTCTTTACCTTATGTAAATAATTCAAAGGATTTACCCATCACCAATTTTGTGACAGAAAGAATTCTATGCCTGCCACTTTATCATGATCTATCTGTCGAAGAAATTGATCTGGTTTGCAGAATAATGTATCGTGAATATAACAATTGATAAAAATCACATTATTTCTGCGCTGAAGAGAAATGTTTTCTTTTCTGCCAATGCTTTTTTTCTGCTTGCTTTGAGCGATCACAAAGTTTGCGATCAGCAAAAATCAAATACAAACAAAATTAACTAAGTACTTTACAATGGAAGGTAAATTAAAAATTTTAATGACAAGTATTGGTAGCCTTGTCGGTCAAAACGTTCATGATGTTCTAGAGTTCCCAGAATTTAGAAGAAGAGATCAGGTATCGCTGATCGGGACAAATAGCATGGTAGGTTCACCAAACAACTTCCGTTGTGATAAATGCTACATCGTTCCCAATACTAATTCACCGGAATTCAAGGAGCGAATTTTGGAGATTATTAAGTTGGAAAAGCCTAGTTTGATATTAAGTGGAAGAGATGAGGATACAGAAACTGTTGCCACATTGTTAGAGGAGTTTCCCGGATTAGGTGCCAAAATGCCTTATGGAAGGGCTTCTACATTAAAATATGCATTAGATAAGTGGGAATCTTGGGTTTTTTGCCAAAAGTATAACTTGCCATTTGCGGAGACTTTTGTTTTGGGTAAATCTGGCGATTTCAGTCAATTGGAGAAATTTGCAGCTCAGTTTGGTTTTCCGCTGATTGCAAAGCCTATTCAGGGCTTTGCCAGCAAAGGTGTTTTTTTTATTAGATCTTTGGAAGATGCAAAGGTGGTTTCAGAGTTCCCTAACTATATGTTTCAGGAATATTTGGGGCAAGGGGAATCACTTGATGAATATTTCAGACAACTGGATGGTTTGACTCCATTATTTGCGCATGCACCGAATATTTATCACCATTCCTGCCATACAGTAATTGCTCCTGATGGCTCATTTGATCCAATTTTCATTTCCAGAAATGAGCATGAATCTGGCACCACCGTTGGTTTTAAGAAAGTGCAGGATCCAGACCTGGAAGAATTGACCAAAAGGTTTGTCGCAGCTTTTCACACTGAAGGAGGGTTTGGACCCCTAACTGTGCAATTCAGAAAAGATCAACGTGGCGTGTGGAAAGCTCAGGAGATGAATATGCGAACCAATGGGAATACTTTTCCAAGATTTATGATGGGGCAAGATGATTTGGGATTGATTTTGGATGGTGTTTTACCCGAAGAGAAATTCCCCATCTTTCATGCTCCTGAAGAAACACATCAGTTGATCATCGGGAAATCCTTGAAAAGCCATATAATTTTCCCTGAAGATTTGAACCAATTGCAAAACGAGCAAGTTTGGAGCAACTGATAATGGCAGAAACGATTTTGAATAACTTATCAAGGCTAGTCTTGGGTAAATTTCAAGAGGAAATGCCAAGTGAGGAATTAGCTTTGGCTAAATTAGCCCTCCTAGACTATTTGGGTGTAACGATGCTGGGATCACGGGAGTTGTCAGTCAATATCCTACTGAGTTATAAACTTAAATACTTCACAAAGGGCACCACTGGCACTCATCAGATCATTGGCAAGAATGTGAAGTTAAATCAGCTCGATGCTGTAGAATTCAATGGTAGTTCGGCTCATGCACTAGATTATGACGATACTGGGGCTTCCACCCAGTGTCACCCATCGGCTTTACTTTTCCCTGCTCTAATAAGCATATCGGAAGATCATAACATATCTGGAAAGAAACTACTAAAGTCCTACATTATAGGAGTAGAGATGCTAAATGTTCTTTCAAAATGTCTTCCATTCTTGCACTCCAACGGCTGGCATCCTTCTTCAGTCTTTGGCCCTTTAGCTTCAGCAGTATCAAGCTCACTGTTGTTAGACTCCAGTGAAAAGCAATTGGCAAATAGTTTGGGCATAGCTGCTTCACTTTCGGGTGGACTAGTAGCGAATTTTGGAAGTCAAACAAAGCATTTACATATAGGTAATGCCTCTGCTTCTGGATTGAAAGCTGCACTACTTGGTAAGGGAGGGTTTACTTCTTCTGAATTTATTCTTGAGGGACCAAAAAGTTACTTTGCAGCTTATGGAAAAAATGACATTTGTCTACAGGACTTTCTGCCGGGATTTGGAGACCCTTGGTCCATCAAGACTCCCGGGCTCAACTTCAAGCAATATGCTAGTTGTGCATTGAGTCACAGGCTTATAGATATTGCTATAGATCTAAAGCGGAAAAATGACATTTCTCCTTCAGAAATTACTGGGGTTTCCTGTAGAGCTACACCAAGAGCCAAAGAGATTTTGTTTTACCAAGATCCTGAAGAAGGATTGCAGGGAAAGTTCTCTATTCACTATTTGATCGCCCGAGCTTTGATTTACGGAGAAATAAAAACCGTTGATTTTACTATTGAAGCTGTAAATGATCCAAAAGTCAAAAACCTCATGAAATTGATTTCCTTTGAAGTACATGAGGACTGGGATGATTCCGGCAATCTTTGGAGACCTGATGTATTGCAGATTGATTTAGCAGACGGGAATCAGTTGGAAGGTGTTTCGACCTATCCTAAAGGACACGCAAAAAACCCTTTTGAATGGGATATCGTCCAGCAAAAGTTTATTGATTGCTCAGAATGGGCGTTGTCCCGTAAAAGTATCTCTAATGTTATTTCGCTGGTTGGGACATTTGAGGATATTGATGATTCATCTCAAATTTTAAAAAGTTTACAAGTCGAATGATAATCACAGCAGAACCTAACATTCACCAAAGTGCTAAAATTAACAAAGGTGAATTTGGCGCTTTTACTCAAATAGATGAGAGAGTAAGGGTTACTGAAAGTAAAATAGGAGATTATTCCTATATACTACATGACTCAGAAGTCATTTATTCAGAAATTGGGAAGTTTTGTGCAATTGCTCCTTTTACACGAATAAATCCTGGAAATCACCCCTATTGGAGAGCAGGACTGTCCAATTTTACCTACCGATCATCTGACTATGGTTTAGGAGAAAACGACCAACAATTCTTTCAATGGAGAAGAAACCAAAAAGTAACGATCGGCCATGATGTCTGGATTGGACAAGGCGTATTAGTAATGCCTGGGCTGACTATTGGGACTGGGGCGGTTATAGGAGGAGGTGCCGTGGTGACAAAAGATGTTGCCCCTTATACAATAGTCGCAGGATCTGCAGCTAAAGTGATTAAGAGAAGATTTTCTGAAAAAGTGGAGGAATCTTTACTTAGGATTTCCTGGTGGGATTGGAGCGCTGAAGAAATTAAAGAAGCAATGTCTTTTTTTAGAAAAGAGAATATCGAAGATTTTTGTAGACAATTTGATCCTAAGTTTGAATTGTGAGCATTAGGAATGAAGCAGAAATAATAGAATCTTGGAAGGAGGATTCATTTATTGTAAGTATTATTTGTAATACTTACAATCATGTCAACTACATTTCTCAGACTATTGAATCCTTTTTGGAGCAAAGAACAAGGTTTGGAATAGAAATCTTGATCCATGATGATGCATCGACTGACGGAACAAGTCAGGTAATCAGAAAATTTGAAAATGAATACCCTGCCATTATCAAGCCGATCTATCAATCTGAAAATCAATATTCCAAGGGGATTAAACCAGCTTTTGAATATCAATACCCACGGGCCAAAGATAAATATGTGGCGCTCTGCGAAGGTGATGACTTTTGGACAGATCCTTTGAAACTCCAGAAGCAAATTGACTATTTGGAGGAAAACCCACAGTATTCTATTTGTTGTACAAATTATTCGGAGGTAAATAGCAAAGGTGTTGTTTTGAAAGAAAATGTTTGGCGTGGAAACCGACTGAACCCTGTAATCACTCATGAGATGATTTTGGAGGAATATAAACCCAAATTTCTAACCTCAGTCTTTAGGCGAGAAGCAATAAAAAATGGAGTTCCTCCACTGTTTTACAAAGCATTCAACACCGATAATTTCCTCTGTGCAATCGCCACAGAATATGGACCCGCTTGTTTTTTGAATTTCACTTCAGGATGTTATAGGGTCCATAATCAGGGAGTTTGGTCTAGTAAAACGGAAATTCAGCAATTCGAAATGCAGCTTAAATCATTCTTGGTAATGGCTGAATATTTTTCTAAAGACTATCAGAAAAAATCAATTACTAAACGTATTTACAGCATAAAAAGAAAGCTTTCGAGATTATACCTAAAGGAAAAGAATATAAGTAAGAGTATGGATCAAATCAGGTATATGTTTCCCATAAATCCAGCTGATACTGTCAAAGTAGTAGTTGGAAATTTGCTGTCCATAGTAAAGTAAATCAATGAAAGTTTATTCAATTATCACCCAGACTTCGGAATTTGCATTAGCCTCTCAAAACTCTGATGGTTCTATGCCTGCAGGTCACAATGGTCCTTATAAAGATCCCGAGACTCCTGTGAGAAATACATCTCATTGGTTGGTTGCTTTTTTAAAGTCGTGGGAGATCACCACTGATCAAAAGTTCCGTGTTGCAGCGGAAAAATGCTTGGGATATTTGCTCTCTGGTGCTGCTAGACCAATGGGGGCTAGTTTTTGGCATCGCTCTAATCCCAAAAAGGATTTTACAAATGGCGTGATGGGGCAAGCTTGGACTTTGGAAGCTTTGGAGTATGCCTTTAGGTTTTTTGGAGATGATCAGATTCTCAGACTGGCTGAAGAGGTCTACAAACTTCATCCATATGATGCCGATCACAAAGCATGGAAAATTGTCAATGTAGATGGAAGTATCAGGGGGTTTGATGTCACCTTCAACCATCAATTGTGGTATGCAGCTATAGGCAGTAGATTGGCAACTCATGGAGATTTAGACATAAAATGCCAGGCGCAAGACTTTATTTCTGCTATAAAAAATAACATAAAAATGTACCCGGATGGCGTCATTATGCACCTGCCTACCATGTATCTGCGTACTACGATGAAAAAGAAGCTTGGTGGTGTCGTTTCTAAAATCAGAACTACCAAAAACCAATCCAATGCCATTTATATGAAGTCTGTGGGTTACCATGGTTTCAATCTGTATGCTTTGGGAATAATCAAGGAGCAATATCCTGAGCTGGAGTTCTTTCTAAGTAAGGAATTTCAAAAAATGATAGAAGTCATTCGAACAGATCGGTTTAAAAATCAATTGGATAATTCAACCTATAGCTATGATTACAACCCGCCCGGATTTGAACTTGGGTTTGCTCAGCAAAAGTTTGATTCAGAGAATTTCGATGAGTACTTTCTCAAGAAAGACATCATGAAATCATTTGATCAGGATGCAGAAGCCTGGGGGATTAAAAATAAATTTGATCCAGCTACTGCATCAGCGAGGGTTTATGAGGCATGTCAGCTTGAGAACGTAGCTATTTCAATTGATGTCCCATAGTCTCACCTTTTCCGTTGTTATCCCATTTTATCGTGATTGGGACAGACTTGCCATGTGTATGGAGTCTTTAGCCCATCAGCAAATTCCAAAATCAGCATTTGAAATCTTAGCTGTAAATAATGACCCCTCTGATCCAATTCCTGCAGATTTTGTTTTACCGGAAAATGCTACCTTATTATCTGAATCTAGAAAAGGTTCTTACGCAGCTAGAAATCTGGCCATAGCGCATGCAAAGGGGGATATTATAGCTTTTACTGACTCAGACTGTAAACCTCAGTTAGACTGGTTGGCTCAAGGATTGGATATTATGGTTCAGGGGTTTGACATGGCCGGGGGAGCAGTTACTTTTTTTAAGGAACATCCGGATGATTCAGATTTGGTATTTAGTTATGAGAGAAATTTTTCCTTTAATCAAAAAAGAAATGTGGAAGTTGAAAAATGCAGCATAACTGCAAACCTTTTCGTGAGAAAAGAAATTTTCGCCCAGTTAGGTTGGTTCAGAGAGGATATATTCTCTGGTGCAGATACCGTTTGGACCAAAAATGCTACCGCTAATGGAGCTTCAATAGCTTTTGCTGAGGATGCAGTAGTTCATCATCCTTCTAGAAAATCTATAGCTGAACTATATTCAAAAAAAAGAAGAACAACTGGAGGGTATTATAACCTATATTTTGAAAGTAAATCTTGGATGAAAAAAGCCATGACCCTTTTGATGCTATTGAGACCTCCAATTACAATTTTTATAAAAATAAATGAATCATTTTTAATGAAAGTAAAGCTTTTCTTTACAAAGTGGTCTATTGAATTTGTAGGAGCATGGGAATTGTTGGGATTATCGTTTGATACTAATACACCGAAAAGAAGTTGATGTTTTCTGTAATAATACCAGTCTACAATAAGAAACGTCATTTATCTCGATCGATTGATTCAGTATTAAATCAAAGTTTCCCCAATTTTGAATTGATTCTGGTAGATGATGCTTCTACTGATGGATCGTTTGAATTCATCTCCAACATAAGTGATCAAAAGGTATCCGTGTTCAGAAGAAGCTCACCAGGAGCTGGTGGGTATGCTGCTAGGAATTTGGGTATTGAAAAGGCTAAGTATTCATGGGTTTGTTTTTTGGATGCAGATGATGAGTGGGAGCATGACTACCTTGAATCCATGAGAACCTTGATCGCTGAGAATGGGGATGTGAAGATTTTGTCTGCTGCATGGCGTATCAAAAATAAATCTGGTAGCTTAGTGTGTAACATAGCACGCAGGCTACCGCAAAATGAATTGGCCATTTTGAGTTTAGAAGATTTTTTAACGCATTCCATCGCCAACGCTGCACCTATTTGCTCATCTGTAGCTGCAGTTCAAAAGGAAGTTTTCGAGAAATCAGGCACTTTTCCAGCAAATCAATGTAACTCGGGGGGAGACGTAGATACTTGGCTGAGGATCCTTCTGAAAGCCGGGAATTTGGGCTTCTTTAATAAGGTATTAGCAACTTACTTTGTAGATAGTGATAATATGGTGACAAAAAATCTGAAGAAATTCGAAATTGGCTGCATCATGAAAACAATCAAGCAATCACTTGAAACTCATCAAACGCAGTTGCCGGAGCATCTTTTAAAAAAATATTCCAATAAGTACTTATTGGCATTAATAGCCAAAACGATAAGAGCTGACCAGTTTGACGGAAGCTACCTATCCTGGTATTATAAGGAAGTAGATTATCACAAATACTTGATTTTTAAAGTATTTAATTTTAGACCACTTCGAATGATTTATAAGTTTTATCTCATTAAAAGAAATCCATTTCATGGCTAATGAATCCATTGATGTAGCAGAACTTTTACGGCACTTTGTCAAACAAAAGATGCTTTTTGTCAAAAGCTTGGTGTTTTTCATTGCTTTGGGAGTCTTGATAATTATAGTGACAAGGAACCACTATCAGTCAAGTGTTAAATTCATAGCGCTATCCACTGCCAATTCTGGGGCTACTGGACTTATGCGGCAATTGGGTGGGCTATCAGGAATTAATTTGGGAGGAATTCAAGGTGGCGAAGATGGTATTTCTCCTATGATGTACCAGGAGGTTATTTACAGTATTCCCTACTTGGCCAAATTGAGCAATAGGCCTCTGCGTCAAAGTGAGGGGCAAGATCCGCTCAAAATTGGTGAATTTGTAGCGATCAATAGGCGGACTTCCATTTTATCAAGTATTAAAAAGTACACCATTGGACTGCCTGAAGTTTTTGCTAATAACGGGAGGGAAATATTAGATTTCAGTGAAGGGAGGCAAGACTCTCTGATTTTTGAGAAAAGAGAATTAGTACCTGTTTTTAATGAATTTAAAAAAATAATTCTTTTGGAAACTGATCCTAACTCTGGAGTAATCACGATGACCATAGAGACAGTCGATCCGGAAGTTTCTGCTCAGGTAGCTGCCCATGCATTTGACCTGCTTTCTGAGTTTGTTATTGCCCACAAAACTGAGAAGGCGGAGCAAAATCTTAAATTTGTTCAAACTCAATTTGAAGAGTCCAAGGAAAATTTTATTGAAACACAGAATACGTTGGCCACTTTTCGCGATCGCAACCAAAACTTGAGCTTTTCTGCGGGAAGAGCAAATGAAGAGAGGCTTTTGGCAGAATTCAATATCGCCAGTAACTTATACACCAACATGGCAGTGCAATTGGATCAGGCCAAAATCAAAGTCCAAGAAGATATTCCAGTACTAAGTATCATCAATCCTCCAGTGGTATCTTATCAGAAGACCAAACCAAATATCCCGATGATTTTGGCAATCTGTATATTTATGGGGTTTGCATCAGGCTTTGTGTGGGCACTCCTGATTTTCTTGAAAAACCACCTATCCTAGCTCTTGATTAGGCAACTATCCATTCAGGATTATCTCTTTTTGTACCTCAGAAATATCCTGATTGGGATGACTTTTTTTTATTTGGGGATAGATTGTTTTAATGGCATTCTTTTGCGGCTTGGGATAGGCGTTAGTATATCCCAACTGTACAAGATGGCAATGCTTATGGGGATGTTAGTCTATTTGCTTAGATCAAATATTGCCTATTTTGGAATTTGCCTAGGGATGATTTTGTTTTTTCTGGTACCACTGATGGCCAAATCCTTAAGCACAGGGGACACCATTACGATTGTAGGGAATTTTGGGTACAACCTCAAACTGCTTCTATTTCCTATTTCATTCTTGTTTTTTTCGAGTTTGCCAAAATATGACTGGGGACAGAACCGAACATATAGAACTTTTGTCTGGGCAAATTTCGGATTGATAATAACCAATATTTTGCTAGGGGTGATAGGAGTAGGATACAGTCAGTATAATGGGCCAGATGGCGGAATCGGAGGAAGAGGGTTCTTTTTTGCTGGAAATGAAGTGGCTGGTATTTTTGTGTTATTCAGTGGCACTTGCTGGTATTTGATTCGGGAACGAGGGTTCACTTTCAAACTGCTCTTTTTTGCTTTTCTGTTGGTTTTGGGAATTTTAAATGCATCAAAGACCGCAGTATTGGGGATATTACTGATTATCATGCTGCTAGAGATTAGTTTGAAGTTCCCAAGGAGACTTACTCTGGGAAAACTACTAAAGTATTTAGCGATTCCAATTCTCGCGACCAGCATTCCATTTATTTTATATATCGGCATTAAAACTACGGGCCTGATAGAAAGATTCTCGTTTTTCTATCAACGCATGGACCTACTCACGTTTATTCTTTCCGGAAGGAATGAAATGGTGGAGGGAGCACTGAGATTCTATCCCAGTGATTATACCCTATGGGATTATCTTTTTGGACTTGGAAGTTTGGAGTTTTTGGAAATGATGGGAATATACCATGGTGTGGCGCATAGCATAGAAATCGACTTTTTTGATTTGCTATTCATGAATGGTTGGCTGGGACTTGGCTTAGTGATGGGAGGTTATTTACTTATTTTATTTCGAAGTTTATTCGTTCCAAAAGCTGGGTTAACCGGTCACATGTGGGCGATCAACCTCGTCCTTTTGTTGATCTCTTTTATGGCAGGCCATATTTTTAATTCAGCCATGCTGGGAATTAGTCTTGGTTTTCTAAATGGACTACCGGTTACTATGAATAAAGCTTGAAAATTTATTTGATTTCAAATATGTACCCAAGTACTAAAAGTCCATCTTACGGGGTTTTTGTATCCAATTTCTCAGAATCTTTTCAAGATGGCGAAAATCAAATTGTCCTCAGTTCTCTGATCAAAGGTAGGAAAAAAGGTATAGGTAGGATCTTGTCTTACTGTTGGTTCTTTCTTGATGTTTTTTGGAAGTCAAACTTCATGAAATACGATTTGATCTATGTGCATTATATCCAGCATAGCCTACTTCCTTTACGTTTTTGGTGGAATAGAGCTAATCGTAAATTAGTTTTAAATGCGCACGGTACGGATATTATGGATACTGGTAGAGCTGCCACCTTGCTCAGGAAATTGAATAGGAGGTTGATTCAGCATGCCAATCTTGTGGTAGTGCCATCATCTTTTTTCGTGCCCAAACTCGAACGAATGGGTGTAAATCCATGTACCATTTTTGTGTCGCCTTCTGGAGGAATAGACCCTATGAATTTTTATCATGGAAAAGGTAGTGAGCTCCGATTAGTGATAGGATACCTAGGCAGGCTAGATCCTGGAAAAGGACTATCTACATTAATAGACTCTTTCGAGTTAGTGTCGAAGGAGCTTCAACTCAAGCTGGAAATAATTGGTACTGGATCCCTTATTTCTGCACTTCAGTATCAGGTAGAAAATAGTAATCCTAGTCCTCAAATTTCTTTTCTTGGAGTTTTGAGTCAGCAGGAAATAGGAGAGAGATTGAGAGGATGGGATTTGTTGATTTTTCCATCTGAATTGCCAGAAAGCTTAGGTTTGGTAGGCTTGGAAGCCATGGCTTGCGGAGTTCCGGTAATAGGAAGCGAGCAAGGTGGGATCTTGACTTATTTAGAAAATGGAAAGAATGGGTTTACCTTTGAAGCTGGAAACACGGTTCAACTTGCAGATGCTATTTTTGATTTCTATCAGTTACAACCTGCGAAAAGAGAGCACATGTCATACATGGCACTCCAGACTGCTGAAAAATACATGAAACAAAAAGTCATATCTAGACTAAATGAACAACTCAATTGCCTGTTTAATGCCTGATTTTAGGATAATTAACGGAATTAAAATTTATGGATTTCAATCAAAAAGTGAATTGATTGAATTTGCCACACATCAGAATAAACTTCTGGTAGCCGTCAATGCCGAGAAAATATATAATGCAGATCCTGAACTTAAAGAAGTAATAAACCAAAACATAGGATACCCTGATGGAGTAGGAGCCGTATGGGCTTTGAATCAAAAAGGGATATCGAATGTCACGAAAATCCCCGGTGTGGAACTTTGGTTGGAGTTTATCAGGGTGTTTCACCCTACAAAATCATTCTACTTTATAGGGGCCAGAGAAGACGTTATACAAGGCACGATTAAAAAGCTTAAGGAGGAATTCCCCGGTATAAAGTTAGCAGGACATAGAAATGGTTATATAAAACCAGAAGAGAAAGTAACACTGCTCAAAGATGTGAAAGAAAAACAACCTGATTTTGTGTTTGTGGCAATGGGGAGCCCTGCTCAGGAACGCTTAATGACTGACATGCTACAGGTTAATAAAGGCGTGTATCTGGGTTTGGGTGGCAGCTTTGACATCTACTCAGGTAAAACCAAAAGAGCTCCAAGTGTATTTATCGACTTAAAGCTAGAGTGGTTCTACAGATTGATCACGGAACCGAAAAGAGCCTATCGTCAAGTCAAGCTTCTCAATTTTACTTGGAAAATGATCAATAAGAAATATTAAAACATATCAATTCCACTAAAAGATGAATGCTTTATTTTATTGTTTTTACCTTTCTTAGCTTCGCTTTTTATATGGTTTTTGGAAAAGTCGTAAAATCCATAGATTTGGGTTTTCTTTTGCTGATTGTCAAAGCATTCGTTTTTGGAAAATGTATTTCCACTCAGGTAGTCTTTGAGAGCGATGGCCCCTCGGGTTGAAAGAGTTAATCCTCGTTGATTTCCATTTATAGCCTTATTTCCAGTAATGGAAGAATTGCTCATTTGCCGAAACAGGAAGCCGTGTAAACCGCTATTTTCGGCAGTATTGTTCACCAATTCAATATGATTACTCACCTCAGGGAAAGGATGTGAGGCTGTTTCGATCCCATAACCTATTCCACAACCAATAGCTGTGTTATTAATTAACTTTGTGTCAGATTGTGGAACATGTATGCGGAAACCATAATTACTACAATTAATTGCTTTGCTGTTTTCTATAACCCCACCTTTCTTGTACGCTATGGCAAATCCAGACCCAAATCCTTTAGCTGGTGTTTCCCCACCTTTTGCTGTACATTTTGACACATAGAGGTTATCTACAATAAGATAAAACCCATTATCATTGAACCAGTTTTCTGCATGACATTCCAGGAATTTGATGTCCTTTCCGTTTGCATAAAAACCTGTTCCTGCATTCACACTTATAGAGTTTTTTGCCTGCGAGCCAAAATCAGTGATGAGAACTCCCCGTGGTCTCCCAGAATTATCATCTGTAGTAGAAGCATGTGCATTGGTAGAGATTACTTTGTCAATTACATTGTTGGCGTTTTCACCCCTATATCCATAAAAAGCCACCCCATGCCAAGTGTTGTAGGTATTCACATTTGAAATCCTGGAATTGTGCGTATTGCGAAGGCAAACGCCACCTTTACCGTTTAATTCATTCTTTTTGAATCCCGCATCGACACTTAGATTTTCGACGGTTACATTCTCATTGATAGAACTGTGAAGCGTAGTTACCAATGCTTGGGCTTTAGTACTTGCCCAATTACCCTTCCCCGGATCTCTGAAAAAGATACTTTTTTCAAGGTCCTGTCCCTTAAGATTTATATTTGATTGCAGGAAAATCGCATCATTTAATAGATATTTGCCTGCTGGAATGAACATAGTTCCTCCACCCGATTTGGCTAAACTATCCACTAGCGCGTTTATCACAGATGAATTGTCATATTCTCCAGTGGGATCTGCACCGAAATCTAACACATTTACTGTCTGAGAAATAGAAGGTATGGAAAGTTTAGAAACTAATAAAAGTACCAGGATAGCCCTAAAAGTATAATTGAAATATATAGTCATCAGGAGTTCAAATGTTATCAGATCTCAAAGTACAAATTTGAGATCTGAAAAAATATCCTTTTTCAGGAAAACCTTCCTACTCCTTTTGCTTTGCACGAGCACCAAGTTGGTTATGGCCCAAACACTAACCTCAGGCATGCCTGTCCTTGAGGAAGCAATTCGTCGCCAACAATTACAGGGAATTTTGACTAGTTCTAATTCCTTTGCCTTAAGACCTGTTGAACTATCTCCCTCCAATTGGGATATGCTTTTTGGTAGTATGAACCATTCTGATTCTGTTTTTGGAACTGATAAAACCAGCCAGCGTAAGAATTATTTTAGTGTCACGCCATTGAGGCACACAGGCACAGTGAATACTAGAAGACCGTACGGCTGGGGTAATGGCGCAATGGTTCCAAACGTTGGGATGCAAACCTATACACAGATTGGGTTTTCCCTGAAAGCGTCCATACTCAGAATACAATTTTCCCCCGAATTTATTTGGTCTCAAAATAAATCGTACCATGGATTTGCGGGGGATTTCTCTCCTGGAGTCAATCGGGCAAGATATAGGTATTGGAGTTTTGGGGATTATCCAGAAAGATTTGGTGACAAACCTACTTCCTTTTTCTGGTGGGGTCAGTCTAAGGTGACCCTACAGGCCGGAGCATTTGAGGCAGGAGTTTCCACGGAAAATATTTGGTGGGGTCCAGGTCAGTTTAGTGCACTTACTTTTAGTGGCAATGCTCGCAGTTTTCCTCATTTCACATTGAATACCAGAAGACCGGCTAAGACGTTCTTAGGAAGTTTTGAGGGTCAGCTGATAGTCGGAAGACTCGAGGATTCAGGGATTGAGCCTGCACAGAATCAAGGGCTAAATGATAGTTACTTTTTCCCTTTTTCTGGTGATTACAAGTATCTAAATGCCCTTACTATCATCTATCAGCCGAAATGGATAAAAGGATTATATTTTGGTGTAGCAAGAACTCACCAGCAGTATAGTGAGAAGAAGGGAGAGAAGATAATTGATTACCTACCGGTTTTTGAAGCATTTCAAAAAAGCAAATATGGTTTTGATAAAGACAACGAAGGTCGAGACCAGCAATTGACTTTTTTCGGCAGAATGATGGTTCCAAAGGCTCAAGCTGAAATATATTTTGAATTGGGCAGAAGAGATCATGCACTTAATTGGAGAGAAGCTATCCTGAATCCCGAACACGCAAGAGCATACCTTATAGGATTCCAAAAACTTTTCAACTTTGTAAGTTCAGATAAAATATACCAAGTGCGAGCTGAAGTTCTGAATCAAAGCGAATCCATCAATAGAATAATTAGATATGCCGGGCTGGGTGGTGGATATACCTGGCACACCCATGGCCAAGCTCGTGGATTTACCAATTATGGTGAAGCTCTGGGAACAGGACCTGGAGTGGGCTCTAATGTGCAGACGCTAGAAATATCCCAAATAGATGGACTCAACAAGCGGGGAATACTGATAGAAAGGCTTGAAAACCACAAGGATTTTTACAATCGTGCATTCGCTAGAAACCCTGAAAGGCTACCTTGGGTAGATTTTAGCTTGGCTGTACTTTGGGATCAGCAGTGGAATAATCTGATACTAAGTGGCAAAGCCCAGTTTATAAAAAGTTACAACTACCAATGGGAAAATGAAGGCTTAAGTACAGCGGATTTCCCTGCTGGATATAATCCCCTGGCATTTTACGGCAGCGTCAATTTAATCTACAGAATTGGCCGAACTAAGTGATTTGTTATTTATATCATTCAAATTCTGTTAGATTTGCCCTTTGGTTGAAGTGAGTAATTTTAGTACTCATTTAACACAAGTAAAGTAGATTACAGAGTACTGAGGTTGTTTTTTTTAAGCTGATGATTATCAGTGAATAAGGAGTAAAACAGTGCTCATGACTAAAGCTAAGTTTTGGGACTGACAGGGCGAAGCTGTATAACAAAGAAAGATTGGAAGTCACTAGTTTATAGGATTTCTATTGGAAAGAAACTCAATTATGATCAAAGATTTACAAGACGTAAAAATCGCAATAATAGGCTTAGGATATGTAGGCCTTCCTTTGGCTGTAGAATTTGCTAAGAAATATCCTACGGTTGGTTTTGATATTGATATCAAGCGGGTAAGTGACATCAATGCTGGAAGGGATAACACCCTGGAAGTGGAGGATGATTTGCTTCAATCCGTGACGGCTTCTGCTTTTTCGGATTCCCAAAAAACGGGGTTGTTGCCTACCTACAATGCCTCAGATCTTTCGGATTGCACAGTTTACATTGTCACCGTTCCCACTCCTACAGACAAACACAATCGGCCAGTGCTTACCCCGATGCTTAAAGCTTCGGAGAATATTGGCCAATTCCTGAAAAAAGGCGATGTGGTCATTTACGAATCCACAGTTTACCCGGGAGTCACAGAGGATGAATGTGTGCCAGTGCTGGAAAAGGTGTCTGGATTGAAATTTAACGAGGACTTCTTTGCAGGATACTCTCCAGAGCGTATCAATCCGGGAGATAAGGAACATACTGTGGCTAAGATCCTTAAAGTAACCTCAGGTTCTACGCCAGAGATTGCTGAGTTTGTAGATCAGCTTTACCGAACTGTGATTACTGCCGGCACACACAAAGCTTCCTCTATAAAAGTGGCTGAAGCTGCCAAGGTGATTGAAAACTCACAGCGGGATATCAATATTGCTTTTGTCAATGAACTTTCCAAGATTTTCAACCTGATGGGAATAGATACTACAGAAGTCCTAGAAGCAGCAGGTACCAAATGGAATTTCCTGAAGTTTAAACCAGGTTTGGTTGGTGGGCATTGTATTGGAGTCGATCCTTTTTACCTTGCACAAAAGGCTCAGGAACTGGGGTATCATCCGGAGATTATTCTGGCAGGTAGAAGACTGAATGATTCCATGGGCAAGCATGTAGCTACTGAAGTGGTGAAACTCATGATGCGCAAGGATCTCAAAGTGATCGATGCCAAAGTTATGATTCTGGGTTTCACGTTTAAAGAAGATTGCCCAGATGTGCGCAATACTCGAGTTATTGATATTTATCAGGAACTCAAAACCTATGACATTAATGTGGATGTGTATGATCCTTGGGCAAATCCTTCTGAAGTAAGTCATGAATACGGGATTGAAATTATTTCAGGTGCAAAGGCTCCTGACCTTTCTCAGTATTCTGCAATTATTCTTGCGGTTTCCCATAAAGAGTTTGCAAGTCTTTCGATTGAGAAGTCCAAAAATCAAGTGGTGTACGACGTGAAAGGGTTTTTAGATAAAAAACGAATAGACGCACGTCTATAATTTCTGACCCATACATCCTTTGCTCAAATAAGCGTCAATAGTTCTGATTAATTCTTATTTTTGAGCCAAATCAATAAAATCTTCTTTTTTCTTACTCTCTTATTTATTCCATGTTTAAACTTTACCGATTATTAGTAGTAACAGGGCTTATGAGTTTGATGCTCTTTTCATGCGTTCCTAATAAAAAGATGATTTATATGCAGGAACTCGCTGAATCACCAGGCCCATTAGTTGAGTCTAGTGGTAAATATGCTTATGAAACAGAGGAGTATTTATTGCAAATCAATGATATTGTAGAAGTTACAATTAAAACTACAAGTCCAGAGCTTAATGCTATTTTTGGTTCAATAGCAGATGATTCCCAAGCTTCAGCTCAAATGGGAGGCAGTCAAGGTGCCGGTGATGCATTCTTTATGAACGGGTACACCATTGATGAGCAAGGCATGGTGGAGATCCCCTTAATCGGGGAAGTAAAACTTCTTGGTTTATCCACTGGTCAAGCTAAAGTCTTGGTAGAACAGGAAGTGCTTAAATACGTCAATGCAAACGAATTTTTTATAAGAGTAAGATTAGGAGGAGTACGTTTTAGTGCGTTAGGAGAATTCAGATCACCGGGTAAATTTACAATCCTCCAAAATAGAGTTACAATTTATGAAGCAATTGCATTTGCTGGTGATTTGACTACAGTAGCAAAGCGAGACAAGGTAATGCTCATTAGGCAATATCCTGATGGGTCTCAAGTTCACAAAATCAATCTTTTAGACAGAGAGTTACTGGGTTCCGAGTTTTATTTTCTTAAACCTAATGACATGATTTATGCTGAGCCGATGAAGGTCAGAGAGCTAGGTGCAGGAACAAATGTGGTAGAGACATTGACATTGTTGACCACAACTATTACAGCGATTGCGCTCGTGCTTACATTAATTAAAAATTAACATTCCCATATATTTATTATGAGTTTCGACCAAGAGGATAGCGATTTTTTCCATGAGGAAGAAAGCAGTTTTGATATAAAGACACTCTTTCCTAAAATTTTAAAAATCTGGCCAATTATTTTAGGCAGCATTATCCTGTTTATTGGAGTAGCTTTTTATTATACCAGCACAACGGCACCCACATATTTAGTATCTAGTAAATTTTTTATCAAAGAAGAGGAAAGTGCATTGTCCTTATTTGATAGTCCAGCTGCTATCGGTGGACAGCAGGGGATAGGGATAACCAATGAGATTATTATTCTAAAATCACGGCCTATAGCAGAAGCAACCCTGATTCAATTGGATTTTGACGTAGAGTATTTTGAAGAGGGAAGATTTGTAAAGAAAGAAATTTTTAGAAAAACTCCACTAGTCGTAGAAGTAGATTGGGAATTCCCTCAGCTCATAAATGGGATGGTTAAAGTGGTTTGGGAAAACCCAAATGAGTACAGTCTTGTTTTCGAAGATGATAATTTCACACAATATTTCCCAGATGGAAGTATGGCCAAGGCTGTTCCGAATCTAGGTGGACCTTATAAATTTAATGAGTGGGTAGAAAACCCTCAATTTAAAATTAAAATTAATAACACTTCAAATCAGGATTCAGGGAACGCATTTTATACCGTACGAAATAACACTTACCTCATTAATAAGTATTCGAGTGGCCTGATCGTAGATTTAGAAGAAAAAAACTCTTCCATTTTAAATTTAAGTATGAATGTTCCTAATGTAGATAAGGGACAGACGTACCTGGATGCCTTAATGGCGACTTATCTTGAATTAGAGCTTCAAGAGAAAAATGACATTGCAAACCGTACCATTAACTTTATCGACAAGCAAGTGGCTGGTGTTGCGGATTCCCTCTCACAATTTGAAAACAAACTACAGTCATTTCGATCAAATAATAAGATCTATAACTTAAACAATGAGAGTAATACAGTTTACAGTAATCTTACAGAAATTGAAACTGAATTAGCGAATGCAAGTTTAAAAAGCAGGTATTACCAAAGTCTCAAGGATTATTTAGTTCGGGAGAATTATAATGAGATAATTGTACCTTCTGGATTAGGAATTGAAGACCCCTATTTGAACGGGTTAATTGAAAATTTGCTTGCAGTCCAAGTGGACCGATCAAGACTGATGGCCACGCAAACCGAACTTTCACCTTCGGTTAGAGAAGCAAATAAAAAACTGGATGACCTAAATAAATCTATCCGTGAAATTTTGGATAATGTTGATTTGAATAATAAAATGACAATCAATGATCTGGAGCGGAGAAAGGCCGAAATTGAAACCTCTTTTAGAAGCTTACCACAAGCTGAGCAAAATTTAATAGGATTACAGAGGCAAGCAGACTTATCGGAGAGTATTTATAATTTTTTAAGTGAAAAGAGAGCTGAGTCAGCAATAACCAAGGCTTCCAATCGACCAAATAATAAAATCATTGAATTCGCTAAAACTATTGGTGGTCCAGTCACACCAAAACCGTTAAGGAATTATATGATTGCATTTCTGATAGGATTACTGTTACCTATTTTATATGTTATTGTAAGGGAGTTATTTAGAGTAAGAATTGAAGATATTTCTTACTTGGAGAAGAAGCTTAAAATACCTGTAATAGCAACCATTCTCAAAAATAAAGAGGAAAACAACCTGGTGGTTTTTAACAATGGAAAATCAGGTATTGCAGAATCTTTTAGATCATTAAGAGCGAATATTCGTTATTTAATGCAAAAAGATAAGCAAGTCACCATTATGCTTACTTCGACTATTTCTAGTGAAGGGAAGACCTTTTGCGCTATGAACTTAGCTTCGGGGTATTCCTTGACTGGCAAGAAAACAGTCCTTGTGGGTTGCGACATGAGGAAACCTAAGATATTTGATGATTTTGGCATTAAAAATAACATAGGACTATCAACTATTCTAAGTGAACAAGTAGAACATTGGCAAGATGGTGTCCAAAAATCGGGTTTTGATAATTTAGATGTAATCGTTTCTGGCCCTATTCCCCCTAATCCAGCAGAACTTTTATCTGGTGAGCAATTCGAGAAATTAGTGAATGAGTTGAAGCAAGTATATGATGTGATCATATTAGATACCCCTCCTATAGGACTTGTAAGTGAAACAATCGAACTTTTGAACTTTGTAGACCTCACACTATTTGTCTTCAGACAAGATTATAGTCAGCGAAATTTTGTCACTGCACTTAACGGGCTGAAAACGGGTAAGGGAATAAAGAATATTTACGCCTTGTTCAATGGTGTGGATGGAAGAGCAGTAACTTACGGTTATGGCTATAATTATGGCTATGGCTATGGGTATTATAGTGACGATAAAGTTTCAAAAAAGTAAGCTGGATCAGTTTTAAGTGAAATTGATTTCTAAATACTTTAAGCATTTTCTATTCTTCTATTCCTATCTAGGAAATAAGATCATCTTGCTTGTTGTTTTAAGTCTTGTAGGAGGATTCTTGGATGGCTTTGGATTGGCTTTGTTTATTCCGCTGATACAAGTTGCCGGAAAGGCTCAGATAGATAAAGCTGAGGCTGCGGAGTCTCTTGGGTCTTTAGATTTCCTTTTAGACTTTATTTCTTGGATTGGCTTAGACCTCACAGCCGTAGTTATTTTGTTATTTCTATTACTTATTTTTTTAGTAAAAGGGATATTTAAGTATCTGGAGAGTCATTACAAAGTGCTGGTCCAAATGTTTTTTGTAAAGAAAATCAGATACCAAATGGTGGATAGTCTCGGTAATATGGAGTATCGGGAGTTTTTGGGATTGGATGCAGGTAGAGTTCAAAATACGTTATCAGGGGAAATTTATAAAATTGTCTCTGCTTATGTAGCCTACTTCAATACCCTTCAGGCATTTGTATTATTATTGGTTTATATTGTCTTGGCTTTGTTAGCCAACTTTCAGTTTGCATTAGTAGTGAGCGTAGGGGGATACCTGTCCAATTTTATTTTTAAGATTATTTTCAAGTACACTGAATCAGCTTCTGTAAACAACAGCAAGCTCAGTCATAAGTATCAGTCTTCCCTTATTCAAGCTGTTCATAATTTTAAGTACCTGAAAGCCACCAATTACTTTCAGAAATATAAGATCAAACTTAAAACTTATGTAGATCAGATAGAGTTGGAGCAAAAGAAAATTGGGATTTTTAACGCAATACTGATGGCAGCAAGGGAACCTTTAGTAATGGCTATTGTGGTTGGGGCAATCTTAGTTGAAATCAAGATTTTAAACGGAAACATTGCTGCAATTTTTCTGAGCCTGATGTTTTTTTACAGAGCTTTGAATTTCATTATGCTTGTGCAGACAAGCTGGCAAGCCTTTACAGCTAATCTTGGAGGATTGCATGTTGGTTTGGAGCTTTTGGAAGACTTGGATAAAGGACAAGAAAAAGATGAGTCAACTAAGCAGGTCATTGAATTGAATACCATATCATTGAATAATGTAGGTTTCTATTATTCTTCTGAAAAAAAGGTTCTGAATAACATCAACCTGAATATTGAAAATAACAGATCCTATGCTCTTGTAGGTAAAAGTGGAAGTGGAAAAACGACACTTACCAATTTACTAGTTGGACTTATACATCCTACATCAGGAGAATTCCTCCTGAATGGAGAGCCTTTGCGATCTTTTAATTTGGCTAGTTATCGCTCTAAAATTGGCTACATAACGCAAGAGGCGGTTATTTTCAATGATACTATTTTTAACAACGTGACTTTTTGGGCAGCGAAGACAAAAGAAAATTTAACCAAATTTTCCAACGCTTTAAAATTGGCCAACCTAAACGAGCTTCTAGAATCGCTCCCTGAGAAAGAAGAAACAATATTGGGGGATAGTGGATCATTAATAAGTGGTGGGCAAAAGCAAAGAATTTCTATTGCCAGAGAATTGTATAAAGAGGCTCAGCTTTTGATTTTTGATGAGGCAACTTCCGCTTTAGATAGTGAAACCGAGAAAATGATCCAGCAAAACATCGATTCACTCAAAGGCAGCTGCAATATTGTTCTAATTGCACATAGACTTAGTACCGTGAAAAACGCTGATGAAATCCTTTTGATGAAGGATGGTGAGGTTGAATCTAGAGGGACTTTTGCATCCCTCTTAGCCCAAAGCAAAACATTTAGATCAATGGTAGAACATCAAGAGTTTTAAATCTATGATTAAATCACAATGGTAAAATTTCTGGATCTCAAAAAAATCAACCTTGCTCATGAAGCTGAATTGAAGCAAATTCTAGAGCAAGTGCTTTTAAATGGCTGGTACATTAGAGGTAAGTTTCATGATGAATTTGAACAGCAATTTGCAGGCTATTGTGGTACTTCGCATTGTGTTGGGGTAGCAAATGGATTGGATGCTTTAATTTTAATATTTAAAGGATATAAGGAATTAGGCATCCTAAAAGACGGGGATGAGGTTATCGTGCAGGCGAATACTTACATAGCTTCGATTCTTTCAATATCCATAGCGGGTTTAACACCTGTTTTTGTAGAACCGGACGCGGAGAGTTATAACCTTAATGTCAAAAATGTAAAGGATGCTATTACAGACAAAACGAAAGCTATTTTGGCTGTACATCTATATGGTAAACTGAGTCCGATGAAGGAATTGATGGCACTTGCTGATGAGAGAAACTTAATACTTGTTGAAGATTGTGCCCAATCACATGGTGCGATAGATGACAGAGGGATCAAAGCTGGTAATCTTTCGCATGCTGCAGCCTTTTCGTTTTATCCCGGAAAAAACATGGGGGCTCTAGGGGATGCTGGAGCTGTTACAACCTCTGATGAGGCATTAGCTACTACCATAAAAACAATGGGTAATTATGGCAGTAAGAAAAAGTACTATAATGAGGTCAAAGGAGTGAATTCTAGATTGGATGAAATTCAGGCTGCTGTACTGCTTATTAAGTTGAAATATATTGATCAGGAGAATGCAGTTCGTAGGAAAATAGCACAGAGGTACCTTGATGAAATCAAAAACCCTCATTTGATTTTACCTGATCACAAGCAAGCAAAGACAGATCATGTTTATCACGTATTTGCAATTCGCTGCGAACAAAGACAAAACTTGATAGATTATGCTGAATCCAACGGTATTCAAACGTTGATTCATTACCCTGTCCCTTTTCATAAGCAAGATGCTTATACAGAATATGCTCATCTGAGCCTACCTCTTACAGAATTAATTCATGAGCAAATTCTGAGTATACCGATCAGTCCGGTTATGGAGAAAGAGGAAGTTGATCACGTGATAACAGTATTAAATGAATATCGCTCTGGATAGTTTTTCAAATAACGAAGATCCCTTAGTCAGCATAATTGCGATTGCCTATAATCATGCTTCCTTTTTGGAAGAGACCCTCGACAGCGTAGTTGGTCAAACCTACAAATCTATTGAGCTCATTATTGTTGATGCTTTTTCAAATGATGAGAGTGTTGTTAAGATTAAGGATTGGATTCAAAGAAATCCGGAAGTCAAGGTAAAAACCCTATTCCAGTCCGAAACAAAGAAAATAACAGAAAATGCAAATGATGCATTGAAGCTGGCAGATGGCGAATATTATCAGATTCTGAGCTGCGACGATGTGCTGATGCCTGGCAAGATAGCTTCTCAAATCATTACTTTTCAAAACTCAGATGATAGGCTCGGAGTAGTATATTCAGACGCGGTCAAAATAGATGAGAAGGGTGTTGAAATCAATGCACCCACATTTTTTCAAGAAAGAGATTGGCAAGAAGCCTCTCAATTACCGTCAGGGATGATTTTCCCAATGCTTTTAATGGATTATTTCATTGTAGCACCAACCGTTTTGGTTAAAAAAGAATATGCAATCCGTGTGGGTGGTTATAACCCAGAATCTATGATGGAAGACTTGGATCTTTTTTTAAAAATGGCTCAAAGATATTCTATAAAGGGTCTATTCCAGGTAGATGTAAAATATAGAGTGCTGGAAACATCTCTTTTGAGATCTACCAATGCATTTAACAAGCAATCTAATAGGTTGAAAATTTATGCTGATTTTATAGACCAAAAAGGAGAATGGGATAGGTATATCACATACCAATTTCTTTTGGCTCATCGATCTAAATCATTAATGCTAAAGTTATTTTATTTTTTTCATTCCCAGTTTCATAAGATTTTAAAATTCAAATTTAAGATTAACTACAAACCATAATAATGAGAAATATTAGGAAAAGGATTTTGTTCCTTATCCCTGGAATTTCAATGCCTGGTGGACAAGAATTAGAAAATATAGGTTTTGCCAATTTTTTGAATTCTGATCCTAGTTTTGAGGTGGAAATCCTGAATTTTTTTTGTCTTTTGAAATCTGCTGAATTCGAAGAACTTCCAAAAGTTGCCTGGAGTTTAGTAAAACTTAAAAAGGTACTTTCAAGCAAGCAATTTTTGAAAATTTATGTCAAATCTGGCTTTGCGTTTAAACAAAGCTTGGCTTATTGTTTTCGGGATTTCCCTCATCTTTTTGATTCATGGTTGAGTTCTATTCTTAAGAATTTTGATCTATGTTTTGCAGGCATTAGTCCTCGAATTTTGCTTCCCCACGTTCTGGACTTATGCCAAAAGGCGAACGTTAAATTTGTCTATCATGAATCATCCATCTTTCACCCAAAAAATAATTTGTTTTATCAGCAACTTGAGAAAAATGGATTTTTCTTGATCTCGGCAAAAGAAAAGGAAGATTATTTATTGAAAAACTATCCCGATTCTAGCTATTATATTATTAAGCAATGGATTTATATAGGACAAAGCGATTTTCTCTCAATTTCCCCAGTAAAAAATGAAGTAGTTAAATTTGGTGGACTAGGTAGAATTGACGTAGGTAAGAATTTTAAAGTTATTTTGGAAGCTTTAATCATTCTGAAACGTAAAGCTATTAAAGTTGAGTTTAGCTTATATGGAGATGGTCCAGAGTTGACTAATCTTAAAAAAATATCCAAAGACAATGGATTAGATAATATTGTTTCATTTAAGGGAGGATTCGCTTTTGATAAAAGAGACATATGTTTCAAAGAGATAGACGTTTTCATTATGACATCATCTTTTGAAGGTGGGCCATTGGTAGTACTGGAGGCTATGGCTTCAAGAAAACCTATTATTTCTACTAGGGTAGGTGATGTTCCTAATAGAGTATTTGAGGATGTGAATGGTTACATATTACCAGTTCACTGCTCTGCATCTGATTTGGCTATTGAAATGGAAAAATATATTTTTGATAGGGAGCTAGTGTCAAGCCATGGCCGAAATAGTAGAGAGATTTTTTTGAGAGACTTTGAAAGAAGTAAATCAGAACTACTATTTAAAAAAAGCATAGAAAGTATTTTAGAAAAGGATAATAAGTAGAAAGATCTGTGAGATTATTAGTTGTTGCCGAGGATTTAAGGGTTTCTGGAACAAGCGAAGGGCAAGTAAGTAGGTCATTTGTTTACAGGTTAGCTTTACATCCAGATGTGGAAAAAGTTGATTTGTTATACTTAAAAAAAGAAAGTAGTGATCATGAAATAGATATGTTGCCTTTAAACCAGGTTTGGGAGCATGATATTTTATTTTCCAAAAACAAGATCTCTAAATTTGTCGAGAAATTAGGTCACAAAATTTTTGGGAAGTCTTTGGAAGATAAGGTAAAGCTCTCCAAAATGGAAAAAATTTTATCTAATGTTCGATTTGAAAATTATGATTTTATTGCTGTAAGAAGTAGTGGTCAGTCATTCCTGTCTTTAAGGGCATTTAAAAAGTTCGATTATTTAAAAGATAAAATTGTCCTGTTTTTTCATGACCCCTATCCTGTTTTTTGGGATCCTGGGTATTCCGGACCATTTTCTAAGCGGTCTGAAAATGAATTTAAGGATATGAAATCTCTGATCGATTTGGGTTTTAAATGTGTTACACCTTCCAATTTGCTGAGTAAGGATCTTAGATTCTTATATAAGAGTAATCGGAATTTTTTCACCTTACCTCATCAATTTGCTCCAGAAGTTTTCTCCGTTTTCAATGGACCTAAACTAAAAAAGGAATCAGGTAAAATCACTTTTATGTATCATGGGGCGATACAATTAGGAAGGAAGATTGATTACTTTTTGGATGCCTGCAAGGATTTGATGGTAGAATCCCCGGATTTCAAAGATCAAGTCAAATTGATTCTTAGGATTAAAGGAAATGATGTGGAAAGGATAAAAACTAAGTATAAGGATATGGAAATCCTTCAGATTCTTCCTCAAGTGCCATCTCAAGTTGCTTTTTGGGAAGCTAAAGAAATTGCAGATATCAATTTGATACTAGAACCTTCTGGAAATTACAGTAATATATTAGTAGGGAAGGCCCCTTTGTTGGATTATGTGAATCGTGGTGTATTGGTCTTAGGCCCAGAAGAAAGTGAATTGAGAAATTTGTTGGTTGACCAATCCTCTTTTGCCCTTGCTGGATCATTGATAGATATTAAACGAGCCGTTTTATCCTCAATTCAAAAAATAAGAGATAATAATACAATGTATCCTGTTTTTGGTGAGTATTTCTCTGTTGAGAATTTCAATAATTTAGCGAGCAAAATTTTTACGCCAAATAATAATTCAGCAAGTGAATAAGAAAATTCTATTTGTAGTTCCTGATGGAATTGGAATAAGAAACTATCTATATTCAGATTTGTTTTTGAAATTAGAAAATCAAGGTTTTCAAATTCATTTACTTCATAATCTAGAACCTAAAATCATTGATTATGTAAAGAATGAGAGAGGAATTTCTCTAGCAGATGAGCAATTAAAGAAACCAGTAGAGTCAAGATTTCAACAATTTTTGAGAGAATCATCAACTTATGCTAGATTAAAGTATAATGCTAAAATAAAACAGAATCCAACTATACTTACTAATTGGTTTAAAGTAAAGAATAATGCTTTTAAACGAGTTTTTCAAATTGCAACAGAGGTAGCTGGAGCAACATTATCATCTTACGATGGAATTAAATATATCGAAGAACTTAATAGGTTAAAATGGAAAAAAAGTGCGGCATATAAAGAGTTTAAAAGGGATCTTTTAACAATTGAGCCAGATTTGATTTTTATTACTCATCAAAGAGTTTCTAATTTGGAACCACTTTGCCTTGCCGCAGGCGATTTAGGAATCAAAACTGTTACTGCTATTTTTTCTTGGGATAATCTTCCAAAAGCAAGACTTCCACTAAGAACAGATTTTTATGCCGTTTGGTCTGATTATATGAAATCAGAAATGTTGGATTATTATCCTGAAATTCATCAAAATAAAGTTCACGTAGTTGGCACCCCCCAATTTGACTTTCATTTCCATAAGGACTTATTGCAATCAAGAAGTGATTTTGCAACTGATTACGGATTGGATGTGTCCAAAAAGTGGATTCTTTTCTCAGGTGATGATGAGTTGACTTCTCCTCATGATCCTAAATATTTGGAAGATGTGGTCAGTGCTTTAGAGTCTGACAGTCAAGTTACTGTCCTATTTAGGCAAGTGCCGGTTTGCAGCGTTGAGCGATATCAACATATATTAGATAGATTCACTAACGTTGTCCATATCCCTCCTAAATGGGTGAAAGGAGCTAACTGGATGAGCTTTTATCCTCTTTTTGATGATATTAAACTATTGTTGAACCTTTGCTATCATTGTGAGTTTTCGATTAATATTGGATCTACAATTGGTCTTGATTTTTCTTATTTTGATAAGCCTACGATATTTTTGGCATATGACACGGAAATAGATAAAAACTGGAGTACAGAGACAGTCTATCAATTTCAGCATTTTAGGTCATTTGAAGGGTTAGATGCTGTTATTTTTGCAAATGAAAAAGATAGTTTAAAAAGCTTGTTGAAAGAAGTTTTGAAAGCGCCTGAAAGCTTTGCAACCCAAAAAAGAGATTGGAGAGAAAAGATAGCCTCAAACAGATCCGAGAATCTTTCTTCTAGCCAATTAACTGAATTTTTGAATTCACTTTTAGATAATTAACCTATTACTCAGAATTAAGTAAATATATTACGAATGCATATCTGTTTTTTATCAAGTGAATATCCTAAACCAGGGTTCGCTCATGGAGGAGTAGGTACTTTTCTTCAGATACTTGCGAGGAACCTAGTCAAACACAATATCCGGGTGTCCATTGTTGGGTTAAATTATACGGAGGATTACGAAGAGGCAGTGGACCAAGGAGTGTTTATTTATAGACTAAAGCCAAGGAAATTTAAACCCATCACTTGGTATTTGTCATTTGATTCTATCAATTCTAAAATAAAAGAGATACATCAAAAAAATCCTATCTCAATTGTAGAGTCAACAGAGTTGGGATTGGCTTTTATTCGAAAAATACCTGGAATAAAGTATTTAATTCGAATGAATGGAGGTCATCACTTCTTTTCTGAATCTGAAAATAGATGTATTGACCCATGGAAAGGATTTCAGGAAAAAAGATCTTTTAAGAAGGCAGACTTAGTTTTTGGAGTTAGTGAATATGTGATAAATCATACTTTAAAGTATTTGGATTTTGCTGATAAAAAAGGCCCTGTTATTTATAATCCAGCAAATCTTGAAAATTTCCATGAGGCAGACCCCTCAAAAATTATTCCTGGAAGAATCTTTTTTGCAGGTACTGTTTGTGAGAAAAAGGGCGTAAGACAGTTGATATTGGCCTTCCCTAAAATCAAAAAGCTGTACCCTGAGAGTGAATTATTTATTGCTGGGAGAGATTGGCATTTTCCTGATGGCAGTTCTTATATCGATTACCTTAAAAAATCTCAGATTGATAAAGAAGTTAAAGAATCCATTAAGTTCTTAGGACCTGTTCCCAACCATGAATTACCAAACTATATGGAAGAAGCTGAGATTTGCGCTTACCCGTCCCATATGGAAGCCATGCCTCTTGCGTGGATCGAGGTGCTGAGCATGGGGAAAGCATTCTTAGGTTCTAGCCTAGGACCAGGCCCTGAAGTGGTCAATGATAATGTCACTGGTAGGGTATGCGATCCTAGAAGTGTGGAAAGTGTTGAGAATGTTTTGCTGGAGATGCTGAGTAATAAGGATCATAACTTACAAATGGCGAAAGCAGCTAGAGAAGATGTTTTGCAGAGGTTTGCAATTGACAAGCTCGTTCTAGATAATATTGAGCTGTTCAAGACAGTAGTGGCTGAATGAATTTTTTGATTCTATCTCATGTGCATCATATACATAGAGGAGGAAAGTATTATGCCTATGGACCCTATGTCCGGGAAATGAATATTTGGATCAAATTCTTTTCTTCTGTAACTATCATTGCCCCCCTTTCAATAGATGGTGTGCTAAATCCAATTGACTTGCCTTATGAACATGATAATATTCGATTTCTTTCTGTCCATGAAATAAACCTGACATCTTGGTCGGGTAAGATTTCCACAATTTTATCGCTACCCGCAACGATCATCACTACCGTAAGAGCTATGCGCTTAGCGGACCATATTCACCTACGATGCCCAGGAAATATGGGGCTATTAGGAGCTTTCTTACAATGGTTTTTCCCGGGAAAAAATAAGACAGCCAAATATGCGGGGAATTGGGATCCATCAAGTTCACAGCCTTATACCTATAAATTACAACAGCGTCTTATTTCAGATCCCGGTTTTTCAAAAAATATGCATGTTTTGACCTATGGGAATTGGCCCAATCAAACAGGTAATATTGTTCCATTTTTCACCTTTTCTTACGAAAGCACGGAGTCCCAGGAAGATACCAGAAAACCTATAGAGGCTTCAATAAAATTGAAATTACTTTTTGTAGGAGCGTTAGTCAAAGGTAAAAATCCGCTAATGGCAGCTGAAGTAGGAGAGGTTTTAGCTAAGCACGGAGTTGATTTTGAACTTGAATTTTGTGGTGAGGGAGCTCAGAAAGAGGAATTACTAAAATTCATTGAGGATCGAAATCTGACTGAAAAGATCAAATTGTGCGGGAATGTGACCAGCGAAACCTTGAAATCGAAATATAAGGCATCCCACTTTCTCATATTTTTATCCGAAAGTGAAGGTTGGCCTAAAGTTGTCGCTGAATCAATGTTTTTTGGTTGCCTTCCCATCACAACTCCTGTATCTTGCGTCGCAGATATGCTAGGCTATGGCGAGCGAGGAGATTTAATAGACTTCAATCCCCCAGATGCAGTGAATAGAATTAAGTATTATATCGAGAAACCGGAAGAGTATAAAAGAAAATCCAAATTGGCTAAAGAATGGTCCAGAGGGTTTACTAAAGAAAGCTTTGAACTGGAACTTCAGAAGTTAATCAATCATGTATAAAGAAGGTACCTATTTTGCCAATAGCAAAAGACATTTAGAAGATTCCGATTTTAAAGTCAAAGCTATCATAAGGTTGTTGTTGCCAATCTTAAAAAAGAATGAAATCACATTACGGTCTTATTCTGACGTAGGCTGTGGCGCTGGGGGTGTTTTGTTGGGAATTGCAGATGAATTATCCAAAAATGGAGTTAACCTCCAAGAAGTCAAAGGATATGATATTTCTCCCCATGTGAATGATATAAAGATTGAAAACGTAACTTTTGAACATGGTGATTTTATTGAAATAGGAACCCAAACTGATCTCATTACCTTGACAGACGTTTTTGAGCATGTGCCTGATCCGGTGGATTTTATTAAAAAAGTGTCAAAAAAGGGGAAGTTAGTTGCATTCCATATTCCCTTGGATAATTGTCTTAGTGTCAATATCAGGGGCCTTCAACGTCAGAAAATTCAAAATCCTGGACATTTAATTTTCTTGGATTTGAATTCAGCGTTAAATATGGTGACGATGGCAGGATTGCAGATTTTGGATTACGATTTTTCTAAAGAAACCATCAGCGCGCCTTCTAACAATGAAACTATCCTGCAGAAGGTTTTTTCACCGCTGAAAAGACTCTTGTACATGATAAATCCATGGCTGTATTCTAAAACTTTCGGATTTAGCTTGGTAGTGATTGCCAAGTCAAATTAATGGCAAAAGAAAGCAGACATATGCCGAAGATTATTCAATTGGTTGATTCCTTAAGCATGGGGGGGACAGAACGTATGTCTGTAAATATTGCCAATTACTTGTTGGATTTTGGAGTGGAAAGCGGTTTGATTATTACACGGGAATCGGGAGGGCTTGAGCAGTACCTGAAATCTTCAGTGAAAAAAAGATTGTTTAGCAAAAAAGGGAAACTTGATCTTATTACTTTTTATAGAATAGTAGTTTTACTAAGAACTGAAGCTCCGGATGTACTCCATGCGCATCAGACGTCCATCTTCTGGGCTGTTCTTCTTAAATTTTTTTTACCAAGAACTAAATTGATATGGCACGATCACTTTGGGATGAGTGAAAAAATTGATCAATATCCAAGAAAAGAAATGAACTTGCTGATAGGCTCTATTGATGTCATTATCACTGTCAATGAGAAAATCAAATCATATTGGCAAAACAGATTTCCTTCCATGAGGGATAAAGTTTACTATATTGAGAATTTCTCTGGAAATATTTCTGAGGAACTTACTAGAAAAAAGAAGGATCAATTTCGAATTATCAATATTGCGAACTTCAGAAAGCAAAAGGATCAACTTACACTGCTAAGAGCTCTTGTGGGGCTGAAGGAGAAAATTGGTGATTTCAAAGCATACTTTTTAGGAGAGTATGTAGAAATAGACTGGAAGGAAAAGATCCAAAGTGAAATAATCAGACTAGGCTTGGAAGAGCAGGTACAGATAGTTGGTCCGGTTAATAACGTCGCTCCATACATAGAGATGGCACATATAGGTATTTTGAGCTCGGAGTCTGAAGGCCTTCCCGTAGCGTTGTTGGAATATGGAATGGGAGCGTTACCTACTATTGCCACAGATGTAGGCCAATGTGGAGATGTTTTAGGTCATGGACAATTCGGAGAGTTAGTCCCGGCAAAATCTCCCGAAAAACTTCATCAGGCTATTTTGAAAATATGTGCGGATTACCCTCAAGCTGCTTTACAAGGCCAACAGTTTAAAAAACACGTAGAGGTTAATTATGGCTATTTGAATTTTTTTAATAAATACCTGCCTATAGCATTGCCTGAATTGAAACGGGAGAAAATTTCATCTATTCCTGTATGATAAAGCAGATCGTTACGTCTGGAGCACATTTTCAGTGGATATTATTCCATGTGGTGTTAGGAATAATTTCTTCTATTACTCCATTTGGATTAATAGCTTGGTTTTACATAGTCTTCTTCTCCTCATTTTATATAGTCTTAAAAAGTAAGACTATATACCCTTTTTGTGTTTTTATAGCTTATTTGACTTCTTTTGAGCTATTGGCGAGAATGTCCCAGACGTCACCTTTTATTCCTTATGAACTAGGCAAATATTTGTTGTTTTCAATGCTCTGTATTGGTCTTTACAAGTTCAAATCCAAGAGTATTATTGGATTGGTTATGTTGCTTTTGCTTCTACCCGCCATGTTTTTTGATAAATCTGGAGAAGTAAATCGGAGTACATTGATTTTTAATTTGATGGGGCCTATCAACGTAGCATTGGCAATTTGGGTTTTTTATGGAAAATCTCTTTCCAAGATCCAGCTGATAAGATTGCTTAGGATAAGTATTCTTCCTCTTGTTGCTATTTTGGCGTCCACCATTTTCAAAACCCCTTCCTATGATGAAATGGAGTTTAGTTTGGGCGCAAACTTTGCCACCAGTGGCGGAGGTGGCTCAAATCAGGTGTCAACTATCTTAGGATTGGGCATGTTCATTTCTTTTATTTTTCTGGTTAACAAGTGGAATCTAACCGGGTATAGAATTACAGATTTCCTTTTATTCTTTTTATTTGGCTTTCAGGGATTGCTTACCTTCTCCAGAGGAGGGATATTAGGAGGATTACTTGGGATTATAATTTTAGTTTATTTTGTTGTGAAAACTCCCAATAGGAAAAAGGCACAATTTAGATTACCGCATTTGGGAAAGGCATTTTTACTTTCTTTGTTTTTAGCTATTACCACTTTCCAGATTGCTGATAGCATCACAGGTGGGCTTTTAGGACTCAGGTATTTGGGCGAAACAGCAGGAACATTAGCTGGTACTAAAGAGAAATCCTTAAATTCTATAACTACGGGTCGTGTTGATATTTTTTTGGAGGATTTAGAATTGTGGGATAGCTCTCCCATTTTTGGGGTCGGGGCAGGCGCTTCTTCTTATATGAGGGATTTCAGTCACTTTTATTTATCCCATGTTGAAATGAGCCGATTGGTCTCGGAGCATGGGCTTCTCGGAGCCTTATATTTTGTCTTACTTCTCTATGTCTTACTATTAATACTGCTGAAAAAGCAAACTCCAATGGAGAAAGGGATAATGGTAGCTTTTTTTATAATCGCTCTTTATACCTCATTTCATGCAGCAATGCGAACTTATGTAACCCCGTTGTTTATTGGCTTGAGTTTAATTTACATTAGACCTAGTAAAATAAAGCCTCAGAAATCAAGTAGTAAAAAGCCTGTGGAAACAATTGACCTAAAAGAGACTATTACATCCTGAAATGCTGACAATTATTGATCTTCTAAAAGCTCAGAATTATCCTATCCAAGCTGCCCAAAAAGAATTAATTAAGATACAAGCTTTATCTAAAGACCAATTTGAAGACTGGAAGCAAAAAAAGTCCTGGGAAATCGTGAATTTCCATTTTTCGAATAATCCTTTGTATCAAAAATTAGTAGGAAAATATCTTCCTGATAGATGGGAAGATCTGCCTATAGTAAAAAAGAAGGATCTTCAATGTGAAGTGTCGGAAAAACTGAGTAAAGGTTTAAAAGATAGAGAGATACATTTTGGCAACACTTCGGGATCTTCGGGAATGCCCTTAAAATACGCCAGAGATAAATTTAGTCACAGTATGACGTGGTCATTGATTCTGGATAGGTATAAGAAAGTGGGGATTTCTCCGCATGATTATCAGGCTAGGTTCTATGGCATACCTTTAGGATTTCCCAATTACCAGAAAGAACGATTGAAGGACAAATTGATGAACCGGTTTAGGTTTGTTGTATTTGATCTTTCGGATGATAGTATGGCGAGTTTTACTCGTAAATTCAGCGAAAATAAATTCATTTACACCTATGGATATACAAATACACAATTGTTTTTTGCCCGATATTTGGAAAGGAATAGTTTAATTCTAAAAGATATATGTCCCTCATTACGAGGTACAATCGTCACTTCTGAGCAATGTACAGATGAAGATAAATTGTATCTTGAAAGGCAGTTTGGTGTTCCTGTATTCAATGAATACGGGGCATCAGAAGTGGAATTTTTGGCGATGTCGGATTTATCTGGAAAACGATGGTTATCCTCAGAAACTTTGGTTACTGAAGTAGTAGATGAAAATCATAACCTTCTGAAAGATGGGACTAGCGGTAGTCTGATTTTTACCAATATCTACAACAAGGCCATGCCCTTCATTCGATACGAAGTTGGCGACATAGGTTCTATAATTCATCATGAGGATCATATTCTCACAGAGTTGGATCAGCTAAATGGCAGACTCAACGACACAGTTATATTACCTTCGGGAAAAAAGGCTGCTGGGTTTTCACTGTACTATATTTCTAAGCATCTGATGACCACTTTAGGATATTTGCAGGAGTACCAGGTCAGGCAAGTAGAGGTAGATACATTTGAAGTGGATATTGTCATGGATCAGGAGGCGGATAATCATACTTATCAGGCAATTCAGGAAGGTTTTGATTTATATCTGGAAAAGGGATTAAAATTAAAGATTAGAAAAGTGGAGAAAATCAATCGTGAGAAATCTGGCAAATTGAAGCATTTTATTTCAAGTTTGGGAGCATCGGTTAATTCATGAAAATCCTTTATTTCTACCAGTATTTTGCCACCTCAAATGGGTCTTGGGGTACACGAGTGCATGAATTTACTAAAGAGTGGGTAAAGGAAGGCCAAGAAGTTACCGTCGTTACAAGTGTCTATTCAAAATCCGATATTTCTGCATCTGGATTTATCGAAACGAAATATTTTGAAGGAGTTAAAGTCATCATTATCAATGTTCGGATAGACAACAGACAACCTTTTCTAAAAAGGATTTTTTCATTTTTAGCCTATTCTTTGATTTCTTGTTGGTATGCTGTGACCTATTCTTGTGATTTGGTGATTGCTTCCAGCGGACCTATCACGGTTGGATTGCCGGGACTATTGGCAAAATATCTAAGGGGAAGAAAATTGGTTTTCGAAGTGAGGGATCTCTGGCCTGATGGCGCAATAGAACTCGGGATCATCAAAAATCCAATCCTGAAAAAGTTTTCCTTGGCATTTGAAAAGTTATGCTATAAATCTTCCAGTCTAGTGGTAGCACTCTCAGAGGGAATGAGAAATGAAATTCTGATTAAGGCACCTGACACAAACGTCATTTCAGTGACGAATGCAGCCAATATTGAATTGTTCTCAACCCCGGTGGAATTCCCCAAAGATTTTCCTGTAAAACCTCATCAGTACGCCATATATACAGGGAATATTGGGGAGGTAAATAATTCAGTATGGTTATTGGAAACCGCGAGAATTCTTCAAGAGAAGGGTGAAGAGGATATACAGATTTTGATTATCGGAGAAGGGCAGCAACGTGAATTGATAGACCAGGCGATAAAAGCGGAGAATTTAACTACGTTGATAAGATTGGGCTTGATGCCAAAATATAAGCTTGTTCCGCTGATCCAACATGCCATGGTTTCATTGGTTCCTCTGAAAGGTTCAAAAATACTTGATACCTCATCCCCCAATAAATTTTTTGAATCTCTATCAGCAGGTATTCCGGTTATTCAGAACACTCAGGGTTGGATGAAGGAATTCCTCGAAGCAAACAAGATTGGTTTTACCTTATCACCGAATGATCCCAACCAGTTGGCTGAGTTGTTAATCCATGTGAAGGAAAACCAAGGAGAATTACAGGAAATGGGCCAACGGAGTATGGAGATTGCACGGAAGGAGTTTGATGCTGAATTTCTTGCCCGTAAGATGTTGAATGGGATTTTGGAGGTTGCCTCATGAAAATCTTGCTAACCGGCGGATCAGGATTCTTAGGTAAGTACATCTCTGCTGTCCTTTCTGAGGAGAACGAGTTGATTACTGTAGGAAGATCTCCGAAGAATACGATTCAGGCTGATCTAAGTAAATATATCCCAGACCTCCCGGCTGTGGATTGGGTAATCCATGCAGCCAGCCCCGCGCATTTCGTTCCGAAGACAGCGGCAGAAGAGCAGTCTTTTTATGACACGAATGTAGGAGGAACGCAGAAATTGCTTGATAAAATCCTGACCCCACCGAGCGTATTTGTTTTCATCAGCACAGTAGCTGTGTATGGTTTGGAAGAGGGGGAGTTAATAAAGGAGACTCAGGAGTTGAATCCAACCACACCCTATGGTAAAAGTAAAGTAGCCGCAGAAGAGCTGATTCAGAATTGGGCAAAACTACACCAGGTAAAACTATTTATCCTGCGCCTTCCACTGGTGGTTGGTACTAATCCTCCTGGCAATTTGTCCGCAATAGCGAGGATGATTAAAAGGAAAATGTATCTGCGGGTAGGAAAAGGACTTAATAAAAAGTCGATGGTTTTGGCGGAAGATGTAGCTAGGTTACTACCTGGATTGGAAGACAAGCTGCCGGGTATTTATAATTTGTGCGACCCTGATCCTGCCAGTATGTGCGAAATAGATTCTGCACTAGCTTCGCACTATAATTTTAAGATAAGGAGTATTCCGGAATTTCTTCTCAAGACAGCCGGCAAGCTTGGGGATTTGATTCCTTTCTTTCCTGTCAATACTTTGAAGGTCAGTAAACTTTCTTGTACCCTTAGTTTTGATTCTTCCAAAGCGAGGAAAGAGCTTGGGTGGAGACCCCAAAGTGTTTTGGAATACCTGAAAAAGGAAACTATTATTTGATGAGAATTTTATTTTTGGGAGAGACCTATCGTGCCGATGCTAAAAGTTGGATAAGGGGCATAGAATCCAATTTTGATACAAAATTGGAAACAATGGAGTTGCCAAAAGGGACTTCAAGAAGTGTTCGAATGTTGGCAGCAATTGGTTTCTTTTGGAAAATCATTTCCACCCGCTTTTCCCAGCCCTTTGACCTTGTATTGGCCGAGCGTGCTACGAGTTATGGTTTCTTCTCCTTGTTTGTAAATGCAAAGAGGAGGATAGTAGCACAGCAGGGTATTTCGGATGTGTACCCCGAAAATGGCATATCAGGCTTCTATAAAAGTATCCTGCAGCGAAAGGTATATAAGCATGTAGATTTGATTCATGCATGGGGCAAGGTAATGACTTTTGCGATGCTGGAGTCTGGCGCTTCTCCTTCAAAAATCATGGTTTTACCAAAAGGGATTGATTTATCGAACTATCAAAACCCAGCAAAGGAAAGCCTTGAACCAGCTTTAATAGTTACAAGATCACTTTTTGATCTCTATAGACATGTGGATATCGTGGAAGCCGTAAGGATCTTACAGCCCAGGAATGTACATATAAAGGTATATTTTGTGGGGCAGGGGCCTGAAAAATCTACCTTGGAATCCTTGATTAAAACCTATAAGCTAGAAGGAAAGATCATTCTAAAAGGACAAATCCCAAATGAAGAACTTCCTGCATTGATGAATTTATGCAGATATTATGTGGCAGTACCTACGACAGAGGGGGTTTCCAGTTCCCTGTTCGAAGCTATGGCAGCGGGATGCTATCCTATAGTTACTGATCTTCCGGCCAATCAGGTGTTTATTAAAAATGGGGAAAATGGAAGTTTGGTAGAACCTTGCAATCCTGAACAACTTGCAGATGCCATTCAGTACGCCTTGACTAATGATTTAAAAGTTAATGCTGCTTTACTTCAAAACAGAGTATTTATAGAAGAACATGTTGATTTTGATAAAAATATGAAAACTATCTCAGCGCGATATAAGTCGATGTTGAAAACCACTAATAATTCATAAATGTGCGGAATTGTAGGCTTTTGGAATAAGGAAAATCCAGCTCAGGAATCTAAGTTAGTAGCGATGAGGGAGTCTTTGATCCATAGAGGTCCTGATGCAGGCGCTCATTGGATAGATGGGAAATTAGGGTTGGGACATAGACGACTTTCAATCCTGGATTTAAGCGAGGGAGCTAATCAACCTTATACCTCTCCTTGTGGTAATTATACAATGGTATTCAATGGGGAAATTTTCAATTATAAATCGTTCTATCCTGAGTTAACCAATAAAGGCTATCAATTCAGGACGACTTCGGACACAGAAGTCCTACTCTATCTGTTAATGGAGCAGGGAACTAGTGCGCTAAAGCGACTAAATGGCTTTTTTGCCTTTTCATTTTTTGATAAAAGAAAACAGGAATTGCTCATTGCCAGAGACCGATTTGGGGTGAAACCACTTTTTTATCAGGACAACCAAGAAGGTTTTTTCTTTGCTAGTGAGATAAAGGCGCTTTGGGCCGGGGGAGTTCCCAAACAGATTGAAGAGTCCCATTTAGACGAATTATTTCTGTATAGATTTAATTCTGGAGAAAATACCGTTTTTAAACGTATTTATAGGCTACTTCCTGGTTATTTTATGAGAATTTCAAATTCAGCCAAGACGATACATACCCAAAGGTGGTTTCATTTGGGTGAATCCATCGCTGCTCAGCCTAAGATCGAAAAACCCTACGAATGGTTTGAGCAAGCATTCCATGAGAGTATTAGGCTCAGGATGATTTCAGATGTTCCGGTAGGAACGTTGCTAAGCGGAGGTTTAGATAGTAGTAGCACGCTTTTCAGCCAATTTAAACAGGGTTACGAAGCACTAAGTGCATGGAATATCTCATTCTCTGATAAGGAGCATGATGAATCGCATCTTGCGAGGAAGCTATCTCAGGAAGTTGGAGCTTCGTTTCATAGTTTTGAATTTACCAACGAGGAATTAGTGAATCTTACGACTCGTTCACTGCTTCATCACGATGAACCTATTATGCATTTTTCTGACGGACATCTGTTAGGGATTTCTGAAAAGGCAAAAGCCGAGGTGAAAGTTTTGTTATCTGGGGAAGGAGCCGATGAGATCTTGGGAGGATATGTGAGATATAAAGTTCATGACAATGAGTTCAGGTATAATTTACTTAATTTGATCCGGTACATTCCAGATAAATGGCTCAAAAATGAGCGTCTTAGGAAAATGAAGCGCTACCTAGGCATGGGAAATCGCGATGCGGAAATTTTAATGAATGCCAACGAATTGTATTTGGCGGATTTAAAGAAATTGGGTGTCTTATCTTCTGATTTGCTTCCTGAATACAGGGTCAATAAACTGGAAGAAGCCAAACAGGTTTACCCAACCAATAGGTTGCGTCAGCTACTCTATTTGGAGCAACATACGCATCTATATACCCTCAATGACCGTAATGATAGAACGACCATGGGGGCATCTATAGAATGTAGGGATCCGTTTTTAGACCCTGACTTGGTAGTTGGAGTAGGGAGCCTTCCAGATGAATATTTTCATATAAAAGGGAAAGGAAAGGATTTGCTGATGAATTCCATAGGCAAGCAACTTCCGGATTACATTACTTCCCATAGAAAAGTAGGGCTCTCTGTACCCTGGGATGAGTTGATTTTAACTAACCCTTACCTTAGGGAGACACTAGAGAATCTTCCGAATTCAGAGTTATTCTCACTCAAACCCTATTGTTTTTTGGATATTAAAGGAATCGTAGAAGATTTTAAGAAATACCCTAAAATTTATTACCCTATCATTAGACAGGTATATTTTACAGCACTTTGGTTTCAAACTCAATTTGAATCAAAGAAAGTATATGCCTAAGCGTTTTAACACATGAACAACCACTTGAAATTACCCAAAATATTCGACCCGCGCGGAAACCTCACATTTCTACAATTTCCCGATCAGGTTCCTTTTGAAATTAAACGTGTCTTCTGGACATACGATGTGCCCGGGGGTGAAATACGAGGCGGGCATGCCTTCAAAGAGCAGCAGGAAGTAATCGTTGCATTGAGTGGGTCTTTTGATGTGGTAATTACAAATGCGGATGGAAGCGAATCCCGCTATTCTTTAAATAGGTCTTACAATGCCTTATTTCTGCCTAAATTGACCTGGAGACACTTAGATAATTTCTCCACTAATGCAGTTGCATTGCACCTTTCAGACTCGGAGTTTTCTTCGGAAGACTATATCCGGGATTTTCAGGTACTTCAAAATTTCAACAAATGAGTCAAAAGAAAACTATCTGGGATGCCAATCTTGTCTATTTGCCCAAAATAGGTGATAGAAAAGGACATATTACTCCAGTAACCAATTTCAAAGAAGTACCTTTTCAGGTAAAGCGGGTCTTTTATTTGTATGATATTCCTGGAGGAGAAAGTAGAGGGGCACATGCTCATTATGAATGTCAACAGTTTCTGGTGGCAGTAAGTGGTGCTTTTGAGGTTTTGTTGGATGATGGAAATTCAAAACGTCAGGTTTTGCTTAACAGGGCAGATTTAGGATTATATATTCCGGCGGGAATTTGGGCTTCAGAGATTAATTTTTCAGGAGGTGCTGTATGTTTAGTCCTTGCTAGTCAGAATTTTAACGCTGAAGATTATATTCGAGATTATAGTGACTACTTAAATTTTATCAAAAGAGATGATACATCCATTCGCTGAGGTACAAACCAAAAACATAGGTGGTGATTCCAAGGTTTGGCAATTTGCAGTCATATTGGAAGGTGCTGTAATAGGTGATGATTGTAATATTAATTGTCATACGTTTATAGAAAATGATGTGCTAATTGGAAACCGGGTTACTGTTAAATCGGGAGTATACTTATGGGATGGGATAGTGATTGAAGATGACGTGTTTATAGGACCCAATGTGACATTTACCAATGATAAGTATCCTAGGTCCAAACAGTACCCTGAAGAATTCCAAAAGACTGTGATAAAAAAAGGAGCTTCAATTGGTGCAGCTGCTATTATTCTCGGAGGATCTGTTATTGGAGAAAACGCAATGGTCGGTGCTGGAGCTTTAGTTACCAAAGATGTGCCTGCAAATACCTTAGTAGTTGGAAGTCCTGCAAGAATAGTCAAATACCTTGAAGCTGGCGAAAAATAGTAGTATTCATAACTTAGTGAAGCATTAATTTTTAAACTCTTTTTAATTTATGAGGACGGGTATTAATCCAGCAAAATTAGATTCTCAACTTTCAGTTCAGTATCACCACAGAATAGTCATTCCTGTATTTATCCCTGAGCTATCTGGATATTTTGAGAATTTAAAAGAGGTGTACAGGTTATGCATAGAGACTGCATTTAAAAGCCAGCACAGCAGATCAGCGATCACAGTGGTAGATAACGGCTCATGCGAAGAGGTGAAAGCGTGGTTGAGAGAACTACAGGATAGGGGGATTATCGAAACATTGATTACTCATCAAAGTAATATAGGAAAAATTGATGCGATCATAGGAGCAGCCAGGGGATCTAGAGAGCCTTTGATAACACTTTCGGATAGCGATATCCTTTTCCGCAATGGTTGGCAGGAAGAAGTGGAAAGTGTTTTCCGTTCTTTTCCAAAATCAGGGGCTGTAGCGCCTTTTCCTATAGCCAGACACATGTATTACCATTCCTCTTCCACCCAAAAAGCTGTAGTGACGGGTGATATGAAGTTTAGTTTTCGAGAAACAGATGAGCATGAATTAATTAGAGAAGTGTATGAGTCTTACGGTTGGAATTACGAACCAGCATACGACGGGGTACTCCCAGTTGTTCAGAAGAATGGTAAGGAAGCAGTGATGGGATGTGGGCATCAGGTATTTACCATCCGTCGCGAGTTGTTTTTCGACATGCCATTAAGCCCAAGTTTTATTAAAATAGGAGCCGGCTCCGAGCTCAACTGGATTGATAAACCTATCAATGAACTTGGTTTTTGGAGATTAAGTACCTTAAAGACATATGTACATCATATGGGTAATCAACTGACCGAAGAAAATAAGGCAGCGTTCGAAGAAGTAGTGAAAAATGAATCCACTCCTAATTTATTGGCTCTGCCACAAACAGAGGTTAACAAAATGAATCTTTGGGAGCATAGGTTCTTTTCAAAAATATTTAAGCTGAAAAATGATTTCAGACCGCCAGCTCCTGAGTTGACTGTCCAATTTAAAAGTTTGTGATTTGGTGAAAGAAGTGAATATTTTTTATTGGTTCGTTTTTCAACTATTATTTATTAGACGGAGAACGATGGAATTAAATCGATACGATAAAATGATCATTAAAACACATAGGCAATGTTTATTTTTATCGTCAAAGATTCCTTATGACCATAGAAAAACAATTATAAGCAGATGAAACCTGCCCTAATTCGCATAGTTTTTGCCGTATTCTTTTATTCGAAAAACTCATAAACCATTATCATTTGATTCAATTGCATAGCGTGTGGTTTTTGTAGACCTTTGGACCATAGTGATTGATAAAATAAAGTTGATGACAATATTTATGCGTAACTTTGTTAAGGGGTTTTCTGCGCTCCTTGTGAAGGATTGTCGGCTTTTGGCACTGGCAGTGTGGGGAGTATTAAGCTTAAACTTTTTTACGGCAACTTCCCTCAAAGCTCAGATAATATCTATTCCACGAGAAGGGTTTCCTTATTGCGAACCCTTTACGAATGTAAATGCTACTGGAGGGTTTGATTTTACTTTATTAGGAGGTGAAATAAGGATTCCCGTTGGTGTTCCAGAAAATCCTACTTCCTCTACTATTATCAAACCCTACTCAGCATATGCAAATGGAAATTCCTTACAATTAACACCTTTGGAATATTGGCATTCTGGATATGCAATTGTGGATATTCCCTTTTCTTCCCAATTCGGAATTAAAACCTCATTCGAATATTTTTCCTATGGGGCTCCTGATCCTAGAGGTAATGCTGATGGGATAAGTTTTTTTATGTTCGATGCAGATCAGCCTCTGAGTTTAGGATATTTAGGAGGATCTTTGGCTTATGCGCCATATATTGGTTTAGACGGAACGCCATTACAACCTGGCATCGCAGGTGGTTATGTTGGAATTGGATTTGATGAATGGGGTAATTTTGGGGTTGGTAAAGTTGGAGAACCAATTGCAAATTGGGATCCAAGAATTGCTAACAGTATTACCGTAAGAGGACCTGAAACCCTGAATTACGACGTCTATGAAAGGTATGTAACCAATAAAGTTAATGCTTTCGGTGTGGATTATTTCCCCCCCTCACCATTGGATGGTGATCCTACCAAATGGTTTGACATAGACCATAATAACGCAAATAGGCCGGTTGATTGTTTAGTGCCTGGGTATAGGAAGGTATTTATTGAACTCCTTCCAAACGGATCTGGATATCAAATTAAGATTGATATGCTGGTCAATACAAGTCTAAATGGACAGCAATTAGTATCTTTTCCGCTAATTGATTATCCTTTTAACGCTCCGGATAGGTTGAAAATAGGCTTTGCAGGGAGCACAGGAAATGGTAGGAATAACCATGAAATACGGAATGTTACTGTTAACGTAGCGGATATTTCCGAAGCGCTATTACCCTTGGTGTCGGATCAGAATAAAGTGATCTGTATTGATGATGATTTGGAGTTTGAATTTCCAGTTGTTCTTCAAGCCGGGAATGATGCATTCATCACTTGTATGCAGCTTTTTGAAAATGACCCGGGGCCACCAGACAATAGCACGCCCCCAACTAATTACACTTGTGGTTTTGATGGCTCCTTATGTACCGATAAATGTAATCCTGATAATTATGAGGTTCCAGTTTATGATGCAAGTGGTAATTTATTGGGCACTTTTTATTCCATTTTAGAGGAGCTTAATACTGGAAATTTTGAGGACGAGAGAAATAAGGCCACAATCCGATTTGAGCCCGCCCCTGGTTTTACAGGTGAAGCTTCGGTCTATTACAATGTCACAGATAACTACGGTCTAACTTCAGAGCCCGCCAAAATCACAGTGGTTTCAAATCCATTTCCAGTAGAAATTCAGGATGGGGAGATCGACAATCCATCGTGTGATGGACAGCAGGATGGTAGGATTTACGATGTGATTGTTGGTGACCTTGTCGTTGGCTTTGATTACGAATGGTTACATAATGGCAGTTCCATAGGGAAATCAGGTGCTACAGTTAGTAACCTAGTAAATGGTGAAGCTACTTTTGAATTAACTGGAGTGAATCTAGGTGCCTACACTTTGAATGTTTGGAACCCTTCCGATTCCCAAGGTGGAGGCTGTCCTGTGCCAGTTCAGGTTCTTGTAGATCAGGAAAATGGTACGCCGGTAACATTGGATGTCCCTGACAAAACCATTTGTGAAGGTGAGGTTGTGAGCTTTTTACCTTTGGTTGACCCCGCTGATATACCTTCAGGTGCCAGCCCTTCCTTTTTGTGGTATCAAAATTCCGATAGATCAGGGGGAGCACTTTCCAATAATTCAACAATTACCGTGAGTGGGAATCAGGTTGATGTATCTATTTCCTCAAGTGGAGAATTAACGTTATCAGGATTAAAAAATACGGGCGGAACTTCTACTTTTGATTTTTTTGTGGAGGCCGCCACTCAATCTCAGGTAGGAGGTAATTTTTGTCCTTATCTAGGAGACGTATTGACTGTAGCATCCGTCACGGTAAATCCTCCTTTAAGTTTTACAGTAAGCTATACGGATGATTGGTGTTTAACTAGCGCCGGTGAAATCGAAGCTAGTGTATCGGGTGCTACCGATATAACATATTTTTTATTGGATGATGCAGATGTGGTATTAACATCGAATACCTCCGGCACTTTTACTGGTTTAGCATCTGGGGACTATAAAGTTTATGGCACTTCCGCATCTTTAGGCTGTAGTTCTCCTGTAGAAGATGTTACAATCGAAGGTCCTGTCGAGGGTTTGGTGATTGCACCTGTTGATGTAGAGAATTCCTATTGTGGACTTCCTAATGGAACAATTTCCTTTGAAGTATCCGGAGGAAATATCCCTTATTTATCGATTGAGTTAAATGGTAATCCAATTCCATTTGATCCAAGTGGAATTTATGAAATACCTGACTTACCACCCAATTCTTACGATATTCTCATAACAGATGCAAAAGGTTGTACTGCTACCATGCCTATGACCGTTCAAGCAGACCCTCCTTCCAATTTTACTACAATTGGTTCTGAGGTCTGTGAGGGACAAGAGGCCTCTGCTTCAATCGATATTCTTGACTCCTCCACGGGATTACCAACCTTTAACTGGTATAAAGATGATGGAATGGGGGGGTATACGTTAATCCCGAATTCATTGATTGAAGGAAACATAGAATATTATGTAAGTCCCCAAAAGGAATTATTTGTTACGGGTCTCCCTGCAAGTGAGGATCCTTACATTTTTTACCTTTTGGTCACAGGTGATAAAATTTGTGATCAAGGCTATATTCCTACAGAAATTAAAGTGACACCAGGCCCAGAAATGAATGAGCCAATCCTGACAGAGACCTGTTATGGAGAAAGCTTAGGTTCTATTCAGGCACAAATTCCAGGAAATAATTTTAATGATTTCGAGTTTAGCATCGAAGGAGATAATGGAATCACGATAGATTTTTCAAAAAATGGAGGTTTATTTGAAAATCTACCTGCCGGATCATACGAACTAAGTATCAGAAGTGCACTTGGTTGTATCACAACTTTACAGGACGTGGAGGTTCTTGAGCCCGCAGAGCCTATAAGCCTGGCCAACCAGTCCATAGAAAGGGCTTCCTGCGATTTAGCAAATGGAGTGATTAAAGACCTTCAAATTACTGGTGGTTGGGGAGATTATACTGTAGAATGGCGAAAAGGAACAATTGATGGTACTGTGATTCCTGGAAGTACTACAGGAGCTGTAGACTTATTACCTGATACCTATTTCTTGCTAGTTACCGATGAGAAAGGATGTTTAGAATCTTTCGAATTTGTAGTTGGGGAGCTTTCTGACCCAGTATATGATTTGGTTCCTCCTATAGATGTTTGTCTGGAAGAGGAAGTTGAAATCAGACCAATTCATTTGGCACCAGATCCGAGTCTGCCACCTGCAGCATTTACAGAAGTTTTCTGGTATAAAAATGCTGGACAAAATGACTTGATAAGTAATGGCGCTGATCCAAGTGATCCTAATATCATTTACACCATTGATGATTCTGATTGGTTAAACCCAAAACTACAAATAGAAGGTTTACCGGCAGGCCTTCATTCCTTCTATTTTTATGTGGAATGTACTGGACAGGAAATAGAAGTTGAAGTTGAAGTTTTTGACATTCCTACTGTTGAGCTTGAAACAAGTTTAGTTTCTTGCTTTGGAGGAAATGACGGAAAACTAGCTTTTATATCTGGAACAAATGATTCATATACCTATAGTATTGATTCTGGAACTCCTGTCACCCAAGCTGATCTTGAATTAATGAGCTTTTCCGCAGGAGAATATAACCTTCAAGTATTAACTCCTGCAAGTTGTCCTCAGTCTTTGACCTTCACCATTGAAGGTCCTGAAGAGCCATTGGTGATTTCTCCTCTGGTGGGAATTAATCCAGGTTGCGGTGCCCTTAACGGGAAGATTAATGCTACAATCACTGGAGGCTGGCTTCCTTATACAGTATCTGTTTTAGAGAATGGGGCAGTCATTCAATCTTTGGAACTTTCTGATTCTTCTCTGACTTTAGATGGGTTGGCATCCGGGTCATATTCTCTTATTATACTAGATGCTCAGGGATGTGAAATAACTAGCCCCACTCTTGAATTAGTTGATGGACCCTCTCAAATTCTGGTCGATAACCAAATAGTTTGCGAAGGACAGGAAGTTATACTAACTCCTACTATTGACCCAGCTGCTTCAGATGTAGTTTTTGAATGGTATTTTGATGCCAATACAACTCAAAAAATAAACTCTAATTCAATTCCTGATGGGAATGGAGTGACTTACGATATTAATCCTACTACAGGTGTATTGACTATCAATGGTTTATCTGCATCTGCCAACCAATATGAATATTTTGTGCTGGCTCAAGGACCTGAAGTCTGCCCTGGTTTTGTAGGAAGTGGGACAGCTATGGTTTATTCTACTCCAACAGCTACTTATACTAAAACAGATGAAGTTTGTTTTGAGGAAGGTGGAAGTATCAATGTTTCAGCAGTTGGCGGGTCAGGTAACTATATTTTTGTCTTGGACGGTCAGATCTCTCAAGACAATGGATTGTTTGAAAATGTTCCTAAAGGTATTCATACCGTTACAATCACTACTCCTGAAACTTGTGAAGTAACTCTTTCCAGTATTGAAATAAATGGGCCAGATAGTCCTTTAGAAATTGAAATTCTAGCCGTCGATAATCCATCTTGTGATCTTGCAAATGGTGCAATTACCTTAGGAATACAAGGTGGAATAGCAGGATATTCTGTAGAAGTATTTATGGATAACACTAGCCAGGGAATTTATACTGCTGATTCAAATGGTGAAGTACAAGTCCTTGATATTAAGAAAGGTGAATATGCATTCATCGTGACTGATGCTTCGGGTTGTGAGATTTCTTTATCCGAACCATTGGATCTAGAAGAAGTGCCTACAGTAATTACTTTGGAGGATCAGGTAATTTGTGCTGGTCAGGATGCCGTGTTACAGCCGGAGGTTCCAAGTAACATCAGCTCACCGGCATATACTTGGTTTTATGATGAAGCTATGACTTCTCCAATACTTCCAGGTCAGGTGAATGGAATTACTTATCAAATTGAATCTGATGGTGAGTTGACAGTTGTAGGACTTCCTGAAAGCCCCGACCCTTATATCTATTATGCAATGGTAGAAGGACCTGAGATTTGCGGAGTTACACCTAAGCAGGTTCAGGTATATGTCAATTCTTTCCCAAATCTTCGAGTATCGAACCCCTCCATTGTTTGCGATCCTCAAAATACTGTAGATCTGACCAATTACATAGAAGGATATAACCCATCCATTTACGAATACAGTATTTTCAGTCCTCTAGGCAATGCATTGGTAGGTAATGAGATAAATGCGGTCAATGAATCAGGAAATTATGAAGTGAGTGCTTCCTTTAAGGGATATAATTGCTGGACTGCTCCACAAAGGATATTAGTTAGGATTGCTAGTGAATTATTACAATCGAACTTTGAGTATCATGCTGATCTGGGTGGTGGTCTGATTGTAAGCAATCAAGATATACAGTTACTAGAAATTGTGGAATTTGAAGACTTTTCCACCGGTGATGTACTCCTGTGGAACTGGGATTTTGGTGATGGTACCACGAGTACAGCCCAAAACCCAAACCACATATTTCAAAATAAAGGCAGTTATACTATTACTTTAACAACCACTGATACGATTGGCTGCCAAAGCGTTTACTCCGTAGTAGTGGACGTGACAGATGAATATTTATTACTAATGCCAAATGCATTTACTCCTGATGGCATAAAGAACCAATATTACAAACCCATGCACAGAGGACTTGCCAGTATAGAGTTTTATGTGTTTAGTACCTGGGGCGAACTTATCTATCATGCAGAATCTTTGGAGGATTTAGGTTGGGATGGTACTTTTAATGGAAAACCTGCGCCAAATGGCAACTACGTTTATAAAGTTAAATACCGTACTAGAACCGGTAATGTATTTGATGAAGCAGGAGTATTTATACTAATTCGATAGATGATTATAGCAGAAATTGGCCAGGCTCATGATGGTAGCCTTGGAAATGCACATGCCTATATTGATGCATTGGCTGACACAGGAGTAGATGCAGTAAAGTTTCAAACACACATTGCAGCAGCAGAATCTTCAAAGTTTGAACCCTTTCGCGTCAAGTTTTCCAAACAAGATGATTCCCGATATGCCTACTGGGAACGCATGGAATTTACTTCGGACCAGTGGAAAGGACTAAAATATCACTGTGATGAAAAAGGCCTGCAGTTTATTTCATCACCATTCAGCAATGCAGCTGTAAATTTGCTGGAAGACTTACAGGTTCAATGTTATAAAATTGGATCTGGTGAAGTAGGTAATTTTTTGATGTTAGAGAAAATTGCTAAGACTGGAAAGCCTATTATTCTAAGCTCTGGGATGAGTTCTTTTGAAGAATTGGACAAAACTATTGGTTTTTTGACTCCCTTTGGTAATCAATTGAGCGTGCTCCAATGCACAACCGCTTATCCTACAAGTCCAGAACATTGGGGACTAAACGTTATCAGGCAGTTAAAGGAACGATATGCTTTGCCAGTGGGATTCTCAGATCATAGTGGAGATATATTTGCCTGCTTGGCAGCAGCTACACTAGGCGCAGATTTATTCGAATTTCACGTGGTTTTTGATAAGCGTCAATTTGGCCCGGACTCTGTTGCAAGTATCTCAATTGATCAAGCAAAGTATTTATGTGAAGGCATTCGGCAAATAGAAATAGCTAGAGCTAATCCTGTGATAAAATCAGAGAACCAAAAGTATTCTGAGCTTAAGGTAATGTTCGGTAAATCTCTAGCAGTGAATAAGGATCTTCAAAAAGACCATGTGCTCACTGCAGATGATTTGGAATCTAAAAAACCCGGAGACAAAGGAATTACTGCCGCAGCTTATCATGCTGTATTGGGTAAAAAGCTTAAGTGTAATATTGATAAATGGAGTTTTCTCACTGAAGAAGACTTATATACTGAATAATGAAAAGAAAGATATGCGTAGTAATTACTGCTCGACCATCCTATTCTAGGATAAAGACAGCACTTACTGCAATAAATAACCACCCTGAACTAGAACTACAACTCGTAGTGGCAGCCTCGGCTTTGCTGGATCGATATGGCAATGCGGTCAACAACATAGAAAAGGATGGGTTTACTATCACTGCCAAAGTATTTAATGTACTGGAAGGAGAGAACCTAACTGCAGCAGCCAAAACAACGGGAATCGGTATTCTTGAATTATCAACCGTATTTAATAACCTTAATCCGGATATTGTAGTCACCGTGGCGGATAGGTTCGAAACTATGGCAACGGCTATTTCAGCTAGCTATATGAATATTCCTTTGGCACATATCCAAGGTGGCGAGGTCACAGGCAATATTGATGAAAAGGTAAGGCATGCAATTACCAAACTTGCAGATTATCATTTCGTAGCTTCAAAGGATGCGCATCAGCGAGTGATTAAGCTTGGCGAAAATCCTGAATTTGTTTTTAATACAGGCTGCCCAAGTATTGATTTGGCTTATGAAATCCAGCAAACTCCAGTCCTTGATTTTGACCCAATAAAAAAATATGGTGGAGTGGGAGGAAGACCAGATTTGTCCCAAGGGTATTGGGTAGTAATGCAACATCCGGTCACTACTGAAGTAGGAGATTCTAGATTTCATATTGAAGAAACACTTCATGCAATGCATGAAATAAATCAGCCTGTTTTTTGGTTTTGGCCAAATGTTGATGCAGGAGCCGATGGTACAAGTACCGGTATAAGGTCCTTCAGGGAAACCCATCAACTTGATAATTTTCATTTTTTCAAAAACATGGAGCCACAGGATTTTTTGAAACTCCTGTATTCCAGTAAAGGACTGATAGGAAATAGTTCTGTGGGGATAAGAGAATGTGCCTTTATGGGAGTTCCTGTTGTTAATATTGGTTCCAGACAAAATAGTCGGGAAAGAGGTAATAACGTCAAAGATGTAGGGTATTCCAGAATAGAGATTCTAAATTCTTTAAAAGAAATTGAAAATTCCCCTAAACCAAAGATTTCTACTATCTACGGAAATGGTGATGCCGGTGAGAAAATAGCACAGCTTCTATCTGAAATTCCTTTGGTCTTCCACAAAACGATTACATTTTAAATTGTTTACTTGACTTGATTTCTAACAAGGATAACCGAGTAGGTATAGAGATATTAATAATGTTGTCATAATTTCTTGAATCTATTGAATTATAATTTTGGTCATAAATTTTACAAGATATATATTAATTAGTGGTTTATATTTCATTAATATTGAATAGTGCATTTATTATGGGGGAAATAATAGTATGGTGATAATTTTTATTTTCAGTTTGTCAGTCTTTCGCTAGATAAATAGTGGAATATGGCAGCTGGAATGACTGGGTAAAATCAGAGAAACGAATAACTAGAATGGAGAAAATTAAAAAACTAGATTTTATATTTGTCGGTGGCATGCCGAGGTCTGGAACTACTCTAGTAGGTCAGTTGACATCACAAAGCGATGATGTTTGGGTTATTCCTACAGATAATTCAATAATTAACTATTTGCCTAAATTGACCAGTGTGGATTTTGATCTAACTGGAGTTGATTTAGTAGAAATTATTCAAAGGTTATTGCTTAATACTACTGCAAGTAAATGGGGACTAAGTGTTGATGAAGTCATCACTGCTTCCCAGGAGTTCGAAATTAAAAATTGGTATGACTTATCAATTTGTTTTTTATTAGCAGCTAAATCTAAATATAAGCAAACGATCTACCTTAAGAGTCCAGGACTTGAGTATTATTTTTTTACTATTGAGCAAAGGTTACCCATAAAATACATTAGGAAATATACCTATGTAGTTAGGAACCCAATAGAGTCATATTTAAGTATGAAATATGCAGGATTGGCCTGGAGAAATAAGCTTGAAAAAGTAGTGGACGATTCTATTAACTGGTCTTTCCGATGGAGACAATCTGTAAATATGTATCTCCTAAATAAAGCATTGTTAGGGGATAATATGTTTTTGATTAAATATGAGGATAATGTAAAAAATCGCAAACAAGTATTTTTAAATTATTTTCCTTTTTTAGGATTAGAGCTTACTGAAAAAGTGTTAAATCACAAGAATAAAAGACAGAGCTCAATAAATGGACATGGAGAAATTGAGAGAGTGTTAACTCAGCTTGAAATTAGTAATATTTCAACATATTGTTTTGACTATATGAAGCTATTTGACTATTTGTCTGCGGATGAGAAATCTAATTTTTACACTGATTTTAGATTGACCGAAATTAATTTAATGGAAAATACAGAGATAATAAAAGTATTATCAAAGAAAATATTAAAGGGGTTTTTATGAGGATATTAGGATTGATTCCAGCTAGGGGAGGTTCAAAAGGCGTTCCGGGGAAGAATATTAAAATCTTGGGCGGAAAATCCTTACTTTCTTATACAGCTGAAGCAGCTTTGGAATCGCGATTGCTGAGCAAAGTAGCCCTGAGTACTGATGATGTTGGCATTGCAGCAGAAGGGAAAAGGCTTGGTATAGATCTCCCATTTTTAAGACCTGATGACCTGGCAGGAGATAAGACTCCCACCTTACCAGTGATCAATCATGCATTAGCCTATTATGCCGAGCAAGGAGATGAGTTTGATGCTGTATGTTTGCTACAGCCGACTTCTCCGTTTCGTCCTTCCGGGTTTATTGACCGTGCCATCTCAAAATTTATTGAGTTAGATGCTGATTCTTTAGTATCGGTCTTGGAAGTTCCAGATCACTTGAATCCCCACTGGACTTTTTTGCCTAACGAAAATGGATTTCTGCAAATAGCGACTGGAGATATTGAACTCATCACCAGAAGGCAAGAACTTCCTGTAGCTTACTTTAGAGATGGAAGTTTGTATTTGACAAAATCCTCAATACTTCGTTCAGGATCATTATATGGGAAAAGTTTAAGCTATTTGGTAAATGATCCTAATTATTATGTCAATATAGATACCTTAGATGATTGGGAAAGAGCTGAAAAGTGGGTAGAAAATATAGGTGATTTTTAAAATGAATATAAAATGATAAAAGACAAGTTGAGAAGAATCATCCACGCGAGATATAGGGTTTCTTTTTCTAAGGCAGGCGAGGATATTCAGTTACGTAAGCTTTTGAATACTGCCAAAGGGAAATATTTGGATATAGGGTGCTTCGAGCCAGTTACATTCTCCAATACTTATTTTTTCTATTTGAGAGGTTGGTCTGGGGTGGTCGTTGACCCTAATCCAGAACTGGAAACGCTCTTTAAAGCGCAAAGACCATTGGACAAATTCATTAATAAAGGGATTTCTTCAGAGCCAGGAATTCTGAAGTATTACATGTTGCCTTACAAGATGAGCTCTATGAATACATTTGATTATAGTTTTTTGGAGAAAAATGATCTGGTAAAATTTATTCAAAATGAAATAGAAGTACCACTTGTGACGATGAAGTCCATAGTTCAAGAAAACAACTTATTGGATGGAGTAGATTTTTTGGATGTGGATGTAGAAGGGTTGGATCTTGAAGTATTGAGTTCTAATGATTGGGAATTGTTCCGACCTAAACTGGTTATGGTAGAGACGGAAAAATCAGTAGAAGAGGACTTGTCTAGTGATGTTTATAAACTCATGATATCCAAGGACTATTCGCTTCTCTCGAAACTTGTTCAAAGTTCATCTGGCACAGGGAATCTGATTTTTGTCAAGAATGAATTCAAACTTAGTTAATCTGAGTTAGCAAAGATTTTTCTAGAAAACATAAAAGTGAGTAGCAAAGCATGTGTGGAATAGCTGGATCAGTAGGTAAGGGAAGTATAGAATTGGAGATAAAACAAGTGTGCGATATGATGTTGCACAGGGGACCTGATAATACAGGTATATGGACAGATGAAAACGAGTGTGTATTAGGACATAATAGATTGAGCATCATTGATTTATCTGATGCTGCTAATCAGCCTTTCTCTTCTCTGGGCCAACGATACACACTCGTTTTTAACGGTGAAATTTACAATTACCTTGAGCTCAGGGATGAACTGGGGAATAGTGATTTCCGGACCAACTCAGATACAGAAGTATTATTACGTGCCTATCAGAAATGGGGATGTGGTATGCTTGACAAACTAAACGGCATGTTTGCTTTTGCCATTTGGGACAGGAAAGAAAAAGAACTCTTTTTGGCAAGAGATAGGTTTGGCGTAAAGCCGCTTTATTATGCATTAAAGAATGATAAGCTATACTTCTGTTCAGAGATTCCACCTCTCTTTAAAATTGGTATTCCAAAAAATCCTAATTTGAAAGTTTGGTCATCTTATTTTATCTCTGGAAAATATGCTGTAGGAAAAGAGACTTTCTGGGAAGGAATAGAATTACTTGAGCCTGGTTATACGCTTAATTATTGCAACGGAGAAATTACGCTGAAAAAGTGGTATGACTTTGAAAATGCCATTAAAACGAAGCAGGAAAATGCACTTATGAATCCTAAGGAATACTTAAAATCTCTCTTGTTGGATGCTACTAAATTGCGTTTTAGAGCAGATGTCCCAGTTGGATTTAACTTGAGTGGTGGCTTGGATTCTAGTATGCTTTTCTCCTTAATTAATAGCCAGTTTGGAGAAAATTCTAAAATAGAGGCTTTCACCTTTTATACAGGCGACGATAGATACGATGAGCTAGACTATGTACAGTCTCTACTCAAAGGCTCAAATTTCAAGTTGAATCCAGTTCTGCTTTCTCCAAAAGAAGTGCCTTCTTTGGCTAAAGATATAGCCTTACAACAGATGGAACCTTATGGAGGTCTGCCTACTATTGCTTATTCTAAGTTGTTTAAAGTTGCAGCTGAAAAAGGGTTTAAGGTATTGCTTGATGGACAAGGTGCAGATGAATCATGGGCTGGCTATGATTATTATTTTAATAACTCCAACTTAGAATTACAAGGAGTAAAATCTTCACCTTTTAGACCAAATGTCTTAACAAAGGATTTTAGGAATGAAGTAAAATCAGGAGTTGTAACTGCTCCTTTTGATGAAAATTTACTGAATCTGCAATACAGAGATTTATTCCAAACGAAACTCCAAAGGGCATTGAGATTTTCTGATCGAGTTTCTATGCAATCAAGTACAGAATTACGAGAACCTTTTTTGGATTATAGATTGGTGGAAAATGTGTTTGCGCTGCCAAGGGAAATGAAAATGCAGGGAGGTAAACAAAAATGGCTTTTCAGGGAGATTGCGAAAGATTTTCTTACTGGCGAAATCCGATTGGCTCCTAAGCGCCCGCTACAGACTCCTCAACGGGAATGGCTCGGAGATGAATTAAAAGAATGGGTTTGTGACGAAGCCTTGTCAATACATTCACTTCCTTGGTTCGATATGAATGAAGTAAAAAAAGAACTCAATTTGTATTTCAAAGGAAACAAAGAAAGTAGCTTCCATATTTGGCAGTGGATCAATACCGCATTAATTTTTAATAATGCGTAGTTTTTTTGGGGGGGTTACTCAGAATTTCAAGGGTATAAAAACAGATAAATCGCATAAAGAGCTGTAAATTAGGAGTATTAGATTTAATTTTTATAAAATTTTTAGGTATGAAATATCGCATCAAAATCACAAATCTTTCATTTGATCTTGAGTTTGAACCGATGAACGACTCCAATGGACAAGGTGAAAAAATTTTAAAACAACATGTCACTGGAGAAGAGTTTTTCTTGAGTTCCTCAGTGATCGAAAACATGGTAAAAAGCTCGGATAAGTTTATTACTCTAGAGGACTTTGAGTACGATTGGGAAAAAGCAATTGAGTTTACCCAAAACTCAGATACATCTATTATCAGGCTTCAAAACGGTAAAAAATATAGAATTAGAGAGTATAAAGCTCAGAAGTTGAAAAAAGACCTATTCATTGTGTCAGAAGGTCAATCTCAATTGGTTTTTGGAATAGATAATTATGATCAATGGAATAGTAGAGAAGATAAAAAACAGGATAGATATGTGTTTGATCTAGGGGCTTGGAATTCAAGAATAGGAATTGTAAATGTTGATTTGAAGTCTGCAGTTACTACCAGTGAAGTACAGCCCTATTATCGTGGTATTTTTAAAAACTCTCCATCTAAAAATCAATCTGGATCAATCGCATTGGTAAATTCAGATACAGACATGGAGTTTGGTCTATTATATTCAGGCAGTCAGGATGATGACTTACTGGTAATACAAAAGAAAGTAAATTTCAAAGGCGTAATCTGGCAAGAATTAAAAGCAAACCATGGAGGAGGACTTAAACTCGTTATGGAGGATTGCGATCTAGAACAAGTTGACCCGCCCACGTACTATAGGAAAGAAATTGTTTTCACTCAAAATTCTGCAAAACTGCTGGAGGGTAGCTTTAATCAGATTGAGAATATGTTTCAGGGAATGGGAAATAGCTCCAATATTATTTATTGTGAGGGAATGACTTTTATGCTTCCACCTAATACCTTTCTTCAAAATTACCATAATAGATATAATCATGATACTATAGGGCAGGCAAACCAAGACACCTCTCATTACATACATACCATCCCGAAAAAAGGTGATCGTTTTTTAATGAGTAGGAGCTACCAGACCAATGGAGAAGTGATACCGGATATGTTGCGTAATGTGATCAATTGGGAAAAGCTTGGTCTTAGCCCTATTCCAAATACAGTAAGATCTCTTCAGGCTGGGGATCGTATTAAAATACAAGGAGTCGAATATTTGATAAAAGTAACGGATAGAGTGAATGGCGTAATGTTTAATTCCGAGTATCGATTTAATAATCAAGATTCATATTATAGCCAGGAGTTTAAATTGGATAAAGCCTTACCGGAGAACCTGCCAATGGTTTTGGAAGTGGAAGTGATAGCGAGTCGAGCAGAGGCTCTCATGGATGGAAAGCCTCATCAAGGCTACATAATCTTCAAGTATAACAAGAACTGGCAAACAAATGTCGATATAAATCACGGCTTGGAATATATGCTTCAGTCCAATCCCTTTGGTGTGCTGTCATATAATCATAAGGAGATTTCTATTTGGGCTAGAAATACCAAACACAATGGATTCTATCGGCAATCAAAATCAGGTATTGGGACTTCTAAAGGCTATACACTAATTAACTGTCAGGGATTTGACGATCAGTTTAGCCCGGATATAGCTGTGAAATCAAATGGGCAAATGGATGAGAGAGCGGCCGAATTTATTAGCTTTTTGGAGAATTTATAGCAGATGTCATAGATGTCAATTAAAGAACCTGAGATTTGTCTGAATAAAATTGACCTAGGTTCTCGCCTAAAGAAAACAGAGGCTGTCCAGCGTGTTGAGACAGCCTTTTCAATAGCCTTCACTTGTTTTTTTAAGAATCCTACAAAAACATTTAAATTGAACAAGTGATTTATCTTTCTTCAAGGGTGAGCATCATTAAGCTTATCTAATTAATGGGGCTCAGAAGTAGTTTAAACTATGGACTTTCGTGCATTTAGCTTTAGCGTCTGAAAACGTTTACTTTTGAGTTATGTGGAAGCTAAGAAGCAATTCACACATGGTTTATTGACTAACTCTCCATATAGTTTGGTGCACAAAGGGTGGATAATAAGTTCTCAAATGAGATGTTAAATCCCGATTTCGGAAGCTTTTAATCCAAATATTTGACGTATTTGACTGTAAAATGTGGAAAGGTGTTATGTCAAAGAACGATACGCATCTGGAGTATAATCTTTCGCCAAGACTGAGTACTCTTGTGAAAAGACTGAAAGAAAGGAGTTCATTAAGGTTCAACAGGAATTACCAGAATGGAAGAAAATGAATTGGGGGCACCACTTTTGGTCTTTAGGTTATGGATCTTTAACTCTTGGAACTGCTAGTTGCTCTCCACACGGCTATGTACTTTGGGTTCGTAGTAGTTTAGTTGACTCTTTGTTACTCATTCAAATTGGAGATCATCTTTTGCCTTTATTTTTGGCATTGGCTTTATCATTACAATACTAAATAGATAAACTCTTGATTTTAAAAAATGCCTTCTGTTCAATCAATGCACTGCTTTTGAAATTTTAAAACGAGAGACTTTTAGTTATTTAAAGTCCTAAATTTTAATCATGGGTGTACGGAATGATGCCATTAACCAATACTCCTCGGCTTAACTGCCCAGAAGACTGATGTCCGATGACCGAAGTGGACACAATTCTTACGTTTAAAATATCCAATATTGCTTTGACCTCCTTACTGGCAGAAAAGCGGATATACAGAATATTAATTATTTAAAACTAATTTTAAATTCTTTTGTAGTATAGATGATTTTATCTCAAATCATAATTTTCCTTGCCCTTTTGCTGCTCGCTCTGATTTACCACAGGCTAGCGCTCAAGTTCAATATCGTAGATCAACCCAATCACCGCAGTTCCCATATTCATACCACAGTAAGAGGTGGCGGTATATTGTTTCCTTTGGCTGTACTCTTTTGGTGGATGGCATTCGATTTCCAGCATACCTGGATGATTATCGGTATTGTCTGGGTGGCTGCGATTAGTTTGCTGGATGATATCTATACCATATCCAGTAAAATCCGCTTTGCGGTTCAGTTTTTTGCGCTTACCATGGCCTTCCATGACTTGGATGTCTTTTCTCAAATCCACTGGCTGGCTCTTCCTGTACTGTATTTTATAGCATTGGCAGTGATCAATGGGATTAACTTCATGGATGGCATCAATGGCATCACTGGCTTATACGGGTTGGTGTTCCTGGGAAGCATACTGGCGGTGGATACCTACACTGAAGTTTTTGATGAGTATTTAATCCGATACGAAATCCTGGCAATCTGTGTGTTTTTGATATTCAATTTGCGCAAAAAAGCACTCATGTTCGCAGGAGATATTGGCAGCATATCCCTGGCCTACCTAATGATTTATTTTCTGATGCAATGGTATCTTGCCTCTGGGTCTTGGACGGTCATCTTATTCCTGTTGGTATATGGATTGGATTCGGCAATTACCATTTTTGATAGAATCCGTAAAGGAGAAAAAATCTCTGAACCGCACCGCACGCACCTGTATCAGATACTCGCAAACCAGGGAAAAATACCCCATGTCAACATTTCCTTGATCTATGCAATTCTTCAGCTTGGGATTAACTTTGGATTTTTTATTTACCCCAAAACCACCCCGGGTCCCTATCTAGGAGCTGCAATTCTTGTAGTCACTGGCTTGGTTTATATCTTCCTGAAATCCTACCTCCTTAAAAGGTACGCGACTATCCAAACTGACAACTAAGGCCCAAGAGTCAAGACCCAAGAGTCAAGAGTCAAGATTCAAGAATCAAGATCCAAGAGACTAGAACCAAGAGACAAATGTCAACAAATTCCTACCACCGCGCTCATCCTCCCCTTTAGGGGTCGGGGGTAGAACCCAGAGCTAAGAACCACCAACCGCCAGCCGAGATAGAAGAATCAAGAATCAAGAACTCAGAGCCAAGAATCAAGAACCAAAAACCGCCAACTTCCAACTTCTAACCTCCAACAGCCAACTGCTAACCCCAACCGCTCCCATAAATAAAAAGACCCAGAGATACCCTGGGTCTTTTTGTTTGGCCTCTGCCTAATTAAAACTTAACGCTGTGTCAAATTTGAGGGGTATTACTCAAATAAAAAATACCCAATATTGGGTATTTTTGAGCTGTTTTGGCCTTGATTTGGACAATTTTCGGGGTAAGATCATTTTTTGAAAATCCTTGGATCACTTATTGATATTGTAAGGATACCGTTTGAATGAAATGAAAGACTCAGGTGAAACCGCTCTCCAGACACATCAACCGCTCAGACGAGAATTGAAATTATTAACAAAAAGCATTTTTGATTTGGAATAGCATTTGCGACTTAATCATCTGTTTTTATTTACTTTGTACCCAAATTAAAAAGTAGGGGTAGTCCCTGTTTAAAATTTAAAAAAATCCTCATCAACTTAATCAAATCCCCAAAATGAAACAAAATTTGTTCTCTATTTCGGTTAATCGTTCACTTATGATTGCCTTGGTTGCTATGCTAGCAATGGGTGCTTGTAAGAGTAAAAAGAAAGCTGCCCAGCAACCAGCACCTCCAGCTCCTGTGGAGCAAGTGGAACAGCCAGCACCTCCTCCGGCTCCAGTAGCCTCAGCAGAGGAAGTCGCAGCTGAAAAGCTGGAAAATTATTTCAATAGTGTAGCTGCAGCAGGTAATGCATCTATGGCAAACCAAACTATCCAAGAGACGCTGGGTATGTTCTCTAATCAGGAAACTCCAGTGTTGATCGTGATTCACGAAGAGAATGGAATTAAGGATTATGATGAGCCTACTACCATTAAAAAGTATTTGGACTACCTGAAAGACACCAAAAAGAACTTAAACTACATCAGCGATATCCGCATGGATGCTAATGGTAAGGTCTCTGAATTGGAGCTTAGAAGAAAATAATCGCCCACCTGAAAACAATTTTACAATGAAAAATATAATGATCCTTTTCCTGGGCTTATTCCTTGCTTCTTCAGTAAGTGCGCTAGCTCAGTCTGAAACAATTAGCCCTGCTAGAAAACAAGCAATTGACTCCCTTGCCTTGGAGAAAGTGAAAGATTTGAGTAAGTACATCAGCATCATCGGTAGCAAAGAGACGCAGTTCTCCGAAGCCAATCGAGTGATGGACCGTGCCGAAGAATTATTCTCTCCGGGAGCTGAAATGGGCGTTTCCAGCATCAATACCAACGAAATCGCTTACTACAAAGTAAGACGTTATTTCGAGCGCTTGATGGCTTTGAACTACGATAGAGTAAACATCACCTGGTACGATATCCAGTACATCTCTGATCTGGAAAGACAGCCTGATGGCAGATATGTGGGTGTTGTCACTGTTTTCCAACGTTTCGAAGGAACCTCTATTGAAACAGGCATGAACTACAAAGACACTACTAAGAAAGATATCACAATCTACGTTGAGAAAAAGCAAACCCAAATTGCCGGTAGAACTATCGAATTCTGGGACGTCATGCTAGGTGACGTGAGAGTGACTGAAACCTCCGCATGAGAATAGTATCCTTTATCTTTGCGATTTTTATCGCAAGCATCTCGATTGTCTCGGGGCAGGGCATAGGCTCCCCCGGGACAATTAAAGATGATGGCAAATTTGCTGCCTCTACCAAACAACTAAACCAATTCTTCAGAAGATTTAATGCCGAAGAGTCTCCAACTGATGGCAATGTGCGCTATTACCCGGGAGATACAGCTTACCACAGTCCCGCACTGAGAAAAGGGTTTCTCCAGGTACTTTTTGACAATCAAACCTCCTCAGTCAGTAATGAACTAAAAACAGAATTTACCAACTCCGTACTTTCACCATCTTACCCTCAGTACATCAACTTCCACCGGGAAGGCTGGCTTGCTGAGGTTCAGGCTGAATTTATTTACAAAGGCAAAAGAGAAGTTGCCACCCTGATATTAAAACTTCAGCCGGAAGGGTTGGGGTACGAATGGGTCATAGATGAGGTATCATTTCCCCCATTCAAAAACATCTTCAATAAGCCAGTAGGAGATGGAAAAGATTTCTTGCACCCACTTAGTCATGAACTGGGATTTATGAATCTTCGTAGGGCCTTTCAGGACTCAGATTCCCCCGAAGCTTACACTGAAAGTAGTTTTAAACCTGATTACCTGACCTTATTTTTGTATGAAATGAAACAGAATAACATCCGTTACCAAACCGTAACTGACGTTAAATTTCACTTCTTCCAAATTGAAGGCTGGTATTTTGAAGTAAATCAATTCAACCGACCTGGATTTAATACAGGCTGGCTGATTTCAAACCTTGTCAAACTTAACCCTGGTGACAAGGAGTCTATACAGAAATACATTTATGATCAGAACTAAGTATATATATCTAAGTTTATTCCTTTTCTGCGTAAGTTTCTCAGGAATCGCTCAGACTATCAAAGGATATACAAAGGATGAAATAGATGATTATTCTTCCAAAGTAGAAGATCAGATTCGGTTTTTGGAGTATCTCCTCAATACCATAGGGTCAGCCGAAACGCAGCCAAGAGATAAGGATGTGGTCATCCGTGAAAGCTACCTGAAGATTTTCCGCGACGGAGAAGTGCAGGTGGAAGATGACTTGCTTCTGGACAGAAAAGTAGTGACCAACAAGAATGTAACTTCCTACCTCAAAGACATCGAATTTTTCTACAAGGATGTCAACTTCAAGTTTAAAATCAGGGAGGTAAAACCCCATCAAAAAGAAAATGGAGATGTGTATTTTACCGCCTCTCTAGACAGAACACTCACCGCCACTGGACTCAATAACGAGAAGGTTACCAATACCAAGCCCCGCTTTGTAGAGGTAAATCTCGATAGTAAATCACAGGAGCTGAAGATCGCCTCTGTTTACACCACCAAAGTCAGTAGAGATGAAGAGCTTGCCGAATGGTGGTCAGTGTTGGATCCTCATTGGCAGTCTTACTTCAGAAATCGCTTCTCTTTAAGTCAATACGACTCTATCAATGTGGACATGCTCTACAGATTCGTGGAAGTGGATTCTCTGGATATCTCCGGAACTGACTCTTTGCTGGATCTTACTCCTATGGAAGCCATGCGTAGCCTGAAGTACGTAAACCTCAGCAATACGCAAATCACCGAGCTTGGCCCCATTTCCAATGTGACCTTCCTGGAATACCTCGATGTATCCAATACCCCTACATCCGATATCCAATTTATCAAGTATTCTGATCGCTTGAAGCACCTGGATATTTCCAAAACCCAGATCACCGATATCAGCGAACTGGTAAACCTTAAAGCGATTCGATCCCTGCGGGTAGAAGAGACTCCAATCATGAGTTTTGCTGTATTAAATGAGTTTGATAGCTTGAAAAGTCTCTACATCTCCAAGAGTGGATTCAATAATGCCGATAATATCAAAGAGCTTACTGTATTGGAAAACCTTGATCTAAGTGGTAATTACCTGATCAATTTCAGTCAGCTATCAGAATTGGAGTCATTGAAGAATTTGAATTTGTCAAATACCAATATTCAGGACCTCACCCCTTTGGTAGGGCTGAAAAACCTCGAAGTAGTGGATCTCACGGGTACGGAGGCCTCGGATATCTCCGCTTTGAATGGCAAATCTGAACTGAACAAAGTTTTGGCGGATGATACCAAGCTTACTGTGATTGCAGCAGATAATTTTATCCGTAATAATCCCAAGGTATTACTAATCCACCATGTAAAAGACCTGGAAAGCTGGTGGAGCGGATTGTCTGATGCCTGGAAAGCTAGTATGAAAAAGGCTAACCCAAGCATCACTTCAGATAGTCCAAGTGTGGAAATTCTCACCAGTACCATAGGATTGGAGGAATTGGATTTGAGTGGGGCAGGCATAGAGACCCTTAACCCCATTACTAGATTTGCCAAACTCACCAAAGTTGACTTCTCAGACAATCCAGTCACAGAGGTGATTTCTCTCAGTGAGGTAAAAACGCTGAATGAAATCATAGGAAGAAACACCCAAGTCAAAGATATCTCTCCTTTAAAGTCTAATGAGGAATTGGTTAGACTAGATCTTGACGGCAGTCCCATCACTTCCATCATGGACGTGGTATCTCTGCCTAATTTGACTTATTTAAACGTCAATTCATCTGAGATTTTCCCTGAGGAAGTTCCCGAAATTCTCATTCAAAAGTCAGGGTTGACTATCATCTACAGAACTGAGGAGTTGAATACCTGGTGGAATGAGCTTGACCAATCCTGGAAGGAAGTGTTCAGAAAACAGTTTTCCATTCCTGAAGAACCTAGCACTGAGCAGCTTCATAGCTTAACAGGAAAATCTTCCCTTACCTTTGAGCGAATTTCTGCAAGCGAAATGCAGGCACTTACCGCATTTGTTAACTTACGCTCCTTGGTGATTTTTGATGCACCCTTGCGGAATATCGCACCTATTGGCGAGCTGAAGCTTCTGGAGAAATTGAAGATCTCTCAGGTGCCTGTAGTGGATTTCTCTCCGCTGAGAAGCCTGTCCAACTTAAAGGAACTGGATATTAGCAATTCGGGTATAGAAGACCTGGATCCCTTAGCATCCCTTTTCAAGCTACAGATCCTGAATATTTCCGGAACCAACCTGAAAACATTAAAAGGATTGGAAGGAATGATCAATCTGACAGAGCTGGATGTAGCCAGTACCAATCTGCGTAATCTCAGACCCATCGAAGGTCTTCCAAACCTCAAAAAGCTATCCTGCTTCAACACCAGGCTCAGCAGCAGGGCCGTAGATAACTTCAAGAGCTCAAATCCTGATTGCGAGGTAAGGTATTATTAGCCATCGAGTAAAAAGTATCAAGTATCAAGTATCAAGTACAAAGTACAAAGTAGCAAGTCTGCCCCATCGCTCAGCCAGAATGGGTTAATCGGGGCGGACTCGCACCATCTTACCTCTTGAATCTTGGATCTAATATCTTGAATCTAACGTCTTGCGTCTAACGTCTGGAATTTTGGTGCTGTTCGGGATTTGTAATCCCGAATTTCCGTTTCTTGATTACCGCCACCGTTCGTGTCTCACGAACGGTAATTAATTAGTGCTGTTCGGGATTTTAGTGCTATTGGGGATTTGCAATCCCGAATTTCCTTCTCTTGACTCTAATATTAGTGCTATTCTGGATTTATAATCCCGAATACAGTTTTCTTGACTCTTGATTCTAAACTCTTGCCTCTAAAATCTAATATCTTGAATCTAACGTCTTAAGTCTTGTATCTCACGTCTCAATTAAAAGCAAAAAGGGATTAAAAAATAATGTAAAAAAATCCCTTTAATATTGTCTCTGAAAAAGTAGTGCTTGAAAAGTTTCTTAATCACCCTGACATAAAGGTATGTAGCGCATCTTGGAAAAAAATACCCTATACAGGGTATTTTTTGGTTTTATAGCCGGAAACTTATCCACATAATAGAACTATCTGGTTATTGTATTGTCTTTTTTAATCTTTGTAATTAATAATTTAGATCAAAAAACACCTTTCAACCATATCTTTTTGTACGGAATGGAAACGAAATCCCGCACCCTAAGGATCGAATGAAAAAAATCTCATTTCAATTTTGCTTTTATCTTTTATGTATATCTGCAATTGCACCAGTAAAAGGTAAAAACCGACTTAAATTATGGTAAACACTAGCATTGCTGGTACTTCAGCCTGTCCCGCTCCTGCGGGAGTCACCCGGCATCCCCGCCTGCTATCGGGCAGGGGTCTTCCAGCCTGATAAGCAAAGAAAATTAGGTCACTGGTATCATTGGGGATAATCATATTATCTTTTATGTATATACGCTTTTCTGCCAGTAAGGAGGCTAAAGCAATATAGCATATGTTAAACTTTAGAATTGAGGCCACTTCGGTCTTCGGTCTTCTGACCAGGTGAGCGAAGAAATATTGGTTACTGGCATCATTCCGTATATCCATGTTATCTTTTTATCATTGACCATTGACTTTGCTGACCACTAATTTGCAATTGCTCATTTCCTCCACATAGAAACATAGAAAACATAGCTTAATCAACCGCCAACTGACAACCGCCACCCGATTTCATGGATAAATTAAAATCTTCTTCCAACCTCCTTTTCTGGCCCTTAGTTGGTTTGGGAGCGATAATTATGGTATGGTTTCTTCCTTGGAGATTTCAGGTGAACGACGATGTAATCATGATTTGGATAGTCTCGGGAGCCTACACTGGCGAACTTGAAAATTACGCAGTCTTTATTCACCCTGCCCTTTCTTGGGTATTGTCTCAATTGTATAGACTGTTTGATTTTAGCCTTTCATGGTATTCCTTGCTCTGGTTTTTAGGTGTGTATTACTCATTTTTGCTAATACATCTTAGAATAAAAAATAGTGTTATCTCTCCATCTTGGGCCCTGTTTTTCAATTTCCTCACGCTGGCAATAAGCATTCATTTATGCATTTTCCCTCAATTCACCTTGGTCAGTGGTTTCTTAGCGCTATCAGCTTGGGTTTACATTTTTCAAGGAAATACAAGTGGCAGACTTACACCAACACTACTCTTTCTGCTAGGGATTTCTTTAGCTATACTGATTAGAGCAGAAGCCTTTGTATTGGTGTCAGCAGGCGTACTATTCTATTTCCTTATGCTTAAATTCAAGTTTAATGCTTATAGAAAGTTGTTTCTAGCAGTAGCTGTTCTCTTTACAATTCTAGTTGGTTCAAAAGAACTTTTTGAGCAAAACTCCAAATATGCTGATTTCCTTGAATTCAATGAATTAAGACATCAGGTTATTGATCATCCTGTTTTTTATGAGAAATCAAAAGACGATGAGTTCAAAAAAGATGAGAAATGGCATTATTTCGCCAACTGGTTTTTTCAAAATAGCGGGGTTGAGCTGGAAGATTTAAGGGCTAAAAAGCAGCTGTTGGATAAAGACTATTTCTCTTTGAAATACATCTCAAAATCATTTGCCAGGTATTGGGAAGTCCAAACGGCTGAGCTGTTTAAGGGTTTTATAAGTGTTTTATTACTAGTTATTTTTGCGGGATTGTATAGAAGGGATAAAAAGCTCTTTTTTTTGCTGATATGGCTTTCTCTTTTTTTTCTGGCAAATCATGTCTTCCATTTCAGAGGTCGGGTTGTGTTTCTTTTTTACATAGTCTTACTGTTTCCGGTCTTACATGGCGATTTTAATAAGGTCTCCTCCAAGCACCTTCCTAGCTTACTATCCCTGGCGCTTTTGGTAGTTCTATTGGCCCATTTTAGCAATTTCAGGGATGAGTCAGAGAGGAGAAATAAACAATTGGTAGAGTTCAACTCCCTTTTGCAAGAATCAGAAAAAAGCACTCTGTTAATGCTGGAAGGATTACCTTTGGAATATTTCTCACGGGAATATGATCAAAAAAAACAAGTGCCATTTCTAATTCATGGTTGGATTTCCAGAAGTCCATTTCAAGAAAAGGCTTTAAATAGGTTTGGATATCAATCACTCACAGATATTGAAAAGTTTAATTTGATTGCTGTAAAAGAAAAAGCGCCATTTTATTCCAAAGACTTTATGAGCAGCATAAGCAGTGATTTTTTTCTTGATGAAAAGTTAGAAACGGAAACGCTGATACTGTTTAAATACAGTAAAGATCCAACAGGAAATTAAGCACCCATTATCTCATTTTCCAGTTCACGCTAGGACTAACTGCATTTACCCATTGTTTTGGGAAGCTTAGGATGTCAAATCAACAATTATCACAAACATTTGCTATTAACCCTCAACTGAGTAAATTTATTACTCATTCGATTTTAGCCTATACTTAATCCATAATGGCACTGTGGGTGAAAGGGCGAAGCTTTGTGGATTTTAGTGCTTTCTATCCCTTGAACCAGGTTTTGTGAAATCCGAAATCCTGCATCTGACCATCGCTGCCTGCTTTCCATTGATAATTGACCATTGACCATTGACCATTTACCATTGACCATTGACCATTGAAAATTGACCATTGATAAACATGTTCCCTATCACCTAGACAAAAAACACATACACAACCGCCATTTGCTCGATTCTCTAGTTACTTCCAAAACCCGGGTTAAACTCTTGTTGAAGTTTTTTTCCCACTCTAATTCAGGATACCTGCGTTCTTTAGCCAAAGAGTTTGATGAATCTACTAATTCAGTTCGGGTAGAATTAAATCGCTTGACTGAAGCAGGACTGCTCGTGTCAGAAGATGAAGGCAAGACCAAAATGTATAAGGCAAATACCAGCCACCCTTTCTTCAATGAAATAAAGGGCATGGTCTCCAAATTCCTCGGGCTAGATGATTTGATGGAGCGTATAGTCAAAAGAATGGGAGCTGTGGACATGGCCTACATCGTAGGAGATTATGCCAATGGAATTGATTCGGGTACCATACAGATGGTTCTTATTGGCAAAAATCTGGATATGGAGTACCTGGGTTTCTTAAAGGAAAAAACCTACGAGAAAGTCCAGAGAAAAGTAGAAGTATCCATCATGCAGTCTGATCCCGGTGATATACAGGGGATTTTGGTTTACGGCAAGTAATCCTTCACCTACCAAACACCTAACAAACACCTGCCAACCGGCACCCGCCAACCGCAAACCGTCACCTGCCAGCTTCCCTCGTGTTTCCGAGTCATTTCGACCAGCGGGAGAAATCTCCTCCCTAAAAGTTCAAGAGATTTCTCCTCGTACCTCTTCGAAATGACGCAGGGTATTCGTGAAGTCTCTGCTAATCGAAAGTTATAAAGTCTGATCTGGAAATCGTAAGATATTAAATCCGTTTTACCACCAACCCAAGTTAGTTATCGGTACCAACCGCCAACTGCCAACCGCCAACTTCCTTCGTGTTTCCGAGTCATTTCGACCAGCGGGAGAAATCTCCTCCCTAAAAGTTCAATAGATTTCTCCTCGTACCTCCTTCGAAATGACGCAGGGTATTCGTGAAGTTCCTGCTAATCGAAAGTTGCAAGGTCTGAACTAGAAACTGTAGAATCTTCAATCCGTTTTACCACTAAGCTAAGATAGCTACCGGAACCAACAGCCAACAGCCAACCGCCAACTTCCCTCGTTTTTCCGAGTCATTTCGACCAGCGGGAGAAATCTCCTCCCTAAAAGTTCAATAGATTTCTCCTCGTACCTCGTCGAAATGGCGCTGGGTACTCGTGAAGTTCCTGCTAATCGACATTTGCAATTGCTGGACAAGAAATCGTAAAATCTTCAATCCGTATTACCACCAAGCTAAGGTACTAACCGCCAACCGCAAACCGCCAACCCAAAAATGCTTCTCTCCATCATCTCTCCAATTTATAAAGCCGAGGCTGTTCTGCAGGAACTAGTGGATAGAATACATCAAGCCGTTAAAGGGATTACCGATTCCTATGAAATCATCCTGATAGATGATGGTAGCCCCGATAATTCCTGGGAAATTCTCGAAGAACTTGCTAGCATCCACCCAGAGATTAAAGGGATTAAGCTCTCTAGAAATTTCGGACAGCACTATGCCATTACCGCTGGCTTAGATGCCGCAAAAGGAGATTGGATAGTTGTAATGGATTGCGACCTGCAGGATAGACCAGAGGAAATTCCCAATTTGTTGGCTAAGGCAGAGCAGGGATTTGCTGTAGTGTTGGCCAGAAGAGCAAATAGACAGGATGGATTTGCTAAGCGACTTTCATCGAAGCTTTTCTATAGAACCCTTGCTTGGCTTACTGGTTCCAAACAGGACGAAAGCATTGCCAACTTTGGTATTTATCACCGCAGAGTCATCGACGAAATAATAGGTATGCGCGAGAGTATTCGCTATTTCCCTACCATGGTTAAATGGGTGGGATTCAGGCAAACTAGTATTGATGTAGTTCATGCTGAAAGAGAGGAGGGAAGCAGTAGCTACAATTTCAAAAAACTCTTTAATCTAGCCCTGGATATCATGCTGGCGTATTCGGATAAACCTATCCGGCTAACTGTCAAACTTGGATTTGGGGTAGCACTCACCGGTTTTCTTTTTGCTCTTTACACACTATTTAAATATCTCAGAGGAGATATCATAGTGGCTGGGTATGCCAGCTTAATCATTTCCATTTGGTTGCTAACTGGGTTCCTGTTAATTACCTTGGGAATGATTGGCTTATACCTAGGCAAGACCTTCGAAGGGGTAAAGAATAGGCCGATTTATATTGTGGAGAAACGGACTTCTACTAAGATATGATTACAATTTTCACACTTGGCTCTAAAGGATTCAAAGCCATAAGCTCATTACCATCAACCTTGCTTAATTTAATTGATGCAATAGTTGTTGGAAAAGATGAAAATGTAGAGAATGATTTCTCAGAAGACTTAAAGAAATGGTGCTTAGCGACTGGTAAAAAGTGTATAGAAAGGAAGGCTTTTAATCCAGCTACCTGTAGCAGTCAATATTGGATATTGATGGGGTGGAGATGGCTTATTCCAGTTGATGAAACTCGAAAAGTTATTGTTTTTCACGATTCTCTTCTGCCAAAATATAGAGGATTTAACCCCTTGGTTACAGCCTTGATAGAAGGGGATTCGGAAATTGGGGTTACATCGCTTTTGGCATCAGAGAAAATGGATGAAGGAGATATCTTATCCCAACTCAAATTGAATATTACTTATCCTATACGCATTGCAGAAGCAATAGCTGAAATCTCAAACCTGTATTCAGCATTGCTTTTTAAAACTATTACAGACATCTCTGAAAACTTTTTGATCAGTACCCCACAAAATCATGCCCAGGCAAGCTATAGTTTATGGAGAGGGAATGAGGATTATGTAATAAAGTGGGAAGAAGACTCAGAAAGAATACTTAGGATGATTCATGCCTCTGGAACTCCTTATGCAGGAGCTAGGACAAACTTGGATGGGAAAAAAATAAGAATCTTAGATGCCTATTGCTTTCCAGATGTCACAATAGTCAATCGAACTCCCGGAAAAGCCATTTGGAAGGATAAAGGAAATCTAGTGGTGGTTTGTGGAAAAGGACTTCTGGCAATCGCCAATGCGCAAGATGAAAATGGGCAGCAAATGCAATTTTCAAGGCTTAGATATAATTTCCATTGATTGTGAAGGGTAGTTAATCGCCAACTGCTTGCAATCTTTAGTCATTTCGAAGGAGCAAATTGATATCTAAATTTGACCTCATAGTTTATGCGACTGAGAAATCTAATGTTATGAAATCGAGCCTTCCTGAGGCAGACAGGCATGACTAAAAAGTCACACTGGTATGATTATGCTCACTGCGAGATTCCATGTGACCTTAAAAATCAAATTATAAACACATGAAATGAGATTTCTCCCGTTGGTCGAAATGACGGTGTCTTCGAGTCATTTCGAAGGAGCAAATTGATATCTAAATTTGACCTCATAGTTTATGCGACTGAGAAATCTAATGTTATGAAATCGAGCCTTCCTGAGGCAGACAGGCATGACTAAAAAGTCACACTGGTATGATTATGCTCACTGCGAGGTTCCATCCTGTATCCTTCGTCACTGGACAGGTTATGACCTTTAAAAATCAAATTTTAAACAGATGAAATCAAGCATGACTAAAAAGTCACACACTGGCATGATTATATTCACTGCGAGATTCCATGTGACCTTAAAAATCAAATTATAAACACATGAAATGAGATTTCTCCCGTTGGTCGAAATGACGGTGTCTTCGAGTCATTTCGAAGGAGCAAATTGATAGCTAAATTTGACCGCATAGTTTATGCGACTGAGAAATCTAATGTGATTCAATTAGATTTCTCCCGTTGGTCGAATCCGATAGCTATCGGAAGACCTCGATACTAAATCCCAAATCCGACACCCGAAATCAAAAATCCGAAATCAAATATTCCCTTCAACAAACCCTACCTTTCCGGTAAGGAACTAACATACATCCAGGACGCGATCAATCGGGGAAAGATCTCAGGAAATGGCTACTATACCCAAAAGTGCCAGTCCTTTTTCGAAGAGCGATGCGGTTTCCAAAAATGCCTCCTCACCTCCTCCTGCACGGATGCATTGGAAATGGCGGCATTACTTTGTGATATCAAGCCCGGTGAAGAGGTCATCATGCCGAGTTTCACATTTGTGTCCACTGCCAATGCGTTTGTGCTGCGGGGAGCAAAGATCGTCTTTGTAGATTCTCGGGCCGATCATCCCAATATGGATGAAACGCTGATCGAGGAATTAATCACTCCGAAAACCAAGGCTATCGTAGTAATGCACTATGCAGGTGTCCCTTGCGAGATGGATGTGATTATGGACATTGCCAATAAGCACAAGCTATTTGTGGTAGAGGACGCAGCGCAGGCAATTGATAGTTATTACAAGGGGAACGCATTAGGAAGTATAGGGCACCTTGGCTGTATGAGTTTCCACGAAACCAAAAACATCCAGTGCGGAGAAGGAGGGATGTTGATGATCAATGATCCCACCTTGATTAAAAGAGCAGAAATCCTCTGGGAAAAAGGAACCGAAAGATCAGCATTTGCTAGGGGAGAAATAGACAAATATGGGTGGATAGATGTAGGAAGTAGCTTTCTTCCCTCCGAACTAAACGCCGCTTATCTCTGGGCACAACTTGAGAACCTTGATAAGATTCAGGCGAGAAGAAAAGCCATTTGGGAAGATTACATTTGTGCTTTTACCAGCGATGTCGCTAAACCTAGTGTTTTGAGTACGGATTACCTTGAGTTAATTAAGAATTTAAAATTTATAATCTCTAATTCCCCACTTCCAACTTCCCACCTCCAACTTCCCACTTCCAACCTCCAATCTCCAACTTCCAACCTCTATCCTCCAACCGATAACCTCCAACAGACCACCTCCAACTCCCACCTCTTCTACCTCCTTTTCCCAAACCTAGTTTCCCAAGCAGCCTACGCATCAGCTTTAAAAGAACAAGGAATCCTGGCAGTTTTCCATTACCAAAGCCTTCATAAATCAGAATATTCCAGAAAGCATTTCCCTGAACAATACCAAAGAGAATTGCCTAATTCAGATCGCTACTCTGACTGCCTATTAAGACTACCTCTGTTCTATGAATTACCGGAGATTTCAGCATGCATAAGGAGTTGATATGATGAAGATTGCACTACGGTCCCGCTATAAATAAGTCCCAAAGGGACGCACCATAGTGTTGTCCAGGGTTTCAACCCTGTGATTTGGAAGATCTTGAATTCAGTTAAAGTTCCTTAGGGAAGATCCATAGCTATACCCTTTGTCTTCAAAATGCGATCGAATTCGATGAGTCAAAGGTTTGCTAAGGATGTTATAGCCACTTCCCTAAGTTTTAGGGAAGAAAATGTTCCTAAACGCACTCAGTATCTGACAGCTATCCCTCGTGGCTGAACTAACACCCAGTAAACATAAAAATAAAATCGTACATCATGATATACAAAATCATACTGTATTTGTGTACCAAGATAAACAATAATGCAAATCCTTTACTAGAATCAAGAACCAAGAAGGCATCAGTATCCTACGGAGCCAAAGTGTCCCTGCCTGCCTAACCGAAGACTGGTCCGACGTGGCGGAACCTGTCGGCCATGGCAAAACCTAACTGCCAACCGCCAACTGCCAACCGATAACCGCCAACAGCTATCTGCCTTCAATTATTTGTTAGGCCTAGTCAAATAAGTAGTATAGCCGATTTGGAGCTGGGCAAAGTTGTTCTTGAAATCCCTGAATTCTGAGTTGAATCTATAGCGAAAAAACAATCGCCCTTGATTCTCTTTATTAATATTAAGGTAGGCAAGAATGGTCACTCTTTGAAGCGTATTGTTTTCGTTTGATTTGGAAAAACTTTCAAAACCTGTGAATCCATTTACCTTAGCTTTCTGCGTGAAAAACAACTCATCAGAAAGTAGCCAGTTGATTCCATAGGAAAACTCAAACCCAAAGCGCTCATCACCATTGATTCGAAGCAGACCTTCTAAAGATGGCTGAATAGTATTTGTAAATCCTCTTGGAAAATCATGTGCCTCCGGTTCTTCCTTGTTCAATGCAAGATCAGTTCTGCCAAATCGGAATCCGGTATTGAACAAAAACGTAGATTTTGTATTGGGTATGTCATATAGAAATAGGTTAAAGTCAGCTCCCACACTAAATACTTCATACTGTTTAAGATCTAAAGTCGATACACCGTATGCTGAAGATCCATCACCTACAGCCCCGGTAGAAAAGCTTGCCACCTCCAGATACTTGTTATTGTTCTCTATCTTGGAGTAGATAAACTGCGGTTTAAAATAGTTGAATACTCCAATATTGGCTTGGTTTAGCACAAAAAGTCTTAGAAGGAAGAACACATAAGGCCTTTGAAACCTCTTGGTGAGCAGTGGGATTTCCTTGTCAATTTCCAATTGGATCAGCCCATTGGGATTGTTATCCTGGATTCCGACAAAATCAGAGAAGATCTTTAGTTGAAGGATTTCCTTAGAATCGGCTTTAAAAAATGTTTTTTTGTTTTCGGTGGGTAGGATCACCTCATAAGAACCATCCTTCGGAGAATAATCCTTCCTGTCCAACTCCAGCTTCTCGGTGATCACATCGACTAAATCCCCCATTTTTAGTTCATAATGAGTTCCGTTTTTAAACCTTGCATAGAGCTTGTAATTGCCCAACTGCTCTATATCTTTTTTGGAGGATATGCCAAAAGGGTAGTCATTGATAAATTTTAAATGATACTCAGGGATGACTATGCTTTTGTCCTTTTCTGCGATACTTCTATGGTCAAATATCGAAGCCGAACCATTGACAGTGATATTTTCTATATAGCCACTATTAATCTCCAGCTGTACTGAGCTTGGCCTAAATTCAAATTTGTTAGTTTTAAAGAGTTGCTTGAGTTGATCAGAAACTTCTTTAGATTTTTCGGTTTCTATATCATTTAATTCTTGAGTAAGGGCTCCAAGTTCGCTTTCCACTCGACTTAGCGTGTCATTGATGAAAATCAATTTATCATTATTGATTAAAATTGAATCTCTAATTAAACTGCTCTGATTTTGGTCTCGTCTGATGGAGTTCAGAGCAGTCTGTACATTTTTTAATTTTGAGAGTTCAGTTTTAATTCTTTGAAGGCTGCTTTCATAGGATATATCAGTTGAATCAAAAAATGGTTGAAGCTCTGTAGATAAATGGATCAATTGATTTGTACTTATTTTAGTATAAATTTCCTCAATCTCATTTATAAAGTTTTGAAGGTTAGAGATTTCAATTGTTTGCATTCCTTCTGATTCACTTTCCTCTTCAGGTAAGGTAAATTCGTACCTGTTTATCGGCTCCTTGACTATTTTCTCATTTTCAGAAATACTTTTATCTAAGGTTTTAATTTTTTGTTGAAACAATTCAATTTCTGATTTATAAAGACTGGAATCACTTTTCAATAAAAGTTTCTCTTGTCTTAGGTCTATAATTTTTGTTTCCAATTCATTTGAAAAGGTCGCCATTGTACTCTCATACTCTTCCAGTTTGACTTTTATCTCGAGTTGGATAGCATCATAATATTCCTTGTTGATGCTTTTATAGAGTGTTATCAACCTCTCATTCTTATTCTTTATACTGGATATACTGTCAAGGTTTGAAAGAAAAGGGGCTTTAAATATTACCTCACATGTATCGCAAAGCTTTAAATTGTATTGGGCAGAAGCATAGGGATTCTCTAAAAATGTCGTATCAACTTTTTGGTTCGGGAAAAGCCATTTCAGCATATAGTAAATGTCTTTGACATTGATGGAAGCAAAGTTGGAATGGTGATAGGCATACACGGGTAGCTCTTCATTAAAAACCATTTCCATCGCTTTTTTGCCCGGCTCATTCTCTATCTGAAAGACATTCTGAGTAGAAAAATAGAAAAAATACTTCTCTATTTCCCCGGGGGCAATTCCTTCGATAAGACTATTTTCCCGAATGGCTGACTCAAGCATCTCTTTGAAATTATCTGAATTATTGTTGACTAAACTAAAGGAGGCAACCTCAGTCGCTGGATCATTCTGATTGAAGATCTTGTAAGTGAACTTTCCCCCTTTCTCAAACGCAGAAAGGTAATAGTCTTTGTTTTTGGATAAATCCACCGAACCCAAGTTTCTGGCTTCTTGGGCCTGTACTTGGCTGGAAATTAAAACTATGGAAAAAAGAAGGTAGAGATATGTTTTCATGTGTTCGTAATTTATTTTTTAATGTTCATAACCTGTCCCGTGACGAAGGATACGGGATGGAATTTCGCAGCGATTATAATCATGTCATTGTGTGACTTTTTAGTCATGCCTGTCTGCCTCAGGCAGGCTAGATTTCATGACAAAACTTTTTGGTTTATAAAAATCTTTCAGAAAATTTAGGTACAACCAAACCCACATTAAACCCTCAATGTGAAGACGGTAGGCCAGAATTAGCAAATGGTACCTTATTGCTATTTTTCGGTGCACTGATAGGATGATTACCTAAATTGTGTTTTTGATCTGATTATCAGATTCTTGCCAGTAGATCAAAAGGGCCACGACTTCGCTCGGCCACAGGATTTGAGGTTATTAAAGGGAGGAGGGAAAAACAAAACTAACGGGCAATGGGCGAAGTCGAGGTGATGCTTAATGAAGTATTGCTTATCGGTGGCATTCCGTATATCCATGTATCTTAATATTCTCCTGCAGATTCTTAAGGGTTTAAGGTGAAATTCTTATATTGAGATACTTTTGAATTCTAAGTCTATGTGTAGAATATGGGTATTTTTATAATCGCCTTTCTTCTGGTCCAGGTCATTCCTGAACAAGTATCTTTGACTGAAGATCATTTTGATAAGGCAATAATTTTGGGGCTGCTCCCCATCCTAGTTGCGTTTTCCTTTATTGTTTTTGTTATATACAGGTCCAAAAGAGAAGCAGAGTTTAAGGAGAAGGAAACCGTCCTTAGATTAAAAAGTGCTGAAGGAGAACTGAAGGCCTTGAAGGCCCAAATCAATCCCCATTTTATTTTCAACTGTCTTAACTCCATCCATCATTATATACAGTCCAATGACTCCAAATCCGCTGGTATATATTTGATTAAATTCTCCCAATTGGTGCGCTATGTACTAGAGAGTACTTCCAAAAACTGGGTTTCTCTAGAAGAGGAATTGGAAACAAATAGGAATTACCTTGAGCTGGAGCAGATGAGAAACAATGGTGCCTTCTCCTTCGATTTTGTATGCGCCGGATCGATTTCTCCTTCAGAGATTTTTATACCTCCCATGCTTATCCAGCCCTTCTTGGAAAATGCAGTCTGGCATGGAGTAAGTAAAAATGGGCATATACTCCTGTCTCTGGCAATCCTGAATGATACCTATCTGGAATGTAAAGTAGAAAACAAAGGGCAGGCCATTGATGAAAAAATGCCCTATGACCTATCAAATCTGATCAAGAAAAGCTCTATGGGCTTACAATTGATGAGAGATAGGTTTGAGTCCCTCAATGCTTTAAGAGGTTTCCAATCCGGATTTGAGTTTGGAGAGGCCGTAAGTGGGAGCAAAGTCGTAACCCTCAAATTCCCATACCTCTGTGAATAATATGCCGATTAAAGTAATCATAGTGGAAGATGATATCCACGCATTGGAAAATCTGCAAAAGCTGATCTCTGTAGAAACTGATATACAACTCCTAGCTACTGCAACTACCCTGGCGCAGGCCGATGAACTGTGTCTTGCTTTGAAGCCAGACTTGGTGTTTTGCGACGTCATGGTTCCGCCATCCACCTCTTTTGATTGGCTTATGAATATGGATTCTATTCCTTTTGACCTCATATTTACCACTTCTTTTGAAGAGTTTGCAGTTAAGGCTTTTAGAATAGCAGCTATCGATTACTTAGTGAAACCCATAGTTTCTGAGGAGCTTAATGCGGCTTTGGAAAAATATAGAAAAAAGAGTTTGGCAGATGGACTTAGGATAGGACAGCTACTAAAGAATCTGTCTGCGCCCAAAGTGAAATCCAAACTGGCACTGCCCACTTTTACGGGATATACATTTGTGGACATTGCAGATATAATTCGCTGTGAATCCGATAATACCTATACCACATTCTATTTTAGTAATAGAGAACAGATTATTGTCTCCAAAACGCTCAAAGAGGTAGAAGGAATGCTGGAGGACTATGGGTTTTGCAGGGTTCACAATTCACATTTAGTCAATCTAGCCCTGATCAAAGAATATTTCAAAGGAGAAGGGGGACAGGTCAAATTGGCAGATGGCTCAGTAGTCGATGTGTCCCGAAGAAGAAAAGAAGACTTCCTCAGCAAACTGAGGTAGTCAGATTCTATACACCGGATAGCCGATTTCTAAGAAAGGGAAACCAAAATCTAATCGGAACTGGCAGTTAATAGTTGATTTTAGAACCTTAGCCTAAAATTACAAACTATGGAAAAGCTGGTGGTTTCTGCATTTTTGGAAGAGGGGAGAATCAAATTATTGTTGGATGGGGAGGAGATTTTTAACCCAGGTGAGTTGCATACTTCCATGGAGTTAAAATCAGGGGAGAATTACTGTTTGCATTGGTTTGTCCAGGCCAGATTCAAATCAGTTTTTTCCATTACCGTGTCATCACCTAGTGCCGCAGAATTCAAGCTGACCCAGCGGATAGGAGTGACGGGCAAGGAAATAGGAGGATATTATTTTAAACTATAAAACCTATAATTATGAGCAAAAAGAGAAAAGATACTGACCCTCTTGGGTATGAGGATGCCTTGGAGCATTTATCAAAGTTGTTTTGGTGGTCTCTCAGGGATGGTTGGAACTTGGGATGTATTGGGGGAATAATCCATGCTGAGCGCTTGAAAGAATGGGTCAAGAATTCAGAGTTTAAAGGAATAAGAATGTGGTTTTGTAAAAAACCTGAAGAAAAACCTGTTTTTTTGGTAATGGATCCTGTATTTGAAGACTTTTATACTTCCCATGATATTCCCACTAATGTCCAGGTTGGACAGGATTTCTCCATTGCCAAAAGTTTAATTATGGGTGAGGATCTAGAGGAAATTAATTTATTTAATTGGTTTAGAGGTGAGGATGGGAACTTGGATGCTGAATCAAATCTTGTTTCTCCACCGCAGGAGACTTTTACTAACACAGATGTGGAAAGTTGGAAGCAGGAATTTTTAAGAGTCTTTAAAGATTTTCCTCTAAACAAACAAGGTTGGACTTATTTTATAGATGAAACAGATAAGGGAAAACTTATTACCCAGTTAGCCAATAGAAATGGTTTTACTTACCTGGGCTATTGCTTTGGCTATGATCATTCATGTGAGGACAATTGCCTTCGGGTAATGCTTATCCCAGTAAATGCTATGGGTAGGAATATCGTATCAGAGGCTGAGGAAAGTATGCTACAATACTCCTGGCCTCCAAAAACTTAATCTTATCAATTATGGAGCTGAACACTTTTCCCATAAAGGAGATTTCTACCTGCGCCATTTTAGTGCCATTGGGTTTTGCAGCGTACACACTTAAAACAGGGGATCTAAAGATCCGCCTGTTTTTTCTATTTCTGCTGGTAGGAGCCTGTGTGGATGGAATGGGCTGGTTCATTTATTCCAATGAACTGGAAAACTTATATACCTTCCATGGTGTTTTTCAATACTGCTACCTTTTTTTTGAAGCCCTGTTTTTTGTCTGGCTATGTACAGGTTTTTTAAATCACCCCAAAGTTGAACGCATCAGGATTAGCTTTTTTACTTTGCTCACAATAGCGTTCCTTATCAAAGGAGTTCTGTTTTTTGCCCATCTGGATGATCCCTATCGCCCTTCCCCCTTAAACTCCCTAATGGATGGGATGTTTCTGGCCTCCATTTCTTTTTTATCTGCTTTTGCTCTCCTGCAAATGGCAGAACGCATCTCCCAACTCCTGACATACCCCTGGTTCTGGATTATTTCAGGTATATTTTTCTATTGCTTTGGTTCCTTCTTTATTGATATCATGCTGGCAGTAGGGATTATGGAGGAAATTTGGGGGATGAAGAATGTGGTCAACATAATCCAATATGGATTTTTCACTACTGGACTTTATTTATACGAAGGGAATTCTTTCTATCAAGGTGCTAACTCACGAATCCAAAAAGAAAGCTAAGGTTTCTACTCCTTCCGCCGTGGCGGACAGGCTGTATCTCATCCTACAAATGACCCATACAAGGACTCCACTCGACCCTTCTGCCCTAAGTCTCTTGCCTAGGTCCACATCCTACTACAGTGTTCAGACTGCCAATTCTCCACTAGCTCCCACATCCGAAATCCCACACCCGAAATCCCAAATCCGAAATCCGAAATCATAAATCCACATCCGAAATCGAACATCCCTTGTTTTTCAAAAACAACCGAGTAAATTTATTACTCAGTCAGACCTTAGCTCTAATTCCCTATCGGATCTACTAATCTATTTCATTTAGTAATAGTCTTAGTGGTAACGATGTTCCCCCTTCAGGGGGCTAGGGGGTGTGAGTGAAAGGGCGAAGCTGTGTTTTTTTAGTAGCGAGTAGTAAGAACCAAGAACCAAGAAACAAGCAGCCAACTGCTCCCGATCCCGATAGCTATCGGGACTATCGCCCCGGGGCCACCCGCCAATAACTTGTGTTTTTCCTTTTCGTGTAATACATTGAAATAGAAATCAATACCCTATGCAGACCATAACCTTAAAAGTATCAGAATCGGCGTACGATCAGTTGATGAGATTACTTAAAACTATAAATCCAAAGGAGCTTGAGATAATTAATGAAAATTTCAACACACTTCAAGCTGAAGTAGTCGCAGACTACCACCATGCCAAGAAAAATGATACCACCTCCCTTTCTATCGAAGAACTTGAAAAGGAATTGAGTACCATGCTTGAGAAATATGACACTTAGAATTGCTCATGTCTTTAAGATAAAACTCCAAACCCAATTACTATTTATAGCGTCAGATAAACTTTCAGCTGCAAGAAAGTTTCAGAAAGATCTATTGAAACAGATTAAGATGATTCCAAAACACCCGCTGAAATGCAGGAAATCAATATTTTTTGAATCTGAAAATTTTAGAGATTTGGTTTTTAGAGGGTATATCATTGTTTATGAAATTATTCCAGAATCAAAGGAGATCCTCGTTTTTGGACTTGTGAATTATGAAAGAGGGCTTTCGTCTTAGTACTAGTAGCAAGTAGTAAGTAGTAAGTAGCAAGAAACAAGAATCAAGAACCAAGAACCAAGCAGACAACCAAAGTCAGGTAAGGTCAAACAGCCAACCGCTAACCGCTAACCGCCAACAGCGAACCGCCACCCGCCAACCGCTTGTGTTTTTCGTTTCAGTCTAATACCTTGATAAAAATATACGAACCGATTCTATTCATAGGAGGTTTATAATCAGCATAGTGTTTGCACATAGGATCGTAGATAACTAGTTATGGAAGCCAAAAAAAAGCATATAGATACAGTTAACGAACCAAGTGGTCAGGTATATCAAACTGCTTCAAAATCTAACATTTCAAAGATTTTGGACTTGGCTAAAAAGCTTTCAAATAGCGAAATACTTCAATTGACAAAAAAGCTGGATGTGATGGTGAAAAAGCAATCAGAACTTTCAAGTACAAACTTTTCAAGCTTCCTCCTTTCTGGTCCTGTTATGGATGATACGCAGTTTGAAAGCTTCCTAAAGGAAAGAAAGGATTTTAATCAATGGAGAAAGAAATAATCCTTTTGGATACAGGAATCTTGATAGATTATTTCCGGAAAAAGGATAAAGAGAATTCAATTCTTTATCAGCTTTCTTTGGAAAAGTATGAATTCAAAGTAGCTACAATAACTCAATACGAAGTTTTATTGGGGGCAAATGACTCTCAAGTTAACTTTTGGAAGGAATTATTTGGGAGAGTAAAGATTCTTTCATTTGATGAACAAGCTGCAATCACGGCTTCTAATATTTATAAACAACTTAAAGTCGAAAATAAGCTCATTGATATAGCTGACATCCTGATTGCCGCGATTGCAATGACTAACCAAATCGCTTTGGCTACACTTAATAGCAAACATTTTAATAGAATCAGTAAACTTGAACTTCTGAGATTGCCACAAGCAAATGCTTGAAGCAGACAGATTTCAAATTCACCTCAGCTTCTGATGCTTCACTTCGCCAACTACCCCTTCACCTTTAGGTTTCTTTTGGAAATCAGCAATAATCAAAGGTGGCTAGGGGGATTTAAAATTTGAAAGTAGGAAGTAATAAGTAGCAAGTATCAAGACGACATGCTAAGGAAATAGAGTGCCAAGGGCACACCCAGTATCAGCCCTGAATACAGCAACGCGAAATTCAGGGGTTAGATTAAAGAGAACTCTACCAGAGTGCCAAAGGCACGATCAGTAAAATCTTTTAACCCACAAAAGGCACAAAGAGCACAAATTCCCAGACTGCAAACTAACAACCAACAACTCCTAGTCTTTACCACTAAGTTTATTCTCCGCTCCGCGATAGCTATCGGGAAGGGGTCGGGGGTCATACCCCGCATCGGACACCGGACAACAAACAACCAACTGACAAACAATATTTGTAAATTTCAAACATGGAAGAGAAAGCCCTTTTAGATCAAGTATCGGATTCTCAGAGATCTTTGTATGTCACATCAACAGGACTAAAGATGCTTCTCGAAAAAAAGGAGGCACTAATCCAGCTATGTGAAAAATTTGAATTAGAAAGACTTTATGTTTTTGGATCTGTTTTGGGACATACGTTTAGTGAGGAAAGTGATTATGACTTTTTGATTAAGTTCAAGGATATTCCTTTTGAACGATATACAGATAACTATTTCGCTTTGCATGAAGCATTGGAAAGCCTACTGAATAGACAGATAGACCTACTGACTGAAAATTCTTTAAGCAATAAGTTTTTTAAGGATCAAATCACCAATTCAAGACTTTTGCTTTATGCAGCTTGAAGAGAAGAAATTCTTATTGGATATTTCCATTTCAATAGAATCTATAGAGACTTATCTTGGTGAAAAAAGAGACTTTAAAGAATATCAGAATAAAAAAATACTTCGTAGAGCCGTGGAGCGGGAATTGGAGATTATTGGTGAAGCAACAAACAGATTGCTCAAAATCAATCCAGGCTTCCCTATAGCAGAGGCTCGAAGAATAGTAAACCTTCGAAACTGGGTGATTCATTCTTACGATTCAGTTGACTCCATTATAATCTGGGGAATTCTGCACAAAGATTTGCCATTGTTAAAAAAGCAGGTGAATGAATTATTGGAGAGGGACAAATGAACAGTGACTTCGCCAACTCCCCCTTTACCTTTAGGATTCTTTTGGAAATCAGCAATAGTCAAAGGGGGCAAGGGGGATTTACAATGAAAAAGTAGCAAGTAATAAGTAGCAAGTATCAGGTATCAAGTAGCAAGACGGTATGCTAAGGAATTAAAGTGCCAACGGCACACCCAGTATCAGCCCTGAATACAGCAACGCGAAATTCAGGTATTAGAATAAAGAGAACTCTACCAGAGTGCCAAAGGCACGATCAGTAAAACCCTTTAACCACAAAGTACACAAAGAGCACAAAGTCCCAGACTGCCAACTAACAATCAACAATTCCTGGTTTTTACCACTAAGCCCATTCTCCCCTTTAGGGGTCGGGGGTACAACCCGCCAACAGCCATCAGCCAACCGCCAACCGAAAACTGCTATAAATTTTACTACCGCAAACTAAATAAATTACATGTCGTTTGCTTTATTGAAGCTAAATTCAAACTATCCCAAATTATGAGCAATAAAGAAATTTCAGCTAGGGAACTTATTAATGCCCAAAATAGAGCAACTCAAAAGGCTAAAAAACTAATTAGAGTTCTTGGGCTGGAAGATATAGTGGTAAGGAATAATAAAGTGATCCAAATTAGTCCAAATGGAGAAGAAGCGACAATAAAGGAATCTCAATATAAAAGTAAGAAAGTCAGTAAAGGTACATTTACACTTAAAAAGTGAGTTCAACTACAAAATTTAGACTTTTTGCTGGGCCAAACGGAAGTGGTAAATCTACACTGATTAGTGAGATCAAGCAGTCATTTAATTTTGGAGTCTTCATTAATGCGGATTTGATAGAGTATGAGTTGGACAAAAAGAAGTATATAGAACTGACGTCAATTTTTGGCAATAATTCGTTGAAAGAAAGTGATTGGAAAGATTTTTTTGATAATTATAAAGATGAGGATAGTAGGGCAATTCAATTGAATCCGGGCATAGTGGCAATCCAAGAGGGGGTTCTGATTTGCAGAACGAAAATTGATAGCTATGTAGCTTCTATAATTGCTTCATTTTTCCGATATGAATTAGTTAAAAAAGGGACATCTTTTTCTTTTGAAACAGTTATGTCCCACTCAACTAAGGTTGATTTTTTGAAAAAGTTAAAACTTGCAGGATACAAGACTTATCTATATTTCATTTGTACCGACGATCCAAAGATCAATGTGCAACGTGTTGTTAATAGAAAGGCTATGGGTGGGCATGATGTACCTCATCACTTGATTGAAAGCCGCTATTTTCGATCATTGGAACAACTCCACTCAGCATTTATGATAGCAGATCGAGCTTTTGTGATAGACAGCTCCAACCGAAACCGAAACTTGATTTTGGAGAAAAGTGGCCAACGAGTTACAGTGCATTCAGAGACAATTCCTGGCTGGGTAGATGAATATTTGCTTTCCAAATTAGAGTTAGAATAAAACAAAACAGCGATTTATTTAAAGATTCAGGCGACTAAAACCCCTCGTTGTCTTGCTTCTCCTGAAGCTGGACTGGATTAGAAGATAGTTAGAAGGAGCAAGTAGCAAGTATCAAGTAGCAAGACCGTATGCCAAGGAACTAAAGTGCCAAAGGCACGATCAGTAAAACCCTTTAACCACAAAGTACACAAAGAGCACAAAGTCCCAGACTGCCAACTAACAATCAACAATTCCTGGTTTTTACCACTAAGCCCATTCTCCCCTTTAGGGGTCGGGGGTCACACCCCGCATCGGACATCCGGCACCGGACAATGTCTTTTGGAAAATCAGCAATAATCAAAGGGGGCTAGGGGGATTTACAATGAAATAGTAGCAAGTATCAGGTATCAAGTATCAAGTATCAAGAGCCAAGAATCAAGAGCCAAGAATCAAGAGCCAAGAAACAAGCAGACAACCGTCAACAGCCAACTGCCAACTGCCAACCGCCAGTAGTAGTAGCAAGTATCAAGAAGCAAAACAACAAACACCCCGCATCGGACATCCGGCAACTCCCGATAGCTATCGGGACTATCGGGACCAACCTCCAACTTCCAACCTCCAACTTCCTATCTAATTTGCGCAACCTCTTCCTCATAGCCCTTCTCACCCTGATAGTTTTCTTCCAGATCAATGGAGAGAAAATCCCTGTCAATGAAGGCACGCTAGGAAATGGGGTATTCTATAGAGATGTGGGTAGATTCTTCCTGGATGATATAGAGAATGCAGGCTACAACCTGGTCCAACTCACCAGAATCCTTCCCTTCGCCCTGCTCAACCTATCCTTTTCTACCTTCCATATAGTCAAGGACAACCAGGGTTTACAAAACGGCATGATCATCTGGCAGGTAATCTACTTAGCCATAGCAGTCTATTGGTACTTTCGGATCAGCAAAAAACTCAGGCTCAAAGTAGCCCAGACCACCCTTGGTTTTATCCTCCTGTTTTTCAACTATGCCTGGCTCAAATCCGTCTGGTACCAGCCTTTTACCCCAGACCTGATGGCCTTCGCCCTGGGCATGGGACAGGTGAATTACTTCCTACGCTATGAGAAGTTCAAACTGGGCATGGTATCCATACTGGGGATATTTGTATCTCCACTATTGCTGATTTCTGGGCTGCTCATGCTGTTTCTGCCGGGAGAGAAGCTTCCCGTCTATGAAGGACAACGGCCCAAATCAGGTTTCCCCGTGCTGCTCTCTCTCATCTCCATGATAGCAGTGGGCATAGCCGGCTGGTTTATCTGGAACTGGTCCTCCGATCCACTCCTGGATCAGCTCATGCATGGCTTAGCCATACTTACCTTTCCGCTTATTATCATATTTCTGGCAGTGAAAAACAGCATAGACTGGGAGGCAGCCTTAGATCAATTAAAGAAAAGAACCAAAGCCGACCGCCTGAGCAAGGGCCTGATGGGATTTGTAGGAATTCTACTGATACTGGTAATGCTTTCGGGAAGCAACAGCGAACTGGGGATTTTCTCCTTTATCAGGGAAACAGGCAATGGAGCTTTCCGCTTCCCCGCAGATTTCCTGATTTCCACCGCCCTGCACTGGGGATTGTTGATGCTCTTTGTACTGGTCTATCTGCTCCGGTTTATACAGGAAATGGGCAAGATGGGCTGGTCGGTGTGCATCATTACCCTGCTTACCCTTGTCCTGCTGCCATTTCTCAGCCCCGGCACCTTGGCCGCTTGGATACCTATCTCAGGAGTCATTCTGATCAAAGCCCTCAGAAGGTACAGATGGACCAAAAAAGACCTGATTCTAGATGGAGGTATAGCGTTGCTCATCTCCCTGGCCTGGCTTAGCCTCAACACAGATACGTTGATCAGCTACCTAAGTACCAGAGACCCAGAACTGCTTTCCAACTTCGGCGTACAGAGATGGGCCATGCACCAGCCTGACCTGATTTCATTTACAGGGTTACTGCTTGCAGGGCTGCTGCTAAGCCTACTTACAGCGGGCTTTGTGCTCAGGAGAAAGAAGTATCAACGGGTAATGAATTGATGTTGACTTTACACGGTCATTTCGACCCTTCCCTCAGTCATTTCGACGACCAAAGGGAGGAGAAATCTCAAACCCAAGCAATGAGGAACCAACAGAGATTTCTCTGTTCCCGAAAAATCGGGACTGGCAGTTCCTCCTTCGAAATGACCCGACGTTTCAGTCATTTCGACCAGCGGGAGAAATCTCAACCTAGTAGTGCAGAAGTAACAGAGATTTCTCAGTCGGTCTGCGTGATGTGTAAAACAAACAAGTTGATAACCTCCTTCGAAATGACCCGGAGACTTAGTCATTTCGACCAGCGGGAGAAATCTCCAACCAAAGCAATAAAGAACCAACAAAGACTTCTCTCTCCACAAGCTCCGTTCGCCTGCCTGCCGTAGGCATGGAAATGACCCGACGTTTCAGTCATTTCGACCAAAGGGAGAAATCTCAACCTAATAGTGCAGATCCACCAGAGATTTCTCTCTCCGCAAGCTCCGTTCGAAATGACCGGAATTACAGTCACCTCGACGACCAACGGGAGGAGAGGTCTCTTATTAAATAGTCCATGTTCGTCTATATCCTCACCAATAAGACCAAGTCAACACTTTACATAGGTGTGACAAATGATCTTCAACGAAGACTGTATGAACATATAAATGGCCTTGGCAACCCTAATTCATTCACCTCAAAATACAAATGCCACTATCTGGTGTATTTTGAAGAATACGCTACACCCAAAGAGGCCATTGCTAGGGAGAAAGAACTTAAAAAATGGAGGCGAGAAAAGAAGAACAAATTAATTGAGATTGAGAATCCAAATTGGGAGTTTTTGAATAGTGAAATTGAGTGAAAGATATTCCGTTATTTCGACTTCTCCCACGTCATTTCGACTTCTCTCACGTCATTTCGACCAACGGGAGAAATCTCTTACTCTAGTATCGTGGAACCAACAGAGATCTCTCAGTTCCCGAAAAATCGGGACTGGCAGTTCCTCCTTCGAAATGACCCGAAAACACCGTCATTTCGACCAACGGGAGAAATCTCAACCCTAGTATTGCAGAAGTAACAGAGATTTCTCAGTCGGTCTGCGTGATGTGTAAAACAAACAAGTTGATATCCTCCTTCGAAATGACCCGACGCTCAGTCATTTCGACGACCAAAGGGAGGAGAAATCTCAACCCAAGCAATGAGGAACCAACAGAGATTTCTCAGTCGGTCTGCGTGATGTGTAAAACAAACAAGTTGATAACCTCCTTCGAAATGACCCGAAAACACCGTCATTTCGACCAGAGGGAGAAATCTCCAACCCAAATAATGAAAAAACCAACAGAGATTTCTCAGTTCCCGAAAAATCGGGACTGGCAGTTCCTCCTTCGAAATGACCCGACGCTCAGTCATTTCGACGACCAAAAGGATAGCTTGTCCGCCGCGGAGGAAGAAATCTCAACCCAATAATGCAACAACTTATCACTAAGCTTTAATGAAAAAATTCATAACCAAAATCCTTGGTTTTGGATTTTTAATATTGCTACTATTCCTGACAACTTTAGCAGCCACTGAAATAGAAACAATAGCAGATTTATTACCTAATAAAATTTCCTTGAAGAAAGGAACTACCAGCCATCAATGGACCAGACAAGGAGAAGCAGACAGCACTCAGAATATAGACGTTCTTATAGTAGGCTCCTCCTTGGCTCAAAGTATAGACATTAGAAGATTTCAGAAATTCAAGTTAAGAGCTTTCAACCTTGCTTCAGGATCTCAGTCCCCTATACAGACCCGCTATCTTTTTGATAGATACCTTGATTCATTTAATCCGAAACTGGTGATATGGGATGTTCATCCTTACGTATTTGCAAATAGGGGGGTCGAATCTACAGTTGATTTGATCATCAACTGTCATGATTGTGGAGGTATGATATCCATGCTTTTCCAGACAAAAAGTGACCTTGCCTGGAATACCTATATCAAACGAATGATGCTAAAGCCATTCGAGGATCAGGAGTTTACCTTTCCAAGAGAATCAGAAATCAGCAAATACTATTTCGGGGGCTTTATGGAAGTCTATGTAGATGCACCTGAATCCCCTGCGACAATAGACAGTTTTGGTTATGAGGGCTTGCAGGTGCAAAAAGAAATATTTGAGTCTGAGCTCAAAGAATTGAAAAAGAGATCAATTCCTGTACTGCTTGTTTACTCACCCAAATCAGATGGATTTATCCAGAATTTTCAGAACCAACAAGAATGGTTTGATTACTATGAATCCATTGTCAATCAAGGTTTGGCCGAGGATTTTCTCAATTTCAATGAGATATTCGCCGGGCAACAGATTAGTGCTGCTAATTTCTATGACATAGCACATTTGACTCACGAGGGAGCAGAAGGATATAATAAGGTTCTGATCCCTTCTCTTTCAGCCAGATTGGAAGAACTAAAGCAATCGGATTGAACCAAAGCTCACGAAGCATAAAACAGTAGTATCATTTGACACTAAAGAATGAGCCCTTCATTTCGAGCTACCGGATTCGACCCTTCACTCAGTCATTTCAACCTTTGTCTTAGTCATTTCGACCAACGGGAGAAATCTCAAACCCAAGTAATGTAGAACCAACAGAGATTTCTCAGTTCCCGAAAAATCGGGACTGGCAGTTCCTCCTTCGAAATGACCCGACATTATAGTCATTTCGACGACCAACGGGAGGAGAAATCTCAAACCGCCAACCGCCAACCGCCAACCTATAACCGCTAACCGCCAAAATTGCTCTTCAACTCCTACGAATATCTAATTTTCCTGCCAGTAGTTTTTCTACTCTACTGGTATGTTTTTAGTAAAAATCTAAAAGCCAGAAACCTATTCCTTCTTGCTGCCAGCTATCTATTTTATGGCTGGTGGGACTGGAGATTTCTTGGACTGATAGCATTGAGTAGTGCAGTGGATTATTGGTGTGGGCTTCAGTTGGGACCAGTTACATCGTCCGATAACCGAGTCATTTCAACTGATAGCGTAGTCATTTCGACCAACGGGAGAAATCCCAAAGATAGTAGCATTAAAGAAAAAGAGATTTCTCCTTCCGCAGGCTCCAGTCGAAATGACCTAAACGCCAAGTCATTTCGATCCGCCGCGGTGGAAGAAATCTCAAAGTCTAAAATCTTCAGTCTATTCAATGGACGAAAACTCTACCTAACCATCTCCCTCCTCTTCAACCTCGGCCTCCTCGCTTTCTTCAAGTACTTCAACTTCTTTATAGAATCCACAACAGATTTGATCAGCTTCTTAGGCTTCCAACCCAATATCCACACCCTTAATATCATTCTGCCAGTCGGAATCAGCTTTTATACCTTCCAAACGCTAAGCTATACCATCGATGCCTATAGAGGTAAACTTGAGCCTACCAAAGACCCGATTGCATTTTTTGCTTATGTGAGTTTCTTCCCCCAGTTAGTCGCCGGGCCTATCGAAAGGGCAAGTAATTTATTGCCTCAGTTCTTTCAGAAAAAAAGCTTTGACTATACCATGGCAATGGATGGGATGAGACAGATCCTTTGGGGTTTGTTTATGAAAGTAGTAATTGCAGACAACTGTGCGGTATTTGTCAATCAGGCTTTCAATAATCCGGAAAGTCAACTCGCTTCCAATCTGTTAATAGGTGCCGTGTTCTTTAGCTTTCAGATTTATGGGGACTTCGCCGGTTACTCCAATATCGCCATCGGAACAGGGAAACTCTTCGGCTTTCATCTCATGCAAAACTTTGCTTTTCCTTATTTCTCTAGGGATATAGCTGAGTTCTGGCGACGTTGGCACATTTCTCTTTCTACCTGGTTTCGGGATTATCTCTATATCCCTCTGGGAGGTTCAAAGGGAAGCAAATTCCAAAGCCTTAGAAATATCTTGATCATCTTTCTGGTTTCGGGATTCTGGCATGGAGCCAACTGGACATTTATAGCTTGGGGAGGGATCAACGCGGTACTCTTTATTCCGCTCTTTTGGTTTGGGAAAAATAGGGTTCATTTAGGGATCGTTGCTCAAAACCGTGCTTTCCCAACATTCTATGAGCTAGGCCAAGTACTACTGACTTTCTCTGTGACTACTCTGGCTTGGATTTTCTTCAGATCTCCAGATTTAAGTACTGCGGGAACGTATCTCAGTCAGTTATTTTCTGCCAGTATTCTCACAAAGCCTCAAATGGATATTAGAGTTTATCTTTTTATATGTTGGGTGCTGATTTTTATCATTCTGGAATGGATGGGGAGGAGAGAGGAATATGCCATTCAAAAGATGGCTTTCAGTAAGCCTGCTTTGATTAGGTATGGCTTGTACTATGGCTTGGTGATGGCAGTATTTCTATTTGCTCGAAAGGAACAGGAGTTTATCTATTTTCAGTTTTAGGATTTGAAAAGATTCATCTTGAAAATGTCAATATTTTCGATCTTGCCTTTAGCAAGTCTCTATTTGATCTTCTTACTTGAAAATGGGACTGCAGATCCTTTTTATCAGCGATTTGTAACTCCTAAACAAAAAGCATTGATTTTGGGAAATTCGAAGGCTGCTCAAGGAATAATACCTTCAATTATAATTGAGCAATTAGCTGATGTCTATCAAGCAAATCTTTATAATTATTCATTTACAGTTTATAATTCCCCCTTTGGCCCCGCTTATTTGGAAAGTGTAAAAAACAAACTTGCTGAATACGATGGTAAAAGATACTTTATTATCACAGTGGATCCATGGAGCATTTCAAGTGATATAAATGATCCCAATAACCTAGATAAATTTGAGGAAAATGATAGGTTTATTTCCGATATAAACGATGTGTCATCCAATCCAAATGTCCCTTATCTTTTGAAGTGGTTTTCTAAATCCTACTATGAAATTATTCTCATGAGGTCAAAAAATAATCTCTCGAAGTTAAATGAGGATGGATGGTTTATGACCGGGGAAAATGTTTCCAAAAATGTAATGGACCATCAAAGAAAATTAATGGTAGATTATTATACCGATTATTTGAATAAATACTCTTTATCAGAACTGAGATTAAAATATTTAAAAGAGACAATCGGATTCCTTAAAGAGCGAGGTGATGTTTATTTAGTTAGGATGCCTTTGCATACAGATATATTAAAAATTGAAGAGCAAGTAGTTATAGATTTTGATCAAAAAATTCATGAATTAAGTAATCTTTTTGATGTGCCATTTTTCGACTATTCTAAATCTGTAAATGTATTTGAATTTAAAGATGGACTTCATTTGGATAAAAAATCAGCTGAAAATTTTTCAAATCAATTAGTTGAAAGAATATCGAGATTTGAAGAATTAAAAAATTGAATATTTAAATAATAGTAGGGTAATTAAGAAAACGAATAGTTGTATAGTTTAAAAAAAATATTCTAAATGAAATCATTGTCAAACTCTATGGAGGAGGTTGAGAATTTGTCTAAAATAAAAATTAAGTTTGTTGATTTTTGGCCTAATTTTTTTCCTGAAGAGGACTGGTTGTTTCAGTTTATAAATAGAAACTTCGATGTTGTTTTATGCGAAGAAGAACCTAATTTTTTATTCTTTTCTTCATTTGGGCGTAAGCATTTAGAATATGATTGCTACAAAGTCTTTTATTGTGCAGAGAATGTCAGACCAAATTATTTGGAATGTGATTTTTCCATTTGCTTTGATTTTAACAAGTTTACAAATCATTATAGGTTGCCTTTTTATGGGACTTTATTAAAATGGGAGCCAGAGCTATTAATTAATCGAGATAAAGTTGAATTAGATGAGATACGGGATAAGAAATTTTGTTGCTTTTTAACCTCTAATGAAGATTCAGCAGAGAGGATATTATTCTTTAAAAAATTATCGGAATATAAACATATTGATTCAGGTGGACTTGTGTTAAACAATTTGGGTTTTAGAGTTGAGGATAAAATGAATTTCATAAAACAATATAAATTTATAATAGCATTTGAAAATTCTAGTTATCCGGGGTATGTCACTGAGAAGATTTGGCAGCCTTTTTTTGTAGATATGATTCCGATATATTGGGGTAGTTCTAGCATAAATTTAGATTTTAATACAAATAGATTTATAAATTGTCATGATTATTCGAATTTTGATGATGTTATTAGTAAAATTATTGAATTAGATCAAGATGATGAGAAGTATTTGGCTATGGTAAATGAACCTGTTTTCTATCAAAATTCAATTAATAAATTTATTGATAGAGGTAATATTTTATTATTTCTTAATGATTTATTTTCTTCAAATAAAACCCCTGTTTCTAAGACTTGGCGAAAGAGTTTTTCTCTTTTAAAAAGAAGGTATAATAATTTACTTATTAAAGTAAGTAAATTATTAAATTAATATAATTTATATTTTAAAAGGATTTTTTTAAGTCCTTGTTTATTTATGAATCAATTATATGAGTGATAAAAAAAATCCTTACTAATTACAGGAGGTACTGGTTCATTAGGGAAAGCTCTAACAAAATATATTTTAGAAAAACATCCGGAAATCCAGCAATTGGTAGTTTTTTATAGAGACGAGCAAAAGCAGTATCAAATGGCACAAGAATTTCCTCACGAAAAATTCCCTCAATTGCGGTTTTTTATAGGTGATTTTCGTGATAGAGACAGGTTAAAACGTGCTCTGATGGGAATCGATTTTGTGATTCATGCCACTGCAATTAAGAATGTACATATAGCTGAATACAAACCAGATGAGTGTATAAAACAAACATTGGCGGCGCACAGAATGTGGTAGATCTTTGTCTTGAAACTGAAGATTATTTGGATTCTGCTACTTTTTTATCTCGAACAAATAGCATGATCAAATTTTATACTGATTATAGTGAACAGAATTCTTTTTCTGAATTAAGATTTAACTATCTAAAAGAGGTAATTCTTTTGATAAAAAAAGAGGTGATGTATTTTTAATTAGAAAGCTCCTATCTGATGAGATATTAGAAATAGAGAATTACGTTTTTAAAGGATTTAATGAATTAGCAATAGAAACAGGAGTTCTACACCAAGACTTTAATGAAATTAAAAAAAGCTAATTTTTTGAAGATAGACTACATTTTGATTCAAAATTCTCAATATAGTTTTCAAATAATTTAGCTATATGAATTAGTAAATTTTAAATAGTGTGAGTGTAGTAAAAGTGATTATGAATTTTAATAAAAAATTAAATGTTAGTAAAATGATTAAATTTTTATTTAAAATATTGTTATTTTCAGGTGTTCCAGTTGCCTCCTTAATAGCAGTGTTCTTAATTGAGAATGGTTATTCAGATTTCTATTATCAAAGATTTACTACCGGTAAACAGTCTTCCTTAATTATTGGTGATTCAAAGGCAGCACAAGGTATTGTTCCTTCTATTCTCAATGAAAATATTAATTCAAGTAAAAATGTAGATTTTTACAACTATTCATTTACCGCGAACAATTCTCCCTTTGGTAAATATTATTCAGAAAGTGTATTGAATAAAGTTTATAATACTTCGGGTAATTATTTTATAGTTTGCGTAGATATTTGGGCATTTTTGGTTTCTAAAGATAAACCAAGTGATTTTATAGAAAAGGATGGCTTTATTAGTATGGTGACCAATCCTAATCAAAATCCTAATTTTCTATATATGCTTTTTCATTTTAATAGATCATTCTATGATATTATTTTGAGAAATCTTGATCATTCTTATTTTAAACTACATGATGATGGGTGGCTTGAGTTGAAACTTCCAATGGATAAAGTTAGCATTCGTGATAGACACCTAGAAAAACTAAATTCCATAAAAATTCAATCAGAATCTTTGATTTTTTCGGAATCTAGGTTTAATGAGTTTTCAATGTTAGTAAATAATTTAAATGAATTAGGGAAAGTATTTCTTGTTAAATTACCTGTTAGTGACTCAGTTATGCAATATGAGGATAAAATTTATCCTGATTTAGAACGAAGAATTCAAGAATTTTCTTTAAATTCCAATATACAATATTTTGAATTTGATTCTATTTCTTCCAATTATGTTTATACAGATGGCCTTCATTTAAGTAAGGATTCATCAATTGAGTTCACTTCATTGTTATCAATTATTTTGAAACCCTATGTTGAATGAAATTTATTAAAGCTCTTATTGGTCTTATATATTTTATTTTCTTTTCCAAAAGGATTGATTTAGACAAATTGTTTAAAGGTAAAAATATTGCGATCATTGGTTCAGCTGATACAGTTTTTGAGTGTGAAAATGGTTCATATATTGATTCATTTGATATAGTTATAAGGATTAATCGGTCTTATTGTTTTTTGTCAGAAGATAATCAAAAGTTTCTAGGTAGTAAAACAAGTATTCTTTTTTGGAATTTCTTTGAAAGAGATAATACAAACTTTGGTTATTTTAATTTACAGAAATTTAATAAAGCAAATATTGATTTTCTTATATTAGGTCGATCTAATCTCTTAGGGATTAGACAAATATTTAATTTTTATAAGAAATATACTTATAGTATTAATACATATTATTCAAGTTTTTCTTCTTATAAGAAATTATGTGAGAAGTTTGACATAAAACCTACTATAGGTTTTGTGTCATTGTATAATGTCCTTAATTCTGATTTCAAAAGTTGTTTTATATCTGGTTTCTCGTTTTATGAAACCAAATATTTAAATGATTATGAGAAAGCTATGAATGACAAAACTTCTATCGATTTGTTTAATTTCGTGAAAGTAGAAAGAGGGCATCGCCCTGATATTGAATTTAAAGTGTTTAAGGAAATGATTATAAGACATTCTAATAGGAGCAATATTTTTTTGGATAATTTTCTTAAAAATTCAATTTCACAAAATGGTTAATAAATATTTTAAATACTTTTCTTTTTTCTATAAAAATATTGGTAATAGGATGTTTGTTTCTATTATTCTTAATTTTTTTGTTGGCATTCTTGATGGGTTCGGCTTGGTGATGTTCTTGCCATTACTTCAATATGCTGAAGATACTGATATGGCTTCCAGCACTGAGATGGGAGATTTAAATTTCTTGTTAGAAGGCTTTGAGCTTGTTGGCTTTGAGATCAACATTTATTCAGTATTGGGAGTTCTATTAGTGTTTTTTCTGCTAAAAGGACTTGTTAAATACATAGAGACCTATTATCGTTCCATAGTTCAGAATGAGTTTATAACTGATATCAGGTTGAAAGCAGTTAGTCATTTGTCGAATTTTAATTACAAAACATTTTCAAGAACTGATCAAGGTTGGATTATAAATACCTTATCTGGGGAGATAGTAAAAGTTGCAGCTGCTTCAAATTCATACTTTCTTATGCTTCAAAGTGTGATTATGATTATCGTGTATTCTTTTTTGGCATTTTTGGCAAATCCTCAATTTTCGGGTTTAGTTATAGTAGGAGGGATTCTTTCAAACTTTGTTTTTAATTATTTTAATAAAAAGACATTGATTGCTTCGAGAAATATCACCCGTGAGGGAAATGCTTTTCAGGGCTATCTTACTCAAAAGGTCAGCTTCTTTAAATACTTGAAGGCTACTGGAACGATGGGTATATTTTCAGAAAAGATCAGAGAAAGGCTTCTAAATATCAATAGTAATAATATTAAAATTGGGCATTACTTTGCTGTTCTTAATTCGCTTAGAGAGCCATTAGTGATGCTCGTTGTAGTTATGGTCATCCTTTTTTCTGTTGGCTTTCTTGATTTGAGTATGGGGTTAATTGTTCTAAGCTTATTGTTTTTCTATCGAGCACTTACTTTTTTAATGAGTTTTCAGACGTTTTATAATTCGTTCCTAACTTCAGGTGGGGCATTGGAAAACCTTCATTTGTACTTTGATACATTAGAAATGGGTAAGGATGTTTCTGATGGTGGTTTAGTGTTTAGTGAATTTCAATCTGGAATTACGGTTAATTCAGTTTCATTTTCTTATGGCGAAAAAAATGTTCTTAAAGATATAAATATCACCATCCCAAAAAATACATCTATTGCCTTCGTTGGAGAAAGTGGCAGTGGGAAAACTACACTTACAAATTTAATTTGTGGACTGATGCCCTATGAAATGGGGACTATTAAAATTGACGGGATTGAACTATCAAATTTTGATATAGTCTCTTATCAGAAGAGGATTGGTTACATCACTCAGGAGCCAGTGATTTTTTCAGATACTTTTTTTAACAATGTGACAATGTGGGCTGAAAAGAACTCAGAGAATCTATCGAAATTTTGGACAGCTGTACAAAAATCTAACATAGCTTCCTACATTAAAGAAAGTGATTTGAGGGAAGATACAGACCTGGGAGATAATGGTGTGATGTTGTCTGGAGGGCAAAAGCAACGGGTATCTATAGCAAGGGAGTTATTCAAATCTGTAGATATACTCATTATGGATGAAGCCACTTCTGCTTTGGATTCCGAAACTGAAAAAGTGATTCAGGAAAATATTGAAAGTCTAAAAGGTGAATACACTTTGATTGTGATAGCACATCGTTTATCAACAATTAAAAATCTTGACCAAGTTGCTTTATTTTCTGGGGGGAGATTACTAGGAGTTAATAATTTTGAATCTTTAATGGAAGAATCACCAAAATTTAGTGGAATGGTTCAATTACAAAGTTTTTAAGAATGATCAAATCGTATTTTCACCAACATTTCGCTAGACCAATTTATTCAATATTAAGGTCTCTCCATCCATTTTTCAAATTTAAGAAAAGAACATTCTTCGATAAGTTTAATGTTAAAACTAAAGATGGGGTTTCTTTTTTTTTATACAATAATGCATTCTACTGGGAAACAGAAATGTTCTGGGCGGGATTCGAAAACTTTGACTATGAAAAAAAGACACGCATGATTTGGTGCCAATTAGCCAAATCTTCTCAACTTATTTTTGATATAGGGTCTAACTCCGGATGGTTCTCTGTAATGGCCAAAGCTTATAACCCTAAAGCAACAGTACATGCTTTTGAACCCCAACCCAATATTTACCAAGTCCTTGTCAAAAACAATGAAATTAATCGATTTGATATACACTGTCATCAGGTTGCACTTTCAGACACTAAAGGCGAATTTCCTTTTTATAACACAGGGGATCAAACTTTCACTACGGAAAATACGAACCATGGTAGTTTAAATAAAGAATGGAGACCTATCAAGCAACACTCAATCCTAGTTAAGGTTGATAGACTCGATGACTTAATTGAGAGTAAACAAATTCTAAAACCTGATTTGATTAAGATTGATGTAGAAACGCTAGAATATGAAGTTCTCAGTGGATATGGTAGCTTATTGCATGAGCATAAGCCTATTATCATTCTTGAGATTCAGGATAAGGAACTCGGGTTAAAAGTTGGTTCTTTATATCAATCGGAAGAAGTGAGGTATTTTCATATTGATGAATCCAAAGGGCTAATAGAAGTTTCAACACTTGGCGATACCTCCTCTCAAGAGAATAGGAATTATTTGATTTGCCCAAAATGTAGGCAGGATTTAATCAACCCATTTTTAAACTAAATCAAAAGATTTAAATTCCTATTCAAATTTCTTAAAATACAGTTATCGGAAAAATATGCTCAAGGAAAATGTATGTCATTTATCCTAAACCAGTTGAGGGACAATTTCGAAATACTGAGGAACAGAGTTAAATAAATGATTATTTAGTATTATTGAATTAGTATGCTTGAAAGTATTATATGATATTATCTGTTAAAAAATGGATTTTTTCAAAAATTCAAGAAAGGAATTACGATTTAACTAGGGGGATTTCTAAACAAAGAATGCTTGACTTTCTTACAAAGATATACCCTAGAAAGACAAAATATGATTTGATTCGAATGGGAGCAGAAGCAGATGGAGGATATCTAGTCCCTAACAACCTGATGGGAATAAGCACTTGCTATTCTCCAGGTGTTTCTGATATAAGTGAATTCGAAAAAGCCTGCATGGATTTAGGAATGAAAGTATATATGGCTGATAAATCTGTAAGTGGACCCAACCTGAACAAAAATGAGTTTAATTATGAATTTTTGAAGAAGCATATTGGATGTATAAACTCTGATGAATATATCACAATGGATAATTGGATACGTGGAACTACAACTCAAACGGAATCTGATTTGATGCTTCAAATGGATATTGAAGGATTTGAATATGCTGCGATAATCAATATTACAGAAGAAATGTTAAAAAAATTCAGAATAATTATAATTGAATTCCACAGCTTTGAATCGATTTGGCATCCACATTTTTTCAATATAATAGAGTTAACATTTTCTAAAATTCTAAGATACCATAGTGTTGTCCATATTCATCCAAACAATAGTGGGGGAAGTATATTTAAAAATAACATTACTATTCCCGAAGTTATGGAGTTTACATTTTTAAGAAATGATAGTGGTGTTTTAGGTGAATATGTGACTGAATTTCCACATCCGTTAGATAGGGATAATATCAAAGGTAAGTCTTTGATATTATCAAATGACTGTTTTCAATCTAATATTTAGGTGCTTAATATAAATGGTTCATTAATACTGAATTATTATTTCAAATTAGTCTGAGGATGTTTGTTTTTTTGTAAGTGAAATTATAGTCAATTAGTGATTAAGAATAAATATGTTTCATTATTGTGATAATCTTTTGTGCAAAGTTTTAATTTTATTATTATATAAATTATGGAATTTTTAAAAAGATATAAACATAAATTAATTCGGAAAATTTCACATAAAATAAAATCCAGTCAAATTAATTTAGTGAGATTTTCATGGTTTGCTAATCAGGTTTCACCTGAGACAATTGCAATTTTAGATTATCCTTTGAATTTATCTCAAAGGTATACTGCTGAAAAACCACATAAAAAAATTAGAGATTTAATAAGTGAAAATAAAGATAGGTATAAGAATATTCTTCTAAGCTTTTTAAAATATGAAGAAAAACTTAAAGAAATTTCATCAAATAGGGATCAAATTAAAAATAGCACAGATCCTACTTGGGATAACATTTGGTTACCTGGTTTGGATGGAGTTTGTATTTATGGTTTTGTCAGTTCCCTTAAGCCTAAAATATTTCTAGAAATTGGTTCTGGGAATTCTACAAAGTTTGCATTTAAGGCTATCAATGACAATAAATTAAGGACTAAAATTATTTCTATTGATCCACATCCTAGAGATGAGATTGATGCTATCTGCGATTCCATCATTAGGTCTCCTTTAGAAGAAGTTGATCTTGATATTTTTGATGAATTGGATGAAAATGACATTCTGTTTATTGATAATTCACATAGAGTATTTATGAATTCTGATGTTACCACAGTTTTCTTAGATATTATTCCCCGGTTGAAGAAAGGTGTTATTATTCAAATTCATGATATTTTCCTTCCGTATGACTACCCTCCTTATTGGATTGAAAGATACTATTCAGAACAATATATGCTAGCATCTTATTTGTTAGCTAATCCTGACTTTTTTGAAATACTTTTACCTAATTTTTTTATAAGTAAAGATGATGATCTTAAATTTGTTTTTCATGAATTTTGGGCTTCAAAAGGCTTTGAGGGAATAGCAAATCATGGGCAAAGTTTTTGGTTGAAAATTAAATGAAAAAGGTGCTGTTAATTCCATCTTGGTATCCTACAAAAAAAAATCCTATACTGGGGTCATTTTTTAGAGAGCAGGCAGAATTTTTAAATCAATCTGGAAAATTCAATGTTCAAATTTTGTATGGAGAAATTCAATCAGAAAAATTTATTAAAACAGTTTGGCTTTATTTCTTAGCGCAGTTTGGTTCAATTATTAAACTTGATCATCATTTTTCATTTGTATCACCTAAATCATTCTATTTTCGAGTTCCTAATAATAGAAGAATTCCTGAATCAGTTTTACTTTATTTCGCAAGAAAATTACATGATGAAGCATTTAAGGAGTATCTAAAATTTAATGAGATGCCCGATTTAATCCATGCTCAAAGTGGGATGGATGCTGGGATTTATGCGCATTTCCTTTCTAAGAAACATAATGTTCCATTTTTGATTCTTGAACATCAGGTTTTCATTTTTCATTATTATTCAAAACTTAAAGCAAAACTTGTTCTTCAAGCTTTCGCAGCTGCTAGCAAAACTGCTGCAGTAAGCTATGATGAGCGTCGTCAAATTTTGATGAATCAATCTTTATGCAATCCTGAAGTAATCTGGAATTTCGTGGATGAAAGTCGCTATGAAATTGATTTGTCAAAGAGAAGAAAAAAATTTACTGTCATTACTATTCTTAATTCCTTACCAATAAAAGGGGCGGTTGATTTCTTGGATGCCATGGTTCTACTTAGACAAGCTAATCCTGAAATTGAATTTATCATGGTTGGTAAGGGTGCAGATGAACATTCTGCTGATCGTGACAATAGTCTTTTTATTCAAAAAAGTAAAGAATTGGGGGTTTTTGAAATGGGAGAATTTCTACCTTATGTACCACGGGAGGATATTTCGAATGTGCTTAACGAAGCCCATGTATTTGTGTCTCCTACGATTCAAGAACCTCATGGTATAGCAGTTCGCGAGGCCATGATGTGTGGACTACCAATTATCAGTACTGCAAATGGTGGGGTAGAAGATAGCATTACTCCAGAAACTGGTATTGTTGTTCCTGTTAGGAGACCACAGGATATGGTAAATGCAATATTGAAGGTAAAAGAGAACTATTCTAATTATTCTTCGACGAAGATTCGTGAATTAGCTATAGATCAATGTGGAAAAACTACTTTTTTAAATAAAATGGTTCAGTTTTACAATGTCCCTTAACTTGTTCCAAGTTTCTGTTATTATTCCAGTTTATAATGTAGGTCACTTTGTAGAGGAGGCGGTGAAATCAGCTTTAACCCAATCTGAAGTGGCAGAGGTGATTTTGGTAGATGATGGATCAAAGGATAATTCTCTATCTGTTTGCCAGCGATTAAGTAGGGAATATGAAAGGGTGAAATTGTTTACTCATGAAGGAGGGAAAAATCTAGGGGTTTGCCAAAGTCGTAATCTTGGGATTAGAATGGCCAAACACAAGTTTATTGCATTTTTGGACGCAGATGATTGGTATTTTCCTGCAAGATTTGCCAAGGACAAAGTATTATTCAGTAACCCAGCGGTAATGGCCGTATTTTCAGTATGGGCAATACATTATCCTAATGGAAGAGAAGAAGTTTTTGGGTTTTCTGATAACTTTTTCGAGAAATTAAACTCGAAGAGTATCAAGGAAATTTATTGTTATATCATGACCCATGATATAATTTTGGGGCATACCAATGCCAATACATTTAGAAAATCTGTTTTTGAACAAGTAGGATATTTTGATGATAGACTTAAGCTTCATGAGGATACAGAATTGTGGAGCCGTATAGCAAGGGTTTGCTTATTTCACCCAGCCGAATTTAGTAGACCCGTATCTGTTGCTAGAAGACATGATAAAAACACGATTATTCAAAGATCCAAAAAATCAAAGTTATTGTTTTTATGGGTTTGGTTGGATAATATCGGATTAGAAAACTTAATGGATTGTGAGTTAAGAAATTTGGTTTATCTCTACGCTAGGGCTCAGTCTAATGGAATCAAATCAAATTTATCAAGGAGGTTGCTATTTAAAGTCTATATGACTTTTTTGATTCCTATTAGAAATATCTTTACAAGATGGTTTTATAAGTCACAAATGAAGGTAAATTAAATTGGATATTTCTATAGTTATACCTTATTACAAAGACCTTCAAAACCTAATTCTATTGCTTGCACAGTTAGAAAATCAATCTTTACCCTATAAGCAATGGGAAGCTATCGTTGTAAATAATGACCCCGAAATACCATTGAGGCTTTCTGACGGATTTTCAATTTCCTATAATTTAAGGATTTTGGAAGAGACAATTCCTGGATCATATGCCGCCAGAAATATGGGAATTGCAAATGCTAAAGGGGAAATCCTTGCATTTACGGATTCAGACTGTTTACCCGACCGGGATTGGTTGAAAAACGCTTGGAATCTTTTTTCACAGGATTTCAAAAAAGAAATTGGAATTCTTACCGGACCTGTCCCCTTGTTTTTCAAAAATCCCAAGGCACTTTCCGATGCAGAAGTGTATGAAAAATACACTGGTTTTACTACAGAATCCTATGCCATGGCAGGCCATGCCATTACTGCCAATTGGTTCTCCTATAAATCAGTTTTAGAAGAATTTGGAGGATTTGATGCCCAATTGAAGTCCAATGGAGACTCTGATTTATCTGGTAAAATAAGTCAGGCATATCAAGTCGTTTACACAGATGATATTAAAGTATTGCATCCTGCCCGGTACTATACCCGAGATTTGGTCCATAAATACAAGCGGCTGCTTGGAGGGACTTATACCAGGAAGTATCAAGAAAATCGGCAAGGTTTTCGTATTTTCTTTTTAGATTTTTTAGTGAAAAGATATCGATTTGCCATAAAAAAGATTTTTACTGTTACACCTAAAGAATCATGGGCAATCCTCAAAGTCTGCCATGCCATTAATCAAGGAGCATTTAAAGAATTTAACAACTTAGTCAAAGGTGGTGATACCAAACGATAAGATTAAAATATGTTAGGAGCTATTAAAAAGAAGTTTTACGATTTCTATACACAAAAGCATAGGCTAATTCAAAAACCAAATTTTGAGAATATGCCAACTCCGGAAATTGGATACAAACATGTTGAAAATGGGGGACTTCTGGCGAATAGAGAGCAGTTGTTAGGGCTGCTTCCACATAATGGAATCGTTGCTGAATTGGGAGTTGCTCATGGAGATTTCAGTAGGAAGATTTTGGAGATTAATAAACCATCCAAATTACATTTAGTTGATGTATGGCAAAGTGAACGATATCCTGAAAAGCTTTTCCATGAGGTAAGTCAAAAGTTTCAAAAAGAGAAGGAAGAGGGAAAAGTGGTGATCAATCGTGGCCTTTCCACAGAGGTAGTGGATCAATTTCCAGATGCATATTTTGATTGGATCTATATTGATACCGCTCATACCTATTTGGTGACTAAAGCAGAGTTGGAGTCTTACCTACCAAAGATGAAAGTTGGAGGAGTTATAGCTGGTCATGATTTTATTGTAGGGGAGATTGATGTACCCTGGAAATACGGCGTGATTGAGGCAGTGTATGAGTTTTGCGAAAAGTATAACTGGGAGATCATTTATTTAACTATGGAAAGGGGGATTTCACCAAGTTTTGCAATTCGCGAAATTTCAAAAGGATGAAACCACTAGTTTCCATAATTATCCCTGTATATAACAAGGCTGCTTTTGTTATAGAGACTTTGGATTCAGCTTTGGGACAGAGCTATCCGAATATCGAACTGATCCTGGTGAATGACGGCAGCACTGATGGATCCATGGCAATCTTGGAAACGTATCAGTCAAATTTCCCTGATAAAATTAATTTGATAAATCAGCCTAATGGTGGTGTCTCCAAAGCTACCAATGTAGGGATCCAAGCAAGTAAGGGCGAGTATATCCAGTTTTTGGATGCGGATGACATCCTATCTCCGGATAAGATTTTTCAACAAATAAAACTTCTTGAAAATAAAGATTCCAAAGTAATGGCATCTTGTGAATGGGTAAATTTCAAGGAGGATATTGTGGAGTTTTCAAGTCCACCTTATGGAGTTTTTAAGGATTTTGAATCAGGATTAGATCTGCAGCTTAGGTTCTGGAACAATCAGGAAATGATGGCTATCTCTTCCTATTTAACCCATCGTAAACTTATCGAAAAGACAGAGCCTTGGGATGAGAACTTGACGATCAATCAGGATGGGGAGTTTTTTATGAGAGTATTACTCCAGGCCAGCAAAGTGCTTTTTGAACCGACTGAACGAGTTTATTACAGACAGCCCGGGCTATCCAATGTTTCCCAGCAGAAGTCCGAAAAAGCATATACCTCACTTTTGGATTCTTACAAAGCCTATGAGCGGAATGTGCTTTCTGCAGAAGACTCACATCGAGTTAGGAAGGCCCTAAAAAAAGTCTATCAGAAGTTTATCTACGATTGCTTTCCGAATTACCCTCATTTGGTAGCGAAAGCGGAAGTATTGATGAAGGCTTTAAATGTTTCTGAAAAAACCTTTATAGGGGGACCGAAATTCCAGCAGCTTTCCCGTCTAATAGGTTTTAAAAATGCCCTTCTGCTTAAAAGATTATTAAAATAAAAAAAATGGCCCACAAATGATCAGTATAGAAAAGATATTGGTTAAAAAAACTTTAAAATGATCAAAGCTAAGTTTAAACGATTGATCCGCTTAATTAGGAAAAATTTAAGAAAGAATCCTGATAAATTCTTGAAAGAAGTTTCTGGAGTAGTTCATATAGGCGCGAATTCTGGACAAGAAAGGGGACTATACAGAATATACCAGTTAGATGTAATCTGGATTGAGCCAATTCCTGAAGTTTTCGAGCAACTTATTGATAATTTAAAAGACTTTAAGAACCAACGTGCATTTCAAGCCCTTGTTACAGATTTCGATAATAAGAAATATGAATTTCATATTGCAAATAATAATGGAGGTTCATCATCCATATTAGATCTGAAACAGCACAAGGATATTTGGCCTGAAGTCCACTATACTAAGAATGTGGAACTTAAAAGTACAACCTTAACTACTCTATTTAAGAAGGAATATATAGACCTAAAGAATTATCAAGCATTGATAATGGACACACAAGGTTCGGAATTACATGTCTTACAAGGCAGCCTTCCAATTCTAAATAATTTTAAATTCATTAAACTTGAAGTGCCTGATTTTGAGTCATATGAAGGGTGTTGCCAGCTTTCAGACATCAAGCACTTTATGGCTGAACATGGATATAAAGAATTCTCGCGTAATAAATTTGCAAGTCGAACTTCAGTAGGTAGCTACTTCGATATTGTCTATAAAAGGAAAGACTAATAAAAGCGGATGTTTTCGTGCAATTTCATTATCACTAAGGTTATTTTATAGACTATGGAAAGAATAAACAGGTTCCTAAGAAATCACCAATTATGAAAGAATATAATTCCATAACTAGCTATTGTTTTCTATAATCATCCCGCTTTTCAATAAAGCCGCTTACGTACAGCGAGCAATAGATTCTGTTTTAAATCAATCAGTTCATGAATTTGAGATTATCGTAGTTGATGATGGATCTACTGATGAGAGTGGAGTGTTGGTATTCAGCACTTATGGGCAAAAGGTGAAATACCTTCATCAGGAAAACCACGGGGTCTCAGCTGCCAGAAATAGAGGAGTCGAAGAAGCAAAATTTCCCTATATAGCTTTTTTGGATGCAGATGATTACTGGCACCCAGATTATTTATTTTGGATGAAATCTGTTCTGGACAGATTCCCTGAGGCAACCTTGTTTGGAAGCTCATATTCCAATGAAGAGATGCCAGTAAAAATTGAAAATCCTATTACTTTAGAAATTGACGATTATTTCATAAAAGCAGTATACAATACCTTATTCACTTCCTCTTCAACAATTATTCACCAAGATTTTTTCAAACAAAATGAAGGGTTTAAAGCTCATTTGATAAAGGGTGAGGACATAGATGTTTGGCTAAGGGCTTTTGCATGGTTTGGAAAAGCCTATTATGTTCAAGCCCCATTGATGCATTACGATTTGGACGCATCAGATAGTTTGAAAAATACTCCCAGCCTTAGTTGTACAATTTTCACAGAAATGTTCAAGCCCGATTATGCCATATTCACTAAAGATTCCTCTTGGAGTGTTTTCCAGGATAAGTATTTGACCCTTAATCTTTATCAATATTTTGATTCGGGAGCTAATTTTTCGATGGGTCAAAACTTATTAAAACAAAGATCGAATTCTTATCCTTTGACTCAGATTCTCTATTTGCTTCCTTTCTCATTTTTTAAGTTTGCTTTAAAACACCCCAGATTAAAAAAACTTATTAGAAACTATTTGAAATTCTGTTTTAGGTATATCTACACCCAATGAAAGTTGTCAGAATTGTATCTGAACTAGATTTTGGTGGGGTGGAAAAGGTATTGGCCAATTCCTTGCCTGCACTTCAAAAACAAAAAGGCTTGGAACTCAAACTGATTGTATTGGGTCAAGGCGGAAAAGTAGCTGAAGAATTAGCCGCCAAAGGGATCCCACTCCAGATTCTAGGTTTCAATCCCAAAATCCCCAATTTCAAATTGCTTAGGAAAATCAAAGGCATTATAAAAGAGTTTGGACCCGATGTAGTCCATGCCCAGGGAGGGGAGGCAAATTTCCATGGTATTTGGGCAGCTAAATTTTCTAACGTTCCTTTGATTATCGGAGAGGAAATTGGAATTCCAAATCACCATTCTTTTTGGAGGTATGTTTTTAAATGGGTTTATAAAAAAGCTGATTTCATAATTACAATTTCTGAGGCAGTAAAAAGGAATGTTGTGGAGTTAGGAGAAGTAGAGGAAGAGAAAGTGAAGGTGGTTTATAATCCAGTGGGTAGTCAGTTGACAGTTGTTAGTGATCAGTTGGAAGCGTTTAAAGATAATGGGCAAGAGAGCGCCCAAGTTGCAAGAGAGGAAAAAAAGAAAAGAGATTTCTCACCTCGTGCCTCAGTTCGAAATGACCAAAATACGAGTGATTCAGCCTTTGTTTTTGTTACTACCTGTCGTTTCGTGCCGATAAAGAACTTGGATCGATTGTTAATAGCCTTTGATGAGTTGGTAAAGGAGAATCAGGGTAGACAGATTTTCCTTAAGATTATTGGAGATGGCCCTGAGCGGCAGAATTTAGATTTCAGAATTCAGAATTTAGAATTAGGAAATCATGTGGAATTAGTAGGCTTCCAGCAAGATATTTGGCCTTTTTTGCAAGAAGCAGATGCCTTTGTTCTTCCATCACTTCAAGAAGGTTCTTCGGTTTCTTTGGCTGAGGCCATGAGTGCCGGACTTCCCAGTATAGTCACCAAAGTAGGAGGAGCTCCGGAAATTCTTGGCAAATCCCAATCGGGAATCTTAATTGATCCACTCAGCACTTCCGAAATTCAAAATGCTATGCAGTCGTTTTTAGATCTTTCAGTTGATGAGCGAAAGGAAATAGGCCTCCGAGCTAAAGAAGAAGCAAAGCGTTTTTCTGTTGAAAATTACATTGATACGTTAATGTCCTTCTATGGACTTTCAGACTTCAACTTGCCCGCCGTGGCGGGGCCTAAGCCTTTTGACTTATGATCAGGGTTCTTCACTGCATCGAGACCATCGCCTCCGGAGGTGTCGAGCAGGTTCGTTTGACTTTGGTGAGAGGTTTAGATCGATCAAAGTTCGAACATAAAATTATCTGCACTTGGGGTGGAGGGGCAATTGCTGATGCCTTTGAAGCTGAAGGGGTGGAATTGGTTCAGGTCGGATCCTTTACACATCCGTTTGAAGTCAAAAAGCACAGGAAGGTTTTAGAGGTAATCCGAAAATTCAAACCTCATATTATCCATGGGGCTATTTTTGAGGGCATGAGTATGGCTGCAATTGCGGGTGCCATAGGAGCTGTTCCTGTTCGCATTTTAGAAGAGACCTCAGAGCCAACAGGTAGAAGTAAAAAATCGATTTGGTTGCAGCGATTATTTCTAAGGTTTTCCGATAAGATCGTTGGAATCTCTCCATCGGTAGTTCAGTTCTTAGCCGAAAAAGCCAAATTACCTGACTCAAAAATCATTTTGATCAATAACGGGGTGACTATCCCTGAATCAGCTCCTCCTTCTGAGATACATGAGTTGAAAGAGAAGTTGGGATTTAAAGAAGAGGATTTTATTATAGGGTCTGTGGGAAGAGTCTATGATCAGGTAAAGCGGTTTTCAGATATTCTTAAAGCATTGAAGATTTTAAATGATCCGAATTTTAAGTTGCTCGTAATCGGTGATGGACCGGACTTAGCTTCCTTAAAAGAACTATCTGAAACTCTTGGCATAAGTAAGCAGGTAGTGTTTACTGGACATCAAGCCAACCCTCATCCCTTTTTTGGTACTATGGATATCTTTTGCATAGCATCTGCTCATGAGGGCTTTGGTTTGGTTGCCGCTGAGGCCATGATGCATGGACTACCTGTTATCGCCACCAAAGTAGGAGGCTTAAAGGATGTGGTAAAGGATGAGAATTCAGGTTTTTTGACACCTCCTTTTTCTCCTAATCAAATAGCAGAAAAAATCAAGATTTTGGCATCAGATCCTGAATTGCGAAATACTATGGGGCAAAAGGGAAGAGCTAGAGCTTTGGAAAACTATTCCGCTGAGCGATATTGCAAGGAAATAGAGACCCTCTACGTTGACCTTCTTGCTACAAAAGGAATTTCAGTATTAAAATAACTCAATTAACCTTTCACCTTTTACCACTCACCTTTCACCTTCTTTTTTGCTCGATCTTATAGTCATACTCCTCTTTTCCGTAGTCATGGTGAATACCAATTCCTCCATGGCTAAGCGATTTGCATTGTCTGCCAAAAATGAACTCCATCTTCATTACCTATTAGCCTACCATATTTTTTTTAGTGCTTTTTTCACCTGGTATATTATTAACTATGGTGGAGATTCCCAGGGCTATTGGAAGTTTGGAATGGAGCAGGTTCTAATTAGGGGAGAAAAATCTTGGTTTTCCTACTTTGGGGAAGGAACTACCTTTATACTATGGCTCTGCTATATCCCAAGTCAGTTGATGGGCTTGTCCTACTTGACCGGAAATATTCTCTTTGGATTTTTAGGGTTTATAGGGATCAGGTACATTTTTGTGATGACTGCAGAGCTGTTTCCTACCAATCATGAGATTCTGGGTGTTCCCTTATTCCCTACTGTTTTTTACTTCTTAAATCTACATTTTTGGACTGCAGGAGTAGGGAAGGATGCGATCTGTTTTTGGGGTATTGCCTGGTTCTTTTTTGCGATACAGGAATACAAAAGCAGGTGGTGGCAGGCTGCACTTGCGCTCTTCTTTGTTTACCTCTCAAGACCACATATGGGTCAGGCCTTAGTTTCTGGAGCTGGGATTGCTATTCTATTAGGGTCAGAAGTGAAGTTGGTGTATAAGATTGTTTTAGGCTCTCTGGCAGGGGTAGGGGCAATTCTTTTATTGCCCAGTACATTGGAGGCGCTGAGAATTGAAGAATTAAGTTTCGAAGCATTAGAAACCATGTCAGGGGTACGAAGTGCTGGGTTGAATACCAGTAATGTAGGTTCCGGAGTTGATTTGGCTTCCTATTCTTGGCCGATGAAGTTATTTACTTATATGTTCCGTCCCTTGTTTTTTGACGCACATAATTTTGTCGCGCTTTTTTCCTCGGTGGAAAATCTAGTCTATCTCTGGTTGAGTTTTTTTATCTACAGAAATTGGACTCCCGAGGCTATCCGTGACATGCCCTTATTTATCAAGGCAGGGATGATCACTTTTATCCCGGTTACTTTTGCTTTTATGGGTGCGCTCAGTAACCTCGGGATCATCATGCGCATGAAAAACATGACCATGATCTATTTCCTGCTCTTCTGCTTCTTTTTGATATCCTATAATAAAAAGCTCAGAATCCAGAAGGTAGAGCAGAAGATCAAGTTCTTCCAGGAGCGGGCGCGGATTAAGGCGAAGAAGCTGCAAGAAAAGAGGGTGAGGTGATTGGTATCAGTGATCAGTTTTTTCCGTCATTTCGACCAACGGGAGAAATCTCTTCCCTGCCACCTGCCAACACCCGGCACTGGGTACCTGACAACCGATAATCGTGTCAGTTTTTTAGCTTTCTCAATTTATCTTTCTGCTTTAAAAGGAGATTTCTCCTCCCTTTGGTCGTCGAAATGACCTGTGGTTCTCTACAAGCTACCTTATAATCGAGACTTCTCATTTTTCTCCTGCGTCATTTCGACGAGCGAATCAAAACAAGAAAATGATTACTGGACTTGTTGCGAGGAGAAATCTGGATAGAACCCCTTTTGGCGCAAGTCTTTCTGACTTGTGCCTATGGCAATGCAGTCTCCAGACTGCCACCTGACAACCGCCAGCCTGGGATAATGCTGTCTTCAGACTGCCTACCTGCCCAAAACCTATTTCCCCTCCAAAATCTTCTTAATAGCCTCATTCATCTGCATCATCGTCTCCATCATTTTCATCATCACCTCTGTCTGGTTCTTATCGGCATAGTTTGCCCTTACGTTTCCAGAAATTGAAAATGGTGAATTTGTATGATTATCAATAATATGTCCGGGGTGGGTTGAGATTAACTGAAGTGGATCCACGTTAAAAAACTCGGAGACCTTCTGCACCATATCCACGGTGATCTTGCTTTCGCCCCGCTCGTACTTGGTATAGGTAGCTTCCTTGATGCCTAGGAACTCAGCTACTTCCATCGCTTTGGTATCCGTCAGTTTACGGTACATATAAAAATTCCTTCCTATAGTTTTGTTCTCCAGTACAGTGAAACCCAGTTGGTCCAAGTCTCCCGACTTGGATCCACCTTACTGCAGTCTCCTGACTGCCTCCACTCAATATGCTTCGGAATCTCAACCTTATGGGCTCCGGAATATCCAAGGACCGAGCGTATAAAAATGTTCCCTTTGGAACATTTTAGTGAAGAGCCTGTCCTGATGAGCATCGCGATATCGGGAAGCCAGGCTGAGGCCTGGTTTTGTATTCAAAAATCTTTTTCTTGCACTATGATCTTAAAAATGGAAAATTACTCATACCCAACTCGTGATGAGTGGTTAGAGTATTCTATGACTTTTCCTGTCATGAGAAGATTTGGATTTTCTTTTGTTAAAGAATTCACGCTTCTCTTAGAGGGTGAGAAATCATCTAAGGAAGTTCATCAAATCCAGAATCTCTATCACTGGGACTCAGTTTTAAGTACTAAAGTTTGGAATTTAAGGCAGTCGTATGTCAATACTCTAGTGAATTTCAAAAGAGGAATAGCCAAAAAAGACCAGGACTTTAAGAATGAACTAAAGGTTATTAATTTAAGGCAATTTGATTTTTATTTTGAAACTACGTTGTACTATTTAATATCAACTCGGGATGTTATTTTGCAAATTGTCAATTTGGCATTTATAGAAAAGTGCTTTCATGAATCTAAGGTTAAGCTGGATTCAGGATTTATTGCAAAGATTGGAAATTTAGAAGTAAAGAATATGATAATCTTTTCCACGAAAAATTTAAAGGAAATTAATGATTTGCGAAACTCAATGGCACATAAATTTCCTAAAACCACTAATGACTTTCGAAGCGAAATATCAGAAGATGGTAGGAGATATAGTTCTTATAGGCGGAAGGCGATTGATTATGATAAAAGAATTGAGAAGCTTGAGACTGGACTTGAGCATCTATATCAACTTTATTCTGGGATTGAAAGTGAACTTAGAAAACAATTTCCATTAGAAACTGATTAAATTTTCAGATCAAAACGGCTAAAGTATGAGACAAATTTTTTTCTACAGTCAATTATTAGAGATATAACCGCCATCCTTATAGCCTTTCTCATTTTCAAGGTATTCCAGTAATTCAGTCATAAAGCCTAATAATATGGCTTTCGAGGAGGCTTGCATAAAATTAAATTCGCCATTAACTGACCGTAAAGTAATTTGACGTTTATATATTGGCCTATCTCCACGCATCATAAACGAATATGAACTGCCAACTTGTTTTTCGGTTTCAGGGTCTATTTTTGGACTTTTTCTTATTCTATCCAACAAAAAATCTTCACTAACACTAGGATAAAAATTGTTAGACATTATGCTGTAAGTTCTAGGGTTTCACTATATGGACTACCCGTCTCTATTATTAAATCTATAATATCATCATTGGTTGCCCAATAGAGAGAGGAATTATGAAATTTTCTTTCAGAGGAATTCCAGCCTGCCATCTTAAGCTCATTTTCTAGGCCATTGCCAAAATCTTCCGCATTGAGGCAGAATAATGTTATAGCTTCCTTAATTGCTGAATCTACATCAGCTTCATCCTTTGCAAATGTTTTGATTCCCAGAATAGGAATGTTGACTGACAAAAATCCATCTTCACTTTCCTTTGTCCATACAGGTAAAGCTAGCGAAACGGATTTTAGAATTCCTTCAGGATTTCTAGTTATGTCGATATTCGCTTCTAGAGTAGTCATTGTTGTTTATTGTGTTTGAGGTGCAAATATACTGAATTCAATAATAGTAATATGATCAAACGAAAAAACTATCAGGATAGCTCAAAAATATACTTTTTTTTGTAATATCCCACCTGACCTGCGTAGTATTTGCCTTGGTTGGCCGTATCTTCTCAGTTTTCCCAACTCCTATTTTAACCCAGAACGTATCTCCGTCCACAAACTTATGAATCTTATATGGCCCATACCTTTCTTGAGCGAGAAGGAGCGTGGAAGTGGAGAATAAGAAGATTAGGACTAAAAGAAATTTTCTCATGTTAATAAAACAGGTTGCACTATCAATTTAAGAAGAAAACTTTTACCAATATTGGTCGATCTTCCATTTTTATTACTTTTAGGATATGGATAATAAAAGGGAAATCACATTTCTTACAGAAGGGGGTTTATCAAACCTCGAAGGTTTTTGATTTCACACATTACCACCGCCACAGCTGTCATAGGCCCATAGCTGTTCGGGATTTGTAATCCCAAATTCCCCCGCTTCGCGACATTTGCAATGTCGAACAACAAACCGTAGGAATATTAATCTGTGTTACCCCAACCGCCACCCGCCACCCGCGAAATAAAATTCCAATGGTAAAACCGCAGCTGTTCGTAAGTGAGAGGTGGGAAGCTGAAATAGCTGGGCAGGCGGCTGGAATGCGGGTTGAAGCATTTTTTCAGCAAGCCTTTTGGTTACTTTTAGGCTCAAAAGTGACAAGAAATAAGGTAGTGGTCAGCTGACTTGTGCCTTATGGCAATGCAGTCTTCAGACTGCTCTTCCACCTCCGCCAATATTTTCTGATTTTACACCTCAAACTTCCATCATCCATCAGATAACTGCCTCAGAGATTTTCTATCAAATTCCAGGTGGGCGGGTATCCGGATTTTTTTCCCAGTAGCGAAGGAATATTTCGCGGTAGTCCTCTACTTCATGTTCTACAGATCCTTCCTGCAGGTAGATCCTATCTCCATCTACTACCGATACACTCAGGGAGTTGTCTTCCAGGACTCTCCGGACCAGGTTCCAATCTTCGGGCGGAGTAAACCGATGGAAATTGATCCAAAAATCAACTCCTACTGGAGGGATGGGGTAGTCATCAGGAATCTGGATTTCGGTACCAAGGTAAGTGGGAATGATAAGGGTTTTCATGATGAAAAACTCAGAATGCATGAATGGTGGAAAGTCCATTAAAAATAGGCTTTCTTTTTTAGAAAAATATAGGGCATTACAAATTCGGAACAGAATTAAGTGTACCGGTGTAAAGGTTCTAAAAGAGGAAGAAAGGGAATTAAAAGTTTCTGATTTGGAAGGACTAAGGTGGTCATAAACCTAAAAAATGGCTCATAATCCTCAGTTTTTTACACATTTGCCTTAAAAAATACCCTGTACAGGAGGGACGAGCGTTAAAAATCTCTTCTGTGAAGAGATTTAGCGAAGTCGCCAGCCTGCGCGCTGGGATGGTGTCATTTTTTTCCTTTTCTTACGTAAGCCTTTTAGTTATTGAGATCGAAGATCCCGGTATTTCAATCCCGAGAGCAAAGCGATTCGGGAAGCAAAGCGATTCTGGAACGGCCAACCTACTTCTTATCCTTAATTCCCATCTGGAGCAGAGCCGATCACCCTCTCTTCAAGGAGAGGGCGGGGTGAGGTAGAACAGCCAATTGCAAATTGGTAAGAATATTAGGGTGTAGTTGCAAACAACACCCAGTCCCGACCAACAATTTGATTACACCCAGAGGGGGCTTTCTGGACTTGTTCACCATGCGACTTCCACTTTTAGACCATTTACTTAATGTAAGTAATTTTTGTAGTACTTCGCCACCCAATAATGATTTATCTGTCTACGGATTCTTTTAAATTGTAGATATAAACAGATCCCTTTCCGCTAGAATCTTTCCTCCCTAGTTTTCCTTTATTCACCATTCGAGATAGCTCCCTCGAAAGGGATTTACTATTTATTGCTTCATCAGGGAATAAATCTATAATTTCTGAAACCTTTAGACCACTCTCCATTTCCGAAAGAGGAAATACCTTTAGTCTGATGAAGTCAGGTACTGATAAAGAGTCCATGAAATATTCTGGAAATGCGCTGTATTTTTTTTTAAATGATTCTAAATCGGTTAGGTCAGATCCTAAAGCAAGATTTCTCTTTTTAATAAGATCGTCTAAGGTTACTCCGTAGAATTTAGAGAGTCGAGAAAGAGTATTAACATTTGGAGTTATCTCATTATCTGAATATTCATATTTTCGGTAATGACCTCCATCAACTCCTAAGTAACCTTCTATTCCCTTGATTTTAATAAGGGCTTGTTTTCTGAGTGATTTTAAATTTTCTGATAATACCTTTAAATCTGCTTTTAATTTCTCTTTTGCTGCCATCAGGCAAATTCACAGAAATTTTTGTCCTCATTATTTATGTTTTAATTTCTTTTTTGAATACAAATACTTATATTAGCAGAGAATAGAATTTAACAATTCTGGCGTCTATTCGGAGTCCAGTTGTAGAAACGTAGGAAATTTCTTAAAACGCAGGACATAGAGTAGAAGCCCACTCTCTATATTTACAGTATAGAGGTGGGTTCTCTCTGCATGCGTTTTATGGTGAAATTTCTCACCAAGGTTCTCCTACGTACCTTACAACTTGCAATTTGAGAACCTGCCTCTATTCTTTTGGCTTGGTCTCAACTTGGACTTTCATTATAACCAAGTATCATGGAACAGACCTTGATTTTTTCTGGATTAAGTTACTTCCCGGGATCAGTATTCTGGATTAAGGAGATGTCTGCGCTTTTTTACTTTGGGTCACATTGCTCATTACCTATTTCCTATTATTCATTACCAGAGGTACAGGGCATTATCGCATCAGATCGCCTGTATCCTCTGAAGCCCAAAAACCCAATCTAAGGGTTTGATTTTTAAGACCGTGAAAGGGGAGGTGCACATCCCTGAGCAGATCGGTTACCACACACTCAGGTCAGTAAGCTCAGAATAGCCGGTAGAGCTGACACATTACATCTTATTATTAATTAATGCTGGTTCGACGGGCTCACCACAAGTGGTTGGTCGGATAGACCGAGGTGGAATTACTATGTCTTGTGGGAAGTATCAAGTAGCAGGTATCAAGTAGCAAGTAGGGGAGTGCTCACTTCAGTATTCAGAATTCATCATTCGACATTTACTATTAAAATGATGGATTTGCTTGAAGAAGAGATTTCTCCTCGTTCCTCGTCGTCGAAATGACCCGGAAATGCGACTGAGATTGCTTCTCCCGATTCTCGGGATAGCAATGACGGTGCTCTCACCGGACATCGGTCATCCGACACTTGTCTCGCCTTGGCGGATCGGACTTCCTTCAGAGCGTACTAGGCGTAATTCGTTTCGACTTAGTTCTGGCGTGACAGACTTCCGTCTCCCGTCTCCCAACACCGGTTGGTGAGCATGTCGAACCACCAGCTTAAACACACTCAAAGCATGAAAAAACATCTATTCACATGCTTCCTGGCATCGCTATGCTTATACGGAAGCACACTCCCAGCACAAGTTGCTGATTCACCCGGGGCGGATTTTCCTCATAGGTCCGTTACCGAAGTCTCCTTTCGTACAGGGGACACCCATCGGGGCGGGGGCACCCGCTCCGATACTATGCCGGAGAGAATTGATTTGGTTTCTTACTCTGGCGCTCAAGGGCAGGAGGGCGAAAGCTCTTCTGCCTCGGTGGGGGAGGCTGCTCCGGCAGTGATCTATGTGGAAACGCTCAGCCTAGAACCCATGGATTCATTGGAGTTCCGTCTCTGGGATCCTTATCTGAATGAAAGGGGATTTCCCAAACCCGAGGTAGCCTATGTCCAGCTGTCACCAGGGAACTTATTTGAAGGCTCAAGGGGTGCCCAAGTCGGCCAGTGGAAGTCACCTCCTCTAGCTGGTTATTCCAGAGTTACCATCCGAAACAACCGTTTTATATACCTGGACCGCTTTCTGGTACAGCCCGGAGACAGTGTACGGATCAGATTAGACTTTCAGACTGCAAATGTCCTGTTTTCTGGGCCTTCTGAAGATAAATTCCTAATACAGTATGAACTTGCCCTGGCACTTGAAAATGAACGCTATCACCAGAGTCCGGTGATGTTCACTTCCAAGCCGGATTTCTGGGGCTATAGCGAGGAAGATTCCCTGCTTATCGCAAGGGTCAAATCCACGAAGTCTTCCATCACTAGATCCATGGAGTACATCAGCCCCGGAGAAAGTGCCTTAACCTATTTGCAGAAAGCGTTTGACCGGGATATTTCCGCCCATCCTGCATTCGGAATTATCAACAGATATAGGGGAAAGCTGCCTTTGGAGTTTTTGAATGTGTTGGAAGCGGATGTTCAGGGAAAGCTTCTATACGACCAGATTGCCGATTTTCTATACCTACGTGGGGGAAAGGATAGCGAGGAAGCTTACCGGAAGCTTTTTGAGGAACAGATTCTGGAAAATACACCCCTGGTCCCAGATGGAGCAGGATTGTCCGCCTACTACCCCGACTTTCTCTACCATCGCTTAGTGATCATTTCAAATCTGGAGAACATTCCACTCGCTGAGCTATTGCCCTCGGTCCCGGCAAGTGTCCGTGACCAAGTGGATGCCAAATACATCGTCAAAAACTACCGGAGATTCAGCGACAGCAACCAACAGTTTGAGAATGCACTTGCACGGATGAAAACGCCATGGGTCCGAAAGCTGGTCAGCGCTCTGTATCATGCCCAGCGCATAGGAGAGCCTCTGGTGGAGATTCCATTAATGACCGTGGAAGGGAAGCCTTATATCCTTAAACAGGAACCCGGAAAAGTACGCTTTATACATTTTTGGCTGACAGGCTGTGAGGCATCGTCCCGACAATACCAAAATCTGCTGGCGCCGGTAATAGACTTTTATAGAAATGATCCTGAAGTGGAATTTGTCTTCATCGCCAGCAGTAGATCAGAAGAAAGGTGGTTGGAGGAGTTAAGATCGGGCGACTATGCCGATGGATCATCCCTCAACCTGAATGCGCCGGGGACTTCCCATCCTTTTTTGGCTCATTATAACATCCATGCCTATCCTACCAGGATGGTGGTGGGCATGGACGGCACAGTTGCCAGTCTGGGCAATATTCCAAGATCCCCGGAAGGCCTGATCGAATACATTGAATCCCTCAAAAAAGAAAACCTTCTCACTCCTTGATTCAAAAATCCATGAACTTACTTATCAAACATGCAATTATTTTAGTTTTTCTGGTAGGCATTACCGCCGGAGGACTTTGTGCCAGACAAACCGTTGCCTTCACCGCTAGGATCTTATCCGCACAGGACAGCCTTCCACTTCCGGGGGCGACAGTAAAAGTGGCTTCCACCAATGAAGTGACCATTTCTGACGGTGAGGGATTGGTCAGGATTACACAGATCGATCCTGAAGCAATGCTGGTTGTTTCATTTCTGGGTTTTAGGACAGAAGAAGTGGTGGTAAGAAATCTTCTGGCTGTGGAGGGGCCTGCTATTTACCTAGAGGAAGAAGCCAGGGGCTTGGACGAGGTGACTGTCCTTTCCACAGGATTCCAGGAAATCCCCAAGGAACGGGCTACAGGGTCCTTTGTCCAGGTGGATAGGGAGCTGATCAACAGAAAAGTGAGCACCGGCCTGCTTGACAGACTGGAAGACGTAACCCCCAGTCTGATTTTCAACCGGGGAACAGGTTCCGCGGAAGATCCGATTACGATCAGGGGCCGAAATACGCTTTTCGCGGAAACACAGCCCCTGATCATTGTGGATAATTTCCCCTATGACGGTCCCATAGAAAACATCAACCCCAACGATGTGGAAAGCATCACGGTACTCCGCGATGCTGCAGCTGCATCCATCTGGGGTGCCCGCTCAGGTAACGGGGTCATTGTGATTAAAACAAAGACAGGACAGTTCAATGTTCCCATGCAGGTCAGCATCAATTCCAATGTGAATATTGTCCAGAAGCCGGATCTTTTTGCCAGGCAGCAGATGGACATAGGAGAGCTCATTGAAGTGGAAGAAATGCTCTTTCTAAACGGCAACTTTGATCCCTGGATAAACCTGGCCAGCCAGGCCCCGCTTTCACCTGTGATAGAGACATTGCTTGCCCATAGGGAGGGTAATATTTCCGAAACTGAAAAAAATGCTGCCCTGACAAGATTTGCTGCTTACGACAGTAGGAAGGCATTGATGGAGGATTTTTATCAGAATGCCGTCAATCAGCAGTACAGTTTAGGTATAAACGGAGGCACTGACCGATACCGGTATTCGGCTTCAGTGGGGTTTGACCATAATAGCCATACCCTGCCTGAAAACTGGAATACCCGCTATACGGTTTCCCTTCAGAATGACTGGAAGTCTGCCGATGGGCGTCTTGACCTGGGGGCATCGGTTTACTGGGCACACTCGGAAAACGAAACCGGCACAGAACTTCCGACTATGATGCCTTATGAACGGCTAAGGGATAATGATGGTGTTCCGCTTGCTATTGTAAAGGACTTCAATACAAGGTATGTTTCCCAGTTGCCTGAAATGGGATTGTTAAATGGTACCTACGTTCCGCTCAGGGAGATTGGACTTTCCTCCAACCTTTCCCGCCAGGCCGATACCCGTCTCAATTTCTCACTGGGCTATAAGATTACACCCTGGCTCAGGGCAACAGCCCGTTATCAATATTGGGCTAATTCGCGTGAGACCCGTTTTCACCAACCTGCCGAAAGTTATTATTCCCGTTGGCTGGTCAACCGCTATACCCAAACCACACCGGAAGGAGAGTTGAGTTACCCTGTTCCGATAGGCGGGATTTTGGACCAGTACAACGGCAGTTCCTCAGGTCATTATCTCCGTGGGCAAATGAATATCGACCATACCTGGAAAGCAGACCATGAGGTTCATGGAATAGTAGGGGCAGAGGTAAAAGGAATAGCAGCACATTCCTCGGCAGCCAGATATTACGGGTACGATGATGAATTTGCCCTGAGCCTCCCGGTGGATTATATCACCCGGTACAGGATCAACCCGACCAACGGTCTCAGTACAATCCCCAACGGAGATGATCACTCAGGTACTATTGACCGGTTTGTATCGGCCTTTACCAACATGTCCTACAGTTATAAAAAACGCTACATCTTTACTGCCAGTGCCAGAAAAGATGCTTCCAATCTGTTTGGGGTAAATGCAAACCAACGGGCTGTTCCGCTCTGGTCCTCAGGCTTGGGCTGGATTTTATCCCAGGAGAAATTCTACCATTCACAACTGTTGCCCTTTTTGAAGTTGAGGACAACTGTAGGGTATAACGGAAATGTGGACAAAAGTATTTCTGCATTCACCACGGCTTCCTATTACATCACATCAAACAATACCCTTAATCCTGGTGAACGGGCTGCTTCAATCCGTAATCCCCCGAACCCTGATCTTCGCTGGGAGAAAATAAAAATCTGGAATCTGGCGCTTGATTTTGGATTTAAAAATGAGCTTCTGGACGGCTCAGTTGAATTTTATGTGAAAAATGGGCAGGATCTTATTGGGGATATTCTGACACCTCCGTCCTTGGGAATGAGCCAGTTCCGAGGGAATTTTGCCTCTACCCGCACCAAAGGTTTGGACTTTGAATTGCGCTCTAGCCCTATCAGGAAGGCAATAAGATGGGATATTAATTATTTCCACAGCCTGGTAAGGGAGGAGGTAACAGAATTCGGGGTAGAGCCACGTGCAACCAACATGCTTTCGGGCCTACTTGTGGTACCTGTTAAAGGCAATCCGCTTTTTTCAGTCTATAGTTATCCCTGGGGAGGACTCGATCCGGATACAGGCGATCCTAGAGGGCTGCTGGATGGAGAGCCGAGTACTGACTATTCTGCAATTAGGGGAAGTCTTACTCCGGAGAACATTGTTTTTCATGGATCGGCTAGACCAACCTCTTTTGGGTCGTTCAGAAATACGGTAAGTTATAAGGGGCTCAGTCTATCCTTCAATATCTCCTACAGGCTGGGCTATTACTTCAGAAGAAACACAGTGGATTACGTCGATCTGGTCAATGGTCGAATGACGCATTCTGATTATCATCTTAGATGGACCAAACCAGGAGATGAAAATATCACCCAGGTTCCATCGATGCCTTTGAGGCATAATTCAAATAGGCATGCAATATATGCCCAGTCTGAAATTATGGTGGAGAGGGGGGACCATGTCAGGCTACAGGACTTCCGTATTGCTTATCGTATGTCCAGAAAAGACTTTCACTTGATACCATTTCGATCCATCGAAATCTATTCTTATGTGAATAATCTCGGAATCCTTTGGAAAAAGACAAAGCAGCCGATAGACCCCGACTTCCAAAATATACCCCCCGCACGAAGTATAGCCGCAGGACTTAAAATAGACTTATAACATGTTGGCACTTTTAGCTTATAACAATAAATAAACTTACCATGAACAAAAAATATAATTATTTCGGAATATGGCTTTCTCTTGCATTTTTAGCCTTTTCCTGTGAAAGTTACCTGGACGAAAGACCCTCAAAAGCTATCGTGGTTCCGCAGACTTTGGAGGATTTGGAGAGCATCTTAAATGCTGTGGACGTGCTAAATTCCGGTGATGGTTTTGGAATGCTGATGTCTGATGATATATACACCACGGATAATGGTTGGATATCCTGGAATGAACAAACTAGAAATGGTTATCTATGGAAAAGCAACCTAAGTAATGCACGGGGATCTCTGGATTCCTGGAGCGCTCCTTACTCCCGGATCTTCAGGCTTAATGTAGTTTTGGATGAGTTGGAGCAGTTTACTCCCAAAACACAGGCAGAGAAAATGAAAGTCGATGAGATCAAGGCTACGGCACTGTTTTATAGGGCCTATCAATACTTTGACCTGCTTCAGCTTTTTTCACATCCATTGATAGGATCTGCTGATCTGGACAGAAAGGCAGTTCCTCTAAAACTATCATCCAAAATGGATGATATACAGGGGCCGGTCCCTTCTGTGCAAATCTATACCCGGATAATAGCAGACCTTAATTCAGCTTCACAATATTTGCCGGAAAAAAGCGAGGATGTTCTGCGTCCCTCAAAGACAGCATGTTTTGGTCTTTTGGCCAAGATTTACCTTCAATTGAAAGATTACCCAATGGTCCTTCAACATGCTGAAAAAGCACTGGAGATTAAACCGGAGCTTTTGGACTTCAACACAGTTGAGGCCTTGGTAGATGTACCCTTATCCAGAACCCAATATCCTTTCCCAAGCTTCAATCAAGAAGTCGTAATTCACATCCAGGCCGTATCAAATACATTTCAGAATTCAGCATTGACCTATGTTGAAAAAGATATATATGATTTGTTTCACGAAAATGATATCAGGAAATACCTGTACTTCACTGCACCAGATACTGAAGGGAACGTGAACTTTATAGGGCATCTTACAGGAACCTACCTTGTTTTTTCAGGGATATCTGTAGGGGAATTATACCTGATGAAGGCAGAGGCTTTGGCGAGAACAGAAAAACTGACGGAAGCCCTTGCTGTTATAAATGAATTTTTGTCAAACAGATACTTTATTGATTCTTATTCACCCGCTGTAATTCAGAATGAAAAGGAACTTGTTGAGTTTATTTTGACAGAACGTAGAAAGGAATTGGTGTTCAGGGGACTTAGCAGGTGGAGAGATATGCGGAGGTTTTTATCCGATAATGACTGGGAAGGTCCGAAGGCCAGGGTAATTGAAGGTCAGCGATATGAGTTGGGGAAATCACCTTTAAGATATATGCTTGAAATACCTCCTAATGAACTGGAATTAAACAGTGGATTTTAAAATAGTAAAACAGCCATTGGATAGTTCCAATGGCTGTAATATTCAGTTAAGGGATATGTGGCAGAGCAGGACCAGGAATGAATTCGCCGTCCGAATTCTCTACTGGAATGGTCAATGCCTGATTTTCAAAAAGACATTGGTCTTCTAGCTCATCACACTGATATTCATCAATACCATCACCCATGTTTACATTTGTGACGTCATAGACCTTGCCGTCGTGGGTGCCGTATCTAGGATCAGTTCCCTTTTGGGGAAAGTTAAACGCAAATGCTGCAAAGGCAGCAAATACGAAAGCGATTATGGGCAAAGCGCCCTTTAGTTTATTCATAATATGTCCTGTTTTTTAACCCATCAAAAACAGGAAAACCGTTTGTGGTTGTTTGCCTACTCTAAAAAAGGGTTTTCGGCTTCTCCCTTGGGAGTCTCATTGGGTTAGCCAGTCTCTTACCCCAGGCTATCAAGAGAAATGAGTCTCTTTATTTATTGTTATCCTTTAAGGTTTCATCCCGATCTGTTGCAGACAAGAGAGGGATCGCCTCGAAGTTTTATTCTTCTTCTACTTCAATGCGCTCGTTGACTGATTACCTAGCATTGGTTACTAAGCTTGTCGAAGTATTTTTTGCAGTCCTATTGCGAACCTTGGACTGTGGGGCGGTCTTCAGCAGCCGCCCCTTTTTATTTATGCTGAACGGAATTTGTAATCCGATTTTTCACAGGCGACTATATACTGCGACTTCCCACTCACCCGTCTCCGTCTTGCTGGCATAAAGCTATCGTCTCCGAATGATGACCAAGGGCCAGCGCTGACAAATTCCTGCCTCTTTCGTCCAGGGTTGCGTCGTGCCTCCTTACCCTGGGCTACCCACAGGGCCTACCTACGGCAGGCTCTCTAACTTTTCATCTCTTTCAGCCCAACACCCGACATCTGACATCCGTCATCGGGCATCCGTCATCGGGCATCCGTCACCAGACTTTTCTTCCGTCTCCCGTCTTCTATCACTAATCTTCCAATTTTTCAATTTTCAAATCTTTCAATCGAATCAACTCTTCCAATCGAATTCCCAACACCGCTATCACTATGCATATCATATTTAACACAAAATGCTCCATCCACCCCAGACTCTCCAATATCCCCGCACAGTTACACGGCACCCTAGGAAAAGCTCCCACCCAGATCAGTCCCACATAAGTGGTAAATACAGTAAGAAGCAAAACGCTTCCTAAGTATCCCCACCATCGTGTCACCGAAAAGAGCAGGAGCAGGGCGATCAGCAACTCTACTACCGGCACTGCATAAGCCAGGACTTCCGCCAGCTCAATAGGAAAGGTCTGATTTCGAAAAGCATTCCTGCTTGCTTCCCAGCGGATCAATTTATCCAGACCGGTATAGGTCCAGAGGAGAATAAGAGGGATACTGAGAGTTCTGTTCATAATCGAGATATCTTAGTTTGCACTGGCTCACTCCCTCTCTATAACGCCTGTCCCGCAGGATTGTGGGAAGAAGCGCGGGGTGGGGTAACACTCACCCTAACCTCAAAAAGGATTATTTTATTTCCAAAAGAAATGGACTAACAACCTAACTTTGAGGACTGACTCCAGATCTATTAATACTAAAATACACAGGGTACGCATTTAGTTGACGGATTTATTGTTTCTGTTTATCCGTTAATCGGGTAGTAAGTCCTGGGGACAAAACCTCTTCTTGCTGATTAAAAATCTTAGTACTACTCAAAGTAGTCCTTAACTATAAAAAGTCTTGTTTTATATTGATTATAGTTGAATGTAAATTATTTTTTTTTAATTTAATCCCTAAGGTAAATGCAAGGCCTTGGTTACTTTACCTCATTTTATAAATAGTTTATCCACGTTGTACAATGATTCTCCTGGAAAGAAGGATCATCTATGCCAAGGATATCATGGTTTTGACAGGCAGAAGCAGATCTTATGCGTACAAAAGCCTCAATAAAGTCAAAGAAGGACTGGGGAAGAGTAAACACCAACTGGTCACTTTTGAAGAGTATGCTGACTTCCATGGTATTGCGGTGTCAGATGTTCATTCATCTGTCTTAGGGTTCTAAAATCAAAAGCGGGTCCATCTAAAAATGAACCCGCCTGGATAAGGGACCTTGCCCACCGGAATTTCGATCCGGTATTAGTTTTTTGTTATACTCTTACATAACAGGTTGCTTAATGCGCCTGCTATCATGGAAGGCTTCACCTTCCTTCTGAATACTCTTACCTGGCTCTAGGAAAGTAAGGTAAGCACTCACGGAAAAAGCTACCAAGCGATTTCCCCTGTTTCTGGTCTGTCAATTGCGCTGCTTTCCTAGGAAAGTGCTCAATCTCAGGTAGTCGTAATGTTGTTTTTTGCATAATGTGTAATTTTTATTCTGAAACTTATGTCACTTAATAGAATCAGTCAAATAAAATGGATGTACGACCCGGTTTTATGGACTAACTTACTTTTAGGCTTGACTAAAAGAAAACACCTGTTCATAATCCTGCTGCTCTGGAGTTTTAACTTTACCTATGACTATGTAACTACTGATTTCGAAACAGATGTAATTCCCGATATGCGTTTGCCTTGGGTTCATTTCTTTCTGGGAACCCCATTCATATTATTCCTTTTCTATCGCTTGTTTCCGGCGTTCAGGGGAATTGGACATTTTGGGCTGACAATCCTACAGTTGATAGGTATAGTAGCATCTATTCTATTTTGCACTCACTTGCTGCACCTGCTTTGGGGTTTGGATCCTATATTAAATGACTCCCGGCAGATGATGTCGGTGCATTTCCGGTTGACAAGATTCACCGGATTTGCCTTAATAGTCTGGCTTTTCTCCGAATTCCTCCTTAGAACAAATAAAATCAATCAGGTAAATGGTAAGCTTGCACTAATAAAAATCTCACATGACCATCTTACGCTCAGCCCCCACCTTATTCTGAATATGCTGAATAATATAGCAGGCAAATCTTCGGTTTATTCTGATGAGCTTTACCAGGATGTGGAGGCATTAGCAGTCTTATTGAAAGAATCGTATAAAGACCCAATGATTCCCCGCTCTGTGTACGAAGAAGTGGGAATTGTAAGCCATATGCTGAAATGTGTCCGTGGACACAAAACAAAATTTTTCTTCTACCTGAATATACGTTACACCCTGCCTTTGGAATACTATACCATCCCACACTTGGTACTGGCCACCTTGGTGGAAAATATGCTCAAGTTTGGGCAATATACTGACAGGGACAATCCCTGCGAAATCACAGTCTCACTAACCACTGATCCAAAACAGCATATATACCTAGTCTGTAGCACATTTAACCTGATCAATCCGGTGAAAAACGCGCTGTCTTCCGGGCACGGATTGCCTACAATCGCAAATATTCTGAATCACTTTCACGGACCAGACACATTTTTTGAATTGCACGAAACAATGGATGAATTTTCTACCTTAATGATTATACCCTATGGAAAACTTGAGGATCGCATTGATTGATGATGAGTTAGAAGGATTGAATACACTCAAAAAATTTGTTGAGCGCTCGAAATATTATGAGCTTGCCTTCATGACCACTGACCCCGTAGAAGGGAGGAGAAGACTCGAAAATGGTGAAGCAGATGTGTTGATTACCGATATACTCATGGACCAGATGGATGGCATTCATCTCGCGAGTGTAATGCAAAAATTAAATATTCCAGTTATCCTGTATTCGGCATACTATAGTTATGCACATGATGGATTTAAGGTAAATGCTGTGGATTATATTATCAAACCAGCTACGTATCCCGAGTTTATCACTGCAATGGAAAAGGTCAATGAGAGAAAATCACATGCTAAGGAACCCCTCAAAGAGACCGGACTCGAGGGGATGTTGGCTATTTTTGAACATGGGGATAGCGCCTGGGTAATGGTTACCATTGCTGATATACACTACATCAAACAGGATAAAAATTATTCTGAAATCCATACTCCCAAAAGGAAATACCTGGTATTGGGCTCTATGATTAGCTTAATGAATAGACTTCCAGATAAACTGTTTCAGAAGATCCAACGATCATACCTCGTCAATATCCAGAAGATCAGTTATGTGAAATCAGATCACTTGGTGCTTGTTACCGATGAAAAATTGCCAGTTGGAAGAGTATATAGAGAAGAATTAACGGCTATCTTCAAAAGGATTTCTCTATAGAGCAGAAAAATTCTCCATGTTGCGTCTGCTTCCTTTCTTCTTCCCAAACTTGCTTCTCCTTAAAATACAAAGGAGGACGGAATGAACCTCTCGTTCCTTCTCCATTGCACTATCCCAAAATATTCGGTTGATAGCCATATGTAAGTGATTGCCAAGGAATAATCCCTGCTTATCTTCAAAATTTATCCAAGGGTGCTGCCTAACTTGACCACCATAGAATTCCTGCCACTTCTTAGGAGCAATCTGGTCAAAAAGCCTAAGAAAAGGATCAGGGAGGGAATGATATGCCTTCCCTTTACAAAGTCTGCTTAAAAGAGCTAACCAATATTCCGGATTTCCAGAAGTTTCAATCAACAGATTTCCTATCCCTACCGCAAGTGAGAATTTTTCTAAATCGCTGGTAGGAGCTGACTCCAAAATCAGTTTTGATTCCTGATAAAACAACTCCTCGGATATACCCATTCCTTCCTGACTATACTTGCTGGATTCTGGATAATAAGCATGGGGATGGACTTGCTCAAATTCCGGGAACTCTTGGAAGTAGGTATATAGCTGAGTGGTGGCATATTCATACGTTGCCACCTCATTCACTTTTACCCTAAACCTGATTTCAGGACTCGAAATTGGATAATAAAGAAAGTAAAAAGGTCGTATTCCCCTTTCCTCAAATTCCGATACCAGACCCAAGAGCCGCCCAGAGACTAAATGCTGTTGATAGTCAGGACTCAGAACTATCCGGACAGAAATCCAGTTTTTGTTTTCATGGCCCTCGACCAGATTGAAATGACTCCTAACATTATCCGATTTAATTAAAGGCCATGATTTACCATAAAGAAATTGGGGATAGCTTATAGGCTGATTAGAGCTACATTCATTTTCTGCCCATAAGCACTCAAATATATTTATCTCCCTGTCCTTGGATAATTCTTCTAATAGTACGTAGCGATCGGATGGGGCTGATAAGTTCAGGACGAGCTCTTGGTCATGCTTGCCGACTAATACGCGCTGAGGAATTCCTTTGCTTTGTAGGTAGCCCATTAGTTCTTCTTCAGTTTTCCCTTGCCATTCGTGGCCAAACTTCCATCTTCTAGGCTGTAGTATAATATCTCCCCAATTCAGCTGTGGTAGGTAAGAGGCAGCTAAAAAACCGGGGTGGGCATAATGCAGTGGTCTTAGGATATCCTGATGGGCGACTTCCCACAATATCCTGCATAGTGGATGGGTGATATATTCGGGATTTAAAGGATGTTGGATAATAGGTTTTAATCTTTTGCCAAGATGAGGAATATACAACTCAAACCTTTCGCCATTCATTCCGATATATACTTGACTGCTGTCGAATTCTACGGATGAAGAGCTACCGGAAAAACAGTTGATCACATAATCAGCCACACTTCGATGATCTGCTATTGCTTGCGTTTTTCTACTTTCAAAAAGAAGAACATCAGCCGAAATCATTTCCACCTCTTGTTGTAGGTGCTGCTGGAAGTAAGAGAATATCTGCGGATGATGCGTAAACCTTCCTCCATATACAAAAGGTCGGTTAAAGGACATGTTATCAATCAGCAGATTTCCGGAATCCAATATTCTGAAAAGTACTTGTGCATGAAACGGCTTTTTGTGTAATCGAACAGGTTTTGGTACTGTTTTGAGGTCGAAGGTTTTATTCTTATCCTGGATTATCAATGGGTATTCCGGCAGGTCAATAGTGCCAGATTGAGAGGAATCAGAACCATCATTTAAGTAGGGGACTAGTTTCCATAGCAGATGTAGCGGCACAAAACGGTCATCAAAGACTTCAGTAAATCTCCGTGTCAACTTGTCTAAATAGGGCCTCCTTTGAGGCAGTGCCCTCTGACTCATTTCTTCCAGTAGGTTTTCCAGCTTGTTTCGGTGGATTTCAGGAACGGAAAAGAGTGTATGGATAAATTGGTCTTCTTTTCGTTCATGCTCTGGCAAATAGGGAAATCGCTCTGGTACAAGTAATTGTGATTCTGTCAGGTAATGCCAAACCTCCCTTCTTTCATGGAGCTGCAGTTCAGGAAAGGGACGGAAAAGAATAGCGGGATTGATGGTCCTCTTGTCAAACGAAATCTCCCGGATTCTTTGAATATAGGGACTGTCTTCAGATCTGGAAAACCGCCATGTCTCTTCCTGTCTATCAAAATTCCAGAACTTCCACCCACCACCCCAGCGCTGCAGACTTGGATTCATCCAATAAGTAGAATTACCTTCACTGGCTATAGAAGTGGATAGGATTGGAGAATGTTGACTTAGAGTTTGACTGTTGGAATATTCTTCCGCTCCCCATTTGGCTATACCGACTCCCGCCCATTTCCCAAACGGTGTGGCCCTATACTTTCCTCTCAGCAAATACCTGTAAACAGTTTTCCATTCCTTTTGGCTAAGTTCTTCGGGATTTTTTCCCTTAATAGCATGGTAGAGATCCTTACTGGAAAGTTCAATGGCTTGCAATAGGTCTTGCCAATGTCTCGCAACTTCTTTGCGATTCGTAATGTCAAATTGAAGTAAGGGGGCGCGATATAAAATGTCCATGATTTTTTCTGTAATCCTATTTCAAAGCCCTGACGTATTCAAGTTTATTGGACTAATATCTTTTATTTGATGACAAACTGCATTCTCACTGGACTAAAAATTATGGGTAAACAGTAGTCAGTAAAGTATATCGTTTTTAAGGTGGAGTGGAAGGAAGGTGCACAGTTAGTCTATATCAGGAAAGAGTGATCCTAGGGATCACAAAGTTTTCTAGTCAGGAAAGACATGGTGAGCTTTTCTGAACAATGCCGTAGGCATGACCGATCGCTTAGCCAGCCATTTCAATGGCTGGAAAATTGGTAATAGATTTTTTCTAAAAATGCCGTAGGCATGACCGATAATTTAGAAGGCTCCAGTTGTTCATAGGACAAAC
>NZ_FPBF01000001.1:353624-1093647 GCF_900116615.1 Algoriphagus locisalis
CTACAATAATTCCGCGCCTACAGCGCTTTGGCTAATGTTATGGACATCTACCAACTTCTAACCGCTCCAGAGCTTTCCAGACTTGGACCAAACCTAATGCAGTCTTCAGACTGCCTTCAAACTCCATCAGGGCAGAGTCTAAAGAGTTCCTACTACTTACTCCTTACAAACAACAGTCATGTCCAGAACTTCCATCCTCCAACTTCCAACCTCCAGATATCCCCATACTGAAGTATAGCTCCTTTGGGGTTCCGTTATAGTTCCGCTGGGGTTCCGTTATACATACGTCACCTATACGTTGGGTTTCGTCCTTATTTTCCTCATAGTGCTTTAGTTTTCCTTTGTTTCCACAGATTCCACTTTTGTTTTGATTTCCAGATAGATACCTCCAGATTTCCCCCATGTTTCACACATGAACAAATCAAAAAATGGCAAAACAAGCTGGATATATCAAACTGGAAGGCACCATGGGTGACCTTTCCTTTTACAAAAACCGCGATGGCAAATTCATCGCCAGGCGTAAAGGAGGAGTAAGCAAAAAAAGGATTCTCACAGATCCCAAATACCAGAGGACGCGGGAAAATCTTGCTGAATTTGCAGCTGCTGCCTCTTCGGCTAAGTTCCTCAAAAATGCCTTCCGGGAAATCGAAATCAAGTCCAACGGAGGCAAACTCCATAACCGACTTTATTCCTTAGCGATGAAAGTGGTCAAGTCTGATCCCGTTTCGGTAAGAGGAGAGCGGAAGTTCGAACTGGGGGATATGACCATGCTGAGAGGCTTTGAGTTCTCAGAAAAAGCCACCCTGGAAAATGTACTGAAAATCCAGCCTGAGAAGGCTGAGGATGAAGGTTCTTTCACGGTGACCATTCCCCAAATCGTCCCTACTACCAACCTGGTCTATTCGGATGGGACCGAGTTCTACCGCTTCTCCCTGATCCGGGCAGCAGTGGACTTTGCGCAGAAGACCTACAAAAGCGAAACCATAGGGATCGAGCCACTGCCGATCAATAGCCTGCCTACCCCGGCGGTTAGCCTGACCCTCCCCAAACCGGGTATAGCGGGAGAGACGTACTTCTTCGCGCTGGCACTTGAGTTCTTTCTGGATGTGAACGAGACCAGGTACGACTCTCGCGATGTATCCCAGAATCCTGCGGTCATCCTTGCCGTCAGCTAGGCCATGGATCTGGTACTAGACCGGGAATACTGGCCCGGAGGAACAAACGCTGCACTGCTGCTGGATGGCAAAACCCTATGCCAATGCATAGAACCTCCTGCAGCACACTTCAGAGCTGATGTAGCCTGTATTCCAGAGGGTAATTATGAACTGGATCTGATCCCCGACACTCATATGCAGCGGATCAGCCTGTTCGGATGCCCCAACGGAATCAGGTCAGACAAGCCCACCGAAGTGGAAATCTGCACCAGGCAACTGCAACGCAACATAGTCCTCGTGTCTGAAATTACAGGAGAAGGTAGGGGAGTACCATGCCAAAAAGCATGGACAAACCTCCTTCACCTGATAGGTCAGGCACTGCAAAGAGGTGAAAAGGCTACACTGGAGATAAGGAGCTATCCAGAACATGCCTTAAATCTTACCTGCCATCAATTAGAATGGATGGACTAATGTTTCAGGCAGTAACAGGAGGAGTCATCGCACTCCTCCTCTCTGTCATCGCGTACTTCCTGAACCTCCTTATTCAGGATTTCAGACAGCTGAACAAAGAGCTTTCCAAACTGAAAGAACTCTTTATCCGGCTGGAAGCCGAGCAGGCATTGCTAAAGACCGTGATGCAGCAAACAAGAAGTCCGCCCAGGAGGTCTGCTTCCCGAAAGGATGAAAGCGTTTGAAGGTAAGTCATTGCGAACAGGGCAAAGCCCGATGAAGCAATCTCAAAAAGCTTGCACTTCTCACACTGAGACTGATGACTGCGACTGCTTCGCCGTACCACGACGGTGCACACTTCCGTCTTCGGTCTCCTGTCTTCACATCCACATCCGGCACTTGTACTGAGCGAAGTCGAAGTATCGGTCATCCGACACCGGTCTCCATAACACTTAACATTTTAACATTTAACACTTAACGTTCCAACAATGAACATACTCACAGAAGTAAAACAACGCGCCACCGCGCCCACACCGCTCTTTTTCCAAAAGGTAAAAAAGGCAGGATTGATCATCGCCGCCATCGGTACGGCCGTTTTGACGGCACCGGGAATGGTCCCGGCTGTATTGCTGGCCTATGCAGGTTATGCAGTAACGGCAGGCACCGTCCTGGTCACCATTTCCCAATTGACCGTCGATGACGGATCCTTTGAGCAGGTGTTGATGAATTGAATTTGATCTTACAATTAATTAAGCCGGAGGGAATTTCTCTCCGGTTTTTTTAACCTTTGGGGTTTTCAAAACCCCGAAGGTTTTATTCCTCGTGCTGATTTGTGCTGAGCGGGATTTGTAATCCCGATTTGTCATGCCCCAGCTGGTCTAAGTCTCACGACCTGTCCGACGACAGGCGGGCTTAGACCTAGGATAATGCAGTCTTCAGACTGCTCATTTACAACTCCGAAATTTTTCAATTTTACACCCAACACCCGCTAACTGCCAACCCATATTCTCCACTCCACAACAGACTTTAAATTGACCTCAGTCAAAAAGCATCCACTTCACAAACTCCCCCTTTACCTTTACATTTCTTTTGAAAAACATGCTATGATCAAAGGGGGCTAGGGGGATTTGTCATTCTGCCAACCCTTATTTCAGCTGTGCGACATTTGCAATGTCGAGTAACAAACCGTAGGATTTTTAATCCGTGTTACCCTAACTGACAACAGATAACTGACAACAGATAACTGACAACAGATAACTGACAACTGACAACCGCCAACCGTCAACCGTCAACTGCCATTTCCATCTTGCTGGCACCACGCCTCCGTCTCCGATTGATGATTCTGAGCCAGCGCTGGTGAACATATTAATTCTTCTACCCAGGGTTGCGTCGTACCTCCTTACCCTGGGCTACCCATAGGTCGTCCCTATGGGGCTTTTAGTGCTTGTATCTAGATCAAAGAGCAATTTTCAACTAGCACATAGCCTAGTTTTTAGGGCGGGGAGGAGGTCAAAATAGCGGGCCAGCGTTAGGCCAGTGCGGCTGAAGCATTATTTTGACAAAGGTTTTTGTTTCTTTTTGCCTTCAAAAAGAAAGGGGAAAATGCTGACCCACCTCAATGCAGTCTTCTGACTGCCTCAAACTTCATCATTCATCGTTCGATATTCATCATTCGGACTTCTCGACATCCGATTCGCCATGGTCTGTGTCTTCACAGACCATTTATCAGAATCGATTCGGTTTCCATCTTTTGCCAGCCCGCCGTGGCGGGGCTACCCATAGGTCGTCCCTATTGGACTTTTAGTGCTTGTATCTAGATCAAAGAGCAATACTCAACTAGCACATTAGCTAGTTTTTAGGGCGGGGAGGAGGTCAAAATAGCGGGCCAGCGTTATGCCAGTGCGGCTGAAGCATTATTTTGACAAAGGTTTTTGTTTCTTTTTGCCTTCAAAAAGAAAGGGGAAAAATGCCGTACAATCCGGTTCAATTCTCCCGACTTGTATCAAGTGGATATTCCGGTCATATTGCCCCTCTAAAAATGGTTTTGGAAGCCCGCTATACGACATTTGCAATGTCGAGTAACAAACCGTAGGATTTTTAATCCGTGTTACCCTAACCACCAACCACCAACCGCCAACGGCAAACTCACTATTAAAAATTTCCCGTTTCCATCCTCCTGCACTGTCTATCGTTTCCAGACGATACTCCAGGTCAGGCATGTCCCGGTGAGATTAGCGATATCGGGAAGGCAATGGCCTTTTGTCTTTTTTGACCTAGGGCTGCGACCTTCGTTCCTCAGGTCTCCACCCTAGGCTACAATAATTCCGCGCCTACATCGCTTTGGTTCATATCGGCAATTGATAGCAAGTTTTGGAGTCTCATGACTTGTGCTTATCATAATGCAGTCTTCAGACTGCCAACCTACCTCCAACAGCCAACCGATAACCTCCAACAGCCAACCGATAACTATTACATAATCAATTCCCATCAGGTTTCGTCTCGGGATGATTTTCCCAATACTGAACAATAGACGGCATGTATTCAGCACTTTCTAGGGTGCCCTGTAGATCTACTTTTTGTCCCTCATAGAGATAGATTTTTCCATCTTCCACTCGCTCTACAGTCAATCCCTCTCCATCCAATAGTTCCTTTACTTTTTTCCAATCCTCTGGATCAGTCACAAAAGTTTCAAAGCGTATGTAAAATTCTTCTCCAATTGGAGGGATGGGATAATCGCTGGGAATATCTGCACTGATCAGTGGGTCGGTGGGAAAAATAAGTTTCATCATTAGGTTGATTTTGGTTTCCTAATCTAACGGAAGATTACCTGTAAAGTTAAGCCCACTTCTGGTCTGAGTCTTCAGACCCGTCCGACGACAGGCGGGCTTAGACCTAGGATAATGCAGTCTTCAGACTGCCAACCTACCGCCAACCGCCATCCCGCTACTCCCGCTACGCGACATTTGCAATGTCGAGTAACAAACCGTAGGATTTTTAATCCGTGTTACCCTAACTGACAACTGACAACTGACAACTGACAACTGACAACTGACAACCGCCAACCGATAACCGCCATTTCCATCTTGCTGGCACCACGCCTCCGTCTCCGAATGATGCTCGTGGGCCAGCGCTGATGAACATATTAATTCTTCTACCCAGGGTTGCGTCGTGCCTCCTTACCCTGGGCTATTGAAAGGTTAGACCACTTCGTGGTCATAAGTGTACGTCATATCCCCGCTATACGACATTTGCAATGTCGAGTAACAAACCGTAGGATTTTTAATCCGTGTTCCCCAACTGCCAACCTCCAACCTCCAACCGCCAACCACTAACTTCACCAAATCCCCACATTTCATTCTAAATTTGTCCATACTTTTCACCTGACCACTAAAAAGTGTACATTCAAATTTGCCTATTGAAAATGATCATTAACCATTGATCATTGACCATTGAAAATTGATCATTGACCATTAGCACTAGTGCCCAAGACTAAAATTCTTTTTTTTCCAAAATACCCTAAGCTCGGTGCTTCTAGCAGACTGAGGACTTATCAATTTTTACCACTTTGGGAAAAGGAAGGCTATCAGGTGCGTGTTTCTTCTTTTTTTAATGAGAAATACCTAACCGGGTTTTATTCGAAGGGTAAGCAAAACCCCATGATTGTGCTGGGTTGCTATTTCCGGAGGTTATGGGGGCTGCTGGGGGCTTGGAGATATGATATAATTTGGATAGAAAAGGAGTTGTTTCCATTTCTCCCTTCTTACGGGGAGTGGATTTTAGAGAAATCAGGTAAAGGGTATGTGGTTGACTATGATGATGCAGTCTTTCACAATTATGATTCTCACCCCAATGTTCTTGTCAGAAAATGGATGGGGGATAAAATCGCCTGGGTAATGCGTCATAGTAAGCTCGTATGTGCAGGAAACACTTATTTGAAAGAGTATGCGCTACTCGCAGAAGCTAAGCAGGTAGAAATATTACCCACAGTAGTGGATATCAATAAGTACCCTCAAAAAGTAAAGTCGGATAATTCAAGCGTAAAAATAGGTTGGGTGGGTTCGCCCACTACGATGAAATATCTTCTTACACTTGAAGAAGTTTTCCGAAACTTAGGGAAGCGACATAGCATTGAGCTAGTGGTGATTAATGCGGTAGGAACAAAGATACCCGATGTAGGTATCCCGGCTCGTTTGATTCCTTGGTCAGAAGAGTCAGAAGGGGATTTGATCTCTGATTTTGATATAGGGATAATGCCTCTTCCGGATGATGCCTGGGAACGGGGGAAGTGTGCCTATAAACTGATACAGTATATGGCCTGTGCACTGCCTGTGGTTGCCTCTGCTGTTGGGATGAATAAAGATGTGGTAAGGGAAGGCTGGAATGGCTTTTTGGCCAAAGATCCTCAGGAATGGGAAGTTGCTCTTGAGAAACTGATTCAGGATTTGGATTTAAGGGTAAAGCTGGGTCAGAATGGACGAAAGCTGGTAGAGGAGAAATACACTTTGGATGGCAATTTTATGGTGTTGCAAAGACTGTTAAGAAAAAAGTGAACTGGGTAGTTTATGTCTTTTCGCATCAATTGGAGTCCTATAAACAATAAGATCTAGACCGTGACCGTAGTTGCAAATCTCAAATCATCCAGACCAAAACTTATACCTTACCTTTTTGCAGCTATAATTTTCATAGCAATGCTTCTACCTTACCTGATATTCGGTGAGGATGTATATCTGCCAGTTACTGACAATATGGATTCGAACTTGGCATGGTATAAAATGCTTAAGGATCAGGGAAAGGTCTTTTCTTCTTGGAATACGCCTGTTCAGGGGATGCTGTTGGAATTACCCCGATTTTCTTATCCTTCTGGTTTTAATATTGAACTGCTTCTTTTTGCGCTCTTTCCATTTTTCAAGGCTTATATAATAAACAAGGCACTCATCTGTATAATTGCTTTTTTTTCCTTTCGCTTTTGGCTGAGGGGACAAAAACTAATTTTTGGAGACAATACACTGGAAGTTCTTATTTGCCTGCTTTGGGCGAGCCTGGCTTTCTACCCTCATAGAGGGATTTCTATTGCCGCTCTTCCTGCAGTAGTGCAAGTGTTTGTGCTGCTTTTGCGAAAAAAAGAAACTACCGCCTCTTTAATGATTCTAATAGGGTATGCCATTTACTCTATGCTTTCTTTGGCAGCATTGTATTTACTTCTTGGCATCTTATTTTGGCTGCTTGTGGTATGTTTCCTGGAGAGAAAATTCCATTTAAAAGCCATTTTGTTTTGGTGCTTTTTGTTGATCTTCTTCCTAGTTCAGGAAATTCACTTGATCAAAGGCTATTTCTTTAACCCTAGTTTTATTAGTCACAGAACTGAATTTACCTATGATTTTGGCATATGGACCCAGCAATATCCTTGGGTTTTTTTTGGTTCTGGGGATCAAAATGGTGTTCATTACAGCCCCATTTATATCATTTTTATGCTTTGCCTGGGGATTTACGCATGGTATAAAAAGTCAGCTTCCCGCAAAGGTTTCCTGTTTTTGGCCCTACTACTGTTGATTAGTTGCCTTCTTTCTCTGGTAAGCCTAACTGGTAGTATAACTATCATGGGAAAGCTGATTCCAGAGTTGGGTTCCCTCAATGTGTTAAGATTTGAATACTGGATACCCTTTCTCATGATGGCATCTATAGTTTATTTTTGGGCAAAATTACATTTCCTAGGATATAGGGTTTTGATACCTCTGTTTTTGTGTGTCAATATTTTCCTCTATCAGTACGAGTGGCGATATACGATCAATTCTTATATCCATGTTTTAGATCAAAAGGTGCCCACCTATAGCTCTTATTTTGCAGAAACTCAGTTTGAAGAATTAAAGGTGTTCTTAGCTGATGAACAAGGGCAAGAAAGATTTATAAATTTCAATATTCCGCCCGCAGTAGCTACATTCAATGGGTTGCAGACTTACGATGGTTACCTGCAGGTCTATGCCAAATCTCATAAAGAGAAAGTCTATCAAGTGATTCAGCATGAATTGGAAAAAGACCAATCTCTAAAAGCTCATTTTCTGGATTGGGGAAATAAGTGTTACTTTCAAAATGCCCAATATCCGGATGATTACTTTATGTACAAGTGGAGAAATGAATCACCTTTGATGGAGCCTGATTACGATTATGACTATCTGAAAGAGGAACTTGAGGTGGATTATATTCTCTCTGCATTGCCTGTGGAAAGTGATAAAATGTCTTTAGTAAAAGTGTTTGAAAATGAAAGTTCTGCATGGCGCATCCATCTATACGAGTTGAAATAATGGGTTAATTCATAATACAATCCCAAATCCGAAATCCCAAATCCGACATCCGAAATCCTACATGTGCATCTAGAATTAGATTTCTCAGTCGTTCCTCCTTCGAAATGACACAAAACCCGAAATCCCAAACCCGAAATCCCAAATCCGAAATCAGCAATCCGACATCCGAAATCAAAAATCCTTGAAAAACATTCTATTCATCACCTGGGACTCTGACAAGACTAATTACCTGGAAAATTTATTTTTCCCGATTTTTTCTGGATTACAGGAAAGAGGAGTAGCCAAAGTATCAGTGCTTCAATTCTCCTGGGCAGACCCCAAAGAAGTACGCAGAATAAATGAATTGGCTGAGGCGGTAAATATTCGTTATTCTCATATACCTATCTCTACCCATATTCCAACCAGTGTAGCCAGCCTTTATGCGATCATTGGTAACAGAAAGAAGGTTTTGAATAGCATAAAATCCGATCAAATCAACACAGTGATCCCTAGGAGCACCATGCCAGCTTTTTTACTGTTAAGTATCTATAAGCAAGTGAGGGAATTGGGTTGCGAGCTTATCTTTGATGCGGATGGATTGCCTATTCAGGAGCGTTTGGATCAGGGGGGGCTGAAAGAGGGTTCTATTATGCATAGGATTTTGTCAGGTGTAGAGCGTAAAATGCTGATAAATGCTGATAAAGTTATTACCAGAACTCAGCGATCAATCGACTGGCATCTAAACAACCTACCCCATCTCAATGGAGGTAAATTTTTCCTGGTAGGGAATGGGAGGGATTCAAAAACTTTCTACTTTGACAAAGCTGCCAGGGAGGAGGTCAGAAAGAAATTAACCCTAACAGATGATGAACTGCTTATTGTGCATTCTGGAAGTTTGGGACCTGCATATTCTATTGAGCTCTTGTTTAATATTTTGAAAGGATTTCAGTCAGCAGGACTTTCCTTTAGAATGATCTTCCTGTGTAGAGACTCGGTATATTTGAATGGAAAGGTTCCTGAAGAATTATCCCATCTGGTTCAATTATGTAAGGTTCCATTCTTAGAAATTCCATCCTATCTCTCCGCAGCTGATCTGGGGATAAGTTTAAGAACTACCGTTCCAAGCGTAAGAGGAATTTTGCCGATCAAGGTGGGAGAATACCTAATGTGTGGTCTGCCAACTTTAATTTCCTCCGGAATTGGAGATTTGGATTCTATTCTAGGCCAAAGTGATGCTTGTTTTTTTCTTAAGCATAGCAACTTTTCCATAGAGGCAATACTCAATTGGAGTCTTGGAGTGAAATACAAGGATAGAATTGGTATTCAGAACTTGGGGCAGGAGTTATTTTCTTTAGAAACAACACTTGATTCCTATGAGGAGGCCGTAAAATGAACTTGGTAATCTTAGACTATTTTATTTTTGGATGTAGCAATTTGCTGGTTCTGAGTTTTTTGATTTTTAGGTATAAGCAAAAGATTTATAGTAAGTTAGAGGTGTTATTGGTAGTGCTGCTTTGGTTAGTTCATTTTACTTTTTCACTTGTCTTTGCCTTATATATCCTGAGAAATGGAGGAGACTCTTACCGATACTGGACTGTCACTGCTGACTCTTCCCAATATGCCAGCACCTGGATGGAGCATTTCGGTGTAAACACCTTTTTTATACAATGGTTGAATTACCTGCCTTATAAGGCCTTAGGCTTGAGTTATTTATCAGGATCTGTACTATATGCTATGATTTCCTATGCGGGGCTACTTCTACTATTTGAGGGAATCAGATATTTGATCAGTTTATACAAGGATTCCCTCGCTTATTCCCAACTGCTTTATTTGCCCCTCTTTTTGCCGGGTTTACATTTTTGGACCGCAGGAGTTTCCAAGGAGTCCTTGCTTTTTTTTGGGCTCGGGTTGATGTTCTACGCTTTTTCAGTCAAAAAGAACCAGCCTTTTTTGGTCCTAACCGGATGGATGACCTGCTTATTGGTTCGCCCCTTTATTGGGTTCATGTTTTTACCAATTTTAGCCTATTACCTTTTTCTCTTCCTAAAAAAACGATCGTTTGTTATAAGGTTTAGAGTGATAGTGATCATGGCTTTAGTTCTTTTCAAAGCTGTTCAGCATTTTGTTTCCTACTTACATCTGGAGGATTTTACCTGGCAGAAGCTAAGAAATCTTAGTGATTCCCAGCTTCGCTTTTTGACTGAATACAATGCCAATACAGAACTTCCGATGGGAGGTATGAATACAATGGAAAGGTGGTTTGCAGTTACTTTTAGACCATTAATTTGGGAAAGCTGGGATTTCCTGTCTTTAGTCTTTGCCATGGAAAACAGTTTCCTACTTTTGATTTTAATTCTTGGGATAGGATTTAGCTGGAAAAAAGCAGTTCAAATGCCTTTTTCAATTAAATACTACACAATAATTGCATTTGCTATGTTTTTGATTTTTACCTTTACTCTGAATAACATGGGGTTGTTTTACAGGATGAAGTCAATTTGGCTTCCATTTGTGCATCTCACATTCCTATGGTTAATTTGTAGCTCATCACTCCGGTCGGAAAACACATCAATACAGTAATTTGTCTAAAGCTTCCATAGTAATTTCCTTAGATTTTGAACTACACTGGGGTAGGTTTGATAAATACCGACTTGAAGATTACCAAGGCTATTACAAGACAACTTTAGCGGTTATTCCAAAGATTCTGGATCTTTTTGAAAGGTATCAGATAAGAGCTACCTGGGCTACAGTAGGCATGCTAATGGCTGAAAATTGGGAGGAATGGAATCATTTTGCACCAAGCAGAAAACCTGATTTTCATAAGGAAAAGTACTCCGCTTATACCTGGGGGCAGCAATCTAATTCAGCTTCTCTACCTGGTTTATTTGCCCCTGATCAGGTCAAAATGATCGCTTCCCTTGCAGGTCAGGAATTGGCTTCGCATACATTTTCACACTTTTATACAGGGGAGAAAGGAAGTTCCCTGGAAGCCTTTGAATCAGATCTATTAGCAGCAAAAGCAATAGCAAAATCCAAGTTTGGATTAGATGTCCAAAGTTTGGTATTCCCTAGAAATCAATACCATTCACAGGTATTGGAGATTGCTGCTAAAAGTGGTTTTAAAGCTGCTAGAACCAACCCTTCTGATTGGTTTTGGCAAGAAACTTCCAAAGAGAACCTGCTCAAGAAAGTGTTTAGAACTGGTGATACCCTGTTTCCAATGGGGAGTCCGGTGACATTTGACTTAGAAAAATGCACTATAGAGCCTTTAGTTCAAATACCTTCCAGTAGGCTCCTTCGTCCATACCGGGAAAATTCTATTTTTAATAAATTGAGAATTGAGCGAATAATATCCGAAATTGATTCTGCTTGTAAACTTAAGAAAGCCTATCATTTGTGGTGGCACCCTCATAATTTTGGTCATTGCCCAAACGAAAATTTAAATATCTTAGAGGAACTTCTTATTCACATCCATAATGCTGTGGAGGGAGGGGAGTTAGAAAGCCTTTCTATGAGAGATGTGAGTCAAAGAATGCTGGAAGGATCCCCAGATAGAAAAAAAGAGAAGCAGAAGACAGAAATAATTAAAATTGTTAAATGAAAAAGCTAATTGGCTTTATTTTGATCTGCTTGTTGTTTACTGCATGCATTAGCAATAAGCGCATCACTTACCTTCAAAACCTGCCAGGGAATCCGGAAATTGGTTTGGATGAATTTATTCCTTATGCCACTGTAGAATATAAATATGTGCTACAGCCATTTGATGTAGTGGATATAGATTTTGCTTCTTCTGATGAAGAATTGACCAAAGCTTTCGAGTTTCAGGGGTCTAGATCTATGCGTGGAGGTGGTGGCGGCGGCGGAGTCAGCGATATATTTTACTTCACTGGATACAGCCTGGATCAAGAAGGCTATGTGGAGCTACCTCAATTGGGTAAAATAAAAATATCCAGCCTTACAGAGGAAGAGGCACAGCAGTTGGTACAGGAAAAGATCAATGCTTTTTTTAAGGAAGAAGTCTATGTAAAACTAAGAATCGGTGGTATTCGTTTTACAGCCTTGGGCGAATTTAGCAGTTCTGGAGCACAGGTGATTTTGAAAAATAGAGCTACTATATTCGATGCCTTGGCAGTAGCCGGAGAGTCCAATATTTTGGCAAAAAAGAATAAGCTTTTTATTATCCGGCAATACGATGGAGGTACTAAAATACACCAGATCAATTTGAATGACCGTCAGTTACTAGCTTCTCCTTTTTATTTTATTCAACCCAATGATATTCTGTATTTGGAACCTATGAATATCCGTCAATTTGGGAATGCAGATAACTTGACATCTTCGCTGGGCTTGATAATTTCTGTGACTTCTTCTATCATATTAATCGTTGCATTACTGACTGGAGATAGATTATGATAGATGGAAAAGTCGATATAACTAAGTTTCAGGATGAGGTCAAGCCTATCGATATCAAGTATTACCTGATCAAATATTCCAGGTACTGGCCGCTCTACGTTACCAGTATATTTTTAGGCCTTATCGTCACCTTTCTCTTTCACAGATACTCTGTGGAAGAATACGATGTACAGGGTAGCATTTTGATCAAACAGAATTCCAGTCCTGAAATGCGGATTTTGGATAGGTCAAATATATTCTCGGGAGCATATAATCTGGAGAATGATATTTTGATGCTTACCTCCAAAAACCTCGCAGCAGATGCTCTGAGTAAGCTTCATTTTAATGTGAGCTACTTTGCCTCTACCAATATCAAAGAGGTGGAGCTCTATGACCAATCACCTATCTATGTGGAGGTGGACCCTGCTTTCCCTCAGATGGAGATGGGAGAGATTACCTTTACCATGCTTTCGGATGAGGAGTTTATTTTGACTCAAGAAGAATCGGGTTTCTTTGACTTTTTGAACGCCAAAGCAGCTGGTCCCATGGACGAGGCCATCTTAAATAAGCCTTTTAAGTTTGAAGAAGAGATTGTTTCGGATAAAAGTAGTTTCCGGATCCACAAAAAGAAGAATCTCTCGCCTGGAGATAAGTTATCGTTCATCGTTCATAACCAGATGAATGTAATCGACGACTACTCCAGAGCAATTTCTGTAAAGCCTATTAATTCTTATGGGACTGTTCTCCAAGTATCCATGATGACCAAGGTGGTGGAGAAAGGTAGGGATTACGTAAACGCCCTGATGGATTCTTATATAATCTATAATCTCAAAGAAAAGAATCAGATCACAGAAAACACCCTCAACTTCTTAGATGAGCAGTTGCATATAGTAGAGGATTCACTGAAATCTGCTGAAAGGAAGATCTTAAACTTTAAAGTAGAAAATAAATTGCTTGACATCAACTCTGAGTTTGGTGGGGTGTTGAGTAATATGAATAGTCTGGAAGAGCAGGTTCAAAATATAGATTTTCAGCTGCAATACTATAGATCTCTTCAGACCTACTTAATAGAAAAAGGCAAAGACTATTCGGATATCTTGGCACCTTCCCTTGTAGGAATTGATGATGGTTTATTGAATGGTTTGGTAGGTTCTTTAATCGATATCTCTCTGCAGCGACGAAAACTTCTGGCCGTAGTAAATGAAATACACCCGGATGTGATTGAGCTTGACGAGCAGATTACCAAGCTGCGGGAGAATATTTTTGAAAACATCAATAATCTCGTTTCAAATACAGAAAACAGAAAAAAGCAAGCCCTTGCAAAGTTAGAATTGGAGGATCAGGAGTTTTCAAAATTGCCTAAGGCAGAATCTGATTTTGTATCCCTGAATCGGGAGTTTAAGCTTAGAGAAAATTTATATAACTATTTATTGGAGAAAAGAGCTGAAGCAGGAATAGCCAGAGCTTCTAATATTTCGGATAATTCAGTCTTGGATTACGCGAGAAGAGGTAGCCTCATTTTTCCTAAAAAAGCACAAAATTATGGGCTTGCTTTTGGTTTGGGCTTATTCATCCCTTTGGCACTTTTACTCGCATACCATTATTTGAATAATAAAGTAGTAGATCAGGTTCAGTTGAAAAATGTGCTTAGAATCCCGCTGTTGGGTACTATAGGGTACAGTACAAAAGACACTAATTTGCTGGTACAGGAGCACCCAAAGTCAATGGTCACTGAATCATTTAGATCTTTGCGCTCAGCCTTGTTTTATATTTCCAGTGAAAAGAAATGCAAGAGAATACTGGTAACCTCATCAGTATCAGGAGAAGGGAAAACCTTTGTAAGTATCAATTTGGCTTCTGCCATTGCGCTTAGCGGCAAAAAAACCATATTACTTGGTCTGGACCTTCGTAGGCCAAAAATCTCCGAATATCTTGGAGTGGAAAATCAAACTGGTTTGTCTAATTACCTTGTGGGTAAAGCAACGAGGGAAGAGATTGTGGTCCCTACCGTATTTGACAATTTATTTGTTGTTCCATCCGGGCCTGTGCCTCCCAATCCTGCCGAACTTCTTTTAAAGGATAAAATGAATCAGTTGTTGGAGTCTTTTGAGGAAGAGTTTGATGTGGTAGTGATGGATACGCCACCAATCGGATTAGTCTCTGAAACTATGGATTTAATGAGGTTCTCGGATGTGAATTTATATATCGTCCGTCAGGATTACACGCATAAAAGATACCTCTTGATGATCAATGATTTGTATGCCAACGACCAGGTAGATAATATTTATGCTGTTTTCAATGGCATGAAGGCAGGGCTGGATGTATATGATTTTGGTGGATACAATTACGGCTATGGTTACAATTACTCTTACATGAGAAAAGATGCTTATACTGGTAGTTATTATGATAAAGAAGATGAGAGGAAATCTCCTGACTGGTTGAGTAAGCTACTTGCGAAATTTAGAGTATAACTTTAATTCAAGATTGTTTTGAAAACCGCCGCCCTTATTCCAGCCAGATACGCTTCCACCCGTTTGCCAGCCAAACTTGTCCAGGATCTCGGTGGGAAATCAGTAATCCAACGAACTTATCTGAGCACTTTGGCTACGAATGTGTTTGATGAGGTTTGGGTGGTGACAGATCATGCGGAAATCCGAAAGCAGATAGAGGAAGTTGGAGGGAACGTTTTCTACAGCGAGACAGCTCATGAAAGTGGCTCAGACCGGATCGCAGAGGCACTGGGAAAAGTGGATGCTGAAATCATTGTGAATGTGCAGGGGGATGAACCCTTTCAGGATGAAAAGTCACTGAGAGATTTGGTGGAAGTGTTTGAGGATAAGTCGGTTGAGATAGCATCCTTAAAAACCCTGATTTCTGAGGACGAGGCCCAAAACCCGAATTTTGTAAAGGTCATTACAGACCTGAAAAGCGATGCGCTGTATTTTTCCAGATCACCCATTCCCTACAATAGAGACAAAATCCGAGACCTCCAGTATTGGAAGCATGTTGGGATTTATGCGTACAGAAGGGAAGCATTAACTGCTTATACGGCTCTGGGAAAAAGCGTCTTGGAAAAAGTGGAAATGCTTGAGCAGCTAAGACTATTGGAAAATGGATTTAAAATCAGAATGGTTTCCACCGTCCACCATGCCGTCGCTATTGATACCCTTGAAGACTTGGAAAGAGCCAGAAGTATCTTGGGATTGAGGAATTAGGATTAAAAGCCATCTGTTTCCCATCTCATCGCCGCCCTGAATGTTTCCACTGTGCCAGCGTTCGTGTCATCACGAATGGTTTATACCAATGCCGCCCTGAGTGTCTCCACTCAGGTCAAAATGTCTTTAGACTAACTCCTCCATCAGAACAAGTCATAATGACTACTCCAAAAAAAGGTTTGAGTTAGAGTTTAAATCCAAGTACAGATTGACCGTTCTCTTTGTCCTTTTATAAGTGGTAAAAGTTTCTTTTTTACTCAAAATTTCATACGAATAGTTCAAATTTATCCAAGTTTTATCCAGAGAAGTTTACTTTAAATTCATATTATCATTTCATTACAGTTCACTTTGCAGCTTTGAAGCGGGTATCCAAAAGGTTTACTTTGATTCGCTTTAATATGCTGCAACCTTGGAAAAATCAAATCCTATTTCTTTACAACATACCGTAAGAAAAATTTCTCAAGGGGATGAGACTTCCTTTGAGGAACTATTCAGACTTTTTTCCAAAAAGATTTACAATGTCTCAAGGAAAATGCGCCTGAGCCATGAAGAGGCAGAGGAAGTTGTGCAGGATGTGTTTTTAAGTATCTGGAAAAACAGGGCTAGTCTCGATCCTGAACTTTCCATCAACGCCTACATGATAGCCATTATTAGGTCGCTTGTGATCAAGAAAAAAAGGAAAGACGCGCGTTTTATTGCCTTTCAGCAATACCAGATTACATTGGTCAACCAGAACTCTACTGATAGCCCTCAGGATGATTTGATTTATTCTGAATTCCACGTCCTGTCCATGGAAATCATAGAAAAATTGCCTCCAGCCCAGAAACAGGTTTTTAAAATGAAGCATTTGGAGGATAATTCCTTTGAAGAGATAGCGGAGAAATTAAATGTTTCCCAGCGAACTGTGGAAAACCAGGCTTACCGGGCCACAAAATGGGTTAAGGAAAGACTTTCCATACTGGAAATAGTGTCTGTAAGTAGTTGGTTTTTACAGGTTAAAATTCTTTTTGATTCTATTATTAAATGATTGTTAAGAATTATCTATCTCCTTAACAATTATTTTCCAAATTTTTTATTGGTTCAGATGAGTAGTTTTTTCGCTTCGTGGCTATTTATCACTGTAACTAGCCAAGAATGGATTTTAAAAATAAGTACAGGGAATTTAGTGAAGGAAAACTCTCCCAATCAGAAGCAAAGGAATTTTTGGAATTTCTGGAAGGCAAAGAAGCTGAAGACCTCCTTTCCAAAGAGATTTTCCAGCTGTGGTCTGAAACGATCAAATCGGGAGATTTGCCCATAGATACCAATGAACTCTGGAAAAAGATCAATCATAAAAGAAATAGCTACTCCCTACCTTCTCAGCAGAGTGAGCCAAAAATCGAAAAGACTTACAATCTCAACTGGCTAAGGGCGGCAGTGGTTTTTCTCGTACTTGGCTTGGCTTCGCTCTTTTATATCCAAAACAGGCAAGAAAAAACCTCCAGCCTTGAGCTTGCAAATGAGGAAACGATGATAACCAATTCCAATAATCAAGGCGAGAAAACCAAAGCAACCCTGGAAGACGGGTCGGTGGTTTACCTCAATTCCCAAAGCAGCATTACCTATGCTAAAAACTTTAAGAATAACCGGGCTATTCAATTAGAGGGAGAGGCATTTTTTGAGGTAGTTAAAGATCCTGATCATCCTTTCGTAGTAGATGCCAAAGGAATAGTAACCACAGCCTTAGGGACTTCCTTTAATATTTCAACTTTTAATAAAGATCAAAAAGTGGCAGTAACCTTACTCACAGGGAAGGTAAAGCTAAACCAGTCAGGAAAGGATGCCTATATAGAGCTCAACCCAGGCGAAGAGTCCCTACTTTCTCCTGACCTGCCTGAGATGGAAAAATATAAGGTAAAGGCAGCAGACAAAATACTGTGGACTAAAGGAATCCTTCGCTTTGACGAAGCTGATCTTGATGAAATGGTGGAGATACTGCAGCGCTGGTACGGAGTCACTATTAAGATAAATGGACAGCCACAGGCATTACATGCCTCCGGGGTTTTTGATAATCAGGAGTCTCTCAGAAATGTGTTGAACGTGATGAGCAAAACACTGGAATTTGAATTTGTAATCGATGATCAGGAGATAACCCTAAACTTTAACTAATGCCTATGTAATAGCAAAAAGCAAAAAAAACAGGAACGTACTACCAATACGTTCCTGCGAAATCAAAACAAATTATTACCCCTGAGTCAATCAGTTTCGCATGCTGAAATCAGGGGAGACTATGTTTCAATCTTTCAATTCAAAATTATGCAAAAAATATTACCGTTTATAGCAATGTCTATCAAACTATTGGCCAGGGGAATTGCAATGCTATGCATTACCTTAAGCCCAATATTAGCAAAAACTACCACAGCCCAGATTAAGGGAATAGATGAGGTGTCTGTAGTATTGGAATCTCAGCCAAAAACCTTGCTCCAGTTTTTTAAAGCAATTGAGAAAAATTCTGATTTTAAATTTTTCTATACTGAGGAGGCTTTAAAAAATGCTGGAACTATAAAATATCTCCAGTCTGGAAGTACCGTAGAGCAACATTTATACAAGGTTGCCAAGCAGACCAATTTAAGGTTTAAGCAGGTGAATAACACAATTAGTGTTATTATTAATAAAGATCTATCGGATCAACTGATAACTAAAGAGCTTGCCTTTGAAAAGATATCAGGGGTAGTTAAGGACCAGTCGGGTGAACCCATGCCGGGAGTTTCCATTTTGGTGAAGGGAACCACCTCAGGCACAGTCACTGACATCGATGGATCTTATACAATTGATGTAACTCCAGGACAGACATTACTATTTTCCTTTATAGGGTATGAGCAGCAAGAACTGCCTGTAGGGTCAGCTTCAGTGCTGAATGTAGTCATGTCCCAATCAGAAAATAGCCTGGAGGAATTTGTAGTAGTGGGCTATGGTCAGCAGCGTAGAGCCAATTTGACAGGAGCAGTGGACCAAGTGGAATCTGAAGTATTTGAAAATAGACCTATTTCTAATATTGCTCAGGGATTGGTAGGAGCGGTTCCTAATTTAAATATCAGAATGCTGGATGGTAAACCTACCCAATCTCCCTCGTTCAACGTTCGTGGTACGACTTCCATTGGTCAGCAGGGTAGTGCTTTGATTTTGATTGATGGGGTAGAAGGTGATCCCAAAATGCTTAACCCCAACGATATAGCCAGTGTCACAGTGCTGAAAGACGCTGCTTCTGCTTCTATCTATGGTGCAAGAGCGGCATTTGGGGTGGTTTTGATTACTACCAAAGCTGCTACAGAGGGGAAAATTTCCGTCACTTACTCGGGGAATTTTTCCACTAAATCCCCAACTGCAGTCCCGGACAATTTCACCGAATCTTATCCTTGGGCAAAAGGCTTCAGCGACGCCTGGTCTAAATGGAATGACAACGGAAATACACCTACTGCAGTAAATAAGACCTTACCATTCTCTCCTGCATACTTGGCGGAAATAAAGAGAAGATGGGAAGATCCCTCTTTGCCAAGAATCGAAGTGGATCCTGCTACAGGAGAGTACCAATACTATTATAGCACGGACTGGTACAGGGAATTGTACAAAGAAAGATTCTTTGCCCAAGATCATAACATAGCAGTGACAGGTGGTGATACTAAAACTTCTTATTACGTGAGTGGAAGGTACAATGGACAAGACGGATTATTCCGTTACAATACTGATACCTATGCGATGTATAATTTCCGCGCCAAAGGAACCATTCAGGTAACTCCTTGGCTGCAGGTAGAAAATAATACTGATTATTCCCGAATGACTTACCATCAGCCATTGAACGTGGGTGAAGGAAGTGGAATATGGAGAAATATGGCAGATGAAGGGCATCCACTTGCACCTTTGACCAATCCTGACGGTTCCTTGTCCTTTCCTGCAGCCTATACCGTTGGGGATTATTACATAGGAAGAAATGCAGTGGACCAGGTACAGCGCTTCCTGAAAAACCGATTTGCAGCTAAGGCGGAGTTATTTGATAAGAAGTTGACCCTGAACGGAAACTTTACCTTTCAGTCCAATGACAATAGTTACTTTCAGAAGCGGGTTCAGGTGCCATACAGTAGATATGAAGGCGTGACTGGATATACCGGTACCAATACTAATGATCTTCAGGACCGTAGAAATACCACCCAATATTATGCTACGAACCTTTATGCCAATTACCAGAACACCTTTAATGAGGCGCATAACCTAGGTTTGTTGCTTGGTTTTAATTACGAGACATCTATCTACGAAAATCTTACTGCCAGACGGAACGGTATAGTATTCCCAGACGCTGAGGACATCAACTTAGCCCTTGGGCAAAGTATTGTGACCAATGGAGGTTACCAAAAATGGGCTATCGCAGGTTCATTCTTCCGGGTGAATTACGATTACATGGGTAGGTATCTGCTAGAGATAAATGGGCGTTACGATGGCTCTTCCAAATTCCCAACTGATCAACAATGGGCATTCTTTCCTTCCGCATCTGCAGGTTGGGCGGTATCCGAGGAGAAGTTTTGGAATGTGAAACCAAGTATTTTGACTAGTCTAAAAGTTCGTGCTTCCTATGGCTCCTTGGGCAACGGTAATATCAGTCCTTATTCCTTCACAGAGAATTTCTCTATTTCCCAATTGGGTAGAATTATAAACGGGCAACGACCTCAAGCTACCAGTATGCCAGGGGTTGTGCCTGAGGGACTTACCTGGGAAACGTCCACCACAGCAGACATAGGGCTGGATTTTGCAAGCGTCAACAATAAGCTTCAATTTACAGCAGACTGGTATCGTCGTTGGACCACGGATATGTTTACCGTTGGGCCGACTTTGCCTGCTATCTATGGCACTACCGTACCAAAAGGGAACTATGCGGATCTAGAGACCACGGGTTGGGAAGCAACAGTTACTTGGAATGATGACTTTATAGTGGCAGATAAGCCTTTCAACTATAGTGTAAGAGTTGCCCTTTCAGATTATAAAGCATACATCACGAAGTACAACAACCCGGATAAAAACCTGACTGACTACTATGAAGGTCAACGAATCGGTGAAATTTGGGGGTACCAAGTGGAAGGATTGTTCCGCTCTGATGAGGAAATCCTCAACTCCCCTTCCCAATCAAATATCCGAAATACCAATACCCGGAAAAACTATGTGGGAGATTTGAAATTCAGAAACGTGGATGGAGATGATGTTATTTATCATGGATCGAATCGGGTAGGGGATTCCGGTGACAAATCTGTTATAGGCAACTCAGAGCCTCGCTATTCTTATGGCGTTAACCTGAATGCCGAATGGAACGGATTCTTTATTGGTGCTTTCTTCCAGGGAGTTCTGAAGCAGGACTGGTATCCATCCGGTGAATCACGTTTCTGGGGACAGTATAATCGTCCATACAATCAATACCCAAGCTGGCATGAAGACAATATGTTCCGTGAAGAATTGGGGAACTTTGATGCATATCTGCCAAGGTTAGTAGGTTATGTAGCTCTAGGAAACGACAGAGCTCTAAGTACTCCAAATGATCGGTTTATACAGAATGTAGCTTATATCCGTCTTCGAAACATACAATTAGGCTACACCCTTCCGCAGCATTTGACTTCAAAAATCAAGGCAAATGATGTGAAGGTTTACCTATCAGCTGAAAATCTATGGACCTGGTCTTCACTTTACAAATGGACCAAGGATACAGATGTTACCAGTATCTATGGATCTGACCGTGACCTTAGCGGAGGGACAAGCGGAGACGGGTATAACTATCCCATGCTAAAGGCAATTTCAGCAGGTCTAACAGTTAACTTCTAATTAGAACAGTCATGAAGAATATTCATTATATCTTATTATTTCTTTTATTAGCAGCAGTCACCTCCTGCAATCTGGATGAATATCCAGTGGACACTGCCAGCAATCAAGCCATATTCGGTTCTGCCACAGGGCTGGAACTTTACAGCAATTCATTTTATAATATCCTGCCAGGTACTGATGTGGGGGTTTTTCAAGGTGATGACGTTTCGGATCTTGTTGCCAGAAATGGTGTGGACACCTATTTGTCCGTGAATGCTTTGAGCCCGGCTACTAGTTCAGGTTGGTCTTGGAGCGCCTTGCGAAACATCAACTATTTCATCGAAAACGCGCAAAACAGCACGGTTGCCGAAAAGAACAATTATATAGGGGTTGCAAGGTTTTTCAGAGCTTTGTTTTATTTCGATAAGGTTACTCGCTTTGGCGATGTACCATGGATTGACCAGACAATTGAAATCACAGATAGTTTGACGCTCTATGGGCCAAGAGATGACAGGTTTATGGTTATGGAGAAAGTTTTGGAGGATTTAGATTTTGCTATCGAAAACATCACGCTGACCTCCGATGCTTCATCTACCCGAATCACCAAAAACGTAGCTAGGGCATATAAAACAAGGATTGCTTTATTTGAAGCTTCGTATAGAAAATACCATGTTGAAGAAGGCATGCAGGGCACCGCAAACACTTGGTACCAAGAAGTGGTAAATACTGCTAACGATATCACTGGCTTTAGCCTACATGAGGCAGCACAGGTGGATCAATCCTATAGAGAGCTCTTCATTACAAAATCGCCTTTTGCGGACGAGACTATTCTGGCCGTAGCTTTGGATGCTAGTCTGCAGGTTTTTAGTTCGGCTAACAGACGGTTTATCAGCCCTACTTATGGAAACAGGCCTAGTCTTACCCGTAATTTCGTAAATACCTACCTGAATTTGGACGGAACTTCTTTTACCGATAATCCTGATTATAAGACTACTCCATTTGTTGAAGAAGTAAGGAACCGTGATCTACGCCTGAAACAAACGGTGCGTCTAGGAGACTACCATCGCACAGAGAACGGTGTTCCTGTAGTCGCTCCACCAAATTTCAATCAGACCTTTACCGGATATCAACCGATCAAATGGTGCTATGATGAGCGTTTTCCTTACGATGATGAAAGCCGGAATGACAATGCCCATATTATTATGAGATATGCTGAGGTTTTATTGAATAAAGCTGAGGCACTCGCAGAGCTGGGCACTATGACTCCCGGTGAATGGGCTGAAACCATTGGAGCCCTTCGTGCCCGGGCTGGGATCACAGGAAGTACCTTAACTAGTCTCCCCACCCAGGCAGATCCCTATTTGATTGATTACTATAAGGGCAAATTTACTGATCCTGTATTATTGGAAGTAATCAGGGAGCGGGCAGTTGAGCTAATCTTTGAAGGGCTTCGACCAGATGATTTGCGAAGATGGCATATTGGAGAACTGTTTGCTGAATCTCAAATGAACGGCATGTACGTTCCTGGTTTGGGAGAATATGACCTGAACAGCGATGGAATAATGGATGTGTATTTCTACCAGGGAACGAAGCCTGAGTCTTCCAACCCAGCTATAGCCTTTGTAGATGTAAGTACCTCCTCGGGAGCAGGCAGATTGCAGCTTTCTAACGGCACTTCCGGGGAAGTAATCTTTAATCCGGGTTTCAGAGAGTGGATGGATAAAAAGTACCTTTACCCGATCCCGGAGTCTGATCTTATCCGAAATCCTGCCTTGGGGCAAAATCCGGGCTGGGAATAAACAAAAGTTTTTAATTCAAATACGCCCCGTAAGCCCTTCTCTAGCGGCTTATGGGGTGTTTTAACCCCTATAAAATGAAATCGAGCCTGCCTACCGGACAGGCAGGCATGTCGAGAGCGACACACACTGAGATGATTAAAAGCCATGCTAGATTCCATCCCGTATCCGTTGTAAAGGGACAGATTATGGCCTTAAAAGAGAAATTATCGTCATTTAAAATATCCATGATTCCGTACCTATTGGAACACACAGGGGGATGATTATATTCGAGCATCCATCAAATTAGCAGATGTGCTTGTTGTTATGGCGCGGAGGGTGACGCAGCAGCGAGCCAGCGGCTGGTTTGCGTGCTGAAGCTTTGCTGGCGTCTTGGCCTTTTGGTTCTTTTGGGCCAAGCCAAAAGAACGGAGAAACCCAGGGTTACTTCTTCAAAATAACTAAGAAATTTAATTTATAAACATTTGAAATCGACACGATTAAAATCATCATTAACAGACACACTGGCATGATTATAATCGCTGCAAGATTCCCCGTCCGACTGACGTAAGCCGGGCGGACATATGACCATTGAAAATCAAATTATAAACAGATGAAAAATTATTTAGCACTTATTTTTGCTCTACTAGTATCTATTTCGGCCTTTTCTCAGGAAGAGGGTGAAATAAAGGTAGCTAGTTACAATATCAGGATGGATACGCCACGGGATAGTATGAACGCTTGGCCGCTTCGTAAAGAAAACGTGAAAGCCCTAATTCAATATCATGATTTTGATATCATGGGTACGCAGGAAGGATTTATCCACCAACTCAATGATTTACTTGAAATGCCAGGATTTGCTTTTGTGGGAGCTGGAAGAGATGATGGTAAAACTACCGGGGAGCATTCTGCGATATTTTACAAAACTGACCGTTTTGAGGTAGTCGATTCAGGCGATTTCTGGTTGAGCGAGACGCCTGATAAACCAGGATTGGGTTGGGATGCAACCTGCTGTAACAGAATTGCTTCCTGGGCCTTATTCAAGGATAAGGATTCCAAAAGGGAATTCTACGTGTTCAATGCGCATTTTGACCATCAAGGGGTAGTGGCTAGAAGGGAATCAGGAAAGCTTATGGTTGAGAAAATGAAGGAAATCGCCAAAAACAAGCCGGTTATCTGTACAGGTGACTTCAATTCAACCCCTGATACCGAGCAAATCATAGGATTGTCTGCCTACCTCAAGGATGCTTACACCGTGACTAAGATGCCTCCTTATGGCCCAGTTGGAACGTCCAATGGTTTTCGATTTACTGCATCCATGAAAAATCGAATTGATTATGTTTTTGTAAGCCAAGACTTTCTTGTTTCCAACTACGCAGTTTTAACAGACGCTAAGGATCAGAGATATCCTTCTGATCATTTGCCGGTAGTAGCCACCGTGCACTTCGCAAATTAAGCAAGCTATTTCTAAGAAATTGAAAGCCATTGAGGAATACCTTGATGGCTTTTTGTTATTCTGGCTTAGGAGTGAATTTCCTTTATAGGTAAAGGCAATTAAATAATATGATTAAACGGAATGATGCCAGTAACCAATATTTCTCTGCTCAACCGGCCAGAAGACCCCTGCCCGACAGCAGGCGGGGATGACCGAAGACTCTCGCAGGAGCGGGACAGGCTGAAGTAACCTCAATTCTTAAGTTTAACATATACTATGTTGCTTTTGCCTCCTTAATGGCAGAAAAGCGGATATACATATTAAATAATCACTCTTTAAATTTTAAATTTATGCATACACACTTTTCCGCAGGAAATGATGAAAAGCAATCTAGAACATCTTCGGTCTTCTGACCAGAGAAGCGAGGTATCTAAGGTGACTGGCAAGATTGTATGTAGTAATAAAATTTAAATTCCATCATTTTACATTTCTCATTACCTACCTACCACCAATCAGCCTAAAAATTACTGCAACAAGCGCTAATACTAAAAGAATATGAATCAGGCCGGTGACGCTGTAAACAAATACTCCAACTAACCAGCCAATTAAAAGGATTACTGCAATGATATATAATAATGAACTCATGATGTTAATGTTTGATTAGTACTCGATTCTTTGAATACCATCAAATTCAATCCTAATGCCAGCAAACAAAAAATGTCCTAATCCACCTTTTTCAGCTCATATCATTAATTTCACCTAGCATTCCATTGATTTTTGGGAATTATTAATCCCATTACGGGATTTTTCTAATGCGTAAACAATCCGAAATCTTACATCCCAAATCCCACATCCGAAATCCCCAATCTGAAATCCGAAATCCAAAATCTCACCCTCTTCCCCCAAAAATCGCCGAACCTATCCTCACCATAGTACTTCCTTCCTCCTGAGCTATCAGGTAATCCCCGCTCATGCCCATAGAGATATCTTTCAGCTGGACGAAACTTGGAAGTTGACGGCTTTTCAACTCTTCAAAAAGTGCTTTTAATCCCCGGAACTCCTTTCTCACCTGATCGGTGTTTTCAGTGAAGGTCGCCATCCCCATCAGGCCTTGGATAGTCACATGAGTCAGGTTCAAAAAGTCTGGATTTGAAAGCATCTCATTCAATTCTGCTGCATCAAAACCAAACTTGCTCTCTTCTTCTGCAATATGCATTTGCAGCAACACAGGTATCTTTCGCTCGATTTTTTTACCCTGCTTATTGATCTCCCTCAGTAGTTTGAAGGAATCAACTCCATGAATAAGATGCACAAAGGGAGCGATGTATTTCACCTTATTGCTCTGCAAGTGACCGATCATATGCCAGTTCACATCGGCTGGCATCTCTGGCTGCTTGGCTTGAAGTTCCTGCACTTTATTCTCCCCAAAGTCCCTGATTCCAGCAGCATAAGCCACTTTTAAATCTTCCAGAGGCTTGGTTTTACTCACCGCCACTAGGAGGCAATTCTGGTTATTGAATGTTTTTTTTACCGCTTCGAGGTTGGCTTTGATGTCCATTTTCTATTTTTATACTTTACTACTTTTACAGAAGGCCTAAAACAAAGATATGGCGATCATTAGTACTTTACTAAAAAAAGGCATCCGCCTGAGGGAGAGTTTGGAACAGGAATACTCTCATCCATTGGAGCTTCAGCGTCAGGAATTGAAGAAACTGCTGATACAAGCTGCTGAAACTGAGATAGGGCGGAAATATGAATTTCCCATAATCTTAAAGAGCTTCCGAAATGGAGAGGATGATTTTTATGAGTTGTACAAATCTAATGTACCCATCTATGACTACGACCGAATTCATCAGGAATGGTGGTACAAATCACTGGAAGGTAGATCAAATGTTACCTGGCCAGGGCCAGTTAGACATTTTGCCCTGAGCAGCGGTACCTCAGGGGCTACTTCCAAATTTATCCCCATCACCAAAGACATGGTGAAGGCTATTCGTAGGACAGGCGTCCGCCAGATTCTTTCTCTTTCAAAATATGATCTGCCTGCATCCTTGTTGACCAAGGGGATTTTGATGCTGGGAGGCAGTACGGATTTGGAGTTTAACGGCACGTATTTCTCCGGTGATCTCAGTGGGATCACCACAGGAAGATTACCGATTTGGTTTCAGCGCTTTTACAAGCCGGGCAAGAAGATTTCCAGAAGCAAAAACTGGGGAGATAAGTTGGATCAGATAGTTGGGAAGGCGAAGTCCTGGGATATTGGGATAATAGTTGGGGTGCCGGCCTGGCTTCAGATTTTGATTGAGAAAATCATAACCCATTACCAGGTGGATAATATCCATGAGATTTGGCCTAACCTCCGGATTTTTGTTCATGGAGGGGTTTCTTTTGAGCCTTATAAAAAAGGCTTTGAGAAGCTTCTGGGCAAACCCTTACTCTACCTGGAAACCTACCTGGCTTCGGAAGGATTTTTGGCTTTCCAAGCTTTGCCAAACCGTAAATCTATGCGCTTGGTGCTCAACAATGGCATTTTCCATGAGTTTGTGCCTTTCAATCAGGAGAACTTCGACGAGGATGGAAATATCAACCCAGAAGCCAAGACCCTGAAAATAGATGAAGTAGAAGTAGGGAAGGACTATGCACTCTTGATCAGTACCTGTGCAGGTGCTTGGAGATACTTGATCGGGGACGTGGTGCGCTTTGTCTCAAAGGAAGAGTCAGAAATAATCATTACCGGTCGTACAAAGCATTTCCTGAGTCTTTGTGGAGAGCATCTTTCTGTGGATAATATGAACAAGGCAATAGAGCTCACCGCTGAAGAACATGACTTAAATATCCGTGAATTTACCGTGATCGGAGTTCCTCATGGAAGTCTTTTTGCGCATCACTGGTTCATCGGAGTGGATTCCAAAGTAGATTCCAAAAGACTAAGCGCTACTATTGATACCCGTCTAAAAGAGCTCAATGACGACTACGCTGTGGAGAGAAACCACGCGCTGAAAAAATTGATTGTTAGCGTAATTCCCTCTTCTTTATTTTATGATTGGCTGAAGGAGCATGGCAAAGAAGGAGGGTCGCACAAATTTCCCCGCGTGCTCAAAGGGGACAAAGCCGCAAATTGGCAGGCATTTTTAAACAATAGAGAAATCAAGCTGTGAGTCAAGCACTCTTGGAAGGAATCAGCATGGGCTTGCTTCTGTCCGCCATGATTGGCCCCGTGTTTTTTACCCTGATCCAAAGTAGCCTGGAAAAGGGCTTCCGCTATGCAGCGATGGTTGCATTGGGTATTCAGGTTAGCGATGCGCTCTATGTTTTGCTTACTTTTTTTGGGGTAAAATTCTTGGCAAAGGCAACCTATTTTGAAGCTGTCTTAGGCTACGTGGGGGGTGCAATTTTGATAGGATTTGGAATAGCTTACCTAGTCAAAAAACAAACTGTCAAAGCTGAGGCTTCCGTGGAAGAGGTGAGAAGAGCCAAAAAGAGAAGTGCATTTCTGAAAGGCTTTAGCATCAATGGCATCAACCCTTTTGTCCTGCTTTTCTGGATTTCTATCGCAAGCTTAATACATCTAAAGACTGATTTTGATAGAGTTGATTTCTGGTCTTACTATTTGGGAATTCTACTTACAGTATTTTCCATTGACTTGATCAAAGCATTTATAGCAAAGCAGCTTGCACAGTTCGTCACTCCAAAGGTTATGTTTTGGCTGAACAAAGCTGTGGGAGTAGCCATGATAGGTTTTGGATTTAGACTGATCTTGTTTGCAATGGCCTAGCTATAAAAACAAGTTGTATTACTAGTTAGTTAAGATTTTATATGAGATACTTTAGATAACTTACAGTCTTCCGTCTTCTGTCTCCTGTGTCACGTTTTCAAGCATCCGACATCGGACATCCTACACCCGACATCAAACATCCGTCTCCGGTATCAAATCTTTTCCTATGACTATCAAATTTCCATCTTACTCGCTTGCACTTTTCATTCTCCTCCTAGCTGCGGTATTCTTCCCGCTTGAAACCATGGCACAAAGCATTCCTGAACTGCAAGATTTCAACCAAACCCGGATTTCTTACAATGAAAAGGGAATGATGATTTTGGGTGGCTGGGCTGTTGGAAATATGATTTGGGGAGGAATTGCAGCTGGGCAAACTAGTGGGCAGACGAAGGCTTTTCACCAAATGAATCTGTATTGGAACTCTGTAAATCTGGTTATCGCTGGTTTTGGGTATTGGCAGGCAACAAAAGATAGCCCAAGTACCGACTTTTGGGCCACTATGGATGTTCAGCAGAACATGGAGAAAATATTGCTTTTCAATGCTGCTCTGGATATAGCCTATATAGCTGGGGGTATGTATCTGAAGGAGCGAGGACTTCGGATTGACAAAGAAAAGTTTGTAGGATTTGGAAAGTCGATCATACTTCAAGGTGCTTTTCTGCTGACATTTGATGCTGTCATGTACACTTTTCACCACTCACATGCTAAGGAGCTTCCGCAGATCGTAAATCAGATTAGTTTGGGTCCTACGGGTTTTAACCTGACTATACCGCTGGGTTCGAAGAAGTAGAGTTATAGAGTTAGGGAATTACAGCGTTTATCTCAGCTTCGCTCTCTGCGTTATTTTCCGCGAGCATTGTGGTGAAAAATTTTCAATGGTCAATTATCAAATTCAATGTTCAAAGATTGGAATCGTCGTTTAGCTTCGCTCTCTGCGATATCCTCTGCGACCTCTGTAGTATCAAAAAGTTTAATTCTTTTTAATCGAAAAGTAAACCATAGCTGTACCTAGCTTTTAAAACCCTAGTTCCTCAATACAATTCAAACCTCTATTTCTTTGTTGGCTTTGTGACTTATGTGGTAAAAAAAGGTTCAGTTCAAAAGAGGATCGTACCTAAAGGCACTTTGGGCTCCGGTATAATTATGCAGAGCTACCGATAGTAGGTCCCTAACGGGACAGTTAACTTATCGGGGTTTTTAAGTATTTGAATCCCGTATTAGTTGCGTCCTCTGTGCTATACTCTGTGAACTCTGTGGTAAAAAGTAGCTTCAATTTTTTTTTTAGCGTAAAGTAAATCATAGCTGTACCTAGCTTTTAAAATCGTAATTCCCGCAATCAATTCATACCTCTATTTCTTTGTTTGCTTTGTGACTTATGTGGTAAAAAAAGGTTCAGTTCAAAAGAGGATCGTACCTAAAGGCACTTTTAACTTCACTATTAACTCATGGGCTACCTATAGCTAGTCCCAAACGGGACTGTAATTAAGGATTCCTTCAGAGATGGCAAGGGCTAATTATAGGATTGTGGATATGGCAGGAAGGGTTCTGCAGCAAGGCTTAACACCCGCTCAACAGGAAATTTTAGAATTAGATGTTACGGATATTCAGGCAGGGATTTATATCTTTGAAGCATTCGATACGAAACGAGTGCTAGTCGGGCGCTTTATAAAGAATTAATCAAATCTAATACCTATGAAATTTAAACCTGGAGTAAAATACGGTGAAGAGCTTAGAGACCTTTATGCTTACGCAAAGGAAAATGAGTTTGCTATGCCTGCAGTAAATGTGATTAACACCAACTCGGTGAATGCTGTTTTGGAAACTGCTAAAAAGTTAAACTCACCAGTGATCATTCAGTTCTCAAATGGTGGAGCTCAATTTTTTGCCGGAAAATCTTTAGCTAACGATAAACAACAAGCTAGTATTGCCGGTGGTATCTCTGGTGCACATCACGTGCATTTAATGGCTGAGGCTTATGGTGTTCCTGTCATTTTGCATACAGATCACGCAGCTAAAAAATTATTGCCTTGGATAGATGGCCTTCTTGATGCTGGCAAAGCATACTACGCTACGCACAAAAGACCTTTGTATAGCTCTCACATGCTTGATCTTTCTGAAGAGCCTTTGGAAGAAAACGTGGAGATCTCCTGCAATTACTTCAAAGAATTCGAAAAGCTGGAAATGGCCATAGAAATCGAATTGGGTGTGACTGGTGGTGAGGAAGACGGTGTGGACAACACAGACATCGATTCATCCAAGCTTTATACTCAGCCTGAAGAAGTGGCCTATGCATATGAGCACTTGAAAGAAATTGGTGATCTATTTACAATTGCTGCAGCTTTTGGCAACGTGCACGGTGTTTACAAGCCTGGAAATGTTAGCTTGAAGCCAATTATCCTGAAAAATTCCCAAGACTTCATCAAAGAAAAGCATGGCCTGACAGGCAAGCCATTGAACTTTGTATTCCATGGAGGATCTGGATCTACAGTGGAGGAAATCAGAGAAGCAAATAGCTACGGATCAATCAAAATGAATATTGATACAGATATGCAATGGGCATTCTGGGAAGGTATTTTGAATAATTACAAAAAGAATGAGGCATACCTACAGACTCAATTAGGAAATCCTGATGGAGCTGATAGCCCAAACAAGAAGTTTTACGATCCGAGAAACTGGTTGCGTAAAGGCGAAGAGAACTTCGTAAAGCGTCTAGAGTTGGCTTTCGATATGCTAAATGCAGTAAACAGAAACTAATAGTAGTTCTCCAATAGCAACAAAGCCTGATCGATGGATCAGGCTTTGTTGTTTTAGTCCTTTTTTTCTTCTTCTAATTCTTTCAATTTTGCGACAGCACTTTCAAACGTAGGCTCCAGAGCTACTACTCTTTGGAACACTTCAATAGCACGATCTGTCTGCTTATTTTTCACCAAGGCTTCCGCATAACTGTTTAATACTCGCGGAGAGTAGGGGAAGATCACAGAATTGATCTCATAAGTAAGTAAAGCTTGGGGAAAGCGGTCTGAAGTTTCGAAAAGGTAACCTAGCGTATTCAATTCCTTTTCTTTGCCCACACGTTGATACACTTCATTGAAATGTGTTTGGACATTATTGTAAATAGATTCCAGTGAATCTGTATCAAATAATTCAAGAAGATAAGTAGCCGCTCTATAATTAGGTTCTGAGGCATAACCTAGCGCGATTTGAGCCAAATCAGTTTCTAAATCATTCACAGGAAATTCTACAATCCGTGCATATTCCTTATCATTTTCTTTAAAAATGAATGTGGGAACCCGGTGAATTGATTTTCCTTTTTCTTCTCCCTTAGGACCTTGCTTGTAGCGTTCTTCCCCATCGTATAAGGCTGTGAATTTGAGTTGATTTTCATCCAGCCCCAGTTCATTCCAAAGTTTGACAAGCTGCGGCACCCAGCGTTTGCTATCTCCGCACCAGGTACCCAAGAATATCTCTATCTCAGTATTTTCAAATCGTTTTTTCCAATCGGTATTTTTCCCCGAGAGCTGAAATGCATTATAATATTGCTCAAACCACCCTTGATAAGTAGTGTCTGTCTTTAAAACACTTAGATCTAATTCGCCAGCGAGATGAATATCTCCCGCTGAGTTGGTATAGGTTTGTGGTGTCTGAGCTAAGATTTTATGGGTGAATAAAAGAATAAGACCAAATAGAAAATATCGATTCATTGAAGTGTTTTTAAAGAGTAGGTTAAAATCGCATTTAATTAAAGCAAAAAGTCCAAGAGATAAATCTTGGACTTTGAGTTTTTAGAATTTTTAAGAGATTTTAGGTGGACAGAATCTTTGCCACACGGAAATCATCCTCATCTACAGATTTGTCATCCACGATTGCTTTTTTGATAGGGGTATAAACAACCTTATTGTTGATCAGACCAGCCATTACATCGTATTTGCCTTGCAATAAACCTTCAATAGCTGAAACTCCAAGTTTGGATGCAAGCAGACGGTCATAAGAACTAGGCGATCCGCCACGTTGTAAATGGCCTAAAATGGTTACTTTGATGTCATAATACGGCAGGTGTTTGGATACCAACGCTGCAATTTCTGTAGCTCCGCCACTTTTTCCACCTTCTGCTACGATCACAATATTGGATGCTTTTTTTGCCTTTGTTCTGATTCTTAATTTATCAACCAAGTGCTCAATCGGCATCTTTTTCTCCGGAATTAAAATAGCAGCAGCTGCACTGCCTATACCCGCATTGATGGCAATAAATCCAGCATCTCTTCCCATTACTTCCACGAAGAAAAGTCTATCATGAGAAGTTGCTGTATCACGGATCTTATCAATCGCCTCGATAGCTGTATTACATGCGGTGTCAAAACCAATGGTGGAATCTGTACCGGAAAGGTCATTGTCGATAGTGCCTGGCAATCCGATGGCAGGTACTCCAAATTCCTTGTAGAATAAATGTGCCCCAGTCAAAGAACCGTCGCCCCCGATCACTACCAAGGCATCAATGCCATGGCTTTTCAGATTGTTGTAGGCTATTTGACGGCCTTCTGGAGTTCTGAATTCAGCACTTCTCGCTGACTTCAAGAATGTTCCACCACGCTCAAGCACATGGGTGATGTGCTTTGATTCCAGCTTTTTGATATCATTCGAAATCATACCCTCGTAACCGCGGTAGATTCCATACATCTCTATGTCGTAATAAAATCCAGCTCTCACTACAGCACGGATTGCGGCATTCATACCGGGAGAGTCTCCTCCTGAGGTTAAAACGCCAATTTTTTTAATGGTTTTCGCTTCCATTTCTTAGGTTTGAGTAAAGGCTTTAAACATAAGTTCGGCTGAAGCCGGATTGGTAGCCAATGGAATATTGTGCACATCACAGATTCTCATCAGCATTTGTACATCCGGTTCGTGCGGATGCTTGTCAAGAGGGTCTCTGAAAAAGACAACCATGGCGAGCTCTTTTTGTGCAGCCATAGCCGCTATCTGTGCATCACCGCCAAATGGTCCTGATAGCAATTTAATTACTTCAAATCCAGCTTTTTCTATATGAGATCCAGTGGTCCCAGTAGCTACTAAATCTACATCGGCCTGATGTAGCCTTTCGCGGAATCCACTTAAAAAATGAACCATGTCGGCTTTTTTACCATCATGGGCTATAAGAGCAATTTTCATGGGGTTTTAGTGTAATAGGTTGATGCCAAAGTTAGGAAAAAATAATTCCCTGATAAGTGGAGTTTGGTTATTTAAAGGGGACTTAACCTTTGGCTAAAACCAAACCTTCCAAATAAAGCAGAAATGTATATTCCAATGCCATTTCTTTTAGGGAGTTGAATCTTCCTGAAGCTCCCCCATGTCCAGCGTCCATATTCGTATGTAGGAAAAGCAGTTTTGAGTCTGTTTTCATTTCCCGGAGTTTTGCCACCCACTTAGTTGGTTCCCAATATTGCACCTGACTGTCATGTAGGCCTGAGGTAATTAATAAATTCGGATATTCTTTGGCTTCCACATTATCGTAAGGAGAATAAGAAAGCATGTATTCGTAATATTCCTTATTCTTTGGGTTTCCCCATTCCTGAAATTCTCCTGTAGTCAAAGGGATACTTTCATCCAGCATAGTAGTCACTACATCTACGAAGGGCACTGCTGCGATCAACCCATTAAACAAATCAGGACGCATATTCATCACTGCACCCATCAATAACCCTCCTGCACTTCCTCCCATGCCGTATAGGTGTGCTGCTGAGGTATATTTCTCTGCTATCAAATGCTCCGCGCAGGAGATGTAATCGGTGAAGGTATTTCGCTTTCGGAGCATTTTTCCATCTTCATACCAATTACGGCCTAGGTCTTCCCCGCCACGGATATGGGCTATTGCAAATACAAATCCTCGATCCAATAGACTTAGCCTGCTGCTGGAGAAATAAGCATCCATACTAAAGCCATATGAGCCATAGGAGTAGAGCAGGAGGGGATTTGATCCGTCTGGAGAAAATTTGTCGATTTTATAAACCAGAGAAATAGGGACCATGACACCGTCAGATGCTTTGGCCCAGATTCTGGCCGAAGTGTATTGTGAAGCATCGTAACCGCCGATTATTTCTTGTTGCTTTAGCAAAGTCTTCTCTCTTGTGACCATGTGGTAATCAAAGGTACTTGCCGGAGTAACGAGCGAATTATAACCAAAGCGAAGGATTGAAGTGTCAAATTCCGGATTGGTACTGATCCAAGCGGTATAGGTCTCATCGTCAAATTGCAGGGTATGTGCCTGAGTACCATCCCAGGGTTTGATGTTGATTTTGCATAGCCCTTTGCTACGCTCCTGTACCACGAGGAAGTTTGCGAAAATGTCAAAATCCTCCAGCAAAACCGTCTCCCGGTGCGGAATCACATCTTCCCAATTTTCCAACTCAGGTGAGTCGATCGGAGCTTTTACCAGTTTGAAGTTCTGAGCTTCATGATTGGTTCTGATCCAAAAGTGATCCTTGTAATGATCAGCGGCATATTCCAAGAATGGAATTCTGGATTGCAAAACCTGAAACTCACCAGTAGGATTGCCAGCATCCAAAAACCTCATTTCGGAAGAAATAGTGCTCTCAGAATGGATTAGGATATATTTTTCAGATTTGGTTTTATGCACCACGCAAGAGAATTCCTCGTCATTTTCCTCGTAGATCAGGCGGTCTTCAGATACTAATGTTCCTAGTTTGTGGGAATAGATCTGGTAGGAGCGAAGTGTGTCTGGGTCCTGTTTGGAATAAAAAAGCGTCTCATTATCGGATGCCCAGGCAAAGTTTCCGGTGATAGCGGGAATGTGATCGGAAAGGATTTCACCTGTCTCCAGATCTTTGAAATGGATGGCATAGATTCTTCTACCTACCTCATCAGCAGCAAATGCGAGGGTTTTGAGATCTTCCGTCGCCGCTGTTCCACCTACTTGATAATATGATTTACCTTCAGCAAGTACATTGACATCTAAGAAAATTTCTTCTTTTGCATCCATACTTTCCTTTCTCCTGCAATAGATAGGATATTCTCCTCCTGTTTCATACTTGACGTACCAGTAGTATCCGGATTTGAGGTAAGGAACACTTTCGTCTGCTTCTTTGATCCTACCTTTCATTTCCTGAAAAAGCTCTTCCTGAAAGTCTTCCGTGGATTTAAGGCTTGTTTTGAGGTATTCGTTCTCGGCGTTTAGGTAGGCTATTACATCGGGGTTCTCCCGATCACGCATCCAATAGTAATTGTCAATGCGCTGATGACCATGAGATTCTAAAAGCTGAGCTATTTTTTTGGCTTTAGGTGCCTGCATTTTTCTTTGTTTTAAGGGTGCAATGTTAATGAAAAAAATGAACGAAGAGTTCTCTTTTCAGAATGAAAATGCTGTTTGAACAGCGCTTTTTGTTAATTAAAACACTGGGTAAAACTCTTAACTCTTGCTTTGGAGCATATTTTTTAAAATATTCAATGATTCATATAACCATTAACCAAAATCGTATGGGATTTCTTAAAGAGTTTAAAGAATTTGCTGTCAAAGGCAATGTGGTCGATCTGGCGGTTGCCGTGATTATTGGCGGCGCATTTGGTAAGATCGTCGCTTCTTTTGTCAAGGATATCGTGATGCCACCAATAGGAGTATTGCTGGGAGGTATGGAATTTACCGATTTGGCCATCGTGCTCAAGGAAAGTAGTGTTGGACCTGCTGGGGAAGAACTAGGCCCTGTTCTACTTACTTACGGTATTTTCATTCAAAATGTGGTTGATTTTATCATTGTAGCTTTTGTGATATTTATAGCTGTGAAAGCCATGAATAGCATGAAAAAGAAGGAAGAAGCTGCTCCAGCACCCCCTCCTGCACCTCCAAAATCTGAAGTGCTATTAGAAGAAATTAGAGATCTTTTGAAAAAGTAAGTAATTAAAAAAAGCGGCGATGAAGCCGCTTTTTTTAATTCTTGTCATCCTCTCTTCGTCTTTGCCAAATATGTCTGGCAAATTCTCTATTGATGCCATCCAATCGAATAATCTGATTATAGGTGATCACGTCTGAGAGATCCTTGACGAATTTTTCTTCGTCAACAATCATTTGGCGCTGAATTTCAAATTTCTTAGAAATTCTACTTTTAGCTTCTGCTTCGCTTAAGTCCAGGTCTCTCGTTCTTCCTAGGGCCGACATTTCTTTGAGGCTTTTCTCTCTAGAATCATTGAAGACGTTGTAAATAGGCCAGAATTTTTGTGCTTGTTCTGGCTTTAGGTCTAATCTAGTAGTGATAAAGGCTACTCTTGCAGCTTCTAGTTTTTCTCTGTCATATCCACCTTCGGGGCGTTGGGCCATGGTGGGGCCAATGGCAAGGAAAAACATAAGTGCTATTACTATGTATTTTTTCATATGTGAATAATTTGTCTTTCAAAGGCCATAACCTGTCCCGTGACGAAGGATACGGGATGGAATCTCGGATGGTGATTAATCATTCCCTTGTGTGCCGTTTTCGACATTCTCGATTTCATAATCTTAATACCAATTTTGATCATTTTCACTTAGATCCTCAACTTCGTAAACCATTTCCTCGGCAAGAATCTGATCCAAAATTTCCTCTGGATTATCTACCATAGTCAGGACATCTTCAGCTGTCCAATACTGACTTTCTATGTATAAATTAACTTCTTCATCCATAGCAAGCGTTTCAAATTGGGAAGTAGATGTATTGAACTGCCAGACTCCCAAGCTGATTATCAGAATAGCGGCAGCTGCGGCGTATTTCATCCAGTGAAAAGACCTGTTTGGTTGGATTCTATCCATTATCCTTTCGGGGAGACTTTCGAAGTAATTATCGGGTGCCTTGAAATCCTTGATTTTTGGAATTTTTTGCATGTCGTACTTTAGACTGGGTTGAGGGTCAATAGTTTATTCTAAGGATAAGGATTGTTCGATTTTTTTCACAGCATGATGATAACTGGCTTTGAGAGCCCCTACACTCGTGCCGGTGATTTCTGACATTTCCTCATAGGTTAGTTCTTCTTGATATTTCAGATGAAATACGAGCCGTTGTTTGTCAGGAAGTGTAAGCAATGCTTTCTGTAGTAAGCGCTGTATTTCGTCTCCATCCACATTTCCCGGTTGGTCTATGTAGGATTCTAATTTCTCCTGATGATCATCTATAGAGAAGAAGTACCTTTTTTTCTTCTTTTCTAAGAAAGTCAATGATTCATTGGTCGCAATTCTATACAGCCAGGTAAAGAGGCTTGACTGTCCCTGGAATTTCCCGATGTACTGATGAGCTTTGATAAAGGTATTTTGGGTGATGTCATCAGCATCTTCATGTATCAAAACCATTCTTCGGATGACTTGATAAACTCGCTTTTGGTAAACCTGGATTAGTTGCCTAAAACCCATATCCCTGGTTTTGGGGTTTTGTATGAGTTGGAGGATTTCCTGGTCACCTTTAGTATTCATTCGCCTTTTAGACCCAAGATACAGAAAAGGGTTTAGTGAAGATGTTATTATTCAAGCTTACAGCTTGATTTTCAGCGCAAAAAAAAAATCAGAATTTACTGATCCTAAATCTCTAGGATATAATCCAGAATGCCGGCATTCTTTCCTTTTGGTCTGGTGACTAAAAGCGGAATGCTGTCATTGTATTGGATCAATCGCTCTGCCATACTGCCTATGAATAGCGCTGTGGCAGCAGTCCTCCCTTTTGCACCTATGATAATGCCATCTGCATCGATTTCTTTTGCCTTTGCTACGATCTCTTCTACCGGATCGTCATTCACATCCTGCGTATAGACAGGGGTTATTTTATTGCCTTTGGTGTCAATTTTACGGATGAACTTTTTGTAGTTGATCTCAGCATGCATGCGCATGATTTGTGTGAATTCATCGTAGGTCTTGCCAGTATAATGATATCCTGATGGGACTGTGAATACGTTTTGACACACAATCTCAAGTCCACCATGCTTTTCTGCAATCATGATTGCTTCTTCCAAAGCATCCTTAGAATAATCTGAGAAGTCGCTAGGAACGAGCAGGCGTTTCATTTTGGTGACTGAACCTTCTGGGACGATTAATAGAGAACAACTGGCGCGCCTGGCAAGACGGGTGGAAGCCACACCTGTGCCGGGAAGGTGCACTTTTCTCCCGATAAGAATCATATCGGCGGATTTTTCCTCGGCTAGCTTCAGTATTTTCTTAGAGAGAGATCCCTCTTTTACGATGTAGTTAAGAGATATTCCTTTAGGATTTTTGAAATGTTCATTAACCACAGACTCCATGGCTTCCTGTCTTTCGTTGACCATGTTTTCTACCAAATTCGGGAACTCCTCAAGCACCTCTTTAGGAATACTGAGGTTCTTGATCACATTTACGAAGTAGATTTTTTTGGTTTGGTTTACCTGAGCAATAAAAGCTGCATGCTGAATCAGCGTCTGATCCAGCGATGTTTGATCCAGGCAAACGACCATTTTTTTAATCAAATACATAAAGCGCCAAAGGGTTAAGTTTGCAAATTTAATATTAAAAGGAGTAAAACTTTAGGTCTCTACTAAGATAAAATTCCGAAATAAATCAATTTTTAAGTTAAATGCGCTTGCAATCGATTGTGAGTGCAAGAAAGAGAAAATTTTATTCTGAGTTAAATCGCTGAAGTACATTGTCTTTTCTAAGGTTTATCCTGCATGATCGTAATCATCTAGGGAAATCGCCAACCTGCCGTGTAATAAATCGTATATTTGCAGAGTCCGGGTCGCCGACATGTTCAAACTTCACAAATTACAAATTTACCGAGTGAAGCCCTTCCCAAAAACAGGCCTCATCCCGCATCTGCGGGACCTCGTCCTATAAACGGTCAGGATAACAGTGGAAGTTTGCGGTTTACAGGCAGCTCAAATCTTGTCAAGTAGGAGGTTTGCAACACTCTAAGATCCGGACTTTTTTATTCTATTTTTTATCCATGCCCATTCTTCAGTTCCCACACCTAGTATTCCTGACCAAAACCAATAAAAACCAAGGATCAACAAACTGGTAATAATGATATTAGGAATAGGAGATAGGGTAAATGAACCAGCAAGGGTAGGACTATAGGTTATAACTCCCACAAAAATTATTTTTAACGTTTCCTTCGAAAATGGATCAAAACCTAATTTGATCCTTAGGAATAGGTATTTTACAAAATTGAATAAAAACATCACCGCAACCGAGGCTAGGGCTGCTCCTTCTATACCGTAGAGTGGGATAAGGAGGTAATTCAATGCTACGATTAAGACACTCATCCCAATTGTCGCTATCAGATTGAATCGGTAATGATTGGAGAAAACAAGAATTTCACCATTCACTGAGAAAACTACGTCAAGTAATTTTCCCAACCCTATTAAAACCACCACATATTTACCAGATTCATAGATTTCCCGGTTTGGTATAAAATAATAGATGGCATCTAAGTTTGCCCAAACTCCTAGGAAAAGTAGGAGGCAGATGTAGAGTTGACGGTTTGATATTTGCTTATAAAGTGTATTTATTTCTTCGAGATTGCCTTTGGCAAAATGGTCTGCAATAACTGGCATCACTACTTGTGATATCGCTCTCCGGGGAAGTTCTATTACCATCGCCATGCTGAATGCAATGGTGTAAATGGCATTAGCTTCAAGACTGATCATAGAACTCACCATAATGCTGTCAATCTTCATGATCAAGGTAGAAGCAGCAGTGGCCAAGAAAGTAACCAAACTAAACTGAACAAAAGAGGTACGAAAACCTTTGGGAAAAGTGTTCCAGCGAAAGTCAAACTTCAAAACTCCCAGCCAAAGTAAATACACTAGAACCCCCAAAAAAGCCAGTCCATAAACTGCCACTAGGCCCTGCATCACTTGCGGGAAGCTGATCCATTTCAGCAGATATGCTCCGACGAGAACCCCGGTTAGTAGCCGCAGAAAAACCTCCCGGAAGAGGGTGGGAACTGCAACTTTCACAAACGAACGGCTGTATGCATCTAATATGCTACTCAAAAGCGCAAATAGTGTGATCAATAGAACTACCCCGAAAAAGTCTAGTACTTCGGGAGAATTGACGGCAAAGAGATCGATGATCTGCGTTCTAAAACCTAGGAATATGGCGCTTACCAGCGCAAAGCCTACCATGGAAAAGACTAGCCCGTAACTAAGGAAAGCCGATTGATTGGATTTGAGCTGGGGGAAAAAGCGCGTGATCCCATGACCTACGCCCAATTGTGCAAAGGGAACGAAAAGTAAACCTAAATCTTGGATTGTTCGGAAGGCACCTAATTGAGATGCATCTAGGGCATAGGGGTAGAGCCAAAGGACATTAACATATCCTATGACTACGCCCAGGTAAGAAAAAATGGTGGTTTGAATACTCTGCTTGGCTACTTTGCCCATGAGCCTAAAAGTATCAAAAAACTAGCATTATGAGATTATTTGACACAAAAATCAGGGTTTGGCGCATTTGTCACAGCCTGCTTCAGTTTTTGATTTGAAGAAATACTTTTTCACCAAAAACCCCAAAGCTGCTAAAATAAGTACTCCTACTACGATTTCCTGCCACATATTACGATAGAATTTGATAAACGAGCAAGGCCGAGAAATAGGCCAAAGCTGTCATGTATGCTGTCTGGATCAACGGCCATTTCCAGCCTTTAGTTTCCCTGTACACCACTGCTAGCGTACTCATGCACTGCATGGCAAAAGCATAAAACACCATAAGCGAGAAAGCTGTTGCTGTGGTGTACACTTTTTCTCCAGTGTTCGGATTTACCTGCTGGTTGAGTTTTTCCCTTATCGTTAGTTCATCTTCAGTATCTGAGCCAATGCTATAGATAGTGGCTATCGTGGAGACAAATACTTCTCTTGCAGCAAAGCTCGTGATCAACGCGATTCCGATTTTCCAATCATAGCCCAGCGGTCGGATAGCAGGCTCTATGGCTTGACCCATGATGCCTATGAAAGAGTTTTCAAGTAAATGTGAAGCTGTTTCATTTTCTATTTCGGCGATTTGACCCTCCGAAGTGGCCGCTTCTAATTTAGCTTCTCCCTCAGCTCGGACAGCATCCATGCGCTCAGGAGGACCATAAGAAGCCAATACCCATAGAATAATGGAAATCGCAAGGATTACTTTTCCCGCTTCCATGACAAAGGTTTTGGATTTGTTGTACATGGTCAGCAATACATCCAGCCAGCGTGGTGCTCGGTAAGTGGGAAGTTCTACCATCAGAAAACTTTTCTCCTCTGACTTCAGCACGTGTTTCATAAGTAATGCGGTGAAAAATACACCTACCACACCCAGCAGATAGAGTCCAAGTAGCGCAACAGCCTGAAGATTGAAAATGCCAGCTATAAACTCATCCGGTACCACCAGCCCGATTAGAATGATGTAAACAGGGAGCCGTGCAGAGCAACTCATCAGGGGAGTCACCATTATAGTGATGATTTTCTCTTTCCAGTTTCCGATATTTCTAGCAGCCATCACACCGGGAATAGCACAGGCTACGCCGGAAACCAATGGAACAATACTTTTGCCGTGCAGTCCGAATGGTCTCATCCAGCGATCCATCAAAAACACCACTCTGGACATGTATCCTGTATCTTCGAGAATCGCCAGAAAACCAAATAACATGGCTATCTGTGGGATAAATATCACGACTCCACCTATACCGGGAATTATACCTTCGGTGATCAGACTGGCAAGTGGACCTTCAGGAAGCAGAGTAGAAACCCAGCCGGACATCTCAGCAAAGAACCCATCGATTAAATCCATGGGTACTGAAGCCCAGGCAAATATGGCTTGGAAAATCAACAAGAGAATTGCTCCAAAGATCAAATATCCAAAAACCGGATGAAGTAGAATTTTATCGATACCGGATTCTTTTTTTACATCCGGAGTTTTCACAACAGCTTTTTCTACGATTGCGGTAATCAGCCTGTATCGGATCTTAGTCTCTTCCAGCTGGGCTTTGTCCAAGTCAAAGTTTCTTTCGGCAAGTTTTGACTTGATCCAGTTTTTGTCCTCTATAGAAATCGTTTTATCCTTATCTCCAAACCGGAGCATTTGATAGGCCTGATAGGAGTTGGAAAATCCGAATTTGGCTTTCACTTCATCAAGGAAGGCCGCCGGCACTACCTCTTCAATAGCTAAAAAAGTTGATTTATTACTGAAGTTTTGTTGGTGAATCAGTTCCCGGATTTGATCTAATCCCTTTTCGCCCCGCGCATCAGTACTTAAGATTGGGACTCCAAGGGATTTGAAAATTTCAAAACTTTTGATGGCAATATTTTTTCTGGTAGCAATATCAGCCATATTAAGCACCAAGGCCATATTTAGCCCCAAGTCGATTAACTGGGTTGCTAAAAAGAGTCCTCTGGAAATCTGGCAGGAATCGATGACCATTAGCACAAAATCCGGCTTCTCTCCTTCGCTCAGCTGGTTCAGTACACGATGGGCGATGATTTCATCTTCAGAATTAGGATAAAGGCTATACGTGCCAGGCAGATCAATAATCTCATAACTAGCCCCATGATAGTGCATGGATCCAGTTCTTTTATCTACAGTCACGCCAGGGTAATTACCGATTTTTTGGTTCAGCCCAGTGAGTTGGTTGAAGATGGTGGATTTACCGACATTCGGGTTTCCGATGATGGCAATCTTTGGTGATTTTACTTGGGAAGGAATTGGGGACTCATTCATGAAATTCAGAGCAATTGTACTTCAATGAGCGAAGCTTCAGTTTTTCTTAAGGCAAGGATAGTTTCATCAAGCTTAAACGCCATTGGACCTCCCATTGGGGCAGAGTGATGTAGTGTGATTGTTTTTCCTGGTAAAAAACCAAGTTCCATCAAGTTGATTTTCAACGGAGAATCTAAGATATCTTGGATAATTGCAGCCCGGGTGATAGGTATTGAATCAGCAGTTATTAACATAGTTTTGACTTGGCCTTTTGACCGATTGCAAAAATAGGATTATTTGGAATGAATCTAAAGAAAAACAAAGAAGATTTTTGTCATGTTTTTGACCCGGAATCGATTTTGTGATCTATATCACTTAGATAAAATGCATTGATTCTTATATTGGCCATCTTTTCACTACGATATGACTACAGAAGAACTAAAAGAAGCACTACCTATTTTCACTGATACTGCACTGCTAGAGCAACTTATAGAAAAAGGACAAATCCTGGAATTACAGGCTGGTAAAGTACTTATGGAGCCTGGCCAGTTTGTGAAGATGGTGCCAATCGTGTTGGAGGGATCAATTAAGATTTCCAGAATGGACGATGAGGGGAGAGAGTTGTTCTTGTATTTTTTGGATGCGGGAGAGACCTGCGCCTTATCCTTGACGTGTTGTTCGGCTTCAAAGCCTAGTGAGATAAAGGCAGTTGTCGAGGAAGATGTTACACTTATTGCTATACCGATAACTGCTATCGAGCAATTCTCAAATGATTTCAAGCAATGGAAGGATTTTGTGTCAAATACCTACCAAAACCGTTTCCAGGAAATGCTGGTGGCATTGGATGCTGTGGCTTTCAAACGAATGGATGAGCGGCTGATGGGATATATAGTAACCAAAATGAAGCAGCTAAAGACGAATGAGCTTCATACTACTCACCAGGAAATTGCCAATGAGCTTACGACTTCCCGAGAAGTAGTTTCTAGATTGCTGAAGCAATTGGAAAAGAAGAAGTGGATTGAACTGGGAAGAAATGTGATTTATATCCGTGATGATTTCGAAGAGTTGATCAGTAAGTGATCAGACCATTACCAGAAGCGGGACTTTAGAATGAAAAACCATTTCAATGGTTCTACTCCTGTTAAGAATCTGCTCCCAGAGGTTTTTATGCTCATGGCACATCACTAAGATTGTATTTTCATTTTCTTCCAAAAACTGGTCTAGACCCTCTATGGGTGTTTTTGCATAAAATGTATGAATCTTGACAGGTAATCCAGGATACTGGGAAACAATTAAATTCTCTAATTTTTTGATGCCAGGATCTTCCTCAAAGGCATTGGCAGTTTGTACGTGGATGAATTCTAAGCGCCGTTCCCATCGCTTGCTCATGTCGATTACCCAATCGATGAATTTTTCTTCGTGACTCGCAAATTCTAATGCGAGGGCAATCTTTCGAATATCCTTTGCCACGGATTCCGCCGGAACTACCAGGACAGGTACAGCCGATTCTTTAATCAGGTTGATCGTCGTACTACCTATCAAGGCAAGTTTAATTCCGCTTGCTCCTTGAGTTCCCATCACGATCAGGGTGGCATCTAGTTCCTTCGCCAGTCTAGCAACTGAAATAGAAGCTGTGCCTTCTTTGATTACAGTTTTAAAGGATAGAGCTGAGTCTTTGTATTTCTCCAAGACCTCTTGCATCAACTTTTCAGCATCCCGGTGCATACTTTCTATAGCGACTGCCGCCTGGGATGCGAAATCAAAAACGGCCTCTATCACATGCACTAAGACCACTTCACCTTCCTTTTTTTCCGCTAGGGCTACAGCAAAATCTAATGCGTTAAGTGAGTTTTCCGAAAAATCGATCGCAAGAATTATTTTCATGGCTAGTGGATTACTTTAGTCAATTTAAGCAAATGTGGAGGAATAAAAGTGGGATTCTGCAGATGTAATCTGAATTATTTTGCAACTAGAGCTAGTGGATTTAGCATAAAAATTTCATCAAAGTTTTTTTCTATCCAAACCCAGTGTAACATTTGTCACTTCATACGCTAAGGCTTGCAGGTACTTTTGTGCTATCAAATCTTAGAAATTTATTATGGACATTATCGTATTAGTAGGATATACAGCTGCAGTTATTATCGGGATCAGTCTGGGGCTTATTGGGGGTGGAGGGTCTATTTTGACTGTGCCAGTTCTGGTTTATATTTTGGGGTTAGACCCAGTACTGGCTACCGCATATTCGCTTTTTGTGGTGGGAAGTACTTCTCTGGTAGGGTCATTTACCTATATGAAAAAACAGCTGGTGGACTATAGAACGGCCTTGGTTTTTGCTGTTCCTTCTTTTATTGCAGTATTCTTAACACGGAAATTCATCGTCCCAGCTCTTCCGGATCCTTTGTTTGACATGGCAGGAATGGAGGTTACCAAGAGCATAGGCATCATGGTGTTGTTTGCAATAATTATGCTTGCAGCCTCTTACTCCATGATCAAACGAAATGGAAATGCGAAAGATGAGGAAGAAAGCGTGGTGAAGTTTAATATTCCTTTGATTGCCTTGGAAGGAATAGTAGTGGGATTAATTACCGGATTGGTGGGAGCTGGTGGAGGTTTTTTGATTATTCCGGCACTGGTTCTACTTGCTAAACTACCGATGAAAATGGCTGTGGGAACATCCTTGTTAATCATAGCAGCAAAATCCTTAATAGGGTTTTTGGGCGATGTTGCCAATCAAACGATAGATTGGAAAATGCTCCTGATTTTCACAGGTTTATCCATAGTTGGTATTTTTATAGGTAGCTCCCTCTCAAAGAAAATAAACGAACAGGCGCTTAAAAAAGGCTTTGGATGGTTTGTTTTAATTATGGGGTTTTACATCATTACAACCGAGCTTATTTCAATGTAACTGGTTGATTTCCAATTTTTTTAAGGAAGGTTGGCTACTTGATTTCATGTGTTAATAATTTGTATTTCAATGGCCACATAGCCTGTCCCAAACTTGATTCGGGAGAATCTCGCATACCTTATAATCATCCCAGTGTGTGACGATCTTCGATATGCTCGATTTCATATTAGGAGTTTTACTTTTTTGAAAATTTATTTTCTACTGAAAAATCCAGTTGGATAGTTGGGTTCGTAATTGATTGAAACTAACTAATCAACTAATGAAAACAAGAAACATTTTCCCCGCACTTCTTGCCAGTATGATTTTGTCACTGGCGTTTATCTCATGTGATGACAAAGATGAGGATAGAAATCCTATCATCGACATGCCTGGCACTGCACCAGAAGTAAGTTTCACAGCATTGACTCCAGACAATATGATTTTGATGTATGATGCTCAAAATCTTTCCGCCCCGACAAGTTCCATGGAAATTACTGGGCTGGGGTCAGGTGAGATGATCGTATCTATTGATTACCGTCCGGCTACCGGTCAGCTTTATGCTCTTAGTTCTATGAGCCGAATTTATCACATCAATGAAAACTCAGGTGCTGCCACTGCTTTAGGTGCTGCTGCATTCACTCCAGCTTATCAAGGAGCAAATCCTTCTTTGGATTTTAATCCTACGGTAGATAGAATACGATTGGTGACCGAATCAGGTCAAAATCTACGACTACATCCAGAACTGGGTACCGTGGTCGCTACTGACGGCTCTATTAATGGAGGTATGAATCCCCGAATCGGAGCAGTTGCTTATACCAATAGCTTTTCCGGAACAACGATGACAACTCTTTTTGATATTGATTTTGAGCAGGACAAGCTTTATAAGCAAGTGCCGCCAAATGATGGAGGCCTGGAAGAAGTAGGTGATCTGGGAGTAGATTTTGATGGCCTTGGTGACATGGATATCAATCCTGATAATTCTGTAGCTCTGGCTGTGAATAGAAAAGAGGATGAGTCCAGACTTTATACAATTGACCTTTCTTCTGGTGAGGCTATGTGGGTAGGTACATTTTCCCAGCCAGTCGTAAGCATAGCATTCAAAACCAATCCAATTGCTTATGCTACGGATGCTGACAATAAGCTGTACCGATTTGATCCTACTAGTCCTGAGCCTATCGCGGTGGATATTACAGGGTTGATGGATGGCGAAATGCTTATAGGTCTGGATTTCCGTCCTGCAAATGGTCAATTGCTGGCAGTATCTAATATGAGCCAGTTATATAGCGTAAATCCATCCAGTGGAGCTGTAACAGCAATTGGAGATCCTTTGATGCCAGCTGCAATGGGCACATTTATAGGATTTGATTTCAATCCTACTGTAGATAGAATCCGTCTGATTACTGATGAGGGACAGAATCTACGACTTCACCCGGACTTAGGGACGGTAGTGGCAGTAGATGGAAGTCTTAGTCCTGGGTCACCTATGGCCAGCGGAGCTGCCTATACGAAGAACTTTGCCGGAACTACAGAAACTGCGCTTTTCGTAGTGGATGCTCAGAATGATATGTTATATCAAGTTTCCCCTCCAAACGATGGCGTACTTGTGGAAATCGGTGCATTAGGAATCGATATTACCAGCGATAATGGATTTGATGTAGGTGGTACCTCCGATATGGCTTACGGAGTTTTCACTGTAGGTGGAGCAACGGGAGTGTATTCAGTGAATCTAATGACTGGAGCAACATCCAAGGTTTCTGATCTGAATTTCAATCCGACTACCATGGCATTAGGTCTAGGGTTCTAAATCAGCAATAAAATTAAAAAAAAGAGGGTCAGTCAATTCTGATCCTCTTTTTTTTGCCAATAAATTAAGCTCTATAAACCATAATATACCAAGTGAGCCATATAGCCAGAGGGATATAATAGCTGATGAAAACCACAAGGGAACATTCTCCAAATGGTCTTCGACTGATCATATGAAAACCATACAGCCATACTATTCCGTAGATAATTTCGAAGATATTTAGCGTGGCAAAAGTGTAGTGATATTGAGGGGCTACGTTTTCTGAACCTAATAAGGAAAGTAAAGATAGGGGCCGGAATTCATCTATTTCCATGTAAGTCACCCCAGTGGATGGAGAGATGTAAACCAAAAGGCGAACCAGTTCAGGGAAAATAAATACCACTTCTGCAATCAGTGCAAACTGCCAAAGTTCTTTGTAAGGGACTTTGTAGCCAATTAAAAACGCGCCCAGCCAAAAGAGGAAGGATATTACAGTGAATTTCCACAGCAAAGCAAAAGGTGTCCAGAGGTAATTGAGTGCATTGAAAATATGAAAAATCATAAAATCCCCTCGTGCTTCCAGGTTGTCATAATCCGGGATAGCTTCAAGAATTAAGGTATTGGTGAGATACCTGATCAGCAGAAACAAAAACACCAGTACGAAAAAATAAACCCGTTTGTCGAAATCAATTAGTTCTTTCAGACGTTGTCCCTCTGGAGTTAAAGTTTTAGCCATAATTGTGATGAATCTTGGCCAAATCTAAAATTTTGTTTGGGAATACCTCTAATTTTGAGTTTTAAAAAGGAATAAATATATGTTGACACGAATCGTAATGATTCTTAGTATTTGGGTTAGTTGCTTCAGTCTTGTACAGGCGCAGGAGGCAGAAGCTGATTCTATGTTCTTTGCGCCTTCTAAATATTTACTACTGGACAAGGGGCTACAGTTTAGAATTACCAAAGCCATTAATAGCATGTATAATTTTGATTTTGCTGCGGCAGAGCGGGATTATGCTGTGCTTGCTATTCAATACCCGGATCACCCATTGCCGGAGTTTTTAGTGGCTTTGGGCTATTGGTGGAGGATAGAAGTAGATGTGACCAATGAAAAATACGATGCTACTTTACTCAAATACCTAGACCGGTCTATAGATAAGGCTCAGGCCATGTTTGATGCTGATGAGGAAAATAAGGAAGCGGCTTTCTTTTTAGCTGCAGGATATGGCTTCAAGGGAAGGCTATATTCCGAAAGAAGAAGCTGGACAAAAGCTGCCTGGGCGGGTAAAAATGCACTGAAATACATGGAATACAGTAGGGGAGAAGAAGAATTCAATCCTGAATTGCTTCTAGGTGATGCGCTGTTCAATTACTTCTCCGAATGGATACCTGAACATTACCCGCTAATGAGGCCAGTCATGGCACTTTTCCCTAAGGGAAATAAGGAACTTGGTTTGCAGCAACTTGAGGAAGTAGCTACTAATGCATTCTACACACGAATAGAGGCGCAGTATTTCCTTTTCAGACTTTATGCTTCCGAGGAAAAGGAGCCCTTTAAGGCGCTACAGATTTCTGAGTACTTACATACTAAATACCCGGACAATCCCTATTTCCACAGGTCATATGCCCGGCATCTATATGCCGTAGGGCGATGGCCACAGTCGGTGCAGGAATCCAAAGAGATACTCGACCGGATTGATGCTGGGCAAATGGGCTATGAATCGAATAGTGGGAGGTATGCCGCATTTTATATTGCCCAATTCAATGAACGCATGGGCAATCAGGCAGAAGCTAAGAAGTATTACCTGAAAACGCTGTCCTACGGTGAGGAATCCGAATCTCAAGAAAGCGGCTATTATTTGCATTCCTTGCTTCAATTGGGAAAGATCGCGAATCAGGAGAAAAACAAGACTCTTGCTAAAAAGTATTTCAAAGAAGTAAAGAAGTATGCCAAGCGAAAACATCCCGCTCATCAAGAAGCGCGAGAATATATCAAAAAGAATAAACTTTAATTGAAAATGTTACGTCTTTAATGGTGCTAACAGGAGAAAATTTGAATTTATCAAAGGAGACAAGTGATTTTAAAAGGATTGTTTGTGTAAACCCTTGGAAATATTAAGAAAATTTCGAATTTACTCTTGAAAATTCTGATGAATGGTTTAAAACAATCATCAATTATATTAACTTTGCACCATATAAAATTTTGTAAATGCAAGAGATCATGGATCATAGCTTAAGAATAAAATTCGATAAAATCGACAGGAAGATTCTAGAAATCTTACAGGCTAATGCCAAAATCACGAATGCTCAGTTATCAAAAGATATTGGGCTTTCTCCTGCCCCTACTTTGGAGCGAGTGAAGAAGCTGGAGCAGTCTGGAATCATAAAGAGTTATCATGCAAAGCTAGATCCTGAGAAGATTGGCTTGGGCGTGAGTACATTTGTTTTGGTGAGCTTGATAGGTCACAACAAAGGGAATATTGAAGCCTTCATGAAGGAAATAAATATCATACCGGAAGTGATAGAGTGTCACCATATCACCGGTACTGGAGATTTTATCCTCAAGATTATCGCAAAGGATATTACATCCTATCAGAACTTGATGCTTGAGAAAGTGTCTGAAATCAAAGAAGTAGATTCCATGCAATCCATGGTTATTTTATCTACTTTCAAAGATTCTAAAGTAATGCCGATTCCGGTTTAGTCAATCATTTATATATGCTAAAGGGTGGCTTAAAGTCGCCCTTTTTTTTTGAGAAAAATGGAACAGAATCCCTGGAAAACACGCAAAATTACCCAGATCTATGAAAATCCTTGGATCAAAGTGGAGCATCATGACATCGTAAACCCTGCTGGAAACGAAGGGGTTTATGGCAAGGTGCATTTCAAGAATAGGGCAATGGGAATTATTCCGATTGATGCTGAAGGAAATACCTGGATCATTGGTCAATATCGCTACACCCTGGATGAATACGCTTGGGAAATACCTATGGGCGGAGGGCCTTTGGAAGAAGATAAATTGGAAAGTGCCAAACGCGAACTGAAGGAAGAGACTGGCCTGTCTGCGCAAAAATGGACGGAAATCATGAAAATACATACTTCAAACTCTGTCACTGATGAAGTAGGGTACATTTACTTGGCCGAAGAATTAACTCAGGGAGAAACTGAATTTGAAGAGACTGAAGTGCTCAAAATAAAGAAATTACCTTTCTCACAAGTACTGGAAATGGTGTTGAATGGAGAAATCACAGATGCAATCAGTATAGCTGGAATTCTCAAAGTGGCAAGAATGATAAATTTGTAATATGACGATTAAGGATCATTTCAAGACCACCTTCACGCTGGCATTCCCTGTGGTTTTAAGTCAATTGGGACAAGTTTTAGTGGGCGTGGCCGATAGTATGATGGTAGGCCGCATGGGTGCTGTTCCTTTGGCTGCTGCATCCTTGGGGAATAGTATATTTTTTGTTATTCTCATGTTTGGAATGGGGATTTCCATGGGTATTACTCCGTTGGTTTCTGTGGCTGAAGGAAAAGGTAAATTCAAGCGAATTGGTCATCTTTTTCAGCATGGTTTATGGATCAATATTTCCACCGCATTACTTTTAACTGTAGTTGTCCTAGGTTTATCTCAAGGCCTACATTTCCTTGATCAGCCGGAAGAAGTAGTGACACTCACCATTCCGTACCTTTTTATTATTACAGCATCACTTTTGCCTTTTATGATTTTTCAGTCATTTAAGCAGCTGGCAGAAGGTCTTTCCCAGACAAAACAGGCGATGTACGTCACTATTTTTTGTAATCTGGTTAACGTATTTCTAAACTGGGTATTTATTTATGGAAATCTTGGATCTCCTGAATTGGGCCTTAACGGAGCTGGTTTGGCAACGTTGATTTCTAGAGTATTGATGCCGCTCATGATGGGCTGGTATGTCATGCGTTCTAAAAGATATAGCGTATTCAACCTACAGTTGGGACTGGGAAAACTTAGATTTCTTCTGCTGAATAGAATCCTTAAAATCGGCGTTCCTACAGGTTTTCAATACATATTCGAAGTGAGTGCATTCAGTGCCGCTGCCATTATGATGGGCTGGATAGGCGTTAATGCGCTAGCAGCACATCAGATTGCTATCAACCTGGCGTCAGTGAGTTACATGATGGTTTCGGGTCTGAGTACCGCTGGTATGATCCGGGTGAGCAATCAGATCGGACGCAATAATTTCAAAGGAATGCGGGAGGCAGGGATGGTTGTTTTCGGGATGGTTTTGGTTTTTATGTCAGTCACTGGCTTGCTATTCATTCTGATGAGATTCTATCTACCTACCCTTTATATCAATAATGAGGAGGTCATAACACTTTCTGCATCCTTGCTGATTATTGCGGGTTTGTTCCAACTCTCCGATGGAGTGCAGGTGGCAGGTTTGGGAGTGTTAAGAGGGCTGGAAGATGTGAGATTCCCTACCTTGATCACCTTGGTTGCGTACTGGGTGATTGGACTTCCCCTAGGTTATTTCTTGGCTTTTGAGCTTGGTTTTGCTGAAAAGGGCATATGGTACGGTTTGTTGATTGGACTAAGTGTGACTGCGGTAGTCTTGTTTTACCGATTCCACAAATTGAGTAATCGTATGATTACCGCAAATAAACCTGTGGTGTCAGTATAAGGATTCTCGTACCATTCTTATCAGCAGTTCCTTCTTTTTGTTATATCTTCAGGACAAAACCCCTCTATTATGATCAAAAAGCTACCTTTCCTTTTCTTAGTTTTTCTTATTTCCAATCTTGTTTCTGCTCAGAACATAGCCGTTTTAACCCAGCGTGAGCAGGCCAAAGTGATTGATACCTGGCTGGAATACCGTATTGAGAATCTGCTTCCAGAGTTGATGACCGAAACTGGAATTGATATGTGGGTGGTGATCTCCAGAGAATACAATGAGGATCCTGTAATTAGAACCATGCTTCCTTCCACTTGGCAAGCCGCGAGGAGACGTACTATTCTGGTGATGTATCAGCCTTCGGCAAATGCTCCTGTGGAAACATATGCGGTGGCTAGATACGATGTAGGTAAATCTTTCAAAAGAGCTTGGGATCCAGAGAATCAGCCTGACCAGTGGAAAGCTTTGATGGAATTAATCTCTTCCAAAAACCCAAAGAAAATAGGCTTGAACTACGCTAAGGATTATGGACATGCAGATGGCTTGACCACAAACGAGCATCAGGTCTTCCTTGACTATTTACCCGAAAATCTTCAATCAAATGTTGTTTCAGCACAAACCTTGGCGGTTCGCTGGCTGGAAACTAGAACAGAGCCTGAAATGGCTACTTATAAGCATATTCAGGAGATCGCACATTCCATTATATCAGAAGGACTTTCCGAGGCAGTGATCACGCCCGGAGTGACTACTACAGAAGATGTGATTTGGTGGTATAGGGAGAGAATCAAGGAACTGAAATTGGATACCTGGTTTCATCCTTCTGTGGATATACAGCGTGCAGATCCGGCAAATAATGAGCAAAACAGAAACTTTGCAACCAAGTCGCCTGAATCAGTGATTATGCCTGGAGATTTGTTACATGTTGATTTTGGAATCACTTACCTAAGGCTGAATACCGATACTCAGGAAATGGCCTATGTGCTGAAAGCCGGAGAGACTGGGGTGCCGGAATACCTGAGCAAGGCTTTTGCGCAGGGAAATAGGGTTCAGGATATTTTGACTTCCAATTACGTAACCGGCAGAACGGGAAATGAGATTCTTCGGGCTTCACGTCAAGTAATGGGGGCAGAAGGAATCAGAGGAAGTATATACACGCATCCATTGGGTTTCTATGGTCACTCTGCAGGCCCAACTATAGGAATGTGGGATAATCAAGGGGATACTCCAGGTGCCGGGGAATTTCCACTTCATGAGAATACAGGCTATGCTATCGAATTGAACGCCGTGGTTTTTGTGCCTGAATGGAATAAGGATGTGAGAATAATGCTGGAAGAGGGTGCATTATTTGACGGCCAAAAAGTGACGTATTACAACGGCCGACAGAAAGAGATCTTCTCTATTCCAAGAGCCAATAAGCATCTTGGACTTTGAAATTTGAAATACGTTTATTTTAACTGCATTCTGTTTCAAAACCTTAAGCTTGTATGAAATCGAGCCTGCCTGAGGCAGACAGGCATGACCCAAATCGAGACACAGAGGTATGATTATAGTGCTTGCGAAGATTCCATCCCGTATCCTTCGTCACGGGACAGGTTGTGGCAATTAAAAATCAAATTTTAAACACATGAATAAAGTCATTCTTTTTGCTCTTAGCTCCCTCTTTTTGATTGATTGTAATGCACAATCAAATGCAGTTCAGGATCTTTCGGATGAAAAATCATTAAGTTATGTGTTAGCAACTATCGAGGAAGTGGTTTATTCAAACCATGAGCTCTATAATCGGAGTTTCTTTGTCAATGTCTATATAATGTCTGACTCCAAAGCTACTCCAGAAGGATACTTTGAAGGATATGATGGAGTTTTGTCCAGTGTCTTGGTTTCTATTGCTCCCGATGGCGACTATTATACAGCTAGCCAACTTTATAAAATTGAGGGGATTCTTAATCCAAAAATTCTTGAGATGAAGGAAACTAGTTACCCAGAGTTTGTACTGTCAATTGAGCACGGGGAAGCAACTAGCAGAAAGGTTGTTGAATATAAACTCGATTTTAAAGAATGACAGCTTTTTCCCGCAAATTATCGCCGATTTTAATGCGCAGATTATCGCAGATTTTTTAGCGATTAGCTTTAAAATCGGCGTAAAGTTAACCTTGTGATCCGCGTAAAATCTGCGGCTTTATCAGCGTTTATCTGCGGGAAAGAGCTATGCTAAGTGTTAATTTATGAATAAAGACTTAGTCAGTGATTTGTAGGGATTAGCTTTAAGATCCGCGTAAAATCTGCGGATTTATCAGCGGCTATCTGCGGGAAACCTACTCATACCCATTATTCCAATGCTACGATCTGATTCTTTTTCACAAAAAGCAACCCAACAAAAGCCAATCCTGCCATTCCGGCACTGGTAAGAAATACCAAGCGGAAGTTGTCTGCACTATTTGCAAATAGAAATCCTGAAGTCAGTGCGCCAATTCCAATCCCGGCCTCTAAGGCAATATACATGGTGGCCAATGCTCTTCCCCGGAATTGATCCAGAGAGAGATCAACCACCCAAGCTGCAGTGGTAGGGCTGTACATCCCAATTGCACAGCCAAAAAGTACCCCTGATCCCAATAAGCCAAACTTGCTTTCTGCAAAGGCGATCAAAACCATCGCACAAACTAAGGTCGCGCTGGCAACTCGCATGACTGGAATTCTCCCGTATCGATCTGAGGTTTTTCCTGCCAAAAGTCTAATCCCAAGAGAGGAAAGCGTAAATACCCCAAAGAAAAGGCCTTTGTTTTCTATGTCCAAATGCGTTGAGAAATCCGGGATTATGGTAAGTACAACGCCAAAAGAAAAGCAACACAAAAAGAGTATTCCAGAAGGAACGAGCACTCTCTTTTCTATAATTTCATCTCTAGTTAGACGAAACATTTTCAAAGAAATACCCTCTTTATCTGGCAAGGTTTCTTTGAGTTTCAGAAGGATCAGAATGGAAAATACAGAGGTGAATGCAGAGACGTAGAATACCGTTTCCAAAGGAAATAAGGTAGCCATCCAGCCACCGATTGCCGGTCCAGCGGCCATGCCCATGGATCCGAATAGAGAAAATATGCCCATTGCTTCCCCACGCTTTTGGTAAGGAACAATGTCTGCTACATAGGCTGAAGCTCCGGTAGGCGTAAAGCCCGTAGAAAAGCCGTGAGCGAATCTTAAAAACAGAAATCCACCCACAAAACTTAGCAGAGGATAGAGCATCCCGACAATAAAACAAACACTCGCCCCGATCATCATTACCGGTATTCTCCCGATTTTATCCGCAAGCTTTCCGCTAAAAGGTCTGGAAAGCCCAGCTGAGAGTGTGAACAAGGCGATGATAAATCCTTTGTAGTCTTCGCCTCCCAGGGATGTCAAGTACTGCGGAAGTTCTGGGATAATCATATTGAAAGAAGAAAAAAATAGAAATGAGCTCAGGCAGAGAAGGGAGAAGTCTAGGGTAAAAAAGCTGGGGAGGATTCGCATGAGAGCTGCGAAAATAAGAAAAATGGGGGATAGCGTAGCAAGATTCTAGTAGTATAAGATAAGTGTCTCGGAGGAAAATTAAATGCCTATAATCCTGATTTGAGACCAAAGAAAGAGCTAAACTGTTTGATTATCAATGGGTAGAGTTTGGTTTCGAATTTTCAGGCAGTAATTAAAATAATCCTTATTTTGATTAAATTGCCGTTCAAATGTATGGACGTAAAACAAACCAAATATGAATTACAGCATATCATTCAAGGAGCGAGCAGCGCAAGCTATGATGCGCTTATCCAGACAGTCTCCCACTACCTTAAAAGCGGCAAGAGAACAGGCCCAGTGGCTGAAGAAAAACACCAAAACAAAATTCAAGAAACAGCAAGGCTAAAAGTATTTGCAAAAGAAAACCAGCTTTTTATAAAGAAGATTTCCGAAGAGAAGTTTATTTCCAGTGGTGCAGAGCAAAAGGTTTATATCAAGGGTGCTAAGCAGGTGATTAAACTGAATGATGCAATTTATTATGCGTCTTGGGAGGATTACTTTCATAACCTCTTGTTGCATAATTATTTTTTTTCAGACACAGCTTATGAACTGCTTGGTTTTTATGAATTGAATTCAGTTTTGTATGCCGTAGTTTCTCAACCTTATGTAAAAGCAAACTGCATGACGGATTTGAATGAGGTAAAATCATTTATGGCAGTCAATGGTTTTCTGAATACCAGAAGACACGATTATTATCATCCAGATTTAGGGTTGATTATTGAAGATCTCCACGATGAAAATGTGTTAACTAACGATGGACTTCTCTACTTTATTGATACTGTTTTTTATATTGATCCAGTAGAATTTTGGAAAATTTTTAATTAAAAATTTGCAGGAAACTACCACAAAGTTTGGGAGCCAAAGTTTACATTCGGAAGCCGGACAATTGTGATATGTTCAGGAAAATACTTTTGGTAGTCGTGTTAAGAACAAACTCTACTTCTTGCCAAATAAGCTGAGCAAATAAAAATGCTTCTGGCACTAGAAGTAAGGCAACTTGAAATTGAAAACTAGGATAAACTTTTGTGAGCTGTAAAAAAGGCCAGGATATTTATCCTAGCCTTGATTGTCAATGGGGAAATGTGCAAGCAACTGCCAACTATTAACTGTCCTTACTCGCCTGCTCCTCACTTTGCGCAAGCAAGAAGGCTTTCATAAACTCATTCAATCCACCATCCAGCACGTGTTGTGTGTCTGAGGTTTCATGTCCAGTTCGGTTGTCTTTTACCAGTTTGTATGGGTGGAGCACGTAATTACGGATCTGGGATCCGAAATCTACCCGCATCTTTGAGGATTCGATTTTTGCGATTTCCGCATTTCTCTTCTCCAATTCCATCTGGAATAAACGGGATTTCAGCATTTGCATGGCTTTTTCCCTATTAGCAAGCTGTGAACGCTCAATCTGACAAACTACCACGATACCTGTTGGCTTGTGTGTCAGCTGAACTTTGGTTTCCACCTTGTTCACGTTCTGTCCACCGGCACCTCCAGATCGGGAAGTATGCAACTCCACATCAGCAGGATTGATCTCGATTTCTATAGAATCATCCACTTCAGGATAAGCATATACCGAGGCAAAAGAGGTATGTCTTCTTCCTCCTGAGTCAAATGGAGAGATTCGAACCAGTCGGTGAACACCCGTTTCAGATTTCAAAAATCCATAAGCGAGCGGCCCTTCAAATTCAAGCGTACAGGATTTGATCCCGGCTACTTCACCGGGCTGCATATCTACTTCCTTCACTTTGTAGCCGTTTTTCTCACCCCACATGATGTACATTCTCATGAGGATCGAGGCCCAGTCATTACTTTCTGTTCCTCCGGCTCCCGGGTTGATTTCCAATACGGCATTCAACTGATCCTCTTCGGAAGAGAGCATTTTCTTGAGTTCCAGTTCTTGTACGGCAGCTTCCGCTTTTACGTACTCAGCTTTCATTTCTTCTTCAGAAACTTCATCTGCGCTGTAGAATTCAAATAAAACGTCGAGATCCTCGATGATTTTATTGAGGGATTCAAATGAACCTGTCCAAGCTTTACGGGCTTGAATCTGCTTCATGCTTTTTTCTGCTTCTTCCGGGTTGTTCCAGAAGTCAGGCTGGGCCGATACGGCCTCTAGGTCTTCTATTTCGGCAATCTTACGATCGTAGTCAAAGATACCTCCTCAAAGCCGATGTGCGGGCTTTCAAGTCTTTCAGTTGTTCTGAAGTCATCTGTCTAGGTTAAAATTAGGGTGCAAAAGTCCGAAAAAATATCTGTTTATGCCAGAAATCTTCGATTAATCCATTCTCATTTGGATGAGCTGGATCTTGTTTCTTCCGGAGTTTTTAAATGTTTTGTAACGTAAAGGAAGCATGGCAAGGCCTGTTCCCAATAATATTCCCGAGGTAACGCCAACTCCTTTGTCGATAGAAAATTCCTGGTCATGGTAGATGCTATTGATGGATTCCGCGCCTAGTAAAATAATTCCTGCACCAAGTGTGAGCATGTTTAAAGCCCTCAGTGTGTTGTTTCGGCGGTCTTTATTACGAATATCCAACTCAGTAATTGATTCTGGCGATAGGATGTTTTCGCTGAGGTAAATAAAGTTTTGGTCAATACTTTCAATCACATCAGTGACGAAGTAGTCAATCTTGGTGCTCTTGTAGGTGATCGTTTCTCCGGGGTAATAACGGATTTGAGATTTTTGCTTTGCTCCTCTTTTAAGAAGAATGAAATCTGTTCCTTGGGCAAAGCTGAAGGGCGATGCAGTAAACAGGAGAAAAAAAACTACTAGGATTTTCATAGCACTAAATAAAAGCAATTTGTACAAAGAATCATTCAGGATCTTATTAAAATTTCGTAAGGCGCGCTTCCTGTTTCAAATGAATTTCACTTTCTGTCACCTAGTCCATTGAGGCCAGGCTTTATCATACGATTCCTTTGGTTTGGATTTTATATCTCAACAAAAGAAACTCAATTGGCGGCAATCCGTATCATTCACTAGTTCAGGCAATAGTTATTTCAAAGCTTACTAGTTCAAACTGAAACTGGATCATTTTGTCAGTACACACATCATATTTTATTCTTGAAACTTTTTCTGCGGTCTTTACATGCAGCGATAGGAAGTGTGTGCATATCCAAAAGAATAAAGCCTTTATTTCTTAGCCCTCTGTAATTTTTAGTATTACGTAAGTAGGGCAATTTTTCCAGACTTATTTTCTACATTTTTATCCGACTTAACCTGTTCGGATTCAATCTTTTAATAAAAAAAAATCATGAAGCCAATACTCACAAAATCCGATTATAATACGATCAAAGATCTGATCTTAGGCACTCCGTCGCATCTTATTACAAAAGAGATTTCCTTGCTTGCCAGAGAAATAGAACTTGCCAAGAAAGTCCCTGATTCTAAAATAGAACCTCAGGTGCTTCGACTCAATTCCTATTTTGAAGTGCAGGATGTAGCTTCGGGTAAGCTGTTGAACTTTCAATTGAGTTTGCCAAAGCTTGCAGATCTAGCAGCCAAGAAACTTTCTGTTCTTTCCCCTTTGGGCGTGGCTCTAATCGGGTTTCAGGAAGGTATGGAAATAGAATGGGCACTTCCTGGAGGATTGAAAAAGCTGAAAATTCTCAGCGTGCGAAACCCTGTTCATTCTGAATGAAAAAAGGGCTGTCTAGTAAATAGGCAGCCCTTTTTTTGAGGATGTTTGGGTCGGGTATTAAATAGAAATGATCCAATTGTGAGGATCTGCCACTTGACCGTATTTGATCCCGTCTAGCTCCGCGAGCACTCTATGAGAAAAAGCATCAGCAGATTTTGAAGGAAGTATGTAATCTTTTCCGTTCACATTAATGCGTTCTACATGAGCAATAGTTGCTGCTGTACCCGTGCCAAAGGCTTCTTCCAAGGTTCCATCTATCAAAGCACTTTCCAGTTCTCCTACAGTCAGGAATCTTTCCTCCAAGGGCTCATTCCAGTCTTTTGCCAGTTGGATAACAGAATCTCTGGTGATTCCTTTTAGGATTGTTCCTGTATTGGTGGGAGCAGTAATTAGTTTTCCGTTGATTTTGAACATGACGTTCATGGTACCGCTTTCCTCAATTTTGCTGTGACTTCTACCATCAGTCCAAAGCAGTTGGTCATAACCAGCTTTTTGCGCCTGACGCGCAGGATAAAGTGACGCAGCATAATTTCCTGCTGTCTTAGCTGCACCAGTACCTCCCTCAGTCGCACGGGTAAAAGTAGTTTCCACTTTTACACTTACAGGTTTGCTGTAGTAATTCCCAACTGGGCAGGTAAGAATGATAAATTTGTAAGTATCTGAAGGCCTAACTCCGATGTAATCATCCATGGCAAACATATATGGTCTCACGTAGAGCGAAGCACCTTTTGCCGTAGGCACCCAATCTCTATCCAAATCGATCAGTTGGGTAAGGCCTTCCATGAAAACTTCCTCAGGAAGCTCAGGCATACACATACGCTCTGCGGATTCATTTAGACGTCTCCAGTTCGCATCAGCACGGAACACCAAAATCTTTCCATCCTCATTTCTGTAAGCCTTCATGCCTTCAAAAATCGACTGTCCATAATGCAAGGTTGCATTTGCAGGATTGATACTTAGCGGGCCGTAAGGTTCAATTCTAAGGTCCGTCCATTCACCGTCTTTGTAATCAGCGACAAACATGTGGTCACTGATCGTGCGTCCAAATACTAAGTTGGAAAAATCTGTTTCTGGTATTCTAGAGTTCTGAACCTTAGTTACCGGTAGGGCAAGTTGTGTCTTCATTGGTTTTGCCTTTAGTCTGGCTGAGCCAGATAGCTGATTATTTATTTCTGGGATTCCAGATTACTTCATTTACGTTGAGTTCCTGAGCCATTTTTCTGCATAGTACAAAAAGATAATCCGACAACCTGTTTAGGTACTGGATGACTAATTCGGAAACTTCTTCCATAGCTGCAAGTTCTGTGACAATTCTTTCGCATCTTCTGCATACTGTTCTGGCTATATGGCCAAAAGATATAGAAGGATGACCACCCGGAAGAATGAAAGAGGTAAGAGGAGTAAGGGGCTTTTCCATTTCATCGATTTGCTTTTCCAGCATCTCAATGTCAGATCCCAACAGATCAGGCTTTTTTACATTGGGCTTGGCAGGGTCTGTAGCCAAATCTGCACCAATGGTGAATAGTCTATCCTGAATTTCTTTGAGCACATCTGCTCTCATCCAGTTGACTTCCTGGTCTCGGAGCATTCCAATATAGGAATTAAGCTCATCTACGGTTCCGTAAGCATCAATTCTCACATCGAACTTTGGAACTCGCGCTCCTCCTAATAGTGAGGTTTGACCTTCGTCGCCCGTTTTTGTATAGATTTTCATCTTTTATCCTTGATCTCTTAGGACAAAAATAAGAATCTATTTGATATTATTTGGGGTGATTAGGCATGCATGGCAATTCCGCGGGTAGGATTCGGATTAATTGTATCCGTTTCTACCAATCCATCACGCAATCTCACAATTCTGTGTGCGTAATGTGCGATGTCATCTTCGTGCGTTACCATGATGATGGTGTTGCCTTTGGAGTGCAACTCGTGAAAAAGCTCCATGATATCGTAAGATGTTTTTGAATCCAAGTTACCAGTCGGCTCATCGGCGAGGATGATACTTGGGTTGTTTACCAAAGCTCTTGCAATTGCGACACGTTGACGCTGACCACCGGAAAGCTCATTTGGTCTGTGTTTGGTTCTGTCACCCAATCCTACGTTTGTAAGTGCCTGAAAAGCGATTTCCTCACGATCTGATTTACTCATACCGGCATACACTAAGGGAAGAGCAACATTTTCCAAACAGCTTGCTCTAGGAAGAAGGTTGAACGTCTGAAATACAAATCCTATCTCTTTGTTTCTGATTTCAGCCAATTCATTCTCCGTCATGTCGGAGACATCCTTTTCATTCAAAATATAACTGCCTGAAGTAGGAGTGTCTAAGCATCCGATGATGTTCATCAAAGTGGATTTTCCCGATCCTGAAGGTCCCATGAAAGCAACATATTCTCCTTTGTTTACTGAAATGGAGACAGATTTAAGTGCTTGGATAATTTCAGCACCCATTTTATATGTTTTGTTTATTTCGTGGGTTTCAATGATTTTCTTCATGGCTAAAGGTTTTGTTAAAGGTACTGGTTTGGTTCGGGAAAAGAATTTTCACTTACACAAAAAACGTTAATGAAAATCAATAGTTCAAGTTCAAAATCGTTTAAAGCTCATCATCGCTAACCCATTGTTTCAAAATCTCTAAGGATTCATCGGCATATTTGTCCAGTCCACTTTCTCTAGCAGCTTTTATTTTTTTAAGCCAAAGGATGGGGTCATGATTGAATTCGGTGGCTGAATTTAAAATTTCATATTGATCCAAAGGATCAGTTTTATTGTGTAATTCACTAATAATCAATGGGCTAAGGTAAGGGTTAGCTATTGGTTCCTTTCCGGAATTAATCCATGAAGTAAATGCATTGACTGATGCTTTATTTTTGAGATCCGGGTTAGCCACAAAAGTTTTCAGATCCTCATTTGAATCGATTTTTCCGGAAATATATTTTTCCAATTCTTTCAGATCATCCGTTTCAAGGCCATGTGCTTTATAAGCAATTAAGCGAATAGCTATGTCCGTTTTTAACTCAGTTTCATCAAGTGTTCGCCATTGGGACAGTAGAGTTTGGGCAAATGATTGGTGAAATCTGCTGATAATTTTTAAGTATTCAGCTGCACTCGGTCCTTCGGCAGTAAGATAAATCGGTAATAACACATTATATTTCTCTCGAATCTCCACAGCTTTTTCCGGCATTCCCGCCAATCCAAAAATGCTCCAGTGGTGGGTATCAAACCCTTGGAATCCTCGCTCTTCAGCTGCGATAAATTCCATTGCGGCTTTTTGGAAATCAAGGTTTTGAGCTAAAATACTTCCTGAGAGTTGCAGGTAATAAGCAGCGTCATTTGGGTTTCTGAATGCCAATCCATTCAGGTTTTTTACCGCTTCGGAGACTCTTCCAGCTGCCAGACTCCGGATCACGGCCGTTTCCTGAAGTGACATGATATAGGCATTCATTTCGGGCGTTTGTCCCAAACTATCCAATAGATTTAGGTCCTTGCTTGGATCATTTCGGTTGATTTCAGTGAGTACGTTTCTCCATCCTGCCGCGATAAGCAAAGGGGAATCCTCTGATTTCAAGTGTTTCTTGATCGATGCAACTAATTCTTCATCAGGAATATTCGCCAGCGCATTGGATGCGGCCAGTTCATTTAGTTGGGAAATCAGATCCGTTTTTCGACTTGTGCTTGCTTCAGGTTTGCCTAATTTGATTTTAAGCGCACTTCGATTGGACAGCAAAATTGCATTTTTGATTTCAGGCTGAGCCATCAGTTCTAAGGCTTCCGTTGTCTTGTTCACCTTAGCGTAAAGCAAACTAAGGTTATTGATTAAATGGGGCTCATTTGGGAAAATAGCCAAACCATTTTCCAAATAATAAATTGCCTCAAAGACCTTATTTTCTTGGTGCAGCCTATCTGCCAACAAGAGGATATTGTCTATCTGTGGAGCTTCGGTAAAGCTCTCTTCCAAATGCTGCTTCGCCAAGGTGGGCTGCTTGAGATCCAGAAGCAATTGAGCGGTGAGGAATTTAGCCTTTGGGTTTTTGCGATAGTGCATCCAGGCATTTTCATATAGAATACTCGCCTCTAGTTTCTTGTCAGCCTGGTAATAATAATCAGCAAGAATATTACTGGTCAAGGCACTTGCCTGAACGCCTACAATTCCGCCCGTGTAGGTAGTTAACACTAGAATTACAATTAATCCACCTATTCTAATATGGTAATAGACAAGTGAGTATGGTTTGTAAAGGATCTTATCAATGGCTTTGCCAGAGTTCATCACCGACACGAAATTTGCCAGTAGGTAAACATAGAAAAACAAGGTAAAACCGATTTGGGAATAGACGAGCAAGTGTTTGAAAAGCTCCTCAGCTGGTTGGTTTCCGGATAGCTTTACCTTCCAAACTAACCAAAGCGCAAGGCCTAACCCAATTAAATGTAATGCCTTTATGACGGCAGGAGTGGAAATCAGTTCATCACTTTGACTGACCTTTTCACCAATAGAAATCCATCCAAAGAGTCCTAATGGAAGGAGTAGGAAAAGGGGAGAGAAGGTGGGAAAAGGAAGCCTGAGTTCGCCCCGCAGCCCCAACAGGATAAAGAATAAAGTGCCTAAATAAATTAATGTTATTAGACTGATTTGAACAGTTATGTTCAGGTTAAGATTCCGGTTTGCCCTAGTCAGCAAAATGTAAATTCCCGAAAGAATGCCGTGACCATTCCAGAATACCCAGGCTATCGCTAGTCCAAATCCTAGGGTAAGGCTATGTTCGGAAAGGTAGATTTCAGGATTGGCAATAGGGCTTTTTGCAATAAGAATAGCTAGAGCTGAAAATGTTCCTACAAAAATTATCAGCCATTTGATAGCCAGATGGATTTTTTGACCCCAAAGATGAAAATAGATCAAAGGAATTAGCGTCCCAGCAAGGAGGATTATCAAGGGGTAATTAGCACTTTGACCTCCTATATTAAGGCCATTGAAATTGCTAAAAGTGAGAAGTATAATCCATATAATGCCTCCGAGGATGAAATAGGCTTTTTTGAATTCAGTGAGTAAAGTCAGCACAGAAACTGCAGCCAACCAAACCAAAAGCGCATAAATGAAGGACTCGGTGAGGTGAATTTCAGGAGCTAGGGCTTTAAACTCCTGGAAAACCAAATAATTATCAACTTTAATCGGGAAGGAGATTGGTCCAATTTGAACCCAGTCAAAAGGAATTGCGATCGTATCCAAAAATGAGCCAGCTTGAATACTGACGTAAGGCTGAGGATCAAAAATCAGATAATACAGCGCAAAAAGCCCTCCCGAAATTATAAATAGGAGGGCTATAATGTTAAATAGGATGGATGTTTTCAATTTCGTTTTCAAGTGGACTATTCCATTACTTTTGGTACGCGGAAGTAGTCTGAGTCTCTTTTAGGCGCATTTTTCAAACCAGCTTCATGGTCTAACTGATGGCCAATTTTATCCTCCCTCATATCGTTTACCTCCGATGACATGGTAGTCAGTGGTTCCACATCGGTCGTATCAATTGCATCCAATTGCTCTACCCAATCCAAGATTTGACTCATGTCTTTGGACATTTTCTCCGCGCTGCTTTCGTCAAATTCCAGCCGGGCTAAATGAGCGATTTTCTTGATGGTATTGATGTCTATTTGCATGAGTCAATGTTGTCTAGTTCGAGTTGAGTTTGAATTACTTCAAAGCATTTTTCTTTCAAAGCATTCTCAGATTCAAAATTCTCTGGAAGTAAAGGCTCATGAAGAACCATTTTTGCAGAACGCCAATGAAGCAAAAGTTTCCCGTCGTCAGGCAAAATTAGATGATTATAGGATAAAGTGACAGGGATAATGGGTATTTGTTTCTCTTTGGACATTCGGAATGCTCCATTTTTAAAGGCAATCATCTCCGGAGGATTTTTCGTGTAAATACCTCCTTCGGGAAATATAATGATACTGCTGCCAGATCCAAGCGCTTGATCCGTTCGCTTCATAGTTTCAGCCCGGCTTTTCAGTCTATCTCTATCAACTGCGATATGTAGGTTTTTGAAATAATAGCCAAAAAGTGGCGCTTTGCGAATGGAAGCTTTTCCAACAAAAAGTACGTCACCTGGAATAAATCCCATCATGGCGATATCCAGATAGCTAAAGTGATTTGCCAAATAAATGTAGGACTTGCCCTTTTCAATCTTGGCATTCCTTTCAATTTTAACTGGTAGAAAAATGCAGGTAAAATATGCTCTTGCCCAATATCGGTTGATTTTCCGGCCATACTTTTTCCAACCTGGAATCCAGATACAAATAAGAATAAATGGAAAAATTATCAGGAAACTAAAAGCGAATATCACTGCTGCATAGATAGAATACAGCCTTGCAAGCAGGTTAATCATGGTTGATCATGTGATTAGCGGCCTTGACAAAGTAAGTCATCATCGCCTCCCGTACATTCTGATCCACCTGGATCTGATCTAGCGCAACAAGCATAGCATTCATCCAATGATCTCGCATTGCGGCATCTATTTTCCATTTGGCATGTCGCATTCGTAAGCGTGGATGTCCTCTTTGCTCAGAATAGGTATCCGGTCCGCCGAAAACTTGCATTAAAAAAAGAAACAGTCGCTCCTCCGCAGGCTCCAGATCTTCAGGATACAATTTTTTCAACGCTTCATTTTTGGAGACTTCCTGATAGAAATGCTTGGTCAACAGGCGTATTTGTTCTTCACCGATCAAGTCGTAGATGGTCTGAGCCGTATTCATGGGGCAAACTTACCAAATTCTATTAAGCCTCCTGTTTTTTTACTTTTAGCGAAGTGCCTTCAGTAGAGATTACTATTATTTTTTCTCCCTGATCGATAAACTCTCCTCGCGAATAAGCATCGTAGATATCTCCGTCTATTTCTATTCTTCCACTCGGTCTTAACCTGGAGTGAACTACCCCAGTCTTTCCATTTAAGGTGTCTGCATAAGATGAAGAAGTGTATCCTTCAGTTCTTTGTTGGGTCGAGGCAAGCGTGATGGTTTTGAATGCGCCCCATTCGTTCACTTTTGGCGTAAGCCAGAAAACTAATCCTACAGATATTATAGCCGCGATGATGACCGTGAGTAAGGCACCGAAAAGGTCCGCTGCTGGGACGAAATCAAAGTTGAAATTCTGGTTTGGGATCATTCCAAGCACTAAACCAGTCAAGATCCCGATAATTCCCAGCACGCCAAAAATCCCAAATCCCGGAATAACGAAAAGCTCTACCGCCAATAAAATTACCCCGATGAAGAATACCAAAATCTCCCAGTTTTCAGCCAAACCATTAAGATAGTAAGGGATGAAATAGAGTAAGACTGCAACTACCGAAGCTAGGATAGGGAAGCCAACACCTGGCGTCTGAAGTTCGAAATATAGTCCGCCAATAATGATTAATATCAAAAAGCCACTTACAGCTGGGTTCAGAAAAAAGGCAATAATCTGCTCAGTAGAAGCGGGTTCATAGGTTATAACGGATGCTTCTCCAAGGTTTTGAGCGATTAGAATAGCTTCGATGGAATCGTATTGACCTTCACAGAATCCGTATTTTTCCGCCTCAGATACAGAGAACGTAATCACAGAACCTGCTTCAGAGATTCCTTTGATCTCGATTTTCTCATCGACCATGGCTTCTGCGATCTTTGGGTCACGGCCTTGTGCTTCGGCTGTACTCCGCATCATGGAGCGCATGTAAGATTGGTATTTGTCAGGAGCTGCCGCTCCATCAGTCCCATTGACCACAGTGGCAGCACCTATGCTGGCGCCGGGGGCCATGTAGATACTATCTGTAGCTATTGAGATCAGCGCTCCTGCGGATGCAGCGTCCTTATTGATAAATACATAGATCGGAATGCTGGAATTTAGGATCAACGTTCTGATCTCATCCGCATCATTTACTGCGCCTCCATAGGTATCCATGTCAATAATTATCAAATCCACAGCCTCTTTTTCGGCTTCCTCAAGTGCCAATTTTACCCGTCGGGTCATGGCTGGATCGATATCCGTATCGATTTTGAAAGTAAAAACCTTCTTATCAATACCTGTATCCGTTTGAGCTAGAACAAATTGAGAAGAAAGTAGGAGGAGAATAAGAAGGGTACTGATATAGGTTTTCATTGCTTGAATTCATGTACGAGTGAGAAAAGATACGAAATACCCGTAAAACAGATTCATTTCTTTTCTAGCATAATTCTTGCGCCACTGGACTTTGGAAATTAATCTTGTATTTCTAATTCGTTTATTCCCAACTCAGTAATTCCCTATGAATAATAGATCACAGTTTTTCTGGTCCTTTCTTCTTGTTTTATCCTTATCTTCTTCTTTGTCAATGGCTTCGGAGCATGCTTCTATCGATTCGGTAGGAGTGACTCGTATCGGAGATCAGTCCTTTATTCTGCATGAAGTAGATCCAAAAGAGACGCTATTTGGTATTTCCCGAAGATATAATTCGCCGGTAGGTGATATAGTTAATGCTAACCCGGTTTTGAAGCAGGGCTTGAAAATCGGTCAAACGATCAAAGTTCCCTTTGTTTCTATGGCCGAGATTCCTGCCGGATCAGTTCTTCACAATGTAGTTCCAGGAGAAACGCTTTTCTCGATCTCAAAAAAATATGGGGTGACTGTGGAAAGTGTGATGAAGGACAATGGGCTGAAAGGAAATGACCTAAGTGTCGGTCAGTCTCTAATTATTGAGCCGGCAGTTCCTGTTTCTGTGGCTAAAGAACCTGCCCCAACAGTTGCAGTCGCAACCAGCACTGAAGTAGTGACTGCGAAAAATGAAGCGAAGGAAAAGCCAGCTAAGAAGGCAGAAGAAACTCCTAAAGTAAAAGAGAAAGCAGAACCAACTCCAAAACCAGCGCCTGTTAAAACTGCAACACCTGAAGAAGCAGTAGAAACCAGCAAGCCAATGGTTCCCGGAGAGTGGAGATCACATACCGTTCAAAGTGGCGAGACACTTTTCTCAATCGCTAGTCAATACTCGGCTCGTGTGGAAGATTTGATTACTTGGAATGCCTTGACATCAAATAATCTTCAGCAAGGTCAAGTGTTGAAAGTAGGTCGCGGAGCAATGCAGGAATCTACAGTTCCCGTAATCGGAACGCCAAGAGTGGTGAATAGTGTAGATGAAATGATGGTGGAGCCTGCAGATGCATCTACTTCTGGAGGATTTAAGAACATCAAGGAAACTGGCCAAGCTGAACTGATTGAAGGAACGGGTGGTCATAAGAAATATCTGGTTCTTCATAGAACTGCTCCGGTCGGCACCATCATGAGAGTGAAAAATGAAGAGAACGATGTGACCATTTTTGCTCGTGTAGTCGGTACGCTTCCTGAAACAGGCGACAATGGTAAGTTGGTGATCAAGCTTTCCCAAGCAGCTTTCGATCAGCTAAAAGCAGTGAATGGAAGATTCCCTGTAGAGGTGATGTATTAATGATGGATGCCCGATGTAGGGTGTCCGATGTAGCTTTGAAAATTAAAAGAGTATAGTTTGTTAATCTAGAGATTCTAGAAAGACCGTCAGAAGTGGCGGTCTTTTTGCGTTTTGAACCTATCATTTGCTCCTCAGGTTTTAAGGATGAATTTTGGTTTCCGCAAAGCCACTGCTAATTTTGCGTTTCCGCTATGAATAAAGTCCAACTTATATTTCACCACATTTTCCGCTTTATCTGGAATCTGATCTTTATCATTTCTTATCCGATTCTGGCGAGCTTTGGGTTGTTATTTATTGGTGTCACCTACTTATTTTCTCTTCTTTCCAGATTTTTAAACAGACTTCGTCCCGAAGGCAAAACCGTGGTTTTAAAAGAATCAGAGTGGGAAGATTTACCATTTTCTAATGAATTGCTGGAAGCCAAACTGATCAAGCATATCGTGTTTGGTCCTTCAGGGTTCAAGTTTAGAAGAAAAGACGGCGTGCCTTCTATTCTTTCTGATTATGTTTTTGGAAAAAAAGTTCGTGTGCTGGAGGAAGGTTTTATCCTCGAAAAATGGAATAGCACTGAATCAAAGGACTTACCGGATTTCGATATTTGCTTATACGATCCGGATGAGGACTCACTGCGCTCCCTTACCAATATCAAATGCTTTGACTGGCATGTTTCGGAAAAAGTCGATAATGAGCTTTGCTTCAAATGGTTTGATGGTACCCAAGGCGGTGAAGTTAAAGTCGCGCTTTAATGCAAAACCTCAAGGATTTTTTAGACGAGAAAGTCGAGAAGTACAATCAGCCTGGGTTTATAATTCTTGATCCAATCTCTATTCCGCATCGTTTTTCCAAAAAACAGGACATAGAAATTTCGGGTTTCTTTGCTGCTATTTTAGCTTGGGGACAGCGGAAAACAATCATCAATAAGTGCGTTGAGTTGTTTGAGATGATGGATAATGCTCCTCATGATTTTTTGCTGAATCATCAGGAAGATGATCTGAAACCGTTTGTACACTTCAAACATAGAACCTTCAATGATGTGGATACGCTGTACTTCATCCACTTTTTAAGTTGGTTTTACAAAACCCATGATTCTCTAGAAGAAGCTTTTCTACTTGGACAAACTGAAGAAATCGATGCTATGGGATCAATTTTAACCAAGTTTCAGGAGTTTTTCTTTTCACTTCCCGATTCTCCACATCGTACACGAAAACATATCGCCACACCTACGCGCAAGGCAGCTTGCAAGCGCATTAATATGTATTTGCGCTGGATGGTGAGAGACGATGATAAAGGAGTCGATTTTGGACTTTGGAAAAGAATCTCACCTGCACAATTGATCTGCCCATGTGATCTGCATGTGGATCGGGTAGGGAGGAAACTTGGGATGATTACCAGAAAGCAAACCGATTGGCTTACTGCTTTAGAACTAACCCAGAAACTACGTGAATTTGACGCAGCTGATCCGGTCAAATATGACTTTGCACTTTTTGGTTTGGGCGTGGAAGAGAAGTTTTAAAAAGAGGTTGAAATTGCTTTTTCAATGTATTAATGAAACTTCTTAAGCTCAGGGGCATCTGCAACAGTGGAGAATTCTTTTGCAATCCGTTCTGCATAATCATCCAAGAGCTGCATCACTCGATCCTGATTTTTCGACTTTACAATCAGACCTGCATGATATTCCAGCGGAACACGGAAGTAAACTTCTGGATCATCAAAACTACTCAAGTCAGGATGCTCGAATTTGGAAAGAGTGAGAAGTATGCCAGCATAGTTCTTGGACACTTTCGGGAGTTGGTATTTATAGCCTTTAGCCAAAGCATCTTCGATTTTGGCCCATTCAGCCCAAAGATTGATTTCAGTCGCAGCTTCAACCATCTCAGCTAAATGTGCTCCTCCAACGCGGGAAGAGGTTTCTAGGAAGTATATTTCTCCGTCTTCACGACACTTGATAAACTCAGTATGAGTAGCGCCAGAAAGCATTCCAAAAGCTTTCATGATTGCTGCATTTGCTTTTTTAATTGCTTTCTCATCTTCTGACCCGAACTTCAAATTTGCTGAACGGAAGATTCCACCGCCTTGGGAGATTTCCATTGGTGTAGATAAGTATTTGGATACCGAGCAGAAAAGATTTTTGCCCTCAAGCATCAATCCATCAGCATGATAAACATCGCCTGGTTTGAATTGCTCTACCAAATAGTAAAGTCTGTTATCTCCTAATTGATGGATGTTTTCCCAAAGAGATTCCTTGTCATGTACTTTGATAATTCCATGAGCAGAAGCCTCAGAACGAGGTTTCAAAACCCATGGTGCTGGAATATGATCTGCAAACTGATTGATGTCCTCGTCATTGAAAAGCGGTGCAAAGGCAGGGACTTTGATGTCAGAGTCATGAGCTTTTATACGCATGGCTAGTTTGTCCCGGAAAAATCTTCCTGTGGTCTGGCCCATTCCAGGAATCCTCAGGTTCTCTCGGAGATAGGTAGCTTTTTCCACGTCATAATCATCGAGGGCTACTATGCTTTCGATCTTATGATTCTTCATCAATCCGCCTACACCTTTCATCAAGAGATCAAGATCCCAGTCCAAATCCTGACCAGGCATGTAGAAAATCTCATCTATGTATTCGAAAGCCCAGGGCTTGGTTTTTAACTTTTCAGAAGTGATTAGAAAAACTCGATTGCCTTGTTTTTTCAACTGAGTTAAAAATGCATTTCCCTTGAAAAAATTAGAAATGCAAAGAAAAGTCTTGCCTTGGTCTTCCATAATTACAATTGATTTTCGATGAATTTAAGTAATAATTGAACTCCAAAAGCAGTTCCTGACTTCATTTTACAAAATTCACTGTCGCCAAATGCTACCCCAGCAATATCCAGATGAGCCCAAGAAGGATGCTCATGGATAAAAGCTTCCAGGAATTTTGCTGCAGTAATGGCTCCGGCAATGGGTTTGCCATGGTAGTTTTTGATGTCTGCGATTTCTGAATCCATCTCAGAACGGTAGCTCTCCCACATCGGCAGCGGCCAGACTTTCTCTCCGGATTGCATTCCTGCCGCTCTTAAAGCATCTGAAATAGCATCAGAGTTGGAAAATAGTGCGCCACATTCATAGCCGAAAGTTCCAACGCTACTTCCTGTCAAAGTTGCCAGATCAATAAGTTGATCAACCTGATAATTTTTCACCAAATAGGAGAGGCCATCCGCCAAAATCAAGCGTCCTTCTGCATCCGTATCAATCACTTCTATGCTCAGCCCTGCATGTGAACCTATCACTTCAGATGGGAGATAGGCATCTTTGTCAACAGAATTCTCTACTGCCGGAACAATAGCCGTGAGATTGATCGGGAGTTTGAGGGAGGCGATAAGTTGGGTCGCAGCTAGGACAGCTGCTGCTCCACCCATATCGGATTTCATGTAAACCATGCCCTGAGTTTTGATATTCAGTCCGCCCGTGTCGAAAGTAACCCCTTTCCCAACTAGCCCTAAATGGGATTTTGCATCAGGGCTTCTATACTCCATGATGATAAATTTTGGAGCTTTGGCACTGCCACGAGCAACAGCTAAAAATGCATCCAGACCTTCAGCTTTGGCTTTTTCTTGATCAAAAACCGTGACATCAAACCCATGCGCTGCTCCTTGCTTTGTCGCCCAGTCTGCCAAATATTCCGGTGTGATTACATTGGGAGGGAGGTCAACTAATTTGAATCCTTCAATTTTAGCTGCGGCAATTTTGGAAGCTCGAACCAGCATTTTTGGAAGGTCAGGAGTTGTAGAAATTACATTGACTTCTAAGTCTTCTAAGTCTTTTTGATCAGCTTTCTTTTGTTTGAAAAAGCCAATAGAATAGGCGCCCAGTTGCAAGCCGACTAATGCACTTTCGACTAACTCAGCCGAAAAATCATCTGAGAAATCTATAGCGACGGACTTTTCTACAAGGTCTTTGTTTTTGGAAAGAACCCTGCGAAAAGACTTTTCAATACTGGAGATATCTGGTTTTTCTCCCAAACCTATGAGTAGAATCAATCGTCCATCTATTTCCAAATGATAAGAACTATCCTTTTTTCCTGAGAAAAGCGCCGAGTTTACACTGAATCCACCAAGTTTACTCTTAATGATTTCCTCGGAATTACTACTTAGAACAGGGATGATCAGAAGTCCTGTGTTTTCACCCGCTTCTGTTTGAGTCTTGAATTGCATATGCTATGGCTTTCGCTGTTTTAATCTTCTTTAGTACTGAAAAATAGCCATTCTATGGCTTTGGGGAACTCATCACTCCAATACGTCTCGTTGTGCTTTCCCTCTTCGTTGATGCTGAGATGAACCTTCATTTTGCCTTTTAGACTCTCTCTTTTGAGTAGGCGCTTTCGGAATTTAGTTACATGCTTCACCATGGTTTCACTTTCATCTCCACCTGCGTAGAGATATAGCCTTGTTTCCTGAGGTTCGAAAATATCCAGGAATCCAAGTTTGATTTTTGGAATCACCCATAGTGATGGGGAGAAAACCATCAATTTTCCAAAAACCTCAGGATAAATCAGGCCTGAGAATATACTTACCAATCCTCCCATAGAACTACCTCCAATTCCGGTGAATTCCCGCTCGGGTTTTGTACGGTATGTTTTATCAACAAATGGCTTAAGTGTATCGGTAATGAATCGGATATATTTCTTTCCGCTGCCTTGTCCTAATACGGTTTTACCCACATTATACTCTTGCAATCTTTCGGATTCTCCATGCTCTATGGCGATGATAATGATCTTCCCAATTCCATAATCCGACATTACAGCCAGTTTTTTGTCTATCTGCCAGTTACCGAATTCTGCATTTTCATTGAAAAGGTTTTGGGCATCCTGGAGGTAAAGAACAGGATAATGCTCCCCGCTGTTGTTGTAATCATGCGGCAAAAGCGCCCAGACTTTTCGTGTCTTGTTAAGTTGAGGAATTTCAAATTCTTCAGAGATCAAGCGGATTATCGGCAGTTGGCTGGGGCGGTAAGGAAGCCAGTTTTTTCGCCATTTTGCTACCTTTTCCTGCTTGGTAGCCATTTCATCATTCCAGTGTCTGTTAGGGGTTCTATTCCCGTAGCGGTCTATTTCTACCTCAGACCAATCTCCTTTTGTGAATTTATAGATTAGCTCTTTGTTAAATTCTTCGCTTTCGGGAAAGGTAAACTCATACTTTCCTTTGGCAGTTTTTTGCATCAAAAAACGAGGGTCCTGAGTAGTCCAGTTATTGAAATTTCCTGAGATATAGACAGGTCTTTCATCGTCATGGGCTGTGCTCAGGAATATGGTCTTAGTCTTGATTTCGGATTTGGGTGATATATTCGGTGTAGATTCAGAATTCATTCTAAGGGGTGATTAGGGGACAAACCCAGTCTGCAAAAATAACGCTTGCACTCATAGCAATGAAATAAACTTCTCTACTTAAATCTTTTCCTCTGGCCTGAACCGAATTTCATCCGGATAGGGAAATGCATGAATCAGTTCGCCAGCAGTGATTCTTTCCTGAATTTCCTGCCAATACAGCGGATCAAAAAGGTCTTTGTGATAAGTCAGAAAATTTTCCTTGATATCCTTGCGCCCAATCATCCAACGCTTAAAATCTTCCGGGAAAACATCATTTTTTGCAATGGAATACCAAGGCTCCGAAGCGTAAATTTGTTCGTATGTTTCTGCTTTTGGCTTTACCCGGAAATTCATGTCTGTCAGAAACTCGATCTCATCGTAGTCGTAGAAGATTACCCGTTTTTGTCTAGTCAGTCCAAAATTCTTGGTCATCATATCCCCTGGAAAAATGTTTGCCTGGGCTAATTGTAGGATGGCTCTCCCGTAATCTTCAGCAGCTTTGATGCCTTCTTCAGTGCTGCAATGCTCCAAGAAAAGATTTAAAGGCTCCATTCTTCTCTCTGTATATAAATGTTTGATTACTAAATGAGTATCGGTCACTTTCAAAAGTGAGTTGACGGTTTTTCTAAGCTCAATCATCAACTCGGTACTGATTCGCTCGATTGGGATTTTAAAGTACTCGAACTCATGCGTGTCAGCCATTCTTCCCACTCGATCATGCAGGGAGACCAATTTATACTTTCCCTTTACTTCCTGCCTGGTCATGGTTTTGGGAGGCTCAAAATGATCCTTAATCATCTTAAAAACTATGTTCAGCGATGGCAAAGTGAACACGGTCATCACCATTCCTTTGATCCCGGCAGCCACCTCGAACTGATCATTACTCGCATCCAAATGATGAAGAAAGTCTCGGTAGAAAAGTGTTTTCCCATGCTTATTAAAACCAATTGCATTGTAGAGTTCGTGGATTTTCTTGTGGGGAATCACCGAATTCAGAAAGCTAACGACCTGTGAAGGTACTTCGGCTTTGACCATAAAGTAAGATCTGGTAAAGCTGAACATGCTACTCATCAGGTTTGGGTCAAAAATCAAGGTGTCCACAAATACCCCCTTTTCTCCATGAAGCACAGGAATGATGAAAGGCATCCATTTATGCCCTAGAAATGTTCGCCCAATCAAGTAAGCCGCTTTATTTCTATAAAAAACAGATTTCAAAATCTGCGTTTTTGTATCAGGACCAACTCGATACCTGCTAAGAATTACTTTTTTGACGCTGGAAATCAGAAATTTGATGTCCTGCTCTTTGTCCATAAAGGGTGCGCCAAAGTCGTAATCGTCCAGGATTTGGCGTATATTTTTCTCTAAACCCAAGAAAGAAGGGTAGGTTCTCAACAGTTCATCAGATTCTCTGACGGTGCAGCTGTCATACCCTTCCATCACAAACATCAAGTCTTCATCAATGGTCATTTTAGGAAAGCTTTTTCTGATGACGGAGTTGAAAAATGTCTCGGCTATTTCCATGTCTGGTCGTTCTGCTATGAGCAGTTGATACATGGACTTTATTTCCATCCAGCTCGCTGAGTCAGCTGCCAAATCTCCCAATAGTTCAGAGCAGTCATGGGCAAGTGGAAAAAGTAGATCCTTGTAAAGTCGAAGGCGCTGTTTGTTGTTCAGATGGGTAGCATGCCAGGCTTTTTCACTGAAATATTGAGGAGCTAATCTAGTGTAAGTATTAAACGTCTCCATGTAGGTGATAAATCCTAGGTAAATTTTATTGGAGACTTGTTGGGATAGATTTGAGTTCATAGAGAGTTAACTATTCGAAGAGGGAATAAAATCAAAAAAAAATATTTCATAAAATTTTAACGATCAGCTAAGATATAATTTCATTGATTTTTAAGGGTTTAGAATAAAAATTCTTTGGGAAAATAAAATTTTGAAAATCTTTCGCAATCGATTGTTTGGTGGATATGAAAACATTTTCTAATTTTCGCAGGTATTCATAAAACGAATATCTACAATAGGTTTAATAGGTTTGAGAGCAGGAAAAGGTTGGAACAATGTTTCAACCTTTTTTGATTTTTACTCGTCAAGACTTAGCTTAACTTTCTCAATTTAACCTTCCATGAGGAGCTCGAAATTTACACCTACTTATTTGATCACCTTTGGCATGGCGATATGGTCTCTTTTAGCCTGTGATTCCAAGGAGAAACTAGAAGAAAACCGTCTGGGCAACAGCTCAACTACAGCCGAAGAAGTAAGCCGAAACCGAGCCCAGATAGACTTAGCCTTAGCTCAAAATAAGACCTGGTTTAGTCACTGGAGTAGTGACCTCGGGAGGTTTGACGCTTCCCAATTTGAGTTGGTCATGACTGACTCGATAGATCCTATGGAAATGCCGGAGAAGAACCCGATTTTGGAAGAAGATCCGCTTTTTCCCTATCAGTTTCCACACCCTGAGGGAAATGGGACTATTGACATCTATAGTTATAAAGTAGAAGCACAAGAAGGTCTAGATACGCCTTATTTGAACCCAGATTCTGAAGTGGTTTGGTACCGGGAAGATGGTATGAAGGAGCGTTTACTTTTTATGGGGCCTTCGGGAATGTTTGAAGACGGGATATGGTTAAGTGCTCAGGAGTTTTTAGTATTTGGATATTTTCAGGAAGAGTCCGGATATCGACCTATGGCATGGCTAATCAATGTAGAAAATCATGAATTGAGGCAATTCCAATTTACCTCGGTTTCCCAGAGCTATGAGTCACACTCTTATCTCAATAAAAAAATAAAACAGATAGACTTAAGTTAATAATGGATTTTAGGAGCGTTTTGGATTTGTTGGAAAAAGGGATGAAATATCCCCTTCCTGGCAAAAAAGCTCAGCTGTCCATGTCTCCAAATCCTGTAGATTCAAGGCGGTTTGATTCTAAATTGCCTGATAATCATCGAAAAGGATCTGTTTTGATTCTACTTTATCCAAACGATGACAAGGCATTTTTTCCACTGATCAAGAGGCCAGTTTACAAAGGAGTTCATAGTGGGCAGATTGCTTTTCCAGGCGGTAAAATGGAAGAAGATGACGAAGATGAGATAGAAACAGCACTTCGTGAAGCTTGGGAGGAAGTCAATATTAAGCCAGAGCAAGTTAAATTGATAGGAAGAATGAGTGATTTGTTTATTCCTACGAGTAATTTTTTGGTTAGTCCAGTTTTGGGTTATTCAGAAGTGCTTCCTGATTTTGTTCCTGAGGAAAAGGAAGTAGCCAGAATAATTCAAACTGCAGTAAGTACGCTTTATGAGCCATCTTTTCGCAAACAAAAGGTCTTGGAGTTCAGTGATAGTTTCCGATTAGACACGCCCTATTTTGAAGTGGATCAGGAGATGGTTTGGGGAGCTACCGCAATGATTTTAAGTGAGTTTTTGCAGATTCTGGAAAACGGAAAGAATTAGAATTCTGGTCTTTTTGCGCAAATGTTGGTATTGTTGCAGTCGATTATCCCAGATATAATGGAAGAAAATACCCCTTTGCTTACAAATGATGCTGTAGTTTTCGGATTACTGATGGCAATTTTGGCGCTCATTTTTGCTACTTCAGCCAGTGATAAACCTTTTTGGAAGAAATTCTACGGAGTAGTTCCCACCGTTTTGCTTTGCTATTTTATCCCGGCACTTGCCAATTCATTCGGTTTGATTTCTGGTGAAAGTTCCTCACTATATAAAGTTGCAAGTAGGTATTTGCTTCCGGCCTCCTTGGTGTTGTTTACCATAAGTATTGATATCAAGGGGATTTTGAAATTGGGACCAAAAGCACTAACCATGTTTTTAGCGGGAACAGTTGGAATCATGCTTGGGGGACCTTTAGCCTTACTGACGGTGGGTACTTTCTTTCCTGATTTGCTTGGCGGCTCCGGTCCGGAGGAAGTTTGGAGAGGACTATCGACTATTGCAGGATCATGGATAGGGGGCGGTGCTAATCAAACGGCAATGTTGGAAGTGTTTGGGCCTAGTCCGGAGTTATTCAGTCAGATGATAGCAGTGGATGTTTTGGTCGCTAACCTGTGGATGGCTGTATTGCTTTATTGGGCTGCAAAGCCAGAAAAAATCGATAAGCTGTTCAAAGCGGATAGTACCAAAATCTATGAACTGCGTGATAAAATAGAAGAATTCAGGAAGGGAATAATGAAGATTCCGACGCTTTCTGATACGATGATTATTCTCGGTGTTGGGTTTGGTGTAACAGGATTAGCACATTTGACAGCAGATTATGTAGCACCTTTCATTGGAGAAAACTACCCTAACCTGAAGCAGTATTCACTGGATTCGGCATTTTTCTGGATTGTGGTAATAGCAACCACAGCCGGACTTTTATTGTCATTTACCAAAGCAAGGAAATTGGAAGGTGCTGGTGCATCTCGTATGGGAAGTGTATTGCTCTATGTGTTAGTGGCTACTATTGGGATGCAAATGGACTTGGGAGCAGTTCTTGATAATCCGCTATTGTTTGTGGTAGGCATAGTATGGATGATTTTTCACATCATCATCATGCTTATCGTTGCATACATCATCAAAGCTCCTTTCTTCTATGTGGCAGTTGGGTCGCAGGCAAACGTAGGCGGTGCGGCATCCGCACCAATCGTTGCAGCTGCCTTTGATGCTTCGCTGGCTCCGGTTGGAGTATTATTAGCTGTTCTTGGCTATGCAGCTGGCACTTATGGAGCGTATCTTTGTGGTTTGATGATGCAGGCTATTTCGGTAGGATAATGAAACATTCCAGAAAATTGGTTTTTGTGTGCAATGGATCTGACTGTAAGAAGGAGGGTGCTAAAAAGCTGAGTAAAGAACTTAAAAATCTTACAAATGAAAGTTCTATGAAAGGCACATGCAAATTCATCAAAACCAAATGTATGGATATGTGTAAAACTGCCCCAAATGTAATCGTAGGGGATCATTTTTGTAAAAAAGCCAATTTGGCAGCTGTAATTGGACAAATAAAAAAGTCCTGATTTCTCAGGACTTTCCAGATACATTATAGTTACTGTTTCACAACTTTTACTGCCGTGCCACTGGCGGTGACCATCAGCATTCCATCCCGAATGGTTTCATAGTCTAGATCAATCCCAATTATTGCGTTGGCTCCGAATGTTCTAGCCTGCATTTCCATTTCTGTCATCGCGGTTGCTTTTGCTTCACGCAATACCCGCTCATAAGCAGATGATCTTCCTCCTACGATGTCGGTGATGCTTGCGAAAAAGTCCTTGAAAACGTTGGCTCCAATAATGGTTTCTCCGGATACAATTCCCAAGTATTGCTCTACGCTGTAGCCATCAAGTGTGTTAGTGGTTGTTACAATCATTGTATTTGAAGTTAAGTTGAAATAGGTTTAAATGTGATCACGAATATTACAAAGAAAAGGTTTATTGCTAAATTAAGGTGAAAAAGAAGTTGCTTTAAATTCAAAAGCAGATAGTTGAAAATTGAAGATGTTTACTTATATTTTGTTTTTAGTTTTAAAATGCATGGTGTTGTAGAATCCAATTCAATTTTGATATAAAACGTAAGAAGGAGAGGCTTCCTAGCCTATGAAACAATTCAATCAGTTTGATATTTCAGATGTTTTCAATGAGTTGAATGCTCCTTTATTTATCATAGAAGCAGAGGAGATAATATTTTTCAACAGGTATTTTTTAGAAAACTTCCTGGAAATACCATTTGATTGGAGGAGTAGCATAGTTGAAGAAAAGGTGGTCAAGGATCTTGAGGTATTTTTTAGGACGGGAACAATTCCGAAAAACACCCATCTGGAAACAATAAAACCAAAACAAGCTGATTCAGGGGAATATGAGTGGACGTTTACAAATCTTCCTTCAAGCTACACTGAAAGGTTTTTGATCGTACGGGGTCACAAAACACCGTATCGAGTGGGTCAGGACGAAATACTGGCCAAAACCAGGGAGGAACTATTGCAGTCCGAGGAGAAGTATAGGCGACTGGTGGAGGAATCAACTGAGATTATTTTCTCTCTCTCCGACACACTTGACATCTATTATATTTCTCCAAATGTGAAGCAGTTCCTCGGCTATGACGCGAAGGAGGTCACAGGCAAAAGCTTTTTGGATTACCTCAATCCTGAAGATTTAGATGTATTTCTTTCAATAGGTGGTGAAATCAGTGATTTTTTAAATGAAAACCAATACTTAGAATACCGCATTAGGCATAAAAATGGAAGCTATCGTGTGGTTAGCTCCAATGGAAGAATGGTACAGGAAGCAGGAGGGAAAAATCAATTCTACACGGGAATAGCGAGGGATATTACGGAACTGAAGCAGACGCAGAAGGATTTGTTTCTTGCAAAAGAAAGAGCAGAGCAGGCATCACTTGCCAAGTCCCAGTTTCTATCGGTAATGAGTCATGAGATCAGAACCCCCATGAATGCAGTCATAGGTATGGCACATCTCCTGATGGATGAAAACCCCAGAGAAGACCAATTGGAAAACCTAAAAACACTCAAATTTTCAGCGGAGAACCTGATGGGATTGATCAACGATATCCTTGATTTCAGTAAAATAGATGCCGGGAAGATAGAACTGGAGCATTCCCCATTTGATTTGCGTGTATTAATCAACCGGATAGTGCATTCTTACAGTTTCCAAGCCAAGGAAAAGGGATTGAAAATCAATACCGATATTGATGGTGAAATACCGGAAATGATTATTGGGGACTCTTTGAGATTGAGTCAAATCATTAATAACTTGCTTTCTAATGCAATCAAATTCACGGATAAAGGTCAAGTAAGGACTGTTTTGCAGATAGTAAGCGCAGACGAAGATGTCTGCCAGATCAAATTTAAAATTGAGGATACCGGAATTGGTATCCCTGAAGATAAGGTTAATTCAATTTTTGAAGCATTCACCCAAGCCACCTCAGATACTACCCGTAAATTTGGTGGAACAGGGCTGGGATTAGCAATTGTGAAGAGATTAGTTGAACTTCATGGCTCTGAAATCAGGGTATCAACTTCGTTGAATCAAGGCAGTTCCTTTGAGTTTACATTGAAATTTAAAAGCGTGGAATTAAATAGTACAGGTCAGTCCCAACAACAGGAATATAAAGAAAAGTCTTTGCAGCATGCCTCAATCTTAGTAGCGGAGGATAATCTGGTTAACCAAATCCTGATTAAGAAATTTCTCAAAAACTGGCACGTTGGTAGGTTAGTGATAGCCTCAGACGGTCAAGAAGCAATTGATGAGTTCCGTAAAGGGGATTTTGATATTATACTTTTAGATATACAGATGCCAGTTATGGATGGGCTTTCTGTAGCCAAGCTAATACGTGAAGACAGTGATTTAAAGAAAAGTCAACTTCCCATTTTGGTTCTTTCAGCCGCCTCACATCAAGATTTAAAGTCTCAAATGCTGGAGTTAGCCATTAATGATTTTATAGAAAAGCCATTTACCCCAGAAGGGTTATATGGTAAAATAACTGAGCATCTTACCCCAAAAAATCTCAGCTGAAAGCGGTTTAGCATTAATTTTGCCTTGGAGCTCTGGGTTTTTACCAGCTTATTTCAAACCGACTATTCAATGCCCCTTTTTCGAAGATATATTTTCCTTTTTTTCTTCTTTTCTTTTGTTGCGAGTTCATACGGACAGCAATTAATGTCAAAACGGCCAACCTTTTATGCTTTGCTGGGGACCTCTGGCGGTAAGCTCAATCAATTTGACCAGATGCTTCAGGCTAGAGGCTTGTCAGGTCTCAGAAACCGATATCAAACCGTCGGGCTGGGCTACCAGACTAGAATCAACGATTTTGTTTTGGGTATGGAAGTGCTTCATAATAGAGGAGGAGTGAGCGAGTTGGATGAGTTTAGGATGAATTACCGCACCTCCAGAGCATTGCTGAATGTTGGGTATGCATTTACTGAAGAGTCTCGTTTTCAGCTGATTCATTACATGTCGTTGGGTGTGGGATTTCTAAATTTCCAGATGTTGCCCTCAGAGCGCTCTGAAAATCTGGACTCTTTTTTAGCAAATCCAGCCCAAGGGTTTATTCTAAGGAAAAAAGACATTCAAAAAGGAACGTTCAACTACGGTAACTTTCTTACGGAGATTGGTTTTCAGTTGAGTTATGATTTTGATTTGCCTGGCAGACCGGAGGCTTTGCAGCTAATCACCAAAATGGGATATTCTTTCAGCCCTATTCAGGGAAAATGGAACATGCATGGAATTTCTTTTGACAATGCCCAAAGTGGCGCATTCATCAGAGTTGGCGCTGGGATTTCACTAGCTGACCGAAACTTTTTCTATAAAGACGCGAGCATAGGAGTTTCTTTGATCCGAGGCTTTCACTTTACCAATGCCAAAGCATTCAATGCTAAACTAGAAGACGCAGGCTTAAACCCATTGACTGGATCTCCATCAAATTGGGGTTTGAGAATATTGGGGAATACTGATCGCTTGCTGTATGGAGCAGAACTCTACAATCTAGCCTTGAGTGGCAAAGCAAATGCAGAAAGAAATCACTCCTTAAATAGTCTCAGAATCTATGGTAATATGGGGTATAATCTCATAGAATATAGGAATATTGGAATAGGTGCACTGGCAGGTCTAGGCTTTGGAAACATACGTTATTCACTACTTAAAGAGGCAAAACCTGATTTTCCTGAGCTATTCGAGCAGCGGGAATTTGATGGGTATTTAAAAAATAATGGATTAATGATGAAGCCGGAGGTTTTTGTGGATTATGCTATTCCTATGACAAAACGCAAGCTTTTTAAACTTGTATTCACAGCTGCTGCCGGCTATGAAATTCCTTTGGCAAACTACAAGCTGGGTGATCAAAGTATGGCGAGTTTCATGTCAGGATCATACTTGAGTTTCGGTGTAGGGGTGAGGCCTTAAGGTTATACTTTATTCAATTCAGGTCTATTTTTAGTAGAGCCTTTTAAGCAAAACTCCTGTTTTATTATCAAAATGCTATTAACTTTGGGATGCTTATCGAGAAAGACTGAGGGAAGGGCCCGACGAAGTCTTAGCAACCTGTAAACAAGGTGCTAACTCCCATCCCGATTCATCGGGAACAGATGAGCGGATCAGTACTTTGTACTTTTTTCCGTGTGTTGCTCGATAAGCTTTTTGATTAAAAAAAGACTAGTATGCAAAACAGAACGGAAACCCTACTTCAACAACTTTCTCAGCGAATTTTGATTCTCGATGGAGCCATGGGTACCATGATTCAGCGATATACTTTGACAGAGGAGGATTTTCGTACTCCTGAACTAGCGTCACACCCTAAATCATTGAAGGGGAATAACGATCTCTTATCTCTGAGCAAACCTCAGATTATTAAGGATATTCATGCTGAATATTTCAAAGCTGGAGCAGATATTATAGAAACCAATACCTTCTCAGCGACTACTATCGCTCAGGCAGATTACGATCTTTCTCACTTAGCTTATCAGATCAATTTTGAGTCTGCAAAATTGGCTCGTGAAGTTGCTGATGAATTCACAGCAAAGAATCCAGATAAACCGCGATTTGTAGCAGGAGCAATTGGGCCAACCAATAGAACAGCCTCACTTTCTCCTGATGTAAATGATCCGGGCTATCGTGCGGTTACTTTTGATCAATTGGCAGAAGCGTATTCAGAGCAAGTTCATGGGCTTTTGGATGGTGGGGCAGATATCATTTTGGTAGAGACGATTTTTGATACACTGAATGCAAAAGCAGCTTTGTATGCCATTCAGGACGTGTATGAGGAGCGAAATATTCCTTTGGATCCAAAAGAAGGAGGTATTCCGATTATGATTTCGGGTACAATTACCGATGCTTCAGGGCGTACGCTTTCCGGTCAGACTACAGAAGCATTTTTGATTTCAATTTCCCATGTGCCTTTACTTTCAGTTGGACTGAATTGTGCTTTGGGAGCCAAAGAATTGAGACCTTATTTGAAGGTACTTGCGAATAAGGCACCATTCTTTGTGAGTGCCTATCCAAATGCCGGCTTGCCAAATGAATTTGGGCAATACGATCAGGGAGCAAATGAAATGGCTGATCAGGTGAGAGACTTTTTGAAAGAAGGAATGCTGAACATACTTGGCGGATGCTGCGGAACTACGCCTGAACATATCGCTGCTTTGGCGCAAATGGCTGCTAATTTCCAGCCTAGAAAATTACAAGAAGAAGAATTAGAAGAAACGTTGGACTGAGAAGATGGCAAGAAATAACTACATGAAACTCTCGGGCTTAGAGCCCTTGGTATTTACCCCTGAAATCAATTTTGTCAATGTAGGCGAACGAACCAATATCACCGGATCGAAAAAATTTGCCCGTCTGATATTGAATGGGAATTACGATGAAGCTCTCGAAGTGGCATTGGATCAGGTACGCGGCGGAGCCCAGGTGCTGGATGTCTGTATGGACGAAGGGATGCTTGACGGGGAATTTGCGATGGTCAAATTCCTTAATCTGATAGCCTCTGAACCTGAGATTTCCAGAATCCCTATTATGATCGATAGTTCCAAATGGAAGATCATCGTCGCTGGATTGAAATGTGTGCAGGGAAAAGGAATTGTGAATTCTATCTCACTGAAAAATGGTGAAGAAGAATTTATCCAGCAGGCGAAGACTGTAAAGAAATTCGGTGCTGCTGTAGTCGTGATGGCTTTTGATGAGGCAGGACAAGCGGATACTTATGAGCGTAGAATAGAGATCTGCGAAAGAAGCTATAGAATACTTGTGGATCAGGTGAAATTCAATCCTCAGGATATTATTTTCGATCCGAATATTTTCCCAGTTGCTACCGGGATGGATGAGCACCGAAAGAATGCGCTTGACTTCTTCAATGCAACTAAATGGATCAAAGCAAATCTTCCTGGTGCCAAGGTCAGTGGAGGAGTCAGTAATGTGAGTTTTTCCTTCAGGGGAAATAACCCTGTGAGAGAGGCAATGCATGCTGCTTTTCTCTACCATGCGATCAAAAGTGGAATGGACATGGGTATCGTCAACCCAACCATGTTGGAGATCTATGACGATATCCCAAAAGACCTGCTCGAAAGAGTGGAGGATGTGCTTTTCGATAGAAGAGAGGATGCCACTGAGCGTATGCTTGATTTTGCAGAGACTGTTAAGTCTGCTGATAAGAAGGAAGTTGTCAACGAGGCTTGGCGTTCGGATCCTGTGGCTAAGCGTATGGAGCATGCCTTGGTTAAAGGGATTTTGGACTTCATCGTAGAAGATACGGAGGAAGCTAGAATTGAGCTTAAGAATCCGCTGAAAGTCATAGAAGGGCCTTTGATGGATGGGATGAATGTGGTAGGGGACTTATTTGGTGAAGGAAAAATGTTCCTTCCTCAGGTGGTGAAATCTGCCCGGGTTATGAAAAAGGCGGTAGCTTATCTGGAGCCATTTATGCCTCTACCTGAAGAAGGTCAGGAAGCTTCTTCCTTGAAAAAGATTCTTTTGGCAACTGTCAAAGGTGATGTTCATGATATTGGAAAAAATATCGTGGGTGTGGTTTTAGCCTGTAATAGCTACCAAATCATTGATTTGGGAGTAATGGTGGATGCCCAGAAAATCATAGATGAAGCGGTAAAGAATAAAGTAGATATCATTGGACTTAGCGGTTTGATCACTCCTTCTCTGGATGAAATGGTGAATGTGGCTTCGGAAATGGAGCGGCAGGGAATTAAAATTCCTTTGTTAATCGGCGGCGCCACAACTTCTAGAATTCATACTGCAGTCAAAATCGACCCTGTGTACAGTGGCACGGTAATCCATGTAATGGATGCCAGTAAGTCTGTTCCTATTGCGGGAGAGGCTATTTCTGAGGAAACAAAGGAGGCTTATCGCTTAAAATATAAAGAGATCTATGCCCAACTCCGGGTAGAGCACGAGGCCAAGCAATCGGTTAAGCAACTCGTATCCTATAACGAAGCTAAAGCTAATCCTGTGGAAATAGACTGGAGTTCCTATGAGCCGGTGGTTCCAAAGAAATTGGGCAGGACTGTGCTGAAAGAACTTGATCTGAATATTGTTCGGGAATACATTGACTGGACTCCATTTTTCAGCACTTGGATGCTCAGCGGGAAATTTCCTAAAATCTTCTCCGATCCAGTGGTGGGCAATGAAGCAAAGAAAGTTTATGATGAAGCCAACGCTATGCTAGACAAAGCAATTGCTGAGAAGTGGCTTTCTGCGAATGCTGTTTTTGGGCTTTACCCTGTGCAAAGATCTGAAGATGATGCAGTCGTATTTGATGAAGATGGAAATCAGGCCGCATCCTTTCACTTTTTGCGCCAGCAAGGCAAAAAAGGAAAGGGAGTTCCAAATCGCTCTTTAGCTGATTATTTACATCCTTCCGAGCAAGATTACTTGGGTTGCTTCGCGGTGACTTCAGGAATTGGAATGGAAAAGAAACTTGCCGAATTCCAGAAAGACGGGGATGACTACAATGATATTATGTTCAAGTCTGTTGCGGATCGCCTAGCTGAAGCTGCTGCAGAATATATTCACGAATTGGTGAGAAAGGAATACTGGGGCTATTCTCCTGATGAAAACCTGGAAAATGATTCTTTGGTACGAGAGGAGTACCTAGGTATCAGACCTGCACCAGGATATCCAGCTTGTCCTGAACATTCAGAGAAGATCACGATTTCACAGCTTTTGGATATGGAGAAAGAAATTGGGATCGAACTAACTTCCAGCTTTGCGATGTACCCAACCTCATCCGTTTCAGGGTATTTCTTTGGAAATCCTGAGAGCAAATATTTTGGTCTTGGGAAAATAGGAGAGGACCAAGTGGCGAGCTATGCCGAGCGAAAAGGGATTTCGCTTAAAGATGCTGAGCGCTTACTCTCTCCAAACCTTGCTTATCAGCCTAATTTAACCATAGTAGAACCTACCACATGAAGATCACCGAACACTTAGGAAATGCGAAAAACACGCTATTTTCCTTCGAAATTTTGCCTCCTCTAAAAGGGCAAAGCTTGAAAGAATTGCTTGAAGGAATCGCTCCTTTGATGGATTTCAAGCCACCCTTTGTTGATGTTACCTACCACAGGGAAGAATTTATCTATAAGAAGCACCCAAATGGATTGCTTGAAAGAATAAGTACCAAAAAACGTCCAGGAACGGTAGGTATTTGCGCAGCAATTATGAATCGATTTCACATCGATGCGGTGCCTCATTTGCTTTGTGGAGGATTCACTAAGGAGGAAACAGAAAATGCATTGATTGACCTCAATTTCATTGGGGTAGAGAATGTGCTAGCGCTTCGTGGAGATGCTCCAAAGACAGAAGGGAAATTCATTAAAGAGCCGGAAGGCCATGGTTACGCCAGTGAATTGATTGAGCAGATCATACGCATGAATCAGGGTAGGTATCTGCACGAAGAAACTGAAATTGGTTTTCAAACTGATTTTTGTGTAGGCGCGGCTGGTTATCCTGAGAAGCACTTTGAAGCACCATCAATGAAATTTGATCTGAAATACCTGAAGGAGAAAGTGGATAAGGGTGCAGAGTACATCGTAACTCAGATGTTCTTTGACAATCAAAAATACTTCGAATTTGTAGATCAGGTTCGTTCTGCAGGCATTAACGTGCCGATTATTCCTGGAATCAAACCTATCACGACTTTGGGTCAGATTACCATGCTTCCGCGTACCTTCTTTTTGGATTTACCGGATCCGCTGATGGATGAGTTGGAGAAGTGTAAAACCAATGCTGAAGTCAAAGAAGTTGGGATAGAATGGTCAATACAGCAGTGCAAAGAATTGGTGAATGCTAAGGTGCCTTCCTTGCATTTTTATACCATGAGCAAGGCAGATACCACGTATAAAATCGCTAAGGAGATATTTTAATAATTCCATAGCCTAGGTTTGTGTCTCCACAAACCTAAACACAATGCCATTCACGAGGAAAGAAAGGAATCAAAATATTCTGATCCCTTTACGATAAAATTGAAAAAAGCCTTCTGAAACTGATTCAGAAGGCTTTTTCTATAGGAAATACTTAGATTAATCTCTTTGAAGTTCCGCAGTGATTTCTTGGTATTTCTTCTTCGTTTCATCACCTAGTTTGTCGAAGTTTTTTTCTAGCCAGTCCAGACTTTCCTGAGTAGCCTCTTCGATATCTTCGGCGGTGTTTTTAGTACCTTTTTCTACATCTGCCGTAGTTTTATCCCACCAAGTTTCCACATTGCCCATGTGCATCTCAGCGGTTCTTTCGAAATTCTCCGCTTCAGTCTTGGCATTTTTAACTACCGTTTCATAGCGCTCTTCGATCATTTCCAGATTATCGTCCTCTACTTTTAGGTCATTGTAAACTTTCTCAGCACGGGAATCCAGGCTATCATAGCGTTCGTCAATTACAGACCAATTGTGTACAGGAACTACTTTTACTGCAGTTTCTACACTATCTACATAATTTTCTAAGTTTTGTGTTGCCTGCACACGATCCTGTTCTGTGTAATTTTTTGTGTCACATGAAGTGACAGCCAATACCGCTGCTCCGATAAGTAGTGTTGCTTGAGTTTTCATTTTTAGATTGGTTTAAATAAAGGTTGTTAGTGGTTAATTCTAATGTTTCAATCACAATACTGTCTCCAAGCTTTTTTTGGCAAATGAATTTGACAAAAAAAGTGCCTTTAATTGCTTATTAAGCTGTTTTTACTTTCTTGGCAGTTATCTTAAGCATTGATCAATTTTCCCCACTTTATGAGAATTATTACCCAAAAATCCCACATTCGGGACATTCTGAAAGCAATAATTATGGTGGAATAAAAGCCGCAAATAAGAACTCGAAAATACTTCCCGCCAATTTTCAACTAAGAGTAAATGATCTTTGGTAACTTGAGCCATGATTAAATTGATAGAATGCCCACGGGATGCCATGCAGGGAATTCCGAAATTTATAGATACCGCTATCAAAGCCGCTTACATCAACCAATTGCTGGAGGTGGGATTTGATACGATTGATTTTGGGAGTTTCGTGAGCCCCAAGGCTATCCCGCAGATGCGAGATACAGCTGAAGTATTGAGCTTGTTGGATTTGCATAATGCTAAGAGTAAACTTCTGGCAATTGTAGCTAATGTGAGAGGAGCTGAGGACGCAATGGATTTCCCCGAAATTGATTATTTGGGTTTTCCACTTTCTGTCTCAGAGACCTTTCAACAACGTAATACTAACGCAAGCATAGCTCAGGCGTTAACAACCGTAGAAGAAATCCAGAATTTATGTGAAGTGAAGGGGAAAACCTTGGTGACTTACCTAAGTATGGGCTTTGGAAATCCCTATGGCGATGCTTACTCTCCAGAATTAGTGGCTGAGTTCGTAGAGAAATTGGATCAGTTAGGAGTGAAAATCATCTCTATATCTGATACGATTGGCGTGGCAGACCCTACTTTGATTAATAGTTTGTTGAGTCTTCAGATTGCTGCTTTTCCTCATATTGAATTTGGTGCACATCTTCACAGTAAGCCTCAAGAAATTGCGGAAAAAGTCAGGGCAGGGGTAAAGGCGGGTTGCAGGAGATTTGACGGAGCGCTGAAAGGATATGGCGGTTGTCCGATGGCGGATGATGAGTTGGTGGGAAATATGGCTACGGAGGTGATGATCGAAACGATGGAGTTGGATGGCCTTGAGCTGAACTTGAATAAATTGGAATTTGGAGAAGCTATGAAGTTGGCAAACTTCGTATTCAATCCATAAAATCGCTAAATCAGAAGCCTATACTTTTTCCCTGGTAAAGACTTAACAATACCTTCAAATTCTAAGGATAATAGTTTAGAAGACAGTAGTCCGAGCGGTATGTCGGTAGAAAGACTCAAGGTGTCAATTTCCATCTCGCCTTTTTCCAGTAAAAGTTTCAAAATCGTAATGTCATCTTCCTCTCGATTTGTAAAATCCAGTTTAGGTTTAACCGTTTTTACCTCTCCAGGTTTACTCCAGAAAAGCGCTTCAGCTACATCATTTGGCCCAGTGTAGATATTAGCCTTCATTTTCTTGATCAGCAGATTACAACCCTCACTGTATTGGGATTGCAAGTTACCCGGCACAGCAAAGACATCCTTGTCATAGCTGTAGGCAATCTCCGCAGTAATCAGAGCGCCTCCTTTTTCTGCTGCTTCTACGACGATAAGTGCATCGGATAGGCTGGCTATTATCCGGTTTCGCGCAGGAAAATTACCCGGAACCATTGTGCTTTCCGGAGCATATTCACTGATGACAGCGCCGGTTTCTAAAATCAATTCCGCTGTTTTCCGATGAACGGCAGGATAAATTCTCCCTATAGGTGAGCCCATCACAGCAATAGTAGGTAGTCCAACTGCAAGTGCAGCTCGATGTGCTTCTATATCTATCCCATATGCCAAACCTGATATAATAGCAGGTTGGTAAATAGCCAAGTCTTCAATGATCTTTCTTGTGGCAGATTTTCCATAGCTTGTAGCACTTCTGGTGCCGACGATTCCTACACTTCGTTCAAAATTAAGGTCAGTTTTTCCTTGAGCAAAAATCACAACGGGACTGTCCTCCTGCATTTTGAATCGTTTTGGGAAGTCAGGATGAAGGGAGGTAAGAATTTGAAAATTCTTTTTTTGACAGTTGGAAATTAGCTCATCGGCTTTTCTCAGTAGTTCGGATTCTTGATTTCGAAGATCCAAAAGCTTACCTCCAACTTTTGGGGTTTTGGCAACTTTTCCTTTGGGAAGCTTGAAAAATAACTCAGCAGAGCCGGAATAGGCTATAATAGCTTTGAATATTCCTGGCCCGACTTTAGGAGCAAGGGCTAAAGCTAAATAGTAGCGTAAATCCTCATGCCCCTGATTTTGCATTGAATTCGTCCCGGATATTTATTAAAAAGTCTTTGAGCTCCTGGAGTTTTTGTACCGCCTGAACTTTATCAAATCCCTGCTCTTTTCCAGATTTGATCACTTCTTGGGCGCCTTGGAGCGTATATCCTTTTTCCTTCACCAGATGATAAATGTATTTGATCTTCTGGATGTCAACTTTGGTGTAGCGGCGATTGCCTTTTCTATCTTTCTTAGGACGGATGATGTCAAATTCACCTTCCCAATATCGAATCAGTGAAGGCGCAACTTTAAACATTTGCGCTACTTCGCCAATGGAATAATATTTCTTTTCTATTTCTCGCTCTTTGTACGGCACGGTAAAAATGGTCTTTGACTCTAAATTAATGAAAATGCAATAGTTTATTCAACAAGAACTTTAACTGATTAACAAAAAAACGAATATTTTAACGATTTAGTGTTTGCAGCATCTGCACTGCAGCCAATCCAGCAGTTTCCGTTCGAAGTCTTGCATTGCCCAGTGAAACAGGTTTAAAGCCTGATGCAAGCGCTTTTTTGATTTCCAGCGGATCAAAATCGCCTTCTGGACCAATTAAAATAAGATACTTTCCTTTTGCCACAGCACTGTCAAATAAATGAAAATCATGGTTTTCATCTACGTAGGCGATAAACTTCTGGTAATCTTCAAATTCCCCTGAATCAAGGATTTCATTCAGTTTGGAAATGGTATGAAGTTTTGGGATTCTGTATTTCAGACTTTGCTTGCAGGCAGAAACTATTTTTTTCTCCAGTCGATCAGTTTTCAGGTAGCTTCTTTCTGAATTCATCGTTTCCAAAAGTGTAAGTTCGTGGAAGCCGATTTCTGTGATTTTCTCCACCATCCATTCCATTCTGTCTGGGCTTTTGGTTGGAGCAATTGCCAAGTGTATGTGGAAATCATCTGATGCCACCTCACTAGTTTGAATTACTTTAAGACTTGTCTTTTTTGGATTTGCTTCCAGTATGACGCATTCGAAAAGGTTACCTTCTCCATTAGTGACAAAAACTTGATCACCTTGCTTTTTGCGAAGCACACGACAGAGATGCTTGGATTCATCAGGCTCAAGTGTGATAAGGGGAGGAGTTATGTTTTCTTGAAAAAAAAGCTGCATCGTTAAATTTACTAAGACACAAAAAAAGCACATTTCCCCAGGAAATGTGCCTTAGTTACATATAAACCTTAAAATCTATTAACCTTTTGATACTTCCATGCTGACAGACTTGCCTTTGATGGTGTTGTTCTTCATACCGTTGATCACTTGATCAGCATCTTTAGAAGGAACATCTACAAAAGAGAAGTTGTCATAGATATCGATACCTCCAATGCTACGACCAGGTACACCAGTTTCACCGGCAATTGCACCTACGATATCATTTGGACGAATTCTGTCTTTTTTACCAAGGTTCAGGAATAGACGAGTCATGTTTGCTTCACGAGCTCTTTCTGGTCTTTTACCTCCGTCTCTTGAGCCTCCATCACGAGATCCAAATTCTCTTCTTCTCTCGCCACCACGTTCGTTTCTTCCGCCTCTCTCGCCACGCTCTCCTCTTTCGAATCTTCCGCCACGTTCGCCTCTTCCGCCGTCACGTCCACCTTCTCTTCTTCTGTCGCCACCGTAAGTGTCAATGCTAAAGTTCTGCTCGCTCATTTCTTTCACAGAGTCGCCCATCGCTAACTTCATCAAGCCAACAGCTACCTGATCGATTGTAAGACCTTCAGCAAGCATCTGTCCGATAGTTGCTTCGAAGATTTGATTGTCTTCTTCTTTCTGAACTTGTTCTGTTACGCTTTTCACGAATTGAGCTTTTTTCAATTCGATCAAATCAGCAGCAGAAGGAGGAGACATCTTGGTGATGGTAGCTTTGGTATATCTTTCCAAATCTCTCATCTTGAAGTTATCTCTTCGGCCTGTTACGAAGTTGATGGCTTTACCATTTCTACCTGCACGGCCAGTACGACCGATACGGTGTACGTAATATTCCTCGTCTAATGGAAGGTCGTAGTTGAATACAGCCTCTACATTGTCAACGTCAATTCCTCTTGCAGCTACGTCAGTTGCAACAAGTACTTTGCAATGTCCCTTACGGAATTTGCCCATTACTTTGTCACGCTGAGCTTGAGAAAGGTCACCGTGAAGTGCATCAGCAGCGATTCCTCTAGCGATCAAGCCTTCAGTAACTTCATCTACCATTCTCTTAGTATTACAGAATACTACGCTAAGGTTGATGTTGTGAACATTCATCAAACGAGCCATCAATTCCAATTTCAATGGATTTTTAACCTCGTAATACGTTTGTTCGATGTTCGATACCGTCAATTCCTTCTTGTCTATTTTTACAATCTCAGGATTTGTCTGATATTTTCTGGTCAAGTCCATGATAGGTCTTGCCATAGTTGCAGAGAAGAACACCGTCTGTCTTTCTTCTGGCATTTCCTGAAGGATAGCCTCGATATCATCTCTGAAGCCCATGTCTAGCATCTCATCAGCTTCGTCCAATACTAGGATGCCTACTGAATCAAGCTTCAATGTGCCACGGTTGATATGATCTTGTACACGGCCTGGAGTACCAACTACGATCTGAACTCCTTTGCGAAGCACTCTGATCTGACGGTCGATAGACTCACCACCATATATGGCAACAGAGTTAATCTGTCTGTGGTATTTTGCAAGTTTCTGAATTTCTCCTTCTACCTGAACTGCAAGCTCACGGGTAGGACAAAGAATAATTGCTTGTGGCTTGTTGAATTCAGAATCGACTAAGTCGATAATAGGAATAGCAAAAGCTGCTGTTTTACCTGTACCAGTTTGAGCCTGTCCGATGACATCTCTTCCCTGAAGTACGAAAGGAATAGCTTGTGATTGAATTGGGGAAGGTTGGGTATAGCCCATCTCTTCCACTGACTTAAGAATTTCCGCAGAAATTCCCAAGTCTGAGAACTTGAGTGTTTGATCCATGATGTTTCCTTAATTTCCCTGCCATTCGGTCCTAATAAATATCCCGACAAGCGACAGTAAGGAATTCACGGCACGAAAAATTGTTCTATGTCTTATTGACGGCACAAAAGTATGATTAATAATTTGGAATACCAAACTATATTTGAAAGTATTTAGAATATTACTTGAAATTTGACCGTTTTGGGAGAAAAATATTTGGTTGCAAGTAAACTAGGCTAGCTTTCCCAAGGATTGTATGGTAAGTTAAGATATGAGCTCTATAATTTTCTCTACAACTTTAGCATGAAATAAGGGATCGATTTCACCTGCTTTATAAAGTATGATTCGTTGGTCTGCCGTGAATATCCGGTTTGGTCTTATGTTACTTGATTTGAAAAGTGAGCCTTCAATGATTCGATTCTCGGGTAGCACTAAAGCCTATTTGTCTTTGATAATTTTGGATGTGATTTGACAAAGCAGGTAATCTCCATTATCAGCATTGGCCAAAACTAAAGCAGGCCGTCTTTTTGATGCACTTAAATCTGAAAAGGGAAAAGATACTACAACAATATCACCTTTTACAAATCCTTCCACTGTTCATCTTCTTTTTTTGTAAGCCAGTCTTTGGCTAGAGATTTTTCCGATGCATAATGTATTTCAGAAGGTTCTTCCACTTTATCGCTAGTAAGTTCATTTTCTAAGAAAAAATAGAGTTCTTTTTTGTCCTCGTTAGACAGGCTTTGAAGTGATTTCTTCAGGTCTGTTAATGATATATCTAGCCGTAAAGTTTTCATTACTCAAAGATATTCAAATAATTAGTCATTTTCCAGAAGGAGTTAATCTTCCAATCTTCCAATATTTCAATTTTCCAATCTCAATCACAAAAAAGCTTTATCCTCACTCGCTTCTGCTGTCATTTCCGCAGCCAAGGCTTTGCCGAGGTATTTATCAATAACTCCATGTGCTAAATATAGTAGGGGAGTAAGGGCAATAGCCACAGTCATTTTGTAGATGTAATTCATGATTCCCACTGCGATGATCTGGCTGAAACTCCAGTTACCAAACACATAAAACGCGATGCCCAAAACGACAAAGGAATCAATAAACTGAGACACCAATGTGGAACCAGTAGCCCTGAGCCAAATTTTATTCTCTCCAGTCACTGCTCTCAGCTTTTGAAATACATACACATCGATCAGCTGACCGAGCAAAAATGCAGTGAGTGATCCAATTATGATTCCTAATCCCTGACGGAAAATCGTATTGAAGGCGTAGCTGATATTAAAACTTTCCCCATCGGGAGTGGTCGAATTTACATCAAGCCAAAAATCCGCGGGTGTCAATGCTGTGACTACACTAATTACTATAAATGCATAGGCAATCAGCCCAGCCGTCAAAAATGAAATTTTTCTCACTCCCTTCTTACCAAAATACTCATTGATAATATCGGTAGTAATAAAGACTACAGGCCATATCACTGCCCCAGCAGTCAGGTTGAAATCCAATAAGTATTCTCCAAAGAAAGTCCAGTTAACAGGATCAAAACCCAAGGTTTTTTCCGCAGAAAATATCTTCACCCCGATGATTTCTGCCAAAATAGCATTGGTCAGGAAGATGCTTCCCAGAATGATAAATAGGTTAGTTTTTCTGGAGTTTTGAGACTTGTTCATAGTGCATAGGTTGAGCCTTCTTCACTTAAGATGGAATTTTCAAAAATTGTTTTTGCTTCTTCCAATAAAGGCTCAAGATGCACATATCGGGAGGAGAAATGACCTAGAAGCAACTTCTTCACATGACTCATTTTCGCTATTTCGGCAGCTTGTTTGGCTGTGCTGTGATAGGTCTTAGCTGCACGTTCAAGGTTATCTTCCATAAAGGTGGACTCATGATAAAGCAGATCTACATTTTTGATGTATTGCTTCAACGCTGGATTGTAGATCGTATCTGAGCAATAAGCGTAGGAGCGGAGTGGGGGCAAAGGGTGCGTGTAAACTTTTACTTTGTAAACTTTTCCTTGCTCATCTTTATAATCTTCCCCTTGGCGAAGGGACTGTATCGCCGCAAGAGGCACTTCACTCTGTTGAAGTTTCTCTTTGACCATACTTCTCAGCCCATGTTTTTCTTTGACTAAAAAACCTGTCGTAGTCAGCCTATGTTTTAATGGAAAGCTGAAAACTTGGTATCGGGAAGTTTCAATGAGAAGGTTTAATCCATCGTCATGTGTTTCCACAAAATTCAGAGGATAGGGCAATTTGGTATTGCTATATCTGAAGTTAGTGGTGATGATTTCATCCAATCCCTTTGGTCCATAAATGGTCAGGGGAGTAGTTCGCTTTCCTAAACTGTAGCTAGAAAGCAAGCCAATTAAGCCATAATAATGGTCTCCATGGAGATGTGAAATGAAAATACTTGAGATTTTGGAGACCTTGACCTTATAGGCACGAGCCTGAAGCTGCATCGCTTCTCCACAATCCAGTAGCAAAAAATCCTGCCCAAATCTAACGACTTGGGCAGTATGATGCCTTCCATGCACAGGGATGGAAGATGTGTTTCCTAATATGGTGACTTCAAAGTCTGGTATCAACCTTCCTCCTCTTCTTCTTCCTCCTCGCCATTTTCGATAGCATGCATAAAGATTGCTTCACTCGCTTCTTCAAGAGAGCTTACCAAGTTCAGCTTTTTGTCAAGCATGGAGATTTTCAAAAGCTTCATCACATGATCCTGAACACCGGAGATGATAAATACACCACCGTTTTTGCCAAACTCACGATCTCCTACCAAAAGCGCACTAAGTCCTGAAGAATCTACATATTTCACTTCGCTCATGTCCAAAACAAGATTTTCGAAGCCTTCAGCATGAATCGTCAACAATTCAGACTTCAAAACTGGAGCAAGTAATGAATCCAATTTCTCTTCCTGTGGAGTGAAGATGACGTACTGTTCTTTTTTATCAATTGAATATTTCATAGTGTAAGTTATATTGGTCTTTTAGCCTAAATGTGAAAGAATTGCTTTCTCTATTCTAGACTCAATTTCTGTTGTATTTGCTTTTTGGAATTTTTCTCCTGTGATTTTTTCGAAGAGCTCAATATAGCGATCAGAGATGCTTTCTACAATTTCATCAGTCATTTCTGGCACAGATTGTCCATCCTTACCCTGAAAGCCATTTGAAATCAACCACTGTCTAACAAATTCTTTGGAAAGTTGTTTCTGTGCGATACCCTTTGCTTGGTTTTCTTCATAGCCATCAGCATAGAAGTAGCGTGAAGAATCCGGCGTATGGATTTCGTCGATCAGGAGAATTTTATCTCCAACTTTTCCAAACTCGTATTTCGTGTCCACCAGGATCAGTCCCATGTCATTCGCCATTTCCTGACCTCTTTGAAATAAGGCTCTAGTGTACTTTTCGAGTTGCACATAGTCTGCTTCACTTACGATTCCTTGTTTTAAAATTTCTTCTCTGGAAATATCTTCATCGTGGCCTTCGTCAGCCTTGGTAGTAGGAGTGATGATAGGCTCAGGAAAAGGATCGTTCTCATGCATATGCTCTGGCATTGCTACTCCACAGATCATTCGCTTTCCAGCATTGTGTTCTCTGGCTGCATGACCTGACATGTATCCACGGATCACCATTTCTACCTTGAAAGGCTCGCAACGCGTCCCGATCGTCACATTTGGATCTGGAATAGAAGTGACCCAGTTTGGGACGATATCTGATGTTGCCTGAAGGAACTTGGCAGCGATCTGATTCAACACTTGTCCTTTGTAAGGAATAGGCCTAGGAAGAACCACATCAAATGCGGAGATTCTATCAGATGCCACCACAACCAATTCTTTGTCAAACATATAGACATCACGAACTTTACCTTTGTAAAATCCTTGCTGTCCAGGGAATTGAAAATGGGTTTCTTTGATTGCGTTACTCATCCTTTTATCGTTTGGGCAAAAATAGAAAAAGCTTTGCCTTTCTTCTCTTTCGAGCTCTATTATTTATCTGTTTTGTTTCCGTATTCGTAGGTTTCACTTTTTATGAGACTTTCTTCTTCATCGAAGTATTCGCGCTTTCCGTGCATTTTTCCTGCTTGAAAACGCCTGATTTCTTCTAAGGAACCATCTTCTCTGAATATTCTCACTTCTCCCTCAGCTTCATTGTTCACATAATTCACTGCAAAAAATACTGTCCCATTTTCAAAGTAGTTGATTTCTAAAACCAAATTCCCATCCTTATCAAAGGACTTTTTCTGCTCGATTTCCCCAGAAGGATAATACTTTTCGATCGGTTGAGTTGGGATTCCTTTTTTGAAAATCGCTTTCTCACTAACCTTCCCATTTTCATGGTAGGACAGTAATTCTCCATCCTCAAATCCCTTTTTGTAATTCCCTCTTCTCTGGGGTGAACCGTCTGGATAGTTCAATTCATAGACACCATCCAAAACTCCATCAGAATAATCTATGACAGATAATACCTGTCCATCTTCATAGTATTGAGTTTCTCTTCCATCCAAGTCTCCGTTGGAATAGGTGGCAGAAACGATCAGCTGTCCATTTTCATAAAATTCTTCAAAAAGGCCATCGTATCTTCCTTCCGTGAAATTTACCTTCGAGGCCTGTTTTCCAGATTCGTAAAAGGTTTCACTCAACCCATTAGGCTTGTTCTTTGCAAAAGTGGTTTTGTCGCTAATCTGTCCGGATTCGAAATAGGTAATTACCTCTCCTTCGATCTGATTAGCTACATAGGTGGATACTTGTTTTGGATTTCCATTAGGAAAAAAGCTCTTTGCAACGCCCGATCTGATATTGTCAATAAATGGAGTGGTTCTTATTGTGTCTCCAGTTCGAGGATCCAAATCAGCAAAAACTCCATTTCGTTGACCATTTTTTAATTCACCGATTTGAATAAGATTCCCTTCTTCGTCAAAGCGTTTGATTTCTCCGTTTGCCTGACCATTCAGCCTAAAATATAACTCCTTGATGATAGTCTCTTCCTCGTCATAATAAGTACGAATAGTATCCTGAGCCAATGCAGTGTTGGCCATAGTGCAGAAAAAAGCAAGCAGGAAGAGTTTGTTCATAGGATAAAAGAAACCTCAAGACAAATTGCCCTGAGGTCTTTGATGAGTTTTGGTTTACATTTTTTCGATGACCAAGGCTGATGCTCCTCCACCGCCATTGCATATTCCAGCAACGCCGAACTTGCCATTTTTTTGGTGTAATACCGAGTTTAATGTACTTATAATTCTAGCACCAGAGGCTCCAAGTGGATGTCCAAGAGAAACAGCACCGCCAAAGACGTTTACTTTGTCATTGTCCAGATTTAATTCTTGTTGATTGGCCAAAGCCACAGCTGAGAATGCTTCATTGATTTCATAGAAGTCAATATCTTCAGCAGTCAGTCCTGCATGTTGAATTGCCTTTGGGATGGCTAGAGCAGGAGCTGTGGTAAACCAAAGTGGATCTCTTGCCGCATCTGCAAAACCTCTGATTTTTGCCAATGGCTTTAAACCTAGCTCCTCAGCTTTTTCTTTGCTCACCAAAACCAAGGCGGAAGCTCCGTCATTCATGGTAGAAGCATTCGCAGCCGTGACAGTTCCTTCTTTATCAAAAACAGGTCGAAGGGAAGGGATCTTGTCAAACATCACGTTCTTATATTCTTCATCCTCATCGATGATGATTGTTTCACCTTTTCGGCCTTTCATTTCCACTGGAACAACTTCATCTTTGAAGTAACCTTTGGCCCAGGAGTCAGCGGAACGCTGGTACGACTGAATCGCGTAAGCGTCCTGAGCTTCGCGGGAAATATTCATTTCCTTGGCAGTGTTGTCTGCACAGTTTCCCATCGGGAATTTATTATAGACTTCGAAAAGGCCATCTTTCACCAAGCCATCTACGAATTCGGCATTGCCATATTTGTATCCAAACCTGGCTTTTGGGACATAGAATGGCACATTGGACATGCTTTCCATACCACCAGCAATGACTACGTCATTGATTCCTAGCATAATGGACTGAGCACCAAGCATGACTGCTTTCATTCCCGAAGCACAAACCTTATTTACAGTTGTACATGGGACATTGTAGCCGATTCCAGCGCCTATAGATGCTTGACGCGCAGGAGCTTGTCCAAGATTGGCGGAAATTACATTTCCCATAAAAACTTCCTGAACAGCTTCTGACTTTACTCCGGCTTTTTCCAGTGCACCTTTGATGGCGATGCTACCCAATTCTACTGCTGTCAATCCAGCTAATTTTCCACCAAAACTCCCCAAAGGAGTTCTAACGGCCGAAACGATATATACTTCTTTGATCATGTTTATTTGGGTTTTATAATGTTAGGTGTCCGATGTCGGATGTCCGGTGTAGGAAACATCGGGCACCCGACATCCAACACCAGGCATTCTTACCAATCAGGAATACCTCTCTTCGGTCTCTCTGTGGCCTTTTTCTTGTTTTGCTGTATGTAGCGTAATTCTGCAGCATTCATACTTTCCAGGATTTGCGCGGCTTGCTCAGGGGTTAAGTTCATCGCTTTAAGCTTTTCTTTGAACTCTTCCATGGCCTTTTGCTTATCTGCTAGATTGGCGTCCTTCTGATCGTTGGAATTCTCGCCTGGTTTGTCCTCGCTTTGCTCTGAAGGATCGCCAGATTGAGATTCTTTGGCTTTATCCTCATCGGTTTTTTCGCCATCCTCCTTTTGCTCTTGCTGGTCACCATCCTCTCCTTGTTGGGAGTTATCTTTTTGATCCTGCTTTTCTTCTTGGTTTTGCTGGTCTTGATTCTCCTTATTTTCCTGATCCTGCTTTTCTTGCTCTTCCTGCTCTTTCTCCAACTTTTCCTTCAACGCCTGTAGTTTGGCATCGCCAGGATATTTGGTCAGCCCATCATTTACAGTTGCCAATGCCTGGTCCTTTTCAGTTTTGACATAGGATCTCGCGGCGCGATTGAAGTATTCGCCAGAAGTTTGTGCTATGCTGCTGGAAAGAGTTAAGGTGAAAATAAATCCCAGTAGTATTACTATTTTATTGTTCATCGATTTCAGTGATTTCTTGAAGACTCGTCATAAAATCTTGATAGGCATCAACGGTTTCATCTTGAAGTCTTGCTTCGTTCATTAGGTTCAACGCATCTTTGAAGCGGAATTGTTCCACCATGCGATCTGCCTCTGCCTTTTTACGCTTCGCAAATTCCGATGGTTCTGGTTTGTTTTGGTCTTCATTCTTGCGCTCTTCGTCACGTTCCAGCCATCTTGCCAGCAATTCATAATTGTATCTGGCAACTTCGTTATTCGGATCCTGAATCAAGGCAGATTTGAATTTGGAGAGGGCAGGCTCGTACTCCTTTTTATCACCTAATAATACGCCACCTTGGTTGTAAGCGAAAGAGGCGAGCATTTTATTTGGTGCAATAGAAGCCTTGTCATAATAGCCTGTAGCTTCATCTACTTTTCCAGCAAATTGGCTACTCAGCCCAAGATTGTAATCCAGCTTCGGGGAAGCATAGCCAAACTCATCCACCAAAATCAGATGATTGGTGATAGACTGCTCGTATTCGGCTTTGGCATAGCTTTCTGCTGCCAAATCAATGGCGGAATTCAACCTGGAAACTCGTGTCCATGACGCAGGAACCAGAAGAAAAAGGGCCAATGTTAGCTTACTCCAGCTCATTTATAATTTGATAGTTTTGATCGGTAAAATCATGTCCAGCATAGAAAGAACTAAGCCGGCCAATAAGAAATAGAAATATTTATTTGCGGAAGCTTCCACCACTCTGGATCCTGTTACTCCACCTTCTACTCGTTCTATTGCGGCAGTTAAATCTCCAATTTCCTGCACTTCATCGGATATCTCAAAATAGGCACCATTGGTCTCCGCTGCTATTTGCTGAAGCGGTGCACGGTCAAGAACAGTTTGGGCAGGTTTGCCAGTTTGAGGATCAATGACCAAACCATTTCCTCTAGGAATGCTACTACCACCTTTCGTTCCAATTCCTAAGGAAAATACTTTTATTCCTTCGCTATTCAGCCTGGAACCAATTTCATCCAGATCGTCCCCAAAATTCTCTCCATCGGAGATCAAAATGATGGTTTTGGACTTCACTTCCTGACTTTCATCATTCAAAAATCTTTCCTCAGCCATTCTTAAGGGGCCGTTAAGATCAGTCCCGAAATTTGGAACCAAGCCTGTATTCAATCCATCAATGTAAAGTTGCAAAACACTTTGATCGAAAGTAAGCGGACATTGCATGAATGCTTCGGAACTGAAGATGATCAAGCCTATTCTATCTGAAGGAAAACTTTTTGTTAAGTTTTTTAATTCAAACTTAATGCGCTGAAGTCGGCTGGGACCAATGTCCGTAGCATTCATTGACTGTGATAAATCCACAGCGATGAAGATGTCCTTGCCTTCTTCCTGGATTTCTTTCAGGGAAGTTCCTATGGAAGGACCAGCAAAAGCTATCAGGAACAACACAAAATAGACGGTGCGAATGACCACCTTAGTGAATAGCCTGCGCTTTTCTACGACCAGTTTTTGATTGATCCTCCAGTAGCGGAATAGGTAAATAAAATACAGCAAGCCGAATATGCCGGCTAGCAAGAGGGTGAGTTTTACGTCCGGATATGCCCAAATCATAGCCTGAAATTATAAAATAAAGATTACTTTAAAAGCGAGAATGCTATAAGTGGTGAAGGTAAATTCAAATGTTATTAATAATTAACAAACATTAATTTTTTTGAATCGTCTAGTTTTGAGTTTACAATTCTAATTAACAAAGGATGAAGCCAACTGGCAAGCGTAGCAAATTCATTTTACTTTCTTTTTTTGTTTTACTATTAACCACGGCCAGAGCTCAGGAAAACGGCTTTTTCTCTGCTGAGGTGCTTGACGTAACAAATACATCACCACTCCCTGGAGCAAGCGTCTATTGGGAAAATGACATTTCTTCCGGCGTGGTATCCGATATTGATGGAGTCTTTCGGATCAAAATCAAATCCCTGCCCGCTCGCTTAGTTGTTTCTTTTATTGGTTATGAAACCTCTATTCGCGTCATCGCCGAGAAAGACTTGGGAAAAACACAGCGTTTTTTCCTCAAACCTGAAGATATGTCTCTTGATGAAATCATCATTCAGGAGCGCAGGCCTGATGAGCAAGTGCGCAATATGGAAACCGGAAAAGCAACTATCCCAATTGCTACAATTAAAAATATCCCCGCCCTTTTCGGAGAAGTGGATTTGCTCAGAAGTTTGCAGCTGCTTCCCGGCGTTCAGACCGCTGGGGAAGGAACTACAGGGTTGTTCGTGCGGGGAGGTTCGGCAGATCAGAATTTGGTGCAGTTGGACGGTGCGCCTATTTACAATCCCTCCCACTTTTTCGGATTCTTTTCTGTTTTCAACCCAGATGCTTTGGATCAGGTGGAGCTTTACAAAGGGAATATGCCAGCTTCCTTCGGTGGGCGACTTTCAGCCTTGATAGATGTGACTTTGAGAGAAGGCAATACTGAACAGATCCATGGAGAAGGCGGCATAGGGAGTATTTCTTCCCGTTTGACCTTAGACGGCCCCTTATTTTCGGACAAATCCACCTTTGTGATTTCCGGTAGGAGGACTTATGCGGATTTGTTTTTGAAACTTTCGAATGACGAAGACCTTAGAAACAACAAGCTTAATTTTCATGACTTAAGTGGAAAACTGACGTTTCTTTTAAGTGATAAAGATAAGTTGACGATTTCCAGCTATCAGGGAAGTGATTTTCTGGGACTCGATGATCAATTTGGTTTGGGTTGGACCAACTGGATTTCCTCAGCTCAGTGGAGTAGAAATAGTTCCGAAAAACTGTTTTTTGATTTACAGGGATATCATTCCCGCTATAATTACCGGGTGGAGTTTGATGATCCAAGTTCTGGGTTCGAGTGGAGAAATAAACTCTCTGAAACCGGAATGAAAGTACAATGGACTTTACTGAACAGTTATAAAGTTCAAAGCTATTGGGGATTCCAAAGCCAGTTGTACCATTTTGCGCCGATAGAATTAAATCCAGCTCCTGAAAGTAACATTCAACCTATTGTCACCAATCCGAAAAACGGTTTTTTGAATAGTGCCTTTGCCGGGATCACTTATGAAATCACTCCCAAACTCAGCACAGAAGCTGGACTTCGCTGGGGATTTTTCAACCAGATCGGAAAAGGAGTGGATTACATCTATGAAGGCAATGAGGTAAGCCCTGACTCCCCGGTTGTGGATACGCTGAGCTACAAGACTCTTGAGAATATGAAGTTCTATCAGGGGTTGGAACCTCGAATTGCTTTTCGATACCTAATCAACGATGAGCTTTCTGTGAAAGCCGCTTACAACCGTAATTTCCAGTATGTGCAAATCGCCTCCAACTCTTCAGCCGGATTGCCAATAGATCGCTGGATTTTGGCAGGGACTTATGTTCCTCCGATTCGATCTGATCAGGTTTCCTTGGGTTTATTCAAAAACTTTGATGAGAACCGTTGGGAGTTTTCTGTGGAAGGGTATTACAAAGATTTAAGAAATGTAATTGACCTGCGAAATGGTGCTCAGGTATTGTTTACTGATAATGTGGAAACGGAACTGCTCACTGGAAACGGTTGGTCCTACGGTGCGGAATTTTTGTTGAGGAAAAATATTGGTAAAACCACCGGCTGGTTGGCTTATACCTACTCCAGAGCCTGGCGAAAAATAGATGGTATCTCATTGGATCAAGCCTATAACCCGAGATTCGATAGACCACATGACATCACGTTGGTGTTGAATCATGAGTTTTCACCGGCTTGGTCAGCGGGACTTACTTTCATCTATACTACTGGTCAAGCTGTTTCATTTCCAATAGGAGTGTATGACTTGGACAATCAGTCGGTGCCTCTCTATTCGGATTTTAGAAATGAAGATCGCTTCCCGGATTACCATCGAATGGATGCTTCAGTGACCTGGAAAAATGCAGACAAGGGGAGAAAATGGAAAGGCAGCTGGAACTTTTCTATCTATAATCTTTATGGGAGAAAAAATCCCTTTGCCTATGAATTCAGAGAAATCTACAACGATGATTTTAGATACGATGGCGATGAAGATGGCCCGAAAGTATCTACTAGGCAAGGTATAGTAATGACCTATTTGTTCACGTTTTTACCATCAATCACCTATAATTTCCAATTTTAAGATGAAGAGATTTTGGATTATTCTCCTAGCTGTAGCTGCTTTTTCTTGCCAGGAAGAGGTTGATTTACCACTGGCGACTATTGATGGGGAAGTGCCCGTAATCGAAGCCACTTGGACTGATACACCCTTTTATAATCAGATCGATATTTCTCTGGCGAGAAATTACTTTGACTCTGTAGAAACCCGCGTGGTATCTGATGCCAGTGTATCCATCATCGCCCAGAGTACCTCCCGTGAAATTCCTTTTGAATACAACGTATATTCTGAAAGTTACCTGCCGCTAAACTCAAATGAGACCGCAAAAGTGGGAGAGACCTATCAGTTGCGGGTGGTTTGGGATGATAAAGTTTTCAGTTCCATGGGGACACTTTTGGCTCCGCCTACAGTGGATAGTGTCACTTATGAGTATCAGGAGGATAGGCTTTTCCGGGATGAAGGCTATTATATTAAAGTGTTTGGAGAGATTCCCTTTGAGGAGGATAATTATTACCGAATCAAGGTGATTGAGAATGATACGCTGAAAAATGGAAGGGATGACTATTTGCTTTTTGATGACACGTTTGGGCTAACGTTTTTTGAGGAAGGGCTGGAACTGAATTATTCTTTTGAGGAAGGGGATAAAGTTAGGCTGGAGCTTTATCGTATGAACCAGAGTGCTTATGACTACCTATCACAATTGGTTAATTTACTCTTCAGTGATGGGGGATTATTCTCGCCTCCTCCACAAAACCCGGATACAAATATTGTAGTCGAAAGTGGTGATTCTGATGTTCTTGGATATTTTAATGTTTCTTCCGTGCTCACGAGAACCATTCAGATTGAAGAACAAGAGGAGTAAGCTTGATCTAGGGAAACCCTCTTCTTAGGGGTAATTCTGCAATAGATTAAATAGCTCCACCTGAAGTTTCTGTTTGCGAATGCGCTATCGATCGCATTAAGATTTTCCTAAATATTTCATGTTCTCCGTAGTAATACGAAAAATTCGTAGGATTATTAAAAAATCGTTTTTACCTTAGGGATATGAACGAATTGAATAGCAACGAAGAAAGAATCATGCGCATTTTTTGGAAACTCGAAAAAGCGCTAGTACGCGATGTACTTGATGAGCTGCCAGAGCCAAAGCCTCCTTACACTACGTTGGCTTCTTCCATCAAACTTCTGGAGAAGAAAGGGTATCTGGATCACAAAGCCTATGGTACCACACACCAGTATTTCCCGTTGATCACGCAGGCTGAATACAGCAAGAAAAGTGTGAATCAATTGGTGAAGCATTATTTCGAAGGTTCGGTGGGGAATTTCCTGTCCTTTATGGTGAAGGAAAATAAGATTTCTGACAAGGAAATTGAAGACTTGCAGCGAATGATTGATGACATGGATAAACCTTCAGAATAATGAATCTAATCTTAACTTATCTAGTCGAAGCAAGTATTTGCGTAGGTATCACGGTGTTATTTTACCGGGTTGTGTTGAGTGGGCTTACATTCTTCACATTGAACCGCGTACTCTTGATTGGCATGCTGATGCTTTCTTTCATTATTCCCTTGCTTTCTTTCCAAATCGGTATCACTTCCCTGGGTACTGCGGAAATCACGCTTCCTGAATTCCTGGTGGGTAATCCTGTGACTCGGGATACTTCAAGCTTTACCTGGCAGGAAATTGTCTTTTTGACCTATCTCGCTGGAGTGGTCATTATGGCTGTTTATCTGATGTTAGGCTACTTTACTTCACAGCGTATGATAGGGAAGTCTAAATTACTTCGCTATCAGAATTATTGGATAGCCGTGCATCCCAAATTTATTCCTGCTTCCTTTTTTGATTACATTTTATTGCCGGATTTTGATCCTAATCGGTCTGATCAGCAGCAAATTATCTTGCACGAGTCCGTTCACGTGCGCTTAAAACACAGCTGGGATTTGCTCTTGATCCAGTTTGCTAAAATCATCTTTTGGTTCAATCCTTTGATCTATCAATTTGAAAAATCCCTCAGGGAAGTGCATGAATATCAGGCAGACCGGGGTGTGACTTCTTCCTATTCCAGAAAGGAATATTCTGGCCTTTTGCTTCAGCTGATCACTCGGGGACAAGGCTGGCATTTCATGAACAACTTTAACCAATTTCAAACCAAAAAAAGAATTATTATGATGAGTAAACCACAATCCCAGAAGAAGGAACTACGTAGGTTCCTACTCGCGATCCCTGTTCTGGCAGCTATGTTTTTCGTCTTTTCCTGCGAAATAGCTTCAGAGGAAGAAATGGAAGGGCCAATGATGGCAGGCGAAGTAAAAGAAGTGCAAATCGGTCCGGGTGACATTAGCGCTAGAAAATTAGCGAAAGATGGAGAACCTATTTTTGATGTAGTGGAAGAGCAACCTTCGCCTCCAGGTGGAATGGAAGGATGGAATCAGTACTTGAGTCAAAATTTGACTTATCCTGCCCAAGCCAAACAATTGGGAGTTGAAGGAACTGTAATTGTAGTCTTTGTGGTGAATACTGACGGTAGCATCTCTGATGTAGAAATCCTTCGGGGAATCGGTGGAGGAGCAGATGAAGAGGCTGTTCGTGTGGTAGAAAATGCTCCCAACTGGATCTCTGGAAAACAAAAAGGTAACCCTGTAAATACCAGAATGAGATTGCCTATTCGATTCAAACTTGGAGGAGATGTTCAAGGTGTGGGGAATCCGCAGGTTACACCATCAAATGATTTTCCTGAAACGATCGAAGTTCCAGTTAGGAACTAAGTGTTTTGTTTTGAGTGATCTTGTAAATTATTCAATACTGTAATTACTGAAGTAATTATTGACAACATAACTACACCACAAACTATGAAACTATCAACCCTCAATTTACTACCAAAAGCAACCTCCCTGGTGCTGGCCGCGCTATTTTTCTTCGCTTTTCTCCCCAATCAAACTGCTCAGGCTCAGACAGAGGAAGTACTGACTGAAGTTGATGTGATGCCACAGCCCACGGGTGGGCTCGCAGGTTGGAATACCTATTTGGCCGAAAACCTGAAATACCCGGAAGCTGCTCAGGAAAAGAAAATTGAAGGCACCGTGATCGTTAAGTTCGTGGTGTTGGATAGTGGAGAACTGGATCAAGTTGAAATCCTGCGAGGAATAGGCGGCGGTTGCGATGAAGAAGTATTGCGCCTTGTGAAGGAGGCTCCTAAATGGACACCGGGTAAAAAGGACGGAGAAGTTGTGAATGTTCAAATGAGGCTACCCGTGAGGTTCAAATTATAAAGACTTAAGTTTTAATTAAAGGTGGAAAATGTCCAAAGCTTCTTTGGGCGTTTTTTTTTGTTTATTGGCAAAACAGCTAGTTTAGAGGACTTATTTAGCAATTCTCCCATGAATACGTCCAAACTAGTGCGTAAATTTTCCTTGTCTTCCGCCTTGCTGGTTTTCGTGCTAGGTACTTTTTCATGTAGCGCTGGGCTTGAAGAAAAGCTGGTTGGAGCATGGCAGGGATCTGATTATCTTTTTCAGAAAACAGGTGGGCCAGATATCGTCGTAACCGTAAATGGGGGCATAGAGCAACATCTGAGAAGCAAATTGATCCTTGAGGAAGATGGCTCTTTTCAACGGTTGGTTGGAGAATATGACAATGGCAAAGGCACGTGGAGCGTGCAGGATGATCAACTCATTGCCAGAAACGAATCCGGTGAGGAGGTGAATTACACCCTGATTAAAGTAAGTGATCATGAGCTGATTACACTTCACGGAGTAGAACTAGAAACACCCAGTGGCGTATTGAAAGGCAAAATCAGGTTGTCCTACACTCGCTAACTAGATGGCTATTTGTCATGGACCAAAAATGTAACTGTGTAAGCAAAGAGCAATAGAAGCTTACCTAGCGATACAGGAAGGCCTTAGGACTTAATGTTAGCATAAGTCTCCGACTGCAAATATCAAACAGCAGCGAGAGATCGACTTTGCACCTAAAGATTAGTGTGAATTTAATGATCCTGATAGGATCAAATTTTCCATTGCTATGGGTGAACCCCATGGGTTAGGAAACAGCATGATTTTATAGTTATAATGACCCCGAAGAGGGTCGAACCTTTAGTTTGGGCACCAAGAGAAGCCTGTCTTCTGATCAGGAATGTATTAAGACTCAAACTAACTTGAGTTTGCAACTTAATCCTGCCTAATTCCACTTTCTACGACATCTACTCCATTTCCATTTTTTCACCTTCAACTCCATAAAATCCATCAATGGTTTTTTGATTGAGTTCAAATTGGAGTAATTTATCGCCTCAAGTTATTTTCCCTAAATAATCTATACTATGCAAAAGAGAATATTCTCGCTAGCTATTACAGCAAGTGCTTTGACTTTGAGTTCTTTAGCCAATGCTCAAGAAAAAACTCCTCCGCCTATGAAGCCAGAAGCGACCGAGTTTTATACGCCAGTACCCCCAAAAGTTACCCCAGGTGCAGAAAATACTGCTCCTCCATCAGATGCAATTGTACTTTTTGACGGAACTAGTCTGAATGGTTTTGTGAGTGCAAGAGACGGAAGTCCTGCTGCATGGACTATAGAAAACGGTGAATTGGTAGTCACCAGAGGTAAGGGTGATATTCAGTCCAAGTTGCCTTTTGGCGATGCCCAGTATCACGTAGAATGGTCTGCTCCTACAGAAATCGTAGGTGAAGGTCAAGGCAGAGGCAATTCCGGATTCTTTTTGATGGGAATGTATGAAGTGCAGGTGTTGGACAGTTACGAGAGTAAAACCTATACAAATGGACAGGCTGGAAGTATCTACAAACAGCATCCACCGTTGGCTATGGCACTAAGACCTCCAGGCGAGTGGAACTACTACGATATCATCTTCAAAGCGCCTCGATTTAACAAGGATGGTATTGTGACCTCCCCTGCTACAGTGACTGTGATAATGAACGGGGTAGTAGTTCAGAACCATGTAACCCTAAAAGGTCCTACTGAATACATAGGTATTCCAAATTACAAAGCACATCCTGAGAAGTTACCAATCAAACTTCAGGATCATGGCAACCCGGTGCGATTCAGAAATATCTGGGTTAGGGAGTTGTAAAAAATAAAGGCTTGGAAATTTCCAAGCCTTTATTTTTTGATCTAAGCTTTTAAAACGCCAACGCAGCCAGTCCGAGTTTACTCTTCAGTGGGTTGATAGATTTCAATATTTGTCCTGAATACTTTTTGAATAAATCGTTCCCGAGTAAGCTGGTAAGGAACTTTGTACGATTGTTTTTCAATCCTAAAAAGGCCGCCTTTTTGTCATCGTCAGACTTTCCGCTTTTGCTGATATTCATCAGTTGATCCACAAAGCTGGAATTTTCTTTAGTCAGCTTGTCTTTTTGATCCGAATTTAGTCCCAAGCCATCTGTAGTGTTGAGGATTCCCAGAACCTGCGTGGACAAATCCATCTCTGGGATGTTCATTTTTGGAGTTTTAACAGAAGGAATAGACTGGGCATTTACATTTGAAGCTAAGAAAAAGAAGAGTGCAAAGCCTAGGATTAATTTCAATTTGTTCATCGTAATGGTAGTTTGTTGTTAAATAATAAGAGTTGCCAGTTTATACTTTCTCTTGAAAGGAGCAACTTGTTTTTTGACTTTTTTACGGTAATCCTTCACCGCGCTATCCCCAAGAATTCCTCCTAACTTGGAGTTTTGCTTCTTGGTGAGGTCTGTGATTTTCTTGATTTTGGCATCGTCAGAATCAGAACCTCCGGCAATATCGATTACCTCATCTAAGAAGCCACTGTTACTTTTCTTGAGTTCCTCTTTCTGTGAACTAGTCAGTTCCAGATCGTTTCCAGGCTCAAAGGCACTTAACATATCCTTTTTGAAATCCGGAGATGGCAAAATGATTTTTTGAGCCGAAGCTTGCCAGCTGATTGCTAATAACAGCATTGCGAATAAGAGAGATTTGATTTTCATAAGTAGGGAGTTTAAGTTGAATCGTTTACTTAAAGAGCCCTTTGCCCATATTCATCAGCCCACCCAGATCCAATCCTCCACTTCCACCTTTTCCTCCGCCCATCAGCGAACCCAGTAAATCGCTAGGATTGATATTGCCCTGACCACCCTGTACGGATGAAATCAGTGAAGACATGATATCATTATTATCCTGTGGAGCATCATTCACCCGCTTGTTGAAGAAGTTCATGATCATGGGAAGTGCAGCTGCGGCTATTCCCATTGCTTGCTCTTTGGAGATTCCCAGTTTTTCCATGAGGTTTTGGGAAACGTCTCCCTGCAAATTATTGATTACAGGTGCACTGGGAGAGGTTTCGCCTCCCGAAAACATTTCTTTGATAGCACTCAGATCTCCCGATGCAACCTGCTTCTGCACACTAGATGCAATCGAGTCTTTTAATACTGAGGCCGAAGCTCCAGCCTGGTTTTGATTCATTCCGGCGAGCATTTCCTGTAGCGGGCCTTCCGCCATACTTAACAATTGTTCTAGCATGATTATAAAAGTTTGTTTGGTGTAATTTCAAGAAATAGGAAAAGTAATCCAATAAAAAATATAAAAAATGCAAAAATGGGCAGTCTCAGTTGCTTTTCCATTTCTCACTACTTTTACAAGGAATTAAAATCCGCTTTAGTTTTTACTCCCAAAGCATTGGACGCCCATAAAATAGGGTACATTGTCTGATTCCCTGTTGTTGTAAACCTGAGCGCCACAACCCAATTCCTCAAAATTAGGATTGAGAATACTTTTTCTGTGGGCAGGTGAGCTCATCCAAAGTTGCACCACTTCCCGGGCATAGGTCAAATAGGTATGCGGAAGGATTACTTCCCGGCTATTATTAGCATAGGTGTACATTCCTCCACTTCTGGGAATATTGATTTTCCTTCCCGGCTGATACTGCAAAGCTATGCTTGAGCTAATGTTTTCTCCTATATAGGCTCGGTTTACATTTTCTCTTGCAAATCGCTCCCCAATGGTTTTTTTGCCTTTTACCCTGCTGACATGGGAATAGAAATTATAGCTCACCATATCACTGGCATGCTCTGATGCTACTTTTTCTATTTGATCAGAATACTCAAAAGGTTTCAAGCCATGCTTGACGCGTTCCTCATTGGTGGCGTAAAACATAGCAGCCTGCAAAAGCCCCCGGTCTATTTTTTTGTAATTGATGGTTTGATTAACTGCTGCAAGCTGGAAAAATTGCGATGGTGTGAAGCGATTGTAATCTGAGGGGATCCAAGTTTGGGCAAGCAAATTATTGGCAAATAACAGTAGGGTAAAGGCAAGAAACTGGAATTTCAAGTGTGCGGATTTTTGAAAATGAGAGTTGGATTAATCTTATTTCTAGACGAAAAATTGAAGAGAATATTTTATTTGAAATGGATGAATTTCTTTACGGATAAACGCAATTCTACCAGTAAAAGATAAAAAGCGACTTAAAGTATGGTAAACACTAGCGTTGCTGGTACTTCAGCCTGTCCCGCTCCTGCGGGAGTCTTCGGTCTCCCGATAGCTATCGGGAGGTCTTCTGGCAGGTTGAGCAGAGAAATTTTGGTCACTGGCATCCTTGCGGATAATCATATTACTTATTCACTGCATTTGCAGATAATACATTGGATTACTATTGTTTAAGTATCAGATTATTTGGTGATAATGACTTTTTTTAAACAATAAATTTTAATTTGTAGGGGAGTTTTCAGAATAGGTTTTTCCGTCAGGTGAAATTACAATTCGATTAGTTTTTGAAAATTCAGAGATGATTTTTTCTCATCTCTAGCTTACACATTGGACAGCGTGCTGGCGGTTTAGCATTTCTTTCTTCTCATTATTGACAGGATATTTTATAATTAAACTTATAATTTTTATTTATGGCTACTTTGAAAATCAAGCTGAAAGGACAAGATCATTTGCCATTCATAGCAGGAGAGGATCAGGGCTTTGACCTCTATCAGCTGGATAAAGCTTACACCGTGCTGAGTCCCACCCGTGGCGATGTGCCTGAGCAGACCGTAGAACTCGATGATGATCGTATCATTGAGTTTGAATTTGAAGACGACACGGTATGGATGGGCGATAGCGAGTCCTTACACTCCCTTTTTCCTCAAGAGTTAAAAAGATCGGCTTCGGGAGATGAGCTTTATCTTCCCGATGAACTTGCCTCCGAGTTTCAGGATCGGGGAGTATTCAAAAAAGTAGCCATCAGGCTGGTCAAGATTTTTGTAAAAAAGAATATCATACCGCCTAAAATAAAGGAACTGGCAACCAAGCTGGAAAATAAGCAACTGGCGTTTCCGGGCGAATCCTTTGAAAAAATCGGGCATGGTCTTCTGACCCAATGTTCTACAGCTATTGAGCTGAGTCCCTTGAAATTTGGCCGTGACGGTGCTGCCAAATTGAAGGTCGATGATGCATATGTGCTTCTGCTTCACGGCACGGCATCATCCACCCAGAGTTCCTTTGGGGATCTAGGGAAATCTGATCAGTGGCAAAAACTTTTTGATGATGAGGACAATTCCGGGAAATACAAAGCAGATCATATACTGGCTTTCCAGCATCGGACCTTGACTTCCAGCCCTTTGGAAAATATTCTTGTTTTGGTAAAGAGCCTACCGGCGAATATAAAGCTAGACCTACTCAGCCAATCCCGAGGTGGCTTACTGGCTGAGTTACTGGCAAGGTTCTGTGCCGGTGAGGATAAAATCGGCTTTGATAAGGCCGAAAAGGAACTGTTTACCAAACACAAAAGAGCTAAGGAATTAGAAGATATAGCGGCTATTTCAAAAATCGTTAAGGAGAAAAACATTCAGGTTCGATCGATGGTACGTGTTGCTGCACCGGCTAATGGCACCACACTGGCATCCGGTAGATTGAATATTTACCTAAACGTCACCTTTAATTTGGTTGGCTTGGCAGTGGGGCATGTGGGGAATCCGGTTTTCGTTGCTTTCAAGGAATTCATCATGGCTGCTGTCGCCTGCAAAGATGATGCAGATGTGCTTCCTGGCCTGGAAGCTATGAATCCCAAATCGCCATTCATCAAGGCACTGAATAATCAAGCGACGGAGGTTAAGATAGATTTTCCTTTATTGGTCGTAGGAGGTAGTGCCGAACTGAGTTTTACTTTTAAAACGCTGGTGGTACTGCTGGGTAAGTTTTTCTTTTTGGGAAAAAATGACCTGGTCGTCGATACGGAAAGTATGAAATGGGGATCGCCTCGGAAAGACGATCAAGTAGGGATTTATATGGAGGAAAGTGGAAAAATTGACCACTTCAAGTATTTCTGCAGTCCACAAACCTTAACTGCTATTGCGGCAGGGCTTGCTGCACAACCCGGCAAATTTCCAGCAGAATACACCTTAAGAAGTAACTATGGTACTCGTGGTAGTCTTGGTATAGAACAGGGCTCTTATGTGGCTTCGGAGGTTTCCGGAGACAAGCCGATTTTGATTCTGATCCCTGGGATAATGGGTTCAAATATTGGGAAATCCCCGCAGGCAGCTAATGTAAAAGAAGAACTCATTTGGATAAATTACCTGGGTTTTTTTAGGGGAGGGTTATCCCAATTGAAGCTTGGAGAAAACAATTCGAGTGACCTGAATGCACTTTCTCTAATCAAAACATCGTACCATGATTTGGGTAAAAAGTTAGCGGAAACCTACGATGTGGTCACTTTCCAGTTTGATTGGAGAAAGCCCCTGAAAGACACCGCTGCTGTTTTCGAACGTAAAATAGATGAGCTGTTGAAGAAAGAGCAACCCATCAAAATTGTGGCTCATAGTATGGGGGGCGTTTTGGTCAGGGATTTTATGGTATATTATTCTAAAACCTGGAACAGGCTAAATACTTCAGTTGGGTTTCGGGGAATATTTCTGGGTTCTCCTCTGGGTGGATCTTTCAGGATTCCCTACGTACTTTTTGGCAAGGACAGTTTGATAAAGCTGTTGGGCAAAATCGACATAAGGCATTCTACCAAGGAACTTCTTCAATACTTCTGTGATTTCCCGGGAATTCTCAACCTCTTACCTATAGATCCGAATGGGAAATTCGATTTCTCAGATCCGAAACTCTGGCAAAAAATGAGGACAGCGCATGGAGACGAAGGCTGGCCAATTCCCGATGAGGGTTTGCTGGCCGAGTTTGGTGAGCATCAGCGTAAGATCTGGTCAATAAAGGAGCCTTTGGATTTCAGTAACTTTACCTACATCGCGGGACAAAGCGGTAAAAAGAGTTTTACAGTTTCCAATATGGAGATAGATAAAGGGAAGCTGGAATTTTTTGCCACTCACCAGGGGGATGAGAGTGTAACTTGGGCGTCGGGAATTCCAGGCTCTATGATGGTTAATAATCAGGTTTACTACGCCAATGTCACCCATGGAAGTCTGGCCAAGGAAAAGAATCTTTTCAGGGCCATCGAAGAACTGCTGATTTTTGGCAGTACAAAAAGGCTTCAAAATAGTCTTCCCACCACAAGAGGTGATGAGAAGGAATTTACACCTACCGAGACAGAGATTTTCGATATCAGTGAGGAAAATCTTGTTTCCACCGTTTTAGGTATTGCTGAGCCGGAGGAAATTTGGCAAAATGAAAAGCCAATCTCTGTACTAGTGACCAATGGCGATCTGAAATATGCGCGATATCCCGTATTGGCTGGTCACTTTGAAAACGATGTGATTTTGAATGCCGAAGCCGCAATTGATAAGCATTTGGGAGGAGAATTGGGAAGGCTTTTTTCCTTGGGCTTATATCCGGGAAAAATAGGTTCCAATCAAATAGTGCTCAATGAATCTGCCGCTCACTCAGGCTTTAAAGGAGGGATTATTGTCGGCTTGGGTGTGCAAGGTGAATTATCTAGTTTTTACTTGATCAATTCTGTAGAGAAAGGTGTCGCACGCTACCTCACAATCAAAAAACATCAGGAGTATGGTGCTGGAAATGCAGCGGGCTTTCAGCTCAACGGAATTTCAGTCATTGCCATTGCGAATAATTATGGGGGGCTATCTACAGACAATTCCATACGTGCCATTATCGCAGGGGTGCAGCGGGCAAATAGGAATGTGCAACAAACCTACCAGGGTACCATCCGTGGGATCGAGGAGATTGAGATTATTGAGTTGTATAACGATCGTGCTTTATCTATTCTGAAGACTATTCAAAGACTCAATGATGATGATCAGAAAGATTTCAATATCAGTTTCAAGGAAAATGGTCTCAGATATTGTCTAGGAAAACGCAAGCGTGTTCCGTTTGATTATTCCTCGGATTGGTGGAGTAGAATTACAGTCGTCCACCAGCCAGCCAATGATTTAGACGAGAACTCCATTGATAAATTACGCATGTCGATCACGACCACCGGGGCAAGCGAAAAAATGGAAGCTATTCCGTCCAGCGATCAGACTTTGGACATGTTGCTTCAACAGATGACGGTGGACAATCGCTTCTCCCCGGAAATCGCAACGGCTATGTTTGAACTGCTGGTTCCGTATCAGTTTAAGGAAGAAATCAAGCGACTGAATAATATTAATTGGGTACTCGACCCTTCCAGCGCAGCTTATCCTTGGGAGATGCTATTGGACCATGTGGACGGCGATCCATTGTGTGTCAACATCGGCATGGTGAGGCAATTGACGACCAGCGACTCTAGGGGGAAAATCGCAAAGGTCACAGAAACAACCGCGTTAGTCGTCGGTGATCCTATGTTGGGCGATTTTATGCCGCAACTGCCAGGCGCGAAACAAGAAGCTATCGCCATTGGCAATTTGCTGCGGTCTGAGGATTACCAGATTACAAGTCTGATTAATACCCAGGCCAAGGATATTATACTTGCTATGTTTTCCAGAAATCATAAAATTATTCATTTGGCAGGGCATGGGGTGTTCAGGCATGGTCCGAAAAAATCCACAGGAATGGTAATAGGAAATAATACTTTTCTCACCCCGGGACAAATAGCAGGCATGAGTTCTTCAGCTGAATTGATATTTGTGAATTGTTGCTACCTCGGGCAAGTTGATAATACTGCGGAATTGATGAGTCAGCAAAGCAATAAGTTTGCAGCAAACATCGGAACCCAATTGATCAATAATGGTGCACGTGCTGTGATAGTGGCTGGATGGGCGGTGGACGATGCGGCTGCACTGACCTTCTCCAAAGTGTTCTATGGAAATATGTTTAGTGGATATGGATTCGGTGAGTCAGTAAAACGGGCTAGAAATACCATTTATAAATCAGAAGGTAAACGAACCAACACCTGGGGTGCATTTCAATGCTATGGAGATCCTTTTTACAAGCTGAATGAAGGTGGGCATAGAAGTGATAGGAAAGATGATTTGAGTGTGGAGGAAATTGAAATTGAACTGGAGAATATGTTGGAAATGCTATCAGCCAATGAATTTGACTACGATAGTATCAGTGGCAGAATGGAAAAAGTAAGGACTCAGGCTGAAAGAATAGCCGACAACAATGCAGAAATTCTAGAATTGATGGCTGGAGTTTATGCAGGGTTGATGAATTATGAAAAAGCATGCGCTGGGTATAAGAAACTCTTCTCTACCGAGAATGCGGGCTATTCAGTCAAAGCCTTTGAGCAGTATTGTAACATCCGTGCAAAATTTGCTTTGGCTAATGTAGAAAAAGGTAAACTGGATGCGTCACAAGCGGCCATTGAATTGGATACTGTGATCAAAAAATTGCAGGATTTGACCAGCTTGCTCGGAGAGACTGGCGAAAGAATATCCTTACTCGGCAGCACTTACAAGCGTAAATTGCAACTTTCCTTAGCACAGGAGCTGAAGGTAGATTTGGCAGCATTAGATTCTGCCATTGATGCTTATGAACGTGCCAGCAATAAATGCAAGAATTCGGACCCTTATCCACTGTGCAATTGGTTGATATTGCTACAATTGAAATTTTGGTTGGAGAAGAAACTAAATTTCTCTAAAACTCAGCAGGAAGCAGTCACCGCACTTAATAAATTACTGGAAAATGCCACAAAAAACATAAAGCCACATAATGACTATTGGGCGATTTCACATTATGCGAGTATGTCTCTGACAGCCTATTTTCTTGACCAAAAAGTAAATGCAGATAAGGTAAGTGAAGCCTATTTATTACTCTGGGCAAAAGCAGGGCATAAGGGGCACAAAGCCGCAGAACTGGAACATTTGAAACTGGTCAGCGCTATCTTGGCCAAACTTCCTCCGCAAAAGCAACCTCAAAACAGTGAGAATGAAACATCTCTTTTGGCAGCCGAACTACTAAAAAATTTACTAGATCAGCTCAATTGAAGAAATTAGAAAGAGTTAATTCCCAAAAACCGATTGAATAGCTTCCAGATAATCGAATCCATGCCCTTCGGTAGGCTCGATGTAGTTGCCTTCTAGATATTCGTTCCAGCAGCAGACCATTACGGTGTTTCCGTTGCTGGAACGATATTTTTTGGATATCTGCTGAGCTTCCTTCAGCATAGCAGTAAATGAGTTTTTGTCACTATGTACACGATCTTTCTGAGGTTCACTTGGGAACCCTGAAGGCTGTGGCCATGTACCTCCAGCAGGTCTCATATCCCAGCCCATAGCGGTTGGAACCTGATATTCAAAATCTGGGTCATTTTTAAATTTCTCACTCCACATAGTCCAATGGCCACTGTAGGTCTCCCGCATATCAGCAAATGACTTGTTGTCCTTATTCATAAAGTTGTGATAGACATAAGCTGTCATTCCTTCAAAGCCCATGCTTTTAAGCCGTGGAACATATTCCTGGAGTAATTGGCGCTTTTGATATTCACCACCTTCCCAGGGTTTTGCTGGGTTATTTGCTTTCCAAAGGGTAGGGAGGCCATAGATACGCTCATGTTCTAGCATGGGCCCGGAAGCAACAGCGATGAATTTTATGCCTTTTAAACCTGCTTTTTGAGCTGTTTTCTGCGATAGATCCAGCAGATCCTTCATCTTCAAGCCATAGTAAGCAGCACGGGATTCTGCATCCTGAGGGAAATAAAAATAGACGATAGGCCGGCCGTCTTTTCCTGTCAGGTAATCTCCCCGACTGAAATATTCATCTATCCAGAGTTGGGTGATTTTCTCATGAACTTTGAGGTAAAGAGCCTTGTCGGGCTTTTCCCCTTCATAATTCGCTTTTCTGGCCATCTCTTCCGGTGAACCTATTTTGAGCCAAGCCATCCAGCGCTCATTGCTGTCATCACACCAGTTGATTGCCCATTTCATCTGCTTTTCTTTGGGCAAGCTTGCATTTACGTTCAGCAATACTTCCAGCGGATCACCCCATTCTACCATTCCGGGCACTGCAACCCTACCTGAAATAGCAGGGTCTTTTTTCCAGCCTTTAGGGTAGTAGATTTTTGATTGGGGGGCAAAGTCTAAGTGGTAATAATAATTTCTTCCAAAAAACCAGTCATAGGCAAAAAAGTCAATTCCGTAGCTCTTCATGTATTCTAGCTGCTTCTTGATGACTTCTGGATCATCCCGCTTGTAGAAACCTTTCAGTTCTTTGATTGGCTTTCGGTCTAAATAAGGTCCCTCGTAGGGATATTTTGCATTATAAATCCTTCCTTTTGGTCCCCAGATCCCCGGGTTTTGAATGCTGGAGCAATCTTCTCTTCCAGTCAGGCAAGACCAAAAACTATCCCTATCTATAGCTGGGTCTGGAGAGGTATTCCAGGACGGCATGTAAAAGACCCCGACTAATTCCTCGTCCACATCCTTGTCTTGAACGGATGAAGAGGAATCAAAATTAGCCAAGCTTGAGGCTTGATAAGTAGTTGAGGTTTGTGATTCTTCTGTATTATCTATGAGGTAGAAGATAATTGAGGAAGCCAGTAAAATTGCTAAAAGTGAATAGAGTGCAGACCGAAACATAGTAGCTTTTTTCTAAAAATACGGGATTCCAAATAGATATGAAATAATATAGATATACGCAATTATACAAATAGCCAAAATCCATTAAGCCATGTGTGATCTACTGGCAAATCATTAATTAAATTATATGTATATCCACTTTTCTACCAGTAAGAAGGCAAAAGCAGCATAGGATATGTTAAACCTAAGAATTGAGGTCACTTTAGCCTGTCCCGCTCCTGCGGGAGTCTTCGGTCTTCGGTCATCGGTCTTCCGGCCGGTTGAGCAGAGAAATATTGGTTACTGGCATCATTCCCTATATCCATATTAAATTAAGGTTTTCCTCAATATCTGTATTCCCCGGTACTTTGGTAGCATTTTTTCATAGTCCAAGTGATAGGTGAAAAGCCATTCAAAGCCCATTTTTCTATAAAAACGCTGTGCTTGCAGTTGCGTGTCCATGACTTCAAGCCACATGTATTTTAAGCCTCTTTCTCTGGCGATGGACTCCACCCGCTTCATGATTTGCGCAGCGATTCCCTTGCCCTGATACTCTTTGCTGATGTAGATTCTATGGAGTTTTAAGGAATCCGGGAAGTCGATTAACTCTGGGGATTCTGGATAGCTATATTTCAGAATGCCGATTTTCCAACCCTCATAAAGGACGAAATAATAATGGCTACGGGGATCTTCCAAATCTTTCTGAAAAGCTTCAGGATTATACATTTGATCTAGATACCATTCCCCTGTATCTGACCATATGTGCTTATAAGAGGGAATGTAAATTTCCCGCATCAATTCTAAAAGCTCCGGTTGGTCGGCAATTGTAAGTTTTTGGATGCTGATATCTTCAGTAAGTTTAATCATTGAAATAGGCGAGCGGTGGCGATTAAAGGACGAACGGCAATTTTGGGTGATTGTACGCTGTTAATTCTTATTCAAAGAAATGTATTTCAATTGTCTTGCCAAAATAAAAATGAAGGGATTTCTTATGCTTTTTAAAAGAATAAAATAAAACCACAGCCCCTTTCGAAGCTGTGGTTTTATTCGTTAAGCTGCTTCTCCAGAAGCTGCATTTGAAATAGTTATTTGTTAATCTACTTTTCTGCTTTAAATAAAGATTAAAGCAATATAGGGTTAGATCAACACTACGTTAAAAGCTACTTCGGCCACCCGTCTTCGGTCATCCGAACGGGCGATCAAAGCAATTTTTATCGCTGGTATTTTTTTCGGCCACAAGTGAAGATTACTTTCTCGCCAAAACTTTCTTGGCTGCAGCTACAATATTCGCTGCATCCAGTCCGTATTTGTCCAATAATTGAGTAGGAGTGCCTGACTCGCCAAAGCTGTCATTTACACCTACATATTCTACAGGAGCTGGATTGTTTCTAGCTAGGGTTTGTGCTACGCTATCACCCAAACCACCATTGTATTGGTGCTCTTCGGCAGTTACTGCACACCCAGTTTTAGCTACTGAATCCAGAATCGCTTCTTCGTCCAGTGGCTTGATGGTATGGATGTTGATTACTTCTGCAGAAATACCTTCAGATCTTAAGATTGCTTCAGCTACTACCGCTTCCCAAACCAAGTGTCCGGTAGCAAAAATAGTCACATCAGTTCCTTCGATCATTTTCCAGGCTTTACCGATCTCAAACTTCTGGGCTGGATCAGTGAAAATAGGCCAGGATGGACGACCGAATCTCAGGTAAACAGGACCTTCGTAATCAGCAATTGCAATGGTAGCAGCTTTGGTCTGATTGTAATCGCAAGGGTTGATTACAGTCATGTGAGGAAGCATTTTCATCATGCCTACATCCTCTAGAATCTGGTGCGTAGCACCGTCTTCACCCAGCGTCAAACCTGCGTGAGAAGCACAGATTTTTACATTCTTGCCAGAGTAGGCAATAGACTGACGAATCTGATCGTACACACGTCCGGTAGAGAAGTTGGCGAAAGTACCTGTGAAAGGGATTTTGCCATTGATAGTCATACCGGCAGCGATACCCATCATGTTTGCTTCTGCAATTCCTACCTGAAAGAATCGCTCAGGGAATTCCTTCTGGAAAGCTCCCATTTTCAATGAACCGATCAAATCAGCACAAAGTCCTACCACATTTGGGTTTCTATGACCAGCTTCCAGGAAGCCGTCACCGAATCCGGAACGTGTATCTTTTTTTTCTGTATAGTTGAATTTTAAATCCAATGTCTTTTCCATGATTTCTTTTGAGTAAATGGTCTAAAAATGTGGATTAAAAATCCCCAATTGTTTCTGGAAGTTGTCCCAAAGCGTTTGCAAGTTGCTCATCACTAGGAGCAATGCCATGCCACTTGTGTGTACCCACCATGAAATCGACTCCAAAGCCCATTTCAGTGTGAAGCAAATTCACCACTGGCTTTCCTTTTCTGCTTAGGCTTTTTGCTTTTTCCAGTCCTTCTACTACAGACTTCATGTCATTGCCCTGAAGGGTATCTATGACTTCCCATCCGAAGGATTCATATTTGGCTCTCAGATCGATCAGATCCATGATCTCTTTTGTTGGGCCATCGATCTGCTGTCTGTTCAGGTCAATTGTTGCGATCAGGTTGTCCACTTTCCAGTGAGCCGCATACATTGCCGCTTCCCACACCTGACCTTCTTCCTGTTCTCCATCACCCATCAGTACATAAACTGTGCTGTCATCGCCATCAATTTTCTTAGCCTGAGCTGCTCCGATTGCTACGGACATGCCTTGCCCAAGAGATCCAGAGGCAATTCTGATTCCCGGAAGCCCTTCTTCAGTCGCTGGGTGTCCTTGAAGTCTAGAATTCAATTTTCTGAATGTATCCATTTCCTCAGGAGCAAAATATCCTGATCTGGACAATACAGAGTACCAAACTGGTGAGATATGACCATTGGATAGGAAAAACAGGTCTTCTCCTTTTCCTTCCATTTTAAAATTCGGATCGTGGTTCAACTGGTTGAAGTACAGAGCTACAAAGAACTCAGTACAACCAAGTGAAGCGCCAGGGTGTCCTGACTGTACCGCATGTACCATGCGGAGAATGTCTCTACGTACCTGTGATGCGGTACTTTCGAGTTGTTCGATTGTTTGTTTTTCCATTAGGGATAGGTTTAATTTAGGATTTGAGCTGTATGATCTTTAGTTTTTACTTTTTCGATTATTTCGGATATTTTGCCTTCCTCATCGATTACAAAGGTGGTTCGGACAGTACCCATGTATTTTCTTCCGTACATAGACTTTTCCTGCCAGGTCCCAAAAGCTTCGTGAACTTTTAGATCCGTGTCGGCAATCAGGGAAAATGGAAGTTCCTGTTTCTCTTTGAACTTAATGTGCGATTTTTCAGGATCTGAGCTAACACCGAAAACCACATATCCTGCTTTTTGCAAAGCCTCGTAGTTGTCTCTGAGGTTACAAGCTTGGGCAGTGCAGCCTGGAGTGGCATCTTTTGGATAAAAATAGAGAACTACCTTTTTCCCTCTATAGTCAGAAAGCTTGATCGTTTCTCCTGTTTCAATTTTCGCTTCAAAATCTGGGGCCATTTGGCCTTTTTCTAATTGCATAAGCTAGTTGTTTAGGGCGCCTAATTTAACCAATCGTTCCTTTCCATTCAGCAGTATTGCCAGCTTTATCGGTAACTTTTAGCAAAACTTCTCCTTTGAAGGGTAGATTTTCGAGTTTTTCGGACCAAATCACGGCCTGTTTGTATTCGTATCTCATCAATACCCATTTTCCATTTACATAAGCTTCGTAGCTGTCAATCCCGGATAAATCATCCCGGATCACAAAACGCAAGTCGGATGAATTGGCTTTAATTACTTGGATACTTGGCTTGGTATTGTCCTGCAAAATGGAAATTTCTCCCAAATATCTAGAACCGAAATTCAAGGTGTCTCCATTCCATGTTCCTCCCAAAAAAGACTTAGAACCTCCGGAAGTATAGTAGGCGTGCGATTTTTCCTTGTTGCCAGTATATTCGGGTACATTCCACAGAATATTTGCTGCATTCCAAAGGTATTCGCGGCTACTGTTCACTATCAATCGAGGTGAAGATGCAGATCCAGCTTTAGAAACTCTCAAGAATAAATCATCCAGAACGGTTTCATGATTGAAATTCATCTGTACATTATCTTCCGAGTAGGAAGTTTCCTTCCCCGCAGGGATTAGCGCGTCAATGCCGGGTATTACCACTTCGCTGCAAATGTCGATCTCCTCAGGAATGCCAAAATCCAAATCCCAGAGGTAAGTTCTGCTGTTTGCATCCTGATAAGCAGGCAGCATTTCAAAGGAATTTGCACCCACTCGAAATTTTGCCAAACCGCCTTTTGCTGAGATCGGGGCTTTTATTTTCAGAATATTGTTGATGTAATCCAACGATGCCTTGGAAGGTGCTGCACCATCATTAATGTTCGGTTCTCTGTCTTGACCTTGAAGTGTAAAACTAATCTGACGCTCGTTTCCATAGGCATCATGAAGGGTCAAATTGTACGCTTTTTTTACCCCAGGCTCTAGCTCCAGATGTCCTGTTGTAGTAGTATCAGGTGTGAAAAATTCAAATTTCAGGTTTTTCTGAAAATAAAGCTTGGTATAGCGATTCTGATGGGTATGCAGAAGAAACTGTCTGCTGTAGTTGAAATCAACCTTATCAACTGTCAAATTAAAAACTCTGCCTTTATCATCGGCCAACTCAAAAGTAGGAAAGCCATTTCTATTACTTGCGCCATCCAATTGATCATAGCTCCGGATTTCTATTCCAACCTTACCTGTGATTTTGATCTCGCTTGGTAAACGGTAATTTGAACCGTTTGCTACAGGAGTGACTTCTAGTCTGGCAAATTTCCCGTTCACCCGGGAATCAATAGCTAGTGGAACAATGGCTATACTTTGGGGTACAGGCGCTTTGTTATCGATGATTTCGGGAAATCCAAATAGGAGTGGATCCATGGCTCGATCCAAGCTGTCTCTAATCTCAAAGTGCAAATGTGGACCACCTGAGCCACCGGTATTTCCGCTATCTGCGATGCGCTGCCCCTGCTTCACTGGTAATTCTCCCGGTTCAGGATAGATTTCCAGCTCATTTGCTTTTGCCTCATACATTTTCTTCCGCATGTATTCGCTCAGTTCCTGGTTGAAATTGCGCAGGTGACCGTAGAGCGTAATCATGCCATTCGGGTGCTTGAGGTAGATGACGTTGCCGTAACCAAAGGATGAGATTTTGATGCGATGTACCCAGCCATCCGCTGCCGCCAAAATGGGAATACCTTCCTGACCTCCGGTTTTGAAGTCCAAACCCGTGTGGAAATGGTTGGGACGTAATTCGGCAAAGTTTCCGGATAGGTAATTTCTGCTTCCTGGGTTGATTGGGTTTCTGAAGTAGGTTTTATCAACTTCTTGAGCATCAAGCTCAAAACCAGTCAATAATCCAAGAAATAGGACTGCGTAGGCTAGCTTACTTAACTTCAAAATCCAACATCTTTTCAGTTCCAATATATCCTTCCAATCGATCTCCGATCTGCACGGGACCAACTCCTGCCGGTGTGCCTGTATAGATTAAATCTCCGGTTTTTAGCATAAAAAATTGCGATACATATGCTATGATGGTGCCAAAGTCAAAAAGCATTAATGATGTATTGCCTCTCTGACGGGTTTCCCCATTGATGCTCAGGTGAAAGTCTATGTTCTTCTGATCTTCAAAATCTTCTACGGATTTGAATCCTCCAATCGGAGCAGCTCCGTTAAAACCCTTAGCTATTTCCCACGGTAAACCCTTGGCTTTGCATTGATCCTGTAAATCACGTGCGGTGAAGTCGATGCCCAAACCAATCTGATCATAGTATCGATGAGCAAATTTCTTCTGAATGTATTTTCCTTGCTTTGATATCTTCAGTACCAGTTCAGCTTCGTGATGAATGTTTTTGGAAAAATCCGGGTAGAAAAATGGAGCTCCGTCTTTCAGAAGCGCCGTATCAGGTTTTAGAAAAACAACCGGGCTTCCGGGCGTTTCATTTTTCAATTCCTCTATATGAGCCGCATAATTCCGGCCAATGCAAATGATTTTCATCGTTTTTAATTAGTTGAGTGTCCGTTTAAATGAACCAATAGGCATGGAATCAATCCTTAAGGATGGGGATTTTTCAAGGCTGAAACCAAAATTAATTCAAATAGGTAAACTCATGCTGATATAAATTTAATATCTCCCTGCTTTTCAGGCCCTGATTAAGGCAAAAGAAATATATATTCAGAATAACACTAAAATTTGGGTCACTTCCGTCTCCCGTCTTCTGTCGTCCAGCCAGCCAGCAAAATAAGTTTCCGATGGCAGCTAAAATTGAAGACAATCATGATTTTTTTAATCTACAGCTTGGAAAGTCATCAGACTTTCCCCATCCTCATTCAGCAGGTAAAGTTGGTTGTTTTCTATGGTATATCCACGTGTATTGATAAGCGCTTCAGAGATTGCTTTTTCAGCGCTCATATCAGGACAAGCCATCATCGTGGCTGCCCCAGGGCCGAGAAGTAAGTTTTTCCCATCGTTTTCCTTGATCTCTCCACGCACTGAATTGCATCCCATGTCACCTACATAGGTTTTTTTGGATGCGTTAAATTCGAAAGTCAGGGCTTCTTTGGATTTGAATCCTGTTGGGTTTTCGATTTCACCTACTTTGATGAGCTTCCAAATGTTTGTAAGTCGCAGTGCCGGATCGGGTTCTTTGCTCATGATTTCCACTAGTTCATAGGTTTTAGAAGAAGCATCCGCGGGAATGGGTTGCTGCTTGTCTGTTACCTTTACCTTGATTTGGTAAATATTACCAGGCTCAAATTCGAAGCCTTTAATGGAGCTGTAAAAAAACTCCCATGCTCCGGGATCAATCTCTGTTCCCTTTTGTATTTGCAAGCAGGACATGGGACCAGTTCCCACACAGTCCATTTTGGCAGAATTGATCCACCAGATTTCTGTGTTCTCTTCATTGTCACGCTCGCAAGAGACTACAGCAAGTATGGTGCTGATGAGTAGAAATAGTATAGTTTTCATTTGATTACAATTTATCTTTTAATTCTCACATTGTCTGTCCCGATTTTAATTCGGGCGAATCTCACAATGTGATCCCAATATTTTTCTTAAGGACATCCTTTTTGGTGTAGCCTCGGACATATTCGGTTTCTTAAGTTTTTCTTCTTGACTCTTGGTTCTAGCCTCTGATATCTTACTACTTAAGTCTTACTACTTACGTGTTGCTACTAAATAATCCTCTAGTAAACCGTCATCACTTCTTCAAACAGCTTTTCAGTCCACAGACTATACATTTTTGCACTTGGATGTAAGCCATCGGCGGCAAGCATGTCTGGCTGAGCGCCTAGAGACCTGTACTGAGCTGTAATATCAATATAAGTAACCTCATGCTTTTCGCAGATTTCTGCCTTTATACTATTGTAAGCGTCTATTTCTTCCTTAATCTTAAGTTGATCTCTTCCACTTTGCGCAGCAAAAGGAGTAACTCCCCAGTCTGGGATTGACAATACAACTACATGATTGGATTTGATCGCAGCAAAGCTGATTGCCCTCAAAAGCATAGTTTCAAACTCCTCTTCGAACTTTTCTATAGGATAGCCTCGGTATTGATTATTCACACCAATTGATAAAGTGACCAAATCGTAGGTGTTTCCTGCAATCTGAGCCGCATTGATCCCTCTTTCAAGCTCATCGACTGTCCAGCCTGTTTGAGCAATCACTTCGGGCGTGGCCCAATTCTTATCAGTTTCAGTGTTTAATTTAGTGATCAATTGACTTGGATATCGTCCTGCATCGTTGACTCCCTCGCCAATAGTATAACTATCGCCAAGTGCCAAATAGCTCAGTTGGTTACTGTTGTCGGTCGGGTTTTCTGTCTGAGGATTATCAGAATCGTCTGGCTGCATATTTTTGGTGCTGTTACAGGAAAGTATGCCTAAAATGGCGAAGGTGAATATTACGGATTTCATAGTAAGTAGATTAGTTCCTACTGAAATACGGACTCAAGCAGGCTTATGGTTCCCCGGTCTGCATCAATCCCAACTTTTCCTCCTACTGGAATAATAAATTGCTTGGAAATATGTCCAATCATCGCGCCAGAGTATGCAGGAATATTCAATGGTAAAATATAATCATCGAGCACCTGATCCAAAGTAAGTGAACCATATCCACCACCTGGTTCACAGTCAGAACATTGCCCAAAAACAAAGCCCTTGATTTGGTCTAGCGTGCCATTAAGTTTCAGCGTGCTCATCATTCGGTCCATTCTGTATGGATCTTCTCCCACATCTTCAATGAAAAGTATAGCGTCCTTGAAATCAGGATAATAGGGAGAACCTGAGATCGCTGTCAAAACAGTGAGGTTTCCACCCAGAATTTTCCCTTCTGCTTTTCCGCCTTTTAATGTCTGAATACGATTTGATTTAACCACTAAATCATCACTTTCAGCATGTATATTCTCAAAAGTTACTTTCTCCCGATTGAAGAATATCTTCTCAAATTGGGCCACATTGAAGCTGTTCCAACTTCCAGATCCCATAGGTCCATGAAAAGTAATCAAGCCAGTTTGGGCATGAATCGCGCAATGAAGAGCTGTGATATCCGAATAGCCCAATAATGGTTTGGGGTTTTTAGATATGGCTTTGTAATCTATTAAGGGTAGGATTCTGGCAGCACCCGAACCCCCACGTATGCTCACAATTGCTTTTACATCTTTGTCGGCAAACATGTCATTCAAGTCTCCCGCTCGCTCAGCATCCGTTCCTGCCAGGTGTCCATACCGGTTCATCAGGCTCTTTCCCAGTTTTACTTCAAACCCCAGTGCTTCCAAGGCTTCTTTGGCATAGGTGAACTGCATCCTGTCCGCCGTAGCAGCAGAAGGGGAAATCAAACCTACGGTATCTCCTTTTTGGATCGCCTTCGGCAAAAGAGTTTTGGGATCGTATGCTGGATGGACAGAATCCCAGGCTACGAGTGGGAGTGAGGCTGAAAGTAGTCCGAGTGATTTTAAGAAAGCTCGTTTTTGCATGGGTGAAGGGTATTAATTCTAAGACGTGAAAATAAGGCTTTTTTATTTTTAAGTTAATTTTTCTCGCGGCGACGCGGCGGCGCAACGTTAGATAACCTTTGAGGTTTTCAGAACCTCGAAGGTTTTATTTTTAGGCAACAGATGCTGTTTTTTTACCACGGTGGGCGCAGAGATTTTTGTAGAGAGCGCGGTAGTAATTGATTTTTCTCGCGGCGGCGCAGCGGCGAGCGTTTGATTAACCTTTGAGGTTTCTCGAACCTCGAAGGTTTTATTTTTTAGCAACACATGTTGTTTTTTTACCGCAAAGTGCACTGAGTTTTTCGCAAAGTTTATGCTGTAAATATCTCCCGCAAAGGTGCCAAGAAGCAAAGAAAAATTTAAATAAAGGAATACTGGCTTTGATTAACCTTTGAGGTTTTCAGAACCTCGAAGGTTTTATTAGTGCTTAAATACTTTCCATTAAAGTTGGAGGTTCCCTCAAATCCCAAAACCCAAATCCCAAATCCCAAATCCGACATCAAACCATCTCTCTCACCATCACCATCACCTTTTCCATCTCCCTTCTCACTTCCGAAGCTTTCCATGGATAGTTCGAATTCATAAAAGCAAAGCAGTAGTAGCGACCACTTTTCCCCCGCACTAATCCAACGAGACTGTGATTATTGCTCATGGTGCCTGTCTTTGCAAAAATGTAGGGTTGCTCAGCTTTATAGCTGTTTTCCAATGTTCCGGCTCTGCCGCCAGCGGGCAATAGTTCAAACAATTGTTGATCTGGTAGCATTCTATAGATCTTTTCGAAAAGTGCCACCATAGTTCGTGGGGTGAAAAGATCATGCCTGCTCAAGCCGGATCCATCCACCCATTGGGGTTCGTCGGGGAGGTCATACAGGTATGTTTTAAGCATGTATTCGATGGCACGCTCTGTATCCAAGCGCTGGAAGAGCCGATCCGAAACCATCAGCATCAGTTGCTCTGCGAGGAAATTGTCACTCTCCAGCATCATTTCTTTGAGAATTGGGAAAAGCGGAGCCCCTCTCCATTCCTGATGGAGTGTGGGTAAACTGTCTGGCTCGTAAATCCAATTTTTGCCTGTGACATCTGAGGCAAGTTGCATCAAGAGTTCGGGGGAAGTAATAAATGGGATGAATTCCTCCCGGGCTCGAAAGTTATTTGGATTGTAATAGAATTTGTTTGAATGAAAATCCCGCTCCAATTCCCGAATCGTACGGTTGGTAGGGAATACATCAGCTTGGAAACTGGGAGGGAAGACGGTAGGAGCATTACCCACTTTTTTCACCTTAACCAAATTACCATAAATTGGGAGGGAACTGCGCTCCGCCGAATAGTTGTAATAATAATCATCCCACTGCCAGCCGTAACCAAATGCCGGAGACATCATATTGGCATCCGAAAAAACAATAGTTTCATAGGGAGCCAAAAATTCTTGAAAATCCGGTTGATATAAAGTTTTGTACTTCCAACTTGGATCTCCGGATCCCCAGATTTTAATGGTGTTTCCATCTGTGACGTAGCGCAAAGTTTGTGTGCTATCGTTTAGGACGACAAGAGAGGAAAAAAGTGTAAAAAGCTTGGTAGTGGAAGCAGGAATAAATCGCTGGTGGCTGTTTTTCTCGTAGAGCACCATCTGCGAATCCAAATCATACAGCATAAAACCTGTCAAATGCCCATTGAAAAAGCTGTCTTCTCCCAGTGCGCTTTCCAGCTTTAAGTATTGGTCTCGGGTGAGCTGCGCAAAAAGACTTAAATTAAAGCTTAGTATAAGGAGTAGTCCGGTGAACAGTTTACGCATGCTTAGTTTTTTGAAACTGCTAAAACCACCAAAATCCAGCCTGCAATAAAAGCTACTCCCCCTAGAGGAGTAACTGCCCCAAGCCAGGTGATTCCAGTCAGAGAGAGTACATATAAGGAGCCGGAGAAAATCAGAATTCCTATTGCCATTAGCAAAGCTGCTAAGCTTAGTTTTTTCCATTCGGGTTTGACTATAGCCAAAATTCCAATCAGAAAAATGGCAATGGAATGGTAAAAATGGTATTTCACCCCAGTTTCAAAAGTCTCAACTCTTCCTGTTTCGGCTAATATATCCTTCAATCCGTGAGCTCCGAAAGCTCCGATTCCCACTGCAATCGCGCCTAAAACTGCTGCCAATTGTATGATCCCTTTTCCTCTCATTTTAGTACTTCAGTATTCTAAATTCACTATTCATCATTCGAAATTATGAATATCAGCTCAACTTCACCTATGTAATTTTAATTAATGCTTAAGGTTCAGGATTCATAATATCCTTCAACGCGGCGGAGGGAATTGTGGATTTTGTCACACCGAGTCTTAAATATTCTGCGAACATACAAAAAGGGGGATGACAGAAGTTTATTCTGGAACCATAAACGTAGTCACCTTGAGCACTTGAGAGACGAGAGTCTCGAAATCGAAAGGTCCTCGACTCCGCTCGGACTGACCCCTTTTCCGTGTCCTCAAATAAATCTGTCACACCGAGCGAAGTCCAGGTGAAACTTAATGGAATATGTATATCCGCTTTTCTGCCAGTAAGGAGACAAAAGCAGCATAGTATAAGTTAAACTTAAGAATTTAGGTTACTTTAGCCTGTCCCGCTCCTGCGGGAGTCTTCGGTCATCCCCGCCTGCTGTCGGGCAGGGGTCTTCTGGCCGGTTGAGCAGAGAAATATTGGTTACTGGCATCATTCCGTATAATCATATAATGGAATTTGGCTACTGGTAGAATTGCGTATATGCCTAATAAAATCTTCACCTAGTCCAGACATGGACTTTGCATCGTTTATTTAAACTTAAGGAAGCAGGGTAGGGGCTAGTTGTTGATATTTTAAGGGATCAACAAATAAATTAAAACTAAAGCTTTATATTATCAAAAGAACCTTTAAAAACCAGAAAATTGCAGCTGAATCTGAAATTGGTGAGATTGGTCTGCAGTACTTTTCCTAAGAAAACACAGGCGTTTTTTACCAATGTGTTAAAAAATCTCTGGATTTAAGGTTAAATGCTTAAGTTTGCCCAGTTTTTGAGAGAAAAAATAAAAAATTACTATATGAGGAACATCTTGAAGGGGCTGTCGTTTGCCCTGGTTTTTTTCATGGCCTTTGGCTGCATCTCAAATGAGAAAATCATCTATCTGCAGAATTTGGAGGAAAATACCCCAATAGAAGATGATGAGTTGATCACCTATAAAATTCCAGAATACAAGTTGCAATACAACGATATTATTGACGTAAACATTCAGACTGTTGATGATATGACGCAATTTGGCTTTAACAATAAACCTCCTCAGACTAATTCTCAGATGGGTAATGTCTCGGCCCAAAGTGGTGGTGATATTTATTATATGACGGGATATTCAGTTGACGAGAACGGAAATATCCGCCTTCCTATAGTGGGAGAGGTGTATGTTAGGGATAAAACTTTGGATGAAGCAAGGATTGATGTAGAACAAAAACTTCGTGAGTATGTGAAGTCCGAATTATACGTAAAAGTTAAACTGGGGGGAGTGCGGTATTCGGCTTTGGGCGAATTCAGGAGACCTGGTAAATATGTGGTTTTGCAGGACAGAATGACGATTTTTGAAGCAATTGCCAATGCTGGGGATTTGACCACTGTAGCTAAAAGAGATGAGGTATTATTAATCAGACAGTATCCTGAAGGGACAAGATTACATAGAATAAATTTATTGGATAGGCAGATCGTAGCTTCTCCTTATTATTTTATCCAGCCCAATGACCAACTTTATATTGAACCTATGAAAGTTAGGGAAACAGGTACAGGTGAAAATACAGCACAGACCTTGGCCCTTGTTTTTGCAGGAATTTCTTCTGTTGCCCTAATATTAAACTTACTCAAATAAGCATTTATGTACCCGAATACCCCAAATCCTTCAAATTCAGGGCAGAATCCTTTTATGATACAAAAGGAAGATGAAATCGATCTTAAAGTGCTTTTATTTAATTACCTGCAGTACTGGGTGCTTATTCTAGCATGTATGTTTATAGGTGTACTGGGAGCTTTTTTGTTCAACCGCTACGCTACTAATATTTTTAAAGTCGAGTCCAGTATCTTGGTAGTGGACGATAAACCTAGCCTGGGTACAGATCTCTTTGAATCCTCAGGATTGGGAATGCTGCAAGGAAAAAGTAACATTGAAAATGAAATAGGTATTATTAAGTCTTTCTCTCTCGCGGAAGAAGCCGTTACTGAATTAAACCTTAATGTTCAATATTATAAGGAGGGTTTTGTTTCTACGTCTCAGATCTATGAAAAACTTCCTATTCATGTGACTGTAGATTGGAACCAGTCTCAGTTGGTAGGAGGGAAATTTAGATTGGAGGTTTTGAATGAGGATTCCTTTGAATTAAGCATTGAAAATGATGAATTCAGAATTTTTAATCCTAAGGATCCTTATTATAAGATCTTACCTGAAGACGAAACTACCTTAAGTAAGTCTGTTTATAGTTTTGGTGAAGAAATTCAAGGAGAGAATTTTACTTTTACCATCAACCAAATAGCTGCATTACCAGGAGATATTGTTCTTTTCAATTTGGTTGATACTCCATCTCTTGCACTGAAATATAGAGAGGAATTGGCAGTTGCCCCTATCAATAAGCAGGCTTCAATTCTGTCCTTGAGTTTGGAAACCCCAGTGAGACGATTGGGTGAAGATTACATCAATAAGTTGATGGAGATGTACCTAGCTAGAGAGCTGGATGAGAAAAACAGAGCTTCTGAAAATACGGTCCGCTTTATCAATGAGCAACTTTCCGGAATTTCGGACTCCCTGAGATTCTCTGAAAATAAGCTTCAGCAGTATAGAACAGAAAATAAGGTTTTTAATCTTTCTGAAGAAGGTTCTGTTGTGTTCGAAAGGTTACAAGAACTGGAAAAGGAAAAAGGAGAGGCTGAAATCAAACTAAAGTACTACAAGGTATTGAAGGATTATCTTGCCTCCGATCAATCTGGGGAAATGATGGCTCCATCTGTTATGGGGGTTACAGATCCTTTGTTGAATTCTCTTGTACAAGCTTACAGTGAATTGCAAGCCGATCAGGTGAGATTGTCTGCTAATTTTACTGATATAAATCCTTCGGTACGAGAGAATGCTACGCGTGTTCAGAACATCAAGAAGCAATTGCAGGAGAATGTGAGTTCAGCCTTGGGCAATACAGAGAATTTAATAACTGATTTAAACGGTCAGATCCGTATGCTGGAGGTAGATATTAATTCCCTTCCGGAGACAGAAAGGAACCTGATAGGTATTCAGAGGCAGTTTACGATTAACGAGAATATTTACGTTTACTTGCTACAGAAAAAAGCAGAGGCTGAAATCACGAAGGCAGCAAATATGCCTAAGAATAGTATCCTTGATTTTGCAAAGTCCGGGCAACTCCCGGTAGCACCAAAGAGAAGTCTAAATTTGCTTATTGGCTTAATACTGGGACTTATTTTACCAATAGGCTTTATCACAATTAAGGATTTCCTAAATACCAAAATTGAAGACCCTAAGGAACTGGAAAATCAGATCAAGGTGCCACTTATAGGAATGATAGGTAGAAATAATTCTGAGGATAATATTCCTGTAATGAATAACCCTAGATCTAGTGTGACAGAATCATTTAGATCTCTTAGGGCAGATATGTCTTATTTGAGTCCTCATAGAGATAATTTGACCATACTTTTTACATCCTCTATCTCCGGAGAGGGAAAAACCTTTGTTTCTATCAATGTGGCTTCAGTCTATGCTTTGATGGGTAAAAAGACTTTACTTATTGGCCTGGATCTTCGTAAACCTAAGATTGCTGAGGATTTTGGATTGGTAAATGACAAAGGAATGAGTACCTGTCTTAGCTCAGATATTTCCTGGCGGGACGTGGTTAAACCTACTGGTCATAAGGATATGGATGTGATCCTTTCCGGTCCTATTCCTCCTAACCCAGCTGAATTGTTGCTTCAGGATAAGTTTGGGGAAATCATCAAGGAAATCAAAGCAGAATATGATGTGGTGATTTTTGATTGTCCTCCGGTAGGATTGGTATCTGAAACCAAGGAGCTATTTGGCTTTGCAGATATCAGTTTCTTTGTTTTCCGTCAGGGCTATTCTATGAAAGGCAACTCTCAGATTTTGAACAACCTGGTTGAAAAAGGTGGAGTGTCTAAAATCTACGGTATCCTTAACGACGTGCATATCGACAAAGGCTATGGCTATGGTTACGGTTATGGCTATGGTTATGGCTACGGAAATAACTCCTATGGGTACCATGAAGAGGTGCAGTTGCCATGGTGGAAAAGAGCTTTGAGAAGAAAGTAAGTCTTCAGTCGCAGCGAGCAGTCCCAGCATTTGGTTGAATTGACTTCATAATTCATCATTGAACATTCGACATTCTATAGCCGCCTTTCGTGTCACACTATAGCCGCCGTTCGTGTCTCACGAACGGCTTTTGGTTTTTTTGGCTATTCGGAATTTGTAATTCCGAATTTACCCCATCTAGTGCAAGACCCATCTAGCGCAAGTCTTCAGACCCCATCTAGCGCAAGACTTCAGTCTTGTGCTTATAAAAATGCAGTCTTCAGACTGCTCACTTTCAATCCCGAAATTTCCGGTTTTACAGCCAACTTCCACCCGTCAACTTCCAACCGTTCTCAATTTGACCACAGCCAAACGGCATCCACTTACCAAACTCCCCCTTCATCATCAGTTTACTTTTGGAAAAGAGAAATTATCAAAGGGGGCTAGGGGGATTTGTCACATTTCACTTGAGCGTTTAGATTTAGCACCTGGTTAATTGTTAGGGCGCGCTGGAGAGACGCAGCAGCGAGCCGGGCAGAGGATCTGCGGGAAGAAGCTTTGCTGGCGTCTTGACCTTTTGCCTGTCCGTCGAGGCGGAGTTCTTTTGCGTCAAGGCAAAAGAACGAGAATAATTTCCAGGCAATACTCCTAGGCAGGAGCAATGGTAATTTATCTATTCTTAACCTAGGGTTCCCAGCTATTCGGAATTTGTAATTCCGAATTCACCATCGTAGGATTTTTAATCCCACAATTGACAAACGCTGTTGACCTCCTCGGGACAAGCCTACATCTTATCACTATTTCTCATGTCCGAGGAAATGGCCTTTTTGTCTTCATTGACCTAGGGTTCCGCCCTTCGTTCCTCAGGTCTCCACCCCAGGCTATTACAAATAACCCCTTTGGGGTTCTACCCAGCTGTTCTAGACCCATCTAGCGCAAAGACTTCAGTCTTGTGCTTATAAAATTGCAGTATTCAGACTGCTCGCTTTCAACCCCAAAATTTCCCGATTTTACAGGCAACTGCAAACCGCCACCAACCAACCGGTCTCTAGTTGACCTCTGCCAAAGAGCATCCGCTCACCAAACTCCCCCTTCATCATCAGTTTACTTTTGGAAAAGAGAAATCATCAAAGGGGGCTAGGGGGATTTTTTACCAAACTGACTTGATCTCCCAACTGACAACCACCAAACCGTTAACCGCCAACTGCAAACCGCCACCAGCCAACCGTTCTCAATTTGACCACAGCCAAACGGCATCCACTTACCAAACTCCCCCTTCATCATCAGTTTACTTTTGGAAAAGAGAAATCATCAAATGGGGCTAGGGGGATTTTTCACCAAACTGACTTGATCTCCCAACTGACAACCGCCAAACCGTTAACCGCCACCAGCCATCAATTCTCAATTTGACCTATGCCAAACAGCATCCACTCATCAAACTCCCCCTTCACCTTTAGTTTACTTTTGGAAAAAAGAAATCATCAAATGGGGCTAGGGGGATTTTTCACCAAACTGACTTGATCTCCCAACAGACAACCGTCAACAGACAACTGCCAACCGACAACTGCCAATTACCCACCTACTCCCTACAGTTTGTGGATAATTTCTGCAAGTTCTTAACTGAAAACCCCCAAATACCCACCTACTTATACTCTGGTCAGTTTTTTGTAAAAGTGTCGAAGCTCAAAGAAGTCAGGTTTGGATCAAATACAGAATCCTGTATATGAAAATTCCCCTGAGAAATAGGATAAAAAATGAGTACAAAAACTACTCAGTTCCCTATCTTTGTTCACTGAAAGCGATGCGAACGGGCTAATAATTTTCACTAGTGAAATTTTTAACCGTTTTTTTTGAATATTCTGCAATCTGGTGTATAAATAACCATGCAGACCATAATAACCAGCTAAGACCATTTGGCTGATAACTGGGGTTGTTTGAACTCTTTTTATTAGGCTATAATGGGACTGAAAGGGCGAAGCTGTATAAGACTATTCCAACATTTAAAAGGAGTTCCTCCATCATTATTTCATGAAAATCGCAGTTGTAGGCACTGGCTATGTAGGTCTGGTTTCAGGCGCTTGTTTCGCCAATGTAGGGATCGAAGTCACCTGTGTGGACATCGATCAGAAGAAAATAGATAACCTCAAGGAAGGCATTATGCCAATCTATGAGCCAGGCCTGGAAGAGGTTGTTGTGAGAAATTTCAAAAGCGGCAGACTTAAATTCAGTACAGATCTGGGTGAAGCCATACAGGGTGCCTCGGTAGCCTTTATTGCCGTGGGAACACCTCCAGGTGAGGATGGCTCTGCAGACCTGAAATACGTTCTGGCTGTAGCTGATGAAATCGGTGCAAAAATGACCGATTACATCGTAGTGGCCACCAAAAGTACGGTACCGGTTACCACGGGAGAAAAGGTGCGGGCAGCGATCAAAGGAGCATTGGATAAAAGAGGCTCGGATCTCCCTTTTGCGGTAGCATCCAACCCTGAATTCCTGAAAGAAGGAGCAGCAGTGGAGGATTTCCTGAAGCCAGATAGAATCGTAATCGGAGTGGATGATGAGCGTGCAGAGGAGATCATGAAACGCCTTTATAAGCCATTCCAACTCAGTGGAGAGCGGATTATCTACATGGATATCCCTTCCGCAGAGATGACCAAGTATGCTGCTAATGCCATGCTGGCTACCAAAATTTCCTTTATGAATGACGTGGCTAACTTATGCGAACTCGTAGGCGCTGATGCCAATATGGTGAGAAAAGGTATAGGTTCCGATCCAAGAATCGGGAATAAGTTTATTTATCCAGGGGTTGGTTATGGAGGATCATGCTTTCCAAAGGACGTGAAAGCAATCATCAAAACTGCGAAACAATACGGCTATGACCTTCGGGTGCTACAGGCCGTGGAGGATGTGAATGATGATCAGAAATATGTGCTTTCCAAGAAAGTGAAGGCGCACTTCGGTGAGGATTTGACAGGAATGACTTTTGCGATGTGGGGCTTGAGCTTCAAGCCTAACACCGACGATATGCGTGAAGCTCCTGCCGGAGTGATCATTGACGAATTAAGAGCAGCCGGAGCTACGGTGAGAGCTTATGATCCAATAGCTATGGAGGAAGCCAGAGAGCATTACATCTTCGACAAAGTGACTTACTGCAGCGATGCCTATGATGCTTTGGTGGATTCGGATGCGTTATTATTGGTGACCGAATGGTCAGAATTCCGAATTCCTAGTTGGGATGTAGTGGGTAAGCTATTGAAAAACAAGGTGATCTTCGACGGTAGGAATATCTACGATAAAAAATACCTGAAGACCTTAGGTTTTGAAACCTATGCAATCGGTAGTTAATTTCAAGATGTTCTCAAATACGGTCATCTCGATCCGCCGTGGCGTATAAGAGATCTCATTTGGGTAACGGAATTGTCATCTCGACCAAGGGGAGAGATCTCAAATGGCACATGAATACTGATCTTTTGTAAAAAGTTAAGAGTTAACGAATATCCTTTTAACTTTTAACTTTTAACATTTTAACTTTTAACATTTTAACCTTTAACCTTTAACCTTTAACCTTCCAACCACTCTCTTGAAAACCATCAACGTCATCCTTTCCGGCGGAGTAGGCTCCAGGCTCTGGCCACTTTCCAGAAAATCCCAGCCAAAGCAATACCTCCCGATTTTTGAGGGAGAAACCTTATTTCAGCATACCATCAGTAGAAACAAAGCCTTTTGTGAGCAGGTAATGGTAGTTGGGAATTGCGATAATTATAAGCTTTCCCGTAAGGATCTGGCTAACTCGAATATTTCAGGCTATATGGAAGTGATTGAAGCCTGTCCCCGGAATACGGCCGCTGCAATAGCCTTTGCTGCCATTGCTGCTCAGCCTGAGGACATACTCTTTGTCACTCCTTCAGATCATTTGATCAAGTCAGGTCAAAAATACCAACAAGCAGTAGCTAGAGCTATTGAGTTAGCAAAAGAAGGTGCTATAGTTACTTTTGGATTAAAACCTACTAGACCTGAAACTGGTTTTGGATATATAGAAGCGGAAGGAGAAAAGGTGAAAGGCTTCCGCGAAAAGCCCAATCTGGAAACTGCTGAGGCATTTCTCAAAAGTGGTAATTTCTTCTGGAATTCAGGAATGTTCTGTTTTAAAGCGGGAGTGTATCTGGAAGAATTAATGACCTTCGAACCTGAGGTATATAATGCCTCTAAAATAGCTTTTGAAAATGCAAAGGAGGGCAAACTGGATTTCGACCTTTCCATGAAAATTCCTTCCATTTCGGTGGATTATGCAGTGATGGAGAAGACGGATAAAATTAAGATGGTTCCCTCAGAGTTTGCTTGGTCCGACATGGGCTCCTTTGAATCCATTTACGATCATTTCAAAAAGCAAGGTCATCCGGTAGATGCCAAAGGAAATATGGTGATAGGTACAACCCTTCACACCGAATTTCTAGGCCTAAAAAACACCTTACTTATCCAAACCCCCGACGCCATTCTCGTACTCAAAAAAGATAATGCCCAAGATGTAAAGAAGGTGTATGAGAGGCTGGAGAGGGAAAAACCGGAGTTGGTTGGTTAGCCACAGAGCTACACAGAGCAGACACGGAGAGACACAGAGGAAATTTAAGTGTTAAAAATAAAAAACTTGATTCCCATAATTTCATTATCTATCTCTTTAAATAATAAGGTAAAGGAATAAATAGTTATTCTCTGTACGGCTTTGTTTTAACTTAGTGTCTCTCTAAAGTTATAATCAAATAAAAAGTCTCTGTGAATCTCCCATTAACTCAGTGTATCTCTGTGTCATTCCCATAAACTCAATGAATCTCTGTGACGAAAAATGAATGATCCTTTAACTCAAAAAGTAATTGGGGCAGCAATTGAAGTTCATCGACATCTTGGGCCAGGACTTTTGGAATCAGCTTATCAAAAGTGCTTAGCATATGAACTTTCAAACTTGGGGCTATTTGTTGATAGAGAACTCATACTCCCAATTAAATATAAAGAACTATCTATTACCCAAGCCTATAGAATTGATTTGTTAATTGAAAATGAACTGGTTATTGAAACCAAAACGGTAGAAAAACTCAATGATATTCATATGGCTCAAATACTCACCTATTTAAAATTTGGAAACTATAAACGAGGACTTCTGATAAATTTCAGAGAAAAACTCCTAGTCAACGGAATACGGCGAGTTTCTCTTTAAAGTCAACTAAATAGTCTCTGTGAATCTCCCATTTAACTCTGTGAATCTCTGTGGAAAAAAACACTAAAATATATATAGCTGGCCACCGCGGTATGGTAGGCTCAGCCATCTGGAGAGCCTTGGAAGCCAAAGGATATACTAATTTAATAGGAAAGACATCGGCTGAACTGGATCTTAAAAATCAAGTGGCGGTATCTGACTTTTTTGAAACTGAAAAACCGGAAGTGGTGATCGATGCGGCCGCCAGAGTGGGAGGGATCTTGGCCAACAATGACTATCCCTATCAGTTCTTAATGGAGAATATGCAGATTCAGAATAACCTGATAGATTATTCTCTGAAAGCAGATGTACAGAAATTTATCTTTCTGGGCTCCTCCTGCATCTATCCTAAACTAGCTCCTCAGCCCTTAAAGGAAGAATATCTGCTAACGGGTCCTTTGGAAACCACCAATGAGTGGTATGCCATCGCCAAAATCACTGGTGTAAAAGCTTGTGAAGCCATTAGAAAGCAGTTTGGAAAGGACTATATTTCCTTGATGCCTACGAACCTATATGGCACTTACGATAATTTTGATTTAAACACCTCCCATGTATTGCCTGCCATGATCCGTAAGTTTCATGAGGCGAAAGTTGCTGGTGAAATGAAGGGGTCTACTTGCAGTGAGCCTGTCGAACTGTGGGGATCAGGAACTCCAATGCGCGAATTCCTTTTCGTGGAAGACCTAGCAGACGCAGTAGTATTTGCGCTGGAAAATCAATTCCAAGATAATCTCTACAACGTAGGAACCGGGGTTGATTTGACGATCAAAGACTTGGCTGAATTAATTCAAAAAACAGTGGGCCATACGGGTGAAATCATCTGGGACTCCAGCAAACCCGATGGTACACCAAGAAAACTCATGGATGTCTCCAAAATGACTGATGCAGGCTGGAAAGCCAAAGTGGGCTTAGAAGAAGGAATCAAGAGAACCTATCAGTGGTTCCTAGAGAATCAGGAGACCTTCAAGCAAGTGAAAATATAACAGCTCGCAGGCTCGCAAATTTATTACACAGAGTTTCACAGAGGTATGCACAGAGAACCACGGAGTGTAAGAAGAGATTAAACTAAATATATTCTAGGTTTAACTCAGGGACAAAAAAATGATAGAAGATCTTTTAACAAAGCAAGTTATAGGGGCTGCGATTGAAGTACATCGTTACTTGGGCCCAGGGCTTTTGGAATCTTCTTATCAAAAGTGTCTCCAATATGAAATAGAAAAAAGAGGACTTTCAGCTAGACGAGAAGTACCTGTAGCTGTTCAATACAAAGATTTGTTAGTAGAAAACGGGTATCGAATAGATCTTTTAGTGAATGAGGAGCTGGTGATTGAAACAAAAACAGTGGAAGATTTGAATGATATCCACCTAGCCCAAATCTTGACCTATTTGAAATTTGGAGGATTTAAAAGAGGCCTTATTCTCAACTTCAAAGTCCTTAAAATGATTGATGGCATCCAACGAGTATCTTTATAATTAAAAAAAAAACAGTGGCCTCGGTGTCTTCTCCGTGGCTCTCTGTGACCAACAGATAAACATATGAAAACCGCACTCATCACCGGCATTACCGGCCAAGACGGCTCATACTTAGCCGAACTACTTTTGGAGAAGGGATATATGGTGCATGGAATTAAGAGAAGAGCCTCTTCTTTTAATACCCAGCGTATAGATCACTTGTATCAGGATCAACATGAGAACCATGTGAATTTTAAATTGCATTACGGTGACCTAACTGATTCTACGAATATTATTCGTATCATCCAAGAGGTGCAGCCGGATGAGATCTACAACTTAGGGGCAATGTCTCATGTCAAGGTTTCTTTTGATTCGCCTGAATATGTGGCCAATGTGGATGGAATCGGTACGCTAAGAATTTTGGAAGCGGTTAGAATATTGGGGCTGGAAAAGAAAACCAGAATTTACCAGGCCTCTACCTCGGAGTTATATGGGGGAATGCCGGAAAACAAAAATGCCGCAGGCTTCTACGACGAGAGTTCTCCCTTCTATCCTAGATCTCCCTATGGAGCTGCAAAAATCTATGGTTTCTGGATCACTAAAAATTACCGGGAAGCCTATAATATGTTTGCCTGCAACGGGATATTATTCAACCATGAGTCTCCTAGAAGAGGGGAAACCTTTGTGACGAGGAAGATCACTATGGCCACTGCTGCCATAGCATTGGGTAAGCAAGATTGCCTCTACCTGGGTAATATGAATGCCCTCCGAGATTGGGGCCACGCCAAGGATTATGTAGAAGCCATGTGGTTAATACTTCAGCAAAACAAACCAGATGATTTTGTGATAGCAACGGGCAAAACCACCAAAGTACGGGACTTCGTCCAAATGTCCTTTGCGCACGTAGGATTCACCATCCGCTGGGAGGGAGAAGGAGTCAACGAAGTGGGGATTTTGGTGTCAGTAGATGAGCAAAAATACCTAGAAGCAACGGGTGAGGCCATTAAACCTTTAACCCTTAAACTTTTAAACAAAGAGATTATTCGCGTCGACCCCACTTACTTCCGTCCAACCGAAGTCGATCTTCTCCTAGGCGACCCTACCAAATCCAAAACTCAACTAGGCTGGATTCCGGAATACGACCTGGAAGGTCTGGTAGAAGATATGATGAAGAGTGAAATCAGAAATAACTTATAATTCTTTGAATAGGTACTAACACAAATTATATTTTAGTGGAAGAATCGTATAAGGTATATGGACTAAAGAACATTCTTAAGTTTAGTTCGCTTAGCTATTTTCAAGCAATTATTTCTTTTGTAGTTTCTTTTTTACTAGCTAGATCTTTAGGGCCTGAAAGCTATGGACATTATACTCTTGGATTAGTCTTTGCAAACACACTTTTAGTTGTGATGCAATATGGAACTGAGAAAACTATTGTTCGAGATTTAATTCAAATAGGAAGGCCCTCTGAGACATTATCATCTGCATTTATCATTTGGCTTGTCATAGCTAGTTTAGGTTTATTAGCAATAGCAATTTACTTATTTCTTTTTTCAATCTTTACGACAGAAGCTTCAATTATTATATTACTTTGCGCGTTTTCAGGTTGTATCCAAGGGCTATCCTTTGCAGGTTGGTTTGATTTTAAAGGAAAAATGAGTCTTCATGCTTTTTATGCAGTGATTGGCAGATTATTATTTCTTTTTTTTATACTACTTACTATTTGGAATGTACATGATGAAAACAGGTCTATTTTATTTGTAGTTATCGCTTTAGTTGTATCAAGACTAATTGTTTTTTGTATTGAGTTCAAATATGTAATTTATAATATTCAATTTAACATTAAGCTATTATTAAATGAGGTAAATAGAATTTTGAGAGATAATTGTTGGGTATGGTACGCATCTATAGGTAATTTATGCATGACACAATTTAATCAAATAATTTTGCAAAAAATTTCAGGTCCAAAACAACTGGCATACTATGGGATTGCATTTCAGATAATAACACTAGTTAGGCTTATGCAAAGTCAAGTTCTAAGGCTAGTCACTCCCAATATTGCCTCAATAACCAAGGAAAGAAATGGAAATGATATATTTAGGTCTTTAGTTAAGTTTACAGCATTTTCTTTTACTTTAAGTGTTTTAATTGTAATACCATTGTATTTTTTAACACCATATATTATTTATAATTTTTTAGGTGATGAATATATTGACGCAATTCCAATACTTAATGTTCTCTATGTATGGATATCTATTTATGGTGTTGCATTAATTAATAATCAGTTTTTGCTTTCTATGAGAAAAGAAAAAGTTTTTTTTAAAATCACTCTATTATTTGGGTTGTTTTCTCTGGTTTTCTCTTTTTTTTTAATAAGAGAACTAGAAGCAATTGGAGCTGCTATTTCCCTACTTATTTCACATTTCCTATCGATATTTTGCCAATTTATAGTTGTGCTACTTTCATTAAGAAAAGAGAATCAAAATGTTTAAGAAGATATATTTATATATTCTAAGAAGGCGGCAAAAAGTGCATCTGCTTAAGTTGACTAGACCCAATTTTATAGATCCAACGGCAAGATTCAATTTTCATAAAAATATATCCTTACAGGATTTTGTTCGGATAGGCCCTTTTTGCCATCTTGATGGAGAGGGAGGGATTGATATAAAGAAAGGTAGCATATTAGGACCAAAAGTTGTGATTCTTTCAAGTAGTCATGATTATTCTAATTCAGAATTACTTCCTTATGGATTTGATGATATTAAAAGAAGAGTCATTATTGGCTCAGGATGTTGGATTGGTTGGGGAGCTATGATTGTTCCTGGTGTGACTATCGGAGAAGGATCTATAGTGGCTATGGGTTCTGTAGTTACCAAAGATGTTCCTCCGGGTGTTTTAGTTGGAGGAAACCCAGCTAAAATTCTAAAAACCATCAGAACTAAAGAATCAATTCAATTACAAATAGCAGCAAATAAATTCTATCTTTTAGATTTAAATGGTAGAAATAGGAGACCAAAGAATATTTAAAAATATATGTTAAGGAACTTAAAAAGAATAATTTCATGTTTTTTGTGGAGAAATTTCATTTGGGGTGATGTTTCACGACCTATCAAAAGAAATACTGTTAATCTATATTATTACAAATTTAAAAGAGTAGATAATGTAGGGGACTTACTTTCCTTTGTTGTGTTCAACTTTATCAAAAATCAATATTCACTAGATGATAGTCGTGTAAAAAGAACAATTCGACTTTTCGGTATCGGCTCAATCATACATGCTGCAAAGTCAGATATGGTTGTATGGGGTAGTGGCGTACATGATGAAGATAGAGAAGTGGGCCCAGGTGTTAAGTTAGATATTAGGGCAGTTAGAGGTCCACTGACCATGAAAATGGTCGAGAGGTATGGCTATAAATGTCCAAATATATTTGGAGATCCTGCACTATTATTACCTCTTTTTTATATTCCTGAAAAATACGAAATCCAAGATTTTTTAATTATTCCTCATTATAGTAAAGAAGATGAGATTGATTTTAGGTATAAAGGAAACATGATTAGCACATTAACTTCTGATTGGAAGACTTTTATTAATAGAGTTGCAAATTCTAGACTTGTCATTTCCGGTTCATTACATGGTATTATTATTGCTGAGGCATATGGAGTTCCGGCTATATTACTTTCCTCAATAGATAAGGATATGTTTAAATATAGAGATTATTACTACAGTACTGATCGTTTTGATATACTTATTGCCAATTCTATTGATGAAGCAATAAATATGACTAAGATTATGCCCCCAATTCCAAATCTTTCCACTCTTCAAAATAATCTATTAAAGAGTTTTCCTATTGATTTATGGAATTGATTGGTTTGAGGCTCTCTATTTTATTACTATTTAAAATTAAATATGAAGCTTAATATAAGATCATATTCGCTGTTTTTCTTTCTAATTTCATCTTTTGTTTTTCTTTTCTATAATGTAAAGGTTTCTTTAATATATTTCTTTGTATTCCTTGCTTATATTTTTTTTGATAATATTCCAATAAATAATCCTATTGTTAAGAGAGGTTACGTAGTTGTATTGTTTGCTTTTTTGATTTCATATTTTGTAAGAGGAATAATTCTGTCGATATTTCCAGAATTTTTTATGTTTGCCTTTTTTACAGATTACTATCCGAATAGATTGGATATTATTACTTCATTATTTGATGTTTTCATTTTCTTTACTATTTTTTCAATAGGTTTTATGTTATCTTATTATTCCCTTAAAAAAATCATAAATATAGTTGAGTTTAAATTCTCATTTGCTAAAAGGTCTTGGCCTTTGCTATATTTTAATTCTTTAACATATATTTTTTTTACACTTATTTTTATAAAATTAATTTTATATATAATTTTTAATGCTGGAGTAAAAGGTGAAGAAGTTTCAACACCGTTAGTATTCCTACTAAGATTCATTCCTGAAGATTTAATTTTTATTTATGCTGTCTTATTATATGTTAAGTATCCTGATTTTGCCAAAAAGAACTGGATAAGAATAATATCCCTTGTCGGACTTATGTCTTTAAGTATATTATTGACCGGTAGTAAGCTATTTATACTTTTATTATTATTTTGTTTTATTATAGTGTCAATTTTATTTAATTATAAGTTTAACGTTTTTAAATTCCTCAAACTTTCAATTTCAATTTTTATTATCCTTGTTATTAGTTTTGCAGTTTCGGCAGTAATTAAATTTCAAAATCCTTCTAATTTATTTGATTTTGTAGTTTATGTTTCTGATTATATTGATTCTAATAATTTCATTATTATACTAGATTCTATTTCGTCAAGATTTATAGGTTTGGATGGATACATTTTATCAAAAAACTTTGTGACTAATGGTGTAGATGAGGTGATGTCTGATGTCTATGGTCTTCAGCAAACTTTAGTTAGAGTCGTGGATTATATTATTCCTTTTGGGAAATTTACTGATTCAATCGGGACTGGTAAAGCTGTTTCTGTTTATGTTTTTGGTTTTGATATGGATCACTTATTTGGTGGAGCTTTAGGTGTTTTTGGATCTCTTTTAATCGGTAATAGTACATTTGTTGAATTTGCTGTCTTTGGATATGGTATTTTCATTTCTTTTATTTATTTATTGTTATCTAGAATTTTCGATGACGATTTGAAAATTATATTTTTTTATATATTCAGTTATTTTTTAATTCATTCTTTTATGTCTGGAAATTTTGATAGGTTAATTGGTTTATTAATAATTAAAATTGTTTTAACAATAGTATATATTTATATCTCATTTATTCTCACTAAAGTCAAATTGAATTGAAAAATATTTTACTTGTAACTGATTCTATTCCATTTCCTCCAAAAAATGGAAAGCAATTACCAATTTTTCTCTTGTTTAGTAGTTTTATCAAAATCTATAGAATTCATATTTGTATTATTTATAAAAATGACAAACCTTTAGTTGAAGATATTAATTACTTGTTGTCTGTTGGGTTTTATGATGTTTCAGTATTCCAATCCATTAAAGAGATCGATTTCTTTAAGTATCCTGGATTTACTTTTTGGAAGTTTGATTCGAACTCTATCCGTAATTACTACAAAGGTAGTAGGTTCGATTTTGTATGGGTTAGTCCTATATATTTGTCTTCAATTTTGTTGAAAAATATTATTCATTATAATAAAAGCATTTTGGGGCTAAATGATGTTAAGACTTTTATGTATCGAGAAGGTTGGATTGAGATTTGGAGAACTAAGATTTGGGATTCTACCAAATTTTTTCAATTCTTACGAAGTTTTCTAATGGGTTTTCAAGAACCAAAAATTTTGAATAAATATGATTTTGTTCATGTCCAAACTTTACATGAAGAAAATAAGATAGAAAAACTTTTTAACTTGCATTACATTTCAAGAAGATTTTCTGTTATAGTAGGGGCTAATTCAGTTAAGAATGAACTATTTGAATTAAATTATGATAGAATTAATGTAAATACTGTTTTGTTAATGTCTCAAATCAACGGTGGCCGGATTAATGAGACTAAGTGGTTTGTTTCGAAAGTCTGGCCATTAATAATAAAAGCCTTTCCAAATTTACGTTTAATTATAGTTGGCAAATCTGATGGTTCTTTACCTGATTTTTTAAAAAATGTTCATAATCTTGAAATTTTAGGCTTTGTAGATAACCTTTCTGATTTATATAAATCCATTGATATTGCTGTAGTTCCTACATTTCATGGTACTGGTTTAATTAATAGAATTCTAGATTCATTTTGTGCTGGGGTACCAGTTATTACAACTTCCCGAGCAGCAGCAACTTTTCCATCAATAAAATTTGGGGAAGAATTGTTGGTTGCTGATGAACCTAAGGATTATTTAACTAGTTTTGGTGAGTTAGTTGATTCAAGTTATTTTAGAAATGAAGTTAGCCGGAAGGCCAGAATATTTGCTAAAAATTTACCTAATCATGAATTTGTAATTCAAAAATTTATTAATCATTTTGAGAATGAATAAATCTGTCGATTTTCTAGTTATTGGAGTTCAAAAAGGAGCTACTTCTTGGTTGTATCAATGTCTTTCGGATCATCCTGAAATTTCAGTTCCTATTAAAAAGAAAGAAATTGAATATTTAGGGGGTGAATTGTGGAAGGCAAGAGGTGATGATTGGTATTTATCTTTAATACCAAATATTGAGGGTAAAGTTTCTGGAGATGTTTCAGTAGAATACATTTTTGATTCTACCTCTGCTGAAATATTAAAAGAAAAATTCCCAAATGTAAAATTGATATTAAGTCTTAGAAATCCTCAAGAACGGGCAATTTCAGCTTTTTTTTGGTATCTTAGAAAAGGGAAAATAGATATTAGTGATAATATTTCTACTTTTTTTAACCGTGAGATTGAAATGTATAGTATTGGAAGAAGTTCTACTGATATTCTTAGTAGGGGGATTTATTATGATCAAATTTGTCGGTACTTGGAATTTTTTTCATCCCATCAATTGAAAATTGTTTTATTTGATGAAATTGAAAATAGTCCACAAACAGTTATGTCTAATATTTACTCCTTTTTGGGTGTTGATACTAATTTCGTCTCTCATAGTATTGATACTGCTCCAAAACGAAATTCATTTAATCAATTATCAATATACTTAGAAAATAAATTCCCAAATTCAAAGGTTATTTCTAAACTAGTGGATTTAATTAATCAATCAATTAAAGTTAACATGAGAACAAAAAATGATTTAATAAAAGATAGTTTTTATTTAACAGATTTTTATTCTAGTCACATTCAAGATATATTATCGTTACCCAATGATATAATTTCGATTTCTCAGAAGGAATTGATTAAGAAAAATTGGTTAAAATAAGATGGTACTTAAAGTGATAAATTATTTTACAGGCTTGTTGCAGATAAGGCGCAAGACAGACGTTTGGTTAGTTTCTTTCCCGAAATCAGGAAATACTTGGATTAGATTTTTCTATCTTCATTTGGCTAATCGTATTTACCCTGGTAGACTTGAACAAGATGATATCATTTCTTTTTATACTTTGGATTCCAATATGCCTGAATTGGGCTATTCTAATTTAGATTATTACAAGTGGAAGTTTCCTGAAATATCTCGATTAGTAAAAACACATTCAAAATATTTTTGGTTTTTTTCTAAAAATGACATAGTTTATATTCTAAGAGATCCATTTGATGTAATGATCTCATATTACAGATATGAGTTGGGTAAAACTAATCCTAGATTTAAAGGGACTTTTTCTGAGTTTCTGAGGGACCCAAAATTCGGCGTTGAAGCGTTGGCTAAACATTTTATTTCTTGGAAACCTTATATAAAGTTGTTAATTAAATATGAAGATTTAAAGGAAGATCCTATATGTCAATTCAATAGATTATTAGATTTTTTAAAAATTGAAGTACCAAATGATATTATAATCCAATCTTATAATAATTCTAAGGCATCAAATGTTAAAAATGTAGAGTCAAAGTTAGGTATGACAGATAAAGGAAAATTTTCTAAAGAGTTCTCTTTTGTTTCATCAAATAAAGAATTTAATTTTAAAGAATTGTTTTCTGACTCTGATATCACTTATATGAATAAAGTTTTATCAATTTATAATTTACCTTATGAAAGATAAGATTTTATTTTATACTTCTTTTCCAAAACCTATTACTGGACAAACTATTGTTACACAAAAAGTTTGGGATTTACTTTATAATGATCCACGTTTTGTTTGTTTTAAAATTAACACTTCCTCAAGTACTATAGTTAAGAAATTTTTTACATTTATATCCAATTATTTTTTATTGGTTAAATTTTTAATATTAGTTAAGCCACGATTTGTGTATATGGTATTTTCTTCTTCTAAGTTAGGGTGCGTAAGAGATTTTTTCTCGATATTTATTATTAGTTTGTTCTCAAATGTTAAATTGATTAGTCATGTTCACTCTGGAAATTTTGGATTGGAATTTTTAAATTTTCCATTTAATCTTATGTTAAAGTATAACCTGGAAAGAGTTACTACTATTATTTTTCAAGGCAAGCAAGTTAATTTCCTAGGATCTAAATATGATTATAAAATTAAGTATCTGATGAATACCATTTCTTCGGAATTTTCAATTTCAGATAATGAATTTAAAGAGGTTAGTTGTTTGAGGAAGAAGAATTTTGAAAATTCAGGAAAAATCAAGTTATTCTTTTTAAGTAATTTTATAATTTCTAAAGGTTATTTGGATTTATTTGATTCATATGAACTGTTGGATATTGATGTTTTTGATAAATTTGAACTTCATTTTATTGGGTTTTGGTTTGATGATCGAAGTAAAAGTGAATTTCTAAATAAGGTAACTAAATCTTCTAGAAGTAATTGTATCTTTGTTCATGAAGGATTAAGTGATCGTTTGGATGTGAAAAAATTATTAGTTGAAATGGATGTATTTATTTTCCCAACATACTATCCCGTTGAATCGCAACCTTTAAGTATACTAGAATCTTTCAGTTTAGGTATACCTGTAGTTTCCACTTATCATGCTACTATTCCTGAAATGATTGAAGATGGATACAATGGTTATTTATTTGAGAAGAGAGATCATAATCAATTATTAAATATTATGAGGGGCCTTGTAAATTATGAAATCATCGAATATTTATCACTTAATGCTAGAGATTCCTTTAATAAACGTTTTTCCGAAAAGGAATTTGAATCCAAATTTATACAATTACTTTATGCTTGATAGACCTATATTTTTAATTGGAGCCGCAAGAAGTGGTACTACTCTGTTAGGTGATATTTTAAGTAAACATCACGATTTAGCTTATTGGATAGAACCTAAATATATATGGAAATACAAATCTCCAAATATTTTGAATGATTATAGATTTAAAGATGATGTTGATGATGATATAAGGAAATTTATATATAACAGATTTAATCTTTTTTTGAAAAAGTGCAAAAAATCTCGATTTATAGAAAAAACTCCTAGTAATTGTTTTAGAATTCCTTTTATTGATTCAATTTTTCCTAATGCTATTTATATAAATATTATTAGAGATGGTAGAGATGTTACAATATCTGCATATAAAAAGTGGACATTTAAACATGATACATCTGCGTATGAAAGAAGGCTTTCTTTTAATGAATTCCCATTAATAGATTTTCCATATTATTTATTTCACTTTGTAAAACAATTTGTTATTCAACAATTTTATCCTAATGAACTCAGGATGTGGGGTCCAATGAGTCCTTCTATAATAACATATTTAAATAAGTCTATTGAAGAGGCTTGTGCATACCAATGGAGAGAATCTACAGAGACTTCTATTAATGATCTATCTAAAATTGATCAAAATAGAGTTATAAATATCAGATATGAAGATCTATTGTCTGATCCTTGTAAACATTTGAATGAAATATTTAAAGTTTGTAAATTATCTAATTCTAATGAAACTATATTATATGCTGAGAATATAATAAAATCAAATAATTCTAATAAGTGGTTAAATAATAAGTTTATTGATAAAGTATCCTACATTTTAGATCCTACTCTTGAAAAATTAGGATATCTATGAATGCTCATTTTTTTTAAGTTTAATTTAAATTTATTCTGCCTTGAAAGTATCTTTAGTTACTGTTTGTTTTAATTCTGTTAATACTATTAAGAGTACTATGGAAAGTGTTGCTGCTCAAGATTACTCTGATTTAGAATATATAGTTATTGACGGTAATTCTAAAGATGGTACTCAGGATATCATTCGCTCATTTAATGGGGTAGTTTCACGCTGGATTTCTGAACCAGACAATGGTCTATATGATGCAATGAATAAAGGTATTCAAATGGCTACTGGTGATATAGTAGGTATTATAAATTCAGATGATTTTTACCACCGTACAGATGCTATTTCCCAGGTGGTGAATGCATTTCAGATCTTTGGATCACAGTGTATTTATGCAGATATTCGATTTGTAAGGCCAGATAACTTAAAAAGAACTGTTCGCTATTATTCCTCAAAGAAGTTTGAATTGAGCTCTTTTAAAGTAGGGGTAATTCCTGCACACCCAACATTTTTCACCTATCGACGCAATTTTGAAAAATTTGGATATTATAAAATTGACTACAAAATTGCAGCAGACTTTGAGCTGTTGGTGAGATTTCTTTACAAACATAAGCTCAGCTATTACTATCTTCCTATTGATCTTTTGAAAATGCGGACAGGAGGTCTAAGTACTAAGTCTTGGAAAAGCAATGTGATTATCAATCAAGAGGATTTGCGGGCTTGCAAAGAAAATGGCTTAAAAACGAATTATTTTTGGCTGTATTCCCGATATTTCAGAAAATTATTAGAATTAATACCTGGTTTATTTTGAGAGGATTCCTTATAGTATTTCTTTTTTGCTTATACCAAATCGCTCCCGCACAGGTTATTCCAGCAGGATTTCCTGTTTTGGAGGAGCGGGCCAGACTTAATCAATTGATTACCGATTCTGATTCCACATCCTTTTTGATTCGTCCCATATTAAATCACCAAGGATCTGAATTTTTAGGCTTTGATTCCCCATCAATTGCAAAAAAATCTAACTATCTCACAATACTTCCTGCTTTAAGTACATTTCGAGTAAATACCAAAAGGCCATATGGCTTTGGAGATTATGGAATGATACCTACACCAGGAGCACAGTTTTATCTTTCAGGAGGTATTCACTATCAGTTTAAAGAGCTTGGAATTACCTTATATCCTGATTTTGTGTTATCTCAAAATTCTAAATTTGACGGTTTTTTAGGCTTTGATGAATCTTTATTAGATTTTTCTAGGTTTCGCTATTGGAATTTAGGTGATAACCCTGAGCGATTTGGTTCTGGAAATTATTATCGAGTAAGTTTGGGTCAATCTAGAATTTCTTATGGTTTCAAATCTTTCGAATTAGCAATTGCTAATCAAAATATTTGGTGGGGACCCGGTCAATTTAATTCTTTGACATTTTCAAATAATACTCCAGGTTTTCCAATGCTTACCATTGGTACAAGAAAACCAGCCAAGACTTTTTTAGGTAATTTTGAAGTACAAATTATGTCTGGAATTTTAAATACTACTAGACTTTCCCCTACTCAGTCTGATTCTTTAAATATGCTTTACTATAAACCCAGAAGAGAGAAAGATCGATATGTTAATGGTTTGGTAGTGTCTTATAATCCAAAATGGGTTAAAGGTTTATATATTGGTGGCACAAGAACAGTTCAAACATTTACTGATTCTGTTTCTTCTAGTTTTCAGGATGTATTACCAGTTTTTTTGCCCGTAACTAAAAGTGCCTTTGGTTCAGATTTAATAGGTGAATCAGATAAAGGCAAAAGCCAGCAAATTACGATCTTTGGTCGATATTTGAATTCTTCTTCTGGTTCGGAAATTTATTTTGAATTTGGAAGAAGAGATCATGCTCTGAATTGGAGGGAGTTTATATTAAGTCCGGAGCACGCAAGAGGATATATTATTGGGTTTAACCAAATGTTTAATTTAAAGGGGCTTGAATCTAAACTCTTAATTCGTGGGGAGATTACACATCAGCAAGAGTCCGTAAATAGATATATCAGATATATAGGCTTGGGAGGTGGTACCTCTTGGCATACCAATGGTTCTATCGGGGGAATTACACACTTTGGCCAACCGACAGGAGTTGGAATTGGTACAGGGTCAAATATCCAAACTTTGGAATTCAGTAAAATTGATGGATTTAATAAGACAGGTGTTTTCTTTGAAAGACTTGATAACACCGTAGATTATTATTATAAAGTTCAATTTCAAGATACAGAAAGAAAACCTTGGGTCGATCTTTCTTTAGGATTCCTTTATGACAAACAAGTCAATAATCTATTAATAAGCTCCAAACTTCAAGTGATACACGCCAGAAATTACCAATGGCAGTTGGACCCATCTAGTACCCCTGATTTTCCCAAAGGGAAAAACCTAACTTCAATGATGGCTCAGGTTAGTCTGATTTATCTTTGGAATAAGAATTTAGACAAGTAGGTAAATCATTCGAATTTGACTATTGATATTTTAATTACAAGTGTCCTTGTAACAGGATTAGTCCTTAGCCTTTACAAAAACTGGCCAAAGCCTTCTCTGGCATTTGTACTAGTAGTTTTTGCTTTTGTGATTTTGAAAGTTATCTCAATTGAGGATTTTCTTCAAGGTTTGGCGAATAAGCAGATCATCCTAATTTTTTTATTGATCATTTTGACCTCTGGCATTCAGCAGAATCTAGGAAAGGGATTTTTCTATGCCCTGTTTAAGAAAAGTCTTTCCCCTTTTCAGTTTAGATTAAGAATGATGCTAACAGTTTCAGGCTTGTCCAGTATGCTTAATAATACACCTGTGGTGGCTTTTATGATCCCTTACGTCAAGAACTGGTCTGAAAGCAACGGGTATTCAGCTTCCAAATTTTTGATTCCACTCTCATTTGCTACCATCCTGGGGGGAATGATTACTATAGTGGGGACTTCCACTAATCTTGTTTTAAATGGCTTGATAGTACAATCAGGACTTCCTTCTCTAGGCTATTCGGACTTCTTGTTTTTGGGTGGCTTAGTGACTGTTTTGGGATTAATCTATTTAGCTTTTTTCTCTGAAAAGTTGCTCCCTAACACCACCACCAGAAAGGATAGCTTATTGGAGCACCTGAATGAATACCTGGTAGAAACCAAGGTGAATCCAAGCTCAACTTTGATCGGCAAAACCATAGAAGAAGCTGGCTTAAGACATCTCAAGGATTTATTCCTAGTAGAGATTAAAAGAGGAGAAAGAAGTATTACGGCAGTGTCTTCAGATAGAATTATACACTCGGAAGATGTACTGTTTTTTGCAGGAAATACCCAATCTATTTTGGAGTTGATCAATGACAACAATGGATTGGAACTTCCAGATACTTCACAATTAGTTAGTAATGGCTTCTCCGCAATGACTGAAGCAGTTATTCCATCTGGAAGTGCTTTGGTTGGCATCTCATTAAAGGAATTGGGTTTTAGGGATAGGTATAAGGCTTCTGTGATTTCGGTCTATAGAAAAGGAGATAAAGTAAAGGAGAACTTAGGAGAGATAAAACTAAAGGAGGGTGATTTATTATTGCTTTTATGCTCCAAAGATTTTTCCAAGGTGATCTCCAGCCGGGATTTGATTGTTCTCACCAAATCAGGGGAAGTTCAAAAAGAATTGTCTTTTAAAAAGACGCTACCTAGTATAATTTCAATCGGAGTTTTACTCATTGGTATTTTTGGGTTGATAGATTTATTTCTGGCTGCCTTTATAGGCATTTTGGTCATGACTCTAGCTAAGGTGATTAACTTGAACCAGATCAAATCGGCTATTGATGTGGATCTATTAATCATTTTAGTTTCCGCTTTGGCAGTGGGAGTGGCGATTCAAAAATCTGGATCGGCTTCATTTTTGGTTCAGCAGATCTCTAGTATGTTTGAAGACTTAAACCCCATAGGTGCTATAGTTATTTTATTTATTCTGACTTTAGGTCTGACAGCATTGATTACCAATGCAGCAGCAGTATCTATCATGTTTCCGGTAGCCTACGAAATGGGTTTGGGTTTTGGAGAAAGTCTGACCCCTTTCTTTATTGCCATAGCCTTTGCAGCTTCAGCAGATTTTATGACCCCTATAGGTTATCAAACCAATCTGATGGTATTAGGTCCGGGGAATTATAAATTTTCAGATTATACCAAAATTGGGTTACCCTTAACTTTAATCTACTCCAGTGTAGTGATTAGCTTTATATATTTATATTATTTCTAAAATGGAAAACCACATACATCCTACTGTATTCAAGATTTCAGGACAGCAGAGAAAAGAGCGTTTAAAGCAAAAACCTAAGCTGATTTGGTTTACGGGTTTATCCGGTTCGGGAAAATCGACCTTGGCCAATGCAGTGGAAGCACAACTATTTGAGGATGGATATATGACCTATCTACTAGATGGGGACAATATCCGGACGGGGTTAAATAAGGATTTGGGTTTTTCAGATTCTGATAGAATTGAAAACATTAGAAGGATTGCCGAAGTAGCTAAGTTGATGATGGATGCAGGACTTTTGGTGGTTTCTGCCTTTATCTCTCCATTTAGAGAAGAACGTGAGATGATCGCCAATCTAGTAGGTGAGGATAATTTTCTGGAAATTTTTGTGGACTGCCCTATTGAGGTTTGTGAGCAAAGAGATGTGAAAGGGCTTTATGCTAAGGCCAGAAAAGGAATCATCAAGAACTTTACAGGGATAGACTCTCCTTATGAAAAGCCATTAGATCCGGCAGTGCATGTTCATTCTGATCAGGAGGAATTAAGAGATTCTGTTCAAAAAATAATTAAAACAATTTCGGCAAACATTTGCCATTAAACTCAACCCAGAAAATATCACAATGGGACAATATTATTTATCACATCTTAAAGAGCTGGAAGCAGAGGCAATTTTCATCATACGTGAAGTTGTATCACAGTTTGAAAAACCAGCACTTCTATTTTCAGGAGGAAAAGACAGTATTTTGTTAGCGCATTTAGCTAAAAAGGCATTTTATCCTGCGAAAATTCCATTTCCATTAATCCACATTGATACCGGTCATAATTTTCCGGAAACGCTGGAGTTTCGTGATGCGCTAGTGAAAGAATTGGGAGTGCAATTGGTAGTAGGATCCGTTCAAGAAAGCATAGATAAAGGTAGAGTAAGAGAGGAAACCGGAGTAAATGCCAGTAGAAATGCACTTCAAACGGTTACCTTATTGGATACACTAGAAGACCTGAAGATTGATGCCGCCATGGGTGGTGCCAGGAGAGATGAGGAGAAAGCCAGAGCCAAGGAACGCTTTTTCTCCCATAGAGATGAGTTTGGGCAATGGGATCCTAAAAACCAAAGACCGGAACTATGGAACCTCTTTAATGGAAGAAAGCATCATGGAGAACATTTCAGAGTATTTCCTATTTCCAATTGGACTGAAATGGATGTTTGGCAATATATCAAAGAAGAGAATATTGCGTTGCCATCTTTGTACTTTTCTCATGAAAGAGAGTGCATAGTGAGAGATGAGGTGATATTAGCTAAATCAGAATACCTTCCATTAAAAGAGGGTGAAGAGATCCAAAAGTTGATCGTTCGCTATAGAACCTGTGGCGATATGCCTATAACAGGAGCAGTTCTTTCAGATGCGGATACCTTGGAGTTGATTATTGAGGAAGTAGCTACCACCAGAACTACCGAGCGTGGCACCCGAGCTGATGATAAGCGGGGAGAAACTGCGATGGAGGATAGAAAAAAGGCGGGGTATTTTTAACCAATTGTACCAAGTACAATGTACAAAGTACCAAGTAAATCCAACTGAATTCATACCGTCATTGCGAGGAGCTATCCACAATGATTTTTCATAAAAGGAAACTTTAAAAGCTCCGAAGCAATCTCAATAAAAAATATACCATCGATTTGATCCTGAGTATCGGGAGAAGCAATTTTGGAAATGCATTTGTAGTCATTTCGACCAAAGGGAGAAATCTCTAGGAGTATTTATAAGAGATAGATTTCTCCTCGTTCCTCGTCGAAATGACTCCCTAATAAATTTCAGCAATTAATAAAAGACTGCCGCGGCTCGTACCTCGCCTCGCAGTGACGTTCAAACAAAAGATTTTACATAAAATGTCCATACAAGAAAATAATCAATTACTAAGATTCACTACTGCCGGTTCCGTAGATGACGGAAAAAGTACACTGATAGGCAGACTACTATACGACTCAAAATCCATATTTGAAGATCAAATTGAGGCAGTAAAAACTTCCTCGGAAAAGAAAGGTTTTGACTATGTGGATTTATCTCTATTAACCGATGGATTGAAGTCAGAACGGGAGCAGGGAATCACTATTGATGTGGCCTACAGATACTTTGCCACTCCTAAAAGAAAGTTTATTATCGCGGATACTCCTGGTCATACGCAGTACACCAGAAACATGGTTACAGGGGCTTCTACAGCAAACCTGGCCATTATATTGGTAGATGCAAGAAAGGGGTTGCTGGAACAGACGTATAGACATTCCTTTATAGCATCCCTTTTAAAAATACCTCATGTGGTGGTATGTGTTAATAAAATGGATTTGGTGGATTATTCTGAGGAAGTTTACAATAAAATCGTAGCAGATTACGAAGCTTTTTCCTCAAAACTGGATATCAAAGACGTTCAGTTTGTGCCTATTTCAGCTTTGAAAGGTGATAATGTGGTTGATAGATCTACTAACATGGCATGGTATGAGGGATCGACTCTGTTATATCATTTGGAGCATGTGCATATCGCATCTGATTTTAATCACATAGACTGTAGATTCCCGGTTCAGATGGTAATCCGTCCCCATACCTTAGGATTTCAGGATTTTAGAGGTTATGCCGGTAGAATCGATGGCGGGATTTTTAAGCCAGGGGATGAGGTTAAGGTTTTGCCATCAGGATTTTCAAGTAAAATCAAGTCTATAGAGTTGAATGGTGAGCCAATTTCGGAAGCCTATGCACCTATGTCAGTGACCATGACTTTGGAGGATGAGATTGATATTTCCAGAGGAGATATGATTGTTAGACCAAATAATCAACCGGCTGTAGAGCAGGATCTTGAAGTAATGGTTTGCTGGATGAATCAGAAGTCCCTTCAAACCCGCACCAAATTGATTCTGAAGCATACAACTAAGGAATGCCAGGCTATGATCAAAGATATTCAATACAAAGTAGATGTGAATACACTCCATAGAATAGAGGATATCTCTGAAATAGGGATGAATGATATTGCCAGAGTTTCTATCAGAACGGCTCAACCTGTGTTTATCGATCCTTACAGAAAGAATAGAATGACTGGTTCAGTTATTTTGATTGATCCAAATACCAATGAGACAGTTGGTGCTGGGATGATTATATGAGAATCAAGATTTTAGATTCTAAAATCAAGACTTTTAATTCAATTAATAAAACACGAATTTACCTCTCAACAATTCCCCCTTTAAAAGGGGGATAGGGGGATTTAATAGCAAGATTTTGAATAAAATTAATATAAAAGAACTTACCTCTATAGCTAAAGAAGCCTCTTTAATAGCTGGAAAAGCTATCCTTGAAATTTACAATTCAGCTGATTTTGGAGTAGAAATGAAAGGAGATAATTCACCTTTGACCAAAGCTGATCAAGCCGCACACCATGTTATTGTAGATTGTCTAGAGAAAACCGGTTTGCCTATTCTTTCTGAGGAAGGAAAAGATATTTCTTATGAAGAGCGTAAAAATTGGGATTATTTCTGGATGGTGGATCCTTTGGATGGAACCAAAGAATTTATCAAGAAGAACGGTGAATTTACAGTTAACATCGCTTTGATTCACCAAGGGAAACCAATCCTTGGAGTAGTCTATGCTCCAGTATTAAAATGGTTGTATTGGGGAAATGATGAAGATGGGGCTTGGAAACAAGAATCTGATAAAGCTGCTTTTAAGCTTGAACAATCAAGAGTTTCTGAAGTAAAAATCATAGTAGCAAGTCGATCTCACCTAAGTAAAGAAACCCAGGACTTTATAGATCAGTATCCCAATACGGAGGTCATTTCAATGGGCTCATCTTTAAAACTCATGCTAGTCGCAGAAGGTAGAGCGCAAGTTTACCCAAGATTTGCACCAACGATGGAATGGGATACTGCAGCTGCTCATGGTGTTGTTTTGGCATCTGGGGGAGAAGTAAAGAAGTGGCCAGAGAAATCGGCTCTTGAGTATAATAAGGAAAACCTGCTGAACCCTTGGTTTATTTGTGCCTCTGCAAGTTGAATATTGGTGTAAAACTCCCTGAAATGAGGAGAAATCCCACATGGGCTTATTTGATGCTTTTTTAAATTAGTTAATATGTATATCCGCTTTTCTAGCATTAAAGAGGCAAACGCTATGTAAGATAGATTAAATTTAACAAATGAGGCCGCTTCGGTCTTCGGTCATCGGTCTTCCGACCAGATTAGCAAAGATTTTAAGGCTACTGGCATAATTGAGAATAATCATATTAGTTAATTTTATCAACCTATTTTTCCCATTTATATACAAGAATTTTGATTTTAAATTGAAAGCCTACTTGTTTTTAATGCAATAAATACATCATAATTTTATAAATTCATGAACGGCAAGTCATTTGCTTTAAATTTTTTATAAATTTGAAATAATTTAAACTACCAACTTATGTTTTTCATACTCGCTGCACTTACTGCCTTTACGGTAGGCTTTTTAGTGACTCCTATCTTGATCAAGTTTCTTCGGAAGATGAAATTGGGAGATACCCCTGGAGGTAGGAAAATCCACAAATCCTTTATCCCTTCTATGGGAGGAATAAGTTTCGTAGCTGCTGTCACGGTAGCACTCGCTATCTGGGGCTGGCAGTATCCCCTTCCTGATATACGCTACCTGCTAGGAGCGATCTGCTTGATGTTTTTTGTCGGATTGCGGGATGATCTGGTGGAGATGAAGGCCACACACAAAATTCTGGGGCAGCTGATTGCCGTGGTATTGGTGATTGGAGCATCTGATATTCGGATCAAGGATTTTCATGGTTTTCTGGGGCTAGGAGAGCTCAATCTGTATGTTAGCTATGCATTCTCTGCCTTCACCTTATTGGCCCTCACCAATGCTTTTAACCTTATAGATGGCTTAGATGGTCTTGCCAGTACTATGGCGGCTATTGTGTTTTCTTGTCTTGGGGTATGGTTTCTATATCAGGGACTTGAGAGCTATGCTTTGATCAGCTTTACCTTCTTGGGTGCTATCCTTGCTTTTTTGGTGTACAACTGGCATCCCGCCAAGATCTTTATGGGAGACACGGGTTCCCTTACTTTGGGCTTTACCATGGGGGCTTTGGTGATGGCGTTTATGGAAGTGAATCAAGCTTTGCCCATTGGAAATGTCTGGAAATTTGAGCCTTCCTTTTCGGCAGGAGTTGCCCTATTGATGTTTCCTCTTTACGATATGGGCCGGGTATTCACTAGACGTATTTCCCAAGGGAAAGGCCCGATGACTCCGGACAAGTCCCATGTGCATCACTTTCTGATGAGAATGGGATTCACCCACGATAAGGTGACGTTAATTCTAGCATCCCTACAGATTTCAATTATTGTCTTGGTATTTGTATTCAAGGACTTCTCGGATAATATCGTGCTGCCGCTGATAGTAGGAGTGGCCATTATCCTGGGTATGAGACTGGATGCAATTACCGTAAAATATGTAAAAAAGAAAGTGGCTGTTCAGCCTAGAGTATTAGAAATAAGGGAATTAAAGAAAACACAGAGTAAGAAAGTGAAGCTGAAAAACAAGTCCTTCCAAAGCTCCGAGATCAATCTGAATTAGGAGCTAATTCCTGCAGGTTAGTGGTAAGAGATTTATTTCTTAATAGTTTGCTTTATACTAATCAGCTAAAAGTAAACTTATAAAATAGTAGAAAACGAAAGGCTAGTCTAAATCTTAGGCTAGCCTTTCGTTTTTTTGGTTTAAGAACCATCTGGTCACAATTTGCACAATCTGGTCTAAGTCTCCTGACCTGTCTGCAGCCAGGCAGGCTTAGATCTAGGGTAATGCAGTCTTCAGACTGCTCATTTACAACTCCGAAATTTTTCAATTTTACACCCAACACCCGCTAACACCTAACCCATATTCTCCAATCTCCATTCCCAACTAATTTCAAATTGACCCTAGCTTTAGATGCTTCACTTCCCAAAATCCCCCTTTACCTTTACATTTCTTTTGAAAAACATTGCCCTGATCAAAGGGGGCTAGGGGGATTTGTCATTCTGCCAACCCTTATTTCAGCTACGCGACATTTGCAATGTCGATTAACAAACCGTAGGATTTTTAATCCGTGTCACCCAACCGCCAACGGCAAACTCACTATTAAAAATTTCCCGTTTCCATCCTCCTGTACACATCTTCATTTCCAGACGATACTCAAGGTCAGGCATGTCCCGGTGAGATTAGCGATATCGGGAAGGCAATGGCTTTTTGTCTTTTTTGACCTACTTCGTTCCTCAGGTCTCCACCCTAGGCTACAATAATTCCGCGCCTACAGCGCTTTGGCAAATATTGGAACCAGAGATCTGGTCTGGTCTGAGTCTTCAGACTCCATCGTGGTAAGTGTCATAGACCATTTGGATATCTGGTCCAAGTCACCATCTGGTCTAAGTCCCCTGACTTAGGCCTAGGATAATGCAGTCTTCAGACTGCCAACCGCCAACGTTACTCCTTTTTTAGCTTTTAGCCCAAGAAAATTTCCATAAACTCTATAGTGGTGAATCAATATTCGTCCTTTTCGATCTTAGGGAAGTCAACTTCCGCCCTCGGAATAAAAAATCCTTTGATACAATTCTGGTTTCGAACACATACCTGTATATGACTTTTTTCAAAAAGTCCTGCCCCTTCAAATGCTGGACCACCTTCTGTAAAAACACCAAAGCGACAGAAACGATAAAATTATGTTAAAAGCCGAACCGCTAACAGACATATGTTTAAAGGCGGGTGACATGGTTAACTGAACATTCCTCCTCGCATCAACTTTTGTGGAGTATTGATCCCATAAGTGTAAACTCCGAAATCAACCGCTGGGGAAGGTGTAAAAAAAACCTTCCAGATTTTTCTCCTGGAAGGGCTTATTCGCACTTGACTATGCAATGATTTTCAAAATCAACTATTTGGAATTTGTCAAAGTCAGATCTTTTTGGAACAGGACAATAACCTTAAGCCATTTCCAATTCCAAGCCCTCAACTTCCTGGAGATTTTCTCTAGTTAAGCCTACTAGAGGACTTGTAACGACAAGATGTTTTTTTAAATCCTTCGGCAGGCCATATAGGGTCTTATCATCATCGATGATTACAAAGTTTTCAGGCCTCGAATGGGTTGCAAACCATTCCAGAATTTCATCCTTTCGTTTTTTAAGCCCATGAGAGGAGGGGAATTTGTCAAGCTTATTAATCTCTATCCCTCTTCGTCGGAATAATTGTTTCCACTCGGTTAAGGTAAATCGATCCCTGTGACTTGTGCTCAAGATGATCTTAGTATCCTCAGTAAGTAATGAATTTAAGCTCTTTACTGCATTTTCTAAGAACATAGGAAATCCGTCTTCCAGAGTTTCCGGAACTTTCCAGATCGCACCTGAAACCATTACGCCATCTATGTCTAAGAAAATCAACATTTTGTAAATCTAATTTATAGTATCGAGCTTAGCAAGTAGTTCTTCCAAACTCATGTCATTATACCTTGCGTCTTCTTTATTCAAATACCTGATTTTAGCTTCGGTATCCCAATCATCTTCAACTAATTCAACGTTTTGCCATTCAATAAGTTCCTTCGCGGCTGTCTTAATCCCGGGTACTTGATCTACTGGGAAATTAGCCAGCCTGGAAGCAAGATATCTATGGTGTCCATTGAGGATTATATCCTTATCTACTTGGATACTACCAAATCTTAGATTAAGCCTCATTTTTTTATAAATTCGCTCAATGACAGGAAGACTTAGTGTTTTGTGGCTAGATAACAAATCAAGCTCTTCAGCCTTAATCAATTCCAGAAGTTGGGCCTTTAGATTCAAATCAGTCTAGTTTTATTTGATTAATCACTTCACCCAAAAAGTATCTCCATCTACAAATTTGTGAATCTTATATGGTCCATATCGTTCTTGGGCGAAGAGTAGTGTGGATGCAGAGAATAAGATGATTAGGGCTAGAAGAAATTTCCTCATGGCAGTAAAACAGGTTGCACTATCAATTTAATAAGAAAACTCGAATCAATATTGGTCTAGCTACCATTTTTATTACTTTTAGGATATGGATTATGTGAATAAACTGTCATTCCTACCCAAAGAAAAGCTAGTTCAGTTAGATATGGCTAAAGAGCTGATTCTAAAAAAGATCGACAATGTTAGTAAGATTATTTTGTATGGAAGTTATGCAAAAGGGACTTGGGTTCAGGATAAGAAAAGTTTTGATGGGCTTGAGTATGAGTATGTCAGTGACTATGATGTCTTAGTGGTAGTACCATCCTTGGAGGAAAAGGAATACATTCTTGAAGATAAGATTGTTAATGGGTGGAAATTACCAACGTTTTTGGCTCCTGACGTTCGAAGTATAGATTACATTAACTATGAACTGGAGAATGGCAACTATTTTTTTGAAGAGGTACTCAGAGAAGGGGTGGTGCTTTTTGACGATAAAAACACCTCTTTTAAACCGTATAAAGCATCTTTAAATGGAGAACAGAGTGTTGCTAGTAAGTATTTCGAAAAGAGTATGAAAAATGCTAAGGAGTTTGAATCTGCAGCAAAAAATGCAATAAAAAACTCTAACATCAGTATTGCAACATTTATGCTTCATCAAGCGGCAGAAAATTACTACTCAGCAATATTACTTGTGTTTTCTGGTTATAAGCCTAAGGTTCATAACCTTAAGTTACTTAGAGAAAGAGCAAAAGAATATTCTGAACAGCTCTATTTTTTATTTCGGCCACATGAAAAAAATCCTGAAGAAACTAAGTTATTCTCCCTTTTAAAGCGTGGGTACGTAGAGGCAAGATACCATGCTACATTTGAGATTAGTCCAGAGGAAATAATTCAACTTTCGACTAGGATACAAACAATGAGGAATATAGTTTCTATCCTTTGTCAGGATCGAATAAAGAGTTTAAGTAATTGAAAGGATTAATTTTTGATTCTGTATAGGTATCGGTTTTTTCTCTTTGAAGAAGGTGTGCGGACAAGTTCGTTTTTAATAACTAAAGATTTCAAAGCTATAGACACTGAGGTGCTTTTTAAGTCAATCTTGAATAGTTCACTACATTTTGATACGATTTCTGAAACAGTACGATTATCTTTTAAAAAGTCGGATTCATCCATTAGGCGACGTAAATATGTTAAATTACTCTTACTAGATACGTGGTCAACTTTTCGAAATTCGGTGTTTAACTTTAAAGGAAATTTGAAGTCATGTAATTGGGCAGGAGTATAACCTAGCTTCACTGCTATTGCAATTATCATTTCATGAGAGGGTATATTCTCAGCATTTTCAATTCGGTAAATTTGTTTGGGATCAACACCTCCTATTAGTGCCGCTAAATCTATAGGATCTAGGTTTCTTGCCTTTCTAAGTTTCCTTAGATTTTCCCCGAATGCTATTCTGTATTCTTTATAATTATCCTTCACTATGGCAATGTTGCCTTGAAGTGAAATAAAATTAATGTCAAATTTGACATTAATAAAAACTATTATTATGTTTGGAATAAGTGAATACGTCTCTTTACTGATGCCTGAGAACAACAGCGTTAGAGACAATGAAAGGTTTTCAAGTATTTGATCATTTGATGAAATTGAGGGTTGGGACTCCTTTAGTCTCAACCGGCATCTCAGGCCTCAGTACAGGCTGGAGTCCCGCCCTCGATATGTCAAGTTCTAGAGGTATCCGTTTCGGGTGCTATGGCGAATGCTTGGAGCATCTTCAAGTAATAGATTTAATTACTTCAGTAAGCTCTTTTGAATTGCTATTCAGAAGAAAGCCCAAGAATCCGATCTAAGGATTCATTATTAAGACCGTGAAAGGGGAGATGCACATCCCTGAGCAGATCGGTTACTACACACTCACGTCAGCAAGCTTAGAATAGCCGGTAGCGCTGACACATTACATCTTATTATTAATTAATGCTGGTTCGACGGGCTCACCACAAGTGGTTGGTCGGATAGACCGAGGTGGAATTACTATGTCTTGTGGGAAGTATCAAGTAGCAGGTATCAAGTAGCAAGTAGGGGAGTGCTCACTTCAGTATTCAGAATTCATCATTCGACATTTACTATTAAAATGATGGATTTGCTTGAAGAAGAGATTTCTCCTCGTCCCTCGTCGAAATGACTCGGAAATGCGACTGAGATTGCTTCTCCCGATTCTCGGGATAGCAATGACGGTAACATTGACGACTGATCACTTCGACTGAGACTGCCGCGGCTCGTACCTCGCCTTCCTCCTTCGGCGGACAGGCGCAGTGAAGGTGCACACTTCGGTCTTCCGTCTCCTGTCTTCGGTCCCTCTTCACCGCACTTCCGTCTTCGGTCTCCGGTCTTCCAGCTTAAAACAAAAAGCACATGAAAAAAAACATACTCATCTGCTTAGTGGGACTGCTATGTCTTCCCACAAGCACTCTCACTGCACAAGTTGCTGATTCACCTCCGGGGCAGAATTTGGTTTATAGCCTCGGAAATCCAGGGCAGGAGAGCGAAAGCTCTTCTGCCTCAGTGGGGGAGCAAGCTCCTGTAGTGATCTATGGGGAGATTATTAATCCGGATTCACTGAGTCCCCTGAAGATTTCAGTTACACCTTACTATCTCAGCAGGAGCTCCAGATTCAAAAAATCCCATTTTACGCCTGATCTGAATCGGGGAACTTTCTGGGATGGTGTGCTGGATCCCAGGGTGCAAAAGTTTGCCCTCGAAATACCCGATCTCTTGCGGCCTGCCTATATCAGCCTCAAGGTAGGGGAAAAAGAACTGCTGGATAACTACCTTGTTTTTCCTCATGACAGCCTGAAAATTGACATCGATTTGATGGATATGCAGCTGGTATTCGGAGGCCCCAGTCAGGCCTTCTTTGAAGTGCAATACCAGCTTCATAGACTCCAAAAAACAAAGCAATTCAACTCTCCAAGTAAGGTTGTATTAGGTTCTGCTGAGAAGCTGCTGTCTCAGAAGGATTATAGAGCCCAATGGGAAGCAAACAACAAGCTATTCGGATCAAGACTGGAATTTGAGAAGTTGGATGTCTCTTCATTTAATGACTTGCTTGAAGAAATTGAATTTAGGGGAGATGCCATCGACGAAGAGCTGGAATTGCTGCTGGGGATGGAGAGGAGTCTTACCCCATCCCAGTCAGAACTTCTGACACTGGAGCTATATGCAGGATATTACCATGACCTGCTTCACAGACTTTACCTTTCTTATTATTCCAGATTGCCCAGCCTGTATGATACAGAAGAATTGCCTGTGATCTATGGGAGGATCAATCAGCTGATGAAGGATATCGCGCTTAAGGACTTCTCAGTATCTGCAAAGCTGGTCTCAGCCAACTGGCTCAATCAGGAAATGGATAGACTGACTCTGATCTCACTTACCGAACACAAACCCTTTCTACAGATAGCACAGGAGCAACACGACTCAGAATTGCTGGATAGGGTGGGCGCGGCTTTTCTGACGCAGAATCTCAGCCGTTACCCCGATCCTGCCAAGCTGATCAGGGATTACCTGCCGGAAGTTTCCAGGAATGTCTGGACCGATAAAATAGCAAGCCTGAAATCAGCCACAGTACCGGGGGAAAAACTCATTTCCCTGACCTTTGAAAAGCTGAACGGGGATACGGTCAGTACAGATGAACTCAGCGGCCAGCCAGTACTGCTTTACTTCTACTTTTCTACCTGCATACACAGCGCACATTATTTTCAGGACTTGCTTTATCCACTCTATGAAAGTAAGGCTAAGTCACTGGGAGTAGAGCTTGTTGCCGTTTCTGTGGATGAGGACACAACGCTCTGGCACAATCAGCTGGAAGCGTATTCCCATCCGGAGATTACCAACCTCAGGCTTTCCGCTGAAGAGAAAGAAAAGTGGAGAGCCTACTACGAGATAGCAAGTTTTCCCCGCACATTCTTTTTGGATGCAGATGGAACCATCCGCTCTTTCGGCCTTACACGGGAGAGTTACCAGGCATTTGAGCAGGAATTTACTGAACTCTACTCGGAGATCCAGCATAGAAACACCCCAGACACTTTACCTAAATCAATCAGCAAATGAAATCGAGCATGACGAATACGTCACACACTGGGATGATTATAAACCATGCGAGATTCCATCTGACCTTTTAAAAAAAATTATATGTATATCCGCTTTTCTGCCAGTAAAGAGACTAAAGCATTATAGGATTTGGTCAACCCTAGCATTGAGGCTACTTCGGTCATCCGTCATCGGTCTTCAAGCCAATAAACCATGGAAAATATGGTTACTGGCATCATTGCGGATAATCAGAAAAAATTATAAACAGATGAAAAAACTACTATTAATCTGGCTTGGGATTTTATTGGCTGGTGCAGCCATAGCCCAGCAAACCCGCACAATCAGCGGCATTGTCAAAGATGAGAAGCAGGGAATTCCCCTGCCTGGAGTAAATGTAATTTTGAAGGGAAGCTCCCTCGGTACGATAAGTAATCTGGACGGTGAATTCACTCTGGAATTGCCTGCAGAAGCTGGCATCCTGAGTTTTTCCTATATAGGTTACCTCAGTAAGGAAGTTTTGCTTGATGAGGAGTCAGATGGCACGCTGGAAGTTATCCTGGAAGAAGATATGCTCAGCCTACAGGCGTTTGAAGTCGTGTCCACAGGTTTTCAGGAGCTTTCCCCCGAGCGGACGACAGGTTCATTTTCAAAGTTGAATGAGAAATTGGTCAAACGCCGTGTCAGTACCGATATTTTGGACCGTCTGGAAGATGTGACGCCAGGACTTCTCGTGACCCGGGATATATCAGGTGCGGATGCTGAACCCAGTATTAACATCAGGGGAACCAGCACAATCAGATCTGACAGTCAGCCACTGATCGTGATTGATAACCTGGCCTATGATGGCCCTCTGTCAAGTATCAACCCAAATGATGTGGAAAGCATGACCGTGCTCAAAGATGCCGCTGCTGCCTCTATATGGGGAGCCAGAGCCGGGAACGGGGTAATTGTCATCACCACCAAAAAGGGGAAGGAGGGATCGGCGCTTCAGGTTTCCTTGAATGTCAATGCGAACTGGGGCGAAAAACAGGATGCCTTTTATCTCCCCAAAATGTCAGTTGCCTCTTTAATTGATAAAGAACAGCGTCTGTTCGGGACTGGTTATTACGACGGGCAGATCAACTCAAGCCAGAAGCCTAGACTCAGTCCGGCAGTGGAGTCACTTAACCAATACAGGGCAGGATTGATCTCATCCGGAGAATTACAAAACCTTCTGGATGAGTATAGTATGCAGGATGTCAGATCGGACTTGGAACAATACTTTTACCGCCCTTCACTGAATCAGCAGTATTCTTTGGGCATCAGAGGAGGCTCGGAAAACTATACCTATGCATTCTCCACAGGATGGGATTCCAACAAGGGCAGCAGGGTTACTGATTACAACTCCCGTTTTACCCTTTCTTCCAATCAAACCTGGAGTCTGCTTGACAAGAAACTAAAACTAGGTGCTGCCACATATTATACGATTAGCCAGTCTGAATCAGCACTGCCCGACATCAATAATTTCTATGCCTATGACAGGCTGGCCGATGAATCGGGAAGCCCGCTGGTAGTATCCAGAACCTACAGTGAGCGCTTTAAAGAGTCTGTCAGAAATACAGGCCTTCTGAATTGGGACTATGTGCCTTTGGATGAAATCGGCCTTAGCCCTGAGCGGGCAAAAGGCACTGACTTACGTTTAAATGCCAGATTGGACTATCAGTTGATGCCGGGTCTAAACCTGAATGGCTTCTACCAATACTGGTCTAATATAGCTGGAAACTCCTTCCTTCAGCCTGTAGAATCCTATACTACCCGCGAGTTGATAAACAATTTCTCAGCATATGATGATTCAGGAGTACTGATTCAGAACATTCCGGCAGGGGGTATTTTGGATCAGGGTCAAAGTGCTGCGCATAGTCATACATTCAGGGGACAGCTTACCTATGATGGCAGGTTTGGTGAATACCATCAGCTGAATATGCTGGCTGGAATGGAGGTCAAAGACCAACAGGGTAAGGGCAGCACGTACAGATCATATGGGTACGATGACCTGATCGGGCTAAGTCAGCCGGTTAGCTACGGCATACGTTACAGGCAGTTTGCTACAGGCTTCCAGTCCAGCATACCCTTTAGGGAAAGTTATTCAGGTACAGTGAATCATTTCGCTTCAGGTTTTATGAATTTAGGCTACAGCTACAGGGAAAAATACCTGTTCACCGGAAGTGCCAGAGTGGACAAGTCCAACCTTTTTGGGGTGAATACAAACCAAAAAACGGTACCGCTTTGGTCTGCCGGGATAGGATGGATTATATCAGAAGAGGATTTCATAGGGGCCTCCTGGATATCTTTTCTGAAATTCAGAGCCACTTATGGATACAATGGGAATACCAACAGCAGAGCCACAGCATTTACCACAGGCAGGTATTTCAGTGCAGGCTCCAACAGGCTGGTGGGAGAACCTTTTCTGGGTAATTTGACTGCTCCCAATCCTGAACTCAGGTGGGAAAGGATCAAAATTGTAAATCTTGGGTTAGACTATGAATTTGTTAAGGGGAAGTGGTTTGGCACCCTGGAATATTACAGCAAGCAAGGGCTGGATTTACTCGGAGAACAGGCGCTGTTTCCTTCCACTGGCTTTTACTCAGCGACGCTGAATTATGCTTCCACTGCTACAAAAGGGGTAGATCTTAGTTTGAATTCCCGACATACATTTGGAGACTTTGCCTGGACCGGCTCATTTTATTACAGCTATGTGGATGAGCGGGTGACAGACTTTCAGAATGAACCTACTTCATCCCAGATTATGAGTTCACAGCCTGGAGCCGAGGTACCGGTAAAGGACAGACCCCTGTATTATGTCTATTCTTACCCCTGGGCAGGATTGAATCAGGACACCGGTGCCCCCATGGGCTTTCTGGAAGGAACCCCAAGCGAAGATTACCAAAGTCTGTTGCAGATTCCGGAGGACCAATTGATTTATCATGGAAGTTCCAGACCTACCAGTTTCGGAGCTTTGAGAAACACCTTTGATTATAATGGATGGAGTCTTTCGTTCAATATATCCTATAGGCTTGGCTATTATTTCAGAGATCTCTCGGTTAATTATAACAATGTGAATTTTGGACAGCAGGATCATGCAGATTATGAAATGCGCTGGCAGAATCCCGGGGATCAGACCCAAATCCCATCAGATCCCCAAAAGATAGATGCTCCACGTAATCTGTTTTACCTGAGAAGTTCTGCCTTGGTAGAAAAGGGTGATAATATCCGGTTGCAGGATGTGCGCCTCTCTTACACCTTTGATGGCAGCATCAAAAGGATCAGTACTATGGAGCTGTACGCCTACGCAAATAATCTGGGGATCATCTGGAAATCCACTAAAAGGGATCTGGATCCGGATTACCGTTTTAATCAAGCACTTAAGACGCTCGCTTTAGGATTAAGAATAGCATTTTAACCAATCTACAAAGGGTAAAAGGTTACTTCTCCTCCTTCATTATTCAGAAGATAGAATCCTCTCGGGTTTAGGAGACTTTTCCGGAAGATCATATCTACCACCCTTTAGTTTTAAACTCACCGAAAATGAAAAAACATACGATAATTTTACTCCTGATAGGCTTGGCTTTTTTGCCCGCCTGCGATGGTTTTTTTGATGAAAAGCCAGCAAAAAGTTTGGTGGTTCCTCAATCCCTGAATGATTATCAGGCGATTTTGGATGCCTTACCCAGAAATATGAACACAGCTCCAACGGCAGGTTTGTTGGCTTCTGATGATATTGTTTTCGGCCCTTCCATACTGGGTCAACTGTATTACAGTCAGGCATCAATTTACTTATGGAGAGAGGATTTTTATCTTCCTGATGAGGATGAATTCAATTGGTACACAGCCTACAATAAGGTGTTTCAGGCGAATGTGGTTTTGGACGGTTTAAATGATTATGATCCCGAAAGTAATGCCGAGGCAGAGAGAAAAAATTACCTTACCGCATCCGCAAGGTTTTACAGGGGCATGGGGCATTTTGAAGTTATGGCCCATTTTGCCGAAACATATGATCCTGCCAATCCAGGCAATTTGGGAATTCCTATACGGCTCACTTCTGATGTGAACCAAAAAATCAAGCGCTCCTCCCAACAAGAGGGTTACGCATCGATTCTTTCTGATTTTGAGTTTGGGTTAAGTGTTTTACCTGAAAAGGCAAACGTGCTGACCCGTCCTTCCAAATGGGCAATACATGCAATGCTGAGTAGGATATACCTCTATATCCAGGATTATGAAAAAAGCAAAATGCATGCCTTAGAAGCTTTGGCTATTGATGATTCATTGATGGATTACCAATTGCTAAATTCTACCCTGACCTATTCATTTGAGGTATTCAATGAAGAAATCATTTTTTACAACAGTATGCCTGGGGAGAGATTTTCTTATGATGCCTCTACGTTTGTGAATCCTGAATTAGTCAATCTATATGATAGTTCGGATTTCAGACTACACTATTTCTTTAAGCCAAGCCAGGTGGATAGTTTGGTGAACTTCAGGGGAAACTACTCAGGCGATTATTTCTTTTTTGGTGGGCTGGCTGTGGATGAGGTAGTACTAAACTACGCTGAATCAGCAGCTAGGACAGGGGATACCGAAGATGCCTTAATGGCATTAAACCGGCTGATTTTCCATCGGTTGGACTCCGCTTTTTATAAGCCAGTTGCTGGCCTTGAAGGCATTTCGCTACTTAAAAGAATTGCCGAAGAAAGGCGAAAAGAATTGGTCTTTCGGGGTCTTCGTTGGTTAGATTTAAAAAGATACAATAAGGATCCGGAAATGGCGGTTACCTTAAGACGTAATCTCAATGAGGAGAACAGTACTTTATCTCCCAACGATCCACGGTATGTTTTGCCTATACCTCCAAAGGAGATGTCCTTTAATCCTCTAACTCAAAATCCAAGATAATAGGATTCTGATCATGAAATGGAAAAGGGAGACCCTTCAGAATCTGAAGGGTTTCCCGGATTAAAACTATGGAACTATTGTCAATTCACCGTTTTTAGTGAATACCCCTGAACTCACCATATCGGCAGTCGGGGATGGAAGCTCCCTGGTACAGATAGCAGAAGTTTGGTCACAATTATAAGTGCCCGGACCTGGGTCCTCTTCTGTCAGATCATACCATATGTCTGATTCTACCGGATCTTGGGCATATTCAGGAACATCATCTAACGGTGTAAATGCAAAAGCTGCAAAGGCAGCAAATACAAAAGCGATTAGGGGCAAATAGCCCTTTACTTTATTCATAATATGTCCTGTTTTTTAACAGATCAAAAACAGGTGAAACCGTTTGTGGTTGTTTGCCTACTCTAAAAAAGGGTTTTCGGCATCTCCCTTGGGAGGCTCATTGGGTTAGCCAGTCTCTTACCCCAGGCTATCAAGAGAAATGAGTCTCTTAATTTATGGTCAATCTTCGAGCTGTCATCCCGATTTGTTATAGACAAGAGAGGGATCTCCTCGAAGGTTTATTCTTAATCTCAGCCGCCGTTCGTGTCTCACGAACGGCTACTAAGCTTATCGAAGTATTTTTTGCAGTCCTATTGCGAACCTTGGACTGTGGGGCGGTCTCAGCAGCCGCCCTTTTTTTATTTATGCTGATCTCGCTCCGTGGTCTGTGTCCGTGGTCTGTGTCTCACAGACCACTATTACGCTGATTTCGCGCAAGTCTTCCTGACTTGTGCGGTGGATAATGCAGTCTCCTGACTGCCTTCAGACTTCGGCTGATCGGGATTTGTAATCCCGATCTCCTCTCGTAGGATTTTCAATCCGATTTTTCACTAACTCTGGTTACCTCCTCGGGAAAAACTTTCGTTTTTTCATGGCACCTCGTGTCCGAGGGAAATGGCCTTTGATTTTTTTTTACACCGGGTTGAAACCCGGTGCTACAACATCTGCCATGCCTACGGCATTGCTTCATTTTTGCAGGATTTTGGCGATTGTTTAATCTAAATTCTTACCTCAATGTCCAGCTTAACCTTGAACTTTTAACATTTAACCAATCCCATACACCGGACACCCGACACCCGTCATCAATCATCGGACACCAGACTTTTCTTCCGTCTTCCGTCTCCCGTCTTCTGTCACCCCACATCCAACAACTCCACTAATCTTCCAATTTTTCAATCCGCCACGGCGGACAAGTCCTTCAAATCTTTCAATCGAAGTCCCACCACCGCTATCCCAATACAAATCATATTCAACACGAAATGCTCCGCCCAACCCAAATTCTCCAATATCCCCGCACAGTTACACGGCACCCTTGGAAAGGCTCCTACCCAGATCAATCCCACATAAGTGGCAAATACTGTGAGAAGTAGAATACTTCCTAAGTATCCCCACCATCGTGTTACCGAAAAGAGCAGGAGCAGGGCGATCAGCAACTCAACTATAGGCACTGCATAGGCCAGCACCTCCGCCAGCTCCGCTGGAAATGTTTGGTTGAGAAATGCCTTTCTGCTTGCATCCCATCGGAGCAGTTTATCCAGACCCGTATAGGTCCAAATCATTATGAGCACCAATCGTGGAGCATAGATCACAGGTTTTTTCATGGCCGATAATTTGTTCCCATATTCTCATCCTTTTTCGGATTTTTCGGGATTCTGTGACGAAAAGCTAAAATTGGTAGGAGTAGTGACGAAAAATGGCACTTTTAATAGGTGGGAAATGATCATTATCATGGATTTAACCCGCGTCTACCTTTTATGGGTCTTGTAGAAATGAGAACTTGTATCCATTTACTAACCGTATGAGATAAGTCTGATTATCCGCAATCTTGCTGATCGATCAAAATGGCCTCGACTTCGCTCTGCCGCCGGATTTGGGGTTATTAATTGGAGGAGGGGGAAATCCGGCGCATGACTCCTCCTCCCTAAAAAAAACAAAATTAACGTGCGCCGAGCGAAGTCTAGGTGAAACTCAATAAAATGGGCTACTGGCAGAATTGAGTAAATCCAAAAAAATAAACTTGGTTTCGTTAAATCCCAATTAGAGATAAATCTGGCTGGCTTATTTCTCTATTACAAAATACCCAAAGTAAGTTTTGATTATTAAGCTTTTTTAGGGGTTATGAGCTGTTTATTTCATTAAATAGAAATAAAAATCTGACTAAAATTTGTTTTTTAAAAAGTTATTTCTAATTTAGTTTCAACAAGGCCTTTTTTAGTTGTCCCGGGAGCGCACAGGTGGGCGATGGCATGAATATTTTTGCCTTGCCAATAGAGTTAATTTTCTGAACATTTTAATGATACTTACTGAAAGAAGAATCATCTATGCTCAGGATATCATGATTTTGACCGGAAGGAGTAGGTCGTACGCTTATTATTGTATGAAGCGAGTGAGGGAGCATTACGGAAAATCAAAGCATCAACTGATAACTTTTCAGGAATTTGCAGGCTTTCATGATATCCCCGTCGACGATCTGGGATTTTCTCGGATCCATAAAACCAAGACAAATTAAAAACGGATTCCATCTTTGATGAAATCCGCTTGATTTGGGGTTTTCCCGCCGGAATGACGATCCGGTAAATGCATAGAATGCGAAGGTAAAATAGACATGTTTTTAAACCAGGCTACTCGCAATAAGCCTGTACCGATTGCTGTTACAATTTCAAATTGATAATTAAGGCCTCGTCAGGGTGGTCAGACATTCACGGAAAATACTTCCCGTGATACGAATTTTCTGTTTCCCCATGGATGAAGGTCGGTTGACCTGAGTGTGGCCTGCCCGCAAGTCAAGCTTACTCATTTCTTTTTCTTTGATCATAAGTTGGATTTTTATGAAACTGGCAAGACTAATAATTTTAGACTGTGAGATAGTTATCAATCATGCTGGATTTCATAGGTGTCAATGAAATATTAAATACACATGAAAAGTATACTAACACCACCTGAGATTCAGTTTTCTGGGACTAACACTAGGATAAAGTGGATCAATGATAAAATGAGGCCTTTTTTAAGGCATCCGATATTAATTTTAGTATGCTTATGGGGCATTTATGTATTAATTGACGGCAGTACGACCTATTATTTTAAACTACCCACACCTGGGCTTGCCTTTGCAATCATCACTACAATAATTGGCTTTTTCAGTTCCTGTCTTTATTTCTTTTGGCTCTTTCCCTCCATATTCTATTCAAAAAAACCGCTGATTGGTATACTCTTTTCATTGACAGGAATTATCCTCTTGTCTTTGCTACGATATTTTATGCTATTAATCGCTGAAGTGGAAACCCAGTCACCATGGAGTTACATGGTGTATGAACTAATGAGACAATGGGTGTTTTTAATAATAACATTTACTGTATGGGGTTTCTATGCACTGATCAAAGCCCTACAGGCAAAGCAGAGAACAGAAGCCAGTTTTGACAGACTTAGAATAGTCCATAATAAAGGACAGTTAAGCCCACATTTCACACTCAACCTGATTGGGGATATCTCTGCCAAATCACTTCATTATTCACCCGAACTTTTTGAAGACATAAATCACTTCATCACCATCTTACGCTACGCATACATCGATACTGAAAAATTCAATTCCCTCTCTGCGGAGGTCCAGGCAATACTTGCCTATTTACATGGTCAGAAATTAAGGTTTGAGAATGCTATCTATATCCAGGATGAAATTGATAGACAACTGCTACATTTTGAAGAGTTGTACATGCCCAAACTACTTTTGATTACCCTGATCGAAAATGTATTTAAACATGGCATTTTTCAGGATCCTTCATACCCGGTACTAATCGAGGCAAAGATAATCTATGGGAAAAGTGGTATTCCAATTCTTCATTTCTCAACCCAAAACAAAATCAACAAGAATCTAAGGCTTGCTAAAGGTAAATTCGGGTTGGAAACGGTCAGAAACCTGCTGGATTATTTTTTTGAATATGCTACGCTCACCCCCACCGTATCCGAAGACACCTATTCTCTTACATTAACCATACCCTATGAAGAATCCTATCAAACTTGGCCTGATCGATGATGAATCCTTGGCGTTGGACAGACTTAGGTATTTTATTTCAGGAATACCTGGATACCAAGTGGAATTTGCGGAGACTAATCCCTTGGATGGACTGCGTCTGGCTAGCCAGAAAACATGCGATATTTTGATCACAGATGTTCAGATGGAAAATCTAAATGGCTTACTTATCTCCGAGCAAATGGAAGAGCTTGGTGTTCCCGTGATTATCTGCTCTGCCCATGAGGAGTTTGCACTCCCAAGTATCAATCTCTCGGTAGCGGGCTATCTGGTAAAGCCTGTCAATGCCTGGGGATTGAAAAAGCTACTGGAAAAAGTGTCCAAAAAACTACATATGCTTAAGGAAACATCACTGGAAAAGTCAAAAGATTACTTTCTGGTGGAGGACTATGCAAGCTTTGGTTACACCAGGGTGGCTTTTAATGACCTTTATTTCGTCGAGCAAAAGCAAAATTACTCGCATTTTCATGCACCACCACAGATCTACAAGCAACGCTCTACATTACAATCTGTAGAAGTAGTGCTCCCTGAATTGACTTTTGTGAGAGTCCAAAAATCCTTTCTGATTAATATCACCAAACTCCAGAAAATATTGAACAAAGAGGTAATTCTTGACAATGGAATGGTTGTCCCATTGGGAGAGTCCTACAAACCCCGCCTGTTAAATGCCTATAAACTATTCAACCGACCATAAATAGATCTCCCCAATCTCTTATACAACCCATAGATCACCTGCCGTTCATGCATGGCTGTATCAAAAGGAAATGAACGGTTACAGCACATGTGTAAGTGATTTGGGATGATGCGCATCAAGATTTCTTCTGAAGAGTCTGCAATTTTGGAAAATTCAGATTCGAAAAATTCTATAGGGATACTGTTGTATGATTGTGTAGATGGATTCACCGATTTGTTTAACTCCTTGCGTTCTCTTATCGGGATACCTTTGATCAGTCCTTTATAAAAAGCTAAAAACTCTTCAGTTTTTCTACACATTTGAATGACATTAAAGTAGGTCTCTATTATCCAGGTTTGACGCGTCTCGACATCCCAGGTGATTATGGGTTTTGTTTGGTACTCGTAATTTCCTAGAAGAACCACCTCAGATTCCAGGTGAAAAATGGATTCTGACACTTTCATATCCCCATCCAATAGGGCGTATTTATCATATTCTGGATAGTAGAGGCTAGAGTTCACCTTCTCTACCCATCCGCTTTCCATCAGGGCTCTTGCTAATTCTGATTCCAGTTTCCGCTTTTCTGTTTTTTCATCTGTAAGCACACGAAGCCTTATTTCTGGTCGTGCCGAGCTATAAATCAGGAAATACCATTTCTGTAGGTTGCTTTGGTTTTTCATATGTTTGAGTATGCTTGGAAGTGGTTTGAGCAACAAGGGTAGTATCCCGGCTTCCTTTACTGCTATTCGCAAATAAATCCATCGCTCATCGGGGGAGCTTATTCTATTAAGAAAATCGATTTTAGGATGGTCGCTGGCTTTGCCTTTCCTAGAATAAATGAATTGGGGATATAGGTGCTGATCAGTCTTGGTTTTAAAGGGGGAGTTATCCTTCCATGGACATTCAAAAATTGTGACTTCATGCATTCGGGTTAGCTCTTCCCAAAGGAAATCCAATTCGAGGGCACGGCGCCAATTAAGAAGAAGTTCCCGGTCCAGATGACCAGCTATTAGTGGACATGGAATTTCTGATTCATTTAAATAGACAAGAAGGGCGTTTTTGCCTGAGAAATCATTAGAATTTATAATCCATTTTCTTCCCTGAAGAATAATTCCTTGCCAGGTTAGTCTGGGAGTGTAACTGGCTTTCTGAAAAGAGGGGTGGTGGTAGGGAAGAAATCTATGCTGATCCTGATTTCCAATTTCCCAGATTAGCCTTGACAGCGTATGCGATATTTGATCAGGGTTGAGAGGGTGTTGTACTACAGGTAAAATTTCCTTGTCCAGTTTTTGGCTATATAATACCAAGCGCTTATTTCTGATCCCCAACAGCAAATCATCAACCCCCAGGTGATCATTTTTGATCCCGGCACCAAATGGATAGATGCTGTATTGGAAGGCATTGTCGTGTCTGCAGATATGGTTGGATTTGGAAGTTTCGAAAAGGATAATATCCGCTTTCATTGAAGATGCTGAAATGGCTTCCAAATTATCCTCTGCCCAGTTCTTTATTTCAGGATCTAGGCTAAATCTCCCTGAATAGGCGAAAGGGCGGTTGCACACGATGTTTTCTATGTAAATATCCCTTCCTCCAATTAGTTTAAAAGCAATTTGAAGGTGATGGAGATCTGTATGTTTCTTGGCAAAACAATTACTTAGGTCTAACTCTTCTTTTTCATCCCAAAGGATTGCTTGTAGGTCCTTGTTGTAAAGATGTTCCTCGCTCTCAGTTACTGCTCCATGCGTGAAAAAATCCTGTTGGTGGGCTAGCAAAGAAAGAGGTACAAAACGATCATCGTATGCTTGGACAAACCATGATTTGAAATTCCTTAAATACTCACTTTCCACAGGAACAAACAGATTCCCTAGTTCAGAAATCAACGTTTCTAATTTTTCATGGATTCCGTGGGATAATGTGATTTTGGATTTTATTCTCACATCCCAGCCTATATTGGCTGGAGTTGATTCCACTGCTGGAAATCCTTCTCTGATAAGTAATCCAGATTCCAACAGCATTTCCCATAAGGTCCTTAGCTCTTGTCTGTTGCTTGTATTGAAGAAATTCTGAAAATTGGAAAAGCCGAGGTTGTCTGATTTTTTAAAGTAGGATATAAGAATCAGGATTAGTGGGTTTTTATCGAGATAGCTGATTCTCCATCCTTCCTCCTTACTACAGTAACTCCAGAATTGAACTTGGGAACTATATACTTTTAGTCCTGGAGCTAGTCTATATTTAGTTGTAAGCTTTGGTAGTTGCTTATATTTCAAATATTCCTCCTTTTCAATTTGACTATAAACCAAAGGAAGATCCACTTGATTGCAATCACCCCACCGTCCTAAACCCACCCCTGCCCATAGGCCAAATGGAGTGGCTCGGTATCTTCCTCTCAGTAGGTATTTATGTATTTTTGCCTGAGTGGATTGGCTTAAAGAGTCGAACTCCTGTTTTTCCAATTCCTGAAATAGGGAACGGGAGGAAAGTTGTATAGCTTGTTTAATCCAATGCCAGTTTTTTTGAATTTCATCCTTATCCATTGGGTCGAAATCCACTAAGTGCATTCTGTATAAAAAATCCATGGCTTTTTTGCCTTCCTAATTCCTAATAACCAGAGGCAAATTCCGATTTCTGGGACATACGCGTACCAGTAGGGAGCAATGACCAAATCATAGCTTTTTGTAAGATTGATTTCAGGTTCATAGGTTTCAACCAACCAGTTGAACTAGGTTGTTCATCTCTTGATTTGCATAGATTTTAGATACTTTTTTAGTTCTTATAATTCAATATTTCACATAGAATCCACAAAATCCACAGATTCCACACGCCATTTGGATCAGAAAAATCTCCAGATAAAATTAGGTGACTTAAATCATTTGTCCACCGGTGTAAAGGGAGAAAATACAAACTGTATAAGTTAGCTCTTCCCCGCCACCATTAACAAAATCATACCATGGCACAGAAGAGATGCATTGTTTATTCAAAAGATGTACAGATCATCACAGGAAGGAGTGAGCGCTACGCACAGTTGCTACTCCAGAAAATCAGGAAGTTCCACAACAAAAAACCTCACCAATATGTCACTGTGCAGGAATTTTCGGATTTCTCAGGAATTCCTCCTGAGAATGTCGGCGACTATTTGTATTAGAAAAAGCTGAAAATCCTCAGGATTATCCTATTCGGTAGTAAATCCCCTGCATATACTTCTTCGGGGTTCCTCCCAGTCTTTTTCCTCTTTGCTTCCACCTAGCTGTTGCTGGAGTGGGAGCAGACAGGGTGTGAACAGAAAGGGGCATGAGTGTAAAGTCAAAGCAATTTTTACTGCCAAGAAGCTTCCAAAATAGTTATCAATTAATTAAGTATTCAATTTAAAAATCAAAATCATGGGAATAATACAAAGCAGCATGTTAGGAAGAATAACCGGTTCTATGGGGAACTTGGTCTTTTATCAGTTGAACGGTAAAACTGTGGTGAGACAAAAGCCTGGCCCAAGAAAGAAGCCTGCCAGTGAAAGGCAGCTTTACCAGCAGAAAGCTTTCAGTATAGGGCAGAAATTTGTTACTCCACTCAGAGAGGCATTGAACTTTACGATGACAAAGAAGAGGGCAAGTTTTGGATCAGGTACCAGCCGGACACTCAGCTGGCTTATTAAAAACGCTATCGTTCCGGAGGATAAAGTTCCAGTACTTTATCCAGAGAGAGTGAAGATCTCCAAAGGATGGTTGGTGGGTATGGATAGTCCAATAGTCGCGAGGGAAGGGGCTTCAATCAAAATTACGTGGCAGGCTAATGCTTGGCAGGGTTCTGCCAGAGAGGAGGATAAACTCTTTGTCATAGCCTATGCTCCTGAATCCAAGAGAGTATATACAGTATATGAAGGGAATTACAGAAAGTCAGGTGAACAATTGATAGAGCTACCATGGAGTGAACCAGAGCTTGGGGAGGTATTTATATATGCGGCTTTTTATGCGCAGGATGGCTGTGTAAGAGAGTTCTCGGATTCTATATGTCTGGGAAGGATATGAGTAGAGTGATTATTAACATCGTATTTCCGAGTCATTTCGATCCGCCGCGGTGGAGAAGCTCTCCCTTTGGTCGTCGAACTGACCATCTGGTCTGAGTCTCATGACCTGGCAGCCAGGCAGACTTAGGCCTAGGATAATGCAGTCTTCAGACTGCCAATAGCAAAACGATAATTGCCAACCGTACCCCCAGGTGTTTGACATTTGCAATGTCGGACAACAAACCGTAGGTTTTTTAATCCGTATCATTGCCAACCGCCAACCAATAGCCGACCCCGCCACATCTTCCCGTCTCCGTCTTGCTGGCACCGCGCCTTCGTCTCCGATTGATGATCTGGGGCCAGCGCTGGTGAACGAATATATCCCTAAACCCAGCGTTGAAACGCTGGGCAATAAAATCATTCATGCCTCCGGCATTGCTTTGTTTCTACGATGCACCGACCTTACCTGAACTTCCATCTCTACTACCTACACAAAACAATTCAGATTCTGCACCTTGGTTTAGTGTGTAGGGAAGCCCTTGGAAGCAGCTGGTTTATTGGAGAAATAGGAAGGCGTTAAAAAAACGAACTAGCTCTCGAGTGGGCGAGAGAGATCCGTTTGTTTTTAGCCTGACTATGAACCAATAAATGAATTGTCCGAAGGCAATTCAAGGCTGATTTCGGGCAAAGAGTTTTGGATACTTTTGCTCTTCAAAAGTATCGAAGAAAATAAACTTAACTCTATCGATATGGGTAAATGGGTAAACTGAGGATGGGTAAAATACATACAATGCACCTTTTTTCACCTCCTGCACTTATTCCGATTTGGTCTAAGTCATCAGACCTGTCCGACGACAGGCGGGCTTAGACCCACCCTAATGCAGTCTTCAGACTGCCAACAGCCAACTGATAACATCCAACCGGCATAGACTCGGAGGAGGGCCTTTGCCTGTCTGCTTTTGGAGGGGATACATTTGGCCTCAAAGGAATCTAGATTACCACTTTACCTTTTCCATTTAGGCCATATGGGAGATAGGTGATTGATTAATAAGTCATTTCCAGTCCTCGGATTTACCTTTTAAAATCTGGTGCTTCGCTATAGACAAGTTACAACTTCTCCATGCCTACGGCCTTGATTAGCTTCTACAGTCACCCCATTGGTATGCTGCTATATAGGTGCATATCTACTGAAAAGCGCAGGATTTCATTTGTTTATGATGCTTCCGAACAGACCGCACATTCAATTGATAGCCAATGAGATAAACCTGAATTTTCCTGCATGTTACACTTAAAACCCATATACATATGGCAAAACAAGCAGGAGTAATTACACTGAATGGCAAGATAGGAAGACTCTCTTTCTACAAGACCAAAGACGGGTATCTGGCCCGTGAAAAAGGAGGGGTGAGCAAGAGCCGCATCATGAACGATGCCCGCTTTGCACGTACTCGGGAAAACCTCAAGGAGTTTGCCGACAATGCATCTTCGGCCAAGCTCTTCCGGGATGCGCTGCGCCCGGTGATCGCCAAGATCGGAGACAGAAGGCTGAACCTGAGAATCACCCAGGTGATGATGAAGGTGCTTCAGTCAGATCTGGTCAATAACCGTGGGGAACGCATGGTGAGAACAGGCGACTGGAATCTGTTGAAGGATCTGGAACTGAATGCGGCAAGTTCACTGGGTAGTACCCTCTTTCTGGAGATTGCCTACACAGATTCACCGACGGACTGGTCGGTGGCCATCCCGGCATTTGTGCCTCAGGACTTTGTGGCGATTCCGAAGGGAGCAACCCATCTGAGAATTACGGCTACGGGAGTGGGGTTGGATTTTGCTACCGGTGGCAGAGCAGTGCAGACAGCTGTTTCCAGTTTGCTTCCGGTGATTGATCCGGCCGTGGCGATTCCGCTGTCAGTTGACAAAGCCTTACTTCCAGGTACACACAGAGCATTTGTTCTGAGTGTGGAGTTTGTCCAGATGGTCAATGGCAGTGAGTACTCCATTAACAATGGAGCGCACAATGCTGCCAAGATCGTAGGGCTGGAGCAGGTCTAAGATGAGACTGGTACTTCATAGAAAGTACAAAGCAACGAGTACCCTTGGGAGATTACTTCTCGGGCAGAAGCAACTCTGCTTCACCCGTGAGCCTCCCAAGGCTTGCTTTGGTACTGGAAAGGACTGTCTGGAGGATGGGGTCTATGAACTGGAACCCATCCATTCAGAGGAAAAAGGCTGGGAGATAGGGATCGGCGAAAAAGGCAAAATCTCCTCTTATACAGGAGATGAAAGGCTGGAATCCTGTTCCATTTATCCAGTCACCTGCTACAGGGCGGACGGCACCCCCATGTTCACCAAACTGGCCTTCCTTCAATTGATGGAAAGGCTGGAGAATGAATGGGAGCGGGGGAAAATTGTAGAGTTGCAGATCGTGTCAGAAGGGATACCTTATCTATTGGAATCATGTCTGGAGCAGAGCTACTCTTAAGTCTGGCCGGGGTGGTGACGATGATGCTGCTGTCGGTGATCGCTTACTTTCTAAAACTGCTGATCGAGGACACCCGCCAGTTGCGGGATGAATTGGCCAGGCTGAAGGAGCTCTTTATCCGCTTGGAAGCCGAGCAGACACTGATCAAGACGATGATGCAGCGTGGGCGCAGCCCGCCAGGGTAGTCGTTTCGCCGACCGTTGTGGTTTTGTCATTTCGACGACCAACAGGAGAGCTTGGCCGCGGTGGAAGAAATCTCTTGCGATTTAAGGAGAGATTTCTCAGTCGCAACGCTAGTACATATTCATTTTGTGCCACTGCTGCTCCTTCGAAATGACTTCCCTATAAACGACCGTGGGGTCTGACGACAGTGGTCCGTGGACTGTCCGACACCGCGAACCCGGCATCGGGCATCAGACACACTCCCGTCTCCGGTCTTCCGTCTCCAAAACATTTAACATTTTAACACTTAACGTTCCAACCATGAACATACTAACAGAAATATCCACCCGCGCCACCGCGCCCACACCTCCCTTTTTCCAAAAGCTGAAGAAGGCTGGGTTGATCATCGCCGCCATCGGCACGGCTGTTTTGACGGCACCCGGTATGGTTCCGGCTGTATTGCTGGCCTATGCAGGTTATGCAGTAACGGCAGGCACCGTCCTGGTCACCATCTCCCAATTGACCGTCGATGACGGATCCTTTGAGCAGGTGTTGATGAATTGAATCTGATCTAACAGTTAATTAAACCGGAGGGGATTCCTCTCCGGTTTTTTTTTTAACCTATGCAGTCTTATGCTGGTTTGTACTGATCGGGAATGAGCTAGTGCTGACCCTTCTGGTCTAAGTCTTCAGACCTGTCTGCAGCCAGGCAGGCTTAGACTTAGTATAATGCAGTCTTCAGACTGCCAATATACAACCGACAACAGAAACCGCTACTTGTGTTTCCATCTTGCTGGCACTGAACCTCCGTCTCCGAAAGACAACTACGGGCCAGCGCTGGAGAACGAATATATCCCATAAACCCAGCGTTGAAACGCTGGGCAATAAAATCGTTCATGCCTCCGGCATTGCTTCGTTTGTACGATGGCATGGATATTACCCGACTCATATGGTCTAAGTCTCCTGACCTGTCTGTCAGCTAGTGCTGATCGGAATTTGTAATCCCGATCTGTTGTCGTAGGATTTCTAATTCAGCTGTTCGACATTTGCAATGTCGGACAACAAACCGTAGGATTTTTAATCCGCATTACCGCCAACCGACAACTGCCACCCGAAACTTCCGTTTCCATCTTGCTGGTAATACTCCTCCGTCTCCAATTGATGATCCTGGGCCAGCGCTGGTGAACGAATATCTCCTATAAACTACACATGTGCCATGCCTACGGCACTGATTCTTTTTGCAGGCATTGGAAATGATACCCAGCCCGAGGTCTCATGACTTAGACCTCGGGCTGTAATTTCAGAAAACTTATCTGTTTTGGGACTGCAACTTTTCTTCACCTTGGAAAAGTTTTTTAAAATTAATATCCATTTGCCTGTATCTTTTTGAGATTGCCACATTATAGTAGGTGAATTTAATAGTGTGTTAACTTTTATGGGGAGTGAAATTTCGGTAGATGAAAGACTTCTGATTCAGCAGGCTAAATCAGATCCAGCTCACTTTCGTGTATTGTATGATCTATATTTTGAAGAGATTTTACGTTTTATCGTCCGGAGGGTAGGGGAAGTAGAGCAAGCTAAGGATCTCTCCCAACAGGTGTTTCTAAAAGCACTCCTTGGATTGAAAACCTATGTCTATAAGGACATACCCTTTTCTTCTTATTTATATAGGATTGCAGCAAATGAATGCCATCAATATTTCAGAGACAGTACCAAAGTGCGGTTCGTCACCATGGATGTGGAGATTCAGGCATCTTTATTCAGCGAATTGGAACAGGAAAGCAATTCTAGGGAATCAGATTTAACTCTACTGAAAAAAGCCCTGGATGGCGTTTCTGACCAGGAGCTGTTGTTGATAGAACTGAGATTTTTTGAAAAAAGGGGATTTAAGGAAATAGGGTTCATACTCAACGTTACAGAAAATTTAGCTAAGGTGAGGACCTATAGACTGCTTAAGAAACTCAAATCGGTAATAGAGAATAGTCATGAAAAATAAACTTGAATTTATTGAAAATGTCTATCTCACACCGATAGATATAGAAAATCAGAAAGATTTCGATTCCCTGCTTGAGGACTATTATAAGGCAAAGTCCAAATCCTCATTCTGGAGGCGTTCGGGTTTGTGGTTTACTCTTGCCATAGCATTGATCGGTATGAGCACCTGGGTGGTTTATAAAAATCATCTTAAAGGCGAAGTTGATCAAGTGCAAACCCCGAATGATACCCTACAGGCAGAGCTAGAACTTAATGAATTTTCTTTGCCTATTACAGATTCGGTTTCCACAGATTCGGTGGTAAATCACGTCCTCATTTTTGCAGAAGTAGATTCCCAGCATTCTGAAAAGCAGGATCCTGGCACCAAGAAGGCTTTGGGAAAACCCAAAATACAGGATGAAAGGCAGCTTTCGAAGGAAGGCATAAGTCCATTGCCGGAACTGGATTTACCTCCTGTAGAATTACCGGCTCTGCCAGATTTGCCAGTACCTGAAAAGCCTGTAAAAACAGCTACCATTAAAATTGAAGAAGCTCATCCTATAGATGGGTTTGACCATTTATATGCTTGGTTTGAAGAAAATATTACCTATCCGGAACAGCATAAAAAAGAAAAAATAGAAGGATACGTGAAAGTATCTTTTCTCCTGGGTAAAGATAGTACTGTCAGTGTCATTAAAGTAAGCCAATCATTGGGGCCTGCCTTTGATCAGGAAGCAGTGAGACTGATTGAACGGATGCCTAAATGGATTCCAGCCAAAAGAAATGGTATTCCATTTTCCAAGCGCTTTGTTTTACCTATAGGGTTTAAAGTTGAAAGCAGGTGAAGAGGCTTTTTATCATAGTATCCCTGCTTTTTTTCAGTAGCCAAAGTGCTACGGGTCAAGTTTCCTCTCAGGTTCATTCTTGCATTTATCCTAATGGTGCTACTGAGAAAGAAAAGCTGGAGCTAGCTCAGGAGTTTAAAACCTGGGCTGCTACCAAGAATGCCAGAATAGCTGATGAGGTGGAAATCTGGACTGTTCCAATAGTATTTCATGTGCTGGGCTCCAATTTACCTTCCTTGTCTATTTTCGAGGCTGCAGTGGATGAGCTGAATGATGCCTTTGCCAATAGAGGGGATTTTAATTCTTCTGAGGGAGCTGATACCCGCATTCAGTTCTGCTTGGTTTCCACGGCACCGGATGGTGGAGCGACCAGCGGAGTGAATCACATACCAAGTGTGTATAAAAATACAGATAAGGATCTTGACCACCCGGACCTCATCGATCATTCCATTAAATGGGATCTTTCCCGATATCTTAATGTATGGTTGGTGGATGAAATTTCCGGCGAAGCTTTGGCCTATTACGAGGGAAAAGAATGGTGGACCAGATTGGGAGTGGGTGGCTACTCTACCGGGGATGGGGTGGTAGTTGAATCCTTGAATATAGGCACTTTGGCACATGAAATTGGTCACTACTTTGGGCTACTTCATACCTGGGAAGGAAGAGATTGTAAAAATGATGACTGCCTGGTGGATGGGGATATGGTTTGTGATACACCTCCTGACAAAAGCGCTGCGGCACCTTGTGGTGACAATTCATGCGATACAGATGTATTGTCCAATTTTAGTAACATGAATTTTTTCACAGACGTGGCTGATATGAGTACTAATTTTATGGACTATTCCACCTGTAAAATAGACTTTACATGGGGGCAAGCAGAGCGTATGCGATTCACATTGGAGACTAAACTCACTACACTATTTGCTAGGGGATTGTCCCACCCCCTTTGTGAAGTCCCCTGTCCGGATGATGTGGCAGTTCAGGTTTATTTAGATAATGAATTTCCGCTGCCCGGGGAGAATGTGTTTTTTTCCAGCCAGCTTTCCGGGAGTTTTACTAATCCCACCTACAGTTGGTTTGTTACCCCATTTTCCAATGAGTGGACTGGTACAGAAAAGGCTTCCAGCCAGGTGTCTTCTTCTTCTGATTTGAATTATGCCTTTGCCAGTGATGGGTTATATAGGGTGACCCTTCAGGTTCAGGATGGCAGTAATCCTGATTGTATGGTTTCTTTCTCTCTGAATGTAAATGTGAGTTGCGGGGTAGATTCCAGGTTTTTTCCTGACAAGCGCTTGATAGCTTCAAAGCAGCCTCATCCCTTGTTTACAGACTCAGTTACGTTTACCAATCGTAGCTATGGCGCCAATGCATACGAATGGGGAATTACCCATAGTAATTTCAACCCAGATTACCAGAGTCTGCCCGTTTTTCACTCGGAGGATCAAAACTTGTCCTATTATTTTAAAGAACCCGGAGAGTACCAGATTTCTTTAGTGGCAAAAAATGGGAATTGTGAAGACCTGAGCAATACTTTTTATCTTAATGTAGACGATCCCACAATGGATGGAAGGCCAGAGATCTCACAAATAACCTGCATCAATGAAGACTTTTTTCAGGTTGCTTTTACGCTTTATAACGATGGTTATGATACTGTAAATGTAAATACACCGGTTGCATTTTATGATGCTGATCCTGTTAGCTCTTCTGGTGCTCAGCTTCTAGGGGTATGGGGATTGCCCATAGAGGTTTATGGATTTGATCAGGAGGATTTTACCGCAATGGTGGAAGGGGATATTCGGGATGTCTCGGAAGTATTTATGGTCTTTAATGATACCGGTACCACTGATTTACCTATTCGCTTCCCTCCGGGGGATCTCAATCAGCTCAGTGAATTCACTGTTTTTCCTGCCTCTGGATATTCTGAACTGTCCTATGATAATAACATCAGTAGCATTTCTCTAACTATAGCGGACCATAACCCCATGGTGCTGACTTCAGAGCTGGTGAACCCTAGCTGTTCCGGCTATGCAGATGGGAGTTTTGCAATAATGGTTGAGGGAGGCTCTGGTAACTTTAATTATTCCTGGGCACATGATTCAACGTTAACTGAAAATATGGCTTTAGAGCTTGCCGCTGGCAATTATTCAGTGGAGATTAGTGATTTATCCACCTGCGCATATGAACTTGTAGAGTTTGAGTTACTAGATCCGGAGCTGTTAGAAATCTTAGGGGAACCTTTGCTTATGCCAACTTCCTGTCCCAATGGAAATGACGGTGAAGTTTCACTCAGACTGAAAGGAGGGAGCGGTGAATTCAAAGTGGAGGGCTATTTCACTGCTTGGGATGGGGAAATGCTTTTGGTAAGCGGGATCTCTGAGGGCAGTTTTTCTCTAGTGATTCAGGATGAGAAGGGTTGTGAGGTTGTATATGAAGGAGAAATGAGTAGTCCTGATCCCCTGCAGGTAAATTTCCTTTCTACAAGTCCAAGCTGCCCGGATGATTCTGACGGGCTACTTACCGCTGAAGTTAGTGGTGGTACTCCGCCATATATGTACCTCTGGAAAGATGGAAGCACAGGCTCATTGATTTCAGAATTGCCTGCGGGGGATTATGAGTTGATGGTCACTGATTCCAACGGCTGTACCTTAGCATCAACCGGAGCAGTAGAGCCAGCGACGCCTCAAGTCAGAATGCCTACAGGCTTCAACCCTCAGGACGGGCCCTTATTCCCAGTATTTACTTGTAGTATTAGCTATAAATTAATGGTGTGGAATAGGTGGGGCCAACTTGTTTATTCAGGTTCTGAAGGTTGGGATGGTGATTTTGATGGAGAAAAATCTCTTTTGGGGACTTATTCTTACCTGCTATACTTCAGTTATTTAGAAAAGGGAATTTTGAAAACAGGTGAATTAAGAGGAGGATTTATTCTACTGCGTTGAAATTTAGACTTTCAAAGAGTTGGATCAAATTGGCAGTATAACCCTTAGGTCACCCTACGGCTAATGAAGTGGCAAACCACCTAAGATGAACTCTCGACAGCGTTGAGAGAAACTGATCGAGGCCTAGACTGCCAACAGACAACAGACAACCGATAACCGCCAACCGCCAACCGAACTCCACATATCTTCCCGTTTCCACCTTGCTGGTAATACTCCTGCGTCTCCGAATAATGATCTAGGGCCAGCGCTGGTGTACGAATATATCCTATAAACCTAGGGTTGAAACCCTAGGCTATTAATCTGCCATACCTACGGCATTGATCTTTTTGCAAGCATTGGATTTGATACCCAGCTGTCCGACTGTTCTTGATCTACTGATATTTTAGACCTAGGATAATGCAGTCTTCAGACTGCCAACAGACAACTGCTAACCGCCACCGAAGCTTCCGTTTCCACCTTGCTGGAATTAGGCCTCCATCTCCAAATAATGATCTAGGGCCAGCGCTGGTGAACGAATACATCCTTAAAACCTAGGGTTGAAATCGAGCATGATTCAAGCGTAACACACAGGGATGATTGTAATGCATGCGAGATTCCATAGCCTGTCCCAACTAATCGGGATGGCCTTTGAAAATCAAATTATAAAAAGATGAAACCCTAGGCTACATATGTGCCATGCCTACGGCATTGATTAGCTTCTACAGTCTGCCCCCATTTAGTATGCTACTATATAGGTATGCATCTACTGAATGACGCAGAATTGAATTTGTTTATGATGCTTCCGAACAGACCGCACATTCAATTGATAGCCAATGTGATAATCCTGAATTTTCCTGCATGTTTAACCTAAAACCCATATACATATGGCAAAACAAGCAGGAGTAATTACACTGAATGGCAAGGTAGGAAGACTGTCTTTCTACAAGACCAAAGACGGGTATCTAGCCCGTGAAAAAGGAGGAGTGAGCAAGAGCCGCATCATGAACGATGCACGCTTTGCACGTACCCGGGAGAATCTCAAGGAGTTCGCCGACAATGCATCTTCGGCCAAGCTCTTCCGGGATGCACTCAGACCGGTGATCGCCAAGATCGGAGACCGAAGACTGAACCTGAGAATTACCCAGGTAATGATGAAAGTCCTACAGTCAGATCTGGTCAATAACCGTGGGGAACGCATGGTGAGAGCAGGCGACTGGAATCTGCTGAAGGACATGGAACTGAATGCGGCAAGTTCACTGGGCAGTACCCTCTTTCTGGAGATTAGCTATACTGATTCTCCAACTGCATGGGCGGTAGCTATCCCGGCATTTGTGCCACAGGACTTTGTGGCGCTGCCAAAAGGCGCAACACATCTGAGAATCACGGCAACAGGAGTGGGGTTGGACTTCGCCACCGGAGGAAGAGCTGTGCAGACCAGCATATCGGATCTGCTTCCGGTGATTGATCCGGCAGCGGCTATCAGCCTTTCTGTGGATAAAGCAACTCTACCTGGAACCCATAGAGGGTTTGTGCTGAGTGTGGAGTTTGTGCAGATGGTGAACGGCAGTGAGTACTCCATTAACAATGGGGCGCACAACGCTGCCAAGCTGGTCGGTGTAGAACAGGTCTAAAATGAGACTGGTACTTCACAGAAAGTACAAAGCAACAGTTACCCTTGGGAGATTATTTCTCGGGCAGAAGCAGCTCTGCTTCACCCGGGAGCCTCCCAAGGCCTGCTTTGATACTGGGAAAACCTGTCTGGAAGAAGGTGTTTATGAGTTGGAACACAGCCTAGGTCTGTGTCTTCACAGACCGAAAAGTGCAATAATCGAAGGACCCAACCGCCTCGGTTCGTGTCTCCAGGAACCGATAAGTTGTATGGAAGAAGGAGTCTATGAGCTCGAAGCTATTCATTCCGAGGCAAAAGGATGGGAGGTAGGAGTTGGAGAAAAAGGAAAGATCTCCAGTTACCCAGGAGATGAAAAGCTGGAATCCTACTCCATCTATCCAGTCACCAGCTATAGAGCTGATGGTACTCCGCTGTTCACCAAACTGGCCTTCCTGCAATTGATGGAAAGGCTAGAGCTTGAATGGGAGCGGGGGGAAGTGGTAGAGTTGCAGATCGTCTCGGAAGGAATTCCTTATTTATTGGAATCATGTCTGGAGCAGAGCTACTCTTAAGTCTTGCCGGGGTGGTGACGATGATGCTGCTATCTGTGATCGCTTACTTTCTAAAGCTGCTGATCGAGGATACCCGGCAGCTGAGGGATGAGCTGGCCAAGCTGAAAGAGCTCTTTATCCGATTGGAAGCCGAGCAGGCATTGCTAAAGACCGTGATGCAGCAAACAAGAAGTCCGCCCAGGAGATCTGCTTCCCGAAAGGATGAAAGCGTTTGAAGGCAGGTTATTGTGAAAAGGGCAAAGCCCGAGGAAGCAATCTCAAAAGGCTTGCACTTCTCACACTGAGACTGATGACTGCGACTGCTTCGCCGTACCTCGACGGTGCACACTCCCGTCTTCGGTCTCCTGTCTTCACATCCACATCCGGCACTTGTACTGAGCGAAGTCGAAGTATCGGTCTTCCAACACCGGACACCCGACTTAACATTTTAACATTTAACACTTAACACTTAACATTCCAACCATGAACATACTCACAGAAGTAAAACAACGCGCCACCGCGCCCACACCGCCCTTTTTCCAAAAGGTAAAAAAGGCAGGATTGATCATCGCCGCCATCGGTACGGCCGTTTTGACGGCACCGGGAATGGTCCCGGCTGTATTGCTGGCCTATGCAGGTTATGCAGTAACGGCAGGCACCGTCCTGGTCACCATCTCCCAATTGACCGTCGATGACGGAGCCTTTGAGCAGGCATTGATGAATTGAATTTGATTTAGTGTTTCAATTAAGCCGGAGGGGATTCCTCTCCGGTTTTTTTTAACCTTTGGGGTTTTCAAAACCCCGAAGGTTTTATTTATTGTGCTGATTTGTGCTGAGCGGGATTTGTAATCCCGATTTCTCATGCCCCAGCTGGTCTAAGTCTCACGACCTGTCCGACGACAGGCAGGCTTAGACCTATCATAATGCAGTCTTCAGACTGCCAACAGCTAATTGACTCAGCTGTTCGACATTTGCAATTTCGGCAACAAACCGTAGGATTATTAATCCGTATTACCCTACCTGACAGCCGCCAACTGAAAACAGAAAATTCGCGCCCTTCTAGCTGACATCAAAAAATAAATCCTCAATACGCATTTTCATCACCCAGAATAAAGCTTTTGGCAGTCATCCAGATAATCTTAAGGTCAAATAAAACCGTCCAGTTTTTGATATAGTACATATCCAGTCTATATCTGAAGTATATGGAATCGGCCATATCTATTTCTCCTCTGTATCCTCTTGCCTGAGCTAAGCCAGTGATGCCAGGTTTGACTAGGTGTCTATTCCTATAGCATTCTATTTCTAAGGAATGCGCATCATTCTGTATGAAAATATGAGGTCGGGGTCCCACCCAAGACATGTTTCCGTAGATTATATTGAGTACCTGCGGGAGTTCATCTATACTGGTTTTTCGTAAGAACTTACCAACTCTAGTTATTCTAGGATCATTTTTGGTAGCCATTTTAAGGTTTGCATCCTTATTGATAACCATAGACCGAAACTTGTAGCAGTGAAAACTTGAATTGTAAATACCTTCTCTTTCTTGCTTAAAAAAAACTGGACCAGAAGATTCAAGCTTTATCAATAACGCAACAATTGGAAATAACCACCAACCTATAGTAAGCATAAAAAGAAAGGCGAAAAGTAGATCAATAAATCGCTTAATAGATAAATTCATCCAGTTTAACTTCTTGGAAAGTAACTCTTCATTTCCTTCTGGAGGCTTTTCCTTAGAATTAATATAGATGTCGAAATTTCCAATCTCATTTCGGCGATTATCGGTCATTTGTTTCAATTTATATTGCCTTCAAAAAAATGTATGTCTATTAATTATGGCATACCAAAGATCCTTCTTTTTTCCTGAAGTTGTGAAACTAACTTAAATTATTTGCCTCTTTGATTCTATCATTGTCGTCAAAGTTGAAGACAGGGCGTACCTGTAATAGTCCTTTGTCATATGATTTACCTAAATATATAATCAATTATAAAACGTCTTTTATTTGGATTAATTCGCTATTTCAGAGATAGTTATAAACTTCTCAATATTTATTCCCAGCCCACTGGGCTAGGCTCTGATAATCCGGGCTTTGAGCCCTGTATGCTATTCAATAGGATGCAAACTTTTAAAACGAAATCTTCACCTTCTTGTCTTTACTCAGTTTAACTGGAAATAGGCATTGACACACTGCGACTGCCAACCGCCAACCGCTAACAGACCCAACCACCACCAATCGCACTAGACTCATCCCAAGTACAAAATATTTTCTACCTACAATCTCACATTCCAGAATGCTCTTTTAGTTAGATAATTAACTATTGAAAAGTCATTTCAGATACTTAAAAATGTTATTTGTGTTTATTTTTTTTCGTTTTTTTAGAAATAATTTGAGAATTTAATTTCCAGGTCAAACACCACAGCTTCATAAATTCTATTATTAAAACTCCTTTAGCCTAGTATTCTGGAATTTTCCGGTTGCAAAATGTAAGATTTTAGTAATTAAAGATTTACATTTCAAGGCTTAATAAAAATACACCCTTGATAGACTACCCAACTTTCAAGGGCTACCGTGTAAACTTAATTTTATAGATTAAATAATTAAGTAGTTTTCTTGATTTGAAGTGCCCGCCTTCGGATTGGAAATATGGTAGTTTCATAATTCTATAGTATATTTTGACAGTTTTAGCTTCAAACCTGCATGGCTTTTAATATCCCTCTTTCGTTTCCAGTGCTCAATGGTAATGAAAATCTATATTCTCAACAGGCAATAAGTTCTGGCCATATTGCCACTTTTGGTCAGTTCATCAATAGATTTGAGAGCAAGCTGTCCAAAAGGTTGAAGACTCATGAAGCTGTGGTGCTGAACTCTGGTACCTCTGCATTGCATCTGGGGATGGTTTTATTGGGAATTGGGCCAGGAGATGAAGTGATCTGTCAATCTTTTACTTTTTGTGCTTCCGCGAATCCTGTTGTCTATTTAGGGGCTACACCGATATTTGTAGATAGTGAGAAGGATACCTGGAATATTTGTCCGGAAATCCTTGAGGATACCATACTAAGTAGGATTTCTAAGGGGAAAAAGCCAAAGGCTATAGTCATCGTCCACCTCTTCGGAATGCCTGCTAAAATGAAGGAAATTTTAGAGATTTCTGAAAAATATAATATACCAGTTTTAGAGGATGCTGCAGAAGCTATAGGCAGCAAGTATGAGGGGAAAGCCTGTGGTACATTCGGACAGATAGGTGTTTTTTCCTTTAATGGAAACAAAATAATCTCCTCTGGAGGAGGTGGATGTCTGATTTCAAATGATACGAACCTAATCCAAAGAGCCCGGTTATTATCTACGCAGGCAAGAGAAGACCTGCCTTTTTACCATCATTTGGAAATTGGATATAATTATAAGATGAACAATCTTTCTGCTGCAGTGGGTTTGGCGCAGTTGGAGCAATTGGACGCCTACATCAAAAGTAGAAGGCTTGTAAATCAGCGATATAGGAATTTACTTAAGGGATTTCCGGGGATTGAGTTTCAGACAGAATCCAACGACTCTCAATCCAATTATTGGCTAACCGCAATCTTAATTGACAAAGAGGTTACAGGCTTTTCAAACGAGGACCTGAAAAGATCTTTGATGAAAAATGGAGTGGAGAGCCGTTTTCTTTGGAAGCCTTTGCATACTCAACCAGTCTTTAATACCACCCCTTATTATGGAGGTAGTTTGTCCGAAAAGCTGTTTGAAAATGGGCTTTGTCTTCCAAGTTCGGTAGATTTGACTTTTAAAAATCAGGAAATGATCGTAGAAGTTATTCATTCAGAACTCAGCAAAACTTTTAAATAAGTGATTTACAGAAATTGGCTAAAAAGAGCGATAGATATTCTGTTGGCTTTTTTGATGTTTTTAATTCTTTCGCCGATATTTTTGATTCTGCTGATTAGTCTCAGCATTCACCACAGCGGTTCTCCTTTCTTTTCACAACCACGACCAGGCAAAGACAACATTACATTTCAGATTTTGAAATTCAAAACCATGTCTGACTTAGTTAATAAAAAAGGTGATTTATTGCCCGATGCAGAGCGGATTACAAGGTTTGGAAGCCTGATTAGAAAAACCTCCTTGGACGAAATTCCACAGTTGATAAATGTTTTGAAAGGAGATATGAGTCTGGTAGGTCCCAGGCCTTTGCTGCAGGATTACCTCCCCTTGTACTCAAGCAAGCAGGCCAGGAGGCATGAGGTAAGGCCAGGAGTGACAGGTTGGGCTCAAGTAAATGGTAGAAATGCGATTTCCTGGGAAAGCAAATTCAGGTTTGATGTGTGGTACGTGGACAACTTATCCTTCCTGTTGGATTTAAAGATTCTCTTCCAAACATTAGGTAATGTACTGCTCGGGAAAGGAGTTACTCAGCAAGGTCAAGTTTCCATGAAAAGATTTGAAGGAGGGATAAAGAAAATGGAGGAATTAAATCAGCATGAAGATAATTTTTCACCTCCTAATCCAAAAATTGAGATACATCGTTTATAAGCATAAATCCCAGGTGGTAAGACTTTAAAATGCAAAATTTTATAAATATATTTTAAATTATTACTAGGCTTAAGGTCAAAAAAGTGCTTATTTTGTCCTTTAATTTGTTTTTAGTGTAGGAAATTTAAAAGCTGAGCAATTTGAATAAATTTATACTATGAATTTTTTAACGCGGTTGAAAATCCTTCCTAGATGGATTATTGCCACCCTTGATTCTTTAATTCTATTTCACTGTGCCTTATTCGGCTACCTTGTAAGGTTCAATTTCGAGCTAGCCTTGATTGAGCAGTATGATGCCATAGCAGGCAGCTTCACCTTTATGATCGGCGGTTTGCTTGTGATGCAAAATACCCGAAGCTACGAAGGTATTGTGCGGCACACGGGTTTCAGAGATGGCTCAAACATCTTTAAAACCGTTGTCATAAATTTCATTCTTTTTCTTTTCCTGAATTTCTTTCACGGCAATTTCCTGAATGATAGGTTTTTATTGCCTACTTCGGTACTGATTATCGCAAGTCTTTCCTCGCTGTTCATGCTTATCTTTTACCGTTTGCTGGTAAAGGAGCTATTTGTTTATTTGAAGAATGGCATACTGGTCAAAGAGCTGAAAAATGGAATTATTTTCGGAGCAGGAGAGGCAGGAATTATAGCACAGGAGGCAATCAAGCGAGATAGTAAGATACTTTTTAATACCGTGGCATTTTTGGACGATGATCCCAAAAAAGAAGGGAAGAATATTGACGGAAAGAGAATTTATAAAGGAATAGGTGATCTTGAAAAACTGGCCCAACAGTTTGGAATTACTGAGCTGATCATTGCCGTACGTGACCTTTCCGTAAAGAGAAAAAATGAAATCATCGATGAGTGTCTTCGTTTGAACATTTCTGTTTCCATAGTGCCCCCTGTAGATCAATGGATCAATGGAGGGTTGACCGCTGGAGCTATCAGAGAGGTGAAAATTGAGGACTTGCTAAGCCGCGAGCAAATCATACTGGATAATCCAAGAATTCATGAAGATCTTCAGGGCAAGGTAATTCTAGTGACTGGAGCGGCAGGCTCCATTGGCTCAGAGCTTTGCAGACAAATCAGCCACTATGAGCCAAAGTTGCTGATTTTGTTTGATATAGCAGAATCAGCGCTGTATGATGTAGAGCAGGAGTTTAAAGAAAATCATGCGCACTGCCAAATAAAGGTGGTCTTAGGTGATGTTAGAAACAAGAAGAAAGTAAAAGAGGTTTTCAAAGCTTTCAAACCTCAGGTTGTTTTTCATGCTGCTGCATACAAGCATGTTCCGATGATGGAAAATTACCCTGAGGAAGCGATTCAATCCAATGTATTGGGGACGAAAATCCTTGCTGACATTGCTGTCTTAGCAAAAGTTGACAAGTTCGTTTTTGTATCCACCGATAAGGCTGTGAACCCTACAAATGTCATGGGAGCCAGTAAAAGAGCCGCAGAAATGTATGTTCAGGCGCTAAATGAATACCTGGAAAGAAATCATAAGAGCTATCATACCAAGTTCATTACCACCCGATTTGGAAATGTGTTGGGATCAAATGGATCGGTTATTCCTTTGTTCAAAAAGCAGATTATGCATGGTGGGCCAATTACCGTGACTCACCCGGAAATCACGCGGTATTTTATGACCATTCCAGAAGCTTGCCAATTAGTTTTGGAGGCTGGCATCATGGGAGAAGGAGGAGAGATTTTTGTGTTTGACATGGGAGAACCAATTAAAATATTGGATCTGGCAAAGAAGATGATCCAATTATCCGGTAAAAAGGTCGATTCTGATATTAAGGTGGTTTTCTCAGGACTTAGAGAAGGGGAGAAGCTGTATGAGGAATTGCTTAACGATTTTGAAACAGTTAAAATCACCCATCATCCGAAGATAAAAATTGCCCAGGTACTTCCTTCCTCCTATCATAAAATCGATGGGCAGATAGAGCTTTTTATGAATTTGGTGACTAAGAACTCCGAGAACGAATTGGTTTCACATCTCAAGGTCATTGTTCCTGAATACATTTCCAATTCCTCAAGATTTGGGGTTCTGGATCGCTTGAATTAACTCTATTAAACTGCTGGATACTTCCTGCATACTTGCTCTTTCCCCGCTTCAGCCAATGTTCGTGTCATCACGAACATTTTCTAAAAAGCAAGTTCTCGTGTCACTCGAACACTTTCACAAATCACTTTTCAAAACGCATCAACCTAAAACCTGCGACTTGATACCTTCTACAGCCATTGTTCCTGTCCTTATGATTATTAACTTTTATGTAAATCCGCAAATGCACCAGTAAAAGGTAAAAAGCGACTTAAGGTATGGTAAACACTAGCATTGCTGGTACTTCTATCACCCGTCATCGGTCTCTCGATAGCTATCGGGACTGCCTGATAAGCAAAGAAAAAGAGGTCACTAGCATAATTGCGGATATTCAGATTATTTTTTAACAAGCTACGACTGCCATTGTACACTACCTATTCATTACAGAAAACACTACCTTTGCAATTCCCATTTAAGGATAAATACCTTACCATATGAAGAAAGAATTCACCTTGCAGTTAAGCCCAGAGGAGGCTTATGATCCGGTCATTTTTCAGGAAGTAGTACGAAAAAAAGCTGGACTCCCTGCAAACTCTAGCGAAGCAATTGCACGGCAAGTAAAGCGCTCCATAGATGCCCGAGGCAGAAATGTCAAAGTCAATATTCAGGCTGAACTTTTTATCAAAGAAACTCCTCCAGCGCTTTTAGACCATCAGCCAGGATACAAAAATGTAAGCAAGGAAGATGCTATAGTTATTGTAGGAGCAGGTCCAGCAGGGATTTTTGCAGCTTTGCGTGCCATAGAACTCGGTGTAAAGCCCATCCTCATCGAGCGGGGTAAAGACGTCAGGTCCAGAAGACGTGATCTGGCTGCAATCAATAAGGATCAGATTGTTAATCCTGATTCAAATTATTGCTTTGGCGAAGGTGGTGCAGGAACTTATTCTGATGGGAAATTATATACCCGTTCGAAGAAGCGGGGAGATATCAGGAGGATCATGGAAATTCTGGTAGCTCATGGTGCTACGGAGGAAATTCTGGTTGATGCGCACCCACATATTGGTACCAATAAACTCCCTAAGTTGGTGGAAGATTTACGGGAAAGCATCAGGCAATTTGGAGGAGAAGTATTATTTGACACTCGGGTGGAAGATTTTATTCTGGAAGGAGATGAGATGAAAGGAGTAGTCACTCAGCATGGAGATAAAATTACGGGTAAAGGAGTAATCCTTGCTACAGGCCATTCTGCTCGTGATATTTTTCATTTGCTTCATAAAAGCAGGATTGCGATTGAAGCAAAACCCTTCGCTTTGGGAGTAAGAGTAGAGCACAGTCAAAAGTTAATCGATAGCATACAATATCATTGCGGTTTGGATCGTGGTCCTTATTTGCCAGCTTCGGCTTACTCTCTAGTCCATCAAACAGAATTCAAAAATAAACAACGGGGAGTTTTTAGCTTTTGCATGTGTCCTGGCGGATTTATCGTACCGGCAGCTACTTCTCCGGGAGAGTTGGTAGTGAATGGCATGAGTCCAAGTCGCCGGGATAGCAAGTTTGCCAATTCCGGGATTGTTGTATCCGTTGAGTTGGAAGATTTGCCGGAGTATCAAAAATTTGGTCCCTTGGCTGCAATGGAATTTCAGGCAGATGTGGAGAAAAGAGCATGGCAGGCAGGAGGTGAAACTCAAGTGGCTCCTGCGCAGCGCATGGTTGATTTTGTGGAGAAAAAAGTCAGCGCTAGCTTGCTGGATACTTCTTACCAACCTGGCTTGCATTCAGTGGAAATGAGAGAGGTATTGCCGGACTTTATTTCCCAGCGTTTGGCTATGGCATTTAAAGCTTTCGGAAATAAAATGAAAGGCTATTACACCAATGAGTCTCAGTTGATCGGTTTGGAAAGCAGAACATCTTCACCCATTCGTATTCCTCGGGATCGAGAATCTTTTGAGCATATTCAAATCAAGCGACTGTATCCTTGTGGCGAAGGAGCAGGCTATGCAGGTGGTATAGTGTCAGCTGCTATGGATGGAGAAAGATGCGCAGAGCGATTGATAGAGAGTTATATACATATATCAAGGTAGGGGCGAATAATCATTCGCCCATCACGGCAAACCTGCAATTGCCGAGCATAAGTAATTAAACCCTAATAAGGATTCTGAGTCAGGTCTGTGAGGACACAGATCACGGTGTAGTGGCGAATAATCATTCGCCCGCAACGGAAAACCTGTTATCGAAAAATCCTACCGCGAAGTGGTCTAACCTCTCAATAACCATGGGTGAAACCCATGGATAAAATGACCAGATCAACCACCCGACCCTGAATGGGTCGAACTCAGTAAATAAATCAATTTCATGTGGATAAGGAAAACATTTCAAGCTCAAAAAGGATAAATCATTCAACATGCCGTTCGTGATGACACGAACGACGGCATAGCATAAGGATAGATTTTATTAAACTAAAAGAGGTAGCATGCCACATGCTACCTCTTTTAGTTTAATACTGAATGTCGAATGATGAATATCGAATTTTGAAGTTTTTCAGTCCCAAATCCCAAATCCCAAATCATCAATCTCAATCACCCCAACCAAGTAGTCCAGGGAATCCTGCTCAATATCAACACCAAGCCAATCGCATACATCATATAGATACTTCTGAATCTACCACGTGATGCTCCTGGCTTCTTAGCTTTGATATAACCAATGCTGATGATTACAATCGCAATGATATTAATCAAAGGATGCTCCAGTGCCAAAAGTCTTGCGGCTGGATCCGACATCGCCGATCCTGAGCTGAGCATTTCCAAACCCAATGGACTTAAGAAATATAGAATCAAACCCACCAGCAATTGGATATGGGAAAGTATAAATGCGATCAATCCGATTTTACGGTCTTTCTCGGTGAATTCCCTCCCTGAAAGCGAGCCAATTAGCATATAAATAATGACTACCACCAAAGCGAGCAATGCCAGATAGGCCACTCCTGAATGTAAATGTTGTATTCCTGTGTACATGATGTGTTTTGATTAGTAAACGAAAATAGGGCAAAAGACTTTAACTCCTGAGTAGAACGCTTGTTTTTACTCCACAAAAAGCACCAAGCCTTTCAAGTATTCTGTTTCAGGATGGAAAATGTTGATCGGATGATCCGCAGGCTGGGTGACCTGATGCAGGACTTTTACTTTTCTCCCACATTCCAAGGCCGCTGCAGTCACCGTATTTCGGAATAGTGCCTTGTCCACCACCTGGCTGCAAGAGAAGGTGAAGAGTATCCCTCCGGATTTAATTTTTTTCAAAGCTTCTGCATTTAGTCGCTTATAAGCCTGAACAGCATTGTGTCGGGCTTTCAGGTTTTTGGCAAAAGCAGGCGGATCCAGTACAATCACATCGTAATCATCTCCGATTTCCCGGATGTATTTCACTACATCAGCCACTTTTGACTCGTGTTTACCTTTAATCTCAGGATTAAGGCTCACATTTTCTTCGGTAAGTTCTATGGCTTTTGGAGAAATATCCACAGAATGTACTTCTGCCGCTCCTTCTTGCAGGGCCAACACCGAAAATCCACCTGAGTAACAAAAAGTATTCAATACCTTTTTTCCCTTGGAGTAGGAGGCAAGAAGTTTTCTGTTTTCCCTCTGATCGATGAAAAAGCCTGTCTTCTGACCTTTTTCCCAATCTATTTTATAGGTCGCTCCATACTCTTGTACCAAATCCGTTTTTGGCTCTCCAAGCACCCACTCATTCGAAGTGATGCCTAGATTCTTGGGCAAAGTCTCCGCGCTTTTATCATAAACACCTGAGAGCTGATCCCCATAAGCATTCTTGATGGCTTGGGCGATTTCCTTCAAATGGGCATGCATGCCGATTTGATGCGCTTGGATTACTGCCGTTCCATTATAGAAATCAACAATCAATCCAGGCAGTAAATCACCTTCCCCATGTACCAAACGATACACATTAGTTTCTTGATTTTCAGTTAGTCCTAAGCTTTTTCTTAGAGAAAGAGCTGAAGTGATTTTTTCATTCCAAAATGACTGGTCTATTTCCCGCTCTTCAAAGGAAATGATCCGCACCATAATTGAGCCTTCAGCAAAATGTCCTATTCCCAGAAATTCATCTTTGGCAGAATACACGGCCACCAACTGCCCATTTTCTAAAGTTGGCTCTTTTTGGAAAATAGCTCCAGAAAATACCCAGTGATGTTTTCTTTTGAGAGAAATCTCTTTGCCGTGTTTGAGTATAATTTTAGAATAGTTCATGAGTTAGGTGTTCTTTGTTTGGGAAAAGCAAGCTGCCAACTAGCATAGCAAGGGCACTGGCAAGCAATCCGTAAATATGAGATGAGATTTCTGATTCAAAATTATCAATAATCAGGTAGGTAAGCATCCCGATGGTCATGGATAAAATTGCCCCGGCTTTGGATGATTTTTTCCAATACAATCCGGTAGTCAATGGAATAAATAGGGAAACCAATAAGAGGATAGATGCGCCGGCTACGAGTTCATAGATAGTAGAATCTTGCAGTGCCATTGCCACTGAGACAAGCGCCACCGCGAGCACACTACTTCTAAGAATCCACAGCAACTGCTTGTCGGTAAGCTTTCCTTTGAAAAGCGGTTTGATCAGGTTTTCTGAAATCAATGCCGCCGGAGCAAGGACTCCCGAACTTGCTGTGCTCATTATTGCAGAGATTAAGGCACCGAAAAAGATGATTTGCACTGGCAGTCCTCCATGAGCCAATACCATGGATGGCAGGAGCAACTGATTGTTTTCTAAGTAGAGTTCGGGGTATAACACTTTTGCGCCAAGCGCAATAAATAAAGGCAACAGTCCGAAGGTAACATAAAAGCCCCCTGCCAAATACGTGGATTGCACGGCAACTTTCTCAGATTTGGACGACATCACCCGCTGGTAAATATCCTGACTGGGGATACTGCCCAAACCAATAATCATCCAAGCACCGAAGTAATTAATCCAGGAATTGAAACCTGGATCCGGAAAGAACTGAAAGCTTCCTTCAGGCGCTGAATCTAAAATTACTCCAACTCCTCCAGCTTCTTTGCTCACCAGTACCGCAACAACAATCAGTCCTAGGACTATCATGATGGTTTGGATGAAATCTGTGATAGAAATCGCCCACATGCCGCCCAAAAAAGTGTAGATGACCACGACTCCAGCAGCAAGCAAAATCCCTTCAGTGAGGCTTAGTCCTGTGACTGTTCCGAGAATAAGGCTCAGCGCAACTAATTGCGCAGCTACATATCCAAAGAAAACCGGCACCATAAATACCGTAGAGAGGAATTCTACTTTCTTTCCATAGATTCTTTTGAAAACATCTCCTATGGTCAGCACGCCCATTCTATACATCGGCCTGAGGTAAAACATCCCAAAAAGTACCAGACAAAGTGCTCCTCCAAAGGGATCTTCAATCACACCCTGCAGACCTTCTTCCAGATAGACTGAAGAGGCTCCAAAAATAGTCTCTGAACCAAACCAGGTGGCAAAGAGGGCAGAAGCCGAAAGAAATAAAGGGAGCGAACGACCTGCCAAAACAAAGTCATTCGATCCCTTTACGAATTTTGAAGCCCAGGCTCCGACGGCGATGGTGATCGCCAGATAGACTATGATTGCAGTGAGTAGCAACTAAGTTCCTTTACTTAGTGGAATACATTTTCTCTCTCAATGCCTTGATCTCCTCACTATCCAAGTAATCATCGTAAGGCATTCTTCTATCGATGGTGCCATTTGGAGTGAATTCCACGATTCTATTTGCCGAAGATTGCACAAACGCGTGGTCATAGGAGGACATCAATACCGTTCCGGAGAAATCAATGATCGCGTTGTTAAATGCGGTGATGGATTCCAGATCCAAGTGGTTGGTAGGCTCATCCATTACCAGCAAGTTTGGATTCTGAAGCATCATCTTGGAGATCATACAACGGACTTTTTCACCTCCGGAGAGTACAGAACATTTCTTCAAGGATTCCTCTCCTGTGAAAAGCATTCTTCCCAAGAATGTTCTTACGTAAGCTTCCTCTTGATTTCCTGAAAACTGTCTTAGCCAATCAATCAAAGACAAGTCTGATTTGAAAAACTCAGAATTATCGTTCGGCAAGTATGCTTTATTGATCGTAACACCCCATTTGAAACTTCCTTTGGAAGCTGGAATTTCTTCCATAATGGTTTGGAAGAATTTATTTACAGCCTGCTTAGTCTTAGAGATAAAAGCAATTTTATCGCCCTTGTCCACCATCAGGTTTACGTCGGTGAAGTAAGTGACTCCGTCAGCTTTCAATTCCAGGTTTTCAGTCATGAAAATCTGATCACCGGCTTCTCTTTCTGGTTTGAAAATAATGCCTGGGTATTTTCGCATCGATGGCTCAATCTCATCTATGTTCAGTTTTTCTATCATCTTCTTACGTGCTGTAGCCTGCTTAGACTTGGCCACGTTTGCAGAGAATCTATCGATAAATGCCTGCAATTCCTTTTTCTTATCCTCAGCCTTCTTGTTGGAATCAGAACGCTGCTTCAGCGCCAACTGAGAAGATTCGTACCAAAAGGTATAGTTACCAGAGTAGATTTTGATTTTCCCAAAATCAATATCCACGATATGGGTGGAAACTGAATCCAGGAAGTGTCTATCGTGGGAAACAACAATCACCAAGTTCTTGAAATCAAGTAGAAAGTTTTCCAACCACTCAATAGTAGCCGCATCCAAATCGTTGGTAGGTTCATCGAGAATTAGGATATCAGGATTTCCGAAAAGTGCCTGAGCGAGTAACACCCGTACCTTTTGATTACCCGCCAAATCCTTCATTTGCATGTAATGCAGATCTTCGGTGATTCCCAGTCCTGAAAGTAAGGCTGCTGCATCGGATTCAGCATTCCACCCGTCCATCTCCGCAAAGTCAGCTTCCAGCTGCGAAGCGCGCAAACCATCTTCCTCAGAAAAATCCTCCTTCATGTAGATCGCATCCTTTTCTTCCATGATGGCATAAAGTGTCTTATGACCCATGAGAACCGTTTTCAACACTTCCACCTCATCAAAACCAAAGTGGTTTTGGCTAAGTACTGCCATTCTTTGACCTGGAGTGATGCTAATTCCACCGCTGGTACTTTCCATTTCTCCGGAGAGAATTTTCAAAAAAGTTGATTTTCCGGCTCCGTTAGCCCCGATCACACCATAGCAGTTACCTGGGTTGAATTTGAGGGAGACTTCGTCGAAAAGTGTTCGTTTGCCAAATTTTAATGACAAGTTATCTACTGATATCATAATAGGGTTTTTCTTCTTTTTTGGAGGCGCAAAGATAGGGATTATAAATGTGACCGCTAAGTGAATTCCAAGCTTTTGAAAGATAGCTAGTAAGCTTTGTATCAACGGAGGTGTTTAATACTATTCAGTTGCCTATATTGGATTTTCAATATGCCCGATTAAATCCTGTGGAGAAACTTTACCGAGTAGTTTGTTTTGTGTTTTGCCTGCAAGCTTTTGCTTTTTTTTCGCATGCGCAGATCTCTACGGTAGGCAAGGAATTTTGGGTAGGTTACATGGAAAACAACAGGATTTTGCCCGGCGCTCCAGATCGGGCAATGCTGGAGATTACTGCTGTGGAAGATGCGGATATCACCATAGAATACCTGGGGAATACCCGCTCCCAATCCCTGACTGAAGGCCAGCGTTTTACGTTGATTGTTGACTCTCAGGATATCGATGTTTTCCATAGAGGATCTGGAAATGTGGAGAACAAAGGCATCTTTATCACTTCCACGGGAGACCTTACTGTCTATGCCTTCAATGAGCGGGTAAGAAGTGCTGATGGCACAGTAGTGCTGCCTGTGGATGCACTGGGAAAGGATTACCTGATCACCTCACATTTTGAGCGTCTCACTGCTCCTGTGGAATACGATGGCAACATTGACAATGAAAGCCTGATGCTGGTGATAGCCACAGAGGACGATACGGAAGTAGAAATTACCAGAAGCAATAATTCAGCGCCATTTACCCAAGTACTGAATCGTGGCCAAAGTATCCAGTTAAAAGAGCGTTTTGACCTCACAGGAACCCGCGTGCGGGTCATCGGCGATGATGCCAATTCCTGTAAGAAAATAGCTGTTTTCGGAGGGAATAAATGGACTTCCGTTGGTAACTGTGGTGCGGCAAATGATAACCTGTTTCAGCAAGCTTATCCAGTGACTACCTGGGGACAATCTTACATCCACGTAGCCTTGGAAGGTAGAACTTCAGGTGAATTGGTGAAAGTCTTAGCCGCTGAGGATGATACAGAAGTATTTGTGAATGGAAATAGCCGGGGTACGCTTTCGGCAACGGAGTTTTTGACTTTGGAATTTGCTCCGGATGAGTCGGTTTCCATTACGACGAGCAAGCCGGCTTCTGTGACTGTGCTGGCCAAGAGTCAGGAATGTAATCAAATCAGCCAGCCCCTATACGATCAGGGTGATCCCTTTATGATTTCATATAGCCCAAATGAACAATTGCTTAGGAGTGTCAAGTTCTCAGCGCTTTCCCTGCAGTCTATTCAGGATCATTATGTAAATATCGTGGTGCCTGCAGGTGCGCAAAACCAAACGATTCTGGATGGAAACAATATCGGCGCTTCTTTTTCTATGGTTCCGGGCAATACCGGCTTTTATTATGCAAGAATCAGGATTTCTCCTGGTGTTCATCAATTGACAAATCCAGATGGATTCATAGCCTATGTGTATGGATTTGGCTTTTTGGAATCCTACGGTTACGCGGTGGGGGCGGCCTTGGATAACTTGAGTTTTGAGATACAAGCTGATTATGAATTCGAAGTAACAGGCGAACGAATTGCCTGCCTGGAACAGGAAGGAACTTGGAGTATTGAGCCGGAAAATGAAGCCTTTACCTATTTCACCTGGGATTTTGGGGATGGGACTACGCTTCAGGAAGGCAAGGATGTAACACATATCTTTACCGAGCCAGGGATCTACGAGGTTACAGTTACCGCTTCTATCAGTCCCAATACCTGTGATCAGCAGGAGGAAGAGACTTTTGAGGTGGAAGTGTTGGAAGTAGATGCAGAACTACTGGGTGCTGTATCTGTTTGTCCTGAGGTGGAGGAACTGGTGTATAAGCTTAGTTCTCAGGAAAATATAGGCTCGGTAAGCTTTGAAGTAGAGGGAGGTACCATTGTTCAGGATTACGGTGATTCTGTCTTGGTCAATTGGGGACCATCTAATCCAGCTGCAAAAATCACCGCTAGCCCAATTGGTCCCAATGGATGTGTATTGGAGCCTATTTCCCTGGATGTGGTGATTAATCTGGAGCTGGATGCTGAAGATCCTATAGGCAACGAGGATGTGTGTTTTGATCCACTGACTACTCATTTTTATTCAGCGCCAAATTCCTCCGCAGGTAGGGGATATGAATGGACGGTAACTGGGGGAGAAATAGTTTCTGGGGCTAATGAAAACACGGTGGAAATCAGCTGGAACGAACCTGGTGTAATTGGCACCCTTAGCTATTTGACCTATAGTCTGGTTGATCAATCCTGTGAAGGTACTTCTAATCTTTTGGAAGTAACCGTGGAGGAAGAGTTTGTAGTCAGTGTAGCAAGCATTGAAGATGTTAAATGCTTCGGTGAATCAAACGGGGAAATAATCCTCGATATTCAGGGAGGAGTTGCACCCTTTAATTTCACATGGTCTCACGATCCCACTTTGAATACTTCCACAGCGGAGGATTTACCTACCGGAAGCTATTCAGTTATCATTATAGATCAATTGGGTTGTGAGCGCTTGTTGGAAAACCTACAAATAAATGAGCCCTCTGCGCTTGAGATTGTTTCAGTTGATGTGCAGGCGGTAAGTTGTTTTGGAAAAAAGGATGGCGTATTGAATTTGAACGTCAGAGGTGGCACAGGCCCTTATCAAGTAGATTTGGAGGATGGTTTTGAATTCACAGGTAATTTGAATTTGGCAGACGTCTCCCAGGGCACTTATGAGCTTACTGTGGTAGATCAGAATGGATGTTCTGTTCCTCTTTCTTTTGAAATTACCTCCCCGGCGGCTTTAGAAGTGGATGTGAGACTGACTAAGCCAGCTTGTCCCGGAGGGAATAATGGGGAGTTATTTGCCTTTCCAGCTGGCGGAAAAGCTCCCTACATCTATTTCTGGGAGGAGGAAAATGTGGCTGGCAATGCACTTACTGGCTTATCCAAAGGTAGTTACCCTATTTCCGTCACAGATGCTTCTGGCTGTGTAAGTCTGGGAACTGGCCTTGTAATAGAAAAAGCCCCTGAGGTACGAATGCCCTCAGGATATAATCCAGACCGAGATGCTGGTCTTTTCGAAGGAGTTTCCAATTGTGATCTCAATTTTGATATCTGGATTTTTAACAGATGGGGACAATTGATCTACCAGGGCAAGGAAGGATGGAACGGCCTGGTGAATGGAGAAAATGCCAGCTTAGGCACTTATACTTACTTGATGCAGTATAGTTTTCCTTTGGAGGGGGAAATGCAGCATGTAGAAAAGCGGGGTAGTTTTTTGCTGGTGAGGTAGGATTTAGAAGCCGTCATTTGGCACGAAGACTAATTGCTTCTATTCTTCCACCGGCAAGTCATAAAACTCCTCAAACTTCAGGATAGACTCTTCCCGCTGGGTACTGGTGCAGGCGACCAACAGACTAATCAGAAAAATCAAAGGTATGGATAACCAGCTGATCCTCTTTGGAGTCAGGATGGTCGGGATGATTGCCAAATAGGTGGAGACCTGCTTCCGATACGAAATACTGGTGTGGGATATACTCATATTCTGGGAGTTCAAATTCATATTTCAGCTCAAAATTCTCATCATAGACACTGAGAATAAAATGGGAGGGGGTAATGACGAATTTCATAGGGGATATACCTTCAGGAACTCCTGATCCCGGCCAGGTCATTCGGTAAAGCAGTTTTTTATACGGATCCTTTAAAAGTCCGAAATTTTGAGGTTCAGATAAGTATAACTCCATATTGATGTCTAATGAACGACTTAACTTATCCTCTTTTGTAAAATAGTTGTTTGTAAATTTCGGAATTAGATTGGTGTGTAAATCGAACTCCTGAGTGGAATAATCCTCAAGATTAATTTTGTAGAGTCGATTAGAATAGGATGTCATTGTATAAAGAAAATTTTCATTATACGCTACCTTATATGTGGGGTCATTCAGCTTATTGTCAAAGCTTTCTATAGTGAAATTGAATGGGATTTTATGGGATTTATTGCCGTAGTAGTCGATAGTGATAAAAGGGAAAAAATTACTCAAACTTTCCTCGGTAACCTCAGATGGGGTTCTGTAATTAAATTGCTGATTTAAAATTAAATTTGATCCTAAGGAATACATCGGCTTAGAGTTCCTAGTCAAAGAAATTGTATGGGTGTAATTCTCATTAAATTTACTTAAATCCAACCTTTGAATCTCTTCTGAAGCAATTGGAAGAATATACAATACCGGACCTGCAGATGGAATGATTATCGTGTCTTTATGAATAAAATGAAAGCCGCTGGTGCTACCAACGCCTCTGGGCCCTTCATAGTCATACTTAATTACCTCTTCTATTGTTTTATTGGCTAAATCAATTTTTGAAATAGAACTTCGGTTTTCATTGTGCCAATATAATCCTCCTGCAAAATACTGCATGGTTTTGGTATAAGGGTCAACTTCAGGTCCTATGGGGATAGTTAGCGCTTCTACCTGAAAATCCACAAGTGACTTTTCAGCACTTTCTTTAGATGGTGAGCATGCATAAATAAGAGAAAAGAGTATTGCTAGGGTAAGATTTAGAAACGCTGATTTCATAGTAGAAAATTCTGGGATTAGACTAATCAGAAAAATCAAAGGTATGGATAACCAGCTGATCCTCTTTGGAATCCGGATGGTCGGGATGATTGCCAAATAGATGGAGGCCTGCTTCCGATACGAAATACTGGTGAGGGATATACTCATATTCTGGGAGTTCAAATTCATATTTCAGCTCAAAATTCTCATCATACACACTGAGAATAAAATGGGAAGGGGTTCCTACAAACTTCATGGAAGATACTCCTTCGGGAACTCCAGTACCCGGCCAAGTCATTCGGTAAAGCAGGTCTTTGTGGGGATCGGTCAAAATTCCAAAATTTTGAGGCTCGGATAGGTATTCTGACATGTTTTGCTCCAAAGACTGATTGATCCTTGCCTCATTTAAGAAAAAATTATTCGTGAATTCTGGAATTAAATTTGTCTTTAATTGATATGATTGGGTTTCAAGGCTTTCTAAATTAAAAATATCTAACTGATTAGAGTAATATGGTAAAATAAAAGTATCCTCCTCTTTGTGGGCTAATAAAATTTTAGGCGTGTTAAAATTTTCTCCGAAATTGGATTTCGAAAGTCTATAAGGACTATCTTCCACCTTAGAATTATCCAAATTCAGTATTAGGAAAGGGTTTTTATTGTTGAAAAAAATCTCATTAATTTCATTGGCATATCTGAAATAGACAGTTTGTGGCAAGATTAACTTATTGTTCCAAAAATGAAATGTAGAGGTATAGCGTGTCATAGATCTGGTGTCTGTATAATCAGGGCTAAAGTCACTCAGTTTAATCCGGTTCACTTTATCGGTCTCTAGACTATAAATTGAGACCCGTCTTCCAGAAGCTGGAAAGGCAATTCTAGTTTGATTGAAGATATAAAAGCCATCAATATTTCCAACGCCCAATGGCCCTTCTTCCTGATATCGAAAATACTCCGAGGTCCTTTTAGTATTTAGGTTGATTTTGGATATGGTGCTTCGGTTTTTATTGTGCCAAAATAATTCCCCATCTACATATTGAAGCGCCATGGTATAAGGGTCAACTTCAGGTCCTATGGGTATAGTAAGCTCTTCTACATGAAAATCCACAAGTGACTTTTCAGCACTTTCTTTAGATGGGGAGCATGCATAAATAAGAGAAAAGAGTATGGCTAGAGTAAGATTTAGAAATGTTGATTTCATAGTAGAAAATTCTTGCAACAGACTAATCAGAAAAATCAAAGGTATGGATAACCAGTTGATCCTCTTTGGAATCCGGATGGTCGGGATGATTGCCAAATAGATGGAGGCCTTTTTCTGAGACAAAATACTGGTGCGGGATATATTCATATTCTGGGAGTTCAAATTCATATTTTAGCTCAAAATTCTCATCATACACACTGAGAATAAAATGGGAGGGAGTTGCGTCAAATTTAATTGAAGAGATACCTTCTGGAACTCCTGTTCCTGGCCAGGTCATTCGGTAAAGTAGGTTTTTATTAGGATCAACGAGCATTCCTAAATTTTGGGGCTCAGATAAGACCTCCCTTATATTTTGCTCAATAGACTGATTTACTCTAGCCTCGTTTAAAAAAAAAATATTGGTGAACTCTGGAATTAAATTGCTTTGTAATTGGTAAGATTTGGTTTTATTAGAATTTATGTTGAAAACATCCAATCGATGGGAATAGAATGGTAGTATGTAGGTTTCATTTAAATTATACCCGAGTAAAATGGAAGGATCATTATAAATGTTCCCAAAGTTTGATTTGGAAAGTCTATAGGACGTGGTTTCAACCGTAAAATCACTCAAATTTAGCTTAAGGAATGGACTGAATTTTTTTAACCCCTCTTGCATTTCATAGGAATTTCGGAAATATATAATTTGGGGAAGGATTAATTTATTATTCCAAAAATGAAAAATTGAAGTGAAGCGAGTCAGAGACTTAGTATCTGTATAGTCTGGGCTAAAGTCACTTAACTTAATTTTAACCACTTCATTAGTCTCCATATCATAAATAGATACCAATCTGCCCCGACCTGGAAATGCTATTTTATTTTGATCGAATACATAAAATCCAACAATATTTCCCACACCCTGTGGCCCTTCACTTTCATAGCGAATGTATTCTGACACCTTCCGGCTGGCTAGATTGATTTTGGATATGGTGCTTCGGTTTTTATTATGCCAAAATAAATCCCCATCCACATATTGAAGTGCCATGGTATAAGGGTCAACTTCAGGTCCTATGGGGATAGTTAGCTCTTCTACCTGAAAATCCATAAGTGACTTTTCAGCACTTTCTTTGGATGGCGAACAGGCATAAATAAGAGAAAAGAGTGTTGCTAGGATAAGATTTAGAAATGCTGATTTCATAGTAGAAAATTCTTGCAATAGACTAATCAGAAAAATCAAAGGTATGGATAACCAGTTGATCCTCTTTGGAATCCGGATGGTCGGGATGATTGCCAAATAGATGGAGGCCTTTTTCTGAGACAAAATACTGGTGCGGGATATATTCATATTCGGGGAGTTCAAATTCATACTTCAGCTCAAAATTCTCATCATAGACGCTGAGAATATAATGGGAGGGAGTTGCGTCAAATATCATTGAAGAGATACCTTCAGGAACTCCTGTTCCTGGCCAGGTCATTCTTTTTGCAGGGATTGACGCAACTACTCCGGCGATATGGAGGAAGTTATCCTCGATAATTTCTATTTTTGGAGGAAAGAACCTAAACCTATTTTCCTCATTGTTTACACTAACTATTTTTTATTTGCTGATAAGCAGAATAATGCTTCTTGAGATCTACCCAGGTGACATTTTGGAAACTATTGCTGCTGCATCTCATTCTACTACCAATTACGAAGATAGTAGTCATTCTGAATTAATTGTAGAGGCGACCAATCAAATTAATCCTTCCTGTCCAGGGAGTTCTGATGGTGTGATAATTCTTGCGGTAAATGGAGGATCAGGACAATACCAATACAGTTGGAGTCATGATGTGAATTTGGATCAGGGGTATGCTTTAGACCTTACCGCAGATACCTATGTGGTAGAAGTGACAGACGAAGTGAGTGGGGTACAAAAAATCTTGGAAGTTACGCTTCATTCACCTCAGGAAATGGAGCTGGATCTCTCAGCCGTTATTTACCCGGGATGTAATGTGGCTTCATCAGGGCAAGTTACGCTGGACATCAGTGGAGGAACACCACCTTTTAAAGCTGTGGGATTTACAAGTCATTGGGAAAATGGTGAATTAATCGTTACCGAGTTGGGTGCAGGTACTTATAATTTTTTGATTAGTGATGACAAGGGTTGCTCAAAAACGATTAGTTTGGAGTTGCCAAATTCTGAGCCATTGGAAATTGATTTTGAACAGGTCAGTCCAACTTGTGTGGATGATTATAGCGGGACGATCATCGCTCAAGCCAGTGGAGGGATTCCTCCCTATACTTATCTTTGGGAAGATGGTACAGAAGGCACATCATTGACTAATATACCTGTGGGCTATCACAGTGTCACAGTGACCGACTCCAATTTCTGTTCAGTTACCTTTTCCGGTAACGTGATAGCAGGAATACCTGAAGTAAGAATGCCCACAGGATTTGATCCTTCTCAGGGCGTATATCAACCTATTTCCTCTTGCCCGATTTCCTACCAACTGATGATTTTTACCCATTGGGGTGAGTTGATATTCAACGACTCAACCGGCTGGGATGGGCTGTCATCAGGAGAAATAGTTACTGGCAATTACACCTACAGCCTAGTTTACACTTTCATTGAAGGCGGAGATGTAGAGATGGAAGAACTTCGAGGAGGGTTTACCTTAATCAAGTAAGACAAGTTGAAAAAAGATTTCAAAGCCCAGACTTTTGGATAGTTTTGTCCTATCAAATTTTTAAACAGAAATGAAGAAGATTTTAATCACCGGGGGAGCCGGATACATAGGTTCTCACACCGCAGTTCAATTGGTGCAATCAGGTTTTGAGCCGATTATCATAGACGACCTTTCTAATTCTGAGGAGAAAGTACTGGATAGGCTAGAGGAGATTTTAGGCAAAAGACTGACTTTCTATAAGGGAGACTGCAGTGACCGTGCCCTATTGGATCAAATTGCTTCTGAGCATGAAATAGCCGGAGTTATACATTTTGCGGCTTTCAAAGCAGTGGGAGAAAGTACCATTCAGCCTTTAAAGTACTATCAGAACAACATAGGTTCCTTATTGACCATCTTGGAATTTATGAAAGCCAGACAGATCAAAGACCTGGTTTTTTCTTCCTCATGTACGGTGTACGGTCAACCGGATGTATTGCCAGTTACTGAGCAGACCCCAAGGCAAGAAGCAGAAAGCCCCTATGGAAATACCAAGAAGATCTGTGAGGATATTATGGTGGATCTGGTGAAAAGTAAGGCTGGAATACGTGTGATTTCCCTGAGGTATTTCAATCCGGTAGGAGCACATCCAAGTGGTAAAATCGGAGAGTTGCCGATCGGAACTCCTGCCAATCTGGTTCCTTTTGTGACTCAGACTGCAGCAGGAATCCGTGAAAAGCTTACGGTATTTGGGGATGACTACGATACAGTGGATGGCTCTTGTGTGCGGGATTATATACACGTCATGGATTTGGCAGATGCCCATGTGAAAGCCTTGGCCTATTTGGGTGAGCAAAAAGATGATTTTTACGATGTATTCAATGTAGGGACTGGAAATGGCAATACGGTGTTGGAGGTGATCAATACCTTCGAAAAAGTCAATGGCGTAAAGGTTAACTTTCAAATCGGCGAAAGAAGACCCGGTGATATTGTGAAGATTTGGGCAAATACCTCCAAAATCAATTCAGTGCTAGATTGGCATCCCAGCTATTCCTTGGAAGACTCGATGAGAGATAGCTGGAATTGGCAAAAAAACCTTTAGATCTGATTGCTCAATACCTAGTAAAGATTTTAAGGTAGTAAAAGGACTTTCTTCATGTAAAATATGTATGAAGAAAGTCCTTTTTCTTTAGATAGAAATCCAGTGAGAAGGTGTACTCAAGTAGCTGTCAAACGAGGTTTCTCTGTAAAACAAAAAAGTCCCGAATTTCTTCGGGACTTTAAGCGGAATGGAATTGCACTGGAAAGAGGGGCGACCTTCCCGATGTATCGGGACAAGCATTCTAACCAGCTGAACTATTAGTAATTAATGTCTCAATATATGATCTGGATTTTTTCATTTTAATATGGCTCTCCATTTGAATAGCTTCCTTTTTTGTGGCAAAAGGCTTAACCCACACAATCTTCCAAGGACGCTTTCGGGCTGTATAGCCATCGTGCTTTCGATTAAGTTTTTTTAGTCTATCATTTGGGTCCTGACTAGAACCTATATAATACGATCTGTCTTTTTCAGACTGGAGGATATAGGTGAAAAATTCCATACACAAATAAAACAAAAAAAGTCCCGAATTTCTTCGGGACTTTAAGCGGAATGGACGGGACTCGAACCCGCGACCTCCTGCGTGACAGGCAGGCATTCTAACCAGCTGAACTACCACTCCAATGGTTTTAAATTAGAGATAACCTTTATTCATCTCCTGTGAGTGATCTCGAACTAGCGGCCTTCCCGAAGTATCGGGACAAGCGTCTCACAAGCTGAATTACCACTCCAATGGTTTTAAATTAGAGATAACCTTTATTCATCTCCTGTGAGTGATCTCAAACTAGCGACCTTCCCGAAGTATCGGGACAAGCGTCTAACCAGCTGAACTACCACTCCAATATTTTATTTGTCACTAGAAGATGAACTTTTTCATCAAATTTAAGCGGAATGGACGGGACTCGAACCCGCGACCTCCTGCGTGACAGGCAGGCATTCTAACCAGCTGAACTACCACTCCGTTTACTGCAATCCCAAAATAGTTATTGATTTCTCTTTAACTACCTCGTTTTTGAGTGATGCAAAGGTATGTTTTTGATTTGTTAATGCAAAAGCTCAAAGAGAAATTTGATGATAGAATTTGTATGGACTTATTTCTCAGGGAGATAATTTTACATAAATCCTTCTAAATTCGAAATCATCACTGCCCGAGCTGCGCTTTTATCGAGTATTAAGAAGGTAGCTTGCTTAGGACTCTGTCAGTTATTGTAACAAGGAATAAAAAGCTAGTGATAGGATGTAGGATAATCAGATAGCATCTTTTAAAAATTTTTAATTCCCAAGCGTATATGCTTATCTTTGTTTTTCCCAAAAATCACCAAAATGGTATTAGAATTCGAAAAACCTATAGCTGATTTAGAACAAAAACTTCAGGAAATGAAGGAGTTGGCTACCGGCAGAAATATCGATTTAAGCTCAGATATTGAATCCCTAGAAGATAAAATTCTTGCTTTGAAAAAAGAAACGTTTCAAAATCTGACCCGCTGGCAGCGCGTTCAGCTTTCTAGACATGCGGAAAGACCTTACGCTCTGGATTACATCTACGAGATGACTAATGATTTTGTAGAACTCCATGGAGATAGGAATGTAGCCGATGACAAAGCGATGGTAGGCGGTCTAGGCGATTTAGACGGCAGATCAGTGATGTTTATAGGTCAGCAGAAAGGCAGGAATACCAAACAGCGTCAACTGAGAAACTTCGGGATGGCAAATCCTGAAGGCTATAGAAAAGCGCTACGCCTGATGAAAATGGCGGAGAAGTTTGGTAAGCCTATTGTCACGTTGATCGATACTCCAGGTGCATTCCCGGGTCTAGAAGCCGAAGAAAGAGGTCAAGGAGAGGCGATTGCCCGCAACATCAAAGAGATGTTTATGCTGAAAGTACCCGTCATCTGCATCATCATCGGTGAAGGTGCTTCTGGAGGAGCATTGGGTATAGCCATCGGAGACCGCGTACTCATGCTGGAAAACGCCTGGTATTCTGTTATTTCCCCTGAAAACTGCTCTACTATTCTCTGGAGAAGCTGGGATTACAAGGAGCAGGCAGCAGAGGCTTTGAAACTGACAGCGATAGACATGCAAGGAAATGGCTTAGTCGATGGAATCATTCCTGAGCCTCTGGGTGGTGCACATAAGGACATGAAAAAAATGGCCGTTACGCTGAAAGAAGCAATTTTGGCAGCACTAAAAGAGCTTGACAAGATTAAACCTGAAAAAAGAATTGACCAACGCATCGACAAGTTTTGTTCGATGGGTGTGGTAGTTGAATAAACTAGTTTTGGCTGTCTCAAAAGTAAATTTGACTGTCATTTCGAGTGAGACGAAAGTAATCACAATGTGCCTTAACGTTGCATTAGTAAAGGATTACATCACGCTACGCTCAATGACAGGTACTTTTGAGGCAGCCTTTTTTTCTTTCATACCATGGATTTATACGTAGTCAACACTGGATTTTTCAAATTGGATGGCGGAGCCATGTTTGGTGTGGTGCCAAAAACACTTTGGACTCGAACCAATCAGGCAGACGAAAACAACCTTTGTACCTGGGCCATGAGATCACTCTTGGTAGTAGAAGGAAATAAAGTCGTGCTAATTGACAACGGTATTGGGGATAAACAGGATGCTAAGTTTTTCTCTCACTACTACCTACATGGAGAGGATTCCTTGGAGAAAAGCTTAAAAAAACTGGGCATTGCACCTCATCAAATCACGGATAACTTTCTGACGCACCTGCATTTTGACCACTGTGGAGGCGGATTGAAATATGGCTCACATGGGCAATACGAGATGACTTTCCCGAGGGCAACCTACTGGTCTAACAAGGATCATTGGCAATGGGCGACAGTTCCTAATCCTCGAGAAAAAGCCTCATTTCTGGAAGAGAATATACTTCCCATGCAAGAATTAGGACAGCTGGGATATTTGGATTTAGAGAAAAAGTCATTTCTGCCAGGTTTCGACTTTATTACCGTCGATGGGCATACCGATAAGCAGATGCTGCCGAAAATACAATATAAAGGCAGGACTGTAGTTTTTGTAGCGGATTTACTGCCTTCTGTTGGCCACATACCCTTGCCTTATGTGATGGGCTATGATACCCGACCGCTCCTGACGATGGACGAAAAGGCTGCGTTTTTAGATGAAGCAGCTAGGGAAGAATACATTCTTTTTCTAGAGCACGATCCTGTGAATGAATGCTGTACGGTCAAGATGACTGAGAAGGGCGTTCGATTGGATCAAACATTCAGACTCGATGAAATCTAAAGCAAAAATTGGAATAGCTTTCTCCGGGGGAGGAGTTAGAGGGATTTCTCATTTGGGAGTTTTAAAGGCTCTGACCGAATCCGGGATTTTTCCTACCAATGTGTCTGGAACATCCGCCGGAGCTATTGTGGGTGCAATGTTTTGTCAAGGCTACACACCGGAAGAAATTCTCAAAATCATAGTTGAGACAAATTATTTCAAGTTTATGAGGCCGGCCATTTCTCTGACTGGTTTTCTTAAAATGGATTCAGTAGGTAGTCTTTTCAAGCTTTACCTGGATCACGATGATTTTTCTCAATTGCAGATTCCTTTGACCGTAGCAGCTACAGATATTAAAAAAGGGAAAGTGCGCTATTACTCTGAAGGCGAGTTGATCCGGCCTATCATGGCGTCTTCCTGCATTCCCGGTATGTTTGATCCTATAGTCATTGGAAAAAGATACCTGGTTGATGGTGGCGTCCTAAATAATCTCCCCGTTGAGCCCTTGGATGGCATTTGTGATTTTGTGATAGGGGTGAACTGTAATCAGCTTCCTGAAGAAGCCAATATCAGCACCATGAAAAAGCTGATAGAGCGCTCCGTGATCATGTCAATGAATTACAATGTATATAGCCGCAAGTCTAAGTGTGATTATTTCATTGAGCCGCCAGCATTAGGGAAATATGGGGTGTTTGATATTAAAAAGGCTTCAGAACTATTTGGTGTGGGATACGATCACACGATGAAATTTATTGAGAATAATCCTTCTATTTTGGAATTAGCTGTGAAAAGCAAAAAATCTGTAAAAGCATGATGAAATTTTTGTCACGTATGGTGTTTTGGATTTCGGGCTGGTCCCTGAATGACCAGTGGCCTAAGGGATTGAAGAAAGCGGTGCTTATCGCCATTCCCCATACTTCCAACTGGGATATTCTCTATGCGCGTGCTGCATTTTTCCTGATGGATATTCCTGTCCGTTTTACCATCAAAAAGGAAGTGATGGTAGGACCTTTGGGCTGGCTTCTCAAAGGACTTGGTGCCATAGCCATTGATAGAAAACGTGTACCGGGAGGAAGAAAGCAGACCTATACCGAGTCCATGGTATCCATGCTGAATGAACGGGATGAACTGGTCATCATGGTGACTCCAGAAGGAACGAGAAGTCAGGTAAAAAAATGGAAATCAGGTTTTTATCATATTGCACTTGGAGCAAATGTGCCGGTAGTGGTTGGTTACTTGGATTACAAGAAAAAAGAGGCGGGGATAGGACCAGTAATTTATCCTGATGGAAATATGGATGGGCAGATCGAAGAGCTTAAAGTCTTTGGAAGAACGGTGACTGGAAAGCATCCTGAGAAGGGGATTCTGTAGTATTTTAAATTTGAAATTTGAGATTGCAGATTTCCATCAGCAAATAGCACCGATGGGATTTCCTGCCTTCGAATTAACTTTTTGTAACATCTACAATTCAGGTTTTTAGAAGTGTATCAATTACCTTTTAGTTTTAAAGGGTTTTAATTGAGTTATAAAATAGGGTTTTATGAGATGTTTGATTGTAGCTGGGTTATTTTTAGCCACTAGTGCATGCGCTTCTAAGGAAGAGAAAAAGCAAATTGTTTCGGATCAAATCAGCATTTCCTTAGATACCGTTTTCGTGGATTCAGGCGATGAATTGCTTTATTTACAGGATCAACTTTACTATTCTACGCTATCTGATGATAAAAGCTACCTGATCAATTTTAACAGGCAAGATTTTACTACCCAGAAGATAAGCCTAGATGAACTTAGGCTTTTAGAGCAGGTTCAATTCGAAAAAGAGGGGCCTAATGGCGTAACTAACGCGGTTCCCTACGTTTCAAACTTCTCGAATTGGTCGGATGAGAATATACTTATCTGGGATTATTTTATGTATAAAGTTTTTGATCAATCGGGTCACTTGGTCAAGGATTTGGACTTGGACAAAATTGCCCCTGAATTCCTCGGGGTTGATGAATACGCTGTAGGAGCAATTTTTCAAGTTGAAAACAATTCAGACCGGCTTGTTGCATCTGTTTTGCACTGGGAAAGTGGGGCTCGCCTGCTACTTGACTTTGATTTGGAGAAACAAACCTTTAAAAAAATAGCGTTGACAGAATTAGACAAGCTAAATGAATTCACTGTCAACCTCTTGTATGAAGGAAGTCCTGCAGGTAGCTATGGACCCAGTGCTGCAGCTATCAGTGTCAATGGGCAACTCGTTTTTAGTACGACTGCCTTTAACGAAGTGTTGATTTTTGATGTGGAAAAAGACAGCCTCTATACGAAAAGCTGGAATACCCCTTTATTGGGCGAAAAGAAAAGTTATGTGCCTCCGAAAGATATTGAACGAACCTCTGGTCAATTAAAGGAAATTGTCAGGAAAAATGAGGAAGATCTCAATTACAAATTTTTATTTTGGGATGAGAAGAATGAACGGTTTTTAAGGTTTTCAGAAAGAATTCATTTTGGAGAAGAGCTCAATGGGTACGGGGAATTTATACCAACTGGATCGGAAATTTTTTTAAGCGTATTTGATAAGAGCTTCCATCTAATTGCTGAAGCTGAGCTACCAGAACTGGATAAGCTTCCACTAAAATATTTCACTAAAGATGGTGATATCTGGATGTTTGAAAACATCAATGATGAACTGGCTTTTGTGATTGTAAAGATTGAGAACCTCTAAGAACGACAAGCATGCTGAGAACAGGATGTAGTAGATTTTCCATCATTTAACTTTTTGTAACATCTACAATTCAGGTATTTAGACATGTGTCATTTAACTTTTGGTGCAGTAAGTTTTTAACTATTTTCTAAATCCTGATTTTATGAGATTGTTTACCGGTATTTTATTTTTGTTGATCATGGGCTCCTTCTTATTCATTGGTTCTTGCGCTTCTAAGGAAGAAAAAAAGCAGGGCGTATCCGATCAGATTAAGATATCTCTGGATACTGTGATGATCGATGCGGGGGAGGAGTTTTTGTATTTGCAGGATCAGTTGTATGCATCCAGCCTATCTAAGGATAACAAATACTTGATCAATTTTAGCAGAAGGGATAACCTTGCAGAGAAGATCGATTTGGATCAACTGAAATTGGATAAAAAAATTCAATATGAAAGGGAAGGCCCCAATGGGATAGGTGATTACCCCTCTTTTACTTTGTTGCCCAATCAAAACCTGTTGTTTTGGACCTATAATTTTTATAAGATTTTTGATCAAGAGGGACAGCTAGTTAAGGATTTGGAATTGGAGAAAATTCCTGCAGATTACCTCGGTAGCAATGATTTTTTCCCAGTATCTTTTATTCAGGATGAAAGTGACCCTAACCACCTGGTAGGCTTAATTACCCAATGGAAAACACACACTTATTTTATAGTGGACTTTGATTTGGAGAAGGGAACTTCTAAAAAAGTTGATCTTCCAGACTATCAAAAAAATATCGAATATAATTTTGAGATTTTATTTGATGGATCTCTTGCTTCGGTGTATGGTCCTGGAATATATCCACTCCATGCTCATGGGAAATTACTACTCAGCTCTAGCGCATTCAACGAGGTACTGATTTATGATTTAGAAACGGACAGCTTGTCTGTTAAAAAATGGGATAGTCCGCTGTTGGGATATAAGAAAACTTACCTTCCACCTGAAACAGTTGAGTATAACTCAGGCTCAATGAAAGATATTGTGCGAAAAATGGACGAGGAAATTTCATATAGAAGCTTTGTTTGGGATGAAGAAAACGGACGATATTTCAGGTTTTCTGATAAAAAATATTTCGGAGAGGATCTCAATGAATTTGGAGAGTATGCTACCATTGGGGCTGATGTGTTCTTGAGTGTGTTTGATAAAAATTTCAACTTGATTTCCGAAGCTCAAATCCCTGAACTCACCCAATCTCCCAATTTCCACTTTGCCAAAGATGGGAACATTTGGATCTTTGAAAATATTGATGACGAACTGGCTTTTGTGATTGTAAAGATTGAGAATCTCTAAGAACGATAAGCATGCTGAGAACCGGATTTAGTAGATTTTTCATCATTTAACTTTTTGTAACATCTACAATTCAGGTATTTAGACATGTATCATTTAACTTTTGGTGCAGTAAGTTTTTAACTGTTTTCTAAATTCTGATTTTATGAGATTGTTTACCGGTATTTTATTTTTGTTGATCATGGGCTTCTTCTTATTCATTGGTTCTTGCGCTTCTAAGGAAGAAAAAAAGCAGGGTGTATCCGATCAGATTAAGATATCTCTGGATACTGTGATGATCGATGCGGGGGAGGAGTTTTTGTATTTGCAGGATCAACTATACTCTTCCAGTTTGTCAGCTGACAAGAGCTATCTGATTAACTTCAATAGAAAGGACAATTCGGCAGAGAGAGTTGACCTGAATGAGCTAAAATTGGAAAGAAAGATCCAGTACGAAAAGGAAGGCCCCAATGGAATAGGCGACTACCCACAGTTTACAATTTTACCAAATCAGCATATACTTTTTTGGAATTATCAATTCTATAAGATTTTTGACCAAAATGGCGAGTTAGTCAGAGACCTGGAATTGGAGGAAATAGTTGAAGAATACCTCGGCGTGAATGAATATTATGCCCGATCCCTGCAACAGGATGAGCGTAATCCTGAACGATTTATAGCCTTAGTCACTCACTGGCAAAGTAACACGGAATTCATCCTTGACATTGATCTGCAAAATCAAACGTATAAAAAGATTGACATGCCTGATTGGGCAAAGAATTCTGAACGATATATCAAGATTCTTTATGATGGGAATGATGCAGGTGGCTATGGAACGGGGGCTTATCCCTTGTTGGCGAATGGAAACTTTTTGGTGAGTTCGAATGCATTCAATGAAGTGCATGTATTTGATTTCCAAAGTGACAGTGTCCATGTGCAACAATGGGACACCCCCTTATTGGGTTATGAGAAAGAATATGTACCGCCCAAGACTGTGGAATATACTTCAGGTGGTATTAAAGATATTGAACGGAAAATAGGAGAGGAAATATCCTATGGAAGCTTGTTCTGGGATGAAAAAAACCAGAGATACTTCAGGTTTTCAGACAAGAAGCGTTTTAGCGAAGAACTCAACGAATATGATAGCTATGTCAGCACTGGCGCCGATGTATATCTAAGTATTTTTGATCAAGAGTTTAACTTGATTTCTGAAGCACAGATCCCTGAACTTACTCAATCTCCAAACGTGCACTTTGCCAAAGGTGGTAACATCTGGATATTTGAAAATATTGATGACGAAATGGCCTTTGTGATTATGAAGATTGAGGATCTCTAGTGATTTAAAGCACTCTTTACAGTTATGTGAAGGAAAAAGTTAGGTTTTAATGGCAAAGGCCTGAATCAATTTCAAATCAATTGATGTTAAATCATCGGTAGATACTCTACCTAATCTGCCCAAAATGATCTCTTTATCCAAGGTGGCAATTTTGGAAACTCGGACTATAGAGTCTTTTTTCAGCCCATTGTCTGTCGTTGGATGAACTAGCAAATCAAATTGTGATGATCCTTTTATCTGAGTGGAGATAAAGGCCACGGTAACATCAAATTCAGAGGCTAATAAAACTAAGGCTGGCCTATTTTTTAATCCTGATAAATCTGTAAAGGGGAAGGGGACAAGAATAATATCTCCCTTTTTCATATGTTTATCAATTGATTTTTAATTGCCACGACCTGTCCCGTCACGAAGGATACGGGATGGAATCTCGCAGCGTTTGTAACCATGCTAGCGTGTGTCGTTATCGACCATCTCGATTTCATTTGTACCTTTCTTTAAGATCTTCTACTCGATAAATATCCTCCTCCTTCTCTAAAAATTGATAAGGTTTACCCTCCTTTAACATATGGTATATACCTTCCTGAAGTGTTTTGTCATCAAGTCGTTTTAGGATAAAATCAGCAAACTCATTTATCTCCTTTATTTTTTCCTCTGGAAGTTGTTCTAAAATATCGACCGTTTTGTCAATTAATTCCTGTTTTGACATAATGAATAGGTTTTACTTAGCTAAAATATCAATATTTTTTTTGATTGTACACTTCTTTGCCAGTGGATCACAATGGCCACGAATTCGCTCGGCCACCGGATTTGAGGTTCTTAAAGGGAGGAGGAGATAGATTTCAAATTAGAAATCTCAAATTAGAAATTAGTTCACCTCTTCTATAGCTTTCAAAATCACAACACAAGCTTCATGGATTTCAGAAGCAGTAATAGTCAAAGGAGGCGCTATGCGCATTGCATCATCGCAGAACAAAAACCAATCGGTAATCACTCCCAATTCAATAGCACGATCGATTATAGGCTTGAGCACATCAAATGACTCAAATTCAACAGCCATTAATAATCCCTTATTCCTAATGCTTTTGATTTTTGGATGAACCAAAAGAGTCTTGATCAAAGCTGCTTTCTTTTCAACTTCCTCAATCAGTTTTTCCTCCAGAAGAATTTGAATCGTAGCCAAAGAAGCCGCAGCACTCACCGGATGTCCCCCAAACGTAGTGATATGTCCAAGTATTGGATTGTTTTTGAAAACACCCATGACCTCCTTATTGGCTACAAATGCGCCAATTGGCATTCCTCCGCCCATTCCTTTGGCGCAGACTAGAATATCTGGAACTATCTCCATATGCTCGAAAGCCCAGAATTTACCCGTTCTACCAAAGCCGCATTGAACCTCGTCCAAAATCAATAACGTCCCTGTTTCATCACATCGCTTGCGCAAAGCCTTGAAATATTCCGGTGAAGCCACCCGAATTCCTGCTTCTCCCTGCACGGTTTCTATCAATACCGCCGCTGTTTCCTGATCTATGGTTTCCAGGTCTGAAATCTGTCCATAATTAATATGGCTAATCCCTGGCAATAAAGGTCTGTAGGCTTGCTTGAAAATCTCATTTCCACCCACACTCAATGAGCCATGCGAACTTCCATGATAAGCATTGACGCAGGATATCAATTTGGGCTTTCCGGTAAACCGTTTTGCCAGTTTTAAGGCACCTTCAATCGCTTCGCTTCCACTATTTACCAGATAGACATTGTCCAGCTTTTCGGGTAAGGTATCGGTCAATGCTTTAGCCAAAAGTGACTGGGGACTTTGTACATATTCTCCATAGACCATCAAATGCAGGTATTTATCCAGCTGGTCTTGAATCGCAGTCAACACCTTTGGGTGTCTGTGTCCCACGTTGCTCACCCCAATTCCTGAAATAAGGTCTATGTATTTCTCTCCATTGGGTCCAAAAAGATAGATACCTTCTGCTTTCTCCACTTCGATCATCAAAGGGAAATCTGTAGTTTGGGCAAGATGTTGTAGGAAAAGCTGACGGTTATTCATTACTGGTATTTAGATCAAAAGCTGGAGAACCTAAAGAAGATTCCCAGCGGAAGTTTTTTGTTTTGATTGTCCTGTAGGAAGAGCTCCCCATGCTCCGCATTTTGTACGTTTTTGAACGTTGTGTTGATCAAATTCGCTGCGATGAGCGAAGAAAAGCTAAGGGAGTACATGTTGAGCAGGAGGAAATGATCTTTTGGATCCAAGATCTCCGCACAGACTTTCAACATTTCATTGATCTGCTCTTCCAGCACCCATTTTTCTCCATCTGGTCCACGGCCATAAGCAGGGGGATCAAGGATAATTCCATTGTACTTGTTTCCTCGGCGCGCTTCTCTTTTGATGAATTTCATCGCATCATCCACCATCCAGCGGATATCGGATTGACCTGAAGACTCCATATTATGTCTAGACCAGGTCACTACCTGTTTCACAGAATCCAAGTGGGTGACATCGGCACCTGCAGCTTTGGCGGCTACACTTGCAGCACCGGTATAGGCGAAAAGATTGAGTACTTTTGGTTTTGAAATAGGCGAGCGCCGAATGGTTTTGTAAAGGTAATCCCAGTTTACCGCCTGCTCAGGAAAGAGACCAATGTGCTTAAAGGAAGTCTGAGCTAGGTTTAGCTTAAGATTCAATCCCTCTTCGTTGGCATATTCTATTGCCCAGTTGTGGGGCATTTTTTTCAGTTGCTCCCAGTTTCCCTTTTCAGGATTGCTCTTTTCTTTGGCAAAGTGCGCATGGGCCAGATTTCTCCATTCACTTTCTGGGAGCGTTTTATCCCAAATCGCCTGAGGCTCTGGTCTGCTGAGAATGAATTCACCAAATCGCTCCAATTTCTCAAAACCTCCGGTGTCAATAAGTTCATAATCTTTCCAAGGCCCAGGACAAAGTGATAAGATGGATTCGCTCATAGCTGTGTTTTTTTCAGGTTGCAAAAATAAGGAATTAATCGGAGGCATGCAGTGCTTCCACTTTTGAATCCTTACTTGAGGATGGTTTTGCAATTGAAAAGAAGGGTTAACTTTTTTCTGGAAAATGAAGAAACCTGACCCAGTTAGATCAAGTAGATTCAAATTAAGTTGATTGGTACTCAGGCTACTTATTGTTAACTATTCTCTAATCTGATCGGTAAGCCTGTTTTTTTGTACTTTTAGAATTATTTTCAAATAAAAAACTAAAAATTCTGTATCCTGTCGCCCAAATAGCAGCCTGAGCCTAACTATGCCTAAGAAATTCATTGATATAGAAAGGTCCATTAATTCTAAGAATCCAAGTCTCTTAAAATGGATGCCGGGTTTTTTGCTCAAGTACATTAAGCGTGTAACTCATGAAGAATGGATGAATGATGTGCTTGACAAAGTAGATCATCTACATGGGTTGGACTTTGGCAACGGAATAATAAAAGAGCTTAATATAGATGTGGAGCTAGTAGGAGCGGAGAATATCCCGAAGACAGGAGGGGTTATTATTGCTGCAAACCATCCTCTAGGGGGAGCTGATGGGATCACGTTAATGAAGGCTATTGGAAAAGTAAGGCCAGACATGAGATTTCTGGTAAATGACCTCTTAATGGCATTGAAGAATTTTGATCCCTTATTCATTCCGATCAACAAACACGGAAAGAATTCCGCAGATACCTTGGCCGCTATTGAGGAAGCGTATTCTGGGGGATATGCTGTCCTAATCTTCCCCGCAGGACTTGTGTCACGGAAAGATGAAACGGGAATCCGGGATTTACAATGGAAGAAGAGCTTTATTTCCAAAGCGAAGAAATACAAAAAAGATGTACTACCTTGTTTTATAGGAGGCAAAAATTCTAAATTTTTCTACAATTTGGCTTATTGGAGAAAGAGAATTGGTATTAAAGCAAATATTGAAATGTTTTACCTAGCTGATGAACTGTATAAGCAGCAAGGAAAAAAAGTGGTAATCACGGTAGGGGAACAGCTTTCCTATCAAAGCTTTGACTCCTCCAAAACGGATGCACAGTGGGCTGAACATGTGAAGGATTTAGTTTACGAACTTGGTAAAAAGAATGAATAAAGAAGCAGAAATAATTCCGGCAATTGGCAAAGAACTATTAAAGGCTGAGTTGACTCCGGATCGATTTTTAAGATATAGCAACAATGGAGATAATCTGGTTTACTTGGTCAATTTCCATAATTCACCGAATGTAGTTCGAGAGATTGGGAGATTGCGCGAGTTGACCTTTAGAGCTGCCGGAGGAGGAACCGGGCTTGAATTGGATCTTGATGAAAACGATATCTGCGTTAATTGCTACGAGCAACTGGTGACTTGGAATCCAGAAGATGAGGAAATCGTGGCAGGCTATAGATTGATTGACTGCAAGAATTCAATCAAAGAGGATGGAAGTCTCAACCTGTCAACAACCCATTTGTTTGATTTTTCGGAGCGCTTTATCAAAGATTACATTCCTTATACTATTGAATTAGGTAGGTCGTTTGTGCAGCCTAAATACCAACCAGCGTTGGACAACAGAAAAGGCATTTTTAGTTTGGACAACCTTTGGGATGGACTAGGCGCTGTTGTATTATTGAGTCCAGAAGTCAAATACCTTTTTGGAAAAGTGACCATGTACCCACATTTCAGCCGAGAGGCTAGGGATTTATTGCTGATGTTCATGAATTATTATTTCCCTGATAAAGATGGATTGGTTAAGCCTAAAGAAGAACTGAAACTTGGGTATGAAACTGAGCTACCTAATGCGGGAAATCCCTTTGAAGGCTTGGTCTATAAGGAAGGATACAAATTGCTGAACGGTAGAATCAGAACTTACGGAGAGAATATTCCTCCGCTAATCAATACCTACATGAACCTTTCCCCAACCATGATGACTTTTGGAACAGCTCTGAATGATGAATTTGGAGAGGTGGAAGAGACAGGGATTCTGATTACGCTGGCAGATATCTATGAAACCAAAAAACACAGGCATATGGATACCTTTGAGCGAGACCGGGTCTATGGAAGCAGAAAAGATGTCTGAGAAGCTCACATTGATCGTAGGAGCCACTACTAATCGCACACGTTATGCTTATTTCGCAGCGAGTAGGTTAGCAGATGCAGGCTTTCCTTTTATTCCTATAGGAATTAAGTCCGGGGAGGTCTTTGGGGAGGAGATCCTCGATCTTCGTACCAAACCCGCTTTGGAACAAATCCATACCATTACGCTCTACATTGGTCCTGCTCATCAAGCCGAGTGGATTGATTATTTGGTTGGGCTAAAGCCGAAAAGAATTATCTTTAATCCCGGAACGGAAAATCCTGATTTTTTTCAGAAAGCAAAAGCGAATGGTATTGAGGTGCTTCAAGCTTGTACTTTAGTGATGATAGCCTCAAACCTCTATTAAAAGTACTGTAATCCAGTAGGTTGGGCAGCTGGATTTCAAATGGATTTTTGTGCAACTGGGTTTCAGTCAAAGCTGTGTAGAGTCACATTTTTTTCCTATCTTGCCGAATCTTAAAAAGAACATAAAATCACCTTTTTAGACCCAATTTGAGGGTTTTCTCCAAAACATATGAGTGAAGAAAAAGCGAAGAATCTAGGCGATTACGGTGCCAGTAATATTCAGGTATTAGAAGGTCTTGAAGCAGTTCGTAAGAGGCCTGCTATGTATATCGGTGATGTAGGGGTCAAAGGCCTCCATCACCTCATTTGGGAAGTTGTCGATAACTCTATTGATGAGGCACTTGCAGGGCACTGTGACACGATAAAGGTCACCGTGAATGAAGATAATTCAATTACCGTGGAAGATAACGGTCGTGGTATTCCTACTGAAATGCACGACAAGGAGAAAAAGTCTGCGCTGGAAGTAGTGTTGACCGTGCTTCACGCTGGTGGTAAATTCGATAAGGATACTTATAAGGTTTCCGGTGGTTTGCACGGTGTAGGTGTATCCTGTGTGAATGCACTTTCTACTGACTTAAAAGCGACAGTTTATCGTAATGGAGTAATTACCGAGCAAGAGTTTAAAATTGGTGTTCCTCAGTATCCTGCTAAGCAAGTTGGTACTACGGATAAAAGAGGTACTACCATCCATTTCAAACCGGATGCAAGTATTTTTGCAATCACTGAATTCAAATACGAAACGATTGCTAACAGGCTTCGTGAAATGTCCTTTTTGAATGCAGGAATTAGAATTCACCTCACAGATCTTAGAGAAACTGAGGATGATGGATCGGTGAAATCAGATGAGTTCTTCTCAGAAGGCGGTTTGGTAGAATTCGTTCAGTATTTGGACGTTAGCCGTGAGAAGATCATTGATACGCCAATTTCTATTGATACAGAAAAGAATGGTGTGCCTGTGCAGGTAGCCATGAACTACAATAGCTCTTATTCTGAAAATGTGGTTTCCTATGTGAATACCATCAATACGTACGAAGGCGGTAGCCACGTTTCGGGATTCAGAAGAGCATTGACGAGAACACTGAAATCATATGCTGACAAGTCTGGAATGCTGGACAAGTTGAAGATGGAAGTTTCAGGTGATGATTTCCGTGAGGGACTTACCGCAGTAATTTCTGTAAAAGTTGCTGAACCGCAATTTGAAGGACAGACAAAGACCAAACTCGGTAACTCCGATGTGGTAGGTGCTGTGGATTCTGCTGTTTCGGAAGCTTTGCAGATTTGGTTGGAAGAGCATCCTAAGGAAGCAAAAATCATAGTAGGGAAGGTGATTTTGGCTGCTCAAGCCAGACACGCTGCCAGAAAAGCGCGTGAAATGGTGCAACGTAAAAACGTACTTGGAGGCGGTGGTCTTCCAGGTAAGCTAGCCGATTGTGCCAATAGTGATCCTACAGTCTGTGAATTGTACCTTGTCGAAGGGGACTCAGCAGGTGGGTCTGCCAAGCAAGGTAGAGATCGTGATTTCCAGGCGATTTTGCCTTTGAAGGGTAAAATTCTAAACGTAGAAAAAGCGCATGAGCACAAAATCTACGATAACGAAGAGATCAAAAACATTCTAACTGCTCTGGGTGTTAAATTCGGAACGGTAAATGATGATAAGGAACTCGATCTAACTGGACTTCGATATCATAAAATCATCATCATGACGGATGCTGATATTGACGGATCTCATATTCGTACGCTTATCCTTACTTTGTTTTTCAGATACATGCGTACATTGATTGAAAAAGGATTCGTTTATATTGCCTTACCTCCTTTATACTTATTGAAAAGAGGAAAGGACGAAAGATATTGCTGGACTGAAGAGGAACGTAAAGTTCTAACTGCGGAAATGGCAAAAGACGGCAAAGAAGACAGTGTCGGCATACAGCGATACAAGGGTCTTGGAGAAATGAACCCTGAGCAGCTTTGGACTACTACCATGGATCCAAATGTCCGTACGATCAAGCAGGTCAACATAGAGTCGGCTGCCGAAGCGGATCACCTCTTTAGCGTGCTAATGGGAGATGAAGTCGCCCCGAGAAGAGATTTTATCGAGAAAAATGCGAAATACGCCAAAATCGATACTTAATTTAAAAGGGGCTTTTCGGCCCCTTTTTTAATTATTAACATTGCGATAAACCCAAATTAAGCAAGCATAACTTAACTTGCTTCTAACTATTAACTTTGAGCACAATGAAATTGGCAGTTGTTGAAAAATACGATTCGATTATACAGCAGAGTGATCTTGTCAGCAGAGATTTAAGTTGGTTGAAATTCAATGAGCGTGTGCTGGATCAGTCCAGGAAGTCACATCGTTCTGTTTTTGAAAAGCTTAAATTCCTTGCGATCACCGCTTCCAACCTGGATGAATTTTTTATGATTCGGGTAGGCTCTTTGTATAATTACCTGGATTACGATAAAGAACGGGTGGATTATTCAGGCTTGAGGGAAGAGCCTTTCAAGGCAAAGCTCATGAGTGAGAGTCACATCTTCCATTCTGAGCAGCATGAGCAATTCTCCGAAAGGATTATGCCGCAGCTACAGGAGCAGGGAGTGATTCTTTGCAATACTTCCAAACTGACCGAAAAAGAGCAGGAAAAAGTTCACGATTACTTTGTCAAAGCCATTTACCCCATGCTGACTCCTATGGTCTATGATGGGTACAGGACTTTTCCGATTTTGATGAATAAATTACTGGTTTTTGGAGTGGTGACTACCAGTCCAGGCGACAGGCAGGATATGCGGAAGATGAGTTTTGTGCAGATTCCAGCCAATATTCCCCGCTTTTTCGAAATCGAGCGTGAAGACTCTCTATTGCTCATTCCCATAGAAGAAGTAATCCGCGAGAATATAGTTTCTCTTTTCAGAAATGTAGAAATCGAAGGTATCAGCCTTTTCCGTATCACCAGAAACGGTGATTTTACCTTGGAAGAAAGTGAGGACATGGATGCAAACTTTCTCGAAGAAGTGAAGCGGAAATTGATGGAAAGAAAAAGTGGTCGTGTAGTACGGATAGAAATAGAGGAGGGCTATAGCAAATGGATGATGAATTCCCTTTTGGAACGATGGAATCTGAAAATGGATTCTGTTTTTCTTGTCAAGCGATCCAGTTTGATAGATTTTACCGGACTTTGGCAAATTGTAGGGAATAAGAAGTTCCGCGAGCGACTGCCTCAGATTCCTGATCCTGTGAAGCCACTTTCCTATCAGGATGAGGGCATAGCCGATATTTTTGACGTGCTGAAAGAGAAGGATATTCTTCTGCACCACCCTTACAATAATATAGATTCTATTCTGGATTTGGTAGAGAAAGCTGCCGAAGATCCGGATGTGATGGCTATCAAAATGACTATCTACAGATTGGCTAAGGATAGTAGGATCACGAAAGCACTTTTGAAAGCTGCTGAAAATGGGAAGCACGTTTCTGTGCTATTCGAGGTGAAGGCGAGATTTGATGAGGAGAATAATATTAGAGAAGCAAAGAAACTTCAAAAAGCAGGATGCTTTGTGATTTATGGGATTTCCCATCTGAAAACCCACACCAAACTTCTCCTGATCGTAAAACGTGACGGTGGAGAAATCACCCGATATGTGCACCTAGGATCTGGGAATTATAACGAAGATACCGCGCGTCTTTATACTGATATTGGATTGATGACCACAAATGAGACCCTGGCAAATGATGTGTCCGAGTTTTTCAATGTAATCACTGGTCACTCCATGCCATCCCAGTACCAAAACCTGATCACGGCACCTCGGGAAATGAGAAATCAGCTCATCGAGTATATCGAAAAAGAAGCAGAAAATGCCCGAAATGGCCTTCCAAGTGGTGTTTTTATCAAAGTCAATTCCCTGGAAGATTCAGAGATTATTTATGCCTTATATAGAGCTTCTCAGTCTGGAGTTACCATAAAGCTGATTGTAAGGGGAATTTGCTGTCTCAGACCTGGAAGGGTAGGTTTGAGTGAAAATATTGAAGTTCTATCGATAGTAGGAGATTTCTTGGAGCATTCCAGAATCTATTATTTCCATAATAACGGAGATACACGAACCTATGCCGGTAGTGCTGATATGATGGTTAGAAGCTTTGACAAGAGGCTAGAAGCGCTCTTCAAAGTGGAATCACCACTGCTTGAAAAGCAATTGATGAATATTCTTGCCTATAACCTCAAAGACAATACGAATGCGTATGTGATGCAGGAGGATGGTACCTATATCGCCAAGCACCCGGTAGGAGATGAACCTGAGTTCAATGTGCATCGGGAGTTTTTCAATCTTGATGCAGATCATGTAATGCAGGTTCAACTTGTTGACTAAAATGCAAAAAGCCCCAGATTAAAGGGGCTTTTTTGCTTTGTTTTTCTCATAGAGAAGTTGGATTATCCCATCTTTCAAACCCAAATCGGGAACGATCATTTTTTTGGACTTTGCAGCTTTCATCACATGCTGGTATATTTTCCCAGCAGGAATAATCACATCCGCACGATCATGGTTCAGGTTGAGTTTATTCACCCGTTCTTCAAAAGTAAGGATTCCCAAATGAGCTAATACCTCATCGATTTTACTGAGGTCCAGGTATCGTTTGTTTTTACGCGGCTGAGTGAGTTCAAAGATCTTATTGATATTTCCACCCGTTCCTATAGAGGTGACGTTGGGCTCATTCTGCAAATGCTTTTCAATGAATTTATCCATGGAAGCCCACACTGGAGTAGCAACTTTGTCTTCGAGAGAACGTACCGAGCCTATCTGAAATGATTTCGACGCTACTTTTTCCCGTTCCTTGTACAGGTTAAGTTCTGTGCTTCCACCACCCACGTCAATATGGATGTAAGTTTTCTCGTCAAAAAATTTGTTGAGCGAAATATTGATCAATTCAGCCTCACGGTTTCCATCTATAATATTGATTTTCAGTCCTATCTCCTCCTTTACTTCAAGTGCTATTTCCTTTCCGTTGATACTCTCCCGCATGGCAGAAGTAGCACATGCCATGTAATCATCCACCTCATAGAGATCTATCAAAATCTTAAAGGCCTTCATCAGTTTGATGAACTTCCTTCTGTTGATATCAGAGATCTTTTGGTTGTTGAACACATCCAAACCTAGGCGCAGGGGAAAACGGAGGTATTCTACTTTCTTAAAATTGATTTTTCCTTCGTATTGTGATACGCTGGTGATTTGCATTCTGATGGCATTTGAGCCAATATCTACAGCAGCTAATTTCAAATTTTGATAGAGTTAGTAAATGAAAAAACAGTGTATAAAGTTACTTTTTTTTCTGTGCTGCTACCAGCATAATCACTCCAACAGCCGTTACAATCCCGCCTGCGTAAGTGGGCCATTGAACTTCTCGTTTTTTGTCTGCACTTATCTGAATAGGGCCGGCATCGATCACTTTTTCTTTGGTAGTAAATGAGAAACTACTGCTGAATAGCATAAATATGCCTGCAAGGATGAGTATAATACCGAAGATTTTCATGGTTGTTTTTTGAATGAAGTTAAAGTTTTTACTTTTATCGTAAGTACTTGATAAATAATTACCTATAAACAGTTAGAAAGGAAAAAAGAATGGGATTCCGAAAGTTGCTACGATCCAAAGAAGCAGATTTAGCGGAGTTCCAACTTTTAGGTAATCTCTGAATTTATAATTTCCAGGTGTGTAAATCATCGTGTTGGTTTGGTAACCCATTGGTGTCATAAAACTCAAACTGGCAGCAAAGGTCACGGCCATCAGCATAGGTCTTGAATCCACGTCCAACGCCGCAGCTATGCTGATGGCGATCGGGGCAAGGAGTGCAGCAGTGGCATTGTTTGACATCACATTGGTCATCATAAAAGTAAGCGCAAACAGCGCACTCATTACAGCTCGTGGCCCAAATTCTCCCACGCTTTCTACAATAGAAGCTCCAATTAATTCGGATCCACCTGTTTTTTCCAATGCTGCGCCCATGGATAACACTCCTGCCAGCATGAGTATGACTTTCCAATCGATCGCCTTATAAGCTTGCTCAGTGCTGAGAGAGCCCAATATGATTAAGGTAATCGCGCCAGCAATTGCTGTGACCACTATGGGGAAGACTTCGAAGGATGCCAATCCGATAATCAAGCCAAGGATTACAAGTGTCAAAATACTTTTGGTCTTATTCAGTGGATGGCTTTTAGTCTCTGAAAGAAGTAAAAGATCATCACTGTTTTCTATGCTTTGGATAGATTCCTCTGTCCCTCTGAGTAGTAAAATATCACCTGCACGCAGGGCTGTTTTGGATAGCAGGGTGTTGAGCATGTCTGATCTGTGTCGGATTCCGATTACCAAAACCTGATTGTATATTTTTTTGAAATTCAGTCCTTTAATACTTTTGTTTACAAGGAAGGAATTAGGTGTTACTAAAGCCTCATAAAGCCTCTCTTCTTCATTTGTGATATTTTCTTCATTCCATTTCAGATCTGCCTTGAGCTCAATTCCTTGAGTTTCTTTTATTTTTTCCAAGGTTTCTTTATCTCCGTTTATCCGGATGATATCTCCTTCTTGAATAGATGTGTTGGGATAAACCCGCACTTTCCTACCATCAAAACGAATAATCTGCAAGGGCTTAATTCCAAGCTTTTCAAAAAGGCTTTGCTTGAACAGCGGTTCATCTATTTGACCATAATCTTTTAGAATGACTACTTCCGCCAGGTAATTACCGAATTCTATACTTTCACCCAAACCCGATTTTGGTTTTCTATCAGGCGTTAGCCATCTTCCAATAGTGAGCATGTAGATAATTCCAGTTGCAAAAAACACCAGGCCCATCAGACTCATTTCAAAAACCCCGAAGGAAGGAAGACCGGCTTTTTCTGCAATACCGCTGACGAGAATATTGGTACTCGTGCCTAAAAGTGTACAAATCCCGCCCATCAGTGCGCCAAATGAAAGAGGCATAAGTAGTTTGGAAGGGGAAATGTTATCCGTTTTATGAAGTCGTATGACGGCGGGCATCAGCAGAGCAACTACCGCTGTATCGCTGATGAATGCGGAAAGAAATCCCGCAGAAAGCATTAATGTAAATAACAAGTGCGTTTGGCCTTTGCCAGCCTGGGTGCTGAGTTTGTGGGTGAAGCTATCTAGTAATCCGGTGTTGAAAATAGCAGCTGAAACAATAAACATAGCTGCGACTGTAATGGTAGCAGGGTTGGAAAAGCCAGCCAATCCTTCTTCCACATCTAAAATCCCTGTGAGCATAAACGCAACCATTACACCGATGGAGACCGTGTCAATGGTGAACTTTTCTGTAAAAAATAGAATAATGGCGAGGCCAATGATAGAAAAAACCAGACCGATTTCGAATGTCATGAATTACATGTTTAGATAGTTTCCTTTTTTGAGTTTTTGGCGGATACGAAAGTAACTCATGAACCCGACGATAATAAAAACGAAACTCAATCCAAATGCCAAGTAGCCCAAGTCCCGCACATGGTCGAGTTCTTTGACCTCAAACAAAGCGGTGCCTGAAACCAAAAAGTACAGGGACGTGCGAATAAAAGAGAGTAAAGTCCTGTTATTTGCAAGTGTTGTACGCTGCCTAGCCAAATAATCACGAATTATTAATTCTCTTTCCAAGTCATTTTCCATATTTGCATAGTATTTATTTATATTGAAATAATTCAACATCCATTAATTATGAAAAGAATTTCTACACTTTTCCTCTTTATTTTATTTTGTGGGCAACTTTTTGCCCAAGAAGACTCCACTTTAGTAGCTAAAGATACAAGCTATTGGCTTAAGGAAATAGGCGGTGGTTTAAATCTAAACCAGGCAGCATTTAGTGGTAACTGGCAAGGCGGTGGTGTGAACTCAGTCGCCTTGGGAGTCTATCTCAACGGTCGTGCTAATTATGCCAAAGAAAAATGGACCTGGGATAATACCATGGACTTTATCTATGGAGTGGTGAAAAACAAAGACGAAGAAGGGCGAAAGTCCAATGACCGTATTTTCCTTGATTCCAAAGTGGGATATGAGATCAGCGACAAGTGGAATTATTTCTTTGCTATAAACTTCCTTTCTCAGTTTGCCCCAGGCTATGAATTTCCTGAAGGAGCAGATAAAATTCTGATTTCTAAATTTTTAAACCCAGCTTACCTCACCACTTCTCTGGGTGTAGAATATAAGCCAAATGATGAGTTCAGCTTACGAATTTCTCCATTTTCTCCAAGATGGACTTTTGTGACAGATACAGATTTGTACCTGAATGTACCCGAAAATTATGGCGTCGATATAGGAGAGACGGTTCGTACCGAATGGTTAGCCTTTAGCTTACTTGCTGACTACAATAAAAAACTTTCTGAAAACCTTGCTTTAATGGTTAGATATCAGATGTATGCAAACTACGAGACCTTCGCTTTTGATGCGATTGATCACCGGTTAGATTTCGGTCTGACAGCAAAAGTGTCCAACCTAGTTAATGTTAGTTTGACAAGTTTGATGATCTACGATTTGGATCAAGACAGTAAAATTCAATTTTCCCAAGGTTTGGCGTTAGGAATTGCATTTAAACGAGGTAACTTCCCGGAGAAGAAATAATCTTAACAAATTTTTATTTGGAATTTTGATTTAATTATAAATGTATTATTTTTGAATTCATTGTGGTAGTTAAATAATAGTTGGTTTAGTTTTCAAATAAAGGGCAGGAGATCTTCTCCTGCTTTTTTATTGTATAGATCCAAACCTGGTAAATTTAATCTTGTAATAATCCTATTTTTTTAAGTTGGATAGAAGGTTAACTTTGAGGTCAATTACCTATTTAACCTACTAATGAATAAGAAAATATTTCTGATTTGTTATTGCTTGTTTTTCAAGGCGATAGCATCTATAGCACAGGAGAGCCCAATTCCATTTGAAGTGCTACCACTCCAAAATCTTAGTGAATTTCAACCTACCGGTAGCAACTGGAGAATAGTAGAGTCAGTTTATTATGATCTGGAAGGCGGTAAATCCAAAGACAAGAACGGAACTGGTGTTTTGCTAAATACACCGCAAAAAGAAGATAATCAGGAGATTAGAACTTCTTTTGAGCACGGAGACATCGAGCTTTCCCTCGATTTTATGATGCCAAAAGGCAGTAATTCAGGACTTTACCTTCAAGGGAGATACGAGGTTCAGCTGTTTGATTCCTGGGCAGTACAAAATCCAACATTCACTGATGCCGGTGCGATCTATCAGCGCTGGGATGAAAATAGAGGCAGTGGAAGAGAAGGCTTTGAAGGTCATCCTCCTTTGGTAAATGTCAGTAGAGCACCTGGGCTTTGGCAATCACTACGAATAGTCTTTAAAGCTCCCCGCTTTGATTCTCAAGGGAAAAAGCTATCCAACGCCAAATTTGCTTCTGTTTATCAAAATGGCGTATTGGTACAAAAGAACATTGAGGTTACTGGCCCAACGCAAGGTGCTTTTTTCGCAGATGAGCAAGCTTTGGGGCCATTGATTATCCAAGGTGACCATGGTGGCGTAGCGATCCGAAACATCAGCTATAAGGCCTACGGGGCTGAAGAAGTGACGCTGGAGGATATGGAACTCACGTATTTTGATGGCATCAAAACGATCAATGAATTTGAAACGGCTACCCCAAAAGGGAAAATGCCTATCGATGTGCTGGCCCATTTGGCTCCTGCTACCCGAAATGAATTCTCTGGAACAGTAGAAGGAACCTTGACCGTGCCTAGTGCAGGAGAATATTTCTTTTACCTTAACCTCGCTTGGGTTCCTGACGATACGCCTCCTGGAGTAATAAACGGGGCTGGAAAACTGTTTATAAATGACGAGGAAGTGGTTTATGTAGATGGCGTCACAGGCAAAGCAAATGGTTCCATTCAATTACCAGCAGGAGAGCATCAAGTAAAACTGAATTACTTCAAGACTTTTGGGCATTGGTACGCTCCGAGTAATGATATCACACTGACAGTAGAAGGGAAGGGCGTTGCTAAAACAGCATTGAATGTCCCTTTAAGGGCGGCTGATCCAGTTGGGCAAATTGCCGTGAAAGTAAGCGATAGAGCTGCAATGCAACGTGGTTTCCTAATGCATCAAGTAGAAAAGCGCACACATACCATGGCAGTTGGCGAACTAGGAGGTGTAAATTATGCGATTGATTTGAGTCGGGGGGAATTGTTGAATGTGTGGAGAGGTGATTTTGTGGAAACTACCCCAATGTGGTATGGCAGAGGTGAAACTCAGCTGATGTTACCTTTGGGAAATGTAATCGAATTCGCAGGAAAGCCTAGTGTTGCACCACTTGCCTCCAAAGACGCTGTTTGGCCAGAGGAAATAGACGGCTTTAGCTATGAAGGCTATGAATTGAAAAGTAACGGATCTCCAATAATCACTTATACCATGCCTGGTGTGAGGCTTTCTGAGACTTTTGATAGTAAAGATTCAGGAAAGAAGCTCGCTAGAACAGTTAAGGTGGTCAACGAAAATGAATCCCAACAAGCCTATGTACTGGTAGCTCAAGGTGCTAGCATCGAGAAACTGCCAAATGATTTGTACGCAATAGATGACCATTCCTATTATATCTCTTTTGAAGGGAGAGAATCCCCAACCATCAGAAATGCTCCAGACGGATCATCGGAACTGATTGTGCCAATCAAAATGATCGGTAACTCTGGAGTGATGACTTATTCAATCATTTGGTAATAACTAGGAAGCAGCATGAAAAATCTAATGAAATTCAATACAAAGAAAGGATTTGCTTTTGCCTTTGCTTGCCTATTTATCGGACAAGTAGAATTAAAAGCACAGGATAAAGCGCCCATGATGCGGCCGGAGACAGAGGATGATTTTTATAAATTGATCTCTTTGCCTGTTCCTGAGGATGTGATTTTGGAGGTGGGGGGTATGGCCACAATGCCAGATGGCAGCTTAGCGATCTGTACACGTAGGGGTGAAGTTTGGATAGTTTCCAGTCCGGGTATTTCTGGGAATGAAAAGCCAGTTTATAAAAAGTTTGCCTCAGGTTTGCATGAGCCTTTGGGCCTGGCATATCATGATGGTGATATCTACGTCACCCAAAGAAGTGAATTGACTAAACTCAGCGATACGGACGGAGATGGTCAGGCAGATGAATACAAGAAAATTGTCTCCTGGCCACTTTCAGGAAACTACCATGAGTATTCCTACGGTCCTACTTTCCTTCCCAATGGAAATATGCTTGTAACGCTAAATGTGGGCTGGAGCAATAGTCTTGGGCATGGCGTGAGTTTGGTGCCTTGGAGAGGTTGGGCGATGGAAATAACTCCGGGGGGAGAAATGATGCCTTATGCTGCAGGGATGCGCTCGCCAGCCGGTTACGGTATGAATGCCGCCGGTGATTTTTTCTACACAGAAAACCAAGGAGACTGGGTAGGTTCAGGAAGGATTTCTCATGTGGAAAAAGGGGATTTCCTAGGCAATGCAGAAAGTCTGGAATGGTCTGGACTTCCAGGTTCTCCAGTGACGCTGAGAAAAGAGGATATTCCGAATACTGGCGAACCCATGTACGATGTAGCTCAGCGCGTACCCGGACTAAAAGCTCCCGCAATTTGGTTGCCACATGGAATCTTGGGGATTTCAACTTCGGGTTTCTTAAATGACAATACCGCCGGTGGTTTTGGGCCATTTGCTAATCAGGTTTTTGTGGGTGATCAGGGACAAAGTAATATTGCCCGTGTTGATTTTGAGAAAATAGATGGCGTATATCAAGGAGTGGTATTTCCATTCCGAGAAGGCTTTTCTTCAGGAATCTTGAGAATGGTCTGGGGAAATGACGCATCCATGTTTGTGGGAATGACTAGTAGAGGTTGGTCTTCCACAGGAAAGGAATTGTTCAGTTTGCAGCGATTGGTTTGGACTGGAAGGATGCCTTTTGAAATGAAAACTATCAAGTCAAAGCCTGATGGATTTGAAATAGAATTTACTGAGCCGGTGGATAAGGAATTAGCTGCCGATCCGGCAAACTATCAAGTAACTGGCTTTACCTATAAATATCAAGCTCAATATGGAAGTCCTGTGATCAACAATGAAAACTGTGATATCATAGGTGTAGTAGTTTCTGAAGATGGGATGAAAGCTCGTTTGGTAGTGGATAATCTACGGTTGGGTTACATCCATGAGGTCAAAGCTGAAGGAGTGAAATCCACTCAAGGAAAAGCTTTGTTGCATAATGTTGGTTACTATACATTAAATAATTTCGGTGCAGGTGAAAAGATTGATACTGCTCCTTTCTTAGCTGCGCGTCATGAACATGAAATGATGATGAAAGCTGCGGCGGATAGTACAGCAAAGGCTCAGGCAGATGCTGAAGCAAAAGCTAAGGCAGCCAAACAACAAGCGGCAGCCAGTAAGCCAGCTGCTCCGAAGTTGGCAAAATATACTCCTGCTATGCCTGCGAGCTGGGATGGAGCAGCAGACATTACGATTAATATGGGTACGAAGCCAGGCTTGAAATTTGATCCTGCGCAAGTTCAGGTGAAAGCTGGAAGTAAGGTGAAGCTGGTGTTCCAAAATGTGGATGACATGCTACATAACTTTGTGATCGTGATGCCGGGGACGGCCATAGAAGTAGGGGAAGCAGCGATGAAACTAGGACTGGAAGGTCAACAGAAAGATTATATTCCGAACACGAGTAAAGTCCTTGTTCATACCAAACTGCTTCAGCCAAGTGAATCAAATACGATTTACTTCATAGCGCCGACTGAACCTGGAGAATATACCTATGTATGTACTGTCCCGGGGCATTTCTATACCATGCAGGGAATCTTAAAAGTGGTGAAATAAGTGTAGCTGCAAAACAGAAGCTAAGTTATCGGTTCACGTCCCTGAGCTTTAGCTAAAAAATAGCTTCGTTCTAAAAATTTAAAAAAACGGCTTTGAAAGTGATTTCAAAGCCGTTTTTTTTAAAGTGAGAAATCTCCCCGATACGCTCTTCGTACAAATTGATTGGCTGGTTCGAAGTTAGTCACCTTCATATTTGGCCCATCCCAAACCAGTTTAATTCCTCGCCCAGGGTAATCAAATTGATCTGCGTTATCTGGTTTTGGAGTTCTGTAGTCATAGCTTCTAATGGCTAGATTTCCCATCAAAACAGATTCGGTAAGTGGCCCTGCTATAGAGAATGGAGAGCTTAAGTTTTTATATTCCTCTGAGCCGTGCCCAGCGATACAGGCTTCCACCCAGTTTTTATAGTGACCAGTATCCCCGCCAGGTACTCTGTAGAGTGTTTCAGGTACATTGATATCTTTCGTTTTGGAGGTAGGAAGTAACTGTGGGTTTATCCCATAGGTAGAGCACATCATTTTTCCTTTGGTTCCCTCGATGATTACTCCATTTCCACCATCACCCATCTGTTCGTTTGGTGCCAATTCCTCAGGTCTATTTGGCTGAATGCCTCCATCCATCCAGTGGAATTCAAGGTCTTCTTTGCCTGGTCTATCAAATCTCAATGTAATGTGAGAAGAAGGCGGGCAGCTATCTGGGAAATAGCCTCTTTGGAATTCTCCTACATACACAGATCCAACGGAGCATTCGGCTGATTTAGGGTAGCCTAAGCCGAGAACACGGAATGGGGGCTCCATAATATGGCAAGCCATGTCACCTAGTGCTCCCGTGCCATAGTCCCACCAGCCTCTCCAGTTAAATGGAACTAGATTTCCAATATAATCTTTGTAGGGTGCAGTCCCTAGCCAAAGGTTCCAGTCCAAATCGGAAGGCGGTGTCACGGGCTCTGTTGGCCATTGAATTCCTTGAGGCCAAACAGGTCTATTTGTCCAGGAGTAAACCTTCGTGGCTTCACCTATTAATCCAGCCTCATACCATTCTACCATTTTACGCACCCCATCGCCTGAAGAACCCTGATTCCCCATTTGAGTCACTACCTTATATTTTTCAGCAGCTTCAGTGAGCATTCTAGCTTCGTAGATGTCGTGTGCAAGCGGTTTTTGTACATAGACGTGCTTGCCCATTTTCATGGCTGCCATAGCAGCTACAGCGTGGGTGTGATCAGGAGTTGATACAGTGACTGCGTCAATGTTCTTTTCTTCCTTCTCCAGCATTTCTCTAAAATCCTTGTAGTACTTTGCTTTTGGGTGAAGTTCCCGACTTGCTTTTGCCCTGCTATCATCTACATCACAAAGAGCGATGAAATCTGCTTTTTCAGTTCGGGTAATTCCTCGTACGTCACCGCCTCCCATTCCTCCTACACCTATACCGGCAACACGAAGTTTGTCACTTGGAGCAATAAATCCTGGCCCGCCTAACACATTTCTTGGAACTATATAAAATCCGGCAGCCGCCAAAGCAGTGCCTTTAAGGAATTTTCTCCGGGAACTCCCAGATCCTAAGCTATTGTTTTTCATTCGTTTAAGAGTTTTGTTAAACAGGGTTATTGAAATTTTCCAGTGAGCAACATCTACGAGGAAATGTTTGATTGACTAAGTGAAAATTGAAATTATCAATTACTACTCATATTTCTGAACCCATTTATATAAATCCTTTGAGTAAATCATGAATTTTCCCCGGTCATAGAATGATTTTTTGTTTTACTATAAAATCAATTAGATATAAAGAGCTTATTGAAAAAAATAGATTAAGTTTACTCAAACCTTTATCATATGAAATGTCCATGAGAATGGCTTATGACACAGGTGCATAATTATTCAGAGCATTCCATCCCGTATCCTTCGTCACGGGACAGGTTGTGACCGCTAAAAATCAATTATAAACAAATGAAATATTCTCTTTGGACATTTGCTGTAGTTGCAGCATTATCTATCAGTTCTTGCCAAACACCTAGTGCAGTGCCACTGGATGAGGCAGGTATCATTCCAATTCCCTCCTCAATAGCTCCAACTTCAGGAACTTTTGAGTTAGAGCCAAGTGCTTCCATCCAACTGATTGGTAGTGGGGAAGATCTTTCGCGGGTTGGAGCATTTTTGGCAGATAGATTACGTCCGGCAACCGGTTTTGAAATTCCAGTTTCGACGGAAAGTGGCGACTTGGTTTTAGAATTAACTAGTGGTGCTGCTTCTGAGAAATATACCGTCGATATCAGCAGCGATCAGGTGAAAATCAGCTCAACTTCTGCAGCTGGTCTTTATTATGGGATTCAAACACTTGTGAAGGCTATGCCTGTAGCGATTGAAAATACGTCTAAGGTCGATACGGATTGGGTTATTGGCACTGGCATCATTGAAGATCAACCTGAGTTTGCTTACAGAGGATCTATGCTAGATGTGGCTAGGCATTTTATAAGTGTTGAAGATGTGAAGCATTACATCGATCAGATGGGAAGTTTGAAATTTAATTTCCTTCACCTTCATTTATCAGATGATCAGGGTTGGAGAATTGAAATCAAATCTTGGCCAAAACTGACTGAAATTGGAGGTAAAACGGAAGTTGGTGGAACTGAAGGTGGTTTTTTCTCCCAAGAAGATTATGTGGAAATCGTAAAGTATGCATCGGACAGATTCATCACAGTAGTTCCCGAAATCGATATGCCTGGCCATACCAATGCTGCTTTGGCCTCTTATGCAGAATTGAATCCGGGAGTAAATCTTCCTGATGGAGATTTTTCTACCATGTCTGAGGGTAAAATCGATTTTGATATTCTTGATAAGAATCCAGAACCTGCTGAGCTCTACACTGGAATTGAAGTTGGCTTTAGTACGTTTGCAACTAACAAGGAAATCACCTACACTTTTGTAGAAGATGTGATCAAGGAACTTGTGGAGCTTACTCCTGGACCCTATATACATATCGGTGGAGATGAATCACATGTCACTGAAAAGGATGATTACATTTACTTTGTTGAGCGTGTTCAGGAAATCGTGACCAAATATGGAAAGAAAAGCATAGGATGGGATGAGATAGCTACAGCTAAACTAGCTCCGGGGTCTGTTGCTCAGTTTTGGGCTTTGGAAGAAAATGCGATTCTAGCTAAGGAGCAGGGAAATCAAATTTTGATGTCACCGGCAAAGAGAGCCTATCTCGACATGCAATATGATTCTACCTCCAGATTGGGTCTCCATTGGGCAGCTTATATAGAGCTTGATGATTCCTACAATTGGGATCCTTCAACCTATGCAGATGGTATCAACAAAACAGATATCCTAGGAGTAGAAGCCCCGCTTTGGACAGAAACGATCGCGAATCGTTCTGATATTGAATACATGGCCTTTCCTAGATTGGCGGCTTTGGCCGAAGTAGCTTGGTCTAGTAAAGAGAGGAGAAGTTGGGATGATTTCTCAAAGCGAATTGCCATCCAAGGTAAACGCTGGGATATCAATGGGATAGAATTTTATCGATCGCCAAAAGTACTTTGGTAAGAATTTCCAGAGAATTATAAAACCCGGCTTCTGTCGGGTTTTTCATTGCATGACAGACCATATTCTTTGATTTTCATTAAAATGAACCTAATATGGATGTTTATTTCAAAATCATTCAATCAAGATAGTTGATTGCTTTAACTCGAATATTTTAATGGGCGAATACATTATTTCTTTTGCAAACTGGATTTGGGGTACTCCTATGCTGGTCATTTTGATGGGTGGCGGATTGTTGCTTTTAGTGCATTCTGGATTTGTGCCTTTTCGTAAGATCGGACATGCGATAGGCTTGCTGAGAGGGAAATATGACGATAGTTTATTGCCCGGACAGATCACTTCATTTCAGGCTTTGTCCTCAGCTATCGCAGCGACAGTTGGGCTAGGAAATATCAGTGGTGTTGCCATTGCAATTAATATGGGCGGCCCTGGGGCTATTTTTTGGATGTGGGTTTCTGCATTCGTAGGGATGGCTACGAAGTTTTACACCTGTAGCTTGGCCATCATGTTTAGAGGAAAAGATTCCGAAGGGCAAATCCAAGGTGGCCCCATGTATGTGATTGAAGAAGGAATGGGTAAAAAGTGGAAATTCCTTTCCATCATATTCTGTACTGCAGGGGTTTTGGGCTTGCTCGCTATATTCCAAGCCAACCAGCTGACAGCTGTCCTTAGAACAGTAATTCTTGAACCGGCTGGACTGGATGAAGGCGATAAGACACGTTGGATCATAGGAATCACGATGATGGTTCTGGTGGCGATTGTAATACTTGGAGGTATCAAAAGAATTGCTGGCGTAGCCTCCAAACTGGTTCCTTTTATGGTAGGTCTCTATTTTGTGACAGTAATAATTATAGTCTTCAAATACATAGGAGATGTACCTGAAATGCTTTTGAAAATAGTAACTGACGCATTTACGGGAGAGGCTATGGCAGGAGGAGCCGTTGGAGCAGTTATTGTTATTGGGGCGAGAAGAGCTGCTTTTTCTAACGAAGCTGGAATAGGTACGGCTCCCATGGTTCACGGTGCTTCTAAAAATAACGAGCCGATTCGAGAAGGTTTGATAGCCATGCTCGGTCCTTTTATTGACACGATAGTAGTGTGTACGCTGACAGCTCTAGTGATCATGCTTACGGGCGTTTGGGAATCTACTGAGAAAGACGGCGTAAGGTTGACTTTGGCTGCATTTGACTTGGCGCTTCCTTATTATGGCAGGTATCTGCTGATGGTTGCCGTGTTGGTCTTTGCTCTTTCCACCATGTTCACTTATTCCTATTATGGTCATAAGTGTTTTGGCTATCTTTTTGGAGCCAAAAGGGCGGATTATTACAATTATTTCTACTTGATCACTATTGTTGCAGGTGCTGTAGCTTCCTTAGATGTGGTGATCAGTTTGGTAGATGGTATGTATGCGATTATGGCCGTGCCTACGATGATTTCTACCATTTATCTCGCTCCTAAAGTGCGGGTTGCGATGAAAGACTATTTCGAAAGAATGAAAAAAGCAGCCTAAGCTATGAATGTCCTTATTTCTCCTAATGCCTTTAAGGGCACCATGAGTGCTCGTGAAGCTGGAGAAATTATCAAAGACTTTGTAGAAGGGAAGTTCCCTACTGTCAATACAGCATTGATACCAATCGCAGATGGGGGAGACGGTACCTGTGAGCTTTTAACAGAACTATTAAATTTAGAGAAGAAATCATCCTGGTCACTTGACGCTATCGGTAGGCCAATTCCTTGTTTTTATGGTTGGGAAGATCAATTGAAAAAGGCCTATATAGACGTTTCTGCAGCTTCTGGAATAGCATCGATCGAAGAGTGGAAGTTGGATCCATCTGTAGCTTCTAGCTTTGGTACAGGTATGCTTATCAAGCAAGCTATTGATTTAGGAGCTGAGGAAGTAGTACTAGGACTTGGGGGAAGTGCTACTGTAGATCTGGGAGTTGGGATATTATCTGCGTTAGGAGTTGTTTTTTTGGATAAAAATGGAAGGGAGCTCACTCAGTTTTCACCTGATTATCTTTCTAAGATATTCCATATCCAGAAGTCCCCAGGTATTCCCAAAGTTAAATTTAGATGTCTCTGTGATGTACAGAATACATTTTTTGGAGATCGAGGAGCGGTTCCTGTTTTTGGTCCGCAGAAGGGAATTCAAGCAGATCGGATTAAACCCTACGAAGAAATTTGTGGAAAAGTAGTTGATCAGCTGTTTCAAAAACAGAAAAAAGTTTTCATCGATAAGCCAGGCTTTGGTGCTGCAGGCGGGATTGCATTAGGACTATCGGCTTTTTTTGAAACAGAGATTAACTTTGGCTCAGCCTATTTTTTTGAAAAAGTAAACCTTGGAAATCAAGTGAAATGGGCAGATATTACACTTACCGGAGAAGGAAGGTATGATGATCAGTCTGCGGAAGGCAAAGCTTGTTATGAATTAAGGAAGCTCGCGCACGATCATTCCAAAAAGGTTTTACTGATAACTTCAGGAGCAGACCCCGGAACGCAACTGTTTGATCAGGTACTTACCTTGCCTGAGTTGGATTTCTCAGCATCCGATTTCAAAATCAAAGCTAGAAAAAACCTAGGCGAACTATTAGATAAGGAGTTTTCTCTGGATGTCTAGATGGGATAGGCTTATACTCTGTGATGATCTGCTTTCCAGTTTTTAATACTTTTTTTGATTTCTTTGGGAGCGGTTTTCTCCAGGATGCTCTTTTCGATTAAAGCCAAAATCTCATTATCTCCGGCAAATCTTAAGGCAATAATCTGAGCAGAAGTAAGCTGGTTTTCCTTATCAAAAAAAGGTGTTCCGGTAAGGTAGAAATACCGCTGTCTCATCTCCAATCGGATAATTCTATCCTGATTTTTCAGCGCGTAGATTCTGGGAAGATAGGAGACCAAGAGCAAAGAAAAACCGAGTAAAAGGAAATAGATACTATTGGATGTTTCTTGTGGATTGTCAAAGTTTGTCCTTGTTATACTCCAACCAAGGAATACCAAAACCAAAGGCATAATCACAAAGTGATGGAGAGGGTAATATTTAGCGTGATTCTGGAAACTCTGTGTTTTTGACATCTGAAAAGGCATAAAAAAAGGAGGCGTTAACCTCCTTTTAAAGCAAAATATAAATTTTAATGATCAGCCTTTTTCTTCTTGGTGAAAGTGCTTCTCGTGTCAATTGCAGTTACACCGGCACCAAGTCCGATCAACACACATACAATCACCAGGAAAGTTTGAGCTCCTCCTGCAAGTGGCGAAGTGAATACGTCTAATAGTATCATGATCAATTTTTTGAATTTCTAAAGATTGCCCGAAGATAAATTCTTAACTCGAAATAACCAAAGGATTGAGGTTAATCGAATGGATCATCATCGAAATCTTCGTCTTCTTCCTCATCTTCGTCGAAGTCCATGATATTGTCATCGACAAATTCACTTTCTTCATCTAGATCATATTCGTCTTCGAAATCATTATCGAAATCATCGTCTTCATTGAAGTTGTCATCTTCTTCGAAATCGTCGTCAAAATCCTCCATAGTAGTTTAGATAGGGGTTTTTAATAGTTGAACGTTACGAATTAAAGTAAAAAAACATTTCGCACCATACTGTTGGTATTTTTTTTTAAAACTTTTTTCTACAATTCTTACTAAGGTAGTTTTCTAGGTACAGCCAGACACCTAATAAGTGTCACATAAGCTTTTCGCGGAATATGAAAATGATAATTCGAGGTGTCTTTAGAAAAAATAAAAAGCCATCAAGCCTAAAGTGTGACTCAAAAAAAAAGACCCAAATACTGGGTCAGTTGAATATTGATTTGATGTATTTTTTGATCAGAGGTTTGGAGAGGTAGTCTTTGACTACGCTATATCTACTAGCTTTATTTATATCGCGTTCATCTACGGAACTGCTCAAAATATAAATTTGTGCTTCGTAGTTATCGGAATTGAACGAATCTAAGAAATCCCAACCTGTCATTTCCGGCATATTCAGATCCAAGAAAAGATAATTAGCCTTAATCGAATAAATTTCCTGAAGTGCGGCTCTGGCACTCTGATACTTATAAAATTGACAAGGCTCTTTCACATTTCGTGAAATGAGTTTTTCAGTAACAAAGGTACTGATGGGATCGTCATCTATAAGGACAATTGTTAACATTAAGTGCAAAAATTAGCGGCTGAAATACATTATAGCTACTACAAAAGTAATAGGTAATTGAACTTTTACAAATATTTTGCCAAATAAGACTTAAAAAAAAATGATATTCTTAATTAAGTACAATTTGAACTAGCGTAATTAGTCAATTTTGGTTTTATCTCTTAAACTCGCTAACAAATGAATCGCACTGATTAAGAATGATTTATCCTTTTTTACTCAGCTTCCTTTAGTTCGTTGATAAAATACGCTATGATTTTATCAGTTGTTTTCAGAACCTTCTTACTTTTAGTTTTCTGGTTACTTACTTCAGTCACTCCAGTCAAGGTCATCAATAATTTATCTTCTTTTTGATCGATGAAATCCACGATAACCTGTACCAACTCATAGCTACTAGTCGTAGGGTTGTTTCTATTGTTGAAATAGGGATTATACATCCATGGATCCCAAACTCTGTAACCCCAGTAAGGATAAACGTTGTTGTTTTGATAAGTTTCCCTTTTTCTGGGGTCTTCGTTTGAAGTGTACCGAATGACTAGCTCAGGCTCCGTTTTTTCATATACTAGACCTCTGGCTTCCAGCGCTTGCTGTAGGTGGATTTGTACTTGCTGGTCTATAAACTGAGAAGAAAACCCCCTCATCCCAATTTCCTGATTGATGATCACAAAGGATTTATAAGGTGGGCTGATAGGGACTTCTACATTTTCTTTGAAGATATCAATAGCGCTACAAGAGCTGAAACCAACCAGTATAAGTAGGAAGGCAAATAGGTTCTTAGAGTGAATCTGGTTCATTGTATTCAACTTTTAAATTTTAAAACGAAGAGGAAAATAGAAAGTTAGCTTTTACTAGTTAACGAAAATCTTATGGTTATTAATCAAGTTTTTTTGCGTGGCTTGAGTCTCAAATGCTAATTTTGTCCAAATACTAAGTTATGAGCAGACCTGATTTTGATGATATATTTATGGAACTGGCAGTCAATTTGGCTAAGCGTTCCCATTGTATCAAGAAGCATGTGGGCGCTGTTCTCACCAAGGACACTCGAATAATTTCCATAGGTTATAATGGACCTCCTGCAGGTACGCATAATTGCGATGTTGAATTCTCTGAAAGTGGATGTGCAAGAGATAGCAAAGGTAGTTGCTCCTTAGCGCTTCATGCTGAGCAAAATGCAATTCTATATGCTGTAAAAAACAACACTTCTGTGGAAGGCTCCACCTTATTTGTTACGCTATCTCCATGTCTTGCCTGTTCTAGGATCATATTCTCAATGGGGATTTCAAGAGTTATTTACCTCTTCTCTTATGCGGAATACAAAGGAATTGGCTCTGATGAAGGAGTGGATTTCTTAAGGAAATTTGGAGTGCAGGTTGACAAGTACGAGAAGACATTTGAAGTCAACGACAGGTTGATCTAAAGAAAGTTGACTTCTGGGTGAATGGAAATGTCAAACTTCTCTGCAACTGATTGCTGTATTTTCTCCGCGAGTTTTTTGATTTCATTTCCATCCCCATCTCCGTAATTAACTAAGACAAGGGGCTGTTTGCTGTGCACACCTATTTCTCCGAATCGCTGACCTTTCCAGCCACATTGCTCGATCAGCCAAGCAGCCGGAACTTTGATTCCCTCCTCATTTGGGAAGCCTGGGATCGCAGGATAGTGATTTTTTAGAACTTCAAATTGTTCTGTTGTGATCGTTGGGTTTTTAAAGAATGATCCCGCATTTCCTATTTCTTTGGGATCAGGAAGCTTGGATTGCCGGATTTGAATGACTGCCTCAGAGATGGCTTTTAAACTAAGCTCATTTACTCCAGATGCTTCCAGGGTTTCTTGGATTGCACCATATTCAGTATGGAAATCTGGCTTTTTTCTCAAACAGAAAACAACTGAGCAAATCACGTATTTGCCCTTCAAGTCATGTTTGAAAACACTTTCTCGGTATCCAAATTGACACTGTGCCGCATCAAATTCTTCGAGATCCAATGTCTCCTTATTCAAGGCCTTCAGGCTGTGAAAGACATCTTTGATTTCCACACCATAGGCACCGATATTTTGCATAGGAGATGCACCGACAGTCCCTGGGATCAGCGATAAATTCTCTACCCCAGCCCAGTTATTTGCAATGCTAGTCATCACAAACTGATGCCAGTTTACTCCAGCACCTACAGCTACATGATAGGTTTCTTCGTCTTCTTTGATAACCTCTATACCTTCAAGTTCGATTTTGATCACTAAGGCATCTTGATCTTGGGTCAGCAGAATATTACTACCTCCTCCGAGAATCAAGGGTTTGATTTTCTGTGATTTAGCCCAATGTAAGGCTTTTTTGAGCTCGTCAACAGATTTGGCAACCATAAAAAAGCGGGCTGTTTTATCAATTCCAAATGTGTTGAATGCCTTAAGGGAGATGTTTTCTAGTATATTCATATGTGGAGAGCTACTTGCGAAATAAGTAAGTTTTTGTTCCAATAAGAAATGAAATCAACCTATTGAACTTGAATAAATGAAAGAGTTGGTCATAAATGGCGTACGGATCAGACCAGGCCAATCGATGAATTTGGAAATTGCCATCGCCAAACTTCCCACACATACCCTGATTGATCTTCCGATTTTTATACGCTCGTCCAAAGAAGAAGGCCCTGTGGTACTTATTAGTGGTGGAGTTCATGGAGATGAAATCAACGGAGTAGTGACAGCTAAACGATTACTTGAAGAAGTCGATGAGGGATTGGAATTGCTGAAAGGCACTTTGATTTTTATCCCCTTAGTGAATATATATGGTTTTCTTTCGAATAGCCGAACTTTTCCGGACGGGAGAGACCTGAATAGAAGTTTTCCCGGAAGCAAAAAAGGTTCCCTAGCTGGAAGTATTGCCTATATTTTGAGTAGTGAGATCATTCCTCAGATTGATTTTGGGATTGACTTCCATACCGGCGGTCGAATGCTTACCAATTTTCCTCAAATAAGAGTGGATTATAAGGATAAGGTGGCCGTAGAACTTGCTAAAGCTTTTGGAACTCACTATGTAGTCAACTCAAAATACATAGAAAAATCCTTCAGAAAAGAAGCCTATAAGGCTCGGAAGCATATTTTGGTGTATGAAGGAGGGGAATCTATGCGACTGGATGAGTATGGGATAGAAGAAGGGGTAAATGGGTCAAAGCGCTTGCTGGCTAGTCTAGGTATGCTCGCAGATGCTCCACCGCCACAAGAAACTATTTTTCTAAAAGAAAGTAATTGGGTGAGAGCAAAAGCTTCGGGGATTTTCAACTCAAGCGTACAAGTGGGAGAATCTGTGAAAAAGGGACAAGTTCTGGCACGGATTTCGGATCCCTACGGACAGATCAAAATCCCTGTAAAATCTCCGACGAACGGCTTTATAATAGGCATGAATAATATGCCTGTGATTAATACTGGAGATGCTTTAGTGCACATAGGCAAGGAGTAGAGATCGTAAACCTTTATCTTGAAGCTTAGTTATCAATTATATATGGATTTAACAGAAACTTTTGAATGGGTAAGAAATCACTCGCTTTACTTATGCGAAAATTTAATTATAGAGGATTTTAGTCTGCAGGCTTCCGAAGAAGTAAGCCCTCCAAAATGGCATTTGGCACATACCACCTGGTTTTTTGAGCAGTTTATTTTGGTGCCAAATGACCCCAGTTACGAGGTAAAACATCCCCAGTTTAATTTCCTTTTCAATTCCTATTACAATTCCCTCGGAGCTAGAACCGCCAGAAATCAGCGTGGCTTGATGTCCCGTCCTTCAGTAGAAGAGGTCAAAATCTATCGTGCCTATGTCGATGGGGCTATGTTAAAGTTGATAGGGAGAAACAATCCGGAAATTGACGAATTAGTAACGCTGGGGCTGAACCATGAGCAACAGCATCAGGAATTACTAATCACAGATTTGAAATATAGTTTGTGGTTTAATCCTCTGAATCCAAGCGTAATGGATATAGAAGAGTATGTTTCTGAATCCAAGTCAAAATGGATTGCAGTAGAACCTGGAGTTTATGAAATTGGCTATAGTGGTGATCAATTCTGCTATGACAATGAGTTGAATCCACACAAGGTTTATATCAATGACTTTGCGATTTCTTCTGCTTTGGTCACCAATGAGGAATACATTGAATTTATGAATTCAGGAGGTTACGAAAACCCAACTTATTGGCATGATGAGGGCTGGGCTTGGGTGAAAGAATTGGAAGTCAAGGCTCCTCTTTATTGGGAGAATCAAGAGGATACATGGTTTTATTACACTTTAAATGGATTGAAACCAATTGACTTAGATTCTGCTGTCGCTCATGTGAATTTCTATGAAGCTTCAGCATTTGCAGCTTGGAAAGGGCTGAGGTTACCAACGGAATTTGAGTGGGAAGTCTCCCAAAATCAATTTGACTGGGGGAAAAGATGGGAGTGGACTAACTCAGCTTACCTGCCTTATCCTGGTTTTACTGTGGCTCCTGGAGCAATAGGGGAGTACAATGGGAAATTTATGATTAATCAAATGGTGCTGCGTGGCGCTTCGGTTGCCACTTCAGAGGGACATTCCAGACCTACTTATAGAAACTTTTTTCACCCTAAATACAGATGGCAATTCATGGGCATTCGCCTAGCCAAATCACTTTAATTTATGAATGCAAAAAATACGGATTTCGGCACTTTTGCCCAAGACGTGATGCTTGGTCTGAATTCAACTCCGAAAACTTTACCTTCCAAATATTTCTACGATGCCAAAGGTGATAAACTGTTTCAGCAGATCATGGCTTTACCGGAGTATTACCTCACTAGGAAAGAATATGAAGTACTGGAAGGGCAACACGAGCAAATTCTAGCAGAAGTGCTTGCCTTAAATACGCCCTTCAACCTAGTTGAACTCGGCGCGGGAGATGGGATGAAAACCAAAATCTTGCTACGGTATCTAACCGACAAGAAGGCGGATTTTACTTATTATCCTGTGGATTTCTCAGGCTCAGTTTTGGAAGAGTTGGAGGAAAGTCTGGCTTCTGAATTTCCAGCGTTGAAAGTCAACCCTATTCAAGATACCTATCGAGACTCATTGAAAAGGCAAGTTTGGGAAGATGGTAAGCCTAACCTGATTTTATTTTTAGGAGCAAACCTTGGGAATTTTGGAGTGAAAGAAGCTAAAAATATAATTGATCACCTGAGAGTAGGAACCAAAAAAGGCGACCAAGTTTTGTTAGGCTTTGACTTGAAGAAAAATCCACAGACAATTCTAGACGCTTATCACGATTCAGAAGGTGTCACCCGTGAATTTAATATGAATCTTCTTGATCGAATCAATAGAGAACTGGATGCAGACTTTGACCGAGATTCATTTACGCATTGGCCTACCTATGATCCAGTAAGCGGAGAGTGTAGAAGCTATTTGGTTTCTCAAAAGCCACAAGTAGTAACTATAGGTGCATTAAATCAAAGCTTCGAATTTGAGGCTTATGAGTCGATTTTCACTGAAATATCCAAAAAGTACAGCTTGTCTGAAATTGAACATCTGGCATATTTAGGAGGGTTTAGCGTGAAGGCTAACTTTTTAGATCCAGAAGTTTACTTTGCAGACGTATTGTGGGAAAAAAAGTGATTAGGATCACTGAAGTCTATGTTGTTCATCTAGATTAATTAGTTCCTTTGGTTAAACTAGACATTACTATTTTTGGATTTTCCTCTTCCTGTGCGTCTTCATTTCTGATGATTCTGTAGTAGGTGTCCGCATTTAAATGTTTTGGGAATCCTTCTAGTGAGACACCTTTGAAAGGAAGTTTATAGCTAAATTTTGGTGTGTTGTGTGCTAAATCAAGCATGAGATGATATGAATCTTTTTTGTACAATAAAAGTATGCTTGCATGACCGTCATTTATTTCTGTAAACTCAATCCTTAAGGTATCTGACTTTCCAAAATCAGTAAAATCAAGTTGATATCCAGGAACTAAGTGATCCTCTTTCATTCGGTAAATAGTATCCTTCTGATCAACCAACCCAGCGAACAGAACCCGGGGCATATAAAAGAGATGCTCTTGATTTACCTTGCCAAATACATTTAGGAAATTGTAAAAACGGTTGAATTTAGAAGTGAAGCTATATAAAGGATTTTCTTGTGTTTTGAATTCGAGGGTAGTTGGCTCCATAGAACTTATCGAAATTGATTTACCATCTTTTTCCTTAGAATCTAGGCTCTCTTGTATCACCAAAATTGTGCTGTCTTCCTTATAGAATGAGATTGGCTGCCCTGCTAATTTTTTACTTGATGCAATAAAATTTCCTTCCATATCATAGGAATTCACAACCATTTTGTCCCAAACTGCAAGCAGAATTCTATTTCTTTTTTCATCTACATAGATTGTAGTGACTACATTATATTCATCCGGACCTTCACCTTTTTTGCCTATAGTTTGAATAAAATTCCCTTCGTAGTCAAACTTTAGTAAACCTTTCTTATTATCCACAAGGAAAATATAATCCTTAGAGAATGCTATATCCTGGATGAAAGTAAGCGGAGGATTTCCTGGCCTTTCCAGATCGATGGTATCAAGTGCTTCAATTTGAAATCCATTTTCATCATCGAGCAAAAACTCTTTGCTGATTTCAATTTTATGGATATTCTGCTCTACTTCGACCTCATTTTTATTAGTACAAAATTGAAAGAGTAAAATGCAAAGTGATAGGAAAATAACTTTAGAAAAATTCATGGTCAATTGGGTTAATTTAATATTACTATAATATATAGTTAAAAAATTAAATTTTCGTAGTTTTTATGAAAAAACACCTATTTCTTGATCATGTTTGAGTATCCACAAAAAAAAAGCACCGATTTCTCAGTGCTTTTTCGGTATTATAAATTTTGGATTTTAACTGAAGTATCGCTTCAATCCTTCCAGTCTTTCGACTAATTCTGCTTCCACTTTTCTATAGTCAGAAACATCCGATAAAGGAGCATTAACAGAGAAGTAATACTTGATTTTAGGCTCAGTTCCAGATGGTCTGGCAGAAATCTTACTTCCGTCTGCGAGATAAAACTGCATCACATTTGATTTGTCCATATCCAGTTTCTCAGTCTTACCGGATTTTACATCTTTTACTGTGCTTTCTTTCACATCGACGATTTTAGCAACAGCAATTCCATTCATCTCAGCAGGTGGATGGTGACGGAAATCAGTCATCAATGCTTGAATTTGTTCAGCTCCGTCTTTTCCTTTTTTGGTTACTGAGATGAGTGACTCCTTGTAGAAGCCAAATTGATTATAAATCTCCGCGAGAACATCAAAAACTGATTTTCCTTGAGTTTTATAATAGGCTATTGCCTCAGCAACCATAGCACAAGCGCTCACACCGTCTTTATCACGGACAAAATCCCCAACCAAATAGCCGTAAGATTCTTCACCGCCTCCGATGAAAGTTTCTTTGCCTTCCAGGTCTTTGATTATTGCAGCAATATTTTTGAAGCCAGTCAATACGGAGAAACATTTCACTCCAAATCCTTCACAGATTCTGTCAATCAATTCGGTGGTTACTATAGTGTTCACCATGAATTGCTTGCCGTCGAGTTTACCAGCTTTTTTCCATTGGCTCAACAAATAATAGGTGAGTAAAGCACCCGTTTGATTGCCATTCAATAACTCAAATTCTCCGGATGCATTTGGAACAGCGGCGGCATAGCGATCTCCATCTGGATCACAGGCCAAAACCAGTTCAGCACCTACTTCTTTTCCAAGCTTTAACGAAAGCGTCAACGCCTCAGCCTCCTCAGGATTTGGATAGATGACAGTTGGGAAATTTCCATCTGGCTCTGCTTGCTCTTTGACGATATGTACATTTTCGAAACCAAAAGCCTTGATTGCCGCAGGAACCATTTTGCCGGAGGCACCATGAATAGGAGAGAAGACAATCGGCATATTCTTCTGCGCTGCAATAGCATCTGGAGCCAAACTCAACCCTTTGACAAGTTTCATATAGGTCTCATCAAAATCCTCTTCTATGTACTGAAAAAGAGCATCGTTTTTGTCCCAGTTCACATCGTCAAATGATGTGATTTTTTTGACTTCGTCGATAATGTTTTTGTCATGTGGAGCTACCACCTGCGCGCCATCATCCCAATATGCTTTATAGCCATTGTATTCCTTGGGATTGTGGGAAGCTGTGATCATCACGCCGCTCTTGCAGTCAAAATGTCTCACTGCAAAAGATAGCATAGGAGTAGGGCGCATTTCTTTGAAATACAGCACATGGATGCCATTTGCAGTCAGCACGTTTGCAGTGGTGGTGGCGAAAAGTGTGTTGTTAATTCTACAATCGTGGGTAATTGCTACACGGATAGTCTCACCTGGGAAGCATTTAAGTAGGTAGTTGGCCAGTCCTTGGGTAGCCATACCTACGGTATATACATTCATTCTATTGGTGCCCACGCCCATCAGTCCTCTTAGTCCCCCCGTACCAAATTCCAAGTCTTGGTAGAAGGAATCTGTTAATTCTGAGGGGTTTTGGTCAATTAATGTACGGATTTGGGCTTTCGATTCTTCATCGATATTGCCGCTTAGCCAAGCGTCAGCTTTAGCTTGAATGCTAGGGTCTATGGTTGTCATGTTATAAAAATTGTTTGAGTTCTAAGATATATAAAATCATAAAATATGCCATCTGTTAATTCATTAGGTGTTGAAGATGTGTGTTTTAATTTTTCCATCAATCATTTTTTTGCTTATTGGGAGCCTACTTGACTTATTTTTTTTAGCAGCTAGATTCCTTTACTTTTAGGCCGTTTAGAAATTCAATTGCCTGGAAAATGAAGCATAGTGTTAGTCGGATAATCGGCTTGTTGAGTCTATATTTTATTGCCTTAGTCCACACAGAAGCTCAATCTGAACTGAATTCCCAGCAGGCGGGTGGAACTACAACATTTGGTAGTTCTGTCTTCATTCAACCTTTCGATCTTACGGAGTCTTTTGACGGTAAAATCCTCCTTCTACCACCGAAGGAGAATTCCCTATTGAATGATGTGGAGTTGGATTGGTCTATAGAAAAAATAGAGGCATGGGATGGTGCTCGGAGACTTTTTTCAAATCGTATAACACTGGATTCTATAGTCTCGGCGCATTCCACCGTTATAGATCTTGCTCTGCCGGTTAATTGGAGAGATGGAGATTTGCTCAATTTGACTCTGGTCGATAAAGATGGATTGGTCTTATACTCTCTTTCTGAGCCGATAAGAAAACCAAAAGATGGTAACACTAGCTACTTCAAACAGCGATTACCTTTAGAGAATCAACCCATTCGGGTGAGAGAATCTACCACGGATTTTCAGGTGGCTGCAGGTGAAACCTTATATATTTTTGGGAAGAAAAAGGGTAATCTGGAATTGGTGAAAATAGGAAGTAGATTTATCAATTTCAGTCAAAACATGGATACAAAGCAATTTTCCTCAGCTGTTCAAAAACTCACTTGGAAGCGATTGAAAGACGGAGCTATTCAGATTAAATCAACTTTTGAAGCTAATTCAAATGCCCTTACCTGGATAGTATTTCCAAGTGGAGAATTGAAAATGGAAATCTCTTCAAATGGCTATATGGCTGATTTACAAGGAATAGAATTTTCTTTTCCTGAAGAAAAAGTAGAGAATACGCTCTGGATTGGTGAGGGATGGAAGGAGTTATATGACAATCGAGCCTTTGGACTTTGGCAGAAGAACCCAAATGATGTTTTACCAGAATCATTCCCTGACACAAAGGTAATTAGCACCCAAGACTTTCATGCTTTTTTGCTTAATACGCAAGAAGGATCTATCGAGGTGCGGAGTGATTCGCCAAATGTTTTTTTCAGTATTGAACGGCCGGAGCAGTCTGAAACTTCCATAGTAGATGCCAATTCGCCTAAATCTGATCCAGAGCTTAACTTTCATTTTTGCTACCAAGGTAATTTGAGCCAGTATCCTTATACATCTGAGGGAACGATGGCGGTAACTATGAAATCTGATAAAAAGGAAATTTCTCCGCAGATGGTATTGTGGTTTAGATTCAACTGAACTGATTTTTTGATTCCTAATTAGCTCACACTAAGGATTAAAAGTATAATTTAGAGTGTAAAATTACTTTTCAGTGATACTTGGCATGATAAAGAGATTTTTAGTCATTCTACTTTTTGGCTTGCAGGCAGTTGCTTTTTCGCAAACAGAGGAAAAGGCTTCCTTGGAGATTTACGGGCAGTTGATGACTGATTTAGGTTATAATTTCGGTCAGCTGGATCCCTTATGGTTTGATGTGATGCGTCCTTCCAAATTGCCTTCTTATCCTAATGAATTTGGTGGGGATGGCAGTGTGTATTTTTCTATCCGCCAGACGAAACTAGGCTTTAAGGTAAAGACACCAACCAAATTTGGGGAATTGATGACCTTCGTGGATTTTGATTTTTTCGGTGTAGGCCGAATGGCAGGAGAGGTTTCTTTTCATCTGCGCTATGCCTATTTGCAGTTGGGAAAGTTTGGCATAGGACAGTATGATTCCCCTTTTCAGGACGGTGATATTTTTCCAAATACGGTGGAGTATTGGGGACCTTCAGGTGCTGTGGCGTTCAGAAATGTGCAGTTCCGGTTCATGCCTTTACAGGGTGCTAATCGGCTTACGTTTGCGATAGAGCGGCCAGGTGCCAGTGCAGATGAGGGAGTTTATGCCGGCAGACAGGAATTGGAAGGGGTGAATTTCCGGTTTCCTATGCCGGATGTCTCGGGAGAATTTCGAATGAGCAGAAAATGGGGGTATGTGGAAATTGCAGGGATTTTGCGAAGGATCGTCTGGGATGATTACCAAGAAGATGCTTTTGACTTAAGCGGGAAAAACTGGGGTTGGGGAATCAATTTCAGTACGAATCTAAAACTTGGTGAGTCAGGGGTGATCAGAGGTCAGGTAGTGGGCGGTAAGGCATACCAAAGTTACTTGGATGATGCTTCTTCTGATATAGGTGTAGTACTTAATCCGGACGGGCCTATCGATCGCCCGATAGAAGGTGTTGCTATGCCTCAGATTGGTGTGGTGCTGTATTACGATCACCGCTGGAGTGAGTTGTTTACCAGTGCGGTGGGTTGGTCGCTTTCCAGCGCTGATCTGGCGGATCAGGTTCATCCTTCAGCCTACCAGCGTGGGGATTACATCTCTGCCAATGTGATGTATCATCCTTTTGCCAATGTGCTCGTCGCTGCCGAAACCATTTACATTCGGCGTAGGAATTTCAGTGATGGCTTTCAAAGTCAAGCTACCAAATTCCAACTTTCTTTTAAATACACCTTTTCACATACCTTCTATAAAAACTAATCTTCCTCCTTCAGATCATCTTTTTCGCCTGCAGGAATAGGGTCTTTTGGCGGTGGTACAAAATCGCCTTCAAGCATTATTTCCTTTTTTTTTACGCGGCCATAGTTTTTCTTGGGCACAATGCCATAGCCATAGCGGATAGAAAATACCTTGGTGAACTCTGCTCCATAGAAGAAAATAAGGCATGAATATGAAACCCAAAGTAAGACCAAGATAACCGATCCAGCGGCTCCATAGGTCGATCCAGGTTCGGCTGCGCCAAAATAAATTCCCAATAGAAATTTGGAAATTGAAAAGAGAAAGGAAGTAAGTAGCGCACCCACCCAGACGGATTTCCATTTGATAATTGCATCTGGTAAATACTTAAATATTAAAGCAAAAAGTACAGCGATAACACCATAGGAAATCGCGAAGTCCACGACAAAGGCAAAGACTACAACGAATTCGGGCAAAATACTTTTGATAAAATCACTGAAGAAGGACAGCAAAGCCGTAAGTACAAAGCTGATCAATAGCAAAAACCCGAGTACAAGCACAAATCCAAAACTGACAGCGCGTTCCCAGAGTACATAATACCACTTTACCTCATCGGATTGCTTGAGCCCCCAGATGTCGTTGATGGAGATTTTCAGGTGAAAGAATACTCCCGAAGCGCCGAAAATCAATACCCCTATCCCGATGATCGATGCGACTAGTGACTTTCCACTGCTCTGGGTTTCCTTTACCATATCGATAAGAAATTGGGCTGTCTCTGGCTCCATGGCAGAAGTAAGCTCATTGTTGAGTTTTCCAGTCACCATATCCACTCCCCAGATAGCTCCTACAGTATTGATCACGATCACCATCAATGCAGGTAGAGAAAGCACCGCATAATAGGCTACCACTGCACTGAGTCTCCAAGGATCCGCGGCGTTCCATTGTTTGAAACTCTCAATCACCAGGCTGGGAATGTGGGTGATTTTAAAGCGTGCCGGGGTAATATTTGACATATTCTGATCAGATTTCATTAATTATTAGTTGTGTTTTCTTTCCCGCTTTGACGATTTAGGTTAAGACCTGCCAATTCCTTATTTAGCTGTTGGCCACCTTTGATTCCAAAGTCCAAGGTTCGGATAGGGAAAGGAATCATAATGTCATTCTTATCAAAAGCCTTCTTTAAAGAAATAATAGCTTCATTTCTAACAGGTATGAAATCCAGATTTGGTCCGCTGAATTTGCACCAGATATTCAAGGTGAAATTGATTGAGCTGTCACCAAAGCCTGTCCAAAATAGGGTAGGTTCTTCGGATTCTAATCTGCTTTTGACATTTCTCGCAGATTCCAGTGCTACTTTTTCGACCTGCTCTAGATCTTCTCCATAGCTCACCCCACATTCAATTTGGACTCTTCGCTGTGTAAATTCTGTGAAATTCGTAAAGCATTCTTGAAACAAATACCTGTTTGGCACATAGACAATTGGGCCATTATAAGTCTTGATTTTAGTGACACGAAGATTAATGTCAATCACAGAGCCTTCGTGGCCATCATGTGTCTGAATGATATCTCCGATTTTATACGGTTGATTAAAAGTGATGTAAACACCCGATATAAAGTTGGCGGCTGTATCTTGAAAGGCAAAGCCCAAAGCCAAACCTATGATCCCCAAACCTGCTAGAATAGATGAAACGGTCTTGGAAAGATCCATCACCGAAAGGGCAAGCATAATCCCAAAAACCAAAATTGCCAGAAAAATCAATTGACTGAGGAATCGTGATATTGTCTCATTGGTACCCAACTTACTGATGTATCTCCCCGATAGTCGCTTGATGGTTTTTGCGATGAAAATAGTACATACCAAAAGAATAATGGCTAGAACAAGATTAGGTAGGTTCTCCACCATGATGTCTAGCCATGCACTTAATTTGTCTGTGATTTTATCAAATATTTTTTGGGTATCATACCCCAACACTTGTGCTGTATTCATACAATAAATAGGTCTTTTTGTTCACCTAAGTCAAAAAAGCATGCCAAGACCTTGTCGGGAACTCTTAGCTTAATTTGGTACAGAGGATTTTCATCAGCTGAAGTTCTTCGGGTTTATAGCCTTCATCGGAGAAATCTTTTGGTAAACAATCTTTCAATTCCTGTGGCTTTAAACATTGGGAAAGGATTTCTGGATGCAGATAGGAACTCTTGCATACAGCCACAGTATGTCCCATTTCTTCTGCTACCAATCGGATTAGCGTGGTCTCTGGCTTCTTGCGAGTATCTTCACAGATCTTATCTAATTGCTCTCTCTGCTTGATACAAACGCAGTTTGCACCCCAGGTTCGAAAGTATTTTGCGGTGTAGTAGTCACCCTCAGGGGCTTCAGCGCTGATGTATTCATTTAATTCCGAAGAATCAGCAGTGTACCATTCTTTGTCTTCCTGATATCTGAATAGTTCATATCCAGGCAACTGAGAACAATCCTTCAGTAGGCGAACCAACCGTTTATTAGTCAATGAAACTGATCGTTCCTTACCGCTTTTTGCTGTGTAATTGATCAATAGCTTATTACCATCCTCTTTCAGGTGCTTACGTCTTAGGGTTGTCAGCCCGTGCGTTTTATTGCTCTCGGTGTAATGCTTGTTCCCAACACGGAGATAGAGTTCATCCAGAAGTGCGGTGGCTAGCGCCAAAACTTTATTTTTATTCCAAGTCTTTTGCCGCAGGTCTTTTTGATAGCGTGCTCGCAGTTTGGGTAAATAAAACCCAAATTTGAGCAGATCATCATATTTGATTTTTTGGGAATACTCCGACCATTTTTCATGGTAGAGGTATTGCTTTCTACCCTTTTCGTCTATCCCTGTAGCTTGCAGATAACTGTTCTTTTTTGGACTGATCCATACATTTTTCCAGGCAGGAGGGATCACTAGATTTTCAATTCGCTCTAAATGTGATTCGTTTGAAAGCTTTTGGTTGTCTTTGCCCAGAAAAGTAAATCCACGTCCTTTTTTCTTTCTTAAGATACCGGGCTGGGAATCTCTGATGTAAACTAGACCTTTTGGAAGTTCGGCTGCTGTGACCATATGGATTTAAGGATTTGACCTTTGGTGAATCCATTACAAGTCTTGTGCAAAGAATTTTTGAGCTAAAGTTCCTTATGCTTTGCAAAAATCTCCGCTGCACCTACGCCCAGCCTGCGCATGAGTTGGGTTGCGTCTTTTTGGCTAAGGTTTGAGGCCTTTACTTTGTCTTTTTCAAAAACTACCACATTTCCTTCCCAAGTGCTGGGCGCAGACGGTACAAAAACTACTATGTTACCATTAGCCAGCGTATCTACGTGAAAGGCGATCATCCATCCATCGATAGGCACAAAAACCACTGGAAATTCTTTGTCACTTTCTAGTCCTGCATTTGCCTGTAAAGTGTTTTTCATCAGTTGATAGCCTGGGAAGAGTGTCAAAATATGATCTTCGATCCAGCCGACCATCCATTTGCCAGCGCCTAGCTTGGCTACTGTTCCTGCTAAAAAGCAAAACAACAAAATGATGATAATCGCAATAATGTATGGGAAATCCCATGCGGAATTCTCCAATCCAATTCCAGCACTGATCTTTGTGGCTAAAGGTTGTAAAATGTGGATGATTTTTTCAAAAAACAGTAAGATGATAACGATTGGGAAAAGGAAAAAAATCCCGCCTTTGATGGTGTTGCTGATGACAGATAGCATATGTTTCTAGGATTAAAAGTTTAGAGAAATTAGTTCTTTTCCAGTAAAAATTAAAAAAAATAGCCGACTAAAATCTGGAGTCGGCTATTTGGATGCGGTTTATAAATTACCTCTGAGACCTTGCTCTCTTTCTATTGCTTCGAAAAGTGCTTTGAAATTTCCTTTTCCAAACGACTTCGCGCCTTTCCGCTGGATGATTTCAAAGAAAAGGGTAGGTCTATCTTGTACTGGTTTAGTGAAAATCTGCAGCAAATAACCTTCATCGTCACGATCTACGAGTATATTCAGATCTTTTAGCGGCTGGAGATCCTCATCAATTTTCCCCACACGATCCAGCAAATCATCGTAATAGGAGGAAGGCACTACCAAGAATTCCACGCCTCTTTTTCTCAACTCGGTCACGGTTTGGATGATGTCATCGGTTGCAATCGCCATGTGCTGTACTCCGGGTCCTTTGTAGAAATCCAAGTATTCTTCGATTTGCGATTTCTTTTTGCCGGCGGCAGGTTCGTTGATAGGAAATTTCACGTAGCCATTACCATTGGAAACTACCTTGGACATCAGCGCTGAGTATTCGGTGGAGATATCCTCGTCATCAAATGTGATCAGGAGTTTGAATCCCATGACATTTTCATAGAATTCTACCCAGCGATTCATTTCGCCTAGTTCCACGTTGCCTACGCAATGATCGATGTACTTTAGTCCGATGGGTTGCGCGGTATAAGTGCTTGATCGTGGCTGGTAGCCAGGCAGGAATATGCCTTTATAGTCTTTTCGTTCTACAAATGTGTGGATGGTTTCCCCGTAGGTTTTGATAGAAGAGACTACTACATGACCGTGATCATCACTTATCTTTTTGGGTTCTGAGGCTGATTCAGCACCTCTGCTGGTGGTTTCTTTCCAGGAAAGCTCAGCATCATCCACCCAGAGCGCCAGCACCTTTACACCATCACCATGCTTTCGGATATGATCTGCGATAGGACCTTCTGGATGAAGGGGAGAAGTAAGTACCAGTCTGATTTTATCTTGCTTTAGGACATAGGATGCCCGGTCTTTCACGCCAGTTTCAGGGCCTGCATAGGCAATGAGTTCGTAGCCAAAGGCATATTGATAGTAAAGTGCGGATTGTTTGGCATTGCCAACGTACAATTCTACATAATCAGTCCCATTCAAGGGAAGAAAGTCTTGACTCATGGTTAGTTATTTTTTTGGGTTTAACTCTTCTTTCAAAGTTATAAAATATCCCAAAGAATATTTGGTCAAGGCGCTCTTTATTCCTGTGGATTTTTGTTAGCTATCACGGTAACTAACGCCATGATCAGAAATGCCAGAGCCCAACTTCCAAGCGGAGTGTATAGGGCAAGCAACAGTAAGGATATATAATATAGCGGAGCCAAGGCAAATCCTATTAGAAATTTCCAAGTTGATGAAAACACTAGATCTTTTACTCCTGGGCGTTTTAAAAGCCACAGCCAATACAAGGGGAAGTTGAATATCTTCATCAATTTATTGGTGAATCCTGAAGCTTCTTTTACAGGATTTTTAACCTGACCTGTTTTCAAAAACATTTCTACATCCTCTCTGCAGCTCACATCAACTTGATGTTCTATCAGGTTGTCAAGATGCTGGTCATAGTTATCATCAGGAATTTCTACCACCATATTTTTCAAAGCTACCTGAACGGACTTTGTAAGCAAACCGGATTTTGCAGCCGGCATATCCACGGGAATCACCTTTCCAATAGTCACCCTGGCTATACTTCCAGAGCGCTTATGTGCGCTATAATCCAAAGCTACCGGCAATACCACAGGGGTTGTCTCTGGATATTTCTCTTTAAGGCCAAAAGCAATTCGCGTAAAACCCTTACTCAGTGGACGTAAATTTCGGATTAGACTATGGCTGCCTTCGGCAAAGATGATCACAGCTCCGTTTTTTTGAAGTACTTCGTAAGTCTGGTCAAAAGTCCCTTGGTTTTGCTGAATTGTAGAAAATCCATCCCGAACTCTATATACTGGGAGCATATAGATGAAATTCAACAGCTTGGCAACAAATGATTTTTTGAATACCGATGCCCGTGTTAAAAAATAGGGTTTTAGACCAGTGTGAGTGGCCAAAAGAAGGGGGTCAATCAATGCATTTTGGTGATTCGCTACCAGAAGAATTGGGGTGTTTTTTGGAATATTTTCCTTTCCCTCGATGATTATTTTTTTGAAATATCCCTTCAGAGAAATCTTGACGAGGATACGAAGGAATTCATTAACTAGATACTGCATTGATTGTTTTGCTTTACAAAGACTATTTTCTTGATCAGACTTTTGATTTCCAGAGACTTGCGATAGTCATGCCTGATATCAAGTGCCAGATACCCCACCAAGCCGTAATAATAGCCATTCCGCCAAGGCCATCAAAATAAGTGAAAATCAATACCAGCCCCAAACCTGAATTTTGAATTCCTGTTTCTATGGTCATAGTTTTTACATCAGCGAGGGGAAGTTTGAAGAGTTTTCCTGTGAGAAAGCCTGAACCCAATGCCACAAAATTATGAGCTAGTACCCATAAGAAGATTAATGAAATGTACTTGGTGAATAGGTCGAAATTGCCTGCAAATGCGATGACCACAAAAGCTGCAAAAATCAAAATACTCAATGGTTTGAGGATTCTTGACGCTTTTTCCGCCAAGGCAGGAGCATAGTTATGTGTGATAATCCCCAATATCAGTGGAATCCCCAAGATCAAAGCTACTGTGGTAAAGGCATCTGTGTAATCCAGGCTGATTTCCCGCAGCAGGTTTGAGGTCGGAGCATAGAATCCTGCCCACAGTGCAAAATTCAGAGGAGTACTGACGATGGAGATAATACTGGAGAATCCTGTTAGACTGACCGAAAGTGCTGTGTTTCCTTTGGCTAGGCTGCTTAGAAAATTGGAGACATTTCCACCCGGACAAGCAGCTACGAGGAACATCCCCAAGGCTACCGATGGAGGTGGCTTCATGATCAGCACCAGACACCAGGTAAGAAATGGCAATAGGATAAACTGTGAAAAGACACCCAAAAAGAAGCCTTTCGGGTTTTTTGCTAAGTATTTAAAATCCTCAAATCTCAGATCCAGCGCCACTCCATACATGATCAGCGCCAAAGCTAGATTGAGAAGCAGTAAATCGCTGGGAGAGAAATTGAGTTGGATAGAATCCAGTTCGGTGCTTGGGTTCATTTAATTGGGAATGGATAAAAAGATAAGACCGGATATCATGGCAGTGCCAAAACTAAGTAGGGTTCCGATCAGAATGTATTCTGTAAGTTTCCGCTCTTTTGATTTACGAAGATCACCAAATCTGAATACTGATTTGGCAGCAATCAGGAATCCCACGGCTTCCCAGTGCCCGGTTACGATGAAACCGAAGACAAAAAGCCTTTCTAACATCCCTATATATTTGCCTGCATTTTGAAGCGATTGGTCAGGTTGAGAAGGTATAGCGTCTGACCATTTTTTGAGCAGATTGGCTAATATAATTGCCGTAGGCTGTGTAAGAAAAAGCACCAAAGTGATAAGTGAAAGGATTTTTGGATTCTGCAGGACTTGCCTGAAATCCACATAAACTTCAGTAAATACTGCCCAAATGATCAGAATACTCGCCAGATGCAAAGCTTGATCAGCAATGAACCAGGTTGTTTTGGTTTTCGGCTTTTGAGCATAGAGCTTGATCAGGTCTATTCCTAAATGTGCCAGAGTAATGGCAAGTGCCATTGGCCAATGTGTAAAGTCCCAAAGCAGTAGCAATACCAGAACTCCATGAATCAACACGTGCAAATACAGCTTGGGTGAGGCAGCTTTTCGCTTCTCTTTTTCTTTCACCCATGAAGTAGGCTGCAGCAGGAAATCTCCGATGAGATGTGCGAGAATAAGTTTGATAAGAATAAGCATTAGATAAGCTGGCTGATTTTCTTTCTGAATAATTTCTCCATAGCCAAGATATCTTCGCCATGAGCTGCTTTGTATCGCTTGCTTACTGAGTTTTGGTTGATGTGGAGGATTTCTCCTATCTGCGCCTGTGTTCGGTCTGCATTCGATAGCATTTCTGACATCAGTTCTCCCGAAGAGATTGACCAGCTGTCCATTTGAATTCCGGCCAATTTTAGGTAAAGGTTCATTTCACCGTTCCATTCATGCCAAGGAGAGTTGATTGCCAGAGTGACCATCTCGCTTTTCAGTTGCTCAAATTTTTCTCCGGATCTTACAAATGCCTCTCCGTTGCTTTCGGAGATTCTGTCTGCATTGTGCGTTTTTTCACCTATTCCTATGGCCATGCGTACGTCCACAGGCGAACTTCTTTTATTTTCCTCAGGATAGGGAAGACTTTTTATAAGTGCTTTGATCTGTAATGCAGCGAGTAAACTTTCTGCGGGATCTGCGATTTCCAATTGAAAACTATCGCCTCTAAAAATTTCCCATTGCTTTGGAGCTTGTCCCCATTTTCCCAACAGTTCTTTGATTGGCTTAATCCAGATGTCCTGACTTTTGAGCTCTCTGGAATTGATTATATCTCCTGTAATGATTGCTATCATAATTTCAAATATCACCATTTACGGTGATAATCCAAAATATCACCATTTACGGTGATAAAGCAGGATATCACCATTTACGGTGATATCGCAAAAGCAATCGTTTGCACAAGTAATTGATGTGTACAGATAATTACTATTGATTGCTAGGAAGAGATTGTTTAGATTAAAAATTCATAGCTGAACTACTGTGAAAGAATGAATTGAGCGAATAAAAAATTACCTCAAGAAGTAATAACAACAAACCCTATAACCTTAACTCAAATGGAAAAGAGAAGAGAATTCATTAAGAAAAGTCTCTTAGGCACCGCAGGAATAGCCATGGCTGGCATGAGCATGAGTGCAAAATCATATGCTTCCATTATAGGAGCAAATGAGCGAATCAATATCGCTGTGGTAGGAATCAGAGGTCAAGGCAGTAATCACATCAATCAATGGTGCGCGCTGAAAGACAACCGAAATGTGCGGTTAAAGACCCTTTGCGACGCTGACGAGCAATATTTCTCGGAGAAATCAAAAGTAGTAATAGACAAGACTGGTGTCACGCCGACGACAGAATGGGATGTGCGAAAGGTGCTGGAAGATAAAGAACTGGACGCACTTTCTATGGCTATTCCAAATCACTGGCACGCGCTGGCTACAATCTGGGCATGCCAGGCAGGAAAGCATGTATATATAGAAAAGCCTGCCAGTCATAATGTCTGGGAAGGAAGGAAGATGGTTGAGGCTGCCAGAAAATACGACCGTAGAGTGCAGGTAGGTTTCCAAAACAGATCCATTGCAAATGTGATGGACGCAATGGAATTCCTTCATGGAGGAGGGATTGGGGATGTATATATGGCACGCGGAACCTGCTTCAAGCCACGTGATTCATTTGGGAAAGTGGCAGACAGTACACCACCGGAATCCTTGCATTATGATTATTGGAGAGGCCCGGCAGAGATGATTCCTTATAACGAAAAGAAAGTGCATTACAACTGGCATTGGCACTGGGCAACTGGAAATGGCGATACTGGAAATCAGGGGCCGCACCAGTTTGATGTGGCGCGCTGGGGAATGAATAAGAATGAACATCCAATTTCAGTTTATTCTGCAGGAGGAATCTACGGAATTGACCCAAGCGAATGCTTTCAGGAAACTCCAAACACACAAAGCTCCGTATTCAAGTATGCTGATGGTACCATGCTGGAGTTTGAAACCAGAGGCAGATACACCAATGGAGAATCGAGCTTGGGTATTCATATTGGAAATGTTTTTTATGGTACCAAAGGGTATTTGGAACTAGATGGAGGGACTTGGAAAGCATTTCGTGAGAAAGAAACAGAGCCTTTTGCCCGATCCAAAAAAGAAGCCGCTCCGGCACCAAGTAATCAAGTCTTGGCTGCTCCAGGTGGGGCAGAGCACTATGCTAATTTCCTGGATGCAATCCGTGCAGGAAATAATGATACCCTTCATTGCGATATAGAAGAAGGCTTTAAATCGTCTGTCCTTCCCTTGATTGCCAATGTATCTTATCTGACTGGTCGCGAACTTCGATTTGATGGTAGCGAAGAAAAATTTGTCAAAGACAAAGAAGCTAACAAGATGCTGACAAGAGACTATCGTGATCCTTATACCGTACCAAATAAAGTATAGTCAATGAGCAATTCTAGAAGAGATTTTTTACAAAAAAGTGCTGCTGCCAGTTTGGGTATCGCGGCTATGCAATATCCTTTTGATGCCTTTTCTATGGCAAAATCAGGGATGAAATTTGGCTTGGTAACATATCAATGGGGCAGAGACTGGGACCTTCCTACGCTGATCGCAAATTGTGAAAAAGCGGGAGTGCTAGGAGTGGAGCTTCGTACAGAACATGCGCATGGCGTAGAAACAAGCCTTAGTGCTGCAGAACGTGCTGAGGTGAAAAAGCGTTTTGAAGATAGCAAAGTCACTTGTTTGGGATACGGAAGCAATTTCGAATACCATAGTCCTGATCCTGCTGTAGTTCGAAAAAATATCGAAGGAACCAAGGAGTATATCAAGCTTTGCAAAGACATAGGTGCCACTGGTATCAAGGTAAAGCCAAATAATTTACCAGAAGGAGTTCCCAAAGAGAAGACCATTAAGCAAATCGCAGAATCTTTCAATGAAGTTGGCAAGTTTGCCGCCGAATATGGACAATTGGTTCGGGTAGAAGTTCATGGACACTTAACTCAGGAGCTTCCTAATATGAAAGCGATTTTTGATCAGGTCACAGAGCCTGCAGTCAAGATTTGCTGGAATTGTAATGCGGAAGATTTACTTCCTCCAGGTCTTGAGGCTAATTTTAATTCTGTAAAAAAGTGGTTTGGGGATACCGTGCATGTTCGGGAATTCAACGAAGGAGATTATCCTTATCCCGAGCTTTTCAAATTGTTCAATGACATCAATTATGATGGTTGGATCCTGCTGGAAGCCCGGACTGAACCAGCCGATAGAGTTGCTGCATTGAAAGAACAATTGGCCTTATTCAATAAATTGAAGAAGTCGAAATGATCTAATTGATTTGAATGACTAATAAACATCTAACCTTAAATCCAGAATAAAAATCATGATTTTACATAAGAAACTATTGTTTAACTGCACCGCAGTAATTGCCTTATCTGCAATGACATTTGGCTGTGGAGCTGCAGATAAAAAAACAGAAACTGAACAAGAGCCTGAGGTAATGAAAGATAGAATTGAACTAGTCCGAGACGATGTTGCTAAGAAGGTAGATGTCATCATTGACGGGGAGTTTTTCACTTCTTACATCTATCCGGATTCTCTGGAGAAGCCAGTTTTGTACCCTATCAATACTGCAAATGGTAACGCTATCACTCGAGGATGGCCAATAACACCTAGACCGGGAGAGCGAGTGGATCATCCACACCATTTGGGACTTTGGTTTAACTATGGAGATGTGAATGGACTTGACTTTTGGAATAATTCTGCTGCAATAAAAGACAAAACGAAATATGGTCATATCGTGCACAAATCCATCAATTCTGTAAAAAGTGGAAATGAAGAAGGTGTTTTGGAAGTAAGCTTGGATTGGATGAACGACAAAGGCGAGGTGCTTTTGACTGAGAATACCACGTTTATATTCAAAGGAAAAGACAATCAGAGAACAATTGACCGTATCGCTACTTTGACTGCTCCAAATGGAGAGGTGAAGTTGACTGACAACAAGGAAGGTATGTTAGGTCTTCGTACTGCAAGACAATTGGAACATCCTTCCAATAAACCCGAGATTTTCACAGATGCATCCGGAGTGGCAACAGATGTACCGACGATGAATAATGAAGGTATCACGGGAATGTACCTGAGCAGTGAAGGAATCAAAGGCGATGATGTATGGGGTACAAGAGGAGATTGGGTGAGCTTGAAAGGTAAGATAAATGATGAAAATATCTCTGTAGCCATCTTAGATTTTCCATCTAACCCAGGGTATCCAACCTATTGGCATGCAAGAGGATATGGCCTGTTTGCAGCCAATCCATTAGGTCAAAAAGCATTGAGTGATGGCAAAGATGAACTGAACTTCAAATTGGCGCAAGGTGAGTCTGCTACCTTCAAATATAGAATTATTATTTATTCCAATGAAAGTGTAATCGATGGCCAAGTAAATAAGGATTATATCGAGTGGGCTAAGTAGATCATAGAAATATCTGCTATGGGAGCTAACTAAAAACTAGCTCCCTTTTATTTTTTAGATATACTTTTTTAAAGTATGTTTGGCCTATTAAAATCTCTTTATAAAATATCTGATAGAACCGACAGCTTGCTTTTGAGCAAGTGATTAAGCTTTTCCTGCTAAGGAATGCTGTGGTTAATTTTTACTCAAATTTTATAAAGAATCACATGAAAAATTTCAATAAAATAGCCGTAATCGGCGGTACAGGTAAGTCAGGCGTATATCTTGTAAAAGAGCTCCTACGTCAAAATTTCAAAATCAAACTTCTCATTCGAAATCCAGAGAAAATCCCGACTGCCCATCCCAACATGGAAGTGATACTAGGTGATGTGCTGGACAAGAATGCGCTGCAAGAACTTATTTCCGACTGTGGAGGACTAATAAGTACACTGGGAGCGGGAATTCCATACAGTGAGCCAACACTTTTCTCTCAAGCCACAAAGCTTATTTTAGAAGTGTTAGTAGCACATAATATCAGGAGATACCTCGTGGTTACAGGGTTGAATGTGGATACAGAGTTTGATCAAAAACAAGCATCAACCAAGGCCGCTACGGAATGGATGTATGCCAACTATCCTGTTTCTACTAAAGATAGGCAGCTGGAATATAAGCTTCTCAGCGCTAGTAAGTTGGATTGGACACTGGTACGCTTACCTTTGATTTCCCAAACTGATGAAGCTCCAGAGATTTCTTTTTCACTGACTGATTGTCCAGGACAGCATATTTCAGCAACTAGCTTGGCTAGGTTGCTCATTGAATCATTTAATAATGGAGCCTATATAAAAGAAGCTCCATTTATAGCAAATGTGGAATAGAAAAAAGCGAAGCAGGCTCAAAAGGCCTGCTTCGCTGATTTAAGAGATAATATATATCCCTATTGCTTCAGTAAAAGACTAAAAGCGATTTAGTATATGGTAAAAACTAGCTTTGCAGTAACTTCGGTCACCGGTCTTCGGTCTTCCAGCTGGTTGAACAAAGGAAATATGGAGCCAAGCATAATTGCGGATTTGCGAATAGGTGTATAGCTCTTACTTTTCCTTCACTTTTTCCAGAGATACAGCATTCATGCAATACCTTAATCCGCTAGGAGCAGGGCCATCTGGGAATACATGGCCAAGATGTGCATCACATACATTGCAAAGTGCCTCTACTCTTACCATACCAAAGCTGACGTCTTTGTGATAGGCCACATTTTCTACCGCTACTGGCTGAGTAAAAGAAGGCCAGCCTGTTCCACTTTCAAATTTCTCGTTTGAATCAAATAATGGTGTGTCACAGCATTTACAAGCATACAGCCCTGGTTCGAATAAGCTACAAAGCTCAGAGCTATGTGCCCGCTCTGTGCCTTTTTGGCGGGTGACATAGTATTCTTCAGCACTTAAAATCTCCTTCCATTCGGCATCTGTTTTTTCTACTCGCTTAGGCGGTGTAGGATTTCCATTGTTAGTGAATTTGATGATGTCATTCCAGTTTAGCATATCGTTCGATTCGTTTAAATTCTAATTGAGTTGTTTGGTGTAACGCTGTCTCAGCATTTCAAGTTTGGGAGAAATGTAGGTTTGGCAAAAAGGGGCATTTGGTCTTTTCTGATAGTAATTCAAAAACTCCTCTTCGTTTAGCCGAAACTCACACAAGGGTAAGATCTTGGTAATAGAATTTTCGTCCAAGACAAATTTTGCTTCTGAGAACGCTACTTCCACTGCTGATTTTTGCTCTTGATCTACATAGTAAATCGCAGACCTGTATTTTTTTCGAAAGCTATGGTTTGCAGCACTAGCATGTGTGAGCAAATGAATTTCTATTAGTGCTTTAAGACTAATATTCTCAGGGTTAAAACTTACAATCCCAGCTTGGGAAAAACTCATATTTTTATCCTCAGAAGCTATCCAACCTTGAGCTACTTTGCTCACTCCAATTATCGATTGAAAAACTGCTTCTGTGCACCAGTGACAGCCTCCACCAAATCCGATTTTTTGCTCAGTCATTGCATTTTTTTTATGCAACAGTTATAGAGTAGCTTTTGGTTTCGCTTTGGTTAGGTTCTACAAATAACAATCCTTCTTTCTCTGTGAACTTCTGGTTGGAACCAGAGCTATCACCTATCCCCAGCCAAGGCTCGATACAAACGAAAGGAGCTGCGGGCTTTGCCCAAATTCCCAAGTAATCAAAATCATCAAACTTCATGGATAGGATAGTGCCTTTACTCTTGTGGCAAAGTTTTACCTCTCTTGATTTAAGACCTTTGAAAATCAATGCGTCATCATCGAAGAGGTGTTTATTAAGCCGTAAAGTTTTTGTGTTGTCAAGAACCAATTTTTGATTCAATCCTATCAAACCACTTGGCTCCACCATCCATGTAGAATCAGTTTCTTTATGCTCGAATTCCAAAAAATAGTCTTCGTATTCTTCACCGCCAACAAGCGGGCAATTGAAAGCTGGATGCCCTCCAATAGAATAGGGCATAATTTCATTGCCAAGATTAGTAACAATATGCTCAATTGAAAGGGTTTTGCCTTCCAGTCGGAAAACCATATCCAGTTCAAATTTGAATGGATAATTCTGTAACGACTCCTCATCCCAAGTGAGGCGAAACTTTAAAGATGTCTCTGTTCTCTCAATAAGTGTTGGTTTGGTGGAATTTCGTACCAAGCCATGTTTAGGCATGCTATATACCTTGCCTTTGATCAGTGTTAATCCATCTTTCAAGGCTCCAATAATTGGGAAAAGGACAGGAGCTGAGCCCTTCCAGATACTTGGGTCAGCTTGCCAAATGTATTCAGTTTGGGTTAGGTTTGACTTGATGGAGCAGAGCTCCATTCCGATGGCGTTGATCTCAACTGTGAGATCAGCTGATTGGATAGAATACTTCATAGTTAAAATTGATGGCAATTAATATAAGATTGGTAAGATGGAGGTTAAGGCAATTGATCAAATGCTATTTCGGGAGCAATTCCGTTCGCTTTGCGAATATGCATACTGTTCAATTCTACAGACCCATTGAAGAAACCTCCATTTCTTAGGTAAAATTGACCTGACTTTTCTCCGCCTTCGTAATCCAATCGGTATCCTCGCTTAGCGATATCGTCTCCTGTGAATTTTGCTTCTGCGAGCTCAGTCCAGTTTCCATTTTTATCTGCAGCCCATTGGTTCCCATAGTTGGCCGTGCGTTCGATATTTCCAGACTCCGGGACAAAATTCTCCAGAAAGGAGTGAGGTCTCTTGTACCAAGTATCAGTTTTAGGTCTTAGAAAGCTTGCGATCAGCATCCATTCACCTACTTCGGGATCTTTAAAGTAAGCGGTGTAAACCGTATTTCCCTTTCCATCCGGTTCTACAGAATTAAGAAAGCTATACGTTTTACCCGCCTTCCAATTGTACCTAAGAAAGCTTTGACCGCCAGATCCTTCATTTCCAAACTCCCCTGTGTAAACACCTTCACCTTTCTTCAGGAGAATTATTTTCTCCTCATCTGGAATTTCACCGGGATTGTCTGTTTTAAATGGACTCCACACGGAAAATAGGATTCTGCGTTCAGTCTCAGAGTTTACCTGTATGCCAAAATACCCTTCAGCAAAACCATTTGCCATGAAATATGAACCTATTGGGTCCATTCCCTCTGGGACGGTGACCTCATTGTAAAACCATTTGAAGTCTTTGTCTGCTGGCAGCGTGTAACTTAGGTGAACAGAAGGGCCTCGACGTCCCCAGTAAAATCGATTGGATTCATTGTCCTTGACATAGGCTAGTTCAAGTTCTCCATCATAACCAATAATAAGCTTACTTATTTTGGCGAAATCGACTCCTGATTTTTTGATTCCTTTCAGTTTTATTTCATTGTAACCGGGGGCAAGTTTCATTTTGCCCACCTCAATAATGCCAGATTTTCCTTCACTGAGGGCTATAGCATGAGATTCTTTTAATACCACAGCTATTTCAGAATCAGACTCCTGTGTTACTATTTCCAAGGAAACTATTACCTCTTTTTCGATGGAAGACTTGAGATAAATGCTGAATTCACTGGCTTCATTCGACCAAGTCAAAATTCCAGATTCTCCAATTTTCTCCTTGATATTTCCCGCTGTTTGGTAAGTGTTTCCGCCTATCGGGATGGAGGTAGAATTAGTGTAATTATTCTCCTGGGCGAATAAGGATAAACCAAAAGATAGATGTAAGGCAAAACAAAGGCTTAGCAGTAGGGGGTATTTCATTGATGGTTTGAAATTTTTATAAAGATATATTTCCAAAGTGAAATAGGGTAATTAGGGATAACTTTAGGGCGAAGTTCTCAGGATTCCATTCTAATCTATAATTAGCCATACTAAAATGAGTTTTGTCGTCTCTCTTGATGCCTTAAAATTAACGGATGAAGCTATCAATGTGCTGTATCCCATAAAGATGCAGAAGCTGTCCGACACACACTGGACTCCTGTTGATATTTCGAAAAAGGCTATTAAGTTTTTGTCTGAGGATGGGAGAAAATCGGTTCTGGACTTGGGTTCAGGTTCCGGAAAATTTTGTCTAGTAGCAGCATTAACTTCAAGAGCTAACATAGTAGGAGTGGAGCAGCGGGAAAATTTGGTTCAGCTTTCTCGGAAAATATCCAAGAGCTTAGCTATTGAAAACCTACAATTCATCCATGCAGATTTAATTGATTTGGATTTTAGTGTGTATGATTCCTTCTTTTTTTTCAATGCTTTTGAAGAGTTGGTAAATCCAAAAGATAAGCTGGATAGGCAGCAGGAATTGGATGAAGTAGCACATCAAAAATACATTCAATTAATAAGGCAAAAGTTTGAATCGACACCAGTTCGTGTCAGAATCGTTACCTATTGCGGTGAATGTGAAGAGATTCCATCAAGCTTCAGATTAGTGAAATCTGAGAATAAAGGGAGATTGAAGTATTGGGAAAAGAGTATTTAGTCTAATTGTTTATAGAGCTATTTGATACCAAAAGTTGTGCGATTTTCTTGTTCCTTAGGTTTCAAAGAAACTGTTTTTACCTGACTCCTGTTGATTTACAGTAACCCTTTTTTTAAGCACAAAACAACAACACTATGAAGTACAATACTGTCGGGAATACCGGCTTATTGGTATCCGAACTATGCTTCGGAACCATGACTTTTGGAGGACAGCAAGAAGATATGTGGGCCAAAATCGGCAAGCTTCAGCAAAAGGAAGTGAATGAAATGCTAGCTGCTGTGGTCGAATCAGGAATCAATTTTATCGATACTGCCAATGTTTATTCCTTTGGACAATCCGAGGAACTTTTGGGACAAGGCTTATTGGATCTGGCTGTACCTAGAGATGAAATCGTTATTGCGACCAAGCTTTTGGCTAAGATGAAAGACAAGCCAAACGCAGCTGGTCTTTCCCGGTACAACATCTTTAACTCGGTAGAAGCAAGTTTGAAAAGGCTCCAGATGGATTACGTGGACATTCTTTATGTGCATGGAGTTGATCCTTTGACTTCGCTTGAAGAAGTAGTCCGTTCTCTCAATGATATCGTGGAATCCGGCAAAGTTAGATACATCGCCATCTGTAACTGGCCAGCTTGGATGGTCGCCAAAGCACAGGCGATTGCACATTATCGGGGTTGGCATAAATTTATGGGCTTGCAGTACTATTATTCCGCAGTCAGCCGGGATATAGAGCATGAGTTGGTGCCAATGGCAGTCGATCATGATATCGCTATTTTCCCTTGGAGCCCGCTCGCAGGAGGATTCTTAACAGGTAAGTTTACCAGAGAAGGTGCAGATGCTGACTCCAGAAGAGCTAGCTTTGATTTCCCTCCAATTGATAAGGAAAAGGCGTATGATTTAGTAGATGTCATGGCGGACTTGGCCAAAATTCATGATGCGAGTATAGCTCAAGTAGCTTTAGCTTGGGTTAGGCAACAGAAAGGAATTACCAGTACAATCATCGGAGCTAAAACTTTGGATCAATTGAAAGCCAATGTGGACTCCACCAAACTGCTTTTGACGGAGGATGACTTAAGAAAAATAGATAAGGTAAGCCCATTGCCCATGCAATACCCAGGTTGGATGGTTGAGAGACAGGCGAATTATAGAAAGTAAGTAAAATTGATTTTTCCCAGATCTGGCTATTCTCTATGAGAGAAATAGCCAGATCTTTTTTTTGTACCAAGTAATGAGAATTACAGTGATGGATTTACTGATTCTTCTTACTATCTTATTGATGTTAAATGCTATGTGTGTTTTTGATTGCACGCCATAGTCAATTCCATCATCCATTTTTAAATAATAAGGAATGAGAACTGCTCTATTGGGAAAAATGCCGCCTTTGGTGTTAGTAACTTTTACCTTATTTCTTTTTAGCTGTGTCAATCTCAAATCCGTTGGTGAATTTTCTGTTACTTCAACGGAAAGCCTCAAAAATTTCGAAAAGATTGACTATTCATTTTTGCAGCACTGCCTGGACAGATGTACGGATGAGGCAATCAGAAAATATGAGATAAAGCGGGCTCAGGAATGCTCCTGCGAACTTTATCAGGAAGCCGACAGCGTGACGCAGGTTATTTACAATACCATTGAAGGCTATTTTGAGGGATTGGGTCATTTGTCTCAAAATGAGTTGACCACTTACAGCAGCGATGCGGTAGTAAATGCTTTGACTGCTGAGGAATTTGGTCCGGTACAGATCGATAGTCGATTTGCAACTGCTTTTTCCAGTCTTTCCAATACCTTACTGCGAGCTACCACAGATTCCTATAGGCGAAAGAAAACAGCTCAGTACATAGAAGAGGCGAATGAATCTATGCAGGTGCTTTTGGAGAAATTCGAAGTGATCATCAGTACCAACTTGAAGGGAGAATTGAGATTTAAGCGGGAAAGATTGTACGCCTATTACATGGATATGAAAATGAATCAAACGGTACTTTCTGAATATGAAAAAGGGCAAGCTGCTACTGACTATTATCAGGCGTTGGAGGCTATTCAGCGAAAGGAGCTGGAATTGGAGGTATTCGGTGAAAGCTTGGCGGAAATAGCTAAGGGACATCAAGTGCTCTATGACAACAGAAATAAGCTTTCCGTGAAAAACCTTCAAGAATTACTTCAGGAATATTCCAGCCATGTGAAGGAACTGGTATCTGAATTCAATAAACTTAATAACTAAAACCTATGGCAAATCTGACTTCTGATCAAGCGAAGCAACTTTCAGACAACTTCTATTACTTGGGGATGGCTATTGGTGATTTTAGGTATGAAAACTGGGAAAGGCTTTCACTTGATGAAAATAAAGAGTTGAGCGAAACCCAGAATATGCTGCTTCAGACAGGGGAGGATATCCTGGCATTTTCCACTACGCTGATCATGGATGAAGTGACTGAATCCCTTCAGAAAATCAATTCCATTTCAGCTGATATTCAGGGGACTATTAAGACACTGCGGAATATTCAAAAGGGGTTGAATATTGCCGCGGCATTATTGATTTTGGGAGTGGCAATCACCAATAGAGATACCAAAGGAATCGGAGACTCTATCAAGAATGTCTATGAAACATGGAGTTCTCCACAGCTCTAGTCAGTAAAATCACCTTGTGGAACCGATTAATTGCTCCTCGTTTTCTATTACTTTCTCATTATAGACCAGTGTCCATTCCAGGGATTTGGTGAGGATAAAAATATTTAGCAATTCGCTCATTAATCTATCCTGAGCGTCATCTTTCAGCCCAGATTCATCGATTTTCTTGCGAAACTGATCTGTGATGCTACTTTTGATTTTATTGTAATCTTTGCCTTCAAACTGGTTTAGAAAATCCTGGGATACATCGTAATAGTCAAACTCAGGATATACATTGACTACAGGATCTGGAATTTTCACTATCCTGACGGTCCTGTTTTCCGGGTCAATTTCAGTCTCCATTTGCCGCAAATCATATTCTACCGTAGCTTTTGCCTTCGCTACGATTAATGCTTTTTTATCTGCAGAGACTAGGTTGAGAAAAAGCTTCTGGGAATTTTTATAGGTGAAAACCTGAGAATAATAGGCTTCAGTCACGATGAGCTTTCCCACCTGCTGAATCTGCTGCTGTATCATGGATGAGTTGGCTTGAAGTTCGGCTTCTTCGTTTTTATTGTTGATAAAAAGCCAGATACCACCAAGAAGTAGCAGTGCCGCGAAAAATCCGATTACAAATCTGTTCATAAGAATTATCTAAAGGGCTGGGTTAAAAGTACGTGAATTGATTAGAAAGGATATCATTAACCGGATTTTAACGAGCGGTTAAAAATGAAAATTAAATTTAGGTATGGAATAATTCATTTCATTTTACCCAATAAAAAAGCGATGGAAAAACCCCATCGCTTAAACTGTTTTTCTATGGTCATATGGAATCTTTGACGATTAAAATAATCATTGCCCTGTGAGTTTTAATGATGATTTTAATCGTGTCGATTTCATGCCTATTTATCAAATCATCTCGCATAAAGCGTAAGTGACTTCATCGCCCAAGGTTGCTCACCTTGCTCTGAACTTTCAATTTTCAGGAATCTTGCATTTCCTTCTGCTTTCCACTGAATTGTATTGGCACCGGGATTGCCAGATGCTTCAGCCACTTTGGTCCAGGATTTACCATCAGACGAAGTAGATACCGAATAGGCTATTGGAAACTCTTTACCTCCTGCATCAAACTGAACTTCAGTGATATGTTGAGCAGTTGGAAGTTCAACCTGGAACCACATTCCAGGCTCTTGAGCACCATCTGTTTTCCAACCTTTATAGCTAAAAGCATAAGATGGATCCTTGGTAGAACCTACACCCTGCAAAGCAGTGCTACTCGCTGTGATTTTCCAGTTATCCTGAAGGGTAAGTGATTTAGGTATTTCTCCCACCAGTTCATCAAACTCGTAAGTTCCCTGTTTTCCTTCCGTTTCTTTTCTTATTTGCGCCACATATTCAGGACTCACAAAGCTCCCTGAATTCCCAAAATCATTTCGGATGTAAGAAACTACTGAGGCGATGTACTCATCGTCATTGCTATCCATAGCAATCATTACACCCTCGTATTCTTTTCCATCCAGAGCACCATTCAAGCCATGAAGCAAGGTTTTAACAGCATATTCCGGATGTCCCATTAGTCTTTGGGAACCGGAGAAAGCTGGGGCAATCAACTCACCACCACCGGTAGGAGTGCCCAGTCCTTTGGGACCATGACAGGTAGCACAGTAGCTATCGAAGATTGTTCTTCCTTTATTGAAAAGTGCCAGTTGCTCAGGCTCGAACTTCGTAGCGGCCATTTCCTTTTCTTTTGCTATACGTTCCAACAGTTGCGTCCCGACTACCTGAATTCCTTCAGATTGATTCTCTGCTAAAGTTGATTTAATCAATTCCTCATATTGATCGATTTTAAGAACATTTGCGCTTAGTAAGGCTTGTAAAGCAACGTCCTTGGAGGAATCCTTGATCATCTCTCGGTAGTCAGCCGCCAAGCTCTTCTCTCCATATTTGTAAAGACTTTCGCTGGCACGAAGCGCCTGAATTCTCATCTGAGGACTCTTATCCTTCATCAGGGTTTTTACCAAGTCTAGTTTAAGAGCATTAAGACCTTCCAGTGTCCAAAGTGCATGAATTCTCGCCAATTCATTTTCAGAAGTGGTTACCAATTTTTCCAAATCACCAGCAACTGATTTATCCTGATTCAAAACTATCAGCTGCTGAGCCTTGTCTCTCCACCAGCCATTTGGATTACTCAGATGCCGGACTAACTCTGCTGAGGTTTCTTCCAGCATTCTTGGCTTTTCCTTATTTCTTTCCATACCCTCGTAGGTCAGGCGCCAGATTCGACCGTTCCCGGCAATATCATCCATTTGGTATTGTTGGATTTTAGTACGCAAGTAGCTTCCATCCTGAGTCCAGTTTCCCTGCTGTATTATCCCTCTATACATATCCACGATATACATGGTGCCATCAGGAGCAGTTGCGATATCTACAGGGCGGAAGAGTGGATCTGTAGATTGGATAAACTCTGATTGAGCTTCTCTGTATGGATTTTGGATGTAGGATAGTCCTTCTATTTTTTCAGTATTTACCTGACGGACTATTCGGCCTACAGGCTCACCATAGAAGTATTTGTTTTGAAGTTCCTGTGGAAGTCTATCTCCACGGAACACATCATTTCCAGCTGATCCTGTAACATTGTTAAGAGAGCCATCAGGTTTTGTTTCTCTCATTCCAGGTTGAAAATCTGCTAATTTCACCAAGCTGAAAGGCTCTCTGAAACCGTCTTTATACTGACCTTTTACTCCGAAATTGCCATAGACAAGCGGAAACTGGAAGCTTTGAGGAACTCCACCAGCACCATCTTGGAACCAAGTCTGTCCATAATTATCCTGAGTTACTCCCCATTGTCCCCAGGGGTTTCCTGCCGGTTCCTGGATGACTCCATCTGGAGTCCAGCGGATTCTCCGGGAATTGTAGGTGCTATACATCCAGTTGTCCAAAGTCCAAGTCAGGAAACTGGTCTGATGCTCTACGTTACCGGATCTACCCAACCCAGAGGCAAAAAGCTCTTTTTTATCAGCCTTTCCATCCCCATCCGTATCTGTGTATTTGTAAACGTTATCCTCGTTGGACTCCATGGATAAAATGGTGTTTTTACCAAACGGAACCACATATCTAGGAAATACCAGGCTGTCTAAAAAGATGACGCTATTATCATAAACACCATCATTGTCTGTGTCTTCCCATCTGGAGATACGAGAAGTAGGCATCAGCTCCCCGGTAGCGTCTATGTCCTGCATGTAGGTTCTCAGTTCTAGCACATACATTCGTCCATTTCCATCAAACTGAATCGCCGCAGGCTCCCTGATTTGAGGTTCGGAGAGAATTGGTTCTAATTTATATCCAGGCTGAAGCACGAAACTCTTCAATTGTTCATTTGCGGAAACTGGGATTACTGGGGGCTGAGGTGATAGATCAGTGCCTTTCCAAACAGGTGATTCCATGTCTGCATCTTCAGGAATGCTGATAGCAGGGTAGGGTTGTTCTAATCGCTTTGGATCCATGGAATCCGCAGGTGATACATCAAAAGGTGATTTCTCTGGAGTACAGCTTGCGAAAATTGCCAGCGAAACTGCGCAGGTTAGAATGAGGTTATTGGGAATTCTCATTAGAGGAATATGAATAGGTTTATTGTTAAAATACTTCTGTGGATGAAGAGATTGCAAAATATGAGATTCTCGGGGAATAGGGAGTACCGAAGAAAAAAATGTATCATTAGACTTGAGTGAAAATCAAGATTACCTGATAGATCAATAAGAATTATTCATTTTCAAGCATTCCTTTCCATTTTTCACAAGTCCCCAATTTGGGGTGTATCCTTCCTTTATTTTTCCTTTTTGATCAGAAAAGAAAGCCAAAATACGCCCTGAGGTAGTGGAGAGCATCTAGCATGTAATTTGAAACTATAAATAAAATGAGTGATACTATCATGAAAAATGCAAACCATAAAACAATGTATAGCTTAAAGAAAATCACAGCATATTCAGAGGGGTTGACATCTCTCGTGGCAGGTACTTATGTCTTATCTCTGGCGCTATCCAAACGAAACCCAGCGCTAAAGGTCGCACTTGGTATAGCTGGTGCTTACTTGATTTTAAGAAGTGGTGGCAAGCTTCATGCAGGTTCTTTTTCATTTGATGAAAATGTTGTCGTCGTAGATTCAGAAGTATAATCAATTGGCCATAGTCAAGGATCCAAGCTTAGCTAAAATTGGCGTGATGCCTATTAACCGACACAGGATTGGATTTTCAAGTGCTAGATAATTAGTATATTAAGTGTAAATGAACTTAAAATAACGAACCATGGATAAATTAGAAAAAGTAGAATTGATGGATAAAATCCTGAGGGAATTTGACGATTTGAAGAACAGTCAAACTTCTGTTTTGAAGAAAATATCCAAGATAGAAGCCGACAATATTAATTTGGGCGTGGGACTGCTCGAAAAGAAGCTTCCGGATATGTGGCAGAATGTAGATGCCAATCTTGAATTGGTGACAGCATTGGAAGAGGAGTTTCAGGCCTACAGAGATAAATTTTATGATGATAATAATATTAAGGCTTTGCAAGATACGGCTGAATAACCTCTGAACGGTTTAAGATATGTATCAACAAAAAATCCCTGCTCTCAGCAGGGATTTTTTGTATTTAAGTAGATGTACTTGAGTGGTTTATTTGCTGCAAACGACTCATTTATATAGTTTCAACTAGCGCTATTTTTGTAATACTTTCACTGTTACTAGCAACTGCCCGAAATGCCTCTGCATGTGTTCTGCGGCATGAAATAGAAGTCCGCCGACTGTGGATGGTAGCTCAGCTCTGCCCACACTTCTATAGTCTGTTATAGTCGCAGGGTCAGTCTGTGAAAGCAGTTGGAGAAACATTTGAATCTGGTTATCCAGCACTTTTACCAATTGCTCAGTTGTCAATTCTTCACTTTTTACTCCTTCAGCCTTCAGGTAAGCAAACTGCTCAGTACTCAATTTCTTTGCATTCGCATAGCTTGCCATTCGATCCAACACTCCTGCAATATGCTGTAAATGAAAAGCAGGAGAGGCCATGCCTGCCGGCTTTTCCCAGAGCATCTGGGAAGGGAAATCTTTCATGAGCAGATGGATTTCTTCCTGAGCTTGCAGGATAGCATGTGCGATTGGCTGTAGTTCTGAAGGGTAATCGGGTAGGGGACCTCTCAGCCAGACTTCGGGGATATTTTTCATCTTCATAAATTTAGGATGGTTTAATCCTCAGTCAAATTTCATTGGTATCAATTCTTACGTTTTAAATAGAAAAGTCCACCTCCGACCAAAACTGTCCTTTTTCGGACTGTAATCATTCTTTGACCATGCTTCAATGGTCATGAAGGGGCCTTAAAATTCTGGCATGAATATTAATCCTACATTTAGATAATATACTTATCCGCGTATTTAACGCTTTTAAATAGTCCGTCAAGCGGATTTTCAAGATTAATGTTTTCTAATGAAGAACTTTCAATTAGGTGAGTTTGAAGAAATAGTAATTCTCACCGTAGGCATTCTGAATAATTTAGCCTATAGCGTTGCTATCAAGGATGAGATCGAGTCTCGATTAAAGCGAACTGTCAGTATGGGAGCCTTGCACACGGCATTGAATAGGATGGAGGACAAGGGCTACCTGAAATCATTTTCTGGTGAAGCAACAGAAGAACGAGCTGGCCGGCCTAGGCGCTACTTCGAGATCACAGCGTTAGGGAAGAAAGCGATTCAATATGCTAAAGACACCCGCGATGAACTCTGGGCTGCCATACCAGAAACTATATGGCAGTCGAATCTAGCTGGAATTTAAGCTATGAATCAGCGTCATCCCACACCGCCCAAGCTTTTTCTCCGCTTCTTCCGATGGTTTTGCCATCCTGGGATGCTGGATTACATAGAAGGCGACCTCATAGAAGTTTATGAGAGAAACTTTAAAACTTTTGGGAAGCGAAAGGCGGACTGGAGATTCATCAAAGATGTACTCTTGCTTTTCCGTCCGGGCATCATCCGCCCAAGAAAACCTTATCAGAACTTAACCCCCTATGGCATGTATAAAAGTTACTTTAAAATCGGCTGGAGAACCCTTCTGAGAAATAAGGAATATACCCTGATCAATATTGCCGGGTTGGCACTCAGCATCACCTGTTGCATTTTGATTTTTGTGCTGGTGAAGCACCATACAGGTTTTGATGATTTCCATCAAGATAAGGATCGCATTTACAGGGTCGTTACGGAGCAACATCGGGAATCTGTTTCCTATGTCAATAGTGTGCCTTCTCCTCTGGGGATGGTACTCAGAGAGAATCATACCTATGGTGAAAAAGTCGCCCGGATGTTTCATGAAGCCAATACAGTGATTTCTTTTGAGCGAAACGGAGAAAAGCAGTTGATCAAGGAACCCCAAGGTTTTGCATTTACCGAGCCTGAATTTTTTGATATTTTCAATTTCCCACTTTCAAAAGGGAATATGAAAACGGCTCTGAAAGAGCCGAATACAGCCATTATTACCGAGAGATTGGCAAAGAAGTATTTTGGTGAGCAAAACCCCATCGGTCAGGTCATTACTTATGATAATTTTCTACCCTTCACCATTACAGGAGTTTTGGAAGATTTGCCTCCCAATACAGATATCAGTCCAGAGATTTTTGTTTCCTATAGCAGTATGAAAGATTTTAACCCTTGGCTGGCAAGTGATGATGCCTGGGGAGGAATTACAGGAGGAATGTATTGTTTTACAAAACTCCGTTCTGGTGTGAGTCCAGCAGAAGTGGAGGAAGCTTTACAGCCTTATGTGAAGCTACACAGACCCGAAAGTAAGAATGTACATCACTACAAACTTCAGGCGCTTTCAGATGTACATTTCGATGGTAGATATGGGGGAGCTATGGATAAGTCTGATATCGGAATTCTTATCGCAATTGGAATCTTTTTACTGCTTACCGCTTGTGTGAATTTTGTAAATCTGGCTACTGCCCAGGCATTGAAAAGATCCAAAGAGGTGGGCGTACGGAAAGTATTGGGAAGTTTCCGCAGCCAACTTTTCTGGCAGTTTATTTTCGAAACAGCCATTATCGCGATCGTCAGTATTCTGATCGCATTGGTTGCAGCCTTTGCACTGGTGCCTTATGTAAATGACTTCTTCAGCACCCAGATACCTGTAAATTTCTTGACTGATGGTACTTTGGTCTTATTTATCATTGGTTTGGATATCCTCATCACACTTTTGGCAGGATGCTATCCGGCTTTTATTTTGACTGGCTTCAAACCTGTCGCTGCCCTCAAAGGGAAGCTTTCCATGCAACAGTTGGGTGGGTTCAATACCCGACGTTCCCTGATCGTCATGCAGTTTGCCATTTCCCAGGTGTTGATCATAGGAGTGATTGTGATCATGAACCAAATGCGCTTTGCGAGGGAGGCAGAACTTGGCTTTGACAAGGAATCCATAGTGATGGTAAGAATGGGAAGTGATTCATTAAACACCATGCAAACACTTAAAAATGAGTTTTTACGTGTGCCCGGAATTGAGAAAGTATCGCTTTGCTTTGCTGCTCCGGCATCGGCTGGTTCTTGGAACAACTCCATCCGCTTTGGCACTGATACTGAAGAGGTAAGCTTTCGAACCAATATGAAGTTGGCAGATGCAGATTATCTTTCCACATTTGACCTGGAACTGGTAGCAGGAAGGAATCTAACGCCTTCAGATACAGTGAGGGAAGTGGTAGTCAATGAAGCTTTGCTACAGAATCTTGGATTCACTTCCTACGAAGATGCTTTGGGGGAAATGATCTATGCCAATGGAGGAGAAATGACAGGCCCTATTGTAGGTGTGGTTGAGAATTTTCATGACAGGTCATTTCATGAAGGCATTTCAGCAGCATTGATTACCACGGCGAGTAATATGTACTTTAATTATGCAATAAAGATCAATGGGAATTCAGTAAAGGCAACTTTAGCAGAGATAGAAACACTTTGGGAAGAGCAATACCCAGACAAGATGTTTGAATATGAATTTGTAGATGAAAGCATTGCTCAGTTTTATGAAGCAGAAGACACCTTGTTGAAAGGGATTCAGTTCTTTTCCTTTATTGCCATTTTCATCGGTTGCTTAGGGCTTTATGGTCTGATTTCCTTTATGATTTCCCAAAAGACCAAGGAAGTAGGGATTCGCAAAGTAATGGGAGGAGGCGTAACACATATCATCTGGCTATTCGGTCAGGAGTTTGTTCGCTTGATTATCATAGCATTTCTGATCGCCGCTCCGATAGGTTGGTGGTTTATGAATCAGTGGCTCCAGGATTTCGAATTCAAAATTACCTTGGATGCATGGACCTTTGCCATGGCAATAGGGAGTTCAATAATAATTACTGCATTGACAGTTGGATATCAGGTGTTTAAGGTTGCCTATTTAAATCCAGTGATAAGTCTAAAAACGGAATAGTAAATGGTCAATGATCAATTAAAATGGACCAATTGATGATATATAAAATGTAGGGGCTTCATAGCTCTCGTCTCCATCTTGCTGGCACCGGCGTTTTGCTTCCAAAAAATGATCTTGGGCCAACACTGTTGAATTAATTCATTCTAAGCCCAGGGTTGCGTCGTGCCTCCTTACCCTGGGCTGGAATATTGCCGCTCTTTCAGGGCTTTGAACCCAGAATTGAAGCCTAAAATGCTTTAATCCCTCTGGGTTTTTCAATTTTATAAACCCCAAAACACAATCCCTACCTCAAACCAGCTGCGACTGATCACTGTGACTGATCACTGCAACCGACAACCTCCAACTTCCCAACTTCCCAACCTCCAGCTTCCCATCCTCCAACCTTCAACAAATCTTCCCCTCCCCAAACTTTTTACCCCCAATCTCCTGTTGTCCCTTTAAATTTTAGCCGAAATAACATGGAATTAGGAATCAGTACTTTTGCCGAGCTCACACCAGATCCAAAGACAGGAAAGACACTTTCTCCCGCACAACGCATGAAAAACCTGATGGAGGAAATCCAGCTTTCCGATCAGATTGGATTAGATGTCTATGCAATAGGGGAGCATCACCGACCGGATTTTGTGGTTTCCTCACCAGCTACCGTTTTGGCAGCAGCGGCTGTCACTACCAAAAACATCAAACTTTCCTCTGCCGTAACGGTCTTAGGTTCCGAAGATCCCGTTCGTGTTTTCCAGCAATTCGCCCATGTGGATTTGCTGTCCGAAGGACGTGCCGAGATCATGGCAGGGCGAGGATCATTTATAGAATCATTTCCTCTTTTTGGTCAGGACCTGAATGATTACGATGTCATCTTTGCTGAGAAACTTGATTTGCTTTTGCAACTCAACAAATCTGAACAGATATCTTGGAGAGGGAAATACCGCCCTTCCATCGCAAATAGGGGAGTTTACCCAAGACCTTTCCAATCAGAGATTCCAGTTTGGCTGGCAGTAGGTGGTACTCCGCAGTCTGTGATTCGTGCAGCAGAAAAAGGTTTGCCGTTGGCACTGGCTATAATCGGTGGTAGCCCGGATCGGTTTACTTATTTCACCGATTTGTACAGGCAGACTTGGGCTAAAGCTGGAAGAAACCATGAAGACATACAGATAGCGGTTCACTCACATGGTTTTATTGGGACAGATTCCCAGCAAGCTGCGGATGACTTTTACGGTCCCTATTCCTTTGTGATGACACAATTAGGAAAAGAAAGAGGGTGGCCACCGATGAACAGAGGTCAATTCGGAGCCATGCGATCCAAAGAAGGTTCTCTGGTTTTGGGAGATCCGCAAGAGGTGATCGACAAGATTCTCATGCAACAAGAAATGATGGGTTTGACTCGCTACCTGCTTCACCTCAGTGTAGGGACCATGCCACATGACAAGTTGATGAAGGCTATAGAACTCTATGGGGATGTAGTTGCTCCGGCCGTCAGGAAAGCCCTTGGTAAATAGGAGTCCTGTCTTGGAGTAGTTCTGCAATTAATGTAGTAAACTATTAATTGTAGAACGTTTCAACCAAGACAGGACTCCCGAAACTACAAAGCAGTCTCTACCCTCACATTCACTCAGGACAATCGAAGTATTCATCAAGTAAACCTTAAAATATGGTTTCTTGAATCCATCGGTATCCTTGAAATCAATTTAGAACCTCAGCTCCATCAGGAATTGTATTTTCAATGCGGAACTGACCATTGGTGACTTTCACTTCCTTTCCTTCGGGAGTCTTGAATGTGCCGGCAAACTGCCCTTCCACAACGCCGATAAATTGAGAGACAGTTTGACCGAAGAGTCGATAAGATGTTTGCTTTCCTTCCAGAGTCCTGATCTTCACTTTACAGAATGAACCCGGGATTTTTCTGTCCTCGTTGAAGCCATATTCGTGAGAAGAATAAGCATAGTATTTCTCCCCGTCTTTTTTGACAAAAGCGACCATAAAGAGATCATTTCCCAAGGTTCCCTGACCCTGACCTAGGTTGTGGCCTGTCTCATAGTTTCCTGCTTCCAGTGGAATCCAACTAATTCCTCCAAATAAAAAGTCATTTCCCCGGGAGAAATTGACAATTAGGGCGCGATTGCTTTCCAGTGAGTTCAAAGTTTCTGCCACATCACTCACCGTCACGCCATCAATATCCATGGTATAGCCCTGTTTTACATCCGAATACGTGTAATCAAAATCCAATTCTGTATCGGGATCGGATGGATCATCTGGATCTATATCCCCACTTTCAGTACAAGAAAAGGAAATTGATATAAAGAAAATGAGCTGAAAAATGCCAGTTTGGTAGCGCTTGTTCATAATTGTTTGATTTAGTTTTAATTATGGAGTAAAGTAACTAGTTACGGCATTGCAGATGAATACGGCATATGGCCTATTCTTTATTGGGGTTAGGTTTGCTGAGCTTTACCTAGGAGAGGGCTAATTCTAACCTATTCTCTCTAGTGCATTATGAGATTTAAGGACACTGATTTCATCCTGACGTAAAAATACTTTTGATTAAGCTATAGGTTGCATAGACTTACGGTTCATATAGTTTGGTGCGCAAAGTATAGATCTTCAGTTCTCAAGTGGGATGTTAAAATGCGATGTCGCACCCTATTGATCTAGATTTGTGAATCGGAAGACGTTAGAATCCTAAAAGAGGGTGTGTCAAAAGACCATATATATATATATATATATATATATATATATATATATGCATCTGGAATATCGACCGTGACATAGTCTGAGTAGTCTAGTGAAAAGACTGAAAGGAAGGAGTTCACGTAAGCTCCAGCAGGAATTTCCTGAATTGAAGAAAAGATATGAACTGCGGTCAATTCGAAGCCATGCGATCCAAAGAAGGTTCTCTGGTTTTGGGAGATCCGCAAGAGGTGATCGACAAAATTCTCATGCAACAAGAAATGATGGGCTTGACCCGTTACCTGCTTCACCTCAGCGTAGGGACCATGCCACGAGACAAGTTGATGAAGGCTATAGAACTCTATGGTGATGTAGTTGCTCCGGTCGTCAGGAAAGCCCTTGGTAAATAGGGAATTATCTGCCCGAAAAGGGTAGAGGTTCTGCTTGAATTATTTGCTAATTACCTTCTCCTGTCCTGTAAACCAACTTATTTTGGGTGGCACCGCATTTGGAGCTATTAAGAGTATAACCTTAAAACGTACTTGCTATGCCATTTTTAAAACACGAAATCGGAAACGAAAAAGTAAGAATCTTCTACCAGGATTATGGAAAAGGAGATCCTGTGATATTAATTCATGGTTGGCCCCTAAGTCATCAGGCCTGGGAAGGACAAGTTGCAACTTTGGTAGATGCCGGCTATCGGGTTATTGCATATGATAGAAGGGGATTTGGGAAATCATCCCAGCCGCTAGGTGATTACGACTATGATGCATTGACAGTAGATCTCCGGGAACTGATCCTAGAACTCGAGTTGACGAATGTGACGCTGGTAGGCTTCAGTATGGGAGGGGGAGAGGTAGTTCGCTATTTCACGGATTACCAAGGAGATCGAGTGGTGAAAGCTGCGTTGATTGCTTCTATTATCCCTTTGGTAGCCCAAAAACCGGATAATCCTGATGGTGTTCCGCAGGAGAATCTGGATGGCATCATGGAAAATCTGAAAACCGATCGTATAGGATTTTTGAAGGGCTTTCATGAGAATTTCTACAATTTTCAAGAATTGAAAGACCGGGTATCACAGGCAAATCTGGACTATGATTTTTCTATAGCCAGTCATGCCTCACCGATTGCTACCACCAAAACAGCCAAAGCTTGGGCGACCACGGATTTCAGGTCTGAGTTGAAAAATGTAGATGTGCCGACTCTGATCGTGCATGGAGATGCAGATAACATAGTTCCTTTCCAGACTTCAGCTGCTCAGGCTTCAAAAGGTATTGCTGATAACGAATACCACCTGATCCCTGATGCTCCACATGGGTTAAACCTTACCCATAGGGATGAAGTAAATAAATTATTGCTGGCGTTCTTAAAGAAATAAGAGCGCTTTTAATAGAGTTGAGCCCGTCTGAATAGCCATTATTATTTGGACAGGCAACTTTTATTTATTTACACCCCAACTTCGCTAGTTTGACCTAAACCATCTGAATGATGATGAACAAGTTTCTATATAAAAACACAAGACTTTCGAATTTTCTTTTGGCTATCATTCTACTGATTCCAGGAATATCGTACGCCCAATATCAAGAGAATATTCCCAAACCCAGTGGACCTGTTGACCTATCGGAAACCAGTAATCAGGTTATCTTTATAGCCTTACCCTTACTTATCCTGATCCTATATTTAATTTTTAGGAAGAGAATCAAAAAGATAAAGAAGGATAAGAATGAAGGTATGAAAGTGGATAAGTAAATTTTGATGCAGAACATAAGCAATTTGTACTGTGGTTTATTAAGCTTGTGAGCTTTCAAAAGGTACTATCGCTACATTTCTTTGAAATCAACTATTATGTTGATGTAACTTTAGGACTGCCTACTTTTATTAAATTGCATGAGATTTTAACCCGACCACTTTTACTTTGGCAATACGCCAAAAATTAACCTCATGCAGATAAAAACCTATATCATTGACGCTTTCACCACCGAGCTTTTCAAAGGAAATCAAGCAGCTGTTTGCCTAATCCCCATTGAACTTTCTGAGTCACTTATGCAGTCTATAGCCAAGGAATTTGGCTTTTCGGAGACTGCCTTTGTGATCAGTAAGGATACCGGTGAGTTTGGTATCCGCTATTTTTCCCCGGTACAAGAAATACCACTTTGCGGTCATGCTACCATGGCTTCATCCAAGGCACTTTTCAATGAGTTTCCGGAACTTCACACTATTACTTTCCACACCAAACTGGCAGGTGATCTGACCGTGGTTCAGCGGAATGGGAAGATAGAAATGAGTTTTCCTCTACATCCCACAGAAGCTTGCGAGTATGATACTGAGATAAGTAAGACCTTGGGAATTACCGAAGTGAAGGATTCCAGGTACAATGCTTTTCACAATATGCTGCTACTGCAAATGGAAAGTAGCGAGGATTTGGAAAGGCTGCAGCCTGACTTTAGCAAACTCAAAACTATTGACACCGTGCTCAGCGGAGTGTTGGTGACAGCAGAATCATCACGGGCAGACTTTGATTACGAATACCGCTATTTCTTCCCTTGGTCTGGCGCAGATGAGGACCCAGTTACTGGGGGAGTTCAGAGCTTTTTAGCAAAATACTGGTCAGAGAAATTAGGCAAAAGTACGTTGAAAGCCTTTCAATGCTCTTCACGTACAGGAAGTATGGAGGTGGAGATCAAAGCAAATTCAGTAAGCATATTCAGTAATGCGGTAATATTTTCAAGTGGTGCGTTGCATTTGAATTAGGATGTTTATTTGTGCCAAAACTTAATAAAAATTTATAAGTTAATATATAAATGAATAAGCAAAGAGTATTTTTCACCGGAGGATCAGGAAAAGCAGGTAAACAAGTAATCCCTTATCTTTTGGAGCAAGGGCATCAAGTGATGAATGTGGATCTCAAACCCTTGGATCATCCTGGGGTAGATAATCTGATCGCAGATATCACGGATTCCGGACAGATGTTCAACGCCATGAGTTCTTATGCTAATCTTGGCGAACTGGAGCCGGGTAATGGAGTTCCAAAGTTTGATGCCGTGGTGCACTTTGCTGCAGTGCCGAGGATTCTGATCAATCCAGACAATGAAACCTTCCGTGTGAATACCATTGGCACCTATAATATAATTGAGGCAGCGGTGAAAATGGGAATCAAAAAGGTGATTATAGCATCTTCTGAGACCACCTATGGCTTTTGCTTTTCTGATGGCAAGACCGATCCGGACTTTTTACCCCTTGAGGAGGATTATGATGTGAATCCCATGGATAGCTATGGCATGTCCAAAGTCGTCAATGAGAAGACCGCCAGAAGTTTTCAGCGCAGGTCTGGAATTGATATTTACGCACTTCGCATAGGGAATGAAATTGAGCCGCATGAATATACAGAGCTCTTTCCGCACTACTTCAAACATCCTGAAGTTCGTCGTAGAAATGCCTTCAACTACATAGATGTCCGGGATCTGGGTCAGATTGTAGATTTATGCCTTCAAAAAGACGGCTTGGGCTATCAGGTATTCAATGCTGCAAACGACCAAAACGGAGCCATTATCCCCAGCAAGGAACTGGCTGAGCGCTTCTTTCCAGGTGTTCCGATTACCCGGGAACTTGGGGAACATGAGGCCCTATATTCCAACCGTAAAATCCGTGAAGTCCTAGGTTTCAAAGAGCAGCATCCATGGCAGAGGTATTTGGACTGGGAGAAGGAATAGAGATTAATAATTCGGCTAAAGCCGGAAAGCGATCGCAGTTTTTTTTAACTCCATCTAAAGCTGGAGAGAATTGTTGGGTATAGAAATTTCACGAGGATTGAAATTCTGTATCAATAGGAATGTGCCTTTAGCTCATTCCTAAAGCAGGATCTTTTCTATTTCAAATGCTTTGGAACATCCCCATCCAATTCTTTCCACTGTTTGGTGAAATATTTCCTCACTACAAGTTTTACCGTAATACCAATTGCTGCTGTAAGGGTGGTATAAAGAATCACTTTGCCAATAGATGCTTCATCGCTTTCGGGGTTTTTCGGAGCAGATTCACCTGTATATGCCTCATATCGATTATCAACGGCTGCTTTTGCCAGTGCCGCCACTCCAAGAGAGAGGAGTGCTGAAAGAATAGTGAATTTGTTTTTTGAAAGGTTCATATCATCTTTTTTAAAATAGATACAAACGCCATACGCAAAACCATGATTCGGCTAAAGCCGGAAAATATTTGAGGAATATTATTAACCATCATCTAAAGATGGTGGGAATTGGATATCGAGATTTTACGAGGATTGAAATTCTGTATCACTAGGAATGTGGCATTAGCCCATTCCTATGGAGGAAAATACTCTAATCTGGCTGTAGCCAAAAACTATAGAATCAAAATTCTGGATCAAAATTGAAATAAATAGGATTAGACAATCCCACCATATTTTTACCAATGCCCATAGAGTTCGGTACTTCTGGAAAAGGAGTGGGAGTGCCTTCTACCACGATTCGATAATACGTCCGTCCGATTTCTTCTGGGGTATATAATTCAAAACCCGGACAGAAATTCTGTTCGGGTTTTTTATCCATAGGTTGTATAGGCATACAAATATTTGCTCTGCTTGCTTTTAAGTTTCTACTTTTAAACCAATTACTAAAGTTTCTCTGAGTGTCAATCAAACAGAAGCGCGTCTCAATTAAAAAGTAAAATTAATGCAAGTACTACGGTCTTTGTGCATTTTTTAATTTCTCCGCTTTCAAACTTCCAAAATCCTACAACATCTCAGAAAACCGAATAGCAATAGAACTTCCTATAATGAAATTCCTGTCTGTGGTGCTGGTTCTGGTTTCAAAGATTTTGTCTTTACTTTTCAGCCAGCGACCCTCCAGCCTGCAAACGATATTCCTTGCAGGAGCATAGTCAAGGTTGAGGGAAATTCCAATGGTTCTGAATCCATGGGTTGTGCTCGTAGGAATGATAATCCCGGTTTCATCCTGGTAATACTCAGCCCTGATTGCTGTCTTCCAACGTTTATCGATCATGTATTGACCAATGTACACTGGACTTAGCCAAAAGTCGTAAACCGAACTGTTTTTTGTTCTTTGCTGTACGCCGATGTCAAAACCTGTGGTAAAAGCAAACTTTTCTGTCACTTGAAATTGCCCATAGAAATTATTGAAATACCGCATTCTCCGGCTGATATCAGGATCGTCGGTGCCTATAAATGTGCTCCAATTCAACAGGATACTTTCTTTTGGCCTGAAAATAAGTTGAGTCCCCAAAGATAGAAGTGAATTTCCTTCCAGACGCTGTATGCGCTGCCAGCCATTTACTACCAATCCTGCCAGTTCCCATTTCCCGGATGGGCTATAGGTCATTTTTGCTCCAGTCAGAAAATAGGGTGAGTTTTCGGCTAGGAGGGATCTTGTGAGTGTGGGATTATAGTTCGATAGTGCACTTTCAAATCCTATATGGGACGGCACTATCCCTACATCGATCCAAAGGTTTTTTTCTTAGTAAGAGAAACTCCAGCAGTGGCCTCATTGATATTTTTTAAAAGACCAGGTTCCGAGGCATAGTTATCATTGGCATAAGTACCGACTTGCATAGCCAGATTCCCCCTGTATTTTGGATGCTGCATTTCTAATTTCACCAAACCTAAATTCAGGTTAAACTCATTATGCCTATTGTGGTTATATAAAAACTCCTGCCTTTTTTGACCTTGGGGCTGATTGAAATCATATACGTAGAATACATCTACAAAGCCAGAGAGCATAATTTCCGGTTCCTCATGCCAGAGGCTGTCCTGCTGGGCAGTAACTCTGAAACTCAATAGGCTAAAGAGGAAGACGGTACTAAACTGCCAAATCTGCTTCATCACAACTTGTGGTAATTTCCTTTCTTCTTGCTAGGATTGCCAGACCAAAAGTAAGTACGCCCAATCTGCCCACAAACATGACAAAGATAAGGTTTACCTTTCCCCAGGCTGTCAAACTGCCAGTGATTCCGGCGCTTAGCCCCACTGTCCCTATGGCAGAAGTTGTCTCAAAAAGGATTTGATCCAATGGGAAATCTTCTGTCATTGCCAGCAGAAATGTGGATAGGAATAATACAGCTGCATAAAGCATAAAGACAGAAGTGGCTACATAGAGTCTTTCCAACGGAATGGTTTTGCCAAAGAAAGTGATTTGTTTATTGTTTCTAATCCTGTTCCACATGATGGCCAGCAGGGCTGTCAAGGTAGTGGATTTCATTCCTCCTCCTGTGCCCGAGGGAGAGGCACCCACATACATCAGAAATATCACAATTAGCATGACTCCTAGGGAAAAACTGCCCAGAGGAACCGTGTTGAAGCCAACAGTGGTAAGTGCTGTCATGGATTGAAAGAATGAAGCCATCAGTCTGCTATCACCCAGACTGCTTACAGACGGCTCAAAAAAGTAAATCATACCCGTGCCTAGGGATAGCAGTAGGATAATTACTCCGAAAATAGTCTTTGTGGTAAAGGTGATTGCTTTTGTTTTTCCGGTGAACCTGTTCCAAAAGTCTGTCACCACTATAAAGCCCAAGGAACCACAAATGGCCAATACTGAAATAATGGTATTAATGAAGGTATTGTCCACAAACTGCTCAAAACTATCATTGTATAGCCCAAATCCAGCGGTACAAAATGCAGAAACACTATGGAAAATACTGCTCCAGATCGCAAAATTATGCTCAACTCCTGCTTGGGTAAAGGCTATGTAAAAGCAAAGGGCACCAAGTGTCTCTATGATGACGGTGAAAATGATGACGGACTTTAGAAAATCTTTGATTTCGAATCCTTTAGGCATGGAAAATTCTGCATTCAGAACCCGCTGATGCCAATGTGTTAAGGGACTTTTTCTGGAGAGCAGCACAAAAGAGGTGAAAGTCATATAGCCAATGCCTCCAATCTGAAAAAGTAACATGACCACAAACTGACCAAACCAGTTGTAGCTGTCAAATACGCTGACTGTGACCAATCCTGTGGTGGATATAGCAGAAGTAGCAATAAACAAACTGTCCAATCCGGAAACTGCCTGCTTATGAAAATAGGGTAGGCAGAGTAAAAGCCAACCGATGACGGTATAAGTCAGAAAACCATATAGCAAGTTCTGTTGGGCTGATAGTGACAGTTGGAATTTACGGTACCATTTTCTTAGCTGATACCATTTACTTGGTTTTGTTTTTTTACGTTCGCCTGTTGGCAAATCTAATTCTAACTCCATTTTTCTGAGTGATTTGTAGATCTAGAAATAGAGCTTAGAAAGTCCCTATTCCACTGAAAATGTTGGATACTAAATGCCAGAGAGGCCATTAGACGGGCACTCTTTTATGTGACATTTTGATGGGTCAAAGGTCAGTGAAAAGGGATATGTAAAAAATCAAGGTTTATTGGCCTTGTATAAAGATTTTGTAAAGACTATTCGAAGCGGTAGCCAACGCCACTTTCTGTAAGAATGTGCTTGGGATTGTTTGGATTGTTTTCCAGTTTCTTGCGAAGCGTGCCTACAAATACCCGTAAGTATTGGGTTTCGCTTTGGTAACTATATCCCCAAACCTCTTTCAGCAAAAATTGATGTGTCAAAACTTTTCCCTCGTTTTTGGCAAACAAGGCCAGTAAATTATACTCTGTGGAAGTCAGTTTTACGGTTTCCCCATTTCTTTTTACCGTACGTGCGACGAAATCAATTTCAATTTCCCCGGAAATCAGCTTGGAATTGTTTTCTGTGTTTTGGCTTCTACGGATTGCCGATCGGATTCGTGCCAAAAGCTCGCCAGTACGGAAGGGTTTGGTCAGGTAGTCGGTTGCACCGTTGTCCAGAGCAGATACGATGTCTGTTTCATTATCTTGTACCGAGAGGATAATGATGGGGTTATTGTACCATTCTCTTAACTCTTTCAAGAGCTCGTGTCCGCTTTGATCAGGTAAGCCAATGTCGAGTAAAATCAAATCAGGTGGATGGTTCGCTGCCAGAATCAACCCTTCTTTTCCCTTGCTGGCCTGAATCACCTTATAGTCGTTGCTCTCCAGGTTGATCTGTAGCAATTTTCTTATCTGGGGTTCATCATCTATGATGAGTATCTCAGCTTTATTCATTTTCCATCATCGCTTTAATTGAATATTCACAGGGAATTTCTAGGGTGAATTTTGCTCCGCCATGGGCTAGATTTTCCAGGAAAACTCTTCCTCCCATTGCTTCTGCAAAACCTTTTACAATAGATAGCCCTAAACCTGTTCCCCCAGTGGCGGAATTATTTAAGCGATAAAATTTGTCGAACACCAAATCAATTTCCAGTTCGGGAAATCCTTTTCCGTTATCAGAGATCTGTATGAAGCAATTCGTTTCATTATGGCTGACTTCAATTTTTATAGTCGAATCTACAGGTGTATGCTGTATGGCATTGTGGATCAAATTATGAAGAATATGTTCCATCAGGCCTGGATCCAGTTTTACCAAAGGCAGCTCTTCATTCGGAGAAAATTCTATGAAATGTAGGCCCACTCCAGGCTCATTTTCCTGGATTGCTGTAAATACCAACTCATTTAGATCGCACCAATCTTTTTTGGCCTGAATGAAACCTGCTTCCAATCTGCTCATGCTCAGGAGATTTTCAACTTGACGGTTCAGCCTATTCCCGGCAATTTCAATTTCTGAATACAGTTCAATTTTGTTCTCTTCGGAGAGCTTGCTTGGGTTGTCTTTAATAGTGTCAATTGCTCCGATTATGGTGGAGATGGGCGTTCTCAATTCATGGGAAAGGGAATTGAGTAAGGTATTGTAAAGTTGTATTGATTTTGCTTTTTCTTCCTCCTCTCTTTCCTTTCGCTCCACTTCACGGATTTTAAAGGTCAGCACGGCATTGATGGAAGCGATTACAAAATACATCAGAAACATGAGCCCATCCTCGGGAGTGCCTATATGTAAAGTCAAAGTAGGCGGAATGAAGAAGAAGTTCCATAGCAGCGCACTTAGTAAGGCAGACAGCAATACAGGTAGGATATCAAAAAGGATTGCATTGATAGAAACCAGAACCAGTAGGATAAGGGCTACGGCTCTGTATCCAATATATCCCACTGTAAAAAAGCATAGTGCGGCAGTGCAAACTATCAGAAGTAAGCTTATTAGGTATTGGCTTTTCTTGCTGTATTTTCTTGTTCTGAGTAAGTCCAAAAATTTTTGATTTAAAGATACTTATTCAGATATAAAGATTTTGTAAATAAAATTGTGAGTAAGCTAACTCCAAGAAAGGAGAAGATTACTCGGGTAGATTTAGTGCTTCTAAAATTTGCCATTCCCTAACAAAAAAAGAGAAGCAGGTTTCCCCACTTCTCCCTATGCATTGTTCTATTGCTATGCTATTTCTTAATCCCTGGATACAGATTGCTCTCAGGGAGGTCAATGGATAAATTCAACAAATACTTCACCACAGGTGCAACATCTACAAGCCCCATTTCCTGAATCTCTACATTTTCTCTGATGCCTGCTCCCCAGGCAATAAAGCCAGTTTCAATCTCATCAAAATCCGGGAAGTATCCATGTGTACCACCTTTAGCTGGCTTTAAAATAGTTCCGCTAGTAGAACTCGAAAAGGAAATCCCCTGGATCGGTGCCAAGGCTAAAACTGCATTGGGATCGGCTCCAATACGGTCAAGTTCCTCCCGATCAACTACCCGGAACAACTTCTTGATGCTAGCGGGTAATTCAGCTAGGATTTGCTCTACCTGCTTGGCAGATTCCTGATCGTTTTTATCCTTGAGGTGTAAGAAAGCCGAAGCCCCACTGGTATGAAAGGCAGCTTTCCAGTCTCCTCTGTCTTTTGCATCCTCCATTAGTCCAGCTTCCACTAGCCAGATATTTGGGGAGATGGAGGTGTGCGTATTGACAAACCCATGATCACCGGTGATGATAAAGGTGGTCTTGTCTGCGATTCCGGCACGTTCTGCCGCTTCCATGATTTTTCCAATCGCACGGTCTATGGCAGCGATGGATTTGTACACCATTGGACCTTCTCTTCCTTCGCTATGCTGAAAGTGATCCGCAGCAATGAGGTGAATGGTAGTCAAATTCGGTTTGTAGGTTTCCAATACATAACCTGCCATTTCGCCTGTTCTGTCCTCTCTGTTTAGATAATCTCCATTGAAGGTTTTTTCATTCATTTTCCCCAAAACCTGAAGCTCCATCTCTGCCAATAGGCCCTTTGGAGTTTCCATGTCCCGCATAGGCTCTATTCGTCCTCCATTTCCCAAGCTCCAGTATTCCGGAATATTGTAATCAATAGGTGCATTGACAGAAACAGGCCAAAGGAAGCTGGCACTGGTCATCCCGGCTTCTCTTACGGCATGCCAAAGGGTAGGAACCTGGATCAGTTCGGTTTCCCAATACCATTTACCGGTTTGTCCTTCTGGCTCGAAAGGCGCATTGTAATAAATCCCATGCTTGGCAGGGGGAAAACCGGTAATTACTGTGGTATGGGAAGGGTAGGTCACAGAGGGAAACACCCCTGTAACTCCCAATGATCTTGCACCTTCTCTGGCCATGGTCTGCAGGTTTGGCGCAGGCCATTTTTCTTCCAAGTAAAAGTCAGGGCGGAAGCCATCTATGGAAATAAGAATTACATGGTCTGAAGGTTTGCTCTGTGCTTTTGCCAAAGAAAAGCTAGCCAAAAATGCCAGGAAGAAAATGCTGGACTTTATGGACTTGATAAGATAAGATTGCATAATGTTAATTAAAGGGTTTAGCAGTCCACGGTTTCGATTTTGTACCATGGACTGCTGATAATTTTTAGAAGAATATTCTTCCTGAGAGTTGCATTTGGTAAGGTGTGCCGCCTGGAGTGGTTACACCTACATTTGAATTAACCTGGTATTCGTAAGCTTGCTTTTCAGGGTCAAAATTTCTGATGGTCAATAAGTTTTGATTGCCTAGAGTTTTTGACGTTCCCCATTCTTTGTTTAGCAGGTTGGCTACGTTGAAGATGTCAAGGCCAAGTTCGAAACCTGATTTCTTCTCTGCTGAAAAGAATATTTTCTTGGTTGCTCTCAGATCCCAGTTTCCGAAGTATCCATTTACCCCACCGTTTCTAACTGCTACATTTCCAAGGCTTTCTTGGATATAGTCTTTTGCAAGGTTATCCGGGTTTGCCAAGACATTATTCATGGCTTCAGCCATTGTCTCCGAAGTCCCTGGGGCAGACGGATCGAATACAAATGCCAGATCGTTTGAGTTAACAAAGTCACCATTTACGTTCCCGTTCACCCGTAGGGAATAGCGTGTTCCACCGATTCCTGAATATCGAACCCCAACGGTAAATCCTTTGAAAGTAGGCAGGGTACCATAGATGACCACTTTGGTTCTGTATTGTCCGTTGGAATAATTCATCATGGAAAGGTCTCTAGGATCATCCACTACCATCTGGCTCAAGGTTGCACTGTTGGCCACGTTACCGTTGTAAGAAGTGTTGTCCTTACTGTCATTCCAGGTATAGCTAGCGGTGATCTGTCCATCTCTGAAATAGCGGTAGGTTCCATCGATGACCAGGGTATAGGTATTATTTCTTCCCTCACTGTTCAGTTCCAGTACTCTACCGATTTGATCGGTTTTTCTACCCTGAGTCCAATCTGCATTTCCATTGGAAGTACTAATAGTTTCTGCTGGCACATATACACCTCTGTTATCCTCTTCCGAAAGTCTGAAATAAGGTTGATCCACCATATTTCTATCCACATACATGTAGTTGTTTCTGGCGATGGATGCGATAAAGTTCACGCCCAGCCTTAATCTGTTATTAATAACCCTGTTGTACATCACGTTGCCTTTATATACCGTCGGTACTTTCAGATCCTCACTGTTCATATTGATGGTAGTCACAGGAGTGATGCCCGGTTGATTCAGTAAGTCCACGCCTGGTGCAGTGTTCGGATCGTTTCTGTAGGATTCAAAATTCGGGATAGGCACGTTTTCTCCCGTGATATCTACTGCGAAAATCTTTGTTCCGTCAAACTGCAGGTTGTTGACATCCGAGTAGTTGTTCAGCGCAGAACCGAAAATACCAGCGCCAATCCTCAGGATATCCTGCTGTTTTTCGTTGATGTCCCAGGTGAACTGGAATCTTGGCTGGATCTGAAACCCACCCGTTTTCACATCTGTTCTCAAGCCTAGCTCATCAAAGACAGTCTGATTGAATGTAGGGCTGTTTTTGTAAGTGGTATAGTCTCCACGCAGACCTACGATCAAGTTTATTCCTCTTCCCAGATCAGTGTCTGCCTGTGCATAAATCCCACCACCAAAAATACTTTGCTCTACTGTAGGGTCCTCTGTAGCCACTTCTCTGGCGTATCTATAAGGCTTCAGGTTGTCAAAATTATCAAGTCCGGTGAAATAGAACCTGCCGTTAAACTCACTAGTGGCAAGTGAAGTAAGGTCATTTAGAAGTAAGTCCATACCAAAGGTGTAATTGGTTTTTCCTTTGTTATAATAAAGGTTGTTCACCATCTGATAAACATTTGACTCAAACCTTTCTGGAAGGTAGCGCTGACCACCCAGCTGGATCGTTGTATTTACATCATCGCCATCGACCACAGATTCCACACGCTGAACGATAGCTCTAGGGATGTTGGAACTTGGCAATTGGGCATTTGGCCTGCCATCGTCAAGGGTGTATAAGTACTGAAGTTTTAATTCATTGGTCAACTTATTGTTGATTTCTGTCCGTAGGGAAGCCATTAAGCTATTAGCTGTGGACAGGTGATCTCCATATACTTCGTAAAGGTTGATGGAGCTGTTGTCCGAAACACCCTGACTGTTTAAGTCACGGGAAAAATTGTTTCTGATCGTCAATAGATTGGATTTATTGATCTGATAATCTATCCGGGCAAATGCAGTGTGGGAATACCTTTTTTTACCAAAGCTTCCTGTCTGGGGCGAGTCTGAGAGACCGTATTTGCTTCTTCCTATTTGAAGGTATCTATCCAAAGATTCTTGTGAAAGATTGTATCGGTTTTCGTCTTCTGGGGTTCTGATGTCAGCGATGTATAGCGGTCGTGCATCTCGTTGTCCATCATAAGCAATGAAATAATGGAGTTTATCTTTGATAATAGCACCTCCAAGTGTCATCCCATATTGTTGGATGGAGAATTCATCTTCTCTTTCATTTCCTCTAGTATCGTATTTACTAGCCAGCCAGTCTGCTCTGTTGAATAAAAATGCTGAACCGTGTAGCTCATTTGTACCTGTTTTGGTCACGGCGCTGATGATTCCGCCACCACTTCGACCATTGGTCACATCATAGTCATTGGTCACCACCTCAAACTCCCGGATAGCTTCCATGGATATAGAGAAAGGACCTCTGTTGGTAGAACCACTGGATAGTGGACTTCTATTGGTCATTCCGTCAATGGTGTAGTTCGTGGAGGAATACAATTGACCAAGCAAATTACTGCCGTTGGAAACTGGGGATAAGTCCACCAGGGAATTGAAGTTTCTCCCGTTTACAGGAAGTGTGGACATATCTCTGGCAGTCACGGCGGTGGAACTCCCGAATCTGTCTATGCTATTGCTCAGGGAGTTGGCAGTCACGCTGACTTCGCTTAGGTTTTGGGTTTCCTCACTCAAAGTAATATCCAATTTGATACGTTCGCCCTGATTGAAAGAATACCCTGTAAACACCTTTGTGCCATAGCCAAGGTAAGTGCAGGTAACAGAATAATCAGTTCCCAGCGGAAGCTGATTGACGGTGTAGGATCCTGTGAGATTGGTGATGGCAGATGCGGTGAATCCGGTCATCTCATTTTTGATCATCAGGGCTGCGCCGATAAGCGGCTCTCCGGATGAGTCAGTAACAGTTCCTGAAATGGAAGCGTTGGTAGCCTGGGAATAGGTCTGAGTGCTTATTCCAAGGAATAGGAATAGCAGCAGTACTATTCCTGGAATTAAGTGGGTAGAATTTTTTGATCTCATAGTCAATGGATAATGGTTTAATTTTATCCAAAACTAGATTTCAGCTTTAGGCTTAAATGTTAAAAATTAACATGCGATAGAGAGGTAACAGAATGTTAACAGATGGGGGGTAAATTCTAATAAAAACTTCATTTGCTAATTGAGGTTAGTTTCTAAAAGTATGGTGGCAATTCGCCCGATCTAACTTCAGAAAGTATTATTTAACCTTTACTTTGGAGGAATTTGCGACTGTCTGTCTGGTCACGCCTATTAAATCGCCTATATCTTTTTGGGTCAATAAGTCATTTAAAACAAATGACTTTCCATAGGCATCTTGGATTGTCAAATCGAAGTATGTACTCAAAAAAATGAGTTTTTCTTTGGCTTTTTTCTCGTGGAGTTTCTTTAGTTTTTTCTCAGTGCTACACCAGCGTTTGACCAAATAGGAAATAAACCATTCGGATACTTCCGGTGTCTGAACTACCATTTTCTTGAAAAAATCCCGGTTATAAATCCGTACCTGGGTGTCTATTAGGGCTTTGGAGAATTCGAAAAATTGGTTGTTCAAATACTTCAAATCCCCGAAAAAGTCTTTTTTAAAGAGCACATCAAAAGTGAATTCTTCCCCATCCTCTGTATAACTCCCCAGCTTGACTGCACCTTCCAGAATTTCATACATGTATAAATGCTCCGTAGATGGGTTGTAGAGGTAATCGTTCTTTTTTACAGTGATTTCCCGCATCATGCCTAATGACTTTGAGGCCTGAGAAGTGGAAATAAACTGAAAAAAGTCAAAGTCTAAATAAGACTCATTAATAGGGCGAACTGGGATGGACATTTTTCTGAAGAATTTCTGTCTTAAAATTACCTTCTTGGAAGCAGAAGGAGGTTAATTGAAAGTGAAGTAATCCTTATGTTTTATCACATAAATAAGGAAGTTAATTCTAACCCAAGTATCTGTCTCTGTCTGAGCTTATAAATTTTAAACTACACATATTTCAGTTTTGTGACGATTTCGGTCAAAAGTCAATTTGAAAGGATATTGCATCATGAAAGCGCCCCCGGCTCAGGTCCGCCAGCCGGCTTTGATTTATCTTCAGGTAGGGGAACAAATTCCTGATTATCCGAAGGAGGTAAAAGAATTCGGCCTTGCTTCCAGTCTTCCTTGGCCTGTTCGATGCGTTCCTTGCGGCTCGAAACGAAGTTCCACCAGATGTATCGGTCTCCAAGATGCTCACCACCCAGCATCATAAGGGTTGTTTTTTCCTTTGCGATGATCAGAGGATCCACACCTTTGGAAAATACGAGTAGTTTCCCGGCAGGATAGCTCACACCATTCACTTCCAAACTTCCTTTTACGATATAGACTCCTCTTTCACTATGTCCCGTTGGAATACCAAATCTGGCTTCCGTCTCCAGTTCCACATGTAAATAGAAGAGGGGAGAGCTGGTCTTTACCTCGGATTTCAAGCCGTAAGCGTCACCTGCTATCAGTCGCATCCAAACGCCTTTGTCCGTGAAAATCGGCAATTCATCTGCTGCATAATTTTTAAAGTCAGGATCTGATTCCTCGTCTTTTTCAGGCAGTGCCACCCAGGTTTGTATCATTTCCAAACCTCCGGCGGACAGGATATTGGGGTCTTCAAAGCGCTCACTATGGGAGATTCCTTTTCCAGCAGTCATCCAATTTACTTCCCCGGGTTTGATCAGTTGCTCCACACCCAGACTATCTCTATGCGTCACATTCCCATCTAAGAGGTAACTCACCGTAGAAAGTCCTATATGCGGGTGAGGCATTACATCCAGATTGGTAGTGGCCGGAACACTTACCGGACCTGCATGATCCATAAAAATAAAGGGACCTACCATTCTTCTTAGCTGAAAAGGAAGAATACGCTTTACCGAAAATCCAGGAGTGATGACTGCTTGGCGGGTATCAATTACTATATCGAGCATGGATTAATTGTCTTTTATTAAAACGACTTTTTGGAATAAATTGAACGTAAGTTTCCAAAATAATTTATGGTGTTATTTCGGAATGGGGATTTCGGATTTCGATTACACGACACCGCAACCCGAAATCAGAAATCCGACATCGATCTATGGCACATAAGGCCCCACAACTACCAACTTATCCCCCGTCAAATCCACTTCAAACAAATGTGGGATTCTGATGGTCCGCCCATTCACGGATTTATGGCTATGTACGCTCATCAGGGTTTTGTTGTCAAAAGACGTGAAAAGCATCCCATGTCCAAAATTAGGAGGGGTTATTGGCTCTTCTTCGTGGATCCAAGGACCGTCCAAAGTACCACTTTCAGAATAGACTACTCCTTGCACGTAGGTATCATAAATCCAGCTTGTCCAGATCATTCCAAGTCTGCCACTTCCTGTTTCAAATAGAAAAGGTCCATCCGTTACTTTATTAGGAACGTCATTGCCATTTGCATCTTTTTCCCTACTCCAAGGAGAATCGCTGGCTTTGAAAAGTAATTTCCCTACGCCCACAGATCCGCTTAAATCAGGTTTCAACTCAATTTTTTCCATCGTTCCATTGAGGTTTTGCAACCATTCGTAGCAATAAACCATGTATGGCTTTCCATCAGTATCTATCCAAAACGTCCCATCAAGTGTAGGTTTGTCAGCTGGCAGATAGGTAGGATCCTCCATAGGAATGTAAGGTCCAGCCGGTTCATCGCTTACCAATACATGACTTGCCCGCCGTTCAATGACATTCCCAGCTACCGTATCAATTTTCACATCCCTATTGGTGAAGGTGGCAAAGTAGTAGTACTTGTCCTGATAATTAAAAAGCTCGGCTGCCCAGATCATAGGTCTGGGTCCCATCCAGGAGTCAGGATCAGTTTCGGTCACCCGATATGGCCCTTCCCAGCTTTTCAGGTCTTTGCTTTTCCAAAGCATGCCACCTGTTCCTGTCATGTAGTATTGTTGGGTTTCCTGATCTGCCAGAATAAATGGATCACTCAGGCGGATAGAATCTAAAGGAACGTCTTTCCGGACGGTTGGGCCTTGCTGTGCATGACTAACGATGGCAAAAAGAAGGAATAGCGGTGCTAAAGTGAGTTTTTGGAATGAGATTCTATGCACTGATTTCATAGATAGGTTAGGAGGTTTTTTGGGAAAAGTTAATTGAGTGTGGTTCCTAAAATACGAATAATTCATAAGCTTGGAACACTATTACGCGAGTCCTAGCGCAAGGTCTCATGACTTGTGCTTGAAATATTGCAGTCTTCAGACTACCCTAAACTAGGAGATTATGAAGTTGATTAGTATGCAAAGATCAGAATGAAAAAGTTTGCAACTCAAATCCCTCTAGCCCCCTTTGATGAAGCCATTTTCCAGAAAAAGATGTTTGGTAGAAGGGGGAGTGGCACAAACGGGAATTTATATATTTATTATTCAAAAAAGTCCAAATAAAAACTCATCAGTCAAGTTCCCTTAAATCCACAGGAACAACTCTACTCACTCCAGCTTCGACCATGGTAATGCCATAGATAATATCCGTTATGGCCATGGTACGCTTGTTATCGTTGATCAACTTAACGGTATAGAATTTCTTACTTACTCAGCTTATCTACACTTTTTCTGTGGTTTATCAGTGATTTCATCTGAGTTATCGCTAATTGGTTAAGTTGGATTAATCGCTCATATTGAGTCATTTCTTGATGGATAAGTAAAGCATTAGTACTTTCCATATTGGACAAAACGACCAGTTGCTCTATTGTAGCATAGTCTCTAATATTTCCTTTGAGTTCGGGATTTGCCTCACGCCATTGTTTAGCAGTCATTCCGAAAAGAGCCATGTTTAGTACATCCGCTTCGTTGGCATAGATTATTGAGCTTTGTTTGATACTTACTTTTTCAGGAATTAGGTTTTCCTTGATTGCATCAGTATGGATATGGTAATTGACTTTGGAAAGGGTTCTTTGAAAATCCCAATTGAGTTTTAAACGATTATTTTCCTCCTCTTTGAGGCGCTGGAATTCTTTTATGATGTAGAGTTTGAATTCAATGGATATCCAAGAAGCAAATTCGAATGCAATGTCTTTATGTGCGAAAGTTCCCCCGTATCTACCAGATTTTGATATGATACCTACTGCGTTGGTAGATTCAATCCATTTTTTTGGGGTAAGCACAAAACTATTCAGTCCAGCTTGCTTTCTAAACCCGTCGAATTCGACGGGTTTAAAATTCGGATTATTCATTTGTTCCCAAAACCCTAGTAATTCTATCGTATTCCGATTTCGCAACCAGTTTTTAATAATATCATCAGTATTCGACCCATCTTTATACCTAGCAATGTCAGTTAAGGAAATATATTCTTCTTCATTTCCTTTGAAAATTGTAATCTCCGTTCCTTGTACGATTATTTTTTTTCCTTTTGCCATAAAAAGTAAGTTTAAATTCGGAAATCTACTTTGATAATATTCTCCTAATTGCATTCCACCTTAAGAATGGATGTCGGGAAATTTCAAATTTTAAATTCCTAATTTCAAATTAAACAAGTTCCCTTAAATCCACAGGAACAACTCTACTCACTCCAGCCTCAATCATAGTAATGCCATAGATAATATCCGTGCTGGCCATGGTGCGCTTATTATGCGTCACGATGATAAACTGGGATTCGGCACTGAATTTCTGGATGATGGTATTGAACTTGTCAATATTCGCATCATCAAGCGGAGCATCTACCTCATCAAAAATACAGAAAGGAGCAGGCTTCAAGAGGTAAATAGAAAAGAGTAGGGAGGTGGCTGTTAGGGTTTTCTCTCCTCCGGAAAGTTGATTAATACTCAGAGGACGTTTGCCTTTAGGCTTCGCCAAAATCTCTATCGCAGATTCCAGTGGATTGCTAGGATCCACCAACGTCAGGTCACAGTCATCCTGTTCGGTAAAGAGGGAACGGAATACCTTGACGAAGTTTTCCTTGATTTTTGCAAATGCATCCAGGAACGTTTCCTTGGCTACCTGATCAATTTCCTGAATGGTAGTAAGCAAGGATTGCTTGGCTTTGATCAAATCCTCTTTTTGGGCAGTGATAAAATCGTAGCGAACCTTGATTTCATCGTAAGCCTCCATGGCCATAGGATTGATAGGGCCAATTTTCTCCAGCTTTTCTTTTTGCCTGCTAACTAGCTCACGAAGCTTTTCCTCAGCAAATTCCCTGAATTCCTCATCTATATCAGGATTTTCCTCCATCAATTCGTCCAAATCCAGTTCAAACTCTACGCTGAGTCTTTCTTTCATTCCAGCCATCTTCAGCTTGATTTCATTTACTGTATTTTCCAGTTCATGTATCAGCTGATCATAGCTTTCCTTGGATTTCTGTATGCTCCGGATCTTTTGATCTGTCTCGTCTATATTCCCTCGGGAAGCATAATAATCCTTCTCAGCTTCCTGCACTCCTTTTTCTATGCCTTCTTTTTCAGAATACAACTCGATCAGTTCGTCGTCTTTGACCTCATTATTGTCCAGCAAAGATTTCACTTCAGTGTCAAGTGAGGAAAGTTCGGTTTGCGACTTACCAATTCGTTCTTTCGACCCCTCGTATGCAGACTGCTTGAACTCTATTTCCTGATCCAAACTCGTGACACGGTTCAGATGCTGGTGATAAAGGATGTTTTCCGCATTGAAAGCCTGAGATTTTTCGGAGAGAAGTGCAGATTCCTTTTCATAGGTTTCATTCAATTCCTCCAGCTCATCGTGCATGGCTTCAAACTCAGCACGCTCATCAAAAAGCTGCGGCTGAATCTCAGTCAAACTCTCTTCTATGGAAGCTATTCTGTCCAGAATATCCTCCCGCTTATTGGCATTGGAGCTGAGTAATTCCGCCAATTGCTCCTTCTTGGTGCGTACAGACACAAAATCCTGATTGATGGCATTGATCTTATTTTGCCACTCTTCGAGCGTCTTTTTATAGCTGATTTCTTTCAGCTTCATCAGTTCAGACAGCTTGTTGTCCAGGTTATTTCTGGTGCTGCTGACTTTCTTATTCAGTTCTTTGATTTCCTTGTCCAGCTTCTCCAAGTTCTTTGCTCTACCGATTCTTTTTCCTTCGAAAAGCCCTACAGATCCACCTGAAATACTGAATTTCCGCTTGGTGTATTTGCCATTTTCTGAGATGAAAACAGCGTCTGTGTCCTGCGGAAAATCCCGGTGCTCACCCTGTACTATATAGGCATTGTCTAGTATGAAGTTGATCAGACGGGAGTACTTTACATCAAATTCTATAATTTCTGTTGCTGCGATAGCATTTGCGAAAAGCTTGTTTTGGCTAGGCTTAAAGCGCTCAAAATGCTCCAAAACAAAGAAATTGGCTTTGCCTCTGGCGGAATCAGAAAGTAGTTGAATGGCAGATATTGCCTGTGATTCGGTGTCCACCACATAATAGTTCATGTAGCTGTCCAGGTAATTTTCTATAGTTACCCTATACTTCTCCGAAGTGGTAAGCAGATCGGAAAGGAGTGGCACATCCTTACCCCAACTTGGATTTTTCTTTAGGAACTTGATGGCTTCGGGGAAACCTTCCAAGTTCTCGACAAGAGATTTGGTGAGGTTATACTCGTTGGTTTTTGAGTCCAGCTTTCGGGAAGATTGAGTGAGTTCCTCGCGGATCATCTCAATCACCCGATTGGTTTCCTCGATCTTTTGGTCCAGATCTTCCTGCTTAGCTTTTAGCTCTTCATAGCCCTTAGTGGACTCGTCCAGCTCGGCTTTTAGGGTAATTATTTTCTCTTCAAAATCCACCAAACTTGCCTCCTGAGAGGAGTCATCTGAAGATGTTCGCTCCAATTCCTGCTTCAGGGTAGAAAGTTGAATCTGCTTGATCTCAATGTCTTTGCTGAGCTGATAGACTTTTTCCTTGAGCGTTTCAAAGTTATGATTGATGGTCTTCTGTGCTTGCTGCTTTTCAGCTTGAATCAGCTTCTGACTTTCGTAGGCTTCCCGAAGTTCGGAAACGATCATTTCCTTTTCGGCAAGCATCTTCTCAGCAGATTCCTTTTCCTGCTGCAGGGAACGAATACTGAATCCTGCACGGTCATTTGACTTGCGGTCAGAGTCAATCTGCTCGCGCAATTTTTGGGAGCGGTCTTCCAAGAACCTTAGGCGCTCATTCTTGATTTTTTTCTCTGATTCAAAAGATCGAATCTTATTTACATGTTCATTTAAAGCCTTTTGGCGACTGCCAAGTAGTTTTTCTTTAAGGATTAACTCGGACTTTAACTGACTTAAAAGTGCTTCCTGATCAGCAACCTGCGTTTGAAGCTGGAGTTTTTTATCACCTTCTTCCTGAATTCTTTGACTTGATTCTATCAGAGACTTGCTGTATTTTTCTATGCTCTTTTTAGCTAGGTTGATACTAGCAACCCTATAATCCTTTTTGATCTCAAAGTATTTGGAAGCTTGCTTTGCCTGCTTTTCCAGACTTTTCAGGTTCTTTTCTATTTCAAAAAGCACATCTTCTACCCGGTCCAAATCATCGTCTGTATCCTGAAGCTTTCGGAGCGTTTCTTTCTTTCGATTTTTGAATTTGGAGATACCCGCAGCTTCTTCAAACAAATCCCTACGTGAGTTATTCTTGTCATTAAGGAGCTCATCGATCATTTTGAGTTCGATGATGGCATAGGAATTCGAGTTGATTCCTGTGTCCATAAAGAGATTGGTGATGTCCTTCAGTCGGCAGGTGACTCCATTGATCTGATACTCGCTATCACCGGATCGATAATAGCGTCGTGTAATCGTGACGTAAGTATATTCAGTAGGAAGAAGGTTTTTGGTGTTTTCAAAAGTCAGGGAAACTTCTGCGAGATTGGAGGCTTTACGGTTTTTGGTTCCGTTGAAAATCACATTCTCCATCTTATCGGAGCGGAGCATACGGGTTTTTTGCTCGCCAAGTACCCAGCGGATTGCATCGACTACATTGGATTTGCCGCAGCCATTAGGCCCAACCACACCAGTGATTCCCTTGTCGAAGTTAATCACCATTTTATCCCCAAAACTTTTAAACCCTTTGATCTCCAGCTTACTGAGCAGCATTCGTTTGAATTTGTCTTAATTAAAAGAACAAAATAAGATCATTTGCCAGATTGTACAAGGATTTCAGTGTTCAGTTTTCAGTCTCAGTGATCAGATTGAAAATTGTCAATGATCAAACTCAATGTTCAATTTTCAATGTGCTCTTGTGTGAAAACAAAACCTAAAAAAAAGGGCTGTACCTAAAGGCACAGCTATCTTTGAATAATTCAGCCATTCTACCCATAGTTTGGTCCCTAACGGGACAGCTTTGGTTGCAACTATCCCTCGCCACCGTTCGTGTCACACGAACGGAAAAGCTCATAAAACGCTAAGAAATGTTCAATGATCAAACTCAACGTTCAATTTTCAATGCGCTTTAGTCTTAAAGGTAAACCTAAAAAATAGGGCTGTACCTAAAGGCACATCTATTTCTGAATAATTCAGCCATTCTACCCATAGTTTGGTCCCTAACGGGACAGTGTTGATTCCAACTATACCTAGCCTCTTCGTGTCACCCGATAGGAAAAGCTCATCAGACTCCAAGAAATTATCAATGATCAAATTCAATTTGCAAGTTAACTAACAAGCATTTGAGATCTCCGCGTTACCCTCCGCTAACTCTGCGGTTAAAAAATTATGCATTCCTTAATGAAATGGATTAACTTACGGCTGTGGATGGAATAGGAAATATACTTTATGTCGTCGCCGTTCTGGCTTATTTTATATATCAGGCTACTAAAGGCAAAAAGAAAAATCAGGGTGAAGATCCTGGAGAAATGGCAGATGCTCCAGAACAGAGACCAGTCTCTTTTGAAGATCTGATGCGGGAAATCCGTGATGCCCAAAAGCCAAAACCAATAGCACCGGCACAACCTAAAATGCAGCCAGCACCTGTAAATCAGCCTAGAGAGGTAGTTTATGAGAGAGCAGGAGATACCTCAACACGACCAGAATGGAGAGCTGATCCTGCTCCGGCAGTGAAGAGATTTCCAACCAGAAAATTGGAGGAAGACGATGAGGAAATTCAGCGTTATAAGGGAGCATTTGAAGATGCTAAATCTGATTTAACTAAAACTTCTAAGGGTATTCCAGAAATACCTTCTCTAAAAGAAGCGGCTGAAGAATCTTCTTATAATAGTAGAAGCAGGTATGCGCGTATGCTGAAAAATCCTCAATCCATCAGAGATGCAGTGGTGCTTAAAGAGATCTTGGATAGAAAGCATTTTTAGGAATTAATTTCAGATTGGAAATTATTTCTCCATTCCGACATACACTCTTTTCCATAGTAGTCCTTCATTTTCCTCCTTATAAAGGAAATAACCTAAGGATTTTAGTTTAAGCTCTGTTGTATCTATTTCCTCCTGCTCCTGCGGATATGCATGGTGATAGTAGGTGTAAAGTAGGAGCGTAACTGTATCTGTTTTAGCATTTCTCCAAGTCAATAAACTATCCAATCCATTGAGCTTTTTTTGATTGATTTTATCCCCTGGAAATAGGACCTCTTCACTGAATACCAAGAAATTGTTTGTTACAATAAAGCTTTGATTAGTAGTGATTTGTAATTCGCTACTTAAAGTTTCAGTCATATTGTTATATTGCTTTAGTTTTCTTTGATATGGAATGGCAATAATGGCTGGGGCAAGGAGGATAACTGAGATAAGGAGATGCTGGAATTTGTAATTATACATATACGCTGCTGCAAATAAAGCGAGTTGAAATCCAGCCATTTTCCAATCCATCTGAAGCAGACTAATTGCGACTCCAAAACCAAGAAGTCCTATAATACCAAATCTCCATTTGGTACTATATTTCCATTTATTCCACCCCAAAGCTATCAGCACACTTAATATGGGGACTAGGATAATAAGATGTCTTGGATTCAGATAAATTGGATTGTAAAAATCCAGGGTGGAAGTCATAAACCAAAACCCGATCAGCAAGCATAGCAAAGCCAGCGAAAACTCAAACGTTGGAGTTGTCTTTGACTTCAAACCCAAAGCAATTCCCGGAATAGCAAAGACCATCCAAGCCCAATAGGATCTCTCTACAAAGGTTATGATGGGAAGAATTGTAAGTCTTTTTAAAATCGACCAAAAACCTTTGTCCGCATAGGTGAATTCAGAGATGTAATGCCCGGCATTGATGGTAGTAACCCGGTGAAGTGGATCTCCAAATTTGATCCAAAAATAGCTTAGATAAGCGACTGAAAGCAAAATTCCCGTAGCTAGAATAGCTGCATAAAATGATTTATTCAAATTTTGTTTTTTCCAATCTAAGTAAAATAAAATGATAGGAAATGGTCCTAAAAGAACGATGGTTTCCTTGGTGAGGAAACCCAAAAAAAGCGCTGCTACAAGAACACAACCTGCTACTACTGGATTGCTTTTGCGGTAAACAGCTGATATAGGAACGAGGCATGTCCAAAGGACCAGTGAGCTGTCCGGATACACTTTGGTCAGAAAATGTAAGAAATAAACTTGTGTGCAAAACCAAAGAACCAGCACCCAAGAAGGGGCTTTTTTTGGAAGGATCTTTAGAATTAGTAAAAGGGTTAATCCATAGCTTAAGAGCGAAATTAGTGAAATTTTATGCGCATCGAAGCCGAGTAAATACCCAATAAAGCCTGAAGGCACATAAGCTCCCCACCGACTCGAAAAATGATAGTCATTGACTTGCATTGTTCCTTCCCAGAATTTTTGCCCTGCCAGTAGATAATAGACATCATCGCTAAACGTAATCCCATCAAACCCGAAAAGCCAGTAGGCGAGAAGGAAAAGTAAACCAGCCGTAAAAGCGAATAGCTGGACTCTGGATAAAGTATGATTCGATTGCTGCCAACTCATTGGTCTAAAATAGAGGTAATTTCTTCTAACTCTGTAAATTTTTCTGACAGATTTATTGACAATAAGCGTCAATTTATAAAATCCCTTTGCGCTTTTGCTTACTTTTAGCTTTCCAAATTCACAATCTACTATGAGTCAGGCAGGAAAGATCGAGCAGCAAAAAATACTTCGTGTTTTCAAATTGATAAATCTTTTGCAAAGTAATATTGGTAAGCCGGTGCACAGACTTGCCGAATTGCTGGAAACGGATGAGCGTACGATTTATCGCTATTTCAAGCTATTAGAGGCGCTTGGTTTTGAGGTAGTAAAGGAATTCAGCAAATATAAAATCCAGCAAAAACCTGGAATGGATCAGACGCTTAATTACGGTACTTTTTCCCAGGAGGAAAGTCAATGGCTACGATCTATGATAGAGAGTCAGGGCAAAGGGAATTTGCTTCATGACTCCATCATCAAAAAGCTGGATGTCCGATCAGAGGTGAAGCAGGGAACCGAGCAATTGTTCAAAGCAAACCTCAGCAGGTTGGTAGATGAGATAGGTCTTGGAATTCAGCAGAAAAAGCAAGTTTGGCTGAAGGATTACTATTCGCTCAGCTCTGATACTACGAGCGACCGCTTGGTAGAGCCTGTTGCTTTTTCTTCAAACTACGAAACTATTCATGCCTTTGAGCCTGCGAGCAAAAGTATGAAGGTCTTTAAAATTGAAAGAATAGGAGAGGTTGTTTTAAGCCAAGAGAAGTGGAAATCTGAACCCAAGCATCAATTACCTGGAACCCAGTTGTTTGGTTTTACAGGGAAAAACAAGTTTCAAGTCAAATTAAAGCTCAGTAAAAAAGCGTACCAATTAATGATGGAAGAGCATCCCAATGCTCGTCCATTTATGTCTATTAAGAATAGAAACCAATTTTACTTCCAGGGGGAAATCCCTCAGCTTCCTGGCTTAGCGAGGTTTATTTTAGGTTTGCCAGGCGAGGTCAAAGTGGAAGAAGGTGAGGAACTTAAGGAGTATTTAAGCGAACAAGTGTCTAAAACTTTGTTATAATATTTGTAGATCCGCTTTTCTGCCAGTAGGGATGCTAGAGCGATATTGAATACGTAAAACTTTAGAATTGAGGTGACTTCGGTCTTTGGTTTTCCAGCCAGACAAACTGATAAATTAAGATTTCTGGAATCATTGCGGATATTTACTTTTTTCTTAACTTATTGATTATCAATTTTTAAAACCAATATTTTTATGAAGCATTTAAAAAATTATCAGATTTTAGGGCTGATTTTTATCGCCCTATTTGTAGTCTCTTGTAGTACAGAAGAGCAGCCAACGGTCTCCCAATCGGAGTTGTTAGAGTCAAAAACCGAAGTAATTCCTTCTTCAGAAATTGATCAGATTATCCTCAAATCCTTGAGAGAATCAGGTGATTTTATCTGGGGAAATCAGTCTGATGAATTAGTTTGGAGTGCATTGATTCAAAGTGATTCGGTACTTACCATAGGTTATCAGGCCTCTGAAAAGGAGCTCTCGAATGCAAGAATAGGATTGGAATCCGTAGAAAGTCCCGAAATGCAGGAAGCAGCTGGGAAAATCATCGGGATGATCACTGAAGTTTCCAGCAAAACCACTTCGCCAAATTTGAGAGCGAAAATAGAGTCCGAAATCCATACTGATTTGCCGTATTTGGAAATAAGGGTTTCTAGCCTTGAAGCGCTTCGAAATTTGAGGAATATGTCAGAGGTTAGGTATTTCGAGCCACGTGGCTATGAGTTTGATTATAGCCTTCTGAATGATAACCAATATGCAAGAATCACTAGTGATTCGGGATGTGAAAATGAGCCTCAAACCATATCTGGGTCAGACTTTTCTATTGTAGCACCAGGGGCAAAAGCCTCTTGGAACTATGATCAGATGGGTATTTCTCAGGCTTGGACCCAAAGTACTGGTGCTGGCATTACAGTAGGTGTGATTGACACGGGTTTATCACCTGATCAACCTTCACTGAATGGCTTATTCAACAGTGGTCAATCAAGTGGACGCACTGTTCAAAAATTTGGCACCTATAAAACCGGCTACCTGTGGTGGAAAAAATATGATGGACCAAACGATCTATGTGGCCACGGAACAGCCATGGCAGGTGTGGTTGCATCTCCACGAAATACAGTTGGAAATGCCGTAGGTGTAGCCTACAATTCAAATCTTATCAGCGTACGTGGAACCAGTGATGTAATCTTCAATTCAGGTAATGAGAAAGATGGCGTAACTGAGGCTTTGGTACTTCTAGGCAAAAGATCTGATGTGAAAATTATCAGTATGTCTATTGGGGATTTGTTTTCCAATTCTAAAGTCGCTGATGCGATTCGATATGCGAACAATCGTGGGAAATTGATATTTGCGGCAGCTGGAACTTCTACTACGTTTACGAATTGGGTAGGAGTGATTTTTCCTGCTACCATGTCTGAAACTGTGGCTGTCACAGGAGTGAAGGAAGGCAGTGGATATCAGCGATGCGATACCTGTCACTCAGGTTCTCAGGTTGAGTTTACGGTGATCATGGAACGTGCCGGGTCAAACACTAAGCCTTTGACGACTGCACTCTATAGTAACGATCCTTCCACAGTTGGTGGTTCGTCAGTAGCCACCGCGACAGCGTCAGGTATTGCAGCATTAGTTTGGGCAAAAAATCCAAGCTGGACTAAGGACCAGGTGCTTAACAAAATGAAATCTACTGCTGATTTGTATCCATCCAAAAGCTCAGAATATGGCTATGGTAATCTAAATGCTGCCTCGGCTGTAAACTAGATTTGCTAAAAAAGTTAAAAGGGTCTTGGATTAAGTTCCAAGGCCGTTTTTTTATAAAATCAATTCACACATCGATTTGGCTATAATTAACGCACTCGATTATTCACAAGTATATTTCCAAAAACGATCAGGACTATCATTCCAACTATTGTCGGTAATATGAATATTTTACTTAAAGATGGATTATTAAACCAAACTGAAGCAAAATAACCTGCTATACTAATCACTCCCATAGCTCCAAAAACAATGGAAGCAAAGGTAGGTAGTCCATTTGCGACAGCATTTTCTTTATCTCTGCTAGATAATCTATTGTAACCCGCCAATAAGCCGGGATAGAACTTGACCGCGATGGCAATTGCAATAAAAAACAAGCCTACATAAATACCTTCCATGATGATTAGATTTAAAATTCAATGAAGGAATATACTTTATTTTTATGTGTTTTACAAAGAGTTTAGTTTGATTTTAACTTAATTTTAAAAAGTTGATGGTCACATTTTTGAAAACAGATTATAATTGTACTAGACCTAACTTTATCAAAAACTGAGTTGTTTCACTACTCATTTTAGAAAAGGCGAACCACTTGTTCCCTAAATCCTTTATTGAAGCTCCGAAGTGGTACATTTCTTTACCGTCTAGAATAAGGAACCTGTCGTGGGATTTTTTGAGTTCATGGAGATTGAGGGGCTCAAATTGGGAATTGTACTTTTTCAAATCCAGTTCTAGCTGTGGGCTTATCGTATGCGTATAGCAATCCACCTTAACGCGTGGATTTCTTTTAGAAAGAAGTACAAGTACAGACTCGTCTATGTAATTGTCTATCAGTAAAATATGTGACTGAGCCTTTTTGATCAACGTGGAGACAAAGGCATAAGCTTCAAAGATTTGACCATCATAAAATATACCGTGAGAAGGCATTGGAGGTTCATTCTCCAGAGCTTTAAAAATCTTCTCAAATTTTTGATCAGCTTCGATTTGTATTAGTTCTAGTAAATCCATTCTCTGCACAATCCTAATGTTATTTGTAATGACCTTTCGCATTTCTGCAAAAGCGTTCATTAGTTGAATACTGACTTGAACGGCTGTATGGCTTTTGAGTACAGCCGAAATCATTGCAACACCTTGTTCTGTGAAAGCAAATGGTAGCGAGGTTGAATGCTTAAGATTATTCAACCGGTCACAATTTGTGACTAGTTCTGATTTCTCATTGTTATTAAGCTGAAATCGAAACTCTTTGGGGAAACGCTCTATATTTCTTTTTACAGCCTGGTTCAGTGCTTTTGTTTCTACATGATACGCTTCAGCTAGATCACGATCAATCATCACTGACACGCCTCGGATTGTGAATACCCAATTTTCAAAATTTGTGTTGATCAGATCGTTGCTTGTCATAAAAATTTTGCTCACTAAATTAAAAAGCTAGATAGGAAAAAACCTTAGTCTAAAATAAGCATATAACAAGATAAAACCAACCTTCTACAGCGAAAAAAGGACTCAGAAATCAATCTAAGCCCTTTTCTTAAGTCTAATCTCTAATGACTAAAATCTCATTTCAAACTTTTACTCATATCCTCAACTTTCTTACTTAAGTCTAGAATTGCTTTAGAATAACGGGTATCCCATTCTTCCAGGCGTTCCGTTGAATTGGTTTCCACCTCGTATTTGATGCCGGGCAAAATCCAGGAAGCGTATCCTGAGAATGGATCTGTACTAACATATAGCGATCTGTACCAACTGCCGAAGTACATCCCTTTAGGATCGATCCAGCTCTTTTCAAGGCTGATTAGTTCCTTATTGAGTTTGCCGATTTGCTTATCCGAAAGAGTCCCGGAAGACAATGCTTGATTGATCGCTTTTTCATAAGCCTCTGAACTGGATTTTAGCTTTTTAATAGCTAAATCCACTTTGTCAAATGATTCAAATGAAGAATCCATTTCTTTAACAGACTTTTCCGCGTTGTCAAAATGCACTCTCAGATCTTGTGCATATCTAGGAACATCATAAGGAATGATAGTAGCATTTGCCATGCGTAAAGTAAGAATGCCAATCACAGAAGCCAGAGTGCCACCCATTTTAAAAGTAGGATCTACAAATTTGCTGTAATAATGAAAGTTGTCGTAGTTGGAATGATATGCTGAAGTACCACCAGTACCGCCGCTTAGACTAGGTACTCCGGCATACATATAGAAAGCGATATGATCTGAACCTCCACCAAGATTTCCGATTCTAGGCTCCTCATTTTTTCCGGCCCAAACTTCATACACAGTCTTTGCAGAATCTGGATAATCCACTTCCTTGGCTGCTTCTATAATGAGATTTTTCAGAGTTGGTGCAGCTGAAACTCCAAAGTTTCTTCCTGATACTGCTGCGTCAAAGTTCATATATACCACTGCTTTGGCTCCCAATTCGTCCTTAAATTGCTCCACCCATTCGGTAGAACCGATCACTCCTTGCTCTTCTGCATCCCAGTGCCCGATTAGTATGGATCGTTTTAGACGTTCGCCATTTTTGATCAATTCTCCCAAAGCTTCGGCCAAAGTCAGCATCATTGCAGTTCCTGAGTTAGGGTCTGTAGCTCCAAAACTCCAGGCATCGTAATGGCTACCTAGGATGATCCATTCGTCAGGATATTCACTTCCTTCGAATTTGCCAACTATGTTATTTGCCCGGATATAATCTACTGGCTGCTCTACTTTCACCCGTACTTTCAAGTCTGATCCGCCAGTTAGTCTGTAGTCAAAAGGCAAGCCGCCCTGCCATCCTTCAGGAACAGAGGAGCCTTTCATTCTGCTCAAAATCTCTTTAGCCGCTCCATATCCAATCGGGGAAACAGGAATGGTGTGGAATGCCACATCTTTAGGGTCCAACCTTTTCACTTTTTTATCTCCATCCAAAGGAAGTGCTGGTTCAAAAGGAGTCAGAGGATCGCCAGTGTAATCCAAAGTCAGTAATGAACCCCGCTGAATGGTGGTTTCATTATAGAACGGACCATCTGGATACACATCTCCTCTTCCAAATCCGGAATCCTTTGGGTCAGTGTAAATAATAAGAGCCGCTGCACCATATTGCTCTGCAAACTTTGCCTTAAAGCCCCGGAAATTCCCTCCATATCGTGCGATTACCACTTTTCCTTTTAGGTCAACTCCCATTTCGGCAAGTTTCTCGAAGTCAGCTTTTACGCCATAATTGGCATAAACGACTTCGGCGGTCACATCTCCAGATCCTGAATAGGCATTAAATCCCTTGTAAAGTCTTGAGTCTGTAGAAAATGGATCTCCTTCTATTGGACCTTCCTGCTGAGATAGTGTCATTTTTTCTGGTGAAATTATCTCCAACAGTGACTCTCCAGGATGATTTGGCAAATAGACGTCGTAAGGGTAGGAGGTTACATCCATTCCGGCATCACTCATCACTTTAGTCATGTATGCTGCTACAGCTTCATTTTCCGGTGTTCCTGCGATGTGAGGGGCTTTAGTCAGTTCTTTCAAATGAACTTTGAAGCTTTCATAATTCACAGCTTTCAAATATTCCTGCTCCAGGTTAGCTTCTTTGGGTTTATCCTGTGGAAAAAACCCAGTGACTTGTTGTGCATTTGCAGCAAAACCTAGACAAAGTGTTGCGGCAATTGCGAAAAATGATTTGGTTATAGACATAATTACTTGGTGGTTAAAAGCTCAGTAACGGATAAGACGTTTTCGGAAGGTACATTAACAATTCTCTTTGTTCTCAAATATCTTCCCAATTCGTATTCGTCATAATTAGGGTTTTCCGGGTCAAAACTTGAGATTCTCACCAATCCACGGGAGTGGATAAATTCACCATTTCCTATCCACATACCCACGTGTACTACCCGTTCTTTTTTCTCGGGAGTGCCTTTTACTCCAAAAAAGAGTAAATCCCCAACTTGAAGTTTTTCCCAGTTTTTATCCGTATCGACTAGCTCACCTTCGTTGATTTGCTGAGAAGCATCGCGGGGAATAATTTGACCATTGAGGTAATAAATCGTTTTAGTAAATCCACTACAATCTACCCCTTTGATGGATGTGCCACCCCAGAGGTAGGGAGTTCCCATCATTTGTTTTGCAGTTGAAATTAATGCTTCAGGGGAAGTATTTCTGGATGCAATCCAGCTTTCCCAATCCTGAGCTTCTGAAGAAGAAATCCAACCTTGACGTCCATCTGGTAGATTGACTTTCAATTGATCTTTGGTTTCTTCTGCAATGGTCAAAATATCGCCGGCAACTAAATCAGAGACCATTTCAGTCTGATCTTCACTTTTCCAAACGTAGCCTACCAAGGACGTGAAAACTACTTTTGGCTCACGGTACCAGTGTTCTAATTCAGCTTCAGTCATCAAATGAATGCCCGCTCTGTCCACCCAGGAAAGGTAACCGTCTGGAGTTTGAACTAGAAACCAACCATCGTCTTGTTTTAGAACATTAAGAGGTGTCCCCATAAGCGCTTGCGTTGCAAGTTCTGCCGAATGCTTTGGGTTGCTTCGGATATTGGCAACTGAGATCGTTACCAAAGCTTTGGTTTTTTCTCCTAAATCCGCATCCGGCAAGCGTAAAACGGCATCTGTAAACTTGATTTGCTGGGACTGGAATTCTTCAATCAAGGACTCCAGCGCCTCTGGCTGATCAGTTTCTCCTTTCAGGGAATCATTTTCAAAAGTTAAGTCCCAAAGAGCAACGCGTTTATCGGGTGCGACTTCAGCTCTTTTTGCTTCAATTAGCTTACTTACTTCTTCATTATTTTCCTTGCCTTGGCAGGAAAATAAAACTGTAATCAGGGATAGTACAACTGGGATATATATTCTTTGCATAACAGAGGCAAAATAAAAGAAAACCACAAGGAAAGCCCAATCTCCAGACTCTTCTTGTGGTTTTAATTGATTTGTTTTTAAAAATTAATTGACCTTCAATCCAGGAGAACGCTCTAGGAACTCTTGGTATAAGCGGATTTGACGATTAGAAAGTGGCATTCTGTAGCCCTCAATAAATACATGCATAATGTTGGTTTTGGTCTCGAATGGATCACCATCTGCAACAATTAGGTTAGCAATCTTACCAGCTTCCACAGATCCATATTGATCACCTAAGCCAAAGATCTCAGCAGGATTGATGGTAACGGCTTTCCAAGCTTCTTCTTTGCCCATTCCATATGCCGCCGCAAAAGCTGCAAAGAAAGGCAGGTTTCTTACGTTTTCCTGACCATCTGTTCTGATCGCCACTTTTACACCAGCTTTTGCCATTTTACCAGCATTTGCATAAGGTGTATCATATCTGTCAGATTCACGTGTAGGCAAAGCTTGAATAGGGCCAGTTACAACTGGAATGCCTGCTTTTGCGATTTCATCAGCTACTCTCCAGCCTTCGGAAACACCGGTAAAGATTACTTTAGCTCCTTTTCCTTCCACCCATTTGATAGCTGCCTGAATATCAGCAGCAGTATTTACTTCTATCAAAAGAGGAAGCTCGCCAGTAGTTGCTTTAGCCAGCTGAGCCATTTCAGGGTAATAATCCAGCTCTGCACCATCTTCAGTGAGTGCTCCGTAGCTTTTTGCTTTATCCCAAAGTTCATTGGCTTCCTTCAAGGCTTTTTCATTCGCCTTTTTGATATCCTCATCAGATCTACGATCGTATCTTCCTCTTCGTCCTGAGCTAGGAAAGTTCATCACGATTCCTTTAAAACCTGCATACATCTGATCTGGCGTGTAGCCGTTAAGATTGATCAAAGCAGCTGTTCCTGGAAATAGTCCTCCGGAAGGATAGGTAAGTACGGTGGTAACACCTGAAACTCTTGTCACTGGAATAGCAACTGAGTTAGGATTCACAGCAGTCAATGCCTGCATATTCGGAGAGAAGTTTCCTATTTCTGCATAATCCACAGTTTCCTGTACAGAGCTTACTTCAACCAAACCAAGTTTGGTGCCTCCATCAATCATTCCAGGGTAAATAAATTTCCCACTGCAGTCTATAACTTCAGCGCCATCGGCGGAAATATTAGTACCGACTTCTTTGATTTTTCCATCTTCAACCAACACTGAGGTATTATTTAAAACTCCTTTAGTGATGGTAACCACCGTCGCATTTTGAAGTAAGAACTTACCTGGTCTTGGTTTAATAACTTCCCCGTCGATCTGAGCCATTGCCATCATGGGCAACAAGGCAAAGAGGAAGGCGATAAAGATTTTATTTAGTCTTTTCATGTCTTCTTTAATTGCGGGTGATTATTGATTTAAAAGGAAAAGTGATTCTGTAGTCTCAAATAAATGCTCTGTATCCTGCATACATCTGCTGTCGTGACCTCCATAGACCATGACAGGCTCCACCATTTCGGTTGGGCTAACTTTCATACGTTGATCATCAGCATCTTCTTTGATGTCGAAATATTTCACCCCATCTACAAAAGTCATTTGAGGTACAGCGTAAGAAGAAAGGGGATGTCCTTCAAATATCACCAAATCACCTTGTTTACCTTCTTCTATAGATCCTACTTTATCAGCAATTCCCAATTGCTTTGCTGGGTTGATGGTGATCATCGAAAGTGCTTGCTCGTCAGTCATTCCGCCATAACGCTGGGTTTTCGCAGCTTCGTGGTAAAGGTGACGGATCAGTTCCGCATCATCAGAGTTGATTGAAGTAATAGCACCGTTTTCAGTTAGAATCGCTGCATTGTATGCAGTAGAGTAATACACTTCGAATTTGTAAGCCCACCAATCAGCAAAGACTGATGCACCCATGGTATATTCCGCAATTTCCGGAGCCACTTTGAAGCCTTCATTCGTATGTTGGAAAACCAATTTAGTGATGCCAAAGTCTCTAGCTACGTTAATGAGCATGTAGATCTCATCAGCACGGTAAGAGTGACAATGAATGATGATCTTACCATCTAGAATATCCGAAAGGATTTGAAGTCTCTCGTTATGGACTGGAGCCATTGCGGTGCTTCCCTTTTGAGAAGATGCTGCATTATATTCAGTCCAAGCTTTCTTGTACTGTATTGCTTCATTGAATCCATTACGAAGAATCGCTTCTACACCCATTCTGGTGCGTGGCTGGATACCATTACCTCTGCCATGTACTCTAGTAGGGTTTTCACCCAAAGCGAACTTGATGGTGCGAGGAGCTTCCTGCATGATAATGTCTGCAGGATCTGTAGATCCCCATCTATGTTTTAAAGTAGCATTCTGGCCACCAATCACATTTGCTGAACCATGCATAGCGTGTGAGATAGTAACTCCACCTGCTAATGCACGATAAATGCCTACTTCATAGGGATTGACCACGTCTTTCATTCTTACCTCAGCTACAATCGGCGAAGTGGCTTCATTTACCACATCCAAACCTAGGTGAGAATGCGCATCTATAATACCTGGCATAAGGTATTTTCCTGTAGCATCAATAGTCGTCACTCCATTCGGAGCATTGAGATTATGACCTACTTTCTTTATAATGCCATCTTGAACGAGAACATCTGAATTTTCCAGAGTTCCCTCAGTAACCGTAAGCACGGTTGCGTTTTTTATCAATACACTGCCTTTTTTCACTTGAGCTGAAGCAAACTGAATACTCAGACCCAACAGAGCGGCAAGAAAATAATTTACTTTTTTCATGTCTTTACTTGTTTGCGATTAGAGTTGGAGTGAGTGTGCCATTGAAAGGAAATGATCCAAATTCTCCGACTGACATAGTGGCGTCGTAGCTACCTTCACTTACTTCACCGGTTACATTTACCAGTATTTCCATTCCATTTGCAGTGACAGTAAAAGAAAATGATAGACTACTACCATCCAAAACTACATTGCTGATAGGAGCAGTTGCCTTACCGGATCCAGATGGGTCGTCGTAGGTGATAGTTCCTGTATAGCTAGTACCATCCTTTTGAATAGCTAATACCCCAGTGCCTGATCCAGCAGGGCTTTCTGAAGTATATTCCCAGTTGCCATCAATTTTTACAGATCCATCACTATTACCTCCTGTTGAGGCTTTCTTTTTAGGCTTTGTCTCATAGTCGAAAATGATACCATCTACTACCACATGCTTGATTTGAGAATCTTCTGCAAATAATGAATCAGTACTCAAAATCAAGTTTGCCATTTTTCCTTTTTCAATAGATCCAGCCACTTTAGACAATCCCAAGATTGAAGCTGGGTTTGTAGTCAATGCAGCAAGTGCAGCTTCCTCAGAAAGGCTATTTTCGATCATTTTCTGAAGTGCTTTCATGATATCCCCAGATTTCACACCTACTGTAGAGAATGCAAAAGGAATTCCAGCTTCTTCCAATTTAGACGCTTGAGCAATGGCGTCATCGTATGCTTTTTTCACTCTAGCATTCAAAGCCTTCACTTCCTCGGAGGCATCGTCTTTCATTGCTTTGATTGCCTTATCGTCAGGAATTTCCAATTTGACCAATACAGCAGCTCCAGATGCTTTGATCACGTCCAGCACACCTTCATATTCTTCCAAGCCAGTCAAAACCAGTTTAAATCCCTTTTCTTTTTGAAGGTTGATCGCTCTTCTGATCTCTAATTCTGAAGAAGTCGTAAACATCACAGGTATTTGACCAGAGGTAACTTCCTGCATAGCACTGTAGGTAGGGGTGATCTCAGGACGCTTTAGTCCAGCTACTGTGCTGTATTTCTGGGATCTTTCTGAAGTTAGCTTTGTGTTGTCATACACTTCACGGAATTTGGCCATTACACCAACTGCTGTTCCTGGATACATGCCTCTGGAACCTCTAAAATTTGCCGCAAGGGCAGTGTTTTCTTTTAAAAGGTTGGTAGAGTTTTCAGATCCCAGAAGGATTATTGCAGTTTTGCCGGCTATCATTCCTCCATCAGGGGTGATTTGAGCTACTGTAAATCCTACTTTTCTAAGGTCGTCAACTTTACTGTCTTTAATGGAAAATTGATCAACTGCAGATCTCCATGGGGTGATTCCTGCGATTTCATCTGGTGGATTTGAGGATACAAAGTCATCCGGTCTATCTGGATCCTTTGGTCTGGTGATCCCTACATCGCTTGCCCCAGCAATAAATCCAGGGTAGATAAACAGAGAATCACCTGCGATGGTTTTTGTTTCCTTTGGTAGCGTAAGGTTACTTCCAACTCCTTGGATCAGTCCATCTTTAATGAGAACAGTGGCTTTTACCCCAGCTTGTCCTGGGGAAGTGAAGACAGTTGCGTTGGTTATTGCATAGGTGTCTGTGATCGGTTTCTTACCCGTAGGATCACTTTGAGCTTGAGCTGAAGTGTAAGAAAATAATCCGGAAACCATGATGCAAAAAACACCCGCATACAGTAGTGGTTTTTTCATATGATTGATTTGGTTTTGAATAAATTAGAATGATTGAAGCTGAGAACTGTTTTCTTCTTGCAAGGTTTGACAGAGCCAATCACTTCTAGATTGATGGTTGATAATAGAAAAGCAAGCTAATAAAAGGGATTTCGGAATCCTTTTGGAATTATTTTTCAACCCTTATTATTTGATCAATGGCAAGATATTGGATTTGAAATGCGATTTTAACTCTTCAAGAAACATCCTTCATTCCGAGATTTTATTTGACTGGTTAATTCGCTGTTGTTTTACACTTAAGATCTTATATTTGACACTAGTATCACCCCTAAAAAAATGAAAAAAATCCTGATCATTGAGGATGATTTGCTTATATCTAGTTTAGTTCAGTTTCGCTTGAAAAAGGATGGATACGATACGGTCTTAGTAAAAGATGGTAATGCTGGCATTGCTGCGATTGATAGGGAAACCCTCGATCTAATCATTACCGATGTCATGATTCCTTTCAAAAATGGAATTGAAATAATCCATCATGCGATAAAAACGAAGCCACAGACGCCTATAATCGTGCTGAGCTCCCTAGGTGAAGAAGAAAAAATTGTCCTGGAAGCATTCAACCTAGGTGTGGCAGATTTTATTCCTAAGCCGTTTAACCCGAATGAGCTTGCTATTCGTGTTAAACGAATTCTCAGATCCTAATACATGAAAGGTAAAAGGGCCTTACTACTTGTGTTCTTATTTTTTTTGATGATCAAAACCGAAGAGGTTTTAGGTCAGGAAGAGCAAGTATTGCCTGATTCGGCTTCATTTGTGGATTTTTTAGTCAATCAGGGCGAAATTCTTGGCTTGGAGTTTTACTTGATTGATGAATCGACTGGGATTGCAGTTGACAGTGTTTTGATTTCGAATTCCAAAATTGGGCTATTCTCTGAATATGCTGCCGCCCTTGCTGCTAAAGACAGCCTTTTGCAGTCGGATTCTGTTGCTGCAGCTATTCAATTTTTGATTTATAAGGATCAGAATACCTACTCTGCTGCTTTAGAGTTTGTTTCAAACCTCCTTCGCAACAATGATATTTTAGCAAAAACGCCCAGTAATTTAACCGACAAGGATCTGATTTCTTTGGCTAATAGAGAACGGTATTCACCCTCCTTGACTGGAACATACGCCTATTTTGGTGACTACAAAATATTTGCTGTTACCATCATAATCACCCTCTTTTTTATTTTTGCACTTGCAATGATCCTTTTTATGCTGATTTTCAAAGCAAGAAGAAACAGGAAGGAAGTATTGCAAACCCAGTACGATGAGCAGGTGATAGGCCCACTTTCAGAGATCTTATTTGAGAAAAGTCTGGAAGAATTAGAATCACTGAGTGATGAGGAACTTCATCAAAGTTTCCCTGCCAAACAGCTTAAAAAACCGCTGTACAATCAGGTTCTCGTGGACCGAATATTAGCGCTAAATAAGAAGATGAAGGGGGATTTTAAGCTAAAGCTAAAAGCGCTCTACAAAAGATTGGGCTTGGACAAAGTGACCATAAATAAGCTGAAAAGCTCCAAATGGGATAAGGTGGTGACAGGTTTGGTGGAAGTGAATGAGATGGATTTGAGTGAGGCGCTGAAAGAAGTCAAGAAGCATGTGAATTCTCCTAATTTCTATATTCGCTCACAAGCTGTGGCTACGGTGCTAAATCTATCCGAACATATTGATCTTTCATTTCTCCGGGATCAGGCTTTTCCGCTTTCCAGATGGCAACAAATGAATTATTTACGGATCATTAAATATTTACACGCAAACAGGGAATTGAACATTGAGAATTTGTTCGATTCAAAAAATCAAAGCATTAGATTGTTTGGCTACAAATTAGTTCGATTGATCGGAAGGGTAGATTTGTTGGCTCATTTGGAAGAAAAGTTTGCGAACGTCGCTGACGAAGAGAAGATCGAGATTATAAAGGCGTTCGAATATTTGGGAGTACCAAGTCATACAGAGTTGATAAATGCAAGCCTGAAATCAGAAAATACGCAATTAGTAACCATGGCAGCAAAGGCAGCTGGTAGTATTGGAGACGAGCTGTCTGCCAGGATTATTTTGGATTTACTAGCTGAGAATCCGAAATTTAGACTCAAGATGACATTGCTGAAAAGCCTTCAAAGTTTAGATCAAGCAAGCTATATAGGGTTTGTAAAAGCTGATTCTACTGCAGACACCCAAACAATCAACAGTCACCTTTCAGACCCACTTTTAGCAGATGTATAGTTTCCTGTTTTATCTGATCATGGAAGTGTTGGGAGCTATATTCTTTTTCCTTAGCTTCTCTGTAATCCTCATTTATGTGTTGATTATGATTCTGAGTGCACTTGAAATGCGGGATCATAGAAGGAAAAATAGATTTGCGGACTATCAGGACATTATCACATCTCCGATCGCTCCGGGTGTTTCAATTTTAGCTCCTGCATACAATGAAGGAGAGTCGATTGTCCAAAATGTCAAAAGTCTGCTTTCTCTACACTATGGGAAATTCGAAGTAATCATCATCAATGATGGTTCCAAAGACGATACCCTAGCTAAACTCATCACTGCATTTGAATTGGAAATCACTGATTTTGCTTACAATGAGGAAATTGATGCGGCTCCGGTTCGTGGTATTTACAAGTCCAATAATCGCTCTTACAGCAGACTTGTAGTTATTGATAAAGAGAATGGTGGAAAAGCAGATGCTTTAAATGCCGGTATCAATGTGTCTTCAAAGGAAATATTGGCTTGCATCGATGTGGACTGCATTCTTTCCCATGAGTCCCTCACCAGAATGATACGTCCCTTTATGGAGGAGACGAACCGAAAAGTCATAGCTGTGGGTGGAGCCATAGGAATTGCCAATAACTGTGATGTACAGGATGGTACAGTGACTTCTTATCGAGTTCCGACCACGCTTTTGGGAAGATTTCAGGTGATTGAATACTGTAGAGCATTTTTGATGGGGAGAATGGCCTGGACCAGAGTGAATGGCCTGATGCTGATATCTGGAGCTTTTGGATTTTTCAATAGAGAATTGGTGGTAGAAGTAGGAGGGTATTTCCCAAAGACTGTTGGCGAAGATATGGAGCTGGTGGTACGGATGCGCCGCTACATGGAGGAGCGTAATATGCCCTATAAGGTAGGATTTGTACCTGATCCGCTTTGTTGGACAGAAGTACCTGAAGATGAGGCAGTGCTCTCCAGACAGCGTAACCGCTGGATTCGTGGTACAATCGAAACCTTACAACTTCACAGAGTGATCCGAATGAATCCAAATTACAAGACGTTAGGAATGGTCTCTTATCCTTATTGGAATGTATATGAGAAAATGGCCCCCGTTCTGGAATTACTTGGTGTCATCTATACCTTTATTCTGATTGTTATCGGCGATTTCTCTGCATTCTATTTCATCGCGTTGTTTATTGTTCTGTATCTGCTATCCATACTAGTTTCCTCTTTTAGCATACTGTATGAGCAGCTTTCATATAATAATTACAAGGATAAAAAAGATCTCAATAAGTTGATAATGACCGTTTTCCTTGAGCCTATGTTTATCCACCCAAAGATTGTTTTTTGGGGATTAGGCGGACATTGGGATTTTATCAAAGGAAAAGGAGGCTGGGGCCAAATGATCCGAACTGGCTTTAAAAAATCAGAGGATAAAAAGAATATTGAGCCAATTACTTTAAATTCTTAACAGCATGCAAAAAGCCCTTATACTTCTATTTTTATCTATGGCTCTAACTTTAAGCGTAAAGGCTCAGGATTCATTTGATCCGGATGTATTGCTTGTGGATGCCAGAACGCTGATTTTGGATGGTAACTATTTAGAAGGTAGAAAAATAGCTTTCAGGGCGCTCTCACAGTATCCTGATTATGCGGATATTTTGATTTTGGTGGGCAGAAGCTATGCTTGGGAAGGCAAAAACGATTCAGCATCTATCTACCTTGAGCGTGCCATTATTGCTTCTCCTGATTATGAGGATGGGTATTCAGCCTATTTGGATAATTTGTCCTGGGCTGAGCAATACGATAAAGCCGACACAGTTTTAGCCAAGGCTAGACAAAACTTTGGAACGCCACTCCCAGAGGGATTGAGATATAAGGAATCTAGGCTTTTGTACTATAAAGAGGATTACAACGCAGCTTATGATATCGCCGAGGATCTTTTTGAGAAGAAATACAAGAATGAAGATTTGCTTGATTACATGCAAACCTTGCAGCGCCTCAGACGGAATAATGCTGTGGGAATGACCTACGATTATGATTCCTTTGAAGGTGATTTGACCCCGTGGAACACGTTTTCCTTTTATGCGAGAACCCGCACAAATCTTACTGGAACATTAATAGCCAGGGTGACTCAATCGTCCAGATTTGATGACAATGGGATGCTTTTTGAATTAGATGCTTATCCTTCATTGGGCAAAAAAGCCTATGCATATGTCAATGTAGGAGGATCTTCAGCAAGTTTCTTTCCCGATTTCCGATTGGGTGCATCAGTCTATTATAACCTTCCCAAAGCATGGGAAGTAGAAGGTGGATTTCGATACTTACAGTTTGCTGAAGCTACCTACATCTACACCGCCTCAGTAGGAAAATATGTAGGCAATTGGTGGTTTAATCTCCGTGGGAATTTGATTCCAGGAACGGGAAATAGCCTAGGAACTTCGGGAAACTTGCAGGCTCGGTATTATTTCAAAACAGGAGAGGATTTTTTCTCCATGCAATTGAGCACTGGAGTTTCTCCTGACGAGGAAACCCGTGATCCTACCCAACTTTTGAATTCCTACCGGGCTAGGGCAGGATACCAGCAATTGCTCACAGACCGTTTTATGGTGTATGCTTTTACGGGCTATAGCCGCGATGAATTAGGACCGGATAGATTTAGAAACAACTTCAATTTTTCATTGGGAGTTGAATATAGATTTTGATGAAAAAGCTACTCACACAAGAATCGATCATCTCGCTTAGAAGGATATTTCCTTTTCTGTTTGTTTTGATTTTTGTTCCCCTGTTTAGCTATTTATTATGGCTGATCTATCCATCCAAAGAGCTGGAAGTTTTGATCATAGACAAAACTGTTCCTTCGGATAGTTACCAAGAGCATCAATCAATTTTCTGGACGTTGGAGCATTTGAAATTCAAGAATTCGGATGGGGAGTTTTATCAGAAAGAGAGAGACTACATGGGCTTTTATCCGGATACTTCTGCTTCATTTGGGACTTTCAGAGACTTCAATCAACTATCTGAAAACGAGATAGTAGAGAAAGCAAATGAACTCGATGTACTCTTCTTGACAGATACTTACGGTGTATTTGAAAATGATTTTAAAGAGGGGAATTCAGAAGAGTTTTCCAAGAAGATTTATGGAGGATTAAACCGAGGTGATATAAATCTGCTAAGAGAAGTAGTCGCTCAGAATAAAACTATAGTAGCAGAATTCAACACTATGGCTTCCCCAACCTCGGTAGGGATTCGAACCGAATTTGAAAATTTGATGGGGATCAAATGGACAGGATGGATTGGAAGATATTTTGATCAATTGGATACTACTGTCAATAAAAATATCCCCAAGTGGCTTATTAGTCAGTACCTAGAACAGCATGAAAATACCTGGGTTTCACCTGGTCCTGGAATTGTGTTTGTGCATGAAAATAGTACGGTGGAAGTTTTTACCAATGGGGTAGATTATGTTGGAGAAACTCCGAAGATCCGTACCCAACGCATGAATCAACATGGCTTTAAGTTACCTGAAATTGTACCTTATCCAGATTGGTTTGATGTGGTGCTCATCGAGCGTGATTATCAGGTGATTTCTTATTATGATATTGATCCTTCCGAACTTGGAAAGGAAAAGTTACGGGAGATGGGCTTGCCGAGGTTTTTTCCCGCGGCAGTCATTAAGGATATAGGAGGTGCACAATATTACTATTTTGCGGGGGATTTTTCAGATTTGAAGGACTCCATGGGTTCACCTCATTTTTTGGGTTTACCTAGCCTTTGGAGAGGGTTTCATCTTATTAGCAATTTCAATGACCGGGAGAGTTTTTATTGGAACTACTATTATCCTCTACTTTCACAGGTTTTAGAAAAAACTTATGAGAAAAAGAAAGAAAACCAGCTAGTTATCAGTAGGTAAAAGCTTTCTCGTTTGAATGATGTAATTATTCTTGTTTTTGAAATCCTCAAACTCTCCCCTCAATTTATTTTTAATATTTTGATCTTCAATCGGATCTATGTTTAGGCCATCGGAGATAACGAATAGCTGATCATCCGATAGGAAGTATTCACCATCCAAATACTCCATTAGCTGGTTTTTATTTCGCATTAACGGCATGGCTATTTGGGATTGGAATACTCTGGAAGTATCCAAAACCTGTCCCATCCAAATTTCTTGCTGAGGAATTTCTATTCCCACTTGGCTATTTAAAAAAGCCAGCAAAGAAGGTGTCACCTCAAAATGACTTACCAAGCCTTTGAAATAAGACGGCCTCTTGATCAGCGGAGAATATATAATTAGCGGAACGTGAAAGCGGTCCAGTCTGGAAGCCATGGGGATCTCAGGAAGACGATGATCGCCTGTAAACACAAAGATGGTGTTGGCAAATTCGGGTTTCCTACTATACGAATTGATAAAATCCTTCACGGCATCGTCTGCATAAAGAAGTGTCATGTAGATATCCTGATAATTTCTGTATTCAGCTTTTTTAGCCTCGGAAAGGTTCAGATAATTTTCAAGATGTTCTTCGAACTTTTTAGAATAAAACTCCCGCTCAGGCACTAAATATGGATCGTGGGAGGTCAAAGTTTGAAAAATTTTAAGCTGAGGTTTATCCTGCTCCATCTCAAAAGTAGTCATACCAAACCGGTAAAGGGCCTTGTCTGAATACCCCCAACTAAACCCATTATTAGATGGTATTTTATCATATTCATCTCCAAAATCATCCTGATCAAAAAGTCTAGTTAGTTTTTGGGCTTTTAAAAAGTCGGACTCTTTGTCAAAATCTTCGTCTCCGCCTATATAAAATGACGGTTCGTAATTATTTGATTTTAATACACTTATAAGTGTTTGATGATTTGGGTAGTTATCATTTAATTCCATAAAACCACTTTCACCATAGGGAAGACCAGCTAAAATACCCGGTAGAATTCCAAATGTCCTTCCTGTAGTGGAAATAGCATTGGTCCAGACCAGACTATGGGACTCAAGAGAATCCAAGAAGGGAGTGAAGCTGCCTAAGTATGCATCCTTCCCAGAATAGGCTTTTCCTAGACTTTCAATTAACACAAACACGATATCGGGAGGAGTAGAAAGGCTATCGAAATATGGGCTCAATACATCAGGGTAATCCGCGCTGTGCAAAAAAGGATAGTTAGGATCAGTATATTCCTTTTTGACAATGAGTCCTTCGTTTTTAGATCTCAGATAGAAATCAAAATAGTATTCATTACTATAAACAAAGTATTCAAATGCTTGCTCAGAAAGATACTTTGATTTATTTAGTTGAATATTGTTTTTCGTTTCATTAAATTTTTCAGGGTCACTGATGGGAATGAAGTAGAATAACAACACAAACCAATAAGTGGCAATGGTAAAGGCTAGTGATTTTTTTAAGCTGAAATTCAGTGCTTTATTTGCAAAGTATAGTAGATAAAAAAGGACTACACAGGCGAGAATTCCACCGCCTATGCTCAAAACATTGAGTTGGCCCGAAGAGCTAACCGTAAGGACAATATCATCAAAACTGTAAGCAAATAGGTCATTTCCAAGAGGAACGAAAGTCTTATTGAAATAGAATAAAAGTGCTGAGTGAACGAGAAAAGCTACTACCAACCAAGATTTAGTAAACCACTTCGCAAAGCTGAGTGAGAATAAGCTATTGATTACATGAAAAATAAATAGTAGCCCAAGAAAGTAGAGAATCCAGGTAACATCTTCATACAAACTGTAGCCAATTACCTCACCAAAACTCAGGTTGATAGGATGTGTGCGGAAAATTAGAGTCAATTCAGCTATCCTCAACAGTAGCATTAAAATCGAGAAAATCAGGGACATACTCCAGAAACTACTAAGCGTAGTTTGAATTTTTGCTGGAAGTTTAGATCGAATTTCAGCCTTTTGGGCCATATTTGTGCGTTAACTTTTTGGGTGAAGTCCGAAAAGATAGGGCAAAATCAGGTATCTTCAAGGAGAGAATTAAATTATATATGGGTAAATCAGATTTGTTGTTGGAACTATACAGCAACTTAAGCACTACTGGAGCGGTGACTTTCAGTTCCAAGGCATTGGTGAATAAAATGTTATCACATACCAAACTGCAAGGTGCCAAACTTATTGTAGAGCTTGGCGGTGGAGACGGAAGTATCACTCAGGGAATAGTGGATCGTATGGACCCAGATGCCGAGCTTTTGGTTTTTGAGATCAGTAAGTCATTTTGTGAATCCATGGAAAAGATGTTTCCGCAGCAAAATGTCCGTATCATCAATGACTCTGCCGAGAACATTGCCAACTACCTGGAAAATAGAAAAGTAGATTATATTTTATCTTCATTGCCATTTAGTTTTATACCACCTGAGGTAAAAGACGCTATCCTCTCCAATTCCAAAATTGCGCTAAATCAAAGTGGGTATTTTATTCAGATATGCTATTCCTATCTGTTGAAAAACCTGTTTAAAAAGCACTTTGCTAATGTAAGTACCAGTTTTACACTGAAAAACCTTCCACCTGCTTTTGTGATGGTTTGTAAATAGGTTTGCTTATGGAAGTACTCCGAACGGCTATCCTACAAGTAATAAGACAGAAAAAGAACAAGACTTTTTTCGCTGAAGAACCCCTACAGCAAATGTATCCCGAAGATTGGGAGAGATTTTTGGATGAACTACAGGTTGAGTTTAAGCTGATGGAAAAAGAGGGCCTACTTGACATACTTGAGCAGCCTAGTAGCAATGGAAATCATCCTATCGTAGGGAAGAAAATAGCTCCCAAAAAACCACAGATTTAAAATCAGCGCATCTCATAACACGCTTAAAACCCAAGATGGAAAAGGAGATACAACTTCCGAAAACAGAGTTGAATATTCCAGAGGGATTAGAATTAATAACATTAGGAGCTGGGTGTTTTTGGTGTGTAGAAGCTGTTTTTCAGAGACTCATAGGAGTCGTTAAAGTAGTATCAGGCTTTGCAGGAGGAATGGTGAAGAACCCTACTTACGAGGCAGTTTGTACCGGAACCACCGGACATGCAGAGGTGATTCAGGTTTATTTTGATCCTGCTATAATTTCCTTAGCTGAGCTTTTTGAAATCTTTTGGGCTATACATAACCCAACTACACTGAACAAACAAGGATCTGATTTAGGGCCTCAGTACCGATCAGTAGTATTTTACCACAGCGCAATTCAAGGGGATATTGCCAAAGATCTTAGGTCTCAATTAGATGATTCTAAGTTGTTTGACAGACCGATCGTGACAGAAATTACAGAGTTCTCCAATTTCTATCCCGCAGAGAATTTTCATCAAGATTATTACAACCAAAACCAAGCGCAGCCTTATTGCCAGTTTGTGATTCAACCTAAAGTAAACAAGCTGAAAGGATTTTTTGCGGAACGCTTAAAATAGTATTCGCTATTTTTGTCTTGCAAAACCCATTTGCACTTATGAAAAGAACTAGAGCACACGAGTCCAGAGCCGCTATCGAGCGATTGTACATTACGATGAGACACCTTTTTACCCGGGGAAGTTACAAACCCATGGGGGTATCCGGTGAAAGTCTGGTAGATGCTTTACGCGTCTTGAGCCCAGAGATTTATGGGTTGGTGACGGATAATGAAAAGATCGAATTGGATGGATTGCTTTATGTGATGGAGCGATTGCCCCGAGGAATAGAGGAATGTAGATTTGTTCGTCTGATCAGTCGGGAAGGCTACGAGACTTCAAAGCTTGATGCGATAGTCCCAGCCAAACGTAAGCGGAATTGCTACCGGTTGGACGAGCATATCATGTATGTGGAGATGACCCGAGGTCGCTCAGATATTTACGATATTTTGACTCACTTGACGTTTTTATACATAGAGTCAAACAAGATTTATAATAACAGCACGGATCCAAAGGGTAAGATTTCTACCAACTGGTTGATGCTGGAGGAGTTTGTGCAGAAAGAAGCAGCGGGAGAGGAGTTTGAAAAAGAATCCGCCAGCGCTTACTTAAGTCATCTGATCGGGAGAACCTATGAGGAGACTATCCAGGCCGTGGATAAGTTTGAGAAAAGCAGCAATTCCAACAGTCTTTTCTCGATTGTTTACCATATGGGCAAACTAGCCCAAGAAGAAGCCACGAAAAACCTAGACCGGGAAATATCTTTTTCTACGACGCTAAGAGAGCGCATCGGTCATCACGTTTATGGAGAAATGTGGGCGAGGAGAATCAAGATCGCTCTGGATGATCACGATTTGCTGAAGCGTCCGATCCACATCATCTCTGCCAATCTTCACTCGGTTGTCAACACCATCTATGGTACGCAGTTGCTGAATCTGAAAGATTACGAAGCATTGGAAAATGTAGTGATGGACATTTCTGTCAAAGCCAAAAACAATAAAGGAGAGGCTATAGATAAATATGCGGTGAAGCATGGTTTTATCAATTTGCCAGACGAATCAGGAACTAATATAGGGGCTCAGATCATTGATACGGCACTTTTGGAAAAGGATGAATTAATTCCAGGGGTGAAGTTACCGAAGGAAAAAGCTAAGCGTCCAGTGTTTGTGGTGATGGATTATGCTTTTGGAGAGCAGGCGTATGAATGTTTTGATGAATTGTTAAAGCCTTATAATAAAGATGGAAAGCAGATTCCTCTGGATGTAGTTTCCACTTCGATCATGGGAAAAGCCGGGATTCTATACGGAGGCAAAGGTGATCTGATGATTCCAAATGCCCATGTATTCGAAGGAACTGCGGATAACTATCCTTTTAAGAATGAGTTCAAAAAAGCAGACTTCGAAGGTTATGGCTTGGGAGTTTATTCAGGACCTATGATTTCGGTGTTGGGAACTTCGCTTCAGAATAAGGACATTCTGACCTACTTTATGCAGTCATCCTGGAAGGCTGTAGGACTGGAAATGGAAGGAGCGCATTACCAGAAAGCGATTCAATCCGCTTCCAAAATCCGAAGATCAATCCGATCCAATGTGAAAGTTCTTTATGCTTATTATGCATCGGATAACCCGCTTGAAACAGGAAGTACTTTGGCTTCAGGAGCTTTAGGAATGGAAGGAGTAAGGCCTACTTACTTGATCACCTATAAGATCTTGGAGAAGCTTTTTGGGTAAAAATATCAGGCTGGACTGTAGCGTCTGGCCTTTTTTTTCGTTTTTATACAAAAGCTCAAAATGAAATACTATTTAGCTCTTCCATTACTTCTTCTTTTTTTTCTTCAAAGCTGTCAAGATGAGGATGCACCAACAAATCAGTTAGAATTCTATTGGGATCAAACTGGATGTTCTGATCCATGGAATACAAATTCTAACGACGCTGATGAGGAAACCATGCAAGCTGTTGCGGATTACTTGCTGGATCAAGGAGTGAAGGGAGCAAGAGTAATATCAATCACTGGAGATGGAGTTGAACAAGGTTGCGAAGCATGTTTTTGCACGAATGGAAACCGGATAAATATAATAATTCCGACAAATCAAAAGGATAAAATGATAGAACTTGGGTTTTCAGAATCAAATTAGTACACCCTTTTGCTAGGTCGGTCTAAATGAGATTTTCTGATACTATTAAATCTTGGGTTTTATTGGAATCCAAAACTCTTCTTCAGAATCCGGGTCATTATTCTTGTACTTTTCTCCCATCACCGCAAAATGAGGCCTATGGTCAAGTTGATATTCTGAGTTTGGAAGCCATGTCCCCAGAATATATTGATACATGGCTGGAGCTTCGCTGTCCAGACCTTTGAAACTAAAAATAGCATAAAGTCCTGATAGTATGGTGAGTGTATCCAAATCATTTGGGACAAATTCAAAGTCAGCAACTTTTACTGCAGCCCATTTATCAAATTCATTGGCAGGGGAAAAAGCTTCAAAATAAGAAAGTGAGTCATACACTTCTACAGAATACAAGTCAGTTCCAATGCCTTTTAGAATCTCCCTTTTTCGTGGCATAAATGATCTCCAAAGTTCTTGAGTCTTATCATTCAGGAAGTTCATTCTAACTTTTTTGCCGATTAGTAAGGTTTCAGGGAGTGTTTTTATAGTTGGAGTCATTTTGATGTTTTTATTCATTCTTGAAGATAATTAGCCTTATTATTCTTTCACAATTGAATTACTGAGACAGCTCATAGACTTTTATAGGGGTTAGCAGTTACCTTTTATTTGTAATGCTGAGGAGTCTTTGTATCTTGACGAGCCCAACTATTTGTCTTTCTGTACAATTAGGGGCTATATTTGGCAAGACGTAAAAGTTAGCGTCTTCTTTTTACAATACTTCACACACCTCAATTTGGACTTCTCATCATTTAATTTCGAAACCTCGCTTCAGGAAGGACTGGACGCAATGGGTTTTGAAAAACCAACTCCAATCCAGGAAAAGGCCATTCCGGTCATCATGGAAAATAAGGATCTTATCGCTTGTGCCCAGACGGGTACCGGTAAGACCGCAGCATTTATACTTCCCATTCTAAACAAGATTAGCAAGAACGGAACGAGCACCTTGAATACGCTTATTCTAGCTCCGACGCGCGAACTTGCTATTCAGATCGATCAGCAAATCCAAGGGTTTGCTTACTTCCTAGGAATCAGTTCGATTCCGATTTATGGAGGTGGTGATGGCATCGTCTGGGAACAACAAAAGAAAGCCTTGGAAACCGGCGCTGAAATTATCGTTGCTACGCCGGGACGTCTGATAGCTTTACTAGCCGGCGGAAAAATCAATCTTTCTACGCTAGAGCATTTGATTCTTGATGAAGCGGATAGAATGATGGATATGGGATTCTCAGATGACATTCTGAAAATCGTCAATTACCTTCCTAAAGATCGTCAAACAGTACTTTTCTCTGCTACTATGCCACCTAAGATCAGGCAGTTTAGTATGAAGTTTTTGAATAACCCTGCTGAGATATCTATTGCAATTGGGAAAACAGCAAAGGGAGTGACACAATCCATGTATTCTGTGTATGATACTCAGAAGGAGGAATTGGTTAGAAATATACTTTCTCAAAAAGCTTACGAAGCTGTGATAATTTTTGCTTCAACTAAGGATAAGGTAAAGTCACTTTATAAAGTTCTAAGAAAGCAATTTGAAATCGAGGCTTTTCACTCTGATCTTGAGCAAGTTGAGCGCGAAAAGATTATGTCTGCTTTCAAAAACAAGTCAGTTAAAATCCTGATTGGTACAGATATTATTTCACGAGGGATAGATGTGGTAGGAATCGAATTGGTAATCAATTACGATACGCCATCTGATCCTGAAGATTACGTGCATAGAGTAGGTCGTACAGCCAGAGCTGATATGGAAGGCGAAGCGATCACTTTTGTAAATCCTAAAGATCAATACAAGTTTGATAATATAGAAAAGCTGATCGAGATGAAAATCACCCAGATGTCTCTACCTGAGGGCTTTGAAGCTGGACCTACTTATACGGGAACTGCTTCCAAAGGCAAGTCTGACTTTGGTTCAAAGAAAAAATCCGGATTTAATAAGAATAAAAAATCAGGTTCTGGTGGCAATAGAAAGCCTTTTCCTCGAAGAGAAAATTCTAATCCTGAATCTCCAAAAGAAGCTAAGCCCAAACCTGTAGAAGCTAAAAAGCCAACCGAGCCTAATGCTACCTCTGAGCCGAAACCGGCAAAACCAGGTAGATTTGGACGACGTAAAAATGTCATAGATCCAGAGTAGGCGATCCACTAAGCAGTTGCTATTTCGAAGTACTTCAATTACATTGGAGTACTTTTTATTTTTAAACCTACTAGCAATGCAATACATAAAGCTCAGATCAAGAGGCTCATCTGTATCATTTTTACAAGAGCTCTTACGAAAGATTGGTTATGAAACTCCATCTTCGGGGTATTTCGGAATAGAGACAGAAGTCGCCGTCAAGGATTTTCAAAGTAAGAACCAACTCGTAGTGGATGGGGAAGTTGGGATCAAAACCTGGACGTTGCTTTTTGATAAGACTAAGCCTGCAGATGTGTTTGGCAGCATATTTCTAAGTGAGCAAGATTTGATTGATTTTGCAAAAAGATATCAGGTGGATCTCGCTGCAGTCAAAGCTGTGAATGAGGTTGAGAGCTCAGGAAAAGGTTTTTTTATAGATGGAAGGCCAAAGATTTTATTTGAGGGCCATATTTTTTGGAGACAATTGAAAGCTAGAGGAATAAATCCGGAGGATTTTGCCAACAGTACGAATGAACACGTTCTGTATAAAAGCTACACTAAAAAGCATTACCTAGGTGGATCTAGAGAATACGAACGCCTGGAACAAGCAGCGAGTATTTCTCCTGACCCTCGATTTAGAGAGGCGGCTTTAGCTTCTGCATCTTGGGGAAGTTATCAGGTGATGGGATTTCACGCGGTTCCGCTTGGATATCCTTCCGTTCAACAATTTGTTGATGATATGTACATCCATGAGAGAAATCACCTAGAGGTATTTGGGCGTTATATTTTAAAGAACGGTTGTTTGGACTATTTACAGGCTAAGAATTGGGCGAAATTTGCCGCTTGCTACAATGGCCCAGCCTATGCTACAAATAAGTATGATGAAAAAATGGCTAAGGCCTATTTGAAGTTTGAGAAAGATACAATACTATGATACTTGAAGAATTAATAAGACTTTTTGAGCGGGATATAGAGCGGCTGAAAGTAGAAATCAACGACTATTCCAAGGAAGAAAATCTATGGAAAGTGGAACATGACATTACCAATTCGGCAGGTAACCTTTGCCTTCATTTAGTGGGGAATATGTCTCATTTTGTAGGAAAAGAAATAGGTGGATTTGATTACACCCGAGATAGGGAATTTGAGTTCGCTGGTAAAAATGTCCCGAAAGCGGAATTGATAGCAATGGTGGAAAAACTTCAAAATGTAGTAACCGCTAGTTTGGAAGGATTGGATGAGTCAATGTTGGTAAAGGATTATCCGTTGGAAGTATTCGGCAGTAAGATGTCCCACAATTTTTTCCTGATTCACCTCTTTGGCCATTTTAGCTATCACTTAGGTCAGATCAATTATCACAGACGGATGTTGGATAAGTAGAAATTATAAAACTATAGAAACCAAAAAAGTCCCGAATCAATGGGACTTTTTTGATTTTAGAAATTGCTTAAATCCTAGTAAAGTACTCTAAATCGGATAGTGCCCGGAATATGCTTCAGAGCATCTATGGCTTCGTTTGAGTAAGCTTTGTCGATGTCCGTGATGACATATCCTATCTTCTCATTTGTCTTCAAATATTGACCCACGATGTTGATTTCGAAGTTTGCCAGGATTTGATTGATTTTAGCCAAAACACCAGGTTCGTTCATGTGAATGTGAATCAGTCTATGCGCATTTTGTAAGAAAGGCAACTGTATATTCGGAAAGTTTACAGAGTTGTAGGTGTTGCCTGTGTTGATGTATTCCATGATCTTACCAGGAACGAATCGGGCAATATTCTCTTGTGCTTCCAGCGTACTTCCTCCGATATGAGGAGTCAAGATTGTATTTGGAAGACCTATCAATTCAGAAACGAATGGCTCTTTATTGTTCTTAGGTTCTTCAGGAAACACATCGAATGCACATCCTGCTAATCTTCCAGAAAGGATGGCGTCCCGAACAGCAGGAATTTCCACCACATGGCCGCGGCTTAGGTTTACCAAGTAGGAGCCAGGCTTCATTTTTTCTATTTTCTCTTTACTCAGGATATTATGATTTTCCTTTCTTCCATCGACATGAAGAGAAATGATGTCACAGGTTTCTAATAATTCATCCAAAGAATCAACCTTAGTAGCATTTCCAAGAGCCAGTTTCTCGATTACATCGTAATAGAAAACATTCAATCCCATGTTTTCAGCAAGAACTGAAAGCTGAGCGCCAATATTTCCGTACCCAATAATTCCTAGTTTTTTACCTCTGATCTCGAAGCTTCCAGAAGCAGATTTATCCCATTTACTTTCGTGCATGGAAACTGTCTTATCTGCAAAATTTCTCATCAGGAAGATGATTTCTGCAATTGCCATTTCCACGACAGAACGCGTATTGCTGAAAGGTGCGTTGAAAACTGCAATACCTTTCTCCTGACAGGCTTCCAGATCGATTTGATTGGTTCCGATGCAGAATGCACCCACAGCGATCAGTCGATTGGCATTTTCCAAAACTTTACGCGTGATGTTAGTCTTGGATCGAATACCGATGATGGAGACTGTTTTGATTTTCTCGCACAGCTCTTCCTCAGACATAGCCGAGCTTACAACCTCTACTTCGTAGCCTTCTTCTTTGAGTAAATCGACACCGATTTGGTGGACATTTTCAAGGAGCAATACCTTGATTCTGCTTTTTGGGTAAGAGAATTTCGTGTTCAAATTATTGACGTATAGGATTTCATCCAAACTAGGCGCGATATGATCTGCCTCTTTGGTTACTTTAGGACGGTTTACATTTTCAGTAAATGCATAAAACTTATTGGCTAGACCGGATTTCTTGATCTCATAATCCGTATATCCATCACCTATCACATAGATTTCACCTTCAAGGTTGATTTTTTTGATGGTTTCTGCCTTTCCATTATTCTGGGAAAGGGGATTGTCACGGTTGAAATCTATAATATTATCCGCATCATCATAGACAAATTCATTTGCAAATACATTGTCTTTATGAATGCCATAAGCTCCTACGATAGGAATAATAAAATCCTTGAATCCATTGGAGACTATGTAGATATTATCCGCATTTTCCTGAAGGAATTCCTTGTTGCGTTCAAAGGATTTGGAGACTTTCTTTTTCAAGGCAGCGATCAAATCTGTGATTTGAGATTTGTTTGCTTTGAGAATATCAATTCGTTGGATCAAACTGTCACGGAAAGTCACATTGCCTTCCATACCTTTGTCCGTGATATCCTTAATCGCTTGTAGTTTTTCCTCTCTTTTTGGATCATTGAGAAGGCTGATTTCCCCCAGAATATCCAGGGCTTCCACTTGGGTAAAAGTACTGTCAAAATCAATGATGAACTTCGTTGGGTGAGGCATGTGCAGGGTCAATAGGTTAATTCTGGCGTAAAATTACAGGATTGTTAAAAAAATTGAAGTTTTATTGAAAAAATTGTTTCAAATCTTTTTCGCAATCGATTTTTTTGTAAAAAATAAGCGAAATAGGCTGGAATTTCGAATTCTCATAAGTTTGCCAAACATTCGAGCTTTTCTTTTTCTCTCCAAAACTTCGGCGTATTTTTGAGCATAAATCGATAATGCCATGAAGAAATCATATTTAGTTATACTCGGGTTAGTAATTGCTTTGAGCACTTCTTGCCAAAACCAAAAGGCTGACTCAGCTGTAGAAGAAGTAGTTACCGAAGAAAGCTCCACTAAAGAAATTCCTGGTAAATACGGAGCAGATCTTGAAGATACAGGTGTAGTATCTCCTTCAGAGATGATATCTGTGGTAGAAAAGGAAGGGAATTTTGAAGGAAAAATCGCTGGAGAGATCAAAGAGGTTTGTACCAAAAAAGGATGTTGGCTGACAATGGATCTTCCCAATGGAGAAAGCATGCGAGTGACTTTCAAGGACTATGGATTTTTTGTCCCTACTACTTCTCAAGGATATCCTATCATTTTGGAAGGCGTAGCTGTTTTGACAGAAACAGATGTGGAGACTTTGAGACATTATGCTGAAGATGGCGGAATGAGCAAGGAAGAAGTTGCCGCGATTACTGAGCCTAAGCGTGAAATTACCTTTGAAGCTGTTGGCGTTATGATCAAAGAAAAAGCATAAGATATATGCCAATAGCGCTAGATAACCTGCGTGTGGGTAGAAAGTACCAATTAGTGAACATGGGAGAGGTACGGCAAGTTGAGATTATTGCTCGCTTGAGAGGTGCAAACTTCAAAGTAAAGGATCTCGACACCCTGGAATTTTACACGATTGAAGAACTTCTTCAATGGGGGATAGGCAAGGATTACGATATCGATGAGATCTATCGCTGATCAAACTTGTAGCTAAGTCTTTTCGTTTTTAGCGTTTCCTATTTCCATTACAAATCAGATATGAGTAATAAAAGTACCATTAAGGCAGTTGCTAAGGCAAAATGTCCACAGTGCCACGAAGGAGATTTGTTTTCTGTACCTGTTTATAGCTATCGCAAATTGTCTGATGTCAATAAATCCTGCTCGGTTTGCGGAGCCAATTTTCATGCAGAACCGGATTTTTTCTACGGAGCAATGTACGTGAGTTATGCATTCTCCGTAGCGCTGGTAATCACCACTATGGTGGTGCTGAATGTATTGATGGAGCGTCCAGAAGTTTGGATGTATCTGACTATGGTTGCTGTTTCGAATGTGATTTTGTTGCCATTAATGCTTCGCTACTCCAAAGTGCTATATCTCTATAATGTGGGTAAATTGAAATACCGGGGTTATTGATTTTCTAAATATTTTTTGGGCGAAATCAGAATCAAAATCAAGCAAATTGATACCAGAAGCAGGAAAAAAAGTGCTGGTAAACCTCCGATAACTGAAAGAATTCGAACCCCATCGATTCCTGAATAGTTGATCATCACCCAGGACAGGAATCCTATTAAAACTCCCCAAATCACCTTCAGATTAGTATCTGAGCGAAATGGATCTCCACCTTGCTTGCTCATGCTAATACTGGCTAAGGCATCGGTGCTCGAATCTGCCGCTGTCACATAGGATATGAAAATGCCAAGGATGAAAAGCTGCGCAAAAACTTTGAAATAGCCCATATCCTTAAATACCTGATAGATGATGGATTCTGGGCCCGAAGTCTGGAAAAGGTCTTGGTATAGGACAGGGTTTATGGAGGCAAAATCCACCGTTGTTCCTCCAAATATTCCCATCCAAGCCAAACAAAAAAGAGCTGGTAAAAACCAGTTGACTAAAAGGAATTCCCTTACCGTTCTACCTACCGCTATTTTGCCCAGAAATAAAGCTGTCATAGGAGCCCAGGCCATCCACATTGCAAAATTGAAAGTGGACCAATCGTAGGTCCAGCTATTTCCTGCCCCACTCAGTTGCAAACTTAAGTCTGTGAAATTTGACGCGTACTCTCTGAAGCCAGTAAGTATGGCATTCATTATTTTCCCCTGTTCCCCCAATAGCACAAATAGGCTAGCGATCAGAAAAAAGAAGCCCAAATTGAATAAAGAGAGATTCTTTATTCCCTTTTCAATCCCTGTGGAAGCTGAGATAATGAACGTTACTATAATCCCAAGGGTGATCAACCCTGTAAGTAATGAGGGGTTTAACTCGGGTAAAAAAGCTAGAAATCCGCCAGATAGACTCAGGATTCCTGCTCCAAGAGCCGCAGCCATTCCTGATACTAAAGCAAAGAGGCTAAACATATCCAAGCCAGTTTCCCAGTGTCGATGCGGTTTACTTCCCAAAATCGGCCTGAGCATGATGCCAAGGCTAAAGCGGCTTTTACCTGAATAATACATTAAAGCAAAAACTAAGGCAGGAACTGCATAAATCGCATATGGTGTAAACCCCCAGTGAAAATATAAAGCGCCTATGGCGAAAGACTTAGCCTCTTCTGACCCAGGTTCAAAACCCTTAAAATCAGGCGGGAAAAGGAAATGGGAGAGTGGCTCCGCACTTCCCCAAAACAAGATTCCAACCGCAATGGTTGTGCAGAGGACAATTGCAAACCAGCTAATTCTAGTCAATCTTGGTTTAGCGTTTTTTCCACCGATTTTATAGTTGCCCAAGCGTGAAAACAATACAACAACAGTCAATATTGTCATCAGAAAAGATACCCAACTGAAACCTAGAGAAAAGTTACTTAATATGAGTTGCTGAATATTCCTGAAAACGGAAATAAATGAGTCAGGAAAAAGAATGCTGCTGGCTACAGCTATAATTAACAGGATAAACGGCGGCCAAAAAACCCAGGGACGTATAGTTAAACTGAAAAAGGTAGTGTTTCTTGTCATCGAGGCAGAAAGATACCCGATTTAGGTTTCCTACAAAAATGTGATTCTAACTAGATTACCTTAAAGCAAGATGAATAAATTCAAGACTATATCTTTATATGTGATGGCGATTATATACCTACTCGCGGGGATCAATCATTTTTTAAATCCTGAAGGATATATTCAACTCATACCTGACTATCTGCCAAATCATTCCCTGGTTAACATCTTAGCGGGAATAGCTGAAATAGGTTTGGGTTTAGGGCTTTTATTTGGTAAAACCCGCTGGTTATCGGCATGGGGAATAATTCTGATGCTGATCGCTTTTGTTCCATCTCATGTCTATTTTATCCAGCTTAATTCCTGTATTGAAAATGGGCTTTGCGTAGCTCCCTGGATAGGATGGGTTAGATTGATCATTATTCATCCCTTGTTGATTGGATGGGCATATCTATATACTTCAAAGAAAGGAGGACCTAGAGTTGATTCATGAATTTCCCGATAGTCTGTTAGTATTACTAACAATTTGAAAGATTTATTAACTTTTTTAACAGCTATGCGTTATCAGGATAGTCAAAAGTCTTTTATGGAGAATTTGTTGAATAACATCAAGATGGAGGTTCACGATAATCTCTACCTGAAGGAACCATTTAGCTCTGAGTTGGGTAGTTCTATCGTGCAAGAAGGGGCCATTCTAATTTGTAACTTGGGGATGGAAAATTTCACCTTCAAAAAACTGGCCGTACACATCGGAGTGACAGAAGCAGCGGTTTATCGGTATTTTGAGAATAAGCACATGTTGTTGCTTTATCTTACGGCATGGTATTGGGCATGGATGGAAGTTAACTATGTGTATGCCACTGCAAATTTGGAGAGCAGTAAAGCCCGGCTTTCTATCGCGATGAAACTCATGGTGAATGGACCTGTTTTCATGAAAAATGCACACATTGACCCAGAAAACCTACGTAGTATCGTAGTCAATGAATCCTTAAAAGGATATCTTACCAAGACAGTAGATGTGGAGCATGAAAGTGGAATATTCGCCCAAGTTTACAATTTCGGAGAGCGGATTTCTGAATTGATTTATGAAATTAACCCAACTTATCCTTTTCCAAAAACCCTGGCTTATACGGTGATAGAGTCTAGTTTACTTCATGCGTTCAATGCCAAACACTTACCGGGCATGACGGAGAAATCCCTAGATTCAGAAAACCGTCTGGTCTTTTTTGAAGATTTGATTTTAAAGGCAATTTCCAATGATTAATACAAAGACAACCACTCCGATGAAGCGATTCTTCAATCTGCTGAAAGAGGAAAAAGACCAAGTTTATTCTATCTATTTTTATGCGATTTTGAATGGTCTGGTGGCTCTTACACTTCCACTGGGAATTCAGGCTATATTGAATTTCGTGCTGGGTGGTAGGATCACTACTTCTTGGGTGATACTGGTAATAGTAGTGGGAGCTGGTATCGCATTTGGAGGATTCTTGCAGATTTCGCAGTTGCAGATCACGGAGAAACTGCAGCAGAGAATTTTTGCAAAATCAGGACTTTCTCTGGCTTACAGATTACCAAAAATCAAGTCAGAGCTTCTCCACGGATCATATGCTCCAGAAATAGTAAATCGTTTTTTCGATACCGTGAATCTTCAAAAAGGTGTCTCTAAGATTCTGGTAGAATATTCTACAGCCTTGATCCAGGTTATTTTTGGACTGATTTTACTTTCCTTTTACCATGCGACGTTTATCCTTTTTGGAATCGTACTGGTATTGATATTAATAACTATTTTCTATTTCACCAGCCCAAAAGGTATGGCTACTGCGCTGAAGGAATCCACCTATAAATACGAAACTGCCTATTGGTTGGAGGAGATTGGAAGAACTTTAAACACCTTTAAACTCGTGGGAGGGAATTCCAAGCTTCCGATTCTCCGGGTAGATAAATTACTCAAACGATACATAGATTTCAGATCGAATCACTTTTCTGTTCTGATTCTGCAGTACAAAGTTCTGATTGGATTCAAAGTGCTGATTGTTACCAGCTTGCTGATAGCAGGAAGTTTGTTGCTTATCAATGAGCAGATCAGTATCGGACAATTTGTGGCAGCGGAGGTGATCATTCTGATGGTAGTGAATGCTGTGGAAAAGCTAATACTTTCCCTCGAAACAGTGTATGACACGCTGGTGGCTTCAGAGAAACTTGGTCAGGTCATGGATATTGAGTTGGAAGATCACAAGGAGTCAGAGAAAGACATCACTCAAGTATCCAACGGGATCAAGTTAGCAATGGAAAATGTGATTTTCCAGCCTAGAGATGTGAGTAGCCCCATAGTGAATGGAGTCTCGCTTACTATAGAGCCCGGCACGAAGGCTGTGATCACAGGAAAAAGCGGCAGTGGTAAAAGCGCCATGTTGGCACTTTTCTCTGGACTTTATCAAACCTACCAGGGAATTATCAAAATCAATGATCTGTCTCTGGATCTGATTCATTTGGATAAATACCGAACCGTAGTAGGGGACTGCATGGAACTACAGCAGATATTTCACGGAACGATATCCGAGAACATTCTAGTAGGAAGAGATATTGATCCTAAGCAGTTGGAATTTCTTATTGAATTAGTCGGTTTGAAGGAGTTTATATACCAACTACCGGATGATCTGAATACGGTTTTGCTACCAGAGGGCAGGGGGCTTTCCAGAAAAATGGCACAGGCAATTATGCTGGCTAGAGCATTTGTAGGTCATCCCAAAGCTATGATTTTGGAAAATGCACTGCAGCATCTAGATCTAGATGTGAAGGAGCGGGTTCAGGCTTATTTATTTCAGGGTGATTGGACCCTGTTGATGGTGACTCAAGACCCAGAGGTGGTCCGCTCTGCGAGTCAGGTAATCGTGATGGACAATGGTCAGCTGATATTTCAGGGCAACCAAGCTGGATATCAAAATTTTTTAAACCCTAACACCTAAAGAAAATGTTAAATATCTCTGAAAATAAGATCTTAGATAGGAGTCATTTTGATCATGCTGAAAGCCTGACAATGACCGTTGCTACTAAGCAGAAAAAAAGAAGAGTTAGAATTCTTTTTGTGTCCTGCTGCGTGGTATTTCTTATCCTATTCCTTCCTTGGACTCAATACATTCGCTCCAAAGGATATGTGACCATGCTGCAGCCGGAGCACCGTGCTCAGACTATTCACTCAGTGATCGCTGGTAGGATCGAAAAATGGTATATAAATGAAGGAGCTTTCGTGTCCAAAGGGGATACTATTGTAAGTATCTCAGAGATCAAAGATGAGTATTTCGATTCCTTGCTCCTGCCTAGAACGCAGTTGCAGGTACAAGCCAAAAATCTATCTGCACTCTCATACAAAGAAAAAGTCAAGGCCTTGGAAAGTCAAATAGAAGCGCTGAAGCGAAACAATATCCTACGAAAAGAGCAGGCTAGAAATAAACTGGAAATGGCCGAATTGAAAGTGGAGTCTGATAGTATTCGATTTGAGCAGGCTAAAGTCAACTTTGAGATAGGTGTAAAACAATTAGGCAGGGCAGAAAAACTCTATGAAGAAGGCTTACGCTCTCTGACTGACCTAGAGACTCGCAGATTGAAGTTTCAGGAGGTACAGGCCAGCGTAATTAGTGCAGAAAATGACCTCTTAAGTAGTAGGAATTCATACATCTCTGCGGTGCTGGAGCTTGATGCGATCGATAACGACTTCAGAGACAAGTTATCAAAAGCAGAATCCGATATGTTCACTGCCCAATCCAGTCAATATGATGCGGAAGGCTCCGCGACAAAACTGGAAAATCAATATTCGAACTATGAAGCCCGAACTGGTTTCAGACATATTTTGGCTCCTCAGGATGGTTTCATTGCTGAAGCTATACAAGTCGGTTTGGGAGAGACAATTAAAGAAGGGGACCAGATAGTAAATATTGTGCCTTCAAATGGGGAATTAGCCGTGGAGATGTATGTTTCTCCAGTGGATTTGCCTCTGATGGAAGTAGGGAAAAAAGTGCGATTCATCTTTGATGGCTGGCCTGCAATCGTATTTACCGGTTGGCCTAGAATCTCCAACGGAACTTTTGGTGGGGTGATTGTAGCTGTCGATCAGTTTGCTGGCAAATCCAATCAATTCAGAGTACTAGTAGCAGAAGATCCTGAAGAAGAGCCTTGGCCTTCAGTGTTGCGGGTAGGATCTGGGGCAGATGGGATAGCCTTATTGAATGACGTGCCGGTATGGTACGAGATCTGGCGTCAGTTGAACGGTTTCCCTGCGGACTTCTATACCAGGAAAGAGAAAGAACAAATAGCAAAAGGAGAGAAATGAGAAGACTGTATTTTACTTTCTTACTTTTAATTTTCGGGTTAACTGCCTACGGGCAAAATGCTGATACGCTGAAGTTTGAGACGTATTTGGACTGGGTTCAATCCTACCATCCTATTTCTGCCCAAGCAGATATTTTGCTGACAATGGGAGACATGGAAGTCCGAACTGCAAGAGGTGGCTTTGATCCCTTACTTTATGGTAATTTGGATGAAAAGAGCTATGATGAAAAGAGCTATTATGACAAGAGAGAGGCAGGTATTTCCATTCCTACTTGGGCAGGCATAGAACTTAATGGAGCTTTTGAGCAAAACACCGGACAATACCTCAACCCTGAAAATTCGGTTCCCTCTGGAGGGCTACTTTCTGCTGGAGCATCGATCAACCTCGGACAAGGTTTGATTTTAGATGATAGAAGAGCTGGATTGCGAAAGGCTCAGATTTACCAGCAATCCACGGAATCTGAGCGGATCGGCCTATTAAATGAGCTTTATTTACAGGCAACCGATGCCTATTGGAACTGGTCTCTGGCATTTGCTAATAGGCAATTACAGGCAGAAGGCGTAGAACTGGCGGAAGTAAGATTTCGAGGTGTAAAGATTAGTTACGAGCAGGGAGATTTTCCCGCTATCGATACGGTAGAGGCTGCTACTCAACTTTTAAATAGACAATACAACCTTCAAAAAGCCGAAAATGAGCTTTTTATTCGTATGCAGGACCTCAATAATTTTCTTTGGGATGAAACAGGAAATCCTATAGCACTAAACCCAGGAACAATCCCAGAAAGTTTGCAACCAGATGAGCCACTTGTTTTAAATCAAGCTGAGTTGCGCACCCTGGTAGCTAGTCATCCTGAGTTAATGATAGCTGACTTCGAACTGGCAAGTTTGGATGTGGATAGGAGACTAAAAGCTCAGCAGATCATTCCGGTAGTAAAACTGAAGTATAATTTTCTTTCAGAAGAGTTCAATCAGTTTGACCAAGCAGGCTTTTATGAAAACAACTATAAATGGGGACTCTCGGTCTATACACCGCTGATGTGGCGAAAAGCAAGAGGGCAAACTCGCATGGCAGAAGCGAAGATTGATTTTAAACAAAATTCCCGGGAGCTCAAAGAAATCCAGCTCCGAACCAAATTAGAAAATGAATTGAATGGATGGGAGGCAATAAACGCTCAGATTAACACCTATGCTAGAAATGTAATTGCTTTGGAAATGTTGTTGCAGGGTGAAGTCAGGAGATTTGAGATTGGAGAAAGTAGCTTGTTTTTGGTTAACTCTAGAGAGGTTAGCTTATTCAATGCCAGAGTAACCCTGAATGAATTGTTTTCCAAAAGAAAGATCGTATATGCTAAATCCAGGTTCGCTGCCGGAGTTGGATTTGAATGAGCCCCAGATTTAAAGTAAATTCGTCAATCATTAAAAAATTATAATCATGCCTGCCTTTGTTATTGTGGAAGTTGATATCACAGATCCCGAAAAATACAATGCCTATAAGCAACTAACGCCAGCCACAGTATCTGCTTTTGGAGGAAAGTTTGTCCTCCGTGGGAATCCAGTGACAGTATTGGAGGGAGAGTGGAATCATGAACGCTTGGTGATGCTTCAGTTTCCTACAAAAGAAAAAGCCGAAGCTTGGTATAATTCAGAAGGATATCAACACGCTAAATCAGTAAGAGAAGGTGCTGCCAAAGCAAAATTTCTATTAGTAGAATCTTAAGATTTAGATAAAAATAAGATTTAAAAAGGCTTCCGATTGGAAGCCTTTTTTAATTGAATACCAGTTGTTTATAAATCTGGCTGAGGAGTCATTCTCAAATAAGGTTTGATCACTTTATGACCTTTAGGGAATTTGGCTGGAATATCTTCGGTCTTGATGCCGGGGGATACCACTACATCTTCACCTTGCTTCCAGTTAGCTGGAGTAGCTACAGAGTAATTTGCAGTCAACTGAAGAGAATCTATCACTCTTAGCAGCTCATCAAAATTTCTGCCTGTACTTGCTGGATAAGAAATAATCAGTTTCACCTTCTTGTCATTTCCAATAATGAATACTGAACGAACCGTAAAATTTTCACTGGAATTTGGGTGAATCATATCATACAATTCTGATACTTTTCTATCCTCATCCCCAATAATTGGGAAGTTGACAACAGTGTGTTGTGTCTCATTGATATCAGAAATCCAGCCTTTGTGATTTTCTACGCCATCTACACTAAGAGCTAATACTTTGGTGTTTCGCTTTGCAAACTCATCTTTGAGCTTAGAAACAGCTCCTAATTCTGTGGTACATACGGGAGTGTAATCTGCAGGATGGGAAAATAGGACGCCCCATCCATCTCCTAAATATTCGTAAAAGTCAATTTTTCCTTCTGTGGTGTCGGCCGTAAAGTTTGGGGCCGTATCGCCTAATCGTAATGCCATGTTGTTAATTGTTTAAAAGTTCTAGTTCAATTCACCAATATAACGTTCAGTCATCCTTTCAGTTCGTGTTTTTCAAAATCTTTGTGAAATTATCGTTCATTGTAAACCCAATTGAAAAAATGACAGTTGTAAGTCCAACTATTACTTTTACCTCGTACATAAATTAAAACCAAAACACCCACCATGAAAACTTACTACAACCCTGAAGATCTTAAGAAATTTGGTAAAATAGCTGAGTTCCAAAAGCCTCTTGCTGACAAGTTTTTTGACTACTATGGAGAAGTATTTGCTGAAGGTGCACTTACCGCGAGAGAAAAATCCCTAATTGCTCTTGCTGTCGCGCATACCATTCAATGTCCATATTGCATCGATGCCTATACTACAGATACAATGGAAAAAGGCTGTGATGAAGAACAAATGATGGAAGCTGTTCACGTAGCTGCAGCTATCAGAGGAGGCGCATCGCTGGTTCACGCCACGCAAATGATGAATAAAGTGAAGGAAATTTCCATGTAATTAATGAAGTCACTCAAAGCACAAAATCACCGGCTCTCTAGTTCAGAAGAGGAAATTGAAGTCTTAGAAATGGATATGCCATCCTTTTCAGGAAATCGCTTCGCCGTTGAACTAGAGAGTTCCAATCTATATCCTTTAAAACCTACCCAGATTGAAATCCTGCAAATAAATCTGGGTAAAATGTGCAATCAGGTTTGCAAACACTGTCACGTGGATGCTGGACCTGACCGCAAAGAAATCATGACCCGTGATACCATGCAGGAATGTCTGCAGGTTATAAAAAACCATGAAGTTACTACAGTGGATCTGACAGGAGGTGCTCCTGAAATGAATCCTGATTTCAGATGGTTTGTGGAATCTATCAGAGCTATAGATTCTGAAATAAACATTATCGTTCGTTGTAACCTTACGATCATCCTGGCAAATCCGAAGTACCATGATTTACCTGAGTTTTTCAAAAAACATAAGCTAGAGGTTGCTTCCTCATTGCCTTACTTTACTGCAATGAAGACAGATTCCCAGCGTGGAGATGGAGTTTTTGACAAATCCATAAAAGCCCTCAAACTTCTAAACGAGCAAGGCTATGGGGTAGAAGGCTCGGGATTGATTTTGAATTTGGTGTATAATCCTTCAGGTGCATTTATGCCTGCAGCTCAAGCTGGATTGGAAGCTGAATTTAAAAAGCGGCTTGCTGATAAATTTGGAATCACTTTCAATTCACTTTTTACGATTACCAATCTTCCAATCAGTCGTTTCCTAGAATACCTGCTGAGAAGTGATAATTATGAAGGTTATATGGAGAAGTTGATAGAAAGTTACAATCCTGTAGCTGCAGCTGGAGTGATGTGCCGAAATACCATTTCTGTGGGATGGGATGGTTATTTATACGATTGTGATTTCAATCAAATGCTGGAGCTTAAAGTCTCTGCTGAAGATTCTCAGCACATCAGAGATTGGAATCACCAGTCACTTACAGACCGTGAAATAATCGTTAAAAACCATTGCTTTGGATGCACGGCAGGAGCTGGGTCAAGTTGCGGAGGAACTACAACTTGATATGAAGGATGGATTAATCATTTTTCAGAAAAATGCCGAATTGGGTAAGGTGAAAACCAGGCTTGCAGCTACAATAGGAGACCAAGCAGCTTTTGAAGCCTATCAAAGCTTGGTTAAATACACCCATAAAGTAACTTCCCAAAGTGTAGCAGATAAGGTTCTCTTTTTTACCAATTCCTTAGAAGAAGACCTTTCAACTTATCCTAGAGATTATAGGTTTGAACTACAGTCAGGCGAGGGATTGGGAGATAAAATGAAGAATGCCTTTGATCAGCTTTTCGAAGAGAAATATGATCGTTTGGTAATAATAGGGACCGATTGCGCTGAGATTACCCCTGAGCTAATTTCTGAGGCTTTTGAAAAATTAAGAAATCATGAGGTCGTGATAGGTCCAGCTCAAGACGGTGGATATTACTTACTTGGAATGCGAAGTTTATTCTCGGGTATATTCGAAGGAATTCCATGGAGTACAGACCAAGTGACAGCCCTGACCGTTTCTTTTTTGGAGAGAGAGTCCATTACCTATGACTTGTTGCCCGTTCTTTCTGATGTGGATACCAAGGAAGATTGGGACCGGTTTAAAGACAAACTTTAACAAACCTATTACTGTAAAATTTGGGTAATTTAAAGGAAACGCGCCATCTTACCTTAGAATTTATTTGTTGAAAGTAACGCAAAATCAAACCCGCAATTTCTACTTCTAGGCATATGTCCCTAAAACGCTATAAACCAACAAGTTTTCTTATTGTACTCATTTCCCTACTGATTGGGATAAGTGTTAATGGTTTCGGCCAAACTAAAACGAACACCTACGATATCGTTTTGGCTGGTTTCACAATTGGTACCATGCAGGCTGATAAAACGACTTCAGGAAAAGTTGAGGATTATCAGATCCATAGTAAAGTGGAGTTCTGGTTTTTTGGAAAAATCCATGTGGAATTTCTACAGAATGTCAATTTCCAAAATGGACAATTGATGAAAGCGACTACCAAGTCAGATTCGAATCGAGGCAATTTTGTGACCACTATAAATTGGAATAAAGACCACTACGATATAGATGCCAATTCGTACAAATTTCACAATGAATCTCCCATCAATCAGGCTGTTTATGGCACTCCTGCAAAACTTTATTTTCATGAACCCAAAGACGGTGACATTCTAATTTCCGAAAACTTCGGTATGATAACAGAGGTGCGGGAGATCGAAAAGGGCGTTTACGAAATTGATGTAAATGGAAATATGAATCGTTTTTATTACGAAGGAGGAGTTTTAGAAAAAGTAGTGTTGGAAAACAATATCAAGAATTACTCGATAAAACGAAGAGTTGACTGATGGATTGAAAATTTCTGTGATCATTCCCTGTCTCAATGAGGCCGAGAATCTGAAAGAACTGATTCCTTACCTACAAAGAAATGGTGGAGAATCACTTTCAGAAATCATTGTAGTTGACGGAGGATCTGAAGATAATTCAACAGCTATTGTAAATTTTTTTGGTGTTTTGCTGATACATTCACCTGTTGCCAACAGAGCCACTCAATTAAATCTTGGAGCAAAATCAGCAAAAGGAAACCTGCTCTATTTTGTTCATGCTGACACTCGGCCTGTGCCTAACTTCGCCAAGCAAATAGTAGAAAATCATAAAGCTATAAAGTCACCTGGATGCTTTAAATATAAGTTTGATTCGAACAGCCGTCTATTACAGTTCAATTCTTGGTTTACCCAATTCAATGGGATTTTTGCAGGAGGAGGAGACCAAAGTTTATTTATTGACAAAAATCAATTCCTCTCTATGGGTGGATATAATGAATCCTTTGTGGTGATGGAAGACTTTGATTTGGTGAGAAGAATTCGTCAAAAAACTGATTTTCATGTTCTTCCATTTGAAATGACTGTTTCTGCTCGTAAATACAATGAAAATAATTGGTTAAAAGTGCAGCTAGCCAATTTTACAGCTTTTTCTCTTTTTTTGTTAAAAGTTAAGCCAGCTACAATCAAAAGTTTATATTTAAATTTTTTAAGCCAAAAGAATTAAATAAGCATAACCGTAGTTGAATGAATCAAGCGACAATTAATGGAATCCAGCAAGTAGGGATAGGGGTAAAAGATGCAAATCAGGCCTGGGCTTGGTATAGGAAAGCATTTAAAATGGACGTGCCAATTTTTCAGGACAGTGCGGAGGCAGCATTAATGACTCGTTACACCTCGGGAAAGGTAGAAAGCAGACATGCAATTCTCGCGCTGAATATGCAAGGCGGGGGAGGCTTTGAGATTTGGCAATACACTTCCAAAGAGCCGCTGGCTTCTGAGCATGAACTTACTTGGAAGGATTTAGGGATTTTGGCAGTGAAAATGCGCTGTCATGATATTCACAAAACTCACGCTCATCTCAAAAGCGTTGGTGCCGAAATGCTGGGCGAGCCTGTCAAAAATCCACTTGGTGTTTGGCATTTTTATGTGAAAGATCCTTACGGAAATACCTTTGAATTAATAGAAAATGGCTCCTGGTTTAGCAAAAACAAAGATCTAACTGGTGGAGTCTTAGGAGTGGTAATCGGTGTGTCTTCCATAGATGCAGCATTGCCAACCTATCAAAAGCACTTGATGCAATCCGAGATTCTTTGTGATCAAACTGGCGTTTGGGAAGATTTCGCTCAGGTAGGAGAGGGAACTTCAACCTACCGACGCGCAATTCTGCAAGGCTCCTCCACGATGACTGGTGCTTTTGGAAAACTATTCTGCCAAACTCAAATTGAATTAATAGAAACCGAGGGTCAGCCTAGGAATAAAGTGTTTGAAAACAGAAACTGGGGAGATCTAGGCTTTATCCATTTGTGCTTTGATGTAAACGGAATGGGCGCTATCAAGGAAAAACTTGCGAAAGATGGCATAGAACTAACCGTAGATAGCGGAAATGAATTTGATATGGGGAAAGCTGCTGGAAGATTCTCCTATTTAGAAGACCCTGATGGCACTTGGATTGAAATGGTAGAAACATTCAAAGTCCCAATCATGGAGAAATTAGGATGGTATTTGCACTTGCATAAGCGTGATAATACCAAAAACCTTCCAAACTTTATTGTAAAGCTTCTTTCACTCAATCGTGTAAAAGCTTAACATCAAATTAATTCCCAGATATCAGGCGGGCTAGGTCAACCAAACGGTTGGCGTAGCCCGCTTCGTTATCATACCAACCCACCAGCTTGATCATCTTCCCTTTGGCTGATGTCAAAGCAGAATCAATGATACAGGAGTGGGAGTTTCCTATGATATCAATCGAAACGATAGGAGAGTCCTCTACTTCTAGAAATCCCTTCAAATAGCCTTTGCTGGCTTCCCTGAAGGCATTGTTTATTTGATCTTCTGTTACATCTTCCTTTAGTTCCACAATCATATCAGTCAGGGAACCGTCCGGTACAGGAACCCGCATCGCTGAAGCTTCAATTTTTCCAGCTAGTTCGGGCAAAATCTCATCCAACGCCTTGCCAGCGTTAGTTGTCGTAGGAATAATAGAATAGGCAGCAGCTCTGGCTCTTCGTAGATCGCGGTGCGGTGCATCGTGAAGGTTCTGGTCGTTGGTGTAGGAATGTACAGTTGATGCGAAGCCTTTGACCACTCCGAAATTATCATCCAACACTTTTACCATAGGAGCGAGGCAATTGGTAGTGCAGGATGCATTGGAAACTATTCGTTCTTCTCCAGTTAAAATGGAATCGTTCACTCCCAGCACCACCATTTTGATGGTTGGATCGAGGGAAGGGGCAGAAATAATCACTTTTTTCGCTCCAGCTGTCAAATGTTTTTCCGCTCCGGATCTATCCGTAAATCTTCCTGTACATTCGATCACAAGGTCAATGTCTAAGGATTCCCAAGGAAGTTTTTCTGGATTAGCTATTCCAAAAAGTTGAATTTCCTGCTCATTAACTTTTAGAATAGAGTCCTTCAGCTCAATTTTACTAGAAGATTTACGATGAATGGAATCGTATTTGAGCAAATGGGCAATTGCTTCCTGATCCGCTAAGTCATTAATTGCAACTAGTTTTAACCCGCTTTTTTCTAAAATTAGTTTGGCTGTATATCGGCCTATTCTTCCAAAACCGTTGATGGCTATTCTGATGTCCTTGGTAGGTTTCATTGCGTGTAGTGTGATTGGGGCTCAAAAATAGGAAAATCAACAGCAAACCCTTCAAAGAAAATTTTATTCCTTTGGACTCAGGTTTTTAGCACAAATCAGAAGAAATTTTTGAAGGCAAATTGTTTTTAAAAACTTAACCTTCTATATTTGCACAACCATTCAGAAAAGCACGTTTTCGAAGGGTATTAATGGTCGGTTCGTCTAGGGGTTAGGACACGTCCCTTTCACGGATGAAACACGGGTTCGATTCCCGTACCGACTACATTGTCGCCTGAATTTCAGGAAGTTGTGAATTTTTATTGAAGTATGGTCGGTTCGTCTAGGGGTTAGGACACGTCCCTTTCACGGATGAAACACGGGTTCGATTCCCGTACCGACTACCAAGACGTTAAAGCTCAATCCCCGCTTTGTCTTATCTTATTTTTGTTTTATGGTTGTTAGTGGTTAAAGTGAACAAAATCCCGATCCTTGGTCGGGATTTTGTTTTTTATACCCTTTTTGACTAATGGCAAACAAGGCATTTCTAATTTTGTTACTTTCAAGATTGGAAAAATAAAATTTACCTATGCCTCAACCCAAAATAAAACCACACTACGCCAAAGTTATTTTGGCAGCAGCAATTCCCTTATTGATTTCCTGTGGAAAAACTGAAAAAGTTGATCTCCGCGAACGTACCTTGACCAAGGAGGAAATCGCTCCTATGGTGCAAGCAGCTGAAGGTGGAATCAACGCAACGCTAAGCCCAGGGCTCAAACTGTCCCTTTGGGCAGTGGATTCACTTGTTTACGATCCGATTTCTATTCAGGTGACTGATGATGGAAGCCTGTATTATACACGAACCAACCGCCAAAAAAACTCTGAGTTTGATATCAGAGGTCATCAGGAATGGGAAATACCATCTATTAGCCTTCAAACTATTGAAGAAAAAAGAGCATTTCTTCAAAAGACCCTTTCTCCGGAAATGTCTGATAAAAATACTTGGCTGGCAGATGTGAACGGAGACGGATCACATGACTGGCGGGATATGACAGTGGAAAGAGAAGAGGTATTTAGATTGGAAGACAGGGACGGCGATGGACTTGCTGAATATTCCCAGATCATGGTTCAGGACTTTAGCGATGTTACAAATGATGTGGCCGGTGCCTTGCTGAAGTTGGAGGATAATTTATTTGTGGGGGTAGGTCCAGATTTGTGGAGATTAAGCGATAAAAACGGTGATGGCGTCATGGATGAGAAGGAGTCAATTTCTCATGGATATGGTGTTCACATTGGTTTTGGAGGTCACGGAATGTCAGGCCTTAAACAAGGGCCAGATGGTAGAATCTATTGGGGAATCGGAGACATCGGATTCAATGGAGTTGGCCCTGATGGCACCGAATGGAAGTATCCAAATAGAGGAGTGGTCGTAAGAGCAAATCCTGATGGAAGTGACTTTGAGGTTTTTGCCATGGGGGTTAGAAATACCCATGAGTTTACTTTTGATGCGTATAACAACCTGATCTCCGTGGATAATGATGGTGATCACGGGGGAGAAAGCGAGCGATTGGTTTACCTGGTAAACGGTTCAGATACTGGCTGGAGGACTAATTGGCAATTTGGAAAGTACCGTGATCCAGATAACAATACTTATAAAGTATGGATGGACGAAAAACTATACATTCCACGTCATGAGGGACAGGCTGCATACATCACTCCACCGATTCAGAATTACATCAATGGCCCGACAGGGATGGTTTACAATCCAGGAACTGCTTTGGCAGAGAAATGGAAAAACACTTTTTTCGTAGCTTCATTTGTAGGGAATCCTACCCGCTCAGGTATTCATGCCTTCAAGCTGGAACCTGATGGAGCATCTTTCAAAATGACCCAAACCGAAAATATCATGTCTGGTGTCTTGGCAACAGGTCTTGATTTCGGACCAGATGGTTCACTTTACTTTGCGGATTGGATAGATGGCTGGAATACCAAAAATTACGGACGGGTTTGGAAAATTGAGGACGAAGGTGGAGCAAACTGGGAAGCTAGAAAAATCACTGCCCAAGTGATGAAAACTGATTTCAAAACGCTTAAAGATGATGCACTTGCAGGCTACCTAAGTGATGAAGACATGCGGATCAGAAGAAAAGCGCAGTTTGAATTAGCGAAAAGAGGAGAGAAAGGAATGGCTATTTTCAAAGCAGCCATAGCGCAAAAGTCAAATCAATATGCAAGAATCCATGGCATAGTTGGAATCAGTCAATTGGCAAGAATGGAGAAAATGGATTATGCTGATGAGCTAATTCCTCTATTAAAAGATCAGGACTTTGAGATTCGAGCCCAAGCTGCTAAATGGCTTGGAGATATTAAATATGCTAAAGCGGGAGATGCTTTACTTCCTTTGCTTTCAGATAGTGAAATCCGAGTGCGATTCTTTGCTTCGGAAGCCTTAGGTAGAATTGCTTATGAGCCTGCCATTAATGGCTTGATAGGAGTATTGGAAGCTAATAACGATGAAGATGCATTCTTACGCCATGCTGCCAGTTTAGCTTTGGCACGAATCAATAAGAAGGATCCTATTCTTGCGCTTTCCTCTCATCCTTCTAATGCTGTTCGTCTTGGAGCAGTTTTGGCACTTCGCAGAATGGTTGATCCGGGAATTGCTGCCTTCTTAGCAGATGAAGATGAATATATCGTAACAGAGGCAGCAAGAGCGATTAATGACGATTTCTCCATCGAAGGAGCACTTCCAGCTTTGGGTGACTTATTGGTAAGTACCAGTTTTGAAAATGAGCCTTTGATCAGAAGAGCGATCAATGCAAACCTGAGAGTGGGAACTCAGAAGGCAATGGATAATTTGAAGGCGTACATAGCAAAACCTGGTGTGAATTCAGTATTGAAAGCTGAAGCAATTGCTACTTTGGGCACTTGGGCAAAGCCTTCGGTTCTTGATCGGGTAGATGGAAGAAATAGAGGTGCTATAGAACGGGATCTTGCGCCAATACAATCTTCTGTAAAAGAAACCTTGATAGGTTCACTGAATGACAGAAATGAGGAAGTAAGAGTAGCAGGGGTAAAAGCAATCGGTAAATTGAAAATCGCTGATGCTGAATCTAAACTTGTGTCCCTACTTAGAAATGACCAATCAGAAAATGTACGTGTAGCCGCTATTTTAGCACTTTCCGTTACGAATCCAGGCTCAATTTCTGAGCCTATTGAGATAGCGATGAAAGATAAGTCCAGAGCAGTACGTGTCGTAGGTTTGGATCTTCTGACCAAAACTGATATTTCTCAAGATCTTATGGTAAGCCTGCTTCAGGATGTTATTCAAAACAGAACCACTGCTGAAAAGCAAGCGGCGTTATTGAGTCTGGGAAATCTGGAAAATTCAGCTGAGCTTCCTCTTTGGAATACGCTTTTGGATGATTTGTCTAAGGACAAACTGCCTAATGAAGTGATGATCGAGTTGGAAGAAGCAATAGACTCCACAGGTTCAGCAGACTTGAAGACTAAGTATGCAACGATCCAGGAGGAAAGAACTGGTGGAGACTTAGTTGCTCTCTATAGTGGAGCATTAGAAGGCGGCAGTGTAAGGGTAGGAAGGAATATTTTCTTCCAAAACCAAACTGCTCAATGTATCCGTTGTCATGGATACGATGATATGGGCGGTGTAGCTGGTCCGCACTTGAATGGAATCGCTAATCGGGTCACTAAAACAGAATTACTGGAAGCTTTGATCGATCCAAGTAAGCGACTTGCTCCGGGATATGGGATAGTGCAGCTTGAGCTAAAAGATGGGACTTCTGTTAGTGGAACCTTGATGGAAGAGCAAGAAAATGGTTTGCTCGTAAAAGTTGGAGCAAAGCCCGATACCTTGATTATGAACAGCAGCATTGCTGAGCGCAAGAATTCTCCTTCAAGTATGCCGGATATGAAGGCATTGCTAAGCAAAAGAGAAATCAGAGATCTATTAAGCTTCTTAAGCACCATGACGAAAGAATGGGAATAAAAAGACTGCTTATCAGTTGATATCAAAGGGGATCATCACAATTGTGGTGATCCTTTTTATTTTGGTCAAAGTAGGAAAGTCCGGGTTTAATGATTCAGATATGCCCTACGAGGATTTGCTGTTTTAATCTTAAGGTCTAAAGACGATCAGGATATTTTTCCTCGATACTTTTCTGCGAAGACGATTTTACTATAAAGTTTTTCACCTGATATTTTTCTCTTTATGAATAGAAAAAGCCATCCCGAAATGATCGAGATGGCTATAAATTGATAATTTGTTGGTAATCTTTAATTCAGGAACTCGTCAAACGTCAAGCTTACAAAATACATGGTTCCAACGGTTGGGTTGCCCCAAGCTTGAGTATATCCTTTGCTGAAAAGATTTGAGCCTCCCACTTTTAAGATTGACTTCATGCTTTTGATTTTGTAGCTCAACTGAGCATCAAATGTACCATAAGCAGGAATTACCGATAGTTGCTGAGTAGAAACAGCAGGGTTCACGAAAGAAGATTGCCACGCAAATTCTCCTTGCCATCTGTAGGCTAAAGCAAATCCAAGGTTGTCAATTACCTCTCTATTGGCAAAGTTCAATACGTATCGGTATTCAGGCGTATTGAAGCTAGGTTGGAAACCTGTTTCTGCCAGTTCGTCCAAGTTAGAAAGCGTATTGAATGACACATTACCACCTACAGTATATCCCTTTGGTAGTTTGTAATCCAAACTTGCTGCCCATCCCCATGATTTGATAATTTCTGCTCTATTAACAGGCATGGAATAAATATTTCTACCTCCTGCACCCAAACCGATCAGGTTTAAGCCCGTCATTGGATTAGGACCTGCAAGACCAGCGTCTGATGCATCTTGAACCAAAACCTGGCTACCATTGAAGTTCTCAAATCTATTGAAATACGCATAAGCATCTACCAATAGCTTTTGTCCCCAAATTCCTTTATAGCCAACTTCAAAAGACTTCACACGCTCAGGCTGGAACTTTTGAATTTCATAAGGCTGTAATAAACCTACATTTGCTTGTGCTGCTAGAAAGCCGACCGTTTGTGCGATAGCAGATTCTGCCTCCGAAGCTGGGATCTGCCCAGCCTGAATTTGCTGGGTAACGATAGCAATTGCCTGCTGTTGAATTGCAGGATCTTGGGCAGATTGCTGAACAGCTCCACCATAATTAGTCACATTTGCCAGCGTATAACCAGAGTTTGCATTCAGGTTATAACGATCTGCAAAGAAAGGCAATCCACCTATCAGACGTGCTTGCGGGGTATTCAGGTCAATGTACTGGTCCTGATTGGTAGGAATACGGAAACCAGTCTGGTAGGAAGCTCTGAAGTTGTGATTTCCCTGAGTGAAAACTCCAGAAACTCTTGGGGACCATTGACCTTCGAAATTCTCATTTTTATCATATCTCGCTGAGGCTGTCAATTTGAATTTGTCATTGAACAACTTCTTTGATCCTTGAATGTATCCTCCATATTCCTGGATGTTGAATTCTTCACCATTTTCAGTGAGCGCAAAAATTGTCCCGTTGGAGTTCAGGTCATAAATTCTATAATTAGCACCTACTACAAACTCTGCAAATTTGATTTGTTCTGAAAGGTTATACGATCCTTCAAAGTGGTACAAGTTACTGCTATCAACGAATTTTGCTCCTACGCCATTTTGGTCGCCCGGAATTGGTCGGGATGTTACTGCGGTCAATGCATTGTTAAATTCAGCTGTTCCAGGCATAAATCTGCCTTGATCTGCAAAAGCTCTCGCTGCTAGATGCGCCTGATCTGAAGGTAAACCAGCACTCACTGCCTGAGCATACGCTCCAACATACTCGGGGAACCATTGCGTACTAGCTTTCCATGCTTCGTTTATTCCCTGTGCTGCTGTGCCTACTGCAAAAGCATCTCCAGACCTTTCTTGGGTAGTATATGCTCTCACATACCAATTAGAAGCTTTTAATTCAGCTTTGTATTGCCCCATCATGAAATCCTTCAAAGAGTACCTGTCTGCACCGGTATAAACTGTGGTACCAAAACCAAGATTTCCCTGTAGAACCGCCTCGATGTTGTCGTTAATTCTATAATGAAGAGCAGCATTGAATTTCAATGACTTAGTGCCGTAATCCGCTAGATCTCTTTCCATATAACCTGTTCTAGAAACAGCTGTACTAGGAATAATTCCTAAAGCTGCTTGCGGAAGGAAACCAGCAGCCACCATAGATTGCGCCACAGAAAGCATGTTGACATTGGTCTCATCACCATAAATATTCACACCATTATAAGCTGGATTGTTTGATGTATTTCCAGTTTCAATGGTGGATCCGTTTAATAAGGATTGATCTCTGAAGTCGTTTGCCTGCCAGTCATCAGCTTTTAAGTATTCGAAGTTCACTTTAAAAGCAAACTTATCATTGATTGCTTTCGCATACCGGGCACTGAAATTATAGAAGCCAGTTGAAGCTTTGGATCTACCACTTTCATCCATGATACCGGTTTTCACGCTGGCTGATAAGCCTTGATATAAAAAAGGACTTTTTGATGTCATCAGCAAAATACCATTGATGGCATTTGGCCCGTAGAGCGCTGAAGAAGCACCAGGAAGTAGCTCTACGCTTTCTAGATCCAACTCGGATATTCCTACTATGTTACCAACAGAGAAATTCAGACCTGGCGCCTGATTATCCATTCCGTCAATCAACTGCACAGTTCTTACGTTACCGTTGGCATTGAACCCACGTGTGTTGAAAGACTTAAATAGGAGGGATTGCGTGCTCATTTCCACGCCTTTCATGTTGTTGATCGCGTCGTAGAAACTTGCCTGAGGCGCATCCCGGATGGCGATTATATCCATCTTTTCTACAGAAACTGGAGATTGAAGCACACTTTCTTCCACTCGAGAGGCCGAAACTACCACTTCCTGTCCAAGGATGGCAGATTCTACAAGTTGCACATTTACAGTGGATTGTGCTGTAGTTACTTCAATTTCCTGGGTATTGTATCCTACCATTGAAAAGACAAGCGTCAATGGCGGATCCTGATTTACATTTAGCGAATACGCTCCATCTAGGTCCGATATGGTACCAATAACCTTTCCTTTGACTAAGATGTTAACACCGACTAAGGTTTCTTTGGTGTCCGCGTCGCTTACGGTTCCAGAGACCGTTGTTTGCGCAAAAACGGTTCCTGAGGTGAGGGAAACCAAGAGTGTCAACAAGAACACTGCTGTCTTGGTTTTGAGTGTAAAATTGCTCATAGGCTATTTTAGTTTTTATTGTGGGTTTATGAATTCAGGGTGGGAATTCAGTCAGTATATTGCGAAAATTACCCTAATAAATGAATAATTGATACTTAAAAGCAAGAATTTGATTTGAATCAAAATCTGTGAAAAAAGGCTAAAATTGGAAACTGAGCCTTTCAATTAAAATATTAAAATTAATCCTTGTCTTTATTGTTAATCCTTAATCAAGTCACCTGTTTTATTGTTAATTCATAAATGAATAATTTTTTGATCTTGATGATGGAGAGTCAATAAAAATGCGCAGAAAACTAAATTTGGTACTTCTGATAAAAGTCGAACTCATACTATTAAAGCTCTAGCGTTCAATTGATCTTCAGCTGGAAATCGTGAACGTTCAGGGTTTAAAATAAGCTAGAGATTCTAGTAAACCCGGAAAAGAGAATTGAAAGTCTTTTTACTAAAAAATTACCTGCAAACCCCCAGTCACTCCGCCATAGCTTCTGTAAATCCCATTTGAAGTTGTTTTGTCCAGAATATTCCAGCCATTGGTGAAGTGATCTTGTCCTGGATCGAGAAAGGCGAAATTTAGGCTTGGGCCTGCAAAAAGTCTTAAGTGATTTCCAATATTCAATCCAGGTAATAGTCTAAAGGTTTGGAGATGATTGGAGATGGAAACAAAGTCACTTGCGCTCATACTTACAAATTCTGTATCAAGCGAAAACCTATGATCAGTAATTAAATGAATCCCAAGACCAATTTCCAAACCTATCGGCGTATCTACCTCACGTAGTTGATAGGAGGCACCAAAAATTCCGTACATTTTTCTGCCACCAGACCGAAAATTGAAATGAGTGAAACTCGATTCATCCATAGAGATGGAAAGGGCCATTTCTCCATTTTTGATGAAGTTCAATAGACCTAAAGAGTAATCACTTTCATCTGCTATGTTTACCAAACCGAACTGGAAACCATTGACTTTTTTAGCTCTGTTTACAATTGAAGTGATTTGATAATTGACGGTATCGCCGACAAAGTTTGTAATTCCTGCTATTTGGAATCCAGCTGAACTGGAGGAATTATTGGCTATTCCTGCCAGTTGAAAATAGTTTGACTTTTTGCTGTGATTGACGATTCCTCCGATCTGAACATCTGAAGTTTCGCCAACAGTATTTATAATTCCGCCAATTTGGAGTCCTTTTACATTGCCACGAACATGATTATAGATTCCGCCGACCTGTAATCCGTCCACGTCCCGGTAAACAGAATTATAAATTCCTCCAACTTGAAGTCCTTTGGAACTCCCGCCCACCATATTAAAGATACCAGCAACCTGAAGTGATTTGACATCTCTTTTATTGATGTTAAAGATCCCTGCCACTTCCATTCCCTCAATACCAGCCGTATAGCCACCGATCAAGTTCAAGGAAAATTTGCTGATGGTTTGGCTACTGAACATTCCTTTGGTACTTAATCCGGGTATCAATGACATTTGAACTGGGCTTTCAGCGAAGAAACTTCCCATGTTGATTCCCTGTAGCCTTTGTTTGAATCCTATGAATGCTCGTCCGAGAAAACTCTCTTCCAATGCTTGTGTGGCACTGTCCCCAGGAATATAGCGAAATCGTTTGTTCTCTTTGTCCGCCACAATGCTCACTGTGGGCAAAAGCAAAAAGGTGGTGTCCCGATAATTCTCCTTGCTAAGTGTGAGCCAAATTGAGGAATTCTGCTTCTTGTATTTGAGTTTGAAATAGCCATTTTCATCCGTTAGTGTAGAGGCTAGGCTGTTTTTATCATAAATACTGGCTTGGCTGACTGGCTGATCTGTTCGGGCATTTTTGATGTAACCTTTGACGGTAACAGTTCTAAATCTTGTCTCCATATCAGCATCCAGATCCAGTTTTTCAGGTGCATATCTGATGATGATATACCCCGGAAGTTCCTTGTATTCATAGGAGTCACCCAATTCATCTAAAAGAAACTCTCCAATTGTACCTGAGAATTGCTCATTTTCCAGCGGTTGATCTAATTGAAGTAAGGTGCTTTCATAGGAAAAGTAGAAATTGTTTTGCTCAGAAAGCGTATCCAATAGTTGGCGAAGATTGAGCTCATCGCTTCGCTGAATCTTTATTTTCTTTTCCAGCATCATCTGAGCAAAGCCATTAACTGAAAACATCAGAAAAATAAGAAGTAGGAGAGAACCTTGAAAAAGTGCTTTAAGGCGTAACATTTATGTATTCGTATTAAAAATGATGTGTGAATTTAACAAAGTAAGGACTATGATTTTTTCAACCATAGTCCTTATTTTTTATGAAAGTCAATTATTACCTGATGTGTATATCCGATTTTCTGCCAGTAAGGATGCTAAAGTAATATAGGATATGTTAAACTTAAGAATTGAGGCCGCTTCAGCCTGTCCCGCCAATGCGGGAGTCTTCGGTCATCGGTCTTCCGACCAGATTGGTGAAGAATCTAAGGTGACTGGCATCATTGCGGATAATCATATTACCTGATAATGTACTTACCATTTTGTTGGGAAATGTTCAGGTTTAAGGTTTCTCGTAAAACCTCTAGATTTGAACTAAGTGAGCCATATTCCAAGGTGGTAGTAATAGGCAAATTCTTCAGTTCTTCACTGCTGATCTCTATGGTTTCTCCATAGGCCTCACTCAAGGTTGCAACCAATTCCGCTAATGGAATCCCATCTGCGTGAAACTTCTTACTGACGTAGTAATTGTACAGTTTGTTAGAAGGTAAAGTCTTTTCCATTTCCCCAGTTTCCTGATTTACCTTAAGTTTTTCATCAGGCTTTAGTACTTCTTTTTTGCCATTGATTTCTACTTGAACTGACCCAGTGACCACGATTACTTCTGTAGCAGTTTGGGAAGTTTTGACATGAAAACTCGTACCTAGGACAGTGATCTGAACCTTTTCATTTTCAATTACAAAAGGCTTATTTTCATTTCGTTTCACATCAAAAAAGGCTTCTCCGCTTACCATACTCACTTTTCTCTCCTTACCAAATACTTTCTGGGAGTAACTCAAACTGGTATTTTTATTCATCGTAATGGAAGTGCCATCAAGTAGTGGAACTTCAATAGGGGTGTCTTCTGACTGAAGTTCAACTGAGCTGTAATAGGCTCTTCCTGATTGTGGTAGAAAAACCGAATAGACCCAAGCTGATAAAAATAGTAAGGTGATTGCCGCGGCTGCTCTAAACCAATTACTTTGTAAAATGCGCTGGTTTTGTTTTGGAGCAGTTGCTGATTTTTTATCTCTTATTTTGGTGAAGTTTTGCCAAGCTTGATTTTCATCCAACTCGCTTTTTTCAAGTAAAACCTTGCTGGAATTCCAAACCCATTGGATTTCTTCAAATTGCTTTTTATTTGATTCATCTTCTGAAATCCACTCTTGAACAGCCTTGGTCTCCTCCAAATCGCTTTCCTGAAGCAAATATTTGATTAATTTTTCTTCGTTCATGGTTTCCATAGCTTATAGATTTATCAAAAACATCAAAAGCAGGGGAAGAAACTCTGCCAATTCTATTCGCAGTGTTTTCAGTGCTTTACCCATATGCGCTTCCACTGTTTTGATGGAGATGTCTAGCCTATCGGCTATTTCCTGATACTTCAGTTCCTCAAACCTGCTGAGATTGAATACCATTCGGCATTTCTCAGGTAGTTTTTCCAGCGCCAATTGAAAGCGCTCATATAATTCATTTTCTTGCCCTTTGATCTGCTCACCGACTTGCTCAGGTTTTCCTTGAGTCATTTCGTAGTGCGCATGATCCCAATGCTTTCTTTTCACTTTCTGATGGTTGATATAGTTCAGACTGTCGTGGTACACAGCTCGGTAGAGGTAAGCCTTTAGCGAAGTGTTGATTTCTAAGGATTCCCGCTTTTCCCAAAGCTTGAGAAATACGCTCTGGACTATTTCCTCTGCAGATTCCGACTCTTTCAAGATGGCCATTGCGTAGGCGTGCAAAGCCTTGAAATAAGTCTTAAAAACTGCTTCGAACGACTCTTCATCGACGAGTGTGGGTGTATTTGACGGATGTAATAGTTTCTCGGTCACCTTCGATTTTTTGATGCTTTCCTAGCTATGACAAGCTGAACTGGCTTTACCCTTAGTGCATTTAGTAAAAATAGTAAGAATTAGTGTAGGCTGGAAGACAGAAGACGGGAGACCGAAGTGGCCTTAAACGGTTATTTTTAATAGAATCAGATAGAGAAATTTTGACTTATCGATTACCATAACTGAGAGCGAATGTCGTAAGATGCTACAATTCTTCTGTCTCCTGTCTTCCGTCTCCTGTCTTTTTTAAAACCTAACATTAATCCCCGCAGTAAATCCCAATAGGACTGTGTGGTAATTTCCATTCCAATTATCATCCCAAATCGTCAATCCAGTATGGTCAACAGTATCGAGTTCATTGGAGTGTATGTAGGAAATGCTTGGTCCAGCAAACAGATGAATGCCCCGAGAGATCTTTAAAGCAGGAAGTAGTTGAAAGCTTGATTTGTTGAAATCATTGCCTTCAAAATCAGTCAGGTATTTGCTGACCACTTCGGCATCCAAGCGAAAGTGATTTGATTCTGTTAGATTTAGCCCTAAACCAACTTCAAATCCGAACGGTAAATCCTTTACTTCCACATTCGTACCTAAGCCGACAATTCCATATACACGCTTCCCTCCAGAGCGAAAGGTCAAAAAGGAATTGAAATTCTCATCGATGGAAACACCAAGTCTGTGATCTCCATTTTTCACAATGTTGACCAGGCCGATAGTGACATCACTGCTATCAGCGATATTGATTAAGCCGAATTGCATGCCATTTACTTTCTTGGCTTGGTTTACCAATCCGGCTATTTGAAGACCATCTACTTGCTCAGCTACATTAGAAATCCCTGCGATCTGGATTCCCTTTACTGTTTTCGCGACTGTGGCTATTCCTGCTATTTGTCCTCCGTCAATGTTTTGAGAAATGGTTGTGATTCCACCGATCTGAAGTCCATTTACAGATTTTGACAAACTGGATATTCCGGCCGCCTGAATTCCGCTTAGCGTGTCAGCAATGTTGGCAATACCAGCAAATTGAGCTCCGTCCACATCTTTCGCAAGGTTGAAAATCCCTGCTGCCTGAAAAGCTGAATTTCCTTGGTTAAGGTTGGCGATACCTGCAAACTGAGCACCCTGAGTAGCATCTGCACTTTGATTGAGGATTCCAGCAGCCTGAAATCCAGTGACATTTCCAGAGACATGATTCCAAATTCCTGAGATCTGGGCACCGTTTACATCACCTTTGACCATTCCTGCCAAACCATAAATAGCAGCGCCATTTTCACCGCCAGACAAGCCAGTTAGCACATGTAAACTGAAATTGTTGGTATAATTCGCAGCTTGTGTTCCATGGGTAGAAATAGGGTAGAAGAAGCCTAAATGGGCAGGGCTTTTCTCCTGGGCATTTGATATAGAAATAAAGGAGAAAAAGAGAAAGGTGAATAGAGATGTTTTTGATTGGAGAGTTTTCATGGAAAGTATAAGTCAGAGATCTTCAGTATTTAGGCTCGTTAAAGTTTATCGAGGTTCACACTGGGATCCATTTAGAATTTGATTTGAGAAATTGTGTGGTGATCAGTCCAGAAGTATAGCGATCAATTGAGAAGGAGCGTCAACGCCGATGATTTTGTGATCTTCGAGTTCCTTGTCCAGCGCATATTCCAGTTCATAGATCAATCCATTCAGGAAGATCTTATCCATTTGAAGATCGAAGAGGAAGTGGTCGTGTTTTCTCTGTCCAGTTAATACGATTCCGTATCCACTGAAGACTTGAGTGATTTTTCGGAGTTGGCTATACTTTCCCATGTTGTCATTTTTGTGATGTTGCTTTTATGACAGCTGGGTTGGGGATTACCCTTAGTGGGAAAGAAAAAAACGATAAAAATTTAACCGCAGTGATCGCAAAGTGTTACCCAGAGAGCGCACTGTGTTAAAACCAAAATGTTATTTGAAAAAACTTCTGGGCTTTATAAAAAAAATCCCCCTGCCCCTTTGTAAAGGGTGAGTTACATCGACTTGAACCTCAGAGTTAAATTTCTCAAATGGATTCCATTTACAAGAAAGATCGAAGTCAATTTAATCAAACCTTCTTCTTAAGGGGGGAGGGAGATTTTAATCCTATAAATTTTCGACTAAGGAATTGACGAAATATTTATATGTATATCCGCAATTGCACCAGTAAAAGGTAAAAAGCGACTTAAATTATGGTAAACACAAACATTGCTGGTACTTCGGTCACCCGTCATCCCCGCCTGCTATCGGGCAGGGGTCTTCCAGCCTGATAAGCAAAGAAAATGAGGTTACTGGTATCATTGCGGATAATCAGAAATATTTACTAAAAATATCCTAATTACAACCCAGAAGCTATTGATTTTAAGCCTCTTTCTTCAATCAGTGTTTCTCTTACTTTAAGTGATCGGAATGCTTGGATAGGGTCAATTGCCCCTCCAGATCTTCTGATGGCTTCTGCAAGTAAAGGTCGCAAATCTGTTCTATAAGCATCCTGCAAAATCTCCTGAGCTCCTGCTACATCATGGACTTCCTGAGCTGCTTCCAGAGACTTGCTGTCCACTAAAAGTGCTTGAGCATAGGCCAATTTGATGGCTTGCACGGATTGCAATAAGTCTTCCATTGGATCTTTCAAATTGTGGCTTGCGTCGATCATCCAGGAAAGCGGGGGATTGTTGGTCTCCTCAAAACCTTTCACCAGTTCCTGGAAAATCAGGAATAATTGGTACGGTTTGACACTGCCCACAGTAAGATCATCATCCCCGTATTTGGAGTCGTTGAAGTGAAATCCACCCAATTTTCCTTCAGACATTAATGTGGTTACAATCTGTTCAATATTTGTATTTGGCAGATGATGCCCTAGATCTACCAGTGTGTAGGCTTTCTTACCTAGCTTATTAGCCAAAAGGAAGGAGGTTCCCCAATCTTGGATAACGGTACTGTAGAAATTTGGCTCGTAAGGTTTATACTCAATCAGAAGCTTCCAGTCTTCCGGAATATCCTTATAGATCTCTTGAAGAGATAAATGTGTGTTTTCCAGCGCTTTTCTCAAGCTATGCTGTCCGGGGAAACTGCTTCCATCAGCCAGCCAAACGGTCAATGCTTTGGAACCTAATTTTTCCCCAATCTCAATTACCTGCTTGTTATGTTCTACTGCCAGATCTCGCACAGCTGCTTCCGAGTTTGCCAGCGAACCGAATTTGTAGCTATGAGCTTGATTTGCCTGATCTTGAAAAGTATTGGAGTTTACCGCATCGAACCTGATTCCAACTTCGGCAGCACTGTCTTTGATGGCTTGATAATCACTCGGGATATCCCAAGGAATATGAAGGGAAACAGCGTTGCTGGACTGATTGAGTGCATGAAGGATTCCTACATCCTGGATTTTTTGGATCAAAGTGGCCGGTTCACCACCACCGGAAAATCTCCCGAACCGTGTTCCGCCTGTTCCCAGTGCCCAACTTGGAATTGCAATTTGCAAGTCTTGAACCTTGGAAATTAGAACTTCTACATCAACTCCTTTTTTGTCCAGACTTTCCGCTAGGAATTCAAAGCTTCTGGTATGTTCTGCACTTTGGGAGTTGTTTTGTGATTGGATTTGGTCGAGCGTAAGTTTCATTGGGATGTTTTTTTAACCGCAGAGAGCGCAAAGGTCACGCGGAGGACGCAGGTTTTATTGTACTGGTTTTAGTTGTTGTCATGCTTCTCCAGAAGCAGGACGTTTCAAGTTTGTTTTGAATTTTAAATCCCCATTGCCCCCCTTTGTAAAGGGGGAATAGCGAGTGGATACATCAATTTTTTTGATCAAATGTCAATTATAGTTGTTTTCTTGGTTCTCAGGAAGCTGGACAGTTAATTAACCTTCAGCTTCTTCTTCTCCTTCTTCAGACTTATTCATCCAAAAGGAAGCAGATACAAACCAAACTATCGTTCCAATTAACATCAGTGTTTTGGAAAGTTCGGGAGTGATTATTCCTTTGAAAACCAGAAAGGATGGAGCAAGTGTTACCACTAAAGCAACGAATGATATTATTTTTAGTATGTTTTTCACAATCAGTAAGTTAAAGGGATAGTAGGAGAGGCGTTTGTAGTTTTTTTCTGTAGCGCTTTAGAAGCAAGTAGATAAACAACTACTGCTACAAACCAGCCAGGAAGTCCAAGGAAGAAAATTTCTACTCCTCCCCAAATATTCAAGCCTAAGCAAAATATAAGAGATATCGCCCAAGTGATTCCCACAGCAGGATTGAAGTGGGATTTGGTCAGTTCAGCATAGTTGCTGGCAAGTCCCATTTTTGGCAATACAAATACATCCAAGAAAATCACGGCTCCAAGTGGCATCAAGATCAATCCATAAAGTGCTACGAATTCTAACAGCTGCATCACCAAGGCAGGGAAGCAAGCTGCTATGGTTGTTACCAAACCTACAAAGAGCGTCACTTTCCAAGTCTTCCATTTCGGATTGATAGATTGGATAGCAAGTCCAGCACGATATAGAGTTGGGTTTGCGGTAGTCCAGCCTGCGATCACTACGCAAACTGCTCCGGCGATTCCAGCAGCTTCATAAGCTATAGGTCCTGGTGCGAATACTAAACTGCCTTTGGACTCCAAAAGGAAAAGAGAATACAAAATACCTGATGCCATCCAAGCGATAAAGTGGCCTAAAAAAACACCGGTAGCGGATGAAAATCCATACGTCCATTTCTTTGCATAGCGTAGGAGAGACATATCGGCCATTCCGATATGCATACCCATATTACAAAACCAGGCAAAAAACATGATGTGCCAAAACGTGAATTTGCTTTGCCCTTCCAATGGAACTCCATTCCAAATCGTACTGTCGGCTACAGGCCAAAACTCCGAAAAGGAAGTGATTCCTAATCTAGGCAATACACCTACCGCTGCTGCGATAAAGATCATAATCATCCATGGAGCTGCGATATTTGCGAATTTTGAAATCACATTGAATCCAAACATGGCTACTACCGTGGTAATGGCTCCAATTCCAAAAACGGTAATAATCCAGCCTATGCTATTTGGATACACATCCGTTAGAGACGGCATTTGAAGGTTGAAAGGAATTCCAACAGCAGTGGCTGAAACAGCAATCATAGAACCAGCCAAAAAGCAGAAGAGTGCTGCGTTGACTACATTATAAACAAGTGTAAATCTGTTTCCAGCTATTTTTTCCAGCTGGTAATAAAGGGTCGTTCTAGTCTTAACAGCTACTTTTCCGGTGAAAAAAGCCCAGCTAAGAATTGCTAGGATGTTTCCGACGATCAGCCCGCTGACCAAATCTCCTGCTGAAGCTCCGTGAGCTACGAATAGAGGGCCTAGCACAAATTCCGTCCCTGCGGTATGCTCTCCTGCGTAAGTTCCAATAAAGCTTTTCCAGCCTTTTAGTTTGTTTTTGGGTATAGGAGTGCGCTCGTATTCGTTGACAGCTTCGAGCCGCTGCTTAAGGTTTTGTTTTTCCGACATAGGTTTTCTTTTGGGCTGATTTTCAAATTAGGGCAGGACACATTCATAGGTATCCTGTTCTATATGGTTTTGGTTCTCATTTAAAGATCATTTTAAAATCTAGTTTTGAGTAAATCATCTTTTTTACCAGTTAGGAAAGATTAGGATCTAAGGAATTGGATGACTCAAGCATTGAGGTACTTCGGTCACCCGTCTTCGGTCTTCCAGCCTGTAAATCAAAGAAAAAGAGGTTACTGGCATCATTGCGGATAATCAGATATTATATTAATCAAATTCCGATATCTGAACTTTCCCTCCTAATCCAGATGGCATAGTTTTCCAGTTACTTGCATCAAAAGGCTTGTAATCGATGTTGACAAAGTTGATTTCATGGTAATTTCTCCATTCAATTCCATTTCTATCCAAGTACCTGATGCTATTAGCCATCAGATTTGCTACTTCTATTTTAATGGTGTTTTTGCCGTTTTGTAATTCTTCAGTTATATCCAGTTGATATGGAATACTCCAAATATTACCTGCTTCCTTTCCATTGATCCAGATTTTGGCAGATTCATATACCTTATAGATCGTCAATAAATACTGCTTGCCTTCAGTTTTCTTCAATTCAAATTCACTGGTATAATTTGCCTGGCCCGAGAAGTCATCCGCTTCCGGGGAATTGTTATCAGTCCAAGGTTTGATTGTTTCCATTCGTTGTGGAGCTGGAAGTTTTGGCTGGCCGTGGGTAAAAGTCAGTTCCCAGTTTTTAGAAATATCCGTAGTAGAAGATGCTTTGCTGTAATCTGGCCAAGCTGGAATATCTAAAGTTGCTTTCTCATCAAAAGTCTTGAGGAAAATGGATTCTCCAGATTTCAGAAAAAGGTTTACGATTGTTCCATCAGCATTGCTTTCTGAAGAAACCGTTCCTCTTTTACCGGTAAGAGGATCCATTGCCATCACGGTTCCTGCTTTTGTGTTTAGGGAAATGGTTTGGGAAATCGCCTCTGCGCTGTGATTTACCAAGAAATAAAAAGTGCCATCAGCAACTTTTCTTCGGATAAAATCCAATCCAGAATCCACTAGCTTTTCCCTATAAATTTCTAACTGTTCCAAAGTCTTGCTCAAATCATCGGAAAGGTAGATCTGGCCTTTACCAACCTTTGCTTTTCCTCCTTTAAATGCTATTGAAGCCCATAATTGATTGAAAGTACTTTCTTTTGACTTTTGGTCAGAATGATGGCCGGGAATGGATTTTGGCTTGGATTGGAAAATCACTTTGGCACCTTCTTCCGCCAATTTCAAGATGTCTCTCAAAGTCTCAATTGGCATAAACCCGGTTTCAGGGATGATCAGAACTTTTGCAGAATTTTGGGCTGAGGTTTGAATCTGACCTTCTTTCACCTTGGATTTGGAGATCATATCATCAGAGATGAAATCTAGCGAATATCCAGATTCCATAAGCATTTTGGATTGCTTGTAGAACTGTGTAGGATGCAACCATTCGTCAACGGCATGCACGGTGATCATTTCCATTTTGCCTTTTGGCTTTGCCCATACATCATACACCGGCCAGTAAACCAGCAGTTCATTATCTGCTTTGCCAGCCTGCAAAATTGACTGTGATCTGGTTATAAAATCATTGAAGCTGTTGAAATGTGGCCAAAGGCTATTCTGCTGCGTCAAATTCAAGGATGCATAAAACAACCAACCGGGATAAGGAACATCCTCAGGACTGTAGGTAACTCCGTGATAAAATATATGATTTACACCAGCCAAGAATGCCTGTTCTACCTCAGGTTTCATCTGGGAAAATGAGGATTTGAAATGCTCGCCAAGCCAAGTGAAAGTTTCCGTGGAAACTAGATTCTTTCCTGTCAAATGCGCCGCAGAAGAGGCAAACTTCAACATGATAGGGTCTGGATCTACATTTCTTATATCTGCGCTATCTCTTCGCAAACCTGGAATAGGGAAGTAGCTGGAGCCGAAAGTCTCGCACTCCGGGATATCTACCGCAGCATAGAGATCGAGTAGATTTCCGGGCGAACCGTGAGCCTGGTTTTTGGTAAGTTTTGATTGTTTGTGCGCCCAATTAGTCCAGTTCTTAGTGAAATTAGTAAGCAAGAGATCATTGATCGTTTCTCTATAATCAGACTTTACTTTTCGAACTTGTTCCGTATTTTCCTCACTTTCTAAATAGGGAAGAAACTCTTTTAAATCGTAGCCTCTTAGTTTTTCAAATTCATCAAAAAAGCTGGCTGTAAAGTCTGCTCCATAGACTTCAAAACTGTCATTGTAAAATGACCGAATGCCATAATCCTTTCCTGCAAAAGCATTTTCAAAATAGGAATTATATGCACCAACCGCTGATTTGCTGAAGTGATCCAAGGTAAATCCAACGCCTCCAGGAGCAGCTCTTTTCACTAGTTGACCTGTTTTATCGAGGAATATAGCTTTGATCTGCCAGTCTCCAGTTTCATTCCAATCCAGCATTCCATCCTCTTTTACAAAAGCTGTGATATCCTTTGCATTTAAGTCTTTGTCATAAGCCATCACAGAGACAAGCTCAGCATCGAATTGATTTTCTCTTTTCTTTTGGAAAATAATAGGAGTTGATAAAGCTTCGCCATCCACTTTCTCATAATCCTGAATTATCATGCGCGTGGCTGCATGCTCAATACTGACCTGAGGCCCACCATATGGCCAGCCGGTTCCTTGAGTCATATCGACTCCCATTCCAAGGGACTGAGCTTTGTTTACAGTGAAATCCAGCATGCTAAGCCAGTCTTCGGAAAGGAAATCTATGTATCGATCTTCATAGCCTTTTGCTCCATATATAGGTGCGATTTCCACTCCGCCCAGTCCAGCATCATGATAAGTTTCCAATAGGTTTGAAAGATTTTTCTCGTCCACCGCATTTCCCATCCACCACCAGCGGGTCCAAGGTTTGGCGGTCTGAGTGATCTCTGGCCATTCGCTAGAAGGAGGGTTTTTCTTCTCCTGTGATTGAAAAGCTAAGATTAAAAATATTGGGATTAAGAAAATTAGGTATTTGGATTTTGAAAGCATTTTGTATCGGGTTATTGGAGGTCAAATACATTCGGAAGTTCTACAGAAACTGGAGAGTTATCAGGGTTTGTTTCCATGATATCGGCCATGTATTTCCACCAGCGTTGTACGATTTCCGTACTTCCCAAATCTTGGGAATTGGTTTCTCCTTCTATTAGTTGATAAGCAAAAAGGAAGGACGTTTCTCTATCCAAAAAGATCTGATAATCAATTATTCCTGTGTTCTTGAGTAAAGTAACTAATTCAGGCCAGATCTCACGATGTCTTCGTTCGTATTCTTCTTCAAAACCTGGAATAAGTTTCATCCGGAAGGCAAGTTTCTGTGGCATTTTGGGTTGAGTTTTTAGGTTACAAAAAACGATGGCTTAAAGCACTTTTTACTTCAATCTATTTGTCTTTTAAGAATTGGTTTAAGCCAGTTTCCTTATGGTCTTCAATTGCTTTTGCGACAAGCTTCGCATTAAGTTCTGCACCTTCTTCAATGGTATGGGTGTGGTCTGTGTCATTGAAGTAATGAGCTTTTACATATTCCTCACCTAATTCATCATACTGATCTGCCACCAATTGATTCAAATCTATAAAGGCTGTTTCGGTATCTTCAGCGACTTGCTTAGCCCAAAGGCCGTAATCAATTTCAGCTGTGACGACTTTTCCGTCTTCCCAGCTATTTCTTGGAATCAGAGAGCACACAATAGGAGTGACTCCCTTTGCTTTGGCTGCCAAAATCATCTGTCTCAAATACTGGCCGTAAGAATACACTGTTTCCTGGCTTTTGGTGATAGGATTGTAAATGTTTTCCGCTTCTAAACCGGCACTTTTGATCGTGCCACGTGCTCTGGCTTCATCATCCAATGGGCTAGAGTCATTGTGTCCAAATTGCATAATGAGATAATCACCAGGTTCTAATTTATCCAATACAGTTTGCCACATCCCATAAGTCTGGAAAGTCCGGCTACTGGTACCTCCCAGCGCATGGTTTTGCACTTTGATTTTGTCAAGATCGAAATACGGAGCAATAAAATCACCCCAACCCCAAAGTCCGCCAGCACCATCTCCCTGACCATTTTTCACAGTTGAATCGCCAATCAGAAATAGGGTAGGTTTATCCTTTTTCAAATAATTTTTAAGGTCACAGTCCTTCAATTCCCTTAAACCTTGAGTGACTGACCAAGCATTGATCCTAGCTCCGGCTTCGTTGGTATGGGTATGATCACGCTCAAAAAGCCCTTTTACTACATCCTGGCCCCATTGATCATATTGATCTGCTACAATTGAATTCAGGTCAATAAAAAAAGCTCCTTGTCTTCTAGCCGCTTCTTTTGCCCATTTGCCAAAATCCTGATTAGCTCTCTCCACATCTCCATCTTGGAATTTGTTGCGAGGAATCATGGAAGCCACTATTGGAATAGCGCCCTTAGCTTTTGTCTCTGAGATGAATTTCTCTAAATACCAGCCATAGGTATGGACAGTTTCTTTGGTGCCATCCGGCCAAGTGAGCTCCTTCGTTTCATCACCAATTCCTCTCAAAACACCTCTGTAACCAGCTTTGGTAGTATCGGGGACAGATCCTTCATTATGCCCAAATTGCATGATCACATAATCACCAGGTTTTAGTGTTTCCAGTACTTTTTCCCACCTTCCTTCCTTGATAAAGGTGCGGGTACTTCTGCCTGCCATGGCTTGATTGCTGACTTCTAGTTTGGTGCTGTCAAAAAATTCCTGCAAAAAATTTCCCCAACCTCGCTGCAAGTTTCCTTCGCCTCCATTTCTAACCGTGGAATCTCCGATGAGGTAAACGGTTTTCTTTTCATCAAAAGGATGATGAAAAGCAGTGAATAAGAGAGCTAAAACAAGTATTACTATGGAACAAGTGGGTTTGCTGAGATTCATCGATTAATAGACTGAGCGAAAAGAACTACAAATTTTAAGGAACCCAATTTAACAAAAGAATAGAAGGAGGGTAACCTGTAGTGACCTAAGAAAAATCTCATTCTACTAAAGGCTTTCCCGCAGATTGACTCAGAGAAAATTTTGCCTGTAAATAGACGATATGAAAAACTGCCCGCAGATATACGCTGAAAAATCACGCAGATAGTCGCAGATTTTATTGTCGTCATTTTCTATTCTGCGTAAATCTGCGAAATAGACCTCCGAATACCAGTCTACGACTGGCAGGTCTGCGGGAAAAAACAATCTAAAATGGAAATATCAGCAAGGCATGTTGTCCTACAGTGTTGAAATCCCGCCAAACCCGATTGAGCTCTGTATGCGTTTTGGCAGCTTCCAAGCCCGAGAACGGGTAAAGCTTTCCGTTTATTTCTCTGCATTTTTGAGTTAGTTTGCGGCTTACCTTACTGACTTTTTTCAAACGCGAAACAGTGATTTTGCCTTTTTGCTCCAGTTCTAGCCAAGATGAGTTCACTTGACCATAAAATTCACCCTGTAGTTTTTGAAGTTTTTTATCTTGTTTACTGAGCAGGTCTTGGAAGTAGGAAAGGTGCTTCTTATCGTATTTTCTATACTCATGCCTTTTCCAGAAAGACTGTTCTATCAGCTCTTTCAAATGCAGGGAAATACCAAGAATATTTGCTGCGAGTGTAGTTTCGGCAAATTGAAGAAATGGATATTGGTAAACTGGAGCAGTCAGCTGAGCTTTTTCAGGAAGTATTTCAAAGCAGCGATTTTGCGAAACGCTCAAGTTTTCACACCGAAAAGCATGGCTGCCAGTAGCGATCATGCCCATGTAATTCCAACCATCCAGAATCTCCACATCTTTCCTATCGAGTACAAAGGCTTTGATCACCGGATTCCCCTTTTTATCTAAAAGCGCTTTCCCATCTTCAAAAATCTCACAGTTTGCAGTCAAATGCGATGCATGCAATGCCCCAGAGGCATAAGTCCAGCTTCCTGAGATCAGGTAATTCTCTCCAATTTTATCCGCCTTTCCACCTACAAATCCACTTCCAGCAAAGCAGAGCTTTTTGTTAGGAAAAATATCTTGTCTAACCGATTTATCCATAAAACCCACAAACCAAGCCGCTCCGGCACAAAGCGTAACAGTCCAACCCAAGCTTCCATCGAGTTTGGCTAGCTTTTCCTCAATTTTGAGGGCTTCCGGTAAAGTGCATCCCAAACCACCCAGTTTTGTTGGAACGAAAAGCTTAAAGTATTTTTCTGCATAGATCTGAGAAAGCCACTCTTCGGGAAGCTGACCAAGTTTCTCAGCCTTAGCTGCCAGCTCGGAATTAAAGAGTTTTGAGTTTTGCATTGGGTTGGTCTAGTTCTTTTTTCCAATCGAAATAGCCGAAAATGGCAACGATAAAAAGGAAAATGGTAAGTAATGAGATTAAAATCAATTGCTTATGGAAAAGCAAAGGGATTGCAATGAGATTCGATACATTGAGCCAAATCCAGTTTTCAAGCTTTCTTTTGGCTAATAGCCACATTCCCGCCCAAGCTGTTGACGACACAAATGCATCTACAACAGGCACATCTGAATCAGTAAAGTTAGTGAGCATAAAATACAGAAATGCCCAACCACCCACAGCGATAGCCCAGGTGATTTTTTGTTCAGAAATTGTACTTCTGGAAATCCGTGATGCTCCTGATGCAGACCTGTTTTTCCACATTGCCCAGCCGTAAATACTCATGACCAAGTAGTAGGCATGAAGTAATGTTTCTGCGTACAGTTTGGCATCAACGAGCAGAAAACCGGAACATAGAATTCCTATAATACCGGCAGGGTAGAGCAGCACATTGTTTTTGCGGGCAAGAAGTACTTCGGTGACTCCAAAACTCACAGCGATCCATTCCAGAAAACTGGTGGCTTTGATCTGCTCGGCGAGCAGATTCAGGTCAATAGCTAATAACATTTGAATAACGTTTTATGATTATTCAAAAAAGGGAGAACAGTAATCTAGTCCCTACGCCGGCATTACCCGGATCAGGTGTTCAGCAATCACTCACTGATGGGTATGATCTCAGCCCGTAACTTTTAGGGCACCCCTTATTTGATGTGGCTAATATAGGACTTAAAATTTCTTTGGCGGAAAAGTTTGATGAAAAAATGACTCCTGAGCTTATGGATTGGGTTTATTGGTCTCTGTCTTGTACTCAGTGTTTGTTACTTGTTTTTATTTGATTTTCTGCCAGTTATAATTCATTATTTCTTGGAACATAGAATTCCCCATCTGTGATCTGGACACTTCCATTCAGTATATTCTGTCCTGAACTGCTGTCATAAGATTTGCCTGTTCCAGAAAATGTGCCTTTCAATCCGCTGGCATCTATTTGGCTGAATTCTATAGTTACTTCATCCCAAATGGAGACTACAGCGCTGTTTTTAGTAGCAATGTAGTTTTTGCCATTTTCGTCATGATATCCAAAAAGAAAGGTATGGAGAGTGACCACATCTTCGGATGCCAAATTGGAATAAGTAATTCCTGTGGTAAAATCTTCTGTGTGACCCAAGTGAAAAACTACCTGGTTTTTGAGGGATTGATAGATGTTTTGGGTTCCAGAGAGCTGGATTATGTGCAGTTGGTTTACCCCATCATAATACTTTCCTCCGGTCAGGTTAATTTGAGTTTCAGGTTGATAGGGATACTCGACTAATTGACCTTCAATTTTGAACCGGAAGTAATAGATGGATTTTTCATTGTCTGTTGGATTTTCATCCCCGGAAGAACATCCTGACCAGATATAGATACTGCTTATCAGCGCGATTAGTACTACTAGTGATTTTTTCATGTGTTTATAATTTGATTTTTTAAGGCCATAACCTGTCCCGTGACAAAGGATACGGGATCGAATCTCGCAGTGAGTATAATCATGCCAGTGTGTGACTTTTTAGTCATGCCTGTCTGCCCCAGGCAGGCTCTATTTCATCTGTTTATACTTGTTTTTAAAAGTTGTGACTTGTTCCCATAGGATCTGGGTAGTATTGAGGTTAGGATTGATTTGAACTCCTGTTTTTTTCCAGAAAATAACCTATTGCTCCTCCTAGAAGGGCAAAAACTAAGATGGATAAAACGATATTTCCTGCCAATGACCAAGCATTTCCTACAAAGTCATGGTATTCTTCCATGATCTCAGGCAAAGCTGTGAGGTAGCCAAAAATGCCAGCACCTCCTCCCCAGTTCTGAACTAGTTCTGACTGAAAGTAGTAGCTCATAGGAATTCCAAATAATGCTCCTATCAGGGAATAGGTGAGGATTTTTCCTTTTTTTGAAACTAAGGCAAGGTATAAGATCAGGTAGATCAGCAGGCCGAATGGAATAAAAAACAGCGTGATGATTAGAAGGGCTAACCTAATGGCAACTGTAGAGATAGACAGCCTTTGCGAAAGCGCGGCACTTACTCCTAAGAGTATTCTATCAGGTTTGGAAATGTAAGTTTGAATCTTCTGAGCATCCATTTTCTTGGCTTTTTAATAAAAATACAGCGATGTGATGCTGTATGAAATAGCCAGTGATTCAATGAAGTACCTGAATTATTTATCGTAGAATGCTACTTATTTATTGAGCTTAAATGATAATTTAGATTGTCTTTTTGATCGAATATGCACGTTTACCTGAGCTTTTCTTTTCTGCTTTTTTTCTTTGGATATAATCATCAGGATGTTTTCAATTTTGGTGATTCCTTAGCTTTGGAGAGATCCCAGCTTTCTATCCTGGATTCTTCAAGGATCGATCAAAGAAATAATCTGGTCAAACGAAGTCTCTTTTCTAGCCCTTCTGATTCTAGCTTGATGGCAATGGCACAGGAGACACTAGACTTTTCTCAATTTATAAGCTATCAAAAAGGGGCTTTAATGGCCAATGAGTGCTTGGGTTTGATCTATCAATACAGTTTTTCTAATCCCTTCAGGGCGTTGGATTATTACTTTCAGGCGCTCTCTTTGGCAGAGCAAAATCCAACTTTAAATGACTATAAATGGGGGATACAGGGAAATATTGCGACTATTTATTATGAGCAAGAGGAGTATGAAAAGGCCTTGGATTTGTTTAGAGAGGTGGCGCTCAATAGTGAATCCTCGGCATTGACTGCCATTCTGAATATGGGGAATATTTTTGGGTCTATTCAGAAAAATGATTCGGCTATCTTCTATTTCAAAAAAGCTTTGAACTATAGTCAGATCCAGAATAATCCCGTTCAGCTGGCAAACCTTTACAGCAACCTCTCATTCATTTATGTTCAGGCCGGTCAGGTGGATGAGGCTATGGCAGCCGCGGAAAAAAGCTTAGCTCTGGTAGATTCTCTAGAAATCGATTTTGTCAGACCAACTGCTTACGCCAACGCTGCGATGGCTTTTCTTGGCAAAGAAAAGCTGGAAAAAGCAGAAATGATGGCACTGGAATCCCTAAAGTACAGCGAAGAACAGGGGAACCTTTTTGTCCAAAAATCGGCCTGGGGTACTTTGTCTGATATCTATACCGCACAAGGGAAATATAAAGAGAGTTTGGATGCATACCTTCAGTTTTCTCTTTTCAAAGACAGTCTCAACAACCAAAACCGTAGGGTTGAAATCAGCAGGAAACAGATGGCTTTTGATTTTGAGAAGGAGCGGACTCAGGCGAATGCTGAAATCCTAAGGCAACAGTTAGTTAATCAATACCTATTGATTCTTGGGGTTTTATCAGTGGTGTTATTGTTGACCGGTATTTACTTTTACAAAAGGCGAAGGGATGAACTGTCGGAGAAAAAGGATGCCGAGTTTAGAGCGCTGGTCTCTGAGACTGAATTAAAGGCACTACGCTCTCAAATGAACCCTCATTTTATCTTTAATTCTTTAAATTCAATCGGGGATTTTATTTTGAAAAACGATTCAGAAGCAGCTCAGGATTATCTTTCAAAATTCGGCAAATTAATGCGGATGGTACTTGAGAATTCAGGTCAAAATGAGATTTCACTAGCGGAAGATTTAGCATTTTTGGAGATGTATCTTCAGATAGAAAGTAAAAGAAAGCCGGGCATGTTTTCTTATACCATCCAAGTTCCTGACCATGTGGATACCGATGCTGTTTTGGTTCCTCCTATGCTTCTTCAGCCATTTATAGAGAACAGCATCTGGCATGCATTTACAGATCAAGGCAAAAAAGGAGAGCTAGTTATTAGCTTCAAAGTGAGCGAAGAAACGCTACTTTGCACAGTGGAGGATAATGGTGTAGGAAGAAAAAGTGAGCGCCCTTCCTTGGGTAAAAAATCAATGGGTGTAACCATCACCGAAAACAGGATAAAAATTCTCAATGAACGCGTAGGTTACCACGGAAAACTACAGATAATTGATAAACCGATGAATTCAGGGACCAGAGTAGAAATCACACTTCCATTACAGCTAGCCTTTTGACTATGGAAACCAAAGTAGCGATCGTAGAGGATGAGCAGCACTGCACAGATAGGATTCTTGCCTTTCTGGAGCCATTTGGTGATAGAGTAAAAACCGTTACTTATAACTCAGTGGCAGGTGCACTTGCTGGGGTGGAAGTAGAGCGCCCTGATATTCTGTTTTTGGATGTGATGATCGGAGAACAGACTGGTTTTGATCTCTTGTCAAAAGTCACCTTCTCTGATTTTTGTTTGATTTTCACTACTTCCTTCGAGCAATATGCGCTGGATGCATTCCGTTTTTCCGCGATAGATTTTTTGCTTAAACCTATAGACAGAGAGGACTTTACTAAGGCTATTCACAAAGCTTTTGAAAAATTGGATCAGAAGCAGATGAAAGAAAGAATAGAAGTGTTGATGAGCCATCTATCCAAAGTGCCTAGTGCCCGAAAAATCAGTTTGCCATCCAAAGACGGGTTTGTCTTTCTGGAGATTCAGGATATTCTAAGATGTGAGGCAGATGTGAATTACACCCATTTATTTACGATAGATGGGCAAAAGCATACCGTATCGCGTACGTTGAAATACTTTGAAGGATTGCTGGTGGACTTTGGTTTTTTCAGAATCCACAATTCCCACTTGATAAACATGCAATATGTGAAAGGTTACTCCAAAAGTGGATATCTGACTTTAGCCAATGATTTGAAGCTGGAAATCTCTGTGCGAAGAAAGGAAGCCTTTGCCAAAGCCTGCGAAGAGTTTCTTGAGAGGTAATTTCAACTTACCGGCAAAAAGTGGCAGCATCTATTAGCTTTGAAATGAAGTTGAAAGTACTGCTTCACTGCGGATTCCAGATTTAGCGATTGAGGTGATCCAGTATAAGAAATTGTTACTAATGCAGTGCTGGGTATGTTTTCCTATTGATTTATTTCCTTACTTACATTAATTATTTAGCTTTTTTACAGCTAAAGTCCTGATTGAAAGTGAATCAGGCAAGCGGATCTTAGCTGAGGTTGAGTGGCCTCGAAGTGGATTTTTTACCAATTAATTGTTTTAATACGCACATCATAAATCCTTTTGTCATGAAATTTATTTCCTCCTGCCTTCTTACTGTTTTAGCATTGGTTTGTCTTTTTACTTCCTGCCAGGAAAAAACCAATGATTCAACTGTTTCAGCTGAAAGTCCAGCATTTACCTATTCGTTGTCCATCGAAGCAGTAAATGATAATTATCTGGCTCCAGCATTACAGTCTTTTGCACATGCCACCCACAACGATGAGTGGTTGTTATTTGCTGGAAGAACAAACGGGAGTGATACCTTGGGGGGACTACACAACTTGAACGCGGATTATTCATTGGAGTCTTTCCCTCCTAAATCATTTAATCCTTTTATTTATACGTTCAGTCCAACAACGGGGAACCAGTCTTTCCTTAATTATGGGGATATGTTGAGCACTATTCGCTCAATGGCAGCTGGAGGTAATGGTGAGTCGGAAGAAATTCGGAAGATTTGTGAAAAAGTGGGAGATCTTCTGACTACCCACAGTGCTATTTTCATGTGTACAAATCCTCAAGTGGTGCAATCGGGGGATTATCTCTATCTAGTAGGAGGGTATGGACCGCCTGCTGGACAAACTCCAACAGCGAAAAACTACAGCACCTTTGATGAAATCGCCAAAATTAACGTTCCGCTTTTGATGAGAATTGTCAATGGAGAATGGAATCTTACAGTTCAGGAGTGGGGAGACCTGTTTCGCTTTGGTAACAATCCAACACTAAGGGCTACGGGTGGAGAATTGAAAAAGATAGATGACTTCTTCTATTTGGCAGCTGGACATAATTTTAATAATGACGAGCAGGTTTATTTGAACAGCGTTTATCAATTCAAATTTTCAGAAGATGTTAATTCACTGGTACTTAGTGCTACCGTGACAGATACTATTAGTGATATCACTCCTGCTGAATTGCTGAACAATCCGAAGAAAGCAGACAGCACTTCTGTTTTCAGAAGAAGAGATTTGCCCATTGTGCCTTCTCTTTATCTGGATACGCAAAACAAACTTGCACCTAACTTTGCGCTTTTCGGTGGAGTCTTCAAATACGGTGAGACATTGGCTGCCTGGAATGATGCCATTTACATTACTCCTGATGGGGCGGATAAATATTTTATCGACGCTGGGCATGACCAAATGAATTGTAATATTTACTCATGTCCTGATTTTTCTATCTATGATTCTCAATCCATGGAGCTTCATACCTTTTTACCGGGAGGTATAGGAAATGGGAAAGCAGACAATGACTTATCTGGATTTACGAATACTTTAGGCTATTCCAAGTTTAATCTCACTACCAAAGTAAGTTCCTTTGATACCCTTACTAACTTTTTTCCATCGACCTATTTTTATGGAGCTGAAGCGGTTTTTATCCCAACCAGCAATGCCAACTATCTGTCCATTACTAATGTCAAAACAGATGTAATCGATGCAGAAAGTACCTTTGAAAGCTCAGATCCGGTTCATATTGGCTATATCTATGGAGGAATCGAATCTTACGAAACATCTCCATCAACCTACGGCAGTGGTAAGTCTGGAGCCTCTAATAAAGTCTGGAAGGTCCTGGTTTCCCGAACTCAGGTTCCTGAAAAGAAATAGGAGGCCTTTTGAGTGTAATCGCTTAGACGACTTCTATTTGCTATCCCTTTAGCAAAGCCGTCACCAGTTCTACGGTTAAAGGTTTCTTGTTGGCTTTTGCCCGGAGGGTTTCAAAAGAGTACCTAAAATCGCACCCTTCCTTGTAGGCGCTGCATCCATAGGCAGTTTTACCGCGTATTATTGTTCCTTCTTTGCATATGGGACAGGGAATGACCGGTGGTGCCTTTGTAGAAGTAGATGAATTGGCTGTTTTCTTTTCTTCCAAAACGAGCTGAAAACTATCATCGAAACGTATTGAACCCTGTTTAATTCCTGCTTCCGTTTTAAATCCTTTTAAGTTGACTGTAGATCCTTTCTGGAGCAAGCGCAGGTACTGATTCTCTGAGATATTTTTTCCTTCGAAGGAAAAAGGAAGTAAGAAGTCGCATCCACTTTTGTAAGCGCTGCAACCGTAGCTAGCTTTACCTTTTAGCAGAGCTCCTTTCTTGCATTTTGGGCAAGCAAAACCAACTAACTTTGCTTCGGTGGTAGGTTGTTCTTTTTCAGGTACTTTGGCTTCAATGCTCTGAGAGATTCTAGCATGATTTTGCTCCGTTATTACTTCGTGAACCAAATGCCTCACCATATTCTTCATGTTGTTCACAAAAGAACCGGCGTGAAAATTCCCTTTTTCTATCTCTTTCAATTGTTTTTCCCACTGACCTGTCAGCTCTGCAGAGGTCAGCAGGTCATTCTTGATGATATCGATTAATTGTACTCCTGTCTCGGTTGGCAAAATCTGCTTTTTATTCCGTTCGATGTATTGCCGCCTGAAAAGTGTTTCAATAATATTCGCACGGGTAGAAGGTCGGCCAATGCCATTCTCTTTCATTAGCTCCCGCAACTCTTCATCGTCCACTTGTTTACCCGCAGTCTCCATGCCTCTCAGCAAAGTAGCTTCGGTGTAATGTTTAGGTGCTTTGGTTTCTTTCTCCAGAAAAGAAGGTTCATGAGGGCCTTTTTCTCCTTTTTTAAAGATCGGGAGCTCATCTTTCTCTTTTTTGTTTTTTCCGTCAGCAGTTTCAAAAACAATCCGCCAGCCTTTTTCCAAAATGACTTTTCCGGTTGTTTTAAACGGGACGGTATCTACTTTTCCTAAAACGGTCGTATTGTCCACCACACAATCCTCATAAAATACTGCAATGAACCGCCTTGCAATAATGTCATATACTTTTAGGTGGTTTCCATGCAAACTAGCTTGCACTCCAGTAGGAATGATGGCATGGTGATCGGTTACTTTTTTATCATTGAATACCTTTGGAGATTTTTTTAGTTTTTTACCCAAAATGGATTGAGTCAACACTTTGTAATTCGTCAATTTCTCCAATATTCCAGGTGCTTTGGGGTAAATGTCATTCGGTAAAAAAGTTGTATCCACTCTAGGGTAAGTGATTACTTTTTGTTCGTATAGTTGCTGTGCTATTTTTAGTGTTTCATCAGCAGAAAGTCCCAGTTTAGTATTGCAATACACCTGTAGCCCGGTAAGGTCAAAAAGCTTGGGAGCATATTCCCTTCCTTTTTTCTTCTCAATGGATACCACTTCAAAGTCATGTTCTTTTACAGTTTTGGCGAAAACTTCCCCATCTTCTTTCTTTAAAAACTTCCCTTCTTCACAATTAAATGTGGTCTCTCGATAGACCGTCTGTAATTCCCAATACGGTTGTGGCTGAAAATTTTGAATTTCTTTAAAGCGATTGACAATCATCGCCAAAGTAGGTGTTTGGACTCTACCGATGGACAGGACTTGTTTGTAACCCCCATGCTTCACGGTATATAAGCGCGTGGCGTTTATTCCTAGCAACCAGTCACCTATAGCCCTGGAATATCCCGCATAATACAGATTATCGTATTTAGCGGAAGGTTGCAGTTTCTCAAAACCTTCTTTGATCGCCTCTGTAGTCAGCGAGGATATCCATAAGCGTTTGACTTCCCCTTTATAAGCTGCCTGCTCTATTACCCATCGTTGGATCAGTTCTCCCTCTTGGCCTGCATCACCACAATTAATGACCAGCGTGGCTGTTTCAAATAGCTTTTTTACGATCTCGAATTGCTTCTTGATCCCAGGATTATTTACGACTTTGGTCTTGAACTTTTCGGGAAGCATAGGAAGGTGGCTAAGGCTCCAACTCTTCCAGTGGGGTTCGTAATCGTTTGGCTCCAATAAGGTACAAAAGTGTCCAAAAGTATAGGTTACACAATATCCATTTCCTTCATAGTAACCATCATGCCTGGAATTGGCTCCAAGAACAGAGGCAATTTCCCGGGCGACACTTGGTTTTTCGGCAATACAAACTATCATCTGTGGCAAAAATAGATAAAATAGCATAAGCTCTATGCCGGATATACTGTAAAGAGTTTTCCTAAAGGATATTTACGCTCTGGATCAATTTAAGGGATTGTCTGAATTGATTTGGCTACTCTTCTCTCACCAGTTTTAAGTCGGGAGACCGCTGGTAAAAAGAGCAGCTATTTTTCGAAGTTTTTTTGCCTAGTTTTGGAAAAATCCCCATCAGAATGAAAAAAATAGCGTTTTCGTTTTTCTTAATTTCTGCAGTGATCCAACTTGGATTTGCTCAACAAAAACTGATTCAAGCCTCTCCAGCTGCACTAGGATTTGATGAAGAATTTATCAACCATAAAGTGGATTCTATTATGGAAATGGGCATAGACAGCATGGCCTTTTCAGGGGCACAAGTTTTGGTAGCAAAGAACGATACGGTAATTTTTCACAAAGCCTATGGTTTTCATACGTATGATAAGATGCAAGCGGTAGCATTGAATGACTTGTATGATCTAGCTTCAGTGACCAAAATTGCCGGACCTTTACCAGCTTTGATGAAGTTGGTGGATAAGGGGAAGATTGATCTGGATGAACCATTTAGTACTTATTGGAAGCCTTGGAGAAACAGAAAAGATAAAAAAGACCTTACGCTTCGGGAGATTTTGGCACATCAGGCCGGTTTGGTTCCTTACATCGTATTTTTGGAAAAAGTGGTTAAGAAAAATGGCAAGGTCAAAAAGAGATTTGTACATCCTTTACCAGATAAACGATTTCAAGGGCAGGTATATGATGGGATTTATATCAACAATCGTTTTGAGCGGAAAATGAACCGAATTATTAACCGATCCGATGTTTCGGAAGAAAAGAAATACCTGTATTCGGGACTCACTTTTCTGATTTTCCCTAGTTTAATCGAACAATTGACAGGCACAGACTATCAAAGCTATTTGGAAATGAATTTCTACCAGCCAATAGGTAGTAATACGATGGGATATCTGCCTAAAGGGAAAAATTATGCTAACAACATTGTTCCCACGGAAGTAGATTCTCTATTTCGAAAAGCTCTCGTAAGCGGATGGGTACACGACGAAAATGCGGCACTAAAAGGAGGTGTTTCTGGGAATGCAGGCTTGTTTGCAACGGCAGATGACCTGGCCAAATTGATGCTCTTTTATCAAAATTATGGCAAGGTGGGTGGTCAGCAGCTTATTTCTTCAGAAACCGTAAGGGAATTTACGGAGGTACAATTTCGGGAAAACGACAATCGCCGTGGTCTGGGTTTTGACAAACCACTCTTGAACAATTCAGAGCTTTCTTTGGCGGATTCTTATCCTTCTCCTTTGGTAAGTCCTGAAAGTTTTGGACACTCCGGTTTTACGGGGACATTTGTTTGGGCAGATCCTGAAAATAAGCTCACATATGTATTTTTATCCAATAGGGTATATCCATCTAGAGCGCAACAAAAGTTGTATAGTTTGGGTATTCGGGAAGCTTTGCAACATGTTTTTTATCAGGCAGAAGGCAAGTAGATTCCGAAGGGCTGGTAAGTTCAAGGTTTTGAAAATTCCTCAAGTTCATGATTCTACAATACAAATCTCGAATAAAAGAAAAGCCTCCAAAACTTACATTACGCATGTTTTGGAGGCTACTTTGTCGAAGTTCTTGATGAAAAACCTCTTCGGTTTAATCCATGTTTTTCTTGTCCACAACCCAACCTTCTGATTTAGCCAATCCTTGAGAATTTCCTGTAAAAAGCTTTCCTGCTTCCTGATCTCCTTTCAATTGCCACTGATACCAGTTAAGGGCAACGCGTGCGAATTCTCCGCCATGTGGCTGTCCATAGGTGCCTCCATGTCCCACATCTAGATTGGCGACAAATACAGGAATATGATTAATGCGATTGAAATCATCCATACCATTTCCATAGGCAATGTCTGATTCTCCACCTAGCAAATAGAGGGTAGGTACTTTGATTCTTTGTAGTTGCTCCTTGTTGACTTGCGGCATTCCAGACATGCCGGCACCTGGATTGCCTAAAACACCACTATTGAATACGCCAACTGTGGTGATTCTCGGATCATCAGCAACTTCAATAGTCTGCAGGCCCCCGCAGGACATTCCACTCACAGCAATATTGGCGGTATCGATCTTTTGGTAATAAGGGCTGCTGGGATCATTATTTTGTGCAATGGCCCAGTCTATGGCATCCAAAAGTTTATGTGACTTAGAGCGAACATCGGTTTGTTTGGGCATGGTACCGATCGCCACAACTAGAAAACCATGGGAAGCTATTTCATTCAGGAAGTTGACATGCTCAAAGGGAGAATCGAAGCAAGCACCATTGCCCCAGGCGATCAGAGGTAGCTTTTGAGCTCCTCCAAAATCTTCGATGTTTTGTGGTCTAAAGATCGTGTGTGTCGGTAAACTACGCTCGGAAGTCATGACGGCAGGATACTGGCCCGTACCACCATTTTCAATAATTTCACTTACTGTACTGCTCTGAAAAACAAGATGTTCCGAAAAGAAAGGCAAAGCTTTGGTTTCTATGCGTTCTGCTATACGGTTGAGATGGTCACCTTCATAGCTTTCATAGAGGTGTTCGATTTGATAGGAGTCCAAAACCTCGTGCAATTTTTTGGTTGCAGCACTAATGCCTCGATCCTCTGTGCCTGCATCCATTCCTATGGCTTTTAACCTTTTTAGGTTGGGAATGTATTGATCGATAGTAGTGAGCGTTCGGCTTGCGATGATCTTATTGATAACATCCTGTCTGGGCGAGCCGTCTTTTGCAGGAAGATCTAGATAGAAGGGAGGGTTTTGGGGATTGGGAGCAAAAGCAGCCGAAGTAGCTAATGCCGCAATCTCGCCAAATGATGCATCCTGCAGTTGATCTGGAGTGATTTTCTCCAGTTTGGAAATCATCTCAGGGTTTGTCGATGCCCCTCCGTCCATACAACAGGGGCTTAGCGCGTAGATGACTGAGTAAACATCAGGATATTTCATCCCTAGACGAAGTGTGCCATAGCCGCCCATTGAATGCCCGGCAAGTCCTCTGCTGGCTTTGTTAGGCAGTGTTCTGTAGTTAGCGTCTATATAGCTCACTAGCTCTTTGGTGACAAAAGTTTCCCAGTCGCCTATCGTTGCGGAACTTGCATACATGCTTCCTTTAAACTTGTTAAAAGCATTGGGCATGACCACGATCATCTCTTTTGAACTTCCCGCTGAAAGGGACTTCTCGATCACGTTTTGCAGGTTGATCCAATGATCTTCCCATCCAAACCACTGGGAATCCGTGTCGGTAAAACCATGAAGCATATAGAGTACAGGGAAGTTTTTGTCAGGATCAGTTTGATAAGAAGGTGGGAGATAGACCGTCACGTCACGGTCTGCAGGGTCTCCAACTAGATTGCCCTCCAATGCTTTGCTGCGAATTTTGATTCGTTCTTTGGATCCTTGTTGAGCCTGTGCGACAGTCAGGCCAAGGCATAGGAGTAGGGTAATAAGAAAAGTTTTTTGCATAGGTTAATGGGTTTAGGTCTTTGGTAAAAATAGGTCAAACTTAGAAGTTGTACAACCGCATTGGCAATGATTGAAATTTACAGAGAGGCAATGGAGATTTCCTGAAGAAGATATCAGCCAATTGGCAGGGAAATGGGTTATCTCTGCGAATTGACAGTTCTATGGTTAGTACTTGACTGTTTACCCTAGTTATACTTTGATCGTAGGAGAGCTGGTTTCCTTTGAGTTAGGAGATGTTAGGAGGAGGGTGGATAATTACGGGATTACTTTCCGATGCAGAAAGTGCAGCTATTTGTTTGTCAGTATGTTAACATGATTTCGGTACAAATACGGTACAAAAATTCCATTTGATTTCATTTTATAGGCTTATTTCAACAAAAAATAGAACCTTTCAAGGAAGGTTAGTTCTTATATTTGATCCAAATCAGGCATATCTGCCTTTTTGATTTACTCTTTCTTGCTTTCCATCTAATAGATAAGGTTGAATCAGAACTTCCAGAGGCAAACCTAACAAATCAGCAAGGTTTCTGATCATATCGATTGTCAGAGCTCTTTTTCGATTCAATACAAGGCTAACAGTTGTTTTGCTTCCAATAGCTGGTATAAGGTCTTTGTCCTTAAAGCCTTTTCTGTCCATAGTTTCTTTAATGGCCTCAATGGGATCTGGTAAAGCAATAGGGTAGTGCTCTTTTTCGTATTTTTCAATCAACGTAACCAACAACTCGGCTTCCATGCCTTCAGGACTATCCGGATCTGCCCCAAATATGTTTGAAAGTCTTGCTATAGACTTTTCATATTCCTTTTCAGTAGTAATTGTTTTCTCCCACTTCATGATTACGATTTTATTTACAATTTTTAAAATAAATCTACAGTAGATACATCCACTTTGTCATATTCTGAATGCGTACCGATAAATTTGATAAACACCCATTGTCTCAGGTAACATATCTGAACGATCAGTCGGTATTTATTCCTTGCAATGTTAAACACAACTCGATTGTTTTTTACAGGATCAGCATCAGGAAAATCACCAAGAATATCTAATGACTTTTTCCAGTCGGCATGTTTGGTAACTGCTATCCAGGTTTCTATACTAGATTTGGAATCTGGATGCTTTTGGTAAAACTGAACGAGATTTTTGATTGAAATAATGTTTTTCAAAGCAAGTTGTTTTAATCAACGTTTAAAGATGTTAAAAAGTTTTCAATCTGAAAACAAATTAGATGATTGATTTAAAGGTTTATGAAATGGGATTTTATCTGCAGCGTAAAAATTCAAGGTTCATTAGGTGGATTGATGGTGTAATTCCTTTCTTCATAAACTACAGCCAAATCCGAAAGCCTATTCAGTTCTACAAATCCCTCTGATTCTGAATTCTCTATGTTCTCAGGATTTGCAAGCAATTCTTCTATTCTCGCAAGAGTTGCGTCATATTCTTTTTCAGTAGTTATCATGACTCAGATATTTTCTATGAATGAATTGATTTGCTCCACATACCAGGCACCAAACCCTATATTTTCGGCATCAAGTTGAAAGCCTGTAAGGTGATCACCCTCATATTCTACGACCTTACAAGTTTGGCCAAGTGTTTCTTGGAGTTTCAAGGCATCTTGGTGAGTAGTGATTTTATCGTTGGAAGCTTTCAAAATTAAAACTGGAAGTTTAATGCATTGAATTGCTTTTTCGTAAACACTGGATTTTTCGGGAAGCAGCAACACTTTGTCAAGCTCTTTATACCGATCTATTATGGTTGAAGTGTCTGTCACGAAACCTTCTCCGATGATAAAATCAATTTTTCTTTTTATAGCTGGGTAGGCACGGGAAGCTATTGTAGTCCCCATCGACATTCCCCAAATGCCAATTTGTTTATCCTTGAATTTCTTTGAAATGTCACCAACCACAGCTTCAAGGTCTAACGCAAACTCAGTGTAGTAGAGATATTCACGCTGAATTTCAAAATCGTCACTTTTGCCAAATCCCCTGTAATCAAATGTAACTACTGTGTAACCTTCATTGGCGAGAATTGCAGCGTAGTAAACAAAGTATGACATATTTCCTGCATCAGGATACGCTAAAATAATGACCGTGTCTTTTTTGTTTTCAGTGTTCGCCTCATAGATCCAAGTGTTCAATTTGTAATTATCCTTAGTCGTGATTTTTAACTGTTCGTAGTTCCACGACACAGAGTCCGGTGTCATAAAGTATTCGCGATCTGGATTAATAGCAAAGACATAATTGAATGCTAAAAGAAAAATTATAGAAGTAAGGACTAACGCTGTTTTTTTCATGTACCCTCCATGTTTAGTTTGTGTTTCCCCTTTAATAACACAGTTTTAAGTGGTTGTCGCAAATTTTGCGATAACCCATTACTTAATCAATCACCTGGGCAATCGTCTTTTAATTCGTTTCGGACCAATTCTTTGCCAGCATTCCTTTCTCCTTTCCAAAACTGGTTTCTCATATATTTTCTCAAATGTTTAGCCCATTCTCCGGAAACAGTCAAATGCCCTTTTTTCTTATGTGCCATTGTTTTGGGTTTTAATATTATCTCGGACTGTTGCGGTTGAATTCTTTGACGGCAAGAGCCATGTCATATTTATATTGCATTCTAGTCCATATATCGGCACTCCCGCCAAAAACGGTCTGAATTCGAAGCGCAATATTTGATGAAATCCCACTCTTTTCATTTACAATTTTTGAAACATTTAACCTCGAAACTTGCAAGAGATCAGCAACCTCTCCAAGTTTAAGATTATTAGGTTTTACTACCTCCTCAAAGAAAATTCTTCCTGGGTGAATGTATGTTTCTACGTGTCTTTCCATTTCATTTTAAAGATAATCTTTTAAGTCTAAATCGAAATCAGGTGCACTAATGGATATGATCATATCCAGATTGTAATGATTAATATTTCTTTCAGTATTCTTTTTCCTGAAATTTAACTATCCGGAAATTCAGGATGGTTGAATCCGTAACACTTGATTCACTCCAGTCTCCATGGATTATATATGAGGAATAGAAAGTTGTTCTATAACTCATATAATTGGCATTATTGAGCTATAGAAATCTCGAACGGTTGAACTACCGAGAATCACCAGGTAGTTTGATATTAGTTGAATTTGGGTCAAAGATTATGAAGGGTCTTTGGTATACTTTGAATATCTACTTGTTCCAAATTGGAACAGGTTGGTTTAGACTAGGATTCTTCTGTTTATGAACTGTTGCATTTTTTGAAACACTTGCCCTTTCAATTCATCCAAAAAAATTAGTTGTATTTATCCTTTATTAAACCAGCTACCTCTTTTTCAAGTTTTCTAAAACGAGAAGGGGAGGCGCCAGTAAACCAAAAAATAGGTAGAATCACAATTGCTAATTCCGTCATTGCTAAACCCGACAGTAAACCTCCTCCATAAGAGGGGGGAGACGCAATTATTGAAATCTCATTTTCTCTATTGCTAATTTGAACCCCTAGAAAAGTAGATTTTTGTACAATGATACTTTTATGACCCAGTCCAAATAATTTTGATGTATAATCAGTAGGCAATTCACTTTTAAGAAAACTTAAAAGCTCAGCATTAGAAGGAGGGTTTGTTACTTTGATTGTCATAGTTACAAATCAGTTGAGATATCAAGTTGAATTTACGATAGTTTATGCTAAGATGTTGGCTCAATAATATCCACACCTCATAAATACTTCGGTTTTAGAGTTCCACGTATTTATTAGATAATGGTGTGTCGGAATTTCCGACATACCATCATTTCTTTATTTAACCAATTGAGGAATAGAAAATCATTCTATAACTCATATAACTGGGATTATTGAGCTATAGAAATCTCGATCGGTTGAACATCCGAGAATTACTCGGAATTCCCGACTCACCTATCCAAATATGCTAATTCCACCTATTTTAATCTGCACTATCCGTGGTGAATCTCTTCGCGTTCAGAATTACCATCTCTGTATATTCTTTCTTAAGATCCTCATTTAGAAATGATTGCTCGATTAAGGTTAAAGCTTTGGGAATCCATTTTTGAAGCCTTTTATAAACGCTATTGATTTGCTTTTCATTGAGTTTCAAAAATATTCCAAGCCTATCAAAATACCCTTTGTCGAAATTCATTTTCTTTCCACCGAGTAACAAAGCAGTATCTTCCTTATCCTTGGGAAGAATGATTTTTACATTAAGCAAGTCATAAGCTGGAGATAAAGTCCAGCCGTGATCTGTTAGCCACATCGAAAAGTTTTTTAAATGCATGTCATTATTGCCAATGATATAATTGAAAACACTCAGTTCAAAAAAACGCATTTTATCCAGTAGCGTATTGGCAGACATTTCACCAATCGTTTTCCCCAAAGTTTCCATCGTGCCTTTGTATTTATCTTCCAGTTCCAAAATCTGCATGAAGTCAATCATGTGTACTTTGGATTTATCCTTCTTGCGGTCTATACGCTTAGTGAGATAGGACAATTCCCCTGAAGCCAATCTAATCATAGTACAAGGCACTACTTCAATCTTGAATAATTCTGCCAATTTCATCGAAAGATGCTCGTTTTCTGGCATTTGGGGGTATTGGGCATTTTGAGGTTTCATAATATACATTCCCTCCAAGGCATCAAGTATTGTCAAGCGCCCCTGATGACCATCTTCCAATTCAGTCTTTATCCAACCCAATGATAATTTTGGCTGAACTCCAGGGACAGTAATCGAACTTTCTGCAGCCTCTTTTGCCAAAACTTCCATTTCAGATAATCGATACGGCAGGAGAGGAGCATGGGTAGTTCCAAAGAATTCTTTTATACACCTAAGGTGATAATCTCCTTTAAGATTTGCATTAAGTGGTTCATAGCAGTGCAAGCATCTATTCATGTTCTTTATGGATAAAAGGATGGATACTTACTGCCCCAATGGCATTCTGACAACATGCCAAGAGTAATCCCATTCGATCATTTTTATTGATCTTCCAGCTTTCAGATGCGATATTCAATAGCCAACCTTCGGGAATCAAACCATCAAAAAAAGGAAACAAACGCTTACTACGGTAAGGTTGAGTTGTCACAGGCATATTGAAGGTGACAAATTGCTTTGGGTATTTTTGAATATACAGTTCATCGTAAAGAAATATGTATTCACCATTGTCCTCCTCGGTCAAGGTTCCTGCTAATTCATTATTATACTTCACTATCCCTTTTCGCATCTTTTTCAGTGATTGGTGTCAATACATGGCCAAACATGCTTAAAACCTGGTTTACCTTTAGTAAGCTTAGATTTTCCTTGCCCTGTTCGATTTTCCGGATTACAGTAAGTGCAACCCCGGCTTTGTCAGCAAATTCTTCTTGAGTTAAACCTAGTTGCTTCCTTCTGGCTTTTACAAATTCAGCTATGTGATTCATGTTGTATGTATTTGCATATAAATATATGAAAATATTTATAGTTATATGCTTTTGAGTATAAAATTAGGCAAAAAGTCTCTATTATATGCTTTTAGATATAGCTCTAAATTCTTTCTTCCTTTCGGTTTGATCCTAGCCAGCACCACTTGAAATATCTGAGTGTATATAGATTCTGACACAAGATGTACAATTGAATCATAAGCATTATGCAAAATTTGCATAGTTCTTTTCCAAGACAATTTCACACCTAACATGGGTAATCCGAATCTTGCTCAAAATGAAGTCAGTATCAATATTCTACCGACGTTTTCCCAGCCTTGAGTGAAATTGACTCAACGGAATATCTCCATTCCTAATCAACTTATACACCTATAGGGGCCAGCGTTCTACACCTAGCGGGGGATTAAAAATCCCAGGATAAAATTTCTAGATTATAAATCTCGAACAGCATTGACAGCAAGAGTATAAATTTTACCAAGGCCAAGCGAAACTCAAACATTAAAACTTCAATCTTATTTCTTTTTTATCTTGTATTTTTAGTATTCATCAAATCCAAAAAGATCAATGAACCTAGCTGCCATCGATATCGGTACCAATTCCATTCACATGATAATCGTCAAAGTCACCTCAAGACAAAGTTATGAGGTGCTGGTTCAGGAGAAGGAAATGGTCAAACTGGGTGCGGGGGTTTTTGCAAATAAGGTAATCAGTCAGGAAGCATTTGACAATGGCTTGGAAACCATTTCCAGGTATGTGCAGCTTGCCGACCAATATGGGGTGGAACATATCATCACTGCTGCTACCTCCGCCACCCGTGAAGCCAAAAACGGCAGGGAATTTTTAGACAGATTGATCCAGGATGTGGGATTATCACCCCAGATGATCTCCGGAAAAGAGGAGTCCAGACTGATTTTTTTGGCAGTGAATAAAACCATAGATCTAGGAAAAGAAAATGTCCTAGTCCTTGATATCGGCGGTGGAAGTACTGAGGCAGTGGTAGGAAATCGGGAAGAAGTACTTTTCATGAGCAGTATGAAATTGGGTGTCCTGAGACTATTGGATCTGGTAGGAAATCAGGACCCCCTGGACAAAAAACAGCAAAAAGACCTAAAAGAACATATCCGTTCAATTGCCGGTAAAATCATTCCACAAGCTTCACAGGTAGGTTTTTCCAAGGTAGTAGGCACTTCAGGTACCATCAGGACCTTGGGAGAGGCAGCTTTGGCACTAAACGATAAATCCATCATCAGTTCCGTCAATGCTGAGGTTATCAGAATAAAAGATCTGGAAAAAATCATAGCTCAGCTTTTGGAACTTGAGCCCGGGAAAAGAGCAGCTATTCCAGGCATCAGTGCCAACCGCGTGGATGCCATCCATCTGGGTGGACTGTTGCTTTTGGAGTTATTGAAAATGTCCAAGGTGGATGAAATCACCCTTTCGGATGCTTCCTTGAGAGACGGATTGATCATAGACTATTTGGAGAAAAACGGCCAGAAATTAGACCGCTTAGAGCAAGGTAAAGATGTCCGTGAAAGCAGTTCGCTGATGATGGCCTTGCGCTATGATACGGACATCGAGGAGAAAAAGCATATCTCGAAGTTAGCACTTCAGCTTTTTGACCAACTGAAAGACCTGCACGGACTGGAGGATTCAAGCCGGGAGTTGTTACACCATGCAAGTCTGATCTATGATATAGGTCAATTTGTGAATTTTAAGGATTTCCATAAGCATTCCAGGTATTTGATTTTGAAGGGAAGGCTGAGAGGCTTCAATAATGATGAACTAACCATACTAGCCCATCTGTCCAGATACCACAGAAAATCCGGACCAAAAAAACGTCACAAAAAGTTTAAAAAGCTGGATAAGAATTTGCGAAGACTGGTCAAAGGACTTTCAGGGATTTTGAGGGTCGCGGTAGGATTGGACAAAACCAAAAATCAATGGGTGGAAAACGTCTATTGCATCCCTTCGGAGGATAAGCTGTGCATCAAGCTATTCGGGGAAGAGAGCCTGGATCTGGAGATTTGGGAAGCACAGCGTTTTTCGGATACCTTGGGAGAATTCTTAGGCTTGGAAGTAGAAATTGTCAAAGGTTGAGTCGATTACCGCCGTACAGCTTTCGGGACTAAGCTTAGTGAAGTGTTCTGCTCCTATCAGGGATTGGCTAGCACTATACGCCTACCTTAGATTTTTGCAGAAAACGGCATAAACATTAAAATGTTTATGAAGGAAATTTTTGCATTTCAATATTAATCTGGTTCAGAGAATTTATTTGATTCTTGAGTTCTTCGTTTTCTACTGACATAGGCCGATGAACAACTTTATTTCTGAACATTCTAATAGTGTCTATTTCCCTGTATAAATATGCCAAGTGATCCTCATATTTCATTAGTACATATAAAGCATCTCTTAAGCGGTGTGTTTCTCTAATATAATTGCGAGACCGCTTTATTAATGTATTTTCTAAGGTAGCCCATAATTTCAAGAAATTGCCAATGTTCAAAGGTGCTAGCTCAATTTGAATTTGATTTTCAATTTCTTTGCATATTTCTTCGATTATATCATTTTGAGGATAGAGGGCATCCTTTGGAATTCGGTCGAAGTGCTCACCCCAAAAATCATCACTATTGGGTATTTTAAATTTAGCTATTAGACGGTTATTTAAATCTAACTCTGATTTGTTTTCATATTCGTTCGTAATATCATCTGTTCCTATTAAAAATCCTTCTTGAAAATAAGGTCTTAAAGCTTTTGGAGGTGTAATACTCAAAAGTCTGATATTTACCAAATCTTGCTCTGAATTAGTTGAAATTCGGTTAGAGTAATATGGAAGGCCAAATACATAAATGTATGCTGTTGTATGATCGTTGAATAACTGAGCAAATGAACAAGCAACCCTTAAAGACTGAGTAATATCTATCAAAGGTGTTTCTGTTACTTCATAGTGCTGAAGAATACTCCATTGGATTAGCTTTTTTCTTTTTAATTCAGTTACCCCTTCAATTTTATGTTTGCTAAATAATTCAACTAGAATTTTACTTGCGCTGTTTAACTTGTCAAATCTATAATCTAGTTCCTCTTGGGTTACATGATCGCCTCGATATATTGTTGGATAGAAGGTTGATTTATCTGCTTTATTTTTATAATCACTTTTTTGTCCTCGAAAGAAAAGAAGATGATCTTTATTCAAGTATGCGAGTTTAGCAACTTGTTCAACTAAATCCCTGTATGTATTAATAAAGAAGCCGTCATCTTTTCCAACATCTTTTGGGTTCGTATGCTTATATAGTTCACTTGTGAGTTTTCCTAGAATTGGTCTCATTTATACCTGTTTAAATAAAACCATTGAAGTCCGATAATTGTCTTTGCGTCTCTAAATTGATTTGTTTTCATTTGTTCTTTTACATCAGAAGACTTGATTTTAATTAGCTGAATATCTTCTTTTTCGAATTTCATTCCACCTCCTTTAAAAACTTTGTTTTTGGAATCCACTTCTGAATAATAAAGAGAAATTCTCTCTGATGTTCCTCCGGGTGAAACAAAAAAAGAATTGATAAATTGAATTTCATTCACCATATAACCAATTTCTTCTTCAACTTCCTTTCTAACTCTATCTTCCGCAATGTCTCCTAATTCAATTGAGCCAGCCACTAATTCCAAAATCCAACCTTTCTCTTTGATTGTGGGATATCTAAATTGATTTGTGAATAGAAGCATGTCTGTATCCTTTTCATATATGATAATTGCCACTGAATCCCCTCGTTCAAAGCAAAGTCTATCAACTTCAATAAAGCTTGAATCAAATAGTTCATGTTTAATTTTGGCCTTATTTATTTTAAAGTGATCATCGAAAATTATTTCTTCTTTTAGTATTTCAAATTTCATATTTTTTTTATTAAGTCTTTTATCTGTGACCAGTTAGCAATACAAAAGTTATTAATGCTTATGGGTATTATTTTTCTTCCGAGTTTTGTTGTTGTTGTTCAACCTCCGGTGCTGCAGAAGCAGGTTTATATTTCTCTCCTTTTTCCCATGCTTCAGCTATTGCCTCATAATTCGGGAAATTTTCGGGTAAGTCCCTTGTCCAATTTTCTACGAATTTCGGATTATTACTATTAGGTCTTGGACTTGCATTGTTCATTCTCGCTTGAACAGGCGTTCTTACTGCATCGCCCATAATTACCACATGTTGTTGTGGTAAAATGGGTAATTGTTGTAATATGTCTTCATTGGCAGCTGAAACCAATTGTCTGACATATTTTTGGTCTTCTGGATTTTGAAGCCTGTGAATAATGAAAGAGTTGCATTGTGATAATACTGTCTTTGATAATTCAGAAGGACGCTGGCTAGATACAAGTAAAGAAATACCGTATTTACGACCTTCTCTAGCAATTCGCTCAAACACCTTTTTAGCTATCGACTCTCTATCACCTCTGTTTTTTTCGGGAATGTAATTTTGTGCTTCTTCTAAGGCTATTACCATTGGAATTGTGCCTCTATCACTTTCGGGAAAACGAGATACAAAGTCTAAAATAAGCCTACCAATTAATCCAGTTATCGTTTCTAAAACTTCATAAGGCAATAAGGACATGTCAATAATTGTTACTTGACTTGGCTTGTCTTCAACGAGTTTTTCAATTTCTTCTTTACCTAACTGTTTTTTATAAAACTCTGTAAATAAATCTGTCTCTCCAGTTTTGAATACTTTACAAAAATCTCCTAGAATAAAAGAAATGAATTTCGCTAAAGCATTTAAAATTACTTCAGGTTGATTTAATAGGAGAGGTTGAGAAATCCTTTCATCACCTAAATACGATTGCAATCTTAATCTTAGAGTTGAAACGAACTCTCTCAATCTATTTCCTGTATTTTCCTGCTCGCTAATTGCTTCGTCAAAAAACCTTTCAATTAAGTCATTGAAATTGAAATAAATTGGCAGATCAATATTCCGTTCTTGAGAAACTTCCTCAGTTCTCACAGAGACATTATATAAGGATATTTCATTCCGTAATACAGAGTTAAATGAAGTCAATGTTTGTGTACTTACAGTACCTCGAGGTGGATAAGGATCATTTGGAGTTAATTTGCTTTTTTCCTTTTGCAAAGTAACAAGAGCTCCTAACATGTTTGATTTGTCAAAGTCAGTGTTTAGTGCAGTAAATTCAGCAACAAAGAGATCAAGTTCGGTTAAGATTGTGATCTTTATTTTATTATTGTTTTCATCACATTCATTGATAATTGATTCTAGCCTAGAAATATAGGACTGGGGAATAAGACGTTTTACAGATGCCACCGTTTGATTTTTAGCTAGACCTAATGCTCTTTTAAATACAGGGGCTTGTGTGCCTGATGTTGGTTCAAATAAATAATCAAAATCAGCAAAATTCATAAACCAAAAAGGAACTTTCATGCCGTCTTTGTCAATATTAAATGGATTGACAAGTTCAAGATTTTTATATTGGGCTTCTTTCGTCCCTTGAAATGCTTGTTTGTATTCTCCATTAGTGTCAAATATTATGACATGAGCATTTTTTAACTTCTTCCCATTGTAATTAAAATCGAAAATACTTTGGATAATAGATGCAAACGTGCAGGATTTCCCAGAACCGGTATTACCTAATATTGCCGCATGTTTACCGAAAAATTTATCTGGGTTTATCTTGATTTTATAATCAGAAAATGATGGTGATGTTCCGATGGGTAAATAATAATCCTCTTCAAAGTTTATTTCCTCTGAACCTTCTTTTTTCTTTTGGTCAAAAATATTATCCAAATCTTGGCTTGTTACATACCAAACAGGGTTGTCGAGGATTGGATAATTGTATACTCCTTGTATGTATTTACCGCTATTCTCAATAGTTCCAATCATAGTTGCGACCAAATACCTTGCGGATTTAGTTAAAAATATGGCTTCCTTATTTTTTCCAATTTCTGTTTCATCAATGGCTCTGACACTTGTAACCATAGCTACAATTTTATCTGACCCTATTGGAATAATTACGTAAGAGTTGATTCTGGCAACTTCAAAGATATCTTCATATCCGCTTTTATAAAGACTTTTTAAATCTTCATCAAGTCTTATGTAGGCCCTAAAACTGTCAACAGAAATTACTTTGCCGATGCTTCTTTCGCTCATGCTTCTTTAGTAGGTTCAGGTTTAGAAGGTTTGGTACTTAAAAGCTCGTTCAAAGTATTTGCAACCTTTTCGTTATTGTCAACATTATTGAAATTGGGCATTAGCGTGTCTGCAAAGGTCAGGAAGTCACCAAAAAATTCGCCTTCAAGTATTATGATTCTAGGGTCGTTAAGTTCTCTTAGATTTTTTATGTATTCATTCTGAGTTCCTTGAAAATCGATTACAATAAGAGTGAAAGTAGGATTTGACAGAGCTTGATAAATGATATCATTAAAATGGTCGTCCGCAAATGCATATCCAACTGTAAGAAGCACTGATTGAGATTGAGTTATGGTTGAAGCAAATTGTCTAAAAAGCTCCGAGTATGGCAGGTCCAGAGTGTAAGACTTTTTTACTGCCGAAGGATAGATAATGATCTCCCCCTTTTTCTCTAGAGATTCTATGAGTTCTAGCGATTTCTCTTCAATCCCATATAGATTGTTTGCATCCCTTGTTTCAGAATTGACCCAAGATAATGAGCCATGTAACTTATAATATCTGACTACTTTCTCTATTCTTTGGACTTTACCAGAAGTAGTAGAGCCTGGATAAAAAATATCGTATTCAAATGTTTCTGGCTTAAAAAATCTTTTGTGAAACCCTGAAAAACCATCAATGTAATGAACCCCTAACTTATCAAAAGCATATTCAAACGCTAAGTCATAATTAGCCGTGAAAATATTAGCTCGCCTCAAATTCAAAGGCCTTTGAAGAAGGGCTTTTAGAAACATTTCGTGATAGTAATATTTGTTCTTTAGAGCATTTCTGAACGATTGTTTTTTGTTTCTTCTAATTATCTTTTTTAACTGAGAAGTAGGTATTTTTCGTTTATCCACATCACATACCAAGAAAAGACCTTCTTTGATAGACTCAATAAGTTCTGGGATTTTGTCAGTTCTAGTTTTACTTTTATCCAAATTGAGAACGAAATCTTTGGCTATTAGGTAATTCAAGAGCTTTTCATATTCAATATGGATCTCGTTAGATTCGATATCACGTACAATCTCATTCTCTATGCAAAATTTCCATTTTCTTTTATCTTCAAAAGTTTGAGTTCCAGGAATCAAATGCGCTTTTCCATATTTTAAAAAATCTGCCTGTAGTTCTTTGACTACTGAAATGAAACAGGTATATGTATCATCAAATAACTTATGTTTATCTTTTATGTAGGCTTCTACTTCTAAGGGGAAATTTCGGATTGCCACTGCCCCTAAATGAATCGAAGTTCCTGAACCAAACAGAAAGCTAACATTGTCTAATTCAAGATAATTTTTGAGCATTAACTTGATCTTATCAATGATTTTTCTTTGGTCTAAATCTTCATCCATCCAATCAGCTAACTTATCTGTACTTCCAAAGAGAACTTTGTTTTTTGCTTGGTCAAAATGTGTCATTCAGTTTCATGTATTTAATTGGCGCATTTTTTTAAAGCGCAATTCTATTATTGCTTTACCTTTTTGATCTCTAGCAAGCCGTATTAATCAAGTATATGCACCTCTTTTCCTGCTACTCCCAAACCACAATAACCCCACTTTTACCTTCCATTACAATACCCTGTACAGGGTATATTTCGCTTAATTCTCGCTTTTTTTTACTTCACAGCCTTCTCTACCATCCCTTTTCCTCCCACCACCGGAAGGGTCAGTACAGTTCCATCCAGATCGACCGTTAGTTCTGTGCCTGGCTTGGGTAGGAGAGTGAACTCGGCATCTGAGGAAAAAATCATCAGTCCGATCTGCTGGCCTGCTGGGATGATCTGATCGTCTGGCTGCAAGTCGAAAGTGACCTCGTAGAATTTCCCTGGCACCAAAGGCTCTCCTTTGCGAATGGAGGCATGGTTTTGTGGATCTGCCCAGCCGCGGGTGATGATATTGTCAGTGATTTTTGCATTTCTTCCTTCTGTCCAAGGCAGGGAAACCAACCATACCGAAAGGTTGGCCGCAGGTTTATTGGATGCCAGCTTCACGGTAATCTTCGGAATTCCAGAGATATGAAGAGGCTCGGTGAGTACCGGGCTAAGGTAGAGCAATCTATGCTCGGTATAATCCGCCTGCGCCAATGCTGCGCCTGGGAAGGAATAGTTATCCACCAGCGTTTCCTGTTTGCCTGGAGTCTCTTTCTCAAGTCCCATGGAACCTGCAGCTGGTGCTCCAGCTTTGAGGTAAAAGTTCACATCTGAAGCCTCAGGATTTGGGAAGTCTGCATAAGGAGTTGGATTGCTTTGCTCGTCCCTTTCCCGGACGATATAGGCTTTAGGTCCTTCTTCCACGCCATTTTCCACCCCATGCAGGTAGCGGGTAAACCAACGGTTCATCATAGAAAATGGGGGAGGGCCACCATGACCGTTTTGGTGATAATAGATTTTGGCAGGAATCCCTTTGGCGCGAGCCGCATCATAGATTCTATAGCTGTGCTCCGGCATCACGTTCCAGTCGTTGAAGCCATGCGACATCAAGAGTGCTGCTTTCATAGGTTCCATGTCATTGAGGTAGTCACGGCCAGCCCAGAAGTCATTGTAGTCTCCGCTGATTCTGTCCATGCCTTGCGCCATTTCGGTGTCACGGACAGTTTTGTTGTTATAGGGTCTTTTGGACTCATCGCCGCTATGGATGAAATCATACAATACATCGATGTCTTCTCCCAGATATCCGCCCGGTGATCGGACAAGTCCGTTGGATCGGTAGTAGTGGTAATAAGAAGTGTTGGGAGCGATAGGGATGATTGCCTCCAGGCCATCCACTCCTGTAGTTGCCGCTGCAAGTGGAAGCGTGCCGTTGTACGAAGTTCCGGTCATGCCCACTTTCCCCGTGGACCAAAATGCCATCACTTTTTCATTTCCATCCGGCGTGGTGTAGCCATTGTCTTTGCCAGTCAGCCATTCGATCACGGCCTTTGATGCCAAAGACTCATTATCTCCACCGACGGTGGGCGAACCCTGAGAAAGCCCGGTGCCTGGAGAGGAGGAGTGCACCACGATGTATCCACGAGGCACCCATTGCATAATTTCGGAATTGGAGATGATCGGCCGCTTACCTGTGCGTACGATTTCGGTTTTATTTCTAGGAGGAGCCGCCTCGCCTAGTTCATGCTTTACCTCCCAAAAAATAGGCGCGTTTCCTGCAGTGCCTGCATAGTAAGGACTGCTGGCATAGATTACAGGAAGCTTAAGTCCCTCCGTCTCGGTTTGCAGAGGTCGGGTCACATCCACATGCATCCGGTCCATTTTGCCGTCACCATCTGTGTCAAAATCCGTTTCCACCCAGAGATCAGTTCGGATCCAGTTGGCGGAATCTTTCAGTTCCGGGACGATTTGGGCTTCCCCATTTTCAAAAATTGGTTTGACTTGAGCGAGTATATTGTGTGTTCCGAATACTAGTAAAAGGAGAAAAAGTAGGGAGGGTTTGATGGATTTCATGAGCTGGGATTTGATGTCGAGTCAAGATAGTTCTTTAAGTGATTAGCTGCAATTGGTTTTTGATAGTAAGACTTAAGACAGGAGACAGGAGACAGGAGAAAAGAGAATGGAGATTGGGGATCTGTGATAGGTCGGATGAGGTGAATTTGTTTTGAAGAATCTGCTAATTGAGGGTAAATATCGATCGTGCCTTTGGCACTCTTGAAAAAGATGGCATTGAATGTACCCCGAATTTCGCTGCGCTGTATTCAGGGCTGATACCGGTTTTGCCTATGGCAATTGCTTCAACGGTTTTATTAACAGCTTTAACTTGATAATATCGAGGACTCATGCCAGAGTCGTCGCTATGATATTCTTGTTTTTTTCAGAATTGTATGCAAAAGCATAATCTCTACAGTCTCACCTGATCAGACGATGTTTTGATCCAATCGCATTCATCCTAGAAACCAAAAAGCCCTTCTGCGTCACAGAAAGGCTTTAAGTTTTAATTTTATAAATCTACTTACCCAACAACTTCTCCAACCTCGCCATCATTTCATCTTTCTCCTTCAGCATTCGCTCGTAAAGAGCGATTTTTTCATCATAGAGTTGAACTACTTTATCAATTGGGTTGAAGTTTGGGTAATAGTTGTAAAGAGAGTTTCCAGTTGCTTGGTCATTATTATGAACAGTGTTTGAAATAATATTTACTACCTGCTCTTCATCAAAATTCTGAAATGCTTCCACAGGGATCCGGAGAATCTCACCGACCTGACGCAGCAGTTCTTCTTCGACTTCTTCCTTTTGCTCGAGTAGGCTGATCTTCTTTTGGGACCAATCATCCCCAAGTTCGTGGGCCAAGGCATCCTGCTTGATGCCCATCATTTCCCGGAATCGCTTGATATTTCTGCCGTGGTGGATTTTCTCGTTCATAGTCTGATTTGTAATTAGGGAAATTAGGAAAATCTGCCCAAAGTCCTTGAACTAAATTATTCCATTTATCCCAATTGCACAAGAAAAAGCACAAAAATAGACGCTTTTTGTCCGAATAATTTATTCCTTATGCTAGACTAAAACATCCTACTCTAGGATATTGTATCCCAATGAATATCAATAGCTTGAATCATAATCTAAGAGTAATACTTAGCTCATTCGGATGGTAGCTACTAATCCCTAAGAAGGAGAGCGGTAGTGATTAAACAACATTCAAAAATCTACTTATCATGAATCTTAACTTCGATCATACCGCAGAAGAACTTTTCGAATACTATAGCGAAGAGGATATTTCCTATTATCTCTGGGAGATGTATCAGTGTTGGTTGCTGGAGCTTTCCCAGCTCGATAAAACCCATCTTGAGGTTAGTAATAGACAATATTTTTTCCAGCTTCTAGCAACACAGGTCAGCAAGAACCTCAAGCAGTTCCAGACAAAACCTGGTTCAAACGTAGTATAGTTTCAGTTATTAAAATTACTAGGGATGTGCATCAAAATGGAAGGTTTATACAGGGTTAATTCAAGATTTAATCATGGTTTATATTGTTTAAAAATTGAATCAACTCACTATAATACTTCTATGTAATCTGATTTTCAGGTGGTTTTGAATTTGAATATTACTTACTTTTTACTACTTTTCTTGTAGTTCAACTTTTAACCTTAAAAACTATGGCTACTATTTCGGATTCCAGCATGATCCAGCCAGAAGGAAAAGTAGGAGGGTTTACCTTCTATAAGCTCAATGGCAAAATAATTATGAGGAGTTTGCCCCGAGGCCCTCATAAAAACAAAACCAATCCTACGGCGCTTCAAAAGGTGTATCAGAATAGGTTGGCAGAGATCAATGCCTATTTAAAACCTCTTAAACTGGTACTCAATTTCGGATACCAGAACTTTCTGGGTCAAAAGACAGGGGTAAACTGGGCACATACCGATTTGTCCACAAAAGGCTATAACCACATAGCGACTCCTAGAATCAATCCGGCTTACCTACAAATAAGTAGAGGTAGTCTGGTGGGAGCAGTGGAAGCTAAAGTAATAAGAGAAGTTGAGGGAGTAAGGATTTCTTGGATAGATAATAGTATTGAAGCCAATGCCAATCCTTTGGATCGAGTGAGTGTATTGCTGAACCATCCAGAAGTAAAGAGGCATATATGGGTGAAGGAGGTTGGGGAAAGAAAAGACTTAAGTGTTCTAATTCCACTTTCGGCAAAAGATCAAGAGCTTGAATGGGAAATTTACCTGGTGCTTCATAGACCATTAAACAAAAAGAAGATACTTATTTCTGATTCTCAGTATTTAGGTAGGAGGTAGTGGTGAGTTTTTTTAACCGTAGAGCCGCGAAGGTCACAAAGCATTTCGCAGAGGAGATTGTTATCGGAAAAAGCTCCGTAGGATCGACAGTTTTATAGCCATGGTGCACCCATGGTTTAAGAGTAACTAAACGATTGCTCTAATTTAAATGCCATTCGTTAAGCGAACGGAAGCAGAGGTATAAAAAACTTGATTAGCTCCAGAACAGCTAAATCTCGGTAAAACAAACGACCATCTACACATTAACTTCTCGCGTAAATAAGGCAGTGGGAAACCACATGTCCTACGGGAGGGTGGAAACGAGTTTCAATAAGATCACTCCGGGTGCTATTTCGCTCTTGAACCTAGTGGAAAGAATAGTGTCACTTCCCGATACAGAAAGTGTTAACTATTTGTTATTCAGTGCATATATAGGCGTCAGGTTGTACGTAGGTTGTACAAATCAGATGCAAATATCTATACTGCCTCATATTTAGACTGAAATTCAGTTAGTTTTGCCTACACTTCCAAGTTTATCAAACATTGTGGATTTACAGGCTCTTTCACAATACTGGCTTCCACAAAATCAGCGTCTATGATCTTATTGACGCATTTTTTGTTATCATACACTTTACCAGGGATATGATTGCATTCGGTAAATTTGGAATTACAAATAGAGCATTGAGTTATCTTTGCAATACCAGTGATACTAAACCCTTTTAGCCTTCCTTGTCTGATGCGACGTTTAACTTTTTTATCTGTAACAATCCCTTCTGTTCCAAGTCCTTTTTCATCTTCGTAAATGAGACACCATCCCACAATTTTTGGATTATGGTTTAAAAAAATAGGGGTGGGATATTTCTTAAATGGAGAAATGACTTTGAAGCATTTCTCAAATTCCTTTTTGAATTGTAATCGTTCTTCAAGTAATTTCTTTTCAGTGTTTTTAAGTACTTTTTCTCCATAATAATTGAAATTATTAGTTGATCTGTCAATGTTAATAATGATATTTTCTTTTTTAACATTTTTACCACTTTCAAGCAACTTATCAATCTGACTTGAAACTACATTTACTGCAACGTCGGCCGCCTTACCAAATAAATACAGAATTAGAACATCCGAAAACATTTCAGAAATGCCCTTTTTATACAAGATTTCTAAAGGCTGATCATCATCTGGAAGTATTCTTACCTTTTGACCCGCAACACGAAGATTTTTAATCAGGATTAAAGTTTCTCTTGTGATCAATTTTCTGTTAGGATATTGACATTCAAATGGATTGAATGATTCAATTTCTATGAGTTCATTTATCATGAGGAAGTAGAATTATTTTCTTTTTAACTGGATTACGATTCTTGGAAGTTAAGTATTTAGATCAATGATTATTTCTCCTAAGGTAATCTCCCTTATTCTCTCCTGTTTTCTCACCTTGACTTGTGAATTCCTGATAATGGAATTATTGTTAGCTTCAATCGCCTGTGCCTTTGAAATTTACCTCACTTCGAACAAATTCTTTACCTGCATTCCTTTCACCTTTCCAAAAAAGCTTTTTCTTCTTATTTCTTAAATGTTTAGCCCATTCACCAGAAATAGTCATATTTCCTTTTTTCTTGTGTGCCATAGTCCTGGGTTTTTATAAATCTTTTCTACTTTACTTTCCCGATTAATTACGATTCCTGTTCAGTACACTAATCACCAATTTTTCACCGTGTCTATTTCTTTTGGTTCACTTATAACAATTCTCTACCTACTGAATAATACATACTATGCTTGGGCAAGCACACCTTACTACACCCACCTTAGATGGGGCTGGTTTAAAGATTGTCATAAAATTCAGGGTCTTGTTGATCTAAGTCAAGAGAATCATTGTAGTAATCATTGTGGGACGATTTAGGGTATCTTAGATCAAGATCATCGTAGTTAACATTGATGTTATTGTCATTGGATTGTGTACCGTTTATTTCGTCTAAGTAGTTTGAAGATATTTTAAACATTTCTTCAGTAAACATCTCAATTTCTTTTAATGTGTTTTCATTATTATATGGGTGTTTTTTGCTGTTTCTTTGATCAAAAAGATATGATTCATATACTTCTTGAAACTTCCATTCATCTTCGCTCTTCATGAAGTATTTCATTAAAACACTTCCATTATTATCATGAAATTTAACATCTCTGGCTAGAGTGTATTTTTTTATATTCCTTAAACAACATGAACTTGTTGGGTTACGTTGAAATGCATGAAATAGATTCTCTAGGCCGTTTTGGTTAAGGTGTTCTTCCTCAAGTCTTCCCATTCGGTAAAATGTTTTAGAAGTTTCATCAGAAATTGAAAGAGACCATAGGATTTCAAATGCCTCTTTATGCTTTTGCAGTTTTGAAAGAATCCTTGATCTAACATATTCTCCAGTACTATTTTTCTTTAATGATGAATACTTATTTATTGAATCAAGCGCTAAGTATAGGGACGTCAATTCCTCCTCATAACTCAGGATAAATGCTTTTACAAAATAATACTCTTCTGGGTTTTGGTAATTTATTATTAACTCGTCGAATAAATGCTTGTCAGAATTATCATAATTTTTTTTCCAACCATGTGACACACAGTCACAAGTTATAATTTCTAAACCCTTTTTCGCGCAAAGATATGATTTCCCAAAATCTTTAATTAATGCATAATCAATTGACTCTTCTAGGAATCTTCTTCCTAACTCATCTAGATTTCTTCTTTCTATTAATTCGATAATATCCATTTATTAGCTTGGTTTAAGGTGTATAATTAAGTTGGCTTGCTGCAAAGTCTTTCTTATAAATATATGAGCTCCTATTGGTAACTATTAATATAAAATCGATATTTTTAAAATTTGATAAAGAATAATCTAATTAAACCTCCTTTAAAGAAGTGTTTATTTGATACTTTCTAGATACCATTCATATAATAGTGGTTTCATAGATTTATCGTTTAAAGTCTCTTGTTTGTAGTTAAATATAAACTTATTCGGGATCTTAATCCCAAAATATGTGTGAGGTAAGCCACTATTTTTCTCGTCTATTGGATCTTCAAGATTAATTATTCTTGAAAAATCAATAATACGATTATTGAAATAATTGAAGCTATGTGTAATGATTGAGTATGAATACGATTTTCTTTCTACGAAACCTGTAAAATAGTTAATCTCTTTATTTAAAATCGAGGCTGCTTTAGCAGAATAATGACATTGATAATGCACATGTTCGTAGCCAAGTTTACTTAGTCCCTCAACAATTTTTTCGCTAGGAGTAACGTCAGTAAATGATTCAATTTGAGCTATTTTTTTTAGGTTTTTTATAACCCAATGATTAAATAAATCTTTATCGAGAGGGAAAATTTCTTGATAAAATGGATGCCCTTCTTCTAAAAATAAGTTGTAAAAATCAATTTTATTAACATTCATAATTCATTTGGAGAAAATAGTGTTTGCTATTCATTAGTTAATATTACTTGAATTATTTTTGATAATCTGGTAATTTACTATACCATCGAATAGTTCGTGCAGAAGCTTCTCTCATAAATATATTGAGTTGTTCTAAATCACGGGCAGGACATTCATCTCCGGTAGCTTCAAAATTTGACTTAGCATGTACTACCTGGTTTCTTGTACTATAAATTGTTGAAGCGATTATATTACATGCTTGAGTCAATTTTTCTTTTCCTGTTTTATAAGTTAATTTTTTTTCTTTAACTATCCCAAGCACTTTCTTTTTAATACTTTCGGGCAGGTAATCAAACAATTCAACCATATCAAAACACTCGTTAATGACTGATTTAATAAGTTCATTGTCTTTTAACCTTTGGTTTGTGGAATTTACTAGCTCAAAGATAGATTTTAGATAATCTCTATTTGGATTCAAAACAATGGGAGAGTCCAGTTTTTTTGAAAGCAAGTTGTAAGAATCAATGCTTATAACAATTGGGGCAAAGTATTCAAATATTTTATAAAAGTTAAGAAGACGAAGTTCTTTATCATGAGTTTGTAACCCTGAAACATACAAACGCATAGCATCCGAGTAATTGAGAAGCGGTTTAAGTACTATTTCTTCTTCAGGATCTGAGTTGTCACCTTCTTCTTTAGCAAAAAGAATTTCAATCTTTTCTGCTAATTCTGGGTCATTATCCCTGATTTTAGATAAGTAAAAAACAAAACCAGTTGTATCCGCTATTTCAAAAAGATATGAATAAATTAAGTCAGATTCATGTTCGTTTGATAGCTTGTTGCGTTTGTCGTCATATTCGATTTGAATAACTGTATAACTTTGATACCCGGTTCCAAAATCATCGTGATATGAATCCAAAAGTATGCAAGCTATGGCTAAATAGATGGGAGATCCAACAATACTAAGTTCTGCACCTTCAATTTCTTGATAAAAATCAGAAGTACTTTTTAAATAGAATTCTAAATCTTCAGTCTCTGCCTTTATGATTTGATAAGTTAAAGTTGTAGTTTGGATTCTTCCTTGATTAATAATATTAAACTTGTCCATCTGCCAATCAAATTCTATAAACTCTTCGATTGTCAACGAAAAACCTTCTTCTTCTCCAGGCATTTGGATATATATTTCTGCGTCTCCAAGCTCTATTTCAAATAAATCCTCGGTATAGTAGCTTACTTTTTTACATAATCTCTTAATACACTCTTGGATTTCTAAAATGTTTTCTTCAGATATTCTAGTTTTATTGTCACTCATTTTATCTGTTATTTTAAATAAAGTCTCTTTTATATTATCTGATTATCAATCAATCTTGTTGGATTGTCAATTTAATTTCAATTCCTTCTCTGCCTCTTTCAGCCGTAAGTTCAACACAACTTTCTGGTTAAACTGCTTGCAATTAGATATGGCCGTTTTTAGTTTTGTAATTTCTTTCTTTAGCTGTTCTGTTTTGCTGTTGAGCTCGATCAACTCGTTGAAGGACTTTTGATTTATTTTTGGTTTTCCAGAAAGTTGATTGCAAAAGTCCAAGTAAATTGAATCAATGCTTTTCTTCAGGTAAAGGTTGAAGGGTATTCGTTCTGGTTCAAACCAATCGGATTTAAAAGTCCAGTCTACCACTGAAATATTCTCATTTGTTGGTTGTGGATGTTTCTTGGCAGTCGATATGTATATCTCTTTTTCGAAGGATATTATGAAAATGATATGGTAGGGGATAGCCTTATCAATGATCTCGAGCAATGGTTTAGGATCCCCGCTTACTTTGAGTTCAACCTTAAATAGTTGAATTTCCTTGATTTCTTTACCTGGTAAGTTCAGAGTCTCTTCAGATAATTTATTACTCCAAGTAATTTTAGATATTAGACTGGTAAACAGTGCTTTTTGCTTTGCATTTGTAAAACCTTCAAAAGCGTTTTTGGGAATGGTTTTGTTAACCTTGGTTTGTATGGGAAGAGAAAACAAATCCATTATCTCACAATTAAGAATGAAATTAATTTGAAGTCCTCTATACCCTTGAATTTCTCCTTTAAAGCAGTTGTTCCCCCTGCCTTAAAAAGACTCATCACTTCCTTTTCCTCTTCGGCGTTGAGAATAGAGCTTATACTTTTTTTGAGTAAGTTGGAATAGAAATCCATTTGGTGATATTCATCTGTCTCCTCATTCAAGATTTTACAGACATCTTCCAGCGGTTCGCTTTTGCCTTTGCAAAGCATGCGGAAAGCATCGAGTATCTTTTTAGGTTCGACATGGGCCAAATTAAGCTCACCTGTTTCTTTGATGTAAACCAGATAGTAGGGGTGAAGCCGATTCAGTTTGTTTATGTTTACACTTGAATTGATGTTTTTCAATACATAGATAACTCCTCTAGGAAGAAATTCCTTAGATTCTACTACTGCATGAAGGCCTTCAGGAATATGGGTCAATTCTCCATAGGTTTTTATGTAGTTGGATAGATCTATTCTAAAATCGTTTAAACCCAGATCTGTAATGCTTATGCCTTCCCGAATATCCTCAAGGTCAATTACTTCATCTTGCATTCGTTGGAGTTGAATTTTCCTGTATTCTAAGTCTTTTTCATCTGTATTGAGAATATTGTCATCCCCAGTTCCGGTCATATTTGTGATCTGCATTCGACTTTCCACCCGCTGCTTTAGGTTGATGTAGGTGTCCAGTGTGATATCTGGCCAGAAGTTAACCAGCGTAATGCTTTCATTTTTGGATCCGATTCTGTCTACTCTACCAAATCGCTGAATAATTCGAACAGGGTTCCAATGAATATCATAATTGATTAAGTAGTCACAATCTTGAAGGTTTTGGCCTTCAGAAATACAATCTGTAGCGATTAACAAATCTATAGACTCCGAAATATCTCCATATATATTTGCTTTTCCTTTTGAAATGGGGGAGAAGCAGGTTAATAAGTGGTTGAGTTCTGGTGGAATATTTTTGGCATTACTTGTTTTACGAGATCCTGTAATTAAAGCAGTATTGATTTTGTATTTGCTTTTGAGGTATCCCTGAATATTGGAATAGAGATAATTTGCCGTATCAGCAAAGGCAGTAAAAATGATTGCCTTTCTATTTCCTGGATTAAATGGATCATTAATTTTCTTTTCTAGCAATGCGATGAGTTGCTGCAATTTAAAGTCGTCTTCTCCCGTGATATCGACTATTTTGCTCCAAGTTTGATGAAGAATTGCCAAGTCCTCGCAAAGGTCTTCTTTCCACTTTCGAGTGTCCATATCGGATATGTGGACTTTAATCTTTTTGCCAATCATTCCCTCTTCATCTCCCCATTCGGATTCCCAGTCAAAATTCTCGTCGTTAATCTTTGCTTGGATTCCTTCATATTGTCCATTTGCTCCTTTTTCTATTGAGGCTATGGCATTTTCAATTTGGGAAATAATTCCTTCCAAAGTAATTCTGAATGAATCTACCGAACTCTCCAACCTTTTAAGAAGATTAATCCTCATTAAGATTCTTAAACTATTATCCCGGTCTATTTGGGACAGTTTACCAGCTCCAGAGCGAACATCTTTTTCTAGAAAATCTCTGTAAAACTGGATTTTACTTGGGAGAATGTAATTCAGCGGTGTATACACAGATAGGTTTAGAAAGGTCAAAATTTCTGCAATTTCTGTGTAAGTCACCTCGCCATTTTCGGTCAATGGACTTTGGATAGAGACGGGCTTGTTTCTGTGTGGAAACTTGCCAATATCTGAGGTGTCGTAGTAGGTGGTAATATGCTTTCGGGAACGGGCAATAGTCAAAGAATCCAGGATTTCAAAAAAGTCAAAGTCCAACATTTCGAGGAGTTTCTCTGTAGTGCGTTTGGGGTTTTCGAAAGTACTCCAAATTTTAAAAGCTTGCTGTGCCCTGCGGAAGATCTGGTCGATTCCTGCAGTTGTATTTAATTTTTCGTCTATGATATGCGCTTTTCCTTCATAAGCCAAGGCAAGTTGATTTTTTAGATCATTGAAGCGATTGTTGACTGGGGTAGCGGAAAGCATCAACACTTTTGTTTCGATTCCTTCCCGGACAATTTTTCTAAGCAGTGTTTGGTATCTATTTTCCCGATCTGCATAGGGGTTGTTGTTTCGAAAGTTGTGTGACTCATCGATTACAACTAGGCCATAATTACCCCAGTTTACATTTTCTAAGCGTCTGCCATTACTTTCGCCCTTTTCCCTGGATAGATCTGTATGGAATAACACATCATACCGGAGTCGATCTGTTTGCAGGATATTGTTTTTATCGTTGTTTCGATAAGTATTCCAGTTAGCTTCAAGTTTCTTGGGGCAGAGTACAAGCACGTCCTTATTTCTCATCTCGTAGTATTTGATCACACCAAGTGCTGAGAATGTTTTTCCCAATCCAACGCTGTCAGCTAAAATGCAACCATTGTACTTCTCCAACTTATTAATGGCTCCGATTACGGCATCTTTCTGGAAATTAAAAAGCTTACTCCAAATAAGGGTATTTTTAAAGCCGATCTGGTCATTTGGAAGATTGTCGATTGACAAATCATCCAGGAAATCATTGAAAATTTTATAAAGGGTGATGAAATAGATAAACTCAGGACTGTTTTCCTTATAAGCAGAAGCGAAATAGTCCTGGACTCTCTGGGTTACATCTTTCAAGTCTTCTTCATTCTCCCAGATTTCGTCAAACCATTCAAGGTATGCGTTACTGTTTGGATAGTCAGATCTTTGGATTAGGGTAGGGAAGCCTTTCTTAGGACTTAGTCCAAGATCGGAAGTAGTGAAGCTATTGACGTGGGCATAAGCATAGGCAGTTTGATCTTCATTCTCTATGTGAATCAGTTTGTTGAGCTCTTGATCCAGGTGTTTGTTTGACTTAAAAGTCACCTTTTCCTTCACCCATTTGGAGCATTCCTTGGCAATAGCACGCTGATTGAGTTGGTTTTTTAAACGGAGTTCAAAATTTCCGCCGCATAGATCGGCCTCTTTGTAAAGGTGTGGAATGAAAAACTTGGGTACCTCTTTTTTCAAGTTCTCTTCGATAAAAGTAGGAGAGGTGAAGACAAAACGAAGCTCGTCTATGTTTTTCAATTCCTTTTTTAACGCTTCAAATGCATAAATTGAAAATGAAGATGCAGCAATACTCAGCTTTGTATTCTTGCTCAAATTTTCCTTCAGGTCATCAGCTAGGCGGTGGGTAATATTGTCAATAATATTCATTGATTATTTAAAATTGATCCCTCACTACTTTTGAAAATTTTGATTCTTCTAGTACCCATGTTAATAGTTCAAAATAATCTATATCTGATAGTTTGATTTTTGTACTATTGCTTTTTATATCCTTCAGCTCAATTTTATAATTATCGTTTGAAATGTTCTCTGAATTCCATAATCGTTTTATAGAATAATAGAAAATATACTTTGGCGTACTTAAAGATAAGTTTTCACTTTCATCTCGAATATTAATTGTATTTTTATGGTATTTTTTGAATGAAATAGCAGATATGAGCTCTGATACAAGGAGTTGAATAGATATATTTAAAGGATTTTTAATTTCCTTTCCTATTAAAAATTTACAATTACTAATTAGAGCTTCATAGCTCTGGAAAAATTCTTTTAGAAAATATATTGTACTTATTAGTTCAATCTCGTTGTTCGTAATATCTTTTCTAAACTCATTGTCAGTGTAGACTTTTAATCGCTTGGTTTTTATTTCTGAATCTAAGTTTCGTAGCAAAACTCTTACTGGTAAAAGGTTGTATTGTAAGAAGGCTAATAGAATGTAAATAGTATTTGATGAAAAATTTGAATTGGTTCTTAAGTCAGGGGTATGTTCTAATATATCTCTGAATCTCTCTTCAATTTCGAATGAGAGATTGTACGGGTAAATTGATTTTGAATAAAACTTATCTATATAACCAGAGAAATCCACGTTCATACCATATCTGTTTGCAAAGATTTTCCGGATATTCTCAATATCACATACCAATATGATCTTATCAAAATTGAATTTATTTTGATTTGTGACCTTACTTATGTCAAGGTGAGCCGCCAAAATGTTGAAAATCCTAAAAATATGGTCTGGGTCGATCCTATCAAGATCATCTATAATGAGAACATTTTTTTTCTTTTTATTTTCTTTAATCTGTTCTACAAGCTTGCAGATTAGCTGTGTGAAATAATCTTCCTCATATAAATTACCTTTGATAGTCTTGAATTTCTCAAGGTATTTAACAATATTATCGAATTCACTTTCCTTTGTATTTTTGTAATCCTTATCAAATTGCTTTTTTAACTCAATGATTTTTTCAGCACTTTCCTTCAATAATCCACCAACTTTAGGAACATAACCTAGTAAGTGAGCAGCAATATTGAATTGATTACTTTGAAAAAAATAGGGCAAAAATACATCTATTGGAATATTGATATTTTCTAATTCAACATCTCTTCCTAATAAGGAGAAAAGTATATCATATTTGATTAACTCAAATATATCCTCTGTAGGAGAAACAGAATAATTAACTGGATATAAATGAATAGCCTCATATTCAGAATTATTGAGAAAAAAATTGTCTAAGAAAAATGTTTTACCCGTGCCAAATGCTCCAGAGAATATAATTCTATTATTATCTTCTGGTTTTAAATGATTTTCAAAATCCTCTATTAATCGATCTAAATTAAATTTCATGATTATTACTTCATCTGTACAATATCCATCAGCTTTTCATAGCTGCTTACTTTTGAGAATTTTACTACTCCACCACTGATTGTGTCAAAGTGCTTTTCGGCACAGTGGATTTTAAGCTTTTCTATCTCCCTTAAATCCATATCGGAATCGGAACCCTTGGTTTCGGCCACAAAGTAGATGTGACGAACTTTGTCCTTGTCCAGGACTATAGCCCAATCAGGGCTGTATTTGGCTACTGGTGTGGAAACATAAAAGCTCTTCGGAAGCTTTGCATAGACTACCACCTCTGTACTGTTTTCCAATGCTTTGGCAAAATCAGCCTCAATCTTAGAATCCGAAGTCAAGTAGTCATAGACATGCTTTTTAAGCAGTTCTGATTGGCGTAGCGCATGCTTATCATTTGTGAATACAGTTTTTGCATCATGACAGCCTTCCACTTTGTGATAGACAATATTGTTGATGATCAGGCTGGCCTTGACTTCATTGATCAGTTTGCTGGATCTGGCGATAAACTCTTCCGGATTTTTGCGGATCAGTAGGAATTTCTCTTCATGAATAGCTTTGAGAATTGCCACTATGGTTCTTCTAGTGAGATGGGTCAAGGCTTCTATTTCACCTATGACATCATAGACTGAATTGGCATACAAATCATTTTTGAGTTTTAAGGATTCTCGCTTGGATTCTTTTACCAAGTTGCCATGTTCCATTTCTGCCTTCGTACCTTCCTGTAGCTCTCCCGTTTTTACTTCATAGATTCGGTCGCTGATATGAAGCTGGGCATTGATGCGGTTTTTACTGTCTTGGATCAGCTTTTCCGTATCAAAGTTGACTTCATAGACCGTCTTGAGATTGATTTTGTCCCAAAGCTCCTGAAATTCCTTTTTGGCAAAATTGGCATTGGTATCCAGTATAATGGTTTGCCTCTCGTCTTCTGGTTTGAAGGCTTCTCCTGTGTAAACAGATTTGAGCAATTTGCTAATGGAATCCCGATAGGGCTCAAGAGTGAGTGGTAGAGGCATTTTGTTTTGTTCAATCAGCTCCCTGCCTTCTGGTGTTATTTTGTCCTCTTCGTTAATGATGTCATGCTTGTAAAGAAGCTTATTCAGTTTTTTCGCATCCTCTTCTGTGAGACGGTGAGTTTCTTCTTGCTTATTTGTCACGAGTTTCCCAACAAAATACTCTACCTCTGCCCGTTGCGGTCGGTCTTTAAGAGTAGCTGCGATTTCATTTTGAAGCCCTTTGGCAAAGGCCTCATAGCTTTCAGAAGCGATGACGGTCAACTTATTGATCTCGTGAATCTGATCACCAACCAACTCATAATCCTGGCGTACTCCTCGCTTATCCACACAAAGGCGCATTCCACGGCCTACTTCCTGCCGTCTCCGAGTTTGGCTTCCGCTATCGGCATTTTTAAGCGCACAGATCTGGAATACATTGGGATTGTCCCAACCTTCTTTCAGGGCGGAGTGGGAAAAAATAAAGCGAACAGGCTCTTCGAAGCTCATCAGCTTCTCCTTGTCCTTCATGATTAAATCGTAAGCTGAGGTATCATCTGAATCCTCACTTCCTCTTTTTACTGTAGGGTCAATGGATTTCCCCTTTTTATCAATTGAGAAGTAACCCTCATGTACCCGATGGGCTTCATCCCTTGTTAGATATTCAGGATAAGCTTTTGGAAGACCTGCCTGTCCTGTAGGCAGGTATCCTCGATGTACTTTGCTGGGGTCTGTTTCTTCCAGATAACCATTGTAGTCTGCCCTGAAAAGATCCAAAAATTCACTTCTTAGCTTATTATATTCCTCTTCGAAGATTTTGGCATATTCTCCCAATAACTTTTCTCCTTCCTCGTCATAGAGGCGGTACTTTTCTACAGAGTCTATAAAAAAGAGACTGAGAACTTTAATTCCTTGTCCAAAGAGTTGCTTTTCTTTTTGAAGGTGAGACTGAATCGTTTCCCGAATTTGGACTCTCCGAAATGCGTTTTCGTCTTTGTCGTTTAGAATGTCCCCAGGTAAAATATCTTGACCATTAATCACCACCTTGTTCAGATAGCCATTGATTTCGGTAATTGTATGGTTTTTATATACAGGGAGGTCTCCTGACAATTCATACAGATTTGCTCCTTCGGGCAATTTTTGTCTTACCTTCTTGATTCCTTCTCCAACTCGCTTTTCAAATTCTAATACTGCAAAGGGAGGCTTACTCGTACTTAAGGATATATGTTCCAGGTACAAGTAGCCGGTGGTACCAGTGGAGCCTTTGAGATTGATACCTTTGACCTGGATCTTCTTTACCAAATGCTGGTTATATGCATCCAATGCATCCAATCGGTAAACCTTATTATATTCTTCTCCTTGAGCGTGAGTAGCTGAATATCTTAGTGTAAACAAAGGATTAAAGCCCTGCATACTGTCCAAGGTTTTAGATCCTTGTTTTCCAACGGATTGTGGTTCATCGATAATCAGTATTGGATTGGTCTGGGCAATAATATCAATAGGACGTCTAGTACCAAATTGATCCAATTCCCGATAAATTCTATTCCCGGCATTTTCCTTGAGTTCACCTGTTTTTTTATCGTATTGAGGGGAGGAGAATGCCTGTGTATTGATGATCATCACAGAGATCCTGCTATCGGAGGCAAAATTATCAATATCCTCAGCCCGGCCTGAATTGTAAATAAAAGGCTTGATCTTGTGCCCATACAATTCCTGAAAGTGATCTTGGGTCACTTCAAAAGATTTGAAAACTCCTTCTCGGATGGCTATGCTGGGAACAACCACGATAAATTTGCTCCACCCGTAGCTTTTATGCAATTCATACATCGTGCGGATATAGGTATAGGTCTTGCCTGTACCTGTCTCCATTTCTATGGTCAGATTATAGCCCAGTTTAACTCCTTTAGGTCTTTCAATCTGTTGACTCTCGTTTAAGTTGTTCAATTTTTGGACTTCCTGTATGTTTTTCAGCACACTAGCTTCCGAAACTTTGATGGGACTATTTCGGTATCCAATATCTTCCAAAACTTCGGCTTCAAAAACCGAAGCCTGAACGGCACCGCTGGCCGCCTGTTTCGCTTTTTTGATCAGGTTTTTGCTTCGCTCTAAAGTAAACCGATTTGTCTTTGGCTCTTGCCCCTTAAAGCAGTCCACAACGGCTCTTACCGCTTGAATCTGAAATTCTTGTTCTTTGAATTGGAGTTTCATTTTCTGCTTTTAATGGTTTTATAAGCTTGTTGTGGGTGGTTTGGCATTTCAGGGATGGTGTATTCAAGTTCTCCTTTTCTGATCATTGGAGACAAATATTTTCTCTTGAAGTAACTTTCCTCTTTGTCAAAATACTTGGCAATATCGTTTGCCTTATGCGGTTTATGAGAACAGATCTTTTGGATCAGTTTCTCTATTCTGCTACTATTATTTACCCGTTTCCCCAATGAATTAATTTCTTTCATTAGCTCCTGTGTTAGCCCTAACTCATCAGCTGAATTTGTGGAAGCTGGTGTGTTAAGAGAATTAGCTGGTGTGTTAAGGGAAGGAACTGGTGCACTTAAATCATGAGCTTGTGTACTTACATCAGGAGCTGGTGTACTTAACTCATGAGGTTGTGCACTTATTTCAGAAGCTTGGGTATTTGCACCAAATGAGAAATAAGTTCCGGGAACATAGTATGTGGCTTTGCCTTTCCCTTTTTGATTTAGGATTTCTTTTTTCCGTAAGTCTCTCAGATCTGCGCTCGCTTTTAAAGTGTCCACACTATTGACTTGCCTAAATGCAGAATTGTCAATTGCTCCGGTTTCTTTGATGAATATCAAAGCCCTTTTTTGATCTTCGTTCAATTCAAATGATTCGAAAGTGGAAAGCCACTTCACATCCTCAGTCCCCAAGAAATGATGCAATAGCAGTCGGGTAGTAAATAGATTTCTTCCATGATCACTTTCAAAAGTAGGAGGGAGCAAGTTCGATTTTTCCATCAATGCCCTCATGGTCCGAATTCCAGAGCCCTTAGTTTCTGCCAAGTTGGTTTCATGAAAAACCGCTGCGATGTACGGATTCCGATTTTTAGAACCTGGTTCTCCCAAGTGGTCTTCCGGCTTCAGAGAAAATCCAGGATTTTTGATTTCCAACCTGTTTCCGTACCGTAAAATCTGTATGGGCTGGTTTTCCCGATATGTTCTATGAATTAAGGCATTTACAATGGCCTCACGAAGAACTCTAGTTGGCAATCCTATGCTTGCAGCTTGTAGTTCTCCCTCAGCGAGAAGAAAGCCTTTAGGCAAATCATCGGTTATCTGGCTAAAGACACGCTGCACCATCTCCAACAAGGAACCGCGCATATCAATGGTGGTGAAACGGTTTTCAGGATCTTCCACCCATTCATTTCCAGGAATCCGGATATAATCCACCCGAACCATGGGTAACAATCTCCGGTGTGAAGGTCTTTTGCCAAAAAGCAAAAGTCCAGCGTATGTCAAGTAGGTCTGACCGTTCTCTTTTTTAATACAGCCGAGAGAATGCAGTAAGTCTGTATCGCTGTATTGCAATTCTTCCGCAAAAGGATTAATCTTAGAACGTAAATTTTTATAGAGCTCTACTGCCGACTCACTCACATCATCCCATGAAGAATCCTTTACAATGGTGCTATCAAGAGAGTCTTCTTTATTATAGAAAACAAAAAGATCATCTTCGGTGCAACGCTGATCACTGCTACCGATCCTTCTGTAGGCTCCCCGTGGAAGGCCGTCATTTTTGAAATAAACAGGTTTTTGTCCATCAGCCAACTCCTGTACATGAATTACAATAACATTCTTGTCACCAATTCGCTCTACTGTAATATCAGGCCTGATTGGCTGATTGAATATCGAAGCACATTGGGTGCTGAGATCCAACTGCAATTTGTCAGTCTGCTCGACGCCTGTCGCGATGTAGGAGGGGAAGAGGGACATTTCTTCCTGCTCCACACCCAAAAGTATATATCCGTTTTCCAGACCGGGTTCATTGCAAAAAGCACAAATAGTCTCCATCACCGATCTGTCAATGGCAGAGCCTTTTTTTGCCTCTATCCAAGTGCATTCATCAGTGAGATTCAATTGTTTAATTAGTTCTTTTGCAGTCATATCAGATCACTTTCATTTCTGTTTCTGGACTAAGCTGCTTTAGAAGTTGGCGGACATTCACCTTGGCAGTATCGTTTTTGAATCCGCTATCCCGGAATACCACTCGAAGAGGGGAGTCCTTGGCGATCTCCTTGGCAAAGTCCTCATCGATCCCTGAATCAAAGCAAGCATAAAGGGAGTTTTCAGCCACTTGATAGACTTTCTTTCCTGAAATTTCTATAGTGCTGATCTTCAGGCTAAGAGGAAGTCCCCAATCCAATAGAATCTGTGTCAATAAATCATCCGGGCTACGGTCTGGCTTGATATTGTCAGCAAAGGCATCCAACTGGCTCTGCTGATAGTCTTGTGGACGGTAGTACACATCCTGCATATTGCTGCTGTCCAGACGATAAACTCGGAAGCCATAATCCTGTTTATCAGTAAAGTCAGCAAACAAACCGTCTTTTTTAACCTTTTCTAATTTCTCTTCTTTGATTTTTTTGGCAGCTCGACGGATACGATCTTTACCTATTTCACAGATATTTTTGTAGCCAGCTTTACAAGCTTCTGATTTTTCATCAATCGGTTCTGGTAATTGAACTTGAATGAATTTCCTTTTTCCACCGTCTTCTGCATTCAGTTGCATCGTAGCGTGGGCAGTGGTGGCAGAACCGGAATAAAAGTCCAATATTATATCATCAGCTCCCAATGTTCCTTGTTTTATAAGAATTTCAATCAAACTTACTGGTTTTGGAAAATCAAAATATTTTTTACCAAATAAGTCACGAACTTCACGACTACCATTTAATGTGAAACCTGCAGATTCAGGAAGAATTGAAGAAAGTCCAGTAAACCGACTAGATAATTCAGTTAAGAATTTTTTTTCTCTTGGCCGTCCATCTTTTTTCTTAGGAAAAACAATCCGTTCTTCATCAATTTTTTTGGACATTGTTTCAACGGAGTATCTCCAACCTGTATCTGGTGGACAAGAAAATTCATTCCCTGTTTTAGGGTCAAAAATTGAATAGTGAAGATTTGGTCTTTGTGAGGCATTTGCTAGTCCTAAAATACTATTACTCATCCATGGACCTCTTGGATCATTGTCGGGGTTTGAGTATTTATTTAGGCTTATTTCCTTTCCAAGTAAAGAAAAATTTTCCATGCGTTTAGAATAAGATAAAATTGCCTCATGATCTATTGACGCATTATTTTTATTTCGACTATCAACAATTTGTCTCGACTTCCAAATTAGTTCAGTAACAAAATTATCTTCTCCAAATATTTCATCACATAATTTTCTAAGATTATGGACTTCATTATTATCTATAGAAATGAAAATAACACCTCCTTCAATTAATAGATTTCTAGCCAATTTCAGCCTTGGATACATCATACTTAGCCAGTCAGAATGATATCGTCCAGCTGTTGCAGGATTGTCCTTCAATCCAGAAAGAATATTGCCTTTGTCATCTATTATTCCGCTGTCCAAGTTTGATACTTTTGATTCTTTTTTAAAGTTGTCTACATAGACAAAATCATTTCCAGTATTGTACGGAGGATCGATATAGATCATTTTGATCTTTCCGAGATAGCTTTCCTGAAGCAGCTTGAGAACTTCCAAATTGTCACCTTCGATATAGATATTCTCTGTGGTTTCGAAGTCTACGGAGTCCTCGCGTACTGGACGCAGAGTCTTGGTAGTTGGCAAGTTGGCCGTGACGATGGCTTCTTTTTTACCTGGCCACTCTAAACGGTATCGTTCTTTGTTGCCTTCCACCACGGCATGACTAAGTTCCTGCTTAAGTAGATCGAAGTCTATCGCCTTGCCTTCGGCAGATTCCGTCACACAGTTTGGAAAAAGGTCGGCCAGCTTATCAAAATTTGAGTTGACTATATCTGTGGACTTCATGTCCAGTTTATCGATTGTCATCGCGATTTAGAGTTTATAGGGATTGTTGATAGGTTGTTAGAGCCAGATTCAAGGCTTCAGAGATGTAGGCTTCTCCTTCTGTTGATTTCAGGATTCTGTCTGCAAGCCAGAGCGTGAGGAGTTCCTTTTCGCTTTGATGGAAGATTTTGGCCAGTTCCAGGATTTCTTCCTTACGGAACTGCCTGTCTCCACGCTCCATTTTGCTCAGTAATGCGGTATCCATATCCAGTTGGGCAGCCAGTTGCCGAAGCAGGATATTTTCCCCTTCCCGAAGCTCCCTGATTCTATCTCCTATCATTTTATAGTCTATTTGCTTATTGACTTGACAAATTTTGACTAAAATAAAAAATTGCCGGACAAATCCAGCAGGAGGTATTGAGAATTATTAAGAGATTTTAATATATTTTTTTAAATGATTTGACGAAACATTCCAGCTCAATGATTTAGACTTCATGTACTCATTATTCAATCAATATCCTGAAAGAGGGGATAACATCAAAAGTGTTTCTGAGATTAAGATTTTCCACCAAAGATTTTGATTCCGAAACCGAGACCTAGGCCAATCCAGGTCTTATTGTTGAAGTACCAATTTTCCGATGCTGGGCCAATGATGGCATCCCTACCCATAAAAAATCCAAGATTAATCTCTCGATAAGACGCCATCAATCCTTAGCCATAGGAGGCGGCGAGTTGGGTCGATTCTATGATTTGGTATTCAGTACTATTGTTTTTCGTAATTCCGACAGCGGTAGGACCAAAAAAACCGGCTACCTCGAAACTGAAACTTTTGTGGTTTCTAGATTTGTCATCATAAAAACGATTTCTTCCCCATTTTCTCCCGAAATACAGGCCGGCATTGATTCCGACACTCGTTTCATTTTCAACTATACGCTCTACCGTTTCTGGTTGCCAATCATTGGGAGCATCTACAGGTCTTTCCTGAACGGCCGTAAATTCTCCGCCGTTTCGGAATTTCAGTGGGATTGTCGTTACTCCCCATTCCCATGTGGCATAAGGAAAGGAACGGTATTTTTTAACATCGCCTAGTGTTTTCCTCCGATTAATTTCAAGAAAAAAGTAAGAGTTCTTATTTATCGGAAAAGAGGGATCTATGTAAACAACCCCCTGAGTTGAATCCAAACTGGTGGTATCTGTTGATTGAAAAGCTCCTTCAGTCTTTTTCTTTTGCTCAAATCCCCAAAAATCTACGATTAGGATATTTTCTTCTCCTTTTTCCTCTGAAGGGGTGATGTTGGCTTTAAGTTTAGAAGGCCATAGCCATTTCGAATATTGTTTTCTTGAATATTCCTTAATTGCCACTTGCTCAGTTACATACTTTTCTTTCCGGTATTTTAATAGAATCACCGTGTCAGACGAGCTGGTGCTCATTACTTTTTGAATTGAAACCAATTCTCCGCCTTCTAACAGTTTTGGTAAATGATAGTCTGCTTCAAGTAAAGGGATTTCCAAAGTAATGTCTTGAAAACCAATACTTTTCTTGTACTTCAAGTGTAAGGGATGATCGGAAGTCCAAGGGAGGATCTGATAGTTGTTTTTGATTTTGTAGTGAAACCCACTTTCTAATTGAGCATGCGTCAAAGAGGGTAAAAGCGCCAGCAAAAGAATCCAAAGAATTTTTTTTGACTTTTTCATATGATAGGTTTAAAAGGTATATACAAAAAGGTAGGAAACTATTTTTAAAATAATTAGTTGAATTCAGAAATTGGTTTAAAATTCTTAATATCTGGAAGTTAGGACCTTGATTGTGGATTAGTTCACTATCTCGAATATATCTTGATGAGTATATCCAGATATAAACATATATACATATAGATGTATCTAGATATCTGTCGATTTAATCATCATTCTAGCGTCCCATCCCCAACCCCTCTTCTTTCCCTCTTTTCTTTTTTTTCTTTTTGCAGTCATCACTTACACTCCCAGTAGCCGAAACAGCAGCAAGCAGGTCACCAAGGTCAGCAATGGCACTATTAGCGTGAAAAAGGCTATTTGAACTACTTTGATCACTTGACGGTAAGTTTTGCGGTTCTCGATCATTCCCGTAATTAGCTTCTCGATCCTTGGAACTTGCTTCGAGATAAGTGTTTGATGGTTGGAACGTATTTGTTCTTGAAGGATTTTTTGGTTCTTCCTGATATGATTCTGGTTGTCTCGGAGTTCTATCAAGCATTCGATCAGCTGTTGATTTTCCAGCTTTATGCTCATTTCCTCCCTGCGGATATGCTGCTCTTGTTCGACGGTTTGCTTCGTCAATTGGTTGAAAGTCTTTAGTTTGCTCATAGTGTAAAGTTTTGGATATCTGCCCCCATTTGAATTGATTTCCTAGTGCCTGGCCTTTTGCTACAAATCCACCATAGCAATAAGAAACTCCTGATACTCTGCCTGTGCTGGCTTGGTTAAAAAGTACGTTGACCCCGCTCTTTTCGAGATTGCCGATAAAAGCGCGGAGATCGTTACTTTTTTTCAGAGCTGCTCCCACCATCTCCTGGAGTACCATTCGTTGGGATGCCTTGCCAGTCCGCAAAGCCATTTCTATTTCATCCTTGTTTGGTGCTTTAACTTTTGATTCAAGACTTGACTTCACCTGTTCCAGTCCATATTTAGTCTCTAACTCTCTGGCGATTTTATCACTCCGTTGGTAATTTTTGCTGTCTGATACCACCGTGCCATCAAAGCGATTGCGCAATGCCAATATGTGACAATGCGGATGACCGGTATCATGGTGTCTAAAAATGAAATAGCCATTATTATTAAAGCCCATTTTTTTCATGTACTCCTCGGCGATGGTGAGCATTTTCTCATTGGAAATCACTTCATCCTTTCCAAAATTGAGGCTGGTATGAAAGGTGTTTCGCTTCAATCTGGGATTTAAACTTTGCAATATGCGAAGCTCATTCTTGATAGACTGTTGCTTAAGGCTAGCAAAATTAGTAGCCAGTAAATCAGCTTTTTGGGACTCGTCCTTTGAGTAGAGTTTTTTCAAATTGTAGTTCAATGCTCCCATAAAAGAGGTTCCTATGGATACTTTAGTGATCATCGACTAGATGTTTGATTAGTAGATTCAGTTTTTCGTGCAAAGCCAGGAAAGCGGCAAGCTTATCAGATGGTACCGGGATATTTGAATTGTAGTGTTTTGCAATTTGGTTGATGTTTGTTCCAATTTTTTTTAGCTCTAGATAGGTTTGCTTTTCCAGAATTGGAGTACGTGCTTTCAGTAGTCTGTTTTTGAAGACACAAGATCTGATTACTTCGGATGCACTGAGGTCGGAGTATTCACAAAGTTTTGCCAATTGTTCAAATTCTCCTTCGTCCATTTTGAAGGAAAACTTGATTCTCTTTTTTTCTTTTTGTGGTAGCTTAGGTCTGGCCATATCGGTAAATGAACGAAGTGAGTTTTTGATTTCTGAGCGGAGTGAAGCAAGCGTTTCGGTCTGGCCGAAACATAGCTTGCTTCGCAAAGCGACCCTCATCGCAGAAAACCTAGTCGACCTTCATGCATTAGCATTTCATTATAGTCTTTGTACCCGATATAGTCTGCACTTCTATCCATGCAATGGGAGTGTTCTTTTTGCAAATCTTTGGACTTTTTCTTTCCTTGATCATCCCGATCTAGGTATAGCTCAACTGTTTTAAAATGCTCGAAATAGGATGAGGCTTCACTGGTATTTGCCAATGAGTTAAGGGACATTAGACAGGAGAGAATCTCCTGAAAATTGTTTCTTTGAAAGTAACTCATCAGGTCAAAGATCCCTTCGAATATTGCCAAGGTTGAATTCCCATTTCCTTTTGGATCTCCGAAAATACTGATGCCCTGGGCTGTGCACCCTTTCCAGTATTTGTTGCGGATAGACCACCCGTTGGAATTCTGGTTTCCTACTCCAAAATATTTCTTTCCGTCCACCTCGAAGTAAACTTCTTTGCAGAATTGTCGGGCCATGAACAAGGTTAATCCTCGACATTCAATGTATTCTGAAATAGCATTGTTGGTACCAATTGGTTTGACTGCATAGACTTGGATTTTAGAATCGGCTTTCAATTCTTTGTGATTATCTTGCTGTTGAAAAGAAAAAGAGTCCAGGTTCATTTGAGTAAGATGATTCAGAGCATCTTCAACCGAAAATGATAGGTTTAATTTCAAAACTAGATCAACCAGTGTTCCTCCTTCATTGTCGTTCCCGAAATCGATCCAAAGATTACTTTTGTGATCCACTTTGAAAGAAGGTGTTTTTTCTTCCCGGAAAGGAGAGAAGTAAATGGAATAGCTTCCAAGGTTTTTTGCTGGTTGTGTGCCAATTGCTGAGAGATAATCGAGAATGCTGATTTGATTGGCTTGCTTACAGTTCATGATTTTAATGGTTTGTTAGTTAAAATTGTCAAAGTAGGTTACTACGTTACTACACAAGGTTTAATCCTAAGAAAATCAATGTGTTACCCGTAGTTAGGTTCTGCTTTTATTGGCATTTTAAGCTTACTACGGTTACTACATTTGCTGTTTTGTAGTAAGGTGTAGTAACCTTGTTTGATATAACCTTACTACAGGTAACTATCAGTTTATCAATACTATATATTCATTGTAGTAAGGTAGTAAGTGGATTAGCGGTTTTTATATAATAGCCTTTGACAGGATAAGATTTGTCGCCATAGCCTCTTTTGGCAATCCGCTCAAATCCGAGTCTTTTTAGGGCTTTACCGATTTCCTCCCGGCTGATTTTGAAAAGAGATCCCTCTGCTTTGTTTAGATAATGGATGATATCTGACGAGGTCAAAAATTCATCCTCCTTAATTCCAGGCTCAAAGTGTTTTTGGATCAGCTCAAACTCCATGGTGATGGTGCTGAATTGGGCATTTGCCTGTTCGTTTTCCAAGATTTCTTCGGCAGTCATATTGTATTCAAAATCACTATTAAAGAGATGGTATGCTTGTGACCAAACCCGATTAATGTCTATTTCTTTTTTGTAGTCCCAATTGATCCCTATGAGGTTGAAGCATAGCCAACGGACACTTCCTGTATCATCAGTTAGGAATTCAGCTTTGTTGGTAGAACCGATGATTGATGCTCTCCGTGGTTCCATGGTTGGTTTTCTATCATAGGGGTGTCGGGCTTTGATATAGGATCTACTCATTAGGCTTTTCTGGGAATTGATTTCCTGCTTGTTTAGCGTTGACAATTCATCTTGGATGATTAGAAAGTTTTGAATGATTGCAATCAGACTATCCTTATCAACTGAGATATTTTCAATCTGGTATTCAGAAAGATCAGGAGGGGTAAGGAATCTAGTAAGGGTTGATTTTCCACTATTTTGTTTGTCCTGGACAAAAATCAATGCTTGCTTATTGAAGAATTGATCATCAAGACTACAGGCGACACACCTGACGAGCCACTTTTTGAATTGGATTTTGAATCTTAAAGGATCCAGAACGTTGATATAGCCGGCAAATTGGTCGATATAATCACCATCCTCTTTCTGGTTCCAAAGGTGTTTGTATTTTTCAAAATAGATCTCCAATGGATTAACCTTTGGGATAAAATCACTGCATAGGAAAGAATTGATATCAGCTAGGGAGGTGTTATGACCTGCAGATTTTGCCTCGATCAACAAGGTATGAGGATTGACACGTAGGTAGTTTTCTTTTCCTTTTTCGCTCGCAAAAACTTCATAGACTACTACGTTGTTGATAAAATCATATTTGCTGACCAAGTATCGGATCATCTTTACCATTGGGGAATTGGAATCTTCATCCAATCGTTTGAAAGGATTTTTGTTTTTCATGATGCTGCACTAAGAGTTTGAAAATGAATGCAGAACCAGTATCTTTACGCTGTCAGACGGAGATACCATTTCCACATTATTAAAGGCGAATTCGAAAGAGTTCGCTTTATTTTTTTCTAGTGTATTCTAAAGCTTGTTTTCTTAATTCAGCTTCTGACTTACTGGGATTTTGAAGTAGCCAATCATCAATCTTTTTGCGATCGAAGAAAAGTGCACCATTATTTGGCTTGGAGTAGGGGATTTTGGATTGGCTAACTAGTTTGTAGATGTATGATACTTTGAAACCTGTGTACTCACTAAGTTCCTCAGGATTTAAAATGTCCTTAAGTCCAAACATGAATTTCTCAATACGATTGAGTTTGAGTAGGATTTGTTCGTTTTCCATTGCTGTATTTTATTTGATGTTGTCCAGCAAAGGAGAATAAAGGAGGGCTCAAAGGACAATGAAAATTAACTATTGTCAATGTTTTAGCGGTTTTCGTTAATGAATTTTTGAAAAAATACCGTCTATTTGATATTCAATTTCAGATTTGCTTCTGGAGTTTTTTGAAATGCTTTTTGAGCTTCGAAGAGATCCTGGTTTTATGGCTTTCCCATTTATTAGAAAAATTTTTGCCAATTTAGGATAGGAAAGCCCATCAATCTTATTGTTTAGTTCATCAAAAAAGTAAACCGCATCAATCACTGGAAAATTTAAATCAAATAGTGGGGAAGATGGAGTTGTACCCTTCCCAAAAAAAACAACAAATTGCTCTTTATGGGATTTTTGTTTTTCGAGGTCCATATACTCAATGAACCCATATTCCAACAATCCATCAAAAATTTTTTCTAACTGCTCTGATGTGTAATGTGTTCTAAATTTCTTTTGGCTTTTATTTAAAGTATTCTTTACTAACGGTATGTACCGATTTTCAAATCTTTTCTTCCAGGTTAAATCTAAAATCAAAAGCCCTACAATGAAAAGGAAAACGAATGGTGCAAAAAGCAAAACATCTTTCCAAAGTGTTCCTGTTGGACTTAAAACGCAAACAACGTAAGTACTTAGGCACATCAATGGCCAGAAAATGGAGTAGAAAAATATTCTGGGCTTTTCTACCTTTTTCCGAAATCCGACCATCTTTTCATCAAACATGTAATCGGTATACCATATTGAATATCTTTTAATTAGCTTCCAGATATAAAACAAGTGGATTAGAACCATACTGATTCCTGTTACCCAAACAAAAAGAGTGAAATTGAGATATAGGGTGATGCTGGTGTAAAAAATGACTGGCAACAATATTAATAAAGTAGAAGTAAAAATTTTGGTGTTTGATTTTTCCATGTTTAAAGTTTCAAATCCAAATGAAGCTTAGGGATTAGATTGGCAGATTCTTTCATTTTTTTGTCAACCACCTTTGCATAAATAGATGTGGTTCGAATTTCCTTATGTCCGAGTCTTTTTTGGACGGTATATAGATCTGCACCATTCTCAAGAAGTAAGACAGCATTGGTATGCCTGGCACTGTGAAAAGTAATATGCTTGAATACCCCGGCTCGGTTGCACCATCGGACAATTTCATTATTGTACACTGCACTATATTTCAGACCAATAAAAACTCTGTCACGAGGAGAGTGCCTTTCCCCTAGTAAATCTCTTGCCTGCTTTGAAATGTACAAATATTCGACTCCATCCGTTTTTTGCTGCCGGAAGTTGACCCGGAAAATATCATCATCTTCATCTCTGACTTCTGACCAGATTAATGAGTTAATGTCAGACCATCTTAGGCCAGTCAAGCATGAAAAAATAAAGGCTTTTTTCAAGACCTCGTATTTGCAGGGGGTGTCAATTAAATTTTGAAGTTCCGAAAAGGTCAGATATTCTCGTTGGCTTTCTGCTTGTTCAAACGATTTAGCCCTTTCGGCATAATTGATATTCAAATAGCCTTCGTTAAATGCACTTCTCAAGCATGCCTTGAATTTATTGAAATAAGAATATTTAGAATTCAAAGAGAGTGGGAGGTTGCTTTTCGTTCTAGCCACTTCGTCGAAATGCTTTCTAATCCTTTTCAAAAAATGGTCGTCAACTTCATCAAAAAGAAAATTTGGACTTATGCAATCCTTTAAATGAACATAGGCTGAAGTCCAAACTCCATAGTTTTTTTCTGAATGGGATTTCTCTTCCATCTTCTCTTTATAGAAATCCAAAAAAGGTCTTTTGGACTTGCTGAGATTTTTGATGTCAAACTTTCCCTGAATATGTTCAGTTTGCCGAATGGCCAGGATGTTTTCAGCCAGCTGAAGCTTTTCTTTATTCTCTTTTTTCTCAACAGCAGACTTGGGTTCATTTTCCAAGTAAATATTCAGAAACTCAAAATCCCTCAAGTGGATACGCTTACCATGTTCATTGGTGGTAGATCCTTTGTAATACTCGAGGTATAGACTCAAGTTACCGTTTTTCAGTTTCTTCTGTTTCAAAGAAATTTTCATGATGCTTTAGTTTACCACCTTGGTTGTACAGTTGTACAACCTTTGGAATTGAAGTTGTACTAAGGTTGGAACTAAAGTATAGATGAAAGAAGATAAAGTCAAGCAAATAAGTGCTAATATGTTGAAATTGAGCAGAAAGTAAACTAAAGGATACTAAAGAAAAATGGATTTATTTCCCGATACAAAAATTCCTAAATATATTCTCCAAAAGGTCATCTGTGGTGATTTCCCCCGTGATCTCACCAAGGAAGTGAAGAGACCGGCGGATATCCATTGCTACAAAGTCATTGGTTACTTGGTTGTCTAAACCACCGAGAATATCCAATAAGGACTCACGGGTTTTGACTAGGGAATCGTAATGGCGGACGTTTGTTACAACCGTATTTCCGGTACGGAATTTATCCAGATTTACCAGCACAAGAATTCTTGCTTTCAGGTCTTCCAGATTTTCTTTTTTCCCTGCAGAGATAAAAATAGTATCAGGATGTTTTTCTTTTAACTCACTGATTAACTCCGTATTACCCTTATCTACTTTATTTGCCACTTTTAGGAATGGAACACCTTGGTTTTCCAGTTTATTCACATCCCGATTGATTTCCACCAAGTCCGTATCACCCAAATCAAAGAGGTACAAAATCAAGGAAGCAGATTTCATTTTCTCCTGAGTTCTGCTGACTCCAATAGCTTCGATTGTATCAGTTGTTTCCCGTAAACCTGCGGTATCTATAAAGCGGAAAATCACGCCTCCGATGTTGATTTCATCCTCAATAAAATCTCTAGTCGTTCCGGCAATCTCAGAGACTATAGCTTTTTCCTCATTAAGTAGGGCATTGAGTAGGGTGGACTTGCCTGCGTTGGGTTTTCCTGCTATCACCGTAGGTACTCCATTTTTGATCACATTTCCCAGATCAAAACTTAATATCAATTCTTCCACCACCCGAAGTAAACGCTCTACTAAAGTGCGCAATTCACCTCTACTGGCAAATTCCACATCTTCCTCGCCGAAATCCAATTCCAGTTCTATCATTGAAGCAAAATGAATCAGGCGAGACCTAAGTTCTTGGATTTCAGAGCTGAATCCACCACGCATTTGGCTGAGTGCGGCCTGATGTGAAGTTTCAGAATCTGCATGAATCAGATCTGCCACGGCCTCAGCTTGCGCCAAATCGAACTGCCCGTTCAGGAATGCACGCTGAGTGAATTCACCTGGCTTGGCTGGACGCGCTCCTTTGCGGATAAATAGTTTGAGAACTTGATTGATGATATAGGAAGATCCGTGAGTGGATATTTCCACCACGTTTTCCTTGGTAAATGATTTGGGAGCAATGAAAAGAGAAACCAGCACCTCGTCTATGATCTTTTCACCATCCCGTATAGTGCCGAAATGGATGGTATGAGAATCTTGCTTCTCCAGATTTTTCCCAAAAAAGACATCGTTGGTAAGCGTAATAGCATCTTTACCGGAAAGACGGATTACCGCAATAGCACCAACACCCTGCGGCGTTGCCAATGCTATGATGGTATCATTTTGCTCAGAAAGTGAAAAACTCATTTTGTTCCAAATCCATTGTGAACTATCTGACCCAGCCCGTCTAAAAATGGAATGGGTTCTCTGTAGCCCGGTAATTGGGTGATATTCTGTAGAGTAGGGTCTATGATCACAAAGTTAGGATAAGATTGCACCCGCATAGTCGCCGCCATTTTCGCTTCGGAGTATTTCTTGCCTTTGAAATCAAAGGTGCGCTTATCATCCTCAGCGTTCATTTTCACAGCATAAAAGTTTTCATTGATGTATTTGATCACAGCAGGATCAGTGAAGGTTTCCTTGTCCATCTTCTTGCACCAGCCACACCAATCGGTATAGACGTCCACGAAAAGCATCTTTGGGTTTGCTTCCGTAGCAGCCACTGCTTCCTCAAATTTCAGCCATTCGATTTTCTCCTGTGCTTGCGCAAAGTTGGCAACAACCAAGAATAAACCTATTATAAATATCTTCTTCATACTTCTTGAATTCAAATCTCCAACGGTTTGCCGGGTGTGGAAGTTCCGAATGCCCAATTAGGCCGGATTCCTTTTATTGCTGCACTTCCCAGAAAGATGATTCCACCTACTGCCACCATCATGCCAGCAATCGAACTATCCACCAAATATGCAGCGTAATATCCTGCCAAAGCAATAAAAATACCTAACCCGCAGGTAAGTTTAATTAGAGAGGTTAATTTTTTGGTCCAAAGGAATGCTGTGGCAGGAGGGACCACTAATAAAGCTACGACCAAAATTGCTCCAACAGCTTCGAAGCTACTTACTGTGGTATAGGACACCATACTCATCAAAGCTAAGTTGATTGCACCCGCTGGAAGACCTATCACCAAACCAAAGTTTTCATCAAAACTAGTAAGCTTTAACTCTTTGTATAGCAAGAATATAAAAGCACTTACCAAAACCAAATTCAAAACTGCAAGATAGGTGATTCTAGGGCCCATGCTGAAACCAGCATCTGTAATCCAAAGGTCAATTGGTAAGTAAGCAATCTCTCCATAAAGCACACATTCCTGATCCAAATCGACCTTGTATGCCAGCATATTTATCAAGATAATTCCGATGGCGAAAAGTAGGGTAAAGGTAATCCCGATAGACGCGTCCAGTTGAACTTTAGCCTTATTCTTCAGCCAGTCTATCAATAGAGTAGCCAGGATCCCAAGAATACCAGCTCCTATAACTACTTCCAGTCCTCGTTGGCTGCCTGATACAAAGAAACCAATGACAATTCCCGGAAGAACTGCATGTGAGATGGCATCTCCAGTCATGGACATTTTGCGAAGCATCATAAACACCCCAAGCAATCCACAGGAAATCGAGATCAAGCTGGCGGTGAAAATGATCAGAAATGCGTTTTGGTCAAAGCTCATCGTTGTCGCGGGGGATAGTCTCCTGGTGAGGATCGAGTTTAGGATAATTTAGTCTGTTCTCAAGTAGTGCCTCGAGTTCAGGGGTAAGAATGTGTTCCAGCTTTTCTGCTGAATCATGCACGTGATCTGGGGCAATATTCATGTACTCATTGAGGTAAAGTTCCCAAAGTCTATGAAGTCTTACTATTCGTTTAGCTTCAGATTTTCCTTTAGATGTGAAGTCTATAAAGCCCTGATTTATAGTAAGTAGATCGGTTTTGATTAATTCATCAATAGTATGCTTCGTTTCTCTCTTTCTGTAGGGAAAAGACTGATAGATTTCTTCTATAGGGAAGTTCTGCTTCCCGCTTTCAATACCATGGTAAATCAACTTCAATAAGTGATCTTGGTGTGTTTTTTTGAGGTAATGTCTTCTGGCAATGTATCGGGCAAGCACACCTTTCTTTGGGGCAAATAGAAAGGAAATCAATGCAAACATGGAAAGGCAAACCACAACCCATGGGCCTGTAGGCATCTGGGGAATTACAAAGGAAATGTAGGTGCCAATTACGCCGGACACTGCCGAAAATGCTCCGGCGATCAGAAGAAGTTTGCCGAGTCTATCCGTCCAAAATCTGGCTGCAGCTCCCGGAGTAATCAGTAATGCTGCCATCAACACTACTCCGATGGCTTGAATTCCTATTACTACTGCCAAAATCATCAGTACATTAAAGATGAGACGTATTGTTCCCATCGGGTAGCCGATTGATTTGCCAAAGTCAGCATTGAAAACGAGCATGCTGAATTCCTTCCGGAATACGGTGAGGGTAATAATGATCAGCACCGCCAACCCGCCATAGATATAAAGGTCTTCTTCCAGAATCGCGATGGCATTTCCGAAGATAAACTGGTTTAGTCCTGCCATTTCCGGATTTCCGGATTTTTGGATGACCGTGAGTAGCACCACACCGAATCCAAAGAAGATGGATAGGATGGAAGCGATGATTGCGTCGTCACTCAGCTGGGTTTTGCTTTTTAGCCAAGAGGTAAGAAAAGTAGCCAGGGCACCGGAAAGAAATGCGCCAGTCACGATGTAAAGGGGATTCTTTTCTCCAGCCAGCATAAATCCCAAACAAATCCCAGGAAGTACTGCATGGGAAATAGCATCGCCAAGCAAGGCCTTTTTGTCTAGAAAACTATATGTTCCCACATACGCTGAGCCTATGCCCAAAAGCGTAATTCCGATTACCACAAAGGCAATGGAAGCATCCTGAAATGTGAAGAAATAGACAAAGTCACTCATATCAATTTTTCAAAGGATTAAAGTCTTTTTGTCTGATGATGTCAGTGACCTTGGTGAGAAGATTGAGTTTTCCACCATAAGTTTTTCTCAAAAGTTCTTCGGTTACCACATCCTTTTTTGGTCCCGATGCGACCAGGTGAAGATTTAGCATGATGATCCAGTCAAAGTAATTCATGGCCGAATGTATGTCGTGATGTACTACGATGACCGTCTTTCCTGCAGCGGTCATTTCTTTCAAAAGTTGGAAGATTGCAGTTTCTGTAGCCATATCCACTCCGGCAAAAGGTTCGTCCATCAAATACAGGTCAGCTTCCTGAGCCAAAGCTCTGGCGATAAATACCCGCTGTTGCTGACCGCCGGAAAGCTCTGAGATTTGACGATCTACAAAAGATTGCATCCCGACCTTCTCCAGACAATCCATGGCGATTTTCTTTTCCTTTTTCCCAGGTCTCTTGAAAAGGCCAAGCTTGCCATACGTACCCATCATCACCACATCCAAAACAGAAGCTGGGAAATTCCAATCCACAGATTCTCTCTGAGGAACATAGCTTATACGGCTTCGGACGTCATTTAACTCCCGGTCAAAAAGCTTGACATAACCTCCTGACGTTGGAATCAAACCCATGATGGCCTTGATTAAAGTTGACTTTCCAGCACCGTTTGGGCCCAGTATTCCAATCAGCTTTCCAGACGGTAAACTTAAATCCACATTCCATAAAACGGGACTTTGATCGTAGCTGACGGTGAGGTCATGTATTTCTAAAATGGGAGAATCTACGTTTATGATCATTTCGTTAGGCTTTCAAAAATTACTTGAACATTCGTTTTTACCATTCCTATATAAGTTCCGGCAGAGGAGTCAGCAGCACCGAGGCTATCGGTATAAAGTGGTCCTGCTAATTTTATCTCATGGTTTTGGTTCGCACATCCTGCGACCACAGCTTCTATTGCTTTTGGGGAAATGGTTTGCTCCGCAAAAACTGCATGGATATTTCGCTCTACGATGAAGCTCACCAAACCAGTCAAATCTCTAAGTCCAGGCTCGCTCAGTGTAGATAGTCCTTGTAATCCCAGAACTTCCAAATTATAAGCTTTACCAAAATAGGAGAAGGCATCATGCGCAGTGATCAGGGACTGATTGGCTTTGCGAAGCTCAGCGACCTTAGCGAGATTATCTTGATGCAAAGCTGCCAGTTCACTGAGATAGGACTCGGTATTTGTGGTGATTGAAGTTTTCCAGTCTGGCTTCCATATGATCAGTTCTTCTGAGGCGTGCGCCAAAGCTTTGGACCAAAGTGATACATCAAACCAGATGTGCGGATCAACGGAGTGCGCCTCAGGTCCGGATCTCAATAAAAGATCTTGCGGAATTTCTTCGGATACATTGATCAGGTTTTGACTAAACGCCAACTTCTCAAAAATCTCAGTCATTTTACCTTCAAGAAAAAGTCCGTGATAGATGACAAGATCAGCTTCCTGAAGAAGATCAAGATCGCGGACGGAAGCCTTGTATAGATGAGGATCTACACCCGCCGGCATCAGTGCGACTACTTCTGCTTTATCGCCTACGATGTTTCTGATTCCGTCAGCGAGAATACTGGTGGTCGCCACGATTTTTGGCTTCAATCTTTCTTCCTTGTTTTCAAATTTGCAGGCAAAAGAAAGTAGGAGAAACGGTACTAGGTAAAGGAGCTTTCTCATGATTGAATTGCCAGAATATTAGCTGCGACATCCTTGGACATAAAGAGTGTTTTTTTCTGATCGACGAGAATTTCCATTGATCCGTCAAACTCCACTTTGTCCAATATTTTGATTCGTGCTCCTATGTATGCGCCAACTTTGTCGAGGTATTTTAGGAAGGCTGCCGAGCTGTCTTTTACTGCTACGATTTGACCTGACTGGTCAATGTCCATTTCGTTCAAAGCCAATCTTGGTCTAGCTCTCACATCACCATATTCATCGGGAATTGGATCACCGTGGGGGTCGAATTTTGGGAAGTTCAGGTAGGAGTCCAAGCGCTGAATTAGGAGGGGAGATTGGATGTGCTCCAGCTCCTCTGCTACCTCATGAACTTCGTCCCAGGCGAACTGTAATTTGTCTACCAAAAACACTTCCCAGAGTCGGTGTTTTCGGATAGTAGTGAGTGCCCTTTTTTTACCTTCTTCTGTGATGTTTACTCCGTAATATTTTCGGTATTCGATCACCTCCTTGTCACCCAACTTTCTCAGCATGTCGGAGACAGAAGCAGGCTTCGTCTTCATCTCTGCAGCCACATCATTAGTGGATACACTTTTAGTTCCTCCGTCCGATAGGTGATAGATCGCTTTCAGGTAATTCTCCTCAGCAGTAGTTAAGGTCATGGTATTCCAATTTGTACTGAGACAAATATAAAAATTAATTTAGATATAGCTAAAAATATATTCAATAGCGGCTAAATTGTCTGTGGATAACCCATTTTCAAATGTGTTTAGGGTTTTAGTCTTGTCTAAAAATAAGATTAGTCAATATTGAATAATGTAATAAATATTTGATATTAAGTTAATTGTAAGATTCTGCTTGTTGACTTTTTCTCTGAAAATACAAAATTATCCCAGTTTCCATTTCGCGGAAATGAGTGTAGAAAATAGGGTGTAGGTGGATAAGTGTGGATAGTAATCCACATGCTGTTTAGAACTTAAAGGGAAGCTATTGCGCTAATGAAATCTTCATGGTGAGATTTCCATAGGATTGTATCATCAGGAATTTGGCTGAAGAACTCCTGTTTTAGGGCTGCTTGAAATTGGATAGTTGCGTTCTCTAAGTCGAAAAAATCTATTGGAAATCCTCCTGAAAATGGAGTTAGAAACTCAAGCCATTTTGGATTTCCTCCTATCAAAACAGGCACTCCCAGAGCAGCAGATTCAAAAAGTTTTGTTGGCATTTTATCCTTGATGGCTTCTCTATTTTGATAAGGTAAAAGGGCAAAATCTACCGATGAATATTCCGCAATAATCTCCTCATGAGGAACAGGAAAATCAGAGGATTTGAGTGTTATCTGCGGAGTGTTTTTGCAGGCTTTTTCCAGTTCAATTTTGAAACTTGGGAGGGTACAATGACCGATGATTTTGAGCGTAGAATTCGGAAATTCTTTCAAGATTTCCTTGAACCAATAGATAGCTTCGAGCGTGCCAAAAGCAGGAGTAAGCGTACCTGAAATTAAAAAACAGTAACTCTCTTTTGGCTGGATTTTGAATGAAGAATTAGTCTTGATTTCTCCAGCGTATTTATTTTCCAAGATCAAAAATGGAGACTTTTCAGGCATCTCATCTGCATAGCATTTCTCAGCAAGAAGATATAAGTCAACTCCATTTACACTTTCCATTCGGCTGATTATTTGGGCAGCTTTCGTTCTTTTCCCGGAATTTAAGTTAGGGTTTAGCTCCAGGTTTTTGATATAATTTTCCTGCACATCATAGACTAATTTATAGCCTACTATTCTTTTGAAAAATGAGGCGGCAGGTAAGAATTCATAGGTGCAGCAAATCAGGATTTTTGGACGGACTTTCAGTAGGGCTTTTACAAAATTTACCTGTGAGAATAATCTTCCCCAGGTTGAGTGAGTGCTGGAAACTGAGGTATAATACTTTTCATCTTTGCAATTTTCTAGGGGTAATTGTGAAAATCCCATAAAATTCAGGCGGTACAGGCCTGTTTCTCGCAAGGAAAGACCAAGTTTTCCCCATGCTCTTGTATCTTTGGCGGGCTTAAGGCTTGACGCAATTAAGACAGGTATTAGGGAAGCTGATTTATCACTCATTAAACGAAACTAACCAAAATAATGGAACTGAAAACTATCATAGAGAAGGCCTGGGACAACCGGGAATTATTAAAAGAAGAAACTACACAACAAGCCATTAGAGCCGTAATTGCTGACTTGGATGCAGGGACTTTGCGTGTAGCTGAGCCTACTGAAGACGGCAACTGGAAGGTTAATGATTGGGTGAAAAAAGCAGTTATTCTATATTTTCCTATCCAAAAGATGGAAACCATCGAGGTTGGGCCTTTTGAATTCCATGATAAAATGGCGCTAAAAACTAACTACGCTGAGAAAGGTGTACGTGTAGTTCCTCACGCTGTGGCTCGCTACGGAGCGTATTTGGCTTCAGGAGTGGTGATGATGCCAAGTTATGTTAATATCGGCGCGTATGTGGAGGGTGGCACGATGGTTGACACTTGGGCTACTGTAGGATCTTGTGCGCAGATCGGTAAAAACGTTCATTTAAGTGGTGGAGTAGGGATAGGAGGCGTATTGGAACCAATTCAGGCAGCACCCGTGATCATTGAAGATGGAGCATTTATAGGTTCCAGAGCTATCATTGTAGAAGGTGTGCGAATCGGTAAGGAAGCCGTAATCGGTGCGGGAGTTACGTTAACAGCTAGTTCCAAAATCATAGATGTGACTGGATCAGAGCCCAAAGAATACAAGGGATATGTGCCCGAGCGTTCTGTAGTGATTCCAGGCTCCATTGCAAAAACCTTTCCTGCAGGTACATTCCAAGTTCCTTGCGCTTTGATCATAGGTCAAAGAAAAGCCTCCACAGATCTCAAAACATCTCTTAACGATGCGCTCAGAGATAACAGTGTAGCAGTCTAAACCAACAAAAATGAAAACTAGTACTCGAGCTATATTAGCCCTTTTTATTTCGGTATCCATTTGGTCTTGTTCAGAGAAACAGACAAGTTCCGGGGATGTATATTTCAATAAAGGAGAATACGAAAAAGCGGCGAACGAATATTCTGAAGATTTAAAATACAATCCAAACGATGTTCGCATGCTTTATAATAGAGGCAGAGCAAATGAGGAGCAGGGCAATTTTGAAGAAGCAAAAGCTGACTTTGAAAAGGCACTCGAAGTAGAACCAAATAATTTTCAGGTATTACTAAGCCTTGCCAATGTTCATTACAACGAGAAAAACTATACTAATGCTCTTCTTTATTCTGATCAGGCAGCAGAAATCTCTGGTGCACCGGCTATGGCCTCCTTTATGAAGGCTCGTGCTTTGCATCAACTTGGCAAGCCTGAGGAAGCGTTGAAAGCTTATGGAAATGCAATTGCAGTAGATAAGGAATTTGGGCAGGCTTATTTCAACCGGGGCCTCTTAAAAGTAGCGATGAAAAATGTTGGGGCTTCATGCGAAGACTTTCAACTCGCAAAAGCCTTGGAGTATCCAGGAGCAGAAGAAGCTTTCGAGAAATATTGCAAATAAACTTAAAACCGGCTTAGGCCGGTTTTTTTTGACTCATTTTTAATTGGAAAAACTTGGTGACATACCAAAGGAACATTTTGTGTTAAGATGATTTCTTATGTTGAAAGCTGCGAGTGATAATTCTGAAAACTGTGAATAAATACTGCGACTGGTTACTCTGAACCCCTCGACTAGATTCTAACGTGTAGCTTCAGTTTTCACTTCTATATGCTCGTGCTCTTCATGATCACAGAGATCTTCAGAGCTCAATTTTCCACTTCCATTACAGGTCTTACAGGAGCTAACCTCCTTCAGGCTTCCTTCACACACCGGACAGGTAAGTCTCCCTTTTCCAGCGCATCGTTCACACTCGAAGTACTCCACAATTTTAAAGATATTCATTTTTGTAATCATGCCTGAGCCGCTGCATTTACTACATCCTACTACACCTTTAGCCTTGCAATAGTTACAATCCTGTTCGATTTGGCGCTTTCCTTCGCAGGTGAAACAAGTCTTGAATCTATACCCCCTGCGATCACAAAGCTGACATTCTTGAATTTCCTTTAAGGGTGCTTGTAACTTCTGTTGCAATTCCTGAGCTCCTTCGTAGTGGTCTCCCTTGAATCCTGTCAGCTCTAGATACTTATTAAGGAAGTTGGATGAATTATCGTATTGCTTGAGCTGAAATAATGTCTCAGCGAATAGATAGGGCATCTCCTCAGGAAGTTGCTGGCCGGAGTCTATTAGATTTCTAAAAATTGAATTTGCTGTTTCATAATCACTTCTTTCAATTGCCGCTTTGGCGCCTTTCATCCATTGGTCGGTCTGTCCAAGGTTGATACCAATTTGCGCAAGCGAAATATGGCTAAAGGCTAAAATAAAACTAAGCAGGAATAGCGGACGGTGTAATTTAAAGCTCACAGGAATATTATTTTTATGATTATACGGAATGATGCCAGTAACCAATATTTCTCTGCTCAACCGGCCAGAAGACCGATGACCGAAGACCGAAGTAACCTCAATTCTTAAGTTTAACTTATACTATGCTGCTTTTGTCTCCTTACTGGCAGAAAAGCGGATATACATATTATTTTTCTAAAGAAGCAATAAAGATAGAAGTTTCTAAAAGGTAAAGTTAATGTTTCCAAAAGGGCAAATCTCTCTATAATCTGCCAAATGGATTTTGGAAGTTAAAAATTGTCTTTATTTTAGTGAGAATTCAACTAGAAGCTCCACAAACTATTCTTAGAGTTTCAATGGATTTTTAGTCAAAAACTTTAACCTTAAATTTTAGAAAAATGGGAAAACCAATCACAATGATCGAGAGTATCGGTCCTGTCATGAAAGAGAAACTTAGCGCTGCTGGAGTAACGACCGTAGAAGGGCTTTTGGAAAAAGGAGCTACGAAAGCGGGAAGAAAAGCTATCGCTGATGCTTCTGGTTTAGAAGAGAGTAAAATCTTGGTTTGGGTAAATATGGCTGACCTTTTTAGGGTTAATGGCATTGCAAGTCAGTTTGCAGAGTTACTAAAAGCTGCAGGAGTGGATACAGTTAAAGAATTGAGAACTAGAAATGCAGAAAATCTGCACGCCGCATTGGTGAAAACTCAAGAAGAGAAAGGCTTGACGAGAGTAGTTCCTGCTGCTTCTAAAGTCGCTGACTTTATTGAGCAGGCGAAAGATCTCGAGCCTGTGGTGACTTATTAATCGTCCTATATTACGCTTAGTATTGAAAAAACCTTTTTGCCCTAGGCATCAAGGTTTTTTTTGTAGTTTGGTTTTTTAATTCCTTTGAACATGAGTAAAACAGCAGAGTTTATCACTCACTTGACCGATGGTCAGAACTATAAAAAAGATTCAATTATCCTCGGTACAGGTATTTTAGATGGAGTACCCGTGACTGGGGCGCAGGTAAAAATTGCCCTGAAAACCATGAACAGACACGGTTTGATTGCTGGTGCAACGGGTACAGGTAAGACCAAAACCCTCCAGGTGATCGCGGAGCAACTTGCCCTGAAAGGGGTTCCTTCTGTATTGATGGATTTGAAAGGGGATCTCTCTGGTCTTGCACAGCCCGGTACTGCCAATGATTTTATTAAAAATAGATCTGAGGTAATTGGAGTTGACTATGAACCGATGGGCTTGCCGATCGAACTCATGTCTATTTCTGACGAAAAAGGAGTCAGGTTAAAGGCTACGGTATCAGAATTTGGCCCTGTTCTAATCGCTCAGATACTTGAATTAAACGATACGCAGCAAGGAGTGATTTCTCTTATTTTCCGCTATTGTGATGTAAATCATCTTCCTCTAGTGGATCTGAAAGACCTCAAGCGTGTGCTTCAATTCATTACCAATGAAGGTAAAGAAGCTATTCAAAAGGAATATGGCCAGGTTTCTTCAGCTTCTGTGAATACGATCATGCGTAAAATCATTGAGATGGAACAGCAAGGCGCAGAACGATTTTTTGGCGAAAAATCCTTTGAAGTGGAAGATTTTCTAAGGACCAAAGATGGCAAAGGAGTAATCTCAGTGATCAGATTGACTGATATTCAAAGCAGGCCAAAACTTTTTTCTACGTTTATGCTAAGTCTTTTATCAGAGATTTATGAGACTTTTCCAGAGCAGGGTGATGCTGATCAACCTAAGCTTTGTTTGTTTATAGATGAAGCACATTTGGTGTTTTCTAATGCTTCCAACGATCTATTGGAGAAAATTGAAGCCATTGTGAAATTGATCAGATCCAAAGGTGTTGGAGTGTATTTTTGTACACAAACTCCCACAGATGTGCCTGATAGTATTTTGGGACAATTGGGATTGAAGGTGCAGCATGCGCTGAGAGCCTTCACCGCAAAAGATCGAAAGGCAATTACCAAAACGGCAGAAAATTACCCTGAGTCACCTTATTACAATACCTCAGAAGTATTGACCTCCATGGGGATAGGAGAAGCATTGATCACAGCGCTGAATGAAAAGGGAATCCCCACTCCGCTGGCTCATACGCTCGTAAGAGCGCCAATCACCCGAATGGATATTCTGGATGAAGCGGAAATAGATCGTGTGGTAGAGAATTCTGCTTTGGTTTATAAATACAATCAGGAGTTGGATAGCAAGAGCGCGTTTGAAATCCTGGAAAAGAAAATGAATGAACTGGAGGAAATTCAGAAAAAAGCTGAGATACCCGGGCCTAAAGCAACTACAAGCCGCAGGACTACTCAGGACGAATCTCTCTTTGAAGAACTGAGTAAGAACACTATGGTTCGCCAACTGGGTAGAACGATCTTCAGGGAGTTGACCCGAGGAATTTTGGGTTCATTTACTAGAAAAAGGTAAGAATTATAAAATATTGTTTTTCAACAAACTATAGATTTTGGAAATTGGAATAATAGGAGGTGGAGCAGCCGGTTTTTTTGCTGCAATCTATGCTAGTGGACCGGGGAGAAAGGTGACTATTTTCGAAAAATCGCCCAAGCTTTTATCCAAAGTAAAAATCTCAGGAGGTGGAAGATGTAATGTCACACATCGACCGATGGAAATTTCCAAATTGGTCAAGAATTATCCACGCGGTGAGAAATTTCTTAAAAAAGTCTTTTCCAAGTTCAAATCTGAGGACACCATCCACTGGTTTGAAAGTAGAGGAGTGAAACTAAAGTTAGAAGCCGACGGAAGGATGTTTCCTGTCTCGGATTCCTCACAAACTATTATTGATGTTCTTCTAAAAGAAGCGCAAAAGCTCAATATTACCATTAGAAAATCTTGCGGTGTAAAGTCAATCCATCCTCAGGGTACTCAATACAAACTTGAGACAGAGGCAGGCTTATTTGTGATTGACAAGCTAATAATAGCCACTGGTGGTCATCCAAAACTGGATAGTTATTCCTTTCTCAAAAATCTAAACCACAGTGTTTTAGATCCTATTCCTTCACTTTTTACTTTCAATACGCCAAAGGAATCTATCCGTGAGTTGATGGGGCTTTCGGTGACTGATGGAATCGTCAAAATAGAAGGTACTAAATTGACTTACCGTGGACCGATTCTAGTGACACATTGGGGAGTAAGTGGTCCAGCAGTTTTGAAATTATCTGCATTTGGTGCGCAATGGCTTAAAGATCAGAACTATGTAGCCACTGCCTTGATCAATTGGAATGGAGCGTATGGCGAGGATCAGTTTAATTCCCATATCAAAAGCTACGCACTTGCGCATCCCAACCGCAAGGTAGAAAGCAATTCGCTTTTTCAGATTCCAGCCAGACTTTGGGAACACCTCACACGACTGGCAGGTATAGAAAATGCACAATTATATGGTACACTATCGAAAAAGCAAATCAATAAGTTGGTACAGAATTTATTTTGCTATACTTTGAAAGTCGAAGGAAAAACCACCTTCAAAGAAGAATTTGTAACTGCCGGGGGAATTGCCCTAAATGAAGTGAACCCGGAAACCTTGGAAAGTAAATATCACCCTAACCTTTACTTTGCCGGGGAAGTCCTGAATATTGATGGAATTACCGGTGGCTTTAATTTTCAAGCTGCCTGGTCCACAGGATTTCTTGCTGGCACAGCCTTATCCAACTAATCCATATGGAACAAATTTACCCGGAACTCAATCAGCTTATCTTTGATATGGCTGATGGTGACAAAGAGTTCGAAAAAGAATTAACATTTGCCATCCATAAAGGACTGGTAGAGCTAAAAGAAGTTTATGCTCAAGGTTCTTTGGAAAAAAATGAAGTTAAACTCCAACAAATTCGCCACAAATTGAAGCCAACTTTGATTATGTTTGAGTTATTTCAAATCACTGATGAGCTACAAAAAGGCAAGGATATAATTGAAAATGAGGGGTTTGATGGAGTTGCATTCTCTACACATTATGAAAGTCTATTGTGTAAAGTCGAAGAGGCAATCAAGCGAGTTTTTGAGTTGATCCAATAAAAAAGGAGCTGACACCTGTCGCTCCGCTTTTGAATTTAATTTACCCTATGAAGAATTAACGCTGTAAAAATACCTCGTTAATTCTTTTTCTATTTTAAGCGAACGTGAACTTCCTGTAAAGCTTCCTATTTTTGAAGTCTAATGAGTATTATCAAATCAACTTACAGTGGTCCGCCGGCCTATCTTTTCAATGGACACCTGGAAACCATCATTCCCAGTCTTTTCAGAAAAGTATCGGATGTTCACTACGTCAGGGAAAAAATTGATACGCCAGATGGGGATTTTTTGAACTTAGACTGGGCAAAGGTGGGTAGTTCCAGACTGCTGATTATCTCTCATGGGTTGGAAGGAGACTCGGAGCGCCATTATGTTAGAGGTATGGTTAAGTTGTTTAACTACAGAGAGATAGATGTCCTTGTTTGGAATAATCGTTCATGTGGTGGCGAGATCAATTTAAAACCAATCTTGTATCATCATGGAGCCAGTTATGATTTGGATTGTACAATTTCCCATGTGCTGAAATCCCATAGTTATGATGAGATTTTTCTTACGGGAATTAGCATGGGAGGAGCCCAGACCCTAAAGTACTTGGGAGAAAAGGGGAGTGATTTACCTGTTGAAATTAAGAAAGCAGCAGTCTATTCTACGCCCTGTAATTTACTTTCCAGTGCCAATACACTAAAGGTGCGTGGAAATGCTTTCTATAAAAATAGATTTTTGGGAAAACTAAAGTTAAAAATTAGGGCAAAGGCAGTGCAGTTTCCTGATTTGATAGATTTGGAGTTATTGGAAAAAGTCACAGATTTTGATTCTTTCGATACACTTTTCACTGCCAAACTCCATGGTTTTAAAGATGCACAGGATTTTTATAAATCCGTCAGCGCAGATAACTGGATGCCTTTTATACAAATCCCAACACTTGTGTTAAATGCCTTGAATGATCCGCTTTTAGGCCCCGAATGCTATCCGATTGCCTTGGCAGAAAAGACGGAACTACTGACGCTAGAGATGCCAAAAAGAGGGGGACACACTGGTTTTGTGGTAGGTGGCCAGGAGTTTACTTGGGCAGAACATAGAGTTCAAGAATTCCTTTTAGATCAGGCTTAGACTTCGGTCTTTTGCTATATTGTCTCCTGAACCATCAAAAGAATTCGAAATGAGAAAACTCTTTTTCGGCAGCTTGGTACTGCTAGCCTTACTTACATTTTTTCTAATGTGGTATTTCCAATTTGTCCAGTTCAAATTCGGGTATTTTATTCTGGGTATTTTAGTTGTACTCCTGTTTATAGGGATATATGATATCACACAGAAGACACATGCGATCTTGCGAAACTTCCCTGTGGTAGGACATTTCAGGTATTTGTTAGAGAAAATAAGTCCTGAAATCCAGCAGTATTTTATTGAGACAAACACAGACGGAAGACCTTTTAGTAGAAATTTGCGCTCCTTGGTTTATCGTAGAGCCAAAAATGTAAATGACACCCATCCCTTTGGTACACAGAGAGATATCAACGGAGAAGATTACATGGCGCTAAGGCACTCGATTTACGCCGTGCATACCAATGATGAAGATGCACGCGTGATGATCGGAAATGAAAGTTGTAAACAGCCTTATTCCGCTTCCATATTTAATATCTCAGCGATGAGCTTTGGCTCTTTGAGTTCCAATGCGATTACCGCTTTAAACTTAGGCGCAAAAAAAGGCGGATTTTATCATAATACGGGCGAAGGTGGTATTTCTTCTTATCACCGTCAGGGAGCAGATTTAGTTTGGCAAATCGGAACTGGATACTTCGGTTGTCGTGACGAGCATGGGAATTTTAGTGAGGAGAAATTTGCTGAGAAAGCGAATTGGCCGGAGGTCAAAATGATAGAAATCAAGATCTCTCAGGGAGCCAAACCTGGCCATGGTGGCGTATTGCCGGGAGTAAAAAACACTGAAGAAATAGCTGAAATACGTGGCGTGAAAGCGGGAACAACCATACTTTCTCCACCAGCCCATAGCGCATTTTCAAATCCTATTGAGCTGATTGAGTTTGTTGCTAAACTTCGGGAATTATCGGGTGGAAAACCTGTGGGCTTCAAGCTTTGCATTGGTAGAACGGAGGAATTCACCGCCATCTGCAAGGAAATGGTCGCCAAGCATACCTATCCGGATTTCATCACCGTAGATGGGGCAGAGGGTGGCACGGGTGCTGCTCCCTTGGAATTCTCCGATAGTGTAGGATTACCACTGGAGCCTGCACTTATTTTTGTGAGAATGACTTTGGAGAAATTTCAGATCAGGAACCATATTAAAATTATTGCCTCGGGTAAAGCTATTTCTGCTTTTGCGATATTGAAAAACATCGCCTTTGGAGCAGATTTATGCAATTCCGCCCGTGGCTTTATGTTTAGTGTGGGCTGTATTCAGGCACTTAGATGCAATACCAACGACTGTCCCACCGGAGTGGCTACGCAAAGGGCAAGTTTAGTAAAAGGCCTGGTGATAACTGATAAATCTGAACGCGTCTATAATTTTCATAAAAACACCATTCATGCTGTACAAGAACTGCTTGGTGCTTCTGGACATACCCATACCTCGCAATTGAGCGCCAGTGACTTGGTGAAAGGTGATGAGATGATCAAGCTGGCAAATAGGTATCTTCCAGATTCGGTGAATACTCAGGTTTAAGGTTATCCCGCAAAGGCGCAGAGGCGCAGTTTTAAGTAAATTGGGGATCCAAAACCAGTTTGGCGCAAGTCTACCTGACTTGTGCTGTAGAAATTGCAGTCTTCAGACTGCTCTAAAAAAATAATCATAACCCAGCAGTCTGAAGACTGCATTATAATAGGGCAAGTCATGAGAACCAAAGAGTCAGACTATATAGTTTATTGAAATTCACTTATACAAAATCCGCGTCGATCTGCGGTGTTTTTCTTCGTTGATCTGCGGGAATTGCAGACTGCTTAAGAGATTTTCCCTCAAATTCAATAGTTTTGAACTATGCCTATTTCATCTAAACTACCCAACGTTGGGACTACGATTTTTACAGTAATGTCCAAGTTGGCAAGTGATTGTGGAGCTATAAATCTGTCTCAAGGTTTTCCGGGATTTGATTGTGATCCAGCATTATTAGACTTGGTTACTCAATACATGAATGCTGGACATAATCAATATGCTCCCATGAGTGGTGTGCCTATTTTGCGTGAGCGGATTGTCGGAAAAACAAAGTTTATTCACGGTATTGACTTAGATTCAGAAAATGAAGTAACGGTGGTTTCTGGAGCGACTGAGGCTCTATATGCTGCTGTGACGGCAGTTGTGAAGCTTGGTGATGAAGTGATTCTCTTTGATCCGGCTTATGATAGTTACGCGCCAGCGGTGGAATTGAATGGAGGAATTCCGGTGTATGTACCACTAGAAATGCCGGACTTCTCAGTGAATTGGGAGCGGGTGAAATCTGCTATCACAGCTAAGACTCGCTTAATCATGGTGAATACGCCACACAATCCGAGTGGGTATGTTTGGACAAAGGAAGATTTGGCCTCTCTGGCTGATTTGATCCAGGATAAAGATATTTTGGTAATCTCTGATGAGGTGTATGAGCATATCACCTTTGATGGAAGGAAGCATTTGTCGCTTTTGACACATTCGCTTTTGAGGTCTAGAACCTTTGTTTGCTGTTCCTTTGGCAAGACTTTTCATGTTACAGGCTGGAAGATTGGGTATTGTTTGGCACCACCACAACTCACAGCAGAATTCAGGAAAGTTCATCAGTTTTTGACTTTTAGTACAGCCACACCTATGCAGTATGCTTTGGCTGAGTATCTTTCCGAACCTTCACTATATTTTGAACTTCCAGACTTTTATCAAAAGAAAAGGGATTTGTTCTGTGAGGGATTGAAGGAAACACCTTTTGAATTCACTCCTGCTCAGGGTAGTTTTTTCCAAATGGTTTCTTATGGGCATCTTTCCGATGAATCTGATTATGACTTGGCTGTGCGGTTGACCAAGGAAATAGGAGTGGCAAGCATTCCTATTTCGGTGTTTTTCTCTGACAAGAAAGATCACAAGATTCTACGATTTTGCTTCGCAAAAAATGACCTAGATCTAGCCTCTGCACTCGATAAATTAATTTATTTTAAATTTTAAGTGATTGATAAATAATGAGTTAAAATATAGTGTGTTTTACAACCCTATAAATATTATAGGGAATATAGGAATATAGCATTTTCCATCCTACATTTGAACTATTATCAATTTAAAACGCACAACTATGAGCGCATTACCAAAGAGACAGTTATCATTCTTCGAGCAGGGTGTTGGCTTAGCAACTGGCTTTTCTAAGATTTTAGTTAATCAGCAGGAAATCATTAAGATTTTCAATCAGAAATCCGGTATGGTGATGCAGGGTATGTGCAAATTTGAGGAGAATAGTGAAGTGCTTTATCCACTTTTCAAAGGGCTGAGTGAAGCTGGGAAACCGAAAAGTTTGAATTTGAGGTTTACGTCAGCAGAAAGAGCGGCTTACTTTTATTATCCTGAATCCAGCCAAGCTGAGGTTTCAAAATTTTTTTCCGAACTGATTTTGCTGCTTCAAAAAGAAGTGAAATTCAAGAAAGTACTCAAAGAGGTAATAATCAATAGAAACCAGTTCAGGTCTGAGCAATTTTTGCTTCAGAATGCAATGATGGATTGAGAGAGAAATTAACAAATCATTACTATTAACTAATATTGGGACAGTCCGAAGGGATTTGTCCCTTTTTCATTTGAATTCCCCTAAGAAAAAGCAATTTTTGCAGGGCTTTTAACACCAATTATTTTTGCTGATGAACACGTACAAAGATCTTATTGAACAGACATTTGATTTTCCCACGAAGGAATTCAAAGTGGAAAACAATGAACTGCATTTCAATGGAGTGAATATGATGGAGATCATAGAAACCTATGGCACTCCGCTCAAACTTTCTTATTTGCCCAAAATCTCCGAGAGTATTCAGAATGCAAAGACGTATTTTAAGAATGCGATGGAGCAGCATGACTATAAGGGAAAATATACGTACTGCTACTGTACCAAGTCGTCCCATTTCAGTTTTGTGCTGAATGAAGCGCTGAAAAATGACATTCATATCGAGACTTCCTCGACTTTTGACATTCCACTGGTGCGAAGTCTGTATGCTCAGGGCAAGATCACTAAGAATACCTTTATCGTATGTAACGGTTTCAAACGCGAACTTTATAAGCAGTATATCACAGAGTTATTGAATGACGGTTTTGTGAACTGTGTGCCGGTTTTGGATAATCTGACGGAGATTGATTATTACCTGGAGCATGTCAAGGTGCCTTTCCAAGTGGGAATTAGAATTGCTGCGGATGAGGAGCCAAAGTTTGGTTTTTACACCTCTAGATTGGGAGTGAGATATAATGATATCATCAAGCTTTACGAAGATAAAATCAAGGATAATCCGAATGTAAGCTTGAAAATGCTGCATTTCTTTATCAATTCCGGTATCAGAGATACGGCATACTATTGGTCTGAATTGACTCGATTTATCCAGAAATATGTGGATTTGAAAAAGATCTCACCAACCTTGGACTCTATGGATATTGGCGGGGGATGGCCGATCAAGACAAACGTCTTTTTCGATTACGATTACCAATACATGGCGGAGCAAATCGTGAAGAATATCAAGTGGATGTGTGGCAAAAACAACACAGAGGAGCCTAATATTTTTACTGAATTTGGTAGCTACACCGTAGGAGAAAGTGGAGCGGTGCTTTATTCTGTTTTGGAAGAAAAGCTTCAAAACGACAAGGAGCTTTGGTATATGATCGATGGATCATTTATCACTCAACTACCTGATAGCTGGGGTCTTAACCAAAAATATATCATGCTCGCAGTGAACAATTGGGATGCTGAATATCATAACATCAACCTTGGAGGTTTGACTTGTGACAGTATGGATTATTACAATTCGGAGGCTCACCAGTACAATATTTACCTTCCTAAACCTGAGAAGAAAGTGCAGTATTTAGGCTTCTTCCACACCGGGGCTTATCAGGAATCACTCGGTGGCTACGGCGGAATTCAGCATTGTTTGATACCTGCACCCAAGCATGTGCTGATAGACAGAGACGAAGATGGAAATGTCACTCATCGGCTCTTTGCAGAAGACCAATCTGAAGAGAGCATGTTAAAGACTCTTGGATACTAAAACACAAAAACGGCTCTCTCAATCTGAAGGAGCCGCTTTTGTTTCAAGGATTGATATTTGTACTACTTTGGCAATCTACTTCTAAGCATATTGATTTGTCCCATATGGTTGGCTTGATGCTCCATCACATGAAACCATGCAAATTGGTTGTTCATTTGTCCACCTTTGGTTTTCTTTGAAAACCACTTATCATCCTTTTCTTTCAGTAATTCTTGCGTTTTCACTCGCACCTTAGTCCATTCATCGAGGTAATTAGAGATAGGTTTTCCTGTAAATTCTTCCCGAGCTTCGTCCCCTAAGCTTAATGCTACACCCCATTTAGCTTTTTCCTCCTCATTCATTTCGCGATCTTCGAAAGTGTAAGCTTGATAATAAACTTCAGTTGCCGCCAAGTGCATGATCATTGCGCCAATTCTATTTGCTTTTTCATCAAGCAAAAAATCTGTTTGCTCCTGATTTAGCCCTTCTACGCTTCTGATAATTCTGGCCCGAAGGTTCTCAAGCATAGAAACCATATTTCCAATGTCATGGTCGAATCCTTTGGCTGGGGAAATGGTAGCCTGACCAAAAGTAAATGTAGTGCTTACTATAAGCAGACTAAAAATGAGTGAGAGTTTAAGTTGGTTTTTCATTTTTGTAAAAGTTTGTGAGCCTGAAAATCGCTATTTAAAGAGAAACCAACTAGTCAATAGTTGTTAATTACTCTCCTGACTTGAAGATTCTATCCATAAGAACCCATTTTTCTCCAGGTTTAGCCCATGGGATAGGCTGCTGATATTTCCACATAAAAGCTTCCCATTCGGCGATTTTAGGGTTTGAAGCATCGAATTTGGCTTTTGTTTCAAAATCAAATTCATCCACAGTTTCCAAAAGCATAAACATGCGGTTGCCAATCCGGAAAATCTCAAGATTCAGAATTCCTGCATCTATATCATGCTGTGTCACTTCCGGCCATGCTGCTCCAGGAGCATGATGTTGTTCATATTCTTTGATGGATTCCTCATCATCGATGAGGTCAAGTGTAAGTGCGAAACGTTTCATTTTTATGATTTAGATTTAAGACATTAGACATAAGACAAAAGATATTAGAGTCAAGAGCCGAGAATCAAGAATTGGAAAACTCCCCCTTAATTTTTTGTTTTGTTTAGAAACCACAGACTTATCGAAAGGGGACAAGGGGGATTTAGATCAAATGTTCTTTGAATTAAGTGATACAACTTAACTAGTTGTAGATGGAGGTTCCAAAATCTCAAATCTCAAATCTCAAATCTCAAATCTCAAATCTCAAATCTCAAATCTCAAATCTCAAATCTCAAATCTCAAATCATTTAAACCACCTGCTAAACTCCCTAATCGTCTGCTCCGCAGCTTCATCAGAATTCGGATAAGGAAAAGCCTCTGCGGAAGCATAGCCAGCATACCCAACTGTTTTCAGTGCTTCTGCTATTTGTTTCATTGAAGTGTGTCCAAAACCCATTGGTCTTCTATTACTGTCTGCAAAGTGCACATGGCCTATGTATTTACCCCAATTCAATATGCTTTCTTCCAAATTTCCTTCTTCGATATTCATGTGAAATAGGTCAGCTAAAAGCTTTACGGACTTGGTTTCCAGCGTTTCTACGAATTTTGACCCAGCTTCAATGGTATTAAGCAAATTGGTTTCATATCGATTCAACGGTTCGTAAATCAGCATAACACCTTCTGAATCTGCATGCTTTCCTAATTGATTCAAACCTTCTGCCAACCAAGACATGGTTTCCTTCCTGTCATTTCCGGGAAGTATATTGCCCTGCATGGATCCAATAATGGCCGGAGCACCGAAAGCAGCGCCAAAGTCAATCATGTCTGATATGAATGAAACAGCCTTTTTTCTGATTTCTGAATCAGGGTCAGTAAGTGTTAAACCATGAATTACTTTGCCAGCTCCCGTGCCAACGGCAGCAAGTTCAAGGTTATATTTAGCTAAAAGTTCTTTCAATTTTGGAACTTCAATCGCATCAGCAGAAGCCGTGAAAAGTTCAATTGCATCGAAGCCAAGCTCAGAAGCTTTTGCCATTCCAGCTTCCAGATCTTCCCAGAATATCCAAGGCCCAGTTTTGATTTGTGGTACTAGAGCAACCGTTACGCAGGATTTTATCATTTTCTTATTTGTCAAAATCAATCATTATTTTAATTATTCCTTGCTGATCCAAAGCCCAGTCTGCAAGTGCTTTTTCAGATTCGTCGATGGTCACTACTTTGCTGATTACTTCATCTACAGGGAATATACCTTGCTCCAAATAGCTGATTACTTCAGGGAATTCAGTGGTGCAATTTCTTGAACCCAAGATTTCAATTTCCTTCTGAACGAAGAGCGAAGTATTGAATTCCACAGGTGCTTTGGCATAACCAATACAGACAACTCTGCCAGTGAATGCCACTTCTTCAACAGCCTGACGATAGGTAATTGGACTTCCTACCGCTTCGATGATCACATCAGGACCATCATTGGTAGTTATCTCTTGTAGCGTTTGGTGCAAGTCAACCTTTTTAGGATTTATAGTGTGCTTCACTCCAATTTTCTTCGCAATCTCAAGCTTGGTATCATCCAGATCAATTGCGATTACTTCAGCGTCTTTGTTCACAGCGGATGCCACAGCCCCTAAACCGACAATTCCGCAACCGATCACAGCAACACGATCTTTGGCAGTGACTTTTGCACGATTCACAGAGTGAAAACCAACGGTTAGCGGCTCCGCCAATGCTAATTCCCTCAGGGATAATTTCTCCGATGGAAACACATCCTGCCATGGCAAAGTAATGTATCTACACATCGCGCCAGGACGACGCACGCCCATGGTCTTATTTTCCTTACATGCATTGCGTGCTCCTTTGCGGCAAGCGATACACTTTCCACAATTCAAGTAAGGGTAAACCGTCACTTTCATACCGACTTTGATATCCTCAGGAACGTCAGTTCCCAGTTCTTCTATGGTTCCCCCAACTTCATGACCTAGGATATTAGGATATTCCTGAAGTGGAAAAAGCCCACGATAGCTATTGAGATCTCCTCCGCAAAAGCCAACCATTCCAACTTTAAGGAGGACTTCTCCAGATTTTGGCGTTGGTTTTTCAACTTCCCAGAGTTCTGTTTTTCCGATATCAGTTAGTACTAGTGCTTTCATATGTTTATAATATTTTTTTAATGGCCATATGGAATCTCGCATATCAGATAATCATACCAGTGTGTGACGCTTTAGTCATGCTCGATTTCATGAGGTTTGAGTTTTTTTGTTCATTTTGATTTCTACTTCTTTGTAAAGAGTAGATAAAGGAAATGGTAAACACTAGCGGTTTCGCTACTTCTGTCTCCCGTCTTCTGTCTCTTGTCTCTTTACTTAAATGTTGTTCTCCGGCTTTCCTTCATACCACATTTGGTTTTTAACTGGAGCGACGAGCGTTTCGATTTCTGACAAAAGTCCATCAGGAATGCGAAAATCAAGGACACTTACATTCTGTGTGATAGTCGCTAGATCGCACATCCCAACAATTGTCGTTGTGATGTCCCGATGATCCAAAGCGTATCTTATTGCTACATCGCTCAGTTTCACTTTATAGCTTGCGCAAAGTTCAAGAAGCTTCGATTGCATGTCTTTCATGGCTTGAGGAGATCTATGCCATTCCGGTAAGGGCGCATCTGAAAGTATGCGTTGCATCAATGGAGCTGCATTCATTAGTCCAAAGCCCTTTTTCTTCGAAAGTGGAACTAATTCACGGTTGATTTCATCTTCAAGTAAATTATAATGTGCCCAAGACAGGACTGTATCTACCTCAATATTTCTTGTGATTTCAGCCAGGTAGTTTACTGGCAACCCAGTGATTCCAATGAATCGGGCTTTTCCGGATTCCTTGAGTTTGACTAAGGTTGGCCAGGCTTCATTAAGGATTTGCTCTTTGTCCACAAATTCTATGTCATGGAGTTGAAGTAAATCTACATAGTCTGTTTTTAGTCTGGAAAGTGATTCTTCAACGCTTTTTAGAATCCGCTTTTCAGAAAAATCGAATTCCTGTAGATCATATCGTCCACATTTGGTAGCCAAAATAACTTGATCGCGCTTTCCTTCTAAGGCGTTTCCCAATCGCTTTTCCGCCAGGGTAATACCATAAAAAGGGGATACATCGAAAAAATTCACACCATGATCTATTGCATAATGAACAGCTCGGTAACCGTCTTTTTCGTCAGAAACATTGAAAACATCTCCCATCGGAGAGGCTCCAAATCCCAGAATGGACAGGTCCAATCCAGTGTTTCCTAACTTTCTGTATTCCATATATCGGATTATTGTGGGTTATTGACTTTGTCAAACCAATATATGGAGATTTTATGAGGAGGGAAATTCAAATAGGAAGGATGGACGAGTACCTATGATAAACTTGAGTCGAAGGATTACTTTAAGTGAAAAAACTGTTACGCAGGATTAATAATTCTGCAAGGTTAGTTTAGCAATATCTCTTGTCAAAACCGTGGGCGAATTGCAATCGCAATTGCTCAAACCGATCACGTAAATGTCCTCTTCAGGCAAATAAACTCCCATGGATTTGAATCCAAAAATGCTTCCACCGTGCTCGTAGCTCGGTGATTCATTCAAGTTGCTAATATGCCAGCCGTAGCCATAATTGATATTTTCTCCGTTGTTTAGCGTGCAGTTTTCAAAAGCTTTAGCTGTAGATTCTGGTTTCAAAAGCGTATTGTTTTTGATTGCTTCATTCCATTCCAGCATATCTGTGGCTGTGGACATAAGTGATCCGGAAGAATAGGGCAAACTTAAACTCACAAAATTCTTGTTCATAAATTCATCTTTTTGGTGATAACCATAAGCTCGATTTTTTATGACTTCGGAATAGCTAGCATATTGAGAGGAGTTCATTTCGAGTTTTTGAAAAATGTTTTTTTCTATAAAATCTGCATAACTCTCACCGGACAGGATCTCAATGATATAGCCTAAAATCACATAGCCAGAATTGTTATACTTGAATTCTTGCCCGGGCTCAAAATCCATAGGCTCATTTTTGAAAAAATCTATCAGTTCAATCGGGGTAAGATCCTGCCTTTCAATATCTCTAATTGATTTCATACTTGTGAAACTTTTAATTCCGGATGTATGAGTTAATAGATGATGGAGAGTGATATTTTTTCCTTGAGTAGGGTAGTCAGGGATGAATTTCGTGATTTCATCATCAAGCTGAAGTTTGCTTTGTTCCACTAGCATGAGAATAGCAACAGCAGTGAACTGTTTGGTCATGGACCCAATTTCAAAAACGTTGTTAGGGGTCATTGGGACTTCCAGCTCTAGGTTAGCCATCCCAAAAGCTTTTTGATAAATAACCTTTCCATCTTTTGCTACCAGAAATACAGCACCCGGACCTTTGGGAGTAAAAGTGGCTTGTAATAGCGAATCAATCCTGCTTTCCAGAGATTGGGGATAGACTTGTTGTAAGCAAAGGGAAAAGAATAAAAAAGTAGCCAGTAGCAGTTTGCCAAGAGGTTTAATGAACTTCATATCGGGATGGTTGTTTATCTTCTCTTGGATGCATGTGTTTAAAAAATGGTTACAAAATTGATGATTTTCGGAGCTGAACAGACCTGAAAATATTGTTAGTAATTAATACATATCATGAGTTTTAACAACCTATCATGTATTTCTACCTGCTTTTTACAGCTAAAAATAGTATCATCGCAACTAGAATAAACTTAACCCGAATAGTATATGAAGAATAAGTTCTTCCTTTCAATGGCGGCAGCATTAGCTACCACTATTTCAATTTCCCAAGCTCAGGACAAGCTCAAAAGCATGCCTGGCTATGAGCAATATCAAAAAATAGCGCCACAACTCAGATCAGCTGTAAAACCTGGGACGCTCAATGTGAGCTGGGCAGAAGATGGTAAATCGTTCACTTATGCTGAAAATGGCAAGCTTCAGTCTTTTTCTGTAAAGACCAAGGAGGTATCAGAAGTAGGGGAAGTACCAAGACCTGAACGAAGAGCTTGGAACCGACCTGCCCGAGGTCGCCAATTCGACTCAGCTGAGTCTCCAGATGGCAAATTGAAAGCATTCACCAAAGATCGCAATATGTACCTCAGCAATGCTGACGGAAGCAACGTAATTGCAATCACTACAGATGGTAATGAAGAAAATCAGGTAAAATACGGTATCGCGACTTGGGTTTACGGTGAAGAACTGGGACAAAATACTGCCATGTGGTGGTCACCTGATGGAAGTAAAATTGCCTTCTACAGATTTGTAGAGAAAGATGTAAAGAAATACTACGTGCTTTTGAATCAACTTGAGTTGTATGATTCACTTGAAGTGGAGGCATATCCTAAAGTAGGCGAGCCAAACCTTCCTGTAGATCTGATGGTCTATGATGTGGCTACCAAAAAGATGACTGAGCTAGATATCAGAGATGGCAAGCCTTACAGCGATGGAGATCTGGGTACCTACATTTACGATTTGTCTTGGACTCCTGATGGTAAAGAGTTGCTTTATCACAGCACCAATAGGCGCCAGAATATTTTGGAGCTTCGGGCTGCTAATCCTGAAACTGGTAAAAGTAGAACGGTAATCCGTGAAGAATGGCTTCCAAGTTTTGTGGAGAATTCTCCAGAAATGGAAGTTTTGGCCGATGGCGAGCACTTTATCTGGGCTTCAGAAAGATCAGGATTCAACAATTATTACCTATATAATTTTGATGGAACACTTGTTAACGCAATTACCACTCATCCTTTCGAAGTATCTAATATCGTCAAGGTAGATGAGGAAGATAAGACACTCTACTACATGGCTCGTAGCGGTGACAATCACATGCTGATGCAGCTTCATCGCGTGCAACTTGATGGTAAAAAGGATACAAGATTGACAGATCCAGCCCTTAATCACTCCGTAACAATCTCTCCTGACGGAAAGTACTTTGTGGATATCGCTCAGACTCATGACATCCCTCCATTCACTAATTTGGTTGACGCCAAAGGAAAAGTTGTAGCAGAATTGGCGAAAAGCGATATGAGTAAGTTCGAAGAATTGGGGCTGAAAAAAGTTGAGGTTTTCACGTTTACCTCAAAAGACGGAGTGACTGAATTGCATGGAATGATACATTTCCCATCTGATTTTGACTCTACTAAAAAGTACCCTGTTATTCTAAGTAACTACGGAGGACCAGCAACTAATGCTTTTAGAGAAACCTTCACGCTTCCGGATCCATTGACGGAATATGGTTTCTTGGTATTAAATATAGATGGTCGAAATGTAAAAGGTCGTGGCAAGGAATTGCTGGATCAATTGTACGGGAACTTAGGTTTGGTAGAGATGGATGATTTTGCCGAAGGCATTAAATCACTTCATGACCGTCCATATTTTGACAAGGATAGAGTAGGAGTTTACGGAACATCTTATGGAGGAACTACTGCGGCTTCGATGTTGCTTAGATTCCCTGAGCTAGTTCACGCCGCTGTTGCCAATTCTTCGGTGACTGACTGGAGATTGTATGACAATATCTACACTGAGCGCTTCATGAGTACGCTTGATAACAACGAAGAAGGATACAACAGATTCAGCTTGATGAACAAAGCAGATCAACTTCAAGGTGAATTGTTGGTTTTCTTCGGTACAGCAGATAACAATGTTCACCCTTCTAATTCATTGATGCTGATCAAAGCATTCCAAGATGCAGGAAAAAGTATTGAAGTTCAGATTGCTCCTGATGGAGGTCACACGGCTTTGAACAGAGATAGAATGATGGAGTTTTTCATAAAGCATTTGGTTACTGATTACAAAAAAGTAGTTCGTTAATTCGAATTTCATTTACATACAAAAACCACCTGCTGAGCGATTGGCAGGTGGTTTTTTGTGGTTTAACCGCAGTGTGCACAAAGGGGCGCGCAGAGGTCGCTATTGAATGGTAATAAAAGCAACATGCGTTCCAACGGAACGCGGAGTTTGACTTACCTATTTTCTACATACCAACTGTCCCTATGGGACAATTACTTAAGATTTCGCAAGGTAAATTTCAGGTTTCTGGAGAGTCAAGTTATTCACTCATGCCTTAAATGTTGTTTAAGTATCTTACGAATTCTTACTCAGAGACTCAAATATAGCGTTCCGTAGGAACGTTTGGTATGTAGTCATTCTCAGATTTAAATGATTATCGTTCCGTAGGAACGTCTGGTAAAAGTTGACTAGAATATGTCTTCAGGTAGTGAAAACTGAATATGTTTTATAAAGACTAGATTAATGAATTCTACTTAAAACTACTCACATCAAGTTTGAATAATTCTGCAGCATTTTTCCAGAGGATTAATTCTTTCTTTTCTTCAGGTAAATCCAAATGCTTCATGAAATTCAAATAGGATTTCATCGAGGAAATAGGCCAATCTGTTCCATAAAGAAGGTATTTTGGGTTACCTGCATACGTGATCATTTGCTCCAGTTCGTTTTTCATCCATCGCTCAAATTTCTCAGTGAAGTCTCCTAAGACCAAGCCTGAAAAATCGGCATGAACATTCTTGTTTTTATAGGTCACTTCCATGCAGTCCTTGATCCAAGGATTACCCACATGGCAGATCACAATTTTTAATTCTGGATAATCAACTGCTAGATCATCGTGGTGAATAGGGTGGGAATATTTTACCCGCCCTGTGGGAGCATAGGTATCACCTGAGTGAAACATGACAGGCACATCGTATTCGATTGCCATATCATAAACCACCTTCATGCGCGTATCATTTGGGTAAAAAGGTTCGTAGCCAGGATATAGTTTTAATCCTTTGATCAGTCCTGACTCCAGATATTCTGCTATTTCTCGAAGATCATGATGATTGTAGTTCAAGTAGCTGATCCCTGCCACGACTCCTAAGTTTTTCCTGTCAGCAATGGCTTCTACCACCTTTTTGGTACTTGGCCTGTGCTCGTTGACTTTGTAGGAAGTGAGGACGAGAGAGTAGTCAACAGAATTCTCCTCCATTGTGTCAGTCAACTTATTGAGGCAATCCTCCAGAGAAACTACGCGATCTTCATGGTAATTATTGATGTGGGTGTGAACGTCTATGATCATGTTAAAACAATTGCTGTGCCTTAGAAGGTAACAATAATTTGACCAAGGGGGAAAAGTAAGTAGTAGTTTTGGGAGAATGTCGGGTTTGGAGAATGTTTACTCTAACAGTTTAACCAGTAATTTATCGCATACTTTTTCAGATAAGGTTTCACTTGAATGGTCTAGGTAAGAAACAACAATGCTCTGATCATAAGCCTCTTTCGAAAGTATCTTCAGTTCAGTACCAAGGCTGAGATTTCGACTGTTGAGAAACTCCAAAAATTCAGTGGAAGAGTTGGTCAATGCTGCTAGAATTACTGTTTGGCCAGCTTTGCAATCAGATAGGCTTAGGTAATTTATTTCCTGAATCCTTCCTTGCTTATCAGGAATGGGAGAGCCATGAGGATCAATCGTGGGAAAACCCATCATTTCATCCATACGCTCAAAGAACTTTGGTGCATGAATATGCTCCACCTGCTCAGCGATTTCATGTACTTCTTCCCAGCCGAAGCCCATTTTATTCACCAGAAACATTTCAGTCAAACGGTGCTTTCGTATAATTAAAGCAGCCTCCTTTTTACCTTTTGGCGTAAGTGTAACCGGCTTATACTTTTCATAGATCAACCAGCCATTTTTCTGAAGCGTCTTCACCATACTATTCACTGTTGGCATGCTGACTTGCATTTGCGTAGCAAGCTCCGAGATATTTACCTCATTGTTATCATTTGCCAGATTAAAAAGTGATTTCAAATAGTTCTCTTCGGTTTGTGATGCCATGTTCTATTGCTTTAGTATTCAAATATGCTGAATTATTTTTTAAAACAATTTTGTTAGATAAATCTAACATTATAAATTTGTCGTATCTAATTCCAGATTAACTCCCAGTTTATGAGGCTTAAATACATCTTATTAGGATTCACTTTTCTACTTTCTTTAGATTCAATTGCACAAAATTATTTACTCAAAGGCAGAGTTTTATTTGAGGGTGAGCCAGTGGAATTTGCGAATGTATATGTGAAAGTATTGTCAAAAGGAGCTGTCACAGATTCCCATGGGGGCTTTTCTATTCCTATTTCTGAAACTGGAACTTTCACAGTTCAGGCTTCCATGGTGGGTTTTCAAACTTCTCAACAGCTGGTTAAAATCCCTAGTGAAAACACGTCTTCACTGGTTTTTACTTTGAAAGAAATGGATGGGGGATTGGATGAGGTGGTTGTCAGTGGAACGATGCAAGAAGTATCCAAATTGGATAGTCCGGTGCCTGTTGAAGTGTATTCTGCTAATTTTTTCAGGGCAAACCCTACGCCTTCGGTTTTTGAATCTCTGCAGAATGTGAATGGCGTTCGACCTCAGATCAATTGTAATGTTTGTAACACAGGTGACATTCATATCAATGGTTTGGAAGGTCCCTATACTATGGTTTTGATTGATGGCATGCCGATCGTGAGTGGTTTAGCTACGGTTTACGGTTTGACTGGAATTCCTCAGGCTTTGATCGATCGAGTGGAAGTGGTGAAAGGGCCGGCATCTACGCTTTATGGTTCTGAAGCGGTAGGAGGATTGATAAATGTGATCACAAAAAAGCCAGATTCTGCACCACTTGTGTCCGCCGATGTCTTTGGCACTAGCTGGGGCGAAATGAATCTTGACTTAGGAATGAGATCAAATTGGGGCAAAAATATCCAGTCATTGACAGGGATAAATGCCTTTTATTATGATAATCCTATTGATAATAATAGCGATGGATTTACCGATGTGACTTTGTCAAAGCGACTATCATTTTTCCAGAAAATCAACGTGAAGCGGCCGGAAAATAGACTTTTTACTATGGCAGGAAGATATGTGTATGAGGATCGCTGGGGCGGAGAGATGAACTGGAACAGTGAAGATCGGGGAGGAGATGAGGTTTACGGAGAGAGTATTTATACCAGTCGCTGGGAAAGTTTCGGTACGTGGCAATTGCCAACTTCAGAGGCTATGAATTTCCAGTTCTCGGTAAATGGACACAATCAAAACTCGGTTTACGGTACGACACTATTTAAGGCCGATCAATACATAGGTTTTGGACAATTGACATGGGCCAAAACAGCTGAAAAGCACGGACTATTGCTTGGGTTGGCCTATCGATATACGTTTTATGATGACAATACCACTGCAACATCTGATCTGGTTTCAGACAACAATCAACCTTCCAAAATTCATTTGCCAGGAGCCTTTCTTCAGGATGAAATCAAATTGACTCCAAATCAAAGTTTGCTTTTGGGAATTCGATATGATTACAACTCCATTCATGGAAACATCTTTTCGCCAAGGATAAACTATAAACTTTCTTCACAGGATAAGAATACCACTTTCAGACTTTCCGCAGGAAATGGTTTTCGTGTAGCTAATGTGTTCACCGAGGATCATGCTGCACTTACGGGAGCGAGGGATGTGATTTTTGCCGAAGAGTTGAAGCCAGAGCAAAGTTGGAATATAAATGTAAATCTGGTGAAGAAAATATATTCTGATCAGGGGACATTTATTGGACTCGACGGTTCTGCTTTTTACACCTATTTCACTAATCGGATTGTTCCTGACTATGAAACAAACTCAAATCAAATCATTTATTCCAATCTAGATGGTTCGGCAGTATCGAAAGGGGTTTCACTAAACCTAGATATTGCCTGGGCAAATGGACTGACGATCACAACGGGAGGGACGCTAATGGACGTAAGTATTGAGGAGGAAGGAGTCAAAAGACGTCAGTTACTTACCGAGCGCTTTTCCGGAGTTTGGTCTGTTGGATACGAGTTTTTCCGTTTGGGCCTGACGGTGGATTATACAGGAAATGTGTATAGTCCTATGCGATTACCATTACTTGGACCATTGGATGATAGGCCAGCGTATTCTCCTTGGTACAGCTTACAGAATATCCAGTTGACAAAGAATCTAGGAAAAAGATGGGAGATTTACGGAGGAGTCAAAAACCTATTGAACTTCACTCCTCCGGCGAATAGTATTGCCCGGGCTTTTGATCCATTTGATAAAGATGTAGTGTTTGCACCAAATGGGACTGTCGTTCCGACACCAAACAATCCCAATGGGTTAACCTTTGACCCTACTTATGTTTTTGCACCAAATCAGGGGATAAGAGGATTTTTGGGTGTCAGGTTTACCGTTTCTGAATAGTTTTTTTAACCGCAGAGGGCACAGAGGATTACGCGGAGAGCACTAGTTTGGTTTACAGGCTATGTTTGATCATTGAATTTGATCATTGAAAATTGATTTTTAATTCTCTGTCTCAAAATACAAATGGTAATGCTTGCTGCAACCTGGATTGAAGGCTGCGGTGCAATTTGGGCAGGTGTTTCCACTGGCTTGGTATTCCGAGATCGTCAGTTCCGAACCACAAACTCCGCATAGAATTGCTTTGCTATCAAACTCCGACTTTGGCCAAACTTGAGGTTTGTGATCAGCTTCCTCTTCATGGCAGGAAAAGCATGGGTAGTACTTTTCGCAGCATTTGAATTTGATGGCAATCACATCTAGATCCGAATGCCAATGCTGACATCGGGTCTGGTTATCAACCGTTTTTCCGTAGATGTTTATTCCTTTAATACTAGATTTCACGATTGGGAGAATTGGTTCTTGCTGGGAAAAAGCCTGTGTTGTGAATAAGAAGAGGAAGAAAATGAGAAAGGTTTTCTGTATGTTTTTAAGGCGTTGCATCAGGTAACTTGTGATTCAAATTGTACGCTAAGATAGGTGCTGAACTCAAGAAAATCATTGAAATTTCGATGGTTTACTTTGTCACAAGAATCAATGATTCAATTTTGAATAAACTGAATAAATAGTGCTGGTTGGATTGTAATTCCATTTTTTTACATCAATTTCGATTTATAGGCATTATTTCGATTTGATCAACCCCCTCAAAAAAATGGATAAAATTAGGATTTGGCTGATTGCCAGATATCAAAACATTATTTCCAGCATTGCATTTATACCTGGTTGCATCAGTATTGTATTTTTGATAGTAGCTGCCCTAGTTTTTTCATTTGATCTATCAGATGCCGGGCAGCAGATCAAATCTGATATTTCTTGGCTCAACATCAAAGATCCCTCGACTGCACGAAGTATTCTCGGTGCTATTGCTGGAGGCATTATTTCTCTGACAGTTTTCAGTTTTTCCATGGTGATGATTGTGCTGAGTCAGGCTGCTTCCCAGATGAGTAATCGCGTGCTGGATAAACTTATTGGCAATCGGTTTCAACAAACAGTTTTGGGGATTTATATAGGTACCATCATTTACACATTTTTCCTGTTCAGTACCATCCGTGAAACTGGGGATTCTTTCCAGATTCCATCACTGAGTATATTTTTGTTGACCGTGATTACCGTTTTTGATATTTTCCTTTTCATTTATTTTCTCCATTACATTACCCAATCTGTCAAATACAATGTCATCATTGATCGAATCAAATCTTCCACTTTTGATGGAATGAAAGCTTTTTGTAAGGAAAATGAAGAAGTGAAAGACAGGCCTGAATTTGCTACAAAATCTATAGTTAGAGCTCATAGATCTGGAATTTTTGAAGGATTTAACGATAAAGAAATGAAGGATTTTTTGACGAAAAGTAAGTGTAGCATGATGGCTATTTATCCCATGGGAACCTATGTGCTTCGGGGTCAGGCGATTTTAAAATGCAGCCGAAATCTGGATGATGAACAAGAGCAGCAGGCACTTTTGGGTATTATTATCAGCAGTCAGGAATCTGTTGCACTCAATTATGAATATGGATATAGGCAACTTTCGGAAATAGCACTTAAGGCACTGAGTCCCGGGATTAATGATCCTGGAACTGCTATTCTAAGCCTTCGTGCTTTAGTGGATTTGCTTGCGTTTAGAGCCTTTAATTATCCACCGTCTTTGCTTTTATGTGAGGATTTTCCTTATAAAATCCATCGAAATGAATTAAGTTTTGATACACTTTTTGAAAGGGCGATCTATCCGATTTGGGATTATGGAAAGGAGGACAGAATGCTAAGAAATGAATTCAAATTGGTGTTTCAGCAACTTTCCAAGGTCGTTTCCTCGAAGTATCTTACTGCAATTTTGAGTGAGGTAGAACGAAAAAATGAAGATATATAAGCCTTGTTCTTAAAGCTCTACACTCTTTAGTTACAAATGCCGTAAAAATGCATCAGGATTATTCAGGAAGTTTTTCAAAACGGTGAAATGCTCGGTGTCCTCGTAGTTTACCTTTTCAATTTTATCACCAAACTGAAAAATTGTCGCGTTTGGAAGCGTCATTAGGATAGGAGAGTGAGTGGCGATGATAAACTGGCAACCGTGGTTCTCAGCCAGGTTTTTGATCAAGGAAAAAAGTGCCAGTTGCCGCTGTGGAGAAAGTGCCGCCTCTGGTTCATCGATCAGGTAAATGCCTTCATTTTGTAACCTGCCTTCCAAAACTTTTAGAAATCCTTCTCCATGTGAGACTTCGGTTAGATTACCATATTTCTTCAGTAGAGCTTCCTTTTGTCCCAAAATCGATCCTACAGCGAGTTTGAGTCCAGTTCCGCTCAAACGCTTTTCAAAATCTACTATATCGCCCTGCATTTCAGAATCCATGTTTTGGAGACGCTTAACAAAGCCAAAATAATCTTCCGCTCTGAAAAAGAAACCACGAAATGCCCGGTCTTTCCATTGGGTAATAATTTGTTCTCCGTAGTTTTTAACCCCGTCAAGCGTTTCATCGCTTTCCAAGTCTGTACTTCCTATTGCCGGCAAATTCAGTTTGATCGCCAGAGCTTTCAGAAGCGTGGACTTTCCTGAGCCATTTTCTCCTACAAAGACCGTTACAGGCTGATCAAAACTCATGGACCCCAGATCTTTTAAGGACTTTAACGAAAATGGAAACTGACGGTCAGAGCCTATAGGAAGATGGATTTGGCGCAGGTAATACATTTTTTTAAGACTTGAGACTTAAGATGTAAGACTTAGAAAACAGAGATTGGCGAATAGATATTGGAGATTTAGAATCCAATGTTGTTTGCCTTTCTATGAAAATTACTCAGGTTTTGCGATAAATCCAGCTTTCAACACGGTTTTGAACACCTCTTCCTCAGTCATGTCAGTTGATTCTACGGTCAGGATTCTGTCTTCACTTTTCAGGTCTACATCCCAAGAGTTGATTTTTGGTTCAGCGTTGAGAATGGGAGTGACCTTTGCCAGGCAATTTCCACAGTTGATATTGGTTTTGAATTTTTGAGTTTTCATTTGGTAAGGATTGAAATATTATAAAATTGAAATATTGGAAAATTTAGGTTTAGAACAGTCGTAAAGTACAAAGGTTGTAAAGTTTTGGTTCCTCCATTTTCCATTGTCGCTACTTTGGACATTGTACTTAATACGAAACATATAATCTTGACTCTTGGCTCTAAAATCTTGAATCTTATATCTACCTACTTGTCACATACTACTTAATACTAGGGTCTTGATACTTGATACTAAATACTTTTTCGCTTTAACCTCAGGCTATTCAACACTACCGATACTGAACTAAACGCCATTGCTGCTCCGGCTATCATGGGATCGAGTAGAAATCCGTTGATGGGATACAACAGGCCTGCAGCGATTGGAATTCCGATTAGGTTGTAAATAAATGCCCAAAAGAGGTTTTCTTTTATTCCTCGAACTGTCATAGCAGATAAATTGAATGCTTTTGGAATGACTTCTAAGTCTGAAGAAATGATGGTCATTTTCGCTACATCCATCGCGATATCGGAACCATGTCCCATTGCGATGCTAATATCTGCCTGTGCCAAAGCCTCAGAGTCATTGATTCCATCGCCCACCATTGCCACAACTTTCCCTTTTGACTGAAGCTCCTTGACGAAGTCAGATTTGTCTGAAGGCATTACCTCAGCTTTGAAGTCTGTCAAGCCAACTTCCTGAGCCACAGCTGCAGCGGTTTGTTGATTATCGCCAGTTAACATGTAAACTTCAATGTCCATCTCTTTCAGCTTTTTGATGGCAAATTTGGAACTGGCTTTAATCTGATCAGCAATTGCGATTACAGCTAAAACCTTCTTTTCATTAGCAAAGAAAACTACCGTTTTGGCTTCATTGCCCCATGTTTTCGCTTGAATTTCCAATTCTGGATTTACTTTGATTCCATGTGATTGAATAAGACTTGAATTGCCAACGTAGAAATATTCGCCTGCACTATTCTTAGCTTCCACACCTTTTCCTGTTACGCTTTGGAAACCTTGGATTGTCTCAGATTTAAATCCTTCCTCGGTTAATTTCTTGCTGACTGCATCTGCAAGAGGGTGTTCTGACTTGGATTCAATAGCCAATAAATATGGGGAAAATGCCTTTCTTAACTCTTGGCTTTCCCATTGTATATCAGTGACGGCAGGTTTTCCAGCAGTGATAGTTCCTGTTTTATCAAGAATAACAGCATTGACTTTATGTGCTATTTCCAAGCTTTCAGCATCTTTAATCAAAATGTTGTTTTCAGCTCCTTTCCCGATTCCCACCATAATTGCAGTAGGCGTAGCTAACCCCAATGCGCATGGACAGGCAATGACCAAAACGGCTACTGAGTTAAGAATTGCATGAGAAAGTGCATCTTCACTGCCTACAATCATCCAAACTGCGAAAGTCAAAATTGCTATCGCAATGACCGTAGGAACGAATATGGAGGCTATTTTATCGACCAGTTTCTGCACTGGCGCTTTGGAGCCTTGAGCTTCCTGCACTCGCTTTATAATTTGAGAGAGTAATGTTTCACTCCCAACTTTCTCAGCTTTAAAATGAAAGCTCCCTTTTTGATTGATAGTGCCAGCAAATACCTTGTCATCTGTGGATTTCTCCACTGCGATAGGTTCACCGCTTATCATGCTTTCATCCACAAAGGAGCTTCCAGAAATCACCTTTCCGTCCACTGGGATTTTCTCACCGGGTCGGACGATTATCTCATAGCCTTTTTGAACATCAGAAATCTGAATTTCTTTCTCTTCATCTTCGATAATTGCTTTCAAAGTCTTGGGCTGAAGTCCCATTAGATTTTTGAGCGCTGTGGAAGTTCTTGACTTCGCTTTTTCCTCCAGCATTTTGCCAAAAAGGATAAAGGTGATGATTACCGTTGCGGCCTCGTAATAAACATGAGGCTCAAAACCACGGCTGATCCAAAATTCAGGAAAAAGTGTGTTGAATAAGCTGAAGAGAAAAGCAATGGCTGTACTTAATGCAACAAGGGTATCCATATTGACACTTTTATGTTTGGACTGCTTCCATGCGCTTATGAAGAATCTTCTTCCAAATACGAATAGAACTGGAATAGCTAATGCGAGAGAAATCCAAGTTCCTGGCTTCCAATGCATGAAAAACATTCCGATTATAAATATTGGCAGGGTTAAAATAGCTGCACCAATTGTATGTTTCTTGAGTACCTTATAATGTTCTTTTTGGCTCTTTGAGACTGTTTCTTCGACATTTTCTTTCTCTGTGATCAGTCCGTATCCGACGGCTTCGAGTGCTTCATTTAAACCTTTAGCGCTGATTTTGTCTGTGTATTCGACCAACACGGTACTTGAAGCAAAGTTTACCTGTGCAGATTTAACTCCATCGGTGTAAGTTAAAATTGTTTCCACACTGGAAGCACAAGCAGCGCAGGTCATGCCTGTAACAGGGAATGTTTCTTTATGTAAAGTTTGAGTTGGTTCAGTCATAGGATTGGTTGTCTTTGATTGACTTTACAAACTTAGGGAGATGGTGGGAGGGAGTTGTTATGGAATTTTGAGGAAAAGTTATGAGATTTTGTGTATTAACCGCAGAGGGCACAGAGGTTTACGCGGAGGCCGCAAATTAGTGGTTGTCCTGTTTCTCCAGAAGCTGCACACATACCCTGTTTTTGTGTTTATCTTTTTTTAACCGCAGTGGAAGCAGAGCGATACGCAGAGATCAAAGAGAGAAAAATATCGATGTGGATATCTTCTGCAGAAGTTGGATGTGTTTCGTATGTTCCAGAGGAACATTTGGTCGGTAGCAATTAGTGTAGTCGCTAGAGTAGCGTTCCGTCGGAACGCATGGTGAGATTATTTCACGAGTCGTTCCTACGGAACGATAGTACTACGATAAATCGGTAGCTACATACGAGACGTTCCTACGGAACGATTTTTAATGTTTGATAAGATTTAGAAAACAGGGTTATAAATTCCTGAGGAGCTTTGACACTAACTAAAAAAAAGGCTCAGCGAATAGATCGCTAAGCCTTTTAATATTATTCTAAACTCTCGGTCAACTTTGGATTCAATAATTCAATTTGAAATTCAAACTACTGTTGACCGTTGTCGGTGGACCAAAATCACCTCAATGAATTAATCCATTTCGCTATTTTCATCGCATCTTCTTTGGATACCTGAGCCATTGGAGGCATAGGAGTAGCATAGTCTGGCCAGTTTTGTGGTTCTGGGTTATAGATCAATTCCACAATTCTTTCGTCAGAATATCTTCTTTTAGCTACATCTTGATACGCTGGGCCTATCACTTTCTTGTCTTTCATGTGACATGCCGAGCAGGTATTTTTCGCCAAGATGGATTTGATCTCTGCATCTGTTGGAATAGCAGAAGCAACCGATTTTGCCGGAGCTGTTTTAGCTGGAGCAGTTTTTTCTGCTACTTCTTTCACAGGTTCAGGTGCTGGAGTTTTGATTACCATTTTTGAGCCAGCAGGAATATTATGAAGCGTATAGTAAGCGTCTGGATGTACAAGAGAGAAGCTCCCTTCCACAGCTCTTACACCATTTAGGCTCAACTTATGTACGTAATCTTTTCTCAAACCTTCCACTGCGATTCTTGCAGACATTCCATCGGAAGCTACTTCTACACCAAGAATTTTCAGGTTTTTGTTGTCAACTGGTGGGCTGCCATACACAGGATAGTATTTGTAAGTGAAGCTTTCCACAGAATAAGAAGTTAAATCTTCAGCAGAAGCTTTGTCAACAGGTTTAGTGAATTCGATCAGAAAACCATCAGGCTGCGCTTTCACAGTTCTCATTTCGAATGGAACGTTGTGGTTCCAAACCAGTCGCTGAAGCCCTTCATTCGCCTCTCCCGCGGAACCCCAACCACGGTTGGTCTCTCCGATAAACAAAGACTTATCAGGCGCCCAAGCCATTCTCAAAATACCAGACTGGAAGCCAGATCTAAAGTCAATAGAAGCACCTTGCATCACACCATTGACTTCTTCAAGAATCACTCGCATGATTTTACTTTGGCCTTGGTCACCAATCAAAACCTGCCCTTCGAATGGCCCAAAATGACCTTTAGGAATCAAAACCGGCTCAGCATTGGAAATCCCTTGGATACCATGAGGCAACCAAACTGCCGGAAGCTTTAAATCAGGAAGTTGTTCCTTAGCTTGTGCCATGGTGATGTATGGAGCGTCCATTACATTTTCTGGCTTTTGGAAACCACCGTTACCGTTAGGGATTTTTTGTGGATCAACTACTTTGTTGAATTGCTCGGTGGTCAGTTTCAAAGGAGAATCTGCCCGTCCAGTCCAGGTTAACCCTGCTGGGTGACCAGAGAAATCACCTTTTTCGATGAACCAAAGTCCACCAGAACCCATGTAGTCACCTTGGTTTTCAGTGTAAACCAATTTGTCTCCAAGCATCCCCAAACCAGCCGGAGATCTCATACCAGTTGCGTAAGGTTCCATGCTTCCATCACGGTTGATCTTCATGATCCAGCCTCTCATAGGCACACGGCTTTCGCCTCTCCACCATTCCTGATCGCCAAAAGCAACGTTTGCAGAAACGAAGAAAGAGCCATCAGGACCTACTTTCGGGCCGAAGCTGTACTCGTGATAATGGGCAGAAAGTGGCCAAGCATATACCGTTTCGTATAAGTCGGCTGTGCCGTCCTGATCAGTATCTACTAATTTGGTCAACTCCCCTCTTTGAGCCATATAGAATGCTCCGTCTTCGTAATGAAGACCTAGGATCTCATGAAGTCCTGATGCAAATTTTCTGAAGAAAGGTTTCGGGCTCGTAGGGTTCTCTACGATAAATACATCACCTCTACGGGTAGCTACGCCAAGATCGCCATTCGGCAAAACGGTCAAGCCACCAACTTCCAAAAGAGTGCCTTCTGGAGCTGTCACCCGCATTATTTTAAAGAAATCCTCTTCTTTCGGGGATTCCTGAGCATCAACTTGCCCTGGCATCAGCTGAATTACAGCTGCTAGTCCAAAGGCAATTTTTGTGAATTTATTCTTTAGTATTGTTGTCATTGCGCTGTCCTTAGATTAAAAGAGAAGATTGTAAACGATGTTTCCCTTTGCAGGCAAGAAAATACCGGCTTTGCCATCGGTAGAGTGAGTCACTGGAGCGCCGAAAGCTGCCTCATCATATTCGAGATAAACACCAGTTTCAGGTAGTAAATAATAGCCTTTACCTACTTTTTCTATCTCAGTACCTGCTGCTACTTTGTAAAAGCCATTGCCAGCACCGGAAACAGATCTTTTGATTCCTTTTCCAGATTCCAATACTTTGATTTCATCTTTCACAGTTTGTCCAGAAAGAAGGTATGAGAATACTACATCTTCGGAACCATTCATTAACTGATAACCTTTAGTTCGGAATTCCTCAGAAGCTGAGTAATCGCTATTCACAGCATTGATAGCTGGAGAAGTCAAATTAATCACAGACCCCAGAGGCACTGAAACACCATTTCCACGGCTATTCCACATAGGAGTAGCATCTAGGAATTCACCTCTCCAAACTTGGATAAGTGTACCTGTTTCCATGTCATAGGCATAGTTTACCTGAGCTTTGCTAGCTACGGAAACCACATGACTTAGTCGTGGAGTATTTGGTATATCTCGGAAGCTGCGCAACACCGGTGTTTCGTCCGCATCCACTAAAATAGGATCTGTCTCCTGATAGGCTCCAGCTTCAGACACCAAAAGCTCTGTGTTTCTTAGACCGGGACCAGAAATAGCCATATTGAATCCATCTACAGACCAATTTCTGTTTTTGGAAGCGATGATTTGAATTGGATTATTTCCTGCATTCAATTGCTTTCTAACTCTAACTCCTCTATTGGATAACTCAGAGAGGGTTTCATTTCCAACTACAAAACCAGCTAATCCGCCGGGAACCTGAAGTGTAATCTGATACTCACCAGCTTCGGCTACATTCAGATTTGCGTTGTACTTCGTCAAATTGACATCAGAGACAGAAGCAGGAACCTCACTTAGAGAAGCTGCAGAACCTTTTGCAGTAGCAGTCTTTCCAGCTAGTTCTTCCAGGTTATTGAATGAACCTTGAAAAGTTTCATAAGAAACACCAGAAACGGTAGGAGTCTTAGCGTTGAAGGGGGTGATTTCAATATTTCTAAAAGCTACCGCTCCATGATCTCCTTGGATTCTAAGTGGACCTAGTGCGACATCTTCACCAGTCAGAGAACCGCGGGTAGGACCAAAGACTTCCAGGTTTTCGTGGATAGTCACGCCGTTTAATCTTACGGATAAAAAGCGGGCATTTTCAATTTTTTTACCCGCAGCGTCAAATTTTGCGGCTTGGAAAGACACTTCCAGCTTTTGCCAAATGCCAGGCGCTTTGCTTACATTTTGGCGGGGTGCATAACCTTGGTAGCCTTTTTGGCCCTCTGGCTTGCTGTCATCCCAGCGTTGATAGATGCCACCGTTATCACCAGGTTTGGTGGTCGTATTTGCCCAGCTGTCTAGGATTTGAATTTCGTAGTTGCCCTGAAGATAAACTCCGGAATTGGATTCGGGAGCGACCATGTATTCCAATGAAAGATCTACGTCTCCATATTTTTCTTTGGAAATGATGTCTGCCCCTGGATTTTTCTTACCGGGTAGATTTGCCATAACTCCAGATCCATCTGCGGATTGGAGTTCATTAGGAACGGTCGGGTCAGCCCAGACTTTTCCTACTTCTGTCCAGCTGCCTTTATTCCCTTCAAAGGAATTAAGGTCAAGCTTTACAGGATTTTGCTGTGCTTGCAGAGAACCGATCTGGATTGCCAGAGCAGCGGTAAGCAAGCAAACATGTTTTTTCAAAATCATGTGAATTATAGGATTAATAAATTACTAGTAGGTTATGATTGGGGTATAAAAGAAGAAGTCTTGCAGAAAAGCAAAACTGCTTTCCCACAAAACTTCTTCAAATCACCGGACTATTTACAACTTAATAGCCAGGGTTTTGAACTAAGTTAGGGTTCAAAGAAAGATGGATGTGAGGAATCGGAAATAACGCTCTGGTTGGCTCAGAAGGATCTTTGTCCCACCAAGAGCCAGAAGTGAAATCACCGAATCTGATCAAGTCAGTTCTTCTTTTGCCCTCAAAGATAAACTCTCTGCCTCTTTCTGCAAGGAGTTCTTCCATAGTTAAAGTACTCGTAGTATAAGCTTCGGTAGCCCATTCTTCTTCGTCAAAAGCTCTCTTTCTGGATTCATTGATCAGCTCTACAGCTTCAGGAGTTGCAGCTCCGCCATTTTGTCTCATCAATGCTTCTGCTTTGTTGAAATAAACTTCTGTCAATCTATAGATTACATAATCATTTTCCCAGTAAACTCCTTCCTGGTCTGATGTACCAGATCTGTATTTGTGAAATCTAGCGCCAGAGTTTTCTTCACCTTCTGTCATTGAGCCTTCACCCGTTGCTCCTTCAGAGTTTCTGCGGATATTGTTCACATAGACTAATGGCTGATCTGCCCATTCTTCAGTTCCGAGAATCGGTTCACCTGTTTCATAGTCAGTCTGAGGACCAAAAAGGAACCACTCGCTCTTTCTGTTGTCATTTTCTTCAAATGCACTGAAAGCATTTGGTGTAACCACAAACGCATTCCAGCCACTGTAAGTAACATTCAATGCTCGGGACATATTGCCATAGCCAAAGAAGAAGCCAGCCCAGTTGAAGGTAAATCCACCGTCACGGCTAAATGCAAACTGGAAGATATTCTCCGGAGAGAACTGGTTTTGGTTAGAGAATGGACCTAAAATAGATGGATCTAGTCTCATTTCGCCCATTAGGCTTCCACCTTCACCATTGATTACTTTGTTTGAATAAGTAATGCAGTCATCGTATCTAGGAGTTCCAGACCAAACTTCAGCATTTAGGTAAAGCTCGGAAAGCATCGCATAGCCAGCAGCTTTAGATACTCTACCTACTAAATCTTGTGAGAGAGGTTGAAGCAACTCAACATTTGCCAATAGCTCTTCTTCCACAAACTGGAATACTTCAGCACTTGGTCTGGTTTCTGGATTAGTAGGCTGACCTACAGTAGTAACGATAGGTACATTTCCCCACATATCCATGATTTTCAGGTAATGGAAAGCACGCATCACTTTTACTTCAGCAATGATAGACTCCATTTCTGCCTGAGTAAGTCCAGCGGCTTCAAAGTCCAGTGTTTCGAAATCCTCCAAAAGAGCGTTTACATAACCAAGACCTTCCCACATTAGACTCCATGAACCTCTCAATCGATTCTCTTGGGGGGTCCATTCATGACGGTGAAGACGAACGTGATCACCACCATCGTAACCGTGACGACCTTTTTGTGGCCATGCAATCTGATCTGCAGCAGATTCACCATGATAGTAGTACCCATTTTGACCCGTAGGTGCAAGCCAGGCCTGCATGTGTGTAAATGGTCTGAGTACACCCTGCATGATTTCTACTTTGCTGTTGTAGAAATTATCCTTTGATAATTCGCTATAGATTGTCTCATCCAAGTCGGTACAAGATACCGTAGCCATAAGGGCAATTGGGGTGAGCGCAACGGATAGTTTATTGAAATATTTTTTCATGATTTCTTCTTAATTAAAATCCAACATTTAGACCTAGTGTGAAGCTTTTGGTACGAGGGTAGAATCCTCTGCCATCAATACCTGTAGTAAAGCCAGCATCCTGAAGTTCTGGATCTAAGCCGGAGTAGCCACTGAAAGTAGCGATGTTACGTCCAGAAGCATATACCCGAAGGTTTTTCACATATTTACCACCCACTTTAAATGTGTAGCCTAATGTGATGTTGTCTAGTTTCACAAATGAACCTTCTTCTAAATAGTAATCAGAGTACTGAGGATCATCGTCTAGCTCCACATGTCTGTCGATAGCACTTGAAAGCAAGTTGTTTGGTAACCATCTCTTGTTTCCAAAGTACATTTCCTTTGTGTTCAAGATATCAAAGTCGAATTTGCCTCTGAAGAAGATAGTGAAATCCCATCCTTTGTATCTCAAGACATTATTCAAAGATGCCATATACTTAGGGACACCATTACCGATGATTGTAAGATCTTCCTGACTCATCTCACCGGCAGTTCCGGTAGTACCGTCTGCTTTGTAGAATAACCACTTGCCATCTTCATTGAAACCGGCGAAACGCTTACCATAGAAATTACCTACAGCACCACCTTCTTCCACTCGGATTGCATTTCCCAAGTTTCCAGGGCTAGGAAGTCCACCTGTCTCGATCCATGATACTGTGAACACTTCATTTGATAGAGAGGTGATTTCATTGATCTGCGTATTAGCAGTTAAATCCATTTGCCATGAGAAGTCCCCTTTTTCCATAATCATAGAGCTCAAGTATAACTCTATACCTTTGTTGTTAATAGTTCCTACGTTGGTGAACAAGGAGCCTTTCACGAAAGCGGGCTGCTGAGCAGTATAGTTGTAAAGTAGATCTTCTGTGTTTCTGGTATAGAAATCCAATGAACCATTCAACTTATTGTTGAAAAGCAAGAAGTCAAATCCTAGATTCCATTCTTTCTTTTTCTCCCATCTTAAGTCTGGGTTAGGGTTTCTGGCTGCACCATAAGTTTGATAATAAACACCCTCTTGAGGATAAACACCACCTGTACCTAGCGTTACTAAAGAAAGGTAATTTCCTATCCCTTGGTTACCTGTTACTCCATAACCTAATCTCATTTTCAAGTTATTGACAGTAGAACTACTACTTAAGAAATCTTCCTCTGTTAAAGACCAGCCTACGGATACCGCTGGGAAATTACCCCACTTGTGGTTAGCCCCAAACTTAGAAGAACCTTCTCTTCTCAAGGTAGCTTGTGCAAAATACTTGTCTTTGAAAGAGTAACTAGCTCTACCAAAGAATGCGATTAAGGTATTGTCATCCTTAAATGAACCCATACCTGGTCGTGGAAGCAAGGTGTTGTTGATAGCTGAACCAGCTCCTAAATTCCAATCCAAGAAGCCATCAGTGGTGAAACCACTATTGTTTACATTGAATGTCTCTGTAGTAAAGTACTGGTAGCTATATCCACCGATCAGATCAAGAGTATGCTCCAAATTAAAGTTCTTCTTATAATTCACTGTAGCTTCCAAGGTGTTATTCCAGTTGGTATAATTGGATTTGGAGGCATAGCCAGTACCTTGATACTGAGAAGCAGGACGGTTGGCAAAGTCATTCATAGACTGATAGTATCTATCATTGTAAGAAGTTCTCTGATGTGCTCCGAATACTGAAGCTGTCAAACCTTCCATGATTTCCAATGTCAACCTCACGTCACCAGACAAATTCATCTGCTTACGCTCACTGATTCTATTTGCAAATCTTGATAGTGGGTTGTAGTTATTGTAAGCTTCAGTCTCTACAAAGGATCCATCTTCGTTGAAGATTGGAGCTGTAGGGTTTCTTTGGATGGCCTGCTCGAAGTCACCGCCTCCTCCGCCTAGTCTATTTGCATCAAATAGGTTAACAGCCATATTAGTAGCTAAGGTCAGACGATCCTGAAGGCCCGTCTGGCTGAAGCTCATTCTACCTCCATATTGTTTTCTGCTGTTTTCTTTTGCAATGCCTTCAGCGTCATTGAAGAAGAAAGACACTCTATAGTTGCTAGTATTACTTCCACCAGATGCTGCGAAGTTGTGATATTGGCTTAGGTTTTCCTTGTTCAAGAGTTCATCATAAAGATCAGTTGACGAACCGAAGTCATTTTGCTCATCTACTAATCCTTGATCGATTAGCTCACGGTATTCATCAGCAGTTAGATTATCTGGTCTTCTGTCCACAAATTCTCTTTGGAAGTAAGTGGAATAGTCGAATCTCGCTTGGCCTGATTTACCTTTCTTGGTAGTGATCAAAATTACACCTGCATTTCCTCTAGTTCCGTAGATTGCTGCAGCTGAACCATCTTTCAGTACGTCAAAAGTAGCAATATCATCTTGCTGCAAAAGGTCTAGATTACCGCCTGGAATACCATCGATTACTATCAAAGGTTGGGTAGTACCAGACACAGATGTAAGACCTCTCAGTTGGATATCTGTACCTGCATTTGGGTTGCTACCTTGAGTTCTTACGATGTTCAATCCTGCTACTTTACCTTGGATCAGTTCCATAGGAGAGCGTACTCCTGTCTGTACGAAATCCTCGCTAGTCACATTTGCCACAGCCGATGTGATCTCTCTTTTAGTTTGAGTCCCGTAACCGATTACAACAACTTCATTAAGTGATTTGATATCATCCATCATGGTAATGTTGAACGTTCTTCTTTCACCAACAGCCATTTCAACAGGCTCCATTCCTATAAAAGAGAAAGATAATACGGACTCAGCTGACGCTACATCTAAGCTAAAATTACCATCTCCGTCTGTTACGGTACCATTGGTAGTGCCTTTTTCAATCACCGTCACTCCTGGGAGCGGAAGGTTTGATTCATCCACGATAGTACCTGTTACGGTAATAGCAGCAGCTTCTTCAATGACTACCGCCGTTTCTGGAACGTAAACTGCTTTTTTTCGTACTACGATATTCTCATTGATCTGCTTGAATTCTAATTTGGTTTGTCTAGAAAGGTAAACTAATGCATCAAATACATTGGTGTTAACCTGCATTGCTACATTAGGCACACCCTTAACTTCCTTATTCGTATAGACAAAATTAAATCCTGTAGCTTCTTCGATCTGCTTGAAAGCTTCCTCTATAGTCACATCACGTAGATGCATACTTACAGGAACTTCATCCATTCTTTTTGTCTGAACTTCTGCCGCTTTGGCAAAAAGAACATTCATACTTAAGCACAGTACCAGGAATAGTTGAAATATTCTCTTTGGTACAGTTAAAATGCGTAACCGTATGTCATTTTTCATAATTTTAATTTTGGTTTAAACTATTGTGATTGGTTTGATCTAAAATCCAGAATGCTTTTGACGAAACATTCTGAAACCTAAGACTGGAGATGTTGACGCATCTTCAGTCGTTTTCACTTGTGAATTCTTTTGTTTTTTTTGCATAGAAATAAGAGGGGGTTATTGTTTGAAATTTATTTTAATTTGTTTGCCATCGATTTCGTACTTAAATCGGGCGGTATAACTCAATCCGTCAAGGATGTTTTTTAAAGTCTCTCCTTTGTATTTTCCTGAAAGAGTCAGGTTTTGATCATTGAAATTCAGTAGGGTGATTTTCACACCGAACCAGTTTTCAAGCATTTCGACAGCTTCAGGTAGGGGCGTGCTATCAAAAATGATCGTTTGGTCCAGCCAGGCCATTACTACGTCTTCTTCGAAACTGCCTTTTTCCCAGTATTTGCCCATAGTCACAGTCTGAATCTGCTCTCCAGGAGTCAAGTAATCCAAGAACTCAGGAACCTGCTGGGATTTGACTTCTACTTTGCCAGTCAAAAGTGAGATGATGATTTTCCCATTTTGTCCTGCTTGAATATTGAAAGCCGTGCCCATCGCTCTCGTAGAAATATCCTTGGTGTGGACTATAAATGGCTTGATGGTATCATGGGCTACTTCAAAGAACGCTTCTCCATCTAAGAATACTTCCCGAGTATTGCCCACAAAATTCTGTACATAGCGAATACTACTTCCTGCGTTCAGTTTGACCACTGATCCGTCACTGAGTGTGACGGAAGATTTCACGCCCGGCTTAGTAGAATAAGTCAACCACTTTATTTCAGGTTTTTTTTCTATTTCGGGCATGGTAAAATACAAAATGCCAAGTGCAAATGCCAGCAGGATTAGCGCAGCTACCTTAAGTACTTGGAAATTGATTCTATACTTACTTTTTTCAGTTGTATATCTTGAAATTGTAGCCGAGGAATTAATAGGAAAACTTTTAGCTTCTCTTGGTAAATCTTTGAAATCAAGGTTTTTATCTATTTTTTCCCAAAGCGAATCTACCTGTCGCTCGTTTAACATAAATTCTTTCGAAGGCATGTTCAGAACTATCTGCCTGGCAATTCTGATATGCTCTATGCTTTGGGGGTTTCTGACAATATATTCTTCCCATTGAAGATTTCTCTTTGCGGTCGGAGACAGAATCCATTCCCTGAAAGCAGTGTCAAGGACGAAATCTTCTACTGAGAAATTTAATTTATCCATAATGAGTCTATTCACTACATTAAGGAGGCAGGAGTCAAAAGTTATCCTTCAGAATTTTAATTTTTTTTAACTTTTTCAAATCCTTCAAAAAACTACTCAATCGATTGCGAAATCATCAAAGAAAATACGCCTTTAATAGAAATTTACTACAGCGCAAGGAAGGATAAAATAAGAAGGCTCAATGAAATAATTGATTTTTTCAGCGCATTTATAGCTTTCCACGCTAGGGTATAAGTAGAGCGAATGTTGATATCAAGCAGTTTGGAAGTGTCTTCATAGCTAAGTTTTTGAAAATATAGATACTGCAAGACCTCCTTCTGGCGTATAGGTAATTTTTCTAGTGCAAGCTTCATTTTAGAAGAAAGCTCAGAGGCTAGTTGACCTTGAATCAAAACATCTTCTGTCGAATCTACCAGCTCTTCTTGATCGACCATCCAATGGATAGAAGTTCTCCGTGCATTTTTCCCCAACTCCTTATGGATTCTATTAGAAAGGGATTTGAATAAATACTGCTTGATATTAGCCTCAGTGCAGAGCTTGGATCGATAGTTCCACAAGTCTATAAAAATGTCTTGAATTGAATCCTTGACCAAGGTTTCATCTGCATGAAGGCTCATGCCAAAATTGAACAAGTCCTGTATGAAATTTCTATATATCGCCTCCAAAGCTGACTTGTCCCCTGATCGCAAATCAGACCATAACGTATCCAGAGATGGACTTTCTAGGGCGTATGTCTTAAAAAAAGTCAAGATAATCTTGGGTTATTTTTATTTTGGCTAAGTAAAGAAATTTTTTAGCGCTATAAAAATTAATTATGATTAAGCGAAGGTAAAATTGTTTTGAAGAAACCCATTTTCATTTCAGTAAAAATCGGCCATCGACAGATACATTCTTAAAAAAATGTAGTATATAAAGTCTGAGAGTTATTTTGTTTTTAAAATGATGTTCTTTAATCAGGGTAAATTTTTATATAAAAGTTTACTAAGCTTATTCCTAAATTTTATCCAATCCCACTCTCGATTCTTCACCAGATTTTTTGAATGATGAAGGAGTCATACCTGTTTCTTTTTTGAACTGGGATGAGAGGTAAGCCACGCTGCTGTAGCCGAGTTGATCAGCTATTTCTGATAGACTCATTTCGTTGTAAATCATCAATTCCTTCACTCGTTCTATTTTTACTTTGGTGATGAATTTCTCAATGGTGATTCCTTCTACCTGTGAAAAAAGCTTACTCAGATAAGTGTATTCATGGTTAAGTTTATCGGAGATAAAGCTTGAATAATTCTCAGATCTATTGCCATCAGAATGCTGGATGCGTTCGATTAAAATACTTTTGATCTGAGATATCAAGGACGATTTTCCATCTTCTAACAATTCAAAACCACGAGCTTTCAAGGCAGCCGATAATTCTTTAGTTTGAATGGTGTTTAGCGGAGAATCAAGCGTTATTTTACCCAAATCAACTGAGGAATAGGAGAGTTGGAGCTGATCTAAGGTCTCAGTAACTGAGGCAATGCATCTTGGGCAAACCATGTTTTTGACGTAAATCAGGGGCATAATTCAAAGGATTAATATTCTATCAAATGTATTTGATCCTGCTTTAGTTCTCGGCCTTACCCAGTAAAAAATGCAAAAAGCATCCTAGGAAATCTCAGAGGATGCTTTTTGGATTAGAGAATAATCAACTGATTTTTGCTAGAAAAACCCTGGAAACGACCAGTAAGGCCAACGCCACCAAAGGCATGATCATAGCCGAAACGGGATCCCCATTTGCAGCGTGAGCAATGAATGCTGAGATAAATGTGATACCAAAACCTGCGTAAGCCCATTCCTTTACCAGCTTAGGGAAGGCTGGAATTAGGAGTACGATAACTCCAAGTATTTTCGCGATTCCAAGTTCAATCCGGAAGAAATCCTTGAATCCCATAGCAGTAAAACCTGCGGAAACATTCGGGTCTGCGAAATAAGCATAAGCACTGAAAAGCATCATGAGTGAGATTAGGCCTGTAGCAGTCCAATAGATAATTTTATTAGTCATAGTGTTATTATTTGTCACAAACTTATCGTAATTAGCTATACATTTGTAAGTACTATACTCGCGTATAGTACTATACTTTGGTATAGTTCAATGTATCTCTTGTTATATTTGCCATATGGAAAAGCCAGATAAATCAAACCACAGCCAATGCACCGGGATAATTCGTCCTGTTCAGGATGCACTGGATGTTTTAAATGGAAAGTGGAAGCTGCCTATAATTGTGGCTTTGCTCCATGGATATAAGCGGTTTTCGGAAATTTCCAGACAAGTTCCTGGGATTACAGACCGCATGCTTTCGAAGGAGCTACGGGATTTGGAATTAAATCAATTGGTGAAGCGGAAAGTCTATGATACATTTCCAGTGACTGTAGAATACACCATGACTCCCTACGGTGAGACGCTTAAAGACGTAATCTCTGCGCTTCATATATGGGGAGAAAAACATCGGCAAAAAATCTTTGGCGCAGATCTAGTTAATGAACCAGTAGATAAGAGTAACCTTGGGTAAACAGTAAATGGTCTTTTTTATTCAGAAGATTTTTTCTGCCTAATTTAATTCTTGAAAATATTTGGTTCTCTATTTGCAGAACTAACTGAACTTTGTTTACCTTTGTCCCGTTACTAGCACATAACCCAAATACAACAATTATGGTATTGACTGAAAAACACAAGGAACTGATTGAGCGAATCGGAGTTTTCCATGAGCACAAAGGCATGCAGCCTTTGGTGGGAAGAATCATAGGTTTGCTTCTTGTCCATGAAGATGGGGAAGTTTCTTTTGATGAGATCGTGGAACAACTTGGAGTCAGCAAGAGTGCCGTTAGTAACGCACTGACATTCCTACAGGCAAAAGATAGATGTGTGTATTCCACGCGTCCAGGTGACAGAAAAAGATATTTTGCGCTGAAATTGAGTGATTGGAGAGCCGACTTTGCCAAGGAATTGGAAAATATCGCTGAGATCCAAAAGTTTATTGACGAAGTATTGGAAGTGAGAACCGAGAAGAATCAGGAGTTCAATTGTAAAATGAAAGACTTCTCTGATTTCTTGGGTTTCTTCAAAAAGGAAATTCCTGCGCTTTTCGAAAGGTTTAAAAGGCAACAAGCCTAAAAAAATTTCAACAGTAAGTTCATTAAAAACAGAACCAACTATATATTTTATAACAAACTATTAATCAACGACATGTTAAAGAAGTATTTAACGTATGCATTTTTCTTTATAGCTCCAGCGCTGGCTGCGGGGCAAGAAACTGTGCAGGAGTTCGAAATTCCGGATACACTCACCTTGAAAGAGAGTATTCAGATCGGTTTGGAAAACAACCGAACGCTGAAAAAGGCCATCCTGGATGAGGAAAAGGCGAAATATCAGCGCAACGAGATCAGAGGAGCAGGGCTGCCCCAGTTCTCAGCTTATGGGCAATACAACAATTTTCTGGATGTATTTCCTCAGGCAGTACCAGGTGGGATTTTTGGGGGAGACCCAAATGAGATTCAGGTAATCTCTCTAGGTGTGCCACAGTCATTGAAAGCTGGTTTTGAATTGAACCAGTTGATTTTCAGCAATTCATATTTGATTGGTCTGAAAGCCGCAAAAACCGGAGAAGAGTTTTACAGGATTTTGGCAGAACAATCAGAAGAAGATGTGATTCACGAGATATCCATGAATTTCTTGGGAGTGATTCAATTGGAACTTCAGAAAGAGAATTTGCTGGCGAATATAGATCAGCTGGAGAGTTTGGAGAAAATCCTACAGTCTCAATATGATAATGATCTGGCTAGGAAAGTCGATCTCAATCGGGTGAAAGTTAACCTGACCTCCATCCAAAGTGAATTGGAAAACCTGGAGATCGGTATTTATCAGCGGGAAGGTTATTTGAAATTATTAATGGGAATTCCAGTCGATACGGAAATCAATTTGGATCAGAGCGTAGCTGACATGGATCAGAAAGTGAAGGATTTCCAAGTTCAGGATTTCAATATTTTCGACAGAAAAGACATCCAGGTTTTAGGTGTGCAGGAGAAACTTTATGAATATGAATACAAGAATATCAAGGCTGCGCACCAGCCTCAATTAGTTGGTTTCGCAGACTGGAATAAGAATGCATTCTCTCAGGAATTTGACTTCATGAGTCAGGGTAAGGTCTGGTACCAAGGATTTCTAATTGGTTTGAAACTTCAGATTCCGATTTTCGACGGCATGCAGACCAAATACAAGGCTGCGCAGTCCAAAGTAAGTGCCCAGCAATTGAATCTGGATCGACTTCAAGCTGAAGATGCTGCGGAATTGGAATACAAGAATGCTCTCAATAAATACTACAATTCTTTAAATACCCTTGCTTCATTAGACAGCAATCTGGATTTGGCAAACGATGTCTTTCAGGAAACCACTTTGCTTTATAAAGAAGGGCTAAGTCCATTGACAGACTTGCTCGATTCGGAGACTACTCAGCGAGAGGCACAAGCCAACTATAATAATCAAATCATTCAGGTTCGGATCGCTCAATTGGAGATTCTGAATTCTTCTGGAAAAATCAAAAATCTTTTACTGTAATAGAAAACTCATACCAACGACAAAACGATGAAAAAATTAATAATCATAGCGCTTCTTCTAGTCGGTGTAGGAGCAGTTGCTTTCACGCTTTACAACAATAAGCAAGAAATGAACGAAGCGGCCACGCTTGCCATGAAGTCCAGCGAGTATATCTCTGTGACGGTGGAGAAAGTGGAAGAGAAAAGCGTAAACAGAAATTTCGAAGCAAATGGGATTTTTGAACCGTCTCAGGAATTGAAATTGATGTCTGAGACTTCTGGAGCGATTGTAAAAATCCACAGAAGAAAAGGCGATTACGTGCGCAAAGGCGATTTGATCGTGCAGATCGATGATCGTCTGATCAGCGCTGAATATACGATTGCAAAACTGAATAGAGATCAGGCTGAAAAGGATCTGAAGCGTTTTGAAAATCTTGCTTCCACCGATGCAATCACGAAGAAGCAATTGGAAGAAAATGAGAAGGCTTTCAAAATCGCGGATGCTCAATTATCAGCGTTGAAAAAGAGACTGGATGACACGCAGGTCACTGCTCCGATAGCTGGATTTATCAACGAAGACTACTACGAAATGGGAACATTGGTGAGCCCAGGAATGCCTTTGGCAGATATCATCAATAAAAATCCTTTGAAACTTTCCGTGAATGTAACTGAAAGCGAGATCTCCAAAGTAACTAAAGGCGATGAAATCGCAGTGCGAGTAAATGCGATGTCAAATCAGGACTTTACCGGGAAAGTGAATTTCATCTCTGATAAAGCGGATGCTTCTTTCAAATACGAAGTGGAATTGATCATGAACAGTAAAAATCAAGATCAAATCAAGCCAGGTATGTTCGGAACTGCTCAGTTCAAATTTTCTCAGGAAGAGAAGGTGCTGAAAATTGACAGAAAGTCTATCGCAGGAAGCTTGAAAGATCCGGGAGTTTACCTTATCAAAGATGGCGTGGCTGCTTATCAGCCAGTGAAAATCCATCCTTTGGATGACGGAACAGTAGAGATCCTTGACGGATTGAAATCCGGTGACGAAGTGATCGCTTCTGGTCTGATCAATGTGAAAGAAGGAACAAAAGTCAAAGTTCAGTAAACTATGCAAATCACTAAAATATCCATACAACGGTCGACCATGGTGGTCGTGCTGTTTACCGTACTGACATTGCTGGGACTTTTTTCCTACTCTCAGTTGTCCTACGAGCTTTTACCTAAAATGGAAACCAATGTGGTAACCATTTCTACGGTCTATCCTGGTGCAGCTCCATCGGAAGTGGAAACTTCCGTAACTAAGAAGATCGAGGATGCGGTAGCGTCTCTGGAAGGTATCAAGTCCATGAATTCCATTTCTCAGGAAAGCATATCGATCATCACGATTGAACTTGAAGCAGGAGAGGATGTAGATTATTCTATGCAGGATGCGCAGCGTAAGATCAATGCGATTTTGGGTGATCTTCCTGATGATGCTGACCCTCCTAGTTTGGGGAAGTTTGATTTGGATGATTTGCCTATCATGCAATTGGCAGTTTATTCAGATTTGAAGCCTTCCGAGTTTTATGATTTGATCAAAAACAAGATTCAGCCTTCATTGGCCCAGATCAAAGGTGTTGCACAAGTGAATATGCTTGGAGGTACTGAACGTGAGATCAAAGTAAACTTGGATAGGAATAAGCTGGATGGATACGGTATTTCTCCGATTTCTGTAGCTCAGACTATCAATGCCAGTAATCTTGATTTTCCTACGGGTCGATTGAAAGATAAGGAAGGACAGGTTTTGATTCGTCTTGCGGGTAAATTCCAGAACATTCAGGACATAGAAAATCTAGTAATTGCCTATCGCTTAGATGAATCTCCGATTCAGTTGAAAGAAGTAGCTGAAGTGGAAGATTCTTACAAAGATGAGGACATTCTTACTAGACTTAACGGTAAATCAGCAATTGGTCTTACTGTACAAAAGCAATCCGATGCCAATGCAGTGGAAGTTTCTGAAGTGTTGGAGCATGAGCTTCATACACTAGAGCAGACGTATAATGCGGAAGGTGTTTCCTTCCAGATTTCTCAAAACACATCCGAGTTTACCTTGGAAGCGGCAAATCACGTGATTACGGATTTGGTGATTGCGATTGTGCTAGTGGCTTTGATTATGCTATTGTTCTTACATAGTATCCGAAATGCAATCATCGTCATGGTAGCAGTTCCAGCATCCATCGTAGCAACTTTCACAGTAATGTTCTTGGCTGGTTTTACACTGAACTTGATGTCATTGCTTGCACTTTCCCTAGTGGTAGGTATTCTTGTGGATGATGCTATTGTAGTTATAGAAAATATCTACCGTCACTTGGAAATGGGTAAAACTATCGCTCAGGCATCTTATGATGGTATCCGCGAAATTGGTGCAACAGTAGTTTCTATCACCTTGGTGATTATCGTGGTATTCGTGCCATTGGCGATGACTGGTGGTTTGATTGGAGGTATTTTGGCTCAGTTCAGTATTACTGTAGCGACAGCCACTTTGATTTCCTTGCTGGTAGCATTTACGCTGATTCCGCTGCTCACCTCTAGGTTCTCGAAGCTGGAGCATTTGGATAAGAATTCCTTCTTCGGAAAAATCGTCTATGGATTTGAGTCTGGATTGGATTCATTTGTCGACTGGTTAGTTGGAATTTTGAGATGGGGATTTGCACATAAAATCGCCTTGCTCGGAATTACTTTTGTGCTGTTTATATCTTCTTTCTTCCTAGTGATTCAAGGCTTTATCGGCTCCGAATTCGTTTCCGAAGGTGATAGAGGAGAATTCCTACTTAGACTAGAGCTTCCAAAAGATGCAACCTTGGAGCAAACCAACTTCAAGACTCGAGAAGTAGAAGATTACCTGAGGACGTTGCCTGAAGTTACAGAAGTATTTACCACTGTGGGCGTGGCTTCTGGTCAATTTACAGGTTCTCAATCCTCTCCATTTACTTCAGAAATCCTAGTTAAGCTAGTTGACCCTGAACATAGAACTATGACGGGGCCTGATTACGCGAGAACTCTTGAGAATTACCTAGAGGAGAATATTACAGGTGCTGAATATACAGGTGTACCGATTTCTATAATGGGAACTGCGAATGATGCACCGATCCAGGTGATCGTTTCTGGGCCTGACAAAGATTCAATCCGTATTGTTTCCGATAAAATCGAAGGAATTTTAGCAGGATTGAAAGGAACACGTAAGATCGAAAGTTCTCTCGAAGACGGTAACCCAGAAATCCGTGTAGAAGTGGATCGCTATAAAATGAATGAGCTGGGCCTTTCCATGGATATGGTTGGTGGAGCGCTTCAAGTTGCCTTCAACGGTAACGACGATTCTAAATACACTGATGGAGACTATGAATATGACATTCTAGTTAAGTTGAATGAGTTTGATAGAAAATCGATCTCAGATGTTCAAAACCTTACTTTCTTAAATAGAAGTGGTAAACTGATCAAACTAGAGCAGTTTGCGACAGTTAATCAGTCTGAAGGTCCAACCAAATTGGAAAGAAGAGACCGTGTTTCTTCTGCCAAAATCACTTCTCAGGTAGCGGGTGTTCCTTCTGGTACAGTTGGGGCAGAATTGACTGCCGCTATCGATGCGATGGAGCTTCCTCAACAAGTGCAGATCAACTATGACGGTGATATGAAAAACCAGTCTGAAGGCTTTGGTTCATTGGGAATTGCGCTTTTGGCCTCCATTATTTTGATCTACTTGATTATGGTGGCTTTGTATGATTCTTATGTCTATCCTTTGGTGGTGATGTTCTCACTTCCAATGGCTTTGATCGGATCCTTACTTGCTTTGGCACTGACGAAAGGAACGCTTAGTATCTTCTCTATCATGGGTCTGATCATGCTAATGGGACTTGTGGCGAAGAACGCAATTCTACTGGTCGATTTCACTAATCAGCTAAAAGCAGAAGGAGTAGAAGTGAAAGTTGCTTTGGAGAAAGCTGTGAAGATTCGTTTCCGTCCGATTCTGATGACTACGATCGCGATGGTGATTGGTATGATGCCGATTGCGTTGGCGACCGGGGCTGGTGCTGAATGGAAAAACAGTTTGGCATGGGTAATCATCGGCGGTTTGCTTTCATCCATGTTCCTGACTTTGGTTGTCGTTCCGGTGATCTATTACCTGTTTGACAGATTTATGGTGAAAATCGGAAAAGGAGAGAAGAAGCAAATCGAACTCGAGGACACCAATGTGGAAGAGTTTGAATCCGAAGCTGCTGCTTACGTCTAAAAATTGAATAAATAACCTTTGCTGCTCGGCAAGATCAGCAAGGGTTTAAACTACATACCCAATGAAGAATTATACTGATTTGCGCAAAATATCAAAGGTCTTCCATCAATATGGAATAGATCTGACAGGAAAGAGAAAATACGCTTCATTCGAAAGCGATTTGAGAATGGACAAGGTATTTGTATCTGGTTTGATCTTCGAACTGGAATACGAATTGAGAAAACAGATCGAGGATGACAAAGTTGATGGTGTGCAAGCACCCGCCCAGATTATTGAATTGTTGATGAGTTGATTTTGTAGGGGTGAAACATCTTTCGCCCGTACTTTCGAAAAAGAGTCCGGCGAGTGTGGGACTCTTTTTTTAATATAGCATATGACTTGTTAGATTTGGAAAGTCTACTTCTTAATTTAAAGTTGGGTTTTAACTACTGAGAAGCAACTATTGTATAGTTAATAATAGTTATTAACATAAGTATAATTTTCGTATTCCACTAAATATTCATTGTTTAGCAAAAATGATTTAAGGTATTCCTGATATGTTAAGGATGATTTTGTTTGATTCAGATTAAATAATTTTAGTGCATCTATGTTTTTCAAGATAGTTAGTTCGTTTACAATCTCATCAGGAAATTCTAAATTGAATTTCAAATCGTTTTCTGATAACAAATTCCAAAAGATCTGCGTATTGCTTGAATTATATAACCAATTAACCATTTTAAAGCGAGCTTGAGGTAATGGAGTATATTCAAAATTTTCTCTAGTAGAATCAATTATTTCAAAAGTTTCTGGGTTTGGTAGATCTACTTGCTTTGGGATTTTACTTATTGATCTATATCCAAGAAGCTCATTGCTTTTATTGTCAAGTACAGAAATACTTGTATAATTATAAGGGTATCTGTCAAGATAGCCAAGAGTTATAGTTGGGAGTGTTGGGTACGTTGATGTTATATTAGAAGTATAATATCCACCTCTATATCCTTCCTCCTTTTTATTCAGACCTATAACAAAAGCGGAAAAATTATTCAAGTTTTCAGTGGGTACTATATTTAATCGGTCAAATTCTTTAAGTTCCCCAAAATTAAATATGTGCATATTAGTAGTTCTAATATCAGGGATTATTTGGTATTTAGGTAACCCATTTTCATCCCTAGCCACAATCATATATTCATTATTTTCTTTAATCGATTGAAAGCTAATTTGATTATTTATAGGCAATATCTGAGAGCGTATTACGAACGGTGTGTATTCACTTGTTATATGAATTTGACGCAAGTTAGAACCATGATCTATTTTTAAAGTTGTTTGATTATTATTATAAGTCATTGCGTTTGTATTCGCTGTCCATCCTCTGGATAGATATAATTTTTGATCAACTGGAATGTCTCGATAAGTTGCGAAACTATGAAAATTTGAATCTTCATCTCCCTCCTTCAAATATAGTGTGAGTTGGTAGGATTCATTTAATTCTATTTCCCATGAATATTCTTCTCCATTTTTTATTTCAGAGTAACCTAACCATTTGCCATCTGAATTATGTAGAAATACAAAGCCTGTTGTTATAAGATAGTCAGGGTCAATTTCAACTTCTAAGAGAAGCGGTCCTTCAATAGGCTTTGTTATTGGTTTGTCAGGAGTTGGTGGAGTGGGTGGCTCTGAAATTTCTTGACAGGCAGCAATTGACCACATGATGATTACGAAGAGTATTGTTCTTTTCATTAACTGATTTTTCACCAAAACTAAATCATTATGCTTTCTTAAACTAATGATTTGTCGAATTGAAATAGATTTTTACAATTATTTAAAAAGTCATTTAATCAAAGGTTCAATTTCCGAGAAAAACATCTTTTGTAATCCTTGATCGAAAACCTAATAGTCTGATTTTTTGACCGCAGAGAACCCTAAGGTTTCCGAGAGATAGCAAGTTGGATTTAGCTTTTGCTGTCCTAGAAACAAGGTAGTATCTTACTTATACTCTTTTTTTTCAATGCTGTTTTGGTGGAAAATCTTAGCCAATAACATTGGCTACATTTTCACAAAAAAAATGGCTGTACGAACGAACAGCCATTTTGATTTTTATGCTATAAAGTGAAATTCTACTCTTCGAGCAGCGTAGTATTAAACAACTTCAGAATACGCTTGTATTCATCTGTCCAAGAACTAGGTTCCACGAATCCGTGATCTTCTACAGGATAGATTGCCATTTCCCAGTTGTCTTTTCCAAGCTCAATAAAACGCTGTGAAAGTCTGACCACATCTTGGAAGTGCACATTGGCATCTACCATTCCGTGAGCCATCAGTAAGTTTCCTTCTAAACCTTCAGCAAAGTAGATAGGAGAGGAACGACGGTAGGCAATAGGATCTTCTTCTGGAGTATTCAGGATATTTGCTGTGTAGCCGTGATTGTAATGTGCCCAATCAGTAACTGAACGTAGAGCTGCTCCTGACTTGAAGGTTTCTGAAGCATTGAAAAGTGCCATTAAAGTAATGAAACCACCGTAGCTACCTCCATATAAACCAACTCTTTCAGGATCTACACCATGGTTTGCAATTAGGTATTTCACGCCATCCACTTGATCTGAAAGGTCTTTTCCTCCCATGTGGCGATAAATACCAGTTCTCCAATCACGACCATAGCCTGCAGATCCACGGTAATCAATATCCAAAACAGTATAACCCAAATCAGTCAATAAATTATGGAACATGTATTCTCTAAAGTAGCTACTCCACCATTTGTGGACATTTTGTAAGTAGCCTGCACCATGGACAAATACTACTGCAGCTCCGTTCTTTTTGGATGGATCTGGAGTGTAAAGTCTAGCTGGAACCTGAGCTCCGTCTTCTGCAGTAAATCGTACGATTTGCGGCTCTCTCCAATTATAAGCTTGGAATTCCTCGCTTTGACCCGAGGTCAATTGCTCTGCTTTTGAGCCAGCTTTATTGTCTTGGATATATAGTTCAGCCGGTTTGTTACTGTACGAATAGATGATGGCAAGTTTCTTCTCGTCCGGTGAAAGTGCCACATCGTTATTCCCTGTCAAAGAAGTTAGCTTATCCATTTTACCACCCATTACAGGCATCTTGTAGAAATGGCGCTCGCCTGGATCCACTTCAGATGTGGTGAGGTACCAGGATTTTTTGTCCTTTGATAAGAAAGGGTCAAAAACCTCATAGGTTCCTGATGTCAATGCTTTCTTCTCTCCATTAGTCACATCCAGCAGATATAGATGAGAATATCCAGTTTCTTCAGATTGAAAATAGATGTGCTTATTATCAGGCAACCATCCCATAGTGCCTCCGGAGAAAGAATATCCGACACCTGGCCCAGCGATCCATGCTTCATCTCTTTGCCTATCTAAGGTGCTTAATGCTCCAGTTTCTAAGTCAATAGAAGCAATCCATCGATCTTTATTGTCATTTGATCTAATATTGATAATTGCTTTTTTGCCATCAGGAGAAAAATATGGGCTGGAAAAAGCCACATCTCTTTCTTTTTCATCCCATGTTTTATCAGGGTAATCAGATACATAATCCGGTAAATCCTTAATGCCTGGAAGTTCGGATGCGCTGATGAAATAAACTGTATCTCGCGTTAGGTCATAGATTCCGACTTCAGTTTTGGTAGGAGTAGTTCCTACTTTTGCGCGTGCATTGAGATCAACTGTGTATCCGGAGGCATCCACATAGTCCGGAACTTTGGTGTTTTTATTACTTGAAGAAGTGTATAGCGTAAAAGTCGCAAAGTTGCCATCAGGTGATAGTTGAAGATTTGCAGGGCTTTTACCATCAGTGTAATAGGTAAATTCCTCTTCCTCAGAATCCCTGTAAGCATCTCTATAATCGCTACGCATCTTAGCTTTTTCTTTGCGCTCGTTTACAACTCCAAGTAGTTCTAAATTTTCTGATTCCAACCATTCCACTTTTTCATCTTCGCTCTTAGACCTGTCCTTTGGCTTAGATTCAGTGGATATATTAGTGACTTTTCTTAAAGTTTTGGTGGATCTATTGAAAATGAAAATATTGCTTTTGGATGAAAGGGAGATTTCCATTTCATTAGCCATAAAGGTCGGGTTAGTAAAGTTTTCAGGGAATTCAAGCAAAAGACTTGTGCTTTTGGATGACATATCCTCCAACATTAGTTTTTTTCCGTCCTGAAAAATACGAAGCGATTTATCTGTATTAAAGTCTTCACCATCACGTTCATTTGCCTTCATTTCATCCCAGGTCACTTTTGAAATAGAAGCTTTATTAGCCAAACCTATTTTATACAATGAATCAGCGGGATCATTAGCAAGATTATAACGAAAGTAAATTGTTTGAGAATCATCGCTCCAAGAAGCCGAAGAGGGAAAAGTCCCCATCCACATGGGGTCACGCATGATGTATTCTACACTTAAATTTGATTGTGCCTGAGCTTGCAAAAAGGCAATGCAAAGCAAAGGCAGAAACAGTAGTTTTCGCTGCATATTCGTAAGGGTTTGTTTATTCTGAAATTAATTTAGTTCCTCAAGAAACTGATTGAGTTCCGCTTCTATTGCGATTAGTTGGGTCTGAAGATTATCGTTTAGCTCACGATACTTATCTGGATTGTTCTCGATTTCTTCCAATAATTTACGAGTCTTCTGAGCTCCAATGTAGCTCATGCTAGGTTTTGCCTTGTGACAGCGTTTTTTGACTGTAGGGAACTCATTTTGATTGTAATAGATATCCAATTCTTTTAAGTCATGAATGTTTGTGTCCAATATTATTTGAACCATCTCTCGAATCATCTCTGGCTCGTCATCGCCAAAGTACTGGTAAATGGATTGTTCACTTATGTATTGATACATGTTGGGCAGAAAAAAGGTGTAGAATGTAAAAAGTGCGTTTGGTACCGTCTTCATAAAATTAAACACAATTTTGAAAAAGTATAATTTTATAGCCTTCTGATTCAATATTTCATGAACAATGGTCATAGAATTCCTATGATTGGTTAATTTTGGGCTTCAATTATTTGAAAATTAAATGCAAATGCAGAGGAATAAGAAAATCTTTTTGATCCTATTTGTGATTTTCATGTTAATCATGTGTTGGATCGGATATGATATTTCCCAGAGAACTACATTCCCAGGATCAAAAGGTAATTTGGAACAACGAATCGGAGATGATCTGGAAAAGGACTCAAAGTAGGCTTTCCACCAATCTCTATTTGCAAAAGAACACACTTACTCAGCAAACCTGCTGAGCAAAAACCAACTCAATGGATAACTTAATGACCCGACAGCTTGACCTTATATTACGTGAGGGAGAGGTTGATTTTGTGCGGGATTTTGAACTGGAAATAGAACCAAAATATTTGGATCAAAAAGGCAAAAGTTGGCTAGCAGAAATCTATGAAGATTTGGGTGGACTTGGAAAAATCCCCTTACTTGAAAAGTTGAAGTTTGATTTCAAAATAGGACGTAATTTATTCATGTATGATGAAGAATTTCATTTTAATAGATATCGACTAATCTCCTTTAGATCAGATCTTTATTCAGAATTGAATTTCCCTTTTCTAGAAACTCAAAAAAGGCTTTGCCGAACTTACGAGAAGGAATGCTTGAAGGTAGGGTTGCAGCAAAGAATCTGGAACGGCGCCCCAATAGCTAAGCATTGTTTTGGTGAAGCATCTGAGCCAGGAGACTTTTCGGGTAACGGAGCGGTTGGTTGGAAACTCACCGCTTACAACGATGCTCAATTTGACTTACAAACGAGAATTCACGGCTATAAACTTTTTCGCATTACCCCATATGAGACGTTGATGACAGGAGGTTCTCTGAAGCGATTGGATCAATTACTTATCAATCCCAAAGAGGAGCAAAGAGCCATGTTGCTGAATTGGTTTAACCGGAAATACCAAGGGTGAAAGTACTCCAGAACAGCGACATAGAGGTCTTTATGTTCTTTGTTAATGTTTAGGCGAAAAAGTTTTTACCACAAAAGTCATAAAGGCAATAAGGAAAATCTTATTCAACTGGAATCTTACTATTTCAGAGCTATGAAAATCTATGTTTCTATGTGGTTAACCCTTTTTACTGCTTAGAAACATAGAAAGCCTAGCTTCCAAAGCTTTATGCTTTTTTTTGTGGGGAAAAACTCCATTAAAGATTAAGAGAACAGTCCGAAAATCTCTCGTTCCACTTTTTCCACCACATATGAGAAGTCAGCCGGATTTTCCACAAAATCAAGGTTGTTGACATCAATTATCAACAGTTTCCCTTCGGTATAGGCAGCAATCCACTCTTCGTAATGTGTATTTAGGTTCTTCAGGTAATCGATCCGCATTGTTGTCTCATAGCTTCTTCCTCTTTTCTCGATTTGCCCCACTAGCTTTGGAATGTCTGCTTTTAGATAGATCAAGAGGTCGGGAGCTTTCACATGGGAGATCATGCTGTCAAACAAACTAAGGTAGTTAGCATAATCCCGCTCAGTCATCAGCTTACTTTTGTGAAGATTGGCTGCAAAAATGTACGCATCTTCGTAGATGGTTCTGTCTTGAATAGTTGGGATTTTACTTTCCTGAATCTGTCGGATTTGGTTAAACCGGGAATTGAGAAAATAAACCTGAAGATGAAAAGCCCACCGTTGCATATCCTCATAAAAATCAGGAAGATATGGGTTGTTATCTACAGCTTCAAATTCAGCATTCCAGCCATAGTGTTTGGCTAGTTTTTCGGTTAGTGTAGTCTTTCCACTACCTATATTTCCAGATACTGCGATATGCATGAGTTCTTATTTCGTAAAGCGTGGAGACACAATAGAATCCTTGCTTCCAGCTGTGTATTTGTAAAAACCTTCACCTGATTTTACGCCTTTGTAACCTGCTTGAACCATATTAACCAATAAAGGACATGGAGCATATTTTGGATTGCCAAAACCGTCATGAAGCACTCTCAGGATAGAAAGGCACACATCCAACCCTATGAAATCTGCCAGCTGAAGAGGACCCATTGGGTGTGCCATTCCCAGTTTCATTACCGTATCAATTTCAGTTACACCTGCTACGCCTTCAAACAATGAATAAATCGCCTCGTTGATCATCGGCATCAAAATTCTATTGGCTACAAAACCTGGGTAATCGTTCACTTCCACAGGATCTTTTGAAAGATTGCTGGACAACATCATAATCTTCGCGGTGACTTCATCTGAAGTTGCGTATCCACGAATGACTTCTACCAGTTTCATCACAGGAACAGGATTCATGAAATGCATGCCGATAACTTGCTTTGGTCTTTTTGTAGCGGCCGCGATCTTTGTGATGGAAATAGACGAGGTATTGCTCGCCAATATTGCGCTATCAGGACTGTATTGGTCTATTTGTCTAAACAAGTCCAATTTAATTTCCATGTTTTCAGTAGCTGCTTCAACTACCAAATCGGCAGATTTCACACCAGTTTCGAGATCTGTGAATGTTTTGATTTTACCTAAAGCTGCAATTTTATCATCTTCAGAAATCAATTCTTTCCCTACTTGTCTATCTAGGTTTTTGGTAATGGTAGCCAATGCTTTATCTAAGAATTCCTGTTTGATATCGATCAGACTTACTTCATAGCCATGCTGCGCAAATACATGAGCAATGCCATTTCCCATTGTGCCTGAGCCAATAACTGAGATGTTTTTCATAAAAGGGTGATTAAAAATTAAAGTTAGATTTTGGGTTTTAATTCAACGGATTTTATCTATTGAAGAGTTCAAAGCTACTTCCGACTACTAGCAAATCCAATTTTTTAACTTTGGATCTCCGACTTTGTTTGTCACAAAAGTTCAGTTTCAAACTGCGATTAATACCTACCTTTGCCACATGAAAGAACTTGGTCTAATTTCAAAATTACCCATCAATAGATTTACAGATTTCGGAGCTTACTTAGCACTAAGCTCTGGAGAAGAACTCTTACTACCTAAAGGATACCTCACTGGTGAGGAAAAAGAAGGAGACGAACTTGAAGTGTTTGTTTACACAGACAGTGAAGATCGCCCGGTAGCAGTCACTCAAAAACCTCTGGCTTTACTCGATGAGTTTGCCGTTTTGGAAGCCAAAGAAGTTACTTCTTTTGGAGCCTTTGTAGATTGGGGATTGCCAAAGGATCTTTTTGTTCCTAAGTCAGAGATGGGTAAGAATATGGAGGTTGGGCAGAAATATCTGGTTAAAATATGTGTGGATTTTAAGACTAACCGATTAATCGGAGTTAATAAATACAGAGATTTCCTGCGTTTGGCTCCATTTGATTGGGAAGAAGGGAAAGAGCTTGACGGGGTGATTTTTGAGGAAACCGATCTTGGATTCAAAGTTTTGATAGACAATGAATACGAAGGCTTACTTTTTAAAAATGAAGTATTCCAGCCTTTAGAGCTTGGTGAAAAGAGGAAGGTTTATGTCAAGAAGAACCGGGAGGATGGGAAGTTGGATTTGCAATTACTTCCTCCAGGCCGGGTAAAATATGACGAAGGTTCTGAAAAAATACTGGCAATCTTAGAAGCTAAAGGTTTTTTGCCTTTGCACGATAAGTCTGCTCCTGAGGAGATTCAGGAGCAACTGGCAATGAGCAAGAAGCATTTCAAACAATGCATCGGCCAATTGTATAAGGCTAGAATGATCCAAATAGAACCAGATGGGATCAGACTAAATGCATCGAATTAAGCTTTAAGATATCAGTTGGAGTGATGCAGAGAATTGCGCTGTTGCGAAGACTTGCAATTGGGGCTTTGATCAGGTTAGGAGATTTGATCAGGATGTTCAACCAGCTTTCCTCGTCCCAGTTTTTTCCTGCGATGAACCGTTGATAGTCAGGATGTGCTCGGTTTAGGAGGTCCTTGGCTCTTAAGTTTAATTTGATCAAAAGACTGTTCCACTGCGTGGCAGTAAGCCTTTCTTTGGTCAGGTCAATTGAGTTGACAAAATTGGAAATTGACTTTGCGTAAGCCAGTGTTTGCTTATCTACAGGTTGAGCTGGAGAATGGTAGAAGTAGAGTTCTGAAGGGTGCATTTTCATAATTACTCGGGTTTATGTTTACCTTAAGTTACTGAATATCTATAGTTTATAAAAGAATTAATTTTACAAATATTGATTTTTCATCATTTAACTTTTATTAAACTTGAAAATCGATCTTAAAAATTTCAATAAAGAGAGTAAATCAGAATATTCTTCTAATCAAAAATTGAAGGCTAGACTTCGAAAAGTAAAGCCTAAAGTATTGGATGAAAAATTTGAGGAATTGCATAATGAGGCGTTCAAAGAAATTGATTGCTTAGAATGTGCAAATTGTTGCAAAACGACAAGTCCAATTTTTTTGAATACGGATATTGATCGCTTGGCGAAAGTATTTAGAATGAAAAGCAGCGCTTTCATTGACGAATATTTACATCGTGATGATGAAGGAGATTATGTGTTGAATTCTTCACCCTGTACTTTTCTCGGAACAGATAATAAATGTCTAGTCTATGAAGATCGACCGAAAGCATGCCGAGAGTATCCTCATACCGATCGTAAAAAAATGCATGGTATTTTGGAGCTTTCACTTAAAAATACACTCGTTTGTCCGGCAGTTTTCAAAATTTTCCAGCAGATTGGGAAGGATTATAGGAAGTAATACTTTTCTTTTGCTTTTTTGAAACCGTAAACCTATTAATAATACTATGCAAAATCAGGAAGCGCATTTCCTTGGAGTGGACGTGGGGGGAACTCATTTGAAAATTGGCCTTGTTGACCGAGAAGGCAATATTTTAGACTTTGTAAAGGAAGACACCACTTCTTATCGTGACCATCCTGAAGGTTTTGGACCTGCATTTATTGCTGGTTTGGAGAAATATCTAAGCAAATATCCACAGGTGAAAGAGGTGGGAATTGGCCTACCCGGAATGATATCCAAAGATAGAACCACGCCTTTGGAGATTCCCGCAATCCCGAGTTTGAACGGGTTCAATTTGAAAGGTAGCCTGGAAGAGAAATATCCGAAATATGATTTTTTTCTAGAAAATGATGCGGCTGCAGCTGCCATCGGTGAATTCTATTTTGGAAAGGAAGATCCGGCTCAGAACTTCCTCTTCATTACTATGGGGACTGGCATTGGTAGTGCATTAGTTTTGGATGGACAGGTATTTAAAGGATCCAGAGGCAATGCCATGGAGATGGGACATATGCTTTCTAAGGGAGCAGCAAGACTTGAAACACTCGTCGGAAGACAAGGAATATTGAATATCATGGGCAGACTTATCGATGCATACCCAGAAAAAGCTGGAGTATTGGTAGGAGCGGAGCTAGGAACACACTTGCTAGTGGATACTGCCAAAGCAGGTAATCCGGTGTCTTTGATGGTTTTTGAAGAAGTAGCCAGAATCCTTGGAGAAGCGATCGTATCAGCGATCAGAATTCTAGATGTGACTGATGTTTACTTTGGAGGTGGAATTTCAGCTGGATTGGAATTTATGATGCCTACACTTGACCGTACGATCAAACAGTATTTAACCCAATATTATGGTAAGGATTTGGTTTTGAAAAAAGCTACCCTTGAAAACAACGCTGGCACGCTAGGCGCTGCAGCCCTTTGTTTTATGGGTTCAGGGTTGTAATCGTTACTTCAGATACTTTACTAATAGCATTTAAGCGAAAAAGAACTCTTAGGGGTTCTTTTTCTATTTCTACGCCTTCGCAAGCATTACTTGGCTCAAGGAAGTAAAAGAAAAAAGTTTGGCTTTTGTCCACCAATTCCACTCGGTCAGGACGACCAAACGTTTTAATCAATGCCTGATTATCAACGCCTAGAAAAGTGTTCTTTAGACGCTCCAGTTCTTCCAAATCATGTATTCTTAACCCTTTGCATCCATAATGGTCAGCTTTCCAGTTTTCCATATTCATACTTCCGGTATCTCTTTTTGAACTGCAGGAAAAAGCAATGGATAGAGCTACGGTAAGAAAAAGCAAAAGAGATTTATTCATGATTTATAGGGAAATAGAAGGTATTTGAGAGTTTAACTGCTGATTTTTCCAAAGCCAAAAGAAAGAGGCAATAGTAAACGCGCTTAAAACTCCTATTAGAATCGGCAAAGGTAGGAGAGATTGGATTAGGAAAAAGACAACTCCTGCAAATGCTAAAATTCTTAGTAACTCCTGAGGCAGATACCATTTTCTTTTTTCAAAGACACCAGAAAAGCTTACCGTAGTCCAAATGATTAGGATACTGACAAGCACTTTTGGAATCCAGGTGAATGATTCAACCTTGAACAAAAAGAATCCCGTCAGGAGCAATACGAAGATGTATTGGGTAAAAACATACCAGTTTAAGGAAGCTGGAACTACTGTGTCGAACTTTTGGTAATCAGATTCGACTTCCTTTGGAGCTCGGTATCCACCCAGGTAGTCTGGCAACCATCCTGGTTTATTGAAAAGGTACTTCAATCGGTCGGACCAGTTAGGGATCATTTTGAGTTCTTCTTTCATACTGGAATAGTGAGCCAGATTCACCCAAACAGGGTTCCAGCTTCTTACAGGAGTAGTGATGCCGTAAGTAGGTTTTTCCTCCTCTTCCTGAAAAGTGCCAAACCATTTATCGAAAATGATGAAGGTCCCTGCATGATTTTTATCGATGTATTTGGGATTTCTACCATGATGAACGCGATGATGCGATGGGGTATTCATGAATTTCTCCAAAAATCCCATTCTATCTATTGCCTCAGTATGAATCCAGAACTGATAGAGAAGATTGATTCCTGAAGCCAAAACCAACATTACTGGATCAAACCCCAGAAGCGCGAGTGGAAAATAGAAAAAGAATGTCCAAATAGTCTGAGTGCTACTTTGACGAAGCGCGACGGAGAGATTGTATTCCTCGCTGGAATGATGCACTACGTGTCCTCCCCAGAATAAATTGATCTCGTGACTCATTCTGTGTGCCCAATAGTAACAAAAGTCGTAAAGGAAGAAAAGCAGGAAAAATGTCCAAACGTTATTAGGGATTTGAAAGAAGGCTAGGTGCTGGTAGATTAACGTGTAAATCCCGATAGAAAGGATTTTGATAAATACTCCAGTGACTTGGGAGATCACCCCACAATTGATGTTGGTGATGGCATCATTGAGTCTATATCCGGGATGTTTTTGAAATCTGAGCGCAATCATTTCTATTGCCATCAAGATGAAATACATCGGGATTGCGATCACTACTGGACTGAGGTTCATTATTTTGGGTGTTTTTCTGAAGCTACTTGTCAAAGATAATGATAAAAGGAACATTGAGAAGTCGGATTCTGTTTGTTCAAATCCTTTATATTAGCACATTCAATTCCCCTCAATTATGTATTACCGATTCGGAAAAGCCTTTTATTTCCTTACTGTTGCCCTCTTCATTTTCTTCCTGCTTTATTTCTATTCAGCGTTGCCTGAGAACATCAGTTACAATTATGATGAAAATGGATTATCGCCTGAAAGGCTCAGTAAGAGTACATTTTTCTATGGAATGATAGCCATATTTATTATAATGAATGTGATTGTTCTATTGCCCCCAAAATTACTTGAAACCAAAAATCACAAAGGATTGATCCGCATTTTCCCAATTGGTGATAAATTCCGGGATTATTATTTGGCTTGGTTTTATTCCTTCGGTGGAATTCTAAACATGAGTTTAGGAATGCTGGTGTTTTACACGCATGCTATAAATAACCAGGAAGTAATTGCAGCAAGTCAGTTCAATTTCTTTTTCTACCTCATACCCGGGCTTTTCGTGGTTTGGGTGCTAGGTTTATTTGGAATACTAGTGGGGAAATTCAATCAGGTAAAAAACTATTCTTGAGCAGAATAAGCTTTAATTAAACTATGGCTGGAGAAGTAAAATATACAGAAGACAGTATAAAATCCCTGGATTGGAGGGAGCATATCCGACTAAGACCGGGTATGTATATCGGTAAATTAGGAGACGGAAGTGCCCAGGATGATGGGATCTATGTATTGGTAAAAGAAGTATTGGATAATTCCATCGATGAACACATGATGGGATATGGAAGAACGATAGACGTCAAAATCTCTGAACACAAAGTGGAAGTCCGGGATTATGGTCGTGGGATTCCACTGGGAAAAGTGATTGATTGTGTGTCCAAAATAAATACTGGGGGTAAATACGATTCAGGAGCTTTTCAAAAGTCAGTAGGTCTAAATGGAGTCGGTACCAAAGCAGTTAACGCACTTTCTGATTTTTTCAAAGTTCAGGCTTATCGTGATGGTGAAACCAAAGTTGCTGAGTTTGAAAAGGGGATTTTGGTAAATGATCCACCAGTAAATAAATCCTCAGACCGCAATGGAACTAAGGTGGTTTTTTCACCAGACGCAAGCATTTTCAAAAACTATCATTTCATTCCCGAGTACTTAGAAAATCAAATCTGGAATTACGCTTACCTGAATGCTGGTCTCACGATCAATTATAATGGTAAGAAGTACTTTTCTGACAGAGGTCTATTCGACCTTCTTTCCAATAAAATAGACGAAGAAAGCCAGCGATACCCGATCATTCACCTAAAGGGAAATGATATAGAAATGGCACTTACTCACTCCAATCAATATGGGGAAGAGTATTATTCTTTTGTCAACGGGCAGTACACAACGCAGGGAGGAACGCATCTGGCGGCTTTCCGTGAGGCTGTAGTAAAGACAGTTAGGGAATTCTTCAAAAAGGATTACGATGCTTCAGACATTCGTCAAAGTGTTGTTGCTGCTATTTCCATTCGTGTTCAAGAACCAGTTTTCGAATCTCAGACGAAAACAAAACTAGGTTCCCAATCTGTAGGACCAGATGGGCCTACTGTCCGTACGTTTATCAACGATTTCTTAAAAACTGAACTCGATAATTATTTGCATAAAAACCCTGCGGTTGCAGATGCGCTGCTGAAGAGAATTCTTCAATCTGAACGTGAGCGCAAGGAGATTTCCGGAATTAAGAAACTGGCAAATGAGCGAGCCAAAAAAGCCAATCTTCATAATAAAAAGCTGAGAGATTGTCGTGTACACTACGATGATCCAAAAGCTAATGATGATGTGAAAGCGAATACCATGCTTTTCCTTACAGAGGGTGACTCTGCCTCCGGATCTATTACTAAATCACGTGATGTACAGACTCAGGCGGTTTTCTCGCTACGAGGAAAGCCTCTGAACTGCTTTGGTATGACTAAGAAAGTGGTCTATGAGAATGAAGAGTTCAACCTGCTTCAACATGCGCTAAACATTGAAGATGGAATAGAAAACCTTCGCTATAGAAAGATTGTAATTGCAACCGATGCGGATGTCGATGGCATGCACATACGCTTGTTGATCATGACCTACTTCTTACAGTTTTTTCCTGATTTGGTTAAAAATGGACATTTATTCATTTTGGAAACGCCTCTTTTCAGAGTAAGAAACAAGAAGGAAACGATCTACTGCTACACAGATGAGGAGCGTCAGCGGGCAATTCATAAACTTGGAAACAAGCCTGAAATCACTCGATTTAAAGGTTTGGGAGAGATCTCTCCAGAGGAATTTGGTGGGTTTATCGGAGAGGATATTCGCTTGGAACCAATTATTCTGAACAAGGAAACTAAGATAGTTGATTTGCTGACTTTCTATATGGGTAAAAACACGCCTAATAGACAGAACTTTATAATCAAAAACTTGAAGATAGAGAAGGATTTGGCACTGGAGGATCCAAAGAAAGAGGGAGAGACAGAAGAAGATAATGAAGCCGCTTAGTTTTTGCATTAAAAATACAATAATTGCTAAAATTGCACAAAAAGTACAATAATACTAGAAATTAACTTATATTTACAATGCACAAAATGTAGATATAAAGCTATGAGTGAATGGATCATAATGGGGGATGTGGTCAAAAGCAGCGATGCAGACCAAGTAACCTTGCAGAGAAATTTTACGCAGCTAATAAAAATGGTTAACGAATCATTTAAAGCTGAATTAGCCTCTCCGCTTACAATTACGCTTGGAGATGAATTTCAGGGTATTGTGAAATCAAAAGAAGCAATTGCTACGATTGTCTTTGCTTTGGAAGAATATAGATGGCAGCTGGAGATACCTATTTTGATTCGGTATAGTGTGACTTTGGGAGAAATAGCTACAGAAATAAACCCTGTGATCGCTTACGGTATGTTGGGATCGGGATTATCTGAGGCAAGAGAGGCTTTGATTGAGATGAAGTCAGAAGAAGACAGGCTGGTGCTTAATGGAGATTTCCCCAAAAAACTTCAGATGGCTTTATCACTCAATCTTCTATTGGAGCTGCAGGAGCAGTGGAAATGGAAAGACAGAGAAATCATAAAAGGTTATTTTGAATTTAAAGACTACAAAAAGGTAGCTAAGGACTTAGACAAAGATGTCTCGTTGATGTGGAGAAGATTCAAGTCATTGGATTTCACCTCCTACCAAAAAAGAAGGAAACTTGTCAATCTGATATATGGAGATAGGGATTAGATTCGTGTGTTTTTATCTGGCTTCAGAAGTAATCGCTTATATCATTTTTGAGCTGGTTCGGATGAAATACCTAAAAAACAATGGTTCCAAACGTCCCATGTGGAATGGAATTATAGAGCGAATATTTATCTATCTCTGCCTGATAAGTGGTGTTTATCACGGATTAACCCTATTTGGAGCTTTGAAAATCGGTACAAGAATCAAAGCGGATGAAAACAAAATTTCAAATGACTATTTCCTGATTGGGAATATGATTTCTGTTGGATTGGTTTTGCTAACCTTCCAGCTATATAAATACTGGACAATACTATGAGTGAAGAAAACAATTTACCTACGAACGGAGATGAGTCCTTGCATACTTCTGTCCCAGTGACAGGAATGTACAAGGAATGGTTCCTGGATTATGCTTCTTATGTGATTCTAGAACGGGCTGTTCCGGCTATCGAGGATGGATTGAAACCAGTGCAAAGAAGGATTTTGCACGCAATGAAGGAAATGGACGATGGTCGATTCAACAAAGTTGCCAATATCATCGGTCAATCCATGCAATTTCACCCTCACGGAGATGCTTCTATTGGGGATGCAATTGTAAACATTGGGCAAAAGGAACTTCTGATAGAAACTCAGGGTAACTGGGGAGATGTGAGGACGGGTGACCGTGCCGCAGCCGCCCGATATATTGAGGCGAGACTTTCCAAATTTGCGCTGGAAGTATTGTTTAATGCCCAGACTACCGAGTGGCAACTTTCATACGATGGTAGAAAACGTGAACCTGTCACACTTCCTGTCAAATTCCCGCTTCTTCTGGCTCAAGGTGTAGAAGGTATCGCAGTAGGTCTCTCTACCAAAATTCTTCCACACAACTTTTGTGAGTTGATTCTCGCCTCTATTGAAATCTTAAAAGGAAACAAGACTAACGTTCTTCCCGATTTTATAACAGGAGGATTTGCAGATTTTTCTGAATACAATGAAGGTCTCAGAGGAGGTAAAGTAAAGGTTAGAGCAAGAATTGAAGAAGAAGACAGTAAAACCTTATTAATAAAAGATATACCCTTTGGAGTTACTACAGATTCTTTGATAGATTCTATCCTGAAAGCAAATGACAAAGGAAAGATTAAGATCAAGAAAGTTGTCGATAACACTGCCAAAGATGTAGAGATCGCGATTCAGTTGGCGCCAGGAGTTTCACCGGATGTTACGATAGATGCGTTGTACGCTTTCACTGATTGTGAAGTGTCAATCTCTCCAAATGCCTGTGTGATTATCAAGGATACTCCAGTTTTCTTGACCGTAAATCAAATTCTAGAATACAATACCAAGCAGACAAAAGCGCTTCTTAAGCGGGAGTTAGAGATCCGTAAAGCTGAATTGATGGAGAAGTTACTTTTCTCCTCTTTGGAAAAAATATTCATCGAAAATAGAATTTACCGTGACATCGAAGAGTGTACGACTTGGGATGATGTGTTGAAGGCGATCGATGAAGGTTTGGATCCTTACAAGCCAGATTTCTACAGAGAAATTACGACAGAAGATTTGGTTCGCCTAACGGAGATTAAGATCAAGCGTATTTCCAAATTTGATACGTTCAAGGCAGATGAATTAATGAAAAGGCTTCAGGATGAACTGAAGGAAGTAAATCATCATCTAAGACATTTGACCGATTATGCGATTGCTTATTACGAAAACCTTTTAGCTAAATATGGCAAAGGACGTGAGCGTAAGACTGAAATCAGGACTTTTGATGCGATCCAGGCTAATGCAGTGGCAGCGACCAATGCCAAGTTGTATGTGAACCGAGCCGATGGTTTTGTAGGCTATGGGCTCAAAAAGGATGAATTTGTATGTGACTGCTCTGATCTTGATGATATCATTGTGATTCGGAAAGATGGTGTCTGTATGGTTTCCAAGATTCAGGAGAAGAACTTCATGGGCAAGGATATTCTGCATGTCGCTGTATTCCGAAAAGGTGATGAGCGCATGGTCTATAATTACATCTATCTGGACGGTGCAACTGGCCGTGCAATGGTTAAACGGTTCCAGGTTTTAGCTGTAACTCGTGACAAGGAGTACTTGCTGACCAAAGGGACAAAAGGAACGAAGCACCTTTACCTGACTGCAAATCCAAACGGTGAAGCAGAAATCATTACCGTTTATTTGACCCAAGGAGCAAAAGCCCGAGTGAAGGTTTTTGACTTTGACTTTGCTACGATTGATATTAAAGGAAGAGGAGCTGGAGGTAATATTCTGACTAGATATCCAATCAGAAAGATTCAACTAAAGATGGAAGGGGTTTCTACTTTAGGCGGATTGAATATTTACTACGATTCGATTGTAGGTAGATTGAATACTGACGAGCGTGGAACTTTGATCGGTAATTTCCTTGGTGATGACCGGATTTTGGTTTGTTATAAAAACGGCGATTATGAGCTGACCAGCTTTGAATTGACAAATAGATACGATGCTCCAAATATTTTATTGATAGAGAAATTTGATCCAGATAAGGTGCTGTCAGCCATATACTTTGATGGTGGTAGTAAAACCTATTATATAAAGAGGTTCCAGATCGAAACAACCACGTTGAATAAGAATTTCAATTTCATTTCTGATCATAAAAATTCGTATTTAAAGCTTATTTCCACAGAAAAGCAGCCGCAAGCTCGTGTGACGTTGATCAAGGGGAAAGTAGAAGAGGAGATGGAATATGACTTGGATATGCTTATTGATGTCAAAGGTTGGAAAGCTTTAGGTAATAAACTGAGTACCTATGAAATCAAAGACCTAAGCTTAATCGAATCCAAAAAGGCTGAGAAGGGAAAGGAATCTGATTCAGAATCGGATGAGGAAAACACCGATGCAGATGACGATCTTGAAGTAGGTTCTACAATAGATCTGAATGTTAAGAAGGATAAAGATGATGAAGATCAATTGGGGCTATTTTAGTTCCCTCATTTTTTAGATGAATACACCTAATCAATTAGAATCTATAGATCAAGGCTGGCTGGATTATTTGAGTCAATACATTACTGAAAATAAGAAATCAGTGATGGAGAAAGTATTGGCGCAAAGAACCCGCTTTATTACGGTGGTACTGGAGGATATCTTCAAGCCTCACAATGCCAGTGCAGTTCTGAGAACCTGCGATTGCTTTGGCATTCAGGATGTTCATGTGATTGAGAAAGTGAACCAGTACAAAGTCAACCCTTTTGTAACGCGTGGTGCTTCCCAGTGGATTGATCTCCATAAATACTATACGAAAGAAGGGTCTGCCGTACAGGACTGCTTCTCCAATCTTAAAGGAAAAGGCTACAAAATCTATGGAACCAGCCCTTTGCCAGGGTCAATATCTATTTATGACTTAGAGCCCGATAAGAAGATTGCTCTTGTGTTTGGCAACGAGCATGAGGGCATCAGTGACGAAGTCCGTGAAAATGTGGATGGATTGGTCCATATCCCTATGCTTGGCTTTACAGAGAGTTTTAATATTTCGGTGGCAGCTTCTATTACATTATATGAGCTGATGAAAAAAGTCGGGAAATATGACCATCCTGATTTCTATTTAACTGAAGAAGAGAAGCAACTTCTCAGAATGAAGTGGTTTAGATCTGTGGTCAAAAGAGATGATCTACACGAGAAAGCATATTTAAAATCGAAGAATCCTTAATTCTTTTTCTCGAAAAGTGAATTGATTTGTTCTTTCAAGGGCACTTTTTGGGATTTGTTTTTGGCTCTTTGGCGCTGACGCTGTTTCTTCTTTTGCTCTTTACTTTTCACTAGTACCATCCGGGCAGAGATTCCCATTTGACCTCTATAAAACTCTTCTCGCCCTACCAAGTTGATATTCGGTTTGTAATCAACAGAAATCACGGTGTTCAACACAGTTAGTTCCAGACCTCCAAGCAAATCCAATCCCACAGTACCATTTCCGTAGGTATGAAGCACTTGCATGGACTCAGGATCTTTGACAAAACTTTCTTCTACTCCGATAGATGGGCCAGCTCCGTAGTAATAATTGAATCTTTTGGAGATGATCGGATGGTGTTTTTCCATTAACACCGAAAGGGTGGTGTTTAATTTGAAATCGGATTGGATAATTCCCTCGATGGAAAGTCGCTTGGTAATTCGCTGCTGAGCAGTTAATCCAACTGTTCTGTATTGGTTATTATTGCCAAATCTAAGTCCTACAGCGGTACCATAGCGCTGAGCTTGGGCAATGGATAGTGAGACAAAAAATAAGATGGTGAGTAGGGTAAGACGTTCTTTCATAGGTTATTTTCAAAAGGAATGACCCTTATTCAATAACTATTCCAACCTTTGAAAATTGGAATGGTGCCTAGTTTTATTATTTTCGTTCTATAATTTTTAAGGTATGGAATTGCGCATATTTCATATTTATCTATGTAAGTCCTCAAATTATGGTCAAGACTGTTTTATTAGTAGCCCTTCTATTTTTAAGTGCCTGCAGTTCAGAAAAGGAAGCTGAAAGCCAAGCAGATTACCTTCGTTGGGTAGGAGATATTCCCTATGATCCTGATTTTGATAAGGCTGATTTTAAACTATGTCATGGAGATTCAAATGCCAGACAGTATTTTAATTTTGGCCAGGGATTTCAGTATGAGGGAGAAAAACTAGCAATGGTTCAAGAGTTCAAAAACAGCTATAAACCTGTTGGAGTAGATGACAGTGGTCTAATCAGAATTCGATTCCTCGTAAACTGTAAAGGAGAATCGGGTAGATTTCGGGTGATTGCTATGGACAATAACTACAATGAGATGGTTTTCGATAAGCGAATTACGAATCAGCTTCTACAAATAACCAAGCAACTTGATGGTTGGAAAATTTTACCAACTATAGAAGAACCACTAGATTATTATCAATACCTTATTTTCAAAATTGAGGAGGGAAACATTCTAGAGATTTTACCATGAAGATTAGATTGATTTTTATGCTGTTATTTTTCTCAACCCTTGGAAAAATGTATGGACAGCAAAACTGCAATTCCTATCTCTACAAAGGAGATAGTTTAAAATATAAGGCTTGCTTAGTTTCTGAACGCCTTGCAGGCCTCTATCAGTTTAGCAAAGAGTTCCAAGAAGTATTAGACGTAGCCCTCTCCATCGACTCAACGTATGACTATGCCTATCGGGCAAAATCTGTTGGGTACTTAAAAAGTGGTGATTTTTTAACTTGGAAAAAACTGATAGACAAGGCAGTGATATACAATCCTATTGAGAATCTGGGGTATCGTGGGTGGTGCAGGTATCAGTTTTTCGGGGATTATAAAGGAGCGATTGAAGATATAGAACTGTTAGACTCCTTGATCAGCTATGATATTGGAACATCCGCAAACGGGGATTATCATTTAAATATTGCTAGAGCATTATCTTACAAAGCTCTAGGTGAAAGGTCTAAAGCTATAGAGATTATTGAAACTCAATTAGCAGATACAACGCATTTTGTGGGAAAATATGACTACCTCCATCTGGGTGTTCTGTATTTGGCCAATGAGGAATGTGAAAAAGCTTTAGATTTATTTTCTAAACAAGAAAAAGAGAATGACTTTGCAGAAAATCAGTACTATATCGCTGTGGCTCATCGCGAATTAAAAAATCGAAGTGAATACATTGCTCATTTGGAAAAGGCTATTGAACTATACAAACAAGGTAGGATTATGTTAGATGGATATACACACATAGCAGATAAAATCTATTTGAGCGAAATTGAAGCAGAGCTAAAAAAGGCCTATGCAACGTCCGGATAGCATAGAAACTAAGTTTACTTACGATTGGTACTCCTATACTTTTTAAAAAAAAATGTCCTCAAAAGCATCTAGCCTAAGAGGACATTGTTAGAATGATTTCTTTTTTTTAAGACTCTGAAACTACGATTTTTTCGATTTTGTCTCCAGCTTTGATCTCATCGATTACATCCAATCCTTCCACAACTTTGCCGAAGCAAGTGTGATTTCTGTCCAAGTGAGCCGTATTGTCTCTGCTATGGCAGATAAAGAATTGGGAACCTCCAGTGTTTCTTCCAGCGTGAGCCATGGAAAGCACACCTCGGTCATGGTATTGGTTTTCCCCATCTAACTCACATTTGATGTGGTATCCAGGCCCACCTGTTCCATTTCCTTTAGGACAGCCACCTTGGATCACGAAATTTGGAATAACTCTGTGGAAAGTCAAACCATCATAAAATCCCTTATTTGCTAGGTCAATGAAATTTTGAACCGCGATAGGAGCATCATTTTCATAAAACTCCACTTTCATAGTTCCTTTCTCTGTAATCAATTCTGCTGTCTTCATATTTTCAGGTTTTCGTTATTTTCAATTGGGAGCTTTTACATTTTAAGCTGCGCAAAAATATAATAATTACTATAAGTTTTGTAACATTAATTATTCAAAGCAGATTTTTTAGCATTCCAGTTGGCAATACATTCATCATTTTTGTTTTCCTAGTATAATAGATCCATGACTTAAACACTTTATAATCAACAACTAGCATTATCAATTTGCTTGAGGCAGCAAATCATCTAAACCTATCAATAAAGTGGCTGCCCAGCTAAAATATCCTCAGAAGAAAATACTTTGAATTTCTCAAAGTTTGATCTAAAGGCTTCAGCTAAAGTTTTAGCTTGCCTATCGTAACTCTCTTTATCAGACCAAGTTTCCCTTGGATTGAGAATTTGTGATGGAACATTTGGACAGTTTTGCGGGATTTCAAATCCAAAAACTTGATGTTGGCGATAGTCCACTCGGTCTAGTTTTCCCTCCAATGCAGCTGTGATCATCGCACGAGTATAGGCCAATTTCATTCTAGACCCCACGCCATAAGGTCCTCCAGTCCAGCCGGTGTTGATCAGCCAAACTTTCGTCTCGTATTTCTCCATTTTTTCTCCAAACAGTGTAGCATACTTGGTTGGATGAAGAGGGAGGAAAGCTGCGCCGAAACAGGCGGAAAATGTAAGTTTTGGCTCCGTGACACCCATTTCTGTTCCAGCTACTTTAGCAGTATAGCCAGAAATAAAATGATACATGGCCTGACTTTTATTCAATCTAGCGATAGGAGGGATCACGCCAAAAGCATCTGCTGTGAGAAAGAATATATTCTTAGGGATTCCAGCCTTTGAAGGGTTCAATGCATTGGGAATGAAATCAATCGGATAAGCCGTTCTTGTGTTTTCAGTGACAGACTTGTTGGCGAAATCTACCTCTCTAGAATTTGCTTTGAATCTCGTGTTTTCTACAATTGATCCGAATCTAATAGCATCCCAGATTTCAGGCTCTTTTTCCCTACTCAGATCAATGACTTTGGCGTAGCAGCCTCCTTCAAAGTTAAATACACCTTCTTCGGTCCAGCCGTGCTCATCATCGCCAATCAGTTTTCTGTTTGGGTCAGCCGATAGAGTCGTTTTTCCTGTACCAGATAGCCCAAAGAAAATTGCCGTATCGCCCTCAATCCCCACATTTGCGGAGCAATGCATAGAAAGTATCTGTTTGTCATGGGGTAGGATGAAATTGAGAACTGAGAATATTCCCTTTTTCATTTCTCCGGCATAGCCTGTGCCACCGATCAGAATAATCCGATCAGTAAGGTTGATGATAGCAAAGTTTGGGCTTTTTGTGCCATCCGTTTCTGGATTGGCTTCGAATTCAGGAGCGCAGATGATGGTAAAATCATGCTGGAAATCAACCAATTCACTTTCTAAAGGCCTCAAAAACATGTTGTGGCAAAATAGGTTATGCCATGCTTTAGTATTGATTATTTTGAGTTTCAATCTATGGTTTTCATCAGCTCCTGCATATGCATCTCTCACAAAAAGCTCCTTATCCGAAAGGAATGCTTGCATTTTCTCAAACACCAGCTTGAATTTCTGTGAATCAAAGGGGATGTTGATATCTCTCCACCAGACAGAGTCTCTGGTCTTATCATCCAAGACAATGTATCTGTCCTTTGGAGATCGACCGGTGAATTTACCGGTATCGGCCATCAATGCGCCGGTGGAAGTGAGTTTCCCTTCCTCTCGTGCTAAAGCAATTTCCACCAGTTCTGCCGGTGGAAGGTTGTGGTGAACTTTTCTATCAGTAGTTGATTGAAGAAAAGCCAGGGGGGAAGTCTGGGTAGCCAGATCTAGTTCCTGCATAAGTATTTGGGTTTACAATCTGAAAATTGTCTGCACAAAACTAGCAAAAACCCCTTGACAAAAAGCAATGAAATACCCTTTATTTTTAATTACAATCGATTGTGTAGAAAAAACAGATATTTATTTGGTCGAGGGTTTGTGTTAGAGATTATTTCATGAATACGCTATTTTCATAGGGGACAAAAATTAGGCATTAGGCTTTAATTCAACAGCTTTACCTTTGGAAACAAACCTTAAAAAGGTTTATCATTGTAAAATTGATTTCACCCAAATAAAACTATCCTTGGAAAAAGACCTTACTTCTGAATTGACTGAGCCAACACTATTTGGCCATCCTAAAGGCTTATTTTACTTATTTTTTGCAGAGATGTGGGAACGATTTAGTTTCTACGGCATGCGGGCACTACTCACCTTATATATGGTCGAGGTTATTTTTGAAGCCTTAAGCGATCGAGATTATGCCACTGCAGCTGTTTATGCTTCCTACGGATCATTAGTTTATGCTTCTACGGTGATCGGAGGACGGATTTCTGATAAAATTCTTGGAATGCGAAATTCCATCTTTCTAGGCGGAATATTAATGTCTCTCGGACATTTTGTTTTGGCTGTCGAAAATAACATTGCCTTTTTTCTTGCCCTTTCGCTTATAATCGTTGGCAACGGTTTCTTTAAGCCTAATATTTCAACCTTTGTAGGAACCTTATATCCAGATGGAGATGCGCGGAAAGATTCCGGTTTTACTATTTTCTACATGGGAATCAATATCGGTGGCTGGATCGCGCCTTTATTGTGTGGCTGGCTGGCGGTAGCCTATGGCTGGCATTATGGTTTTGGTTTAGCGGGATTTGGCATGCTTTCTGGCCTTATTTTCTTTTGGACTGGCATTCGCAATGGCGTTTTTGGTGATAAAGGAATGCCTCCGGCGACAGGAGAGATTGATCGTAAAGTTTTTGGAGTTAAAAACAGATACTTGATCCCTTTACTGTCGTTTTTGATGGTACCTGTAGTTGCTTATTTATTGTCAACATATAAGCCACTGGGGAGCGATGGTGATTTCTTTGGAGATCAGAATATCGTAAACATTATCTTCAAAATAATTGGAGTAAGTATTTTGGCCTACTTGGCTTTCATCATCTTCCAATCAACAAAAGAAGAGCGAGGCAAGCTGATCGTAGCAGTTCTTATTACGGTTTTCATGACGATTTTCTGGGGATTTCACGAACTATCGGGGAGTGTAATCACCTTATTTGCAGCGAGAAATATTGATTTAGGGGGGATTATGACTGCTTCGCAAACCAATTCTTTAAACTCGATGTGGATCATCATTCTGGCTATCCCTATTTCACTGCTTTGGACTTCTCTGTCTAAAAAGAATCTGAATCCAAGAACTCCATTTAAGTTTGGAATGGGGCTGTTGTTTGCAGGACTTAGCTTTTATATTCTGCATATCAGCAAGAATAGCGCAAATGAAGCTGGACTTGTGCCTTTTGCCTATTTGCTGTTAATGTACTTTTTGATTTCAATTGGGGAGTTATTTATGTCTCCGGTTGGACTTTCTAAAATCACCGACTTGTCTCCCAAGCGCATTGTGGCATTTATGATGGGAGTCTGGTTTTTGTCATCTGCTTTTGCCTTTCAGGTGGTAGGTTTTATAGGCAAACAACTGGCGATTGAAAGTACAGATAAAAATATCGGTGGTTTTGATACGCTGGGAGTTTACACAGATGGGTTTTTATTAATTGCCATGTATTCGGTAGGAGCTGGGCTATTGATATTGATCGCTTCTCCATTTATTAAAAGAATGATGGGGGATGTGCATTAGGCGTCATTCGCCATGCTAAACCATCAAAAAAGCCTTCTGAAAATTTTCAGAAGGCTTTTTTGATGGTAAATGAAATATGAAAGGAAGGAAGAAAAATTACCAAACAGTCCTTCCTTTAAAAATCGTGTCATTGAAAAAGGAATAGCAAAAGTTGTTTATCACCCGAGACAAATCTAGTGAAAAGATTCAAAAGAAAAACAATCTTAAAGTTATTCTTAATCAAATAAATAGTAATTTTTCCTGATTTAGAATTAATATTCCTTGAATATTACTAATTCTTTACCAAATCAATTATTTGGCTATTTTTTCATAGCTGGCAATCACACCTCTTACCATGGCAGAACTGAAGCCTTGATGCTCCATTTCATTTAATCCCACAATAGTGCATCCTTTTGGGGTGGTCACCTTATCGATCGCAGCTTCTGGGTGCATATTTTTTTGAATCATTAATTCAGCGGCACCTTTTACAGTTTGGTTTACAATCTTACTTGCCGTGACCGAATCAAAACCAATTTGTATTCCCCCTTGGATCATTGCACGCATAAATCGTAGCACATATGCAATACCACAAGCCCCCAAAACTGTAGCAGCTTCCATTAGGTTTTCATCAATCGGGATGGTAAATCCGATTCCATCGAATAATTCAGAAACTAGTTTGATTTGATCTTCATTAGCATTTTGGGCACAGATACAGGTTATTGACTCCTGTATATCCGCCGCAATATTTGGCATAGCCCGAAAAGTGATGCTGTTTGAATCAATTACCTGATACATCTCTGCAAGTGTGATTCCCGTGGCCAGAGATATTATAATTTGCTTTTCAGGATTGAGTGATGGCTTTATTTCACTTAGAATAGGAGCGACATTATATGGTTTCACTCCAAGGATAATAATGTCTGCATTTGCAGCAGCTGAGATATTGTCACTTTGAACATTTACGCCTAACACAGCAAAACCACTGAGGTTATCTACATGCCTTTTGGTAAGAGTGAGATTTTTTGGATCAAAATCATCTCGTTTCAAAAGTCCATTTGCAATGGAAGCACCTAAATTACCACAGCCTATGATGGCTATTTTCATTTTCGAAATCATAGAAAATATAATTATTGTATGGATTTATTAATTAAAGGTAAACAAATAGGCTGTTTTTGTGTGAATTCATAAAATATTGTGCACAATTAATCTTTTTATACAAAATCCATCGCAAAAATATTTGATAAAATTACTTGACATAAAGTAAAGTTTGTTTTACATTTAGTACAGATTACTTGTCTTCTTAAAACGACATACGGAGAAATGATTATTTCCCATGCCAGATTCTACTTGCCTGGGGGGCAGGTCTGATCATTAAAAATCAAATAATAAACAGATGAAAGAGAAATCAATTTTACATGTGCCTTTACTTTCTCCAGGATGGAAGAAAGTTGCATATTTATTCTTTCCGTTACCGGTCGTCTTGGTGATCGGTATGGCTCTCACACAAATGGACATAAGTCCAGATGAATCTTCTCAGGTGATTTATGGATGCTGGGCCATAGGATTTGGATTGTTAAACCTTTCCAGAGAAAAAGAAGAAGATGAAATGATTAAATCATTTAGACTTCAAGCTTTTCAAACAGGCTCTTATTGGCTGATCTGGGGTTTGGGAGCCTTGATGCTTATCAACTACCTGAGATTTGATCGAATTACTTCAGAGATTTTCACTGCTTATCTCGTGCTTTTTCTATTGAATGCGTATGTCTATGCGGCGTTCCAATATCAGAAATACATGGCTACTAAAGATTAACATGAATTTACAATTTCAAAAGTATTCAGCTATTGTTCTAAAAGATGCGAAAGGTACTTTCCCAATTTCCCAGCTATGAGAAATACAATAAAAGTAGAGCGCGCTCGGCATAATTTGACACAGCAGGATTTGGCGGAAAAAGTCAGCGTATCCAGACAAACAATCAACAGCATTGAGGCTGGGAAGTATGTGCCCTCTACAGTGTTAGCACTTAAGATTTCTAAGGTCTTTTCGGTAAGTCTTGAAGAGATTTTTCAGTTGGAAGAAGGGGATTAGCAGTAAAAAATTTGAATTACAATCTTTTCACTGCTAATCATAGGAGCAAATAGACTCTCTACTTGTCGATTTTCAACAAGGGATATGTTTTATCAAAATAGTCATGGGTCATTAGGTTAATCTGAAAATAATGATCACCATAGTTTATAGCATTTTTCATTAATCTACTGTTGTGAAAACTTGCAAAATCTTCTGCTTTCATTCTGAGTAAAACGGAGTTTTCAATTCGTTTTCCATCTATCCAAACTCCATATTGAGTGTCATCCACCCATAGTTGAAGTTGGTCCGAGGTTACTGTCTTCTTATCAGGTGTCTTGGTTAAAAGGATAGCCATTTCACCATGCCTCTTTCTGTCGCCAGTTTTTTCATCATCCGGTAACTGCTGGTACAGATTATAAATCTGAAGTTGAAGACCTTCTCTATTCCAGAATTGGCGTACTTCTTCACCTTTTGAATTAGTTTTTATAACAGTAGCATCTTCAATGAGCTTGTCCAATTCCTGAGCGGCCTTTGATAGTTGATCTGAGGACTGGGTTACTTGGTTTAGAGTTTTGACAGGAATGGCTTTCACTTCTTGTGCTTGCAGGTCTAGCGTAAATGCTCCCCAAGTCAGAATTCCTAATATACAGGAAGCTAGTATGCTCCAGTTTTTGCTGTGTTTGTTTTGGCTTTTGTTTAGCATGGTTATGCGTAGTTTAAGTGTCGAAGAAACTATTGGACTGGTCAGTGGGATTAAGTTTGATGTCGAGAATTTAAACAGTGTCTTCTTGTATTGATTCACGTCATAATTCCTTTCCAGGATTATTTGATCTGCTAAATACTCATGATTGACTTGTGCCTGATATTTGATCAAATAGCAGATTGGATTGAACCAGAAGATGATATTTAAAAATTCCAGAATAAATAAGTCCAGATAGTGTCTTTGAGAAATATGAGCCATTTCATGACTGACTATAACTCCCAATTCATTTCCTTTTTCGTAATCTATTTTCTTAATAAAAATCGTGTTCAAGAAACTAAATGGAGTTTTGGCCTTCTCTGAAATGATGATAGTTGCGCCATCTATGGTTAGTTTCTCTCCTTGATTTTTCCATCTCATAAGAGTAACAATTGAATGTGATTTAAATACAAGAAGTAATAATGCTATGAGCAGATAGGTTAGAAATATCCAATTGATGTTAGTGGTTTCTTTCGTAGGAGTAAAAGGTTCAGAGATTTGACTTGATGAGATTGGTCCAAGCATTTGCTCCTGAAAAAATGAAGTTTCTACCGGTTCAATAGGATACTGAATCTCTATCGGTACAGATAAAAGTGGGGCGATAGCAGCAAGCGGAATAATCAGCAATAGTGCTATACGATTAAACTGAAAGCTTTTTTCCCTGGACAGGAATAGTTTAAACAGGGTGAAAAGAGCCGCAGAGCATAAAATGAATTTCAGTAGGTAGACTATCATTCTTTTCGTCGTTTAATTTCCCTTTCAACCAACTCTTTGATTTCCTCTAGTTCCTTAGTAGATAGATCAGCTTGCTTAGTGAAAAATGAGGCAAACTTCAATGGCGAATCAGAGAAGAAGTCTTTAATGATTGTTTTGAATTTGCCGATAAAATAATCTGGCTTTTCCACTAGTGGGTAGTACTGTCTTGAGTTGCCATAGACATTATATGCTACATATCCTTTCTCCTGCATCCGCTTCAGAAGCGTGGCTACTGTACTCGCTGCAGGTTTTGGGTCTGGATGACTTTCGAGAATGTCTTTCATGAAAATGGTTTGGTTGGACCAAATCAATTCCATAAGCTTTTCTTCAGATTTTGATAATTTCATTTCTACAGTTGTCAATCTATTTCTACAAATGTAGAATTGTTTTTATTTTATGCAAATCCAATTCTACATTTTGATTTTTTTTAACAATTCAAATCATTTCTTTTCAGTTGATATTAATTTCAAAGCAAATTTTCCCACTGGGATTTTCCCTATCAATACTATATCTACATAATCATTTGAGGTATAATTTTAACAAAATATGTTACACCTGACTTTTGAATAAATAAAGAATAGTTTGATTCGAAAAAATAGCTTTCTTGCAGGCTGATTTGAATATATATGAAAAGAAAAATTCTTGTGATGTCCAGCCTTATGCTTTTGTCACAATTTGGATTTGCACAGATTAATATGGAAGATTCAACGGTACGGACGATTGCCTATTGGGACTACAAAGAGGTAAACACCTATCAAATTTCCCTGGAAACCTTTGATGTGATCAGTCAAGATACCAGTAACTGGAATAAGATAAGTTATCTGGTTGATATGGAGATATTAGATAGTACTGCCGCAAATTATGAGGTTTCGTGGACCTACAGAGATTTCAGTTTTGATTTGGGGGAAAGAGATTCCACCTACCAATACTTTATATATAAAATGCTGTCAATCACGGAGGGTTCCCTGGTGAAATTCAGGACAGATGAGTTGGGTGCTTTTCAGGAAGTGACCAACGTTGAAGAAATAAGTGAGTTTTATAAAAAAGCTGCTGACATACTGAAAACAACGTTTGGCAACATTCCTCAGATCAATGAGATGGTGGATCAGACTTTCAAAAACTATCGGAATAAGAATTCAATTGAAACCCAAAGCATCAAAGATGTTTTGCAATTTTTGAATTTTCACGGTGCTGAGTATAAGCTAGGCGAAGAGTTGTCGGGAGTAATACAATCAGCAAATATACTGGGGAAAGATAGGCTAGAAACTCAGGTTTATGTTTTATTGGAAGAGATTTTTCCAGAAGATAATGATTACAGGATTATTTCCTTTTCAGAAGCTAATTCTGAGCAATTAGTATCTGAAACTGAGTTGGTATTGAAAACTATGATGCCCAATGCTACTGAGGAAGAAATTGGGAGATTAATGGCAGAAGTCGGAGAGCTTTCAAATACTGTGGAAAATATATCTGTGATTCATGGATGGGGATGGCCTATTTATTCAAAAGAAATAAGGAACACAGGCTCTAATCAGAAAATGAAAGTGGAAATCCGCACAATTGAAATACTTTAAACTTCCTTTGGAACACCATTTGCATTTTTTCAGGGTTAAAAGACGCAAAAGTCTTACCTTCGTCCTTTTAAATAGAAATCCTTTTTGATGCCTAAACTTATCCGAATCACCACAGTTCCGCTTTCGCTTAAATTATTGCTTGCCGGGCAAATGAAGTTCATGAAGGAGCAAGGCTGGGATGTAGTAATGGTAAGTGCTGATGGAAGAGAAATTTCTCAGGTGACTAAAGCAGAAGGTGTGAGACATGAGGTAATCCCATTTACCAGAAAAATCACCCCCTTCCAAGACTTAAAATGCCTCTGGCAGCTTTATCAACTTATAAAAAGAGAGCAGCCAGATATTGTGCATACGCATACTCCTAAGGCTGGACTTTTGGGGATGATTGCAGCTAAATTGGCTGGAGTGCAGGTTAGAATCCACACCTTAGCGGGTATTCCTTACATGTCCGCTGAAGGCGGGAAGAAAAGTCTGCTGGAGAAAATGGAGAAGATTACCTACTCCTATGCTACTCAGGTCTGGCCTAATTCTAATGGTCTCAAAAACTTTGTGATAGAAAACAACCTTTGTCCGGAGGAAAAGCTCCATGTAATCGGTAAAGGATCTTCCAATGGCGTAGATTTGAGCAAGTTTAATCGTGGTGTTTTGAAAGAAAACCACCTTGTAGCTGCTACCATGCGTATTCTACCTGGTGAAGATGATTTTATTATTTTGTCTGTTGGCAGACTTGTCAAGGACAAAGGAATACAAGAATTAGTGGATGCTTTCTTGAGTTCAAAGATCGTCAATAAGTCAAAGCTTGTTTTGCTTGGTAGTTTTGAACAAGATTTAAATCCACTTAGTCCAGAGACTATCAAGATCATTACCGATCATCCTAGGATTGTTCAGATTGATTGGTCAGATCATGTTGCGCATTATCTTGCTTTGGCTGATGTACTCGTTCACCCATCTCATAGAGAAGGTTTTCCAAATGTGCTTTTGGAAGCAGGGGCGATGCAGTTGCCAGTTATTTGCTCGGATATCATTGGAAATAAAGATATCATTACCCAACAAAAAACCGGATTAATATTTCCTGTGAAGGATGTATCTGTTTTGAAAGAAGCGATGGAATTTGCCTTTGTAAAGCGGGACAACATGGCTCAAATGGCTATGAATCTATATGATGAAGTAGTTTTAAATTATAATAGACCACAAATCCATCAGGAAATTTTTGAAACATATCAAGCCTTGCTCGGGACGGTCAGTCCGTCCAAATGACGTATATTTAAGCCTTCATCACCTAATTAAATTCTTTTATGAAGTACCTGGTTACCGGAACGGCCGGTTTTATTGGATTTCACGTTGCCAAGCAACTTTTGGAGCGGGGAGACGAGGTAGTTGGTTTAGATATTATAAACGATTATTACGACATTAATCTGAAATATGCCCGCTTAGCGCATATGGGGATTCAGCGTGAGTTAGTAAAAAAAGGTGAAGTGGTCCAATCTGGAAGTATTCCGACCTACAGATTTATTCAATTGGATTTATCAGTTAAAGAGCCTCTTCTCGAGCTTTTTGCGCAGGAAAAATTCGATGTAGTCATTCATTTGGCAGCTCAGGCAGGCGTTCGCTATTCATTGACCAATCCGGAAGTTTATATAGAAAGCAATATCGTGGCCTTCCTGAACGTTCTGGAGTGTTGCCGTTTCCATCCGGTTAGGCATCTGGTTTATGCTTCTTCTAGTTCAGTGTATGGATCGAATGAGAAAATGCCATTTTCTACTTCAGATTCGGTAGATCATCCGATCTCTTTATATGCGGCCTCCAAGAAGTCCAACGAGCTTATGGCTCATACGTATAGCCATCTCTTTAATATTCCGACAACTGGTTTAAGATTCTTTACGGTTTACGGTCCATGGGGAAGACCTGATATGGCACTCTTTCTGTTTACCGAAGCCATCTTGAAAGGTGAGCCGATTCAGGTGTTCAACTATGGTAATATGAAGCGAGACTTCACCTATATAGATGATATTGTAATGGGAGTGATCAAAGTAGCAGATAGACCGGCAATTCCAAATGCTGATTTTGATGGGCAAAACCCTGATCCAGGCAGTTCCACTTCGCCCTACAAGGTGTATAATATTGGAAATTCAGCTCCAGTCTTATTGATGGATTATATTCATGCAGTAGAAAAGGGGTTAGGTAAAGAGGCGAAAATGAATCTTCTTCCTCTGCAGCCTGGAGATGTGCCTGCCTCTCATGCGGAAGTATCTGATTTGGTTCGTGATACAGGATATAAACCAAATACTCCAATTGATCAAGGAGTAAAATCCTTTACAGATTGGTATTTAGATTATTATAAAAAATAAGATGAGCAAATCAATTTTAATTACTGGCGGAGCCGGATTTATCGGTAGCCATGTGGTGCAGCTTTTCGTAGTAAAGTATCCAGAATATAAGATTGTCAATTTAGATGCACTGACCTATGCCGGAAATCTGGAGAATTTGAAAGCCGTAGAAGGAGCATCAAATTATGTTTTTGAGAAAGCTGACATTCAAGATGAAGAAATTCTTAAAGCTATTTTTGAGAAGCATAACATTACCGATGTAATCCATTTAGCTGCAGAATCTCACGTTGATAGGTCGATTACTGATCCTTTAGCCTTTGTGAAAACAAATGTCTTTGGCACGGTGAATTTACTAAATGCAGCAAAGGAATTTTGGAAAGAGAATCTTGCTGACCATCTCTTTTATCATGTTTCTACAGATGAGGTTTATGGCTCACTACACGATGGTGGTTTCTTTTTAGAAACTACATCTTATGATCCTCAATCACCATACTCGGCTTCCAAAGCCGCTTCAGATCATTTTGTACGAGCATATGCTAATACTTACAAAATGAAAACAGTGGTATCTAATTGTTCAAACAATTACGGACCAAATCATTTTCCAGAGAAGTTGATTCCTCTTTGTATTCACAACATCAAGAATAACAGGCCTCTGCCGGTTTATGGAAAAGGTGAGAATGTTCGTGATTGGTTGTTTGTAAAAGATCATGCAAGAGCAATTGATACAGTTTTTCACCAAGGAAAAGACGGAGAAACCTACAACATCGGTGGATTCAATGAGTGGAAGAATATCGATATCGTTAATTTGCTTTGTGCTAAAATGGATGAGAAACTTGGTAGAGAAGTTGGTACTTCTGAAAAGCTGATCACCTATGTAAAGGACCGTGCAGGACATGATTTGCGCTATGCGATCGATGCTACCAAGATCCAGAAAGAGCTAGGATGGGAGCCAAGTTTACAATTTGAGGAAGGAATTGAAATTACCATTGATTGGTATTTGAATAATCAGGAATGGCTTGATCATGTGACCTCAGGAGCCTATCAAGAATATTACGACAAGCATTACGAAGCGTAGAAAGACTTACAGACTTCAAAGCTATGGCGCTGAGGATTTACTCAGCGCCATTGTTTTTTTACGGGTGGTTTGGGCTGGCATAGCAATTTGATTTTCTTTGTGGAAAAATCTTAATTATGTATTTAAACCTGACCAAGCCTTTTTTTGGGCTTTTTCTTTTAATGGTACTTAGCAGCGGTGTCTTTGCCCAAACAGGGAGATTCCAGCAAGCTGCAAACTACCAGATGGACGTTGATATGAACGTCGAAACCAATCAATACACCGGAACCCAAGTATTGATCTATACTAATAATTCCCCTGATACCTTGACCCGGGTTTTTTATCACTTATACTACAATGCTTTCCAGCCAGGAAGCATGATGGATGAGAGGTCAAGAAGTATCGCAGATCCTGATCGTAGAGTAGGAGACCGAATCAGTAAGTTGAAGCCAGATGAAATTGGTTACTTGAGAGTAAGTAGCTTGACTATGAATGGCAAGCCAGTAAAATACAGTGAAGTAGGGACCATTCTGGAAGTAGAACTTGCTGAGCCAATTTTGCCAAACACTGATGCGAAATTTGAAATGAGCTTTAATGGCCAAGTGCCAATTCAGATAAGAAGATCAGGTAGAGATAGCGAAGAAGGTGTGAGATATTCCATGTCACAGTGGTATCCAAAAATGTCTGAATACGATGAGCAAGGATGGCATGCAAACCCTTACATAGGCCGTGAATTCTATGGTATTTGGGGAGATTTTGATGTGAAAATCAGCATTGATAAAACTTATGTTCTCGGTGGTACAGGTTACTTACAAAATCCAAACGAGATCGGTCATGGCTATGAGGATGAAGGAGTGAAAGTTCCTGAAGCGAAAGGCGAAAAGCTGACTTGGCATTTCAAAGCCCCAAAAGTGCACGATTTCATGTGGGCTGCAGATCCAAAGTATCGTCACGATAAATTCTTAATGGACAATGGTATCACGGTTCACCATTTATATATTCCTTCGGATGAAACTACGGAGAATTGGGTGAAGTTGATGGATTATACTCCAAAGGCAATCGAATTTATGTCTGAGCATTTCGGCCAGTATCCTTACAAACAATACTCTGTGATCCAAGGTGGTGACGGTGGTATGGAATACCCAATGGCAACTCTGGTGACAGGTGGTCGTAATCTGAATGGACTTGTTGGTGTGATGATCCACGAATTAGGACACAGTTGGTATCAAGGCGTGATCGCTACCAATGAAGCGCTGTATCCTTGGATGGATGAAGGCTTTACAAGCTATGCAGCTGCTCTTACTAGCTCTGCTATTTTCCGTCCTTCTGAATCACCTTTAAGAGGATCTTATGCAGGTTATTATAGACTTGCAAGTTCTGGCAAAGAGGAGCCAATGAGCACACATTCTGATCATTACAATACAAATGGAGCTTATAGCTCTGCAGCATATTCCAAAGGAGCTGTATTTATGGCGCAAATGGGATACATCATTGGTGAAGAAGCTAGAGATAGAGGAATACATAGCTACTGGAATACTTGGAGCTTTAAGCATCCGAATGTAAATGACTATATCCGTATTATGGAAAAAGAGAGTGGTTTGGAATTGGATTGGTACAAGGAGTACTTCGTTTATACCACTAAGACAATCGATTATGCAATCAAGAACGTCAGTGCTGACGGTGATGCTACTGAGATTACTTTAGAGCGTATTGGACTTATGCCAATGCCTATAGACTTGGTGATCACTTATAAAGATGGAACCTCCGAGATGGTATATTTACCCCTGGAAATCATGAGAGGTGAAAAAACTCCTGAAGCTGGTGCCCCAAATCGAGTGATTTCTCAGGACTGGCCTTGGACCAACCTTACAAAAACGATCACTATCAATAAAAATATGGATGCGATCAAATCAATCGAGATTGACCCTAGCAAGCGATTAGCAGATATCGATCAGAAAAATAATAAAGTGGAGTATTAAGGGCCACATTACATTCATTTTGCATAAAAAAAGGTGACTGTTTAGTCACCTTTTTTTATTGTTTGGATTAACCTGCGTTCTTCATGTCTTGAACTTCTTTTCGGATGTCTTGCGCCATGTTTTTCAAGTCTTGCATTCCTTTTCTAACGCGAGTACCAGCTGCCTGATTACCTTTTTCGTAGAACTTTTCAAAATCGTCTTTAAGAGAATTAACCAGTTCGCTTACTTCACTAAATTTGCTCATAGTAAAAGTGTTGTTTTAGAGTTGATGATAAGTTTATTTACCATTCAATATAGCCCAAATACTTGCTAAATCAATCCAGAGGGCATTTTTTTTGAATATTTTTTACTCACCAAAGGAAATTGCCAGCTCTGAATTCTTATAAACACCGCTGGTTAACTTTTCTTTTATTGCTGCGAAGGCAGTTATAGTTTCCTCTACATCTTTTAGTGTGTGTACGGCTGTAGGGATTAATCTTAAGATAATCATTCCTTTAGGTACCACAGGGTAAATCACTACAGAACAGAAGATACCATAATTTTCTCTTAGGTCTTTGGTCAAGGCAGCAGCCTCGCCTACAGTACCGTTAAGTACCACTGGAGTCACTGGAGAGTTTGATTTTCCTGTGCTGAAACCATTGTCATGCAGTCCTTTTCTGAGTGCTTCGACGATCCTCCAAAGATTATCTTTCAGTTCCGGCTGAGTTTTCAATAACTCAAGACGTTTCAAAGCCCCTTTAACCAAAAGCATTGGAAGAGACTTTGCGAAAATCTGAGAACGCATGTTATATCTCAAGAACAAAATTACTTCAGGATCACCCGCAATGAAGGCACCAATGCTAGCCATAGACTTAGCAAAAGTAGAGAAGTAAAGATCTACCTGATCTTGTACACCTTGCTCCTCGTCTGTTCCAGCACCGGTTTTACCCAAGGTACCAAAGCCATGCGCATCGTCTATAAGCAATCTGAAGTCAAACTTTTTCTTCAACTCAACGATTTCTTTTAGCTTGCCCTGATCACCTGTCATACCAAATACACCTTCGGTAATCACAAGAATTCCACCACCGGTTTCGTTGGCAAGTTTGGTAGCTCTCTCTAGCTGCTTCTCGCAGTTTTCGATGTCATTATGAGGGAACACGTAGCGCTTACCCAGGTGCATTCTCAACGCATCGATGATACAGGCATGACATTCTGAATCATAAACTACCACATCTTTTCTGTCCAGAAGGGAATCAATAACAGACATGATTCCTTGGTAACCGTAATTCAATAAATAGGCTTTCTTTTTATTGACAAAAGCTGCCAATTCATCCTCTAATTGTTCGTGAAGGCTGGTTTGGCCGGACATCATACGTGCTCCCATAGGATAGGCGGCACCAAATTCAGCAGCGGCATCAGCATCAGCTTTACGTACTTCAGGATGATTTGCTAGGCCTAGGTAATTATTCAAACTCCAGGTAAGAACATCCTTCCCTTGAAATTTCATTCTTGGAGCAATTTCCCCTTCTAATTTTGGGAAGGAGAAATAGCCGTCTGCAAACTCGGAGTGTTTGCCCAAAGGGCCCATGTTCATTTTTAATTTTGCAAATAGATCCAAAGTGTATCGAATTTAAGTGATAAGGGATTTAATGATCTGTTCATTAAAATCCGCCAAAAATAAAACTTTAAAGCCTCCCAAGCAAAAAACAGTGGCGAAACAAATGATTCTTAACAAAGCTCAGATAATTTTCTTTATTTAGCCAAAACCCAAAATTCTAGCTTTTAATACCAGAGATAATGTCAAAAATCAAAAAAATTCTTGTAGCAAACAGAGGGGAGATCAGCTTGCGAATCATGCGTACTGCCAGAGAAATGGGAATTGCCACAGTAGCTGTTTACAGTGAGGCAGATAGACTTTCTCCCCATGTGCTATTTGCAGACGAAGCAGTCTGCTTGGGACCGCCAGCATCTTCCCAGTCCTATTTGCTGGGGGATAAAATAATTGAAGTTTGTAAAGAGTTAGGCGTAGATGCAATTCATCCAGGCTATGGATTTTTATCAGAAAATGCTGAGTTCGCCAAAAAAGTAAAAGCTGCTGGATTGATATTCATAGGACCATCTCCAGAGGCAATAGAGGTGATGGGATCTAAGCTTGCAGCAAAGCAGGCTGTAGCCAAATACAATATTCCTTTGGTGCCGGGTACTGAAGAAGCCATATCGGACATTCCTATAGCTAAAGCTCGGGCAGCAGAAATAGGTTATCCGATTTTGATCAAAGCAAGTGCAGGTGGTGGGGGCAAAGGAATGCGAATTGTGGAGAATGAAGGAGAATTTGAAGAGCAAATGCAGCGTGCAGTGAGTGAGGCCCAATCTTCGTTTGGAGATAGTGCGGTCTTTATTGAGAAATACATCACCTCGCCAAGACATATAGAAATCCAAGTACTCGGAGACCAGCAGGGTGAAATCGTGTATCTGTTTGAGCGGGAATGCTCTATCCAGCGTAGGCATCAGAAAGTGATAGAAGAAGCTCCCTCTGCAGTGGTGTCTCCAGATATGAGAAAAGCCATGGGGGAAGCTGCTGTGGGAGTAGCAAAGGCTTGTGATTACTATGGAGCAGGTACGGTGGAGTTTATCGTGGATGAGAAATTGGATTTCTACTTTCTGGAAATGAATACGCGGTTACAAGTTGAGCATCCGGTGACAGAAATGATTACCGGAAAGGATTTGGTGCGTGAGCAAATCTTAATTGCAGAAGGAAAACCACTTTCATTTGCCCAGGAAGACCTTAAGATTCATGGACATGCATTGGAGGTACGTGTTTACGCGGAAGATCCAAGAAATAACTTCCTGCCTGACATTGGAAAACTAGAAACTTATCAACGACCTCAAGGCGCTGGAATTCGTGTTGACGATGGATTCGAAGAGGGAATGAACATTCCGATTTACTATGATCCCATGATCGCCAAGCTGATTACCCATGCAGAAAATAGGGATGCTGCAATAGGAAAAATGGTACGGGCAATTGAGGATTACAAGATTGTTGGTATTCAGACTACACTTGATTTTTGCAAGTTTGCCATCACTCATGAAGCTTTTGTAAGTGGAAACTTTGACACCAAATTTGTGGAGAATTACTTTACTCCAGATGTGCTCGATGAGGATTTTTCAGAAAGTGAGATGGAGTTGTTATCTGTTTTGGCAGTTGAATTTTTCTCCAAAAATAATTCAGCTGGAAATCTGAAAACGGAGGTGACTTCCCAAAATTCTTCTGCTTGGAAAAACCGACTGCAGTAATATGGCAGAAATATTACCCTTGAAAGCTTGGCGATATGCCGAGTATTTAACTCCGAAAATGGAAGAATTGACGGCACCACTTTTTGATGTAGTCTCTCCCAAACAAAGGCAATTACTCTACGAAAACCCATTAAATAGCATCCATCTATCTGTTCCTCAAGGAGACGATCCTGCTCTAAATGCTTTAGAAACACTTAGGAAGTGGAAAGCTGATGGAATAATTCAACAGGATAAGAAACCAGGAATCTATGTGTATTACCAATATTTCCGGCTTCCTGGCGAACCCAATGAGCGCTGTAGAAAAGGCTTTATTGCTCAGATAAAAGCATATGACTGGAGTGAAGGAGTCATTTTGAGACATGAGAACACCATAGTCTCGGCAGTAAATGACAGGATTGATTTGTTGAAGAAAACCCAAATCCAAGCCAGCCCAACTCATGGCCTGTACGAAGATCCTGAAGAGCAACTGGAGAACTATATGGATGCTGCTATTTCCAATCCCTTGTATGAGTTGGAAGATTATCAAGGCGTGCGGGAGGCTATGGCAGTCATCCAAGATCCTGAGATTATCAAAATCTTTCTGAAAGTTCTGAAAAACAAACAGGTGATTTTGGCAGATGGACATCATAGGATTGAAGGCGCCATAGAATACAGGAAATCTATGCAAGGAGAGCTTCCTGATAAGAAATGGAAAGGCTTTGATTATCACCTGATGTATCTCACAAATACCAGTGGAAATCATTTGAAAATTCTACCAACACACCGACTATTTTATGGTTTAGAACTATCTCAAGCTGAATTTCTGGTAGAGATCAAAAAGTGGTTTGATGTGAAAAAATTTGCTGATCCAGAAGAATTAGGTGGGTATGCTTTTCATAAACCTCATACCTTTGGGCTTGTAATGGGAGAGGAGAGCTATACGCTTCAGCTGAAGGCTGGAAAGATCGACCAAATCAATTTGGATTTACCTGAAAGCATTAGACAATTGGATCTTTCTGTTCTTCATGAAGTAGTCTTTGCAAGGATATTAGGAATTCAGCCAAAGGATCAAAGAAACTCCGATCAGATTGTCTATGAGCGGAATTTCTCAAAATGCATACAGCAAGTTCGATCCAGCGAAGCAAGTTTTGCCATCATTACCAGAGAATTAGAGTTGGAGCAAGTGTTAGAAGTGTGCAGAAGTGGTGAAGTAATGCCACAGAAATCCACCTATTTCTATCCAAAAGCATTGGGCGGTTTGCTTTTCGCCAGTATAAAACAAGATGAATTTGAATTCGACTATGGGACCTTTATTGAGTAATCTGAAGGACAAAAAAATAATACTCGCCTCCAATTCCCCGAGGCGTCAGGAATTGCTGAAAGGGTTAGAAGTTGAATTTGAAGTACGGGTCAACTCGGTGGATGAGACTATTCCAAAGGATCTGCAGTCAGCCTATGTTGCTGCTTATCTTTCAAAATTGAAGTCAGAGTCTTTCGAAGGACAATTAGCTGCAAACGAGATTCTAATTACTTCAGATACGGTGGTCATTGAGAATGGACATGTCCTAGGCAAGCCTAATACTGAAGAAGAAGCTTTTGATATGCTGAAGAGCCTTTCGGGGTCCACCCATACGGTCATGACCGCGGTTACTTTCCGGGATAGTTCAAGGCAGATCACCCTGGAAGATGAGACTCTAGTGACGTTTAGATTTCTAGAAGAGGAGGAAATCTGGCATTACATTCACACATATAGCCCCATGGACAAAGCCGGTGCATACGGGATACAAGAGTGGATAGGATTTATGGGAGTGGAGAGAATCGAAGGCTCATACTATAATGTGATGGGCTTTCCGCTTCATTTGGTTTATGCCCAATTGAAAAAATGGTAAGGTGATCAGTAGTAAAGCAAAAAGCCCTGCGAATGTTAAATTCACAGGGCTTTTTGCTTGTAGTTTAATACGATCAAATATTAATCTACCTTAATTGCAGTGATTTTTCCTTCCACAGGTGCTACTTTTTCACCTTCTTTCAGGTCTTTGCTCACAATAAAATATGGACCTGATATAATTTGATCACCTTCAGCAAGTCCTTCCAAAACTTCTATATTCTGAAAGTCAGAAATCCCGGTTTTGATTTCTTTCAATTTGGCAACGCCACCTTCATTTACAAATACCAACTCTTTAAGTCTGGTAGTTCCTGCTCCTAACGTATCCAATTTATTTTCTCTAGTCGTTACAGCTGCTAATGGAACTGATAGTGCGTCACTTTTTGAATTGGTGATTATCTCTACAGAAGCTGTCATTCCAGGTCTGAAAGGATATTTCTTTCCTTCATCTACTAATTCCTGATAGGAATCGTTCAGAATTCTGATTTTCACTTTGAACTCAGTGACAGCATCTGCGGATGCTTTAGTATTTGCCGTGTTGGCGATACTTGTTACGATACCTTTGAAGGTTTTCCCAGTATAGGCGTAAGAATCCACATCAATAATAGTAGTATCGCCTAAGCTCAATCTTACGATATCATTTTCGTTCACATCTACACGAACTTCCATTTTGGATAGATCGGCGATGGTAAGCATTTCGGTACCTGCCATCTGTGCGGTACCCACTACTCGCTCTCCTTGCTCTACCAGTAGATTGGAAACTATCCCGTTTACAGGAGAGTAAACATTGGTCAATCGAAGATTCTCTGCTGCTTCATCCACTGATGCCTGTGAGCTTTTCACAACAAACTCAGCTGCACGCACATTTTGCTTTGCAGCTTCCAAGTCCTTTTGTGCCGTGGTATAATCTGCCTGAGCTTGCTCAAAATCCGCATCGGAAATAGCCTTTGTCTCATAAAGCGTTTTTTGTCTGTTGAAATTTAATTCCGCCTGCTTAAACTGAGCTTCAGATCGTTGAAGTGCAGCGCGTGATTGAGAAAGATTCGCTTCCTGCTGGCTGAAATTAGCCTTCGTTCTATCCAATGCGGAGATAAAATTATCCGGTCTTATTTTGACCAAGAGCATTCCAGATGCTACAGAGTCACCTTCTTTTACATTGAGGGAGATAATCTCACCTGCTACATCAGGACTCAAATTGACTTCTACTTCCGGTTGAATTTCACCTGAGGCGCTCACCTTTTCGACGATAGGGACTTTCTTCACAGTAGCTACTTCCACTTGTGTTTCTTTTTCTCCACCTACCCATCCGGCATTTCGGGCGATCACTGCAAAAATTATTAGAACTACGATCCCTCCTAGAAGGTAATACAATAGCTTATTTGATTTCTTATTGGCCATGGTTTAATTTAAATTAATAGGATTACCCAGGTAAAAATCAAGAACTTTTACTCTGAAAATATATGTGTACTTGTCGTAAACGAGTTGGGATTGAGCAGAAAACAAGTTGTTTTGGGCAACCTGAAAATCCACTGAATTGATAGCTCCCAAGTCAAATCGCTGCTGTGCTATACGGAAAGACTCTTCTAAACTTTCAATTCTCGTCAATGATGCCTGGTAAGATTGCTCAGAGGCAAGGGCATTGGTATAGGCAGTTTCTATGTCCTGGCGTAGTTGGTTTTTAGCTTCTAGCTCAGTGACCTCGGCCAGTCTTTTTTGAACATTTGCCCGCTGTACGTTGGCCTTATTGTTCATTCTAGAAAAGATCGGAATGCTTAATTGTAGTCCAGCTGCCTGAGAGAAATTCACATCAACTTGCTCGCTAAACTTCGCATCGTAAAGATCCACATAGTTAGTACCTAAGTTTCCAAACAGTGTAATGGAAGGGTAGTATCCTGCTTTTGCAATGTTAACCCCATACGCTGCACTTTCTACGCCAAGCGCAGCTGCTTTTATTTCAGGCATAGTCGCTAATGCAGTTTGAAAAATAGAAGCAGATGATTCTGATACCATAAAGGTGTCGTCAACACTGAGTTCTGGCTTTTCGATTTCAAAATCCGCTGTGTAAGGTACCTGAAGGGCTTGGGCTAGATTGAGCAATGAGCCATTCAAAGTCGCTTTGGCATTGATCAAATCCACATTGTTGGTGGCAAGTTGAGACTGTAGATCCAATTGGTCGGAATAGGGTAGTGACCCTGCATTCACCAGCTTGGTAGTTCGCTCCAACTGATCTTGTGTAGTCTTAAGTTGATTCTCAGCTATTTTCACCTGCTCCTGATTGAAAACCACATTCACATAGAAGTTGATGACATTCAAAGTAATGGTGTTTTTAGTCGCCTCTATGTTGTAATAGCCCTGCTCCAGTATTGTTTTAGTTTGCTTGACGGTATTGTTGATTCTTCCCGCATTAAAAACAGTCGCATTGGAAGAGGCATTCAAGTTGATGTTACCGATTCGTTGGGTTTCAAACAAGTTGGTAGCTGGGTTAATCGATCTACCCCAATTGAAATTAGTAGATCCACCGGCTGTGAGGCTAGGATATCTTGCTCCTTGATTTTGTAGGAGAGTCGCTTCGTTGGATTGTTGGTTTAGCTCGCTTCTTTTCAAGGTCAAATTGTTTTCCAAGGCTACTGTAACTGCCGTTTGCAAATCTATAGGATAGCTTGGAACGACGGGATCTTGAGCAAAAGTGGAAAAACAAATCCCTGATACCAGGGCCATGCCCAGTAGGATTTTTCTCATAGTGTAATTAAAGGTCAATGTCAGGTATATAAATTAGTTCAGTAATCCAGGATAATGATTTCAAATATTCCAAAGTTATTTTGTTCAAACCAGAGTCCATTTCTATTACATGGCAAGCTAGGTCATTCTTTCCTTTTCTTGAGACAGACATGGTAGCTATGTTTGCCTTTGACTGTGCGATCACGGAAGATATAAAAGCAATTGCTCCGGCGATATCTTCTGCTTTAATGATTAGCGTGTGATCTGCGGCTGAGAAATTTGCTACAAAACCATCCACCTCCGCTATGTTGATCAATCCACCACCTAAGCTTTCGCCAACAACTTCTACTGATTTGTCTCCTTTTTTCAGGTTCAGTTTGATCGTATTAGGATGATGGATAGAGGAATTCCCAATTGATTTGAATTTATAAGTTAAACCTTTTTCTTCAGCTATTTCCAGAGAGGTTTTGATGTTCGCATCATCGGTTTTGAAATCCATCAAGCCACCTATGATAGCCCTGTCACTGCCGTGTCCTTCATAAGTTCTGGCAAAGGAATTATAAAATGTAATGATGGCATCATCCGGCATTCCCCCCAAAACTCGTATGGCAGCTCTGGCAATTCGTACTACTCCCGCAGTATGTGAAGAGGATGGGCCGATCATTATTGGTCCAATCATATCAAAAACGCTACTTTTATTTGCCATCTGGATGTATTATTCCAATTTTGGTGCTAAGGTAAAATGCTTGGAAGTATTTCACACAAAAATTAATTTTTATTGTATAGAATGTACTTTAAGTGGACTTATGTTGACATAGTTTAACATACCATAACCTAAACAAAAACGCCATCTGACCGATAATGAACAGTTTTATGATCGAAAACGAAACAGTCTTTCAAAAATCACCTTCAAGTCCAACCTGGAGTTTGAAAGATACTATAGATATTCCTAATCGGGCAATGAACTTTGGAGATGGATTGTTTGAAACTATGGTTTGGGATCTAGCAGAAATCCGGTTTTTTGATAAGCATTTAAATAGACTAAAAGGAGGGATGCAGTTATTAAACCTACAGGAAGAAGACATTCATCCTGATGGGATACTTCATTTTCTGGCCAGTAATTTTCCAAACCAAAGAATGCGCGTAAGATGGAATGTTTACCGATCAGGTCAAGGTAAATATACTCCTGAGACTAATGAAGTGATTCAGACGCTTCAACTTTCTGAATTCAATCCTGCCTCACAAATCAAAAAGAAAGCAGCTTTTACGCAGAAAATTCAATTATTTCCCACCTCATGGTCTGCTTATAAGACCTTGAATGCATTGCCATATATTCTCGCCAATCAAGAAAGAAAGGCAAGAGGTTTAGATGAAATACTACTCCTTGATTCCAGAGGATTTATTTCCGAGGCTTCTGCTTCCAATATTTTCTGGGTGAAAGCTGGAATAGTCTATACTCCAGCTTTAAGTTGTAGTTGTATCAATGGTATCAGCCGCCAAGTGATTTTAGCTCATTTGGATGAAAAAAAAATCCCTTACTTTCTGGGGGAATTTGCGCCTTCAGAATTAGCTCATGCAGATCAGGTTTTTGTCAGTAACTGCACAGGAATCAGTTATTTACAATGCATCAACCAGAAAGAATATTCAACAGTACCCCTGATATTCCTAAACGATATATTCGAATGATTGTGATTTAAAGACTTTTTATGATTGCCATTATTTTGAAAATATTATCTTTATCGGCCTATTCTACTAAGATTAGTCTTTTACCCAAAAAACCTAACTTCCCAAACCTAACCTAATATTACATGCTCTTAGAACCTTTAGATTTAGCCGTCTTTATCGGCTATTGTTTGCTCATCGTCGGGATGGGTATTTTTGTATCACGTGAGAAGAAGGGCCACGTTAAAAACTCTTCGGATTATTTCCTTGCATCAAAAGCCCTCCCTTGGTGGGCAGTGGGAGCTTCCTTAATAGCCTCTAACATTTCAGCTGAACAGTTTATTGGTATGTCAGGCTCGGGTTTTGCCTTGGGTTTGGCTATTTCCACTTATGAATGGATGGCGGCAGTTACCCTTCTGGTAGTTGCGATTTTCTTCTTGCCTGTCTATATCAAAAAGGGGATTTATACCATGCCGGGTTTTTTGCTCGATCGTTATGATACGCGGGTAAGGACTACCATGGCCATCTTTTGGCTGCTTCTGTATGTTTTTGTCAACCTTACTTCAGTCTTGTATTTAGGTGCATTAAGCTTGAATACAATTCTAGATGTGCCTCTGGGCTATGGAATTTTTGGATTGGCGCTTTTCGCTATGATCTATTCTATCTATGGTGGTCTTAAAGCGGTCGCGTGGACAGATGTTATCCAAGTTGTATTCCTGATTGCCGGTGGTCTTGCGACTACTTACATCGCACTACAAATGGTAGGAAGCGGTGATGCCTGGGAAGGCCTGAGTTTGCTTCGCCAAAAAGTTCCTGGTCATTTTTCTATGATATTGAGTAAGGGAGAAATGATGATCCCTGATGGTGCTGGAGGAGAGCGTGATGCTTACTTAGACCTTCCGGGAATTTCAGTGTTGGTAGGTGGTATGTGGATCACCAACTTGAGTTATTGGGGATTCAACCAATACATCACGCAACGAGCACTGGCGGCTAAGAGTCTGGATGAAGCCCAGAAAGGAATGATTTTCGCAGGTTTCCTAAAGTTGCTTATGCCATTGATCGTGGTGATTCCGGGAATCGCAGCTTGGGTGATAGTGAAAGACGGAATCGATGTAGGTTTTATCGAGTCCATGAAAGATCCGGTTACAGGATTGGTGAAATCTGATAGAGCGTATCCTACCTTACTTCAATTACTACCCGTTGGATTGAAAGGTCTTGCTTTCGCAGCTTTGACAGCAGCTATCGTGTCATCGTTAGCTTCAATGGCCAACAGTACTTCTACGATTTTCACGATGGATATTTACAATAAATACATCAAGAAAGATGCTTCTGAAGCAAGCCAGGTAAAAGTAGGCCGTATCACAGCACTAGTAGCTTTTGGGGTAGCCTCCATTGTAGCTCCAGCTTTAGGAGCATTGGATCAGGCATTCCAATTTATTCAGGAATACACAGGATTCATTAGCCCTGGGGTATTTGCCATTTTCTTCTTTGGTGTATTCTGGAAGAAAACCACTTCAAATGCTGCCTTGACAGGTGCTGCTTTAAGTATTCCTCTATCGGTAGTATTGAAAGTTATTTTTCCAGCTTTGCCATTCTTGGATAGAATGGGCGTAGTTTTCTTGGTGTTAGCGGCACTTATGATTATCATAAGTTTGGTAGAAGGAAAAGGAAAAGATCATCCAAACAGTATTGAGATTAACAAAGAACTGTTTAAGACAAGTACCAAATTCAAAATTGGTGCTGTTTTGATTGCAGGAATTACTGCAGCTTTGTATATCGTATTCTGGTAAAACCTATTAAAATGAGAAGATTATTATTAGGAATTGACATTGGGAGCTCCTCTGTCAAGACCTCACTACTTGACGCAGATACGGGCAAGTCGATTTTATCCAAAGCATTTCCTGAGGAGGAGATGATCATTGAATCTCCCGAGAAAGGCTGGGCTGAACAAGACCCGGATACCTGGTGGAAGTACGTACAGCATTCCATTCGCTATTTGCTAAACAAAACAGCCGTAAAAAAGGGTGAATTAAAAGGTATTGGTATTGCCTACCAGATGCACGGACTTGTATTGGTGGATAAGGATCAAAATGTCCTCAGACCTTCGATCATCTGGTGTGATAGCAGAGCTGTAGGAATCGGCGAAAAAGCCTACAAAGAGCTAGGTGAAGAATACTGTCAGAAAAACCTTCTGAATTCTCCAGGGAATTTCACGGCATCGAAGCTTCGATGGGTTATAGAAAATGAACCAGCAATTGCAGCCAAAATCCATAAAATGATGCTTCCTGGCGATTTTATCGCAATGAGGTTAAGCGGCGAGATATGTACTTCTGAGACGGGCTTATCTGAAGGTATATTCTGGGATTTTCAGAAAAATGGCCTAAGCGATAAAGTTCTTGACAATTACCAGATCTCCAAGTCCTGGATTCCTGAAGTAGTCCCTTCTTATTCTATCCAGGGAAGAGTTTCTGCTTCCGCTTCGGATATAACCGGTTTAGAAGAAGGAGTTCCGATTTCTTACCGTGCTGGTGATCAGCCAAATAATGCTTTTTCCCTTCAAGTATTAAAACCAGGTGAACTGGCGACTACTGCAGGAACTTCTGGAACTGTGTATGGAGTAGCAGATAAGCCGCTTCATGATCCTTTGTCTAGAGTTAATACCTTTGTACATGTGAATCATTCCAAGGAAAACCCTTCTTATGGAGTATTACTCTGTGTGAATGGTACCGGGATTTTGAATAGCTGGCTGAAAAAAGTCATGGGTGCTGCTCATATAGAGTATGACGAAATGAATAACCTGGGAGGTTCCGCCCCAATCGGTTCTGATGGGCTTACGTTCATACCTTTCGGTAATGGTGCTGAGCGAATCATGCAAAATAGGCATGTAGGAGCACACCTGATGGGCTTGGATCTTTTAAAGCATGACAAGCGTCATATGATTCGTGCTGCGCAGGAAGGTATCGTTTCAGCACTTACCTTTGGGTTCCGAATTATGCAGGAAATGGGGCTTGATCTCAAAACTGTCAAAGCCGGAAAAGCAAATATGTTCCTTAGTCCTGTATTCAGAAAAACCTTTGTTCACATGAATAAGGTAGTTTTGGAGCTTTATGACACCGATGGTGCTCAGGGAGCTGCCAGAGGTGCAGGAATAGGCGCTGGTGTCTATGCAAATGAGGCTGAGGCATTTGCCGGACTTGAATTGCTGGAAACTATAGAACCAAATGAGCATTTCTTCGAACCATACGAAGAGGTGTATAACACTTGGAAGGGCCATTTAGAGTCAATCCAAAAATGAGTAACAAATTGAATTTCAAACCTATAAATACCTAATAAACCAAAGTAAAAATGTCAAAAACTTATTTCTCTTCAATCGATAAAATCCCTTTTGAGGGTAAGGAAAGCGATAATCCATTAGCATTTAGATTTTACGATGAGAATCGCATCATTGCAGGCAAAACAATGAAGGAGCACTTCAAATTTGCTATTGCTTACTGGCATTCCTTCTGCGGAACTGGTGGAGATCCATTTGGTCCAGGGACTATAGTTCATCCTTGGGATGCGGCAGCTGACCCAATCCAGAGAGCAAAGGACAAAATGGACGCAGCTTTCGAATTCATCACTAAAATCGGTGCGCCTTACTATTGCTTCCATGACATCGACTTGATCGACGAGGGACCAACATTGGCTGAGTACGAAAAAAGAATGCAAATCATCACTGAATATGCTAAGCAAAAGCAAGCAGAAACAGGTGTGAAATTGCTTTGGGGAACTGCAAACGTGTTTAGCAATCCCCGCTACATGAACGGTGCTTCTACCAACCCGGATTTCAATGTAGTTTCCTACGCTGGAGCTCAGGTGAAAAATGCAATCGACGCAACTATCGCTCTGGACGGTGAGAATTATGTGTTCTGGGGTGGTCGTGAAGGCTACATGTCTTTGTTAAATACTGACATGAAGCGTGAGACTGAGCACCTTGCACAATTCTTGACGGTGGCCCGTGATTATGGTAGAAAGAATGGTTTCAAAGGAACATTCTTCATCGAGCCTAAGCCAATGGAGCCTACGAAGCACCAGTATGATTATGATGCTGCTACAGTAATTGGATTCTTGAGACAGCATGGCCTGGACAAGGATTTCAAATTGAACATCGAAGTAAACCACGCTACGCTAGCAGGACACACCTTCCAGCATGAGCTTCAGGTTTGTGCGGATGCAGGAATGCTAGGAAGCATCGACGCCAACAGAGGTGACTACCAAAACGGATGGGATACGGATCAGTTTGCAATGAACTTGCAGGAAATGACAGAAGCCATGTTGGTGATATTGACATCAGCAGGTATCCAAGGCGGAGGAGTTAACTTTGATGCTAAAATCAGAAGAAACTCAACTGACATGGATGACCTTTTCTTGGCTCACATCGGAAGTATGGATGCATTTGCCAGAGGCATGTTGATCGCTCAGGATATCTTGGACAAATCCGACTACCTGGAAAGAAGAAAGAACCGTTATGCCAGCTTTGATTCTGGAAAAGGTAAGTCTTTCGAAACTGGTAATTTCACCCTTGAAGACTTGAGAAACTACGCTGCTGAAGTAGGAGAGCCTATTCAGACAAGTGGTAAGCAAGAATACTTCGAGAATCTATTGAATAGATTTATCTAAGTATCTTTTATAAATAATTCTTGAAAGTCCGGTTGATTTACTTCAATCGGACTTTTTTGATGAAAAAAAGTAAACCTGTTTTGCGAATTTTAGTTTGTAAAATAAGTTTTTACCTATAAATCTCATAATTTGCCCTTCCTAGATTATCGTGTATGAGAGGATTTGTGGTTTTTGGAATAGTTTGTTTACTCAGCCTTTGCGTAGCTCCTGCGTCTGCTCAGGATGAGGTGGAAAAGCTAGTGTTTCGAAACCTGGATGAAAGTCTGGGTTTGTCCAATTCCAATATCCTCAGCATCATCAGAGATGCAGATGGTATGATGTGGTATGGAACCGCTTATGGTTTATACCGATATGAAGGTACCCGCACGAAGGTTTTTTTGAATACGAAAGATTCTACCTCCATTTCCCATAACAATATTTTAAGGATGTTTGTAGGTCCTGAGAATAAGCTGTGGATCAAGAATGTAAATGGGATTTTTGACATTTATAATCCAGAAACTGAGCAGTTTTCCCGGGGAGATAAGGTTTTTTCATCTACCTATCATCTAGCATCAGATTCGGTAGGCATGCTGATGAAAGATCGCCAAAACCGATACTGGTTTACACATCCTTCCAAAGGAATCAGTATTTATAATGAGGACTTAGGAAATACTATTTATGTACAACACACAAATGAAATAGGCAGTCTTTCCTCAAACCAAATAGCTGCAATAGGAGAGGCTCCTGATGGCCTTGTGTGGGTAGTACATACTTCTGGCGAGATAGATTTGCTGGATCCCAACAGACTCATCGTCACTAAGACACTTAGACTTCCCAAGGGAGAGATTCCTGAGCAAGCCAATTATGAACTGATGATAGACTCAGATGGAGATGCTTGGATTTATGACCCTGATCGGGATTTGGGCGTTTTTAGAGTGGATGGCTTTACCCATGAGGCTAAGGCAAATCAGGAGGAAAGAGGTCAGTATCGCCTTAACAACAACATGGTGAAATCTGTGGTTGAAGCCAAAACAGGTCAGGTTTGGCTAGGTACAGATCATGGAGGTATCAATGTGATTGATAAAAACAGAGAAACCATAACCTATCTGACCGCTGAGAATTCCCAAGACAATGCGATGCCTCACAATGTGATCTACTCTTTATACAAGGATAACGAGGATATCATTTGGGTAGGAACTCATAAAAAAGGCGTGGCTTTCTACCACCAAGGTCTCCTGCGCTTTTCGCATGTACGCAAAAATTTCACAGATAAGAATTCCCTGCCATTTAATGATGTAAACGCTTTTGCCGAGGATAGCCTGGGCAATTTGTACATAGGAACAAATGGCGGAGGACTCTACTATCATGACAGGAAGTCAAATACCTATACGCATTTTAAGCACAACCCAGAATCAAAAAATAGCCTGATAGGTGACGTCATTGTTGACTTGATGATAGATAAATCAGGTATTCTTTGGATAGGTACCTATTTGAATGGCTTAGGAAGCTATGATGGAAAGCAGTTCAAAAACTATGAATATCAACCTGGTAATGAAAAAGGTCTCCCTGGTCCGAGTATTTGGAAACTTTTTGAAGACAGTACGGGCAAGATCTGGATAGGAACGCTTCGCTCTGGGATTTCCATGCTGGATGAAGAGCGTAAGGTTTTTCACAACTACCCAGCTGGCAGTGAACCCTTCTATACCAATAATCAATACATCACAGGTTTTGCAGAAGATAAAGATGGGAATATCTGGGTGTCTGGTGGAAGTGGCATTAACATGCTAAACTACGAAACAGGAAAAAATGCATTTTACTCAGATACGCAAGGCAATGGCTTAGTTGATTCTAATACCACTGATTTATTTACGGATAATGAAGGCGTTTTATGGGTTACCAGCATGAGCGGCCTTTATTATTTTAATACAGTGGATAGCTCATTTGTTCATTATGGGGAGGAGGATGGCTTACCCACTTCTTATCTTGTAGATTTACTGGAGGACGAAAACAATAACCTCTGGATCAGCACGCAGATGGGGTTGGTCTTTGCTGAGATCAATAGAAACGTAAAGCCCTATGCTATTACCTTTCAGAACTTTGACCAGAAAGATGGTCTCCAGGCAGCTTTGTTCAATAAAAATGCTGCGCTAAAAACGAGTAAGAATGAGTTTATTTTTGGGGGACCAAATGGCTACAATATTTTCAAATCTGAGAATTTTGCTTTCGAAAGAAACAATCCTCCTGTTGTTTTTACAGATTTCCAACTCTTCAATGAAGAAGTCAAAGTAGGAGAGGTACTGAGCAACCGAGTTCTTTTACCAAAATCCCTTGAGAATATGGACAAGTTGGTGCTCAGGCATGACGAGAATATATTTTCTATAGGATTTAGTGCGTTGAATTTTCTCTATCCGGAAAAAAACAAGTACCGCTACAAGTTGCTGGGTTTCAATGACGACTGGATATACCTAAACGATGACTTAGCTAAAGTGACCTTCACCAACCTCGATCCTGGAAATTACACTTTGGTCGTGCAGCCAGGTACTGTTTTGGATGGCTGGAGCTTATATGAATACCAGTTGGATATCAAAATTCTAGCTCCATTCTGGAAGACTCCGATTGCCTATTTTCTGTATCTTATCTTGGTAGTAGCGATCATTTTCTACTTTAGAAATCAACTGCTAACCAGACAGCAGGAGAAATTCGATAAAGAGCAAGCCTTGCGCGAATCCAAGCGCGTTCAGGAGTTGGATAGATTGAAAACCAAATTTTTTACCAATCTCAGCCATGAGTTTAGAACTCCTCTGTCCCTCATTCTCACACCGACAGAGCATCTTATATCAGGAACAGAAAATGCTGGATTGCTTAGTCAGTATAAGATCATTCAGCGAAATGCCAGACGCCTCCTGAAGTTGATCAATCAGCTATTGGATGTGAAAAATGTAGAAAAAGGAGGGTTGGTATTCCATCCTTCCGAAGGGGATGTGGTGCAATTCATTAAAGAATGTGTGGCTGATTTTCATGAACTCTCTGAAAATAAACACATCCATCTGAGTTTTGAAACAAACACTAACGGGCAGCAGGCTATTTTTGATCCGGATAAGCTGGAGAAGATCATTTTTAATTTGCTCTCAAATGCCTTCAAATTCACTCCTGAGGATGGTGCGATTACCGTAACGCTAGAGCTGCAGCAGGAAAATGAAGAATTGGCAATTTTGAATCTTTCTGTCTCAGACACTGGTATTGGTATTCCTAAAGAAGATCAGCCTAAGATATTTGAAAGATTCTATACCACAGAAGGGCACAAGCAACAGCTTAATCAGGGAAGTGGAATCGGTCTTTCCTTGGTGCAGGATTTTGCAAGGACCATGAATGGGGAAATCTTTGTGGAGAGTGAGCCAGGACTTGGTTCTGTCTTTACGCTGACTATTCCGGTCAACCTGATCATTCAGGAGAATTGGGATGAAGCCGAAGAAACGGTTTTGGAAGGAGCCAATCAAAAAGAGTTGATCTTGATCGCTGAAGATCATGTGGAGTTTAGAAATTACCTCAAAGACTGTCTCTCCGAAACGTACCAGGTTCTCACGGCTACCAATGGCGCACAAGGATGGGATTTGGCTCAGCAGCACATTCCTGATCTGATCATTTCTGATGTCATGATGCCACAGATGGACGGCACGGAATTTTGCCAAAAAGTAAAAACAGACATCAAAACTTCCCACATCCCGGTTATTTTGCTCACCGCCAAAAAATCTGAGGAAACCATGGTTCAGGGGTTGGACAGTGGCTGTAATTTATACCTGACCAAGCCATTCAATCTGGAGATTTTGCAACTTAGCATCAAGAACCTGCTGCGCGAGCGCAACTTAGTGCAGGAGCAAAACCGGAACAAAATCCAGATCAATGCTTCAGAGGTCAACGTGACTTCCCTTGATGATCAATTGATCCAGAAGGCTGTGGCTTTGGTAGAAAAGTACATGGAGGATCCGCAGTTGTCTGTGGAATTCTTGAGCAAAGAATTAGGAATGAGTCGGGTTCACTTGTACAAAAAGCTGCAATCAATCACTGGAAAAAGCCCAATTGAGTTTATCAGATTGATCCGTCTGAAGCGGGCATCTCAGCTTTTGGCAAAGAGCCAGCTCAATGTTTCTGAAATCGCTTACATGGTCGGATACAATAACGCCAAATATTTTGCGAAGCACTTCAAAGCAGAATTCAATACACTTCCTTCTGAGTATGCTGCTAAGCAACAAGAAGTAGCCACAGAGTAGTGTAAAAAGTTGACCCATCGCTACTTTTTGATGACTTATGTCTAAAAAAAGTTGACCTATCGCTACTTTTTGATGACCTATGTCTAGAAAAAGTTGACCCATCGCTACTTTTTGATGACCTATGTCTAGAAAAAGTTGACCAATCGCTACTTTTTGATGACTTATGTCTAGAAAAAGTTGACCTATCGCTACTTTTTGTTGATCTATATCTAGAAAAAGTTGACCCATCGCTACTTTTTGTTGATCTAATTCGTGAAAAAGATGACTTAGATCTATTTTTTGTTGAGCTAGATCAAGAATGAGCTTGCTTTCATAGCACAGTTAACGATCATTACCCTAATCCGAAACAATCGATACCCAAGTTTGATATTATGTTGGTGTATAATTGATGACTCAATTAACAAACCCAACTAATGAAAAAAATACTAATCCTGGTAGGATTGATTTTGTCTTCCTGCTCAGAAGCTTCAATTCCTGATCCCGCCCCGCCAATAATTACCCCAGAACCAGCTGGTGAAGTCCAATACTTTGGGCAGCTCAAAGTAGCAGATGGCAAATTGACTGATAGTGAAGGAGAACCTGTAATTCTCCGAGGAGTTAGCTTCGGGTGGCATAATTGGTGGCCTCGATTTTATAACACCTCAGCAGTGAAATTTTTAAAGAGTGACTGGAACGCCAACTTGGTTCGCGCAGCTATGGGAGTGGGTCCCGAAGGAGCCTATTTAGATAATCCCGAGTTTGCACTTCAAAAAATCAAAGCAGTAGTCGAGGCAGCCATTGCCGAGGACATGTATGTGATTATTGATTGGCACAGTCATGAACTTTATCCTGAGGATGCGAAAGCCTTTTTTATCGAGATGGCTCAAACTTACGGTGACAATCCGCATGTTATTTATGAGCTGTTCAATGAGCCAGACTACGAAACCTGGGAAGAAGTGAAAGCCTACAGCGAGGAGATCATCGCAGAAATCAGGAAGTATGATCCAGACAATTTGATTTTGGTGGGTTCACCTACCTGGAGTCAGGATATTCATTTGGTAGCGCAAAATCCCATTTTGAATCAGGAGAACATCATGTATGTCTTGCATTTCTACGCAGCCACTCACAAAGATTATTTAAGAGAAAGGGCGGAGAAAGCAGTATTGGAAGGCTTACCGATTTTTGTTACCGAATGTGCAGGGATGGAAGCTACCGGTGATGGACCTATCGACACAGCTTCCTGGAATGCATGGCTAAGCTGGATGGAGTCTCGAAAGATTTCTTTTGCTACCTGGTCGATCGCAGACAAAGATGAGACCTGTTCTATGCTTTTGCCAGCGGCATCCTCTGATGGGAACTGGACCGAGTCGCAGATTAAACCTTGGGGAGCGGCTGTGAAAAAAGCCCTGGAAAAAAATTTAGAATAGTATCCAACAGGAAATTTGAAAAATATTTCTCTCTATTTTAAGTTTTTTTCATCAAATCAGATGAATAAAAAAACGCTAAAACACTCAATTTCAATCGTTTTCGTAGGGGTTAACATTTGATACCCCTAATAAAAACATTTGGATACCTTCCGGCGGAAATACTAAAACTACATTTATTCGGATCAAAAGCATAAACCCAAAAACCTGATCTAATTTCTCTTCAATTGAATTTCGTAAAATTCAATTCTCACTGAATATGAAAGTTCAGTGTTAGGAGTTTTCCTCAGTTTTTGGTGTTTGTCTCAGCGATTTTTAACCAAAACAAAAACTGAATGAAACACATCCAGCTAATTGACTACTTAAATTTTACCCAGGAAAGCCTTTTCCTGCTCAAAACCTATATCCCAATTTCTAACAATTAAACCCCTCATGATGAAAAAACTATTACCGATTTGGCTCATGCTTCTGGTAGGTGTAGTTCAGGCTCAGGTCACGGTCAAAGGTACCGTAAACTCTGCAGGCGATGGACTAGCTCTACCCGGAGTAACAGTGCTGGTGAAAGGAACCACCACCGGCGTAGCAACAGAAGTAGATGGTACGTATTCGATTACGGTTCCATCTTCGGAATCTATCCTGGTCTATAGCTTTATTGGCTACAAGGCTCAGGAAGTCGTGGTTGGTAACCAATCCACTATTGACATTTCCATGGAAGAAGATATGGCTTCTCTGGATGAAGTAGTGGTAGTAGGTTACGGTACTATGAAAAAACGCGATATGTCCAGTGCACAGGTCTCTGTGACCTCTGAAGACATAGAGCGTACAGTCAATACCACGGTGGAGCAAGCTCTTCAGGGTCGTGCTGCAGGTGTATATGTGACCCAAAACACTGGTGCTCCAGGAGGAGGAATCTCGGTAAATATCCGAGGTATCAACTCTATCTCTGGTACTAACCAGCCTTTATATGTGATTGATGGTGTTCAGGTTCAGCCACAGGCAGTATCCTTTGGAGCTACCTCTTCCACGAATCCTCTGGCAGGTATCAATCCAAGTGATATCGAATCAATGGAGGTGCTACAGGGGCCTTCTGCGACAGCGATTTATGGTTCTAGAGGTACAAATGGTGTGATTATGATTACTACCAAGCGTGGTAAATCTGGCGAAACCAAAATCACGTACAATTACCTTTATACCCTTCAGGATAAGCCTGAAAATCTAGATGTAATGTCCTTGAGTCAATACGCTACGATGACAAATGATATCCGTGAAATTACTGGTGGTGATCCTCCGGCTGCTTTCTTGGATCCATCACTTTTGGGTGAAGGAACGAACTGGCAAGATGCGCTTTTCAAAACTGCGCCATTAAACAAGCATAACATCACACTTACTGGTGGTGATGAAAAAACTCAGTTTTTCATTTCTGGAGAATACTTCAATCAGGAAGGTGTAGCGATAGGATCTTCGTTTGATCGCTATTCTGTTAGAACAAACATTGACAACCAGACAAGAAAATGGTTGAAGCTTGGCTTGAATCTTCAGCTTTTCCATACTGATGAGCAATTGGCAACAGGTAGCTCAGACGTAATCAACAATGCGATCCAAATGGCTCCAAATGTGCCGGTGACCAATCCTGATGGATCTTGGGGTGGTGCGGATCCTGTGAACGGATCTAGCTTACAATTTACTCCTGCTAACCCGATCGCTTTGGCGAACCTATTGGACAGAAGCTACAAGAGAAGAGGTATGCAGGGTGGTTTTAATGTAGAAATTGACATTGTCAAGGGATTGAAATTCCGCTCTATGGTGAATACCAGCATCAATTATAACAATGGTCACTTCTTTACACCTACTTATACGCTGGGGGTAGTTACCAATGACACGAATACCCTTTCGCAGGAATCCAGCAACAGCTTTTATTGGAACTGGAATCAGATGTTTACCTATAATGCGGTTTGGGGCAAGCATGCCTTGGACGTGATGGCATCACATGAAGCACAGGAATCCCAATACGAGTATCTCAATGGTGCTAGACTTAATTTCCCTTCTAATGATTTGCAGGAACTAGGTCTAGGATCTGCGCAAGGTGCTACCAATGGTGGTGGAGCAAATAATTGGGCGATGGAGTCTTTCTTTGCGAGAGCAAACTATACCTTCAATGAGAAATATATCCTTTTGGGTGCTTTCAGAGCAGATGGTTCTGCAAACTTTGGTCCTGAAAACCGTTGGGGATATTTCCCTTCTGTATCAGCGGCATGGAGAGTGTCAGAAGAAAATTTCTTGCAAGGTGCTACTTGGATGGATGAGTTAAAAATCCGATTTGAAACTGGTCTTACTGGTAACCAAGGCGATGCTGGGGCGATTTTCGCACCACTTAGCTCACCGAGTATTCCTACGCCTTGGGGAGGTGGATTCCTGGTTTCCAGATTTGGTAATCCTAATTTGAAATGGGAAGAGACCTCTACCGTCAACCTTGGTTTCAACTTGAATATCTTGAACAACAGAATCCAAATCGAAGGTGATTTCTACCTGAAGAAAACGGATAACTTGCTTTTGCCAAACCCGCTACCTTGGTACATGGGTACATCTGCTGAAGGAAGCATCGGTACACCAACAGTTAACATTGGTGCATTGGAAAACAGAGGCTACGGTATCACGATCAACACGATCAATATAGACAACCGCGCTAGTGGCTTCTCTTGGAGCTCTAACTACAACTTCTCTGGCTTCCAAACAGAAGTTACTAAATTCTTCTCTGAGACAGCTTTCATTGACCGTACGGCTTGGTGGTTGAATAACTTTACGGCTAGAGCACAGCCTGGTTTTGCTCCATGGTTGTTCTACGGATATCAAGCTGATGGCCTTTTCCAAACAATCGAAGAAGTAGAATCAAGCCCTAGACCGGTAGATAACTCTGGAAATCCTATTCAGGTGGATCGTGATAACGGAATCTACGTGGGTGATATCAAATACAAGGATATCAATGATGATGGAGTAATCGATGAGCGTGACCAGACATTTATCGGAAATCCTTGGCCAAAATTCACTTTTGGTATGACTCAGCAGTTCACATACAAAGGATTATCCCTTGATGTATTATTCACAGGAGCCCTTGGGGTAGATATCTACAACTACAACAGATTCCTGAATATCAATCCAAACAATGTAAACTTGGGTAGAAACATGCTATTGGAAACATTCGATTATGCAAGAATCGAAATGGACGGATCAGGTAATCCATTTATCGCCAATGCAGGTACAGATGTCCCAAGAATCACGGGTACTGATCTTAACGGTAACGGTACTAGAATCTCTGACAAGTTTGTTGAAGATGGTTCTTATGTAAGAATCAAAAACATCAACCTTTCTTATGTAGTGCCTAACGAATTGTTAAGTAAGCAGAATGTAATTAGAGGTTTAAAGGTTGGCTTCGGTGTTCAAAATGCCTTCACTTTCACTAAGTACAAAGGGTATGACCCTGAAGTGGGTGCATCTGTAGGTAACAACGTGTCAGCCGGAAATCAATTGATCGGTGTGGATTACGGTAGATATCCTCAAACGAGAATGTACACATTCAGCTTAGGTGTTGACTTCTAATCCAAAAATATAAACACATGACAACAAACACGAAATTCCATAAACTAGTCCTTGGAGCTGCTTTGCTACTTGGAGGAATGGTGGGCTGTTCAGAAGATTTCTTGGATAGACCTCCATTGGATGCAATTGTAGATGCAAACTTCTACAAAACTGACGACCAAATCTTAGCGGCTTCAGCGCCACTATACAACATAGTTTGGTTTGCTTATAACGATAAAGCTAGCCATGGTATAGGTGATGCAAGAGGTGGAACTTTGACCTCAGGATCTTACCAACTAGAAAACGTAAGATTCAATACCACAGGTGAGACTGCAGAAAATGGTGCCTCATGGAGAGCTTTCTACAATGTAGTGGCTCAATCCAACTCCTTAATCAATAACATCAATTCCTTTGCAGGTGAAGATGTGACTGAGCGAATCAAAAATCACGGGATCGCAGAAGGTAGATTTATGAGAGGTTTGGCTTATTCATACTTGGTACAAAACTGGGGGCCAGTTCCTATCATCACCAATAATACCACGCTATTGCAGGATACGACAATTGCGAGAAATACAGAAGAATCCGTATGGCAATTCATTATCAAGGACTTCCGCTATGCAGTAGAAAATCTACCTGAGAGTGCTGTTTTAAACGGTCGCTTGACCAAGTGGTCTGCGGAAGGTATGCTTGCAAAAATGTACCTGACTAAAGCAGGAGTAGGTGGAAACAGAAATCAGTCAGATCTTGATTCTGCAGCTTATTTTGCGAAAAGAGTAATTGATAACAGTGGTGCTGAGTTGATGCCCGAATATGAGGATCTTTTCAAAACTGCCAACAACAATAACATAGAAACTCTTGCCGCACTACAATGGACCTACAATGCAGGTCAGGCAGGAGCTTGGGGAGCACAAAACTCTGTACAGGCTTTCTTGGCTTTTGGTTCTGAAATCACTGGTTTTGGTGACGGATGGGGCGGAGATATTGGAGCTTCCAAATGGATGCTAGATCTATACGATGATTTGGTTTTCGACAAAAGAAGAAAAGCAAGCTTCATGTTCCCAGGTGATCATTACGATTACATAACGCAAGTTCCTCCTGGAGGTTCTGCTCAAGAATTGGAAGTACCTGCTAGAGGTACTGACGGTAGCAGATCATACAATGATAGAGCTTGGGTGAAGAAATATGTGGTAGGCCGTCCTGAAGACAACGACGGAAGAGTCGTACAACAAGGGACAGAGATCAATACATATATTCTTCGTTTGGCGGATGTTTACTTGACTTATGCGGAAGCTGTGTTGGACAAAAATCCTGCGGAGGCATTGACTTATGTAAACTTGGTGAGGGAAAGAGCCGGTGTAAATGCACTGACTTCTGTGACTTGGCAAGATATATTCGAGGAGAGAATCAAGGAGTTTGCAATGGAAGGCCAAGCCTGGTATGAATTTACCAAACTGCACTATTACGACCCAGCTAAAGCTTTTGAGATGCTTTCTAGTCAAGATAGAGGAACGTTCAGAGTCTATGCTGATGTAATTCCTGATCCTACTTTGTGGGAAATAGAGATTCCAGAAACAGACACGTCACCGAGGTTCTTTACGGTAAATGAATCTAATTTCAAGATTCCTATTCCATCTGCAGAATTGTCAAGAGCTCCAAACTTGAGGAAACCTGCTGTACCGTATGATTTCTCAGCAGAAAATTAATTTGTGGACTTACATTGAAATGCTAAACATATGAACATCATAAAAAATATAAGATCCTCACACTCAATGCTAGTAGCTTCAGCGCTATTTGTGGTACTGGCACTTGGTGCCTGTACAGAGGAGGATGAAATTAATGTTGGGCCTCCTACGATTGAGCGGGTTCGAAGCACAGATCCTACCACAGCAGACAGTGCTTTTACTTCTGCTACGCTAGGAAGTACATTGGCGATTCTAGGAAATAACTTACTAGGAACTCAACAAGTATATCTAAATGATTATCCACTTGGTGTGAATACCGCTTATGTGACTAATAACTCTGTGATTGTGACAGTGGGAGATTCTGTGCCTACTGTAGCCACTAATCCTGATGTACCTAACACCCTGAGATTGGTAAATAAGGCTGGTGAAGCCATCATGGAATTCCAGACACTTCCGCCTGCACCGCAGGTCACCCAAGTGAAAAATCAGTATGTAAAAGCTGGTGATGACTTGACGCTATTTGGTAGATATTTCTACTTCGTGGACACAGTTTACTTCCCTGGAGAAGATGCTTTTGTGACTACAGGTATTACTACGAATTCCGCTGGATCTTCACTTACTGTGAAGGTTCCTGACAATGTGGACTTCTCAGAAGGTCAGTTTGTTAGAGTTGTCACTAGATCAGGTGGATCAGCAACGGGTAGAAATACTCAGATCTATGCTGAAAGAGGTATGGTTGCTGACTTTGATACCAATGGTGCATTAGTATGGCCATGGGAGTGGGGATGGGGTTTATCAGGTGATATGATCCAACCTTCACAACCAGGAATATCAAGCCTTGAAGGTAGTTTTGCAGGTATGAATCAGGCATTTCCAGCTAGTTATGGCTGGAATAATGACAAGGTAATCAATTTGGTGAACTGGGGTGGTGTACAAATCTTCCCTGAAGGAGAAGGATATGAGCCAAGTACTCCAGCTACTAATTTTGATATTCGCTTTGAAGTGGCAATCAATACAACTGAATCTATCGAAGGTCTGGAAATGCAAATTTGGTATCCAGATGCAAATGGTAATGAGTTAAGCTACAATATCCCAATGAGTGAAGTTATCAGAACAACTGACGGTAGCTGGTACACTTTGTCCGCTAATATGACGCGATTGACAAATGGATCTACCAGATTGAATACCTATGGTGATTTCTTACAAGGTGATGGATTTGCCAAACAACTCAGATTGGTAGTAATCAACACTACTTCGAATGATATTCAAGCTGTTTTAGGCGTGGATAATATCAGAGTGGTAAGAGCAGTAAATTAAATAGTATAGCATAAGAGGTTTATTAATTCAGTCTCCGGGGTAGAGGGTTCTTCCTCGGAGATTTTTTCTAAACCCTGTTTTCATAATTTACCGGAGAGTGCACAAAGGCAAGCGCAGAGAGCGCATTAACAATTTAGCTTCTCACTAAGTGAAGCTTTCCTTACAGTCTAATTCATCCTTGAACTTGACCCCCAAACTCACATTTAGAAATTTTAAAATATTAAAATTACTCCAAGTCATCTCATTTGGAGCAGCATTGGTGTTTTCTGCATGCGAAGGTAAAAAGGAGGAAATTACACCTACACTTTTTGAGGAAGTCAATGCTGATTCGACAGGTCTTACTTTTACCAATCAAATCAAAGAATCGGCTGTTGCCAATATCCTCACTTACCAATATTTCTACAATGGAGGCGGAGTAGCGGTCGGTGATTTGAATAATGACGGTTGGGAAGATCTTTATTTCACAGCCAATCAAGGTCAAAACAAACTTTTTCTGAATCAGGGAAACCTGAAATTCCGGGACATTACCCTAGCGACCGGAACAGCAGGTCGAGAAAACTCCTGGACTACAGGAACGGCTATTGTCGATATCAACGGTGATGGCCTCAAAGACATTTATGTTTGCTATTCTGGTGACTTGCCGGACGAGCAGCGAAAAAATCAATTGTTTATCAATCAGGGATTGGACAAGCAAGGAATTCCATTTTTCGAGGAAAAAGCAGCAGCGTATGGATTGGATGATCCAGGTTTTAGTACCGCAGTTTATTTCTCCGATTTGGATCAAGATGGGGATTTAGACATGCTTTTACTCAATCACAATCCTGTACTTTTCAATAACCTGAATATCAATGCCTTCGAAGCCATGCTTAGCACAGCAGATCCCATGAGCAGCACGAAGGTTTTCAAGAATGAAAATGGTGTTTTCAGAAATGCTACCAAGGAATCAGGCCTGACAGAAACAGGTTTGAGCTATGGTTTGGGAGCATCCATCGCAGATTTCAATGGAGATGGATGGCCTGATATCTATCTGGGAAATGATTATTCAGCACCGGATTACCTCTATATCAATCAGGGAGATGGCACTTTTGTCAACCAGATCGATGATAGAATCGGGCATACGAGTCTCTATACCATGGGCGTGGATGCTGCGGATATCAACAGAGATGGAAAGTTAGATTTGATAAGTTTGGACATGTTTCCAGAGGATAATTCCAGACAGAAATTGCTTTTCTCCCCTGAGAATTATGAGCATTACAATCTGTTTCTGAAGGCAGGTTTGGGACATCAATTGATGCGTAATATGCTTCAGCTGAATAATGGTGACGGCACTTTCTCCGAGATTGGCCAGTTAGCAGGGATCAGCGCTACCGATTGGAGTTGGGCACCATTATTTGCCGATTTTGATAACGATGGTTACACAGATCTTTTCGTTAGCAACGGCTTTTTGAAAGATTTTACAAACCTGGATTTTATCAATTATAGAAATGAATACCTGCAAAATTCCAAAGTGACAAAAGCTGGGATCAATGATTTGATCGCCAAAATGCCTGCGACCAAAGTTGGGAATTATGCTTTCAAAAACGTCAATGGTATTCAATTCGAAAATCAATCCGAAAGCTGGGGCCTAGGGACTCCTGGCAATTCCAATGGGGCAGTTTATGCAGATTTGGATGGGGATGGAGATCTGGATTTGGTACTGAATAATCTGAATGAATCTGCACAGCTATTTAAGAATATGACTTCCGAACGCTCGCAGTCCAATTTTCTCCAAATCAAATTGAAAGGACTGGAAGGAAACTCAGATGGGATAGGAGCTAATGTAACTGTCTATCAAAATGGCCAAATCAACTATCAGGAACAGCAGATTTACAAGGGTTACCAAGGAAATGTAAGTTCGTTGATGCACTTTGGATTGGGAATAGGGAAAGTGGATTCAGTTGAAGTGCGTTGGAAAAACACTAAAATCAGCAGAATCAAAAATCCTGAATCCAACCAAGTCTTGGCAGTTTCTGAAAGCGATGCAGAGATAGAATATATCATTGAGTATAAGACCGAGCCATATTTTGTTCATCAAGAGGATCTGCTTATAAAAAACTTGGATGCACTTCCAACTGACTTTAAGCGTCAGAGTCAGTTGCTTTACAGCCTTTCCGAACGAAAAGTATTCTTAATAGAAAGTGACTTTGATTCAGATGACAGCACAGAAGTTATTATTTCAGATGGAAAGACCGTGTCTTCTGTGCCAAAAGATGCTTTTTCAACAGGAGAGCAATACTTTCAAATATACAAATCGGACTTCCCTTCGATTACCGCTATTGCAGCATTGGATGCTGATGGTGATTCTGATTTGGATCTCTATGTAGGAAAAGGAGGATATTTTGATCTGGATAAAGGAGATGCAAGACAGAAAGATGTTTTACTGATCAATGATGGAAATAGTGTTTTTACAGAATCCACGATTGATTTTGGGACTTTGCCTACTGAGTTTGTATCAACTTGGGATGCCAATGGTGATGGGTTAGATGATCTTTTTGTGGGGTCAGGATACGTACCAGGAAGATGGCCAGAATCGGTTTCCAGCCAAGTGTGGATTAATGGAGGTGACGGTACTTTTTCGCCGATTTCTCTGGATCATATTTCCCGTGTGAAAGCTGCTGAAACTTATGATCTTGACCAAGATGGTTTGGATGAATTGATCATTGCTTCTGAGTTTGATCGAATCCGGATTCTTAATCTCAAAGATGGAAATGTAATAGATCGCTCGGAAGAGTTCTTGCCTGGGGGGAAAACAGGTCTTTGGTCAGCCGTGTTGGTTCAGGATCTAGATGCGGATGGCAATCCTGAGTTGGTGGTGGGAAACTGGGGCTTGAATTCCAGATTGCAAACCGACGAAAACCAACCCGTTCGGATTTATTTCGAAGATTTTGACAACAATGGATCTGTAGATCCCCTGATGACATTTCCAATAATAGGAGAGGAGTATCCCTTCTTTTCCAGAGATGAGTTAGCTGCGCAGATGTATAAAAAGAAGGCGCTTTTTTCTAGCCACGAGGCATTTTCCAAAGCAAAGATTCAAGACATTTTGACGGCCGAGGAACTTGAGAAAGCAAAGGTAATAGAAGCGCATTCTCTAGAAACAAAGATGTTTTCTCTGAAGAATAATGTGTTCGAAGAAGTGGAATTGCCGGCACTTGTGCAATCGTCACCTGTTCAGGCAATTACAGCGATTAAGAAATCAAGAGGTATTGATTTGCTGCTACTTGGAAATCAAGTCAATGCTAGGTTAAAAATAGGCAGAATAGATGCAAATCCTGGCTGGGTAGTAAGAAATGAAAATGGGATCTGGACTTTGAAACCTTTTGACAGTGGATTGAACATCCGGCAGAATGTCTCAAGTGCGATAACTACTCACAACAAGCTATGGGTAGGTGTGCCTAATGCAGGTGTTTATAAGTATTGGCATTGATTGAATTAATTGGTTTAAAAAAATTGAAATACAACTTGTTACTTAAAATGAAAAGTGTTCTAATTATTAGTTTGCTTTTATTTCAGTGGGCCTGCAAAGCTCCCATGGTAGATGAAAATCTACCTGTGGATGAATCCATAAGACTGAATCAATTGGGCTTTTACCCAGATCAAAAGAAGCTAGCGGTGATTTTAAATCATGAAGACGTAGAGGACTTCCTGATTTGGGATTTAGATTCCAAAGACATTGCATTCGAAGGGAAATTATCCACTACTTTTAACAAAACATTCTCAGGTACAAATGCTAGAGTTGCTGATTTCTCTGGTTTTAATGAGCCCGGCCGATATGTTTTTATTCTCAATAGAGTTGGGAAATCTTATCCTTTTGAAATCCAATCAACAATCAATCAAGACTTAGGCATAGCAAGTATCAAAGCCTTCTATTTTCAGCGGGCAAGTACCGAACTGAACGAAAGTCATGCGGGAATCTGGGCCAGAAAAATGGGGCATCCAGACGATCAGGCCATGATTCATCCTTCGGCTGTTTCTGATTCCAGAAAGGCCGGTGATGTCTTCCCTTCGCCAAAAGGCTGGTATGATGCCGGAGATTATAATAAGTATATAGTCAACTCAGGAATCACTGTAGGAACGCTCTTATCTCTTTTTGAAGATTATTCAACTTATTTTCAAAAGCTAGAATTGGATATTCCAGAATCAGGAAATCAAGTTCCTGATCTGCTGGATGAGATTCGGTGGAATTTGGATTGGATGCTGACTATGCAGGATCCAGCTGATGGGGGTGTTTACCATAAACTCACCACTGCACAATTTGAAGGTATGGTGGAGCCACATTTGGCAGTTTCCCAGCGCTATTTTGTCGCTAAAAGTACCACTGCCACATTGGATTTTGCTGCGGTTATGGCTCAGGCTGCGCGTGTTTACAAAGCTTATTTTCCCGAGGAATCTGTTATCTATTTGAAGGCTGCTGAGAAAGCTTGGAATTGGGCAAAAAAGAATCCTGAGATGCTTTATAAGCAAAATGAGATGAATGAGGGTTTTGATCCTGATGTGGTGACAGGCGCTTATGGAGATTTTAGTGCTACCGATGAATGGGTCTGGGCAGCTTCAGAACTGTTCGTTACGACCCATAATATGACCTATTGGGATGAGTTGGCCAATGCTGATCAGAGTTTCAAGCTTCCATCTTGGAACCAGGTATCATGGCTGGGATTTTATTCGCTTTTGAGACATCAGGATAAGATTTCCGTTTTGCCGCAGGAATGGATGGCCATGCTGAAAATAAATCTGCTTTCTGCCGCCAGGGAGCATAGCGAAGATACCGAGGCAACAGCTTTCCACAGTCCTATCGAGACCGATGCTAAGAATTTCATCTGGGGCTCTAATGCTGTGGCAGCCAACCAAGGTATTCTCTTTTTATATGCCTATAAGCAGAGCAATGAGCCAATATTTTTGGAAAGAGCATTGGACAACTTGGATTATATTTTAGGAAAAAATGCTACTGGATATTCCTACGTTACTGGCTTTGGTAGTAAGACTCCGATGCGCCCACATCATAGATTAGCTACTTCCAGACCAGACATAGCACCATTGCCTGGGTTTATCGTAGGTGGTCCAAATCCTAGACAGCAAGACGGCTGTGACTATTCAAGTTCCTTCCCTGATGAGTCTTATACAGACGAGAGCTGTAGTTATGCTTCCAATGAGATAGCGATTAACTGGAATGCGCCATTTGCGTATTTAGCCAATGCGTTGGAAGCCATAAATTCGCAGGAATAGAAGAGGCTTTCAGAAAATCATCTTCAAAAACGGTTTATTTCATTAGCATTCCATGAATCCTTGATGCAGGACTTTAAGATTTAACTTTTAAACTTTAACTTCTGACATCAAATACGATTTACCATGAAGCATACCTGGAAGTTATTCGTCCTGCTGATTTTATTTTCTTGCGAGTCCTCAAAATTTGACTCAGAAGTGATCCTGCCTAAGCTTTTTGCTGATGGTATGGTCCTGCAGCGTGATGAAGCTATTTCTGTTTGGGGAAAAGGTATTCCAGGAGAAAATGTACGGGTAAGTTTGGCTGGAGCAATAACCAGCGGAACGGTGGAAGCTGACAGTACTTGGGATTTGCATTTACCGGAATTAAAAGCAGGTGGACCATTTGTATTGGAAGTAAACCAATCAAAAATCAATGATGTCTATATAGGAGATGTGTGGGTAGCTGGCGGCCAATCCAATATGGAGTGGAGACTCAAATCACAAGTGATCGGTGCAGAAAAGGAATTCGAAGCTGGGGGGAATCCCCAGATTCGTTTTTTCAAGGTTCCAAATTCCTACAGTGCAGAGAAGTTGGATGATGTGGTAGGAGGTGAGTGGAAAGTGGCTGATTCAGTGAATTTGAAAGATTTTTCAGCTGTTGCCTGGTTTTTTGCGAAGCGAAATCATGCAGAGAAAAACGTACCTGTGGGAATCATAGAGTCAAACTGGGGAGGGACTCCTGTAGAAGGCTGGACAGATGCAGAGATTCTGGCCGGGATGGAAGGCTCTTTTTTAGATCAGGCAAAAGATGTGACGGAGAATCAGGAAAGCTGGATTGCCAAGCTGAACGAAAATGAGGTAAATCGTCAATTGAGAGATTCTTTGGTTAGCAAACCGGATTCTATTGCGGCTGCACAAGCTTCTTCAAGTAGCTTCGATGATTCTGGCTGGAGCAAAATAAGCTTGCCCAATGCTAATCCTCTGCAGCATATTGCCTGGGCGCGAAAGAAGTTCAATCTCACAACTACAAATGATGTGGTGCTGCATTTGCCCTATGTGGATCAAATGGCATATGTATATCTGAATGGGAAATTACTCTATTATAAAGATTGGGGAGTAATGATGCCAGATATCGAAATCCCTTCTGATATGCTAGTTAAAGGCACTAACGTACTTTCCGTTCGAGCGATTAATACCTGGAATAATCAGCCTAGGATAGGACAAGAAGGAGAAATGTATCTGATGGAATCAGGAAAAAAGGTGTCCTTAGAAGGTACTTGGTCTTATTCAAATTCAGCCGTAGAGCCTCAGCTTCCAAAAGTTGAATGGTTTAACTGGATGCCTGGAATGATGTATAATGCGATGATAGTTCCGATTACCAATTACTCGATCAAAGGAGTGATTTGGTACCAAGGAGAAAGCAATGCAGGTCGTCATGCAGAATACAAGGAGCTTTTCTCTACGATGATTACGAACTGGAGAGAAGATTGGGGTTTGGGTGATTTTCCATTCCTGTTTGTACAACTGGCGAATTTCATGGAGAGAAAAGAAGTACAGCCTGAGAGTGATTGGGCATTTTTGAGAGAAGCACAAACTCAGACACTAGCGCTTCCTAATACAGGCATGGCTACTATCATCAATATCGGAGAAGCAAATGATATCCATCCCAGAAATAAAAAAGATGTAGGCGAGAGACTTTGGCTACAGGCAAGAAAAGTGGCTTACGGCGAGGATATCCTGGCTTCTGGACCTCAGTTTGATTCACTTTACAGTCAAGGATCTGAATTGTATGTCAAGTTTAAATCTGTGGGAGAAGGTTTGGAATTAACTGATGCTGATGGCGAGGAAGTGAAAGGATTCATTGTAGCTGAGGATACTGGGGATTTTCAGCAAGTTACCGCAGTCATTTCTGACAAATCTACCGTAAAAATTACGCTTCCTGAGGGAGTTGAGCTTGGGGAAGTCCGCTATGCTTGGGCTGATAATCCAGAGGTGAACTTAGTTAATAACTTAGGTTTACCCGCTGAGGCCTTTAGAGCGAAGTTTGAGTGACAATAAAAGTTAAGAAGACTGGTGGATTGGATTTAATCTGAATATCCGCATTGATGCCAGTGACCTCTTATTCTTTGCTTATCAGGCTGTCCCGATAGCTCGGGAGACCCCTGCCCGACAGCATGCGGGGATGACCGGTGACCGAAGTACCAGCAATGCTAGTGTTCACCATACTTTAAGTCGCTTTTACCTTTTACTGCTACAATTGCGGATATACATATAATTCAAAACCATTTTCAATCGTGACAAGGTTTGAATTGTATCATCTCAAAATCCGCTTATCCAATTCAAGCGGAAAGACTTTGGTCTCGGTCAAGGAGAATTTTTCAGAAAGAGGGTTGATTACAAAATTTAAAGAGGAGGGATCCACTACTGAAGGGACAGCAAAGCAAAGAATTTCTGGTCTTAGTAAGTTCGTCCCATATTCCTGAGAGGCTCTGACTGCTGGGATTTGATCCCAGTCGAAAGGCAAATCAGCCAATTCAGGTGTAAAAATAAGGTCACTGGGAATGCTGATTTCCATTACAGAATACAAGACATAGCGTTCTGAGGAAAATAATTCGGGGTCGATAGTTAATCTTTCAAGCAGGGAAGCGGAAATACTTGATCCTGCATAGATTGCTGGATTGCCTGGTAGATTCCATCGGCCACCATAGCGTTTGGCTCCTTCACCACTGGTATCACAGTATTGGGATAAGGCTAATCGATAGACTATCACGACTGTCAGATAGCAATGCCATGTTGAAGGCGCATGATTTCGGCTTTTAATAAGTCAATACCTTCCGATACATCAATCAAACCAAGCGGCTTGCGATTGCCTAGTGAAAAAAGTGGGCGATCCATCCACTTTCGAAATCCATCACGACCGAAATAATTCACACCGATTGCGTAAAGCTCAGCTAATTCGTAGAGCTTTTCGGACTGACCAGTATCAAAAGTTTCTTTGCGTTGTAGGGTTTTGGTAGATACTCCCAATGCATCGGCAAGCGTATTATAGTCTAGCCCTGAAAGCTCTTTGAAGCTTTCTAAAGCATTTTTGTCCAAACCATTGCGAAAAGTATCCACTCGGGAGAGTGGCTCAACCAGCCATTCTGAATCAACACGAAGAATATCCTGAGGGGACAAATGTGCTTTTTGGTAAATGGCTACAACTGGCTCATTTACCTTTGATAATTTCTTTGCCATGACGTTATCGGTAATATGTCCTATAAGATAACGTATTTTGTCTGAAATAGATTCTTTTTGGTGTTTTTTTTAAGATTATCTTCAATATGATTACTATTGATTTTCAAAGGCCATAATCTGTCGGGTGACCAAGGAAACTGAATAGCTTTATCCAAAAGTCCAATCAATTTTTACTTGTATTATTTTATTTTTCCCATAGAGTCCTGTATCATCAGCAGTTCGTCCACTTTTTCCTGATATTCAGGCTTAGCGGGGATTTTCACCACATTTTCCAAGAAATCAATCGTGCTAAAAAGTACGCCTTCCCAGTCTCCTGATGTTATGGAGCTTGCTATAACATGGTCTGCGGCATTTGGAAAAGCTTTCTTACGTTTCAAATCTGCTGGCGTAGCTATTTGATCATACATTTCCAGCATTTTTGGAACTGAAACTACATCATCCTGAGCTTCATTGTCCTTGTAATAATAAGCTAAGAATAGAGGTTGTTTTATTTTCTTGAAGGTATTTTCGTTCATATTACTATACAAGATGGTAGCCAAACTGGTGTAGGCATTGATATGATAGTCTTCAGACCAGTACATGGCTTTTTCACCTTCTCTGTCCTGATGAATAATTTTATTTTTCATCATGGTCATCTCCATTAGCTTCTGCATCCATGGATTAAAAAATGCCGAGAGTTTCTCGCCGTAATCCCTAATAGCAGGAGAATACACCGTGACAGCTTTGATATCAGGTTGCTGGCTTGCCAAAAGCAAAGTCAGCGCACCTCCCATAGATGTGCCCACCACGATTACTTCATCGCCCAGACTTTTTCCGATTTGATATGCCTCGCCTGCAGCATTTGCCAATGCTTGGGGGCTTAGGTATTCTAAGCCATTTTCCCTTTTGACTCCATGATCAGGAAGCCTGGTAACAAAAAGATTGGCCCCAAAATGTGCTGCTAAAAATCTGTGAACTGGATCACCCTCCATTGGACTAGCGCCAAACCCGTGGATATACACAATAGAGTAGGGGGTCTTATGCTTATTCATGCTATCAGCCCAGACTATATATGCCTCATTGCCCGGCTTAAGACCAGCAACTGTGTCTTCTCTTAGATTTACATAGTCTTGTAATTCAGAAAGACGTGTGGGAACCTGAGGAAATTCTATTGTGATTTCCTGGTCCTTAAGCTTAGGACCGAGCATGTAAACAATAGCAAGTATCATTGCTGCTGCAAAAATACCTAATAGAATTTTTCTTAGCATAAAATCAATTGGTTAAAAGTACAGGTGAAATGGATTCAAAGATCTTTTCAGTGCCGTTTTTAAATTTTAAAACAGTTTTCGTTTTCAGTTGGGAGTTGTCCTCGGGTTCTAAGTCTAATGTAAGTCTATACAGACCCGTAGATCCATTGAAGTCACGCAGATCGGAGAGTTTTATATCATCATGAGTGGTAACTAGATTTGAAATAGTTGTCCCTGCATCCTTGCCTCCATAAGGGGCAAGCAGAGTCATTGTTATACTTGCTATGTTTTGAAAATCTAAATTTGGAGCACATGAAAGCGCATATGCCCTTCCAGGAAAATTATTTCTGCCAATGGATCTATCAGAGACGATTTCTGAACCAATTCTTAGATAAATAATAAAATCCTCCAAATCTACTGTGTCTGACTCAGTAGCATATTGATTGTTTGTGAAAGGCTCATAAAACAGACTTACATCTGTAGCATTTACTTTTTGCGGTCCCCCGCATTCTCCAAAAGGATTCATTTCCGAATCATCCACGCAGGCAACTAATATCATCATAGACAAATAGGCCGAGGAAATCGCAATCGTCAATTTTACTCTTTTTGAACTTAATACATGCTTCATAAGATGGATTCTACTAATTTTCAAAATTTAAAAACTAATTAAACAGTAAAATTTAATCAAATCTAACCATCTATTTAGTCCGAATAGCGTTAATTCGTATTAAATATACCTTAAACTCATATTTATGAAACGTTTGATCTTTGGTTTGCTTTTTATGGTAAGCATTCAATTTGTGCAAGCTCAGGAAACTGAGGCTAAACTGGCCACTCAATCCATCTACATGGAACTAGGCGGACCTGGACTTCCTTATAGTTTTAATTATGATTTCCGGTTTGACAAAACAAGAATGGACTCATGGGGAATGAGAGTTGGGTTCGGTGGTTATGCGGTAGATGGTGATTCCTTTTTCTCTTTGCCTGTGATGGTAAATAAGTTATACGGAAAAGGAAACCATTTCTTTGAAATGGGCTTTGGTGCAACTTTTTTGGCATTCAAAACTAGCTATTACAACTATCAAAGTTGCTATTATGACGGAAATGGGAATTATGTCTGCAACACCTATTCAGACAGTGGTACCAGCTTTATTCTTGATATAGACAGCTCACCTTCAATCATGGGAGTCATGAATTTTGGTTATAGAAGAATGCCTACAGATGGAGGATTTATGTGGAAGGTAAACCTGAACCCTATATTTAATAATAATGGTTTCTGGCCTTTATTTGCAGGAATTGGGCTTGGATATGCCTTTTAAAGAGAGGTGATTATATCAGTTTAGAATTATAAAAAAGGCTCAGGAGAATGAATCCTGAGCCTTTTTACAATATAAAGTGATGTAATCTGGGAAAGTTAAACAGATCTTCAGGATAAATAGATTTTGATTTATTCTATTTTGTTTATCGCTTTTCTGCCAGTAAGTGGGCAAAAGCAGCATAGGATATATTAAACTTAAGAATTGAGGTTACTTTGGTCTTCGGTCATCGGTCTTCCGACCAGATTAGCGAAGAAACTATGGTAACTGACATCATTGCGGATAATTATATATTCTATTCCTCAAATCATAAACTCATAATCCCGCTCGACCAAACAAATCCTGGTTTTATAGGCTGAATACCATTTTTTCCTTCCCATTTTTTGGGCTATAATGTGATCTGTCTGTTGTTTCCAACTGCGAATAGAATCTAAATTTTTCCAGTAACTAATAGTGATTCCCAAGCCATCGCGAACGCTTTCGTGTCCCAGATAGCCTTCTTGCTTCTCGGCTAAGCGCACCATTTCTAGGGCAGTTTCCGCATATCCTTCTTCGATTTCTGTTCGAATATTTGAGAAAATCACCGCGTAGTAAGGAGGTTTTGGTGTATTGGCTATCATTTTTTTCAATATAGACTAAGGGTAAATACAAACTTGAATGTCATAGCTCTATCTGCTAAGCATGGTTAGAAATTAGTCTGGGCTTGACGTACCAAACAATCCCAATCATCAAACAATAGTAAAAATACCGAAGTGGGTATGAAATGCAATTCTTATCGATTGCTCTTTCAGTGATTACAATAGTGTAGCTGGCAAAACAGCCCTTATCTAATCGGTGGAAATATTGCTAATCAAGCACACTGATTTATTAAACTATTCAACAGTTAATTCTGAAACACAACCCTTTTATGAAAACTAAACCAATTAAAATCCGAATAGCAATTTTTGCGCTAGTAGCGACTGCTTTTAGCATCTTGACATCCTGCGAGACTAACCTTGAGCTGGTCCAGTCTATCAATGAACAATTCGAGGAAGTGAATTCAATAGAAATAGAGTCATCTTTTCTGGATGTTTCCTACATCGGAAGCCCAACTATGGAATCTGTTCAACTTATAGGAGCCCTAGAATCCAGCCGCGCAGGCAACTATTCTATAGAATACAAGTTGGTGCAGCATAAGCTGATCATAGAAGTAGAAAGAAATGGTAATGGAGGAGGAAATCATCGTGGTTATATTAACCTGACTGGTCCAGAATTGATGAATATAGACCTTGATGCCGGATCTGGTACTGTACAAATCAGTCAAGTGAATGCAGAAGAATTCGAGTTAGATGGGGGATCAGGAAATTTTGAATTGACAGATATAAGTGCTCCAATCTTAGATTTGCAATTGAGCTCTGGCAGGATAAATGCCTATAACCTTGTAGGCGATGTTGACTTAGAGATTTCTTCCGGAAATGCCAACATATCAAATCTCGAAGGGAATATCAATGCAATAGGATCAAGCGGTAAATTCACTTTCAAAATGATCAAGGGATTGGTAAACTGTTCGTTAAATTCAGGAAACGGGGTTTTGACCGGAATTCAGGAAATTGGAAAATTGAAGATTTCTTCAGGGAATTTTAACGTCAATGAATCCTACTTTGGTGCAGATACTAGGCTTGAAGGCTCATCAGGAAATTTTAATATTCAGACAGAATCCAATTTGAACGATTTCAACTTTGATTTGAAAACTTCCAGTGGAAATATAAGAGTGGGTGAAAGTACCTCTTCGGGAACCCTTAGAATAGATAATGGATCTCCTTATACTGTTTCAGGTGAAGTATCAAGCGGGAATATAAAAATAAGGAATTAGTAAAAGTTGTAAAAAATCCCTTCTAAACCTGACTTAGGTCGGGTATTTTACTCGAAATGAAAGTCAAATCTTGTTGTCTTAGGCAGTTGTAATAATTTTCAAGCCTGCCACCGAAACAGCGCAGGCTTGAAAATGACTGCTCAAATTATTTATAATGTAAATCCGCAATTGCACCAGTAAAAGGTAAAAAGCGACTTAAAGTATGGTAAACACTTGCATTGCTGGTACTTCGGTCACCCGTCATCGGTCTTCCAACCTGATAAGCAAAGAAAAAGAGGTCACTGGCATCATTGCGGATAACCATATTATTTATTGTCCTATTACTTGAAAGTCCATCTTATGGATGAAGAAAAAACGAGTAACTATTTCTGAGCTTTGTTCTCTTCGTTGACATGCTTAACCAATCGATCACACAAGTCTTTAATCTCTTCAGACATGTATTCGTCAGCTGTGCTATTCAAAATTGTCTGAGCCATTCCACCAAGAATATCTATGTAGAAACGCTTCATTTCCACCACGGACATTTCTTCTGTCCAAAGATCAATTCGTAGCGTACTGTGATTTTGATTGTCCCATACGTTTAAGCTGATGCTTTTCGTATCCTCAAGACCTGCACCTTCTTTATCTGAAGCATCCCATTTGATTGTTTTTGGAAAGCTGTTTTCGTCTAAATCTACTTCGAATTTTATCTCTGACTTTTTCATTTTTTGAATTTTAACTCCTCAGGAGTCATGTGTTGATTTTGCAAAATTAATCAGCTTAACTTCAGGAGCATTGCCTGAGTTCCTTTTTCCAGACTTTATTCAAAAATCATTTCTGGAATATCCCCTTCGATGATCAACTTCCCTGCGGTTTTTGACTGGATTTCTTCTACAGAAACTCCAGGCGCTCTTTCCTTCAGAACAAAACCTCCTTGATCCGAAATTTCTAAAACGGCCAGGTCTGTCACGATTTTCTTTACGCAGCGGATTCCAGTGATAGGAAGGGAGCACTCAGTGAGCAATTTGGACTCACCAGAGCGGGAGCAATGCTGCATAGCAACAATAATATTATCTGCCGAAGCGACTAAGTCCATGGCGCCACCCATTCCTTTCACCATTTTTCCGGGGATTTTCCAATTAGCTATATCTCCATTTTCAGAAACTTCCATGGCTCCTAGAATGGTCAAGTGAACATGACCACCGCGGATCATTGCAAAGGACTCTGCTGAATTGAAAAGCGCTGAGCCTTTTGCCATCGTGACGGTTTGCTTGCCTGCATTGATGAGGTCTGGGTCAATTTGATCCTCAGTGGGAAAGGGGCCAATACCCAGCAATCCATTTTCAGACTGAAGTACTACTTCAAGATTATCGGGAATGTAGTTGGCAACTAGCGTGGGAATTCCTATTCCTAAATTTATGTATTGCCCATTCTTCACCTCTTTGGCGATTCTCTGAGCTATTTGATCTTTTGTAAGCATTTTGGGTTTGTTTTAAGTCAGTAGATGAATATGAAAAAAGCTCGCTCAAGGTTATTTTGAAACCGTTCTCTGCTCAATTCTCTTTTCATAATCTTTCCCTTGGAAAATCCGCTGCACGTAGATACCAGGCGTATGAATTTCATTTGGGTTAAGTTCTCCAGCTTCCACCAATTCCTCAACTTCAGCAATACAAATCTTACCAGCGGCAGCCATCATTGGATTAAAATTCCGGGCGGTGCCCTTGAAAATCAAGTTTCCTGCTGTATCACCTTTCCAAGCCTTAATAATGGAGAAATCAGCCTTCAGCCAGCTTTCCAGCAAATACATCTTTCCATAAAATTCTCGGGATTCTTTGCCCTCAGCTACTTCAGTTCCAACTCCAGCTGGAGTATAGAATGCTGGGATTCCGGCTCCACCAGCGCGAACACGCTCAGCAAGTGTACCCTGAGGAATTAAATCAACTTCGAGTTCGCCGCTTAGGAGTTGCCTCTCAAATTCCGCATTTTCGCCTACGTAGCTGGAAATCATTTTCTTGACCATGCGCTTTTTTAGCAAAAGGCCAATACCAAAATCATCTACTCCGGCATTATTGGATACGATGGTCAAGCCTGTTATATCTCTTTCTAAAAGTGCTGAAATGCAATTTTCTGGAATGCCTGTCAAGCCAAATCCTCCCATCATCAGCATGCAATTGCTGGGAATATCCGCTACTGCTTCACGGGCATTTTTTACAGTTTTGTTGATCATATAATTTGGGTTTATAGTAAGTTCTTGGCATTCTTTTGATCTTGAAAAAGCTGTTGTTTCAATGCTTCCAATCCATCAAATTTTTGCTCTTCCCGGAGAAAAGCTTTCAAATAAATCGTAATCTGCTTATCATACAAATCCCCCTGAAAATCAAATAAATTAGCTTCTACTGTCTTCTGAGTGCCATTGACCGTTGGTCGATTTCCAATATTAAGCATGGCCTTGTATAGTGAACCGTTTACCAAAGCCTCTACTGCGTAAACGCCATCCTTGGGGATAAGTTTGTAATCGTTTGGAATGTGGATGTTTGCAGTAGGGAAGCCAATTGATCTGCCTATCTGCTGACCTTTGATTACTAATCCATTCAATTCATAAGGTCTTCCTAGGTAATTAATTGCCGTGGAAATATCGCTGGTTTCGAGCGCATGACGAATCTTGGTACTGGATACGCCAATATCTTCTACGTCCTGACGGGAAATTTCCTCTAGGTCAAAACCATATTCTTCATGATGAGCCTTTAAGTATTCAAAGCTTCCTTCACGGTTTTTGCCAAATCGGTGGTCGTAGCCAATGACCAGTTTTTTTGTCTGGATCGTATCCACCAAAACTGACTCAATAAACTCTTTGGAAGTAAGCTGGGAAAATTCCTTGGTAAAAGGAATTGTGACTAGGTGATCAATGCCAAATTGCCGCAGAAGTTTAGCCTTTTCCTCAAAAGTACTCAGCAACCTAAGGTTATGTTCTTCAGGATAAAGAACCAGCCGAGGATGTGGCCAAAAAGTTATCAGAACCGTCTCCCCATTGATGGAGCGAGCCAGTTCCCGGATTCGATGAAGGATTTTCTGATGCCCGAGATGCACTCCGTCAAATGTTCCACTGGTAACTACAGCGTTGGAGAGCTTAGGGAAATCACTTAGGCCTTCATATATTTTCATATGGTTATAATTGTTTTTTTATGGCCATATGGAATCTCGCATGCTTAATAATCATCTTTATGAACGACGTTTTTCGTTATGCTCGATTTCATTTGTTCTTGCTTTGATTTCTTCTACCAAGGATAAAAGATCATGTGCTTCTGAGAGTTTGAAGTTACCAATTCTGGTTCTGCAAAGCGAACTCATATAAGCTCCAACTTGTAGTTTTTCGCCAAGATCTCTTGCCAGACTGCGGATATATGTTCCTTTGGAGCACACAATTCTAAACTCTAGAACTGGATTCTCAAACTTGGTAATTTCAAATTCACCCACCGTCACAGGACGCGGATCCATTTTAACTACCTTACCTTTTCTAGCAGATTCATACACTCGTTTTCCATCTACTTTGATGGCTGAGTGCATAGGAGGGATCTGTAGAATATCCCCAGTCAGCTCAGCGACAGCAGCTTGAACTTGTTGCAAAGTAATATGAGAAGGATCTGCAACGTGAATAACAGGTTGCTCCAGATCAAAGGAATCTGTGGTTGCTCCTATGACAAAAGTCCCCGTGTATTCCTTTTCCTGACCCATAAAGGAGTCAATTTGCTTGGTCATTTTCCCCGCACAAACGATGAGTAGGCCTGTAGCCAATGGATCAAGCGTGCCAGCATGTCCTACTTTCTTGATTTTGAGTGCATTTCTGACTTTTCTTACCACATCAAAAGATGTCCATTCTAGCGGTTTGTCGATTAAAAATACTTCTCCGTAGGGTTGATCTTGCATTCTATAAATATAATCCAGCGATAATTGCTATCACACCTACGATTAGGCAATAGATTGAAAAATAGCTGAGTTTACTGTTTTTTACTAGTTTGATCATCCATGTACAGGCAACGATACCCGCTACAAAAGCAGCGACAAATCCAGCACTCAGGTAGCCGATTCCTTCGGTTTCTAACGAAAGGCCGCCATCTAAAATGTCTTTGGCTATTTTGCCTAAAATCAATGGAACAACCATCAGGAATGAGAATCTAGCTGCTTTCCCTTTATCAATTCCCAAAAGAACTGATGTGGAAATAGTAGCTCCAGATCGTGAAATACCTGGTAGAATAGCGATTGCTTGGGCAATTCCGATGATTAATGCTTGGCCAAAGGTTACCGGCTGATTGGTGAATTTTGCTTTATCCGCCAAAAAAAGGAGTACCGCTGTCAAAACTAGCATGCATCCTACAAATAGAATCTGTCCATCAAATAAGGTTTCTAACTCCTCAGCAAAGACGACCCCAACGATGGCTGCAGGGATCATGGACAACACGATTTTGGAAACAAACTGTGTTTCCTCATTCCATTGAAATTTAAATAAGCCTCTGAAAATTTCGGAAATGTCCTTTCTAAAGACCACAATAGTACTTAGTGCAGTGGCAAAATGAACAACCACTGTAAACATCAGCCCTTCAGCAGGCATTTTGCTTTCTCCCAAAATTGCTTTTCCTAATTCTAAATGACCGCTGGAGGATACAGGCAAAAACTCGGTCAATCCCTGAATAATACCAAGGATAATCGCATCAATTATTTCCACGCTTCTTCTTACTTATTACTTTCTGTTTTTGCAAAAATGGCATAGAATTCAAAAATAAATCCAGCCAAAGTAACGATTGGGCCTATCGTCAGACCTAATATGCCATTTCCGTGAGGCTCACTGTCAAGTCCTATTATTACAAAGCCAAGGATGATAAGCCCGATGCCGATGAACATCAGCTTGTAGTTTTTACTGGAAAATGGGAAAGATGATTTGCTCATTATATTAATAGAGTTCGTCCAAGGACATATTTAAATACTTATTGACAGCCCGCAAGGTACTTAGAACTGATAGAATTCCGCCTACTGTAACTAAAATCCCAAAAAGTAAGAACAACAACTGTTGGTTTTGTAGCATGGCAAAACCTTCGATATTCGCCTGAGTGTATTTTACCAATGCGAAAAGTATTAGCGATGCAAAACCTCCAGCCATCAAACCAAATAGAAATGCTCTGGAAAGGAACGGTTTTCTGATAAAACCTCTGGTAGCTCCAACTAACTGCATGGAGCGAATTAGGAATCGCTGGGAGAACAATGCCAGACGAATAGTATTATTGATCAACATTACTACAGTGATGATCAAAATCAATATAAATCCACCCAAAACTATACTTACTTTCAATAGATTCTTGTTGATAGAATCTACCAAATCCGTCATATATGACACCTCAAATACACCTGGTACGTCCTGAATTTCTGCTACTATCGCTTCCAATTGCTCAGAAGTCTGGAATTCTTCAGCTATTGTAAGCACAAAACTGTCACGAAGTGGATTGTCCTCAAGAAATTTAGTAAAATCCTCGCCTGTACTTTCTATAAAGGTAGCAGCAGCTTCTTCGTCTGAGACAAATTTCAGATTAAGGCTATCACCTTTTTGCAGAATAAAAGATCGGGAAGAAAGATTATCATGAATAGCATCAAGCTCTTTTTGCTCCAAGTTTTTCTCTAAGAATACCTGAACTTCGATATTCTCCCGGATCATACTTGTCAGTGTTTTTGCCTGAATCAATATCACTCCGAAAAGACCGACTATAAAAAGTGATAGGGTAGTGCTGAAGAGTACGCTTCCGAATTTGAAGTGTCCTAATGTCTTTTTCTTTCTTGGATAATTGGCCATAGATTATGATTTCTGCTCAAAAGTAACCTTCCCCAAGGATATTGCCAATCTATTCTTTAGAAAGGATTTTAATCACTTTTTCTCCGCTTATTCCAAAAATCTGGTCCTTTGGCTTTCGCTTCACTAGCGCTAGACCTGTAAAGCGACCAAAAGCCGGAAGTATCAATTGATTTTCTCCAAGATGAAAACAAGAGATTCTGATTGATTGTCTTCCTTTTCCCTGAAGCCTAACACCAGGGTGTAGGTGTCCACAAAGATTCAGTTTGCCTTCTGGGATTTCCTTCGAAGGTTCATGTGTGAGAAACAAATTCCCCAAATCGACTGGTTTTTCATGAATTTCAAATAAGGACTGCTGGTAGGCCAAAGGAGAGAGAACGTCGTGGTTTCCTTTGACAAGATGGAATTTAGTCATTGGAAAATCCTGTAGAAAAGCATTCAATTCATTCCATTGCTCATTCCAATCGCTGTGAAATAAATCACCTAGAACATAAAAATCACTTGGAGCGTATTTTTCAACAAGCGATCTAATACCCTGTAAATCATGTGAATGTATTGGCTCTGGAACTGGAATCCCTGATTTTCGGAAGTGAGCCGCTTTACCGAAATGTAGATCTGCTATAAGTAAAGTTTTGCTTTCTGAAATCCAAATAGCCTTCTCAGCAAGTAAATGAAGTGTGGTGCCAGAAAACGTAATACTCGAATGCATCAAAAATTGGGTATGATTTTAGGGTGAAATTGAATAAATTCAAATCTAGTTCAATTATGAGTTTACCAAACCCATTTTTTATGAAAACTTGTCAATTAGCTTCAATTGTCGTTTTGTTGATCATATGTGGACATCAGACTGTACAAGGTCAATCCAAATCAAAAATCATAGGCATTTGGTACAATACTGAAAAAACAGCTCGCATTGAAATCATGGAAAATGAGAATGAAATGATTGGCAAACTTGTCTGGATCCGGCAAAACGAAGGTGATCCAGAAGTGTTTTTGGATGTAGTGAATGCAGATACTAGTTTGAGAAATCGACCTCTAATGGGTTTAACCATTCTGAAAGGTCTAAAATATAACAATGGGATCTGGTCTGAAGGTGAAATATATGATCCAGAATCAGGCTTGAGTTATACCTGTGAGCTGCAACTTAAAAAGAAAGATGTACTTGAGGTTAAAGGGTTTTTAGGAGATTCCTGGGTCAGCCGGACGGTAGAATGGAATAGAGTGAAAAAATAATGCTGTCGCCAAAATCAATTCCAGGCTGAGATTAGACTGTTTGAACGATAAATCTGCTTTGGTCCCAAATAAAACAGCGGCTTTCTCAAAAGTTGAGGCAGCCGCTGTTTATGTTAACAATCCGCGTTTCAGGAGGATTTTTGCTGTAAATAGAAGGATTTAAGAATGTAGGAAAGTTGCTCAAATTCAATCAGAAAAGCATCGTGCCCCGCTGATGAAGTGATTTCCTTGTAAGTTCCTTTTTTGACTTTCTGACTAATATACTGCGATTCTGAAGGAAGAAACAGCAGGTCAGAATCTACCCCAATTGCCAATACATTAGCTTCAATTTGCCCCAAAGCCTCATCCAAACCGCCACGGTTTCTACCCAAATCATGGGAATCCATCGTTTTGCTTAAAGTCCAGTAAGAAAGAGCGTTAAAACGTTTTGCAAGTTTTTGTCCCTGATACCTGAGATAGGATGAAGCGCGGTAATCGTCCATTTTATTTTCAGAATCAGCCTGCTTCCTTTCCAGATCCTGTGGATGCCGGTAGGTAAGCATTGCAATCGCACGGGCTGTTTCTAGGCCTTTTTGACCCGCAGACTCGGCGTTTTCACCCCAGGTACAGTCTGATTCTATTGCCATTCGCTGGGTTTCATTGAAGCCAATTACCCATGGCCTTGTCTTGGCAGTAGATGCTAGAATTACCGTATTTCTGAGTTTTTCACCCAGCGTATAAGCCCATTCCAGCCCGACTTGACCTCCCAATGATCCGCCGATTAGTGTGTGAATTGAATCTATTTTCAAATGAACCCTCAAGCGTTCCAAACCAGCCGCAAGGTCACGAGAGGTCATTTGGGGGAAATCATAGTAATATGGCTTTCCGGTTTTAGGGTTTTCGCTGAATGGCTGTGTAGAGCCATAGCAAGATCCCAGAAGATTTGCACAAATAATGAAATGGTCTGCCGGGTCGAAAAACTTATCTTCCCCGATCAGTCCACTCCACCATTCTTGTGCATTAGAGTCTCCGGTAAGCGCATGGATAACCCAGATTACATTGGATCTGTCTGTATTGAGCTGTCCATAAGTGGTATAGCCCAGGTCAAATTCTGGAAGAATCTCTCCTGATTCCAGATGTAAAGGCAGACTAGAATGAAATATTTCCTGGGTCATAGTAATCGAAGCGTACTGACTTTTTAGGTTCATTTGAAAGGTTAAATTTTATCGAAAGCTTGTTGTAAGTCCGACTTGATATCTTCGATGTGTTCAATTCCACAGGAGATTCTCAATAAAGTCGGAGTGACACCTGCAGCAAGTTGCTCCTCATCAGAAAGTTGCTGATGTGTGGTGGCTGCTGGCTGGATGATCAGTGTTTTGGCATCACCTACGTTGGCTAGGTGAGAAATCAATTCTAGATTATTGATCAGATTTGATGCTTGCTCTTTATCACCTTTCAGTTCAAAAGATAATACTCCCCCAAATCCATTTCTCAGGTATTTTTTAGCCAAAGAGTGATATGGAGAAGAAGCCAAACCTGGATAATTTACTTTTTGAACAGCAGGATGTGATTCTAGCCATTCTGCCAAAGCCAAGGTATTAGCTGCTGTTTTACTTACTCTTAGGGAAAGCGTTTCTATGCCTTGCAGCAAAAGGAAAGAATTGAACGGGCTGATAGCCGGGCCAAAGTCGCGAAGCCCTTCCACACGAGCTCGAATTGCAAAAGCGATATTTGGAAGCCCTAGAGGATTGTTTTCACCGAAAACCTCCCAGAAATTCAAGCCATGATAGCCTTCGGAAGGTTCTGAGAATTGCTTGAACTTTCCATTTCCCCAGTTGAAATTTCCTGCATCCACGATGATTCCACCTATGGAAGTTCCGTGCCCGCCTATCCATTTGGTAGCGGAGGAAGTCACAATATTAGCTCCATGAGCGATTGGCTGGCATAAATATCCACCTGCACCAAACGTATTATCTACCACCAAAGGGATATCGTGTTTCTTGGCTACTGCTGCAATAGCTTCGAAATCAGGAATATTGAATTCTGGGTTACCGATAGTTTCCAAGTAGATTGCTTTGGTTTTTTCGTCAATTAATGCTTCGAAATCAGAAGCTTCTTTCCCTTTGGCAAATCTTGCGTCAATACCAATTCTTTTAAAGGCAACTTTAAACTGATTGAATGTTCCACCATAAAGAAATGAGCTGGATACAAAGTTATCGCCAACTTCCATGATGTTATTCAATGCTAAAAACTGAGCGGCCTGTCCTGAACTAGTAGCAACTGCAGCTACACCTCCTTCTAATGCGGCGATTCTCTTTTCAAAAACATCTGTAGTAGGATTCATGATCCTGGTGTAGATGTTTCCAAATTCCTTTAGACCAAAGAGATTTGCCCCATGCTCAGCCGAGTTGAAAACATAAGAAGTTGTTTGATAAATAGGAACTGCGCGGGAATTTGTAGATGCGTCTGGTTCTTGGCCTGCGTGAACTTGAAGTGTGTCGAAATGAAGGTTTTTTGACATGATATTATGGATTTATGGTTTGAAAAATTTTGGACATTAAAAAGCCCTTACGAATTACTTCGAAATAGGCAGGAATAATATCAACACAGAAATAAAGCCTGAAGCTCTAGGAGGGAAGGTGTTGAAATAGAAACTTGAGTGATGAATCCTGTGTGCATGTTTATTGAACTTATAGTTCCAAAAGAGAATAGCTCTCTTGGCAGGAATTGGCACCTTGGACTTTCCAGGTTGCCAGAGGGTCAATGAGCCTGTCTCTCGCCTCTTCTTTATAAATCCGAGCACTTAAAAAGTGAAAGGATGCTGCAAATAAAAGGTCAGCGAATAAGAAATCAAAATTTTTTCTTAATCGCTGACCAAAAAACTGAAATTATTTATCCAATTCAGCCGAGTCAAACCTAAAAATCGGATTAATACTATCTAAATCAGGTTCAATGTTAACCAATTCATTGACTAAGCCATCTTTCAGTCCGTAAGCCCATCCATGTATGGTTGGTGCATTTCTTGATTTCCAGGCTTTCTGAATCGTAGAAGTTTTAATCAGATCTTGGCATTGCTCGATCACATTCAATTCTACCAGTCTGTTTACCTTATCTTCATGGACTTCAATTGCGTCGATTTCTTTTTGGTAGATTTTATAAACCTCCTTGATATTAAGAAGCCATTTGTTGATAATTCCGTAGCTCTTATTTCCTAAAGCAGCTTCAATTCCACCGCAGCCGTAGTGCCCGCAGACTATGATGTGTTCCACTTTCAGCACCACCACGGCGTATTCCAACACACTAAGAAGGTTTACATCCGTATGGACTACCATGTTGGCGATGTTTCGGTGAACGAAAATCTCACCAGGGTCAGTACCGGTAATTTGATTGGCAGGAACTCTACTATCCGAACATCCAATCCATAGGAATTTTGGAGACTGTTGCTTTTCTAGTCTTCCAAAAAAATTTGCATCTGCCAGTTTTTGATCAGCTGACCATGCTTTATTCTGAATCAATAATTTCTCGTAAGGGCTCATACTTTTTCGTGTAATTTATAGTTAAAACCTTCTATTGTAATACTAATTTTCTTGTCTGAACAGGAGGCAATGAAGTCATTCAAAACCTCCTGAATATCGTGATCAATAAACTGCGCTTTCTGTGCATTGATGATCACTTTGGAACCCGCAGGTATCTTCTCCAGCTGTTTCATTAATAGCGCTTTATTTAGAAAAGATACATCTTTTTGAAGCTTAAGTAGGTAGTTGCCATTCATCTCCGTCAAAGTAACGGCACGAACGAAATTAGTCTTCATCACAAAGAATAGCCCAAAGACCATTCCTATACCGATTCCTACCAAAAGATCCGTAAATAGTATAGCTACTACGGTCACTATAAATGGGATGAATTGGTCCCAGCCATTTCTGTAGATATTTACGAATATAGCAGGTTTGGCGAGTTTATATCCCACTACAAAAAGTACTGCGGCCAGGCAGCTTAGTGGTATCATATTTAGAATATTCGGGATTGACAAAACCAATATCATCAATAAAACCCCGTGGAATATGGCGGACATTTTGGTTCTGGCGCCTGAAGCAATATTCGCAGAACTCCTTACAATCACAGCAGTAATCGGTAACCCCCCGATTAATCCCGATACAGTATTTCCGACACCCTGGGCAAACAATTCCTTGCTAGGTGGACTGATCCGCTTCAACGGATCTAATTTATCTGCCGCATCTATACTTAATAATGTTTCAAGACTTCCTATAATAGCAATGGTCAAGGCCACTACCCAAAAAGTGCTTTCACCTATCATAGAAAAATCAGGAAAGGTCAATAAATCCCCAATTTCCCCAAGATTGCCAAGAACTGGAATACTTACCAGGTGTTCACCTCCAAGTTGCCATTCAGGTTTCCAAATGCCATAGAGCGAATTGATTACTATTCCGGAAATTACTGCCCATAATGCTCCTGGAACTGCGCCAAAGATTTTATGATGTTTGAGTTTTGGTTTTTCAAAAGCAATCAAAATGCCAAGTGCTATTAATACTATAGGTATAGCTCCGAAGCTGCTGTACTTGAAAGCATAATAGATTTCAGAGAAAGTATTGTGATCATCTGCTTGCAAAAAAGCTTGGTCTCCCATCAAATCCACATCATAGCCAAGTGCATGTGGGATTTGTTTTAGGATCAGTATTAAGCCTATCGCCGTAAGCATTCCCTTGATGACTGAATGTGGAAAGTAGTAACCGATTACGCCGGCTTTAGCTATGCCTAAACCAACCTGAATCAATCCCGCCACGACAAGCGTACCAAGAAATAGGGGTAAAGACCCCATGCTGTTAATTGAATCAAGCACGATAACAGTCAATCCTGCGGCAGGGCCACTTACACTTACATTGGACCCAGATAGGCTTCCTATCACTATTCCACCTACAATTCCAGCGATTAGACCAGACATGGGAGGCGCTCCACTAGCGACAGCAATCCCCAAACAAAGTGGTAAGGCAACCAAGAAAACCACTAAACTGGCTTTTAAGTCATATTTGAGATTGCTTCCAAAAAGGTTATTCATTTTATAGGGTTTTTAAAGAATTGGGGTGAAAATTATATTTCTCTAATTCTTTAAAAATAAATTATTGTTTTGATTGATTCTAATTAAAAATATAAAACCTTCAAAAGACCTTATTTTAAAAGAGCTTGTATGGATTGCTGTACGACCTGAAAATTAAATTGTTCAATAGCTTTCTTCATTTTCTCTTCAATTTCCGGAAGGTTAAGATTCCCAATACTTCCTTCATGTGAATGGTTTAGTTTGCTTTGGTTTGGGGAGAAATTGTCTGATTCTATATCCAGTCCTACTTGCTTGTAAGCATCTCGAAACGGCATTCCTTTCAACACCAAGTCATTAACCACTTCTACTGAAAAAAGATGTTTGTAAAAGGGATCCACGAGAATGTTCTCTTTCACCTTGATCGATTTGAGCATAAACGTGGTCATGCTTAGGCAGGATTTAAGGCTTTCTAAAGCAGGGAATATTTCTTCTTTGAGTAATTGTAAATCCCTGTGATATCCTGTTGTTGTGTTCGTTAGAATCATTGACACTGCATTTGGCACCGATTGAATCTGATTGGTTTTTGCACGTATCAACTCAAATACATCTGGATTTTTCTTATGCGGCATGATACTGCTTCCCGTAGTCAGATCATCCGGAAACTTGATAAAAGCGAAATGCTGATTCATGAAAATACACACATCAGCAGCCATTCTATTTAATGTTCCGGCCATCCCGGCCATTGCAAAAGATAAGGTGCGTTCGGTTTTTCCACGACTGTTTTGAGCATTCAGCACATTGTGATGAAGGTCAGCAAAACCTAGTAGTTCTGTGGTCATTGTTCTATTCAATGGAAAGCTAGAACCATAACCTGCCGCAGAACCCAAAGGGTTTTTGTTAGCCAGATCAAAAGCAGCTTTCAGCATTCCTAGATCTTCACTTAAGCCTTCGGCAAAAGAGCTGAACCAAAGTCCAAAAGAAGAAGGCATAGCTAGCTGCGTATGTGTATATCCCGGCATCAAGTCTCCTTTATGCTTTTCTGCCAACTTAATCAACAAATCAAATAGCTCGATGCTTTCTTCTACCAAACCCTGAATGGCTGCTCTATAATAAAGCTTCAGGTCTACCAGCACTTGATCATTTCGGCTTCTTCCGCTATGAAGTTTCTTTCCTACATCGCCAAAGCGCTCGGTTAGCAAAAACTCTACTTGAGAATGCACATCTTCTACTCCAGGAGCGATTTCGAACTGTCCTTTCTCTATTTCAAAATAAATATCCTTCAAGCCACGCTGTAGAATTTCATTTTCTTCCACAGTCAGTAGTCCAATTGTAGAAAGCATTTGTGCGTGTGCCATGGAGCCAAGCACATCGAAGGGTGCCAATAAAATGTCAAACTCTGGATCGCGACCAATAGTGAAGGATTCAACTTCCTTTTTGCTTCCAGTTTCTTTTTGCCAAAGTTTCATTTTTAATTAGTTTGAGTGAGCATGCTGGCGTAGGTTTCCAATAGTTGGATATAGCCTTCGATGCCATTCTGAATTTCGTTCAAATAAATAAATTCATCTGCAGAATGTGACCTTGCCGAGTCGCCAGGGCCTATTTTTACAGATGGGTAGGGGATCAAAGCCTGATCAGATAGGGTAGGACTTCCATAGGTTTTGAGGCCAAGTTGCTGTCCTACTTTTAGAATCAAATGCCCTTCAGGGACATGTGAGGATTGAAGTCTGAGCGAACGAGGTGCAAGTTCAGCGCTTAGAGAGTCTTTCAATTCTTCCAAAGCTTCTTCCAATGTATAGGCATCGGTCACACGCACATCCAAGACAAATTCACAGAGATCCGGAACCACATTGTGCTGCTGGCCTGAATGAATAACTGTTGCGGAAACTTTTGTCTTGCCAAGGAATTCAGAGACTTTTAGGAATTCAAAATCCCTGATTTTCTGCAAGTCTTCCAAAGCAAGGTAAATAGCATTTATGCCTTCCTCTCGGGCAGCATGTCCAGCTTTGCCGTGTATTTTTGCGTCTATAACCATTAGCCCTTTTTCAGCAACAGCCATCCCCATCAAGGTAGGTTCTCCAACGATGGCCAAGTCACAAGCTGGAAGTTGATCGATAACAGAAGCAATTCCATTTTTACCAGAAATCTCCTCCTCAGCCGAAGCGATCATGATTAGGTTAAACGGGAGGTCCTGTCCGTAGAAATGCGAAAAAGCTGCTATCAAACTCACCAATGGCCCTCCGGCATCGTTACTTCCTAGGCCGTAAAGTTTACCATCTTCCGTAATTGCCAAAAAGGGGTCTTTAGTGTAACCAGCATTTGGCTTGACGGTGTCATGATGGGAATTGAGCCAGATCGTTGGCTTTTCTTTATCAAATAAATTGGCAAAAGCCCAGATATTATTTCCTGATTTATGAACTTCAATATCTCTAGCTGTGAAAAACTCTTCGATGACTTCTGCAGTGGAGCTCTCTTCCTTAGAATAGGATGGAATCTCTATTAATCGATTAAGAAGCTCAACTGCACTATCGTATAATTCCATCCTTTTTTTATGGTTATTATATATGATTTTCCTCTTTCTTACCAGAAAAGAACCAAAACCAATTTAGGATTTGGTTAATTCACGAATTGAGGCCACTTCGGTCACCCGTCATCCCCGCCTGCTGTCGGGCAGGGGTCTTCTGACCAAGTGAGCAAAGAAATTTTAGGTACTGGAAAGATTGCAGATAATCATATTAGTTAATTAATAGAGGTCATATCGGCTACGCTCTATTGTAGTTCCTGAAATTTTTCCTTTTGCTGCCAAATGAAGGTTTTCTGCTTTTCCAATCCACACATGATTTACTCCTTTTTCTAAAGCTTCAAAGGCATTATCCAATTTTGGGATCATCCCGGAGTGTATTACATTTTCCTTGCGGAGCTCGTCGTAAATATCTTCGTTGATCAACGGAATAATGGAATTCTCATTTTTCTCATCGATCAAAACACCACTCTTATTAAAGCAAAAATAAAGATTGACTTGATGCTCTTTCGCCAAGCTAGTGGCTAGGGCAGAGGCAATGCTGTCTGCATTTGTATTGAGTAATTGGCCTTTTGCATCATGGGTAATCGCATTAACCACAGGTAGTAAATCGCCTGAAAGTAAATGATCAATCAACTTGGTATTAACTTCCTGAATATCACCTACAAATCCGTAGTCAATTCCTTTGACAGGCCGCTTGATAGAACGAATAATATTTCCGTCAGCACCAGTCATTCCAATGGCATTCACTTTGAGCGCTTGAAGCTTAGCTACGATATTTTTATTAATCAATCCGGCATAAACCATGGTTACTACGTCCAAGGTTTCCTGATCAGTGATCCTTCTTCCGTCCACCATTTCTGGCATGACTCCAAGAGATTCACCAAATCTGGATGCCATCACCCCACCTCCATGAACCAATATTTTGTGTCCAGGAAATTTGGAGAAAAGGGCTAAAAATTCATCCAGCTTTTCTGGAAAGTCGATGACATTACCTCCGATTTTAATAATACTGATTTTCATTGGGTGTAAGTCTTTATTTGTTTCCTAACAGATGGCTAATTGCCGCCTGGGCTGCGAATACTCTATTTTTTGCTTGCACCTGCACCAAGGATCTAGGGCCGTCAAGAATTTCATCTGACAGTTCAAGATTTCTTCTTACTGGAAGGCAGTGCATTACTTTAGCATTTTTGGCATTCTCAAAATGATTTTCAGTGAGCATCCAAGAAGCATCTGTGGAAAGAATCTTCCCGTAATCATTGAAAGACGACCAGTTTTTAACATACACAAAATCAGCATCTTCCAATGCTTTACTTTGATTATATTCTATGGTTGCTCCTTTAGTGAATGCTTCATCTAATTCGTATCCCACAGGATGTGTAATTGTCAAATCATGATCCATTCCAAGCGTCCATTCCGCAAAGGAATTAGCCACTGCATGAGGAATCGCCTTAATATGTGGACCCCAAGTCAAGACAACTTTAGGTTTCTTTTTGCCTGACCAATTCTCTCTTATCGTAATTTGATCTGCAAGACTTTGTAGCGGGTGACGGGTGGCGGATTCCAGACTGACTACTGGAACTCCGGAATACTTCACAAACTGAGAAAAGGTAAAATCACTCATGTCTTCCTCTTTATTGGTCAAAGACGGAAATGCACGTATCGCTAAAATATCAAAATAAGATCCCAACACGGCCGCTGCATCCTTAATATGCTCCACTGTTCCGCGATTCATCACTGCACCGTCCTGCATCTCAAGCGCCCAGCCTTCTTTATCCATATTCAGCACAATAGGCTCCATACCCAGATTCAAAGCAGCAAGTTGTGTAGAAACCCGTGTCCTAAGAGAAGGATTTAGGAAAATACATCCTATGCGTTTTCCTGCACCTTTCGCTTGATCAAGTGCTGGGTTTGCCTTGTATGCTAAAGCTTGCTCGATTAATTGGTTTCCTAATTCGAGGGATTCAAATTTGGTAAAGTGCTGTAGTGGCTGGATAATATTGGCCATTAGTTAACTGGTAGGGGATTGACTTAAGATTTCTTTTAATGCAGATATAAACGAATTTAATTGATTCCACTCGATATTTAAAGGAGGCAGTAGTCTTATCGTATTCTTTCCTGCGGCACTTCCAGTGAACATGTGGTATTTATTCACTAATTCGGAGCGTACAGGTCCAGCTTCACGATCCAGATCTATGCCGATCATCAAGCCTGTACCTCGAATAGCAGTGATTCCGGGGATACTTTTCAGTGCTTCCAAAAGTTTATCACCGAGTTTGGTAGCGTTTTCTAAAAGCTTTTCTTTTTCAATTACTTCCACCACTGCTAAGCCGGCTGCACAAGCCAAGTGATTGCCACCGAAGGTAGTTCCAAGCAATCCATAAGTGGCTTTGAATTCGGGAGAAATCAAGATTCCACCAATCGGAAATCCATTTCCCATGCCTTTGGCCATGCTAATGATATCGGGACTTATTCCATCTACTAATTGATGTGCAAAGAATTTTCCTGTACGACCAAATCCTGACTGAACTTCGTCCAAAATCAATTTTGCCTCATACTTCTTGGTAAGTGAAGCCAATCCTTGAAGAAATTCTGCACTTGGAACCTGAATGCCATTGACACCTTGTATGCCTTCAATGATGATTCCCGCTATTTCATTTGACTTCAAAGCCTCTTCCACTGCATCTAAGCCTGCCCAAGGAAGAATATGGAAATCTTCACGGACATTACATGGAGCAACGATTTTTGGATTGTCAGTCAAAGCAACTGCGCCTGAAGTTCTACCATGAAAACTTCCCGAAAAGGCTATAAAACCAGATTTGCCAGTAGCAAAAGAAGCAAGCTTAATTGCATTCTCATTGGCTTCTGCACCTGAATTACATAAGAAAAGCTCGTAATCAGGATAGCCGGAAAGCTCACCTAATTTCTCAGCATATTCCTTTTGGATAGGGATCTGAACAGAATTGGAGTAAAAAGCGATCTGATCCAATTGATCTTTGATTCGCTTGACATAATGGGGATGCGTGTGACCAATGGAAATCACCGCGTGACCTCCATAAAGGTCTATATATTCTTGACCGTTTTCGTCCCAAAGTTTAGCCCCATCAGCTTTAGCTATGGTCACTGGGATCAGCGGGTAAACATCAAATAATTTCATGTGGAATTACGAATTACGATTTTTGATTTACGAGATAGACTGTACATCATACTTCAATTTCTAGAATTGAAATGATGAATGCTGAATGATGAACACTAAATTTCGAACTGTCCACTAATCAGTCTTGAATCTTGTGTCTAGCTTCTAATATCTTAGAAAGCTATACTTTTCAGATTCAAGCCCATCCTCTCCTCAAGTCCAAATGCCAAATTGTAATTCTGAACCGCCTGTCCTGAAGCGCCTTTAAGTAAGTTGTCAATGGCAGAATAAATCACAAGCTGACCTGCTTCTTTTTGCACATGAACGATCGCCTTATTTGTATTCACAGCTTGCTTCATATCGATATCAGCATCTGAAACATGTGTAAATGCTGCGTCTTTATAGAAATCCTTGTAAGCTGCTACAGCTTCTTCCTGAGTTCCTTCGAAAGGAAAGTAAGCTGTGATCCAGATTCCTCTAGGGAAGTTACCACGATAAGGAACAAAGAGAATCTCAGAAGAAAATTCAGAATTTGTTTGCTTAAAAGTCTGAGTAATCTCCTTTATATGCTGATGCGTAAAAAGCTTATAAACAGACATATTTGAAGATCTGTAACTGAAGTGGGAAGTCTCAGCCAATTTCTTGCCGGCACCGGTACTTCCCGTAATTCCAGAGATCTGTATCGTATCCTTCACCCAGCCTTTTGCGATAGCTGGAAGTAATGCCAACTGAATTCCTGTGGCAAAGCAACCTGGATTTGCAATCTTTTTGGCTGATTTGATTTTCTCTGAATTCACTTCAGGAAGGCCGTAAGTAAATCCGTTGGACTCATCTCTAAAATCGGTAGATAAATCGATCAAAACTGTCTCCGGAGAAAATGTATGTTGCTCCAAGAAACCCTTGGTCTGACCATGAGGTAAGCCTAGGAATACTGCTTCAATTCCTTCGGTTTGAACTTCATCAGTGAAGATCAAATCACAATCTCCGATCAAATCAGGATGAACCTCAGCTACTTTTTTGCCCTTCTGGCTATTGCTATGTACATAGACAAGTTCGCAGGCAGGATGATGAACTAGCAAACGAAGTAATTCGCCTCCGGTATATCCGGCTGCGCCTATGATCGCTGTTTTGAATTTAGTCATTTTCTGAGTTTACCTTATGGAAAATGGAAGTCTGATTACCCAAAATACGGGTAAACCCTTTCACATCTTCCGCTGTGTAACCTTTGTTCATTTCACCGTAGCTACCAAACTTGTTGGACATCAAATCATGCTCAGAAGTGATTCCAAGTAAAGTAAATCGGTAAGGCTGAAGTAAAACGCGAACGTTTCCAGTCACATAAGTTTGGGTGCTAGCCATAAATTCCTCCAGATTTCTCATCACTGGATCCAGGTAATGTCCCTCATGCAGGTGATTGCCGTAGAATTCAGCCAACTGGTTTTTCCAGAATAGCTGCCACTTAGTCAGCGTATGTTTTTCCAGCAATTGGTGGCCTTTAATGATGATAATTGGAGCAGCAGCTTCAAAACCAACACGTCCTTTGATACCGATAATCGTATCTCCAACGTGGATATCACGACCGATGCCATAAGGTGCAGCTAAAGCCTGTAAAGCCTGAATGGCCTCAACAGAATCTTTATATTGTTTTCCATCAACACCTTTCAATTCTCCTTTTTCGAAAGCAAGAATCACTTCTAATGGTTTTGTTTCGGTTACCTGAACTGGCCAAGCGTTTTCTGGTAAGTAGTCAGAAGAAGTCAACGTCTCTTTTCCTCCTACAGAAGTACCCCAAATTCCTTTATTGATAGAATAAGCAGCTTTCTCGAAGTTCATTTCTACTCCATGCTTCTTCAAATACTCGATTTCCTCGGCACGACTCAATTTCAAATCTCGGATAGGAGTGATGATCTCTATGTCTGGAACGATAGTTTGAAAGATCATATCAAAACGTACCTGATCATTTCCTGCTCCGGTAGAACCGTGAGCCACAGCTTTCGCACCGATTGACTTCGCATATTCAGCTAGAGATTTTGCCTGAAGAATACGCTCAGCGGAAACAGAAAGGGGATAGGTCTGGTTTTTCAGTACGTTACCGAAAACCAAATACTTGATCACCTCATTGTAATAAGTATCCATTACATGAAGTGTTTTGAAAGAAGCTACGCCTAATCCGTTTGCCCGCTCTTCAATGTCTTTCAATTCTTCTTCCGAAAATCCGCCCGTGTTTACCAAAACTGCATGCACTTCATATCCTAATTCTTTGGAAAGATGTAGGGCACAAAATGTGGTATCCAAGCCTCCACTATAGGCTAAAACTATTTTTTTCATGTGATTAAGGTTTTGCTTCCTATAAGTTAAGTAAGGAAGAATTGATTTATAAAAAGATGCTTGAAATAGTGTCCTTAGACTTATTCAATTTAAGCATCACATATTTCTTTAATCTTACCCAGCGATCAAATAATTTGAGTTCTTTATTGAAATCCTCTCTTAGCGCCAATTCCTGGGTGTGATTTCTCTTAGAATTGGGATCGTAAAGCATCGCTGTGCAAAGACAGTTTTGCCTGTTTTTGCTCATTAATATCTCGTAATTGACACAGCTTTGACATCCTTTCCAGAACTCATTGTCGTCAGTAAGATCTGAGTAGGATACAGGAATATAGCCTAGCTCTGAGTTGATTTTCATCACTGCAGCTCCAGTAGTTAATCCAAAAATCTTGGAATCAGGATATTTTTTACGGCTAAGTTTGAATACCTCATTCTTGATCTTGCGGGCAAGACCATATTTTCTGTATTCAGGGGAAACAATCAAACCGGAGTTTGCTACATACTTACCATGTCCCCAAGCCTCGATGTAGCAGAAACCTGCCCATTTTCCATCGGAAGTTAATGCGATCACAGCTTTGCCCTCATCCATTTTGGTTTCCACATAAGCTGGGCTTCGTTTGGCAATACCAGTTCCACGGGCTTTTGCGGAATTTTCCATCTCATCAGTAATCTGAGAGGAATATTCCTTGTGAGAAGGATTGGCTACAATAATCTGAAATGAAATGTTATCCATTAGGGATTGCATGTGTTAATTCCGATGAAATCGGAAAATTGGTAAATAAATCAAAGTGTAAAAGGGCGAGCGCGTACTCCGCGTAGGAATACCATTATTCAACATAGGGTTAAACCCTATAGAAAAATCTACACGTCCTTGAAGGAGTGAAAAAAGCAATAGCAACAGCTTTCACCACTACTGTTGTAGCTAGAGAGAAGGATGGCGCTATGTGATTTACTTGTGTCATGCGTAATAAGGTGGCAAAATTCATTCCTTAGAAAAGAAAATGCAAGGGTTTTAGGAAAAATTATAATGATTAAAGAAAATTATTTTCAGATTCATAATTATCCCCTGTCAAACTTGCGAATCTGACCGTTTTCAGAATATTATTTGGCGTGCTTTTATCTTGAGAAAAAATACTTCCTTTCAAAGAATGTAGCTGATAATCCAGACGATCAGAAGTATAATAGCTACCCAGGTGATCCATGGCGAGCGTTGTGGGAATTCGAATTTACAGATAGGGCAAATCTTTGCTTTGGTATCTATCTCCATCGCGCAGGAAGGGCATTCTTTTGTTTTCACGATTAGCTGAACTCTTTTGGCTTGATTGATAGTTTAGCTAAAGTTACTTAAAGATTTTACTGATGAAATCGAGCAAGACTGAAAAGTAACACACTGGCATGATAATAAACACTGCGAGATTCCATCCCGTATCCTTTGTCACGGGACAGGTTATGGCCTCTAAAAAACAAATTATAAACACATGAAATCGAGCATGTCGAAGATCGTCACACAAATGGATGATTATTTCTCATGCGAGATTCCATATGACCATAGAAAAACAAAAATAAACATATGAAAATAGAAATATGGTCTGACGTAGCATGTCCTTTCTGCTACATAGGCAAAAGAAAACTAGAAAAGGCAATCGAGAGATTCCCTCAAAAAGATAAAATAGAGATCGAGTGGAAGAGCTTTTTGCTTAATCCAGATCAGGTCACACAGCCAAATAAGAGTTCGCAGGAATATCTAGCTGAAGTAAAAGGCTGGTCACTGGAGCAAACCAAAGAGATCACAGCAAATGTGGCAAATATGGCTGCTCAGGAAGGGCTAGAGTATCACTTGGACAAAACGGTGGTGGCAAATACCAAAAAGGCTCACAGACTATTGCATTTGGCTAAGACAGTTGGAAAAGGTGATGAGATGAAAGAAAGTTTGCTGAAAGCTTATTTCACTGACGCTGTCAATATCGATGATGATGCTGTTTTACTAAGATTAGGAAAAGCGCTTGGACTGGAAGAAACTTCAATTCAGGAAGTGCTGACCACTGATAAGTTTGAGAATGAAGTTGACCAGGATATTTACGAGTCCCGCCAATTGGGAGTAAGGGGAGTCCCTTTCTTTGTTTTGGACAGGAAGTTTGGCATCTCAGGTGCCCAGCCAGATGAGGTTTTTGATCAGACGCTGGAGAAAGCTTGGGCTGAATATGCAAAGACTAATCCTTCTCTAGAAATCGCTGAAGGTAGTGGTGAAGCCTGTGAAATTGATGGTATCTGCTAAATAACCCATATCAAAAACATCCTCAAAATAACTATTTGCATGCTGTTGCTGCTTTTTTGCGGCAGCAGGGCAAGCTATTCCCAAGGTTTTGTAAAGAAATACATCAACAGTCTGATCAATGATACCTCGGATATTAGAAACCCACAGTTTTTGGTTTATCCGACATTGGCCTATTCACCGGAAACAAGCTGGGAAATCGGTCTTTCATCATTGTATGTGTATTACGCAAAAAGAGACACTACTAATAGACTGAGCGAAATCAGTGGTTTTACATTTTTTACGCTGGAAAACCAATATGGACTTTGGTTTGATCACGCCTTGTATTCGGATCAGAGCAAGTGGTTTTTTCTGGGACGATTACGGTTTCAGAGCTTTCCCCTGAAATACTATGGAATCGGAATGGAGAGCTCGCCGGATTACTTGGCATTGGTGGAAGCAAATCAGATACTCATTAAGGAACGTGTACTTCGTAAAGTAAGAAGTAACCTTTTCGTTGGAGTTGAAATGGATTTTCAGCGCTTGGGGTCGGTTAATTTTGTCTCAGCGCCTGAGAGTTCCGGCTTCGAACTGCCAAATGGGAGCGAAGGATCTACCAATTTTGGTTTGGGTGCCGGTGTAGTATATGATGACAGGCATAATGTGCTGAATGTGAGAAAAGGATTTTTCTCTGAATTGGGCTACCTGAAATACTTTGATGGTTTAAGCGACTACGAGTTCAGTACAGTAATATCTGACAGTAGATTCTATAGGCCAGTTGGAAAGCATACTGTGTTTGCAGCGCAGCTTTTAGGCCAATTTAATAGGGGGAATATTCCTTTTAATCAGATGGCATTGATGGGAGGAGACAGCATGATGCGCGGTTATTACTCAGGACGTTTTCGGGACAATAACCAACTAGCCACACAGGTTGAAATGCGGTTTCTTCCACTTCCCTTGGGATTTTCAAATCGGATCGGGGCGGCTGCTTTTGCAGGAGTTGCAACGGTTTTCCCGGATTTCTCTAATCTAAATCTAGACAAAATAGCCTGGTCTGCAGGCGCTGGATTGCGTTTTTTACTATTCCCCAAAAAGGATATCTATACCCGCCTGGATTATGCATTCACTGCAGAAGGATCAGGGTTCTATATTTTTATTGGAGAGGCTTTCTAATGGATTTTCAGAGCTTATTTTGAAAGAGAAATATAGGAACACCTACTTAGTTGATTCAATGTTCTTATTTTTTTTTAAAAAATGGTATTTAAGTCCTTTTATTTATAATTCACTAATTTTTAGCAGGTTGTATAGATCATTTCAACCAGATTTTAGGTAAGAAATTGAAGTGAGTAGAAATTTTATTAATCTTATTTAGATTAATTACAATTAAGAATTACTTTTGCTGCTGTTCAAACAGGAATCTATGAAAGCAGCAATACTTATACTTACTTTTTGCGTTAGCTTCTTAATAGCTTTTGGAGGTTATTCCCAAACCGGGAATGTGACCGGCACCTTGACATTTGAAGATGGAGCACCCGTAGCTTTTGCCACAGTTTACATCAAATCTTTAAATAAGGGAGTGCTTTCTGATGAAAATGGAAGATACGAACTGGTAGCTTTACCCTTTGGCATTCATCAGATCGCAGTTAGCAGTATTGAGGTCCAAAAACTTGATTTCAATATTACAATTGACAAACCTTCTGTACAGGTGTCAACCAAGCTTCAACGCGCAGCAGATAATGAACTAGCGGAAGTTTTAGTAAAAGGAGAATCACACAAAAGTGAAATAGAAAAATCCGGATTCGCCGTCAATATAGTAGATACCAAAGAAGCTAGCCTACGAAATATTCAGACAAACGAATTGTTAAACACTACCGTAGGGGTTAAAATCCGGCAAAACGGTGGTTTAGGCTCTGAAGTCAATTACAGTTTAAATGGTTTGTCAGGAAGTGCTGTTCGTATTTTTATCGATGGAATTCCCATCTCTGCATATGGCAATTCATTTAACCTGAATAGTATTCCGCCTTCAATGATCAAGGAAATTGAAGTGTACAAAGGGGTAGTTCCCGGGCACTTGGCAGATGATGCTCTGGGTGGAGCTATCAATATTGTGCTTCAAAATTCTGTTCAATCAAATTTCAATGCTTCCGTTTCGTATGGTTCCTTCAATACCTTACAGGCTAGTTTAAACGGTTTGCATCGTTTCAAAGAATCAGGCTTCACGGTTAAAGGATCCCTCTTTTACAATTATTCCGACAATGACTATAAGGTCTCTGGCAGAAGCGTAGTGGTGACAGGAATAGGAGGAGTGCAAACTCCGATTACAGCTAGAAGATTCAATGATGCCTACAGGTCTTCAGGGGGAATGTTTCAGATTGGCTATACTGATGTAAAATGGGCAGATCAATTTTTAATTGGCTTCACAGGATCCAGTGATTATAAAGAAATCCAACACGGGGCTTTTATGACCATTATGCCTTATAAGGATAGATTTATGGAATCGGATGCGGCTCTGATGAATCTCACTTACCAAAAGAAAGATCTTTTTACAAAAGGGTTGGATATCAATGTAAATGGCTTGTACGGCAAGAGAAACCGTATGGTAAGCGACACGCTCGCCTGGGCATACAGTTGGAATGGAGAAAGGGCAATTGACTTCAGAGGGAATGAATACAAGTATTCATGGAATTCCCAGCAGGAAGGTGGACCTACACTGGCTAGAATCAATAGAAATGTGTCTTCCATTCGAACTGGGGTTTCATACGCGGTTAGCAAGAATCACCGATTCCTACTTAATCATGTGTATAGCGGCATAGATCGAGTGGATACTGATCAGTTGAGATCAGTTTTGGAAAATACGTTCAGAGGAACAAGAGATCTGAAAAAGAACATTGTCTCTCTTACCTATGAGCTAAATGCTTTGGATGAAAAACTCAATGCAAATGTTTTTGGAAAATACTACCAGCAGGAAACGATAAATATTGACCCTGAGATCAATCAGGAAACCAACGAAATAGTAGATGATATTACCAGAGCCAACAAAATAGATGAAGGCTACGGATTTACAGTTTCCTATGCTGTTCTTCCAAATATCACCTTGTTAACTTCAGCAGAAAAAGCTGTCAGACTTCCAAATGAAAGTGAAGTATTTGGTAACGATGGGGATAATGTGGTAGCCAATCCTAGCATCAGACCTGAGCTTAGCAATAACTTTAACCTAGGATTGCGCCTAGGCTCGTTCAACATAAACAAGCACGATTTTACCGTTTCTTCCAATCTATTCACCCGTAACATCAAAGACAGAATAGGTTTGCCTATCGAGACTTCCTTGAATGTCAATGACGAGACCATACTTTATGAAAATCAGGGGAATGGAACTTCCAAAGGGTTTGACGCACAACTAGACTATACATTCAACAACAGTTTTGGCTTGAACTTCAATGTTTCCCGATTTGATCTGAAAATAGTAAACAGAGGCGTGGAGATTGATGTGCCAAACACGCCATTTTTTACCATGAATGGGAGTTTACGCTATTCATTTAAAGATTTAATCCAAAAGGATTCCCGGTTAAATCTCTTTTACACCATGTATTTCACAGATGAATTTTCCTACCTGGTGCCTCAGGGATCAAATACTGTGGGCGATGAGTTCTTTAAAGTTCCGCAGCAATTAGCTCAAGATGTAGGACTTAGTTATGTCTTTCCAGCCGATAAGTTGGTGATGAGTTTTGACATCAAAAACATCTTCGACAAGCCTGTGTATGATAACCTTTCCGTGCAAAAACCGGGGAGAGCATTTTACCTGAAATTAAACTATAGAATCAATAATTATTAACCAATTAATACCAACTACCTAATGAAACACACTTTTAAAAATTTCCAAAAACTGACTGCAATTCTACTGGCAGGTGGACTCTTGGCAGCATGTACTGAAGACCCGACTCCAAACCCAAATCCAAACCCGGGTCCAGATGGAGAAAGTAGATGGATCACTGTGGCGGCAGCAAGAATGGGTGATAATCCTGGCGACGGAAATGGAGGAACATTAATTTACTCCCTAAGCAGTGAGGAAGCTAAAGACCCTACGGTATCCATAGCTCCTTTTGATAACGGCTTTATTGTTCCTTCTAACAGAACGGCCAGATTACAGTCTTCTGAGGATGGTAACACTATTTTCAACATCAGCTATGCCGGTGATACGGGTGGGCAGTACACGAAGTACACCGTAGAAGGTGGCCAAGATTTCACTCAAAATGGCACTGGAGTAAGTATCGCGCCTTATGTAGGTTCTGCTCCAAGATGGATTAAACTATTTGATGGAGATCAAACAGGAGCAGCAGTATATGTGAATGCTGAAGCACAATTTGACGACAATGATACACCAGAAAACGCCACTGATGACACTTATTTGCGTCACGAGGCAACTATGGGAGTTGTGACCTTGAATTTGGTAAATTCTTCTATCATAGATTTCCAGGAGAGTTCTTTGGCTCTAAGTGAAGAGGAAGAAGCAAACGGTTATTATATCTCAAGAATTGATATGCCGACCTTAAATGCAGCCGGAGATAAATTGTACATAGGAGCTCGCTTAAGCAAAGTAGATCCAGCCACTGGTGAATCAGATAATTCGGGAGAAATTTTAGGCTCCAAAACCATTGTATTGGATTATCCTTCTTTGTTGAATCCAACCGTAATTACTTCTGCTGTAGGATATGGAAATACCAACGGATACCGTAGTATCAACGCTTTTGAATACAACGGAAGTGTTTATCAAGCCAACCAAGGAGATCCAAATGGTTCGCATATCCTGAGAATCGGTTCAAACAACCAATATGACGATTCATATGTGTTTAATCTAGACGATGCTTTGGGTGTAGAAGGTGCGTATATTCTAGCGTGGAGACCTGCTGCAAACGGAAAAGCAGTGATTGCTTATCGTCATGACGGGTCTGAAGAAGGAGTCGCAGGTGCACAGGGATTCTTTGCTTTGGCGGATCTAAACGCAAAGACAGCTGTGAGACTTGATGACATCCCTTACGAAGCTGACTTTTACTTGTTCCAGTACCAAGGGTTCGTAGTGGATGGTACGGATATTTACCTTACTCAAGCTCCAGTAGGTAAAAATGGAAACATCTACGTGGTAGATACCGAATCAGGTGAAGTAACCAAAGGAGCTCAACTAGAAAACGTTGACGGAAGCCACTTTATAGGGGTATTCTAAAACAAGTTAAGTTCTATTTTTCCAGCAAACAGCTGGAGAAAACCAAAAAAAATCCCGATAGATTCAGCTCTACCGGGATTTTTTTGCTCCTTGAAACTCTTACCAAACGCCTCTATTTTTCATCTGCAAGGTATAAACTGCATCGGAGGCAGTGATAAATAATGTTTTTCTGTCCAGAGACCCAAATACAACATTTGCAGTCCATGCAGCAGGGACAGGTATATGTGCTATTTGTTCACCATTCTTATTAAATACTGTCACGCCTTTTCCGGTCAGGTAAACGTTGCCTCGCTCGTCTATGGTCATACCATCAGATCCCATCTCGCAAAAAAGCTCCTTGTTGATCAAGTACCCATCTTCCCGTACTTCGTATTTATAGGTCTTTTTGGCACCGATATCAGATACATACAGATATTTGCTGTCAGGTGTTCCCACGATTCCATTGGGCTGAACCAAGTCTTCTGCCACAGCGAAAAGTTCTGTTCTATCGGCTGACAAAAAGTAAACATTTTGACCAGTTTGCTCTGACTCCTTGGTTCTTCCTTCCCAATAGGCCCGTGGATAAAGCGGATCAGTAAAATAAATACCGCCTTTTGGTCTTACCCAAAGGTCATTTGGACCATTCAGTTTTTTCCCTTTGAAGGCTGTAACCCAAACCTCGTGATTGCCATCGGTATCGAAAGCCCAGAGTTCATTTTTATTGTCTGCAGCTGCCACCAAGGTGCCGTCAAGAAGGAAATACATGCCATTTGATCTACCTGCATTTTCTTTAAACACACTCACCTCATTAGATAGCGCATTCCACTTATGAATTCGATTATTAGGTTGATCAGTGAAAAAGACGTCACCAAAGCGATTTACAGCTGGACCTTCGGTGAATTCAAAGCCATCTTGGACTTTTACTAATTCTGCATTTTTTGCCACAATGCCTTTTTTGTCTTCTATTTCCTGAGAAAAACTCTGCGTTCCAACGAAGAGCGCGGCCATAAATAAGGTTGATTTAATAGGGTTCATAGTGTTTGATTATTTTCTATTCATTGCGACCACTAGCACATTAAGATCTTCGCTATAGGCCATTCGGGTGATGTTTTGATGCGTATTCATTTCTATTTTCCCAAGTGATTTCCACTCAGAATTACTGTATTTTCGTATAAAAATTTCATTTCCAGAAGCCATCAGTAGGTGTTTTTTATCCAGCCAAATGAAATCCTGAGACCCAGAAATTCCTTGAAGATATACTTCTCTATTACCATTTTCAATATCGTAGCTTTTAATAATGCCAGCTTGACCTGCGTAAGGCTGAGTCATATAGGTTATTTCCGAAGTCTTTGGCCGCTTGTGGATAGAGCGAGATATCGCTGAATCAATTTCTAATAGGTCATTCCTACCTCTTGCATAGATCAACTTATTTGGAGCACCGAGGACAAACATCGCCGCTTTATTGTCATACCAGTCGTAATAACCAACAGGCTGTATGTCATCGTAAAGTAGTTCCGCAGGTTCGAAGGAGGTAGGGTAGAGCCAGATTCGCTGCGTGCTATCTGCTTCCATCACCACGGCCGAAATGTACATTCCACAATCTGTAATCTTGGGCGAAAACTCACTTGTATCGGCTGTTTTGGAAAGATTAGTGAATTTTTCAGCTTCAAAATTATAGACGATAATGTCATGATTTCCTTTTTCATCAGCAGCAGAAAACACCAGTTGGTAGTCATTGATAAAACTTGGCTGGTTATCATATTCAGCCCGATCAGTGAGCGCATACGCGGTTTCAGGCAATAATTTAAAGTTATTCCCCTTTCCGCTAGTAGGTATTACCCATAGGTCAGTTCCTACTTGGGCAAAGCTTGAATACACTAAAATCAGACAATAAATAGAGGTGAGAAAAAAACTCTTTTTAATCATTAATGCGAAATTTTTCAACCAAAGTACAAAAACAAGGTTAGAATGCTGTGAGCAAACTAAAACTATACCAGAATATTGAATTTGACCACTTGAGAACTCTTCAAGATCCGCTTGCAGATCAGTTGGTTAGCGTATTGGTAAAAAATCCAGAATTAATCACTCAGATAAATTCTTGGGTAGAAATTCCCGATGAGATAGAAGCTTCCTATCCTGCAGCGTTTCAGCACTTTTTCAACTTTTACTTAAAACAAAATGAATTTCCTGAAGAGATTTTGGCTCAAGGTCAAAAAATCTTTGATCAAAAAGGTGATTTATACTTGGCAATGCTGGGATTTTACTCCTTGCCTTATGCTTATGCGTTTGGAGATGGGGCAGAGGTGCTGGTGAGGTCAAAGAGAATTCTCAATGATATAGGTCGGAGATTAGGAGAAACGGGAACGTTTATCCTGGATATATTCGAACCAGGGGCATTTCTCACCAAAAAGAAAGCCTATTTGACCTGTGCTAAAGTTCGGTTGATCCATGCTTTCAGCCGTTATTTTATTTCTAAGTATGCCCATGATTGGAATGATTCATTTGGGAAACCCATCAATCAAGAAGATCTAATCGGAACCAATCTTTCTTTCAGCCTGATCGTCATCCGAGGTTGGAAAAAAATGGGTTTTAGCGTGAGTTCTCATGAAGTTTCAGTGATCATGTTGTATTGGAAATGGGTTGGACGATTGATGGGAATTCAGGAAAAGTACTGGCCGGATAATCCCAAGGAAGCATTTGCACTTGAAAAACTGATCAGAAGAAGACATGTTAAATCTACTACAGCAGGACATCAATTGATCCAAGCGTTAATTGCTTATTATAAATCAAGTATTCCAGATCCTTTAATTTCTGGTCAGGTGGTTCCGATTTTGAATTTTTTCTTAGGAAAAGAAGTCTCTCAGGCGCTCAATATCCAGTCTTCCATTCCAGTCAATGGGGAGTTGCTTGGTTTGGTTTTTAAATTCTCTGGTTGGAAAGCTTATGGTACTGCTAAAGGATATACTCAGATTGCAAGGCAAAATGAATCCAATCAAAAGGCTTTATATGGGGATAAACTGGAAATAAAACTACCTGAATTAAACCGTTCATAACCGTACACTTTTATGTTCGTTTGCATTCACTTACCTTAGCTTAACCTGTTAAATAAAGCATTCCAAGGCACTTTTTATCAATGGCATCTTTTTCGTACATCTAGCAAATATGAAGGTAATCACCCGATGGATATCAAATTTGCCGCTAGAGCTGATCTTCTGGATCGGAAGTTTGGTAGCGATAGTTTTCCTGGATCCTCACGGAGGGAGTCATCTAAGTCTCTGTCCGCTGAGCCAACTGGGATTTGATTGGTGTCCGGGTTGTGGCTTAGGAAGGTCGATGAATCTACTTGCAAGAGGGGATTTCCAAGCTTCCTGGAACATGCATCCGCTGGCTCTGCTGGCATATGCGGTTATTTTCTCTAGAATTTGGCAACTTATTAAAAACCTAAAAACAACACACAATTATGGCTAATGTATTAAGACACCTTCCCGAATTGGAAGGAATGGAGCTGGGTTATATCCAGGGTTTGATGAAAAATATGGATGAGGATCAGGCATCGCTTTTTGCGCAGGTTTATCGCGCCAGAAGAAAAGACGCCCAGATGATTTTGATTCTGACATTGATCGGTTTCTTTGGATTTGCGGGATTGCATAGATTCATCTTGGGGCAAATAGGCCTGGGTATCTTGTATTTCCTGACCGTAGGACTTTGTTTCATCGGTACCATAGTCGATTTGGTGAACTACAAAAGCCTGGCGTATGAGTACAATATCAAGGTGGCTCACGAAACCATGAATCTGCTAAACGCAAATTACCCTGGAGATGTGACGAACACGACTCATTGATTATAAATAAATGCATGAAAAGCCGGAAGAAATTCTGGCTTTTTCTGTTTTCAGGCTTATTTGATCTCAGAATCTTAGAAACCTGATCTGTTTGTTTTCATTGGTAATTCAAGAACATGTTTGAACTAAAAAACCAATCTGTACATGAGCATCATATCAAACTTGAGATTGCTTTTTTATAAGTAGAAGAACTAAACCTTGGTAGTCATTTCTATATGCTCGATTCCATCTTCTAAATATCTTTCTCCAGCATTTTCAAAACCAAGAGATTGATAGAATTCGTTTAAATAGGTCTGTGCACCAATTCTTACGGAGCATGGCCCATACTTTTCTAAAATAAAGGAAAGAGAATCTTTCATCAATCTTCTTCCTGCACCCGTCCTACGAGCTCTCATATCACTAACCACTCTACCTATGGAAACTTCCGAAAATGACGCTCCGGCTGGTAATACTCTTGCATAGGCCACCAAAAAATCATCTGCCTTGATCATCACATGATCGGCTATCTGGTCCTTATCATCAGCATCCTGAAAAACACAATTTTGTTCGACCACAAATACTTCATTGCGAAGTCTGATGATCGAATATAGCTCATGATTACTGAGTTCCTCAAAGGATTTTATTACTGTGGTTAATTCCATTTTAAATTAAATGTGTTTGTAATATTTTCTTATTCAGGTTTGTAAGTAAGCACAATAGCTGAAGAATATGAAAGTGTTGATTGAATAACATCTGAAGAGGCTTAAAGGTAAAATGGAAAGCAAAGAGTAAAAAGGGGAATCGTTTCTAATTGACCTGTGAGGATTCTAAACAACATAGCCAGAGTGTTCACCACTTCATGCACTTTATGACTTTTGTGGTGGATTTTAACCGCCGTGGTCGCGGAGGTTTACACGGAGAGCGCAATTCCAATTGCTGTGATTCTTCTCCAGAACCTTTACTTGTGCGCTATGGTCAATCGGAACATATAGCTGGTAACTATAAAATGCTGAATTTTCTGGATCAGCTTTCCATAAGAACGGATGATAATTTGAGTTATTAGCCCGTAAAATATTCTTGATTTTGAGGGTTTTGTCGATTATCCCAAATTGCTAGAATCACAATTTCATTCGGGTATTCCTCATAAAACATCAAGTAATCTTTTACGATTTTTGACCGGACACTTTGATTGTTTGACAATTTGCCAATCTGAGGATTTGATTGGATAAGTCTTGTCGCTTCCTTGAATAATTCATTAAGCTTAATCGGATACGCATTGGATTTATTTCTACCCTTCCAATAGGATAAAATTTCCTTTCTATCCAATTCAGCTTTTTCAGTCCAGACTACTTTTTTAGCCACTCGTCAATTTCTTCGTTAAGCTGATCGTCACTTTTCACTTTCCCAGAAAAATAGTGAGATCTTCCTTCCTCAACTGCATTAGTTTGATCCGTGGACAATATCAATAAATCGGATTTATCCACGTCAAAATTTAAAAGTCGATTAACCTCATCAAGAATCTTGGGATCATTGATTTGCTCTATTTTTTCGATTAGTCTTCTCTTTACCTCTTTCGCTTTCATGGTTGGGAAGTTTCCTCTAAAATAAGATTTTATTTCTAAAATTACCTTGGCTGATATGGTTTGTAATCTGCATTTTTTAACCACAAAAGCCACAAAGAAAACAAAGTCCTTGACCATTAAATTTGAACATTGGCAATTGACCATTTTTCACCTCACCAATTATCCTCATCTTTTTTTTGCTGCGCTGAAACTTCTAATAAATCATTTCCAAAAAGCTCTTCTCCTTTCTCAGAAAGCAATAAATGAATTCCGTTCAATTTTTTATGAATTGCCTGTAAAGTCTCAAAGTCAGGCTGCTGAACATGGAAAGGAATGTTGATTAGGTTATCTGCGTTTTTAGCGAAAGGAGTAGGAGTATTACTACCAAAGAAGTATGGCCAGAGTGTTTTGCCGCAACTGATACCCCAAGTCGTAATTGGATAATTCTCTTCGTACTGCTGGAGCCGCTCATTGATCTCCTCAAAAAACTGCTCTGATTCACCTAGTCTCAATCTCGATCCAGCTCTCGATTTTCCTTTGGTTTTTAGGTATTTGATCTGGCTTTTCCCTTGTTTTTGACGAACCATATAAGCCCTGAAAACTTTGTGATCAAGCATTTTTCCATTGTGAAAATAGCCCGTCACAGCTATTCCAGCACGGATCATCACCAAAGCCAAATGAAAATCATCTTTCAATGAAAGCTTTCCCGATTCATTTGGCGACATACTCCATGGAAGAAATACCCGAGCCAGCCAGGAATCAGAATCTGATATTACCCACTGATGCTTAGAGATATCCAAATCGCCGGTTAGCCGATTATTTTCTGAGATCTCCAGAATCGATTGATACTTTTCAAGACTAATTAACTTTGGGTTGCCGGAAATCATAGTGGGGGAGGCTTTTCACTTATATTTGCACAAATTAACCGAAAAATCATGGACGAGGAAATCCAAGGCTTGATCAAGCGCATGAGCGATCCTAATGAAAAGGAAGCTTTTTATTTTGCTGATAAACTGGGCAAAAAACTTGATGAAAGTGGCCGAGATGCTGTAATCGAATTAGTGAAAGGAGATAACTGGGAGGTTTCATATTTAGCCTGCCGAGCACTTTCCCAATCATCATATAATGAAGAGTCTTTGGATGCCATTTTTGAAGCCATCAATGACAAGAAAAATCGGGCGCATCAAGGGGCTTTTGTTCAGATATTAGAGGAATTTGATTTGAGTTTGCGCTTTGTGGATATTTTTAGGGTTTTCCTTTTCGGCAATTTTAAAGCTCAGGCACTCGCCAAAATGTATTTGGACGAAGTGGAATTTGATATGACTCCTCGCACGCTTCGCAAAGCTGAGAAACACTGGAATCATTATTTGCACAACCCCGAGGATGAAGGAAGCCTGCAATTGAAAAAACTTGAAGTAGAACCAATTCTAGAAGAAATACGAGAATTATTTTCTGAGGACTAACAACATTTGTCCGATTATTGTGTTTTTACAATACAAAAAAGGATGTTGGTCATGAAAAAACAGGATGTTATTTGCTTGCAATCAGATTTTTTCAAATCGAATGGGTTTGACTTAAATCATTCTCAATTGTTTTTCGAAAAGGTTTATCCCCATGGAAAGCAGGTAGTTTATGTCCATTTTGTAGAGGGATCTGATGAAAGCTGGGTTGAATATCACCTTGGAATCCGCATCAATGAAGTAGAAGAATTGGTAAGAAAGTATTTACCTACACCTGATCAATACGCAAACCAATCCCTTACTTTAGTACAAACTCCGCACAATTTGGGGAAATTTTACCCAAGAAGAATCAGGATTACGAATGATAAACAGTTATCGGAATTGCTTTATTCCATCGAGAACTTCTTTTTAATGACAGGTTTTAATTGGCTAAATCAAATGATAAACCCTATCATCTTAGAGAAGGAATTCCTCAATCATAAAGAGGATCCATTTGAGGTTTATAATATGGTAGAATCTGCTTTTCGATCTACCGCGCTAAGCAAACTCTATAATCCTGAGGATTACCCTGTTCTTCGACAGTCATTTCTGGAGAGAATCAATTCAGAGGAAATGACTCCTTTCACCATTGCTGCTTTTCTACAATTTTTGAATTACCTAGACAATATGAAGTCAGTGGCGGCTTAAAAGCGCTTTTTCACGCCTCTAACTGCTTCAGCTGAGATTGGATTCTCCGGCCATTCGTGCTTTGGGTACCGTCTTTTCAGTTCCTTCTTCACCTCAAAATATCCATTCTGCCAAAAGCTTTTCAGATCCTGCGTGAGCTGCACCGGTTTGTAACCTGGAGAAAGCAACTGAATTAGTACATTTACTTTTCCATTGTTTACCGTGGGAGTTTCCAGCAAACCAAACAATTCCTGAAGTCTTACAGCCAAAAGTGGGATTTCGTCTTTTCTATATTCCAACCTGATTTTACTTCCAGAAGGAACTTCTATTGTTGCCGGTGCAAGCTTGTCCAATTCCTTTTGTTGCTCAAAATCAAGGGAATGCAAGAGAATCTGACTTAGGTTTAACTTTTTGAAATCATCGTTCTTTTGAATTCTCTGAAGGTAAGGAACTAGCCAAGTTTCAGGTTTTTCGCATAGTTCAGCTACTGACCAATTGGGCCAAGATTGCTCAGGATTCCAGCTTTTTAAGCTTTGCACCCGCAAAATCAATTGCTCCACTTCTTCATTGAAGTCCAGCAAATATTCACCTTCCTCGCGGATTGCTTCCAGTATTGCTTCCGTTACGTCTCCATCGGAATACTTTGCCAAAGGTCTAGTGCCAAGGATAATTGATCCGATCCGAATCTCAGCGTGTGCCTGTAAACCGCCTTTCTTTCTATCCCATTTTAGCACTTCTTTGGTTTTCAGCATGGGAGCCAAATCCTTGGGATTAATTGGTGCAGCCATCCAGATTTTGCCCATTCCATCCCGCGCATCCACATGAGCTACGGCAAGCCAAGATTCATGAGCAAGGTCATCCTTATGGCCGATTTGAGCTATTTTCCCATTTGCCAACTGGAACTGGGCATTATTCCCAGGTCGGGCAGCGGCGATACGTTCTGGATATGCGTAGGCTAGTAGCAACCCCGTTTGCCAAGGATCAACCGGGCCATTTTCAGGCTGAATAGAAAACATCTTGCGGTAAGAGGCAGCCATTTTTTCTATTTTTTTGATTCGGGGAATACTCACATTATGCTGTCTGAATCTTCTCAGGGCTTCAATTCTCAGATTCAAATCCACTCCGACATCTCCTCCCAGCGGATCTCGTTCATCCAAAATCGCAGCTATATCAGTCGCTAAACCCAATTGATCTATCTCGGCTGCATTGATCAGCATATGGGCGATTCGCGGATGTGTTGGCAGATTGTGAACTTCCTTTCCATGAGGAGTAAGTTCTCCATCCACAATAGCTTCTATGGATTCCAGCGTTTTTTCAGCCAAGGCCAACGTACCACCCGGAGGAGGTGTCAGCCAAGTCATGGAACGGATATCCTGTTTGCCCCAAGCTTTCATATCCAGCACCAAACCTGTCAAGTCAGCTTCCATCAATTCTGGCGTACGGTATTCATTCAGTTGGTTTTGAATGGCTTTGGTCCATAGTCTATAACTGTGACCCGCGGTCAATCTACCAGCCCGACCAGAGCGCTGATCTGCGGAATCTTGGCTGATTCTATGCAAAACCAATCTCGACAAACCAGATCTTGGATCAAATCTGGATGATTTGGCAAAGCCTGAGTCCACTACCACTTTAACTCCCTCTATAGTCAGGGAAGTCTCTGCAATATCTGTAGAAAGCACAATCTTCCGCTTTCCCGAGGGATGAGGCATAATTGCTCGATTTTGATCCCCTGGCGAAAGCTGTCCATAGAGAGGAAGAACAAGATCATCGGGCAAGGCTTTTCTTAAAATATCCTGAGCTTTGCGGATTTCACCTTGACCCGGAAGAAAAACCAAGAAATCTCCCTCGTGAACTTTTGTCAAAGGAATAATCTGCCGTGCTGCATCTTCGCCAATCGAATATTGATCGACTTCATTCATGTAATTCACTTCCACTGGATACTGCCGACCTTTGCTCTCGATGACTGTGGACTTGAGCAAACCTGAAAGTACTTTAGAATCAATAGTTGCCGACATCAGCAAAATCCGAAGATCAGGTCTCAACACCTGCTGTACTTCCCGGATCAGTGCCAAAGCTACTTCCGAGTGAAGGTTTCGTTCATGAAACTCATCGAAAATCACCAAGCCCACATCTTCCAGTGCATTGTCAGCATGAAGCATACGGGTCAAAATCCCTTCTGTGATCACTTCCAATCTGGTATTCTCAGAAATAGCCGATTCGAATCGGATTCTATAGCCGATCAGATCACCCAACTTAGTATCCGTCATGGATGCCATTCGCTGCGCAATGGTCTTGGTAGCCAAGCGTCTGGGTTCCAGCATCATGATCTTCTTGCCGGCAAGCCAAGGTTCGTCCAGCAAGGTCAAGGGTAGGAGTGTACTTTTTCCCGCACCGGGTGGCGCCTGTATAATCAGGGAATTAGCATTGGAAAGCTGGGACTTGACTTGAGGTATAATCTCCGCTACCGGGAGGTCAAAGGAAGAAGGATCAAAATTTTCGAGCATGGGCTGCAAAAATAGGGGATTCTGAGTAGAAGATTAATTGCTCGGGATCATTTCGATGAGTAACGAGGAGAAATCTCATTCTAATTCCGATAACCCACTTGAAAGTAATTCCGAAATCCTTAATTTGGTCACAGCAGAACTTCTAATGCTTGTGGACTTTGGCGATATAAAAGCAATTGGGTAGTGGGAGTTGAGTTTATAAAAGTGTTGTGTTTCATGCTGGAAATCGCCGAATAAAGTTGACCTATTAGACTACTTTTGTATCTTTGCAAAATGAATAGGAAGCGAGAACTCTATTTCTTTAAGGAGTATTTCGAAGAGTTTTACAGCCAGCAGACCGATAAGGTGAAAAAGAAGATTCTTTGGACTCTAAGAGTAATCGAGGAACTTGAGCAGATTCCAGAAAACTATCTGAAATTCATCAAAAACTCTTCAGGAATTTATGAAATAAGAGTTCAAGTTGGAAATAACATTTTCAGGATTTTCTGTTTTTTCGATATTGATAATTTGGTTGTTATTGGACACGGATTTCAGAAAAAAACACAAAAGACACCGAAACAGCAAATTGAAAAGGCTGAACAAATAAAAATGGAGTATTATGACAGCAAAGAATAAGAACCTAAAAAGCCTTGACCAATTCATCGATGAAAAAATTGGTAAAAAAGGAACAGAGGAAAGAGAAGAATTCGAAAATAATTTTGATTCTTTTAAACTTGGTGTGTTGATTCAACAAGCACGAGAGCAAAAAGGAATGACTCAACAGCAGCTTGCAGAACTAGCAGGAACAAATAAGTCTTATATATCAAAGGTAGAACGAAATCTTAAAGACATACGGTTTTCGACTTTGCAAAGAATTATAAATGAGGGACTCGGTGGACATTTAAATATCTCCATTAATTTAGATTAGAAAGAAAAAAGCACGAAGGCACAATCGGGGATGCGGCCTCGCCACCATTAAGTTACCGAGGTGCGCCTCTCACACCTCGGTACATACAGGTCTTCCCGATTCTCGGGACAGGCTGCATACGGCGGTTCATTGAATCTCAGGCTTTGATTTTTGCACATACCTTATCTGGTTGTTAGCCCCAAAACCCTAAAATCTCTAACCCCTTCTCCAAGTCCACACAGATTCCTTATTTTCGCCAGAACCTAGACGATAAATGAGAATTATGAAAAGCACCTTTCTGTTAGTTCCACTTTTCTTTTTAATCTTTTTTTCCGCTTTTGCCCAAACGGATAAATCTGCAACCAAACCCAATATCATTCTGATTTATGCGGATGATCTGGGGATTGGCTTATTGGGGCATGAAGGACAAGAAATCATTAAAACTCCTAATATTGATCGATTGGCGGCTGAAGGGCTGAGATTCCAGCGGGCTTATTCCAATATGCTCTGCGCACCTGCACGGGCTTCTTTGCTTACCGGGCTTACAGATACCCATGCGAAGGGCTTTGAGATCACCAGTGGGGGAATTTATCAGAAAATAGCAAGTGAAAATCTGAGTTTGGAAGAGATCCAAACGCGGATAAACGATAAGCTTTCTCCCGTCCCGAATGATCAGGTTTTCTTAGGCGAAGTCGCGAAAAGTGCTGGATATGTGACTGCGCAGGTGGGTAAATTGGAATGGGGCTTTTCTGCTACTGACCAGCAAATGAAACGACATGGATGGGATTATTACTTTGGCTACTTAGATCACCAGCGGGCTCATGGGTTTTATCCTCCGTACTTATTTGAAAATGGAGAAATGGTAGAAATAGAAGGGAATACCCTGCTAAATAGCGGGAAATCAGGAGAGCCGGAAACTGCCGAGACCTTTCAAGAACGCTGGGATATGAAGGGTAAGAAGCAGTATTCCCAAACGCTTTTTATGGACAAGGTTCTGAGCTTTATTACGGCAACTAAAGATCAGCCTTTCTTTCTATACTTTCCTACGCAGTTGCCGCATGGACCTGTTTCTATTCCGGCTGTTCACCCGGATTTTGAAAATGACGAGCGCTTGACTCAAATTGAGAAGGAATATGCTTCCATGGTCAAACTCCTGGATGATAACGTGGGGCAGATCCTTCAGAAACTGGAGGAATTGGGAATTGATGAAAATACCCTAGTCATTTTCACCTCCGATAATGGACATGAAATCTATTACAGTCAAGCTGGACGAACCCTGAAGCCCTATACCAATATGGAAACGGGGGAGCGCTTCGATGACTACGAAAGGAAGTACTATAGCGAATTGGCAGGCGATGTATTCGATGGCAACGGCGGTAGAGCAGGAATGAAGCGAAGTAATTTGCAGGGCGGAATCAACGTACCGATGCTGGTCAGATGGCCTGGAAAGATTCAAGCAGGCCGGATCAGCGGGCGACTGGTGGCCAATTACGATATCCTGCCTACCATCGCTGAATTGGTGGGTTATTCCAAGGATTTTAAGACAGACGGGATTTCTTTCTATCCTGAGTTGCTAGATAAAGCTGAAGAGAATACCCATGAGTTTGTGGTTTATTCCTCATATATAGGTCCTACACTGATCACAAATGATGGCTGGAAAATTAGAACTCATATGGGAAAAGAGGCGTTTGAGCTATTTTATTTACCGAATGATTTCAGGGAGGAAAATGATTTGTCTTCTAAATACCCTGAGAAACTAGAAGAGCTAAAGTGTAAACTTTTGAAAGCCTGTGATGGAGATTTGAAAAACGGGCATTATGGTTCAGGGCGAAGCCAGATAAGATTGGAGTGATTTCGCCTTACTAGCATTCTGTATTCGGCGAGGTCTATAGGGAATTATACATTTATATATATCCGCTTTTAGATCATAAAAGAACCTGAAAATATAGGATTGGGTCATGTCCAAAAGCGGTCTTATATAAGCTTCTGCAACTGTTCATCTAACTTTCCCCAAGTTCCCTCTGTTCTGTAGGGAACGAAATTGGCAAATAGTTCTTCTGAATACCAGCCTAATTCTCTGGTTTTTTTGATCACCTCCATGTGAAGTGGATTTCCGTAGGCATAGTTGTGCATAGCTTCGTACGACTCCCAGATGCTGAAAGTAGCCTGCATAAACCAAGGGTATTCGCCAATTCCTATGGAATAAATTGAACCTTTGACTTCATCCACTTTTTTTCCCAAAGAGGGGACTTTGCTCCAAAATTTTGGTAGAAATTTCAGTTTAATTCTAGCTCTGGTAATCACCGCTATTGGACCGGTGGGAGTTATGGCTTGGGTTTCGTATGGGTTTGTGCCAGACCAAAGTCCATGCGCTCTAGTCGCTTTCAAATAGATGGTATATAGTTCGGAGGTTCTATTCTTAAATTCTGAAAAGGCATCAGATTTTTCAAAGAATTCATCTGCAAGGCTTTCTGACTCCCATACACAATGAAGCGCATAGATATTGACATTCAGCATTTTAGAAAAACCATTCTTCCCTCCGCTACCCATTAATTTGAAAAACTGAAGACCTGGAACTTTAGCTAGTATTTTAGGGGCTTTTTGCATTTGAGCAAAAATCCAAAAGGCATTTAAGCCCTCGAATCTCAATAAGGTGACTGTACTGACCTGTGAAACTGTTTGATTACTCATAGCTGGAGCTTGTCCTTTTTATCCATTAGGTGAAGCAGAAAAAGGTGTTCCTGCTAGAAGATTTACGTAAAAAGACATGCCATACTTACCACTTTTCATTTAGCCAACTTGAAAATCTAACCAAATGGAGACCTGCTTTTGCACTTTTAAATGTATATCATAGTAGTAATTGTGCATAAGGCTGTTTTGTTTAAAAAAGTGGAATTAATTGGATAAAATCCCCACAAAAAAACCACGAGATAAATCCCGTGGTTTCAAGTTCATGTAGATTGAGAATCTTATGATCCTAGCTTAGCTGAAGCTTTTCCATATTCCCATCTGATTTCAAAACTGGATGGCTTTACTTCATACACCAATCGCTCTTCCAAAGAAGAAGTCTGTCCAGAAGGAACAGAAACTCTCAATGCATCTTCAGCAGAATCATAATCAAATGCTCCCCATTGCTTAGCAACTTTATTGAAGATAAAAGTAGAAGACGTCTCACCTGGGATCACAAAGAAACTATAAGTTCCGGCAGGCAGATTTTTACCTTCAACCATGATGTCTTTTGTAGTTGTGAAGGTGGTTGCTTCATTTGCACCAGCTCTCCATACTTCTCCAAGAGGAACCAGGTCTCCCCAAATCATTCTACCTTTTACAGCAGGAGAAGAGTAATTGATAGTGATTTTAGCATCGCCTACCATACCTTCTGCGGTTTTGGCTGGACTAGCTTTCTCTTGTGCAAATGCCGCAAGACCGATAAAGGCCATTAGTGCAGTTGCTAGTAAACTCTTTTTGAAATTCATTGTCATTGGTTTTAGATTTGCCTTCAAAATACGACATTTTATCAAAACAGAAAGTCTTTGATTCTATGAAAGTTTGCAGATGTCGTATGCCCGATGTTTTTACCACGTTATATAACATCCATAGCGCTACATCGGTCATCCGACACCCAGCATCTCACATTCATTTAAATCTTCACCCAAGCTTCCTTGGTATTACTTTCTACGATAGCTTCACCTATAATCAACTCTCTCAAGCCGTCTGCAAAGGATGGATAAGTAGGATACTCTGGCTGCTTGCCATCTCGGATTGCTGCATAAACTTCTTTGAAAAGTTGCTTGGAAGTATCTGGGAATCCTTCTTGGTGACCTCCTGGGAAGCTTACCAAAGAACGCGCGCCTTCGTCAACCAAGGCAGGATCTTTCATCAAAATGGCATTTGCAGTGTCTCTTTTGCCAATCCAAAGTTCGTTTGGTTTTTCAGCATTGAATTCGAAGTTAGACTTCGAACCTGCAATCTCTATATTCAGACGATTCTTACGTCCAGCATTTACCTGACTCACGACGATAGAACCTGTGCGTCCATTATCGAAACGAAGCATGATCGTCGCGTAGTCTTCCGAAGTCACTTCATATTCCTCGTAATCCTTTGGATCAAGCGCTTTCCCAGAGAAAGATTCTACTGCTTTCAATGGTTTCAATCGGGTAGGGTGGACAATAGAGAAATCAGCCATAACAGCCGTAACTTTCAAACCAGTCACATACTCAGTCATATCCAAGAGGTGAGAACCAATATCTGCCACTACTCTTGAACCACCAGACTGCTTTGGATCCAATCTCCAACTATAATCAGTTTTATGAATAAGCCAATCCTGAAGGTAAGAACCCATCACAGAGTAAACATCTCCCAATTCGCCTTTTTGACGCATCACACGCATCTGGCGTACCATTGGGTAATATCTCAAGTTGAAATGAACAGCATTGATCAATCCAGTTTCTTTGGCCACTTTGACAAGCTCTTCAGCTTCTTCAATGGTTATGGAAAGTGGCTTCTCACAAACCACATGTTTGCCGGCAAGCATACAAGCTTTTGCCTGGGGAAAGTGAAGGAAATTTGGTGTACAAATGTGAACCACATCTATGCTTTCATCCTTCAACATGTTTTCAAAAGTATAGGCATTTGGGATACCAAGCTCTGCGGCTTTGGCATCTGCCACCTCCTGATTTACTTCTACAAGGCCTGTCACCTCGATATTAGGAATTCTTCTAAGTGCTTCTAAATGAGCTGGACCGATAAATCCGGTCCCTACGATAGCTGCTTTGATAGTCTGAGCCATAGGTTTTTTAGGTTGTTTTTTATTTTATTTCAAAATGTCAAATTAGGAAAAATGCCTCAAAACTTTCTCATTGCTGGGAAGTGATTTCAGGATAAACTGTCTTTGATTTCAGGAAAAAAGATGGGAAAATTACAAGAAAATGGTTTCTACTTGTTGGAAATCATTGAATTAGGAAGTGCTTTGGGTTCTAACCACCATTTTCTTTCGGTTTCAAGATTTTTATCCAATTCAATGAATTCTCCAATTTCAGGAACGTAAACTGGTTGGTTAATTTCCTTGGCTTTTGCGATCACCCTCTCAACTGGATCAGTCCAAGAGTGCATGGCTAGAGTGAAAGCTGCCCAGTGAATTGGCATAAATGTTTTTGCTCTGATATCCTTGGCTGCCTGAGCTGTCTCCTCCGGCACCATATGAATATCAGTCCAGCGCTCATTGTATTGTCCGCATTCCATCATGGCAAAATTGAAAGGGCCATATTTCTCACCGATCTGCTTAAAGTGAGGTCCATAGCCGCTGTCTCCACTGAAGAAGATATTGTCAGATTCACCTCGAATCACCCACGATCCCCAAAGGGTAGAGAAACGGTTGTTCAGGCCACGACCGGAGAAATGTCGAGCTGGAGTGAGAGCTAAAAGCAAGCCATCAGCCTGAATCTCATCCCACCAGCCTAGCTCATGGATTTTGGTAGAATCTACTCCCCAATCCTCGAAATGGGCTCCCATTCCCAAAGGCATATAAAATGACTTGGTTTTACCTTTCAGCTTCTGAATAGATTCATAATCTAAATGGTCATAATGATCATGAGACATGATGATCATATCGATCTGAGGCAGCTTCTCTACTTCAATAGGCAATTCCTTACTATATCTCTTTTTGCCCAGCAAAGGATGAGGAGACGGCACCTCACTAAACATGGGATCGATCAAAATGGTCTTTCCATCAATTTGAAGAAGAAAGGAAGAGTGTCCAAACCAAACCAGACGCGTGGGATGATCCTTATTTACCAATTCCAGTGAATCTCTGTATTCAATTGGCAATTCAAAATCCGGTCGGCGGGTTGGATCATTTTTGAAAAATTCAGGAAGCATTTTGATGGCTTCAGTAAAGTCCATATCCATATTAGTGGGCATGAGGTTACTAAATTTCCCGTTTTCGAAATAGTCCAGTTTTTCGTATTGAAGAACTTTTTCTTTGGATGGATTTGCTCCAAACTGTGGACTTAGATTGACAAATAATACAGCCACAATGGCTATAAGTAGAATTATAGAAATGATGGTGATCATTAGGTGTTTTAATGTTTTAAGGAAAAACTTAAGCATATAAAGCTGTAAAAGCGGGGATTAAACTATTGGCTTTAACTGAAAACCAAATAAAAAGGTGCGAGATACGGCGTTATTTCTTGCTCTTTTTTGCCTAAAGGGACTTTGAGGGTTTGTGCTTTTTTACAATAAAACTGCGCCTTTGCGCCTTGGCGGGAGATATCATACTAAGCATCACCAGGAATTTTGATAATCGGTTTCTATACTCTTCTGATTTTCTTTACCTTAATCGAATAAAACTTAATTAATAACCCATGGCACTTATAAACCTCAAAATCAACGGAAAGGCTCATTCGGTTGATGTAGAAGAAGATACCCCACTTCTCTGGGTACTTCGGGATCATCTCGGATTAGTCGGTACAAAATATTCATGCGGCATAGCCCAATGCGGCGCATGCACTGTTCATAGAAATGGAGAAGCAATGTTTTCCTGCATCACACCTGCAGCTAGTTTGACCGAAGATGAAATAACCACGATAGAAGGACTATCTGAAGATGGTGACCATCCTGTTCAAAAGGCTTGGGCTGAAGTGGATGTGGCCCAATGTGGTTATTGTCAAGCAGGTCAGATCATGAATGCATCTGCATTTCTCAAAATGAACCCAGCGCCATCAATGGATGAAATTGACGAAGCGATGAATAGAAATATTTGTAGATGTGGCACTTATCACAAAATCAGAGAGGCCGTTGCAATGGCTGCTAAATCCGAATAATCATGGCTACACTGACAAAAACAAACAGAAGAGACTTTCTTAAGATAGCTGGAACTACAGCAGGAGGATTATTTATTGGCTTCAACTGGATGAGCTGTGATTCGCCAAAAATGGAAGTGCTCAGCACTGAAGAAGTACTGGCAAATGCCAAGAATTTCAATTCATTTTTGAGTATAGCTCCAAGCGGAGATATCGTGATTTATTCCCCAAACCCTGAATTGGGACAGAATATCAAGACTTCATTCCCAATGGTTGTGGCTGAAGAACTGGATGCTGATTGGAGTCGAGTTCGTGTGCTTCAAGCCAATCTCGACACGGATAAATACGAGCGTCAATTAACTGGTGGCTCTGGTGCCATGCCTCACTCTTGGGAGCGACTTCGTAAAGCTGGTGCAACTGCAAAATATCTGTTGGTTGCAGCTGCCGCAAAAAAATGGGAAGTATCTGCCGATGAACTGAATACCTCTGAAGGAATAATATACCACAAAGCCAGTGGTAAGAAAATAGGTTATGGTGAAGTGGCAAATGATGCATCTTTATTGACTGCTCCAGAAGAAATTACCTTAAAGGACAAGAAGGATTTTAAAATCATAGGTACACCGGTAAAGAACGTTGATAATGCAGCTATTTTCACAGGAAAACCACTTTTTGGATTGGATTTTTACAGAGAAGGAATGCTGCATGCAATGATTCAGCGTGCGCCTTTTGGGATGAAAATCAAATCCATCGATGATGCTGCCGCCAAGAATGTTACTGGAGTAAAGGATGTAATCACCTTTGAAAACTCTGTGGCAGTGGTAGGAACTTCTACTTGGCCTCTGATGAAAGCTAAAAAGCTTCTGAATGTAGAATACGAACCAGACGGAAAAGTAGAGAGCTCAGCAGATCACGATGAGATTTTTAAGGACTTATTGGCAAATGGAAAAGCCGAAGTAAAGCGGGAAGATGGCAATGTGAATACTGCATTCAAAAATGCCGCACAAGTAGTTACAGCTGAATATCAGTGTCCTTTCCTTTCACATTCGCCTATGGAGCCAATGAATTTCTTTGCTCATGTCGAAGATGGTTCGGTAGAATTAATTGGTCCAACCCAAACTCCCGAAAGCGCGAGAGGAGCCGCTGCGGAAGTTACTGGAGTTGCTCCAGAGAATATCTCGGTGGAAATCACCCGTTTGGGAGGAGGTTTCGGTAGAAGACTTCGGGCAGATTATGTGTCTGAAGCGGTTCATGTTTCTAAGATGATGAATGCTCCAGTGAAACTAACTTGGAGTAGGGAAGATGATCTTACTGGTGGAGCTTATAGACCATCTGTGAGGTACAGATTCGAAGCATCTTTGGATGCCGAAGGCAATATGACTGGCTACAAACTTCGGGGAGTAGGAATGAATGCAGGAAATAGTACCAGAGAGAATAATTTCCCATCAGGAGCAGTTGAAAACCTACTGATCGAAAATGTTAACTACAATTCTTCGATTACGACTAATGCTTGGAGAGCGCCTATTACCAACTTCCTGGCTTATGCAGAGCAGTCTTTTCTAGATGAAGTAGCTCTTGCGGCAAAGAAGGATCCGGTAGCATTCAGGTTGGAATTAATGGAAAAAGCGAAAGCAAATCCTGTTGGAGGAGAGCTTCGCTATGATGTGGATCGTATGATCGGGGTTACAAAAATGGCTGCTGAAAAATCCAATTGGGGTAAAAACTCAAATGTGAAGCAAGGTTTTTCTGTTTACTTCTCTCATAGAACATACGTAGCTCAAGTAGCTGATATTGAGATGGAAAACGGTACTCCAATACTAAAGAAAATACATGTAATTACAGACTGTGGAATGGTCGTAAACCCAACCGGCGCAAACCATCAGGTTCGTGGTGGAGTGGTCGATGGAATGGGCCATGCAATGTATGGCAACCTGACATTTGAGGGAGGCCTTCCAACTCAGACCAACTTCGATAAGTATCGCTTGATCAGAATGAAGGAAGTGCCAGCAGTGGATACCTACTATGTAGATAGCGGTTTTGATCCGACTGGTCTAGGTGAACCTTGTTTACCACCAACAGGCGGAGCAATAGCAAATGCAATTTTCAGTGCTACACAAAGAAGGTTAAGAAGTCAGCCTTTCATCGAGCAGAAGGAATTCACAGATCTTAATTTGGGGATCAAGAGAGCGTGATAAGTATCTAGACGTTAGACATAAGTATCAAGATACAAGAATCAAGGAAATAGATTCAAGAACCAAGACAAAAGCACTTCCAGTATAATTTGGAAGTGCTTTTTTTTGTTCGAATCTTATCTTGGATCTTGATTCTTGCCTCTCACTACTTTTGTCTTAAGTCTAAATACTTATGTCTTGCTACTTGATACTAACGTCTAAATTTCATCCATCTCTCTTTCTGGCCAATACGGTCCTTTTAGATTCAGCTTATAATTTTCGATCTCAAATGTAATTTTCATTTGATCCAGCTTTTGATCATGGATTGCTAAGCAGGCATTGTAATGGATGAGGTCAAATTCCAACTCAAAATCACCTGAAATTTCATCTTTGAAGTTGATTTCAGAAGCTAAGTCAACTTTCTCTGAATGTGCTCCTTCTTTGTTGAAATAGTACGAGAGGAAGATTCCCAATTCCATTTGGTTTTCTTTTAACACTTGCTTGAGGTCATCTGAAGTTGGTTTTTCGGAATGAGGAAGAGGTAGAGTCCAGGTTTCTTGCATGATGGAAATTGTGGAAAATATAAGATAAAAGTAGAAATTATTGCTCTATTGTCCACGGTCTGCAGACGACTGACCGCAGCCTGCTGTTGAGTATCATCTGTGGACCGTGGACATTTTTTTATACTAGATATTAAAAATCCCGAAATACCATGGTCTAATAACTAGGCACTACTTACTTTAGAATATGAATTACCCTATTTACCTAGATTTCAATGCGACTACCCCTTGCGCTCCAGAAGTAATTGAAGCGATGATTCCCTGGTTTGGAGAGCATTTTGGGAATGCAGCTAGTAAGTCACATCCCTATGGTTGGGTAGCAGAGAATGCTGTCGAGGAAGCACGTGAGCAGATCGCAAACTTGATAGGAGCGCAGAGCAAGGAAATCATTTTTACTTCAGGTGCAACAGAAGCCATCAATCTTGCTATAAAGGGAACTTTTGAACTTTATAAAGGATCAAAACAACATTATATCACCTGCCAAACTGAGCATAAGGCAGTATTGGATACCATGAAAGCTTTGGAAGAGAAAGGAGCTGAAGTAACCTACTTGCCAGTTGATAGAGAAGGTAATGTTAATACTTCTGACTTAAAGTCAAGTATATTTCCTCATACGAAAATGATTTGCCTGATGTGGGCAAATAATGAAACTGGGATCATTCATCCCATCGAGGAAATCAAAGCAATTGCAGAAGAAAACAACATTATTTTATTCACCGACGCAGTACAAGCTGCTGGAAAAATTCCTATTTCCGTAAAAGGAGTGCATCTAATGGCTATTTCTGCGCATAAACTCTATGGGCCGAAAGGTGTTGGAGCGCTATACGTTCGACACAACCACTCGCTTCCCAAACCACTTGCTCAAGTGCATGGGGGAGGACATGAGAAAGGGTTCCGAAGTGGGACGCTGAATGTCCCGGCAATTGTAGGTTTCGGAAAAGCAACAGAATTGAGAATGTATGAAATGCAAAGCGAATCAAAGCGATTGGAAAAGCTTCGTGATTTACTTGAAACCAAGCTTCTAAGTATTCCCAATACTTTTTTGAATGGAAGTCAGAATAGGCTTACTCATGTCACAAACATTGCTTTTGGAGGGGTAGAAGGCGAGGATTTGCTTCGCAAGATTTGCCAGAAAGTGGCTGTCAGTTCAGGCTCTGCCTGCACCAGCATTTCACCAAAACCATCTCACGTACTACAGGCGATGGGTTTAGATTCAGACCTAGGTAGAGCCTCTATTCGTTTTAGCTTGGGAAAGAATACTACCGAACAGGATGTGTTGGATACGGTGGCTTGGGTGGAGAAAGTTGTTGGGGATTTAAGAGGGATATAATCTCTCGCGGCGACGCAACGGCGCGGCGTAATTTTATGGGCCCACCAAAATCGCCTAAATGCAAGGACAAGAGTGATTATTCTTAGAATTATTAAAAGTGGATTTTACTTAAAAACCTTCAAGGAGATTTCTCCTTCGTTCCTCAGTCGAAATGACACCTCAAAGGTTAAAAGTGCGTGGCGTCGCTGCGTCGCCGCGAGAGAAACCTGCAACTTTGCGTCATTGCGGGAGATATACCTACAAGTTTAAATCCCTCAAATCCTCCTCAGTGTCAATATCAACTTTACCTTTAGTGAAAGTTACAGTGACCATATCATCTTCGTGAGCCATCGCAATTTTTTTTGCTCCTTCATCACCAGTAAGCTGCATCAATTCTTTGAAATACTGTTTTCCGAAGAGAATAGGAACACCAAAGGTCTTGGAATATTCACAGGCTACTATGCCTTTGGACTCTTTCTTTTGAGTTGCAATTAACTTGTTCAGAATCTTCGCATCTACAAAAGGCTGATCGCAAAGCATGATAATTACTTGGTCAGGCTTGTCGAACTTCAACATATATTCCAAACCAATTTTGATACTGGAAGACATGCCTTTTTCGAAGTGAGGATTAGGAATGTTTGGGATGCTTGCTCCAGGAAAAGTCTTCTTGATTTCGTCTTTAAAAGCACCAAGTACTACTACTCGCTTTTCAACTTTAGCCTCATTTGCACCATCTATTGCTAGTTGCAGCAATGTCTTTTCCTTGTACTTAGCGATCTGCTTTGGGTATCCTAGTCTGCTGGATTCTCCTGCAGCAAGTATGATTATTCCTGTATTCATCAGTTTTCTTCGTGTATGGGACCATCCTTTTCCCGCAGAAAGGTACCTTGTTTTTTTGCCAAAACCGCTTTCACCTCAGCCAAAATAGACAAGGCGATCTCTTCCGAACCTTCAGCTCCTATATCCAAACCCATTGGTGAGTAGATAGCAGTCTGATCCACAGTGAGTCCCTGATTTCCCAGGCGTTCGATCAGTTTTTCGGATTTCTTCTTTGGTCCCAATATTCCAATATAAGCCAAACCCAATGGCGTAATATCTTTTAATACCTGAGCTTCATATTCAAAATTGTGGGTCATCAGCAAAGCTGCGGTGTGGGCATCAGTTTCCAGTTCTTTAACTACTTCATCGCCTGAACCTGTCACAATGCGATGAACTGTTGGAAAGCGTTGTGATGTGGCCAGATTCTTTCTCCCATCAATCAGTATTACTTCCAATCCTAAAACATTAGCGATTTTGGCAAGAGGAATTGTATCGTTTCCAGCTCCGAAAAGTAAGATCCTTATACCAGGTGTAATAGCTTCAAAAAACACCTGAATATCATCCAGATCCTCATATTTTCGAATGATATGGTTACTCGTATCTGAAGAATTTACTTCATGCTCAATCCGATTCCAAAGTGATCTTTCCAAAAATCCTGGATTACCAACAGTTTGATTTCCCTTCAAAAGTACTCTTGTTCCAACTTGCTCCTGCTTGGAGTATTTCACAGAGAACACAGTGATCAATCTGCAAAATACCCGCTCGGAAATTGCAATTTTAAGCAATTCAATAGGGTTTATAGTGTTTTGATAATCAATAGGTTCTATCAAAACATGTATAATTCCATTGCAACCTAATCCTACTCCGAATTTCTGATCGTCCTCGTCGGTAGTATCGTAAGTGACCAACATGGATTTCTGCTGAAAAATTACAGTTTGAGCTTTGCGCAGCGCATCACCTTCCAAACAGCCTCCGCTGATGGCACCGGTGAGTTGCCCCTCTTCAGTCACTAGCATTCTTGCTCCTGGACGTCGATAGGCCGAACCATCAACTTGGACGACGGTAGCCAGTGCTACTTTTTGTCCTTCAGATTGACTGGATTCATACGCTTGGATAATTGATAGGATTTCTTTCATGGCAATGAGAAGGCCTAATTAGTAGAACTTCTTCAACATTTTCAAGAAGATTAATTTCGATGGTAATCATTTTAGCAATAATATAGGTCAACCTATAACTTGCAGTATGAAAATCCCAAGTCTAGCCCAACTTAAAAAAGAACTTAGCTATCTCAATGAGAAGGAATTGATCGATCTGGTGGCGGATCTTAGTAAATTCAGTAGGGATAATAAGTCGTACTTGTTTTTTAAACTTAATGAAAAAGACCAACCGCAACTCTATGTGGAAATGGTGCAGGAAGAACTGGAACTTGATTTTCAAACGGCTAGAGGTGATCATTCATACTATGCGAAAAAGTCAGCGCAGAAGCTTCGTCGAAAGATGAACAAGCTACTCAAACTCAGTAAGGTCAAAACTGATCAAATAGAAGTTTTGCTGTTTTTCTGTGAAAAGTTGAAGGAATATGGCTTTCTACGCCATAGAAATCAGGTGTTGGACAATATCTATCAGATGCAATTAGCAAAAGCTGTTAAACTGATATCTGGGCTACATGAAGATTTGCAGTTTGACTATGAAGGCAGAGTTGAGGAGTTGACCACTTGATTTATTTGGTCCACAGACGACGGACGACTGTTGTCTGTGGACAGTGAATTTTTTTCCTTTTCAATAAGGTTAAATCAAATAATGTATTCAATTTGAAAAATCATAAATTGACCAAACCCAACCTAAAACCTGTAGAATGAAATCAATTTTTAAAATCCTATCGCTAGGATTGATCAGTGTATCCTCTCCCAGCTTTGCACAACAAACTTCAACTTCCGAAAAACTATGGCAAGGAAAGCAAGCTGCTGTAGTTCTCACCTACGATGACGCGCTCAATGTGCATTTGGATAATGTAATTCCTGCTCTTGAAGCTAGTGGTCTAAAGGGTACATTTTACCTCTCAGCATTTTTTGATGGAAGTAAGAATAGATTAGAAGATTGGAAAAAAGCTGGTGAATTTGGTCATGAATTAGGAAATCACACACTTTACCATCCTTGTGATGCTTCGCTTCCAGGAAGGACCTGGGTTTCTCCGGATAATGATTTGCATAAGTACACCACCGCTCAGATTCTCAAAGAAATACGAATGACTAATGTGTTTTTGGAGTCCTTGGACGGTCAAAAGGAACGCACCTTTGCGTACACTTGTGGAGATACTGCGACAGGTGAAGGCTCTTTTATGGAGGAGATTAAAGATGATTTTGTTGCTTCCAGAGGTGTCCGAGGTGCATTGAATTCTATAGGTAATATCAATTTACTAAACGTGGATAGTTATGGGATCAATGGTGAAACAGGCGAAGAACTGATTCAATTAGTTAAAGAGGCGCAGGAAAAAAATGCCTTGATCACTTTCCTTTTTCATGGAGTTGGAGGCGAGCATGACTTAAATGTGTCTTTGGAAGCTCATCAAATACTTTTGGATTATTTGGAAGAAAATAAAGACACTATTTGGACTACGACCATGCTGGAGGCAGCAAAACATGTAAAAGAACATCAAGACTAAAACTCTCAATATACCCTTAACCTATTATGAACAAGCTATTTTTATTCACACTCTTCCTAGGATTTGGTGGTTTAGCAACTGCTCAAACTGCTAAAGTTGATACAAGTAAATATCCTGCTCCGGTAACTTTTACCAATCAGGAAGATCATGCAAATATGCAGCAGCAGTTGGGAATCAAAGTTCTACGGCCTGGCCCAAGTGGAAATGAGTCGGCTCCAAATGCAGCTAATTACGACGAGTCTAAAGCAAATCCTTGCCCTGAATTGCCAGATATTTTGACCACAAATGCAGGAAAGAAAGTGACCTCAGAAGAAATGTGGTGGGAAACCAGAAGACCGGAACTGGTTGAAGCACTAGAGCGGGAAGTATATGGTAAGCTTCCTGATAATATACCAGATGTAAACTGGGAAGTAAAAATCACTGACAGGGAATTCGTGGCCAGAACGCCTGTGATTGCAAAGCAAATTATTGGACATGTGGACAATAGTTCTTATCCACTTATTGAAGTAGATATAAACATGATGCTAGTGGTGCCAGCCAATGCAAAAGGCCCGGTTCCAGTTTTGATGATGTTTGGCAGACCTTCTTTTCCTGCACCAGCTCAGCCAAATGGAGAAGATATGGAGGTATTAAATACCTCTTTCAAGGAAATGATGATTAAGAATGATCCTTCTCTAAAGGCTCTTTTTGATAAATACCCCGCATACAACCCCGTCACTAGACTTCCTGGCCCAAGTTTTTTTGGACCGCCTGTAAATGGCGAATCTCCATCCACAGAGCAACTACTAGCTGCTGGATGGGGATATGTGACTATTGACCCAAGTAGCATACAAGCTGATAATCATGCCGGGATCACAAGGGGAATTATCGGTTTGGTGAACAAAGGCCAACCTCGATCTCCAGAAGATTGGGGAGCACTTCGGGCTTGGGCCTGGGGAGCTGCGAGAGCTTTGGATTTCCTGGAAACAGAACCTTTGGTAGATGCCAAAAAAGTGGGTATTGAAGGCGTTTCTAGATATGGAAAAGCAGCTTTGGTGACTATGGCATTCGAGCCAAGGTTTGCAACAGCTTTGATAGGTTCCTCAGGAAAAGGTGGTACGACTTTACATAGAAGAGTTTTTGGTGAAGCTGTGGAAAGCCTCACAGGTGGAGAAAACTACTGGATGGCTGGAAACTACATGAAATACGGAGCTGAAGAGTCAGTTTTTGGGAGAATGGATGGTTGTGATTTACCAGTGGATTCGCATGATATGCTAGCGCTTTGTGCTCCTAGGCCAGTTTTTGTTAGCTACGGTATTCCAGAAAGTGGAGATGCAAAATGGCTAGATCAGAAAGGGAGTTACATGGCTGTCGTAGCTGCCGGAGTTGCTTATAAGTTACTTGGTGCAACTGATCTCGGCGTTTCAAATGACTACATGAAAGAAGAAATGCCTCCACACAGTACAGATATGCTGGATGGAGATTTGGCATGGCGTCAGCATGATGGTGGGCACACCGATGGGCCTAATTTTCAGCATTTTATCCCTTGGGCAAATCGGGTGTTGGATTATGAAAAGTGAAATCTTCAGCTAATTCCAAAAATATACAAAAGCCTTGCAGTTGAATAATTGCAGGGCTTTTCCGTTAAAATCGGGTATGGATGTGTTATCAATTATAGATTTCTAACTCCCTTTTAAAAATCATAAGAGTAAGTATATCAGACAAATAAGATTTTTTAGTAAATTCCTTTTTTAAATCATTTTTCAAATCAACTCCATATTTTATGACCGGATTAATAGTACTTGATGTTTTTATCAGTTTGGTGTTTATTTATTTATTGTACAGTCTCCTAGCCATGACTGTAATTGAGACTATCACTTCTAGTTTCAGCTCCAGATCCAAAAATTTGATAACAGGCATAGACCGTCTGTTGGCGGATGACCAGCAGTCAAGTCAGATAAATCACACCATGTTAAATCTATTTTGGGTGAAAACAATCAATCCCCTCACCAAGGCTTTTTTTGCTCATCCTTCGATAAAATATCTGGGACATAAAGGCCTGAATTCTAAGCCTTCATACATTGCTAAAGATAGGTTTGCAAGCACCTTGGTAGATCTTTTGAAAAAGGGGCAATACTTAGATGATGTAGATAATATTGAAGCTACATTAGATCTAATCCCGAAATTTGACTATACCAAACTTGAGTCTAAAATCGCATTGCTAGAAGAGGAATTGGTGATTTTGAAACAGTCTGAAGCCCCAAATAAGTTTGAAATAGAATCTTTGGTAGAGGAAATAGATTTTCAAAAAGCAGAACTATTCAAGCGAACAAGCGCCGATTTTGATTGGGAAATAAGTGGACTTTCTATAGGAACAGAAACAAAATACCAATTGAAACTGCTTTGGGAACAAGCTGCTACAGACGTAGAAAAATTCAAGGCATTAATCGAAAACTGGTACGATGACCAAATGGATAGAATCGCCGGCTGGTTTAAGCGTAAGGTCACCTATTTTACATTTATCATAGGATTCGTTTTAGCAGTTATTTTTCAAGTGGATAGTATAAAACTTGCAGAGGATCTATCGGTCAATGATGAAATGCGTGAATTGTATGTGGAAGGAGCAAGGGATTTTCTTGCAAACAATCCTTCTGGTATTGATAGTACTACTACTAAGAAAAATAAAGACTTTTTGGATGCCTGGAGTGAGGAAGTAAAACAGCATAGCCAGACCCTGAGTACAAGAAAATCTACGGCAGAGATTCAAATTTTCTGGCTCAATGCTGAAAATTCCAAAAAAATCCTCACTTGGCTAGGCTATTTGATCACTGCTTTTGCAGTATCTCTTGGGGCACCTTTTTGGTTTGATATTCTAAATAAGCTGATGAAAGTCCGAAACTCCATACAAATCCCAATCGGTCAAAAATCAAATGGAACTCAGGCTTCGAATGAAGACACCACACAAACAATTGGGTAATGGAAACATTTAAAGGATTGGTGAGCGCACAAGTAAATGCAAGAAAAGACTTCCCGAGTGTGAAATCTGAAAAACTTAAGGTGATCAGAAAGAATACTGAAGTAACTATTTCCCATGCGGTGATTGGCGAAAAGTACATGGATTCCAAAATCTGGTATGTTCTGGATAATAACTGCTTTGTATGGAGTGGGGCGATTAGTACTACTTCAGCAATTCCGCTGATAGAGAAAAAATTGATTGTGACTGCAGATGATATAGGGATAGTGCATGAAGTGGATGTAGGTGCTCAATTAGCGCTGTATCATGGTTGGATCAATTCCATAGCGGTTTTGGTCAATAAACCTAACGATGTAAATGGGGAAAATTTAAGAAGCTTCGTAGAGTCACTTAAAAAGTACAGTAGAAAAGGGACTTCTGAAAACCTTTTTGAAACCAGTCTTATTGGCTTGCATTTCACGATTACCAGTGGTAGTCCTATAGTTGACCCAGAGACTGTTCCAGCTTTGGTAGATGAAAAAAATCATTTTTTAGGATTTCAAAAATTCAGCAGGGAATATGAAAAGCCAGAAGTAGTGGAGCAGGTAAAAATCGAATTTGAAGCACAATACCAAAAATTCAAAAACATTTTTGGCAGAGAGCCAGATCATCTGACTTCCCATCATGATATTCATACCTTCAATAAACCGTTATTTTGTTTTTTTCACAACTGGTCTGTAGAAAAAGGAATTCCAATTAGAAGTCACCGTTTTTTGCCTTCTATAAAGCGGTTTATGTATGATGCTATTGCGATGTCTCCATCCAGAGTCGATTTGCCTTCCATTGACAGAATGAATAGATGGGAGAGTGAAATCAGAAAAGAACCTTCTGAAGGCCCCGAACACACCTATGTCGGGCACTACGGTCCGATTCCTCCCTTTGGCATCAATAACTATGATACTGCTGTAAATAAAAAACACAAGAGACTTAGAAAATGGATGAGGGATTTTTTAATCAGTAAAGACAGCAAAAGAGAGATTTTAATTCACCTGATGAAGTCGGGTTTTAGAGATCAAAGGGATTTCAAAAAGTCCTATGCCTATCTTGAAGCAGAATATCCTGGGATGGAAGTAAATTACTTTGATGGGAGGGTGGCAGAATACTTATCGCTGCAGCGAAATAGCCTTTGGAAACCAGACTCTTCGTTTATACTTGTTGCTAGGAGCTAAGAATCTTTAAAAAAAATCCTGTTATGAAGACTTCAATAAGAAATTAACCTCATAACAGGAATATTTTTTGCGTCAACGAAAAGCGTTAGTTTAAGCTTTCATTCAAGAATGACTAACTTTATTATTGATTAGGCCAATCACCCCAAATACTGCAATGGCCGCCATTGTCAGTTCCTTTGATCGCTGTTTGTACTCCTGTGTAAGAAGCATTCATTACAGCTTTGGGAGCGAACTGTATGTCTCCTTTTTTCTTAATAAATGCTTTTCCAAAGTGTCCTTGGCTCAACCCATGTCCCATCTCATGAAGTGCGATAGATTCCACATCCACCAGATCCCCATCTCCCCAGAAGAAATTATCATTGTAGTAGATTTCTCTTAATCCCACATCAAGTTTACCATCTCCATTTGTATCTACATTATCTCCATTCTCATCGACCAAAAGCAGGGTAAAAGTCACTCCTAAAATGAATTGACTTCCATCAGGTGCCAAAAAATCGAAAAAGCTAGCAGGCATCCATCCCGCATGATTGACGTCAGCTATGTAGCCTGCAACACTTGGGAAACCCAGCTGGGCTGCGACAATACCTATTGGCAATGGTAAGCCCGCTACTTTGTAAAGTCCGAAATCCGAACAGCTTACTGCATCCCATGTTGCAGCAGCACGGTCAATGGCAGCTTCCTTAGTACTAAGATCCAAATCAGTTCCTGGTCTTACCTGATCCACATAATAAGAAATATCAGCTATCCCATTTAGTTTGGCCACTGGAGAAAAATCAAATTCCAATTGCTTATTTCCCCGATCGTTGAAAATCACGGTTTGTCCTGCTTTATCACTTTCCGGTGCCGTAATGTATTCAGCGCTGACTAATTCCAGTCGATAAGGAGATTCAGAAACTCTACCATTAACCGAAATCCTATTTGCATCCATAAGATCCCAATCAAGAGACTTGTAAACTATCTCTTCATGGGGCAGATTTTGGTCCTTGACCAAGGTGTCTTCTTTCTCTTGACAGCCAAATGCTGCCATTCCAATTAAAATTGTGGCTACTAATTTCAAATTTTTCATAAAAAAGATATTTAGTGGTTAATTTTTAAAACACTTTAAAATAAAAATTCTATTTCATTTTCTCTCTCAGTTTGAAAATTGATACTGATAAAAAAATATAAAAGTTATCCACTTCTTTTCCTGTAGATTAAAATGGCCTCGACTTCGCTCGTCCACATGATTTTATGCTATTAAAATGATCACCAAAATGGAGTTATCAAGCTTGATTGTGCATAGTGGAGCTGCTTTTAATAATTATGTATATCCGCTTTGATACCAGTAAGGGGGCTAAAGCAAAATAGCACATGTTAAACTTTAGAAATGAGGCCACTTCAGCCTGTCCCGCCACTGCGGGAGTCTTCGGTCATCCCCGCAGGCTGTCGGGCAGGGGTCTTCTGACCAGGTGAGCAAGGAAATATTGGTTACTGGCATCATTCCGTCTATCCATGATTAATAATTATCTACCCTCACAATTCAAACTTTTCTCCAGTCATTTCTTCTGACACTGTCCATAGCTTAGATGCGACAAGCAAATCATGCGATTTTGATGAGGATGTAACCACTTTAGGCGGGCCTTTGAATTCGCCAAATCCTGAAGGACCGAAATATTCGCCACCTTTAACTTCTAGGTCTAACACCGCCCTAAGAGTAGGAAGTGCTCCAGACTTTGCATTTTGGCCTATGACTGATGATAGAGGACTAAATAATGATAGGGCAAATTTTGGAAGGAACTTAAATAAGTTTGTATTGGAATAGCCAGGGTGAGCGGCAAGAGCTTTTACATCGCTACTTGCATCTTCCGATCTTCTATGCAGTTCGTACGCAAAAATCAAACAAGCCAACTTACTCTGTGCATAGGCTTTCCAAGCTGAATAACTTCGCTTGGAATTCAAATCATCAAAATTTATCGACCCGCTCTTATGCGCAAGACTGCTTAGAAGTACTACCCTAGAATCTGCTGTTTTTTTAATAAGTGGGAAAAGTAGGTTTACCAATAAAAAATGGGAGAGGTAATTCACACCAAATTGGCTTTCAAAACCATCCTCAGTGGTTTGAAATGGTGGCATCATTATCCCAGCGTTTGCTATCAAAAAGTCAAGCCGGCTATACTTTCGAGAAAACTCTTTCGAAAACTCACGAACAGAGTTCAGGCTGTTTAAATCGAGCAAAATAATTTCCAAATCAGCCTTCGGTACCTTTTTCAGGATATCCTGTTTGGCCTTTTGTGCTTTATTCAAGGATCGGCAGGCCAATATAACCGTGGTTTCTTTTTGTGCCAAAGCCAATGCGGTTTCATACCCCAGTCCTATATTCCCTCCAGTGACTACAGCCACCTTGCCTTTTTGCGAAGGAATGGATTCCAACTTAAATGTTTTCATTAAAAATATGCCGGTTTATAAAAGTATGAACTTGGTCAACAGAATAGTAATTACTGATAATGAGTAATTTAGTATAAAAATTACCACAAAAATAGGTGATTTTAATATTGCTTAGAAATGCTTTTATAAACGGTGTTTGAGCATGTCCAGAAATCAAGTAACTTTTTCACAAAATATGAGCCCTTATGAAATCGAGCCTGCCTGAGGCAGACAGGCATGACTAAAAATTCACACACTAGCTTGATTATAATCACTGCGAGATTCCATCCCGTATCCTTTGTCACGGGACAGGTTATGGCCTTTAAAAATCAAATTATAAACAGATGAAAAATCTACTCTTTGTCCTTTTTATTCTTTTCATCTCCTGTAGCCCTCAAGAAGATACTAGAGACACAAAACCTGTTCGAAAGTTCGTGGAAGTTTCCGAAATAGATACTTCGATCAAGCCTGGAGATAATTTTTTCAGGTATGTTAATGGCATCTGGTACGACACGGCCAAGATCGCGGATGATCAGTCCGGTGTTGGTTCGTATTCATTTTTGAATATCCCTCAAAAGCAGCTTCTAGAGGATATTTTGGAAGAAGTCTCCGCAATTGAGCATACTGCTGGCAGCTTAGAGCAGAAAGTGGGAGATTTCTATGCTTCTGGAATGGATACTGAGACTATTGATGCGAGAGGTTTTGAGCCTATCAAACCTATCTTGGAAGATATCCACGCAATCAATGATTTACCAGCTCTGATGAATTTCGTGACAGAGGAAATCAAGTCAAACACGCAATCCCTTGTTAGTTTGGGGATTTCTCCTGATGCAGAAAATAGCAGTATCAACATTGCCCACTTTAGTCAGACTGGCTTGGGATTACCTGATAGGGATTACTATTTCAAAACAGATTCTTCCACGCTGGGAATTCAGCAAGCGTATTTAGAATATTTGGCTACACTATTTGAATTGACTGGAACCGAGGGGCCTGCTGCCAATACTGAAGCAGCAAAAGTTTATGCCATTGAGAAAAAGCTTGCTGAATCGCATAAAACGCGGATTGAGCGAAGAATTGTGAAAGAGAACTATCATAAAATGGCTGTATCTGAGCTTGATCAGATACATCCAAATATTGGTTGGTCAACTATGCTGGCTCAGCTAGAATTGAATGCAGACTCTGTAGATGTGAGACAGCCAGCCTACTACGAAGCATTGGATAAAATGCTAAAAGCAGTTCCGCTTTCGGATTGGAAGACTTATATCAAAGCACACACATTGTCCTCCTACGCAGAAGTATTGAGTAAGCCGTTTGAAGATGCTTCCTTTGCCTATGAGAAAGTGATCTCAGGACAATCAAGCCAACTGACTAGAGCGCAACAAATGGTGCAGAAAGTTGACCGTCAGTTAGGTTTTGCATTGGGTCAGCTTTACGTAAAGCGATATTTTAATGAAGATGCCAAAAAACGGGTTTTAGACCTGGTAAATAACCTTCAGAAAGCCTTTGAAAGTAGAATCAACAAGCTGGATTGGATGAGTGATAGCACGAAAACACAGGCAAAAGAAAAGCTCTATGCCATCACTAAGAAAATCGGCTATCCAGATGAGTGGAGAGAATACGATGTGACAATAGACAGAGACAAGTACTTTGAAAATGTACTAGCCTTGCGTAGGGATCAGAGCAAGTATCAATTGGATAAGTTTGGCAAAGCTCCAAACAAGATGGAGTGGGGAACTACTCCTTCTACGGTGACTGCTTATTACAATCCATCTCTTAATGAGATCGTATTTCCCGCCGGTATTTTACAGTATCCATATTTCGATTTGTATGCTGATGATGCGATCAATTACGGCGGCATAGGAATGGTAATTGGTCATGAATTAACTCACGCTTTTGATGATCAGGGAGCTCAATACGACAAAGATGGAAATGTAAAAAACTGGTGGACTGATGCTGATTATGAGAAGTTCAAAGGCAAAACCCAACAATTAATTGAGCGATACGACACCTTCACTGTACTAGATTCAGTACATGTAAAAGGTGCTATGACCATTGGTGAAAACACGGCAGACAATGGCGCTTTATACATTGCTTATGAAGCATTTAAACTAACCGAGCAAGGTCAGGATACAACCAAAATTGATGGCTTTACTCCTGATCAGCGCTTTTGCTTATCCATAGCACGGATCTGGAGAGTAAAAACCAGGGATGAGTTCCTTAGAACTTATGTAAATACTAACTCTCATTCGCCTGCAGTTTGGAGAGTGAATGGCCCGTTGATGAACTTTGATCCATTCTATACCGCGTTCAACATTCAGCCAGGAGATGCTAATTATAAGTCAGAGGAGGAGAGAATCAAGATTTGGTAGAAAAGATGGAAGATGGAAACCTGAAGACAGAAGTTGCAAATCTTCGGTCTTCAGGCTATTTCATGTGTTTATAATTTTTTTTTTAAGGTCACATGGAATCTTCGCATGAATTATAATCATCCCTCTGTGTGTCGCTTATGGTCATGCTTGATTTCATATATTTGAATCAACTTACTACCCTATAAACATGTTTGAAGGACCTGATTATCCCAAATCCATCACCGAAGAACTTTTTGAATCCTGGTTAGCCGAAGGTCGGGATAGTAAAATCAGCTATCATTTTTTACTTATTGTCTGGAATGTATATGACGAAAAGTACAATCCCGTCTATGCTGAATCCCGGGAGGAAATTGAAAATTATGAGTTATATCCGGATGCGAGAGGTTCGGAAGCCTTGATTGCTGTATATGATCTCTATTCCGAAAGCAGAATTAGTCTATGAGCTTATAGGCTATTTCTCTGAGATATACACTTTCTCTTTAATTTCTACCTTTCCAATCAACCAAATTCTAGTGGATTCGAATAAATATTTCCATTAATTAGTGGTAAGAAAACCCGAATAGTATGCTAAAGAGATTCACATCACTTGTCCTCCTTGTGATCCTTGCCACATCATGCGGCAAACAAACTGAACCTGCTCCGCAGGAGTTCAATGTAGAATTTGAAAAATTCAAACTGGACAATGGTCTAGAAGTTGTTTTTCATATCGATCGATCAGATCCGGTGGTGGCAGTTTCACTGACTGCGCATGTAGGTTCAGCTCGTGAAAAAGAGGGTAGAACTGGTTTTGCGCACCTTTTTGAGCATTTGTTATTTCTCGAATCAGAAAACCTTGGAAAAGGTGGTCTGGATAAAATGACCGCAAGAATAGGAGGGTCTGGTGCTAATGGTTCTACAAGTCGCGATAGAACAAATTACCTCCAGACTGTTCCTAATGATGCATTGGAGAAGATGATCTGGGCAGAAGCTGACAAGTTGGGTTGGTTTATCAATACGGTGACTGATCCTGTTTTAGCAAAGGAAAAGCAGGTAGTAAAAAATGAAAAGCGACAGGGCGTTGACAATCAGCCTTATGGCCATACTTCCTATGTAATTGATAAGAATTTATATCCCAATGACCACCCCTACAATTGGCAGGTGATCGGTTCTTTGGATGATCTACAAAATGCTACACTTGCGGATGTTAAGGAGTTTTTTACGCGTTGGTATGTGCCAAACAATGTCACATTGACTATCGCAGGAGATTTCGATGCTAAGCAAGCAAAAGAATGGGTAGAGAAATATTTTAACGAAATAGCAGCTGGGGAACCTATAAAACCACTTACACCAAGACCTGGTAAAGTAGCCGAAATTAAGAAGTTATATCATGAAGATAACTTCGCAAGACTACCAGAACTGACGATGACCTGGCCTACAGTGGAGCAGTTCCATCCTGATTCTTACTCGTTGGATGTGCTGACCGATTACCTTTCCAGTGGCAAAAATGCACCTTTGAATGTGTTATTGATCGATAATAAACAGCTCACTTCCAATGTCAGAATGTATAATAGAACTTCAGAGTTGGCAGGTCAGGCACAATTAGCTGTTCGCGCCTATGCTGATAAAGATTTGGATGAGGTCGCAGCAGCTATTGAAGAAGCTTTTGCCAAATTTGAATTAGAAGGCATCTCTGATAAAGATTTATCCCGCATTAAAGCAGGACAGGAAACTCGTTTTTATAATACGCTTTCCAGTGTACTAGGGAAAGGAGTTCAACTGACGGAATATAATATTTTCGCTCACGACCCTGGTTTTATCAATCAGGACATTCAAAATATGCTGGGAGTGACTACTGAAGATGTGATGCGGGTTTTCAAGCAATACATTTACAAAAAGAACTACATAGCAACCAGTTTTGTGCCTAAGGGAAATGTGATTGCTGCACTGGAAGACTCAGAAAAAGCTGAAGTAGTAGAGGAGCAAATTGTGCAAGGAGCAGAAGAAAGCTTCGATGCCTCTATTCAAGCTGAATATGAAAAAGCTCCTTCCACTTTTGACAGATCTGTAGAGCCGCCGAATGGTAAAACTCCCGAAGTGACTATTCCTGCTGTTTGGGAAGATTCCCTTGCAAATGGCTTACAAGTGTATGGCATAGAAAACCACGAAGTTCCTTTGGTACAATTCAATATGGTAATTGACGGTGGACAGTTGCTGGATGATCCAGGGAAAGTTGGAGTAGCAAATCTTCTCGCTCAGCTAATGACAAAGGGCACCAAAACCAAAACTACTGCCGAATTGGAAGATGCGATAGATCAGTTGGGAGCTTCTGTGAATGTGTATGCTACAACTGAAAGCACAACGATAGCTGTTAATACATTGAGTAGAAACTATGACGAAGTGATGACTTTGGTAAAAGAAATCATTCTTGAGCCAAGATGGGATTCTGTTGAATTTGAATTAGCCAAGCAATCTACCATCAGTCGCATCCGTCAGTTGGAAGCCAGCCCTAACAGTGTAGCTCAAAATGAGTTTAATAAGCTGATCTATGGAGAAGGAAATATACGTTCTCAGAACATCTTGGGAAGCATCAAGTCCGTGGAAGCAATCTCACTGGATGACTTGAAAAACTATTACGATAAGTATATTTCTCCTTCTGTCACTAGAATGCATGTGGTAGGTGATTTGGGTAAAGTGAATATCATTGCGTCTTTGCAAAACCTGATCACCGACTGGGAAAGTAAGGATGTGAGTATTCCTGCCTATGATGCGCCTTCCAGACCTGATACCGCTAAAGTGTATTTTTATGACATTCCGAATGCGAAACAGTCCATGTTACAGTTTGGATATCCAGCCATGACATCGAATAGCCCTGATTACTATCCTGCGGTGGTCATGAATTACATCTTGGGCGGAGGAGGTTTTGCTTCTAGACTAACTCAGGAATTGCGGGAAGGTAAGGGATATACCTACGGAATTCGCTCATCATTTGCAGGAGGAAAAGTAGCCGCACCTTTCACCATAAGTAGTGGTGTGAGAAGTAATGTGACCTATGAATCTGCACAATTAGTGAAGGATATACTTACCAACTACCCTTCCACCTATACTCCTCAGGATCTAGAAACTACGAAAAGTTTTATGATTAAGAGTAATGCCCGGGCTTTTGAAACGGCTGGAGCTAAGTTGACCATGTTGGAGAACATCAGTGAATTCGGTTGGGATCCAGACTACATGAAGGATAGGGAAAAAATAGTGAATGAGATGACTGTGGAAAGAATACAGGAATTGTCAGGAAATTACCTTGATCCAAACAAGATGATTTGGGTAGTAGTAGGAGATGCGAAAACGCAATTGCAGGGCTTGGAAAAGCTAGGTTTTGGAAAGCCAATTCTGATCAATCAAGAAAAGGTATCAATGGATGTAGATAAGTAATTAAGTAGAATGCTTAGTTTTTAGTTACTTGTTTCGGTTTTTACGTAGAATAACCAGTTTTTACTGTTTTGCAAAGATCCATTATATATTAAATCCACCAGATTTGGATTCTTGACATGAAAGTCTTTTTAATGCTATTGTTTGTAATAAACATTCATCAGGACGAGCTTAATGTTCTAACAATGTTAGTACAATCTACTATATTTGATTATGGTTAAGACACTTACAAAACTCGGTAATAGTAAAGCTTTGATTATTCCTGCAGAATTGATCAAAAAATACGGCTTGGATGAAGTGATTTTAGAGGAAAAAGCTGAAGGAATATTAATACGTTCAGCTAAAGATATATCTAGCTTTCAAAAGGCTGTAGATGATTTGCGCCTATACAAAACAGAGATTTATGAAAGAATTGAATCTCAAGCTAACGAGCCAGATACTATTGCCTACTACAAGAACTCAACAAATAACCTTTCAGATATTGATCTAGACATCGTCGAAGAATGAGGAAAGGAGAAGTATGGTTAGTTGATTTTGCTCCAAAAATTGGTCAAGAAATCGATAAAAAACGACCTGCAATAATTGTGAATCACGACAGTATGGGAGTTCTGCAATTAAAGGTAGTTGTTCCTATTACTGATGCAGGTAAAGTTCTAAAAGATTGGCATATAGAACTTTCACCTAATTCTGGAAATGGGTTATCTAAGCTTAGTGCCGCTGATTGTTTCCAAGTAAAATCCATCTCTAAGGAAAGATTCGTTAAAAAAATGGGTATCCTTTCTGAAAATGAAATGAATTTAGTAAAACTGGGATTAATGAAGGTTTTGGACTTATTGTAAGCTTTTAAGAATTTTCTGATTAGAAAGGAAAATTCGCCCGTTGAAAATTCCAACGAGCGAAAATCTCAAATTTCAAACTTCTAATATCAAATACTCGAAGCTTCCTTCACCAACTCCTCATTTTCATCAGCCAGTCCAGCTTCGATAAAGGCATCAATTTCAGCATTTCTTTCCTGACCTTGGTTCAACAAAACTCCTAAAGCGATCATCACACCGATTCGGGTTCCTACCTTTTTAGCAGCAGTATTGAATAGGGGAGACAATTCATCATAAGTTACCTCCTCAGCCAATTTAGCAATGTCTGCCTTCGCAGCAGCCAATTTATCACCAGAAAGGTTCGTGTATTTCTTAGCGATCTTTTGAATCTCATTGATTGCAGAGCGCTGACCTTGAGGCTGTCCACCACCTTGGTTTTGTGGTTTAGTTACTTGGTTACTTTGTGGTGCAGGCGCAGGGTTTTGCTTCGCCCAAGAATCACGCAAGCCAACAGTTTTATTGAATACTAATTTATCAGTGGTAGAATCTTTATCCAATGTGAAATATCCAAGCCGCTGGAACTGGAACTTATCATCTAGTGTAGCTTCCTTCAAGAAAGGCTCCAAATATGCCTCTTTGATCACTTTTAAGGAATCAGGATTTACAAATTCCATAAAGTTCTTATCCTCATGACTATCCGGAGCTTCGTCAAGGAATAGTCTGTCATACTCTCTCACTTCAGCTTTTATCGCATGCTGAATAGAAACCCAGTGAAGTGTTCCTTTCACCTTTCTGGTGCTGGCTTCAGTGCCAGACCCAGATCTTGAATCCAAGTCAGCAGTACAATGGATCTCAGTAATATTTCCTGCAGCATCTTTCTTCACTGATTCTCCTTTGATAATGTATGCACTTTTCAAACGCACTTCATTACCCAAAGTCAGTCGGAAAAACTTGTTTCCAGCTTCCTCTTTGAAGTCTTCTCTTTCTATGTACAATTCACCACTGAATGGTAAGTCATGAGTTCCTGAGTTTGGATCTTCTGTATTGTTTTCTGCGGAAAGAATCTCCGTTTTTCCCGCTGGATAGTTGGTAATCACCAATTTTACCGGATCCAAAACCCCCATAACCCGTGTAGCGGTTTTATTCAAATCTTCTCGGATACAGTATTCCAATAAAGAAACATCTGTCACCGAATCACGCTTGGATATCCCAGACAAATCGGAAAATTTGCGGATAGAATCTGGCGTATAACCTCTTCTGCGTAGGCCTGAAATGGTAGGCATCCGTGGATCATTCCAACCCGAAACAGTTTTGCTTTGCACCAACTCCAGTAGCTTACGCTTGCTCATCACTGTGTAAGAAAGGTTTCTTCTGGCAAATTCTCTTTGCTTCGGTCTAAGCAAGGCCGGGTCATAGATCTGATCCAAAAACCAATCGTATAACTCCCGATGCATTTTGAATTCCAACGTACAAAGTGAATGCGAAACCTGCTCTAAGTAATCTGACTCACCATGAGCCCAATCGTACATAGGGTAAATACACCATTCTGTCCCGGTACGGTGATGGGCCTTTCTTACAATCCTATAAAGCAGCGGATCACGCATCAGCATATTCGGAGAAGCCATATCTATTTTGGCACGAAGCACATAGCTTCCCTGCTCGAATTCACCGGCTTTCATGCGCCCGAATAAATCAAGGTTTTCTTCCACTGATCTATCGCGGAATGGACTGGCTACTCCCGGAGTTGTAGGCGTTCCTTTTTGCTCTGCCATGGCAGCAGCTGACTGCTCATCCACGTAGGCTTTACCTTCTTTGATCAATTGCACCGCCCAATCGTACATCTGCTGGAAATAGTCCGAGGAATAGCATTCCTGAGCCCATTTGAAGCCTAGCCACTGGATATCATGCTTGATGGCATCCACGTATTCCTGCTCTTCCTTACTTGGATTAGTATCGTCAAAGCGCAGATTTACTGGCGCATTATGCATCTCACCCAAACCGAAATTTAGGCAAATAGAAGCTGCGTGCCCTATATGTAAATAGCCATTTGGCTCGGGTGGAAATCTGAACCGGAGTTTTTTCGGATCAAAGCCAGCTGCCAAGTCGTCGGCAATAATTTGTTCAATAAAATTAAGTGATACGGATTCTTCAGTCATAGATCAAAATTGAAAATCAAAATTAAGGCAAATGACTTGAAATGCAATTAGAGGTGAAGTATTGAAGTGAGGATTAAAAAACTGCAAGATTTTAAGATTGGAAAATTGGCAGCTCATTTTATTTACGAAATACGAGGTACGATTTACGAGTTCATTTCCTTGATGGAAATTAATCATGCCATTGATCATTTTTCTCTCTTTTATCCCTTTACCCACAAAAAATTAATGATAGCAAATGAGGTCTCCTCCAACCTAAATGCTGTAAATCGTACTTCGTAAATCGGCAATTATTTAAACAAGATTCATTTAAGGCAGAAAAACAACTAGGTAGTTCCACGGCACACCCTTTGTCTAGTTTCCCTTAAAAATACTTTATATGGCCATAATAGGAAAGTTAGTAAAAGCAGGATTAGACATTACTTCCAAGCTGACATCAGCAGATGATACCCCGCAGCATTCGCAAGAAAAACAATTGAAAGAACTTTTAAGTCAAGCTAAAAACACAGCATTTGGAAAGTATTATGGTTTTGAAGAAATCCTGAAATCTGATGATCCAATTGACACTTTTCGAAAGGAAGTACCGATCTTCAATTATGAGCAAATGCACTCCCTGTGGTGGTCTAGACAAGAGCGATTCCCTGATATCACCTGGCCTGGCAAGCCGGACTTTTTTGCCAGAAGTAGCGGAACTACCGGTAAAAGCAGCAAAAGAATTCCAATAACTGACGATTTTCTCGCCACAATGAAATCCGTAGGTACTTCGATGATCAATTCTCTTCATGACTTCGATTTTCCAGAATCACTGTTTGAATCTGAGATATTGATGTTGAGTAGCTCGGCAAATTTGGATGAAAATGAACAAGGATTCCGAGAAGGAGAAATCTCTGGTATCAATGTGAGTAATTTCCCCGGATGGTACGATATGTTCTACAGACCGGGAAAAGAGATTGCCGCTATCTCCGACTGGGACGAGCGGGTAAATGCCATCGCAGAGCAGGCTCCTGAGTGGAATATTGGAGCGATTGCTGGCATTCCTTCTTGGGTACTTCTGATGCTTCAGCGCATAATAGAACGACATCAATTGAATGATATCCATGAGATCTGGCCAAACTTCCAGGTGTTTGCTTCGGGAGGTGTAGCTTTTGAGACGTACCGCGAAGATTTTGAAAAAGTATGCAAAAAGCCGATTACAGTGATGGATACTTATCTGGCTTCAGAAGGATTTATAGCCTATACCTGTAGGCCAGACACCATGGATATGAAACTAGCTCTCAGCCATGGTTATTACTTCGAATTTATTCCGTTTGATGAGCGAGGAGTAAGTGAGACGGGAGATTTGCTTAGCAAACCGATGGTGCTTGGAATTGAGGAAGTGGAAGTAGGACAGGAGTATGTGTTGATCCTTAGTTCCTGTGCGGGCGCTTGGCGCTATGCGATAGGAGATGTGATCCGCTTTGAATCTTTGGAACCACCACAAGTCAAGATCACCGGAAGAACCAAATTCTTCCTCAATGTGGTAGGCTCCCAGCTTTCTGAAGAAAAAATGGATAAGGCTATTTTGGAATTGGCAGAAATAAATGGGGCAACGATAAATGAATACATGGTAGCTGCGGTGAAAAATCAGGACGGTGAATACATTCACCAATGGGTTTTAGTCACTGAACTGAATACTTCTGACTTAGACTCAAAACTAGATGAATTGCTCAAGTCCGCCAATAAAAACTATGCAGTTGCCCGTTCAAAGGCATTAAAGGGAATTGATGTGAAAGTCATCAGCAAAGATCAGTACACCGCTTTTTTGGCACAAAACAATAAGAAAGGCGGGCAAACTAAAACACCTAAAGTGATGAAAGAAGAAAAAATGAAAACTTTATTGGAGTTTATATCTCAACCTTAGGCAATACCGGCACTCGCTCATCCGGGCAGAGTTCTGCACCACGGATGGACATGTAATATCTTTTGATCTGCTCCTGATAGTCTGGGGAAATAAAATCATTTTCAAGAATGTATTTTTTTGCCGCAATCACGTCAGTTCGAAAGCCATGGCGTATCGCAATACTATCCGCTTCATGTTCCCGCTCCCGCTTGAATTTATCTGAGAGTACATATCTGATTCCGTATGTGATCATCCCAAAGTTCGAGTGGTTTTCATAATCCACGATATGCCCAAGTTCATGTGCAAACCAGCCTCGTAAGACATTTTCAGGCAAATCAGCAATGAAAAGCTCCTCTGAATCCAGTACTTTTTCTGCTACATCTAACTTATACGTTCTATTTTTTCCAAATATATCACTGAGTTCAATCACAGGCTGAGCCTGCATGGTGGACGAGCTCAAATTACTTTGGATCACATCAAAACCATAAGAATGCAACTCTTTGTATTCCTCCCAAACCTCTTGAAAAGCACGACGAATGTTGGCATGAATGCCTGGGGAAAAGTTTGGGGATTTTGAAGGAACTGGAGAAGTCTGAATAGATTTGAATGTGATGGCACCTAGTATTATCAGCGCTGCAGTACCTGCTAAAATTTTATATTTCTGTTGCATTAGCGATAAAAGTGCAAAGAATATACCAAGGAAAGGAGGAATTTATGGTATCAGGCAGATGAGCAAAGTTTTTTAGCCGGAAACGCCTTCACTTAAACAAAATAACCACTGCCCCCAGTGCGGTCAAAACCAGGATCATTTTTCTGAAAAAATCCTCATTAATCATTTTCACGAGTTTGATTCCCAAAACAAAACCCAGAAGAATTCCGGGAATCAATTTCAAATCGAGTAGGAGGGTTTCGGCGGAAATAGTATTCCAGACTAAAAAATGAAAGGGTAGTTTGAACACATTAATAATCAGGAAAAGCCAAGCAGCAGTACCGATAAATTGATTTTTGGGCAGGCGCATGGCTAAAAAGTAAATATTCGATAAGGGACCGGCCAAGTTACCAACCATGGTCGTGAAACCTGCCAAGGTTCCCACTCCACTTGCAAATGCCCAGTGAGTGGGTACATTTTTCACTTTCTTCTGATCCCACCAAACGATAAAAGCTAAGATCAGAAAAATTAAAATGACCATAAAGATTTTGAAAACCTGCTCGGGAAGATCCATCCCAACCCAACTTCCGAGCAGAATACCAAAAATCATCCAAGGAAGAAATTTAGCTACATAAGACCACTGCGTATGCCTGTTGTAATAGATCACGGCCATCACATCTGCCACCACCAAAAGGGGCAATACAATCCCGGTGGACTGCCTTGCTTCGAAGGCAATCGCCATAAAAGTGACATTGATGATGGCTATTCCTTTAATACCGGCTTTGGACAATCCAATCACAAAAGTGGCTAAAAAACTGAGAATCCAAGAAGTAGTACTGATCTCTGAGACAAAGGCGAAAGGCATGGTGTGATGAAAAGGGAAGGGTTGGATTAGTAGTAAAACCCAAACTTATAAAATTCTGCAAAAGGAATTTTACCGGAATTTCAAATCCTAAAGATAGGATTCGCTAGGCTAGCTGTTTTAAGGACAATGCAAGGTCTTTAGGATTGCAAACGGCAGTCAAATTTCTTTGCTCAAATTCAAGCCGCTTAAGAAAAGGCGAGCCATGTAGGGAATTTTCACCCTTTTTGCTACTTCCATTTTTAACAGTAAAATAATGACTAAGAAGACAGGATTTCATACAAAAAGCTTTTCCTGCTATATATAAATCAATTAAATGGTTATTTTAAGAAACCTTACTTCCCAGGCTACTCAATAGCTTTGTTGAAGGCAGAAAATAACACATAGAACTAGGCGAGTAAAAAACGCTGAATACTTTTGTATCACGGCTAAAAAACATTCTATTTACTCTGCTATAATAGAAAAATGATGAGCACTGAAACGAAATATGATTGGGAGAGGCTCAATTCAATTTTTCAAGCACTTCCCTTGCCTACCCTTGTATGGCAGGCTGAAGAAGGTGATTTTGAGTTAATAGATTATAATGAGGCCGCAGTTGGCTTTTTAGGTGATAAGCTAAAGAAATGCAAATCAATCAAAGCCAGTTCATTTTATGAAAATGAGCCTAATATTCTTATTGATCTTAAGAAATCTTACAGAGAAAAAAGCTGTATAGAGAGAGTGTTAGCTTATGGAGGAGGTAACTCAGGCCAAACCAATTATATAACTATCAAGCACATTTATGTACAGCCTGATATTATTCTAGTACAGATTCAGGAGGATGACAAACCTAAAGAACCAAAAAAGGTCGTCTTAGATCAAGTCAAGCAACTTTCTGTATTTATTGAAAATAGCCCTGCTGCCACAGCCATGTTTGATACCGAGATGAGGTATGTAGCGGTGAGCAACAAATGGCTCAGTGATAATAAACTTGAGGGAAAAGACCTAGTAGGCAAAAGTCACTATGAAGTAGTACCGGATATCAGAAAAGAATGGAAAATAATCCACCAGCGTTGTCTGAATGGAAGTATTGAAAAAAAAGATGAAGATTTTTTTACACGAAATGATGGAAGTGTAGAATGGATAAAATGGGAAGTTCAGCCTTGGTACACTGAACCAGACAAAATAGGTGGGATCATCATGTTTACCGAGGATATCACCGAGCGCAAAACCAAAGAGGAGTTATTCAAAAAAATGAATGAAAAACTCAGCGCTCAAAACGAACTTTTGAGGCAAGCCAAAGAGAAATTGCAACTCAATGAATCCCGACTGGTAGAAGCTCAATATGCCGCCAAGATCGGGAGCTGGGAAACCGAGCTTTCCAACCTCAACGTGGTATGGTCCGCAGAGACATTCTCAATTTTTGAATTAGATTCTAGCGTATTTAATCCTTCTCATGAATCCTTTTTAGAATACGTTCATGAAGAAGACAAAGAAACTGTAAATAGCGCTTTTGTAAATTCATTCAATTCCAGGGCTTACCATAGCATAGAGCATCGCATCATCACTGGGAAGGGGAATTTGAAATATGTGGAAGAACGCTGGAAAGTTCATAAAAATAAGGAGGGTGAGCCTGTCCGCATCTTTGGTTCCTGTCAGGATATCACTGAGCGAAAAATGATAGAGCTTGAGCTGAGCAGTTCAAAGCGTAAGATAATTGAAAACGAATATCGTCTAAAGCTTGCAGTGGATGCTGCTCAGCTAGGAGTTTGGGACTGGAATTTTCTAAAGAATGAGGTTGTATGGAATTCTATCATGGATGAAATACATGGATTGGAAAAGAATTTCGAAGGAGACAAGTATGAAGTATGGGTAAATTCTCTTCATGCAGAAGATAAGGAAAAAGTAATAGCTAAACTGAAGAATTCCATTGATAGTCTGGAAAACCTACACAGCAGCTACAGGATAGTGAAAAGTGATGGTGAGATCGCATATATCAAGGCAGATGCAATAGTACTTAGAAACGAGCAGGGTGAACCTTACCGAATGATCGGTATCAACAAGGACATCACAGCTCAAAAAATTTCTGAAAATAAGTTGGTAGAGTACAAGCATTTTTTCCAGAATAGCAATGACTTCCTGAATATATCCAACACCGAAGGATTTTTTGAGATTGTGAATAAGCGGATGGTCAAGACGTTGGGATATTCTGAAAAAGAATTACTCGGCAAGCTCTACTATGAAGTGCTCCATCCGGATGATGTAGGCACAGTGATCAATGAAGTGGAAATGCTTTCAACCCATGGAAAAACTCAGAACTTTCAAGTAAGGCACAGCAAAAAAAATGGAGAAATCATATGGATAGAGTGGAGTGTCACCCCGGATAAGTCCAATAATAGAATCTACTCCATCGGACGTGATATTACCGAGCGGAAAAAAGTTTCTGAATTGATCAAATACCAGTTTGAAAATGCTCCCGATATCATTTTGGTGGTCAACAAAGAATTGATAGTGGAGTCAATCAACCGAGGCTTTACTCACCTGACAGAGGAGTTTATCGGAAAGTATTGTTTGGATTTTCTTCCAGAAGAGAGCAAATCTATCACAGAGCAAACCCTCAAGAAATGCTTTGAAACAGGAAAGAGGTATGAAATTGAACACACGGTAGGTTTTGGTAGATGGGTAAGATCTCGCTTTGTCCCTATGGTGATCGATGGAGAAATCAACCAAGTCATGATTTTTGGGACTGATATCACCAGTCAAAAACAAGCGGAGAAAGAACTTAAAGAAAGCGAAGAAAAATACCGGGCTATCACCGAGAACATCACCGATGCCATAATTCTTGTAGATAAGGAGTTTAATTTACTTTACCGAAGTCCGGCAAACTATAAAATTACCGGCTATACCTCGGATGACTTTTTGAATATAGATGTATCCAGTCTAGTTCATAAAGAAGACCTGACTAAAAGCCTCTTACATTTCCAGGAAGTATATAGCGTTCCAAATAGTAGCAGTAATTTCAAGGTTCGGATTCTCCATAAGCAAGGTCATTGGCTGTGGGTAGAAGGTTCTATAGTCAACCTTCTGGACAACCCTAGCATAGGGGCAATAGTGATGAGTTTCAGGGATGTTTCGGATCGAATAAAGGTAGAAGAAGAGCTAGCATTGGCTTCATTGATTGTAAATTCTTCTGAAGATGCCATTTTCAGTAAGACCAGCGACAATATTATAAATTCTTGGAACCATGGAGCTGAAAGTATATTCGGATATACGGCTGAGGAGATCATTGGGCAATCCATTTACCTCCTCATTCCTCCAGATCTTCATGAAGAAGAAAGAAGGATTTCAGATACTACCCTAAAAGCCAAGCCAATAAAATACCTTGAAACCCAGCGGATAAGAAAGGATGGGAGCATTATTGATGTTTCCCTCACCATTTCACCTATTTTAAATGAATCCAATCAAGTCATTGGCTCTTCGAAAATAATGCGTGATATCACCTCTAGAAAGAAACTAGAAAACGAACGCAATAAAGTCATCGATGACCTAGTACAAAGAAACCGCGACTTGGAACAATTCTCCTACATTGTATCCCACAATCTGAGAGCACCAGCAGCCAATATATTGGGGATCAGTAGCTTAATCCAGAGTTTGGATTTAATCTCTACAGAGAAGGAGTTAGTATCAGGATTAGCACAATCAGCAGTGGGCTTGGATATTGTGATCAAGGATTTGAATTATATTCTACAAAAGAAACGAGAAGTCAACGAAAAGAAAGTTTGCGTTAAATTCTCAGAGATAATCAGCGGAATCAAAGCAAGTATAGCTAGTTGGATAGAGCAGGAAAATGTCACTTTAATCAGTGATTTTTCACCACTGGAAGAAATGGTCACAATTAAAAGCTATGTGTTTAGTATTTTTTACAATCTGATCACAAATAGCATCAAATATAGACATCCAGAAAGAGACCCTGTGATCGAAATCAAAAGTCATATTCAGAAAAATGGCTTTAAAATCGTATTCATAGACAATGGATTAGGGATAGATTTGGAGAAAAAAAGTGACCAGGTGTTTGGGTTATACAAGCGGTTCCACTTTCATACCGAGGGCAAGGGCATGGGCTTGTATATGGTCAAAAACCAACTAGAAGCTTTAGGGGGTAAAATATCCATTCAGAGTAAGGTGAATGTAGGGACAGAAGTAACAATAGAATTTGAAAATTAACAGAGAAAAAACCATGCATAACACACTGTCCTTCATACTGATAGACAATGACCATGTAAACAATTTGATCAACAAAAAAATGATCAGCGTGGCATTTCCAGATTCTGAGGTGTATATATTCTTAAATCCCATTGAGGGGTTCGATTTTGTTATTGAATATATGAGCAGCCAGTCACTGGCAAAAACAATTCTTTTTTTGGATATCAACATGCCGGAAATGTCAGGTTGGGATTTTATGAAGAAATTGGAAGAGAACGAATCAATCAATTTTGATCTTCTGAAAATTTATATGTTATCTTCCTCAGTAGAACCTTTGGACCTGCAAAGATCCAGGCTCAACAAGAATATTGTTGGCTTTTTGGAAAAACCATTGACAATTAAGTTTTTGAAATCACTGAATGAAAAAAAGTAAGTAGTTTCTGGTTAAATTATATAGCCATAATTTTTAATTAATGACCAGCATTTGACAGAGTAATAATATGTCCGATAGTTCTATTTTTCATTTTATGGATACAAAGCCATCAGAGCAATTGGATAAATTGACTCGGCTAGCTGTCAAAATTTGTAAAGCTGATATTGGCTATATTTCCTTTTTTGATAATGACCGGCAGTGGTTAAAATCGAATATCGGGATGGAAACATCAGAATTTCAGCTTTCCGAATCTATTTGCCATTATTTGGTGAAAAATAACCTTACGCACCTCACTATTCCTGACTTAAGTCAAGACGATACTTTTAAGGAGCATTATGCATTCAAGGAAAATGGGATTAGGTTTTATGCCGGGTTTCCTCTACTAAGCAACAGTAATCAAATTATAGGAAGTTTTTGTGTCTTAGGCTATTCTCCGCAGACCCTGGATGAGCTTCAATTGGAATTTCTGCAGGCAATGGCAGAGCAAACCATGGTTTTAGTAGAATCTCAAAGGCTCAGTCACCAACTCGCCATCGCTACGGAAAGGCAGGAAAAGCAGGTAGGGGACAGCTCACAAGCTGCCAATTATTACAACTCCATTGCAAATAATTCCACATTTTATATTTGTAAAACAGATCTCAAAGGGAAGCTGATTTATTGCAATGATTTTTATTCCAGAGAGTTGAATGTCGATATCACAACTCATCCGGAAACCCATATTTTTAATTCTATCACACTTGAGTACCTAAAAGCAGCCACCGAGGCATTTCAAGCTGTAGCATCTGGATCAGAATCAAAACTTCGAGTCTTACTGAAAGAAACTGCAAAAGACCAAAATATAGTCACCAACCTCTGGGATTTCATCGCGGTGAAAAATCCAGCTAATGAGATTGTTGAGATTTTATGTTTGGGTTATGATATTACAGAGCTCGAGGAAAACCGAGCCCAGATCCAGTTGCTTGCAGATTATACTGCATTTCAAAATAAGAAAATCCTAGAGTACAATACCTTCGTATCTCATGACATCCGCTCTCACGTGGCCAATGCAAACGGTATTCTGAGTCTCTTGGATATCATTACTGATGAGAATGAATACCGGCAATATTTTAAGCTTCTGAAGAAGGAAATCAAGGAAACAGATATCACCATAGTAGCCATGGACCGGATGACCTCCGCAAATGTGGACTTTGAGGAAAGTAAAGAGCCTGTTTCACTTTATCATTTGATAGAATACGTATTTGATCTCGTGGTGAGAACCAAGCCTGATTTGGTCTTTTCTTATGTAAATAAAATTCCTGAAAACTTAATTTTATTTTCAGTCAGAGAATACTTGGAAAATGTTTTCTTAAACGTGATTTCTAATTCCCTAAAGTTTACTTCTAACGAACGGGAAATGAAAATAATAGTGAATGCCCTTCAGATTTCCAATACAATTCTTCAAATTACAGTACGGGATAATGGCAAAGGCATTGACCTGGCTAAGTATGGAGATAGTTTGTTTAAGATACAAAGTCCTCTAAATGACATCAAGGAAGCAAAAGGTATAGGTCTCTATTTGGCAAAAAAACAGATAGAAGCTCTTGGTGGTAGAGTAGATATCGAAAGCGAGCATGAAAAGGGCACTATAGTATCTTTAGAGTTACTGAACTATGAAAATTAAAGTATTACTAATAGACGATGATCAAGTATCGCTGCTGATTACCAAAAAATACTTAGTGGGTCAGGGAATCCATGATCTTGTAGATGACCTCACACTGTTCACCAAGGCAGAAGAAGCATTAAACCTTCTGATCGAAGCAAAAAACACTCAGGAACAAGCTATTTTCTGGATACTATTGGATGTAAATATGCCCGGCATGAACGGTTGGGATTTTTTGGATGAAATGGGACGTAACGAACTCAACCACTTGGTAAAAATTGTGATGCTTACTTCATCGATTAGTGAAGTTGACCGAGACAAAGCAAAATCCTATTCATCAGTCTTCGGGTATTTCACTAAACCAATGTCCCAGGAGAAGTGCGAAAAATTTAATGCGTTAGTACAGGAAAAGGATATCTAGAATTTGTTGGTTTCAAAACGAAAAAACGCACTAAAGTAAGCTGATAAATTTCGTTCATGGCCATTTCAAAATATTTTCTATTCTTGTTTTTAAGATAAAAGTATTTGACAAAAATAGAAAAAGCCCTATTACAGGGCTTTTAGTTTAATTTCGAATTAGGAAATGATTACATCGCAGGTGGCAAAATCACAGCATCGATCACGTGTACCACTCCATTAGAAGCTTCCACGTCAGCCATTACCACATTTGCTCCATTCACTTTTGCACCGTCAGCGGTAGTGATGGTTACTTCTTCACCATTTACAGTTGCAGCTTTCATGCCATCTGTTAAATCTGTAGAGATAACTTTACCAGGTACCACGTGGTAAGTCAAAATAGCAATTAATTTATCCTTATTTTCTGGCTTCAATAATTCCTCTAGGGTGCCTTCTGGTAAGGCTGCAAAAGCATCATCAGTAGGGGCAAAGACGGTAAAAGGACCTGCGCCTTGAAGAGTACTCACAAGATCAGCGGCTTTGAGCGCAGCTACTAGCGTTGACAAAGATTCAGTTTCAAGCGCTAAAGTCACAATGTCTTTCGGCTGCTCTTCTACAACTTCCTCAACTTCAACGACCTCCATCGTTTCTTCTTCGTTCGTTGTTTTTTCGCCACTACAGGCCACTGTAAATAATAGCGCTACTGCGAATAGATAATTCAAAGTTTTCATAGTTAATGGTTTTAGTTTAATAGCATAACCAGCTGAGCGTGTCCTTGTTCAGATATTCAGCGATTTAATTGCTATCCATCAAGTTAATCTGACAGGTGGTAAATAGGGCGAGCTGTGCGGATAAAAGCGGTGAATAAAGATCCTGCTGCTCCAAAATTATGAACCAGGAGATGTCAAATTAAACTTATAAAACTCAGTTTATTTTGGTCATCTTACTTTTGGTATTCTATTGTAAGGATTTTCCATACAAAATCACCCAATTTGGTTTTTACTATCACCTCATCTCCAACGGCTTTACCGAGAAGTGATTTGGCCATAGGGGAGTCCATGGAGATGTAATCCTTATTACCGATTAGTTCTTCGTAACCCACAATACGAAAACGGTTTTGAAGACCTTTCTTTTCGTTTTTAATTTCTACCCAAGCACCAAAATTCACTTTCCCTTCTTGGTTGGGGTGGTAATCAATCACCTTAAAATCATCGATACACTTCCGCAAATAGCGTAGGCGATTATCAATTTCCCGAAGACGTTTTTTGTTGTAATGGTAATCGGCATTTTCTGAACGATCTCCCAAACTTGCCGCCCAAGCGACCTTAGCGGTAACATCTGGACGTTCCACTCGCCACAACTGATCATGTTCTTCCTTTAACTTTTGCAAGCCTTCAGAAGTAATCAGTTGTGAACGATCGAGTTTGGGTAGCGTTGATTCCGGAATTTTTCTTCTCACGAGCAAATCTTTATTTGAAAACGTTCCAAAGATAATATAATGGCGATAGTTTATCTTTTTGCAATTAGAGTCCGACAGTACAGCTCGGCGGTAATAAACCACAATTTGTTACATAATTTATATTATGTTAAATAAAAAGTTTGAACACTTAACATTTTCTATATTCTTGGTATTGTATCTCCAACTTCTGGTTCTCCACTACTACCCCTATACCAAACCCGGGAATTGTATCTATGTAAGCACAGCTTAACTCACCATCAGGTTTGGGGGGACCTGATAGCCTGGGGGGTTAAACTTTCTGCTTCCATAGAAGCTGAGATCAAAAAACGTATGGGTATTTCATAAATTCAGAAAATTCACAATTTCTCCAACTCATGAAGCGTATCACTGCAAAATGATTTGAAAAGTTTTAGCTTTGGAACTACATGAAAATCAGTTTAAACACTTTTGGGCTGTACCTAGGCCCTGTAGCTTTTATTACCGTTAATTTTTTGGTGGAGTTTTCCGGGCTAAATCCTGCTGCGCAATCCATGCTTGCTCTGGCAGCTTGGATGGCTATCTGGTGGATTACCGAAGCGATCCCCATTGCTGCAACAGCTATTCTACCTTTGATTCTGATGCCACTCCTAGGAATTCTTCCTATTGGGGATGTCTCTGCAAACTACATGCATCCTACCGTGCTTCTTTACATGGGCGGATTTCTATTAGCCACTGGAATAGAGAAATGGAATCTGCACCGTAGAATCGCACTGAATATTATAAATCTGTTAGGAACTGATCTGCGAAGGATTGTTTTAGGATTTATTCTCGCTACAGGGATTTTATCGATGTGGATATCAAATTCCGCCACATCCCTCATGATGCTTCCGATTGGTCTCGCAGTAGTCAGCCAGTTCAAGGCTCAGTTGGGTGAATCAAATAGCAGCATAGCAGATCGTTTGGGCAAGAATATCATGCTTGGAATTGCGTACAGTGCTTCCATCGGCGGTGTGGCCACGCTTATCGGGACACCCACAAATGCGATAATGGTTGCTGTAATCGAAGAATTATACAACTACACCATAGGCTTCAATGAATGGTTTATGTTTGGACTGCCCTTGGCTAGTGTGATGCTGATTATCTGCTGGTACTACTTGGTTTCCACTGCCAACCCCCTTCCGAAGAAATTTCGATTGGCAGATGAAAAAAGCATAATCGGAAAACAGCTAAGTGATTTAGGAAGAACTTCGTATGAAGAATGGAATGTGCTGATTGTATTTGGATTGGTTTGTATAGCTTGGATACTACGTGAAAGTGTTTTGCAACAACTCATCCCACTCTTGAATGACACCATTATTGTTTTGATCGGAGTAGTGCTTTTGTTTGTACTTCCCTCCTCTTCTGGCAAAGATCAGATTTTGGACTGGAAAACAGCTGAGCGCATTCCCTGGGGAATTTTGATTCTTTTTGGAGGTGGATTGGCTTTGGCAGAGGGATTTCAAAGTACAGGACTAGCGGAATGGATCGGACAAAAGTTTACTTTGCTCGAAGGAATAAGCTTTTTCTTATTGCTTTTGATTATCATCGCCTCTGTCAATTTCCTAACAGAGGTAACTTCCAATGTCGCCACAGCTTCTATGCTGTTGCCAATTCTGGCTTCAGTCGCTCTAAAACTTGATTTGCATCCATTTGGGCTTATGATTGGTGCTACTTTGGCAGCCAGCTGTGCTTTTATGCTTCCAGTAGCCACTCCACCCAATGCGGTGGTATTTGGATCGGGCTATCTCAAAATGAAGGACATGGTCAGCGCTGGGTTTTGGCTAAATGTCATTTCAATTCTATTGGTGACTTTGATGGTTTATTTTGTGCTTCCACTGATGTGGGGGATTGATTTATTGAGCAATCCTTTTTAGCAAAGACTTACTTCGATATTCATCATCATAGATTCTCAAATCATTATTGGCTCATTTTCGATTTACGAAGTACGATTTACGGCATTTTCGAATCTTTGTAAATTCTTTGTTCCGCTAAGCGCCACTTTATTCATTATCTGGGGCTCGTTATTGCGATGAGAAATTAATGACCAAAGGGAATTGATTTGGACGTGGCAATCTTTCTTTAAGTATAAATGCTTATGTGAGAAAACAGAAAATCCCAAAATTATAAAAGCACACCAACTTTGCTACGATCTCGTAAATCGTCATTCGTATTTCTTAAATAGCAAATTCCGTCCCTATATATACTTATTTCATCACAATCTTTTGTACACAAAGTCATGCACCAGTATTCTTGTCCTATCAATTAGGCAGAGAATTAATGAACACCAAGAAAGTCTTTTATTTGCTAATCCTTTTAGCCCTTATTTACAATTTGGTGCTGATGTTTTCTGGGGATCCCGAAAACATAAACCAGGAAACAACGACAACCTTGGGCAGTAATTCAAATCCAATTGAGACAAAGTAATATAACACACTTTTAACTAGCGGTTTATGAAATCAAAAAGATTGGTATTTAGAGATGTTGAATGGTGGATAGTCACCTTCGTATTTCTGATCATTGTGCTGACCAACATCGTGGTGGCGATGTCTTCCCGGACTTATCCTATGGAAAAATTCTTTGGGATAGTTGTGTTCCCCATTGTGATTTATATCGGCTATTATGTGATGCATCTCGTGATTATACCAAAATACCTAAAGGATAAAAATACATTTGAACTGATTCTCTACAGTCTCCTGACAATCGTTATTACTGGTGGATTGTCAGGTGCCTGCGCAGGTGTCAATGATGTAGATGCAGAGCGGTTTTTCCGCTTTTATTTCAGTTTAATTTTACTTTACGCAGTCTATCAGGTCATTGCCAATTTACTGAAGCGGATGTTTTTACCGCCTATGTTTAAGGATTTTCAGCTTTATAACGGCACGCGTCTGTTTATGATTTTCCTTTTTATCAGCTTATTTCTTTTTGTATCGCAGCTTTTTGTGAATGAAGCAGTGTTGATCATTTTCCTAATGATTGTGCCGGGAATAACATTTTTTATTCTTTACAATTATTTCCTACTCTATAGAAACAAACTAGCTGGAAATCTAACTGCATACCGTGGCTTTCTTTGGGGGCTGATGACGGTCATTTTCATTGTTTTTGTCATCATTTCTGCGGAAAGTAATGTACCGGAAATCATGCTGCTTGGACTTGGGATGATCGCACTTTTGATCTTCGTTGTATTTCCTATTTCCAATTTGATTTTTGCAAAATATGAAGATTACGTGGGCAAAATTGACACACTTTCCGTTCAGGTAAATCAGAGTTCGGCAAACCTTAGCTTTCTCCGGTCCCAGATCAACCCACATTTTCTTTTCAACGCCCTTAACACCCTGTATGGGGCTGCGCTGATGGAAAATGCAGAAAAGACTTCCGATGGAATCCAGAAGTTGGGTGATATGATGCGCTTCATGCTTCACGAAAACCAGATGGACAAAATCCCGCTGACCAGAGAAATTGACTACCTTAAAAATTACTTGGACCTACAAATGCTTCGTTTCAAAAACGAGACAAACCTTGATGTGGAAATCAAATTATCGGATGAAATCTGTGAGGGAAATATTTCCCCCATGCTGCTGATTCCTTACGTGGAAAATGCGTTCAAACACGGCATCAGTACCAAAAGCAAATCCTGGATCAAGATTAACCTGAGATGTCTGCAAGGTTCTGTTCATTTGGATGTGGTGAATAGCATTCATCCCAAAAAGCAAACCGAAGATCCGCGCGATGAATCAGGGATTGGTCTGGAAAATGTAAAAAGTAGATTGGCACATTTTTACCCACAAAAGCATAACTTGACCATCGTGGCAAACGATTCAGAACATTTTGTCCACCTTTCGGTCCAACTCTCTTAAAATGATAAATGCAATAGCAATAGACGATGAAAATATGGCTTTGGAAGTGATTAAATCTCACGCTTCCAAAGTCCCTTTTTTGGAACTTGCGGCCACCTTCACCGATGCTGTGCAAAGCTTGGAATATCTGAAAAGCAATCCAGTGGAGTTGGTCTTTCTGGATATCAACATGCCGGATATCTCGGGCGTTGAGCTTGCAGCACTTTTGCCAAAAGACACCCAGGTGATCTTCACTACGGCGTACTCTGATTATGCCGTACAAGGATTTGAGCTCGATGCCATTGATTATTTGCTCAAGCCATTTAGCTTGGTTAGATTTCTTAAAGCCTGCCAAAAGGCTCAGGAATGGATGGAACTGAAGCCTGCCAATAGACAACATTACCTTTATATCAAAACCTCGGATGGACAGGTTAAGGTAAAATTCATTGATCTTTTCTGCTGCGAAGCAACGGGGAATTACGTAACCTTCCACCTACGGACCGAGAAGATTCTGAGCCGGATGACTCTTGCTGAAATAGAAAAGTCACTTCCCTCCTCTTTTATCAGAACCCATCGCTCCTATATTGTCAATACCGAGCTGGTGGATAAGGTAGAAAGGCATCAGCTGCTTTCAGAAAACCAAAACTTCCCGATCAGCTTGTCCTACATGGACCAGGTAGCTGCACACTTTGATTCCAACAGATAATCTCAAAATGGCTCGATGTAATCCTTTTTATAGGCGAGCGGAGTTTTCCCGGTTCTGTCTTTAAACTGCTTATTGAAATTGGAAAGTGTAGGAAATCCACTCTCGAAACATACCTGACTGATGTTCAAATCTTCATCATGCAGTAATTTGCGGGCATTGCTGATTCGCACATCACCCAGAAAATCCGTGAAAGATTTATTGACTCTGGATTTGAAATATCTACTAAAGGCGCTTTCAGACATATTTGCCATCGAAGCCACATCGCTTAGGGTAATTTTTTCTTTGAAGTTTTTCAAGACATATTCCAGGATTTCGGAAATCTTATCTTTTTCATGTGCGGTATAATTATTTTTATAGTCGATCTGTGTGATCGGAGCCAAATCCGGCGAATGAGCCAGTAAATCCAAAATCTGCAATAAACCAATGATCCTCGAAGCCCCTTGCTTTTCTAGCAACTCTTTCATCATTTTGGTCACCTGCTTGTTTGTAGGCCCCGTAATCTCCAAGCCCCGATCAGCCCTAGACAGTAGCTTTTCGATTTCCTCAAACTCTTCCTTGATAAAAGCATCTGCTCCGAGGAAATTCCGAGGAAAATAGATGACAATATCATGGGTCTCCATTTTGTTTTCTACATCAAAAAAGATGTTGTCACTTCTCCACACATGAGGAAGATTTGGACCCGTTAATACCATATCCCCTTCTTTAAAAGGCTTCATGTGATCACCGATGTAGCGGGTTCCCCTACCCTTCAAAACTACGTTCAATTGAAATTCTTCATGAGAATGCCAGAATTTATCCAGATATGGCTCACGCAATTCCTTGATAACGAATACTTTGTTAGCTGGAATTTTTGATTTCTGTAATGGCTTCTTCATTATTTCTATCTGATTTATTCTACTATTATAAGAGTCTGGAAGCAGAATTAATCATAATCCAGTTATTTTTCAAGCTAAAACAGGAAGATTTGATTTAATATTCTTTGCAGATTTAGTAGTTAAATAAATCTTAAAAGATTTATTCGACCAAAAACCCAAAATGAAATGACCTTTACTTTTGCCCCCTGTTTATTCAGAGGTGGTTTAGATAAAGCTATAATCGGCTTGCTGACCTGCTTTCTGATTTTGATAAGCTTATCCCCAGCTGATGCCCAGCGGGCTGTGGATGACAGTAAAGGGCTTATCGCTCATGATCCTGTGATGATCAAACAGGATAGTATTTACTACCTCTTTATGACTCATGGAGGTGTTGCTAAAAGCAGGGATTTAGAAACTTGGACAAGAATAGAGCGGATATCCACAGCTTTTGACTGGGTCAATGATGACATCGTTCCCGGGTATAGAAGAGGGTATTGGGCACCGGATATTCAATTCTTTGATGGACTATATTTCCTGTATTATTCCGTTTCAGCATTCGGTAAAAACACCTCCGCCATAGGAGTAATGACCAACAAAACGCTGGATCAAACTAGTCCTGACTATGTGTGGGAAGATAAAGGAATGGTGGTTCAGTCCGTTCCAGGTCGCGACTTTTGGAATGCAATAGATGCAAATGTGATTTATGAAAAAGGTGAAAATGGAGAGACCATAGGCTGGTTGTCTTTTGGCTCATTTTGGGGCGGCTTGAAACTTGTGAAGCTTGCCCCTGACATGATCTCCTTAGCAGAGCCGCAGGAATGGTATGGAATTGCACAACGCGAACGAACTTTTGGGAGACCTGACAGTAATGCAGGCAATGGAGCCATAGAGGCACCTTTTATTTATCAGAATAATGGATATTATTATCTGTTTGCTTCTATTGACTCATGCTGTAAAGGATTGGAGAGTACCTATAAAACGATAGTTGGAAGGTCAAAAGATATCAGAGGCCCATACCTCGACCAAGAAGGAAAAGCAATGTATGCCGGAGGAGGTACCATCCTAGCTGCAGAAACAGAAGATTACGCAGGAATTGGTCATTGTGCCGTTTATGATTTTGACGGAAAGACAATTTTTGTAGCTCATGGATATGACAAGCATGATGAAGGAAAATCAAAATTAGTCATCAAGGAAATTATTTGGGATGAAAATGACTGGCCAGTTATTGCTGTCTAAATACTATAGAATTAATTGTTCATCAATTACAAACTAAGCTAAAGTTAAATATATAAATAGTCTTAAATAATTATTCATTATTATCACCGTTTAGATTGAGTTAAGAGTCAATTCATTTAATAATAACCAAACTATTGGTTAAAATTTTATTCTAATTTATCTCTAGATAATCTTTTTATAGATTGTGTATTAAATAAGAAATTATTTATTTTATATTTTGCAAGTGTAATATATATTATTAAAAAATCAATAGTGTCCTATCGTTATTTTGCAAGGATATAAATAGGAATTTAAATAGAATACCTCTATGTGGTATTTTACTCTAAAAAGAATAAATTTTGAGATCATAAGAGCATATGAATCCAAAATATATAATAGACTAAGATACGTTTAGCCTACCTTTAAAGAAGCAGGGTTGTTAGCTAAACATATTCTTAGATTAAATTAGAGTTTTTAGTTGTCATTTACTTTAATTAGCCCAAAATGCCACACAGTCCTTTTAAATTACTGGGAGAAAATGCAAAGGAATTGATTCCTTTTCCCCACGTAATTGATATTGGACTGGAAGTAGTAAATTCAATCAAACTAAATTCTTTTCCTTGTTTACCGGTAAAGAATCTACAGATGTATCTTGTCCTAGATGGAAGGTTTAATTGGATTATCAATTCCAAACACGAAGTACTCTATCCAGGAGATACCGCAGTGATTTTGCCAGGGCAAGAATTTGGGGGACTTCATGGCCATCAGGATATCGGGACGCTTGTCAGGCTTCAATTGCGGATTGAGAAAATAGATAATGATGGCAGAATCGTACTGGGAAAATGGAGCAAATTATCTAAAAGTGAACGACTGGTCATCTGGCAAATACTCAAGCTAAATGATTGTCCAGTTATAAAATGTTCATATTTACCTCCTCTTTTTCAGGAGGCTTGTGCGGAAATTAGAGATCAGGAATTAGGCTTTGTGACTCGGGTTAATCATATACTTGACACGCTATTGATCTTAATTTGCAGGCAGATTACTAGACAAGCAGGAGCCCGACGGGATTTTCCCCAGACCTTCACAAATCTCGAAAAGAATCTCCGGCAAAATTTATCACATAAATGGACGGTTGAAGAAATGGCGGCAATGATGGGGCTGGGTACTACCGCTTTTAATGAAAAAGTAAAAGCATATACTGGCTTTCCACCCTTGCATTACTTGATTAATATCAGGATTTCTGAAGCGATCAAACTATTAAAGTTAAAGGAAACAAATATTACGGATATTGCCTTAAAAACCGGCTTTTATTCCTCTCAGCATTTTTCTACCACCTTCAAAAAACTTACTGGGCATACCCCCAATGAATTTAGGAAACGAAATACCACCACCGAGTAAACTAGCTAAGAATATGGAATGTATCATCACTATCGAAATAGGCACGAATGCAGTTAGAATAATAGCATTTGACCTGACAGGAAATGTAATTGGAAGCTCCAAAGGATCCTACCCTACTTTTCATGTGGCTCCCGACTATAGCGAGCAAGACCCTGATCAGATGTTTATTACGATGCTCTATGTGATGAAAAATCTTCTGAATGAACGGATTCACCCATTTCATCATGAGGTGATTTCCATTTGCTTCAGCGCTTCTATGCACAGTGTTTTGCCCATAGACAAGCATGGTGTAGCATTAGGAAACGCATTTACCTGGGCCGATAATCGAGGAAAAAATGAGGCAGAGGAGCTAAAAAATTCCTCTGTCGGCAACTCGATCTATGATTCTACAGGCACGCCTATTCACCCCATGTCACCGCTTATTAAAATAGCATGGCTCAATAGAAACGATCGCGATCGATTTAACAAGGCTGCCAAGTTTATCACAATCAAAACTTACATCATCCAACAACTCACCAAAGATTACTTATTAGACTATAGCCTTGCTTCTGCTACTGGACTTCTAAATATCCATAGCAGAGAATGGGACACTGATGCACTAGAATACGCAGGGATAGCAGCTAGTCGCCTTCCAGATTTAGTTCCTGTTTTTCAGAAACTTAACAAGCTACGGCCCGAATACCAAAAATCCCTTGGCCTCTCCGAAGGAGTGAAAATCCTGATCGGTTCCAGCGACGGCTGTTTGGCTACTTTGGGAGGAGGAGTTTGGGAAAAAGATATGGCAACCATCACTATAGAAGATAGTGGAGCAGTAAGAGTAGTAAGTAAAGAAGTGCTCAAAGACAGTAAACAACGTCTTTTTAATTACCTTCTCACAGATAAGTACTACATCTCAGGAGGTCCTACAAATAATGGAGGCGTGGCTTTTGAGTGGTTTGCAAAGCAGTTTGGTGATTTCAAGAGCCTGTATGATGTGGATCAAGTAATGCAGCAATTAGTGCAGGAAGCCACAAAATCCAGAGCTGGGTCGGATGGGTTACTATTTTTGCCTTATCTCTTGGGTGAACGGGCACCAATTTGGAATGCAAATGCCCGTGGGACATTTTTTGGGATAAATATTATGCATGAAAAGCGACATTTTATCAGGGCCACTATAGAAGGAATTCTCTACGAAATTTATAGCATTGGCAAAACGCTGGAGTCTCACAAAACGATCAGTTCCCTCACGGCAAATGGAAGTTTTGCTTCAATTCCATTCTGTACACAGCTGTTGGCGGATATATTCAACAAGCCCATAAGTATCGGAAAAAACCCCGATAGCATAGCGCAGGGTGCCTATTTGCTGGCAGCTACCAACTTGGGAATTTTTGATAGTATCTCCACTGCTGCCAAATCAGTGAAAATGGCTACTACTTTTGACCCTAACAAGCAAACCAACCCTATCTATATGAAGTACTTTGGATTGTTCGAAAGATTAAGTAATAAACTACAAGATGAGTTTGCTGATATAGCTCGTTTGCAGAGTGATATATAAGCAACTTTGATCAAAATAAGTAGCTTGATTTTTTACTAAAATGAGAGGCTTAATCAAGACCTTAAACTTTTGGAAACCAGTATTTATTTGAAAACAAAAATATTTTTAAAACTTAGAATTATTTTGTACAAAATTCTACGGTGGTTTTTATTGGTAGATTCTATATAGAGTAATTTTTAGCTTGAGTTAAAGTATCTATTAGAATTATATTTCAATCTTAGTTAATTGATTATTCGCCTATTTTTGGTTTGTCAATAAAGCTAAATTTGGACACTGTTTTAATGGATATTTTGAGTTATTCTTTAACAATAAAACCCATTAAAAATGAAACAAACTTACCTTTTGTACGGCATAGCTATGCTAGTACAGTTCGGTGCTTTCACTCCGATTACCGAGTCGCTGGCATCCCCTAAAGAAATTAATGTATCACCTCCGCTACACCTGCTCTCAAACCTATCAGATGAAGTAGCTGCCCAAATATCCGGCAAGGTGACCGATGTAGATGGTGAACCCATTCCCGGGGTTACAGTCCTTGTGAAAGGAACGACGGTAGGAACTACTACCAATATCGATGGAGATTATAGCCTCGAATTTGACGATCCAAACAGCACTTTAGTCTTTTCCTTTATCGGTTTTGTCACCCAAGAGGTAGCTGTTGGCGGAATGTCTGTCCTGAACATCACAATGGCCCTGGACGAGAAATCACTAGAAGAAGTAGTGGTGACTGCTCTAGGCATAAAGAAAGAATCCAAAAAACTAGGGTACTCTGCTACCTCTGTAAATACGGAGGAGCTGGTCACAAACCGAACCACCAATGTCATGGAATCCTTGGAAGGTAAAGTCGCTGGTCTCAATATTACACCTCCCGCCGCAGGAGCAGGTTCCAGCACCCAAATAAGACTCCGAGGACAATCAGCATTTGCTGGGGCTAACAATGCTCCCCTGATCGTTATCAACGGTCTTCCGATGGATCAAGGTGCCAGAGGAGTAAACGGTGCCGGGGAACAAAGAGACCGGGGCGATAATCTTCAAAATATAAATCCAGATGATATTGAAAGTATGACGGTTCTAAAAGGTGCAACCGCAGCGGCCATTTACGGAGCCAGGGCTGCCAATGGTGCCATCATCATAACTACTAAATCAGGTAAAGCAGGTCAGGGAATTGGAGTGGACTTCACCTCAAGTTTTACTACTTCCCAGCCTCTTAATTTTATGGATGAACTTTCCCAGACAGAGTATGGAATAGGCACAGGCGGAGTAAGGCCCCAAACTCAAGGAGATGCCCAGTCCTTCGGCCAGTTTGGTTTTGGTGATAGACTAGACGGAGCACCTACGATAAACTTTGATGGTCAAATGAGGCCATACTCTGCCTATCCTTATCAACTCTATGATTTTTTAAGAAATGGATCAAATTTCACAAATACTCTAGGATTATCAGGAAGCACAGGGAATGGAAGTTTCAGAGTTTCATTTTCCAATGTTGATGCCTCTGGTATTCAGCCTATGAATGAATACACAAAACGGATTTTCAATGTAGGTATAAATCATAATCTATCAGAAAAGCTCACGGTTCAGCTAAATATTAATTACGCTAATGAGTATAACCTCAATCCTCCTCAAATAGGTACTCAGGGTGATGGAGCCATCAACTTCTTCAACAGAATGGGAATATCCACACCCATTGATGCTTATAGAGAAAGTGCAGTAGATCCTACTACGGGAGCAGAATTGAGAACTAATGGTTTTTTGGGTACTATTAACAACCCATTTTATCCCATCCAAGGAAACCAATACTTTAAGGAGCGAAGAAATAGACTTTTGGGAACGGCCACGGTTAGGTATGCTATTACCGACTGGCTGTATGCCCAAGGCCGTTTTAATTACGATTATGGAACTGCGTTCTCTGAATGGAATCGCTTGAATGGTACAGGTAGCACTACGCTGTTTCAAGATGACCGAACCTACCGGGGCACGTACAACCTAGCTCAAACTACCACCACAGATATTAACGCAGATTTTCTGATTGGTGCAAATAAGGTATTTAACAAGTTTTCCATAGATGCCAGCTTTGGAGGCAATACCTGGAGACCAACATGGCAAAATTTGACTCAGAACTCCAGCAATTTTGTAGTTGCTGACCTCTATTCCATAGCCAATGGTACCATTAGAAATCAAGGATATGGCTATTCTGAGAGCCGCGTTAATTCACTTTATGGATTGGCCGAATTTGGTTACAATGGCATGTTGTATTTAAATTTTACCGGGAGAAACGACTGGTTCTCAGTACTTAACCCAAACAACAACTCCAAGTTTTACCCATCGATTTCGGGTAGTTTTATTTTCTCAGAATTGATGACCAATGTCACTTGGCTTTCATATGCTAAACTACGTGGATCCTGGGCAGAAGTTGGTAGTACAAACGGAGTAGGAACCTACGAAGGACTCCTGACCTACGGTATAAATCAAAACCAATTTAATGGGCAAACGCTAGCTGGTGTAAGTGGAAACTTTGCTCCAAATACTAACCTGCAGCCTTTTACCGTAACGGAAAAGGAGATCGGAGTAGAACTAAGATTATTCGACAACAGACTCTTGGTGGATGTAGGCGCTTTTGAAAAAGTAACTACAGATCAAATATTGGATGTAAAACTTTCCAATACATCAGGCTACACAGATTCAAAACAAAATACTGCATCCCTTAAAAATAGTGGGCTTGAGTTTTTGATTGAGTATTCTCCTATTGAGACAAGTAATTTCAGATGGACCAGTTCCTGGAATAGTGCATACCTAACAACGGAGGTTTTGGATGTAGGTAATAACAGTGGTACAATGCTGGTGGTGTCTTTCAACGATACGGGGAACGAATTCTTAGGACAGCTCAGGTACACAGAGGGACTTCCCATGAATCAGTTATATACCAGAACTTACCTGAGAAATGCCAATGGAGATATACTCGTAACCGACCAAGGGCGTTTACGCTCCACAAACTCCAGTACCCCAGGTGGTGAAGAAACAAATGGTTTTCTCCCAATTGGAAGCTCTATTCCCAAGCACACGGGTGGATGGACAAACACCTTTAGCTATAAAAAACTTAGTCTAGCCGTACATATAGATTACAAGTTTGGAGGGATGGTCATGTCGTCCACTCATTTGAATATGCTGCGTCAGGGACATTCTAAGCTTTCGCTGCAAGGACGAAGAGAGGGAGAAGAAGGTCTCATTTTTCCGGGTGTTTACGACAATGGAGAACCGAATACTACCGTGGTTACAAACCTACAGAGCTTTTATGCAGACTACAGAAATCAACAGATCGGAGATCCATTTGTTTTCAAATCTGATTTTGTCAAACTGAGGAACGTATCCATCTCCTATAACCTAACTCAGGACATCAGCAAGTTGTCCTTTATGAAATTTGTGAAAGGGCTTTCAATTTCAGCTGCAGCCAGAAATCTGGCAATACTGTACAAAGATTTGCCTGGATTGGATCCTGAAGCAGTACAGTCTTCGGGGGATTTTAGAGCAGGATACGAAAACTCCTCTTTGCCTACTACTCGAAATTTCAATGTCAGCCTAAATGTTAAATTCTAAGATCATGAAATCAATAAAGCACTATTTACTGATCCTATCAGCCTTAGTACTACTAGCAGGCTGTGATAAGGATTTTATAGAAATAAATACAAATCCTTATGCTGTAACCGAAATAAACCCTGCGCTTCTATTTGCCGGGGCACAAAGAACTCATCTGGGAAACTGGACAGCGGAGCATACCATTGTCCAGCAATTTGTAAATCCATACAACCAAGGAGCTACCTTAGGTTTTAATTTCAACGAGGATATTGACGGGGTCAGCAATCCTAAGTGGGATCAATCCTACCCTGGCTCTATCAAGAACCTGATGCAAGCGATGTCAATATTGGGAGAAGAAACAGACCGTACAAATTTATACAACATGATTCGGATCTGGAAAGCTCAAATATTTTTAGGGTTAGTTGATTCATATGGAGATGTACCCTACTTTGACGCAGGAAAGGCCGTCACTGAAGGAATATTCTTTCCAGCTTACGATGATGATGCTTTGATCTACGAAGACTTGCAAAAGGAGTTGACGGAAGCCGTAGCTGCACTTAATCCTAGCGCTGACTATGTACCGGAAGATCTATTTTATGGAAACAACAGTGAAAATCCTGCTGGAAGTGCCTCTGCCCAAGTAGAACAATGGAGGAAACTCGGTAACTCCCTGCTGCTGCGATTGGGAATGCGCTACTCAAAAGTAGATGCCTCAAAGGCGCAAGCCATCGTCTCCCAGGCATTTAACAACGGAGTAATGACCTCCAATGCAGACAATGCCTATGTCAAATACGACGGTACCCTTTATACTCAAGGTGATAATAGTGGACTAAGGGATTTCTCCTATTTCAACTATGCTGCTGAACCATTTGTGACACAATTGAAATCAACAAATGATCCCCGTGGCAAATACATTTTAGCTATCTATGAGGATCCTGCCGCAGTGGCAAACGACCTCAATCCTAACACAGATTTAGCCAACCAGTTTGGAGTGCCTATTGGAGTGATCAGCACTGAACTGGCCGACCCTAATGGGCCTTATAGAGGAGCACGTGGTGGCGGTCTGAACTATTCCCAAATAAATATCTATTCGGTTGCATCTCCGGCAGCTCCTTATTTTTGGGTGACGTATGCTCAGACTTCCCTCCTTTTGGCTGAGGCTGCCCAAAGAGGATGGATTAGTGGTTCAGCTCAAGCTTACTACGAAGATGGTGTCAAAGCCGACTTGATGGTGTATGATTTGTATCCTCAAACCGAGCCTATTTCTGATTCAGAGATGGAATCGTACGTGTCACAGCCGGGTGTTGCATTCGAGGCAAGCAATGCCTTGGAGCTTATTAATACGCAGTATTGGATAGCAAATTTCAGAAATGGAACAGAAGCATTTGCTAATTTCAGGAGAAGTGGCTTTCCCGCTCTAAGTCCAAATTTGTCCAATAACAATCTTCAGGGAGGTTTTGCGAGAAGGCTCTCCTATCCAGACTATGAAGGCTCTACAAACACAGAAAATTATACTGCAGCTTCGGCTGCAATGGGAGGTGATAATTTACTCTCCCGGGTATTCTGGGATATTCCTTAAAAAAAGGGAAAATCAAAAATTCTGTTAGTAGCCATAGTTTCGCTTTATAATAGAGAAGACGGAGAGAAAATTTAGTAGTATAAGTTTTTCATTATCCATATCCTGTGACCCATAGTAATCGACTGAACTAGTTATAAAATATGGTTTGAATGGGGACTTCAATAAAAAGGTGACCGAGCGTTCGGTCACCTTTTTTTTAGTTTAGACTGATTGGGTTAATTTATGTAATTTTTATACTCTGGTACTTTAAAGTATCAAACATGCCCACAAGGTCACCTTTGGCAGTATCCATATTCTCTTTTACGTATATCCGCTTTTCTGCCAGTAAGGAGGCTAAAGCAATATAGCATATGTTAAACTTTAGAATTGAGGCCACTTCGGTCATCGGTCTTCTGACCAGGTGAGCAAAAAAATATTTGTTACTGGTATCATTCCGTATATCCATGTTCTCTTTTTTCGGTATTAAGCTAACATCATAGTCACTAAAGTTAAAAGAAGTTTTGATAACTTCTCCATGGACACTAACTGTACTCATTTATCTCTCTTCAAGAAAATAGCCTGTGATTTTCCCGTCAACTGTTACTAGTCTCTTAGAAAGAGTAGCACAGCCATCAAGAGTTCCTTAAATTAATACATACTACGTGCCTTCAAAAAATTCTGGTGAGGAAAAGGAAACTGCTTGTGCAAAGCTTATGGTTAATGTAAAGACTATACTTCTTAATATGGGTACTATTATTTCAAATGATAGTTATTTATCTTTTAAATATCTGAAATTTTTAAAACAATGTACTGACCATTAACTTTTTAATGAGTAATTCGGTACCTTATTCAATTATTAAGCTTATTCAAATTAGCCATAATCTTTTCAAATAAATCATCTTCAACTATAGGCTGCGCCGTGACCAACAACCCTGTACTTTTCTTCTTGTTCCTAGTCTTACTTTCCTGCAAGGAAGTGGAAGAACCAGGTACGCTACAAATCCCAGAAGATGGTATAGAAATAGGTAGTCAGGTATGGATGAAAAAGAATTTAGAGGCAAAAGCATTCAAAAACGGTGAAGAGATCTTCCACGCATCCAATCAAGCAGAATGGGAAAAGGCATACATTGATAAAATACCAGCATGGTCCTATTATGATGATTTAGAAGAAAATGGGCAGCTATATGGTCTAATTTATAACTACTACGCGATTGTAGATCCCCGAGGCTTAGCTCCCCGGGATTGGAAGATTCCAACAGTCTCGGATTGGAATATGCTTTTTAATTTTCATGGAGGCACTCCTAATGCTGGCAGAATGCTTAAAAGCGATCAATACTGGATCTATAATACAGGCACCAATAGCAGCGGATTTACCGCACTTCCTGGAGGAGAACGGTACATTGGTGGTTTTTTTAGATCAAAGGGTTTAATCGCTTCCTTTTGGACATCAAGTATTGAGAAAAATGGAGATATAGTGACAATAGGAATTTCAGATATTTCTGAGGATTCTAAAATATACCTTTCAACTTCTAATTCAGCTTATTTTTCACCATCCCAGGAACTCCCTGGCTTTTATTTGAGATGTATCAGAGAATAGTACTTCTTTTAAAAATCAATTATCAAGTAAACGAACATGGAAAAAGAGCTTAGGTGCAAAAAATGCAAAAAGGGAAACATCTCTGTTTCCCTTTTTGAGCCTCCTATCGGGATCGAACCAATGACCTACTGATTACAAGTCAGTTGCTCTACCAGCTGAGCTAAGGAGGCTTATTCCCTTATTGTGATGCAAATATAGGGGTTCACTTTATTTGCTCCAAACCCCCAGAAAAGAAAAATCCTATCTTCCTTATTCTGAGTGAGAAAAATTTAAAACTCTCTTAATATTGACAGCTTGCCCTTCAATTTTTCAATCTCCTCTTCGGCTTTTTGAATCTTCAGATCAAACTGATCTTTCAATTTATCTGCGGTCTTAGAGGCAGCAAAGAATTCCAAATTGTTCTTCCATAACGTAATGTTATTCTCCAACTCAGAAATTTGCTTACGTATGCCGTGTTCTTTTTTGTTGAGTGTTTTTACAGCGTTTGGATCAGACTGAAGTCTGTTCAGATTTAATCTGAACAGGAATTCTTCTCTACCAGCTCCCTCAGGACTTAATTTCTCTAAATACAGGTCAACAGCAGTTTTGAATTGAGCCTGTATCTCCTTCATGGACTTTCTAGGCACAAATCCCAAATCATTAAATTCACCGACCAGTTTGGTCAATTCATCCTCAGAAACCTCTCCGCTTTTTGCTGCATCAGTGATTTGCTTACAAATCGCCTGCTTACTTACTAAGTTCTCTTCAAACTCCTCGTTGGATTGCTTATTGGAATCTCTTCTATTGTCAAAGAAAGTATCACAGGCAAGCTTAAAACGCTTGTAAAGACTGTCACGGTTTTTTTCGGGAGTTGGGCCAAGCTTCTTCCAATCTTGCTGAAGTTTCACAAGTGCATTAGCCGTATTCTGCCAATCTGTATTATCTTTTAATTCTTCAGCTTTTGTAATTAACTCTTCAGCTTTGGCTTGGTTTGTAGCCCTAATTTCATCCAGCTCTTTGAAGAATAAATTCTTATTATGAAAGAACTGCTTGAAAGAAGCCCAAAAAGCCTTGTTAATTTCTTTACCTGACTCTCTTGGTACAGGACCTATTTTCTCCCAGTTTTTCTGGATTTCCAAAATCTCCTTGGTCTTGATATTCCATTCACGAATTCTATCTGCTTTGAAATCTGCAAAGGGTTTCAAGGCTTCAATTAATGCCTCTTTAAGATCTTGATTTGCTTTAAAAACTTCTTTTTGACCTTCATAGAAATCCTTTCTACGATCGTAAACAGCATCAGATGCAGCTTTAAATTTCTGCCAAAGTGCCTCTTGCTCATCTCTAGGAACTGGACCAATATGCTTAAACTCCTCATGAAGCTCGTTAAGGGACTTGATGGCATCTTTAAGATCTTTTACATCTTTCAATGCAATAGCTTTCTCTACAAGCTCAAGCTTACTCTCAAGGTTTTTCTTACGATCAAGTTCTTTCAGCTCAAAATAGATACTTCTATTGTCATAGAAGCGATCCATTAATGCATTATAACTGGCCCAAAGGCTTCTATTCTGCGATGACGGTACTTGCCCAATGCTTTTCCATTCCTCTTGTAAAGCTTTGATAGTCGCCATACTCAAGGTGGTTTCTTCACCATCTACCAGCTTGCGAAGTTTATTCAGCAACTCTGTTTTTGCTGCCAAATTGGCCTCTTTTTTCTTTTCAGCTTCTTTGCGAAGCGCACCTAGCTGATGGCGGTACTCGTAATAATATGTGTTGAACTCTTTCTCCTCATCACTTGGACGGAAGTCAAAATCATCTTCAGTTCCACCCTCAGCTTTAAATTTCTCTAAAGCTTCTTCTTTCTCTTTATGGGTAAATTCATCAAAAGCTGCCTTTATCTCATGAACCAACTTATCGATTCTATAGATATTTTCCTGCTTGACTTTGCTTTTGAGGAGGGCTACTAGTTCTATTTTGGTAAGCGTGCTTACATCAATCTCCTCGTCATGATGCTCTTCGTCCTCGTCCTCCTCTTCTGAGTCTTCGTCTTCAGAGTTGTTTGCTTGAGTCTTTGCAGAAGTTGTCGCTTCGGTAGGCTCAACATTTACTTCAGGAGCATTTTCTTCGACTGCTTCAGTTGAAGACGAGGATTTTTCAGCTTCATCCGATGATACTACTTCAGGATCTGCAATAGTTTCTTCAGAAATAGCTGGATTCTTTTCTTCGGGAATCTCTTCAATTACCTCAGAAGAACTCGCTGCGTCTGCCTTCTCTTCAGTAGGTTCAACTATAGATTCAGAGTCTTCAGTCTCCTCAGCTACGTTTTCTTCGATAGCCTCAGAATTAGTTTCCTTTTCGATACCCTTTACCTCTTCTGAATTGGAGGCTTGAGTCACCTTGTCCTTGTCGGACAAATCATTACTTTTATCAGTCATAAAAACAGTACTATTAGGCGGCAATATGGGCAAAAGTAGGGATTTTGCCTAATTTAATCTTGGATCTAGCGGATAATTTGCTATTACCTTAAACTCCCCTCCCATATTCTTGAGTAAGTTTTTCCAGAGTTCCTCGGGTGTAAAATCAAACGTTTTTTCTCCCAAATTTTCCCTGCAAATAATCCAGGTTTCATCAGACAATTCGTCGTCCAATTGTTCAGAGCCCCACCCACTGTAACCTAGAAAAAAACGGACTGACTCCGGGTCAAATAAGCCCAATTTCAATTTCTCCACTAAAGATTCGTAATCTCCGCCCCACCAAATATTTTCACCCAATTGAATACTACCATCGAGTGCCTTCTCACCTACATAAATAAAATGTAGCGTATTCTGCTCCACAGGCCCACCTACAAAAACTTCCTTATCCAAAAAATCCAAGGCTTCAACTAGCTCACCCAGTTTAAGTATGGAAGGTTTATTAATGATTAACCCAAAACTACCCTCTTCGGAATGCTCACAAAGTAAAACTACAGAGCGAACAAAGTTTTCGTCTTGCAAAAATGGCTCGGAAATTAGAAGATCTCCGGCCTTAGGATTACGTTGTTCATCTTTCGTCATTCGCATCTAAAATCTAAATTCTTGAAAAATATAGATCATAATTTTTTAAATGCAATGGCTCTGGTAATTTTATATCGAAGAAATTATTGACTCAAAACCAGCTATGGACATCTCAGCAATACGTAAGGACTACACCATTAAATCATTGGATATCAGCGATGTAAACACAGATCCTGTTACGCAGTTTAAAGCTTGGTTTGAAGAAGCAATAAATGCTCAAGTCTTGGAAGTAAACGCGATGACAGTGTCCACTATTGGCTTGGATGGCACTCCAAACGCACGGATCTTATTGCTAAAGGGAGTTGACAGTGGTTTTGTATTTTTTACCAACTATGAAAGCGAAAAAGGGAAAGAAATCGAAAGGCAAAACCATGCCTCCTTGACCTTTTTCTGGCCAGAATTGGAACGGCAGGTCAGAGTGCGTGGCAAATTAGAAAAAGTTACAGCAGAGGAATCAGATACCTATTTTTTCTCTAGACCTTTCGGCTCTCAAATTGGCGCATGGGTATCTCAGCAGAGCCAAAAACTCAATTCACGGGAAGATCTAAACCTGAAGAAAGTTGAAATAGAACAGAAATTTTCTGAAAATTCCATATCACGACCTCCACATTGGGGTGGATATAGGCTGATGCCGTCAACCATTGAGTTTTGGCAAGGCAGACCTAGCAGACTCCACGACAGGATCAAATATGAATTTCAGGATGGTAACTGGGTGATTAGCAGGCTTGCCCCCTGATTATATCAGGTCAAAGAGATTATCCATGCCTATCATTCGTTCTACAGTAAACCCTTCACCATATTTCACCAGGATTTTGTGGCCAAATTCTCGAGCCCTAGCTTCAATAAATGGCAGAAAATCCGGATCTGAGATAAAACTTACCGGCTCCTCACTTTTAGGATCATAAAACTGAGATTGGAATGCAAGGATACTATCAATTTTAGTCTGCCAAAAAGGGGTAATATCCACTACAAAATCTGGTTCTATGTAATTATTCTGGATGTAATGATAGACGAACTTAGGTCTCCAAGCTTCCTGCTGAACCCCGTCAAGTTCTGTTTCTATTTTTCGAAGACCACTCATAAAACAGGCTGTGCTTGCAAGGCTTGATCCCTTGCCATGATCAGGATGACGGTCTGCTACTGCATTTGCCAAAACTATCTCAGGCTTATATTTTCTGATCATTTCGATGAGTTTCAATTGATGCGCTTCGTCGTTTTGAAAATACACATCTTTGAAACCCAAATTTTCTCTTGCTGATAATTGAAGGATTTTACCCGCAGCATCTGCCTCTTGTAGGCGTAGTTCAGGCGTTCCACGAGTTCCCATTTCTCCTTGGGTAAAGTCAACTATCCCGACTTTATGCCCTCGCGCTACATGAGAAGCTATAGTTCCAGAGCATCCTAATTCTGCATCATCCGGATGTGCAGCGAAAACTAAAATATCCAGCTTTGTCATTTTTATTCAAGTAGCTAGCGAACGCGCAGGTTCTGTCCTATTTTTAAAATTGTACGTGTATTAATTCCATTCAATCTGGTCAAAGCACTTACAGAAGTACCATATTTTCTAGCGATAGATCCCAGATTTTCTCCTCTCCTTACTTTGTGGTAGGCATTGGTCCTTGCTTGAACAATGTTGCCAAAAAGCGCAGGAGTAATTTGATAATTTTGATCCCGGATTTTGTATGCTGGAAAATCATAAACTTTCTCTGCATCAAAAGCTAAGCCCCGATAGCGTAGTTCATAATGTAGATGAGAGCCAGTGCTTCGTCCAGTGTTTCCACCTTTTGCAATTAAATCTCCAGCTTTTACTTCTTGTCCTACATCTACTAATTGTTTGGATAAATGACCGTAAAGGGTCTCTAAACCATTTTTGTGACGGATCACAAGGTAATATCCGTATCCGTATCGATCATAAGATTTTACTCGGACGATTCCATCAAAACCGCTATAAACAGGATCACCAGTATTCAAATCCAAGTCAGTTCCATAATGCCATCTTCTCCATCGGTAACCATAGCCGGAGGTTACTGGAGTCGTTTCCAGAGGCATTTTCCAATTGTATCCAAAAAACTCATCGTAGAGTCGGATATTAACTGTGTCAGTAAATGTCTTTGGGTCAAAATTGTAAATATCAATTTTATTAGAGTCCCAAGAAGAATAATACTCAAAGGCTGTCACCCAGATACTATCAATTTGGATTTGCTCTGATACTTTTATCAACTGGTTAGTGGGGGCCCAAATCATGATATCCTGATCCTCACTGATAATGGACCTCACTCTACCGAGGTTCACATTGTTTTCAAAAATAATGGAATCTGTGACGGAAGATAAAGTCCTAAGATATGATTCCTGATCAAATCCCCTCAGTTCTATATTTCTCCTCTCCTGGCCTGCCCCAGTAGATTCAGTTGTATTATTTTTCTTGATAATCTTTGGAAAAATTTGAGCATTGGCATTTAAAGCGCCAATGCTCAGATTCAAACAAAAGACTACAAATAGGATTGAATACCTCATTTATTGGGTTTAATCATTCTCGAACTCAGCCAAATATCGCTCAGCATCCAAGGCAGCCATACATCCGGTTCCCGCAGCAGTTACAGCTTGACGGTAGATGTTGTCCTGAGCATCTCCACAAGCAAAAACGCCCTCAACATTTGTTTTGGTACTTCCCGGGATAGTTTTGATATATCCGGCATCATCCATATGGATATAATCTTTGAATATGCCGGTGTTTGGTTGATGTCCAATAGCAACAAAGAAGCCAGAAATGGCGATTTCTGATTTTTCTCCCGTTTTATTGTTAAAGATTCTCACCCCGTTTACTTCTTCATCTCCAAGGATCTCATCAGTCTCCGTATTCCAGAGAATTTCGATCTTGGGATTATTCATTACACGTTTTTGCATGATCTGAGATGCACGCATTTCATCTTTACGGATCAGCATGTAAACTTTGCTACAGATATTAGACAAATAAGATGCTTCTTCACAAGCAGTGTCCCCTGCCCCAATGATTGCCACTTCCTGACCTCTGAAGAAAAACCCATCACAAACAGCGCAGGCAGATACCCCTTTTCCGTTTAGCCTTGTTTCACTTTCTATCCCCAACCATTTAGCCGAAGCACCTGTAGATATCAATACCGTATCTGCATGGATAGTCACTTGCTCATCGATGATCACAGTATGAGGCTTGGTGGTAAAATCCACACTGGTCGCCAACCCATATCGTACCTGAGTACCAAATCGTTCTGCTTGCTTTCTAAAGTCTTCCATCATCTCTGGCCCAGTCACACTATTAGGATATCCAGGATAATTTTCAACGTCATTGGTAATGGTCAACTGACCGCCAGGCTGTCCACCTGTGTACAGTACAGGCGAAAGGCCTGCTCTCGATGCATATATAGCTGCAGTATAACCTGCAGGTCCTGATCCAATGATCAAAACCTTTACTTTTTCAATTTCTGGTTTCATTAATAGGTAATATTAAATCGGGCAAATTTTACGAATTCTGCACTAGTAACAAAGTTGCATCTTGTTAAAATTCCCTAAGCACTTGACTTAAGTCATAAAAGCAATACACAAATAGAAACTAAGGCAAAAATGAAGAAATAAAAAAAGGGGGCTATTAACCCCCTTTGTTATTGTGTGCTAGCTTATCCGAGGTAAGGTTTCAGCGTCTTACTACGGGATGTATGTCTCAGTCGGCGTATTGCCTTTTCTTTGATTTGTCTTACTCGCTCTCTTGTCAGGTTGAATTTCTCACCTATTTCTTCCAAAGTCATTGCATGCTCGCCATTCAAGCCAAAGTAAAGCGTGATTACATCAGCTTCTCTTTGAGTCAAAGTAGAAAGTGCGCGTTGAACTTCTTTCCGAAGGGAATCATTCATCAAGCCATCATCTGGCTTTTCATCACCGTCATTTTCCAATACGTCCAAAAGGCTATTCTCTTCACCTTGTACAAATGGAGCATCCATAGATACGTGACGACCAGAAATCTTCATTGTATCTACTACCTCATTTGCAGTGACTTCAAGCACCTCTGCCAATTCCTCCGGAGATGGCTCACGCTCAAATTTCTGCTCTAGCTCGCTGAATGTCTTGCTGATCTTGTTCAAAGAACCTACTCGGTTCAATGGAAGACGAACAATCCTAGACTGCTCTGCAAGCGCCTGAAGGATAGATTGTCTAATCCACCATACGGCATAAGAGATGAATTTAAATCCACGAGTTTCATCAAATCGCTGTGCAGCCTTGATCAGACCGAGGTTTCCCTCATTGATCAAATCTCCCAAAGAAAGTCCTTGGTTTTGGTACTGCTTGGCAACTGATACTACAAATCGAAGGTTGGCTTTGGTCAATTTCTCCAGTGCCAATTGGTCACCTTCTCTAATTCTCTTGGCCAAAACTACCTCTTCGTCTGCTGTCAACAGGTCAACTTTTCCAATCTCTTGAAGGTATTTATCAAGGGACTGACTTTCTCTGTTGGTAATCTGTTTGCTAATCTTTAGCTGCCTCATTCAGGAATATGATTTGTGAAATTTAATAGTTTATGAAAATCAAATTAATCAATTGTTTCGATTAACCTTATCAGTTTGATGCTGGTTTTTCAGGTTTTGGCAATAAAGCCTTTCTTGAAAGCTTAAATTTGCCAGTTTTCTTATCGACATCAATCAATTTGACCTGTATTTCTTCTCCTGGCTCAAGTACACCGTCCATAGTCTCTACACGCTCATGCTTGATCTCGGAGATATGAAGTAAACCATCCTTACCCGGCATAAATTCCACAAAGGCACCAAAAGGTTGAATGTTTTTTACTTTACCTGTATAAGTCTCTCCTATTTCAGGCTGAGCCACGATCGCTTTGATACGGGAAAGTGCTGCGTTGAGTTTATCCTGGTTAGCAGAGAAAATATTGATTTTACCCTGATTGTCGATCTCTTCGATTACAATAGTAGCTCCGGTATCTTTTTGGATTTCCTGGATCACTTTACCTCCAGGTCCAATCACCGCACCGATCAATTCCTTAGGAATCATCATGACAAATGATCTTGGCGTATGTGGTTTCAACTCTGGCTTAGGAGCAGCAAGCGTCTTCGTGATTTCATCCAAAATATGAAGTCTTCCGTCTTTTGCCTGTAGCAAAGCTTCCTTCAACACAGAATAATCAAGACCTTCTACTTTCAAATCCATCTGACAAGCTGTGATACCCTTAGCAGTACCGGTCACTTTGAAATCCATATCACCTAGGTGATCTTCGTCTCCCAAAATATCCGAAAGGATAGAATATTTACCTGTTTTGGCATCAGAGATCATACCCATTGCGATACCTGTTACTGCTGATTTGATAGGAATACCTGCATCCATCAATGCCAAAGAACCAGCACACACAGTTGCCATTGAAGAGGAACCATTTGATTCTAAGATATCAGAAACGATACGGATAGTATATGGATTCTGGTCAGCTGGAGGAAGAACTTTCTTCAAAGCTCTCATGGCAAGATTACCATGTCCTACTTCTCTTCTTCCTGGACCTCTGTTAGGCTTTACTTCGCCTGTAGAGAACCCTGGAAAATTATAGTGTAGGTAGAATTTGTTGTAGCCAGAAATAGTCGCTCCATCTACCATCATCTCGTCCATCTTTGTACCCAAGGTACAGGTAGTCAACGATTGAGTTTCTCCTCGGGTAAATACTGCAGATCCGTGAGCAGATGGCAAGTAATCGACTACTGACCAGATTGGTCTTACTTCGTCAAGCTTTCTACCGTCAAGTCTTTTCTTTTCATCCAAAGTCAAATTTCTAGCAGCTTCTTTATGGATTTTGCTGAAATATGGACCTATAAGACTTGCTTCGAACTCATGCTCTTCACCAAGGCTAGCCACGAATTCATCTTTGATTTCTTTGATAAGAGCAGAACGCTCAGATTTGTTAGCAATTTGCTTTCCTACCGAAGCATACAATTTGTCGTAAACTTCAGCTCTCATTTTATCGAAAAGTGCTGGATCTGACTTCTCGTGATTGTATTCTCTTTTCACTTCTTTGCCAACAAGCTTAGTCAGCTCGATTTGAGCCTGGCAATGTCTCTTGATTTCCTCATGAGCATACTGCATTGCTTCCAGCATTTCTTCTTCCTGGATCTCGTTAGCTTCACCTTCTACCATCAGGATAAAGTCAAGTGAACCCGCAACGATAAACTCCAAAGAAGCAGTTTCCAACTCAGTTGGAGTTGGGTTGATTTTCAACTTCCCATCGATTTTCGCAACGCGAACTTCAGAGATAGGGCCATTGAAAGGGATATCAGATACAGCTAGAGCTGCAGAAGCAGCAAGACCAGCCAAAGCATCAGGTAGTACATCCTCATCACCACTTATAAGTGTGATAGCGATCTGAGTGTCTGCATGATAATCATCTGGGAAAATTGGACGAATAGCTCTATCTACAATACGGCTAATCAAAATTTCGTAATCAGAAAGTCTTCCTTCTCTCTTCAAAAATCCTCCAGGGATCTTTCCCGAAGAAGCAAATTTCTCTTGGTAGTCAACAGACATAGGTAAAAAATCCACCCCTTCTCCAGCTTCTTTTTTGGATACTACTGTAGCCAAAAGCATAGCCTTTCCCATCTTCACTACTACTGACCCGTCAGCCTGCTTGGCTAAGGCACCAGTTTCTATTGTAATTTCTCTGCCATCTTCTAGTGTGATGGTCTTGGTGATTAAATTCGGTAACATAAATAATTGTTAGTTTGCGTCGTTAGTGATAAAAGTCTTCGTATAACCTTAAAAATAAAAAAGTAAGGTTCTCACTCAAGAGAACCTTACTAGTTTGGTTATTTTCTGATTCCTAGCTCGGCGATGATTGATCTGTATCGCTCGATTTCTTTTTTGTGAAGGTAATCCAATAGGCTTCTTCTCTTACCTACTAGCTTCAACAAACCAAGTCTTGAGGAGTGATCCTTCTTATTTGACTTCAAATGCTCAGTCAAATGCTTGATTCTGTGTGTAAAGAGGGCAATCTGAGACTCAGGAGATCCTGTGTCAGTAGCAGATTTTAACCGTCCATGATTCTTAAATAACTCTTCTTTAATCTCTGAGGATAAATACATGTTTAGCTAAATTTTGTAAAACAACCACAAAGGTAAGATTTAATTTAAGAAAATGAAAGCTTAATTCGCTTTTGAACGAAGAACTTTAAATCGGTCTTGTACACTTTTCCAAAGGCTCAGATAAAAGTCCGGTTCGAATAATCTGGCATCCTTTCTGGCCTGTTTCACAAAAAACAATCCGAAGGGAAGAAGACATAAAATTGAAAACCAGGTTCCGAATAATGGATCGGCAATTCCCTCCTTAGCCCATTTTTCACCCGTTATTGTGAGCATGTAATAGATTATAAAAAAAATAATAGACACCAGGACTGGCATTCCCAATCCTCCTTTCTTAATGATAGCGCCCAATGGCGCTCCAATCAAAAACATCGCAAAACAAGCAAATGCTTGGGTGTATTTCTGATACCAGGCAATCTGAAATCTTCGGTAGTCTCTCTTATAATTATCTATTTCTGTCTTTCTGATAGAAAAATTGTTTTTCAAGCTCCTTGAATTACTCAAGGCTATAGTAACCGACTGCCTTGTGTAGCCACGATTCTCTACTAAGGAATCGATCTGTTTGCGCTCTTTATCAGTTAATGGTGTAGTTCTAGGCTGCTTTAGTACGGTTTTTAACTTAGCATTCTTGACCGTATCTTGATCATCTTCCTTCTTAGATTTATTATCAATCTGCTTTTTCCCTGCGGAAGTTGCTATAAGAGAGTCTCTGCCTGTTGATTTAGAAGATTTTTGACTTGAACTTAAAGATGAAATGGCAGAATCCTTAGCAGCGTTAATCAATAAACGTGACTCTGGATGGTCAGCCAAAACAACAGAAGTATCCTTCTTAGCCTGGCTCCGAATATTTTCAAGTGAGTCAGTCGAAGTTTGTTTGCGTTCTAACTTTACCCTTCTGATTGAATCATCAAGGGCTTTTCGTTCCTTAATATCAACAGGAGGACTTAGCTTTCTATCTCTGGTGAAGAATGGGTAAATACTTTCGGTACTTTGGTAATTTTGATAAATCTTATCATTCAAGAGTGTGTTGATAGAGTCTAGCCCTAGTTTGATCTCGGAAATATTTTTTATAGACCTGTTGGTTGACCAAGCCTCTTCTGCCGTTCTATTGAGTTTGAAAGTGTTATTCAGGTCAAATACGATCTCATTTGTATCAAAAGAGGTCCGGTTAAATTCAACGGGCTTTTCCTTGATCCCTCTTGTTTGTCTCTCTTCACTGTAATTGGTACCATGAAACAAGGATAGCTTCATGTAATTTTCATTGAAAAAGGGTTCCATCCTACCAGAATCTGCCAAAGTCATATTCAAATTGCCTGATGATCCTCCAGCGTGACTATAAATTATTATATCCTTAAGTCCGTGCTCTCCAATTTTCTCGTTGACCTTGATGCTGTATCCTGGAATTCCTGCATAGAACACGCCTGCTTTTATCTCCAATGCCGGAGATTTCATCCGAATATCGTAGAGTAAGCTAAATGTCTTAAGGTTCACCTTAGGCACCAGGTAATTATTGGACAGATAAGCAGCAAATGATAAAATAATCACAAATACACCTATGGGGCGTAATGCACGCAGAAGGGAGATTCCGCTGCTTTTGATGGCTGTGAGTTCGAAATGTTCTCCCAGATTCCCAAAAGTCATCAAACTGGAAAGCAATACTGCAAGTGGCAAAGCCATAGGTGAAATACTGATCACAAAATAGCCGATCAGCTCTGCATAGATCCAAAAGCTCAGGCCTTTACCAAAAATTTCATCGAAGTATTTCAGCATGTTGACCGTCAACAGGATGAAATCCACGACAATAAAAGTCAATAAAAATGGGCCTATAAAAGACCCAAGTATAAGTTTATCTAGTTTCTTCATTATTCAAACTACTCCCAAGGCAAATACGAAGCCTAGGAGTCGAAGTTCAAATTTGGTAAAATGAATTGAGATTACCCACCAATAATATCTTTCAATCTTCCGATCAGTCCTTCCCAGATAGCGGCTAGCTCATCGTCTTCATAGCTATCCGAGTAGTCAATTACTTTAAGAAAAAGGGTTTGGGTGAGATCATTTTCTTCCAACTTGAATTCTATGAAGGCATGATCGGCCTCATCGGGATTTTTTGGATCGTAAAATTCAAATTTCACGTGCGAATTACTTCGCTGAGAAGCAAGGCGAGCATAATGGTCTTCACTATCAAAATTGAAAATATAATTCTTATCCTCGTTTATTTTCACTTCATCGGCAAACCACTCCTCTAATCCACTTGCAGTACTCAAATAGTGGAAAACTATTTTTTTGGAGGCATTGATTTGATAATCAGCCACAAACTTATTTTTAACCATGATAATCGCTTTTACTCTGTGTAAAAATTCATTTTTTTAAAGAACGTCAACTTGCATTTCACATTACAAGACCTCATATTTGCATTCCCATTCGAAAGGGAGGTTTTCCAGGTTGATAATAAACGATTGTCAACTAATCTTATTGACTGATGAATGTGCTTTAATATAGGCATTAATTTCAAAATTCAATACCAAAAAATGTTTCTGGGTATTTAGAAACTGTTTGAAGTAGTGTAACCATTCATATTAATATTTGGCGAGGTATCCCGATGGCTATCGGGAGCAGGATTCTTATCCGCCGCGGCGGACGGGAGTTCAAATCTCCCTCTGATTGAAATGTTGAGATAAATTATTAATGGCGAGGTAGCTCAGTTGGTTAGAGCGCAGGATTCATAACCCTGAGGTCGGGAGTTCAAATCTCCCTCTCGCTACTCAAAGGCTTTCGGAAACGGAAGCCTTTTTTGGTTTCCGTCTTTAGTGGCCAGGATTCAAATCCGCCGCGGCGGACGGGAGTTCAAATCTCCCTCTCGCTACTCAAAGGCTTTCGGAAACGGAAGCCTTTTTTGGTTTCCGTCTTTAGTGGCCAGGATTCAAATCCGCCGCGGCGGACGGGAGTTCAAATCTCCCTCTCGCTACTCAAAGGCTTTCGGAAACGGAAGCCTTTTTTTATTTTTACTAATGAACGAATTCGTTGTATATATTCTGCTTTCCTCATCATCGGGCAAAACCTACACGGGAATGACTTCGGATTTGATTACAAGATTTCATTTTCATAATTCCAAATCAACTAAGGGATATACATTAAGGTACAGACCATGGACTGTAATTCATGTGGAGTTTTTTAAAAGTAAAAAAGAAGCATTGATTCGTGAAAAAGAACTTAAATCAGGAAAAGGTAGAAATTGGTTAAGACTAAATATCCTTCCAAATTATTTTTAAACGCAGGATTCATATCAGCCGCGGCGGACAGGAGCCAATTTTTATTCTAGTTTAGTTTTGAAGTGTTGCGTATGACCCAAACACATTTCTCATCTAAAAAGATTATCCAAAAACATCTTAATCTCCTCAGAATCTGGCCTTGGAGCATTAGGATGAATTAATTTTCTCTCTGGATCAAAAATCAAATACCTTGGAATCAGCGCCACGTTCAATGCTTTTAGGTATTCTGACTCCTCTTTGTTCATGGCAACAAAAGATTGGTCTGGAATTGCAATGTCATATTTCACAGCAACTTCTTCCCAAAACTTATAATTGTCGTCAACTGATAAGAAGATTACTTCAACTCCTTTGCTTTTATAGGCTTCATTTAAGGCCAAAGATGCCGGGAATGCTTTAATACAAGGAATACACCAAGCCGCCCAAAGATCAACGTATAAATACTTACCTCGCTTTTGATCTAGAAGCTCTTCAAATCTACTGAAGCTTTTGCCCAGCCCCATCAATTCTATATCCGGTTCTATTTTTTGAAGAGCCTTATTCGAAGAATTCAAATAATCCAACTGGGCTGGATTAGCTAATTTGTCATTATATCGCTCCAGAACTTCATCTGCTTCAATAAATGATAGGTTTGGGATTTCCTTTTGTAAATAGTGAAAGAGCAGAGTTTTTTCGATAGAATTCAGTTCATCTCCAGCTATCAATGAATCTAATAACCCATCGGATTCCTACTGAGATTGATTGGCAATAATTAATTCGGAAAACTCATCCAAATACACGCTGTTGGCTAACTCAGAATTATCTATTTCCAGAATTGAATTAACAGCCAATTGGGTATTGATCTCCAAACTTTCAGTAGCATAAGTTTCCAATTTCTTTTGCGCCAATCTATTTTTAGCAGCATAAAAAGCTTTGACTTTTTCTGTAATTAATCGGGAATTTGCCAAGGAATCAAACAAATTCAACTCCTTTTGAAATCCTTGAATGGCTTCGTCTTTAATTCGCTTTAAGTCCTCATTCATACCTAATTCGAATGGAAACGCCTTGGTCTCATTCCACAAAAAATAGAAATCCTGGGATTTTGAATAGGATTTATCAAATAGCTCAGCATTCCTTTGAAGCTCCAGATTGTAAGCGTAGGATGAGCTTTCCTTATTGATGGAAGTAAACCATGGTTTATTGTCTTTCACCTGAATCAGGATAGAGTCTCCTTTTTGGAGAAAATAGGTAAACTCAACCTGACTATTGTCTCGATAAACTAAATCCAGAGATTCCCTTTTAGTGTTGATGATAAGGTCTTTGCTTGACTCCGCAGAATTCAATGAGATTTCAACAGGTAACATTTTATCAACCATGTATTTGAATACTGCCTTACGCTGCCGAAAAAACTGGTGCGCTACACTATCTTCAAAAACTAAAACGATTTGATCAGAGTCGGTAACTTCTCCTATTCCCTTCCCTTTTTCATCCGAATTGCAAGAACAAAGACCAATAAGCCCCAGAAAAAGGCATATGAAATAAACCTTGATATTAGTCTTTCGCATTGCGCTTAAATTGTTGTTCCAGACTTTTATTCATTTCCAAACTCCTGATAATTGCTGAATCCAGTGGGTGTTTTTTGATGAAATCATAAGTTTTCCAAAAACTTGAATCAAGTTCATATTTATTGGATTCGACTTCTTCATCTCTGCCAAGTGCATTTTTCACTCGAATCTTTTTAAAATCCTCAGTCACTGGAACATCAAACCAAATAGTAGAAATATCCATTTGGTGCGTGCCCACATCTCGGTTAATCAATCTTAATTCCTTATTTCGAAACATTTCCGGATAATAGACTCCATCGACTTCCCTAAACTTGGCAAAAGTTTGGTATTCACCTGATAGCCACCCTATTTGATATTCTACAATCGCATGGTTTCTAGCGTTTATTTTCAAGTAACTACTGCCATTAGGAGGATCTTTACTACTGAATGCTATTTGATAGATCGTATCATTTCCCACAATCTCCTCTCCCATCAATCTGCGGTATGTTGGCAACTCTGGAATCCCCATAAATCGATCCCCGTCTTTGCCGAACCAAGTTTTGGAATGGTAAGCATCACCTCGAAATCCATTATTATGTTGATAGGTTTTAATAACTTGGTTTGATGGTCCGAGAGTACTTCCTGTTGATTTAATATGCTCTCTAATTCGATGCTTCAGTATTGTCATTGAAGAATCAACCTCACCCAATTCGTCGCTTTGTCTTAGTGATTCAAGTTTAATCCGAATATCCACTCCTTCTTTGAAATAGCTAACTTCTTCTACCACCACAGCTGCCTCAACGAGCTTGGTGAATTCCTCATAGTTCGTAGATACTTTTCTGTAAAACCCTCTCAGCTGGTGACGCTTGTCTGGATAGTTATTCGGGATATTATCAATCGCTTTCGAAATCATCTCCTCGATAAAATTATCTTCTGGCATTACCGTAACCTCATTCAAAGAAAGTAGCTGTCTTTGGAGCCTAAGTGTATTTCCAGTTTTTGCTAGCGAAGAGATTGACACTTCCTTCTTTTCAAATCCAATAGATGAGATCACGACAGTTTCATCCAAGAACTGAGAGGGGAAAAAGAACTTAAACTCTCCTTGTTCATCTGCCAAAGCAGAAAAATCAGGGTAGTTCTTTAAGTACAGGTATGCATACTGCACAGGAGCCAAATCTTCGCTGTCTATGACGGTACCAGAAATGCTATTTGCTTGCCGGTTTTGTGCGGTTACAAAATGAGCACAAAGGAAAAAGAAAGAGAATACTAAAAATCGCATCACCTAATAAAATAAAAATAATGCAATTTCTCAACACCTACTTAATTTGGAATGGTAGTAACGATTCCGTTACCTGACTATTTCGTAAGATTCACTGCCAATAAATTTTAATCCGACAATTTCACAGTAAAAACCAGCAATGAAGGATTGTCATACTTATCCATAGCGTCTGCCAAATCAATTAATAATGGATTGGTGAGCCTCTTATGCTCACGTAGAACTTTAACGTGTTCAGGCTCGATAGTACTTACAAAACGGTCGTTAGACAACGTAGCGATTGGTTGTATGAAAAGATTCTCAGGATTATATCTGTCTTTGTTCAAAAAATTGAGCTCATTGTTTTGCTTATCATAAAAAAAATAAGCTAACTCCCCTTTATCGTAAATGTCGAAATACAGATAATTTTCTGACTCTACCAGCCCCATATGAATAAACCTGTAATCCCTTTTCTTTTCATCATAACCCTCTGCGCTTTTAGTGAACTCATATGGAAAATTACTATCGCCAAAATCAATTTTTAGATATGGGATAAATTCATCTTCAGTCCAAGTGTAAATTTGATTGCGCCAATAGTCGAAGTAATTTACTTTTCCATCGAATTCATAAAATATCATGTTTGGCAAATACCAAGTTTTGTACTCCGGCGTACTCGGAAAGTAAGTTCTTTTGACAATGCCGTTTTCATCCATTGATGCAACATCATAGGATTCATTTAATTCAAAATCAGAGGCAGATCTATTCAAAAACAGTAAAAATTCGTTGTTAAATTTAGCTATACCTTGGGGGAATGAATTTATCCTTATTTCTTTCTGAAACTCCCCATTCAGATTAAATGACACAATCTTTCTCCCATTGTTGTCAAGTACAATAATTTGCTGTTGCCCAGAATCAAACCAAAAATTGGTCACCTCAGAGATCTCCCCTGGCCCATTCCCAATTTCTCCAATCGTATGGATAAACTCGCCATTTGCATTGAAAACAAACAATTTTGACATGGAATGTATGTACCATTGTCCTTCAATTTGCTGGACTTTTGAAATTTTCCCTAACAAGGATTCCGCATTGGTTTCAAGTTGAATTATATCCTGAATTTCAAACTTTTTTATTTCAGCATATTCTGAAACATCTTTATCCAGTTTTATGGTATAAGCACCTTCATGAGTTACTGATACTTCTTTTTCAATGTTTTTTTTGCAACTAACGCACAATAAAACTACAGTTACAACCTTCAAAGCATAGGAGTAAGAATGGGCTTTCGGTCTCATAATGATCTTTTAGCTAAAAATCTAATGTTTAGCAATATACTATTAGTTTAAAAAACAGCCTCATAAAATGCCTTAACTGCTACTTATAAACCAAAAAAGCCTTCCCGAGGGAAGGCTTCCAATAAAATAAGACAGTGCAACCTTATTTTACTCTTTCAACTACAGCTTTGAATGCTTCTGGGTGATTCATGGCTAAATCTGCCAAAACCTTACGGTTAAGTTCGATTTCGCCTTTCTTCAATAATCCCATCAATTGAGAATAAGATACGCCGTGCATTCTTGCACCTGCGTTGATACGCTGAATCCACAAAGCTCTGAATTCTCTTTTCTTCGCTTTACGGTCTCTGTACGCATACTGAAGACCTTTCTCATACTTGTTTTTGGCTACTGTCCATACGTTGCTACCTCTTCCGAAGTAACCTCTTGTGGCTTTTAGCACTTTTTTTCTTCTTGCTCTGGACGCTACCGCGTTTACCGATCTAGGCATAGTGTTTTGTTTTTTGACAGTTGGTGCCCCGAGTGATCGAGATCTTGTTTACCAAAATGTCTGGTGAATAAATAAACCTTAATTAATTGATTTTTAAGCAACTGCGGAGAATCAGATTCTCAACATGTCTCTTACTCTACCCTCGTCAGACTCATGTACTAGACCAGTTTTAGTCAAGTTATGCTTTCTTTTAGTAGATTTTTTGGTCAGGATGTGGCTTTTGAAAGCGTGTTTCCTTTTGATTTTGCCGGTTCCCGTTAAAGCGAACCTCTTCTTTGCACTGGATTTGGTTTTTACCTTTGGCATTTTGCTGTATTTATTTAGTTGAAATTTATTTCTTTCCTGCCTTCGGAGCGATGAAGATGTTCATTCGTTTACCTTCCATTTTTGGAAGCTGCTCTACTGCACCGTACTCTGCCAGCGCCTGAGCAAATTTCAGAAGTAGCATCTCTCCTCTTTCTTTAAACACAATGCTACGGCCGACGAAGTGAACGTAAGCCTTTACCTTTGCGCCTTCTTTCAAGAAGTTGATGGCATGCTTCAATTTGAAATTGTAATCATGATCATCCGTATTCGGTCCGAATCTGATCTCCTTCAAAACAATCTTCGCGGCATTGGACTTGATCTCCTTCTGCTTCTTTTTCTGCTCGTACTTAAACTTTGCGTAGTCAAGAATTTTACAAACGGGAGGATCAACATTAGGAGAAATCTCTACCAGATCCAGGTCATTTTCCTGTGCGAGTTTGATGGCTTTGTCTGTAGGAAGTAATGCATTTCCACCTTCTACAAAATCACCAACCACCCGTACCTCACGAGCTCTGATTTTCTGGTTTACTTTATAAGGTTCTTCTTGTCTACCTCTATAGGGTTGTCTGTTGTTTCTCAAGTTTGCGTTGATTGTTTTTATGAAATTGGATGCAAATATCGGAATTATTTCTAATTAAGAAAAACTGAATTAAATAATACAGTATAATTACTTACTCAATGATGCTGAAATAATACCTTGAAAATAGTTTATAAACTCCTCTGGAGAGAAGTTACCTAGATCTCCTTCACCATGCTTTCGGACAGAAAGCTTTCGCTCTTCCTGCTCCTTTTCCCCCACTATCAGCATAAAAGGCACTTTTTTGACTTCAGAGTCACGGATTTTTCGCCCGATCTTTTCATCTCTGTTGTCTATAGAACCTGATATACCCCCCTCTTCGAGGATCGATTTTATTTCTTCAGCATATTCTACATATTTCTCAGAAATAGGTAAAATATTGATCTGCTCAGGAGAAAGCCATAGTGGGAAATTGCCTGCACAGTGCTCAATAAGCACTGCTACGAATCTCTCAAGAGAACCAAAAGGCGCTCTGTGAATCATCACAGGTCTGTGTTTTTGATTATCTGAACCTATATATTCAAGTTCGAATCGTTCTGGTAAGTTATAATCTACCTGGATAGTTCCCAACTGCCATTTTCTTCCCAAAGCATCTTTGACCATAAAGTCCAACTTCGGCCCGTAAAATGCTGCCTCGCCAAGTTCAGTAACAGTATCCAGTCCTTTCTCTGCTGCTGCTTCGATAATCGCAGATTCTGCCTTGTTCCAGTTTTCATCACCGCCAATATACTTGGAAGGATTCTCCGGATCTCTCAAGGAAATCTGAGCGGTGAAATCTTCAAAACCTAAAGCCTTGAACACATACAATACCAAGTCAATTACCTTGACAAACTCCTCTTTCACCTGATCTGGGCGACAGAAGATATGCGCATCATCCTGAGTAAAACCTCGAACCCGGGTCAATCCGTGTAGCTCACCACTTTGCTCATAGCGATATACGGTACCGAATTCGGCATAACGAATCGGCAATTCCTTATATGAATGTGGCTTATGCTTATAGATCTCGCAGTGATGCGGACAGTTCATTGGTTTTAGCAAAAACTCCTCGCCTTCATGCGGAGTCGCAATGGGCTGAAAAGAATCCTTGCCATATTTCTCGTAGTGACCAGAAGTCTCATAAAGGACTTTGTGACCGATATGCGGAGTGATTACTTGCTGATAACCTGCTTTGTCCTGTGCCTTTTTCAGGAAATTCACCAGACGCTCTCTTAGCAAGGTGCCTTTTGGTAGCCAAAGCGGAAGCCCCGCTCCTACTTTTTCAGAGAAAGTGAAAAGCTCAAGTTCACGTCCCAGTTTCCTGTGATCGCGTTTTTTTGCTTCTTCAAGCAATGTCAGATAATCCGAAAGCTCCTTGGCTTTCGGGAAAGTAACACCGTAGATACGGGTAAGCATTTTACGTTTCTCATCCCCTCTCCAATACGCTCCTGCGATGTTAGTCAGCTTAACAGCTTTTACAAAACCTGTGTTAGGAATGTGTGGTCCACGACAAAGATCGACGAAGTTTCCCTGCTGATAAAACGTGATTGAACCATCTTCAAGTCCTTCTAATAGGTCCAGCTTGTATTCATCACCTTTCTTCTGGAAATAGTCAACTGCATCTTTCTTGGAAATATCAGTACGGATGTACTCATTCTTCTCACGGGCCAACTCGATCATTTTCTTCTCGATGGCTTCGAGTTCCGAGCCGTCAAGAGTCTTATCACCGAAATCTACATCGTAGTAGAAACCTGTTTCGATGGGAGGTCCAATTCCGAACTTGATGCCTGGATGTAGTGCTTCCAATGCTTCTGCAAGCAAGTGAGCGGATGAGTGCCAAAAGGTGTTTTTGCCTTCTCCGTCGTTCCAAGTCAATAATTGAATGGAGGAATCCTCGTTGATAGCTCGGGTAGCATCCCAAACCTGTCCGTTTACTTTTGCGGCTAGAACGTTTCTCGCTAAACCCTCGCTGATACTTGCAGCAATCTGTAGTCCGGTAGTTCCTTTTTCGTACTCCTTCACAGTGCCATCTGGAAGGGTAATTTTAATAAGTTGTGACATGTGTAAAATTAGTTCTGCCCATACAAAAAGGCATAAAGATTAAGTTGCAAATATGCACAAGAGAGAGGCAATCAAAAAATATATGGGAAGGGAATATGGTAATGAATCTTTATTTCTTCACTGTATAAACGATTAGAACTGGATTTTCAGAGTCTTGGGCTGCAAAAGCTGCTTCAGCAAAGTTATTGCATGCCTAGTAATGTATCTAGAAGTTTTTTAGGGTCTTGACGGTTATCCCAAAATGCTACAATTATAATTTGCACGTTAGTTACTTTGTAATAAATGCTAAAATTGCCCATTGAAGCAACTCTGATACCCTTGAAATCTGTTGCTTGGAATATTAAAGGTTTCTGGGCGATTTGATTAGTTTTTTTTAAACTAGCTTTACAAGCTTTTTGGAATAAGCGGCAGACCTATTTCTATTTACCCAATATTCTAAAACGCCAATAAATTGGATATCTGCCGTTTTCGTCCAAATTACATCGCGTTTAGCCATTCAAGATTTCTTTTATCCATCGCTTCTTGGGAAATCAGTTTGCCATATTTAATATCCTCCTCACTCATTTCCAGCATCATTTTTTGCTCATCCGTCAATTTCACATTATCTAATTCAGGCGAACTTGAGGAAATCAGTTTATCAAGAGCTTCTAAAAATTCTCTGTTTTTGATTGAAAGTATTTTATCGATCAATCCATTTTTTAAGTTATCAACTGTAGCCATTTCAAGTCCTTATTTATTATTAAAGGTCGAAAATTTTAGATTCATTCCAAATTGGTTTAGCTGTTCTTGGTCAATTAACTTAGTAGCAAATACGCTTTCTGGAATATGGAATGAGAGGTTATTTTTTAACTGTATATACAATCAGCACAGGATTTTCAGAGTCTTTAGCAGCAAAAGCTGCTTCAGCAAAGTTTTTCCCCTTCCCTTTCACATATTCTTCAAAGCCCTCCTGACCTAGTTCTGCTTTCTTTTTTTGTAGTTCTTGAAAAAGGGTTTTTCCTGGTATTGTAAAACCTACCTTCCCTTCTTCATATTGATAAAGAATTGAATAGGGATCGAAACCTTCATTAAGATCATCAGAAATCCTTCCCTTGATTACGCTAACGTTTTGGCTTCGTCTATCAAAAAACACATTATAACTTTTTTCTTGGTAGCTAAATCCCGAATAAAGCTGGGATTCATGTATAAACCATTTGTTAGGCACGAAGTATAATTGTGCTTTTTTGTTAATAAAATCAAGCTCTTGCAATGGATCTAGAGTTTCGCTATTACTTCTTAGTTCATCTATGCTTTGCGCGTAATCTCCGTAGTCAAATACAAGTTTAGGGCTAAAAATCTTTGAATTTATCTGGTAAATTGTATCATTGAAGGGCATTGCGAAATACATCCATTTTTCAGTTTTTTGAAAAACTTTCCTGGTAGAGAAATTTCCGTAAAATCCCTCTTTTTTATAAGGTAGAACTTTCACTGTATCCTGAAATGTCTCCGATACACTTTCCACAAAGTGCTCACCTGGTTCTCTTGTGTCATTAAAAAAGTAATATCGCTTTTCATCTTCGGAAAACACTCCAGTATCAGTCGGCCTAGCCAACTTTTCTTCCCTGAGAAATTTACCATCCAAATCAAACCACATCAGCTTGGGAGGATAAATACCTAATAGCAAAATTTCCTCTCCAACTATTATAGCATCATCAAATTCCAAATATTGTCCAGGCCCTTCACCATAAGCATCGAGTTTTGAGAGATATTTTCCAGCCTTGTCAAATAGCTTAACACATTCACAGTCAAAAACGTCCAAAGTAACTATCTTGTCTTCATGGAAGAATACCTTATTCAATCCTCCCAATTGCGCCTCTTCAGAATCATCTTTCAACCAGATATATTCTATCTCAGGCTCAAAGAATTCGGAGAGTTTTCCCTCTCTAGCTTCTGAGAGATCAACTTTGATGATTTCAAGTCCATCACTGGATACTTCTGACTTCGTTTCATCACTAGATGAGCAGGATGCTAAAAAGCTGGAAAGCAAACAAATTAAAAATAGCCGTAGTTTCTTCATCTACCCAAACTAATGAATAGAATCCAAAAACTAAAGAATAATTTGTCCTGATATTTTTACTGCAAACGGTTTAGCTCCAGGATTATCCAAATAGGTCATTCTATGGAAAAAGTCTATTCTGAAGAATTTGAAAATATTCTCGATCCCATATCCCAACTCTATATAGGGCTTGGTCGGATCCAACCTTCCAAACGTTTCTATAGTATTGCCATCTGGGTCCACTGTAGGTGCATTAGCTATATTTTTATTGCTGACAGATCCATATAGAATATTTGCATTTCCTACAGCCCGCCATTTAAGCTTCTTTAGCAACGGAACTTTGTTGAGAAGAAATCCCTCGAAATAATGCCTGTACCTCAAGCTTGCATACTGATCTGAGGCAAATTCATTGAAATTCATCGTATTAAAAGCTGCTGAGGTATAGAATAAAGTTTCGTTACCCAAGTGGTTTTTCAATATGGGATAAGGAACCTCTCCAAACACTTTGGCAGCATCAAATTCATATCGTGACACTCCAAACATGCCCATATTAAGCCGCTGATACACGTAGAAATTTATTTTCGAATAAGTAATATCTCCACCTAGCCAATTCATACCCTTCGCATAACTCAACTCAAAAATCGGCCATCGCAATGGCCCTAACGACGTTCGCTCGTTGTCGTTGATCAGGATGGTTTCGTCCCGTCCATAGCGCAATCCAATCTTAGCTTCAGTGGTTTGAAAATTCGACTTATATTCCCCTGTGCCTTTTTCTAAGTAATAAAAATCATATAAGGGCTCAAATTCCATAAAACTCAAATCAGAATACATCAGGAATCCTTTGAAAAACTCCCGTTGGAAATTCACCTGGTGTTTGTTTGTGAAATAAGGTCTTCTCAACGTGCCAAACCTACTAGCTGCCAGAAAAATACTGTTGCCTTGCAAACTGGAAATCTCTAATCCTACTTGATCAATTTCTTTTTGGGTAGATAAGGAAACCGAAGTCCAGTGCATTCTATCCAAAATGCGGGTTACTTTTGCGGAATATTTCAGTTCTGCATCTTTGAAACCATAAGCGCCATAACCGTAGAGTACCCATTTATCACTGAATTTCAGATTGGTTCGGAAGCCCATTCCCAGCCTTATTCCTTCTATATCATTGTAATTGAAAAAGCCTGGCCACGGGCCTATATCTACTTTTTTGAATGGCAAATACCCAGTTCCAAAAAACTTAAGCCCCTCCGAATAAAAGCGCACGATGGGGATCCTTTTCAGCGTATCTACCATTTGAAGCACCGCTATTTCTTCTTGAGACAAAATATCCTGTCGGTTCTCCTTCCAAAATTCCTCACTCGCCTCATCGTAACCCGGCAGCAAGGTCACTGATTGGTTAAAAAATGAAGTAGGCTGAGGTTCCCCCACTTTCACACTATCAGCTGAGGTGTAGAACTTGGCCAAAAGACCAGCGGTTTTAGGTGTAATTTGCCCTATTTTAATTTGAACACGAGTTTTGGCAGGAATCAAAGGGCCTGCAGATGTAGGCTGCAATTCCTGTTGTATTTTGATCCGCTCGATAAAATTCAGATTTGCTTCTTTCGGAATCGTCAGATCCACCTGTTTGAGCGCATAGGTTTCCTTATTGATCCAGATCGTACCGGAAAATGCCAAGTCTTGCTCTCTCAAAGGATATACTTTCAATAAATAGCAGGAATCAGTTCCCACTAGCACCGAATCGATTAGATCATAATCATAAAACTGCTTCCATCCATCTGCAATCGGCGATACAAACTCCTTACCTACAATGGATAACCAGTTTTTATAAAAGTTGTATTCCTGAAATGCAGACCCTGTGATCTGTGAAGTTGTAGATCCGTCGGTGATACCCACTCCGGTAACTTTGGATTTCTCTACTACCTCTTTTCTCAGTTCGGGATTAGATCTAAAGTAAAACTTCGAAATTGTCTCCGAGAAAAAAACAGGCAAAATCTTCTCACCTTCATCATTCGTCAGCTGCTTAATAGAATCCAAAATGGCAGTCACTTTCTGTACAGTTTTCCGCTGGGTAAACTCCTCAGACACATGATCAATATCTATTTCTATTTTGGTATAGTTCTTTGTCTGATAAGCAGATAACTCTCTTTTATCAAAGTCCTTTTTGCGATCCACTGCTTTGCGAATCACCTCAAAAGCCGGGTTTTCTCCAGCTTCAAAAACAAAAGCTTCCATCTCAAAATCAGATGGTTTAAGCTGGAAATTGACTGTTTGCTCAGGGACTTGTTCCAGCGATTTCGCAGCACTGATGTATCCCAAATAGCTAACGGTAATACTATCAGTAAGGCTTCTAACATCAATGGTGTAATTCCCTTCAAAATCTGTAGAAATGCCTAAAGTCGTGCCTTTCAGCAATACTGATGCAAAAGGAATTGGATCCCCAGTGGCAGAGTCAGTCACTTTTCCTTTTACCACAAATTGGGCAAAAGTCTGAGAGGAAACGAGAAAGAAGAAAAGGAAAAAATACTTGCGGATCATGTAATAGTGGCGGCACTGAGAGTAATTCCTGCAAAATAAATTCATTAAGGCTGCAAATCGCTAATTGACTGGTTAAAAATTATAAAGAATCCAAAGTTCCGCGAATTCCTGCTACTGGAAAAATGAAAAATACGCTAGTATATTTGAGCCTGAAAACGGAGAAACATGATATACGATATTACAGTAATCGGTGGTGGAATAGTGGGATTGGCTACTGCACTCAAAATTCAAAAAGCACGTCCTGAGCTCAAAATCGCCATTTTGGAAAAGGAAGATCAGCTCGCAAAACACCAAACTGGTAATAATAGCGGTGTAATTCACTCAGGTTTATATTATAAGCCAGGCTCACTGAAAGCCACCAATTGCATAGGCGGATATCATGAATTGATTCAGTTTTGTGAAGAAGAAAAAATTCCGTTTGAGATTACAGGAAAAGTGGTCGTGGCTACCCGAGAGGAGCAAAAACCGCTTTTGAATAACTTATTTGAAAGAGGTATTCAAAATGGCTTGGAAGGAACGCGATACATTACCATGGAAGAGTTGAAGGAGTTCGAGCCTCATTGTGCCGGTGTAGCAGCACTTCACGTTCCGCAGACTGGAATCGTAGATTATTTCAAAGTTGCGCTTGCCTACGGCAGGAAGATAATTCAGAATGGTGGAGAGATATTTCTTAACCATAAAGTACTGGAAATAAAGCAGAAAGGAAGCATCAATTACATTGAAACTTCTAAGAAAAACTTTCAAAGTAAACTTGTAATTAATTGTGCTGGCTTGTATTCTGATAAAGTAGCTCAAATGAGTGAAAAAGATCCTCTTGATGTTAAAATCATTCCATTCAGAGGAGAGTATTTTAAGCTTAAAGAGGACAGGGAATTCTTAGTAAAGAACCTGATTTATCCTGTGCCAGATCCGAATTTCCCATTTCTAGGAGTTCACTTCACCCGAATGATGAAAGGTGGCGTGGAAGCTGGTCCAAACGCTGTTTTAGCCTTCCGCAGAGAGGGATATAAAAAATCCCAGATCAACCTGAAGGAACTTGCTGAGTCATTGGCATGGCCAGGATTCCAAAAAGTAGCTGCCAAATACTGGCAAACAGGTTTTGGTGAGATGTACAGATCTTTTTCCAAAGCCGCATTTACCAAAGCCCTTCAGGAATTGATCCCCGAAATCCAAGAATCTGATCTCGTCGAAGGCGGTGCTGGTGTAAGAGCACAAGCCTGTGACCGAACAGGTGGATTGCTGGATGATTTCTCGATCAGAGAATCTACTCACGCAATCAACGTACTAAATGCTCCTTCTCCGGCAGCTACAAGTTCATTGGCGATCGGAGGAACTGTGGCGGACTTAGCACTGAAGAGGTTTTAAGGCTTTTTTAAAGCATTTTACTCCAGCCCCTAGAATATCAGGAGGCGCTAAGGCGCTATTTTCTACTACTTTCTTCCTACCAGTTTGGCGCACGTCTTTACCTTGTTCAAAGTCTCATGACCTTTCCGACGACAGGCGGGCTTGGCCCTATTATAATAAAGTCTTCAGACTGCTTTACAACTAATTATATTTAGGGGTTTTTTGGCAGTCCAAAGACTGCAATATGACAGACACAAGTCTGAAGACTTTCCCCCCAGATGAATTTCAGGCATTTTTAACTACTTTTGCCTCGCTTTAGCCAACCCAATATAACTTTAAATTCTCCTTACGAATGCGCGATATAAAACTAGTAGAAGTACGCTCAGAAATTGCAGCGGGAACACGTGGAGCAAGTATGGGGATCGATGCCTTGAAGATTGCAAGCTTGGATAAAAAGTCAGATTTCTTTACCCAATTTGATCCAATCAACGTTCCTGACGCTAATAATTACCTCTGGAAAGGAAATAATTACCCACACGCCAAATACATAGATGGTGTTTATCAGGTCTTGAAAAATGTCTATTCCACGATTGAGTCGTTGAGAATGGAAAAGAAGTTTCCTATCGTACTTGCAGGCGATCACAGCACTGCGGCCGGAACCATTATGGGAATAAAAGCCGCAGATCCTGACAAACGACTGGGAGTAATCTGGATTGACGCTCATGCAGATTTGCACACACCTTTTACCACTCCTTCGGGGAATATGCATGGTATGCCGTTAGCTATGGTCGCTCAGTTGGACAATATCGATTGCCAGGTCAATGAGCCGTCTGAGGAGACACTGATCATCTGGAAAAAGATCAAAACCATAGGCGGAGATTTCCCCAAAATCCTTCCAAATGACATCGTGTTCATCACCGTCCGCGACACCGAAGCTCCAGAAGATCATTTGATCAAAAACTATGGAATCAAAAACTTCAGTACAAAAGAAGTAAGGCAAAAAGGGATAGATCAGATCGCTGCAGAAGCTTTAGAAACACTTAAAGAATGTGATCAAATCTACATTTCCTTTGACGTGGACAGCTTGGATAGCTCCATTTCTGTAGGGACTGGTACTCCCGTTCCTGATGGATTGACCGTGCAGGAAGCGATAGAATTAAATGTGAAACTTATTCAAGACAGGCGGGTCTGTTGCTGGGAAATCGTTGAAGTGAATCCTACGCTTGATTCTGAGAACTTGATGGCCGAAAACGCTTTCGAAGTGCTCGAAGCGACAACCAAAAGTTTGGTGGATAATTTTTAGGTTTTTACCGCGGTGTTCACAGAGGGTAACACAGAGGCCACAATGAGAAATTTTATCCTTATTTTCATAGGTTATATTTCTTAAGACTATGGACAACTCTGATTTAGCTTTTGAAAATGAACTTGCGACAAAAGTGATAGGATTAGCCATGGAAGTTCATACTCAGTTAGGACCTGGATTATTAGAAAATGCCTACAAACAAGCATTGGCATTTAAACTCAAAAAGGAAGGAATATTTATCGAAGTAGAAAAAAAGATGCCATTGATTATTGATGGAGTAGAACTAGAAAATGGCTATTGCATTGACATTTTAGTGGAAAGAAAGCTAGTTTTGGAGTTGAAAGCTGTGGAGAGAACTACAGACATACATTTTGCCCAAACACTCAATTACATTAAGCTTGGCAAATTCAATTTAGGACTGTTAATTAATTTCAATGTTCCTAGACTCAAGCTTGGGATTAGAAGAGTAATAAATACTAAATAATTACACTTAATATATTCATAGTGGCCTCTGTGTCACCCTCAGTGCCCTCCGTGGTTAATTAAATATGAACATACAAGAATCAATACATAACGGCATTCAGCTTGCCTTTCAGAATATCTTCAACCACGATCTTCCGTTGGATCAGATCAGCCTCGCTCCTACGCGAAAGGAATTTGAAGGTACTTACACCTTTGTTGTTTTCCCTTACCTGAAAATTTCAAAATCAACTCCAGAAGCAACCGCCAACCTGATAGGAGAATACCTAAAAGAAAATGTTTCGGAAGTCGCAGGCTTCAATGTAGTGAAAGGCTTCCTGAACCTGGAACTGAATAACATGATCTGGGTGGATGTATTCCAGAAACTTATTGCCAACGAAAACATAGGCCAACTTCCTGCAAACGGTCAAAAAGTGATGGTGGAATACTCTTCGCCAAACACCAATAAACCGCTTCACCTAGGCCATTTGAGAAACAATTTTTTGGGTTTCTCGGTCGCAAACATTCTCGAAGCAAATGGATACGAAGTCATCAAAGCCAACTTGGTAAATGACCGCGGAATTCACATTTGTAAGTCTATGGTTGCATACCAGCATTTTGGTAATGGAGAAACTCCTGAGTCTTCCGGGCTAAAAGGCGATCATTTGGCTGGTAAATATTATGTGATCTTTGACCAGAAATACAAAGAGCAAATCGCTGAATTAAAGGAGAATGGGCAATCGGAAGAAGATGCCAAAAAGAACGCTCCGCTTTTCTTGGAAGCACAGGAAATGCTCCGCAAATGGGAAGCAAATGATGAGGAAGTTGTAGCGCTTTGGAAGCAAATGAATACTTGGGTTTATGAAGGTTTTGAAAAAACCTACAAGCGGATGGGTGTCAGCTTTGACAAGTATTACTACGAGTCTGACACCTATCTTCTAGGCAAAGACATTGTCACCGAAGGATTGGAAAAAGGGGTTTTCTTCAAAAAAGAAAATGGATCAGTTTGGGTGGATTTAACGGATGAAGGACTGGACGAAAAACTAGTTCTCCGCGGTGATGGTACTTCCGTTTACATCACTCAGGATATGGGTACTGCTGATTTGAAATATGATGATTTTGGAATTAGCAAGTCAGTATATGTAGTTGGTAACGAGCAAGATTACCACTTCGATGTCTTGTTTAAGATTATGCGTAAACTAGGCCGTCCATATGGCGAAGGACTATACCATTTATCCTATGGAATGGTGGATTTGCCTACGGGTAAAATGAAGTCCCGCGAAGGAACTGTCGTGGATGCAGATGACCTAATGCAAGAGATGGTTGATACTGCTGCTCAGCACACCAAAGAGCTCGGTAAAATCGATGGGTTCAATGAGGAGCAGGCAACTGAGCTTTACGAAACACTTGGAATGGGCGCATTGAAATACTTCCTGCTGAAAGTAGATCCAAAGAAGAGAATGCTCTTCAATCCTCAGGAGTCCATAGAATTTCAGGGAAATACGGGTCCTTTTATCCAGTATTCACATGCACGAATTGCTTCTATTTTAAGAAAAGCAGTTCAAATTGGCGTGGATTACAAGGAGGCAGATTTCTCAAAACTTACTAAAGTAGAAGAATCAGAATCAAGCTTAATATACCTGCTTAATGATTTTGAAAAGAAAATCTCCCAAGCCGGATTGGATTATTCTCCAGCGATTTTAGCACAATACCTATTTGATTTAGCTAAGGAATACAATAGATTCTACGCAGATCTTCCTATATTTCTGGAAAATGACCCAACCATCCTTGCTTTCCGGGTAGCGCTATCATCCCACACCGCTAAAACCCTGAAAAAAGGAATGCAACTACTTGGAATCGCCGTACCTGAACGAATGTAATTATGAAGAATCTAGTATTTCTAGGATGTCTTATTTTGCTGGTCACTGCTTATGCCATCAGCAATTCACATGCATCCAAATCAAAGAATCCTTCCAAAACCAAAAACACCATGGCAAAATCCTTTTACGACTTCACCATGAAAGATTTGGACGGAAAGGAAGTTGACTTCAGCTCCTTCAAAGGAAAGAAAATCATGGTGGTCAATGTAGCTTCCAAATGTGGCTACACGCCGCAATACGAAGCTTTACAAAAGCTATATTCCGAAAACAGTGACAAGCTGGTGATCCTGGGTTTTCCAGCAAATAATTTCGGAGGTCAAGAGCCTGGCTCAAGTGAAGAGATCAAATCGTTTTGCTCAGAAAACTACGGCGTGACTTTCCCGATGTTTGAGAAAGTATCGGTAAAAGGCTTTGACAAACACCCTATCTACAGATGGCTTTCGGATGCTGAGCAAAACGGTTGGAACAACGAAGAGCCAAGCTGGAATTTCTGCAAATACATGATTGATGAAAAAGGTGAATTGATCAAGTTTTTCCCATCCAAAGTGGATCCTTTGGATCAGGAAATCCTAGCTATCATTAATGCCTAATCAGAATTTTTGACTGAGTGATACAGACAATTCAAACAAAAAAAGAAGCCTGGCTGCATGCGGTCAGGCTTCGAACATTACCTCTGGCCCTGGCAAGTATTTTTGCAGGGTCTTTTTTAGCAGCCTACAAGGAAGTTTTCCGCTGGGAAATATTACTCTTTGCTTCGCTTACCACCATATTCCTACAAATCCTTTCCAACCTCTCTAATGACTATGGTGACACTGTCCACGGAGCAGATCATCAGGATAGAAAGGGCCCAGTGAGGGCGGTGCAGTCTGGTTTGATTTCCTTACCTGAGATGAAAAAGGCCATGTACTTATTTGGTGGTTTAGCTTTGATTTCAGGTTTATTCCTACTCTTTCTCGCAGTCCAGGATTGGGTTCTGTTTGGTGTTTTCCTGGGTCTTGGACTAGCTGCAATTTGGGCTTCTGTTAGCTACACTTCAGGAAATAATCCTTACGGATACGCTGGTTTGGGAGATATTTCCGTATTTATTTTCTTCGGACTCCTGGGAGTTTATGGTACTTATTTCCTGCATAGTCTTTCTTGGGATGATGCGGTGATTTGGATAGGGATAGCACTTGGACTATTCAGCGCAGCTGTACTGAACATCAATAACATCCGGGACATAGAATCCGATACCACTGCAGGCAAGAAATCTATTCCGGTGCGAATTGGGAAAAAAGCAGCTATTATCTACAATTGGTTTTTAATTCTGGGTGGAAATTACTGCTTGATCGTGTTCGCTTTTATCACCAATGAATGGACTTCCCTACTCGCACTAGCTATTTTTCCGCTGATGATCAGAATTGCGATGAATGTACAGCGAGGAAAAGATTCAGAAGCTATCGATCCAAATCTGAAAAAAATGGCAATAAGCACCTTATTTTGGGTACTTCTATTTGGAATAGGTTTAGTTTTTTTAGGAAAAAGCTGACAAAAGTCCTTTTCTTATCTTTCATTTAAGAGTAATTTGGCATAAACCAATTTAACTCAACCATGACCAAAATTCTTGTCCCCTTTGATTTCTCTGAGCAAGCTCAGAACGCACTCGATTTTTCTATTGCTCTAGCTGGCAAATTTGACACTATCGAGGTATCAGTTCTAAATGTAGTAGAATTCCCTTCTACCTCCGGATTCCAAACTATGGGCGGAGGTGATATGGTTCCTGATATGGATAACCAAATCTTTTTCATCGAGCTGGTGGATAAGCGCAAGGAACAGTTTGAAGCTTTGAAGAAAAAATATGCTGAAAGTAACTTTTCCCTATCAACTAAAATTGTTTTGGGAAATGCTTATCAAGGAATTTCAGCTTCCATAGCAGACGAAGAGCCTGACTTGGTAGTGATGGGCTCCAAAGGCTCTAGCGGATTGGAAGAGATCCTAATCGGTAGTAATACGGAGAAGGTAGTCCGTAATGCCAAGTGCCCTGTTTTGACTGTAAAAGCGGCAACCGATCCAACTAAATTCAAAAAGATCGTCTTTGCGAGTGATTTCAGGGAAAGTCAGGATGAGCTGGCCAATCGCATCAAGGCGCTACAGAAGTGGTTTGATGCTGATCTCTATTTAGTTATCATCAATACTCCAGGCAGCTTCGAAACTACCAGAGAATCAGCCTCTAGAATTAAGATGTTTGCCAACAGATATGATATTGAACATGCCGTAGCGGAGATTTACAATTCCAATTCTGAGGAAGAGGGAATAGTGGAATTTGCTGAGGATATCGATGCGGACTTGATCGCTATGGCCACACATGGCAGAACAGGTCTGGCGCATCTATTGACAGGATCTATCGCAGAGGATGTTGTCAACCACGCAAAACGTCCTGTGTGGACTTTTAAAGTCAAAAAATAAGAAGTAGTGATTTAGTTCTATACCTGCTCTGTAATCGGGGCAGGTATTTGCATTCTTGCAAAGACTCCACAAAATCACCGTAGAAATTTGTGAATCTGGAGATTAAAAAAATTAGATAAGTATTCAATTTAATATGGCAAAGAAAAGTAACGATTGGAAAAAGCGAGACGGGGTAGTGTACTCCACAAGTGATGATTTTGAATTTCAGACCGGAGATGAGGAAGATCAGGAGACTCTCGCAGCAAATCAGCAAAATTTGAAAGTATTGCTAGACAAAAAAGCGCGTGCAGGCAAGAAAGTAACCTTAATCGAAGGCTTTGTTGGAAGTGATGATGACCTGAAGGAATTAGGAAAAATGCTAAAAAACAAATGCGGCGTAGGTGGATCAGCGAAGGATGGAGAAATTCTTATCCAAGGTGATCACCGGGACAAAGTAGTACAAGTTCTCTCAGCAGCTGGTTATAAAGCAAAGAAATCCGGGGGATAAAACCTTCGGCTTTTTTGATCAAAAAGGAAGATTCAGCATACTAAACAGAAGATTTTTTGACTGAAATAGTATTCATCTCACTGGCAGTTTTACTCAGAGTAGTCTCCAATCCCCAGGGTAATGTCTTTCAAAAACAACTCACCCAACAAGGCTCTCACCCACTTTGGGTTAATTTTCTTACCTACCTACTTCTAGCGACGATTTGTTTGATCGGATTAATTTTTCTCGATGCTATAGAACTCAGCAAAGACTTCTGGATATATTCCATACTTGGAGGCATATTCGGAGCTGTGGGTAATGGACTTTTAGTCAAAGCACTACAAAAGGGAGATCTCTCTATTTTAGGTCCAATAAATTCCTACAAGTCTGTAATTGGGTTAGTTTTTGGAATTTTTCTCTTGGGCGAAATACCAAATCTTTGGGGCATTGTAGGAATCTTCATCATCATCTACGGTAGCTATTTGGTTCTAGATACTACGGAAGAGCGTTTTACACTGGCTTTATTGAGAAATAAGGAAATTCAATTCCGAATCGGAGCGATGATTCTGACGGCAGTGGAAGCAGTGTTTGTGAAGAAAGTCATTCTTGCCTCCTCACCTACCATCGCATTTACTTCTTGGAGCATCTTTGGGGCAATCTTTTCATTTTTACTAGTGTTGGCTTTCAGAATAAATCTACGCCATGAATTGAAACATCTCACCGTTAATGCTGTGAGTAAGCTGCTTTTATTGATTGTTTGCATTGGAATGATGCAACTTTCCACCAATTATGTCTTTAAAAATATGGACGTGGGCTATGCACTTTCGCTTTTTCAACTTTCGATAGTCGTGGCGGTTCTTTTAGGGTACAGAATATTTCAGGAATCTAATATTTGTAAAAAACTAATAGGTTCGACCATAATGATCATTGGGTCAGTGCTAATAATACTTTTCCATGGATACACGAAATGATGCCAGTAAACTTATATTTCTTTGCTCATCCATCAATCCAGATAGCTCAGGAGCCCGAAGACTAATGGTTCACGCAATGGTGGTAAAGACTGAAACCTTGTAAAATGATGTAATAACCAACTATTACAATGCTTTGGACTCTTAACTGGCAAAAAAGCGGATAATCAGCAAAAAGAAATGCTTCCAACGTAAAAATCCGCACTCAATATGAATGCGGATTTACCTAATCAATAAACCTCTTATTATACTATGATTTTAATTCATTTTACTCGTATGCTGGATTTTGCGGAAAGTCCTTATTTTGATTTAAGTCCAAAGCAGATTGAGGAATGGGTCTTAATATTTTTTGATTTCCACCTATACCTGCAAAATTAGCCTCAGTGATCCAGCTATTGTAGGCAGAAGCTCTTTCTACCAGCTTACCGGTTCTTTTCAGGTCAAACCATCTATGATACTCTCCCAGTAGCTCTCTGCCTCTTTCATCCAAAATATAATCGATATCAAAATCTGCTAAAGTAGCGTCTGCCACACCAGCCCTTTGTCTAACCACATTCAATCTAGCCAAGCCTGTAGCTGCGTCCCCTGATTGAAGATAAGCTTCTGCTGCTACCAAATAGGTCTCCGCAAGTCTAGCAACAACAAAATCGCGTGTGCTTGTGCCATTACCTCCAGCAGCAAACAAAGAATTTGGGTCGTCAAATTTCTTCACAATGATCGTTGCTTTATCAGCCGTAACCAGACCACCATTAGGGTCAAATGTACCGTAGGAATGATATACAACTCCAGGATGAGCAGCAACATAGGCAATACTGTCTTCAGCAGAAAACCATTTAGGCTCATAGAAATCTGTAACAGTCAATGTACTTCGATCATCTACGTCAAAATAATCGTAATACCTTTCATAGATTTCTGTCATAAAGGTTGAACTCCAACGCTCGTCTCCTTCTTCAAATAGATCCAATGCAAATCGTGTAGGAAGTAAGTTGTAGGTTTTATAAGGGGCATCTCCAGCCACTTCTGACCCTCCAAGATAGGAGCCAAAGTAATTTTGCTGTTTATTTCCTATGCTTGATGGGTTGGCACTGATAGATCCTGGGCTAAACTGTACCGAGAAGATTGTTTCCTCATTTAGGTCATTTCCTGGTGTCCAAAGCTCCTCTGAACTCAAGTTGAGACCTTGACCTCCAATTACATTATCGGCATAGGATGCAGCTTTTGCAAAGTCATCACTGGCGGCGAAATCTTCATACCCTCTCGTCAAATGAACTTTTGCGAGGAGGTTTTCCACTGCTCTTTTATTCACTCTTCCATTGTAGTCAGCAGTGGACACTTGGCCCATAGCTCCTTCTAGCTCAGAAATGATAAATGAATAAACTTCCTCAGCGCTGGATCTGTCAAAAGACAAAATTGGTTCAGCAATGTAATCTGTAATCATTCCTACTCCTCCATAAGTTTGAACTAAAAGAAAGTAGGCGTTGGCACGAAGGAATCTAACTTCTCCCAAGTACTGCTGAATGGAAGAGGTTTGCTCTGTCAAATCCGAATAATGAATGGCCGAATTAGCCAACTGAATAGCTTTATAGCAATTGACATAGATAAAATCAACTCCGCTAGAAGATGAGTTCAGGTCAAAATACTTACTCAGGCCTTCAGGTTCTAGTCCTCTTCCCTCTTGATAAAGATCCGTTCCGCTGGCAAACATCCATGGATTATTGGCATAGATGGTTCTAAGTGCAGAGTAATTAGAATTGATCAAAGCACTATATCCTTCCGAAGTACCATAGAATTCTTCGGCAGTTACGTTAGACTTGTTCTCTTCTTCCAGAAAGTCTGCACAACTAGTGGCGACTAGAAGAAAAGCCAGTATGGTTATAGAAAATATATTTTTCATGATTCTTGAATTAAAACTTTAAGCTTAGACCAAATTGCGTAGTGATGTTGCTGACACGTCCTACACCTAGACTTGCCTCTGCCCACTCGGGATCATATCCCTCATAATCTGTAAATGTGAATGGATTCAGCACGTTCACATAGATTCTCAATCCTTCAATATTCGCTTTCTCCAAAATACTTGATGGTAGAGAATAGCCTAAGGAGATGTTGTTGATTTTTACGAAAGAAGCATTCTTGTAGTAAGCGATCCCAGTACCCCAGTATTGGCCTTCATTTCTAGGCTGCGGATAGACATTTGATACTTGAGCAGGAACCCCGACGGTATTCTCAGGAACATAATAACTCTCAATGGCCGCTTTTTGACGTCCTCGATCGTTCACATTGGTGAAATTGCTATGGAAATCACTATATGCCAATACTCCCTGCTGAGTGGCTACGGTGAAATTCATATCAAAACCGCCAACTTGCAATCTGGAAATAATACCTCCTGTCCAGGTAGGATTTGATGCTCCCAAAATCACACGGTCATTGTTAGGGTCGATTCTCCCGTCCCCGTTGATATCTTTAACTTTAGCTTGACCTTCTTTTTGATTAAATGCTGCTGCATCTTCACCAGCCTGCCATACCCCATCATACACGTAATTGTAATGGGAATTAATTGATTCACCAATAAACCAACCATTCCCCACATCATCAGTTTCAGACTGTCCATAGAGTGATTCTATGGAATTGGTATTTTTAGTGAAAGTCAAGGTAGTGGACCAATTCACTAGGTTATTTTCAAAAACAATCGCATTTAGCATCACTTCCACGCCTTTATTTCTTACAGAAGCTGCATTGGAACGGATATTACTGAAGCCAATCTCCAATGGTAGTTTTTGGGTGACCAAGAGATCGTCCGAAAGTCTGTTGTAATAATCTATACTACCGGAAAGTCTGTTCATAAAAAAGCCGAAATCCAATCCTAGGTTGACTTCAGTAGTTTTTTCCCAAGTCAGCGATTTATTGGCAATGGAATTTTGAACCCAGCCATTTGCCGTCGAACCATTGAAATCGTAATAGGTCTGCGTAGTCAAGGTATTTACTGTGGTATAAGGTGCCACGTTATTGTTGCCTACGGTACCATAACCTGCTCTTAATTTCAAATCAGATATGACAGCTGAATTTTCCATAAAACCTTCCTTATTGATTCTCCAGCCTAAAGCCAAAGATGGAAATGCTTGCCACTTATTGCCTTCGGAAAGTAAAGAAGATCCATCCCATCGGTTGGAAGCCGTCAATAGATACTTATCCTGGAAAGCATAATTCAATCGCAGGGCGAAAGAAGCCAATTGGTTTTTGCGGAACCCATTTCCTAATCCATAAGTCTCTTGCAATCCAGAGCCTACATTATAAAACTCTGTTTCAAAGGGCTGTCTGGCAGAAGACATATTTGCAGTCTCTGAACGGTCAACAAATAAACTTTGCAATGTCAGGAAGCTGAAGGAATGATCGTTAAATGTTTTGTTAAGATTCAATTGATTGTCCCAGGTGGTATTCATATTGTCAGAATAATTCACCTGAGAGGATGGCAAGTTGCCATTACTGATTCCGGTGTTAGTCTGCGCACCCCAGAAGTAACCTCTTCTGTTATTATTCACACCCACAGAAAAAGTGGATTTCAGACTCATCCATTCAAGCGGATCATACTGTAAGAACACATTACCTACACCTCTTAAGTATCTTGTTTCATCACTGGTATTTGCGATTTCCAAAAGAGGGTTATAGGTACTTGTCTTGTCCGCAGCAGATCTACCATCAGGATATAGCAACTTGCCTGGCTGTCCGTATAACTGTCCAACTATTTCATCGCCATTCTCATCGATTGCCCATGGCGAAAGGAATGGATTCAGACGAAATGCTTCCTGCATTGCAATGGAACTACCTCTTTGATTAGTACCAAAGGACATGGCCAAATTACTTCCAGCTCTAAATTTACTATTGATGTGCTGGTTGATATTCATATTGAAAGTGTACTTATCCAAGGACTCATTTTCAATATTCCCTGTCTCCAACTGGTATCCAACCCCCATGTTATAAGTGGAAAGCCCGCTTCTATGAGAGATTGTCAAGTGATTGTTGGTTTGCATCCCGTTCTGCAATACGCCGTCATACCAATCATATCCGTCCAGATTTTCAAATCTTTCTTTAAGAACTGGGTTATTATTTCCTAAGACTACATTTTCATAAGCCTCTTGACTCATTCCAGCCCCATTATTGGTGGTTCCTAGATAGGCGGCCATATGGTAATCTCTCCACTGCTCCAGACTCATCATTTCAGGGAGTCTTGCGGGATTCTTTATACCATAAAATGTTTCAAAGGAGAAAGTTGTAGCGTCAGGAATGTTAGTACCTCCCTTGGTCTGTACAATCACCACACCACCCGCAGCTCTAGAGCCGTAGATAGCAGCAGAAGAGGCATCCTTTAACACTTCGATTTTGGCGATGTCATTAGGATTCAGGAAGTCTATGCTATTTGTGATAACACCGTCCACTACATATAGCGGAGATGAACTAGACAGGGAGTTATTACCACGAATTGTCATGCTAAAACCATCCCCTAAACGACCAGTATTATTACTTACCTGTACCCCTGCCACTGTTCCCTGAAGGGACTGTATAGCACTAGTTGTACCTCGCTCAGTAATGATTTCGCTATCCACTCCAGCTATAGCCCCAGTGACATCCGATTTCTTTTGGGTGCCATATCCAACTACAACTACCGATTCTAGCTCAGTAATATTGACATCTAAGGCCACGTTAATTATGGATCGACTTCCTACTGAAATCTCCTGAGAATTAAATCCTATGAAGGAAAATACAAGGATGGCTTCATCACTAGGCACAGATAGTGTGTAATTCCCATCCACGTCTGTGGTAGTTCCTGTAGTGGTTCCTTTTAAAACCACCGAAACTCCCGGCATTGGAAGTTCATCATCAGTCGATGTAACCTTACCGGAGACACTTTGCTGAGCAAAGGCTGATAGTGCTAGGCTTAAAGTAAAAATCAACGAAAGGCATAGCTTTCTTGAATAAACGCCATAGGAAATAGGCATTTTAGGGGGCGGAAATTTGGGTAGATTTTTAGGCATTTTGAATTTTGGTTTATTTTTTAAAAAGAACTGCAATTAGAATTGCGCAATCGATTGCATATTAGTAATTCAAATGATTTATAGCAAATTTATTTACTATAAAATCTGAAATTACATGATCAATAGAGTGATTATTTCTAATAAACCTTCTTAAATATGCCAGAATGGCCTTTTTAAAAAATAAAAAAAGGTAGAATTGGAAAGTGGATTGAGTCAATATTAGCTAGTCGAAAAATTAGTTCTGAACAAAGAGTGATGATTTTTCACTTTCACGGGTGAATTCGGTGTATCCTAACAATGAGTCCACCCTAAAAAATGTCTCTGAAGTGCTAAATTTGAAATAAAAAGCTGAGGATAATTGCTAGCAGTGCAAACGATAGCATCACATCATTTTTAATATAAATTATTTACATTCAATAGATTAAAGATCTTAAGTACTCTATAGAAGCAACCTATCTACTATACGAAAAATACTTTCTAAAAAATTCTTTTTTAAACTCCCAAAAAAGGGCGGAAATCAAGTTAAATAGCGGATAATCTTTTGATTTTGACAAAGATTATAAGAAAGTACTAAATCTAATTTCAAGAGTGAAATGCAAACGATAGCGCATTGCTTTTACGCATTATCCAAATTCCTCACATCCACACTCACTTTCATTTCCTGTTTACTGCCACTGTACACAATTCCCTTTAGTGGAGTCACATCAGCAAAGTCCCGTCCTACCGCCACGCGGATATGTTTGTCATTGACTAGAAGATTGTTAGTAGCATCAAATTCTACCCAATCATGACCTGGAATATAAATGGCAACCCAAGCATGGGAAGCATCAGCTCCGATCAACTTGGCTTTACCTGGAGGTGGCAAAGTCTCCAAATATCCACTCACATACCTTGCTGATAAGCCAATAACCCGAAGACAGGCGAGTTCAAAATGGGCAAAATCCTGACATACACCCTTTTTGTGTTTAAACACCTTGTGCAATGGCGTGCTTATATCTGAAAATCCAGGTGTAAAAGCAAAATCGTTGAAAATCCGAGTATTCAGATCAAGTGCAGCTTCCATAATCGGACGGCCTGGAGTAAAGGATTTCAAAGCATAATCACTTATTCCATCTATAAAGTCCACATGCTTTGACTCCAAGTAATATTGCCGTACATCTGTAGATGTCTTCGTAGAATGGAGCAAATCAGCCACTTTCTCCCAAGCCATGGTTTCACTAGGTTTGACTGCAAACCATGGGGGCTCCGATAGTTTGACAACACTTTTGGACGTAACACTTAGATTCTTGTGCGATCTTTCTACTGAAAAGTATAGGTACTTATTACCAAAAAAATCGACTCGCTCTATCTCCGCACTTGGCTTTGGGCTAATCTCACAGAGGTGCTCTTCCACATGTTGGAAAGGCAAATCCGGAGGTACCTGAAACATCAGATTGTGGCATAAAGTAGCCGGAAATTCGTAGATGTAGTCGGTAATATGGGTTACTTTATATTTCATACCAGCGATTATTGAAGGCTGAGCTGTTTAGAAAACCTATGGTGGAAATTGGAAAAACGCAAGTATTGAGTTTAACTAGCACTACTGGTGAATAGTGAATTGCGCTAGATTTCATATTTCTGGTATTAAGGAAGATTGAATCATACTATATCGGGTATCGGTATGACTGAAGTATTTTTCATAAATCGAATCAGAAGTCTCATGCAAAAGCCCGATTATTTCATCTAATAGGATCCTCAGCTCTATAAATTCTTGAGTAACTACATTTGGAATAGAGATTACATCAATATCACATAACCTGATTTTGGTGATCGCCTGGAGCAATTTCTTGCGCTCTATACTGAAAAGCTCTTTTTCATCTTGATTTGGAAGTGTACTCAGATGACTATCGATCTCCAAAAGCTGGAAAATCAAAGATCTTGGATTATCCTCATGCAAAATCAGCAAACTCAACACACCGTGCATTTCCAAGTTTGATCTGTAGCGATACCTGTATGTCACCAAACTTTCATTGCATCGCAAAGTATCTTCCATCAACTCTTTGTTTGACTCAGAATCAAATGATTTGCTCAGCATCCCTTTCAGAATCAAACAGTTATTTGAAGCCGATTCAATAAATCGTCCAATATTTAGCAAGTGCCAGGTAGGCTCACGGGTCATATTATCAATATTCAGCCCATAAAAAGCCATCAGTTTTACCACCATATTATCCAAGCTTTGATAAGCCTGCATCAGGGTGGTATTTGCATTTCTCATTTTGGTAAGCTCCTCAGAAATACTGTCCAGAATCCTCCAGGTATCCAAGCTCAGCCTATCTCTGACAGAATAAGCATTGGTAAGAAAGCACTGAATGGAATAGGCCAAACTTCCCGATTGCTTCACATCATGTACTAATGCCAACAACTCTGCTTCTGGATTCTTCAGGTTCTTTTTTAGCGTAAACCCAGGCAAAGTGCCCGTCATGACAGTGAGTGTTTGTAGCAAAGTGCTTAAGACTGGATTGTCGTGAACGTGAATATCCTCATCCGATTCGTTGTAAGAAAGCAAGGTCATTCGCATCAAGCGCACCGAATATGCTGAGCGCTCCAAATACCTTCCAAGCCAAAACAAGCGTTCACCAGTTCGGCTCGGCAAGACGTTGCGTACCAAAGGTTGAGTCTTTATTGGTTTGGCTGCTGAAGTAGTGATTTCTTTTGCCTTGCCCAGCACCCAGGTATCCTTACTGATTCCACCTGTTTGATTTGAAACCAAAAAAGCACCTTTTGAAGGAGAACTTCTGGACAAGCCACCAGGCATCACTTTATAGTTCTTGTTTTCCGTATCAGCTACTACATAACTTCGGAAAACAGCATTTCTAGCCTCCAATTTATTATTGATCCAAGAAGGTGTAGTAGAAAAATCCACCATTTCCTGCCCCACATACATGTAGGGACTTCTTCTTATCTCCCTCTTCAAAGCTTCTATCTCCGCTTTACTTAAATTTCCGCCATAAACAGATTTCTTATAGGTGCCACGATAGATGTTTCGAATCACCAATGATTCTATATGCTCAAAAACATATTTCATTTCGGTAGGCTGACCGCACCACCAAGTTGCCACAGATGGTAAAATTAGATCTTCACCAAGGAGATGCTTACTGATTTTAGGAAGAAATGCCATCAGCCCTGGGTTCTCTAACACTCTGCATCCCAATGGATTAATCACCAGAACTTTGCGCTGCCTTACCGCTTCCATTAGACCTACAACTCCAAGGTGAGAATTACTCTTAAACTCCAGCGGATCACAGAAAACATCATCCACGCGACGGATAATCACATCAACTTTCTCCAGTCCTTTGATGGTTTTCAGCCAAACATAGCCGTCACTTACTGTTAGGTCCTCACCAAATGCCAGTGTAAACCCCATAAAAGATGAGATGTATGCATGCTCAAAAAACGTTTCATTGGTCGGCCCAGGAGAAAGTAAAACTACTCGAGGGTTTTCCTTATTATTAGTAAGATTAGTAAGGGTGTTTTTAAAAGTCTGATAATATGAAGTGATCTTCCTAGCATGATTCTCTCGAATCAAATCTGGGAAAACCCTGGTCATTGCAGCTCTATTTTCGAAAGTATAACCTGCTCCGGAAGGTGCATCGGTACGATCATGAAGCACCCACATTTTACCATTTGGACCACGTGCCAAATCTGAAGAATACTGAATCAGCTGTTGCTCCCCGCCTAGCTTAATGTGATGAGCTTGTCGAAGAAATCCTCCGTGATTGTAAATCAATTCAAATGGAATTCGGCCTTCTTTTATTAATGTTTGGTCTCCATATAAATCACTTAATATCAGGTTTAACAACTCGGTACGTTGAAGTAAGCCTTTCTCTATTCCTTCCCATTCTTCCGAACTGAAAACCATGGGAACGGGGTCTAGAATCCAAGGTCTATTCATCCCATTGGGATCGCCATAGACATTGTATGTCACACCGTTTTCACGCAGTTGACGACCAACTTCCTCATGGAACTGTCCCATGCGATCTGAGCCGGTTTGCTCATAGTATTTAGCTAGCCGTTCCCAATGTGGGCGTATTTTACCTTGGTCGGTGGCCATTTCATCCAGAAACGGCTCGTTATTGAACATTTTGTCAATAAGATAAGACTCAATCATGCATCAAAAATGGACTAATTAACCCTGAAATAATATAAAATCATCGTTTTTTATATCGCCTTAAATCCATTGTATAGGGGAATTCAGGATTGACAATCTCGGCAGATGCATCATAGGATGTTTTCAGATCCACTTTAGTAATATATCTGCCAGACTTCTGCTCATCTTGTACAGTCAAAGGAGCACCAGGTGCAGGAGTAATGGTATGCCCAAAGTCAAAGAATCTTGATATTCTGCGGGATTCAGCTTCATTGCTGTTGATAGGGAAATTATCATAGCTCCTGCCTCCCGGATGCACTACATGGTATTGACAGGCTGCCACAGATTTCTTGGTCCAGGTATCATACAAGTCAATCACCAGAGGAGTGTCTATCCCTATGGTAGGATGCAAAGCCGAATAAGGTTGCCATGCTCTATATCTAATTCCAGCCACGTACTCACCTTGGACTCCGGTATTTTTCAACGGGATTCTATGGCCATTGCAAAGCAAATGGTAGCGGGACTCTGTCAAGCCTGAAATTTTCACCTGAAGTCTCTCCAAAGAAGAATCTACATACCTGGCTGTTCCTGAGCTGGACATTTCCTCGCCCAATACATGCCAGGGCTCAATTGCCATTTTCAAATCCACATGAATACCTTCCACTTGAAGTTCTCCAATAAAAGGAAAGCGAAAAGAGAAAAATGGATCGAACCATGCTAAGTCAAAATCATACCCCGCACCTTTCAGGTCATTGACCACTTCTAGCATATCTTTTTCGCAGTAGTGAGGAAGTAAGAACTTATCGTGAAGCGAAGTACCCCAGCGTACCAATTTATGATCGTATGGCTCTCTCCAAAACCAACTCATCAAGGCACGAATCAATAGCAGTTGCACCATGCTCATTCGATAATGAGGGGGCATATCAAATCCACGGAATTCTAAAATCCCTAAACGGCCACTGCTGGAATCTGGTGAATAGAGTTTGTCTATACAAAACTCCGCTCTATGCGTATTACCGGTAATATCTACCAACAAATTCCTGAAAACCCGATCCACCATCCAGAATGGAATCTCATTCTCTTTGCCATTTGGCACCTGCTGAAAAGCCAATTCCAACTCATATAGCATGTCATCTCTACCCTCATCCACTCTTGGCGCCTGACTGGTCGGCCCAATAAACTGGGTAGAAAACAAATAAGATAAAGCAGGATGATGCTGCCAATAGGTAATAAAGCTCTTCAATACATCAGGCCTTCTCAGCAAAGGGCTATTTTCCGGGGAAGAACCGCCAAGCGTAATATGATTTCCGCCTCCAGTGCCAGTATGCTTGCCATCCACATTGAATTTCTCACTGATTAGTCGTGATTCTCGTGCTCTCTCATAGAGAACCTCATAATTGTGAGTCACTTCCTTCCAGCTTTTCGCGGGCTGTACGTTTACCTCTATTACTCCAGGATCTGGAGTAATCATCATCTTTTCTATTCGCTTATCTGCTGGCGGATCATAGCCTTCTATGAGAATAGGCACTTTAAGCTTTTGGGCAGTCCGCTCAACGGCACGTACTAAATCTAAATAATGCTCGATAAAAGATACAGGAGGGAAAAACACAAAAAGCTTTCCCTCCCGAACTTCAACAACTAAAGAGGTCTTAAAAATCCACTTAGAGTTAATAGGCTTTCTTTTTACCCGCTTGACTTTTTTGCCTGAGGACAAGGCCTGTACCTCAGCGAAAAGATCATTCTCAGGTTTAATTGGCTCATCTTCCGGTGGAGTAAATTCAATAGAATCTAATGGCAATCTCAATCCTGCTGGGGAGTTGCCAGGCACTAAATACAAGTCTTTGTAGCGGAACTTCCAGCGGCAGCTTTGCCACATTTGCTTTTCATATTCCCATTCCAAAGGAACTGAGTACCCTATCGGCTTGCCCAGACCTTTTTTCAGAAGCTTCGCAAGTTTTTGGCGTTCCAAAGAAGATTTAAGATTGTACTTCGCAGGATTGATATTTACCGGGACTTTTCCTTCCTGCCAAATAAAGTAGAATGGATCTTCATATAGTGGGGTCACGTTCAAGGGATCCACACTCAATTCTTTGACCAGCGTATTTATAAAACTCTTTGCTTTTCTGCTGGTCAATTTATAATCAACACTTAAATCCGCCATCAAGGCATCGTTATGCCACATGGGTTCACCATCTTTTCTCCAAAAGCAGGCTAGTTTCCATCTCGGTAAAGGCTCTCCGGGATACCATTTCCCCTGACCATATTGCATCAATGCACCTTTGCCAAATTCTCCCTTTAGCTTATGAAAAAGAATATTGGAAAGACTTCTTTTATGCTCACCGTCAGCGGCAGTATTCCATTCGGGAGCATCCTGATTATCCACCGAAACAAAAGTTGGCTCTCCGCCCATTGTCAGTCGCACATCATTGGCTTCCAAATCCTCATCGACTTTATCCCCTACTGCCAAAATTTTCTCCCATTGTTCCTCAGAATAAGGCTTGGTGACTCGGGGAGTTTCCTCTATTCTCGTCACTTCGTTTTTAAAGAAAAACTCAGTCTCTGCAGGTTCGGCCATACCAGATATCGGTGCGGCATCTTGCGGGCTAGGTGTACATGCCAGTGGAATATGCCCTTCACCGGCAAACAAACCCGACGTAGAGTCCAATCCTATCCAACCGGCTCCAGGTACATACACTTCTGTCCATGCATGTAAATCGGTAAAATCTTCCTCAGGACCTGATGGACCATCCAGGGATTTTTCATCTGACTTCAATTGCACCAAATACCCAGAAGCAAATCTTGAAGCCAATCCCACGTGCCTCAAAACCAAAACCATGAGCCAGGCGAAGTCTCTACAAGAACCAGAACCTAGGGTAAGTGTCTCCTCGCAAGATTGAACTCCAGGCTCCATCCGAACATTGTACCGGAGCTCCTGGTTGATCATCGAATTGATGGCCACGAGGTAATCAACGGTTACAATATCTTTAGTAATCAAAGCTTTAGCCTTTTCTACTAATTTCATCAGCAGAGGATCTGATTCTTTGATTTCCAAATATGGGCCGAGCTGCTGTTTTACGCTTTCGTCATATTCAAAAGGGAAATTGCCAGCATAATCTTCCACAAAGAAATCGAAAGGATTGATCACTACCATATCGGCAATGACTTCTACATCGATCTCAAAAAACTTGATTTTCTCAGGAAAAACTACTCTCGCCAAATAATTACCAAATGGATCTTGCTGCCAATTGATAAAATGATTTTCAGGCTTAATATTCAAGGAATAGCCCTTGATGTGAGTTCGTGAATGCGGTGCAGGCCGCAATCTAATCACTTGTGGACTGAGAGTAATATGACGATCGTACTCGTACTTGGTATAGTGCCGGATAGCAACTTTGATAGACATAGGCTAGGTTGAAAGTTTTACTTGAAAAAGATCAAATCATTTAATAATTGCAAACGATTTGGGTTATCTGGGCTGCTCGTAATCCTTGTAATTTAAAGTAAGAATTGGGAGATCACAGCATTTGACAAAAGAAAAATCAATTCAACTTGAAATTACTTTTGATTGGACTCGACACTATTTTTCCTCAAAAATCAGAATTGGATCAAATTCTTCTTCGGTAAGTAAACATTTCTATTTAGTTTCAGTGGATGGAAAAAAAGAAAAAGAAAATCCTCGTAATCGACATTGGGGGTTCAAATGTAAAAATCCTGGCTACAGGTGCAGAAGAACGAATCAAAATCCCATCTGGCGCTGATTTCAAGCCAGAAGAAATGGTAGAGCTAGTCAAAGAAAATGCCTCGCAGTGGGAATACGACATGATCACCATGGGTTTCCCGGGAGTTGTCAAAGAAAACAGAATTATCAGCGAGCCGGTAAACCTTGGGGAAGGCTGGAATCAATTCGACTTTCATGCGGCTTTTAATTGCCCCATTAAAATCATCAATGACGCCGCGATGCAGGCATTGGGAAGTTATGAAGGCAAGAAACTTCTTTTCTTGGGTTTTGGCACTGGATTGGGCACAGCGATGGTTATTCATAATACCATCATCCCGCTGGAAGGTGGACATCTTCCTTTCAAAAAGAAAACTTTTGAAGAGTACGTTGGTAAAGAATACTTGGTAAAAAGCGGTTCAAAGAGATGGGAGAAAAATGTTTTGAAAACAGTCGAGATCTTCCGTGCAACTTTTCAGCCTGATGATATTCTTTTAGGTGGTGGAAACTCAAAATTGCTTACACAAATCCCTGAAGGATGTAGATTGGGAACAAACGAAAATGCGTTTAAAGGCGGATTTAAGTTCTGGGAAGAGGATTTTAAGCTCTAAATCCTAATTTATCAGAAACCCATTTTTTGTAGATTACAATTCACCCTATTTCAACAATAACCACAACCTATGAAAAAGTTATTCCTATATGCCTGTGCAATTGCTATTTTTTCTAGCAGTTGCGATAAAAAGCAAACAGAGGATTCTACCGAAACTTTACTGGTAAATGATCAGGTTCGAGCTAGAATCGACTCTACCCTTTCGAGCTTTGTAGAAAGCGGTAATTTAGCTGGAGTCTCTGCATTGATTTTCGAAAAGGATCAAGAGGTTTACTACAATGCTTTTGGGTATGCTGATCGGGAGAATCAGGTTAAAATGGATAGAAACACGATTGTGCAGATCTATTCCATGACCAAACCGATCACAGGCACCGCGTTAATGACGCTTTACGAAGAAGGAAAATTTCAATTGGATGATCCCCTATCAAAGTATGCGCCCGAGTTCGCCGAAATGAAAGTTTATGACGGTGTAGATGAAAACGGTGAGATCAAATTGGTAGATGCCGAAAGACCTGTAACTATTCGTGATATCACACGTCATACCGCAGGCTTTCCCAATCGGGCCGATATTCCTGGCTTAAGTGAACTTCTTGCAGAAAAAGACCCAAGGAGCTTTGAAATTGATTTGAATGAAATGGCCAAAAGAATCGGAGAAGTACCACTTTGGTTTCAGCCAGGAACACAGTGGGAATATGGACAATCCGTAGATGTACAGGCATTTTTGGTTGAAAGAATCGCAGGAATTCCTTATAAAGAATATGTGCAAACGCATGTGCTTGATCCTCTTAAGATGAGCGAAACCAGATATTTTGTCCCAGAATCAGATAGAGCTAGAATGTCCGCTTCTTACAGAAGAACCGGTGAAGGGCAGCTGGAGCAACTTCCAAATGAAGAAGCTCATCGATTCAATATCAACGAATGGCCTTTAACCCCAGGTGGATTTGGGTTTACATCTACTTTGGATGATTACATGACTTTTGCCAGAATGCTGGTAAATAAAGGGGAGTTTGATGGTGTCAGAGTCCTAAAACCTGAAACGGTAGAACTGATGAGTACCAATCAGCTTCCGGATTCCGTGACAGAGAGATCTTGGCTGCCAAGCAAAGGAAATGTGGGTTTCGGAATTGATTTTGCAGTGAGAGTAGCCCAACCTACAAGTGCTGAGGAAGTCAATGGAATTGTGGGTGAATTCTTTTGGGATGGAGCCGCCAGCACACTTTTCTGGGTAGATCCAGTCAATGAAATCACGGCCGTGCTTTTCGTACAGCTTTACCCTTACGATCAGATTAAGCTTCACAAAAAGTTTAAAGATGCTGTATATGGGAAATATCAGCCTGCAGTATCCAAAAACTGATTAAGAAAATTTTGATAATTGAGTAGTTGTCAGAAAAATTTAAGGATAGCATTTCTCCGAAGAAAGGGCTGAATTTTACTTTAAATTTTTGATGAAAGTTGCCGAAGCCTGATCAAGTTCAATCAAAAAATCGCCCTTTACATTTAATTTTTGAATAGCACCCAGATTTTTAGTAATCGCATCTATTAAAACTGAGTTTGAAATATTGCCAAGATTAACTTTCACTAATTTTTTTGGCGTATTGCTGATGAGTTTACTGTTCTTAAAATCAGCATCCTTGGATATCACTATAAAATCATTCGTGTCGGCATAGGCACAAATTGCTCTATCATTAGTGAACCATCTATCCAAGATTTCATTGACATGAACTGTTTCAAATTCCAAAGATCTGAGATGATTAACTATTTTATACGATATATGAACATCACAGAGAAATTTCATCAAGCCACATCCACGATGTTATGTCCAGAAAGAGAAAGTTTGGCGTACTGAAGGCAGGCTAATATATCTTGTCTTTCCAATTCAGGATGATCATCTAAAATTTCTTCCACACTCATGCCAGTACCCAGCATGTCTAAAACCACCTCAACTGGCCACCTCATGCCTCGTACACAGGGTTTCCCATGACATATCCCGGCATCTATCGTAATTCTATTTAGTAAGTTCATCCTCAAAGAGTTTGATTTTCTCAAATTTAAAGAATTTATCGTGTTTTAAAGTTTCTCCACTTTCAGATTAATTTCTTCTGAACAGAACCAATAGCGGTTAGGATACTCTGCACAGCCATCGTTCGTGTCTTCACGAACGATAAAAAAATCCAGCTTAGATTTCATTAACTTTGCGCTAAGCAGAACCAATTTCAGTCGAAATTTTGTTCTGCAATTCATTGTAACTTAATGGACCTTGAATCCATTACTTATTACAGCGTATGAAAGAAAGACCAAGAGTAGTAATCGGCCTCTCCGGAGGGGTCGATAGTTCCGTCGCCGCTCACTTACTCATCGAGCAAGGCTACGAAGTCATCGGGATGTTTATGAAAAACTGGCACGATGAATCTGTCACCATTTCTAACGAATGCCCTTGGATTGAAGATTCCACCGATGCCATGCTGGTGGCAGAGAAACTTGGGATTCCTTTTCAGGCTATAGATCTCAGTGAAGAATACCGAGTAAGAATTGTAAACTACATGTTTTCGGAGTATGAAGCCGGCAGAACGCCCAATCCGGATATTCTTTGCAACCGGGAAATAAAATTTGATATTTTTCTGAAAGCTGCAGAAAAGCTAAAAGCAGATTTTGTGGCAACAGGTCACTACTGCCAAAAAGGTGAAATCATGGGAGCTGATGGCAAAACAGCCTATCAGTTGCTGGCGGGAGCTGACCCAAACAAGGATCAGAGTTACTTCTTATGCCAATTGAACCAAAGTCAGTTAGCAAAAGCCCTGTTCCCAATCGGTCATTTGCAGAAACCTGAAGTACGGGCCAAAGCAAAGGAAATGGACTTGATCACAGCCGACAAAAAAGACAGTCAGGGACTTTGCTTTATCGGAAAAGTAAGACTTCCAGACTTCCTACAGCAGCAGCTAAAGCCGAAAAAAGGTAAAATCATCCAAATTCCTGAAGAGCTTCCAATCTACCAAAAACAACAGATTCCTGCTGGAATTGCTCCGGAAGATTACGATCAGGAGACCTTGGATGCTATTTCTCTTCCTATTCACTATACCGCTGATCAAGGAAAAGTACTTGGCGAACATAACGGTGCACACTATTTCACTGTAGGCCAAAGAAAAGGGCTTCATGTAGGAGGAACTGGTAAACCGCTATTTGTGATCTCTACTGATACACAGGAAAATGTGATTTACACAGGTTTGGGAGAAACCCACCCTGGGTTACTTCGTGATGGTTTGTTTGTCAAATCAGAAGATATCCACTGGATCCGGGAAGACTTAACGCTAAATGTGGGAGAGACCAGAAAATACGATGCTCGCATCAGATACCGCCAACCACTCAGCGGAGCGACTTTGATTCAAAAAGAAAACGGACTATACGTCATCTTCGATCAACCTCAAAAAGGCGTGGCTTCAGGGCAATTCGTCGCTTGGTACGAAGGTGAGGAATGTATAGGTTCTGGTACGATATTTTAGGGTTTACGTTTTATTCGGCAATTAGCGCAAGGTACTATCTTTCGAAACAAGAGTTTTGTGAAAATTTTTACCTTTACGATACCGGAGAGGAAGCATACAGTGATCGTTCACTTGGATGTTTACCTTGTGTAGTGCCGACTTGATCGGCACTACTTTTTTCAGCTTTTGCAAAGCTGACCGGAGAGGGAAGCTCCAGCTCCTGTTCTTTGGATATTTGGGGTTTATAATCATCTTCAAAAGGGGTGTTGTTTTTCCATAATGCGTAGATGGTGGTTAGAATTTTCTTTTGGACAGCTACATAACTTTTCATTTTCAGGCCATGCTTTTCGAAGGTACGATCGAATAGGTTGCAGAAAGGTTTTACTTGGTAGGTGACAGCCTGGAATGCGGGCATGAACATCGCCCGCCTGATTCTTGAATTGCCTTTTTTTGAGATTTTGGTTTTTCCGTTGTGCTTTCCTGACTGGTTTTCGATCACGTCATATCCAGAATAGCTGACCAGCTGCTTACTATTTTCAAACAGTTCAAAGCCGTTGGTTTCGGCCAGCAGGATAGCAGTTGTCAATACACCTACTCCTTTGATCATACAGATGTTGCAGACCTTTTCCCAGACTTCTTTTTCAGTTTGGAGCAGATTCTTGATAGCTATCTCTAGTTGTTCGAGCTGCTTGTCAATCAGTTTGATCATGCTTTCCAACTGTTTTTCAACGGCCTTTGAGGAATACATGCCGCTTTTTAGGGCATGGAGTTGGTTTTTCACAACAGTCTTTTGTTCCTGCAGGCTTTGGTGATGTCTGGTCAGAGATCGGAGTTCATAGAAAAACCTGCCAAAGGGCGACCAGACACGCAGACATTGTTCTGCTCCCATCCGGGCAAGGCCTTTTGCGTCTATGCTGTCATTTTTTGACTTGTTTCCCAATGACCGCAGGTAATTCTTCGCTTTAGTAGGTAGGATCACTGAAACAGAATAACCTTTCTCAAACAGGCACAGAGCACAGGATTCATGGTAATTCCCCGTAGCTTCCATACAAATCACCACAGGGATGTTTTCAACCTTCCTGTGTTTTCTTATCCAGCCATCCATGGATTTGAAGCCGGACGTGGTATTGGGAAAAGTCTGGGTTGACTTCACTGTTACTTTTTGACCGCTATCTATAGAAGATAGGCAGCCGTAGATGGATTTACTGGAAATGTCCAGTCCGACAGAATACTTTATCATGTGATTTGATGGTTTAAAAAAACAGTATCCCCTCTAATTCTTTACTCATAGTATGGAACATTGAAAGATATATAGCCTCCATGTTTAGGTACTATTCAGATTTGCAGAGGAAAGAATAAAGATGTGATTCCTTGCGCACAGTATCGACATTGCCGTACTTAGTCTCGAAGTCTGGCTACACCTTTATTCTGTTTTTTTGATTCAATTTAAAGATATGAGTCTCTGACTTGTGCTATGCTGCAGTCTTCAGACTGCTTGTAACTTACCATAAATGGGCGGCCTGGCAGTCTGAAGACTACATTATTGACGGTCCAAGTCTGAAGACTTGAACCGAAAAGGATATTTGAGAACATGGGTTCAATTCCCTAGCCTCTTTTTATTTATTGAGCTGGGGTGTTTCTTTCAATGAAAATAAACCTAAGGGAATGAAAATATAGTCTTTAGGTAATTCTTACACTTTATGCTTTATTAAAAGCAATTTTTTAGTTATCATTAATATGAAATAATAATTTCTCTCTTTTTTAGTATTCTCATTCCATTGATAAGTATTAGTGAACTTAATTTTTGAGATAATTGAAAAACCTCGAGTCTATGAAATTCAAACCAAAATTTTTATCCCTCCTATTCCTCTTTTATATCTTATTCACATCATGTGATAAAATAGCAAATTCAACTAGAAGCAATAAATTCAGTGACATAGATGTGAACAAGGTATTGTCTCAGAATCTCACAGATTTGGACTCTTTAGGCCAAGCAGTTTCCTTCCAAATGGAAATTAAGGTGCCTGAGAATAATGAGAATGAAATTTTGATGTCAGATGTAATAGACAGCGTCTGGTATGTGAAGCTTGGAGATATTCCAAATGACCTTTTGACAGATTGGGCTCGTGGCTTGAAATTCCATAAAGACAGGATTTTTCTCATGGATGGGCAAAAAAACGAAGTTTTTGTTTTTGGTATAAAGGGAGAACATTTGTACTCCTTGAATGCAAAAGGTGAAGGACCAGGCGAATTTACTAGAGCAAGCAGCATAGCGATTGACCCTTTTAGAGATCAGCTGGTAGTACATGATGATCGTCTGTCAAAGCTGCTTTACTACACTTTGCAAGGAGAATTTATTAGGGAACATCGAGTAGCTTATCGTTTTAATGATTTCGAATATGTAAATGATAGCATAATAGCCGTCGATCTAAACAAGACATATAATGACCACATTTTAGAAATTAGTAACAACCAATTGGTGCTGGTAGACACCACTTGGAAGGTTTTGGCAAAAGGAGGAGCCTATAATGCAGCACAGGAGCAAAAGTTGTTTTTTACCGGAGATGTATTCAGTAGAAAAGGGAAGGAACTGTTCTACCTGCGCCCTTTCACCTATGACATTTATAGAATTGATCAAGACAACTTAACTCCCTATTGCAGAATAGACTTTGGAAACAGAACCTTACCTGAAGAAACGAACTTTAATTTTTCAGAGGCACGAGATTTTTGGGAAGAGTACCCTGATTACTCCTATATGGTAGGAAATGCTCATTTTTTAGACGATATAACCTACTTTGAACATTTATATGAAGGTAGTAAAACATCACACCTTTTCAGATCTAACAACACTGGAAAGCTATTTCATGGAAGAGTTAATAATGACATATATTCGCTAGGCTTTTTTCAAATTTCCACAATTATTCCTGAGAAAAATGTTTTAGTTAGCTATCTATCTTCTGAAGAAATTTATGCTAAGAAAAAAGTTATTCTAGAATCGAACACAGCTAGTGAAACTTTGAGGGAAATGGTTTCTAGTACTGAAAGTACTGATAACCCTGTTTTGATTTTTTACAGATTAAAGACTGACTATTAATCTAACCTGTAAAAGGTTTCCACACTTTCGTACAATTGTATTGCAATCTTTGGACAAGTTTTATTATAATGAATCATTAGAAAGCGCAATCCTGAGACTGCATTTTTGAAGGTCCAAGACTGACCACTAGTTCAATTTCAAATAACAATTTCAAATTCTTCCGTGTTAGAAATCCTTTTCGAAGACGAATACCTTATCGCTATCAATAAACCTTCGGGTTTGCTTGTTCATAGAACCTCCATTGCTGCTGAGGAGACAGTATTTGCTTTACAGATGCTACGGGATCAGATTGGTCAGCATGTGTCCCCGGCGCATCGTTTGGACAGGCCGACCAGTGGTGTTTTGCTGTTTTCCAAGAAGGAAGAAATCCTGCCCCTACTCAAAGAGCAATTTGCGAATAGATCGGTTCAGAAAACCTACTTAGCGATTGTACGCGGAATTCCAGCAATTAAATCAGGTTTGATTGATCATCCTTTGACCAGCGAACGCTCGAATAAACTGCAGGAAGCACAAACCCATTATAACGTTTTAGCTGAATCGGAAATCCCATTTGATACAACCGGAAGATATCCCACCAGTAGATATGCATTGTTAAAATTGAAACCTGAAACTGGCCGAACTCATCAGATCCGTCGCCATCTGGCCCATTTGAGGCACTATATCTTGGGAGACAAAAAGCACGGAGACAACAAGCAGAACCAATTTTTCCAGAAGCAATTTGGGATGGAAAATCTGCTGTTACATGCCAGAAAATTAGAATTCAGACATCCGGTATCAAATGAAACTATCATTCTTTTCGCTAAGCTTCCCTCCCATTTCCAAAAAACACTTGCAGATTTGGGCTGGCCAGAACTTCAATTGGAATGTTGAGAGTCACCTTTTCCCAAAATTCAATTACTTTAGATTATACATTGTATAAACCCTACCAAAGGGGACTTTACTTGGATGAATTTCTCGTTAGAACATCCCGTTTAGTTTCCAATAAAAATCAAATTACAATCATATGAAAAAATCACTTTTAGGCCTCAGCCTACTGCTTTCTTTTACGTTTGTGGCTGAAGCTCAAAAAAAGAAGATCGAAAAGAAATTCAATGAACGAGATGCAATTACCGACCTGACTTACCTCACTTCCGATGAGTTGAAAGGAAGAGATCCAGCTAGTCCCGAAATGGCCTTAGCTTATGATTACATCGCTTTGCAACTGAAAGAAGCAGGTGCAAAACCTGTCCCAGGCGCTGATGGCTACTTTCAAAACATCCCTTTTCGGCTTTCATCTCCTCCTTCCACAGGCAAAATCACACTGGGTGATTCTACCTATAACCAAGGTGAAAACTTACTGGTATTAGACGGGGAATCTCTTAGCGGATCGTACGAGTTGGTGGATGTGGGATTTGGTACTCCCGAAGATTTTGAAGGAAAAGATCTCACTGGTAAAATCGCGGTAAGCAGTGTAGGTGCACCGGATAAGATGAGCCCGGCAGATTTATTTGCTTTAGGAAATGAGAAAACAGCCAATGCAAAAAAACAAGGTGCAGTAGCTTTGATCGAACGATTTAACATCCCTTCTATTCCTTGGCAGCTGATTGCAAATTACCTAAACAGAGCTCAAATGGGCATCGATAAAGGTGAATCCAGCAAATTGCCTTATATCTGGGTGAAGGATCTCTCTAATGATTTGCCGAAAGCAATCGCAACCAGAAGTGCAAAATCAGCAGTTTTGGAGATCGAAGGTAAATCAAACACTCCTGTTGATGGAAAAAATGTGATTGCATGGATTGAGGGAACTGACAAAAATCTGAAAGATGAATATGTGATGCTTTCTGCCCACTACGATCACGTAGGAATTGGTCGTCCAGATGCAGAAGGTGACTCAATTTACAATGGAGCGAGAGATAATGCTGTGGGAACCGTGGCCGTGATGAATGCCGCCAAATTCTTTGCTAAAAACCCACCAAAGAGATCTGTGCTATTGGCACTTTGGACTGCGGAGGAAAAGGGATTGTTGGGAAGTAGATACTTTGCCGAAAATCCATTGATTCCATTGAACCAGATTATATACAACCTGAATATTGACGGAGCTGGGTATAATGACACTTCTATTATTACTGTAATCGGTTTGGGTAGAACTACCGCTGATGATTTGGTGTCAGAAGCGGTGGCAGATTTTGGATTGAAAGCTATTGCAGATCCGGCACCTGAGCAGGGACTTTACGATAGGTCTGACAATGTTAACTTCGCCAAAGAAGGTATCCCTGCTCCTACTTTTAGCCTGGGATTCACGGCATTTGATGATGAGATCAACAAATACTATCACAAGGCAGGAGATGAAGTAGATTCCCTTGATCTGGATTACGTGACGTTATATTGGAAGTCTTATATCCTAGCTGCGCAAAATATCGCCAACGCCGCAAATCAGCCAATGTGGGTTGCCGGTGATAAGTACGAAGAGGCAGGAAAAAAGCTTTATGGAGATAAGTAAGTCGTATCGCTTGTAAGCAATTCTTATCGTAAAAAACGAGAGGTAGAAAGAAAGATGTAATTCATCTTACTTTCTACCTCTTTTGGTTTTTTAAACAGGTAAAGTTACTCGTAGTTTCTATTAAGATATTCATTTAGGGATTTCTTTAACAAAATCTGTTGTATAGCTAAATTAGTAATGAAGTAAACCCCAAATATCAAGACTCCAAAACCGAATGTTTGTAAAGTATCCATAATACCTAAGTATGGACTTCTAAAGATTATTGTAAATCCGAAAGAATATATAAGAATAGAAATAATAACTATTATAGAACATGACTTTAAAACTGAAATCCCTAACTGTTTGAACAACCTTTGGAGAGGTGTTATTGCAATAAATTGATATGGAAAGACTACAAGAAAAAATAACAAAATCAATCCTAAATCCGGAATTGCAAATTCAGCTGAATCATTCAACATATCGTAATATTCAGGATTATTCACTGAAGATATAAAAGAATCAAGTTTCAAAATTCCATATACCACAAGTGTTCCACTTATTGCAGAAAGAGTTGATATCAATGATCTAATCATTATCACATGGAACACAGTATTCTTGATTCTAAAATCCTATATCTAACGTCTAGCTACTTGATACTTAAAAAATCACCCAAATAACATCCCAGCAATCGTAGCTGTCATCAAACAGGCAAGTGATGCTGCGAGCAGTGATTTGAGACCTAAGCGGCTAATATTTGCTTGCTGGTTTGGAGCGATAATGGCTATTCCTCCCAGCTGAATCGCAATCGAACTGAAGTTGGAAAAACCACAAAGTGCGTAGGTTGCGATCACAATTGACTTGGGACTAAGACTTGCCAATTCCTTCATTTCGGAAAGGCTGAGGTAAGCCACGAATTCATTGATTACAGTCTTCTGTCCCAGCAAACTTCCTACCTGAAGGGTATCCACCCAATCCACGCCGATCACCCAGGCAAAGACCCGGAAAACCTGCCCAAAAAGATATTCCAAAGAAAAACCTTGAAACTGTCCATTGGTAGTTCTTACTACAAATTCATTCAAGCCAGTCACATCACCCAAGATTCCCATCAACAAATAATTGACGGCTGCTATCACTGCGATAAACGCCAATAGCATTGCTCCAACATTCAATGCGAGCTTTAAACCCTCTGAAGCTCCGATAGACATCGCATCGATAAGGTTCACTCCCATCGCTTCTTCGTTTACTTCCAGTTTATCCTGAACCAATTCCTTTTCAACTTCAGGAATAAACATTTTAGACATCACAATTGCGGCTGGAGCATTCATGATACTAGCTCCAAGAAGATAGGCTGCAAACCGACTTTGCTCCTCCAAACTGTCACCACCTAGAAAAGCCACGTAACCAGCCAAAACACCACCAGCTATTGTCGCCATTCCTCCAGTCATCAAACACATCAATTCAGATTTACTCATTTGAGGGATAAAAGGGCGTACCAAAAGAGGGGCTTCCGTTTGACCTAAGAAGATATTTCCAGCTGCTGACAAACTCTCAGGCCCCGAAAGTCTCATTGTTCTTGCCATTACCCAGGCAATGCCGAAAACCACTTTCTGAAGTATTCCTAAATAATATAACCCAGCTGAAACTGTGGAAAAGAAGATGATCGTGGGAAGAACCTGAAATGCGAAAATGAAACCATAGCTGTCGCCAGCCAAATCCCCAAAAATAAATGCTGCTCCATCCCGGCTAAAGCTTAGGAATTTCACAAAGCCACGACTGACCATGGCAAAGCCACTTTCTACGATAGGAACTTGAGTGATAAGAAAACCGAACACCAGCTGTAATAATATTCCGATTCCAACTAATCTCCAGTCGATTCTTTTCTTGTTGCTAGAAAAAACAAAAGCCACCAAAACGATGACGGCCAGACCAAAGACTCCTCTTATGTAATCCATTCAGTAATTATTGCAGATAAGGCCTAAAAATAAGGAACGTAGGTTCATAAAACAATCATGGCTTAAGCGGTTAAGCTATAAATTGAGAATTCAGGGTAATTAGTGAGCAGTGATCAGTCGCAGTAAGCAGATTTCTGTTCAAGTTCTCAGATCTTTGGCGAAAGTCTTCAGACTTGTGACTCCTGAATTGCAGTCTTCAGACTGCAATTAGAGTTTTGCTTAAAAATAACATTCTGAAGACTGAATCATCTAAAGTCCAAGTCATGAGAACTAAGAAGTCCAAGTCAGAAGACTTGAACCAAATTGGGAAGCAGAACAACTGCGCTCTTTGTACTTTCTTTGCGGTTAATAAAATCATAAAAAAAGCCCGAGCTAACCCGGGCTTTAAAATATATTAGTTTCTTTTATTGATTTCATCCCGGATCCGAGCTGCCCGCTCATAATCTTCGTTGTTGATTGCTTTATCGAGCATCTGATTAAGCTTGTCCAAGCTGAAATCCTTCAAAGAAGGTTCTTTTTTAGTTGTGAATTTTTGTGTGGAAGGTTTTGGAGGAGATTTTTCGTCCTTCTTTTCTACCTCATAATGCTCCACAGCTCCTTCGGCCATGGCTTTTTCAGTACAAAATACGGGACTTCCAAATCGTATCGCAATTGCTATGGCATCAGAAGGACGAGCATCTACTTCAGTCTCGATCGTGTCTCCTTTACACTGGATTTTAGCATAATAGACTCCTTCTTTCATATCAGTAATTACGATTCTTTCAATATCAAAATTGAACCCTGAGGCAAATGACTTAAACAAATCATGCGTCATGGGACGATTCGGAATAATCTTTTCGATTTCCAGAGCTATCGCCTGAGCTTCAAACATACCGATCACAATCGGCAAACGTCTAGCTCCACCAACTTCCCCTAACACCAAGGTAAATGACCCTGATTGGGAATGATTGGACGATAGTCCCAAAATCTCAAGTTCTATGAGTTTTTCCACAAAAATTTATAATTCAGCTTTAAATGCTTCGTTTAATTTTGGCACAACCTCAAAAGCATCTCCTACGATTCCGTAATCCGCAGCTTTGAAAAAAGGCGCATCTGCGTCTTTATTAATGACTACTATACACTTTGAAGAATTGACCCCTGCAAGATGTTGAATAGCGCCTGAAATTCCTATCGCTATGTACAAAGTTGGAGCTACTTTTACTCCAGTCTGCCCTACGTGCTCATGATGAGGTCTCCATTCTAGATCAGAAACAGGCTTGGAACATGCAGTAGCCGCACCAAGAATCTTCGCCATTTCTTCTACCATTCCCCAGTTTTCCGGGCCTTTCAATCCTCTACCTCCTGACACAACGATATCAGCTTCAGGAAGCAAGACATCTCCAGTTGCACGCTCTGTAGAAGTGATTTTGGAAGCAAAATCAGCTTCATCTATCGATACGCTAAAGTTCTCCACTTGCGCGTCAGCACCGTCTTGCTTCAGATCTATTGCATTTTTCTTGATTGCAAGAATTTTGTTTTCCGTTGTTATGGAAGTTTCCGCAAAGGCCTTTCCTGTGTAAATGCTCCTCTTCACTACATATCCCCCATCAGTTTTCGGCAATTCTACCACATTGGATACCAAGCCTGCTTTCAGTTTGATCGCAAGTCTAGCAGCTACGGCATCTCCAAGTGATGATTTAGCCAAAACCAAGGTTTTCGCACCAATGTGATTGAAGGCTTGAGCTACCGCCGAAGCATGTGCCTGGATTACCCCTGCATCCAACTTACTTTCATCACCGTGAAGCACTTTTGCTGCACCAGCTTTTCCTATAGCAGCAAGCTCTTCGTTTCCGATGGTACCAAGTGCTACTGCCACTACATCTCCTTCTCCTGTCTGTGCCGCTAAAGAATTTGCAAAAGAGACAGCCTCAAGACTGGTCTTTTTTACTTTTCCTTCAGCTTGTTCTATATATACTAAAATTGACATAATATCCTAATTTATAACAAGTTATTGGGTTTCATTAAAGCACTTTTGCTTCATTTTTCAAAAGCTTCACAAGCTCTGCTACATTATCTTTATCAACTAATTTCACAGCACCTTTAGCCGGTGGTAGTGAATATTTACTTGCTTCAGCTTGAGTCTCCTGAGAAACGGGCTCTACTACATTCAATGGCTTTGTTCTGGCAGACATGATACCACGCATATTTGGGATTTTCCACTCTGCTATTGGCTCCTGGCAACCTGCTATCAACGGAAGACTTGCTTCCAACAGTTCCTTACCGCCTTCTATTTCTCTGGACATTTTTACCATAGACCCATCTACATCCAGCTTCATCACTGGCGAAAAAGATGGCATTCCCAGCAATTCTCCTACCATGCCGTGAACCATTCCACCATTGAAATCAATGGACTCTCTTCCCATCAGGATCAGATCATATGATCCTTCTTTAGCATAATGTGCGATCTGCTGCGCAACGAAAAAAGAATCTTTTGGAGCAGCATTCACGCGAATAGCATCATCGGCGCCTATTGCCAATGCTTTTCTCAAAGTTGGTTCAGAATCCGCCTCTCCTACATTTAAAACTGTTAACTTTCCGCTCGCCTGATCTCGCAGTTCTACGGCTCTCGCCAAGGCATAGTCATCGTATGGGCCAATAATGTATTGAACTCCAGTAGAATCAAACTTGGTATTGTCGGCCGTAAACTGAATCTTGGAGGTAGTATCGGGTACATGGGTGATACAAACAAGAATCTTCATTGGTTTAGAATTAGATTAGTTTAGATTTATTTCTCGTGAAAATAACAGTATGGACTTAATTAAAAAAACTATTGATGAGCAATCTGGACAGGATACAGCTACTTAGACAATTTACCGAAGAAGAACCCGAAAATCCCTTCAACTGGTATGCTTTGGCGATAGAGTTCCGGGAAACTGACCCAGAAGAAGCCTACTCACTCTTTGAAAAATTACTTTCTGAGCATCCGACTTATCTCCCCACCTACTTTCCGGCGGCCCACTTGTATGCAGAAATAGGTGATTTAGAGCAATCTAAAACGATTTTTGAAAAGGGAATAGCTCTAGCTCGTGAGCAAAAGAACTTGAAGACCCAGCAGGAATTGCAAAATGCCTATCAGAATTTTCTTTTTGAAAATGATATGGATTGAGGCTTAAAAGTATAGATAAAATGTACTAAAAACATCTGAAAAGTGAGCAATCCTTAATTTGTTATTCTTAGTTTTATATGATCTATATCAAATAATAAAATCTCTTCGCCCCATGATCACCCAAAAAGAAATGCTGGCTCATTTTCTTCACATTTTAGAAAAAAGCGGGAAACGCTATAAAAAGAAGAGCTTGGTTCGGGCAAAAAAAGCTCAGCCTGGACTAGAGGTAGTAACGAAAACTTCAGATGGAGATGAAACCAAAAACACTGCTGAAGCTGGAGATTGGTTGGTAGAAAACCAGACTAGCTCAAACGAGCTATATTTGGTAAAAGCTGAGACTTTTCAGAAAAAATATTCACTGATCCAATCCTTGGAAAAAGGCTGGGGTTGCTATCAGCCGAAAGGTGAAATATTGGGATTGATAGTAAGTGAGAAGCATTTAGAAGGTTTGGATGCTACAAATGTATTGGAATTTCAGGCACCCTGGAAAGATACAATGGTCGTCAAACCCGGTGATATGTTGGTCGTGCCTCCAGAAAAGGATGAAATATATAGAATCGCGAAAAAGGAATTCGGAGAAACCTACGTGGAGATTTAAGGAACCAGCACAATTTTCCCCATTTGCTTCCCATCACGCATGCGATCAAAAGCTTCTTCAGCTTGATCAAATCTGAAGACCTGATCTATTACAGGCTGTAATTTCTTCTCAGACACAAAAGAAAGCATATTCTTAAAATCCAGGTCAGACCCCATGGTGGTACCCATGATTTTAAGCTGATTCCAAAAGATTTTTCGAGCCTCCAACTTTGTAGGATTCCCAAGGGTAGCACCATAAAAAACAATTTTCCCGCCTGGCTTTGCGACTTGAATCAGATGATTCAGCGTATCTCCCACAGCTCCATCGATTATCAAATCAAAGCCATTTGTATCTTCATTTGCCTTTGATATCCAATTGTGATCCAAGTAATTAAAAGTCGTTGAAACACCCAAAGCTTTAGCTTTTTCTAATTTCTCTGGGCTGCTACTGCTTGTGGAAACATTAGCTCCCAGCGCCAATCCAAACTGTACAGCGAACTGAGCTACTCCCCCTCCAAATCCCGTTACCAATAAGTTTTCTCCAGGTTGAATATTTCCCTGATAAGTAACTGCGCGGTACGCTGTCAAACCAGCTAACGGTAACGCTGCAGCTTCCTCCCAAGTCAAATGAGCCGGCTTGGAATAAAGTCTATCGGCCGGAACGATAACAGATTCTGCCAAAGTGCCATTGCGTGGCATTCCCAAAATCTCAAAAGAAGAACCTTGGACTTTTTGATTATCACCCCAGTTTAAGGCAGGATTAATAATTACCTCTTTCTGCAAAAGCTCATAATCAACTCCCTCTCCTATCTCACTCACTATTCCAGCTCCGTCAGAACCTAGAATTACACCGTCTTTAATATTTGGATAAAGGCCTTGTCTACACCATTCATCCCGATGATTCAGTGCTGCAGCTTTTATCAGAACCCGTACTTCACCTGGCAGTAAACTTCGGGTTTGAACGTCGGTCAGAAGCAATTTTGATTGCTGTGCGCTATTTAGAGTTATGGCTTTCATTGGGAAATTAAAACGCGTCTTCTGAGTTATTTCTATTTAATAGATCGTCTCCATCATCACTGTTTGCCTTGCTTTGAAGCTTAATGGTGTTGCCAGAGTCAAATTCAGAAATGCCACTGGATTGAGCCGCGAAAGTTGGACGATAAACAGCATTACCTCCTTGAGGATCCTGCATATTTCCAAAGCCATCCAAATCCTGGAACTTAGTATAACGGCCGATAAACCGAAGTCTAACTGTATCCAAAGAACCGTTTCTATGCTTGGCAATAATCACTTCTCCGACTCCTTGAGTGGAATTTCCATCTTCATCTTCGGTGATTCCATAATATTCGGGACGGTAGAGGAACATAACCATATCAGCATCCTGCTCGATGGCTCCTGATTCCCTCAAATCCGAAAGTTGTGGTCGCTTATCTCCTCCTCTAGTTTCTACAGCTCTGGAAAGCTGTGAAAGTGCAATTACAGGAACCTCCAGTTCTTTAGCTATTTTCTTAAGAGCTCGGGAAATACTCGCAATTTCCTGCTCTCGGTTTCCTCCTCCCCCGCTTTTGGAATCACCAGACATCAGCTGCAAGTAATCAATTACGATCATCTGAATGTCGTGCTGAGCTTTCAGTTTTCTACATTTTGCCCGAAGCTCAAGAATAGAAAGTGCCGGAGTATCATCAACAAAAAGCGGAGCTTTGGAAAGTTTTGCAGTTTTATGAACCAACTGAGCCCATTCATGCTCAGCTAGCGTTCCTTTTTTGATTTTCTCAGAGTCCAGTTCTGCTTCAGATGAGATCAGACGATTCACCAGCTGAACCGAGGACATTTCCAGAGAGAAAATGGCCACAGGACGACTGTGATCTACTGCTGCATTTCTCAAAACAGAAAGTACAAAAGCCGTCTTACCCATTGCAGGACGCGCTGCAATAATCACCAAATCGGATTTTTGCCAACCTGAAGTCACACGATCTAAAGCTGTTAATCCAGAAGGAACGCCTGTAAGACCATCTTTTTGGCCTTTCCTAGCTTCCAATTCTATGATGGCTTCACGCATGATGGACTTCATATCGGAGTAATTCTTTCGGATATTCTTTTCAGAAATTTCAAAGAGATTTTGCTCCATTTTGTCCAGCAATTCAAAAACATCTGTAGTCTCCTCGTAAGCATCTTTTTGGATATCAGAAGCGATTCTGATCATCTCCCGCTTGATGGATTGCTCAGTGATTATTCTGGCGTGGTATTCTATATTCGCTGCCGATGCAACTTTTGAAGTAAGTTCGGTCACATAAAATGCTCCACCAGCTATCTCAAGATTCCCACTTTTGCGAAGCTGGGAAGTCACCGTAAGCAAGTCAATTGGCTGACTCTCAGTAAAAAGGTCGAGAATCGCCTGAAAAATAACCTGATGGGAATCCTTGTAGAAACTCTCCACCTTTAGAATATCAATCACATTGGTCAACGCATCTTTCTCCAACATCAAGGCACCCAGCACCGCTTCCTCAAGGTCAATTGCTTGAGGTGGCACTTTGCCCAGCATGCTGGAATTTTGATGGGTTGGTTTGTTACGCGTGATTCGGGGATTGCTACTATTTTCGGCCATGGAACAAATGTATTGGGAAAAAGGCAAGAGTTTTAAACAATTTTTGCCAGAGTTATCAACAATCAAAAGGTCTCAATAACCAAGCCCAGAAAGGCAAAAAGTGCTAACTATTTTCCCCAAAACTTACTTTAGACTCTACTATCATAGATTAATTCAGACTCTCAGGCAGTTGCAACGATTGAAACCAATTATTCTAAATTCTTCCCATCAATTACAATTGAAGTTCAACATCCTGAGAAATTCTTTTGAAATAGAACTGCTATGCTCCCATGCAGCCAATAATTATTTTTAAGTTTGGAGAACAATTCCCACTCGTTATTTTACCCAATGAATAAATATCACTTTATAGCTGTCGGTGGAGCAGTAATGCACAATCTCGCTCTTGCACTTGTAGAAAAAGGCTATCAGGTCACAGGTTCTGATGATGAAATCTATGAACCTTCAAGGACTAGACTGGAAAAAGCAGGAATCTTACCCGCTGAGTATGGCTGGTATCCCGAGAAAATAACAACTGATTTAGACGGGATTATTCTGGGAATGCATGCTCGAATAGACAATCCAGAACTTGTCAAAGCACAGGAATTGGGAATTCCAGTTTACTCTTTTCCCGAATTCATCTTCAATCAAAGCCAGAATAAGAAGCGAGTGATCGTAGCGGGCTCACACGGAAAGACTTCAATCACTTCAGTAATCCTGCATGTACTGAAAGATCAGAATGTAGATTTTGACTATTTGGTTGGTGCTCAGATCGAAGGTTTTGACCTAATGGTGAAACTCTCAGATGCGCCTGTAATCATCATTGAAGGCGACGAATACCTCACTTCTCCACTGGACAGAACTCCGAAGTTCTTCCATTACAAGCATGACATTGCTTTAGTGAGTGGAATTGCCTGGGATCATTACAACGTATTTCCTGATTTTGACGAGTACAAAGAGCAGTTTAGCAAACTAATGAATTTGACTCCTGATACTGGAGAATTGATTTACTGCGAAGCTGATCCTTTAGTGAAAGAAGCAGCAGAGAATACAAGTATTTCAGCAACGAAAACGGCATATAAAGCTCACCCAGCGATAATAAAAGATGGAAAGACATTCTTGGAAACTGAGAATGGCTTGATTCCTATATACATTTTCGGAGAGCATAATCTTCAAAACCTGCAAGGCGCCATGGATATCTGCCTGGCTTTGGGATTGACTAAAGAGCAGTTTTACCAAAGCATTCAGACGTTTAAAGGTGCAGCAAAGCGTCAGGAACTTCTGGTGGAAACAGATAACTCCAGTCTTTATAGAGACTTTGCCCATGCGCCATCCAAATTGAAGGCAACAGTCTCCGCAGTGAAAACTCAGTTCCCAAACAGAAAGCTAATCGCTGTGCAGGAATTGCATACCTACTCTTCGCTGAATAAGGAGTTTTTACCAAATTATGCCAAATCAATGGAGGCAGCAGACCTAGCAATTGTGTATCTTGACCCTCATGCTGTGGCTTTGAAAAAACTAGAGCTAATGGACGAGCAAACCTTGAGAGAGGGATTCCAACGACCTGATTTAAAATTATTTACCGATAGTAGAAGCCTGAAAGAATTCCTTTTGGCACAAGACTATACTAATTCCAACCTACTTTTGATGAGCTCAGGATCCTATGACAAAATGGATCTGGAGCCGATTAAAGCTAAATTCAATTAACCATGAAATTAAACTTAAAGAATTCGATTGCTTTTTTTGATTTAGAAGCAACTGGAATCAATATCTCAACAGACCGGATCGTGGAGATTTCCATCGTCAAGGTAACTCCCGATGGCGGACAGGAAATCTATACGAGAAAGATAAACCCGACGATCCCAATTCCTCTGGAATCTTCCCTCATCCATGGTATTTATGACAAGGATGTGAAAGAAGAGAAAACCTTCAAAGAGCTGGCTAGAGAAATTTTCCAGTTTATAGGTCAGTCAGATTTGGCAGGATTCAATGTATTGAAATATGATATCCCCTTATTGGTAGAAGAATTTCTTCGGGCCGGGATTGAGTTTGACTTGGACAAAAGAAACCTGTTGGATGCTCAGAAGATCTTTTTCATGATGGAAAAGAGAAATCTATCTGCTGCCTATAAATTCTATTGCGGCCAAAAACTCGAGAATGCACACAGTGCAGAAGCCGACACGCTAGCTACACTAGATGTGTTTAAAGCACAAATAGAGCGCTATTTAGGTGAGGAAATGGAAGATCTCCAAGGAAATAAAATGGGAGTGATCGAGAATGACATGAAGAAACTACACGATCTGCTCAATGAAAAAATGGTAGATCTAGCTGGAAGGTTTGTCTTTAATAATGAAGGTCTAGAAGTATTTAACTTCGGAAAGCAAAAAGGAACTCCGGTTACACAGGTATTGAAAGATGAGCCAGGCTACTACGATTGGATGATGCGAGGAGACTTCCCGCTGGATACCAAACGAAAACTAACCCAGATCAAACTGAGAGGATTTAATCAATAACAAAAAGCCCGGAGGAAACTTCGGGTTTTTCTACAATAACTCTAGAAATTGATCAGCACTCAAGGTGGTTGTAATAGGATACTTTATTTGTTTAAGAATCTGAAAATGATGGTCATTGGTAATGATATAATCTGCATTTGCTGCAATCGCGCAATCAACGAATTTATTGTCGTCAGGATCTAGGTCAATCAAATTCCAATGGAAATAGACATCTGTTAATTCTACATTGTGAAGAGAATAAATCAGCTCGATTAAGTTATTTGAAATCGTTTTATTCGTCTTTATAGCTATAATTTCTTCATATTCTTGTAAAATGCTTTCGCTAACAGCCATACTGAATTTGCCTTGAAGTAGGCTATCAAAAATAAGCCGATATTGAGATAATCTTGGAATAGAAACTAGGAGCACATTGGTATCCAATATGACTTTCATTTTTTCTCATACTTTGTTCTCATATGATCACTTGCCCATTCCTCAATCTTCTCAGCACCCCAATTCTTTTCAGAAAACAGTTTATCCATTTCATTGGTGGTCCTCTCGGAAAAGTAGTTTGCTAATAGCTCCCTTATTTCTAAAAGCTGGGTATCGTCTAGGTTTTGACTAAAAACTTTTAGCAACTCAAGTTGAAGATTTGAAAGCTTACCTAAAGATTTTTCTTTTTCCATACCTACAAAATACAAAAATCCAAGAATAAATTCATTTCTGGATTTTTGGTTTATTATTTTGAATACACCGTTTTCAGTTTGGTAGATTGATCCACAAACTCATTATAGGTCAAGCCTAAATCCGCCAAGGCAAGTTCTCCATTGCAGTTATAAATTGCAGGTGGACTTGCGCTCAAATTATTATGAAGCATGATATATACCGAGGAATTATAGTTCATCAAATCTACCCCATAATAGCCTGAAGCTTGTGCTTCAGCATTGGCGACAAACTTATCGAGCCAGACAAAATCAGCGCTGTTGTTGCTATTGCAGGCAAAAAGAACTTGATCCAAGGAGTAGTCTATTCCAGTAGGCGTTTCTTCTTCGCATCCAGCCAAACCGATAACAAGCAAACAACTTATAATCATTAATTTTCTCATTGCTCTATTATTTATCTTGTTCTAATTCAATCTATTAAAACTACGATTATCAGCAAAAAAGACGGACATATGCCCGTCTTTTTTAAATTAAAATTCCTCTTAGAATTCTACTCTTTGTAAAAAGTCAATGCTTTAGACATATGCTTATTTAGCTTATCAATCCTTGTTTGCGAAGCTGGGTGAGTAGAGAGAAACTCAGGTGGTGCCTGGCCATTTTCATTTGCCAGCATTCTTTCCCAGAAAATCGGAGCTTCACGAGGATCATATCCCGCTATCGCCATAAAGGTCAAGCCAAGTTCGTCTGCTTCTAATTCATGTTTCCTAGAGAAACTCAACATTCCCAACTCTCCGCCGATACCTACAGATTGTAAGAAAATCGCCTGAGTCATAGAAGGGTTCTGTCCAATGGCACTTGACAAAACACTCACGCCTAAGTTAGTGACCATACCATTTGACATACGCTCTGCTGAGTGAGATGCTACGGCGTGGGCAATCTCATGCCCCATCACTACTGCAATTCCCGTTTCAGTTTGAGTCAGCGGCATTATTCCTGTGTAAAAAGCAACTTTTCCGCCAGGCATACACCAAGCATTTACTTGATCGCTTTGAAGCAAGTTGAATTCCCAATCGAAGGAGTTTGCGAGTTCTTGATAGCCTTGGGAGACCAAGTAACTCTCAACTGCTTCAGCCATGCGTTTCCCCACTTTGAGTACTTTTTGCCCATCGGCAGTATTGGTAACTACCTTATCCTCCTTCAGTACCTGATCGTACTGCTCATCTACTAAAGGTTGTATTTCTTCATTAGAAATCAATGCAAGTTGATTCCTCCCTGTCAAAGGCACTTTTGCGCAGGAGTAAAGTACAAGTCCGGCACAAAACAAAATTGCTATTTTTTTCATGGTGGTTATTTTTTCTTTCAATAGACCCAAATTAAATACCAGAAAGCAATTTTTACTACTTTAAGACTTCAAACAAATAAACAATGCAGACTGAAAAAACCCAAACTACTTTGAAACCAGCTGCTTTAGCCTATCAAAGAAAAATGAGCAACCCACTCTATTTTTGGTTTGGCATGCTTATTAAGCTACCGTCTGCCGTTTTTTGGAGCTTTAGGATCAAATCGCTTGATGCTGAAAAATGCATAGTTACCATACCCTATTCCTGGAGAACACAAAATCCTTTTAGCTCCATTTACTTCGCTGCTTTGGCTGGTGCGGCAGAACTTAGCACTGGTGCTCTTTGCCAATTAGCGATCAGTGGCTTGGGAAAATTTTCTATGCTCGTCGTGGACTTTAGGGCAGAATACTCTAAAAAAGCGAATCAGAAAATCACATTTACCTGTGGCCAAGGGCAGGAATTAGGTAGCCTTCTCGAATCTTTACAACCAAATGACACAGGAAAACTAACTATGATTTCCTCTGGCAAAAATCCCCAAGGAGAAGAGGTTGCACGATTTCATGTGACCTGGTCATTCAAAAGAAAATCCTAATTAATCCAACGTCTTTCTCGGTCAATAAACTCGCTCAGCGTCGCATAGACACGCTCTTTGCTCCAGTCCAAAAATTCATGATAAGCATTCCCTTCATTGAAGCGAATGATCATTCTATCCCAATCTGAGCGCTGAAGCTGGTATTTTACCATAAGATTTTGACGGATTGTATCTGATTCAACTACTGCGTAGTACCCGGCGCGTCTCCTCATCCATTCCTGCTTTTTCTGATATTCCCGTTCCAATCTTGCCCGCTTAGTCAGGGATGACAAAACGCCTGCAATTGCAATTCCTCCATTTGGAGAATCTAGGTATCCTGCGCTGATTCCTCCCTTGTTAGAAGTAGCTTTCTCCTCATCTGGATCGATCAAGGTTAATTTTCCGTCTTTGAACCGAAAGGCATAAGGTTCAGATTTCACTTCAAACGTTGGAAGTAATCTCGCCCTATCCTGAATCTGAAGCATCAAAAAAGTCTCTTCACCTAAGGGTATTTTTTGCTCTATAAATCCAGGAAAAGAGATTTTCAAGGTATCCCCTAAGTTTCCCTTTACCGAAAAGTACCCTCGGATATTGGTGATATCTGAGCTTCCAGAACCTAGTATTTCCACATTTACCCCTTCTAAGTACGTCTTATCAGTAGCATCTAGAACATTCCCAGAGTAGGTTCTTTGCGCTAGGATAGCTGGCGCAAAAGCAAAATATAAAATGACTAAGAATGTGAATTTCATGAAGTCCAAAAATAAGAAGGCTTTTGGTAGCTATTAAATTTATGGAAGTTAAAGATGCTTAAGAGGGAAATGAAATGTGTTTGAACCCAGGGAAATCGCTTTTAGATTTTAAGGATTTTAGCTCTATACCCGTCATCCAGTGCAGCCAGGTGTCTTTTGGAGGGCTTACTATTTTTGGTTGATTTCTCCTGATCGATCAGTGTAAGCGCCATTTTGGCGATTATATTGAAGTTGAGTGCTGAGTGGTCTTTCTTCTTTAGTGAGGCATCTTCTCTGAAGATCACGTCCAGACTCCAATGGAGGTTGTTTTCCACCGCCCAGTGACTCCTTACCGCATCATGGATCAGCTTTGCATCCGCTTTCAGGGAAGTTATATAGTACCTGGTCTCGGTAGTTCCCTTTCCAGTCT
>NZ_FPBF01000003.1 GCF_900116615.1 Algoriphagus locisalis
AGTCACATCCGCTGTAGTACCGCAGACTTCAAGCTCTTCGGCTACAAACTCAGGTGCGTCAAGACTGTTGGTGATCGTTACGCTTACAGATTTAGCAACCTCATTTTCGCAAACACCATCTCCGCTTACGGTTACAAAATACTCGTTAATAGATCCGGCTGGAAGACCGGAAATAATCAATGTCCCATCGGAACCCAGATTAAATGGAATTCCAAATACTTCATCATCAGGTATAGGATTGGTCTTGCCAGCATCAAAGTACCAGGTAAAGATTGGGTTGGCAATGCTGGTAGTAGGTGCAAGAACCACGTCCTCTCCTTCACATTGGGTTACCGTATCGTTGATATTAATATCTGCATCTACCGCATTCGGATTCACAGTCACCACTACCTCAGCCGCATCGCCCGGAGCATTTTCACAGACTCCGTCACCGCTTACAGTCACATAGTAAGTTGTGGTAGAACCTGGGCTTACAGTCAGGTTGGTTATCTCCATCGTCAGATCTTCATCCTCAAAGAATCGGAATACAGGATTGGTTACCGTGCTGCTACTCGCAGAAAGCGTGAAGCTCTCACCTTCGCAGATCGTGCCGCCCATGGCATCGATGTCAGAAGCCATTGCGCCAGGATTCACGGTCACATCAACAGGGATTCTCACCGGATCCTCACAACCGTCTCTCAAGACCGCTATGTAATAAGTCACTATGCCTGGCACATCCAGCGCAGGGGTAGTATAGCTGTTGCCGCTTGCAAGTAGGGTTCCACCTGTCTCAGCATCATACCATCTCAGGCTGGTGCCTGCTGATGGAGTAGCATCCAAGGTGACTGTTTCTCCCACACATACTTCCGCATCATCTGTGATAGCTGTCGGAGCAGGATAATTAATTTCTGCCTGATAAATTCTCCAGCCACTTTCCAAAGCCCCAAGCAATGGTCTGTATTCAATTCTTACCCGGTCAAATGCCCCACCGGCAACAAATCGAATTTGCCCTTTACTGTCTCCTCCAAGAAGGGATAAACTAATCAAGTTATTATCAACTATTCCTCCATCTCCATTCGCAGAAAATCCATTGTAGGACTCGAAAGAAAGTCCGCTTAAAACGCCTAGGTCAAGCAATGATCCACCGGTTCCTAAAGTAACTACAATGGTATCTCCAGCTGTGCCAGTTTGGTTAAAAATCAATTCCTGATATACACCTCCAGTAACCGCAACCGGTGCCACAAATCTTGAGTATGAGTCGATATTACCATCGACAGCATTACCAGGGTTTTCTACTGAACAAAGTAAACACAGGAAGTATGTCCCGTTATTCTGGGCATTTGCGATGGTACAATCTGCATCAGTGGTCACTGGCTCTACAGTTACTGTAACAGCTGTAGTATCAATAGACAAGCAGCCTGTATTGATATTTCTTGTACCGGCATAATAGGTATATACTCCTGCTGTTAAAACACCGGTATTGTATAAACTACCTGTAGCCAATTCTGCTCCGCCTTCAGAATACCAGACAATTTCAACATCTGCTGGCATTGGGTCAATTGAAGCTGTAAGCACAGTACCAAATCCTTCCGAAATCGTTATATCCGAACTTGTTGAAGGAACATCAGGAAGTTCATTGACAGTGATAGAAGTAGTAGCTGCAGGAGTACTGAAGCAATAACCTTCTGCTACCACGGACACATAATAGGTGGTGGAAGCAGTCGGGCTGACTTCATAATCAGCTCCTGAGTAATAAGGTCCAGTTAGGCTGGCATCCAGATACCATCTGAATTCAGGATCAGGAGTACTGATTCCGTTCAAGCTTGCATGCAGTATGGTAGTCTCTCCTTCACAGATTGCACTTTGGTCAGCTGTCAGCGTAATATCACCAGCATCAATTGTCATACAATCCGTAGGCATAGAATGCTGAGCTGTTTCGGAAGCATTTCCTCCTGCTGCATCAGTATAGAATGCCTCTGCATTATTCACAATTGGATCAGAGCCAGTTACAGCATCCACTTGAACGGTGAATGTAAATTCCTGCATCGCACCAACTGCCAAAGTAGCAATATCAAAAGTCAGGGTACCTGCACCTGCGGTACCTCCCCCGTTATCTACCAGCGTTGTATTGGCCGGAAGCTGATCGACTACTGAAATATCAGTAAGTGTTTTATTTCCAGTGTTGGTTACAGTCAAGGTGTAAGAAATAATATCTCCTACAATTGCTTTACCATCGCTTTCTGCATTGTTGCTTAACCCGATTTTGTCAAACTCAATGGAATGTACCGGCTCAACGTCGGTTACAGTGCCTGGGTCAGCTGCAGTATCCGGCTCGGTAGGATTGGTATTATCCACTGCCGGATAGGATTCAATCGGAGTAGTCAAATCTGCAGAACTTGCTATGGCAATATTCCTGATTTCATCTATTCCTGTAAGATCTGCTTCCACAGTTACAGTAAATGAGCCCACAGTAGTGGTCGCTCCTACTGCCAAACCTGCAAGGTTGAAGCTGACATCATTTCCATTTAGGGTTCCTCCTGAAACATAAGTAATTCCTGCAGGAAGAGCGTCTGTTATCGTCACATCAGTCAGGTTCTGATTACCTGTATTTCTTAGGTAAATGGTATAAACCAACGTCTCACCGCCGCTGACCGAGGTCAGGGAAGCATCTCCATCCACTGAGACGGCTTTCCAGATTTCTGCAGAGAAAATAGGATCTACAGGAATATCGGTCCCCGTATCACCGCTCTCGTCAGGATCTGTAGGGTTTTCATTATCCAAAGGCGGGAAAGTCTCAGTTCCAGGATCTTCAGGAAGTGATTTAACCAAAGCCACATTGGATATAAATTCTACATCTGTCAGATTCCCCTCAACCAACACACTGAAACTTACCGTCTCGGTGGCTCCGGCGGCGATGTCAATGTTTTCAAAAGTGATGACACCGGAATTATTTACTCCACCGCTTCCATCTACATACGTAGTGTGAGCAGGAATAGCATCCGTGATTAGGTAATCTGTCATCGGTACTGTTCCGGTATTTCTTACATGTATGGTGTATTGTACTGTTTCGCCACCCGATACGGAAGTCAACATTGGGTCCCCATCAATGATGTAGCTCTTCCAGCTTTGGAAATCAGGGGTTTCACAATCCTGCAAAATGTAATACAATCTTATCGTTGGATTCACTGATACCGATACTAATGATCTGTAGCGAATGGCAACTTCGTCAACGTCCACACCTAAAGAAACTCGGATTTCTTCATTTGCTCCGTTGTTAAAAAGATCTACCAGATTCACATTCCCCAGCACAGCATTATCCAAGGTCTCTTCGTAAACCTCTTCCCCATCTAAGTATCCTAGCACATCTATTCTTCCGAATACTCCTGCATCAACTGTCCCTGTACCTACCCCCAGTTTGATTTTGAATGAACCTTCTTCAGGAATTGTCTGTCTGAACTGGATGTTTTGTTGGATAGAAGCATCTACTGCCAGAGCCCCTAGGCTTATTTCAGAATAATCGTCGTTGTTGTTATTATCAAGTGCCCGCTCTGCGTTGGTCACACCGTATCCGCCGATAGCCCCAGCATCAAGAGTAGCAATTCCAGATCCATCAAAAGATGTAGTAAATCCTGTGGCACAAGCTTCAGCACCTGTTTCGTAACATAGGCCATAGATATTAATGCTGTTATCCTGACCTAGCAAAAGTGCATCAGTATGATCCGTAACGGTGATACTGTTGTAATCTGAATCAGGAGTGATCGCCAGGTAATACCTGCCCAGTTCATCCTGAACAATTTTAACCTGATCATTAAAGCCAGCAAAACTATTGTCACTGCTTGCTGTGAATATCGGGTTACCCCCGGCATCATTTGCAGCTACTGTGAAATAGTGATCCCCAAGAACGATGGTATTCAACAAATCACTCAATACTCCTCCAACGCTGCCGCCCAAAAGCGCATCAAGTAATGCCGGATCGGTGTCAATTCTCATATAAGATGTGGTACCTGCAGGGACAACTACCCCGTCTCCATATCCCAAGGTCACGTGCCCAGAAAATGCGCCAACTCCTGTTCCTAGTAAACCTGCACTGGAATTTATGGTAGCGAAACTGTTGAAGTTTCCGTCAAAAAGATTGGCAAGGTTATCAGCAAAAGAAGCATCAATCAGTTCTTCCGCACAAACCGGGCTCAAATATGGCGGTTCTTCTACATCCGGATCCGGACACCCATCGGAAATCCTGCTAATTCCATACAATCTGATTGGAGCACTGGTGTTGATCGCAACGGCAGATTCTAAACCAAAACTCACCCGGTCATAAACCACTCCCGGTTCGATCATCAACTCTTGAATTCCCCCTGAATTAAGTAATCCCAGTAAATCCAAGTTATTGATTAAAGCATCCTGAAGTGATTCATTGTACACTTCCTCATTGCCATCATATAGGATTACTCGATAAGAACCTGCAAGGTCCAAATTCAATATACCCGGCTCATCCAGTTGAACCCGGATTCGAAGTGCATCTGTTGCTTGTGACTTGGTTTTGAAATAAATATTCTGGTAAACTGAAGCTCCAATTCCTGCCACACCTAGATTTATGGTAGAGTAATTAGAAGAGTTTCCATCTATTGCATTTTGCGGATTGAATACGCCACCTTGGGTAATATCCAACAGATCAAGTGCGATTCCATCACCATCAAAATCGGTAAATGTTGCCTGCTCGCACAGGTCAAATTCTGTCTCTCTACACATGCTGAATACATGCATGGTAGCTGTATTATTTCCGCCTATTAAAGCATCCAGATGATGGTCAATCCGAACGGACTGATAAGCTTGATCTGCGGTAAAGGCAATGTAGAATCTACCTGACTCATCCTGTACCACTCGTACGTCCTGATTGCCAAAACCTGTAGCGCTGCTCGCTGTGTAAATATCCGAGCCTCCTGCGGTTTTCGGAGTTACGGTAAAGTAGTGATCACCAAGTGCTACAGTGCCCAATAAATCCGCCAAATCAGAACCTAAACTACCCCCTAAAAGCGCATTCAACTCATCATCTTCAAATTCAATTCTAACATAAGAAGTTTCTCCAGCGGCCACAGGTGCAGCATATTTCAATTCGATATGGCTACTGTAAGCTCCTAGTTCCAATGCTGTTCCTGCGCTTGCCGATAGTATCGCATAGGAATCGTTGTTTCCATCCACAGCATTTAGAGGGAAATTGGCATTTGCCCAATCCACCACTTCTACCGCACAATCGGAAGTATTGAAAGGAGGCTCAGTTTGTGGTGGTTCTGGTAACTCAGGATCCGGACAGGCATCACTAAAGCGCTCTATACTAAATACACTTACAGGATTTTGGATCACATTTGCGCTTACCAAGGATTCTATACCCACGGCCACACGGTCAAATGCCAGACCAGGTCCGAAAGGAAGGTTGATTGTCTCTCCGTTTTGCAATAAGCCCAATAAATCAAGCCCCGAAATCAATCCATCCCTTAGATCTTGGGAATACACTTCAGTGTCTCCATCGAAAGCTTTGATTACAATACTACCCAAAACTTCTGCAGTCAACGCATTCCCGCCTTCCAAAGCCAGTTTGACTCTAAAATGGTCTTCTGGAGCTGATAAGGAATGGAAGTCCACAAACTGATAAATACTGGAACCAATTCCTGCAGCTCCCAAACTGATCTCAGAAGCTGTCGCAGGGTCTCCATCAATAGCAAAACCAGCGTCTGTAACACCGGCCGCACCTAGCCCAACTAAATCCAAACTGATACCCGCTGATTCAGAGAAAGTAGAAAATGCCTGCTCACATTCTTCAAAACCTGTAGAAGTACAGACATGATACACGTTCATGCTGGTAGCTGAAGCTCCACCTATCACTCCTGGATATTCAAGAGTAACTCTGACACTATTGTAGGCAGCCGTTGGAGTTAAGGCGATATAGTAGTGGTTGTTTTTGTCCTGAACGATACGAACGGGCTGATTAAAAAATCCATTATCCGTTGAAGCAGAAAGCACAGATGAAGCGCCATTTAAGGCTTCTACTCGGAATAGTTTATTGCCTCCCAGAAGAGACCCACCTACGCCGTTTAACACATCCCCTAATGAACCATCGAGTAAGCCCAGAAGAGCCTCCTCATCAAAATCAATACGTATATAAGATGTAGTACCAGCACTTCTTTGATCAAAGCCAAGTTGGATCTGACCATCAAATGCTCCTATCCCCAAAAGAGTCCCTGAACCTGCCTGCAGTGTGGTAAACGTATCATTATTCCCATCTACTGCATTGAAAGGGAAATTGGCGTTTTCAAAATCGATAAGTGTTGCTTCACAATCACTATTGCTAAGCATTGGATCGGTAGCACCCGGAGTCGGTAAGGGATCAGGATCTGGACAAGCTTCCCCATAACGAGCAACTTCATGAATCCGAAGTGGTGAACTAGCTACCCCTAGATCGACGGTAGAATTTAATCCTACACTTACCCTATCAAACGAAATGCCTGGGCCAAAGGCGAGAGTTACCGGATCACCGGATTGGATTAAGCCTACAAGTTCAAGATTTCCAATAATGCCGGAGGTTAGTTTGTTTGCATACACCAAATCATCCCCATCATAAGCCCTCACCTCGTAGTCACCCAGAAGGTTTAAATCAACAAGACCTCCATCGATGGCAAAAGTGACTTTGAAGTAATCTTCTGGAGCCCATAGACCATTGAAATAAAAGTCCTGAAAAACTGAAGAAGCGGCGGAAACATTTATCAAACCTCCATAGCTTACAGAAGAATAAGTGCTTAAATCACCATCAATCGCATTTTCAGGATTGGTAACTAGATCACTTCCCAGCAGACTAATATTAATGCCAGAAGTTTGCCCAAGATCAGCAAACTCAGCTTCAGCACAAGTAGGATCAACTAAGGTAAAGGCATTATAGACATTCAAATTAAAGGATCCAAGACCCAGAAGACTTCCGGGATATTCCAATAATATCCTAACTGAATTGTAAGCAATGGTACTCTCTGGAGTAACCGCCAAATAATAATCCCCATTTGAATCTACAACCAAACGGGAGTCTATTGTAATACTAAGCTCTGAACCTACATCACTGGAAGAATTGCCTGCCCCTGAATAAATTGAAGCAGAAATATTTTCATTTACTAAGCCTAAAAGATCCAGCAGGTTAAGTCCAGAAGCATTAGGCAGATCAATCTTAACAAAAGTAGTAGTACCAGGTAGTCTGTCCGTAGGAAATTTAACTTGTAACCAGGCATTTCCTCCAGCAATTATAGAAATACTGGAAGAGGTTATAGTGGCGAAATCTGAATCAGAATTGTTCGCTGCGTCAGCTACATCTGAAACACCTGCCCCACCATTACCTAATGTGCCAGTTGTAATAACCCCTGAACTAGGTGTCCACGTGGCAAAATTCTTTGATTGACCAAAGGATCCAGGACTGAGCCCCACCAAAACAAGCATTAGAAAAACACAACTTAAACTTCTAAAACTTGAATAAAATAAACTATTCATCATCATATCATTATGATCAAAATTGACTAAACAAAAATCACAACACACCAAATCAAAATGGAGTAAATACCGAATACAATCCACTCTTAAGGCGTGTATCATCCCCTTACACCTAGGCTTATCTTCCATCTATCGAGACCCCACATACTATAAAAAGCACGTGAAAACCCACGCATGTTGACTATATATACTAGGTAACAACAACCTCTAAGACAAAAATACCTTATAAATTCGTCATGATATATCTTAAAAATTCATCTGTAACTAATCGGAGTATTTTTGTCATATAAATGGTGTATTCTGTCATTATAATAAACAATAAAACCTCTAAGGATATTTTAAGGAAACATCAGATATTTCAAAGTAAAAAAATCGAGTAAAAACGTTCGAAATTTCGAGAAAAACAATATATCAAACCATTAAAATACTACCTTTACAGAAAAATAAACAGAGGTAAATGAGAACAAAAATTCTACTAATTGAAGACAGCAAGACTCTGGCAGAAAACCTAAAAGAAATTTTTGAAGTATTTGATTATGAAGTATTAGATATTTTAACTAGTGCGGAAAAAGCCATGGAGGTAATCAGTACAAAGAAACCAGATCTAATTTTAATTGACATCAAGCTAAAGGGCATAAAAAATGGAATAGAACTAGCAGAAGAAATTAGGGATAAAATAAAAATACCAATCGTTTTCATCACATCCTACTCAGGTAAGGATGTCATACAAAAAATCCAACACCTAGCACCTGAAGGAATAGTAACGAAACCATTCACTTACGATGCACTCATTACAAGTATAGAACTAGCCCTTGCTAATTCCAAAAGAAATTAGGGTTAACAAAAATTATCCAGCTAAATACTAATCGCAATTTTTTAAGCTATTATTTAAATATACTTTCATTTTATCATCTAGTTCATTTACTTCTGAATCAATTAAAGTAAAAATCTCACGATTGGACAGTCTAGAATCATAGATATGCTTTTCATTTTGAATTAAATTCATTAACCCAAGAATGTTGGCTATTGGTTTTCTAAAAATATGACTAATAATCCAAGAAGTACTTTTATCAGACCATTCATTGGCAATTTTACTGATCTTAGATTCAGTAATATCTGTCAAATATATGTAATCACTGTATGGCATCAATTGAAAATCCATTTTCTTAAAGGAAATCTCAAAAACATAAAAGAATTTGAAATTATTTACCTCAAGAATTAACTTCTTTGATCGATTTTCTAATAAATTTCCAGAGTTTCCTTTAAAAAAGGTGAATAATTCTAATAATTGATCAGATTCTACATACTTTCTTAAAAGAAGGAAAAATTGAAAGTAGCCGTAACTCCTACTTTGAAAAACAGTAAATTTACTTAAAATTCTATCGTTCAATATCACCTGCTTTTCCTTTGAATTGATTTCTATAAAGAATGAGTTTGGAACAGCATTGATCCTTTTAAAATTGTCAAATGAATTAAGAATGGAATTTCTAATCTGGTAATACTTTGTGACATTGACACCAATTACCATTCCACCCTCAATTTTTGACTCATTATAAATTGGGTAGCACATGTATTGAAATCGTTCAGATCCAATTTGCTCTTCAGTAATCAAAACTTCCTTAGTTCGCCCACTACCGCTACTCAATTCTTTATCTGAACCAAATCCTGACACCTTCTCAAGGAATACAGCCCCTTCTTTTAAGTCAAAAATAGAACTACAATTTTGAAAATATTCAGAAAACAAGTTATTGGAAAAATGGATAATACCATTTCCATCATAGACAAACATGATGGAATTAACCTTATTGAACAACCCATAGACACTCTCATCAGAATAATTGTAAAATATAAAATTGTCTTTGAATACAATTAAAGAAACAATAGAAAAAACAGAAAGTAAAACAGTGGCTCCAGGAACTTCATAGCCTAGGTATATAGGAAAAATAATCTGAAATACTAAACCGTAAATAGATGGAACTAAGAGAGCAATAAAAAACAACCTTATTTTATTAAAATTCACGACCTCAGCATATAAAGACCGAGCTATTATTGCAAGCGCAATCATAACACAGATGCCAATCCATACTCTTGAATAAATGTCCAGAGACCCAGCTCTAAATCCTTGGACCAGACCAAAATATTCGGAAGTCACAAATAACCTTGGCTCAGGAAATGATAGATACGAGATCAGAAAAAATAAACTAACAGCAAAAATCAAAACCCTAATTAAATACATTCTATTGAGAACTATCAACTTTGATTCATAAACCACTTCTAGTAGAAAATAGCCAATAAATAAATAACAAGAGGATGCATAAAGATCAAACTTATATATAAATTCTAAAGATGCTGGAATTCGTAATAGCAATTCCCCTATTTGCCAAATTAAGAGTACCAAATTAAAGATTAGTAATTTTTGCTCAAATTTTACTTTTAGACCTTTTAAAAGCAGTAAACCAATAACAGCCAGATTACAAATAATACTAAAAACAGTTAAATAGACAATGTAATTCACCTCAAAAATTATAATTATCGGTTTAAATTAAACATATTATTCTGGTGATTATCGTTCACATTCATGTCATTTTTTAGCTGTAATACCTTAGCATTATCCATAGGTTTTGGTATATAATTGACCACACGGGAATAAGAAAAAGCGAACTCCATGTCCTTTGGGTTTTTAGAAGAGGAATGGATTACAACTTTGATCAGTTTCTCCGGATCGATTTTATCCAACAGACCCAAAAACCTCCATCCATCGATTTCCGGCATATTTATGTCTAATAAAATCTTGAAATCTCCTATCCTCACATTTTGGCCATCTTTCATATGTGATAAATATGACAAGCAATCAACAGCTACATCAAAAGTCTTTATTCTTAAAACATCTTGATTTGGCATAACCTTCTCAATCAAATGCTTGGATATAAGCAAGGAAATCGGATCATCATCGACTAAAATCAGCTCTGTCCTCATAGGTAGAATTAAAAATTTGTTATTAAATCATGATAAGTCAAATATAATAATTGAAAATCTTAAACCACCTTCATTTTATACTGACTATTCAATCCACCTTAAGCATTATTATTAAAACGCATTTTAATGATAGCAAAACACAAATTAATTTATTCTAAGACACAACACTTATAAATAATATTCCCTAATTCTAACAAAATACTACACTTTTATAACAAAATCATACAACAGGAACACACTATACACTTTTCCAAGCCTTTAAAAATCATTCCTTACTGTTTGATTAGATGATGTGTCTCATTCTTGCCGTTGAAATAAACCCGAAGAACATAATTACCTGCAGGTAATCCATCAAGATCTGTAATCCTAAAATCAGATTTAAGATCCGTGAATTCAAAATCTACTAGTTTTAATGCACTTCCGTCTCCCGAGTAAAGTGCAATATTTGCCTTAAGGTCATCCTGACTTTCCTTTCTTATGTCAATGTGATTTTCAAAGGTATTGGGAAATACACCAAAGGTCTTTACTCCTAAAGAAGTCAGTTCAAATCGTAATAATTGGGAGGAAAATTTAATTCTACCCTCCGCATCAACAATTTGAAGTCTATAATAATTGTTACCCGGATGCGGATGGGTGTCATAAAATGATGCCTCAATTCCATCCATGTCAGTGAAATTCACCAACTCTTCAAACCGAAGACTTGGTCCGGATCTTTCCACTTTGACGATATCTTGTTCAGTCAGCCCTGCAAATTTCCAGTTTAGCTCAAAAGTCCTCTTATTCGATTCCCTTCCTGAAAATTCTAAGAGAGAAATATGCAAAATCCTGGCAATAGCACTTAAATCAATTTCCATGGGCACTTCCATAGCACAACCCTCCTCAGGGACATAATTAAGGTAAAACTTGTACGGATCTAGTTCATCCCTGAATTTGAGCCCAGTCATCGTGATAATAGCTCCATCCAGGTCATAGGTAATGTCACTAATTTTATCGCCATCCTGGATTTCCACCATCATGGTCTCATCCAGATACCATTTAAATTCCCCTTGTTGTTCCATGTCTATATGACTGGGTTCAAGGGTCACAGGATTCTCACCTTCTACATAGATGTATTTACCATTTTCATCCACCTCCACATAGCCTGATGGAAGGATCTGGATATTGGCAGGATCCGGAATAGGATTTACTTTGACTTTAAAGTTAGCGGGTTCACTTTCAGTAGCACAAAGTCCAACGGTTGACCGCACTAAAAATTCATATTCTCCAGGCTCAAGATCCGAAGCTGTAGTATATGAGGAAGCAGTTCCAAGCATTTGTTCAGTGCCAGAATCCAAGATATACCAATTCAAGTCTCCTCCAGCTTCATTTATTGGAGTCACTGTAACTGTATTTCCTTGACAAATGACAAATGATCCTTCCTCCGGCACATTAACAACTGCAGGTCGGACTGGGGACACTGTAACACCGCTTATCTTAAGACTTCCCTCAAGCACTCCTAAGCCTACCAAAGATGACATCCTTATCCCAATTTTATCTATGGGCAAATCTGATGTCAACGGTAACTTAAAAAACTCATCCTCTCCCAATAAACCTAATAGATCCAAGTCCAGTAAGGAAGAAGCCGAGATAGTCTCTATTTCCACTCCTGAGGAATAAATAACCAGTTCTACATAATCCAACAACCCTAGATCCAATAGGGATTTACCAGTACCCATACTCACTAAAACCTCATTTCCAGGTTGAACTGGGTTATTAAAGTAAATCATTTGCTCCATTGATCCCGCCAATCCAACCACACCCAAGGATATTTCCGAATAGGTGTTTTCTAATTCCTCATCTATAGCCAGATTCAAACCATCAATTTGAGCATTAAGTGATAATGCGTCTAAGGTAAGTCCAGCACCGTCGAAGCTGGTAAACTCAGCAGAATACCCACAAGGGTTCTGTTCAAAATAAAACGCGTGATAAACTTCCAAAGAGTACTCCTTTCCAAGACCAGCGATTGAATTAGACTGATTAGTAATGTGAATCCGATCATAAGCAGAAGCAGGTGTTATAGCAATAAAGTATGCCCCAGAACTATCCATCACCAACCTTACCCTTCCTGAATCAAATCCATCCAAGCTGGATCTTAATTCTATGGAAGCAGATTCATTTCGAGCTTCCACAATAATTTCTTGCTCTCCTAATAATACAGCTCCCAATACCGTGGAAACCAAATCACCCAAGCTTCCTCCCAATAAGGATTCTAACAAGCTTTCTTCAGTCCCAATCCTGATATAGGTAGTTGTATTTGCCGGAAGTGAAGAATCAAATCGTAATTCAATTTTAGATCTATACGCCCCTAATCCAACTAGTGTGCCTGGGCTGGCAATCAGCTCAGCAAACTCATCCGGATCTCCGGCAGCGTTTGCTAGATTCAGTATGGATGGATCACAATTGGGTTGCAGAAAACCTCCACAAGGAGTAAACTTATAAGGAACTATTCCTGATGCGACATCTGCATAAACCTTATTTCCATATGCTAGTTGAACAGCACAAAAACTTGATACAAAAGTCACAAAAAAACATAAAAAATGAGCTTTATTTTTTACTCTTAATTCCATTCAATTTCCATCTTTACAAATGGAAATTAGAGAAATAATCGCTAGCTATCTATTCCAGATATTGATCCTAAAAACTAGAACAAAACACCTATTTAAAACTCATTTTTCAAAGAATAAAACACCTTTACATTAGTATAAAAACATCATATATTATCTAAACAAAAACTACAATTACACAATTGTAGTTTATTATAACAAATAACAAACATTCAATGACAAATACTGGAAAATAAGCACAAAACAGGGTTTTAAATCGGTAATCGCACTTCTACTGTGGTACCAACTCCATATTCCGATTTAAATTTGATATTCCCACCATGAATCTCAATGAAATTCTTAACAGCTACCAGACCAAAACCAGTACCTTCAATCCCTTTTACATTAGACCCTCGAAAAAATGGTGTAAAAATATAAGAAAGCTCTTCTTTTTTTATACCAATCCCGTGATCAGTGACCGTAAACCCAAACCATTTCCCCTCCTTAAATAATCGTAATTCCGGCTTTCTCTCACCTCCATATTTGATGGCATTGGTCATGATATTTACCAGACTTGTTTCTATCATAAACTTGTCAATATTCACCTCCAAAGATTGATCCACTTCAGGTAGATATTCTATACTTGATTTCAAGCCATACTTGTTGACGCAAGCCTCTATAAATTTTCTATAATTGACCTGTACCTCTTTCAGGGCGGTGCCTTGAATAGCAAACCTATTAAAATCGAGTGAATGAGAGACTATTTGATGCAGGTTGTTAATTTCTGATTGGATTTTTCCACAGTGATACTTGACTCTCTCCAATGAAGTTTGCTCCTCTATATTGTCAAGGTAATGTTTGCTAAGCTCCAGACTAGACATGATGGTAGCTAGAGGTGTCTTAAATTCGTGGGATACGGTATTCATAAAATCGCTCACAAAGGAATTGAACTCTCTTTCCTTTTTCAATGAAAGCTTTAGATTTTCTTCAGTTCTAGCCTGCACTGATACATCGCGAATCACAGCTATCAACTTGGGGCTGTGGCTATCCTGCATTAAACTCATCATAGATTCCAGCCAAATACTATTTCCCGAATTTGATCTGATTTTCAATCTGGATTTAAAAAGGTCTTTGGACACTCTATTTTTTTCTACCAAAGTTTTTTTGAGCAAAGCACGAATCTTCCTATGTATGGTAGAGGTATCTACCCCTATTTCAAAAAATTTCTCCGATGACTTAGAGAGATATTCTATTTCAAAGTCCTCATTTGCAACTACAATTAAATCTGGAGAAAAATCAGCTACCTTGGAAAGAATCAATGCTTTTTCTAATGACTCTTTCTCATACTTAATTTTTTCTGTTTCATAGTTAAATGCTTCAATAATCACAGAATAGGTGGATGCAAAAGGCTCAAGTTCCTGGATGTCAGACTCGCAAAACCCTCCCTTCTTATTCCCAAGTCCAATTAGCCCGACTACTTTATCACCCTTTAGAATGGGAATCCCCAGGAAATTATCAATATGAGGATGACCTGGAATCTTTATTCCCTTTGTATGGGGATTTTGAGGTGGATTATTTTCAAGTATCACTTTGGACTCAGTGATACATGCTCCAAACAGATTGTCAAAATGCCTAAACAAAAAATCGTTTTTGACATATTTATCATAGAGTTTAAAAGCTTCAGGGCCAGCAGTTGAAATATCTGTGGCTGCATGTATTTTCAAAACCTGCTTATTATTCAAATCAAAGGCAACCTCACCTATAAATCCAATTTCAGCTTCAATTACCCCAAGAATATTCGTTAGTAACAATTGGTAAGGCTTTGCTTCGTATTCTTGAGCCAAAAATAGCTTTTGCACTTCCACAATATTGGAAAGTAAACTATTGGATCTTTCCAAGTTCAGTTGATCTCTCTTGCTTTTATCTGCACTGAGTAATAAAATCAAAATACAATCTTTATCATCTACTTTTGCCTTGAATAAAGTAATATCAAACCAATTGCCTTCGGGGTTTTTCAGATACAGTTTGGCCTGAAATGACAGTCGATTACCCCCTGGTTCAAGTGCCCACTGGAGGAGTTTTTGAAACAATTCATGATCAGCAAAAAAATCTCCTAAATGAAAACCCCTAACTAAACCTGACACAGGCTGATTTAGCAACTTGATCATGGGGATATTGGCAATCAGCACCTCTGAAAAATCACCTGAAATCAACAAAGAGGGATTAGGCATCTTATCCACAATTTCTATCATCGAGCTTTCCGGCAAATCAAATGAATTATCGTCCGAGACTACAAACACAAAAATATGCAAGGTCATATCCTCACGATCCAACCAGATCAACTCATTCAATGTATAAATCACCCCACCTACCTGAAGTGTTGATTCTAGGAAGAAGTCATTTGAATCGATAAGTTTCAACCTTTCGTGAAGTCTTTCCCCAATAGAAAACCTAGCTAAAATAGCTTCATACTCGACTAAGGAATCAAAACCTGTAAAAATTTGATCGTCTAATAATCTGGTAATCCTTTCGCTGATTTTAAGCAATTCCCCAGTTTCCAATGAAAAAACCAAGTCCTCATTATTGAATGCCGTTAATATTTGCTCAGTTTTTAACATTTTAAATAATAATTATACTCTTCCTAGAATTACGAAACTTTATTTGTAGTTTAACCACTAGTATGAATTAAACCTATTTTTTCATAAAACTAAAGCTTAAACAAAAGATGTCAAGTAAAACTAAAATTCTTTTAGTAGAAGATAATCAGGGTCTTTCTGATAATGTCAAGGAAATTCTCACTATTCAGGGCTATGAAGTTTCGGGAATTTTGGACAATGCAGATGATGCCTTTTCCAAAATCGAAAAAAATGTACCAGACGCTATCTTACTCGACATACAGCTAAAAGGATCTAAAACAGGCATTGACCTAGCTGAAGAATTACGTAACTCCTTGTTGGTTCCGATCATATTTATGACTTCCTCTTCAGGAAAGGATATTGTGGAAAAAGTCAGTCATGTCAAACCTGACGGTTTTATAACCAAGCCATTCTCAACAGAAAACTTAGTAACGAGCATTGAATTAGCCATTCAAAATTTTAAACACAGCAAAATTGAATCTTCAATACCTCACAATATTGAAGGGAAGTTTCCTTCTGACCTATTTATTCGCGAAAGTGGATGGTTGAAAAAAATAGTAATAAAAAATATCCTTTGGATCAAAGCTGAAGGAGCATACACCAAAATTGTAGTAAAAGGAAAGCAATTTACCTTAAGAAATACTGCCAAGGAGGTAATGGAAAAATTGCCCGAAGAGCAATTTATCCGTGTGCATAAATCGTACATCATCAATGTTAGGAATATTGACGCCTTAAGCTCCACCACTATCAAAATATCTGATTCAGAAATACCTATCGGTAGAAACTACTACGCAAAGCTAATAAGCAGCATTAACCGATTCTCAAATTAAACCCCTAGAAATAGGTTTAACCTCTGAGTCATTTCCATCCTATGCATGAAAGGGGATTAATCTTCTCTTATTAGGAGGGCAATTCTAATCAAATGAAGTCTGCCTTCTGCTACCCTATGATTGCTTCGTGCCCCTTTCTTCAATCGCATTTGGGTTAGTATATTTAACCTTTGATTTGGATATCATCTTATTTAGTGTTCTTGTTTAACAAATAGGTATAAAGTTGCATCAGCCTGTGGACGAAACTACCTGCAGGAAAAAACCAAAAAAGGCAAGCGCGATTGCTTTATACCCTTGCCTATTGCCTCGCGTGACGAGATGACGCTAAGTTGGCAAAAGAATGAATGGAAAAAAACAATTCCTATCGGTAGCCAGTCAGAAATTCTCAGAAAAACACTCTTGCGAAAGGATGACATAGAATGTTTTAACTGCAAAACTCCCTCTTAGCATTTCTAATGCACAGGCTCAGTATGCCGACTAAGAAAAGGTAAATAAAAATCATACGCTGATCAATCGAGCACATGTTATTGAATATGCCGCTGGCTAAGGGAAAGAATTATGGGGGCATACTGCCTCTTACTCTATCAATGGCAACAATACGCACTTCCCACAAAATGACACTGGACTGATTTCTTCTATTCCTTACAATCCAGAGGAATCAATCAAAGTCATTAAGAATCTATTAGAATTATAGTAAAAAGGTCATAGGTAGATGCGGTTTTTATGATGCGATGAGCCCAGAACACAACTACTTCCCTACCCTATACCTTGCAATTGCCCAAGCACCAATGGTGGCGATGATAGAAAATTATAGAACTGGTTTGGGATGGAAATTAGTTATGGGAGCACCTGAAGTTTAGGGGGATTGAAGTAGTTGGGGCCTACCCTCCTCCATTGACCCTAATTCAAAACAATCCCTTAATCACAAGAAGAGGCTCTCCCTTTGAAACAGCCTCTTTTTAATTCCTTAGGCGTTTGCTCTTCTAATAGTTGGACTTGTTTTTCCATCAAATCGGATATTTGGCTCAGTAGCTCAATGTACTTAGGAGTGACTGTAAACTACATAAGCTTGCACTTTTTTGTACGCATGATAAAGGAACCAACTTTCTTAACTCTAAAGCGCAGAAGCATGCTACTTAAATAAATTACTCAGTATGAGGAATAAAGAAGACAATCAGCACCTCGACATGCTTAGATAATAAGGAATGAGATAACTGGCAAATCGAACTATTAAGAATTTTTTATCCCTAAGCAGCCGGTCACTTTTCCATTTACTTGGCATAAAGAACATGTAACCCTCCCTAAATCAGTCCTAAAGCTTATTGGTGAAGAAGCGATCTATGTTCCCTTCGATTACTCTTCTCTTTAGGATATAGCCAATATTTAAAAATCATAGTTATGGAATGTTATTAGTGGTAAAAACACCAAACCACTAAAATTTAAATACCATGAAAGGTAAGAAACCAGAAAATGCCAAAACCGATGATCTTCACATGAATACAGAAGATAGCAGCGGGGAAGTAATGAGTAACAATCAGGGTTTACGGGTAAATGATGATCAGAATTCCCTCACTGCTGGGGACCGTGGGCCTACTTTGTTAGAAGATTTTCATTTCAGAGAGAAAATGACTCATTTTGATCATGAGCGGATTCCAGAGCGCGTAGTCCATGCTCGAGGTGAAGCAGCACATGGATTCTTTGAGAGTTATGGGGATTTTTCTTCTATAACAAAAGCCGGCTTTCTCGGAGAGAAAGGTAAAAAAACCCCGGTTTTTACCAGATTCAGTACAGTGGCAGGATTCAAAGGTTCCTCTGACCTCGCGCGCGACGTGCGGGGCTTTGCTGTAAAATTCTATACTGAAGAAGGAAATTATGACTTGGTAGGTAATAATATGCCGGTATTTTTTATTCAGGATGCCATGAAATTCCCCGATTTGATTCATGCAGTAAAGCCTGAGCAAGACAATGAAATACCCCAAGCCGCCTCGGCTCATGACACGTTTTGGGACTTTATATCTCTCATCCCCGAAAGCATGCATATGATCATGTGGGTAATGAGTGATCGGGCACTACCCAGAAGTCTTAGCATGATGGAGGGATTTGGTGTCCATACGTACCGTTTCATTAATAAGGAAGGAAAATCTGTATTTGTAAAATTCCATTGGAAACCAAAATTGGGTACGCATTCCGTCATTTGGGAGGAGGCCCAAAAGATCTCTGGTCAGGACCCTGATTTCCATCGCAGAGACCTTTGGGAATCGATAGAAAACGGGAATTTTCCGGAATGGGAGTTGGGAGTTCAGCTAGTTGAAGAAAAAGATGAACACAAATTCGATTTTGATTTATTAGACCCCACCAAACTTATCCCTGAGGAATTGGTACCTGTGAAGATCCTTGGCAAAATGGTGCTGAACCGCAATCCTGATAACTTCTTTGCCGAAACAGAGCAAGTGGCTTTTCACCCGGGACATGTGGTACCGGGTATTGATTTCACGAACGACCCCTTGCTTCAGGGAAGGTTATTTTCATACACAGACACCCAATTGACCAGACTGGGAGGTCCCAATTTCGCAGAAATCCCAATCAACCGTCCTATTACTCCTGTACATAACAACCAACGCGGCGGATCTATGAGGCAAACCATCAACAAAGGCAAGGGGGGGTATAATCCAAACAAAGCAAGTGGAGGATGTCCATTTCAAGCCTCAATGGCAGACGGTGGATATGTATCTCATCATGAGAAAATAGAAGGCCATAAAATCCGAAACAGAAGCAAGAGCTTTATGGACCACTTTAGCCAAGCTACGCTCTTTTATAATAGCCAAACCAAAGTGGAACAGAAACACATTATTCAGGCGCTTCAGTTTGAACTGGGCAAAGTAAAAAGCGAAGCCATCCGAAATCGGATGGTAGGCATGCTGACTTACGTAGATCAGACACTTGCGGAAGAGGTGGCCAAAGGGCTAGGCATCAGAGAAATCCAGAAACCAGAAGCTCCCCTTAACCATAGCTACCCCGCAGACTCCGATCCTAGTGATTACCAACCTACTGAATCTAAAACCAAACTGAAGAAATCAGAAAAGTTAAGCTTATTGGCATCGCCAGGAAAAGGAATCCAAGGAAGGATAATAGCTATTTTGGCAGATGATGGAGTAGATGAAACATCTATCAAGGCATTTCAAAGGGCTATTAAAGATGCTGGAGCTGATTCTAAAATCATCAGCACCCACAGTGGCTCTATTACTGCATCAGAAGGTGGCTCTTTTACAGTTGATCATAGCTTAATGACTACGGCTTCAGTATTATTCGATGCAGTGCTAGTAATAGACGGATCAAAGAGTACCAAAAGTCTGAAGAATGATTCTTTGGCCATTAGGTTTATAGATGAAGCTTATAGGCACTACAAATTTATTGGCATCAATGGTACTGGAGAAAATCTATGGGATTTGACCTATGCCTCAAAAAATAAACTGCCTAAAGGCGTTTTGTTCAATAAGGATCCCAAATCTTTCATTGAATCCATTTCCTCCCATAGAGTTTGGGAAAGAGAGGATGCAGATCAAATACCTGTCTAAACGTCTTGAACATGAGTTGGAGTATTTTCAAACTCCAACTCATTACTTTTTTTGATCCGGGACTCATGTGCAGGGTATTATTTATGTAGATAACACTCATCTCTAGAAGTTCCTGATTACTGCCAAGCATTAAGTAAAGTTTATATATTATTTATAATCAACTTATTGTAAAAACGAATGCTAGCCTACTCATGATTGAATAGAAAATGACAAAATACCATCTGTTAAAAATGTAAATAGTTTCTGTACAAGATTTTGCTGACACCTATTTCAGGTTTAAGAAATAGTTGTTCTTTTTCTAGGTTAATAGTACTATTTTCAGTTGATGTTTTTCATCTTACATTTTCTATGAAAACACTTCAGGTTCATTCTCTCCCTTTAAAGGAGGTTATAGCAGATATTGCCAAAGGTTTAAGTACTCAATACACCCAAGATTGCGGGGAATACTATGTTCAAATTCCGGATTCATGGGGTCAGGGACAGATTAAGGGAATAAACTTTGAAGGAGGACTGGGCTTGCTGGTTTATGATTGCCTATTCCATGAGGATCTGGAGATAAGTTTCACCGTGAGCCAAACCCATCCCCTAAAATTTCTTTTTTGTTTGAATGGTAACCTACTCCACCATTTTGAACAAGATGAAGAAAAGCATGCCCTACAGCAACATCAAAATATTATCGTGGCCAGTAAGGGTTACAATGGGCATGTACTTCAATTTCAAAAGCAGCAGAAAACAGAAGTTTATAGTCTCGAAATTGATAGGCTAAGATTTAAGCAGCGCATGTCTTGTGAATTGGCAAAAGCACACACCAATTTAAAATCCATATTTGAAGATGAACTTGCCAGAACCTCATTTTATTACAATGGCATGTACAGTCTCAGACTAGGCGAGATATTTGAAGAAATAAAAACCCATGAATATACTGACCTGATCAAGAAGGTTTTTCTAGAGAGCATATCCTATAGAATGCTTGTGCAACAACTCATACAATATGATGATGACTATCAAGGGACAGATCAACGTAATATCCTGCGGCAGTCCGAGGCACATGCAATCAGAGAAGCTGTAGAAATCATGAAAATGGAGCTAGACTCTATTGAATCCCTGAATTCCATTGCCCAAAGAGTGGGCCTAAACACTAAAAAATTTCAGAATGGTTTCCGTCATTTCTTCGGAAAAAGTGCCAATGAATACCTGCAATTTTTGAGATTGAGTCTTGCGAAGGACTTGCTGCTCAATACGGAAGAAAGCATTCAGGAAATCAAGGAAAAGGTAGGGTTCAACAGTCAAAGTTACTTTAGTGAACTCTTCAAAAAGATGTATCACGATACCCCTTCCAATTTCAGAAAAGCTCATAGAAAAAGTAAAACAGAGCTAAAAAAGTTACTATAATATTAGCAGTGAGTCTCCTGCTACTTTTGAGTGGTCTATTCTCCGCTCAGCAATTCTTGACCCCTGGTAAAAGCTAGTTTACAGGCATCAATTAAATCCCTTGCAAAAAACACTCCTAGAAAATCTCCGCTTTCTGATTGACTGATGCTAAAGCTCTCCCCTATTTTTATATCACTTTCATTCCCCATTTTTAACTCAATGATATGCAAATCACTATTCATACGTACATGGAAAACTTGCATTTCACTCTCCCTTTCTCCACTAACGGGATCAAAAGGAATTTCGAGAAAGCTCAAAACGGTGGAAGAAATACTTTTTTCATGTCTCCTGATCCATTCCTCGCATTTTTCGATGGCGGAAAATACGCCCTCAATCCTAAATGCAGGTAACGTACCTTCCAGTTGCCTGGTCTGCACCTTCATTAGTTGATATTCCCCAGAAAAAACCACGTAAACTTTATTCATCATCATTTATCAAAAATCCAAAACCCGCCATTTTATACGGGCATGCATATTACAGGCTATTCATGGATTTGGCTGTCGATATTGAATCAAATATTAACGGAATAAAATTCTATAAAACGACCTCCATGTACAGGTATCAGGCTTTTATTCCCTGTAAATACCCAACTCCCTAGACTTAAACAATTTAAGTATTCCAAAACACAAAAGGTCTATCTTTTCTTACTGCAATAAAAAACCTCCTACAACCAGGCAATTTTAAATTGGATGGTTTCATACCCGTCCAAGTCAAAAAACAGCCCTCTGATGTAAGGTAAATCAGTAACCAGGGTTTTGATCAGCTGTGCCCATGGCTTCGTTGAAATTCAGTTCTTCTAAGGGAATCGGCCACAGGTAATGGCGATCAGCAATTGACAAGCCTTTATTTTTCATCACGAATTCCTCCGCTCTTCCAGTTCTTTTCAGGTCCAGCCATCGCTTGCCTTCAAACTGAGTCTCATAGGCTTTTTCCTGAAGGATCAAGTTTAAAAATTCAGTAGTATTCAAATCTTCCAATCTATAATCCATGGAAGATGCCTCCATAGGATCCAAGCCAAAGGCTCTTCTTCGTACTTGGTTAACTGCTTCTATATTTTCCTCAGTCAAGCCATCTACCTGAGCTGAAGCTTCTGCATAAATAAGCAATAGTTCTGCATATCTATAAATAGGGATATCATTGCCAGCTCCGGAATTATCCACTGCCTGAGGCTCTGCGTATTTTCCATTTACCAGGGTTGAATCTCCCAGACCAAAGTCCACTAACTGCCATAAAGACTTCCTTAAATCACCTTCTTCCCATTCCTTGTAGAATGGATTGCTTGCATCCCCGTAATGCGCATAAGCTCCGCCGAAATTATAAAGTCCGGTACTCGGGTGGTTCAGAATCCAGGGTAGCCCGTTTCCTTGTCCCGTTTGCCTGGCAAACTTAAAGGAGAAGATTTCTTCACTTGAACTGATCAATGTTGGACCAAAGATTTTATCCCGGAGCTCATCCACTGAGGTCACGTTAACTAACTCAAACGCATCAGAGTCTATAACTTCCTGGGCTTTCAATTTTGCTGAATCAAACTCACCTAATTGCAGATAAACATCTGACAGTAAGGTTTTAGCAGCCCATCGCGTAGGCCGGCCAGGCTCTGCTGCAGCAGTTGGAAGACCTGTTTCCGCTGCTTCCAGGTCTGATAATATCAGGGAGTAAACATTTTCGACGCTACTTTTTGGCACATCCTTATCCGATATATTCTGCTCGGTACGAAGCGGAACTCCTCCCCAGTTTCTCACCAGATCGAAGTAAGTTAAAGCTCTTAGAAACATAGCCTCAGCAATAAATCCATTCATTTCTTCTTCGGTCAATTCTTCACTTAATGGCGCTTTCTCAATCACGATATTGGCATTTCGGATTCCTTGGTAGAAACTGTTCCATCTGGAAGCGGCTGCATTGATATTGGTGGGATTAAACCCGTCGAAATCGTTGTACTGCGCCCTGCTCCCTCGTCCATAGCCCCAATCCGTGTGTGCACTAAGCACGGCGACCTGCTCAGATCTCACCATCCGCAGCGGAAAATAAACCGCGTTGATTGCTGCATCAAAATCAGAGGCGTTTTGATAGAAATTCTCAGAGACAATTGTTTTCGGTTCTTCATCCAAAAGCGAATCGCAGGAGATGGTAAAAGCACCTATCCCCAAAAGACAAGCTGCCCAAACTTTAGTGTTGAAGAGATTATATTTTCTACTAGTTTTCATGATCTATATGTCTATGGATTAAAGATTAAAAAGTAGCATTGAGACCTAGGGTATAAGACTTAGGAATAGGATAACTGAAGTGATCTATACCTAGGCGATTGTCTCCACCCTTACTGTTAACCTCAGGATCCCACCAGGAATAATCGGTAAATGTCAACAGGTTTTGACCACTGGCATAGATTCTAAGACTCTGGATGAATTTTCCATTTGTGTTTTTTAAGGGGAAATTATAGGCTAACATCACGTTTTTCAGCCTTAAATAAGAACCGTCTTCCACAAATCTATCGGATACTCTTGCCACTGTACTTCTACTGATTTTTGGGTAGTTGGCATCCGTATTCTGGGGAGTCCAGTGATCCAGTAATACTTCTTCCGGCATATTCAATCCTTGTCCGTAATCCATAGTGCTGGAGATCGCACTTACATTCATTATATCGTTCCCTTTGCTTCCCTGAAAAAATAGATCCAGCTGAAAGCCTTTAAAGGTCATGTTTGAATTGAAACCATAAAAAAAGTCAGGGTTGGGGTTCCCTATATACGTTTTATCCTCATCTGTGATTTCCCCATCGTTGTTTAGATCTTTATATCTGATAGCGCCTGATTCCGTGTAGCCATCTTCTTGATACCCCCAGAATTGACCTAAAGGTCTGCCTTCTTCCATGATGGAGAAGTTATCGGCCACGGTGATCACATTTATGAAATTGGTGAGAATCGGCTGTCCATCATTGAGGCTAATCACCTTGTTTCGATTAAAAGAAATATTTCCATCTAAACTCCACCGGAATTCCGTGGAAAAAACTTGGGCAAAGAGACTCAATTCCACTCCTCTGTTTTCTATAGATCCCACATTGTCTATGGTAGTCGTATATCCATAGGAACTGGGCAGTCTGACAGTACTCAATAAGTCCTCTGTAGTTTTCAGGTAATAATCAGCTCCAAGGATAATTCTATCATTAATAAGTCCCAAATCCATACCCAAGTCAAATTGCTGGGTGGTTTCCCACTTAAGCTCTCCAGGCAAGGTAGATCCCGGAGCAAGGAAGTTATAAAGTTCATCACCAAAAACGGTGTATCCTGGGAATAACCTGTTGAGTGTAGCATAAGGATCTATAGCCTGAGAGCCTGTCAGCCCCCAGCTGGCACGGAGTTTTAGAGTAGATACAGTTTCTTGTCCCTGCATAAAATTCTCTTCGGAGACTTTCCACGCTAAGGCCCCAGAAGGAAAATATCCCCACTTATTGCCCTCACTGTACCTGGAAGATCCATCTGCGCGGACAGAAGCAGTGAATAGGTATTTGTCTGCAAATCCATAATTAATCCTTCCCAAGTAGGAAAGCAAAACTGAGTTTGCATAGCCGGAGGTAGGAATACCAGGAGTTTCCGAAGCTCCCAAGTTATCCGTTTCATATAGATCACTGAGAAACCCGGCTCCGCTTCCCGCCAGATATTTAGTAGTGAAATCCTGGTAGGTAAAACCTGCCAACACATTCAAATCGTGTTTTTCATTGAATACGTCAGCATAAGTAATCGTATTTTCACTCAGCCGACTGATGTATTGACTCGTGGTAATACTGGCATTTCCGTTGCTGTTTATAAAATTTCTACTTCTATAGTTGTCAGTTCTGTCGTCACGGTTTTCTACCCCTCCAGCTATTCTGATGGTAATTTCCGGAATTGGATTGTAATTGATGGCTGCATTCGCCAAAACCACATTTGCGTTTATTACAGTGGATTGCTCGTTAATAAAGTAGAGCGGATTGATCAGGTCCGGAGAAACAAATGCAAAATCATCAGCCAAGTTGTTGATAGTGCCATCAGAATTGTATGGATCAGACAAAGGGGAAGCTACTATTGCTGCTCCTATCATACTCGCTCCTCTGGAACCTCCTTCACTATCCCTACGTGCAGTCACCAATTTGCTCAGTGTGCTGTTAAAATCAACTGAAAATTTTTCACTGATCTTATGGTTGATAGTGGTCCTGATAGAATATCTATCATAATCAGACCCTTTGATGATTCCGTCCTGTTGATAAATACTCCCCCCAACCAAAAATTGAGTGTTCCCTCCTCCTCCGGAGATATTCAGAGAGGTGTTTTTGATGGGAGCCTGTTGAAAAACTTCATCCTGCCAATCAGTACCTTGGCCGAAACCATTGATTTCTACATCTGAAAAATACGGTTGAAGTCCGTCATTTTCAGCTTGTATATTCATCAACTGGGCATATTGAGTTCCATTCATCAGGTTTAGTTTTTCCCTCAGGCTTTGCAAACTGTATGCAGCATCGAACTCCACAACCGTGCCCGCCCCCTTTCCACTTTTGGTAGTGATCAGTACTACTCCATTAGCGCCCCTGGATCCATATATTGCAGTAGATGAAGCATCCTTTAGAATTTCTATACTGGCGATATCTGAATTGTTCAGATTGGTAGGATTACCGGAGAAAGGAAAGCCATCGATTACATACAGAGGATCATTGTCACCCTGAATGGAATTTGCACCACGAATTCTAACGGAAACTCCCCCTCCTGGAGCACCGTTATTTTGGATGACTTGCACTCCTGGAGCCCGCCCATTCAATGCCTGAAGCACATTTGATGTGGGAAAGGCGTTAATTTCTTCAGTATTTACCTGGGCGACTGACCCGGTGAGATCTGCTTTTCTTGTAGAACCATATCCTATCACTACTACCTCCTCTAGCTCTTGATCATCGCTGATCAGTGTGATATCGATGGTGCTCCTGTTACCTATTTCAACCTCCTTTGACTGAAAGCCTAAAAATGAAAATACCAGAACCACCCCTTCACTATTCTCAGGGATATCTATAGAATAATTGCCGGAATCATCTGAAATCGCTCCTGTTTGGGTGCCTTTAATCTGCACAGCGGCTCCTGGTAAAGGATTACCATCTTCATCTTTAACAGTTCCAGAAATTGAACTAGGTTCATTAGTCGCTTTGGGGTCGGAAATGGGAACTGTATCCTGCAAAGTCAATGAAGTAATATTTTCCGCGAAAACCTCACAGGAAGATCCTATTGAAATTGAAGCCAGAAAAATAAGGGTTGAAAACTTTTTCATAGTTGGTCGGTAGAATGGAAACAATCAGGGTAGATTTTCTCGTACCAAACCAACAACTATTCCACTAGGTAAAAATTTCAACCGAAATACCTTTAAATCACTGTAGGTCCAGCATTTAAAAAAATCCAAACTTAAGAATAAGAAACCCCAGACTTTTAATAATAGCCTAATTGTCAACAGATTGAGCAAACGCCTCCTCATACTGTCCTGAATCTTGTAGTTGTAAAAACCATTTAAAAAGCTATCGCTTGACTCCTATTTATTTAAAAATTGTCGCCCCATTTGGGTTAATCAAGTAGAACTAAATCGTAATGAACAGTGATATGGAGAAATCTTTAGAATACGGCCTTAAGGCTAAATGCTTTAGAATCTACCCATTAAATAAGAAATAGTAAGCAGTCCAAAATCTCCTCAAAAACGAAAAAGCATACAGCTCTCTCATATCCATTTCTTGATCAAATCTTGCTTAACAGGAAGGCATTAGAAGCTAGATAGCTACACACTTATAATTAAAAAGGGCTGATTTTTGATCTGCTGTTAACAGTCACTAAAATTTTGGCAATTATGAAAACTCACTATATCATATTCCCTGCGATGGTAGCTATGCTATCTACTGCTTGTGGTAAAAGTAACGTCAACGAAGAAAGTATTGAAGCTCAAAACGAAATGAGCACGCAAATGAATGAAGACGATACTACGATGGTGAAGCGGGACGGTACCCTACTAAGTGGAACGCTGGATAAAGCAGATTCTATTCATCTCCCGGCTCCTGTAATCAATGCTATTGAAAATGATGAAGTTCTTTCTAAGTCTAGGATTGTAAGAACAAGCAGTAAGATCGAGAATTCCATCACTGTTTATGAAGTAAAGTTCGAGTTATCCGATCAATCAAATAAAACTGTCGAGTTTTTTGAAAACGGAAACGTAAGGCAAGAGAATCAAATAGATAATTAAAATGATGATGCCTCCTTTGACCGACAGAAGGATTGCCCGATGAATGAGATTTGTAATCTATCATTTCGATTTCCACTAGGCAACCCCAACTTGATTCCCCTTGGGAATGAAAAATGAAAACAGTCGTGAGGAGGCGCCATCATTTATGCGGATTTTATAACTTAAAAAATTCCAAGCTCCTTAAGCCAACAAGTGAAATAGTTCTTCTAGGCAAATTTTACAGGATGCTAAGCATTTTCTGCTTTCTGGCAAATCAAGCGATTCACATTGGTCAGCACAAAGCGCACAAGCCTCTGCACTGTCGGCCATCATGATACCTCGGTCAAATCTCCCCGATTCGCAGGCGTCGAGGCAGGCCATACATGCTTCAAGGCAATGTTCAGCTACAGCAATAAATTCTTTCATGTCCGATCCGTGCTTTATAGTTGAAATCAAGAGTTGCACATCTTTTATGCACTGCTCCAATGCATTACAAAGATCACTCTTTAAAGGAGTCAAACTTGTCATTAATTAATGGGTTTACCCATCCAGCTAACAAAACATAAACCACAGCTAGTGGTGATTTAAAAAAGCCAATAGTTTACTTCAAAACACCTTATATTAATTCTTTTCAAGCATTTTCAGTTACAGCACACCTCACAACTTTAGGAGAATTTTCTTCACAAAATGTAGATTTAATTCAACAGATAGAAAAAAACACCAATTGCATTTTTAAAGAATTAAAGCGAACAGGCGAAAGCTAAGTATCGGCATACTATTAGCGTATAGCAAGAAAAAGAAGATAATATAACACGCCTGTCTCAATCTTTGATCTCAATATTACCTCTGATGAAATCCTACCCCTATTCTTATTTTCTATGCCTTGCAATTATTCTATCTGTAACCTCCTGTAACAAAGCCAGCCTTGGTGTATTCAGTTCTTCTTCAGCCCGTAAGAGCTACGAGAATTCCCTAGAAAAATCAGGCATATTGAAATCCAAAATTGGAATGAACTGGTTATCCAAAGCAGAGGAAGTCATAAATACAGCTAGTTTACTCAGCCCTCCTATTGCCATCAATGGGAGCTTTAAGTCCAAAACCATAGCTGCCAATGCCTGGGAAATTCAATTGGAAAAAGGAGCCAGTATTCTAATAGATATCCGCTGGACAGCAAGTGATAGTAGTCGGTTAATTGTAGATCTACTGGATGCTGAGTCTCTAAAGGAACTTGAATCTCGTGCCATTATTCAAGACTCCATCCAATTGGAAGCTGACCAAACCGGAAAGTATATACTCCGGGTTCAACCTGAAATGCTTGGGGAAGGCAATTTTCAAATTTTGGTCAATGCTGTACAGACCTATGCAGTATTTCCCGTTCAGGGAAAAAATACAGCTTCTATCCAAAGCTATTGGGGAGCTGCCCGGGATGGAGGAGCCAGATCCCACGAGGGAGTGGATATATTTGCTGCACGGGGAACTCCCGTGGTTGCTCCAGTTGCAGGCTTAGTCACAAGTGTGAGAAATAGTGGATTGGGCGGCAAACAAGTTTGGTTAAGGGATAATAAGAGGAATTGGCGTCTTTATTTCGCTCACCTGGACAGCCAATTGGTCGGAAATTTACAACGCGTAGAACCCGGCGATACCTTAGGGCTGGTCGGAAATACTGGAAATGCACGAACTACTGCTCCTCATTTGCACTTTGGGATCTATGAAAATGGGGCTTTTGACCCCTATCCAGTAATAAATACAGCTCATAAAAAAGCAGAACCTTTCCCTGCCGAAGAATTACCGCTACTCATGATTGTCGATGTGGACCAGGCAAATGTTAGAGCAGAACCAGAAATAGGTTCCGAATTACTCTTCCAATTGAAAGAGTCAACCCCAATATTTATTACTGCTTCCACAAAGGATTGGTACCAAATCAAAACCACATTTGGAGAAATAGGATATGTATATCAAGCATTGCTCAGAAAACCAGAAACCCAGTCTTTACCCGATAGTTCAGTTGCAGTACTGCCATCACTTCAAAACTTAAATTATTCGCTGCTTGTGGATCAGAAGGACTTTAAAAAGGTGGCAGATCTGGACACATATGAAGTGATCAGCGATGAGGACGAAAACATCTATTTCAAACGCAAATCCGGAACTTGATTTTTAATTGCGGATTCTGAATTAATCAGCTCTCAAGAGAGAAAAAATCCATCTTTTCTATAGAATTATGGTCATACAGTCTATGCTACTTCTTTAAAAATTGGGCAGGTTTCTCCTCACAAGAGGGAATAATATTTCTTTGGTGAAAAAATCATAAAAGGATCACGGCATGTACACAGCTGTTAAATCTTAGCTAATCAAGCTATAAGCATGATTCTAATTTTTTGGCTAATGGATTGAATTCAATTTCAAATCGCACATTAACAGCAAAATTTATGCATTATAGATTCAAACCTACCCTATTACTTGTCTTTGGAGTCTGCTTAGTAATTTCCTGCAAGGAAAAGGTATCCTCGGAAGAAAAGAAAGAACTTGGCCAACAACGTGCAGACACCGTACTTACTGCCATAGGAGAGCTAATCTTACCTTCTCCATACTCCTCGGAGCCTACCACGAATCGCAGTAAAGTGATCGGTTGGCCAGAAGACCAGACACCCAAAGTGCCAGAAGGATTTACGGTTACAAAATTTGCCGCTGATCTTGATAATCCTCGGGCGACTTACATTGGCCCCAACAAGGATTTATTTGTGGTAGAAAGCAATACCAAGAACAGCGCAGATAGAATCACTATTTTTCAGGATAAAAATAATGATGGGCAATATGAAGTGCGGGAAGTTTTTAAAGATGGCCTAAATCAACCCTTTGGAATGCTGATCATCGGGCAGACCTTTTATATTGCCAACACGGATGGCCTTTACCGTTTCCCTTATAAAGAAGGTCAAATCCAACTCGAAGGAGAGGGTGAGAAAATCGTAGAATTGCCAGCCGGAGGATATAACAATCATTGGACTAGAAATCTAATTGCAAACGAGGATAATTCAAAAATATACATCTCAGTTGGTTCGGCCAGTAACGTCGCAGAGTACGGAATGGAAGAAGAGATCAGGAGAGCAGCAATCCTGGAGATCAATCCGGATGGATCAGGTGAAATCCTCTATGCTACTGGTTTACGAAATCCAGTAGGTATGTCTTGGAATCCTGTAAATGGAGAGCTTTGGACGGCTGTAAACGAACGGGATGAACTGGGCAATAATTTGGTTCCAGACTACATCACCAGCGTAAAAAAAGATGGATTTTATGGTTGGCCCTACTCCTACTTTGGACAAATTCCAGATCCACGAATGGAAGGTAAAGGTACAGACAAAGTAGCTCAGGCTATAATCCCAGATGTGCCTGTGGGAAGCCATACAGCATCTCTTGGACTCACTTTCTATAATGGTGGTGCTTTTCCTGGTAAATATAATAATGGGGCCTTTGTAGGCCAGCACGGCTCTTGGAATAGGAAAGAACTCAGCGGTTATAAGGTACTTTTTGTCCCGTTTGCGAATGGAAAGCCTGCCGGAGAGCCAGAGGACTTTATGACTGGATTTATAGCTGATGAGGAAAAATCTGAAGTTTACGGAAGACCAGTAGATGTCACCGTCATGCCGGACGGTTCACTTTTGGTGAATGATGACAGTGGAAACACACTCTGGCAGGTACGGGCACAGTAATTTACTTAAAATTCATATTTCTATTGTCTCCATAATCTTTTTAGTTTTTATGGAACAATGAACCATGAAGCTCCATCAAGCCGTGGACGACAAAGACAGGAAGGTAAAGGAATAAAATCGCTGTGCAGCAAGCGGCTTTATGCCGGATCTAACGGTCGCCCAGATCCCAAAGGACTAACTTGGCGAGGAATTTTAGGCCCAAACCGGTCAGCCTAATGTCAATTCGCAGTGTTTTAGGAGACACCAAGAGAACAGCATTGATGATGCTCGATTTCTGAATCCCCAACTCCACCTAGCTAAACACATAAAAAAAATATTTTTATAGTTGTCTATGGCAATATATTGATCTTAAGAGTATAATCAGAATGCTTAAAACAGGACTTTCAACCTACTTTAATAGTCTCCAAATCATCCATAAAACGTAACAATACCCATATATCCTCTTTTAAATAGTTCGAAAAGACTCTTTCTGCGTCCACATTGTAAATCAAGCACTTAGCGCAAATATTCGCTAAGTGCTTTTTTCATTTTCACACGATTTACACACAAAATGCCATAAAGCCTTAATTGGAGCTTATGAAAATGGCATGAAAAAGCCCCAAAAATCAAAGGTTTTTGAGGCTGTTTTTTCAACTACTCACTATTACACTACAACATAACAACTAAAATGACACTTCATTGGTACTTAGAAAGTCATTTAAACCTCTAAAAATCAAATAAATAATTTCAAACAGTGTAGTATATTAAGGCTTGAAAATCACTCTACGATAGCTGGTTAAGTTTGGGATCCCGTCATCGCTAACCTCGCAAATAACATGAAACTCCTTTCCCACAGCATCCGAAGGAACATGGACCGTGGCAATGCCTGATTCACTGTCTGCTATTTCAATATTCCCGGTATAGGTTCCTGCCTCGGGAATTACCCACCATTTATAGTTTAAGCCATCCTTATCCGGATCATTTGATTTTGAAGCATCCAGTTTGATCTTTTCCCCGGCTTTGCCCTCAATTATAAATGGACTGATCCCTTTGTCTCCATTGATGGAAACAAGAGGATTCCGGTTACCTTTTCCTTCCTTTGCCCAATCCATACGGGCTGCGAAATTATTGAAAGTGGCAGGATAGAAATGCTCCAGGTATTTCCTTGAAATATCCGCCGCTGGAGAATTGAAATTGGAATAAGAAGAAGTCACCTTATCTTCTGTCAACTGAAAAACAGAATATCCTCCCCAACTTACCTGATTAGGAAACATAGGATCATTCAGTCCATTTGGCATCAGATGCAAGAACGCCGGCGTATCTCCTTCCACGCCATATTTGTATTTGGGATAGACTGCTCCCAACGCCCCATGTCCCTGAATATGCTCCACATAGGCTTCCCAATTTCGCTTGCCTGTACCATTTTGAAATATCCAGGCCGACTCATCCCAGATAAACAGCAGGTCCTCTGCAAACTCTTTTCTCATCCAGTAATGAGAGCTGATATCGTATGGAGTTTTTTGATCCCGGTCCTGATCAGTGATGGCATAGGTTGGGATTTTGTGGAGAAATTTCTTTAGCTCAGCTTCCGATCGATTTTGCTTCACATCCCAGATAGCCTGAGCCAGGGTATTTCCACCACCCCAAATCGTAATCCACAGCGGTCTATCGTCTTTTTGGTCTGCCAGTTGGATGATAAAATCACTCCCTGCCGATTCGTTGCCTTCACCTAGAAATTCCAACCCTCGGTTTTCACTGCCAAACATGGTCACACTCCTCAGATAGTCAGGACTTGGCCAATAGCCTATAGTCTGCCGGGACTCAACTGCATTGAATTGCTGCTGGTTGGAGCGTTTTTGAAGGTTAGGCAAATCCTTTTCATAGGCATCTATCGCTGCATGAATGAGCCCCATAAAGTCCTCACGGGTTTTATCCAAACTCCACCCTGTGGTGAAAATCAGGGCTTCAATCTCAAAGAGATCTGCATGGGCCATCAGGCGAACGAGGGATTCACTGTCATCCGTTTCCCAGGTGGACACATCGGTCAATACAACTATTCTAGGCTTAAGTGTTTGTCCATTCTTGCTTTGCTGTGCAAATCCGGTAAGTGAAAGAAATGCGAAAAAGGAAAGAGATAAAATCCTGTACATAGTTCAAGCTGATTAATTTTGGGTTAGGTTACATTACAAAATTACCCTCGTAATAAAACAAAAACCACCTATATTCCTTTCAAAACTTATCGAATTCCGAGATGAACAAGCGTTTTGATGAAAAAAGAAATGTTTTTAAGCCTTATGGTTTTTCCTGTGAAATGTGGGTTCCAAGTCTGATGCACAGACCAGATCGGCACAATGAAATCGAAATCAATTTTTTCCCCGAAAAAGGTATCACCTATTTATTTCAAGGAAGGAAAATCGAGATGCCGGCCAATCGATTCACGCTTTTTTGGGCATTGACACCGCATCAAATCGTAGGCTTTGAATCTACGAATCCATATTATGTCTGCACTGTACCCTTTTCTGTTTTTTTGGAATGGAAGCTAGCGCCAAGCTTTCTAGAGAAAATTCTGAGTGGACAAATTATAGCGGAGACGAACCCCACCTATTCCTCTATTGATGAATTTAATTTCAAACGCTGGCTCAGTGATTTTCAGGAAGAGAAAAACCCGAAAATTGCCTTGTTGGAGATTCAGGCTCGGGTAAATAGAATGGCTAGTGAATTTGCACCTGATGTCTCAGAAAGCATCTCAGCTACCCCTATCAAAGAAAGTAACCAAGTGGAAAAAATCGCGATGTTTATTGCCCAGAATTATAGCGAGCCCATTAGAGTATCAGAAATTGGCCAGGCGATGGGTCTGCATCCTGACCATGCAAATTCCATTTTCAAGAAAACTTTTGGCACTACCCTAAGTGAATATATCACCGAAGAACGCATTTCCCATGCCCAGCGGGAATTAATGACATCAGATCTTCCTATCACCAAATTGGCTTTCAATTGCGGTTTTCAATCAATCAGTAGATTTAATTCCGCATTTCTGAAGATCACAGGTTGTACGCCACGAGAATTCAGGAAAAAAAACAGATGAAATCAAGCATGACCCGAAGCGACACACATAGGAATGATTATAATTCATGCGAAGATTCCATAGCCTGTCCCGACTATTCGGGATGACCTTAATAAAAAATTATAAACACATGAAATGACCACTCGCCAACCTTAAAATTACCTGATTTGCACTGATTGGACTGGCTTGCATAAGGTGTGCACAGCAAGGCTCAACTAATAAAAAAAGCCATTCGGAAAATCGAATGGCTTGACTATAAATAATTGATTATCTATTAGATAGCTGGATATTTTTTAGGGTTCACTTCAGACATCATGGCATATACTTTTTCTACTACGTCATCCACACTTGGCTTGGAGAAGTAATCCCCATCAGATGAGTATGCTGGTCTATGTGCTTTGGCAACTATCGTCTGAGGTTCGGAATCCAGGAATTTAAACACATCCTGCCCTTCGATTACCTGCTGAAGCATAAATGCAGAACCTGCACCTGGCACATCCTCATCGGCAAATATCACTCTATTGGTCTTCTTGATAGACTCACCGATAATTCCGTGTACGTCAAAAGGAAGTAGCGTTTGCACATCAATAACTTCAATCTCAATTCCCATCTCCGCTAAGTCGGTAGCGGCTTCTAAAACAATTCTACACATGGAACCATAGGTTACTAAGGTTACATCAGTACCCTCTCTCAAAACTTCTGGTTTACCTAGTGGAACGGTATATTCGCCTAAGTTTTCAGGCATTTTCTCTTTTAATCTGTACCCGTTCAAGCATTCAATGACGATTGCCGGTTCGTCAGATTTCAGAAGTGCATTATACATTCCTGCTGCCTGAGTCATGTCCCTAGGCACACAAACTACCATTCCCCGCAGTGAGGAAAGGATCATTCCCATAGGAGAACCTGAGTGCCAAACTCCTTCCAATCTATGTCCACGCGTACGCACGATCATAGGAACCTTTTGACCTCCTTTGGTTCGGTAATTCAGGCAGGCTACATCATCCGAAAGCATCTGAAGACCATAGAGCAAGTAATCCAGGTATTGAATCTCTGCCAGCGGTCTCAAGCCTCTCAATGCTGTACCTATACCCTGTCCTATAATTGTACATTCTCTAATACCCGTATCAGCGACGCGCAGCTCCCCATGCTTAGCCTGTAAGCCTGCGAATGCCTGATTTACGTCTCCTATTTTACCCACATCTTCACCGAAGGTAAAAAAGCGGGGATCTTTCTGCAGCGTCAGGTCAAAATAGGATTGTAACACTTCTCTCCCATCTACTAAAGGAGATTTATCATTAAACTTGGCAGGCACTTCCTCCACGTTCAGCACACTCCATTTGGAATGACTGTAAAGATGGCTGTTGTATCTATCGAAATTCAAATCAGACTGCTTTGAAAACCAGTTTTTTAAGCCTGACTTCGCAGCAGAACTATCCAGTCTCAACGTCAAAAGCGCTTTTCTGACAGCCATCACCACATCCTTTCGTATAGGATTGATCGTTTTGGAAAGCTCCTCCGCCAGTTGATCGATAAGCACCTTTCTTGTACTATGCTGCGCCGCTTCCCGGAGAAGTGTCACAACTTCATTTAATTCCGTTTTGATTTCATTGGAAAAACTTGCCCAGGCGGCTTCCTTTTCTTGCTTCACCTGCGCTTTGGCTTCAGCCTCTATCTTATCCAAGGTATCGGCATTAGCAATTTTATTGCTCAGTATATATTCTCTGAATTTCGAAATACAATCCCAGTCCTTCTCCCACTGAAGTCGCTTTTTATCCTTGTATCGCTCATGCGACCCAGAGGTAGAGTGACCTTGAGGCTGGGTCATTTCCAGCACATGTATCAACACTGGAACATGGGAGGTTCTAGCCAGCTCACCAGCTTCCACATAGGCATTCAGGAGTTCTTCATAATCCCAGCCTTTCACCTTGATTATCTCAATTCCCTTCTGGGAATCAGTTCGCTCAAATCCCGCTAAAACCTCCGAAATACTACCCTTAGTGGTATGAAATTCATTTGGAACAGAAATCCCATAACCGTCATCCCAAACGGAAATCACCATCGGCACCTGCAAAACGCCGGCAGCATTGATAGATTCAAAAAACATCCCTTCTGAAGTGGATGCATTTCCTATAGTTCCCCAGGCAACTTCATTTCCGTTGACCGAAAACTTAGTCATTTCCTTCAATCCCTTGTTTTCCCGATACAGTTTGGAGGCGTAAGCCAACCCCAGAAGCTTAGGCATTTGGGCAGCTGTTGGCGAAATATCGGCAGCTGAATTATACATTTTAGTCAGGTCTTTCCAGCTTCCATCCTCATTAATAGAACGGGTAGCGAAGTGGCCATTCATCAATCGCCCTGCACTGGCAGGCTCTTGCTCCACATTGGTGTGAGCGTACAACTGTGAAAAATATTGCTGAACCGTCAATTCACCGATTGCCAGCATGAATGTCTGGTCTCTGTAGTATCCTGAGCGGAAATCTCCAAGTTGGAAAGCCCTAGCCATGGCTATTTGCGCCAGTTCCTTGCCATCTCCAAAAATCCCGAACTTCGCTTTCCCCATAAAAACCTCTTTCCTACCCATCAATGAAGCATGCCTACTGATCAAAGCAACCCGAAAGTCTTCGAGTATAGCATCTTTAGAAAGGTTCGGTGAATTCAGGTTTTGGGGAACTGATTGAACTTCTGACATAAGGGTTAATTTACTAAAGTTATCTGGGTTTTGCTTGGTTGATTTTTTGAATCCTTCAAAAATAGCCAAATCCATTTTCTATGCAAATTTCATTATTAGAATTTTTCCATCAAAAATTTTGAAGCAGGTCAAAATAAAGAATCAAAACAAAATTTAATTTCGAAAAAACAACAATATCCATTATTAGTAATAATATAACCTAAAGCACTGTAGGCTATAAACCAAGCATTTAGCAAAAAAATCAGGTCAAAATTTTAAATGCTTAAAAATCATATTTTAAAATAAATTTAATGATTAAAAGTATAAACGGAACATAATTTTGAATTTCAATTATTTTCAAAAGCATACCAAATACTATTCTTTATCGTGCAACTTGATAGCAACTCAGTTCTTATATTTGTGCGCAAGTTTATTTAAATCCAAAATTTGAAGTCATGATTATAGGTGTTCCTAAGGAAATCAAAAACAATGAAAACCGGGTAGCGCTTACTCCTGCCGGTGCAAAAGAATTGGTAAAAAGAGGTCATTCTGTTTACGTTCAGCACACCGCTGGAGAAGGTAGTGGTTTCCTGGACGAGGCTTATGCCGAAGCTGGAGCAACTATCCTCCCAACTATCGAAGCGACCTATGAGATCGCTGAGATGATTATGAAGGTAAAAGAACCTATTGAGGCGGAATACAAGCTGATTAAAGAAGATCAATTGTTGTTTACCTATTTTCACTTTGCTTCTTATGAACCTTTGACTAAGGCGATGGTAGAAAGCAAATCTATCTGTCTTGCCTACGAAACGGTAGAGAAATCTGATAGAAGTCTTCCACTTTTGGTTCCGATGTCTGAAGTGGCAGGTAGAATGGCTGTACAGAAAGGCGCAAACTACCTAGAGAAACCACTTGGCGGAAGAGGTATTCTTCTTGGTGGAGTACCAGGTGTACTTCCAGCAAAGGTATTGATTCTTGGAGGTGGTATCGTAGGAACACAAGCTGCATGGATGGCTGCTGGCCTGGGAGCTGACGTGACTATCATGGATGTCAACTTACCGCGTTTACGCTATTTGGCTGACGTGATGCCAGCAAACGTGAACACCATGATGTCTAATGAATACAACATCAGAAAACTAATCCAAAACCATGATCTGATCATCGGTGCAGTATTGATTCCGGGTGCAAAAGCGCCGCACTTGATCACGCGTGATATGTTGAAAGATATGCTTCCTGGAACTGTGCTCGTAGATGTGGCAGTAGATCAAGGTGGATGTATAGAGACATGTAAGCCTACTACGCATCAGGATCCTACTTTCGTAATCGACGATGTGGTTCACTATTGCGTAGCCAATATGCCTGGCGCTGTACCTTACACCTCTACGTTGGCATTGACCAATGCAACTCTTCCTTACGCTATGCAACTCGCGGATAAAGGCTGGAAGAAAGCCGCTCAGGACAATCCTGATCTGGTTCCAGGCTTGAATATCATCAATGGTGACATTGTGTATCAGGCAGTAGCAGAAGCATTTGATATGGATTATACTCCAGTGATAAAATACTTGGCTGACTAAACTCAGTAGATTACAATAAATCAGAATCCCTCCGGTGAAAACTGGAGGGATTTTATTTTGTACAGATTTAACCATGGTGGTCATTTTCCAAACCACAAAGCTCACGGAGAATAACACTGAGGACACAGAGGACAGCTAATAGGTGATTCAGAAGCTTGATCATCAACTGGGAATTAGTGTAAACAGGGTGATCTAATTGCTGAACCCGGTGGGATTTCTTTAGGGTTGGAGCTCACAAAATATTATAGCAATATCCAGGCAGCGGCTTTTTCAAAATTCTGACCAATGAAAAAGAAACCCGATGTATGGTTAAGTTAACGTCATCACAGTTCTATTTACCTCTGTTTAACCAAAATGAAGATATTATCAAAAACTAAGAAGATAAAAACACTTCCTACAAGTTTTAACTTCAAAATTGAATAGATTGCTAACTACAGACTTTATAAACGACTGCGTTACAATAATTTCTTGAGATAGTTTAATATTATGAAATTAGGACAAGCCACCATAAAAGACATAGCGCGCGAACTCAACCTTTCGGCCTCTACGATCTCCCGTGCCCTCAAAGATTACCCTGGAATCAGCGATGAAACTAAGCGAAAGGTGAAGGAAATGGCTGAGAAAATGAATTATCGCCCCAATGCAATTGCGCTCTCCTTACGCAAAAGCAGATCCTTCACCATAGGTGTGATCATACCTGAGGTAGTTCATTTCTTCTTTTCCACCGTCGTAAGCGGAATCGAGGAAGTCGCACAATCCAGAGGATATAACGTGATTTTGGTCCAGTCCAACGAAAAATTGGAACGGGAAATCTCCAGTATAGAAACTATGCTTTCCAATCAAATTGATGGGGTTTTGGTAAGTTATTCGAAGGAAACCAATACGTTTGAACACTTCACGAGGGTTCTGGATCAGGGGTTCCCGATTGTCTTTTTTGACAGAGCGCCACAAATCCCGGGAGCTATAAATGTAATGGTAGATGATTACCAAGGAGCTTTCGATGCTACTACTCATCTAATCAGCCAAGGCTACAAAAATATCGTCCACCTAGCTGGCCCTCCTTCTCTAAAAATCACCAGAGATCGTGCAAATGGCTATAAAGCTGCTTTGGAAAAGAATGGGCTACCCGTCCATCCAGATCACATCATCCCTTGTCCACTAGGCACTGTAGAAGAAAGTCAGAAACTAGTTTCAGAGCTACTTTCCTCATCTGCGGTTAATCCTGACGCATTTTTTGCCTGCAACGATATCGGAGCTGTAGGTGCTATGATGGCGTGCAGAGATGCCGGACTGAAAATCCCCCTTGACGTGGGTATTGTAGGATTCAGCGACTGGCAATTTTGCTCCATGCTAGAACCAAAACTCTCCTCAGTGGCGCAACCTGGAACCTTGATGGGTGCAAAAGCCACCGAGATTTTGCTTGATATCATTGAGAAAAAAATAGATCCAGAAACCATGGAGAAATCTCTGGTTTTAGAAACAAAGCTGATGGACAGAGATTCTTCGAAGAGATTTTAAAAAAAAGATCAAGATTTTTAGTCAAAAAGTGCAAACGTTTGAATAGGGCTAAATTTCATTCTAAGGCACAATCCTAATTTTAGCAGCCTTTGAAATCCTATGATTCAGGCACTTTCGATTTTTTTATGATTGAGTTTTGATTCTAATTTAGGTGCGCTTTAGCAGCTTAAGTGAAAATCTTTTATGTCCCAAAATCTCCCAGAACCCGCGTCTCCTCAACCTAACTCCCGATACATTTCCATTGGAAATCTAGTAAACTGGAAACAAGTCGATCAGGGAATTATTGCTCAAAATGAAATCGCACAAATCAAAATAACTGTTGTAAAAGATGGAATGGTGCGGGTTCAATCCTCAAGAAATGAGTCTTTCGATTCTAATCCTTATTCAGTAATCAGCGGAACTGAAACGGTGGATCTGTCAATAGAAGAAATAGATCAAAAAATCCATATTAAATCAACATTGATTCATTTGCAATTTGATCTTTCTAATGGAGTTTGTTCATTCTTTGATTCAAAAGGCAATCTGCTCAATAAAGATGATTCTTTGGGGATTTCCTGGATAGGAACAGAAGTAACTTGCTATAAAGAAATTCAACCCAACGAAAAGTTCATTGGGCTGGGTGAAAAAACCGGTAACCTAAATCGATTTGGGAGTGCCTACGTAAACTGGAACACTGACTATTTCGCCTATGGAATCGCAGATGACCCATTGTACATGAGCATACCATTTTACATAGGAACACACACAAAAGGCTCTTATGGGATTTATTTTGACAATTCACATAAAACCGTCTTCAATTTTGGAGCCTCCACAGACCGCTTTGTCTATTTCAATGCGGAAGATGGTGATATGGACTATTACTTCATCCATGCTCCTTCTGTGGCAGAAATCATCAGCAGCTACACTTCTCTGACGGGAAGAATGAAGATGCCTCCCAAATGGGCTTTGGGTTTTCAGCAGTGCCGCTATTCCTATTATCCGGACAAGGAAGTTTTTGCTCTGGCAAATACCTTTCGCGATAAAGATATCCCTGCAGATGTGATCTACCTGGATATCCACCATATGTCGCATTACAAGGTATTTACCTTTGATGGTAAAAAATTCCCTGATCCAAAGAGCATGATTGCCAGACTGAAGGAGCTTGGATTTCGGGTGGTAGTCATCATGGACCCTGGAATCAAAAAAGAGCCTGGATACCTACCCTATGAAGAAGGTAAATCCGAAGATTTATTCGTCAAATATCCGGATGGCAAAGACTATATTGCTCAAGTTTGGCCAGGCTGGTGTGCTTTTCCTGATTTCACTAAAGAGAAAACAAGAACCTGGTGGGGTGAAAAAATGGAGTTTTACGCTCAGACAGGCGTAGATGGCTATTGGGCAGATATGAACGAACCAGCATCCTGGGGGCAATTTACACCAAACCTTATAGAATTTGATGTAGATGGAAATCCAGCATCTCATAGAAAAGCCAGAAATGTCTATGGAATGCAAATGGCCAGAGCTGCCCAGGAAGGTGCTTTACTTCAGAATCCTGAGAAAAGACCTTTTGTACTAACTAGATCTGGTTTTGCCGGTGTACAGCGGTTTGCCGCTGCCTGGACTGGAGACAATCAGTCCACAGAACATCATATGCTGGCTGGAGTGCGGCTTATTAACAGTTTAGGGCTGAGTGGCATCTCTTTTTCTGGCTTTGATGTGGGCGGTTTTGCTGGAGAAGCAAGCAAGTCGCTTTTTGCCAGATGGATGAGTATAGGTGCGTTTACTCCCCTGTATAGAGCCCATTCTATGATCAATTCAAAAGATGCTGAACCTTGGGCTTTTGGAGAAGAGGTAGAAGAGATCTCAAGAAATTACCTAAAGCTTAGGTACAAATTACTTCCCACGATTTACAGCAAAATGCAGGAGTCCACGCAAAATGGCCTCCCTGTCTCATCAAGTTTGGCGATTTCCTTTGCTCAGGATGAAAGAATCTATGCGTCTGCATTTCAAAACCAGTATCTATTCTGTGATACTTTCCTGGTAGCTCCGGTAGAAAGTACAAAAGCCATAACCAAGGTTTATCTGCCTGAGTCCTCTTGGTATTATTTGTTTACGGATGAATTTCACTCAGGAAAAAATACGATCTATCAAGATTGCCCTCTAGCCTATTTACCTGTGTATGTAAAAGGCGGAAGTATTTTTACCTGTCAATCTGATTTGCCACACACAGGAGCCCCTCATGATGGCATACTTCAAGTGCACGTATATGCAGGCAAAGAAAACGGGAGTTTCAACCATTATGAGGATGATGGAGAAAGTTGGGATTTTGAAAAAGGGCAGTTTCACAAACGAATGTTATCTTATGATTCCATGCAAGAAACGCTGACAATGGACACCCCGACGGGAGAGTACCCGGGTGACTTTTCGGAAATGAAAATCTATTTCCATGGCTTTGCAAATGAGACGGTAGAACTGGCGGGAAGGCAAGAAAAGCTGAAGTTTGAGAACTTTTCGTTTTTGGGAAGACTTTCTGAATTTGACCCACTTCCAGATCATGAAACTAGGTTTTTTGAAATTAAAGCACTTCCCTATCTCAGCATAAAATACCCTGATAAAAAATTGATTATCAAAGGATTAAAATCGATCAATTAAGCCTAATTTAAACCCAAATGGCTCAAACAAAAAAGGAATTAAGCTTCTGGCAAATCTGGAACATGAGTTTCGGCTTTCTTGGAATTCAATTTGGGTTTGCCTTACAAGGCGGATTCATGTCGCGGATTTTTCAAACCTTAGGCGCTGAGAAAGATGCTATTCCATTCCTTTGGATTGCAGCTCCATTGACGGGTTTGTTGGTACAGCCGATTGTTGGGTACTTGAGTGACCATACCTGGCATCCCAAATTTGGAAGGAGAAAACCTTTCTTCTTCTTTGGTGCTGTATTCAGTACCATAGCCTTATTCTTGGCTCCCTATTCCTCAGCACTTTGGATGGCTGCAGGAGCGCTTTGGATCCTTGATGCCTCAATCAATATCAGCATGGAGCCATTTAGAGCGCTCGTTGCAGACAAACTACCCGATTCCCAGCGATCCTATGGCTTTGTAGTACAAACTTTGATCATTGGAATTGGAACTTGGATCGCGTCAAACCTCCCTTGGTTTATGACCCAACTGGGCGTCCCTAATACTGCTGCTGCCGGGATAGTGCCCGATTCTGTCAAATACGCTTTTGGAATAGGCGCATTGGTGCTTTTTTCATCTATTCTTTATACCATATTGAAAACAGAAGAATATCCTCCAGAAAATATGGAGGAGTTCCAGGCCGAGAAGAACCAGGGTTTCTTCAAAGGGTTGTCGGAAATCGTTCGAAACATTTCAACTATGCCAGCCGTCATGAAGCAGCTAGGCTTGGTTCAGTTCTTTTCTTGGTTTGCCTTTTTCACCATGTGGAGTTTTGCCACTCCAGCGATAACAGAGCATATTTTCGGAGCTACTGACACCACTAGCATTGCATATAATGACGCTGCAGATAGTGTTGGGAATTACCTAGGAACCTACGGCTTAGTGTCTATGATTTACGCGTTGGTCTTAGCCTTCTTTACCAGTAAGTATAAAATCAATAGGAAGCTATTGCATATGCTGAGTTTACTCGCTGGAGGACTTGGCTTCATTTTGATTTACTTTATACAGGAAGCTTGGATGCTGCATATCTGTTTTTCACTGGTAGGAATAGCTTGGGCAAGTATTCTTTCCATGCCCTATGCGATGCTCTCCAGCTCAGTGGATCCTAGAAAAATGGGGGTTTTCATGGGTATATTCAACATGTTTATCGTGATACCACAAATAGTAGCGGCATTGGGAGGAGTAAATTTCCTATACAAATTGCTATTCGGCGAAGCAGTGATCAACACCATGCTTTTAGCGGGAACGCTTTTGATACTTGCTAGCCTGAGTAATTTATTGATCACTGATAGGCAGGCTACTCACGATTAATTTCAGGAATATTTGATCAGCAGTTACTGAGATGGGTTTTGCTTTTCTATTTTTGAGGAGTCAATAATTCTGATTTATGAAAACCCTTAGAATCACCGGTGTTCCTGAGCATTTTAATTTCCCTTGGAAAAAAGTAGTAGCTGCCCAGCCTTTCGAAAAGGATGGTATTTTGCTTCACTGGAAAGACGAATCCAGAGGTTCCGGGCAAATGAACAAGGATCTGAGAGAAGATAAAACCGATATCGCCTTGGTCCTGACGGAAAGTTTTTTGAAGGATTTCGAAGCAGGAAATCCCTCCAAAATGATAGGTTTTCATGTGATATCTCCCTTGAACTGGGGAATTCATATCAGTGGCGAGTCACCGGTAAATTCACTTTCAGAAATCACAGCCCCAACTTTTCTGATCAGCCGAGAGGGATCTGGATCGCAGCTGATGAGCTATGTACTTGCCAAGCGGGAAGGATGGGAATCTGATAGGTTAGAATTTAAAGTAATCAATAACCTACCTGGCGCGTTGGAAGTGATGACTCCGGAGAAACCGGAAATGTTTCTATGGGAAAAATATACGACCAAACCCTGGGTAGATTCACAGGAAATGAAGCGAATAGGTGAAGTTCCAAGTCCATGGCCATGTTTTGCAATCATTGCTACGGAAAAGGCAATAGAAGGTTTCGGAGAGACACTGTTTACGCTTAGAGATCTTGTCTATCAGGAATCAGCAAAATTGCAAACCAGTCCAACGGCTATTGAGGACATTTCAAAAACCTACGAACTGCAAAAAGAAGATGTGAAGGAGTGGTTTGCCCAAACCACATGGGCTGTCGATAATAAGATATCAAAAAGTCAGTTGGTTGAATCGATAAATACGATGAAAGAGTTAGGAATAATTTCCAGAGAACTTCCGATGGAGAGTTTTCTTACCAGCGACACCATTTCAATTGCTGACTAGCACTTTACTTGCAGGTATTTTTACACAAACCTGAGTTCCATGCCCTTTTTGACTGGTTATAAAAATTTCGCCCCCATTCATTCTGGTAAATTCCTTACAGATCTGTAATCCAAGACCAGAACCTTTTTCTTTTTTAGTCCCTAGTTTAGAATCAGATATCACATAGTCAGGAGAAAGTATGGCACTAATCTGCTCCTCATCCATTCCAAGACCATAATCCTGAACACACCAGGTAATCAGCTCATTATCCATAACTATTGAAAACTGAATAGAACTATCAGGGGAGGAATATTTTACTGCATTGTTCAGGATATTTCTGACTACCACTTCCATCAAATCCCGATCTGCATACACCTGTACATCAGTAAAAGCAGATATGTATTCTATTTCTAGAGATTTCTCTCTCAGCTTAGGAGTAATCAATTTGATATTTTCATCAACTAGCTGAGTCAAGTTAAAATTGACTTTTTGAAGCTTGAACCCTTCCATTTGAGCCAGAGACCACTTAAGGGTGTTGTTCAATGCAAAGTAAACTGAATCTACATCTACTTTCAAATGATGGATTAGTTCATCAAATTCCTCCTGCGTGAGATGACCGGAGATCAAGGAATCAACAATGGATTTCACCTGCCCCACTGGACCTCTTAGGTCGTGACCAATGATGGAAAAGAGTTTATTTTTGGTCTGGTTTATTTTTTGGAGCTGGTGTGACTTAACTTCTAGGTCTTCATTCTGCTTATGGATTTTCTGTTTCTGCATAAGCAAGTCGGCATTAGATTTTTTGATTTTTCTATTCAAATAAAACAACCAAATCATAAGCCCCAAAATCAAAATCGACCCTGTGCTTACCAGAAAAATTATCTTGCGATTTAGTGCCAATCTGGTCGCTTGATTTTCATTTTGAGCCAGTAACAAATCCATTTCGGATTGCTCCAAATCATCCTGAAACATTCCCTGCATCAATGCCAACCTATCCCTACTCGACTTATTCACCATAGAATCATTCAGGGCTACAAACTTGGATTGCTGCTCGTATGCCAGCTGGTAATCACCAGTTTGCCGGTAATACTCGGCCAGGTATTTATGGTTTTTAGATAGCTCATCGATCAGTCCATGATAGATGGAAACCTCAATTCCTTTAAGCAATACTTCCTTAGCATTTTCCTGTTTCCCATTTAAGAGGTAGGTGTTTCCAAGTCTATAGGAGAGGCTAGCCTCAATAGTGGAAATCCCCTGATTCACACCATTTTCCAAAGCTTTCTCATAGATTATCTCCGCAGAATCAAGCTGATTTCTAGCGAAGTAAACATCTCCTATTATTCTATTCGAAAAAGAAAGCAGATAGGGAGAACCCGCAGTTCTGTTGGCCTCACTGGCTTTTGATGTATAAAACAAGGCCGAATCCAGTTCATTAAGCTTTAAGAAATTCTCTGCTACGTTGTTAAGACTACGTATCATCGTATAGACATCTCCAACACTTTCACTGATTTCGAATGCCTTTTTGAATTGAATTATAGCAAACGAATAGTTTTGCTGCTCATAATAAAGCGCTCCCATACTATTTAGTACTCTCGCTGCTTCCTCTAAATTATTTCCGTCAATAGCGAGTTTATAGGCATCCTTTGAATAGGAAAAGGATTTCTGCCACTGCCCTCTTCGGTAATATATCCAGCCTAAATTCTCTTTGGCTCTAGCTTCTTCATAGGTATTTTTCAGCGATTGAGCTAGTTTCTCAGCTTCTTGGGCATATTCAAAAGCTACTTTTTGTTCTACTTCACGAAGCAGGAAGGACAACTCATTCAGAATAACCAGTTTTTCCTCTCTATTCGCCAGAGGGAGCTGCCGCTTCAGGCTATCGATTTCCTGAATCTGAGCCAATGCTCCAAAAGAAATGCTCAGTATTGAAAAGAAGAATAGTATTCGTCTCAAAACGCTTAATTAATTTTGAACTGATAAAAGTAACTAATTAAAAAACAATGCAATAAACAATAAAAAATGCTGTTTTTATCAACTTTTTAGCTCTTCCCAATCCCAATCTTTGTTTAATTGTGTGATGGCATGATGTGCTGTCAAGTCATATTGGCAAGGAACGATCGACACATAATTATTGGCAATGGCCCACTCGTCATTGTCCTCACCCTTATCATAATTTACAAAATTCCCCGCTAGCCATAGATATTTTCTGCCATTTGGGTCAAATCGCTCGTCAAACTCTTCCTGCCATTTAGCATCTGCCTGACGACAAATTTTCATCCCTTTGATCTTCTCATTTTGTTTCGGTGGAAAATTCACATTCAAAGCAATTCCCTTGGTCATCCCTTTCTGTAGCACTTGTCGGGTTATTTTTTCTACCCATTCTTCTACATGCGAGAAATCAGCTTTGGAAGAAAAATCACAAAGACTAAAGCCTATGGCAGGATAACCTTCCATAGCTCCTTCTATCGCTGCGGACATGGTACCTGAATAAAGAACAGAAATAGAAGTATTCGAACCGTGATTAATTCCGCTGACTATCAGATCCGGGCTTCTATCCTTCATAACATAATGCTTCGCCAGTTTGACACAGTCCGCAGGAGTGCCGCTAGACTTGTATGCTTTGACACCATCAAAGATTTCAACTTCCTCTACGCGCAAGGTTTCACCGATTGTAATTGCATGTCCCATACCTGATTGCGGACTATCCGGTGCTACCACCACTACATCGCCCAGTTTTTTCATGACAGATACGAGGACTCGAATCCCTTTGGATGTGATACCATCGTCATTAGAGACGAGAATTAAAGGCTTGGACATTTAGTTTTGATTCAATTCGTTGTAATAGGCTGTAATGCGCAACAGGTCTCCTCTTTTATCATAATCGAGACGATTTTTTCGCATAAAAAGTGAAATCTGATCATCATGGCCCGGCAGCATTTCAAAGAGATCTTTTTTCTTCAAGCTGTACTTTTCTATTTTACCGTTTTTCAAAAAGTAATAGTTAAAGGCTAAACGTTGCCCCATCATCATGGATTGAGGACCGTAAAAAGGGTTCATACCATAGCCGCCCATCATGCCATATCCGCCCATACCCCTGGAGTCGGTGGCTACATATTCCCTGCACAACAAGGCGATTTCATCTCCTTCGGTCAAAACCTCGAAAAAAATGGGAGTTGCATAATCGTTTTCAAAAGCATAAGGCAAACTGTAAAACTTACGTACCCCACCATACACTTCGTCAAAAAACTCGAAATAGGTGACATTGGTTGAGGTAAAAGTTTCCATAGTTTGATCTTGCAGCTGAACCACATTGTTATCCAGATCATACTTCAATTTACCACCATAGACCTGTCCGTCGGCGGTGTAGATATTTCCTTTGTGCCACAGCTGAGAAGGAAATTGATTCTGTGCAAATGCGGCAACCACAACCAGAAATACTAAACTAAGGGAGAATATTGCTTTTTTCACGGTTTCCATCATAGCTGAGTTTACGGTATAAATCGTACCAGGTTAATTTTGACTGGCAGATATTGATAAATATCAATAGATGAACAGCAATTTACTTTAATATATTGTGTCCCATCTTATCTCGTTTGGTCTGGAGATATTTTTCATTGTGTATGTTGGGACTGATTTCTATGGGAACTTGCTCTACGATTTGCAGGCCATAGCCCAATAGACCTACTCGCTTTTGAGGATTATTGGAGATCAGACGCAGTTTGCTCACTTCCAGATCTCTCAATATCTGGGCTCCTACTCCATAATCTCTACTATCGGATGGAAGACCCAACGCAAGATTTGCCTGAACGGTATCCATCCCTTCTTCCTGTAGCTTATAGGCTTTCAGTTTATTGATCAAACCAATTCCTCTACCTTCCTGATTCATGTAAAGGATCACGCCTTTGCCTTCTTTCTGTACCATCTGCATGGCAGCATGAAGCTGAGGACCACAATCACATCTACAGGAGCCGAAAATATCGCCTGTCATACAAGAAGAGTGAACCCGAACTAAGACAGGCTCATCTTTTTCCCACTTGCCTTTGATCAATGCCAGGTGCAATTCCTGGGTATTGGTTTGACGGAATGCGATCAATTCAAAGTCTCCAAAATCAGTTGGAAGCTCCACCCCGATTTCACGCTTGATAAGCGACTCATGTTTTAACCGATAAGCAATCAGGTCTTTGATAGAAATCAACTTTAAATTGAATTTCTTAGCTACTTCTACCAAATCTGGTAGTCGAGCCATGGTTCCATCTTCGTTCATGATTTCCACCAGAACTCCAGCAGGAGAAAAACCAGCCAAACGCGCCAAATCAATCGCCGCTTCGGTATGTCCTGCTCTTCTCAATACTCCTCCTCTTTTAGCTTTTAGAGGAAAAATATGGCCCGGCTTTCCTAATTCGCTAGGATCTATACTATCATCTACGAGTGCTTTGATGGTTTTGGCTCTATCTGAGGTGGAAATACCTGTAGTACAGCCATGACCGATCAGATCCACAGAAACTGTAAACGGTGTTTCGAAAGCTGCGGTATTATTACCTACCATCAACTCTAAACCCAGCTGCTCGCATCGATCTTCTATCAAAGGTGCACAGATAAGACCACGCCCATGAGTCGCCATGAAGTTGATGATTTCCGGTGTCACAGTCTCTGCCGCACATACGAAATCACCTTCATTTTCTCTATCCTCATCATCTACTACGACGATAACCTGTCCATTTTTGATGGCTTCGATAGCATCTTCAATAGGATCCAGAATATATTTTTCCACGAAATTTGTGTTTGAATTAGTATTAAGAAAGGCAAATTTACACGCTTTCAAATCTTAAACAGGAAGATGCCAAATAAAGTTTGGTTTAGCCAATGACTATTCCCAGCTCCTTATCGATTTCCAGTTGTACTTTTTTCAGTTCAAAATAAATCACCTGAAACTCATGAACTTTAGTCTCATCGAGATGCTCTGATTCTGCATTTTTTATTTTTTCCTTCGCCTCTTCCATCAGCTTTTGCACCATCTTCCGCTTTAACCTCAATATGGATTTAAACCCAGTAACGGAGAGATCATCTGACTCAGTGTTAATTATTATCTGATGCGTATCTGCCCAATGATGCGACACTTCATGACGAACAGTGATCAAATCTATCACCTCTTGTTGTATGGCCTGATCTCCTAACCCAATGAAATAATCAGAAGTGGGGATTTCACCCTGAATAAGACTAGCTCTATAGAGGTCTAAAATCCGGTTGTAAATAGGTGTGGTGAAATCAAGATCTTCAGTTTCAGAAAGCAAATATTGACAGAGATGCATTTCCTCATCTCCTAATTTTTGCCAGCCATAATTCACCAAAATACGTATCATCTCCCGCTCTTGGATTCGTAGAATTTCAGAAAAAGAAGTAGCTGTCTCACCAGGAATCAATTCATCCACAGCTTGCTCAGCAAAGATGTCGTCCTTCTGCTTGTTGAAATTCTCCTTTTGTCCTTTGAGCAGAATCTTGTTCAGCTCGGCGTGGATGATGTCTTCTTCTATCCCTAAAAGACCTGAAGCTTCTTTGGCATAAACGGAGCGAATAATCGGATCAGGGATTTTCCCTATACTTTGAACTACCTCGCGGATCACTTCTGCTTTGCGAATCGGGTTTTTGGTGAATTCTTCCTTATATAATCCGATTTTAAAGCCGATGAAATCCCGGCTATTGTTCTCCAGATAATCTTGGAATGCCTGAGAACCGACTTTTCGAGAATAACTATCCGGATCTTCTCCGTCAGGAAAAACCACCGCTTTCACATTCAAGCCTCCCTCCAGCAACAGGTCAATTCCCCGCAGTGAAGCTTTGATTCCCGCAGCGTCACCATCGTAAAGCACAGTCACCTGATCGGTAAAGCGCTTGATCAATTTGATCTGCCCATCAGTAAGCGAGGTTCCCGAAGATGCAACTACGTTTTCAATACCCGAAAGGTGGAGACTCACCACGTCAGTGTAGCCTTCTACTAGGTAGCAATTGTCTTTCTCCCGGATTGCCTTTTTTGCCTGAAACATCCCGTAGAGCACATCACTTTTATGATAAACTGGTGTCTCAGGAGAGTTAATGTATTTGGGTTGACTCTTATCCTTAGTGAGAATTCTCGCGCCAAAACCCAGCGGCTTACCAGAAATGTTATGAATGGAGAAAATTACCCGATTTCGGAATCGATCGTAAACACGGGAAGCATCTCCTTCCTTCTGAAGGATCAAACCTGCTTTAAGTAAGATTTCTTCTTTGAAACCGGCAGCTTTCGCAGCATTTAGCAAGTTATCCCAACCATCAAGTGCATAGCCTAAATCAAATTTTTCGATAATCGCAGGAGTAAATCCCCGCTCTTTGAAGTAGCTCAGACCTATGGATTTCCCTTCTGCTGTCTGCAGGTTTTTCACAAAAAAGTCTCTGGCAAACCCTAAGGCGATAAGCAAACTTTCCCGTTCATTTTGAGCCTCATTCTGCTCAGGAGTCCGGGTTTCATCTTCTTCTACTTCTATCCCGTACCGCCCGGCAATGTGTTTGATCGCCTCTTGAAAGCCTATTCCCTCGATATCCATCACAAACTGGATCGGATCTCCAGCTTTGCCACAGCCAAAGCATTTATAGATTTGCTTGGCAGGAGAAATCGAGAAAGAAGGCGTTTTCTCCCCATGGAAAGGACAGTTGGCCCAGAGATTCTGCCCTTTCTTCTTCATAGGCAGATAATCGCCGAGCACCTCTTCGATGTCCATGCGTTCTTTGACCTTGTCTGTAGTAAGTTTGCTGATGCCCATAGGAAAATGAATGTAGCAAAGTTAATTGCTCAATCTAAAAAATGAGAACTTTCTGAGGTCTCATCGAGTTCAGAAGTACAATAGATTTAATTCATCCTTTATTTAGAAGTCTTTTGGCTCTAAATTGCGCAAAATTACAATATTCAATTCATGGAGTTAACGAAGGATAATATCCTGAAAACACTTTCCCGGGTTCAAGACCCAGACCTCAAGAAGGATCTGGTGACACTGGGGATGATACAAAAGATAGAAATCAACGGAAATAAAGTCAGCTTCAATGTAGTCCTTACTACACCTGCCTGCCCACTCAAAGAAGTGATCAAAAATAATTGCTTGGAGGTACTGGAAGAAGACTTTGGTACCGAACCTGAATGGGACTTATTTATGACTTCTCAGGTGACCACAATCAGAGATGCTGCACCGGTTTTACCTCAAGTAAAAAATATAATCGCTATCGCCTCTGGCAAAGGAGGAGTGGGAAAATCTACCACAGCGGTAAATCTGGCCGTTTCCCTGGCGAAATCTGGTGCCAAAGTCGGCTTGATCGATGCGGATATCTCCGGCCCATCGATTCCTACCATGTTCAATGTGGAAGCTGAGCAACCAGCAGTTAAAAAAGTAGGTGATAAAAACATCATCGTCCCTATAGAGCAATACGGGGTAAAGCTGATGTCTATTGGCTTTCTCACTCCAGTAGATAGCGCTGTAGTGTGGAGAGGCCCCATGGCCAGTTCAGCATTAAAGCAGTTTATCTCAGATGTGGAATGGGGCGAATTGGATTACTTGTTGATAGACTTACCTCCGGGGACCTCGGATATTCATCTCACGATGGTGCAAACCGTACCCGTGACAGGTGCTGTGATCGTCACTACTCCTCAGAAGGTTGCTTTGGCAGATGCGAATAAGGGATTATCGATGTTCAGACAACCACAAATTAACGTTCCCATCTTAGGTGTTATTGAAAATATGGCTTATTTTACACCCGAAGAATTACCCGATAATAAGTATTACATATTTGGCAAAGAGGGCGGAAAAAAATTAGCTGAGAAATACGAAGTACCGTTTTTGGGAGAAATCCCAATTGTACAAAGTATCAGAGAAAGTGGTGATTCAGGCTACCCAGCTGTAATGAAAAGCGGCATCACCCAGGACTCTTACATGAAACTAGCAGAAGAAATAGCCAGACAAATTGCCATAAGAAACGCCTCTAAGGGTAAAACTGAAGTGGTAGAAATTAAAGCGTAACAAACATGCAACCAGAACTTAAAGAACAAATAGAATTTGCCCTTGACACAATTCGACCCTATCTGGAAGCAGATGGCGGAAATGTGAGGATAGTAGAACTTACTGAAGACATGGTATTGAAACTAGAACTTTTGGGTTCCTGTGGCTCTTGTCCTATGTCCACCATGACACTTAAAGCTGGAGTGGAAGAAGCTATCAAACGTGCAATCCCTGAGATCATCCGTGTAGAAGCCGTCAACCTAACTGTCGCTTAATTAGAATTTGAATGAAAAAAGGTTTTCGGTTTATTGTCAAGGCCAGTATGCTCCTGATAGGAGCGTTTTTTGTGTTTTCTTCAGGCTTTGCGCAGCAATTCCAAACCTTAGATATCACTAATCAGCTGAATCCAACAAACTCTCATACCCATAGAGAAAAATGTGGTCATGTGATTTTGGAACAGAAAATGGAAAAAGAAATGGGCTATTTTGGCTCAAAGCCATTTTTTGAAAACTGGATTAATGACAAAATAGAAGATCAAAAGGATACTCCGCAAATTTTATTCAGAGCCAACAATGACCCCATACTCATCCCCGTGGTGGTACATGTGATTCATAATGGTGAAGGTGAAGGTCAGGGGACAAATGTACCGGTTTCCCAGATTGAGGAGCAACTAAGGATTCTGAATGAAGATTTTCAGCGCTTAAATGCTGATGCCGCAAATACGCCAGCGGAATTTCTTCCTGTTGCCGGGCAAATCAATATAGAATTTATTCTAGCCAAACAGGATCCCTCGGGACTACCTACCAGTGGCATAACCCGCACTGCTGGATCTAAATCCACTTATGACCCCAATACAGATGCCAGCATCATCGGGCAATTGATCCAGTGGAATCCAGATGAATACATGAACATGTATGTAGTCCCATTGGTGAGTCCGTTTATTGGCTATGCATCTTTTCCTGTTTCTGACCTACCGGGTCTAACGGGTGCACCAACCTCCGCTATCACAGATGGTGTAGTGATAGATTATAGATATTTTGGAATTGGTGGGAGTGCTGTTTCATCTTCAAGAGGAAGAACCGCAACACACGAAGTTGGGCATTTCTTTGGCCTACGTCATATCTGGGGTGATGGAGGATGCGGAGTTGATGATTTTGTAGCCGACACGCCTCTTCAGGACAATTCTAACAATACCTGCAGTGCCAACGCTTCCCGATTTAGCTGCGATTCAAACGATATGATTCAGAATTACATGGATTATACGCCGGACGCCTGTATGAATTTATTTACTCAGGGGCAGGTAGAACGTTTTGAAGTAGTCTTGGCAAATAGCCCGAGGAGAGTTACTCTGATAAACAATAGAGCCACTGAAGAGCCCGAACTTGCAGAAAATGACCTTGCTATAGCCCGAGTATTAGAACCTGGAGAGTTTGAATGTGACCCTATCATCAATCCTTCAATAGAAGTGCTAAACGCAGGACAAAACACTCTAACTTCAGGCAGAATCGAGCTCAGAAGAAATGGAACAGTTCTAGAGTCAAAAAGAGTGACATTCAACCTAGCTACAGGCGAAAGGTTCTTGGTAAATTTCAATGAGTTCACTCTTTTACCAAATACCAACAACATAGAATTTCGAATCACCCAAGCCAATGACGTGGCAGATCTGACGGTTGCAAATAACAGCAGAACGATCAACCCAATTCTAGAGCAACCAGTGGATCTCCCTTATGCTCAGGACCTATCCACCTTCCCTGCACCTTGGGCTATTTCCAACCCTGATCAATTAACAACTTGGGAAAAGAGAAACTTAACCATTTCAGGAACTGCTCAGGATTTAGTCTCCATCAGACATTACGAGTATGAAGCACCGGGGCAACTTGACTATTTCATTTCCCCTATTATCAATTTAGCTGAATATCCAAATGCTCAATTGGTATTTGAATTAGCCTACGCCCCTTACGATCAAGCTGGGTTTACAGATGGGCTAATCGTGGCTGTATCCCAGGATTGTGGTAATATCTTTGATATCGCAAATGCCCCTTATGATAAGAGTGGCGTTGAATTACAGACCACTGCCGCCACCCTTGATGAGTTTATCCCAAGCAATAATACCCAGTTCAGAACAGAATTGGTCAACCTGTCTGAATACGCTGATCTGGGATCCGTGCGTTTGGCGTTTATTTCAGAAAATGCCTACGGAAACAACATCTACATCAGAAACATCCGAATTCTGCCAAATGAAGAATTCAATTACAGTCTAAGTGTAGATGAGGTAAGAGCACCTACACCAATTTCAGACGGAGCTCTAGAAGTTGATAGTGTGGCCTTGACCAATACTGGAAATCTTCCGATCAACAGCTTCCTGTTCTCTACTACTAATAACAACGCTAATCTGCGGACTTACGTCGCGAGCGGAGCCACTATTCAGCCAGGTCAACGCTTTGTAATCACTACTCCTACTGCAGCTTCCACTGGGAAAAATGGGCTCAAGTATGTAGCCTCTAATCCTAATTTTGACCAGAATGAAAACAATGCTGATAGTGTGATGCTATTTGTCGTGCAATCCGAAACAACTATCCCAGTGCCTTGGCGACAAAACTTCAATAACGCTACAGTACTGACCCCTTGGCAAACTATCAATCCTGAGACTGATGCAGCCGCCTGGTCTGTATCGGCGGTTTCTAATGGAGAAGGCCCAAACAATGTGGCTGAACTTAACACAATCTTAGCTGGAAGAAGTTACTGGTTGGGTACTCCTATGTTTGACCTTTCGGTAAGCCGTCAAGCCAGTGTTTTCTTTGACCTCTCGGCAGGACAGGTAAGTCCATCTACCACCTTAAAAGTCTTAGCCAGTGAAAATGGAGGAAATAATTATTCAGAGGTTTGGTCTGTAAGTGGTGCTGAACTTTCTACTGTATCGGTTGGTGAGTCCAATCCAAACAGTGCCGGGGATTACACACGAAAATATGTGAACCTAAGCGATTTTGCAGGCACAGGAAAAACTCAAACCAGATTGGCTTTTTTAGTTGAAGGCGGGAACGAGTCAGACTCTCCTATTTACTTGGATAATATTGAGTTGTTCTTGAATGCAAACCCTGAGCCGGTCATCCCAGCTGTTGGCATGTCAGTAGTATATCCTAATCCAGCCCGTGACTTCTTTAATATTGCATTTAACCTATCTGATTTTGAAGACGTTACCATACAGGTAATTTCCAGTACGGGAGCATTGGTTCAGGAAATCGAATATCCAATGACGCTAAACCAGACCTATACTTTCAGCACTCAGCTGTTTTCGAAGGGGGTTTTTATTATCAATATCTCCAGCAATACCATTCGCGAAACGCGAAGATTAATCATTAATTAATCAAAAATAAGCCGAAGAAATCCTCTTCGGCTTATTTTTTGCCATAGGGTTTAAACAGTTTTAGAATAATCCTTCGTTGTGAGGATTGAAATTCCCCCTTATCTTTAACTATTAAAATTTCTCAGGTATTTTATTTTACAATCCTTTTGAAAAAGATATTAATTAACCTCCTTGTGATTATAGGAATATCCATTTTACTGGGTTTCCTTTTTTTGAAAGTTTACCTACCCATGTACACCAATCATGGAGAATCGGTATCAGTGCCAGATTTATCCGGTTACACATTTGACGAAGGAGTCGATATTCTTGATCGGGCAGGGCTTCAGTACGAAGTTTCACTTGACTCGGGGTTCAATACCGACTTGAAGACTTTCGCAATATTGAAACAAATCCCGGAAGCAAACGCTCAGGTGAAAACCGGCAAGACCGTTTACATCACATTGAACGCCAAGAATCCCCCGATGCTAAAGATGCCTAATCTGGTCAATACCCATCTGAAAAATGTTCAGGACATTTTATCAAATATGGGACTGGAGAGAGGAGATATTAGGTATGTTCCAGACATCGCAACAAACGTGGTGCTTGAGCAAAAATACCGGGGAGTAACCGTATCTGAAGGCTTTGAAATACCTAAGGGTGCGACAATTGACTTAGTAGTGGGCGACGGAATGGGCAATCAGATTCTCGCTGTTCCTGATCTCAAAGGTATGGATGAGGTGGAAGCGGAATTCCTGATATTAGGTTCTAGTCTAAGAGTGGGTAATAAATACTATCTTGACACAGACTCAGTGGGAGCTGGAAAGGTGTTGAGACAGACTCCTCAGGCAGCCTCAAGGGTAAAAACCGGAGAATTGATCGATCTTTGGATTGCGAAGGATAATTGATAAGCTACATGCTCAAAACCCACCATATTTTTCGAATGACGGGGCTAATCATAGCCCTTTTCATCTCGACGTTGGCTTTCGGTCAATTGGTGGAGTTTGCTCCATTACAACATACCAAAATCAAGAAACTTACGGGTTCTGAGAACAACTTACGCATTGCCGAAGGTAATACGCTTCCTTTTTGGGACGATTTTTCCCAAGGAATAGATACGCTCAAATGGACGATATCAGGAGCATCTTACACCGAAACTATAGGTCTAAACCCTCCTTCTATTGGGATGATCCTTTTTGATGGGGTAGATACAAATGGAAAGCCTTATTCCTTAACCCAGCGAGATCAAGGAGAGACAGATTACCTGACCTCAAAGCCCTTTGACTTAACCTCCCTTACTACCAACGATCGTGAAAGCCTTTACCTAAGTTTCTTTTGGCAGGCAGCAGGTAGAGCAGAACTTCCTGACGAAAGTGATCAACTCACCTTACAAATTCTAGATGCTTCTGGCAGCTGGATTACAATCTGGAGTCAACTTGGTGGTGTAGGGATAGACACTGAAGTCTTTACCCAGGAAATACTACAGATTCTGCCGGAGTGGCAACATACAGCTTTTCAGTTTCGATTCTTATCTCAAGGACGGCAATCCGGTCCTTTTGACAGCTGGATCATTGATTACGTCTATTTAAATGATGGTAGAAGTAGCACAGACCTGGATTACCTAGACAGAAGCCTTACCCAAACGAATGAACTCAGAATTGGTGAATATGGAGCTTATCCATTTGAACTTTTAGAAGCCAACCAATCCGGACTCTGGAGCACCGTGAAAAACACCTTTTACAATTTGGAAGATCGATTTAGAGCCATGGAGTATTCCATTGTGATCAGGGATTCTTCTACCATGAGCACTACTCCTATTAATGTCAATACACCTTTCAACCCCGTACCAAACGCACTGGAGCGAAGAGCGTTTGAAAGTAGGGAATTTGAAGAAATTCCTGTCCCGACAAATGAGACAACCTTGGAAATCGTTACTTCCATCACCTCTGGAGATGAGTTGCTTTACGAGGTCACTGCAGGAGATACTACTTTTTTCCCCACAGTCAATTATGAGCTTAACGATACAGTAAAGACCTCACTCCCACTTTTGGACTACTTTGCCTATGATAATGGCTCGGCTGATTATGCCGCAGGAGTAAATCAACGGTCTGGACAGTTGGCAGTGCTTTATAGCAGTCCTCAAGAAGTTTACATTAAAGGGATTTCTATAAATTTCACCAACCCAAATCAAGTCAATCAGGCGATAGATATCAATGTTTGGAAAGACCTGAATGAACCTCCAATTTTCAGAAGAGAAGATCTGATTGCCGAGAAAGAAATTGGGCAGGAGTTTCTGTATTACTCTTTGGATACAAACATCCGAGTCGATGGGGACTTTTACGTAGGATTCACGCAGTTTACCAATGACTTCATTCATGTAGGTTTAGACAAGGTGAACGACAGTGGAGACAAGCTTTATTACAACGTCGTTGGAGCTTGGGCTCAAAATGAGGAAGTTCGGGGGTCTTTGATGATCCGGCCGCATGTTAGCCTATCGCCTCCATTTGAAGATGTAGTCGCTCCTGAGGGGAATATCCGAATTTACCCTAATCCTGTGGAGTCTATATTGAATTTAGAAGGCACATTTAGCGAAGCTAGAATTTTCGACTCTTTTGGAAGAGAGATTTTTCTTGAGCGTCAACTTTCATCCAAAGGAGAAATCATTAATTTTATAGGACAGCGTCCGGGAATCTATGTGCTCAACCTAGTTACCGAAGCTGGCATGGAATCGTATAGAATTTTAGTTAAATAAGAATATGGAAGATATAACAGTAGAAGACCTGAAATCCAGATTGGATAAGAATGAAAAATTCGTATTTCTAGATGTTCGCGAAGAATGGGAATACGAAGATGATAACTTGGGTGCCAAAAATATCCCACTAGCCGATTTACCCACTAGGCTGGACGAATTAGAAGACTACAAAGACACTGAGATAGTAGTTCACTGTAGATCCGGAGCCAGAAGTATGAACGCTAAGAAATTTCTTGAGTCAAAGGGATTTTCTCAAGTCCGCAATACTACAGGTGGCATATTAGCCTATCGCAATCTTTAACTTTAACTCCCTCCGGGGAGTTTTTTTTAGTCAAAAATAAAGGGTTCGGGTGAAAAGCAAAGTATAAAAACCAGGATAGCTATGATTCCTAGCAGCTTTCTCTTCCCGTCCAATTCTTTCAACCCAGAAACCTCTGGGTGCCTCAATCCCATAATTCTCCCCAACAAAAACCCGTAAAACAGCCATCCCTGATAGCCTTGTATTTCAGGTTTGAAATAGGCTAAGCAATACTGCAAAGCGGCGATGGATAGGGCAAGGGCAATTCTATTTTGTAAGCTTAGACCCGATTTGCTAAAGCAAATAAAGAGAAATCCTATATACAAGGGAATCCACAGCATCAGATCCTCCATAGCAGAATACGGGCTAATGATCCCGAGTCCGGCATAACCTATGAAGAGTACGAAAGCCACCAGAGAGATCTCCTTATGACGTTTAGGAAAGAGGCCAAATATCACATGACCGCCGTCTAGCTGTCCAATAGGAAGCAGATTGAGCGCAGTGAAAAACAAGGCCAGAAAACCGGCAAATAAATAGGGATAATGAATCACCTCCGACATGGCAGGCATGCGGTCTGGGTCAGCAAACACTTTCCCTAGCCCCCAAAAAAGCAAATTGTTCCCTAACTCGAAATCCAAAGCACCATCCTCGAATCCCTGAAAATCAGGATCCGCATATTCTGGATGTATGGAATAAATAAAATCAGCTTCGGGAAGCGTAGAAAAGCCATAAATGAGAACAGCAAGCGCAATTACAAAACCTGCAAGAGGCCCAGCCACTCCGATATCGAAAAACTTCTTTCTACTGTTCACGAAGCCTTTCATCTGGATAATAGCTCCGAATGTACCTATGGATGGCATACCGATAAAACCTAACCACCCGGGTATGAAGAAAGGCAGCGTGCATTTTACCTTATGGTAGATCGCAGTAAAGAAATGTCCCAACTCATGTATAAGCAAAATCCCGATAAATGGAATCGAGAAAGCCATGGATTTCCAAAAATACTCCCAGGTAAGTTGGCTCTCTCCCTCTCCTAGCACTGACTTCAAATAAACCCATTCGGCTCCTGCTAGGGTAGTTGTAATCAAAGTTGCTAGAAATAGAATTCCGTGACGGAGGTATTCTTTTTTACTGTACATTCCCAAAATAGTCGAAAATCACTTCAGGCCCTGTTACATGCACAGCCTGAATCCCTACTTCTTGAGCACCTTCCACATTGGCAATAAGATCATCAAAAAATACGACCCGATCTCCAGAGGTACCTAGGTCAACGAGCATTTTTTCATAGATCTCAGGCGAAGGTTTAGCCAGTCCCATTTCATGGCTCAAAAACACCCAATCAAAAATAGGATCGAAGTTTTCTAAGTTATGGTCATTCTGCAAAATTTTATTTACAGCATTAATATGGATCAAATTTGTGTTGCTCAACAAGCCGACTTGAAAATTTTCTCTCAATTTTGAAATTAATTTCAGTCTTTCTGCGGGGATTTTGAGGAGTAAACAATTCCATAATTCATCCACTTTTTCATCACTCCAGTGCTGCTGAAAATAGGCGCGAACCTCATTTCTGAAAGCCTCGGAACTGATCTTACCTACCTCATAATCCTTGTGAAAATCAGTTAGATAAAACTGATCCACTTTGCTATGAATATCCGTTGGAACCTCCGATTTAATCCGTTGAAGGGCCTTCTGATAATCTATATCGATGATGACATTACCTAAATCAAAAATTAAAAAGTCTGCATCAGTTGCATTTTTCATTCGAAATATGGGTTGTGTATTTGCATTCAAATATGTAACATTGCACACCGAAAACCAAGGTTTAAGTCGAATACAAGCTAAAACCGGAAGTTTTTAAAGAAAAGGGCCTATAGCTCATTCGGTTAGAGCAACTGACTCATAATCAGTAGGTGCCTGGTTCGATCCCAGGTGGGCCCACCACTCTGGGCAAAGTCATTTTCGAATGGTTTTGCCCATTTTTTTTGCTCTTTAATTCGTTATTAATCAGGTAAATAAAGCTCAATACCTCATTTATTCTGGTGGTTCGATGTTCTTCGCCGTCGAACGTCAGGTTTTCTGGGAAGATCGAACCAGTCAAACGCCTTTTTTGACTTAAGTCACAGGACGAAAAAATAAAATCAAGCTTTCCAGCGAATTGAAAGGCTTTTTGAAAGAGTTTTCCAAATTCATTATCGGGTTTTGGTTCGATCTTCTCCAGTTGGGTCTCCAATTCAAGAAATCTTTCTTCACCAGATCTTTTTACTTGCCTGTATTCCTCAAGATCTAAGTCTTCCTTCAATAAAAGATCCCGAGCTTTGGTGACTCTAAGCTGCTCCTCTTCCATCTTTTTTAATAAGCTTTTCTTCTCTAACTGATTTGATTTATTGACAGTGCCACTCACCTCTGAGAATATCATTTCATATACCTCCTTCAACCCAGGCTTTGGGATAAAAGATTTTAGTTTTTCAAAAAACTTCTCATTTACCACACGTGCTTTAAACCTTACTCCGCAAGCTGATGAACAGTGATAATAATGGTAATACTGGTTTCTACTTGACGATGCAGATAGCTAAGCAAGTGTTTAAGTTAAAGGTCGCTGAGAACGCTATGATATTTTTTGAGAAGGGAGAACCTGCATATATAACCAAACGATTTGATATTGATTCGGAGACTGCAAAAAAAATGGGAAAGGTAGACTTCGCCACGCTTGCAGATAAAACGAAAGAAACGGATGGTAATGAATTTAAATACAACTACAGTTACGAAGGGATAGCCACGTTAATTAAAAAACATGTTGCCGCTTACCCAGTTGCACTTGAAGAATTCTTCAAGCTCGTAGTATTCAACTTCCTCTTCTCAAATGGGGATGCACATCTTAAGAACTTCAGTTTGTTAGAAACACCACAAGGCGATTACCACATGAGCCCAGCTTATGATCTAGTGAATACAAGGATTCATGTCAAAGATCCTGAATTAGCCCTAAAAGATGGTTTGTTTGAAAATGACTATTACACAAAAAGTAATAAGGCCAATGGTTTTCATGCTTATGATGATTTCTTTGAATTCGGAATAAGGATTGGCTTATTAGAAGCGAGAGTACGACGAATTCTAAATGAGTTAGCAAAGCATCGCCCAGAAGTAGAGTTAATCACCCAAAGAAGTTTTCTCAGTGATGAAGCAAAGGAGATTTACAAAGAAACCTATTTAGATAGGTTGAAATTATTGAACTACTCCTTCTTAAATTTAAAAAAGGAGGCTGAAAATTGAATTTTATTAAAATTTAAATAACCCATTTCATTTTTATAAATTAAGTCCTTGAATTCAAGTTTATTCAGATAACAATTGTGCAGGCATAATTCTGAAACAAAATAATATTTGGAAAAGTAGATAAAAGACAATAGACTATATTACCTGTTGCTTAAACTGCTTAGTACAAGAAAACGTACAATAATCACCTCTGACAAACTGCACGTTACGCATAAGATTAAAATCTCGCCAGATCCAGCCGGTAAGACATCAAATAAAACCAATCCCCCAATCTTAATTAGGCAACGAAATTCAACTAGACAAGAAGGTTGGAAAGCTATTTAACTGAAATCTGTTGGTTTATAGAACTTCTAAAGAGGGGCTGATTTTAACTATTTTTGAATTTATTTCTTAAATATACAGGTAAATATATTAACTTGCTGTAAATTAATGAGTTACAACACTTAAAAATAATTTTGCCTTATTCGGTGACCTAAAGAAAAATACAACGGATAAAATATTGTATATCAGTATATTACAGGCTTAGGTTCGAATCCTGCCACTCCGACAAAACCTGTTTCAAGGGAAATCAAAAGCCTTCAAATCTACTGATTTACAGGCTTTTCTGTTTTTTAGCCTTTAGTTCATATCAACAAATATCAAAAAAAATGTGAATTATTCGGTGACCTAATTTAATGCTTAAATTTCACGCACAGAAAGTGACTTATCATTCTGTAAATCAAAATTTTTTATTAAAGTAATTAAACCTTATTTGATGCATTTTATTGCTATTTGTTGTGTCTTATTGCACCAGACAGGATATCTTACTTCTGGCTAGCAGTTGCCTAATCCCACAAGTAATTAGGCTTTTGGCTTAAAAACAAGAGATCTGTTATTATAATAAAAGTTTCAAACCATTTGCAATAAGCCTACCACATCACCACTTCCTGAGACTCAGTCCTCACATTATCCCTGAACAGATTGAACACCGCTGTAAACTCATGGGTGTTGCCCGGGAGGTTATAGCTAGTAGCATTGGGAAACTCATACAGGTAGCCTATCCTCAAGCGCTTGGTTAGGATGCCTATCTGGGCATTGGTAGCATAATCAATCCTATGTCCTACTCCTAACCATAGCCTATCCATCAACAGTGCCTTAAAGTTGAATTCAATATTGTCGTCCTGATTCTTCTGGGTAATGTACATCCCGTTCAGAATCACTGCGATATTTTCACTCACTGCACTTCGGTAGCCAGCCTGAAAAATGGAGCTTGCCGGGTAGGCATCCATGAATTCATCACCCGAAGTGATTTTACCGCCATTCACCCGGTGGATCCCATAGGAGAAATAATAGTTGGCATGGGTCAGTGCTATTCCCAGGTTGAAGTCCACCACATTCATATTTGAAAACTGCCCGATGTATTGCCCCAACGTAGGATCGTTCTGCTCCTCGGTAGTCAGTGCATTGCCGTCTAAGCGGATATACTGGTAATTCAGCCCAGCTCCCAGCCTTAGGTTGTGGGTCTCTGATAGTCTGATCCTACTCGCATACCCTAGCGTAAGTTCTGTTTCCCGAAAAGCCCCATAGGTATCGTGTAGTAAATTAACAGAAACCGCATTCTTGCCCATCAAAGCAGGATCTGACTCTCCCGCCAGTTCCCCAAAGTCCAGCTCAGTACTTAAGAAATAGGTTTTAGGGGCTCCTTCCACTCCAGACCACTGGTTGCGGACAAAACCACGCACCGTGGAGCCTTCATAGCCGGTCAGGGCGGGATTGTAATAGCTCTGGAAAAAGTCAAAATTGGATATATACTTTCTTGACTGGGCATTGCTCTCCACCGCGAATGCAACGATAAAAATAAATGCGCCTAGGTATTTAATGTGCTTCTTCATATCAATATTGGAAAATTAAAAATTTATAAATTGGAAAATTTGGAGACTGAAATAGCCTGTAGATTCCGTCTCCTTTAATCTTTTCCTATTCTTAATCTAGTGTCTTAAGTCTTATATCTAATGTCTTGTTTCTTCTTGAGTCTAAAGTCTAAATTAATGTCTCAACAGATTCAGCATTCCTCTACGTATTTCACCTGTTTCAGCTACTTCAATCACATACAGATAAGCTCCAACCGGCATCTCATTGCCGTTGAATATGCCATCCCACTTCTTATCAGGATTCTCAGTGTAGAATACCCGTTCTCCGCCTACTGACATGATGGAGATCTTCACTCCTATGTAATATCTCAGTGCTATTACTCCCCATGTGTCGTTTGTCCCATCTCCGTTTGGAGTGAAGGTGTTCGGAACATCCAGTTGATCCAGTGGCGTGCGTGTTCTGGTGATCTGGAAGGATTTTTCAAAAACATTTCCGCCCCGATCTTCTACCCGTAGTAAGACGGTAAACTCTGTTCTTCCCGGAGCCTGCTCGTCACTGCTCCAGAACAGGATTCCATCCAGTACTTCGAAGTATTTATTGTCCTGAACTCCTTCCGGTAAACTTAGCGTATGGACGTTATCGGTAGGGTCAATCACCGTGAAGGCTCCTATCTGCTGGAAGTATTGATCAGGAATTCCTATGAAACTGTTTGCGCTCAAGGCCACATCCTGTGGTACTGGCTTAGCCAATACGGTGATTTCAAGTGTTGGCTGAAGTTCATTAGGATTGAATATTCCTGCAGGAAGTTCTACCATTCCGGTATAGACGTTTGCCCCTGAAACCATAGGATCATATTCCATCAGGTTCCAGGTCACTGGCAGATTGATAAATTCTCCAGATGCGGTGATGACTATTGCTTCTGTTGGAACTTTCAGATCTCCAGATTCAATGCCCCAAAGAGCTTCCAGGCTTTGTGTCACAAATTCAGTAACTGATCTGGCTTGTACATAATCAGGAACACCGTCTTCATCAGCATCAAGGAAATCTTCACCGTTGTCTGGATCAGTACCCTGCTGCTCTTCAACATAGTCTGGTACATCATCTCCATCCGTATCCACATAATCACCTGCATCTGTTGGGTCTGTCCCCTGAATATCTTCTACATAATCTGGCACAGCATCTCCGTCCTCATCCCGGTAATCCAGAGGGTCAGTTGGATTCGTGCCTTCCTGATCTTCAGTATAACTAGGTACACCATCTCCATCTTCATCTCGGAAGTCTCCCGGATCATTTGGGTCTGTATCATCTCTTTCTTCCACATAGTCTGGTACACCATCGCCATCGGAATCTCTAAATTCAGTTAGATCATTTGGATCTGTACCCTCCTCCTTTTCCACGAAATCAGGAACACCATCTCCATCGCTATCCTTAAAGTCAGTTGGATCTTTTAGATCAGTTCCATCCTTTTCTTCCACATCATCAGGTACGCCGTCTTCATCACTGTCATTGGTGATAATCTCAAAAGAACCTCCGGTAAAGCTGATAGCATAATTCTCTCCTGCGTCCAGATTACCCTGACTAATCGCATAGAATCCAACCGCCTCTCCTGCTTCTCGTACTAAAGCTCCAGTAAAGACGGACTCATTATCTCCTGCTCCATAACCAGTGGCAGTAAAGATCAATTCGGGATCATCCTCCCCAAAGAGTTTAGACTGTCCTTCATCAGCTTTCACGATCAGTTCGGCAGGACTTACTGTCAGATCAGCAGTCAATACCAGGGTGGTAAAGTTGCTGCCCGTGATCGTCGCCGTCACTTCCTGCGTTCCGACGTTAGTTCTGCTGTTATTGGCATAGCTCACAGAAGTTCCTTCAGGTATCGTTCCTCCGATTGCCAGAGACTTCGGCGTACCGTCAAAGACAAAAACCGCATCGGCAATAGTGATTCCTTCCAGCTCGGCTGGCGTGATTGTCAGATCTGCTGTCAAGACCAAGGTCGTGAAATTGGATCCTGTAATCGTCGCCGTCACTTCCTGCGTTCCGACGTTAGTTCGGCTGTTATTGGCATAGCTCACAGAAGTTCCTTCAGGTATCGTTCCTCCGATTGCCAATGACTTCGCCGTGCCGTCAAAGACAAAAACCGCATCGCCAAAAGTGATTCCTTCCAGCTCGGCTGGGGTAATCGTCAGATCAGCTGTCAGTACCAAGGTGGTAAAGTTGGAACCTGAAATGGTTGCTGTCACTTCCTGGGTTCCGACGTTCGTTCTGAAGTTGTTTGTATAGTTCACAGAAGTTCCCGAAGGAAGCTTTCCGCCAATCGCCAAAGACTTGGCTGTGCCGTCAAAGACAAAGGTTTCATCCTCAAAAGTGATTCCTTCCAGCTCGGCTGGCGTGATTGTCAGATCAGCTGTCAAGACCAAGGTGGTGAAATTGGAACCTGATATAGTCGCCGTCACTTCCTGCGTTCCGACGTTAGTTCTGCTGTTATTGGCATAGCTCACGGAAGTTCCCGCTGGTAGCGTTCCTCCGATTACCAGTGACTTAGCTGTGCCGTCAAAGACAAAATCCGCATCAGCAAAGGTGATTCCCGTAATCGTTGCTGGGGTAATCGTCAGATCAGCTGTCAGTACCAAGGTGGTAAAGTTGGAACCTGAAATGGTTGCTGTCACTTCCTGGGTTCCGACGTTAGTTCTGCTGTTATTGGCATAGCTCACGGAAGTTCCCGCAGGTAGCGTTCCTCCGATTGCCAAAGACTTTTTAGTTCCGTCAAAGACAAAAACCGCATCAGCAAAGGATATTCCCGTGATCGTTGCTGGCGTGATTGTCAGATCAGCTGTCAAGACCAAGGTGGTGAAATTGGAACCTGATATAGTCGCCGTCACTTCCTGCGTTCCGACGTTAGTTCTGCTGTTATTGGCATAGCTCACAGAAGTTCCTTCAGGTATCGTTCCTCCGATTGCCAATGACTTCGCCGTGCCGTCAAAGACAAAAACCGCATCGGCAAAAGTGATTCCTTCCAGCTCGGCTGGGGTAATCGTCAGATCAGCTGTCAAGACCAAGGTGGTAAAGTTGGAACCTGTAATCGTTGCCGTGACTTCCTGGGTTCCGACATTAGTTCTGCTGTTATTGGCATAGCTCACGGAAGTTCCCGCAGGAAGCGTTCCTCCGATTGCCAGCGACTTAGCCGTGCCGTCAAAGACAAAACCCGCATCGGCAAAAGTGATTCCTTCCAGCTCGGCTGGGGTAATCGTCAGATCTGCTGTCAGTACCAAGGTGGTGAAATTGGAACCTGTTATCGTCGCCGTCACTTCCTGAGTTCCGACGTTAGTTCTGCTGTTATTGGTATAGGCAACTAAAGTGCCATCTGGCAAGGTTCCCTGGATTGCTAGTGACCTGGCAATGCCGTCAAAGACAAAACTCGCATCGGCAAAAGTGATTCCTTCCAGCTCGGCTGGCGTGATTGTCAGATCTGCTGTCAATACCAAGGTGGTAAAGTTCGAACCTGAAATCGTAGCCGTAACCTCCTGAGTACCGACGTTAGTTCTGCTGTTATTGGCATAGCTCACAGAAGTTCCTTCAGGTAGCGTTCCTCCGATTGCCAATGACTTAGCTGTGCCGTCAAAGACAAAACCCGCATCGGCAAAAGTGATTCCTTCCAGCTCGGCTGGCGTGATTGTCAGATCTGCTGTCAATACCAAGGTGGTGAAATTGGAACCTGTAATCGTCGCCGTCACTTCCTGGGTTCCGACGTTAGTTCTGCTGTTATTGGCATAGCTCACGGAAGTTCCCGCAGGTAGCGTACTTCCGATTGCCAATGACTTCGCCGTGCCGTCAAAGACAAAAACCGCATCGGCAAAAGTGATTCCTTCCAGCTCGGCTGGTGTAATCGTCAGATCTGCTGTTAAGACCAAGGTGGTAAAGTTGGAACCTGTAATCGTCGCCGTCACTTCCTGTGTTCCTACATCGGTTCGGCCGTTGTTGATATAGGCAACTGAAGTGCCTGATGGAAGCGTTCCGGTAATTGCAAGTGACTTTTCAGTTCCGTCGAAGACAAAACTTTGCGCCTCGAAACTGATGTTAGAAATGTTGGCTGGATTGATCGTCAAATTGGCTTTAAGGACTAACTCGGTGTAATTGTCGCCCGTGATTGTTGCCGTCACTTCTTGCGTTCCGACATCGGTTCGACCATTATTCGTGTAAACTACCGACGTTCCTGACGGAAGTATACCTTGGATGGATAGCGACTTTTCGGTTCCATCAAAGACAAAGCTTTGCGCCTCGAAGGTTAATCCATTGATGGTAGCTGGACCAATTTCAAAGTCAGCGCCAGTGAACTCAATGGTGTAGTTCGGGCCTGCATCCAAGGTTCCTAACCTAATTGGGAAAAATCCGACATCCTCACCAACCTCTCTTTTCAGTTCACCTGATAGAATCGACTTATCATCTGTACCCTCAAATCCAGAGACTGTGAAGCGTAGTATTGGGTCAGATTCTCCGAAGACTTTACTCTGACTTTCCTCCACTTTTACCTCCAATACTTTTCGAAGCGTAGTAAAGGATTGATTTCCCCCATAGGAAATGTATCCGTTTTGGTTTATGCTGTAGGACCTGACAAAATAAGTGGTATTGATAACCAAGTTTGAAATGGTATTGCTAAATGAATCACCATCAAGATCCATGGTCACCTTGGTATCCGATACCGTTGGATCTGAAGTCAAGCCATATACCACTCCGACTTCCTGTGCACAATCCAAACCAGAGCTAAGACTTCCCCCAAGCACCGCAGTGGTAGCAGTAATTTGATTTGCGGGATCGGTTTCAAGAGTTGGCTGTGCAGGAGCAGAAATCGTGATCTCCTTGGTCTTCTGGCAACCATTGGCATCGGTGACGGTCACCGAATAAGTTCCTTCTTTCAGACCAGTCGCTGTAGCAGAAGTCTGCTCATTTGACCACAGGTAGGAATATGGCTCCGTGCCCTCTGAAACTTGCACCGTGACTGTTCCATCTGCTCCATCAAAACAGGAGACGTCATTGAGGTCTGTGAATTCAAAATCTAATGCATCGACCCGAATCAAATCAGCTTTTGTCAATGTCCTGGAACAGCCATCCAAATCCCGGACAGTAAGCGAAACTGTGAAAATCCCAGCATTGGCATAGGTATGGGTAGGGTTTTGTTGATTGGAAGTCTGCCCATCTCCAAAATCCCAGGCAAAGGAAATAAATGGAGCTGATGCACTGGTCTGATCCGTGAATGAAACAGTAAGCGGCCCACATCCTTCAGTTTCATCTGAAGTAAACTCGACTTCAGGGCCAAGTACCTGGATGTAATTCGAAATGGTTCTTGTATCAGTACATCTAGATCCACGATTAACACTGAGTGTCACTGTAAATCTTCCGGAAGATTGATAGGTATGTGAAGGATTCTGTTCGGTGGAAGTGGTGCCGTCTCCAAAATCCCAAGTCCACGTGGTAGCTCCTTGGGACAGATCTTCAAAGTCCACTGTCAATGGCCCGCAGCCAAACGTGGTATTTGCGGTAAAGTCAGCAGATAAGGGCTGAAATGAAATCACTTTTTCCATAATGGAAGAGCAACCTGTTTCAGAATTGGATGCGGTTAATCTTACTGTAAAGTCTCCGAACGAGGTATAGGAATGGATCGGGTGTTGAGCAGAACTAGTACGTCCATCCCCAAATTCCCAGAACCAACTATCTGCGTCTAATGATTGATCCGTTAAGAAAACCGTTAAATAATTAGCACAGTCTGTTAACTCACTCACATCAAAGTCCACTTCGGTGGTACACTCAAAAACCGTAAGGTTAGCAGTCAGAACCAGGGTAGAATAATTATTCCCACTGATCGTAGCGGTTACCGTTTGTGTTCCTACATCCGTTCTGCCGTTGTTAGTGTAGACAACATTTGTACCTTCAGGCAGCTCTCCGGTAATGGATAAACTCTTCTCGGTGCCGTCGTATTCAAAGCTGGCATCTTCAAATGTTAGGCCTGTTATTGTGCGCAAGCCCATTAAAATACTGATCGGGTAAGGACTGGAGGAAGTAGTATAATTCGGTACAGAAATGTCTTGCACGCCGTCCCCGTTGAAATCGCCTACCGATACGGAATATGGAGTTGTTCCAGTCCCGAAATCAGTTTTTGCTCCGAAACTACCTGCTCCATCACCTAAAAGAATGCTGACAGTATTTGATCCATAATTGGTCACTGCAAGGTCTTGCTTTCCATCGCCATTGAAATCGCCTATTGATACAGAATTTGGGGATAAGCCAGTCCCAAAATCTGTTTTTGTCCCAAAACCACCAGTACCATTTCCTATTAAAATGCTGACAGTATTTGATCCATAATTGGTTACAGCAAGATCTTGCTTGCCGTCTTTGTTGAAATCTCCTATCGATACGTCACCTGGTTTTGAACCAGTATTAAAATCAGTTTTCTCACCAAAACTCCCGGTACCATCACCCAATAAAATACTGACTGTAGCTGAATTACTATTTGCCGTGGCAAGATCCTGCCGGCCATCACCGTTGAAATCTCCTATGGATACTGAAAAAGGATATTCACCCGTAATAAAATATCCATTGTCCGCGAAGCCTCCTTTACCATCACCCAACCAGATGTTAATGGCTCTGGTGATTGCAACAGCAAAATCCTGCTTACCGTCTTCGTTGAAATCACCCACTGCTACTGAATAGGAATCTGGGATATTTCCAATTGAAATTACAGGACCGAAATTACCCGTACCGTCTCCCAATCTCACAAATGCACCATTTGCACGTTGAGGTATATGTATTAGATCTTGGATGCCATCTCCGTTGAAATCGCCGATTGCAAGCCTATATGGCGGATATCCTCCGATTAATTCGGTTTTTTCCGTAAATCCTCCCTCCCCGTCTCCAAGCATAATTCTAACACCACGATTACTAATAGCTAATGCGAGGTCTTGAATTCCATCACCATTGAAATCTCCAACCACTATGTCTTTTGGAAAACCCAGTCCCGCTATTAATTTTTCTGAAAATTCTCCTGCACTGCTTACTGGATCTGTGATGGTGAGGTCAAATGTTTTAGTAGCGGAAACTCCCTTACTATTGGTGGCTTGGACGGTTACAGTATAAGTTCCTGCCTGCTTGGCGTTGGTCACCGTCACAGCGCCAGTCGCCGGGTCCACTGTGAGTATTCCCAAAAAGTTGGTAGCATTGTCGCCACTGGTATAGGCGGTGATGGATGCAGTATTTGTCGGCACAGCCGAAGGATTATGGATTTTATTTTCTCCGGTCCGCACCGTAAAGGGTGCATAAGTACCTAGGGTTGGAGTATTATCTCCCAATAGAATATTTACGGCATTTTCTTCAAAAGCAACCACTGCAAGGTCTTGTACACCATCCCCATTGAAATTGCCAACAGCTATTGATATTGGATGGGAACCAGTACTGAAATCAGTTTTTGTCACAAAGGCACCTGCTCCATTTCCTGAAAGGATGCTTACTGTATTAGCGTCAGTGTTAGCCGTAGCAAGGTCTTGATTACCATCTCCATTGAAATCGCCAACTGACACAAATCCTGGCTCTACCCCTGTCTCGAAATCAGTTTTTGGCCCAAAGGCACCTGCTCCATTTCCTAAAAGAATGCTTACTGTATTAGAGTCAAGGTTAGCCGTAGCAAGGTCTTGATTACCATCTCCATTGAAATCGCCAACTGATACAAATGCAGGTCCTACCCCTGTCTCGAAATCAGTTTTTGGCCCAAAGCCTCCATTACCATCTCCTAATAGAATACTCACTTCATTACCTAAAAAAGCAGCCACAGCAAGGTCTTGGTTGCCGTCCCTATTAAAATCGCCCACTGCTACAAAAGATGGAAGAATTAAAATCCCGAAATCGGTTTTTGCTCCAAAACTACCCGCTCCATCACCTAAAAGGATGCTTACATTATCGGTGCCAGCGTTAGCCACCGCAAGGTCCTGGTTCCCATCTCCATTGAAATCACCTACGGAAACAGACAACGGATCAGTGCCAGTAGGGAAATCGGTTTTTGCTCCAAAACTTCCTGCTCCGTCACCTAAAAGGATGCTTACATTATCGGGGATATAGTTAGCTACAGCAATATCTTGCTTTCCATCTCCATTGAAATCACCTACCGTTACGGAATGTGGGAGTTCCCCAGTCTCGAAATCGGTTTTAGCACCAAATTCTCCCGAGCCGTTTCCTAATAGAATGCTAATAGAATCAGAAATCCCGTTGGCAACCGCAAGATCCTGCTTACCATCACCATTGAAATCTCCAATTGCAACAGATCTTGCTCTTACTCCTACACCGTAATCCTCTTTTGGTCCGAAACCCCCTGAACTATTGACAGGATCAGTTACTGTCAACTCGAAAGTGCTGGTAACAGAAACTTCGTCTTCACTGGTGGCTTGTACTGTTACGGTAAAAGTTCCTGCCTGTTTTGCATTGGTAACAGACAATACACCTGTTACCGGATCTACTGTGAGTATTCCTGAAAAGTTGGTGGCGTTTTCTCCACTGGTGTAGGCAGTGATTGTTGCTGTATTAGTTGGAGCTACCGACGGTGTATGAACTTTGTTTTCCCCGGTCTGTACAGTCAGTGAACCATAGCTACCCAAAGTAGGAGGAATCGTACCAAGAAGGAAACTGACCGTATTGGAATTGCCATTGGCAACTGCCAAGTCCTGCATCCCGTCACCATTGAAATCGCCTACCGAAAGGGAATTTGACGCGTTGCTGGTTCCGAAATCGGATTTTGGTCCAAAATTACCTTCTCCATCTCCCAAAAAGACACTGACATTATTGGTACTCGAATTGGCTACTGCCAAATCCTGATTTCCATCTCCATTGAAATCACCTACGGAACTAAACTTTGCAAAGGAGGCTGTTATTAAATCTGCCTGAGCTATGAAATCACCCATACCATCGCCCAATAAGACGCTTACTTTTTTGGAACTGCCCAAGGTCACTACCAAGTCCTGTTTGCCATCTCCATTGAAATCTCCTTTCGCTATAGAAGTGGGATAATACATACCCGTCAGATCATATTTTGGTGCGAAACCACCAACACCATCACCCAGCAGGATACTGACTGAACCTTCATCTTCATTGGCTACTGCAAGATCTTGCAGGCTATCTCCATTGAAATCACCCACTGTTAAGGATCCTGGATAACTCCCTACCTCAAAATCAGTCTTTGTTCCAAAACCACCTTTCCCATCTCCCAGCAGGATGCTCACTGAACCGGAAGCTCCATTGGCTACTACCAGATCTTGATTTCCATCTTGATCAAAATCTCCCACTGAAACGTATCGAGGAGAATTTCCTGTCTCGAAATCTACTTTTGAGGCAAAACTTTCCATTCCATTCCCCAATAAGATACTAACCGTATTGGAACCGGTATTGGTCACTGCCAAGTCCTGCTTGCCGTCAGAGTTGAAATCACCTACCGTTACAGAGCTCGGATATAAACCCGTCTCAAAATCGATTTTAGAAACAAAAAATCCTGTCCCCCTTCCTAACATCAAACTGACCGTATTGGAGTTGAGATTGGCAACCGCCAAATCCTGGTTCCCATCTTTGTTGAAATCACCTACCACTGTAGAAATAGGAACATCTCCAGTTCCCCAATCGCGTTTTGGTCCGAAGATTCCTGTACTACTGACAGGCTCGGTTACGGTAAGTTCGAAAGTGCTGGTAATAGAAGCTCCCTCTGTATCGGTGCCTTTAATCGTCACCGTGTAAGTTCCCGCTGGTTTTGCATTGGTCACTGATACCACACCGGTTAATGGATCCACTGTAAGCGTTCCTGTAAAATCTGTGGCGTTAGCTCCAGTCGTGTAGGCTGTGAGTAATTCGGTATTAGTCGGAGCAGCTGATGGGGTGTGGATTTTATTCTCTCCGGTCCGCAGAGTCAATGAACTATAGGTACCTAATGTTGGAGTCGGATCCACCCCTAAGAGGACACTTACATTGTTTGAAGTAAAATTAACTACAGCAAGGTCTTGCTTACCATCTCCGTTGAAATCACCCACCGCTACTGATCTTGGTTCAGTACCAGTTTCGAAATCAGTTTTTCCTTCGAAGATACCCGTTCCATTGCCCAATAAAATACTTACAGTGTTTGAGCTACCATTCGTCACTGCAAGGTCCTGATTACCGTCTCCATTAAAATCACCCACTGATACAAACCTTGGGCTGACAGCTGTTCCAAAATCCGTTTTTGCTCCAAAACTTCCCGCTCCGTCTCCCAATAAAACGCTGGTGCTTTTTGAGCCACCATTTGCCACTGCAAGATCCTGATAGCCATCACTATTAAAATCACCAACTGTTACAGCCTGTGGGTTTGAATCAGTACCAAAATCTGCTTTTGCCTGGAAGCTACCATCTCCATTGCCAAGCAAAACGCTTACTGTGTTTGAATTAGAATTGGCCGTCGCAAGGTCCTGCCAACCATCTCTATTAAAATCACCAATTGTTACTGAAAGAGGGTTTTCACCAGTGGAGAAATCTGTTTTAGAATAAGAGAGAGCGCCTATATTCAAATGGATGCTTACCGAATTTGAAAAAAAATTAGCCACAGCAAAGTCCTGCTTGCCATCTCTATTGAAATCTCCAATAACGACTGAAATCGGGATATCTCCTGTAGCAGATATAATTGGGGGATAAAAATCACCGTTTCCTCTACCTACATATACGACCCTTGAATTATTGCTGCTAGTTACCAAGACAATATCCTGTGCGCCATCACCGGTCAGATCCCCAACCGCAACAGACACAGGAGCCCCGTTAGTTGGATAATCGGTTTTTGCTCCAAATCCTCCCGCACCATTGCCTAAAAGGATGCTAATCGAATTTGAATTCACGTTTGCCACCACAAGATCTTGCTTGCCGTCTCTGTTAAAATCTCCGATGGCTACAGAATTTGGAGCCGAGCCAGTAACGTAGTCATTATTTGGCCTAAAACATCCATCACTGCTTTCAGGATCGGATACAGTGAGGGTAAATGTTGTGGTGGAGCTTCCCTCTAAACTTGTGGCTTTAACCTCCACCGTGTAAGTGCCAGCGGGTTTGGCATTGGTAACAGATACTACACCCGTGGTCGGATCCACGGTAAGCATACCGGAAAAATTCGTGGAATTAGCTCCACTTGTGTATGCAGTAATGGATGCCGCATTGGTGGGTGCTGCTGATGGCGTGAGGCTTTTGTTTTCTCCTGTCACTAGACTTAGCGAGCCATAACTACCCAAAGTAGGCAAGTCGCGAACCGCATCTGACTCTTTAGCTTGAGAAAATTGACCTGTAAAGGCAAAAAGTAGCCCAACTATGAAGAGAAAATGCCTGATAGTTTTATTCATGAATTGATTTGTTTAGACCTTTTGAATTTTGGCCCGAAGGATTCCCTTTTTTGAAATTGATAAAATACCCGACAGCGAAGAACCAGCACTAGGAATGTCTTCCGTACCTATTTCCGGACTCTCGTCTATCACCTGGATTTGGGATGTATGAGTTATTCCGGAGATCCCACTTGCTGATTCTAATTGCTGGATATTTTCATTGATCACCCTTTCCTTTCTCTCAAAAAACCAGTACACCAAAACCCCGATCAGGGCGGCCAAAAAAATGGCCCAAAGAATGGTGAGTTTGTGTTTTGACATTTGAGAAGAATGGAAACTAACAGGTTAAACTTAGACCCTGTAGCTAAAAAATAGGCTCAAACAAGCGTTACAACGGCGTTACAATATGAAAAAAATGGCCTCAGAGCTCAGAAAAGTGCTTTTCGAAAAAACTCGAAAAAGGAAAATCTTTGGGCAAATCCAGTTTTTTTCGGATACGAAACCAAGTTACCCGGAGTGACGCTGGAGAAACTCCCAAGGCATTGGCGATTTGGACGGTTGGCATTTCCAGCTTGGTGAGCAATAAAAAGCGAAGTTCAGCAGGAGAAAGATTGGGGTATTTCGATACCAAATCTTTGATCAGGTTTGGAAAAACTTTGTCAAACTGCCGCTGAAAAGTATCCCAATCGGCTTCGGTCAAAATGGTACTCAGTTTCAGTTCATCGATCAATCCTTGCTGCTCTTCCGAGGGTGGAGAATCTTCCAGGGACTGAATGATCTTGGAATTATTGTTGATCTTTTGCACATAAGTTTTCAGAAGATTTTGCGCATTTTCCAGTTCCAAGTTTGCTTTGTCCAGTGCGATGGTTTTCAGCTTTTGCTGGGCTTTGTTGCGCTCCTCTCTCACTCGATAGACCACCACAAACCCGATTAAAAGAAAACCCAGACCGCCGATGATAAAATTGCGGATCACCTTGTTCTTTTCCGCCTGATCATTGAGGGTTTGAATCTCCTTATCCTTTCGGCTGGCCATTACCTCCTGATTTGCGCGCATCAGTTGCAGTGCGCTGAATTTTTCATTGACCCGCTTTTGGTAAATCAGTGCAGAATCAAGATAAGCGGTAGCCAGTTGGGGTCGATTCATGGCTGCTTCCCATTTGCTCATGACGGGATACAGCTTCGCATACCGATCCGTCTGACCGGAGCGATTAATGTATTCTATAGCCTTATTGATATAGCTTCTGGCTTTGGTCAGGTCCACTTGTCGAATATAGATTTCAGCCAAAGGAATACAGGAACCCACTGCCAGTCCCAGATCTTCAAATTGCTCTGCGAGGAGAATATCCTTCTCCAGAAAAGGAATTGCCTCCTGAAGTTCCCCTTTCAGAAAATGGTTGTAACCCAGATTGCCAGAGGCTATTCCAACCCACTGATCTGAGGTAGTATCGGCATGAATCAGGAGCTTTTCGAAGTAATAGTCCGAACTGTCCAGCTTCCCGATCTCCCGGTAGGAAAGCCCCAGGTTGTTGAAGGTATGCCGGTAGGCATAAATGTAAAACTCATCGAGAGGCAGTTCGGCTACCCGCCTGAAATAGGAAATGGCCTTGGTATAATCTCCGAAAAAAAGAAAGTCGTTACCGATCTGTTGCAGAAAAATAGCCTTGTCCGGAAACTCCTCAATGCTCATATCCTGAATCAGCCCTTCCAGCAACAGATGCCAGCGAATGGATTTCTCAAATTCCATTTCCTCCCAATAAAAATTCGAAATGGCATTGGCTGCTCTACTAGCCATGTATTGAAATCCTTTCTCTTCACTCTTTTGCTGCACTTTGATCAACATGTCGATAGGCTCATAGCGGTTGAACACTTTGTAAAAAGCCTCCAACAAATCTGCTTCCTGAAGGAGATTGGGGTCTTTTTCTCTGGTGCCCAGCTGGCGCATCCCTGCAAGCGTATCAGCGAGACCATCGAGGGTGATTCCACCGTGGTTTGCACTGTAATAGAGATCGGATAAGATTTCTTTTTGTTCGGAATGATTCTTATGAAGCAACCGTGAATATTGAGCATGTGATAAATGACTGCAATACAAAAATGCCACGAGACAGATGACAAAGTTCTTCATAGAGCTTAATGATGTTAAGGAAAAGCTGATGATCTATAACATTCTAACCGTCTTTTTCAGAATGCCCTGAATACCCTCCTACAAACTAAGAGCTCAAGTTATAATTTTTTAACCTAATCATCCCATAATAATAGTAATGAAAAAAAATAGATCGTAAAAAACCAACTGAATCGGTATTCTTCAATTCATTCAAAATGAGCTAGTTAATTCTTGATTTCAGTGGAAAATTTCATTGTTATTTCTTTAAATGAAATTTAATAGTTCATAAAATACGAAGTTGTTTTTCCTTTAAGGAAATATTAAACTAGCTTTTAATCAAATCTAAAAAAGACTGCTTATCAAACCTATACCTAAAAAGTAACCGTTTTTAGAAACTAAAACGAAATGGACCGAAGTGCATAGCTTAAATTAATTTGAGACCAATCAGCTTACATCCGGAAGTCCATCCATCTTGATTTGCTGACTTTCGGCTGTGATTTTCCTCACGATAACATCCATTTCATCACTGGAAACTCTTAACTGGTCGATCCAAAACATTAAATCGTCCATTTCTCCCTTTTGGGCTTCTATCAAATTGACAATACTCAAGATTCTCGATAATGGAGCTCTTACCTCGTTGGACTGAGTCCAGGCGATATAGTTTTGTCCGAGTCTGAAAGTAGTCCGTTTTATTAATCGGATGGTTCAAAAAAAAAATTGAAACCAAAAAGCCTTTTGACCCCAACTTGCATTCATCTATCGATGGAGTGCTTCTCATTTCGGACTTTGCTTTCTATGTCTCGTATCTGGCCGAGCGTGAAAAAAAAAATCCAAAACCACATGATTTTGGACTTTTCATTACCCATCTATCTACTATTTTCTTAAATCTATATGTGGTTTCATTAGCTGTTAATCAGCAGAACCTAAAATGAATCCGTAGTTTTCTTACCTTCATTTGGCTATGTAGCTCAATTTCGTGCTACCACAGTAACTATTGATCGAGCAGGGATCAGAACTCCTTTGGCAGAAGTCTCGGCTCCAAAGGACTCCAGACTGCTATCTTTCGATGTGACATAATGATCATTTATGGAAGGTGCTTGTCCATCCACAGTCAAATCCACCCTCAAATCCTTGATTCCCGAATTCACCACAACATACACTATCTCTTCTTTGGTATCTGCCTGGTAAGCCGATACCAAAAACTCCGGATTCTGAAGTTTTTTCTGATTCACTTCCACTCCTATCCGTTGATATCCTGGCTTTACAAATCTGCTGTAGTTACCCAATGCCCACAGCATTTTGCTTTCGTAGTAGTTGCCATCTTCTTTCTGTTTGTCTATATAAACCAAGCCGTCCTTGTAGTCATAGGGAGAAATAGCCAGCCACCAATGCCAGGCACTAGCATTGGAAACAGTCAGGTCATTGTGGATCACCCGAGCTATATACAGCGCAGGATCTATCCCCAGATCTCTTCCATTTCCGTTGATTTCTCCTCCATTGTCTCCCAGGATGCAGTACTCGCTCATCCAGTAGCTCAAACCCTGAACAGAACTCACAGCAGCAGCAACCCTTTCCCGCTGATTAACAGCCGACTCAAAGGGAGAAGTAGTAAAATAGCTGTGCGCAGAAACCGTCGGGCTGATCTGAGTCAGATTTCCTATGTAGTTGGAAGATTCAGGTTGAAAGAAATCTGCTACCTGATTTCCTCTCCCCTCTTTATCTGCCTGCTCGTAGAGGTAATTGATTTTTCCTGCTTCGGCTACATCTATTTTCGTAGTCAAGTTTTCATCTGACAGCGCCTTGTCCAGCGCTTTTACAATGCCGGAGATTTCATTATTCCAAAAAGGAGTTCCTTCCTGACCTCCGTCGGACCAATCCCACTGGGGTTCATTCACCGGGCTGACGTAATCCACCTTCAACCCTTTTTGCTGAAGTCCCATGATCACCTGAGTTAGGTATTCACCAAAAGCCTGAAAGTTTTCTTCAGCCAAATTGGATTGCCCATTATTGGCATAAGCTTTTCCTGTCTTGGTCATAGTCACCGGAGGACTGTTTGGGAAAATCAGCAACTTCCCTACCCCAAACTCCTGAGCGGCTCTGGCAAACCACACCTGACCCGCCTGACGATCCCAATTATAGGTTCCATCAGCTTCCAGAAAAGATTCTGCCCTTCTCCACTCATCCCGGATTCCGCTCTCTTCACCTTGCTGTGCACTGCCAGCCCCCACATTAAACCGCCACATAGAAAGGCCAATTCCTTTGGGATTTCCATCGGTATCATTCTCCTTGCTGAACAACAGCTCCGCTATCCCATTTTTCTTTTGATCAGGCCAAAGCCCAACAAACTGTCCCGACCAAGCATCTGACGCACCGAAGTGTTCGATGGATTGATAGGTTTCATTCTTCAGCGCGTTGATTGTTACTATTTCCTCTTCGGGCAGATCCTGCTGCTTTTGTTCCTGACCTGAACTCTGACAGGACATCAGCAAGCCACAGACAACAAAAAAAAGGAGTTTAATCTTGGAGTATATCATTCTATTTAAGCTTCTCATTTTCTAAAGTTCTAAAAAAAGGGAAACATAAAAGCTTCCCTTTTAACTTATCAATAACCAGGATTCTGTTCCAGTTGATTGTTTGAGGCCAAAATTTCTGACCTAGGAATAGGCAACCAGTAATTCTGTGTTTCAAACTTCTTCCCGTTCAGGGAAATCTTCCTGTTGTAGGTCAAGCTACCATCTGCTTCTTTTACAATCTCCATCCCATAAGCAGGAGTATTTTCCACTTCATCTGCAGTCATCCACCTTCTCACATCGTAGTATCTATGCTCCTCGAAGGCTAGTTCAATTCTACGCTCATGGTGGATTCTTTCCCGCATTTCATCCTGACTCAAACCAGCAGGCAAGGCAGGCATTTCTACACCTGATCTGCTTCTGATCGAATTGATTGCATCATATACACTGGCATCTGGGCCTACGGCTTCGTTCTGTGCTTCCGCATAGTTGAGCAGGATTTCCGCATATCTGAAATAGATCCAGTTTTGAGTACCTGCCACTTCCCAAGGATTTTGAATCGGAAGCTCTTCATTTATGAATTTTCTTAAGTAATAGCCAGTCTTACTGGTATTCCAGTTAGAAGGGCCACCTTGACTATCGCGTCCATTAGGAAGAAATGTCTCCACCTCCCTGTTTCTATATGGGGCTCCGTTGTAGAGAATAGTCTCATAAAATCTAGGATCCCGGTTTTCGTAAGGAGCAGCCGCATGGGTATCATCCTCCCAATCAAATGGAGTCCCGTCCATCATCTCATAATCGTCAATTAGATTCTGAAGCGGAACATTTCCTCCCCAACCGTCATAGCCATTTGGTCCATTGGCGATTTCCAAGGCAGTATGTCTTGAATTGATATTGTAATACCTGGCGAAAATGATTTCCGAATTGCTTTGCGGAGTTAAGAACAACTCTCCATAGCCTTGCTGGTAAAGAGAATACTGCCCCAGATCAATCACAGCTTGGGCAGCCTGAGCCGCCTCTTGCCATTTCTGTGCATCACTGCCTCCATCGTTGTACAGTGGGCTTGCCGCATAAAGTAACAAGCGCGACTTCAGCGCCAGTGCAGCTCCTTTGGTTGCACGTCCTTCCAGCCAGGATCCACTGTTGGTCTGTGGCAACACTGCCGCTGCGGCATCCAATTCCTGAATTACATAAGCAATGGCTTCTTCTTTGGGAGCGCGCTCATAGAAAGATGGGTCTGTAAAATCATCCCCCAGCTGGGCTACATTGTCTCCCATCAACACCACATCCCCATAATTTTTGATCAGATCAAAGTAGCGGAATGCACGGATAAATTTAAGTTCTGCGATTAGCAAATCCTTTCCAGACTGGCTCATTTCCAGTTCGCCGATATTTGCCAAAGCATAGTTTGCCTCACGGATACTTCTGTACGATCTTCCCCAGAAAGTCCCTGCTATCCCTGTATTTTGCGGTGAAAGCTGGCCTTGCTGTATAAACCAGGTATTGTCATCGTTATTGTAAATAGACTCATCGGTTAGCGAGCTCCATAGCGCGTATTCAAATCCACGCCCAAAGCCAGGCACGTTTCCGTCTCCCTCTTTATCTGTCAATCTTACCCCTAAGTATCTATTGATCACATAAGCTTCAAAAAGCGTGGAATCCGAAAGAATTGATGCATCCGAAACTCTGTCTGTGGGAACCACATCAAGAAAATCCTCATTACATCCTCCCAGCAACAGGCCACTCAGCGCTATTCCCAGGAATGGTTTAAATATATTTTTAGTAGTCATTTTGGTCGGGTTTAGAATTGAATGTTTACACCAAGGTTGATGATCTTCTGCTGCGGGTAGAACTGTCCGCTTTCACTGGAACCTTCCGGATCATAATCTTTCACTCCGGTAAGTGTAAATAGGTTGAATGCATTGGCATAAATCTTCAAGCTGCTGATTGAGAGCTTATCCAACACCGGCTGAGGCACATTGTAACCAATCTGTATATTCTTCAATCGGGCAAAAGAAGCATCGTTCAACCAGAAGTTGTTTCTATACAAACCACCACTTACTGCGGAAGACGCACGCTCGCTTACTCTTGGGAAAGTTCCGTCGGTATTGGTAGGAGAATAACGGTTGTCCGCCCAGCTGCTATAGAAATTACCCACAGTGCCGGATTCCGGTAATACGTATTGGTTCACCTGCGTCTGTCCAGAAATCACCGCTGAGAAATCCCAGTTTTTCCAGGCTGCATTCAAAGTCATTCCAAACGTAATCTGAGGAATATTACCATACTTCGTCCGGGTCATGTCATCAGCATTGATCTCTCCGTCTCCGTTGAAATCTTCATAAATCAAGTCTCCTACCATTGCACCGGGTACATGTGGCGTACTGTCCAATTCTTCCTGGCTTCTGAAAATACCGATTGCATTGTAGAGCAGGTAAGTATTCATTGGATTGCCTGTCTGACGCTGATAGTCTAAAACCCCAGCCGCCTCATCGATGTACACAATTTCATTTTTGGCATAGGTGAAGTTTCCTGCTACGCCAAAGCTGAAGTTACCTTCGTGACGATAGCCTACCGTGGACTCAAAACCATGGCTTTTCACTTCGCCTATATTCTCGGCAGGCACTAGGGACTGACCGTCATAGGGATTTACAATTCCTGAAGTTCCCGGAATGGATGCATTTCGGATGGTCAAAATTTTACTTCTGTCCTGCTGGAAATAAATGAACTCAGTAGTGAATTTCTGAAGCCAGATGGCGTTAAAGCCCACATCTGTTTTGGTTGCAACTTCCCAGGTAATATTCGGATTGGCCAATCTAGTGAGATCGATGCCCGTGTTTACCTCATCACCAAGGATATAGCGGTTATTGAAAGAATAGTTGTCAAAATACTGGAACTGTCCCACATTATCATTTCCAAGTTTACCGTAAGAAGCTCTGAATTTCAGGTCATCAAAGAAGCCTAACTTCTCTCTGAACCAATCTTCTTCAGAAATCCTATAACCTACAGAAAGAGAAGGGAAAAATCCATATCGGCTATCCGCCGGGAAATTGGACGAGCCGTCCACTCTCATCTGAAGCTCAGCCAAGTATTTTTCATTGTAGTTGTAAGCAATTCTACTCAAGTAACTTTTCCTGGTATAGTTGTAGCTACTTCCCCAGTTGTCGTAATCCGATGCAGCTGCTCCACCTTGGGACAATTCAGGCGTTTCTGCAGTAGGAAAATGAAGTCTGGAAGCTCCCAGCGTATGAGATCTATTTTCACTCTGCTCATAGCCTGCAAAAGCATCGATAAAATGATTTCCAAAATAATGTTTGAAGTTCAAACGGATATTGGACACGACCATGGATTGAGAATAGTGGGTCTCAGAAAGCGAAGGCTGCTGATCTGGCCCTCCTCCTACTACCACAGGGTTGTAAGCACCTGAGGTGCGGTCATAATTGTACAAAGTATAGGGAGTACTAAAGTTTCTGGATCTGTCAGAACTTTCATCCACTGAGAAGAAACCTTCTGCTGAAAGACCATCCAGGAAGCCAAACTCATATTTACCTCTTAGGATACCGTTAAAGATATAGCGGGGATTCTGATTCAAACCACCTTGATCTGTTGCCATCACCACAGGATTGGAATTTTCGATTCCTGAAGATGGAAGGCCATTAGGATACACTGCCGCCACCGTAGGATAAGCTCTGTAGATCGAACGGAATATATTTCCGGCACTTGAAGTTGGGTATTGTCTATCTTCTTTTCTGCCGGAAAGGGATAGTCCCACAGTCAGTTTATCAGTGATATCGGCATCCACATTGGAGCGGAAGCTGTATTGATCGTAGCGAGTAGCACCATCTTTATACAATCCATCCTGACCAGTTTTGCCTAAAGACAAAAAGTAGGTCACATTGTCTGATCCCCCTCTGATGCTCAGGTCATGCTGGCTTTGCAAAGCAAAATTCTCCAAAGCTGCAGCCGCCCAATCCGTGTTCGGATAGTTCAGGGGATCGGAACCGTCTCTGAACATCCCCAGCTCATCTTCCGAATACACCTGATTTAATCCACCCTGCGGATTATTATAATAAGCAATTTCATTTCTGATCTGCCCATAAGTACCCGCATCAGCCATTTCCGGCAATCTTGTCGGTGAAGAAAAACCTTGATTAAAGCTGTAGGAAATCACCGGTTTACCGGATTTACCACGCTTGGTGGTCACTAGAATCACACCATTGGCAGCTCTGGAACCATAGATCGCTGCAGAAGCATCCTTTAAAACTGAAATACTTTCTATGTCATTTGGATTGAGTCGCTCTAATCCGCCAATCTGACCTGGAACTCCATCCACTACGACAAGCACATCATTGTTGCCTGTAGTAGCCAAGCCCCGTATGCTAATACTAGAACCATCGTACCCAGGTTCGCCCCCTCTGTTGTTGGCGATGATCCCTGAGAATCTACCAGAAAGTGAATTGGAAATATTGGGTTGTGGACTGTTTTTCAAATCCCTGCCTTCCACTTGGGATACAGATCCTGTGAGGGTGGCTTTCTTTTGCTCACCATATCCTACGACCACTACTTCATTGAGTGATTGCTCGTCAGGTACAAGTTGCACAGTGATTCTACTTTCCCCGCTTTGAATAACACGCTCCTGAGTTACATACCCAATAAAAGATATGCTTAAAGTAGCATTTTCAGTTGGGGCAAATGACAAGGTAAAATTGCCATCCAAATCCGTGACAGCACCTGATGTGGTACCTTTCAATAAAACGGAAGCTCCTGGGAGTCCGGTGCCGGTTTCATCCAGAATTTGGCCTGAGATTTTTTCCTGACCAAATACATTGGGCACAGTGCATGTCATTACTAGTAAAAATGACATACAATACAGCCATGCCCTGGCTGGTAATTGTGTTAGCATGTTTTTTAGGTTTATTTGTTAATTAATTAAAGCCGAAGGCTAGAAGAAAAACTCCTGAGTCTTCGAAACAATGTTCTGGAAAATCCGAAAGAGATAGGGGATACAAATCAGCAAATAAGGGGGTATAAATTGATCAAATGCCTATTCCCGGGATTAACACTGGTTTTATTCAGGACTTTTATATTGATTGTGCACAGATGAAACCCACTATTATAACCTTGCTATTACTTTGCTTTTGCCGGATCGGCAGTGGTCAAAGTTTGGATTCCAGCTCCATTTTCACCCGACAGGATCAACTGACGTTTTACCTTCTTGACGTGCAAAATGGCTTGTCCAATAATTACATCAATCAAATTGAGCAGGACTCCCTGGGATTCATTTGGATCGCAACCATAGACGGACTGAACCGATACGATGGGCATGGCTTCCAGATTTATAGAAAAAGCAACAGGAATCCAGCAGGAGGTCCCATGGCAAACTACATAGAGCAGTTGATAATAGATCAGAACCAGCACCTGCTACTAGCCACCAATAAAGGATTGAGTACCTATGACCCAAAAGCTGATTCTTTCATTCATTCAGACTTATTCAGAGGGTTAAATCCAAACTCAATCAGCAATATCATCAAAGGACCGCAGGGACATAAAATCATTACCACCTTCGATGGAGACATAAAGGTACTGGACGCCGACAGCGTCATCGCCTCATTTACTCATCATCTTTTAGATCCAAATTCCCTTTCTTCCACACGTATTTCAGCCTTGGCTATGCAGGGAGATTCCATTCTTTGGGTAGGGCATTTTGACCGAGGACTTGACAAAATAGATTTGCGACGTAACAAACTAACGGCTCTGGAGGATTCAGCCCCCTCCTTTCCTGCAAACATCAATTCGCTTTTCACTGATGAAGTGGGAAATCTCTGGGTAGGATCAAATACTGGAATTCGCGTGATCACCACTGAGGCGGATACGCTCAAGCTACAGGCTTCCGACCAACCCAATCTTGGCTTGAGTGATGGAAATGTACTTTGCTTTGAAAAAGGCCCTTTTGGAAATCTCTGGATCGGGACTAGAAACGGTGGGTTGAATATCCTGAATTCAGCCCAGTTTTTGAAAGATCAAACGATCGAACTGAAATGGTTTAAGCCTGAACAAGATGGAAGTAGTATATTCAACCGGACTGTCTCCAGCCTGAAGCTAAGCAAGGATGGCTATATGTGGATCGGAACCAGTACAGGACTGAATTTTGTAAATCCGCAGGGCGAACCTGTGAAACTTATCCAACGCCACCTTTCCAAAACAGAAACGATTTCCCACGATAGAATCGGATCGCTCGCAGAGGGAAACAACGGCAAAATCTGGATCGGTACAGACGGCGGAGGTTTGGATTACTTTGACCCACGAACCGAGCGAATCAGCCATTATGCGCATAATCCCGAAGATCCCAACAGCCTCTCTAACAATTACATAATTTCCCTTTTGGAAGACAGTAAAGACCGACTTTGGGTAGGGACTTACCAGGGTGGGTTGAATTTATTGGATACGGAAACAGGCAAATCCAAGCATTACCTCCAGGGAAGCCAAGAAAACGGACATGATGTGCGTAAAATCTTTGAAGGAAAAAACGGACAGATATGGGTGGGTACCAACAGAGGTGGACTGTATCGCTACCATCCTCCCATCGACGATTTTGATTACGTCAGGCAACTGGGAAAAATAGACATCCGTGACATAGCTGAAGACGACCTGGGCAATCTCTGGCTGGCAACTTTCGGTGACGGGATTATCAGGTACAATTATCTGACGGGCGAGCAGGAACTCTTCAATGAAAACACCATCCCAGGTTTTCCTGTCGAAGTAGTGTTTGCCATAGAAGTGCTGGAAAATGGCGAGGTAATCGCCGGTAGTCGCTATGAGGGCCTGATCCGCTTAAACCCAGAAAGCAAAGCATTCGCTCTTTTTACCGATGAAAGCGGTCTCAGCAACAATTCCATCAACAGCATGGCCAAAGGTAAAGACGGAAAAATCTGGCTTGGCACCTATAGAGGCATCAGTTTTTTCGACCCCAAGACCGATGAGGTGGGCAATCTCAACTCGATCAATAACATCCAACTTGCAGAATTCAACATCGGAGCAGCGCTGGTCACCCAATCTGGCGAAGTGTACATGGGTGGAAATAAGGGTATCAATGCCTTCAATCCTAAAACCCTAGACAGTCAAGCCAATAACTACCCCTTGATTTTCACAGACCTTCGATTGATGAATAAAAAAGCATCTGTAATAAATGATGGAGAAGGCTTCAGGCTCACCCAGGCACTTCCTTATCTGCCTGAGCTCGACTTAGCCCACGATCAATCTTTGATATCTATTGATTTTGTAGCCTTAAAACTTCCCTTAGGAAAAGATGTTAACTACGCTTATAAATTGGAGCCATTCCATAGTCAATGGATAGAAACAAATCAAACCGGCACAGCTAATCTCAGCAACATTCCGTCGGGGGAATATACACTCAAAGCCAGAGCAAGTTCTGGTACCAAAACCATAGCAGAAAATGAAATAGCAATCACAATCCATCCTCCATTTTGGAAAACCTGGCCAGCATATCTACTATATCTTATTTTATTGCTGACCTTGGTGGTGACGGGAATGCGCTACTATGCCGAACGGTTGAAGTTGAAAAACTCGCTTCTATTTGAAAAAAAACAAAGGCATCTTGAACATGAACTGAACGAAGAACGCGTACAGTTTTTCACCGGATTTTCCCATGAGCTTAAAACTCCACTTACGCTGATCATCGCTCCTGTGGAAGATTTATTGCTTGAAACAAAAAATGCAAAACATCTCAAAATTCTGAAGCTAATCCAGAAAAATGCCACCTACCTGCATGAGATGATTTCTAAACTTCTGGAATTCAGGAATGCAGAACTCAGTGTCAACGAGCTGAATATAAAATCCCAGCCAATCGTCAAACCTATCAAACAGTGGATAGAGCAGTATCAGCCACTAGCCCGTCACAAAGGCATCAGACTCAAAAGTGATTTGCCGAAAATTGATTTTATAGCAGCAGTTGATATCCAAAAGCTTCATATCATTTTCAACAACCTGCTTTCCAACGCCTTGAAATACTGCCAGACAAATGATCAGATAACCGTGCTGGTCAAAGAACTAAGCGGAGAGTTTGAGCTCTGTATTCGCGACAATGGGCCTGGAATTCCTTACGAAGATCAGCAACATGTATTTAACTGGTATTACCAAAGCGGTGCAAATACTGAGGAAAAAGGTACAGGAATTGGTTTGGCGCTCACCAAAAGGCTTGTCGAAGACCATCAAGGTTCCATAGAACTTCAAAGTCAGCCAGGAGAAGGATGTTGCTTTGCGATCAGAATTCCAGTGAGAGCGCCTGAAAATCAGCAGAGCTCACTTCATGTCGAGCCTGCAAGTGAATGGCTTCCGGAGCCACAGCATGCTAAGTTGCATGCAAACATCAGTTTCGATCTAGAGGGAAACCGAGAGGTGATATTGGTCATAGATGACAATCCGCAGATTCTGGAGTATATGGAGACACTACTTGCAAATGAATATGATCTGATTTTTGCAGAGAACGGAAATCAAGGCTTGGAAAAAGCCAAACAGTATATTCCTGATCTGATCATTTCGGACATCATGATGCCAGAGAAAAACGGAATTGACCTCTGCGGAGTCCTAAAGGAAAATCCAGGAACAACCCATATTCCTGTGATCTTGCTTTCTGCCAAAAGCAATACCGAGAGCATCACTTCTGGATATGGAAAGGGTGCTGATGATTATATTACCAAGCCATTTGAAGGTAAAATTCTAAAATCCAGAATCAGAAACCTTTTAAACGCAAAAATCCGCCTTCGCACCTATTTTCTGGAAAAAAACACCCAGCAGGAAGAGCTTTCACCCTCAGAAAAGAGTGCTGTTGGTAGGGAAAAGTCCTTTTTGAGAGAATTGGAGACACATATTCTAAGCGGAATAGCAGAGCAAGTCACTGATGTGGACACGATCTCTCAGGCTATGGGAATGAGCAGAACTTCTCTCTTCAGAAAACTTAAAGCACTCACAGGCCAGAACATCAACCAGTACACCCGCTCGGTCAAATTAAAGAAGGCTGCTGCCCTCATCAAAGAAGAAAAACTAGGGGTGGCTCAGGCAGCTTACGAAGTCGGTTTTACCAGCGTGAAATATTTCAGAAAGCTTTTCAAGGAGCAATTCGGACATCTGCCTTCCGAATTAAATGAAAATGAAATGCAGGAGCAGGAGAATGAGAAGTGATATCAGATTTTCTGCTGATCTAACGCATGTGCTATCGTCTGCTAAGAAACCTTCTCTTTTATCTTATTGTAGAGAATAATCAATACTACTATAGCCAAAACGAATAAAATGGCTCCCATGAAAAACTCAATAATTTCCATGACCAGAGTAAGGACAAGAATGGCTCCAAGTATAAGTAAACCAGCTACGATTAAGCCTATTTTTTTCATAATTTATTGATTCTTTAATTTAATAACTAAACAAGTTTGACACTCAAAGTATATACTTACCCAACTCCTGAGAATTGAGGATTGAGCGTAAGTATAAAACTATGGACTTTCAAATAGATTATATCACACTGAATTTCAATATTTTACTGACTTCTATTTAAATTTCACTTCACTTTTTTTTAGGTCGAGGCAACTTCACTTTTACCCCCATACGCTCTCCGACTCAAGATTCACTCAATCGCCAATTTGTAAATTTTATCATCAAAGCCGCATATATACAATTCTTGGTTTTGATCCACTCCAAATGCTGAAATCGGGAAATCTGCATTCAGCAATTCTGTATTAATCGGGTTAGAAGGATCGCTGACGTCCAAACTCCAGATCCTTCCGGAAACGAAATCAGCATAGATGTACAATCCTTCCAATTCTGCTATGGCATCACCATGATACACAAATCCACCTGTGACGGAAATATCACCTTGGGAGTGGTCATATTCCCAAACGGGTAGCGCTAGCCCAGTCTTATCACAGTCAGCAGGTTTGAAACAATGAAAACCTTCCATGGTATTCCATCCATAATTTCCACCATTTTCAACTATGTCAATCTCTTCATATTTATTTTGTCCCACATCCCCTACCCATAGCTGACCGTTGGATGAGTCAAAGCTAAATCTCCATGGATTTCTCAAGCCATACGCATAGATTTCTTCCCGAAAACCTTCTGAATTATTTACAAAAGGATTATCAGCAGGTATTGAATAGTTGTTAGATCCAGTTGTCTGATTCACGTCTATTCTAAGGATCTTTCCTAACAAAGTACTGCGGTTTTGCCCATTGCCCTGAGGATCTCCGCCACTTCCACCATCACCTGTAGCGATATAAAGGAAACCGTCAGGGCCAAATGAAATTTGACCTCCATTGTGGTTGGAATAGGGCTGTTCAAACTCCAACAAGACAAGTTCACTGGATGGATCAGCTTTATTGGGGTCTGAAGACATCACTGAAAAGCGGGAGATTACAGTTCTATTTGGGTTTCCTGCGGTATAATTCACATAGAAATAGCCATTACTCTGGAATTCTGGATGGAATGCAAGTCCCAATAATCCTTCCTCATTCCCTGAATCATCTACTTTACTTTCTATATCCAAGAATTCAGTTTTCTCACTAGCTGCGGCATTATTTTCAAAGACAGAAATCACTCCTCTCTGCTCAACCACAAAGATCCTGTTGGAATTGTCTCCTGCATGTTGGAAATCTACAGGTCTGGTAAAAGAAAGGTTTGGGAAAGCTTCTTGGACGATGAACTCACCAAGCTGACTTGGGCAAGATGAGGGATTTTCTTGTGAGCAAGCGCTGGTAAGAGTTGTGAGTAATAATAAAACGGTGTTTAAATAGATTTTCATGGAGACTTAGGTTTGGTGGTTAGTGCAACTTATTACTACCTACGAAAATTAATTGGTTTTGAATGGATTAAGAGAATTAGATTAATGAACAGGATCTCAAGAATCATTAACTAACAACATAAAAAAAAACCGTTCACTTTACTTATCTCCACCAATATATTTTTTGGATTTTGCGTAATACACCTATTTAATATTGCTTAAAAATATCCATATGTGTAAGTTTATGAGCATTGTTACCATTTTTTCAATAAATTGAACTAATAACAACCCCAAAATAAATCTAACAATGAGTAAAGAATCATCGAGGAGAACATTCATCAAAAAATCAGCAATAGCGGGCACAGCAGCTATGGTCTTGCCGACCTTTATCCCAGCTTCAGCTTTTGGCGCTAATGACCGCATCAATGCAGCTGTGCTAGGCATAAATGGTAGAGGAAAAAGTCATATTCAAGGTTTCATGGCTCAAAAAGATGTGGAAATTACGACACTTTGCGATCCAGACTTGAACCTGCTGACCCCTGCCCAAAAAGCGTTCAAGGAGAAATACGGTAAAGACGTTGGAATTGAGCAAGATCTCAAAAAAGTATTTGACAATAAGGATATCGATGTGGTAAGCCTTGCCACCCCAAATCACTGGCATGCGCTGGCGACTATCTGGGCTTGTCAGGCAGGCAAGGATGTCTATGTAGAAAAGCCTGGGTCACATAACATCTCTGAAGGTCGTAGAATGATAGAAGCGGCAGAGAAATATGATCGCATCGTCCAGCATGGTGTGCAGCTAAGAAGCTCGCCGGCCGTCCAAGAGGCAATAGAACTCATGAGAGATGGCTATATAGGCAGAGTTTACATGGCTCGTGGGCTTGTATTTAGAATGCGTGGAGATATCGGTATCAAGGGGACTTCTCCTGTGCCAGATGGATTGGACTATGACCTGTGGACAGGCCCAGCTCCAAAAGTTCCATTTACCCGAGATCTGGTGCATTACAACTGGCACTGGCACTGGGATTATGGCAATGGGGACGTGGGGAATCAGGGAATTCATGAGACTGATCTCTGCATGTGGGGACTTGATGTAGGCTTTCCTACCAAGATTACCTCTATGGGCGGAAAGTATCTCTGGAATGACAGCAAGCAAGTACCTGAGGTACTGACTTCTATCTATAACTACCCAGAGGAAAATAAAATTATTCAATTCGAAGTGCGCCCATGGTACACCAATGCTGAGGATGGAGCCACTGTTGGGAACATCTTCTATGGTGATAAAGGCTATCTGGTAGTAGATGGCTACGATAAATACAAGACCTTCTTAGGTAATGACAGAACACCTGGTAAATCCGGTGATGACGGCGGTGAAGCTGCTTCAGGAATGGACAGAGGTGCCGGAGGGACTGATGGTCACTTCACCAACTTCATTGAGGCTGTCCGAAAGCATGATAAATCTATTTTGAATGGACCGGTTGAAACCGCTCACTTATCTTCTGGTTTGGCACACTTAGGAAATATAGCTTACAGGCTGGGAAGGGTACTTGATTTTGATCCTAAGTCAGAGAAATTTGTTAACGATCCAGAAGCCGACGCCATGCTTACCAGAGAATACAGACCTGGTTTTGAGGTGCCAGATAAAGTTTAGAATTTTACATTCAAAGAGAAATAAACCCTGTTAGACCATGTTCTAATAGGGTTTATTTCTTTGGTCCAACTTCTGTTTCCTTGGCTTTACTTAACGATCTAATTCCTTTTTTCTAAAATTTCGGCAAGCTCCATCGCACATCCCCAAGCCACTGTGAACCCTGCTCCTCCATGTCCATAGTTATGGAATACATTAGGGTAGTTTAAATCAAATTCAAACCTGACAGCACTCCTTCTGGGTCTCAAACCTACAATAACTTCTAGAATCTCAGGATTTTCAGTTACACCGGATTCTGTCAATCTGTTAAGGATTAATTCTGTGTCAGCTGGATCAATGGATTCGTTCCAGTCATTTTCATAATCAGTTCCCCCGATTACCGAATCCTCAGATCTGTTGATCACATAGCTGAGAGCACCTCTTTTGGTAGGGTTGGCAAAGGAAGGGATCTTCATTTTATTACATCGGAGGATTTGTCCCCTCATAGGATGCAAATCATCGTCATTGCAAAGTGACTTCGCACCCAAACCGGTGCAATTGATCACCCAGCTATCCAAAGCTGCTAATTCTTTTAAAGAAGAAATTTCCAGCTCCTTATATTCCCCTCCACTTTGGAGGAATTTTTCAAAAAGATACGGCAGGTATAGAAGTGGTTCGGCTAGAGGAACATGAGAAATAAAGGCCATTTCCATGCCTTTGGGAAGTTCTTCTCGCGTTGCTTGCCTGACTTTACCAGCAGGAAGTTGGCTGGTCCAATCTATGTTGCTTTCTGCCGTGTAAGCGGTGATAAATGGAATGAATTTGATGCCATTCCCTTCAATGACATCAGTTGCATATCGCTGATAAGCCAACGTCGCCCAGCGATTGGTTTTTTCTTTGGGCTGGATCTCAAATGGAAACCAAATGGCGCCAACTTTCCAAGATAGACTCTTTTCAAATCCAGCCTTAGAGATCAGTTTCACACTAAAGCCTGATTCCTGAAGCATGATGGCTGATGTCAAACCAACTATTCCTGATCCTACAACTGTGACTGAAGTCATCGAAAATCTATTTTTTAACGGCAGCAAAAGTCCCGTTCGGCTGGATAAGCAACATATTCAAAACGCCTTCCTTTTCCTCAAATCGTACCTTATAACCCGGTAATCCTTTGACAATGAATTCATTTTCCTGAGTGGGTGTAAGGGAATATTCAGGCTGACCAGGGACAAACAATGTTAACGCTTCATCCTTCAGAGAGATTTTTAAGTCTGTTCCGGAAAGGGAATAGGTACCCACATAAGTTTCCAGCATTTCCAAAGAAACTTTAGCTTCTGCAGGAGTGCGTTTGAAAGTAAGCGGTTCTAGCGTGGGTTCGAATTTCACGTTGGCGGATTCTATGTCACCAAATTCATCAGAGCGGAAATTAAAATTGACACCTAACCCTGCAAGAGTATCAACCTCGTTTTCTTTGACCAAATAAGGCTCAAAAACATCGTAATGCCTATGTTTCAAATACAATCTTTCTCTTGGGAATTGAGCCCACAAAGAGTCGTTTTTGAATTCAATTTGAAATGTACCGTAGCCTGGATGATTGTATTTTCCTGTATATTCCACTAATGCATGGGAAGGCTGGGTGTTGGGAACGGTACTGGATTCCTGCTTCTCCTTTGCTTCTTTTTGTTGTTCCTTTATTTTTTCAATTCTATCTGTGTAAAAGCCCACCCAGTCGGTTTTCTCCAAATCCAAGAGCTCATCTGAAATAGCATCTCGAACTAGGTTTGGCAAAGCAGAACCATTTTGGTTTGTCAAAACGACAATCCCTAGGCTATCTGTTGGAAAAAAGGCTACGTTAGCCGAAAACCCATCGATATTCCCACCATGTTCCAGTCTATAATGTCCTTTGTAAGAAGATGTAAACCAGGCATATCCGTAGCTATTGAGGTGCTGATCAGGAAACTTTTTATCAGCAATACCTCCACCTACCAGCATCAGGGGATTCACAGCTCTGGCGACATAGCTTTCCGGCAAAACTTGAACTTCCCCAAATTTCCCTCCATTTAGCCAAATCTTTACCCAATTAGCCATTTCTTTCACGCTGCTATTGATGCTTCCAGCTGGGCTGATCGCCGCGATATTATAATATGGAGTTACTTTATTGTTGGTGAATTCTTCCAAAGTATAGCCCTTGGAAATATTGCTAAACCCTTCCAGCTCTTTGATGCTGACGTTTGAAGTAGTCATATTCAAGGGCTTGAAAAACCGCTCTTTGATATTTTCTTCCCAGCTTTTTCCCGTGAGTTTTTCCGTGATGAGGCCTTGTGCCAAATACATGAAATTATTGTAATACCATTGCTTTCTGACTCCGGTGAAAGGCTCTTGGTGTTTTATGCGCATCAACAAGCTGTCCTTGTCCTCCGAGGGAAATAAATACCAGGAAATATCGTGTCTGGGGAGCCCGGTACGGTGGCTGATCATATCCGTAATAGTCACTTGATTAGTGAGCTCATCGTTATAAAACTCCAGTTCAGGAAGGTATTTCTTTGGGCTATCTGAGAATTTCAAGCCCTTTTCTTCCTCCATAATCCCCAATAGTGCCACAGTGAAAGCCTTGGAAGAGGAACCAATAGCATACAGCGTGTTTTCATCGGCTTCAATCTTTTTTTCCAAATCGCGGTACCCAAACCCTTTGGAATAAATAACCTCATTGCCCTGCACTACCGCTACCGAAAAACCAACTGTCATCGTAGCTTCCTGAAGCGCTTTAAGTTTGTCATCTAGCTTTTTGGTGTCCAGTTTAGTCTGAGCAAAAGTCAGCGTACTACCGACTAGAAAAATGAGAGAAAAGAGAATAATTCGCATTATGTGTTAGGTATGGTACATTTACCCATCAAACTCAAGATTTTTTCTGTGAAATTCTAAGAAATGACTGGATTTTTTAAGGAGGCTTGATGTATTCCCAGTTTTAGTGCAACTATATTATTGAATAAGAGCAGTTTAAATTTTTGAAGCTAGATGTCAAGTTGCCTTTTTAACTGAGTGTTATCACCATACCATAGAATTCAAGAATTTAAATCTCTTACAGCGGTAAATTGCTTGGAAATTAGAGATTACAAATCTCGAATAGCAGATTGCAACACTGGTTAGTAGGATTTTAAAAAACTGCGTGGTGCAGAGGCGACTGCTTGGGGTCTTTTCCTAAGATCCCAAGCAGTCTTTGCCTCCGTCTTCTCTCCACACAAAATCTTTATGGGGTTAAGATTTTCTTCTCCTTTAGAACGTTGGGAACCTTTGTCCAAGTCTTATTTGTGGATTTAAAAAAGCTTAAAGAAAGTTAATTGAGAAGTAGTGGTTCATAAGTACCTTGAAGGGAATACTTACATGTCTTCAAGGGACAGGGCGAGGAATTCCTTGGTATATCCAGATAGTTTTTGATCTAAAGTGGATGCTTTGTTTTGTAGATATTCAAGATTGATTTTTGACTTGTTCAATTTTACTTCTGCAAAAACTGCCCGCTTGTTTAGCTCATTGATAGCGATGATGTCAATTTCATTCTGATTTCCTTTCCCCCAATAAGTCCCTATTTCTGAAAATTCTCCACTAAGCTGAAGTTTTTGCTGGAAATATCGTTCTAGGGTTTTGCCCACAAACGTAGAATACCCTTGCAGCACCAGGTCTTTTACAAACTGATAGTTTTCGATTTCTATTGCACTTTGGTTTTTGTAGATAAAGCGGAACCAGAATCGGAGAAAATTATCCGTTATTTCATATTTGATTTGCCTACTTCCTTGCTTAGCAAAAATAGGTTTGATCTTTTTTATTAAGCTGAAATCATTTTCTAGTTTATCCAAAAAACCACCAACACTCATTTCTAAAATTGACTCGATCTCCGGACGTGAAGTTTTGGATGAAGCGATAAGGGAAAGGATGGAAAAATAGGTGCTATAGTCCTTTCCAAACTCTTCTATCAAGACGTTTTTACCTTCTTCCAAGAATAGGGAATTTTCCTTGAAGATCTCATTGAGAATGGAGTCTCTCGTGAAGGCGTTACTTTCCACCAGACTTTCAACATATTTTGCAACTCCACCGGTAAACGCATAGAACGCCAGCAAATCTTCTGGAGTGTATCCTGGGAAATAATCAGTCAAGATCTCTTTCAGTACATTGATATCAAATGGCTTGATGTATAGGCGTGCCGTGGCTCGCGAGAACAAAGGCTCTTTGGCATTTTCGAAGATATCCTTCATCATTGAATAAATTGAGCCACAGAAAATCAGATTAATCTGACTGCTTGATTTTTTGGAATCCCAAATATTCTGAATATCACTGAAGATGGATGAATTGACGGTTTTGAATTCTTGAAATTCATCAATAATTAGTGTGAAATTCCGGCTTTCTGAAAGCTCCATTATCCATCCGAAAAGGTCTTTGAACTTAGTGATCTCACCGAAAAAATTGACCTGAAGACTGTTTTTGATGGTTTCTACAAATTCTTGACAGAGGAGAACCTCGTTTTTTCGGGCAACAAAAAGATACACTGATGGTTTACCCTCACTATCTTTTTTCAGTAAACTGGTTTTACCAATCCTTCTCCTTCCCACCATAATAGTCATTTGTGCGCTTTGGGTGGATTTTTCTCGGATTCGCTGCAGTTCAGCTAGTTCTTTTTCTCTATTGTAAAATTTCATTGCTTACTTATTGTAATGCAAGTTACTGTAATATTTGTTACAATAAAAAATATCTATAGAGATTTCCTATCTACCAAGCGCTTTGATAGTTATAGTGAGTAACCATGGACAATAGAAAAGGCTTGATTGAGAGATTGACTTATTTTCTTTCTAAATTTAAATTATCTGATTATACGCTTCTTTGCCAGTAGATCACAAAGGCCTTGACTCCGGACGGCCACCAAATTTGAGGTTTAAAGAGAGGAGCGGAAATGGGGCGCATCCGCATTTTTATCTCATCCCAAAAACCAAATCTAACGGACACAGCCTAAAGTTGAGGTGAAGCTTGATGGAATATGGCTAATGGCAGATTTACTTTACCACCCTGAAACACTCAACACACCAATTTATACCCAAAACCTCTCACGTTTAAGATCTGGATTTGGGAGTCTTCCTGTAGTTTTTTGCGAAGCTTGGTGATAAAAACATCCATGCTGCGGGCATTGAAAAAATCGTCCGATCCCCAAATCTGCGTAAGGATCAAACTTCTATCTGTAATCTGATTGGCATTTTCCAGCAGGATTTTAAGGAGTTGAGATTCCCGAGCGGTAAGATGGCATTCCTTTTCATTTAGCCTCAAAAGTTGCTTGGTCGGATGAAATTCATACTTCCCAAGTGAAACCCAGTCTGATTGGTTTTTGCGGAGTTGCTGCCGATTGAGTTGAGCTTTGATCCGTACGATCAATTCTTCCATGCTGAATGGTTTACGTACGTAATCATTTGCACCTAATCCAAATCCCTTCAGCACATCCTCCGTTTGGGATTTCGATGTCAGAAAAATAATCGGAGTGTAGGGATCTATCTTTCGGATTTGCTCAGCAAGCGTAAATCCATCTTTCTTGGGCATCATCACGTCCAATACCAGTACATCTGGCTTAGCCTTTTGGTAGCTTTCCCAGGCTTGTAGTCCATCAGGGCAAAGGGTAACTTGAAACTCCCGGCTTTCCAGACTTTCCTGAATGATCATACCCAAAGCCATTTCATCTTCCGCCAATAGAATTTTTATTTTGCTCATGGCCAAATCGTGATAAATGAAGTACTATTTGCAGATGATTCCAGTTCTATTTTGCCCTCGTGTTTTTCAATGATTTTCTTCACATAATAAAGCCCGATTCCGAAGCCCTTTACGTCATGAAGATTTCCTTTTGGAATTCTGTAGAATTGCTCAAAAACACGTTCTTTTTGATCTGGACTGATGTTCCCGCCATTATCCCAAATCCGAATGCGAGTAGTTGCGCCTTGATCAAGTGTGATTCTCACCTGATCTCCTCCGTATTTCAGCGCATTGTCCAGCAGGTTAGATAATACATTTTCGAAATGGAAAGGATCTACTAGTAGCTGGGTGACATGTGAAGGGATAACAAGTTCTATTTCCTTCTCGGGAGTCAAGGTTTGAAACTTCTGTACCAAAGACCTGAGGACAGGAATTGGATCAACTTCCTCCTTTTTCAAGATCAGCTGCTCAGAATTCAGGGTGGCGGTTTCCAGCAATTTCTCCACCATCCCGTTCAGTTTTAGCATTTGCCCTTTGGAAATCCCAAGATATTTTTTGGTCTTTTCAGGGTTGTTTTCAGGATTGAATTGCTCGATTCCTTCTATTGCAGAAAGTGTAGTGGCAATAGGAGTCTTGAATTCGTGCGTGATATTTCCGATCAGATCTTCTTTGATCTCGGCGATTTCCTTTTGGTTTTTGATGGTTTGGTAGAGATAATAAAAAGCTCCAGAGATAATTAGTAAAAAGATAATTGACATCAAAATATCCACCATTCCACGCTTTAGGACAGTAAGTGCTGTATTTTCAAAGAACATCTCCAGCTTTTGTCCACGAGGCAGGAATGTAGATTTGGAAATCGTGGAAAACGGCATTTCGGTCAAGGCAGGGTAATTGAATGAACCTGCAATCGTGTCGTGCTCGTATTGGAGCAAACCGTAGTTTATTGCTATGTCTTTTCTCTCCAACTCCTCTTTTACCAGTGTACTGATTCTATCGAAATCCAGAGAATCCCTTGTGATGGAAATGATAATTTGATTCGTCAGCATTTTGAGATTGCTGATGCTATCCGCGGCATCCAGTCCTCTGAAAATATTTATACTGTGAATTTCCTTTGGGTCGATCGTATCAAACGTATCTATGTGAGTTTGAAGCCTGAGATTCTTACTGGTATCAAATTCCCCGAACCAGTTTGCGGTTGAAGTGTCCCCAGCTTCCATTTTTTCAAGTGCTTTAAAGAGGATTTTACTTTCCCCAACTCTCTTAAAGAAATCATTTGCAGAGCTGTCAGGAGTTGCTTTTAAAGCATTTTTAAGTCTAATAGTTGAGCTCTTACTCTCACTCAGCGTGATCACATCTGTCTTAGCTAAATCGGCGAAATAGACTTCCAATGCATTGTCTAAACTTTGTTGGATGTCCGTAGCTAGTTCCGACTCATTTTGCCTGAACTGGGTAATATTTCTATAGACCTGCACTCCTATACTTACCATTAGGGTGAGGGCAATGAGTATTCCTATTCGCTTGAATTGTAGCTTTTTCACGGTGCTAAAGTATATGCTAGGAAAGTTATAAATCTGAATGTTAACACACGTTAACAGTGCTTAACTAAGTAGCAGAGCCGTTTTCTATTGGTTTGTAGCAACAAATTTACAGCTATGAACATACGAATACTATTTCTCTCCTTTGCTCTGATGGGCTCTGTTTTTACCGCAACTGCACAAGGTCTCACCGGCAGAGCTTATTACAAATCTTCTTCAAGTTTCAAGATTTCAATGGATAGCTCCAAAATGGCTCCCGATGTCATTGCTGATCTACAGAAGCAATTGAAAAAGCAGATGGAACGTGAATATGTGCTTTCTTTTTCCCAAACTGAATCTAACTGGAAGCAAGTGGAAAGCCTCGGAGCTGGACCTGCTACAGCTTCTTCCGGTGGAGCTAGTATTGTAATCAGTACAGGAAATCAGGATAGACTTCTTTATAAGAATGTGGCAGAACAGAATTACATCAAAGAAGAAGACCTGATGGGGAAAGGGTTTTTGGTGAAAGATAGTTTGAACATTTATGACTGGGAATTGACTGGAGAAAGCAAGCAGATTGGTGATTATACCTGTCAGAAGGCAATATATTCTAGAATTGTCGACAGCAAAACATTCTCCATGGGGCAAGATGAGATGGTAACAAGCAAAGATACCGTGAATGTAACGGCTTGGTTTACCATGCAAATTCCTGTAAGTCATGGGCCAGATGATTTTTGGGGTTTACCAGGATTGATTCTAGAGCTGCAGAATAGAGGAATGACTTATATCGCCGAGCGAATTGTCTTGAATCCAAATGAGGCAGTCGAAATAGAAATCCCTAAAAAGGGTGAAATGATCAGCAGTAAAGACTATGAAGCACTTTCGGAGGAAAAGATGCAGGAGATGATGAAACGGTATTCCGGTAAGCCGGGAAGTGGAAATGAGATGGTGATCAAAATCGGCAATTAATCTTACCTAATACTCCCCAGATGCTATTTCTTAAGCGCTTGCTCGCGATCGGTTTTTTTCTTCTGATTGCCCACCCTTCTTTTTCCCAGAACAAAAACCTAATCGGACAGGTGCTCGATAGTCTCAGTCAGCCAATTGCTTATGCAAATGTGGTAGCGGTGAATCAAACTACTCAAAAGATCGGTGGTTTTGCGATCTCAGATGGAGAGGGACGTTTCAAAATAGCACTGACACCAGGGTCTGAATATTTGCTACGGGTGTCCTTTGTAGGGTACAAACAATTTGAACTGAAGATTACCGAATGGTCTGATCAGGAGCAGATTAAGGTGGTCCTGAGTCAGGATGAAACCATGCTGGATCAGGTGGAGGTGGTAACAGAATTACCGATCACGATGAAAGGTGATACGCTGACCTACAAGACTGATGCATTCACTACAGGCACCGAACGGAAGCTGAAGGATGTGTTGGAGAAGCTTCCAGGTTTTGAAGTGGATGATAATGGGGAGGTGAAAGTGCAGGGAAAAAAGGTGGACAAAGTGATGGTTGACGGGAAGAATTTCTTTGATGGTGATACCAAACTGGCAACCAAAAACTTACCGGCAAATGCCGTTGATCGTGTGCAGGTGCTCAAAAACTTCAATGAAGTAAGTCCGGTTCGCGGCTTGGATAATGACGAGACCTTGGCATTGAACATTCAGCTAAAAGATGGTAAAAAGAATATGGTATTTGGTGATTTGACTGCAGGTGCTGGACCTCAAGAGCGATACTTAGGTCATGCGAATGCTTTTTACTACTCTCCTAAAGTCAATCTCAATCTGATCGCCGATGCCAACAATGTTGGGGAACTGGCTTTTACGCTACAGGATTATTTTAGGTTTAGTGGTGGACTTGCAGGTTTGGCTGGCAAGTCAGGATCTTCGCTAAGTGTAAGTTCTGATGATCTTGGGATTCCCATGGCTCAGCGGAACAATGCTTTGGACTTAAAAACTGAGCTTGCTGCTCTGAATCTAAATTATAATCCGAATAATAAATGGAGACATTCAGGATTTGTGATTGGCTCTGCTTCCAGGAATAAACTAGGTTCATCTTCTCAAAGGACCTATTTGAGAACTGATGAAAACAATCAGGAGACGCTTACTTCAGCTAGCACCGTGGAGAATAAATCTGGCCTGATGAAGTACGCAGTGACCTTTACGCCTAAGGAGGAAACTTATGTGAAGTACAGTGTATTTGGGAAGTTGGCTGATATAGCAAACCAGAATTTTCAGGATTCTGATTTTGGGCAGACTCGCCAGCAAATCAAAAGCTATCAAAGTCGGCAGCCTTATACGATTCAGCAAAAAGGAGAGTGGTTTCATGCCCCATCGGACAAGAGAGTCTTTTCCATGGAAGCGAATTGGGAGAAAAAATACACCAATCCTCTTTATGATTTAACCACAAATCAGAAACCATTTAATGGAATGGTGCCAGTCGTAGATAGTGAGTCTTACAGGTTTCTGCAAAATCAGTATATCAAGACCCGAACGATAGAAGGAGCTTTTAATTACTATCACATCTTAAACCCTACCAACCATATTAATTGGAGTCTAGGATATACAGATACCCGACAAGAGCTAGTAGGAAGTTTGGAGCAAGCAGATGCAACTGATGAGGTAGATCTTGGAGAGTTTGATAACGATTCCCGCTTTGATTTTCAGGATTTGTATTTGGGGATGACTTATAAGACCAAATGGAAATCCGTGGTGATCAGTCCTTCACTTTATCTCCACAGATATGCGTGGAAGGATGTGCAGATGGAAGATGAGTTGAGTAATGATAAAATCCTGCTTCTCCCAGGTATGTATGCCAAGTGGAGTATTAAATCGAATCGCTCGTTAACCTATAGATTCAGCAGCCAGGCAAACTTTATGGATATTCAGAAGCTTGCGCAAGGATTGGTGGTGTCGGATTACAATTCGATTTTCAGAGGAAACAGGCAATTAGACAATGGGTTGTTCTTTACTCAAAGCCTTAACTACAATCACTTTGATTTCTTCTCTTCCCTCAATCTCTTCGGAAACTTGAGCTGGTCAAGAAAGCATCATGACTTGGTGAATACAACCAATTTTGTGGGCATTAGTAGAATCATAAGTATTCAGAATATTGATCCTATCAATGAAACACTGACTGGAAGTTTGCAGGCAGATAAGCGGTTTCAGTCGTTTAAAATCTCTGGTGGAGGAAATTGGAATACCTATACCACGAATAGTTTTGTGGATCAAAGTCTGATTAAGAATAGCCAGTTTGCACATTCCTACTTTATGAAATTCACCAGTACGTTTATGAAAACTGTAGAGGTGGATTTGGGTTATACCTGGAACCAGAACTTCTACAATTCTACCAATGCCAAGAACACCTTTAATACGCACTCCCAAAAAATTGAAGTGGACTGGGATATTTGGAAGGGTTTGAAATTGAATGCGGATTATACATACAATGCGTACACGAATAAGGCTGCACAGACCACGAGCGATTTTGATTTCTTCAATGCTTTTCTGAGCTATCAGGCAAATTCAAGTCCATGGGAGTTCCGAATTACCGTATGGAATATTCTGGATACCCGCGCTATTCGCAGAGATAGTTTTAGTGAGAGTCTAATCAGCACCTATTCTTATTTGGTGCAGCCTAGATATGGGCTTTTTTCATTAATGTGGGAGATTTAATTTGTGTCTCCATTATGATCCAGAAGGTTTCAAAAAGGTTAAAGACTACCTATCCATGGATCAGGATTCGAGATTATAAAAAGAGAAGTGAAAGAGTATTCAGAATCCGTGATTATAAATTCCTAAAAGCTGAAATTCTAAAAATCATTCGAACTCAGAAAAACAAAAGATAAGCCTGTCCACCCAAATCAATTATTACTATTTCTGATGTATTAGATCTGGTCAGTTTCTTCTTTTAGAAAACTCACGTCATTAATACTTCTGTAATCCAATGGGTTACCACAGAACTAAGAATCCTAAAAAATCATAAAATATTTTTTTAGGACTAATAAATTCCTTAAAATGATTAAGAATTTATTTTAACTGCTTTTTTATTAACCATACGTACACTCACTTTAACCCAAAAAATATGCAACCTGATTTTTGTAAAACGCTCCCCATTCTTGCAGTCCTTTTTATTTTGTCTGCTTCATGTTTTTCGCAGAATATCGGAGAGCTTTCAGAAGGAAAGAAGGAAGTCTATAACACCACAATTGTAATTAACCTCAAAAAGAATGCTGACAGGGAGCATTTGTTGTCTCTTGGGCTGCGTAATCCGTTAGCTTTTGATCCGCTTTATCTCCCACCCCCTCCAAATACTATTGATACTTCAACGAATCTTAAAACCGTAATAAAAACCACTATAGAAAAGCCGACTTATTTGACCTTGGGGCATTATATATTGCATATTGAGCCGGGCGACAGCCTAAACATGGACTTTGAGGTCTTACTACAAACAAAGGAGCGCTATAAGGATACCATCAACATTAATCATGGAAATGTATTTTTTATATGGAAGGGAGACGCTGGTCTTTTGCTCGAGAAATATTTGGGAAGCATTGCCGGTTCTCTCAAAGATCTGAAAACGGCCGACCAAATAACTGAATTCACCTCTAGAGAAAGTCTGAGGAGCATGGCTGATAGTTGTACAGCACTGATTTACAAAGATCACCCCATTCTGAAACGTGACAGTTCTACTTTTGAAACGGTAAAAAAAAATGGTGCTGACCGCCTTCTCGCACGATTAGCGTACAGGCTTGCACTTCTTTATACCAACACCAAGAACGAATCAATAAGAAGTGCCATTGAAACTAGTGAGATGAATATGCTTGAATATGCTAGTTTACAAGAAGAGAATTATGATGACCCCGTGACTTTAGTCTACTACCGAAATATCTTTTACTTTTTCAAAGAAATGGGTCTTGACGCACAAGCTATTCTTGAAAGGTTCAATGGCAGTAATGATACGGTTAAGCAGTATGTACAGCTCAATCTTTTTTATGACGGAATGCTAAATGAAGAACAAAAACTAGGGCTTATTGACAAACTGACCTATCCTGCTTTTAAGGAATATGCACTTCAGCTGGATCAGGATTCCAATCGGGGAATTGAAAAATCGGGATATGTAAACAATGAAATTAGAGGAGCCCGGTTGTTTGATGTGAATGACAAAGAGCTTGCTTTTGACGAGCTTTTTAAGACGACAGCCCAGCCCTATTTATTGTTTGATTTTTCAGGATCCTGGTGCAAGCCCTGCCTGGAAGAAATGTCTGTCTATGCAAAAACAAGACATTTGGACAACTCTAAAAAAGTACGGCCTATTTGGCTGTTTTTCGAAAACGATAAAACAAAATGGCTCAATGTTGTAGAGAGATACAATTTAAAAAAGGAAAACTGCTTTTTGGTAGTGGGTGAATCCGGCAACATATTACAGAAGCAGTTCGCTTTGTTGTTTGACTGGGAAGGGGAATTCCCCCACTATTTCCTTTTTGCCAAAGAGGGGGAAATAATAGAAAAGAGAGCAAGACCCGTATCTCTATTTGAGGAAAACGATGTGGATAATTTGCCTCCAAGAGAAAAGAACAAGAACTCCGGACCTCCAATACCACCACCAATAAAAACACCCTAATTGTTAGTAATGTCTAGGTGTCCGGTATAGTATTTTGAGGACGCTGTGATCAAGTTTATCCATTGGGTCAATTTCTATTTGAATGGAATCACCTGGAAAAAGATAAACTCTTTTATCCATAACCTCTATTGTATCCAGTTGAAAAGAGTCAAAATATTGAAATTTATAGACGCTTCGGAACCCAATTCCTTTCGGCCCATTTACTGCCTTAACGTCCAAAATTACCCCATCAACTTTCTTATATTCTTTGGAACACGATCCTAGAAACATCAAAAAAAGCAGCAGAATTAAGTGTGATTCTGAAAATTTCAAATCCCAAACATCAAATTTCAAATTACTGTCCTTCAATCTCCTCTACCAATTCCGCATACCAAGCTTCTCCGTATTTGCGGGTGAGTGCATCCTTGAGGAATTTGTAGATCGGAACCTTCAGACTGGATCCTAACTGACAAGCTGGATCACAGATATGCCAACGATCGTAATTCAAGGCATCAAACTGATCGTATTTCGTAATCCGGATCGGATACATGTGGCAGCTGATCGGTTTCTTCCAGGTGATCTTACCATCAAGGTAGGCTTGCTCTATACCGCATTTCAGAATACCGCGATCATCGTATAAAGCATAAGCGCATTCACGATTGTCACCGATGGTAGGAGTTCCTTTGTCGCCGTCCTTATCGAATACCCAAGTCCCTTGCTTTGCTATTGCCTGCCGACCTTCCTCGGTGATGTAATCTTTGACAATTGGGTAGATCTCTTCGATGATTTTGGTCTCTTCATCTTCCAAAGGAGCTCCAGCATCACCTTCCACACAGCAAGCACCCTTGCATGCCTCAAGGTCACAGACAAAAAAATTCTCCTTAATATCATCCGAAAGCACGGTATCCCCTACTATAATCATGGTCTTATTCGTTAGCTCACAAAGGTAAGCAATCGAACGCTAGGCTTACGGCTTCACCAAGTCTTTTCTTCGCACATAAACCCCTTTCTGCAACTTGGCAATGAGATTTCCATTCCCATCTTTTACTTCACAGGGAAATTCAAAGACTGCTTTTCCCTCCCTATCTACGACTTCTTTTATATCAGAAATCTGCTCTGGTGAAAGCTTGAATTCTGCATATACCGTCCCCTTGCCGGGCTTCACAAATTCTATACTTGCGGTTTTATCCCAAACGATGTACTCCTCGCCAAGCTGGATAAGAACTATAAACATGAAGAATGGATCGCACATGGAATAAAGAGATCCTCCAAAAGCTGTCCCAAGGAGATTTCGGTTATACCAGGTGAGTTTAAGCCTAGTTTTGAAACTGGAGAAATAATCTGCATAGTCAACCACCTTAATCCCTGAAAATAGAAATGGAGGATACCAGTTGATCATCCGGATCAGTCTTCTGAACTTTCTTTGATTGCTTTTATTCATTTGGAAACGATTTTTTAAAATAAATTACATCTCAAGATCCTAAGAAAATTTAGATATCAATTTTATGTCTAGAATAACGTGGTATTTCGGCGATAAATCAGGTTTATCATTTACAAATAACTCGATGTAATATCATCACTAGTTAAGTTGCAGATAATTAACCTCCTACCTCCAACTTCCCAACCTCCTACAATTTTTCCTAAACCGATCGCCAGAAATTGACGTACTTTGTAGCGTGCAAGTCGTCTTGTCGTCGTCTCATGGTAATAGTGGGAAGGAGGAAAGTCCGGGCAACATAGAGCGCCATACTTCCTAACGGGAAGGGGGCTGACTGGTGACGGTCAGTTTACAGCTAGTGCAACAGAGAATATACCGCCAATCGACTTCGGGGCCTGCCCTGAGCTTGTCGAAGGGTAAGGGTGAAAAGGTGGGGTAAGAGCCCACCGGTCTGGCAGTGATGTCAGGGGCATGGCAAACCTTATGGGTTGAAAGATCAAATAGGTTCCGCGTCGGATTCAATTCCGAGAAAAGTTGCTCGCTTTTATGCGGAATGGGTAGATCGATGGACCTCGATTGTGAAGTCGAGGCTAGATAAATGGCAAGAAACTAATTCTGGAAACAGAAAAGGAAACAGAACCCGGCTTATAGACTTGCACTTTTTTATTTTATGTATATCCGCTTTACTTCCAGTAAGGTGGTAAAAGCAATATAGGATATTAAACTTAAGAATTGAGGCCGCTTCGGTCTTCGGTCATCGGTCTTCCGACCAGATAAGCAAAGAATCTAAGGTGACTGACCTCATTGCGGATAATCATATTATATTGAACCTATGTCGAAAATACTGATCATCGATGACGAGAAAGTCATCCGAGCTACGCTCCGAGAAATATTAGAATACGAGAAATACACCGTGACAGAAGCTCAGGATGGTGAAGAGGGATTGGCAAAATTACAGGAGGACGATTACGACCTGGTTCTCTGCGATGTAAAAATGCCAAAAATGGACGGCATAGAAGTCCTTGAAAAAGCCAAAACCTTGGACAAATCACCCCAGTTCATCATGATCTCAGCGCACGGTAGCATAGAGACTGCGGTTGAAGCGACTAAAAAAGGTGCTTTCGATTTTATCCCAAAACCTCCGGATTTGAACCGTCTATTGCTGACGGTACGAAATGCGCTGGACAAAAAAAACCTGGTCACAGAGACCAAAGTTCTCAAGAAAAAGCTTTCCAAGAAATTGGACATGGTGGGAGAATCCGCTGCTATTCATAAAGTGAAGGATACCATAGAGAAAGTAGCTCCTACCGATGCCCGGGTTTTGATTACAGGACCGAATGGCACAGGCAAAGAACTTGTCGCTCATTGGGTGCATGCTAAAAGTAACAGATCCACACAGCCATTTGTAGCGGTAAACTGTGCAGCTATTCCATCTGAATTAATTGAAAGTGAACTATTTGGACACGAAAAAGGAGCATTTACTTCAGCTCACAAGCAGCGCCAGGGGAAGTTCGAACAGGCTCAGGGAGGTACACTATTTTTGGATGAAATCGGAGATATGTCACTTTCTGCCCAATCAAAAGTACTTCGCGCTCTTCAGGAGAATCTGATTAACCGGGTAGGCTCTGACAAAGACATCAAAGTGGATGTACGTGTGTTGGCGGCGACAAACAAAGACCTGAAAAAGGAAATCGAGGAAAATAGATTTAGGGAAGACCTTTATCACCGGCTGAGTGTAATCCTAATACAAGTTCCTGCCTTGAAAGACAGAAAAGAAGACATCCCTCTACTGGTAAATAAATTTTTGGATGATATATCTCAGGAAAATGGCGATGCCCCAAAAAGTATCAGCAAAGCAGCTCTGGCAAAACTGCAGGAATATCCTTGGACAGGAAACATCCGCGAACTGAGAAATGTGGTGGAAAGACTGGTGATTTTAGGAGAACCTGAAATAAGCCTTGAAGACATAAAAAAATACGCTGACTACTAAGTCAGCGTATTTTTTTTAGCTATTGGCGTCCTGAATAGTGGTCGCTTTTGCATAAGCTGGACATGGCTTACTGGAAGCACAAGCTCCCAAAGCTAAAATTCCGATTAATAATGCTGCTGTGGCTAATTTTTTCATCTTTTAGTAGTTAATCCTTTCAAATATGTTCAATTATTAATTAGATAGCAATTACTGCACCAAGAGATTACAACCTCTTACCTCGCTATTGTCAAATCTGCCCAGAACTTCCAGCATTCCATTTTCATCAAATCTGCCTAAATCCTGAGTTTCGATAAAAGCACAGGAATGAAAATTTGCCAGGTCAATCACATTAATCCCTCCCTGAGAACGCTGAGAAAGTGAAAGCGGATCATTTACATCCCTTAGGATAACGCGCATCGTAGTCGGAAGTGTATATTTTCCCTCTCCTTTGGAGTAGGCCTGAGACATGAGTTCAGTCATCCCATATTCAGAATGAATAGCATCCACACCAAAGAAAGGTTTGAGAATATCATGAACTTCCTCGCGGATCATTTCCTTTCTCCTCCCCTTCATTCCTCCCGTTTCCATAACGATAAGATTTGAAGGAGGATTGATTTTTTTACCTGACTCTGCCAGATCCAGTAATGCAAAAGTCACCCCGAGCAATAAAATCTTCCGCTGACTAGTAGCCAGCATTTCGATTTTTGAGATCAATTCATCCTGATTGTATAGATAAAAACCTGAATGCTCGGACTTACTCTCCTTTATAAAATGATCAGCCATGCTTACCAGACTACTCCCCTTCCGCTCCAAATAAGCTGGCAAAAGCGCCAAAACATGAAAATCTTTCAATGCACCGTAAGCCCTTTCAAAAACCTGTTGGGTATGAGCAAGATACCACTCCTCAGACCAGATGTAATGACGGCTTGTGATCATACCAGTAGTACCTGAGCTGGAGAAAAAATCACTGTAATCATCGGCAGAACCTGAAGTCACTTGATGATCCTTGAAAAACCGGATGGGTAAAAAAGGAATTTGATCTAATGACCTGATGGAATGCGTAGCTAACTTACGAGCGGAAAGGTATTTCTTGTAAATCGGATTAAACCGAGACTGGAAATGAAAAAGTTCTAGTGCAAGCTTTTCAAAATCCTCCGATTTCAATTTACTTAACCTACTTGAAAAACTTTTAAAATCCTGCATCGTTTTATATTTTGCATCATCCAACCAAAGTATTGGTTTACTTTGGTTGTAAATTTACTTTCGCCCTATGCGTTTAAAAAGCTATTTAGGAATATTCTTTTTGTTAATCTCGGCCTCTGCCTGCATTAATCCGCCGGATAACTTCCCTTCAGTACCTACAATCACTTTTGAATCAATCGAATACGTACCTACTAATGGGTCAGATTCCCTGATTGTAGGGATTGATTTTCAGGATGCTGAGGGTGACCTGGGATTATCTGGGACGGATGATGATCCTCCTTTCAACAACGTGGACTTCCAGCGGGATTCCAATGGAGAATTGATAACTTATAGTACTAGACCTCCGGATGCTCCTACTTACAACCCTATTGACTGGCAAGTAAATCCTTTGGTCGGAAATGAGCGCGTAAATGACACCATCTGGGTAAAACAGAATCCTAACCAATTCAATATTTTTATCAAATTTTACATCAAAAGAAACGGACAGTTCACTGAATTCAAATGGGAGGATCCTCCTTTCTACACTACGTTTAATGGACGTTTTCCTAGAATATTAACCAACGAGGTGGATCAAGCTGTGGAAGGAAATATAAGGTATGGTATGCTTTCCTCTGGTTGGGAATCCATTTTCAGAAGAGATACAATACAAGTTGCCGTAGAGATTCAAGACAGAGCACTCAATCGGAGTAATGAGGTTCTAAGCCCAGAAGTGACGCTCTCTCAAATCACACGACCATAAAAAAAGCCCTTTGGAAGGGTAATTTTTATGGAAACCCTATTTCCACTTAAACGCAAAATAGGTCGTCGGCTCATCACTGGTATTACGAATGCCATGCAGAGATCCTGACTCCATGAGATAAAAATCTCCTGCTGTGGCTCTATATTCTTTTCCATCAATCAGCTGAGCAGTTTCTCCCGAGATCATTAGGATAATTTCAGTTTCTACATGTGTATGAGGGGCATGACTTGCTACTTTTCTATCCAAGGTAGTCACATGCATCTCCAGTCTCTCACACATGGAAGTTGATCTATCAAAATAAGATCGAACCCCTCCTACGCTCGTAGCCTTATAAACAGTTGAGTCACTATTAACCAACAGCGTACCACCGGAAGCTGTACCTCTCTCGATATTCATGGGTTTCTTAGATCGAAATCTAATCACGTAGTAAGTAAGTGGGATTTCACCAACATTTTTCAACGAATGCATTTGCTTAGGCATTAAAGAAAGCACACCATTTGGCCCCAGGATCGTATTTTCCCCATTTATATTGACTGCCATTTTCCCTTCCTTGACAATGACAAGTTCTTCAATATCATCGTTGGCGTGAGCAGTGCTAGCTGCTGACCCTACTGCCTGGGTAGTTGCATGCATTTCCAAGTAAGAAAAATGGGTGGAAGTACCCTCAAAAATAGGCCTTGAAATTCGCCCTTCACTTTCTTTCACCTCAAACTCATCCCAATGGTAAACACCGGATTTGATGGGCTGCAGCTGCGCAAAAGTAGAATGTGACATAAGACAAAAGGTTAGAATTATAAGAGATTTCATAGCTAAAATTGCGATGAGGAGATTTACTTGAACAACTGGATATCAACTTGACCTTACATCCGATCAAAACAATAATATAACGGAACTTACTCATTAATCCATTAAGAAATTTGTGATTTTAAAACCATACTTAATTTTATTCCGTCTTAGTTTCATTCAAACAAATCCTATTCGTCACACGCTCAACCAAATTCAACAGTTATGAAAATCTTAACCTTACTATTCACTTTAGTATTTACAGCTCTGTCTTTCAGCCCTGAAGTAGCCACAGTGAACACCTCAGAAAGCACCATTACCTGGACAGCTAAAAAAGTAACGGGGCAGCATCATGGCAAAGTACCTATAACTTCTGCGACTCTGGACTACCAAAACAACAGAATCCTCGGGGGTACTTTCGAAATGGATATGACTAGCCTCACAGTAGAGGATATCACTGATCCAGGCATGAACAAAAAATTGAGTGACCACTTAAAATCAGATGATTTTTTCTCAGTAGAAAAACATAACACTTCAACCTTTACAATCACGGAAGCGAAAACCGGTAACGGCACCGATTACCAACTCACTGGAGATCTTACGATTAAGGGCATCACCAAACCAGTGTCCTTTCCCGCAAAGGTTGAGGCAGCAGGAGGCAAAATCATCGCAACTGGTAAACTTACTTTTGATCGAACTCACTACGATATCAAGTTCCGCTCAGGATCTTACTTCGAAAACCTAGCCGACAAACTCATCTACGATGATGTAGAACTAGACGTTCGATTAGTTGCCAGTGAGTAAGCAGTAGATCAAACTTTAAGGAATAAGTGAAACTGTTACTTCTAACAGAACATGATCCACTTTCCGTCCCACACAAAGCTCCTAGATTAATTTCCTGGAGCTTTTTTGTGCCTGATTATTAAATAGAAGTTATCAAATAAGGAAAGCCTTTGATTGGTTCGGAAAAGTTTCTAACTACCGAGCAATTCCCTGAGCTACCAGAATGGAAAAGTTAAAAACCAGACTGTTCATGAGTTTGCGGGAAATGAAATTAGAATTAGCCTTATCGGTAAGGGCTGCCAATAAATTGACCTATGAACCTACGAACCAGCTGTACGATAAAGTTTGAAATCCCCGACCCGACGCCGTTTATTCTCATGCTGAGACCAAGAAGTGGTGGTCAACAATGGGTAGAACGAGAGGAATTTAAGATTACGCCACATACTCCTGTTTTTGAGTTCTCTGATACTTATGGTAACCTCTGCCAGCGCCTGATCGCCCAGCCAGGCTTATTTTCTATTCATACTTCGTCTGATGTAATTATATCAGATTATATGGACCAGGGCTTCGATGCTCCTTTTGTAGAAATCCAAAATCTACCAGACTCAGTCTTGAGTTATTTGCTTCCTAGTCGGTATTGCGAGTCAGACTTTTTTTATGAAATGAGTTTGTCTATCACACAGGGACAATTACTAGGCTATAATCAAGTGGCAGCAATTACGGATTGGCTTCGGGAAAACATTAGCTACATCCCAGGAAGCAACAATCAGCCTCTGTCAGCGATTCAGGTAAACGAACGAAAGTTTGGTGTCTGTACTGACCTTGCGCATCTAGGAATTGCCCTATGCAGAGGCTTGAGTATTCCAGCCCGTATCGTAGTTGGATATTTACACAAGTTGAAACCAATGGATATGCATGCATGGTTTGAGGCCTATATTGGCAATCGTTGGTACACTTTTGATGCTACACAAACCGGCTCCCCAAGTGGATATGTCATGCTTGGCGTAGGCCGGGATGCTGCTGATGTAGCCATTTTCAACCAATTTGGCCCACCTGTATATCCCTTCGAGCAACTCATTCAAGTAGAGCAACTCTCATTTTAAGGGAATTGAGAAAAAATTCTATTGCGAGATCGACTCAAATCGCGCTGAAATCAGGGGCATTACTTGCTTTTGAATAGTGAGGTTAATACAAATCCCACAATAAAAATTGTGAGTGTTCCCATCACGATAGTGAGGTTGGTATGTAAAACATTCTTGAATCCCTCAATACTCGTCCCATTTAAAATAATCGGAGAAAGACTCATCCAGCCTATCACCAAAACGCCAAAAAGCACTCCAATTGCCGCTGCTTTGCTCGAAGCTTTTTTCACTACGAACCCGAGCAAAAACAAACCTAAAATTCCTCCGCTAAAAATAGACGAAAGTGCCCACCAAGCCTCCAAGGCGCTGGTAACTCCATTGAAAGCTAAGGCAACTACGATACTTAGAATGCCCATCACAAAGGAACTGATCAACAATACCCGCATGGATTGCTTCTCAGTGGCATTTTTATGAATGTATTTCCGATAATGATCTGAAAGGAAAACAGTCGCCGAACTGTTGATACTGGTCGATACGGTACTCATTCCCGCTGCGAAAATCGAGGCAATCAAGATGCCAGTTACGCCAGAAGGCAAACCAGAAACTATAAAGTACGGGAAAACTTTATCCGCATTTTCTGCCAACTTCAGGTCTGCTGGAAGCAAATCCGGAAAGGCTTGATAATAGGAAAAAAGTGCAGTGCCTATTAAGAAAAATAACAAGGAAACCGGGACATAAAGCAAGCTTCCCAGCCAGGTAGATTTCACCGCTTCTTTTTCTGTCTTGGCAGTGATGTAGCGCTGAATATAGCTTTGGTCAATCCCGAAATTCTGAAGGTTAATAAATAATCCATAAACAAGAATCATCCAGAAAGTCGATTCTACAAAATTAAAATTGAAACTTCCCAAGTTGAATTTATCCGCTTCGAAAGCAATGGTAATCACTTCTCCGGGACCATTAGGCATTGAAAATAAAATAACAACCAAACAGAGTAAAGCCCCTCCTATCAGCACTATTCCCTGAACAGCATCTGTCCAAATCACCGCCTCTATTCCTCCCAGCATGGCATACACCATCACACTTATGCCAGTACACATGATAATCATGGGAATACTCCATCCAAAAAGTGCATTCATAGGCAAAGCCAGTAAATACATGATCGCACCCATCCTAGCCAATTGTGTCAATAAGTAGCAAATGGATGCATAGATCCTAGCCCAGGACCCGAAGCGGGTTTCCAGGTAATAATAAGCTGACTCACTTTGGAGGTTTCTGTACAGTGGGACGAAATACTTCACCGCTATCCAAGCCGCAAGGGGAATCGAAAGACTAAACACAAAGCCGTTCCAATTGGACAGAAAGGCATTTCCAGGAAGTGCCAAAAAGCTGATGCTACTCACAAAGGTGGCAAAGATGGACATCCCAATTGCCCAGCTTGGAAGTCGGCCTCCTCCAGTAGTATATTCCAACGCTGTTCTTTTCTTAAAGGAAAAGGAAATCCCAAACAGCACGATTGCCGCCATATAAACTAAAAAAACCACTAAATCTAGGATAGGTAAATCCATGGAAAACCAGGTTATTTTGGATGGAGAAAACTACTATTTCAGAAAGAAATCCTTTCCTACTGAAAAAACTACCCGTCAATAAGAGTAAAATTCCTGAAAAATCTAACCTGTTAACTGGGTAAAAGACATTGCTTTTGAAACCAACCTTATTCGAAATCGCTATTTCCAACCAGCTGGTATATTTATCGATACGCTGAATAAAAAGTAAGCTAAATTGGACTTCACCCAATTTTAAAAGGCATTTGATCAACTATTAGCACCATTTAAAATGAATCTTCTGCTATAATCGCTTATTTTTTGCTTTCTTCGGGTTCAAAATAAACCCAACATCAACAAATCGTATTAGAATTAGAAGTTTACCAATAAAAAATGAAAGAAATAGTAGAAGCCATTAACGCGGTTGTTTGGAGTAATGCATTGATCTTTCTTTGCTTAGCCGCCGGAGTATATTTTTCCTTTACCACCAAATTCCTTCAAGTCACCTATTTAAAAGAAATGGTGCAGCTCCTTTTCAAAGGAGAATCATCCAAAGAAGGTGTCTCCTCTTTTCAGGCATTCGCAATCGCGATCTCAGGCCGGGTAGGAACAGGTAATATCGCCGGTGTCGCCACAGCAATAGCCATGGGCGGCCCTGGAGCCATATTCTGGATGTGGGTTATCGCATTTCTCGGGGCATCTTCAGCTTTTGTTGAATCCACCCTAGGACAAATCTACAAAGAGGTCAATGACGGAGAATACCGAGGCGGACCGGCTTATTACATAGAAAAAGGCATTGGGAAAAAATGGTACGCAATGGTCTTCGCTTTCGCTACTATTCTGGCAACTGCAGTATTTATGCCAGGCGTACAGAGTAACAGTATAGCGCTGAGTATGAACAACGCATTTGATGTGCCTGTGATGTGGACTGGCATTATCATCACTTCCTGTATGGCTCTGATTATTTTGGGGGGAGTAAAAAGAATCAGTAAAGTCGCCGAAGTAGTCATTCCATTTATGGCAGGTGCTTATATCCTCATGGCTGTGATCATCATTGCGATCAACATCACAGAAGTACCAGCAGTATTTGCATTGATATTAAAATCTGCTTTCAACATGGAAGCAGCATTCAGTGGAGTATTCGGTATGGCTATCGCCTGGGGTGTGAAAAGAGGGATTTATTCCAACGAAGCTGGACAAGGAACCGCTCCGCACGCAGCTGCTGCAGCGGAGGTAAGCCATCCGGTAAAGCAAGGCTTGGTACAGTCTTTTTCAGTGTATGTAGATACACTTTTCGTTTGTACAGCTACTGCCTTGATGATCTTATTCACCGGACAATTTAATGTAGTCAATCCTGATGGTGGATTTATAGTAGAAAACCTTCCTGGAGTAGCATTTGGTCCGGAGTACACACAGTTTGCCGTGGCTTCCCAGTTCCCTTCTCTAGGCGCTGGATTTGTCGCAGTATCATTGCTTTTTTTTGCCTTCACTACGATCATGGCTTATTATTACATCGCAGAGACTAACCTGAGTTATTTGATTAGAAAGTCGCATAACAAATGGAGTATTTGGGTGCTTAGGCTTGCTATATTGGGAGCTACATTCTACGGAACGATCAAAACAGCTGAGATGGCGTGGACTATGGGTGATATCGGAGTAGGTCTAATGGCATGGCTGAATATTATTGCAATTATTCTTCTTCGAAAGCCAGCTTTCAAAGCGTTGAAAGATTATCAAAGACAGAAAAAAGAAGGCAAAGATCCGGTGTTTATAGCTAAGGATGCTGGCATTGATAATGCTGATTTCTGGAAGTGATTTTTACCGCAGAGTTCGCAGAGTGTGACACAGAGAGCGCTAATGGTTAATTAACACTATAGAAGCCGGCAACTAATTGTCGGCTTTTTTACTAGGTAGGATTTCTTTCCTGATCAGATGAACCAAAAGAATATAGAATTTAGTTCTAGCAGTTGAATTATCTCAAAAAACCAGGATAACGCATGTCAATTACCAAAGAATCCGAATTAATCGGAATGAAGCGCATCTCGGAAGTAGTGGGAACTACGCTCAGACTAATGACTGAATATGCCAAAGTCGGCATGTCCACTAAGGAACTTGACGAATACGGAGGTGAAATTCTGAAAAGTTATGGAGCTAAATCAGCACCTTACGAAACGTATAAATTCCCAGGATATTCTTGTATCAGTGTCAATCAAGTTGCAGCACATGGTATCCCTTCTGAAAAAATCATATTGAAAGAGGGCGATTTAATTAATATAGATGTCTCTGCCGAGCTGAATGGTTTTTGGTCGGATAACGGAGGCTCTTTTGTCTTGGGAAAAGACATTCATAATCATCAGCCGCTGGTAGATGCTTCCAAAAACATCCTATACAAAGCCATAAATGCTATTAAGGGCGGAGTGAAAATCGCCGACATTGGCTATTTGATAGAAACTGAGGCTAGAAAATCAGGGTTCAAAGTCATTAAAAATTTAGCCGGTCATGGCGTTGGAAGAAGTTTACATGAAGAGCCTTCGGATATTTTAAATTACAGAGTCAGAAGTAACAGAGAACGCTTTAAGAAAAATACGACGGTAGCCGTTGAGACTTTTATCTCTACCAATTCAACTTATGCTGTAGAGCAAAATGACGGTTGGACTTTGGTAGGAAATAAAGGTGGATTCGTCACCCAGCACGAGCAGACGATTTTGATTACAGATGATGTTCCTGTAATTCTAACAGAATCGAATGGGTTTTGGAAATAACTCTTTAAACCCTAATTATCGAGAATTTACATGTATATTTTCGGTTATGATCGAGAATTTACATGTATATTTTCGGTTATAGTCGAAAATATACATATTTTTGACCTATGATTTCTCGTCAAATAGAAATAGAATTACGAAAAAGAATTCACCAAGGAAAGCTCTTGGTAATAATTGGCCCTCGGCAGGTGGGAAAGACCACGCTGATGAAGCAAGTCTTAGATTACCCTAACGACAAGGTATTATGGTTGAATTGTGATAATCCAGATGATAGGCAAAGTCTTTTTGAAGTTACAACTTCAGCGCTGAAGACACTTATAGGAAAGTATAAATTGGTCGTAATAGACGAAGCCCAACGAGTCCTGAACATTGGGCTTACCTTGAAAATTTTGGCAGATGAATTTCCTGAAGTTCAAGTCCTAGCGTCAGGTTCATCAGCTTTAGACCTTGCCAATTCAATCAAAGAGCCCTTGACTGGTCGGAAACGAGAGTTCCAACTTTACCCAATTTCTACAGAAGAACTTTGCTTGCATACTTCACTTAGGGAAGAGAAACGGCTCTTGGAGCAGAGGCTGATCTTTGGCTTTTATCCAGAGGTAATCAATCATCCGAGCGAAGCACAGGAGGCACTTCAGGAAATCACCAACAGTTATCTTTACAAAGATATTTTGAGTTTGGCGGATGTTCGCATGCCTACCATTTTACAAAAGCTGTTATTGGCGCTGGCCCTGCAAGTAGGTTCTGAGGTCACATTCAACGACTTGGGAAATACAATTGGAATAGATAAGGAGACCGCGGAAAAGTACATTGACTTGTTGGAAAAAGCCTTTGTGATCTTTCGGTTGAACTCATTTAGTAGGAATATGCGGCGGGAACTCAAAAAGAGCCGAAAAATATACTTTTGGGATAACGGGGTACGCAATGCTATAATCAATAATTTCAATTCCCTTGAGCTAAGGACAGATAAAGGAGCTCTTTGGGAAAATTTTATAATCTCAGAACGGATGAAGTATCTGAGCTATCACAGAATCCCTACTAACGTTTACTTTTGGCGGACTACTACTGGCAAAGAGCTGGACTGGCTGGAAGAGCGAGATGGAAAATTACTTGCATTTGAAGCAAAATGGAACCCTGAACGACGGACCAAGCTGCCGCTAGGCTTTGAAGAGGCGTATCCAGGTACAGAGTTCCGGGTAGTCCATCGTGACAACTACTTGGAAGTGTTGACTTAAAAAAGGTAGAAATAAATCTCTACATTATTTTGCAGAGGAAACTCAGGCTAGGGTTAATTTTAGAATCAATTTGATGTAAGGCAAAAAACTCGAAATTCCACATATGGCCACAACTTCTTGTTTTTCAAAAACACAAATCAGCTAGCATATTGATTTTTAGTTTAAAAAACATTATGTTTAACTAAAACTAAAAAAGAAAGCTTATGGAAGTCGGTAAATCGAAATCTTTTTATCCTACCAAAAACCAATTGATCATTGCAGGTTTTGCTTGGATTGTGGGTGTTTTTATTCTACTCGCATCTATGACAGACTTTTTTTCAGAAAGTCTAAAAAACCGACAACTGACAATTCTTGGGATGTTGACTTCTTTGAGCCTCGTGGCAGTTTTAGTCATTTGGTCAAATTATCCTAGAAGACAGAAATCATAATTGAAAACTTCATTGGCTTAAGTGAAAATTAGGTCACATGTTTTGAATCCCCTCAAAACACATAGGAAAGGTAGCTAAGAGTGAAAAGCGCCAGTTTTACTCTTGCCTCAAGCACCTCTGCTTTTCACCCTTGCGAAGTATTTATCCTTCAGCCAAAATGACACTCGAACTAGCAAGATCAGGGCTGGCACCTCTACCAATGGCCCAATCACTCCTGTGAATGCCTGTCCGGAATTCAAGCCGAACACGGCAATTGCTACTGCTATCGCCAATTCAAAGTTGTTGCCTGCCGCGGTAAATGCTACTGCCGCAGACTTATCGTAAGTTCCACCCATTGCTTTGGTCATAAAGAAGCCAATCACAAACATCAGTGCGAAGTAAATTAGCATCGGAATAGCTATCCTCACCACATCCATAGGAATCTGCACGATGAGTTCACCTTTCAAGGAAAACATCACAACTATAGTGAAAAGCAATGCCACCAAAGTCATCGGTGAAATCGCTGGAATAAAGGTGTTTTTGTACCATTCCTCCCCTTTTGCCCGAACCAAAATAACCCGGCTCAGAATTCCCATCAAAAATGGAATCCCCAGGTAAATGGCTACACTTTCGGCAATAGTCCCAATGGAAATATCAATGATGGCTCCTTCAAAACCGAAGTAAGGAGGAAGAACGGTGATAAATATCCAGGCATAAAAGCTATAAGCGAAAACCTGAAAAATGCTGTTCAACGCCACCAAACCAGCTCCATATTCACTGCTTCCCTCTGCAAGATCATTCCACACCAGCACCATCGCGATACATCTCGCCAAACCTATCAAAATCAATCCCACCATATATTCTGGATAGTCATGAAGGAAAATGATTGCCAAGGCAAACATCAATACCGGACCAATGATCCAGTTTAAAACCAAGGAAACAGATAGGATCTTCACATTCCTAAAGACCTTCGGCAATTGCTTGTAATCGACTTTTGCCAGCGGTGGATACATCATCAGAATCAATCCTATGGCAATAGGGATATTGGTAGATCCTACGCTAAAGGAATTGACAAACGTGGAGCTGGAAGGAAAAAAATAACCAATCCCCACTCCCACGGCCATTGCGAGGAAGATCCATAAAGTGAGGTATTGATCAAGGAAACTTAGCTTTTTGGAAGCCATGGTTAATTTTTAAGAGATTTTGGAAAACACGTAAAGCATCTCAGAGGCAATTTGCAGGGATCGTTCATCGTATTTGCTGCCTTCCTCTGGGGTATCGTCAAAAGCTTTTGGATCTTCATATCTCACTGGAATTCTGCTTTCTGTCCCCGGAATAAAAGGACAATTTTCATCTGCATGAGCGCAGGTCATCACGGCCGCAAAGCGATCAGCCTTATTGATAGCATCGTCGAAAAGCTTGGAAAAAGCACTGATCGGATCTGCATCGTCAGAGTGAAACACAAAATAAACAGGATTCACTTCGCCTTTTTTGCTTACCCGAAATCCACTTCTCTTGATCGATTCCACAGCTCTTTCATTGAAAGCTGTTACCTCCACCCCACCCGAGAAGCAGTGGGCCGGAATGGAATATAAATCCGCAGCCGTCTGAGCCCAGATCTGAGAAAACTGACTTCTTCTGGAATTATGCGTACAGATGAAGTTCAGATTAAGCTCTTCCCTGGCATCCACTTTTGCCTGAATGTAATCTATAAGCACCTGCAGAACTTCCTTTCTTTCATCTGGAATGGAAAGCGATTTGGCTTTCTCTATGGTTTGTGCCAAAGCTGGCAGCAATTTGATTTTCTCCGTGTTCATAAAAATGTATTGAGGATGGATTAACAACAACCAGAACCTGGAGTACAAGAAGAATCAGTGATCTGTAAAGTCGATAGTCTTATTTTTGGCTTTTGCTCGGGAATTCCGCATTTGTCCTTTGCCAAACAATCAGTTTGCTTGCTGGTCAACTGAAAATTAACTCCGTCGAAATCCAACCCGAATTTCCCGATTGTCTCTGCCTGATATTCCACTTCTACTTCTAAGTCTTCCATTTCAAGGACTTTCTCAGAAAGCTCAATAATATTGAGCAACTTCTCTGGATGAAGTCTGTGATTGTAATCATCCGCATTCCAAAGTTGGAAATTGGCGATATACTCATTTCTCACAGTTCCTCCACAATCAATGAAATGCTTGCTGATTTTCCCCACTTCAGTGACGTGAAAGTGAGTAGGCACCAATTGCCCAGTTGGTAGTTGAAAAGCAATTGTTCCCAGCTTTTCCAATACTGATTTTACTTCTGACAATTTCATAACTAAGATTATTTGATGTGATTAGTCTCTAAATTTTAACTAGCAGCAATTTCCTTTTTCCGCTATATCCTGATCGAAGAATTCATTCAGAACCTTCTTCATTTTATTCCAATTTTCCAGATCAATACAATAGCAGACACTTGTACCTTCTATATTTCCCTTGATCAAGCCCAACTGCTTCAGCTCTTTCAAATGCTGGGAAATGGTAGGTTGAGCCAAACCTATCTCTATCACCAAGTCGCCGCATACACAGGTATCCATTTTGAACAAATGCTGAAGAATCGCTACTCTGGACGGGTGAGCAAATGCTTTCGCGAAAACAGCAACCTCGTTTTGTTGCTCTGAGAATATTTCAGTTTTGGTAAGTCCCATATCTCTCTATTGATTCATTGCAATATTACGATAGACTATTTTCAATTCCAAAAAGTTCAGAGAATTATTAGTTATCCAAGTTTGAGATTTCTAGCAGAGTTCTCTTTGACGCAGCTTCTGGAGAAGCAGCATAACCTTAGCTGGTGAAGCCAGCGAAACATTAAGACCATTGCTCTTAGAGATTTACAATCTCGAAGCTCTATCGTTGGATTTGTAATCCAAGTACAACCATCTTTTGATTTAACAAGGACTAAAAATCCTCCTATTTAACCTCAGAATTACAAATTGCTAGGAACAGTGATTACTAAAAGTAGTGGCATCTTTGATGCGGCTTCTGGAGAAGAAGCTTAACGCTGGTTGATGGGCCAACCGAACTATTGCGGCCTCCGTGTTACCCTCGGTGCCCACAGCGGTTAAAAAAAATGCCCCCATCAAGCTCATCACTTTCTGGGGGCATTTGAATTAAAAAACCACTGTACTACTTAATGATTCTCATGCTTGCTTGGATCATAATTGGCTTCTAACTCAGCCAAGCCCTTTTTACCATAGGCGATTTTAGTAATCACCACATACAAGACAGGCACAAAGAAGATCGCTAAGAAGGTAGCTGCAAGCATCCCTCCAATCACCGTAAAACCAATCGTCTGTCTTGCTACTGCTCCAGCTCCATTGGAAATAGCCAAAGGAACTACACCGAGGATAAAGGCAAGAGAAGTCATGATAATCGGACGAAGTCTCAATTTCACAGCTTCCAAAGTGGCCTGAAGTAGTGGCATTCCCACATCCACACGTTCCTTAGCGAATTCCACGATCAAAATGGCGTTTTTCGCAGCCAAACCTATCAACGTAATCAAACCAATCTGCGCATAAATATTATTATCCAACTTCGGCAGGAAGTGAAGTGCGATGATTGCCCCAAATGCTCCCAGTGGTAAAGCCAATAAAACTGAAAATGGTACTGACCAGCTTTCGTACAAGGCTGCCAAAAGCAAGGAAACCAACACAATTGCCAAGGCAAAAATCAGGATAGTGCTACTTCCTGAAGAAAGCTCTTCCCTACTCAGGCCTGAGAAATCATAACCATAACCTGCTGGCAAGGTCTCTGCTGCAACTTCTTCCAAAGCTGCCAGTGCTTGCCCGGAACTATAACCCGGAGCTGCATTACCATTGACTTCTGCAGATCGGAACAAGTTGTAGTGCGAAATCACCGGAGCATTTTCCACCACTTCATAACTAATCAATGCACTTAGTGGAACAGCTTCTCCCCCAGAACTCTTTACATAGTACTGCTCCAGATTGTTTATTCCAGCACGATAAGCTGTATCTGCTTGTGCCACTACCCGGAAGTTTCGGCCGTATCTGGTAAAGTCATTCACATAGGAACTTCCCATGTAATTTGACATGGTAGTAAAGATCTCTGTAAGCGGAACTCCCAATTTCTTGGCTTTCTCCCTGTCCACGGTCACATGATATCCTGGGGTTTTTGCCGTAAAGAAGCTATACGCCATTGCAATTTCTGGACGTTGATTTGCAGCTACAAGGAATTGCCCCAGCGCACCTTCAAACTCTTTGATATCTCCAATTGCCGAACGCTGCTCCAGCATAAAGCTGAAACCACCAGTACTACCCAAACCTGGGATCGCCGGTGGCGGCACCACCACTATACTTCCTTCGGTAATAGCTGCAAACTTTTGGTTCAGAGTTGCCAACATTCCTCCAAGCTGAAGTGAAGGATCTTTTCTATCATCCCAAGGATCCATCTGCACGAAGAAAGTCGCGGCATTTGGCTTGAATGAGAAGTTGATCACGTTCAATCCACCGATACCGGTCACGTGATTGATACCTTCTGTTTCGTCCAAAATAGCATTCATCTTCTGCATCACAGCCTGAGTTCTGTTACTCGCAGCACCTTCCGGCAACTGAAGTGTAACGTAAAGTCTTCCTTCATCCTCGGTAGGTAAGAAGCCGGTTGGTTTGGTTTGGAAAAGACCAAAGGTACCCGCGAAAATACACACGAGTAAAATCAATACCAGTGGTGCTCTTTTGATACTAGCTCTTACACCGTTGGTATAGCTGCCCGTGGTACGCTCAAACCACAAATTGAATTTGTAGAAGAACTTATTAAGCCCTTTACCATTTTCATTTACTTCAGATGGTTTAAGGAGAAGAACACACAATGCAGGAGTCAAACTCAAGGCTACAAATGCTGATAGCAAAACAGAAATTGCAATGGTGATTGCAAACTGCTGGTACATTCTACCCACGATACCTGGGATAAATCCTACCGGAATAAATACTGCTGCCAAAATCAAGGCAATCGCAATAACCGGAGCTGTGATATCTTTCATCGCCAGACGGGTTGCTTCTTTCGCAGAAATCTTCTTGGAATCTATGTAATGCTGCACAGCTTCCACCACCACGATCGCATCATCCACAACAATACCAATGGCTAGTACAAAACCAAATAGTGTCAGCGTATTAATCGTAAATCCGAGTAAAGGGAAGAAAATAAACGTACCGATAATAGAAACCGGAATTGCAAGAACAGGAACCAATGTTGCTCTCCAGCTCTGCAAGAATAAGAACACCACAATAATCACAAGAATCAATGCCTCCACGAACGTGTGCATCACCTCATTGATAGATACTTCCACTACAGATACAGATTCAAAAGGAACTGTATATTTCATGTCTGTAGGGAAACTCTTTTGCAACTCATTCAAAGCTGCATACACACCTTCAGCCGTTTCTAAGGCATTACTTCCAGGAGCCTGATAAACAAGTAAAATCGCTGCTTCTTCACCATCCAAGGTAGAATATCTACCGTAGTCAAACTGACCTAATTCGATTCTGGCTACATCTTTCAGATACACCAAAGAACCGTCCTGAGGATTTGTTCTTAATACGATGTCATCGAATTCCTCAGCTCTTTCCAATCGGCCATTGACAGTTATCGGATATTCAAAAGCTTGCGTATCGTACTGAGGCATACTTCCCACTGTACCTGCTGCGACTTGTAAGTTTTGTTCTTGAATGGCCGCAGTCACTTCACGGGCCGTAATTCCGTATTGAGCAAGTTTATCTGGCTTCAGCCATACCCGCATACTGAAATCCTGGCCAATGGCAGTGATATCACCTACGCCGTTTACACGAAGTAGTGCATCCTTGATGAAGATATTGGCATAGTTGGAAAGGAATTTAGAGTCATGAGTTCCTTCTGGTGAAGTAATACTCAATACCATCATAATGGATGGATTTCTCTTTCTCACGGTCACACCCAATCGACGTACAGCCTCCGGAAGAGATGGCTCGGCGATGGATACCCTGTTTTGCACATCCAGTGTAGCAATGTTGATGTCCGTCCCAACTTCAAAGGTGACGTTCATCTGCATCTGACCTGTACTGGTGTTATTCGAGGAAATGTAAGCCATCCCAGGCGTACCATTCACTTGGGTTTCAATTGGTGTCGCTACTGTCTGCTCCACCGTCTTTGCATCTGCACCCGTGTAGTTGGCTGACACTGAGACTACCGGAGGCGTGATGTCAGGATACTGCGTAACGGGGAGATTTAATATTGCTAAAACACCGACCAGCACGATGACGATCGAAATCACCATTGCAGTTACTGGCCGTTTTATAAATACGTCTGATATCATTAGTAATTAATCAAGTCTTATTAAAAAACGATTTATTGAGCTGCATTTTGCTCGGTGATCTGAGCTCCTTCACGAAGTTTTTGAATGCCGGTAACCACTATTTTGGCACCTTCCTCCAAGCCACTTCTCACCACGATTCCCTCTCCGATCTGTGACCCCAACTGCACATTTTGCTGCTTCACTGTATTGTCAGGCTGGACTACATACACAAAATATTCGCCCATCTGCTCAGTCACAGCTTTGTAAGGAATTACCACTTGTTCTCCAATGTCCTGATTCAGTACCATAAGATTCACAGTCATCCCAGCGATGAGGTCACGTTCAGGATTGGGGAATTGCACACGAAGATTAATTGTACCAGACTGTCTTCCTACTGCTCTGTCGATGGTAGTGAATTTGCCATTGTGCGGATATACAGATCCATCACTGAACTTGATTCTAAACAAGGAATCTGGGTTATCTTCAGACTTCAGCATTTTGTTGAATCTTGGTATCTCACGTTCGTTGATTACAAAATTCAAAGACATAGGATCATTGGAAGAAAGTGTATTTAGCAAAGGCGCTCCCGGAGAAACCTGTGTACCCAATCTCACTTGGGAAATCCCTACAGTTCCGTCAAACGGAGCAATCAATACAGAATACCCAAAATCCGTAGAGGCTGACTCCAGCTGTGCCTTAGCTGAGCTAAGTTGGGCTTTACCGTTTAGAACCTCAGTTTGTGCATGATCAAGCGTTTGCTTTGCGATAGCATCCTGCTCATCCAGTCTTTTGTATCGTTCGTAGTCTTTTTCCAATCTCGCCAGATTAGCTTCAGCACTTTCCACCAATGCCTGCGCTTGCTGTCTTGAAGCTGCGTATTTGCTTCGGTCTATTTCGTAAAGCTTCTGTCCCTTCTTTACTTCCTGTCCATCCTGAACATAAATATTAGTGATGTATCCACCAATCTGAGGTCGGATTTCTACTTCATTGAGAGGAACTAGGGTAGCTGGATATTCATCAAGTCCTGTCACGGACTTTTTCACCAAAGTATAAGTAGTGACCACAGTTGGTGGTGGTGCTTGCTGTGCCGCTTGCTCTTTTTGTCCACAAGAAAACCCTGCTAAAATCAAGGCCGAAAAAGCTACAAGTTTGTATGATAAGTTCATATCGTATAAAATTTAAAGGGGATTCGAATTAGTTAATAGTGCCTAAAGCTTTTTCTAAGTCAAGCTTGTCTTCCAAGACCTGATAAAAAGCATTGATATGATTAATCTGGGCGGTTTGAAGGTCTGTCTCCGCTACGACAAGTTCCACGTAAGCTTTGATCCCTTCATCGTATTGCATTTTGATGATGTTATAAACTTCCTCTGCCATCACCATATTTTCTCTGATCAGCTGCCATTCATACACGCTACTGTTGTAATCTGCCAGTGCTGTGGAATATTCCGTCTGAATTTGATTGCCCAGGTTTTCGATTTCTACATTACCACGCTCTACCTGAAGTTCCGCTGCTTTCACCCGATGAATTCTTTTTCCTCCCTGAAAAATCGGGATTGCAAGGTTTACTCCCACTGAAGAAATTGGATAAGCAGCCCTGTATAGATCTGAGAAATTGTTATTGAAGTAATTCCAATTGTATCGGTAATAGGCAGACAGTTCAGGTAGGTAGTTCCACTTTTCGTAACTGGTCTGAATTTCATTTAGCGTCTGCTGAGTTTTTAATAAGCGGTACTCCACTCTGTTTTCCAGCATCAGAGGATCCGCGACATCCTGGACTACATTACTTGCCTCTGCCTGAAGATCAAAATCAACGGTAAAATCCAGACTATCCGGATAACCCATCAACTGCTTCAGGTAATCGTATTTAGCCTCAAAAGAATTGGCGACACGATTGCGGTCACTTTTTACATTGGTCAAGGCAATCGATGCTCGCTGGTAATCCGTTTTGTCAACTAATCCTGCTTCAAATCTGCTATACGCATCTTTGTATTGCTTTTCCAGACGATCCAAGTTTTGATCAAGGATATTAAGCTGCTCCTCAGAAAGGAGAATAGAATAAAATGCCTTGCTGACATCCACGACAGTATTGATTTTGGCATTCTCAGTCACCTGCTGAAGTTGCTGTCGGTAATACGTTGAGGATTTGGATGCAAAAAGCTGATCTCTGTTAAACAAGGTCTGATTTGCTTCCAATAAAACATTGGAGTTATACTTCTGTCCAAACGTGATCAGTTGGTCCCCGATAATCTGCTGCTGAAGTTTGATGTTGTATGCTCCAGCTGCCGATGCAGTGATTTGAGGGTACCACGCGGCCAAATTTGACTTGATATCTCTGTCCCCTATTTCCTCATCTAGTTGTGCTTGCCGTATAATTGGACTCTGCACCAGCGCAAATTCTATCACCTGATCCAAAGTCAACTCGCCTCGAGGCACTGTGCTTTCTTCTTGACTGTAGGCGGCTTTGGTCATGAGTAGTAAACTCAGGCCGAGTAACAGTAAACGTTTTTTAAACATGTAATTAATAATTAGTTGGTAAAGAATTAAAAAAGGTTTTTGGGTTCAGCATTTTTGATCCCAGCCCAGATCAGGTGGGATATTTCTTCCAGATTCACGTTCTTCTTAGCGAGTTTGGTCTTAAAATTCTTTTTGATTTTAACTGTTGAATTGATATTCGTATTGACCAAAATGGATAAAACCACCGGATTAGTCTCGCGAATCGCCCCCTCGTCCATTCCTGACTGAAAAAACCTGTGAGCCCATTCATGCCACCTATTAGGCTTATTTTGGACTTCCTCTGAATTAAAAGGGGAATTCAGAAACTGGTCATAAAATCCATGAATTGCCGGATGTTGCTCGTAGAATTCTGTGAAGTTGTGCCAATAATTGAAAAACCTGGTTTCAAAGTCCAAAGAAGCGTCATCTCTTTCAGACATATAAGAAGTGATTTTTTCAGCCGCATAATCATAAATTCCCACGATCAAATCTTCCTTATTTTCAAAGTAAGTATAAATGGTACCAGCAGCTACACTGGCATTTTTGGCTACCTGACTCACCGGACATCCATGAAATCCATTTGCATGCACCAGTTCGAGTGCACTCTCAATGATGCTTTGCTTCTTGTCTAATAAATTCTCCATAATTGACTGAATGAACGTTCAATCATAATGAAGCTACAATAGTTCCTGCTTTTCCAAAAATTAGCTAGAAATTTTAGGAAAGGTAAATCCCCTAGAAAAAGTAAAAAATAAAGCTGTTGAAAATGAATCAGTTCTGTGATCCCAAGCCTATTCTGAGCATCTTATGCTGGCTTTTGGTATTATTTCCGATTAAGAATTACTAACATTGCATCCCAATTGAAAACAGCTGCGGATGTGGCGAAATTGGTAGACGCACTAGACTTAGGATCTAGCGCCGCGAGGCATGGGGGTTCGAGTCCCTCTATCCGCACTAAGACCTCTCAGGAAACTGGGAGGTCTTTTTTATTTTAGCCCTTAGGAATTACATTATTCCTTATATGCTTATTATGTATCTTAACTCAAACCCGAAAAGCCCTTTCACATGAAGAAGTTTCTGATTTTACTTTTCATCGCTCCAAACATACTTTTTGCGCAAGCGAAAGTCGATACCATCGAAGTCTTCAGCAAAGCCATGGATAAAACCCTGAAAGCTGCAGTCACAATGCCTTCTACTTACGATGGCAACAAGCAATTTGCCACACTATACCTACTTCATGGAGGAAGTGGAGCATTTAGCGATTGGCATCAAAAAGTAACCGAACCCGGCCTTATCAACCGTATGGCTGAGGAATACGACTTGATTATCGTCACTCCCGGCGTTGGACCAGCTAGTTATTACTACGATAGTCCAGTGATGGATTCGGTACAATACGAGACTTATATTACAGCTGAATTGATTCCCCACATCGACAAAACCTATAAGACTTTAGCCAATAAGGAATCCAGAGCGATCACCGGCCTTTCTATGGGAGGACATGGAGCTATTATGCTAAGTGCAAAGCATCCTGAGCTATTTATAGCTGCTACAAGCATGAGCGGTGTGATGAACATCGATACCCGCTTGTGGAAAGTTTCAGAAGATTTCTCCAAGCTTCGTCAAGATCAAAAGAAAGAAATGCTGGGCGAGGATTTGCAATACGATTCTCCTTTTAGCACCTATACTGCAGTAGGACTAGTGGATAAAATGAAAGAGAATGGAATTGCCTTGCTTATGGACTGCGGCGTAGATGATTTCTTACTGGAAACCAACAGACAAATGCACCAACTCCTTTTAGAAAATGGCACCGAACATGAATATACAGAGCGTCCAGGAGCTCACACTTGGGAGTATTGGACCAACGCACTTCCATACCATTTGCTGTTCATAGACAAGCACCTTAGTAGATAGTTTTACAAATTATTAACTTTGACCAATATAAATTACCTTAGATTTCTAAGCTAAAATTTGCTTTTTGCAGATCACCCAAGAGATTATTATGTCGCAATTTGATTCTATCAGGCCTTTTTATGACGCAGAAGCCAACGCTGCAATCCGCAAGATTGTAGATGACCCCATGCTGGAGGCTATGATGAGTTTCACTTTCCCTTCTGATTCTAAGGAGCATTGGAAAGATTTAATGGTGCACACTCATTCGCTTCGGGACTTTCAGGTCAATTTCATTTACCCTGGAGTTCAGAAGGTATTGAAGAAAAGCTCGGAAGGATTGAGTACAGGCGGATTTGAGCAATTAAAATCCAACACAGCTTACCTATTTATCTCAAATCACAGGGATATTATTTTAGACACCTCATTATTAAATGCCTGTCTTTATGAAAATGGGCTGGTGCTTACTACTTCCGCTATTGGAGATAATTTGATCCAAAAACCATTTTTACATACCCTTTCCAGACTCAACAGAAACTTTGCGATCAAGCGTGGGCTTCAGGGAAGGGCATTATTGGAAAGTTCACAGCTAGCTTCTGCATACATCAAAAAGTCATTGTTATCAGAAAACAGGTCTGTATGGACAGCTCAGCGTGAAGGCCGCACCAAAGATGGAAATGACGCTACTCATCGAGGCGTGCTAAAAATGCTGACCTTGGCGGAAGAAGGCTCTAATCCATTTGGGTATTTTGAAAAAATCAATGTTGTCCCGATCTCGATTTCCTACGAATATGATCCTACGGATATTTTGAAAATGCCTGAGTGGTTAGCAAAGTCCAGGGATGAAAAATATGTAAAGGGTGAAAACGAGGATTTTTTGAACCTTCTCAGAGGAATAATGGGTACCAAAAAAAGAATCCACCTTCAGGTAAACGGAATTCTCGACAAGGAAATAAAGACGATTTCTGAAATGGAACTCAGTCAACCTGATAAACTCAGCAGACTTGCCGAGTGCATAGATCAGAAAATCTGGGCGGGATATAAACTTTGGCCTAGCAATTACATCGCGCATGACCTACTCTATGGGGACGAAGAATATGTCAACTTTTACACCAAAGCGGAAAAGGAGTCTTTTGAAAAAAGACTAACTGAGAAAGTAAATACCAGCAATGAATTCTTAATAAAAAGCTTTTTGTCCATGTACGCCAATCCGGTTAACAACCAAAAAGCCGCTTTAAGCATTAGTTCACCTTCAGATGTATAGTAAACTTGGTGCCTTCGCCTAATTTGGAATCAATTTCAATCGTTCCGTTTTGTTGATTTACCAATTGTCTGACCAGGTTCAAGCCTAACCCAAAGCCAATTTCTCCTTTAGTTCCGTGATCAGTGGATGTACCATCTTCTAGTATTTCTTGAATCTTATCACGAGTCATTCCTTTCCCATTGTCTTCCACAATTAGTTCTAAAGTCAGATCTAACTCCTTACGATTCAATTTCATATGAACATTTATCTCACCACCCTCATGCGTGAATTTGATAGAATTAGAAAGTAGATTACCTAAAATCTGAAGAATATATAATTTGGAAAAAGACTCAAATTGGTTTTCCTGGTCTAGAAATATGTTGAAGTCTATTTTTTTTACTGTCACCTGTGGGGTAAGCAGATGAAGAATCGTGTCTTTGAGTTTCACTAGATTAGTTTCCCCCTCTTTCAATTCACGGCTTCGTTGAGAATTACCATCGAAGTCCTTGGTGAGAATATCTTTGGACAGATCCAGCAAGGACAAACTGCTGAATTTGATCATTTCCGCATACTCCATTATTTCCTCAGGATCAGCTGTTACCTCCTCGTCAAGAATCAAATCTGCCAATCCGATCACTCCCCCTATCGGCCCTCTAATATCATGTGCCAATTTTTTCTGATTTAATTCAGACTCCTTTAGTTTATTCTTCAGGCTAGCCACCAGATTATTGACCCGTAACCTGTCTACCACTTGTCTGGCTATCAAACGCAAGATCTCCTTAACATCCTCAGAAAGATGCATCATCTGGCTATCCATTACGCACAAAGCGCCAAGGTTGTACCCTTCTGGAGAGGTCAAGGGCACTCCCATATAGTAGCGTAGATTCGGAGCATCCTTCACATAAAACTTGTTTTTAAAGCGTTCATCAGCACTTAGGTCTTCTACTTCAAGGCCTTCATTTGGATCATTTAGTATAGTGAATTGGCAAACGGATTCTTCTCGCGGCATCTGCGAAATCTCTATTCCATAAGATGACACACTCCATTGGGTGAAAGAATCAATAAGATTTACCAGAGATATCTCTGTTCCACAAATTTTAGCTGCTAACTCCGTCAGAAAATTTAACCCTTGCTTTGGCTCATAATAATCTATTCCTAGATTACTCAGTGCCAAAAGCCTCTCCAATTCACTTTCAGACTGGGAGGAAATTTGATTCATTTTGTTACTTTTAAGTGATGCGTATGCAAAAAATCTTTATTTCATATTCCTATCCAAACGAAATGGCAATTACTTTTTCTTTTTTGATCGATATACGAGGCTTTTTCATATCCAGATCAATGCAACTACTTACAATACTATTAATCAGCTTTTTATTCATTTCCCAAAGCAAAACCTTCGCTCAAACATCCAGTGAGGACATACCTGTTGGACAAATTATCACCCGTTATGGAGAGATTTTGATCGCGCTGGATGATCGAACTCCAAATCATAAAGCCAGCTTCATAGAACTTGCAAATGCTGGCTATTGGGATTCCTTGACCTTTAATCGTGTCATTCCAAACTTTGTGGCCCAAGGAGGTTGCCCAGACACAGAAGAAGGATTTAACGATCCGGAATATCTGTTGGAACCTGAATTTGTCCCAGAACTGAAACACGTATATGGTGCTGTGGGATCTGGGCGGGATGATAATCCGGGGAAACTATCAGCGAGATGTCAATTCTATATTGTCCAAAATCCTGATGGTATTCCTAGACTCGATGGAGATTACACGATATTTGGACATGTGATAAAAGGTATGAGTGTGATAGAACAAATCGTCCGGGTGAAGCGGGATGGGACTGATGAACCACTAAAACCAATAGCTTTGAAAGTAGAAATCATCCACTTTTCAAAAGATGAAATTTCCAGAATATCCCACTAACGGGCTAAAATCAGATTACTCCCAAAATGTCCAATCTTAAACAACCCATCAAAATCCTTGTCGTAGGCTGCGGAAATATGGGAATCGCGCACGCCACAGCATACCACAATTTCCCAGAATTCGAAATCTGCGGTCTTGTGTCCAGAGGTGATTCCAAAAGCAAACTAAACGAGCAACTTCAGGCAAATTATCCGCTTTTTAAAGATTTCGACAAGGCTTTATCCCAAACCAAACCTGAAGCTGTCTGCATCTCCACCTATCCGGATACGCATGAGGATTTTGCTTTGAAAGCATTGGAAGCCGGCTGCCATGTGTTCATCGAAAAACCACTGGCAGATTCTATCGCAGGATGCGAGCGAATCATTTCCAAAGCTAAAGAGGTAGATAAAAAAGTTGTTGTAGGTTATATTCTCAGGCATCACCCTTCCTGGATCCGATTTATCTCAGAAGCTGAAAAGCTAGGCAAACCACTCGTGATGCGCATGAACCTGAACCAGCAAAGCCAAGGCTACATGTGGGATGTGCATCGCAATTTGATGAAAAGCCTAAGTCCGATTGTGGATTGCGGAGTGCATTACATAGACGTAATGTGCCAGATGACACGATCCAAACCAGTCTCGGTTTCAGCAATCGGAGCAAGACTCACTGAAGACATTTCAGAAGACAATTACAACTATGGACAACTCCAGATTCGTTTCGCAGATGGCTCTGTAGGCTGGTACGAGGCCGGTTGGGGACCAATGGTGAGCGAAACAGCTTTTTTCGTAAAAGATGTGTTTGGCCCAAAAGGCGCGGTTTCCATCACAGCCAAAGATGCCGGAGCAAGTGGTCAATCTGACCATGTGGATTCCCACACCAAAACCGAATCCATTAGAGTACACCACGCTTCTATTGATTCTGAAAACAAGTTTACACAGCTAGATGAATGGATAGATCTTGCCGACGAGCCGAATCATCAGGAGCTTTGCAATCGGGAGCAGCTGTATTTTCTAAAAACAATTCTAGAAGACATCCACCTAGCCGAACACTTGGAAGATGCGCTGAATAGCCTGAAAATCGCTTTTGCTTGCGATGAATCAGTAAAAACCGGCGAAACAGTTAAATTATAATCTATGGAAATTAGTTTGGGGATTTAGGTCAAACACCCTAATTTCCATTTTGCTTTAGTTATGAAATCGAGCATGTCGGAAGCGACACCCAAAGGGATGATTATCTCCCAAGCGAGATTCCATCCCGTTTCCTTCGTCACGGGACAGGTTATGGCCTTTAAAAGACAAATTATAATCTATGAAATATAAAACAGTACTTATTACAGGAGGGGCATCTGGAATAGGACTCGCCATGGTTCAGCTTTTTGCTGCCAAAGAAACCAAAGTTTACTTCATCGATATCAATCCCGAAATCGGAGAAAAAGTAGCTCAGGAAGAGCGGGACAAAGGTTTCGATGTGACCTTTCTTTGCGGAAGCGTGGCTGACCCTACCGAAACAGAGAAATTAATTAACTCCATTCCCGGAAAAATAGACACGCTGATCAATAATGCCGGTGTTTCTCATATCGGAAAGGTGGAAAACACCAGCCCGGAAGATTTTGACCGGGTATTCCAAGTGAATGTGAAAGGCATGTATAACTGCACCAAGGCGGCACTTCCCAAACTGAAAGAAAATGGAGGCGGATCCATTTTGAACATGGCTTCTGTGGCTGCTACCATAGGAATTCCAGACCGTTTTGCGTACAGCATGACCAAGGGAGCGGCCCTTTCCATGACCCTGAGCATTGCGCGGGATTATGTGGCTGATGGCATTCGCTGCAATTGTCTTTCGCCGGGACGGGTGCATACTCCGTTTGTGGATGGCTTTTTGGCAAAAAACTATCCGGGACAGGAGAAGGAGATGTTTGAAAAACTCGCCGCTACTCAACCGATTGGAAGAATGGCTACACCAGCAGAAATCGCAGAACTTGCCTATTTTGTGAGTTCGGACGCAGGTAGCTTTATCACAGGAACTAATATTCCGATTGACGGAGGTTTCTTGGGATTGAAAATGTAAGCGGATTTACGAATTAAGAAATACGATTTATGAGTTCAATGCATTGATTGAGCTTAATTATAAATTTTGACTTCTAACATCTTGACTCTTATATCTTGTGTCTTGAATCTAAAGTCTTAATACTTGATACTAACTACTTAATACTTAAAAATGAAACTTATACGATTCGGCGAAGCCGGCAAAGAACAACCAGGAATCCAAAGTGCAACGGGCAAATATTTAGATTGCTCAGGCTTCAAGGAAGACTGGAATGAGGAATTTTTTACTAACAATGGACTTGCACGACTGGAAGAATGGCTTGAGGCAAATGAGGAAAACTTGAATGAAATCCCCGCTGATTCGCGCTTGGGTTCGCCGATTGCCAGACCATCTAAAATTGTTTGCATTGGTTTGAATTACCGTAAACATGCGATAGAATCTGGCATGGCAGTTCCGGAGGTCCCTATCATTTTCATGAAGGCTACTTCTTCTCTTTGTGGGCCTTTTGACAACATTTTGATTCCTAAGAACTCTGTGAAAACGGACTGGGAAGTGGAACTGGCAGTAGTTATCGGCAAACGAGCGAAATATGTGAGCAAAGAAAATGCGATGGAATATGTTGCTGGATATTGCGTCCACAATGACGTGAGTGAGCGTGATTTCCAATTACATCATGGTGGTCAGTGGGTGAAGGGCAAAAGTGCTGACAACTTCGCTCCTCTTGGGCCAGTTTTGGTTACCAAAACTGAGATCGAAGATCCTCATAACTTAAGACTTTGGCTGAAACTAAACGGCAAAATGCTTCAGGACAGCAATACTTCTGATCTGGTTTTTGACATCCCAGAATTGATCGAGCACCTGAGCCAATACATGACTTTATTGCCTGGAGATGTAATTTCCACCGGTACTCCAGCTGGCGTGGGACTTGGCCTTACCCCTCCTACTTATTTGAAAGAAGGTGATGTGGTTGAACTTGGAATCGAAGGACTAGGCGAATCAAAACAGACAGCAATCAACGATCCTGAAGCATGAGACTGGATTCCCACCAGCACTTTTGGAAATACAATCCTGAAAAACACTCCTGGATCACCGATGACATGAAGGTGATCCAGGAAAACTTTCTTCCGGATGATCTGAACCCAATTTTAAAGGAACATCAGATTGATGGTTGCGTGGCTGTGCAGGCTGATGAGAGCATTCGGGAAACAGCTTTCTTATGTGATCTGGCGCAAGAACATGAGCAGATAAAAGCCGTAGTTGGATGGGCAGACCTTGGTTCTGATGAGTTAGACAAGGATTTGGATCAGTTTGCTTCGCAAAAAAAACTCAAAGGTTACCGTGAGATTTTGCAGGCAAAGCCTGTGGATTATATGCTGCGCAAGGAATTTATCAGAGGCATTGAGAAACTTGGGAAGCGTGGTTATACCTACGATATTCTGATTTTCCACAATCAGTTGGAAGCAGCTTTACAATTTGTGAAAAAAGCTCCCGAGCAGGCTTTTGTAATTGACCACATTGCCAAGCCAAACATCAAACTGGGCATTTGGCGCGAATGGAAAAAGGAAATGGCTCCTCTCGCAGAGCGAGACTATATTTTCTGTAAGTTGTCAGGCATCATCACCGAGGCTGATTGGAAAAACTGGACAACAAAAGATCTGCAAGTTTATCTCGATGTGGCTCTTGAACTATTTGGCCCAAAACGCCTAATGTTTGGAAGTGATTGGCCAGTGTGCAAGATTGCTGGAGAATACGAACAAGTTTTGGAGATAATTGAGCGATTTACAGATAGACTTTCCAAAACAGAGAAAGAAGGAATTATGGGAAATACTGCGGCGGAGTTTTATGGGGTAACAGTGTAAAAAAAGCTCTTGACTATGGCAGAAAAAAAATATGAAACTGTTCGAGAATTGATCTTTTACTCCTATGCTAATTTAGCTATGGCGCATTCTGCAATTGATAAAAAGCAGGAAAAATATGCAATGGTTAATTACATGATTAGAGCAAAATTATTCAAAGGGCTCAAAGACGGTACTATGAATATGAAGTCAATTTTTGATGATGAAAAGATCAAACTCAAAACTGGGACTATTTGAAATTACTGCGGTTCTGAAGAAAGTCTAGCTTTAGATCATATTTTTCCAAAAAAGTTTGGTGGGCTTGATGATGCTGAAAATCTCATCTTCGCCTGCTGTTCTTGTAATAGTTCAAAGGGTAAGAAAGATTTAATAGAATGGATGAATACAAGAGATAAGTTTTTACCACTTATGGTAATAAGAAGATATCTTAAGTTGACATACAATTATTGCAGTTCAAATAATCTTTTGGATCTGAAAATTGAGGACTTAAGTAGTATGGAGTTACCATTTAAAATTGATTTGTTGCCAACCAAATTTCCAAAACCTAACCTATTAGAATTAAACAAGGATCGAATTTCCAATTTAAGATAGAATTAAATAATACATTGCCATTTAGCCCCCAGCTTGGGGACGAATTGAAATGGAATTATTCCCTATTGTTGAGAAGTAAAAAACTGAGTGATTCAGATTGTGAAAGTATTTCGAGATTATCGAATTGTCGTGCCACTGTCACGACAATTGAGGTAATAATATTCATTATGCAAATCTCAGTAAAAAGCCAGGAGCTAGAATATATGAAAGACATCGATAAACTGCTTTTTCAAGATTTGGCTAGTATCATTGAAAATGGTAAAAGGGAAATCACTGCCCAAATTAACAGTACGCTTACGCTTGTTTATTGGCAGGTTGGCAATAGAATAAATAAGCACATTCTCGAAAATCAGCGAGCTGAATATGGTAAAGAGATTATTCCTAAAATAGCTGTTCAATTGTCAAATGCCCACGGCAAGTCTTTTCAGGAAAAGAATTTGAGAAGAATGATGCAGTTTGCCGAGATTTTCCCGGATTTTCAAATTGTCGCACCACTGGCACGACAATTAAGCTGGTCTCATTTTACAATCCTGATTCCTATTAAAAACCATCAAGCCCGGATGTTCTATTGCTTACAATCCGCTGAATCAAATTGGAGTAAAAGACAATTAAGAAACCAAATAGAAAGAAAGGCTTTTGAACGCAAAGAAATAGCTCAAATACAGTTATCAGAAACTGATTCGGAAATACAATCTACTTTCAAGGATCCTTATTTTTTGGATTTTCTAGGGCTAAAAGAAGGATACTTAGAAAACGATATAGAAGGGGCAATTCTCAAAGAATTAGAGCATTTTATTTTAGAACTGGGAAAAGGCTTTGCTTTTGTAGAAAGACAGAAGCGAATCATACTAGATGGTGTGGATTTTTATATCGATTTGTTGTTTTTCCACAGAAAATTAAAGCGCCTGATCGCTGTAGAGTTAAAACTCAACAAATTCAAACCCGCCTACAAAGGGCAAATGGAACTTTATCTAAAGTGGCTCAATAAGTACGAAAAGCAGGAAGGTGAAAATCCTCCAATTGGATTAATCTTATGCGCAGAAAAAAGCAATGAACAGATAGAATTGCTAGAAATGGGAAAGGATGGTATTATGGTCTCCGAGTACTGGACCGAATTGCCTGCAAAAAGTGAATTAGAAGCAAAGCTTCACCAAGCATTGAAAGAAGCTAAAGCAAGAATAGAACAAAAGAAATTACTATAAAATGAACCTAAACCTAACCAATAAAGTCATCCTGATTTCCGGAGGAGCCAAAGGCATCGGAGGCGCGATTTCCAGAGGATTGATAGCCGAGGGAGGCATTCCCGTGATGATTGATCCTTCGGAAAAAGAAGGAGCCGAAATCCTCGCTTTGGGCGAAGCCTGTCAGATCCCTATCCGACTTTTCGAAGCTATTGATTCTGAAAAAGTAGTCCAACTCACCCTGGAGAAATACGGGAGAATTGATGGGTTAGTGAATAACGCAGGAGCAAATGACAGTGTAGGCTTGGAAAACGGGAGCCCGGATGCTTTTGAAAAATCTGTAGCTAAAAACCTGAATCACTACTACCATTTGGCACATTTTGCCCTGCCTCATTTGAAAAAAGCCAAAGGAAGCATAGTGAATATCAGCAGCAAAACTGCCGTTACCGGACAGGGAGGAACTTCAGGCTACACCGCAGCCAAAGGAGCTCAGCTCTCTCTCACCAGAGAATGGGCAGTAGAACTCCTTCCCTACGAAATCACCGTGAATGCCGTCATTCCAGCGGAAGTTTATACCCCACTCTACGAAAACTGGATCAATACTTTTGATGATCCAAAAGCCAAACTAGAATCCATTACTGCAAAAATCCCCCTGGGAAAACGGATGACTACCCCGGAAGAAATCGCTTCCATGACCATTTTCCTACTTTCAGCCCAAGCCAGACATATCACCGGACAGCACCTGTTCGTGGATGGCGGATATACCCATCTTGACCGATCTTTATAAAAACAACCATGACCCAAAAACCTGCATTAGTCCCAAAAAACCTCCTACTCCCATTTATTCTCATTACCTCGCTTTTTGCGCTATGGGGTTTCGCAAATGACATCACCAATCCCATGGTGGCGGCGTTCAAGAGAGTCCTTGAACTCAATAACACGCAGGCTTCCTGGGTACAAATGGCTTTTTACGGAGGCTATTTTACCATGGCTTTGCCAGCAGCCTTTTTTATCAAAAAGTATTCTTACAAAACTGGAATCCTACTTGGTTTGGGACTTTATGGTTTTGGAGCATTACTATTTTATCCAGCAGCAGCTTGGGAGAGTTACGGCTTTTTCCTGGCTTCACTTTACATTCTGACCTTTGGTTTGGCGTTCTTAGAAACCACCGCCAATCCCTACATTCTATCCATGGGACCTGAAGCTACAGCTACACAGCGATTAAACTTGGCGCAGGCATTTAACCCGATGGGAGCCTTGGCTGGATTGTTTGTAGCAAAGCAATTCATATTGAATGCACTTCAATCGAATGCAACCGATGAGTATGGAAATATTATTTTCTCCTCACTGGATGAATCTGCAAAAGCTGTGATCCGTACCGCCGATCTGATGGTGATTAGAGATCCATATGTGATGCTAGGCCTTGTTGTCATTGCGATCCTGGTAATCATCGCACTGGTGAAAATGCCGGAAAACAAGGAAACCGGTAAGGTAGAATTCAAAGCTACGATGGGTCGACTGCTGAAAAACAGAAATTTCGTAGAAGGTACGCTTGCGCAAATGTTCTATGTGGGCGCTCAAATCATGGTGTGGACCTACATCTATCAATACGCGGAAGTGCTGGGCATCTCCAACGCTGATGCTGTGAATTATGGGTACGCTGCATTGGTGATATTCTTAATCGGACGCTGGGTTTGTACCTTTTTGCTTCGCTACATCTCACCGACCAAGCTACTAAGCATCTTTTCTGTACTTGCAATTATATTCACTGCAGGAGCTATTTTCCTTCCAGGAATGACAGGTTTGTATTCCTTAGTAGCCATTTCTTTCGCTATGTCCCTAATGTTCCCTACTATTTACGGGATAGCTTTGGATGGATTGGGCGAGGATTCCAAGTTTGCCGCAGCCTATCTTGTGATGGCGATTGTGGGTGGGGCCATTATGCCAACGCTTCAAGGAATGATCATGGATATCGGTGGAGCTGCCTACGACGATACCTTGATTTTGGGAGTTCCTGAAGTAAACTTCTCCTTTATACTTCCGCTTGTATGTTTTGTGATGGTGTTGTTGTTTAGCCTAAGAGTTAAGAAAGTAGCAAAGTTGGAAGGTTGAAAGGATTGGATAATTGGAAGATTGGAAAATTATAAGATTATTCAATCGGTAAATAAGGCATTTGTCGCGCAAGTCTTCAGACCTGTCTGCAGTCAGGCAGGCTTGTGCAGACTTAAATGCAGTCTATAGACTGCATTATCATAAGTCCAAATCATTAGACTTGAACTAGTAAAGATTTTGAACTAATTGAGAAAAATAGAAACATGAAAACCCAAACCTTTGTATTGATCTGCGACCTTAAGGACAGTGAGGAAGCCAAGATAGGCTATGATGCCTGTCACAAAGCCGTGGCGCCTGAGATCATTAAGAGCATTCGTGATGCAGGAGTTCTACAAATGACTATTTATCGCTGGGAAAACAGATTGACCATGCTGATGGTGACAGATGAAGAATTCACTTTCGAGAAAAAGGCTAAAATGGACCTCGCCAATCCAGCTGTGCAGGAATGGGAGAAATTTCTATCAAACTACCAAACCAATTTGCCCGGAACACCAGAAAACTGGAGATGGGCTCCTATGACTAAAGTTTTTGATTTTCACGCCTAAAACATAATCTATGAAATCGAGCATATTGACGAAAAGATACAAAAAGATGATCTTCCTTGATGCGAGATTTCTTCCGATAGCTATCGGGATGACCATTAAAAAACAATTTTAAACAGATGAAATCGAGCATGACCCGAAGCAACACACAGAGGGATGATTATATTGCTTGCGAAGATTCCATGTGACCTTAAAAAATCAAATTATAAACACATGAAAAAGCCACTTTTAGTATTAAGCCTAATCATGATAAGCATGATCGTAAATGCTCAAGAAATCGTCCTCAACCTTTGGGAAGGAACTCCTCCCCTTCAGAATGACTTAGGGTTGGAAGAAAAAGCTGTGGAAGAGGGAATTATCCGGATAGAAAATGTGCAGATTCCGCAGATCGAAGTTTTTCTACCAAGTAAGCAAGTAAGAACTGGTCAGGCAGTTGTGATTTTCCCTGGAGGTGGATATCATATTTTGGCTTATGACTGGGAAGGTCGGGACTTCGCCAAGTGGCTGAATACAAAAGGCATCGTTGGAATAGTTGTAAAATATAGGCTGCCGGATTCCAAATCTCTCACTGATGCCAAGGAGGTTCCGTTGCAGGATGCTCAGCGCGCCATTCGACTTGCTAGGCATTATGCCGAGGACTGGCTTATCGATCCTGCGAAGATAGGGGTAATGGGATTTTCTGCGGGGGGACATCTGGCCTCTACCGCCAGTACCCAGTATGACCATGAAGTGGACAGACCAAAAGATGCTATAGACGCACTTTCAGCTAGACCTGATTTTTCTATTTTAGTTTATCCGGTGATTTCTTTCAGAGATGCAAGCGCGCATTCAGGTTCCAGAAGAAACCTAATCGGGGAAAATGCGAGCCAGGAATTAATCGATCGCTTCTCAGGTGAACTGAACGTAACCGCTGAAACACCTCCCACATTCTTGGTTCATGCGCAGGATGATGGAGGAGTTCCTATAGAAAACAGTTTCCTTTATTACGATGCTTTGAACGCGCACAACGTCCCTGCATCTCTACACATCTATCCCAAAGGTGGCCATGGCTTTGGTTTTGGGCTGGGAAAAGGCCCAGTAGCTGGTTGGAGAGATGTGTTGTTGGATTGGATGGAAGATTTGAAGTAGGAAGTTTGGAAGTTGGAGGTTGGAAGTTTTATGCCTGAGTTAGTTTGTCACCCTGAGCTTCCCGACAGATGTACGGGATCGAAGTGTAATTTAGAAACACATGTAAAAAGGCTTCGATTTCGAGACTCTCGTTTATCAAGTGGTCAACCTGATGCCAATTGTTACAACTTTAAACCCTTACCACTTTGCAACTTTACCACTCCTGAACTAATCTTTAAATTTTACAATCTTTCAATCTTTTAATTCTGACAAATGATCAAAGTAATAGCCTTCGATGCAGACGATACGCTTTGGGTGAATGAGCCCTTTTTTCGGGAAGCTGAAGAGGAATTCACCTCCTTAATGGTCGATTTTGTGCCTCAGCACACAGCCCTTAAAGAACTTTACCTTACCGAAGTCAGGAATTTGGAACTTTACGGTTACGGGATAAAAGGATTTATGCTTTCGATGGTAGAAGCTGCCATGCGCATTTCCGAGAATAAAATATCCATTCAGTCCATTGACAAAATCCTTGAAATAGGTAGGGACATGCTGGACAAACCCGTGGAGATCTTATCGGGAGTTGAGGAGGTTTTACAAGAGCTAAAAGGAAATTTCCGCCTTGTAATGGCCACCAAGGGGGATTTAGTAGATCAAGAACGAAAACTGAAGAAGTCGGGACTGGATCATTATTTCCACCACATTGAAATTATGAGCGAGAAGAAAGAAGCAGATTTCGCGAAACTGATCCGTCACCTCGATGTAGCACCAAATGAATTTCTGATGATGGGAAATAGCCTGAAATCAGACGTATTGCCAGTATTAGCACTTGGCGGGCATGCCATTCATATTCCTTTTCACATCACCTGGGAGCACGAAAGAATCGAACACGAAGTAAAACATGAGAACTTCTACCAAGCGGAGCACATTGCTCAGGTGGTGGAGATGATAAAGGGGATGTAGGAATTGGGAATTATTGATTGCGGGTTTCGGATTTTCGTACCCCAAATTCAAGCATAGAAAAATGATTTTTTCATACGCAATCTATATTTTTAAAGCTATTTTATCAGAGATCTGAGTTGCTGAATATCCAACAAATCTTTCGGTCTAGCCGCTCTTCTTTTACTTTCCAATAAGTCATCCCAGCTTAGCACTTTCCATCTTAAAACCGGATGTCCTGAAATCTCAACTGAAATAGCTTCCTGAAATGCTTCATCGAAACTTTTACCAATTTCAAACCTTGTAATCAACTCGAGATCTAAATCCGCCGGAGAAAATTTAACGGAAATATTTTGGATCTGGTCTTTTACAGCATCAGGAAATTGCTCGATTTCATAGCCCATTTCAGTAAAGACCTTGGCCAGATTTTGTAAATTTTCATCAGTAGTTTCTATCCAAAAATCAACGTCTGCAGAATGTCTTTGGTATCCATGGAAATTCACAGCACCTCCACCCACCATTAACATTCTGACACCATTCTCATTCGCCAAAAAAATAAATTGGTCAATATTTTCCTTCCACTCAAATCCCATCTCCCTTTTTCCTTAACACAAAATTCTTCTGTTTTGAATCAGCAGTAGCATTCGTTGGAAACCTTAAAATCCTTCTGGAAAGCTCAAAAAATGACATAACTCGCTCTGCTGGACTAAGTTTCAAGAACTCTTCCTGCCTATCCTTAGTACTTTCTTCTTTGGTTATAAACCTTATTTCCATTTTCTAATTTAACAAGGATTTTACTTTTCTACCTCACTCATTAGAGCAGTCGTAATTTTTCACACCATAAACAGATTAAGAGGGATTGCCACACTCCTGCGTCGTTCGCAATGACGATAACTACCTAAATCCTCGACTGATAAGTATATAACTGATAATACCTTCCTTCCAAAGTAATCAACTCATCGTGCTTACCTCGCTCTACGATATTGCCTTTTTCCACCACCAATATCTGATCTGCCTGGCGAATGGTACTCAATCTATGGGCGATCACGAATGTAGTTCTACCCTTCATCAACTCCTTCAAACTGGCCTGAATCAAGGTCTCTGATTCCGTATCCAAATTAGAAGTCGCCTCATCCAAAATCAAAATCCTAGGATCCGCCAAAATCGCCCTGGCAATCGCAATACGCTGCCTTTGCCCTCCTGAGAGCTTCACTCCTCTTTCTCCGATCAGGGTATCCAGCCCATCTTCAAATCTATCCGTGAACTCCTGCACATGGGCTGCCACTACGGCATTTTGCAAATCCTCCTCGCTGGCATTGGGTCTGGGAAAAAGGATATTCTCCCGGATCGTACCCTCAAACAGGAAATCGTCCTGCAAAACAACGCCAAGCCTAGATCGAAAGGACTCCAAAGTCACTAGCTGTAAATCATTTCCATCTAAGGTGATTTTACCGGAATCAGGGTTCAAAAAAGTAGCTGCGAGTCCCGCTATGGTTGTTTTCCCTGAACCGGAAGTTCCTACCAAAGCAGTTACCGAACCCGCCGGAGCATGGAAACTCACCCCTTTGATTACGTCTTTATTTTCCTCATAGGCAAAGGATACATCCTCAAATTTTATATCGCCTCTAAATTCCTTTAAAGCCAAAGTTCTGGTGTGATCATCAGACTCCAGCGGCGTATTCATAATTTCCTCTGTCCGATCCAAACCTGCAAAAGCTTCGGTGAGCTGAGATCCAATGTTGGACATCTGCACGATCGGCGCAATCATAAAACCTAAGTAAAGTGTGAACGCAAGGAAATCACCAAAGGTCATATCCCCTTGCATGATCATGTAGCCACCCATTCCCATGATACCGGCAGAAGCCAAGCCCAAAAGCAAAGCTCCTGCAGAGGTCACAAAACTTGTCGCTGTCAAACTCGCTTTTACATTCTGAAACAGCTCATCTACACCTTTGGCAAACGTATTGATCTCCTGCTGCTCGGCATTGAAGCCTTTGATCACTCGGATTCCTCCCAGCGTTTCGGTCAGTCTTCCTGTTACCTGCGCATTGATTTTACCGCGTTCGCGGAAAATGGGACGAATGCGCCCAAAAGCCTTTAAGGAAACCAAGCCAAAGATCACTACCGGAAGCAGCACATAAAGTGTCATCATCGGACTGATGCTGATCAACAAAAAAAGTGAAATTACTGCCGTGAGGATCCCTCCTATCATTTGCGCGAAACCTGTTCCTACCAAATTCCGAACGCCTTCCACATCGGTCATGATTCTGGAAACCAGCTCACCGGTTTTCGCATTGTCAAAGAAGCGGATAGGAAGCTTGATGATATGTGCCTGAACCTGAGACCTAAGCTTGGAAATCAGGTTCTGGGCTTCTACACTCAGGATTTGCGTCAGCGCATAGGAAGTGGTGGACTGCACCACGATGGCCAGGACCACCCCACCGATCAGCCACTTGAGCATGGTGAGATCATTGGATGGAATTACCTCATCGATGAGGATTTTACTGGCTCCGGGCAGTACCAAACTAGCCAGACGGGAGATGATAATTAAAAAGAGACCTAAAAATAAGTGCTTTCTACGGGGCCAGATAATCGTCTTGAAGACCTGCCCCATGGTCACTTTGCGTTCCGCTGTTCTTGCCATGAAATAGTGTGTTTGATCAGGAAAACCCAATTTGAACAATTCGGGTTCATAATCAGAACAAGAAAAAACGAGTTGCTTATTTTGATGTGAAACTGCAGTAAAACCCTCTTTCATAAGCTTCAATAATTCTGAAACTACTTTAGGTATTACCTAAATATTCTTTTATTTTACAGTCTATTTTTTCACCATGAAAACAATTACTGTCACATCTGCCATTTGGAAAAAGAAAGGAGTGGTTTTACTCCAGTTTGGCTATGATCGAGAGCTAATAGAACTAGTCAAAACCCTTTCCAAGGCAAAATGGAGTTCGGAAAAGAAAGCTTGGCTCATTCCTTACTCAGAAGACATTTTAGATCAACTTCTAACTCACTTCAAAGGGAAGGTCTGGCTAGATTATTCAGGTTTTGACCAAATTAAACAGGAACAATTACCTACCACACTACCCGAACTAGCTAGCGATCTAGCGCAAGAAATCGGAAAGTTTGTAGCATGGATGCAAAACAAACGCTATGCAGAATCGACCATAAAGACCTATAGCCAGAGCTTGAGCCTGTTCTTTCGATTTACAAATAATAAAAAGCCTGTAGAAATTATCACGGAAGATTTGGAGAACTTCCATCAAAATTATATTCTTAGGAGAAAATACTCAGTTAGCTTTCAGTCCCAAGTCATCAATGCAGTGAAGTTGTATTTTTCTAACAAGCAAAAACGCAAGCTGGAACCTGAAGGGATCGAACGGCCGAAAAAGCCAAAACAGCTTCCCCATGTACTCAGCAAAGAAGAGGTGAAAGACATACTCTTAGCACACAAAAATATAAAGCACAGAACAATGCTCAGCCTCATCTATGCTTGTGGATTGAGACGAAGTGAGTTGATAAACCTCAGGCTTGAAGATGTGGAATCGAAAAGGGGGCTGCTACGGGTGAATGATGGAAAAGGAGCCAAAGACCGGATAGTTCCGATTAGTAAGAAGGTCATAGACATGCTCCGGGAATACTATAAATTAGAAATGCCCCTCACCTATTTGTTTGAAGGTGCAAAGGCAGGACATACTTATTCCCCTAAGAGCTTGGAGAATGTACTTAATCAGGCTGTAAAAAAAGTTGGGATGAAGAAGAAACCCACCCTACATTGGCTGCGGCACTCCTATGCTACCCATTTACTAGAAAGTGGTACAGACCTGCGATATATTCAAGAATTACTAGGTCACAAGAGCAGTAAGACCACAGAGATCTATACGCATGTTTCCACCAAGTCATTGGGACAAATCAAATCCCCTTTCGATGATTTATAGAAAAATAAACGCCATAAACTATGGTGATTTGTGGCGCATAGCCACCCAAAATCAGTAGATAAACGCCACAAAATGGCGCAAATAAATAAGTTGGGCTTAATTTAAAATGAAGAGATTACTCTACATATTGTTCACCTTAATCTCATTACCTTGTTTGGCAGATCAGCCAAAAGAAAATTTAAGGAATGAGATTCATCTTCATAAGAAAGGTATTACAATAATCAACTTACCCTATTCCAGGTACAGCGAATTTGGAAAAGTAGAGGTAATTAACAACTCCGATTCCTCAATACTTTACACGCTTGATTTTTTTCTTCGTTTTGAAAATTATTTCTCAGAAGATGCAACTTATCATGTTCAAATAAATGATTGGTTTTTAGTGGATTACTCAAACAAAGTTGCTATTACTTTCTATGAAAAAGGTAAAGTCATCAATAGCCTGAAATTTGATGATTTGAATATTCAAATGATGAATTTGAAAGAAACCGTGTCCCACATTGTTTGGGAATATGAATCATTCCTGCATGACAACTACTTTTATGTGCTGACAACCAATAATGAATTACTTGTTTTTGACATTACAAGGGGAGAACTATTTCAGCATGAAAAAAACACAAGCTCTGGAGAGTTCGAAACTCTAAAGAAGAAATCAGATTCGTATTCAATTTCCTACTCTGATTACTCACCAAGCATTGACACTTACAGAACTAATCAAAACCAAGATTTAGACCTTATTCTTTCCAATTTAGTATTCAAGTATTTCCCCGATTCAACAGAATTGGTTTGGATAGGTGTCTACGTATTCAGAAATGGTTCGTTAACAGTTACAAAAGTGGAAAGCATTAATGGACTTTCTTTAGATGATAAAACTATTGAAGCTATCTCTTCTGAAATCAAGAAAGTAAGACTAACCGATATTGACTTCCCAGAGGAGTATTATAAGTGGGGGAAAATGATAAAACTTGAAAAAGAAAAAAACTAAGCCCAACAAAACCTAAGAAAACATGGGGAGAAACGTACTGAAATCAAGCATAGAACTTCGTAGTTTAGTTCGTCACAGGCGGACAGAAATGTACTTCGAAATCCCCACGTTTCTTAGCTAACTCGTTGGCGTTAATTTGAAAAAATGAAAACACGAAATATCAAAACCACAATATTAGGCACGGTTCTGCTTTTCCTCACATCGTTTGCATTTGCACACCCAACGGGAAATATGATTACTATTGGCGAGAATGTCCTTTGGTCATATATAAACCCAATAAAAGACCCTAATCATTATGCTTGTGTAATGATTTGGAAAAGAGGTTCTGAACCTAAAGTACTTATCCAATCTGAATATGCTGCAAGTGACTATATGCTTTATAATAACCAAAATGAAATCTACATTATAGAAAGGAAATTTTTGCAGGCATCTGATGAATTTCAAATAAGGGTTTTAAAATCAACAATTGGTTCGCAACCAAAGGTTATTTGGGATTGGTTCAAAGATGATTACAGAATCGGAGAAGGTGGTTTTTTTATGCTTTCCGACGAACAAATGGTTTTTGGAAAATACCCGGAAATATATAGTCTAAAAAAAGGAGAGCAACCTATTAAGTACTTTGAATTTGACAATCCAATAACTAGAATTCGAGCAGTTGAGAATAATCAAATCCTGCTCTTAGGTGATAACTCCTGCTATTTGGTACAACAAAATGGAGATATTCTTAAACAATGGAATGACCTCATTGATCCTACTGTGGAAAATGCACCAATGAACAGAAATCAGGTGTTTGACGCAGACTATTCCAGTGGAGAGTTACTGCTTTCGTATTGGGGGAAGAGGTCTTTTGATTTAATAAATGACAGCGGGACACGTAAAACAATTATCCAGCAAAGCGAGCCCTATACACCACATTGGGTAGCGTTTTGGAACGATGAAAAGCTATTGTTTTCATCGCAATTAATTTTTGACGGAAGCACCCCTAAGCCTCACTTAAGCCTACTGAACGAACAAAATAATCAGAGCGTAATATGGAACATACAATAAAAAGACGCATTTATTTTGTGACTTTTGTTTTGCTGCTAACGTTTCAATTCGGAGTAGCTCAAATAAATAGCAAAAAAAATTCTGACTCAATCAACACGGTATTATTTAAGGTAACTTCTTCCAACAATAATCACGTTTCTTACTTATTTGGGACCCACCACGCTTTTGGAAAAGTTTTTTTTGACTCATTAACCAAGGTGAATCAAGCCTTGGCATCGAGTGACCTAGTGATAAAGGAAAACTTAACTATTCCCGGAGAAACGGCAGAGGATATTATCAACCGTAGAACCGAAATCACACAATGGCAGAATTATTTAAGCAAGGAAGAATTATCCTACATCAAAAACCTTTTTGCAACAAGCCCCACTGACTTTAACAAAATAACACCGACTGAGATGTATGTTTTTCTTAACCGACATTTCAAACAACAAGTCTGTATAAACAAAAGCGCTGATGACACTTCTCTTTCTTTGGATGATTATATAGCCACGAAGGCCGTTGGCCAAAACATAGAACTTTACGGACTGGAAACGACAGAAGAACAAATAAAATTAATCAACAAAGACGTAGAAGGAATGCCCCGAAAAAACCATAAAAGGAGACTTTCTAACATCATTGAAAAAATCAGCACCCAAAATATAAACGACTGTGAAGAAACAAATTGGTATTCACAAATGGATATGGATTACCAATTGAATACACCTTGTAGAAATGCACTTATACTGACTGATAGAAACGACAAGTGGATGAAGCAAATTGAAGATTTAATTGAAAAGAAGAATTGTTTTATTGTGGTTGGATTAAGTCATTTAATGTACGGATGCGGATTGATCAATCAATTAACGGAACTTGGCTACACAATTACACCTATTAAAGTAAAGTAAAAACTAACGCCAACAACTAGGTTTTCGTCGCGTGCGTAGCACGAACGATGATCCCGATAGCTATGCGGGACGCTGATGCACCGCCAGTCCCGATAGCGCAGCGTATCGGGAGAACCGGAGAGGTTCTTATGGAAATTGAGTCAGGATTTTAGGGGTTTTTGTAATTTCTAATAGGTCAAAAAGTCTCTTCGAATTTGTTCAGCAGGTTCAAAAAGTCATTCGGTGAGAGATTTTCCAGCCTTTCTATATCCGTTTTGGAAGGGGGGTTTTCTGGCAGCAAGGACAATTTCTTGGATTGTGGGTTTCTAGAATCCTTGACTTCTTTTCCAGGATTGGAATTCCAAGTTCCTGATGAATGAATGGTGTCGTGACTTGCCTGGCAGAATATGCAATAGCAGGTAAATCGGTAAAACATAAATCCGTGCTTTAAGAAATATCCTGCTAAACAGAATAAAGTGCTTCCAAATCACCAAATTGTAATAGGTGCAACCTGGCAATGCTAATCTAAAACTGTACTAATGAACCCATTCAAAAGCACAAAACAGTCAGAACAATCTGACAAAGAACTCATCCAACAAATTTTGGACGGGAAGAAATCCGCTTTAACAACTCTTGTGGAAAGGCATCAACCATTTATTTATAACCTTGCTTGGAAGCTGACAGGAAATATTTCGGATGCAGAAGACTTGACCCAAGAAACTTTGATAAAAGTCATTTCAAGTTTAAGCTCGTTTAAGCAAGAAAGCTCTTTTACTACTTGGGCGTATAGAATAGCCAAAAATCATTTTCTGAACAGTCAAAAAAAGCCAAGCGCTCAGTTTGCTTCCAAGTTTGATGAGCTCGGAACTATGTTGGATGCAGCACCAAGCGTAGTTATTTCAATGGAAGAACAAGAGCAAAGACGCGAAGAAATACGTGAAGTAAGACTACAATGTCTTTCGGGAATGCTTCTATGCCTGACCAAAGAGCAGCGGCTTATCTACATAATCGGCGATATTTTTCGCGCCGACCACCATGTGGGCTCAGAGATCATGGAAATAAGCAAGGACAACTACAGAATGAAATTGAGCAAAGCCCGAAAAGACTTGTATAATTTTATGCAAAACAAATGCGGATTGGTAAACAAAGCCAACCCTTGCAGGTGTCATAAAAAAGTAACCTTTGCCACAGCTAATGGCATGATAGATGCCAAAAACCTGCTTTTTAACCGAAAAGAGTACTCAACTTTCAAGGAACAATTGGAACCTGACGCTGATTTTTTGGTGGATGATGCAGAACTGAAATATTCCGAGCTACATCAGGATCACAGCTTCAAAACAACTTTTGACAAGAAAAACTTTCTCGTCAAGCTATTGGAAGACGTCAACTGGAAAACCAGATTGAATTTAAACTGAAAATAAGTTCTTCAAAGTCTTTACACATTCCAACCTCTCTTGTCTAACAAAGAAAAGAGACGAGGAATGGCATTTACATTACTAGGTAAAAATCAACCCAGACAAATTAAAACGGGCATCTGGGCCAGTTTGGTCTCGGCTGTAATGCTGATTGGTATTGGTATTTTTTGGCTTGCGCATCCTGCCGCTGCTGAAGGGTCATTTTCCATTATTGCAGATTCGGAAGCTGCGATCCGATTTTCCAAAATCACCGCCATTTTCAAAGCGATTGGTGATTTTCTACCTCCCATTTTTGTTTTATTAGCCATCTCTTTTCGTCAATTTAGATTGGCAGGTTATTTCCATGTAGTCACCCTCTTTTTGGTGATTGCGGTGGATATGTTTGTATGGGGCAGTTTTGTTCCCAACGCTAGCACAACGGATGTTTTACAACATATCCCCTTCGCCATTCCCATTCTTATTGCAGCCTATTGCTTTCTCAAACCAACTCCGAAAACCACCTAATTATGTTATTATTTATTCGCATTTTCCTGATAATCTATGGCTTAATATCCGCTGCCACGGGCTATATGGGCACAACAGCAAAATTCAATCCTGCCATCACAGATCCCATGACTGACAATAACCATCGCTACGTGGCAGCCATCTGGATGGCTACATCGCTGGCGTTTTTCTATGTGGCTTGGAATCCATCAGAAACAGCTTTGTTTCGATTTTTGATGATAGCCCTTATCATTGGTGGTCTCGTCAGAGCAGCCGCATTGGTCAATTATCCCGCAACTCCTTTTCTTATTTTCCTGATAGCTATAGAATTGATTCCAACCACTTTGATGCTTTGGTTTCATACCAAACTTTTAAATGCAGGTTCACTTTAAATCCATTAGTTACTATGAAACAATCCAATCAAAAAGTATTGATCACAGGTGGAAGTTCAGGCATTGGGCTTGCGCTAGCCAAAAAGTTTTTGGAAAATAACAACACGGTTATTATCACAGGCAGAAATCTTTCCAAACTTGAAAAAGCAAAATCTGATAACCCTCTACTTCATGTTTTTCAAAGTGATGTAACTGATGACGCAGAGGTTAGAATGTTGGCAGATGATATTCAAGATCAATTAGGTGGAATAGATGTACTCATCAACAATGCAGGCATCATGCATTTGCTTGACACAGGCAATGAAGCAAATGACTTAACAAAACAGTTTGCTGAAATTGATATAAACTTCAATTCGCCCATTCGTCTGGTTCATTACTTTTTACCACAATTAAAGCAAAGTAAAGAAGCCGTTATTGTCAATGTTTCTTCGGGTTTGGCTTATGTCCCATTTGCACAAGCACCGGTTTATTCTGCTACAAAATCTGCTTTACATTTTTGGACAAGAAGCATACGACTTCACTTAAAGCCTCACAATATTAAAGTATTGGAACTATTGCCTCCTGTGGTAGATACGCCATTGGCACACGGAGCAGATATTGCTGAAGACGATAATTTGAAACCAATGCCACCAGAGAAATTAGCCGAAGCATTCTGGAAGGGGTATATAAACAGCAAGGTAGAAATTACACCAGGGATTTCTACCCAGCTCAAAATGATGAGCCGATTCGCACCAAGGTTTGTATTTAAGCAATTAAATAAACAACCCATTCCAAAAAGGTAAAACTATGAGACAAACAATATCAACCATAGCTATCCTTGGCATAGCAGCATTTGCAGGAAATATGCTCAACATCGGTTTAAGTCACGCCATTTATTGGCAATCGCTTGAACCGAAAGAATTTATGAAATTCTTCGCTATAGATTTTCCGCTGCTTTTAGCTCCAACAGCAGTAACGCTTTTGCCAGCTTGGTTAGGAAGTCTTTTTGTGTTTTTGAAAAGCGATAAAAAATCAGAAAGCCGAAAGTATTGGCGAATTGTTTTTTGGGGTTTAACTGTGACCATTATTCAGACTTCCATCTATCATCTGCCTATGAACCTGGATTTTATGGCATTAAAATATGACGCTATAACAGCCACCAGTAAACTGAATGGTTGGATTATTTCGCATTGGATAAGGATAGGGATCAGCATTATTTCAGGTATTTATGCTATAAAAGGGTTTCAAAAATCAACTTATAATCAATAAAAAAATGGACAATTTTGCAATTATCAATTTGCAGGCTATCACAGGCACAACCGCTTTCCTACTAGCTTTCAAATGGTGGATTCAGCCCCGATTAGCGAACCTCTCCATTTATGAGGCATTAATGCCCTTTGTTTTTTTAAATTCCTTTAGATACTTAGGACTTTCTTTCATGGCAAAGGAGCAGTTTTATGATGGTTTTCCAGCTGATTTTCTAATGCAAGTGGGTATTTGGGATTTTGCAACGGCTATTTTGGCAATTGTAACGGCGTTCAGTTTAAAAAATAAGTGGAAATATGCCATTCCATTGGTGTGGATTTTCAACCTATTTGGATTTGCGGATCTACTTACAGCATTTCCAAAGTTCTTCTCCCTGAAACTCTATGACCATAACTTGGGCTTTATTTGGTTGATGTTTGTTACTTATGGACTGGCGGCTCTATTAAGCCATATTTATATATTCTACCGACTAATAGGGAATTTCAGAAAGAAATAGTGCGCAAAACCAATAAGAAGAGATTAGAAAATAACTAGCGCTATCCGAACAGACAGCCACCAGCGTTCAGCTAATAAAGCCTGGTAAGGATTATAAGATCATACTTCACACCTAGCCTGGTTGGATATTTACGCTATCGCTAGGCTTGATCTCCCGAAAGTTCCCGGAACTTGATTTGATATCTGAATTGGGAAATAGAGCTTGAGTGGATATTTTTTATGGAGTTTAGGATCACTTAGTAATTCTAAGCCATCATAAAGCCATTATCTTCCGTCTATCTACGGATACTCAATAACAGCTCATCTCCAGTACAACAAAAAGCCGTTTTTACAGTTATATATTCGTTTTACTTAAATTTTCGCCCTATGAAATTCCTTCTACAGAAATCAGGTTTTATAGCCTCTCTGCTTCTTTTTAGTTTAATATCCTGTACCGATGATGACAGCAACCCGGATGGAGGTGATGACGAGCCCTTAGACAATTCGGAAATTGTGTTTCTCCTGCTCGATGAAGAGAGTATAGATAATGGAAACGAACCCAATAATTTCTCTGAAACAGATGTCAATGATCAAATCGCCAGAATTGGACAGCGGCAAACGCTGAAGTATTTTCAAGACAACGTAGGGAGAAGGTTGGATCTTTTTTCTGGACAGGTGGGCGATGAAGGCTGGTTTGCCCCTACTTCTATACCAACTAGCTGGATAAACGCAGGCCCCACTGCTATTGGCCTCCAAAATTACCTGACACCGGGACCAGGATTAGGTTCTTCGGGAGATGATCCGGAAGTTTTGCTTGACGAAATCCCCAATGTGATTCCTTTAAGAGCCATGGGTTTAAAAATGTTGGTTGGTCAGACAATCTATGCAGTGGTGTATGACAGTGATATCTCTATTAATTACGATCCAATCGAAGGGAATTTACAAGGAGACAATCTTGGGATTGTGGCCTTTGATGTATTGGCGGTAAATAGCCGTACAGATGGCTCAAGTTCAGATTTGCCTCGCGTCACTATCTTAATTAGAAATGCAGCTGAGATAAATAGATCATCATTGAATTTATTCTCAAATGTCTCCGTGCCGGAATCATCATCCGAACCTTTTGATATTAACCCACCCACTAATACTCCTCCAGTAGTTCTTGTGTCAGCTGAATAAAATTTGCTTGAAAACTGTTTGGAATTAGTTGAGCCTTTTCATACTTCCTATTCACTAAAAGCCTCTTGAAAATCAATTCAAGAGGCTTTTTGGTTTTCAGCATTTGATTGGAATTCATATTCTGAAGTAAATTATCTACAGGATGAGCTTTTAAAATGGACTTAAAGAAAAAGGAAATAACTAATATGATTATCCGCAATGATGCCATTAGTTAAAGAAATTGGCTGGATAGTAGCGGATAATCGTCCACGGACAACAGTCCACTGCCCACAGCACGTAGAAAGAAACCTTAACCCATAACTTCTCTCGCTACTGGTAAGAAAGTGGATATCCATAATTCGGAATAACTAAAACCTAATTCCTGATACTCAAATCAATCCAAATTTATTTCAGATATTTGCACACTTGAAGTAAGGACAAAATTGAAAAAGAAAAGGTAAAACTCCTTAAGCTGTACAACCAATTATCTGACTTTTGGACACTTACGCATCAGAACTGACTTTCTTAGCAGAAGGCTCAGGAATAATTGAATCTACAGCTTTTGCCACTAGAAACAGCTCAGACATCAAGAGTCACAGGAATGGTTTTCCAACGAGTTTTAACCAGAAATTATAATCTATTACTTCAAAAAAAACAACAAACACTCAAACAAGTATGAATTTACAATAGATGCTTTTTAATTCAATAGACTTTGCAATATTTCTACCGATAGTTTTTATATTATATTGGTTTGTAGTAAACAAAAATTTAAAATCACAAAATTTCTTATTAGTATCTGCCAGCTTGTTATTCTATGGTTGGTGGGATTGGAGGTTTCTATCCCTGATACTCTTTAGTACCCTTGTAGATTATACCATAGGACGTCACCTAGGATCAGAAGAAAACAAAACAAAGAGAAAGTTTCTACTTTGGATAAGTATAATAACTAATCTTGGATTTCTTGGTTTTTTTAAATATCACAATTTCTTTCTTGAGAATTTTATATCTACCTTTTCATTCTTTGGCATAGCTATACAAGCCACCTCTCTAAACATTATTCTTCCTGTAGGTATAAGCTTCTATACCTTTCAGACTTTAAGCTATACCATAGATATCTACAGAAGAAAATTAGAACCCACCAAAGACTTCATAGCATTCTCGGCATTTGTATGTTTTTTTCCGCAGTTAGTTGCCGGACCAATAGAAAGAGCTACAAACCTTTTACCTCAGTTTTATAAAAAAAGAGAATTCGACTATACTAAGGCAGTCGATGGAATGCGTCAAATACTTTGGGGGCTATTTAAGAAGATTGTCATTGCTGACAACTGTGCTGAATTTGCAAATTTAATATTCAATAACTCATCAGAATACTCAGGTAGTACATTAGTTTTTGGCGCTATATTTTTCACATTTCAGATTTATGGAGATTTCTCTGGCTATTCAGATATCGCAATAGGGACATCTCGTTTATTTGGTTTTGATTTAAAACAAAACTTTGCTTTCCCATATTTCTCCCGAGATATGGCAGAGTTTTGGAGACGGTGGCATATTTCATTGTCCACTTGGTTCAGAGACTATGTATATATACCGCTTGGTGGTAGCCGGGGAAACAAGTGGATGCAGGTGAGAAATACATTTGCTATTTTTATAATAAGCGGCTTTTGGCATGGTGCTAATTGGACATTTATCGTATGGGGAGCATTGAATGCAGTATATTTTCTACCTCTCTTACTGACCAAGAATAACAGAAAGAACTTGAATGTAGTAGCTGAAGGAAGGTATTTCCCAACTCTAAAAGAACTTGCGAAGATGGTACTAACCTTTGGGTTGACTGTATTCGCTTGGATATTTTTCAGGGCTGAGAGTGTCCCACACGCCATAACATACATCTCTGAAATCTTTTCACCTTCCCTATTCACAGTGCCAAAATTTCCGGGAATCGGTCCTGCATTCAGATTATTTCTTCTTGTTTTAGTATTTCTGGGAATTGAATGGAGAGCGCGTGCAGATCAATTTGCGCTAGAAAAGTTAGGATTGAAATGGAGCCGGCCTGTAAGGCAGATACTATATTTTGCTATCATCATTTCACTCTTCTGGCTTGGACAAAACAAGCAGCAGTTTATTTATTTTCAATTTTAGATCATGAAGAAGTTTATAATAAACACATGCTTTTTTATTATTCCGTTTCTCGCATTATATGCGTTTAATCTAATGGTTTATGATCAAAGAGGAGCAGAAGGAGATTTAGCACGCATGGGATATTTCTACACTAATCCTTCTCCATCAAGCGTTATTAACAACCAATATAATCTACCTAGGAAGTACACACTTTTATCCGAGATCAATTTAGCTTCTGAAATAGTAAATACGGATGTAATGATTATTGGTGATTCCTTCTCAGAACAGGAAAATGTAGGGTACAAAAATTTCCTTGCAAACATGGGTGTTTCAGTGGTGCATGTTGACAGGGATATTTCTGGAGGGAATCCTATACAAACCTTGGTATCTTTGATGAATGCTGATTTTTTTGGGCATATGAAACCAAAATATGTAGTGTTGCAATCTATAGAAAGAGACTTTAATGTCCGAACCCAAAGCATTGATTTTAATGCTAAGGCTACAAGTATTAATTTTTACAAATCAAAGAACACTCCGCAATTATCAAACAACCAAAATGAGAACATAGCTATAAGTCCAAATAAAAATTTACAGTTCTTTTCTGATGCTACTTTGAAAATGCCTTTGAATAACTTTCTTTACTTATTTATGGACAGGCCACTTTCTTCCAATACTTATAAAGTAAAGTCAAGCAATCCAAAATTATTTTTAAACAATCCTGATAACTTACTTTTTTATAAGAATGACCTAAGGAAAATGAAAGTTAAAAATGATTCATCAATGACTATGAATAGCATTAGTGTATTGAATAAATTAAGCGATTTACTGAAGAAGAAAAACATTGAATTAATAGTACTCGTCAGTCCTGATAAGTACGATTTATATTATCCTTACATAGAAGACAGTGCCCGCTATATAAAACCTACTTTTTATTCAACTTATGAAAATGCTGAAAAAGAATACCAAAACATTGATATTCACACTATTTTTTCCCGAAAACTACCTGAAGAATCAGATATATACTACTACGATGACTCACATTGGTCCCCAAAAGGTGCAAAAATCGTAGCCAAAGAGATTTTTGATCGGATCAAAAAATAGCATTGTTTAAGAGATCGTGGATATTTCTCTGCTCTCTTTACTAACCTCAAATTACTCAGGACAGGTTCTTTTCCAGAAATGAAAAAAAGCCTCCCGATTTCTCAGGAGGCCTCACTTGAAGTTAGTTCGTAACCGATTACTTCGTCTTCGGAAGTACGTTAGAAATCAGTGATACTTTTTCTATAGGCTCAGCTGCGTTGGAGTAGATTCTTATCACAGAATTCTGCTTGCCCATTTTACCGGCTGAGTTGAATGAAACTTTGATTTCAGAAGATTTACCCGGAGCTATCGGCTCCTTCGGCCAGCTAGTAGCAGTACAACCACAGGTTACGGCCACATTGGAAATTACAAGCGGAGCTGTACCGGAGTTTGTAAGCTCAAAGGTGTGGGAAACTTTGTCTCCCTGAGTGATATCTCCAAAATCGAAAGATTTTTCTTTGAAAGTGATTGCTGCACCACTTTGTTCCTGAGCATTGGCATTAAATGCAAACACCAAAGCAAAGACGGTTAATAGAAATCCTAATTTTTTCATGGCTAGTATTTTTTGGTCTTCAAATATTCAATTTTTTGTATCAACTTCAAAATAACGCAATCCAATCCTAATAGATGCCTTATTTCCAGATTATATCGAAAATACCTTGCCAAAGGCGTTTGATGTGCTGATTTTTATCCACAGAGCGCACAAAGGACACACAGAGACCATAGCTTTAAGTTTTTTATTCTTATGTAAATCCGCTTTTCTGCCAGTATTGAGACTAAAGCATTATAGGATTTGGTCAACATTAGAATTGAGGCTACTTCGGTCATCCGTCATCGGTCTTCTAGCCAATAAACATAGGAGAATATGGCTACTGGCATCATTCCGCATATTTATGTTTATTTTTTTGGAAATCCAGCTTCTCCAGACCTCAAAACTCCTTACCACTCACCTCTCACTACACATCTAAAACTCTGAATCCTCCACCCCTTTTGGTTTCACAAAGAAAGTAGGGGCGAAATTCACAAGATACAATTCCTCAGTAGCTCTAGTCATGGCAGTATAGAGCCAACGGGTAAAATCTTTATCCACTTTATTTTCTGGCAAAAATCCCTGATCCACAAAAACTGCTTTCCATTGTCCCCCTTGGGCTTTATGGCAAGTAAGCGCATAAGCAAACTTTATCTGCAGGGCATTTAGAAAAGGGTCCTTCCTGATCAGTTCCTTCCGCTCCACTTTGCTGGCAACATCCGCATAATCTTCAGACACCTGCTGATACAGGCTTCTGTACTGCTCACGCGTCAAAGAGGGGCTGGGAGAATATAGTGTATCCAGAATCACCTTTGCCTCAAAATGAGGTTCATCCGGGTAATCTAACAAACGAAGCTCCAAGGTAGCAAATCGAAGACCATAAAACTCCTCGAAATTCCGGATTTTCATTACTTCCGCCATATCTCCATTGGCTAGAAAGTTCACCTTCTCAGACTCGGCCATGTAGGTGTAATTATTCTTCACTATCATCAGCAAATCCCCAGAACTGATTTCATCCTCGAAAAAGTGTATGGTTCGACGGATGTACAGGTTGTACTGCACCGCAGCTTTATTGGATCGGGTGATGATCGTGGTATTCTCCGTTTCAAACTTATCGTAGGCATACCTTAGCCCATCTTCCAGCCGCTCACCGGTCATTTTGAACATATCCTTAAATTGACTGGTGCTTATCTGGATCTCCTGCTTTTCAAGCTGCAACTGATGTCTCAGATTGGTGGCATTAAATAAAATACCCGACTCCAACCGCTGACGCATCACTTCCGTCAATTCAATAAAGTCAGCATTCAGTCTAAAATGCCTCAATAAGTAATCAGCTTCGAGCGCCGGACTAAATTCAGATCCTACAGGCGGAAGTTGTGCAGTATCTCCTACCAAGATCAAGCGATTATTCGTCCCATGGAATACAAAACTGATCAGATCACCCAGCAAATTGCCAGACATCCCACCATCATCTGCAAGCATGGATGACTCATCTATAATAAAGACCGTGTCCTTGTAATAATTTTTTTGGAGGATAAAGCCTCCACCAAAACTTCCGTCTTCAGCTTTTGGCTTGTAAATTATCTTATGTATGGTGTAAGCAGCACGCCCGGAGTAGTTACTCATTACTTTGGCAGCTCGTCCTGTAGGTGCAAGCAAAAGCGAGCGCATGGACAATTTGGGAAGCGCTTTCACCAACGCAGAAATAACAGAAGTCTTTCCCGTACCAGCATAGCCACGCAACACGAACGTTGGCTTTTTCTCTGGCTCCATCAGGAGAAAGTAGTCCATCTTGGAGAAAAAAGCTGCCTGACCGGACGTGGGCTCGAATGGGAAATATTTACTCAGCAAGGTCGAAGGCCTCGGCATTGACTCCTTATCTTTACTCATACAAACGAATGTAAATGCCAAAAGACAAAATCAGCAAGGAAATCGAAGCAAAGTTTGGAAATCAACTCCGGTCGCGCGTAAATGGCATTCTGATCGAAGGAGAAAAAATCCTGATGATCAAACATTTAATGGGCAACGGCAAAATTTTATGGTCTGTACCGGGTGGCGGAATGCATTTTGGATTTAGCGCTCCGGAAAACTTAAAGCGGGAGTTTTCTGAGGAAACAGGCCTAAATGTAGAAGTAAAAGCCTATCTTTTCGTTAACGAATACCTGGCAGCACCACTTCACGCGATGGAACATTTCTTTCTCGTGGAAAAAATTGGAGGGAAATTAACACTAGGAACGGATCCTGAACTTTATCCTGATTCTCAAATTATCGAAGAAATCAAATGGATGAGCCTAAATGAAATCCAGTCATTGCCTAATGAAGCCCTTCATCAAATCTTTTGGGGAATAAAATCACTAGAGGACTTAGTATTGTTGCGAGGATATTTTAATTTTGGAAATAATTCTCTAAAATAGCACGATTTATAACCTTCAACCTTACCCAGATTCTTAAAAATTTATCAAATGAATTTATCAAAAGTACTATCCTTGGTCTTCTTAGTAGTGGCAATCGGTCTTGGCTACCTTCTCTGGAAAGGTGTTGACGACGTTGTTGAGCAAGAAAAAAGAATTGCGCTCACCGAAGCTGCAATCATTGAAAAATTACAAATGCTAAGAGATGCAGAACTCGCATTTCAAGCTTCCAACGGAAGATATGCTGAGAACTGGACTGAACTAAAGAACTTCATCCAAACTGGTAAAATCTGGCTTGTACAACGAACTGAGACTACTAAAATCCTGGATTACGGTGCAGAAGAAGTTACAGTAGAATTCGATACGTTGGGATCTGTACCAGTGATCGATTCATTGTTCAATGAAAGAAAATACCCTGATTTCAATCTTGATGCACTAGTGGTAGTTCCAGGTTCTGGAGGAAAGCAATTTGAATTCTTCGCAGATAAAGTGGAAAGAAACTCCTATGAAATCTCTGTTTTCGAGATTAGAGATCCTGCCCCAATCAATCCGGATAGAAGACTGAACAATAACGAAAAAGCCTTGAAAGTAGGTTCGAGAACAGATGCCTCTACAGAAGGTAACTGGAAATAAAACCTCCTATTTTGGAAAGTAACCTTAAAGTATTCAAAAGTGATAGGTTTGATGTAGAAGATGCATCAAACCTATCACTTTTTTTGTATCCTGATTCCCTGTTCATCTTTGCGAAGGATAAGAATCAGACAAATATTTGTATCCACGAATATTTGAATTTCGACAGGAATTCCTTAGAACAGTTGGTCGTATCAGATCATTTATTGAAAAATGACATTCCTGCTACGGTTTACTTACATCAGCCAGAATTCAGCCTCGTTCCGGGAGTTTTATTTCACCCAGGTCAAGAAACTACGTACTTGGCGTTTGCAAGCGAACAGCAAGCTAATACAAGCTATTTCAACACACCTCTGGATAGCAATAACCTGCAAGTAGTGTCAGGGATAGCCGGGAAAATGAAAAAAACTCTACAGGCACGTTTTTCAGAATTAACCTTTCATCACGGCTCTGTCTGCTTTTTGTCTTACCTATTCAAAGAACGGTTTAACTTGATCGGACAGGAAATCTTGATCAGCATTTTTGGAAACCAAATTTATACAGCGGCCTTTTCCAATCAAGAACTTGCAGCTTTCAATCTGTTTTCCATAGATTCCAAAGAAGACATCCTGAAGTATGCGCTCATCTTTATTGAGCAACTGAAATTTGACAGGAATCACGTACGCATTAGTCTTTTTGGTGCTACTGTAGAAAGTGGTATTACCGAGGAATGGGGCAAAACCTATTTCTATAATTTCCGCCTTCTCAGTCCTCATGCCAATCAAAACTACACGCATGGATTCAAACACCTGAAATCAGTAAATCTTTTTGAAACTAATTGGCAATTCGACTAAACGACAAACTCTCAAAAGGCCCGTGAACAAATACAATTAGACATGAAAAAAATCGCCATTTTCCCTGGTTCCTTTGACCCTTACACCCTTGGGCATCATGACATCGTGATGAGAAGCCTTAATCTGTTTGATGAAGTGATCATCGGGATTGGCTATAACTCCACCAAGAAATCAAGGTATTTTGAGATTGATGATATGGTGAAAAAGGTGGAAAGTGTGTATGAAAAAACCGCTGGGGTAAAAGTCATTGTCTATAACGAGCTTACTTCTACCCTTGCCAAAAAACATGATGCAAAGTTTCTGATCAGAGGATTGAGAAATACTACTGATTTTGAATATGAGAACACGATCAGCCAAATGAATAGGTACCTGAATGCTGAATTGGAGACGGTATTCCTAATTACCTCACCGAGGTATGCTGCGATCAGCTCTACTATTATCCGGGAAGTTCATCGCTTTGGCGGAGACGTGACTGAATTTCTGCCTTACAATGTCTGAGGCTTCAGATGACTTTTTATAAACTGCTTGAAAAGAAACCGCATTGAGGGATAAGAATTGATCAAAGCGATTTTTGCATCAGCCTCATAAAACCATCGGATATCGTCTATTCCCTCTTCTTTTTGAGGGGTCATATCCGCATCACTGATACAATCCATCTCAAACCAGTAGGTCTTCTTCAGGATGCTCTTTCTATCCTGAGTGTAAGTATGCCAAGTATTGCAGATTTTTTTGCCTGCTTTCACTGTCACCGCGCACTCCTCTTCCACTTCACGTACGGCGCATTGCTTAGGCGTCTCTCCTTTTTCAAATTTCCCTTTGGGAAAATCCCACTTTCCAAGGCGGAAAATGAGGAGCATTTTATCTTTTTTGGTAACCACCCCACCAGCAGCCTTAATTATTGAAAAGCGGCTTTTCACAAACTTCTTCAATGCAGCTTTATCCTTGGTCACTAAAGTGATCGAATCCAGGTCTTTTAGCTTTCTGGTGCGAAGCATATACAGCAACCTAATGATCAGATCATGAGAAGGCTCATGAAAAAGCACATCGTCCTTCCAAGGCAAATGCGCTGGAAGCTCCTCCATCTGAAAATAGACTGTTTCGTAAGACTTAGAAGGATTCAGTTCTTCGTAGCTTATCAGATCAAAGGGTTTGTCATTCACAAAGATTCTCATGATGAATCAAAGGTTTTGGGGTGTTTGGAATAAGTCAAAAGTGCATATTTTTTTCACTTGCTACAACCTTGGGCTAAGTTTATCTCTTATTTTTGCTTCATGGAAATTTTAGACGCGAATGTAGCTGCTGAAGTAGCTGATAAATTATTGGAAATCCAGGCGATCAGACTTCAGCCTGAAAAACCCTTTACCTGGGCATCAGGATGGAAATCACCGATTTATTGTGACAACAGGCTCTCACTTTCTTTTCCAAAGGTTCGCACGATGATCAAAGAACAATTGATCAGAAGCATTCAGCATTATTTCCCAACCGTGGAAGCTATCGCCGGAGTAGCTACCGCAGGGATCCCTCAGGGAGCTTTGCTGGCAAATGATCTAGACTTACCCTTCATCTATGTAAGATCCAAGGCAAAAGGTCATGGCATGGAGAATATGATAGAAGGAAAGGTCGTTCCGGGTCAAAAGGTAGTTGTGGTAGAAGATCTAGTCTCTACAGGGGGAAGTTCTCTCAAAGCAACGCAAGACTTGCTAGACGAAGGATTTGAGGTACTGGGGATGGTAGCCATTTTCAGCTACGGATTTGATGTGGCAAAGCAAAACTTCGACAGCGCCGGAGTGAAACTTATCTGTTTAAGTCACTACGAAGCAATGCTCCCGATGGCCGTTCAGAGAAAATATATTACAGATGATACCCTAGAGTCTCTTTCGGAATGGAGAAAAGACCCAGCAGTTTGGAAACAATAGAATACGGAATTAGAAAAAGGCAAAGAGAAATCACTGCCTTTTTTTGTTTGTCTTTTCTTTTCATTATCTCTCAAAAAGACCAATTGACCCTCCCACCCAATCTTTGTCCTTATTGAATTTCACTCCGATCATCTCTCCACGACTTAGTCTAGCCAGATTACCTACCAATGTCGGTTTTTCATCTTTTTCTGGCCACAATACCAAAATCCTTACTTCCACTTTTACCTTGCCGTCAGGAGATTGAATCACTGGAGCATAAGCTACTTTTTTCTGTAGGATATAAAGATCCTTGTCTTTGACTTGATCGATATCAGCTTTTTTCACATTGAAAATCACTCCCGAGCCCGAAAAGGAAAACAAAGGCTTCAGGACATAATTCTCCAGGTCCTTTGGAATCTCATCCAAGTCACTCAGCAACTTGGTTTCGATAAAGTACTTCCCTTGCAGGTAAGGCAAGATAAACTTCGAAATTCTGGTGTACCAGTTTGGATGCCCAGCCCACTCCACATCCAATTTATCTTGGAAACTAAACTGCAGTTTCAAATCCTTTCTAAGATCCAGCTCATCAAAAATCACCCGATTGTAAATCCGTTTGATCCGGATTTTGGCTCCAGATTCATCTTTATAAAATAACTGATTCCCTTCTTTTATCACATCTGTAACACAGACAACTGAAATTCCCAAATCCCTGCGGCAATAGTAAAAGTCAATCTTGGTATTCTGTTTTTCCGGCTCTATCTCCAGCAAAATCACTTCCGATGTATCGTGCCCATTGAACACTACTTCTTTGAATTTTTCCAAATAAGCTTCCCCATCCATCCCGGACAAATAAGGAGTTAACTCAGCGATAAATGGATACTGATTTTGAAACTTTTGATAAAGATTGAATTGGAAATTAAAGATGGAGGGGAAACCTTGAACCTCTATGAGTTTGGGTACGATCTGTCCATTTTCCTCGCAGACCCCGAAGTCTATTGCCATAAACTGGGTATGTGCGTCTTCATTGGGAACTGCTGTATTCAAGTCAATTGCACGTTGCGTGATCGCTTTGAAGTCCGGTTTTATTACGAAGTCACAGACTTCCGCGCAAGCTTCTTCTAACTGCTTTTTGAGCTCATTCGGGATGAAAAACGGAGTTTCTGCTACTCTGAAAGTTGGCGCATAATTGAAGTCCGCTGCTATGTCTGCGAGGAAATTCTGATAGTTCTTTTCAGAAAATTCCTTATTGAATTTAGCTCTGCGGGATTCAATCATCGTGTTTTAAATTAAAGTAAGATTTTTAGAAGCTTTTATTTGTTGAATTGATTGTTCTATAAAATTGGGAATCAACGTCTCATTTGTTTTGTAGATTTTGTCCTCATCTGTCATGTATTCCAGCATTTTTCGAAACTTTGTCTTTCCAATTAGGGAAACAATTTTCTCTTTCACTTCGGCTTTTTTCAAATGAGCTAGAAAACTCACCGGATCTGCTTCTGGGTGAAACTGGGTCCCGACCATCTCGGGCGAAAAGCGAATTGCCATGATTGCACGCTCATATTCCACATGGTCTCTAATTTTTTCCAGCGCTATTATTTTAGCACCTAGCACTTTGAATTTCTTCAAATCAGGCTGAACGACCTGATAATCTCTAGAGTCCACGGCCCAAAATGGATTAGCTAAGTTTTGCAGCAGGGAATCCTTGTGTCCATCTGCTGTCTTATGCACGGACATTACTCCAAAAGAAGTAGATTTCCGCTTAGTGAGCGTCCCCAATCCAAAATGCCTGCAGGCCATCTGAAAGGAATGACAAATGAATAGAATGTGTTTTTTGTGATTGAAATTTTGGTTCCAGATCCAAATTTGATCCAAAAAGTCAAAATATTTTAAGTCCCAATTCCCATCTCCATCCATTGGATTTCCTGGTCCACCGGTGGAAATAAAGAGATCATAATCCCGGATTTCAGGTATTTCGGCTTTGCCTCTTACATCAAATATTTTGTACGTCACCTGACTCTCGAATCTTGCGACAATATCTTTGATACAACGCATCCCCTGATTTGGCTCGCTATCATACATATCTAAGATCGCCAAGTTCAATTTTTTCTTTCCCACGTTGCCTGAATGTTATTATTTGCCCGCAAAGGTAATAAAAGCCCTTAAATCCCTTCTGTAAACTTTGAAGTGATCATATCAACGACTTTTTTCAGATCCTGAGTTTGATCAAAAACCGCCAATTGCTGATCTGCACCTGTGCCATTTTTGAGGATTTGATGCACATAATCGATTTCTGGACGACTATCCAATTCATCCACCACATCATCTATAAAGTCCAGAAGTTCCATAATGAGCTCTGAAGTAGGCACTTCTATTTTCCTTCCAAAATCAATGAGTTTACCCTCAATTCCATTTCTTGCCGCTCGAAACTTGTTTTCGCGGATCAGCGCAATTCTGTAAATATTAAAACTGGTATTACTCAAGAGCAATCTGTACAATTTGGCGACTACAGCTTGGATCAAAGCGACAATACAAATGGTCTCATCAACCGTGAGGCACATATCACAAATGCGGAATTCAATCGTGCTGAAAAATGGATGAATTCTCAGATCCCACCATATTTTCTTGGGATTGTCTATGCAGTTGGTTTTCACCAAAGTCTCCAGATAATTATCATACGACTGTACCGAATCAAAATATTCCGGTAATCCAGTCCTCGGGAATTTGGCAAAAATCTTAGCCCTGAATGCTTTAAAGCCCGTATTTCTACCTTCCCAGAAAGGGGAATTTGTAGTCAACGCATAAATGTGCGGAAGAAAATAACAAGCCTGATTCATCAGCTGAATGGCGATTTCCCGGCTGTCAATTCCCACATGCACATGAAGTCCAAAAATCAGATTTGATCTAGCGATGTCTTTTAATTCATCCACAATCACATGATATCGAGGATCATCAGTAATCTCCTGATCCTGCCACCGCGCAAATGGATGTGTACTTGCCGCTCCTACCACCAAATCCTGCTTTGCCGCCAACTCAGAGATTTTATTGCGGAGACTTCCCACTTCAGCTCTTGCTTGTGCCACATTTTCACAGACATTGGTCCCTACCTCTACCACAGACTGATGCATTTCGGCTTTCACCTGCTCCTTAAGAGTGATTTTCCCGCCCTCCACGATTTTGGACATGTGTGAGCGTAGATCTCTTGTCTCAGGATCTATAATCTGATATTCCTCTTCTACTCCAAGTGTGAATTTCGGGAGCTTTTTCAGTGATGAAGCCATAGTAAATCGTTAAGCTAAAAGTTTTAAAACCTCTTGGAATCAGTCACCGAATCCCTCATAAAAGTCCCCCAGGTTAGGTTCATTTTGCCTGGCTTCTGGGCTTTAGCGTAGCTTATTGCCATTTTTGCAGCTTCCTCCACTACCCATTCAAAGTTTTCTGCTCCCACTGAGTTCACATCTGCATCAGGGGCTGGATTTCCAAAATCAATCGCATAAGGAACTCCATCCTTCACAGCAAATTCTACCGTATTGAAATCATACCCCAGTCCTTTACAAAGTCGTAAAGTGTAATCCTTCACTGTTGCCAATAATTTCTTTGAGGCAGGTGGTCCATCTACTACATAGCGCAAATGATGTGGATTTCGAGGTTCGTAAGGCATGATTTTCACTGCTTTTCCACCCAGACAATACACTCTGAAATATTCTTCAAACACAATTTCCTCTTGGAGCATCATCACTAGCTGACCTGTCTCTGGGTGCGTTCTGAAGAATTCTTCCTTATCCTCCAATCTATAGACATTTTTCCAACCTCCACCAGCATAGGGCTTCATATAGGCAGGAAAACCCACATAATTAAAGATGCCTTCCCAGTCCAATGGAGCCACGAGATTTCTAAATGATTTGGAAGTGGTATCATCAGGATGCTTTGCAGAGGGAAGAATCACCGTTTTAGGAAGTGGTACACCTAATGTATCTGCGAGGGCATTGTTGAAGAATTTATCATCTGCACTCCACCAAAACGGGTTGTTGATCACCGCGGTACCTGTCAAAGCTGCGTTCTTCAAATACGCCCGATAAAATGGAACATCCTGAGAAATCCTATCGATAATCACAGCGTATTCTGTCAATTGATTTTGAATCACTTTGTCTATCTGCACTGCTTCAGCGAATATTCCTTTTTCAGCTTTCTGATTAACTCTGTCAATAAAAGCCTGAGGAAAAGTGTCCTCCATTCCGAAAAGTATTCCGATTTTCTTCATATCAAATATTTATTATTAGCTAATCTAGTTAAACTTAATTCTACTGAGATAATGAGGAAACATCTCCTTCCAGACATCCCAATCATGCTGTCGGTTTTGGCGAACATCGAACCAGTGGCTTACATTTTTGGCTCTGAGCGTATCATGTAGTTTGATATTGGCATCGAAGCATATATCCCAATTGGAAGTCCCTAGAACAATGTCCATTTTCCAAAGCTCCTGATCATTAAGCCCAGGAAGGTATTCCAGAGGATTATTGTAAAAGATATCATCATGTTGGTATCCATCCATGAAGTTCCGTATGTCAAAAGCTCCCGACATACTAAACATGTGGCTGACGTAGCCCGGATGCCGAAACGCAAAATTGGCAGCATGATACCCTCCAAAACTACAGCCAGCCATCACCACTTTTGCCACGGCAGTATTTAACCGGATTCGCTCTACGATCTCATGGCAAATCATTTTGTCATAGGCTACATGATTTTGGATGCGCTGATGAGGGTGGATATTCTTATTGTAAAAACTGTCTGCATCATTGCTGATTGGGCAATAAATTTTGATCAGTCCTTGGTCAATGTACCATTGGGCGGATTTTATCAGACCCATGTCACGGTTTTCGTGAAAAGAACCTTTGGAAGTTGGGAAAATCACCACAGGGTATCCTGCATGTCCAAACACCAACATTTCTACGTCCCGCTGCAGATGGGGAGAAAACCACTTTAAATATTCTTCGTGCATAAATAAAATTTCAACTATCAGTGAAAAATCAGAGGTTTTCTCTCCGTTTCAAATACTAGTCAAAATTTCCTGAAAAGAAAAGCAAGCGAGGTTAGCTTATCAATAAAAAAATGCCAGATCAACCATTTAGATCCAGATCTGGTTGATTTTTAAGCACATAATTTTTCACTAGGCCAGTAAGTAAAAAAACTACACAAAGCGCCACGCATACCCATTTAGTAGTGGTGAAAAATGAAGCGAGATATGCTAAGACCATGTTTTCGGAAGGAAAGCTTAGCAATAGACCAGTTACCATTAGGTTTTCAAAAAAATCCAAAAGTACAATAGCAAGTGGCAAATAAATCAGGACTTTATTTTTCCACAGTTTACGAATCAACCCAACCAACAACAATAAATAAACTACCAGATAAGGTGTATCCAGCAGCCAAATGACTAAAAGATACTTTTTCCGAAGATTTTGCCCCATGCTATTGAGCACTCCGAATGCCTCACTGGCTGAATAAGCAAACCGTATGTCCAATGCATAATCCTTAGGCATGAAATAAATTAGAAGGAAATTAAAGAGAATAAACAGTGCGAATAGCAGCAATAAATAGGACGATTTATCCAGTTTTTTAAAAATAGTTTTCATAAAAAAGTAATCTACAAAAATGAATATAGTTCAATTTATATGATTCTAGCACAAAATTAAAAGGCAAACTGCATTTTTTTTGCACTTAAAGTGTCAAATTTAGTTTGCAAACCAACTGGCATACATGGGGTAGTTCTTGGCAGTCCTTGATATTACTTCTTCCATTTCAGCTCCGGTATTTTTTACTTTTTTAGCAGGCATGCCCGCATAAATCGAATTGGCCTCTACGATTGTATTGGCCAAAACCACAGCACCAGCGGCTATGACAGCGCCAGAATGAACTACGGCTCCATCCATTACTATCGCTCCCATTCCTATCAAAACCCGGTCATGAATCGTGCAGCCATGAACGATGGCATTGTGTGCAATAGAAACCTGATTTCCGATATAAGTCCCAGCTTTTTGATACGTACAGTGGATTATTGCGCCATCCTGGATATTTGTGTCGTTTCCTATACGGATTTCATGGACATCTCCTCGCACGACAGCATTGAACCACACCGTACAATTATCTCCCATCTGTACATCACCCACTATAGTAGCATTAGGTGCCAACCAACATCCATCGCCTTGGGAAGGGCTTTTTCCATTTACCTCTAATAGTAATGCCATAGTTACTTTACGTCTTTCAAATTTCTATTTCTAAACAATCTCAAACAAAGTTTAGCTTTTTCTTTTGAGTATTGAACTTTTTAGCAAACTTTGAGTTTGCATGTATATACACATAATTTTGAAAACAAACTCACAACAATGAAAACTATTAAATTATCAGGATTTATTCTAGCGGCTGCCATGCTGACATTTGCATGTGGCAAATCTGGCGAGACAGTAGAAACCACTGAAGCTCAAGAAGTAGCAGCTACAGAAGGCACTACACTTTCAATTGACAAATCAGCTACTGCCATCGGATGGAAAGGCTACAAACCAACTGGACAGCACAACGGAATCATTCCAGTGACTGAAGGCATGATTGCAGTGAATGGTGAAAATATTACAGGTGGTAAAATTACCTTTGATATTACTAATCTTGAAGTGCATGACTTGGAAGCTGGTTCAGAAATGCATGGAAAACTAACTGGTCACTTACAATCAGCTGACTTCTTCGACGCAGCAAATCATCCAACTGCGACCTTTGAAATCACTTCTGTAGAACCATTTACTTCCTCTGATACAATCACAGAAGAAGAGCAATTTGAAACTGAAAATACTCCAGAGTCAACCACTGAATTGAATCCTGAGACTCCAACTCATTGGATCAGTGGCAACCTTACAATGAGAGGAACCACTAAAAACATCAAGTTTCCTGCTACAGTGAGCATCAACAACGGAACAGTGTCAGCTAAAGCTGGATTTAACATTGACAGAACCGATTGGGGACTTTCTTACCAAGACGAATCAAGTGTAGCTGATAAAGCAAAAGACAAATTCATCTACAACACAGTAGGTGTAATCTTGGATGTAAAAACCAATTAATACAAACAAACTCAGTAGTAAAGGGGAATTCTTCACAGGATTCCTCTTTTTTTGTGCTAGCAATGAAATTAACCTCATACACCTACCCTATTCCGAACCTCTTTTGGATCGAAAAGCTATGTCGATGGGCTGATCTTCATTTTGACTTTTTCGCCTACACCAATGGAAATGAACACCAATATCCAGAAGGCTCATTTGCTACAAAATTCTATGCCGGGAATAGACAATTAACTGAGGAAGAACTCTGGAGCGATTATGCCGGATTTAAAAAAGTTGGAATCATCGGTTACGACTTCAAAAACCGATTGGAAAAGCTGAAAAGTAAAAATCCAGCATTTCTCGAACTTCCAGAACTTTGCTTTTTCACCCCAACTTTCACACTGGATTTTGATGTGAAAAATATTCATTCAGAGATTGAATTGACTAAAGAATTCTGGAAAGAAGTTGAAGATATAATTCTACCGAAGAAGTCAATTACCCGATGTGATATCCAGCCTCAAATTACAAGGAAGAGATACCTAGAAACTGTCAAAACTATTCAGGATCATATTATTGAGGGCAACACATACGAGAGCAATTTTTGTCAGGCATATTCAGGTTCATTCGAGTCCTGGGATCCAATAGCCGCTTATTTCAAATTGAATAGCCTTTCTCCCATGCCGTTTTCGACCCTTTTCAAAGCCAAATCACAGTGGTTAATTTCGGCTTCCCCAGAGCGTTTTCTGAAAAGAGCTGGAAATCGGCTTATAGCTCAGCCTATTAAAGGAACCATAAAGCGAGGAGCAAACGAAACTGAGGACAAAGTGAATAGAGAAACGCTAGCAAAAAGCGAAAAAGAACAGGCCGAAAACCTCATGATTACCGATCTGATGAGAAATGATCTTTCCAAAGTCTCTATGATCGGATCTGTACAAGTCAGAGAACTGTTTGGTATTTATCCTTTTCCAAGAGTCTTTCAAATGATCAGCACAATAGCTTCGGAATTAAAGCCTCAAGGGAATTTTTCAGAAATCATACAAGCTACTTTCCCGATGGGAAGCATGACAGGCGCGCCGAAAATCCGGACGATGGAAATCATCGAAGAACTGGAAAGCTTCAAGAGAGGCTGGTTTTCAGGTTCTTTTGGTGTGATCGAGGAAAATGGAGATTTTGACTTTTCAGTAATCATTCGAAGTATTATCGCAGATCTGGAGGTGAAAAAACTCTACTTTGGTGTGGGGAGTGCCATCACGTTCGACGCAAATCCAGCTCAGGAATACGATGAATGCGAGCTCAAAGCCAAGGCAATTCTAGAAGTGCTCAGTGGAAAATGAAAAAGACATACAACTTTATCCAATAAGGAAAATAATCCATGTGGATATGGATGCATTCTATGCCTCCGTGGAGCAGCTGGATCATCCAGAATGGAGAGGGAAACCCCTGGTGGTTGGGGGAAATGCTGCTAGAGGTGTCATAGCTGCCGCAAGTTATGAAGCCAGGAAGTTTGGGGTTTATTCAGCTATGCCATCAGTCTTGGCCGCACGGAAGTGTCCCCAACTGATTTTTGCACCGGCTAGATTTGATCGCTACAAGGAGATTTCCAGTCAGATCAGAGAAGTTTTCCATGAATACACAGACCTAGTCGAACCTCTTTCTCTGGATGAGGCGTTTATGGATGTGACGGAAAATAAAATGGGTTTGAAATCAGCCATTTTGATCGCCAAGCAAATCAGGCAAAAGATCAAAGAACGAACAGGATTAAATGCTTCTGCGGGAGTTTCCTACAATAAGTTTTTGGCAAAAATCGCCTCTGACCTGAACAAACCTAATGGACAGGCAGTAATTCTTCCAGAGGAAGCAGAAAAGTTTTTAGAGAAATTACCCATCAAGAAATTCTTTGGGATTGGGAAAGTAACTGCCGAGAAAATGGGAAGTTTAGGCATACACAATGGAAAAGACCTGAAGCAGTTTTCACTTCAATACCTCACCCGAAAATTCGGTAAATCCGGCATCCACTATTTCAATATCGTTAGAGGAATTCATCTCTCAGAAGTCCAGCCACATCGAATCCGCAAATCACTCAGTGCTGAAAATACCTTTGCCAAGGATCTTCTGAATAACGAAGAGCTTCTAGGCGAGTTAAAGAAAATCTATGATGAATTAACTAAGCGAATTAAGAAATCCGGGATTAAAGGCAGAACTGTTACGCTGAAAATCAAATATTCTGATTTCACCCAGCAAACACGGAGTAAAACCCAGGAACAATATCCTGAGGAAGAACTTATCTGGGAAATTGCCCAAGAATTATTGGCTCAAGAGCCTTTCGTTAATTCTATTCGCTTACTCGGTCTAGGGATTTCAAATCTCAATATCACCGAAGAACATCAGCATTTTGGTGAGCAGTTGAAGATACCATTTGAAGGAATTTGATACATCTAACACTTATTAATACCTAAGTAAACCGAAGAGAATCATGGGTATAATGCGAGTTATCCTTGGACATACTGCCAAAAGACTGTGACAAGTTCCAATCCCATGCATAACTGGTGTGGTAAAGAGAAGAGCTTCACCAGCTGTCGAAAAAACTAGACATTGATAAAAGGAGTGCGCCCACACAGATAGATCAGAAGTTTCTGGCAACTTCTGGTCCACTAGATTAAGCAGGCGCATTCAATAATTAGCTAATGTTATGTTTATATTCTATCTCTTCTTCTTTTTGACCTTAGCTATTTAATATCAAAGTCACCAGTATAGGAAAACGAAATATTCTGTTCCGTTCCGTCTATTAATTCGTAAGTGGTTTGATGATGTTTTTTGACTGTAAGATCAAACGTTAAGGTATAATTTATACTGGAATTTTCAACAACGATAACAGTTCCTGATATAGCGCTGTACTCAACTCCTAAAAAAGCCCCCTCTGGATCTTCAAAAATGTATATCCCCGCAGATGGGAAAAAGAAAATTTCTTTCACATCTTCTTTTTCTAAACCTTCAATATTGGTGAATTCAAATGTACCCGGTTGAAAGGAATCTTCGTTTAAAGCATAGAGATCAGCATAAACAAAAATTTTAGCATTCTCAGAGTGAATTTGTGTCCAAACACCATCGCCTTCACCACCTTTTATTATTTCCAATTCATCATCCGCAATGGTGAACCCATAACTGTAATGAGTTGAAAGATCTCCCTCATCAAAACTATTCCACCTATCATCAAATGGATTGTAATTACCTTTGTCATTTATCACTCCATCTAAAAAGGTATACTTAATCCCATCTAAGGCAAGGTCAAAGTTAAGGTCATTGGTAGGGTCATCCATATCGTTATCTGGGAGCTCCTCTCCCTCGCCCCAAGGACAGGCAGTAAGCAATAAAATAAATGGAACCCACCCTATTCTTAATAATTTCATGACATAATAATTTTTATCTTTTTTTGGTATTTATTCTATCTCTTCTTCCTTTTTACGCTAGCTATTCTTGCGTTTGTGCTTTCATTTTCATCATGATAAAGAAAGTCACCTGTATATGAAAACGAAATTGCTTGTTCAGTTCCTTCTATATATTCCAAAGTAACTTCATCTAGTTTTTTGACTGTGACATCATAGGTTATTGTATAATTTAAGTTGGAATTCTCAACAACGACTACAATTCCAGATATAGCTTCATAATAATTATCCTCCATTTCTGAATTAGGGTCAATTTCCAATCCCATATATCTAAAAAAGTAATCACCTACCACATCTTCTTTTGTAATACCTTCAAGATTCGTGAATTCAAATGTTCCCGGCTGAAAGGAATTTGCATTTGGAGAGAAGAGCTCGGCATAAACGGAAATTGTAGCGTTTTCAGCATTATATTCCGTATAACTCTCGCCGTTTTCTTCCACAGTCGTTATTTTTATTTCATCATCAATTATGATAAAGTCATAGTTATAATGAGTTGAAAGGTCCCCCTCATCATCAATTGGATTATAATTTCCATAGTCTTCTATTAAACCATCTATAAAGGTATAATTAGTCCCATTGAAAGATAGGTCATTGGAAACCTCATCTACATTATTGAGGTTAATTGTTATAGTTGCAGAACTTGAAAGCTCTTGATCAGTCACACTTACTGAAAGACTAAATACGGGGTATTTTTCAAAATCAAGTAGTGCGGAGGAGGCTACCTCGATTTCCCCTGAGTCTTGGTTTATTTGGAATGCTCCATCAATATTACCCGATGAAATCGAAAACGCTAGATCATCGCCATCAGCATCTGATGCGGTAACAATCCCGACAATTGTTCCAATTCTGGCATTTTCAATTACCGAAAATTCTTGATTGGAAATTATCGGTGCAGAGTTTTCATCTGTGTCCGGATTTTCATCTCCCCCAAAGGGACAACCGGTCATCAATAGTACTAAAGGAAGAAGTAGTAGCCGTAGTGATTTCATAGTTAATACGTTTGTTTAGGAAATGATCAAATTTGGAGAAAAGGTTAATTATAGACCACGTAGATTTAGTAATAGGCGGTACTCCTTTAGAAAACAGCAATATCTAACCAGAAACTGGTTGTATTAAAACAAAAAACTAAATCCAGAAACTTTCTGCCATTTTGTCCGCATTTTCGTAATTTCGCCATCCGAAAGAAGGAAAGAAGACCCTACATGAACAATTTGATTGCAGACATAGATATCATCTCAGGGGAAGAAGCACAAGCTTGCGACTTCAAAACCACTGTGGATGAGAATACAGGTAAAACCCGAAAACTATACATTGAAAGCTACGGTTGCGCGATGAACTTCGCAGATTCAGAAGTAGTGGCTTCCATCATGAAAGAAGGTGGATTCGATACCACTTCTGATTTTTATCAGGCAGATGCTATTTTCCTCAACACCTGCTCCATCCGTGAAAAGGCTGAGCAGACTGTAAGAAAACGCCTAACAGACTTCCAGAGAGCCAAAAAAGCTAAGCCTTCACTGACCATAGGAGTCTTAGGTTGCATGGCAGAACGGCTAAAAGAAAAGCTTCTCGAAGAAGAAAAAATAGTGGATATAGTCGTGGGTCCAGATGCTTACCGAGACCTGCCTAACCTACTTTCCACGGCTGAAGATGGACAAAAAGCTGTAAACACCTTTCTTTCCCGTGAGGAAACCTATGCGGACATCTCCCCTGTCCGACTGAATTCCAATGGAATCACAGCATTCATTTCGATTATGCGTGGCTGTGATAATATGTGTTCTTTCTGCGTAGTTCCCTTTACCCGTGGAAGAGAAAGAAGTCGTGATCCACATTCCATTGTTGCGGAGGCAAAAGACCTTTTCTCCAAAGGATACAAAGAAGTGACCTTGCTTGGTCAAAATGTCGATAGCTACAAATGGTCCCCGGAAGAGAATAATAAGGCTAGGCTGAACAAAAAAGAAGAGGAAGTAAGTGCAGTTGTGAATTTTGCCAATTTGCTGGAGATGGTGGCTCTAGTAGATCCTTCGCTGAGAGTACGATTCTCCACTTCTCATCCGAAGGACATTACTGATGACGTCCTGTACACGATGAAGAAGTACGACAGCATCTGCAAATACATCCATTTGCCCGCTCAAAGTGGCAATTCCCGCGTGTTGGAAATGATGAACAGAACCTACGATCGGGAATGGTACTTGGAGCGAGTTTCTAAAATCCGTGAGATATTAGGTGAAGAATGTGGTATTTCTTCCGACATGATTACTGGATTCTGCACTGAGACGGAAGAAGAGCATCAAGACACGCTTTCCTTGATGGACATCGTGCAATTCGACTTTTCATACATGTTCTTTTACTCCGAAAGACCAGGAACGCTGGCGGCAAAAAAATATGCTGACGACATTCCAATGGAAATAAAAAAACGACGTTTAGCTGAAGTGATCAAAAAACAAAGCGCTACTTCCCTGAATCGAAATAAGCTTGATCTGGGCAAAGAGCAGGTGATTCTTGTAGAAGGTGCCTCGAAGAAATCAGCAGATGAATTTAAAGGAAGAAACTCCGCAAATAAAGTGGTAATCGTCCCTGCGGGCAATTTTTCTGCAGGTGACTACTTAAAAGTGAGAATTACCGATTGCACTCCTGCAACACTTTTTGGTGAGGTAATTGAAATAAATCCTGCATTAAAATGATTGATAACCCGGAAATACAAAGCGTAAAACAACGCTTTGGGATCATAGGAAATAGTCCGCTTTTGAACCACGCTATACAGGTAGCCATGCAAGCCGCGCCTACCGATATGACTGTGCTGATCAATGGGGAAAGTGGAAGTGGTAAAGAAAGTTTTTCGAAAATCATACATTCGCTGAGCCTACGAAAGCATGGTAAATTCATCGCTATTAACTGCGGTGCTATTCCTGAAGGCACGATTGATTCCGAGCTTTTTGGACATGAAAAAGGCTCTTTCACAGGTGCTCACGAGGCCAGAAAAGGCTATTTTGAGGTAACTGATGGAGGCTCTATTTTCCTGGATGAAATAGGTGAAATGCCTTTGGGAACCCAAGCTAGACTGCTTCGCGTGCTGGAAAATGGCGAATTCATCAAAGTGGGTTCTTCGAAAGTTCTCAAAACAAACGTGCGGGTAATCACTGCCACCAATGTCAAACTGCTCAATGCAGTAGAAAAAGGCAAGTTCAGAGAAGACCTTTATTATAGACTGAATACCGTTCCGATTTTTGTTCCCCCATTAAGAGAACGAGGTGAAGATGTGGTATTACTTTTCAGAAAGTTTACTTCGGACTTTTCAGAAAAATACCATGTGCGCCCAATTTCATTAGACAATGAAGCTCAAGTCGCACTAATGCGGTATTCCTTCCCTGGCAATATTCGTCAGCTGAAGAATATTGCTGAGCAGATCTCTTTACTGGAAAGTGAGCGTGAAGTCGATGCGGAAACTTTAGCCAGGTATCTGCCTTCTGAAAACACCCGCCTTCCGATGACACTTCCGAGCATGTCAAAAAACAGTGAATCCTCAGACTTTTCTGAAAGAGATCTGTTGTATAAAGTGCTTTTTGACATGAAAAAAGACATGAATGAGTTGAAAAAACTTGTGCTAGAATCGTATAAAAACGGAGGGCTAAACCAGACAATCATCCAAAAGCATCAAGGCCTTTTCGAAGATATGGACAGTGGTTTTGGAAGCCCAGAAAGTACAGAATCCAATCCAAGCTACGTGCCTTTGGTGCTGGATTCTCAAAAATCAAACTCTTCAAACAACGAAGAGTACGAAGATGACGTCATAGAAGACATCATTCATGAGGAAGATGACAATTCTCTTTCTCTGGAAAAGAAAGAAAAGGAGATGATATTAAGAGCTTTGCGCAAGCATAACAATAAAAGAAAATACGCGGCAAGTGACTTGGGCATCTCAGAACGAACACTTTACAGAAAGATCAAACAGTATGAAATCGACCAATAAACTCAATGTCCTAATCTGCGGATTGGCTCTATTTTTATTCCAGAGTTGCTCGGTTAAATACAGCTTCACAGGTACTAACATTGATTACGACCAAGTGAAGACATTTACGGTTGAGAATTTCTTCAACGATTCTGGAGGAGGACCTCCAAACATTGAACAGCAATTCACCGAAGCACTAAAAGAGTATTACCAGAGAAACACACAATTGGAACTGGTAAGATCAAATGGAAACTTACAGTTCATGGGGGCTATCTCCCGCTATACTAATACTCCACAAGCCGCTGTATCAAGTAACGATCCTAACCGCCCGGATCGTGCGGGTACCATGCGTCTGACTATCGTAGTTGAGGTGGAATATATCAATACTACCAATGAAGAGGAAAATCTGAAGAGACCATTTACGTTTTTCAAAGATTACGACCCGAGGACGACTACTTTCCTCGATGTTGAAAATGAACTGGTAGATGAGATATTTACTAGTATCATCCAAGATATCTTTACCGCGACTGTCGCCAACTGGTAATTTGCTTATATTCAGAAGATAAGAACTATCCAGTTGAACTCAGCCCAATTTTTAGAAATAATCCATAAAGCAAATTCGTTAGGTAATACTGAGCTAGTGCAATTAGAAAAGGTGAAGGAAAACTTCCCCTACTTTCTAATTCCACATGTACTCACAGCCCGGCATGAGTTTCAAAAAGTCGGAACAAAAAACACCTCCTCAAGAGGATCTGCAGCGATCAACAGTCCAGATCGGATCTGGCTCAAAACGCTAATCGAAGACAAGATATTTCCCCAAACGAGGAAAAATACTGAGACAGGTGAGGTAAAAGAAGATACGGAAAAGAAGCCTTTAGACCTTATTAGAGGCATAAGTAAAAAGGAAATCAGGTTAGAATCGATCAAAGATATCGAGGCTAAAGAGCGTAAAGAAAAAAAAGCATTTGGCAGTAAAGAGATTAAATTTAATCTTAGTGATGCTACAATGCGATTAACAATTGTCATCGATGTAGCCTATATTAATGCAGAAAACGAGGAAGAGGCGCTAGAAAGCACCTTCACGTTTTTCAAAGATTATGATCCGACTACAACTTCTTTCCCAGTTATGGAAAAAAAGATGCTGGAGGAGATTTTCACAATCATTCAAGAAATATTCACAGCAACTGACTCAATCGTTTATTTTCCCACTATTCAATCCAAAAGAACTATTCCAGTGAATGCATCCCAATTTTTAGAACTAATCAAAAAATCAGACTCCTTAGAGCGCAGCGATATTCTTCAAGTGCAAAAGGTGTCTGAAAATTTCCCCTATTTTCAAATCCCTCATGTGCTCACTGCTCGCTATGAATTTCAAAAAAATGGAATAGAAGATGCCCAATATGTAGGATACGCCGCAATCACTAGCCCAGATAGGATCTGGCTCAAAACGTTGATTGAAGGAAATGCGAAAGCACCTGTTGCGCAAAAATCAGCTTCTCCAAAACCTGAAGTAAAAGCTGAAAAATCAGAGCCTATAGCGGAAAAACCAATAACCGCAGCAGCAAAGCCTGAACCTCCAAAACCTAAACCCAGACGCAGAAAACCTCCTCAGGATGATTTGATCGAAATGATCAAAAAGAAGGATAAAAAAGAAATTCTGGATGAGAAAAAGAAAGAGCAGATCGATCTAATCAAGGCTTTCAGCAAAAAATCCATCAAGCTGGCAACCATCAAAGAGATCGAAGCAAACCAGAATACCGAGAATCTGGCAGCAGCTAGCACTCAAATAAACGACAACATGATTTCAGAATCTTATGCTAAGATTCTAGCCAAACAGGGAAAGAAGCAATTGTCAAAGCAAATTTATGAGAAGTTGATATTGAAATTCCCGGATAAAAGGACTTACTTTGCGGACTTGATTGAAAAACTGAAAGATTAACACCCATAGTATATGTTTACTTTATTGATTACAATTATTCTAATTTTGGCTGTTTTGCTGATTTTAGTGATCCTAGGCCAGAATTCTAAAGGCGGAGTTGGCGCTGCATTTGGCGGAAGTGCTTCGCAAATTATGGGTGTGACCCGTACCGGAAATGTCCTTGAAAAAGCTACCTGGGTATTGGCAGTCTCTATCCTTGTTTTGTCTTTGGCTTCTTCAGCTTTCTACACAGGAGCACAGTCTAACCAGTTCTCTTCTCCAAATATTGAGAATGCAAAGCAGCAGGTAGTAGCTCCTACTTTTGGTGAAGATGAAAGTCTTCTTCCACAGGCTCCATCGGAAACTGAAACTCCAGCTGAGACCGACACTACTTCTGGCAACTAAGTAGAAAAAATCATAAAAATTAAAAAGTCTGCTCCGCAAAGGGCAGACTTTTCTCGTTTACTGCCTAAGCCGATACAGTCTTAAGTAAAAGTCGCTTGCTAATCGGAACCAAGGTCTCTTCGATTGGGAATTCCTTTTGGCTATGAATCCTCCAAGTAGCAGGGTTAGGCAGCTCTTTGATCTCGCGCACCAAATCCATTTTAATTTTTTCTAGGGTATTTACCAAACTGCGCTGAAACACCCCAACGAGCCACATACTAATACTTCGGAACTTTTCGCCTGCAAAATGCAACAAACTCGACTTATAGCGAAAAGCATGAATTTCCTGCTTTTTTTCCCTCGACAATAAAATATAGCCTTCCTGATTATAAATGGGCACAATTCCCACGGGCTCAAATTCAAGTTGCTCTTCTACAAAATCATAAATCGTCCTCCCCTCTTCTATTTTAGAAACGATCTTTGGAAGGGCAAACTCAGTGATCAAGGCAAGCTCTTTCATTAATCCATCATCGCTCACCTTAGATTGATAATTCAGCTTTCCCTTTTGGAAGTCAATAGAATCTAAGGTTTTTGGAAACAGCTTTGTCAGCTCCTTTTTACCCGATTTCAATTCATTTAAATCTCGGTAATGATCAATCAATTCAGCAAGGACAGGATATAGCTTCATTGCATTGAAGTGTTTGCTGGTTTCCTGCAAATAGGCCAACAATTGATATTTTTTATACTCAAAATCTATCAGGCCTTCTGTAATCCAGTTTTTTGGAAGTGTTGTCATTAGGAATAGGTTTGATTATAGGAAATAGGTTTGATTTTAATTTACAAAATTCTGACAATTTTGAAATGGCTAGAGCAAAAATGGCAGTCCTTACTGCCAAAAAAAACGAGGATCAGACACAATTTTCACCCCAATAACAGCCGATTTGTCAGCCTTTAGCCGTATTCCTTCATTGGCACAGGAAGTGCTATTAGGCAAGTACATTTTAATCTAACCTTAAACGAATTTATATTATGTCAAATGTGAACATCAAACCTCTTGCAGACAGAGTTTTGGTACAACCTGCTGCAGCTGAAGAGAAAACAGCTTCTGGCCTTTACATCCCAGATACTGCTAAAGAGAAGCCACAAAAAGGTACTGTAGTAGCAGTAGGAAATGGCAAAAAAGATGAGCCTTTAACTGTTAAAGTTGGCGACACAGTATTGTACGGAAAATACTCCGGAACTGAGCTAAGCGTAGAAGGCAGTGACTATCTTATCATGAGAGAGTCTGACATCTTTGCAATACTTTAATAAATCATCCTTAATCGTTAACTCAAAATAGTAACACTATGTCTAAGCAATTATTTTTCAACACAAGTGCAAGAGATCAACTGAAGAAAGGCGTTGATGCACTTGCTGACGCAGTAAAAGTGACATTGGGACCAAAAGGTCGTAATGTGATTATCGATAAAAAATTCGGTGCACCTACTATTACTAAAGATGGTGTGTCTGTAGCGAAAGAAATCGAATTGGCAGAGCCAATCGAAAATATGGGAGCTCAGTTGGTAAAAGAAGTAGCTTCCAAAACTGCTGACAATGCAGGTGACGGTACTACTACTGCAACTGTACTAGCTCAATCTATCTTCGGCGTAGGTATCAAAAACGTAGCTGCCGGAGCTAACCCAATGGATCTTAAAAGAGGTATTGACAAAGCAGTTGCTGCTGTTGTTAAGCAACTTCAAGCTGATTCCAAGCAAATCTCTACTTCTAAGGAAATCGCTCAGGTAGCGACTGTATCTGCTAACAATGACGAGGAAATCGGAAAAATGATTTCTGACGCAATGGACAAAGTAGGTAAAGACGGTGTAATCACTGTAGAAGAAGCAAAAGGTACTGAAACTGAAGTAAAAACTGTAGAAGGTATGCAGTTTGACAGAGGTTACCTTTCTCCTTACTTCGTGACTAACACGGAGAAAATGGAAGTAGAATTGGAGCAGCCTTATATCTTGATCTACGACAAGAAGATCTCTTCGATGAAAGAATTGCTACCAGTACTTGAGCCAGTAGCTCAGTCAGGAAAAGGTCTAGTAATCATCTCTGAAGATGTAGATGGAGAAGCTCTTGCGACTCTAGTAGTGAACAAAATCAGAGGTGCTTTGAAAGTGGCAGCTGTGAAAGCTCCAGGTTTCGGTGATAGAAGAAAAGCAATGTTGGAAGACATCGCTATCCTTACTGGCGGAACAGTTATCTCTGAAGAAAGAGGTTTCAAACTAGAAAACGCTACTATCGACATGCTTGGTAGAGCAGAGAAAATCAACATTGACAAGGACAATACTACTCTTGTAAATGGTGCTGGTGATGCAGCTGCTATCAAAGGCAGAATCGCTGAAATCAAAGCTCAGATTGATAAAACTACTTCTGATTACGACAGAGAGAAATTGCAGGAAAGACTTGCTAAACTTTCTGGCGGTGTAGCTATCCTTTATATCGGTGCTGCTACTGAAGTAGAAATGAAAGAGAAAAAAGACCGTGTTGATGATGCACTTCACGCAACTAGAGCTGCCGTACAAGAAGGCGTTGTAGTAGGTGGTGGTGTGGCTCTTGTAAGAGCTGCTGAAGCACTTAACAACCTGAAAGGTCTTAACGAAGATGAAGATACTGGTATCAACATCATCAGACAGGCTATCGAATCTCCATTGAGAACTATCGTTTCCAATGCTGGTGGTGAGCCTTCTGTAGTGATCAACAAGATCAGAGAAAATAAAGGTAACTATGGTTACAATGCTAGAACTGACGTTTACGAAGACTTGTTCAAAGCCGGTGTAATCGATCCTACTAAAGTAACTCGTCTAGCTCTTGAGAATGCAGCGTCTATCGCAGCGCTTCTTTTGACTACTGAGTGTGTAGTAGCAGATGTGAAAGAAGATTCTCCTGCAATGCCTCCAATGGGCGGCGGAGGAATGGGTGGCATGATGTAATCCTCAAAGCACACCATACTTTAAAAGGAGGTTCCCACGAACCTCCTTTTTTATTGCCTGAGTATTAGTAGTTCTATTGATATATGTTAAAAAAGGTAGTTAAACTTTTTTCTTGGATCAGTATTAATTGTATTTTGGCTTAGTCAATTATTCCTTTTTCAATCTTTAACCTCTTGATGATCCAATTTGACACCATTTTTCTAGTGGATGACGACCCAATAAATAACCTTATCAATAAGAGGTTACTTGGAAAAGTTGGTATTTCTGAGAACGTTATGGAATTTCTCGAAGCAGAAGAGGCTCTGCTTAAACTCAACGATTTTGATCCTGAGGTATCCCTGCTGATTTTTTTGGATATAAATATGCCCGTATTGAATGGATGGGAATTTCTCAACAAATACATGGAAACCCACTCGAACAGATCCGACAAAATCGTTATTCTATCTAGCTCTATTGACTATCAAGATAGATCAAAAGCTAAAGGCTATGAGATCGTATCTGGCTTTCTGGAGAAACCACTGACTCTAGATAAAATAAAGACTCAGATGGAAAAATACGAAGCCGAATAACTCGATAATTATTCAATTATTGGATTTAATCTGTCCCAGATATCTCGGATAAGCAAAAAAGGAACAAGCGCATTATCTCCTGAACCACCCATTTTCACGATTACCAATCCTTCCGAAGGAACAACCATCAGAAACTGTCCATTTTTCCCCATAGCCTGATACATATCTGCTGGCGCATTAGGAACTAACATGCCCGGAAAAATCGTCTGAGATTGCGGTATCATAAAGGAGCTCTTTCCGTTTAGCCAGGTCAGGTAACCATAGCTTCGATTGAGAGCCTGAGAAGATTGTGAAAGCTCATCAAAAAAATCTCCAGACCAAATCTCATCTCCATTCCAATTCCCATCCGCAAGCAGCAAAAGCCCAAATCTTGCGAAAGATCGTGCATCACTATAGAAGACATTATTCAAACCCGTTTGCTGCCAGAATCCTTTCATTCCGATCTTTCTACCGAGATTTTCTTCAAAATACTTTTGATAGCTCATACCAGACGCATTTTGAACCACCTTCTCCAACAAGGTGAAGGGTGCATTATGATAGGCCCATCTCTCACCAGGCTCGGCTAGATATTGCAATGACGAGGGACTGGTATCATCCTGATTAGCTACGGCATCATCCAAGCCAGTGGTCATAGTTAAATGATGAATCAACCGAATATCGCGTTCCTGACTGTTTGTAAGTGAGGTCCAGCCTTCTCCCAAGTATTTCTGAGTTCTATCATTAGTTTTCAGCAACTTTTGATTTTCTGCTATTCCTACCAAAGTTGCTGTAAGCGTCTTTCCAGCAGACGCCCAATACCAATAGGAATTTTGGTCCATTTCGCCAAGCCCAGTCAACTTCTCCCCCCAGTATTCCTCGACTACTATTTTCCCATCTTTTAAAATCATAAAAGCCCTTGTATCCTGTGTCGGTAGCCAAGCCAAAAACTCAGCTAATTTCACCCCATCCCAGCCCAATTCAGATGCAGATCGCTCTTCCCAAATTGAAGATTCGTTTGGTGGAAAATATAAACTTGAAGGATTAATAGCAGGTTTTTGGGCTTCAGCGCAGGACACAAGTAAAAATGTCAGGTATCCACATCCAAAGAAAAGTAGGAGTTTGGCCTTGGGTAATTTCAGCATAGATCACTTTTTAAAAAGATACATAAATTCAATCTCAACTTAGATAGGAAATCGATAAACTAGTTTAAAAAAACCTATAAAAAGTTATCGAAAGGGCTCTTCTGGTTTCAATTGATAGCAGCGCTCATGTAATTGAAAACCCAATTTTTGATAAAACCCCGTGGCATTTTCCGCAGCAAAAAGAATCAGTCTTGCTTCTGGGGCTAAACTTCTTGCAAACTCTAACATCCCACGACCAATTCCTTCACCTTGCCTAGCCGAGATCACAGCCAAATCAGCAATAAAAGTACGATACGAAAAGTCTGACAACGCTCGAAGAACCCCGACGACTTCCCCTCTTTCCCTCGCTACCACAACCAAATTGGAATTCAGAAGCATTCGCTCCAGATGATCCACATCATGCATGGGCCTACGTTCACCCAAACCTGACTCTCTTAGGACATAAATAAATTCCTGTATCGAGAAATTCTTTTCAAGTTCGTATGAAATCATTATCTTAAAAGACAATTAGTTAACTATGACAGGAGGAGCTGGTTTTATATCTTCAGCAAATAAATCTTCGAAGGACAATAGAAACCTCGCGAAAATCCGTCCCAAAGCAACACGGGATGATGGAATCTCACGAGCCGAAAATATGGATAAAGCTGATCTCAAAAGCATTGAGGACAGCATAAATTTCAGAATGAGCCGACGAAATTCGTATGTGAATAGTGGGTATTTCTTTGCTGGAATAGTCACACTTATTATCCTTTGGATTTTATATATCCTATTTTTCTGAACCGATTAGTTTTAGCTAAGCACGTCTCTTAACTCTTCCTTTTTCTGAAACATCGCTTTCGCAAATGGGCAAAGAGGGATGACTTTGATCTCCTCTTTACGGACGTATTCTACCAATTCCTTCAAAAGTTTTAGACCTACTCCCTGTCCTTGCAGACTTTCATCTACTTCGGTGTGCTCAATGATCATTTTCTTTGGACCAGCCATTACATAGACCATTTCGGCAAATCTCCTGGCACCTTCTTCTATGAAAAAAGAACCTCTTTTTCCATCAAATTCATGCTTGATTTCAGCTTTACTCATAGTGATTAGCTTTTAGTTCTTCCTTCTACCATTTCATCATAAACCTCATCTACTGGCTGCCACAGCTCGATACTGTGACCGTCCGGGTCGAGAATATGCACAAACTTCCCATATTCCGTCTCTTCGATTTCATCCAGAATCGTAACTCCTTCGGCTATTAGCTCCTTCACCAGTTCTACCAGATTTTCTACACGATAATTGATCATAAATTCCTTTTCGGAAGGCTTGAAGTAGGTTGTATCATCCTTCATAGGTGACCATTGCGTGAAGCCTTTTTGGTTAGGATCCTCGGAGCTTCTCCATTCGAAGGTAGATCCATTGGCATCCGTGCTCAATCCAAGATGTTTCTGATACCAATCCTTGGTCTTGCTTGGGTTCTTTACTTTAAAAAATATGCCTCCTATTCCTGTTACCCGTTTATTCATCCGAATACATCGTTTTTGTGAGATATTAAGATAAGGAAAAAATGAAACTACTTACGCTCTAAGTTTATTTTCAAAAAAGAAAAAACTCTCTTTAGTAAGGTGATGAGTGGCTCCCAACTTCTAGTTAAAATCCCATTACCCCCTTTAGGAAAAGGGGAGTCACATCAACAGCATCTCAAAATTAAATAGGTATAAGTATTTATCCAGAAAACTGATCACTGCGACTGACCACTGTAGGCTAATTCGCTTCTTCAACCTTCACCTTAACTTTCTTCACGCGCTCGTTCTTCAGTTTTGGCAAAAGCTTTTGTACCAGATTACTTTTCACAGCTACATAGGAAGCAAAGTCCATAATCGTAATCAGACCCATTTCTGCACTAGTCAAGCCTCCTTTCTTCGTAAGCATACCAACTATATCTCCCTTGCTGACCTTGTCCTTCTTCCCTGCACTTACATATAGGCAAGTCCATTCCTGACGAACTGGTGGTACTAACTTTTCACCCACTTTAAACTCCTCAATGAATTCAGCTATGTATTCAGGTCGAGACTCATCATTTGCCAAAATCAGATAGGACATACCTTCTGCATGCATCCTCGCAGTCCTCCCATTTCTATGGATAAAAGCATCTTCCTTCGGAGGAAGCTGATAATGCACCACATGCTTGATCTCAGGAATGTCCAATCCTCTAGAAGCCAAATCAGTTGCAATCAATAGGTTAGTGACCTTGCTTCGGAAGCGGATGAGGTTCTTTTCCCGATCTATTTGCTCCAAGCCACCATGAAGAACAGAGTGGAAATAATCGTAGTCATTCAATAAGATGCTCAGTCTATCCACTGCATCCCGGTGGTTGCAAAAAACGATGCAAGATTCATCCTGAAACCCTGCGACCAATCGCATTAAAGTCTCCCCTTTTTCCTTGCTGGAACTGTGAACGATCTTCAGCTCAAGTTTGGACTCCACCACATCTTTCAAAAAGTTGACCGTGCGGTGATCTACAAATGGCAGAAAATCCGGCAAACGTTTAAGCACAGTTGCAGAGGTAAGCAAATGTCTTTGTTGTCCATTCAATGCGCCAAAAATCACTTTCAATTGCTCATGAAAGCCCATCTGAAGTGATTTATCAAACTCATCCAAAACCACCGCTTGAATAGTTTTGGGATCAAAAGATTCTCTTTCTATATGATCAGCTAGTCTTCCTGGAGTACCTATGATCACGTCTGGTGCTTCTCCAAGGCTGTTGGATTCCAATTTTGAAGAATGTCCACCATACACTGTACTTACTCTGAAAGGGGTTTTCATTCCTTTGAAAACCTGCTCGATCTGAATTGCCAATTCGCGTGAAGGCACAATAATCAATGCCTGCACTTCTCTTACATTTTCTTTCAATGAATGGAGTAGAGGGATCAAAAATGCGACAGTTTTACCTGAACCAGTCGGCGATAAAAGTACGATATGGGGATTTTTGGCAGCTCTGGAGATAAACTCTGCTTGCATTTCGTTGAGACTGTCAATCGAAAGGCTTTTGAGATACTGGGCGGTGGAATCTTGTTGTTTTTCTGACACGCACAAAAGTACCAATTAACTCTGAGGTAAGCGTTCTATTCCTTGCCTGGCGCTAAACTTCCTTTCCTTTCACCACCAAAAACCAGTCTCCTTCCAGCTCCAAATACCCGTAATCGTAACAATAATGATAAATATTGCCCTTTTTGGTTTCGTAGATATGGGTAAAATATTTGAAGATAAAGCCATCCCTGAGTAAGCGGTCCCGGGTGGTTTTGCCCATTTCCTCACCAGTAGGAATGATACTTTCCAGAATATTTCGGTTCTTTTTCAGGCTGTGATTTACCCGCCGGATATAGTTAGTGGAAAAAGCATTCTGTTGATTGTTGTAGGTGTTCCTACATTGATCATCACAGAATTTCTTATCGATTCTCCCTTGGATCACTGCATTGCAGTTCAAACAGTATTTTTTCTCAATTGCCATACGCTAAAAAGTTTGAAGTAAGTTAATCTATCGCTGTTACTCCACATTAAAATAACTAAGATTGCTGTCCTCACATTCCCTACAATAGGTGTAAAATCGGTTATGCTTTTCATCGAATGCAAATGACTCTGAAGGAAGATCATCATTAAGCACATATTGTTTGATATGGCTCCCCTCCCAGTCAAATACCTCTATTTGCATTTTTTTCGGTAAAATACTTCCTGTCAAATCCGAAGATCGATTATTAAGATTTAACCCATAGATATATGCGTCATCTGAGTCAGAATCTCTAACAAATACATTAACAAGTGATCTCTCGTCCTCATCTTTTTCTTCAAACCCCTGTAAAAATTTTTCCGGATCATCAAAATTGGTATTTCTTAGCAATTCCCCATCTAAATCAAAGAAATTAACAGACCCTAAAAGTATAGGAAATGCAGCTATAAGCCCCTTGTTTTTGTTGACTGTTACACTGGATCGAAAAATATGACTTTTATTTCTTTCGTCAACATCAATCTCAAGCGTTGGGACAAACGGGATAAAATGCACACTGTCATGTTCATAACTGTAATGGGTAAATCTACCGTTTGCTTCTGTCGTCCCTAGGATAAAATCCTGGTCAGCATGAAAGAAATAAACCACATAATTACCTTTAAATGGTAAGGGATTTTGCTTTAAAACTGGTTCATTTTCTTGTATGAGGTTTTTGAGATTAATCTTATTAACTATTCTTCGCTCATAATCAAATACTGTAATTATTGGAGATCCGTTTTCAAATTCTCGCTGATTAATCAATTCTGGGACTAGCATTTCTCCTGGACCTTCCCCATGTTTTCCGAAAGTAGTCATCAGTTTATGAGTATTCGTGTCATAGATTTCCAAAAAAGGCTCCGTAGACTTTTGCACGATAAGAAGTGTATCGACTACAAGCAAATTAACATTTCCTCTGCTGAGGACTTGAATTCCGGTTTCCTGTTTATCCAATTCAACTTTGAATTCAATTTCTTCTGAAGCTTTATTTTGTGCTTTCTCGCAAGCAAAAGCCACAAAAAACACGAGTAAAAATGTTGTCAATCTGAATTTCCTCATACTATTATGACCTATATCGTTGACTAGAAAAAATCAAATGTTCATTTGTAGTTTGAACATTTTCTAAGTTAACCAATTAGTTTGAAAAACAATCCATTCAAACTAATTGGTTTTATTAAACTCATTTGTAAAACTTCATCGTATTGAGATTGAACGTATTCCAGATCGTAATTGGCTCTTCCGTCACATACACAATATATAGATCCCCGTAAAAATCCGATTCAGGAACAGTTAACGGCACTTCAAACCAACCCGTTTTAGGACCAGATGCAGGCCGGGAATCTTTGCTCAAAATGCCCGTTTCAGCTAAAACTTGACCATCCGGTGATCCAGCCCTAACTTGAATTTTACCCACTGTATTTCCAGGCATGATGGAAAGAGTTACTTTATTAATCTGACTCAAATCAATAGCTCTGAATAACAGCCAAGAGCCTGATTCTGTAAATTGTACATAATGCTCGTCTTCAGGATTTGCACGAGCCGCTCCTTGCAAACCATCAGCGCGGTATGCAGCAACAGTGGTATTCCTCAACTTCAACTGCTCCGTAGTCTTGATCGCTGGTATTCCATTTGCTCCCTGATCCGTGTATGAAGCCTGAACCAAATAAAAGCCTTCGGGATCTTCCGTATTTTCAATCTCATATGTGCCAGAAGCTGGCAGTCCTGAAACTGCATTTGGATTAGCAATTCCCAACACAAAATCGACCATCTGTCCAACTCTATTTTCATCCAAATGGGAATGTCCTGGCATAACTTGATCACCCCATACGCCTGCGCCTCCATTTCTTACTTTATCGATTAGATAGGTTTTTGCGTTTGGATCGTTTTTGTATTTCTCAGAAACTGAAGTATAATCAGGTCCCACAGATTCATCGCTGATGCCATGACAAGCTTTGCAACCCGCCTCATTGATGTAAGTTTCGCCTATACTCAAGACTTCCTCTTGATGCCCCATTTCAATAATATCGTATCCACCTTCCAAGTAGTCGATTGTCAGATTAATTTGAGATGGGGCTATCTCCCCATCTTCCTTATCCCTAGCTGACACTTGATAATTGATCGCTTCCTGTCCGAAATATAAACTCCGATTTCCTTCCCAAGCTATGGAAACTTCTGGCGCCTCATTTCCCACTTTCACTTCCAAAAATGATTGTGCGGACTCCCCAGATTGATCAGTAGCAGTAAGTGTCACCTTATAAATCCCCGGAGATTCAAAACTGTGCGAAGGATTTGGCTCGGAGGATGTGGGGCCATTTTCACCAAAACTCCATTGAAAACTCACTTCATCCCCCTCATCCGGATCCGCTGTCCCTTCTGATGAAAAAGCGACCCTTAAAGGTGCTGCACCTTGAGTCTGATCAGCTGAGATTTTAACCGTTGGCTTTCTGTTTCCTTCGGAAAAAACAATTCTATACAAACCTGAATCATCGTTGTTAGCTCTCCAAAAAGTACCATATTCCAACACATACAAGGAACCGTCTTTGGCAAACTGCATATCCATTGGCTTCTCAAAGTGAGTTTCTGGCATAAAGCGCTCCATGGTATCGTATTCGAAATTCTCAGTCAGGCTGACCGTGAAAATCCAGTTTCTCATCCAGTCGTAGATAAACAATTTCTCATTGTAATATCCTGGGAACCGAACTTCCGAAGCTTCATAATCTTCCCGATAATAAACCTGACCAGCCATGGCATTTCTTCCTCCCTGGCCAACCATTGGAAAATCCTCAGATTCAGCATAGGGATAATAAATCAAAGCTGGTTTTGCCTCTGGCAAAATCTCCTTCCCTGTATTATTGGGAGAAGTGTTTTTGGGAGCTTTCGGATCAAACTGATACAAGCTTTCTCCAGTAGCAAAATCATACTTCCAATACGCAGCATTATTTCCTACAAAATAGGGCCAGCCGTAATATCCAGGTTCAGTTGCGACATTGATTTCATCGTAGCCTCTAGGTCCACGTCCTTCTTTGTCTTCTGATCCGTCAGGGCCCACTTCACCCCAAAACAAATTGCCATTTCGACTATCTATAGAAAATCGAAATGGGTTTCGATTGCCTTTGACGTAGATTTCAGGACGGGTTTTGGGTGTTCCTTCGGGAAATAGATTTCCTTCAGGAATGGAGTAACCGCCTTCTGGATTAGGTTTGATCCGAAGAATTGCGCCCCGTAAATCATTGGTGTTTCCAGAACTTCGCTGCGCATCTACATTTTTGGGTTGATCGGGACGCTCATCGATAGGATTGAAATTACTGGACTCAAAAGGTGTAGAGTCATCTCCTATGCCTAAGTAAAGATTGCCTTGGGAATCAAATTCCAATCCACCACCAGAGTGACAGCAACCTCTGAAAAGATCGATGTCCAATATTTTCACTTCTGATGCCAAATCCAACTTATTGTCAACGAAATCAAATCGGGAAACTCTATTCAAAGCAGCTTCATTTGCGGGAGCATAATACAGATACAACCAATTATTCTTCTCGAAATCGGGATCCTTTGCCATTCCCATCAAGCCGTCCTCCCGCTCTGGAAAGACCTCCAATTCGCCAACTACACTTGTTTCTCCTGTCTCTGCTTGATAAAGTTTAAGTAAGCCATGGCGCTCGATTATCAACACATCTCCATTGTCCAACACCTCGATTTCCATGGGTTCATTGAAATTGCCGGCTAAATGAATCTTAGTGAATCTGGATTCATCCGGTTTTACTGTTGCAAATGGATCTTCTTGCGTTTTGTCACAACTCCAAAAACTCAAACTACAAACTGCAAACAGGAGCAGGTACTTTCTCATAGGGCTTAATCTAATTTTTACTAGTCGTGAAGGTATAGAAAACTGAAAAACACGCACCAATAATATGATCAAAGGTTTGAATTTAAGACAAGAGCGCTTTTCACCAGCAAAAAAACGGTTCAAAATCGCTAATGTTTAAAGATATGGATCGGTTGAAAAAGCATAAAGAATGATTGAGCTTAAAGTCTAATTGAAAAAATGTAATATTTTAACATTTAGTTGTGTAGCACTTTATAATTTGGTTTCGTCTAGCAGATACATACTTTTATACCACTAAAATTCAGCCATATGAAATCCCTCTACTCCTCTGCACTTCTCATCTTGTCAATTTTGGCATTTTCATCCTGCCAAGATGAAATAACTTCCACGTACACCTACCACACCATGATGCCCGTGTATTATGAAATGAGTGATATCCGAGCAAGAGTCATCAGCACCGAGCCAGCACAGCCTCTTGACAATCCTGGTAAAATCTACATTTATGAAGACTATCTTTTTATCAACGAGCCTACCAAGGGAATTCATATTTTAGACAATACCGATCCTGCCAATCCAATCAACCTGAGCTTTATCCCAATAGCAGGCAACGTGGACATGGCAGTAAACGGAAATATCCTTTACGCTGATAGCTATGTGGATTTATTAGCATTTGACATCAGTAAAATCGCAAACATTCAGCTGATCAAGCGTGTGGAAGACGTCTTCGCACACATGTATTACCATGAAACAGGTCAGATCATCACATTCAAGGATACCGTACTAACTTCCGAAAACCCAGCCTGGCAAGGGGGAGGCGTATGGATGATGGATGCCAGTATGAGTTTTTCGGCTAACTATTCTGCAGCAGCTCAAAGCTACGGCACTGGCGGTTCTATGGCTAGATTCACGCTTTCCAATGAACATCTTTACGCAGTAGATGAATCTACGCTACGGGTCTTTGATGTGGAAAATCCAGAAAATCCCACTTTTGTAAAACCAATCGATCTTGGCTGGGGCATAGAAACTATTTTCCCTTTTCAGAATAAGCTATTCATAGGTTCCAATTTTGGCATGCACATTTACGATGCCAGCACACCAAGTTCTCCTAAGCGCATGGCTGTATATGAGCACGTACAAGCTTGCGATCCTGTAGTAGTGAATGAAGATCATGCTTTTGTGACACTTCGGGTTGGGACAGTTTGTAACGGGGTGAATGAACTTCATGTAATCGATATTAAAAATCCTTATAGCCCCACCCTCAAAAAGGCATATCCCATGCTGCACCCACATGGACTGGGTTTGGCGGGAGATTTTCTTTATATAGCTGAAGGTGTCCACGGCTTAAAAAGCTTCAACGTCTCTGATGTGATGGACATAGACCAAAATCAATTGGAGTTTTTGACCAATCAAGGGTCAGTTGATCTGATTCCAGGGCCAAAATCATTGATTGTCATTGGCCCAGATGGTGTATGTCAGTATGATTACAGCGATCCAGCCAAACTCAAAAAACTCAGCTGCATTCAGGTCAACAATCCAGTCAATTTTTATTGATTTCCCGATGTACAAATCTTTAACACTTTTCTTCGTAGCTCTTCTATTGATCAATCTAGAGGGTTTGGCGCAGGAAAAAATATACTTTGGACAGACAGAAATCGGATTGCTCGTGGGGCGGGGCGTAGCCCAATGGGACGGAAACCATGAAAATCGAACAGATTTGACGCTCATGAGTTTTCATGGGGCGAGAATCAGCAGAAATCATGTGGTGGGATTTTCCGTAGGATTGGATCAATACGATGGCGTTCCTATTTTACCTTTTGCCTTTGGGTATCGGGGTTTTCTGGGAAAAGAAGGAAAGCCTAAGCTTTTTGGAGGAGTGGATCTTGGATATGGTTCTGCCATTTTGGAGGAAAAAGTAAAGAATGAGTGGAGTGAAAGTTGGTACCGCGGTGGATTATTGTTCAGTCCTTCTGTAGGTGTGAGCTTCCCTGCCCGCAAAGGCAATACTGCGCTTACATTCAGCATCGCCTACAGAAGGCAGGATTTCTCCTATTTCCAGGGGAATTTGGCCGGAACTGGTGCTCAAACCATTGTTTCCGATCAACTTCCACCTGGATTTATCTCTTTAAACGAAACCGAACATTTGTATAGAAGCATGGTTTTCCGAGTTGGGATAATGTATTGACCTTTTGAATCTGTTTAATCCTGCAAATGATTAGAATAATAAATCACCTCCCACAGATCTCCTTATAAGGACAATACTCGCATTTTTTCAGGTCTGTAGTTTGATCAAAGGGCTTTTCGAGATCATATATCTCACCGATCAATCCTGAAAGTTCACTTTCGAAAGTCTCGGCAAATTCCCGGTAATCCTGAATTTCCTCCTTGTCTAAAATCAAAAACGGATTGAAATTCGGGTCATAGATTTCTTTGATATTGAAAATACCGGGCTTCAAAGGTTTTCTTATAGTCGGGTTTTCGGCTTGAAAAAGCTTCGCATAAAGCATGGTCTGCATGGCAGCTTTGTTCCGCTTCTTATCATCTCTATCGAAGAACGCCTCAATTGTCGTCACCTTTTTATTGTCCTTCCCAGTCTTGTAATCAATCAGCCGTATCACTCCATCTTTCTCATCCACCCGATCGATAAAACCTCCAATCGCGATGTTTTGCTTTCCATCGCTAGTTTCCACAGGAATTCCAGCGAGGTATTTACGCTCCAAATTCAGTACTTTGAACCCCCCATTTGCCTGATCGTATTTCAAAATCGCCTTGATGTACTTGATCATAATTGCTCTGGCAATCTGCAACTGACCGCTTAGCGTAAGTTTCTCTATAGATTCCGCTTGATAAAAATCTACGATGGCATTATCTACCGCTGTCGGAATCGCCACTTTCAGACGTTCAATCGTGTGCGTATCAATCAATCGAAATGGCTCTCCTTCCCTAGGTTTGTAAAGCAACTCTATCGCCTTATGCAGCATTGAGCCGAAGGTGGATGGATCGATCTCAGTCACGACTTCTTCCTTTTCTTTCAAGCCTGCCACATACCGAAAATAAAACCTAAGCCTGCAATCCAGGTAAGTATTGAGTGCTGAAGCAGAGAAAGCCATCTGCTTTTCCGGATCAGGATTAGACAAAATATATCGCTTCAGACTATCCAAAATGTCTGGAGTTTTCTGAATTGTAATTGGCTTTCCGGGAGTCAAATCCACCGGTATCAAAACTGCAGAAGGAGCAGCAATCCCCAGCTCCACTTGCATTTGTTGAATAAACCGACTCATTTCACCGGCTTTTCCCTGATCTGAAGCAGTCGTATAAATCAAATGAACTTCCTCCGCCTGATGGAGCAGTCGATAAAAAGTATAAGCATAAATCGCATCGTTCTGCTCCTGTACAGGCAAGCTAAACGCTCTTCTGAGATTAAAAGGAATCATGGAATTGATCCCTCCCCCCGGCGGAAAACTACCCTCATTTACATCACAAATAATGACTCTTTTGAAGTCCAAATTTCTGGATTCCAAAACACCCATAATCTGCAATCCTTCCAATGGTTCTCCTTCAAAAGGCAACTTAATTTCCCGGAAAAGTTGGCGGAATAACTTCAGGTAAAAATCGGATCGTACATTTCCGGGAGCATTCTTTTCAAACACATCCTGAATCCGGGTCAACTGCTTAAACGCCTGAAAAAGATAACTTCGCTGTATGGCATCATCCTTTAGACTTTGGGCAAGAAACTGCATCAAATCACCCAAATAAGCGAATAACTCAGTTGACTTTACTTCTTTGAAAATCAATTGAAACAGATCACCACCTTTTGCAAGATTCGCAGCACTAACTTCCACCAGATTTTTCGCCTTGATATCATTCAGCATACCCTCTACAAACTTTGCATCTCCCTCTTTCAAATACGAAAATGATAACAAGTCTGTGATGGGCTTATGATAGAAAAAGACACCGTCCTCTTTAATCTTCATATAGCGCTGCAAATCCAAAACAGCATCCAAAAATGAAAAAATCGGCGCATTTCTAATGGGATATCCCATCGTCACATTCAACTTCTGTATAGACTCGGGAAGCGAATGCAAAACTGGGAAAAGCAATTGCTCATCCGGCAGAATAATCACCGTTTCTTCCAATCGCTCATCACCGGGAATAGACTCCGCGATCTTGGAAACAAGGTTTGCTTGATTGATCTTGAGCGGGATCGAATACGTTTTTATTTGACTTGCTTTTGCTTTAATTCTTGTTGGGATAGCCTCAGGAAAAGTAGCTCCCAGCACAGAATCTTTTCTGTAATCCCTGAAAAACAATCCTGCTTCCTGACGCTTGTCATCCAGATAATATCCATCAAGATCCCAATAGATTTTGGCACCGAACTCGGTCACATAATGCTTGATGAGCTTTTCTTCCGCCAAGGTAAAAGCATTGAATCCTAGGAAATAAACCTGTTTTTTAGGTTTTTGAATCTGGTTTAAGTTCTCTGCGACAGCTCTGTAGATTCTACCAGAATAGCTCATACCAGTGGTAGTGAGATTAACTTGGAACTGGACGTAAAGCCTATCGAGGATTTGCCAGAATTTCAAAAACTTTTCCCGCTCTACCTCAGACTGTTTTTTGAAAGACTTCCAAAATCGCGAAATCAACGCTATTTGCTCCTCCGAAAGAAAACTCAAATCAGTCTCAAATTCCTTGATGTCTGCCAAATTGCTGTAAACCCATTTAGCATCGGCCAGAAACTGATCCAAGTCATTGAAATCTTTCAAAATCAGTTCACCCCAGAAATAAAAGCGATCAAAATCTTCAGGATTAGGTTGAAGTGTCTTATAAACTTGATACAATTCGAAGATCAAACTCAGCTCATCCGAGGGTCTTTCTCCGGCTAGACCATAGAAAATTTCTTCTATAGTTTTCACCTCAGGCATCCAGGTAGGCGACTCGATCAAAGAGCCCAAATGTTGGGTAAAAAAGAGCCCAGCACGCCTATTTGGCAAGACTACGATCATATCTTTGAGCGATTGACCCGAGTTTAAAAGCTCTTCCGCTGTATTTTTTAAAAAGCTATTCATTTGATTTCAAAAATTTCTGTAGGTTCTAAATAGCAAAGGAATCCTTGCGTAGGAAGATCAGTAAGCCGCTGAACCAGCTCCATGTATTCTTTGACCTGCAATTCGTGTTTGGAAGCTTTTTCCCCAGTTTTAAAATCAATCACCATTGCCTGATTCTCTCCTACCAAAATACGGTCAGGACGCTTCTGTTTTCCGCCAGGAAGTAATATTCCCTGCTCTGACATGGCTTGTAGATCATCTGCATACCAATATTTGAACTGAGGTAATTCAAACAACTCAATGAGTTGAGTGCTTATCGTTTGTTGGGTTTCCTTGTCTATTCTTCCATCAAAAACAAAGCTCTGCAGCATTTCTATGGCCATTTCCAGCGATTGTGCTTGCTCCAATATTTCGTGAATCAACACACCTAACCTTCGGTGCTCACGTGCTTGAATTCCAGACTCTGAGAAATCCCAGGCATATTCCCGCGTTTTTAGCTTTTGTCTCCAGTCAACAGAATCCCATTTCAAGTCGATTGCTGTGGCTTTCACTAGTTCCTTGGCTAATGTTGACACAGGCCATTCTCCCCAGTCAAACACTAATTTTTCCTCATCCCAATAATACTTAGAAGGATGGGTAGGCAAGGAAAATCCTTGGGCAAATAAGGTATAAAGTATATTTCCGGATTGCTTCAGATTGATGACACCCTTTGAAGTTTGAGAAAAATCAGCAAACCCATATAAAACTTCCTCTGCACGGGTGAAAGCCACATAGAGCATATTCAGGGTGTCCAAATAGGCCAACCTCACCTCGTCTCCATAGATGCCGACAAATTCAGAATCTAGCAGCGAAGACTGATGAGTCAAAGGCAAAACAGTTTTGAGAGAATCTGAAATGGCATATTCGCTCCAAATAATAGGCGCCATAGGTCCATTGGCAACAATCTTCCAATCTAAATAAGGCACAATGACAGCTTTATACTGCAAGCCTTTTGATTTATGAATAGTCAAAATCCGCATGGCATTGTGGTCTTCCGGAATCTTTACGGTTCGCTTGAACTGGTTCAGCTCCCACCAATCCAAGAATCCCTGCAAATCCGCCCGGTTTTTCTTCACAAAATCAAATGCCGCTTCTTTTACTCCTGAAACATAAGCCAAATCTACTTTGCGCTCATAAACATCCAGAAACTTGATGATTTCTTCTACCTGCTCCATTAGCGGTAGTTGAAGCCAACGGTTGAGATGCTCGACGAGGTATTTTTGCTTTGTTAAAAGTTCTATGGGAAGGGAATTTTTCTCAAAAAGCTCATGGCTGTATTCCAATTCATGGATCAAAGCATAATAGAACCAAAAAGTCTTGAGAGGCACCAGATCGGCAGGATTTCCCAGATAGTTTAGTAAAGCTATTACAGCTTTTACAGCAGCCGATTTGCTTAAAAAAAGTGACTCCTCAGATAACACATCGAAACGATAACCAGAATCAGGATTTTCCTGAGCGTATGACATCAGTTTATCAGCTATGTCAGCACCCTGCTGGTTTTTCCTGACCAGAAAAGCAATATCTCTTGGTTCGTAACCTCTGTCCTGAAGCTCTTTCACAATTGGAACGAGTTTGTCCAAAACAGAATTTTGATCACCCTCCTCATCCTCCTCTTCTTCCTCGCTTGTATCAAAAGAATTTTTTGCAGCTTTTTGAGTAAACTCCACATGGATTTTTCCCTGGAAATCAACCTCCAGCTTTTTCTTTGGCACGTCCTGACTAACTCCTTTGAAAGCATCAGAAAGCAAGTTCAGCGAATCAACTTTAAACTCGGAACTGATAGCTTCCTGCATTAATTCGGGAAGCGATGAAAAGAGTGAATTATTGAAAGAAACAACATTCGGTAAGCTTCTGAAGTTTATAGATAGGTTTTTGATATTCTGGTACTTATCTGAAATCTGCTCCTGTACTTCATGAAGTAACAATTCCAATCTACCTCCACGCCACCTGTAAATGGATTGCTTCACATCTCCGACGAGCAAATTGGTATTCATAGTCCCGAGAGAATTGACCAGAAGCGGTTTGAAACTTGACCATTGAAATTCTGAGGTATCCTGGAATTCATCGATCAGAAAATTGCGGTACTGGTTTCCGATTTTCTCATAAATAAACGGTGCTTCATTTCCTGCCACGATCCCTTTCAGAAAGTCATTTACATCCGAAATCATCAATATACTTTCCTCGTCCTTCAGCTCCCGAAGCTCATGGATCAGGTTTCTAAATACTCCAAAAGCATTCAGATTTCTGCTCAGAGCCATCAGCGTATTCCATTGGGTAAGCATCCCAGGAAGAGATTTCAACAAATCTCTAAGGCCAGCATCTGCTGCTGATTCTATTTCATTTTTTAATTTGCTCGTCTTAGTGTACCAAGTTTCAACTCCTTCAATTTTTAATAATTGACTTTCAGTAGGAGATGTAATAGGGTTTTTCTCATTCCCTAATCGATCAAGCCTTATAGCAAAGTTATTTGTTCCGCCAGCTCCAGAGAAATCTGTCCATTCCAGTCCGTACCTTACTCTGATTTCATGGGCTTTATTCTTAATATCCAACGCCTCATCAATCAACTCCTCTTTCTTTCCTACAATCACCTTTCTAAAATCCGCTAGGAACCCATCATGAGCTATTGTAGCTTCAAAAATTGGCTGAAATCCTTTGAAATTTTCTTTGAATATCTCACTTCCCAACCCTTTCAATGCCGACCGAATATCCCAGCTTTTTCCTTCTTCTATCCGCTCTTCGGCGTATTCTGTCAACCATTTTTTCAGATTTTGATCCGATGAAACCTGCTCCACTACCCTATCTACCAATCTATCCAGCACAGCAGCTTGATCCAATTCCAACTCAAATTTTGCCTGCAGATCCATCTCCTTGGCAAAGGATCGGATCACACGCTGAAAAAAAGAATCAATCGTACTGACAGCAAAATATCCATAGCCATGCAAAATATCCAGCAATGTTTCCCGAGCAGCATGTTGTAAACCTTGCTCATCCATATTTAGGAATTTCATCAGTTCCTGATCTAGAAATTCACTGGGTATGATCTCTCTGCTCAAACGGGTGAGATCCTTTAAAATCCGCTCCTTCATCTCCTGGGTGGCTTTATTGGTAAAAGTCACCGCCAAGATCTGTTTGAAAGCATGCGGACTTTGCAGGGCAAGTTTAAGGTATTCCAGCGTTAATGTATAGGTCTTTCCTGAGCCAGCAGAAGATTTGTAAATGATGAAAGGTCTTTGTTCCATAGAGAAAAAGTAAGGCAACTAAGATAAGGAAGAGCAATAGCTTTCCCCCATTCAATTTTAGGATTTGACGAAAATTGTCGGGATAAAAATCAAGTATTTAAGTACTGTATTCAAAATCAAACCCTTGGATTTAGCGCTGATTTTTCGATCTTTTGAGCCTCAAACCCAAAACCTATGCGCAAACCTACTTTCCTAGCAGTCCTACTCTGGATCTGCATTTCTATGAATTCAATTGCCAATGATGGCTACAAACTTTGGCTGGACTATCAGCCCATTGAAGAATCCCAGTTAAAATCGGAAGTTGAATCACTACTTGGCGGAGTCTATTTCTTTGGAGAAAATCCAACGTTCGAAGCTATCAAAAACGAGCTGGATCTTGCCTCCAAAAGTATGCTGGGCAAAGCTCCGATTTACTCGAAAGAGCGACTTCAAAACACCAAACTCTGGATCGGTACCAGAGACCAACTTTCTCAAGTGCTATCCCTGGATCAGCAAGCTGAAATCAAAGCCTTAGGTGAAGATGGATACTGGAGAGGAACGGTGGAACTAGACGGAAAATCATTCTATGCCATCGTAGGAAATCAACCTGTTGGCACACTTTACGGAGTATATAATTGGATAAATTCCATTCAAAGCAACACTTTTGATAAAGGAACTGAAATATCTGATAGTCCGAAGATTAAAATTAGAATGCTAAACCATTGGGACAACCTAGACCGAACTGTCGAAAGAGGCTATGCTGGCTTCTCCATTTGGGATTGGCACAGACTTCCCGGATACATAGATCCGCGATACATCGACTATGCAAGAGCCAATGCCTCTATTGGAATCAATGCTGTTTCACTGACCAATGTGAATGCAAATGCGTTGATTTTGACTACTGATTTTATGAAAAAAGTGAAGGCCTTGGCAGACGTTTTCAGACCTTATGGAATCAAGGTTTTTCTCACCGCTCGCTTCTCTGCCCCCATACAATTGGAAGGCTTGAAAACTGCCGACCCACTCGATCCAGAAGTACAGGCATTTTGGAAAAAGAAAACCGATGAGATCTATTCTTTCATTCCTGATTTTGGAGGATTTCTCGTCAAAGCCAACTCCGAAGGACAGCCGGGTCCTCACGAATATGGAAGAAATCATGCCGAGGGGGCAAACATGCTTGCGGATGCATTAGCTCTTCACGGAGGTGTTTTGATTTGGCGGGCTTTCGTCTATTCACACGAAGATGAAGTGGATCGACACATGCAGGCGAATAATGAATTTGAACCGCTGGACGGAAAGTTCAAAGACAATGTGATCATACAGATCAAAAACGGGGCAATAGACTTTCAGCCACGTGAACCTTTTCATCCGCTGTATGGTGCCATCAATGAAACAAACGTGGGCATGGAATTTCAGATCACACAGGAATACTTGGGGCAAGCCACTAATTTGGTTTACCTCGCTCCGATGTGGGAGGAAGTTTTGAAAAGCAAAACCTACAAGCCTAGTGCGAACTCAACTGTGGGAAGCATTTTGGAAGGAAAGGAAACAGGTCAGAAAATGACTTTGATCGCAGGAGTCTCGAACATCGGTACAGACCGCAACTGGACAGGTCATCTCTTCGCCCAGTCCAATTGGTTTGCCTTTGGAAAAATGGCTTGGAATCCAGAGGTGACTTCAGAGGAAATCGCAGAAGAATGGACAAAACTGACTTTCGGTCAAGACTCGGAAGTCGTGTCCAAAGTCGGTGAAATCCTACTAGAATCCCATGAAACAGCAGTTGACTACATGACCCCACTAGGCTTGCATCACATCATGGGCAGAAGCCATCATTACGGTCCGGGACCTTGGGTGATGGGCGGTAGAGCGGATTGGACCGCTCCCTATTACCATCAGGCAGACAGTCTAGGAATCGGCTTTGACCGTACAGCCGATGGCAGCGGTGCACTTACCCAATATGCGCCGGAGATAGTGGAAAAATGGTCCGATCCCAATCAGATTCCTGAGAAATTCCTGCTTTGGTTTCATCATTTGCCATGGGATTACCAGCTAAAAGATGGAAATACCCTTTGGGAAGGAATCGCCTATCATTATGATCGTGGTGTGAAAGAAGTAAGACAAATGCAGCAAACCTGGGCTTCATTGGAATCGAAAATCGACCCAGAAGAATTCGATCACGTACGTCAACTTCTAGAGGTTCAGGAGCAAGAAGCAGAATGGTGGAGAAATGCTTGTCTGCTCTATTTCCAGACTTTCTCTAAGCGTCCTTTCCCAGCTGATATCGAGCAGCCAGAAGGAGATTTGGAGTATTATAAAAGTCTGCGGTTCCCGAATGCACCGGGGATATAGAATTTGAGATTTGAAATCACTTCAAAATTCATCATTCAACGTTCTTCATTCATGGTTTTGAAATGTCGAATGGTGAATGATGAATTTCGAATAATGAAGTGAAATTAGTGCTTATGACTAACTTATGGAACCTTACACTATTCCCGCAGCCACACGTATTGGCCATATTCATCTGAAAGTTTCCGACTTACAACGCTCATTGGATTTCTATCAGGGCTTACTTGGCTTTGAATTGGTAACGATGTACGGCCAAGATGCGGCCTTTATTTCCGCAGGAGGATATCACCATCACATCGGCCTGAATACCTGGCAGAGCAAAGGAGGAAAGCCCGCGCCAAAAAACAACGCTGGGCTTTTTCATACGGCGATACTGCTACCCACTAGACGTGATTTGGCTGTTTTGCTGCAGCGATTGATTGATGCTAAGTATCCGCTTACCGGAGCTGCGGATCATGGAGTTTCTGAGGCGATTTACCTGGATGACCCGGATGAAAACGGCGTAGAGCTGTATTGGGACAGGCCACGTGAAGATTGGCCAAAGAATCCTGATGGAAGCATCCATATGTACACCAGGCAATTGGACATTAACGGGCTTTTGGCTGAGATTTAAGTTCTTTCCTTAATCCAATTCACGATCAAGTCCATCACCTCTTCCCGATCTAGGTCATTGATCAGCTCATGATATCCGCCTGGGAAAATCTTGAGGGTTTTATCACTTGATTTAGCCTTTTTGAACAGCAATTTTGAACCTTTTGGATTAGTCAATCCATCATCAGAACCATGAATCAAAAGTAAAGGAGTTTCAAAATAACTACCCAAATTCTGTACGAAGCGCATGACCTGCAATACCTCGTACGCGGTCCTGGCAGGAATTGCTTCCGTATAAACCAGTGGATCATTCAAATATTTTTCTACTTCCTCGGGAATCCTTGAAACTTTGTTCGCATCCAATTTTAAAGCTTTCAGCTTTGGCAAATACTTGCTGATGACACTGGAAAGCGCAATCAGGATTTGGGACGTTCCTTCTGCTTCTTTAATAGCCGGCGAACTCAAAACCACTCCATCTGCTTTGGGCTGATATTTTAGCACATAAGCTGCAACCAACCCTCCCCCCATGCTGTGTCCATACAAGAAAGCCGGTACATCTGGCACATAGCTTTTTACCTTCCCAAATAAAGCATCAATGTCTTTTAGGTAATCCTCGTAGGATTTAAAGTAAGCCGTTGGTTTTCCTTTCACTGATTTCCCATGCCCCCTTCCATCAAATGTGAAAACGGAAACGCCGATCTCAGTCAGCTTTTCTACCAAATGAGCATACCTCGAACTATGCTCGCCAAGACCATGAACTAGCAAAAGGCTCGCCTTGGGTGATTCAGGCATCCAGGCTTGGAGGTACAATTCTATGCCATCATGCGTTTTATAGCTGGTTTCTAGGTGTTTCATTTTGAAAGTGTTGGGAATAAAAACATAAGATGCACGGAAAAAAAGAATCTACAAAAAGGAGCTGATACTTAAAACGCCATGTTACCAACCGCTTTAGGAAAACTTAACTCTTGATTAATCTTATTCAACCTTCATTTTCTTACCTTGAGATACATATAAAAGTCAGGTCATCTACCCATTTTTCTAACCAACTAAACTAAAAAAAATGAAAAAGATATTATTTCTAACCGGAGATTTTGCAGAAGATTACGAAACCATGGTTCCCGTGCAAATGCTGGAAATGGTAGGCTATGAAGTTCATTCGGTTTGTCCAGGTAAGAAAAAAGGGGAAACGATTAAAACTGCCATCCATGATTTTGAAGGAGATCTGACCTACACCGAAAAGCCAGGCCATAATTTTATGCTAAGCTATTCCTTCGATCAAGTCGATGTGGATGATTACGTAGGACTGGCCATAGCGGGGGGGCGAGCTCCGGAGTACCTTAGATTAAATCAAAAACTATTGGAGATCGTGAAGCACTTCTTTGACACCAACAAGCCTGTGGCGGCAGTTTGTCATGGCATTCAGATTCTTACTGCTGCTGGCGTGGTAAAAGGAAGAAAGCTAACCGCATATCCGGCTGTGGGCCCGGAAGTGACTATCGCAGGAGGTGAGTATCAGGACATCCCAGCTACAGATGCCTATGTGGATGGCAATCTGGTGACTTCCCCAGCTTGGCCTGGTCATCCAGCTTGGATTCGGGAGTTTTTGAAAGTATTGGGAGCGAAAATTGAGATTTGATAGAGTGTTTGGTGTCGCATGACCGGTTACCGATGTTGACTAAATATCACCAAAGACAATTTCAATCAAAGTGAGTTTTATTAAAACAAAAGAGCCAAGAACCAAGACTTTCACAAATCTTGATTCTTGGCTCTTTGTCTAAAATCTTGGCTGTAACTTCTTGGCTCTAAAACTCTGCTACTTGATACTTATGTCTTACTACTTTTGTCTCCTTAAGGTATCCACTTATTTTTCCCGAAATCCGGCTTTCGCTTCTCCAAAAAGGCATTTCTCCCTTCTATAGCCTCTTCAGTGCCATAAGCTAAACGAGTAGCTTCACCGGCAAAAACCTGCTGACCTACCATACCATCATCAGTCAGGTTCATCGCAAATTTCAGCATCTTGATAGAAGTCGGCGACTTAGCCAATATCTCCTGAGCCCACTCATAAGCCGTTGACTCAAGTTCAGCATGCGGGATCACGGCATTTACCATTCCCATTTCATAGGCTTCCTGGCCGGAGTAATTTCTTCCTAGGAAAAAGATTTCCCGGGCTTTCTTTTGCCCAACCATCTTTGCCAAATACGCAGAACCATATCCCCCATCGAAGCTGGTCACATCCGCATCAGTTTGCTTGAAGATAGCATGCTCCTTACTAGCCAAAGTCAGATCGCAAACCACATGCAAGCTATGTCCTCCTCCTACTGCCCAGCCAGGAACGACAGCTATTACGACTTTTGGCATAAAACGGATCAAACGCTGCACTTCCAAAATATTCAGTCGGTGGTAGCCATCCTCTCCCACATAACCTTGATTTCCTCTGGCTTTCTGATCTCCGCCCGAGCAAAATGCCCAGCCTCCGTCTTTTGCCGAAGGCCCTTCCCCGCTCAATAAAACAACCCCGATGGAAGTGTCTTCCTGCGCATCGTAGAAAGCATCATAGAGTTCAGCAGTGGTTTTTGGGCGGAAGGCATTCCTGACTTCAGGTCTGTTAAAAGCGATTCTCGCTACGCCATTGCATTTTTTATAGGTAATATCTTCGTATTCTTTCGCAGTGATCCAGTTCATATCTTTCGATTTGGGTAAAAATCTAATTCTTTTGCAAGATAACAGCCTTCCCTGAATTTTGAAGGAGGATGGTTATCTTCGATAAAGGATTTCAAAAAGCTATCAGCAATGTTTCAACTTACTTTCGACAATCACATATTCCAGACTAAGAAAGACTTTGAGATAGACACAGCAGATTTTCCTGACTTTGCCAAAGCTGCCATTCAATTTTGTAAGGATTGGATTTCAGGCCAAAAGATCTTTGAACAGCAAACTTCGGGATCAATTGGAACACCAAAAAGAATTGAGATCAGCCGGGATCAGATGATCGCCAGCGCAAAGGCTACACAAGGTTTTTTCGAGACTGACGAAAATACAACTCTGCTCTGTTGCCTAGATCCAAATTACATCGCAGGCAAAATGATGCTGGTGCGAGCCATGGTCTGGAATGCCAAAACTGAGCTAATTGAACCAAAGTCAAATCCGCTGTTGGAGTTAAATGAGATTCCGGATTTCGTAGCGATGGTTCCGCTTCAAGTTGATTCTTGTATTCAGGATAAAACTTCCCGTGAGAAGTTGAAGAAAATCAAACATCTCATTATTGGTGGAGCGCCGATTAGTTCAGGCTTGAGAGAAAAGCTAATCACAAACGAAATTCAGGCTTTTCAAACCTATGGGATGACAGAGACGGTTTCGCACATCGCCTTGGCAAAAATTGAAGCAGGAGAATTGATTTATCGGACACTGCCGGGAGTAGAAATTGGTACGGATGATCGAAATGCGATTTGGGTAAAATCGGCAGCCAGTAACAATGAACTGGTGCAAACCAACGATGCGGTGGACACAATCGATCAGCACTCCTTTCATTGGCTGGGAAGAGTTGATTTTGTGATCAATTCCGGCGGAGTCAAGCTTCATCCGGAGCTATTGGAAGCAAAGGCAGAAGCGATTATTCATCGCTTTTATCCGAATTCAGCTTTTTTCTTTTTCGGCATGAAAGATGATAAACTAGGAGAAAAATTATGCATGGCTATAGAATCCACTAATGACACCAAAGAAAACTTACTGCAGTTGAAGAAGGCATTAGTACTGGACGTGGATAGATACGAAGTCCCGAAAAACACCTTCATCATCCCGGCGTTTTCCAGAACAAAAAGCGGAAAAATAAATCGACCAAAAACAATCGAACGAATATGAAATTGGCACTTATAGGCCTTCTTATGCTAGTTACATTATCCCAAACACAAAAAGATTTGGGAACTATTGAGTTGATCATACAAGAAACTTCTTCAGATGATGGAGTGATCCAGATTTTGATTTTTGATAAGGATCAAGGCTGGCCGGAGTCGCTTGATAAGGCTTGGAAAATGGTAACCATACCCATCAAAAATGGAATAGCTAAGAAAACCATCCCGGATGTGCCCTCAGGAAAATATGCAATCACAGTTTTTCATGACCATGATCAGGACGGAAAAATCCGTAAAAACAAAATCGGCTATCCTGTCGATTCCTTTGGTTTTTCTAACAATCCAAGCTTACTTTTTGGAGTACCTTCATTTGATAAATGCAGCCAAAAAGTATCCTCAGGCAGCACCACTCGTTTCGAAATTGATTTACGCTAAAACTTTTTCAAGCTAAAAGACCTACTTTTGCATCAATGAAGAAGAGTAACGAACACGCGAGCGGAATTGTAATTGAATTCGATTCGGGAATCATCCCACCTCCTTACAGTCATGTGTATAGAATGACCCTTGATTGGAGCAATTTTGAATTGAAGGCGGAATTGGAGCTGCACTACACAGACAGAGAAGATTTGACCGAGGACGAAATCCTTGACGAAGGATTTACATTAAATGATGATTTCAGTTTCAAAGGCACGCTTGATTTCGTTTGGAAAAAGGTAGTTTCCGTAGAGTTTGAAAAGGCAAAATGGAGCGGCAGACAACTAGAAGAAGGCGGTCTGATGATTTCTGCTCTGGAAAATGGAAAGCCCGGCCCAGCAAAAGCTCCTGTAAATCAAGAAGCATGGCAAATGCTGGCTCAGGATATAATTCAAGCCATCTATGAAACCTCAAAAAAAGAAGCTCCTCTTACGGTTAACTACCGTCAAGTCACAAACGAAGAAAGCATAGACTGCTCGATTACCATGAATTTCTCGAATCGAGAGGCGGTTTTCACTGCAAAAAATGAATCCAAAATAATCAACTGGGAGTACGCTGTTCAGCTATTGAAATTGGTATTTTCCCCGGACTATAACTACGAAATAGCAAAAGAAACTGCGGGTACCAAGCGTGGTTGTTACATAGAGTGTGGAGACGGGTATTGGCATGAGCTTGGAAAAGGCGTTATTAACATTGATACCTCCTTTGATGCTGTTGGAAGGATAAAAGATGGGTTTGAAAATTTAATCGAAGAATAAAATCACCCCTCACATTGCAATTAAGAACCTGATTCGCTTAACTTTAGCTAGAACGAATCAGGTTTTTTTATGCAAAACGGAAAAATTTTTATCAGTTATCGACAAAGTGACACCCAAAGTGAAGCAAGTAGACTCAAAGAAAACCTTGAAGAAGTGTTTGGAGAGAGCAATGTTTTTTTTGACATAGAAACTCTTGAACCAGGATTAAACTTTGCTCAAGCAATTGAAAAAACAATTAAACAAAGTAAAGTAGTTTTAGTTCTAATTGGCCCTACTTGGACAGAGGTGAAAGATGAAAATGGAAATTTGCGTCTTTTCAACGACAATGACTGGGTAAGAAGAGAGGTGGCTATGGCACTAAGTTTAAACGAAAGTGGGACTATAGTAATACCAGTTTTGGTTAAAAACGCTTCACAACTATCAAAAGATCGACTTCCAAATAACATTAAAGCTTTGGCAGATGTGCAGTGGGCTGAAATATCTATTAAAAGGTGGAAAACTGATGTCGAAAATCTAATCACTGTATTAAAAAAAATAACTCAAAAATCCGGAGCAGCAAATTCGAATCAGAAATTCGATGCAAACGATTTATTCAAACAATCCAAAGAACTAGGCAACCTATTTAAATCATCTAAGGAACCAAAAGATTTCAGTTCATTGCAAGGGATTTGGAAAGCTTACAAATACTATATAATTGCTTTTATCATTTTCGTAATCGCAATTAATAGCTGCGCAGAGGAAGAATATCCTTATGATGACTATGGATATGGTTATATAATTGATTCTCCATGCAATCATCTTATTACCGAATTACCCGCTTTTTATGGAAAAGAATAAAATTTTTCTCAGTCACAGACATTCAGATACGCAAAGTGATTGTCACCGCATCAGAGAAACGCTAGAACAAGAGTTTGGTGAAGACGCTGTGTTCTTGGATATAGAAAATCTTGAACCAGGAATTCGTTTTGCAGATGCCATTGATAAAGCATTAAAGGAAAGTAAAGTCGTGCTAGTCGCAATTGGCCCCGATTGGTTTGGTGATCCAGATGAAAATGGCGTTACGCGGCTCTTCCAACCCAAAGATTGGGTACATAGGGAAGTTAGTGCTGCGCTGGCAAGACCAGATACACGAGTGATCCCCTTATTGCTCAAGGGAGCAAGCAGGCCCACTGCCGATCAGCTTCCTGAAGATTTGCAAGAATTGGCCGATCTGCAAACCTTCGAAATCTCTATAACAAGATGGAAATATGACCTAGGCGTGCTAGTAGAAGCACTTGCCAAACTTATTCCTAGAAAAAAGAAACCAGAGCCACAACCCACTCCACGTCCAAGACCACTTCCTATTCCCAAACCACAGAAAAGCTGGTGGGGCAGAAACTACCTTTGGGTACTTGGGATTTTTGTAGTATTAATGATCATCATAATCAGCAGTGAAGATTTTCAGAAAGGATTTCAGGAGGGTTTAAATGGCTCAAATACTATGTATAATGATCAAAATGAGTCGGTAGATGATGAGCTTAGCCAGGCAGATATCAATGCATTAAGGGAAGAAAATCCTTCAGGAAATGAAATCTATGAAAATTTATCTGGTTCACAATCAAATGATGTAACTGCTATTCATGGTTATTGGCTCTTATCTGACAATCAAGGAAACACAAGTACTCTAGTATTCAATCAAAATAAAAAGGACTTCGAGTTTATCGAGTACAATGTTTTCAATGTAGCTATAGGACAAGGCACTGGCTCAATCACCCAAAATCAACTTTCCGCAGATTATTTTAATTCACTGGTTCAAATAAATGGTAAGCTTAATTTATCACCATCCGAAGATGGAGAGAGTTGGTCTGGGAGTATTTCTTTTCCTGACTTGGAATCAAGTAGTCCTATTACTTTGAAAAGAATTAACCCCTAAGGGTCCTCAGGTCAGCCCGAATATCAGAGATCATTTCTCCAAGATCCTCCAAGGTCAAGGGCTTTTTCTTGTCACCGGGATTTGGAAAATCTGTGCTAATAAAAGCTTTCGCCTCCCAAACTTCTATGACAGTTTCTCCCTTCACTTCATAAGGTTTGTAATGTTCATTATCTGAAACCAAAAATAGCTTCCCGTTGTCGCTGAGGTAATTGAAAACCCGCTTGTAAACCACGCCTTCTGTTTCTGTTACCAACACATAGGTTTTTCCACTTTTGATATCTTTCAGCTGATCCACATAGGCACCAATTACGATGGTACCTGAAGTCAGCGGCAACATGGAATCGCCTGCTAGCTCAAAAGCCCGATACGTAGCTTGCTTCGAAAGTGTAGGAATCTGGAACTGTGGTAGGCTCTCCATGTATTCAGTATCAGCAAATCCATTCAAATATCCCGCAGAAGCTTTTTGTCCCACTAAAGTGATATTTTCCTTCTCATCCTCATCACAGGCAATGGTAAGAATATTAATTCCTCTTTTTTGAATTGCCTTCCTGCCTTTGCTTTCGATATCATGATTCAAAAGCTCCTCCATCCCGACTTCCAGCACATCACAGAGCTTGCCAAGCGTTAATAGCTTAGGCTCCGATCTACCATCTTCGTAGGCAGAAATCATCGTACGCTGCACATCCAGCTGATCTGCTAGATCATTTTGTGTGATGCCTTTTTGCTTACGCAAAAACCGGAGATTTGAAGACAGATATTTCATGCGGAATACAGGTAAAAGTTGTGGTCTTCAGGTGCGGAAGGTATTGGAAAAAAAGGATTCATATTCAAAGCAGCACTTCTCCTTCTTTCCATACGCTGTTTGATTTCATCTATTATTTCTCCTACAGGCTTTGGGCCATTCACAAGCAAGTAACCGTACTGCGGTTTTGCCTCGTCCTCGATGAAAAATTTTACTTGGCAATTCCCTGATGCCAAAGTCTTTGTGGTGATACTGATCTTTTCTTGATTTTCCATAACTGATTCTTTTAACATCAGCTAAGATAGAAATGTTGTTTTTATAAACATATAGATGAATGAAAAATAAACATTTTACTCTGACGCAAATTGTCAAAAACAAAAATCAATTAACGAATCAGCTTGCTGAAGCTTCAAATAAATCAGTTTATTCTTTGAAACGCCATATATATAAATACCTTATCTACTACTCAATACGCCATTTGACCGCTTAGCCTATTATGACTCTCTATCCTGAACAAAAGTTCCTTCTTTTGTATTAATAAATATCGAAACAGTACCACCAAATATTCTCTCTATGAATGGGAGATATGCTTTTCTGAAAGTATCCAACTAACCTACACCAATGAAATATTACCTCTACCTATTATTTTTTTTACTAGTAACAGTCACTCAAGTTTCTGCCCAAACTTATTCGATCAAAGGCAGGGTAAAAGAGGCAGGTACCGAAATTACCATTCCGAATGCAACCATTTTACTTCAAAATCTACCTGATTCCATACAAGTGGATGGGATGATTTCTGACCTGGATGGAGAATTTGAAATCAGCAATGTAAAAAACGGTGAATATCTTCTGAAAATTCAATACTTAGGGTTTGAAGATCTTTACAAATCTATCAATGTCACTCAAGATTTAGACCTTGGTGCATTGAGTCTCAAAGAGGAAGCTACGGCGTTGGACGAAGTGACTATAAGTGCCAGAAGGTCACAAGGTGAGCAAAAGGGAGATACTACCCTATTCAATGCGGATGCTTTTAAAACGATGAAGGACGCGAGTGCCCAGACCTTGATTGAAAAACTTCCTGGTGTAATCTCTATGGACGGTTCCCTACAAGCTCAAGGAGAAGCCATTACTCAGGTTTTAGTGGATGGAAAACCGTTTTTCGGAGGTGATGTAAATACTGCATTACAAAATCTTCCAGCAGAGGTAATTCAGGGGATTGAGATATTTGACCAAAAAAGTGACAAGGCATTGCTTAGTGGCTTTGATGATGGGGAACGAATGAAAACCATAAACATCATCACAAAACCAAATCGACGCAAAGGGATATTTGGAAAAACTACAGCGGGGTACGGAACTGACGACCGGTATCTGGCCGGAGCAAGTATCAATTCCTTCAATGAAGATCAGCGAATCACTTTTACAGGCCTGAGTAATAACATCAACGTGCTGGATTACTCCAGCGATGCTAATATTCAAAGCAACAATAGACCTCAAAACGGCATCGTAAACACTAACATCCTCGGAATCAACTACTCGGATAACTGGGGTGAAAAAATAAAAGTCAGTGGTAGCTATCAGTATAATCACCGCAAAAACACAAATGAATCAAGTCTGATCAGAGAATATGTAACAAGTGCTAATTCCGGACAAATCTATACGGAAGACAGCCGAGAGACCCGTACCAGACAAGATCACCGCTTCGACATGAGGCTGGAATACAATATCAATGAAAATAATAGAATTCTATATCGTCCTCGACTTTCGGCAAGCTTTGAAACAGAAAACTCCGGTTTTTTCGGAGAAAGTGTGAATGCTGAAGGACCATTGAATCAGACAGAAAATGTAAGAACTGCTAAGAACGAGGATTATGACATGTTTCATCGATTGTTCTATAGCCACAAGTTCAGTAAGGAAGGAAGAACAATAACCCTCAGCGCAAATACAGGCAGTCATGGAAACAACGATAATGCACTGCGCACAGCAACAAATATCTATTTTCAACCCGATGAGCGTACAGAAATCATCAACCAAAATATCACCAGAGACCGCTCTGGTTACGATTGGGAAACTGGTGTATCTTATACCGAGCCTTTAGGTAAAAATGGCCAGATGGAGCTTGAATATGAAATCGGGAATAGATTTAACGATTCTGATCAGCTAACTTTTGACATCTTAAATGATGACATTTCCAATCCGGATCTTTCACTGGATACTGCTTTGAGTAATTCATTTGAAAGCAAATACCTGAGACAGGAAGTAGAACTTGGCTACCAATACCAATTGGAAAAACTGAAGTTTCAGGCAGAAATCCAATATCAGAACGCGAACCTCAAAAACGATCAACTTTTCCCTGCAGTAGGAACCATAGATAGAACCTTCGAAAGCTTCATGCCGACAGTGAGATTTGATTATACAATTTCTCCTACAACCAACTTTGAGATTGATTACGATACTGACGTGGATGCACCTTCTGTAGGTGACCTCCAGAATGTGATCGATAATTCCAACCCTCTTCAATTAAGAACAGGTAACCCTAATCTAGACCAGTCTTATTCCAATAGAATAAGATTTAGATTTCGCAGCAATAACCCCGAAAATGATCGCTCTTGGTTTGTTTTTGCCCAATATAACCTAACAGATAATGCAGTATCCAACAGTACTTTTACGGCTGAAGAAGCCACAGAATTGCCAGGCGGAATTATTTTAGAAAAAGGTTCTCAGCTGTTCAGACCGGTTAACTTGGACGGATACAAGGATTTTAGATCCTGGGTGAGTTACGGTATCCCACTTGATTTTGTCAAATCCAACTTCAATATCAACGGAGGATTCAGCAGCACAAAAAGACCTGGAATGGTGAATAACCAGATAAGTTTCAATAACTCCCAACGCATCAGTACTGGGATTTCCTTGAGCAGCAACATTTCAGATCAAATTGACTTTAACATCTCCACACGTTTTTCATTTAACAATGTGGAAAATACGCTAAACGAAAGCCTAAACAATAATTTTTACAACCAGCGCTCCAGATTAAACCTAAGTTGGATTATTTGGGAGGGTTTTATATACCGACTGGATGTAAATCATCAATTGAACTCTGGACTATCCGAAGGATTCGATGCTAATGTAGTACTGATGAATATGAGTTTAGGCAAAAAAGTATTTGCAAATCAACGCGGAGAAATCTCACTCAACGTGTACGATTTACTTGGTCAAAACCGAAGTGTGTATAGAAATGTCACGGATGCTTTTGTGGAAGATGGTCAAAACAATGTGATGCAGCGCTACTTTATGCTTTCCTTCACATACAACATCCGCCATTTCAACAAAGGGACGGATATGGATGACTACAACGAACTTTATAACAATTAATAGAAAGGCCTGATGAATTAGTTTCCATCAGGCCTCCTTTTTTAGTCTAAGCTAATAGCGATTCACATTCAGTTAGACAGTTTCTACAAGCTTCAGCGCATTTGATACAAGCCTCATGCTCATGTTTTTCGCATTCCTTGGCGCAGTTATAACATGCATCAACACATTGCTGCATTGCTATTGCTCGATCTAATGAACTGCTTTCATTTACAGAGATACAATCTTTACAAGCATCGATGCATCGCTCACAATACTTGATGCAATCGCCCATACCAGGCCTGTCTTTACATGAATCAATACATGATAAACAAGCGTCAATACATTGTTCGCAAGATCCGATGAGATTGCTTGTTAATTTAGTTACTGTGCTCATAATAATTGAATTTAGTTGATCACCGCTATCGAATTTCAACAATTTTGATAGGATTAGCATTGAAATTAATTCCCATTGACTGAGAATTAGTGTCATAAAAAATACAAAAATGCAGCCACTTGCCAATTAGTCTTACTAATTGCCTGAAAACAAACTTCCCCTTTAAATAACACTGTTTACCAAGGAACTATGAGGAATTCCTGACTCAACTTGTGGATAGCCACATCAGCAAAACTTAAGTAATTATGCCCTATACGAAACTTTCCTGATTGATTTTCAATTTGCTTACTAACTATAAGCGATCACCCATTTTGAAAACGACCAAACCATACTCCCTACTCGATCTTGCCATCATCCGTGAAGACTTTGATGCGAAAGACGCCTACGAAAGAAGCTTACAAGTCGCACAACATGCCGAAAAGTTGGGCTACACTAGAATGTGGCTTGCCGAGCATCACAACATGGCCAATGTAGGCAGCTCTTCTCCACAGATATTAATTGGCTACCTAGCACACGGAACTTCCAAAATCCGCCTAGGATCAGGAGGAATCATGCTACCCAACCACAGTCCACTGATCATTGCCGAGCAGTTTGGAACGCTTGCGACTTTGTACCCAAACCGGATTGATCTGGGACTGGGCAGAGCGCCAGGCACGGATCAGACTACAGCGACAGCACTTCGGAGAGGCAGACATGAATCTGTCCAAGAATTCCCAAATGATCTGGATGATCTACATCGCTATTTCTCTGAAGATAATCTTGATTCCAAAGTCCGGGCTTTCCCAGCAGAAGGACTTGATATTCCTATTTACCTACTTGGCTCAAGCATGAGCAGTGCCGTGCTTGCTTCGGAGAAGGGATTGCCTTACGCATTCGCAAGTCATTTTGCACCGGGGTATTTGATCAACGCTTCGAGGCATTATAGAGAAAACTTCCAGCCCTCAGAGCATTTGGAGAAGCCATACTTTATCTCCTGTGTGAATGTGATCGCTGCTGATTCTGACGAGGAAGCCCATTATTTGGCCACCTCTTTTTATCAAACTGCCCTGGGAATCATTCGTGGCAGATCTTATCCTATGAAAAAACCGGTAAAAAGCATGGAAGGAATCTGGACCGAACCAGAAGCAGCCGCTATCCAGAATATGATGGCTTGTACATTTATTGGCACTAAAGAGAGTCTAAAACCACAATTCGAGAGCTTCTTCCGACAGGTAGAAGTGGATGAGCTGATGATATCTACGAATATCTATGATCCTGAGAGGCGATTAAGATCATTGGAGATCACGGCTGAGGTATTGGGGTAATTCGAAGCTTGTTTTTCCATAAATTTCTTCCCGCAGATTTGCGCTGAAAAATCCGCTGATAATCGCTGATTTTTTAGGTTTTGTAGTCAAATTATAAAGCAAGAGATCTACGAAAATCTGCGGCAGTTATCAGCTGTTCATCTGCGGGAACTAATTTACTACTCATCGGCCAAACTATCCACCGGATTATCCAAAGCAGCCTTCACCGCTCTAAATCCCACCGTAGCGGCAGTGATCAAAAGGGAAACAAGCATTACCAATACATACAAGCCTACAGGCACAGTGGTCTTGTAGGAAAAATTCTGCAACCATTGATCTGTGAGGTAATAACCTAGCGGCAAAGCAATCACACAAGCGATCAGCACCAGATAGATAAACTCTTTTGAAAGCAAAAATGTGATTTGGGATATCGAAGCTCCAAGCACCTTTCGGATTCCGATTTCCTTGAGCTTTTGCCCCACCAAGAAAGAAATCAACCCATACAAACCAATTGAAGAAATAACTATCGAAAGCACAGCAAAGACTTTGTAAACCAGTGAAAGTTGGTTTTCCCTACGGTAGAAATTCGCAATCGTCTCATCCAGAAACTCCCCGGAATAAATCGCGTCTGGATAGATGTTTTTGAATTCTTCTTCTATACTCGCCAGCGTCTGCTGACCTGCCGAACTATCCAGTTTCATTCCCATGACGTAGTAAGACTCCCGTTCCGTAGCGATGATGAAGGGTTTCACTTCCTCCCTTAAAGAATTTTGCGCAAAATCTTTCACTACTCCGGTGATCCTCATCCAAGGCTCTCCACCACCAATCGTAATCCTTTTGCCTACGGCATCCTCCGGGTTAGCAACATTGAGTCTTTTCGCCATGGTCTCATTGATCACCGCTTCTTTGAGCGTGTCGCTTTCAGAAAAACCGGTTCCTGCAGCAAACTGCAACCCATAATTATCAAAGTAATCTGCGTCTCCGTACTTCAGGGAAGCCATAAACGGCACATCTTCTCTTTTGTCATCAAACCAAAAATTCGAAGCCCAATTGTTATTGGAAGAGGGCACATCACTGGAAATACTGACGCTTTTGATTTGAGAATTTGCTTCCAAACGCTGCTTCAGCACATCCAGCCTCCCATCTCTTGGTTCGTCAGAGGGAAGATCAAAATAGTACACGGCCTCTTTCGAAAAACCTAGATCAGCATTTTGGATTTCCGTCATCTGCTTAACCGCAATCACCGTCGCGATCATAAGCACCTGTGCAATCACAAACTGTAACACGACCAAACTTCTTCGCAAAGAAACTCCTCCGATCTGAGCTACCTGAATCTTATTTTTCAATGCCTGAATCGGCTGAAATCCCGAAAGAATCAATGCCGGATAAAGCCCCGACAGCAAAGTCACTCCCAGAACTATAGCAACTGAAAACAATAGAAAGGTAGGGGTAATCAACTGAATGGTTTCTGGCACTTCGGCCACTTTACTGAGGTAAGGAAGTAAAATCGTCGCTGCGAGCGTAGAAATGGTGGCAGAGATAAATACGACCATAAAAGTTTCCCCAAAAGATTGGAAAACGACCTGTCCCCTACTTCCGCCCATCACTTTTCTAATGCCCACTTCCTTGCTTTTCCCGATTGCTTGCGCAGTGGAAAGATTCACAAAGTTGATCGAAGCCATGAGCAGAATGAAGACACCAATCAATGCAAGAGTATAAATCGTTGCCTTGCGAATCATTTCCCCACTGATCGGATCAAAGCGAGTATCAAAGTGAATATCATTCATTGGCTGTAGGAAAAAGGACTTCTTCGAAGTGCCCCTGTCCTTGTAGTTTTTATCTGCAAAGGCTTGCAATTGCTGATTGATTTGTGCTGGATTCCCTACTTCAGGAAGCTTCAAATACACCTGAAAATTACTACCAAAGCTTCCCCACTCGTCAAAATAGGTATCAAATATCTCCTCATTACTCTCCATCGTTTTATAGGACACCAACATATCAAACCGGAAATTACTGTTGTCTGGAAGGTCTGCAACGATCGCTCCCACGGAAGCTTCTATGCGTTTGGACAACAACAGTGGTTTGCCGAAAGCATTTTCCCAAGTGCCAAAAAGTTTCTTGGCTTCTGTCTCCGTAAGCGCCACTTGGCCCGGATCATTTAAGGAATTTAGATTTCCTGCCAAGACCTCCACATCAAATAATGAAGGGTAATCAGCTGTGGTAAAGAAGGCATCTTCGATTACAAAATTATTTTCTCCTGAGCCTGTCACAGCTTCATCCAGCGTCACAAAAACCGATGAATTCACTACGGGAACGATTGCCTCAATTCCTGATAAATCAGCTTTCAACGCCTCTGGCATGGGAGGAGATACGCCCGGCGTGTAGCTCATTCCATCGGAGTACTCATCCTGAGTCACTACGCGATAGATCTGATCCGAATTGGACTGAAAATTATCGTAGCTGAGTTCGTAGCTTACTACCGTGAAAAGCAAAAAGGCAGCAGTGATTCCCAGAGTCAAACCAAAAATGTTAATCAACGCGACACGCTTGCCTTTTTTAAGATTTCGCCAAGCAATTTTAGAGTAAATTTTCCACATAGGTATGGTATTCAAATTTTTCTGATCTACAGCATTTAATCCAAGATCAAACCAGAAAAAACAGGCCCATATAGGCTCAGAATGAAGATTTATTGAAAATCGTGTAGAGTTACCCGAACATTTTTGTTCGCCTTCGGGCGATGACTAAGTATTTCAAACCCTAAGTTCACACCTTCAGCCTATTTTTTTCAGGATATTTTTGTCGATCCAAATCGACAAAACATTAACAATTTTGTATTTTTAATTCGACAAAATACATTTAAATTTGCAGAATAGATTCGACAATTTATGGACATCTTATTCTCAAATTCCCAAAACCTGCTCAGTCAAACTGATGACAAATTCTTCAGGTACCTTTTCTCGGTAATAGACTGGAATCAGCGAATGATTGCCATTAAAGGTCCTAGAGGTTCTGGAAAGACCACTTTTATTCTTCAAAGAATCAAATTCGGCATAAAAGCTCAAGCTAACGAAGCACTTTACTTTTCTGCAGACCACTATTGGTTTTATACCCATAATCTAGTAGAGACCGCCCATACTTTTTATCAAAACGGTGGGCGTTTTTTGTTCATTGATGAGGTACACAAATATCCAAATTGGTCCCGAGAGCTCAAGAATATTTATGATTCATATCCTGAACTGAAAGTGGTATTCTCTTCATCTTCCGCACTGGATATTTATAGGGGTGAATCCGATTTGAGCCGACGAGTGATTACTTATGAGTTGCTAGGAATGTCATTTCGTGAATACCTGAACTTGACCCATAACCAAAATTTCCAACCTGTCTCTCTTACGGAAATTCAGAACACTCATTCTCAAATCTCATCTGAAATCACCTCGCTCCTTCAGCCTCTACCAGCATTCAAGGAGTATCTCAAAAGAGGCTATCTTCCCATCATAACCGAATCAAACCCTGAAACTATCCCGGTTTTCCTCCAGCAGATTATTAATACGGTAGTAGAATCTGATCTGGCGTTTATCGCTGATTACAATGCTGGCACAGCCTATAAAGTCAAAAAACTACTTGGCGTATTAGCAGAGTCCGTTCCTTTCAAACCTAATGTTTCCTCCATTGCCAGAAAAGTAGAAACCAGCCGGGATTCGGTGTATGAATGGCTCACACAATTGGAAAAAGCCAGATTGCTCAACTTCCTCATCGCAGCGGGAAAGGGAGTTTCTCTTTTGCAAAAACCGGATAAGGTGTACCTGGAAAACACAAACCTTTCCTACGCATTAAAGGCCAATCCAGAGATAGGTTCGGTGAGGGAAACCTTCCTATTAAACCAACTCAAAAACATCAAAAAAGAAGTTCGACTACCTAAATCTGGTGACTTTCAAGTAGATGATCTAGTGATAGAAGTTGGAGGCAAAAACAAAGACGCCTCCCAAATCAATCATATAGACAACTATCTGATTGCAGCAGATGAGATCGAGCATGGATTTGGCAAAAAAGTGCCATTGTGGGTTTTTGGAATGATGTATTGAAACACCATCGCCCATGTGCTTGTCTCCACTCACATTTTAAAATCCTCAGCGCCTTCTTTGCGCAACCTCAGCGAACTTTGCGGTTAAAAGCCTCACCCACTAAATTTCCCTCTCAGCGCAGCCAATTTATCAGCCATTGAGCCTTCCGATTCTTGACGCTGAGTTTTTTTAGCAATAGGTCTTTTCTCTGCTGATCGGGATTTGGAATCACGACCCCGCTCTGCAAAAGGATCTGACTTCATGCTCAGCCCGATTCGCTTACGCGGAATATCCACTTCCATCACCGTCACCTGCACTTTTTGATTCACAGAGACAATTTCATTCGGATCCTTCACAAAACGGTCAGCCAAATGGCTCAAATGCACCAATCCATCCTGATGAACTCCCACGTCCACAAATGCTCCAAAAGCCGTAATATTCGTCACCACGCCAGGCAACTTCATTCCAACTTTCAGATCAGCCATGCTGTTTACTGATTCCTCGAAAGCAAAAACCTCAAAGCTCTCACGGGGATCTCTGCCCGGCTTAGCCAGTTCTTCCAAAATATCCTGCAGCGTCGGCAAACCAACCGTTTCAGACACGTAATTCTTCAGAGAAATCCGATTTCTCAACTCCTCTGAACTCATCAAATCAGAAACCGAAGCATTTACATCTTTCGCCATTTGCTCCACCAAAGCATAGCGCTCAGGGTGAACAGCTGAGGAATCTAATGGATGTTTTGCCTTGCTGATTCTCAAGAAACCAGCCGCCTGCTCGAATGCCTTATCTCCTAATCTCGGCACTTTCTTCAGTTGTGATCGGCTTTTAAAAGGGCCGTTTTCATTTCTGAATTCCACAATATTTTGAGCCAATGTTGGTCCCAAACCTGACACATAAGTCAGCAATTGTTTAGAAGCTGTATTTACCTCCACCCCTACTCCATTTACTGCGGACATCACGGTATCGTCCAGCGCATTTTTCAAGGCATTCTGATCCACGTCATGTTGGTACTGACCGACACCGATAGATTTGGGATCGATTTTCACCAGTTCAGCCAGCGGATCCATCAATCTACGCCCGATGGACACAGCCCCTCTTACGGTCAAATCCAGATCTGGAAATTCCTCCCTTGCCACATCCGAAGCGGAATAAATGGAAGCTCCAGATTCATTCACCATGGTGATAATAACAGATTTTGGCAAGCCTAGCCCTTTTACAAAAGCTTCTGCCTCCCGTCCCGCAGTTCCATTTCCTATCGCGATTGCTTCGATTGCATATTTCTCCACCAATCCTTTCACGTTCATTGCAGCTTCTTGACTCCTGCGGTTAGCTTCATGGGGAAAAATAGCTTCGTAATGCAAAAATTGACCCTGTGGCCCGAGACAAACCAGTTTGCAGCCTGTTCGGAATCCTGGGTCGATGGCCATCACAGATTTCTCACCCAATGGCGCACCCAATAAAAGTTGTTTCAAATTCTCTGTAAAAACCTTGATCGCCTCCTCATCCGCTTTGCGTTTGGTTAGCAGTCGAACCTCCGTTTCCATGCTTGGTTTGAGCAGTCTGCGGTAGCAATCCTTGATCGCCAGCCTCACTTGCTCCACAGAGGAATTTGCAGCATCTGCCAGGATCATTTTCTCGATCTGACAGATGGCTGATGCTTCTTCCGGAACAGAATCCAACATCAAAAAAAGCTCTTTCTCACCTCTTCTCATCGCCAAAACCCGATGAGAAGGTGCAGTTTTTATAGGTTCAGACCAGTCAAAGTAGTCCTTGTATTTAATCGCTTCCTGTTCTTTGCCCGGCAAAACCTTAGAAGAAAAAACTCCCTCTTCCAAAAAAAGCTTACGCATCTTCTCTCTCAGTTCAGCCTTCTCGTTGATCCACTCTGCCATGATATCGCGTGCTCCCTGAAGCGCTTCTTCTATAGAATTCACTTCTTTTCCAGCGTCCACAAACTTCTCAGCTTCAGCTTCCAGATCAATGGATTTTTGCTCAAAAACCAGCTCAGCAAGTGGCTCCAAGCCTTTCTCTCTGGCGATAGTCGCCTTTGTTCTCCGCTTAGGCTTGTATGGCAAATAGATATCTTCCAGCTTTGACATAGTCTCAGCCGCATTTACTTTATCTTTCAATTCCGGAGTCAATTTTCCTTGCTCTTCGATTGATTTCAGCACAGCTTCCTTTCGCTTCGCTAGCTCGCGAAGTTGCAACACGCGATCACGAATAGCGGCTACTTGCACCTCATCCAGCTCACCTGTAGCTTCTTTTCTATATCGGGAAATAAAAGGAACCGTCCCTCCCTCATCCAGCAATTTCACAGTGGCATCTACCTGATGTGGCTTGATTTGGAGTTCTGCGGCTATTTGTACTTCGTAATTCATATCAATAAGAAAATTCAATGCGTAATTTGGCTTGCAAGGTAGTGGTCATTTTGGAGACAAAAAGTATGAAATGTGAGGCTTGTCACTAAGGGTCTGATTTTAAGATTGTAAAATTGGAAGATTATAAAATTGAAAGATTTGAAAATTTGAAAATTGAATCAACACTTCCTCTCTAAACACTGATGATTTCAATAATCTTGAAAACAATAAGAATCAATAAAGAGTAAAACCTTCGAGGTTCTGTAAAACCTCAAAGGTTCAAGTAAAGCCCGTAAATCGTAAATCAACTATCTGAAATGAGTATAGATTGGAAAAAAGAAATCAAAAGCTGGGGAATCATGCTCAGCATAGTGGCATTTTTTTATTTCACAGGATTGCTGCCTGTCATCATCGGTGGTTTGCAATCTGTACTGTTATCTACTGGATTGATCAAACCTAAAATTGAAATACCAGATCTCACCGATCAGGAGTTCGATTATCGCGGAAGGTTCCAAACTTTTGACGGGGAACAAATCAATCTGGAAAGCTACCGGGGCAAAACCCTCTTCATCAACCTTTGGGCTTCCTGGTGTGGACCTTGTCGTGCAGAGATGCCTCATATCTCGGAGCTGTATAAATCTGTGCAAAACGAACCTGATTTGGAATTCCTGATGATCGGCATCGATAATGACATCAACAAAAGTGCTGGCTTTCTAGAAGGAAAAAGCTGGACTTTCCCCACAGCGCATGCGAGTTATGGATTGAACAATAGCCTGCAAAGTCAGTCCATCCCCACTACTTTGGTGATAAATCCAGCTGGTAAAATCGTCTTTTACCAGGAAGGAATGAGCAATTTCAATACGGATGAGTTTCGCGAATTTTTGATAGGTCAATCCAAAAGCACTGAATAAGCCACACTCATCCTGGTGCTAAAAACACCGGAATGAGCAAGATGTAATGACTATCTGTAGATTTTTTTATATTTTATCGCTCATCAAACCCTCAAATACCTCTTCAAATCAGCCAACTGAAATTTTCTTAGAAAACAGAATTCAACTAGGTTTATCAACTCATTTTTCATTTTCTTTGAGTTCCATTGTCAGCATTTATGAAAGAAAACAATCCTTCCGCAAAAGAATCTGAAGTACTCGAAGGGGAATTGATGAATTCTATGCTGCAAGAATTCCAGGATTTCAATTCGGGATTAGCAATCCAAGCTTCAGCTGCTGAACTTTACTCCTATCTTCTAGGGCATTCAAGTGATTTACTTGAAGCCTATTGCAAGGCGGGAGATGCATGCTTAGCGAAATCAGGTGAAAATGTAGAGGTGACTGACCCTGACTATTACCTATTCCACTTCTCTTACCCAGATCGCTTCAAGTCAGTCATACTACTGGCGCGAGACACCTTGCTCCAACTGAGTATAGCTAAACTGCGAACACTGGAAAACCTCACTTCGGAGCAAAAGGCTGTAGATCATTTTGAAAAATCAAAAGAACTGCTTCAAACTGAATCTGAAAAAACACTCAATTACTTCAAGGTAGAGCGGAAAAGTCTGCTCGAAAAACCGGAAGTACTCAAGCGTAAACTTGAAGCTGTAAAGCACTTTTCCAACCCATGGAAAACCTACCATTCGCAGTTCCAAACCATCTTTAGTCAGCTAAAGGATACTGACCAATGCCATTCTAAACTAGAGCAAACTATAGCTCAATACCACCTGATCAGCGAAATGGTGCTCCAGATGAGAGCGGAGGTACAAAGAACAAATGCCCTATTTGCAAGTAAAATCAATCTATGCCTGAATAGCCTGGAAGATATCATGGAGATAGACCAGCTTAATAATACGATAAAGTTATTTGATGAACTGATTGCTACAGGAATCGGCTTAGATATTCGTCCCGAAAATACTATTCGGGAGCTGGAAGATTCTGTTGACAAACTTTTGACCTTGTCTGTGCCGGTTGGTACACGTGAGGGCTATTTGGTTTTGAAAAAAATTGATTTCAAGAAATCTGCCGAGAAATGGCTGGATTATGAGATTTTGCCATACTTGTCAGATTTATGGGATGGGCTGGAAGCTAATTTTTCCCATCTCCTCAATGTAGCTTCTCAAATCAAAAGTAGTTTGCAGGTCGCTAAAAAAACCCAGCGCCTAAACTCCTTTCATGCAGAAATCGCATCTCTGAATACCATCAACTTAGAACAGAAAAACACCATTGCCCAAAGTGCAAATGCTGTAGAACACATAGAAGCAAAACTTGCCCAAAACTTCAAAGTCACAACTATTTATCATGACGCTGAATACCTAAAGGTGCCTTTACAGACTAATTTCTCACTTTTATCTACTAACAAATCCAGTAGCTTCAGGAATTTTTCATCCAGGCTAGTGCAGCTTTTTAAAAATGTAGGTAAACAAGTAAAGGACGTTCAGGAGAAAACCCCGCATCAAAAGCTAGAGATTGCTTTAGAGATATTAGAAACGAGAACTGAGAAAGAAATTCCTGACCATTACCACTCCCTGTTCCTAAATAAAAATTTCATTGGTGATCTTTTTCTAGTCAAGAGAAAACAGCAAGAAGAAGTCTTAGAAAAAATTATCGCTTATTGGAAGAAAGGGCAAAATAGGTCTATCGCTGTAGTTGGAGATCCTCTAAGTGGCAAGTCCACCCTTCTGGAGTTTGCTACACACCAATTCAAGTCCAATGATGTGCACTACCTGGTACCTGGAAATGAAATCAGCATAGAAGGCAGAAAACTAAAAATGGGTAGAAATCTGGATGAGGTCCTGAGCTTTGTCAGAAGGTCTATCAGCAACTCCAAACCTATACTTGTCTTAGATGACTTGCATCTCTGGAGAGATTCAGATCGCTCACTGCTTACGAATGTTTCCTCATTGGTAGAATTTATGAGCTTAAGTGCTTCCAAAGCTTTCGTTATTGTGGCCATGACCAATTCTCTCCGATTGCACTTAGATTCGAGGATTCCATTTTCCCAAAGCTTCACAAACATACTGGACACGGATACATCCACTACTGATGAAATCTACAGGGCGCTTATGCTTCGCCACGGCGCAGCACACCGTACACTTTATGAAAAAGAAGGTAAAGTGATGAGTGAAGAGCAGGTTAGAAAAAAGATTGGATGGCTGACCAAAAAATTCGATTACAATATCGGAGCCGTTTTGCAGGCTTGGATATTCTGTACTGATGTGCAGGAGGACAGTTCCATTCAATTTTCAGAAAAAGAAACACACCTCAACGATTTCCTGTCCACCACAGAACTACTTATCTTAAAAAACTGCCTACTCTTTGGCTATAGCAGCGAACTTGAGCTAAAAAACTTATTTACTGACAGATATGAATCTGAATACAAACCAGCCATACGTAAACTTCTGAATATCAATATCCTGGACAGAGATCCAAATGGCTACTTAATTGTAAAAAACACCGTAAGACAGGATCTTTATTCAATTTTGAAATACAAAGAACTACTCGCCTAAACGATATGAATAACTGGAATGATCTTTACGCATTAATCCTTATCGTCTTTGCGATCTACCTATTTCTGTTCCTATGTTTTTTTGGGTTTACGAGATACTTGAAAAAAAGGCGCATCAACAAACGGTACTTAGCTTGGATCAATAAGATCCGGCTTTTCTATAAACCGGTAGCCTGGTTGGTGATTATTGGCGGATTCATCGCATTGGATCCGCTGACTCATGGGTTGATTATTGTGTTGTTGGCTGTATTTGGGTATAAGCAATTGGGTAATTATGTAAGTGGCTTGTTCATACGGTCCAGCCCGATGGTGGTCACCGACACCTTGGTAAAAGCAGGAAAAATCCATGGCCGAATTAATCGAATTGGCACCTTGGGAATGGTACTCGGGACTGATCAGGGAGAACGCTGGGTCTGGTACAATTTCTTTGACAAAACTGGATTTACATTGATTTCCAATCAGACGAACGTGCTTCAACGGGCACTTTATCTTCAAACTGAGCTCAGTAAAGAAGAGCTTTTGGATTTGGTTTTTAACCATCCCGTCCTCGCATTGGGAAAACCCATAAACATAAAAGAGCTAGCTAACAAGAAAACCTTCCTGATGCATTACACCTTGATAAAAGGTGCAAAACATGAAGATTTCATCAACTACTTGCATGGCCATAATATCATGACCAATTCAACTGAAAACTTTAACGCCTAATGGAAATCATTTCTTCATATAATCTGATCATTGAGTTTTCGGTGATTATTATTCTGTCCTTCCTCTTCAATGGTTTGTCGAAGAAAACCAATATTCCTGCGGTATTGATGCTGATAGCGCTAGGTGTGATTTTACAATATGTCTTGCACTATTTCACCTCAGAGACGATTGACTTTTTTCCGATTTTGGAGGTCTTAGGTATTGTAGGGCTGATTATGATCGTGTTGGAAGCTGCGCTGGAGCTGGAGCTCAAGCGTGAGAAACTGGTGCCAATACTTAAATCGCTGGCTATTGCACTGATCGGACTTGGCCTTTCCACCTGGGCAGCTGCGAGTATCCTTTATTATTATATCCCTGACATGACCATGCAATCCGCATGGCTATATGCCACTCCATTATCTATTTTGTCCAGCGCGATTATTATTCCGAGTGTGGCTGGATTACGAAGCAAAAAGCGGGAATTCCATATCTACGAGAGTACCTTTTCCGATATTTTGGGCATTATGCTTTTTTACTTCCTCACAGGCAAATTAAATCCTGCTGAAGACTCTGGACTAGTAGGTTTTACAGGGAATTTCATGCTGACAATTATGATCTCTCTGATTGCCAGCTATGCAATTATATTAGTCTTCCAAAAAATCAAAAGCAATGTAAAACTCTTTCTAATGATCGCAGTACTGCTTTTGCTTTATGCATTAGGCAAAAAAATGCACCTTTCCTCGCTCATTATTATTCTGATTTTTGGTTTGGTAATCGCCAATATGAAATTGTTTTTCAAAGGAAAACTTTCCCGTTGGTTAGACTATGAAAAAGCACATCAAATTTACCATGAATTGCATACAATTACCGGAGAGACAGCCTTTGTGGTGCGGACGCTTTTCTTTGTCATTTTCGGACTAACTATTGCCATTACCTCCCTCTTCAATTTGCAAGTTGCATTGATCAGCAGCATGTTGATTTTATCAATTTACGGCATTAGAATAGTCCTGCTCTTGATTTTTGAAGGCAAAGACATTACCCCGCAGGCGTTTATTGCGCCTAGAGGATTGATCACCGTATTGCTTTTTTATGCGATTCCAGAGGAAGCCAAAATAGCAGGATTCGAGCCGGGAATCTTACTTTTTGTAATTATAGGCACCAGTTTGATTATGACTTTTGCCATGATTTATGAAAAAAGACGCTCTTCAAAAGCAGTAGATTTGGCAAATAGTAAAGGTGTGGGAGCTGTAAAATGGAAAGTACCAAGTGTACTAGAAGAAGAGGACAAGTAAAATCCAAGGTTTTTTGAATAACCTCAGACAGGGATCCGCTTCTACTAATGTCTATTAAATAGTACTCTTAGGATCTCAATTTTGTAGCGCAACAGAAATTTTGGAACATTTTCGGTTGGGGACTTCAAAGATTTATTGTAATCTTATTTTTTGACCCAAAATACCATGAAAAAGTTCTTCCTAAGCGCTCTAATCTTGCTTTGCCAAGTAAACTTAAGCATTTCCCAATCCACTTCTACCCTTTGGTACAATCAACCAGCCGTGGAGTGGGAAGAAGGCTTGCCAGTAGGTAATGGACGGCTGGGGGCAATGGTGATGGGTCTCCCTGGTCGGGAACAACTCCAACTCAATGAGGATTCTCTTTGGCCGGGAGGATACGAGGATTGGGGACTGGCAGAAGGCAGAAGAGCCGATCTAGATCAAATCAGAGCCTATTTATTGGCAGGAGAAAACAAGAAAGCAGATTCACTTTTGGTTTTAAAATTCTCCAGAAAAGCAGTGACACGATCCCATCAAACCATGGGGGATCTCTGGTTTAACTTTGACTGGGTAGAAACTCAAAATTACCGGAGAAGTTTAAATCTTGAAACAGCCACTGTCCTGACCCAATTCAAAAGCGAGGGGTTTGATGTGAGTCAAGAGGTAATTGCCTCTGCACCTGATGATGCATTGATTATTAGGTTTAAGACGACACATCCAGATGGGTTCAACGGAAAAATCACCATGAGTCGCCTAGAAGATAATGGTTTTGCCACTGCAAAAACCACAGCCCTGAACGACAGGCAGCTCGAAATGTCCGGAATGATCACTCAGAGAAAAGGGCAGTTAGACAGTAAACCTCTTGAAATTCTGAATGGGGTAAAATTCCGGACCTTGCTTTTTGCCCAACACCAGTCTGGGGAAATAAACACAACTGATTCCGCACTGGTAATATCAGGTGTAAAGGAATTTATGCTCAAATTAGTCTCTGTAACTTCCTTTTACCATGAGGACTTTGAGGCAGAGGCCGATCGTCAACTGGAAAAAGTCCAACTGAAAAGCTGGGGAGAATTACTTCGATCTCATGAAACAGAATATGCGGCTTGGTTTGACAGAATGCAGCTAGATTTGGGATCTGTAGAGCCAGACAATATCCCCACAGATCAAAGAATAGAACGCGTAAAAGAAGGAGTCACTGATTTACATCTAGAGAAATTGCTTTTTGATTATGGCAGGTATTTATTGATTTCCTCCAGTCGTCCCGGAACGAATCCCGCAAATCTTCAGGGGATTTGGAATAAGCACATCGCTGCTCCCTGGAATGCAGATTACCATGTAAACATCAACCTGCAGATGAACTATTGGCCTGCGGATGTCACTAATCTGAGCCAATTAAATCAGCCACTTTTTGATTTTATCGATGGGGTGATCGAGAATGGAAAGAATGCTGCCCGGGAGAATTTTGACATGGCAGGATCTATGGTTCCGCATACAACTGACCTTTGGCAGGTTGCATTCTTACGGGCTGCCACCGCCTATTGGGGCAGCTGGATCGGTGCAGGCGGTTGGATAGGCAGACATTATTGGGATCATTATTTGTTTACCAATGACAAGGATTTTCTAGAAGAAAGAGCTTTTCCAGCTTTGGAAACTATCTCGGCTTTCTATTCAGACTGGCTGGTAGAGTATCCCCAAGATGGGACGCTTGTCTCCTCTCCTTCCACTTCTCCGGAGAATCAATTCATCAATGCCAAAGGAGAAAAAGTAGCCGCTACAATGGGTGCTGCGATGGATCAGCAGATTATTGCGGATGTTTTTAACAACTATCTGAAAGCTTCTGAGCTTCTTGGAAAAGAAACTCCACTGCGCAAAAAAGTGGCTCTGCAATTAAAAAATCTTCGTCCGGGAGTTCAGATTGCGGAGGATGGAAGGATTTTGGAATGGGATCAGCCCTATGAAGAAAATGAGCCAGGCCACCGACACATGTCACATTTGTATGCCTTTCACCCAGGAGATGCTATTACCAAAAGTGAAACTCCTGAGGCATTTGCCGCAGTCAGAAAGACGCTGGAATACCGACTGGCAAATGGGGGAGCAGGGACTGGTTGGTCACGTGCGTGGCTGATTAATTTCTCAGCAAGATTGCTTGATGGCGAAATGGCCCATGAGCATATCCAAAAGCTACTTTCACAATCACTTTACCCAAACTTGTTTGATGGGCATCCGCCATTTCAAATTGACGGAAATTTTGGATACACTGCTGGGGTGGCTGAAATGCTTGTTCAATCACACGAAGATGGACTTATCAGGCTTCTGCCAGCTTTGCCGAAGGCATGGAAAAATGGAAGTGTAACTGGCTTAAAAGCCCGAGGAAATTATACTATAGATATGACTTGGAAAGAAGGTGAGCTGAAAACCTGTAAGATTCAAGCTGGTAATACCGGCAAAGTCATGGTTTACTACGACGGGTCAGAAATGGATCTTGACCTTGAGCGAGGCCAAAGCTTCGAGATAGAACTTTAATCCGCGTCACCCAATTTACCAAATGAATGCTCCGGCTTTGCATTAGGAGGATGCGATTTCCTTTAGATAGTGCTAAATTCGACCAATGACTAGAAGAATTATCACCTTATTTATATTAACTGTTTTCGTGTGGTTGATATGGTCATTTTCAGGAAGAAACACTCCCCTGCAAGAACCAAGAAACTATCTATCTGTAGTACAGGAAATTAACCCTTCTGATTCACTCTCAAGAAACATTGTGGGAATCCAACCTTTCATGGAAGTCTCAGATTATTTCAATCAGGTTATTTTCAAAGGTAAAATCCGTTCTTATTTGGTAGCCGCTACAGGGAAAGCATTTATTAAAAAAAACACAATTATAGTTTATCCTGAGAATATAGGTACTTGGCTCTTTTTGCTGAATGAAATACACAGCTTAAGTAAAAAGCAAACCTTTAATGAAGTGATGAAAATAATCGCATTTAGTAATGCTTTTGATTTCTTTTTGGGATACCTGAAGACTGGAGATGAAACAAATAAGGACGTTTCTTCCATTATCCGAATGAAAGCCAAAGCGATGGTAAAAGCTTATAGTGAAACCTTCCGCGAACTGGCTATTGAGACGAACACATACATTCTGGCTGGCTCCATTCTCCTACCTGAACCCAAAGTGGTGGATGGGGATATCTACCTAAACTTATCTGGGCCGCTTTATAATGCCTCATTTCTATTTGGCCCGGATGGAAAAATAATTGGTAATCCTATTTTGAAATCCTTTCTCAATTCAACTGAAGAAGCCTATACAAGTAGCGGAGATCCCAAAAATCTACAAGTATTTGATTTGCCTTTTGGGAAAACATGCATCATACCTTTCAATGACAGCTGGCATCCTATGGCATATGAAAATGCAATAAATGATTCAGCAGAAATTATTTTAAGCACTTCATTTTTTCTAGGAAACCAGACAGAGCACTCACTATGGAAAGGCTATGACGGTATATCAAGTCCTGAAAACATAGATTTGGATGATGTAGGCAAACTATCCAATAAAGATGCTTGGGAGAAATATAGTCTGCCAAAAGCCATGAAAGAGACTAAAGCCCAGGTAGGGATGAACGTATTTTTCCGAGGAGATTTTTGGGATCTAGGGCCATCAGGACAGCCGATTGTAGTGCTAAATAATCAAGTACTACCTGTCATTCCCGCTGGAAAAGGCGGCGTATGGTCTTTGAATTTCTAAAACATCTTCCCCTTTATCCACTCAGCTCCTAGCTACTCCCCAACTGATCAAAGAAGTAAGGAAAATTGATATATAGGATTCTAAAGCTCAAACAGCCCCAGAAGATTAAGCATCCAATAAAGCTGATCAAGAATTGATACTGAAGGCAAGAGGAAGGAAATTGAGTTTTAATTGTTTGAAAATCAAGTTGTCAAGCTTGATATTAAACCTTAAATTAACTTATCACTAAACCCTGATATCATGAAAATATTTTTAAGCACAGCAGTAGTTTGCCTTGCAATTTCTCCAGCTATCGCCCAAGATGTAATAATCCCATCCACGGACGTCCAAATCAAAACTGCTGTACTAGCCGCTCCGGAAGAGAAACAGGCTGCTGCCAAAGTATTGGGATACAGTAAAAGTGGGGAATTAGTAGAATTACGAAATGGTACAAATGAAATGATTTGTATCTCTGATGATCCTAGTGGAAAAGGATTCAGCGTTTCTTGCTACCAATCTGATTTGGAGCCATTTATGGAAAGGGGGCGAGAACTCAAAAAAGAAGGCAAATCTTTTCAGGAAATTTTTGATACCAGAGAAGCCGAAGCTAAAAGTGGAAAGCTCAAAATGCCAGCGGATGGAGCTACCCTATTTGTACTCAGCGCGGAGGCGGAAAATTACGACACAAATACAGGAGAAGTCAAAGATACTTACCTGCGATATGTAGTGTATTTGCCATGGGCTACACCCGAAACTACTGGTCTCCCCCTGAAGCCTAGTGCGCCAGGTATGCCTTGGATTATGGATCCAGGTACTCACAGAGCTCACATTATGATTACTCCTCCTAGGGATTAATACTTTCCCTATTTTATTAAAACTCATTGGACTTAAGTTATTGAAAGTCACAATGGGTCTTTTTATGAGCTACAAATCAAATGCACCTCTGAAATGAAGTCCTATAATCGCCCCTCATCTTAACTAAAAATTGGAAAGTTATTTTCAAGTCCCAATGCGCAGATTGGCGGAATTTCCTTAAAATTGCGCACCGTGTACCAATCGATCTTCTCTTTCCCTCATGTCTTACCAATCAAATCAGGAGTACAAAAACATTGACTTCACGCTAGAAGGTTTTCATGCTATTGAATACGAGCAATGTACCTTCACACAATGTAAATTCTCAGGACTGAACATCAGAAGTGCCAGTTTTGAAAATTGCACTTTCAAGAATTGTGACCTCAGTAATCTCAAAGTGCCTGATGTTTCTTTTCGGCAAGTTGCTTTTGATTCGTGCAAAATGCTGGGAATTCACTTTCATGCTGCTAATCCGTTTCTGCTAGAGTTTACATTCAAAGACTGTCAGATGGATTATTGTAGCTTTTACAATTTGAAGATTAAAAAAACAAAGTTTATTTCCTGCAAAATGACTGAGGCAGACTTTACCCAAGGGGATTTGTCTGGAGCAGAATTTCAGCATTCTGATCTTAGCGGAGCTACTTTTGACAGAACGGAGCTTATCAGTGCTGATTTCAGAAATGCTTCCAATTTCACAATTGACCCGGAAATCAACAAGATCAAAACTGCTAAGTTCGATTTGGATGGTCTGCCTGGTTTATTGGGGAAATACAGGATTAAAGTCGGCTAAAAATATAAAAGTCATAATTACTTCAGCTGTCAAAAACTTTTACCTACTACAATCACTTCATTTCTTTTTCTTAAAACTATACAGAAAAGGTGCCTTATGTGAACCGCCAGAGTACAGCTTGTCGTGACGCTCCAAAATACCCAAGCTTAGCATTCTCCGCTGGAAATTAGCCCGGTTTTGAGTCTCACCCAAGATAGCCTCGTAAACTTGCTGCAGCTCTTTCATCGTGAATCTCTCCGGTAGTAGATTGAAGCTCAAAAGCTTTTGATCCAAATTTGAACGAAGATGTTCAAGCGCTTTGTGCACAATTTCACTATGATCCATCATGAGTGGAGGCAGCTTATCAAAATCATACCATTCAATTGAATCCGATAATTCATCTGGAGTGGGAACTACATTTTCATAATTGATCAAGGCGTAATAGCCGACAGTAATGAACCGCCCGAACATCCAATGATCTTCCACAAAATGCCCTTGCTCTTCCAATATTCTGCGCATGATCTGAGGGCTGAATCGCTCCATCGAACCAAACGTATGGAACTGCTCCATATAAATCTCATCTAGGCCTGTACGCTCAGATAAGCCACGCTTCACTGCCTCATCCAATGGTTCATTCACTTTCACAAAACCTCCTGGCAGAGCAAAGGTCTTCATGTTATGGTACTCCAGAATTAAAATCTTGAGCTTCTCTTTCGAAAAACCAAAGATGACCGAGTCATAAGCGATGTTTGGCAGATATTCTTCTTGCAGTAATGGCATGGTCAATCGTGAGGTTTTTGAAATAGCTGGTATTCAATACTAAGTGAATGCTAACGTTTCTCAAGAAAACAAAAAAGCCTTGATTTACTTTATGCAATTCCTTTGAATGCACTAATCCTATTCAAACAAGGAGCCATAAAAACAGACCACAGTTTTCTTCATTTTTCTACCTACTAAGTATCACTTTTCCCCGCTACCACCATTTTTATGGTATTGTAATCGTATTTTCCTTCAAAATGAATTCGCAGCGCCTGCAAATTCTTGATATTCTCAAGTTGGGAGTTGATCTCCGAAATCACTTCTAATGGCAAACAATCCTCCAGTTCCACTCTGCCTTCTTGAATACCTTTGGCCAAGTGTCCTTTGATGGTTGATTCTGCTAACCCACGAGCCACTACGATATCTCCGATACTTTTACCGTCATTGATCATCCCAAAGGTAATTTCATAGGTCTCTCCCACTTTCCGCTTCAAATTTGCTTTTCCGGCCTTTTTTCTACCTGTTTTGGTGCTGGCAAATTTCGGATTATCCGCCGCAGCCTGCTTGGCAGACTCAGCAAGTCGAAGTCTTAAGTTGATTTTATCCAACTCTAGGTCATTCATTTTCCTTGGAATTTTGCCTTCTAAAATCGAAGAAATCAACCGACTCACCTTAGATATTTCCCCATATTTTCTCAGAAGGCTTACTTCCAATTCCTCCAGTCCGTTGGCATAAGTCTTCGTACGGGAAAAGCGCTCCACTTCTGCTCGGTGTATGAGTATTTTCTCCAAAGCATCAGTTAAAAAGCCCTTAAAATAGGTTGCACCTTTGTCCAAGCGCTCCATCAGTTTAGCCTTTTCATCCTGCTGGAGGAGAAAGCGAAGCTGGTTGCTAAACTTCCCCGCGGTAGTTGCCTCATTCCGAAGCAAGGCAGCGATATCCGATACAGCTTTTTGCATCTCGGGATCTTCAAATTCCAGCGAGCTGTCATTCTTACGCTGGAAACTGTTGATCTCCTGAAGCAGACTTTGCAAATCGAAAGTCTCACCCACCAAAAGAGAAAGGTAGCGCTGCTGATGTGCCCCCAGCAATTCATCGAGTTTGGAATGCTTCTGGGCACTCTCCACAAAAGTCTGAACCTGCGAATCAGAAGCCAAGGCATTGTTCTGAATTCTGGTTCTCAGGATCAGTCCATCCAAGCTTCTTAGTCGGCTCAATGCAACATACACCTGCCCCGGAGCAAATGCATTTCCCACATCGATAATAGCTTGATCGAATGTCAAACCTTGGCTTTTGTGGACCGTCACAGCCCAAGCTGTTTTGATAGGATATTGGCTAAAAGTACCGATCACCTCCTCTTCCAATTCTTTAGTATCTGGATTGATCACGTACTTTTTATTTTCCCAAGTCTCTTTTCGCAGCTGATAAACTACCCTTGTTCCTTCCAGCACAACTTTAATCTGATCATGGGTCAGCTCATCCACCGTTGCTAATTTGCCATTGAAATAGTCCTGGCTTCCGGATGAATCATTTTTGATAAACATTACCTGAGCTCCTACCCGCAGTTCAAGTGATTTGGGAAGTGGGTAGATGTTTTCAGGGAAGTCGTTTTCTATTTCAGCTTCGTAAAACTTTGATTCTCCTTTGAGCGCCATCAGTTGATCGCGGTTGATCTGATCAGCTTTGTAATTGTGCGTAGTGATCGTAATGCAGTCCTTTACTTCAGCGATTTCATCCTGAGTCTTGAAGTGCTTGTTAAGCAATGCGATATCCTGATCTGTCACAGCATTCTCCCGAAGGTGATTCAAGACTTGAATAAAGTCTTCATCTTGCTGTCGGAAAATTTTATCCAACTCCAGATAAACTAAGCCAGATTCCTGAAGCACTCTGGCTTCGAAGAAATGCATACTTGGATAAAATTTACTAAGCACCTGCCATTCATTCTCCCTCACGATAGGTGGTAGCTGAAAAAGGTCCCCGATCATCAGAATCTGAACACCTCCAAAGGGCGTATTGTAATTCCTTTTTACACTTCTCAGCCTGTAGTCAATCGCGTCAAGCACATCTGCCCGAAGCATACTGACTTCATCTATCACGAGTAGGTCAATGGATTTCAGCACATTTTTCCGAAGCGCATTCAGTGGATGTTTTCTGATCAAGGTATGCTGCGTAAAGCAGCCGTATTGATCGGAGAAATTCCCTTCTGGTTCGTTGACAGGCAGGAAAAAGCCTAGTGGAAAAAGAAACTGGGAATGGATAGTAACTCCTCCGGCATTCAGTGCAGCTATGCCAGTAGGCGCTACGATCACATGGTTTTTATGCGTTTGTAAGGCCAGATTTTTCAGGAAAGTGGTTTTGCCTGTTCCAGCTTTTCCAGTCAAAAAAATCGGTGCTCCGGTATTGTTGACAAATTTGGCCGCTAGCTCCAATTTGTCGGTACTTTGATTTTCCATTTGACGAAACTACTATTTTTAAAAATGAATAAAAGGAGCATTCGGCTCAAGCTAACTAATATCGCCTATTATAAGGGATTTTCAAACTAATATCACGCATTACACTTTGGCCTATACAAGCACAAAGGCATCCTTACAAGCTAACGACAACTCCCAAACCTAGTCGCACAGGTATTCATTAAAAAAATGGAACCGCGTAAGAGTTTACCCAAATCGCCCTCATAAAGAACATAAAATTTCTTAAAAAAGAACCTTCACCCGCCAAAATTGCGGTTTTCTAGGCATGGCATGGCCTTGGTTTATAAATTGACACAAGTAAAACTCACTTAACCAACAAACCCATGAACACTGACTATCATTTTCCAATAAGCAGCTCCACGGCTGCAAATTGTACAGTAAAAACTATTCGCGATGAATCAGTAGGAACGATCAAGGACATCATGCTAGACACCGAAACAGGTGAAGTAGCCTATGTGGTACTCTCGGTCGATACGGGTTTCCTAAATCTTGGCAGCAAACTTCTAGCTCTTCCTTGGGAAGCATTTGATTTTCACGGTCACCAACGTGATGTAATCATCGTAAATGTCGAGAAGGAAAAGCTGGAAAATGCGCCAGGCTTTGATGAAGACAATTGGCCGGTAGGTCCTCAGTATGAGTTCATCAATGATGTACATACCTATTATGGATTTCGCAGAAGAAGAGCGTTAATTGAATAGGCGTGACGCTCGGAATCTGCTTCAGGCTCTCCTTTTTGGGGAGCCTTTTTTAGTTGCAAAAACCTTGAGCGATAGCAGAGATTCACTTTCCTTTCCCCAAAGAAAAGACTGCTTTATAGGCTGCGAATTGAAGATGGTAAAACTTACCTTCTTTTGCCTCCATCAGCGGGGTCTTGCTCCTTCATCAGTAGCTGCATGACATCCCCGGGGACAATTTCCATCATTCCCTCCCGAAGTGACTCCCAAATGAGATTAAAGGTTCCTCTGTATATATTTCGATCCGTTTGAAAAGTGGCTGTTTTGTAATTTCGGTTTTCAGGAAGGTTATTACTTGAAGTAAGAATATTCGCAAGTGTGGACATGAGCTTTTTCTTTTGGGCTTCTTCATCCCTGAGCTCCAACTTCAAGTCACTGTAATGGAACTTCATAGTATTGGAGGAGGAATAGCGGGAAGCATCCATTGTGATTTCTAGCTTTTCCATTCTGCCGGAGTTAATATTTACAGAAACGAGATCACCCAAAATCCCATTTAGCGAAGGAAGAGCAAAAGGATCTACGCTGGCTTCCAGATGGAAATTCTCCTTGGTACTGTCATTAGTATAAGGAACTGTGACATCCATGCGCATAGGTGCAAAACCGTTCAACACAGCTTCACCATGGATCAGCAGCTCTCCAGACTGAAGAGAATCCAACGATACAGCATGAGAAATCTTGGCAGAAAGTTGCTCAAAAATCAAACTCCCAGGCTCGGTTTTCCCTTCGGATATTTGGGAGTAAGTGATTTTAGAATTCAATACTTTGATGGTGTCTATTTCCAATGGAAAAGGAATTTGCTCCACCATGCCCTCAAACATGGGCTTTTCCGGCTCCTTAGGCCTAGGTTTATTTTTATTTCTTACATCGTGTAGGTGCAGGCTATCTATCGTCAGCAATCCTGCTACTATTGCCCAACTCCCATAAATATTGCTTTGAGCTTTGATATGCTCTATCCGCAAGTGCTTCAGGTCTATTTCTATAAAATCCCTCTGAACATCTGATTTCTTAGAAGCTTCAAGGTTGGATTCGGAGTACTTTAGATGCATGTCAAAAAAATCAAATGCTTCCTGTTTGGAGTCATAGTTCAGCGCACCAAGTGTAAAAGTCTGCTCTTCATTTATTCTTACCTGAAGATTTTTCAAACTGGTTTGAATACTCTCCAGTTTAAAAGGAATAGCATAATTCAACCGAACAGAATCGGTCTCCAAATTAACTGCCGAGATCCGAAAATCTTCGAAACTCCCGAATTTCCGAACCGAATCAGTTTTGGTATAAAACTCTCCTGAACCCTCATTTAGAACTACGTTGTGGATAACACCCCTAGAAACTAGATCACCGAAAAGCCCCTGAAAAGCCTTAGACACATCGGCAGGCTTTTGGGAAATGGAGTCATTTCTGACCAAAACAAACTTCGGAGCTTCAAACCTCAACTCCTCGATTTCTGCAACATGCCCAAAGATAAAACCAAGCATATTGACTCCTCCCAGCCTCAAAGACCTCATAGTACCAGTAATGCTGGTGGCCATGTCATTTTTCACAGGCTCTAAAGATATCCCCTGCAGCTCTATACTTCCACGAAACAACTGCACATCAACATCCTCAAAGAGAATATTATAGGCTCGGTCTTCTTTGCCATTAATTCGCTCAGGCAAAGTTTTAATTAACCACTTTTCTAGAATAAAAATCGATAGTAAGGCTAGAAGAATAACTATTCCGAGAGCCCAGAGTATTTTTTTCAAGGGATGATTCTAATCTGAAATGAGAATGACTTGTAAACTGAAAATTTCAAAAAGATACGTATAAATAACAACTAAATCATTTTCATTCTACAGCTAAAAGAATCCATACACAAGCAGCAATCAACCATAAAAATAAAAAGCGGAAATAGGCTGATAACTTTAATTCTTTTGAACCCTCAAAAATCATTAACTTCCAGCTTGATTCGCTTACTTTTTTTGAAAAGAACTAATTTTAGTTTGCTAAAAAGTACGCAAAAGTTATTCATACCAATATGAAAAAAACATCTTTAGTAGTTATTATTTTTTTGCTAGGGACTTCCTTCAGCTTGTTTGCTCAAGAAAAATACCCTGAATTCAAGGTTCTAACCTATAATATTTACCATGGTGAAAAGCCAGATTCCCTGGGTAAGCCTAACCTAGATGACATTGCCAACCTGATTATCTTGCTTCAACCTGAGGTGGTGGCCTTTCAGGAAGTGGACAGTATGACGACCCGCTCTGAAGGGATTTATGGAAAAAAAATAGATTGGATGGCCGAAATCGGAAAAAAAACTGGCTATAGAAGCTATTTCGCCAAAGCCATGGATTATGCTGAAGGAGGATATGGCGAAGGAATCTTAGTCAAAAAAGCGTTGAACTATACTACCTTGCCTCTACCTACACCCGTTGGAGGTGAGGCACGAGCAGCCGCATGGTCCAAAATAGAATTGCGAGAACGACGAGAGCTTTACTTTGGTGCTACCCATCTTTGCCACGAATTCCCAGAAAACCGTCTGGCTCAGGTCGATTCCATGATGCGCTATGCGGATTCACTACCTAAGCCCGCTTTTTGGGTGGGTGATTTGAATTTCAGTCCAGAATCAGAAGAATATAAAAGCATCAGCGAAAAATGGAGTGATGCTGGTCTGGTTGCCAACGACTCCACGCCTACTTACGATTCAGAAGCAGGAAAAAGAATTGATTACGTATGGTATGATTCTGAGCACTTTGAGCTGGTAAACTACCAAGTGCTGGATGTACCCTTTTCTGATCATTACCCTGTTTTAGTTACCCTTCGATTAATAAAGCCCAATAAAGAATGAAAAAAAACACCCTCTTACTTGTACTGATTTTATCTGTAGGATTCTTTTCCTTTCAACTGATCTCCCAAAATGCAAAAGATCCTGATTGGCAGACGCTATTCAATGGCAAAGACATGAAAGATTGGATTGTCAAAATCCGTACCCATGAGCTAAATGACAATTTTGCCAACACATTCAGAGTGGAAGATGGAATGATGAAGGTGCGCTACGATGGCTACGATCAGTTTGATCAGCAGTACGGACATATTTTCTACAAAAAGCCATTCTCAAATTATCTGCTTCAAGTAGAGTATAGATTTGTAGGAGAGCAGGCAAATGGTGGCGAAGGCTGGGCTACCAGAAATAGTGGTGCAATGCTTCACTGCCAGGATCCTAAGACCATGCTGAAGGATCAGGATTTCCCAATCTCAATAGAAGCACAGTTTCTAGGTGGAAATGGTAAGGACAAAAGAAGCACCTGTAATCTATGTACTCCCGGTACCAATGTGGTGATGGAAGACAAACTTATCACTTCACACTGTGTAAACTCTAGCTCAGAAACCTATCATGGTGATCAGTGGGTAACGGCCAATTTCATTGTTTTGGGTAATGGGGATGTGCATCATCTCGTAGGCAAAGACACGGTGCTGAGCTACACCAAGTCTCAAATGGGCGGAGGAAATGTAAACCCTGTTGACCCAAAAGTAAAAGTGGATGGTCAGATGATTACTGGCGGCTGGATTTCCTTACAAAGTGAAAGTCATCCGATTGATTTCAGAACGGTAAGAATCATTGATCTAGATCCAATCAAAGATGATCAGGCAAAGCTAGAAGCACTGGTTTCTGAAAAACTTGATGAAAAACCATAAAGACTCTCATTGAAACAAGCCAAAATCAATTAGTTTTTGGATATGGATAAAAAAAGTGAAGCCCGCTAATCGACTAGATCAGCGGGCTTCTTTATGAGTTTGCTACTTGCTATTAAAAGTAAATCAAACCCTCACTCCAGTAGTTCCACCACCATTTAGTGTTATATCTACCGGAGCATTTGTCTTCCAGTTTCCTCCTGTAAAATCAGGCACATCGATAGAATTAGATCTATTGGCAACTGACCATTCGCTAAGCGGAGAGATAGCGCTCCAAAGAGCCGCATCATACACATCCTGATCAAGTGGAAGGCCGTTTCTCAAGCAATCGATCAACCTCCAATCCATCATAAAGTCCATCCCTCCATGACCTCCTACTTTTTTGGCCAACTCTCCTACTTTCTGAATAATTTCAGGAGTGTACTTAGTTTCCAGATCTTTGAATTCTTCATCCTTCAACCAACCATGTCCTATTGCCACTTTTGGTTGTGGATATTTCTGGGCATAGCCTTCCGTCCCACTTACGACATGAAGTCTTGAATAGGGACGTGGAGAAGACACATCGTGCTGAATCATGATGGTCTTGCCATGCTTAGTTTTCACCATAGTAGTATTCATATTTCCGCGGAAACTTTTCTGTGCAAACGAAGCAAAGAAATTATCCTGCTCCGCCAACTTCTTAGCCTCGGCATGCATGGAGAAATCATTGGAAGAAGTTGAGGTCAAGAAATCCATCTGATCGCCTCTGTTGATATCCAAAATCTGACAAATCGGACCAAGACCATGGGTAGCGTAAAGATTACCGTTACGGTAATTCTCCTTCAGCCTCCACATGTCCTGATAGCCGCCTTCCTTCTTAAAATTCAAAGCAAGAAGATCATGGATATAAGCACCTTCTACGTGTAGCACTTCGCCGAAGTATCCCTCACGTTTCATTTTCAAAGTCATCAACTCAAAGAAATCATAGCAGCAATTTTCCAATTGCATACAATGCTTTTTCGTACGCTCAGAAGTCTCGACTAATTGCCAGCACTCATCCAGTGTCCGAGCGATCGGGACTTCACAGGCGGCATGCTTTCCAGCTTCCATAGCATAAACGGCCATAGGCGTATGCCATTCCCAAGGCGTCGCGATGTAGATCAAATCCAGATCATCCCGATCCATCATTTCCTTCCAGGAATACGCATTTCCTGAGTACCCATCTGGCGTATGAGGTGTATCTTTCAATTGCGCTTTTGCCTTTTCTACACGATCAGGGAGTAAGTCACAGAGTGCCTTTATTTCTACATTTTCTATTTTGCTCAATCGGTCAACAGCTCCAGGACCTCGCATCCCAAGCCCAACTATCCCAATGCGGACATTGTCAATTTTGGGAGCAGCAAAACCACTCATATTGAATGACTGAATTCGATTAACTCCCTTTTGGGCTTGTAAAGGAAGGTTTTCAAATTCATTGGCAAGGGTACTGCCCGCTCCGAAAAGTCCCAAACCCACCAAGCCGGTAGATTTCAAAAACTCTCTTCTTTGGTTATTCTTCATGGTGTCAGTGTTAAATTGATTTGGCTAATTAATAAAAAAATAAAGGAAGTACGGGCACCTTACAAATAAAAAAACCGAAAGCTTTTGGCTTTCGGTAATCTCCAATTCAGATTTGGGACTATTCAATCAAAGTTTCTTCGCAAGGATTACAATGAAGAAATTGGATAATAGACAAAAAATTAGGGGTGACTATTCACTTTTCAACAAACTTTTAAAGGAAGGACTGTTTGGATTCTTCGGTGCAAAAGTACGGTTAAACCAAAACATAAAAAATGACATAGATCAAATAAACCACTAAGGATCAGTTAACTAAAAAATATTTTGACATTACATTTTCCGCCAATTTTCCCTGTGGTGTGAAATCCGGTTCCCGGTGCCTCCCATCGGGATACCACTTCCAAAAGAATACCCCAGCCATCCAGGATTCTTTCCAAGCGGTTTCAAAAAAAGCTTCATAACAAAGTGCCTGCATTTCCTCAGAAAGCTCCGTTTCCTTACGTTCATTTGGCCAAACCCAAGGTTCCTTAGCGGCATCCACGGTATTGCAATAACCGATTTCCGTGAAAATCACAGGCTTTTGGTAGTTTCGGACAACTTTTTCAATCCTAGATATATTCTTCTTCCAGCCAGATTTGAGGTCAGATAAATCAGGATTGGCTTTCGCAGAAAGTGGAAAATAAGCTTGGATACCTATGTAGTCTAGCGCATCCCAAAATTTAACATGCTCAAACTCTGTGAAATTGGCAGCATAAATCAGCTTACCAGAATAGACCTTCCTAATTTCAGCAATAACTTTTCTCCAGTCTTCTTCACGTTCTGAAGTCATTTCCAGCTCTGTACCAACGCACAGCATGGGGATTTGATGTTCCTCAGCCATCATCGCATAGTCCAAAATAAAACCCTGGTAATTCATAAACCAAAGCTTCCAATCTTCCTCAGTCTTCATCTCAATCTCTCCCGGCCAACTTCCACGAACCCAAAGGTGCGGCTTGAGCATATTCATGATGCCATGACGGGCTGAGGAGTCAAAAGTCGCTTTGATTCCCTGAGACGATTCTCCCCACCATTTATTCTCGTTATGGGTGTTCCAGCGGATTTCAGGAGAGTTCTTTTCAGTTTGCCAACCAAAGGGAGTTTGCGAAAGTGCATCTGCTCCAGTAGCCTTCAGTGCTTCCAGTTCCGGTCCCAAAAGCGGTGATCTACTTCCTACCCAGCATACGCCTTTCCATTTTTCGGCAACGGTTATCAAGTCTGGTTGAAAAGGAAAAATTGCCCAGAGCCCCAGTCCCAGTATTACCAGAACCGAACTCAGCAAATATCTCCTTGACCAGACCTTTTTCATTTTGCCAACATGGTTTGAATAATAATCTCCTCCTGAAGTGTACGGTGCACGGGGCATTTGTTGGAAATCTCCAGTAATTTTTGTCTTTGCTCTGAATCCAGATCTCCTTCGATCTCTATGATTCTGGTGAATTGGCTGACTTTGGCAGATTGGTCCTCAGGATTTTCACTATCTGCCAAATGCACTTTTTCATGATTGAGGAAAACTGAAACCTGTTCCAAAGGCCACTTTTTACGCTCAGCATACATCTTAAGCGTCATCGCAGTGCAGCTTCCAAGGGAAGCCATCAGTAAGTCGTATGGATTTGGTCCCAAATCCTCCCCTCCTACATCTAAAGGCTCATCTGCAATCAAATGATGGTTTGGCGTCATTACTTCAGTCGTGTACTTCTCCCCTGAGAGCCTCACAAAAACCTGATTACCTCTTGTATCATTGGGCTCTTTTTCCTCCTCTACCAGCACATAGCGCTTGCTCCAACTTCCAATTACTTCCGCGATGTACTCGCTGTCCTGAGGATTTGAAATCAAATGAGTCGCGCCATCCAACGATATAAAACTTTTAGGATGATGGGCCGCATTATAAATCTCCGCTGCATTGCTGACTTCTACAATTTCATCTTGCGGAGAATGTATAATCAGAAGTGACTTTCTAAGTTTTTTCAGAAAAATAGCCAGTGGCTTTTGCTCCAGATCATCCACGAAACTCTTACTGATCTGAAATGGGCGACCGCCTATAGACACCTTAGCCACACCTTTTTCCTCTATTTCCTCCACACTATCCTTGAATAAATGTCTCACATGTGAAGGCGTAGCAGGAGCTCCAATAGTCACCACCGCTTGTACATTTTCTATTTCCGCAGCTGCATATAAAACCGCAGCACCTCCAAGAGAATGGCCGATAAGCATTTTAGGAGCATCATATTCCTTTTCTAAAAAAGCTGCTGCATCAAGCAAATCGCTAACGTTGCTGGTAAAGGAGGATTCAGCAAATTCACCTTCACTCATACCAAGCCCAGTAAAGTCGAAGCTTAGAGCCGCAATTCCATTTTGTGACAAAGCAGTACAAATACGAGTTACTGCCGAGAAATTTTTAGAACAGGTAAAGCAATGGGCAAAAAGCGCAAAAAACTTAGGCTTTTGATCCGCTGGCAAATACAAATGAGCCGCCAGTTCCAAGCCACTTCGGTTTTCAAATGTCAGTCGTTTTGGGTTCATTATTGCTTAATTATTCAGCGGTTCAACTCTGATATTTTCCAAGTTTATCTCTGAAAGTAACTCTAAATCTCCAGATTCATAAAGCTCCTGCATCTTTTCAACGGGTTCTGATTCATCTACAGGTTTGAGATTCAGGTAATTTTGAAACCGAATTCCTCCAACTTCATTCACCCCACTTACTTCCCTCATCCTCACTCCACCACCATCCGTGTGATAACTATAAGCCATGTAATCTACAATCGAATCTTCGGTGCCAATCCAATATAAAAACTCATCATCAAAATCCTCTCCCCCGCCTTCTTCAGCAAAAGTCACTTTGATCAAATCGTATTTTTCACCATTGATTTCTGTCTCTCCAAGAGACTTTTTGAAAACTGAAGGATCATTTAAGCCGTAGGGCAAAAAAGCAAAATATGCCACAGAATTAACGGAGCGCGAATATTTCCCAATCCATTCTTCAGAAAGCGTATCTATTTTGGCGCCATTCACTGTCCGAGCAAAACCTTCATTATTCAGAAGATCTTTGACATTACCAGTCGAATCCGAAAACTCCCGGATGTACTCAAAGCGATCCGACGTTTTTAAAATGGTGTAGTGAATATCTCTAAAGTCAAACTCGATTTTCGAGCTGGAAAAGGCCGAACCTCCATGCGCTTCAATAGCTTTGTCCACGATTTTCTCAGCATCAGTTCTTGAGTCACAGGAAGTGAAAATCGCAATTCCACAAAGGAAAGCAAGGAAGTATTGTAAGTTCATAGTGTGATGTTTATTGTAGGGCACGACTTAATTATTCAAAAGTTACCTGATAGTCGGAATATAAATACTCCGCTTGTGAAAACTGTGTATTTCCATTTCCATCTAGTTTAAAAACTTTCTGTTCTTTAGCTAAAAGCAAACCCGATGTCTCATCATAAGAAATGGTTTCAATTAGATTATTTTGCCCTTTAGTATGTCGTTCTGCTGCAACTATTCTAGCTGAATTCGGATCAAAATATATCCATTTACTTTCTGAGTCTAGTCCAAGTTCGATTCGGATTGACTCCGCTAGCTCTCCTTTTTCCAAAGTTTTTTGACCTTCATAAATTAGATTAACATCTTCATCTGCCAGCATCCAAGGTTGCGCAAAAGAAAAGTAAGCTGCATCAATTTCAGCTTTTTTTACTTTCAAAAAGCCTTCATTCTGGATAGAATTCTCTCCCATTTGATAGCTCATTTTGCTTCCATTGAAATTCACAATATGAGAAATACTGTCCTTGGCCCAAGTCAGTTTGGCTTCAAAGTAAGGTTTCAATCGAAATTCCACCCATTGCTCTGACTCGCTCTCGACCGCTCCATCTTCATCCAGCAGGCGAGTCAATTTCTTGAATCTTATGGCAGCAACATTTTCCCATTTCTTTGAAAGCTCATGCGCTTCAATTGACTTTTCAACGAGTGCCTGAGCTTCCTCTTCAGGACTGGGAGTGCAGGAGAGAAAGAATAGAGATAAGACAATAGAGAGTAGAGATTTATAATTCATGAAATTATTAACTGAGATCATTTATGGAGCAATTTCTAGAAGATGTTTATTCCTTACCTTTTCATTCAATTTCAAAGTGGTTTAACCAATTTTTCTCGGTTCGAAAATCACCATTTGAATCCTTCTCCATAAATAGTGCATTCTGGCTTTTGTCAATCAAAAGGGTGTCAGGAATAAAATCATTATCATAAGGTTTTTCACTGAATATTATCAAGTCTTTTTCAATTTTATATTTCCCGTGGTAAGTCTCAGAAAAGCCGAAGAAACCATTAATTTGATTTTCAACATTCCCATTTTCTCTAAAAATCAAGCGGTAATAAAAGAGATCATCTTTCAAAGATGCAATCATTATACTTTTCGATTTGAAAAGTTCAGAATGGTATAAATTGAATCCGAGAATTACCAGAAGTACTGTCCCGTGAGCTACAAGTTTTACTTTGCTGGTCGCCTTTCCCTTTCTAAACAAGGAAATTAAAGTATCTAAAAATGAGAAAACATATAGAAGAACTATTGAAGAAATTATTACGCCATAAGAAAACATCCAAATAATCATTCCTCCAAAAAAGTCAGTTATAATCCAACCAACTATTCCTAACCCTGAGATTATAGCGACAACGTCATACCCAGTAATTCTGTTTTGCTTTTCTTCAGCTACCATTTGTCGATGTGTTCAGATCATCCATATTTCTAAAATAATCCCAATAAACTGCAATTGAGAGAATGAAATATTCTAAGAAAAGGAAAATTGGGCTTTCTTGATAGTTCGGATCTCCATAGGCTTGGTACGAAAATATGACCGCGAAAGTCCAGATTAAGAAGGCTTTTTTATGAGTAAATAAACTCAAGCCAAAAGCAGGAATCAGATACCATGGATGAACTACAGGCTGCAAAATCAGATAAAACAAATAGATTAAAACCCATAGATCTGTGAGTTTGGGAAGGTTTTCGGGTTTCCTTTTCCATGAAAAATAGAGAATCCCAAGCAAAGTGACTGCACTTAAAATCGGGGTAATTTCTCCAATGATATTATATCCTTTCACCCAAAATCCAACTTCCCTAAGCAGGTAATAGATAGAAGCATTGAATTCAAATTTCCCTTGATATAGCTTTATACTTTGAAGGAAATGAACCCAGGATTCATCGATCAAAAGCCAGGCAAAGCTTAGAACTAGCGCAAGAGCAGATCCTATCCAAAAAGCTATGGATTTTCTGGTTTTCTCTAAAGAAAAAAATGTTGGAATCAGCATCAGCGGCAGCAGTTTCATTCCAATCGAAAGCCCCCAAAATCCTCCTGATAGCGCATTTCTGTTTTTACTCAGCGCAAAAAGAGAAGCTAGCAAAAGCAATAATACCAAACCTTCAAAGTGAAGGTTTCCTGTGACCTCCATAATAACCAAGGGATTCAGCCAGTAAAGGATAAGTCTTTTTTCCGGAAGTTGGAAATGGTGGAATAGCTTCAGCAAACCAAAGAAAACTCCAATCTCTCCTAGGATCAAAATCGCTCGTAGAATTAGAACTCCTGTTTTTGCATCAAGATTAGCTCCCCTTGCGGAAAAATAGAAAATCGCCTGATTCAGAGACGGATAAACCGAGAAATACTGCGGTGAATTCATCGTTTCAAAGAGATCTTCCAAATAAGGGCTTGCACTTTCTGGATGATTTTGAAGCCAGGACTCAGGAGTTTCCAGGTATGGATTTTGGTTCATCTTTACCAATTCCCCATCCCAAAGAAATCGTGGATAATCGTCAGACCATTTGGGAATTGCGAGTAGTAAAGAAAGACGGGTTAGTAATCCTACGACAAAAATCCATTGCCATTTTAACTGTTCGTTCAAAAAATAAAGAACAAGCATTCCTCCAAAAAGAAAGCTGTAAATCGTGAAAGACTGCCAGAAATTTTCTCTAGGAATATAGTAAGCCAAATAGGAAAACCCGACTGCCATAACCAGCCAAATCAATGGAATTAATCGCCGATTAAGCTGCTTACTCAAAGTCCTAAGCTTTTGCGAAGCGACTCATCCTGAAGTCCATTTTTTTGCCAGTATTCCATCATCTGTACTTTTTTCCGAACTGCGATAGTGACTTCTTCCGTACCATCTTCCTTACTTTGAGTTTCCTGCCAAGAGATGATCTCATGTGGAAAAGCGTCTACATATTTGATCAGCAACTTTCTACCGATCTCCGAATAAATAACCTCCACTTCCGCTTGATTTCCACCTGATTTCCTTTTGGAAATCACAGCACTTTCAGAATCCAGGGGTATGTGCGTGAAGCGGTTAAAAATCAAACTTGGAATTAATTTAGTATGACCTGTAGGGAGCAATTCCGGATTAAGTCGGATCAAATTGAAAATCTCATCTTCAGCCATAGCGCTAATTGACAACTCCTGATCGCCCTCTGCCTCGAAGTAAGAAAAAAGATTGATTTGATATTTGTTGTTTTTCCAATTGAACTGCGCAAATGACTGTCCACACCATTCGGTCATTGAAGCAGTGATCTTTGGAGAATTAATATCATCGTAAACTGGAGTAAAAACAGAAAGCATGGTATGATATGGATATACGCCCGTTACAAAATCACGGGTCATATTCAGTTTCATCACCTTGATAGCACCCTTTCCTGCAGCTGAAGGATCGTCTACTTTCACTTGCTTTCTTTTCGAAAAATCCTCCGTCACAAAGATCATCACGGCATTACCTTCCCGCTCCTCTCCATAGCGCATTTGCTTCAGATCAAACACATTTATCTCAGCTTTGCCCTGATACCAATGAGAAGCAAACTGCTCCTCATTAATGGCTTTTCGGCCTGTGGGATTGCAGGAAGAAAATATGAAGAGAATCAGACCGAGATTGAATAAATTTTTCATAACAATAAAATTACTAAAATCTATAGTAACCGACTCCCTGACACCTTACTGATTAAAATACCACTAAACGATAGTATCGTGGAATCTAGGCTAAGATTATTTCTTAATCCCATTTCATCATGTCCGAAATTTTCTCTGGACAGAAAACAATTATGCTTACTTTACTTTTTAAGTATTCGGGCTGTTCGCTCTTTATTATCTTTGTCGCAATTGGATCTAATTTTGATTGATTTATTGGGTGTTCAATCTCCATATTAAAATCATATGCTTCTCCAAGATGGATTCTTCCTACTTGAACAATTCCATCCTGAATCAATAGTATTGGCACACCTGAATTAACTTCTGGAGATGTCCTTCCGTCCGCAAATACTTGGATTTTTTCTAGTTCTTTCATTTTTTAATTGGCTACAAAACACATCTACTTGTATCGAAACTTATCGTATTGTCGATCTTAATTTTAATGACTATTAAGTATAAACTCACCTATCTTGATACTTAAGTCTTGCTACTTACTTCTCAAACTCACCAATACTTAAAAATCGTATAGATAATCTTATATCCAGCCCCAAAAACTCCTTTTACCGTTCCGCTGACTTTAGAGATTCCTATTCGCTTGCGGTAATTCACAGGAACTTCAGTGTATCGGAGGCCAGCTTTGTGGGCTTTGATCTGCATCTCTATTGTCCAACCGAAGTTCTGATCGATCATTTTCAAATCCAATAACCGGGACCAAACTATCGCTCTAAAAGGACCTAAATCAGAGAATTTGGCTCCTTGCATGTACTTCATCATAGTCGTTGCCAACCAATTTCCAAAGACCTGAGGAAAAGTCATCGAGCCGGATTCCCGCTCGCCCAAGGCTCTGGACCCTATGACCATGTCTGCTTTATCATCCAAAATAGGCTGTATCAAATCCAACAACTCTTCCGGATAATCACTGTAATCCCCATCTAAAAATACAACAATATCAGGCTGAACTTTCTGCTTTTTAATCCAATCCATAGCAGTCAAGCAAGCTTTTCCATAGCCTTTCTGAGGCTCGAAAACCACCTTCGCTCCTGCGGCTTCAGCAACTTTTCCGGTGCCATCTGTAGAATTGTTATTGGCAACTACGATGTTTCTCACTAAAGCTGGAATATCACCAATGACTTTTGGAATGGACTTTTCCTCGTTGTAAGCAGGGATAATTACATCAATAATTGGAGGATTATGCATTAGACTATTTACCTAAACTATAAGCTTTAAATGAAGAAAAGAAAACCAAGCCATACCCTACCGCAAGCATCAGGTGAAAAGGTAGCATCTCGAAAGTACCCCAATAAACATGAAGCCCGACCATGGCTGAAAACAGGAGCATTAAGACTCCTTCCATCCATGTAGTAGCCGGGATTTTGAATTTGATATATGGATTGCTTTCAAGGCCGGAACCTCCTTCCAGATTGAACTTTGGGGTGCGGATAAAAGGTGATTTTTTACCAGAAAGCCCTTCCCAAACTGCCTGAGCATTGTGCAAGGCCAAACCCATGGAAACTGAAAGAAAAAGCGGCAACATGTAAATTGCCTGGATCAGGCTTCTGAGAAAACTTCTCTTTTCGTAGAAATAAGCCACTAAATACACGCCAGCTATGATTACAAAACCTATCATAAATAGCCCGGCAATTCTAAATAAATCGTCTGAAATCATTCCCTGCAATCCCGCCCACCACACGCCAATACTGCTTAAACTCACCAGTAGAATTGCAATGAAAATGCTACTATTGAACAAATGCGCCATTGCATGAAACTTAGTAGAAAGCGAGAAATCCTCCCCCAAAACTGCCCGAGCATGCTTTCCTGCACATTCCGCACCTCCTTTGGTCCAGCGGAATTGCTGGGACTTCACTGCCGACATAATTGGCGGTAACTCAGCAGGAGATTCTATTTCCGGTCTATAGACAAACTCCCAACCTTTGCGCTGCGCGCGGTAACTCAAATCCAAATCCTCAGTGAGCGTGTCGTCTTGCCAGTCTCCAGCATCAATGATGCAGGACTTCCGCCAAATACCACCGGTTCCATTGAAATTGATAAAGGCATGCTGGCTATTTCTTCCGATTTGCTCGATCAGAAAATGTGCGTCCAATGCAAAAGCTTGCAAGCGCGTCAGCAGGGAATAGTTTTTATTCAAATGTGTCCATCGCGTTTGCACCATTCCAACTTTTTCTGAAGAGAAATAAGGAATGGTCTTTTGTAAAAAATCCGGATCCTGAACAAAATCCGCATCGAAAATCGCAATGAATTCTCCGCTGGCTTTTGCCAAGCCTTCTTTCAAGGCTCCGGCTTTAAAGCCAGTTCGATCAATACGATGAATGTATTTGAAATTTAGATTTGGGAACTCCTGGATTTTCTGCTGAATCAACTCAGCCGTCTGATCGGTGCTGTCATCTAAGACCTGGATTTCCAGCAAATCTGCCGGATAATTCATCTTGGCAACCGAGTCCAACAAGCGATCAACAACATACAGTTCATTGTAAACAGGAAGTTGAATAGTGACTTTTGGCCATGATTCCGGGATTTCATGAGCTACATCTTTCATGTGCTTTTTTGAACGAAGAAAGCTCAAAAGCAAATGCCCTTGAGCAAGGCTGTAAAGGAAAATAAACAGCATTCCCAGGGCATAAATCCCAATCAAAATATATAAGAAGATCATTTACGCATTTATCTTGATGGAATCATTTCCAATGATTATTGGCATTTCATTGATTCGGTTTTCTGTCAAGCCATTTTCTAATTTCAGCACCCCACGAGGGCAAACAGAAGAACAAACTCCACATCCCACACAACTTGCTCTTACGATTTCCTGACCCCGTTGCGCATACCAGCGAACATCTATTCCCATTTCGCAATGCGTAGAGCAATTCCCGCAGGAGATACACTGACCTCCATTGGTGGTGATTCTGAACCGGGATTTGAACCGTTGAACCAATCCCAAATACGCAGCCAAAGGACATCCAAATCTACACCAAACTCGGTTGCCCATGAATGGATAAAAGCCCGTTCCGACTACGCCTGCGAAGACCGAACCAATCGCAAAACCATAGAACGAATGTAATTGGTTCGTTGCGTTCCCCAAAAGTGCGAAACCGGAAAAGTAATTGGCGATCGTCAACGCAGTCATCACCACAGCCAAAACCAATACACTATGAACAATCACGCGCTCATATTTCCAAGCTTTCAAAGACTTGTCAGAAAGTTGGCGGTAAGGGTCTCCAACTGTTTCAGCCAAACCTCCACAGCCGCAAACCCAGGAGCAGTACCATCTTTTCCCAAAGAAATAAGTAAAAGTAGGCACTCCGATCACGATCAGTAATATCCCCCAAATCAACATAAACATCCCTACTCCACCCGAACTCAAAAATGTTGCAATCTGATAATCGTAGAAAAAATCATAATCAAGTGGCCAGATGTTTTTGAAATCAAAATAGGGTTGATTCAGCAAAACGAGTATTTCTGGAATCAAGAAAGCAAAGGCTGTTTGGAAGAACATCACCGATGCAGTTCGTAATTGCTGGTATTTATTACCCTTGTATTTTCTAAACATCCTAACGCCCATCACGATAATCGCCAGCGTGTAAATCGTGCCGTAGAGAAACCATTGACTAGCGGGATTGCCACTCAGAATCATGCTTAAAGGCGTGACCATCCACACTTGGTTCACGATATAGGCTGGGAACCAATACAAAATAATGTAGAAAAGAATCAGGTACGCCCCTGTAATCATTCCCATCCAACCCCGGTTTTTCATGGAAGAATGGAAAATTCCATTGTTTTTAACTCCTGCAGGCTCGTCTTGATGTTTTGGAAGATTATACATCAAACCACCTAGCACAGCAAGTCCTATGGACAAACCGAAGAAAAGCCAAGGATTATCCCGAACTGGACTACTCAGAGAACTTTGCGCCAAGGGAAAGCTATAGTCATCCCAAATAACTTCATCCCATTTGGACTCGTCCTTTAACGCATCATTGTAGGCGCTGAAATTTTCGTTGAAAGCAGAAATAAAGGAAAAGTTTGTAGCGTAAGTTTCTCCATACATAGGCTTGAGAATTTCAGCCATTTTCTCTTGGTGAATCTCCTTGGTATTGGCCAAAACCAACTCTTGTGAAAGTGTGTAATTGCCCAAAAAAGGCATCACTGTGAATATGGTCAAGCCAATCAAAAACAACAGAATACCTAAACTTTGAATTACCTTCATACGTTTGCTCCGAATAGTTTTTGGATAAATGTCTTCTTGGAAACTTTAAATTCTCCCCCGAATTGACTCTTGAAAGCCTTTTGGACTTCTATGTAATAAGGCGCGAAAAACTCGGGATCGAAGTTCGCTTTGTCCAGTTTGGAAATCATTTTGGAACCCTCCCACTTTTCTTTGATGGCCTGATCAAAAAACTCATGTCTCAGGCGAAAACCGAAATTATTCACGCCAAGAATCTTTCCTTCCAGATCCATCAGCATACGAAAAGCCACTTTTCCATCAGCATGCTCCCAATAAAAGGATTTGACGTTTTCGGTATCCCACTTTGCTGGAACTGTCCCGTAGGTTTGATATTCTATATCCAGGAACTTGGCAGAGTTAAACCAAATCCCAGGTTTGTAAGTGACCTTATTACCTGATAAAATGTATCCCAACGTCTCGCCATGCATTCTACCAGTGTACCATACCTGCTCGACTTGTTTGCGGTCGGTAGCTGGAGCCTCATGAAATTCCGCACAATCACCAATAGCGTACGCATGTGGAATATTGGTTCTAAAACCAAAATCGATCTTCACACCACGATTGACTTCCAAATCTGTATTTCTGAGAAAATCAATACTTGGAGTTACTCCGGCAGTGAGCCCAACAAATTGACATTGGATTTCTTCTCCTGACTTGGTTCGGATAGCTTTTACTCGGGCATTTGGATCGGAGATGATTTCTTCCAATTCCTCATTCAGCCTCAAGTCGATGTGATGTTCACGAATATGACGTCCCACCAATTCTGATTCTTCCTTTGGTAATATATTGCTCCAAAAGCCCGATTCTCTAACTAGAAAAGTCACCGGAATCTTCTTGTAAGCAAGCATTTCCGCCATCTCAATCCCAATCAATCCTCCACCAACGATCACAGCTCGCTGCACCTCTCTGGTGTTTTCCTCCATGAGCTCCAAATCCTGTTTGGAATACAAACCTTGTACACCTTGCAGATCTTCTCCCGGCCAACCAAATTTATTAGGCTTGGATCCTGTGGCAATCACCAAATCATCATAACTCATATTTTCACCCGATTGGAAAAGCAGATTATTGGTAGAGAAGTCGATTGATTTTACCCATTCTTCTTTTAGTTCGATTCGATTTTTCTCCCAAAACCAATTCTCATAAGGCTGAGTATGCTCAAATTTCATATGCCCCATGAATACATACATCAGGGCAGTTCTGGAAAAAAAGTATTTTGATTCTCCTGAAATCACGGTAATCCTGACCGAATCATCAAGTTTTCTCAGCTGTCGAGCACAGGTAATTCCTGCTATTCCATTGCCGATGATGACTACATGGCGATTTGAACTCATTGGGCGGGGGTTGAAATAAGACTCAAATTGAAATTTACCAAAAACTTGGTTCTATTCGTTCAGATTCCAATCATAATCCAAATGTGAAACTTTTGCATCGGACTTAATTTTAACATTGCTATACTTATTCAAAAAGTCAATTAGACTTCCATTCTTCGTAAAATCACCTTTAAACCAGGAGAAAATGGAAGAAATCTGAATTGAGTTTGGGGTGATTTTATTTCTGGAAGAGTCATTGATAAACCTTTTGGCAACCTTATTCAATTGTGACTCAATAGTAGCCGCTTCGAAAGCCTCATTCAACAGAGGCGGGCAGGAAACGGAAGCACAATTGATCGCAAAGTGGATTCTCGGTTCTTCAAATTCCTTTCTCAAAATGGAATGCTCAATCTCATCCAAGCTAGATTCCTGACCGCCAATTTTGAAAAACTTGTAGTGCCAAACATCCTTGATCAATGGGATTTTCAATTTTGGACCCAAGTCCTTGATACTTTCTACTGGATAATTATCTACGATTAACTTCACCGTAAAGGCATTATAAGCATTGATCCAATAAGCGAGCTGCTCGTCTTTTGACCAAGTTTTTCTATCTGGAGCATTTTCGCTGATACTTTCCAAGTAGGCATCCAACTTCGCTTTTTCTTTAATAAATCCTTTATAATTCACTATTCCATCTGCGCTCACATTTGCTTTGAGCAATTCATTCCAGGATTTATGGCTTGGCGGAGTGGTGCCCGCCATTCCGGGAACCGAACTTTGGCAACTGAAAAGTATGATGCTCAAAAAGAGAAGAATATGGGTTTTAATAGTTTTCATGAGAAAGGGTTTTGAACTGATTTACGATCAGAGGCTAAGTAAAGATGTAGAGAAATAAGATTTGGTCGGGTGCGAGACCAAAATTCGGTTAATAAACCTTTTCTCCCTTGGTCAGCCAGATGCCCCAAGAACGGGAATAGGTGTGAACTTGATTGGTCAGAGAGTCTCCGTGATAAATCGGCTTTTCCTCATTCGCCCATTCTATCAAGCCGCCGTATAGGTTGTAAACCTTTTTAAAACCTTCCTCTTTTAACTTTTTACCGATTTCCTGTGATCTGGCTCCTACCGTGCAATAAACCAAAACCGGTTGATTCTTATCCAACTCTGCTACATTTTCCATAGAAAAAGTATCGTAGCCGGCCCAAATCGCATTCTGCAAATGACTGACTTCAAATTCTTCCTTTTCCCGGGTATCCACCACCTGATAACTACTCAAGTCTGTGAGTTCAGCAGGTTTGACTACGGGAAAATCAGAATCGTAAAGTGTAGATAATAATGCTTTATAAGCGGTGGACTGCCCAACAGCTTCGGGTGAAACGCCACAAATACTTATGAGGAATATTAAAACAAAAAAGAAGTGAGTCTTTTTAGGTGCATTCATATTGCCACAACTCGAAAACGCATCAAGCTGTTCATTTCAGGCATAAAAATCTGAAAGCTTTATCAACCCTTTTTTATCAAGAATGACAATCTTTTTCCCTTTCAACTCAATCAGTTTATCCTTTTTAAACTCAGAAAGAAGCCGGATCACAGATTCAGTAGCCGTACCAATCAAGCTGGCAATTTCCTCCCGGCTGAGAACCAAATCAATCTGTTGTTGATCTCCACCATCCAACCCATAAGAATTCGCCAATTGCAAAAGTAAGTAAGCCAGTCTCTCACGAATACTCTTTTGCGAAGCATCTACCAACTTCTCCTCCATCACCCCTATTTCATGAGAAAGTGCTTTAGTGAGTCTTTTGAAAAATGGTCCGCTGCTGATCAACGTTTTTAGAAATGGTTCTTTAGGAATAAAACAGATTTTGGCATCCTCGATCACCATGGCAGAATTGGTGTAGTTTTCCTCACCAAGTAATGCGCTATAGCCTAAAAGCCCACCTTTTTTCTCCAAATGAATAATCTGTTCTTTTCCATTTGAAGCGGTTTTGAACACTTTAATCACCCCAGAATTCACGCAAAATACGCCAAGAGGCTTTGCACCTTCGTAATAAAGCATTTGCCCCTTGCGATGGGAAATCATATTCTTGTTGTCTGAGATATTGCAAGCCTGCTCATCAGTGAGCTCAGAAAACATAGAAAATTTCCGGCTGGCGCAAAGATCACAGGGATTCAAAGAAGAAGATTTAGACATATCAAAAGAGGTAATTTCAGATAGGAGTAGTTCAAATTTACACTACAGGATTTAAACTGGAGGTTCAGGAAAGCTTTTCTCTTGGGTAAACTTTTCACTATTGCCATCAAAACTGAGGCAAATATGCTGCAGGCCATTGCTAATAAGCAGAAAAGGAGTTTTTAATTCCTTGTGATAAATACAGGCTTGTTCGATCGTTTTTTGTGTCAACTTCACTTTGGGAGCTTTACATTCAATAAGCAGGTAAGGGTTCCCACTTTTATTCCAGACCACCAAATCAGTCCTTTTGAGTAGTTTATTATAAAGTAGCCCCTTTTCCATTGCCAAAAGTCCCTTGGGAAATTTCAACTGGTTGATCAGGAAATTGATCCAATGCTGCCTAACCCACTCTTCAGGGGTCAGGACCAATTGTTTTTTGCGAAGCGAATCAAAAATCCACATCTTCCCCTCCTTTTCTTGAAGTTGAGGCTCGAAATGCGGCAAATTGAGTTTGGGTAATTGTATCTGATCCAGATTGGAATCCATGGATCAAAGATGGGGAAATTTTAGAAATATGATTTTGAAACAACTACTGAAAGTCCAGGTAGGGTGATATTTTATCGATCCATTCCTGTTTGAAAATCTTGATTTGCTTCAAATCATCCGAAGACTTATAATTTCCATGTTGCTTTCTGTAAGCAACTACTACTTTAGCTTCTGCATAGCTAAAATAGGGATGATTCCTCAACTCATCCACTTCCACTTCATTGATTTTTAGTTGCCGGAAAATAGACGGAGTAAAGTCAAAATATTCCCAAATCGCAGCTATCGTTTCAGGTTTCAATCCATAAACTTCTATAAGTTGACTTTTGCTGTGCAGCCCACCAAGACTTTCTCTAAACTTCACTATTCGGCTCGCCGTGCTTTGACCAACCCCTGGCACTATTTGCAGCGTAACAGAGTCAGCCTCAGAAAAGGGTATTCGATTCAAATTTTCCAGTTGCTTGGAATTTGACTTGTTTATAATTGTGTCTTGGGGGTTGAATACAGGATGAGGCGAACTCACCAGTGTTATTCCGATAGCTTCTAGGCTGTCTATTTTTTGCACGTAGCGAAGATGGAAACTTTCCGCTTTGTTTGTCTTGATTTCCTTCAAAACGACCTGAATGATTACAATAACTAGCAAAACTGGGATAAGCATAATAAAGCCTTTTGACTCTTTGCGAGAAAACCCCAGGTAAACTTTCAGCCAATACAAAAATCTAGCTTTCATAATATTCCAAAAAGTGATAGACCCTATCAATAACACATAAGTTAATAGTATTGGATCTTTAAATCAATAGGTCTTAGTATTGCATTGTAAAAGCGAATAGTTATTTAGACAGATTACAAATTACCAGATAGATTCCTGAAATGAACACTTCCCGGGTCTTTGTCTGTTAAATTTGCAGTTCAAGCTTAAGCATGATGCAAGTCAAATTTAGAGCACTCAGTTTATCACATAAAAATGCACCCGTTCAAATCCGTGAGATAATTTCTCTGGACGAAAAGGCGGTACATGGTATCCTACTGAAAATCAAGGATTTTTTTAGCTTAAATGATGCGTTGATCCTTTCTACCTGTAATCGGACTGAAGTTTACTACAGCCACGATCAGGACATCAGCACAGAGATAATCAAGTTGATAGGACTTGAAAATGGTCTGGCTGATATCGTAAACTATCTTGAATATTTTGAAATCATCAATGACGACAAAGCCGCGATCAGGCATTTGTTCCGAGTTTCGATGGGATTGGAAGCCCAAGTAGTAGGTGATATCCAGATTTCAAATCAAGTAAAAAGAGCTTATCAAGCCTCTGCTGATTTGAATATGACGGGACCTTTCCTTCATAGATTGATGCATACGGTGTTTTTCACCAATAAGCGTATCGTGCAGGAAACGGCTTTCAGAGATGGTGCCGCTTCCTTATCCTATGCTGCAATAGAATTAATCGAAAGCTTAACTTCGAATACGTTCGAACCAAGAATAATACTTATTGGAGTTGGCGAAATTGGAGAAGATGTGGCCAAGAATATGGTTCACCTGCCAAATGCAAAGGTCAAGATAACTAACAGAACCCTGTCTAAAGCGGAAACTATTGCAGCGGAAATGGGATTTGAGGTAGTTCCTTTTGAAAATTGTCTTGAGGCTATGGAAGAAGCTGATGTTATCGTTTCATCCATTCAGCGTTCTGAGCCATTTATTACTAAGGAGCTGGTGAGGAAATTTCAGATCAATAGCTATAAGCTACTCGTAGATCTTTCTGTACCGAGAAGTATAGAAACTTCCGTAGAAGATGTCCCCGGAGTAGTACTTTACAATGTGGACAATATTCGAAGCAAAGCTTCTGAAACACTTGAGAAAAGGCTTGCGTCCGTCCCAAAGGTGGAAGAAATCATAGAAGAAACAATCAAGGAATTTTTCGATTGGAAAAAGGAAATGATAGCTTCTCCTACTATAAATAAGCTCAAGCAGTCTCTGGAGCAAATCCGTCAGGAGGAAATGGCGAGATTTATGAAAAACGCAGATAAAAAGGAATATGCCGTGATCGACAAAATCACGAAAAGCATGATGCAGAAGGTCCTTAAAGTACCCGTGGTACAACTTCGCGCAGCTTGCCAGCGCGATCAGGCAGAGGAAATGATCCAAATTATCTCTGATCTATTTGATCTGGAAAAAGTAAAAACAGAGTAGCAAGCACTACAATATCTAATAAAAATGACCAAAGGATTGAATCAAACCTTTGGTCATTTTACCTTTAAGGCCATTCCGAATAACCTACACATAAATGAATAAAAACTTTACGCTACTCGTAAGCTTCATTCTTACATTTTTTATTTCTGAAACTTCCACTGCCCAGTCTTGGGAAGTTTACAACACACAGCTTCAGCTTCAATCGCGTTTGATTTACGATGAAATCGATCTCCTAAGCGAAACTGTAAGAATTGGTAAAAGAGGCAATGAGCTTTCGCTTTTATCGAATGATTTTAAACCCGCTGTTTCGTTGGTGGGAACGGAAATCTACCAATATTTAGAGCCTTGGATTCTGGTGAAAGGACCAAATGGGATCGGTGCATTTCATGAATATGGGCAGCAGGTTTTGCCTTTGGAATATGAAAAAATTCAGACCTACTTCAATATGCTTTTGGCAAGCAAAGGAAATGAGTACTGGCTATTTCAAAGAGGTTTCAACAAAACAACCTATTTGGGAGAATTGGATGAAGCAAAGATTACTAATACTGGGCTGATCATCATTCGTAAAGGAGATGAGTATTCTATGCCTTTATCAACGAACCCTGACAAGACTTTTGAACTTCTATCGGATAATGATGGCGAGTTTGTTTTGGCAAAAGAGCCAAGTGGATTTGGCTTGATCAATAGAGAGGGTGATTATGTTCTGGATCCAATTATTGAGACATTACAGCATACCCATGGTAATTTCTATTACGGTTTTAACCAAGATCAGTACTTGCTGATCGAAGGAAACGACATTCAGTCGAATATCCGCTATAACTCATTTCACAAGATCACTTTTGAAAATGATATCATGCTGGAATACATTCACGGCAAGCTGCGTCGTGTGATGGAAGACGATGGTATTTTACTAGATGATGTGGGTATGACCAAGGTGGAAAAAGTCGGTAAAGATCTTTATAATGTGTATTTCCGCGACGAAAAAGTAGGATTATTGGGTAAAAAGGGCTGGCTAGTTCAACCTATGCTGGAAGTGGAAGAAATAAAAAATGGCAGCGAAGGACTTTTCCCAGCTAGTTCAAATGGAGCGTTTGGATTTGTGAATTCTGCAGGAACTTGGGTGATTCCAGCTCAATATGCTGAAACAACTCTATTTTCAGAAAATTTTGCTGCCTATCGTAATACGCATAATTGGGGGGTAATAAACTCATCCGGTGAGCAAGTAGCAAATGCTTCTTGGGAAGAAATAAAACCTTTTCAGAAAGGCCTAGCTATTGCTAAAGCTAATGGCAAATACTTCTTACTAAACACCTTTGGAACGACCTTAAACACTGAAGGGTTTGATGATATATATCGCACTACGGACGGATTTTTCATGGTTGAAAGATCGGGTAAATCCGGTCTTCTTGACAGCGAAGCTAAGGAAGTGATCCCAACTGAATTTGAAGGATTACGCAGAGAGAGAAAGGATTTTGTGATAGTTCAAAAAGATGGTCTAACTGGAGTAATTAATGAAACTGGGGAAATTATCATTCCAGTAGCCTATGAAAAAATCCTTGTTGATTGGGCAAATGATAAGATTTTCACTAAAAACAGCTTCACTCCAACCGTGATTCAAATTATAGAAGAACCAAGCAAGAAAAACAAAAGAGGGGCCTAAACCCCTCTTTATTTATTTCTTATCACTTTTCCCTTTTGAGGAGTCTTTTGATTCCGAATCCGGATTCGCAATTGATTCCCTCATGGAGGTGTCTGACTTGATGTTTTCCATTCTATAGTAATCCATCACACCGAGTTTCCCGCTTCTAAAAGCTTCCGCCAAAGCTTTTGGAACCTCAGCCTCAGCTTCAATTACCTTCGCTCTCATTTCTACATTTCTAGCTTTCATCTCTTGCTCCAGAGCGACAGCCATTGCACGTCTCTCTTCAGCTCTTGCTTCAGCAACTTTTAGATCTGCAGAAGCCTGATCAATTTGAAGTTTCGCACCAATGTTTGTTCCCACGTCGATATCTGCGATATCAATAGAAAGAATTTCAAAAGCCGTTCCAGCATCCAAACCTCTTTGTAGAACAAGCTTGGATATTTTGTCAGGATTTTCCAACACACTTTTATGTGTAGCTGCAGAACCAATAGAGGTAACGATCCCCTCACCTACTCTGGCAAGAATGGTTTCCTCACCTGCTCCACCTACTAACTGCGCGATGTTAGCTCGAACAGTAACTCTAGCTTTTGCAATCAACTGAATCCCATCTGCTGCCACCGCAGCAACATTAGGTGTATTGATAACCTTTGGATTAACAGAAATTTGAACAGCTTCAAACACATCTCTACCTGCCAAATCAATTGCGGTAGCTTGCTTGAAGGTCAAGTTAATATTAGCCTTATCAGCTGAAATCAATGCTCTAATTACATTGGGAATATTACCTCCTGCCATGTAGTGTGTTTCCAGATCATTTGTAGTCAACTGCAATCCCGCTTTAGTGGCAGTGATCAACGAATTGACAATAATACTTGGTGGTACTTTTCGGATTCTCATTCCGATTAGCTCTCCTATTCCTACTCGGACATTCGAAAATTGTGCAGTAATCCAGAGGTTAACTGGCACAAAATATAAGAAGATGAAAAGTAAGACAATTCCCGCAACGGCTGCTATGAGAATAAACATTGAACTTGATGGGTCTAGTGCCTCCATATTATTTTACTAAAATTTTATTGTTTTCAATTTTTATAATAGTGACTTCTGTCTCTACTGGAATAAATCCATTTTCAGACTTTACTTCATAAATGACCTCCCCAAAGCTAGCTTTTCCAATTGGTTTAAGATCTGAAATTGCTTTTCCTGGCATTCCAACCTGTAAAGCATCTGTTCTACCATCGAAAGCCCCTCCTTCCATTGCTGATTTAAGTGAGAAACGATCCCAAACTCCAGAGTTAAATCCATAGACTATGGCAGCAAGGTTAAGAATCACGGCGATGGAAGTAATCCACCACGCTATTTCGGAATCAAAACTCAGGAAGGCATAGGCTACTCCTGCCAGACTCACCACCATACCAAAGATCCCGACAACAGTAGTACCCGGGACAAATAGTACCTCTGCCAGTAAAAGGACTAGGCCGATAATTAATAGACTTGATAGAACTAAGATGGTCATAGACTTTATAGAAAAAGAATAGGTGTCTAAAATACAAGTTTCCTTGTTACCCCTAACTAAATAAACCAAAAAAAGCCCGGAAATATCCGGGCTTGTTGATTAGTAGGCTTTTGCAAAAAGGACTCGACCATTGGAGGGTTTGCCTGAAAAGACACAAACACCTGCTTCTTCTTTTCTATCCAAAGGAATACAGCGTATCGTCGCTTTTGTGAGATCCTTGATTTTTTCCTCTGTCTCAGCGGTGCCATCCCAATGCGCAGATAAGAATCCGCCTTTTTCTTCCAGCTGTTCTTTAAACTCATCCCATGAATTGACTTCAGTAGTCATTTCAGTTCTGAAATTGAAAGCTTTTGAGTAAATGCTAGCTTGAATTTCTTCTAGCATAGCTGTTATCTTCTCAGAGATAGGTTGAGAAGCCAATTCAAATTGCTCTTTGGTAAGCGTATCTCTTCTTGCTATTTCTAAAGTGCCATTTTCCAAATCTCTTGGCCCAATCGCGATTCTCAATGGAACCCCTTTCAATTCATGCTCTGCAAATTTGAAACCTGGTTTGTAAGTATCTCGGCTATCATATTTCACTGAAACCCCAGCTTTGCGAAGCTCAGTCATGATTTCATTCGCCTTCTCAGTGATTGCATCAAATTCCTCATCCTTTCTATAAATAGGAATAATCACTACTTGTATAGGTGCCAATTTCGGAGGCAATACTAAGCCATTGTCGTCGGAGTGAGCCATTATCAGCGCTCCCATTAGCCGTGTACTTACCCCCCAAGAAGTACCCCAAACGTAATCCAGTCCACCTTCTTTGGTAGCGAATTTCACATCAAAAGCTTTTGCAAAATTTTGCCCTAAGAAGTGAGAAGTTCCTGCCTGTAGCGCCTTTCCATCCTGCATCATCGCTTCTATACACAGTGTATCATCAGCTCCTGCGAAACGCTCCGTCTCAGTTTTCCTGCCTCTGACAACGGGCAATGCCATGAAGTCTTCAGCGAACTGGGCGTAAACATTCATCATTTGCAATGTCTCTGCTTCAGCTTCCTTTTTAGTAGCGTGAGCAGTATGTCCTTCCTGCCAAAGGAATTCTGTAGTTCGGAGAAAAAGCCTGGTTCTCATTTCCCAACGAACGACATTTGCCCATTGATTAACTAGTAACGGAAGGTCTCGATAAGATTGAATCCAATTTTTATAAGTACTCCAGATGACAGTTTCTGATGTTGGACGAACGATTAACTCTTCCTCTAATTTTGCTTCTGGGTCAACTATTACTCCACTGCCATCCTCAGCATTTTTTAATCTATAGTGCGTAACTACTGCACATTCCTTTGCAAAGCCTTCCACATGGCTAGCTTCTTTACTCAAAAATGATTTTGGAATAAAAAGCGGAAAATAGGCATTCGAATGACCGGTCTCTTTGAACATGCGATCTAGCTCAGCTTGCATTTTTTCCCATATAGAATAGCCGTAAGGTTTGATCACCATGCAACCTCGAACGGCTGAATTCTCTGCCAAATCGGCTTTTTTCACTAATTCATTGTACCAAAGCGAATAATCCTCGCTTCTCTTAGGTAGTCCTTTACTCATTGTGATTGGTTGAGATACAGATTATAGTTATTTTTGCTAACTTATGCGGGGCAAATATAAAGTAAAAAGTATAACCCTTCACCCAGGTACCCGTATAAGAAAGTAACTATTAAACTTCTACTATGAAGAATTCCTTAATCAAAACATCATCATTTATCCTCGGAGCAGCTGTCTTGGCTTCTTGTAGCACTAATAAATTAGCTACTACAGATACTTCTGACAACTTATATTTCATGGCGTCAGATGCTAAGGTTGCTACCGAGTATGCTGTTCAAAACAACAATCCGGAGCAATTCCAAACCCTTTCTTCCACATCTAATGAGGCTTTACCACAAGAAAGCTTCAGTTCGAGAAATGTGAATCCAGATTATATCGCAAGATATCAATCAAAAGATCTCAGTTCTGAAGATGATGTGGTTTATTTTGATGAAGGGTCTGTTGAATCAGATAATGCTGATATCAATGCATACGATAATTATCGAGTAAATAACACCGGATCAAATTTCAATTCCAATATGGCCTTTAACATGGGCATGAATATGGGAATGGGTATGATGTACGGCATGAGTCCATGGGGCATTGGTGGATTTTACAATCCATACATGGGATATGGTTTCAGACCTGGGTTTAGTATGAGCATTGGATTCGGTTTCGGCTTCGGTAGTCCTTTCATGAGACCAGGCTTTGGCTATGGAGGATTTTATGACCCATGGAGCCCTTGGGGTATGCCAATGTATGGAATGGGCGGATTTGGATATCCTATATACGGTATTCCAGTTTATCCTGGCAATCCAATTTATGTACTTCCAGGTGGAGAATATGGTGACCGAAGAGTTGTAAGAGGTGCTAGAGCAACTCGTGGATCATCCCTTGCAGCATCTCCGCGTGGTGCAGGAGTTTCTTCCGCAGCGCTTCAGCCAAGTACAGCTAGAGCTCAAGCGAGAAGAGACGTTTTAAATAATGGTTCTTCCTCAAGACGATTAATTTCAAATTCTGATAATTCAAGAGTAACAGCAAGAGATTTCAGTTCCTCTCAAAATGATTATTACAATTCAGGTATTCGTCAAGGAAATAGTAGAAACGTTAGTTCAGCTGCTATGGATAGATCAGGTTCTAGAACTAGAAGTGCCATGCCATCAGCTAGACCTAGTGTAGGGACTACAAATTCTCGATCTATTAATTCAGGAAGACCTAGTTCTGTAAGATCTTCTTATCCAAGCACAAGATCTATGAGTCCATCTTATAACAGAAGCAACGTACCTTCAAGATCTTCGTCTCCATCCTATAATAGAGGTAATACAAATACAAGAACAGTAACTCCAACTAGGACTACACCAATGAGAAGCAGTTCTCCTACTATGAGTGCTCCAAGTAGAAGTTCAGGTTCAACTGGTGGAGCTACAAGAAGTAGCGGAGGTGGAAGCTCAAGAGGTGGAAGAGGAAATTAATTAATCAAAGCATATTACAACTATAGGGCAGTGTATTCACTGCCTTAGTTGTTTCTAGCCGTTTCTTCCCCTCACAAAAATCCTTTTATTGAGTAATTTTGAAGAAAGAAAAAGAAGATCTGGCAACATTTTCATCTACTAATTACGTTTATCCCATACACCCAAATCAAATCTAAATGAGAATATCCATTCTGGTTTTATCCCTATGCTTAATTTCAACTTCATCACTATTCGCTCAAAGCGGGTATTACGAAGATGCTTACAGATTCAGTCTTGTTAAACCCGCTGGCTCCGCGAGAATAATGGGAGTGGGCGGAACCCAATGGTCACTTGGCGGTGACGTTTCCAATATCGCTGGAAACCCAGCAGGACTTGGCTTTTTTAGATCTTCAGAAGGTAGTGTCTCACTCGGATATTCAGACTGGGGTGTAGAAACAACTTACTTAGGTCAAGATAGAAACTATAATACGACAAATTTCTCCTTGCCAAATGTAAGCTTCGTGATCGCTAATCCTAAAGGCGAATTTGATCGAGGGTCATTCAAGGGAGGCTCATTTGGAATAAGCATTCAACGAATAGCTAATTTCAATACTGAATATGGTTACTTCTCAGATCAATTAGGAGAAACTTCCATTATCGATTTTTACTTACAGGATGCTAATGGTTTTCCAGAAAATCAAGTTGCAAATTTTGGTCTAACAGGTATGGCGTATAATACCTATCAAATAAACCCACGATTAGATAGTAATGGAAATGCAATCGTAGGCGAATATGAACCTATCAATGGGTTTATTGCGCCATTTCAGGATGAGAATGTTACCCAAGAAGGGAGTTCCAGTCAGATTACCTTTGCATACGGAGCCAATTTCAACTATAAATTATTCATCGGTGGATCTCTAGGAATTAGATCGTTGAATTACAGTTCAAGAAAGATTTATAATGAAGAATTTCCTGAAGGACCTCTCATTAATACCAACCTGCAAGAAAATTTATTTATAAACGGCGGCGGGGTGAATGTGAATTTGGGAGTTATCTATAAACCCATAGATTATCTAAACTTTGGTTTTACCCTACAAACACCAACCTGGTATGCTTTAAATGATGAATACAATGCCAGTATGCTAGCTAATTACGACAATTACACTTATGAACCTGAGGACATTGTACTTGGACAAGTAGAGGATTTTACAGATGTGTTTATTAGTTCATATAGTCTAAATACTCCACTTAAAATCGGAGGAGGAGCCACAGTTTTCTTAGGTAAAAACGGCTTCCTTTCAGCAGATGTTGATTGGGTGGACTATAGTGCTGCCAGACTAAATTCAAATGATTTTGATGAAGGTCCAGATAATCTAGAAATTCGAAACCTGTACGGTAGCACGATCAACTTCAGGTTTGGGGCAGAGTATCGCATCAATAATTTCCGCCTTAGAGGTGGGTATGGCCACTATGGAGACCCTATTGCAAATTCAGATTACGACCGTAGCTCGCAGCAAATCACTGGGGGCTTGGGTGTTAAACTAAATAAGTTTAACATTGATTTTGCACTAGTCAATGATAAGTTTAATACCCTATATAGTAGCTACCAGGTACTAGATGCACAAGGATCAAATATAGGCCCGATAACAGAAATCAGAAACAATATCATCAATGGGGTGCTTACTATAGGTCTCAGTTTTTAAGCAAACGAATCAACTCAGACACCAAAAGCTCAGCGGAGAAATCTTCACCGCTGAGCTTTATTTTTGATTGCCTGTAAAAATAATCCCTTTCCACTAGCAGACTTTTTAACTTCTGGGCAATTCCCGCCTGATCAAGATCCATAAACATTGGCCGATTTTGAGCCTTTGACATGCGAAGTCTAATAGAAATCTCTTCAATCGGAACATCCAGATATACTGACACTGCTTTTTCACTTATCAGATCCATGTTATCATTGAAACAAGGACAACCACCTCCAGAAGCTAAAACAAAAGAATCATCTCGATCTAAAAATTCTTGAAGTACTTTCGACTCTCTTTTTCGGAATTCGCCCTCACCATGAAGGGAGAAAATCTCTGGAATACTCATGTGAAATCTACTTTCTATCAAGCTATCCAAGTCATAAAAAGGGAAATTTAACTCGGAAGCCAATTGCTTTCCAAAGGTACTTTTCCCAGATCCTGGTAGCCCCACCAAAACTATTTTGAGTTCCTTCCCCATTTCTACTTCATAAAAAAATCTAACACATCAGTAGCTTCAGGAGTATTATTATGGTGGTACTTGGCCAGTACCTCCCCATCTTTTAAAACCATAATGCCTGGGTTAGATCGAATCATAGTTTTTACAACTGTTGCATCGGCTTGAAGTGAAAGCACATCCCAGCCTCTAGTTGAAGTAAAATTTTTAATTTCTTCTTGAGATGCTGCCGCTACAAAAACCGGCTGAACTGGAGATCCGGAAAGCGATTTAACCAACTGGTCAATCTCATCCAGATTGGCCTCACTTATTTTTGCCATGCTACTGACCAGAATCAATACTTTATTCCCGGTGAAAACTTCTTCTGAAAAATCACCTTCATCATTCCACACTGCGAAGTCAGAAATCTTTGGTAATGCATCAGGATTCTTCAAGTTCATTTCTATAAACTCCAGACTTTCATCAGAAGGATATTGATCAAAAGTCACCAGCTCATCACCCTTTTTCATCACATAAGAATACTCAAGAGTGGCGGAAGGCTGCATATTCCTAGGGATATTAACTCCCACTTTATAAGCTCTGAAGTCAATAAATGGAAGATTTCGAACTGCCGTGATTGCAAGAACAAAAGACAATATCAATGCTGACATCGCGACTATTTTAGCCCAGCGAGGAGAACTTCTAGGCAAATCCGCCTGAAACAAGAATAGAATTGCTATCAGCACTAAGAGAATCAAGTCTTTATAGAATGATTCCCACGGAGTCAATTTAATTGCATCCCCAAAGCAACCACAATCGGTCACTTTATTGAAATAAGCCGAGTAGAACGTTAAGAATGTGAAAAACAAGATCAAAAGGCTTAGCGCCCAAACTGTAAACTTACTTCGGACTCCCAGGATTAACATTATCCCAAGGACTACTTCGAGAACTACCAAGAAAATCCCAAGCTCTAATGCAAAAGGCTTCAAGTAAGCAAAGAACCCAGCGATGTCATTAGAAAACACATCAAAATACTCTTCCAGTTTGATAGAAGTGCCCACCGGATCATTGACTTTAATAAGTCCGGAAAAAATAAACAGGCCTCCGACAAGAAACCGAATAACCCACAAAAACCCTTGCTTAACCATGGTAGTTTAATTTAATCAAACAAAACACTGCATAATTGATCATATCCTGATAGTTAGCTTCAATACCTTCAGATACCAAGGTTTGGCCTTGATTATCTTCGATTTGTTTGGTACGAAGCAATTTCATTAAAATAATATCTGTAATCGAGCTTATCCGCATTTCACGCCAAGCTTCACCGTAATCATGATTTTTATTTTCCAACAGGCCACGGGTTTCATCCACCCAATGATCATAGGCAGGCTCCAATTCTTCAAAAGGAATCTCCATTCGCTCATCTTTCAAATAACTGATTTGAAGTAAAGCAATCAGGCAATAATTAATAATCCCTACAAAATCATCTTCTATTGGATCATGTACTTTTTGATTTCCCTTCTCTTGAATTGACCTTATTCGCTGTGCTTTGATGAAAATCTGATCGGTAATTGACGGTAAGCGAAAAATCCTCCATGCTGTACCATAATCTATAGTCTTCTTACGAAATAGTTCTTTACAACGGCTGATAACTTCCTTATATTCGTTACTCGTTTTCGTCTCCAAAGTCTTTTAATTTAATGTTTCCTCTTCCGGGCAAGTCTTCTGAAATCGAAGATAAATCATTTCGCCATAAAAACACCCTTCAAATAGATGGAAGGCTAATCAGTTGGGATAAACCTCAGCTAATGGGAATTGTCAATCTGACTCCAGATTCCTTTTTTGAAGGAAGTAGAGCAGAGAAGTCTCTGGAGAAAGTTGCTGCATTGGCATCTTCGCACATCTCTAATGGAGCTAGCATCCTGGATCTTGGAGGTTACAGCTCAAGACCTGGAGCTGCAGAAGTAAGTGTGCAGGAAGAAATAGATCGAGTTATTCCTGCCATAAAATGGATCGCGTCTAACTATCCGGATATTTTAATTTCAGTAGATACTTTTCGGGCAAAAGTTGCTGAAGAAGCAATCCTATCCGGTGCTCATATCATAAATGATATTTCGGCAGGGGACCTGGACCGGGACATGATTCAAACGGTGGCCAACCTAAAAGTGCCTTATATCGCAATGCACATGCGAGGAAATCCCCAAACCATGCAGAAAAAAACGAATTATTCAGATATTTTAGGAGAAATATTGTATTATTTCGCTGAAAAACTGGAACAATTCAGAAAGTTTGGCATCATAGATGTAATAATCGACCCTGGATTTGGATTTGCTAAAACCCTAGAACAAAATTATTTCATACTTAGGAACCTTAGTCAGTTTCAATCGCTTTCATTACCAATACTAGTAGGTATTTCTAGAAAATCGATGATATCGAAAGCGCTTGAAATAAATGCAGGAGATGCGCTGAATGGAACCACGGCTTTAAATATGTTTGCTTTATGTCATGGTGCAAACATACTGCGAGTTCATGACGTAAAAGAAGCTAACGAAACATTAAAATTATACAACACTTTATACCCTTGACCTTACTTTTCAAAATAGGATTTTTAGACATCTCCATAGTCAATATCATTGATATTGCTCTGGTGGCTGCCCTATTGTATCAGGTTTATAAACTGCTAAAAGGCAGTGTTGCCATCAAAATTTTTCTTGGGTTCTTGTCCATCTACCTAATCTATTTATTGGTTCGGGCATTACGAATGGAACTCCTTACTGCCATTTTAGGACAGTTCATGGGAGTCGGTGTGATTGCAGCCATCATTATTTTTGCTCCGGAAATAAGGAAATTTTTGCTTCTCATAGGCCGCTCTTCTCTCCTATCAGATGATAATGTCTGGAAAGACATGCTTTTCTTCTGGAGAAAAAAGGACAATTCCCTTTTCAACATCAGTCCTATTATTGATGCATCAAAAACTTTAGCAGGCAGTAATACAGGTGCTTTGATGGTGATTTCAAAAAGCACAGAACTGAAGTTTTACGCTGAAAGTGGAGATATCCTAGATGCTGAATTGTCCAAAAGACTACTCATTTCTATTTTCAATAAATACAGCCCGCTACACGATGGGGCTGTAATCATTCACAATGGCAAAATCAAAGCCGCTCGCTGCATCCTTCCAGTTACAGAGCGTGAGGTTCCGGCACAATTTGGCCTTCGTCACCGCGCCGCTATTGGCATGTCCGAGACGACCGATGCAATTGTATTAATCGTCTCAGAGGAAACCGGTCAATTATCTATGTCCAAAAATGGAAAGATCCTTCATAACATGTCTTTCCAAGAGATCAGAGAAACCATCAATGATTACCTCAATAACCTGGATGTAGATTCCCGCTTCGAAGATCTTGAAGAATACGAATTGAAAAAACGAAGAAAGCTCGCGATGACCAGTAAGTCGGCTTCATAACCAATCCTAATTCTTTTATCTTAAGAAATTGATTTTTGGGAAATACTTCACTTTTAATCCCTTGTTAATTCTATAGGTATTCAAGCAGACCATTAGGATCTCCATCAGGTATATGAAAAATATTACGCAAACTCTGATATGTAAATAATTATATACAATATCAGGACTCACGTCACCACTGCCAGAAAGTTTAAAATAACTAATTAACCAATGACAAAAAGCAGTCCATAAGTAATACACTAAAGCCCAAGTAAGTTGGAAATTCACCAAAGTTCGTCCTAATTCACTCACACCAGCAATTTTATCCTTCCGACTCATCCAGAGTATTAGAGGCAAAACAACACCAAGAAGTGGTAAGACTATAAAAATCAAACCTGAAATATTCATTCCTAGCAAAAAACTTTTATCTTCTTTTTGATCCCAGTCAAGTACCTCATCAGGACTCATACCGAAAATCTGGAATATACGTTTCACAGTATCCATCCTTGGAATTGCTTCTGAATTTTCCAATCGCTGAACCGTCCTTAAACTAACTCTTGCAGATTCTGCCAATTCATCCTGTGAAAAGCCATTCTTTAACCGAAGTGTTTTCAATTTTACACCAAGTGCTTTGCTATCCATTTTCATTTTCATTTTGTAGAATTCAAAAGTAGTTTTACGCCACCACAATAATTGCGACTTGGATACGTCATTCTTATGTCACTTGCGTCATAGTGCCCAATTCTTCCTGAAATACCTTTTATAAAACCATTTCACCTTATGGAAAAGAACTTTTGGGATTTGTTCGGTAAAAACACAAGTTGGAATTTCTAAGCAAATGAAAACTGGGAAATCAGGCCAATATTCCATTAAATTAGTTTCAAGAGGTCTTTGTGGTTTAATCTTTGCTGCTTCCCATTCTGACTAGCTAAAAAAACGAGTACGAATCACCTATGAAAAAACTTCCTTTAATCCAGCTTGCCGCCATATTCATACTTTTTTCGGCAGGAGCTTGGGCAACACAGGCATACATCCCTGATTTGAAAAAGCAATTAAAAGATACTTTTTCTACTTTTTCCGATACCCCAGAATCGACTATTCAGCCTGAAGATGCGGCTCCAATTGAGCTGGAAACTCCCACTCCAAGAGTAATCCCTCCTATTCCAAAGAACCTGATTACTAAAGAATACGACAAACATTTATTTGCAGCCGAGCACAATGGCATTGGTTTAATTGATTCAGAAAGTCATTTCAAACAACTTATAGAAGAAGAAAAACTAGTTTTCGTAGATAAAGGTGCTGGATACGAAGTAATGCCATTGACACATAGCCATCCTTACATCACCCCATATTCTAAAACTGTCCTAGAAGAACTTGGCGCTGCTTTCCAAGCACTTACAGATAAAGAAAGTTACTTTACATTGACTTCTGTCACCAGGACTCCCGAACAGCAGAAAAGCCTCAGGAGAAGAAATAAAAATGCAACAGAAGGAATCAGCTCACACTCCTATGGAGTTTCATTTGACATCTCCTACATTCGATTGAACGGCAAAAAACGCTTCAGCAGGCCGCTACAGAATAAAATCGAAAGTATTCTGAAGGAATTTGAAGCGTCGGACAAAATTGTCTTCATCAAAGAAAGAAAGCAAAGTTGCTATCACGTGACGGTAAGGTAACTTAAATCATCAATGATCAAAATTCAAACTCAATGATCAGGGACAGGGTAGTTCCGCACTTTATTCTTCTAACAAATCCTTTGTGAAAAAAAAGCCGGGAATCTAAATTAGAAACCCGGCTTTTCTGCATCGGACACCTAACATCGGACATCCAACAAATAATATAACTACTCTCCTTGCGGACAGTCCTGTTAATCAATCACTCCCAATTCTTTCCCTACCTCAGTGAAAGCTGCAATTGCCTGATCCAAATGCGTTTTGTCATGACCTGCTGAGATCTGAACCCGGATTCTTGCCTGACCTTTTGGGACAACAGGATAATAGAATCCAATTACATAAATACCTTTTTCCAGCACCTTTTCAGCCATTTTCTGGGATAAAACTGCATCATACAGCATGATCGGCACAATAGCATGCTCGCCTGGCTTGATATCAAATCCTGCAACGGTCATTTTCTCTCGGAAGTATTTGGTGTTTTCCTCCAATTTATCCCTCAACTCGGTAGTTTCCGAAAGCAAATCAAATACAGCTATGGATGCACCTGTGATCGATGGTGCTAAAGTATTTGAGAACAAATATGGTCTAGAACGCTGGCGAAGTAATTCCACAATCTCTTTTCTTCCGGAAGTAAATCCTCCTGAAGCACCTCCAAGAGCTTTTCCTAGCGTACCAGTGATAATGTCAATTTTGCCCATTACTCCACAATGCTCGTGGACACCACGACCAGTTTTACCCATAAAACCTGTGGAGTGACATTCGTCAGTCATTACTAGTGCCTCATATTTCTCAGCCAATTCGACAATCTTATCTAATTGTGCAATGGTCCCGTCCATGGAGAAAACTCCATCGGTTACGATGATTTTTTGCTTTGCACCTTTAGCGATTGCATCCTTCAACTGAGTTTCAAGATCTGCCATATCATTGTGCTGGTATCTGAAACGCATAGCCTTGCACAGGCGAACACCATCAATGATAGATGCATGATTCAATGCATCAGAGATAATTGCATCTTCTGGTCCCAAAATCGGTTCAAATACACCACCGTTTGCATCAAAAGCTGCTGCGTAAAGTATGGTGTCTTCGGTGCCTAAGAACTCAGATATTTTCTTCTCCAACTCCTTGTGAATATCCTGCGTCCCGCAAATAAATCGTACGGACGACATTCCAAATCCATGCGAATCAATCGCAGCTTTAGCCGCATCGATTACCTTTGGATGGGAAGAAAGTCCTAAATAATTGTTTGCACAAAAATTCAAGACTTTCTGTCCACCGGCGATGGTGATTTCTGCTGATTGCGGAGAGGTAATTACACGTTCTTTCTTAAAAAGACCGGCATCTTCTATTCCTTTAAGTTCCTCTTGTAATTTGGGTCTGAACTGATCGTACATGATAGCTAGTTGATTTTATATTATTCAAAAACGTCTGATTCCTTTGATCAAAAAACCTACTCAGGAAGCAGTTTTTTCTTACTTTTGCAGTCGCAAACCCAAATATAAACAAAAACCTAGAGCTCGTCTTTAGGTAGATTTTGAAAGAAATATTAATGGAAAAAATCCTGGTAATAGGCGCCGCAGGGCAGTTGGGTTCAGAACTCACTCGTTCGTTGGCAGATCAGTTTGGTACAGAGCAGGTAATCGCTACAGATCTCAACGAAGCAGCAAAATCAAAATTTGACTTTTGTAGATTTCAAGTCCTCGATGTGATGGACAAGAAAGGTTTAAGAAACCTGGTCAAACAGGAAAAGATCACTCAGATTTATCATTTAGCAGCTGTTCTATCCGCTGTAGGAGAGAAAAAACCACTTTTCGCTTGGGAACTAAACATGGAAAGTTTGCTTCATGTCCTTGAGCTTGCCAGAGAATTCAACCTTAACAAAGTTTATTGGCCATCATCCATTGCGGTCTTTGGACCAAATACTCCAAAAATCAATACTCCTCAATACTGCGTCAAAGAGCCGAATACCATCTATGGTATTTCGAAGCAGGCGGGCGAAAGATGGTGTGAATATTATTTCCAGAAATATAATGTGGACGTCAGAAGTCTGCGTTACCCTGGATTGATTGGTTATAAATCTCTTCCTGGTGGGGGTACGACAGATTATGCAGTTGATATTTATCACAAAGCTTTAGCTGGAGAAAAATTTGATTGTTTCCTACGCGAAGACAGTTCCCTTCCGATGATGTACATGCCGGATGCAATCAAAGCGACATTGGATTTGATGAATGCACCTCGTGAATCGGTAAAAATCCGATCTAGCTATAACTTGGCTGCCATGAATTTCACTCCTAAGGAGAGTTATGAAAGCATTCTAAAACATATTCCAGACTTCAAAATCGAATACAATCCTGATTTCAGACAAGCTATCGCAGATAGCTGGCCAGATAGCATTGACGATTCCTGTGCCAGGAAAGATTGGGGTTGGCAACATGACTATGATCTAGACGCCATGACCAAGGATATTTTGGAAAACTTACCTAATTACAAGTTCTAGTTTTAACACCCTGCTCCCGCTTAAGCAGGGTGTTTGTTTTTAACCACTGTGTGCACAGAGAAACACACAAAGGTCAGGGTTCATTGCCACCCTCTTTCTGCCCCTATTGAGCCAGATCAACTGGTAGATATTTTTATTCTAATTCATTCCTGCTCATACCTATTTCGTAAGTATTAGTCCTTATGCACTAATAACTGATTGATATCTTTTTAAACAATCAATTATTCATTACTTTAAGGATTCATTACTATCCAAATGAACAAGCTAAAAATCACTCTTTTTCTTACGGTTGCAGTTCTTATTACCATAGCCGGCTTTTTCTTTTTTGGAAATGAAAGAGAAGTTGACTTCAGCACAGAGATCAAACCAATCCTAAATAAGAATTGCATTACCTGCCACGGTGGTGTAAAAAAAAGCGGTGGCTTTTCGGTACTTTTTGAAGAGGAAGCCTTTGCCACTACGGAATCAGGACATGCGGCCATTATTCCCGGAGATCCTAATGGTAGTGAGCTAATTAAGCGCCTGACTTCATCTGACCCAGAATTGAGGATGCCTTATGAAAAGGAACCCCTTTCAAAGGATGAAATAGAACTTTTGAAGACCTGGATCAGGCAGGGAGCCAAATGGGGTAAGCACTGGGCCTACCAGACCGTTCAAAAACCTGAGGAAATTGATACTAAACATACCGCTGGACTTTCTCCAAATGAGGACGCTGAATCGTCCAATTCCATTGATTTTTTTGTGGGCAAAAAGCTGGAAGAAATGGAGTTAAATTTTTCTCCAGAGGAAAATTCCTTGAAACTACTTCGAAGAGCTGCGCTAGACATTACCGGCCTGCCTCCTAGTCCGGAAATCATAGAAGCTTATTCCGCAAAGGATATCACCTATGAAGAGGCAATAGACAAAATGCTGGCTGCGCCCACTTATGGTGAAAAATGGGCGACCTGGTGGCTGGATATGGCGAGATATGCCGATACCAAGGGCTATGAGCGAGATGTAAACCGAACCATGTGGCCATATCGTGACTGGGTAATCCGGGCATTCAATGCTGACAAGCCTTACGATGAATTCACTATAGAGCAACTGGCTGGAGATTTACTTCCACACCCTACCGAGGATCAACTAACAGCTACAGCTTTTCATCGCAATACCATGAACAACGATGAAGGTGGTACACAAGACGAGGAATTCCGTGTAGCGGCAGTCCTTGATAGAGTCAGCACTACCTACGAAGTATGGCAAAGTACTACCATGGCTTGCGTACAGTGCCATAGTCATACCTACGATCCGATCAGGCATGAAGAATTTTATCAGTCAGCTGCATTTTTCAATAACACCCGGGACGAGGACACCAATGACGAAGAACCTAGGCTTCGCTTTTATTCACCAGAGGAAAAAACGAAAATCGAATCCATCACAGCATGGGTGAAAGAAAATGAAGGTATAAAAGCAGCTGAAGCAAAGGAAGACTTCATGACTTTCCTGGAACCCAAATACCCTTCGCATAGCGCGGTGGATTTTGTTAACGCCACCCTTTTGGATAGTAAATGGCTAGGGATAGAAGGTAATGGTTCTGCTTATCTGAGAAATGTAAATACCCAAGGATCCGATCAACTCCTACTAGAATATTCAGCTGGTCTGGATGGAAGCAAAATGACTATTCGAAATGGGGGACCAGAAGGCGAACTACTCGCTTCCTTTCCAATTAATAAAACCGGGACAATCATCCGTCCGATTCCTTTCGAGCAGGTTGAAGGAAATATTGATTTGTATTTAGAAATCAAAAATCCAAACTCAAAACCAGACCAAACTGCAGCTAGATTTATATGGTTTGCCTTCGTACCAAAACTGAAAGGTGAGGACAAACCTGGCTATGCTTCTATACAAAAGAGCTGGGAAGAAATCCTGAATTTCGGAGGCACAAAGCTTCCGATTATGATTGAAAACCCGGCCTATATGGCCCGGGAAACCCGAGTTTTCGAGCGGGGAAATTGGATGATGCTAGGGGACAAAGTCCAGCCCGAAACTCCAAAAGAACTCAATCCCTGGAAACCGGAATGGCCACAAAACAGACTTGGCTTTGCTTACTGGCTTACGGACAAAGAAAATCCATTAACGTCAAGAACACTGGTCAACCGTGTTTGGGATCAGCTTATGGGGAGAGGAATTGTGAGTACGCTAGAAGACATGGGGACACAATCTGACCCTCCTTCGCATCCAGAGTTATTGGATTACCTGGCCTGGAAAACCATGAATGATTACGAATGGAGCATCAAAAGCCTGATCCGTGAAATCGTAACTTCCAAAACCTACAAACAATCGTCAGTAGTGTCTCCAGAGCTTTACACCAAAGATCCACAAAACAAATGGTATGCACGAGGCCCAAGGTTCAGGTTGAGTGCGGAGCAAGTTCGGGATCAAGCATTAGCAGTTTCAGGTTTGTTGAGTGACAAAATGTATGGACCAGGAGTAATGCCTGCCCAACCAGAGGGCATCTGGCAAACGGTTTATAACGGTGGAACATGGACAGAAAGTCAAGGAGAGGATGCCCACCGTCGAGGTGTCTATACTTTTCTAAAAAGAACCAGCCCATACCCCTCTTTCCTTTCTTTTGACGCAGGAAGTCGGGAAGTATGTCTAAGCAGAAGATTGGTAACCAATACACCTCTTCAGGCTTTAGTCACATTAAACGATCCTGTTTATCTGGAAGCTGCCTTTCATCTCTCTGAAGATATGCTGGCAAATGGAGGTTCCAATCCTGAGAAAGCGATCAGCTATGGCTACGAAAAAATGATTTTAACACCGATCTCTGAACCGAAGCTAGCTGCGCTGGAAACATTGCATGAGGAAGCTTTAGCTCAGTACCAAAAGAACCCTGAAGAACTTGAATCTTTCTTTGGCTGGGAAGATCAAAAAATAACCTCAAAGCAAGCCGCCATGACAGTTGTGGCAAACGCCATGCTTAATTTGGATGAATTTATAACCAAACCCTGATATGAAATCGAGGAAGAGTAAATCGTCAACTAGCTGGATGAAGAATGAAAATGCGAGATTCCATCTGGCCTTTAAAAATAAGATCATAATCAGATGAATAGCCTAGACAAAATGCTCGCAGAGTTTGCGCAGCAAAAGCTTTCCAAACAAACTAGAAGACACTTCCTGATGGATTGCGTTTCCAAAGTAGGTGGGCTAGCTTTGGCTCCCTTGATGTTTGGTTGTGATACGGGCTCAGCCACCACTAGCAAAGGGCTCAATCTTACTGACAGGGATTTGAATCCACTGTCTCCCCTGCCTCCTCCATTCGGAGCTAAGGCAAAGTCAATCATATACCTCCACATGGCAGGAGCACCTTCGCAACTGGAGCTTTTTGATTACAAACCAGAACTCGTAAAATACCATAATCAGCCATGCCCTGAGTCACTGCTGGAAGGTCGAAAATTCGCCTTTATCCAAGGAACTCCTAACATTCTTGGCCCACAGGCGAATTTTGCTCAGCATGGACAATCCGGTGCCTGGATCTCCGATTACTTGCCGCATTTCTCCAAACTTGCTGATGACGTTTCTTTCATAAAGGCAGTTCATACAGATCAGTTCAATCATGGTCCAGCGCAGCTTTTCATGCAAACTGGCAGTGCAAGACTTGGCAGACCGAGTTTGGGAAGCTGGGTCACCTACGGTCTGGGTACTGAAAATCAGAATCTTCCTGGCTTTGTCGTGCTTACTTCTGGTGGAAAAACTCCTGATGCAGGCAAAAGTGTATGGGGTTCAGGATTTTTGCCCTCTGTCTATCAAGGAGTGCAGTGTAGGTCCAAAGGTGACCCGGTTTTGTATCTGGATGATCCGGAAGGAATGAGCAGAAACTTAAAGAAAAATGTAATTGACGCCATCAATACGGTGAATCAGGAGGAGTTCAATAACTATGGTGACCCTGAGATTCTCTCGAGAATCAACCAATACGAGATGGCTTACAGAATGCAGATCGAGGTACCAGAGGTGATGGACATCAATGATGAGCCAGAATCTATCCATGAATTATATGGAACCAAGCCAGGTGCAGAATCCTTCGCCAACAACTGCCTTTTGGCTAGAAAAATGGTTGAAAAAGGAGTAAGATTTGTTCAGCTCTACGACTGGGGATGGGATTCGCATGGAACTGATCACGATGGCTCCATCGACATGGGACTTCGAAATAAATGCCGGGAAATAGACAGGCCTATTTCAGCTTTGCTTCTGGATTTAAAGCAAAGAGGAATGCTTGAGGACACGCTGGTTGTCTGGGGAGGTGAATTTGGAAGGACTCCTATGCAGGAAAATAGAGGAGGCAAAACTCAAGGTTTCTTAGGGAGAGACCACCACGTGGATGCATTCACCATGTGGATGGCAGGTGGTGGCATCAAGCCAGGAGTGAGCTACGGGATCACAGATGATTTTGGATTTTCAGGAGTTGAGGAGAGAGTATCAGTACATGATATTCATGCCACCATTCTACATTTGATGGGTTTTGACCATGAGAAATTCACCTATGATTTCCAGGGCCGACCATTCCGTCTCACCGATGTGGAAGGTGAATTAATCAATAAAATACTAGCTTAGATTTTCCATGCTTAAAAGAATATCCTTGGTCGCTGTGCTATTCAGCCTCATGCTACACCCTGTTTTCTCACAAACTCAACTTCAATTTTTTCAAACTGACTGGGGAAACAAACTCCCCTTGGACGAATTTCTAAAACGCACTAAAAATGATGGTTATGATGGAATCGAAACATGGTTTCCATACGATGAAACCGTCCAAAAAGAATTAAAAGCCGGGCTGGAAAAATACGATTTGAAGGTGATTTTCCTTCATGGAACAAATAAGGGGCTTCCTTATGAAGAAGCACTAAAGGTCTATGAAGAAAATCTGCAAAAGATAATAGCTTGGAATCCAGTCAAAATCAACTCACACACGGGTTCGGATTACTGGACATTGGTGCAAAACAAGGCGTTTATCGATGTGACAACCAAGGCAAGCAAAGCATCCGGAATTCCAATTGTTCATGAGACTCACCGAAGTAGGTTTTCCTTCAATGTTCCGCTCACTGTGGAAATGGTGAATGCCGTCCCTGATTTACGTTTGAATTTGGACATCAGCCACTGGATGGTGGTTCATGAGCGATTGATTGGTTTGAAAGATCCCTTGCTACAGCAAATCATTCCACGTGTAGATCATATTCATGCACGGATTGGCTTTGCCGAAGGCCCTCAAGTGAATAATCCAGCTGCTCCAGAATGGAAATCCGCATTAAATACTCACTTGGATGTTTGGGAGCATATTATCCGGAATTCCGGTCAGGAAGTCTATACGATTACCACCGAATTTGGACCTCCACCCTACTTGCCTACCGTGCCCTTTTCCAACGTACCCATCGCAGATCAATGGGAAGCCAATGTATTTATCATGAAAGCCATTCAAGCCCGCTTCGCAAATGATTGACTTTATTTTACCGCTGTTCGGGCGATTTCACCCGGTTTTGGTTCACTTGCCCATTGGCTTTTTGGTTTTTGGGGTGATTTTGATTTTTTGGACGGGAAAAAAGTATCCGGTTTATTCACCCATAATCCAATTAGCATTTTTGCTTGGTGGAATTTCAGCAGGTTTTGCCAGCGTAAGTGGCTTTCTTCAATACCAAGGAGAAGGCTATGGTTGGGACACTGTGCAGTTCCACTTGATCTTGGGGATTCTTACCACGCTCCTTTCTTTAGGACTTTGGTATCATCTGAAAAATTCCACTTCCACTCCTGCGAAATTAAAAATAAAGGGAGCTGTGCTTTTGGTGATTTTAACAATCACAGGTCATCTTGGCGGCAATATTACACATGGAGACGATTACTTCACCGAGGTTTTACCTCCAGAACTTCAAGCCTTCTTGGGAGGGGAAACCAGCATTAATGAACCGCTCGAACTACCCGCGGATAACTGGGAAGAAGTGGAGTTTTATACCGGGGCGATCCAACCTATTTTGGATCAAAACTGTAAAAGCTGCCATAATCCGAATAAACTTAAGGGAGAATTAGATCTGAGTTCTTTCCAAGGAATCCATAAAGGCGGTGAAGATGGAGCAGTCCTGGAAGCTGGAACCCCTGAAGAAAGTGCGCTATTTGCTCGACTAGTTTTGCCGGAAGACCATGATGATCACATGCCACCAAAGGATAAGCGACAACCCAGAAAAGAGGAGATTGAATTGATCAAAGCTTGGATAGAATCAGGATCTCCGGAAAACGCCAAGCTAGGAGAATCAGCGATAAGCGTGAGTTTGCTAGAGCCATTTTTCAAAAAGAATGAGATCCCATTTTACCCGGCAGTTGAGGTAGCTAGACTTCCTCCGGATTCCATTTCGAAATTGAGAGATGAGGGTTTCTTTGCCGAAGTGATAAAAGAGGATTCTCCTTTACTGAAGATCAGCTGTATCAATTTCCCTGCATTTTCTGATTCCGATTGGCAAATGCTTCAATCGGCGAAAGACCAAATTGTGTACTTAGACTTGACAGGAACCGCAATCAGTGATGCCATTTTAGAGCAGATTGCTACCCTTCCAAACTTGACAGTATTGAAACTTAATCAGACTGATATCCAAGGATCTGGGTTAGGGAAATTAGCGGAAAACAAAACTCTAAAACTGCTTTACATCAACAATACGCAGGTGACGCGAGAGAAGCTTTCAGTGCTTGATGGCCACCCAATGCTGGAAAAAGTATTTGCTTTTGAATCTCCAGCGGCAGATTCTGGAAGTTCTGCTCAGTTCAGCTTTTATCTGGAAACAGGAGATTTCACCTTACCTCCATTGCCAACGGATACGATTGTTTATTAAAAAACAATCTCCCGCCAAGGCGCAAAGGCGCTAAGCTTTTGATTTATTTAGCAACCATTACTCTTTATATTTCTTTTCATTTTTTAACCAAACTGAATAAAGAATAAATCAAAGTTAAATGGGTTACCCCCCTCAAAAGTAAGAAATCCGCGCCTTTGGGACTTAGCGGGAGACAAAAACGCCGCACCGCCGCGAGCTATCTCACTTCAACTTCCCCTCGATCTCTTCCGCATCAAACCCCAAACTTAAGCTTCCATCAGTGTAAACAATTACCGGGCGCTTGATCATACTGGAATTTTCAATCAAAATCGGCAGGGCTGTTTCTTGCTTTTCCAAGTCGATTTTCTGTTCGTCGGTCATTTTTCGGTAAGTCATTCCTTTCTTATTGACCAAGGAATTCAGTTCAGTTTTCTCTAAAAAACCTTCTAAAAGTGGTGCGCTAGGCTTCTGCTTTTTATAATCGATAAAGTCATATTCCACTCCTTTTTCCCCTAGGAAATCGAAGGTCTTCTTCATCGTATTGCAATTCTTAATTCCGTAAACTTTGATAGACATATCTTAATAGTTTTTTATGACAGCGAATTTGATTCTAAAAAGAACGGGAATCAACTTTTAATACTTAAAAAAACAGTCAATATCTCTGTTCAAAATTCAAATCTTAGTGATTATCTTACGAGGTGTAACTTTGTTATTTAAAAGACTTTTCGTGTTACATTTAATATTAACTTTTTCAAAATGAGTAAGTTTGAAAAACTTTTACTTAAGGTTCTATCTGGTAAATCTGATAAAAATTTATCCATTTCGGATTTAAAAACGTTACTTACTCAGCTAGGCTTTCAAGAAAGAGGTGGTGCGGGTAGTCATACGATTTACAAAAGAGAAGATGTACCTGAAATGATCAACATTCAATCTACCAAAGATGGAAAAGCAAAACCTTATCAAGTAAAGCAAATTAGAGAAATCATTATCGGTTATAAACTTTCAAAACAATGAGCAAATACGGAATCTTCGTTTACTGGAGTGATCAGGATGAATGTTTTGTTTCTGAGGTACCTGAATTACCTTCCATCAAAGCACATGGTGAAAACCAAAAAGAGGCATTGGAAAATGCTCAGCAAGCAATTGAACTTTGGGTCAAAATAGCTAAAGAGGATGGGATGAAAATACCAAAACCAAAAGGCAAGCTACAGTATGCTTAGCCTGCCTTTTGGTTTTTAAAAGATTTAAATCAATTTTCTGCTATGAAGAAAAGTAATCCAACTACTCCAAACAAATCTCAGAAAATCTCAACTAAATATGCTGGAAAACCCCCAATTACAGTTGCTGAAAAGCTTCAAGAATATGTTTCTGAAAGCAGAATTGATAGGTCAACAAATAGAACTTTATAGCCCCAATATTTCCACCATTGCTTCCTTATGAGCAACCAAGATCTGGTCGATCAACTCATCTTTCAAGGCGGTAGATAAGAACAAACTCTCAAACTGAGAAGGCGCCAAATAAACTCCTCTTTTCAGCATTGCTTGAAAATATTTGCCAAATAACGCCGTATCGGAGCTCTTTGCACTTTCAAAGTCATACACTGGCTTATCAGTGAAGAACAAGGAATACATGCTCCCAAAACTGTTTACCGTATAATTCAACCCTAATTCCTGATTAATCTTTTTGATTCCTTCTGCTAATTTGCTTCCTATGTGAGTTAGCTCGTCATATACAGTTGGATCCGTATTCAGGTGATTCAGCATCGTCAAACCAGCAGCCATTGCAATTGGATTTCCTGAAAGCGTTCCGGCCTGATAAACCGGCCCAGCTGGAGAAACAAACTCCATGATTTCTCTCTTTCCTCCGTAAGCACCAACTGGCATTCCTCCTCCGATGATTTTACCCAAGGTGGTCATATCCGGAGTTACACCGAAAACTTCCTGAGCTCCACCTTTTGCCAAACGGAATCCTGTCATCACTTCGTCAAAGATCAGGACAATCCCCTCTCTGGTACAAATATCACGTAGTCCTTGCAGATAACCTTCCTTTGGTAAGCAAAGCCCCATATTTCCAGGAACAGGTTCCAATATCAAAGCCGCAATTTCTCCTGGATTTGCAGCTACTAATTCTTCGATAGCTTCCAAATTATTATATGGAGCAATCAAGGTATCCTTAGCTGTTCCTTTGGTCACTCCCGGAGAATCAGGATCCCCCATTGTCATTGCACCAGAACCTGCTGCTATCAAAAATGAATCACCATGTCCATGGTAATGACCTTCCATTTTGATAAACTTATCGCGTCCGGTAAAGCCTCTGGCAACACGAATAGCAGACATAGTCGCCTCCGTACCTGAGTTCACCATACGAACTTTCTCGATGGATGGCACCATGCTTACAATCAACTCAGCAATTTCCACTTCACGGGCAGTAGGAGCACCGAAGGAAGTTCCATCTTCCATCGCTTCAATTACCGCCTGCTTCACCTTCGGATGGTTGTGACCCAAAAGCATTGGACCCCAGCTATTGATCAGTTCTATAAATTGATTTCCATCCTCATCATACAAGAAAGCTCCTTCAGCTCTTTTGATAAAAAGTGGCTCTCCGCCTACAGCTCTAAAGGCACGAACGGGTGAGTTCACGCCTCCTGGGATGAAATTTTGGGCTTTTGAAAAAAGCTCTTTACTCTTAGAAATATTCATTGTTTAATCTAAAGGTTTCAATTCGCCTGCTTCTAACTCAAACAGCGGCACATATTGATTGTTGTGTCCTCCTTGGAAATTAAATCCCCAAGTTAATCTACCCGCCTCAAATGCCTTCTGATCCAGGTTTCTTCTCAAATCAAAGCCCTTTGAGTCGGACATATTGGAAGACACCCAGTTGATCAACTCAGCTCCAAGTGTGGAATTTATGCTAGGTAAATTTAGGTATTTATCGTAAAATCTGTTTCGGAATTGCTGCATTGGCTCACCGTAGAAATTCAAGGTATTATTGCCTATAAAATAGAAATTCGGAAACTCCAGCATCTCATAATTTGCAAAGTTGAAGCTCAACCAAGAATCCATTACAAGTGTAGGAATGGACGCAGTAATTGACTCCATCAGGGAAAATACCGGCTGAGCGATCGAAGGATCATCTGTCAGTAATACAACCTGATCTACAGAAACAGATCCTTCTCCACTCTTTACTCCCAAACCCTGCATAAAGTCGCTGACATTTCGAGGATTGATTTGTTCGAATTTAGTAAGCTGAAATCCTTCTGCTGCCAACTGAGTTTGAAGCATTTTCGCCAACATCTCATCACGAGAGCTTCCGCTATATCCTACCGCAACTCTTTTTCCCCAATTCTGTTTTCTCAGGCCATCTACTATGCCATCGGCAATAGAACTTACGGAAGGTCTAAACAAATAGCTATAATTCAACTCTTCAAAACGTTCCCCCAAGTTGGAAAGTGGATGGACAAAAGGAATCTTGGCTGTCTCTGCGAAGGCACTTACTACATCAGACTCTTCTGGATAGATTGGACCAATAATTACATCAGCTGACGCAATGGCTGGATCAGAAAGTAGGTTTTGTAAATGAGCAACATCTCTCTTTGAATCAAAGGTCAGCATATTGACCTTTGTTCCTTTTATCTTCAATTGCTCTACACCGAATTCTAACCCTTGGTACAATTCGAATACAAAATCATTCTGAGGAATACTTGACAGGTTAGATCTGGATGAATTGGTAAAAGGCAAAATCACCACAATGTCCAATACCTGGTCTTTCACCACGTTTTTACTTTCTGTCGCCTTTCCCTGCAACTCATAATAAGCAGCGCGTTCGGTTGCGGATAAGATGGTTTGGCTTTCCAAAACTCTCTTCAGAGCCGCTCCATATCCTCTATTTTCTTTGAACTCAGAAAGGTTAGCAATCATAAAACTTGCACTCACCTGCTTCAGGTTTTCATAAGTGGCATTTTCAGCCATCGCCATGATTTGATCATTCTTAATTGACTTAATCAGGGTCAATGCCTCTACATTCTGTTGATTCTTGAAATAAGCAACCGCCAAAAGATATTTCGCTTCTTCCGACTTTGCCCAATTCCCTTTTATAATAGGTTCCAAAGCGTCTATAGCTTGACCAGGTTGATTAGCACCAAGAGTGGCTTCACCTAAGTGAAAAGCTGCATAGTTAGCCAGATTCCCATACTCCTTTGGGTCTGTAAATTGCTTGAAAAGTGGGATCGCTTCCCAGTAGTTTTTGGCGGCAAGTTCCGACTGGGCCTTACGATACGCATCCGGTGTTGGGATTTGAGCAAATGCTACGCTCAGGATGAAAAATACCGGAATTACTAAAAGAAATTTTTTCATTTTATTGAGGTGAATCAAACATCAAAACAAGGGTGTGCAAATTTAACCCATTATTTTCAAACCCAAAGTTCAGGCCGAAAAGCCTTGAAAAGTAAAAACCCGAAGAAATGCCTTCGGGTTTTTTGAATATTTAAAAGATGAGAGGTTTACAACACCTTCGAGGTTTTAAAAACCTCAAAGGAGACTATTCCCATTCAATAGTTGCTGGTGGCTTAGAAGAGATATCGTAAACGACGCGGTTTACGCCTTTCACTTTATTGATAATATCATTAGAAATCTTGCCCAGGAACTCATAAGGAAGGTGAATCCAGTCAGCAGTCATCCCATCTACAGAACCTACAGCTCTTAGCGCCACGACTTTTTCATACGTACGCTCATCTCCCATCACGCCAACAGACTGAATAGGAAGAAGCATCGCTCCCGCCTGCCAAACCTGATCGTAAAGACCAGAATCTTTTAAGCCTTTGATAAATATATGGTCAACTTCCTGAAGTGTCTTCACTTTCTCTGCAGTCACATCCCCCAAAATACGGATTCCAAGCCCCGGACCCGGGAATGGATGCCTACCGATAATCGTTTCTACAATCTCCAGTGCACGCCCTACTTCACGAACTTCATCTTTGAAAAGTGTATTCAATGGCTCCACTACAGAGAGCTTCATGAAGTCTGGCAAACCGCCCACATTATGGTGAGATTTGATGGTAGCAGAAGGTCCTTTCACAGAAATAGACTCAATCACATCTGGGTAGATGGTGCCCTGTCCAAGCCATTTTACACCTTCAAGCTTATTTGATTCTTCGTCGAAAACCTCGATGAAAGCATTTCCAATTGCTTTTCTTTTTGCTTCAGGATCAGTCACCCCAGCAAGCGCATCATAGAATTTCTGCTTGGCATCTACGCCAATCACGTTCAACCCCATGTGCTTATATGAATCCAAAACTTCTTCGAATTCATTTTTGCGAAGCAAGCCATTATCCACAAACACGCAAATCAGCTGATCGCCGATCGCTCGGTGAATTAAGGTAGCAGCTACAGATGAATCCACACCGCCTGACAAACCCATGACAACTTTATCAGAACCGATTTTAGCTTTCAGGTCAGCAATACTTGCATCGATGAACACATCAGAAGTCCAGTCTTGGGAGCATCCGCAGATTCCTACCACGAAATTTCTAAGTAGGTTTTTACCTTCTGAGGAATGTGTTACCTCTGGGTGGAATTGAATTCCGTACGTTTCCTCATTTTGAATTTTGAAAGCAGCAACTCGCACAGAGTCTGTGCTGGCAATAACCTCAAAATTCTCCGGCAAATTCTTGATCGTATCTCCATGAGACATCCAAACTTGCGAACCATGGCTCATTTCCTTAAGCAAGTCATAATGATTGTCCAAATGACTCAGGTTGGCTCTTCCATATTCTCTTATTTCCGAAGGAAGCACTTCTCCTCCGTATTTCTGAGCTAAAAGTTGGGAACCGTAACATACGCCCAGTAGAGGAAGTTTGCCTCTCAAAATATCTAAGTCCAAATCAGGAGATCCCTCGTCTCTTACCGAGCAAGGCGAACCTGAAAGAATCACTCCTTTAATATCGGAGGTAATCTCTGGAACTTTGTTATAAGGGTGGATTTCGCAATAAACATTCAGTTCTCTAACTCTTCGGGCGATGAGTTGTGTGTACTGAGAACCGAAATCGAGGATCAAGATTTGTTCTGCCATGCGCAAAGGTAAGCAGGGCAGTTAAATTGAGGAAGTGTTCTTGGAAAATTTACAGAATAATGTTTGGTCTTAACTGATTGTAGGATTGGAAAATTGAAAGATTGGAAGATTTGGTTTAGAAGTTGAAAAGTGGTAAAGCTGGAAGGTTTGGGAGTGATTTCTAAAGGCTTTAATAACCGACAAATTACTGGCTACTATTGATTTAACAATCTTTTAGTTAATTAAACTAAAGAGAATTTATTTAAAGATTTGATTACTACATATTCGTGAAATCAACTTATAAACTTTCTTTTTATGAAAACACATCGACTACTTCTCATCCTTTTCATTTTTGCTTGTGCACCTATGGTTTCGCGCGCACAAGTGAAGCCCAAATTACAGTACACCGTAGGCTTCGGTTCATCTTTAGATGGAATGAATCAATTGTATGGATTGAATTTCTCCAATGAACTAAATGTAAGGTTAGGTAAAAGAACTTCATTCAATGCTGGTGTTTCATTTTACCAATCTTTGGGTAGTTATGAAGAGAGGACATTACCGCCATTATCAGACGGTAAAAATAAGGAACAGTCCTCTGGCATATTTATCACGCCATCTTTCAAATACGACATCATACAACGCCCTTCAGGGTTCAACTTGGCTTTTTCAGCGGGACCTTCCCTGCAGCTGGGTGGAGAAACTTTCATTCGCTCCGATCCTTTTTCGGAGACACCATCCACCACTTACATTACGAACAAATATCAGCGTGTGGGCTTATTCATGGAATTAGAAGCTGAGTGGAACTCCAAGAATCCTAATCGAAAAAACGCAGTCAGTCTTTCAGCATTCGGTGCTAATAATGCCATGCCCTGGTACCTGAACGCTACTTATAAAATGAGATTTAAAGTCGGAAAGAAATAATCTTAAACGGCTATCTTGCGGCCTTCTAGCGACTTAATTCAACTATCCTATATGTACTTAAAAACTTCCTTTTCCCTGCTTCTCCTCGTTCTCAGCATAAGTTCTTTTGCTCAAAACGCTCCTCTTCAAAAAGTTACCGATCCTTACTTCAAGTTGGTGAGACCGGAATTCAAAGGGGATTTGGCTTATGAGACTGTTGCCTTTGTAGAGCAATACTGGAGAATAGCTGGAAATACCGGTTTTAATAATACAGTATATCAGATTGCTGTGAAGCTGGAATCCGCCGGTTATGTATTGGAAGAAAAAGCCACCGAATCAGATCGATTCACCTATAGAATCGAAAACCGGGAGATGAGACAACCAACTTGGGAACCAGTTTCGGCTTCCTTGAAAATTGTCGGCTCCAATGAAAATTTACTTTCCTCGGAGACAAACCGAAATATGATTTATCAGTATTCCTCCTCCACTCCTATTGAAGGAATTACTGGGGAAGTGATTTATGTAGAAAACAAAGATGCGCTTTCGGAACTAGAAGTGACTGGAAAAATCCTCTTCTCGGATCAGGTTAGCTATAGAACACTACAGTCAGCGGTGAAAGATAAAGGTGCTTTGGGCGTATTGACTTACGATATGCCTTCGTACTTACAACCTGAGAAAAACACGACTTCCATCCAATTCAGAGGATTAAGACACGATGAGAAAAATCCAGCTTGGGCGATTGCTCTTTCTTTCGAAGCCAAAGAAAAGTTGAAAGCTGAGTTGGCGAGAGGAAAAGTAGAAGTCCTAGTGAAAGCAGAAACTAAGATCTACGAATCGGAAGAACTTACCGTAGTGGCCAATGTAAAAGGTTCAGACTTGCCTTTGGAAAGCTTAGTTTTTTCCGCGCACATTCAAGAACCGGGAGCCAATGACAATGCAACTGGAGTGGGAACTCAATTGGAAATGGCGAAGATCACCGCGGAACTGATTAAGGATAAAAAACTCGACCTAAAGCGAACCCTAACTTTCCTTTGGGGAGATGAGATAATTTCCACTCGAAGATATATCCAAGAAAAAGATAAGCGTAAAGCCAAAATCAACTGGGGGATTTCGCTAGATATGGTTGGCGAAAATACGGATGTAACAGGTGGAACTTTCCTCATCGAAAAAATGCCTGACCCAAGTGCGATCTGGACACGCGGAGAGGACAAGCACAGCGAATGGGGTGGCTCACCTATGACTGTTGACCAAATGAAGCCGCACTATTTGAATGACTTTATCTTAACTAATTTCGAAGCTCAAGGTGAGTATGCGGACTGGGTAGTAAAGACTAATCCATTCGAAGGTGGATCCGATCATACCCCATTTTTGCAGGCAGACATTCCGGGATTGTTACTTTGGCACTTTACTGATCAGTTTTACCATACAGATAATGATCGCCTGGACAAGGTCTCCCAAAAAACCATGGTCAACGTAGGCACAGCAGCTTTGGTCTCTGCATATACCCTATTGAATGCAGATTCAAAAACTGTAAACCACCTCATGAGCATGATCGCGGCAAAGGCCCATATACGATTGCTGACAGAAGTTCAGCTTAGCAAAAAAGCAATTACAGAAGGTGGATCAAAGGAGGATGAACAGAAAATCCTCGATACTTGGGCGGACTATTATGTGAAGGCTATGGACTCGATTAAAGACTTGGTTCCTGCTGATGATGAAAAAACTTTGAGAAGAATAGTACTGGCAAAAGAGTCAATTAAGGCGCATATTCTACAGTAAAACCTAAGTTTTAAGAAAACGTTGGCAAACCTGACTTTTAGCAACAAAATCGAGAATTTGCTATCTTTAAACAAAAGCAAGAAAATATGGATTTACAGACACGGAAAATTGAATTCATCCAAGAGTTCTTAAAGCTACAGAGCGAAGAAGTCATTTTACGCCTGGAAAAAATTTTATGGAAAGAAAAGTCCGTTTCGAGCAAGAATGAAATTGATACAATGACGATCGAAGAGTTTAATCGTAGAATAGACAAGTCTATGGATGACTCTGAAAATGGTAGAATAATCAAGGACAATGAGCTAAAAGCAAAGATTGAAAAATGGACTTAGAGGTTTATTGGACAGATTTTGCTGAACAAGAACTTTTTAAAATCTTCAACTACTATAAAAAAGAAGCCGGATATACTATTGCGAAGAAACTCATCGATGGAATCTATGAGGAACCTTTCATACTAAAAACACAGCCTGAAATTGGGCAAATTGAAGAATTACTGAAAGACAGGGAACGAGAATTTCGGTATCTAATTTACAAAAACAACTTCAAAATTATTTATTGGCTCAATAATGCTCGTAATCATATCGAGATAATCGATGTTTTCGATGTAAGACAGAATCCTCCGAAAATAAGAAGGACACAAGAAGATAAATAGGAGAATTTCTGTATTCCTCAATCCATCAATAAAATTCGAAGGGCTCCTTTTAACTTACATTTTACTCATTCCTAAAAGCCCTCTTCGGATTTTCTTCCAATAACATTTTCCAGTCAGCCTCTTGAAACCCTTTAGAATTCAAGGCGGGCATCAGCTTTTCAAAAATATTAGTAAACGGCACAAAATCTCCTCCATCGGGTTTGGCGGGATCATACCATCCAGCGTCATGTGAAATCAGGACATTTGCCAAAAATCCATTTTCCTTGGCGAAAAGTAGGCGATCCACATATTCATCCAAACTCCAACCAATTCCATCCAAACTGATCCAAACGCCCAGTTCGGCAGCTTTCTCATAATTCTGGAAATCCTGCTCGGCCTGAGCATGCACCCAAACAAATGCTGAAGGATCCACTCCCATATTTTGAAGGATTTCTACTTCCTGTTTCGCAGTGCTCCAAGTTCCGGTGTGGGAATAGATTTTTAAACCAGTCGCCTTATAAGTCAGGCCTGCTGCTCTGACCAATTTTGCATCCATTTCTCCCAAAGGAGAATCCTCATTCACTGATATTTTGATAAAGCCAGGTTTGATTCCTGTTCCTTCTATCCTATTTCTGAAAACCTCAACCCATCGCTCTGACAAAGCCTCAGCTGTTTCGGTAAAAGCATATTCAGGCAAAAACTTTCCATTTTGCGTACCATACAATCCTGTGTTGGTGATAAACTGAATACCCGATTGCTCGCTCAGTTTCTTAAGTAAAACAGGATCTTTCGCCAAAAAAGAAGGAGTACACTCAAAAATAGTTCTTACTCCGTACTTTTTCACTTCTAGTAAATAAGGAAGAACCTTTGCGATTACTTCTTCTTGGTTATATCGATCTGGAGACACTGAGTCCGCACCAATAAAGTCAACCAGCACATGCTCGTGAACCAATGTGAGCCCCATTGAATCCAAGGAAATCGGTCCAGTGACGGTATTTATGTATGTGGTGTCAGATTCTGTGCAGGAAAAAGCTAAAAACAGAAAACTTAATCCGATGAGTAGAGAATGCTTCATATATAAAACTAAGCAACTACTTCAGATTAAGTCAACTGAAACTCAATTGATTTTACTTCTTTGTCTTACTTCAAAGAAGACATCCCTCCGTCTATGTGCAGTATCTGACCAGTGACCCAAGATGATTTTTCATCTAACAAAAACAGTGTTGCGTCAGCAATATCTTTCGGTGTTCCGATTCGACCTAGCGGGTGTCTTTTGTCTGATGCGGCACGCTTTTCATCGGTGCTTACCAATTGCTTTGCCAACGGTGTGTCAGTCAACGATGGGGCAATAGCATTTACTCTGATCTGATTTGGTGCCCATTCTGCTGCCAAGGATCTCACCAATCCTTCTACAGCTCCTTTTGCAGAAGCAATCCCTGCATGAAAACCCATTCCCGTCTGCACGGCAACGGTACTATAAAGAACTACCGAAGCAGCCTCTGATTTTTTCAGATTTTTCAAACAAGCCTGCAGAACTTTGACAGCTCCAAAAAAATTAACGTCCATCTCAGCCTTGAAATCTTCCATAGAGATTCTATGAAATGGCTTCAGATTAATAGATCCTGGACAATAAACCAAGCCATCTATTACCTCTGGCAAATCCTGAAGTTCTGCACCTTCGTTGGTTACATCGAATTGGTTATTTCCCTCACCATTTCTGGAATAGAGAAACAAATTTGCTCCACCTGCTTTAGCTTGTTCTGCGACTGCTTTTCCGATTCCCGAATTCCCTCCGATGATGACAATATTCTTTCCTTTCATAGTTAAAATACTTTTCTAGTAAAGCAGTTTTGAAAGAAGATTGTTTGAAATCAGCCCTATTTCAACTCATAAAAATAAATGGTCTGAACGTCCTTTTCGAATGCGTCTGGATCTTCGTCTGGTTTAGAAAAGGCAAAAATCACATCTCTAAGCATGGACAATTTAACATTCCATTGCCCTTCCCATAGTTTGCTTTTCCCTTTAAACAATTGATAATATGGCATAGACCTGTATTTATTCACAAGCGCTTTATATTCATCCCCGCCCCTCTCGTAGCTCGCCAGAGCATCAACTTCATCTTGGGGTACTGCCCCTTGGTAAGCAGTCAGTAAATAGCCATTTGAAAAAACAAAATTTTGATATCTTCCCGCAGAAAGACTACGATTCACGTCGTTTTCACCTACCGAGGTGGAAGGCTCCATTTGTCTGTATGATTTTTCAGGATTCAAAGGCCACTGATCCCTTAATCGCAAAGAAGGTAAATTATAAACATACATTTCAGGTGAATTTGGGAAAAGAACAAACATTTCATTACCTGCAAATTTTACTATCGGATCCAAATCCAAATATTGACCAGGGTATTGAGCTACATAGCTTGTTGCAGGCACAGAATCAGACTCTACTACATTTAATGTCTCGCTATCTCTGAGGGTAATAAATGGATATGAGTTACTGAAGTTTTTGGACTGCATTAATTCGGTACTCCTATCCTTCTCATCTATTGAAAATGTATAGATATAATCCCCGTAAGTCTCAAACCCTCTACTTCCCCCCACCCTAGGAAGCACAAGGCTGAAGTCACTGGTCACTTTATTTTTCAATTGAAAATCAAGGTCATAAGTGAAAGTTGCGGTCATGGTTTGGATCACAATCTCATTCTTCTCCCCATATTTTGCTCCGACGAAATAAGTTGATTGTATGGTGTTTTTGCCGTCTCCAGTAAGATTTGCTGTTTTTAGCAATTCTCCTGATTTACTGATCCTGAAAAAATCAGAAGTTTTAAAATCAAAAAACAAAAACTCCGACTTGTCATTCTTAACATCAATGAACGTTGGTTGCGTCAAACGATCAATAGTGATGCTATCAGTAATCACCAGCTCCGGAATATAGGCTTTAGATTGAGTTTCCGGAGTCTTTTCGCTGCAAGCTACAATCACTGTGAAAAGAAGTAGTAATAAAAAGTTCTTCATAAATAGGTTTCACTTTTGCTATAGATTTCAGACTTGAAATTCAAATTAGAAAAAGCTACATAATAGTTTAGATATTTTGAAATCACTTCTTGTCTAAATTAATAATAGTTTCCTATTTCAGCTCATAAAAATAAATGGTCTGAACATCCTTCTCCACTGCATCAGGATCTTCACCTGGCTTGGCATCAGAATAGATAAGATTACGAATGGAGGAGAGTCTTACATCCCAAGTCCCTTCCCAAAGCTTCTTTTCCTCTTTAAATATCTGATAATAGGATATGGTTTTGTATTTATCTGCCAGGTCCGTGAATTCAGGTCCTCCCAGGTATTCTTTAGGCAATCTATCAACTTCAGCCTGCGGAGCTGCACCCGAATACATAGTCAAGAGATAGTCATTAGAAAAAGCAAAGGACAAATACTGAGATGCTGCCAGCTCTTTCAAAAAACCATCAAAATCAATCTCAGGATTAGGTGGTAGAATCTGTTTGTAGGTATCATTTGGCTCTAAAGAAAATGTTCTTTTCAGACTAAGACTATCTCTATTAAAAACATACAGTTCTGGAGAGTTTGGAAACAATACCCATAAACCTTCTCCATTCTCTAAAACTAAGGGGTCTTTATTTACATAGTTTGCGGGTGATTTTCTGATTTGACTTTCCTCAGGTATTGAAGCATCGGCAGTTTTAGCCAGAGAATGTTGGTCACGAAACGTTAAAAAAGGATAAGCAATGTTAAATTCCTCGCCTCTATAAACATCGTCAATATCGCTCACCTCAATTGAGAAAGTATAAAACTGGTTTTCTAAAACTTCTGCTGCTCTGCTTCCCCCTACATTCCTGGTATCCAAAGCAAAATCAAGTTTTCTCTTTTCAAGAAGGTTGAACTCCAAATCATAATAAAACGCAAAATTATAGGTAAGCAATAGGATTTTATCACTATCGAGGTAGTCAGCTGTGTAAAAATAGGTTTCCTTATAGCTATTAGGCCCATCACCACTTCTATTTGCTTTAAAAACAACCTCTCCATCCTTATTTACGCGCAAAAAATCCTTGGACTTAAAATCAAAAAACAAGTATTCTGATCTGTCAGATTTCACATCAATCAAATAGAGTTTTGTCAAGTGATCAATCACTAAGCTGTCCCTAATCAACAGTTCTGGAATATCGTAAGCTTCCGATTGCGTTTCTTGTGTCTTTTCGCTGCAGGCTAGAAGTACTGCGAAAAGAATTAGTAGTAAAAAGTTCTTCATAAATCTCAATTTCCTAATAAGATAGGTCTGGAAACAACAAGTTCAAAATTCAATTGGTTGATTTATTTTTTTCGTTAAAATTCAAAATGAAAAGCATATGAATCTTACCATCAGAGAATAAAAAACACACCAATTCACTAGTTCATCCTGACGAAAGTATTAATTTAGGGAAAGTTAAGACCTGATAGATAGGTTGAAAGCTGCTTTTTAGTAAAAGACAAATAAACACTTTAAACTTTAGGCTATGATTTGGTTTGACATTCAAGAATTAGAAAGAGGTCTTAGAAATGGAGAAATCTCAGATAAGGGAATCTTCAATTATTTATTGGGAAACTTGATTCTATTTTCAATCAGCCCCCTTATCGCTGGGGATGATTCATCCACCATTGTGATGATTTTATTTCAGGTCTTATTCACCATCGCAATAACGGCAATTGGCACTAAAAAAGTATTTGATATCAATGAATCAGGAGACAGAAAGGATTTTTTCAAAAGGTATCTTGCGCTGTCCTTTGTGACGGGAATACGACTATTGGTTTTTTGTCTGATTATAGCAATTCCAGTTGGTATCACTTTTGGAATTGTAGGTATCAACCCAAATGCAACCCCAAACTCTGAAGGATTTTTCGACTTGATTTTTATAGTGGGCACAAGTGTTATTTACTACTATATGCTACTTAACTCTTTTAAACGAGTTAGTCACGGAAAGCAAAATCAGCCGGTAATTGAGTAAATATTTTGGCTTGTCTCAAGCTAAAACTTCTGATGCCAAACCAAATTTGAACACTTGTGGACACATTATATATAGATCCAAAAAAGCAATAAGAGTTGGCTAATAAAGGCCTTGACATCTATTTAAGAGTTTTCATCAACCTAAAATGACACAAAGACAACTATTTATTCTGACAGGGATTTTTATCGGTATAGTTATCCTGACTAACCTTCCTTTTTTACCAGGACCCAATTTCTTGAATACACCAGCCCAGCTTTTCTATAATGGAGGTCAGTTATTTGGCTTAGTTGGATTAGTGTTAGTGCCATTTGGCTTAGTTTGGACTGTAAGACAGTTCATAAACCCTGAAAGTAAATTCAAATTAGCCCCAATACTACTTTGGACTGTTCCGTTTACAGTTTTTCTTTCAACTACGTATTTATCAAATCTGACTCGTGACTTTAGTCGAGGTTTTGCAATTACTCGGGCCAACCAATTAATCGAAGCTATTGAAAAGCATAAAGAACTGAATGGGCAATATCCTGATTCTCTTTCCATTGTAGGAATAGAAAAGCCTTCAACAGGAATCGTTGGCATTAACGGTTTCCATTATCAAGGCGATCCTGATCATTACGAATTGACCTTTTCGCAAAATGTAATATTGAATTTTAATTTTGAAATAGTCACTTACGACCAAACAAACAGTCATTCAGCAAAGGGCGAAATGAAAGAATTGCACGAGACTGGCTTTGAACATTGGAAGTATGAAATATTTGATTGAAAAATTAAATAATAGGGATGCTAGGAAATATACTTAAAGTGCCTTTCTGGATTAAAAAATTCCAGTCCTTAAAATTATCTGCAATGGACCTGCTACAGTAGTAGTAGTAGTATCTAGACACAAAACAAGTCCACCTTCAGGAGAAGCAGGACAACCCTATAAAATTGCGACCTTCGCGCTTCCTTCGCGCCCTTTGTGGCTAAAAAACAAAAAAACCGAGCTTCTCAACCCGGTTTTCAATGTTGGTCTAGTATTTCAAAAGTTATCTTTCTAAGCTGATATACTTCAGAAATTCATTACGAGTTTGCTCATCTTTTTCAAACTTTCCTGAATAGAACGAGGTAAGTGTGCTACTTGTTGTATCCTTCACTCCCCTTGAGCTCACGCACATGTGATCTGCATCCATGATAACGGCGACATCGTCTGTACCAAGCGCTTCTACCAGCTCATTTCCGATCTGCATGGTCAAACGCTCCTGCACCTGTGGGCGCTGGGAAAAATACTGAACGATTCGATTGATTTTGGAAAGTCCGATCACAGATCCATTGGAAATGTAGGCGACGTGTGCCTTGCCGTGGATCGGCACGAAGTGATGCTCACAGTGTGAAAAGAAGGTAATATTCTTCTCCACCAGCATCTCGTTGTATTTGTATTTATTTTCAAAAAGCTTTGCTACAGGCTTATTCTTAGGGTTTAGACCACTGAATACTTCCTTCACATACATCTTTGCCACACGATGCGGAGTGCCTTTCAGGCTGTCATCCGTCAGATCCAATCCCATGATATGCATAATTTCTCTGAAATGCTTCTCGATCAACTCGACTTTCAGCTCATCATCCATTTCGAAAGCATCCTCCCGAAGTGGAGTTTCCAGGGAAGTTCCCACATGCTCATCACCGATGTCCTCAGCAGATGCTCTTGCGATATTAATTCCCATCGTATTCAACAAAGTTTCTTTCTGTTTCATAAAGTCGAATTGTTAACTCGAATTTTCGATCAATTTTTTCCCTTAAAATATTCCAAACAACCACTGCAATGTTCTCAGCGGTTGGGTTAAGTTCTTTGAATTCATCGGTATCAAGGTTTAAATTTTTATGATCTAATTTTCTTAACACATGCTCTTTGATCAAATCGCTGAGCACTTTCATATCGTAAACATAACCTGTTCGCGGATCCACTTCCCCTCTTAGTTTTACTATCAATTCATAGTTATGACCATGAAAATGAGGATTGTTACACTTCCCAAAAACGGTTTGATTTTGTTCATCCGACCACTCTGGGTTATGAAGCCTGTGCGCTGCGTTGAAATGTTCTTTTCTAAATACTGATACTTTCATTGATTGCTGAAACAGCGGCTTTTCTGATTTTGTTTGAATTATTTTCGCTTTTGACTGTTACAGTACAAGGATGGCACTGACCCACAGGGAAATAATTTTCGGAACGCAAAATTACAGAATAATAATTGGTTCCAAAATCCAGAGTACATTCATCAAGCCTTGAACCATCAAAAGCAGCGAGAAGGTTCCCGAATGAATTTCACCGATTTTATGACACAAATCATAAGAGACTGAAGTTCATATCGTTTGTACTCACGGGATAACCACCTAAATTTGCACAATCACCCAAATGCTTATGTCTTTACAAACTATTGCGATTACCTTCCTATTGTTCATAGGAATCTTCAACACTACAGATTTAAAAGAAAGCAAGCCAATTAACATCACCTCCATCGATCCAGTAACTGCTGTTTACGATGGATTACAATCCTCCACAGGAGCCTTACCTTCAAAGGAAGTATTTAGTTTGGCTTTTCAGGGTTGGTTAAAAATGAAGGACAATCTTAAGTCGAAAGTCCTTACAGTAATTGATTTCAGCCTTCCATCTACTGCCAAACGCATGTGGGTCATTGATCCTGTAAAAGGCGAAATCCTGTTGAACTCAGTGGTTTCGCACGGAAGAAACTCTGGTGATTTGATGGCAAAAACCTTCTCAAATGTCCCTGAATCCTTCAAAAGCAGTATTGGCTTTTATAAAACTGCCGAAACTTACTCTGGTAAACATGGCTATTCCCTCCGATTAGATGGCCTAGAAAAAGGCTTCAATGATCAAGCTAGAAACCGGGCAATTGTAATTCACGGAGCTGATTATGCACGTGAGGAATTTGCCAAATCAGTCGGAAGACTGGGTCGAAGCCTAGGATGTCCAGCACTTCCAAGCGAACTTTCTGCCCAAGCTATTGACCTGATCAAAGAGGGTTCTCTACTTTTTATTTTCGGCAAAGACGACAATTACCTCAATAAATCAAGCCTTATCCAGGCTTGATTTATTGCTTCGCAAAGCTTTCAAAAGTGCGGCATCACGATCATATACATCTGATCTGAAATTTGCTTTCCCATCTTTATCCGCCCAGAAAGTCATATAAAGCAGGACAACGGGGATTTTTCTATCCAACTCCACGACCTCTTCTTCATCCTGATGCATCGCCTCCTGAATTTTTTCATCATCCCATGACTTATCATTGATTAATATTTTCGCGAACTGATCAGGATTCTGTATTCGGATACATCCATGACTCAGCGCTCTGGTTTCCTTTTCAAAAAGACTTCTCGCAGGCGTATCGTGAATGTAAATATTGTAATCGTTTGGGAACATGAATTTCACCAAACCTAGGGAATTGTCACCTCCAGGTTTTTGCCTCACTCTATATCCAGTCTCTTTGCTTAGATTGACTTTAGAAGCTTTTACCACTTCTCCACTTCCATCCACTACTTCCATGTTTTTCTGAGAAAGGTAATCTGAGTTTTTCTGTATGGAAGGAATTATCTCGTCGTTGGTTATTGACTCAGGGATATTCCAATACGGACTAAACACGATGTAACTCATCGGCGCAGTAAAAGTTGGTGACTCATTGTATTCCTTTCCCACGATCACTTTAGCTGTGAAGGCCGTATCCTGCTTTTTCATATAATCCAACTGGTAGTTTGCAATATTCACCAGCACCATCTCCTGGTCCCAATCCATCTTAGGCATCCAGCGAAGACGCTCCATATTTATCGATGCGATATCGATCAGGTTTTGAGGAGAATTGTTCAATGCCTCAGCCACCAAAGAACCTATCACTCCATCGGGATTCATGCCATTGGACTTCTGGTATTGCTGAAGACCTTCAAACATGGTGGAATCAAAAAGTGTAGGATCTTCCATTTCATAAGGTTTCAAAAAATCCCAAAAGATCAGGCGCTTGCGCAAAGCGGGAATAGCGGAATGCTTCTCTCCTACTTTGATTGCTCCTTCCACTTTGGCAAACTCCCAAGTCAGCGTATCATTTTTCTGAATAGTATAAAGTTCTTCAATCGCTTCTCTACCTTGTTCATATAATTCTGAATGAGGATAAAGCTGCTCAAACGTTTTTTCAACTGATTTCCCGCTCCCTACATATTTGAGCAAAGCGAGGTAATCAATCTCGGATTTCTTCGTCTCAAACTTCCAGTTTGGATCTAGATTGACCGGATTTACTTTACCGTTTTCCAGGTCATGTGCCAAAGTCAAAAAAGCATCGCTAAGCATCAGTTCCAACTTGACTTTTTCCTCAGACGAGAGATTTCTGAATTTCTTATTCTTCTTTTCAGGATCTGAAGAAAGTGCATAAATATCCTCCAAGTGATAATCGGTAGGCTGCAGTCCATCAAATTTTGAATTCTCGATTTGTTCTAGCAGCTCTTCACCTGATTTCGAAAGTGAGCCGTTGAACAGCCAAACTTCTATGTATTCTCTTTCGGAGTAAAAAAGTTGGATTTCTTCAGAATAATCGGAATTCACCAACACCCCGATTTCCTCTCCACTAAGTTTTGCTTGCAATTCATCTGAAATATCAGATCTCCGTTGGTTAAAAAACCAAATCAGTCCAAAAGCCAGAACTAAGACAGCTACTATTGGGACAATTAATTTCTTATTCATAAAAGGCGTTTTGTATCACCTTTCACTAGTCAAAGTTCGTACGCTTCTATATTTTGCAAATAAAACCTCACCTAAAAAAAGTCACACTGCTAGGAACCAACTCTTTAGCTAAATAAAAATGTCAACCTCAATTTCGTTCAAAAAGAATCACTGAGACTGATGTTACCCAAGTTGGGGTCAATTTCTGGTTTTTTCTAGCTAATGGAAGGTGCAGGCTGCATGATCACAGAACGGAAAACAGGGCCAACTATTACTTGCGCAATGCCTCTAATACCTCTGCATCCCGATCGTAGATATCCTGACGGAAATGTCCCTGTCCCTTGGTATCAGCCCAGAAAGTCAGGTAGAGCAGTACAACAGGAATCTTACGATCCAGCGTCACAATCTGCTCACTGCTTTGGTGCATCGCCGCATTGATCTTCTCTGGGGTCCAAGCAGTATTGTTTTTCAGCAGCAAAGCTGCAAAAGTTGCTGGATCTTGAATCCGGATACAACCATGGCTTAGTGCCCGATCTTCTCTGGTAAATAGACTTCTTGCCGGGGTATCATGGATGTAAACACTGTGCTCATTGGGAAACATAAATTTCACCAATCCCAAAGAATTGTTTTCACCTGGCTTTTGGCGAACCATATACGGGATGGATTTACCACTCCAGTTTACTGTAGAAGGATCCACATATTTACCTGAGAACGTCACCACCTCCATGTTTTTCTGGGCAAGGTAATTTGAGTTTTTGCGCACAGCAGGCATCACCTCGTTTCGGACAATGGAAGTTGGTAAATTCCAATAAGGGCTGAATACGATGTAACTCATCGCCGAAGAAAAAATTGGAGACTCATGGTATTTCTTACCTACGATCACTCGTGTAGAGAAGAGCGTGTCGCGGTTGTTTAAGTAATCCAATTGATAGTTGGCAATATTTACTAGGATCATTTCAGCTCCTCGCAAGGTGTCAGGCAACCATCGCAGACGTTCCATGTTTACTGATGCCTTATCTATCAAATCAGCTGGAGATAGATTCAGCGCATATAAGGTGTTTTTACCCAGTGCTCCATCAGAATCCAGACCATTTCTTTGCTGGAACTTCTGAACAGCCAAAAACATGGTGGAATCATATTCATTCTCATCTTCAAACGGGTAAGGCACCAGATATTTCCAAAAAGCCAAACGCTTTCTTAAGTCAGGAATCCCATTATTAGTTTCTCCTACCTTGATAGTTTTAGAGACTTTCACAGCCTTCCAGTTTAGTGAATCCTGCTTTCTGATTTCATCCATAGCCCGAATCACTTCCCTCCCCTTCTTATAGATCGTGATATTCGGATAGAGTGTCTCTAGCGTCTGCCTGATCTGCTGCTTTTCCACAGCTATATTCAGTAATTCCGGAAAAGATACTTTTGAGGTTTTAGGTGTTATTTCCCAGTCTCCGGCCAGATTTCTAGGATTTACTTTGCCCACTTCGAGATGAGCTGCCAAATGAAAGAATGCATCTGAAAGCAACAAATCTATGTCCGCCAGATCATCCATGGCGTTGGGAATTGCTTGCTTTTTATTAGACTCAAACTGGCTAAAAACTATATTAATCAACTCTAAATGGTAATCTTGAGGATTCAGGCCATCAAATTTGCTTTGGCCTATTTCAAAGCGAAGTTCATAGGCAAATTCGCTCAGCACTCCCTTTTCGGTCCAAACGGGAGCAAACAGTCGATCTGTATAAAACTGGTGAATATCACCCTTGGCAAAAAGCTCATTCTGACGCACGCTCAAAGGAACATCTGGTTGGTCAAGCTCCAGCTTTAATCTGATATTATCCTGCAAATCCGTGTTTTGAGCAAAACAAAAAAGCCCCGGAGCAAGGCTCAGGAGCAATAAAACCAATAGATGCTTAGGCATATTTTTCATTAACTGTTTACATCAAAATCCTGGTACTTTCTACCAAGCGTCCAAGCTTCTTTTAGCATCTCCAGGAATTGCCCCATCTTATGAAGCGGGATCAAATTTGGTCCATCGCTAAGCGCTTTGGAAGGATCTGGATGAGTTTCTATAAAAAAACCATCAATTCCAGTGGCCGCTGCTGCTCTAGCCAATATCGGCGCAAATTCCCGCTGTCCTCCACTACTTCCGCCCTGACCTCCTGGCTGTTGCACAGAATGCGTGATATCAAACACCACAGGAGCAAACTGACGCATGATAGGAAGCCCACGCATGTCAACGACAAGATTATGGTAACCCAGAGAAAAACCTCTCTCGGTAAGACAAACATTCTCGTTTCCAGTTGATCGTACCTTGGTCACCGCATATTGCATATCCTCAGGAGCCATGAACTGTCCACGCTTGATTTTGACAGCTTTCCCGCTTTCGCCAGCAGCTAAAAGCAAATCTGTCTGACGACACAAAAATGCCGGAATCTGCAATACATCCACGACTTCAGCAACATCCTTCACTTGGTAGCTTTCATGGATATCAGTCACCAATGGTACATTTAAGGCATTTCCGACCCGTTGTAATACTTCCAGGGATTTGTCCATCCCTATACTTCGGAAAGATCCCGAGGATGTTCTATTGGCTTTATCAAAAGATGCTTTGAACACATATGAAAAGCCATGTTGCTCAGCCCATTCTTTAGTTTTGGTACCAATTTCAAGACAAATATCATAGCTCTCTACAGCACAAGGTCCGGCAAACAAAACAGGCTTTTCTTCTCCCAAAATCACTGAATCGGTGATACGCATGGGTTGGTTATTTCTTATCATTTTCCTTTTGGGATAAAGTGTCAATTAATGGGACAAGTTGCTCGTTGGCGTGAAGCAGAATATCACCAACCTCTCTAAAAACACCCTCGCCACCTTTAAATCTTGAGACATAGTGCGCAATCGGCTTAACATACTCTATGGCATCTGCTGCAACGACCGCCAAGCCTACGCGAGATAAAATCGGCAAATCGATCAAATCATCGCCTATGTAAGCTACTTCCTCGGCTTGCAGCTCAAGGGTTTCTAGAACCTCGCTAAACTTCTTGCCTTTGTTTTTAACTCCATGGTAGTGAAAGTCAAACTTGAGCTCTTCACAGCGGTTTTGAACAACGTAAGACTCTCTTCCTGTAATCGCCCCAACCATCAAGCCGCTCTTTCTAAGGTGATAGACGATCAAACCATCCTTCACATTGAATTTCTTAAATTCCAGCTTATTATCGTCATAGATAATCCCGCCATCAGTCATCACCCCATCGATGTCGGTGATGACCAGTTTTATTTTGGCTGCTCTCTCCCACACTTCTTCTGAAATGTGAGCGAAGTAATCAGCTATTATTTTTTCTGTTTCCATTGGATAGAATAAAGGTCGAGCCTTCTCTGCTCGAGGTTTCGTACACTTCCTGCTTTTCTCTGCTTGGTCAAAAGATCCAAATCCACATCGGCGACGATGATGGTTTCTTCGTTTTCTGAAGCCATCGCCACTACAGCATCATGCGGAAAAGAGAAATCTGAAGGGGAATAAATCGCAGCCTGAGAATACTGAATATCCATGTTCTCCACTTTCGGAAGGTTTCCCACCGAACCTGTGATGGCTACATAACATTCGTTTTCTATGGCCCGAGACTTCGCGCAGGTATTTACCCGAAGGAAAGCATTCTTGGTATCAGTCCAAAATGGCACAAATAGAATATCCATTTCCTGCTCAGCTAGGATTCTTCCAAGCTCAGGGAATTCCACATCGTAGCAGATCAAAATCCCTATTCTTCCCGCATCGGTATCAAATACATTGATCCCATTTCCTCCCTGAAGTCCCCAGTAGGAAGCCTCATCCGGGGTAATGTGCAGCTTGTATTGCTTATCCTGCGTACCGTCTCTACGGCAAAGGTAACTCACATTTCTAAGCTTTTTACCATCGTACTCAGGCATGGATCCTGCTACAATGTTCACGTTATATGAAACTGCCAAATCACTCATGCGGCTTACGATTTCGTCGGTGTAATCAGCCAGATTACGGATCGCTTCCGAAGCATCCATGTCATTGAATTCCGCCAAAAGCGGAGCATTGAAGAATTCAGGTAAAAGGCAGAAATCAGATTTGTATCCGGAAACCGTATCCACGAAAAACTCTACTTGCTGCATTAAGTCATCCACATTGGAAAAACGACGCATTTTCCACTGCACCAAGCCCAAGCGAACGATTGACTTTTTATTACCGATTAGCTTTTCATCTTTTTCATAGTAAATATTGATCCATTCCAGAAGTGTGGCATATGCCCTGGAATCTGTATCTGAGGGCAAATACTTGGTGATCACCTTCCGCACGTGAAATTCATTCGCCAGCTGGAATGAAAGTACAGGGTCAAAAATCTCCTTGTTTTTCACCAAATCAATGTATTTCCTTGGTGTCATTTCATCAGCGTAATTTGTATAGCCTGGAATTCTACCGCCTGCGATAATTGAGCGGAGATTTAGATTTTCACAGATCTCCTTTCTCACATCATACAATCGACGTCCAAGTCTCATCCCTCGGTAATCGGTGTGAACAAAAACATCAGTTCCATAAAGGGTGTCCCCCTCCATATCGTGCGTATCGAATTTGCCGTAACCGGTAATCTGATCGTAGGTATGATTGTCTCCGAACTTATTATAATCCACCACCAAACTCATGGCCGCGGCAACCACTTTCCCATTGTCCTCAATGGCAATTTGCCCTTCTGGAAAGGCTTTCAGTTGGTTTTTAAGCTCCTCCTTGGTCCATGCTCCACCTTGGTTTTTATAAATAGAAACCATGATTTCACGGATATCATCGTAATCCGAGAGTTTAATATTTCTAAGCTTTAGCCTATGCTCCAGCTCTTCTTTTTGCTTGCTCATGGTTCAAAATTAGCCAAAATCAATTAATTATTTCCATAGTCTCTACCGGAAGCAAAAGAAAGAGAACAATCACTAGAATTGCTTGTTTTAACAGAATTGTAGTACATTAAACTGTTTATCCGCAATGATACCAGTGACCTCTTTTTCTTTGCTTATCAGGCTGGAAGACCGATGACGGGTGACCGAAGTACCAGCAATGCTAGTGTTTACCATACTTTAAGTCGCTTTTCACCTTTTGTTGGTACAATTGCGGATATACATCTACATTAATATCAATTTTGGATTTTATATACTTGTGAGAAATAAAAAGTAATCACCAACTAAATGCAGGAAGCAATAAAAGAAGTAGCAGAGGAAAAAGCACAGGGATTTATAGAATGGATTCAGGAAATATTCAACTACAGCTTAGTTAGTTTAGGTGAATCAAAGCTTACGGTTGGTCTCATTCTCACCTTAATTATATCCTTTGTAGTACTTTTTATTGTAAGCGAATGGATCAGAAAACTGCTGGTTCAAAAGGTGTTAACGAGATACCAAATCGACTCTGGCACAAGGGCTTCCATCGGCATGATAGTCAAGTATGTACTGATCATGGCGGGGGTATTTTCTATTTTGCAGACAAACGGAGTTGACCTGAGTGCCTTCGGGATTTTGGCTGGAGCCTTGGGTGTTGGTATTGGTTTTGGTCTCCAAAATATCACAAACAATTTCATTTCGGGACTTATCATTCTTTTCGAACAACCTATAAAAGTGGGCGACCGCATAGAAGTGGGCGATGTATCGGGAGATGTGATTCGTATTTCGGCTCGTTCTACGACCATTGTGACCAATGACAACATCACCATCATCGTACCCAATAGTCAATTTATAGACAGTCCAGTCATCAACTGGTCTCATAATGACCGAAACATCCGGTTTAACTTCCCGGTAGGAGTTGCCTATAAAGAGGATCCCGAAAAAGTAAAGGGCATATTAATGGAAGTGGCAAAGGAAAATGTAGGTGTGTTAAATACTCCTGCGCCCGATGTTCTTTTTGATAGTTATGGAGACAACAGCATCAACTTCACATTAAGGGTTTGGTCTTCAGAATACATCAATCGCCCAAAAGTGCTGAAAAGCCAATTATATTATGCCATCTTCAAAAAATTTGGTGAGCAAGGTGTGGAGATACCATTCCCGCAGCGAGATCTTCATCTTAAATCAGGATTTGATAAGTTGGAAAAATAGCCTAATTTTCACCCATGATCCCATTTTGGTGCTATCATATGAAGGCTTTCTATGAAAAAATTTCTATTCATAATTCTTTTTCTTTTTTCTACGGAGGCCTTTTCCCAAAGCTTTTATCGATTTAGATTTGAAGAGCCCTGGTCTTTTTCTGCCAGCGCAGGAATGACACAATATTTCGGAGAATTGTATTCATTTTGGAAGTATAACGAAGGAATTCAGCCTGACTGGAATGCCAATATCGCAGCCCACTATACTTTTGGAACAAACCTCCGGGCGAGAATGGATTTTTCCTATATCAAGATGTCCGGTTCAGATCCGCCCTCAGACCCACGAGCTTACCGTACGCCCAGAAACCTGAATTTCAGAGCTCAAAACTGGGAAGGTACTGCGATGGTGGAGTACTATTTATTCCCAGTTAAAGTCCCGAATATCCACCGTTCGCTGATGAATCCCTATATTTTTGCAGGTGTGGGTATGTCCACTAATAATCCAGAGACGCAGCTGGATGGGGAATGGGTAGATCTTCGTCCATTACAACTGGAGAACAATCCTTACAATCGGTATATCATTACTTTCCCGATGGGCTTGGGTCTGAAATATAAGATGAATGTCTATATGGATCTTTTCCTGGAAGGAAATTACAGGTTCACGCTCACTGATTATATGGATGATATTTCAGCCTATAATATCAGTGAATTTTACTTGGATCTAGTAGATGATTATGTGTCGGGAACTAATCCTGACCGTCTGAGATTGGCCATTAGGAATCCAAATTTCCTTGACGATAATGGCTTGCCTGATGTAGATAAAATCCTGAGAAACAATGGTAGAATTCGTCGTGGATCAGGACTCAATCACCGATACGATGGCTATATGACCGTAAATCTAGGCGTAGAAATCTACCTATCACCGGACATTTGGGACAACTTCTTCTTCCGAAACCGTGTGAACGAAAAAGCTTTCCGATTCTGGTAATCTCAAATTTGAAATCTCAAATTTCAAATTTCTACTTCCATCTTTATATCACATCTGCAATACTTCCCTTCTTCAAGTTCTGCTGGCTTAAATCCTAGCTTTTGATAGATTCTTAAAGCTGGACCTAGCTTGGAATGGGTATAGAGTACCACTTTCTTCCCTCCCATTTCTTTCGCTTTTTCCAAAATGGCTTGAGCCAGAATCATACCTAGGCCTTTTCCTTGCGCATTCTTAGCAACCCCCATTTTTATGAGTTCATATTCCTGCTCACTGACTTTATGTAGCCCTACAGTCCCGACAATTTCCTCTCCTAACTTTGCAAAAATAATCGTCCCGCCAGGTTGTATAATAGTCTCTTCTGGACGGTCAAATTGAGCCTGATCAAATGGCTCAATCGAAAAATAATCCTCCACCCAAGCTTGGTTAATGGATTTGAAAAAAGGGCTCAATTCAGGTGAATGGGGTAATATCTCAATCTGATCCATAAGGATATCTTTTTAGAATATGAATGTCAAAAGTAAAAAGAATCACTTAGCTTAGAAACACTAAAACCACACTTCCTTTATATGAAAACCAAGTTCAACCTTCTCGTACTTCCCTTACTTTTTTTCGCTTTTCTAGCAAATGCTCAGTCACCGGAACAAAATCTGGAAAAACTGGGTCTCACTTTACCAGAAGTTGGCACTCCAATAGCAAACTATGTGAAATGGAAACAAGTTGGTAATCTATTGTATCTCTCAGGTACCGGACCAGATGTTTTTGGGAAAGTGGGAGCAGAACTTACCACAGAAGAAGCCTATCATGCGGCTAGGGAAACGGGACTCGAAGTGATTGCCATAATAAAAGCTGCCACAGGAGATCTTAGCAAGGTGAAGCAGTTTGTAAAAGTACTGGGAATGGTCAATTCCGATCCAAACTTCGATAAACAGCCAGCTGTAATCAATGGCTTTTCTGATCTGATGGTAGAGATCTTTGGAGAAAAAGGAAAGCATGCCCGTTCAGCAGTCGGTGTTGCAGCCTTACCAAATAACATGGCTGTGGAGATCGAAGTGATCGTGGAGTTGGTAAACTAATCTGCCAAAAAGGGAAAGATAGTCTCTATTCCCTTTTAATACTTCGTTAATCTCACGCTACTTCATCCCAAAAAGCGTCACATCTGCCTTCCCATTCAAAATCCCTTTGGTATCATACCAAAACTCCACGGACTTAAGTTTTCTCCTTCCGCCTTTCAGATCGATCACTCTGCTTTCCCCTCCTTTTGGGATTTCAAAACGAGTCTGCAATTCTTCAGGTCTTCCGTCTTCATAGCGAACAATTATCCTACTCATGTTAACTGGTGAATCTGTCACTTTGAATTTCAACTTTCTAAAGTAATCGTAGGGCCCCTTTACCACAATTACATCATGGTCTGCAGAATGTGACGCTGAAACTGTCCCCAATACTCTCCATGAACCTGCTTTCCCACCTCTAGGTGTCGATACACGTTGAGCCTGGGCATAGGAAATATTCAGAAGGGTAAACACAGTGATTAGCAGGGCAAAAACTCTAAAGCTAGATTTCATAAGTATAAAAATTTAAGTGCGTATAAATTTAAAAAGAATTGGACATTGGAAATCAGCTACTTAAAGTTTTTTTCTTAAAACCTTGAATTTCTTCAACGAAAAAAAATTAAGACAACACCTTTCAAGATTACCTACTTATCTACATAGACAGCTTGGGAATAGTTGATCTTTCCGTTAATCGAAGTATCGACATCCACTTTCTCTGTTTTTCTTGGAATATTAAGCCCAGCATAATTTCCTATCATCCCAGAAATCTCCTCGATTTCACCAAAGACATTACAGTTATCCTCAGTAAGGGATAGGCTAAATTCTTTCACAGATTTAAAAGTCAAATCGAATTTTGGCTCTGATTTGAGATGCAGAAATGAAAATTCAGAGCTTTCGGAAATAGTTACAGTACTGTTTTCAGAATTGATCAAAAGAGAATCCTGAGAAAATCCTATCAAATTAACGTTACCCGTATTATTAACTATCAGATGTTTCAAATTACCAACTAGTAAAGTGTAATTACCATTACGTGCATTGCGGATATTTCTGATGTAAAGCGTATCATTTTTCACAGTTAAATCATGGGTTGGCTTAGTCTTAGGCTGCTCAATCCCATCTCCAATCAACTCATTATAAGCCAACAGATTACTGTCTGAAGGAGCGATAAGAAGGTTCGTTGCTTCTTCTATTATTACCACAGAAAAATCTGCTAAAGCAGTCTCAGTTTTAACCACTCTGCGCTTTCCTGGAATATTATTATAATCAGCGAATTGATGTGAAATCAAGAGCGAAGCCATGATACTCAGCCATGCGAAAGTCAAAAAGGAAATGATAATTTTATTACTGGTTTGCATGGTCGTTGGATTGAATGGTTTGAATCAGGATTTGTAAATCCTCTGAGTTAAGTTTCAGCACTTCTATCTGGTGTAGAATAGAAGGCAGTTCATCTTTTAAAAATGTCTGTTTTTGCATCTTGAGTAAATTTCGCTTTGCGTCGGCAGCCACAAAAAAGCCAATGCCACGCTTGTTTTCTATAATTCCCTCCTCCTCCATCAGGCTGTAGCTTCTCATCACCGTATTGCGGTTTACCTCCATATCCACGGCCAATTCCCTTACCGAAGGAACCTTCTCTCCGGCTACAATTTTCCCTTGCAGAATCTGGTCTGCTACCCAGTCTCGGATTTGGAGGAAGATGTTTTTTGTTTCGTTAAACTCCATTTTAAACCTCCCGCTCTTTAAGCTTTAGATAAGTGACTATAAAGGGTAGAAATACAGCAGTCCAAACCAAAACCACACAGACTAGAACAAATAAAGGAACATCCATAGCTACCGCAGGATAGTCAATTCGAATAGCATAACTTCCTCCGGCATTGAAAGCACTTGCATCTACAAGCCAACTCAGTCCAAAGTAACTCCCAAACATAAGTAGAAGGAAAACAGCTATAGAAGCAGGCATAGCGATAAAACCCCACTTGCCAAAAATACCCCCACCCATAAACATAAGAATTGGCAGCAAAAGGATTAACCCAAAAAGTCCCCAATACCCTATATCAATATTCGCATTTGGAATCCAATACAAATACAAGATCTCTGCCTTTTCAATCTCTGGAAGAGCCGACTTTTCTAAAATTGAATTTTGAATGAAATAATAAATGTCAACTGAAAGATTTGCTCCCAGCCAAAATGCGATCAAATAAATTAGTATAGGCAAAACCAGTCGCAAGCAAACCTGAAGAACATACTTTTCTAGTATGCTTGCTGGCAAAGTCAAATACCTGATCGTACTGCTTTTCTCCCTTAAATCAATAAAACCCTGACTAATTCCGAAGACAGATAGAAAGACAAATCCTCCAAAAAAGATGGGATTATAATCAGTTGATGTCCACACAAATCCTGAAATATTATTGAACCAAATAGTCAGGCAAACACTAAAAGTAATCAAGAATATCCCCAAGGTTCCAACTAGGTAAAACCTCTTTTCCATTGCCCATTCATATCGAATTAGGTTTTTCAAACGGTGTAAACTAATTGAGTTAGCATTCATAGGACTTCGGAGTTTTGAGTTTGAAAAATTGATTCGTTGCTAAGACTTTTATTCAGAACTGCGTTAAAAAGCAATTCCAGATTAACGGGCGTTTGAGCCTCGCTCCCACTTCTTGACCGAATAAATTGATAGCCGGTCCCATACTTTTCAGCATGCAAGCTATCCTCAGGAAGATTTGGAGAAGTATTAAAAAGCAAGCGATCAGACAACTCCAACAAATCAGCATCCAACTGAACCTTCCCGGCATCTATAATCGCCACCCGATCAATCAGCTTCTCCACATCGGCCACCAAGTGCGTGGAGATAATCACCGTTTGTTCATCTTTGATATTGCCAGCCACCACTTTTCTAAAAACACTTTTGGAGGGAATATCCAGCCCGTTTGTTGGCTCATCGAAAAGCAAGAACCTACAGTTCGTACTTAATGCAAAAGAGAGAAAAACCTTCTTTCGCTCTCCAAGGGAAAGTTCTTTGAGTTTAACTTTCTTTTCCAGACCAAAATCAGCTAAAATCTGATCAAACTGGGAAGCGTCAAACCCTGGATAAAAAGCCCCCATGACCCTTTCATATTCTCCAATGCTCATATTTCCAGGATAAGCCACATCATCGGCGAGAAAGAAAATATCTTCTAAAAAAGCTGGCTTCCTGTCTTTTGGAAGGTGCTGACCAAGTGCTATTGCGCCACTTTTAGGAAATAGCAAACCGGAGAGCAAATGAAGTAAAGTGGATTTACCAGCGCCATTTTTTCCGAGCAAACCTACCACCGAACCCTCGGGAACAGACCACTGAAGCCCTTCAAAAAGCATAGGCCTTTTGCGGTATGAAAAATTTAAATCTTTGACTGAAATTACCATAGTGTTATACCGTCATAGTGTATTATGACACTAAAGTACAGACTAATTTTGAAAATCAAACTTTTCTAGAAAGATTTTCTTCAAACTCTTAAATTCAGCCTATGGATTCACCCTATCTCTTCGAAAGCCAAAGGCTTAGTTTCCGAACCTGGCGACCTTCAGACCTTCCTGCCTTTACAGCTATGAATGCTGATAAGGAAACTATGACTTTTTTCCAACATCCGCTTTCCAAGCAGGAATCACAAGCCCTGATGGATAGAATGACCAAACTCTACGATGAGCTAGGGCACTGCTATTTCGCGGTCGATTTAGTAGAAAGTGGGGAATTCCTAGGTATGATTGGCTTGGGGACAAAATCCTTCCAAGCTCCCTTCACTCCCTGTGTGGACATTGGCTGGAGAATCAGGAAGAAATTTTGGAATCAAGGATATACCACTGAGGGAGCTACCCGATGTCTTGAATTCGCCAAAGTTTTGGGTGTCAAAGAAGTGTTTTCACTAGCCTCCGCAAAAAACTTAGCATCGATCCGTGTGATGCAGAAAATAGGAATGAATTACGCGTACGACTTCCAGCATCCTGACTTATTGGAACATCCGAGATTGCAGCCTTGTAGTTTGTATAAGATTGCTTTTTAGCGTTTGGCAGGTGGTAAGTGGTAAAGTTGTAAGAAGTGAAAAGTAGAAAGTTGAAAGTATCAAGGTTTCAAGGTGACAAACAGTAGGACAAAAATCTGTGGAAATCTGCGCCTTTTATCTCCGCAAATCTGCGGGAGATTTTCAAGCTAGTTCTGGAATGTCCAAGTTCTAAAAGTCCAGAATATCGGAATTTAACAGCCTCGTTTTCTGCGTTCCCCTCCCTGGCCACTGCGGTTAATTAAAAAAGATTGGCGAGCAGTAATCAAAATCTGCGGAAATCTGCGTCTTTTATCTCCGCAAATCTGCGGGACATTTTCAAGCAAGTGCTGGATTGTACAGGTTCTAAAAGTCCAGGATAACGGAATCAAATAGCTGCGTGCTCTGCATCCACATCTGTGACCATTATTGTTTAACAAAAAAGATTGATACGTAGGAATCAAAATCTGCGGAAATCTGCGCCTTTTATCTCCGCAAATCTGCGGGAGATTTTCAAGCAAGTGCTGGAATGTCCATGTTCTAAAAGTCCAGAATATCGGAATTTAACAGCCTCGTTTTCTGCGTTCCCCTCTATGGCCACTGTGGTTAAATAAAAAAGATGCCACCTCCACTAAGAGATGACATCTAACCACTTAACCCCAACTAATCACTATTCATTAGGCTAGGAATAGCGATGCAATTCCCAATACCTGATCTTTGTTAAGCGGCTCATCCCAGCCTTCAGCAACAGCTCCGGCATCTATACCAGTCAGATTTACCACATTTACACCCCCGTGTGTGACATTATCTTCACCAGCATAGATCGGCTGTGTAGCTGCTGGCAGTGATCCTATAGAGGCATTTGTGATCCAACCTTTCACATCATCCTGTCCTTTTTTTGTTCTTAATCTTCTCACCATGGAAGCATGTCTTGCCTCCACTGAATGTATCGAAAGAGCCGCAGTGAGTACCACATCATTTTCCATAACATTTCCAGCCTGGCCTTTATAAGCCCTTACTCCTGTATCTTCAAATGCCTGAGAGAGTGCCAAGAAAGTAGGATAATCATCAAAGGGCATAAAGTTTCCGCCCGCAGTGAAATCAAATTCCGGCTCGGCAACTGGAGTTCCCATAAGCACATTAGAGATCACCTCTTGTAAGAAATTCACGTGAGCCAATTCATGGTCTCTGATTTTTGTAAAAATGGCCGAATCAGCACTATCAATTACTCCTGACTCAATCCCCATCTGGTAATATCTGTACTCCAAATGCTCCAAGGTTAAAGCATAGTTCAGTACACCTATCAAACTTTCAGTGTCTGCCTTTGCTACTTTAGGCAAAGCAGATAGAATTCCCAAGGGTACAGCAGCCATTGCTACTTTTTTACTCATATCTCCAAACTGGCGGAAAGCCTCTCTTCTGGAGAAAAACATCTCTTTTTCTTCCGGACTATTAGTATCCGGGCACATTTTATCAAGCAATTTTAATAAGTTCATATCTAGTGTAGTTTATAGTGGTTAATTATGATGTAGGTAATTGACTGAAGTCGATAGGTGTGATAACGTAAGTGCTTGCAGCAGTCAATACCTCTGAAAAGTTCAGCGTACGCTCCAGTCCGTTTGCATCGATCAAATCATCTCCTGCAAAATCAGCAGAACCAGGATTAATCAAGTCTCTGATCGCAGCTGCATGTCTAGCTTCCACAGATACAATTTTACCAGCGATAAGCAGGAAATCCACATTTTCCAGAAACTGTCCAGCACCATTATAGGCTGCCACTCCAAGATCTTCAAAAGTCTTTGCTGCTCCCAAAACTGATGTCCTACTGCTGAAATCAATAGAACTGAAATCAACTTCCAGATCGGCAATCGCCGCATCTCCTAGCGCTGCCTTGAAAAACTCCCTGTGAGCTCTTTCATGCTTTTCCAAGTCTCCCATGATAGTCTTCTCCTCAGCGCTTGCATTCGCAAAGTAGCTTCCTTGCATCACTGCAGCGTAAAAAGCTGCTTCCAATTGCTCTAACGCATAGGCATAATTCAAAATCCCAATATCTCCTGAGCCCAGCATCACGCCATCTCCCATAGGAGGCATAGGATTCACATCTTCCACATCTTTACAGCCTACCATGATCAATCCAGCAGCGGCTACTGAGAGTGAGCCCGTCTTTAAGAACTGTCTGCGGTTTGCATTTTTGACCAGTCCTTGTGGCTTAATTAGTTCATTTTTCATTTTCTGATTGTTTAGGTTAATAATCCGGTTATGGTTTTCAACTGAAAAGAATCAATCACAAATCGAGATTCGAAGAGGTGATTTGAAAAATATTTACGAAGTCATATTCACTACTGGATTTACCTAGCCGCAAAGTTTTTTGAGATAAATCAAAATTGATTGGTATTTTAATGTGCTAGCCAGTTAGCGTAGGAATGCTCAAAAGCTCAGAATTCTCTATTATCCTACTTTTGAGCAAAAAGTATGAATCACTCAATTTTATAGATCTAACCCTTAATAAATTGAACACATTATGACCAGTTCTCTTTTTCAAAACTTTGCCAAGGGGCTGATAATCTTGTTGGCACTCCCTATTTTTTCTAATTCTGCGAGGGCTCAAGAACATGAGTCGGATTTTGAAAAGACCGTGATCACCCGTGATTTCCTTTCGGAGGGAGTTGCAGTGGCTGACATCAACAAAGACGGTCAACTTGATATCGTAGCGGGCTATTATTGGTTTGAAGCTCCGGATTGGAAGAAGCATCAAATCTCTCCTTCACGCGCATACGACCCCAGAACAGAATACAGCAATTCTTTCCTAAACCTAGGCATGGATGTCAATTTGGATGGTTGGGATGAAGTAGTGATTATTGATTACCCTGGCACTCCCGGCTATTGGTTTGAAAACCCGAAAACCGAAAGCACTGAATGGCAAAAACATATCATAGCTGACTCTGTGGGGATTTCGATAGAATCTCCGGGATTTATTGACATCGATGGAGATGGTCGCTTGGACATTCTGTGTGGGGATTATGAAAAAAGACAAATCATCTGGCTGCAAGCTCCCACTACTCCGGGAGAAACGGAATGGAAGCGGCATGCACTTTCTGAAGAAAACGTCCCTGGCACTGACCGGTTTTCACATGGATTAGGATTCGGTGATATCAACGGTGACAAGCTCAATGATGTGATCATCTCTGAAGGTTGGTTTGAAGGAACAGCCGATCTGAAATCAGGAGATTGGGTTTTTCATCCCGTACAGATCAGCGAACCTGCATCCCATATGCAGGTTTTGGATGTGAATGGAGATATGAAAAACGATATTGTGAGTGCATCCGCACATTCATTGGGTATTTGGTGGCATGAGCAAAAAAATGACACCACATTCCAAACCCATCTTATGAGCAATTTGACAGCACAAACCCATTCCACCGTGATGGCTGATCTGAATGGAGACGGAAATATGGAAATGATCACTGGCAAACGATATTTGGCCCATAACGGAAATGACGCGGGTGACGATGACACTCCCTACTTGGTGTATTATGAATTTACACCTATGATTGGCCCATTCTTCAGAGAGCATATTATCGACAATGACTCCGGGGCAGGATTGAATATCGCTGTCGAAGACATGAATAAAGACGGCAAACCTGACATTGTGATCGCTAATAAAAATGGAATTTTTCTATTTGAGAACAGAATAAACTAAAGCCAACCAACTTTTTTCAAAATCTACAAACTCCTAAAACGTTGCTATGAATTCAACTTTCAGCCCAAAAAATATTCTCAAAACTTGGATTGCTTTTTACATTGTAGTCTATGCATTTCCTGCACCTTTTTCATACATCCCTTTTCTCTACGATTTCCTTTTAAAATACTTCGTTGCGATCAGAGATGAATTCACCATTCTGATTGCAAAAGCATACTTAGGTCAGACAGATTATGTGAAGCCCGAGATGAATGGCAGCGGAGACACTACTTTCAATTACATGGAGCTTATAAGCTTTCCTGTAATTGCTCTTATTCTAGCTGTATTTGCGTTAGTTCTTTTCAGAAAAAAACCCTGGATCACCAAACTATTTTCCTGGTCTCTGATTTATGCCCGGTACTATGTAGGCTTGATTTTGATTTCCTACGGCGTGGCTAAATTCATGATTGGGCAGTTCCCCAGTCCGAGTATTTATTCTCTGGAACAAACATTTGGAGAATCATCTCCTATGGGATTGGCTTGGCGATTTTTCGGCTATTCAGACACCTACAAGATCTTCATGGGACTGTCAGAAATCACTGCGGGATTACTGTTACTTTTTAGACGAACCACAGTTCTTGGCGCATTGATATCAGTTGCTGTCACTACGAATATTGTGCTGGTGAATTTCAGCTTTGACGTGCCTGTGAAACTCATGTCATCACATTTGCTTCTCTTTTCCCTGCTGATACTATTGCCCTCGATCAAGGTATTGCTGGACTTTTTTATACTCCAAAAACCCACCCGACTTGCTACTCCCGGAATCCCATGGAGGACGAAAACACAGCGTAGATTATGGCTAGCAGGCAAAGTGCTATTCGCTGTACTACTTCCACTTTCTATGATAGTCGGGCATTTTGCTTCGCAACCAATGAGAACGATGTACGCAAATGAATGGGATGGAGCCTATACTTTTTCACAAAACAACTTACCTGACAGTACGGGAGTATATTGGACCCAAGTCATGATCGACCAAAACCGCATGAATGTAAAAACTTCGGGCAAAAATAACCATTACTATACCATAGAAAACACCAATGAGGAAGGGGAAATTTACTTTGTCCGTACTGCCAACCAAGAAGACCCATACCTTCTTAAGATCCGAGAAAATTCTGACGGAGAATATCAATTGCTGGTAACCCTGGGTGAGCAACAGATGGACATCACCGCCACCAGAAAAAAGAAATCTGATTACTTTCTGATGCAGCGTGGTTTTCACTGGATAAATGAATATTCCTTCAACCGCTAAGCCCTACAAATACGCCAGAATTCACTAGAACTGAGCTTCTGTTGATATTAGAAGGCCTTTTGTCGGAGATCCTGATATATTTGAGGCTGCAATTCGCACCCCGCGAAATAATAAACCTCTAATTAATCTTTTAGCATGTCTAAAATTTCCTTACCAATATTAGCATTAGTTGGTTCGGCGCTAGCATTCGGATGCTCAAGTCCTGACACTAGAAAAGCTGATTTAGAAGAACTTACTAATTACTATCCTCAATTCCCGCTGGACACGGCAAAGCATGGCGCAGACAGCACCGAGCTGATCATGACAAATTTTGCCGGGCCCGATATCGTTCCCAGCCCGGCTGCTTTGGCAGTTTCTCCAAACGGAAATGTATTCGTAGGAGTGGATATGATGGGTTCTCTGGGAAAAGAGCCTGGAAAAGGAGCCATCGTCCGCTTGGTCGATAGTAATAATGATGGGGAATTGGATTCGCACACCGAGTTCGTCAAAGTGGACAATCCTCGGGGAATAATTGCTGTGAGAGATCAAGTCTTTGTGCTGCATACCCAATTTTCTGAAGAAACTGGGGAAGCCGAAGGAATGAATCTAGTCGTATTTGAAGACAAGGATAACGACGGTGTAGCTGATGGACCTTCTAAGCTATTAATTGAAGGAATTTCCTCTCCAGCCTCACTCCGTTCCCGTGGCACAGACCATTCCACAAATGGTATCAGAATGGGCATCGATGGCTGGATTTACATTGCCGTGGGTGATTTTGGATTTCACAATGCCACTGATAGAGATGGAACCCAAATGACCATGCTGGGAGGAGGAATTGTAAGAGTACGTCCAGATGGTACCGAAATGGAAGAATACATCCATGGAACAAGAAACATCTACGATGTGGCAATTGACCCATTTATGAACATTTATACTCGTGGTAATACTAATGATGGTGGTGGCTGGAATATCCGTTTCATTCACTACACCCAGTCTGGTGAGTATGGATACCCTAACTTTTTCAAAAACTTCACTGAAGAGACTATCCCAGCCCTGGTAGATCTAGGTGGTGGATCCGGTACTGGTAGTTATTTCATGGACGATGATCGCTGGCCAGCCAAATACAATCACGTGCCGATGATGGCAGATTGGGGTCGCAGCCAGCTGTACATTCACAGGGTGACTATGGATGGCGCGGGATTTACCCAGCAGGATGAGGAATTTATCAAGCTTGCACAGATTACTGACATTGACCTGGATGCATCCGGTCGGATGTTTCTAGCTGCATGGGATGGCGCAGGATATTTTGGAAGTGATGAAAAAGGCTATGTGGTACGTGTAGTGCCAAAAGACTGGACTTACGAAGCATTTCCAGATCTGACGAAAGCTACGGTTGAGGAATTGACAGAATTGCTAAAAGCAACTAATTCAGTGTCCCGCTTTCATGCACAGCGTGAATTGCTGTCTAGATTCCCAGAAGAAGCAGGAGCAGCTGCACTTTCCGTAGCTACAGACAAGTCTTTGTCCTTGGAATCAAGAGTAGCGGGTATTTACACCTACGCTCAGGCTACTTGCGGAAGCGGAAGCGAAGAATTGGTAAAGCTAAGTCAGGAAGAGAAAGTTAGAGAGTTTGCTTTAAGGGCTTTGGCAGATCGCAAAACCTGCCTTCAGGGAGTTCCTCTTGAGCCATTTATCGAAGGTGTATCTGATCCAAATGACCGGGTAAAATCCGCCGCAATTGTGGCATTGGGACGGATTGGAAATCCAGAAGCAGCTGAGGAATTGTTGAAAGTAAAAGTACCTGCTTCTTTCGAACAGCCTGAAAAAGGAACTGAAGGTCCTCACGCCACTCCAAATTCTGCTATCATACTTCCACACGTAGCTGTGAAATCTTTGGTAGCTCTTAATGCAGTGGATGCTGCTGTGGACGCCATTGGAACTGAAGATTCGAAGCTGGCGCTTTGGGCTCTTCGCTATATGCACGATCCAAAAGCAGTAAATGGATTGATCGATGCATATCGTGACACAGATGACGCAGAATTGAAGTTGGAGATTTTGGGAACACTTTCCCGATTGTATAAAAAAGAAGCACCATATGACGGTTCTTGGTGGTGGGGAACGCGCCCAGATACACATGGACCTTATTATAAAGGCATCACTTGGGAGTCTTCCGATCAAATCAAGGATTTCTTGGTGGGTGAGCGAAGCAGTTTTGACGCTGAGAAAAGACAATTCTTCGCTGAGCTCAATGAGCGAAACAGAATGGACATTGAGGAATTTGGTGAGGAGGAATCAAATCTGGTGATCCAGGAAACAGAAGTAGATTTGGAGGAAATAAAAAATAAAAAGGGACAGGTTGGTGCTGCCTCTATCGAGGATGTAATGATCGCCGTTCAAGACCTTAAAGGAGATCCAGTGAAAGGCAAAGCATTATTTACCAGTCAGGGTTGCATAGCCTGTCATAGTATAGAGAAAGGTCAGCCACTGAAAGGTCCATTTATGGGTCAGATCGGCTCCATCATGAATCGTTCACAGATTACAGAATCTATTCTAAAGCCAAATGCTTCCATTTCTCAAGGCTTTGCATCTGTGTTGATCGATACCAATGACGATAAGAGTTATATGGGCTTTGTCACTGCTGAAACAGCAGATGAAGTAGTAATCCAAGATATCACGGGAACAGCAACTAAACTTGATAAAAGTACAATCAAGACCCGCAAGGTAATGGAAACTTCCATGATGCCTCCAGGCTTGGCAAACGCACTTTCTTATGAAGAACTGGCTTCTTTGATCACCTACTTGGAGCAGCAGAAATAAGAAACATCGGGATTTCCAGCGATTTAAAACACCTTGAGATTTTAGAATTTCAAGGTGTTTTTTTTGGGATTTAACCGCGGTGGACACAGATAGGTACGCGGAGGGCGCAAGTAATGACAAACCTGTTTGTTGCCAAGCCTTCATTTCTGCCAGAAGCGGACAGACTTTTAACTATTTCAATTCAGTCCCGTCAGGGACTTATGGGTAGAATGAAATTCACGAGGAGCCAAGCCGTGCCGTCAGGTATGGCACTACAAAAAATTCACAAGGATTAGCGCTGTACCTAAATAGAACATAAAAAAGAAAGCTATGCTGCAAAACTTCAATTCTCAATGAATGCTAACCATCCCTAATTCATAAAAGGATTATTGACCTCATGGCGACCTCTGCGCTAACCTGCGCGCCCACTGCGGTTAAAACACATACCATTAAGTTTATATGAATTCTTATAAACGGGATAGTTCATAAGAGTTCGTTCTTTACTTTTGGAAGCTTTACTAAATCATACCACCATGCGATTCGCCCTTTTTACCCTGCTTATTTTCATAATTGCCAGCTCAGCTTCTTTTGCGCAAAAGTCTTTTCACCAAAACAAGGTGATCGCCCATCGGGGTGCCTGGAAAGCAAATGATCTTCCCCAGAACTCACTAGCATCCCTCAAACAAGCTGTGGAATTAGGATGCGAAGGCTCTGAATTCGATGTGTGGATGACTGCTGATGGAGTTTTGGTGGTAAACCACGATGCAGACTTCGAAGGGATGGAAATCGAAACCTCCACTTACGAGCAGCTTTTGACAAAAAAGCATGAGAACGGCGAGAAGCTTGCTACCGTTGAAGAATACCTGAAGGCAGGTAAAAAGCAAAAAGGCACTAAACTGATTTTTGAAATAAAGCCATCCAAAATCTCTGTGGAGAGAAGCATAGAAGTGGCCGAAAAGTCCGTGCTGGCTGTGAAGAAAATGAGAGCTGAGAAATGGGTGGATTACATCACCTTCAGTTACGAAGGTGGGTTGAAAGCCATAGAAATGGATCCAAAAGCAAATGTTGCTTATTTAACAGGAGACAAAACCCCAGCAGAACTGAAAGAAGCCGGATTCTTCGGCTTCGATTACAATATCAACCTCTTAAAGCAGAATCCTCAATGGATCAAAGAAGCGCAGGAATTGGGTTTGACGGTAAATGCATGGACAGTAAATAAGGAAGAGGATCTTAAGTGGTTTCTGGATCAGAATCCTGATTTCATCACTACTGATGAGCCTGAGCTACTATTGAAGCTTATCGAGGAGCGGAAATAATTACAATTTCAGCTCTTTACAATTTTTAAAATGAGCTCTTTGAGCTAACTATACACCTTGGGCCTCGTTTTTGATCCTTATACTGGAATAGACCCAATGTATTATGGATAAGTTTTATCGGAAGATATTCGTATTGCTTTGTGCAATAGCCAGCATTTTCTCCTTTTCTGCTTTTGCCCAATCCTCTAACTACACATTTCAGATCAATGACCAACTGGACGAGCGTATCTATGCGATAGACCGACTCACTTTCTACGAAGATGAAAGCAATAAACTTGAATTGGACGATATTCTTAGCAGTTCAATATCCGGAAAACTGAAGATCAATTCCGACTTTACCAAGCATCAGTTCTCTACCGAAAACACCTATTGGGTCAAAGTAGCAATTCAGAAAACTCCCACTAGCAATAAACAATGGCTTCTGGAGTTTTATGATCAGACCATTGATCAAATAACGGCTTATATCCCCACAGAGGATGGTTTCAAGGAATTAAAACTTGGAGATCAAGCTCCATTTAATGATAGGGTTTTTTCGCACAAAAACTTCCAAATCCCTGTAGCAAACCAAACTGAAGGAATTGACACCTACTATTTCAAGATCAAATCCTCCCAAAAAGCTGACGTAAGAATCGCCTTTCGATCTTATAATCGCTTCATCTTTTATGCCCTAAACGAGTATTTTCTCTATGGGATTTTCTACGGGATGATCTTGATTATTTCCCTTTACAACGGACTTATTTATCTGGCAATCAAGGAGGTGAAGTACTTGTATTACGTTTTTTATCTGATGAGTGTAGGTATTTATGCCGCATGTGTGGACGGTATAGCTTTTCAGTATTTATGGCCCGATCATCCTGGATGGAACCAACCCGCATCTGGCCTTTTCAGCTATCTGATCGTGATTTTTGCGCTGCTTTTCTCCACTCACTTCCTCAATTTGAAGAGGAGATTCCCCAGCATGCATCGCAGTTTTCAGGTCATCCTGCTAGTGAAGACGATGCTTTTCGCTGCAGGCATAGCCTTTTTCCCCAAGTTGCTGGAAATTCAGATTTATGACATTGTTCCGTTCTTTTTGATCCTGTTTTCCAGTATTTATGTGTGGGTAAAAGGCTACAGTGTGGCGAGGCTTTTTGTGATCGCTTACGCCATCTTATTTTTGGGCGTAGCCTTGAAAGTAATGGTGCATACTGCCATCATCCCCCATAGCACCGTCTTATATTACAGTTTGCATATTGCCTTTCTAATGGAAATGTTACTTCTCACATTGGCTCTGGGAGATCGAGTAAAAATCCTCAAAGAAAACCGGGATCGTGCTCTTCTCCGCTCTTTGAGGCAGGCTGAGGCAAACGCTAAGTTGAAAGACAAAGTGAATCGAGAACTTGAGCAGCGCGTAAATGAACGAACTCAGGAGCTTGATAAAAAGAACCAATTACTCTTAGAATACAACCAGCAAATCCTTGCAAAAGACGAGGAAATCAAGCGAATGAACTCCATGCTTGACAAAGATATCTGGAAACTCAAATCCCAAATCAAGGAAAATCTACAGGCAAGAATTACGAATAAACGAATGAGTTACGCAGATTTCCAAAAGATCTTCCCTGACTCTACCTCTTGCCTAAGGTATCTGGAGCAGGTAAAATGGGAAAACGGTTTTACCTGCAAAGCCTGTGAGCATAAAAAATCCTCCAAGAGCTCCAAGATTTTTCACCGTCGCTGCTCCCGTTGTGGACATATAGAATCCGCTACAGCAGGGACTATTTTCCATGGAATTCGACTACCCATTGAGAAGGCTTTTTATCTAAGCTACACGGTCATCTCTGAGCACGACAAGCTCACTTTGGATGAGCTTTCGAAGCTGTTGGATTTGCGGGTAAATGCCATCAGCAGCTTCCGAGTGAAGGTAAAATTGCAGCTTGAAATGAAGGGAATTCATCATCCAGAATGGGAAGATATTGTGCTGGAGAGATCTCATGAATTGAACTGAATGTGACACTAAATTTTCATTCTAGCTATTCTGTCAATAAAGCGGGAATACTTTTTCAAAATCGCCTCATTTTCGCATTTTAAGGTATTTTTCCCTGAAATTAAAGCAGGAATTTTGTTCCAATTAGAACAATTTTTCATAGGTATTTTGGCAAGAATTCATTTCCAAATATGCGTAGCATAGCATGAGGTTTATAGTTTCATCTACTGTCTGCGAAGTGTCGCAGGATTTTATCGAAAACTATAACCTAACCCAATTAGCCAAATGGAAAAATTGCTACCTGAGAGGGAAAATGCATGGCATCATAGCAAGCATTTTATGTTATCCCTACTCCTCCTATTCTCCTTAGTTATCTCCCATGATTCCTTTGGACAAAATGTTCCAGTCAGCGGTACTGTTGTCGATGATACTGGATTTCCACTTCCAGGAGTCAATGTGGTGATCAAAGGAACCACCAATGGAACCGTCACTGACCTTGATGGTAACTACTCCTTAGAAGTCCCCGAAGATGCAGTTTTGGTCTTCACCTTTGTAGGGTTTGAAACTATAGAAGAGCCAGTAAATGGAAGATCTACCATAAACGCGACTCTTGGAGAAGACCTATCTGATCTTGATGAGTTTGTTGTTGTCGGCTATGGCATCCAGCGAAAAAGTGATCTGACAGGTGCCATTTCCAGTGTGAAATCGGAAGACATCAGTAGGCTTCCTGTATCGGATGTGACCCAATCTCTCCAAGGTAGAGTCAGTGGTGTTCAGATCACCCAAAACTCAGGTGCCCCTGGTGCTGGATCTACTGTTCGTATTCGTGGCGTCGGCACCTTGAATAATTCCTCTCCGCTTTATGTAGTCGATGGGATGTTGCTTGACGACATCAATTTCCTGAATCCAAATGACGTAGAATCGATGGAAGTGCTTAAAGATGCTTCCGCAACTGCTATCTACGGTTCCAGAGGTGCAAATGGAGTTATTATCGTTACAACCAAGCAAGGTTCATTTGACACAGACACGAGAGTCACCGTGGATGCTTACACCGGTGTGCAGCAAGTTGCCAACAAAATAGACTTGGTCAATGCCCGTGAATTTGCACAGCTGGCAAATGAGTTGGAGCAAAATGTAGGCAATCAGCCAATTTATAATGTGAACGATTTTGGTCAGGGCACAGATTGGCAAGATTACATCTTCAGAAATGCTGCAATTAACAACTTTAGTATTGGTGCAAATGGAGGTTCGGAGAAAACTAACTTCAACTTAAGTGCAAATTACTTCAATCAGCAAGGAGTGGTGAAAGAATCAGAATTCGAACGTTTGACAATCCGACTGAACAACCAATACAAGATGAGCGAAGCAGTTACCTTTGGGCACAACCTATCATTCATCTATTACAATCAGCAAAATGAACCCGGGGTTATCGGAAATGCCTATCGTGCCTATCCGATATTTGAACCAACTCAGCCTGATGGAAGCTATACCAACACAGCACCTGTAGGAAACGCGGCGGCACAGTTTGAGTACAATTCAAACAACCGAACCAACAATTACCGCGGGGTAGGTAACTTCTTCATGGACGTCAAATTCCTTAAGAACTTCACCTTCCGAAGTAATGTAGGACTTGATCTGGTTTTTCAGGATTCGAAAAGCTTTACTCCTGTATATTTCGTATCTCCTACTCAGCAAAACCCTGAAAATTCTGTCAATGTTTCCAATCTGAGAAATACGAATATTCTCTGGGAGAATACGCTGAACTATAGCAAAGAGTGGGAAGACCATCGCCTTAACCTCTTAGGCGGTATCACTACGCAGGATTTCTACACAGAATCGCTTGGTGGTGGTAGAAGAAATCTTCCTGGGGAAGATCCTTCGCTTTGGTATCTGAATGCTGGTGAGCTCACCTCTCAGACCAATTCAAATGGAGGAGAATCCTGGGCTATGCTATCCTACCTTTTCAGAGTGAATTATACGTTCAAAAACAAGTTTCTCTTTACCGGAACATTCAGGAGAGATGGATCCAGCCGATTTGGAGAAGAAAGAAGATATGGAAATTTCCCTTCTATTGCACTTGGATATAACATCATCGAAGAGGGATTTCTACAAAACCAAAATTTCCTTTCCAACCTGAAAATACGCGGTAGCTGGGGAAAAGTCGGTAACGACAAAATCTATGTTTATGAAGGCCGTCCTGTGGTAAATGGAAATCAAAACGCAGTATTCGGTGAAAATGAAGAATTGGTTTACGGTGCGACAATAACCAGACTTTCTAATCCATTTATTCAGTGGGAAGAAACAGTTACCTCAAATATTGGTTTCGAGTTTGGCTTTTTTAATGAGAAACTGACAGGTGAATTGGACTATTATACTAGAACCACCAACGACATCCTGGTAGCAGTTCCGATTCCTTCTTACGTAGGTGCTTCCAACAATCCTGTGGTCAATGCAGCAAATGTGAAGAACTCAGGGATTGATCTGACTTTAAATTGGAGAGATCAAAAAGGTGACTTTTCCTACAATTTTGGAATAGTAGCTTCCACTGTGAATAATGAAGTATTGGATTTGGGCGATGGCAATGAGGCCATTTTCGGCGGAGCCGTAGGAATCTCTGGCTACCTAGGATCAAGAACGATCGTAGGGGAGTCAATCGGACATTACTATGGTTACAAGACAGCAGGAGTTTTCCAAAACGAAGCTGACCTTTCTTCCATACCTAAGCGAGGACCAGAAGTAGCTGGTGACTTAATCTATGAAGACACCAATGGCGATGGCGCTGTGAACAACAATGACCGGGTAATTCTTGGAAGCCCTATTCCTGATCTGGTTTATGGTTTCAATTTCGGCTTTGATTACAAAGGTTTTGATCTACGAGCAGATTTCAACGGTACGCTCGGAAACGAAATCTACAATGCCAAAAAGCAGACGCGCTTTAATACCTACAATTTTGAAACCAGCTACCTAGACAGATGGACTGGAGAAGGCAGCAGCAATACAGAGCCTAGAGTCACTAACGGTGGACACAACTACGAAGTCTCCGACAGATTTGTAGAAGATGGTTCTTTCCTTCGATTAAGAAATATCCAAGTTGGCTACAGCTTCTCCGAAGTTGTTTTAAGCAAGGTAAAACTTCAAAACTTCCGAGTTTTCTTGTCTGGTACAAATGTATGGACATGGACAAAATACTCTGGCTACACTCCTGAAATCGGCGGTGGAAATGTACTAGGAACTGGATATGACAGCGGTCTTTATCCAGTAGCAAGAACTTTTAACGTAGGTGTTTCAGCTAGCTTCTAAACCCAATCAAACCATGAAAAATAAGATAAATCATAAAATAGCAGTGATCGGTCTAGGCATTCTGATGAGTGTAGGGATAGTATCCTGCGAAGATTATTTGGAGAAAGCCCCATTAGGTCAACTCACTTCGGAAAACTTCTTCAAGGATGAGCTACAGGCAACGCAGGCTGTGAATGCAATTTATTCACACTTGAGAAATTTCAATGTACACGTGTTTTCCTACATAGGAATTACGGATATCGCATCAGATGATGCAGATAAAGGTTCCGTACCAGGTGATGCAGGCTTCCTTCAGGATATCAATGACTTCACTTTTGACGCAAATAACACTGCGGTAAATGGCATCTGGTCAGGATACTTTCAAGGGGTTTTTCGTGCCAATCAGGTGATAGAAAACGTGCCTGAAATCGACATGGATGAGGAATTGAAAAGCCGACTAATTGGCGAAGCGCGTTTTCTTAGAGCATATTTCTACTTCTTTCTGGTAAGAACTTATGGAGACCTTCCGCTAATCGATCGTCCCTTGAACCCAGATGAGTATTCACAAGCCAGAGTTTCCAAAGAGGAGATTTATGAATTCATCGAAGAGGACTTTCGTTTTGCGGCAGCAAACCTACCAGAAAAATCCGAATACCCAGCTTCAGAGTTGGGAAGGGCTACTTCTGGTGCAGCAAAGTCATTTTTGGCAAAAGTGCATCTCTTCCAAAACGAGTATCAGGAAGCTTATGACCTAGCTCAGGAAGTGATCGCAAGCGGTGAATACGAACTTTATCCTGACTACGAGGGAATTTTCCGAAGAGAAGGAGAACATTCCTCCGAGAGCATTTTCGAAGTATCCACTGTAGCTCTCGAAGCCGGGGGCGGTGGATCCCAGTTCAATGAGGTTCAAGGAATACGCGGGAATCCAAACAACGGCTGGGGATTCAATGGCCCATCGGATGATCTGATGGCTGCTTATGAGGAAAATGACCCAAGACTTGCAGCAACAATCATCAATGAAGGAGATACACTTCCATCGGGTGAGGTAGTGATGCCAGATCCCAATATGGGTGAAAATGCAAGATTCAGTAGAAAAGCCTGGCTTCCAGAAAGACCACCATCTGGATTCGGAAACAGCGGTGCAAATATCCGTTTGTTCAGATATGCAGACTTACTCTTGATTGCAGCAGAGGCGGCTAATGAAATCGGAAATCCAAGCCAAGCGCTAGAATATGTAAATATGGTAAGAGAGCGAGCGCGTCAAGGCAATGAGGATATTTTGCCGGATGTGGCTACTACTGATCAAGCGGATCTGAGAATGGCCATCTACCAAGAGCGCAGAGTAGAGCTTGCCATGGAGCAACACAGATATTTTGATTTGGTAAGACAGGGAAGAGCTCAGGAAGTATTTGCTGAGTTAGGAATCACATGGACTCCTGGAAAGCATGAAGTCTATCCTGTTCCACAATCAGAAATCGATATTAGTGGAGGTTCTATCACCCAAAACCCGGGGTATTAATCCCCTTAGACTCCCGTTTACTTGCTGTGGCGGGAGTCTTCTTTATTTCTAAATCTCACCCAATTTTTAAGCTATGAAATACTACTCTCTCCAATTTATCGCGATAGCAGCAATCTCTTTTGCCTGCCAAAAAACAGAAGAAAAAACCAATACCATCAAAGCCACCCCATACGATATCCATGTGGAACTCTCTTGGGACAAAAACCCAGAAGCAGATTCCTATGGCGTGTGGGTAAGCATGGATAATGATCACTACACCCAAAGAGCAATTCTGGAAGACACACTTTACCTGGATTTTGTAAATGACCTTGGGATGGAGCTGGATCTGAATTATGAGATCAGAGCTTATTCTGGCGCGGATTCTACTATCGTAGGAAAAGCTGCTTCCAAAACCCACAAGATGACCGATGAAGAACTTCTGGACATGGTGGAGTTTTATACCTTCCGATACTTCTGGGATGGAGCTGAGCCCAATTCGGGTCTGGCTCCTGAGCGGATTCATATTGACGGAGAATATCCACAAAACGATGCTCATGTAGTGACCACAGGTGGATCAGGAATGGGAATTTTTGGATTGATCGCAGGAATGGAAAGGGGCTGGATTACTAAGGAGCAGGGCATTGCTAGATTTGAAAAGATTGTGGGTTTTCTGGAAAAAGCCGACAAATTCAAAGGAGTTTGGCCTCACTGGATTAATGGACAAACAGGACAAGTTCAACCTTTTGGCCAGAAAGATAATGGAGGTGATTTGGTCGAATCTGCCTTTCTGATGCAAAGTTTGATTGCTGTCCGGGAGTATTTCAAAGATGGAGATGATAGAGAAAAAGCTGTTGCCCAGCGGATAGATAAACTTTGGAAGGAAATGGACTGGACTTGGTACACAAGAGATGGGCAGGATGTGCTGTATTGGCACTGGTCACCCGAGTATGCCTGGGATATGAATTTCCCTCTGGAAGGATATAATGAGTGCTTAATCACCTATGTACTCGCAGCTTCCTCTCCTACTCACACCATCGATCCAGCTGCTTATCACAAAGGCTGGGCAAGAAGCGGAGGAATCAAATCAGACAAGGAAGCTTTTGGATATGACTTGATTCTAAAACATAACGGCGCAGAAGAAAAAGGCGGGCCACTTTTTTGGGCACATTATTCCTATTTGGGACTTAATCCTATGGGATTGAAAGATCAATACGCTGATTATCAAAAACTGAACACTAACCATACGCTGATCAATAGGGCGCATGCTGTAGAAAACCCGAACGGATTTGCTGGCTACGGTGAAGATCTCTGGGGGCTTACTGCTTCCTATTCCATCAATGGTTATAATGCGCATTTCCCCAGAAATGATACCGGAGTGATCTCTCCAACAGCAGCGATTTCCTCCATTCCTTACACTCCTGAGGAATCCATGAAAGTGATCAAAAATCTATATTACAATTATGGTAAGAAAGTTTTGGGGCGATACGGCTTTTACGATGCAATGAGTCCTGAGCATGAATATTATCCTGAGCGATACCTTGCGATCGATCAAGGCCCGATGGTCGCTATGATAGAAAATTACAGAACCGGGCTGGGGTGGAAATTATTTATGGAAGCACCTGAAGTTCAGGAAGGCTTGAAGAAGTTGGGTTTTGAGAGTCCTAGTATTACTAAATAGAAATTTCACTTAGTTGTTGGGGCTTTTAAAACAAGAATCCTGAATTAACTCTTAAGGATCAATTCGGCTATTCCCCCTTTCCAAAAGGGGGCTAGGATGATTTCTTTTGCGCAGCCCGATAATTTTGATCCAAGGTTGCATTCGGATAATTTCTATCACAGTGCCGTACCTAAAGGCACAACCGGATATATTTTCGATTAATTATCTACCCATAGTTTGTCCCTGACGGGACAAATCAATGCCACTGGTCATTTTAATCAAAAGCAGAAAAATTCTCAATGATCAAATTCAATGGTCAATTCTCAATTGTCTCCGAATAGCTTAATGGGATAATACTCAATTCATCATTTCTCACAAGAAATAAAAAAAAGATTACTTCCGTCCTCTGCGTTACCCTCTGTGACCTCAGTGGTAAAAAAACCTTTTAATTCCCACATACCTAGCTATTTCCTTAGATGTGACAGGAATTGAATCTATTTTTGAGGTATGCATACCATGACTGTGGAAAGAACCATCTCCATCCGAGGACTATTTCGGATCAGCAGACCTATCAATCTGCTGATGGTGGGATTCGCGCAGCTAATGACAGCCTACTTTTTGGTGGGCACTACAAATGCTGGTTTGCCTGTTCTTCAGGATTACAAACTGTATCTGATCATTATCTCAACCTTATTGATCACTGCAGCGGGTTACATGATCAATGATTATTACGATGTCAAAATCGACTACGTCAATCGCCCTGGAAATGTCGTGGTAGGAAAAGGAATTAAGCGCCGGGTAGTTATTTTTCTTCACACCGTGTTGAATTTCACTGCTATCGGACTTGGTTTTCTGGTGAGCCCTATATTCGCTTTAATCAATTTCCTTGCAGCTTTTCTCCTCTGGTTTTACAGCAATAATCTAAAAAGAGAACCTTTTGTAGGGAATCTTACCGTGGCTTTTCTCACGGGGTTATCCATCTATTTGATTGGTTTCTACTTTCAGAAATCCGAACTGCTGGTTCTGACTTATGCCATCTTTGCATTTTTCCTAAATCTCATCCGTGAGATCATTAAAGATATAGAAGATAGACCGGGCGACAGGAAACACGGTTGTCGAACATTGCCAATTGTGTTGGGATTTCGTAAAACAAAAGCGGTGATTTTCCTGATTGCGGCAGTATTTGTTTGTGCGATATTGATTGTAATGTTCAAACTTGACCGCCCGATAATCTTTATTTATTTCAGTGGTCTAGGTATATTCTTTACCTATTTCATGTACAGAATTTACATAGCTGATCGCAAAGATCACTTTACACAATTGAGCACAATGGCCAAAGTGTTGATGTTGATTGGAACGCTTAGTATGGGGCTCCTTTAACTTCATTATTCGACATTACACGTTCATCATTTATTATTAAAATTGAATATCGAATGATGAATAAGAAATAATGAATGACCAAGTTCTTATCCTCAACCCCACTTCATTCATTGAATTTTAGCTATTCCAGCCCTTCTTGCCTATTTTCACCGAAATTTTTCAATCATGCTAGATAGCAAATTACTGGTAATCAAGATCGGGTCAAATGTACTGACTCAGGAAAATGGGCTTCCTGATTTGGAGCGCATGGAAAAGCTTGTGGCACAAATCCAAGACTTGACTTCTCTGGGAAAGAAAGTAGTACTGGTCAGTTCAGGCGCGGTGGCTTTTGGAAGACAGGCAATTCCTCTTCCTGAAAAGCTCAATCCGGTTTTCAAAAAACAAATCTGGGCTTCCACAGGACAAATCCGCCTGATCAATCAGTACCAAAACTTCTTTGAAAAGCATGGGCAGGCAGTGGCCCAGATCTTAGTAACCAAGGAAGATTTTCGCGACAGAAAGCACTTTCTGAATATGAAGAACTGCTTTCAGGCGTTGCTTTCACAGGGTATTTTGCCCATCATCAATGAAAATGATACGGTCACGATCACCGAGTTGATGTTTACTGATAATGATGAACTGGCAAGTCTGACGGCTGCTATGATCAACGCGGACACGATGATGTTGCTGACAAATGTGGATGGTATTTTCACAGGAAATCCTTCTGACCCAGATTCGGAGCTAATCGAAAAAGTATCTTCAAAAATGCCTGAAGTCTCTAATTATATCTCTGCATCCAAATCCTCTTTCGGACGTGGCGGAATGCTCACCAAATATGCAATGGCAAAGAAATCAGCTGATTTAGGCATTCAAGTGATTATCGCCAATGGAAAGCGGGAAAATGTATTGGGCGAATTTGCTGACAAAAGCTTGAGATGCACATGGTTTGAACCACAAAAAGCGAAGCATGGAGCTAAAAAATGGCTAGCACATGGAGAGCACTATTATGTAGGTGAGATCACTATAAATGAAGGTGCGAAAAGCTCGCTGACGGCTGAGGTTATCCGCAGTCTTTTGCCAATTGGAATTATTAAACTGGAAGGAGAGTTTTCCAAAGGAGATATCTTACTAATTCGCGATGAAACAGGTCACAAAATAGGCTTAGGTCGCGCAGAATATTCCTCCAAAGTCGCCAATGAACGAATCGGCCAAAAGAATCAAAAAGCACTAATACACTACGATTACCTCTATATTTTCGATCATGACTGAGTACCAATATATATTTGAAGGAGTGAAAAAAGGGTCTAGGAAACTGACTGGACTCAGCAATGAGAAGGTTAACCAAGTCTTACACAACCTGGCAATTTCAGCCGTTGAAAACATGTACTTTTTACTGGAGGAAAACCAAAAGGATCTGGATCTTATGGATCAGGACAATCCTATGTATGATAGGTTGTTGCTTACTGAAGAACGCATTCAAAGTATCGCAGGAGAAATCATCCAAGTGAGTGCCTTGCCTAGCCCTTTGCATCATGTATTGGAAAGTAAAACCTTAGAAAATGGACTTTCACTGGAGAAAACTACCGTTCCACTTGGTGTGATTGGGATCATATATGAAGCTAGACCAAATGTAACTTTTGATGTATTTACACTAGCCTTAAAATCAGGAAACGGCTTGGTACTGAAAGGTGGTTCAGATGCTGACCACTCCAACCGCGCAATCATGAGTTTGATCCATCAGGTCTTAGAAAATAATGAATTGCCGACAGAAGCCTTTCAACTTTTACCTGCAGATCGAGCTGCCACAAAAGCGCTCTTGGAGGCAGTTGGTTTTGTGGATGTGATCATACCGCGAGGATCTCAGGGCTTGATCAATTTCGTCAGAGATAATGCAAAAGTGCCTGTGATAGAAACTGGAGCTGGAATCGTGCATACCTATGTGGATGAATCAGCTGATTTAGAAAAAGCAAAAGAAATCATCTTCAATTCAAAGACCAGAAGACCAAGTGTATGCAATTCCTTGGATTGCTTGGTGATCCATGAATCTCATCTCAATGTGTTGAATGAGTTAATCCAACCTATGTTGGAAAGCAAGGTTCAGGTATTTGCAGATGAGAAATCCTTTGCTGCTTTAACTTCAAATGAATTGATTTCCAAAGCAGAGGAATCGCACTTTGGGACAGAATTCCTCGGGCTGAAACTGGCTATCAAAACTGTGGCTAATCTAGACGAAGCACTAGATCATATCGCGGAATATTCCTCGAAGCATTCTGAGGCTATTGTCGCAGAAAATCAGGAAATTATTGATCGCTTTTTACTGGAAGTAGATGCCGCTGCTGTTTATGCCAACGCATCGACGGCTTTCACAGACGGCGCTCAGTTTGGTTTGGGAGCAGAAATAGGAATCAGTACCCAAAAACTTCACGCCCGAGGTCCAATGGCTTTGAAAGAACTTTGCAGCTATAAGTGGATCGTGAGAGGGAATGGACAAGTGAGAGAATAGTTTTCAATGGTCAGTATTAAGTGGACTTCAGTATTCAGTATTCATCATTGGGTATTCGATATTGGAGGATTTGAAAATTGAAAAATTGGAAGATTGTCTTGAGTCCAAGACAATTTCTATCTCCGGTTGTCTTGAAGTCAAGACAATTTATCTATATATTTGTCTTGACTTCAAGACAATATCATGGAAGAGCTCTTTTTATTCCAACATAATTTAGTATCGCAAACATCCCTAGAATGGAAGAGATACTTATTTTCAAACCTCAAAACAGATGAAAAATTACTGGGGCTGAAGGGAATTCGAGGAGTTGGAAAAACCACCTTACTTCTTCAATATTTAATTTCTTCTCCACAACCTACTAGCCAAAAGCTGTATGTTACAGCAGACCACCCCTATTTTTATCAAAACACTCTTTTTGATCTCGCTTCACAGTTTTATTTAGCTTCAGGAAGACTACTATTGATAGATGAAGTACATAAATATAAAAACTGGTCAAGGGAGTTAAAGCTCATTTACGATGGATTTCCAAATCTAAAAGTGATTTTCACCAGTTCATCTGCTTTGGATTTGTACCGAGGTGAATCGGATTTGAGCAGAAGATTGATTACACAAAACCTAGACGGGCTGTCTTTTAGAGAATTTTTGGTTTTGACCCAAAACTTGGAATTACCTAAGTTTTCATTTGGAGAGGTGATCGAAAATCACTTAGAAATCTCCTCAACTCTTATTGATAAATTCCAAGTTACTTCGAGTTTCAAAAACTATCTCAATTATGGATATTTCCCGATAGTCAATCAAATATCACCTGAAGGTGTAAATACAAGGATTTTTCAGATAATAAATACCGTGCTGGAAAGTGACTTGGCTTTTGCCAAAGAATATTCATCATCTAACATTACTAAAATCAAAAAACTCCTGGGAGTAATCTCAGTTTCTGTACCTTTTGAACCTAACATTTCAAAAATTGCAGAAAAACTAGGGTTAGGTAGAACAACTGTTTATTCGTTTCTGGCTCATTTGCAAGATGCGAAAGTCATTCGAATGATAAACAAACCAAATCGAGGAATAAACTATCTGCAAAAGCCCGATAAAATTTATTTTGAAAACACGAATTTTGCGTATGCTTTGCAGCCACAACCTAATTTAGGCACTATCAGAGAAACTTTTTTTGCAAATCAATTATCAAATTCTGGACATGAACTGCAGCTAGCTATGAAAGGAGACTTTCTTATAGATGAAAACTGGACAGTAGAAATCGGTGGAAAATCAAAAAGCGGAGACCAAATCAAAGATTTAGAAAATAGTTTTTTAGCTCTGGATGAAATGGAAATTGGATTTGGAAGAAAAATCCCGTTATGGTTATTCGGGTTTTTATATTGAAAATAGCTGAACGTTGAAATGACAATTTCCGCGAAAATCACAAAAGCCAGAAATCATCAGAAAGACTGAGACTATACATTTAACTAAATTATTAAAGACTGCAAAAACCTCGAATATTTAGAAAATCTTTTAGCTGCGCCTCACGTACAGCTGTCGGGAGCGCCGTCGCGAGAAACAGAAACACCAAAACCTTTGAGGTTCGAAAAAAACCTCAAAGGTTACCCTGCCCTACAGGAGATTTCCCTTAATTTCGCAACAACCTACCAAAATCAATACTACCTTGAAACGTCTCGCAATCTTAGCCTCCGGATCTGGCAGCAACGCCGAAAAGATCATGGAACATTTCCAGAATTCAGAAATAGCCGAAATTGCATTAGTAGCTTCCAATAAGGCTGATGCTTTTGTGTTGGAGAGAGCCAAGAAATTCGACGTTCCGACTTTTACTTTTTCCAGAAAAGAAATGGATGCTGGTGTTTTACTTCAAAAATTGCAGCAAGAAAATATAGACTGGGTGATTCTGGCTGGCTTTTTACTGAAAATCCCAGTTGAATTGACTAGAGCTTTTCCAGATCGAATGGTGAATATTCATCCAGCTCTTTTGCCTAAATATGGAGGAAAAGGAATGTACGGAAGCTTCGTTCATGAAGCAGTAAAAGCTGCGGGTGAAGCAGAAACCGGCATTACTATTCACTTGGTCAATGAAAATTACGACGAAGGAAGAATAGTTTTCCAAGCCTCCACCCCACTCACTTCAGATGACACGCCAGATTCCATCGCCGAGAAAGTGCACGCCTTAGAGCACAAGCACTTTCCTGAGGTGATTGAGGGGCTATTATAGATTCAATTTTCGGTTTCATCCTATAGCGTCACTTTAGGGATATCAAAAACAGAGTGCCGCCCTCCTTCCTAGTTCGCAATAACGAAATCATAAATCCGAAATCAGCGGACTTGCATCCACTTCTTACTCTCCCGATCCACAAAGGTGATCGGAACAAATTTATCCGTAGGTGCTCCAATGTAATACACAGTCCAATTTGGATCGTGTTTAGTCAGCATTTCGGAGATGCAGTCTGCGCGATGCGCCGTGGGATTCTGACAGTCATCCCAATAAAATAACTCCACTTTGTAATGAAGCGACTTCACCTCATTGTTGATGATAACTTGAATGTCAATATTCTGCTTGCCTGGCAAGTTCGGAATAGGAATGGCAATGTGACTCATGGGTTTAGATGTTTTAGTGTGTACTTATTGATGCATGTATTGTGGGTTGGTTTACTTTAAACTTTTTAATCTGATATTCTAATTGTGATGAAATTGAAATCCTTCATCGTGACACTAGGTTCTTGACTCTAGGCTCTAAAATCTTAGTACTTATGTCTTGCTACTAGCTACTCTACTCACTCTTCAAACTCTTCACCGGATTCCTCAGCGCCGCTTTGAAAGCTTGAGAACTTACAGTCGCCAAAGCAATTAGGATAGCAACTAGTCCTGAGAGGGCAAAAACCCACCATTCAATATCGATTCTATAAGCAAAATCCTGAATCCATTGATTTACCACATACCAGGAAACCGGAACAGCAATTACAATCGCAACCAATACCAGTTTGATAAAATCCTTGGAAAGTATGGCGACAACCGTGGTTACGGAAGCACCCAAAACCTTTCTGATGCCTATTTCTTTAACCCGCTGCTCCAAGGTGAATGAGACCAATCCAAAAAGCCCCAAACAGGAAATCAAGATGGAAAGCCCCGTAAGCATGCCCACAATAGCATTTACAGTTTGGTCAGCTCTATACAATTCTGTAAAGTGATCGTCCAAAAACTGATATTCAAATTCCCGTTCAGGGATCTGGGTATTCCAGATAGACTCTATTTGAGCTAGAGCTTCAGGAACATTTTCACCGCTTATTTTCACAGACAATTCTTCAAATCCCCAATTGCGCTGATTGAATATGGTCAGTGTTTCAATTTTATGATGTAGAGAATTAAAATTGAAATCCTTCACAATTCCCACCAATCTTCCGGCAGAGTCCATTCCGCTGAATCCAAATTGAGAACCAATCAATGACTCGATATCTCTGTTTTCTCCATCCTTTAAGATAAGTTCCTTGGCAAGGGATTCATTGATCAGGTAGGTATTTCCGTTGTCCCCTTCACTATCATTGATGTTTCTCCCTGCTATCAAATCAATCTGGTAAACATCCAAAAAATCAGGATCTACTACCACTTGGGAGGTAGCCAAATTAATAGCTGGACCTGCTCCATGAAAAGTAATTCCAGTCTGATGAAGATTATTGCCAAGTCTCTGTCCAGACGCAGAGACTTCCTGCACTTGAGAGCTACCAAGCAATGCCTGCTTTAGCGTCTCATATCGATCTGTATATCGCTGACCAAATGGAATTGTGATTACTTGCTCGTGGGAAAACCCAAGATCTTTTTCCTGCATGAACCTCACTTGACGAGAGGCAAATAAGGTAGAGATAATCAGGAAAATAGCACAGCTAAACTGTACCACAACCAATACATTCCTAAAATCAGCCTTCCTTTTTCCAGTGACTGGAGAGCCTTTCAAAACCTTTACCGGGTTAAAACTGGATAAATAAAGCGCAGGATATAAACCGGAAAGTATGCCTACTATCACAGCTCCAAAAAACATTGAAACTAGGAAAAGAGGATTACTGAATAATGGAAACTCTAGCTGCCGCTGACTGAACTCGTTCAAAAATGGCAGAGCCAGAAAAACGAAAATCACCGCCAGCACCATCGCCATCAAACTAATTAGAATGGATTCGCCAATAAATTGTAAGTACAACTGGGATTTGGAAGCTCCGGAAGCTTTTCTCACACCAATCTCCATGGCACGGCTTACTGATTTGGCAGATGATAGATTCACAAAATTGATTCCTGCGATAAAAAGCACGATCAATGCGATGTAGAAAAATATCCTAGTGTAAGCTCCGTCAAATTTTTGATAATTGATGTAATCGTGAGTGATATCTGTAGAGCCGGCATGCACTTCACTTAATGGCTGAAGAAAAAGCTCATACCCTCCTGCTCCTTCTTCACCCATATGAGAAACTAGAAACGCCGGGAATTTTGATTCCATTGCCTCAATATCTGCTTCTTCTCCTAGTTCGAGATAAGTTGTCAGCCAATTCCCACCCCAGTTCTCCATGGCTTGAGGACCTACATAGCTACTGAAAGAAGTAAGTCCTTCAAATCTCAAATGGGAATTTTCAGGGATATTTTCCAATACAGCAGTTACCGTATATGAGATAGTGTCTTGGTCAGAAAGTGTGAGGGTTTTACCCAAAGGAGATTCTTCACCAAATATCTTCTCAGCACTTTTCTCAGTCAAAACAAGGCTGTAAGGCTCAGTCAAAGCTGTGGCTCGGTTACCTTCTACAAGTTTGAAGTCAAAAATCTGAAAAAAGGAAGAATCTGCCCATATGGTTTCTGAGAGAATAGCTTCTTTTTCTTGATTCTTAAACCTCAATTCTCCTCCTGGCCTTACCCTAGTGAAGTTCATAATTTCAGGAAACTCATCTAGAAGAGTCGGCCCCATAGGATACATGGACAAAGCGACTTTTTGTGGAGCCACCATCCCTTCCCAATTCTGCACCACATCCAGTCGATAAATGTTTTTAGTGTGAATACTATCAAAATCCCGCTCATAATTCACAAAAAGCAGGATCATAATGCAAACCGCCATACCTATGGACAGTCCTGCAATATTCAGAAAAGAGAAGAGCTTGTTCTTCCTGATATTTCTGAAGGCGATTTTAAGATAGTTTTTCAGCATTTGTTCTAAGATTGGAAGAATATAAAATTGGAAGATCGGAATATTTTGGGTTCAAAGGTTGGAAAGTAATAAAGTTGTAAAGTGTGTCAGATTATTACCGGGATCGAAGTTTTGAACCTAGGTTCTTGATTCTTGGCTCTTAATCATGATACTTTGTACTTGATACTTTATACTTTCTTACTCGCTTTTCAAACTCTTCACCGGATTCAGCATAGCAGCTTTAATTGCTTGGAAACTGATTGTAACTAAAGCCACAATAACAGCCAAAAGTCCTGAAACCAAGAAAACCCACCAATGAACAGGAACCTGATAAGCAAATCCTTCCAGCCACTTATTCATGGCAAACCATGCAACAGGAGTAGCGACCAGAATCGCTATCAAAACCAATTTGATAAAGTCTTTGGATAGTAATCCTACTATGTTGCCGATATTTGCACCTAATACCTTTCTGATTCCGATTTCTTTGGTTCTCTGCTCTGCAGTGTAAGTAGCCAAGCCTAGCAAACCCAAACAGGCTATCAAAATCGCCAAGACTGAGAACGTGGTAAAGATCTGTCTGAACCTGAAATCTGATTCATATTGCTTGTTAAAATCAGCATCGAGAAAACTATACAGAAAAGGTCTGTGAGGTGCAATTCGGCTCCAAACCTGCTCTATCTGGTCAATTGTCGCAGGAAGATTTTCTCCAGTCACTTTCAATGACATATACCGACTTGCATACGCTTCAAATGGCAAGGTCAAAGGTTCGATAGTACGGTGTAGGGAGATGTAATTGAAATCCTTCACTACTCCAATCACTTCGCCCTCCCTGCCCCACTGGGAAAACTTTTTTCCTATAATATCCGCTGGATTTGCATAGCCGTATTGTCTTGCGGCGGCTTCATTCATGACCAAAGCAGCACTGGAATCTGATGGGTAATCTCTGGAATAAGATCTCCCTGCGACTAATTCTAGACTGTAATGATCTATAAAATCGATCCCAACCTGGAAAATAGGCTGCCCTTCTTGAATCATTTCTCCCTCAGGATTTTCAATGGAGGTTCCTGCATTTGGAAAATAGCTACCCGGTACGCTACGCGAAAAAGCGGCTGATGTCACAGATGGAATGTTTTCCATCTCTGTTTTCAAAGCAGAAGAAACCCTGTTTACATCCTCGTCATAATTGTAATCCAACACCAGCATTTGCTCCTTGTCAAATCCCATTTCCTTATCAAGAATATGGCTCATCTGAGAGTAAACTATGAATGTCCCTGCAATTAGGGCAATGGAAAGACTGAACTGAAACACCACCAATCCCTTTCGAAGATTAACTCCCCTTGCATCGGATTTATTAATTCCTTTTAAGATCATGACCGGGCGAAAACTCGAAAGTATCAATGCAGGATAAGAACCAGCTAGTAAGCCAACCAGAACAACTATTCCCAAAAAGAAAGGAATTGTCTGCCAATTGATAATCTGGTTGACCACCAATACTTTTCCAGTAAGACTATTCATTAGGGGAAGAGAAACAGTCACTAAGAAAATTGCCACAATTCCGGAAAGAAGTACGATAATCAGGGATTCCCCTAAAAACTGAAAAATTAAACTGCTTTTATCTGCGCCAATAGATTTCCGAATTCCCACCTCCTTCGCTCGCTCCATAGATCTGGCCGTAGAAAGATTCATAAAGTTGATAATCGCAATCCCTAGGATAAATAGACCTATAATAGAAAACACATAGATATTGGCTAGTGAACCAGTTTCTCCTGGCTGACGGTCAGCAGAAGTTCGGAGATAAACATCCTATAGCGCTTCAACATGAACTGTATATGGATCTTCTTTATACGGATAGTTCTCCTCCAAAAATTTAGGGATCTTTTGTTCAAAAGCGACCTGATCAAAACTTTCATTCACCAAGAAATACGTATAGAAATCCACATATCCCCATTCGTCAAAAACACTTGGACGGGATTGTTTGAACGTGCTCAAAGAAAGAAGCGCATTGAATTTAAAATGTGAATTTCCAGGTACATCTTCCATAATTCCCGTGACAGTGTAATCTCCTGCATTCGCTCTTCCTGAGGATTCACTTCCTTTCAGCGTTTTTCCCAATGCTTCATCCTCTCCAAAATATCGTTTGGCCGTACTTTCTGTAAGCACTATGCTAAATGGCGCGACTAATGCTGTCTTCGGATCGCCTTCAATCAGCTTCCAGGAAAACACATCAAATACCGTGGAATCCATAAAAAATACGCCATCCTCCTGCTGGGTAGTTTCCCCATAGCTCAACAATAAATCTGATCGACCGGAAAACTGAACAATCTTCTCAATCTCCGGAAATTGCTCTTTCATAGCCGGACCAACCGGAGCATTATGCCAAACCCAGAAAGGCTCAGCTTCAGATCCTTCCTCCACTTCTTCCGGTGAGCTAGAACCATGTGTAAGTCGATATATCCTGTCACCTTTCTCATGGTACTTATCATAGGAAAGTTCATCCTGCACAAACATGAAAATAAGTACACAGCAAGCCATACCAATCCCCAAACCTACTATATTGATAAAGGAATACACCTTCTTCTTGAGCAGGTTTCTGTAGGCGATTTTAAAGTAGTTTTTGAGCATAATTTTTTGAATTGGAAAATTAAAAGATTGGAAGATTGAAAAATTTAGCCCTAACAATCATTCAATCCTTAAATACTCTCAGTTTTAATTCAAGACACTTTGTGATTGACAATCAATACTTTGTGCCTATGTCTTGATACTTGATACTAGTTACTTATGTCTTGTTCCTTGATACTAATCCTCACTCGCTCTTCAGCGTTCTAGCCGGGTTAGTCAAAGCAGCTTTGATGGATTGAAAACCTACGGTGAACAAAGCAATCAACATCGTAGCAGTACCAGTTGCGACAAAAACCCACCATTCGATTCCTACACTGTAGTCATAATTTTGCAACCATTGATCCATGATATACCAGGCAATAGGAACTGAAAGCAAAAAGGCGATCCCAACTAGCTTTAGGAAGTCCTTAGAAAGCAATAGTGATATACTGCCTACACTTGCTCCCAGCACTTTTCTCACTCCTATTTCTTTCAGACGATTGGCAGCCATGTAAGTGGAAAGTCCAAATAACCCCAAACATGAAATCACAATAGTCAGAATAGTAAAGACAATGGAAAGCTTTGCCGTTCTAGCGGTATCATCAAATTTCCTGGCATATTGCTCATCGGCAAATTGGTATTCAAAAGGGAAATTTGGGTTAAACTCTTCAAAAACGCTCTGAATTTTAGCGAGATTATCTGCTACAGGTTGATCAGGATTCAGACGGATATGCAGGTAACTGAACCAGGAAGAAGGTCCAAATACCATTAATGGGTTAACTGGATCATAAGGGGATTCGAAAATAAAATCCTCAATGATGCCAACTACTGTATAGTTATCTTCTCCATCAGAAACTATCTGCCCCAAAGGATTTTCCAATCCCATTTTTCTTATCGCTGTTTCATTCAATAAAATCGCTGTAGAATCACTTGCAAATTCATAGATATCTATGTCTCTACCTTCTACCAAATTGGTTCCCATTACTTTCATAAAATCAGCATCTGCACTGAACCGAATGAAATCAAGCTTTTCATCCTCTGGCGTACTACCTTCCCAAGAATAACCCCAACCATCGCTGTAGCGCTGGGTAATCGGGCTCATCGATTGCGTGACCGCAAGACTGGAGCCACTAGAAAGAAGTGCTTGTTTGATTGCGCTATAATGCTTCTCTATATCGCCCTGCATGGAGATGTAGATGAGATTATCTTGGTTATAACCCAACTCACGGTTTTGAGCATGACTTATTTGACGCTGGATGATGATCGTAGAGACAATTAGGATAATAGCGAAGCTAAATTGGATCACAACCAGTATTTTCCGGGGATTAACCGCCGAAGCAGCTGAACGAAAAGTACCTTTTAATACATTTACTGGACTAAACGAAGAGAGGAAAAATGCAGGATAACTTCCTGCCAAAAGACCAGTAAGCAATATAAAGCTGATCAACTGAAGCCAGAAAATCACCTCAGTGTATGGAAGAAATAGCTGCTTGCCAATCAGTATATTAAAGGAAGGAAGCGCCAGTTCCACCAGAAGGATTGCCAAAACCCCCGCGATCAACGCAATGAGCGTGCTTTCCCCAATAAACTGTGCGATAAGAGAAGTTTTTCTAGCTCCTACGACTTTTCTCAAACCTACTTCCTTGGCTCTCTTTTCACTTCGAGCAGTGCTCAGATTCATAAAGTTGATACAGGCAATGACCAGAATAAACAATGCGATAAATCCAAACATTCGGACAGTCACTATCCTTCCTCCTACGAGCTGGCCGTTCTCACTTTTTCCATATAGGTGTATCTGTGAAAGAGGGTAGCTAAATACGTCTGCTGTATTCTCACCGTTGGTATGTTCCTTGGTTATGTTTATCACTTTCTCGTTGAATGCCTCGTGGGAAGCATTTTCTGTGAGCAATACATAGTTCTCAACGGAGTTATTTCCCCACCATTCGTCATCCCAACCCAGTTTTTTCATGTAAGCCCACGACAGAAAGTAATCCGACTGAAAGCGGGTATTATTTGGCAAATTCTCCAGAACTCCCGTCACTGTAAAAATATCTGTACTATCGATCTTGACTGTCTGCCCCACAGCCATCTCAGTACCAAACAATTTTTTGGCAAAGTCTTCAGTGACCACCATGTTATACGGATCTTCCAAAGCAGTAGAACTATTGCCTTGCAGCATCGGAAAATCAAACACATCCAAAAAATCTGGATCGATGAAAGAACCTGATTCGTTCATTTTCTTATCTCCAACCGTGAAAAGGAAATTGGCATGATTGATCCGAACCGCTTGCTCTACTTCTGGATAGTCCTTTTCTAGCGTAGGCCCCATTATTTTGGGAGTTGTACCCCATGCCCATAGTTCGCCGCTAAACGTATCTCTGTTATACATTCGATAGATTCGGTCCGACTTGGAATGCTCCCGATCCATACTCACCTCGTTCTGTATCCACAGCAAAATCAGAATAGCTGACGCCATCCCAATACCCAATCCTCCGATATTGATGAAAGCGTAACCTTTACTTCTAACGATATTTCTCCAGGCGATTTTAAAGTAGTTTTTGAGCATAAGGTTGGAAAGTTAAAAGACACTAAGGTTTGACAGTTGATAGCTTGCAAAGTGGTAAAGTTGAGTAGCAATAAATCAGACTGCATAGCCTAACCCACCACATCACGTAACTTAATTTATCGTTCTACCTCTGGTAGAACAAGTTGGTTCTTTCAAATAGTAATTCCAGATTTATGCCATTAAAAAGTTGCCTAATTAAGCGTAGGAAGGCATTTTTCCATTTAATCCTAATTAGCTGTCGGACAGTTTTGTTCGCCAACGGGCAAATTCAATTCGATCCCCAGACTTTTGTGGGATTAAGGAAACCCAACGCTTAGCTATTTTTTCTCAACCATTTTATTCCCCTGAAAACTATACAATAAGTAAAAAAGCGAAGGCAAAATAAAAACACTTCCTATCATCAGTGCCCAAGCCAAGGTATCTATGGGTTTTCCAATAGCAGCGGAGTTAAAAAGAGATAAGTTTTCACCTGACTTGGTGATGATCAAGTCTGGGAAATAATGGTAACCAAAAGCTGCTAAAATAGCGGTAACGACAAAACCACTCAGTAAGCGAACAAGCGATTTACTTCCCTCTTTCAAATTTAGCCAAAGCGCAATTATCGCAAGAGTAGCCAACACCAAAGTCCCAATGGTAATCCATTCGGTCAATAATAACCCTACCAAAGGCACTTCATCTATGATCGAAGCCGCAAACACCAAACCTCCCGTAAGTACAGTAAACACAATAAACAGCTTTGCTTTCCTCACAACAAACGCTTTGACCTCAGACTTTTTGGCCTCGCCAACTAAAAATACGGAAGCTAAAAACCCACAAATCGCAACAGTGAAAATCCCGACAGAAACACTAAAAAAATTGAACCAAGGATGAATGTAGGCCTCATAAAACCCTTTGGCTTCTGGATCTATTTGGCCTGCCACAGCTGCCCCGAAAATCAATCCGAGAAAGAAAGGTGTGATAAAGCTGGAATAGGTGAAAATAAAATTATAAACCTTTTGCATATCATCCTGATAGGCATCGTAATGACGAAAAACGAAAGCAGTTCCCCTGCCGATAATTCCGATCAGCATCAAAGCCAAGGGAATATGCAGATGCACCGAAAGCGTCGTATAAATCGATGGAAACCCCACAAACAGAATTACGATGGCGATAATCAACCACATATGGTTTGCTTCCCAGATCGGCCCTATGGTTTTATAGGTAGTGTCTTGAAGTTGAGAACGCATGCGTGCTGGCGTGAAAATCTCCAAAATCCCAGCGCCAAAATCAGCACCGCCAAGGATGACATACATCAATAGAGCAAGGCAAAGGAAAATGATTACGACGTATAGCATGAGTACAGTTTAAGATTCAACGTTTGCCATGGTTTTTTGTGCCAGTGTCGCTGGAACTGCTTTGATCTGACGGTACAGCAAAAAGGAAACTATCCCAGCAAGAGATACATAGATCGCTGTAAATATGAAAAACGAGTATTTGATTCCTGGAATTGGAGTCACGGCATCCTTGGTCAGCATGATTTCATAAATAATCCAAGGCTGCCTTCCCACTTCCGTGACTGTCCATCCAGCTTCCAGCGCAATAAATCCCAGCGGGGTGGCAAGCACAAAAAGCCATAGAAACCAGGATTGAGCCTGCCAGTTTTTCTTTTTCCAAGTAGAGAAAAAATACAGCAAACTCAAGCCAACCAGAATCATCCCTAACCCAACCATGATCTGAAATGCATAATGAACCACTGCCACAGGAGGATGATGCTCCTCAGGGAACTGATCCAGACCAATCACTTCTGCTTCAAAATCCCCATGAGCCAAGAAACTTAGAGCACCGGGAATTTCAATCGCATAATTAACTTCTTTAGCTTCTTCATCTGGAATCCCACCGATGATCAGCGGAGCTGCCTTACTAGTTTCAAAGTGCGCTTCCATAGCCGCTAGTTTGGCGGGCTGTCTTACAGCAATATCTTTCGCAGAAATATCACCGGAAATTGGCTGAAGCAAGGCAGCAACTGCCCCAAACAAAATTGCGATAGTAAACGCTTTTCTATGAAAATCTATATACTTCCCCTTCAGTATCATATACGCATGGATTCCCGCCACTGCAAAACCTGTAGCTGTAAAAGCCGCCAAAGTCATGTGCAAAGCCTGCGTAAACCAAGCCTCATTAAACAGCGCTGCTACAGGATCAATATTCAGAAACTTACCCTCTACATATTCAAATCCACTCGGGCTATTCATCCAGCCATTGGCAGCCACAACTAAAATCCCCGAAGCCAAGCCACTCACACCTACCACTACACCTGTGAACCAATGAAACCAAGGTTTGAATCGATCCCAACCGTACAAAAAAAATCCTAAGGCGATCGCTTCAATAAAGAAAGCTGTTCCTTCCAGCGAAAATGGCATCCCGAAGATCGGTCCTGCATGAAGCATAAACTCCGGCCAAAGCAATCCGAGTTCGAAGGAAAGCATGGTTCCGGAAACTGCTCCTGTGACAAAAAAAATCGCTACTCCTTTACTCCAAGCTTTAGTCAAATCCTTGTAAAGTGGATTTCCTGTTTTGAGGTATTTGTAATGGGAAGTCGCCATAAAAAACGGCATCACCATGCCGATACAAGCGAAAATAATATGGAATCCCAGAGAAAGAGCCATCTGAGAACGGGCAGCAAAAAGATCTTCCATGCACTTTATTTGGTTTAATTCAGCCAAAAACCCAGAACTGAACACATTAAACTAATCATAGGATTGACGCTGAAAATGCAGGATAAGTTCAAGTTTAGTAAACTTAATTTACCCATACGTGACCAGGCATTTCAAAATTCAGAAGAACTGATATTCTGAGGTAAAAACAGATCCCCATTTTCAAGGATTTTTTACTTTTTCCCACAGAATCAAGTCTTTAAATACCGGACTTTTGACAATTTTCTGTAGTTTAATTGCAAAAAAATATTTTTATGTACGTAAAACGGTATTACAGTTTTTGGATGACAGTGCGCTGGTCCAAATTATCATTGATCTATGGCATACTGTACTCTGTGGTCATAATCGTGTTATACGAAGTCACCTCCATTCCTTTTTCACTTCCCTGGCAGCCAATCTCTGTAATCGGTGTAGCTGTAGCTTTTTTTCTAGGTTTCAAAAACAACTCTTCTTATGATCGGACTTGGGAAGCCCGAAAAATCTGGGGAGCAATAGTCAATGACAGCAGAACATTTGCCACAGCTGTTCTAAGTCTTCCTAGCCAAAATATGCCAGCGGAAGACAAAAAGAAACTTATTTACAGACACCTCGCCTGGCTTTTGGCGCTAAAACATGTGATGCGAAAGGAGAAAACTTGGGAGCATAATCTACCTGTAAATAAGCTGAATTTCATCCCAGGCTTTATTAAAGAATATAACGATGGAATCTTCGCTGAAATAGAAAAATACCTTTCAAAAGAAGAGCTCGGGAGCTTAAAGAAACTATCCAATATCCCCTCCCAACTGCTGAAAAATCAAAGTTTGGAAATCGGAAGTTTAAACGAAAAAGCCTACATCTCTGATTACAAACAAGTTCGGCTTCATGAGCTGATCGGTCAATTGTACACCAATCAAGGAATGAGCGAACGTATTAAAAACTTTCCATTTCCAAGACAATATGCATCTACAGGATTATGGATTACTTACATTTTTTGCGCATTGATTCCCTTCGGTTTGCTGGATATTTTCGCTCAGTCCTCAGCCTTACACTATTGGCTGACCATTCCATTTTCAGCGATAATCATCTGGACTTTCTTTGTAGTGGACCGGATCGGAGATTATTCAGAGAATCCATTCGAAGGCGGTTATAACGATGTGCCTATTTCATCCATTGCCAGAGCGATAGAAATTGATTTGTTGGAAATGCTGGAAGAGGAAAACATCCCTGCTCCTTACGCGGTGGAAAATGGGTTTTTGATGTGATGTTGTTCTAAAGTAATAAGTTTGAAAAGTGGTAAAGTTTTAAAAATTCTAAATCGAATAAAAAGACCGAAGTGGTCCATATTCTAGTCTTTACCAAATCTTGCAATGCTTTAGTTTCTATATTGACGAGTGTAAGACACTTTGAAAATTGCGGACTCTGCGAAATCTCCGCGTACTTTGTGGTTAAATAATTTAAAAAAAAGTCCCTCAAACTTTCGCTTGAGGGACTTTTTGGTTGGTTTGTGTCTTTTACCTTTTTGTTATGCTGCTAGAACCTGAAGTTCTGATATTTCCCAATTTTGGCGAACCTGAGTAAACAACATCACCGGATCCTGAAGAGCTTACAGAAAGCATTCCAAGGTCACCAACTAAAGTATCTCCTGATCCTGATTTGCCCACTACCAACTCGCCGATTGCCAAGCGCTCTGCTTCGAAATCACCAGAACCAGACTGCTTGATCTCAGCTTGATCTACAGAGCCGCTTTTGATCAGCATATCTGCTGACCCTGAAATTCCAACTGATAATTTCTCTGCTTCCAGCTTTTCTATAATAATGTCCCCAGATCCAGAAAGGGCTGCGTAAAATGATTCAGATCTTACCGGAGAAGTCACTTCCATGGTTCCAGAACCTGAGCACTTAATACCATCAAGATCTTTGTAGGTGATGTAAAACTTCAGCTTAACATTATTATAGCTTCCTTTTACTAAGCCCACACTTAGCACATCACCGTCTATCTCTGTTTTCACTTTGTTGAGGTCAACACCCTTTGCTTCGATTCTTACTTCTTCCTTATCTCCTTCTGTCAAGATCACTTCCCAGCTCCCGCCAGAATGTACTTTTGTAAAATGTCCAGGAGTCCTGGTTTCAGTTTGCTGTGCCTGTACGCATGAGGCCATCACGAAAGCAGTGAAGACAAATGCTAAAATTTTTGAATAGAGTTTCATTTTTATATAGTTGAAAGGTTGTAAAGTTGAAATGTTAAAAGGTTTTTTAAACAGTCTTGTATTCGTTAGATGCGACATCTAGGAATAAGGTTGCATCAGCTGATTTTTTCTTGATTCTTAAGTCGTGACACTTGACTCTTGGATCTTGACTCTTGGTTCTAGCATCTTGATACTTGCTACCAAAACATCACTCGCTCTTAATACTCTTCACCGGATCAGCCCAAGCGGCTTTCAGCGATTGTGACATTACGGTGATGGCAGCTATCGCCCCAGCAATCAACCCTGCCCAGAGGAACACTGTCCAACTGATACCGATCTTGTAGGCAAAATCCTCCAGCCAATTGGACATTCCAAACCAGGAAATCGGAATAGCTATAAGAAAACCAATCATCACGAGTTTTAGGAAGTCCTTACCCAGTAAAATCAGAATATTCCCTGTCTCTGCTCCCATTACTTTTCTGATACCGATCTCTCGCGTTCTCTGCTGTGTGGCGAAGGTGGTCAAGCCAAGCAACCCAAGAATGGAAATGATCACTGCTAATCCAGAAAAGAAGGTGAAAATAGTCTTCACTCGCTCCTCCGCTTCGTATTGTCTATTGAATCCTTCATCTACAAATATGGGTTCGAATGGAAAATCGGATCTTAATGTTGCCCATTCTTCTTTTAAGTAGGCCAAAGTTTGCTCCTTGTTTTCGGCATCTATCTTCAAGCTCACCTGATTGTTTCTATCCTGCGAAATCATAAAAACAATCGGCACGATAGGCTGATGCAGGGATTCGAAATGAAAATCTTTCATCACACCCGTCACAAATCCACGTCTTCCTCCATAGTAAAACTTTTTGCCTATTGCTTCCTCTGCAGTCTGCCATCCGATCTCCCTGATTGCAGCTTCATTTAGGATAAAAGCTTCCGTAGAATCACTGGCTAGATCAAAATCGAAATCTCTTCCTGCCACGACCGGAATACCATAGGTATCCAGGAAATTATGTGCTACATGCACGTCAGCAATGCGCACGTTCAGCTGTGTCATTTCCCCATCTATCTCGGCTGTACTACCTTGGGAATCCAGCAATCTTCCCGAAGGGACCCGGCTGGAAATACTCACGGATTGTATGCCTTGCTGCCTCTCCAATCTGTCCTTTATAATCTGATAATTCTGCTCAATAGCCGGGCTGGAGGGAAGCACTACGATGTCCTCCTTTTCAAAACCCAAATCCTTACTTTGCATGAAGTCCAACTGTCTCACGACAACCAACACTGCTACAATCAACACAACTGAGATCGCGAATTGTCCCACCACCAGCACAGAACGGAAATTCTCATGCCCTTTTCCTGCCTTAAATGCTCCCTTCAGCACTTTGGCTGGAGAAAAACCGGAAAGAAATAAGGCTGGATAACTACCGGATATCAGTCCAACAAAAGCAATCAGACCAACTATTCCGATTATGTATTCTGGATTTTGGAGAAAATTTAAACTGAGTTCTTTATCCGTGAAATTCGAAAATGTAGGTAAAAACAAGTAAACCAATATCAATGCGAAAATCATGGAGACGCAGGTCAGCATAAATGATTCGCCCATGAATTGTCTGATCAGACGACTCTTATCAGCTCCCATCACTTTGCGCAAGCCCACCTCCATAGACCTCATGGAAGATCTTGCTGTGGATAGATTCATGAAGTTGATGCAGGCAATCAGCAGGATAAACAGCGCAACTGCGAAATAGATATAAACATAATCAATGTTGCTATTGGCCTCAATCTCCGAATCCAGATTGGAGTAAAGGTGGATATCTTCCAATGGCCACATGGTCAAAGCTGTAGTCTTGGACATGGGAATCCCTGCCTGTGCTTCTCCCATATTTCTGTCAATCATAGCAGGAAACTGAGCTTCCAAGTTCTTATAATCATAACCCTCCTTCATCAAAACATAGGTAGAAAAATTGTTTGAGCCATAGTTGCTCATAAAGGGCTCCAACCCACCGTAGAACTGGATCACGGGATTCATGGATGCAATGAAATCCGGGTGCATATGGGAATTGTCAGGAACATTTTCAAAAACACCACGGACCTGAAAAGTCATTTCCATGCCATCTACTTCTGCGAGTAGTTCCTTGCCCGTAGCCTTCACATCACCAAAGTACTTATTTGCCATATCTTCGGAGATCAAAACCCCATCGGACTGATTGAGGCTAGCTTTAGGATCTCCTTCCAACATTTTCCAGGAAAACACATCAAACACCTCAGGATCAGCAAAGAAAAACTCGTCCTCTACAAATGTATTTTCTCCGGACTTGATTAAAAGTCCTGCATTGAAAAACCGGACCACCTCTTCTACCTGATCCTCAAAATCCGCTTTGATCAGTGGTCCAAAAGGTGGAGCCAAGTGCCCCAAATGCAAGCTCACTTCACCGTCTGCATTGCTCCAGCTCCTGGAAACTCTATATATCCGGTCAGCATTTGCGTTGTACTTATCATAACTCAGCTCATGCTGTACAAAAAGGAAAATCAGAATACTCACAGCCATTCCCACAGCCAGCCCAAACACGTTGATAAACATGTATAAAGGACTTTTCTTAGTATTTCGGATCAGTATTTTTAGGTAGTTTTTGAGCATGGCTTGTTTTGATTTAAAAATTGGAAAATTTAAAAATTGAAAGATTAATTAAGAGTTGGAAGGTGGTAAATGTTTAAGGATGTAAAGTTCATAGGAAGCCAATAGAAGGTGTGAAAGCTGAAGTGATTTCTCATTCTTCGCAAACCGTTTTTCTTAACCCTAATTCTCTTCTTACATTTTACTTTCCACATCTTACTTATCCCTATCTATCTTGTCTCTAAACTCTTGATTCTTGGTTCTTGGTTCTTGGTTCTTGGATCTTGGTTCTCACTACTAGATACTGCCTACTATTTTCTAACTACTTTTCCAGACCCTAAACTCCCCTTAGAAATATCAGTAGGATCTCCACTGTAATAAACATTCCCGGAACCAAGCGAGCCAACGGTAAGGTCGCCTTCTACTCCTATATAAGTATCCCCCGAACCTGTTTTACCTACATTCACATCTTTGCCCAGCAATGCCAAAGCTTTTAAATCTCCGGAGCCTACTTGCCCAATATTCACATCAGAAGCCGTTCCGCTGGCGATCAAAACACTACCCGAGCCAGCCATACCTATATTCAATTCTCCGGTTGTAAGCATCTCCATTTCTATCGTTCCTGAGCCGGCCTGACCGATGCTAAACTCGTGAGAGGAGATATCAGAACGGACAATCATATTTCCCGAACCACTTAAACCCAAGCTTTCCAGATTTCTGACAGTCACATATGCAGTGAAATTTGCACGCTTATCATCATCGGAGTCTTCCAACTCAATGTTAAGACTTCCATTTTCGATTTCGGTGATTACCTCGCCCAAGTCAAAGCCTTTGGAGACGAGCTTGACTTCATCCTTGTCCCCAAGCGTGATGATCACATCCCAAGATCCTTCGGAATTGACTCCTGTGAATTTGCCGGGACTACGGGTTTCAGTTTGTGCCTGTACAGTTGTGCCCATCAAAAATAGGAGAAGGACAAATGCAGATAATTTTGAAGTATTCATGTCAAATTAATTTATGTCGTGTTTGACAGATAGGTTTCAGAGATTATGCCAAGGCATAAAAATGCCTCTATGCCTGATTTAACAGTATTTCACGTTTCTACTCTGTCCGAGAAACAGCCGTTTTGTTCGGATACGAACAATTACTGCACATAGTAAAGATTGGGATGAGGCGGCTTCTTCGGCTTACACAATTCCAAACAGCTCCGCAAGACGAGCTTTTACGAATGTTTCAAGAATAGAAATCTGATTACAAACTTTCTAAGTCGGTAAAAAAACCAGTATGGCCACGGTAAACTTAACCTTCAGAGCCTTGTATAGAGAACAAGAAGAGATCTCGGAACTAGCCGAATTACATTTTCTTATTTTCTCCCCTGTCAATATTTTGGATAGGCATGAAGTATTTTTTTCAATATATAAGTTCAGAGGTTTGATTTACAGGCATTCAAATGCATCTTTACCTACGAATCCTGTTTATCACCCAAGGATAAATTCTTACTTTATTTACCCATATGCTTACTCACTTACTGGTTTGGATGGTTCTATTTGTTCCACCTATTCAACAGTCACAGACAGATAGTCTTAAAACGGTTGTGGAGCAGACAGACAATGATTCTATCAAAGCATCAGGATTATATAATCTGAGCAAAATTTATTATCCGTACGATCAAGACTCAGCTATTCTCTTTGCTACTGAAGCCAAGGAGATCTCTCATGCGATGAATTTCCGAAAGATGGAGGCCAATTCCCTCAATATCATTGGAGTTTCCTATCTGATCAAAGCTGAATACGAAAAAGCTCTAAGCACACATTTTGAAGCATTGGGAATACGTGAAACGCTGCAGGATACCGTGGGAATGATAGAATCCACAATGAATCTGGGCAACATCTATTACAGATTAAATGATCCGGAAAAGGCAGTATTGCAATACCATGAAGCACTCGCCCTGGCGCAGCAGATCAACCATGAGCGAGCTATGAGTTTACTTTTCAATAACCTGGGGAGCTTTTATAGAGATCGTTGGCTGGCTTTTAAGGATGGGAATGACTTTACTTTGGCTAAGGATTATTTAGAAAAATCGCTAACCCTAAAAGAAACACTTCAGGACAATCGGGGTATCATCAACACCCTCAGCCAGCTTGGTGAGCTTTATTACGAATCAGGAGAAAAAGCCAAAGGCATTGAGATGGTGGAGAAGTCCTTGGAATACTCTGAGGAACTAAACGATATAGAGGGCAGGCTTTCTTCACTTGGGACGCTTTCTGATTACTACCGGGATGAGCAGTCCCTCAGCAAATCTCTTGCTTATGCAAAGGAGGCTTACGAGTTGGCGGAAAAAACCGAATCATACTACCAGATCTCCATTGCAGCAAGTAGAATGTCTAATCTGTCGGCCTTGAATAAGGATTTTGAAAATGCTTACGAATTCCAACTCATTCATAGAGCCAGTAAGGACTCAGTCTTCAATGACTCAAGGCAAAAAATCCGAGATGAGTTGGAGATCCAATATGAGAGTGAAAAAAAAGAGCTGGAAAATCAGAAATTGACACAGGACCAAGCGCTCGCTGAACTCACTATTACACGTAAAAATGAGCTACTCTGGATATTCATCTCAGTAGGGTTGCTTTTGCTCGGTCTTGCCTGGCATCAGCGCAAAATCAACCAAAAACTACGGATAGCTCATCACAAATTGGAAGAAACCAACCAAAAGGTACAGCTCCAAAATAATCAAATTCAGGAACAGGCAGCACAACTTAAGACCTCGAACAAAGAACTCAAAAAGGCCAATAAGTTCCGGGAAAAGCTATTCTCTATCATTTCTCATGATCTGCGAACTCCCTTTGCCTCGCTCAATAACTCGCTGGATCTCTGGCAAGAAGGTGAACTCAGCCTCACTGAGATGAATTATATCCTTAGCAATATTGCCACCAATACCCGCTCAGCATCTATCCTGCTTTCCAACTTACTCACTTGGGCCAGAACTCAGATGAGCTCAGAGAAAGTAGAAAAAACCGAAGTCGCTCTCGCAGAACTCATCACCGAAAACCAACAGCTTTTTGCCAAACAATTAGATCAAAAAGAACTCACGCTTCATAACGAAATCCCTGCGGAAGTGACACTGCATACAGACCGGGATAGGCTAAGGTTCATTCTTCGAAACATCCTTTCCAACTCCATCAAATTCACTCCAGATGGAGGAGAAATCACGGTATCCATCGATCCAGATCACCCAACTGCTATCCTGATAAAAGATAGCGGCATAGGAATGAGTCAAGCCCAGATCGACAGCTTGTTTAATAAGAAACAGTACTCTTCGGTAGGAACCAACGGCGAACAGGGCACAGGAATAGGACTGATGCTTTGCAAAGATTTTGCGGATAGCATAGGTGCAAAAATCACCGTTAGCAGCCAGGCAGGACGTAGCACGACTTTCAGAGTGGAAATTTAAAGCCTATTTAGCTGCGAATTTTTTGCGAGAATTAGTGATCGAACCTCAAAAAGACGGAAGGAAATCCAAGTCCTCAGGTTCTTTTTTGGATATGAAAATAGATTTACCGAAGTCCCCTAATCAGCATTTGCCCTCCAAAAATCAGTAGGACATTTACCACTGATCTTTATTCAAAACCATGGAAAAAACTTAAAATTTATTCCTTTCACCCTAAAGAATATTTTAAAATAAGTAATTTTAACTTATACGAAATTATTTAATAAGTACTAAAATTACCATACTTTGAAAATCACTTCATTCTCCTGCCTCTTTCTTCTACTTGGTTTCTTAAGTTGCTCTACCCCAACTGATAATCAAACTGAAGACTCCCAAGAATCATCTTTACTTACTCCAAAACCGGTAATCATGGCCTATTACGTAGCTGAGCGTGATTTCCAGCCAGAAAAGATTCCAGTGGAAAAATTAACTCATATCATCTACTCCTTCACCAATGTAATTGACGGAGAAATGAAATTCAGAAACGAAGAGGCTGCAGGACCGAAGATTGAAGCACTTGTAAAGCAAAAGGAAAGAAATCCAGACCTCAAAGTAATGATCGCCTGTGGTGGTTGGGGTGCAGATGGATTTTCGGATATGGCACTCACAGAAGAAAGCCGTGCTAAATTCATCAAAAGTGCTTCTGAATTCATCACAAAATATAAACTTGATGGGATGGATGTGGACTGGGAATACCCAGGGATATCCGGTGCCGGAACGATGGCTCGCCCTGAAGACACAGTGAACTTTACTGCTTTGATGAAGGGATTGAGAGAGATGCTAGATGAATTCGATACCCCAAAAGTGTTGACTTTTGCTTCAGCGGGCTGGAAACGTTATTATGATTTTGTGGACATGGATGAGGTGATGAAATATGCCGATTACACCAATGTGATGACTTACGATCAGGTTTCCGGAGTATCCATCTACACAGGCCATCATACGCCATTAGGTGATGTGAAAAGTGAAGAAATAACAGGAACACCTTTTCAGGCACATTTGGATAGCTTGTTTGCAGATGGTCACAATCAAGATCCAGACCCGCGCTCAGCGGAGAAGATTGTCGACTTCCTTATCCAATCGGGAGTGAGACCTGAGCAGATTGTGATTGGAAGTGCATTTTATGGTCGAGTTTGGGCAGGCGTACCACCGGTGAACAATGGTTTACACCAATTGAGTAAAGGACTTCATATTGGTTGGATGGCCTATCATGAGATCCGTAACAACTATGAGCAAGACAGCAGTTTCCAGCGTTTCTGGGATGAAAAAGCCCAGGCTCCTTATATGTATAATGCTTCTGATAGTCTTTTTGTATCCTATGATGATACCGTTTCTGTTGCTTTAAAAACCCGATATACTATGGAGAAAGGCTTGGGCGGCATTATGTTCTGGGAATTAGGAAACGATACCAAGGAGGAAGGCAGTCTGCTGGATGCTATTTATAAGGCGTCAAAGGATTAGTTTAACAACTCCTTACTCGGTATTCAATATTCATCCTTCGATAAAAGAGTTGAATTTAAGGAGTAGTTGGGACCAGTATATAGTTTCGAAGATCTCGAAATTCGTATTTCGTAAATCAAATTTCCACTACCTCTCTTCCAAGCAAATTTCTTACCTTTGCAGCTTGCTAAGTTTTCATACCAACCCATTCCCAAATGGCAACAAAAAAAATAAAATCCGCCCTAATTTCTGTCTATTATAAAGACAACCTCGAACCAATCATCGCCCTATTGAAAAAACATGATGTCACCATTTATTCTACCGGTGGCACTCAGAAGTTTATCGAGGACCAAGGCGCGGAAGTTATTCCAGTGGAAGAGTTGACAAGCTACCCTTCTATCTTCGGAGGAAGAGTGAAAACGCTTCACCCAAAGATCTTTGGAGGGATTTTATACAGAAGAGATAATGAAGGTGATCTTTCTCAAGCTGGAGAATATGATATTCCAGCGATAGATTTGGTGATTGTGGATTTGTATCCTTTTGAGGAAACTGTAGCTTCTGGAGCTTCTGAGGCAGATATCATAGAAAAAATCGATATTGGTGGAATTTCCTTGATCCGTGCAGCAGCAAAGAATTTCAAGGACGTGACGATCATTGCATCGAAAGATCAATACACTGAATTGGAAGGCAGATTAACCGAACAAGATGGAGCCACTACCCTAGCTGACCGTCGTTATTTCGCCGCTCAGGCATTCCAGGTTTCTTCTAACTACGATACACATATTTTCAATTACTTCAACGAAGCTGAAAATATTCCGGCGTTGAAAGTATCTGAGACGAAAGCTAAAGCACTACGCTACGGTGAAAACCCTCATCAAAATGCCCACTTCTACGGGGATATGGAGGCACTTTTTGATCAGTTGAATGGAAAAGAACTTTCTTATAACAACTTGGTAGATGTGGATGCAGCGGTGAACTTGATTGCTGAATTCAAAGGAGAAACAGCTTTTGCTATCTTAAAGCACACCAATGCATGTGGCGTTGCATTGGCTCCAACTGTAAAGGAAGCCTATCAAAAAGCTTTCGACGCTGATACTACCTCAGCCTTCGGAGGTGTATTGGTTACCAACCAGACCGTGGACAAAGACGCAGCAGAAGAAATGCATTCTTTATTCTTCGAAGTTTTGATTGCTCCAGATTTCACAGAAGAAGCACTTGAAGTATTGACTGGTAAGAAAAACAGGATTTTGCTAAAGCAGAAAATGGATCTTCCTGGCACCAAGATGATCAAGACTCTGCTGAACGGCGTGATCGAGCAAGACAAGGATTTGGCAACAGAAACAAAAGCTGATTTCACCGTAGCTACCAAAAAAGCTCCTTCAGAAGCTGAACAAAACGCTCTTGTTTTCGCAGCCAAAATCTGTAAACACACCAAATCAAATACAATCATCCTTTCCAATGAGAATCAATTATTCTCCAGCGGAGTGGGTCAAACCTCCCGTGTGGATGCATTGCTTCAAGCGATTGAGAAAGCGAAAGCATTTGGCTTTGATTTGAATGGCGCTGTAATGGCCTCTGATGCCTTCTTCCCATTCCCAGATTGTGTGGAGATCGCTGGTAAAGCAGGAATCACCGCAGTTGTTCAGCCGGGTGGTTCAATCAAAGATCAATTAAGCATTGACTATTGTGACGAAAATGGTATTGCAATGGTAATGACAGGAGTGAGACACTTTAAGCATTAAAGAAATAGCAAGTCGCTAGAAATAAATATCAAGACCTTCGGAACCTACGTTTTCGAAGGTCTTTTTTTGATTAATTGATTTTAAACCAGAATGGATTTGAAAATCGGAAGTTTCCATATATTTAATAATGGGAAAGTATGAGAAAATCCTTCTGAAAATAATGAGAGGGGCATCAGATCAAAATATTGATTTTGAAGACCTCAAAAGATTGTTGGTTATTTTCGGTTTTGAAGAAAGAATCAAAGGAAGTCATCATATATTCTCCAAATCCCAAGTAGAAGAGATACTTAACATCCAGGAAAAAGGCGGAAAAGCAAAACCTTATCAGGTCAAACAAGTAAGAAATCTTATATTGAAATATAGATTAAAGCTAAAAGATGAAAAATAACCCGAGATACGAAATAATCATTTACTGGAGTGAAGAAGACCAAGCATTCATTGCTGAAGTTCCTGAATTGGCAGGTTGTCTAGCAGATGGAGATTCCTATTCAGAGGCTCTAGCTAATGTAGAAATCGTCATCGAGGAATGGGTAGAAACAGCGAAATCTCTTGGAAGATCTATTCCTACTCCTAAAGGAAAATTGATGCTTACCTAAACAAGTTTAAGATGCTTTAGAAGTGCAAAACAAATAACCATATAGTTTCAATAATTTCGATATTATTCGCGTCTAATATTTATTAATCAACTATATTCAACATTTTGATTTAAAACTATTTAGGTCATGAAAAGCTCACTAAAACCAATTGTTTCGTTAGGCTTTATTTTATCCATTGTGAGTTGTGAAGTTGTTCCGGATGAGCAGGATTTTTCAGAGACTCTCACTGAACCACAACTTACTTTAATTCAGCTTTTGCCGAAAGCAGTACCTTCAGACGATCAGCCAAATCGTGTAACAGAATTTCAGTTAGACACTTTTTTAGGTCATAGAGACATCTATTACGATTCTCAGGGTAATGAATTGTTTAACGTTTACCTCGATGAATCTTTGGACACTACCAGTATTGTTCTTTACGTCTATTCAGATGATTTGATCATTGAAAAAAATATCTACCCAAAATTCCACACTGATTATAAGTTGACAGTAACCTTAAAATACCATTATAACCCAGATGGAAGCTTGCATCAAATCACAAGAGATGGATTAAACCATTTTCAGTATAAGTACAATGACCAAGGTTTGGTCAGTGAAAAAATTCTAGGACCATTCACTGACCAATACGAGGCCTATTTCTTTTTCTATGATGAGAATAGTCGAATCACTCGCCAGATCTGGGGTGTGTCTGATCAGCAAGAATCTCCTATCAGGGATTGGCATTATATCTACGACGAAAGCGGGAGACTTATATCTAAATCTATTCCTGTCTCCAGCATTGATAATTTAGAGCCCATGTTTGTTTATTCTTACGATGATCAAGATAGAATGATAGAAGAAGTAGAGCTTTATCCTGAATATGGCTTCTCTCCTTATTTCAAAACAGTTTATAGCTACAGCCAGTCGAATTAGCCGGCATACAATCTAAATTTAATTCCCTTTCATTTCCCCACTCGAATCCCCTATTTTGCAGCCTGAATCAATTTCGGGCTTTTTCCGTTCTTGGTTCTTGATACTTGAATCTTGATTCTATAAATGAAGTCGCATAATCTCAAATTATACAATACGCTTTCCCGCCAGAAAGAAGAGTTTAAACCCATCAATCCGCCTTTTGTAGGTATGTATGTCTGTGGACCGACAGTCTATGGGGATGCTCACCTTGGCCATGGCCGCCCCGCGATCACATTTGACACAGTCAATCGCTATCTGACCCATTTAGGATATAGAGTTCGGTACGTGCGCAACATCACAGATGTAGGTCATTTGCAGGGAGATGCTGACGAGGGCGAGGATAAAATAGCTAAGAAAGCTAAGCTAGAGCAACTTGAGCCAATGGAGGTTGCACAGCAATATACGGACAGCTATCATAGGGATATGGCGCTGCTGAATACCTGGAAACCTAGCATAGAACCACGTGCTACTGGCCACATCCCGGAGCAGATTGCATTGGTAGAAGCGATTTTGAAGGAAGGCTTGGGCTACGAAATCAATGGTTCTGTATATTTCGATGTTTTGAAATACAACGAAACCAGCAACTACGGCAAGCTCTCCGGACGTGATTTGGAAAACCTGTTAAGCGGAAGCCGTACGCTGGATGGACAGGATGAAAAACGCAATCCAGTTGATTTTGCGCTTTGGAAAAACGCTTCTCCTGAGCATCTGATGAAGTGGGAATCTCCTTGGGGAGTCGGCTTTCCAGGCTGGCACTTAGAGTGTACAGCCATGAGTTCAAAGTACCTCGGCAAGCAGTTTGACATACACGGAGGCGGAATGGATTTACTTTTCCCTCACCACGAATGTGAAATCGCACAGGGTAATGCCTGCAATCATCAGGATCCGGCCAAGTACTGGATGCATAATAATATGATCACCATCAACGGCCAGAAGATGGGCAAGTCTTTGGGGAACTTCATCAACTTGCAGGAGCTTTTCACCGGCAACCATAAGCTCCTGGATCAGGCCTACAGTCCGATGACGATCCGCTATTTCATCCTGACGGCACATTATAGATCTACCTTGGATTTTTCCAACGAAGCACTTCAGGCTGCGCAAAAAGGCTATAAGAAACTGATCAACGGATTGAGAATTGCCAAGCTTTTGAAGTATGAGGCAAGTGATGCGCAGCAAGATGAGGAGCAAATCAAGCAAGTAGAACAAATCATCACCAACGCCTATCGAGCTATGGATGATGATTTTAATACAGCTCAAGCTATTGGTCATCTTTTCAATCTGCTGAAGAAAATCAACTCCATGTACACCGGACAACTGAATCCTGCCGTATTTGGTGAGGAGGTTTTCAATAAATTGATTGACACATTTAGCACATTCGTCTCTGATATTTTGGGATTGATGGAAGAGAAATCAGACAGCCAAAATGAGATGCTGGATTTGCTTCTGAAACTTTATTCTGAAGCAAAAACGGCTCGCGATTACACAAAAGTAGATGAGATCAGAGCAGGCTTAAAGGCCTTAGGTTTTGTAGTGAAAGACATGAAAGATAAAATTGACTGGGCATATGAAGAATAGATTTTGGTTAGTCAGTTTGCTAGCTCTGGCTTGGGCATGTACTAGCCCAGAGAAAAAAACTGAGACTATTGAGAAAGCTCCTGCAAAGCCTTACCCTACATTCAACCCGGATTCTGCTTATGCTTTTGTCCAAAAGCAGGTGGACTTCGGCCCACGTGTGCCTGAAACTGAAGCTCATGAAGCAACTAAAAATTGGCTTTTGTCCAAGTTTGAAGGTTATGGCTTTGCTGTAGAAACTCAGGATTTCGAAGCAAAAACTTACGATGGACTGACATGGGATCTGAGCAACATCATTGCTTCTTATAATCCAGAAGCTACCAAGAGAATTCTTTTGGCAGCACACTGGGATACACGCAGAATTGCGGATAAAGATACCGAGCGGATCGATGAACCTATCGATGGAGCCAATGATGGAGGTAGCGGTGTAGGTGTTTTATTGGAAATCGCCCGTGTAATTGGCACTCAGGAACTGAAGCCGGATGTGGGCATTGATATTATTCTCTTCGACGGAGAGGATGATGGAGAGCCTGAGAGCACCAAAGTAAAGAACAATGCCCAGGATTTCTGGTGGTGTCTGGGTTCACAACATTGGTCCAAAAACAAGCATAAACCAAATTATTCCGCCTATTTCGGCATACTCGTGGATATGGTCGGAGCAAAAGGAGCGCGATTCTATAGAGAAGGATATTCCCGCCAGTATGCTTCAGGTATATTGAAAAAAGTTTGGGATAATGCCCACAGCATCGGTCAAGGTGACTTCTTTATTTACAAAGATGCTCCTGAAATCACGGACGACCATGTATTTGTAAACGCATTTGCAAAAATCCCAATGATAGACATTATCGAGTTTTCCCCGGATTTTGGCTTTGCCCAGTACCACCATAAGCACACAGACAATATAGAGATCATTGATCGTCGAACTTTGCAGGCAGTAGGAGAAACTGTTCTTTTTACTGTTTACCAAGAGTAAAAACCTTATCTTTCCATCTTAGAATCGTCCAATTTGGACGTTGAAAAGTGGATTGTTAACTCGTTTTGCCAAATGAAAAAAGGACATCAGGTTACGATGAAGGAAATTGCCAAGAAATTAGGCGTTTCTGTATCGACTATTTCCAGAGCACTTAAAGATTCACCAGAGCTTCATCCAGATACTAAAAAGCGAATAGTGGAAATGGCTAAGGAGATGAATTACCAGCCAAATCTCCTTGCCCAAAGTCTTAGAATAAGTCGTACTAATACATTGGGTGTAATCGTACCAGAGATCACTTCTCACTTTTTCGCATCCTGCATATCAGGCATTCAGGATCACGCCAATAAGCGTGGATACAACGTTATGATTTGTCAATCAAATGAGACTTTGGAGCTCGAAAAAGCCAATATCAGAACTTTAGTTGCTTCACAAGTAGATGGCTTATTAATCTCTTTGAGCCGAGAAACTAACAAATACGAGCACTTGATTGATCTCTATAATAGAGAAATCCCCTTCTTGCTTTTTGACAGAGTCAATGAAGATATACCTGTATCAAGAGTCACCTTCAATGATGAGGGTGGCGCATATCAAGTCACCAAGCATCTCTTGGAGACTGGATGCAAGCGTGTAATGTACGTTTCAGGGCCTGAGGACCTATATATCAGCAAAAAACGTAAGGAAGGTTATCTTCATGCACTCACTGAATTTGGGATGGAATTAGACCCTGAATTAGTTAAAATCTCAGATCTCACTTCAGAAGGCAATATTAAAATAGCCCATGAGATCGCCTCAATGAACCAGCGACCTGACGGTGTATTCTGTATGATAGATCCAATAGCTCTGGATTTTATGGCCGTGTGGAAACCTATGGGAATCAAAATCCCTGACGAAATTGCACTTGCCGGATTTACCAACAACCCCGCTTCAGGAGTGATAGAACCTCCCCTAACTACTGTGGCCCAACCAGGCTATGAAATGGGTAAATTGGCTGTAAGCCATCTCCTCGATCAATTAGATGGTCAAGCATCTGACGATCCTATTTCCATTGTTTTAGAGACCACCTTGCTACCTCGTCAATCGACAAAAGCGCTTTAAGTTCATGAAAGATAAAATTGCCCAATCCTTTGAGAATCTCTTTGGAAGTAGCCCTATTCTGGCTTTTGCACCTGGAAGAATCAATTTAATCGGAGAACACACCGACTATCAGGATGGACTGGTTTTTCCAGCCGCAGTAGCACAAGGAATATGGGTGGCAATTCAAAAAAACAATCTTCCTACATGCAGAATCTACTCGGAAGACTATAGTGAAGAGTTTGTGTTTGACATCAATTCTTTTTCTCCGAAAAAAGGGCACTGGGCAAATTACACCATGGGAATGGTTGCCCAATTCCAACAAGCAGGGTATAAATTAGAAGGCTTTGATTTGGTTTTTGGAGGAAATATTCCGGCTTCAGGGTTATCTTCTTCAGCAGCACTATCAGTGGCTGTAGGGACTGCATTGTCAGCACTGTTCAAGTTGGAAATCTCCCAAAAATCAATCGTCCTGTATGCGCAGAAGTCTGAGCATTTATTTGCTGGAGTGAAATGCGGAATTATGGATCCATATGCTTCTGCGTTCGGAAAAGCAAACCATGCTCTCCTATTGGATTGTCGAACTAATAAGCATATAGAAGTCGCAGTAGATTTTATGTCTCATTCTCTCCTACTTGTCAACTCGAAAGTGAAGCATAACCTTGCCGATTCGGCCTACAATAAACGGAGGGAATCTTGTGAAGAAAGTGTTAAAATCCTACAATCTATTTACCCAGATGCTACCACGCTTAGAGATATTCCTGTGGAAGATTTGGCGAAAGTTCAACAGACTCTACCAAACGAACTTTTCCTTAAAGCTAAACACGTTATTACCGAAATTGAACGAGTAAATCTAGCTTCAAAAGCACTTAATGAGAGCGATCTCATATCTTTTGGTGCCTTACTCAAAGAGTCTCACAAAAGCCTGAGTAAAGATTTTGAAGTAAGCTGTGTAGAGCTCGATTTTCTCGCAGAAAAATCCTGGAAACTACCTGGAGTTATTGGTTCCAGAATGATGGGCGGTGGTTTTGGAGGTTGCACGATCAATCTGATTTCTAATGAGAGCTTGGAGACTTTCCAAACTGAAATTCATACAGCCTATAAAGAAAAGTTTGGAATAGACGCTGATTTTATTCCAGTCACTCTTTCCGAAGGCGCTAGAATACTGAGCTAAATTACCGCTCACAGTTTCTATAGCTTGCAGGAGATAATTCCTGTGAATTTTCCCGAAAAAATCACCATTTTGTACCCCAATCTCTCAATCGAGTAAAATTGCCTATTATCCTAACAACATTAAACCTATGAATTTCCCAAAAAACCTAAGAAGCATACTGCTACTTGGTCTAATTGCGTGCATTGGTTTTTGGAGCTGTAATTCTCGCTCTGGAAAACCAAAAGTCCTCGTTTTTAGCAAAACTGCAGGATACTATCATGCATCAATTCCCCAAGGAGTAGCAGCAATACAAAAGCTAGGAGCTGAAAATGATTTTGAAGTGGATACAACCACTCAGTCAGAAAAATTCACCGAAGAAAATTTAGCACAATATTCAGCGGTAATCTTTTTGAGCACTACCGGAGATGTATTGAATAACTACCAAGAAGCTGATTTCGAAAGATACATTCAGGCAGGAGGCGGCTTCATGGGCATCCATGCGGCGGCTGATACTGAATATGACTGGGGCTGGTACGCACGCTTAGTTGGCGGAAATTTCGCTGATCATCCAGGCATCAATGACCCTAACCCAAATGTTCAGGCTGGTGAGATCACAGTGGTGGATGCTGGTAATGCCTCTACATCTTTCCTGCCGAGCCCATGGGCTAGGACCGATGAGTGGTACAGCTACAAAAACATGAACCCTGAGGTAAATGTCCTTTTAAATCTAGATGAAGCATCCTACAAAGGTGGAATGGACATGGGTGATCATCCTATCGCCTGGTATCATGACTACGATGGAGGACGAGCATTCTATACAGGAGGCGGTCATACGGACGAATCATATACAGAAGAGCTTTTCTTAAAGCATGTGCTAGCAGGAATTGAATATGCCATCGGAAGCAATTCCGAATTGAACTATTCCAATGCTAAAAGCAAGCGTGTTCCTGAAGAAAACAGATTTACAAAAACGTCTTTGGTAGGTGCAGAATTCACAGAGCCTACTGAAATGACCATACTTCCAAACCTAGACATCCTGGTAGCTCAAAGAAGAGGCGAAATCTTATTCTTCAACAACGAGACTGAAGAGCTTACTGAGGTGGCTAAATTTGATGTTTACTGGAAGACAGATGTAAGAGGGGTTAATGCCGAAGAGGGATTATTAGGGATTCAAAAAGACCCTAATTACAGTGAAAACGGATATGTATTTGTTTACTATTCGCCTTCCGGAGATGAAGAAATTAATAGACTTTCCAGATTTACTTTCAAAAACAACACCTGGGACATGAACTCTGAGGTTGTGGTACTTGAAGTACATTCGGATCGCGACATCTGCTGCCATACCGGTGGTTCGATTGCCTTTGATAAGGAAGGGAACTTATACCTTTCTTTAGGAGATAACTCTACTCCTTTCAATCAGCCTGATTCGGAATTCAGAAACAATGGTTTTGCACCGTTAGACCAGAGACCTGGATTTGAGCAATTTGATGCCAGAAGATCTTCCGGAGACGCTAATGATTTGAGAGGTAAAATTCTTAGAATCAAAGTAAATGAGGACGGTTCGTATGACATCCCTGAAGGAAATCTTTACCCTGAAGGGACCGAAGGAACTAGACCTGAAATTTATGTGCAAGGAAACAGAAACCCATATAGAATCTCCATAGATCAGAAAAATGGATTCTTATACTGGGGTGAAGTTGGTCCCGATGCTAATGATGATAGCTTTGAAACCCGCGGCCCAAGAGGCTATGACGAGTTAAATCAAGCGAGAAAAGCTGGCAATTTTGGATGGCCATACTTTGTAGGGAACAATTATCCTTACCGTGAATATAATTACGAAACTGGAGAATCAGGAGCCGCTTTTGATCCTAATGGCCCTACAAATACCTCAGTTAATAATACCGGTAAAAAAGACTTGCCTGCTTTAGCACCTGCGTTCATTTGGTACCCTTATGGAGAATCCAAAGAATTCCCTCAATTAGGTACTGGCGGAAGAAATGCTATGGCTGGACCAGTTTATTACTCGGACATGTACAGTGCGGACACTAAATTCCCTGATTACTATGATTCGAAAGTATTCATCTATGATTGGATTAGAGGATGGATAAAGGCGGTGACCCTGAAAGAAAATGGTGATTATGACAAAATGGAAGCATTTATGCCAAGCACCAAATTCAATGCGATCATCGATATGGAAATGGGCCCCGATGGAAGGATTTACATCTTAGAATATGGTAATGGTTGGTTTGCCAAAAATCCAGATGCCGGACTTTCTAGAATTGACTTCAACGGTGGAAACCGAGCACCAATTGTGAGTCAGGTTTCAGCTGATAAAACTTCTGGCACTAATCCATTAACAGTCACTTTCAGTGCAGAAACTTCTGATCCTGAAAACGATCCTTTGACTTACACTTGGGATTTGGGCAACGGAGAAACCAAATCAACAGATTTGCCTACGCTAACTCATACATTTGAAACTATTGGAGAATATGAAGTGAAGGTAACTGCAAAAGATCCTGATGGATTAACTGGGACGAGTAATGTGGAAAGCGTTTACTCGGGAAATGTTGCTCCAGAAGTATCTATCGCAATCAATGGCAACCAGTCCTTTTATTTCCCTGGAAAGAAAGTAAGCTATACTGTCACTGTAAAAGACGATGATCATCCTGAAGCATCGTCTGACTTGAGCACATTATACGTGTCTGCAGACTATATCGAAGGTTTGGATCAGGCAGAATCAGACATGGGACACAAAGTCATGACAGAAGCCATGATGGGTAAATCACTCTTTACGACACTGACTTGTAAAACTTGTCACAAGGAAGCCGAGGCTTCTGTGGGGCCAGCCTACATCGATGTGGCGAAAAAGTACAACCAGAGAGATGCTGATTATTTGAAAAATAAAATCAAAAATGGTGGTGCTGGCGTATGGGGAGAAGTTGCTATGCCAGCTAATCCAGATATGAAAGAGTCTGATTTGAATGCTTTGGTAGCCTATATTCTTTCCCTGGACCAGGTAAGCACTCCATCTCTACCAGCTTCTGGATCTGTTGAGGCTACTGCAGGCAAGGAACCAACTGCTACTGGCGTATTGATGCTGAATGCATCCTACACTGATCAAGGAGGCGAAAATATTAAACCACTTTCCGGCTCATCTACCTTATTACTCAAGAGTAATTCCATAGACTTGGGCGGTGCCGAAGAATTCACTGGTGGATTTAGTAGCAGTGCCTATAACGGAGCAAATTTACTGACAGTTCCTAATGAAGAAGGTTCCGCACTCATCGCTAATGTGGATTTGACCGACGTTGGTTCAGTTACAATTAACACCTTTACTATGGGCGCCCTAGCTGGACAATATGATCTACAAATCAGATTGGATAGCCCTACTGGAGAATTGGCAGGAGAAGTATCTTTTAGTCCAAAACCTTCTGAGGGAAGAACGCCAAATCAAGGTGAGCTCACAATTCCATTCACTGGAACTGTTGATGGAAAAATGCATAAGGTTTATTTGATTTCTAAACCAAATACTGAAGGAAGTGAAGGCAGATTTATTATCAGATCATTCACTTTCAACTCAAAATAAAACCACCCTTAACTAAACAAGAAAGCCATCCCGAAACATTTTGGGATGGCTTTCTTGTTTAGTTCTTTGGTTTAAATGTTCGACTATTTCGATTCTGCTTCAGTCAAGGTTTATTCAATAGAGCTAGTAAGGTGCCTAAGTTAGAATTGACACACACTATTTTCCGGTTGCCAAATCACCTTCCCATCAACTAGCTCATCCTCAGTGGCATTATACTCCACGCTATTGCCTGCACAATCATACAAGATGATCGCCCAGTTGCAAAAAGGACAGCAAGATCCCATATAAAAGACCGTCTCTCCTTCTAATTCAGCCTGTACCAAATAACTATATTCTGATAATTCACCTGTGGATAGACCTTCGTACTTTGCCTTTAGCCAAGGCAGGTCAGAAATTGCATCATTGACTCCGCATGCTGCGGTTGGCTCAAAGTCCTCATCTTCACTGTTACATGCAAAGCTGAACAGCGCACAGCATAAAATTAAATAGTGTAACTTAATCATGGTAGTAGTTTAAGTGATAAAAAGAAGTTAATCCCATGACGACCAGCCCAAAGCAAACGCTACATTTCAGCTTATTTCATCGGTGAAAAAGGGAGAGTTTTAAAGAAAACAGCATCTACATTTTCTACAATCCTACCATCAGCCTCAGACAATTCTTTAGCTCTTACCCACTCTGGATCCTTTGCGAACTTTTGAAAATTAGCCTCAAAAGAACCTTGATCTTTGTCCCCCAATAGGTAAACGAGCTTTGGCTGACTACCGTCTTTTTCGACTGTAATCCAGTAAGGATAATTTTTCAAGCCTTGCTTCGCAAATAGATCCTGTGTGTGGTCTTTAAATCTTGTCAGCAAATTATCAAGTCTTCCATCAAAACAAGTGTAGATTCTCATCTGAAAAACACCGCTTGCTTGCTGCTTGGGCAAATCGTTCAGCCCAGGGGCCAACTTCATAAAGGTCTGATCCACACTTTTTACTAAGGCTCCATTTACCTCCGATTCCTTTTTTGCCTTCTGCCATTCTGGATCGTTAGCAAACTTACCCCACATTACATCCCTGGATTTTTCATCTGGATAGCCAAGGATATAGGTCAGTGAATTATCCTCATTATCAACGGGTAGAAAGTAAATTATATTTTCCATCCCACTTTTTTCAAAAAGTCCTAACGTATGGTCTTCAAAACGCTTTATCAAATCAGGAAGCTTCCCTTCATTGGCGTAGTACTTTCTTACTTCAAAATAGGTAGATGTTCCGTTTAACTGTTGAGCATAGCCTCCAAGGGCAAAAAACATTGCAATCATACTTAGGAATATTTTTTTCATGGTTATCGGATTTAAAGGGTTCTAGTAGAATGTGGAAATATGCTCCGTATTCCAATAAATAGTTTTCTCTATTGCGAAAGCCCTATTTTTTCCAAGCTTTCCAGATTGCTGGAAGCATAGCAAAAAGTATTATCAGTAAGCCAAAGGTCTCTCTGGATTCTTCCATGGACTGGGTTTTCATACTTAAATTATGCTGCTCGACTTCTTCAGAAATCCAACCTCCCACATCGCCTTGCCAGTAATAGATGGCACCGAGGATACAGCCTATTGCCAGTATTGTCAACGGAATTTTGGGAAAAATACCGCGAACACCCAGCAGACAAAATATAATTGCCACACCATAGATACTCACCCAAATTTCAGGATCGGGATCGTTGAATTGCCAAAACGCAAAGAGCGCAAAAATGAAAATCCAGATTCCGAAATAGATTTTGTTAAACTTCATAATACCAGGGGTTGATTTAAACTACCACAAAACAAAGAATTTTTAATTAACTTGAAATGCTAAGATTCCCACAAATTACCTTTGTTAATTTTGGTAAGCAAGGCATTTTTGACTGCTATATATGACGCTCACATTCATCTTATCCAGAGGCATGAAATTCAAATCATTGGCAGTCCTCCTATTTTTCGGTTTTCTTATCTCAGTCCACGCAGCGCAAGAAACAAGTGCTGATACCACAGTTCTACCTGAAAGAAGTCCTGTGATTTTTCTGAATGACACCGTCTATTTCATAACATCCAAACTCGGCCCATATTCAGCTCAAGAGCGGGCATCAAATCAAAGTGCTAAACTAGAAGCTTTGATCGACAACGACCTGTTTGACACCCTCTTGCTTTCCACTTCTGAAGATGAAGTAGCAGTGGAAATACTTCATGGTGACCAAGTAATCGGAAGTGTCACCCAAGCCGATGCTAATCTTCTCAACAAAAGTAAGTCTGAAGTAGCGGAAGAATACCTCGCATCTATCAAATCGAGCTTTTCAGCAAATTATGAACAGAAAAACCTGATAACTTATCTCACAAGAACGGGTCTTATCATAGTAGTATTTCTTGTTCTCTTTATTCTCGTAAGATTTATCAATAAAGGATTCAACAAGCTGATTGATTACATCCTTCGCAAATGGCATAAACTCTTCAAAGGTGTAAAAATTAAAAACTTTGAAATCCTCTCAGCAGACCGTGAAGAAAGGTTGTTTTTCTTCACTATGCGAGTGATTAAAATATTCCTGATCATCTTGCTTCTCTACCTTTCTCTGCCTATTATTTTCAGTATTTTCCCTACTACAAAAGGTCTGGCAACCACGCTGCTTTCCTATATTACTTCACCTGTCAAGCAAATCGTATTTGGTTTTATAGGCTACCTCCCTGAGCTGTTTATGATAATTGTGGTGGGTTTTATCACCTATTACATTATCAAGGCGATCAATTTTATTTCTTTTGAAGTAGAAAAAGGAACGCTCTCCATACCAGGATTCTATCCCGAATGGGCAAAACCAACTTTTAATCTCGTCAAGATTATAATAATTGCTTTTTCTTTTATAGTAATCTTCCCGTATCTCCCCGGATCAAACTCCCCTGCTTTTCAGGGCGTCAGTGTATTTCTGGGTTTGTTGATTTCGCTCGGTTCATCTTCTGCTATCAGTAATATCATTGCAGGTTTGGTAATTATTTACATGCGGGCATTTAAACTAGGTGATAGAGTAAAAATCGGGGATACTACGGGTGATGTTATAGAGAAAACCATGTTGGTTACTCGACTTCGCACCATTAAAAATGAGGAAGTCACCATTCCGAATGCATCCATTTTAGCAGGTAAAACAATCAATTATTCGGTAGAAGCAAATAGCCCAGGTCTAATTCTCCACTCCACTGTGACCATTGGGTATGATGTACCTTGGCGACAAGTCCATGAGCTTTTGATCGGTGCAGCAATGAAAACTGACTTGATTTTGAAAGCACCTTCCCCATTTGTACTGCAAACCAGTCTAGATGACTTTTATGTGAGTTACCAGATCAATGCTTATACCGCAACCCCTGAAAAAGCAGCTGTGATCTATTCAGACCTACACTCATTTATCCAAGATGCTTTTACCGAAGCTGGAGTGGAAATCATGTCTCCGCATTATCGTGCTTCTAGGGATGGAAATGAGCTCACCATTCCCCCGACTTTTTTACCTGAAGGGAATTTGCCCAAAGAGGATAGAGATTCCTAATTGAAATAGACTTCTATTTCATCTTGATCCTCATCAGAAAGGCATCCGCAGTCATATATAAATAGCTTTCATCCTCGTCAAAAGCACAATTTGCAGTGCCTTGTCCGGTCTTTATAGTACCCAAATGTTTTCCATCCGGACTAATCACCAAAACACCCCCTGGACCCGAAGCGAACAATGTTCCCGAGCTATGGACTGTCATGCCATCTGGCAAGCCCGGAAGCTGTGTCCCCACACTTTCCGTTGCGTCTAAAAGGATTTTACCACTTAGGACATTTCCTTCCCCATCCAAACCATAGGCATAGTACCTGGCTTTTTGAGCATCAGACTGAGCAATATAGAGGGTTTTCCCATCAGGACTCAATCCTATTCCATTTGGTCTATTTAGCGTATCCAAAAGCAGATTCAAACTCCCATCAGGATCCAACCTATACACACCCTGAAAGTCCAATTCTTTGGTATTCCAATCGTCTAAGCCATAGGGAGGATCAGTGAAAAACAACTGTCCTGCTTCATTAAATACCAGATCATTTGGGCTATTGAATTTTTTCCCTTCGAAATCTGACACCAAAACACTAAAATCAGAAGTTGGGTCAGAAAGTGAAGCATTCATCTTAGCTATTCGTCTTTCGCCATGCTGGCAAAGTATGAGTTCTCCATCCGCATTCAATGTCAAACCATTGGAACCTGGCTCTTTCTTATTGGTCTCAGTACCCAAGTAACCAGACGGCTCCAAAAACAAGCCCAAACTATCTTTCTCCGTCCATTTCCAGATTTTATTGGTAGGCACATCGGAGAAGATTAGGGCATTTTGATCGGCAAGCCAAAGGGGACCTTCAGACCATTCAAAGCCAGAAGCAATCACTTCAATCTTGGCATTTTCAGAAATAAACAAATCCAACTCTTGCTCCAATCTATCGACAGAACCAACAGTCTGGTAAGAAATAGCTTCATTTTCATCATTACTACTGGATGAAGTACTCGGACTGGAACATGCCGAAAAAGCAAGTAAAAGGTAAAGGAGACTGGAATTTTTCATTTCAATTTTTCGACTTAAAGGTTAAATCCCATTACCATTATCATGATTTGGGTGAAAGGTAGCAGGACAGGAAAGGATACTTGACCTCAATTTTCTTGTTAGTATTAGTTCATCATAAGTTTAAGAGTAAATCATTTGGGTAAAAATGGCGGAGAATTTTCTTCGCCTTTTTTATTTAAATATATATCCGCAATTGCACCAGAAATAGGTAAAAAGCGACTTAAAGTATGGTAAATACTAGCATTGTTGGTACTTCAGCCTGTCCCGCCAATGCGGGAGTCATCCGTCATCCCCGCCTGCTGTCGGGCAGGGGTCTTCTAGCCAATAAACCAAGGAAAATATGGTTACTGGCATCATTCCGTATATTCATGTTATTTATTCCCCAGACTTTCTCTCCGAAGGCAACAAACCAAAAACCGGGTTTCTGGTATGTGATGAATTCATCAATTCTTCCAATTCCTTTACTTTTTCCGGATTTTCGGCAGCTATATTATTTTCCTCCCCCAAATCCACACTTAGATCGTAAAGCTCAAGTGTTGGCTCCTCGCTCCCGAATACCTGTAGTTTGACAGCCTTCCATTTCCCCTGCCTCACCGCTTGTTTGCCTCCTTGCTCATGAAACTCCCAATACAAATAGTCATGCTCCTTTTGCTCCTTTTCCAAAAGTGTAGGTAAAAAGGAAATTCCATCAATATTCTCTGGAACCGGAGCTCCAGCTAACTCAGCAAAAGTCGGCAGCAAATCCCAAAATGCTGAAATATGATCACTCTGGGTCCCAGCCTTAACTTTGCCTGGCCACCAAGCTATCATTGGGGTTCTCACGCCACCTTCATACAAATCTCTCTTATGACCACGAAAAGGGCCATTGCTATCAAAGAAATCCGGATCAGCGCCACCTTCCTTATGTGCGCCATTATCTGAGGCAAAGATGATTAACGTGTTTTTCTCCAACCCTAATTCCTCCAACTTGTCAAGTACCTCCCCTAGGTAGCTGTCGATTCGCTCCACCATGGCAGCAAAGGTAGCATGTGGATAAGGCTGGGATTGATAGGCAGAGGTTTTGATATCAGAGCCATATTCAGAACCCTTTCTTGCTGGGTAAGCTTGTTCTTCACCGAATTTTGCTCTGTATTTTTGAAAAATGGCATCGTCAGGCGCAGCAAGTTCTGCGTGCGGCATCACTATTGGCATGAAGAGAAAAAATGGATTGCTCTTATTATTTTCCAAAAAAGTAATCGTCTCAGACTGAATCACATCGGGAGCATAAACAGCTTTCTCTACCCATCCATTTCCTTCCAAAATCACTTTTTCCGCATTGTCCCAAAGGTATGCAGGATAATATCTATGTGCCAGACTCTGGCAGTTGTACCCATAAAACTGACCAAACCCCTGACGGTTGGGATCCCCTGTCGTTCCTATGTATCCCAATCCCCATTTCCCAAATGCTCCAGTAGCATACCCAGCGCCTTCCATGATTTTAGCTAGGGATGGAATAGAATCAGGCAATGGATATTGCCCCTCTGGCTCTGTTCCTAGATTGCCGCGAATAGGAGTATGCCCGGTATGCAACCCTGTCAAAAATGAAGACCGGGAAGGAGCACATACCGTAGCTCCAGAATAATGATTGGTGAAGAACATCCCTTCCTTAGCCAGGCGGTCAATGTTAGGAGTTTCTATATATTCCTGGCCCAAGAAACTTAAGTCTCCATAACCTAGGTCATCTGCCAGGATAAAAATGATATTTGTCTTTTTTTCTTCTTCAATTACTTCCTTATTTGAACTTGAAGTACAGCTGGAAAAAGTTAAGTAAGAGCAAAGAAAAAGAAGGATTATGGGCAGGTTTTGCGTTTTAAACATGCCCTAAGATAATAATAAATATATCTGACTAAAATAGATAGCTATGGGATTTTGCTCCCCGCTCCTGAACCAACTTATTTCTAATCATCAGAATTCTATAGGCTTCCAAAGGCTCGGCAACTCCTCCAGCCCTTATCCTTGCTTCACACACCAAAGGTCGCACATCGGTCAAATAAGCCATTTGCAAGATTTCTTGGGCTTGGGAACTTTCACCATTCTGCTGGCATTCGTGCAGTTTCTTTCGATCCACCAGCAATGCCTTGGCATACGCGATGGTAATAGCTTCCAACGCCTGAATTAAATCGACCAGCGGATCTTGTGTATTGTAACTGGCATCGATCATCCAGGAAATACTTTCCCAAGTCTGCGCACCTGATTGGTCTCCTTCTATTAATTCATTGAAAATCAAAAACAACTGATAGGGTTTGATGCTACTTGGGTTCATGTCATCCTCCCCATATTTACTGTCATTGAAGTGAAATCCCGCAAGAAGGTTTTGATACATCAGTGTTGCCACGATTTGCTCTATATTCGTTTTGGGCAAATGATAGCCTAAATCCACCAGTACTTTGGCCCGGGACCCCAATCTCTTGGCAAGCATGCTGGAAGTCCCCCAATCAGGTACTACCGTGTGATAGCAATTGGGCTCGTAAGGTTTATATTCCAGCATCAACTTCCAGTCAGAAGGCATGAATTCGTAAATTTCTCTAAGCGACTCCTCAGTCCAACCTAGCGTATTTCTGAAATTTGACTGACCCGGGAAATTACTTCCATCGGCCATCCAGACCGTCAAGCCTTTGCTTCCGAGTTTTTTACCAATACTTATTACCTCCTCATTGTGAGCGATGGCTTCCTCTCTAATTTCCTTATCAGGGTTGCCCAAGGATCCCAATTTAGCATATTTCTGCTGATTTTGATCCTGGGAACTGGTACTGTTCATGGTATCAAATTCCAAATTCAATTCTGCTGCCAAGTCCTTAGTTTCTCTGTAATCTTCTGGCATGTCCCAAGGGATATAGACAGAAATAGAATTAGTCTTTCGTGTCAACTGCTGCAGCAGGCCTATGTCCTCCAGTTTTTCATTCAAATTCCTCGGTTCCCCGCCTGTTCTATGCATTTTAGTGCTGGCTTTTCCATTACCCAAAGCTGCACTCGGGATGGCAATCTGAAAGGCCTGAACCTTGCGTATAAAATGATCAAAGTCGATCTGCTGATCTGAGAATCGATCCCGTAAAAGATCCAGCGATCTGCTGTGAAAATTATTGGTAGAAAATGATGCTAAATGATCTTCTGTGAGTTTCATCCTAAACTATACACTGTTACTGTACTACTCATTTTGTTTCTAAAAAGGGCATTTACAAAAGGTACAGCTACGAGCTCCCCTCCATTATTTGGTAAGAAAAAAGGCGGTAACAAATTCATTTTTTCATAGCGTTTGAAAAATGAATATGAAATCAATCCGTTTTTGTACCTATTTCGAAATGCTCCTACAGAAAAGCAAAAAGGCCTAAAACACCAACTAGGGAAGTTTATTTGAATTTCTTAGCCTTTGTTTCGAAAGTTCAAATTGCCTTTGCGGAGCGATTTAGAAAAACTACAACCAAGGGCAAGGATGAATTTTAATGCCATTTCTGAAGGATAAATTATCAAATACTTCTCCAACACCTGGAGAGCTTTTGTTTTTGAGTGCTCCTGAATTAGTTTTCAAGCTAGTTTGAAAAAGCTGGAGTGTTTTTGCTAGGTGTACTCTTACTCTTTGGTCTTTATGGATTTTGAATTTTACTTTTTAGATTACAGATCTAAACAATAATTCACATGGATATACGGAATGATGCCTGTGAGTAGGTAAAAGCAATCCAGGATATTTTAAACTTGAGAATTGAGGACCCTTTTGCCTATCCCGCCACTGAGTCATCGGCCATAGGTCTCCCGAGCTATCGGGATGGCCGGTTCAGCCGAGAAATATTGCATACTGGCATCATTCCCTTTATCCACGAAAACAGCCTCAAGAAGCATGTAAATCACTTTAATTCTTTTACTATTCAAGACAGCACAGGATACCTGAGGCATTCTTTTCACCCATATTCACCATCAGAACAATCTGCCAAACGCAATGAGCATAACAACACAAAACTTTAAGCATGTAAGTTACCTCTGGGATGATGCAGTAGCATCCAAACTTGAGGGAAAGGAAGTTGACCTTTTAATATACCGTTCAAATATACTTGGAGCTGATCTGAGAATCACCAATTACGGCGGAGGAAACACCAGCTGCAAAACCTACGAAGCTGACCCGCTTACCAACGAAAAAGTAGAAATAATGTGGGTCAAAGGCTCCGGTGGCGACATTGGAACCTTAACAAAAGCTGGTTTGGCTGGGCTTTATGTAGATAAACTTCGTGCGTTGAAAGGCATCTATAGAGGACTGGATTTTGAAGATGAGATGGTAGAACTTTTCAACCACTGCATCTACGACCTAAAGTCAAAAGCACCTTCTATTGACACCCCGCTACACGCTTTTCTCCCATTCAAACACATAGATCACCTGCACCCAGATGCAGCCATTGCTATTGCTGCGGCTAAAGACGGTGAACAGATCACCAAAGAACTTTGGAATGGCCAAATCGCTTGGGTGCCTTGGCAAAAACCAGGTTTTGATCTTGGCCTGCAATTGAAGCAGGCGCTGGATGAAAATCCGGGAATCCGCGGGATTATGCTGGGGGGACATGGACTATTCACCTGGGGTGACACAGCCTACGAATGCTACATCAATAGCTTGGAAGTAATAGAAACTGCTTCTGAATATTTGGCTCAAAATTATGGAAAGACTCGTCCCGTTTTCGGAGGTGAGAAAGTACAAGCATTAGCTCCAGAGCAGAGAAAAAGCCAAGCGGCAAAGCTTGCTCCCCTACTTAGAGGTCTAGCTTCTTCTAAAAACTTAATGGTAGGCACATTCACTGATGCACCAGAAGTACTTCAGTTTATCAATAGTAATGACTTGAGTAAATTGGCACCAATGGGTACCAGCTGCCCTGATCACTTTTTGAGAACAAAAATATCTCCATTGGTGCTTGATGTTCCAGCTGATGCAGACCTCTCTGACCTTACTGAGCTAAAAGAGCAAATACGTGTGGCATTCCAAGCCTACAGAGAAATGTACGCCGACTACTACGAGAATCACAAGCATTCGAATAGCCCAGCCATGCGTGACCCTAATCCAGTGATCATTATCTGGCCGGGTGTAGGTATGTTCAGCTACGCAAAAAATAAGCAGACTAGCCGGGTAGCCAGTGAATTCTACATCAATGCAATCAATGTGATGCGTGGCGCGGAGGCTGTTTCTCAATACGTTTCTTTGCCACTGCAGGAAGCATTTAATATTGAATATTGGCTACTAGAAGAAGCAAAACTTCAAAGAATGCCTAAGGAGCAGCCACTTTCCAGAAAAGTAGCCTTGGTGACTGGCAGCGCTGGAGGAATTGGTTTGGCTATAGTCGAGAAATTCATCCAGGAAGGTGCTTGTGTAGTTGTCACAGACATCGACGGAGATCGATTGAAGACCACCAGCGATGCACTTTTGAAAAAATACGGCAAAGACGCATTCTTGGCAGTGAAGCTGGATGTGACAGATAGCAAAAGCCTAGAGTCTGCAATTGAGGCTACCTGCCTGCAATTTGGTGGAGTGGACATCATAGTGAACAATGCCGGAATATCTATCAGCAAGTCATTCGAGGATCACTCGGATCAAGATTGGGAGAGATTGAACGACATTCTGGTAATGGGTCAGTACCACATCTCCAAGGCTGGAGTAAAAATCATGAAGCTTCAGGGTCATGGTGGAGACATTGTCAACATTGCCAGCAAAAACGGCTTAGTAGCTGGCCCTAAAAACGTAGCTTATGGTACGGCCAAGGCAGCACAACTCCATATGTCAAGACTGATGGCAGCCGAACTGGCAGAAGATAAAATCAAAGTAAACGTAGTAAATCCTGATGCTGTGATCGAAAACTCCAACATCTGGGAAGGTGGCTGGGGCGAAAATCGCGCGAAAGCCTATGGAATCGAGGTGAAAGATTTACCGCAATTCTACGCTAATCGTACCTTATTAAAAGAAAGTGTAAAAACCAGTGATATCGCAAATGCGGCCTTTGTTTTCGTCAGCGGTCAGCTAGGCAAAACCACCGGCAACATGCTGAATGTAGATGGCGGACTCGCTGCTGCATTCCCAAGATAGAATATGAATTAATAAACCTCTATTACCCTAATACCTTAAAAACAACCCAAAATGCCATGTTAGTCGATAAATCAGAAAAAATCCTCACGGATTCTCGAACCCCCAAGTACATGCAAGTGGTCAATCTGATTCTGGATGATTTAGATAGTGGAAAACTGAAAATCGGAGATAGAATTCCTTCTATTAATGAAACCAGTTTTGACTTTCTACTTTCAAGAGACACGGTTGAAAAAGCTTATAACGAACTTCGTGACAGAGGAATTATCACATCTGTTAGAGGGAAGGGATTCTATATCAACTCGACTAACATGGCTAATAAGTTAAAAGTGTTGTTGATATTCAATAAGCTGAGTTCCTATAAGAAAATCATCTATTATTCCATAGTGGAGACTTTAGGGAATCAGGCTACGGTAGATCTCCAGATCCACCATTACAACAGTACAATTCTCGAAAACTTATTAGAAAGAAACCTGGGGAACTACAATTACTATGTCTTAGCACCTCATTTCTTTGATGAGAATAACCATCCGGAAACTTGCTATGATTTGATTAAGAAAGTCCCTCAAGACAAGCTCCTGATCATGGATCGTGACGTCAAAGGGCATGAAAACGAATTTCCGGGTGTTTATCAGGATTTTGCCAGGGACATTCTCGAAGCGCTTGAATCTGGCATCACTCACCTACGAAAGTATTCAAGGCTCATCCTAGTATTTCCAAAAGGAGATATGTATCCGGTGGAGATTATTGATGGATTCAAGCGTTTTTGCTATTTCCATAACTTCAATAACCTTATACTAGATGGTATTGATGACGAGCAGCTTTACGAAGGAGATTCATTCATCGTTTTAGCGGAAACTGACCTAGCCAACATTGTAAAAAAATCCCGGGAACAGAAATTTGAGCTTGGAAAAGACATAGGAATTATCTCTTACAACGAAACTCCATTGAAGGAAATTTTAGCCGAAGGTATAACGACCATTTCTACTGATTTTGTGCAAATGGGAACCACGATCGCAAACCAAATATTAGGCGAAGAGGATAAAATCCCACTTAAAAGCCCTTTCAAGATGATCATCCGAAAATCGCTTTGACAGCGTAGCTATGAGTAAAATTCCAGTAACGGCTGTTTTTGACATCGGCAAGACGAATAAAAAGTTCTTTCTTTTTGATGAAAATCTGGCCGAAGTTTACAGTTCCTACACTCGTCTAGAACCGATCCCAGACGAAGATGATTTCCCCAGTGAGCCGCTTTCTCCGCTGGAAGACTGGATGATCAGGACTTTCAAGGAAGCACTGAAGTCCCCGGACTATCAGATCAGGCGACTGAACTTCTCCTGCCACGGAGCCTCTTTTGTGCATACGGATGAAAATGGGCTTCCAGCCACTCCACTTTACGATTACTTAAAACCCTTCCCTGAAGAACTTTTAAGTAGATTTTATGAGGAAAACGGTGGGAAAATGACCTTCTGCAGGGCTACCTCCTCCCCTCCTCTGGCCATGCTAAATTCTGGCTTGCAGCTTTACTTTATCAAATACCAAAAACCGGAATTCTTCAAGAGAATCAAACACTCCTTTCATTTTCCTCAGTACTTGAGTTTCTTATTTACCGGAGAAATGGTCTCTGATTACACCAGTATTGGCTGTCACACCGGGCTTTGGGATTACGAAGCAAAGGATTACCATGCTTGGGTAGATCGGGAAGGAATTCGCAAATTGCTTCCTCCGATTGTTCCCGGAAACACGCTTTTGAAAACCAAACCAGAACTGGGAAATATCCCCTGCGGGATTGGAGTTCATGATTCCTCAGCAGCTTTACTCCCTTACATCAAGCAAGAAGCGGAGCCCTTTGCCCTACTTTCCACAGGCACGTGGTCTATTTGCATCAATCCTTTTAACAAGACCAAACTCACCAAAAAAGAGCTGAAGCGCGATTGCCTACAATTCCTCAGCATCAAAGGTGATCCTATCAAAATTTCGCGCTTGTTTATCGGAGAGGAACATAAATATCAGGTTGAGCACTTGTATGAGCATTTTCAGATGCCACTTGGCACCTACAAGAAACTGAAATTCAACGCCACGCTTTTTGAAAAAGTAAAAGACAAGCCAAGACGTGTACACTTTCAATACCTGAAACCCGAAGACTATGGCTTTGAACAGGCAAGTGAAAATAACTGGTCCGCTTTCAATGAGTTTAATGAAGCCTACTACACCTTTATCCATGAATTGACAGATGTGCAAACTGCTGCTATAAAGCTAGTAACAGAGAATGCTCCTGTTGACAGGCTCTTTATTGATGGAGGCTTCAATGCAAATGATATATTTGTGGAGATGCTTCGCAAAAAGCTCCCAGAATTAACGATCATTCCAAGTGACTTTCCAAATGGCTCCGCTTTAGGCGCTGCCATGTTGGTATCCATGGAATAGATGACTTAATTTATCACACATGAACAATCACTCTCCCCATATTGGCTTATTTATCCCTTGCTACATTGACCAGTTTTATCCCAATGTAGCAATAGCAACGCTGGAACTGCTGGAAAAACTAGGCTGCAAAGTCACTTATCCGCTGGGACAAACCTGCTGCGGACAGCCCATGGCCAATTCTGGATTTGAAGCTGATACGCTAGGTACCACCTCCAAATTCATCCGGGATTTTGCAGGATTCGACTACATTGTCGCTCCCTCAGGAAGTTGTGTTTTGCATGTAAAGGAGCATTCGCCCAAGGTGGATAAACTTCATAAAAACCAAGCATACGTACAATCCAGGATCTACGAACTCAGTGAGTTCATCACCGATGTCCTCAAGGTAGATTCCATTCAAGGAAGCTTTCCCCATAAGATTGGTTTTCATGCGTCCTGCCATGGATTGCGCGGCCTGAGACTTGCCAGTGATTCGGAGAGAAATGAACCTGCATTCAACAAAACTTTGCAATTGATGAGAGAACTGCAGGGAATGGAAGTGGTGGAACTCACCCGCAAAGATGAATGCTGTGGTTTCGGCGGTACTTTCGCCGTAAGTGAAGAAGCTATTTCTGTCCAAATGGGAAAAGATCGAATAGCAGATCACCTGGATAAGGGCGTGGAAATCATCGTAGGGGGAGACATGTCTTGTCTTATGCACATGCAGGGAATTGCTACCCGTGATAAAAACAAGGTACAGCTCATGCACTTTGCAGAAATACTAAACCAAGCCATCTCATGAGTCATCCAGAGAACGCTACGGTATTTCTGAAAGATAAAGCCCGTGCCAAATGGCATGATGAAACACTCTGGATCGTGCGCGAGAAGCGTGATGCAACAATCCACCAAATTCCAGAGTGGGAAAAACTCAGGGAATTGGCTTCACAAATCAAAGATCATACGCTTTCCAAGCTTGACTTCTATCTCGAAGAACTGGAGAGGAATGCCACTGCAAATGGAATAAAAGTTCACTGGGCAGAAAATGCTGAAGAACATAATCAAATAATCGGCAGGATATTACGGGAGAAAAACTGCAAGACAATCGTCAAGAGTAAATCCATTCTTACAGAAGAATGCCATTTGAATCCATATTTAGCAGAAAGAGGCGTTGAAGTAGTCGATACGGACTTGGGCGAGCGGATTATACAATTTCTGAAGCAACCGCCTAGTCATATTGTCATGCCGGCCATTCACCTGAAGAAGTCCGATATTTCGGATATTTTCCATGAAAAGCTAAATACAGAAAAAGGAAACGTTGACCCGGTTTACCTGACTCATGCTGCTCGCCTGCATCTTCGCGAAAAATTCCTCCAAGCTAAAGTTGCTATCACAGGAGTTAATTTTGCTGTGGCAGAGACAGGTGAGTTCGTCGTCTGCACCAATGAAGGCAATGCGGATATGGGTGTGCATCTGGCAGATACGCATATCGCATGCATGGGGATTGAGAAACTCATTCCCCGTAGAAAAGACCTAGGCGTATTCCTAAGGCTCTTGGCAAGATCCGCCACAGGCCAATCAATAACGAATTACAATTCTCATTTCAGAAGTCCATCTCCTGGCAAAGAACTTCACCTGATCTTGGTGAACAACGGACGAACCAAGCAGCTTGGTAGAGAGAAATTCAGAAATTCACTGAAATGTATTCGCTGTGGAGCCTGCATGAACACCTGCCCTATTTATCGCAGAAGTGGCGGATTCAGCTACGGAAGCACCGTTCCAGGGCCAATAGGCTCCATACTTTCCCCGGGAATAGATCTGAAAAAATACAGCACCTTACCCTTTGCCTCCACACTTTGCGGTAGCTGCTCAGACGTGTGCCCTGTGAAAATCAACATTCACGAGCAACTGTATGAATGGCGCCAAGAAATCACCAAGGCAAACGGTTCATCCCTGAAGGGTCTATCTATGAAGATGGCAAATGGGATATTCAAAAGTCCACTGGCCTACAGAATCTCCGGGCAACTAATGCGGGCGTCTTTGAAAAACCTGCCTGATAGCATCATTTACAATCCTCTGAATGCTTGGGGAAAAGGAAGAAATCTACCTGATTTACCTGAGGAATCATTCAAAGCCTGGTATAAAAAGAACAGACCATGAGCAGCAAAGAATCCATACTGGGAGCCATCCAAGGATTAAAACTGGAGGAGAAACCGCTTCCGGATATTCCTGATTTTGAGATAGCCGATGACCTCGTTGAGGCCTTTACGACTGCTTTAAATGCCAACAAAGGAACAGTAGCAAGCAAGGAAGAGATTGAACACTTAATTTCAGAAACTGCCTTTTCGAAAATCTACAGCTCTTCACCTGCATTCGAAAGCTATTCCAATTGTCAGGTACCGCAGCATGCAGCTGAATTTGCTGACTTGGATCTTGCAATTATAGAAGGTCAATTTGCATCAGCAGAGAATGCGGCGATTTGGCTGGATGATAGCAATTTAGACCTGAGAGCTATCCCTTTTATCACAGCGCATCTGGTGATCGTGGTCAAAAAAGAGAACATTCTGGGAAATATGCATCAAGCTTATGACCGAATAGGCTTGACCAAATCAGGATTCGGGATTTTCATTGCAGGGCCATCCAAAACTGCCGATATAGAGCAATCGCTGGTAGTCGGTGCTCACGGTGCCATTAGCCTAAGAGTTGTGCTTATTTAAGCCAGCTTTCTACATAGCGTAAAGCAATTGTTGCTATCCTCGCTGCTGGAGTACTTTAACTCAAAATTGATTTTATCGGCTATTCTTTTGCAAAGCGGCAAGCCTACACCTGTGCCTTTTTCCTTCTTAGTACCATAGGAGGTTCTGGCTCTGAACATAAATAACTCCTGCTGCTCAGCTGCGGAGATAGTCGCTCCCCCATTGCACACCAGCCAACTCAATTTATCCGCTGAGATCTTAAGGTCAAGGTAAATTGTAGAGCCTATAGGTGCAAACTTGATCGCATTATCCAGCAGATTCTTGAGGATGATCTTGATCTCATTGATTTCCAAGGAGATTTTTCTATCCTCCCCTTCTATAGAAAATTCTATTATTTGATTTTTTTCCTCTGCCTGCATAGCCATCATATCCTTCATTTCCTGAGTCAATTCGATCAAGCTGATCTCATGCAGTTGGATAGGAGTATCCTCAAGTTCGGTCATCACCCAACTCAAGGTGTTATTGAGAACTTTATTCAGGTGATAACTTTGTCCCTTCAGATTAAAGAGAATTTGCTCCATTTCTCCAGGCTCAAAGGCATCTTTTTCCACTAGACCTAAGGTGGTATGAAGCATTCCTATGGGATTTTTTAAATCATGGGATAGCAGGGCTATAAGCCTGTTTTTCTGATCATTAAGCATCTTTACCTCTTCGAGAGAGCGATCCTGTCTTTCCTTTATTTTGTAAAGAAGTTGACTTTGATTTCTATAGCTTCTTATGAAAAAATGGATTACAATAAAAACAAATGTACTAATCCACAAAATAGCCACAGCATGATCAACAAACTGATTTTCAGCATTTTCATAAAAATGCTCCACTGTAATAAATCCCTTTACCTCCCCATAAAAAAGGAAGAAAAACATGGATAATGAGCCTAAGTACCAAACAATTTTGAGCCAGCCATGAACCAACAAAGAAGAAACTACCAACATCAAAAAGAAAGCATAGACCGTAGGACCATTACTTCCATCATTGTATAGAAAATTGATGCAAATGATAATGTGAGCCACTATCAGAAGCACATTTACGATCAACTGCTCATAGCCATATTTCGATATGATATAATAGGAAATTAAGAATGGTAAGGATAATCCGAGTTTAGAGAAATAAATAACCGGAGACATCCCAAGAAGAAAATCGGAAAGGCCTAAGAGCAATAATAGGAAGAATGTTAGTAGCGAAAATATTTTAGCAATCTGCCTCTGGATGTAATTCAGATCAGTAACATTCTCTTCAGAGAGCAATAAACCTTTTGTAATCAGCATAAAAATTGGTGTTAACTAAATTGACTCGAAAATAATAAAGTTTAATGCTTGTCAAAGACTTCCAAACTTAAAATATCATTAAAAACACATTTTCAGCCCATTAGCCTAAAACTACCCCATGGAATGAAGGGCAATTCGATTGCCTTCTGAATCTATGAATATTGCCATATAACCGTATTCCGGAGAAATCATCTTTTTAGAAATTTGCACAGTTCCTCCAGCTCCTTCCACCTTTGCAAGCTCGATAGATACGTCTTCGGATGAAAAATAGATCAATGGCCCTGCTAAATCACTTGGCGCATAAAAATCCTGGTGATATACCAGACTTCCTCCGGATCCACTGCCGCCCGCATCTCCGGGAAACATGGCCATCAGGAAATCTCCCATATCCATTTTTTGAAGGGTGCAGTCAAATACCGTTTCGTAGAATTTTATAGCTCTGTCCATCTCCAGAACAGGAATTTCAAACCAGCCAACTGTTACTTTTTTCATTTTTTTATAAGTTATTTTTTTTAGTTCTTATAAAGAGGTCAGCCTCAATTTCTCTGTTCTTTTGGCTTGTCACAAAAGAACCCCGCCAAGTCGGGCAGGCAAAAGGCCAAGACACCAGCAAAGCTTCAGCGCGCAAACCAGCCGCTGGCTCGCTGCTGCGTCAACCCAACGCTCCATAACTATAAGCAAATCTGCTAAATCGATGGATGAGCAGATCTAATCATCCTCTTGAATGTCGTTTTCGACATGACTCAGACGGGCTCGATTTTATGTTCATATGGACTTAGTTTATAAAATTGAAAAAAATGAAGAAAACCTCGATTTCTCAGCTATAAATATCACACTCTAGTCAATTTAATCGGATACGTTTTTCCTGCATTCCACTGGCATACATAGATATTCTCATCCTGATCTATGCATACATCGTGACAATGCTTGAAGATAGACTCAGATTGCACCATCAATTGTAATTCGCCATTTCTGTATTCTGGTGCAGTTCCGCCAGGATTAGAAACCACTTTGTTATCCTTGTCCAGTATCGTTACAAAACCAGAGTCAGGGGTTTGCTCTAGGTATCGAAGCCTAGACCAGCAGACTCCTGCATAGAGATTGTCGCCATGAATCACCGGGCGGCAGACAAAAGCTCCTGGCAAAAATATCGTCTCCATATACTCCCCATCCATCGTGAATCTCTTGAAGGAATTATGCCCCCGGGAAGTGCAAAGCAAGGTGGGCGCTTTGCCACCACGCTGATCTACTGTGATGCCATGTGCAGTGCTAAACTGGGCATCTCCCGATCCACTTCCTCCAAATTTCCGGATGAAATTTCCGTTTTTATCATACTGCAAAAAGTACTGAGAACCATAGCCATCAGCTACATACAAGTCACCATTTGGCCCCACAGTAGTCTCTGTAGGTACAAAAGACATTTTCTCAGTATAAATTCCTTCCTTCGCCGGAGCTTGAATCTCTGCCACCAGTGTACCTTCCAGGGTTGTCTTCACTACCCTACCTGCATTGTCTGATATCCACAGATATTCTGCATCGCCTTCATCTACTAGAGTCAGTCCATGAGCTCTATCCATTCCGAGAGTCCACGCCCTTAGGAATTTCCCGGATTGATCGTAGATAATGACATTGTTTTTTGGCTCATCAGTGACCATTATCATCCGACCCTTGCGATCCATCACCATCTCGTGACAGTTATTTACAGGGATCTTGCTAGGATCAAGCATTCCCCATTTTTGGTCAACTTGATATTGAAAATCACCGTGTCCAATTACTTTATCACGGTTTTGGGCGAAAGTAAACGAAGGGGAAATAGACATGGCTAGTCCCATCAGGGAGGAGTGTTGGATAAACTTTCTTCTAGTGGTATTCATGGGTAAAGGCTAAGTGATCAATTTAAGGAATCCTATCGAAAACCGAATAATAATGTATATTTTAAGGTCAAGACTAAATTAAATATTAAATGAAAAACTATTTAAAAGTAATCTCAATTACCCTAATCTGTTTGACCCCCGTCCTTAAATCACAAGCGCAAGAAGTGGCTCTTCAGCTCTATTCCCTGAGAAATGAGATGAAAGTGGATCCTGTGAAATATCATGAATTAATCTCCGAATGGGGCATCTCAGCTTTGGAAGGAGGGGGCGGATATGGCATGTCAGATGCCGAATATGCAAAGCTCTTATCGGATAATAACCTGCGCATCATCGGTGTGGGTGCTGAATACATGCAACTCACCAAAAACATCCAGCCCATCATAGATCAGGCAAAAAAGTATGGAGCCAAATACGCCACCTGCTATTGGATTCCTCATGCTGAAGGCCCCATATCCATGGAAGAAATCAAAATTGCCACTGCTCTTTTCAATGCAGTCGGGGCAGAATTAGCAAAAGAAGGAATCACATTTCTCTATCATCCACATGGATATGAATTTGCCAAGGACCGCAATAAAGTCCGCTTTGATTACATGCTCGCCAACGCCAAAAACTTCGCCTTCAACATGGATGTGTTTTGGGTGAAAATGGGCGGAGGTGACCCTCTGAAAATCATGAAAAAGTATCCTGGAAAATTCCCGATTCTACACCTTAAAGACCGCAAAAAAGGAACTCCAGGCTCCAAAAATGGCCAAGCTGACGTAGAGACCAATGTGATTCTGGGTACTGGTGATATCGATATCGCAGGGATCATCAAGGAAGCAAAAAAGCAGGGAACTGAATACCTAACTATTGAGGATGAAAGTTCCAGATCGGTCACCCAAATCCCAATAAGTGCCGCCTTTATCAAAAGGGAACTGGAGAAAAGCAACTAGTATTGGGAGAGCGGATACATCAAATAATGAGAATATGATTGATTCGTAAAATGTGAAAAGATGTGTAAGAAGTAAAAGGTGAAAGGTATCGAGCCTAGACTAAAGTAAAAAAAACAGCGGTTTCTTTTCATTTTCTATTTTCTTTACGCTGAAAATTTACATTGATTTCTAATTCACGCATGAATCACTATGAGGTAGCAATAATAGGTAGTGGGCCAGCTGGTGCCATGGCAGCCTATTATTTGGCAGAGAAAGGCATTTCAACCGTTATCATCGAAAAAGAAACCTTGCCAAGATATAAGACCTGTGGTGGAGGGTTGGTTTTCAGAGGAAGAAGGAAGTTGCCCTTTGATATATCGGCTGTGGTGGATCGGGAGTTTTTTGACATCAAACTATACTTCGACGGTGATAAAACGCCGCTAAGCAGCACGCGAGAAGTGCCTGTGATCAGCATGGTGATGCGCGATGAGTTTGATAATTTCCTGATTGAAAAAGCAAAAGGACTTGGAGTTCATCTAAAGCAGGATCACAAGCTGACAGGGATCACTTTCGGCGAAACGCCTACCCTACACACCAGCCAGGGAGACATTCATGCAAAGTTGATTATAGCAGCAGACGGAGCTCTCAGCCCTACTGCGAAATTTGCTGGCTGGACGGAAACAAGAAAACTCATTCCAGCGCTGGAATATGAAGTGGAAGTGAGCGAGTCAGATTTCGAGCGCCTGTCCAAAGAAGTACGATTCGACATGGACGCTATTCCACATGGTTATGCCTGGAGCTTTCCGAAGAAAAATCACCTTTCTCTAGGCATAGCTTCTACACGTAGGAAAAAGATCGATCTAAAAGCTTACTATAAAAAGTACCTGGAAAAGCTGGAGATCAAAGAGGTTTTGAGTGAAAAAGCGCATGGTTTCCAGATTCCAATCACGCCTCGTACAGATGGTTTTTTCCGCAAAAATGTATTGCTGATCGGAGACGCTGCCGGTTTCGCCGATCCGATCACAGCAGAAGGGATTTCCAATTCACTATGGAGTGGTAAGTTGGCAGCCGAAGCCATCATCGAAGCCAATTTAGTCCCAGACCAAGCCGGAAAACTCTATCAGCAAAAACTGGAGGAAGAAATGTTGCCGGAGATTAACACTTCTCAGACAGCAGCCAAATGGTTTTACAGTTACCGAATTATCCGAAACATGCTGCTGAAAAGATATGGAGACTTTGCCATGTCCTTGATGACAGACCTCTATGTGGGAGACAGAAGCTACCCGAAGAATCTGATGAAAACGATAAAGAGTAAAATTCTGGAAGCAAAATCCCCACTTAACAAATAAACAACTTTCGCAAAATTTGGCTTAGCTTTCCCCTTTTAAAATCATATCACAATTAACTCAATCATGAAAAACAACAAACTCTTTTTAGCTGCCTTTGCACTAATTCTCTTTTTCTCCGTTTCTACAGCATCTTTTGCGCAGCTACAAGCACCGGCACCAAGCCCGGCAGCCCACGTTTCTCAGACGGTAGGTTTCACCAAAATCAGCATTGACTACTCCTCTCCTGCGGTAAAAGGCAGAAAAGTTTTCGGTGAATTGGAAAAATACGGTGTGACCTGGAGAGCAGGCGCCAATGGCCCAACCATCATAGAATTCAGCACGGGAGTAAACATAGCTGGTAAAAATTTAGCCGCAGGCAAATACTCTATATTCATCACGCCACAAGAATCAGGGGATTGGACTATCCACTTGAACCGCAAAGCAAATGCAGTTTTTGCTTACATGAAAGATGGCAAAATCGACGAGGAAGCCATGGCTAAGGATGATGCAGTAGCGATAAAGGTTGCCCCAGTGCCAGCTCCTGAAACGTTTGAAAGACTAGCTTACTTTATCTCAGCGGAAGACAATAAAGTAGCTACGGTAACCTTTATGTGGGCAGACGTAATGCTGTGGTTTGAAGTAGATACCCAAGTGGATCAGAAGCTGGAGCAGTTTAAAGGAGTGTTTTAATCAAAATCTTCACAAAATTAATCACCAAAGCCCGGAGATGATCCGGGCTTTTTTTCGTTAAGGCATTTCTACTTAAGTTGCAGTGAAAATATCCATAGCTAATTCTTAAGCCCAATAACCTTTTTCAAATCATGTTTCCAAACCCAAAAAGCATATTCTACTTAATAATTGGAATTGGACTACTACTTTTTCAAGCCTGTACACCGGAACATACAATGACTACCAAACCCAACATCGTACTCATCGTATCTGACGATCAGGGCTGGGGAGATTTAGGAATCAATGGCAATCCATATGTACATACGCCTAACATTGATAGGCTCGCAACTAATGGTGTTCAATTCAGCAGGTTCTATGTGAATCCAGTTTGTTCGCCTACCCGAGCTGAGATCTTGACGGGTAGATATCATCCTCGTGGCGGTGTATATTCCACCTCCAGAGGTGGTGAGCGATTGGATTTAGATGAAAAGACTATTGCGGAGATCTTTCAATCTAGCGGGTATAAAACAGCTGCTTTCGGAAAATGGCACAACGGTTCCCAACCTCCTTATCATCCCAACAATAGAGGGTTTGAAGAATACTACGGTTTTGCTTCGGGTCATTGGGGCAATTACTTCAGCCCTATGCTAGAGCACAACGGTGAGGTAACCCAAGGCAACGGCTTTATTATCGATGACTTCACAGACCATGCGATAGAGTATATCGAGAAAAATACTGATCAACCCTTCTTTGTTTACTTGGCCTACAATACACCTCATAGTCCTATGCAGGTTCCTGATGTCTGGTGGGACAAATACAAGGATGCAGCTATAGATACTACTCATCGCTATGCCGATAAAGAAAAGATGGATAAAACACGAGCTGCTTATGCTTTATGTGAAAACCTGGATTGGAATGTAGGTAGAGTCGTTGACAAACTCGATAGTCTGAAGCTTTTGGAAAACACCATAGTGATCTATATATCTGACAATGGTCCAAATGGTTGGAGATGGAATGAAGGACTGAAAGGCATCAAAGGAAGCACTGATGAAGGTGGGGTTCGCTCTCCTTTCATTATGTTTTGGAAGGAAACATTGAAACCTCAGATCATCTCTCAACTAGCAAGTACAATTGATATTTTACCTTCGCTGATGGACTTGGCTGGCATTACAAATCCTTACGAAAAGCCACTGGACGGTGTGAGTTTAAAACCTCTACTTACCCAATCTGAAGAAGCATGGACGGATCGGATTGTTTATAGTCATTGGAATGGCAGAGTCAGTGTCCGTAACCAAAACTATATCCTAGATTCCGAAAATCAGTTGTATGACTTAAGTTCAGATCCCGGACAACTTCAACCCGTTGCCCAGCCTTCAGGAGCTGTTTTTTCTGAATTAACCAAAGCGAAAGATGAGTGGATCAATTCGGTATTATCAGAGCTAGATCGGGATCGAGAGGAAATATTCCCTGTGGGATATAATGACAGCAAATACACCCTCCTTCCAGCCAGAGATGGTATTCCACACGGTGGAATCGAGCGGTCCAGCATCCACCCCAACTCATCCTTTTTCACCAATTGGACTTCTACTTCCGATAGCATCACCTGGGATACAGACATTCTAACTTCCGGCAAGTACAAAGCGACAGTTTATTACACTGCTAAGCCTTCTGCCGTAGGATCTATGCTGCAATTGAAACAGGGAACCAATGAAGTAAGTGCTACCATCAAAGAAGCGCATGATACAGACTACATAAACGTGGAATATGATCGTTCCCCTCGGGATGAGTCTTTTGAGAAGGATTATATGCCAATGGAAATTGGAACTATTCAATTGGACAAAGGACATCATCCTATTACGATGAAGGCATTGGAAATAAAGGGACCCAAATTTATTGAAGTTCGCTTGTTGGTTTTGGAGCGCTTAGACTAAACCCGAAACCAAACATCCGAAATCCGAAATCATTTCTCATTCAGACTTCAAACTCTAATTCCTATTGCAATCCTAATGGTTTAAAAACCACTTCTGAGGCACCTTTAAAACCTAAAAGGAACTTTAAGATTCGTTGCTATTGGCTGATTGTCGTCAACTTGAGCAGGGATAAACTTTGGCATGGAACTCATCACCCGTATGGCTTCTGCTTCAAGTGCTTCTCCGTTTGGAACTGTCTCCAATACCGTGACCTCACTCACTTCCCCAGTTTCTCCGATCCGTACATTTAAAACTATTCTACCCTTGGCTGCCGATTGGGGAGCTTTGAGATTTTCTCTGATATGCTGTGAAATTTTAGAGTTAGTGCATTTTTCAATCTCCTGCGAAGTGCCAAACTCCTCACATCCGAAGGCTATAAAACTTCGTTCATTGGGCTTTTGGTTAGGCTTGATGTAGGAAAAAGGGGTTCCATTCACATTTAGCCCAATCATTCCTACACCTCTTTTGTAAAACAAATTATAGACTGTTTCTTCCCGTTCTGAACTTTCCGTTTTCACTTCCAAAAGACCTGAAAATTGGCAAAATGGTGTCGAATAAGAGCTTGTTAAACCTACAACCTCATAGCTCCATACCTGATCACTGCTTTTCCACCTTGTGCCAATTTCCGGATTAGAAGGCAACTCCATGGATTGCTTGTTTTTCTCCTGATTTAAACTGAAAACAGCCTCATTCTCCGCACGCCAATACTTAGTTTTCACATCTCCATTTGAATAGGATTGAGTTTCAACTAGAAAATACTTTCCTTCAAACTCCACACTATCCCCATTAAAAGTCGAAACATAGGAATTGTTTCCATAGGTAAGATTTTTCTTCAACCCTACCTCCACGGGCCAATAAGAACCAGAAGCATTCTCAAAGCAGTTGTCACCCTGTCCAAAAGCACGAACCATGGAAAGGAGAAAAACTGTATTAAATAGTAGGCACTTAATTGCTTTGATTCGCATAGGTAGGGAAATTGAAGCCTTAAAAATACATCTATTTGTGTATTCAAAATAAACTAAGTATAACTCCCTTTCGAAATACTAGCGACATATGCATTCGGAGTTTTCAGTCCGAATCCCAAATCGTATATCCGAAATCCCAAATCACAAATCAAATCACTCACTCTTCAGCGTTTCTGCAGGATTTACTAAGGCAGCCTTGATTGCTTGAGAGCTCACTGTCAGTAAAGCAATGGCAAGCGTCAACCCACCAGTCCACACGAATACAGCCCAGTTTATGCTCGTCCTGTAGGCAAATGTCTCCAGCCAGTCACTCATAAAATACCATGTCGCTGGAATGCCGATGATCACAGAGATAAGTACAAGTTTGGTAAATTCTGAAGAAATTAACCCTACCACACTGGTTACAGAAGCTCCCATAACTTTTCGTACTGAAATCTCCTTTTTCCTTCGCTCCGCAATGAAGGTAGCTAGACCAAACAAGCCCATGCAGGAAATCAGCACAGCTAATCCTGTGAAAATTGAAGTAAGCTTGGCCGTGCGCTTTTGTGAGCTAAACTTCCGTGCATGCTCCTCATCTACAAACTTGTAGTCAAACGGGGAGTCAGGATTAAATTTATTGAAAACGGTTTCCACACTTGCCAGTGATTTGATATAATCCCCGCCTTCTGCAAACCGAATGTGAATAAAGTTCAGGTTACGCTCAGGTCCTATCACTACGATGGGTCTTACCTCCTCAAAAGGTGAAGCCATGATAAAATCCTTCACTACACCCACAATGGTAAATTCATAGGAATCATCCTTGATCACCTGGCCTATAGGATCATCAAAACCCATAATTTCAACTGTCTTTTCATTTACGATAGCCGAAAGACTATCACTGGCGTAGGTGTAAACATCGATATCCCTACCAGCAACCAACTCCATTCCTGCAGTTTTCACCAAGTTGGCGTCCTGACCCATTCTGCTGATATTTGGCTTATACTCCGGATCTTTTCCCTGCCAACTCATCGCATCTGTATCACTGTAGATGTCTGTCATCGGGGAAAATGTATAGCTCACCTCAGCAACTTCAGGGAGTGCCAGCAGTTCATTACGCAGTGCAACTTTATTCTTTCTCATACTCTCGGTGACCTCATGAAAAATCAGATTATCCTTATCTATCCCCAGGTCTCTGTTTTGGACAAAGGTCATCTGATCTTGTACGATCCATACGCTAGAGATCAAGGTGACCACCACGGCAAATTGGAATACAACTAAGACTTCGCGTGGCTTGATTCCAAAACTTCTAGTTACATTCATTTTGGACTTAAATACCACCGTAGGTTTGAAGGAACTCAATAAAAATGCGGGATAACTTCCAGCCAAAATCCCAGTAACAAAGACATAAATCACCGAAATCAACCAAAAGAATGGTTGGGTAAATGGACTTTCCAATTCCTGTCCTACCAAATCTCTGAACCATGAAAAAGACAATGACACAATAATAATTGCTACCAAATAGGCAGACAATGCGATCAAAATATATTCTGCCAAAAATTGTCCAATCAGCATTCCTTTTCCAGCACCGGAGATTTTTCGAATTCCGACCTCCTTGGCTCGCTTATCACTTTGGGCAGTGCTCAGATTCACAAAATTGATGGCTGCAATCAACAAAACGATGATAGAAATTATTCCAAACATGCGGATCAGTTCGATTTTACCACCTACAGATTTTCCATTCTCAAACTTTGCATATAAGTGCAGATCACTCATTGGAAACAAGAAATCCGAGACATCTTCCATCTCTGAATTCTTGGCAGTGAAATCAGTAAACTTTTGATTAAATGTGGCGAGGTCAGCCCCCTCGGTTAGCATGGTAAAGGTTCGGTAGGAGTTATTCCCCCAGTAATCATCCGCCCAGCCCATTGCCTCCAACTTCTTAAAAGGCAAAAAAGCTGTAAAGGGAAAATCTGTGTTAGTCGGCAAATCTTTAATCACAGCCTTCACTTCAAACTCCAATTGCTGAGCGACAGTAACTGATTTACCCATAGCCGAAGACTCTCCAAAAAGCTTCTTTGCTACAGATTCTGTCAAAACAATATTTCCAGGCTCTGTCAATGCAGCAGCAGGATCACCTTGCAGCACCTCAAAGCTGAAAATCTTGAAAAACCCTGGATCTGTAAAAGTTGCTTCTTCGTAAAAGTTATTATCTCCCACTGTAAGCAACTGCTGGTCCCATTCCGTAATCCTAGCTACCTCTTCTACTTCAGGAAACTGCTCTATTATAGCCGGAGCGTAAGGTGCAGGCGTATAATCCCAAGTGAAAATTTCTCCTTGCATTTCGGCACTCCTCCAGTTGGCATAGATCCGATCAGTGTTATCATAAAATCGATCGACAGAAAGCTCAAACTGCACCCACATCAGGATCAAGATGGAAGCTGCCATCCCAACTCCCAATCCTGTGACATTTATAAAAGCATATCCCTTACTTCTACTGATATTTCTCCAGGCGATTTTTAGGTAGTTTTTCCACATGATTATCTATACTTTTTGATTCTTACTTATCCTTTAACTTCAATATTCATCATTCTATGTTCGTCATTCATCATTATTCGACATTGCAAGGAACAGCCTGCACCATGAGTCGGCGAAGCAATTCCTTTATTAATCACATACAGATTGCTTTACTCCTTCGTCATTCGCAATGACGTGCTATTCGCTCTTCAGCGACTTCACCGGATTGGCCCGGATACTCTTATAAGTTTGGAAGAATATCGTCCCTAAAGCAAGTCCAAAACAAGCCAGTATCGCCGCTCCAATCACCCAAAGCTCTATTCCAGTTTTAAAGGCAAATTCCTCTAACCACTTATTCATAAACACCATCGCTAGTGGCACTGCAATCAGCATGGATATCAAGATTAATTTTAGGTAAGAAAGAGAAAGCATCAGGAATATTTCAGCCATAGTCGCTCCAAATACTTTTCTGATACCGATCTCTTTGTAGCGCCGCTCTGTCGTATAAGCAGTCAGTCCAAAGAGCCCTAGACAGGCAATCAAAATTGAAATCCCTGTCAAGACCTGAAGTAGATTTGCCATCTTCAATTCGGATCGGTAAACCCTGTTGAAATCCTCATCTAAGAAGCTGTAATTCATAGGAACTCTAGGCTCAAACTTCTTCCAGGCTGATTCCAATTCAGCGACTCCCGCAGTGATATTTCCACCTTGGACTTTTACAGTGATATAATCCCGTAGGTAATAATCATGCATGTATTCGATCACAAGCGGCTTGATCTCATTTCGGAAGGATTCAAAATTAAAGTCCTCCACTAAACCAATTACCTCCAGCGTAGCTTCATCGTTTTCCCCTTGGTTTTTCATCACCAACTGCCCGATGGGATCATCCAAAATCCCAAGTTGTCTAGCTGCAGTTTGATTGATGATGATCTTGTTCTTGTCTGCTCCCTCGGTTTCTGCGAAATTCCTTCCATCGACTAACTTAAATTGATACGTGTCCAGATAGGAAGCATCGGCCTCATACCAGTTCATGCCCTGTTCCAAATCATTGGTTGGGATATTGAAAGAGCGCATCTGGAACTGCCCGGACATAGGAATTCCAGTGGAAAAACTGAGATTTTGCACATTCGAACTGGAGACAAAATTTCCTTTGAAATCCTCCCGCTGGGAGTTTTGAATCTCTCCGTCATTATGGATGATCACCAGCTGATCCCGCTCAAATCCCGGATCAGAGTTTTGGATAAAACTCATCTGTCGCTGCACCAGCAGGGTGCAAATGATCAGAGTAAGTGAAGTAGCAAACTGAAATACCACCAATCCATGTCTAAGGCTATTGCTGTTTTTCCCAAAAGACAATTGCCGCTTGATAATCTGAAGCGGCTTAAAGGAGGAAAGATAAAAAGCAGGATAAAAGCCGGAAAGAACCGTCAGGATAATAACCAGAGATGGGACCATCCAAAGGATCATAGGATTCTTCCAGAGCTCAAACTGAAGTTCCTTGCCAGTCAATTGATTGAATAGACCATTGCAAAGTGTCACCAGCACGGTTGAAATTATGACACTAATCAGTACCAGAATCAATGCCTCAGTAAGAAATTGGTAAATCAACTGGGACTTTTGTGAACCCATTACTTTGCGCACACCTACTTCCATGGAGCGAAGTCCAGCTTTGGCAGTTGCCAGATTCATAAAATTGATACAGGCCAACAGCAGCACAAATGCCGCCACAAAGGAGAAAATGTAAATGTAACTTTGGTAACCGTTCGCCTCATGCTCCCGAAGCAAATGAGAATTCAGGTGAATGTCCTGCACGGGCATGACTTTCAGATTATAATCCGAATTTTCGTCTCCACCTTCCAGCATAGGAATAGCGTAGTCCGCTACAATTTGGTCCAGTTTTCCCGCAACTACTCCCTGCTTTTCCGGAGGGAATTTCGCGTAGGTATAAAGTATCGCCCAAGACCAACTTTCCATGTCAAAAATCTCCGCATTCATCCCCGGCTCATACACCAGCATATCGAAATGAAAATGCGTCTGAGAAGGAAGATTCTCCACCACAGCCGCTATTTGCTTGGGATCTGGATTGTTACTCCCCATCATCACGGTCTTTCCTACCATCTCAAAAGGTGAGACATCTCCAAAGTATTTATGCCCCAATGCCTCGGTAATCACAACATTTCTGGAGTCAGCAAGAGCCGTTTCTTTATTGCCTGCAAGTACATTCAGGTCAAATACTTCAAAGAAGCTTGGCTCAGCATAAAAGATATTTTCTTCCCGGAATACCTGATCCTTATTTTGTCCAGAGCCCGGCTGTATGGTGAAATCATTCCATTTCAATAGCCGGGTGACTGCCTCCACCTCTGGAATATCCGATTGGATTCTCGGACCGAGGGATGGTGGTGCAGTGGCGTAACTTGCAGTACTATAATCTCCCCAGTGAGAAGTTATTCTAAAAACTGACTCCGACTCTGGATAGAAGCGATCGTAATTCACCTCATCCTGAATAAAGAGCATGATCATCAAAAAACCGGAAATACCCATAGTCAGTCCGACTACATTGAGTAATGTGTAAAGTCTGTTTTTCTTCAAGACTCTCCAGCCGATTTTAAGGTAGTTTTTCCACATGGTTTTCTATATTATTTGATTCTTACTAATTCTTTAACTTCACTATTCATCATTCGATATTCTACATTCATCATTCGGTTTACCCGTCATCGGTAGTGAGGAACGAGCAAAGCAATCTATTTTTCCTATGTTTTAAAAAGGATTGCTTCGCCCCTACCTCATCTCAAATCATAAATCCCAAATCCGACATCGTCTCACTCGCTCTTAAGCGTCTCAGCTGGATTTGCCCAGGCTGCTTTCCAAGCTTGGAAACCTACCGTAACTAGTGCTATAACTAGCGTTAAAAGACCTGCTAAGGAGAAAGTCCAGATGGAAAGACCAGCTTTATAAGGGAAGTCTGCCAGCCAGGAATTCATCGCATAATACGCTAGAGGAAATGCGAAAATCATTGCGAAGAAAACCAAAACAATAAAATCCTTACTGATCAAATTGATTAGGCTTTCTGTGCTTGCTCCCAGCACTTTGCGGATACCAATCTCCTTGGTTCGCTGCTGCACTGCATAAGCGGCCAGACCAAATAATCCCAAACATGAAATCATAATTGCCAAAATCCCTGCAATGGAAAAGGCCAAACTCAACTGAGCTTCCTGCTCATATTGGGCAGCAAACTTTTCATCCATAAAGGAATAGGTAAATGGATTTCCAGGGAAAATGGATTCATAAGTCTCTTGGGTAGCGGAAATAGCTTCTTTAACCTGAGCAGGATCCACAACTAAGGTAAAGAATCCGTCAGCTTGGGCAGCCAGGAAAATCATGGGCTTGATTGTCTCACGCAAAGACATATGGTGATAATCTGCGGTCACACCAACTACTTCAAAAGGCCTACCCCAGAGGATGTTTTGACCGATGGCAGCTGCAGGATTCTCAAATCCAAGTTGCGCAGCTGCTGACTCATTCAGCATTACTTTATTTATTACATTCCATCCCTGAACTGCCTCACTGGAAGTGAAGTTTCTACCAGCCAAAATCTCGATTTCATAGATGGGGATAAACTGCTCATCGATGATAAACATAGAATAATTGTACTCCTTATCCTCCGGCCTTGCTACTAAAGGGGTAATTCCAGAAGTGGAAAAATTGTAGCCCTGACCGGGTAAACTATTTGAACCAGCAATTCCCTTTACAACTATTTGAGATGCTAGAGATTGCTTGAAGGCATCCATTTTAGAAGAACGGTTCTCCCCTACGTCATTTGGACCTGCTACCACCAGTTTCTGAGCTACATTCATTCCTAAGCTTTGAGACTGCATAAAGGAAAGTTGGTCGCGAATAACCAAGGTGCAAATGATGATTCCTATAGAAATCACAAACTGAAAAACGACAAGTGACTTCCGAAGTAACTGACTATCTGGCTTGAATTTTACTTGTGATTTAGTATCAAATTTTCCGGAAATCACCACCACATAGAATCCGGAGATCAACGTACATACTCCGATCACCATACTGACTATTAGAATGGTTTGGGGTTCTTTTAAACTTTCAAACCAGATTTCCTTCCCAAAAATAGCTGAAGCATAAGGAGCCAAAATATGCAAACCGACTATAGAAACCAGCAAAGAGGTAAGCAGCAGTACCAAGGTTTCTGTCATAAACTGATTCGCCAATTGCCAAGAATGTGCTCCCAACACTTTTCTCATCTTAATCTCCTTGATCCTGGTCAGAATATTGGCGGAGGAAAGATTAAGGTAATTCACATAAGCTATAGCCAAAATCAAAATCGCAATGGCTAGAAATACCAGCACAGCACCCATCTCAGCGGAAGTAGGAAGTGGATCTGAAATAGAATTGCCCAAATGTAGGCTAGGTAGGTCTTGAAGTACGATAGTTGTTTCCTCTGAATTCGGAGTTTGTCGGATGAAACTGGTCAATTGCTCGGCTAGGTCTTCACTATCCACTCCTGCTTTAGTCATTACAAAAAGATTAACAAACCCAGAATCAAATCCATTAGGGTCTGCCCAGTCATTTCCAGAGCGATTGGCAGGATTTTCCAACGTATTTATGGAAAGGAAAATATCACCTGTGATATCTGAACGGAAAGGAATAGACTCAAGAACTCCGGTGACTGTGAACTCCTGCTTCCCGAATTGATTACTGAGTAGAAAGCTTTTTCCTATAGGATCAGAATTGCTAAAGAACTTATCGGCCATGTCTTCTGTGATCACGGCTGTATTGGTAGCCGCTAAGTCTGCTGTCCCACGTGCAATAGGAAAAGAAAAAGTCTCAAAAAAATCATCCTCTACAAAGTTGATCCCATCTTCTCTGAAAACCAGATCAGTTTCAGGAATTGCCACCAGCCCGCCAGCGATACCTTCTACAAATCTACCTGCGGAGGCTATATCCGAAAAGTTGGTTTCAAGCACACCAGCATAGCCTGGAGGCAGGAAAGTCTCAAAGGTGTCCTCTCCTTCACTGACCACTATGCGATATATCCTATCCTTGTTTGCATGGAAATCATTGTAGCTCCATTCTGTAGCTACGTATGCAAAAAGTCCTAAGAATGCCACTAAACCTAGGACAAGCCCAAGCAAATTGACCATGGTAAATAACCGCCGCTTGACAAGGCTTCGGAATGCGATTTTAAGGTAATTTTTCCACATGGCTTGATTGCTGAAAGATTTGATCAACCGCCGCCGTGGTTTGTGTCTTCACAAACCACAAATGTGGGTCATTGAAGATTCAAATCTAAGGCGAAGGTATTGCCACGCTACTATGTAGTTCGCAATGACGCTACATACATTTCCACTTCTGTGCCAGTCAAAAAGGCCAAAATCAGCACATTAGGGCTAAAAAATCAAAAATCTCAAGTTATCCACCGAACGTTTTTGTCCGCTTGCGGTCAAAGCTCCTTATGGATAAAGCAAGTAGTTCAATCGCATTTTCTTATAGGCAGAAAGCTCAGGTTCCCAACCCCGACCGTGGTCTGTGTCCCACAGACCACTTCTATTTCATTCCGGTCTGTGAGCTGACCGAGGACGAGTATATCACCAAAAATCAGCCACCCAACCTCCTTACCACCACTGCATCAATTATCTCAAATAGCTGTTTGGGGTGACGGGTTCGCCAACTCACATCGTTTAGCTTTCCTCCCATGACCAGGTATCGGTCTATACCAAACCTACTCATTTCAGACAAGACATGATCCTGCAAATTTAGCATAACTATCCAGCCGTCTTCTAATTCATCCTGCCATTCCTCGTAATAGTCATCAGCCTCCAGATCACCGTGGAAGTTGAGCACATTCTCACAGATCAGAATGTATTTGTTAATGCCCTCTGAGATCATCAACTCAATTATATTCCGCTTCAAGGTCATAATATCATTGTTCAGCAGGTCATTCCACTCACCTATCAGTTCAATCACAGCAAATCCTTGGTGATAGTCGGCATAGATTACTTTCAGAAAAAGCGTCTCACTTTCCATACTATCCCACTGCGGGTGAATCAGAAAATTGTAGATGGCATCCGTAAAGTGAATCTCACTGTTCTCATATTCAAAAAACGGAGAAAGAGGATCCTCCGCAGCGATGTAAAGATGTCTCCAGTTAAAGTAAGGCTCAAGCGTATGCATGGTAGGTAAACAGATCTGACTAAGGCAAAGTTGCAGTGGATCATCCCATTTTCAACTTCCTTTATGGCTCAATCTATGCTAAACGAGATTATGTAACTACGTCATTGCGAGCTTGTCTACCGATTGGCAGAGAGGCTGTAAGCGGACGTGGCATTCCAGTAAAGTTTAGTGCTTCCTGTGACGGGATTGCTTCACTCCTTCGTCATTCGCAATGACGTTTCCAAAAACCTCATTCGAAAGCGTCATTGCGAGGAGGCCCAAAAGGCCGACGTGGCAATCCAGTGAAGATTAGCACTTCCAATATAGAGATTGCCACGCCTGGCTCCTCGTCTCGCAATGACCTTTCCTGGCGAGCAAACTTCCGCTCAATTTTACTAACTTTATAATAAACCAAAATTTTTAATCGATGAACCTCCTTATCCTCCCATGGCTTGCACTTTTATTTTCACAAGACAGCCCAAACTTCGAATCCCAACTCATTGACGACAATGTCTCCATAGGCTATGGTGTGGTCGTAGGAGATGTGGATGGAGACGGAAAGCCGGATTTGATTTTGGCAGACAAAAAACAATTCGTCTGGTACCGAAACGGGGATTGGACGCGCTTTGTATTGGCAGAAAACCTGACCGAGCGGGATAATGTATGCATAGCAGCGCGGGATATTGACGGCGATGGCAAGGTGGAGATAGCCGTCGGAGCGCAGTGGAACCCGGGAGAAACCAGCGATGAAGCAGAGTCAGGATCTGTGCATTATCTGATTCGGCCAGCTGATCCTACCCAACTTTGGACAGCAGTGCAACTTCCGCACGAGCCAACGGTGCATCGCATGTACTGGGTGAAAACTGGGAGCGACACCTATCAACTCATCGTACTTCCACTTCATGGACGGGGAAATAAAGCAGGCGAAGGTGCGGGGGTGAAGGTAATTGGCTATGAGAAACCTGCAAACCCAAACGATAACTGGAAAACCAACCTCATCGATGAATCCATGCATCTGACACATAACATGATCTCCAAAGACCTAAGCGTGGGTGAAGGAGAGACGATTTTTATAGGAGGAAAAGAAGGAGTAAAAAGCTTTTCAATTCAGGATAACATCTGGTTTGCCGGACCTACACAGGAATCCCCTCCGGGACATGAATCCTTTGGTGAATTGGCTCTTGCAGCAATTCCCGGCCGAGGAATGCTGCTGGCTGGCGTAGAACCCATGCATGGCAATCAGGTGACAGCATACGCAGCAACCCAGGAATCTACCCAGCTACAGCGGATCGTCTTAGATGAAAGTTTGAAAGAAGGTCATGGGATTGTGACGGGGGATTTCTTGGGAAACGGCACCCTGCAAATCGTGGCTGGATGGCGTACGCCAAATGAAGCGGGAGATATTGGAATCAAACTATACAAACCAGTAAACGAGGACTACACCGAATTCAAAGCCCACTGGATCGATCACAACGGCATGGCAACCGAAAGTCTAACTGCAGCTGACCTCAATGGGGATGGAAAATTGGACATCATCGCCGCTGGCCGATCTACAAATAATCTGAAGATTTACTGGAATAGAAGGGAGTAAGGTGGTGATCATTGTTTAAGTATGAATCTTTTAATGCTATAAGATGGCCTAAAAGCATTAGGAATTAAAAAAACTGCTTTTCGTTTTCGAGGTAAATAATATCTTTAAGAATCAATTTTTACCAATTACCCACAGATGCCTCTTTTTTATACATCAATTGCTGAAAAATCTTTCAGATGCCGGTTCGAAATCACCCGCATCGATGCAGAAATCGACGCGTTGGTATATGAGTTATATGGCTTGACTGATGAGGAGATTAGAATTTTGGAAGGGAGGGTGAAGGATGAGTGAAAATTTTCCAAAAATTGAAGAAATTCGAAAAGGAATAAACGAATTATTATTAATAAAAAATTGGGACCGATTCAAGATTAACGAAGATCCTGAAAAATATTTAAAGGAATTAGACAAATTTTTATTATCTAAGCTCGGTTTTTTTCCACGTTTTATAAATAAGTTTAATTTTAGTGATTTCCCTTTTAAATTTTATAGGTTGAGGAAATTTGATAGAAATATGAATACGAATTTAATTTCAGAATATTCATATCCTCCTGTTGAATATGTGAAATCTATTCAAAGGGCAAATCTCCCAAATTATCCAGTATTCTATTGTACTAACTCTCCAGGTACTGCAATAATTGAAACAATTAAAAATGGAGAAGGAGTCAATTTTGAAAAAGATGTATTTTTTCTTTCTGAGTGGCAGATAAATTCTAATGCAGAATTAAACGTTACTCCATTTTTTTTTGAATCTATAGAAAAGGGAAGTATTTTTAATTTCTGGCAAAATGAGAATAAGAGGAAGTTAAAAAAAATGTTGACTAATTTCTCTAAAGACCAGATAGACTCATATTTGGAAGTCTTAGTTTATTTATCAAATTTATTTGTTTTTGAAAATACATATCCAATTACAAGCTTTATCGCACATGAACATATCTATGCAAAGGATAAATTTAGCTCTGATATGTTCGTTTATCCAAGCTTTCAATCAAAAATGAAAACTGTAAATTATGCAATTCATCCGAATGTGGTAATTGAGCATATGAAATTAAAATCTGTATATAATATAAGAGTAAATTCTATAGATTTTGAAAAAGAATTGATTTCTTATTCTTTAATTAAAACTGGGGATAATTTAAATGGAAAATTATTATGGAAAAGTATCGATCCTAAAGATTTAAAAATGTTGGAAAAGCTTAAATCTGTATTTGGAGATGATATTAAACTTGAATAAATATATAAGTTCATGTGTTTAGATTTTCCGCTAAGCCTAGATTGTATCTTCACTTCATTAAACCAAAAAACTAATAATAACATGTATATCTCAGAACCTAAATCAATTTCGTCAACCCGCCAAAAAATGGCTCAAAGACCAAAAAGGCCGAACCCTGGATTTTCAGAATATTCTGCATTATCAGAAGATCATTAAGGCATTGGTAGAGACTGTGAGGGTGATGAAAGAGATTGATGGTTGGGTTAATGAAAGGGGGTGTAAAGTGACAAGTAATAAACAATCTATATTAAAAATAATAATGAGGCATTATTTCTATAAAATTGTTCCAAAAAGTTGGGAGATAAAATATATAATTAGAAATAATGAAAAATCAATAAAAATATTAAGAGAAGAAGCAAATAATTTGATTAAAGCAATTAATCAACTTAAAAAAATATATGGTAAAAATGAAGAAACTGAAGAACTTGCAAGTATATTTGCATTTTTAAACCTCTCTATGATTGACATAATACTTTTATTTAATTCATATTTAAAATCAAACTCAGTTGATGAAAAGCACTTAATTTGTAGAACTGCGGCGTTACACATGTACGAATTTCTTGAAGATGGAAGCAAAATATTTGGAACAGGGCTAAAAAAACTTTCCACAATACTTAAAGCAAGTGATTTAGATGCTGATATTTTAGAAATTAGAAAATTATTTTTTTCTCTAAGAAAGAAAAATATAGACACACTAAAAGTTATCAGAAATAATGTATCTGGTCATAAAGAAAGAAATGTCAGAAAACAAATTACTGTAAGTGAATCTATCGATATAAATAAATTCGATTTATTTTTTTTCGAGTTTTTATTTATACTATTTCCATACGCTAAATTAAAGAAAAAATTAAAGCCTCATATAGGAGAAAAATCTTGACTAGGACTAAATATAGTTTGAAAATCAATTTTCCTAAATCATCGATTTGGCAATTACTTTTTTAAAACTTAACACATTTATCTAATTACCATCTTTTAAACCCACACAAAATTAATTATGCCAGCTTGTACCCAATGCGGTGAGTACACCAAATTCAATGGAGGACTTTGTCTTTCTTGTTTCAATCAGAAAAAGGAAAGCCCAGAGGTTTTAGTAGAAGAAGAACTGGAGATTCCACCCAAGTCTGGTCTTGCTGAAGACCAAAGAAAGTATCGCTACAATATGATCAAGGGGAGGATAGCTGAGACGCTGATTCAAGAGTTGTTTTTAAGTCTAAATTATAACGTGTTCCGTTTTGCCATGGAAAATACCATTCCGGGAATTATGGAATTATTGAAGGGTGTTCGATCTGATGTTGCCCATGAAATTCGTCGGATGCCGGACTTTGTGATGCAAAATCCGACTAGCAAGGAAGTTTATTTTATGGAAGTTAAGTTCCGGGCAAGTGGTGAATTCAAAATGAAAGATTTGCCAAAAAACTATCCTTATACCAATGCATACATCATTCTAGTTTCCAAGAAGCATATCAAATGCATTACAGTGCCGGAATTATTGGAAGGAAAAGAAATCACTCCTGAATCACGCAATTATTTGGGTTCTCGAAAGGAGTTTGATCTGGATAAAGAGGTAATCATTGAATTCTGCAAGTTCGCTACTCAGTTTTTTGAAAGTGTATAATTCTCTGAGACTGGGTATAATTTTAACTAAACCCTACTATTCTAAACAATTTATAATTGGTAACCTTCCCCCTCTAGGTGTAGTCAGATCATCATCGGTACTGGGTGTAGTTTGTAACTACACCCTCCTATTCTTACCAATTTATAATGGGTAAATAACCTCACCCAAATTTTCTAAACCTTTTCTCAGCATTCCAAGTAAAAACTATTATGAAGATTTTAGTAATCCTATTTTTCGCAATGTTGAGTTCTGGATTGTTTGCACAATCGGTGATCGTAAATCCTGATGGAACTCACTCGGTGGTTGTTGATCATGGCGTTCATAAAATAATTGTCAATCCAGATGGAACTCACTCAGTGCTTATTGATCATGGCGTTCATAAAGTAATAGTCAATCCTAACGGCACCCACTCCGTGGCAGTGGGCTTGGGCAGCAGCAATATCCTGGTAAATCCCGATGGCACTCACTCCCAGCTTATCGGGGATGGAAACTCGAAAATCATTGTAAATCCAAACGGAACCCATTCCATCCTATTCTCACAGGATGATTCCCAGCAAGTGCTTGCAAATCCAAATTCAGGACACCAACCCTTATTCTTTACAAAACGTGGAACCAAAACAATCATCCTTCCAGATGGCTCGGTTCTTCATTTCAAGAAGGTGAAGCAAAAGAGGAAGCATAAAATTTAATGTGTAACATAATGGGGTTAACGAAAATCGGCCATGCCTACGGCATTTTGAAAACGATTGAATTGACATTTTACCACCAGCAATTGATGGTTCGACTTCGCTCACCAACCATGGCTGGCTATAATATGAAGCATGCCTACGGCATTATATACTAGTCCCATAGGGACGATTCATATTATTGCCAGAGGTTTCAACCTCTGGATTTCTGAATTGCAATATGCTCTGGCTAAGTCCCAGAGGGACGGACGATATTTGTTCTCTAACTCTTTTAAAAAGGAATTCCGGGGAAAAAGGCAATTTGCCGGACTAATACCCTTTCAGTTTCTTCAGTTCCAAATAGCATCCCTTCGCTAAAGGGCGCAGATTTTCACGACTATAAGTCATTTCAAAATCCTTACATTTCTCCAGGTTGTCCCAATAAACTGTAAAGAAACCATCAATTAAATCTTCACCTTTGAATCCCATCAGATCAGCAATACAATAAGAAAGCTCTAATGAATGAAAACTTTCCTCATTAAACCCAATAGCCTCCAATCCATAGATCAATTGCATATGTCTCAGATCCTGCAGAATCAATTCTTCTATCAACAAATCCTTATTCATCCTTCCCTCCTTTTAATTCTTTGGCGATCTCGACAATTACTTGATAACATTCCTTAGCCAGCGGACGGAGTTCCTCTCCTAAGTGGGTGATGGGATATTCTTCGCCATGTCCCATAAACTGAAAATAAACTTCAGAAAGCCTGTCTAGCCCATCAGATTTAGATACTCCGACTAGTTCTGTAATCAGGTCATAAATACCCAAGAAATGATCATCTGAGTGCAAGTCCACATTTCTTAACCCAATAATGAGTTGATTATGCTTCATATCAGCCATAATCAGCTCCTCGATCAATTTTTCAAAAGGAATAGTCAATTCTGTTTTCATGGTTCTGATGTTTATAGTGGTTGAAAAAAATGTTCATAATGCTTATTACACAAGCTCCGAACCTGTGCTATCCGAGAGGAAAGTGTTCTGGATAATTTTTCCTCTACCGGAAATTCTGTTCTGTAACGAACCTTGCAATAGGCATCCTCCAACAGCTGAAGAAGCTGGACTTCTTCCTCAGTATTTTGAGGAAACACCGAAGACAGCTCTGGAATAAACTGATAACATTCTCTAAGCAGCACACGGGTTTCATGGCTTTTTAGCTCCCGCTTTTCCCACACCAGAATAAGTGCTCTCAGTCGGAGTTCAAGCGCTTGATGGAGAAAAAACAGGGAGGATTCCCAATTCAAATTGTCCTGCTCCTGAAGGGCATGTTTCCAAAATAAGTCCGCTTTCTCCCAATTTTTCTCAAGGTTTGGCTTAAGATTAAGCATCCTTTCCTCTAGCCTTTCATGAGGTATCTCTTTCAAATCAGGCACGCCTTGCTTTCTATAAATCAGGTGAAGATGCCGGATGTGATATTGGAAAAACAGATGACCTTTGCCAAGCACACTAGTAAGATGATTCCGGTTGATGGAATGAATAGCGAATTCCTGTTTTCCCGAAGACAAAAAACTAAACAAACCAATGGTGTTATGATGCTCTTCCAAGTCTTGATTTTTGATTACCACATAGATCTCCCGGCGATGTGAAACATCCAGATGCCCCAGATTTGGCAGATCAAACAGAAAGATCATTTCGGGATCCACCAGAATCTTCAAGGCTTCGATCAATTGCATAAAATAAGTTTCTATAGTGCGGATCTCTTCGGGAAAAGGCTCTGGTTCGATAACTGGTTCAGGGGCATATACTGCCTCCAAAAGCATCTTCAGGTCTTCATAGAAGTCAAGCATTTCCTTTCTACCTGAAGCGGAATTCTCTGTTTCTTGGTCTATGACCCAGGTTTTGAACAGCTTCCAGAGAAGATCATTCACTCGCTCTTTATTCTGAGGATCAGCAAAAAGTTCGGGTGTGTTAGACAGCGATTTCATCGCTCCATACGGTTGTATCCTCCTGCTTCCCCATACTTAATACTGGGGTTTTCCTCCAACTCCCTTACCCGACTTACCAAACCCTTATAGCAGCTAATTGCCAAGGGCTTTAACAAGTCGCCATAATAGGAAAAAGGCAAGAACTTCACCTCTTTCATATACTCCATATACCTGTCTCCAATATCGAAATAATCAATCTCCTCACTTTTGCCCCAGACTTTTAAGATCAATTCCAGCATTTCAAAGCGGCAAAAATCCAACTCTCTTATGGGTCTGATTTTCAGAGAAATTTGAAAAAACCTCAAATCTTGCATGATCAATTCTATAATTAATTCTTCAGTTTTCATGGCTATACTATTTTGATTGAACGGGCTCTTTTGACTCATTTTCCGGATTCAACTTGATCAAAATCAGGTTGCAGGCCTCCACCACTTTGATGAGTTCGTTTATCTTTTTTTGAGTCCTGCTTGAAAAGTGAGACTCCAGAGAACCAAAATGATCCATGCATTCCAACAGGCATTTGTCTAGAAATTCATTCCATGTTCTCGCGTCATCCTCCTTAAAAAAACTCCACAAAAAATAAATGGGACTCTCCACTTCATTCGCATCGAGATATAGAGGAAATTGCTTTGGAAAATCAGCATGGTATATTTCCATATTGGCTCCTTCTCTAGTAGCCTCTTCAATTCCCGCATAAGAGAAAGACTCTGCCTGAGCGTCGGTATGATACTTAGACAAAACTTCAGCATGGGTAACGATCTTTTTTAGGTATCCGATGTACCTGATAAAATCGCTGGGATTTTTCCCATGCCATACAGGCTGAGAATCGTAATATCCAGATCGAATGGTCTCCAATAACTCCCTCCAGAACTGAATATCATAAAAGTCGAATTTGGTTTTTATACTTAAATAACTCCTGTTCCAGATTTCACCCCAATTTTTCCCCAACCATTTCCTTAGAGATTCTTTCGAATACTCTAAGTTCCGGATCGCTAACAAATGACAAGATTCCAGTATCCGATATAGAATAGTAATCTCTGGCGGATTATAAAACTCGGGGACGAAAGCCATGAAATCATAATTTTCTATTGTCTGTTCTGACTCACATATTGAAGACCACTGTCGGACCAGTTCCAACCATCGATCAAAAGGTCTTTCTACATAGATATCATAAAGTGTAAGAACAGGATTGACCATTTCCTCTTGAGATAGGAAAACCGGCAAGGCCGAATAGTTATATTTCACTTTTTCATCGGCACCTAGAGGCAAAATATTCTTGAGTTTAACTTTCTCAACTTTATAAAAATCAAAATGCTCCTCCGAGAGCTTCATTCCCGCAGCCAGCATCTTCTCCAATTCACGCAGGATACGCTTATGGGCTTTGGGCTTATTGCCCATATAGGTTTTCTTGGTGCGGTACAGGCCATTTTCAAAGGTTCTCAGTTCTGACCGCCAGCCTTGCAGATCCATCACTTCTGTAAAAAGCCGTGTGATCTCTCCCAAGGGATCACGATAAGCTTCTAAACCTAAAATATCATATGGTTCCATGTTGCTTTGTTTAAGTGTAACAATGATGGCACTTTGCCATGCGACTCAACAAATCTTGTAAGTCCTTGATAGGTAATCTATTCTGAGAAAGGATAGCTTATTCTTTATATGGGATAATTTACGGCCGCTATAAACAATGATCAGAGGGTATCCCCCTCTAAAAATATCCATACAGGTTATAGCTATAGAAACTATTTTAGCTCTTAAATCCTTATATTTGAATCGCATAAGAAAATGATCTCCGCTTCAAAACATATCGAAAAATCAAGAATCGCATTGGGACGCGTGATTGCACCATTGGCTTTTTGGTCGTACCCAAATCTGGAATCAGTGGGAAAAATACCTGATGAGCTATTGATCGAAGCTGTCTTGATCCATGGAAACGATGCATTACGAAGGAGGCTTTTTAGTTTGTACGAACCAAGCCAGATAAAAAATGTCTGGAAGAGCAAATTGATTATCCAAGGCCCCAGACTTGATTTTCTCAACATAAAGCTTGCAAAAGATTTTTTCAGCATAGCCCAACCCGAAAAGTATATTGAAAAATCATACCAAAGGGATAATCTCTATGAAAGGTTTAGCACCTAAGACACTTGCAGTCTTTGACAAAGTATCGGCACTCGGATCGATTAAGGGTTATGTATTGGTAGGGGGAACAGGTATAGCCCTTCAAATTAATCACCGGCTAAGTGAAGATCTAGATTTCTGTAAATGGGTACCTAAAACGAATGCTAGCCATGCCGTTTCAGTCAGGGAGATTGAAACTGAACTGAAAAAGAATTTTGAAATTGTCACCACTAATCATCTCAGTTTTGATCAAGTAGATTTCAGAATAGATGGGGTCAAACTGACATTTTTCAATGAAGTCGGATTGGTTTGCCCTCAATTTACCCCAATTACTTTTACCGAGAATATCCTAGGCGTCCCGCTGTTGCTTCATGGAAGCATGAAGGTGAAAACCCTATTTGAAAGAATAACATACAGAGATTACTACGACCTTTTTACGCTTTTATCTGAAAAGCATTTTAGCTTGGATGAATTGCTCAATGCTTCAATCCAGTACCAGCCAAGACTGAATTACAAAATGATTATTAAGAGACTTTCGGCTTGGAACCTGATTAAAGAAGATGCTGGGTTTACACATCTTTCGCCCCGATATACAGTGACTACTGAGGAAATGGGCCAATTTTTCGTTGAAGAGATCAAACTCTTGGAATGAGTTAGGCAGTTACGCAATCTTATCACCTGAATTTCGAGACACATCTTGTCAGTATTTTCTAGTAATGGAATAAATTATCCCTGCCAAATACCTATTTTACCTAAGAAATCCAGTCTCACATTCTGTGTCAAAAGCAGGAAAGGCTTAAATTTGATCTAACACAGAAAACAAGTCACAATTAACTGCAAAGGTGAGAACCTTCACAGGCTGAAATCAAAAATATGTATCAGCTCTATTCTCTTGCTAAGATTCGGTAAACTCAAGCATTTAGGCCTCTTCGGTCTTCGGTCTTCCATCCTCTTACGGAAAGAAAATAAGGCTACTGGCATCATTAGGAATAATCATTTAAAAAATCATCCCATGAACGACTCTTCATCCAAACAAATCCATCAAGGCCGAAACGTCAAACGCTTCCGGGAAATGCTGGGCATCAAGCAGGAATCCCTGGCGTATGAATTGGGTGAGGACTGGAACCAGAAGAAAATCTCCCTGCTGGAGCAAAAAGAAGAGATCGAAACCAGCCTGCTTTCCCAGATTGCTGATGCGCTGAAACTACCCGTTGAGGCATTTCAGAATTTTGATGAGGAACAGGCGGTGAATATAATAGCTAGTACTTTTCATCATACCCAAGGAATTGTTAACTACAACCCGACTTTTCAAAATAATCCAATCGATAAAATCATTCAGCTTCACGAGGAGAAAATTGAGTTATACGAGCGCATGCTGAAGGAGAAGGATGAGATGATGGCGAGACTTGAGAAGTTGATTGGGAAAGTGTAACAAACACTAAAATTAAATGAAAGCGACAGTAAAGATTAAAAAACCAGGAGATCGATTTGATCAAGAATTCACACTAATACCAGATCAGCCAGTTAATTTATTTAATCAAAGAACAAATGGACAACCTTTTAATTGGGTAGGAATAATTCTCGGAATCAAAGTAAAAATATCAAATGACAAAAGATATGCCTCCCAATTAGAAATTGACTCCCAACTTGATCCATATCAATCAAATATTGCTGAAGCTATAAGCGTTGCTTTAAAAGAATGGGATTAGACTTAAAAACTATATGTACTTAAATAGCTCATCAGTTAATTGGTGAGCTATTTTTGATTTATGCCTTTAGTGAATCAATACCCAAATTCAAGGAGCCTTCTATCTTCGAAACACAAACAAAATCATGGAACTCTAAATACTTATTTCTACTAGTTAACAACCACTTATCAAAAATAGATTTGTCACATTTTTACATTTTGTTACTTTTTATATTAAATTTGTGACACTTTTTAAATCAAACAAACACTATGGAACTCCAAAACATTATCGGCTCTAATCTTCAGGCATTCAGATCAAGGCTTGGCCTTACTCAGGATCAAATTGCAGAATTTCTGGAGGTAGATAGAAGCCTAATAGCTAAGTATGAAAATGGAACAAATGAAGTCACTTATATTCATTTGAAAAAATTTTCACACCTCTTCAATATTGATGTTGAAGATCTTTTGGAAGAGGATTCCGTTCGTCGTGAGGCCAATTTCGCATTCGCATTTAGAAGCAGTGGATTGGAAACTACTGATTTGAAATCAATAGCAGAATTCCAGCGTGTAGTTAAAAATTATTTGGAAATGGAAAATTTGCTGAATGAAACGAAATGATCTGCTTTTTTTAGAATGTAAAGAAAAGGCTTCCCATTTCCGGAATCAATTTGGGTATGGTCCAGATGATCCAATTCATTTGAGAAGTTTCTTGCTGAAGAAAAATGTCATTTCCTTGTTCAAACCTCTTAGTGGCGGATTCTCTGGTATGGCAATGATTGCAGGTGGTAAAAAATTCATGATGGTAAATCACAGCCACACTTTAGGAAAACAACACTTCACAATCGCGCACGAACTCTACCATCTATTCGTACAGGAGGGTTTCACTTCCCAGAAATGTGTTACTGGCCTATTTTTTAAACAAAACGATCAAGAGGAGAAAAAAGCGGATCTCTTTGCTGCAAGCTTACTCCTTCCAGAAATTGGGGTCACTTCTTTAATTCCAAAAGAGGAACGGAGAGGCATAATTTCAGATCAAACAATTTTCAAAATTCAGCAAGTATATTCCGTTTCAGTAAAAGCTACCATTTTTCGATTGAAAGAATTGGGGTTTGTGGATGATAGCTATTTTGAAAAATATAAAACAGGATCAACTGAAAAAATAAGAAATCTCGGATATGATACCCGGCTTATGTATCCTGGAAATCAGGATTTAATCCTTGGTGATTATGCGGTGGTGGCGAAAGAGCTTTTTCAATCGGATAAAATCTCAGAGTCAAAATATTTCACCTACCTGAACGCAGTAAATATCGACCCACTTCAAAAACTGGAGAATGGGGAAGAGTAAAGTACCTATAGTAAAAATTTTAGTGGATGCCGATGTGCTAATCCACCTTTTCAAAGCTGAAAAGATCTCACTATTGAATGAACTCTACCCCAAAAGAGTCTATATCCTCGATATAGTTCTAAATGAATTGAAAGAAAACAGAACTATCCGAAATAACATAGACAGTATTTTACTTTTTTCTGGGATTCAAGAACTTCAATTCCCAACTTCTTCCAACCCAAAATTGCTACATGAGTTTTTGGCCTTGAAAAAAGAAACAAAGGCTGACGATGGGGAATCTGCCTGCCTAGTTTACTGTAAATATCATTCAGACATCATCGCCAGCAGTAATACCAAAGATATCAAGCCCTATTGCGAAGAAAACGGAATGGCCTACTTGACTACACTAGATATTTTTTGCATTGCAGTTGCCAAAGGTCTATTATCCGATTCAGAAGTAAATCAAATGATCCAAAAAATCACACATAACAATGAAAGTCATCTATGCTGCAAATCCACTGAGGATCATAAGAAGCTTCATTTTGATCCGGTGAAGATCAGCTATTAATATTCAGCTATAATTCTAGTTAAATCTAAAATTTAAAATGCTTGAGCTGCCCCCCTTCGTCTTCCACTCCATAAGTCCACTGGCGGAGCACGCCAAGGCAGCTCCAGCAGCTCTGGAAGAAGAGGTAAAAACGAAGATGAGTTAGTAAATCCTTTCAAATTCCTGAAAAAGGTATCCAAGGCTGTTTAGATGACGGAATGGTTTGAATTCTTCGAGCGATGTGAGCAGAACAACCTGATTTTGTCAACGAATCCTATTGGGATATGATCGAATAGCAAACTGTCTGCACCTATTGTCTCCCAATTTTCCAATGGAGTACTATTCAGACTTGCTACCATATTCAACTTTCGGCTCGGCCACCCGCATCTCTGACCTGCCATCAAAAACCCCATACTTTTTCAACTCTTCCTGTACTTTTTCCTGAAAAAGCTCATCGGTCATAACCTTGAAATCCAAACTCAATTCCATGGACATCTTTGCCAGAATATTCCAATTTGGCTTACGATCTCCTCTAAAAAGCTGGGTAATAAAGGAAGCGGAAGTGCCGATTTTATCTGCCAATTCCTTTTTGTTCATATTAATTTCTTCCATTTTTTTATCTACCAGACCCAAGTACTGCAAAGCCAATACATCAGCTTTTGAAGCTACTTGGTCCTCATAGGACATCTCATTTATGAGTGCATCCCATTCATTTTTAATAGAATCTGTCATGGTTTTGGTGTTAAGTCGTATTCGTATTTAGCTACTCTTCGTATGATGTTTTTTTCTGTTGCTGTCAATTTTTGGGATTTCTTCTTCTCTTGAAGTTCTATTCCAATGATTACAAAACGCTCCGTGTCTCCGTCAGCATATTGCCTGCAGTAAATCCTGGGATTTTTCTTCCCTTTAAACAATTTAATGGCAGTAACCTGTTCACATCCTTTTTCAAAATTCTCTTTATCGTATAAATCTCTCGGGGCCTGATGGTTCAAAATCAACTCTATGGCAGTATAAAACTTCTTCAAATTTGCTTTTTCAGATCGCAGGAATGCCATGATATCCCCAGAATTCTCTACGTCCAGATAAAAAGCTTTCTTGCCATCGTGGGAAGTTCTGATCAGGTTCGCCTTTCTTTTCACGACAAAATTAAGCAATAGGTTAACTTATGCAAACCATTTATAATAATACTAATTCTTTTTTGTAAGATTTTTGTCCTGTCGCTATCATCACCTCCCCACCTTTCCTCACACATCCCCCCACTTCCCGCTAAACCAACTCATTCCAAAAAGCCTTTTTTAGATCGCCAGTGGATAGATATTAGTCACCACAGATTGAGCAATAGTAAAAAGGATTGGAAACCCAGATTCCAAATGTAAAAACTTAGACTGGCTCAGTCTGGATGATCATTATGATAGTTTTAGTCTGGAACAAGATAAAAAGCCTGATGACAAATAATGGAAAATTTAAGTCATTTGAAAGGATATCATTCAATTACTTAAATTAAAAGTCAATCATATTCCATGGAAATGATCGAGCTATTTTCAAAGCAGATTCAACGAATCTCACTTCTACCCTTAAGAGATCCTCCATTTCCTACTCAGTAAAGCCTCCAATCCCCCATCCGGGATATTTTACTTCCCCAAGGAATACTCTAGAAAAAGCATTGTCCAGAAATTAGGAACTCACATCAACAATGCTGAATCATGCAAATAATCACAGTCAGGCACAACGATTTTCTACTTCAGATTCCAAGCTGCCCTTTAGATATACTGGATGGCTATTATAGTTTCACTTTTATCGAACACGGTAGATACAAGCTGGGATTGATTCTGGAATCTTCTATTTCTAAGAAACCCTCGAAAGAGCTTAAAAAAGACCCTTCTTATTTATGCTACGAGCTAAAAATGCTCAAGGAATTGGTGGTGGGATTATACCTCCTGAATGAGCAAAAGGATAAGTTCTCCCGGTTGACAGGAAAATACACCACCGAATTCCTGAATAAGCTATCGAAAGACATCTATGGGAAAAAGCATAAGCTATCAGAATCCTGCCTAGCCTTAACAGAAGATGAGTTACTAAATCCTTTCAAATTCCTGAAAAAAGTGTCCAAAGCTGTATCGATGACAGAATGGTTTGAATTCTTCGAGCAATGTGAGCAGAACAGTCTGGCCTTTGACTATGAACCTTATTGGGAGGGGATTGAAAAACAAACAGCCTGCACCTATTTCCTTCCCAAGCTGCATGATCTGGGATACCTGATTGTATCGTCGGAAATGCCAGCGACGTAATATTTCAGTCCTTATACCATTTGGTGCTTAATGGTCATGAAATAAAGGTAATCCAATCCTTTTCTAGCTCCTTACATACACGCCATCTTCCCGGCATCTCCCCTACTTCAACTTCACCTATATAAGCATACAAACTGGCATATTTCCACTTATAAAACCATACCATGACCAATACAAAACCAACGTTTTAACAATCTTAGACTATTATTTTATTGCTTTTAGAGTGTTTATAATATGCTATAAATTAATTTTTCTATAGCTTTTCTTGGCTAATATCCCTAGGACACGCTATATTATACTGTAAATCAACTACTAAGCATATGGCACGAATTACTAACACAATCCTAGCTGGGCTATCGGGCAATCTGGGAGATCTGGTTTTTTACAAAGTGGGCGGAGTAACGTATGCCCGCAAGAAGCCCGGCAAACAAAGTAAAAGTACCAAAGCAAGAACATCTGAAAGAAAGCGCAATTCCCAATCAGTAAGTACCCAGACGCAAAAATTCCTGAAAAATATCAAGCATATTTTACGTTTTGGCTATCAAAGCTTCGAAAATGGGGCAAGCAGACCTTACCATGCTGCGGTATCATATACCATGAAAAACTCCTTCAAATTTGAAGGATCATCAGCATCAAAAGTACTGGATATCAGTTTGGTGAAAGTGAGTAGAGGAAGTTTGCTAGGACCTCAAGATCCTAATGTAGAGCGGGTTCCTGAGGGAATAAAGTTCACTTGGACAGACAATTCCTGGCAGGCTGCTGCAACACCCTACGATAAGGTGTTTGTCTTCCTTCTTTCAACAGAGAGTATGCTAACCGGAACAGAATGGGAGTTTTTGGGTAATACAAGAGACAAGGAAAATCATGTTCTACCCATTTCACCTGTACTTAAGGATACTAAATGGCATGCCTGGATTGCCTTCAGCCAAGAAAATCCTTGGACAAAGAAAAGGGAGTTGTCAGATTCTGTTTATTTGGGGGTGGTTTAGAGCAAAGAAATCATATCATTCCCTACTTTCAATTTAATCTTCTGATTTTAACTTTCTGAATTATATCCATCAAACCAACCCACCATGGAACCTACCTTCGAAGCTGGAATCAACATTGCGATCAAGATCCCAAAAAGCAAATACGAAAAGACTGTTGCCTTTTATCGGGATATTTTACGATTGAAGGTGGAAGAAAAAGCCATTGATAATCCCACCATTTCCAGAACGCACCAAGTATCATTCGGAAATAATGTCCTCTGGCTGGACTGCGTAGATAATTATACCCATTCGGAAACCTGGCTGCAGCTGACTGTACCTGATGTAGCCGAAGCCACCAACTACTTACTGGGCAAAGGGGTGGAAACCTGTGATGAGCTGGAAGAACTTTCAGAAAACATGCATTGGATACAAGATCCGGCGGGAACAGTTTTTAACCTACAAGAGAGAAAGGTGAAATAATTGGAAGGGCTTTAACTTTCAGTTTTTTAGCCTGGTTTGGTGCTCAAAAGACCAATATCCACATTTATTTCGGTCTGTGAGGACACAGACAGAGGCAAAAAAACCTTCGAGGTTTTAAAAACCTCAAAGGTTTAACTTACCACTTTTTCAGCCTACCTCCGGCGGGTAAACTTCCTTGCCGTGGCCTTTGTCATCACAGAACACAAGTTTGGTTTGTGAAGAAATCGAGACAGGAATCCAAATGCGAAATCCAATTACTCACTTTTCAGCGAATTTACCGGGTTCGACAATGCTGCCTTTACCGACTGATAGCTAATCGTAAGAAGGGCGATAAAAGCCGCAAATACTCCGGCAGCCAGAAACACCTGCAAACCAAGGGTAATCTTATACTGATAATCTTCCAACCATTTATTCATCACCCACCAGGCGATTGGAGATGCGATCAGAAAGGCGATTCCAACCAGCTTGGTAAATTCTTTGGATAGGAGAAACACAATGCTCTGTACGCTCGAACCCAATACTTTCCGGATACCGATCTCTTTGGTGCGCTGCTCGGCGGTAAATGCTGTCAAGGCAAACAATCCCAAGCAGGCTATAAGTATCGCAAAACCCGCAAATATGGCAAACACCTTCCCTAACCTGGTCTCAGCTGCATACATAGTTCCGAAACGTTCATCCAGGAAGGAATAGGTAAATGGCTGACCAGGTGCAAGTTCGTCCCACTTTGATTCTATGAAAGTGACCACCTCGTCCGTGTTGGAGGAATTGAATCTAAAGGAAGCTATTCCATTGGGTCTTTCATTCAGAAAGATCATCACCGGACCTATATTCTCCTTCAGGGACTCGAAGTGGAAGTTTTCTACAATTCCCACCACTGTTTTTCCCTGAAGATCCTCAGGATCCATCTCTTCACTGTCTTGCATAGTGAAGATCTTTTGACCAATAGGATCACCCACAAAATTGAAATTCCGCGCCGCCGTCTCATTCAGAATTACTGCACCGGAGTCGGAAGGGTATTGGATCGAAAAGTCTCTTCCCTCCACGATTTTCATATCCAGCGTGCTTACGTAATCGTAGTCCACTGCCCAGTTTTGCAGGGAAACCAGGTTCTCCGATTGCTTTGCGTCTTTGCCTTCTGCCCACCATGGGGTATCAGATCTCCAGGTACCGGAAACTGGCAAGAATCCTGTGATCGTCCCGCTTTCCATCATGCTGTTTGCAAGAACTTCCCGCTTGAAGGTTTCTGCCTGATCACCCAAAGCATAGATGTCATCGATGGTAATTACCTTCTCCTTGTTGAAACCGATTTTCTTATTCTGTATGTAATTCAACTGATTGAAAACTGCAATAGTCGCTATAATGAGAATGATCGAAACAGCAAACTGAAACACAACCAATGAGCTTCGGATCATGCCGCTTTTCATTCCCATGGATACTTTGCCTTTCAGAATACTGATCGGCTTAAATCCGGAAAGAAAGAAAGCTGGATAAACCCCGGCCAGTAAACCCGTACCAATTGCTCCAATGATCAGAATCCCATAGAACGTAAGCTGGGAAAATGGCACTGTAAGTTCTCTACCTGCCAGCTCATTGAAGAATGGAAGCAACAAAGTAAGTATAGGTACAGCTATCAAAAAAGAGATGATGCTCAGCAGGATGGATTCCATCAGGAACTGCCGGATCAGGTGTGAGCGGAATGACCCCATCACTTTTCTGATGCCTACTTCCTTGGCCCGATTGGCAGATCTGGCTGTGGATAGGTTCATAAAGTTGATACAGGCAATCACCAGTATAAAGAGAGCTACTGCGACGAAAAGATAGATGTAAGTGATGTTGAAATTGGGTTCAAACTCGCCTTCCAGATCACTTTTAAGATGTATATCTCTCAAAGGCTGAATGCCGAATTCAAATTTCCCACCCTCGGAAGCAAGGGTTTCAATGGTTGATCCCTCACCAAAGATCTGTCTGATTTCCGGCTCCATGTGGGTCTCGATTAGGGAAGTCAGCTTGCCTGCCAATACATCCGGATCAGCATTTTCCCTCAGTTTAAAATAAGTCTGAAAGTTATTGCTCAGCCAGGCGATCCGCTTCGCCTCGCCCAACCCTTCTGCCGCAAGCAAAAAGTCAAAATGAAAATGGGAGTTCTTCGGGATATCCTGATATACGCCTGTGATCCTAAAATCCATATCATTGTCCAAAATCAACGATTTTCCTAAGGCATCCTCATTGGGAAAATATTTCTCAGCTGCACTAGCGCTGATTGCCATGGTTTGTGGCTCTGATAATGCACTTTCCGGATTGCCCGCCAGCATAGGAACTCCAAACACGGTGAAGAAATCCTTACCTGCCCAGACCACCTTCTGCTCCTTGATATTTTCGTCTTCACGTTTTACCAAATAGGAACCTCTGGTTCTAAAGTGCACCGCAGCTTCCACTTCAGGGAAATCATCAGGCAGAGCAGCGGCCAAAGGAGCTGGTGCCTGCACGATGTTCCAGTGATTCCCACCAAAAACTATCTCGCTTTTTATTCTATAAATCCTGTCTGCATCCTTGAAACCGGTGTCATAACTCAGCTCATTGATAACAAAAAGTGAAATAATCATGCAGATCGCTACGCCTACCGACAATCCAAAAATATTGATGAAGGTATAGAACTTATGCTTTCGCAAATTTCTAAAGGCTATGGTGAAGTAGTTTTTAAGCATGGTTTTCAGATTTAAAGATTGGAAAATTTCAAAATTGAAAGATTCATTGTGTTTCGTCATTGGTAATGAGGAACGAGTAAAGCAATCCCTGCTCTATATATTAGATTGAGATGCTTTGTCGTCGTACCTCCTCCTACCAATGACGAAACCCTACTCCAGAACCGTGGATTGTGCCTTCACAAACCGCAATAGGGAACCTCTCAATACAACTTCATTTCGGTCTGCGAGACACAGACCGAGGTTGAGGAAGTAGTTTTTAAGCATTTTCTTTATGTATTGGAAGATTTAAATTACTTGTCCACCATGGTGGATTGGAAGATTGAAAGATTCTGGGTTCAATAGTGGCAAGGTGGCAAAGTGTCAAGGTTGGAAGGTTGCTTCACTCCTTCGTCGTTTGCAATGACGCAAACTTCTTGTCTCTTGATTCTTGATTCTAGTCTCTGCTGTCTTGATACTTATGTCTTGATACTTGCTACTTAAAATCACTCACTTTTCAATGAATTCACCGGATTTGCCGAAGCTGCTTTAAAGGCCTGATAACCGACTGTTATCAATGAAATCACGATCAAAACCACTCCCGAGCCAGCAAAGATCCACCAACTCAAATCTGTCTGAAAGGCGTAGGTCTGCAACCAATTATTGGCGAAATACCAAGCGACAGGCACTGCAATCAGAATAGCTACTAGTATCAAAGCGACGAAATCTTTGGAAACCAAAGTCAGGATACTAATCATGGAAGCTCCCATCACTTTGCGTACTCCGATTTCTTTTTTGCGCTTTTCGGCAGTAAATGCAGCCAAGCCAAACAAGCCTAGACAAGACAAGAAAATCGCCATAACTCCGAAGTATTTTGCCAGTTTGGAAACTCTCTGCTCGGAGGCATAAAGCGATTGATAATCCTCATCCATAAATGAATAGCTCAAAGGCTGACCGGTGAATTTCTCATAGATTTCAGTGATACCAGCAATACTAGCTTGCTGATCATTGGATTCTATTCTCACCATTACTTTCTGGGCAAATCCAGGATCATATTTTAGAAATGCTGGCTTTACTTTTTCTTTCAGAGACTCAAAATGAAAATCCTTCACCACTCCGATAACTTCCCTATCTTCACCCCACAAGTTGACGATTTGACCCACTGGATCTTGGAAACCTATGGTTTGTACTGCGGCTTCATTCAAAATGATCTTTTTGTCTTCCTCTCCAAACTCCGGAGAAAAAGCTCTTCCATCAGCGATCTCAAAACCCATGGTTTCGATCAATCCCATATTGACCGTAATATTTTCAAACTTCACTTGCTCCTCTTCACTTTTACCTTCCCAAGTCAAACCAATGGTGGAGCTTGCCAATCCGACTAAAGGATGGGAAAGACTGGATGCATTACTTACTCCAGGTACTTTTTTAGTTTCTTCCAGGTAGGTTGAAAGCTGATTTGGAGCAATTCCCGAAGCATTCAACTCCAGCAGATGGGCTTGGTTGTAGCCTAGATTTTGATTTTGGATATAGCTCATCTGTTTACTCAAAACAGAGATACCAATAATGAGTAGCAAAGAGATTGAAAACTGAAATACCACCAGGCCTTTTCTGGCCAGAAGCTCACCAAAGCTTCCTTTGATGTTTGATTTCATCACCTCCACAGGCTTGAATTTGGACAAATAAATCGCTGGGTAAATCCCGGCCAGTAAACCTGTTATCAACCAAACCCCTACCAGAAGAAGGAGGACATCCGGCTGAAAGGTCAAAGAAAGGGACTTGGAAGTCACTTGATTAAATAATGACTGCAGGACAAATGCTGCCAAAACTGCTAATACCAAAGCGAAAAAAGTAAGCACCAAAGACTCGGTAATAAATTGTGTGAATAGGCCTCCCCGACTTGCTCCCATGGATTTCTTCACACCAATTTCCTTCAATCTGCTCATGGATCTGGCTGTGGTCAAATTCATGAAATTGATACAGGCGATGATCAGGATAAACAGCGCTATAGCAGAGAAAATTTTCACGTAGCTAATTCTCCCGCCAGCGACTTTTCCGTCTTCATAGGTCCCATACAGGTAAGTATCTCCAAATGGCTGGACAAAAACTGAAACATTGGAATACTCCTGCCTTTCCTTAATAAAATCTGAAATCTGAGCATTAAAGGCTGCTACGTCAGTCCCTTCCTTCAGGAGGACAGTTGCTGAGGCGTTGAAGTTGTCCCAATGGGCTCCATTGCCTAGCATATTTTTGAAAAAAGGAAACGCAAGTAGGAAGTCAGGCTTGGCCACATCGAGATTCCCAAAATCCTTGTAAACTCCCTTCACCTCCACCTGATTCTGAAAATCAAAAACCTGCCAATCCAAAGATTTTCCTAAAGCCAACTGAGGGCTTCCAAAAAGCTTAGTGGCTAACGTCTCTGAAATTGTAATTGCGTTGATATCATTCAATGCAGTTTCCGAATTTCCCGCTATGAAATCCACATCGAAAATCTGGAAATATTCCTGATCCACAAAGAAGCCATCTCCGTTCATTTTTATACCTCCCTGCTCAAATGATACACCTTCCACAAAAGGTGATACCGCTGAAGCTGCCTCGACTTGAGAAAGCTCAGTACTCATCGCCTCCGCCATTTCGGCAGGCGTATAAGGAATGGTGACAATTCCAGTGGAATTATCATGATTGGTCATCACCTGATAAATCTGATCGACCTTTGCATGGTAGCGATTGATGCCTAGCTCATCCTTTACCCAGAGCATAATCAGGATCACGGTACACAGTCCAATTGTCAACCCAAAAAGATTGATCGCGAAAATGTGCTTGGACTTCATGAAGCTTCGGAAAGCAAGGAGTATCTGGTGGCGGAGCATGGGGAGGGGGAGTTTTAATTTAAGTTAAACCGTGCTGAAATTTGCTTGATGTCCGATGTCCGGTGCCCGATGTAAACATCCGACACCCGTCATCTAACATCGGGCAAAATCAAACATGAAACTGCTCTCTGATATTCTCTGTCACCACTTTACCATCAAATAGGTTGATGATTCGGTGAGCGTAGTTAGCATCATGCGGTGAGTGAGTTACCATTACGATGGTTGTTCCTTCGTTATTCAATTCTTCGAGAAGGCGCATTACCTCTTCGCCATTTGTAGAATCTAAGTTACCTGTAGGTTCATCGGCAAGGATCACGGATGGCTTCGCCACAATCGCTCTGGCAATAGCCACACGCTGCTGCTGACCACCGGAAAGCTGCTGTGGGAAGTGATTTCTTCTGTGCATGATGTTCATGCGGGTAAGTACCTCTTCCACCTTTTTCTTTCGCTCATCTGAAGGGACTTTCAAGTAAAGAAGTGGCAGCTCCACATTTTCAAATACAGTCAGTTCGTCGATCAGGTTAAAGCTCTGGAATACAAAGCCAATGTTTCCCTTTCTGAGTGAGGAGCGCTGTCTCTCGGAGAATTTAGCGACTTCATTGTCCAGGAAATAATACTCTCCATCATCCGGATTATCCAGCAGTCCGATGATATTCAGCAAAGTGGACTTCCCACAGCCTGAAGGGCCCATGATGGCGACGAATTCGCCTTTTTTGATTTCGATCTGAATGCTATCCAAAGCTGTTGTCTCTACCTCCTCGGTAGCGTACATTTTTCTGAGATTGACGGTTTTGATTACGTTCATGGTTTTGGAGTTTGAAGACGGGAGACCGAAGACCGAAGTCGTTTGATCCTCCAACTTTATTTTATAGATTTTTTTTAAAGACCGAAGACGGGAGACGGGAGACCGAAGTCGTTTGATCCTCCAACTTTGTTTTATAGATTTTTTTGTTTTTAATATTGAATTTCAACTTTTTATGATTTGCAGAAAACAGATTTATGGAACACTCTTCCGTCTTACGTCATCTGTCTTCCAGTTTATTTATTTAATAGCATTCTTAAATCCTATTATCATGTTCATCAGATTAAAACATTCAGAATAGTGTTTTTTAAACTCTGAATCTTCTATATATTTTCTTCTTTTTGCTTTATATAAACAAGTAACTACCTCCGCTAAGGACCTTAAAGAATAGCCAATAAATCTTACTTGCTCTGGGTTTGTCTGTCCAATCGATCCTTCAGCAATGTTAAGTGCGATTGAATCTACAGCTCTTCGAATTTGACTGGTCAAATTGTAAATCTCCTCTTTTGGAAATTCCTTTGACAGCTCGTGAATCTCTTCAGCTAGATCCATCGACTTTTGCCAAATGTTCAATTTTTCAAACTTGAAACTCATATCCAATCAGCTTAAATTTTGACTACAATCGCTCTAATTTATCACGAAGCTTCTTCGGTCTCCCGTCTTCGGTCTTCGGTCTTTTTCTCATTTCAAATCCAAAATCTCATTCTTCCCAAAATTCTCATATCCGCTGATAATTACTTTTTCACCTTCCACCAAGCCTTCCAGCACTTCGTAATATTCAGGATTTTTATTTCCAAGTCGGATATTTCGTTTTTCTGCATTTCCGTCAGCATTGATCACAAACACCCAGTTTCCTCCGGTATCCTTGAAGAATCCACCTGTTGGTAGAAGTAAGCTTTGCTCGCTATCGCTCAACTGTAATCTAATCCTCACACTTTGTCCTCTTCTGATTCCCTGGGGACTTTCGCCAGTGAACCTCATATCCACTTCAAATCGACCGTTTGTAATCGTCGGGTAGATCTTGGTGATTTCCAATTCATGATCCACTCCACTGAGTGTAAACTTTCCTCTTAGACCTTGGCCAATTCTAGGCAAATACAATTCATCGATTGGTACTCGCACTTTGAATTCATCCTGCACATCGATCTGACCATATCGCTCACCGGAGTTGATGGCCTGACCCACTTCGATTTGCTCCATTGCCAACTGACCTGCGATCGGCGCTTTGATCACCAACCCATCCAGGATCTGCCCTACTCCATTAAGCGAAGCATTCATTCTGTTTTCTGATTGGCGAAGTTGCGCGAGCTGGTATGATCTTGCGATAGAATCACTTCTATAGGATTTATAAGTCAATTCCTTTCTTTTTAGGTTATACTCGTATTGCTCTGCGACTTCCTCAAACTCACGATCAGAAACCAGTTTTTTCTCATGAAGCTCTTTGAATCTTTTATACTGAGGCTCCAGCAAACTGATCTGGTAATCTATCTCGGCCAGCTGTCCCTGCTGACTCAAATCATTTTGATCGAGGAAAAGACGGGTTTGACGCAAATTGTTGATCTGCTCATAAAGCATGGTTTCCCGCTGCATCACGTCCAGTTGCAAATTGGAATTGGACATAATTAATATCGTGTCTCCTATTTCCACTACCGCTCCTGATTCACGTACAATCTGCGCTACCATACCACCCTCAACTGCATCGAGAAAGAATGTTTGCGCTGGTTCGATCTGCCCTGATACTAATATATAATCGGTAAACTCCCCTTTGGAAACTGTCGCGATACTCAATCGATCTTTCTCCACATTCATAGTAGAGCGATGATCTGCAAATCCGATTTGATAAACAATTCCGGCGACTAAAGCGACTCCGCCTACTATCCAGGCGATACGTTTAGGGGTCCAGGTTTTCTTAGCTATTTTTCTATCCATTGTGTGTAAATGCCATTTTCGGGCTATCCCCTTTATGCCAAATGGTATGCCATGCAAAAAATCGCCCTTACAAGCTTGTTTCGTTGATTTTCCAAAAATCAGAAGCTAGGCTCGCGAACATTTTCGTCCGCAAGCGAACAAAAGAATTCAAAGTCGTATAATTTTTTCCTAACTTATAATCCTGCCTTATTTCACCAAAACATGCCCAGATCGTCCGAAATCAAACGTTTTGCAGCAAATTTATTCGCTCAGTTTTTTCGGTATGCTTTTGGAACAAGTGGGCACAATACGACGGATATTTTTCCGCGTCTGATCAACTTCTTTTACTTATGAGCGAGCAACGTACAGGCAAAATTCTAATTGTAGATGACAACGAGGACCTATTAAAGGCAGCAAAGATTTTTCTAAAGCGACATTTTTCTCAGGTAGATACGGAAACCAATCCTGACCTACTTCCTATCCTCACGCACAATGAATCTTACGATGTGATTCTCCTCGACATGAACTTTACCAAGGATGTGAGTTCAGGTCAGGAAGGTTTTTATTGGCTGGATCGGATTCTGGAACTTGACCCTTCGGCAGTGGTAGTTTTGATAACCGCTTATGGAGATGTGAACCTTGCAGTAAAAGCGATCAAGGAAGGTGCAACTGATTTTGTATTAAAGCCCTGGGAAAACGAACGGCTGCTTGCTACACTAAATTCTGCCTTGCAGCTGCGCAAAAAGAAAATGGAAGTCGATCTGCTTCGGGATCAGAAGCAGACCATGCAGCAGGACATAGACAATAAATTCAAGGACATTATCGGTCAAAGTGATTCCATGCAGAAGGTCTTTGAGACTATCGAGCGTGTGGCGGTCACGGATGCCAATGTCTTGATTTTGGGAGAAAATGGTACTGGGAAAGAACTGATTGCCCGTGCCATTCACCGTCATTCCCGCAGAAATCGAGAAGCTTTTGTAGGGGTGGATTTAGGTTCTATTACCCAAACCCTTTTTGAATCAGAGCTCTTTGGACATAAAAAAGGATCATTCACGGATGCCAAGGAAGACCGTGCAGGAAGATTTGAGCAGGCACACAAGGGAACACTTTTCTTGGATGAGATAGGAAACCTACCTCTTGCACTTCAATCCAAGCTTTTGGCAGCACTTCAAAATAGACAGGTAACCCGTGTAGGAGCCAATCGCCCGGTGGATGTAAATATCCGCCTGATTTCCGCGACCAATATGCCGATTCATAACATGGTGTATGACAATGGCTTCCGTCAGGATTTACTTTATCGGATCAATACCATAGAAATTCAGCTTCCCCCACTTCGGGAGCGTGTGGAAGACATTCTGCTTTTGGCAGATCACTTCATTACTTTTTACTCTAAAAAGTATAATAAAGACATACGAAAAGCTTCCGAACCACTGGTGAAGCGAATGACCAAGTATCACTGGCCTGGCAATATCCGGGAACTTCAGCACAGCATAGAGCGGGCTGTGATCATGTCAAATCATAATGTGCTGCAACCTGAGGATCTGTTTTTGCAGAAAATGGCTCAGCCTGAGCGTCAGGATGAATCGGTAAGTTTGGAGCATCTGAATATCGAGGATGTAGAGCGGATTCTGATCAGAAAAGCGCTTCAAAAACACAATGGGCACATCACCAGAGCAGCAGAGGAGCTTGGGCTGACCCGCTCATCACTTTATAGGAGATTGGAGAAATATGGTTTATAAGCGGTTTTCGGTTGGTGTAGGCCTCAGAATCTTTGGCATCATCCTCAACCTTTATCTTGGGCTTTGGCTCTATTATAGCCAAGATCTTTGGCTTGCGCCCGGGATTTTAGGATTACTTGCTGTGATTCAGATTGGGGAAATGATCTATTACGTCAACTCCATCAATCATAAGCTTGCCCGCTTTCTGGATTCCATTCGTTACGCAGATTTTTCCAGTTCCTTCACTTCTGACAGTAAAATGGGTAACTCCTTCCGGGAGGTAAACTCTTCCTTCAATGAAGTGATGGAGGTTTTCAAGCAAACCCGAGCCGAAAAAGAAGAGCAGATGTTGTTCCTTCAGGTGATTATTCAGCATATCAATACAGGGATTATTTCCTTTAATGATGCCGGGAAAATCGGTGTAATCAACAACGCAGCGAAGCATTTGCTGCAGATCCCTCAGTTTCGGGACATCACTGATTTGGGAAAGCTTTCTCCAAAACTTCTGGAAGACGTAATGGAAATGAAACCGGGTCAGCGCATCTCCAAAAAGGTAAACCTGAACCTCCATCTCATTATTCAATCTACTTCCCTGAAGATGGGCGGACAAAGCTGGACTTTGCTTTCCCTGCAAAATATCAATGCAGAACTTCAGTCAAACGAGCTGGAAGCTTGGCAAAACCTGACCAAGGTTTTGAGACATGAAATCATGAATTCCATTACGCCGATTTCCAGTTTGGTGGAATCACTCCGCACCATTTTGGATGAGGACAGCTACGTGCAGCAGGAAGGTTTCCTGATCAAAAGAGATGGATTTATGGACATGCAGGAAGGTCTTGACACGATTGCTAATCGAAGTAAAGGACTGGTGAATTTCGTAAATGCATACCGTGACTACACTAATATCCCAGCTCCAAAAAAAGTTGTCATGCCTGTGAGCCAACTCTTCGAGAATGTGCTCAATTTGATGAAAGAGGATTTGAAATCGGCTGAGGTAAAGATAGAAACCAAGATCCATCCAGTCGATCTGGAAATCCACTGTGACCCGGATCAGATCACCATGATCCTGATCAACTTAATAAAAAATGCTTCTGAATCCCTTCAAAATCAAGCTGATCGTACGATCTGGCTTTCCTCAATTGGACAGGGAGATTTGGGATTGATGATACAAGTGGAAGACTCAGGGCCTGGAATTATTCCCGAGGCACTGGAGCGGATTTTTGTTCCTTTTTACTCTACGAAAAAGACCGGCAGTGGAATAGGATTGGCGATTTCTAGACAAATTATGAATCTCCACAAGGGCAGTTTGGAAGTAACCTCTATTCCAAATGAGCGAACGGTCTTCACGATGAATTTCAGGTAAAAAGTTTTAACCGCAGAGGACGCTGAGGACACGCAGAGGACGCAGTTTAGTATTATTAGCTAAACTTGGTTCAAGTCTGAAGACTTGGACCATTTATAATGAAGTCTTCAGACTTCTATTATTTTACCTGTAAAAATCCCTTTCCAAACCATCACATTATTCCCACCATAAAGTCACAAAGAGATCAAAGTCCAAACATTGAGAAAACCGAACTTCTATGTTTCTCTATGTGCCTATATGGTTTCATTATTTTTGCAAAAAAGCCTCTGAGATCGAGTGATTTCAAAGGCTTTTGGATTCAAGTCCAGCTTCGGGATCAGCAGGACAACTATCTTTCGTTGTAACCGCTATTCGAAATTTGACATCTAGAATAGCTTAAAACTTATACATAGCCGTCATCCCAAACGTAGCTGGATTGCCCAGATGAGATGGTCCGAAGTTGTACGCATAATCTATGTACGTTTCATCAAATATATTCTTAGCCCAGAATGTAAGCTCCATGGTATCTGAAACAACTCCTAACTTAGCATTTGCGATCTGGTAAGCATCTTGGCTGATGGTATTTTCTAGATTGAAAAACTGCTCTCCGAAATACAGCCACTCCCCTCTTACCATCCAAGTCAATTCACTAGAATTAAAGAACTGAGGAGTCCATTGTGCGGCAACCATGGAGGTAAACTCTGGAGTGAAAATCTGTCTATTGCCTGAGAAATCAACTTCTCCGGATTCACCGGGAAGTATCAGCTTATCAAAAGTAGCATTCGTATATCCGAAGCTCCAGTCTATGCTCAGGTTGTTGGTAGGAATCGCATTGATCTCCCACTCAATACCTGAGCTAGTCAAATCACCCGCATTTTGGGTCACCACTAATGCATCTGGCAAGATCAATCCTGGCACCTGAACGTCAGAAATGGTTGTGATGAATGCAGCTACATTCACTCTCATCCTGCGGTTGAAAAAGTAGTTTTTGCTTCCAATCTCGAAATTGTTGGAGAATTCAGGTTCATAGGCAAACAGGGGCGGATTGCTCGGATCCGAACCTATCTGGGTTAATCCGCCTGGTCTGAAACCACGGCTGTAGCTACCATAAATTTCATTGGTATTTGCTAACTGATAAGCCAGTGCGAGTTTTGGTGAAATGGCATTGTAATCCACATTCCCAGTAGTATCAGGCTGTGTCACCATAGGATCGCCCTGTCCAAAATCCAGCTCCTGAGAGACTGTCAACTCCTTTTTCTCATAATCAGATCTCAGGCCAGCTGTCAATTTCAATTTATCAGTTAAGCTATAAGTCGCTTGACCAAAAAAAGCGAAGCCATAACCACTTGCAATATTGGTATTGATCGTGGTGAAGTTGGAGATCGGTGAACCTACCAAAGCAGCATCATCTCCAAAGTAAATACCTTGCTTAGTCGGAGCATCGGATGTGAAGCCAAAGAAACCAACTTGCCAGTTCAATTTCTTTCCCGTATTCGCAGAAGCTAACCTGAATTCCTGAGTCCAAACTGATACTGTATTCCAATCTTTTCCATAGTCATTCACAATAGACACGCCATCTATAGGCGAGAAATCCCCGTCGATCGGAGTTTTGTAGTATCGATAATTTTTCTGGAAGGCCGTCTGAGAAGAGAAATTGAATTTTGGTCCAGTATTCTTGATTACCAAAGAGATGTTTTGGCTATCATCCACCATTTCGGTAGTTGCATTTTGATTGACCTCGAAAGGATTCTCGATAGCAGAATCAGGATCTGGAGCTAATGAGAATGGACCATTATTTCTTCCTGAATTGGTTTTTGTATTTAAAATTGCTTCCCATTTTTTTGCAAAAAGATAACTAATATTCGCTGAGATCAGCGTATTCTTTTGCTTATCAAAATCGCTATCGTCAAAAAGATTGGTATAGAATCCATCTAATTTATCAGACAGATATGAGAATCCAATGTGTAATTTATCTGAAAACGCAGATGTTTTTAACCCTACAGCAAATCTGGAAAAACCATAGTTTCCAAAATCTGCCCGAAGAAAGCCAGTAGTTTCATCAGATTTAGGTTTGGTGATGATATTCATCACTCCTCCCATTGCATTCCTGCCATAAAGCGTCCCTTGTGGACCTCGAAGAACTTCTATTCTTTCCACGTCATTTAGCAGGAAGAAATAGGTATCCAACCCGAATTGATTCACTCCATCCACATAAGTTGCCACTGCTGGTTCGTAGGAAGTAGTCGTGATACCGCGGATAGAAATCACGTTTCTGTTATCACCGGGATTGGAAGAATAAAGGTTTGGGATGTAGCCACGCAGATCTTTGGTCTGCCAGAGGTTCATTTCCTCCACTTTCTTATCATCAATATTGGTTACGGCAAAAGGCACTTTCTGAAGATCTTCGGTTTCTTTTTGAGCAGTCACCATCACTTCTCCAAGCTGAGTAGTGGGAATGGTATCGTTGGTTTGGGCTAAAGATAATTGTGAGGCAATTGTTAGTCCAGCAAAAAGAGAAAGCTTCGCCAGCTTTTGGGTATTAAAAATTGACATATTGGTTTAGGTACAGTTTGATGGCAAATTTAAACTTAGAAGAGTAAAAAATTTGCTAAAATCTGAATATCCACAACCGGAGGATATGGCTTTAACCCAGTTTTTTGCTGGGCACCGCAATTTTTTCTCCACCGCACGTGCCTCTTAGGCCCCACGAACATCACCACGCCCAAAGGACGTGGATTTTTAAGTTGTATTAAAATTGAGGTTTTTCAATAACTAATTATCATGAAAAAAGCCAAGTGTTACAATTTATTCATTCAAATCTAGCGATTTAAGGGAGTCCAAAGTCATTTCTGTAAACATCCGCGATCCCTTATCATTTAAATGAATGTCGTCAAAGAATAACTCCTTTTTTCTTAGAAATTGCTCAGTATTCCTAAAATCAAACAAAGGGATTTCATTGTCTTTAGCTATCATTTTCATTGTAAGCATAGATTTCGAATCATTATTGAGCGTCTTTTTGTATAATTCTGGTGAAATCACAAAAACTAAATTGATTTTTTCCCTTTTAGCAGACTCTATAAAGTCTCTAAAAAGTGTTACCAGAATCGGGTCCAATGCCTTCTCGCTAGGCTTTTTGGGGATTTTAGATTTGAGCACCTTGACCCCACCATATAATGGACGGTAACCCAAAAAGTCCCTCTGCGGGAATATGGAATAATTGAGGATATGCAAAAAGGTAGAGTTATATCGAAAGGTGTTAGGTAATAATTTTAGATCTACAAAACTCGAACCTAAACTAAAAACAGGTTCCAGCTCATTTCTAAAGTCCCAATAATAAGGATTCAAATCCGACAGTCTTTCATAATTTTCTTGATCGTATTCCAGCCATTCCTCATCTAGATTTAAAATGATGGTTTTAGGGAAATATCTACTCAATACAATTTTTTGAAGAGCTCTTTGAAACACCAATTTTTGCCCCTGTACCCCTGCATTGTAAGTACTTTGGCCAAGGACTTTTTCAAATATTTCTGAAACATAATGCCTGTTTGCCCGAGAGCTGCCCATGATCAAAATTTCAGAGCTATTTCCATAAATAGTTGTGGTCAAGCGAGCGAACTTTCCGGACTTTTGGGAAAAGTAGAGTTGCTTCATACCTAAGCCTATGGAAAAATCCAACTGGACAACAAGAACAGTGAAAAGCAGTCCAAATTTGAAGGTTTTTAGTATGTCGGATTTTTCCATTTCTTAAAATTGGAAATAAATAAATTGACCGGAATTAAAAATCCCCAAAGATAAAATGGCAATAACAATTAAACCATAATAGAGCATGGACTGCCATTTTTGATTCATTGGCCAAAGCAAAATTTTACTTTTGAAAATCTCCTTGTTCCCTTCAATGAGGAGCAAAATAAATATAGCCATCCCTGCGTAAATCGGCGCTACAAAGTCAGCATCTGTTGGAAGAAATAATTTGCCAGGATTTGTGAAAATAGTGTGAACAATCAAAAATGCATCCGACAAATTATTTGCTCTGAAGAAAATCCAAGAAAAATTAATAAGAATAAAGGTGGAAAGAATTCCAAGAAACCGATTTTTAGAAGGCTTGACTACAGCAGCTTCAAAAATCAAATAAAAGCCATTGAGCGCTCCCCAAACAACAAAAGTCCAGTTTGCGCCATGCCATAATCCACTCAGAAGAAACGTAAAAAAGAGATTGGTAAGCCATTTAATTTTTGATATCCTATTTCCACCAAGAGGAATGTAAACATAATCTCTAAACCAGCTAGATAGCGAGATGTGCCATCTCTTCCAAAATTCCCCAACTGACCGCGCAAAGTAAGGACGATTGAAATTTTGCATCAAGTCAAATCCAAACCATCGGGCAGTACCGATTGCAATCAAAGAATAGCCTGCAAAATCCCCATAAATCTGAAAAGCAAACATTAAGGTAGCCGCCACAAAAGTGATTCCTTGATGATTTGGCACATGATTATAAACAGCATTGACATATATCGCCGCCCTGTCTGCAACCACCAACTTCATGAAAAAGCCCATAATTATCAACTTCAACCCACTAGCCATAAGCTGGTAGGTAAGCTTCCTAGGTGTGTAAAATTGTGGTAAAAGATGTGAAGCCCTCTCGATTGGCCCCGCCACTAATTGTGGAAAAAAACTAACAAAGGAGCTAAATGCAATAAAATCAGATGTTGGCTGCAATTTCCTTTTATAGACATCGATGGAATAGCTAAGTGTCTGAAATGTATAAAAACTAATTCCAACCGGTAAAATCACTTGTAAGGAAGTCCCTTGAAAAGCCATTCCCATCAAGGTAAAGGCATCAGCGAAACTGTCTACGAAAAAATTGTAGTATTTGAAAAAACCAAGAAAACCGAGGTTTACACTTAAACTTATCCACAAAAGCAGTTTTCTCCTGCCTACTCTAAGCTCTTTAGAAAGTCCACGGCCTACAAAAAAGTCAACAAGGGTGCTAAATAAGATTAGAAAGAGAAACCTCCAATCCCACCAACCATAGAAAACATAGCTTGCTACTAAAATCAAAATGTTTTGGAGCCAGACTTTTTTCGCAGGAATGAGCCAATAAACCAAGAATACCAGCGGAAGAAAAATGAGAAAATCAATGGAATTAAATAACATACTTTAATTTTGAAGCTGCTGGCTATGGGCTTGTAAAAATCGAATCTATGAAGGAAGCCACAAATTAATAACTAATTATCCTCGAAAAAAAAGAACGTATGATTCGATTTGTATAACCCTTTGTTTGCTTATTGTATTTTTTGCAGAGATGTAATAGCCAATTTTACGATTGACAATGTGAACTTCAAAAGCTATGATAATTTGATCAGCGTTGGTATACCCATAAAATTTGGTCAATTTCAAAGCGCATAATGAGTTTGAATGCTGAGAAACAACATCGCTTTTGTCTCAGCATCTTTTCCTACACCTCTGTTTTAGAATGGTTACTATAGAATACCTACCCATCATCTTTTTCATTATCGCTTTGTTTTATAGTTCTGTCGGGTTTGGCGGCGGGTCGAGCTATTTGGCTATTATGAGCCTTTTTTTGACAGATTTCTATGAGATTAGATCTACTGCACTTATTCTAAATATTTGTGTAGTGACAATTGGCACTTTGATTTATATCAGAAACAAAGTATTTGATTTTAAATTATTCTGGCCTTTTCTGATTTCCAGTATTCCCTTGGCCTATTTCGGAGCTCAATTGAGGCTTTCTCAGCAGGTTTTCTTTCTGATTCTAGGGGCTTCTCTTATACTCTCTGGGGCAGCAATGATGCTTCGGTATATCCAGGCTAAACTGGTTTCCCACGAGTTTACATTACTAAAAAAGCTTGGGTTGGGCGGAAGTGTGGGATTACTAGCTGGTGTGTCTGGAATCGGAGGGGGAATTTTCTTAAGCCCAACGCTGAACCTACTCAACTGGGCAAATCCAAGAACAGTCGCTGCCTTAGCTTCTATATTTATCTTGGTCAATTCTATCTCGGGACTAATCGGATTGACAGTTGCCGGTACCTTTCAATTAGATCCTGACTTGCTCTGGAAACTAGTTTTAGCAGTAGTTCTGGGAGGCAGTATAGGATCTTATCTGTCCAATAAAAAGTTTAACCTAAGAATACTGGGTGGTCTGACTGCGGTTTTGGTGATCTATGTGGGTTTGAGGCTGGTTTTGATGCATGGTTTTGGAATTACTATTTAATCGATTGTTTTCAACAGAAAACATATTTGAGTTTTGCTTTATGGGGAAAACAAGATATGGATAAACGCAATTCTACCAGTAGCCAAATGTCATCAAGCTTCACCTCGGCTTCGCTTGGTGTCTATACGGGAAAGTAAGTTTCTTTTGAAAATAGAATCGATCCTGACTATGTCAATTATTGCTTGATTCCAAGCTTTTGACATAGTCAATTGTCGATTTAGCAACCCCAAAACTTGCTGGTAGGGAAATATATGCAAGTGAATTGCAAGCAATTTTTATTATAGCCTGATGATGGATGCAATGCTCCAGGTTGTACCAAAGTTCTCGAAAATAGCTACTTCGTATTGTTTCAAAATCTGACCCAGCGGACATTTTTAGCAGGATTTCTTTGTCAGGACATTGGATAGATGACTGGATTCCCTTGATTTTGGCTATCGCTTGATTCACATCAGTTTCCAACATTTTATCCCGCTTTCTATCATCATAGCAAACAATCCCAAACTCATATTGAGTCAAAAGACATTCGTACAATTCCAAAATATGGCGTATATGCTGACCTATACTGGAAGTCTTCAATACGGGAGAAAATTCAGCAAAATCCTCCAATTTCAATTGAATCAAAAAATCTGATAACTCTTCTAAAACTTCCGAATTCAACTTTACTACCATAGTATCTATTTATTGCATCTAAAAATGAACTATTAAACTATTGAATTTTATTTAGAAAGTCACTTTTTCATATACTCCCTGAGACTTCTCAGTGTATCGCGCTTTTTGAATTGACTTCTGTTTCCAGCTAGATTTAACTTTGACATCCTTGCCATAGTCCGAAAATATGAACTGATCGTCCTCAACCCTGCCCTATAATTTTTCTCGGGCGAGTACATGTGAATAGGTTCAGCATTTGCGCCGTTTACTTCGAGAATGATAAGTTTATCTGGATCTGAAAGATCTATCAAGTCATCCACTTTTACATCCAGCCTTCCATAGTTGATCCCTTTCACAGTCTCAAAAACCTTTTCAAAAGCTGAAATCATTTCTGGTGATATATATTCGCTGTAATCAAGGAAAACGGCTCCTTTGCAATGATTTCCCATCTCGCTCAACTTAACTAGTTGGCCAAGGAAAGGAATTGAATCAGGGTCAGCAACTCGAATCAGATGCTGATATCGGCTTGCTCTGGGATGATTTTGGATCAATTCGGACAGACTAGAGACCCCATCACCAACAATCTGAAGAGATATCTTTCGTGTAAGTGAAGGAATCTTCAACTCACCACTCACAGGATGCTTGAAGAAAAACACCCCGTATTCCTGAGCTTTCTCTATAAAATCCTGTATCAAATAAGAATCCTTCGGCTGCTCTTTTAGGTAGAATTCAAGTTCATTAGGATGGTAGATCAGCCTTACTCCTTTTCCACGCTCACCCACATCCGGCTTTATGATAAAAGGGAACTGTATGCCTTGTCCGTTGACCTTTTCCCAGATGAAATCGAGCTTGTCCTCAGAATGAATCAAACAAGTGTTGGGTAGATTCTCATTTGGAAAGTGGTTTTGCGCAGCAAATTTGGAATAATTGTACAAACCACCATTTTCTAAAGCGGGATTGGCTGCGGCAAAGAAATTAGCTTTTCGAAGTCGAATAGCCCAGGAAACTCCAAGTACAAACATTGGGATATGAAACCACCAAGCATGTCCAAACTCAAACGAGTTGAACATCCTCGTGGGATCAGGCATTTTTTCCCAATTATTAGTTGATGCTGTTGGTGAATCAAGTTGTATTCCCTCTACCATTAGAATTCGTTATCAATCACTTATCTTTTTTGACCGTCGGCCAGTTTTTGTCAGCCTTTTTGATCATTTCAGCCCGATCTGCAGTCCAGTCTGTCTGCACTTTCTTGTTGTAATTCAGATACAATTTATCATCCACAATCGTCCAGGCATCTGGAGATATTGGCGCTTTGTAGCCTCCTGCTAATCCAAAAGCGCAATAACCACCATACTGAGGCATGTATTTGGAAGGATTGGCTTTGAACAATTCCAGGTTTTCCTTTGATGAAAAATACCAATTTGCTCCATTTTGAGTAAACTTAAATTCATCCTTGCCCAACACTGGTTTGGAATCCGTGAAATAAGCAACAGGGTCATAGCCTTTGATTGCTTTGTCATTTTGGGAAAACACCTCAGCTTTTTGGGCATAAGACACAGAAATCAGCGTCATCAAAACAAAAATGAGACTCGCTTTTATGAAGTAATTATTCATAGTAAAATTTGTTTAAGGTTAAGCTGCTCATGAATTAACAGCTTTAATTTAAACTCAAAGCAATTTCTTTAGGCTGGATTTTAGTGTCGCAGTCTAGACAATTTGGAAAAAAAACTTTTCAAATGGCAACCACTTCTCAAAAAATGAAAATCTATTCTTACTTCAACAGTTTAGGCTCCAACCAAATCAGGATCAAAATCAACAAAAACATACCAAACCAAATCCATGCTGAAACCTTCTTTTGGGAAATATAGCCTTTCTCAACTGAACCCAAGTTCGAATGCATTTTTAAGAAATCAGCCCTCAACTTGGCAGCTTTCAAACTAGCCCATTCATCACCTGAGTAACTGTAAAACTCCAAACTATCCCCTACTGAAATCCATCCTGAATCCAGACTGATAAAGCTTCCATACTTGGAAAAAGGATTGACCAGTGACTGCTGAAGAAAAACTGAATCAGATTCAACTCTTATAAAATCCTTCTCAAACTCTACTTGATTTGCCTCAATAAGAGTTTGCAAACCTTCAAATACCGGTTGAGTCATAGAAACAGCACTCGACTCTTGAGGCTTCAGCTCTCCCAGTATTTTCTCCCAAACAGCCTGAAACCTCACACTATCTCCGGACAGTTTGAGTGGAAAGGTCTTTCCCAAAAGACTAAGTCCGATCTTTGAGTTTCCTATATTCTGGATTGCGACTGAATTTTCAAAAAGACGCTTTTGGGCTAGTTGAGCTTCAAACTCAAAAGGAGAAGCTTCCAAATCTCCTTCTATCGCCCTACTCTCTTCACTGCTGATCCGATTTATGGAAAAGTTGGTTCCAAAGGCTTTATTGATAGCTGCCACATCATTAGATGCATCACTTCCATTCATTACCAAAACTGATGCTCCCTTTTCAATTGCCTCCTGGGTTGATCTCTTAGAAAGTTGGGCTGGATCGATAATAAGAAACTGCAGGGAATCAGATTCTGCATCGCCTGAACGAATGACAGCATTCTTTGAAATCCCGATTTGCTCGCACACCTGCTCCCCTGAATTGATCAAATACTGAGTCAAATTCCTGATTTCAGCATCTGGAAATGAAAACTGAAGGCTGTACTGAATAGACTTTGATGCATGAACAAAGAAGTTCACAGAGCCTACCAGACTATCGTTGACGAGCAGTTTGATTTCATTTCTACCCAAGACTTTTGCTGGAAACTCAAGATTAAATGTACTCTCATTAGGATCAGTGACCGCTTCAGCCAAGATTTCTCCTACCTGAGAGAGAGAGATTTTCAAGGAATCTTTTGCGGCTATTCTCCCATTTACATGCTGCATTTCCCCTTCTCTTAGTATTCCTTTCCATTCGAGAAAAGAAATTGAACCAGATTCAAAATCGTTGATCCAGAGGATTTCCTTATTTCCGATTTTCAGAAGTTCAGTTTGCGAAAAGTCCGAACCTAGTAAGAAAACAGGGTTTCCATCTCCTTGAAACTTCGAAAGCTCAACTACATTCTTGACCTTCAAACTATCCTTCCAAATGCGTATTTCATCTTTGGAATAGGCTGGAGAGTACACTAAAACTGCTTCTTCCGCACTATCGGAAGACCAATAGGGTTGGAATACATAAGCAATCAGTAGAAGTCCAAACAGGACATTCAAGGCACTTTTAATCGCTTTTCTTGACCTAGGCAGATCTGTCTTGACGATCCAGAAAAGCTGAAAAGCTAAGATCACAACAATTGCCAAGGCAAACAGCCAAGCCCAAGTCCAGGATATCAAAGGTTCGAATTGAATCATTGCAACTTGCTCCAAAAGGCTTTTTCTAGTTCTTTTTGTTTCAGAAAAGACGCGTTCGCACCTTCACTTTGGGCGGTCAAAGGATATAATTTTTGAAACAATTCCTTTTTCCCTTCATCCTTAATTTCTCCGGAATTCAACTCCTGCAGCTGCAAAAGCAGCGACCAGTCGTCCAAACCGGAATAGTTCATCCGTGCAGTCCAGAGTTCTCCCAATTTCTGCACTGCAGCCTTATCTACGGCTGATAGTTGCTGCTTCGGCAACAGTCCCAAAACCTGAGCTGCAAGGGGTGCCAGACGATTTTCCAGTGCGATTTGCTCCAATTCAATTTGAGTTTGCAAATCCTCCAAATCACCTGTAAGCCTCTTTTCCTCCACCTTGATCGGTGGCGGGTCAAAGCCTGTGCGCTTCACATAAACCCGGGATTTTTGCTGAACTGTTTTCAGGTATTCCAGTGCTTTTTCCTGATAAGGCAAAGCTTGATCCGGCTCAAAAAGCCGCATGTACAGCTCCGATTGCCACATTTGCTCCAAGGCTAGTTTCAGTGTGCTTTTGGTAGACTCTTCGAAATAGGTATTCGTCTCTGCGTCATCGTGATTATGCAAATAGGAATCCAGCAAGCCCCCTAAGCCACTGTCATCCTCCGAGCTATGATGTTCTTCTTCCACATGAGTTTCCTGAGTTTGGGCCGGCAAAAGTACGTTTGCGGTAACTCCCGCTTCGTGCTCCTCATCGTGCTTGTGCATATATCCCTCGAGCAAGTCTTCGCTGTCGCCTTCTACCTGCGCACCACCAGCAGTTTCCTCAAATTCCTCGCCCAAATACTGTCCGTACCGCAACCTCAGCATCTTCTGATCATATCCGATTTCATTTGACTTCACATTGAATTCCCGATCTGTGAGGTTGTTTTTATCTTCCAAAAGCTTTTGGGTATCGATGATGATTTGACGCTGACTGCGGAAATAATCCGGCATCACATGAATGGCCATTCCTATCAGTTCTTCCTCCGTCATCCCTGCCGAGTCCACATAGTTGATGAAGTAGGTATCACTTCGTGAAAAATTCGGTTCGGGAGTTTTATTGTCAACAGCTGCCCAATAGTAGTACAGTTCGTCCCCATGCCTAAAGTCCAAGGCATTCAAATCAAGGGTAACTGAGAGGTCTTTAGATTTGAAATTGCGGCTAGAAATCGGAATTCTATTCTCCCGAAACTTCACATTCTCCCCCGAGCCCCGGGCTAATGTAGCTACCAGAAAAACCTCCCGCACCTTGAAATCATCGGAGACTTTTGCCTTCACATTAATGATTTTTGGGTCTTGGGTAAAATGGTAGGTGTATAGTTCCTTGCCCTCCGGTTGGATAACTGGCGCCAAATCCAACACTGCTTCCAAGGGATGATAATCCGACTCATAGACTAGCTCGTTATTCCTGCTTGCCCGGATAGCGTAAATGCCAGAACCCTTCACCCGATCACGAAGCACAAACTGAGTTCCTTGTTTCGAAAACTCCAGCCCATCCCCATTTGAATTGATCAGTTCCACTGTCAAATCATCACTATTTGAAAGGGAAATAACCCACTCTATATCAGAGCCTATTAAAGCACGTAAATCAAGTGTAGATTGAACCACTTTTTGCAGTCCAGAATAGCTTGGAGGAGTAATGGAAATCTCCGAAGATGTCATCTCCACAGTTCTTTCTGCTACTGAAATCATTTTCATTTCATCCTGCAAACTAGACAGGTTCACAGGTGATTCTTCACCCGGCAAACTCAAAAGTGATAGCCCATAAACTCCACCTGCAAGTAATAAAGCTGCCATGAAAGGCCAGGTATTCTTGTGCCAAAGCTGGATTTCTCCCCCCTGAAACGAAGCATTCACCCGCTCCCATTGCAGCTGTTCTGCTATGTTTTTTGAAGGGTTGGAAAGGAGTTCCAAGCTGAATTCCAGTTCCGGGAATCGCTCATGGAGAAGCTTAATTGCCTGCGTACGCTTCGTCTCAAACAAGCCCAAAAAGTATGCGAATACCAGAAAGCCCAGCGGGGCTACTAAACTCAAAGCGAGAACGGATGAGGTGAAAACAAGCCCAAATGCAGCCAGTGCCAGCCCAGCAAGTAGGGCTTTTACACCTGCTTGGATTGTCAGCTGCCGCTTAATCTTGGCAATATATTGCTCTATCCTGCTCATATCCCTTGTTGGTTTGCAAAGTATCTCTCAGCAGCAAAACAGCCTAAAAACAGCCCTAAAAGCAACAAATTGAGGTTAGCTTTTTTACTCTGACTTTTATCGCTTTGAACCAAAAACCTACGCTCAACTTGAGCATAACTCAACTTCACATCCTGCTGCTCAATACCTGAAAATGCCAAAAACTCCTCCAAAATCAACTCTGGAAGCCTACCAGTCTGCACTTGCTCTGAGGCTTCAAAATCCAATCGATCCGAATAAGTGAGTAAGTTTGCTTGTTCTGAAAATGAATGATTACCTGAGATAAAGTAGAGTTTATCTCCCCTAGATTCGGCTGGAAGCTCGCTATCGAACACCAGCTTCGCCTTTTCAACTTGCTCTTTTTCTACAAATTCAAATCCATAAACCTCATTGATAGCCTCAAAAGCAGCCTGGATAACTACTCGCTCTGAAGAGTTACCTTCCGCTAGGAAGTATCCAAATTGCTCTTTTCCTAAGCTCATTGACGAAGTCATATCTTGCCCTTTTGGAAGGGAATCTAATAGGCCTTGCTTATTTGCCTGAAGGACTTTCCCTCCATCCAAGGCCAATGATTGGGGCTGAGACTTTCCTAACTCAGAACTTCCCAGATGGAGTTTAGGCTTGATTTTGCTCAAAAAGAATGCAGCACCAAACGCATTTTTAGAATTACTCAGATACAGATTTAGCTCAGTGGCTTCAGAAGGAACTTGGTCAAGAGATCCCTGAAGGCTCAACTTCTTTTGGGTTGAATTCAGCTCCTCCATGGACTCAATTGGTGAAAGTACATCGTCGGCCCAGAAGACTTCTTCACCCTTTTCCAGTGCCTGCTGAATCTCAAACCTATATTCCTCCGTGACCTGATTGCTAGGTTGCACAAGGTGAATGATGCGTGCCTCAGCTGCTTCATTGAGCTTAGGAAGAAAGAGCTGACTTAACAGAAACACCAATAACACAAGCATAAGAATCCGCAGAATCAGCACGAGGATATTCTCCAAACGGATCCCGTTTGCAACAGAACTTTCCTGAGTGGGAAGCCAGTGCATCGCTGCCCAAGACAGCAGTGTTCCCTTTTTCCCCCGCCATAAGTGGATAAGAAATGGGATGCTGATTCCGAGCAAACCCCAGAGCAATATAGGTTGGAGAAACTGCATCAGGATAGGGATCTTTGGGATAAAAACTCACTGATCACCTCAGCGATAGAATCCGACAATCGTACTTGAATCAAATGAACCTGAGGTAGAAGTAATAACATTTTAAATTCTGATAAATAAGTATTTATAGAATCGTTATAGTTTTTCTCTATCGCCTTTCCATCCAATATAATTGAGCGATCTGACTCCAAATCCTTCAGGGTGAAATTACCCTTTAGACTGAAATCCACTTCCTGATTTCCTAAGACCTGGAATAGCACGATCTCCTTCTTGGGATGGCGCATTTGCTCTACTATCTCCAGCCATTCATTGTCCTTTTGCAAAAAGTCAGAAACCAGAATTATCAGTTCCTTCTGCCTGCTTTTCAAAACCGGAAACTCCTGCTTCGTCACAGGCCAGGAACCTGCCGCAGTCTCCCCTTCCAAAAAATAAAGTATCCGTTGAAACGCTTTGGGAGATGCTGAGACCTTTTGCTCTACCCTTCCATCCTGGCAGGTGAAGTAACTCAAGGAATCGCCCTGTTGATGCGCCAGGTAAGCAAGGGAGGCAAGCAGGTTTTTAGCGTATGCTAAGCGCTTAATTCCATTTTCCTCATAGTTCATCGATCCAGACAGATCAAGCATCATACGGATATGCAAATGGCTTTCAGTCTGCGATTCCTTGATCATATGTTTGCCGGATCTGGAAAAGTACTTCCAGTCGATCCGCTTGGGGTCGTCTCCTGGCTCGTAATACCTGTACTGCTCAAACTCAGAACCAGCACCCACCCGCTTGCCCAGGTGAATACCATTCTTGAGCTGCTCGCTGATGATCTTGGCGGCCAGCTTGAGGTTATTGAGTTTGATGATTTCCAGATTACTTGCTTGCATGGATTGGGAGCGCTTCGAGGATTTTCGTGATGACTGCGTCAGGCTGAATATTCTCTGCTTCTGCCCGGAAATGCAGGGAAAGTCTATGTCTTAAGACTGGAAAAGCAAGTGTTTTGATATCCTCGGGAGTGACCGAATAGCGTCCTTTCACCAAGGCTCTGGCTTTGGCACAAAGAATCAATGCCTGTCCGGCCCGGGTTCCTGCACCCCATTCTACATAATCTATAACTGACTGTATTTCTGAATTATCAGGCCGTGTAGCTCGAATTAACTTATTGATATAAACCAGCAATTGAGAATCAATATGAACCTCTCTTGTAAGCTTTTGCAAGTTCTGGATATCTGCACCGGTGAATACTACGTCTGGCTTTCCCTTGTAAGTACCCGTCGTCTTTTCCAACACATCAAGTTCCTCCTGCTCGGAGGGATAGCCTAGTTTGATGTACAAAAGAAAGCGATCTAGCTGTGCTTCGGGCAGCGGGTAGGTTCCGGCTTGTTCTATGGGATTTTGTGTCGCTATAATCAAAAATGGAGCTGGCAACGGATGATGCTGTCCTCCATAGGTCACCACTTTTTCCTGCATGGCTTCCAAAAGCGCAGCCTGGGTTTTAGGCGGAGTTCTGTTGATCTCATCAGCCAGCACCATATTGGCGAAGATTGGGCCTCGGTTGAACTGGAAGAACTTCTTCCCTGTCTCGTGGTCTTCCTCAAGTATTTCAGTGCCTAAAATATCTCCAGGCATCAAATCCGGCGTAAATTGAATTCGCTTAAAGTTCAGCTCCATCCCCTGAGAAAGGGAATTAACCATCAGGGTCTTTGCCAAGCCTGGCACACCTTCCAAGAGGCAATGTCCTCCTGCCAGAAGCGTAATGATGATTTCTTCGATCACTGTTTCCTGACCGACGATGACTTTAGCTATTTCTTTTTTGAGTTGGGGTATCTTAGCCACCAACTCTTTATAGGCTGTTAATTCTGTGTTTTCCAAAATCATTGTGTTAATGCATAAACCACTATGTTGACTCCAAACTTGGTGTTATCGACTTTCAAAAAACGCTTGTTTCTGAAGTCATAATCCCATTCGCAGCCGTAATCTTTATTACTATAAAGAACACCTATTCTGCCATTTATGACAATTGCCTTCAAGTAATCATGTATCAGATCATCTCCCCAGCCATTTAGCTCAAAGGAGGTAGCTGGAGGACCATCTTCGAATTCAAAGAAGGAGGAGTAAATTGGGTGGTTATTGGGGATTTTCTGGAGGGCATCTTCTCCGAAAGTTTTGGCCATCTCGGCCTCAAAGGATTTTGCGAACAGCCCATCAATGTCATGATTGCAATCATCGGCAAAGACAAAGCCTCCGTTTTCTACATAAGTCTTGAAGTTCTGACGCTCTGCCGAGGAGAACTCTACTAGCTTATGTCCGCTGATATAGCAAAAGGGACTTTTGAAAATCTCCTTGCTACTCAGCTCTACTACTTTTTCCTTTTCGTCCACCGGAATAGTGGTGTATTCTACCAGGGAATTGAGCAAATTGATCGGCATGCGCTGATCCGTATCCCAATTGCCTGAATTGTATTTGATTCTGGTGAAGAAGAAAGCTTGCATTGTTGTGATTAGTAATCAGTCGCAGTGATCAGCCACAGTGATCAGATCGCAATCTTCAACGTCTGTAAACTGAGACTGCAAACTGATCACTTTAAACTGAAAACTGTTTTAAACTGCGTCTGACAAACTGGTGAAGGTAAAGTCCCGGATCTTCATCGCTGGAATCAAATCTCCTCCTACCCGCTGCTGCTGACCGAGTGCTTCGATATTGTTCAGCATGATGATCGGACTTTCATTGAATCGGAAGTTCTTCACAGGAAACTTGATCTGACCGTTTTCAATATAGAAAGTACCGTCACGGGTAAGACCTGTGTAAAGTAAAGTTTGGGGATCCACCGCTCTGATGTACCAGAATCTGGTAACAAGAACCCCTCTCTCGGTACTTTTTACCATGTCTGCAATGGACTGGTCACCGCCTGCTATAATCATCCCGCTTGGTCTTCCAGTAGGCTGTACACCTTGCTTCTCTGCCCAGTAGCGGGAATAGAACATGTTTTTCACCGCTCCATTTTCCACCCATTTCATAGGCTTCTGAGGGAATCCTTCATTATCCCATGGTGAACCAGGGATCTGAGGACTTAGTGGATCTGAGTAGATATTTACTCGCTCATCGAAGAGCTTTTCACCAAGGCGAGTTCCACCACCTTTTTTGCTTAGGAAGCTTCTGCCTTCATCCGCACTTCTCGCATCCAGACTTCTGGTCAATAATCCCATCAAATCGCCAGCAGCTGTAGGCTCCAATATCACCGTATATTTACCTGGCTCTATGGCCTGGGCATTCTGTGAAGCCTGCGCCTTTTGCATGGCGATGTTGGTCACGTCTTTGGAGTTCAGAAGATTCACGTCATTGAAATCACGGATGGCATAGCCTGAACCTGTTCCATCTGCAGTACGCACCGTGATGGAGAAATCTACTGATGTTCTTTTGTTGTAGCCAAATAGCCCTTTGCTATTACCCTGAGCCACAAAACCGGAGAAATCCTCCAGGTATCCTGCCGCCGTGAGATTCGCTTCAGAGCTCGGGCCTATACTATCCGCAGCGATTTGCGCACGCTTTTCCGGATCTATCTGATCGGTGGCACTTACGAAAGTTTTGCTTTCCAAATACTCCTGCGGACCTAACATCGGCATGTACTCCGGGTTTTCCGGTGCCAGTTGGGCGATTTCCTCTGCTCTGGCGACTGCCTTTTGGAGCGATTCATCATCCAATTCATTGATGCTGGATGAACCTGATTTTTTACCAAAAACCGAGGTGACGTTCAACCCTATCTCGTTCGTCTCCCCACTGGTGCTTACTGAATTTCTAGCGTAACGGATATTCCCGGTTCTTCCTCCGGAAATCGATACTTCAGTTTCATCAGCTTTAGCGTAGGAAAGTACTTTATCTATAATTTGTTTTGCTTCTTCTTTAGTCAAAATGGCCATAATTCTCGTGTTGAGGTTAAATATTTCTTCCCGTATTGATCACATTCACCCCATCAAAACGGGTGGTAGAGCTACCATGTGAAACTGCTGATGATTGTGATGGCTGGCCTTTTCCGTCAAAGAAAGAACCAAAGAATCTGTAATCATCCTTATCGCAAATCTGGGAACAAGAATTCCAGAACTCCTGAGTATTGGACTGGTAAGCCACATCCTCAAGCATACCTACGATTTCGCCATTTTTGATTTCGTAGAATAACTGCCCCCCAAACTGGAAGTTGTACCGCTGCTGATCGATGGAATAAGAACCTCTTCCAAGGATGTAAATCCCTTTCTCCACATTCTTGATCATTTCCGCAGGACTTAGTTTCTCCGTGCCTGGACGCAAAGAAACATTTGGCATACGCTGGAATTGCACAGAACTCCAGTTGTCCGCAAAGCAGCAGCCATGAGATTCTTTTTCTCCCAGTATGCTTACCTGATCACGGATAGCTTGGTAATTCACCAAAACACCATTTTTAATCAGATCCCACTCTTTGGTTTTCACACCTTCATCATCGTAGCCAGTATTGCCCAGGGTAAATGGCTGAGTCTTGTCGGCAACGATATTTACTTTGTCAGAACCGTATTTGAAATCTCCTGATTTCCACTTGTCCAAGGTTGCAAAGCTTGTTCCGGCGTAGTTCGCCTCATAGCCTAGCACACGGTCCAATTCAAGCGGATGCCCTACGGATTCGTGGATAGTGAGTCCCAAGTGATCAGGATCTAGTACTAAGTCATATTTTCCAGGGATCACTGATTTGGCAGAGATTTTCTCCTTCGCCTGCTTAGCAGCGTCGGTTGCATCCTCTACTATATCATAGCTGTTTCTGTAACTATTGAAACCAGCCGGATTCATGATTTTGTCAGCAGCAAGACCATCCATGTACTCGTAGCCCATTCCCATTGGCGCGCTGAGTGCCTGACGGGTTCTGAATCCTCCAGACTCTTTATTCACTGCCGTTACCGAGAAAGTAGGCCAGATTCTATGGATATCCTGATCGATGTAGGAGCCATCTGTGGAAGCAAAATACTTCTGCTCATTGATCATAAACAGGGATGAATTGACAAAAGCAGCACCATTGTCAATAGCCGCATTGTTAGCCTTCAGTAAAAGATCAATTTTCTCTTTTACAGGAATCTCCAATGCCTTTTTCTTAATCGGTGTATTCCAGGTCACTTCCCCGTGGCCTGGCTCCGGTGCTAGCTCAACGGGCTCATTTTGAAGCTTTGAGTTGGCTTTTGCAATAGCAACAGCAGTTTCTGCACAAAGCTTAATTCCGTCTGGCGTCACATCAGATGTGGACGAGAAGCCCCAAGTGCCGTTAGCTATTACCCGGATTCCAACTCCGAAAGTCTCTCCATTGGAGATATTCTGGACGTTTTTGTCGCGGGTAAAGACGTTTTGCCTTAAGTATCTTCCGATTCTCACATCGGTGTAAGTTGCTCCTTTAGCTCTCGCAGCATTCAGTGCTGTATCGGCAAGGACCTTTTTAGCTGCAACATCGATTCCTGGCTCAAGCAACTGCTCTGCCGAGACCGGATTCCCCATCATTAAAAGCCCGGGGGTAACTAGGGCTCCTAGCCCCATTCCGGAAAGGTGGATAAAATCTCTTCTCTTCAATTTATCTCTGGTTAAAGTTTATGGTTTATATTTTTACTGGTCTATTGGGTTTAATAGTCCTATCAAAGTACTGCTATCCTTGGATTAAGCAAAGAAAAAATACAGACTCGGTAAATTGGAGGGGCATGAATTGCAATTTCAAATGATAAAGTCGAGGCTTTTGTGATTTTCGAAACCATAAATTATAAATCCTTGGAAAATGAACTGTGTATCTAATGGATTCTGATAATCAGCAAAGATGCAAGTAGCCATACATTCTTTGCTTTACTGTAGGGTTACTTCGACTGCGCTAAGTACAGAGGTATCATACAAATACTTCGACTTCACTCAGCACAAATGCAAAAGAGACCTGATACAAGTGTTTTCCAGATCCTGTAATACATTTTCTTTTACTGGCAGTACGTCGGATACACATTGGGAGCCCACATAATAGCAACTGTTATTCATTATTTAGACTGGAATTTTTATTGTCATTGGTCTATTTAACCCTACTAAAATAAACACCCTGAAACCTAAGCGCCCACCAAATAAACCTATTTTTTATTAAATCACTTAATTTTGATCATTTTACACTCAATTATAAACCCATTTTTTCATTCTCAACATGAATTAAACAAAATACTACGTTTTTTAAACCCTATAATATTTTTTCATACAAACCACTCATGTAATAAAGTGGCCAATTAATTAGTTGGTATCAGAATTATAATTTGTAAAATACTATTATTTTTTATCAAAAAGTTTAAATAAACTAATTATACAGAATATAATACTGAACTCACTGTTCATTTATGAACTATGTAAAAAAAATCGAATTCTTATGTCAAATTTTCAATAGAATTAACAAACCATTAACCAAACCTCAACCAAATGAAAAAACTTAGACTAATCATCATATTGACATTGCTGTCAATAGGAAACCTCCTTGCACAGTCTCTGACTGTATCCGGGAAGGTAGAATCCTCAGAGGATGGGCTCCCTATTCCTGGAGCTAGCATTCAAATCAAAGGCACGACCGATGGAGTAATTTCCGATTTAGATGGAAATTATACGATCACAGTTCCCAATGCAGAATCTGTATTGATATTCTCATTCGTCGGCCATGTTACTCAAGAAGAAATAGTTGGAAATCGTTCTTCTATTGATGTTACACTGAAATCCTCAATAAGCGACTTAGGTGAAGTGATCGTCACAGGCGTCGCGGTAGGAACTCCAACCAAAAAACTTGGCTTTGCAATTGGAAAAGTAGATAAGGAACTACTTCAGGAAGCTCCCGCGACTGACCCAGGAAATGCCATAAGAGGAAAAGTATCTGGAGTACAGATAGTCCAGGGAACAGGAAGGCCAGGAACTGCACCTACCATTCGATTACGGGGAGTGACAGCTATTTCAGGCAGTCAGCAACCCTTGATTATAGTAGATGGAATTATCACTCAAGGAAGTCTTGCGGATATCAATATGAATGATGTAGAAAGTATGGAAGTATTAAAAGGAGCAGCAGCTTCCTCGCTTTATGGATCATTAGCAGGTAATGGAGTAATTCAGATCATCACAAAAAGGGGTGCTGACCGAGAAGGTGTAACGCGAGTAACTGTACGTCAAGAATTAGGGAACAGCTATTTGGCGAGAGAAGTACCCCTATCATATCACCATAGGTACCAGTTGAACCCAGATGGTAGCTATGTACTTACTAACCCCAACAATCCAAATACGAGGGTTGAAGAAGCGGACGGGATAATGGATAATATTTATCCACAGGTGTTTAACAATCAAGAATTGCTATTCAAAGCCCAGCCATTCTATACCACCAATGTCTCGATAGCAAATACTGGAGCGAAGACAAATTTCTTTATGGGTTTCGAAAACCTTAACCAAGGCGGGATAGTCGTTGACATGCCAGCATATAAAAGACAAAGTCTTAGGTTGAATATAGACCACATGCTTCTGAATAAGATCAAGCTCACAAGCAGTACTCTTTTCATCAACTCTAAAAGCCCTAATAACGGAGAAAATGGTCAAAGTGGTCTTTTCTACCCAATTCTTGCCCACGAACCTGATCAGGACTTATACGCTAACAGAGACGGTGGAATACTTCCTAGATCCCAAAGCAATCTCCAAAACCCATTGTATGAGCTTCGCCATAGATTTTTCAGAAGAGATAGAAAAAGACTATTGCAAAATGTAGAAGTCAGCTACCAAGTACTTGACTGGCTTAGGCTTTCGGGCCAATATTCCATGGATCTGGAATTCAATAATAATGAAAATTATACACCAAAAGGATACATTACACAAAACACCCCACAAGGGGGCCTAGGATCCTTATCCCAAACCTGGAGTAATAATAGTGCGGAAATCGCTACCCTTACCGCTGCTGCACAGAAGAAGTTCGGGAATTGGAACACGCAAGCTGTGATAAGATATCAATTTGAAAAGTATTTGGATGAAGCTAATAACACTTCAGGTTCCAATTTTGCTGTTGTAGATATCCCACGTTTTTCAGCCTTAGATCCCACGACCTTAAACATTACGAATTCACTGTCTGATGTCAGAGCTGAAAATATTTTCTTAAACCTAGGATTCGATTACAAGGACAAATACATCATAGAAGGATTGGTACGAAGAGATGGTTCTTCTCTTTTTGGAGAAGATGAGCGATATCAGCTATTTTACAGAGGTACCGCTGCTTATAGACTAAGCGAAGATGTTCAAATCCCAGGATTTCAAGAATTAAAACTAAGAGCATCTTACGGGACTTCAGGTGCTAGACCTGGATTCTCTGCCCAATATGAGACATATAGTCTAAGTAGAGGTGTAGCAACTAAAAGTGTGTTGGGAAACAGATTTTTAAAACCTTCAAAAATCGGTGAACTCGAAGTCGGATTAAATGCCACCTTCCTGAATACTTGGAGTTTTGAATTCAATTACGCCAACATCAAAGCAGATGATCAAATACTACAAGTTCCCCTCTCAAGTGTGGCGGGATTCAGTTCGCAATGGCAAAATGCAGGAACTGTAAGAACACATGCATATGAGTTTAGTTTAGGTTCATATTTAATAGAAAATCAAGATTTCTCCTGGAATTTCAATATCGTAGCAAGCAATTCAAAGTCAACGGTAGAGGAGCTAGGTGTCCCAACTATTCTGCGAGGAGATGGCATAACAAGTGGCATGTTCAGAATTGCAGAAGGTGAGGAATTTGGTGTCATGTATGGAAACGTATTTGCTAAATCTCCAAGCGACTTTATCTTAGACAATAATGGCTTTATTACGAATATATCAGGATATCTACCTGATTCTGAATCAAATAAAATGCCGTCGGATTTTGAGCAAAATTCCGACGGATATATGGTGGCAGCAGGCACGGAAAATACTCCAGCTGAAACAGCCACTATTTTATACGATCCTACCACAGGTCAGAAACTAGACGCTAAAATCGGAAACAGTGCACCTGATTTAATATTAGGATTGACCAATACCTTACGGTATAAGAACATATCCCTATTTGTACTCATGGATGCTCAAATTGGCGGAGATATTTACAACTCCTCCAAGCAAAACCTGTATTTCCAAGAGCGCCATGGAGACCTTGACCAATTTAACAAGCCAGAAGGCCAACGCAAATCTGTCCCTTATTACTCTGGAGCTACCAGTTTGTATAACGGAGCTGCTCCTGCACAGCATTTTGTGGAAAAAGCCACTTACATGAAGCTACGTGAAATTGCCCTGACTTATAGAGTTGATGAGACAATGATGAACTCAATCGGAATAGGAAAAATATTCCATGATGCCAAAATCTCAGTTATTGGCAGAAATCTGCTGACGTTCACGGATTACTCAGGCTTTGATCCGGAAGTGGCATCACTCAGCGCAGGTGATCCTACCACATTCAGGTCTGATTCTTATGTATATCCCATGTTCAGAACATTCACAGCTGCAATTGAATTAAGGTTCTAATTCTAAATTCTAACAATTATGAAAAAATCACTAAAAATATATCTAGGAACTATCCTGACTGGAACATTTCTTCTTTCTGCATGCGCCGATTTGGATGTTGAAAACCTCAACAACCCTGACACTGAGAAAGTATTATCAACGCCCGATGACTTAAAAGGCTTAGTCGGTGGAGCTTTTTCCGATCTTTACGGTCTTTTCCGTGCCTATAGAGGACAGGTAAATCTAGAACATACCGCTGATCATACCACGATGACTAATAACGTGAGCAATTGGTGGTCAGAGTTTAAAGTAGAACCAAGACCTCAATTTGCCAACAGTTTAGCCAATTCCAATAGAGCAGGAATCATCGACAACCCCTTCAGGCTAACAAATTCGGCAATCTCTTCATCGGTAGATGTGATTAAGCTGATTGAAAATGACGGGGTAGAAATCGGCGTAGATGGAGAGGATACGCAAATGGTCTTGGCAGCAGCCTACTTTGCCAAAGGTATGGCAGAAGGATATCTTGCCTCTACTTTTGATCAAGGGTATGTAGTGGACAAAGACACAGATCTAACCACCATAGAACTAGCTCCATATGATGCTGTCATGGACATGGCCCTGGCGGATCTGGCAAAAACAATTGAGTTGGCAACTTCCAATGCCTTCGAGCTGGACCCTACCTTTATCAACACCCCATCCCCGATGGGAAATGCCGAGCTAGCAAGGTTGGCAAGCACTTATCAAGCTCATTTTATGATGACTAGAAGTAGGACAAAGGCTCAAAACGATGCCAACGACTGGGCCAAAATCAAGGAGCTTGCTAAGAATGGGATTACAGATGATTATATAATAGTACAAGATGGATCTACCTGGAGCAATTCCTTTATCAACATCTCTGGATTAGATTGGTATTTCCGGATAGACCACAGAATTATACGGATTTTTGACCCATCATTTCCTAAAAGATATCCATTGGAGGCAACTGCCCTACTCCCCCCTGCTACTACAGATGATAAGCGATTGGAATTATACTTTTTCTATGAAGAAGATATGTCAAGATTCAATCTTACCAGAGGCGCACAATTAAGAAGTAATTACCGAATTGGCCGATGGGATGAGTTTTATAGAGGTGGTGGAATCGGACCTATTCCATACTTCTTTGACTACATCAATCAACTGATCATTGCCGAAGCTGAAGTAATGACCGGAAATACGCAAGCTGCAATTGATATCCTGAATGAAGGTAACAGAATTACAGTAGGTGGTTTAGAACCTCTTCCTTCTACGCTCTCTGATCAGGAGGTACTCCAAACTATCTGGGACGAGCGAGATATCGAAGTTTGTCGCACAGACTGGGCTATACCTTTTATGGACGCAAGAAGAAGAGGCATTCTCCAAAGAGGAGTACTCCTTCACTTCCCAGTACCTATCACCGAGATGTTGATACTTGGTCTCCCTGAATATACATTTGGTGGGCAGGCGGCGGCTGATGGTGTAAACACCTCAGACGGAGCGGGTGCCTGGTACACTCCTCCAGGATTGTAAGTAGTCCATAATTTCCTCGAAGTAAAGTATTCATAGCGCGTTATAACTTGATTGATATAACGCGCTATTTTTTACATCTCCCCTACAATAGTTCTAAAAGTCAGATTCACCCTAGGCTTAGAAACCAGCTTGGTTGGCGGAAGTCTATGCAGCCAATGCGTCTGGGTAGTTCCTTTCATCACGAGCAGGCTTCCATTTTCTAAAATCTGAGAAACAGTCTCCTTGGAAACCTTATGCTTAAAGGCAAATTTACGTTCGGCTCCAAAACTCACCGAAGCAATTGCACCGTCTTTTTTCAGATCTATTTCCCCATCGCTGTGCCAAGCCATACCCTCACTCCCATTGTGGTATAAATTCAGCAAGCATGAATTGAATGTTTCTCCTGATTTCTTCTCCACCATCTCTTTTAACTCCAGCAATTCCTTGGTCCAGGGCAACGCCGTCTTGGTATTATTGGAATAGGTGTATTCGAAAGGCTTTTCGGCGTACCAAGCCACTTTTCGTTTGGTTTCTATGCGTTTACCAAAAATAATGGCCACATCATTCTTCCATTGAATCTCATTCAACAAATAATCTAGGTAGCTCAAAGCTTCTTTCGAAGGCATTATTTTCCCATAATAATTCACTGTGCCGTCCTTAGGCAGCAGGTTTACATCATCCACTGAGTCCTGATTGAATAAATCCATTTGAATGTTTAGTGTTCTGCGTTTAGTTGGGCAGCTTCCCAACCTATAATCGCCGACTTCCTGGTTGTTCCCCACATGTATCCACCTAGCTTGCCACTGGACTGAATCACGCGATGACAGGGAATCAGAAAAGCAACAGGATTACTTCCTATGGCAGTTCCAATAGCCCGTGAAGCCTTTGGTTTTTCTATTTCACCCGCAATGCTTCCGTATGTAGTTAAGTTTCCCATGGGGATCCTCAGCAAGGCATCCCAAACTTTCAACTGAAACGGCGTACCATGTAGATGCAACTTGATCTGATTGAGTTTGTTCCAGTCGTGTTGAAAAATAAACAAAGCTTCCTGCTGGATACTATCCACTAGCTGATGATAAGAAGCATTTGGAAAGCGGGCTTTCATGGTGGTTTCCCCTTCGTTCCGATCTGAGAAAAAAGCCAGATGACAAATGCCTTTTGAGGTGGATGCTACGATGATTTCACCGAAAGGACTTTCTGCAAAACTGTAGTTGATCTGAAGTTTTTCTCCACCATTCTTGAATTCTCCTGGAGTCATACCTTCTATTTTCACAAACAAATCATGAAGCCTTCCGGTACCGGAAAGCCCTGTTTCCTGAGCTGCTTCAAATAGCGTTGCTTCCATTCCCTGCAAAAGCTGCTTAGCATATTCCACACTGAGGAACTGCATAAACTTTTTTGGGCTCACTCCAGCCCATTCGCTAAACATACGCTGAAAGTGAAAAGGACTCAGGTGAACCTGCTCCGCAATTTCCTCTAGGGAAGGTTGCCTTTTGAAATTTTCCTGAATGTAGTTTATCGCTTCGGCTATGCGTTGGTAATTGATATACTGACTCTCGTTCATAGTTTGAAAACTAGGTTACCCAAAAGTAGCCTGATTCAAAGAATAGCAAAACCCGAATCTTGCTGAGATTAAAAATAAGTAACTCCCTACTCCTCCTTTCCTTTTAGCAAGGCATATATCGCCATGGCATGTCCATGTCCCAACCCAAATTCCTCTTTCAGCCAATCCGTAATCTCAGTGGCTTTGATCCCAGAAGCGATTTTACCATTTTCATAAAATCCCTTTGAAGCAGCTAATCGGGTGAAGTCCTCGGGAGTTTTTCCCGTCTTAGCTTGAATAGTATCCAAATAAGCTTGAAATGACATGGTCAGATAGTTTTGATTTCAGGATTTAACTTGTGATAATATACATAAGATACCATCAGAATCGCCAAAATGATCAGTGGAAAGAAAGACTGGAACACTACCCCATCTACCGCAAAATGACTGATGCTGGCAAAGATAAAATCAAAGGTGAAGCCGGCATAAGCCCATTCTTTAAATCGCTTTGGGAATTTAGGGACTATCAGAATCAATGTTCCGCAAATTTTGAATATCACCAGCGCCATCCCAAAATAATATGGATAGCCGAGATGGCGAACGCCTTCCTTACCTAATTCAGACTGGGAAAAAAGAGCGGGCATAACTCCTTCGAACAGGAAAATAAAGGTCGTGGCAGACCAGAAAATGATTTTGTCTCTTTTAGTAGTATCCATTTTTTCATCTTTTTAATGATGTTCAAAGATCTACATGGATCAGTACTTCAAAGAGGTGTCATGATGACAAAGTATGGGCGTTTTACGAAAAAAAGCCGTTCGCAAATCCTTCAACATGAACAGGCTTGCGAACGGCTCTACTTTTTATATCAACAGTAGTTAAATCTTAGCTAGTGCATTGGCTAAATCATTCTTTAGATCCTCTGCATCTTCCACTCCCACACTTAATCGGATAAGTGAATCCACCAAGCCTACTTTCTCACGCTCTTCTTTTGGAATACTCGCATGAGTCATGGAAGCTGGATGTCCACAAAGTGACTCCACCCCACCGAGAGATTCCGCCAAAGCAAACAAATGGAAGTTTTCCATCACTTTTTTGGCATCCTTTTCTTGATTGCCTAGCAAGGTGAAGGATATCATCCCCCCATAATCACGCATCTGCTTCTTGGCAATTGCATGGTTTGGGTGATCTTCGAAACCTGGCCAATATACCTTATCTACTTTCGGGTGATTCTTCAGATATGCCGCGATAGTTTTGCCATTCTGAGAGTGGCGCTCCATTCTTAGGTGAAGTGTTTTGATTCCTCTTATTACCAAGAAACAATCCTGAGGACCTGGAGTAGCGCCGGAAGCATTTTGTATAAATACCAGTTTTTCTGCCAGTTCATCATCATTTACCACCAAAGCTCCCATCACCACGTCGGAATGTCCACCAAGATATTTGGTCACAGAGTGCATCACGATATCAGCCCCGAGATCCAATGGGTTTTGCAGGTATGGAGAAGCAAAGGTATTATCCACTGCCACCAGGATTTTGTTTCCTTTTCCCAACTTGGCCACGGCGGCTATGTCGATGATATTCATCATTGGGTTGGTAGGAGTTTCCACCCAGATCATTCGTGTTTTGTCTGTAATATGATCAGCAATGCTAGAAGGGTCAGACATAGGCACAAACTTGAATTTAATACCATATCGCTCATATACTTTGGTGAAAAGACGGTAAGTCCCTCCATAAAGATCATTCGTGCTGATAATCTCATCGCCGGGGTTGAAAAGCTTGATTACTGCATCGATAGCTCCGAGACCAGATGAAAAGCAAATGCCATGTTTGCCGTTTTCCAGTGCAGCGAGATTATTCTGCAATGCAGTTCGGGTAGGATTGTGTGTACGTGAATACTCGTAGCCTTTGTGGTCTCCAGGGGATTTCTGTACGTAAGTGGAAGTCTGATAAATCGGAGTCATAATCGCTCCTGTAGCCGGATCTGGTTCTATTCCGGCGTGTATGGCTTTTGTTCCAAATTTCATTCGTAATTGGTTTAGGTTGTTTAGGCTCGTTGGAAAATGAAAATCAGTTCAGATTTTCAGGGTGATTTTAAGCTGTGCATGTTAAACTTGCAGACATTTCCATTGAATCAATGTAAGATGAACCAAATATGACAAAAAAGGGCAGGATTTTCAAAACTATCCGCTCCTACTTCGGGAAACACCCTTCAGGCATATTTGCATGGCTTTGGGTGACTGTGATGCCCTTTGTAGGAAGTGCAGTTTTTGCGGTAAACTATTATTTAGTAGGTGAATACCCACTACAATCAGGTTTGGATTTTTTCATTTATACCGTCATAGGAGCTTTATTGATGGGTTTAGCTTTGCTTCCCACGACCTTGATCGCCTTGGCTTCCGGATTCTATTTTGGCTGGGTTTCTCTGCCGTTTTTGATTCTAGGCTACTCACTCGCTTCTGTATTGGGATTTGGTTTAGGCAAAATCAGTAATATGGGGTTGACAGAAAAATTATTCCAAAAGAACCCGAAGTTTCACGCAGCACTTGAGTCCAGAAAAAAGAAAGAAGGTTCCTTGGTATTCTTTGTACGTATCTCCCCAGTAGTTCCCTTTGCGGTATCCAACTTCCTATTTGCGAATCTGAACATCAAACTTTGGAAGGTGCTGGTATATGGTATTCCCGGTATGCTCACCCGAACTGTCCTGGCCTTTGCCGCCGGTGTAGCAGCAAGTTCTTACATGGCTGCCAAAGAATCCATGAATACACCATTGCAGTGGGGAATTGGATTAACGCTTCTGGTAATTGGGGTTGCTGGGATTTACAATTACCTAAGGAAAAAACGCTGATTAATCAGTTGGCCTATAACTTTTTGCTACTAGGGTTTTGCCTATTTGAGAAGAAAGATAAGACTTCAATAGTCTCACCTATGATTCGAAAATACATTGTGTTATGTTTCATCACTACAGCTTGACGGATCCCACGTACCTCTACTGACTCTTGGAACATGTACGGATTTTTTGAAATCAACTCAACTACATGCTCTATTTTCAACGCAAGCTTTACAACTTCCTTATTGGTCCACTTATGTTCTAAATACTCAAAAGTTGACTGTAATTCATCCAGAGCATGATCAGTCCATAAAACCCTAAAGCCATTTTCCATATATCTTTTGGGCTTCAGAATGTGGCTTTAGTTTTCCATCTTCCGCATCTTCAATCCCTCTCTGAATTGAAGATCTCTCTGCTTCAGAAATTGAATTCCACCAATCAGATTTCTCTTCCTCTCTAAACTTCATAAGCTTATCAATCAAAGAATTATCTTCCAAAGTGGATAACCATTGAATCAGTTCGATCTTTTTATTTTGAAGTTCTAAGTCCATAAATCAAATATATCAAGAAATTTTAATGAGTTCCAGTATTAAAAACGCGACATCTAGCACTTGGACAAACCCCTAATTATGAACTTTAGTGTGGCAGGGATCTAAAATTACCTGAGAATAAAACGCTGATTAATCTATCATAGCTTTACTTCTCCTACATCGCTCACTACAATACTTCACCTCCTCCCAGTTATTTCCCCACTTTTTACGCCAGACAAAGGGTCTTTTGCGCACGGGACAAATCTTGGTAGGCAAATCAGATTTCTTCATTCGAAATCAGGAATTTCATCCTCTCGTACATATGGAAAAGAGTCCAATTTGTTCAGACCGTAGTAGGTATTCAGCCCCGAAATCCCAACTCCCAAGTATTTTTCCAAATTCAATTGCCCCAACTCATTCACTGTATAATCCGGGAAGACGATCATCTCCACCGAACCGATGACAAAAATACATCCATTAGGTAATGGAATACTTGCCTCATGCTTCATCCCAATTTTTACAGCGCTTTCTTTCACAAAAGGCGCATGAAAATCAGCTATAAATTCCTTCTCCAGCTTCATCCGCTCAAACTCAGAATCTCCCCTCTCCAGCTTGGCGGAGGTATAATGAGCCTTTTCTATAAATGCCTCTGCCACATGGTTGATCGTATAAAATCCCGTCTCCATGATATTAGGATAAGTGTCTCTAGGAATTTCAGTTTGAGGACGCATGATGAAAGCCAGTTGTGCTGGACTGGATCCCAAATGCACCACTGATGAGAATATAGCCACATTATCCTTGCCTTCAGAAGACCGGGTTCCTATCAGGTTAGCGGGTTTTATCCCGGAAATTGAGTTGATTAAATTCAGTCTATAGCTTCGCTCAAGTCTCTCGATTTCATCTTTGTGTAGTTGCATAGTGGTATTTATTGATCTTACTCGCCCTTCTCAGACTCATATCTGATCTCTTTTTTACACTTTTTCCAAAAGGCGAAAAAAGATGGATAATAGCCTTTCACACTGCTGAGCCAATGTCTTGACTCAGCATGGCCTTGATAATGAGCATTGGTGGGATGCTCTTTGTAAATGATGTTTTCTGTGTTGATTTGCTTCGCCAATTCCTGAAATTCCCCTACGAAAATCTGAATACCTTGAATATTTACTGACAGATCCAGCGCAAAATCAAGGCATTTTTGGCTGACTGGATTTTTCCTAAAGAAGGATGGCTCCAGCAGAAAAATCCGCTGTACGTCTTCTCCTTGATACCAGTGAGGATCGAGATTGTAGTAGTTGTAAATTAAGGTCTTTTTATCCCGTTTAAAATCCAGCTGAAGGTGACTTGGGAGTACCGTTTCCAATTGAAAAGGAACCGTATCAAGAAAATTGCTTGGTATCTCTAAATGCTCAAACTCTTCATACTTCACATCTAGAAAAGTCCCTTTTTGATCGCTTTTAAAGTAGGTGTTAATATTCCATTGATTAGCGTAATATTTCTTGCTGGAAAAAGCACCCGCCACCCATTGCCAACTTAAATGATTGCTCGCCAAATCTCCATCCAACAAGTGACTATACAACCATCTGGCAGGCTGCAGCCAGTGTGAATTGGCAACATTGCAGCAAATCGACGCCACATACATGCGCATGTGATTGTGCATATAGCCAGTCTCGTAAAGTTCCTTTATGGCATTATCCACTTCTTCAATTCCCGTCTCAGCATGTACTATTGCAGCTGGAATTTGATAGTTAGAGATCGGCGCTTGTGGATTCTTCAAATCCAGTTCAATCTCCTCTCCTTTCGCTATCCACACCTGCTGCCAGTAGTCTCGCCAAGCCAGTTCCTGAACGAGTTTTTCTACCTTATACCAAGGCAATCCAAGCGTTTTGATGTGTTCAAAAACCTGCTTTGTAGAAATTACTCCTCTGGAAATGTATGGACTCAAACGTGTCACTGCTCCGTCTTTATAATTCCTGGACGCAGCATAACTCACAGGATCAATCGCTCGAATCCTGCTTTCAATAGAAGCTAAATCAGTAGGGAGACTATGCACTAGGTGATCTTATTATTGGAGATACTTCTTTGTCTTGTGCATTTGAATCGCTGGATGTCAGCGCTTCGCTTTTTGAGATGCTTCTGACTTACACCGGAATTCACCCGCTTCCGCCACATCTTGAAAGAAGTTTCCTTCAGTTCCCTTCGCATCAATTTGATCACCTCAGCTTCAGAAACGCCAAATTGGGTTTCTATTGCTTCAAAGGGAGTGCGATCTTCCCAAGCCATTTCTATAATTCGATCTGTTTCTCGCTCGTTCATTAGTAGTGTCCCTATTGTAAATCTCCTTTCCTTAAGAAGACGGGATTCATTCATTAGTATCTATAAAGCATGGAGGAGGTGGAAATGTTTTGTAGAAATCGGATTTCCTGAGAAAGAGAAATCCTTAAATAGAAAGATAGAATCGAACTTCTGAATCAGCGGTAAAAAAGCTATTTAGTGAGAGGACAGAAAGTGGGGTTGGAAAACCAAACATTTAGGCTTTTCTCAGCTGAGTTTGTTATTGCTAGCCTCACTACTCTTTATCTCCTCAAATTTCTTGGTGATTTCCTTCCCATAAATAGGTTGAACAAGTTGTTTTCCTTTCGGATATGATTTTGCTACATATAAGTCTAAAGCAGAAATCGCGATCCGTATTTGTTCCAATTCCTGTTCGTCTTTGGCCACTAGCCTTACCTCGTAGCCCTTTTTATGCTTTTGAGATCCAAATTTCGCAACCTTTACCTCATCTTTAATTCTCAGATTTCCATTCCGTAGAAATATTTCTTTCAAAAATTCGAAAGCCACCGGTTTTGACATTTTTTTCATATTTGTTCTAAGTTGAAATTAGCGGGTAATTGGTGTTTAAGATATGATGGTGTAGATACGATATACACCTTGGGGCCTAAATGTCTAGACTATACTCAGTTGGGGGACGGCGGGCTTTCGAAGCCCTTCCCTTCCAACCTATGACTACCTTCTTAGATATACTGATTTTCATATTCACTCGGAACCGCCCGCTGTATCCAAAGTGATGTTAGCGATATGTTGCTTTCTTCACCTTCTTGCTTGATACATAGCAAATGCTGTATTTTTTACATATTCATTTGGGTCATTTTGCATATTATAAACGATTTCTAATGGCTTTATTTTATTTGATGCAACTGCCATGCGAACCTCGAATTCTAAATCAGTCGAAAGCTTAATTAGTAATTGTTTTGAATTAGTCTTCCAAGCAATGTTCCTTCTAACTTCTATATGTTCTGATTCCGACAATCTTTCTTGAAAAGAGCTGGGGAGATTTTGATGAATAGCTATGTTTGAAATAGCTCTTATATCTTCTTTTTTCTTCGCTTTTTTATAAAGCTTGATAACTTCTGTTGAATCCAAAGATTTATCTTCTGTTAATTCGTATAAATTTGAACTTTGGATTTTCCGCAATTCTGTAATTCCTGTTTGTAAAACAATTATAAGTCCTGATGAGATATATAAAATCAGTCGTTTTGATTTATGTTTGGAAAATAAAACTACAAAAGAGGTTATGGTCAGGCTAAGTGCAGCAAAAAACAAAAACAACTTTATGAGTAGGCCTGGCAACATGAATAAAATAAACAAATTACTTTCATTTATCTCAAATCCATTAATTTCAAGAAGCAAGATATAAGTCAATACTGCAACTAATCCTATCGCAGCTGAGAATATCAACCGAGTACTTTCTTTGTAAAATTTCATTTAGTCATCACTTTCGTTGGTGTACTACTCCCTCTCCCACCGTTACCAAAGACGACATCACCTCAACAAATACATCTTCCCGTACCCCTTCTTAAATGCCTTGTCGCCTGCAGTAGGTCTATGCTCCATAAACTGCCCGTTTTTGCGGACCAAAACTCGATAGATATACACGCCATTGGCTAGCTGGTCGCCAAACTCATCTTTTCCGTCCCAAGCGTATTCGGTTAGGTTGTTTCCGATGCGGATTGGCCCCAGTTCATTCTGTAAGATCTCCCGGACTACTTTACCAGTCACGGTCATAATCTGAATCTTGATTTCATCCGGCACTTCCATCCCGGTGACCGTAAAGACAAAGCGAACAGAAGTGCTGAAGGGATTTGGATATGGATAGAAATTTGTAATCTGGGATTCATTGATCACTTCGAATGTAATCTCATAGGGCTCGCTAGAATCCTCATTAGTTACTCGAAGTGTGTAAATCCCATCTTCCAACGGCCCTGGAATCAGTGAAACCTTGAAGTCCTCATCTTCAGAAGCCGGAGTCCAAGTCAAGTTTGGATTGGAGAAATTTACCCGCTTGAAGTCACAGGCTTCGCAGTTTTGCTTTAGATAGAGATCCAATCCTACTGTATCCTTTTTGTACAATAGCGTCTGGTCGTTTTTCAGCAAAGCCGTAATCAGCACATTCGGTGAGACAATATCCCCATCCATGATATAAATCCCGTCAAAGTTCACATCTAACAATGCTGTGGAATTATCTCCTTCAACGACAAAGTATGAACCCATATCCACCTGATTGTTTCGGAAAGTCTGCTCCCGCTGAATCCTAGGATTGGCAAAAATTTCCAGCTCATTCTCCCCGGTTTTTCCTATGGAATTAAACTCTATCGTAAAGTCAAAGCTTTCCCCGGCTTTTAAAGCAGGGAACTTCTTCGAAAACTCCTCGACTTTCTTGCTGCCCAGATTGGTCATCTTCCAATCCACCTGAATTGAATCCAGGAAGTTATACTGGGAAATATTCTTGAATTGCAGTTCCAAAAGCCCTGCTTCTCCTTCTCGCAGATTAACTTGATCCTTGGCTGATTTCAAGATCAAAACTCCCTCAGGAACTCCTGTATAATTCACCTGCCACTTGTCGAGCTGAGCCGGAGCGGTGGACTCGGGATCATTCATGCTGTAGCGCAGTTTCAGATAAGGATAAGTCTGCGAATTGATAAATGATAGATCCATTTCCTGATCAAAGGAATTACCGATCAGCAAGTCTTCTTCCCCATTTTCCTTCACCCCAATGATATCAAAGTAGGTTTTCTCCTCCTCATTGATCCAGTTTCGGGTATTCACATTCTGGAAGAAACGCTCCCAAGTCGATGCTGGCCCAACTCTCGGTGTCAGCACTACCCCAGAAGTCAGGTAGCCCGCTAATTCGGTATCGAAGGAAAGTGTCTGCTCCCTCTCCGGCACATCTATATTCTTATTTCCTATGATCTCAATTGCCTCGCCTGGACGCATGCCTTTTCTACCATAGAGGATATATGGATCACCGGTTTTCAAAGCTCTTAGTGTTGCCTCACTTGCTCCAAATTCCTTCATTTTCTCTATCGCTGCATCAGGCCAGGCTTCGAAAGTCACATTACCCACGGAGAAGATCACCACATAATCCCCGTCCTTGACATTATTCACATAGTCCAGCAGCATGGTTTGTCCCGGTGTGGTAATCCAGGAATTCTGAATGCTCTGAATCATCTGAGGAACCCGACCGCATGCCCTGGAATCCAGAATATCAAATCCCGGAACCGGAATCGCCAGGTATGGCATCAGGCTTTTTTGCTCAAAAGCCACCAATCCCAAGGAGCCGTTTGGACAGAGACGGCTATTGGCATTGTTCACATTATCTATGATCTGTGGGATTTGATCCAGGTAGAATTGGGTGTTTCTAAACGAAAGTGAATCCACACCCGCGCCCACCGTAAACACCTCCACATTTGCCTGAATATCCAGGTATTTCCATCTCCGGTCAGATTCGCTGATTTCCAGATTGGTCAGCTGATCATCATCCAGTTGGTAGCTGGTCCGCTGCGTCCAGCCTTCAGGACCCGAGGGAATGTAGGAAAAGCTGGAATTTGTCCAGGCGTCAGTTTCGCCCGGCTTTGGCTCCTGGTATTTTGACCTCCAATAGAAAGTCGTGCTATCAGAGAAAGCCGTGAGCGATAAAGGCATTTCCGCCAAACCACGCGTGGTCACACGAATTTCTTTGCGATAAGCGGAATTGAAAGCTGCCGCGGTATCCAACTGTATGATCACCGTTCTATCCTCGGAGATTTTACCCGGTACCTGAGCAATTAGCTCTGTCTCTTCCTCGCTAACAATCCCATATTCCAGAGGATATAGATTCAGCGTGCCACTTAGCGGGATAAACTTGGCGAAGGTCACGCTATTGTTGGTAAAAGTCATCTCATCCACATCCATAGCCGAATTCACCTCTATGGTAAAGGTGTTTTCTCCGGCAGAATTTCTCCCGGTATTTGGGATGGAGAAAAAGAGGGAATCAATTCTAGCTACATATGGGATTTTTACCTGGTCAAAAGTCTCAGTAGTGCCATCGGCTAATCTTCTCGATACTTTGAATGAAATAGAGTCCGTATCCACTCTACCGATATTTCTCAGTACAAAACTCAATTTCAAACTATCTGAAAGCACCGAAACAGGCACTTCATCAAAGCTTTCTACCGAAACTTCAGCAACGTTGACGGAATAGTCCGCTTTGTCTGCAGGGAAAATCCGAACTCCAGGATCGCCATAATTGATCATCTGCTCCATGTGGGAATAGGAAAGCGGACTGGTGCCATAGTTTTCCACATAAGCCTCTTCAGCCTCCCGCTTCACCTCACCAAGCGTGCGATATATTAATGTACTATCCGCAAATGCTTTTCTATAAAACATATCCGAATAGCGTCTCAGATATACATCCACTCCTATGGCAGAGTTGGCGATCACAGACACTGCTCCCTTTTCAGGCGTAATCACCCAGTCCTCCCCTTGTGTGTAGCTATTGCCATAAGCAGCTCCATAATCACAGCCATTAAAAAGCATGATGGGATATTTGCCTTTGTTCTGATAATTCAGCGTGGGATCAGAGGCAAAACCGATTTCTATATCTATCACAGTCGGTGAACCATGACCAAAAAATGTCAGCATTGAGCGGCCTTCATTCAGATCTCCCGTGATATCGATCACCTCTATGGTAGAGTTAGACCGCTTACGATAGGTTGTCACATTTCCTCCCAAGTAAGGCCCTTCGGCTATGGTTTTGAAGCCATTCATGAAATTGAAATACCGCTCCAATTCAAACTCGGAAACCCCTCCAGTGAGGTGAATAAGCTCTTTTTGCCAGGAACCGGAAATCCCCACAGCATCCTTTTCTATCGCTTTGCTCAAGTAATCTGCCAAGTGCTGTGCATTTCTTGCCGGTATTCTACCCACCGCCAAAGCAGGAACATCAGGCTTAGAAGGATCCAAGCCGAGGGTGTAGATATTATCGGAAAAGGGAAAGCCACCAGCAGGAATCAGGTCCCGAAAGCTAAATGCCCCAGGATTATTTCTATAATAATAGGTTACACCGCCCGATCGAGCTGTGGAATACATGGCCAAAGATCTTCCTGCTAATAGCAAATGCGTAGGCTTATGCACCGGGAAGTAGGCTTTCAGGAATTCATAGATCGCAACTGGGGAGTATTCTCCGTATGCAAACTGATTGTACAAATCCTCCACTTTCACCGTCAGGGTATCAAATCCTCCACCTGCCGGAGATCCCCTGTGTTCGGCGTAGGCTTTCAGAGGATTATCAAATTGATTAGTTGGCTGCTCCAAGGCGCTATGCCCCACCAAAATATAATTTGCAGGCTGAGCTAGGTAGTTCCTGAATCGCAGGGGCTCTACTGCCAAAACCTGAATAATATTCTCCTCGTTTTGCATCCAAACCTTACTGGAGTCTGTGGGTACGGCAGACCTGAAAGCCAGGGATTGTTGATTGACAGCCAGCTGCACTTTCTCCGGATTGAGCGGGTCGGAAATTTCCATTGCGGAATAATTTCCAGAAAGTTGGGAAAGCTGAATTTGTTGGTTTCCCGCAGGGGAAATGAATAGTTCGGAAGTAAAATCTCCTACGCTCACGGTATTACGGAAAGTGATTTTAGCGTAGGCTACCGATACATTATCCACAGATTCAGCTCCTGCCGATTCGAAGGAAATCACCACACTTCCATCCGCATTGAAATCTGTCATAGCCAGATCGACAACTTGCTGATTACTCACAAACCCGGCGAAATTGGCTGTGCCGATCAATCGCTGGGTAGTAGTATTCGGTCCCGCAAAAATCCTTGTACTATGGGCATTTTCGGATCTACCTACCAACCCGAATTCTAACTTTGCAGCTCCGGGATTTGCCATGGCACCCAACTGCTCAAAGGTGATTCTCCGCGTGTTTCCCTTAGAAATCACCGAGGACATCCAGCCTTGGCCCAAGTCAAACTTGGACAATCTGAATCCCAATGCATACGCTACTCCGAGGGAATATTGCTCGCCCAGTGCGAGTAGCTCTTCGGATTCATAGTTAGTAGCCTGCGGCAAAGAAGCCTCTGGAGCTGGACGAAGATTCATCCGTTTCCCATTTTGCCCTTCGCTAATCGTAAGAAAAAAAGCGGTGGTGTCTGAAGTAGTATTGAAGTAGGGATTGGGAATCTCTTGCAAATCAGTGTAAAGCAATTTGTCAAGTGTTCCGTCATTCCTTCGCCCATAGAAATCTATGTAGTCTCCGGCATCCAAACGCCCGTCATTTTCTCCCTCAATGTGAATGGCCACTTCCTTCCCTCTATGATAAAGCCGGATAGTTCTAGGATCCAATCCATCCAAGTTGATGCCAGCACTACTCAGTGCAGAAGCTGAAATCCGGTGGATTCCATCGCTTCCCGTAGGTATTTTATAATACGTCTGATCGTAATTATACCAAACCGGCTGCTGCGCTTGCGCCAGCGAGGAGAGGAAGACAAATGCCAGAAAAATGAATAGTAGTTTTTTTATCATTTGTTTGTCCAGCTTTTAAATTTCCTGAAGTCAGGGTCCAATTTCTCCAAACTCACTTTCACACTAAACACATGTGAATAGGGCGTTTCAGACACATTTCCGATATCGGAAAGTGCATAATCAATTTGAAATCGCTCAGAGATAAATACGCCGATGCCCATACTAGGCTGCATATTCAGGCTTTCATTTCCCTGAAAATCTTTGATGTATTGGAAATTGCTAATACCGGCACGTATAAAAGCAATATTCTGAAATCCTGCTTCCAACCCAAACCGAGGATCTATACTTAGAAGCGGCGTACTGATCACCGTATTTCTCTCCCCATCAAAAGTCATATCCAGATCCAAGGTGGTCAGCAAACTGAATTGCTTACCAATCTTCCAGTCGTAGGCAATACTAGAAATCGCGCGGGGCAAAGTCAGCTCCACCGAGTTGACCGGAATCTCATTATCTGTCTGAGAATAGATGTCCCGAACCAATTCTGCATCGTGAGACCAAGCGTTGAACGTAGTGGTAATATCACGAACCATCAGTCCTAGGGTGAGCTTATCTTTCACATAGATTCCGCCTACATCCAGTCCAAAACCCCAAGCCTGAGCGAATTTACCAACATTTCTATGGATAACTTTGGCATTCATTCCCACTTTGAATTTGTCGGAAAGATCTCTGGCATAGCTTAGCAAAAGGGCATAATCAGCAGCATTGAAAAACTGGATGTTATTATAATTCAGAGCCCCATTGGCATCGTAGAGAAATCTAGTGTCTGGAATATCATCCACGCCAAACCGGATCAACGAAACGGCCACCTGGCTTTGATCTTTAATAGGGGTAGAAAAACTCAAATAATCGTATTGTGCCACGCCGGCGAAGTACTCGGAGTGCATCAAGCTAAATTCGTATTTATGCTGCACGCCCATCAAAGCCGCAGGATTCCAATAGGCAGCGGTCACATCTCTAACAGCCGAAACCTGAGCACCGCCCATCCCCAAGGCTCTTGCCCCTACTCCAATACTCAAAAATTCATTGGAATACTTGGGTGCCAAATCCTGGGAAAAAACGCTTTTGCTCCCTGACAACAGGAGGAAAAAGAGAAGGGAATAAAAAATTGTAGTTGCTCTGCTAAAATTCACATTTCAAAATAAACCAAATAATCAATCCTATGGTAACTCGGGTGAAAAATAATGAAATAATGCCGCTATAATTATCTCCAGTGATGCCAACAACCTTACTTTCTCAAATTATATAGCTGGAAGACCGAAGACCGGTGACCGAAGCAGCCTCAATGCTAGTGTTAACCATATACTTAAGTCAGAATTACACCTATCGTGCCGTTGGCACTCTGTGGATTCTCAATACACTTTTTCACCCCGAATTTCGCTGCGCTGTATTCGGGGCTGATATGGGTTTTGCCGTTGGCAAAAAGTCACAATTAAAATGCAAGCGTATCAGGTTCTAGCTAAATGATCAAATTGAATAAATAACTGTATGCTATCTATTTTATCTATCCAGAAAAGTACCAATCAACGCCAACCCCCTTGCCAACGGCAAGGTCAATAAAAGCCCAGAATGCAATTCTGGGTATGAATCGTTTAGTTATATTTATAGAGTGCCAACGGCACGATCAGTAATCAATTTGCTTCTCGAAAATGCCTATCACCTGTCCGTCCCCGTACAGAAATATGTTCAGAAAGTTAACATTTTAGTAAAGTTGGAAAGGCAATATTTTCCGGGAAAAATTTTTTCTCAGGATGCTCAAAAAAACACAATCATTGATTTAAGTAAAATAAGAGCACTTTTTGTGCTATTTCTCTATACCTACTACCTGTTTATGGCAAGGAATTAGGTTATACAAGGTAGCTTGGAAAAGATTGGTATCATTTTTCTTCAAGAAGTGAGGAAGGGAATAGGATTTCCCCGAAACATTGACACATAATCACCTTAACATGAATGTCGCCAACACACAGATTCAAATGCGCAAGGGACTCTTAGAGTTTTGCGTATTGCATATCATCTCCCGAGGCGAGGTTTATACTTCAGATCTGATCGAGGAGCTGACCCAAGCTCAAATGATCGTAGTGGAAGGTACGCTGTATCCACTTCTAAATCGACTGAAGTCTGCCTCACTGGTAGAATATCGCTGGGTTGAGTCCGAATCTGGACCGCCAAGGAAATATTATTCCATCACTGAAGAAGGAAAAGCCTTTCTAGGCACACTCTCCACCACCTGGGATTCACTAGTCAATTCCACCCTTCTCATCACCTCAAAGAATTGATTATGAAATCGAGCATGTTACCGAAAAACACGGAAGGAAGTTCACCCACTAAGCGAGATTCTATGTGGCCTTTGAAAAATAATCATAAGCACATTAAATCGAGCACAACATTAAGTATCTCAAAGTGGAGCAACTCTCTATCAGGCGAGATTCCATCTGGCCATAAAAAATTAATGACAAGCAGATGAAAAAGACGATAAGTATAAACATCAGTGGAATTCTCTTCCACATCGAAGAAGACGGTTACGATACGCTCCGAAAATATCTGGATGGCATCAATCGCCACTTTTCTTCCTATAAAGACAATCATGAGATCATCTCTGATATTGAAAATCGTATTGCTGAGATTTTTCTAAGCAATCTGAAAAACAATAAGCAAGTAATCACTGCTGAAAACGTAGATAAACTCATCGAAAAGATGGGAACCATCGCCGACTTTGCTTCTGTAGAGGAGGAAGTCGCTGAGCAGCAAATGGAGGAAGAAAATCTTGAGAAGGATCAGGATTTCTACAAATATGTAACTCCACCGGATGCAGAGAAGAAAGGTTACAAAAAATTGATGCGTCTGGAAAACCGGAAAATCCTGGGAGGCGTTTGCGCCGGAATAGCACATTACTTCACCATAGATCCACTTTGGACTAGACTGATTGCTATCCTGTTATTATTCTCTGGTAATCTTCGTTTCAACTTTGGCTTTTTGGATATCTGGCCATTTGATGACTTCAGACTCAACTTAAGTTTCGGGCTTTTCGCAGCGGTGGCTTACATCGTGCTATGGATTATTCTACCTGTTTCATATGAAATAGAAGAAGACAAAAACATCAAGAAACTGTACAGAAACCCTGACGACAAGGTAATCGGAGGTGTAGCCAGTGGATTGGCAGCCTATTTCGGTGTAGAGGTTATCTATACGAGATTGGCTTTAGTGCTATTGATATTAGCCGGTGGTTCGGGCTTCCTGATTTACCTGATTCTGTGGATCATCACTCCTGTGGCCAGTTCGATTACAGAGCGTATCCGAATGAAAGGCGGAGAAATCACGCTGGACAATATTGACTCTACGATAAAAGAAAATATCAATCCTATCCCAAAGGCTCCTGAATCTAGAACCAGACAAATCCTTATGACTCCTTTTAGAGTAATCGGGCAGATCATCGAAGCGATAGGAAGCGCGTTGGGACCATTAGGAAGGTTCTTCCTGAATGTGATCCGGGTGATCTTTGGTTTGCTTGTCTTCTTCCTTGGATTAGGGCTCACGATCACGCCAATCTTTAGTGCTGCTATTTACCTGGGAATATTTAGCAATGATGACTACCGAGTATTGATGGACAATTTCCCAATTGAACTATTCTCGAATCTGGTTCCACTTTGGCTGGTGATAGGAGCATCTTTCTTATTGATCATCCCAGGAATTATCATCATTCTTCTTGGCTTGAGCGTCTTGATGCAAAAGAATTTGATCGGAGCAAGATTCGGGTTTGTAGCGCTTGGCTTATGGTTGCTGTGTGTAGGTATATGTGCCTTCCAGATTCCATTGATCATTGCTCAATTCAAAGAAGAAAACTGGCATAAAATAGAGCAAACTGTACCTGTCAGCGATGGCATAATGATCCTACGTCTCAACCCAATCGGCGAAGAATCAACTTTCAACAATGTAAATCTGAAAATCGAAGGCACATCAGACTCTACGGTTACACTTCGGGAAGAATTCTTTGCTAGAGGAAAAACCAAAGCGGAAGCGATGAACAATGCCAAAATGATCAGCTACAATTATGATGTACTAGACTCTGTGGTCACTTTCAATGAGGGGTATGACATAACCAACTTGGATACTTTCCGAGACCAAAAGCTAAACCTATTCCTTGAGGTTCCTTATGACAAGCCGTTTATTATGGAGCGTTCCCTTCTGGAAATTTTGAGAAACACGATCTACAGAAATGGCTATCAATCCACTGACCTTTCTCAAAACACCATTTGGTCTTTCAATCAGCAAGGCTTGGTTTGTCTGACTTGCAAAGAGGAAGTAGCTCCAGACGATGATGAGGAATCAGAAGGAGTAAATTTTGAAGTGGAAGAACCTGAAACTGGAGAATACGACCGGGCACAACTCGACAGTATCAGCAGGGCAAAGTTTAATCAGTCCCAAGCTCCTGTCGATAGCACAGTACTTGACTAAGCAAGGAGGCACTCAAATGGGTGCCTCTTTTTTTGTATCTTTTGGTTTAAACCCAAAGGAAAATGGATGTAAGCGTAAAGTTTTTAGGTGCTGCTGGCACAGTGACTGGCTCCAGATATTTATTGGATCTGGGAGATTTTGAATTTCTTGTGGATTGTGGGCTTTTTCAGGGAAGAAGAGAACTGCGAAGAAGAAACTGGGATAAATTCCCCATGCCTCCAACTGACATGGAAGCAATCATCCTCACCCATGCGCACATGGATCATATCGGTTGCCTGCCTAAGCTGGTCAAAGACGGGTTTCGAGGCCCTATCTATTGCACAGCGGTGACCGCAGAACTTGCAAAAATCTTGCTCCTAGACTCCGGAAAATTGCAGGAAGAGGAAGCTGAATATGCCCGAAAGAAAGGATATTCCAAGCATGAAAATCCGGAACCACTTTATACGGTAGAAGACGCCGAAGCTGTATTCCCTCTACTCGTTCCCAAAGATTTCAAAAAGCCTTTTTCCATACATCCTTCTGTGGAAGTGACGTATTATCATGCTGGCCATATTTTGGGAGCAGCGATTGTCAGGATTGTGATCAAAGGAGATTCACAAACCAAAAAACTGGTATTCTCAGGTGATTTGGGAAGGTACCATGATCCTCTATTATATCCTCCGACTCTAATCCCGGAAGCGGATGTGGTTTGGATAGAATCAACTTACGGTGATCGTGTCTCAACTACCGTTAAAACTGAAGAAGAACTGGCAAAAGCCATCAACGATGTGTTTTCTAGGGACGGACTGGTGATTATTCCAGCATTTGCGGTAGGCCGTACACAACTAGTGATGTACTATTTGTACCAGTTGGTGAAAAAAGGAAAAATCCCAAATGTGCCTATTTATCTGGATTCCCCAATGGCGATAAATGTATCCAAACTATACAAAGAATTTCATCAGGACCACCAGCTCATCGCGGTTCTTGAAGACACCGTCCAGCATCCATTCCAGCATTCTCAACTACACTATTATAGAAAGCAAGAACAATCCCGCACCCTTAATGACTTGAAAGGAAAAGCTATAATTATTTCTGCCAGTGGCATGGCAACCGGTGGTCGTGTCCTCCACCACCTTTTCCACCACCTTCCAGATGAAAGAAATGGAGTTGTTTTCGTAGGGTATCAGGCTGAAGGCACACGCGGAAGGAGACTGGTAAATGGTGAGTCGGAAGTAAGAATTTATGGTCAAGAAGTACCTGTAAAGGCTAAAATCTACAGTGTGGAAGGACTCTCTGCGCATGCCGATCAGAACGAGTTAATAGAATGGGCAGAAGGTTTTAATCAAAAGCCGAAACTTGCCTTTATTGTTCATGGAGAAGAAGAAAGTGCAGGTGTACTAGCTCAAAAACTCAAAGAAGAATTAGGCTGGAATACCATCATCCCAAATTATTTGGAATCATTTATGCTGTTTGAGGGAATTTGATACTTCGGGATAATCCCTTAGTATATAAACACCCTTTAACATCCCTTTCATGAACCAACTACCTAAACTACTTTTTGCTTCGGCTTTTACACTGCTTCTTTTCCAATGTGCACCATACCAACCAGAAGGTCAAGGCGTAGTTGGTTTGGTCACTTGGCAAGAAGGTAATCAAATGCCAATGATGAATGAGGATGACGAAGAAGGAAAGAAAGATAAAAGAGTAACCGTGGGGGAACCAGTTAAACGAACTCTGCGCGTGTATCCTTTAATCAAAATCTCGGATGTGACTTTAGAAAATGGTCTTTTCCAATCTGTGGCTGCCAAACCAATCACAGAAATCGAAATGGACGAAAATGGCAGATATTCCATCAATTTAAGTCCAGGCAGATATTCTATACTTATCGTGGAAGAAGGTGGCCTTTTCGCCAGCATATTTGATGGAGATGGAAATATCCAACCTGTCACTGTAAAAGAAAACGAATGGACACTGCTTGATATCGTGGTTAATTATAAAGCGGCTTATTAGTAAGAAAGATTAAGCCCAATGATGCCAATAGCTATATTTTCCTTGTTTTACTGGATGGAGTACAGGAGACCGAAGACGGAAGAGGCCTTGAAGCTAGCGTTACACAAATCTTAATTAATTATTCTCATTACTGATGGAGCGTTAACTCAGATTATAAAAATTGTCTTAATACTTAAAATTTTTTGTATCCGCTTTATTAAATGTTCGAGAATTATACATGGCTTTAGTGAAAAATCCTCCTTGCCCCCTTTTGGAAAGGGGGAATTGCCAAATTTGAAATTCTGCTATCAGTTCAAAGAACATACCTGCAGTTAATCGGACACAGATATAAAATTTATATACATCAAAACACTGATCCTGAAGGGATCAAACCCTAAATAACCATGGGTGCAACCCATGGAATTAGGAACAAAACACAGATCCAAACCCTGAAAGAGTTGAACCTGACAGATTATCCAAATAAGGACTTGTCTTGCTAAAATAAAACAGCAGGGCAAGTCCTTTTCTTTTAAATCCTTACATTCGATAAAATAAAAATTAAAGAAGAACGTATCGTTTTAAAAACACATAAACTGCTTATTTTAAGATGATTACAAATAACACAAACCAGTACAGAGCTTAGAAAGCAAAAAATATTAACTTTTTTTCACTAGCCCACGCAACCATTTTTTCAATACGGGCATCTACCTAATTGAAAGCTAATTCAAATGTTCAGCAGAGTCAATTTTTCAACCGAATCAGGATTATTACAAGGATGTCTCAAAGGAGACAGAATGGCGCAGCGCCACCTGTATGATCAGTACTCGGGAAAATTTTTGGCCATCTGCATCCGATATCTAAAAGATCGGGAACATGCCGAAGATGTGATGATCGAAGGCTTCATGAAAATCTTCGAGAAACTACCTCAGTTTCAGTCAAAGGGGAGTTTCGAAGGCTGGATGAAACGGATCATCGTCACTCAAGCGCTCATGACGCTAAGAAGTCATCGTCATCTGATGATGGAGATCAACATGGAAAATGAGACTGAATATCAGGATCACAACTATGAACTCAATCACATGGAAACTGAAGATTTGATGAGAATGGTAGAAAGCCTCCCTGTAGGATATCGGACAGTTTTCAACCTGTACGCAATCGAAGGTTTCTCACATCAGGAGATAGCAGATCTCTTGGGAATTACAGAAAGCACTTCAAAGTCCCAGCTCAATCGGGCAAGAAATACTTTGAAAGAAAAAATTGCCAGTCAAACACCAAAAGAAAGGAGAATCAATGGCTAAGGAAAAAAATAATCTGGATCAGTTTTTCAAAGAAAAACTAGAAAACCATACAGAAACACCAAGCAAATTAGCTTGGGAAAGATTAGAATCTCAGTTGCCTCAGAAGTCCAAGTCCTACAAGGGGATCTGGTGGGCAGCCGCTGCTTCACTTACACTCCTATTCACTGTTGGGTACTTAGTAATGCGTGAGGGAGATGTGACAGTTGATCAGCCAATACTTGCTGATAATACCACTGAAGAAGTAATTACTCCAACTCCAGCAGAAATCACAACACCTGAAGAAACTGAGAAAACCCAAAACGAAATTGAAAATCAGCAGGCTGCTGAGGAATTGAAAACTAAACCAACTACTACCACAAAACCTAACGCCAAGCCTGCTGATACTTCTTCTAGTACTCAAAAACCTCTAGCTACTTCTCCTCAAAATCTAGTCGCAATGAACGAGGTAAGAGAGGAACCAAAACAAGAATCAGTGGAGAAAGTAACAGCTCCTAAAATCGAAGTGGAAACACCTGAATTTAAACAAGCAGAACTACCTCCTTTAAACTTGGAACAAACTGTAGCTGAAGTCACTGAGCCTGTCGAAGCTGAACCGGCTTACCGGGTTAAAATCTACTCCGACGGGTTAAAAGAAGAACCTAAGGACAAAAGCCTTATCGCTGGAATCGGCAAAACAGTAAACGAAGTGGAAGGAATTTTAGGCAAAGTAGATCAGGGATTTGCAGACCTGCAGGATGCAAAAAACAATCTATTCGCCAGCATCACTTCCAAAAAAACCAGAGCTGAGGACTAAACTCACCAACTAGCATTAATCGAAACTAAAAATGAAGAAATACCTCCTATTATTTTGTTTGATGGCCATCGTGCAACTAGGATTTGCCGCAACCATGCCATCGATAGACCACAAAGTCGCAAGCGACAGTGTAGTTGTAGAATTCGGGAAATCCGGAAGAATCGTCATCATCGTTGAAAGCAAGGAAGACTTCGAAAAGCTGAAGCTGATGAATATCAATCAGATCATTCGTGAACTTGATCTGGAAGAAGATGAAGAAAGTGGAGAAACTACTATCGTAGAAATCAAGAAAAAAGATGGCTCATCCAAGCAAGTTGTAAAAGTGACTGAAGATGGAGCAGAGACTGAAGTATATATCGGAAATATGCGTCTGCTGGTTGATGAAACCGGAGAAAACACAAAAGTCCGTTTTGAGCCGGGACTAAAAAGAAGAAGTGATCCACCTTTTAGAACTTACTTCAACCTTGATCTAGGGGTAAACAACTACCTGGAAGACGGCAAATTTCCAACCTCTGATAAACCATATGCTGTAAAAGGCTGGGGAAGCTGGAATGTGGGAATCAATTGGATGGCCGCCCAGCGAATCTCCAAAGGCTTCTATTGGGACTTCGGTCTTGGATTCCAGTTCTACAACTTCAAGTTTGAAAACAGAGATTTCCAAGCGATACGTGGCGATGAATCCATAGACTTTATCCAACGTAATGACGTGGATGGATTCAAAAGCAAGATCTCTGCTTCCTACATCACTGCCATGACGATGCTGGAACTGGATTTTGGCAAAATGAATGACAATGGACGCAGAGGAGTGAGAATAGCTGCAGGGCCCTATGCTGGATATAGATTGGGTGGCCAATCCAAATACGTCTATAGAGAGCTGGGAGGATCAGGTCGTAGTAAAGACAAGCAAGACACAGGACTCTATCTGCAAAACTTCAGGTATGGTATCCGAGGCGAGTTGGGAATAGGAAGAGTTAAATTCTTCACCACTTACGACCTGAATGAATTGTTCCAAGAAGGAAAAGGTCCAGCGCTTAACCCGATTACTTTTGGAATAGTATTTTAAGGAATTACATCATCAATAATTGAGTCAGACTGAACTTCCTAGCTAGCTATCCGGGTCGGAATAGGCTTCGACTTCGCTCAGCCTGACAGTTAAAAAACGAATTTTTAGTCAAACCTTTAAAAAAATGAAAACTACACTACTACCACTATTATTTTTGGTTTTCTCCTTAAGCCAAGCTTTTGCTCAGGGCGAACCAGACACGGTGATTTACACCAAAACTAAGGTCATCAAAGTCTTCGGTAATTCCTGGACCTACCAGCAAAAAGAAGACGGAAAATGGATTCTAGACATAGAAGAGTCTGATGAAGTAAAAATCAACGACATTCATAAAAAGAGCCGATTCACTGCTGGAATAGACACCGAGCTTGGAATCAATCAAGTCGCTCCCACAGACCAAATGCCGACTGTGAAGCCTTGGGGTTCTTGGTACTATGCTATCAATTTGATGGGGACTACAAAAGTCTCTCAAAACTTCCATCTGTATTCTTCTATCGGGGTAAACTGGTACAATTTCAAACTGGAGGATAGAAGTTTGATCGCAGTAAAAAACCCTGACGGTATAGAGTGGGTAGAATTCCCTGGACCCGGTACAGGTACAAAATCTAAAATATCAGCTTCCTACCTGAATTTCACTTTAGTCCCTACCCTACTTACCAATAACCACAAACTACGACTTGGACTAGGTGGCTATGCAGGCGTAAGAATCGGCGGTCGTGGCAAATTTGTTTACGACGATGAAAATGGCAAAAAGCAAAAGCAATTTGAGAAGTCTAACATGTACGTGGAAAACTTCCGATATGGAGCCCGTGCAGAAATCGGAGTAAGTGATGTTACACTTTTCTTTAACTACGATCTTAACAATCTTTTCCAAGAAAATTTAGGCCCGGAAGTACAGGCAATCAGCTTCGGAGTCACTATCAGATAAACAACTTAACTATGAAAAAATTCTTCAAATTATCAAGCTTGGCAGTAGCCATGATGCTGATCTCAGTTGTCAGCTTTGCACAGAAAGTATTAGTAGATGCCAATAAAAACTACTCAAACATTAAAGCTGTCGAAGTAAGTGGTGGCTGGCTAGATGTCACTTATATGGGCGGTTCAGATTCTGATGTGAATGTGGAAGCATTTCTTGAATCATCAAATGAAAACCAAGACATCATTTTTGTGACAGTAGGCGATGTACTGAAAATCTCCTATGAGCAAGGCTCAAACAATTCATCCTGGGGTAATAACCGAAACAAAGGCTATATCAAAATCACTGGTCCAATGAATATTGACCTGGATATGAAAAATTCCTCAGGCACTTTGACAGTAGATAAAGTAGTTGGTGATAAAACAAACCTGAGAGTATCATCAGGTAAAATCACTGCAACCAATATTTCAGGTGATCTGGCTATCAAAGCGAGTTCAGGATCCCTATATATTGACAAAGTCTCAGGAGACATTGACGCTGGCGTGACCTCGGGAAATGCAGACATCAATAATGTGGGCGGTAGTGTAAAGTATCAGTCCACCAGCGGTTCTTTGACAGCTGATAGAGTTAAGGGAGAATTGAGTGTTGCACTAACTTCAGGAAATGCAAAGTTGAGCAACATTGGTTCTTTAGGGTCAATGAAATTCACATCTGGAAATATCCGCGCTACGAATGCCGGACTAAGCGGAAATACTAATTTCAACGGTACTTCAGGGAATTTCAAAATCCAGACTCCATCGGATTTGAAGGACTATAACTTCTCACTCAGAGCTTCTTCAGGAAATCTAAGAGTGGGTGGAATAAACACAGGCAAAAACCTGGAAATTGATAATGATGCTTCGGAATGGGTGAAGGGATCCATCTCCTCAGGAAATATCTCCATAGAAAATTAATTAGCTATAATGATCCGAAAAGGCCAATCCATCTGGGTTGGCTTTTTTTGTGAGTTTTTTTTACCGCTGGGGGGCACAGAGGGTATCGCAGAGTGCGCTGGAAATAATTGATTTCGCTCTTTCAGAGCTTTAGGAATATCCTGCAAATCAATAACCCAGCCCTATCGAGCTGGGCTGAAATATATAGGGCTTTCAGCCCTCACATAAGATTATAATCTTAGCCACTTAACCTTTCTTCCATTTACCCCATACTATTGTGCTAAATTCTTGGTTCTGATTTCTTGATTCTCGGCTCTTGACTCCTGGTTCTGACTTCTTGGCTCTAACATCTTGATTCTAATATCTCAAGTCTTAGGTCTTATATCTAAACTCTTAAATCTCATTCCGGTCTCGACGCCAACCTAATAACCTCAGCATCTTCCTTACTTAGTTTCAGCAACTTTGTAATACGTTCTGGGGTTGGTTTGGCAACAGAAAAAAAGAAAAGCGCCACAGCAAATATCACGTTGTAAATAGCCGACCCAAAAAAGAGCAATCCAGCTGAGCATATTAACGCGATCACAAAAAGTATCAAATACCGCTCTCTAGTAGCGCTTGCATATATCTTTAATTTCATCAGCAACTCGTCAGTATGGAAAACTGCCTTAATTTTCTTTCGAAAAAGTAAGTACTGGGCTAACAAAAGCCCGATTCCTGCACCAGACAAAATTTGCCCAAAAACCATTGGCAATTCTGGTAAATCCCAGGTTATTTCTCCACTGGATTGATACAAATAGATCATCCCAAAAAGTGGCAAAACCAAGATTAAGAGGATCAAAATAAGTTGATCCAGGTTCTTGTAAACCCGCCTGAATTCTTGGTTTTCCAGACTTGGAGTTTCGCTATTATTATCCAAATTACTCAATGGTGATTTTGACATCATCTGTAAGTGGATGGCCCACACAGCAAAGCACGTAACCCGCTTCAATTTCATTTGGGCTTAGGCCAGCATCCTCATCCATTTTCACTTTACCACTTAGTAATTTACCTCTACAAGCAGTACAAAGTCCGCTTTGGCAGCTATAAGGCATATTTAGGTCCTGAGAAAGACCAGCTTCCAGAATAGTTTTGTCAGGCGAAACAGTCACAATGCTCTCCTCTCCTTCCAAAATCACAGTCACATCACGAGTCAATAATCCTCCTGTAATCCCGTGAGCAGCATCCTCATGTGCTTTATCGGCAGCAGCGGAATAGAAGCTTTCGCGATGGATTTTTTCTCTGGCAACGCCAAGTCCCTCAAGAACCTCTTCTACGTTATCCATGATTCCTTCAGGCCCACAGGCAAAATATTCCTTTTCAAACTCAGGCTCAGATTCTGCTTTTTGAACAAATTCAAATATAGTCTCCTTTGACAATCTGCCACACAAGCCTGACCAAGCCGCACCTGGTTGGCTCAAATTATGAATCACTTCCAATCTATCAGCGTTTTTCTCAACCAAAGAATCTAATTCCTTTTTGAAGATAATTTGCTTCTCATTTCGACTACAGTATAAAAGAGAGATTTTGGAATTCGGCTCATTTACCAAGACAGATTTCAAAATCCCCATAATAGGCGTGATCCCGCTTCCAGCAGCTACCAAAAAGAAGTGCTTCTTGTTTTTGGAGTGAAAATCTGTGGTGAAATTCCCTAATGGCTTTAGTACGTTAATTGTTTTTCCTGGGAAAACACGTTCATTTAAAAAGTTGGAAAACTTACCATTTGGAACACGTTTTACAGAAATACCCGGAAAAGGATCCACATATGGCGAAGTACATAAGCTGTAAGATCTACGTTGTTCTTTGCCCTCAAACTCCATCACCAATGTCAAAAACTGACCTGGCTTATAATCCAAAAACGGCTCTGGCTGCTCAAAATACAAGGTTACTGTATCCTCGGTTTCTTTTACTACCTCTCTCACTTTTAGCGGTAAAAACTGTGGAGCTTTTACCTCTTCCTTCTTTTTCTTAAATAAATTGAACATTCCTGATCTGAGCTTTTTATCTGTTTAACGGTTGCAAAAATAACCTTGTAAGCCAAATATTCTGGCTTGTGGGTGATTATTTGATCATGATAACTCAGATAATGCTTCACTGGTTCGAATTAATTGAAGGTTATTTCCCGAATTAGACGATTCAGAATCGAAGTTTTGGCTTCAAAAAATTAACTTTGCAGCTTCCTAAAACCAAATTGATTAAAAGAGATGGAATTAAATGCATTGACCGCGGTGACTTCTGTAGATGGACGCTATGCTGGCAAAACAGCTCCACTTAGAGCTTATTTTTCTGAATTTGCCCTGATCAAATACAGAGTCCACGTAGAAGTAGAGTATTTCATAGCACTTTGCGAACTTCCATTACCTCAATTGAAAGACTTCGACAAAAGTCTTTTTGAGAACCTTCGATCGATTGTCACCGACTTTTCTATGGACGATGCGGAAACGATCAAATCCACTGAAAAAATCACTAACCACGACGTGAAAGCGGTGGAGTATTTCTTGAAGGAGAAATTTGATGCGCTAGAGTTAGAACCGTATAAAGAATTTATCCACTTTGGTCTGACTTCACAGGATATCAATAACACAGCTACTCCGCTAATGTTGAAGGAAGGATTGAATGAAGTAATTTTGCCACAGTTGGATGCAGTAATCGAGAGACTTCAGGTGTTGGCAACTGAGTGGAAAGACATTCCCATGCTTGCAAAAACGCATGGTCAGCCAGCCTCTCCTACTCGCCTGGGCAAAGAAATCGAAGTGTTTGTGGTAAGACTGAAAAAACAACTGGAATTACTTCACCATATCCCTTACTCAGCCAAATTCGGCGGAGCTACAGGCAATATGAATGCACATCATGTAGCTTACCCATCATTCAAATGGAATGAGTTTGCCTACCAGTTTGTAGGGGAATACTTGGGTTTGGAAAGAAGCTATCCAACGACTCAGATCGAACATTATGACAATCTTGCAGCTGTTTTTGATGGGCTAAAAAGAATCAATACTATCCTTTTGGATCTGTCTAAAGACGTGTGGCAGTATGTAGCAATGAATTACTTCAAGCAAAAGATCAAAGCCGGAGAAATCGGGTCATCTGCTATGCCGCATAAAGTCAATCCAATTGATTTCGAGAATGCTGAGGGGAATTTGGGTATTGCCAATGCACTTTTGGAGCACTTGGCTGCCAAGCTTCCAGTTTCTAGGCTACAGCGTGACTTGACTGATAGCACGGTATTGAGAATTATTGGTGTACCGCTAGGTCATATGCTAATTTCCTTTGAGTCTTTATTAAAAGGACTAGGTAAACTGGAATTGAATGAAGCAGCTATTCATGCTGATTTGGAAGAAAACTGGGCGGTTGTAGCTGAAGCAATTCAGACAGTACTAAGAAGAGAAGGATTCCCAAAACCTTATGAAGCGCTGAAAGATTTGACTAGAACCAATACAAAAATCACAGAAAAGTCAATTTCAGAATTTATAGCTAATCTTCCCATCTCAGAAGAGTTAAAAGCGGAGTTGAGTGTGATTTCACCTTTCAACTATACTGGAATTTAAATACTGAGATTGTAAATATTTCAAAGGTCGATAAAAGCCGAAACTTTAGCAGTTTCGGCTTTTTTGTAACTTAATCAAAAACCCAAAAAGAAATATTACGTTACTTTACGAGTCAAACTAATGATTTCTCCGATGAAACTTTATCTTTTTTCAATTACTGCAATCTTACTTTTTAATTTCAATTTACTCGCACAGGAAACAGATTCTACCAGTGAATTTAAAGAACCTGTAACAATTAAATTAATATGCAGGCAGCGCGATATATCTTCTGTTCCTTTATTACTTAAGTATAGAAACAAATGCCTTTTCATGCCAAGTGATTTGGATGCTGCTAAAAGAGAAGAATTGTTGTCAAGTATAAATCCTGCCATGATAGACAGCATCAATGTAAAGCGAAATGAGGAAGCTTTGACGTACAATGACCTCCAAGTGGAAAGTGGGCTGATTGTTGTTTATCTAAATACCACTTTCAAGAACTCTGCGTCCCAGGAAGTCCTATCTGAATTTAAGCTTCCAAAAAAATAACCTGAGAAAATTCCCGCACTTTGCATCCTCACCATCGCTTTACCTTTTTGATCTACAAGTAATTAGAAGATAAAAATTGCACTTTTCTTATAAAAAAGGAGTAAATTACTTTCACCAAACAAAAAAAGCATTTCAAACACAGTCAAGTGCTTTTATTTCTTTTCATCATCAAACACTGTAAGTCATGCCTGCCAGAAAAAAATTAGTCGATCCTGTCTTAAATACTTCTTTGGAGAAAACAAACACAACATCTCAGGAAATAAAAATCGATCTCAATTCCCCTGAATTAGTCCGAAAGAAAAGAGTAGATCCAGCAGGATCCTAATCCGTGAATGAGACACTCATGGTGGCCAAGATTTATCCAAGTTCACTAAGTTGCCAGAGGCAAAAAGATCTCAGCCATCATACAGCGCGCACTTCCTCCTCCTAGCTTTTCTATCGTAGGAATAGAAGGGCTGATGATGGTTGAGTATTTTTCTATCAATTGAATTTGCCCCACGTTCAGGGAATCCAGCGCAGTTTCAGACATCACCGTGAATTTTTCACCCCCATCATTTCCTACTTCGAGCATATTCCCGGCAAAATTAAACTTTTGCTTTGGCGTGATTGGAACTACCTTTTTACCGGCTTGGGTTAAACTTTTCTGTACGGCCTGCTTTTCAGAAGCTTTGGGAATACTATCCAGACAAACTACAGCCAAGTCAGTACCTATGTGCATCATTACATTCGTATGATAAATAGGTGAAGACACCCCTTGGAACTCTTGCACGGCATGAAAACCAACCACTTTGTAACCGAGTAATTTCCCTAAATAGTCCAGAGGAATGGGATGGGTACGTTCTGAATAACAAGCGTAAATTAGTTTAGCCTGATGATCCATCACCATACTTCCAGTGCCCTCTAAATACTGCCCATCATCTTCGAAAAAACTTAAATCGATAATCTCATTCACCTGAAACTTACGCTTCATCAAATCCTCCACAAAATCCTTCCGCCTTTCCTGTCTTCTCGTCGGGGAATACATAGGATATAAAATCAATCGTCCATCAGCATGGGTGCTAAACCAATTGTTTGGAAAAACTGCATCAGGCTTAACGGGCTCAGCAGTATCCTCCTCCACGATCACTTGAACTCCCTGATCCCTCAGCATGGCAACAAAACCATCAAACTCTTGTTGCGCTAGCCTATTGATTTCAGCAGCTGGTCTATTATCTGATTGTTGATAAAAGTTACTTTCAGCAGTTTCTGGGTTAAAACCAAAATTAGCTGGACGAACCATCAGAAGAGTAGAAGCAGTTTGCATTAAGGTTTTTTAGCGGTGTATTTATAAAGAACGGGATCCACATCGAATCGTTTTTCACTCAGGGTGTAGAACACTCTGCCATCAGGTCCAAATCCTATTGCCTCTCCCTGGGGTTCTGGTGAATAAGGCAATTCAAGTGGAGCTCTACCCATGGCTTGAGCTATACTCTCCCCTTCATTTCTCCGCCAATAGTAAATAGCTAGATAATTCTTCACCAGAATCTGGCTACCATCAGCGGAAATATCAGCCCCGGTAGCGCTAGTAAATGGTAGTTTGATCAATTCCTCTAATTCTACCTCAAGAGTTCCAAATTTCTCAGCTGGTAATCTATAAAGTGTATTTACACTATCCCGCTTGGACACTATGAAAATATCTCCTGAAATGGGGTCAACCATCAGAGATTCCGCATCTCTAGCCCCTCCTGGATATTTTAAAACGGTCTTTTGTGGAACTATACCAATCGTAGAATTACTGTCGTTTGGCTCTGGAACCCGATAAACAACCACTTCATCGTGGACAGCATTGTTGTCGCCGATCTCTCCGACATAAATGTAGGATTTGGAATCTTCACCCGGCCCTACAGCAATATCTTCCCAGTCTCTGTTTTGGGTGTCTAGAAATTCTATTGTACCTAGATTGTTACCCAGCGTATCCAGTAAATAAACTGCGGCCTCTCCTCCGCTATCATTGTGGACGTACATCACACCTGGCAGCACTCGACTCACAGCCAAACCTGAAATCTCATCCAAGCCATTATCTTTTAGTGTGGCGATTGGAACCCCTTCTCCAAAACTAGCAATTGTCTCTTCCTGTGCATTGACACAGGAAAATGAAAAAAATAAAATGATTATTCCTAAAGGCATTTTCATAGGTTGGTTTTAAAGTAAATCTAAAAGTAAAGAAAATGACTTGTAGCCTAGCAATCAAAACTAGCTGAGACAGGTTATTTTTATGTTTAAGGAATAATTGATAGGTAATAAATGGACCCACTACTAAAGAAAATGACCTGGAAAAAGGGCATGAATATCCAAGTCTGGAACTGCCCCACCGACCTTGAGCAATTGATAAATGCTTGGAAAAAAGATGGTTTGATTCTACCTGCCGTAAAGCCAGATTTTCTGCTGGCTTTTGTCCAGTCAGAAGATGAAGTGAAGAATTACTTCACCGAGATGCAGGCTCTTGCTCAGGAAGATGAACAGATTTGGCTAGCCTACCCCAAGGGAACTTCCAAACGCTATAAAGCTAAAATAAACAGAGATTCAGGCTGGAAGTATTTAGGAGAGTTTGATTACGAAGGGGTTCGCCAAGTTGCCATCAATGAAGACTGGTCAGCTCTACGCTTCCGCAATACCAAGTATGTGAAGGTCATGACGCGGAAGTTCAGTGTGAAGGACCAGAAGTAAGATTTACGTTTCCAATTCAAGTTTCTTTTGGTCAAAAAAGAACTCTTCATAGCCTGCTTGCCACATCTTTTGAAAAAAAGCTATAAAAAACTCGAAAATTAAGTCTCTGATTTTGAATACAAAAACTACGTACAATATAAAAACATACAGTTTTTCCTGATTGTAGTTTGGAATAAATGGAATAGCCTCCTACATTTGCATCACCAATTCGGAAGAAGCTCCGAATGAAACACAAAATTCCTCCTTAGCTCAGTTGGTTAGAGCATCTGACTGTTAATCAGAGGGTCCAAGGTTCAAGTCCTTGAGGAGGAGCTTATAATTAGCCACTTACGATTAAAAATTGTAAGTGGCTTTTTTATTTGCAAAAAAATTGCAAAATGTTAAATCATAAGTCGATAAACAGATTTTTAACAACTCATACATTTAAGAATCAATAGGTTATCAGCTACCAATTCTCAAAGCTTCTTGAATTTTCGATTTTCAAATTTCCTTTTCGGATTAAACTTAATTTCATCCGCTAATCTGACTTTGTTTTCAGTTTCTATCCAGTCGGCAATTTCTTTTTTTTGAAAAAGTAAAGTTTACCACCCTTCATATGGTGTGGAACCTGTTTTTTAGACACATAACTATAGATAGTCTGTTTTTTCAGCTCCAGAAGCTCACAAATTCTACTCAGTGTCAATATTCCCTCATTGCTCCCTTTTAAAAACTAGTTTCTTGGATGGATTTTAAAATAAGGTTATTCTGCTCAATGAATTGAGCAATTGCATCTGTTAAGTCTTCAAATTTTAATGGCGAAGCTGATCTCCTCATGCAGATTCAGGTGGTTATGGAGGGCTTACATTTTACTGAACGTTAAAAAGCCACCTACCCTTTTTGGTATAAGCCTCGAGAGCAGGCAATTGTAGCATTCACTCCTAGAGTTTATTGCTACCTACCCTAGGATTCTTTTTCCAAAATATTTCCTATTTGTTGCTTGAGGTTCGGAACTATGTTTTCTACCACAGCCCAGACTGCCCACAAATCAACCCCTATATAATCATGGATCAGCTTATCTCTCATTCCTGCGATCTTTTTCCATTCGATTTCCGGGTATTTAATCCGAAAATCAATGTCCAGTTTTTTAGTAGCTTCTCCGATTATTTCAAAGTTTCTGATTACTGCGTCTTGAATTAGACTGTTCTGCAGAAAGCTTTCCTCATTAAATTCTTTTGTATATTCTTCAATTTTTTGAATACAGGCACTGATATGTTCAAGATAGATTACAGGATCTTTGATCATATAATTCTGATTAAATCTGATTCTATATATGGCTTTAAGGACCTATTAACAGATCTTAATGAAATCAAATCCACCTTAATCCCTAAAAGTTCAGATAGCTCTTGTTCCATACCGATCAGCTCTAGTAGATCCACTTTCATTTCAAAGTCAATGAGAATATCAAGGTCGCTGCTTTCATTTTCTTCCCCACGTGCATAGGAACCGAAAATACCAACTAAGGTAGGACGAACTCTGTGGGTTATCTTCCTAATAATATTTTCTTGTTGTGGAGTAATCATGGTATAAAGTTAGACTTTTTCTTTTTATTGGTATAAGAGTTTTTGTGTAGTACACTTGGCTCCGCGATAGCGATCCTGAGAGGTACTCAACGAAGAGTATCAAGAGCCTTACTTTTTTTTATACCGTTTAAGAATTTTTCTTATCCAATGTTTTGAGCTATTTGAACATCGGTTTCACCTTTTTACAAATCAACTTTACCTTTGATATTCAACTAGAATAAATCGTCTTGAAATATATCGCTTTTTACGCTGCCATCCTTTTGGCATTTGCATCCTGTAACAACCCTGAACCTACTGAAATCTCAATAGTTCCTTACCCATCCCAGATAGAAACAGGAAGGGGCAGCTTTACCCTAAATTCCAGCACTCAGTTAATCGTTCAAGATGAGGGAGAGTTTTCAGCTGAGGTTGAATTTCTTCAAGCCATGATGATACAGGCCCTTGGCGAAAAGCTTTCTAATGAATCCAGGAAAAATGTGGTGGAAATCAGAAAATCCTCAAGCAGTCAAAACCCAGAATCTTATCACTTATCGATCTCTTCAGATAAAGTTCTTTTGGAAGCTGGAACTCCCGAAGGCATATTTTACGGAATGATCACGCTGAGACAATTGCTTCCACCAAGTATGGAATCGGGCGACTCAACTGATGAAATCAAACTCCCTGCATTAACTATTCGGGACCAACCTCTTTATGATTGGCGGGCAATGCACCTAGATGTGTCCAGACACTTTTTCTCCATGGATTATCTCCGGCGATACGTGGACCTTTTGTCTTTGTACAAGCTAAATAAACTTCACCTACACCTGACAGATGACCAGGGCTGGAGAATAGAAATTAAAAAATATCCGGAACTGACAGCGCAAGGCGCATGGAGAACATTCAACGATCAGGATTCTATTTGCATGGACAAAGCAATCGAAGACCCCAGGTTTGCTTTGGAATCAAAACACCTGGAGGAACGCGATGGAAAACTCCAATATGGCGGTTTTTATACTCAAGAGGAGCTTCGGGAGTTGGTGAACTATGCCCAATCAAGACACGTGGAGATCATTCCTGAGATCGATATGCCTGGTCATATGATGGCTGCTATTGCGATATACCCAGAACTTGCCTGCAATGGTGAAGCTGCTTGGGGAGACTTGTTTTCTACCCCACTTTGTCCTGTCAATGAAGAGGTTTATACGTTTGTAGAAAATGTACTGACAGAAGTAATGGACATTTTTCCTTCGAAATACATCCATATCGGAGCCGATGAAGTAGAGAAAAAGACTTGGGAAGAATCTGCCGCTGCCCAGCAATTCATGAAGGAAAACGGCATGCAAAACGTGAATGAGTTGCAATCCTATTTTGTAAACAGAGTTTCTAACTTCCTTCAGCAAAACGGTAAAGAAGTAGTAGTCTGGGACGATGCGATGGCTGGTGGAATTGACTCTGAACTAAAAGTAATGTACTGGAGAAACTGGGTTGCTGAGGTTCCTGACAAAGCTGTTCAGAATGGAAATGAAGTGATTTTAGCCCCTGGAGATCCTTTTTACTTTTCTTCTCCAAACTCCAAGCTCTTCGATATTTACAATAAGCCTTTAGTAGGTTCCAAATTTCCAGAGGAATTAAGACATAAAATAACAGGAATTCAAGCTTGTCTATGGACTGAGACTATTCCTTCCGAAGCGCTTGCTGATGCGATGCTTTTCCCAAATGTACTGGCTCTCGCAGAAAGAGCTTGGTCCAGTGAAGAAGCTCAAGACTGGGATTCTTTTAAAACCCGCCTCCAAAAACAGCTTCCCCGACTTGAACAGCTCGGTGTAAAATACGAGTACAATCCGACTACGAAGCTTATTCCATTTATGAACGTGGACACAGAAGCAAAGCAAATTGGAATCACACTTGAAAGCGAAATCAGCCAACCCACCATCTACTATACCACGGACGGATCTGAGCCAACTCGCGCTTCAAATCTATACAAAGGTGAGTTTTTTGTAAAAGAAAGTGCTTCTATCGTTGCAGCAGTTTTTCAGGATGGAAAAATCACCGAACCTGTTCTTCGCAAGCAAGTGGATTATCATCAGGCTATCGGCAAACCAGTGCAATACCACAAACCTTGGAACAAATCCTATCCAGCAGGAGATGCAGGCAGCATGACGGATGGCTACCGAGGTGGAGAATCCTATAATGACGGTATTTGGCAAGGCTTCACGAATGACTTTGAAGTGACCATAGATATGGGCGAGAAAACTAGGCTAAACGCTATCTCGGCCAGCTTTATGCAAGCAGCAGGACCAGGCGTATTTATGCCAGACTATCTGGAAGTTTCTATATCTGATGATGGTGAAAATTTTGAAACAGCACTGAAAATTGACCATGATATTCCAGTCACTGAAAAGGAAAAAGTGGTTAAAGACTTCAAAGGATCTTTGGAAGGAAAGCAAGCTAGGTACATCAGAGTTTTAGCTCCGAACGTGCAACGAGGGTTTATCTTCGTGGATGAACTGGTGATATATTGATCATTTTTAAAAAGTCATAAACCCAAAACCATGAGATTCTCCTTAGCACTTTTCCTCCTTTTTCATTTCTCCACAGCCTTTGCTCAGGAAACGATTGTTTACCAGGGCGGACAGGAAGGCCATGCAACCTACAGAATCCCAGCAATTATCGACTTGCCTAGCGGCGAACTCTTGGCTTTTGCCGAAGGCAGAGTAAATGGCTCAAATGACTACGGAGACATCAATCTGGTGCTGAAGAGAAGTGAGGATAAGGGCAAAACATGGTCAGCGCTCCAAACGATTGTCGATTACGCCGATTTACAAGCAGGAAACCCAGCTCCGGTTGTAGATCTTCTTGATCCCTCCTATCCAAATGGCGTGGTTTACCTATTTTATAACACCGGCAACAATCATGAATATGATATCCGAATGAATAAGGGAGTTAGGGAGGTATGGATGATTCGGTCGCTTGATCTGGGACATACCTGGGAACAACCCGTGAACATCACCAGCCAAGTTCATAAGCCCGATAATCCTGCATTCAATCCAGCTTATACAAACGCTGAAGATTGGAGACACTATGCAAATACGCCCGGTCATGCATTTCAATTCCAAAGTGGGGACTACAAAGGGAGGATTTATGTAGCTGCAAACCACTCAAAAGGTGATCCTCAGGATGAGTTCAAGGATTATCAAGCGCATGGATTCTTTACTGACGACCATGGCAAAACCTTTAAAATCTCCGAACCCATTAAATTCCCAGGCTCAAACGAATCCATTGCTGCAGAACTTCCGGATGGTCGAATGATCATGAGCACCCGAAACCAACGGGGAGATATTCGCAGCAGAATTCTCGCCTATTCAGAAGATGGAGGCGCTACTTGGTCAGAGCAATACTTCGAGAAAAGCCTACCTGATCCGGTTTGCCAGGGTTCCATTCTTTCTTTTCAAGATGAAACTGGAAATTCTATTCTTGCTCACTCCAACAATGCTGATGAAAATGAGAGAAATAATCTGACCCTAAAAATCAGCAAAGATCAAGGCAAAACTTGGGCAGAATCCATCTTGATTGACCGGAAAGACATCCCCCAAGGCAGAACATGGACGGCATACAGTGATTTGGTTTTGCTCGATCCGCAAACGCTTGGCATTCTCTACGAGCGAGATGATTACAAGGAAATTGTTTTTAAGTGGGTGGAATGGGAGAAGTAGTATCCAATCAAAATCTCCAGAATAACGTAAATCTCAAGTAACCAACAATTAACTCTTTTCATTTGAAACGCTTCATTATACTCATATTTTCTTTACTCCCTCTTTTCACTCAAGCCCAAACCGTTTGCACAATGGAGAGCCGTGAAAAACTGGAAGGCATTTTGGCCATACTAAAGGAAAGCGACTACTCAGAAAAATCTCCGAATGAACTGAATATTGAGATTGGACAGTGGTTCCTGGCGACTCCCTATGTGGAAAAAACGCTGGAACTTTCTGGATCCGAAAAGCTTGTCATCAATACCATTGGTGTTGACTGCACCACTTTTTTGGAAACGGTGGTAACTCTTAGCAGAATTGCCAAATCAGGTTCGGTTTCCTTTGATTCGTTCGAAAAAGAATTGGAGAATCTCCGATACCGAGCAGGAAAAAATCAGGGCTATTCCTCCCGACTTCATTATTTCTCCGATTGGATTTTTGAAAATGAAGCAAAAGGAATTATCACTGATGTCACCCAAGAAATCGGTGGCTCTCCTTATGCCAATGCGCCAACTTTTATGTCTGAAAACCCACAATTCTACAGACAACTGAGCGAAGCTGAGAATCTGGACGCAATCAAAGAAGCGGAAACCAAAATCGCCAAACGAGGATATTTCTACATCCCAAAAGCGGAAATTGCTTCACTGGAAAAGAATATCCAGTCCGGAGACCTGATCGCTATCACCACTTCAATGGATAATCTAGACATAGTCCACACAGGTTTTGCCATAGAGAAAAATGGAAGAATTCACCTGCTTCATGCTTCTTCAAAAAACATGGAAGTGGAGATTTCCGAAAAACCGCTAAGCGAGTACCTAGCTGGAAACAAATCTCAGTCAGGGATTATGGTGGCTAGACTAACAGGATAATAAGTAAATCCTAAGTTCAACTCATTGGATGCCCTTATACTTTCTACTCTAAGACAGTTGCAATGATCCTTAACGGACCTCCACTCCCTCCTTTGATTTTCATGGGAAGTGCAACTATGTAAATGCCAGTCGGGGGAAGTAAATCCAAATTGGCGACATTTTCGAAGCCGGGAATCTGATTTTCCATCAAGCGCTGATGTGCCGCAAAGTCTTTGGATTGCCCATAGTCCAAACTTGGAGTATCCAACCCCACTGCTTTTACATTTCGGGACTTCGCCAGCCACTCAGCAGTTTCGGGTTGAATTCCAGGAAAATGAAGTTCAGGAATAGCTTCAGCGCCTGTTCTGGCAGTTCCGAAATAAGCCTCTCTATCAGGATAAAATTTGCCATATCCAGTGCGAAACAGAACCATTGCCTGCTCTGGAATTTCCCCATGTTCTGCTTCCCAATCCAAAATAGCTACGGAATCGATCAGGTAATCTCTATCCGCTAAAGCCAGCGTACTGACATCTATCATCACTGCTGCTCCGGTCAATTTGGAAAGCGGGAGTTCATCAACCGTTTCTCCCTTTTCATAAAAGTGAATCGGCGCATCCAAGTGCGTACCACCATGTTCGGGAGTTAAAATGGTGTAAGAAGAATAGTAATACCCCAGATCCGTCACGCCTTCTGCATCCACTCTGTGCTGAAATCCATCCGAATTATTAGGCCAGTATAAAGTAGTGGAATCAAATGCATAACTCAGGTCTATCCATTCCAGCTCATGAAAAGAAGCTTTCGGTGCTACTTCCTCAGGTTTCTGCTGTTTACAAGAGAAAAGAGCAATCAGAGCTATAAATAGATGTAGGATCACTATGTTTTTGGTGATTTCAAAAAGCTTCATCTTCCTAATTATTTTGTTACTAGTAAGTTATAAACAGAATTGAGTAAAAGTACATTCCCTTTCATTATTCACACCTAAAAGTACTGCCAAATATCAATCTCGCATTTCTGTATAGGTATTGAATTTACCAAAGTACAAGTCTTAATAAACTGTTTCAGAACACCTTACACTCCATAAAAAGACCTTACTTTTAATCACAAAATTGAGAATTAATGATTTTTTATTCTGAATTTTCTTTCAAACACAGAATAAAAAATTTAATCTATTATTTTTGGCACATGGAAAAAAGTGGAATGAAATTCAAGTGGAAAGTAGCTTTTCTGATTACGATTGCAGCTCCGATTCTGGGGTTATTTTGGCAACAAAGCCAGCCTATTCTTGAGAATTTTGGAACGGAAGAAGATTTGGTATTTGCGGATATCGCCTGGTTGCTAACGGCATCCTGTCTTGTATTATTGATGACTCCGGGCCTTTCCTTGTTTTACGGAGGCATGGTAAACAAGAAAAACCTGATCTCCACGATGCTACAGAGTTTTATTTCCCTAGGCGTGATCACTATGCTTTGGGTGGTGGTAGGTTTTAGCTTGTCTTTCGGAGATCCAATTGGAATCACAATAGACGGCGTGAAATACGGAATTATTGGCAATCCCTTTCAATACTTGTTCTTCAATCAGGTAGCCGAACTGCCGCATAAAGCTTTGGGAAGCTCTATTCCTTTTATTCTTTTCGCACTATTCCAAATGAAATTCGCCGTGATCACTCCGGCGATCATCACAGGTTCATTTGCTGAGCGGGTGAGATTTATCGGTTACCTATTCTTCATCGGGATCTTCTCCATCTTCGTCTATGCCCCACTTTGCCATATGGTCTGGCATCCAAACGGCCTGATCGGAGCGTACTTCGGGGTATTGGACTTTGCCGGAGGAACTGTAGTACATATCAGTGCAGGGATGGCTGCTTTGGCTGGTGCCTTGTTTTTGGGAAAAAGAAATAAACCTCATCACGAACCCTCGAATATCACCTATGTACTCCTGGGAACCGGTATGCTCTGGTTTGGCTGGTTTGGATTCAATGCAGGCTCCTCCTTTGGCGCAAATGCTACCGCAGCTTTAGCCTTCGCTACAACCACCATCAGTTCCGCCACAGCGATGATGACCTGGGTGCTTTTTGATAGAATTCAGGGGAGAAAAATCTCAGCGCTTCAGGCATGTATCGGAGCCGTAGTAGGCTTGGTAGTGATTACTCCAGCGGCAGGATACATCACAGTTCCCGAGAGTTTCTTCTTTGGAGCGGCAGGAGCTATAGTTTCCAATTTGGCTATGAACGCTAAGTTCTTAAAGAGAATAGACGACACATTGGACGTCTTCGCCTGTCATGGAATCGGGGGAATTATGGGCATGATCCTTACGGCAATTTTTGCTGGCAAGGAAGGCTCCAGCTTACTTCACGGAGGTATTGGAGTATTCGCCTCACATATGTTGGTTTTGGTAGGCGTATGTATTTTCTCCTTTGCCATGGCATATGCGATTTTCTTTATCCTAAATAAATTCGTTACACTCCGGGTACGCGAGGAATACGAAGAGGTAGGATTGGATATATCCCAGCACGGGGAGACGATTTAAATAGTAGCGTAAAAATTCGGTATATCTTTTAAACAAATCAGCCGCTTTTGGAAACAAGAGCGGCTGATTTATTAAGGACAGGAAGCGTCACTTCACTATTTCCTTTTTCATGGCAAGCCCAACAATTGGTCCCAATAACACAGCCGGGACGATAGCAATAATTCCACCACTTATTAAAATGCTCCATGTAAGATCAGGCAAAGAAGCCAATAGAATAATAAAAACACAAGGAGTTGACCAACAGATCAACAGGCTTTTGATTCCTACATAAGCCCCATTTTGCCCTTGAATGATAGCGAGAACAGACTGTGGCCCAATGAAATACGCTATCGAAAGTGAGCAAAAGATTAGCAGCCCAATCATTAATAGTTGAATAGGTTCAATGGCAAAGCCAATTGCTAACCCGCTACTGCTTTCTCCAATTGTTCCCACCATAATTAAGATCAGCAGGACGATTGCGATAATGGCCACAATACCTGTAATCAGCAGATTCTTAATAAGTAAAAGTTTCGAATTCCTATTAACCGTCTCCATTATCTAAGTTTTTTGTTGTCCTAAAAAGTGAATATAACCAACTTGGAAACTACTGTCAATTTCTAGCTTGGCTAAAATCCTTAAGCTGATCACGCTATTCCTCAGAAACTGTGAGCCCTAGTTTAGCCAGAAGTTTAGAGCATTATACACTGTTCCATTTCACACTTCCGGTTTTGGACTTTTTGAAATGATGATTCTCATCAATCCGGGGAACCATCGTTGAATCCAAACAAAAGCTTTACCATGCCCCGTAAAGACATAGGTCCTTTTTCGTTTCAAAATAGCGCTCACCATTACTTTCGCAGCTTTAGCTGTAGGCCACATGAGATTTGATGGTCGTGGATCTGCACGCTCAGGATGCCAAACGCCATCATTGTCCATTCTGGCAATTTCTGAAACCACAAACCCAGGATGCATCGTAGTGCAACTCACACCTGTACCCATTAATTCAACCTGCAAAGTCTGACCAATGGAATGTACAGCAGCTTTTGAAGCCCCATATGCACCCAAATTAGGATTGGGAAGATATGCACCCACACTTCCGACCAATCCGATCATACCCTTATTTTCCTTTAAATGAGGCAAAGCGTATTTCACCGTCAAGGCTAAGCCCATAACATTCCCTTGTAATTGTCTATTCCAATCCTTGGCTGTAAGCGTATCTATGCTTCCAAAAACGCCAAAACCAGCATTGGCTACAACCACATCCATACGGCCCCAGGTAGAAATAATTTGCTGGACCGCAATATCAAGAGCGCTTTCATCCGTCACATCACAGGGTACCACCAATGCTGCCCCACCTAACTGATTGATCTCGTTTGCCACCTTATCTAATAGTTTTTTGCGCCTGGAGGAGAGCGCAACTTTATATCCTAATCCAGCCCATTCAAAAGCCATTGCTTTGCCGATGCCAGACGAAGCACCCGTTATCCAAACTACTTTGTCTTTTATCATATTTTTGGATTTTCTACGAACAGTTTTAGCCTATCTGAAATAAAGCTGCATAACACACTGGGAACCAGTTTCGGAGATATTATACACCCTATTAAACAGAGGGAACATTTTCTATTAGTACTTCATTTGCAGCCTTGTCATAATAGGTACAGGTCATCCTATCTAGATTTACAATCCATTTTTCAATTCCCGTTTCAGCACAATGGTGGCAAAACGTAAAGTAATCAGTTTCACCTTTTTGATGGATTTTTAAATATTGACTGAATTTTTCTCCGTCACTATAGTTTGCTATTTCAATTTCTTGATACTTGGGATTAGACTTGGTTTGAAAATCATTTTTCCCGAAATACTTAGTATGGCTATCTGTAACCCATGTTTCAAATGAGACAACACCCATTTCTTTAATCTCCTGAATATATTCTGGAAATTCGGCTCCCGACTTGACTTTGCTGTGGGCCAATTCAATTTGTTCTACTGTAAACATCTTTTCAGTTATTACTTTCTATATGGTAAAATTAAATGGGCGCAAAGACTTGTATGCTCAACTCAAGCTATCAACTTCATTGATATTTAAATTCTATACTGGTAGTCTAGGATTACTTAGATTAAAGTAATCATTTGACAGTTTAAGTTATACGATATCAGGAATTATAATTTTGGCAGTAAAAAAACAATCTCTTATTTCAGACCTGAATTGGTTAAAATCCCTAAACCTCCCTCACTAATTCCCAGAAATTCAGATATTGAATGCGCTAATTTCAAAGCTTAATAATCCTAAGTCCAGCTTCTGAAGAAACATTTCAATTGCGACCTCTGTGTGTACTCAGCGTCCTCTGTGGTTAAGTTAGTTTAAGCAAAATCCTATGCTAGAAATCCAGCACTTCAAAAAATCATACCCAACAGGTTTCCAGTTGGAAATTGACTCGCTTCACTTGAGCAAGGGCATACATCTGATCAAAGGAGAAAATGGCTCTGGCAAGTCAACTTTACTGAAAGCCATTGCCGGGATTCATGACTTTGAGGGTGATATTATTTTGGATGGCATTTCGCTGAAAAAAGATCCTATCCCCTTTCGGAAGCTGGTCAACTACTCCGAAGCTGAACCCCTATTTCCTGACTTTCTAAGTTTGGATGAGTTGATTGCTTTTGTCTCCAAAACCAAAGGAGCGAACAATTCTCAGATCGACTCGTTGAAAGAGATCTTGGGAATTGGGGACTTTTCTAAAAATGCGATCTCTACCTATTCCTCTGGAATGTTGAAAAAAGCGGGATTGATTTTGGCATTTCTCGGTAAGCCAAGCTTGGTCATTCTAGACGAACCTTATACTACCATAGATGTGGGTTCGCAAAAGCGTCTTACCGCACTGGTAAAACGTGAACTAGAACGGGGAGTTAGCTTTCTCCTCACATCACATATTGCGGATTTCGAAGATTTTTTTGCTTATGATTCTGTACTGACTATCGCTGATGGCAACCTGGCCCAAAGTCATGAATGAGCTGTTTTTCAAGACTTTTGTAATCACTTTCTACCGGGCTTTTCTGGGATTTTTCATATTGGTCATCCTGATTTTTGGTGTCTTTATGGAAATGAAGCAACACCTCCTTATCGCCGAGAGACTGCTCCAGAATTCTACAGGTTTTTACACTATTCTGTTACTTTTCTTGGTTTATGCTTTCGCCCAAAAACGATTTCAGTTTCGCCTTTTGAATGACAAGCATTACAGAATATTTCATCAACTCGGCTTTTTCAACTGGTCTCAACTTGGCCGCAGCTTCCTGCCTGTTTGGTTGGCAAACCATGCGCTGATTGTAGCCTATTCTGTTCTGCTGACTTATGTAGGAGTGGGCATTCAAGCAGAAGGAAAACTTGGGATTCTTTGGATTTTTCTATTGGGGTTATTCGTAGCCGATATCTCTATCCTCTACTTCAAACTAAAGAAACCATTTCCAGAAAGCACCCGAGTCAGGTCAGCTATTTTCAAGAAGCTGAGGTTTGAATTTTGGTTTTTGATGCATCTGAACGAAAACAGAACACTGCTGTTTTTAGCAGTGAAAATCATCAGCATCTTCCTGCTGAATGGCTTCTTCTATTTCTATTCCGGTGGGGGTTATGATCTGAGATGGTTGGAATTTGGCTTGCTCTGTGCTGCCTATACCCACTTTCCTATTTGGTTGGAGAAAGCTGCATTTGAATCAGAACAACTGAGTTATTTCCACAATATGCCGATAAGCTTCTCCAGAAAGCTGTGGCAACATTCAATAGCAATACTTCTTATTCTATTCCCTGAACTTGTCTTGCTGGTCTATAAGTTTGATACAGTGCAAAATCTCCCAGATCTCTTCTTTCTACTCATTCTTTTGATTTCAATGAACATGGGGATTTACGGTCTGATCAAATGGAGAAAAGCAATTGAGAAAGCATTAAAACTGGGCTATTTAGTGTTTTTCTTCCTATTTCTGCTAGTGATATTCGGGTTACCTCCGCTGGCTATTTCTGCGCTTTGTTTGATACCGTTTTTTGTTTCGGTGAGGTCGAGGTATTCGGTTTGAAATTACCTCACCAATTCCATTTCTATTTCCTCAAATCAATTCTGGTTGTTTCAAGCAAAACGAACCCTTAATCGCATAAAGAGTCTAAAACAGGAAAATAACTAAGATATCATAACTAAGCGCAAGTCATCACTCAAAGAGTCTTAGCATGGATTCTCCGTTCATTCCGGTCAGGAAGCCATCTCCTTCAGAAATCACTTCTTTCGCAAGTTTCAATTTTGACTTTTGCATCTCCATGATTTTTTCCTCCACTGTATCTTTGCAGATCATCCTATAGGCAACCACTTTTTTATCTTGTCCCATGCGATAGCAACGATCAATAGCCTGATTTTCTACTGCCGGATTCCACCAAGGATCCAAAATGTAAACATAATCTGCGGCGGTCAGGTTGAGCCCGGTACCTCCTGCCTTGAGACTGATCAGAAAGACACGGATAGAACTATCCTGCTGAAATTGATTCACAGAGTTTTCCCGGTCCTTTGGCGAGCTTTTACCATCCAGATAGGAAAATGAAATATTTTTAGAGACCAATTCGGACTTCACTAGCTGTAGCATTTTCACAAACTGGCTAAAAATCAAAATCTTGTGATTACCGGTTTTCTCCTGGATATGCTCTACCAGCAAGTCAATTTTTGCACTATTCACTCCATTTTCCTGACTGATCAAGGCTGGAGAATCACAGATCTGGCGCAATTTGGTCAAGCCTTCCAGAACAAACATTTTGGACTGATTTGCTCCTTCTTCTTGAAACTTTCCTTGAAGGAACTCCCTGTACTCATTTCTGTATGCCTCATAAATCTTTTTCTGGGCAGCTCCCATCTCACAATACAGGTATTCCTCGATTTTGTCCGGTAGCTCTGTAAGCACTTCCTCTTTGGTTCTTCTCAATACAAAAGGCTGTATTTTCTTCCTCAGATGCTCCATGGTTTCAGGATTTCCGTTCCGGAGTTCCTTTACAAATTGATCCTTAAAACCGGAAAAAGTCCTGAAAAAACCAGGGTTCACAAAGTTCATGTGCGCGTATAGTTCAGCAATACCATTTTCGATTGGCGTTCCAGTCATAGCCAACTTAAGCTTTCCCTTGAGCTTAATAATCGATTTATAGCGAAGGGAGGAAACATTTTTGATGGCCTGGGATTCATCAGCTACAATCAGGTCAAACTCTAGCTGCTTCAACAATTCCAGATCATTGACGACCAAACCATAGCTGGTCAAAATAATTGTATGGGCTTTCAAGTCCTCCACCTTGTCGTAGCGATCTCCATGATGAATGAAATAATCCAGCGAAGGGGCGAACTTCTCCAGTTCATTTTTCCAGTTGAAAAGTAAGGTCGTAGGTGCCACGATCAACACTTTAATTTTGCCTTTTTCAGCCATCTGGGCTATCATGGTGATCACTTGGAGTGTTTTACCCAATCCCATATCATCGGCTAAAATCCCACCCCAGCCATATTCCTGAAGGAAATTCAGCCAATTGAGCCCTACTTTCTGATAGTTTCGCAGTTCCGCCTGAACAGCTGCCGGCACAGCTACCTCTCTCACTTCCTCAAAGGATCTTAGCCGGTTTTTCTTTTCTGCAAGCTCTCGCTCCAGTTCAGGATTGAGGATTTCCGATTCAAAATCATCCAGCAGATTAAAATGGATTTTACCTAGTTTCAGAGTTTCATCCTCTGATTCTGAGGAATGGATTAGCTTTTTGAATTTGCGAAGCCAGCGATCAGGAATCTGACCCAAGGAGCCGTCACCCAAGCGGACGTATCGGTCATCTGCTTTGATAGCCTGCTTGATATCTTTGAGACGAATAGAATAATTTCCAAACTCGATCTGGGTATTGATTTCAAACCAATCAGAGTTCGAGCTTACATTCATAGATATCGAAGGGGTTAAAGGTGAGTAGCGCTTTACGGTAAGCTTATCCAAACCAAACACCTGAACTCCTGCATCCTTGAGTCTATCAAATGTCTCCAGAAACCAATTCCCCTCTGAAAACTGATGATGCGTCAAATAAAAATATCCATCCGACCTATCCTTCGTAAATGTGGGATGTAAACTTCTCAACAGCTCCAAAAAATCACTTTCAGCTTCATTATTCTTTAAAAAAACTGTATTGGTTTCCGAGTCGTACAGCGTACCAGACAAAAGCGGATTTGAGGCAAGATTGTCGAAATATTTCACTTTTGGTTCAAAAACCACCAGTCCCGACACTTCCGATATGTATAATTCCAACTCAGAAGTAGTGGCAGCATCCCGCTCATTGATCATCCCGGTTTCGTCAGAGAATTTCGCCACTTTCACGAGTGGTTTGATCAAATGCTCGGAAAACTCCTGAAATTTACTCTCGGGAAATTTAGTTGGAAGAAAAGCATACCAAAAATCCAACAAAGCAAGGGTATTTCTATCTTCAAAAAGCAAAACAATATCCTGATTCCAAACTGCAAAAACCTCAGAAATCACTAAATCTTTTATTTCAATAAGATTGAGCCGTTCCTCACCCACGATCAACCAGCCCTGAAGTTCAAAAATAGACTTCTCTCGGACTAAGCTAAACTCTAAATCTGCATATCGAAAATCCAGCTGCTCTTTGATATGATTTTTGTGAAACTTCTCATAACCGTACAAATATCCATGGCTTCGATGTATTGGGTAACGCTTTCCTACCAATTGTATGAAATCATTGAAGACGCTGTGCAAAACATCGTGCTTTCTGTTCTCCACCAATGCCTTCATCCGTTGCACTTCCACCAACATTTGTCCCAAACCCTCACTTCTAGCTAACCTCAAGTCATCAGCATCCTGCAGCTCCTCAAACCTGACATGGAATCCATCTGGATCATTTTTCTTGCCTTTGGCTATAAAGGGAGTAATCTTCATTAATTGACCCTCGGAGGAAATACTCAGCAGAAATGCCACATTGTACAATCCCAATTCCTTTGCATCCTTTCGGTGAGCTAAATGCCCAAAGTCAATCGAAGGCATGGCATCCGCTGTAAACTCCCTGAAGCCTTTTCCAAGGGTCACTACATCCTTCATACCACACAGTTCCCCCGAGTAAACAAATCGGATAGATCTATCAACAAACTTTAGCTCCAAAGCCGAGAAAGGATCTTTAACCTCGTCCAGCAATCCTAAATCGGCTAATTTAGCCTGCTTAGCTTTTTGACGCTGGTTAACTGTAAGCAACTTTAGATCTATAGTCTTTGAGTCTGAATAATGAAAATTCAGCCAAGCTAAACCCTGTTCTTCAATGAACGAAGTTTTATCAGAACAAGTAAAGACTACCTCCTCATGTATTGAATCAAACATGCAGGTGATTTTGGTAGGGTGTCCAAAAAGATTTAAGTCATAAACGAATCCATTCTCTACCAGCTCAATTGTTCTTACATCGGCATACCGGAGGGGACTGACATTTTCAGGCAGCCTGTCCTTTACTGAATCCAATTCATCTTCAGTGCAGAGCAGCGATATAGGAAAAATGGATTTCTTCTTCGCCTCCACTTTCTTGGTTTTGGGAGGAAATATTGTTCTCTTATTGGATAGTTGACGAAAGTCCACTTCATCGTTATAATCCAAAAAAAGAGCAGCCGCCGCGACATGCTTGCAGGTAAAATTTTCTTCGTAGTAAACACAATCGCAACTCGATTCGAAATCTGAACCAATATCATATCCATATTGAATGAGCGCCTCATCTAGGCATATATCTACTCGATAAGGATATCCCCCACTGCCTTGTACACTGAATGCATAGGTTTTGCTAGGTATATCCAAGCTCAAAAACCTGACATGATCTTGCTCAAACAACTTCTCACCTCGATTGAATATTTTCTCATCAAAACTTTCTAATAAATCCCCTAATACTCGAGCTTCTGATCTAGATAAAGCCATAAACTGTAGATACTCGTGAAAAATTTAACTTTTCAAACCTAGTAAAAAGAATTCTTGCCAACGTAAAAAGCACAGTTAGTTTTTAGCTGAATTTTGATAACCCACAATATCCCTAAAATCAAAATTTCAAACTGCGCCCTCTGCGTTAACCTCTGCGAACTTTTCGGTTAAAAAAAGCCCCAGCAGACTATCCGCTGAGGCTCCTATATTTAAACTCAATCGATACTATTTCCCCTCTCTATTCTCAAAGATCTTATTGACCAGCGTAGTGTCTTTTGCTCCGAAAAAGCCTTTGCGATCTGCCAGATCATCCAGATACATATCTATGTATTTCTGACTGAGTTCTGAACTGTCACCATACTTTTCACGAAGATCATCCAGCTGCTTGTGCAGGTCTGCACGGATTTCAGCATAAGCGGGATCATCATAGACATTGGTCAGCTCCATAGGATCTTTATTTCTGTCGATCAACTCCCACTCATCAGTATCAAAATAGTAGTGTACCAACTTATATTCCTTAGTGATAATCGCATAGTGTCGCTTTACCATATGCACCGAGGGATATTCGTAATAGTGGTAGTAAACCGCATCACGGGTCCATTTATCAGTTTCCCCGGTAAGCAAAGGAAGTAAGCTCTCACCTTGCATATCTGAAGGAGCTTCTATCCCAGCTGCTGCAAGGAAGGTCTGAGCAAAATCCAGGTTTTGAACCATCTCATCTGACTTGGAACCAGCTTTCACTTTACCTGGCCAAGCCATCAAAAGCGGAGTTTTGAATGACTCATTATATACAAAGCGCTTATCAAACCAACCGTGTTCTCCCAAGTAAAAACCTTGATCGGAAGTATAGACGATTATTGTATTTTCCATCAAATCATTTGCTTCCAGGTAATCCAAAACACGGCCAACATTTTCATCCACTGCTTTGATCGTACCCAAATAATCCTGCATGTAACGCTGATACCTCCACTTCATCTTATCCTCCTCAGTCATCGTAGGATAGGCTTTTTTGAAGTCCTCATTTACTTTCATGTAAGCCTTGTCCCAGTTTGCGCGCTGCTCAGCATTCATTCTTCCTACTTCCCGATCAAATGCACCTTTGTCCCAATCGGAAGTTCCTTCTATGCCCAATTCATCCATCACTTCCGGATAGACTTTGGAATCTCCAGACCAATGCATATCTGTCAAAAGGTTCATCTCTGCCTCGTGAGCAGCTCTTCCTCTTCCTGAATAATCGTCAAATAGCGTAGCTGGCTCTTTGAAGGTACGATTGGTGAATTCATCTATGTGACGCTCTGCCGGAAGCCATTCTCTGTGCGGAGCCTTGTGCAAGTACATCAGCATAAACGGCTGATCGGCTTTGCGCTCATTCTGCAACCAATCCAAAGTCATGTCGGTGATGATATCCGTCACATAACCTTCCACCTTGATATTGCCTTCATTTTTGGTGATAAAATCAGGATTATAATACGCTCCCTGTCCCGGTAATATCTTGAATTGGTCAAATCCTTTTGGACTATTGCCAAAGTGTAGCTTTCCAAACATGGCTGTCTGATATCCAGCATCCTGAAGGATCTGCGGGAAAGTCACATTGGTCGTATCGAATGGAAAATGGTTATCTACTTTACCGTTGATGTGGGAGTGCTTGCCAGTCAAAATTGTTGCTCTTGAAGGTGCACAGATCGAATTGGTAACAGAGGCATTGGTGAAAAGCATACCCATTTTCGCAATACGATCGATGTTGGGAGTTTCAATCAGGGTATTATCATAAGCAGAAATTGCCTGATAAGCATGATCATCTGACATGATAAAGATGATATTTGGCCTCTCCGCAGTTTTTTCCGCCTCCTCGGTTTTACAGGCAAAAGCAAGAATTGCCAAGGAGCCAAAGAAAATCGATTTTAAAATGTGCTTCATGTTAGGGGTGGTTGTTTGGGGTATATATGTTTGTCTTTAAAGATGTCAGCAGTTTCTTTGGTTTGCCGGATGTGCGATGTCCGATGACCGAAGTAGCCTCAGTTATAGCTTTCACCTCTACTTTTAGCGCTTTTATTTTTTTTTTACTGGCAGCAAAACAGATAATCCTATTTATTAAAAGGGAGGGGTATTCCCCATAGTTTTTATTTACGTCTTTCTACTTTTCAAACAGCATAGAGACTAAAGCAAAATAAGGAAGGTTAAACTCTAAATTTTAGGCTACTCCCAACTTCGACCTTCAGCTATCAGACATCGGTCATCTGACACGGTCACCCGACATCGGACATCGGTCATCTGACATCTATCACCCCTCAATAAAACTATCCTCAAACCTCAAGAAGTGACAGGTATATCCATTCGGGTTTTTCACCAAGTAATCCTGATGATATTCCTCAGCTACCCAAAACGGCGCAAAAGGTTCCAAAGTAGTCACCACTTTGCTCGGCCATTTTCTGGATGCATTGACTAGGTCAATCATTTCCTGAGCTTCTGCTTTTTCTTCCTCATTTTGATAGAAAATCGCTGATCGATAGCTCGACCCCATGTCATTTCCTTGCTGATCTACCGTAGTGGGATTGTGCATTCGGAAGAAGAAATCTAAGATCTCTTTGAAAGATGTTTTGCTTGGATCGTAAGTCAATTCTAGACCTTCGGCATGACCTGGATGGTTTCTGTAAGTAGGGTTCTCGTTCTGACCACCTTGATATCCAACTTCCGTATCCACGATTCCTGGACGGGTTCTGAAGAGATCTTCCATCCCCCAGAAGCAACCGCCAGCGATATATGCTTTTTTAGTATTGCTCATTGTGTTTTGGTTTAGCGTTGATGTGTTTTGGTTGTGATAATTCACAAGTGGCTGATTTGCCTATCAAAGTCAAATCCGCATTTGTACTCCAATTTCATCGACAAATAATTAAGTTTAGGTCAAGAATGTGCCTAGTGAGGGTTTTTAGAGCTTTTCACTGTCCGCCCTCAGTCAATGCCTCTTGGGAGTAACATTGCTCAATTTCAGAAATTCAGCCTGCTTTTCGCTTATACAATATTGTAGGTAGTATTTCATTGGGGTCAACCGCTACAACTTTTCCGTTCCTTACCACAATCATCGGACTTTTCTTTTGCTTTTTGTATTCGATTAGCCTTCTGTAAGTTTCTTCCAAGCCTTTGACTATTCTATCCCTTTCATCTTTCAACTGTTCTTTAGTTCCCATAGTAATGCCTTTTTAATTCTTCCCATTGTTTAACATTATTAATTGTCTCTTCATTCAAAGCCCCTTCTGCTATAATTTCATAATCATCTCCTGAATTGTTTACAAATAGCCAGTTGTCCACCTTATTCAGAAATAGATTGAAAAAATTTTTAAGACCACCTTTATATCTCCTCCTAATAACAGCTTCCGGAATATCGTGACCTCCTTCTTTTACTCTTGTTTTCACTCTTGAAATAGCCAATTCTTCCGAATTAAGCCAAAAAAACAAGCAAGTCACTTGGTAACCCATCTCCTTTGCTCTATCGATAAACTGGACATAGCTTCTAGTTGAAAGGGTGGTTTCAAAGGCAAAGTTTTCACCTGATTCTAACAGTTTTTTGATTCTTTTCAACATCAACCTTCCTGCCTCTATCCCTGCTTTTTCTGGCTGAAAAGGAGAAATTCCACGTGCAATTTCGTCTGCATTGACAAATTCCTTACAATCAAGAATCTCTGGTAAAATAGTATATGAGGCGGTTGTTTTTCCAGCTCCATTACATCCAGATATGATATATAGTTTTTTCATTACGTTCAAAGATACGCTTTACTACTAATGATTGTGGAATCTTGATATTACCCATACCACTTACTCATTTTCCTACTCCTCAGTTTCTAGTTTCGAATATTGAAAATTATCGGACCAACCTGACTTCAAAGGCAATAGTTGCCTTCCTATTCCTTCTCGGATCATTCCAGCTTTTTCCAAAACCTTTATTGATCCAATATTAGCTACAGCACAGCCAGCTTCTATTCTATGTAATTTAAGAGTTGTGAAGCCAAAATCAATTACCTCCTTTAATGATTCAGTGGCAAAGCCCTGATTCCAAAAGTCCGGATGTATTTTATACCAAACTTCACCCCGCTTAAATTTTTCACTTCCAAGTTTTAGCCCAAATAGGCCCATAAATTCTTTCCCACCTTTGCTTTCTATTGCAAAGGTGTAATTCTTTATTTCCTTCAAGCGATTCTCTTCTATCCAAGAATTAACTATAGACCTGGTTTCTTCAATGTTCGAAGGAATTCCCAACGTATTAAATTCATCGGTTTCGGGCAAAGAATGAAGAATATGAATCGATTCCAAGTCCAAGATCTCAATCAATCTTAATTTTAGTCTGTCGGTTATCAGTTCAATTTCTTTCATTTTTCAGGTAAGGTCTTACAACCTTAGGTCTTCTGTCTTCCAATCACTTCCCATTCCTCCTATTATAAACTTCCATATACTCGTCTAAGAAACGCTTGTCATTCGCATCGCTGTCGCCATACTTTTCGCGAACCTCCACAAATTTCTTATGCATCATTTCCCGCACTTCAGCATAAGCAGGATCATCATACACATTATTCATTTCACTTGGATCCTTTTCCAAATCATATAATTCCCACTCATCTATATCATAGTAAAAGTGAATCAATTTATATCGATCGGTAGCTACGCCATTGTGCCGCTTCACGCTATGCTCGGCAGGATATTCGTAATAGGTATAGTAAACTGCATCTCTCCACTCATCAGTTTCTCCACTCACAAGTTTCCGGAAAGAGTCACCCTGCATCTCAGCAGGAGCTTTGATACCTGCGTAGTCTAAGAATGTAGGTGCAAAATCAAGATTCTGAACCAAACTTTTGATAGTCGTGCCCGGCTTGATCTCTTTTGGATACTTCACCAAAAGTGGCGTACGGAAAGACTCCTCGTACATAAATCTCTTGTCAAACCAGCCATGCTCTCCCAAGTAAAAACCTTGATCAGAAGTGTAAACCACGATGGTATTTTCTGCAAGACCATTTGCTTCCAAATAATCCAAGACCTCTCCTACGCCATCATCCACAGACTTGATCGTACGCAGGTAGTTTTTGATGTAGCGATTATATTTCCAAAGGGCAATTTCACGCTTCTTTTCTACTGTCAAGGTCTTTTCGTCCAACTGCCCATAGGCTTTCAGGAAAGCCGCATTCTTCGGGTCAAAAGCCTCTCTCCAAGCTTTTAATTGATCTGGGTTGAATCTCTTTAAATCTCCAGCCAAGCCAGTGCTATCTCCATTAGGATTCACTTCCAGCATCAAGTCACGTCCCCAACGCATGATCTCATCGATCTCCATTTCCTGCTCTTTAGCCGCAGTTCCTCTCCCCTGATAGTTAGTCTCTTCATCAAAGAAATTAGCCGGAGGAGTGAATTCCTTGTCATCATATAACGTCAAGTACTCTGGAGCTGGCTTCCAATTTCTATGTGGGGCCTTTTGGTGGTAAAGCATTACAAAAGGCTTTTCCTTATCCCTTCCATTTTCCAACCAATCCAACGCCAAGTCAGTCGTGATGTCTGTCACATAACCTTCAATTCTTTTTCTTTCTCCATTGATCAAAAAGTCCGGATTGTAGTAGTTCCCTTGGCCTGGAAGTACCATGGAATAGTCAAAACCCTGAGGCTGTCCATCCAAGTGAATCTTTCCAATCAGAGCAGTTGTGTAGCCATTTGCCTGCATCAGCTTCGGGAAATTATCCTGATCCCAATCGAAAGGCTGTATGTTGTCCACCTTCCCATTCATGAAACTATGCTTACCCGTCAGCAGAACAGCCCTAGATGGAGCACAGATGGAATTGGTCACCGTCGCTCTAGTGAAAATCGCACCTTCTTTAGCTATTCTATCGATATTTGGCGTTTCGTTCAAACCACTGCCATAGGCTGATATCGCTTGATATGCATGATCATCAGCCATAATAAAAATAATATTCGGCCTCTCAGTTGGCTTTTGCTCCTCCTTTGTAGCGCAGCCAACTACCATCACTGCTAGGATAAATAGAAAATTGATCTTTGTCCAAGACATCTTATGCTGATTTTTATGATTTCTGAAATTAAAGGTATTTGTTCGATTCCTGCTTTCAAATGGGAAAGTATCCAGTGAGGAGAATTAACAACTCTACTATTAGGGAGCTAAATTTATATATCATTTTTAACTTTAGTACAATTGACCTAGTATTTATCCCTTACTTTCCCTTTTGACCCCTTATTTTAGTAAGCCAAATAGCCCAACTAAAGAAAAAATACTGGAGGCACTAAAAAAGATAGACTAAAATTAGGGCTATAGCACTATTTTAGATATGTTAGTGTCCGAATAGTATGATTGCCAGTAGATAGACCCACAAAGTAAGTCCTTCCCCGATTTCTTAAATGACCTCAATCAGTACCATAGATCTTGCAATAATTGTAATTTACCTTTTGGCAATTGTCGTCATGGGGCTATGGTTTTCTTCTAAAAAGAGGAAAACAAGCAAAGGCTATTTTCTCGCCGGGAAATCACTGACTTGGTCTGTGATCGGCGCATCACTTTTTGCATCCAATATTTCAACCGTTCATTTGGTTGGCTTGGCAGAATCAGGCTTCAGAGACGGCATTATGTGGGGGAACTTCGAATGGTTTTCTGCCTTTGAATTACTGGTGCTAGCCTTCGTATTTATTCCATTCTATTTAAGAACAAAAATCACTACGCTTCCTGAGTTTCTGGAAAAGCGATACGATCAGCGCTCAAGAATTATCCTGGCTATTTTCAGTATTCTGGCTGCGCTCTTTATGCATATAGGTGTGAGTTTCTACGCTGGAGCTGTGGTTTTTGAGCAGATTTTTGGAATCAATATTCTTACTTCCATCATCATTATAGCCCTTGCAACGGGGATTTACACGATTATAGGAGGTCTTACTTCTGTGGTAGTCACGGAAACTATTCAAACAGTAATCCTCATTTTTGGCTCACTGGCAGTGACTATTCTGGCCATTATCGCTCTACCGGATGCAGGAATTACCAGCTACGCAGAACTGAAATCTGTGGTATCCGCAGATCGGCTTCATGCGGTGGCTTTTGATAGCGAGGCCAAAGGATTCACATTTCTGGACATGCTTTTCAGCCATTTGATCTTGGGGATTTGGTATTGGTGTACCGACCAAACCATCGTGCAGCGGGTACTTGGTGCCAAATCGGAGAATCAGGCAAAACTGGGAGCCATTTTCGCAGGCTTTCTGAAAATCCTTCCGGTCTTTATCATGGTGATTCCTGGCATCCTTGCCTTTGCTTTATTCAAGGATGAAATTGGAGAAGACACCAAATCTGTCCTTCCTATCATGATCATGAATCTGATGCCGATTGGGCTAAAAGGTCTGATGGTCGCAGCTCTGCTAGCGGCGGTGATGAGTTCGGTGGCGGCGGCATTAAATAGCTGCTCCACACTTTTGGTTTATGATGTATTTGGAAGAATCAATCCAAATCTAACCGATGGAATGAAGATCAGAATTGGCAGAATCTCCGCCGTAGTGGTATTGATTCTCGCAGTGGCATGGTCGCCATTTCTGGGGAATTTGGGTGCGATTTTCGAGCTCATCAACCAGATGTTTTCCATCTTCGCTCCTTCAATTGTAGCGGTATTCCTATTTGGAATTTTGTCTCCAAAAGGAACCTCAAGTGCCGCTTATGCCACTTTATTATGGGGAAGCTTAATTGCTGGCAGCATTTTCCTGATAGAAAAATACGTACCAATAAACGGTATGGAGAATTACATCTCAAGTGCAGAAGGACTAGGTATCAATTGGTTGAGACAGACCTATATCTTCTTCCTGATTTCAAGTTTGATCTACTGGGCAGTTTCCTATACAGACAAAAATTCAAGTACCGTCTCAGGTGATTTCTATCTCAGTATTGAGTCTTCCTCCACCAAAACAAAAGTTCTCAGTGTCATTTTGGTAATTATTATGCTGACTATTTACATGATTTTCTATTAACCAATTAAAATGGACTTCAATCAATCTCCAGAACTTCCAAATAACCCACGTCCGATAGCAATTATCGGCTCTGGCGGGATCGTTACGGATGCGCATTTACCTGCATACACCTTAGCAGGCTGGAAGGTGATGGGCATTTATGACTTGGAGTCTCATAAGGCTGAAGCTGCAAGATCAACCTTTGCGATTGTAGCACAAGTATTCTCGGATTTGGCTGTGCTGATCAGTGCAGCAAGCGAACAAAAGGCTGTTTTTGATTTGGCTGTTCCCTCAGATCAGATTCTGGACATACTTCAGCTTTTACCGGATGGCGCAGCTGTTTTGATCCAGAAACCTATGGGTGAGACGCTGGAGCAAGCAGCTGAAATCCATGAGCTTTGCCTTAAAAAGAAACTGATTTCGGCGGTCAACTTCCAGTTGAAGTTTGCTCCCTACATGCTAGCAGCGAAGGATATGATCCAAAAAGGCCTATTGGGTGAGGTGTATGATTTGGAACTGAAAGTCTGCGTCTATACTCCTTGGGAACTTTGGGATTTCCTCTCGGAAAAACCAAGAATGGAAGTGCTTTATCATAGTGTACACTACCTGGATCTCATTCGCTCATTTTTGGGAAATCCTGCTCGCGTACATGCCAGCGTCCTCAATAGTCCAAAATCTCCAAATCTGGCTGATGCCAGAAGTTCTATCATTTTGGATTACGATGAAGTCACTCAAGCTAGAATTTTAACGAATCATGGACATGATTTCGGATCAAAACATCAAGAGTCCTATTTCAAAATCGAGGGGACCAAATGTGCTATAAAAATCACCATCGGGCTTTCGCTGGACTACCCGAAAGGCCAACCTCCAAAGATGGAATATTGCCTACTTGAAAATAAAGTCTGGAAGGAAATTCCACTGACAGGCGGTTGGTTTCCGCATGCTTTCATTGGGACAATGGCAGCGTTACAGATGAAAATAGAAAATCCAGGTTCGCATCTTCCGCACAGTACGACAGATGCTTTGCAAACCATGAAACTCGTCGAAACAGTTTATAACGCCTCTAAAACAGGTGGAACTCCTTTCGGTAAAATCAATTAATTCAGATGCAAAAACTCCTTTTTATAGTCAGCTTTCTCCTTTCACTAAACGCTTTTTCCCAAGAAAAGAAAAAGCCGAATGTGCTATTCATTATCGCTGATGACTTGACAGCAACTGCTATCGGAGCGTATGGAAATCCTGTTCCCAAAACTCCCGTAATCGATCAACTAGCTAAGGAAAGCACCCTTTTCACGCATGCTTACACTCAATATCCAGTTTGCGGCCCATCGCGTGCATCCTTTATGTTTGGCTATTACCCTAATGCGACCCAGACTTATGGATATGTTAGTGGGCGGGAAAATGTAGGAGAGGATCGCCCATCTATGGCCGAGCTGTTTAAGCAAAACGGCTACTACACTGCCCGGGTGAGCAAAATCTATCATATGGGCGTGCCGGGTGATATAGAAAAAGGATCGGATGGAACGGATGATCCGGCCTCATGGATGGAAAAATTCAATTCTCAAGGACCGGAATGGACTGCCGCGGGCAAGGCCGAATTGGTGCAGAATAATCCTGACGGAAGCATAGAACGCAAAGGCGGAAATGTGATGACCATCGTGCAGGCAGACGGGGACGACTTGGTTCACTCGGATGGAAAAACTGCTGCAAAAGCCTCAGAACTGATCCGTCAACACAAAGACAAGCCATTCTTTTTGGCAGTTGGATTTGTTAGGCCACATGTGCCTTTCGTAGCTCCGGCGGGCTATTTTGATCCTTTTCCTTTTGCCAAAATCAAAACTCCCGAGCAAGCACCGAATGACTGGGATGATATTCCTGAGCGTGGGATCAATTACGTCACCAGCGTGAATGCCGAGATGAATCAGGAGCAAAAGCAAAAAGCTATTGCCGCCTATTATGCTTCGGTTTCCTATATGGATGCACAGGTCGGAAAAGTGCTGAAGACATTGAAAGAGGAAGGACTGGAAGACAATACCATCATTGTATTCACCTCGGATCATGGATTCCATCTGGGAGAACATGAGTTCTGGATGAAAGTTAGCCTCCATGAAGAATCTGTGAAAGTGCCGATGATGATTAAAGTTCCTGGGAAGAAACCTGCTGTGGTCAATTCTTTCGCAGAGTTGCTGGACCTCTATCCTACTTTGGCTGATTTGGCAGGTTTGAAAGCACCTAAAGATATTCAAGGAAAAAGCTTAAAAGCACTTTTAGACAACCCAACCAAGAAAGTCAGAGACATGGCCTTCTCAGTAAGTCAGGGTGGGAAATCATTTTTGATCCGAACAGAGAAATGGGTTTATATCCAATACAATGAGGATGCATCCGCGGGAATGGAGCTTTTCGACATGGAAAATGATCCTAAGCAATTCAATAATCTGGCAGAGGATCCTGCATACGCAAAGCCTCTCAAGGAGATGCAAGCTAAACTCGCGAAGAAGCTGGCGGAAGTTCGCAAGAATGATTTGGGAATCGATTATAAAGCCTCAAAATGAAATTCAATCTTCAGATACCACTCGCAGTGACCCCTGCACAACAACATATACCACAATTTATTTAAGCCTTGCTAATCCAAGCGAATCAACCAAACAACTTTTCGAAAAACAAACCTATGAAAACCTCTATTGTAATCAAAAAAGGCCTTTCGAGCGACATGCGTTTTGACTTAAAAGACGGTGCCGGATCGGATGCCGTGCATACCAGTCCAGTATATGCCTATGCTGTCTGCAGACTCGTGACAGATTCAAATTTGGAAGGCGTTGGACTTGCCTTCACTTTAGGATCAGGAAATAAAATCGTTTGTCAAGCAATTGAATACCTAGTCAGACATGTAGAAGGAAAAGAGATCTATGAATTGATGTCGGACTTTGGTACTATCTATAAGAAAATGGCGGATGATCCGAACTTCAGATGGCTCGGACCACACAAAGGCGTCGTGCAACTTGCACTCGCAGCAGTTGTAAATGCTTGCTATGATCTTTGGGCAAAAGCTGAGGGAGTTCCGCTATGGAAACTTCTCACTAGCCTGACCCCAGAGCAATTGGTGAACACGTTGGATTTTTCTTATTACGAGGATATTCTGCCAAAATATGAAGCCCTAGACTTGATCAAAAAGCAGCAAGCAGGAATTTCAAGTAGGGAATCGATTATTGAGACAGGTTATCCAGGATATGACACCTCAATCGGCTGGTTCAATTACTCTGATGAAAAGATAATTACCAATGTCAAAATGGCGATGGACCGAGGTTTCACAGCAATGAAACTCAAAGTAGGTTCGAAAAATGCAGCCCATGACATCCGAAGAGCGGAACTCGTAAGAAGAATCGCAGGCGACCAAGCTACCATCATGTTTGATGCAAACCAGCAATGGAACCTACCTCAGGCCATTGATATTTGTACCAAATTAAAAGATCTCAATCCCTATTGGATAGAGGAACCTACTCATCCTGATGATGTGTATGCACATATTGCATTGGCAAAAGCTGTAGATGTACCTCTAGCGCTTGGAGAGCACGTCCCGAATAAGGTTATATTCAAAAACTTTATCCAGTCTGGATGTATGACTTTCAATCAGGTGGATGCAGTACGGGTTGGCGGAGTTTCTGAGTTTATCCTGATCAGCTTGCTTTCCCGCAAATTCAATATCCCAGTAGTTCCTCATGTGGGGGACATGGGACAGATCCATCAACATTTGGTGTTATTCAATCATATCACGCTTGGACATCCGGCATTACTTCTGGAATACATCCCTCATTTGCGTGAGCACTTCAAATCACCAGCAATTGTCAAAGACGGTAAGTACCTCACTCCTATGGAACCGGGAATGAGCGCGGATCTTTTGAAACACGAATATTCTCTTTAATAGATTATGTATATCCGCATGTTCTCCAGTTAAAGGTAGAACGCGGCTAGATTAGATGGTAAACACTTGAAATGATTATCGTTAGGCATTTGAAAAAGGATCATTTACAATACTTGGGGCAGCTGTAGATCCAGTACTCATTAAAGCGATTTCAAACAGGCTACCATAGCCATTCAAAGTAAACCAAGATCAGAATAGGTCTTGGTTGTTTTTTTATAAAGAAAGTAAATTAGTGCTAAAGACCTATTTTATCAACTGTTTATTAGGACATACGCACTATTTTGTTTTAACTTACCTCAAGTTTTTGAAATAAGTCAATTAAGTATGGCGGATTTCAGGAAAAAAACTACCCATAATTACCATTATCTTAAAACTAAGCGTGTATGAAAAAAAGAATTACAAATTTTCTACACAGAACCTGCAAAATTCGCAACAACCAGTACAGCTCTGGCATTGTGACTTTTTGCTGCTTTCTGTTACTATTTCTGGGAGCCCCAGAGATAGGTCTTGCTCAGCAATCATCACAGCTGACTGTAACAGGTACTGTGATTGATCCTGATGGGCTTCCATTACCAGGCTTGACTATTTTAGTCAAAGGAACTACATCTGGTACTGTCACTGATGGAGATGGTAAGTATTCCATCCAAGTCCCAGGACCAGAGGCAGTTTTGGCATTTAGCTACATAGGTTATCAATCCCAGGAAATAATAGTGGGAAGCCGCACAGTGTTAGATGTCACGATGGAAGAGGATATTTCATCCCTGAATGAAGTGGTGGTAGTAGGATACGGTACGCAGAAAGTGACTAACCTAACTGGTGCAGTAGATGTAGTAGAAGGTAAGTCTTTAGCAGACCGCCCCTCTCCCTCAGTATCCCAATTGCTTCAAGGAACCTCTCCAGGGCTTACTTTTAGTATGGGAAATAATGGGTTTCAACCTGGTGCTGAGATGAATATTCAGATCAGAGGAATGGGGTCTCTTAATGGTGGCTCTCCCTATGTAGTTATTGATGGTATCCCAGGCGATATGGATCGATTGAATCCGAATGACATAGAATCGATCTCAGTATTGAAAGATGCTGCTGCCTCGGCTATTTTCGGAGCACGTGCTCCTTATGGTGTTATTGTGATCACTACTAAATCAGGTAGAGGAAAACTAAAAGCAAGCTATTCTGGAAGTGTAGGTGTTGCTTCTCCACAAAATCTACCATCCATGCTTAACTCTTATGATCATGCAAAAGTGATCAATGAGGCTGGTGTGTTTGGTGCAGGTGGAAGGTTTTTTTCAAACCGAACGATAGACAATATTCTTGCGTTTCAACGAGGTGATTTTGACTTTTTACGCGAGAATGCCAATTTCCCTGCCGATGCCACTTTCTTTGAAACTACTCCAAATCCAAACAACTTAAACCAGTGGGGTTTTGACCAAAATGGAAATGCAAACAGAGATTGGTTTGACGAGTACTTCGGTAAAGGAATGATCCAAAAACATGACTTGAGTCTATCTGGTGGAAGCGATAAAACATCATATTATTTCTCAGCAGGTCTTTATGGTCAGTCTGGTGTTTTGAACTACGGTACGGATACCTTTGATCGATATAACATCATGGGTAAGATCACCACTTCCATCACGAAGAACTGGGATTTCACCTACCAGCCTAGATTCTCGAAGCAGATTAGAGAGCTACCAAATATGGATCGCCAGGGCGCTTACGATTTGATTTTCCATCAGATAGCCAGAACTATGCCGACAAATGCTATGTATGATGGATTCGGAAATATCATGATCCAATCCAAAATCCCATGGGTAAATGACGCAGGTACAGATATCACTGAAACCACAGAAAACTGGCACACTTTCGCTACCGATTTGAGACCAGCTGAAGGCTGGACTATTCACGGTGACTTTGCCATGAAAAACACTGACATCTTTTTCAGAAGCAATGAACTTACCGTATTTGATAATTTGGTAGATGGCTCTGTCATCCCAAGTGGAAACACCGTACCAAGTAACACTAGAAGAACACACTACAGTAATCTGTATTGGACTTCTAACATTTACACCTCCTACGAGCTACAGCTAAATGAGGTACACAATTTCAAAGCTATGGTGGGTACACAGTTCGAAAAGACTCAAAACAGAAACCTTTCCGGATTTAGAACCAACCTACTGGTACCAGAAGTGCCTTCATTGAATACAGCTGACGGTGAGATCCAAATGACCGAAAACCTATTGACAGTAAGCACACAAGGTTACTTTGGTAGGTTCAATTACAACTTTGACGAGAAATATCTGATCGAAGTAAATGCAAGATATGACGGTACCTCTAGATTTAGAGAAGGTAACAGATGGGGTTTTTTCCCTTCATTATCAGCAGGATGGAATGTGGACAAGGAATCTTTCTGGGAGCCAATCAGTCAGGCAGTAAACACTTTAAAAATCCGTGGTTCATGGGGTGAATTGGGAAATCAAAATGTAGATCCTTATCAGGATTTGCAACTTATTCCACTTTCAGGTAGTGCTGTCAACTGGATTTTTTCACCGAATGGCAGCAGACCAATAGGTTTTGCAGGAACACCTTCATTAATCAGTCCAGACCTTACATGGGAAACGGCAAGATCAATAGACGTAGGAGCTGATATGACCTTCTTGAAAAATCGCTTGAAGTTTGTATTCGACTGGTTTGAAAGAACTACATTTGATATGATCGGCCCTGTTGATCCTGCTCCTGGAGTATTGGGAGCCACTGTACCACAATCCAATAACGCTACCCTTAGAACAAGAGGATGGGAATCTACCATCAACTATGGGCAGACCCTTTCCAATGGGCTGACTTTTAATGTAGGTTTCAACATCTTCGATAGCAGGACATTTGTCACAGAGTATCTTAATCCAAACGGTGTGCTTTCCACCTGGTATGAAGGAAGAGAGCAAGGAGAAATCTGGGGTTATACCGCAAACTCTCTTTATCAAAACCAAGAAGAAATCGATTCCTATACTTCACAGGTTGACCTTTCAGATATCACAGGCCTAGCCTGGAATCCAGGAGATGTGAAGTATATAGACATCAATGGGGATGGTAAAGTAGATAATGGAGACAACACGCTAGACAACCCCGGCGATATGAGCATCATCGGAAACAGTACTCCTAGATGGCAATATGGCCTTAATCTCAATGCATCTTATAAAGGTTTTGATCTATCCATGATCTGGAGAGGTGTAGGAAAGAGAGACATCTTTTTTAGCTCGGGAGAGAATATTTTCTGGGGCTTCAGATCAGGTAATCAATCATCCCTATTCCCTGAGCATTTGGACTACTTCCGAGATACTCCGGGTGATATGTACACGGGACTTTACGAAGGAGAAGCTAACATCAATTTAGACTCTTACTTCCCTAGACCATATATCAATGATGGACAGAACAACAAGAACCGATTGACTAGTACACGCTATTTGCAGAGCGGTACATATTTGAGATTGCAGAACCTACAGTTAGGATATACACTTCCTGATCCGGCTTTGGATAAGATGCGCTTGAGCAATTTCAGGCTATATGTAACAGGGGAGAACCTAGTTACTTTCACTAAAATGCCTGTAGGCATCGATCCTATAGCAATACAAAGTTCAAGGGGAGCTGGAAAAACCTATGGCGCGGATAGAATGATATCAGTAGGTGTACAAGTTTCCTATTAAAATAACGAAGACAATGAAAAAATCACTATCAATATTTGGACTCTTGATTCTTCTGGCGGGAACTTTTGGATGCGAATCCTTTATTGACCATGCACCTGAAGATCAAATTGCGGTTGGAGACTACTTCAAAACTGCGAATGACATAGAAAACTACGTAAAGAAGTACTATGCAGGACTTCCTACCCACGGATCGGGAAATCAACCTTTATCAGAAACCAGTTCAGACAATCTGATCGTAGCAGTTCCTAATGCGGTAATTCAAGGTTCCAGAGCTCCGAGAAATGGACAGTGGACAGGCGAATGGGATGATATTAGAAGTATTAATATTCTGTTTGACAATCTTGAAAATGTGCAGGATGATATGAGTTCATATGCACAATTCCTTGGAGAAGCACATTTCTTCAGAGCTTGGTATTATTACGAAAAGCTACAGACATATGGAGATGTGCCGATTTATACCAGTCAGTTATTACCAGGTGATGAAGGGCTATACAAAGCTCAAGACCCTAGAACTGAAGTCGCTGACTTTATTTTGTCTGAATTGGATTTAGCCTTCCAGTATTTGGGAGCTAGAGCCAGCGTTGGAAACGCCAGGCTGAATAAAGAAACTGCACTTGCCTTCAAAACTCAGGTCGCACTTTATGAAGGTTCTTGGCAAAAGTACCATGCAGGGACTGTATTTGGTACAAGTGGAGCAGACCCTAACAAGTACTTTCAGGAGGCTGTCCAGGCAGCAGAAACCCTAATGAATGGTAGCTACACGGTAGGTTTGTATAACACAGGAAAGCCGGAATCAGATTATTACGATTTATTTGGAAAGGACAACATGTCCGACATTAACGAAGTGCTTTTTTATCGAATTGCAAGCACTTCTGAGCAACTAGGTCATGAGCTTCAGTTTTATACTACCCGACGTACACGAGATATGGGCTTAACTTGGTCAATGATTACCTCTTACTTAGGCAAAGACGGCAAACCCTATGATTATACTGGACTGACTCAAACGGTAAAAGGAAATGATTTTCTAAGGAAAATAGCTGAAGATACAGATCCAAGATTACATGCTACTGTGTGGATACCTGGTGACCTAAGAGTAGCTAGTTCTGGACAGATCTTTGACAAACCATTCTTGACGGGCGGATCTGAAGAGCTTTGCGCCACTGGATTTCAGGTGAAAAAATTCTCAAATCCTTTTTCTTCTGCGGCAGGAGCAGACTTTGGTGGTTTGAGCCAAACAGGAAGGATTTACTTCCGATACGGAGAAGTCCTACTCAACTATGCGGAAGCAAAATATGAATTAGACGGTACCATCGCTTTCGAAGCCCTTAATTTACTTCGGGATCGAGTAGGCATGCCTGCATTTGAGGTGATTTCGCAAAGTGAATATGGAGCAAATCTAATGGATTACGGCTATGCAATTGATGATGCACTTTATGCTATCCGGAATGAAAGACGAGTTGAGCTAGCATTGGAAGGTCAGAGACCTGATGACTTCAGAAGATGGGCAGCACACAGCTTGGTAGTAGGAAAAAGGCCTAAGGGCTATCCATTTGCACAAGATGAATTTCCGGGCTTTACTCCCCTATTAGATGCAAATGGTCAGACGGACTATTTCCAAACCCAACTTCCAAATGGCTACGGGTTCAGACCGGATCAGGATTACCTTACTTCCATCCCTTCTGATGAATTAGTACTGAATCCTAACTTAAGACAAAACCCAGGTTGGGAATAAAGATTAGCATAGGTTTATATAAATTGGTCTAGTAACTATAAAAAAGGGGGTTGATAATCCCCTTTTTTATTATTTCACTCATAACTTGACAGAAGTTTGACTTTTTCACTAATAACAATCAAAATGGAGAAAACCCCAAAGATCAAAACAAAGGACAAAATCATACTAGCTGCCATAGAGCAGTATAACAAAGAAGGTGTGCAAAGCATTACCAGCAGGCATATAGCCGGAGAAATGGGAATCAGCCATGGTAATCTTGACTATCACTATAAAACCAAGGAGGATTTACTTGTAGCTATCTATCAGAAAATGCGCAAGGAAATGACTGCTCTTTACGAAAGTCAGGAGGAGGATTATTCGGCTCTAGAAAACTTTCATTTACTGCTTATTCAATTTGAGGAATTCCAATATCGCTATAGATTTTTCAACCTGGACGTGCTAGAAATCACCCGCTCATTTCCAGAGCTGAGCAAGCTACTTCAAAAAACATTTGAAACTAGAAAGCATCAGACTGAAGAGCTGTTTGAGAAATTCAAAGCGGAGAAATTCATTAACGAGGAATATACAGAAGTAGAAGACCGGCTTCAGCATATCATCCGAATGACCATTTCGTTTTGGCTATCCCAGCGTGAAGTTCTCAGCCTGTACAATTTCACGGAAAAAGGTGAAATGGTAAAAAGCATTTGGATACTATTGAAACCTTACCTAACCCCTTCAGGACTGGCTGAATATGGAAGAGTGATAGATAAATATGGATACACTAAAGCGTAAAAAAATCTTCAGTGGTAAACTGCGGCTTTTAAGCCTAGGACTAAGCATAGCTAAAATGCCCGATTTCATTAAGACGAACTGTTCAAAAATGAACATATAAAATATAAAAATGCCTTTTCCGAGATGGAGAAGGCATTTTTATATGCTGGAACATATTTTGCGATTTGCTCCTCAAAATACATCCAACTACATGCTAAGCTTTCTTCTTTGGTGCATCCTATTTATCCTTTGCTGGCCATTAGCCATTATCGCACTTTTCCTTTACCCTATTGTTTGGCTTTTGTTACTTCCTTTTAGACTTTTGGGGTTTGCTGTTGATCTTTCCTTTGACCTGGTCCGAAATATCTTTATGCTGCCATTTACTCTGGTAGGCAGGCGATAGAAAGTCGCTTACTTGGCGTGATAGTGCTGAACCAACTTCATTATTTTATGAAACACCTCTGTGTTTTCATATACCCCTCTAAATTTATCCGCATGAGCGCCATAAGCAAAAATCGGAACCATGATGCCCGTGTGATCATCGGAGTGATAAGCTAACTCCACGGTGGAAGATGCAATATCCCCCTGCGGTATAGAAACTCCGCCCGTCTCATGATCTGCTGTGATGATCACCAAAGTGCCGGGATGCGCATCTGCAAAACGGATCACTTCGCCGATCACCTGATCAAAATCCAGCATTTCCGAAACTATCATTGAACTGCTATTGGAATGCCCCCCGGAATCAATATTTGCAGCTTCTACCATCAGAAAAAACGGCGACTTTTTATTCGATAAAAAATCAAGAGCAAAGGCGGTGCTTTCTAGCAAATACTCTCCTCTTCCTTCCAGCTTTTTAGGCAAAGCATCATTTGCAACAAAATACCCTATCCTTTCCGCCGATGTTTCGCCCAGATTCTCCACCATGGTGAAGCCAGCATCCTGGAGATTTTCCGACTCTGAGGAAAATTTAGCTCCACCACCACCGATGAACAAATCCAGTTTACTCTTAGGTAAATACGCAGCAATCTGATTCGAATCATCGCGCTCAGGATGATGTGCATAAAAGGATGCCGGTGTAGCACCTGTCAACTGATCCGTGGTAATAATGCCGCTGGAATAACCGTAGCCATCCAAAATATCAGGCAGATTTTTCAGCGCTTTTCCTGCTGGATCCACACCCAAGGCCCTGTTATTCGTTTTCTCCCCAGTAGCGTAGGCAGTCGCTCCGGCAGCAGAATCTGTGGTAAAATCATCCGCAGCCTGTGTTTTCACCAATCCCATATTTTTCAGTTGGGTCAGGTTCAGCTGATTGCCATTGGAAAATAGGGATGAAGAAATCTGCGCCAAACCATTGCCGTCACCGATCAGCAAAATCACATTCTTAACCGGAGTTTTCGCCCCGTCCACCTCAAATTTGGGTTGATAAACATCCTGAATGGTTGGATTTTGATAGACGTTTTCGTTCAACTTGCTCAGGTATTCAGCAGCAGCGATGGGATGGTCGGTATTGATGTAATCCTCGCCCATGTCATAAAATGCCTTCCAGGCTGACTTGCTGTCAGGCGAACCCCAGAAGCGAACTGGCTTGTCGAAACTGTGCACTAAATCAATGAAATCCTGTACGGCTTTTCGCTGATCCTCCACCATTCTTCCTTTTCCATTCCAGATAGAAAACTGGCGAAAACTCAAACTCACCATCCCTATTTTCTCCCACGGCAAATCCTCAGTCAACACCTTACTTTGGTAATCAAAAAACATCCAATCCGGATACTTTTCATAATCCTCAGGATTTGGTCTATTTCCGGAAATAATCAATTTCAGTCCTTCAGGATTTTCCTGGCTGAACAAAATGTCTGAATAGTCTTTCATGCTTTCCAGCAAAACTTCCAAAGTTGGGTAAGCTGAAGTTTTCAGATCTACCAGGAGGTGAAAATCAATCTCCGAAATCACGCCGCTTTTCAAGCCTTCCGCGATGGGATCCAGGTACAAACTCTCAATCGTGCGTTTCGGGTTGATACTTTCTACCTCATGCGCAGCCATGAGTTTCCCATCCCGCAAAATCACATCCACTTCAATCGAAGTGGCTCCCGCAGAATAAGCCGTCCAAAAAGGCACAGTCTGCAGGTAATCGTTATGGGAATGGAGTTGGAAGGTTTTGGAATCCTGGGCTGCCAGTTGGAAAATGCTGAGCAGCAGGCAAAGTGAAAGTGAAAAGATTTTAAGCATGGCCAAAAATAGCCCATTCAACAGAAAATAATCATGTAAATCCGTGAATTAGCAGAGGCTTAACACATAGGTAAAACAGCTTGCAACTTTTCAAATCACCAGCAAAACCTAATTCTCTCTAAATCATCATTTTTTAATAACTTAATTCCCATTCCATGCGCAAGTAGCTTCGCAAAATCATAACAAAACGATGAAAGACATTACGGGATTTCCAGGCAAAAAATCAGGAAATTGCCGTTTAAACTCATTTCTATGAAAACCCTATTTTCTTACGCTTTTAGCGCTTTTTGTCTTTTCTTTTCCTCGCAGCTTTCCGCCCAAAAACTCAATGAAATCCAGGTCATCGGAAGTCATAACAGTTATAAAAGCCAAATGGCACCGGAGCTCTTGGAGTATCTATCCAAGGTAAATCCTTCCGCCTCCCAAAGTCTCGGCTATGCACATATTCCATTGGAAGAACAATTGGATTTGGGACTGAGAAATCTGGAACTGGATGTTTTTCACGACCCTGAAGGCGGAAGATATTCCAATCCCAAAGGCTTGGAAATCATCAAAAGCGCCGGTGGAGAAATTCCCGACTACGATCCGAATGACGCACTTTCCAAACCGGGGCTGAAACTATTTCACGTGCAGGATCTGGATTTCCAGTCACATTACCTGCTTTTCGCAGATGCCTTGAAAGCGTTGAAAAACTGGAGTGAAAACAACCCCGATCATACGCCTATCTTTATTTTGATCAATGCCAAGGATGGAAATATCCCCGGCACCCGACCTGTTTTGCCTTTTACTGCAACTGCATTGGACAGCATAGACTTGGAGATCCGAACGCATTTGGGAATGGAAAATCTGATCACACCTGATCTGGTCAGAGGGGATTATGCTGATCTGGAATCTGCAGTTTTAGCCAGAAACTGGCCAAAGTTAGATGAGGTTAGAGGAAAATTTCTTTTTGTTCTGGATGAAAGTGAGGAGAAAATCGACCGGTATCTAAGTGCAAAGCCCGACCTGAAAAACGCAGTGCTTTTTGTCAACAAAAAAGAAGGAAACTCCACTGCCGGATTTAGAATCATCAATAGTGCAGTGAGAGATGAGGACTATATCAGAGACTTGGTGCAAAAAGGGTACATGATCCGCACCCGCGCAGATTCTGACACCAAAGAAGCCAGGGCGGAAGATTATTCCACTTTCGAAAAGGCCAAAGCTTCAGGAGCGCAGGTCATTTCCACTGATTATTATCAGCCATCCACCTTCTTCAAATCGGATTACAAGGTTAATTTCGAAGGAAACAGGTACGAAAGACCCAACCCGGTTTTGAATAATAACTAATTGACTTGGATTGATTTTGAACAAAAAACATTTATTGGCAGGGATACTCGGGACGGCGATACAGCTGGCTAGCTCCCATGGTATCCTAGCACAAGCGGACACCAATCAAATTGCCTTTCTTTCTGACATTCACCTGCAAGACGTCTATGCCGAGCTGAATTCAGAAGAATTCAAGGGTGTGCTGAACCCAAAAACCGGCAAATTCGCCACCATCCGCACCATGAAAAGCCAAATCAACTCCACCCGGCTTTTCAATGAAAACTACTTTGCCTTTATCGCCGCCCTAGAGGATCTAAAGCACAGAGGAATCCAACTCGTGGTGCTTCCTGGGGATTTTACCGATGACGGGCAACCTATGAATGTGTTGGCACTGAAGAAAATTCTGGATCAATATTCGGCAGAATCCGGAATGCGTTTTTTCATTACCACAGGAAACCATGATCCAGTAAAACCCTTTGGAGGTGAAGCCGGAAAGCGGGATTTCCTTGGAACTGATGGCTCGGAGCAGGCCATTGCCGGTTCAAAAGATGTTTTTTCATCTGAGCAGGCAGCCATTTCAGATCAAATCAATTACTGGGGCTATACTGAAATCACCAATGCCTTGGGCGATTTTGGGTTTTTCCCTAGTGAAAAAGATCTTTTTTGGGCGCATCCCTTTCAGGAATTGGATGTGGATAATTACAATTTCCAACAAGCAAAAGCCAGTTCATCTTTGGAAGATCGGGTCTATAAAGCTGGCGATTCAGGACTAACCCTACCCGACGCCAGCTATGTAGTTGAGCCCGTCGATGGAATTTGGCTTTTAGCTTTGGATGGAAATGTTTATACTTATACAGGAACTGAGTGGAGAGGATCATCCGTAGGCTTTAACCAAGCTGCTCTCCACAAAAAACACCAACTAGACTGGATCAAAAAAGTAGCTTCCGAAGCTGAAAAAAGAGGAAAAACACTGATTTCCTTTAGCCATTACCCACTGGCGGAATTTCACGACGGAGCCTCCGATGAAATGAGTGCGCTTTTCGGAGCCCAGAAGTTTCAGTTGGCGAGAGTTCCTACCACAGAAACCACAAGTCTCTACGCGAAGGCGGGAATTAAAATCCACTTTGCGGGACACATGCATATTAATGATACTGGAATTTATCAAGACCAAACAACCACCCATACCATGTATAATATTCAAGTACCTTCTCTAGCGGCCTACCCACCGGCCTACAAAAAGCTGACAACATCCAAGTCCTCCACTGTGGAAATCGAAACGATTTCTCTTGCCGAGGTAGATCACATGAATGAGTTCTTTGATCTCTACCGAATGGAGCATCGCTGGCTATTGGAAAAGCAGGATCCGGGGATCTGGGACAGCAGCATTTTAGCGTCAAAAGACTATCTGGAGTACACCAGAAATCATTTGCGTGAATTGACCAAGTCCAGGTTTATCCCTTCTGATTGGCCGGAAAATCTCGCCATTCTCCTTCAGAACCTCTCCCCTGAGGAGCTTTTGGCCTGGAGCAAAATGGAGGAAGCCGAAAGTGAAAATTTCCTCCAGGAAAAAATGAGAAAGCTAAAAGTAAGATCCAAGAGATCCCTTCCTGATCATGCTATCATCGATGATTTTTACCTTTTGAAAAACGGTGATGAACTTGGAAAAAAGCTGATTCCAGAAGAGAGAATCAGTTTTTATGAGGAGTTGATATCTTCCCTTAGCCAAAAGACATCTAGCAAAGAGAAGGGTTTAAACAGTGAATTGATCCAGTTTTTCGGGATTTTCGAAAAGCTTTATCATTCCAATCCTTCCGATCATTTTGCCATCGATCTGAAGAAAAATACGATCAAGAAAATAGAGGATTGAGTTAAAGTTTTAAGCAAATTCACCCTATTCATTTTACGGACATTCCTGTCTCAGGAATGTTTTTTTTGACAGTTGTGATCACACAAATGATATATACTATACCGATCGTGCCGTTGGCACTCTGGTGAAAACAAGTCTAACATAACCCAGAATTGCATTCTGGGCATGTACTGGTCTTGCCTTTGGCAAGATACTTTCCAGCTAGTGCCTATTAAGATGGTTTAGTTAGGTAAAATCCACCGCATCTTTAACAAGCTTTTGGCCAATGAGATTCGATCGAGCCTTCAATAGGTGTTTATTGAATGCCAACGGCATTCACCGTATCAACCCCGAATACAGCGCAGCGAAATTCGGGGACTACATCAACGGAGTACACAGATAAGTGATAAGCCTACTTTCTCACCCCCTCCAATTGCCGTAAAACACAAAAGCCGATGAGATATATTCCCATCGGCTTTTTATGATCAAAGGTTTAATAGGTTTTAGTAACCTGGGTTTTGAACCAGAAATCCAGGAATATTGGAAGCTCCATCTATAGCTTGCTGCGGGATAGGGAAGAGTCGCTTGTTGACATCGCTGTCATTCTTTTCCGTCCAGCTATCCTCGTATTTTCCGAAACGGATTTGATTCACTCTGCGTAATCCTTCCCAATACAATTCAAATCCTGACTCACGGAATAGTATATCCAAATCTATGGAGTTCAAAGGAGCTGGAGTCTGCTCAGGACGTGCATTTCTAGAAGTTCTTAGCGTATTTACATCAGCCAAAGCTCCTGCGTTATCTCCTTTTCTAAGCTTTGCCTCAGCACGCATCAGATATATTTCACCCAATCGGATCAGGACAATATCCACGCTGCTATTGCTGCAGCAATTTGGAGCCGTACGGCTAAACTGATACTTTGAAAATCTATGTCCGGTATTATGCAAGCTTCCTTCATTAGTGAAATCAACTTGGAAAGTATGATCGACATACCGTATATCCGCTCCACTACTTCTTCTATTGATCACAGGGTAGATTTTGACTTTACCATTTTCGTCAGTCATAATATTTCCATTTCCATCTTTTCTTGGACCCCAAATGATGTTTCTTAGTATTCCTCTGTCCATCTCAAACTCAGTTGCTTCTACCGTATAAAAATGATCTTCGTCATTGGTAGGATTAACACCTGTAAGGTCTCGGAGATTTTCGGGGATGATGGTATTCTCCTGGAAGAATCGTGCATCGGCATCGGCAGGATCTACATCACCGTAGGCATCGTACCAAGATTGAATAAAATCAGGAGTAGCTGCCACTGCATCTGTGCCACGGGTACTTGGGAATTCAGGTCTTGGAACCTGATCACCTGAGATAGACCAATATTGCCATCTGCTATGTTCTGTCTGAAGCACGCCACGTTGATCGAGGGAAAAGATGATTTCTGGATTGCTGTTATTATCATCATTGAAAAGATCAAAGTATTCCGGCGAAAGAGCATAGCCTCCATTGATGATGTTGTTGGTATATTCGATCACCTTGTCCATGTCTTCAGGTCGGAAGTTTGGAGTACCATAAGGATCCCGGTAAACCGCTGAGTTGAGATAAAGACGTGCAAGCAACGCTTCTACCGCATGCTTGTTCATTCGGCCTGGGCCGTTACTACTGCTGATCAGATTGACTACTGAAAGTAACTCAGATTCCAAGTAATCAACAGCTTCCTGACCTCTTAGGATTTCGGACTGCTGGTCGGAACGGTCTTTTCTGAATACCAAACCCCAGTTGTCCATTGCCAACATATTCAAATAAGCCTTAATTGCCACCATTTCGTAAAGTGGATTTTGGGCATTTGAATTGCCATTTTCCACTTCCAATCCCAATTGCTCTTCAGCTGCAACAGCACGGGACAAACTCAAGGTGATGTATGTCCAACTATCTCCTACTAAGCTATTGGTTGGGGTCATCAAGTGCTGGTGTACTGCGATAAACTTACCTCCGTCAAACCAGTCGGTTCCTCCACGATAAGGTAAGATTGCCTCATCAGAAGCAACTTCCTGCAGCCCAAAATTAACAGTGTGAAGCCAAACCTGGCGAAGCATTCCGTAAACCGGAGCAATGGATCCGCTCACAATCTCTGCCTGACCTGTACCAGTCAGTGATTCATCCAGAACCTCTTCCTCTAGGGTAGTGCAGCTCAGAAATGCCAATAATAAAGCTGCTGTTGGTAATAATTTTCTAAAACTGATCGTCTTCATATATTTTATATTTTCTGGAAGATGAATACGCATCTGCCCTGTTTTTTTTAAAATGTTAGATTCAAATTGACCATGAACGTCCTTGCTCTAGGATAAGTGAACCGATCTATACCGAAAGTTTGGATACCGGCAGTGCTTGTTCCTGTATTGATCTCAGGATCAAATCCTGAATAATCAGAAATTACAAACAGGTTTTGGCCAGTGACCGAAAGACGAATATTTTGGAAGGCATTGCCCAATCCAATTCGCTCGGAATTTAAATTGTAACCAAGAGTTGCATTATTTAACCTAAAGAAGGAACCACTCTCCAAGTATCTGGTAGAAACTGTGTTGGAATTATTGAAGGATTCCTCTGGGAATTGAACTGCGAAATCAGTGGTATTATTTGATCTAGAAAGCTGCGCCTTAGTGAAAAGGGACATAGTCGTATGGTTGTAGATTTTATTTCCAGAAACTCCGTTGAAATTAAGTCCCAAGTCAAAATTCTTATAGCTCATATTAGCATTGATACCATAGATAATTTTTGGAATCGCACTGCCTACTACAGATCGGTCATTGTCCAGGATTTCACCATCTCCATTTTTATCCACAAAACGATTGAGCCCATCCTCACCTATTCCGTCAAACTCCAACATGTAAAATGCTCCGATTGGCTGGTTGTTGATATACCCGTTGATCGTTGCGCCGGTTTGTCCGGCCCCTTGTGCCGCTCCAGTGGTCAGGACTGAGTAAGGGGAATCCCGCACTTCGTTTTGGATAAAGGTGATATTTCCACCAAGGTTGTAAGAGAAAGCAGACTCAGTCTTACTGCTGTAATTCAAAGCCAATTCAATTCCACTATTGTAGATTTTCATATCTTCAATATTATCCCAATAGGTAGAAGTTGGCTGAACCGGATCTGCCGGAACTACCTCCAAAAGGATATTGGAGGACACTTTGTTGAAATAATCCAAGGTACCTGTCAAGCGGTAATCGAAAAATGCAAAGTCCAAGCCTACGTCAAATTGAGTGGATACTTCCCACTGCAAATCAGGATTTGCGAGACGGGTAAATACAATTCCGTAAGGGTAATTGTCAATCGAATTACCATCAGTGTCAATAGGATACGTATTCAAACTTTGAGCCCCAGTAGCCAAACGATCTTCTGAGAAACTAGCTTTGGTGATCTTGGAAGGTATTTCTTGATTTCCTGTTTGTCCCCAGCTAGATCTAAGTTTCAGATTGTCAATACCTGAATTAGCCATGAATTCTTCTTTGCTCAGATTCCAACCCAATGCAAAGGATGGGAAGTAGCCATACTTGTTATTCTCACCAAATTTGGAAGATCCATCTGCACGGAAAGTTGCAGTGAACAGGTACTTTTCATCGTAAACGTAGTTTAATCGACCAAAGAAAGACTGAAGCTCATTTTTCACAGCCGAGGCACTCACAGTAGTTGGGAACTCAGTCGTACTATTATGATCCTGATACCTTGGTTCGATGTTATTGGCAGCAAACCCTCTGGCAGAAGTACTCCTAAACTCGTCCATAAAGGTCTGAAAAGAATGACCAGCCAAAACAGTGAAATTATGCTTGTAGTTGTTCCAATTGTAAGTCAGGGTGTTTTCCACAAGACTGTTGGTATTTGATGCGATCAATTCATCCAAGGCTCCATCAGACACATTTGATTCATTGACTACTTCCGTAAAAGGAATGTACTGCTGGAATCTGTTGGTATTAGAGAAATCCACTCCAAGATTTAGCTTGTAAGTCAGTCCGTCAAAAATTTCAAAAGAAGGAGAAATAGTGCCTAAAATTCTATTATTTACTGCATTGTCTGAGTAAAGCTCATATCTTTTTAGCGGATTCAGAGCATTGGTATTCAGAAGTGTAGGCTCACCATCAGTAAAGGCCGGAATAGTAGGATTCAGGTACAGCATATCACTGATAGTAGATCCAATGCTAGGTCTGAGGTTTTCTGTGAAAGAAGCCGTCAGATTGTAATCTACAATTAGTCTGCCTTCAAAAGCTTTCTGATTCATGTTCAATTTGCCAGAATAACGGGTCAAATTGCTGTTTTTCAAGATACCTCCTTGATTCTGGTAGCCAAGGGATGCGAAGTAAGAGAATCTTTCTGTATTGGCTCCGCTCATAGAAAGGCTGTAATCCTGTGAGAAACCAACCTGAGACAGTTCATCCTGCCAGTTGGTATTTCCATTGAAATCCTCCAGCGAGCCACCTACCGCTACAACTTGGCGACGAAACTCATCCGCGCTAAAAACATCAATTTGGTTTGACATCTTGGACCAGGCTGTGGAGGCTGAAACATTAACTTGAGAAGTCCCTGATTTGCCTTTTTTAGTCGTGATGACGATGACCCCATTGGAAGCACGCGAACCGTAGAGAGCTGTGGCGCTTGCATCTTTCAACACATCGATGCTCTCAATGTCATTTGGATTTAGGAAGTTCAAAGGATTAGAAGCAACTCCAGTACTTGAATTGTCCAATAAAAATCCGTCTAATACATAAAGGGGCTGTGTACCAGATCTCAAACTACCGATACCACGGATAATTACATTCTGATTTGCACCAGGCTCACCACTTGTGGAAGTAATGTTTACACCGGCCACTTTGCCCTGAAGAAGATCCACCGGATTAGTGATCACTCCGCGGTTGAAGTCTTCGCTTTTTACAGAGCCTATTGCACCGGTGACATCAGATCGCTTTTGCGTACCGTACCCGACTACCACCAACTCATCCAGCTGAGTAGCATCAGGCACCAGTTGAACATCTATGACGGATTGGCCATTCAGCGAAATCTCCTGAAGGATATATCCTACATAAGAAATTTGGAGTACAGCATCTTCACCCACTTCCAAGGAATATTTGCCGTCGAGATCTGTCACAGTCCCATTTACTGTACCTTTAATTCGCACAGTGGCACCCGGAAGTGGTTGGCCGGTTTCATCGGTAACTGTACCGGAAATTGGCATAACAGAGATCAAACTCCCAAATGTAACCTTGCTAACTGGGATGTTCCCGGTCGCCATCAGCTCTTGAGAACTACCAAACCCAGTCACAGCCAGCATACATGCAGATGCAAAGAAGACTTTAGATAATCGTAATTTTGTATTCATAAAATTTTAAGTGTTGGGTAACTAAGAAAATCATAATACTAAGTTGTAAAAGAGAATAATAGGCTATTCTTACTATTTCCAGCGACAAAAGTATAATATAAAACTGCTCATCCCTCGGGGTATTCTTTAGGATTACATTAAATATATAACAGGAAAAATTAACTCTAAATTAATTTAAGAGTAGAAATGAACCACAATGATCATCAACTATCAAGTTACTATAAATCAATATGTTAATAACACCAAAACACCTAAACCATAAGCCAATCAGCTTTAGGCTTGAAATTTAACACTACACATGACTTAGTTATTTATTAACCTTATAAGTAGTCATTCTTTCAAAGAATAAGCTTTTAACAAATAACTATATTGCCTTTTTAAGGTATTTCTCAAAACAATAATAAATACACAACATTACAACAAATAATATAATCATTTGACAACATAAAAATAAATCACAGGGAACAAGTAAAAACTTGGTAATGCTTTTTTTGATAAAGAACTTTATAAACTGTAACGTGGTGTGCAGCCTTCATGACGTGGGACAATAACTTTACCTGTTTAAAATGAGGCTTATACCTTCTGACCACTTTGAAGGAAAAACTATGGCTGATATCAAAAAACTCATTCGTGTGAATCCTAAATTAGTTTTAGTCATTCTATTGAAGAATTTTAAGTTAAACTTATACAACTTTCATAATATTGGCAGAGAAAATGCGATAAAGAGATTATGTGCTCGAAAAATCCCAGCAGGATGCGCCTCTTTTTTCCATACTATCGCATGAGCAGATTCAAACTAACATTCAGCGTCATTTTATTCCTACATATGCTTTTAGGTATCTGCGTGAATCTTTTTGCCCAAAATGAGAATGACACGTCTAAAACCTCTATTACTAAGAAGGCCTTGGAGAAAGGAATGGATCTGATTACTCGATCAAACCGGGATTCAGTGTTGGTAGAAAAAGCGGAGGAGAAGTTCCTACCCTATGAAGGTAGAGTCATCCGAAATATCACGGTTGAAAACCTTGGTTTTGAGTTTTCAATCTACGGAACGGAAAAACCTATCGTGCAAAAAGTAGGCAGAATCGCAAACAAGCTTCACACCAATACCCGGGAGAAAACTATTCGTCAACATCTTTTTATAAAGCCAAACCAACTACTCAATCCTTACAAACTCGGCGATAACGAGCGATACCTAAGGGATCAATCCTTCATTCTGGAAAGCAGAATCGTGGTCACTCCCATCGAGGGAACAGACTCTGTGGATCTTGCGATAGTAACACGGGATATTTTCAGTTTCGGAGGTTCTCTTGGCGGCACCATTCCCACTTCCCCTTTATTAAAGGTGTATAATGCTAATTTGGATGGCAGAGGTCAGGGGTTTGAATTCGACATACTTTTTGATCATGACCGGACCCCGAAAGTAGGGATTGGGCTGGCATATACCAAAAGTAGCTTTTTAGGAAGTTTTGCGGATTTTACGGCCTATTACACTCAGTTAAATTCTGGAATCAGCGCAGGTGAGGAAAAGGAATTTGCAACGGGGTTCAGCCTGGAGCGTCCGCTGGTATCCCCATATTCCAAATTTGCAGGGGGCGCTGGATGGAGTCAAAACTGGTCACAAAATGTAGATTCTAGACCGGATTCAGTATTTCTCGCCTATAGATACAACATCATGGACTTCTGGATGGGCTATAACTTCGGTTCAAATAAAGCATTGCAAGACAGAAAGCGAGAGTTTCTGGCCCTTAGAGCCTTTGACGGATACTTCATTAACCAGCCAGATCAAGAAAATGTAATCGATGAAAGCAGATACAACGACAGCAAGGGGATTTTGGCAGAGTTTACTGTATATGAACAGGACTTTTTCAAGACCCAATATGTCTATGGTTTCGGACGGACGGAGGATATCCCCTCGGGTTATAACATCTCCACCACCTGGGGCTATACCAATACAATGGGTTTGAAACGCCCCTATGGAGATCTCAACATCAACTTTAAGAAAGCTTCCAAAAGCGGCAGCTTCTATGAATTCAATTTGAATGGGGCAAGCTATCTGCGAAAAGGAATTGAAGATGCAGTACTTCAGACTGGAGGCACCTATTATACCCAGGCATTTACCCTGGGGAATTACAAAATCAGGAATTCTGCGAGCATTCTATACACCCAGCTCTACAAACGAGTCACTAGCGACTGGTTGACTATCAGGAGCAATTTGATACCAGGCTTGCGAGTGGAAGAGGTGGATGCGACGCAGAGAATAGCACTTGGGTTTGAATCCAGCCTCTTTACTCCCTGGTCATTGATAGGCTTTAGGATCGCACCTTTTACTTCCTTCTATTGGGCCAAACTCAAGTGTTATACCTGTGAGGACAGATACCAGAATTTCACGGGTATCAGCTTGGGAATGCGAATTCGAAATGAGAACTTAATATTTGGAACCATAGAAATGAAAGGAACTTTCCTGCCTACCGATGATGAGGGCAATTCCAAATTTGCATTTAGCTTCAGAAAAAATCTGAGATTCAGGAAATCCGACATCTTTGTGACTGCACCGAATTTGATTGTTTATAATTAGAATCGTTGCTGGCAGAATCTATTCAACCTAAAAAACACTAGAGATGGAATTAAGTGTAATAAAGTCAGACGAACAATACAGCCAATACTTGGATTGGGTAGAGGAACAATTAGATTTGAAGATTTCAAAAGAATCCCCTGAAGGAAAAAAACTTGAGGTTGCTCTACTGATCATTAAAGAATATGAGGATCAAAATTTCCAAATCCCAACACCCGATCCTATAGAGATAATCAAACAAAAAATGGTGGAAATGGGGGTGAGAAATAAAGACCTTGTGGGTAAAGTGGGAAGTAAAGGATATATATCATCAATTTTAAATCGTAGGAAGCCTATGACTTTAGAAATTGCCAAAATATTTCACAAGGAATTAAATATTCCAGCGGAGGTTCTTTTACCTTAATTTTAGATAAAGCCTTTCCTTTCAACTTACAGGTGAGTACGGGATACTAACCATGCTTGTAAGGCATAATTTATAATGACCAATTCGATATCTTATTCATGAAAACCCTACTTTTCATCCTTACTCTCTTCAGTTTTTTCCCCAAAAATGAAACGCCTACCGTGAAAATCCTATCCTCTGGATTTATCTACGAAGAGGCTCCCTTCCCTTCCTGTCACGCCTCCACTTTAGCAGAAACTGATCGGGGAATTTTAGCTTCCTGGTTTGGAGGAACTTACGAAAGGCACCCAGATGTGAGCATTTACACTTCTCTTTTAGCAAATGGAAAGTGGTCAAAACCAGAAATGGTTGCCGATGGAGTAGAAAACAAAGACTTTAGAAATCCGACCTGGAATCCGGTTTTATACAAAAGTCCTGCTGGAAAAATCTTCCTTTTTTACAAAGAAGGGCCAAACCCAAGAGAATGGTGGGGACTTTATAAAACTTCTGATGACGAAGGAAAAACCTGGTCAAAAGCAATTCAAATTCCTCCAGGAATGCTTGGACCAGTGAAAAACAAAGCAGTGCTTTTAGGAGATGGTACTCTTCTTCACCCATCTAGCTTCGAAACCAACGGTGTCTGGAGCATGCATGTGGAAACTACTACTGCAGAAGGTCTGAACTGGAAAAAAACAGGGATCGACAATGGAGAGTTTCATGCGATTCAACCTACTATTTTGAAGTATCCAAACAACAAGCTCCAAATGCTTGCCCGAACTCAGGAAGATGTGATAGGCTCGACTTGGTCGATGGACGGAGGTAAAACCTGGTCCAAAGTAGAATCCACCGGCTTGATTCACAACAACTCAGGAATTGATGCCGTGACTTTACAAAGTGGCATCCAATTACTTCTCTGCAATCCCATCAAAGACGGAAGGAATAAACTATCCCTGATGATGTCTATGGACGGAGTAAATTGGGAAGAGATTTATGTATTGGAAGATCAGCCAAAAGGAGAATTCAGTTATCCTGCTATCATTCAGGCAAAAGATGGCTCTATTCACTTAACCTACACCTACAATAGAGAGAAAATAAAATATGTTTCTCTTAAATTGGAATAATCGTTCAACCCTATTTTTATGTTCTTCTCCCAACCTTTTCGAGGGATCATTCCTCCTATGATTACCCCGCTGAATTCGGATTTTTCTTTGGATGAAAAAAGTCTTGGACTTCTGATTGAGCATATGATTTCCGGCGGGGTTCATGGAATTTTTATTTTGGGTACCACAGGTGAATTTGCCAGCATGAGTTCTAGTGTTAAAAAACAGTTGATTGAAGTGACCTGCCAAAAAGTTGATCAACGAATTCCTGTGTTAGTGGGGATAAGTGACTGTTCGTTTCAGGAAAGTTTGGATTTGGCGGCATATGCCAAGGAAGCCGGAGCAGACATCCTGGTTGCGACCAATCCATATTACATGAATATTGGGCAGGAGGAGTTGGTGTTCTACTTTTCCAAGTTGGCAGATGAAGTGGAGCTGCCACTTTTTCTTTACAATATGCCTTCTCATACCGGGATAACTATTGATTTGAAAACTGTAAAACAGCTGGTTGACCACCCGAATATCATTGGAATCAAAGACAGTTCAGGAGATCAAAAATACTTTGAAAGCCTTTGCGACACCTTCAGGGAACACCCAGAATTCACGGTTTTGGTAGGCCCAGAGGAACTATTGGTAGAAACTATGAACATGGGAGGGCATGGGGGAGTCACCGGTGGAGCAAATCTCTTCCCTTCTCTTTACGTCAAACTTTTTGAAGCGATTGAATATCAGGATAAGGCAAGAATGAAAATCCTTAATGAAACTGTCCAATTTCTTAGCAAGAGTCTATACAGCCACGGCACTTACAAATCAAATTATTTAAAGGGTTTGAAAGCCTCATTATCCTTTGAAGGCTTATGCCAAAATGTGTTAGCCTTGCCGCTAAGTGCCTTCAATGAATCTGAAATAGCAGATTTAAAGGAAAAATATGAAGCAGTAAAAGAAGCTGTTTCAAATTCCCTTTAAAAAATAAAGGCTACCTGGAAATCCAGATAGCCCCGTTCTATAGGTTTGAGATAAATTGGTACTTACATTTCCTTCATTTCGGATACCACTTTGGTGATAGTTTGCTTCGCATCTCCGAAAAGCATCAAGCAATTTGGATAGCCAAAGAGCTCATTCTCCACTCCCGCATAGCCTTTACCCATACTTCTCTTGCAGACGATTACCGTTCTGGCTTTATCTGCATTCAAGATAGGCATGCCATAAATCGGACTTTGAGGATTGTTTCGAGCCGCTGGATTTACCACGTCATTTGCTCCCACGATAAGCACCAAATCTGTGTTTGGGAATTCATCGTTGATGGACTCCATTTCGATCAGTTTGTCGTAAGATATATTTGCTTCTGCCAGCAACACATTCATGTGTCCCGGCATTCTTCCTGCCACTGGGTGAATAGCAAATTTGAAGTCAATATTTCTCTTTTCACATTGCTCCATCAACTCTCGGATCACGTGCTGAGCCTGAGCAACAGCCATTCCGTATCCAGGAACTACGATCACTGAAGAAACTCCATCAAATAACATAGCCGTTTCCTCTACTCCAATTTCCTTTACTGTGATTGATGGACCATCTCCTTGTGCCTCATTCACGGTCTGTCCAAATCCCCCAAGCAACACATTGATCAAGGATCGGTTCATGGCTTTACACATAATCTGCGTGAGGATTATCCCCGATGCTCCGACTAGTGAACCGGCAACGATCAATACATTATTATTTAGGATAAAACCAGTCGCACAAGCTGCCATTCCTGAGTAAGAATTCAGTAAGGAAATCACCACGGGCATATCTGCTCCTCCTATAGGAATCACAGTCAAAACACCCAAAAGCAATGCAATGACAATCAAGATAATGATCAGCATTGGGTCAGTTTGGTCCATTACAGTAAAGACTGCAGCTGTCAAGAATCCTAAAAACAAGATTAAGTTTATTGCATGCTGACCTTTGAATGTGATAGGAGATCCCGAGATATTCCCATTCAATTTCAGATAGGCGATAAGTGATCCTGTAAATGTCAGACCGCCTATAAATACCGAAACTATAATACTGATTACCGTCACCAATTCGATGGATTCCATATTTACTTCTGTACGAAGGAAATAATCCGAAAGTGCTACGGAGAAGGAGGCTAAACCACCGAAACCGTTGAAAATCGCAACCATCTCCGGCATTTTAGTCATCTCAACTTTATTGGCGTAATAAAGGCCAATCGCAGCTCCCAGAACTATACAGCCCAAAATCTCAACCAGTGAAATGGCATCAATCTGAACTAAGGTGGCCAAAATGGCTATAAACATCCCAAGCGCTGAAAGACGGTTACCCTGTCTTGCTGACTTGGTCTTGTTCATCATTTTCATCCCCAGGACAAACAATACTGAGGCAATCAAATAGGCTAATTCTATGGCTATACTCATTTTTTCTTGAACATTTTAAGCATACGATCTGTGACAGTGTAGCCGCCGACTACGTTGATGGTGGCGAGCACCAAGGCTACCATTCCCAGCCATTTGCTGAGGGTGGTGTAGCCCATTTCGTTACAGGCTAAAAGCGCTCCCACGATGGTAATGCCGGAAATGGCATTCGAACCGGACATCAATGGCGTATGCAAGGTTGGGGGAACTTTTGCGATTAGCTCAAACCCCAGGAAACTTGCCAGTACAAGTATATAAATCAGAATAATCAGTGCTTCTGAGCTCATAAGTTGAAAAGGTTAATTCTTAGTTATTTAATATTTTATTGGTGAATTCATGCACCACCTGACCCTCAAAAGTGATCAAAACACCTTTGGTGATTTCTTCTTCCCGGTCTAGATTAAATCCATCTTTGCTAGCCAAATGCAGCAATAAGGTACTGATGTTTGTCGCATAAAGCTGAGAGGCATTGGTGGACATAAGCGAAGGCAAATTGGATTCGCCGATAATAGTCACGCCATGCTTTTGCACGATTTTATCCTTTTCGGAGATTTCACAATTCCCGCCTGACTCCACAGCCATATCCACGATCACCGCTCCTTTTTTCATGGTTTTCACCATTTCCTCAGTCACTAGAATCGGAGACTTTTTCCCCATGACCAAAGCCGTGGTAATCACCAGATCCGAATCCTTGATCTTACTTTGAATGAGTTCTTTCTGCTTTTGCAAAAACTCAGCAGAAACCTCCGCAGCATAGCCACCTTCCACTTTCACCTCTTCTGCTCCTTCCACTGTCAAAAACCTACCTCCAAGAGATTCCACTTGCTCCTTGGTTTCGGGGCGTACATCAGATACTTCGACGACTGCGCCCAATCGCTTGGCAGTAGCAATGGCCTGCAACCCAGCCACACCTGCTCCGAAAATCAACACCTTAGCTGGCGTAATTGTACCAGAAGCAGTCATCATCAAAGGGAATATCTTCTCCAGATAGTTCGCTCCCAAAATCACCGATTTATATCCAGCCAGATTGGCCTGAGAACTCAAGCAGTCCATTTTTTGGGCTCTGGAAATCCTCGGAACCGCATCCATAGCAAAGGAAGTGATGGATTTCTTATTCAATTCCGCAAGTATTTCCGGATGGTTATAGGCATACATAATAGACATGCATGCGCTTCCAGTCTTCATTTGAGCTATTTCTTCTTTGGTAAAGATGTTGACCTTGAGCAAAATATCTGAGTCAAAAACCTCAGCTTCACTACCAATGACAGCGCCCGCTTCGGCAAAGTCTTGATCTGAGAAATTGGATCCTAACCCAGCACCTTGCTGTACTGCGACTTGAAACTCCTTCTTGATTAATTGCTTGATGACATCAGGACTCAGCGCCACCCTTTTCTCTCCTTCTTTGGTTTCCTTTAGAACTCCTATTTTCATTTCAGGCTAGTTGAATTGTTTGTTTCATGCTTATTGCATTTCAATATATTCAAAGAAACTGGCTTTTTTTTGCAATGGCTACCTGCTTTATACTGATTTATTACTATTTCATGATATTTTCTATTGCGAAATAATATTTTAGTAAAATTAAACTTAAACCAAAAAACACTGAAATCACAAATAATACCATCGATTGCACATTGATTTTTACCCAGATCTCCCTCTTTACTCTCGTTTTTTTTAAAGAACTACCTGCTCAATACCCCTCATTATAAAATCACTGTTTTTTGGAGCTTTTTTAAGCATTACCATTGATCCTTTGATAATGAGCGTTCGAAAACAATCAGGATTATTACAAAAAAATAAATCCCTATTTTTAGAATAGTAAAAAAATAAATCCGTTTTTCTGCCAGAAACACTTCCTAAACTAGGTAGCTAATGGTAATTATAGACAATTCGGCAAGTAGGTTGCTTTGCATCTTCGCCTTCCGTCGGTGAGTTATCTTCCCGCTAAATGCAAATGGATTTTTGACATCTGAAATCAAGCTTATAAGAATACTGATTAATAGACCTTAAACACTTAACCTTATGCAAAACCCTAAGAAAAATCCTGAAGGACAAAGCCGCCGGGATTTTATCAAAAATGCAGCAATTGCATCCTCTTTTATGATTGTTCCACGCCACGTGCTGGGCGGAGTAGGATTTATTTCTCCAAGTGATCAACTGAATCTGGCAGCCATCGGCGCTGGCGGAAAAGGGGCAAGCGATATCAGAAATGCCTCAGTAAACGGCAGAGAACGTGTAGCAGCTCTTTGTGATGTTGATTTTTCCGGTTCAGCCAAAGCTTCTGTAGAGAGATTCCCAGATGCTAAGCGTTATGCTGATTTCCGCGAAATGCTCGATAAAGAAAAGGACATCGATGCAGTGACCATTTCTACTCCGGATCACGTGCATGGTCCAGCAGCCAAATATGCCATGGAGCGTGGCAAGCATGTCTATGTGCAGAAGCCTATGACACATAACATCAAGGAGGCGAGAATGCTTACCGAGATGGCAAGAAGCCAGAAAGTAGTAACCCAAATGGGGAATCAAGGTGGTTCGAACGAGCTCTTGAAACTTGTCCAAAAATGGGTGGATGAGGATAAAATCGGAAAAATCTCAAAAGTGGAAGTGTGGACAAACAGACCAGTATGGCCTCAAGGTGGAGCTTTTCCTAAGCCAAACCCAAGTGCAAAGCCTGATGCGCTGAACTGGGACTTGTGGTTAGGCCCATCCCCGGAGATCCCTTATACCCCAGAACTTCATCCATTCAGCTGGAGAGGCTGGTGGAATTATGGCACAGGAGCATTAGGTGATGTAGGATGCCACCTAATTGATATTCCATTTAGAACCTTAGGCTTACATTATCCAACAGATGCTGAATGTAGCGTCGGGTCAGTTTACAGTGGTATGTGGACTCCAGATTATCATCCTGATGGATGTCCGGCATCTTCCTTTATTTCCTTGAATTTTGCAGCAACTCCAAAAAGCAAGTCACCTATCAATATGACTTGGATGGATGGTGGTATCAAACCAGCCCACCCAGACATTATTCCTGCAGATCAGGAAATCGGTGGCGGAGCAAATGGCGTACTGATCATCGGTGACAAGGGAATCATCGCTACTAATATCAATGACTCATCTCCGCTGATGCCAAAACTATACCTGAACGATGGCACGCAAGAGTTTGGCCCACAAACTGAAGAAAACATTGAACCTGAGTATGGCCACCAGAGAAAATGGGTGGATGCATGTAAGGCAGGATTCGGAAGTGAAGAGCACAAGGGCTTGACATCTTCATTCGACTATGCCGGACCGATGACAGAAACTGTACTGATGGGTAATCTTGCTATCCGTAGCTACATGCTCCGCAGAGAAAACTCCAGAGGACAGATGGAATTCTACGGCAGAAAGAAACTACTCTGGGATGGAGATAAATTGCTGATTACAAACTTCGAAGACGCCAACCAATTTGTTGGCAGAACCTACAGGGAAGGTTGGGAAATGTAATTTATTCCGATAATTGAATCATTCGAAACCCGTTCAAGTTGTTGTTGGACGGGTTTCGATATTTTAATAAAGTACACTAATTCATCCTGCACAATAATTTTCCAAACCAAGCACGAGCACGCTCTCTAACTAATAGAGTTGCGAGGTTCATTCTTGGCTGGGAAATGAAATTGAAATGTTAAGATCAAAAAAGATAGTTTAAAAAGAAGTTTTAAAAAAAATTGGATTTTATCCATAAATACTTTGCTTAGTTTTTTTTTAGACGACAAGCATTCTTAGATTGTCGGGATTTAAATAATTAATAAATGGCACAAATGATTAAAAAGGGGAAAGAACTAATACGTATTTGCCCAACCAACACGCTTAAACTTGAATATTCTGTAGATGAGGGAGAAACTTGGTCTTTACGTTACATGGGAAATCCAGCAAGTCCAGGTGAATTTTCAGATTTAGCGGATGGAGGCAAAGAACTTTTGGCAGAAGGCCCTAAAGGAAGTTTTTACTCTAAAAACAAAGGTAAATCCTGGCATAAAAAATAATCATCGTTGGCGGAAGTTCTTAAGTCTTTAGCAGTCAAATCTTGGACTTTGAGAATTCCCCCAATTAATATGACTAGTACATTCTTTACTTTAACCTTTCGACAATAAGTAGGAATGAAATAAAAATCTTACGAAAGACTGATCCAACTTTAACTCCGGGTAAAAAAGAACTAAACCTTAAAGATATTACCCTTCATTACTTAAACCTTTTCTACCATTACATCACTGACAAGAAATTCTTTAAGCCATGTTGAAAAAAATCGGATTAGTCATTTTAATCGTTTTAATAGCTATTCAGTTTATTCCCTACGAAAAAAACGAGGGAAATCCTGCAGAACACCCTATCTCTGGCAGCTACGATATCCCTGACAATGTGAACAAGTTGCTGGTCAATGCCTGCAATAACTGTCATACAAACACATCAGAATATCCTTGGTACGCTAGCATAGAGCCTGTGGGGTATTGGCTCAATCAACACATTCAGGATGGCAAAAGACACCTGAATTTTGATGAATTCACCAATCGACCGCTAGCTTATCAAAACCATAAGTTGGAAGAAACCATAGAAATGGTAGAGGAAAAAGAGATGCCCTTGGAGTCTTACACCTATTTTGGACTGCATCCAGAAGCGAATCTTTCTGACGCTGACCGGCAGTTGATTATCGATTGGGCAAAAGATCAAATGGCATACCTCAAGGCTACTTACCCTGCGGATAGCTTGGTGATGAAAAGAAGAAGCCCTCCTCCGGCTAATTAACAAGCCATTCATTCAAATCATCAAAAGCCTGATATTGGACACAGGCATTATTTTTATACCATGAGCAAAATCCAAGATACCGAAGTGAGATGGGGAATTCTAGGCGTAGGAAATGTCTGCGAAGTCAAATCAGCGCCTGCCATGAACCTCATCCCAAACAGTAAAATTGAGGCGGTGATGCGCCGTTCGGAAGAAAAAGTAATAGACTACGCCCAACGGCATGGAATCGCAAAGTGGTACACGTCTGCAGCTGACCTGATCAACGATCCCAAAGTCAATGCGATCTACATCGCCACCCCTCCTAGTGCACACCTGGAACTGGCATCACTTGCCGCAGCAGCTGGCAAGCCTGTTTATGTGGAAAAGCCGATGGCAAGAACCCATCAGGAATGTCTGGACATGATTGCAGTTTGTGAAAAAGCAAATGTGCCCTTATACGTAGCTTATTACCGTAGAGCTTTGCCTCACTTCCGTAAAATCAAGGAATTAATTACTGATGGAACTCTGGGAGAAATCCGTTCTGTCCATATCAATCTCAAGCAAAAGCTGGATGCTTCTTTAATCACTAAAGTGGAGACCAATTGGCGGGTGGATCCAGAACTCGCTGGGGGTGGATACTTCTTTGATCTGGCTTCCCATCAGCTTGACTTAATGGATTTTTTCTTTGGGAAAATTACCCATGCTTCAGGTTTTTGCTCCAATCAAGCAGGAACCTATGAAGCTGAAGACATTGTCGTTGGAAGTTTTGTGTTTGAAAGCGGGGTTCTCGGAACCGGAAACTGGTGCTTTACAACTTCTGAAAATGCAGAATTAGATCAAACCATCATCTACGGAAGTAAGGGAAAAGTAAGTTTTGAGACCTTTGGCAAAGGAGAATTTGAGTTGGAGCTTGATGGAAAAGCAGCTGAAAAACTCTCATTTGAACTTCCTAAGCACATTCAACAACCGTTGATCGAAACTATAGTAGCAGATCTACTTGGTACTGGAACCTGCCAAAGCACAGGAATCAGCGGAGCAAGAGCGAACTGGGTGATGGATCAACTGGTGAAGAAGAGAGTATAATTTACCACGGTGAGCACAGAGAGTAACGCAGAGGGCGCAGTTCCTTCGCCTCGGTTTGTGTCTCACAAACCGAAAGGTATAAGAAACTTAATCAAACGTAAAAATCGTTAACTTTATCTGACACCTATTAAAGAGCATTTAAATATGGACGTACCATCTATTAAAATTGATCTTATCCATTGGCTTACCCAACTTCAGGACAAGTCTATCCTTAAGCAACTTCAAGGACTCAAAGAGCAACAGGAAAGCACTTTTGATTTAAGTGTGGAACAAGTTGAGGAGCTGGACAGTAGGCTTGATAAATATAAAAATGGAGAAATGAAATTTTCTTCATAGGACAAAGTAAAAGAAAGGGTACGAAGCCGAGCTGAAGATGCCCTAGGGAAAGCAAATCCACTTTTTATAGAATGAGAAAAAGAATTCTTTTCTTAATTATTCCCTAGTTTTTTTCATAATGACCGGAATATTAGTAGTCATCTTCGCCTCGGTTTGTGTCTTCACAAACCGAAATGAATTTAAAACTTAAGCCGTTCGTGAGACACGAACGGCGGCAATCTCAGCAAATAATTTTTCTAGATTTTAGCCTTCTTTCGAATTTTCTGGCCTCCCCTTCAGTTTACTCTAGCATGCAGCTACTCACTGCTTTTCAACTAGTCATTTTTAATAATCAGAAACAATGGATTTAAAATTAGAAGACAAAAAAGCATTTATCAGTGGATCTACAGCAGGAATTGGTTTTGCTACCGCAAAGCGGTTCCTGATAGAAGGAGCCACCGTAGTCATCAATGGGAGAACTCAAGAAAGTGTAGATAAAGCAATTGCTGCCCTTAAATCAGAAACTGGCTCTGATAAAATAAGTGGAATACCTGCTGATTTCTCTAAAGTAGAAGAAGTGGACAATTTGCTAAAGCAACTTCCTGAAGTAGATATTTTGATCAACAATGCCGGGATATTTGAGCCAAAGGCATTTGCTGAAATTCCTGACGAAGACTGGTTCAGATTCTTTGAATTGAATGTTCTGAGTGGGATCCGTCTTTCCAGACAGTATTTCCCAAAAATGCTTGCAAAGAACTGGGGCAGAATAATTTTCATTTCCAGCGAATCGGGCGTTTTCATTCCTGACGAAATGATCCATTACGGGATGACCAAAACCGCTCAATTGGCTGTATCAAGAGGTTTGGCAGAATTAACTAAGGGCTCAAATGTGACTGTAAACGCGATTTTGCCTGGCCCTACCAAATCAAAAGGGGTTGGTAAATTCATTGAAGACTTGTCAGAATCAAGTGGTAAATCAGTTGCAAAAGTGGAAGAAGAATTCTTTCAAGACATGCGACCTACTTCATTGATTCAGCGTTTCGCTGCTGTAGAAGAAGTGGCGGATACCGTAGTATATTATTCCAGCCCACTGGCATCAGCAACCAACGGTGCGGCCATCCGAGTTGAAGGAGGATTGGTAAAATCTATTATCTAGAGAGTCGCAGTTCTCAAATCATTTTCAAACCGAAAGTGGTTTCAATCGGAAAGCCCTGTCTTATTGCGAGGCAGGGCTTTTTTTGATTAAAGATCATCAAGGAGATTTTCGCAGAGAATGCCGATATCCTGCTTCTCCAGAAGCTGGGTTTGACTAGTTATTGCTTTTCACGACATTTTGCAGCTTCTGGGGGAGCATTAGTAAAAGAATCGCCTGTTCAACAACATAGAAAACCTTCGGAGAAATTACAACCTTCATCAATACCAAAAAACACCACACAAAACCTTCACATCGGTATTTGTAAAGTTTTTATCTTTAACATATAATGCCTGACAACATGAGCAAAATAATCTTCGATAATGGCAACAAAAAACAAAACCACAGAAACAGAAGTCAGTGTAAGTGATTTCATAGCATCATTCGTTGAAAGCGAACAAAAGAAAACCGACAGCTTCAAGCTTATAGAACTGATGCAGGAATGGTCTGGATATGAAGCTAAAATGTGGGGACCGAGCATCATCGGTTTTGGCTCACATCACTATAAATATGCAAGCGGTCATGAAGGAGACATGCCATTGATTGCATTTTCACCGCGCAAAGCAGCCTTCTCCTTTTATATCTATACCAGCGCAGAAGAAAGCAAATTGCTTTTGAAAAACCTTGGTAAGTTCAAGATGGGAAAAGCCTGCATTTATGTGAATAAGCTTGCAGATATAGACTTGGGCGCACTAGAGCAGCTTTGCAAAGCTGCCATTGCTTTTCTCCAGAAACACCCCGAAACTGCTTGCTAAAAATCATTTAGATCAACTCTTCCTCATCTGAGCCTAGAACAGGGGCCGAGGCTGCTAGGCGTAGTTTGACAACCCTGCATCCTGCCCTCTTACTAAACAGCTTTTCTAAAGCTGTTTTAAACGCTCGATCCTACCTTTATATCCAATCCAATTTCTCATTGGTGAGCCGTGTCAATATCAATTAAAAATTGATCAGAATTTAAGGGTGAAGTTGCCAACTTCACCCAGCATAAACCTCAAACTCTCTACTGGACCCAGAGAGCGCAATAGACTTCGCCGAGCTGGGGTGAAGTTTCAAACTTCACTCAGCCCCACTCCAAACCCTACCTTTTTTAACTAAGATTTGTAGGATAATAAAAGGAGGTGTAATTTGAAGAGATCATTACACGTACCAAACCTCATCCACACCAGCCTAAACCTCCACAATCCCTAACTTCAAAATGAACATCCTCAAGAATCTGTCCCTACTAGCATTTTTTCTTATCCCATTTATAAGCTTTGGGCAAGGTGAGAAAGAAACCTACAGAAAAGTAACGGCTGAATTTGAACAATATTTTAATGCTGATGAATATCAGAAGATATTTAACCTATTCTCTTCACAAATGAAAGCGGCTTTACCGATAGAGAAGACCACAGAATTTGTAAAGGGAATCAAAAGTCAGGCTGGTTCTATTGAAAAGATGGAATTCATCAGGTACGAAAATGGCACCTATGCTTCGTATAAGACAAATTTTGAGCGAGCCGTTTTTGCTGTCAATATTTCGGTTGACGGAGATAATAAAATAAATGGCTTGTTTGTAAAGCCTTATCAAGAAAATAAACTCCCAACCCTTGCTCGGAACGAAACCCAATTAATCCTGCCATTCAAGGGGGAATGGACGGTGTTTTGGGGTGGCGACACCAAGGAATTGAATTATCATGTAGAAAATGTCGCTCAGAAAAATGCTTTTGACATCTTGATCACAGACGAAAGTGGGAAATCCTATAAAACAGACGGGAAGCAAAATGAAGACTACTATGCCTTTGGCAAAGAACTGATTGCTCCTGCAGATGCAGAAGTTGTGCTGGTCGTGGATGGTGTCAAAGACAATGTGCCAGGTGAGCTGAATCCGATTTACATACCCGGTAATACGGTTATTTTAAAGACTGCAAACAATGAATTCTTATTCTTTGCACATTTCAAACAAAACTCCATTGTAGTAAAACAAGGTCAACAAGTAAAACAAGGCGAGTTATTAGGTCTTTGTGGCAATTCGGGCAATTCTTCAGAAGCCCACCTACATTTCCATATACAGAATGTAGAAGACATGACCAAAGCTACCGGAGCGAAAGCCTTTTTTGAGGAAATAATGGTGAATGGAGAATTGAAAACGGATTACTCACCCATAAAAGGGGAGAAAATCAAAAATCCTTAAAACCATAAGCTGTCTAAGGCATGGATACTTTTTAGTCAGCTCTTTACAAGTTCATCCCTAAAACTGCCTAAGTGCTAATATATCAGTCTGTTCTTTTCACGAATTTGTATCTTACAAAAGAATATGGCACAGAACAAGAAGATTCAGGTTGAAGGCAAAGAGATAACCATTCTTTTTGACGGTGAAAAGGAATTTATTTCCCTGACAGATATGCTTAAAGCCAAAGATGGCGACTTTTTTATTTCTGATTGGCTAAGGAATAGGAACACGGTAGAATATCTCGGAATATGGGAATCAGTTTATAATTCTGATTTTAATTATGGCGAATTCGCCACAATTAAAAGTCAGGCGGGACTGAATAGCTACAAACTAAGTGTAAAAGAATGGGTGACAAAAACAAATGCAATCGGTTTGAAAGCCACCGCAGGCAGATATGGTGGAACTTACGCCCATCCAGATATTGCTTTTGAGTTTGGAATGTGGATTAGTCCGCAATTCAAAATTTACCTGATCAAAGAATTCCAACGACTTAAAGCGGATGAAAATGACCGACTAAAACTCGACTGGAATTTGCAACGTACCTTAGCCAAGGTTAATTATGTGATTCATACGGATGCTATCAAAGCGAATCTTCTTCCCAAGGAATTGACTAACACGCAAACTGGCTTGGTGTATGCTAATGAAGCTGATATGCTAAACATGGCACTTTTTGGAAAAACCGCCAAGCAGTGGGCGAGACGAAAATCCTAAAGCAAAAGGAAATATAAGAGATCAATCTACTATTGAGCAATTGGTGATTTTGAGTAATATGGAAAGCATCAATGCCATTTTTATAGAACAAGGGTTATCCCAAAATGAACGATTGATACAATTAAACAAAATGGCGATTAGTCAAATGAAGTCATTGCTGAGTAGTAATTCAATGAAAAAACTTAAATAAGCCATCCTGTCTCTAAATACTAAGTGTTAATCCTTAATTCTCCATTGAGCGTAAGCTAGACGTAGTTTCTTACAGCAGTCCAATCTAAATACATCCGACACCCTCTGTCTTGTTTTTTCGACAATGGAATAAAATACCCCCATCTGAGCGTAAAACAGGCGTTAAGGCTGCAAGGCGCAGTTTGACAACCCTGCATCCTGGCCTCTTACTAAACAGCTTTTCTAAAGCTGTTTTAAACGCTCGATCCTACCTTTATATCCAGTCCAATTTCTCATTGCTGATCCGTATCAAAATCAATTAGGAATTGATCATAATATAAGGGTGAAGTTGCAAACTTCACCCAGAACTTCACCCAGCATAAACCTCAAACTTTCTACTAAACCCAGAGAGCGCAATAGACTTCGCCGAGCTGGGGATTGAACTCTTACAACCCGTCCTGTGTAGCGTATCGAATCCAATATCGAATTCTCAAACTCTTCCCAGATAACTGGAATCTGAGAATAAACAGGAGTTAGCCCCCTTTTTCCGATAAAACGCTAGATAGACACACCAAGTCTTTCCCAAATCCTTTTCTGAAATTGAAATCTCTGCCTGCAAGCCTGATCTGGTACCGGCTTCTTTAAACCAATAGTATTTGCCTGATTCCGGATGGAGGATAAAAACCATGCAGTAGTCTGGAAAATAAGAACTCCCCTGCCCTGAATTATCGCCCCAGTTGATTTGGATAAGCTTGCCGCTTCGAATTACCTGAGCTCCCTCGGGTCCCAATAATGGTCCCTCGCTGATTTTGAGATAAGCAGGATCAATACGAGGTTCCTGCCCGAAGGTGTAGCCTTTATTGACCAAATCCCGGAAAGCGCAATGCATTCCCTTCCTGCTTTTAGTAGATTGATTCTGAAAACCGAAATTTAAGACTTCCTTGAAAGGCTTTAGAAATGCATTGATTTCCCGGAATCGCTGTCTGTTGAGCAATTGAAGTGGTGTGGGATGAGTTTTGTTTCGATGATTGGGAGAAGGAAGTTTCCTCATGATGGTCTGTCCATCCATCTGGTAGAAGGTAAATCCTCCTGATTTTCCCTGGAGTCTGAGCCCTCCAAAACTTAGTAATTTTGCCATAATCCTGCTGTTTAAGTGTCAAATATTTATGACCTAAAAAAACAGAACGACAGTACTTCCCGCCACCAAACGTGCGGAATATGCGGTTTTTGTACAATTTTGCGTCGGGGTAAATTCCAGAGACTAGGGTACAAAGCCTGAATTTAGGCCGAATTATGCCCGTATTTAGGCTGTTTTTTGCATAGGATTGGCACTACTTTGGGAGACCTTTTGATGAAAACGCATGTAGTTTTTCAAGCTCAAGGGATGTTGATTTGAGTTGTCCTAGTCCTTGGATTTGGGATTTTTAAGGCTTTAGAGTTTGAGCAACTTGGAGTTCAAGCGCTTTTTGCTGTTCGATAAGGATTTGAATCTCCCGATAGAGTCCTTCTTCATTTTCCCATTGGGAACAGAATCCCGAAACGAGCTTTCGGTTGATTTCCAGGGATTTCAGCAACAAGTCCATCATCCTGGAATCAGATTCAGAAAGGTGGAAATGAATATCTCCGGTGATGTTGAGAGGAGAGTCACAAAGATTACCTAGATGAAATACGAATGGTTGCATAGATTTTTTGATTTGTTTCAGACCAATTTCCAGGATATCAGCGGAATAGCCTATTCCAGGAAAAGATGAATTAGAAAGGCAAATGGAATAAACTATTCTGATGAATGGCCTGCTTGAGACCTTTCAGACAAAAAATGTCAGGCAATTTTCACTGTCTCTTGGATCATATTATCCAATGGGATAATTTAGTTTATTCCTTCTCATGGGAATTCCCTATTTTTCCAATGACAATATTCAGACTATGAACGAGAAAATCCACCACGGCAGAAATATCAAGCGATTCCGGGAAATGATGGGCATCAAGCAGGAAGCCTTGGCCCACGAACTCGGGGATGACTGGTCGCAAAAGAAGATCAGCCAACTCGAACAAAAGGAAGAAGTCGAAGAAGAACTGCTGCGTCAAGTGGGTGAGATTCTTCGGATTCCGGTGGAAGCTTTTCAGAATTTTGATGAGGAACAGGCTGTCAACATAATTGCAAACACTTTCAATATTGAAAAGGATGCTTTTGTTGGTAATTCCAAACCGACATTCCACATCAATCCACTTGAAGAAATCAAAAAACTCCACGAAGAAAAAATCACCCTTTACGAGCGGATGTTGAAGGAAAAGGATGAGATGATGGGGAGATTGGAGAAGTTGTTAAATAAATAATATCCTTACGGTTTTTGAATATTATCCTTTCTGTGACGCAGAAGGACTTTTTATTTTTAAAAGAAATGACTGGATTGAAATATGTCCCGTCCCTACGGGACTCTCAAACTAGTTCTTATCCTTTTTTATCCAGCCGTTAAAACGGCTGGCAAGAATATGGGTCGTCCCTATGGGACTGTAAAGGGAATTAAACCCAAGGAATTTTTTTTCGCAAAAATGCCGTAGGCATGTCCGATTATATAGCCAGCCAATTCATTGGCTGGATCAGAAGGATTGGATAGTTTTTAAAAATGCCGTAGGCATGGATGATATGGAATTCTATTCGGGAAAAAGTTCGACACCTCCCGAAACCGCTACGCTTATCGGGACTGTCGCTTCGGGGTCGTGGGGATCGTATCGTTATTTCGTAATCCACGGATTTCACCCGCGGTTATTGAGAAGTTTGACCCCGTTCGGGGTCGGAAAAATTGCCTATAAGTATCACTGAGTGAAAAACGACGGTGAAGCCGTCGAACCTCTCAATAACCCTAGGTGCAACCTAGGGAAATATGTAAACGAGGATGTGCATGCCAACCCCGAATGGGGTTGAACTTGTAGAATAGCATACGTCTAGGTTATGATTAAACTCAGAGTAGATATTTCTCATCAAAAGCAATTTCATGTTCTTCCAGCAATCTCTTATACTCTTCCAAAAAACTTTCCTTCTTATGGTGCTCCTCCTGATTTCGGATATAGTTGATCAGCCTTTGCTTTGATGGATTCTGAAAAAGCCCCATAGCCATCCTGCCAGCCTTTGAATTTTGGAAAAAGCCTTTCTCTTTTAATAAAATCATCACTTGCCAATTTGATATCTTTTACCAATGATGAAATAGCAATCGTAGGATGTACATGCGTCAATATGTGAATATGATCTTCCACGCCATTGATTCGGTGGAGATGGCAATTTTTATTGGTCAGAAGTTGGTGGATGTAGGCAAAAAGGCGCTTTTTCTGATCCTGTACTAGTGTGGGCTCCCGATGCTTGGTAGAGAAAACTATGTGGTACATCAACTGGGTATATGTGCTCATAAAAAATGGGGTTTAGTAAAGGAGAGGAAGATCGGGAATTTCTGAAAAGATGTCAAGGTAAGTTCGACCCTTTCAGGGTCGGGAGGTATAAAGGTATTTTGAGCTCAGGATCCACGGGTTGCACCCATGGTTATTGAGAGGTTTGACCACTTCGTGGTCAGCAATTGGAAAAAATGGTGATCAGATATATCTATTTTTGGACGGTGAAGCCGTCTAACTTCTCAATAACCGCGGGTGAAACCCGTGGACAATGGAAACCTACTTATAATGGTGAGTCCCAACCCTGAAAGGGTTGAACTTGTGGGACCCACGATAGGAATCGGGAGGAATTACTCACTACAGCTGTGCGGGATTCCAAAAGATATAAAAGCGTAGATGGTCCGGATAGCTATCGCAGACTACGCTTAGCCACCACTCAAACCTAAAAGACAATAGATTAGCTCGAGGTGTGGCGAGGGCAATTATTAGACTTTAGAAAAACATTTTATGAGTTATTTTTCAAGTAGTTATTATAATCTTTAATGCTCTTAATTTTAACTTCTTTTATGTCCTTGATTAAAAATTCTAAAATCCCATATTCATCTAGAGATGTGCTTTTATTACCCAACTCCTTCCGCATTTCAAGAAGAATTTTACCAAGAAGAGGCATCATAATATCAGTGTAATCTGGAATATCATTTCTATTATAGATAAATTGAAATAAGTTATTGAATGATTTAACTACTTCATCATTTCCATATAAACTCAAAGCGAGTACTTCTTTCCTATATTCATTTGAAAGAATTTTGGTAATAATTTTTTCTTGTTCTCTTTTATTTGACCCATTACTAATCATAAGAACTAAGGGTGATATAACATTAAAATAATTCTCTCTTTTTTTCTGGAAAAAGGCCTCCTGTTCTAAGTTAAGTTTATCCCTCTGTCTTTGAATATAAGCACCAATAAAAAGGGAAACTATTGGAAGAATTACAGGAACAAATATTTCTAAAAAATCTCTCATCCCTCACCCCCTTCCACTATCCTAATCTTCTCCTCTGTCAAGCAACACAACTCATACACCAAGATGTTGATTTCGTAGTCGAGGCGGGTGATTTTGATTTGTAATCTTTTCATTTGATTCTTTCCCCTAAAGATATCAGTTTACCTGAAAACGAAAAGCAGTTTTGATGTTGTGGACGGAAATTGTCTGGGATTTTTTTTGGCTACTGAGAACAGTAAAAACATAAAAGACCCCACCAAAACGGCAGATTTAATCCTCGGGATAGTATATTGGTTCATCAACCCTATAACTAACCTACTGAATGAAACGGATTTCTTATTTTTCGATGCGCCGGGTCTGTAAAGACTTGATTTACGGATTGATTTTTCTACTGATTCCATTGAGCTCCCTGGCCCAATCCTCTTCCTGGCCTGACAGTATTCCTTGGTGGAAGGCAAATAACCTCCGGGTAATTCAGACCAATCTGCCTTCCTATGAGGCGGAAACTCTTGATGCGGATTCCCTGATCGCTGATCTTAAAAGCCTCTCTGCCAACACGCTTATTATCAATGCGGGGGGAATTATGGCTTTCTACCCTACCCAACTGGAATATCAGTACACCAATCCCTACATGAAGGATAACATGCTGGGTGATGTCATCGCCAAATGCCATGAAAATGGAATTAAGGTGATCGTGAGATTCGATTTCAGCCGTGCGCATAAAAGTATTTTTGATAAGCAACCCGATTGGTTTTACCTCTCTCCTGAAGGTAAAAGGATCGTGAATGACGATATGTATGTGATCTCCATCAATGCTCCTTATGAGCAAGAGCAGCTATTCAACATCGTCGAAGAAGTAATTGACCTTTACCCTATCGATGGTATTTTTATCAATATGCCGGGATACGCTACCAAAAATGCATATACCGGGGAATATCATGGGATTGATCAGAATCCCTATGATATGAAACGCTTTGCGGAATACAGCGACGGGATGAAGCTGCCAACAAAGGAAGACTCCAGCGATCCGGTTTATATCAAATATCAAGAGTTCAAGCAATACACCTCTGACGACCTGATACGCCGTGTCCATGAGCTAGTCAAATCCAAAAACGAGCAAATCGCCATCTGCACCTACTCTGAGAACTACGTGGATATCATCCGCCATGAGTCTCAGACCAATTCCCTGCCTTACTGGCCATACAATGCTTCGGACAATGTGAACAGCACCCTCCATTCCTACCCAGATCATATTGTCAGCAATGCCAGTATTCAGCAGATTTCCTTTCAGTCCAGATACAATGCCGTGGAGCCGGAGGAGGTAGCTATCCGGTTGTACGAAAATATCGCCAATGGCTCAGGGTTGGATATGAGCATTATGGGAGATTTCCGTGATTATGAGGATGAGCGTAATTTTGATACATACCGGAAGGTGTATGCACTGCACAAGAAGTATGAGCCCTATTTTGGAAACTACAATTCGCCAGCTGAGATAGCAGTAATAGCTCCCGGGTCATGGCCCTCAGGCGATGCCGCCCAAGAGTATCGTGGCATTCAGCTGATGCTCAAAGAATCCCATATCCAATTTGATATCGTAGAGAAAAGCCAGATTGCGAATCAGGAAGATCAGCTCAAAACCTACAAGCTGCTGATCCTGCCCGAAATCACAGATCTAGATGCAGAATCCTTGGAAGCACTTATCCGGATCAATGAATCCGGCACCAATCTGATAGCTACCAATCGGTCTTTGTCTGCACATCCTGAAGCGCTTAAGCGTCTGTTTGGAGCCAAAATCAAGCAACTTGATCATGAAGGCAGCGGCTATTACCTCAATCCCACAGACAAAAAACTCTTCACCAGATTTGAGCAGCAAGAACTGCTATTCTGGAAATTCAATCTGGGATTATATGACTTTGAATCCGCGGATGAGCAAAAACTGCCTATCTACACTCCGGGAAGACCTGGTCCCCCAGAGAAAATCGGTGGCCACGAACCCTCAGGCTATCATGCAGTTGGCATAAAAAAACACGCCAAAAGCAACGCCATTCTTCTGCCGATCAATCTGGGTAAACTGTATTATCTACATGGGTATGAGCAGCATAAAAATATTCTATTGGATCTGATTGACTATACCTTTCCTGAGGTAAATGACTTGATCGTCACCGACTCACATCAACGTGTAGAAGCCATATTACAAGAGTATGCCCGGAATATCCCGGAAAATCATGCTAGCGAAACCATGGAAGGGATGATTCTTCATTTAGTTAATCTCACAGGATTCAGTGGCAATACGTATTTCAGCCCATTACCCATCTACCAAACAAACTTTAAGATTAAAACCGGCTTTGCACCCAGCCGGATATGGAGTATGATTGATGGGAACGATATTATCTTCAGTTATGAGGATGGTTACACTTCATTTGAGGTGGAAAAACTGGGAGATTATGAAGGCATCGTGATCGAGCGTTAATGATAGAAGCTAAGTACTAGGAAACTTTAAACCTCAGAATAGACCAGGCGCAGGCCTCGGCGTTATTTGTTTTGTTTTTATCTTTAACAAACAACACCCACCAACATGAGCAAAGTAATCTTTGACAGTGCAATCTCCCTTGACGGTTTTTTTGCAGGGGAAGACAGAAGCCCAAGCAATCCTATGGGCGGAATCTCTCCGAAAATCCATGGTTGGATGCATAACCCGCATTATGCATTAGCAAATCTACTACGGCTTCAAACCGCTTCAAAATCAGTCGCTATGCTTCACTTTTCGCTCTCGCCGTAGCGGTGCTACGACTCGTTCTCCAAAGTAACTGATTTTCTTGCAGTTTGAACCCTCGCTACGAATCCTAATGCATAGTCCGGGTATAAACAAAAGGCCTTTTGGAAACACATCAAAATGGAAGGCGGAACAGAATCCGGCAAGGACAGTGAACTGATCGATGCGGTGTTTGCTCGCACCGGCGCTTACATTATGGGAAAACGGATGTTTGAAGAAGGCGAGGTCGTCTGGGCAGAGGATCTTTATGAAGCGGATGTGTATGTACTGACACATGAAAAGCAGGAACCATGGGTTCAAAAGGGCTCAACCACGTTTTATTTTATCAATGACGGATTGGATAGCGCGTTGGAAAAAGCAAGACAATCTGCCAATGGAAAGGATATCCGGATTCAAGGTGGCGCCGAAACCATTCAGCAATTCCTGAATGCAGGACTTGTGGATGAGTTTTTCATTCATATTGCACCTGTATTCTTAGGCAAAGGTATCCGGCTATTTGAGGGAATGAACCCTGAAATCTATGATTTCGAAATCACTGAAGTCATCCCATCAGATCTTACCACACACCTGAGATACATGCTGAAGAAGAAATAAAAAAAGATTATAAGAATGATACCCCATAATAAAACCCCACTTCCCAATACCATGAATCCTGCGATCCAAGATTACCACCAAAAGCTTTCAACCAAAGATCGAAAGGTTTGTGATCTTTTGGCAAAAACTCTGGATGAGGAATTGAGCGATGCGGAAAGCAAGATTTGGCATGCTCATCCCGTTTGGTTTTTGGATGGAAATCCAATTGTGGGATACAGCAAACAAAAAGCCGGAATCCGTTTGATGTTTTGGAGCGGGGCGGATTTTGGTGAGAAAAAGCTGAAAGCAGGCACTGGTAAATTCAAAGATGCTTCCATTTTTTATAATTTAGTAGAACAAATTGAAGTGAATGAATTACGAAATTGGCTAAGGAAATCACGGGATATCCAGTGGGATTATAAAAACATTGTAAAAAGAAAAGGGCTTCTTGAGAAGCTCAAATAGCTAGTTCAAATTAAAACTTAACCTATGGTAACGACACCAGAACACGACGAGCGGATGGCCAAAATGACTTTTTCTTCTGTTTATCCGCACTATGTCACCAAAGTTGAAAAAAAAGGCAGAACCAAAGAGGAATTGCATCAGGTCATCGAGTGGCTGACGGGATTTGATGAGAAAAAAATCCAAGAATTGATCACAGCCAAAGTCACCTTTGCTACTTTTTTTTCCGAAGCCAAGCTGAACCGGAATGCAAGCCTGATCACAGGATTAATCTGTGGCTATCGTGTAGAGGAAATCGAGACTCCGCTCACTCAGCAAGTCAGGTATTTGGATAAGTTGGTGGATGAGCTGGCAAAAGGCAAAAAAATGGAGAAAATCTTGAGATCGGAATAAGTAAGTAGAACCAGTTGTTTTTAGCAGCATATTTCCCCAATTAAAATAAGTGCTAGTTCGGAGCCAGAATCACTAATTCTCCAAGGCTAACCTACCATTTTTTAGACCTTCGAAAATAATTTTAATGTACTGCAACTTTTTTTCTAGAAAAAAATCTGGTGATCTGCGTCTGTTTTTCTGGCAAAAGCCAAGAACTATCAGATAAAATATTCAAAAGCTCAAAAGCTATTAATTAATTTTTTTATATAAGTAGTGATTTTTTATCAGCATTATTAAGACATTATTAAGATTTAACGCAACCATTGCCTTATTTTTTTACGTAAAAGCATCACAAGGACTAGTTCTTTTGATATAAGTCTTTAAAAGTTGGCGTGGTTTTGGTTTTAGTATGCATGCATCCTTTTTATAGAAATTTGCATCTACTTAAGAGGAAGCCTTAGAAAGCCAACTACCTGAAAGAAGTACCGAACCAATTATTTAATCACTAAAACCACATATTATGAAAACGCTACAAGTACCACAATGGATGAGAAACTTGATGATGGGCTTCGTCGCTTTGCTTTGGCTTAGCCCATCTCAAGCCTCAGCAGATGAGATGAACGGTGTCTCATTTCAAGTTTTCTATGACGAGCTGATGCCTTATGGGGATTGGGTGAAAGACGCCCGGTATGGTTATGTATGGCTACCAGCGGTTCATAATGAATTCCACCCGTATGGAACAAACGGTCACTGGGTAATGACTAATTACGGCAATACCTGGGTCTCTGATTACGACTGGGGCTGGGCAGCATTCCACTACGGAAGATGGTATTTTGATGACAACTATCAGAGCTGGGCATGGATTCCGGATTACGACTGGGGACCTGCTTGGGTGGACTGGAGAACTGGAGGCGGATACTACGGTTGGGCGCCAATGGGACCTGGCTTCACTGTTAGCGTAAGAATAAACATGCCATCCTTCTATTGGGTTTTTGTTCCTCAAAATAGATTCGTGTACCACAATGTTTATAGCTATTGCGTACCAAGAGCCAGACGTGTGAATATCTATAATAACACCACTATCATTAATAACACCATTGTGTATAACAACAACAGATACTATGGCGGACCAGCACGAAGGGAAATAGAGCGTGTGACCAAAAGATCATATCCTGAGCGCAGAATAGAAAACAGCAGGGCTCCTGGAAGAACTGTAGCTTCAAGAAATGCTGTGAGTGCTTACAGACCTGATTTGCAAACCGCAAGAGGAACTACCACAGCGGCCAGACCTTCTAGAGTTTTATCTTCAGGACAAGCTAGAACTCAACCTGCAAATGTTCCATCAAGAGGAAACAGTAGAACGGAATCTGTATCTGGAAGATCTGATAATTCGGGTGTGAGAACTGTAACTCCTTCATCAAGAGGTGGAGAGTTTAAAACTGAGCCTTACTCAGGAAGTCAAACTAGATCTACGGCGCCAACTAGACAAAGCGCAGGAACTCTGAACAACTCCAGAAGCTCTGAAACCAGATCTACTGCACCGTCTAGCAGACAGCCTCAGACTAGATCAACGCCTGCGAGAACCCAGAGCTCAGCTCCGACTCAACGATCCAATGAATCTAGAACTCAGCCTGCACCTACCCAGCGGTCAACACAGCCGAGAACACAATCTGCTCCGGCACAGCGCTCGACACAACCGAGAACGCAGTCTGCTCCTTCTAGATCAAAGGCTCCTGAAGTAAAGAGCGCTCCTGCTAGATCTACGCAGTCTAGAACTCAGCCGTCTTCAAGTAGATCTGCGCCGCAGGTAAAAAGTACTCCTTCAAGATCTTCTACTCCTACTAAGAGTAGTAGCAGAACAAGCAGTAGTTCTTCATCTAGAAGCAGTGGAAACTCCAGAGGAAATAATTAAGCTCAAACCAAACCTAATAGAAAAGGGTAGCCACATGGCTATCCTTTTTTTTGTTTATTGACTATTCATCTTGAGAATATTTGGAGGGAATACAACAACCCATTTAGCCAAATAAAATTCCGAATTGAGCTTTTTGTCTATCTTTGCAGCTTGTTTTCAACAAACGCGGCTTCAGTCGCCAAACCTATTCACACCTTGAAACAATACTTCAACCTTTTCGATTTCAGCCAAAGAGTAGATTATAAAACGGAAGTTCTTTCTGGACTTACCGTAGCCATGGCCTTGATTCCTGAGGCAGTAGCTTTTGCTTTTATCGCTGGACTTTCTCCGCTTACAGGACTTTACGCCGCATTTATGATGGGGCTGGTAACCTCAATTCTCGGCGGTAGACCAGGTATGATCTCTGGAGCAACTGGTGCAGTCGCTGTTGTGATCGTTACTTTGGCTGCTACTCATGGAGTGGAATATGTATTTGCCGCTGTAGTTTTAGCAGGAATTTTACAGGTTTCTGCTGGAGCTTTGAAGCTTGGCAAACTCATGCGTTTGGTGCCACATCCTGTTATTTTCGGATTTGTCAATGGACTTGCGATCATCATTTTCATGTCTCAATTGGATCAATTCAAAGACGGAAATGGCAACTGGCTTACCGGAAATACCATGTACATTCTAGTAGGATTGGTATTGCTGACCATGTTAATCATCTGGGGTTTACCAAAACTCACCAAAGCAGTACCTTCTTCCCTTACCGCAATTCTAGTGGTATTTGGAGTAGTTAGTCTGCTAAATCTTGATACAAAAACTGTAGGAGATATGGCCAGCATACAAGGTGGCTTCCCTCCTTTTCACCTTCCTGCGGTTCCTTTAACCTGGGAAACTTTACAAATCATCTTCCCATATGCAGCGATCGTAGCTGGAGTTGGTTTGATAGAGAGTTTGCTGACACTGAATATCATCGACGAAATCACCGAAACCCGAGGTCGTGGAAACAAAGAGGCAATAGCTCAAGGTATTGCTAACATGCTTTCAGGTGTATTCTCAGGAATGGGTGGATGTGCGATGATCGGTCAGAGTTTGATCAATATTTCTTCTGGAGCACGAGCGAGACTTTCCGGAATTGTGGCAGCGGTGATGTTGCTAGTATTTATCATGTTTGGTTCAAGTTTGATCGAGCAGGTTCCAATGGCTGCGTTGACAGGTTTGATGATCATGGTATCTATCGGAACTTTCGAATGGGCTAGTCTTAGAACCTTCACTAAAATGCCAAAATCAGACGTATTCTTGATGGTTTTGGTAACCCTGATTACCGCCTTCCTTCACAATCTAGCTTTGGCAGTATTGGTAGGCGTAATCCTGGCAGCCTTATTTTTCGCTTGGGATAATGCGAAAAGAATCCGTGCTAGAAAGAATATCGATGAAAACGGAGTGAAACATTACGAGATGTTTGGTCCACTTTTCTTTGGATCTATTTCTGCCTTCAACGAGAAATTTGATGTGCTAAACGATCCTGCAGAAGTGATTATTGATTTCCAGGAAAGCCGTGTAGTGGATATGTCAGCGATTGAAGCTTTGAACAAACTGACTGAGCGATATCATAAGGTTGGCAAAAAAGTCCACCTAAAGCATCTTAGCCCTGATTGTAGAAGGCTTTTGGAAAATGCAGACGAGCTGATCGACATCAATGTGATCGAAGATCCAACGTATAAGTTAGCGGTTGATAAGGTTTGATTTTTAACCGCAAAGATTCGCAGAGGATTTCGCAGAGGGCACAGAACGAGTATCCTTATACGCAGGTAAACTAATAACAGCAAAAAGGGAAGTCAATCGACTTCCCTTTTTGCTTTTTTAGCCTCCGTTCGTGTCACACGAACGGATTAAGAATAAAAAACCTATTCTCGAATCCCAAACCGGCCTACTATTCAATCGCAGCAAAAACCATCTGCCTGAATTTCCATCCAGACTCATCCCCCGTACCACCTTGGGTTTGTTTCATCAAAATGCCAATCGTATTGGTCACTGGATCCGCAAAATACTGTGTATTGAAGTATCCTCCCCAGTCAAAAGTCCCTAGACTTCCAATTCCTCCCTGAGCTACACCATTTTCATCTACCAGTCCAAACGCTAGCCCATAATCTTTACCCCCATTTCCGAGCAAATCACCAACTTGGTTGCTCATTATTGCCTTTATGGTCGTAGGACTCAGGAATCTAGTACCATTATAGGAACCTCCATTCAGGTACATTTGAAGAAATTTCGCATAATCTTCTGCCGTAGATGAAAGGCCTGCTCCCCCGGAGAAAAATGTCTTTGCACCAGTTTTTGGATAATCAGGATCATAGAAAGTCACCGGAAAAGCCTCCCACTTATTATTCACTTTTCTATGAATTGTCACTAGCTTTTTTCCTTGAGCTTCATTGAGGTAAAAACCAGTGTTTTTCATTCCCATAGGATCAAAAATCCGCGTTTGAAGAAACTCATCAAATGGCATTCCTGAAACAACTTCTATGAAATAGCCCAGCACATCCAGTCCTTCACTGTAGGTGTACTTGGTGCCTGGCTCATGATGAAGTGGTAACTTAGCGAGCTTTTTAATGTTATCGCCAATTTTCACAGGCTCTGTAGTGAAAAGATCAACGATCCCAGCTTTTTGGTAGATCATTTTCATCTGCTCATTCCCATCAATCATCCCATAACCGATCCCAGATGTATGAGTAATGAGATGTCTGATGGTAATTTCACGTGGAGAGGGTCTGGTAGAATAGGAAGAATCTCCATACCGAAATCCTACTAAAATCTGAGGGTTGGCAAACTCAGGAATATACTTAGAGATAGGATCATCCAACCTGAATTTACCTTCTTCCCACAGCATCATGACAGCAGTAGAAGTAATCGCTTTGGACTGGGAGGCAATTCTAAAGATTTGGTCTTTGGCCATCTTGGTTCCAGAAGATACATCTGCCAAACCTTTCGCCTCATGATAGACAATCTTGCCGTCTTTGACAATCAAAGCGACAAGTCCAGGAACCTGATTATCAGCAAGGGTTTGATCCAGCATCTGATCAATTCTATCCAAGCGCTCAGCAGAAACACCTGAAAGCGGTTGTTTCCCAACTGGAGTAAGAATAGTGGATGGGCTTTGAGCAAAAATAGCTACGCTCAATAGCATTAAGCAGCTAAATAAGCCGAGGTGCTTTTTCATAGGTTGTGGGTTTGATTGAAGAGTAAATTAGGAAATCTCTCGTAAAAATCTACCCTGCTCAAATGAATCAAAAAAGACAGGCCGATGAAAATTCATCGGCCTGTCTTATTCTACTATTTAATTTTGGATCAATTCACTTCAAAGTAATACTCTGTCCCATCCTGGAACATCCCGAGAACCACGATGTCTTCACCTTCGGTTTCGTTTAATACTTCAAGTAGATTTTCTACATTAGAAATTCTGATCCTGGCATTTTCGGTAATTACAGAAGTAATAATAAATCCTGGCTTAGCACCGGCTCTACCCCACTTCTCACCAATTACGTCAGAAATCAATGCTCCGCCAGTGATCTCAAGTGCCTCTTTTACCTGACTTGGCACCTCTTCAAAGGTTACCCCTTGAAAATCATACGTTTTAGGAATCACTTTTTCCACCACATCAGTTGTACCTGAGAAGTTCTTTAGAGTAGCTTTAACCTTATAAGTTTCACCGTCACGAATATACTCCACTTCAATTTCATCACCAGGTCTTTTTCTGGCGACCATTTCCTGAAGATTAGCGACATTATTAGTCATTCTGCCATCCACGCCAATAATGATGTCTCCAGGCTTAAGTCCAGCATCTTCGCCAGCGCTATTTTCATTTACTCCGCCTACATATACCCCTTGCTCTACAGGAAATTCCTTATCTAAATAATCCGCGAGTTCAGGACTCACATTCTGTATGTTCACACCAAGTAAGGCTCTTTGGGCTGTACCATATTTCATTAGATCATCCATCACTTTCTTCACCAAGGTGCTTGGCACTGCGAAGGAATAGCCATTGAATGTTCCTGTTCTACTTGCGATGGCAGTATTGATACCGATCAGCTCTCCTGCGAGATTGACCAGCGCACCACCGGAATTCCCAGGGTTCACTACTGCATCTGTCTGAAGGAATGCTTCCACAGCCAAGCCGTTTTCTACGTTCTCCAGAATTCTGATATTTCTAGCCTTGGCAGAAATGATGCCTGCCGTTACTGTTGAGTTCAGGTCAAAGGGATTACCAACAGCAAGAACCCATTCACCGATTTTTGTTTTGTCGGAATCTCCGAATCTTACGTAAGGCAAATCTTCTCCGTCAATTTTCAATAAAGCCAAATCTGTGGTGGGATCAGTGCCGATTACTTTAGCGACATAACGTTTATTGTTGTCAAGAGAGATCTCCAGTCTATTGGCATTTTCCACCACGTGATTATTGGTGACTATATAGCCGTCAGGGGAGATAATCACCCCTGAGCCGGAGCTCATCATAGTTCTACCTTCGCCACCTCTTTGATCATCTCTTGGAGGTATTCCAAAAAACTCCTGCAAGGGGTCTCTTCTGCCTCTACTACTTCCAGTGTAGGTCATTTGACTTTTTACATGTACCACCGCAGGCACGACAGCCTCAGCAGAAGCCACGAAATTAATCCCATCGGGAACTGTGAAATCCTCGCCAGAAAGAAGGTTTACAAAGCTTGCTTGTTGTTTTTCATCAAAGCTAGTGGCATTTTGTGGTTGTACGAGAAAGCTGACACCTGCCAAGGCGACAATGCCTCCGATCAAAGAGGCAAGAAGCATTCCAAGAAAGAATTGTTTTTTGCTCATATTTTTTAAGGTTTATTTTTAATATTTTATCTGAGTGATGTTGGAAAAGAACCAAATATTACTCCTGAAAAGTGGCTAGCTGTCCAAATTAACAGGAATTAACCAATTTCTTCAGTTATTAAGCAATATTATGTTCCCCCCCACTATTTGCCTGCCGATTCTTTATAACCAGACAAAGAGTACCGTGAATACTGAAATTTTGACATAAGATTACACGTGAATTCAGGACTGACAGTTCTTTAGGAGTTGAAGAACTGATCGCGGGTATTTCCAAAGTAACAACTCATTCAAAGTTCATCTTGTTTTAGCTCCTTTCAACTGGTATTTTTTGGTTAATATTAAATTTTCAAACCCAGCTTTATGTACAAATCACTGGTAGCACTTCTATTATTCACGCAGGCACTAAATTTTGCCGCTGCTCAAGGCACAACTTCGGAAAGCAATTCTTCGGAAGCAGGCACAGGCATTGAATTAATAGACAGTCTTTTTATCTTCTCGGATTCGGTAAATCTCAATCCTACAAAACCAAAGTCCAGCGGTGCACTATTGACTCAGGTAATCAATAAGGCACAGCGATATGCCTACGATCTGAGCGAACTCAACATAGAGTTGGCGGAGAGTCTAGACACCGCAGCAATGTCTGAAAGGCTAACCATAATCAACATAGTAGCCAAGCGAGTCAAAGCCAAAACTGAATCAGATTCCGGGTATCTAAACCACCGGTACTTGATGGGTATGGAAAACCTAGTTTCCACTGTAGTGGACGAAAACATGGCTATTCAGAAGAATATCCAAGACAGAGTAGATCAACTTTACACAGTGGGAGATAGACTTAATTCCATCAAGTCAGATTCATTATTTGCAATGACGCTACGCGATTCCACCTTGGTTCCTGCCATTAATATTGAGCTAAATATGCTCAGAGAATCATTGAGAAATATAGACAGCATTTACATAGAGCAGGAGATTCTCGCTGCGAGATTTCAGGCAAAAGTTTCTGAAAATGCCATGGCTTTTCTGTCTCTGAAGCAATACCTCAATGAGACAAAGAAAAAACTTGACAGACAGTATTGGACTAAGGAAATCAACTATGCCTGGGAACCAAGGAACTATGAGGTATTTGATGATTTGCCTACCAGAGCCAAAAGATCCCTTGAGCTTAACGTTGACCTGATGAAAGCTTATGTAGATCGCAACTTATATACGTTTATAATCTGCACACTAATCTTCGGTTTGATCTATTGGAAGATCAAATCAACAATCAAAGAAATCAACAGTCAAAAGGATTTTGCATCCCTCATTCTAGATCGGGTGAAGTATTTCAATAAGCACACGTTTTTTTCTACGCTAATAATCCTCATACCCATCTTTTTAATAATCTTCAGCAAACCTCCTTTGGTTTTTATTTCTGTTTTGTCCTTGTGCTTAGTCATTGCTTCCAGTTTTCTAATCAAGGAACAGTTTGGTCAAAAAATCAATAAAATATGGTTTGGCTTCCTTACTCCCTACATAGCACTGGCAATAAGCAGTTTAAATTGGATAGTAGTTTATCAGGAAAGATCGTACATTTTACTGTCATCGTTGGCATTCGTAGGTATGGGGTTTCTAGTTTTGAGGGAGGTTTTAACCAATAAAGAAAAGCAGTTTACCTTTTTAAAATACCTTGCCATATTCCTTATTATCATTGAAGCTTTTGCCTTTTTCAGCAATATTTTAGGGAGATTCAGCCTTTCGAAAACCTACTCGGTCACCGGCGTAATACTATTCTATCGAGGCATAGGCTTATTCTTATTTGTCAATGTTTTTTTAGAGGCCATTTATCTATTCATTGAGCATAGCAAAAAAGAGAGCGACGTATTTACCTCCTATTTTGATTTTCAGGATTTGCAAAAAAGGATGAAAGGGATTCTTTACGTATTTGCTGCTGCAATTTGGCTTTATGGGTTAGTCTGGCATCTGGGTTTCTTTGACCAAGCCTATCAAGGAGTGCAGGAATTCCTGCTGAAAGATAGAATGCTCGGCGACACTGTATTTCAATATGGCAGCATCCTCCTGTTCATTACGGTTCTTTATATCTCTACCTTCCTCGCAAATAACATTGCCTATTTCGCATCAGTCAAAGATCAAAAAAACGCATCATCAAGAAAACAGCGACTTGGAAGCTCTGTGCTGCTAATCCGGCTTGCAGTCTTGACCATTGGTTTTTTGATAGGTATGACCGCAGCCAAAATACCTTTTGATAAAATAGCCATTGTCTTGGGTGCCTTATCGGTAGGTATAGGCTTTGGTCTTCAGACCATTATCAACAATCTGGTGTCGGGAATTATTCTAGCCTTCGAGCGTCCGATTCAGATCGGAGATGAAATACAAGTGGGGATGAATGCCGGTACGGTAAAAGACGTTGGTATCCGTGCAAGTAAAATTCAGGCTTATGACGGCTCCGAAATCGTGGTACCAAACGGCGACTTACTCTCACAGAGTCTGATCAACTGGACTCTTTCCGACAAAAAACGAAGGGTGGAATTGATCATAGGCGTGGGATACGGATCAGATATGAAGCTTGTGAAATCTGTGCTTGAAGAGGTAATGAAAGGAGAGAGAATCCTAAAAGCTCCCGCGCCGCGTGTTTACATGCAGACTTTCAACGATAGCTCTGTGGACTTCCGGGTGCTTTTCTGGGTAGAAAGTATGGACATCTGGATCGATGTGAGAGGTGAGGTGATGAGTACTATTTTTGAAAAATTTGCTGAGCATGACATTGAAATCCCTTTCCCAAAAAGAGATCTCTACCTAAAATCAGTGCCATCAAACTGGCGGGAAAATATCTCTAAACCCGGTGAAGACATCAGTCCAAAAAAATTAGATTCTGAATCTGATGATGGTTCAACCGACGATAACAAAAAATCCCCTGAAGAATAAACTTCAGGGGATAATTTCTCGCTAGCAAAAAAGATCTTTTTTAAGCTCTTTTGACATTGACAGCATTAGGTCCCTTTTTGCCATCTTTGATGTCATAAGTTACTTTGTCATTCTGTGCGACTTGATCCACTAGGCCTGTAGCGTGTACGAATACTTCGCTTTGAGACTCATCGTCAACGATAAATCCGAACCCTTTGGCTTCGTTGTAAAATTTTACTGTTCCGGTAAACATAATAATTTGTGATAAATTGGAATTGAAAGAGCGTTAAAAGTAAATATTCAATTAAAAAAAACAAAATAATCATTCTTATTTTCAGGAAATGAAGAAAATAATTTTGGTGAGACACGGAAAATCAGCTTGGGACAACCCTAATCTGAGTGATCACGATAGACCCTTGGCCGATCGTGGCCTGACTGATGTACCGGAAATGGGGTTAAGATTGAAAGAAAAAGGAATTGTTCCTGATCTTATTTTAAGCTCTACTGCCACTCGTGCTTCTCAAACGGCAGAAATCCTTGCAGAAGTTCTTCACATTCCGAAATCAAAAATACTTTACGAGAGAAATCTTTATCATGCGTCTTCAGGCATGATTTTAAAATATATCCAACGGCAGGATGATGCACACGAACTGATTTTTGTAGTAGGTCACAATCCTGGAATGAATGATTTCATAGATTTTTTCAGCGGGACATTTGATAATTTGCCCACATCCGGATTATATGGCTGGATAGTCGATACTGAGCATTGGATCCAGCTTCGTCCTGATAATATAAAAACTTGGTTTGTGGATTATCCGAAGAAACGAGTTTAAAAATTAGTAATCAGTCACAGTATTCAGTCGCAGTAGAGAAATTTGAAGTATTAAAACGATCAAGAAGAAATTAGAAGCTTTTAATCAAGGCTCCCTATGCACAAAATTCTACTTCCTTCGTAGTTAATAATTCCACACTTATCAAGGCAAATCAAAGTTTCTCACATCCTGAATCACATCCTGGAATTCACTTTCATGCTCCAACAGGTAACTAATCTTGGTTGCGACCATTTCTGGTGAAGACAAATCCCCGTTCGTCTTGTAACTTTTAAACCGCTCAATCTGTGGAAAATCCAATTCATCAGCTTGTCGGATTTCATCCTGCATCTGCGTATCCACTATTCCGGGAGCCACACTGAAAAATCTAAATTCAGAATCCTGATTTTCCTTTGCCGCCACTTTGGTAAACATGGCAATAGCAGCTTTGGTGCTGCAATATTCACCCCAGCCTTCCATAGGCTTGGAAGCTGCACCAGAACTAATATTACAAATAATCTTCTTGGCTTTTGAGTCTTTGTAAGCCGCAACAAAAGCATTCGTCAGATACATAGGAGCGAGCAGATTGATATTGATCTGAGTTCGCATGCTCTTCACCTGAAGACTACCCACGGGCTTGATCTCCCCTATCCATCCTGCATTGTTGATCAGAATGATTTCGTTGAAATCTCCCGATGGAAATAAATTGGAAAGTTCATTTTCCAAGACATCCAATTCACCGAAATCAAGGCTGATTTCGGTGAGGTTTGGCTTGTTCAATTCCAATCTTGTCCTGGAAATTGCTATAATTTCAAACTCATCTTTCTCCAAATAAGTATTCAAAATAGCCCGTCCGAGACCTTTGCTGTGACCTGTAAGTATGAGAAGCGACTTCATTTCCTGTTGGATTTTATTTCAAGATAGCGTTAAAGGATGTATTGGGATAAATCTCTGTTCTGAACCAGAGAACTCAATCTATCCTGCACCATTTCTTTTGTCACCATGATTTTGGAATTGGCGGTGATCGTATCTGGAACTTCAAATAAGAAGTCATTTAGCAAGTGACTCATCACCGTATGCAGTCTTCTAGCTCCAATGTTCTCCACTTCCTGATTGATCAAAAATGCCAGTCTGGCGATCTCTTCAATCGATTCGTCATTGAACTCAAGATATACTTCTTCAGATTCAAAAAGTGCTTGGTATTGCTTAGTAAGTGCATTTTTGGGCTCACGCAAAATTCTGGAGAAATCTTCCTGTGTCAAGCTCTGCAACTCTACACGGATCGGGAATCTACCCTGCAATTCAGGAATCAAATCAGATGGCTTAGCCACATGGAAAGCTCCAGCAGCTATAAACAACACGTGATCGGTATTGATCACACCATATTTGGTATTGACAGCAGAACCTTCCACGATGGGCAGCAAATCACGCTGCACGCCTTCTCTGCTTACATCTGGTCCACCACCATTTTTGCCAGACTTGGAAGCTATTTTATCAATCTCATCGATGAATATGATCCCGTTATTTTCTGCCAGTTTGATGGCTTCTTCCTTTACTTCTTCAAAGTCAACCAATTTGGACATCTCCTCTTCCAGCAAAATCTTGCGGGCTTCAGAAATACTGACTTTACGTTTTTTGACTTTTTTGGGCATCATGTTGGAAATCATATCCTGAAGGCCTGCCATACTGGCATCGTCCATCATTCCGTTTCCAATCATTCCCACGCCCATCGGAGAACCAGCTTTCACACTGATTTCGATTTTACGTTCATCCAATTCTCCATCTCGGAGCTTCTCTCTGAATCGCTCCCGCGTTCTCTCGTTCAGCTCAGCATCGTTGCTTGGTTCTGACTCTTCTGTATCCGCTGGAATTGCTCTGGTAAAACCTGCACTTTTCACAGGCGGAATCAAAATATCCAAGATAAGTTCTTCCACGGCTTCGGCTGCTTTTTCTTTTACAGACTCATTTTTCTGCTCTCTGACCAAAGCTACAGATTGCTCTACCAAGTCACGAACCATGCTTTCCACATCACGCCCTACATAGCCTACTTCGGTGAATTTAGAAGCTTCCACCTTGGTAAATGGCGCATGAGCCACCTTGGCCAATCTTCTGGCGATCTCAGTTTTACCAACACCCGTAGAACCGATCATGAGGATGTTATTTGGAACGATATCCTTTTGAATATCGGTCTTGACCATCAAGCGACGAATTCTGTTTCTCAATGCTATCGCTACGTTGCGCTTGGCGTCGTGCTGTCCAATAATATATTTATCCAACTCAGCGACAATCTGTCTCGGAGTAAGTGAAAGTATTTTTTCCATGTTGTTAGATTAAAATGCGCTCAGATCGATAGTGGTTAATTTCCGATCAAAGGCTTTGTGGTATGTTAGTTAAAGGAAAGTGCCTCCTGAAAAGGAAGCACTTTTATTAAATTTAGTTTTCTTTTCCGTTCTCAGACTGAAGATTAAAGTGAAGCGGGTGATCCACTTTAGTCTTAAGCAACGCAATATCAAGCACTTCTTCCACTCTATTTACAAAGTGAAAATCAACGCCTTTTACATACTGCTCATCGATTTCCTCGATGTCACGCTTGTTTTTGCTGCACAGGATAATTTCCTTGATCCCAGCTCTTTTGGCTGCCAAGATTTTTTCCTTGATTCCACCTACCGGCATCACTTTACCAATTAAGCTGATTTCACCAGTCATAGCAACCTTAGCTTTGACTTTTCTCTGTGTAAAAACAGATGCCATTGCTGTCAGCATGGTAATACCAGCCGAAGGGCCGTCCTTTGGAACTGCACCAGCAGGCACGTGAATATGTAGATCATATTGGTCGAATACGCGATGATCGATTCCAAGTTTATCAGCTTTTGACTTCAAATAGGACAAGGCAGTCATTGCAGATTCCTTCATCACATCACCAAGCTGTCCAGAAAGGGTAAGCTTTCCTTTGCCTCTACTCAAACTGGTTTCAATGAATAAGATCTCACCACCCACGCTAGTCCAAGCCAAGCCTGTCACCACGCCGGCAATGCTGTTGTCAGTGTAAGATTCCTTGTCAAAGATCTCTGAACCCAAGATTTTCCTTACTGCTGCTGCAGTGATTTTCGGAGAATACTCCTCTTCCATCGCTATGGATTTGGCGATATTCCTCACCACTTTACCTATAGCTCTTTCCAAGCTTCTCACACCGGATTCTCTGGTATAATCTTCGATTAACTTCACCAAAGCCGCCTTTTCGAAGGTAATCTGCTTGGATTTCAATCCATGTTCCTTACGCTGCTTTGGTACCAAATGGCGCTTCGCAATTTCTACTTTTTCCTCTTGCGTGTAGCCCGTTACTTCTATGATTTCCATTCTATCCCGCAGAGCTGGCTGAATAGTATCCAAAGAGTTGGCTGTCGCAATGAAAAGAACCTTACTCAAGTCATATTCAACTTCCAGGTAATTGTCCAAAAAGGCATTGTTTTGCTCAGGATCAAGCACTTCCAAAAAGGCTGAAGAAGGATCACCTCGAAAGTCCGAAGAAAGCTTATCTATCTCATCCAGCACATAAACCGGATTTGAGATTTTCACCTTTTTCATGTTTTGAATGATCTTACCAGGCATTGCACCAACATACGTCTTACGGTGGCCACGGATCTCAGCTTCATCGTGCATGCCTCCAAGAGACATTCGGATGTATTTTCTGCCAAGTGCTGCGGCGATTGATTTCCCCAGTGACGTTTTACCCACGCCTGGAGGGCCGTAAAGACAAAGAATTGGACCTTTCAGATCATTCTTCAACTTCAAAACAGCAAGGTATTCTATGATTCTTTCTTTGACTTTTTCCAGACCAAAGTGATCTCCATCCAATACTTTCTTAGCGTGATTCAGATCAAAATTATCCTGCGTAAACTCATTCCATGGCAATTCAACCATAGTCTCAGCATAATTCAGCGCAATCGGATATTCCGCAGCAGAAGGGTTAATTCGAAGAATCTTATCCAGTTCTTTGTCGAAATGCTTTTTCACCTCTGCAGGCCAATTTTTCTTAGCTCCACGAAGGCGCAAATCTTCCACTTCCTTCTCTGGCCCCTCGTCACCAAGTTCGGTCTGAAGGACTTTCATCTGCTGGCGAAGGAAATAATCCCGCTGCTGCTGATCGATATCAGTATGTACTTTCTTTTGAATTTCAGATTTCAGCTCCAGCATCTGGATGTCCTTCATCATGAATTCAAGCAAAAGTGTCGCACGCTCAACGCCATCGTTTATTTCCAATAATCTTTGCTTTGACTCTACTGGCGCATTGATATTGGAAGAAAGGAAATGAGTTAGGAATGCAGTGTTGTCAATATTATCCAAAGCAACCTGAGCCTCACGGGGAATCTCTGGATTCAAGTGAAGAATACGCGTAGCAGACTCCTTCAGTGATTCTTCTAACGCCTGAATCTTCTTGGAGCTTTTAGGAAAATTCTCTTCCAGATATTCTGCTTTCGCAATAAAATAAGGATCATCCGTGATTTGCTCACTGACTTTAAAACGCTTTTTACCCTGAATAATGATCGTAGTGTTCCCGTCAGGAAGCACAATCATTTTGATGATCTTGGCGAGTGTACCTACTTGGTAGATATCTTCCCATCCTGGATCATCTATGTTTGGATTGATCTGAGCGCAAACTCCGATTAGTTTATTTCCCTTTTGGGCTTTTTTCACCAGACGAATAGATCGCTGCCTCCCTACTGTAATAGGAATAACGACTCCTGGAAAAAGAACTGTGTTTCTAACTGTAAGTATTGGAATCTCTTCTTCAAGAACTTCCTTTCCTTGTGAATCATCCTCTTCGTCGGTAATCAACTGGATCAGATCTCCCTCTCCGGCAAATTCACCGACCATTAAGTTTTGAAACACAGAATTTTCGAATTGGCTCATATAGACAGAATGACAGCTAAGCTGTCGGTTTTATGCTAAAATAAAAGAAGAACCCTCAAAATACGAAGGTTCTTCCTAAAAGGTCAAGGTGCATGCCAAGAGACCGAAGTGGTCAGAATGGCAGTTTATAATTGAAGTAAGAGAGATCAAACTCTTTAAATATGGTAGCTAAAAGAAATCTACCTCGATAAAAAATCATAATTCAAAGCCTAGCTTCAAGCTAACAAACACAGCATTTGTTTCTAATGGTTTATTATAAAGCACCAATAATGTCTGATACATATTAAAAGCATAATCGGCTTGAATTTCCGCAAAGAGCTTTTTTTCAGCCCCCATTGAAAAATTGGCACCTATTTTTACTCCCGGCACCAAAACTAACTTGCTGTAGTCCACTATGGGAGCATAGCTTATATCGGTTTTATTGTTATGGGTATAGGTCACAGAAATAGTTCCCTCATCGGATTCAACTTTATTGAAAAGAAGCCCAGCCTTTGCACCGAAATAAATATCCACTTGCTCTGTCTTAAAAACACTATAGTTTAAACTTACTGGGAATGCTAGTGTCTTTTGATCAAAAGTGCTGCTGCCAGTAACTATTAAAGAGGCATTAGATTCATCAATCTTCCAAGAAGTGGAGCTCTGCTGATACTCAGCTCTGAGGTCCACACTAATTTTTGGACTAGTTCTAAACTCATGAATCCTAAGCCCAATAAAGCCCTGGTAAAACAAGGGATTTTCAAGGCTACTCTTTCTCCCTACTGGATTATTCTTATGAAGAAATTGCATACCTGTACCTAAGCCAAATGTGAAGGATATTTTAGCAACAGGTATTTTATCCAAATGAATTTTATAAGGAAGACCTTCGCAATTGTGATATTTCTCCAGAATTTCTATAAAATCATTCTCCTTTACATCGGCATTCTCGATCAAATATTTAAGCTCTTCCTGGCATTTTCCTAGAGTAGCATTTTTGAGAATTGCAGAATGAACCTTTATTCTACGTGTATTACTCATTACGCCTACTGAGAGAGTTTTTTTCACAACTCTAAGCTGCTGTATCTGCTTACCATTGTCTAAATAATACTTCCCTTTTCTAAAATCCAGTTGTAATTTACCTGAAAATAGAATCTGTACAAATTCCAATATAGGGGAATCTGGAAGCCTTTTACACATAAAAAAACGACCATTTTCCAAACCGAAAGCCTGGAGGTCTGAGGGGAAATATGTCTTTACATTCCCCTTAATGTCAAAAGTAACCTCTTCATAATCGGAGTAATCATAATCATGGGCAATTTCCCCAAAAATCTTTGAACCATCCTGAGTAATAATAAAATCCGAAGAATTTCCAGTTGTCGGATCAATGTTAGACCAAACTGATTCCTCAATAAAGCCACTCTGAGCTTGTGCATAAAAAAAAGGCACTCCTATAAACAATATGACGGCTGCCAGTCTTAAAATTTTGACCATAAAATCTAATTATCGCGCTAGATAGTGAGATTAAGTTTAAGCGACAACAGATTAGTTCAAAATTGTTTGAATAGATTTTGGCCTACCTTAAAACAAAAAAAGCCGAGATTACTCCCGGCTTCTTATTCATATTCAAATGAGTTATCCTTCTCCTGTAAACAACTTCAGCACATCGTTTCCAATGGCAAATACCATCAGAGCTAGGAGAATTACCATCCCAACTTTTTGAGCATTCTCCAAGAATCGATCGGAAGGAGCTCTACCGGAAATCATCTCATAAAGCAAGAACATCACATGTCCACCATCCAGTGCTGGAATCGGCAGCAAATTCATAAAAGCAAGAATCATAGAAATCAAACCGGTGATTGTCCAGAACTTAGTCCAGTTCCAAGTATCCCCATAGATCTTTGCCATCCCGATAGGCCCGCTTACGTTTTTAGTAGAAACTTCACCCGTAAACATTTTACCCATCGCTTTAGCGTTCACTATTACCACAGTAAAAGCCCTTGAAGTTCCTTTTGCTATAGCTTCACCAAAACCATACTTACGCTGGACCATTTCGATTGATGGGATGACAGTTACACCTATGGTCCCTGTATCTGAAACTGAAACCAATCTAGAAACTGTGTCTTTTTTATCATTCAACAAGGTAAAATCAGCTTCTTGACCATTAACTTTAGCTAATTCTTCCTGTAGGTTGTAATAATAAATTGGCCTATCATTAACTGCGAGAATTCTGTCCTCAATGGTAATTCCTGCTTTCTCAGCAGCACCTCCTCTTGTTATCTCCTTCAATTTTAAAGGGTATCGAATATCCACAAAACTATTAATAGCTTCCTCACTATTAAAGGAATTTATGAATCCTCTAGGAATAGCTATTTTGATAATTTCACCATCTCGATCAACCGTATAATAACCATCTTCGCTAAGCAATGCTGAGCCAGCCGTCAAATCACCTAATTTTTGATATGGCTCACCGTTAATGTCTAAAATCTTATCTCCGGTTTTCAAACCTATAGATTTGCCTATCTCTAAGGCTACTATACCGTTTTCTACAACCTGATCTCGGGAAAAATAGGTCTCGCCATTGTTATACACCAAGACCACAAAAATGATGATACCTGTAATGACATTGACAATAATACCACCTAACATGACGATCAGACGCTGCCAAGCTGGTTTGGATCGGAATTCCCAAGGCTGTGGAGGTCCTGCCATCTGATCTGCATCCATGGATTCGTCCACCATTCCAGAGATTTTTACAAATCCTCCAAGCGGGATTGCACCTATAGAATACTCAGTTTCGCCGTATTGGAAACCTGCGATTTTCGGAGGAAATCCGATTGAAAATTTCTCTACTCTCATGCCAAACATTTTGGCGGTAAGCAAGTGACCCAACTCGTGTAAACCCACAAGGATTGATAATCCAAGGAGCAACTGGCCCACCATAATTAAGGTATCCATTATACTTTATTCGTTATTAGTTCTTTTGTAATTTCTCTCGCCCGCTTATCCGTCTCCACATAGTCATCCAGATTTGGATGTGCAATAAACTCAGCTTTTACGAGAGTTTCGCCAATCAAATCCGACATTTCTAGAAAACCCACTTCTTTATTCAAAAAAGCAGCTACCGCAATTTCATTAGCAGCATTCAGCACGCATGGTGCCGTACCGCCTTTGGCAAGGGCATCGTAGGCTAGTTGAAGGTTTTTGAAGGTTTTTAAATCCGGCTGCTCAAAGGTCAACTGTGGGTAATTCATAAAGTCAAACCGTTCGAAATCACTTTTCAACCGATCAGGAAAGCTTAGGGCAAACTGAATTGGAATACGCATATCCGGCAGCCCGAGTTGTGCTTTTATCGATCCATCCTCAAACTGTACCATGGAATGAATGATACTCTGAGGATGTACGACTACATCTATCTGTTCGGTTTTTAAGCCAAAAAGCCATTTAGCCTCAATCACTTCCAAACCTTTATTCATTAGAGAAGCCGAGTCAATCGTGATTTTGGCTCCCATATCCCAGTTAGGATGCTTCAGGGCTTGCTCTCTTGTGACTGTTTCTAAGAATTTCCTGTCTTTTCCCCGGAAAGGTCCTCCAGAAGCTGTGAGAATAATTTTTTCGATAGGATTATGAAACTCACCGATCAAGCATTGAAAAATAGCTGAATGCTCAGAATCGACTGGATAAATATTCACCCGGTTTTCCTTGGCAAGTGCTGTGATGATTTCACCTGCTACTACCAAAGTTTCTTTATTTGCCAAGGCTATCTGTTTGCCAGCTTTGATGGCGTTGACTGTAGGAATCAAACCCGAGTAACCAACCAACGCCGTTAAAACGACATCGATTGTTTCCATCTCAGCTACCTGGGCAATTGCTTTTAACCCTGCATACACTTTGATGTCATGTGGCTGCAAGCGATCGCGTACTTCAGCATAGAGGCTCTCATTACCTATTACCACAGCATTAGGATTAAATTCTAGTGCCTGTGCAATCAACAATTCTGCGTTATTCTGGGCAGTTAGTACTTCTACAATAAAATCCTCAGGATGCTGACGAATCACCTCGAGGGTTTGAGTACCTATACTTCCGGTGCTGCCCAGGATGGCTACGCGTTTGGGTTCTGTCATTCAGTTTCGGATTGTTGAGCAAATAAAACTCGTTAGGATTAACAGCGTTATCTCAATAGCTGACAAAATTACAAGATGTGCTCACTTTTCCTCGTACAAATCGTCAGTTTTTCCCAAATGGCATATTTTTATAGGCTAATAGAAACTTTGGCCTAAAAACCGAAACTTAAAAAATGTGAATTTACTCAACGTAATATGTTCACTCCCGTCAACTTGATAAAATGATTTGCCTATGAACAGTCTATTCAAAACAACCGGAGTTTCCTTTCTGGCAGGCTTGACCGGAGCTGCAGTTTGGACAACTATCAATGTAAACGAACCTGAGCAATTCTCAGATTATCCTCTGAATAATCAATCGGAAGTAAGTTTTGCTTCACAATTCCACCCCGTTTCTTCACGATCAGCTGCCGATGCCCCGCTTTCCTTTGTGGATGCCTCTGAAAATAGCACAGAATCCGTGGTCTTTATCAAGAACTTTTCCGGTACCGACCCTCGGAGATACAGCATGTTTGACTACTTTTTTGGAGGCGGTGGAGCACCTTCTCAACAAGTAAGTACAGGCTCTGGCGTAATTATCTCAGATGATGGCTACATCGTGACAAACAATCACGTGATCGACCGGGCAGAAACCATAGAGGTGGTGCATAAGAAAAGAACTTACAAAGCAACTCTAGTCGGAACTGACAAGAATACGGACATTGCAGTTCTCAAGATCGAAGGTGAAAATCTCCCTGCCATCAAACGCGGAAGTAGTAGAGATCTGCAGATCGGTGAGTGGGTGCTAGCCGTTGGAAATCCATTTAACTTAACTTCCACGGTCACCGCAGGCATCGTTTCTGCCAAGGAACGACAAATCAATATCCTTGGGGGTGATTTTCCGCTGGAAAGTTTCATTCAGACAGATGCACCTATCAACCCTGGAAACTCAGGAGGTGCTCTTGTGAATGTGAATGGGGAATTGGTGGGAATCAATACAGCTATTCTTTCCAGAACTGGCTCGTACACAGGTTACGGATTTGCTGTACCGGTGGATATAGCCATGAAAGTATCCAATGACCTGATCAAATATGGAGAAGTTCAAAAAGCCATCCCAGGAATAGAAGCGGTGGAAATCACTCCTGAGCTCGCTCAAGAGATGAACATCAATACCCTGGATGGGGTGATCGTCACACACGTGATCAAAGATGGGGCAGCCGAGCAGGCTGGCCTAGGCCGAAATGATGTGATCACCAAACTTGGAAGTCAGGACATCACTGGAAAAGGCAGCTTTGAAGAAGCGTTATCTTACTACTATCCAGGTGATGAGCTTACTGTCTCTTTCCTTAGAAATGGCTCTCCAAAAACCGCAAAACTTCTTCTTCAAAATTTAGAAGGTGGAAATGGTGTAATCAAGCGGGAATTTTATAGCTCAGGAATTTTGGGTGCAAGACTGGAAGCCGTAAACACCATCGAAAAGGATAAGTTTGGAGTGGAATACGGCATCAAAATCTCTGGCCTGACACGCGGATATTTGAGAGAATTGGGATTGAGAGAAGGTTTTATTATCACTCAAGTAAATCAAAATCCAGCCAAAGACCCCAACAAAGTCGGAGCCTTCTTAGAGAAATTCAGCGGAAGATTACTCCTTGAAGGAGTTGCTTCCAATGGGCAACCATTTATGCAGAGCTATAGTGTGAGGTAACTTACTTACTGGGCAGATTGGGCCGGGAGGGGCTGTGACCATTGTACAGATGTCCCATCACTTCTCAGCAAATCTGCCCAAATTATATGCTTATTTTTTACATCTGAAAACTTCCAGTCCAAGGTTTGGGGAAGATCTGACGTGACAATCTCCTCAGAAGTCCAAAGTAGTACCGATCTAAGATCCGGCGCCGTCGGGTCAGTTACCTCAGATTTGATTTGAACCAAATCATTGATTCCTAGGTAATACGGGTAATCATCTTTTTTTGCACCTAAAGGATCTTCAAACTCCGGCTTCATCTCTATACTCACAACCCCAAACCTACCAAGTACCCCAAAGCGCTTCAGTGACTGAAATGAATTGTAAACTGAAACTGAATAAACCTGATGGAATGGAGTTTCTATCAAATCCCCCAAATCAAAAATCGGAGATCCATTAAATAAGATAAATGGACTTTTTTCATACTTAAACCCTGAAGTAGCAGGAGAAAGACTGAGCTCATAGCCATCCTTATTTCGCTTAACTGAAACCTTGGAAATAATCCCGGAAAAGGCTTCTCGAAGTGTTGCAATTCCTTCATAATCTTTAGAAAAATACACCTGATCCGGAGCTACTTGATCAGATTTTTGTATCAAAAACTCATAGTTATCAAAATCAGTTCTATAAATCTGATCTATGTATTTCCGCTTCCTTTTATGATCCAAAATAGTAACCACTGCATCATCAAAAGGAACTGTATTATCGAAGGCACTGAATTGATTGCTTTTCCAATCAGAAATTTTCACATCAACCTCCCCTATCGCTTCGCCCATATTATCAAATTGGTACGCCCATATAGATGAAGAGCCTTGGTGTTGCAATAATTTTTCTTCAATAGAAACACTATCCCGTAGAATATATTCCTCCACCAATCCCTGATCTAGGAAAAAGACTGAAATACGGGAACTAGGATCCCGGGAAGGCGTATTCAATTGAAATGATCCAGAATTTTTAACGGCTATTTCTGATTTTCTCACAGTTCCCCGTACTGGAAACCCCTCCAATGAAGGGTCAAAAACCTTCACCGCCAGCATTCCTGCATCTTGCGATTCTGCAGCAATCCGAAAACTGTTTTCATATACTTTCCAGTAGGATTTTTCCTCTGTGGCAGATGCTTTTGATTCTTGAACTCCCAGTTCTGGATTAGCATTTTGGGGTAAAGCAGTGGAGGAAAAAATCGTTGGGCTATAGACATGAATTATAGCTTCTGTTTGCTGATTTGAACCTGGAATATGGGCGATTAACTTGTAATTACCCGTACGCAACTCCGCTGGTAACAAAAAAGCCTGATCGGACTTTTGATCATTTGAATTAAAGCGTTCGATTGACACTGTACTTCCATCATAGGCCACCAGATACAAATTAATCAGACTCCCTTCCATGTTCGGCTTACCTTCAAAATCAAGTGCCACCAAGTGCAAAGCAACCAGATCTCCACTTACATAAACCGAGGAAGAAACGAGCATTCTAACCTGAGCTGCGTTTGATTGGGCTAAAGATGTAAGTGCTGAACATACTAATAACCCCAAAACTATCGGTATAATTTTCAGTATTCGTCCCACCATATTGGTTGTTGGTTTGTATTGTCAGTATGTGTTCCTCTATAGTCTAGGCAGTTCATACAGCCAGGAGGAGGAATAAATGGAACGCCTGGCATAGGCTCACAAGCGTCCATAAAAGTTAGCTGATATGGAAGATCTTCCGGATTAAGCTTCCATCTGTAAGAAGATTCATGAGCTACATAGAAAAAACCAGATACAGCTTCTTCTGGATCATTCACATTATGAATGTTGGTGATCAAAGAAAAAGGAGGAGGATCAAAAATCCCACCGCCACTCTGCTGCTGAGTAGCCAATTGATCCCAAAACTCGTAGCCTTCTGGAGATAGACTATATTGTGTAATTAGGGTAGAGTATCCATATTGAACCTGTTCATTATCATCCGTTTCCAAAAAGAACAGATCCCGGTTATAGCCTCCAGCTTTATCTTCCCAAACGCTAATAGACTGATATTCATAAAGGTTGGTAACATAGCATCGCTTATTTGGATGACCATCTTCCAGAAGTGATGTTTCGAAAATCCAGCTTGGTACTATTTTCCAGCGATAATGATACTCATCACCTCCATGAGCCTCCAAGGGCACTGATACCTGGATTCCTCGCTGCTCTACTATCTCCGTTTGATTGCCAACTGAGATACTTTTCAAGATAGTTTTGTAATCGACGTCGATCTCCTGAATCTCAGGGGCAGGATGTAATTTATCCGTATCCGATTCATAGACTTTGCCATCGGAAGATACTACACGTACTTTGTAGTCCACATTTTCTTCTGCATGAAAACTAGCATCTCTGATCAGATACCGTTGTTCCCCTTCATCCCAGAAATATCCAAAACTCTCTCCTTCAGATGATATTAAAGTAACTGAAGCATCCGAGATCACTTCATCCAGCACATTGTCCACTTCACTGCTCCACCTAACTGCGACATAGAAGCGTCTCGGTGGCGCAGGCTTTAGGGATTGCTCCGCAAAAGAAATATTGGAAATAAATCCATCCACCACTAAGCGTCGGGGCTCACTACCCGTTTCAAAAGAAATCGGCTCTATACATGCCGTTAGAATCAATAGAAGCGCAATAATATAACTTTGTCGCATCTTTATAATTTAAAATTGTAAGAGATAGATGGAAAAGCACTGCCCAGTACAGAAAGCTGAAACGCATTACCCCTTTGCGTGAAATAAACTGAGAAAGGATTTTTGCGCCCATAGACATTATACACAGAGAACACCCATTCTCCGTCAATGGCTTTCTCCTTTTTCAGGCCGCTTTTCAATGTGAATGACAAGTCCAGTCTATGGTAATCGGGTACTCTATATTGATTACGGTCAGAGAAATTCAGCACAGAAAGGATGTCTTCGTATTGAAACTTCGAAACTGGAACTGTAATTGGTCTTCCGGTAGAATAGGCGAAATTTAGATTCATAGCAAACCTTCTGCTCACTTTATAATTCATCACCAACGAAAGGTCGTGCGGCTTATCATAGTTGGCAGCAAAGAAACTTCCACCGTTGATTTTCTCCTCTTCAAATGGAGATTCATCAAATCTCCTCAAGCTTCTAGAATAGGTATATCCCAACCAACCAGTCAACTTGCCTCGATTTTTTCTTAACAAGAACTCAACTCCATAGGCACGCCCTTCTCCTTGAATGAGATCTGCGTCGAGATTTTCATTGAGCAGAATAGAAGCTGCATTTTTGTAATCTACTACCTGTTGTGTATTCTTATAATATCCTTCTACTGATATTTCGAAGAGATTATCTTTCCAGTTTTTGAATAGTCCAACCGTGTATTGATCTGCAATCGAAGGTGAAAGATTGTACCCAGAAGACTTCCAATAATTCACTGGAGAAATTGCGGCAGTATTGGAAATCAAGTGAATGTATTGATTTGTCCTGTAGTAGCTGACCTTCAAGGAACTGCTAGGCGTAACCAACCAGCGAAAAGATGCCCTAGGCTCAAAGCCAATATAGGATTTGGCTACTTCACTTGAACCAAAACTCAATGTATCTGTAACTGAGGCATTGGATCTAGGTCGATTCGGGTCAAAATCGTAATAGCTACCGCCGAGCGCCAGGTAGTTAGATACTCGAATACCATAAACAAGAGAAGCTTTAGAGGAAATAACGAATTCATCATTCAGATAAATCGCACTTTCCAAAGCATATTCCTCAGGGATATGGATTTCCTCCGCTGTTGTATTTTCAGACCCTGGATTGAAATCACCATTGTTAAAGGCATAGTATAGAGAACTAACACCAAAATCCACCTTGTGAGCTGTACCCAACTCATAGGAGAAATCAACTTTCCCTTGATAATTAAGAATGCCAGAACTGTAGTCGAAGTCGTAGCTCTCTTGGGTATTTCTGATATCACTTTGGAAATCACTGGCTACCACCTGAGTTTGCATCAAAAACTTGTTGCTGAAGCGGTGAGCCCATTTTAGGATACCAAGCTTAGTCTTCCACACATACGCAGTATCGGAAGCAAATTCGAAATTGTCATCACTCAGGTAACTTGAAAAAGTGAGGACATTTTTATCGTCAATTATGTGGTTTATTTTGAAATTCACATCATAAAAGCCAGCAGCACTTTGATAAAGATCCGGATCCTTCATTTGCTTCAGCATCCAGTTCGGATAGGCAGTTCTTCCCGAGAGCAAAAAAGTAGTTTTGTCTTTTTTTAATGGACCTTCTACTAAAAGTCTGGATGAGATCAACCCAATGCCTCCTTGCACGTCGATCCCTTGAGAATTACCATTTCTAAGATTTACATTGAGCACAGAGGAAACTCTACCTCCATAGTTGGCTGGTCCCCCTCCTTTGTAAATTTCCACATCTCTAATAAGATCTGAATTGAAAGCTCCAAAGAAACCAAATAAATGTGAACTATTGTAAACGATTGCTCCGTCCATCATTACTAAGTTTTGGCCTGGATCTCCACCTCTCACATTAAACCCAGATGTCCCCTCACCGACGGAGCTGACTCCAGGAAGCGAGATTAAACTTTTGATTGGATCCACTTCTCCCATGAATGTGGGTAAGCTCCTGATCACTGCAATATCCAAAATCTCCCGACCGGCAATCTTTTCAGAAACTGATACATCCTGACTTCTCGCGGTAATTGTGAATTCCTCCAGCTTCAGGGTTTCATTAAAAAGTTCAACGTTCAATTCACCAGAGTTAATCACCTGAACGTCTATAGACTTAGGTTCATATCCGGCATATTGTACCAGTAATTTATATTTTCCTGGAATGATGGATAGTTCATAGTTGCCGTCCAAATCTGTCACTACCCCTTCGGAGCTATCTACTACTTGAATACTGGCTCCTATTAATGCTTCATTTTCACCTGCATCTTTGATTTGACCGGTGAGGGTCACTGGCAAATTGGAGTTTTCCGGTTTTCCAGTACCTATTAATTGGTATTCTTTTAGATTGAGATCATCTTCATCCCATTGCTCATAGCGATAGGCTTCCAGACCTTCTTGGTTTACTAAGACAAGTAGATCTCTATAGGGAACAATACTAAACCCATAGGTGTTCAGCAGGTTTTTGATGGTCTCCAATGCATCTTCCCCTTTTTTTCCATTAACCAAAAAAGCTTCAATCCCCCACTCTTCTTTGTAGAAAAAACGGATTTCAGATTGATTTTCAATTGCCTCCAAAACTATGGGAAGTGGAGTTTCCACGTAATTTTGATCGAATTTCACAGTTTTTTCAACTGATTGACCAAAGAGAAAAGTGGTTTGGAGAAGTACTAAAAATACAAGTAGTGGAAGTGGTTTTTCTTTCATATAGTAGATAAAGCATAAAAATGCCATCCACAAATTGTAGATGGCATTTTATGTTTTTCAGATTTAATTAGTCAACATCCCACCATACTGGTGTATCCAATCCATCTGCACCTTGACGAGCAACTACAGCTTCGTAGTTGGTTGAGTTAAGGTTCAGTTCAAATAGCGGATAAGCTTGTCTAACTGGGATTTGCTTGCTATCATTTAGCGCATCTTCGCCTGGTTGCAAATCAGGGTAGCCTGTTCTTCTCCACTCTGCCCATGATTCATATCCATTTAAGTAGTTCGCAATCCATTTTTGAGTTACGATTTGCTCAATAGCTTTAGAAGCATCAAACTGCACATAAGTATTGGTGATGTAGTCGGCATAGCCGTCAGCAACACCGTACTGGTCAAGAGAAGCTTCGATACCTTGGTAGTAAAGCGCTTCAGCATCACCGGCAATCCAGCCTCTTTGTACAGCTTCAGCCATAGAGAACAAAACCTGTGCAGAAGTGAAGATGTAGTTAGGAGCATCCTGAGCTCTCAAGTCAGCGTTCAAGAATGAAACATCAGAGTTAGAAATAGCACCTGCTCTAGCTTCACTAAGACCATATGGCATACCTACATACATTCCTCCGATATCGGTAGGATCTGCATATTCAGGAAGTCTTGGATCCATAGAAGCGTTCAGCACACCGCCATTTGCAGTGGTTTGCATTCTGTCCACCAACGTATTAGCAACAGCATAATCACGACGAGTAAGGAAACGTGCAAACCAAGCGTTCTGGAAAGCTGCTTCTGGTAAGTTAGCGTAGAAAATGTTCTCGCTATTGTCTAGAGCGATCACACCATCATTGATAGCAGAAGCAAATTCTGCAGCAGCTGTGGTAGGATCCACCTCAGACATTCTCAATGCCATTTTCATTCTGATCGTATTTGCAAACTTTCTCCACATATCCATATCTCCGTCGAACAGGATATCACCTTGTACAGGAGCAGTAGAAGAAATATTACCTTGAGCTGTCTTCAACGTAGCCAACACACCAGCATATACTTCAGACTGCGGGTCAAAAGAAGGCTGACGAACTCCCTCGTCAATATTCAAAGCCTCAGAATAAGGTATATCACCCCATCTGTCAGTAATAAAACTAAAATAGTAAGACTGAAGAATTTGAGCCACTGCAATTTGGTTCGCATTAGAGCCATATAGAGAAGCTTCGACTTGAGTCTCTTCATTAGTATTCATAATGATTATCTGCTCCAAATCCATCAATACGCCGCTGTAATAACCACCATAGTTGAAAATGATGGTCTGGTAGTTATCAGCACTAGTATATTGAGAGTTAGCCAGATACTGCGAATAGTGTGACCCGGTAGGATCATCTATAGTACCCTTCAGTCCGTTGATGGAATTAGTCAAAAGCGAAGAAGGGATTGCTTGCGTAGTCTGATTAGGGTTTACGTTAGTATCCCCAAAATCTCCTAGTTCACAGGATGTCACCCCAACGGCAATCATCCCAACAAGTATATATTTTGAAATTGATTTTTTCATGTTTCTTTATTTTAGAATCCTAGACGAATGTCAAAACCGATAGAACGAGTAGCCGGCAATTGACCTGAATCTACCCAAGCACCATTGTTTCTGGAGTTTCTAGTATCACCACTCACTTGAGAAGGATCCAAACCAGGTACATTAGTCTTGATCAACCAAGGGTTGTTTGCAACTACTGCAAAGGATGCAGTTCTCACAAAATTTGTGCGCTGAAGAAGAGACTGTGGAAGGCTATAGCCCAATCTGATCTCACGAAGCTTCACATAGCTCGCATCATAAATCCAAGCCTCATGAAGTCCAAATTGTGACTTGAAGTATTCGGAAGCTTCTAGGTAAACATTGTTTTCAGTACCGTCAGCAAAAACACCGTCAAATCTCAATCCACCACCTTCAGAAACAGGGTCACGCATTGGAGTACCTCTGTCGTTATCACCCACAGTCATCTCACCTAAACCAGAGTAAGCATTGAACATATTAGTGATTGATTGGATTTTACCACCAATTTGCCAGTCAATAGTGAAGCTCAATTCAAAACCTTTATAACTCACTCTATTGAAAATACCACCTGTGTAATCAGGAAGTAAAGTACCCAATACTTGGTTTTGCTCAGTCATAGGATAGCCATCTTCATCTATTAGGATGTTTCCAGCTTCATCTCTTTGGAATTTCTCACCAATGATAGTTCCCCAGTCTTCACCTACTTTAGCTCTCGCTGAAATAGATCCCCATCCACCGCTTACACGGTCTCCAAGAAATCCATTTGCAAGTTGGATCGCATCAATACCTGGATAGATTTCTTCGATTACGTTTCTGCTTCTCGCAATGTTTAAGTTAACATCCCAGTTGAAGTTAGAAGTTTGAATTGGAGTACCTCCGATTGTAGCATCCCATCCACGTGTAAATGTCTTACCCGCATTGATCGTGTAAGAAGAAATACCAGTAGTGCTAGGCACCTCAGTACTTAGGATCTCATTCGTATTATCATAGTAGTAGTAAGAGAAGTCTGTTCTAATTCTACCCTGCAAGAACGCTAATTCGATACCACCTTCAAGTGCACCAGTAGTAGATGCGCGAAGATTAGGATCAATCAAAGAGTTAGGATAAGTCATGGTTGGGTTTCCATTGTAAGGAGTTCCCAAAGAGAATGCTGGATCCAACTGATATGGATTAAGCTCTCCACCTACTTCAGCGTAACCAGCGCGTAATTTACCAAAAGATAATACGTTAGTATTTGGCAACAATTCAGAGAAAATGAATGATGCAGAAACTGCAGGGTAAGTAAAGGCATTACTTGTCTCAGGTAGCACAGAATCATAATCACGACGAATAGATCCATCCACAAATACAATTTCTTTCCAACCAAAGCTAGCTTGGGCAAAGATTGAATTCACCTGACGCTGACTGAAGTAGTTAGAAGCATTAGGTCTATTAATGGATGCGCTGATATTGTACAAGTTAGGAACTGAAAGTCCACCAGCAGTAGAAATACTATTTGAAGTGTACTCCTCCATTCTGATATTTCCACCAATCAAAGCTGATACGGAGAAATTCTCAGTCACTTTATTGTATTGAGCCAAAAACTCATAGTTGTCTTCCTTTTCTTGGTATTTACTTTGTCCGTAAGAATCAAGATTCAATGTTCCTGACGCTGTACGTCCGTCCGAGAAATAAGAAGTGAAGTAACGGCTTAGGTTAGCAGATACAGAAAGTCCGTCGATCAACTCATAAGTCAATCCGAATTTGCCGCTGTACGTATCTTTGGTGTTCTCAGCGATGTTACCGTACTGCTCAGTGTAAGGGCTATTCCAGTACAATGGTCTAGGATTTCTTGCTGAGTTGATGTTCCAGCTAGTGTATCTACCATCAGGCATTTGATAATACTTCTTCAACAAGTCCATATCCAATTGTCTTTGGAACCACTGGTTGAAGTTTTGTCCTATACTACCACCTTGATAACCTTCAGTCATGTTACCAAATACATTAGTTCTGTTGTAGTTAGCAAGTGTAGTCAAAGTCAAGTTTTTGGCAAGATCTACTGTTGCGTTTAAGTTCAAGAACGTTTTCTCTTGCTTGGTATTAGGAAGTACACCTGTACGGTTTACGTTAGAAAGTGTAGCAGTGATGTTATAACCTTCACCTGCTTTACTTACTGACAAACTGTTATTAAGAGCTACACCGGTGTTAAAGAAGTTCTTCACGTTGTCAGGATTAGGAGACCATGGTCTAGTCTGACCATACGTATCTGTTCCTGGAGTGAATGCATCCCACTGTGCTACCTGGCGACCGTCCATTCTTGGTCCCCAGCTCTCATCAGCGTAGAACTCAGGAATCAAAGCTCCATTAAGTCCTGACAAAGCTGGATCATCAGTAGCTGGATTGAAGGTGAAAGTCTGGAACTCCTGAGAGTAACCTCCACCATATTCATTCTGATACTTAGGCATTACAGAGACATTCTCAAACGTAGTCGTGTTATTGAAGTCAATGTTCATTCTACCAGCCTTAGCTTTTTTCATGGTGATCAAAATCACACCATCACGAGCTCTAGAACCGTAAAGAGCTGATGCATTCGCACCTTTCAATACGTTGATAGACTGTACGTTGTCCATGTTGATAGTAGCAGGATCTGCGGTAGGAATACCATCCACTACATATAGTGGAGAGCTTGACCCAAATCCTCTTACACCACGGATACGGACAGCAGCCTCACCAAATTTGGCACCAGAACCAGAAATTACCTGTACACCGGATACCTTACCCGCTAGTGCTTCATTCAGGTTAGTTTCTCTAGCTACACGTAGATTGTCAGAAGTCACTTCCTGAGTGGCATAACCCAAGGTCTTCTTCTCTCGCTCTACGTTTAGGGCTGTTACTACCACTTCGTTCAGTTGAGTGACATCATCTGCCAACTGTGCGTCAATGGTTGATTGATTTCCAATCGCAATCTCTGTTGAGGTCATGCCTACAAAAGAGAATACCAATACTCCTCCTGTACTTGGTACAGTGAGTTGATACTTACCGTCAATGTCGGTAATCGTTCCGTTTTGAGTTCCTTTCACGAGGACACTTACTCCGGGTAAAGTGGTTCCATCCGTCGAAGACGTCACCGTACCTTCAATGGTACGGGTCTGGGCCCAGGCTATCCCTGTAAGGACCATCAAGAAAGAAAATAGTAAAATTTTCTTCATAAAGGTTTTGTTTGATTTGGTTGTGATTAATAATTAGTTGAAACGTTAATGTTTCATAATCGTACGGAACAAATATATGTAAATTCGTAAAGCGTACAAATTTCAAGAGACTGTGGAAAGCACCGGTATTTGGAGAAAAGGCTTTTTTTCAATTGCTAATTGAAGACTATTCACCCTAGAACAATTTTTTATAGCTATAAAAATGAAATTCTCTTCAATTTTTGAATCTCATTTCTAAAATTTCGAATTTTTCATCTTCACCATTCATTCGCGATTTTCAATAAAAAAAAATCTTTTTTTTTCCATGCCAAAAAATTAATTCCACTCCATAGATTTAATAATTAGATAACATTCAGTATTTAATATAATTTATTCAACGTATTTTATTATTTTGAATGTATAAGAATATATACCTCTACTATGAAAACAATCCCAAAATCCTGTGCCATACTACTGGAAGATTTTAGTTCTGAACTTCTTGACCTGACCGATTATGCTCAGCGAGCTAAAAACGGGAAGCTAACCGAATCCCAATCCCGGGATTTGCTCAAGCATTTTGAACAAACACACGAGTTAGCCTTGAATGTAATTACACATTATTTCAAACAAATAGGAAAAGGCCCATTTTCAGGATCCAGGGATTTAACAGTGGAAGCCTTTCACGCAGAATTAATAGATGACGGAAAAGCCTGGCTGGATATTGTGATCGATAGAATTCAATACAATCCAATCTATGAAATCGATACGCAGGAAAAATTTCTGGAAAATATCCAGAAACGATACATCAGATTGCTGCAGCGATTTGAAGATACGATGGGCAAAAAGCTGAATGAATAGAAATCAAGTTTGTAAAAAGTAATTTTTGTAAGAAGTAAGTAGTGAAAAGTAAAAGGATTCGAAGTCCTTTTAATAAGACCTCATCTTAAATTTCTTCTTCAATTCCAACACGGCAGTTCTAAAGGAAGTATCAGTTTCCATGAAGTCATTTACATTCTGCACCGCGTGAATAACTGTAGAGTGATCTCTTCCACCAAAGTGGTAACCAATCGATTTCAAGGAATGATTGGTAAATTCCTTGCAAAAATACATCGCTACCTGACGTGCAGTTACTATTTCCTTTTTACGGGTCTTGGCTTTAAGATCATCAAGTGCAATTCCATAAAACTCAGAAACCGTCTTCTGGATAAAATCAACTCCAACTTCTGTTTCTATATCCTTGATGATGTTTTTCATCACAGTCTTGGCTAGCTCAAGACTGATTTCCACGCGATTCAAAGAAGCGTGTGCGATCAAGGAAATTAATATACCTTCCAATTCACGCACATTGGTATCGACAGTGTAGGCAAGGTATTCCACTACATCGTCCGGAATAATGATTCCTTCCGATTGCATCTTACGACGAATAATGGCAACTCTGGTTTCAAAATCAGGCATCTGCAAATCTGCAGTCAGCCCCCACTTAAATCTAGAAAGCAGTCGCTCCTCGAGACCTTTCAAATCCCGAGGGGGACAATCTGAGGTCATGATGATTTGCTTTTTGCTTTGGTGTAGATGATTGAAAATATGGAAGAACATTTCCTGTGTTCTATCCTTTCCAGCCAAAAACTGGATATCATCAATGATCAACACATCCACTTGCATATAGAAATTGGTAAAGCTTTTCACATTGCCATCCTTGATGGAATCCATGAACTGGTTTACAAATTTCTCTGAGGACACATATAGCACAAACTTGTCTTCAGGGCCATTTTTGATCTCATTTCCGATTGCTTGTACCAAATGCGTTTTTCCCAACCCTACTCCACCATAAACCATCAAGGGGTTAAAAGAAGTAATGCCTGGTTTGGTGGCCACAGCAAAACCTGCAGATCGAGCAAGTCGGTTACAATCTCCCTCTATATAAGTAGTGAAAGTGTAGGTCGGATTCAGATTACTATTTGTCAACGCCTCAGCATTGAGCGACTTCATCTCAAAGGGTGTCTTATCTGGCTCTACCTGAACAGGCGACTTTTTGGCTCCATTATTTCCCTGCGGGAAAGAAACCACATAGGGCTGATTGGAAGAATTCCCTCTATCCACTACTACCGCGTATTCGAGTCTTCCACTTTGACCCAGCGTAGTCTTGATCGCAATTTTTAATTCCTGAACGTAATTATCCTCAAGCCATTCGTAAAAGAATTGACTTGGAACCTGAATGGTCAGCGAAGTGCCTTCAAGTTTGACAGGATTGATGGGCTTAAACCAAGTTGAAAAGCTCTGCTCATTGACGTGCTGTTCGATAACACGTAAACATTCATTCCAAACGGCGCTAGCTTCTGAACTCATTAGAGAAGATTTCTGAAAAACAAAGATCTTGCGGTAGGTGCAAGGGTGTCAAATTTGAGCAAAATTAACTTAAATAAAAAATGGAATTCTTCTTGAAATATTGAGTTTTTGGACATTCACTGGTATTTATTCAAACAAAATTCCAGACCAAAATCTTATTTTGATTCCTAGAATCCTATTGGATGGAATGAAGGCGTATTTACACCCAACTATTTAACTATTCTAATTTCCAATAGCTTGAAAGAATGCGTAAACAAATCGAAATTTTAGTGCAATTCAATTACTTTCTTGATTTCCCTATCATTTCCCTATTTTTGATGAAGGCTATTTTGACGCCCAAATAAAGAATAAGACAGGGTATTTATTTACAGAAATATCGCGCTAGAAAAATTTTAAACCCAACTATGACTACAAATAACTTCTATACATTCCCTCCTTCCTCTAAAGCAGATTGGATTGATCAGGTGAAAACAGACCTGAAAGGAAAGAATTTTGAAACTACACTAACCTCCACCCTTTGGGAAAAAATAAAGATTCAGCCATTCTATACGGCTGAAGATTTAGAAGGCCCAAAGCAAGAATTCAAATTTCATCCAAACACTGAAATCCCAGGTTTATCCCCCAGAAAATGGAATAATTTAGTTTCTGTTTTCCCAGAAAACGAAAAAAAGGCCAATGAAGAAATTCTGCACGCTCTTCAAAATGGCGCTGATGGCCTAGTACTAAATCTGGATGGCACGGAGAATTTGAATCAGATCATGAAAGGAGTTCATACGGAATTTATTTCCACCAACCTTCTACCAACAGGTGAGACAGTCTTGCTTATGCGGGCTCTTCAAAACTGGATTGACGATATATCCCTTAAATCAACTATGCTGTCGGGCACTATCCTTTGGTCGCCCTGCGACGAGTTGTTCAAAAGTCGTGAAAATTTCGAGTCGGCTATCGATCAGGCGGCTTTGGCTATTCAAGATTATAAGGAGTTTCGCAGTTTCTATCCCATGACGATCGATCTTTCCCGCTACGCCAATGCTGGCGCGACAGGAATCCAGGAATTGACTTATGGTTTGGGCGAAGTGATTGAGCTCATAGATAAACTTTCCAAAAAAGCTATCTCTCCTACTCAGGTATTTGAAAACCTAGCTTTCCATACTGCTGTTGGAGACTCACATTTTGCGGAGATCGCCAAAGTAAAAGCTTTGCGAAAGCTGATCGCGGAGTTAGCTGGCAATTACGGCGTAAAAATCCAGATGGAAGACATTCATATCATCACTTCCACCAGCACTTGGAGCAAATCACTTTTAGATAAAAACACCAACCTAATCCGTCAAACTTACGAGGCAATGGCAGGAATCCTAGGAGGATCAAATTCACTTTGGGTGAAACCCGCCGAAAGAAAAGATGCTTCTGTGTTGGAAAACAGGGTTGCGAGAAATGTTTCTTCAATCCTCAAAGAAGAAAGCTACCTGGACAAGGTTATGGATCCGGCAGCTGGATCATTTTATTTGGAAAAGCTTCAGGAGGAAATTGAAAAAGCAGTCATCAAAGGCCTACAAGATTTGGAAGAAAAGGGGGGCTGGCTAAAAAGCTTCGAAGACCGTAGCCTGCAAGCAGCTGTCAGAAATTCCAGAGAAAGCGCACAAAAGAAAATTCTATCAGGTGACACTATTAAAGTAGGGGTTAATAAATACCTCGCCAAAGACAGTTTGGAAAACCACTTAGAATTTGAGCCCATTGTCGAAAAGGACCTCGAACTACTCCCCAGCCGAGCAACCTACTTTGTAGAACAAAAAACCCTGAGCAATGCATGAGACCAGATTTGAATAATTGGAAATCCGTAGAAATTCAAGCCTCACATACTGAAGAAAGCACAAACTGGGAAGCACCCGAGCAGATTTCCATCCCTTCGGTATTCGACGGTGAGCAAATTGCTAAGCTTTCGCATGTGAATTTTGCGGCTGGAATCCCACCTTATCTACGAGGGCCTTACAGCACTATGTATAGTATGCGGCCTTGGACTATCCGTCAATATGCAGGTTTTTCTACCGCAGAAGAATCCAACACCTTTTACCGTAAAAACCTGGCCGGAGGCCAAAAGGGTCTTTCAGTCGCCTTCGATCTTGCTACTCACCGAGGCTATGATTCTGATCATCCGCGAGTGGTTGGTGACGTTGGTAAAGCTGGAGTGGCCATAGATTCGGTGGAAGATATGAAACTACTTTTTGACCAAATTCCTTTGGATCAAATGTCAGTTTCCATGACCATGAACGGGGCAGTGGTCCCGATTATGGCATTTTACATTGTGGCAGCTGAAGAGCAGGGAGTAAAACCTGGGCAACTTAGCGGCACGATCCAGAATGATATTCTGAAGGAATTTATGGTGCGAAACACGTATATATACCCTCCTCAACCATCGATGCGCATCATCGCTGACATTTTCAAGTTTACGTCAGATCACATGCCGAAATTCAATTCCATTTCCATCTCTGGCTATCACATGCAGGAGGCGGGAGCTACGGCAGATATTGAGTTGGCTTACACACTTGCGGATGGTTTAGAATATTTAAGAACCGGGGTAAAAGCCGGTTTGGACATTGATAATTTTGCTCCCCGCCTATCCTTCTTCTGGGGAATTGGGATGAACTACTTTATGGAAATCGCAAAGATGCGGGCAGGCCGCTTGCTTTGGGCAAAAATCGTCAAGCAGTTCAATCCGAAATCCGATAAATCTTTAGCCCTTCGTACACACTCCCAGACTTCGGGCTGGTCGCTTACCGAGCAGGATCCTTTTAATAATGTGACCCGAACAGCAGTAGAAGCTCTTGCTGCCGTGATGGGCGGAACCCAGTCACTTCATACGAATTCACTGGATGAAGCCATTGCTTTACCCACAGACTTTTCAGCCAGAATCGCCAGAAATACGCAATTAGTACTCCAAGAAGAAACGGGCATCACAGATGTAGTTGACCCTTGGGGAGGTTCACATTATGTGGAGTTTCTAACAGATCAATTGGTGCATCGCGCATGGACTTTGATCAAAGAAGTGGAAGAATTGGGAGGAATGGCCAAAGCAATAGAAGCCGGGCTGCCGAAACTTAGAATTGAAGAAGCTGCCGCAAAAAAGCAAGCCAGAATCGATAGCGGAAAAGATGTGATCGTAGGCGTGAATCGCTACCAAATCGAAGAGGATTCAGAAATCGAAGTACGTGATGTGGATAATCAGGCAGTGCGCGAATCCCAACTCGCAAGGCTGAAAAAATTAAAGGAATCCAGAAATCAGCAGGAAGTTGAAAAAGGCCTGGAGAAATTGACTCAGGCAGCGAAATCAGGTGAAGGAAATCTACTTGAGCTGGCAGTGGATGCAGCTAGAAAAAGAGCTACTTTAGGAGAAATCTCAGATGCGATGGAGCTTGCTTTTGGAAGACATCAGGCTCAAGCCAAATCAATCACAGGAGTATATGCAGCAGAAGTGAAAAATCAAGACTCATTTAAGAAAGCAATTGCTTTGTCTGACGAATTCGCAACTCTTGAAGGTCGCCGACCAAGAATCATGGTAGCCAAAATGGGTCAGGACGGACATGACCGCGGTGCCAAAATCATCGCGACTGGCTTTGCCGATATGGGATTTGACGTGGACATAGGACCACTTTTTCAGACACCGGAAGAAGTTGCTCAGCAGGCCATCGAAAACGATGTTCATATCGTCGGTGCGTCATCTTTGGCCGCAGGCCATAAAACCTTGGTTCCGCAATTAATTAATGAATTGAAAAAACTGGGAAGACCAGACATTATGGTAGTGGCAGGTGGGGTAATTCCTTCAAAGGATTATCAGTACCTTAAGGATGCTGGAGTATTTGCCGTTTTCGGTCCGGGAACAGTCCTTTCTGAAGCAGCGATAGAAATTCTGGAAAAGTTGATCGAGGAAGAATAATGGCTAAGATCCTATCTCGAAAAAAATCTGGAATCAAAATCAAAGGGTTCTGTTGAGGTGATTTCCACTTGGTAAAACTGCCTGTGGGCTGGGTTGATTAAGAAATTAAAGTCCCCCTGCACCACTACAGAAGGGACTTTAAAAATCAGATAGTTGTTTTCTGAGAGGAATTTATCACCGATCTCCTGAGTAGAATGTGAATGTGGAATGGATTTCCAATCCTTCGGTAAATCTGAAACCACAATTTCCTTCATCGCTATAGTATCAGGGACTGTAATTTCCACTAATTCATAATCGGTCGGAACATTACCCAGAGGCGTATGCACAGCGATTTCTGCGGTGCAGAGTGCCCGGGATTGGCTGGTGTAAAGAACTGCTTTCCCTTTGCTATTCCACCTTCCGCCCGCCAACTCTGCTCCTTTTCCTGACAGATCGAAAGCATACTTACTTTTGGAAAGTCGGTAAATTTTCATGCTAAAACGCCATACTCGATTCTAGTCAGCTCGTCTTTTAGAAGATTAATCCCAAAGCTGCTATCCAAGAAAGACTTTGGAAGTAAACCGCCCAAAGCAATACAAGGGGTCTCCATCCAAGATTGGAACTTTGACTTCTTTCCAAACACCTCCACACCTCTCTTTTGAAGTAAGGCTATTTCTACTATCTTTTCTGACTGCAAGGAATCGAACGACTTTTGCTCCTTTTGGTAGCGCTGCATCGTGCGCTCAGAAATATGTAGATAATCTGCCCATTCCTCATTCGTAAATGCACTCTTGGAGGCAAACTTCTCAAAATCATCAAACGAAATACCACGCCTCACGAGAGTGATTACATCATTTATAAACTTGTCGTCTGTAGTATTATAAGCTACTTCTGGATCGAAAATGGTAAATTGAGTCATGATGAATGCTTTAGGATCGAATACAACTGTCATAAATTTAACGACATTTGTCAAAGTTTGTTTAAATTTCTCACTTTTTTTTAAAAAAATCACTCCTATGTCATTAAGGTACTCTTCAGCATTACTTCTCTCAGTGCTAATCGCCTGTAGTTCTCCTAAAAGGGAGGAAAATCCTAAAGAAATGCTCGCACTCCAAATGGAAGAGCATCTCAAAACCGAAGTCCTGGATAAATGGTACCCACAAGCAATGGATACCCTAGACGGTGGTTTTTATAGCAATTTCTCCTACGATTTCAAGCTGGAGGAAAAGCAGGAAAAAATGATTGTCACTCAATCCCGGCACGTATGGACAAATGCAAAAGCTTCACTTAAGTATCCCAAGGTCGAATACTATAAAACTGGTGCAAAACACGGTTTTGAGTTTCTAAGGGATAAAATGTGGGATTATGAATACGGAGGATTCCATTGGCTGGTGGACAAGCAAGGAAAGCAGATCGGAAACCCTATGAAAACAGCCTATGGAAATGCTTTTGGGATCTATGCATTAGCGGCATATTACGACGCAAGTGAAGATGAATCTGCTTTGGCCCTGGCACAAGAAGCCTTCCTATGGCTGGACAAGCATGCTCACGATTCGATCCATGGAGGATATTATCAGCATTTGGCACCGGACGGCACGCCCATTTTACGACCTGAGGATACCCCATCCACATCCGATCTAGGCTATAAAGACCAGAACAGTTCCATTCATTTACTGGAGGCTTTCACCGAGTTATATCAAGTTTGGCCAGACCCAATAGTAAAGGATAGGCTGAAAGAAATGCTGCTTTTGATCCGGGACCAAATCGTGACGGACAAAGGTTATCTGACGCTATTCCTATATCCAGACTGGCAACCGGTGAGTTTCAAAGATTCTACAGAAGAAGTAATTACCCGGCATCATTTGCTCGACCATGTTTCTTTTGGCCATGATGTAGAAACAGGTTTTTTGATGATAGAGGCCTCTGAAACGCTCGGCTGGGAAAACGACAGCACCACACATAGAATCGCAAAAAAGATGATAGACCATGCCCTGGAAAATGGCTGGGATGAAAGTGTAGGCGGCTTTTATGACGAAGGTTATTATTTCCAAGACGGTTACCGGGTAACCCATGACACCAAAAACTGGTGGGCGCAAGCTGAAGGAATGAACGCACTATTATTGATGGCTGAGCTTTACCCAAATGATCCTCACAATTATTATGAGAAGTTTGAAAAACTCTGGGATTACACGGACACTTACTTGATAGACCATGAAAATGGGGATTGGTATTCAGGAGGACTGGACAAGCAACCAGAACTAAAAACAGTAGGAAAAGGCAATATTTGGAAAGGGATTTATCACCACTATAGATCTTTGGACCACTGCATAGATCGACTGCGGGAGATGAGTCAAAAATCGGAATAATAATAGCAGTGCATTCCATTTCCTCCAAGGGATAAACCGCATGATTCAGCAAACATTATTTCCTGGCCGTTTCATTTTAACTACTTTCAAGAGTCATGAAGAAAATCACTTTTGTATATGATCCGGAAATAAAACCTGAAAAACTCGATGAGTTGCTTGAAAGGATGGATCCCAAGCCTGACAAAAAGCTTTCATTGGATGAATTATCTGTGGAGAATCTCAATCAAGAGGAATGGCTGGCCTGTTCGCTGTCAGACAATCAGCTTCGTAAACTACTCGATCAGACAAAAGACAAAGAACTAAATGTAGCCCTCCTGCCCCATCCTGAGATGGAACAGGCAAGAAAGGGGTTTGGCATAAATACCAGTTTTGAAACTGCCTGGCAGGAAATCCAGGAGGCTGAAGAAATCCCCGAAACCGATTTGATGCAGGTTGACGAACACTTGACCTTTAACTCCTTAGTAGTCGGCACTTCTCTGAGCATTCTTTATTCCAATGGAACCGATAATTTCTGGGAAGGAGTCAAAACTAGATTTTCCCAACTAATCAAACTTTTCCGAAGGGTAAAACTAAAACCCTATACCATCACTTATAATAACGGGAAAGAGGAAAGCAAAATTGAAATAGCTGCGATGGGAATTTTAGCAGTGGCGCACTGCGAAAGCAACTTGATTTTTCGTCGTGTGATAGAACAATCCGGCCTGGACGATGGCAGAATTCATCTGTTGATTTTGGCTCCAAAAAGCCTTTTCTCTTTGATCCAATTTGGATTACAGAACCTCTTTTTCCCTATCAAAGGTGGAACCCTACCCAAGTTTGTGGGATATATTTCTACAAGTGAAGTATGCCTTAGTTCTTCCGAGCGCATTCAATTTGCGGTGGATGGGGAAGAAAAAGAATCGCAAGAATTAAAAATCTCCCTGGTAGAAGAGAAAATTAAAATCCTACCCGGAGCGAGACTCCAGGAAAAAGAACCAAGTGAAGGTCCAAAATCCATCAATGTAGCGGCTCTTCCCACAGGCCGATTGAAGGAGGAATTACTTCACTCCTATTTGCCATGGGTTCGCCATGCCACAGCGGAAGAATTCAAAGACCTTTTCACACTATTACGGACAAATTCGCAGACTTCCTCTACCTATTTGGTGCTGATGGCACTCTCAACTATGATTGCGACTTTCGGGCTTTTTGGGGATTCTGCACCTGTAGTGATAGGCGCGATGATTTTGGCTCCCCTGATGGGACCAATTATATCCTTGGCTATGGGCATGCTGCGCCAAGATGGATTGCTGATCAAAAACAGCTTGATTACCATCTTCTGGGGTGTAATCGTAGGATTGTTTTTCTCGATTCTAATTTCACTGATTACGCCTTTGGAAGTGCTGAATGATCAGATACTTGCCAGAATCCGCCCGAACCTGCTTGATCTGGGAATTGCAATAGCGTCTGGAATAGCCGGAGCCTATGCCTACTCCAAGGAAGAAATCTCCAAAACTTTGGCAGGAGTGGCGATTTCCGTTGCGCTGGTTCCCCCATTGGCCGTGGCGGGAATAGGAATCGGATGGATGGACCAGGAAGTATTTGGAGGCGCGATGCTTTTGCTCGGCACCAACCTAGCCGGCATCACCATGGCAGCAGCTTTGACTTTTCTGCTCCTTGGATTCAGCCCGTTCAGATTGGCAAAAAGAGGGCTTTTTATCAGTATGGGAATCCTTATTGCGATTGCTTTGCCCTTAGGGTTAAGCTTCAGCAAAATGGTGAAAGAGAACTCGATAATTCAAGATCTCAGCGGCAAGGAAATCCCACATGGACTACTCAGAGAAGTGAAAGTAGTGCAGATGGAACCACTAAAACTTTCAGTGACAATACTTTCTGAAAATGCCCTGGATGAGAATGATTTCAGAGCGATCAAAGCTGAAATTGAGGAAAAGATCGGCAGGCCAGCATCCATTGAATTGACTCTGGGCGTACAATTGGGTGAGCCTATTACCAAAGCTAAGGAGTGAGTGGGATCAGATCACAGAACCAAAATCCGTACTGGGCAGGATCTTGTTTCTTATCAGAAAAGCACTGATCAGAATCATCTGCTGTCTTCGGAGCTTCGTACTTTCTCAGTACTTTTTCTCCAAGCTCAAATTCAATAGGTCTGCTGAAAATCGGCCCATCGAACACGAAAGTATGGAACTCTCCATTTTCCCCACAGGGATCCACATTGGCAGGAAGATCTTTCAAAAAATCCTCATCGATCACTCTTCCCACAAAGCTTTTGTCCAAAAATTGCTCATTGACGCAAGTGGTAATTGTCTTGAATCCTAAATCTAAAAACTCCCGAATCAGTTTATCTGTAGGTTGCTTCCATAGTGGAAAAACACCTTTCAAATCCAACTCAGCTAATTTATTCTCCCGGTAAGTTCTCAAATCTTCCAGAAAAATATCTCCAAAAATTGAGGCAGTAATTCCCTTCTTTTTCAACTCCGAAAGTGTTTCTCGCATCGTCTGCTCATACACTTCCATCGAGGGCATATCCGGAACCTGCATTTTCACTAGGGGAATATCCATACTTTTTGCCTGCATTTCCAACAATTCTGAACGAACACCATGCATTGAGATTCGCTGATATTTCTCACTGATACTGGTTAGCAAACAGGCTATTTCAAAATCCTGAGATTGCTGTAATTTGTATAGAGTAAGTGCGGAATCTTTGCCTCCACTCCAATTCATCAATGCTTTTTGGCTCATGATAGTCTTCAAATAAAAATCAAAAATATTTAAAGCTCACTAAAAGAATAGCCTTAGGGCTGAAATTTAAAGCCATTTGTTCATATAAAAGAAAAACCTGTTTCGACAGACATTCTGTAGAAACAGGTTTTGACAAAATCAATGGCTTTAATTATTCCTTTACTCGTGTAAGTTTCATTTCTCCTCGTTGAGAAACTACCTTAAGTTCGTCCTTCGAAATTACTTCACCAGTATGGGATACTGTCATATCTTGGATAGCAAAATCATAGCTGAATTTATTGCCCTCCACTTTTCCCTTTTCCAAAGGAATTTCACCCATTTGGCTTGCTATCGTTCCAGTTAAAACTCCATCGGCAACTTTATAATAGAATGTTAACTCCATTTCACCTTGTGGACCAGCAAGTGTTGTTTTCCATTTTCCGGTGATATCACTTTGTGCATAAGCTGACATGCTTGCTAAAATTAATGCAAAGCATAACACTGATAATTTTTTGAAATTCATGATTATTAAGGGTTAAGGTTTAAATGATAAAAAGAGCTTCATCCTGAAGGATTCTAACATAATTAGTTTCCCAAAGTCAGAGAACCTCAAAAAGTAGTTAATAATCAGATAATTAGCAAACTAAAAAACCGGATATAAATCGCTTTATATCCGGTTTGATTTGGTTGATGGTATGTTAATCTATTCTGTTTTTGGTAATTCTTTTCTAGGAAGCAGCTCGTCTCTTTGTGCTGTATTATACACAAAAGAAGCGATTACTACTGCCATTTGCTTCAAATCATCAAGCTCCAATCGTTCAAAGGTATCCATATTCGTATGGTGTGTACGCGTACGGTATTCTATGGGATCCTGTATAAACTGGAAACCAGGAATGCTCAAGGCATCAAAACTCTGGTGATCTGTACCACCTGTGTTGCTGATGGTGATCGTACGATCTTCTACGATATCATCCAATGGCAGAAACCACTCATTGAAAATTGGCTCTACCGCAGCATTTCCCTGAAGGTAGATTCCACGAACTTTTCCAGTACCGTTATCGATGTTGTAATACGCAGAAATCTTCTCATACTCAGGCTTCATTTCCATAGTAGTACGATCGCCAAAATGGTTTAGCACATATCCTCGTGAACCGTGAAGACCTTGCTCCTCCCCACCCCAAAGTGCAATTCGAACAGTTCTCTTCGGCTGAAGTCCGGTAGCTTTCAAGATTCTTACAGCTTCCATCATGACGATACAACCAGCAGCATTATCAGTTGCTCCACCAGCTCCATGCCAAGAATCCAAGTGCCCACCAAGCATTACAACCTCCGATTTCAATGTAGGATCTGAACCAGGAATCTCAGCGATGACATTGTATCCTTGAAGATCCTCAGTTCTATATCTTGTTTTTATTTCCGCTTCCACTTCCACTTCTACACCATTTTCACTTAATCGTGCCATCAAATTCACGTTTTCTGGTGCAGTTTCCAGTTCTGGAATACCTTCAGGAGTATCTTTCAAATATCCTCTCGGGCTGCTGGTGAAAAGTGTTCCGTGACGACCATTTACCCCTTTGATAATCAGAGCTGCACCCTCCTCGGCGATAAACTCATTTACCTTTTGCGCAAAAGCCCTTGCTGCCCTGTACTGAGCAAGCATCTCAGGGGTATAACTGGTATTGCCTCGGGGAGCCGGGTGCTCCATTCCATGCAATTGCTCTACGGTATATCGAACTGCATCAGGCTCAAAAGTCGGCTCCTGTGTCCCAGTTGGTTTGATCGCTATGATCGCACCTTTCAGTTTACCCTTGTACTTGGCAAAGTCTTCTTCTTTTTGAATATCCAGGAAAACCACTTTACCACTTACCTCGCCTTTCGTGCTTTCTGTCCAAGCTTTGGGGATTGCAATAAATGGCATATAGTACGGGGAAGTCATTGCTACGTAACTTTTCTCCATTTCCCAGCCACGTCCAAACTCTCCCCAAGGTTCAGTAGCTGCATTGACTAATCCCCAATCGGAAAGTTGCTGGACAGCATATTCAGTTGCGCGTTCGTAGCCTTCAGAATTACTCAATCTTGGACCGGCTTTGTCCACCAATTGAAATGCGATTTCCTCTACTTTAGAATTTTCGAAGCCTTCTTTTTTGATTTTCTCAATTGCTTCAAGTTCTACTTCCTGAGCAAAAGTCATCCCGGCCAAAAGCAACGCCGGCAGGATTAATAATTTTCTCTTCATAAATATCGGGGTTAAGGATTGGTAAAATCTAATTGAATTTGTGTAAAAGAATAAATTCTAGGGTGAAATTAAACCAAAAATCAAAGGAATAAATGCTACTTGTGTAAAATTCAGACCAAATCACAAGACTCCATTTACTGAATTTGGGCTCAAATACTATATAAATCTTTATACTACGAAAAAGTAAAAAATGTAAATTAGGCTGAGTGAACGACTCAATTAATGTAAATTGCGCTGGTCAACCAACCTAATTAATGTAAATTGCGCTGGTCAACCAACCTAATTATCAATTTCTGACTTAATACTTCAATTTTAAAAAGATGGAAATTCCTAGATTCATTGAGCAAAAGCTTTCACATCAAATCGGAAAGCAAAAAGTTTTAATGCTCTACGGTAGCAGAAGAACCGGAAAAACTACGATCATCGAAAACATCGTCAAGAAGTATATGGACGAGACGCTCATGTTACTTGGTGAGGACGTTCAAGTATCTGAATATTTGCAAAACAGGACAGTATCCAATTATAAACAATTGATTGGTGACAAAAAACTTATCATCATAGATGAAGCTCAGGCAATACCCAATATTGGCAAAATCTTAAAACTTATGATTGATTCTATAAAAGGGATCACTATCATCGCTACAGGAAGTAGCAGCTTGGATTTGGTGAATGATGCAGGAGAACCGTTAGTCGGTCGGCAAATTGAATTTCAGCTTTTCCCACTTGCTCAAGTAGAATTTAGCATGATTGAAAACAGGCTTGAAACTCTTAATCAACTTCCAAATCGACTTATATATGGTGGATATCCTGAGTTGGTTCATCTTCCCTCTCTAAATGAAAAAGAGGAGTACCTCAAATCATTAGTCAATTCATACCTTTTGAAAGATCTATTGGCTTTGACTATGATAAAAGGAGCGGATGTCTTATTGCGCCTTTTGAAACTTCTAGCCTTCCAAGTAGGAAGCCAAGTAAGCACCGTTGAACTTGGAAATAGTCTTCAAATCAATAAAGAAACTGTTGATCGGTACCTTGATTTACTTTCAAAGGTATTTATCATTTTTCCACTGGGAGGCTTTAGTCAAAACTTGCGAAAGGAAGTTTCGAAGTCAAAAAAATGGTATTTCTATGATAATGGAATAAGAAATGCGCTGATCAATAATTTTAGTCCATTAAACTTCAGGAATGATGTGGGAGCACTGTGGGAGCAGTGGATAATAGTCGAACGGATGAAGTTCAACAACTCAAAAGGATACGCTCCGCAGTATTATTTTTGGAGGACCTACGATGGACAGGAAATTGATTTGTTGGAAGTCAACAGTAATCAGGAAATGCAGGCTATCGAATGTAAATGGGGAGCTGCCAAGGCAAAAATCCCCGCTGCATTTGGAAAGGCATATCCTCATGCACATTGGTCAGCCATAAATAAGGACAACTTTAGTGAATGGGTGATCGACTAAATCACCTATTCTTAATTCCCCACTGGAAGCATATTTCGTATCGCGGAGATCTTCCATTGTTCTGTCTCCGTCACGACCACAAATGTGCTCCACATTTTCCGTACAATCCCAGAAGCATTTTTGATTTCATAGCGGGCATCTACAATAGCCGCGTCTGGATTCAAAAAGCGAATAGACTCCACTTTGAGTATTCGGTCTCCTGGGTTTTGAGCAGAACTTTCCATCATTCCTTTCACAGCCTCGTCTATTCCTTTGCGCCAAACTCCAGAGGAAACCAATTGATCCACATCTTCTACCAATATCTCCTTCAGCAACACTGTATCCTTTGTCTCCCTTGCAGTGGAATAGGAACCAATTAAATTAATTATCTCCTGAGATTCTCCTTTTGTATTCAAAGGATTTTGAGAGAAAGCTGAGGAGCTGATTAGAAGAAGGTATAATAGAAAAGGTAGGGTTTTCATGGGTTAAGAAGATATAGAGATCAGGTAAGTTACTTATTGAAATTTTAGGAACCACTTAAATTATCTAAATCCCCTATAAACTATTGGTACTCAAAAAGCTTTGGTATTCACCTTCTTCCGGATAAAAATACACTGGAACAATAACCTTTAGTTTCTCTTGAACTTCACTTTCTTCCTCAAAATACTTAATCTCCCAAGTAGATTGATAGAGCTCTTCTACAATTTCATCATCTAAGCCTATTCCAAAACCCTTGATCATTTTTACCTGAGAAGGATTGTTATGCCCATCAAGAACTACTTCAAAAAGAGCAAATTTTTCATTTAGTACAATCCCCTTTTTAGATTTCAGAAAATCATAAAAATTGGGTGATACTATCGGGAAATACCTTAATGTTAACGTGTTGTCATAAGCACTAATAGCACGAAGCACTTCAATATTTCGCCTGGTATTTCTATAATTTTTTTTGAGATTTATTTTGTAAGAACATGCACCAAATGAATACTTCTCCTTTCCAAATGAATTAGCAGCTATCACCAACTCAGATCCTTTCGGGAAATAAACCGAACAGGAACTTCCCATCTTTCCATCACTTCTACCTCTGATATAAATTGAAGTAAGCTTTTGGCCTTTGAACAACTCAATTAATTCTATATCCGCTTTGTAAATCTCATCCTGATTTTGGTTTGGATAGACTTCAACAATTTTAATGTGTGCAACGAAATCCGCCGAAATAAAACTTCCAGTAAGACCCACTGGCTCACAAACACAGGCAAAAGTCTGGTTTCCTGCAACAAATAAAAGCAATGCACATAAAAGTCTCATTGTCTTAAATTTAATAGAAACAAATTATTCCCGACAAGCTTTAAGGATTTTTAAGACATCCTTTATCTCTTTAACAAGTCCAGTTTCTGGTGATGCAGAACAACTGTGCCCTTTGTGTAACCTCCGCGAACTTTGTGGTTAAAAAAACAAAGCCACCCATTACTGAGTGGCTTTAAGAAAATTTAAGCTAGTAATCGCTTACTGATCTTCTCCTCTGAGTTTGAGTACAGAACCTTCCAATACATCACCAATTCGGATTTGACAGGCCAATCTGGAAGTTGGGAAGTATTCTGGCATGGTTTCCAACTGATCCAATTCCGGATCAGTGGCTTGTCCCAGCTCATCCTTGCCTTCCAAAACCTCGATATGACAGGTTCCGCACAAGGCCATACCTCCACAGGTAGCCAAAATTGGATATTCGTATGCTTTGAGGATTTCCATCAAATTGAAGCCCATATCATCTGGTGCTTCGCATTCTTGACGATTTCCTTCTTGATCTTCTACAGTGAAATTAACCATGCTGCAAAAATAGTATTAAAATGAATTTACACCATTAACGGTCGTGTATTTGAAGCTCAATTTCTGATCTGGATACACATATTTGAAAGCAGAATGCATCATGATCGCCGCTTCGTGGAAGCCACAAAGGATCAATTTCAGCTTCCCAGGATAGATATTGATATCACCGATGGCATAGATTCGATCCACTCCAGTAGAGTAATCTCGGGTATCTACTTCTATCGCATTTTTGTCAATACTCAATCCCCAATCTGCAATCGGACCAAGCTTAGGACTTAGACCAAATAGAGGAATCAGGTAATCTGCCTCCAATTTTATTTCAATTTTGGATTTGTCCACAAAAGTCACGGAATCCAGCTTGCCATTTCCACCCAACTCTTTCAAATTGGCAGAAAGGATCAAGTCGATTTTACCGTTATTGGCAAGATCAAACACTTTGGCAGCGGAATCAGGCGCTCCACGGAACGTCTCATTTCTATGTACTAGCGTTACTCTTTTGGCAACCTTAGAAAGGAAAATAGTCCAGTCCAACGCAGAATCTCCACCACCGGCAAGAACCACATTTTTGTCACGGAATGTCTCAGGATTTTTCACCATATAGGTGACTCCTTTGCCTTCAAACAACTCCAGATTTTCCACGACAGGCTTTCTAGGCTCAAAACATCCCAAGCCGCCTGCAATGACAATCACCTGTGCATGGACTTTTGTTTTGTCGCTAGTAGTCACAATGAAAGATCCATCCTCTTGCTTATCCAAGTGATCTACTCGCTCACCCAAGGTAAACGTAGGAGAAAATGGCTTCGCCTGCTCCATCAGGTTATCCACCAAATCCTGTGCATTCACCTCCGGATAACCCGGAATATCATAAATCGGCTTTTGTGGATAAATCTCCGAAAGCTGACCACCCACCTGAGGTAGGGCATCAATAAGATGACAGCGCATTTTCAGCAAACCAGCTTCGAATACTGCAAATAGGCCTACTGGGCCGGCTCCGATAATACAAAGGTCTGTATGGATCATGGTGTATGAAATTTGGGGTGCTTCCCCGGTTAAAAGTTTCCTTTTCTTAAACTTATTTAGTGATCAAGCGACTCTCCATTGAGATTTTGATAAATCGTATTGAGAATTCGTTTAAACTCTTCGAAATCATGAGGACTTAAATTCTCCCATGCTTTCTCCCTAATCTGAAGAATCTCCGGTCGTAAAGAAGTCACTTTCGAAACTCCAGTTTCAGTCAAATGCAACTGAAAACTACGACGATCCTGCGGATGTGGCACACGCTCCACATATCCCTTTTTGCAAAGCAAATCGATGATGCGGGTGAGCGTGGGATGGTCTTTAAAAACCATATTTGCCAATTCCGTCTGACTTAACAGATCATTTTCAGACAGGTTCTTCAGCACCAGCCACTGGTCCACAGTCACATCAAAATCTCCTGATTTGAACTGCTGCTGAGCATATTGCTTCACCTTACGGGCCGTTCGGTCCAATAGAAATGAATACTTAGAATATTGCTCTTGTGTCATACCAATAGTTAGTGTGACAAATATATAAAAAATATAAACGGACAATACAATTCTCTATTATTTTTATAGGGTTTATAGGTTTTATGATTGGAAGATTGAAAGATTGAAAGATTTGAAAATTGAGACTTGAATTTGAACATTGAAAATTTCTCAATATCCATATTTCCCTTGCCATTTCGAGCTAAGGTATCTCCTCAACTCATTTTCTCTGGCATTTTCTCCCGGGTCGTAAATCTTTAGCCCTTTTATTTCATCCGGTAAAAACTCTTGGTTCACAAAATTCCCGGGAAAATCATGTGAGTACTTATAAGCCTTTCCATAATTCAAATCCTTCATCAGTTTTGTCGGAGCATTGCGAAGATGAAGTGGAACAGACAAATCACCCTTTTCCCGAACCAATGCTTGAGCTTGATTGATAGCCATATAGGCGGCATTGCTTTTCTGAGAACTGGCCAGATAAGTCACGCACTGCGAAAGAATTATTCTGGACTCTGGATAGCCAATGATTTTCACTGCCTCGAAGCAATTCGTTGCCAAAAGCAAAGCATTAGGATTTGCATTACCGATATCTTCTGAAGCCAAAATCACCAATCTTCTGGCAATAAACTTTACATCCTCTCCCCCTTCGATCATTCGCGCAAGCCAATAAACAGCCGCATTGGGGTCGGAACCTCGGATTGATTTGATGAAAGCTGAAATAATATCGTAGTGTTGTTCGCCGGACTTATCATAAAGCGCCACTTTCTGCTGCGCAATCTGCATCACTTTTTCATCGGTGATCACAAATGGATCCTCGTTGATCCCATCGATTACGATTTCCAGCAGGTTAAGCAGCTTTCGTCCATCGCCCCCTGAAATACGAAGAAGTGCATCGGTTTCCTTCAGCTCTACTTTGATTTTCTTCAACTCAATATCCTGCTCCAACGCCTGATGAACCATGGCCTCAAGTTCAGCTTGGCCTAGGGAATTCAACGTAAATACCTGACATCTGGAGAGCAAAGCTGCATTGACTTCAAAGGAAGGGTTTTCCGTAGTGGCTCCAATTAGCCGTATAACTCCCTTTTCAACAGCCCCTAAAAGTGCATCCTGCTGAGACTTATTGAAACGGTGAATCTCATCTATGAAAAGTACCACACCCTGCTGAAATTTGGCTTTTTCAATTACTTCACGGATATCTTTCACTCCAGAGCTGATCGCACTCAGCGTGTAGAATGGCGCTTTGATTTCATTGGCGATGATGTTGGCTATAGTAGTTTTTCCCACCCCAGGAGGCCCCCAAAGTATCAAAGAAGGCACATTTCCTGATTTGATGGCTTTAAATAAAAATGACTTGGGAGAAGATAAATGCTCTTGCCCGATCAGATCTTCCAATCGGGTTGGTCGCATACGTTCTGCAAGAGGGGTGTTATTCATTTTGAAGAATCAAGAATCAAGAAGCAAGATAGGCAGAAATGGAAAAAGGCGCTTTCAGGCCTTATACTTTGACAACAGTTGTCTGAGCATTACTTATCCAAAAAGTGATAATTCTGAAAGAGGTTGTGAGCTTGGATGTACAGCAATAACATGCACCATCTCTACTTCAACAACCACATATATTATCCTTAAATTCTTATAAATAAGCTCTCTTACGCTTGTATTATTTAACTCTGGCACAACCCTACCAACATATGGAAAAGAAGCAATTAAGCTTTCATTTGAAAAAATTTGGTCTATTAATTTATTGGCAAATTTCGGTGAATGGAGTAAATAATATTCTCTGATAGAACATATATCATCAATAGCTTGTTTAGTTCATTTTACTTTGACCATTCCTCAATCATCTTTTTTGCTTCTTCTGTAGTAAAAGTCTCCCCATTTTTGGATTGATACAGGCCAATTTCAATTTTATTTAACAAGAGGAGTTTGTCCATTAAATCATCAATAGAAAACTCCTGGGGCATATTCTTTACTGCTTCAATAACCTTTTCGCGAGATATCATAATCGTAAGTTTCTTGAAATTACATAATAAAACGAAGACTTAATCAAAATGATTTATCATTTGATTGAAATCAATCGCTTCCCAAACTCTTCCAATTGATCATCTCCAAAATCCAGATGCGTCACAAATCTCACTAAATCAGGACCGAATTTGACAGCTTTGACATTCTGATCAGCAAGCTTTTTCATAAAATCTTCAGGGGAAACACGATCCAATCGGGCAATTACAATATTGGTGGCAACAGGAAAAACTTCAGAGACGAAGGACAACTTCAACAACATCTCTCCTAGTGCTCTAGCTCTTGCATGGTCTTCTGTCAAGCGCTGTGTATGATGATCAAGTGCATAAATCCCGGCAGCAGCTAAAAAGCCTGCTTGCCTCATTCCTCCACCCCATACTTTCCTCACTTTTCTAGCTCGTTTGATATCAGCTTTTGAACCCAGAAGCAGAGAACCAACCGGGCAACCCAAGCCTTTGCTAAGACAAATAGAAATTGTATCAAACTGAGCTCCCCAATTTGCTGGACTTTCGCCAGATTCTGCCAGCGCATTAAATAATCTCGCTCCATCTAAGTGCAATTTCAAACCGTTTGCTTTGCAAACTTCCTTGATTGGTTTGACCTCATCTAATGTATAAATACTTCCCCCACCCTTGTTCATCGTATTTTCCAAAGACACCAAAGTAGTCTCAGGCGCATGCACATCATCTGGATTGATCGCCGCCTTGACCTGATCCGCGGTCATTTTCCCCAAATTACCCTCAAGCAACTTCACAGAAGAAAGAGAATTTGACATGATTCCTCCGCCTTCATAGAGATATACATGAGAATATTTGTGGCAAATGACTTCAGTTTGAATGCGGGTATGAAGTCGGATTGCAATCTGATTTGTCATCGTCCCCGAAGGACAATAAAGTGCTGCTTCCATTCCAAAAAGCTTAGCAGCTTTCTCTTCCAATGCATTTACCGTTGGGTCTTCACCAAAAACATCGTCTCCTACAGGCGCAGAAAACATGGCCTCTTTCATCCCTGCTGTAGGTTTGGTAACCGTATCGCTTCTTAAGTCAATTATCATTTTTGAAATACTTGGATTTAGAACTTTTTGATGGTGCCAAAGTTTTAATAGCAGCCGCAGCTTCAATAGGACGATCCGTCGCTAAAATGTCAGCGCCTTTCTGTACAAAACTCGCATAAAGCTGATCTCCACGGGCAATCGCACTTTTGTCAAGGTTCCCTAGTACACCCAAAATAGTAAAAACCCCTTTGTCGTGAAGCGCTTTATTAAATTCCTGTGGACGCTCAGCAACTCCTGTAAAAGCAATGACTCGAGTCCATGGAATACCGGATTCTTCCATGCGTTGGATCTCCTCCATGTTTCGGATAGTAACCGATAGCATTAACTCAGGCGCCATGTCATGCAGCTTTTTGGCGGCTGCAAAGGAATAGGTGATCAAAGCTGCATGAGCTTCAGATCCTGTTTCCTTTATAGCTTCGATGATTTTTTCATAAGGAACCGACTGCTTGATATCAACCGTCAAGAGAGCTTTTCCTTTGGACCAGATCAGGGCTTCCTCTAAAGTTGGGACTTTGAAATCCGTTACTGTTCCCTCTTCATCTTTCAGAAAAAGGGCCTGAATCTCAGCATAAGTAGCATCAGAAACCAAACCTTTCCCAGTTGTCGTGCGATCCAGTTTATCATCATGCATCAGTACCAATACCCCGTCTTTGGTCATTGCCACGTCCAACTCGATAATTGTCGGCGTGTATTTCACGACATTGGCAAAGGTCTCTATGGCATTTTCAGGAAAGCCCGGATATGGCCCGCCCCGATGCGCAGACACCATAGGGATACGATCGGAAGTCCAGGTATAAAAATCCCGGGCCTCTTCTATGGTACCTATTTGGATGTAATTCTGAGATACTTTTTCTACTGTAGATTCTACAGCTACTAGTTCCTGTTGCTCTGCCGGCTTTTGACTACATGAACCAAAAACTAAAAGTATGAACGAAACCCACAAAAACTTATTCTTCATCTTTCTTCGTGTCTTTTTTGAATATAAAGTCTAGACCAGAGCTCCTTTTACGAAAGACTTCCTCCATGTCAGCCAATTCCAGATTGAGTGCTTTGGTGGATATCTGGATTTCTATCAAAGATATTCCAAGTGAAATCAGCAGAGACAACATACTTCCTACAAAAACCCAATTGGCCACCTGGGTATAACCCCGGAAAAGCAAATACATGCATATGATGCACAATAAAAAGCTAAATACTCCAAAAAGCTGCATGTTTTTGATGAGGGTAAGCCGTCTTCGTAGGTTATGAAGTTGCTCTACGATAATCCCTTCGTCAGGAGACTCCAGAAATTTCTTGTGCAATCCTCGAATCAAGCTCGCGATTGCCAGAAAACGATTGGTGTAAGCAAGCATCAAAAGTGTGATGGCCGAAAAAAGTAAGGCAGGCGTCGATAATTGAAGTTCCATAGGCGAAAGTTAATAGAATAAAGATGCTTCTATTTCCCGAAAATGAAAAAAAGCATAGAACCAGTCGCGATAAAAACTACCGTATAAAAAAACTGAGATAATATTTGGAAATCAAAAAAAAAAAAAAAAAAACAATTTGGTAAATAAAAAAAAAAAAAAAAAAACAATTTGGTTAATACCAGCATAAGATTACTTAGTTTATCAAAAGACCCACTCAAATTAAAGTGTTGATTAATAAACACATAGATCATTGCTGACAATTAGTAAACAAATAGTATTTTAATTTTTAAAGGAATTGAATAGATACAAATGAAAACTTTTATAAACGTAATAGCTTATATTTCGATTATTTCATTAACATTATTGACAAGTTTCTGCACTACAGATAACTCTGAAAAAAAAATATTACCTGAGTATGAATTAGTAGTTGAAGACACTATTTCAATTGATTACATTGGCAATTTAAGTGTTGTGGACTATCAGCAAGAATCCTCAAAGTATTTGGCAGTAGACAAGTCTAAAGGAAATCAAGTTATTTTGGTATTTAACGAAAAAAATGAAATCCTATCCAATTTTGATAATCTTAACGCGGGCAATAATTCATTTAAAGGGAGCTTGAATTCAATATCATTTTCTAAAAATAAAAATGAATTTCTAATTTTGAGTGATGCAGGTCTTTATTCATATGATTCTACGTGGCAAATTAAATTATTTCATAAAAACCCTAATTCTCAGCCAAAGTTTCTTAATCCTTATTTCAGTATAGAGCATTTTGATTATAAGGATAAAGTTTTTTTCATTTCTTCATACAATTTTGATGATGTTAATTTTAATTATCTTCAAAAAGAGTTTTTTCAGGAAATTCAAAACTTGACTCTAATAGACACCACAAGTGGTACTTTTGACACTTTCGTTCATTTTGAGCAAAATAGTCCTTATCTAAGTAAATCAAGGTTACTACCACCTTATATCACACACTTTTCATTTAATCATAAACATAGTAACTTAAATGTCCTGTATTCACAAGACCCGACTATTTACCAGTATCAATTTAATGGCAAAGAATTCATTCATATAAATTCATATAAACTTAACTTAGATGAGTTCAAACTAAATGAAGGAAATTATGAAAATGATGATTATGATGCCTTCAAAACAGCAATGGATTCAAGGATCAATAGAATGGTTTCTATTGAAGATAAAACCTACATAACCTATTTAAAAGCAATGAATCAAAGTAAATTTGAATCATTGGGAATTGACTATGGTGATTCCGAAGAATACAATCAATTTATATTTTCTAATTATGTAGAAGCCATTTCAATTTTCCAAAATGGGAAAAAAATAAGTAGAGATATTACTCTACCAGATTATTTAACAGGTCCACATGTAGTCATTGGCCCCAATAAACTACTAATGGCAGTACCAAAATTCAAATATGAATCTAGCAAAGAGGTATTTTATATAATTAATGTTTTACCTAAATTATAATTTATGAAAGTTCTAAAATCTATTCGCTTCTATTCAACAGTTGTTTTGTTGATCATTCTAAGTATGCCAGTCAGAAGTCAGGAATCATTAGATCCTTGCACCCCTCTTGGTCAATGTTTAAATATAGGGGTTCAGATAAATACGCCAGATTGGCCTCTTCCACTTATTTCGTGCCCAAACCCTTTGGGTACTAAACCATGTTGCACAACTTGTACTTAATAATTCGTTCAAAGTAGTGTTATAATTAACATCACCAAAAGGCTGTCCAGCTTCTGAGACAGCCTTTTTTTTATTTAGTTTTCTACCATATAGCATGTAATACAACTGTATTGGTTTTAGTTTAAATTTGATCCAACCTCGGATTTTCCATTTTACTTATAAGCTATTCCACAAAGCACGGATAATTTGAAACTCTCGGAGATTTGCTAATGAGAAAAGGGAGTTAAAAATGCTTCTATTTCCCGATAATGAAAAAAGCCTGCTCTTTTCAGAACAGGCAATTTTAAATTATATCATTTTAAATTTTAAATTCTCAAGTAACTTCTCCCAGCACAACCAGCTTCTCCAGTGTAGGCGCCTCAGATCCTCCTTTAGGTTCGATGGTAATAGCAAAAGCTCCGGCTTGTGCTACTGCTTCCATTTGCTGTAAAGTCAGTTTTTCACCTGAGTTGACCAAGCCTATTCCCACAGGACCGCCGTCTCCGATAGCCCAAAGCTGGTAATCAAACTCATCGCTCAGCTCATTCAAGGTATTCACAGCGATAAAGACTTCCTGCGCATTTTGATCCCAGAAGACATCTACTTTGGCATCTTTCTGCATTTCAAAACCTTCGCCTCTCATCTCCACACGCTTGAAGTCTCCAGCTATCATCTTATCAAGCTGAGAGTCTTTTTCCTGATATTCCTGCTTCACCTGATTCAGGTTGTCAGCCATTACGCTTTGATCCTGAAGTAAGGCAGTGAACTGGTCATTTCTTTCCTGATATTTATCAGCATAATAGAATGCTGCTCCTGAGGCTACGATTGCGGCAATAGATGCTGCTATCGCAAAAGGCTTCCAAGGACTGCTGATAGGCACGACTTTAGCGTCTGCAGGTACAGCTGTTGGCTTTGGAGCTTCTTTTAAAATAAAGTCATTCTCAAGAGTGGCAAAAATCTTATCCTTCACCTCCTGAGATGGAGCAACACCAGACATAGTATCAAAGGCAAACATCGTCTCCTCCAATTCATCCAACTCTCTCTGAATCTCGGGATAAATCTTAGCCAGGCTCAAAACCTCCTCACGCTCTCGCTCCGTCAACTCTCCCAAGAGGAAAAGCTCCAGTTTACCTGACGATATGTAAGATTGAATATCCACTAGATTCTTGCTACATTTTTTTTCAACACTTGTATTGCCGCTCTCACCCTAGACTTGACGGTGCCTAGAGGTATTTCGAATTCCTCCGAAACCTCTGAATGCGTATATCCCTTAAAGTAAATATACTCTACGATAAACTTTTGGTCATCATTGAGATCAATCATAAGTTCCCTCACTCCGATCCCGTCTATATGCTCCTGGGTGCCTGACTGGCTTTCCATTCCATATACGAAGTCATCTATTGTGTTGGTCTTACCGGATTGTGAAATTTCTTTGGAGCGAAGCTTATCGATGGCTGAATTACGACAAATATTGGCCATCCAAGTGTATAAACGCCCTTTTGACTCCTCGTAATGATCTATTTTCCTTGTGATTTTCACGAAGGAATCATGAAAAACTTCCTCTGCTATATCCTTATCAAACACAATTCTTGATATCACCGCATAGAGAGCTCTAGAGTATTTGTCATACAAATACTCTGTTGTCTTTCTGTCTTTTGCCCTTAGTCCGGCGATGAGTTGTTCTTCCTGCAAAAATTAGTGTTTTGAAAAATTCTTCCCTAAATGTAAAACACAAGACCTACACTTGTAAGTCTTGTGTCTATTATTTTTAAAATATTTATATCAAAGGTGGATCACCTCGTCATAAGCGGCGGCAGCTGCCTCCATAATAGCTTCTGACATGGTTGGGTGAGGATGCACGGTTTTGATCAATTCATGACCTGTGGTTTCCAGTTTACGAATAGCTACAATCTCAGCGATCATCTCCGTTACGTTAGACCCTATCATATGTGCGCCAAGTAATTCTCCGTATTTCTTATCGAACACCAATTTCACGAAACCGTCTTTTGCGCCAGCAGCAGATGCTTTGCCTGATGCTGAGAATGGGAATTTACCGATTCTCAACTCATAGCCTGCTTCTTTAGCTTTTGCTTCTGTCATACCCACAGAGGCAATTTCAGGAGAGCAATAGGTACAGCCTGGGATATTCCCGTAATCTAAGGGCTCAGGATTCTGACCAGCGATTTTCTCCACACAGATAATTCCTTCTGCAGAAGCTACGTGAGCCAAAGCTGGACCTGGAATCACATCACCGATAGCATAGTAGCCCGGCATGTTTGTTTTATAATATTCGTCAACTTTGATTTTGCCCTTATCTACCAAGATTCCAACATCTTCCAAACCAATATTCTCTAAGTTTGAAACTACGCCAGCAGCAGAAAGCACAATATCACATTCAAGTGTCTCCTCGCCTTTTGCGGTTTTCACAGTCACTTTACAGCCAGCGCCTTTGGTATCTACTGCAGTTACTTCAGACGAAGTCATGATAGTCATACCAGCTTTTTTATAAAGCTTCTCCAAAGTTTTGGAAACTTCAGCGTCTTCTACCGGCACGATTCTATCCAAAAATTCTACGATAGTCACTTCAGTGCCCATGGTTGCATAAAAATAGGCGAACTCAATTCCGATTGCACCGGAACCAACAACAACCATTTTCTTAGGCATTTTATCCAAAGTCATTGCATCACGGTAACCGATAATTTTCTTATTATCGATCTTCATAGAAGGAAGCTCACGAGATCTGGCACCAGTTGCGATAATGATGTTGTCTGCGGAATAGACAGTTTTCTTGTCTTCGCTGTCTGTAACTTCTACTTTTTTGCCTGGCTGGATTTTACCCCAACCTTTGATCACTTCGATCTTATTTTTCTTCATCAGGAAGGTTACTCCCTTGCTCATTCCATCAGCTACGCTTCGGCTTCTTTTGACGATACCGGTAAAATCAGCACTGGCATCTTTTACGGTAATGCCGTAGTCCGCCGCGTGATTGATGTACTCAAATACCTGAGCACTTTTCAATAAAGCTTTGGTGGGAATACAACCCCAGTTAAGACAAATACCACCCAATTCCGCAGCTTCTACCACGGCAGTTTTTAGACCGAGTTGGGAAGCACGGATAGCAGCCACATAGCCACCTGGTCCACTACCCACCACGATCACGTCAAATTTTGTCGAAGACATATCTATTTTGAGTTATTTTAAACGAGTTGAAACTATGCAAAAATAGGCCTTTTGGCTTCAGAAAAAAATTTGGTTTTAATCTCTATTTCAACGAAAAACACTAATATCAGCTATCTCAACAAGGTGTTTCCAATCAATATTTCACATAAAACTACATTTATAAAATTATATTTCTTACATAAGTAATTATACAAACTATTACCTATTATCAGTAGCGAATTACAAGGGAAATCAATTTTTGAATCGAAAGTTTTAGCTTTTTTTCTAATTTTGGCCAAACAAAATTTTAGAACTCCATGGGATTACTTTCAGGAAAAACGGCATTGATCACCGGCGCATCTAAAGGCATCGGAAGAGCAATCGCAATCAGATATGCACAAGAGGGCGCAAATGTCGCTTTTACTTTTTTGTCAAGTGTGGAAAAAGGCCAAACACTAGAAAGAGAATTAGCAGCTTATGGCATCAAAGCCAAAGGCTATAGATCTGATGCTTCGGACTTCAAAGCTGCTGAGGAACTGGTAAATTCTGTAGTTGCGGAATTTGGTGCATTAGACGTATTGATTAATAATGCAGGCATCACCCGCGACAACCTTTTGATGAGAATGACGGAGGAAGCTTGGGACGAAGTGATAGGAATCAACTTAAAATCTTGCTTCAACACCGTCAAAGCAGCAAACAGAACCATGATGAAAGCTAAGTCAGGATCCATCATCAATATCACTTCTGTAGTGGGTGTAAAAGGAAATGCCGGACAAGCTAACTACGCAGCTTCAAAAGCCGGTATCATTGGCTTCACAAAGTCTGTAGCGCTGGAACTTGGCTCTAGAAACATCAGATGCAATGCAATTGCTCCAGGGTTTATTGAAACTGAAATGACTGAAGTTCTGGACGAAAAAACTGTACAAGGCTGGAGAGATGGAATTCCTATGAAGCGTGGCGGAAGACCAGAAGAAGTGGCTGATGCTTGTGTATTTCTAGGATCTGAGATGAGTAGTTATATTTCAGGACAAGTGCTTCAAGTGAATGGTGCGATGCATACTTAAAAAAATTGAAATTTAATATTTGAAATTTGAGATTAGGCGGCTGGAGATATTCAGCCGTTTTTTTTGTGGAAAAAACATCCAAGTATATGTATATCCGCCTTTCTGCCAGTAAGTAGGCTAGGGCAATATAGAATATGTTAAACTTTAGAATTGCTGGTACTTCGGTCACCCGTCATCGGTCTCTCGTAGCTATCGGGACGACCAGATTAGCGAAGAATCTTAGGTAACTGGTAGCATTGCGGATAATCATATTCAAGTATTTCATTTGGGATTCAGTTAAAAATCCATCTCAGCTTCGCAAAAGTTCTAGAGCAAAAAAAGAGTCCCGATGGAATATCGAGACTCTCTAGTTAATATTTGAAAGAAACTTATTCTACGATGTGCACTTTCAGCATGTTGGTTCTACCATTTTCCTTTAGCGGCATACTTCCCGTATTAATGATAATATCCCCGGTTTTCACGTGATCATCACCTTTTAAGGTATTCTCAATATCTGTGAAAGTAGCATCAGTGGAAACTTGGTTTTCATAGAAATAGGCACGTACACCCCATACCAAACTCATCTGAGTAATTAATGGCTTATTTCTAGTGAACACAAAGATGCTCGCAGACGGTCTGTGAGACGCTATTCTAAATCCTGTAAAACCAGAGGAAGTAATTCCCACAATAGCTTTTGCTTTCACATTTCTAGAAAGTCTTGAGGCCATCAAAATCAAATTGTTGCTCAAGAAGGTATCGTCATCCTCTGGTATTTTATAAAGGTTGTGATAGATATCAGCATTTTCCTCTAAATAGCTAATGATACTGCTCATCGCCTTCACTGCATTTACTGGATATTTCCCAGAAGCAGTTTCCGCAGAAAGCATCACCGCATCAGCGCCATCCAAGACAGCATTTGCTACGTCATTGGTTTCTGCACGAGTTGGGCGAGGATTAGTAATCATGCTTTCCATCATTTGGGTGGCAATGATTACAGGCTTGCAGGCAAGCTTACACTTTTCTACTATTCTCTTTTGCCAAAGCGGAACGATTTCCATAGGAACTTCCACTCCCAAGTCACCACGAGCCACCATGATCGCATCAGTAGCATCGATGATCGCATCGATATTATCTAGCGCTTCAGGCTTTTCTATCTTAGCAACGATCTTACAAACTTTTCCTTTTGCTTCGATTCTTTCTCTTAGGTCAATAATATCTTCCGCTGATCTTACAAAAGAAAGAGCGATCCAATCAACTTCTTGCTCAAGACCAAAAGCCAGATCTTCAATGTCTTTCTCAGTCAATGAAGGAGCACTAACTTTAGTATTAGGGAGGTTGATGCCTTTTCTTGATTTTAAGATACCGCCGTGGATTACTGTACAATTGACATTTTTGCCATCTGTGTCATTCACCCTTACCTCCAAATTACCATCGTCGATCAGGATTCTATCTCCACTGACTACATCGTTTGGAAGGTTCTGATAGACTGTACTTACTAAATGGCTTGTTCCTATGACAGGATCATTAGTGATTGTGATCAATTCTCCTGGCTTGATCTCTACCCCGTTGTTCTCTACTTCACCAACTCGGATTTTCGGACCCTGAAGGTCTTGAAGAATACCAAGGTTTAATCCTTCATCTTTATTGATTTTTCTAATTATCGCAGCTACTTCGGCATGGATATCATGTGTACCATGGGAAAAATTCAATCGAAACACATTTGCACCAGCAGCTGCCAAGCTTTTGATGGTTTCGTAATTATTTGAAGCAGGGCCTATAGTTGCTAGAATTTTTGTCTTATTGAATTGGCTCATTAGGGGATTAATAAGTTAATAGGTTTTCTTTTGATTTAAGTTTGCTTACATCCAGCTTCATCACGTTTTGAACGTAGCGATTTTTTGCCAGCTGGTTCGCAAATGTATTAATACTTATTTGAAAGGTCTCGTCTTGAACCAAAAGGAAATAGTCCATTGATTTCAATTCCGGGATTAAATATGATACTTGATTTGTTGAGTTAAGGGCCTTATTCCGCAAAAGTTGAACAAATCCATGAGGTAAAGAAAGGAAATATTGAGAGATTTTCAGGCTTGGAAGGGTCATAAATTCCAATAAAAGATCATCAGATTTAATTAGGTTCAAGTCTAAATCCCTGTTGATGAGCCAGGCCATTTTATAGTCCTTAACAGGCGATACAAGCCCCAAAAGCTCGAAATCATAGGTATGTTCAATTAGTAACTTGGCCTTCTTCATGCAGTGAAAAAATCAATGGAAACAAAGTTAGAAAATATAATTCAACTTCAAGGGTCTGTCTTTTGCTTAAAAATTTACTTGAATCTTTTCTTTGCCAATTAGGCATTAAATATATTTCTTTGCGAAGTGTTATTAACTAAACTGATCACAAAATGTCTGAAATTGCACAAAAAGTAAAAGCCATCATCGTTGACAAACTTGGCGTAGAAGAGTCTGAAGTAACTTTGGAGGCGAGCTTTACCAATGATCTTGGTGCTGATTCTCTTGATACTGTAGAATTGATTATGGAATTCGAAAAAGAATTCAACATCTCTATTCCTGATGATCAGGCTGAGCAAATCGGTACTGTAGGACAAGCAGTTACCTACTTGGAAGCTAACGTAAAATAATAATTCCTAAATTCATTCTATGAATTTAAAAAGAGTTGTTGTAACAGGTATAGGTGCCCTCACACCAATAGGCAATACCGCAGAGGAATTCTGGAACGGTCTGGCTAATGGTGTGAGCGGTGCTGCGCCGATTACCAAATTCGATGCTTCACTTTTCAAAACCCAATTTGCCTGCGAGGTCAAAAACCTAGACGTCGAGCAATTTATTGACAGAAAAGAAGCTCGGAAAATGGATCCTTTCACCCAGTATGCCATGATTTCAGCTGATGAAGCCATGAAAGATTCGGGATTGGATCTTGAAAAAATCGATAAATCAAGAGCTGGAGTAATCTTTGGATCTGGAATCGGAGGGTTAAAAACCTTTCAGGATGAAGTGACTACCTTCTCCACAGGAGATGGGACACCACGATTCAATCCATTCTTTATTCCCAAGATGATCGCTGATATCAGCGCCGGTTTTCTATCAATTAAATATGGTTTTCGCGGTCCAAACTTTGTAACAGTTTCTGCCTGCGCCTCCGGTACCAATGCCCTTATTGATGCTTTCACATACATCAGAATGGGCAAAGCTGATATTTTCATCAGTGGGGGATCAGAAGCAGCAGTTACCGAAGCAGGTATTGGTGGATTCAATGCTATGAAGGCGCTATCCCAAAGGAATGATTCTCCGGAAACTGCCTCCCGACCTTTTGATAAGGATCGTGATGGATTTGTTCTGGGCGAAGGAGCTGGCACATTGATTCTGGAAGAATTAGAACATGCAAAAGCACGTGGAGCCAAAATCTATGCAGAACTTGTAGGTGGAGGAATGACTGCTGATGCACACCATATCACAGCCCCACATCCAGAAGGTTTGGGAGCAAGCGATGTGATGAAAATTGCGTTGGAAGATGCAGGATTGAAACCAGAAGACATTGATTACATCAACGTCCACGGTACATCTACCCCACTTGGTGATGTAGGTGAAATCAAGGCTATTCAGAAAATCTTCGGAGAGCACGCGTACAAGCTTAACATTAGTAGTACAAAGTCAATGACTGGTCATTTGCTGGGTGCGGCAGGAGCTATTGAAGCTATCGCCTGTATCTTTGCCATGAATAAAGGAATTGTACCTCCTACGATCAATCATTTCGAAGATGATGAAGGGTTTGACCCGAAATTGAACTTAACATTTAACACAGCGCAGAAGAGAGAGATAAACTATGCGTTGAGCAATACATTTGGATTTGGTGGACATAACTGTTCAGTAATCTTCAAAAAATATAATTAATCTGGATTTTGAAATTATTTCAAAGACTCGGATTCTCTCATCTCTTCTACAGTGAAAAAGACAAAAGGCTTGCTGCCTCCATCAGATTGATGACGGGGAGCAGGCCTTTTAATTTATCATTGTACAAACTAGCGCTTACCCCCTCCAGTCTAGGTGAAGAGACTTCACAAGGATTCCGACTTTCAAACGAACGCTTAGAATTTCTGGGAGATGCTATTCTAGGGGCCGTAATCGCTGAATTCCTTTTCCAAAAATTCCCGTTTCGCGACGAAGGTTTCCTTACTGAGACCCGATCTAAGCTTGTAAACAGAGAGACACTAAACGATACCGGAATTAAAATCGGGTTGCGTCGGGCGCTTGACATGGAGCTTGGGGAGCGAAGTTTTACAGGCAATAAATCACTCTATGGTGATATGCTTGAGGCATTCCTTGGGGCTGTTTACCTTGACAAGGGCTACCATTTCACTAAGAGTTTCATCACCCATAGAATCCTACTTCACTTTGATGTGGAAAGTATGATCGCTACTACCACCAATTACAAAAGTAAAATCATCGAGTGGTCACAAAAGGAAAATAAGCAAGTAGAATTTTTAGTCCTTAGTGTCACTGGTAATCAACGTTTCAAGGAGTTTAAAGTCGCTTTACAAGTAGGAGGAGAAGAAGTAGCACAGGGAAAAGGAAGTACCAAAAAGAAAGCCGAGCAGGAAGCCTCCAAAAATGCCTGCGAAACACTAAGAATTGCCACATAGCTGAGTAATTTTAGGATAAATTAAATCCATTTATGCCTTCTATAAAAATAGCCGGAGCTACTGTCAATCAAACACCACTAGACTGGTCAGGCAATCTGAACAGAATCATTCAGGCAATTGAAGAAGCGAAAAGACAAGACGTAGAAATCCTGTGCTTGCCTGAATTGGCTATAACAGGATATGGTTCTGAGGATTTATTTTTGAGTATGTGGTATCCCAAAAAAGCACTTGCACAGCTGGAGCTTTTACTCCCACATTGTCAGGAAATCACTGTAGCCGTAGGTTTACCTGTAAGGATTGAGGATAAAGTTTATAACTGCGTTGCTGTCATAGATAATGGTATTGTCAAAGGCTTTGTCGCAAAGCAATTCATGGCTATAGATGGAGTTCACTACGAATTCCGATGGTTTACTCCATGGATTGCAAATGAAGTTGTTGAAATAGAATTTCAGAATCAGATGATCCCGCTTGGGGATCTAACTTTTCAACACAAGGAAATTCATTACGGGTTCGAAATCTGCGAAGATGCCTGGAAAGGAAAGTTAAGACCAGGCTTTCGCCTTTGTGAACGTAAAGTTGATTTGATCTTCAATCCGAGTGCAAGCCATTTTGCAATGGGAAAATCTCAGCTCAGAACAGAATTGCTGGAGGAAAGTTCTGCCACATTTGACTGCTACTATTGCTACGCAAATTTGCTCGGAAACGAGGCTGGCAGGATGATTTTCGACGGAGAAATCATGCTAGCCAAATCTGGTGAAATCCTTTCCAGAAACAGACTACTTTCTTTCGAAGACTTTCAGGTAAACAGCTTTTATCTAGAACCTAAAACCCAAAGAATTGCTCCCATAAACCCTAAGAATGAGGAATTTACCCAAGCTTCGGCTTTGGCACTTTTCGACTACATGAGAAAAAGCCGAAGCACTGGATTTGTACTTTCGCTTTCCGGAGGAGCAGATTCATCTTCTATTGCAATTTTGGTAGCTGAGATGGTGAAGAGAGGAATTGATGAATTGGGATTGGAAGGATTTTGCCAAAAAGCTGGATTCAAAAACGTCCCTACTTCTCCAAATCCCGAGAAGGACTTGATGAAGTCAATTCTGACTACTGCATATCAAGGAACCAAAAACTCATCGGATGACACCTTCTCCTCTGCAGAATCTCTTGCAGATAGTTTAGGAGCGACATTCTATCATTGGGAGATCGATGAAGAAGTAAATTCCTACACCTCCAAAATAGAAAAGGCGATAGGCAGGAAACTGACTTGGGAGCACGATGATATCACCCTGCAAAACATCCAAGCCAGAACCCGCTCCCCTATCATCTGGATGCTGGCAAATATCAATAATGCTCTGCTTCTTTCCACCTCCAACCGAAGTGAAGGAGATGTAGGCTATGCCACTATGGATGGTGATACTTCTGGAAGTATCTCTCCCATCGCTGCAGTAGATAAATATTTCATCCTAAACTGGCTAAGCTGGGCAGAAAAAAATCTGGACCGACCAGGCCTGGCCAAAGTCAACTCCCTTCAGCCAACTGCAGAACTGCGCCCATTGGAGAGAACTCAAACCGATGAAAAGGATTTGATGCCTTATGCAGTTATTGTAGAAATAGAAAAACTTGCCATCCGCGATAGACGTTCACCAATGGATATTTATCTTATCCTTTCCGAAGAATTAAAATTGGAACCTGACACTTTGAAAGGCTATATCAAAAAATTCTTCCAACTTTGGTCCCGAAATCAATGGAAACGAGAGCGTCTTGCCCCTTCTTTTCATCTGGATGAATTCAATGTCGATCCTAAAACTTGGTACAGATTTCCGATTTTGTCCGGTGGATTTGCCGAAGAACTTGCACAATTAGAACAACTATAAAATTTCAACTATGCTTGAATTAATCATGAACTATATGGTATGGGATCCTAACCCATCCGTCATTCCCGGCTGGGAGAGACCACCTTGGTATAGTATCCTTTTTGCAGCTGGCTTTGTTATCTCACAGCAGTTCATGGTACACTTCTTCAAAAAGGAAGGTCAAAACCCTGAGTTAGTTGACAAATTGACCATTTACATGGTTTTGGCAACCATTATAGGTGCTCGACTTGGTCATGTGCTTTTCTATGAGCCAGCCAAATATTTAAGCAACCCTATAGAAATCCTGAAAGTTTGGGAGGGTGGGCTTGCCAGTCATGGTGCGGCCATTGCTATTCTGATTGCACTTTGGATCTATGCCAAAAAAACTCCTGGACAGAGCTATCTCTGGGTGGTGGACAGAATTGTGATTGTCACAGCATTGACGGGAGCATTGATCCGCTTTGGGAACCTGATGAACTCAGAAATCGGGGGAAAAGACACCGGCTCGGATTACGGGATAGTTTACGCGTGGGACAGTGAGGAACTACTAAGTACTTTGAAGGTGCCAGTGGAATCTGTAGATCCTTACAAGCCGGCTGATCGTCAAGGAGAACTGGTAGGAAATGGGGTCGTCCCTGTGAATATTGACCTGGAAATCACCAAAGGCACCTACAGCCTCGAAGAGCTGGAAACAACTTTGAGACGGGACATTAAGTACGCTCTGACCCAGTTCAGATCAAGTCAAGATTACTTAGCCGAACCGGTGGAAAGCCCGTTGAACATGGTCATTTCAGATAAAGGAGACCATTACCTAGTGACTGTCCAGACCTTTGGTAGGACTAAGCATCCCACCCAAATCTATGAGTCTCTTTCCTACTTTGTGATTTTCTTGGTTCTCTATGGACTTTGGAACAAATACAAAGAACGCCTGCCAGAAGGAATTCTACTTGGAATCTTCCTGATTACAGTCTTTGGAATGCGGTTTATCTGGGAATTCTTCAAGGAAAGCCAAGTGGACTTTGAAGACGCTATGGCATTCAATATGGGACAGTTGCTTAGTATCCCGTTGGTAATTGGTGGAATAGTACTTGTGGCTAGAGCTTTGAAAAATGGCTTGAAACCTGAAAAAAACTAAGGAATCGGATCATGCCCGTGGCCTCCCCAAGGATGGCAACGGGCGATTCGCTTCAATCCCATCCAGCCACCTTTGAAAACACCATGTTTCATAATGGCACCCTTCATATAATTACTGCATGTAGGCGTAAATCTACAACTAGAAGGAAATAAGGGAGAAATAGTGTATTGATACACCAAGACTGGAAATATAGCTATCTTTCGAAGTATGGATTTTGCCATGAATAAGTCCTATAATTGTGACGTTACGTAATTAACCTATAACAACCTTTCAGAATTCCCTCTTGATCCTCAAGAAACCAAATATCCTTTATTTCTCAATACTCTTTTTAGCTCTATATCTAAAGTCTAGTGATAATAGAAGCTATGCACAAGGAGACACTTCTTTTGCGCCGGCTAGTACTACCACTCCGGATAGCGTGAGAATAAACAATATTTTTATAGTTGGGAATGAAAAAACAAGGAAAAGCGTAATTCTGAGAGAGTTGGATTTCACGACTGACTTTTATTACGATTGGAACACTTTTTTGGAAATTCTGATTGCTGATCAGAAGAAAATCTATAACCTAAGACTGTTCACTTCAGTAGAAATCACCCCCCTTTTGACTGGAGATGATGAGGCAGAAATCCTCATTACTGTTAAAGAGCGCTGGTATATCGTCCCTCAAATAATTTTCCAGCTTGCCGATAGAAACTTCTCAGAATGGTGGACCAACCAAAACCGGGACTTCTCCAGAGTAAACTATGGATTAAGACTCAGCCACAGCAATGTGGGAGGGAGAAATGAAAAAATGAAATTTGCTGGTCAGCTAGGTTTTACTAAAGCGCTGGATTTGCAATACAGCAAACCTTACATTGACAAAAACCAAAAACATGGGCTCGCCGCTCAGCTTACATTTAAGGAAAATAAGACTATCCCAATTCGGTCTGAATACAACAAGCAAGTATTCTTTACGAATGAAAACGAAGATATAATCAGGAAAAGCTTTGCTGCGGCATTGAGATATACCTACCGAAGGAGCTATTATAATTACCACTTCCTGACGGTCGGATATAGTGGCACCTGGGTAAGCGATGATGTGTTGGCAGAAAACCCCAACTATTTTCAGCAAAACTCAAATAAGCTGCGCTATGCATTTGCTACTTACACGTTTCGTCACGATCGCAGAGACAATGTATCCTATGCCACTGATGGGGAATTACTTGATCTTTCCATTACAAAATATGGCATAATCTTCACCGAAGAACTTGATGAGGTAGAAATAAACATCACTGCCAACAAGTATTTTAAGATTTCTGACAAATTCCACTTTAACACTGGATTGACTGCCGATTGGTTCTTAAGCACCAACCAACCCTACACATTAGTCCGAGGCATAGGTTACAGCCCAAATTTCGTTCGTGGGTATGAGCTAAACGTAATCGAAGGACAACAACTCTATGTGCATAAAAATAGCTTTAGATGGAAATTTGTGGACTGGGAAATCGACATTTCAAACCTGGTAAAACTAGAGCAATTCAGCACGATCCCAATCCGCTTGTACCTTAGCGCTAATTTCGATCATGGCTACGTGAAGGATAGAAATAATATTCCTGAAAACTCCCGATTGGCAAATAAATACCTGATGGGTTATGGTACTGGAATCGACTTAATCGGCTTCTATGATTCTGTCTTACGATTCGAATATTCCTTGAACAACAGCCGAGAAGGAAACTTCTTTTTCAACTTCTCCACTCCTTTCTAACCCCAAGGATTAAAAAAATATTACTTAGTAGGGTTGATAATCAAGTTTTTAACTAAATTAGTTAAGGCTTTTTTCTCAACCTATATGAAGCAACTGATTTTTTTCTGCTTCCTGTTTGGTCTGCCTTTCTTGGCAAAAGCTCAAACAGATCCCCTTACGCAGGTTCATGGCGCACGAAGCCAAGCCATGGGAAATCTACGGGTACATGGGATGGATACTTGGAGTTATTTCAATAATCCCGGCGGTCTGGCGAAACTGGAATCATCAGGAATCTCTGCCGGATATGACCTTAGATTCGGGCTAAAAGAACTTAGTACAGTAGATCTAGTTGGAGCTTGGAAAATCAAGGCAGGAACACTTGGATTTGGCCTCACCCGATATGGGGGAAAACTATTCAATCAGCAATCCCTAGGATTGGCGTTCGCAAATCAATTAGGAATAGTAAGTTTAGGTGGAAAATTAGAATGGTTTCAAACCCAAATTGAAGGATTTGGGAGTGGAAGTAGCCTAATCTTCAGCCTTGGAGGAATGGCAGAACTCAGTCCCAACTTTTCTATTGGAGCCAGTATCTCAAACCTCAGTAGATCCAAACTCTCAAAAGACTCGGAAACAGGATTACCCACTGGTATAAGCTTAGGAATTTTCTATTTGCCCATAAACCAACTTCAAATTCATCTTGAAGTAGAGAAGGATATTCAAATCAAACCTGTCGTCAAAGCAGGTTTAGAATACGGTATTAAAGAATGGATATTCCTTAGAACAGGCATCAACAGCAACCCAAGCAGGTTGTATTTCGGGATTGGACTCAAATCAAATAGAATGAGTTTGGACTATGCCTATGGTCAAAATCAGGCACTGGGAAGCACTAATCATATAAGTTTAGGATACTCATTTAGTGAAAAATGAAGCCTATAATTCTCATAGTGCTCCTTTCATGCTGCCTTGCGTTCTCATCCTATGCCCAGCAACCGCCTCAGAAAGAAATTGATCTGGAGTCATTTATGGAGCGACTTTTCCCAGTGCAAGATGAGGACATAGATTATGAATCAATTTATGAAGTGCTACTCCAATTATATCTAAATCCTATTGATATCAATCGGGCAAATGCTGAAGTCTTAGCCGCAAGCTATCTACTAGATCCCAGCCAAATCACAAATTTGATTAGCTATCGAGACAAATTTGGACCTTTGATTTCGCTCTACGAACTCCAAGCGGTACCAGGTTTTGATATCAAAACAATCGAGCAAGTACTTCCATTTTTAACTTTAGGAGCTGGTACCTCAAACCAAACTCAAACCTTTTGGAAGCGGATTATAACTGAGGAACAAGCTTATTTCCTACTTCGTCATCGCAGAACTTGGGAAACCCGAAAAGGATTTACACCAGCTGACACAAGTTCTACAGGGAGGATTTCAAGTCGCTACTTGGGAGATCCAAACGAATTCTATCTCAGGTTTCGGGTCCAACATGCTCGGGATTTCAGTCTTGGGTTTACTTTAGATAAAGATCCTGGTGAGCAGTTTATCTGGGATGGAAAAACCGCACGATATGGGTTTAACTTTTTCTCATTTCACTTCACGAAGTATTATGTGGGAAAATGGAAAACCATCGCTTTGGGTGACTTCCAAGCACAATTTGGTCAAGGCTTGGTATTCGGAGCTGGATATTCATTAGGAAAAGGCTCTGAGACAGTTCCAACTGTGAGGAGAAGTAGCGTTGGAATTCTACCTTATACCGCGGCATTAGAATTTGGCTTTTTCCGCGGAGCCGGTCTTACTTATCAAAGTGGCAATTGGCAAAGCAGTCTAATAGCTTCCTATGCTCCCAGAGATGGTCGCGCCGCTGCTAGCTTAGATACGTTGACTTCAGAAGATCTGACGATTAATTCATTCAACCAAAGTGGTCTCCATCGAACGGAAAGTGAACTTGGCACAAAAAATCAATTTCGGGAATTGAGTCTAGGTGGTAACATCCAGTATTCTTCCACATCGGGAAAATTGCAAGCTGGCACAAACTACTTATTCACAAAGTTTAATCATCCTTGGATCAAGGCACCTACACTCTATAATCAATTTGATTTTGCAGGGCAAAGCAATAGCGTAGGAAGTCTCTATTTGAGCTATAACTGGAAAAACTTTTTCCTTTTTGGAGAATCCGCCCTATCCCAATCTGGAGGAAAAGGCAACGTGATTGGGTTTGTCTCCAGCTTAAGTAAGCAAGTTGATTTTTCATTGTTGTGGAGAAAATACGAAAAGGATTTTCATAGCTTCTATGCAAATGCATTCGCTGAAAGCACTCGGCCAGCCAATGAACAGGGAGTTTATCTAGGAATCCAGATCAAACCAATTCCCAAATGGAAAATCAATGTCTATTACGATTTCTTCAGATTTCCTTGGATGAGATATCGGGTTTATGCGCCTTCGAGTGGATACGAATGGCTCACAAGAATTAGTTTCCAGCCCAATCGAAACCTCACGGCATTTTTCCAAATCAGAGAAGAACAAAAAGACAGGAATTTATCGGATTCTGGCGAACCATCTCTCCCCTACCAAGTTAGGCCATTAAACAAAATCAATGGACTATTGAGTTTAGAATATCAGGTCAGCAAAGCCTTCTTTTTCAGATCCAGAATTCTCTTTAGTCGGGTAAATTACAATTCGAAAAAAACATCAGGTTTCATGGTACTTCAGGATGCCCAATACAGTTTCAATAAATTCAGATTGACTGGAAGAGTAGCCCTTTTTGAAACAGATGATTATGACACAAGAATCTATGCTTTTGAAAACAATGTATTGTGGACTTTCTCTATTCCAGCCTTTGCGGGACAGGGAATGCGTACCTATCTAGTAGGCCAATATCAAATCAATTCACAAATCACTACCTATGTTAGATTTTCTAGAACGGCATATACTGACCGAGAAAAGATCAGTTCTGGGCTACAAGAAATTGATGGCGCAAGACAAACTGAAACCACATTCTTGATTCGATACATGCTACATCGCTAAATTTCCATCAATGGTATGTGCAACAGCCTCTTTTTTGATAATTTGTACTCAAACTACCAACCCCTATGAGAAAACACCTACTAGTAATTATAATCTCGCTCTTTTCGCTAAATGCTGGTTTTGCCCAAAACCTTGATTTGAGTAAAATGAGTAAGAAAGATGGATTCATCCCTTTTTATTTAGATGAAGAAAAAGGAAAGATTTACCTCGAAGTTGATAAGCTGGAATGGGAATTCCTCTATGTCAATTCGCTGACTGCTGGAATTGGATCAAATGACATTGGACTAGATCGTGGACAGCTCGGTGACACCAGAATTGTGGAGTTCAGGAAATCTGGAAACAAGCTTTTCCTGGTTCATAAGAATTATGATTTCAGAGCTTATTCCGATAATCCAGCTGAAGTTCAATCCATCAAAGATGCCTTTGCAGAATCCATTCTTTGGGGATTTGAAATCGCACAGAAGGACGGGGAAAAGCTGATCGTGGATGCCACGAACTTTTATCTTCAGGATGCTCATGGAGTTGGTGAAACGTTAACAAGAAGTCGCCAGGGATCATTCAGGGTAGATGCTAGCCGTTCTGGGTTGTATGCCCCAATGACCAAAAATTTCCCTCAAAACACGGAAGTTGAGATGACCATAACACTCACTGGTCAGGCTACAGGTGGGAATCTAAGATCTGTGACTCCTTCACCGGATGCTGTGACTGTTCGCCAGCGCCATTCGTTTATAGAACTTCCTGATGATAAGTACGAGCCTCGGGAATTTGATCCTCGGGCTGGTTTTGGAAGTATTTCCTACATGGATTTCACCACACCGATCTCGGAACCAATCTTGAAGAGATTCATCGCCCGCCATAGATTGGAGAAGAAAGATCCAACTGCGGCCATGTCCGAAGCTGTAGAACCAATTGTTTATTATTTGGATCGTGGTACGCCTGAGCCGGTAGCTTCAGCATTGATCGAAGGAGGAAACTGGTGGAACCAAGCTTTCGAAGCTGCAGGATTTATCGATGCATTTCGAGTTGAACTGGCACCGGAAGGGATGGATCTAATGGACGTGCGGTACAATGTAATTCAATGGGTTCACCGCTCTACCCGTGGCTGGTCATACGGCGCAAGTGTGCGTGATCCACGTACTGGCGAGATTCTAAAAGGACATGTTTCCTTAGGTTCCTTGCGCGTGAGACAGGATTATTTAATAGCCCAGGGGCTATTGCAGCCATTCGAAGATGGTGCTCCGGCTAATCCAAAAATGCTAGAACTTGCCGTAGCCAGACTGAAGCAGCTTTCTGCGCATGAAATAGGTCATACTATTGGACTGGCCCACAGCTATGCGACTTCAGCGGACAACCGTTCCTCGGTGATGGATTACCCATATCCACTGATTACAGAAACAGCGGATGGTGAGCTTGACCTAAGTAATGCTTATGATGATAAAATCGGCGATTGGGATAAATGGGCGATCAAATACGGATATGCTGTGACTCCTGCTGGGCAAGATGAAGCTGCATTTCTCAAAAAGACTTTAGAAGATACGTATGATGCAGGTCATCAATTTATCACAGATTCAGACTCCAGAGCGCAAAACGGAGCACATCCCACTTCTCATCTATGGGACAATGGAGTATCGGCATCTGAGGAATTGACCCGAATGCTGAAATTGAGAGAAAATCGCATGAAAACTTTCGGTTTGAATGCCATCCCGGAAGGACAACCTCATGCCTTGCTGGAAGAAGTATTTGTGCCACTTTATTTGATGCACAGATACCAAATAGAGGCTACGAGCAAATTAATTGGCGGTGTGGATTATAGGTACCGAGTAAAAGGCGACAATCAGCCAAATCACGGTTGGGTACATTCAGGTGATCAAGAAGCAGCTTTGAATGCACTTCTACTTACGATCTCCCCAGATCAACTTCGTGTTCCAGATCACATTCTCAAGCTGATTCCACCACGCCCATTCGGATACGGTAGAACTAGAGAAACCTTTGTCTCAAGAGTCAGCCCGATCTTTGACCCTATTGCACCGGCGGAAACTATCGTTGACCTGACCTTCGATTTCATGCTGGATGGAGCGAGAATAAGTCGAGTTTACTTACAGCATTTACAGCAAAGCAATCTTTTCGGATTTAATGAGATGTTGACTACTATAGAAGACCAAATTTTCCTGACTCCAAAGAACGAGGATATCAATCTAGAAATCGCACTCATGACGCAGTCAAAATACGTAGATCATTTGATCGCTCTGGCAAAAAATGCAGATGTATCCAACACTATCCGAGCTATTTCAAGATCAAGACTGGGAAACCTTGCCAATACAAAAGGGCAAGCTGATCAGGGATGGGATGCTGCTGCACAGCATAGCAATTACCTTGGTGAAAAGATTAAAAACTTCTTAACTCTTCCAGAAGAACTTGTTCCCCAAGAAACCTTGAAAGCACCAGACGGCTCTCCTATCGGTATGGATGCCATGAGTTGTGACTTGGACTATTGATACTCCCTCTAAAATGCACTTTGGATTAAAATTCTGAAGTGCATTTTTTTCTTTAAATGTATTTCTCCTACGTAGCGATCACGCAATCCAACTCAAATCGGTAAATTAGCCACCGAATTGACAAAAGGAGGTCATTTAATTGAACCTTCTAGGAATGCCCCTGTTTAGATAGCCAAACGATTTTAGATTTATGAATAACCCATTATTGGCAGATTTTGCCACGCCATTTGACACTGCTCCATTTGACCAAATCACCCCAGATCACTTTCTTCCTGCCATCAAATCAGCAATAGCCGAAGCAAAACAGGATATAGAAAACATCAAATCCCAAGCTCTTCCAACTTTTGAAAATACGATAGAAGCACTGGACGGTTCAGGCAAAAGGCTCGGAATCATTGCCGGAATATTTTTCAACCTGAATTCTGCGGAAACCAATGAAGAAATCCAATCCCTAGCTCGGGAGATTTCTCCACTGCTCACCGAACATGGCAATGACATCCTTCTGGATCAAGTGCTTTTCCAGCGGGTAGCGCAGGTTTTTGAGGAAAAAGAACAATTGGCATTAAATGCGGAGCAAGCCACTTTACTGGAAAAAACTTACAAATCATTCGTAAGAAACGGAGCAAAACTTACAGGAGAGAAAGCCGAGCAATTAAGAAAAATAGATCAGGAGCTAGCTCAAACCTCCTTGCAATTTGGCGAAAATGTATTGGCCGAGACCAACAAATTTATCCATTTCGTAGCTAATGAATCTGATCTCGATGGATTGCCTGATGGGATCAAAGAAGCCGCTGCGCAAATAGCTGAAGAAAAAGGGCACCCCGGAAAATGGGCTTTTACACTGGACTATCCCAGCTATATTCCTGCAATGACCTATGCCAAAAACAGGGAGTTGCGTGAAACACTTTTTATGGCTAACGGCACCAAATGTGCAAAAGGTGATGAACTTGACAATCAAGAAATCATCAAAAAAGTCCTGAAACTTCGACATGATAGGGCTACACTCTTGGGATATAAAAGTCACGCTGATTTCGTACTTGAAGAGCGTATGGCCAAAAGTCCAAATCAGGTGCTTTCCTTTTTGGATGCTTTACTGGAAAAAGCCAAGCCCAAAGGTGTCTCTGAATTGAAAGAATTAACAGAATTTGCCAATAAACTTGACGGGATTTCTGAATTAAAAAAATGGGACTTTGCCTATTATTCCGAACTTCTTAAAAAGGAGAAATATTCGCTAGATGACGAATTGTTAAGACCTTATTTCCAGTTGGAAAAAGTGATCGATGGCGTATTCCAAACAGCACAAAAGCTCTTTGGCATCACCTTCACTCCAGCGCCAGCAATCCCGCTTTACCATAAGGATGTAACGGCCTACGAAGTCAAAGACAAGGATGGGAAGTACCTTTCAGTATTTTATGCTGACTTTTTCCCTCGCCCAGGCAAAAGAAATGGCGCTTGGATGACTAGTTACAAAGGACAAAGCATCAAAGGTGGTAAGAATATTCGCCCGCATGTCTCTATCGTATGCAATTTCACCAAGCCAACAAAGTCAAAGCCGAGCTTACTGACATTCAATGAAGTGACTACACTCTTCCATGAATTTGGACATGCTCTTCACGGCATGATGGCAAAAGGTACTTATGAGTCACTTTCAGGAACAAGTGTATTTTGGGACTTTGTGGAACTTCCATCTCAGATTTTCGAAAACTGGTGCTACGAAAAAGAGTGTTTGGATCTTTTTGCGAAGCACTATGAAACAGGAGAAAAAATTCCTGAAGATCTGATCGAGAAAATCAAAAAGGCATCAAACTTCCAACAAGGCTATCAAACCTTGCGACAGATTAGTTTTGGGCTTTTAGATATGGCCTATCATAGCCAGGATCCAAGTGAGATTACGAGTATTTCTGACTTTGAGGGAAAAGTAATGAAGCCAACAGATTTATTACCGAAAGTGCCCGGAACGCTAATGAGCACATCTTTTTCACATATTTTCCAAGGCGGCTATTCATCTGGTTATTACAGCTATAAATGGGCGGAGGTACTGGATGCAGATGCATTCGAGCTGTTTCAAGAGAAAGGGGTATTTGACAAGGCAACGGCTGATTCATTTGTCAAAAATGTGCTTGCGGCTGGAGGAAGTGAACACCCCTCAATTCTCTACAAGCGTTTCCGTGGGAGAGAACCAAAGCAAGATGCCTTGTTGAAAAGAGCTGGCTTGATTTCAGGATAATTTGCTTTCTTTACTTCAGGGTTTGGCTAATGAAACGCCGAACTCAAGATCTAATGCATAATGGAGACTAACACATTCAACCTACCTACTTACCTTCGGGCTCTGACAGTAATGATTTTCATTATTGTACTTGTATTCTTCCTGATTGTAGGTAAAAGCCTGCTGGTTCCATTATTTATGGGAGGATTTTTTGCGATTTTATTTACACCGATTTCTATTTGGTTGGAATCAAAAAAAGTCCCCAGAATACTTTCATGCGTCATCTCTCTCCTATTGATGATTGCCTTAGTGGGAGGTTTGCTGACTTTCGTGATAGGAAATGTAGCTAGCTTTACCAAAGACTTCGATGATGTATCTGGAAGACTTACGGATTATGCTAGTGACATCGATGAGTGGACTCTGAAAACATTTTCCTATGACCCGGCCTTGAGCGAAAAAGCCAATACGGATTATCTCAAAAATTTACTTACTGAAAACAGCTCAAGCATTGGTGACTTTGCTATGAAAACTGTGGGCTCCATGACTGGCTTGGTACTAATTCCTGTCTTCATGTTTTTCTTTCTATTGTATAGAAATCACCTCACTGATGTGATCATTCAGATCTACAAAGACAAAGATCCTGAGCTGGTGAAAATGCGGATCGTGAGTCTCAGAAAAGTAATTCTAAGCTATATTGTGGGCGTAATAAAAGTTATGGGAATACTTGCCATCCTGAATATTACTGCCTTTTCCTTATTGGGAATCAAGCATGCAGTTTTCTTCGGGACACTCGGTGCCCTGCTCAATATTATTCCATACGTGGGGCCTTTTTTTGGTGCTATGCTGCCGATGATATACTCCTTCCTCACTAAGGACAGCTTATTTTATCCTGCAGGCGTATTGGTAAGTTATCAGATCATACAGATGATCGAAGGCAATTTTCTAACACCAAAAATTGTGGGAGGAAACGTGAACCTCAATGCCTTCATAACTTTTTTGGGACTAATCGTAGGTGGCTCGATATGGGGTGTAGCAGGTATGATTCTCATCATCCCTGCCATGGCGATATTGCGTGAGATTTTTGATTTAAGTGAATCCACCAGCCCCTATGCTCTTCTGCTAGGTGAGGAAAAAGAGCAGGAAAAAGTAACTTCAAAAACAGAGGAAGAAGATGAAACGACCGATTGATCTAGTCTTTGCTTTATTGGTCTTACTGGGAATGAGCGCCTGTGATTCTGATGAAAGTAAGAAAGGTAGATTCCTGCTAAAGGGAAATGAAAAAATGGAAGAAAATGATCCCAAAGGGGCCATGGAATTCTATAGCGAGGCTCTTGAAATGGATTCCACCTTTGCAGATGCTTATTACAATAAAGCACTTGCCCACGTTCAACTAAATCAGCTCTCGGAAAGTATTCAAGACCTTAGTCTGGCTATCAAATACAAGCCTGATTATTATGATGCTATATTTCAAAGAGGCTTAAACTACCTTGATAATGGGGAGTTTTATAATGCCAGAGAAGATGCAGAAAGGCTCCTGAACCAAGATGGGGAAAATTGGAAAAGTCATTTTCTCAGCGGGTTAGTAGAAGAGAAACTAAAAAACTTTTCTGAGGCATTGACAGCCTTTGGAAAAGCCTTCGAGCTGAACCCCGAAAACTCCGATCTCTTGGTGAACCAAGCCACTATTCTCTATTACCAAAAAGATTTTGCGGCGGCAAAAACCATCCTGACTGAGGCGATGAAAATCAATCCACTTGAGCCTAATCTTCATAACCTACGGTCCATGATATCCTTTGATGAAGAGGATTATGCCGAAGCTTTGAGCTCAGTAGAAAGAGCAATAGAACTGAATAATAGCCAAGCCTATTTTTACAATAACAAAGGCTTATATCTACTCTTTTTAGATCAAAAAGAAGAAGGGTTAGAGCTAATAAATCAAAGTATAAAAATGGATCCTAAAAACCCTTTTGCACTTAGGAATAAGGGGATTTATTATGTAATGGAAGGCGATAAGGTTTCTGCGCTACAATATTTAGTAGAATTGGATCAAAATTATCCGGACATGGACTTGGTGAAGGAATATTTAGATAAGGCTCAAGCGCTCTGATTTCTCTCAAAAATCACTTCTTGGATAATCTTCTGTAATTCCGATGCGTCTATAGGCTTAGCTACAAAACCATCAAAATCACATTCATCTATTCTGTCTTTAATTTCGAGCTTTGCTGCAGCAGTAAGTGCTATTACAGGAATCTCAGTAATTTTTTTAATGGCTACGGTCGCATCAAATCCATCCATTTCCGGCATCTGGATATCCATCAAAATGCAATCAAAATTGGTTTTTTTAACGGCGGTAATCGCTTCCAGTCCGTTGGTAACACGCTCGAAGGTGAAGCCCCATTTAGTAATGATCTTTCCTAAAACCAACGCATTTACGTCATTATCCTCAGCCATAAGTAGATGAAGTGAGGAGTCTTGATAGGAATACCCATTGGTACGGGCAGGTTTATCCAGTTGTATATCTGCAAGTTCAAACTCCAGTTCAAAGTAAAATTTACTTCCTTCATTGACTACCGATTTAAGACCAATTTCACTACCCATCAGATTGAGTAGCTTTCTGGTGATAGAAAGCCCTAACCCAGTTCCCCCATATTTTGTACTGAATGTCGGTCTTACCTGATCGAAATCGTTGAAAATCTTTTCCTGGTGCTCTGGCGCAATACCAATCCCATTATCACTTACTTCAAAATACACTTTGGCTTTACCGTCTCTATTTTCCACTAAATTCACAATAACCTTTACCTCCCCGTCATTGGTGAATTTGAGTGCATTGGTGATCAGGTTATTTAGGATTTGAGAAAGTCGGGTTTTATCCCCTGAAACTGTGATATCCAGTCCTTCTGAAAGCTTCACTTCCAGTTTATTTTTACTGTCTCTTGCATGAAATGACAAGCCTTTGATGATTTGATTCACCAAAGAATTCAGATGAAAAGGCTTCTTTTCTATAGTCAATTTGCCAGCTTCAATTTTCTGAAAGTCCAACAAATCATTGATCATTATGATCAAATTATCGACAGCAAAATTGATGGTATCCAACTCTGATTTTTGATGGACCTGCGGGTGATCGTGAATCAAGGAGTAGGTAGAGCCTGAAATTGCATTCAAAGGAGTACGAAGCTCATGACTAATCATAGAAAGGAAATCCGATTTGATCTGATTAGCCTTCTCTGCTGCTTTCCTTGACTCATCCAAAGTAGATTCAAACTCCTTCTGATTACTGATATCAGTCAGGTAGCCGTACCATACCATATCGCCATTCTCCAGAGCTTCTGGTCTGGCTGCACCTAGGATCCAGCGATAATCCTCGGATTTAGGATCCGATTTTACTCTGAATTGACATTGCCAAGGTTCTACTTTTCTTGCTGAGGCAATCGAACTCATAATTACCTGAGGCAAGTCACTGGGATGTACCCTAGAGATTGCCAAGGAGATATCCGTGAAATTCTCTAGTTCTTCTTGCTTCAATCCCAATACCTGCGCAATCCCTTTAGATAAAAATGAAAAGTTTAATTTACCATCAGAATCCATTACTAATTGGTATAACCCTCCAGGAACTTGCTCCGTAAGGTTCATCAAAAAATTACTGCTCTCTTCTAAGTTCTTCTCTAGCGTAACCTTTTCTGAAATATTTTTAAATGAAAGCAAGACATACTGAACCCCATCTACCTCAAGTTGCTTGGATGCAATCTCTAATGAAAGCTGGACTCCAAGCGAATTAGTTAGGAAAGTCAAAAAATGATGCGTTGTATGTTCTGAAATAGCAGCACTCAACCATTTCTTCCATTGAGTAGGATCAACAAATAAGCCTTCGACCTCACTCAGGTGATTTAGTTTGGCGTTTCCGGTAAATCCAAAAAGATTTAAAGCCTCAGTATTCGAAAGGAATACCTCACCATCAGGCTTAAGTACTAACTGAGCGTCTGGAAATTGAAATAAAAACTGTTGCAGCTCTCGTTTGGTAGGCAAGCCTTGGCTTCTGATTTTTTCTCCCTTATAAAAAAGAAAATAGTTTGTGGAGCTATCCTGAGGAAGTTCTATATGAAAATTATATTCGTTTCCATTAAAACTCAGCTGCAACTGCTCTTCGAAAATAAAACTGCTTATATCCAGACCTAACCCAACAAGACTTTGGTCTGAAAGATTGGATCCAATTTGGTCGTCAAATGATTTATTGGAATAAAATATTGGATACGGAAAGGTATCATCAGCAAGAAACACCATTTCTGATGATTCGTAGATAAGTTTCTTGAATGTACTGTTGATTCCTCTTTCCTGCATTGAACTAGTGCTTGCTTAGATCAGATTTTCATCTTGATAAAATCATAATCGCTGTGGGTGACCGAATATGTCGTAAACATACAGCAATTTGCATTTCGTAGCAAATTATTTAATTTATAAATACATTTCTTTGCAAAAAATTAATTGACCTAAGGACTTCATAAAAAGGCCTGCCGTGAGAAACTCCCCTTTGTTTTGTACAAAATCTAGGCTTTTGAAAAAATCAAAGCACAAAAAAAGCCGTAACGAAATCGCTACGGCTTGTAATTAGTTTAGGACTATTAGGCTTTCGCTTTGATCAGATTAAGTGCTGACCCTGCTTTAAACCATTCGATCTGACCTTCATTGTAGGTATGATTCACTTGGATGGTATCTACTGATCCATCTGCGTGATTCAATACTACTTGCAATTGCTTGCCTGGCGCGAAAGTGGTCAAGCCAATAATATCGATAGAATCATCTTCCTGTACCAAGTCATAATCAGCCGGATTGGCAAAAGTCAACCCAAGCATACCTTGCTTTTTCAAGTTTGTTTCGTGAATTCTAGCAAAAGACTTCACCAAGATCGCACGTACGCCAAGGAACCGAGGCTCCATCGCAGCATGCTCTCTAGAGGATCCTTCTCCGTAGTTCTCATCACCTACGACGATAGAACCAATTCCATTTGCTTTGTAATCTCGCTGTGTAGCAGGCACTTCACCATAAGTACCAGTCAATTGGTTCTTCACAGAGTTAGTCGCATCAGTATAGGCATTTACTGCACCGATCAGCATGTTGTTGGAAATATTATCCAAGTGCCCTCTGAATCTCAACCATGGACCAGCCATAGAGATGTGATCTGTGGTACACTTACCTTTTGCTTTGATCAGAAGTTTAAGACCTTTTAGATCTGTTCCTTCCCAAGGCTTGAAAGAATCAAGCAATTGAAGACGGTCAGAAGTCGGGCTAACTACCACACTTACATTTGACCCATCCTCAGCTGGCTGCTGATATCCTGCATCCTCTACCGCAAAACCTTTGGTAGGCAGTTCAAGTCCACTCGGCTCATCCAATTTCACAGATACGCCATCTTCATTGATTAGGCTATCAGTCATCGGGTTGAACGTCAAATCACCGGCAATAGCCAAAGCGGTCACGATCTCAGGAGATGCTACGAATGAGTGTGTATTTGGATTCCCATCAGCACGCTTCGCAAAATTTCTGTTGAAAGAAGTAATGATCGAGTTTTTCTCCTGCTTTTCGGCTCCATGACGAGCCCACTGGCCGATACATGGTCCACAAGCGTTAGCTAGCACTACACCGCCCATTTGTCCGAAAGTATCCAAGAAACCATCTCGATCGACGGTAAACCTTACCTGCTCCGAACCTGGAGTGATTGTATATTCAGATTTAGCAACCAATTTTTTATCTACTGCTTGCTGGGCAAGAGAAGCTGCTCTTGAAATATCTTCGTAAGAAGAGTTGGTACAAGACCCGATCAATCCAACTTCCAATTTAGCTGGCCAACCGTTTTCTTTTACAGCTGCAGCAAACTTAGAGATAGGCCAAGCCAAATCCGGAGTGAATGGTCCATTCACGTGTGGCTCCAATTCGGAAAGGTTGATTTCGATTACTTCATCGAAATAGGTAGCAGGGTTCGCATAAACCTCATCGTCTCCAGTGAGATGCTCTGCGATTCCATTTGCCAATTCAGCCACATCAGCTCTTTCAGTAGAGGCTAAGTAAGCAGCAGATTTCTCATCGTAACCGAAGATTGAAGTAGTAGCTCCGATCTCGGCTCCCATGTTACAGATAGTACCTTTACCTGTAGCAGATAGAGATTTAGCTCCGTCACCGAAATATTCGACGATAGCGCCTGTTCCACCTTTCACGGTAAGGATACCGGCTACTTTCAAGATAACATCTTTTGCAGAGGTCCAGCCGGAAAGTTTTCCAGTAAGCTTCACTCCGATTAATTTTGGAAACTTCAGCTCCCAAGGCAGGCCAGCCATCACATCACATGCATCAGCTCCACCTACGCCGATAGCTACCATTCCAAGTCCACCTGCATTCGGTGTGTGAGAATCAGTTCCGATCATCATTCCGCCTGGAAAAGCATAATTCTCAAGTACCACTTGGTGGATGATACCAGCTCCCGGCTTCCAGAAGCCAAGTCCATATTTATTAGAAACAGAAGCTAAGAAATCGTAAACCTCCTTGTTCTTGTCTTTAGCTTTAGTCAAATCCTTTTCTGCACCTACTTCAGCTTGGATCAGGTGATCACAGTGAACAGTAGAAGGAACAGCCACCTGGCTTTTGCCAGCTTGCATAAACTGAAGTAAAGCCATCTGCGCAGTGGCATCTTGCATTGCAACCCTATCCGGTTGAAAATCAACGTAAGAAACACCTCTGCTATATGCCTGTGAAGCGGCACCTTCACTTAAATGTGCATAAAGAATTTTTTCAGTCAAAGTAAGTGGACGCCCCACAGCCTTACGAGCCGCTTCGATACGTTCTGGGTATCTGGCATACACTTTTTTGATCATTTCAATATCAAAAGCCATTGTATAGGGATTTTTTGTTTGGTAAAAGTTTCGATTTTAACGACTGCAAATATAGGAAGTTAGCCCAATAATAGGTAACTAATCAGCCTCAGTAAATCCTCCTTCACCCTTATTTAAAACCATTTTAGGTTCATTTCGAAAATTTACTTGCTAATACCTTCCCGATAAAACAATAATGAGGTTACCACAGATATTTAGGTCAAAAAGTTTACTGTTTTTTTTCAAGGAGTGAAATCTCAGCTACATTTCTAGTCATATAATATTTACTTTGCATTCAGAAATCAAACCAAAAAGCTAGTAAATGGAGTTCATCCTTAATCCATTTTCTGTAACCCTTATCCTCTCCGGTTTATTAGTAGGAGCACTTTCTATTTATATAGCCATTAGAGTAGAAGGTTCTACCAGGTGGGTGGCACTGACCATGCTGTGCGCAGCAATTTGGGGGTTTTCTTATGGCCTGGAGTTAAGTGTCTCTACCCGGGAGGCTATGCTGTTTTTTATAAACTTCGAATACTTAGGCATTGCATTTATAGGCCCATTCTGGTTTATTTTTAGCCTTAAATACACGAGCTACAAATCCAAAAACTTCTACTTTTTAGTAGTTTCAATACTTTTGATCCCTATTATCACCTATACCTTGGTGGTAACGAATGACCTTCATCAGTTCTACTATAGTTCATTTGAGGTTATTAATTCGGGACCTTTTCCTACTGCCAAAATCATAGTTGGGCCTTGGTACTACGTTAATTTATTCTACATCTATAGTGCATTTATATTAGGTAGTTTTGTCATTTGGAAAAGATTCAGGTTCTCAGATCCTCTCTTTAAAACCCAAACTAGGCTAATGCTTATCGCAGGGATATTTCCTTTAGTATTCAATCTGCTGTACCAAACTCACCTCTTCCGACCATTTGTAGTCATTGATCTGACGCCCTTTGCTTTTTTGATTACTTACCTGGTTTTGGGTTTTGCAATTCTGAAATACCAGCTTTTCAGTCTTAAACCTATTGCCAGAACCAAGGTGATCGAGGCAATCACCAAAGGGGTTCTGGTCTTAGACGCAGAAACCCAAATTGTGGATTTCAACCCAGCATTATTGAATTTCCCTGGGATAGGACGCCACATTAAAATAGCGATCAAAGCTGAAGAAATTTTCACAAACAGCCCGGATGTCCTCGAATTGATCGCCGATGGTAAAGCCAGGACCATCGAGTCCACAGTAAAGTCTTCTGAAAACATCAAAATCTTTCAGGTGGAGGCGATTCCGCTATTCGATAGAAAAACGATAAACAGTGGGCTGGTTTTACTATTTGATGATATCACAGAGCAAAAATCCATCAACCAAACCCTAAAAAACCAAAAACAAGAACTACAGCAACTTAATGATCTAAAAGACAAGTATTTCAGCATCATCTCCCATGATCTCAAAGGCCCCGTCTTTGGAATTAAAGAACTCATTCACTTAACCAATTCAGGGATGGTTTCTGAAGAGGAATTCATGGGGATGCTGCCTGAAGTCTCCAGAAATATGGAGCAAGTTGCATTGCTTTTGGAAAATCTCCTGGCTTGGTCAAGCTCTCAGCTAAAAGGCGGTGAAATGGTAAAACCACAGGAATTTGACATTCACAAAATCTTAGTGCAGCAAAAGAGTATCTTGGAAAGGATAGCTAATGAGAAGAAAATTGAAATCGAAATAGATCCTCAGGCCAAATCAATGGTGTTTGCAGATAAAAACATGATTGAATTAGTATTCAGAAATGTCCTGAGTAATTCGATTAAGTTTTCAAAAAAAGAAGGGAAAATCAACGTATCTACCCGGGACGAATATGATCTTGTCAAAATCTGTGTAGAGGATTTCGGAACCGGCATCTCAGATGAAAATCTTTCGAAAATCAATAGCGGAATATCATTTACCACGGTTGGCGAAAATAACGAGTCAGGAACTGGGCTAGGTCTGGTGTTGGTAAAAGAATACATTCAAAAGAACAGCGGGCTGGTAGAAGTTAAATCGACAGAAGGAAAAGGCACTACATTTTGCATTACACTTCCTAGTAGCACAAAAGAATAAACTTATTCAGGTATATCCCTCATCTGCCCTTTTGAAGCCAAAGCCCCATACGTTTTTGTGAATTTTAGCGATGAGGCCGCGTCGGTGTTCTCTCCGGGTTTGCAAAGAGTTTATGGCTACTGGCATCATTCTGTCCAATCGTGAAGATTTTTATAGTTTGAGAAGGAAAGCCATGGTATCCACTTCATCTGCATATTCCCAAGGTTCAGGGGTTTGTGCTGTTCCAAAAGGAACACATCCTTCAGCATTTCCTACTACACATTGCAATTTACCCTTCAAACTAGCTAGTTTTTCGGCCAATTCCTCTTCTCCGGAATACACTTCATAAAAAAGAACTGAAATAGGAGAAACTAAATCTTCACTTTCTTTGAGGAGTAAAAAGCCATTATCAAGGTGATCTTCCAGGTTGACCAGGTAAATGGATTTATTGTAATCATAATTGTTTCGGTATTTATGATGCGAGCCTATCGGTGAATAAATCTCCAAAGCACCCAATAAATCCTGAAGCTGATCTTCCGATTTCACATAGATTTTAGAAACATTTCTACAGCCTAAACCATAATATTGAAAAATATCCTTACCGAGATTAATGTAGTCTTCAGTATTTTCATTTCCTTTCAATACCGCTACTGAAGTCCGGTTTTGACGGATCACATGAGGGTATTTCCCAAAGTAATAATTGAAATACCGTGACGAATTATCACTACCAGTAGCGATGTAGGCATCCATGCCTTTTAGCATTTCCTCGATTCGTATTTGAGCTGTAAGTCTTGGGTCTATTTCGAAAAGCTTCTTTAGAATCCATTTCATTAAAACCTCGTCCGATGAGCTTAACTTGATCACAGCCTGATGGCCAGAAAGAATCACACACATTAAGTCGTGGAAACCAACTCCTGGAATATTACCTGCCAGCATCAATCCTACAGATTTTGGTTTTTCTATTTCCTGCAAATCGTAAATAGAGAGCCAAGCATCTAATTTCTGAGGACTTAGCATGAATGAGATACCTTCCAAAGCAGAATCAACCGACTCCTTAGTAAACCAGTTATTATTATTCTCAGCCCTCCACAGCAATTCGTCTTTCTCTTCGAAATCCAAATTAGTAATGGCTTCCCCTAGTTTGACAAATGCGGAAATACGTTCTGCTGGTTTCATGGCATAGATTTAAAGAGACAAATTTAGGCTTTTTGAAAACAAGCAAGCTTAGAATCGAATTAAATTAGTTAGTGTGACAACTTTTTTATTGCCTTACAGTTTTTAGCTTCTTACTTTTGAGCTTTAAATAAAATGAAGTTATGGCTATAATGATTACCGACGAATGCATCAACTGTGGTGCATGCGAACCAGAATGCCCAAACACTGCAATCTATGAAGGTGGCGTAGAGTGGACTTGGGGCGGTGGTACTAGTTTGAATGAAGTTACTTTAGAAGACGGTTCTGTAGTAGATGCAAATGAAAAGCAAGAGCCTGTTTCAGATGAATTCTATTACATCGTCACTGATAAATGTACCGAGTGCAATGGCTTTCACGAAGAACCACAATGTGCTGCTGTTTGCCCTGTGGATTGCTGTGTAGATGACCCAGACCACAGAGAGACCGAGGAAGAGCTATTGGCCAAAAAGGCCATGATGCATGGAGAATAAGGCAGCAATATCGCCTAAGTTTTAGTCACATTTCCAGTATATTAAGTTCTGGCATCAGCCTTTTACTTAAAATAATGATGATCTGGTTTGAATTCTCGGATCTAAATGTTTTATTTTAGCTCGTATTTCAACCATCCTTACACATAAAATTAAACATTGTGGACGATCAAAGAGGCTATGACAGAGAGGAGATTTTCTCTAAAAAAGTAAAAGCGGGTAAAAGAACGTATTTTTTTGATGTTAAATCAACTCGCTCAAATGATTACTATCTAACTATCACAGAAAGTAAAAGAAAGGTAAACGGAGAGAATTTCACGTACGAAAAACATAAAATTTTCCTTTACAAAGAGGATTTCTTCAAGTTTGTTGAGGCTCTGAATGAATCTGTTGATTACGTGAAAAATGACCTTCTTCCAGATGTGGATTTTGAGCAGTATGAGAAAGAAGAATCCGAATACAACGATGAGCTAAAGTGGGAATAATTCAATTGGGTTGACCAGTTTTTACTTTCAACATATATAGTATATTAGAGGAGACAGTGATGTCTCCTCTATTAGTTTAGACTATGCAGCGATTTTTTATTTACATCATTTTATCCATTGCAGTATTCCTGCTGTTTGGCTGGTATTTTTCCAATATCACGCTGTATCTAGTGATTTCACTAATTTTGGCAGCGTTACTTCGCCCGCTGACCAACCATCTAAATGATTTTCACCTACTAGGACAGCATATACCAAGGTGGTCTGCGATACTCCTCTCCTATTCAGCTATTGTTTTGCTGATGGTACTCCTCAGTTTTCTGTTTTTCCCTCTGATCAATAATCAAATCCTAATCCTAAGCGAGCTGGATCTGAATGGGATCTATGAACAAGTGCAATTACCTGTAAGTAGAGTGGAGGGTTTTCTACTTAGGCATGAATTATTGGAAGCTCAGCCAGGGCATTTGTTTGGAAACTTAAAAGCAAGCATGATAGAGATGATCAAAGGCTTTGATTTTACTTCCTTTATTGGAGGAGTCATTAATACCACCAGTAGCTTGTTCATTGGCACAATGGCTATCGCTTTTATCAGTTTTTTCCTGCTATTGGAAAATGGTTTATTACGCAGAAACCTGCTGAATTTGATACCTAACCCCTATTTCGAACTTTCGGTAGCAACGTTTACCAAAGTTGAAAAGCTGCTATCGAATTACCTTTCTGGTCTGCTACTGCAAATGCTAGCCATATTCTCCCTTGCCAGTTTCGGTCTTACCATTATGGGGGTCGAATACGCATTGACTATTGCCTTATTTGCGGCAGTAGCTAACCTGATTCCTTATGCAGGACCTTTACTAGGAGCTATGTTCGGGATTATTGTGGGTGTATCCTCAGGTACTTTTGAAACCAATACGGAATTAAATTACCTCATCATAAAGATCCTTTCGGTGTTTGGTTTGGTACAGATCACGGATAATATTTTTTTACAGCCAATGATTTTTTCTAAATCTGTAAAAGCACATCCCCTTGAAATATTTGTTGTTATCTTTGCCGGGGCAAAAATCGCCGGAGTAATCGGGATGATCTTTGCCATACCGGTTTATACGATCTTTAGAGTGTTTATTTTGGAGTTCTATAAAGGGTATAAATCATACAGAATATTTCAAATAAAATAACAAATTAATGGCATTACAATGTGGCATTGTAGGACTTCCAAACGTCGGGAAATCCACTCTGTTTAACGCCCTATCAAGTGCAAAAGCTGAAGCAGCTAATTTCCCTTTCTGCACGATTGAGCCAAATGTGGGTGTTGTTACTGTACCTGACAAGAGACTTCAGATCCTAGAAGAACTTGTAAATCCAAATAGAGTCCTTCCTACAGTGATTGAATTCGTAGATATCGCCGGATTGGTAAAAGGCGCCAGTAAGGGCGAAGGTCTAGGAAATAAATTTCTTGCAAACATTCGGGAGGTAGATGCTGTTATCCACGTAATAAGATGCTTTGACGATGAAAATATCGTTCATGTGGCTGGTGGAGTGGACCCGGTTTTTGATAAAGAGGTAATCGATACTGAGCTTCAGTTGAAAGATTTGGAATCTGTAGAGAAGAAAATCCAGAAGACTGAAAAAATCGCTAAGGCAGGTGACGCCAAAGCAAAGAAAGAACTGGAAACGCTTTTGCTGTTCAAAGAGGCATTAACCAGCGGCAAGAATGCGCGATCTGTAGAAGTAGAGAAAGAAGACCTGGAGGCAGTTCGAGACTTACATTTATTGACCATAAAACCTGTCATCTATGTAGCGAATGTGGATGAAGATAGCCTTCAAGCTGGAAACAAATACGTTGATAAACTTCGTGAGGAAGTAAAAGCTGAGAATGCTGAGGTAATCGTTCTTTGCGCAGCCATAGAAGCTCAAATCGCAGAATTTGACGACCCTGAAGAAAAGGAAATGTTTCTTGGGGAGTACGGTTTGGAAGAAAGTGGCTTAAACAAATTGATTAGCAGTGCGTACTCATTACTAAACTTAATCACCTATTTTACCGCAGGTGTGCAGGAAGTTAGAGCTTGGACAATCAAAAAAGGTTGGAAAGCACCCGCAGCGGCTGGTGTAATCCATACAGATTTTGAAAGAGGATTTATCAAAGCTGAAGTAATCAAACTAGCTGAGTATCAGAAATTCAAAACTGAAGCAGCTTGTAGAGAAAATGGAAAAATCGCTATCGAAGGCAAAGAATACGTAGTCAAAGATGGTGACATTATGCATTTTAGATTTAATGTGTAACGTTTTCTAAAAAAAAATGATAATTTTGTAATTGCTTATTCACCCCAAACGTTACAATTTTATCTTATTTATTGTCTCATTTTATTTTTAATTTACCGTGAGAGTTAGACTAATATTTTCCCTAAAAAACAAGGGTTCCTATTTACCTTTTCACCACCAGTACATTCTGGCGCAATTCCTCAAAGGATTAATTGTGAAAGGTGGAAGAGAAGAGTTTTACAACTACAACTACTTCAATTTCTCTGGTCTAAAAGGCCAGACGAAAGTGAGTAGAAGTGGATTGCACTACTATTCCAGTTTAGTAACCCTAGTATTGTCTTCCCAAAGTGAAGACTTCATGGACTATCTGCTGGAGCAGGTTTTTGCCACCCCAAAAATCGAGCTTGGCAATCTGATCATGGTTCCTGAGTACACAGAGATCGAAGTAGAACCAGAGTTGGAAACCTCAAACAAATTTGTTTGTATTTCCCCATTGGTATTGATCACTCCTGCGTTCAACGAGGAAGCTGGAAAGCGTTTTATCAGCCCGGACAGCGATGAGTTTTCCGATCTGCTTTACGAATCTACGCTTACCAGGATGGAGCGATCTGGCTGGTACACTCCTGAGCAGATGGAGACTTTCTATAAGTTCCAGGTAGTTCCAGACATGGTTTATGTCAATAAGCTCAAGGAAGCTCAGAAAAAATTTGCTAGAATCTATGCCGTTTACGACATGGATGTGAAGTATGAAGTGAGAGGATATACACTACCTATTACTTTATATGCTGCACCTGAAGTGCAGGACTTTGTATTCAAATGTGGTTTGGGTGCTTTCACTCATAAAGGTTTTGGTATGCTGGATTTGGCTAATCACCCAGCAGGTCCTAGAACAACCACTTATAAGTTCAAAAGAGAAGGATTTGTTCCTTACAAACCAAGTGGCGAGCGTACCCGTGAAAACGTAGCGCCAGCTCCTGACGATGATAAGGAATCAACTTCTGAAGAATCATAAAAAGAAAATCCCTTCCAAAATCGAAAGGGATTTTTCATTTACAGCCTTCTTCGATTTGGGTGCAAATAAATGTACCCAACTAGCCGATCGTATCGTGAACCAAGATTTCTAAAATACACCAGTACTTCATACTCATTTTCTGTTTCGAAATAGCTACCCTCAAATGGATTGGGATCAAATTCCCCATTTATTAAGTGAGCATATTGGTAGTCATACCAGCCCTGCTTTACCAGAAGTGACGTGGTATAAACCCCCATTTTTGAATCCCACTTCATTTTTGCTTCTGGTGTTTTTCCCCAGTTGGTAAGCGAACCTAATAAGTAAATAGGATCAGTGTTTTCAGGTACAGCCAATCTGAAAGTCATCAACATATATTCACTTTCTATTTCAGGATTTCCACCCGGTCGATCCTTTGTCTCTATGATATATTGCCCATTCAGGTCTAAATATTGGGAATAAGCTGTCTCAGGCCTTGGCTTATTGATATTACCATCTGCAAAAATAGCATCTGGCTCCACTCTCATATTGGCAATATTGACTCCATTGGCTCTGATAAACCGCAAGTCAACGAACCGAAATTCATTTCCTGCATCGAAGGTATTTCCCCCATCAAAGGACTCGTATCTCAGGATCTTCGAACTCTCATTCATAAAAGTCGGCTTAGCCAAAAACTTAGCATTGTCCCAACGTTGATTCTGGCGAATAAGCACTTTAATCTGTCCATCAGGATTGGTCACCTCCCCAGCAGAGTAGTTCACCACCACATTTATTTGTTGAGAATTACTACGATCTGAAGTCTGCGAAGGCGGAACAATGGATGCTCCCACCTTGAATACTTCCTCATACACCATAAATCGCTTGGTCAGATACACATCCGAGTCATCCCGCTGACTGTAAACCTGCAAGATGTAATTTCCAGATTTGGTAACCGAGGGCAGCTCAAATCTATAATGAATGTATGGAATTCGTGTATTGACCGAATATTCGTAATCCTGAATATTAAACTCATTGAAGGTGAGTAAAAAATCATTGTCCTTCAGCTGTGATTTCTGCCAATCCGCATCACAGTGAATCAACTTTGCTCTATACATTTCTGGATCAAAAGCTAAGTCATCAAACACCAAAACCAAGGGTTTACCTCCTCTCAGCGGTACCACCGGTGCATCGATCGAGGCATCAAAAGTTACTCCAGCGGGAAATAAGCGTACAGACTGGATGTGATCCTTGTAAACTTTATCCTCCAGTTGCTGTGCAAAAAGCTGGAAAATAGCGAAAAGACTAAGGGAAAAACTTAGTAAAAGGGATTTGATCTTCATTCTGAAAAATAGGCAAAATGAAGACCAAACCCGTAATATATCAGGAAAGAACCTCCTGAAGGTTGGAAATTTTGTCCACCAAAACTTCCCATTGCTCATTTGATGCTTTTAGCTTCGCCTGTATTCCCTGATAATTCTCCTGGATTTCCTGAGCCTCTTCTTCCCGGGAATATAATTCCGGATCAGCCATTTTTCGCTCCAAACCCAGCTTCTTCTCCTCTAACTTTTCCACTTCCTTCTCTACTCGTTCCAGTTCTTCCTCAAGCTTTCGCAAATCCTTCTTTGCTTGCTGTACTTCAGGATTATTTACGGGAGCCTTTGCTTTTGGCTGTTCTTTTTTCTCTGCTTTTTGAGCGGTTTGCACAGGAGTCACTGGAGCTTGTTTTTCACGCCAAGCTTCGTACTCGGCGTAAGTGCCTAGGTATTCCTTGATCTCATGATTCTCGATGTACCAAATCTTATTGGCTACACCTCTGATGAAATGCCTGTCGTGGGAAACAGTCACAAAGGTTCCCTCATATTGCTGCAAAGCTTGAATCAAGATATTTACAGATTGGAAATCCAAGTGGTTGGTCGGCTCATCGAGAAGCAAAAAGTTTGATTCTGAAATCAATGTTTTAGCCAAAGCTACTCTCGATTTTTCTCCTCCGGATAACACTTTGATTTTTTTGAACACTTCCTCATTGCTAAACAAAAAGCATCCTAATACTCCCCGAAGTTCCATCTCGGACTTTGCACTTCCAGCCTGAGCCATTTCCTGGATAATCTCATTATCCAAGGTCAAAGCCTCTAACTGATGCTGCGCAAAAAAGGATTTGATGACATTGTAGCCTTCCGTTCTTCCTTTGATATCTTTTTCAGAACCATCGATGATTCTGAGCAATGTTGATTTACCCTTTCCATTTGCTCCAATCAAAGCAATTTTATCTCCTCTTTCGATGCGGGCAGTGGTGTTTTTCAGAATGACGTTGTCTCCGTAAGCTTTAGAGATATTATCCAGCGTGATCACATCACGGCCAGACTGCTTGGAGAATTTAAACTTAAAATTCACCGAAACTTCATCACTCACTACTTCATGCACACGATCCAATCTATCCAGCGCTTTGATTCTAGACTGAACTTGATTGGATTTGGTCGCTTTGGCACGAAAACGCTCAATAAATTTCTCAGTTTGCTTGATCATCTGCTGTTGATTCTCGTAGGCATTCTGCTGGATTTCCATACGCTCTACTTTCTCTGCTTTGTAAAAAGAGTAGTTTCCAGAATAAAGCGTCAACGTATTACTCGCTACCTCTACCGTGCTGCTAATACAATTGTCCAGGAAAGTCTGATCGTGGGAGACGACAATGACCGCTCCCTCATAGTTTTTCATGTAGTTTTCCACCCATTCGATGGAAGGCAGATCCAAGTGGTTGGTAGGCTCATCGAGCATCAGTAAGGATGGCTTTTCCAGTAAAAGCTTGGCTAGCATCACACGCATTCTCCATCCTCCCGAGAAGGTCCTGAGCGGTTTATTCAAATCAGCAGACTTGAAGCCAATCCCTTCCAATACTTCCTCAGCCTTCGCCTTGATCGTATAGCCTTCATTTGCTTCAAATCTTTCCTGAAGAAATGCCAATCGGTTGATCATTTCATCAGAATAATCGGTTTCCATTTTCTTCAAGATCTCATCGATCTCATCTTGAAGTGCCAAAGTTTCCTTGAAAGCAGCCAATGCTACATTCAAAATACTATCGTCGGACTGGTAGGAAAGCAAATCCTGGTTCAAAAAGCCAATGGTACAATCCTTAGCTTTCTGGACCTCTCCAGAACTAGGCTGATAATCCCCGTTAATAATTTTCAACAAGGTGGATTTACCCGTACCGTTTTGACCTACAAGACCAATCTTGTCCTTAGGTTTGATGTGTAAATTGGCGTTTTCATACAATGGACGCCCTCCGATGAAGTAAGAGAGATTGGAAATCGATAACATGGCGCAAAATTAACCATTAACCCGTTCATAACCTTTTCATTCCCAAACATTCTGAATGTTTATTACCTTACTATATTAATGAAACACCCAATTATGAAGTATCTATCTAAATTTTCAACTGTACTCGGAATAGGAATCGCCCTATTCTCTTTTGGCTGCGAACAAAATCAAAAAGCTGAAGCACAAAATTTTACCACGCCAAATAGCGCTAATAAGAAAAATATCAGCACTGCCACTGCTGATGTAAAACTGGACAAAATCAAATTGCCTGAGAATTTTAAAATTGAAGTCTGGGCAGCCGATATCCCAAATGCACGTGAGATGACAATCACGGAAGAAGGAGTTGTCTTCGTAGGCAGCAGACAAGAAGGCAATGTGTATGCGGTCATTGATGAGGATGGTGACGGGAAAGCTGACACCAAATTCATATTGGCGGAAGATCTTCAGATGCCCAATGGAGTTGCTTACAAAGACGGGGATCTCTATGTGGCAGAGGTGAGCCGTATTATACGTTTCAAAGACATCTTAACTAATCTGAATGCTCCCAAATTTGAGGTCGTTTATGACAAGTACCCAACTGAAACCCACCATGGCTGGAAATTTATAGCCTTTGGACCCGATGGAATGCTGTATGTGCCTGTTGGGGCTCCATGTAATATTTGTGAGTCAGAGGAAGAGATCTTTGCCTCCATCACCAGATTGGATGTGACTTCCCCAAACCCAACGCCAGAAATCGTAGCTCATGGTGTAAGAAACTCCGTAGGCTTTGACTGGGATCCAAAGACTGGAGACATGTGGTTCACTGACAATGGTCGTGATATGCTTGGCGATGATGTACCAAATTGTGAATTGAATCATATCTCGGAGTCTGGTCAGCATTTCGGCTATCCATACTGGCATGAGGGAGCGGTGAAAGACCCTGAGTTTGGTGACAAAGGAGGTCCAGCATCTGACTACGTCGCACCAGCAGCGAAAATGGGTGCTCACGTAGCTCCTTTGGGGATGAGGTTTTATGAAGGAAGTATGTTTCCTGCAGAATATAAAAACAGGGCAATTATTGCAAAGCATGGCTCTTGGAACAGGAGCAAAAAGTCAGGCTATGTTTTGACATCCATCGATGTGGATGGTTCCACAGCCTCCGGTGAAAAAGATTTCGCTACAGGATGGCTAGACGAGGAAGCTCAGGAAGCTTGGGGTCGTCCAGTCGATATACAGGAAATGAAAGATGGGAGTTTGTTAATTTCCGACGATATGGCCGGAGTGATCTACCGGGTCACTTATTCAGCTAATTAATTCAATAAAAAAGGGAAGCGTTTGCTTCCCTTTTTTATTCCACCAGTAATTCTATTGGAATATTATACGCTTGATTCAGCTTTTTAATTTGCTTTAAACTAAGCCCCCTTTTTCTGTTCATAATTTCAGAAACTCTACTGGCAGGCCCTAATACTGGTATAAGATCCTTTTGCTGCAAGCCTTTTTCCAGAAGGTAATAGCTCAAAATTTCAATAGAATCAGCTTGAGAGTTCTCGAGTTTATATCCTTTCTCTTCTTCATACTTCTCTACCAAAATGGAAAGAACTTCAAGATAATTTTCTTCATCCGAGTCCGGCTTCACTCCACTGATTAGTAAGTCTTTTATTAATTCTAGCGAAGCTTGATACTCCAAATCATTCTTAATGACTTTTAGAGACGGTTTTTCTATAGTTTCCATAATTACTAGATTCTATTTGCATCAATTTTATCATAATCAGAATGAGTACCAATCCAGATCGTGTAGATAATATCTTGTTTGTCTTCACCTGCTATATGAATACCTGTGATTAATCGATACTTATTACCACCAATATTGAATATTACTCTATTATTGGCAATTACATCTGCGGAACCAAAGAAAAATTTGATTTCATTTAGATTATTCTAACTTCAATGATTTGACAACTTTTACCCATCTCTGAACAGGAGCTTTTGCATCTGGATGCTTAGAAACAAATTCCACTAAAGTTCGCTCAGATATGATTCTCAATTTGAAACAAAATTAACAGTACAAGAGTTACACTTTTTGGAAAGTATTAAAAACAAAAGCCCAAAAATTCTCCAGAGGCTTTTGAATATTTATTTTGAGGATTACTCCAACCACTCCGGCTTAGTCGTCACGACCTCAGCTTGAAGCTGGTTTAGAAGATTATATAATCCAAAGTAAGTTCTATTTACATAAAGTCCATGTCTCGAACCTCGTGCCTGATTAGACTTCTTGAATAGCTTATCATTGGAAACCCGATCTCCCAATTCAAAGATTTTCTCGAAGAAACCATCATCTGAGAAGTCAAACTTATCTACATGGAAAGGCTTCCCTAATAGAGAAATCATCTCCTTAAAGATAGATTTGAAATACTCCTGCTCCTCAGGTTTATCCTTGTCAGAAATAAATTCCAAGTCGAAGAAAACCTGATCCAATTCACTGTTTTTGACTAAGAGATCTTTCTTAATGAGAGCAAAATACCCTTCATAGAAATCCTCTGGAATCACTTTTACGCAACCAAAATCAATAATCCCTAATTGATCATTTTCCTGAATGATAAAATTCCCTGGATGTGGATCCGCATGAACTTGCTTAAGATTATGAACCTGATGGTGATAAAACTCCCATAAAGCCTGCCCTATCTGATTTCTGGAATCCTGACTTGGATTAGTAGCCAACCACTCTTTCATGTGTGCACCCTGTATCCAATCCATCGTGATGATACGCTCGGCGCTTAATTCATCATAATAAGTTGGGAATTTCAAGTTGGGAATATGGCTGCATTCACCAGAAATCTCTCTCGATCGCTGCACCTCCAGGACATAATCTGTCTCCTCTAACAACTTTTCCTCTACCTCGGCCATGTAATGATCCAGTTCTTTTTCATTCATATTCAAGATCCTTAAGGCAAATGGCCTTACCAACCTCAAGTCTGAACTCACAGAATCAGCAATTCCAGGGTATTGGATTTTTACTGCCAACGTTTTCCCATCCAAGGTAGCTTTGTGAACTTGGCCAATCGAAGCGGCATTTACTGCCGAACGAGTAAACGTATCAAAAACCTGATCTGGACTTTTACTGAAATATTTCTGGAAGGTTTTCACAACCAGTGGATAAGACAAAGGCGGAGCAGAATACTGTGCCATGGTGAATTTATCCTGATATGCTCTTGGCAAGAGGTTTTTATCCATTGACATCATCTGCGCTACTTTCAGTGCAGAACCTTTCAGCTGACTAAGTGAAGAGTAAATATCAGTTGCGTTGTTCTGATGGAGTTCTTCCCTGTCCATTCCAGGATTCACCATTTTCTTGGCGTAATGCTTCACGTAATTCCCTCCTACTTTTGCTCCTGTGGAGATGAATTTGGCAGCCCGCTGCACTTTTGAGACAGGGATATCCTGCTGCTCGTTTAAGTTATCTGTCATGGCTTATTTAGACTGATACATGAATTTGGCAAAATCAAGAAATGAATCCAGTGCACTTTTACCCATCAGGTCAAATGCTAAATTCACTGACTTTTCGATCGCTGCATCGGTTTTTTCAAATCTTGGCGATCTGTCATCCAGCCAATAACGGAACACAAATCCAACTTGAATCCAAAGTGCCTCATCGTATCTATCCGAAATCACGGGTCTGTTTGCTATCTCTTCAGTCTCTTTCCCTTCCAAAATAATCTCGCTGGCAAAAGCCTTAAACTTCTCTTTGAACTCAGCTGATTCCTTTGGCAAGGTGACAAAAGATTTTGCCCTATTCTCGTATAAACTCAGCAAGTAAGATCTGTTCTTTTTCAAGCATTCAATCCATGTAAATAGAAAACTCAAAAACTTTTCCCTAGCGGAATATTCCGAAAATACCCCCTGCTTTTCGATATCCGCCAAAGTCTCATCAAAAATATCAACGAGGATAGCAGGTTTTATCGCTTCAAAGGAGGTGAAGTAGGTATAGAAATCTTCCTCCTTCATCTTCATGTCCTTAGCAAACTTGAAAACTGACTTGGGCATTTCACCATGCTCAAGCACATGATTTTTAAAACTTTCCAAAATCAGCTTTCTATAATCTTTCTTAGTCGTTTTCTTAACAGTGGTAGATTCCATAGTCTTTCTTTTATACTACTCAGTAACAGACAAGAGACACAACAGGTTTAGAAAAAATGAAAAACATTTGTGGAAGCACTGCTTAAAAATGGTCTGCGAGACAGACAACATTAAAGGCGCTGTTCGAGATTTGTAATCTCGAACTTCTATAGTGGGATTTGTAATCCCTCTGAATCAGAAAAGAAATAATCTCAAACTGCTTTTACTTTGACAACTACGTGCCCTCCGCGGCTAAAAAATAAAAAAACCGAAGTTATTAGCTTCGGTTTGCAGTGGTTTAATTACTAGGAATTAGCTTGAGACTTTTTCGATCACCAAGTTATGATTCGTATAAATACAGATATCAGCAGCGATATTTAGACTTTCTCTCACCATTTCTTCAGCACTAAGATGTGGTGCAAACTGCTTCATTGCTCTGGCGGCTGACTGGGCATACATGCTTCCTGATCCAATTGTGGCTATTTCCATATCAGGTTCGATCACATCTCCATTTCCGGAAATAATCAAAATATCATCTTTATCCGCCACGATCATCATCGCTTCCAGCTTAGAAAGCATGCGATCGGTTCTCCACTCTTTAGCTAACTCAACGGCTGAGCGCTTCATGTTATTACCAAATGCACCTAGCTTTTCCTCAAATTTTTCTAAAAGTGTAAACGCGTCTGCAGTCGATCCCGCAAAACCTGTCACGATCTTGCCACCCTGCAAAACTCTCAATTTCTTTACACTGCTCTTTGCTACTGTATTTCCTAAAGTCGCTTGACCATCTGCTCCTATTACTACCTCTCCATTATGTCTGATCGCAACTACGGTTGTTGATTTTATCTTAGTCATGTGCTTGGTTATTGTGTGCTGGATACTTACCAATAAACGTACAAAAAGCAAAAAGTCCTGAAATCAGGACTTTTTGGCAGTTTTTAATATTCTTAAACCAGTATTCTTACTGGATCTTCGAGTAAGCTTTTCAAAGTAATCAGGAACGCAGCTCCTACAGAACCATCCACAACTCTGTGGTCACAAGATAAAGTCACCTTCATCACATTACCGACTTGCATCTGGCCATCTTTTACTACTACCGTTTCCTTTATACCACCAACTGCTAGGATACATGCATCCGGTGGGTTGATGATTGCGGTGAATTCGTCCACTCCGAACATTCCCAAGTTGGAGATAGTGAAGGTATTTCCTTCCCAATCTTTAGGCTGAAGCTCTTTGTTTTTAGCTTTTCCTCCTAGGCTTTTGGCCTGGGTAGAAATCTGAGAAAGTGAAAGGCTATCAGTAAATCTGATCACCGGAACCAAAAGTCCCTCATCCACAGCTACTGCCATTCCGATATGGATATGGTCATTGTATCTGATCTTATCTCCCAGCCAGCTTGAGTTCACTTTAGGATGCTGACGCAAAGCAGCCGCAGTTGCCTTGATCACCATATCGTTAAACGAAATCTTCACCGGAGCGATTTCATTCATGCTTTTTCTGGCTTCAATCGCCTTGTCCATGTTGATTTCCATGGTCACGTAGAAGTGTGGCGCGCCAAACTTGCTTTCTGCAAGTCTCTTCGCAATCACTTTTCTCATCTGAGAAACCTTCTCTTCTTTGAAGCTCTCTACGCCTAGACCTGGAGCTGCAGTTCCTACAGCCTCACCTCCTTGTGGAGCAGCAGCAGGAACAAAGTTCTCAACGTCCCTCTTTACAACTCTTCCGCCTTCACCAGAACCACTTACCGTACGGATATCTATTCCCTTATCTTCAGCCATTTTCTTAGCCAAAGGAGATGCTTTCAATCTATCGCCATCCGCAGTAGTCGTAGGTGCGCTACTTGCAGCTGGTGCAGAAGAAGCTTTAGGTGCTTCCTCTTTTTTCTCCTCTTTCGCAGGTTCTGATTTCTCTTCTGCAGGAGCTTCAGAAGATTCTGATTTTTGAGCTTTCAAAAGTGTTTCGAAATCTGCTCCCTTTTCACCGATGACAGCGATCACCCCATCAACAGGAACTGAATCCCCAGCTTCAACTCCTATATATAATAAGGTTCCGTCGTCATAAGACTCCAGTTCCATAGTAGCTTTATCAGTTTCCACCTCAGCGATGATCTCACCGGATTTCACATCATCACCAACTTTCTTCAACCACGATGCAATCGTTCCCTCTTGCATGGTATCAGACATCTTTGGCATAGTGATCACGATGGCATTAATGCCTGAGGTGTCAATTTTCTCTTCTGAAGATTCAGATTTGGCTGGTTCAGCCTTTTTCTCTTCTTCTTTCTTCTCTTCCTTAGGAGTTTCTTCCTTGCTATCTGATTTCGGAGCATCACCACCTTCAAGTAGGTGTTGGTAATCCTCACCTTTCTCTCCGATCACAGCGATCACACCGTTCACAGGCACTGCATCTTTTTCTTTAACTCCAATATATAAAAGCACACCCTCGTCGTAGGATTCAAGCTCCATAGTTGCTTTGTCGGTCTCTACTTCAGCCAGGATATCACCTGGTTTCACTGAATCTCCAACTTTCTTCAACCATGCAGCAATCACACCTTCTTCCATGGTGTCGCTCATTTTAGGCATTCTTATTATTTCGGCCATAGGTTATTCCGCGCTAATTCGTTTTTAAAGTGTCCAAAAATAGTTTTTATAATGGCTTTATTCAAATTTAAAACTAGTAATTTCCCCAAGCATTTCAGCCCTTAAACCCTATCCCCCTGATATGCCCCTTTTAGAAAACTACTCCTACACCAGACCCAAGTGGCTGTTTAACGGACACTTAGAAACTATTTACCCTTCACTTTTCAGGAAAGTTGTAGCCCCTAATCCAGTTAAAGAGAGAATTTTAACAACTGATGGAGATTTTCTTGATTTGGATTGGTATCGCCAGGGAAAAGCCAAACTTGTCATTATTAGCCATGGTTTGGAAGGAAACAGCACTCGATCCTACATGCTTGGAATGGTGAATTCTTTTTTGAAAAAAGAGTATGATGTACTCACCTGGAACTTTAGAAGTTGCAGCGCTGAGATGAACAAACAAGTGATTTTCTATCATTCAGGAGCTACTTACGATCTTGATTTAGTGGTGCAGCATGTTTATGATGCTTATGAAGAAATCAATTTGGTTGGATTTAGCTTGGGTGGAAATCTGACGCTAAAATATCTGGGAGAAAAAGGAAATAGCCTTTCTAAAATACATCGTGGTGTAGCCATTTCTGTTCCTTTACACTTAGGAAGTTCATCCAGAAAAATCTCTGAAACCGAAAACACTTTATATTCTAAGCGCTTTTTGCGAAGCCTGAAAAAGAAAGTAATCGATAAATCTGCTGCTCATCCGGGTCAAATCCCAGTAGAAACTCTAAGAAATATTAAAACTTTGGCTGATTTTGACGATTTTTTTACTGGGCCTCTTCACGGCTTTGCAGATGCTGAGGAATACTATGAAGTCAATTCTTCTTTGTATTTTCTCGATCAGATAAAAGTCCCAACATTGGTCTTAAATGCTCAAAATGACCCTTTTCTGAGTGAAAAATGCTTTCCAACAAAACTTGCCAAAACACTGGATCAGGTCTATTTCGAATTCCCTAAGCATGGTGGGCATGTAGGTTTCAGTCCGGCAAATTCACAAAAACCTTATTATTCCGAACAGCGGGCAGTTGAATTTATAAGCGCTGTTATCTAACTTCCTGCCAATTACAGCGATATAAAATTATGTGTGGACGATATTCCCTTAGCAAGAGTAAAGAAGAACTTGAAGAGCGCTTTCAGGCGGAAATGATGTCAGACCTGAAACCTAGATATAATATTGCTCCCACACAGCTTGTACCTGTAATCACTTCTCAGAGCCCTAAAGGATTTTCCTTTTTCTACTGGGGAATCACTCCTGATTTTGGCAAGAATAGACCGGTATCTCAGAAGCTCATCAATGCAAAAGCGGAGACAGTGAATGAGAAAATCTCTTTCAAAACTGCTTTCAGACAGCGTAGATGTATTATTCCAGCAGATGGATTCTATGAATGGAAGCGACTAGGTAAAAAAACTTCCGTTCCGTATAGATTTACCTTACGGGAAGATGAGCTATTTTCTTTTGCAGGAATATGGGAAGAATACGAATCTGTAAACGGAGAAACCCAGCACACATTTTTAGTCTTAACTACCACTCCAAATTCAGTGGTTTCTGGCGTTCACGACCGTATGCCGGTTATTTTTGATAGAAATGCAGAGAAAAAGTGGTTGGACAAATATACCGAGGAAGATGAGCTTCTGACCTTATTAAAACCCTATTCAGCTGATTCTATGCTGGGCTTTACGGTCTCACCTTTAGTTAATTCTGTACAGAATGACAGTCCTGCAGTAATGCGCAAAACCTCTCCCATGGATCAGCATGGAAATTACACGCTTTTTGGTTAATTCTACCGCTTATCTTAGTCGTCTTTGCTAGAGTAAATTGATCTAGCGATATTGTCAGTCAATTTAAAGAAAACCCAAATTGACATGCAAAAATCCAGGATTCTAGGAGTTGGTCATTATGTACCGGAAAGAAGTGTGACCAATCACGAGCTCTCTGAGATGATGAACACAAATAATGAGTGGATCGTCGAAAGGACTGGAATAGAATCCAGACATTGGTTTACCCCGGGAGTTGATACCGTCACCAGCATGTCCAAACATGCTTCGGAAATGGCGATGGAAAGAGCAGGAGTTAAGCCTGAAGAGATAGATTTCATAGTTTTTGCCACCATCACTCCTGACTATTTTATTCCTGGAAATGGCGTTTTACTACAGCGTGAATTAGGCATGGGGACTATCGGCGCATTGGATATTAGAAATGCTTGCTCTGGATTTATTTACGCACTATCCATTGCAGATCAGTTTATCAAAACTGGCATGTACAAGAAAATACTCGTCGTCGGAGCTGAGATCCAATCTTCAGCTTTAGACAAAAGTGACGAAGGCCGCTCCAGCTCTGTCATTTTTGCGGATGGCGCAGGCGCTGCTATACTTGGAGCCACTGAATCTGATCAACCTGGAATACTTTCTACCCACCTTCACGCTCAAGGAGAACATGCAGAAGAGTTGTATTGCAAAGATCCTGGAAGTAGCCGTGAGGTCAGGATTTCTCCAGAACTGATAGAATCTGGCAGTTTCTTTCTGAAAATGAACGGCAATGCGGTTTTCAAACATGCTGTTGTTCGTTTCATGGAAGTAATAAAAGAGGCACTTGAAGCTAATCAACTGGAACAATCAGCCATAGACTTGCTAGTCCCACATCAGGCGAACCTTCGTATTAGTCAATACATCCAAAAGCAACTTGGACTTCCTGATGAAAAAGTATTTAACAATATTATGACTAAAGGAAACACTACTGCTGCTACGATTCCGATCGCACTTAGTGAAGCCTGGGAAAATGGTAAAATCAAGGAAGGTGACCTGATTTGCCTGGCAGCTTTTGGTTCAGGCTTTACTTGGGCTTCCGCATTACTTCAGTGGTAAATGGCAGAGGAATCCAATTCTTTAGACCTTAATCTCTGGCTGAACCGGGAAATCATCCCACGCCAAAACAGGCTAAAAGCTAAATTCTGGAATATCCTTTCTGATGTAGGAAATGAAATAGACTTGGAGGCTCTTCTTGAAATTCACCCCAAGAGTCGCGGATTGAAGCTTTCCAAAGGAAATGACCTTTTGGGCTATCCATATCAGGTTTTGGATTTGATTCGTGATTTTAGCCCGAATGATGGATTGAATATTCGTGTTTTAAACTGGTTTGGTCACGGACTTTTCCTTTTTGTTCTTATTGGTAAAAATCATTCTAAGGCTCCCTTAATTGAATTAACCCAACAAAACTGGCAATTTGATTTATCAGAATCGCCTTGGGATTATCCTGAAATCATTCTGAAAGGAGCGTCGAGTAATTTACCCACTTTAAATGAAGTGGAAAATTCACCTTTTTATCAGTGGCATAAGGTTATAGAAATCAGTTCGGCAACTGAAATAAAGACCAAAATATTGGATGAACTAATAAATCTAAATCAGATACTTTCAGAAAAAATGGGATAAAGCTGGAATTAACTTATTTTTAAACAGGAATCAAATTCCTCCGTAAACTAATCAGATTATCCTTTTTGAAAGATTTCAACTAACCCGTGAAATCTAGACGAAATAAAAACTTTATGAAATCGAGCATAACTAAAAAGTCACACACTGGCATGAGTATAATCGCTGCGAGATTCCATATAGCCTTTAAAGATCAATTATAAACATATGAAATCGAGCATGACCCAAAGCGACACACAGAGGTATGATTATAATGCTTGCGAAGATTCCATGTGGCCATTAAAAATCAAATTATAAACACATGAAATATATTCTTATAGCCTTCATACTTCTCAGCACTCCCCTATTTGGCCAGGAAAGTTCAATGGTTCGGCAATACAATTCCGACTCAACACTAATGGCAGCAGGCGTAATAACCAATTCTTTGCGCGAAGGGTTATGGAAGTATTACAATCCAAAAACGAATACTTTACTTACTGAAGGAACATTTAGAAATGGGGTTCGGGAAGGCACTTGGAGTAGTTTTTATCCAGATGGCAAAAGAAAGGTGGTAGCAGAATATAAAGACGGGATACTTTTTGGCCCTTCTAAAATATATGATGCTGACGGGGCCCTCAAGAAAGAAATGGTTTTTCAAGATTCCGTCATTGTAGGCAAGTACATAGAATATTTCGGAAGAACCGGAGTGCCAGAGTACATAGATGCCACTCAAGTATCACTGGAAGGACAATATGAAAACAGTAAAAAAGTAGGTCAGTGGGTTGAATACTATAACTTCGGTGAGGTTGCCACTCGTGAATTTTATGTAAATGGAGTTAAGGAAGGACCATTCTTAGAATATGATCCCGATGGTGAATTGATTACTGAAGCAGTCTATAAGAACGGGGAATTAGAAGGAGCTTATAAAAGACTCACCTATCCTAATCTAGTTGTAGAAGAGGGAAATTATAAAAACGGCAAAAAAATTGGCGAATGGACCCGTTATTTTCCCGGCACAAAAACAATAGAATCAGAGGAATACTATGATGAAAATGGCAACCGGGTAGGTACTTGGAAATATTACTATGAAAACAAACGGCTGGCAAGAATCGAAAAATATGAGAATGGTATTGCAGTAGGCACCTGGGAAGAATATTTTCCTACCAAAGAAATCGCCAAACGTAAAACTTATGATCTAGGAGTTCCTGTCGGTGACTACGTAGAATACCACAGTTCTGGTCAAATCTCAGTTTCCGGACAATACAGCAATGGGATGAAGACCGGCATTTGGAAAAATTTCTTCCCAGATGGTGAGATCTATTCCATAGGAGAATATAGAAATGACTTAAAAACAGGACTATGGAAATACTTCAATAAGATAGGAATTCTCGTAGCGGAAGGAGAATACAGCTTAGGACTGGAGGATGGACAATGGGTGTACTACTATGACGGCGGGCAACTAAAATCTGTCGGTAGCTATAATATTGGTTTTGAAAATGGAATCTGGGGCCTTTTTTACGACAACAAACAGTTGACCCAGGAGGAATTCTGGGACAATGGTCGTCTGATGAATGTAAGCGAATACAACAGTTATGACGGAAGTTCTACTTTGGACAAAGGCACTTTAAAAGACGGAAACGGAACCCGAATCACCTATTATGTAAATGCCAAAAAAGAATCAGAAGGTAATTATGTTTCGGGTAAGGCTGATGGCACTTGGATTTTCTACCATGAAAATGGAAGGAAAGCTTCCGAAGGTCAAATGAAAGATGGAAAAAAAGAAGGACCTTGGAGATACTATAATCCCGCAGGTCGCTTGGAAGATTTGATCAATTATAAGGCAGATCAAATCCAGGAAGAATCACTCTCCGACGTGCTTATTTTTAATTAATTCGTAACAATACCGTTAGGCTATTTGTTGAAATAGAAAAAGCAAATGTTCGGACTATTCAAAAAGAAATCAGAGAAAGAAAAGCTGCAGGAAGCCTACACCAAAAAATTAAGTGAGGTACACAAGGCATCACAGATCAATCGCAAGGAAGCTGATCGATTGGCAGCAGAAGCTGAGGAGATAGCTAAAAAGATAGAAAAGCTATAAAAGGCTTTTCGACCGCGATCTTGCACTTTTTAAATGTAAAATTTTGTATTTCAAATATTTACATTTAAATTCAATCACTATTTAAACTAGTCCTGTAGGATTTTTTTTAACTATTAGAATGTTTAAGGGTGATTGAGCTACGGACGACAAACTTTAAGCTTTTTAAGCTCGGATTAATTTCCGAGCTTTTTTTTATTTTCTAGCGTAATCATCCTCTACCCTAACTATATCTTCTTCATTAGAAGGGTATTCCGGATCTACATGCATCCAGATTTCCGCCACTATTCCCCACGAATCCAACCCCACCAATCTGTGTCGTTCACCTTGTGCCAAGGAAATGGTTTTGCCAGCTTCCATTTTCTTTAACTCTCCTAATTCATCTGTCTCACTTCTGACTATTCCTGCTTCTCCATCGATGAGCTTCCATAGTTCTGCCCTTCGGAAATGATATTGCCAAGAAAGGCGGGCTCCAGGTGCAACCAATAAAAATTTTGGGCTTAATTTCTGAGATAGTTGAGTCTCAGACAGATCTATCTCTTCGAAAAACATTGCAGCAAATTCACGGATTTGGGCTTCGTCTAATACTAAAAAACCTCCCCATGGTCTTGTATCATCTTTGACCTTAATCCTAAAGCCTTTTTCTTTCAAAAAATCCTCTACTTTTTGAAATACCTCATTTTCATTTAGTTGACCGGTACTTTGTAATAAATCCATGTAAATCTTAAAAGGTGAAAGTCAAAATTAACCAAATCATTCTAAAAAAGAATTATTCGAAATCCCACTTACATTTGAAATCTTTTGTAAAAAATCTCATCCCTGTACTCAGGAATTAGACGATATGATTTCAAATTTTATCATGTTATCTTATTTTTTTAATAAAGTGCTTTTTTGAAAATCAAAAATTGCCGTAATTCAGGCATAACTTAGACCTATGCACCTAATAAATCCTCAAGAGATCATCCAAAAAATGGATGGAGTGGTAGAAATCAAAAGCTACCTAAATAAGATTAAGATTATTAAAAACCTCTATACAAAGGGTGCAAATACTGCCAGTGAAATATGCGCTGAAGTTGGGATCTCCCTACCCACCGTCAATTCACTCTTAGGTGACTTGATCTCTAGTGGGGAAGTAATCAAACAAGGACGAGCTGAATCACAGGGTGGACGTAAGCCGGATCTATACAGGTTGGCTCCTGATGCATTCTACGTGCTATCTGTAGATCTTTCTAAGTTCAATATGAACTTGGCGCTTTACTCTTGTAACCAAACCCTGACCACAAAAAAGGAAAGTCACAGGATCAACTTAGACAACGAAAAGGAAACGTTTGAGCGAATCTGCACACTCATTGAAGCTTACCTGGAGAAGACAGGTATTCCAGCTCATAAAGTAATTGCCATGGGCTTTTCTATGCCTGGATTGACAGATTCTATCGGTGGCGTGAACTATACTTATTTGCGATATGGAGAAAAAACACTTCTGGAAAATCTAGAATCCAGATTTTCTAAGAAAATTTTCTTGGAAAATGATGCCCGTGCCATGACGCTCGCGGAGTATAAATTTGCGACAGACCATAGCTATAAGAATGTTCTTGGACTATTTATTGGCTGGGGCATTGGATTGGGGATTATTATTGATGGAAAATTGTATCAAGGAGCTTCAGGATTTGCAGGAGAGTTCAGCCATTCCCCGATCTTTGAGTCCAGAGACGTAACCTGCATTTGCGGCAAAAAAGGTTGTTTGGAAGCAGTGGCTTCTGGCACAGCAATCGTAAAAATGGCTGAGGAAGCAATTAAGTTGGACAAAGACAGCATTTTAGCGCGAATGGCCAGAACTCAGGAAGGTGATATTATGCCAAATCTTGTGGTAGATGCGGCTTTATCCGGTGACCAAAGAGCAATCACAATCCTGTCAGAGGCAGGACTTGACCTCGGTAGAGGAATCTCCATGCTTATACAGGTCTTAAACCCTGAACTTATAATAATCGGTGGATCAGTTGCCGAAGCAAATCAATACTTAATCACTCCAATTCAACAAGCTTTGAATATTTACAGCATGGCCAAATCTCGTGAGAAGTCCAAAATCGCCCTCTATCAATTAGGTGAAGATGTAGGCCTTTTGGGTGGAGTTGCCGTCGTAAACGAAAAACTATTCGAAGATGTAATCAATTGATTGGAGCTAAACTTCGAAGTTGTAAATACTTATGAATTTCCTTAACAAATCAAGGACAGTCTTATTACTGACTTTAGGGTCATTCATATTTCTCACCAGAACACCCCCTAGCCGAGCTCAGACTTCTTCACCAAAATTTGAAAAAATCTCCAATAAAAAATCTGGAGTCACTTTCAAGAATCAACTGAAAGAAGATGAAAAGAATAATATCCTCCGCTACGAATACTTTTACAACGGCGGTGGGGTAGCCATCGGCGACTTGGATAATGATGGCCTGGAAGACCTCTTTTTCACAGCAAATATGTCTTCCAATAAAGTTTACCGAAATCTTGGTAACTGGAAATTCGAGGATAAAACAAAATCGGCAGGAGTCGGAGGAAAAGATGTCTGGACCACTGGTGTCAGTATGGCTGATGTAAATGGAGATGGTCTTTTGGATATTTACGTTTGCTATTCAGGAAAAGGAAGTCCAGCTGCCAGAGGAAATGAACTATGGATAAATCAAGGTGATTTTACATTTACCGATAAGGCAGAAGCTTATGGTTTAGCAGATAAGTCTAACAGTACCCAAGCCTTATTTTTTGATTTTGACAAGGATGGGGATCTTGACATGTATTTGCTGAATCACCACATTGAAGTAATCAATGAACTTGAATTTAGTGAGGTCAAAACAATCAGACACCCCTATGCCGGAGACAAGCTTTATAGAAATGATAATGGGGAATTCATTGATATCAGTGAACAGGCGGGCATTAAAGGCTCAGCTTTGGGATTTGGACTAGGCATTGTTTCATCTGACATCAATCAAGACGGCTGGCCAGATATTCTAGTCACCAACGATTATATAGAACCTGATTACCTCTACATCAATAATGGCGACGGGACTTTTACAGATCGAATGACGGATTACTTTCAGCACATTTCTCATTTCTCTATGGGAGCTGATATTTCGGATGTAAATAATGATGGCAAACCGGACATCTATACCTTAGACATGCTTCCTGAGGACAATGAGCGTCAAAAGCTACTCTACGGCCCAGAAAATTACGAGCAATATGCCTTAATGATTAAAGAAGGTTTTTACCACCAAAGCATGAGAAATATGCTCCAACTTAATCAAGGAAATGGACTTTTCTCTGAAGTAGGGCAGCTTTCCAACATTTCCAACAGTGACTGGAGCTGGTCTGCCTTGTTTTTTGACGCAACAAATAATGGTAAAAAAGATCTTTTCATCACCAATGGCTACTACAGAGATTACACAAATCGGGACTTTCTAAAGTATAAGGGGGATTACTATTTTAAGCAGGCTGTGGCCAATGAGAAAGCGGACACCCTTCATCTGGTCACTACCATGACCTCCACTCCTATTCATAATTACATGTTTGAAAACACCGGATCCCTAAACTTTACTGATCGATCGTTGGATTGGGGGTTTGGTGAAAAGGGGTTTTCCAGTGGTGCAGCATATGCTGATTTGGATAATGACGGGGATCTAGACTTAGTCGTAAATAACCTAAATGACCAAGCGTCTATTTACGAAAATGTAAGTGCTGCTAAGAATTGGTTACAAATCACACTAAAAGAAAACTCTTTAAATACCTACGCCGTCGGAGCGAAGGTGGAAGTATTTACAGGTGATGAAAACCTAACCTTAGAGGAGCATCCCGTTAGAGGGTTTCAATCTTCTGTAAGCCCAAGGCTGCAATTTGGATTAGGGGAGATTTCCACCATTCCTTCCATTCAAGTTATATGGCCTGATGGCTCGACACAATTCCTCGAAAATATTACAGCCAATCAGCACATTACTATTGAAAAAGAAAGTTCTGAAAGAACTCAAGCCACAGGAAAACCTTCTCCTATATTGAGTAAGAGTGATTTTGCCCCAAAATACAATCCAGAACCAAATCAATACAATGACTTCAAGCGTCAGCCACTGATGCTCACAATGCCTAGCTACATCAGTCCGTTTTTATCCCAAGGAGACTTAAATGGAGACGGAAACCCAGAGTTATTTATCGGTGGGACAAAAGGGCAGGCAGGAAAAATAATGTCCTATGAGAATGGAACTTGGAAGGACTATTCTGGTTTCCGGTCGTCAAATGAATTCACTGATGCCGTTGCTGTTTTCGAAGATTTCAATGGCGATGGAATGGAAGATCTTTTCATCGGAAGTGGTGGTTACCATGATTACCTAAGCTCAGATGAATCACTTCAGGACAGGCTTTATCTGAATGATGGACAAGGCAGATTGACCCGTCAATCTTCATTTCCAGCTTATACCTTTAGTACTGGTACTGCCCAGGCTTTTGATGCAAACGGAGATGGTCACTTGGATCTTTTTGTAGGTGCCAGACTGATTCCTGGCCGATATCCAATGGTGCCTGCCAGCAAATTGCTCGTCAATGATGGAAAAGGAAACTTCAGCGATAAGACTGAAGAATACCTCCCGAACGGAGGAAAACTAGGATTAATCACATCCTCAGAATTAATTGATATGAATTCCGACGGAAAGATGGATTTGATTCTGGCAGGTGAATTTATGCCAATTACAGTTTTGATCAACTCAGGTTCTGGATTTGAAAATAAGACGAATTCTTACCTTCCAACAACACTTTCTGGCTGGTGGAACACACTAGCTAAAGCCGACCTAGACGGGGATGGGGATATGGATCTGATAGCTGGCAACTTTGGCCTGAATTCTCAATTTGAAGTAAATGAGAATAAAAAGCTCCGGCTATATGCGGCAGATTTTGACCAAAACGGATCAATCGACCCAATACTAGAATGTTTCGTCGGGGACAAAATGTACCCTTACCCAAGCCGGGATGAATTACTAGATCAAATGGCAAGCATGCGGAGTAGATTCACCGATTATGCGTCTTACTCGAAAGCGACCATGGCTGATCTTTTTACAGTTCAGGAGTTAGAAAAGTCTCAGATTCTGGAAGCAAACATCTTAGAATCAGTAGTTTTAGAAAATACCGGCAACGGGTTTGAAGTCAAATCACTCCCAAGAATCGCCCAATCATTCCCTGTCTTCAGCATTTTACCAATCGACCTGAATCAAGATGGTAATATGGACCTGATTTTAGGAGGTAATCAGACTTACACGCGGATACGTATTGGGTTAATGGATGCTGGTTTGGGCTTGGTCCTAATCGGCGATGGCAAAGGAAATTTCACTCCACTAAGTCCCGCAGAATCAGGTTTAGCCATCAAAGGGGACATAAAGTCTATTTTGCCAATTCAAACTTCCTTTGGAACCCATCTCCTTTTTGGAATCAACCAGAAACCTTTGGAAAGCTATACCATCAGATGAACCGATATTTACAATCATCCTTTGCTATTCTAATTGTCACATGCTTGGTGATGAATGTATCCTTGGCTAAGCCAAAGGAAATCAACTGGCCAAAAGTCTATACACAGCAACTCTTTCACATCACTGAAGTAATGGTGACTGATGTGGCTAGCCCTCCTGTTGCAGCAAGAATATATGCCTATTCTACGCTTGCTACTTACCTGATTTCCAAAGAAGCAGGTATGGGATTTGAGCATCAGGACATTTTAGGTCAAACGTATCTGGCAGGTCAAAATTGGGATGTAGAAAATCCAGGGCTTAGTTCGCCTGAATTTGCTGCAATTTATGCCATGCTGAAAGTCGGTGAAGCCATTATGCCATCAGGCTATTTATTAAAAGAAAAGCAGCAAGATTGGATTAACACCGCTTTAAAAGCAAAAATCATCAACAAGAAATCACTCCAAGTACACCTAGACTATGCCTCCTTGATTGCCAAAAAAGTGATGGAAGTCGCTAAAAAAGATGGCTACCTTCAACTTTCCACCTTGACCCGCTATACTCCCCAACAAGGAGAGGGCTTTTGGTACCCTACCCCTCCAGCCTATATCGCTGCGGTAGAACCCGAATGGAAAACTATCAAGCCCTTTTTCATTCAAAATCTGAATGAGTATGAGCCTGCTCCAATGGCACCTTTTGATATGACGGAAGGCAGCTCATTTCATACCCAATTGATGGAAGTTTATACTACGACCAATGAATTAGGCGAAGAAAAAAAATTGATCGCCAACTTCTGGGACTGCAATCCTTTCAAAGTCCAGTTTTCAGGACATATGGCTATAGGAGTGAAGAAAATATCCCCAGGAGGACATTGGATCGGAATCACGGGGATTGCTGCGCAAAAAGCAGCGCTTTCATTTGCAGAAACTGCCTATATCCATGCACTGGTAGGAATGACCCTTCATGATGCATTTATTTCCTGCTGGAAAGCAAAATATGAAACGGATAGAATCCGCCCCGAAACTGTGATCAATCAGCAACTGGATCAACGCTGGAGACCATTATTACAAACCCCGCCTTTCCCAGAATACACATCAGGACATTCTGTGATAAGTAGAGCTTCTGCGGTGGTTTTGACGGGCTATTTCGGAGATAATTTCGACTTTATCGATAGCTCAGAAACCTATTTTGGCTTGCCAGAAAGACCTTTCCCTTCCTTTCTTTACGCATCTGAAGAGGCTGCTATTTCCAGGCTTTATGGAGGCATTCACTTTCGTGATGCGATTGAGGAAGGCGTCAAACAAGGGGAGAAAATTGGGAATATGGTCTGGACTAAAGTTGGGACTAAAAAATAGATTGAAACAACAGAAAACATATAAAACATGCGTTTCCAAAGCACTAGGTATCTTTTTTCTTCACTTATACTTTTGATTTTCTTCACCTCTTGTGAAGCAAATAAAGAAGAAAAAGTAACAGAGGAGAGCCCTCGGAAACCTAATATCGTCTTAATTTTTGCTGACGATATGGGCTATGGCGATTTGGGAGTGTATGGCGCTACCGAGTGGAAAACTCCGAATCTTGATCAGCTCGCCGCAGATGGTGTCAGGTTCACAAACTTCTATGTTCCTCACGCAGTTTGCTCCGCATCTAGAGCGGCGCTTCTCACAGGAACATACGCCAATAGATTGGAGATTTTTGGAGCGCTAGACCACACTGCAACCCATGGATTGAATCCTGAAGAAACTACCATTGCGGAGATGCTGAAAGCCAATGGTTACGCAACCGGCATGGTGGGCAAGTGGCATTTGGGACACCTCGCCCCTTTTCTACCAACTGAACAGGGATTTGACTCCTATTATGGTCTTCCCTATTCCAATGATATGTGGCCTCATCACCCCGAGGCCAAAGATTACTACCCGCCTCTGCCACTTTATAGAAATACAGCTGTGATCGACACGCTCGATGACCAAAGCATGCTGACCACAAATTACACCGAAGAAGCACTTGCTTTCATTGAAAAGAGTAAAGACAAGCCTTTCTTCCTGTATTTGGCACATAGCATGACGCATGTCCCTCTTTTTGTATCGGATAAGTTTAAAGGGAAATCCCAGCAAGGACTCTATGGAGATGTCATGATGGAAGTGGACTGGTCCGTAGGAGAAGTACGAAAAAAGCTGAAAGAATTAGGATTGGCAGAGAACACGATCATCATATTCACCTCAGATAATGGACCCTGGCTTTCGTATGGAGGTCATGCGGGATTGACCGGTGGACTTAAAGAAGGTAAAGGAACGTCTTGGGATGGAGGTATTCGCGAACCGGGGATATTTGTTTGGCCTGGACATTTTCCATCAGGTCAAGTTATAAACGAAGCCGCTATGACAATTGACATTTTACCCACTCTGGCTGAGATCAGTGGAGCAGCTTTGCCTGCATTGAAGATTGATGGAAGAAGCATACGCCCCTTATTGGAAGGAAAAGAAATGGAAGACAAAGCTTATTATGCCTACTACAATAAGAATGAACTTCAAGCGGTAATTTATGGAAGTTGGAAGTTGGTGTTTCCTCATACTTACCGCACTATTCCTGAAGGAACTGAGATGAGAAATGACGGAATACCTGTGAAATATAAAATGGCCAACCTGGAAAAGGCACAACTTTTTGACCTGTCAAAAGACCCTAACGAAAACACTGATTTGTCTGAAAACAACCCTGAAATACTCACTAAGCTAAATCAGTTAGCGGATGAAGCCAGAGCGGATTTAGGTGATGCATTGACAGAATCAGAAGGAACAGCACTGAGAAAGCACGGGAGAATGGATTAAGCTTAAATACAAGGAGTTAGTAATCCCCATTCCAATCAACTTCTTTCGAAAAAGGATCCAAAAGTTCATCTAACAAAACCGAAACTTGCTCTCTGCTCAGCTTGCTTTCAATAATAAATTCTCCAGCTAAGCCATGCTTTTCCCAAGCCTGAGCAATTTCCTTGAAGGATATATCCTGCTTGATCAGCTCAAGTATTTTCTGAAATCTCTGCCCAGTCAGACAATCACCAGAAGCTCCCCAAAAATCTTTTAGCACAGGAAATAGTGGTCGCAAACCATCTACCAATTCATATTCTGTAACTAGTCGCTCAGGATAAAACCATGTTTGATTTGCCCATAAATACGGAACTCCTTCTCCTTTAAAAATGCCGGTAGCTCCAATTTTCTGCATTGCCTCGAAATTTGTATCACTAGGTTTCATATCGATGAACGGCATGAGGTAAGCATTTTGAGTTAACAGCTTTTCCTGAACCCTCCTTATTGAAACACCCTTGAGGTTTTTATTTTCTTTGATTGCAACAGATGCCAATACTCCAGCGGCTTGCCCTATACCCAAAACTACAGGTTGTAGTCGCGTTGCCCCATTGACAATATTAGAAACGGAGATACTTTTTTCAGCAAGAATTAAGGCTGGATGTTCCTTTGGGATCAGAGAACCCAGTGGAATAGTATAAGAAGGCACACGAATCTTTATAAACTCAATTGCCGGGGCATTTGGATTCTTTTTGTGATGGTGATCAATGGTGTAATCGCCCACCACAACGCCGGACCTATACAAGGGTTTAGGAGCCTCATATGGAGTCCTGACATAAGGCAAGGTGAAATCAACCAAACCATAGTATCTTCTTGATTCCCTGTGATAGGGGATCATCGGAAGATCATCTGAGGTGGGGTACTCGTCCTCAGCTATTCCCAAATTCTTATAGCCAAGCTCATTTTGGATATAATAGGTAAACCTGAGACTCGCCTGCTTTGCCTCCTCCAAGGCGACTTTCCGCTCTTCAGGATTCATTTCTACGATGTTCAGGTAATAATCATTCCCACAGTTTGGCCAATTGATCATGTATTTTCCATTGGGAAGCTTTCCATAACTGAGCATTTTATCACAGTCCAATGTTGGGTCTTTGTCTGAAATAGGATCAGCATGGGCACAGGCGCAGGCAAATTCAGCTGGATCATAATCCGTTGGTTTTTGAATCGTTTTATCTATCCCCTTTCCATAATCCTGCAGGGTAACAACATAGGTAAGATCCTGGATTATGTCATTCCTTTCTGCTGGCGCAAAGCTTTCACCAATCTCATCTCTTGCATCCATTCCGAGGCGATACGGCAATCCTTGAGATGCAGCTACGTCTCCGAGTTCTGTGGCATCAATTAGCATGGGAGCTTCAACCTCCATTGGCCTTCCATTCTGGAGATAGCTAACGGTCCAAGTAGAATTGGAGTAGTAGGCGGCTTTCCATTCACTTTCGAAAGAGACAGTCAACTCGCTCACCGACTTAGCCATATCCTGAAGAATCTGATTAGCTACTTTGGGTTCAAAAAGTGTATTGCTCACCCAACCGGTTGAAAGCTTATCTGAACCTCCGTAATATTTCTCTAGTTTTGCTCTGAATTCTCCCCAAACACCTGAGGGTAAGCGGTGATTTCCATCTATAGCCGAAACTCCAGCTGAAGTCAGCATTCCTCCGAGCCATGGAGTTGGCTCAATGATCAATGTTTTAGTCCCTAGCCTGCCTGCGGAAATACCCGCTGAAGTCCCACTTGCACCTCCTCCTATGATGATGAGATCATACTTTTCCTGTGGAAAAGCAGGTAGTAAAACAAGTATAAACAGGCCTATAAAAATTGCATAAAACTTAATTGTATTCATAATAATAAAGTAACTAAACGAATGATAAACATGCGCCAATCAATGCTGATTTTTCGCCCAAAACCGACCTTTTGATGATGACAGGGTAGCCCATTCTTTCCAGATAGGCTTGCGTTGTAGGTAAATAATGATCACTTGCTAAACTTACTTTCCCTCCCAAAACAACTCCTTCAGAATGTAAGCGAATCAAATACGGAAATAAAAACTCTCCCAAAGTCTTTCCAAACGTCGCAAAGATTTGTTTGGAAACGCCTGAATCAAATCCCTTATTGAGCAAATCTTTTACGCCTGAAATCTTTATCCCAAATTGCCCAAAAGCATACTTCACAAACCAGGATGTGCCCAAATAATCCTCTGCTATTCCATCACGAAAAGGCGCTGTCCATAGCTTCGCATCTTTCACAACCTCCTGCACTTTGATCGCCGATCCAAGTCCAGTTCCCAAGGTGAGCCCAATCGAGTTTTGAAAGTCTTTGCCAGCCCCAGCATAACTTTCTCCTTTCAAAAAAGCCTCGGCATCATTTGTAAATTCTATCTGAGCGGAAGATATGCCAAGACTTGATACGAGTAAATCCTTGATAGAAAGTTGATAAAGAGAAGCCATTTTCCCTTGATCTTTTATCAGAGAAACGCCCTTCTCATAGTTGAATGGGCCAGGCATAGCTATTCCTACTTGAATATCCTTTGAATCACCTGCCGCCTGCAAAATCACTTTTGACCATGCGCTTACAATGGCATTTTGTTCCCCAAATGTATTCACATCCGCTTCATGAAAATGATGAAAAACAGCATTTCCTTCTTTCAACTCTACCTGAGCAGCTGAGATATGAGAACCTCCAATATCAACTCCTATTAATTTCATTGTATAATTAGGACTATAAACGAATTCAAAAATCTAATGTAAGAGAAAAAGAAAGAGGCTTCGAACTTAATCGAAACCTCTTTCAAAAAACTGATACTTATTCAAGGATTAGAAATTAATTTCCTCCGTCCCACCATACTCTGGTAGCAAATTCATCACCACCCATTCGCGCCTTCACTGCTGCGTAATTCTCAGGATTAGCACCTATCTCAGATTCCCAGAATCTCAATCTCCTTGGAATAAAGTTGCCTTCAAATGCATTTGGATCCTGCGTAGGAGTCAGCTCAGGATAACCTGTTCTTCTCCAGTTAGCCCAAGACTCTAAGTCATTCAGGTACGTTGCTGCCCAGAATTCTTCGCCGATTAGCTTCAACTTATCCTCTTGGGATGCTGCCGAAAAACCACGTCCGTCTATGTAACTTTGGATATCTGCAGCGCTGGTCGCAAAACTGGCATCAAACATTGCCCAAGAATTTATTGCCGCAGCTACACCATTAGCGAAGAAAGTACCAGCATCACCTGAAATCCAACCTTTCAATGCTGCTTCTGCCTTCATCAATTCTACCTCTGCATAAGACTGCAAATAGTAAGGATCTTCCCAATCCAAATACTTCAGATTTAGCATAGAAAAGTTCTGCTGAACTATAGTAAATCCATCCAGTGTCCCTGGAGGAACAGCCGCCACAAGATTTGTAGCATTATAACCGTTAGGGAGACCTATTTGATCTTCAGGGTTAGTGTTCCAAGTAGATGCATCTTCAGGATTACCAACGCCGCCAGATAGAATCATCAGGCGTGGGTCATCGTTAGCTTTCATCCAGTCAATGAATGTTTCGGACAATTTACAGTCTCTGGAGTATTTGTACGTATTCCAATAGCCATCATTCAAGCCATTTCTGTTTACACCCTGTGGACCTGCAGCATAAGTGATCATCGCTGCGTCCTCATTAGAAGTAAATCCGCCGCTGTTGAAAGCTTCAGTGAATACCTCCTGAGCTTTGGCAGGAGCCACATTACTCATTCTCAGCGCCATTCTCATTAATAAAGAGTTAGCAAACTTTCTCCACTTTGATAGGTCACCATTATATACAAAATCCTGGATTCCTAAAGGTCGTGCTGAATCTGAGAACTTATCTCTGGCAGCTTTCAAATCAGCAATCATCAGGTCATATACCTCTTCCTGAGCCTGGTAAGTAGGGAACCAGTTTTCTTCACTTTCCAAACCATATCCAGCCTGAGTGTAAGGTATATCACCGTACATATCAGTCATTCTGTGTAGATCAAATACCCTTAGAATAGTTGCTGCAGCATTTACATTGGCTTCATTTGGATCATCATTGGTCTCTGAGATCACCTGGCTGAATAGTCTGATCACGTCAGTGAAATGTCTTTCCATATAGGCGCCACTATAGCCGGCATTATAGAAATACTTATCTCCACTGAAGTAACTAGCTGTAGATGCGGTATGCTGAATCATTGTAGCAGCATAGAGCATGTTTGCACGTGTATTTTCATATTCTCCACCGATACGAAGGGTACCGAGAGAAAATAGATATTGCATATCGATAGACTCGACAGCATTGTCATTTACGTTCAGATCCAATAAATCTTGCTCATTACAGGAAGTAGTTCCTAGCAATGCAACAGCCATCATTACGCCTGAAATTTTATTAAATATCTTCATCATTTCTGTGTTTAAATTTGAGCCGTATGGATTAGAAATTTGCAGATAGATTGAAACCAAAGCTTCTATTTGCAGGAACAGAGAAATATTCCAAGCCTTGTGAGTTGCCTGAAGTACTGTATGCTGCTTCAGGATCGATGTTTGGCACATTAGACCATAGCAATGCTAGGTTCCTTCCCACTACAGACAATGATAAAGACTGGAATGGTGTCTTTGAGATGAAAGAAGAAGGGAATGTATATCCAAAGGAAAACTCTCGCAACTTGGCAAATGATGCATCGTAAACTACATTTTCGGTCACTCTGGAATACTGTTGCCAGTAGTTATCAATCAGATATCTGGTAGGTTCTGAAGGATCTGCTGGAATAGTTACGTTAAGTGGCGCACCTTCCGCATTAACTCCAGAAACTGACAATGAACCGTCTCTGCCTTCTAGCGTATGCTCATGAAGTCCTAGCTGATATGCGAAGTAATTTGTACCAGACATCATGGAACCTCCTGCTCTGAAATCAATCAGGAACATTAAACGGAAACCTTTATAAGAAAATGTGTTTGTCAATCCACCTGAGATAGGATGACGACCTTCCGCTATAGTTTCATACCCGTCAGTAGTAACTGGATATCCATTGGCATCATAAACTGGCTGCCCATTGATCATGCGATGTTTGAAACCAGCAATTACCCCTAACGGCTCACCAACAACATGTCTGATTCGCTCTCTTTGAGCTCTTGATTCATCCAAATTAATAAATTCAATTGGGTCACCCGCTGCATTGGTTCCTAGACTAAGCACCTCAGAAATATTGTGCGCGTAGTTGAATGAAACATCCCATCTGAAATCACCGATAAATGGTGCTACGTTCAGGAGAACTTCCACGCCTTTATTAGATAATTCTCCAATATTGACTGTAGTCGTACCAAAACCTGAAAGTGCAGAGATACCAGTATTAAGAATATCATCATTCGTCCGTCTGTTGTAGTACGCTAGGTCCAACCCAATTCTATTTTCCCAGAATCTAAGGTCTGTACCGATTTCCCATTCAGTTGAAAGGTATGGTCCAAGGTTTGAGTTTGGAATAGAACCGTTGTTGATCTGCCCTAAATTTGCCCCTAGGTGACCTGCACCTACTAATCCATAAGTAAGGTTAAGTGCATAAGGGTCTGGTGCACCACCGCCTACTTGTGCGACTCCACCTCGTACTTTGATAAATGTAAAGAAGTCCGGTAAGGTAATCATATCAGATATCACCGCACTAAGGCCTACCGAAGGATAGAAAATCTTGCTATTCTCTGGAGAAAGTGTAGAGAATTGATCTTGTCTTCCAGTGACGTTTAAAAACACTACATTTTTATAACCGACATTGGCAGAGCCATAAATTGAATTTATCCCAAATTCAGAAAAACCATATCCAAAAGTTGGAGCAGCGACGTTGGTAACAGAAGCAAAGAATGGCACCACCAGGTCATTTCCTCCACCAGATTTACTTTCGATAGTTCTACGAAGTGTACTACCACCCAAAAATGCATCTACATCAAAATCTCCGAAAGACTTGTTGAATCCAAGCATTACATCTGCATTGTTTTCTCTGGAACTTCTAGCAGATGTATTGTAACTACCTCTTGGCTTAAATGCTGTCCCGTAAGCTTCGTAAGAATCTTCCTGTCTGGTCTGAAAATCAGTACCAAATCTACCTTGCAAAAACAACCAATCAGTAAAATCATAACGAAGAGACATATTACCAAATACACGATCAGTTTGATCCTGTCTTTGCCACTGATATGCTGCCCAGTATGGGTTTGTCTGGAATGTGTTGCTTTGATACCTAAGCTCATTTCCATCAGGCAAAGCACCTGGATTATTAGGATCACCTTTGATCACATCTAACGGAATATTACCTGGCTTCACCACCATCGAAAAGTTTGCATTTCCTGGGGAATCAGATAGACGTGGTCTATTTTCGGCATCTTGCTTAGAATACTGTCCTGATACAGCTAATGTAAATTTACCCTGCTGGCTGTTTACGTTGATACTGGCTACATTTCTCTTATATCCAGCGCTTGGCAAAACATCTTTGTTATCTAGATTGGAAAATGAGAATCTATAGTTTGTATTCTCACTTCCTCCGAATAGAGCAATCGAATTGTTCCAGGTGCTTCCATTTCTATAAAAGTCATTGAAATCTTCACCTAGGTAAGAATATGGTCTTTGCACGTTGTCAAACTGAATAGAATTAGCTCCATCATAAACTGAACCCCATCCGTTAGTCGCAGTATTTATTGCCTGGTCTTGAGACGTTGGTCTCAACCCATCCTGACCTGGACCATAGGTTCGTTGGAATTCAGTGCGATCAACCACTTGGTCTATTGTGAAATTAGAGTTAAAACTCACTCCAATACCTTTTCTGGTGCTTCCTTTTTTTGTGGTTATCATGATCACACCATTTGCAGCTCTTGCTCCATAAAGTGCAGCTGCAGTATTTCCTTTTAGCACGGTCATGCTTTCTATATCGTCAGCATTGATGGAAGACAATCCATCGCCTGCGTCACTACCACCCCACATACCTGCATTTCCTAAGTTGCCTGACTCGATAGGCACTCCATTAACAACATAAAGTGGCTGATCTGCTCCTGTCAAAGAAGAGCCTCCTCGGATTACTACTCTAGTAGAACCTGCTGCACCTGTTGAAGGCGGTGTCACATTAACCCCAGCTATTTTACCAGTAAGCGCATTTCCTAGATTTACTGCACGGGATTCAGTGAATTTATCACCCGACAGCTGCGTAACAGAATAACCCAGTGCTTTTTTGTCACGCTCCATACCGAAGGCAGTGACAACCACTTCACTTAGGTCAGAGGCGTCTTCATCCAAAGCCACATTTAATTCAGTTTGATTGCCCACAGTAAACTCCTGGGAAGTGAAACCAATAAATGAAAACACCAGAACTGTATTTTCATTTACATTGATGGAATATTCTCCATCTGCGTTAGTCGTGGTACCCGCCTTGGTTTCTTTATCCAAAATAGTAACACCAGGTAGGGGTAACCCATCAGAAGTTGCAGTCACAACTCCCTTCAAGATCCGCTGCTGGGCATTTGCTGAGACCGATAGTCCCACAATCATAGCCAGCACGAATGCAATTGATAGAATTTTTTTCATAGTTTGAAAATGGTTGTTTGAAATAATTTGTTTTCACTGATCGTGCACCTTTACGATCCTCTGTGCACTGGAGGACCTTTCATTTACAGTAATTTAGTTTGGTTTGATAATAAAATTATTTTAATAAAGCCTAGTCAAGTTTTTTGATCAGGTTCATCATATACAGTTCTTAAAGCTAAAAAAAACAAGTATCTATCAAAAACTTTATGTTATTTTTTCTTTAAATAAGGCCTGACTTAGCAAAAAAAATATGTAAAGTCATAAAAATCGAATTAATTTGAGCCAATGCCCTAATTATTTTAGGTGTTTTTCAAGGTAGATCGTAAAAGTTTTTAATTATGTAGCTCATAATCTTAAAACCCCTATTTAATATTAATTAAATAGTTTTAAATCCCCTGATTATCCAATATGCAGTGATAATCCTTTATATTTTCTCCCGCAAAAATCAGATACAGTCCGTGGATCTATGATGGGCAAATCTTATCTATTTTTTATTTGACATAAAAAAACCGCCCCTTTCGGAGCGGTTTTGATTAATAGGTGAAGAAAAGCTTATCTAAGAAAAAGCATTTCTCTGTATTTCACTAGTGGCCATGACTCATCATCCACCAATAACTCTAATTTATCAACTGCATATCGGATCTTGTCGAAGTAAGCTTCTTTCACCTCGGTCTGGTATCCTTTTGCCATTTTTACAATATCAGTCTCTTTGTTCAGTTTCTTGCGCGCCTCTACCATAGCAGTGATGTTAGATTTCAAAGATTCTATATGCTTAGACACTTCTTTGATCGTCTCTACCGCTGCAGTGTGATCTAAGCCAAGACCTTTCAAACCATTCGCGTTTTGGATGATTTTGTTTTGGTATAGAATAGCAGTTGGAATAATGTGATTCAATGCCAAATCTCCCATCACACGGCCTTCGATCTGAATCTTCTTCATGAAGTTCTCCAACATGATCTCATGACGGGCATGAACCTCTACCCCATTCATTACATTATGTCTTTCGAAAAGCTCTTTTGTAGCTTTTGCAGCATACACATCTAATGCCAATGGAGTTGACTTCAAGTTAGACAAGCCTCTCTTCTTAGCTTCAGCTGCCCACTCGTCAGAGTAGCCATCACCTTCAAAACGTACTTTTTTGCTATCCTTGATGTATTTTCTCAATACATTCACAATTGCAATCTTCTTCTCTTTGCCAGCGCTCATCTCTTTCTCGATGTCTTTAGCCATTTCAGCCAATACATCTGCAACGATCACGTTCAATACTGTCATCGGTCCAGCGACATTCGCCTGAGAACCTACAGCACGGAATTCGAATTTGTTGCCAGTGAAAGCAAAAGGAGAAGTTCTGTTTCTATCTGTATTATCTAGGATGATTTCAGGAATCTTGGAGATACCCAATTTCATATACATGTTGTCGCCTTTTTCGATCTTGATGTTACCGTTTTTCTCCAGCTCATTCAATACTTCAGTAAGCGTAGCACCCAAGAATACTGAGATGATTGCCGGAGGAGCTTCGTTAGCGCCTAGACGGTGATCATTACCAGCTGAAGCAATACTTGCTCTCAAGAGATCAGAGTGATCGTAAACAGCCTTGATAGTAGCTACCAAGAAAGTAAGGAATTGTAAATTTTCTCTGGCAGAATTGCTTGGTTGGAAAAGGTTAACTCCGGTATCAGTGATCAATGACCAGTTGTTGTGCTTACCGCTACCATTTACACCTGCAAATGGCTTCTCATGAAGCAAGACCTTCAAGTCGTGTCTCTCAGCAACTTTCTCCATCACATCCATCAACAATTGGTTGTGATCTGTTGCCTTATTAATTTCTTCAAACAAAGGAGCAACTTCAAATTGACCTGGAGCTACCTCATTATGTCTTGTCATTACAGGAATTCCCAACTTCAATGCTTCGTTTTCGAAGTCAACCATAAAGTCTTTCACTCGTGTAGGAATTGATCCGAAGTAGTGATCATCCAATTGCTGACCTCTAGCTGGGCTATGTCCGTAAACAGTTCTTCCGCCCATTACCAAATCAGGTCTTGCTGCGAAAAGAGCCTTGTCGATCACAAAATATTCTTGCTCTACACCTAGAGAAGGCTGTACTTTTCTTACGTTTCTATCAAACAATTGACAAATAGCTACCGCTGCTTCGTTGATTGCTTCGATAGACTTCAGCAATGGAGTTTTGTAATCCAAAGCTTCCCCTGTGTAGGACACAAAGATTGTAGGGATACAAAGCGTGTTTTCGAAAATAAAAATCGGAGAAGTAGGATCCCAAGCAGTATATCCTCTAGCCTCGAAAGTAGAACGGATACCACCATTAGGGAAAGAAGAAGCATCAGGTTCTTGCTGAACTAGTGCAGATCCTTTGAATTTCTCAAGTCCTCCTAGGGCATCGAAAAAGGAATCATGCTTCTCGGCGGTAGAACCTGTCAGTGGCTGAAACCAGTGAGTATAATGTGTTACACCTTTGGACAAGGCCCAAGTTTTAACTGCTGATGCTACTTCTTCTGCCGTAGCTGCATCAATTTTGGTTCCTTTGTCGATAGCTTCCATGACCCTTTTGAAAGCCGAAGGTGCCAAAGACACTTTCATTTGGGCTGTTCCAAATGTATTGGTACCAAAAAAGTCTGAAATTTTGCTTGATGGAGCTTTTACAGCTACTCGCTGTCTAGTCTGCACCATTCCTAAGGCTTGTTGTCTGAGTGTTGCCATTTCTACAATATGTGGTTTAAAATTATACACACAAAAATAGAAAAATATGTATATGAAAATGCTTTTGACTGATTTTTGACCTCTTTTTTGGAAAAAATTACACTTTTTTCAATAAATCATGGCAAAAAGGTACCGATATCGGGCAAAAGTTACGATTCTCACAGAAAAATTGGAAAATTGAAAACAAGGGAAGATTAATTACCTTTGCAATCTCATTGTCAGAAGCGTAATTGTGAAAAAAGTAGCCTTTTATACACTAGGATGTAAGCTAAATTTCTCCGAAACCTCCACTATCAGCCGCCAATTTGAAGAAAAAGGCTATCTGAAAGTCGATTTTCAGGAAAATCCCGACATTTTCATTATCAACACCTGCTCGGTCACCGAGAATGCAGATAAGAAGTGTAAGAAAATCGTAAAGGAGGCTAAAAAGATTTCTCCAAATTCTTACGTCACAATAATTGGTTGCTATGCGCAATTGAAACCGAAAGAGATTTCTGAAATAGAAGGCGTCGATGCTGTGCTAGGTGCAGCAGAGAAATTTCGATTAATTGAACTTTTGGATGATTTTGCAGCAGTGCAGGAAACGAAAGTCTTGGCATCTGAGATCCAAGAAGCAACTGTATTTAATAATGCATATTCTATTAATGACCGGACCAGAACTTTCCTGAAAGTTCAGGATGGCTGCAATTACGGTTGCGCATTCTGCACTATTCCACTTGCCCGTGGCAAAAGCCGTAGCAATACAATTGAGAGCGTGCTCCAGTCTGCAAGAGAAATAGCTGCCACTGGTGTCAATGAGATTGTATTGACTGGGGTGAATATCGGAGATTTCGGCATCGTTGATGGCAAGAGAAATGAACGCTTCGCCGATCTGGTATATGCACTAGATGAAGTGGAAGGAATTAACCGCTTGAGGATTTCTTCCATCGAGCCAAACTTGCTAACAAACGAGATCATCAGCTTTGTAGCACAATCCAAGCGATTTGTCCCGCATTTCCATGTTCCCTTACAATCCGGGTCCAATACCATTTTGAGAAAAATGGGCAGAAGGTACCTACGTGAGCTGTATGTAGATCGTGTAACCAAAATCAAAACTCTGATGCCTCACGCCTGTATTGGCGTAGATGTAATCGTTGGGTTCCCGGGCGAAACAGACGAGCTTTTTCTCGAAACCTATAACTTCCTGAATGAGTTGGACATTTCCTATCTGCACGTATTCACCTATTCAGAGCGGGCAAACACCCGTGCAGCTGAAATGGATGAGGTGGTTCCTATGAAAAAGAGAAATGAACGTTCCAAAATGCTTCGTATCCTCTCAGAGAAAAAAAGAAGAAAGTTCTATACTGAGAATCTGGGAAAGACATTTACAGTTCTTTTCGAAGAAGACGTAGAAGACGGAAAAATCCACGGCTTCACAGAAAACTACATCCGCGTCGCTGCCAAATACGACCCTATGCTTATCAATGAACTGAAATTGGTGACCCTCGATCAGATCAATGAAAAAGGCAATGTAGAAGTTCTGGAACCTGAAATGGTTTACGAAAAGCACTAAAGCCAAATTTAATTTTATCAGTGGACACTTAAACAACTTAATCCTGAGATCGTTGTTTAAGTATGAACTCTTTATTCAAACCAGTAGGAAGAATCACCAGAAGAATGTATCTGGTGATGTTTATCATCTTTTATTTTATCAATATTCTTTGTCTGATGATCATTTGGGATAGTTTCCAGAGTCAATCATGGGCAATATTTTATGGAGCAGGGGTAGCCTTGGTAGCCTCCATTTGCATCTTATTAGTGCAGGCCATCAAAAGACTCCACGATATCGGGCTTGATTGGAAATATGCCCTATACTTATTAATTCCGCCTCCCGTGAATTTCATTGGTTTTATCTGGCTTGCAGCCAAAAAAGGTCAAGAAGGAGAAAATGAGTATGGTCCAGACCCAAGAAAAACAGATGTAATCTAGCAGATACCAAGCGATTTAGAAGTAAAATCCCAAAGCGGTAGAAGACGATAATTTTTTCTGCCGCTTTTTTATGTTTAAAAGAAACGAGGAGTAAAGTGAAAGATTGATGATTTCCACCTACATTTTTCTAAATTCAACTCAACAAAAAAACTCTACGTGGAAGATTCAAAGAAACTAGCGTTGGTTCGGGAGGAAGCCTGGCTCGCCCAGTACGAACCGCAAATTCAACGAAGATTTGACCGATATCAGGAGGCGATTCGAGAGATCAATGATTTCAGTGGCAACATCCTAGAATATGCGTCTATCCACAATTTCTACGGGATTCATTATGAGGCCTGGAGAAAAGGCTGGGTCTATCGGGAATGGGCACCTGCTGCCAAGCAGCTTTACTTTTTCGGCGATTTTAATAACTGGGATAGGAGCTCTCACCCCATGAAAAAAAGCCCACGAGGCGACTGGGAAATTTTCTTGCCTTTTGATCAATACAAAGAAAGCTTCCTGCACCGAAGCAAAGTGAAAGTCCACGTGGTGGCGGCTAATGGTGCCTTGGACAGAATACCGGCGTATATCAGAAGAGTCATACAAGACGAAACCACACACGACGTAGCAGGCCAACTTTGGTTTGCAGAAGATTTTCAGTGGACGGACGATTCCTTTACAACAGCAAATAGCCTCAAACAACCGCTGATCTATGAATGTCACGTAGGCATGGCTCAGGAGAAATTGGGGGTCGGCACTTACCAAGAGTTTGAGGAATTCACACTCCCTCGAATCAAAGCAGCAGGCTACAATACCATTCAGATGATGGCGATCATGGAGCATCCCTACTATGGATCTTTTGGCTACCATGTCTCAAACTTCTTTGCCCCTACTTCCCGATTTGGCACTCCAGAAGAGCTGAAATCGCTGGTGAATAAAGCTCACGAGATGGGAATTGCTGTGGTGATGGACATCGTACATTCCCATGCGATCAAAAATGTGAACGAAGGCCTGAACGAGTTTGACGGCAGCGAACATCAGTATTTCCACCCCAGAGACAAGGGCTATCATGAAGCTTGGGACTCCAAAGTATTTGATTATGCCAAGCGGGAAGTGCAGCAGTTTCTGCTTTCCAATATCCGCTATTGGCTGGAGGAGTTTCATTTTGATGGATTCCGATTCGATGGCGTGACCTCGATCATGTACCACCATCATGGGCTTTTCATGGACTTTGATTCGGTGGATTTATACTTCGATGAAAATGTAGATGAGGATGCCGTTTTATATCTACAGCTGGCAAACACCTTAATTCACAGCCTGAAACCTGGTAATATTTCCATTGCTGAAGATATGAGTGGAATGCCGGGACTTGCCCGTCCTATTAGTGACGGAGGAATCGGCTTTGATTTCCGAATGGCAATGGGTGTACCGGACTTTTGGATCAAAACCCTGAAACATAAGCAGGACGAGGAATGGGATATGTTTGAGCTTTGGCACCAGCTTACCAATCGTCCCGCAGCAGAGCGTTCTATAGGGTATGCCGAGAGTCATGATCAGGCACTAGTCGGCGATCAAACGCTGGCTTTCCGGCTGATGAAAGAAGCTATGTATTTTTCTATGTCTCAACTTCAGCAAAATTTAGTAGTTGACCGAGGTGTAGCACTGCACAAACTCATAAGGTTAGTAACGCTCACGCTTGGTGGGGAAGGCTATTTGAATTTCATAGGAAATGAATTTGGCCATCCTGATTGGGTGGATTTTCCACGAGAGGGAAATAATTGGAGTCATCAGCACGCTCGCCGTCAATGGTCTCTCGTTGACGACCCTTTACTTAGATATGGACAACTTGATGCCTGGGACAAAGCAATTATCAAGCTTGCTACAAATTACCAACTCCTAGCTGCAGCCCCTGCTGATCAACTCTATCTGGATCCTGACAAAAAGATTTTAGCCTACGAAAGATCAGGGTTGATTTTTGTATTCTCTTTTCATCCAACTGAATCATTTTTCGGGCTACCAATTTATGTGAAAAATGCTGGGACTTACAAGATCCTACTAACTTCAGACGAAAAGGAATATGCTGGCTTTGAGCGATTGGATGAAAAAGTAACATACCCGACCGACGAGCATCAATGCATTTACTTGTATGTGCCGAATAGAACCGTGCTTGTCCTGGAAACTAAGTTGGAAAAATAGCCCAAAAAACAACATGAACACCTCCATAGAAGCATACTACACGGAAGGCTGTGGACGCTGCCCACTAGGCGGCACAGCAGCATGCAAAGTCCACACCTGGGCCAAGGAATTAACCCAACTGAGAAAAATAATTTTAGCTTGTGGGATGACGGAAGAATCGAAATGGGGAGTGCCTACGTTTACCTTTCAAGGTAACAATGTGCTGATTCTGGCCGCATTCAAAGATTACTGCTCCATCAATTTTTTCAAAGGTTCCCTGCTGCAGGATGAACAGCAAATTCTCGATAAACCTGGCGAAAACTCCCAAGCTTCCCGACTGCTCAAGTTTACTGATGTAAACCAAGTGGTCTCACTTGAACCAATCATCAAAGCCTATATTTTCGAAGCAATAGAAGTAGAAAAAGCAGGTTTGAAAGTAGAATTCAAGAAAAACCCAGAACCTATTCCAGTCGAATTACAAAATCGTCTCGACCGTGACCCCTCTTTCAAAACTGCGTTTGAAGCCCTGACACCTGGAAGACAACGTGGCTATATTTTGTTTTTATCTGCACCTAAGCAAGCCAAAACCCGGGAATCCAGGATTGAAAAGTGCATCCCAAAGATCATGGAAGGAAAGGGAATGCAGGATCGGTAAGATTAGATCTTAATAACATGTTAACCCATTTTTGTAAACCTTACCGTAGCGCTCCTTTTTTCATTTCTTTCACAGCATAATCAACTGCCCTAGCTGTCAAAGCCATGTAGGTGATGGATGGATTCTGCGTTCCAGTCGAAGTCATACAAGCACCGTCGGTGACAAAGACATTCGGAGCCAAATGCATCTGATTAAATCCATTGAGTAAAGAAGTCTCTGGATCTCTTCCCATTCTTACTCCTCCCATTTCATGTATATCCAAGCCCGGAGATTGCTTACTATCGCCTTTTCGGATATTCACACAGCCTGCTTTGGTCAGCATTTCTTCTCCTTGCTCGTGGAAATCCTGCAAGATTTTCCCGTCATTTTCATCATAACTCACATTAATATGAAGCAATGGAATACCCCACTCATCTTGCTGATCTGGACTTAGACTGACATGATTTGATTCTTTAGGAATTGTCTCTCCTTGCATCATCATATAAACTGACCAAGGCCCGGGTTTTGAATTCTCATTCTTAAATTCCGCACCAAAAGGAGCCTCCGGAGCATGTCCAAAACCCGCTCTTCCAGCTGTATAAAAAGTCATGTAGCCACGCATAAAGTCCATTTCCTGCTTTTTGACATTTCTGAAATTGGGCATCATCACCGCAGTAGGTCTTCTTCCAAAGTAGTATTTGTCAGCAAACCCTTCGTAATTGGCATTGATGGATCCCCGATAGTTATGGAATGCAATGTATTTTCCAAGTACCCCTGAGTCATTCCCAAGCCCATTAGGAAATCTACTTGAAGCACTATTCAGTAAAATCAAATTGCTGTTTAGAGCAGATGCATTTATGAAAATTACTTCCGCAAAATACTCCGAAGATTCCTTTGTGATGCGATCCACGACACGAACGCCAGTTGCCTTGCCCTTTTGCTCATCATAAATAATCGAGTGGACAACTGAATCCGGTCTCACAGTCAAATTTCCCGTTTTGGCGGCTGTAGGCAAAGTAGAAGAATTGGAACTGAAGTAACCTCCAAAAGGACAGCCACGATAACACTGATTTCTTGCCATACATTGCCCTCTCCCTTGGGCGAGATGAACATCTTTTAGCTCAGTGAGATGAGCGCATCGGCCGATAATTACATCCCGATCATCATAGGCAGCCTTGATCCGCTGCTGAATCTCCTTTTCTACGCAGTTCATTTCCCATGCTTTCAAAAACTCCCCATCCGGCAGCGTATCGAGACCTTCATAGCTTCCGCTAATTCCCACAAATTTTTCCACATAGCTATACCAGGGAGCCAAATCTTCATAGCGAATCGGCCAATCCACTGCAAAACCATCTCGTCCTGGCCCCTCAAAATCATATTTACTCCAGCGCTGAGTTTGTCGCGCCCAAATCAGCGATTTACCACCAACCTGATAGCCTCGCACCCAATCAAATGGCTTTTCCTGTACATAAGGATGCTCCGAATCTTTGACAAAAAAATGCTGCGTATCTTCTTTATAAGCGTAGCAGCGATTTACAACAGGATTCTCAAGTTTATCGGCTCTGGGAATTTGATTGCGATGTGGCATCTCCCAAGGTGCTGCGGTCATCGTGGGATAATCCTTCAGGTGTGTGACATCTCTTCCTCGCTCCAGCACCAAAGTTTTCAATCCTTTCTCACAAAGCTCCTTTGCCGCCCAACCTCCACTGATCCCTGAGCCTACCACAATTGCATCAAATTGATTCGATTTCATGAAGGAAATTTATTGAAATTAGCGGAGGCTTTTCTTGAAAATTCCACGAAGTTTTCAAAGACATCATAAAAAAGGTGGTAGTAAAGTACCGCATTGCCAACCAGAGTATCTTATTTTTTACTGAATTTATCCAACAGCTTCTCCCCCCATTTGCTAAGAAAATTCTGTTCATCTGCTCCCTCTACATCCTCTTCACCTAGTGCATAACCGAGAGGATTGAGGGCAGGCGTAGCATCAAAAACTATCTTTGCTATTCCAGCAATGGGAATACTCAGAATCATTCCAACGATACCCCAAATAGATCCTCCAAGTATGACTGCTACAATCGTGACCAGTGGGTTGACCTCAACTTTGCTACCCACCACATAGGGCTCCAAAATATAACTTTCAACAAACTGGGCTAATCCGAAGGTCAGTGTCACTCCTACAATCCCTCCCAGTTGTGCGCCTGAAAAAACTGCCATAGTAAGAGCTAAAACATATCCTATTATATTTCCTACAAAAGGGACCAAGGATAAAACTGCAGCTATTAGACTTATCAAAACGGCGTTTTCAATACCGGAAACAGACAAACCTATACTATAAATGATAGCTAAAAAGACTATCAGTATAAATCGTCCTACAATAAAATTCAAGGCTAGTTCTATGATATGCTTCATAACTTCCTCAGCTTCCTCTCGGTTTTGTTTACTGAAAAACCTCAGGATCGAAAGCTTCACTTTCTTTCTATAGAGCAGCAAAAAGAATAAGTAAACCAATGTCAGTGCAGCACTGGAAAGAAAGCTAAAGAAGTTCATCACTATATTCCCGATTTCCTGAGAAGCATTGGAAACCACCTTCTCTGGCGTAGGCTGTGAATCTGACGTAGTCTTTTCGCTAGACTGGCTTTCTCCTAGTGATTGGTTAGCCTCAGCTTCAGTGTCATTCTGTGGGGATTGCCCAGAAAAGCCAAACACCCCTAATTGTTGTTGCAGGTTAAGTCCGGTTTTCTCGGTGACTGTCTTCTGCAACTCCTCCAATTTTGGTTTTGCTTGACGCTTTAACTCAGGCCATCGATCAGAGATATTTGCCACTTGCGCAGAAATAATGAGAAAGAAAGACACGAAAACTAAAAAACTCAAAAGCACACTTAAAAGTGCTGAAAGGCCTCTAGGAAACTTCCAGCTTTCCATTCTTCTACATAGAGGAATACAAATCAAGGTCAACAAAGCAGCGATAGCTAGAGGTTTTAAAAAGCCCCCTGCCTCAATAATTCCCACAACAGAAAAGTACGTACCCAAGACTAAGAGTGTAATTATAAGAAGTATTTCCTTTGATTTCATATGTTTATTTTTGTTTTTTTATGGTCATATGGAATCTCGCATGAGAAATAATCATCCTTGTGTTTTACTATCTTCGACATGCTCGATTTCATATGTTTATAATTTGATTTTTAAAGGCCATCCCGATAGCTATCGGGAGGAATCTCGCACGGTGAATAATCATTCTTCTGTGTGTCGTTTTCGACATGCCTGTCTGCCTCAGGCAGGCTCGATTTCATTTCAGTAATTTAAATAAAGTGTCTGACAACCCTGATTGTAACCTCACAAAACTCCGGAGCAGGGTATCTCCCATAGTTTAACACAAGCATCATCAATGACAAATGGAGGATTGATTGGGAAGGTTGCCACATACTATTTTGAATAGTTGGCTTGTGGATTTCCATCGTATGGATCAATCATACAGCCAAAAGCGGAAATAGGTCTTTCTTAAGCGGATTCAGCCACTTAATGCTATTGAAGATCGTAAAATCAGCCTTCCTACAGGTCTTGTGTGAAAAAATATTCCCAAATCGAGCCTACAGTACACGACTGTGATCTCTTGAACTAAAAAAACAAGAACATGCAGATTTATGAGTTATTTGAAGCTGGACAACACTTAAACTAAAACCCTCCTTACCCCTAGCAGTCAGTTCGCAGACCTCATTTTCAGAACTTTTCCAAGTTGTTGATTTCCTCAAATCTACTCCTCAAAATGAGTAAAATTAGTCTCTCATTTGCCAGGCATGAATTTAGAAACTGCCTTTTAAAGACTTTTGAAGAGGCTTTTGCTTTTGGTTACTTTTTTGAATTAACAAGTGATATCTCCATTATCATGAAGAGTTTTAAAGTATAGAAACCAAAAATCCAACTATTATGAACCCTGACTTAAGTGCAGCAAAAATCCCTTCAGAACTGGAATGTGCAACTTGGTTTCGCGTAAAAAGCAAACGAGAAGTAAATCTCGAAATTGAAAGACTCAAATCTGAGGGGGTCACTTCTCTGAAGCTTGGCATAGAATGCACAAAATTCAACACCAAAAACGGCTTAAAGTGGTACGATTGGCTTGTTCCTACTTTGGCAAAAAACTTTAATCTTGAACTTTGCTTTGATAATTTTTCAAGTGAGAGAATTAAGACATCCTATCGGAAACATAGCTTCTCTGAGATTGTGGAGCACTTTATTCTCAGACATGGGCAATATTTCAACCTTATAGAACTCTGGAGGAATCCTTCTATAAGGCAAAAAGAAGAAATGTTTGAAAACATTTTCACTGAAGACGTGGTGTTCACAGCTACTTGGGCTCAGTACCATGGAAAAAAGGTGGGCTTAGGAGGAATTCAGACTGTGGATTTTGAATGGATCACAAAATTGATCTCCAGCCACTTTCTCAACACCATAGAATACCTGCAGCTCGACATGGAATCTGAAGATGAATGGAGCAGGAACAGTAAGTTTTATGAAAAGGCTTTGCAGGGACTATTTTCAGCTAAAGGTGTGAACACTCGGATAAAAACATCAGAAACTCCTACGCTTGTCCTCCAGCCATCTACCAAAAATATAGCGTGTTGATAGATACCAATTGGTGATAATTAACCCAAAAAATCAGCCTTAGATAAGCAAAAAGAAGCAATCTGAAAATTGCATAAAAGCACTGACTCCTCTAATTCAACCAACTATGACCTATCCACACCAACCTTACTTTTCCAGAATACTAGATGCTGTCGGAGGAACTCCACTGATCAGGCTAAACAGATTATTTCCAAAATCTAAATTCAAGGTATTTGCAAAAATGGAAGCCTTCAACCCGGGAGGTAGTATCAAAGACAGAACAGCCCTCCAGCTGATCACTCACGCAATGGAAAACGGGCAATTGAAAAAGGGTGATACAGTAGTAGAATCCAGCTCGGGCAATATGGCAATAGGTCTGGCACAAACCTGCAACTATTTCGGCTTGAAACTAGAAGTAGTGGTAGATCCCATGGTAAACCAACAAAACATCAAAATCATCAAAGCCTATGGCGCTAAAGTAAACTATGTAACTGTGCCAGCCGAAGTAGGTGGGTTTCTTCAAGCACGACTTGATAGAGTTCAGCAATTAATAGCTTCCAACCCCAGAAGCTTCTGGACGAATCAGTACGCAAATCATCAAAACCCGACGGCACATAAGCAAACGATGCATGAGATAGTGAAGGATCTGGGTCAGGCTCCCGATTATCTATTTGCTGCTACCAGCACCTGTGGCACGCTCATGGGCTGCGCTGAGTACATTAAAATGAATAAGCTAAAGACCAAGATAATCGCTGTGGATGCAGTGGGCAGCGTGATTTTCGGAACACCCGCCGGAGAAAGGAAGATCCCAGGCCACGGTGCAGGTAGAGAATCCCAATTTTTGAAGCGAGATTCAATTTACGATGTAGTTCACGTGAGCGATTCAGAATGCGTAGCCGGCTGTCACAGACTTTTAGATTCAGAAGCGATTCTTTGCGGAGGATCTTCAGGAGCAGTAACTCATGCGGTAGAAAAATTCTCTTCCCAGATACCCGAGGGTTCCAGCATCGCAATGATCCTCTGTGATCGTGGGGAACGGTACCTGGACACTATTTACAACGAAAACTGGGTAAGCGAAAATATTGATCAGCTAGAGCATACCCTGATCTAAAGACACGTAGCACTCACAAAGAAAGAATCAAAATGACAGAAGAAGAAATTAAGGTAAAGATTGGCATTATAGGACTTGGACCAAAAGGACTCTACGGTTTAGAGCGTCTGCTTGCTAATCTAGTAAAGGGCAAGGAAGCAATTCCGATTGAAATTCATCTGTTCAATAAATCTAATTCCTTTGGAGCAGGGGACATTTACAGGGTTGATCAACCTGGATTTCTGATGATGAATTATGTAAATGGCTACATCAACATGTGGCCTGATCAATTGCCAGAACCCATTGTTTCCCATCCAAAATCTTTCGTCGAATGGCTTAGAGATCATAACCATGAATTCCCAGAGGCAAGTGCTTATACTTTTTCGTCACGCGCTACTGTAGGAAGATACCTGACCGAAGGATTCAATGCTCTAATCGATGCTTGCCCATCATATATCAGCCTAATCAAGCATGTGGGTGAAGTGAAGGATATAGATAAATCGGATGATCATTATCATATCAGCTACCAAGAGTCATCATCAGGTTCAGAATTTATGGAAAAAGGATTTCAAAATATCCTGATTGCTACTGGGCATCCTTGTATAAATGACCCTGAAAATCATTCTAGCTCCAATTATATAGATTTTATTTATCCTGTTACTCAGCGATTAGCCCAAGTAACAGCGGGAAGCACAGTGGCGATCAAAGGAATGGGATTAACTTTTATAGATGCTGTTCTTGCCCTTACAGAAGGCAGAAATGGTAAATTCAAGGAAGATAACTATGGGATTCTGACTTACCTCAAATCCGGGGAAGAACCTAAGATAATTTACCCCTTTTCAAAATCCGGTTTGCCGATGATTCCTAGAGGCAACACATTTGGAAAACCTCTCCATTCCCCGCTTTTCTTCACCAAAGAATCACTGGATTTTGTAGAAGCTCTAGATGGAAAACATGATTTTGAAAGACAAATTCTCCCCTTGATTGAAGAGGAATTCAAAGCTGTGTATTATTCCAAATTATTCCTATCCAAAGGACTTGAGCTCAAATTGAGCCGGGATTTTGCCGAAGTGGCACTTCAAATCGAACATTTCCATGAGCAATTTCCTGATATAATCAGATTTGATTTCAACAGTTTTCTTGAAGCATCACCAACTGGAGAAGATGTGCATTCATCCACCCTGAAGTATATTCAAGAAAGTATTCTAGAGGCTGAGATTGGTATAGAGAAAAGTGCCTTTGCTGCCACTGCGGACCTCTGGAGACATCTGAGTGAATCCTTTAATGAGCTGTATAAATTCGGTGGTCTAAAACCTCAGTCCCAAAGGGTTTTTCTTGAAAAATATGCAGGTCACCTAAATAGGATCTCCTACGGACCACCCATTGAAAACATGAAGAAAATCGAAGCAATAGCTAAAGCCGGCTTAATCGATTTTTCTTTTGCGCAGAATCCGGAAATCTCTGCATCCACCACCTATAGTCTTACTAATAAAGAACAAAAATCCATTCAAGCTGAATTCCTGATAGATGCTCGAATCCCGAAAATAAACCTGAATCGTTGTGCTGGCGGTTTTTTTGGCAATTTGATAGAGAAAGGCCTAATCCATCCCTATACAAATCGGCAAGAAGGACGTCTGGATTATCGACCCGGCTGCATAGCTATCAATGAAAAAGGACATCCTATAGATGAAACTGAATCTGCCAACAGCGCCATAACCTTCACTGGAACACCCACAGAAGGCCTTACCTATGATAATGACAGCCTTTCACGCAAAAGAAATGACTTTGTCAGCGCTTGGGCAAAAGAAGTGACAGAATCAGTTCAAACCATCGCAGCCCAATCACAACTCAACTCAAACCTTTACTAATGGCTACTTTACCTACTTTGACCCCTATTACTTCCCCATGGATGCATGAGCTTATGGGCGAAATGAATGTCTTAAATCAGCTAATTGACAAATTCGGATCTCCTATTAACATCCATCAAACCGACGCAATGGAAGAGAATTATAATTCATATCATCGCGCCTTTGAAGAGCTGGATCTGAAGCACAAAATTTTCTTTGCAAGAAAGGCGAATAAGACCAAATGCGTGGTACAGAAAGCCCAAGCATTAGGAATGGGTATAGACACTGCCAGCCTTCAAGAGTATATGCAGTGTTTAGAAATGGGAATCTCACCGGAAGACTTGATCGTCACCGCAGCGGTTAAAAACAAATTGCTAGTAGAAAAGGTAGTGGAAAATGGCAGTTTACTTATCATAGATAATGAGGATGAATGTGAATTAGTGCAGCAAGTAGCTTCCGAACGCAACACAAAGGCAAAAATCGGATTCCGAATTGGAGGATTTTTTTTGAAGGAAAGGAAACTTTACAGCAGATTTGGCTTTGATCTATTGGAAATCGACAAATTCATCACCACCAACCTTATCGAGTCGGACCGATTTAATCATTTAGAATACAAAGGCTTACATTTTCATCTGAATGGATATTCCATCGAGCACAGATGTTTTGCTTTGAACCAGTGTTTGTCATTTTCTCAGGTACTTGCCAGAAAAGGTTTGAAGACAGAATTCATCGACATTGGAGGGGGAATTCTCATGAACTATCTGAAACACGAAACTGAATGGGATTATTTCAATCAACAACTTCGCAAGGCGGTCAGTGGAAAAGTAAGGCCAATAACATTTGAGAATCAAGGCTTAGGGCTGGAATCACTGGCAGGTGTCTTGCACGGAGAGTTGAAAACCTACCCCTTCTGGAGCCCCGTCACCAAAGGCGATTTCCTTCGTAAAATCCTAACCTATAAAAATAATTCGCAGGAAACTTTGGCTGAACTAGCTAATGAACTTGGAATAGAAATTCGTATGGAACCAGGCCGCTCTATGCTCGATCAAGTGGGTTTAACTGTTGCGAAAGTGGCTTTTAGAAAGCAGGACTCCGAAGGAGATTGGCTGGTAGGACTTGAAATGAACATGACTCAGATGCTAAGTGGAAGTGCTGATTTTCTACTGGACCCGTTCGTTCTATATCAGGAAAAAGAAGAGGAAAATAACCCTGTGGAAGTCTTCTTTACCGGAGCATATTGTCTGGAAAGAGATGTGTTGCTGAAACGCAAAATACCGTTAAAATCCCTACCTCAAATCGGAGATCTGGTGGTATTTGTAAATACTGCTGGATACATGATGCACTTTTTCGAATCCAGTGCACATCTTTTTCCTTTAGCTACCAATCTGACTTGGAACAGAACTACAGAAAATGGGAAAATTGAGCTAGCACATTTTCAAAATGACGAGAATCTTTAAGAATTTACTGACTAAAAACTTTCAAAACCAGAAATCTACTTTAAGATCAACCAAAAGAGATATTACGAGATAACAAAAGCATCAATCTTACAAATGAAGAAATTGACTTTAGCTTTTTAAGTAGTTTCTATTCGTATCTCAACGATTCAATAGGATCTAATTTGGAAGCTTTGAAAGCTGGAAAATATCCTGACATCAACCCTACTGCAATACATATTATAAAGGCGACAATCATCCATAACCAAGGAATCAAAAATCCCCCTACACCGATTACCAATGCGATGATATTACCTATGGATATTCCCAGAATAACTCCCATCGCACCACCTAGGATACAGATCATGATTGCTTCAAGAAGAAATTGCTGTCGTATTCTCAGCGGCGTGGCTCCTAGAGCCTTGCGGATACCAATCTCCCGTGTACGCTCAGTCACAGAAACCAACATAATGTTCATCAAACCAATGGAGGCCCCTAGCAAGGTGATAAAACCTATTCCAAAACCACCCATTCTTAGGTAGCCAGCAACTTCTTCCAGGCTTTCTGCTACAGACTCACTTTTCGCTAGTTCAAACGAATTCTCCTGAGTGACACGATCTTGACGGATCTCTCTCATCATTCCGATAGCCTGCCCCATCTCATAGTCTATGCGATCAGGTCCCGAAGCAACGCCAGTGACATTGTAATTGAAACTTCCTCTCTGATCCAGACGACTTGCATTTTCAATTGGAATTAGGATTTGTCGATCAGCACCTTGGTCAGGCCCTACCCCACCTTGCTTTTCTAACACACCTATTATGGTATATGGCCTACCTAGAAAAGTTATCTTTTGATTGATAGGTTCTTCATTTTGTTCAAAAAGTGTTTCTCTAAGTTCTTTACCTATGATGCAGATATTGTAACCGTTTTGAGCCTCTAGACTGGTGAAATTTCTGCCAAACTCTAGTTTCATTGCTTTAATACTTAGGTAATTCTCATCCCCACCACGAACTCTGACATTAGGATTAGTAGTCTTGGAACCTCTTTTTACCTCAGCTGCTCCGGTGACTGACACAAAAACAGTGGAAATACCTATTTCATTGTATTTCTCCTTGAAGCTCATTACTTCCCTATAGGTGAGATTTGGGTAGGTTTTTTCTGTTTTACCATCCTGAATCGCTCTGCCACCACTGAATCCCTTGTTTCTGAGATCAAAAGAATTTGCTCCCAAACCCGAAAAACTATCAGCAATTTGGGTTTTAATACCATCAATGGCAGTAAGCATCCCAACAAGAGATGAAATGCCAATGGCAATGATAGCTCCTGTGAGAACTGTTCTTAGCAAGTTTACTTTTATGGATCGTACTGCTTCCCGTACGTTTTCGATCAAATTCATAGTGTGTTCGTAATGGAACGGATTTGTAAGGCAAAGATGCCTAGATAACTCAAGTATAAATAATTACAGCGGAATTCTCTATTCGACTAGGAAATTTAAGGTTTGGCTAGTGAATTCGATCCCCACGTACTTCAAGATTCTTCATCACCTCAGCTTCGAAAGTTAGCCATTCCCGCCATCTCTCATTTACTAAATCAGGATCTTGGTATTTTCTTGCCAACTCGATGAAGGTCACATAATGCCCCGCTTCAGACACCATCAGTTCGTAATAAAACTTCTTTAGCTCAGGATCTTTCAGATGATTGGAAAGAAGCTTGAACCGCTCACAACTCCTAGCTTCGATCAAAGCATTCATTAGCAATTGCTCGGTAAGCTGCTGCATTCTACTTCCTCCTTTTTTCACAAAACCCGTCAAGGCGACTACGTATTCATCTTTTCTGGGAAAGCCAAACTGCAGCCCTCTAGACCGGATTTGCTCAAGCACACGCTCAAAATGCCCCCATTCTTCCGACACAATTGGAGTCAAAGTATCCACCAGCTCATCCAAATCGTTGAATCTCAAAATCAAACTGATGCAGGAAGATGCTGCCTTTTGCTCGCAATAGGCATGATCTGTAAGTACATCCTGCAAATTCATCTCTGCTACACCCACCCACCTCGGATCGGTAGGTAGTTTCAAATTCAACATCTTTTGTCTCGTACTTTCTTCCCAGCTCATCGTCAATCAAACAAATACCAAGTAATCCCCAAGTCTATAAAAGACTTATAACCAGTATAATCCGGAGTCACAAAATAGCCCTCATTACTCATCAATCCGCTGTTCAAGTGATTGTATTTCAGCAAAACACGGGTACGATTAATACGGAAATCAAGGAAAACATCAGCGATGGGGTAAGCATAGATATTGAAGCTATTCTGAAGGTAAAACTGCTGTGTAGAAGGATTATATGCCTCAGCATAATAATCGGAGTGATACCGTATATCTACACCCAATTGCACATATACATTCTCATTGAACATAGGGCTATCAAAATAGAATTTAGTATTGGCGTACAGCTGGGGAATCCTAAAATTATCACTCGACTCACCTGAAATCTGAGTGAAAATAACCTCTGTATCCCACTGGAACTTCTGACCAACCCTGATACTGGATTTCAAGCCGGGAATCAGCATAAATGCCTCTCCACTAGCCTGCTCAGCTTCCCGGTTTTCATTGAAATACACATAATTATTCACCCGGTTAATGGTCAAAGAAGGCCTTAGCTTGATTCTATTGAAATCGATCTTAAAAACTCCCCGAATCTGGTCCACACCTATGTTGTCAAAATCATTATCCCATTGGTAGTGATTACCATAATACATCTGCTGCATGGCAGTAGGCTTATAGACTGCCTTGGTATAATCAACTTCAAGCCAAGGAGACACAAACAAGCCATGAAGCCTAAAAGCTCCAGGAATCAGGTATTCCCCATCGGCACTAATGGACCATTTTTCGGAAATTTTCCCGATCAGCTCACCTCCTAGGTAAACTTCGTTGAAATTGTTTCTATCAGGGTAAAAAGTACTTTTCATTCTTCCCGCCCTGAACTTTGCGTGCGCATTGTAATAAAAGCCCTTAAAACTTCCCTTGAAGCCCACTTCATTACCGAATTCTTTGAAGTCACTGTAATTTCTAGTGGTATCCGCCTGTGTATTTTCCGGTGTTGCATTTAGCCTCTCCGTAGGATAAAAAAGAGAATCACTGCTGGTTAACGCAGCAGAAAGGGAAAACTTCTTATTCTTTTGGTCGAAAATATGATAGATCTGCAATTCATCCCGGATGCTATACTCATGATAAAACCTATATTCCTGACGCAAATCACTCGCTTGGGTATTACTCAGCCAAACTTTCGCATCCTCATAGGTGAAATATACTGAAGTAGTATCCACCTCAGGAGGAATGATCCCTCCTATCTCATTTACCTTATGAAGCATTCTTGAAAAATTCCCCAAAAACCAATACTTTCCGTTTTCTGAGCGATAATTGGTATGCAAAGAATACGAATTCTGCACGGTCATATTATCGTCTCTGGCGTTAGGATTCAGCGTTTTTCGAGCTCGAATGGTATGGAAATCAAATCCCACATTCCATCTGGGGTTGATATTTCTGGCAAATGCCAAATCAAGCATATTCCGCTGGCCTCCACCAAAAAAAGCAGACATCTCAGTAAATGGTGATTTCGTATCAAAATACTTATTGTCCTCTGGTGCATGGAAGTATAAATCATATACTGAAAAACCCGCTCTCGTCCCTATTACATCCGGTATTTCATAGAAAATAGGCTTAGTCGCACTCCCGATATTTCCTAAATCCTGATATTTCCAATTACTTTTCGATACTGGCGCATAATTGTGGAAATTATTCAAAGCTGTATCCTGCGGGTAGAGGATGAGGTTATTCCGCTTGATATCTTTTTCAAAAAAGTACAAACTCGTATTCGGCCCATAAACCATCTTCGTGCTATCATCGAGTAACGATCTTCTCTCTCCAGTTTCCTCGTCCGGGTCTGTCACTTCTTGGTTCCTTTGGTTAGGATTTTGTCGTGTTGGGGGAGTAGTCACTTGCGCAAAAGCGGAGTTTAGACTCACAACACTGAGGAAAAATATGAAACAGAGTATCCGTTTATTCACTTAGCTATTGTCTCTATTTAAGACTTTTTGTTGGATTAGTTTGGCTAGAGTAAGTTCATCATCAGCTGAAAAACTAACTTCAATGGGAAGCACAAAAATCGGAATTTCTTCCAGAAAACCTGTGGGTGCATTGGATTTAACTTTTACCGCATCTTTTTCGGTCGTAAGTACAACGGGATTTTCTGACGCCAGTTGCTTTACGAGGGATTGAATTTTACTAAAATCAGCTAAAGTGTAATCATGATGATCGGGATAGCTCAGGACCTCCATCAGTTCGTATTTCTCATTTACAAATTCTACAAGTGGCTGATCATTTGCCAGGCCAGTAAGTAGGATTACATTATTAGAAAAAGGCATTGAATCCTGCAAAGGAGCTGGTTCTCCGTAAGAAATTGAAGAGAATAGAACAGGAGTATATGGCTCACTATAATCCGATGCTTGCCTTGTCAATTCAATTTTCGCAGAACTTGCCAAGTCTCTTGGGCACTTCGTGATTATGATCACATCGGCTCTTTTTGCGCCAGCTCTACTTTCTCTGAGTCTTCCCATGGGCAGAAGAAAATCTGAAAAAAATGATGATTGATAAGTAGTCAAAAGTATAGTCAAATTCCCTTTTACATAGCGATGCTGGTAGGCATCGTCTAAAATCACCAATTCCGGAACCACGCTTTTTGATGCTATAATCTCAAGTGCATTCACCCGATCTTCACCCACAAATACAGAGACCTCACTTCCAAACTTCTGGAAAATCTGAAAAGGCTCATCACCGATTTGCTGCGGAGTAGTTTGCTCATTCGCTTCAAGAAACCCTCTGGTTTTTCTCCCATAGCCTCTACTCAATGTTGCTACGTTCATCTGATTGTCTAGCATTCGGATCAGGTACTCTACCATGGGTGTTTTGCCCGTTCCGCCCACACTCAGATTCCCTACTACAATACTTGGGATCGGAGATGAGGCACTTTTCAGCCAGCCTAAATCGAAAAACCAATTCCGCACTTTAGTGACCAAATCGTACAGCAAAGCAAAAGGATAAAGCAAAAAAGCGTACCAGCGCATTCGAGAATTACTATTTTTGATCAAATAAACAGAAAAAATATGGGATACAAGATTAGCGATGTGATTTCCTACCTGGAGCAAATCGCCCCTCCATCCTATCAGGAATCTTACGACAACGCCACTTTGATCACTGGCGATAGAAATGCTGAAGTAACTGGGATCGTCTGCTCTCTTGACTGCGTAGAATCCACCGTAGAAGAAGCGATAGCGCTGGGAGCTAATATGATCGTGGCGCACCATCCGATAGTTTTCAAAGGATTGAAAAGTCTCACTGGAAAGAACTATGTGGAGAGGACGATAATAAAAGCGATCAAAAATGATATTGCGATTTATGCCATTCACACCAATCTGGATCATGTAGCACATGGAGTGAACAAGCGAATTTCGGATCGATTGGGACTAGTGAATACCAAGATTTTACAGCCCAAAAAGCAATTGCTAAATAAACTCGTGTTCTTCGTGCCAGAACCAGAGAAGGACAAAGTTCTCCAAGCTGTGTACGCTGCCGGAGCGGGGAAAATCGGTGAATATTCGGATTGCTCCTTTCAAGTAAAAGGAAAAGGCACGTTTACGCCTTCGGCAAAATCAAACCCAACCTTAGGTGAGCGAGAAAAACCACAAGAGGAAGAGGAAGTCCGCGTGGAAGTTTTGGTGGCAAATCACCTTTTGCCAAAAGTATTAAGGAAAATGCAGGAGACTCATTCCTATGAAGAGGTTGCCTACTATGTACAAAGTCTTGAAAATGAAAATCAGGAAGTGGGTGCCGGAATGGTGGGAAATTTATCTCAGGAAATGGATGGAGAGGAATTTTTGGATTACCTGAAAACTCGAATGAATCTGGAGGTGATCAAACATACTTCGCTGATCTCCCGAAAGATCAAAAAGGTGGCAGTATGTGGAGGTGCAGGGATTTTTCTTTTAAGAGATGCCATAAGATCAGGTGCAGATGTATTTGTGACCGCTGACGTGAAATACCATGAGTTTTTCGATGCAGACGGCGCGTTAATTCTTTGTGACATCGGACATTACGAGAGTGAAATTTTCACAAAAGAATTACTCTACGAGTTTTTGTCACAAAATTTTCCTAATATTGCACTCTATTTGACAAAAGTAGTTACAAATCCCACATCCTACCGATAGTACATGGAAAGTACAGTAGCACAGAAACTCGAAGCTATTCACAACCTTCAACTTTTAGATTCAAAACTAGACGCCATCATCAAGGTTCGCGGAGCTCTTCCAGAAGAGGTTCAAGACTTAGAAGATGAAATTGCTGGATATGAAACCCGATTGGAGAAATTTCAAAGTGAAATAGATTCTTTTGAAAACGAAATAAAGGCGCTTAAAGAAAGCATCAAGGACTCTGAAAAACTGATTAAGAAATATCAGGAGCAGCAGATGAATGTTCGCAACAACCGCGAATACGATGCGATCACCAAAGAGCTTGAGCTTCAGGATCTAGAGATTCAGGTTGCTAAAAAGAAAATCACTGAAGCAGGTTACAGAATCGATACTAAAAAGGTTGATTTGGAAGAACTAAGTGCAGTGAAGAAGGATCGTCAGAAAGATTTGGATCAGAAAAACAGTGAATTGACTTCAATTGTAACTGAAAGCGAATCTGATGAAGCGAAATTGAAAAATGATCGCGAAAAAGCAACAAAGAAAGTTGATGAGCGACTTTTGAAATCATATTCTAAAATCAGAGCTAATGCAAAAAATGGTCTTGCAGTAGTAATGGTGAAAAGAGGAGCTTGTGGTGGATGTTTCAATACTGTTCCTCCACAAAGACAAGCTGACATTCGTGAGAAGAAAAAATTGATCGTTTGTGAGCATTGCGGTAGAATCCTTGCTGGTGTAGAAGATGAAATCGTAGAGGAAGTAGCACCAAAGAAAAAAAGAGCTACTAAGTCCACTAAAGCAAAAGCTTAAAGCTGAGTTTTATAGACATATAATTTTAAAGAAACCCCCGACTCTCAGTCTGGGGTTTTCTTTTTTCATCATATTTTTTTGCTTTCAACCTGATAATATCTCTATATTGAGAGCTATGAAAAGTATTGGAATCCTAGTTTTCACCCTATTCCTTTCTCTTGCTGCTATGGCAGAAGAGACTGAGTCCAAAACTTTTTTGGTAATATTCAAGTCGAAGGAATTAAAATCGCTTAATACCTCACTGAAAGACATTCAGTCACAATTTTCTTCTGTTTACAAAACAAGGAGTTATTCAGGCAATTCCGAGTTGGCATTGATTATAGATATCCCAAATTGTGAATTTGATGCTTGCTTTCTTGGACAAGTGTTAGTTTCCCTTGATCAAGGCGAAGAGATTAGACTACAGGAGATTGCGTTCCGTCTTATAGACATGACTGCCAATCAAAAGTCTTTGGACAATTACGTCACTGCTTTTGAGGACAGTCAGAAAAAAGAGAAAAATGACAAGCGCAATACTACAGCTCCTTAAGGTGCTCAGTATCGTTTCTCCTCAGTAGTTCGAAAGTACCATCCTCTTTTTCTTCAAGCAGATACAAGCAAAGATTCTTGTGCTCAAACATATCCATGTGACAGAGGTCTTGCTTCATAATCAGGCTTAAAAATATCCGCATCGCACGCCCATGCATGCATACTAGAATCGTTTCCCCCGGACCATTTAGTATCGCATCTATACCTCTCTGCATGCGCTTGGCGACGATATTTGGACTCTCTCCTCCAGCGATACAATAATCAAGATTCCCTTTTTGCCATTCATTGAGCATGTGCTGGTAATATTGGCTTTCCTCTGGAGACATCGGAAGTCCTTCATAATCTCCCCAAGAAATCTCGTTGAGGTCAGTAGTAGAAATAGCTGGAATTCCCAGATCCAAAAATGATTGGATGGACTGTTTAGTACGCTGCAATCCAGTGTAATAGGCTTGATCAAAAGGGACGCTTTTATAAGCCTCAAAGAAAGCTGTTGCTTGTCTCCTACCATTTTCATTGATCGGAGCATCTATTCCACTTCCTTGCACTACACCTTTTAAGTTGTAATCTGTTTGTCCGTGCCTTACTAGGTAAATTTTTTTTCGATTCAAGATTCTCTATTTTTGTCTTCACCCCAAAGAAAACTCATTTACATTTATAATTCATGGTATTCTCCCAAAAGCCTTCATTGGAACAAATCAATCAGAGCGGAAGAAACACCATGACTGAGCATTTGGGAATTGTTTTTACAGAAATTGCAGACGATTTCCTGAAAGCCATCATGCCTGTAGATGAGCGAACAAAACAGCCTATGGGTTTGTTGCACGGAGGAGCGAATGTGGTACTGGCAGAGACGCTGGGAAGTGTGGCAGCTTCACTTACTATTGATTTAAAAAAACAAGTTTGTGTAGGTCTGGAAATAAACGCAAATCACCTAAAAGGCGTTAAGTCAGGACTGGTCACTGGAATCACCACTCCGATCCACATTGGAAAAAGCACACAGGTCTGGGAAATCAAAATCACCAATGAGCAAGGTCAGCTTTGTTGCATCTCACGAATCACCCTCGCGATTTTAGACAAAAAGTAATGCATACTCAAGTAGCTATTAATCATACTAAAACAGAGATCATCCAACTTCTTCTACAGTTGGGACTGACTTCTGGTGGTTCTTTTGCCATCTGGCGAAAACCAAAATCCAATACCGTTGAAATCGTCCTGAATGAAACGGCAGAAGCAATAAAAGTGGATTTGAATCTAGAAAATCTAGAACCTGGATTTATAGTGCATCCATTTGCTGATCAGGCGGACAAAAAGGCGTATTTCATAAAAGCGAATAAATACTTCGCTTTTGAGCTGGACAAACAACTTGCTTCCGATGAACTTCCCGAATGGGCCAAAGTCCAATTAAGCAATCAAGAAACGCTTTCCCCAGAAGAAATCAGAGAATTACTGATCAATCAAACATTAATCAGCAAGGTCAAAACTTCCAAATTAAGCGAAGACAAAACGCATTTCATTCAGCTGGTCCAGGAAGGAATTAAAGCAATCCAGCACAACACACTTGAAAAAGTTGTTCCCGCGCGCACGAAGACTATTTCCATTCCTGCAGACTTCAACCTGAGTTGTACACTCCTGAGCTTGATGGATTCCTACCCAAATGCTTTTATCAATTTCTTCCATTTACCTCATGTCGGCACTTGGATAGGCGCTTCACCTGAGACCTTGATCGAAACAAAAGGGGATATTTTCACTACTATGTCATTGGCTGGCACTCAAAAAGCAACTGGAGACAATCCGCTTAAATCTGTCGCTTGGACGCAAAAAGAAATAGAAGAGCAAGCTTTAGTTAGTCGATACATTGTTTCCTGCTTTAAGAAAATAAGACTTCGGGAGTACGAAGAACATGGGCCAAAGACGGTGCTTGCAGGAAACTTATTGCATCTACGATCGGATTTTAAAATCAATATGCAAGAAACTGGATTTCCTGAACTAGGATCTATCATGCTGGGACTTCTCCATCCTACTTCCGCAGTTTGTGGAATGCCTAGAAGAGAAGCTCATGATTTCCTTCAAGAATTTGAGGGCTTTGACCGTTCCTTTTTCTCGGGATTTATCGGGCCAGTGAACATTCAGGGAAGTACTTCTATCTATGTAAATCTAAGGACTGCTACTTTGCATGACAATGAAGCGACGCTATATGCTGGTGCAGGTGTGACAGAAGATTCTGACCCTGAAAAAGAATGGGAAGAAACTGAACTGAAGTGTGATATCATCGGTAAATTCATCCAAAAACCAAGCGTTTGATACTTCCATCCATAGTCGATTTAGTGGCGATTTGTGCCAAAAAGGGTGTGCAAAACGCAATCCTTTCTCCTGGGTCACGCTGTGCGCCTTTGACTATAGCTTTTGCCAGGCATACGCAAATACATACAAGAACCATCTCTGACGAGCGTACCGCAGCCTTCATAGCATTAGGCATGGCGCAGCAATTAGACGAACCTGTGGCACTGGTTTGCACCTCTGGATCCGCTGCGTTGAATTATTACCCCGCAGTGGCCGAAGCATTTTTCCAGCAGATTCCTTTGTTGATATTGACAGCAGATCGACCTGCTGAGTGGATCGATCAGTACGACGGTCAGACGATTTTCCAGCCGGATGTGTATGGAAAGCATGTGAAAGGAAGTTTCGAGCTACCGGATTCCAGTACTTTCCCAGATCAACTATGGCAATCCTCACGAATTGTAAATGAAGCGATCAACCTGGCCAAGCAATTTCCTACTGGCCCAGTTCATATCAATATTCCACTTCGAGAACCTTTCTATCCTGAGAAGGGTGAAGAATTGCTTTTTCCTGAAAAACCACGGGTTTTTAACTTGGTGAAAAGCAAAACTGAGCTGACAGAGGAATCACTGATCAAGCTCAAGAGCAGACTGGATATTGTACAGAAAATTCTGATAGTTCCTGGTCAGCAAAAACCTAATCCACAAATTCAAGCCATTCTAGATCAACTCAGTAAAAATCAAAACGCTGTAATCGTCACCGATACGATTAGCAATTTGCAGTCTGATCAAACAATTTCATTCCATGATCACTGGTTGGGACATTATGAAGTTTCCGAAAACCTAAAACCTGATTTGATCATCAGTTTTGGCAAATCAGTTATTTCAAAGTCACTCAAGCTTTTCCTTCGAAAATCGCAGGCATCTCACTGGCATATTCAGGAAGATGGAAAGGCAAAGGATACCTTCCAAAAACTGACCAGAAATATAGCAGCTACGCCTTTATTTTTCCTCAATTGGTTAAATCAAAACCTTGGCGCACAGAACAGTCAATTCTATCAAGCTTGGCATTTCCTCGAGAAGGCAGTCTCAAAAAATCTCCATCAGGTACTAAGGCAACAACCCTTCGGAGAGTACTCGGCTTTAGCTTTTTGTCTGGAAAAAGTACCTTCTCCTTCCAAAATCCATGTAGCCAACAGCATGGCGGTACGTTATTTGAATTTACTGGGAAAAAGAAATCAGGAAATCATTTGCAACCGCGGTACCAGCGGTATTGATGGTTCCAATTCCACAGCAGTGGGCTGCACCCTCACGACCAAGGAAATTGTAACCCTAGTGACAGGCGACATGGCTTTCTTCTATGACCGTAATGCATTTTGGCACAATTACGCTACCCCAAATCTTCGCATCATTCTGCTAAATAACCATGCGGGGGGGATATTCCGATTGATCGATGGCCCTGCAAATCAGCCAGAATTGGAAGAGTTCTTTGAAACCAAACAGACATTGACTGCTAATCATTTGGCGACTGAGTTTGGATTCTTTTATTCCAAAGTGGTGAATCAGGAAGAACTGGAAGCTTCGCTAGAGGACTTTTATGAAGACTCCCTGCATCCAAAAATCCTGGAAATCGAAACTTCAAGCCTGGAGAATGCTGAGATTTTAAAGTCAGTAAAAGAAAGGATCAAGCTATCACTTGAGAGCTAAAAGTAGAGTCGGGAGAAGAAGTTCTCCCGATTTTAGTTCTGCCTAGATTTCTATTCAAAAAACAAGTCTATTATTTTATAGGCTAATGCAAACAAATCAGTGGTTTCTCCGCTGCTATTCATTGCCAATGCTATACTTACATTATATTCTGGTAACAACATCAAGATAGCGGTAGATCCTACAGCAGTCCCCCCATGATGAACTACTACCACCTCTCTTCCATCATCAAACACCTTATGGATAAGGTCATTACGCCACCCCAAGGCATAGTTTTGCACATTCACCTCCCCGCTTTTTAATTCTACAGGGTTAAACAATAATTCTGTTGTAGTCGAATTAACTAATTTATAGTTTAAAATACCGTTGCCAAATTTGACCAGATCTGTCGGCGTGGATAGATAGCCACCTCCGGCCCATTTATTACTGTTATTAACCGGATAGGATTTCTTGAAATAACTCTCTTCACTATCATAGAAAATCGCAGTGTTAGGAACTGGATCAAGTGCATTGTCCGGAATCGTATGTTGGAGGTTTAATGGCTCGAGTACTCTGCTTTGTATGAATTGATTATAACCCGTTTTTGATGCACCTTCCATCACCGTAGTCAGTAAAGTGTAATTATAAGAACTATAGCTAAAATCCTGTCCAGGAGTGAAGAGAAGCTTATCATCTGCAAAAACGGAAACACTTTTTTCAGTGGTATTAAACTGGTCGTTGTTATAATATTCCCAAATCGGAAAACAAATACACATACCGTAGTTTCTTATTCCCGAGGTATGGGAAGCCAATTCTTTTACCGTCAGGTTGGCCACACTCCCAGAGACGTAGGTCACGTAATCTCCTACAGTAGAATTTGGACTCAGAATTCTGTCTTGGAAAAGCAAGCCCAATCCCACTGAGGCGATGGTTTTCGAAACACTTCCAATTCTATATTTGGTAGCGGTATCTGCCAAAAGATTGTTATCCAAATCAGAATAACCTATTGAATTTGACCATATTACTGAGTCACCCATGCCTATGGAGGCTGAGAGCGAAGGTGCATTTATAGTTTGGAATTCCCTTGCAAGCAATTCATCTGCTTTATTTCTGACAGAATCCAGATGGCTTATATCCGGATGTAAACTCTGTCGGTTTAGCGTTATGGATCTGCCGAAATAATAAGTAAAGACTGGTTCAAAAAGAAAATAGGCAAGAATTACAATCGAAAATAAGCTAATAGTTAGCGCTATTTTTTTCATTTGATTAATTATCAAAAGATGAAATGATTAAGAAAGAATCGATAAAAAATATCTGAATGGATTATTGACTTTGAAACTCAGCTGAAAAAGTAGAACCGGGAGAAGAAGTTCTCCCGATTTTATTTACACCCCAAATCAGAAATGCTAGTTCTCCAATCTCAAACATCGTCAAAGGAATCAATGCTAAAAGAGCTCCTACCACTGAAAAGATCAATATTCCAGAAACTATTCCTAATCCGCCTAAAATCTGAGGGATATTAGACCAGAGGTTTTTATAGCATAGAAATCCAGCACCTATAAATCCGTAGGCTAATCCGAAGGTTCCTAACTTAACCACGTAGTAATCTTCCATTCTAAAAGAAGATGTAGCAAGGGAAATCAAATCAACTGAATACCAAAGTCCATTTGCAATCAGCATCACCCAAAGTGCTATCTGAAGTATCTTGTTTGGAAAAGTTCCAGTCATTTTGATCAATCCTAAAAGGAATAAAGAAAAAGTGATCAAAACACCAACTTTTACTAATCCAAAAGTTACAGAATTGGTATAGCTTCCTTCCATCCACTCGACTTCCATACTGATATCAAAATAGCTCAAAAAGAAATAGACTAACCCTGCACCTAAACCTGTGTAAAGCCACTGAACTAATGATTTTGGATAAACAGAATGCTTCTCCGATTCTATATTCTCCAGCTGAGCTCCCAACGCCTCAAAAAGTGCCTTTATCGTATAGCTCCTCGGAGTCACCTCTCCTGCTTCTATGCGCTGTATCGTGCGCACATTCAGGTTGCACATCTCGACCAACTCTTCCTGAGTCAATCCTTTTGCCTTTCTCATTTCAGAGATTTTCTTGCCTAATTCTGGTTGTTTCATTTCAAATAAGTTTTGATTTACCATGGCAATTTCTGGGATTGAATTGGGACTTAAGACGAAATAGGCTCGGTTTTGACCCGACATTTGCCCGACAATGTAAAAAAATAGTGCTATAAGTCCGCAAAGCCCATTTACAAAAAAAACATCTCCATTTCCATAGAGATGTTTTTGTAGGATCAACTATATTTTAAAACAAACGCAACATATCATCACGGGAGGACCTGGCCGGGAGAATGAAACCTACCGAAACTTCATGGCTACTGAAGTTTCTTTGATTGGAGCCTTTAAGACCATAATCAAACACGTAGCCTACCCGGACCTGATCCAAAAAGTAAAATTTGATCTGTCCTATCAAGGAGGAAAAATCTTGCTGGATCTGCTGGTCTTTATTCCATGGAAGTTTCAAGGAAGTACGATATCCAGCTCCGAGCCAAAACACATCCATGAACGCAAAAGTACCATTCACATCCACGGAGGCAAAATTCTCAAAATCATCCCGGTAAAAGAAACTCGGCACAAACGAAAGCGTCTCTCCCACATCGAGCAAAATACCGCCTGTTAGATTCATCTGAGGAGTAAGGACTTGCGCAAAACTAGATTCATCTGGCTTCAAGACAGTGGCCAAAGCATGACTGACCGATAGTCCCAGGTAGTTGTATTCGGAAAAGTAAAACAGACCGACATTGATATCAGGCTGGATGGAATTATCCAAACCAGCTCCCAAAATTGGATCTTCTACATTTCCCGGGTCCAACTCTCCCACATCAAAGGTATTTTGTAGAAACCCTCCTCCTACTCCAAAACTTAAGTACCGGTAATCACCGAGTCTCAATTGATAGGAAAGGTTTAATTGGGCTCCTGTCGTACTTTGCACACCGATCTTATCCGTAAATCCCTGAAACCCGATTCCGAGATTGGCGGCAGGAATTGCTCCATCTACCGCTATGCCCATAGTCGTCGGGCTTCCATCGAGCCCCATCCATTGTCTTCTAAAATAGGCATCCCCTCCGATTCCCTGCCTATATCCAGCATATGCAGGATTGACAAACGATTGATTAAATAAGTATTGATTGTATCTGGATGGGTTTTGGGCATGAGCCACCAAAGCCATCAGAAGCTGACATAAAATCAATGTATTTTTAAAAAACCTTTTCATTACATCAATAGATTAAAGTGACAAATCCTGAAAACTGATATGAATTCCCTTCAAAATCTATTGTGGTCAATTCATAAAAATAAGTACCTCGAGTAAGTCCGGTTCCGCTCCAGTCATTTTGATAGTTATCTGTAGAGAAAACCGTCTTGCCCATTCTGTCGAAGACAACCAGCTGATTGCTGGCAAAAAGCTCATTCAACTGCTCAATCCTCCAGGATTCATTGATTCCATCACCATTTGGAGTAAATACATTTGGAATCCTTAGCTCAGATTGATTGATCGTAAATACCAATTCATTATTCGAATAGTCCGGATCTGGCGTGTCTGAATACACTTGGAAGAAGTTTTCGACCAAACCTTCCTCGTTGGCTTTCAGCTCGAGAATCAATTCCAAGGTATCTCCCGGACTGATCTCATCGATAGTCCATATCAAATACTTGTTGGATGAATCATAAGAGATGTCACCTACCTCTGAGGATACCCTTACATATCCGACCAAATCAGAGAAATAATGATCTACTGCTAAAGGTCCAGAACCGACAGAACCAGTATTGACTACTTGAATCTTGATCTGGTATTCTTTTCCTTTCAGTACCATTTCAGGAGCACTTTCTAGATAAATCATCAGATCTGGTGAAGGTATTTCTTTGATTGTCACGGGATCAGTCTGATCACTGACGGCAGGGAAGTTTTCGCCACTAGCTGAGGCAAAATTGATCAAGCTTCCTTGCTCACCTAGTACATCAAAACTCAACGTAAAGCTCACAGATTGACCTGCTGCCAATTCTTCCAAGTACCAGGTGACTTTGGAATTTTCGACCTCTGCTCCAGTAGAAGCATTGGTCAACACTAATTCTTGTGGAAACACATCCTCTATCACCAAATCAAAAGCTGGGGACTCACCGGTATTGGTTACGGTAATCTGGTATTCTATGGATTCTCCAGGAGAGATTTCCCCATTGACACTCTGATTTTTTTGGATGCTGACAGCCGTTTGGGCTACTCCATCGACCAAAACTTCTACTGTATTTGAAGGTTTGACTTGTTCTGGATCATCCACCAATTTTCCTTCCGCCACATTGGAAATCACTTGATCTACAGGAACATCCAGGGATACTTCTACTAATAAATTCAGTTGAATACTCGCTCCGGCTTCCAAGTTATCGACTGTCCAAGTTACTTCATTTTCACCGTTCAGTTGTCCATTGTGACTGGCAGAAATGAATGTAAGAAATTCATTCAATTGATCACTGACATTGAGTTGACCTGTGCTTTGATCCGAATCATTTTGGATCGTGATGGTGTAAGTAATCTGCCCTCCCGGCAAGACTGTGCTCACATCTGCAGTTTTCGAAATAGAGAAGTTGATTGATTCTTGCGGGCATGTATTTACTTCTACCACCACTGGGATTCTCACAGAACTACAGCCAGAGAGTAGATCCACTTTTTCGGCAAAGTAAGTTTTGGATTCCAGCAAAGCTGACATCGCGAGTGGCTCTGAAGCATCCTCACTTGAGTAATAGTTGAGCTGCTCTTCCTCACCTATACCTTGTACTACTATTTGTGCCAAAGTAGCTTTGTCTTCCACACAAAACTCCTGAGTAACCATTAAAAATACAGGAGGCTCTACGGTTCTAACTGCTATCTGCCAAACAGCTGCTTCACCAGGAATATTTTCATTGATTCCACTACCTTTGACAGTGACAAAAATCTGGGTATCTCCCAAAATCTGGATCTTGTCATCTTCGATTTTTTGAGTCAACTGTTCATCCAAATAGAAGGTGAAAATCGGGCTGGTGACCGTGGTACTGGAAGCTGTCAAGTCTAGGACTTCTCCCAAACAAACCTCCAATTCAGTCACTTGAATATCCGATGCTGTGGCTGTAGGCACCTCGCCTTCCACGATTGTCAGAGTAGCTATCAGGGTTAGATTCTCATAGCTTTCACCACCATCCAATTTGGCGGTTGCGGTCTGCGATCCTATTTCAGTTCTTGTATTGTTTTCATAAGTGACAGTCACTCCTGTAGGCAGATTTCCTGATATTTGGATGGATTTCTCTGTGCCATCATAGATGAAAGTCGCGTCTGCGAAAGTAATTCCGTCAATCGGAAGTTTTTCTCCCGGCTCTTGTTCGCAGGTTTTCAAGACCGCAGTGATCGGTACTCGAGCAGAACCGCAGCCATTCACGCCATCATAGACCTCTGCATAATAAGTTTTGTTTTCAAGTGGCGTATTCCAAGCCAAAGGCTCGTTGCTTTCCAAACTTGCGTAATATTCCATCGTAGCACCAGAAGTGATCGGCTCGACGACAAGGTCATCCAAGGTAGGCATATTTTCGGAGCAAAATTCTTGACTTGACACTAAGAAAACAGGTGCTTCGACCAGGTTTACTTTGATATCAATAATCACTGCCTCTTCGGGTAGATTTTCATTGACTCCATCTCCCTTGACTGTGACAAAAACTTGAGTATCTTGGAATACTTCAATTTCCGAACTTTCTATCTTTTGGGTCAAATCTGCATCTAGGTAAAAAGTAAAAACCGGATTGGTCACTGAAGTTGAAATAGCTTCCAGTAGAACTATCTCTCCAGCGCATACTTCCCTATTTTCCACTTGAATATCCGATGCTGTGGCTGTAGGCGCCTCGCCTTCCTCGATGGTCAGGGTAGCTGTCAGGGTCAAATCTTCATAATTTTCCCCTCCATCCAAATAGGCTGTGGCAGTCTGGGATCCAACTTCAGTTCCTGTATTATTTTCATAAGTGACAGTCACTCCATCTGGAAGCTCACCGATAATGGTAATCGTTTTCAGAGTTCCATCGTAGGTGAATGTTGCATCTTCGAATGTGATACCAGTGATCAGTTCCTTGCAATCGGTAGCCTCTGCATCCCCCTCAAACCTCCAGAGGTAATCATCTATCAGCTTCTGTCTAGCTGCCTTACCGGCGCAGAAGGTCAATCCTTCTGCTCCCACTACGACATTTCTCTGCACATTTTGGGAAGCCCAGCCGATCAGGGTAGCATCATAGTTTTCTTGGGACAGACCCGACCCATCAAAAATCCCCTCCATTGAAATGACACTCGAAATATCCCAATTTGCTAGAGACTGGTCAAAAGAAACGGCATTTTCAAAAGTTTTATTGAGATTTTGCAGATTATTAAATTCCCAACTACCAATTGGCTGATTAAACAAATCAGCTTCGGCAAACATATAGGAAATATTAACTACTGATGACATATCCCAACCTGAGATATCTTGATTGAATTTATCGGCTTCATAAAACATATGAGCTAGACTTAACGCACTGCGCATATTCCATTGATCGATTTTACCATTGAATAATCGAGCATTAGAAAACATTTGCTCAAAGTTTTCTATTGTCGAAACATCCCAGTTATTCAGATCAGGTGTGGTAATCCCGGTCTTGTAGAACATTTCGTTAAGAGTAAATGCTTGACTTAAGTCCGGCGCATCAGTGGCATTGATGTCCATAAATTCGCCTTCTTCAAACGCTTTGGATCCATCCTTCCACTGGATTGCCCCCCACTGCTCTACAGATATAATTTTTGAAGGATTACTTGCGATTCCATTGATCCATAGTTTTGGAAATTGTCCAGTAATACTGATTTTATATGGGCCTGTATTATCATAGCGGTGAAAACCTCGACCTGTAAGCCCCTCCTCTATGGTCCCATCACCCCAATCTATCGTGTAGTTGTAGGAATAGTTAGGATCTGCAGTGGGGATATAAATCTCTTTGTTCGTTGCCCCCCAGATGGTTACAAACGCATCCGGATCATCCACTTGGCACTCTTCCGCCAAAGCATCCCCCACGAAAGTCCACCCATACTCATCTATCAATTTCTGTCTGGCAGCTTTGCCTTCACAGAAAGTCAGCCCTTCTGCACCTACCATCACATTTCGCTTCACGTCCTGACTAGCCCAGCCTATCAATGTCTTATCGTAATTTTCCTGAGAAAGGGAGGATCCGTCAAAAATACGGGCCATGTCTATAATATTTCGGATATCCCAAGAGCCTAAATCCACATTCAAAGGTGCTCCTCCAAAAGTTCCATTCATAACTGAAATAGTAGACACATCCCATTCTTCAAGGTTAAATGGAACAGAATAGCTTCCAGCCAACGTATAATACAAACTAGATACTCCTGATAAATCCGGCAAATCATGAGTACTGATGTTTAACTCAAAGCCAAAAGAATCTAAATTTTTCCACTTGATATCACCCCACTGCTGAACAATCCCTATGTTAGGCCACAATTTGAGGTCAGCTGAAGTTAAACCACCATAGACTTCAATGGTAACTTGATTGAAAGTTTCTATCCGGTATAGGCCTCCTTCTGGCAAAAATTTATAGTAAGTAGATTTTATATCACCAAGGGAAGTTGATTCTATTACTTTCATTAATACATCAGTTCCTTGCAATGTAAAACTAAAGTTGCCTTCATTTATATCGGGAGAAACTGAAAAAATAAATGGTCTTTGGGTCAAATGCTCACAAAACTCCACATCCCCTACAAACGTCCACCCATACTCATCGATTAGCTTCTGCCTAGCTACCTTCCCTTCACAAAAAACCAACCCTTCTGCTCCTACCACCACATTTCGCTGGACATTTTGTGAAGCCCAGCCGATCAGCGTTGCGTCATAGTTTTGTGGAGATAGTGTTGATCCACTGAAGATCTCACTCATATCTGTTATCATGCGGATGTCCCAATCCCCAAGATTCTCATCAAACCTAGCATTTCGAAACATTCTCGCTAATGAAGTTACCTGGCTGAGGTCTGGCTTATCGATCGACGAAATACCAAATTGAACATCAGTCCCATTAAACATATCCTCCATACTATTCCATTCAACACCCCCCCATTGAACGATTTCTTCAAGATGATAAGGCTGTCCAGGGTTCAAATAGCTTTCAAGTGAAACCCTGGTCAAGCTTCCTGATATACTGATAGTATATTCCCCTGGGTTATCATAAAAATTCGACACTCCCATTCCCTCATTTGCGTCAGGTATAGTTAAGCTTTTTCCATTGCCCCAATCAATCGTTAGACCAGTACCATAAACTGAAAAACCAACTTGAGGATAGTCCCCTTCATGCACATTCCATTTAAACACAAATGGTTTTTCTTGGGCAAATGCCTGATTTAGAAAGGAGAACCCAATATTGATGATAATCATCAATACCAGAAATTTGAAACTGAAAATCAAAAATGGTGTTAATTTCATTTTGCTTAACTATTTCGGCTTAAAAGCCATTAAAGGAATCAAAACATTGAATTAATGTGATTTATTTAGATCAAAACTCAAGTAATTGCCAACTAATATTCAGTCTTACCCAATTTTTAACAAGTCAGAATTAGAATTCGGCACAGTTAACTGAGATTATGGAAAACACTTTTTAAAAAGTCATCTACCAAATGGATTCATATTCTAACACCAAAAATATCCGTTCAGAAACTCAATGCATATCCCCATAAATGGGGAATTTTATCAAAAAACTGAATTAGAAACACTTAGATTTTCTTCAAATCAATCCATTTTTGACACAAAAAAACACCAACTGAGCTGTGTTCTTACAGCCAGACTTTTTCAGTAAATTTTTACGATGGGAAATAACCGTTTCTTCAGAAACAAAAAGTTGAACACTGATTTCTTTAGTGGTCAAACCCTCACCTATCAGAATAACTATCTCCCGCTCTCTCTTGGTGAACTTTGGAAGAAAGCTATCAACTTCCGATTGTGAAGATTCGTTAGAATACCCAGAAATAACCAGATTGCCCCTTTCCCCGGTCAAATCTGTAATGGATAATTTATAGGAATTCGTTTGGGTAATGTGGGATATATCTGAATGTATCCCCAGAACTTTTTCAAGAGCTCCCTCTTCGTTAGTTGCCAAAGTGATTGTCTGCATCAAAAACAACCTAAAAGTCCCATCGTAAATTTGCTCACGAATAGAATAACTGAACTTATAATTAATTATTTCAGATGCATTCAGTTTCGTTTTTATATAGGTAGCAACCTGGTTTTCGCTGGCATATACAAAAGGCATATCTTCTGAATGAAACACTCCCACCAATGAAGACAAATGAGCTCCTGTCAAATCTATGCCTAATATTTTCTTAGTTGATGGAGAGCAAAAATCAAATGTGAGACTTGCCGAATCCAATACATAGTAATAATAAGGACCTGGAGTAAAAATTGATCCCAAAATACTTTCAAACTGAGGAATGGGAATCCTGTCTGATCGATTTGCAAGATATCCCTGGTGCCCTTTATATAATTCCAAAATGTCTTTAGCTTTCTTCATAGGAAAAAAAAAATTGATCGCAGTTAAATACAGCTTTAAAATAATCCATTTAAAGGAATCAAACTGGATTTTATTCCAAAAAACTAGAGATTCTTTACTTCAAAAACATCTTATTAAACATAACTTCCTACAAATCATTTAATTAATATCACCCTAATATTCTTGCCCCAAAACACAAAATGCTAGAGATAGGAAAGAAAAATAGACTTGTTTTGACCCGACATTTGGGTATAAAGGCTCAATTTAAGGATTTAGCTAGATCAAAGGCAAAACTTGCTTTAATGCAGGATTTCTATTTTCAGCCTTCCAAATCGCTGAAAGCTCGGTGAATTGCGGAATATTCGGAATCTGCATAAATCGCACATTCAATTCATATCCTTCTTTCAAAGAAGTGGGTACAATGGCCACTCCCATTCCATTTTCCACTAGCTTGAAAATCGTCAAAGCATGCACGGATTTATGCCTGATTCTGGGAGAAAAACCTGCATCCCGACAAATCCCCATAATCTGTTCATAATATAGATTGCTATAGTCTGAGGAGAAAAGCACAAAAGGTTCATCCTTGAATTGATTGACGGAAATAAAATCTCGCTCCCGAAGCGGATGATTTGTGGGCACCACCAGTGAAAAGCTATCTCGCAAAACCACCTTCATTTCCAAATCACTCGGCACAGAAGCCAATCTTACAAAACCCAGATCCAACTTATCTTTCTCTATCATTTCCACCTGAACAGCGTTACTAAGCTCCTCCAAACTCGTGCTGATCAAGGGCTGTTGAGAATTCAATTTTGAAAGTAAATCCGGCAAAACCTGATTGGATGCTGATCCCAAAAACCCAACTCTAAGTTCTCCAATTTTCCCTGCAGCTATTAACTTCAGCTGGTTTCTGGTCATCTCCAGATGATTGAGCACAAAATCAACCTCCCCTTTGAGGTAAGTCCCAGCCACAGTCAATGCCACATGTTTCTGATCCCGTTCAAATAACTGAACCTCAAAAATCTCTTCCAACTGCTTAATCTGTCGGCTCAATCCAGGTTGCGAAATAAATAAGCGCTCAGCTGCTTTCCGAAAATTCAACTCTTCTGCTACAGCCTTAAAATAATTCAGATGCCTCAATTCCATGATACCTCAAAGGTATCACATATTGACAAAATTGATATCAAAAATTATCATAAAGGCTTGGTATCTTTGTAGAGACCCTAGAATATTTACCCAAATAGTAATGGAAACTTTCAACTACGGATTAGAACATCTGACAGCCGGCATAGCATTAAAGCTTGCGAGGAAAGAACTCAAAGGAATTATCAGCCCTGAAACCCGGGAAAAAGTTCAAGCTTCTTCACAAGCGGTTGCCAATATCGCCAAAGGTGAAAAGGCAGTTTACGGAATCAATACAGGATTCGGCCCTCTTTGCACCAGCAAAATATCTGCTGCTGACACACAGACTTTGCAGGAGAATCTATTGAAAAGTCATGCCGTAGGATTGGGAGAACCTGTGCCGATAGAAATTTCCAAACTCATGCTTGTATTGAAGCTACAGGCTTTGGCGCAGGGATATTCTGGAATTCGACTGGAAACCTTGGATCGAATGATTTGGATGTTGGAAAATGAGGTGATTCCAGTCGTGCCCATCCAAGGGTCAGTTGGGGCATCCGGTGATTTAGCTCCACTTTCTCACTTGTTTTTGCCATTGCTTGGACTTGGCAAGGTTCATTTCGAAGGAAAGATCCAACAAACTTCCGCAGTTTTTGAAAAGCTAGGAATATCAGCACTTTCTCTTGGACCAAAAGAAGGTTTGGCCCTAATCAACGGAACGCAATTCATGGCGGCTTATGGAGTAAAAATCGTGGATCGCCTGCACAATTTGCTTGTCCATGCTGACATTACCGGAGCAATGATGATTGAGGGATTGATGGGTTCGATCAAACCATTTTCCCCTGAATTGCATCAGCTTAGACCATTCGCAGGTAACCAGCACGTAGCTCAGACAATCCTGAACTTACTTCATGAGTCCGAAATCGTCAACTCGCACTTGGATTGTGCCAGAGTACAAGATCCCTATTCTTTGCGATGCATGCCGCAAGTCCATGGAGCATCGAGAAATGCTTGGTTGCACCTGAAGGAGGCTATCGAAACTGAAATCAATTCTGTTACTGACAATCCTGTCGTGTTCAGCGAAGATCACACGATTTCCGGAGGAAGTTTTCATGGCCAACCCATCGCTTTGCCTTTGGATTATGCCTGCCTTGCTGCTTCAGAATTGGGAAATATTTCAGATCGGCGAATCTATCTTTCCCTAGAAGGAGATACTCCCGGCGTACCAAAATTGCTATTGAAAGAAACTGGTTTGAACTCCGGTTTGATGATCCCACAATACACCACCGCAGCTCTGGCATCAGAAAACAAAGGCCTTTGCTTTCCTGCATCTGCGGACAGCATACCTACCTCATTAGGACAGGAAGACCATGTGAGTATGGGTTCGATAGGTGCTAGAAAAGCTTTAAGGGTAATTGAAAACGTGGAGAAAATCTTGGGAATTGAGCTTTTCTACGCTGCTCAGGCTATGGACTTTCACGCTCCTTTGAAATCAGGAAAAGTAATGACCGCGATTCATGAGCACGTCCGAACCAAAATCACTCCTGTAATCAATGATCGGGTGATGACTGAGGATATGGAAGCGGCAATCGAGATGATTCAAAGTGGTGAGTTGATTGCAATTGCTAATCAGGTAGCCAAAGAAGAAGGTTTACCTTTTGAAACTGAGTGGGGTGAATTATTTAGCTTATAGAATTGCTAGCGGAAAGGTAATTTTGCCCGCAGATTTCCGCTGATAAATTGTAAAAATCTGCGCTTTTATCTGCACCCCTTATCAGCGTAAATCTGCGGGAAACTAATAGAAACAACGGTGGTCTTTCTAAAAACCAACAAACCATGAAAAAACTAATCGGCCCTATATCACAACTATTGACTCTAGACAAACTCCCGTTAAAAGGTGCGTTGAAAGATGAGCAATTGGAGATTCTGGAGTATGCTGGGATCCTGATGGAAGGAGAAAAGATTCTGGAAATTGGAAATTTCAATGATTTAAAAGCCAAAGCAAAATCGTTAAATGCCGAGGTCATTGAGTTGGAGAAAGATTTTGTGGCTCTTCCAGGTTGGATCGATTGTCACACGCATATTTGTTTTGGAGGGACACGGGCTCAGGATTTTGCCATGAGGAATGCCGGTAAATCCTACTTGGAAATCGCGGAGGCAGGCGGAGGAATCTGGGATACAGTGACACAAACAAGAAAACTCCCTCAATCAGAACTTGCAAAGCGAACTGTTACTAATGCCACAAGACACCTGAGTGAAGGTGTGACGACGATTGAGGTGAAAAGCGGCTATGGCTTGACAGTTGCTGAAGAACTCAAAATGCTTCGCGCTATCAAACAAGCTGGTCAAGAAACTAAAGCCGACTTAATTCCAACTTGCCTGGCAGCTCACATGAAACCACGGGATTTTGAGGGAACTAATCAGGAATATCTGGAAATGATTTCAAAGGATCTTTTCCCCATTTTAAAATCAGAAAACCTTGCCAACAGGATCGATTCTTTTATCGAGAAAAGCGCTTTTTCTCCTGAAGAGATTGAGAGATATTATCAAAAAGCGAAAGAGTTAGGCTTCGATCTTACTGTTCATGCCGATCAATTCACTACAGGCGGATCTACAGTTGCTGTGAAATTCAACGCAAAATCTGCCGACCATTTGGAGGCTTCGACTGAAAAAGAAATAGCACTTTTAGCAAATTCAAATACCGTTGCAGTTGCTCTTCCGGGAGCTTCAATTGGACTAGGCTGTGCTTTCACTCCTGCCCGCAAAATCCTAGATCAAGGTGGTTCTTTGGCAATTGGAAGTGACTGGAATCCAGGTTCCGCTCCCATGGGAGATTTGCTAGCTCAAGCTTCCATTTTAGCAACTTTCGAGAAACTCAGCACCGTAGAAGTTCTTTCAGCACTGACTTCCCGTGCAGCTTCAGCTTTAGGATTGGAAGACAGAGGAGTTTTGAAAACTGGTCTTTTAGCTGACTTCAACCTTTTCCCAACTTCAGATTATAGAGAAATCTTGTATCACCAAGGCAAATTGAAACCAGCACAGGTTTGGAAAAAAGGTGTTAAGATTTAAGACAATAGACTTAAGACGTTAGAATTAAGATCAGATCCAAGATTCAAGAAACTTTTCTCCTTTATGGCTTTGAGGGAGAATATTAAAATTATCTGTCAAAACCCATTTTCGCTGCGCCGTTGCGCCGCCGCGAGCAACCCCAATTCGTAAATCACATGAATTCCCGAGAGCAAATAACCCAAGGCATTCCTTCACAACTTCCTTCAAAAAGATCCCGAAACACAACTTTGAGCCATGCTCCTAAGCGCAAGGATATACTTTCGACAGAAGAGAAAAAACTGGCTTTGAGAAATGCTTTACGCTATTTCCCAAAAGAATGGCATGCGGAATTGGCAAGTGAGTTTTCAGCAGAACTGAAGGATTTTGGCAGGATCTATATGTATCGATTTATGCCGGATTACGAAATGCGGGCAAGACCTATCGAAGACTATCCAGCCAGGTCGAAACAAGCAGCGGCAATTATGCTAATGATTCAGAACAACTTGGATCCGGCAGTCGCTCAGCACCCAGAAGAACTAATCACCTACGGAGGAAATGGAGCTGTATTCCAAAACTGGGCTCAATATCTTTTGGTGATGAAATATCTCTCAGAGATGACAGATGAGCAGACATTGCATATCTATTCCGGCCATCCCATGGGCCTTTTCCCTTCTTCCAAAGAAGCTCCTAGAGTTGTCGTAACCAATGGGATGATGATTCCGAATTACTCCAAGCCAGATGATTGGGAGAAATATAATGCACTGGGTGTGACACAATACGGACAGATGACTGCTGGTTCATTTATGTATATAGGTCCGCAGGGAATTGTACATGGTACAACCATTACGGTGATGAATGCTTTTCGCAAAAAACTGAAAGCAGGAGAAACGCCAGCAGGAAAAATATTTTTAACAGCAGGGCTAGGCGGAATGAGCGGCGCTCAACCGAAAGCTGGGAATATCGCAGGTTGTATCACCATTTGCGCTGAAGTGAATCCTGCCGCAGCGAGGAAAAGACATGAACAAGGATGGGTGGATGAATTGATTGAAAACCTGGATGAACTGGTTCTCCGTACGCAACTAGCTAAGCGTAACAAAGAGATCGTCTCTCTGGCTTTCATCGGGAATATCGTAGATGTCTGGGAGCAATTTGACAAAGAGGAAATTTTCGTGGAACTGGGTTCTGACCAGACGTCACTCCACAATCCATGGGCTGGAGGTTATTATCCTGTTGGGCTTTCCTTTGAGGAGTCAAACAAGCTAATGGCAGAAGATCCAGAGGCCTTCAAAGTTAAAGTTCAGGAGAGCCTACGAAGACATGCTGCTTCGATCAACAAGCATGTTGCAAAGGGAACCTACTATTTCGATTACGGGAATGCTTTTTTGCTGGAAGCTTCAAGAGCTGGAGCAGACGTTATGGTGGAGAATGGTATTGATTTCCGATATCCTTCCTATGTTCAGGATATTTTGGGACCAATGTGTTTTGACTATGGATTTGGTCCATTTCGGTGGGTTTGTACCTCTGGCAAAGCCGAAGATTTGAGAAAATCAGATCAGATTGCCGCAAGAGTTTTGAAAGAAATCATGCAGAATTCCCCGGAATCCATCCAGCAGCAAATGCAGGATAATATCACTTGGATCGAAGAGGCTGAAAAGAACAAATTGGTAGTTGGTTCTCAGGCTAGGATACTTTATGCTGATGCTGAAGGCAGAGCGAAAATCGCCAAAGCATTCAACGATGCAATTCTATCTGGAGAGATTTCTGCTCCGATTGTGCTGGGTCGAGATCATCATGATGTAAGCGGGACAGATTCACCTTACCGTGAAACAAGCAATATCTACGATGGCAGTAAGTTTACCGCAGATATGGCTATTCATAATGTGATTGGAGATAGTTTTAGAGGAGCAACCTGGATTTCGATCCACAATGGTGGCGGTGTAGGCTGGGGAGAAGTGATGAATGGGGGTTTCGGGATGGTACTAGACGGGTCGGAGGATGCAGAAAGAAAGCTGAAGTCAATGCTTTTTTATGATGTAAATAATGGAATTGCCCGAAGAGCTTGGGCCAGAAATTCAGGATCTTTGGAAGCGATTCAACGGGAAATGGATCGAAGTCCTGGATTGAAGGTCACCATTCCAAATTTGGTTGATGAGGAAATTTTCAAAAATTTGGACAAAGTAATCTAAGATCTAAAGACCTCTTCCAAATCCAATTTAAATCCGGGGATTACCGCGGATGTTACTCTATCTCCGAATGTAAATAGTCTAGAAGGCTGAAATCCGCCATTTATCAAAGTATATATCAAAAGGGTGCATTCTGAAGGATGGATAACCCAATATTCTCTGACTCCGTATTCCTGATACAAGTCATATTTATTTTGAAGTTCCACCCGACTATTTCCTGGAGAAAGTATCTCGACTATCAAGTCTGGAGCTCCCCAACAGCCCTTATCATCCAACTTTGACGGATCACAAATCACAGAAATATCCGGCTGGACTACCGAGTCAGTTTTTGAAAAATCAGGATCTTTGGAAAACCTCACATCGAAAGGCGCCGAATAAACTTTGCATGAGTGATTTTTTAAAAAACTGAAAATTTTAAAAAAAACATTACCGGAAACCTCTTGATGCCTTCGATTGGGAGCAGCCGCCTTTGCAAAAATCTTTCCTTTGATCAACTCAACAATCTCCTCATAATCCCATTTGAGATAATCAGCATAAGAATACCCTGCAAAGGAACTACTTGGCTCCTCAAAAGCTTCCAAATCAACATTCTCTTTCTGCGGAATCCTATATTCTTTCATGGCCGGAGGAACTGGGTTTTAAAGCACATCTTTTGAATATTACCTAAAAACAGAATACATTGTTTCTGGTATTAAGAATATCAAAGCGCAATTTTTAAGTTACTATAAAATTACAAAATACTCAACATGCTTCATCAAAACCCAAATCCTTCCCTATGGACAGGCAGAAAATCGGAAACCATTGAATACTGGCACCAAGCTGCGATTTCGGTGAGAGACCTCCAGCTAGACGAAGGTCAGCAAACTCCAAAAGTTGGCATTTTAGGATACGCAGGAGAAGAGGGAGTAAAAAGAAATCAAGGCAGATTAGGAACCGCGGAAGGTCCAAATGCTATCCGAAAAAGCCTGGGAATGCTAGCTTTTCACCTTCCTGAGAAAAGTAGAATTTTTGATTATGGAGATATTTACACGGAAAATTCTGACCTAGAGTCCAGCCACGACCTGATAACAAAAACCGTTTTGGAATTATTGGAAACCAAGCATTTCCCTATCCTATTAGGAGGCGGGCATGATTTGGCTTTGGCACATGGAAAAGGTATTTATCAGCATTTAGCTTCCAAAAATCAAAAGCTTGGCATCATCAATATGGATGCACATTTTGACCTCCGGCCTACCATCGATGGACTGGGGCATTCAGGTTCTCCCTTTCTTCAACTTGCTCAGGAGAATAAGGATACATTTCAATATTTATGCTTAGGCGTGCAGCGATCGGTTAATCCAAAATCACTTTTTAAAACCGCCGATGAAGTTGGTGCAAAATGGATGGTGATGGAGGATTTCAGATTGAATAACTGGGAAGTGATTCAGGAAAAAATTCTTTGGTTTCTCGACTCAGTGGACAAAATCTATCTCAGCGTGGACATGGATGGTTTTTCTTCGGCTTTTGCACCCGGCGTATCTGCACCATCTCCCATGGGTTTCAGACCTGAATTCGCATTCAAGGTTTTTGAATTGCTCGCATCCAGCAAAAAACTGATTTCCATGGATGTGGTAGAACTCAACCCAGCTTTTGACCACGATCATGCTACGGCAAGATTGGCCGCCAGGTGCGCAGAATATGTGGCAAGGAAGGTATTGGGATTACTTTAATAAACAAAAAACAACTATTTAAACTTGTGACCTTATGATTCTTCGAAGTAGAATAAATATACTTTGGCTACTCTCCTTTTCAGTTATTGCCTGCTCACCGAGTGAGAATAATGACGAATTACCAAGCGTTGAAATCACTGAAAGCAATATCGTAGCGATAGATGAGGCCATTTCTTCCATTGAATTTATTCCGCTTAAGAATCAAGAGGACTCTCCAGTAAACTTGAATTGCAGTGTTTGGAATCTAAAAGTCACCGAGGAATTCCTAGTCTATTCTACCATTTGTAACCCTGAGGCTAAAATCCATCTATTTGATTTAAGGGGGAATTATATCAAGAGTTTCCAAAGAATTGGAAATGGTCCAGAAGAATATCAAAATTTACAAGGTGTTGATCTGAATCAAGACACTTTGAGTATCACTGTTGGCGGCGGCGTTATTAAGCAGTATTCCTTTCCGGATTTTGAATTTATTGGTACTGTTACTTTGGATAAAAACGCCCTTTTCATTCCTTATTTCACAAAAATTTCTTCAAACAAGTGGCTGACTTCCCCCATGTTTGATGGCAACTTAAATGAAAACGGTGAGTTTGGTGTTTTTAAAATCCTGGATAGCTCCACGGGAGAAATCACAGAGCTGCCCATTACTGGCACGCCCATAACTGCCGAAATTAGTGAAGGAGAATTTGCAAGATTGGGAGAGCATTCATTACTTCTCAACTATGCTTTTTCAGACACACTCTATCACTTTGAAAATGAAAAATCAACCCCACTGATAAGCCTAGATTTTGGAGCAAGAAAGCCGAGTGCGGAAGATCTGAAAATGGATGGGGAAAAGTTCGAGGCCACAGTTACAAGCCAGCCTTTTGTAATCAATATGGGCAAAATCTGGCATACCGAGGATGTTTCACGCCTTAAAACCTTTGCTCTTGCCAAAAACCCTGAAATGGATATTACGAATATGCGTACTTTCCCAGTACATGAGGTTTTCATAGATCATAAATCCAAAAGAGCTATAGCTTTCCAGTCACTCGCTGGCTGGTCCAATGGAAATGGCTTTGCCAAAGACGGGTATTTCTACGATGTTCTTCGGACTGAAGATTGGCTCTATGCACTTGAGAAAGGATCTCTTGGAAAATATGGCGAAAAACTTGAACAAATCATTAGCGATATGGGAGACTTTGAAGACCCCATTCTGATCAAATATCAAGTAAAAATGAATGAATAAGTGATCAACTAACCTAAATACAATAAACCTATACCTATGAAAAAACCTATTTTAACCCTGATAGCCTTTGCGCTACTCTATTCAGCTGGAGCACAAGACATTAATCCTACTACCACCGTTGAATATGTGTCTGAAGAACTTTCCGGCATCATAAAAAAAGATGCGAAAGTTGAAGTCATTGCCGAAGGTTTTCAATTTACCGAAGGACCACTTTGGGTGGCAAAGGAGAAAATGCTTTTACTTTCCGATGTCCCAGCCAACACCATCTATAAATGGACTGAAGCCGAAGGAAAAGAAGTTTTTTTAAAACCTGGCGGCTACACCGGCGCAACAGAGCGAGGTGGTTTTATGGGATCAAATGGCTTATTACTCACTCCAGACGGAAAACTGTGGATTTGCCAGCATGGAGATAGAAGGATAGCAGAATTGAACACTTCGCTCTCCGATCCAAAACCAGAATACTCAACCGTAACGGGGGAATACGACGGGAAAAAGCTAAATAGTCCTAATGATTTGATTTTGTCCAAAGCAGGGAATCTATATTTTACAGACCCATCTTATGGACTGACAAGTGATTCAAAAAAGGAAATTGACTATCAGGGTGTTTACAAAATGGATCCAACCGGCAAAGTCACCATGTTACTTGACTCCATCGATCAGCCGAATGGAATCGCGATTTTCCCAGATCAGAAAACACTGTTGGTTTCTAATTCTGACCCCGAGAAAAAAAGATGGTATGCTTATGACTTAGCTAAGGATGGCTCAATCACCAGTGGAAGAATTTTTTACGATGCCAGTAGTGCCTCAGAACCTGGCTTATGTGACGGGTTTAAAATTGATAAAAAAGGCAATGTCTTTGCATCAGGTCCCGGGGGAATCTGGATTTTCAATAGATCAGGGGAAATATTGGGGAAGATCAAGCTGGAAGGTGCGACAGCAGCAAATTGTGCGCTTACTCCTGACGGAAAAACTCTTTTTATAACTGCTGAAAAACATCTACTTCGCATGAAAATGCGATAGGCTACTAAAGCCAAAACCCTCCATAATTTTGATATGGAGGGTTTTTTAATTCTATTCTACTATGATTCGCTAAACTTATCGCTGATCGTCATCTCCCATCACATCATAGCCTCGCCATTTGAATTCCTCAGCCAATCCTGAAGCTGCCGGCCAGGCAATTTGATGTTGAGGACTGGCCACCCACTTCATTCGATTCTCTTCGGTATCAAAAGATATTTGGATTTGATAATTGAATTTGGTTGGTTCTGCTTCTATGCCTTTTGCTTGCTCCTCGGGAAAAAGACGCAGGAGTTTGGAGCTTAAATATCCATCCTGAACTGTCATCGCCGGAACATAAATGGAATGATACATTTTTTCGAATGCCTCTGCATTTTCCGGCAACACCACAAAGTCCATCTGTAAAGCCATAGCTTTTGGCTCAGATAGGGCATTCTGGGAAATGGAGTTTCTATCAGCAGAGACTGCGACACCGATTACCAACAATTCAAGATCACCTGAACCTGTATTAATCAATGTGATAGTTTCTCCTAATAAGCCTGTAAATGCATCATCAGCTACCACAGGTTTTGTCACTCCTTCAATCGAAAGATTTCCCTCGCCTTTCATGACATAATAAACTTCCTCCACGCCTTCTAATCTCCGAGGGCCAACTGATTTCCCCGCGGGAATTACCAGATGATCTACATTGTTCCAATTGGTTTTAAAGACCTCTGGACCAAAAGCTCTTCGCGCCAATGCTCCATTCCCAACGTAGGGATGATTCTCATCCCGAAGTTTAGCTTGATCAAATTGGTAGGAAACAAAAACAGGAACTTCGTCAATCTCCGCTCCTTCGCGTGTATCACCCAGGTCAAAGGCATCTCCCTGAGCTTTTCTTTCCGAAACAGCATAATTCAACCATTTCAAAGGTTCATCACCGGAATTATAAATAGCATGGGCATCACCTAGTTTGCAGGGCACAGCAACTGGACCTTTCAAGGTAGAAGTACGACCATTCACGGTGAATTCTGCTTCACCTTCGAGAAGTATATACATTTCCTCAATAGAATGGTGAAAATGGTGACCTATTCCTGATTTAGCCTGTATCTCTCCAGAGTGGAGATAAAGAAAGTTGGTGGAGAGATCATTTCGCCCTACTAATTGGGTAAAGCCCATTTTTCCAGCTCCGGCATGTACAGCAGAAAGCTCCCGGTATTTTACGGGATCATTATGAATTATTCGATCTCCAGTATCAGGTTGCTGAGCCCAAGATGCCAGCGTCGCAAGAGAAATGGCTAAGGTTAAAATAGTTTTCATGTCATTTTAGGTTTAAGAGATTAAATAGAAGTAATAGGATTAAGCTGCTCCCTTATCAGTTCAGTTTATTACTCTGGTAGAGAATAAACCACATATCCTTTTGGCAGAGCGCCTGGTCTTTTGGAGAAGTCGTAACTCGAAGGATCAAATCGATTGGAAGCATTAATAACTAAATACTGCTTCCCATTTACGACATACATTCCCGGCTGCCCAGTCGATTCGTTATCAAGCGTAGTTTCCCAAAGGATTTTTCCGTTGTCTGCATCAAATGCATAGACAATACCTCCTTTGCCAGTAGCAAAAACGATGTCCGTAGAAGTGATAACCATTCCTTTTCGAATTGTTCCACTTGGAGCACCTGTTGTTTTATCTCCTTTGGAAAAAGCAGAATCCAAGCCGATTGGCTGACGCCACTTCACAGTTCCATTATTGAGATCATAAGCAAAAATGGATGCCCAAGGCGGAGCTGTTAAAGCCTGCCATTCCGTACCGTATGCGGTAGTGTATCTATCCTCTGGATGGACTACATCGGCTGGATAATCCTCTAAGGGAGCAGCTCGAGTGGTATCATCGGGGATTTTTATACCTCCAGAGGCTACCACAGGACCTGTGATTTCAGGAGCATCTGAAGCAGTCATCATTCCTCTAAATCGGCTTGGGGACCCGCCGAGGTAGCGGTGCATCGCCAAAATAGTAGCTTCCTCAATATGGACAAAAGCTGGCATTCTGCCTCGTCCTTCCGACAGTAAAGTCTTAAATTCATCATAGGAATACCGGGTACCTGCATTGATCAGGGATGGTCCTGCGCCACTTCCTTTCATGCCTTCTCCATGGCAAGTCTGGCAAGACCCCTCGTAGAGCGTACTTATTTTATTCTTTTCATCATCCGAAAGTACAGGCTCTACAGGAACTACTTTTGAAAGCTTGTAAATCGAAGCATAATCCTGAGCCATGATGTACATGATGCCTTTTTCTGGGTTAGTACCCGTATTCCCATAGCTGGCGCCTCCCAATGCTCCAGGCATGGTGATGGTTTCGTACTTATCGGAAGGAGGAATATAGAGTGCTGATTTGGCAGTATCCAATCGCTGGTACCATTGTTCCTTTACTTCGTCAGAGAAATAAGGGTTTAAAGTTTCCTTGGTTACCTCATGTCGAGTAAAATCCGGAATCACTGCGGGAATAGGCTGAGTCGCCCAGGATTTTTCACCTGGCATTTCGCTAGCAGGAAATGGTCTTTCTTCAATTGGAAAAACAGGCTCTCCAGTATCTCGGTCAAACACAAAAACAAATCCATGCTTGGTAGCTACCGCCACTACATCGATCTCTTTTCCATCCTTATTTATAGTCAATAATTGTGGAGCTGAGGCTAGATCGTAGTCCCAAAGATCATGATGTACGGTTTGATAATGCCAAAGTCGCTTGCCTGTTTTCGCATCTAATGCCACCAGGGAATTTCCAAAAAGACCTGCTCCCTCACGGTCTGCCCCATAGAAATCGTAGGTTGGCGAGCCAACAGGTAAAAACACGATACCCCGTTCTTCATCCACCGTCATTTCACTCCAAACATTGACGGCTCCTACGTACTTATAAGCATCTTTTGGCCAGGTATCGTAACCAAATTCTCCGGGTTGCGGTATGGTATGAAATGTCCATTCCAACTTACCCGTGACCACATTATAAGCCCGCACATAGCCTGGAGGTGAGAAAAAAGTCTCTCCAGGTGCAGAACCCAAAATTACCAAATCTCCAAATATTACTCCTGGCATCATGGATTGCATCCGACGAATACTGGTTTGGTCGCGATCCAATCCCACACGTAAATCTACATATCCGCCAGTTCCAAAATCAGTGATGCTTTGCCCTGTGAGCGCATCGATTTCCTGGAGCGAATTATTCAAAGTGAACACAAGTCTTTTATCGCTTTTGTCCTCGCTTTCCCAGTAGTTTATCCCCCTTCTGGACAAACCTCTCAAATCAGTATGTATCCAGATTTCTTTCCCTGTAACTGCATTCAGTGCAATGAGAGAATTGTTTTTCCCATATACATACATGATGGTATCAACTACAATCGGGCTAAAACTGTAGAAATTATTATCCTCGATGGGATAATTCCAGGCTATTTCTAGCTGGTTCACATTTTCTTTAGTGATCTGTGAACCATTGAAAAACTTGGATTGGTCTGGACTTCCTCCGTAGTGTGACCAGGTGGTGTGTTCACTTTTTTGGTCTGGAGAACAACTGAAATTAGTCCCGAGAAGTAGTGCGAGACTGATACTGGTTAATAGGCTTAGGGTCTTTTGGGTTTTCATTTTATATAATGAATAAATTTTGCATAAAGCTAACTTATCAATATATACTTCGCCACTACCAATTCCAAGATTAATTATATGACTGCTAGAATTTAAGTTGGAATTGGCACCCTAACTTTTTCTAGTCAAACCTAAAAATCCTTATATACTAATAAAAAGACATTAGCTGGCTCCTCTAATTGGTTAGAGAACACGAACTAAAACTTAATTATAAAGAGCAATCATTTGTTCTAAAATGCTGGAGAAAGCTTAAACACCAGACTTCACCTGTATGAGTTCAATAGTATTTTCGGCAACTTCTATCGGATTAATGAGGGCACGACCCATTCCTTCCCAATGCACTTTCATTTTATCACCAGTTTGCAATTTGATACCAGCACCGAAGCTGAAAGCCCCTGTTCCATAAAAATGGACATGTGCCTGAAGTGGCTGACGATGATCCGGATATTTGAAATGATGGTACTCCAAATTCGATAAACTGTGCGCCATATTAATTTCACCAGTCTTTATGTCTGATGTCCACAAAACTTCTTCATGGCGGGAAACCGTTACCACTCCATTTAGGTCAGAAAAATCATCTGTAAGTACTAATTCAGGTCCGATAGAACAAGTTCGCAACTTGGAAGGAGCTAGGTAGAGGTAATTCTTCTTTTCCATCACATGATCAGAAAATTCATTACCTGTAGTAAAACCAATTCGGACAGGCTGTCCATTGCTGTCAACAAGGTAAACACCTGCTATCTCAGGCTCTTCTCCCCCATCGTCTCCAAAATCAGGAACTTCCAACGCTTCACCATGAGCTTTGAGAATAGATCCAGTTCCTTTATAAAACCATTCTGGTTGAATACCAACCTGCCCATCTGCTGGCTTCCCTCCTTCAACTCCCCATTGATAGACTTTCATGCTGTCCGTTAGCGAATTTCCGGCCTCACTTTGGTGCATCACATTTCTGTTCATAGCACTACTATGGTGTGTCAGCCCTGTACCAGAAACTATGCAATTGGATGGTATATCTGGATTATCAAATGAAGGCAATAACTTCCATTCACTTAAACCATTATAAACTTGATCGTATTCGATCTTAAAAGTGGAGAGCTGGTGTTCTAAAAGCGCATGAACGGAAATTCCTGATTCTAGCGATTTTGTTACCAATTGGTAGATTGACGTGAATTCATTCACTAAAACCAAAAAAGGTTCTTGAACTACTGCTATTTTCCGTCCTTCTGCAGGATGTCTAAGTTGTACTAATCGGGTCTTATCGTTCATAATATGTTGAGTTAAAAATGTAATAGTAATTAGGAAATCAAAGCTTCCCATAAAATTTCCACTGGGTGCTTGGCTTTCCTGCCCGTCCCGTCAGCAATCTGATGACGGCAAGAGGTACCCGGTGCTGCAATAATTGTTTCGGCATCAGCCTTTCTAACTGCTGGAAAGAGCACCAATTCTCCCACTTGCTGGGAAACCTCGTAATGCTCCGCTTCATAGCCAAAGCTTCCGGCCATCCCACAGCATCCGCTCGGGATAGTTTCTACAGAGTAATTTGCAGGAAATGAAAGTATCTTTTGGGTCCAAGTCATGGAAGAAAGAGCCTTCTGATGGCAATGTCCATGAAGTTTTATCTTCTGATTTTTAGTAGTAAACAAATCTGAAGTGATATTCCCGGCAGCAATTTCCTGAGCCAAAAACTCATCGATCAACTTCACATGAAATTTCAATTTCTTGGCAGCCTCCACCAATTCTTTTTTAACAATCCGGGGATATTCATCCCGAAAACTCAAAATAGCGGATGGCTCCAAACCGATTAGAGGGGTATTCCCATCAATCAGCTTCTCAAAAACCTTCACATTAGCCTCTGCATGTTTTTTGGCTTTTGGCAGCAAACCCTTAGAAAGTGCAGATCTACCGCTTTCCTCATGATCCACGATTTTCACCTCATATCCAAGCTTTTTGAGGAGTGAAATCGCTTTAATCCCGATCTCAGTATCATTGTGGTTGGTGAATTCATCTACGAAGAAGTAAACTGACTTGATCTGCTTTGCAGCTGTTGGCAGCGACTCATAATTCCTCTTATACCATTTTCGCAGGCTGACTTTACTGATTTCAGGTAGATTTCGATTTGGGGCTACGCCCAAAACAGACTTCATCAACCCACCAATCAAGCTATTACTCAGCATGAAATTGGCCAATCCTCCGGTTTTCGAGCCAAATTCATTCAGTTCATTGATGTAAGCAAAAGCTCGTGAGCGAAGCGGAATGCCGTTCGTTTTTTGGTATTGATACAGGAATTCGGCTTTCATACTGGACATGTCCACATTGGAAGGACATTCTGCTGTACATCCTTTGCAGGAAAGACACAAATCCATCGCCTCCTTGATTTCGGGATGGTTAAAAGCATTCTCCTTTTTATCCATAGTGAGAAACTCACGGAGCGTATTGGCTCGACCTCGAGTAGTATCCTTTTCATTTCTAGTAGCCATGTAGCTTGGACACATGGTACCACCAGAGCCTGGAAGTTTACGGCAGTCACCCGATCCGTTACACTTTTCTGCCAAGCGAAGAATCCCTCCTACATTAGAAAAATCCATCAAAGTATCGTGAACTGGAGTCTCCATATCCGGCTCATAACGCAGAAACTTGTTCATCGGCGCAGCATCCACGATTTTCCCCGGATTGAAAATATTCTGAGGATCCCATGAGAATTTGATCCTTCGGAAAAGCTCATAGTTCTTTTCCCCAACCATCAGAGGAATAAAAGCAGCCCGTACTCTTCCATCTCCATGTTCACCAGAAAGTGAGCCTTGGTATTTCTTCACCAACTCAGCAGAAGCTTTTGAAATCTTATAAAACTCCTCCACATCCTTTGACTTCTTCAGATCCAAAATGGGTCTCAAATGTATCTCTCCAGCACCTGCATGGGCATAATAAACGGGTTTTTGCTTAAACCCATTCATCATTTCGGCCACCTCATCCATATATTCCGCCAGATCTTCAATATCCACGGCCGTATCTTCAATACAGGCGACTGCCTTCGCATCACCCGGTATATTTGCCAGAAGCCCCAATCCCGCTGAACGAAGTGCCCAAGCAGTTGAAACCATCGCAGGTTCAATGATCGGATATGCATAGCCAAGACCAGTTTCTATCAAATCATCCACCAATGCTTTGCCTTTGGCCATAGCTTCTTCCAGCGTTTGACCACGAAACTCCACCATCAAAATAGCCTCAGGATCACCTTCTACAAAATATCGGTTTTTGCTGTATTCAATACTTTCCTTGGTACAGTCCAAAATAATCTTATCCATCAACTCAACCGCCGTAGCTGGATGCTTCATGGCCGTCTGTGCAGAAACCATACTTTGATGAATCGTTTCAAAATGCGCTGCAACTACGATTTCTACAGGTTCAGGAAGTGGATCCAAACTGATTTTGATTTCAGTAGTGAAAGCCAAAGTCCCCTCAGAACCACTAAGCAAATTGCAGAAATTGAATTTTTCTTCCCCTTCGAAAATATCAGCCTTCAACAATTCATCTACCGCATAACCGGTATTTCTTCTATGGATTGACTTTTTGGGAAATTGCGCGTGAATCTCTTGTCTAGCCTCTTCATCACTTAATTCCTCCAGGACTTTTCTATAAATATCCCCTTCCAATGATTTCAGTTTTGTCTTCTCTTCAAACTCATCTTTGGTAAGTGCCTCAAACTTCACCGGATTCCCATCGCTCAAAATCGTATCCAATGAAATGACTTTATCTCGTGTCACTCCGTAAACAATCGATGTGGTTCCAGAAGAATTATTCCCGACCATCCCGCCAATCATGGCACGATTCGCAGTAGAAGTAATCGGACTGAAGAAGAGTCCGTGCGGCTTCAAATAGCGATTAAGCTCGTCGCGTACCACTCCAGGCTGCACACGCACCCAACGCTCTTCTACATTCAACTCCAATATTTTGGTGAAATGTTTGGAAACATCCACCACAATTCCGTTTCCTACACATTGTCCTGAAAGGGAAGTTCCGGCAGTTCTTGGGATCAGAGAAGTGCCGTTTTTGAAAGCAAAAAGTATTAGCTTCTGGATATCTGATTCGGATTTTGGAAAAGCTACTGCCAAAGGCATCTCCCTGTAAACGGAAGCATCTGTGGCGTAAAGGGTCTTTGTCAAAGAATCAAATTGCAAGGTTCCCTCCAATTGGGCGGAAAGCTCCTGAATCAAAGGCAATAGGTTAGGTAGGTCTGAACTCATGTTCAAAAATAACCCGATGAGATGGATTTAGGGAAAAGTTGGGAAAAAGAATTTGGAAATGGACAAGGCTCAATGTGCAAGATTCAATTATCAAAGCTTTTCCCACGGGTAAATTGAATTTGCTCATTGAAAATTGATTATTGATCATTTCCCTCTTTTCTTTACAGCAAATACCAAATCACCTTCATGTTTTTCTATTTCTCCCAATTTCTGAGCTTTTTGGCTATGCCGCTAACAATTATCTCACTTTTATGGGTTTTTGGACTGCTCTACATCAAGAGAAAATGGGGGAAAAGATGTCTTTGGATTGGTTTGATTTTACTCTGGTTTTTTTCCAATCAGTTTATCTCCAATCAAGCCATGCTAGCTTGGGAACCCGATTTCAAGGAGTTTTCCGAAATCAAAAACCATGAAATCGGCATAGTACTTACGGGGGTAACGAACTTAAGCAAAACCGCATATGACCGCACTTTCTTCAACAAAGGCGCTGACAGGATTACCCATGCCTTGCAGCTATATCGCATGGGCAAAATCAAAAAAATACTCATCACCGGTGGACAAGGCTTAAACCCTGTCAATCCCCAATCGGAAGCTGAGCTTTTACAGCGTTTTCTAATTATGACAGGAGTTCCCGCAGAGGACATCATGATCGAAGATCAATCGAAAAACACTGCGCAAAACGCAGCATTTACTAAGGATTTTTTTGTTACAAAGGGAATCGATACTAATCAAGAATTTCTATTAATCACCTCAGCTTTTCACATGTATCGAGCGAAAGGCTGCTTCGACAAAGTTGGGTTGAAAACAGAAACATTTCCTACAGATTACTATAGCCACGATACAAAATATGATCTTCCAGCATTTTTATATCCAGGCCCTTCTTCCATTGAAAACTGGCACAAACTGTCGAAGGAATGGATTGGGATTTTGGTATATAAGATGGTCGGGTATATTTGAGATAATTAAACTCAAACTTACCAACTATGAAATTTGGCAGAACTGAACACCCTGAGAAAATTGACTTCGCCTTACCACCTGATCATCCAGATACGGCTGAGACACTTAAGAAATATAAGAGCGATGCTCCATTTGAAGTTTACGTGGGATGTGCCAAATGGAACAAAGCTGATCTTAAAGGTTTCTATCCAAGAGGCACAAAAGATGAGTTGACATATTATTCAAGGCAGTTTAATTCTATTGAGCTCAATGCGACTTTTTACAACTCACCCGACAAAAATCAGGTTGTGCAATGGAAAGAGAAAACTCCAGAAGACTTTAAGTTCTTTCCAAAAATTCCTCAGTCTGTAAGTCACTATCGCAGACTTAATGATGTTAAGAATTTGACTGAAGATTTTGCTGACTCGGTAAGTATGTTTGAAGAAAAACTCGGCATGGTCTTCCTACAAATGATTGACAATTTCAAACCAAAATTTATTGATCGGGTAGAAAGTTTTGCGCAGAATTTCCCCAAAGGAGTTCCGCTGGCAATCGAGGTTCGTAATGAAGATTGGTTCAAAGGAGAAGTCTTCGATGCTTATTTCGATATTCTAAAGAAAAATAATATCACAAATATCATCGTGGACGCCGCAGCTCGAAGGGACATGCTTCATATGCGTCTGTCTAATGATGCCGCTTTCATCCGATATGTTGGCGCAAATCATAAAAGTGATTACTCCCGACTTGAAGATTGGGTTGAAAGAATCAAAGTCTGGAGATCTCATGGCCTTCAAAAACTTTACTTTTTCATTCACCAAAACATCGAAAAGGAATCGCCTCTTCTTGCAGAACATTTCATCAAACTGCTAAACTCAGAACTTGGACTATCCCTGAAAATCCCTAATTCTCCAGACAATCCTTTTGGATTTTAGGACTCATTCTAAAAAGCTGGTGATTAGTAGTTAATTCAAGAATTTATTACGTAATTTACGTAACGTTATTTACGTAACGCACTTTGCGTAATCAATGATGTAATTATTATGAAAGAACCTTTCAATCCCTTCGTGATCAATACTTATCAAGGAAAAGACTATTTCTGTGATCGGGAAAATGATCTGAAAATACTCATTTCTCATATAGAAAATGATAGAAATGTAGTGCTTTACGCATGGAGAAGACTAGGTAAATCAGCCCTAATCCATCGTTTTTTTGAGGAATTAGAAACTTCCAAAGGTTGCGAAACGATCTATATCGATCTGCTTGCAACTCAAAATATAGATGAAGCCATACAATCCATCGCCTCAGCTATCTATGAAAAATATGGCAGGACCACTGCTGGAATAAGCGCAAGCATACAAAAGCTCTTGGCATCTATAGGAGCTACGATAAGTTTCAATGCTTTATCCGGATTGCCGGAAATAAGCATTGGCATTAATAAATCCGAGCAGCCAGGCCAATCACTAAAAGCACTTGGAGATTTTCTGCTTTCCCGCAAAAAGAGAATAGTCATCGCCATCGATGAGTTCCAGCAGATCGCTGATTACGAAGGGGCAAATGCCGAAGCTATTTTCCGCACCTGGGTACAGCAGATTCCTGAAGTCAGGTTTATCTTCAGCGGCAGTCATCGCACGCTGATGGAAGCGATATTTACTGAGAAGAAGCGACCTTTCTATCAAAGTTCGCAGTTAGAATCCCTTCAGCCCATCGCTTTGGAAGCTTATACAAAATTTATAACTGAGCACTTTCAAGCCGCAAAAAAATCCATCGAAGCTGATTCAATCGAGAAGATTTATACATGGAGCCGTGGGCAGACCTACACCGTGCAATTAGTCTGCAATCATCTTTTTGCGAACTACAAAAAAGTAAGTCTTTCAGATGTGGATGTGGTTTTTGATCAGATTCTGACCCAGCAACAGGCCGTTTTTGCCAATTTCCAAAAGATGCTCACACGAGCTCAATGGAATATCTTTCGGGCGGTTGCCAAAGAGGAACCACTACAAAATCCCTTAAGTAAAGACTTTATTCAAAAACATAATCTAGGGGCAGCAAGTACCGTAAGCACTGCATTGAAAGCTCTGGAAAGACTGGAGCTGGTAGTAAAAGACGAAGGATACTATTTAGTCCATGAAGTGCAATTGGCACGTTGGATGGCGAGACTATAGCCCTGTTTCAAGCCAAAAGCGTAGCTGCAATACTGTCTTTTAAAATTGGATCAACTCCCACTTGCTCAGCAAAATCATCCCACTTTCTAACTGCTAACTTTACTTTTTCTATCTTTTCTTCAGGCTTTTTGATATTCATTTTTCTCGCTACCTCCAAAAAATCAGAATCTTCAATTCCTTCTCTCTTTCCATTTACCATCAATGATTGCGCACTTACCCACATACTACCGAGTCTATAAGCATAGCAGATATCATAAGCAGGAGAAAGCTTCCATTTGCCATCTTTCCCCATCAGGAAAGCAAAGTTCTTTGTGTGGTCATCACAGTTTCTTGCTAGCACATTAAACACCATCCGTGCAAACATCTGCTCTGCTTCAGGATAAGATAGTCGCAACATCCGCATGGTCTCAAAAATCTGCTCGTAACTGTAATAGCCCACTTGATTGAAATCAAAATGCCGCAAACCACACAAGCTTTGCATATGGATTTTCTGACCGTCATCGCTTCGGTCAAATCGCTTGGTCATAAAATGAGCTCTCCCATTTTCTTCCAAAATCCGACATTCATTCATATCAATCCCAGCCTCCAATGCCATCAGGTAATATGCCATTTCCACTCTCCCATAGCCTACGGTCACTCCAAACTGCGAATCATGAACCCCGTCAAATTTGATAATCCAATACGAAAAACCCTTGGGAGCTTTCACCTGACCGCTTTTTACTTCTCCTGTCTTGGGATTAAAAGCAATTACCGCTTTGGCACGGGCACCGCCTGCCGACGTACCTATTTTTAGGATATCTGACAGAGCAGATTGCTCGTCAACACTCAGATTAGACTGAAAACCCTCTCTTGCATTGAGAATTTTCCCAGCGATATTGACTAGGCTGTCGATTTCCAAAGTACTTGGCTTGATAGCTTCCTCACGAAATGAAGGCCTGATTTCCAGAGCACCCACGCCCCTTTTTCCGATAAAGCAAAGCTGTTCAACAGGATTAAGACTATCCGCTGGCCTCCCATTTTTGGCGAGCCAGGCATTGATGAGCTGATTACCATATTTATCGGGAAGCATATCTGCAAGTAATCCCGGCAGCCCTTTAAACGTATCAAAAGCATCTCCCCTTGATTTTCGCAACTCAGGAAACCCATAAACTCTAGTCCCCTGTTCCAATGGCATTTTCACAGGGGAAATATCTAAACCCGAGCTGAGAAAATTCTGATTGAATTCAAAACTGCCAAGCTGCTCCGACTCGTTCCAAAGTACCGCTCCGACTAGCTTATCCCAAATCCAGATTTCGGCAGCATTTACCACTCTAATGGAGGTTTTTCGGCGGCCATATCAGAATTACGAATCCGCTGCTTTTCATGCTTCTTTTGAAGTTTAATATAAGTCATTGGACTTATTACAGACTTGATTTCAAATGATTCCAACCATTGTAATTGATCCAACACCCGAAGCACCTGTATCAGAGTAATCAGATTGACTTTTTCACCACGCTCTAATAGACTCAGTGTGGACCGGCTTATCCCCGCAGCATGCGAGAGTTGCTCTTGGGACTTATTTTGAGCCATGCGGTGATGCTTGACAAAGTCTCCTAGCTTTTGCAGAACTGCTAAATCGCTTAATTGATTATAATCCATGACTTAAATATCATTCACTACAAACAAATATACGACTTAATGAATGAATTATAACACAAACATTAAATATATAAATGAATGATAAATCACTCATTATAAGTATAATAATTACTTAACGAATGAATTATCATTCAAAATGTATCAATCACTTATAAAAGAACCTCTACTCCACTTCCATTTATAACCCCACCCCTTTTGCTCAAGCAGAATAGGATGATAAGCTAAAGCCGCTTTTGCAGTAGAAGCATTAAAAAATCGCTGATCATCCGTCAAAATCGCCTCTTGAACCTCGCTAGACTCTTTGAAAATCAAATCCATCACAGCCGAAGGAATTTCTCCTGAATAAGAAGTCTCAGACTTCAGCAGTTTATTCTTTAAACTCCAATCAATCTTATAGCCTTCAACTTTGCCATCAGGAACGGAAATAAAAGGGTTTTTACTTTGATCTTTGACAAAAGCCAAGAATTCTCTCAACAATTCTAAACCAGGATTTTTAAGTTGACTTGGCCGGAAATCAGCAGGTTCAATGCTTGAAATCACATGCATCAGCCTCCGAGACCTAGTGATAGCTACATTCAATCGATTTTCAGCACCTGACTTACCCAAAAGCCCAAAATTAGTAATCAACTTCCCTTCAGGATTTGGTGCATAGCCAAGGGATAAAATCACCTGATCAAACTCATCACCCTGCACATTTTCGATATTACGCACTTTAATAACTGTGTCCTGAAAACCAGCTTTCCAAAGTTTTTCACGGATCAATTCCATCTGGAAATAATTCCCAGTCACTATCCCGACAGTGTCTGATGGACTGGAATTCAGTATAGATTCAACTCTCAAAACAACTTCATCGGCCTCCATTTTATTTACCTGATTTGACCACATACCCTCCACTTTCTGCCAAGTGAAAGCAGGTTTTCCAGCTAATGAAGTAACATAATCAGGAAGTGTCTCCAATTGATTGTCGTAAAAATGAGTATTTGAAAAATGGATCAAAGCAGGATCAGCTGAGCGGTAATGACCTTTTAACTGATGTTTTTCAAAGAAATTCCCAGCCAATTCCAACAGCGACTCCGCTTCATATTCCAATCCTTCTTCATCCGATTCCCACTTCACCTGATAGAAATCCGAAGGTCTAAGTTGTTTTGAATCTCCTGCGACCACCACCTGCTTCCCTCGAAGCATCGCAGGTAATCCTCGCTCCACCTGACACTGGGAAGCTTCATCGAAAATCACCAAGTCGAATTTCTGACCAAGAGGAAATAAGGCAGAAACAGTTTCTGGACTAGCAAACCAACAAGGCAACAATCGAAAAACCTCATCCCCCATTTCCTCCACCAATTTCCTAATCGGCCAGCGCTGACGCTTTTTACTTACCTGATGAAGCAAATCCCGATACGTCAAACGATTACCCAGACGATTAAACTCCAAGTCGCTCACGACTTGCTCTCTAAGTCTAAGCAAAGCCATATGCTTGGAAATCTTCCGTTTTTCCAGAATTGCAGTTTTCAATTCGGACAACTCATGATGCATCTTAAGGCTTCCAGCTTCGGACAAAACCGGATTCTTAGCTTCCAAATGAGCTATCCAAGCCAAATACCATGAATTCCAAAATACCAAAACCTGATCATCCAAAGTCAAATCGGGAAAGTCAACTTCCAGCTTTTTAAAAATAGAAATTGAAAATTGGTCTACGGTCACTAAAAACCGATCAAAGGCAACCAATTCCGAAAATATCTGATTAGTCTGGAAATCGAGCTTATCTCCTGCAAATCCATTTTGTAGAATTTCTAAAATCTGTGCATCACTCAAATAAGCTTTCCAATTGTTCTTTTGGGATGAAAATGATCTGGACAGCTCAGTAATATCGCTGAGCTGAAGTCTGAAATCAATTAAATTCCAATCAGTTAAGGCATGAATATCCTGCTGCTTTTTCCATCGAGAAACCCACTCCAAAGCAGCGTTAATAAGTGCGAGTTGCCTTTCAAAAGTATCAACTGAAAGCGCTGTAAACTCCAATCCTTCAATCGTTGGAAGTTCAGAAAGTTCAATGCTTAGACCTTGCAAAACCTCCACTTCATTCTGAATCCTAGAAACCGAATCTGAGTCAAACTTCAAATTAGATTTACTTAGGATTTCGAAGGTCAACGGAAACTTACTTTTACTCAGATTTGCTTGAATTTTCCCTAACCAGGAACTGGCTTTTGGTTTCAACAAATCAAGTTCTGCTTCCAAATTTGATAGGTGTTCTGGTTTGGCATCAATTCCCAATTCCAGATGCTGAAGCTTTTCCATAACAACCAAAAGCCATTTCTGAATTTTAAGCATGCTTGATAAAAGCTTTGAATCAAAAATGGATGAAATAGCTAAATCTGACTTTTCAATCTGACCCAAGGATGATTTCAATCCCTCCACCTGATCCGAAAAATTACCATTTTCTAAAATCACCTGTGCTAAATCTGGCAGTTTATCAGTTCTTGAATTTGATCTGAATTCAGTTATCTCTTTTATACTTTGGGAAATTCTGGAAAAAACTGCTGGTTCAAAATGGGCAAAAGAAACACGGCTTTCCCAAAATGTATACTTAAACTGAGAATGGTAAGAATGGTGGATTTTATACCATTTCTCAACATCCTGAGCACGCTCATAATTCAGCTTTATTAAATCCGAATGCTCGAAGAATGGCTTTTGGAGATCAGCATTCAGATACATTGCTTTTATTGGAATGCCAGCTGTTTCTGTCTCAAAAAGCGCCATTCGAAACATCTCAAACTTCTCCGAAAGTCTGGAAATCGTCTTAGAATACTGCGAAACCTCTCGCTCCAACTGAATGGAATCAATTCCTCTATTTTGCTCCTGATAGGTCTCTATACCTTCTATTTGAGCTTTTAGCTTTTGAAATAGGATTTTTTGATCGGCCCGGAAATCATGAACCAGCCCTAAGAAATCACCAAAACCTTCTTTACTCAATCGCTCAAAAACCACATCAAGCGCAGCACGCTTTTGGGAAACCACCAACACTTTTTTCCCTCGAGAACAATAGTCAGAAACCAGATTTGCAATCAATTGGGACTTGCCAGTACCCGGCGGGCCTTCTACCACGAGGCTCTTTCCTTGTCGAACTTTCACCAGAATATTTTCCTGAGAAGCATCCAACGGGAAAACCGGAAAAAGCTGCTCTTCTCTAGGAATAGGTTGACTTTCATCACTTGCAAAATGCTTTGTAAACAACTCCTCCAGACTCAGCTCACCAAATTCCTTTTCTAGATTTTCATAATCAGTAAACAGAAAACTTCCTTTCTGAGCAAATAAACCTAAGAGAGCATAACTCTTCAACGCCAACTTCCCATCTTGAAACGTACCTGAATCCAAACTCAGTTGGGAAGTAGGAAACTGAGCTAATTGATCTTCAAATAATGATGAACTTAGCTGAATAGAGAAATTATCGTTGAGAATTTTACAAAGATCAGTTCGGAATTCGGTTGGATCAGCAATTAATTCTTGTACTTCTTGATTTAAAAGTTCAGCATCTAGCGATTTTCCATAGGCATGACTATAGGCCAAAAGAAACGCAGGGTTCCATTGCCAATCGTCTGTTTTTGAGAGTATCCAATGCCCATTTTCAAGATGCAACTTTACCCCCAAAAGCAATATTGGCGCTCGAAGGACCTGACCGTTGATTAACTTCCCTTCTACATATGGCCAACCAAGAAACAAGGACTTCTCTCCAGTCTCTTCCTGGGTCAATTGATCACGAAATGAAAGCCTGGAAAATATTTTCGAAAGAGTATTTACTCCAGCGAGGCGAGGATCAGATTCTGGTAATAATGTGATTGGCTTCTTAGAAGAAATAGCCTTTTTGATTATTTCAAAGCTATTTTCTCCATTTAAAAAATCTACTTCTTTCAGATCAACAACACCGAAACCTTCTGCCTTTGGTAAATAAAGTGACCTATTCTTGGAAGATAGATCGACGAGGCGATTTCGGTAAGTCTGAAAGATTGACTCTGGCATTTAATGGAAAGGTGAGTCTTTTTCCTTTGCCATCTGATTATAGACAATATGATCCAATCGACCAGGCATCCATTTATTAAGAAACTTCAACAACTTTCCTTGGGTAGTGAGAGTCAAATCACGCTTTCTTTTCAATGTAGCATTCAATATTTCCTCCGCCACTTCTTCAGAACTCATCATTTTGGATTCATCCCTAGGAGAATCGCCTTGGACGGAACCATGAGCTGTGAGTGCGTTTTTACGAATATTGGAAGCGGTAAATCCCGGGCAGGCCACCAACACATGTACTCCCTTTTTCATCACTTCAGTTCGAAGAGATTCGAAAAAACCATTCATCGCGTATTTACTTGCTGTATAGGCAGTTCGAGCGGGCGTACCACGAAATCCGTTGACGGAAGAAATCCCGATCACAGTACCTTTAGTCTCAAGGATTGACGGTAAGCATACTTTGGTGGCATAGACAGCTCCCCAGAAATTTGTATCCATGACTTTATGAAACACCTCTAAATCAAGATTTTCAAATAATGCCCGCATGGTTATTCCCGCATTATTAATCAGAATGTCAATTTTCCCAAATTCAGACAAAACAATCTCTGCCATTCGCTCATTGTCCGCGATCACACCAGCATCAGCGGAAATTGCCAATACAGTTATGCCCTCCGCTTCTAACTTCGCTTTGACAGCATTCAGTTTAGCTAGGTATCTCCCTGTAATTACGATTTTAGCACCTGATTTACCAAAAGCTAAAGCGCAAGATGCGCCAATTCCTGAGGAAGCTCCGGTGATGATTACAACTTTATCTTTTAGGCTATCTTTTTTCATTGATTGTGCAAAGATACTCAATTTGTGATTTTCAAATTTCAAGTTCGAGTAACGAAAACCATCTAAAATTGATTTATATCAAAAGCTCAACCAATTGGCAATTTTGCTACCGGAACAAGTCTTAACCAAAATTTCGATTTTAAAGTTTTCTAAGAGAATATTTTTTAGCCGATGGTTATAAATATGAACGATATAGATTCCAAGTTAGATTTTGCACTCATTATTACGGTCAAATTTCCCTAATTTTGCGCCCATGTCGCGAAAAATGAAAAATAAAGTGATTACCAATCTCCTTATCGAGCGTATAGCTTCGGAGGGAAAATGCTTGGGACATCATGAAGAAAAAGTGGTTTTTGTAACGGGCGTTGCTCCTGGAGATGTGGTAGATGTAAGAATCACCAAGGGAAAAAGCTCTTTTATGGAAGGCGAACCGGTGAAATTCCATGAGTATTCCAAAGAAAGAATTGAGCCTTTCTGCTCGCACTTTGGCACATGCGGCGGCTGTAAGTGGCAACATATAAATTATGACTTGCAGAAAACCTACAAGCGTCAGCAGGTTTTAGATCAGTTCCAACGAATCGCTAAAGTTGAAATACCAGAAGTGCTACCAACTCTAGGATCTGAAAAAACACGTTATTATAGAAATAAGCTTGATTTTACCTTCTCTAATAAGAAATGGTTGACCATAGAGCAAATCCACACGGGAGAAGAGTTTGACAGAAATGCACTCGGTTTTCATATCCCGAAGATGTTTGACAAAATCATCGACGTGGATCACTGCTACCTTCAAGGAAGTATCTCTAATGATGTCAGAAATGAGTTGAGAGCTTTTGCGCTAGCCAATCATTTGAGTTTCTATGACATTAGAAACCAAGTTGGACTACTTCGAAATCTAATAATCCGAACCACGAGCACTGACCAATCCATGGTTATCGTTCAGTTTGGAGAAAATGATCCGGAAGGAATTCAAAAAGTGATGGAGTTCTTAAATGAGAAATTTCCGGAAATCACCTCACTCTTATATGTGATCAATACCAAAGGAAATGAGACATTCCATGATTTGGAACTAGTCACTTTTGCCGGAAAAGACTTTATCGAAGAAGAAATGGAGGGATTGAAATTCCGTATTGGACCAAAGTCTTTCTATCAAACAAACTCCGAGCAAGCATACGAGCTATACAAAGTCGCTCGTGATTTTGCCAATTTGCAAGGAGATGAAGTGGTCTATGACCTATATACTGGAACTGGAACTATTGCCAATTTCGTTGCAAAGCAAGCTAAGCAGGTCATCGGCATCGAGTATGTACCAGCTGCGATCGAAGATGCGAAGCTGAACTCTCAAATCAACGGATTAGACAATACGCTATTCTATGCCGGAGATATGAAAGATATGCTGAACGATGAATTCATTGACAATCATGCCGCACCGGACTTGATCATCACCGATCCACCACGCGCCGGAATGGATGAGAAAGTAGTGCAGATGCTTTTGAGATTGAATGCACCGAAGATTGTGTACGTATCATGCAATCCTGCCACTCAGGCTAGAGATGTAGCGTTGTTGAGCGAAAAATATAAAGTGGAAAAAGTGCAGCCAGTGGATATGTTTCCACAAACTTACCATGTAGAAAATGTCGTACTCTTAACTCTAAAATCATGATTTCAGATTTCAACGATCCAGAATTAAGCGGGAAATACTTAGGTACAATTACCAGTGATTTTATAAAAATATCAGATGCTTTGAAGGAAGCATCGTATCAAATCAGAACTCGGAAATTCTCTGATTATCCTATTTTCCCTATCTCAAAAGATATGCAGCCAATCGGAAAAATCTTTGTGGGAAAAGAGGAAAAAGGGCTGGACTGGAACTACTTTATGACCTATGTGGATGAATTTGTTCAACGAAAACTGATCTCCGAAGAATCACTTCCTGAGTTCCAAAAAGCATACAAAGATCCGGATGAATTCTGCTGCTTGTTTGTGATGGATGGAGCTTTTACAAGTTTTGTTTACGTTCCTTATCCAAATGATTAATTCCATATATTGAAAACAAAGAAGCTTTACCATCGACAGGTAAAGCTTTTTTTCGTTTTAGGGGAACTTTAACTTCTTAGCTATTCATCAGCTCTTCGATCTCTTCAGCTTCCACAGGTATATTTCGCATGAGATCAAAATAGCCTTTGCCTTCTTGGATCACTATGTTATTCTCCAATCGAATTCCCAAACCTTCTTCCTGGATGTAGATTCCCGGTTCGACTGTAAATACCATTCCTGGTTTGATCGGTCCATGCATTGTTCCCACATCATGAACATCTAATCCCAAATGATGGGAAGTACCATGCATGAAATACTTTTTGTAAGCTGGCCAGGCTGGATCTTGATTTTTGATATCCGTCTGGTCTATCAAACCCAATCCCACTAATTCACTTTGCATGATCAGCCCAACTTCCTTATGATAATCCTGAATATTCGTACCAATTCTTAGAATGTGGGATGCTTCTTTTTGCACACGCAAAACAGCATCATACACTGCCCGTTGTCTCTCCGTAAATTTCCCGCTAACCGGAATAGTCCGAGTCATATCTGCATTGTAATTGCCATATTCTGCGCCTACGTCCATAAGCAGCATCTCGCCATCCAAACAGGCCTTGTGATTTTCTATGTAATGAAGCACACAAGCAGAAGCTCCGGAGGCGATAATCGGCTGGTAAGCAAAGCCATTACTTCTGTTTCTCACAAACTCATGCAGATACTCCGCTTCGATCTCATATTCTGTGACTCCAGGTTTTACAAAAGAAAGGATTCTGCGAAAACCTTTCTCAGTAATATCACAAGCAATCTGGAGTTGATCTATTTCTTCCCTTTCCTTCACACCTCTCAACTCATGCATAATCGGTGCAGCCCGATGATAGGTATGCAGCGGAAATTTTTCTTTGCACTCTTTGATAAATCTCGCATCCTGCGTTTCCACAACTACCCCAGCCCGCAAATGCTCGTTCGTATTCAGGTAGATGTTTTCACATAGCGCCATCACCGTATTGAAGATCTGATCAAAATTGCTTAGCCACTGGATATTCTTAATTCCTGATGCAGCTTCAGCTTCTTCCTTGGTGTATTTATGACCTTCCCAGATCGCAATATGCTCATTCGTTTCTCGAAGAAACAGCACTTCACGCATGTTAGGGTTTGGACAATCCGGCGCAACTAGCAAGATGGTTTCCTCCTGATCTATTCCTGTAAGATAGAATAAGTCATTATTCTGACGAAAGCGCATCGTTCCGTCAGCGTTGGTAGGCATGATGTCGTTTGAATTAAAAATCGCTACACTGCTTTCAGCAAGTTTGTAGCAAAATTTCTCACGATTCTTGATGTATAGGGCACTGGAAAGTGGTTGGTATTTCATATTGTTATTGTTTTTTCAATTTTCAACCCGATAGCGAGCAGGAGGAAACTCTAAATAAATATAGTCGCCTCTAGCAAGAGATTTGTATCAAGCCTGATCATCGATTTTTTCTGTTTCTGAGTTGGAAAGTTACAAATTATCAGGCGAAAATCAGGTTTGAAATTCAGCTGGAACCATTTTCCTGCTTTACTTTGTATATTACCGAGAGGGTAAATTAAAGCATGGAATTAAACATTAAAGAACTAAGTAACGGCATTCGGATTGTCCATCAGGAAGTTACCCATACCAGACTAGTTCACTGCGGGTTTATATTAGATATAGGAAGTAGGGACGAAAGCAAAGAACAAGAAGGTCTAGCTCATTTTTGGGAGCACATGGCCTTCAAGGGCACAAAAAAACGCAAAACCTTTCACATCCTGAATAGATTGGAATCTCTCGGAGGAGAACTCAATGCATACACGACCAAAGAGAAAGTTTGCTTCTATGCTTCCACTTTAAAGGAACATTACGGAAAAGCTTCCGAGTTACTTTTCGATATCACGTTCAACAGCACTTTCCCGGAAAAGCAAATTGAAAAGGAGCGCCAGGTTATTTTGGAAGAAATGGCCATGTACCGAGATTCTCCCGATGATGCAATTCAGGATGAGCTGGATGAGTTGGTGTTTGAAAATCATGCCTTGGGAAGAAATATTCTCGGGACAGAACAAACCGTCGGTAGTTTTACACAGCAGGATTTCTTTGATTTCATTTCCACCCGCTTGGATACATCCAGGCTAATATTTTCAGTGGTGGGCAATATTCCATTTAAGAAAGTTTTGCAGGGAATCGAAGGGCCTCTTTCGCAAATCCAACCCAAGAGAAGTCTATATGTAAGGAGTAGTTTCAGTAATTATACTCCGAAAGTCAAGACCCAAGAGCGAGACGTCAGTCAGTCACTTTGCGCGATTGGGAGACCCGCTTTTTCTCTTTATGACCCAAGCCGTTTTAAACTATATCTTTTGAATAATATTTTGGGCGGTCCAAGCATGAACAGCCGTCTTAATCTGATGCTGCGCGAAAAACATGGCTATGTCTATAGCATTGAATCCAGCTATCAGCCATTTTCGGATGTGGGTTTCTTTGGAGTCTATTTTGGTACAGAAGGAAAAACCCTGAAAAAAGCCCAATCTCTGGTACTCAAAGAAATGAACAAATTATCTAACACGAAGCTTGGTACTTTGCAGCTTCATATGGCTAAAGAGCAAGCAATTGGTCAAATGGCGATGGCTGAAGAAAACTACTCTGCCTTGATGCTTGTCTATGGTAAAAGTCTCCTAGACCATGGAAAAGTCGATCCTTTGGACAAAATTTTCGCACAGATCAAAAACACCACTGCAATGGATATTCAGGATATTGCTCAAGATATTTTCAACCCTGACATGCTTACTTTCCTAACTTATACGCCTCAATAATCATGGAATTTATAGACGAAGCGATTTTAACCTATTGCGAAGACCATACTTCAAATGAAGACGATTTACTTCTAAAAATAACACGAGAAACCCAAGCAAAAGTGATGATGCCACGTATGATTTCGGGGCATCTGCAGGGAAAAATGCTGGAGCTTTTTACCAAAATGCAAAACCCGACTACCATTCTGGAAATCGGTACTTATACAGGCTATTCAGGTATTTGCATGGCGAGAGGACTGGGAAAAGACTCGAAACTAATCACGCTGGATATCAATGACGAATTGGAAACGATGGTCAGAGGTTTTTTCGAGGAAAGTGGGCTTGCAGATCAGATAGATTACAGACTGGGAAATGCGCTGGAAATCATCCCTACTTTGCCTGGGCCATTCGACATGGTTTTTATTGATGCTGATAAAATCAATTATAGAAACTATTATGATCTGATCATTGACAAGCTGAACCCGGGTGGTATTATACTCGCAGATAATGTGCTTTGGTCAGGTAAAATCCTAGTAGAGGAAGGACAAAAAATCGACAAGGACACTCAAGCCATTTTGGACTTTAATAGGATGGTTCAAAACGACCCAAGGGTAGAAAATGCACTCCTGCCAATCCGTGACGGCGTGATGATGGCAAGAAAAATTCAGTAGAAACGAAAAGGGGAATCATTTTTGCTAAAATGAGCCTGAAACTACGATGAAAGCCTTTTTCGAATGAAAATCAACAGTATCCCCTACCTTCTTTTCATCTTACTAGCATTTTTTGGCCATGAATCTTTGGCTCAAATACCACAAGTTCCAGCTGAACTAGAATTTGCTGACCTTATCGTAAGAATAAATCCCCAAGCTCGCCGGGAAATCCAGCTGGATGTGGACGCTCAATATCGAAATCCTGCCTATTTCAAAGTAAAACAAGATCGTGTCAATCTCTACATGCCGGTCATCGAGCGGGAACTTAGAAATTCTGGTGTACCCGTGGATCTAAAATACTTGGCAATCCAAGAAAGTAGCTTGATCGGAGATGCAGTTTCCACTTCCAATGCAGTTGGTTTTTGGCAGTTTAAGCAAGGAACAGCTGAGGAGGTTTTTCTTCGTGTAGATAATCAAATCGATGATAGAAAAAACATCGTCAATGCTACCAAAGGAGCTGCTTTATACCTACAAAAGCATAATAATACCTTCGACAATTGGATGTGCGCTTTGGTATCCTACCAAATGGGCCTAGGAGGTGCAAAGGCTTATTTTGGCACCCAATTCAATGGAAAGCGGATCGTAGATGTAGATAGAAATACGCACTGGTACTTTAAGAAATTCCTTGCTCATAAGGTTGCTTTCGGTAGCCAAACTGCCATGCTCACAAGCAGTGGACAATATATGGTAGAGGAGCGGGTACAAGGCCCAACCACTTTGGCAGCTCTAGCTAAAAAATATGGAATAACCGAACAACATCTGAAGGACTACAATCTTTGGACAAAAAACGGAAAAATCCCAGGTGATAGAGTTTACACTATCGTATATGTAAAAGATGGCTCACTTCCTGTGCAGCCAGCCATTATCACCGAGTCCAAACCAAGCACTCAAAGTTCAGGCTCCACCACTACTTCGTCATCACCTGCTTACAAGCAAGCAAACTCATTTCCTAGAATAGCTGGTAATACGACCAAATCAGCTCAGCCAGATCAGATTACAGTCAACAACCTTGATGGTGTGCAAGCAGCTCAATCTACTACTCAAAGTACTTTCTCAGATCGTGTGGGTATTCGGGAAAATAAATTCAGAAGGCTGAATGATTTAGACAAAGGAGAGCGAATCGAAGCTGGAGAGTATTATTACACGGAGAAAAAGAATGCAAGTGCAGAAGTTGCCACGCACATCGTAAGGCCAGGTGAAACACTTTGGAGTATTTCTCAGAAATACGGCATCAAGCTATCTGCTTTGAAGTCTAAAAATAGAATTAGAAAAGACAGAGATCTGAAAGCTGGAATGGTCTTAAACTTACAAGAACACAGGAAGCGTGGCGAGGATATTCCTATGGTGAAACTTTCTAACCCGACTCCCACACGTCAGGCAGTAGCAACCTCGAACCCGACTCCTGCTGTAAGCCAACCTACGCCAGTAACTGAAAATCAAACTAATTCAGGATCATCTTCGGCTAGATTGACACACACCGTCTCCAGCGGGGAAACGCTTTTTGCGATAAGCAAAAAGTACGGAGTGACAGTCAATCAGCTGAAAAGCTGGAACAACATCGGAACTCAAAACATCATATCCATTGGGCAGAAACTGGTTATTTTCCGTCCCTAATTTGCAATCTCCTTAGCTTTTTAAATGTCAAAGTACTTCCTCCTTTTTGGGTTATTTCTACTTTGCCTGAGCCAGTCCATTTTGGCTCAGGACAGACAATTCATCCCTGATACTGTATTGATCAATGGGGACACGCTGCTAATGTTGGGAGATTCCTTGCTAATAGAAGAACCGGTAAAGGAGATTTTTTGGAAGACTGGGGGAAATTACAACCTGAACATTCAACAAGTGACGTTATCCAATTGGGCAGCAGGTGGATCCAGCACTTTTGCCCTTAATTCAGGTCTTACCCTTTTTGCCAATTACAAAAAGGACAACAAAGTTTGGGATACACAACTCACATTTAGTTTAGGCTTCAACAGGCAAGATAACCGGTCATACAAGACACGAAAAACTAATGACAACTTCCATTTTGTAAGTAATTATGGTAGAGAACTCTCGGAGTTTTTCTATCTCTCTACACAACTAGATGCCAGAGCCCAGCTATTGGCAGGTTATAAATACACCAGACCATCTGGAAGTGATGTAGAAGTACGTACTAAAATTTCGGATCTACTATCGCCTGGTTATGTTCAGTCCTCTACAGGTCTTAACTATAGGAAAACATATAAGGATAAAAGTAAGATTTCCGTTATCCTATCACCTTTTACTGGACGATTCACCATTGTACTTGACGATTCTCTGAGTAGAGCCGGTGCATTCGGGGTTGTGCCAGGAGAAAACGTTCGTGCTGAAGCGGGAGTTTCACTTGCAGCTTCTGTGACAGATATCCAGTTGATGAAAAACATCACATGGAAGTCTGATATTAACCTATTCTCTAATTATGAAGTATTCGGGAATATGGTCGTTAACTTCAATTCAGTTATCCGAATGAAAGTGAATAAATACATTTCCACACGAATAGAAACGGTGCTAATCTATGATGAGGAGGTGTTTATCAAACAAGATGACGGAACATCCAGGCAAGCCGTTCAGCTACAGAATCTGATAAATTTTGGGATTTCGCTGGATTTTTAGAAGTCGGTCTCTAAGCCAAACCTACGCTGAAACTCTCCTAAAGCAGCGTGTTTCTCTTTTAAAAAGTTGAATTTATCAGTGCTTGTATAGAGCTTATTCCGCTCAGATTCGAGTTCTTCTTTTATTTCAATTTCTACTCTGAAGTGATTGACATTTCCGAGTTCACGGACTATTCTAACTAATTCAGGTTTCATTTTTAGTGCAAGCTCCTCTTGCACATGACCCATCACATCAAGCACGACAGCACCATCCTTCATTTTCATGGCCTGACCTAGGATTGCCACCTCCATGCTTTTTCCTAACTTTTGAAAATGCTCTTTTACCTGGGTAAAAACCTCATCCAAAATCGCTTGCGTTAGGTCGCGCCCTTCTACTTTCACTTCAACTACTTCTTCAGACACTTTTGTTTTGGCGTTTTGCAGCTCTTCCTTCGCCTTCTGCTCAGCCAATTGTTTGGTTTGGCCAAGGTTTTTAGGAATAGCAATAGTCTTCTGCAACAAACTAGGTTTGGCAGTGCCAGTTGAGGTAGGAAGAGGAATGGGTTCTTTTACCGATTCAGCTACTGGGGCTGTCAGGCTTTTTTTTTTGCGTCTTCCGCAGCCATCATGGATAGGCGAAAAGCTTGGGGAAGTTTGGCCATTTTCATCAAAGCCAACTCCACGTGTAACCGCTGATTTTTAGAGGTCTTGTAATGAATATCGCACTGGTTTGCGATGTTCAGCGCAGAGAGCAAAAAGGAGGCAGAAGCCGCTTCTGTCTGCTGCAAATAGCGCTCTTTGGCTGATTCGGATACTTCTATCAATTCGACAGTTGCAGGATCTTTTGCTACCAAGAGATCTCTCAGGTGCTCACAGAGACCGACAATAAAATTATGTCCATCAAAGCCTTTTTTCAGGATTTCATCAAAAATCAATAAGACTTGTGAAAGATCCTCTCCGACCAAGGCATCCAAAACTTTGAAATAATAATCGTAATCAAGAATATGAAGATTACCAATCGTCTCATGATAAGTCACCTTTTTTCCTGCGGAATAGGTCACAATCAAATCAAACATGGAAAGCGCATCACGTAGCGCACCGTCAGCTTTGGTAGCGATCAACCGAAGCGCCTCTTCTTCATAGTCAACTTTCTCCTTTTCAGCGATATACTGAAGATGTCCTGCGATGTCTTTGATCTGAATTCTATTGAAATCAAAAATCTGACAGCGGGAAAGGATGGTAGGAATAATTTTATGCTTCTCGGTAGTTGCGAGTATGAAAATCGCATACTTTGGTGGCTCCTCTAATGTTTTCAAAAAGGCATTGAAGGCCTGATTGGAAAGCATGTGAACCTCATCAATGATATAGACTTTGTACTGCCCTTTTTGCGGAGCATATCGAACCTGATCAACTAAATTACGGATATCATCTACGGAGTTATTTGAAGCAGCATCAAGTTCGTAGATATTGAAAGAGCTGTTGTTTTGGAACGAAACACAAGACTCACATTTGCCGCAGGCTTCAAAATCTGCCTGAAGATCTTCACAGTTGATCGTCTTGGCAAGGATACGTGCACAGGTAGTCTTACCCACCCCACGTGGACCACAAAACAAAAAAGCCTGAGCTAAGTGATTGTTTTTTATGGCATTCTGTAGTGTAGTGGTGATATGCTGCTGCCCTACTACGCTCTTGAAATCTGCCGGTCTGTATTTTCTTGCCGAAACGACGAAATTTTCCATCACCGCAAGATATAAAAAACTCTATACTCGGGAAGCCTGAAATCCGAGCTATTCAAAAGATTTTCCGTAAAGAATTGATTTTGAAGACCATATTATTAGAGAAATTGAAACAGTATTCAGTGATCAGTGTTCAGTAATAGGCCTGTCAACTGAACACTGACCACTGACTAATTTAATTTAATTGCCCCGACTTCAAGTCGGAACTATTTTTCCATTACTTTTGTCAACCTAATTGAAATGGGGCTGACCGGTTTTGACAGTAAGTGTAAAGATCGGGCTCGCATGCAGGCTGGAGTATGTACGGCCTTGAAAAATTCATACGCACTATAAATGGCGAAGAATCTTACGCTATGGCTGCCTAATCTAACCTTTATCGGATAGATCGCTTGAAGGGTTGAGTTACGAGAGTAATTCCCCGGCCACATCTCACCGCCCGTTGTCTGATCCGGGTGGATCTGAGGTGTCGACTTGATCGGACTGCTGCTTGTGATGCTATTATGCAAGTTTAAGATTCAGTAGCTAAGTCGAAACTAGGTGTGTTACCCAGCATATTTCGATCGAAAAACCAACAGGTAACTAAGCATGTAGAAGGTACGTTGTTTCCTTATCTGGACGCGAGTTCGAATCTCGCCAGCTCCACCTGACGGCACAAATCCGATTTTGAAGGATTTGTGCCTTTCTTTTTTGAAGATAATCCACTATTTATCAGATAGATAAGCTTAACAAATTTGTTGACTCTGGGAGTTCGAACTATTTCGCTAGCAAAAGTGATTTTTTTTGAAAAAGTCGAACTCAGTATAATTTTCTTCTCCTCGACACTGGCATTTTCATATAATTCACCCAGCCTACCCATCACCATCCCCCCCCCTGTATATCATTACTTTAAAGTTTTTTTTAGGGATAAGTTTCAATGCTGAAATCTGGCTTTCACTGCTGTCAATTTCTCTTTGGCACTCTCTTTTTATTGAATTGAAATCTTCTGAATCAATCTTATCCAGCAAAACCTTTAAGCATGGTTTACTTTCTTACCCAGAGAAAAGCATCAATAAAACCACTAGGAATATACTGAATGATGGCTGGGTGAATTAAGGTCAAAAGCTATAAAAATACCCAACCTTTGCCCATAGACGAGTTCGGAAGCCTTCCTGAATAAATTTGTCGGTACGATAATCCAAACTCCATTCTAGTTTTTGACTGGAAGCAATCAGTTTACCGAGGGAGAATACCAAGCGATTTTCGATTTCGAACTCCCCACCCTGAAGACTAAAAATAGGTTCATTAGATAAAACCAAATAATGCTCACCAGGGTCTAATGTACTCCCTGAAAGCGGGATTTCTGTGGCTAGCCTGTACCGAAGCCTGATTTCTAAGGGATCACCTTTTGTGAAGGTTTGATCAGTCCGAAAACGGTGTGCCAGTTTCAATCTTCTCAGGCGGTTTACTGCGGCAAATTGCTGAATAATCCGATTGGCATTTGCCCCCTCCTGAATTCTGTGAAATACCCCAAATGCGATACTTTTTGTAGGGTTCAATTTGAAATCATAAAAACCCATCAAGTCCGTCCTGTAGTGGGTGAATTGCAATTCATCTTTTTGATCGCCGGAATTGTTATAGAAAATATCCTGATGCTCTATTTTAAAAATTATCTTTTGATCATTCTTAATTATTTTAGTTAATGCTGCTTCGGGAAAGAATCCAGTAAAAAACTGACGGTCCTGAGCAAAAGAAGTCACCAAACTTAGAAGCACTAGTAAACTAGTCAAGTAAAACTTTCTCATCTTAATACACGAGGTTTTCACTAGGTACCAAGACTATTTTGCGTTTAAAAATGAGAGAGCCCTTTTCAGAAAATAAGCCTTCAAATAGCTGCGAGGATCCAGTCTCATCTGGACCTATGAATTCTATTTCAAAGCGGGTCAGAATTCCTTCTTGACTATTTTCATCAAAAAAATCTTCCAGATCGTCTGGTTTTCCAGAGTATTGGATTTGAATCCGTTTTATATCTGAGCTTTTATAACCATCAAGAAGATAATCCTCCAAGCCAGCTTGAACTTCCTTTGGTAGCTCTTTAAAATCTATCTCAATTTCTACGTCTTGAATCAAACCCCAAGAGTCAAATTCTACGCTATAAAATTTACCTTTTAACTTGAATTTGGCTTCATAGGAATACCCTGATTCGAAAATTTCCTGATACCATTTTGGTCTTTTTGAAGTTTCGAAAGCATCATAGAGCCAATCCTTGGCCTCTTTAGGAACTTCTTTTTCCTCCACACGAAGCTCTCTCTCGACTTTGTCCTGAGCAAAAAGAGCCCCGGAAATCATCCAAAAAAAGACAAGAATCGAACTCTGTTTGAGAATAAGTTTTAACATGGATTTCAATCTTGACCAAACGTTATTGAATTAAATACGACAAACTTAAGTAAAAGCTTAAAATTTAATGGAATTTTTTGCCTTTATCCCAACCTGAATAAAGTCAAATCAACCTTGGGAAATGATTTCACTGAAATTGAATAAAATGTTAGGAAACCAGGCTGTAACCTAGCTACATCCCTACAGTGATCCAAAGGGTCATTTTATCCATTTGTGGTATTGATAGAAATCAATTGTAGGTTTCAGTTTGAGTTAGGCTTTTTCAAAACCCGGTAAAAGCAATAGGCAGTAAATGCGACCACCAGCAGTTGCACGCCTAGACAAAGAAATAATGCTGAACTATTCATGGGAAATAGATTTACGTTTGATGCCTGAGTACCATACCAGTGCTGCGATAAACAGAAACAGAACAAGCATCTGTATTCGTGCCAGGGTAGAAAATAAGATTTTGGAGTCGTACATATCCCGGTTTTGGGGATCATTGAGTTGTAGAAGCTTCAGGTCATCATGAGTCAGCTTAGAGATCAGTGAGCTTGGGTCTAGAGCCCATCCTTCCCCATTCATTAAGCTAGTGAAAGCCGCAGTCCAGTCGTTGCTTTCCGGAGTGATCAAAGCACTCAACAATACCAGCAGCAAAAGCACGGGAGTGATGTACTTCATTACCCATTTGTAGCCAATGGGAATACGGATATCCGCACCACGGTTCAGCTCAGCCCATCCTCTGTCCATCCCAAAAACCCAAGTAAATAAGACCATTTCCAATAAAGCGAAAACCACCAAACTTACCGTTCCTGCCCAGTAGTCGTACTCGTCAAAATAACCATACTGGTAAAAAAGAATGGTAGGCAGTCCCATGATCAGAGCGAGAATCCCGAAGCTTACAGCTCCTTTTACCTTTCCCCACCCGAACTCGTCTTGCATAAATCCCATCCAAGGAGTACCCATGGCTAAGGAGGAAGTAATGCCTGCAAAAAAGAGTAAGCCAAACCAGCAAATCCCTGCGATCATGCCGAACAGCTCTCCCCACTGCACAAATAAATACGGCATAGTCTGAAATGCCATTCCGAATCCAGCATTCTCAATAATCCAGTCTAAACCAAGAAAACCTGCGGCAATTGGAATTACGATAGCGCTTCCCAGCACGATTTCCACCAGTTCATTGGTGAATCCCGAGGTGAGGGAATTCAGCGCAATATCCTCGTTTTCTTTCAAGTAGGAAGCATAGCACTGGATAGAGCCCATTCCCACTGAAAGGGTGAAGAATATCTGTCCTGCCGCAGCAAGCCAAACTTTGGGATCCAATAAGGAGCCGTATTGTGGAGTCCAAAGGAAGTTGATTCCATCCCAGGCATTCGCATCAGGAAAAGCGGCGGACGCATTTTCTGTACCCATAGTCCAACCTTTGAAAGCGAGTACAGCTCCAAACAAAATCAGAAGCGGCATTCCGATTTTAGCCACTTTTTCAATTCCTCCTAGTCCAGTAGAAAGAATGTAAATGTTGATTCCTAATACCAGTATGTAAACCAATACCGGAAGGAAAGGAATCCCAAAATCCGATCCATTTAGATTGACGTACTGCACAAAGAACTCGCTGACTTCAGCTTGCGTCATCTGGGTGAATGTGCCGATCACCGTATGGATCACATAAATAAATGTCCAGGATTCTATGTAGGTGTAGTAGGCTACTACAGCTATATTGGTAAAAATCCCAAAGACTCCTATGTACTTCCACCAGTTGCGCTTGCTCATAGAATCCAGGATGTAAGGAGTGCTATGATTGCCTTTTTTGCCGCCAAATCTACCGATAGACCATTCGGTAAAAAGCAGCGGAATCCCCATCAAAATGAAACAGACCAGGTATGGAATGATGAAGGATCCTCCACCATTTTGTACTGCCTGCACGGGAAATCTTAAGAAGTTACCCAGTCCTACTGCATTTCCGGCCATCGCCAGAATAAGACCCGTTCTTGACCCCCAAGAATCGCTTTGCTTTGCCATATAAATAGATGGAAAATAAGGGTACCCAGACGGATACCCTTATGCTGATTTAGTTTACTTGCTTGTTTATAATAGCGACCCACTTATCTGCCAAAACAGTCTCACCGTTGAGATCTGAATACATTTCTGCATCAAATATTTCCAATGTGACAGGTTCTTGTGAAGCATTTTTTGGATTTAGCTGCAGCCCCACGTATTCTGGGAGTTTGTGGTTGAGCTCTTTACCGTTAGATTCTTGGTATTTTTTGATCAGCTGCACGTTTTTATACTCCGCCAGATTCAGGCTATAGCTCAAGCTTTCGCTATCCTGACGCAGGTAAACCAAGATATTTTCTTGTTGATCCAAGCCCATTGCGTAGCGAAATCTCCAAGTTTCGACCTCAGTAGGATTTGCTCCTTTCTGGCTTGCCAATTCTTTTAAATTGATAAGCAACTTCTTTTCTATCTTTTTATTTTTCTGTCCATTGTAAATGAACGGTACGCTGAATGCGCACATCAGTAAGCATGACATTATCAATGTCACAGGTTCTACATCAAACATGTGTGGTAATAGTAAGGTGAATAAAATTTTGAACTGGCCAGTGGGCTGACCCTAGATTTTATTGAACCCCTACCAGGTATAGAAGAACTGCATAAAAGTCTCTTTCACATCAAATAGTGGCAGAGATTTTCTAAAAAATGAAGGCTGAAGAAAGGCTTGCCCTAAAGCTAAATCCAATGAACTCCATTGCGAATTGAACTTAGCCCAAACCGTCCAATCAACTGAGAATGGAGGTGTTTTCGGGGTTTCGAAGGAGCCAAGCAAATGGATCGTAGGAGCCACAGATTCGGACAGCGTAGATATGCCGTCCTCCTGATCACCATAATGCGCAGCATGTGTGGGAAAGGACATAAAAGCACTAAAGCTCACAAGCCAGATAAGGCCAAGGAAGAATGCTATTTGCTTTTTATACATGTGGCTCACTAGAAAATCGATGCAAGTTAAGTGAATAAAAAGCCTATTTGCAATAGGGAGTATTCTAATGCTAATTTAATTTTTGGCATTCCTCATTCTTCTCAAATGGAGAGTTTTTTTTGAGCATCAAGTCGTGCCTAAAGATTTGAAAACAAACATTGCATTAGTTAGGATTTAGACAGTAAAAATTCTAACCAAAGCAGACTATAATAACCTCTCTTTACCAAAGATTTGTTAAGCGGTTTTCATTTTAGCCCGATGTCCCTAATATTGTAGCTTGATCATCACCCAATTATCAAACAGACCTAGTTTAACCGCCCCCATCCTTGCTTTTCAATTCACTTGACTTTGCAGTCTTTCTTCCAGTAGTTTTTGTACTCTATTGGTTTGTTTTAGACAAAAGCCTAAAATCGCAGAATCTTTTGATTGTGATGTCCAGCTATTTGTTTTATGGCTGGTGGGACTGGAGGTTTTTAGGGTTGATAGCCTTCAGTACGCTGGTGGATTATGTAGTGGGTATTCAACTGGACAAATCTGAAGATGGTCTTCGCCGAAAGGCACTCTTGCTTCTGAGTCTTTCGGTCAATATCGGCTTATTGGGCTTTTTCAAATATTATAATTTCTTTCTGGACAATTTTGAAGATGCGTTCACGCTTCTTGGAATGCCCATCCAAACCAACACCCTAAACATCATTCTTCCGGTTGGGATAAGTTTTTACACCTTTCAGACGATGAGCTATTCCATCGATGTGTACAGGAGAAAATTAAAAGCAACCACGGATTTGGTGGCATTTATGGCATTTGTGAGTTTCTTTCCACAGTTGGTCGCGGGTCCGATTGAGCGAGCAACAAACCTTCTTCCCCAGTTTTTTGAAAAAAGGCAGTTTGATTACCAGCAAGCCGCAGATGGGATGCGACAGATTTTATGGGGCTTATTTAAGAAAATGGTAATCGCAGACAACTGTGCTGAATTTGCAAACATCATCTTCAGCAACTACTCTGACTATGGAGGAATTACTCTGTTATTAGGCGCACTGTTCTTCACTTTTCAGATTTATGGGGACTTTTCAGGGTATTCAGATATTGCTATTGGTACCTCCAGATTGTTCGGATTCAGACTGATGCAGAATTTTGCCTTCCCTTATTTTTCAAGGGATGTCGCCGAATTTTGGAGACGTTGGCACATTTCCCTTTCTACCTGGTTTAGGGATTATATTTACATTCCTCTAGGAGGCAGTAAAGGAAGCAAATCGATTCAGATCAGAAATGTTTTCATCATATTCCTGCTCAGTGGGTTTTGGCATGGAGCCAATTGGACTTATATCGTATGGGGAGGATTGAATGCTATTTATTTCATTCCAGTATTGTTAAGAGGCAAAAACAGACAACACCTAGAACCGGTAGCCCTGGGCAAAAAATGGCCAAATTCCAGAGAATTCTTTGCTATGCTTGGCACATTTTGTCTGACGGTTTTATCCTGGATATTCTTCCGTGCCGAGAATATGAACCATGCAATCAGCTACCTTGCAGGAATATTTTCCTATACTTTATTTGAGATTCCTGACTTCTCTATTTTCCCGGGAGCGATGACCTTATTGGTTTTGATAGCTGGCTTCTTGGCTGTCGAGTGGAGAGGAAGGCTTGGCCAATTTGGGATTGCTGGCATCCAATTCATCCCTAGAAAGGCCACTAGATGGTCGCTTTATGTATTGATCATTCTGATGATTGATATTTTCGGCAATACTTCCGAACAAATAGAATTTATTTATTTCCAATTTTAATTACCTGTAAATGAAGCTCTTCTTTAAACAAGCTATTGTATTTCTGGGAATTTTAGTGGCCGTTAATTTTTTGCTCTTCTTTCTGATCAGAGGGTTTTATATCAAGGACTATGACGAAGTTGATCTAGCTTACCCATCCTATTTGTTAGCTGATTCGCATGGCACCCCATTGGGTGATTTTACTGAAAACCACCAAGTACATAATTTTTCGGGTCAAAGTGACTCCTATCTTGATATGGAGCGAAAATTGAAATTCCTCATCCGAAATACTGAAGTGAAAAAGGTCTATATCACTGTGGATGATCACACGCTTTCTCCCACTAGGGAAAACCAAAACAATCTCGACAGATCTGCCTATTACACCGAAGCTGATGATTATAGCAATTATGGGCAATACATTAAGGAGAAGTATCTTAATTACTACTGTGTTTTCTTGAATGACCGATATAGCTTGGTGATAAAAAATTTCATCCAAGATGAATTGTTTAATGTCTCTAAATGGGGAGGTGTGCGATCAAAAAGTTCTTGGGAGAAACTTTCAAATAAAGAGCAAATAACAATCACAAAAGATCGGGTCAAAAACTACTTTGAGTTTCCACAGCCGTCAGCGAGAATGTCAGAATCTTTGATGAGAATTATCTCTTTATGCAAAGAAAAAGACATAGAATTAATCGGGTTACGATTCCCTTTGACTAAGACCTACGTGGATTTATTGAATGAGGAGAGTTATGAAGCAGACAGCCTAATGTCCATACACCAATTACAAGTTATAGATTTAGACAGTTTGTACCTGGAGCAGGATTCCCTATTTAGAGATATGGATCATTTGGATAAAAAAGGAGGGGAGAAGTTCGCTAAAGTTCTATTCGAGAAAAAAACTACTCCTCAAATCAAGGTATAATAGACACCCTCTCAGTAGTATTCTCTAAGTAAAATTCCAAGCGCGAATTAAAAGTGTATCCAAGATTTTTTTTTTAATAAACCCTATTTCCGTAGGAAGTTGGAAAACTCTAATGACAAGGAAGGGCAAAATGATCACCTCTTAAAATATATAAAATCCGATTTGACCGGTTCAAATCCTGCTGCCCTCATGAGAAGAGCAATTTGTCCGCGATGATAAGTGGAATGGTTGACCAGATGGGTAAGTATGTCCGAGATTTTATTCTGAAACTCCTGACCTGCAAAATTACGGAAGTGGATATGTTCATCCAGCTCACGCAAGGAGATCACCTCCAAAGTCAAATCAAACAGCTCTTGGTTTCTTTCCTCAAATGAAGATAGTGGAAAATCTACCCAAGGGCTGGACAATGTTTTCTCCCCATTTATCCTCCCTATCCAGATCTGCTGGGCATTCAGAATATGATTGGCCAAGCGGGCAATGTCCTCTCCTATTGCATCACCATAGGACTTGAAACTGCGCGCCAATTCCTGATTAACCTGATAATTGTACTGGAAAAAATCCTTATAAAACACTTTCATATTCCTTGTATTTGAAATCTGTATAGTGTGCACTAAGCTATCTCAATTTGAAACATAAACCCAAAAAAGTCAACAAAAGACTAGTTCAACACTACCTTCCCTTCCCTCGGATGTGATAAGCAGGGATTGTATTTCTGTCAAGATGATTGCAAAGTATCCCTTGAGCTTTTACATTTTAGTAAAAAAACTATCCCCCAGAGCTCTCTCTGGGGGATAGTATGCTGGCTTATTTTAAACTTGTATTAACTACTGGAGCTACTTTCGTCCAAGGACTCACATCCATTTTCCTAGGCGTTGGATAGACCTCATCCAAGGTATTTCCATCATAGATTCTTCCGTTTTTCATCACATGGGTGATCGAATTGGTGTTTCTGATATTTTCCAAGGGATTGCTGTCCATAATTACCAGATCTGCCAATTTACCGACCTCTATACTTCCGAGTTCTTTATCCAATCCGAGTGCTTCTGCTCCGGAGATGGTAGCGACCTTCAGCGCATCATGAGCTTCCATCCCTCCGCTTGCCACTGACCAAAGTTCCCAATGATAACCCAATCCCTGCAGCTGACCATGGGAACCTATGCCTGCCAATCCACCTTGTTCAAAGATCGATTTGACTCCTTCTGCATGCTTCATAAATACATGATCTTCCGGAGCGAACCAGCCACCTAAACTTCCAGCTCTTCTTCTTGCTTTGGCATTCAGCTCCTCATATGGTGTGAAGCGATTAAGTTTCGGGTCATGCAGTGGACTTTCCGTGGTGTAATAATAGTTTTCTGCCCAAGGGCCTCCATACGCCACCAAAAGTGTAGGGGTAACTGCCATTTTACTCACAGCAATAGTCTTGGTGACATCCTGATAGAGTGGATGGATAGGAATAGAGTGTTCATGCCCTGGATAACCGTCGATCAACTGGGTCATATTCAGTTTGAAATCAAGCCCACCTTCGGTAGTAGGCATGAGCTGCTGCTCTTTGGCAGCCATGATCACCCATTGTCTATGCTGTCTATTGCCTACCAGATACATTTTGATGTACTGGGTATTGAAATATTTACTGTATTGTTTCAGCACATTTTTAGTCTGATCCAGCGACTTCAGATTATACATCCAATAGCCTACGCCGGGACCAGTACTGTAAACTCTAGGGCCAGGTACCATCCCAGCATCGACCATATCTCCATACGTCAACACATCCGTGGTAGCGGTCTGCGGATCGCGGGTAGTCGTGACACCATATGCAAGGTTGGCAGCATAGATCCACACTGAGTTCTTATGCAAACCCCAAGACGGCCACATATGGGCATGGGTATCTATAAATCCCGGAGTGATGGTTTTGCCAGACATATCCATGACTTTCGCGTCACCGGCTTCAAGAGATCCGGTAGCCCCTACAGCTTTGATTCGGTTATTCTCAATCAGAATATCTCCATTTTCTATGACCTCATCCCCCTTCATCGTCAGGATTCGGGCATTAGTCAAGAGTACTTTTCCCTGCGGAATATCTTTGGTGTAATAAACAGAAACTTGTTTTTCAGCCGGTTTGTAAGATTCTCTTTCTTTCTGCTCAGCCTTAGAGATGCTGTCCGCTTTTGCTTTTTCGGGGTCATTTTTCAGCAATTCAGCCAAAGCCTCCTTTTTGGCTTTTGCCACAGAGTCAGCTGCTTTGACCGCTTCTGGTCCCAATGCTTTCAGCGCCGCCACTGAATCTGCTTCTGCTATGGTTTTGGCTTTTTTTGCAGTTTTTACGGAGTCTTCTATAAACTCCGCCCTGTCTATATCATAGACCCAGTGTCCATTCCCGAGAGACCAGTGGACTTTTCTGCCTGAGGATTCCCATGCAGGCCATTCACCACCTATTTCGGTGAGTTGGCGGGAAGGGAAGTTACTGGATTCAGGATTTCCAACATTGATGCTCGGGGCCTTACCCACTGTTGGGATAGTGACTACATAGACATTGTTATTGACTTGTGCCAAAGCCAAATTACCCTCCGGAGCCATCAAAATTGTAGTGGCACTACTTGGTCTCATTTGAGGCTCCTGTGCACTTGCACCTTCTGGAAGCATGCAGTAATTCACCGCATCTGCATTCGAAACAGGTAATCCCATGACATATCTCACATCTGTCGCCTCATCAGGATTGGTCGTATGACCATGGCTGTCATGTGAATTTACCACAGATCCAAAAGGAGTGATCCCGGTGATTTTAGCGTATTCTTTCTCATCAGTTCCATCCCAACGAACACTCAAAAGCGTTCCACCCGATCCATTTAGAAATACCCTAGAAGTGTCTTTGGTGAAATGAACATTTCCATGGTTCCCGGCTTCCATGATTTTCCTAAATTCTCCTCCCGAGGCAGGAATCCATACTAGCTCTGCTTCAGATCCATTGACTCTTGGACCTTCCGCATCTTTCATCACTTGGTTAGAAGCCTTGAAAACGGCGATCCTGTTATTCGGTCCCCAAGCTGGCTGCATATAAAGTGCCTTTTCTGTGGACAATGGAGTCACTGAAATTCTATTTCCCAAAGCAGCTTTATACAACTGTCCACCTTCTGTTTCATTCCAGCCTACAAAAGCCAACTGAGTTCCATCCGGACTCCAAGTTGGCATGGCTTCGGTAAAATCATTCTCAGTTACACGTTTTGGCTCTCCATCCGGAAAGTCCATCACATAAAGTCTGTTAAGCGCAGTGAAAGCGAGTTTTTTACCATCTGGAGAAGGGACTGCATCACGGATCTGAGTTGCTCTAGCCGCAGTAGTATCTTTGATTTGATAGTTGAAATACAAGCGAGGTCCCATTGCTAGGTTGACATCGACTTCGAAAGGGATCTCGGATGGAGTTCCTCCTTCAACGGCGATTTTCCAGATTTTCCCTCCATAGGATGCTATGAGGTTTTTGCTGTCAGGAGTGAAAGCCATGGCGGGTAAAACCCCTTGTGGAGCGATGGATTCCTGCTCGTCTCGCTGTACAGGATAAGCAAGCCACTTTTCCTCCCCAGTTTCCATATTTCTCAAAACCAACCCAGTTTTCTCTTCCCATCGGCTGCCGTAAACCATCCATTTGCCATCATCGCTCAAAGTCGGTGTAAACGCAGAGCCGTATCTGGAAGTGATGGTATTCAGTTCACCTTTGTCAAAGTCGTAGGTACCGATTTGGTATTGCGGAAGTAAGGCATTGTAATTCCAGGCTCCGCTGCGTTGGGAAAAGTAAACTTTCCTTCCATCAGGACTCACAAAAGGGTCGATAGTTTTGATGCTACTTGGATCTTCATTGAGTTGGATTCCTCCACCCCCATCTTTATGATACATCCAGAGTTTTGAGATTCTTCTTCCTTTGCTGACCACGATGTACTCAGAATCAGGAGTCCAGTCGGCTCCTGGAACATCTCCGTTTTTATCTTTGGTGATCTGTACAGTGTCTTTTTTTATCAGATCTATATACCAAAGGTTATCACTACCGGCGCGATCAGAAGTGAAGAGGATTTTTTCTCCATCCGGTGAAAAACGTGGATGTGTTTCATAAGCCATTCCCGAAGTGACAGGAGTGGCTTTTCCACCCTCCATCGGGATAGTGTAGATATCTCCTAGCAGATCAAAAGCCAACGTTTTACCGTCGGGACTAACGTCCACACTCATCCAGGTTCCCTCCTTGGTGCTGAACTTGATTTCTCTCTCAGCTTTCAGTGGTAGATCTTTGAATTTAGGCGTGTTGATAGAATCTTTCTTAGTGCTGTCTGACTGAATCACATGGTTTTGGTCCAGAGAAGCGGGTAGTTTTGGGCGATCTGGTACCATGGAAGCAAAGCTCACCGTGGCACCCAAGACAACCAAAACCGCAGCATGGGTAAATTTCTTCATAAAGTGATTTTTGGGTAAAAAAGCTAAACTTATCCTTCTGAATTCCTTTGATAAACTTACCTTAGACTTAAAATAGCCCCTTTCCGGACATTTACTAAGCTTAGAATCCAAAAGGTTTTAATCAATGTTCAATATCACACATTCCGGAGTAAAAACCATTAACTAACTAACGTATAATCATTAAACTTCGCCTTTTGGATAAAGGCCAGTCACCCTATCCTTTTTATCAACTTCTTCTACCTTTTTCATAATCTAAATTCCTGTGAGGTTATCACATCTGAAAATGATGAGATCAAGTATCTCCATGGTCAGGGATAGGAGAATTTTATCAGGAAATTGCACCAATACTTTTCCTAAGAAAAAGTAGGAGCTTGATAGATAATCATTCCCCTGTGTGTCGCAGGCGAAATGCTTGATTTCCTATTTGGAAAAAGCGATTTTAGTAGTGCAGGATGGTTAAGCCTTTCCTATACAGAAAAATAAAAGTAGTTGCGTAAATAGCGTAGCACAAAACAATAATAACTACTGATAATCAAATTATTACGATTAAAATTAGAATCTCACCAGGCTCCACAACCATTTAAAAAAAGCCCTGTAAATCTTCCGATTACAGGGCTTTTTTTCTGACTTTAACTGCTGAAGATCATACTCAAGTGATCAATCTTTGATCACTTGGATCCATCCTTTGAACTCATGGTTTCTACCATCTCTATCTACAGTTTTTAGAATATAAAAATAAGTCCCGGCTGTTTGACCTGGAGCATCCCAGTCGTTCTGGTAGTTTTCCGTCTCAAACACATGATCGCCGTATCTGTTGAAGATGACTATGTCATTGCTCACAAACTTGCCCAATCCCTGGATCACGAAAGTGTCATTATCTCCATCCACAGTGGTAGGTGTGATGACATTCGGGATGTGGAACGGTAAAATTTCGTTCACATCATCATCCTGATTATCGGCATCATCGGTGTCTGCTTCACTGGCAGAAACCTCAGTGATATTGGTGATGATTCCAGGATCTCCGGCTTTCACCCGGATTCGGATTACCAATCGGGCATTTGCCGCAAAGAATGGAATGTTCCAGGTGATTCTACTACCTGTCACTGCTGTACTTACCTCCGCATCACTACTGTTTTCAACCACCTCATCATTGAGATAAGTAACACTTTGCGGTAGCTCATCAATCAGGACAACTTCTGTAGCATCTGTACCACCAATGTTAGTGAGCACCACTTCGTACTCAAACTCATCACCTTCATAAATCTCAACCTCAAAGCTGGTTTTCTCCACAGCAAGGTTCACCTCATCATCTACTAAGTAGCAACGCAAACCATAATCAAAATTGAAGCTGGATGGGCTTTCCTGAGATACAGTACCAAACTGTACTATATCGGTCGTGACTTCACAAACCAGCCTATTAAGCGCTTCCTGCTCCGCAAGTCTGCCACTAGGATCTGGCAATACTTTCACCAGACCTGAAGCACCCAATTGAAGCCCCTGAGCATCAAAGATTGGATCGGTCACTAAAGTCACCTCATATTCACCATAAGGATCAGTCTGTGATAAGGTATGTTTCCAGAAGCCAAACTGACCTACAGTTGCTGTGGCCTCATAGCCATTAGGTCCTTTGATCGAGATGTTTTGACCAGCAGGATTACCAAATCCGGCTTTGTTCAGTTCACCTTCATTTTCTGGGCCTACATAGCTTCCATCACCATTGATATCAAACCACTCCCAATTGAAGATATTGATAGGAGCACCCGGAGTAATTATGTTTTGAGTGACTTCATCATCGCCATTGGCATCATACCATTCATTTTGGATGGCATCTCCATTCAGGTCGTACCACACAAAACCGCTGATGATTGGGTCAAGGTCTCCGTCGCCTCCTCTGCCATATCTAAAGTCAATCGGGTTATACACACAAGGCTCAACGGTAATATTAACCGCATCACCATCTGCTGGTATATAGCCATTCGCTATTAGATTCGCATCCAACGCTTGAACCGTGTAATCCCCTATTGGAACATTTCTGAATATGTACCTACCCGCACCATTGGTCAATACAATCAGAGTATCCCCTTCGGTACCTGTATTTGGCATCAATACCACAGGGACATTTGGCAATGGTTCTCTTCCAATCAGTGTAAATATCTCACCTGTAACCAGCGTCTCTCCGCTACACAGTAGTGCTGTCTCTGCGTCATCTTCATCTGTCAGATCTTCCCCTCCATCAGGATCAAGAGCTGTGACATAAGCTATATTCACAATGCTTTCTTCAGATGCGATGTCCTCAGCAGTCACTGTGTAAGAAGTTACCAAGAACACAGATTCACCTGGTTCAAGACTGGTAATCGTAGTGTCCAATCCAGTAAGTGGGTCAGTAACTTCCACGTCTTCGAAAGGTACATTTCCCGTGTTTGTAACAGTCAAAGTATATGTAATAACCTCATCTACCACAATCACAGCTTCTTTATCTGCCTCTTTCACGATCTCGATGGCAGGCATTTTCACCACTTCGATAGTCGTACCATCTCCACCATCCACTTCATTTCCATCAGGATCTGTTCCAGTAGCTGACGCAAAATTAGTGATGGTTCCAGCATCTATATCTTCCTGAGTCACTGTGTAAGTAGTCTCATAAGTCACTGATTCACCCGGAGCCAAAGTTGGAAGCGTTTCAACCATTCCTGTCAACGGATCAGTAATCAGCACATTGCTTAGGGTTTCATTTCCTGTATTGGTTACCACAATGGTATAAGGAACTACCTCCCCTACTTCTGCAAAGGTTTCTACTCCTGTCACTTTTACTACAGTAAGTCCAGGAGCATCTGTGCCCGGTACGATTGCGGTATCGGTTCCACCTGTCTCACCTCCGTCCGGGTCAGTGCCTGTGGCTGTCGCAATATTGGTCACTTTACCATTATCTACATCGTCTTGAGTGACGGTGTAAGTGGTCGTAACCGTAGCGGCTTCGCCCGGTGAAAGTGTGCCTAGATTCTGGGTCAGTCCAGTCAGTGGATCTTCTACCGTCACATCGGTCAAGGTCACGTTGCCTGTGTTCGTCACCACTATGCTGTATGGGATCAGGTCGCCGGCTTCGGCGTAAGTCGCTACATCGGCTACTTTGTCCACGCTTAAGCTTGGCGCATCTGTGCCCGGAACAATTGCCGTATCCGTGCCACCCGTCTCCCCTCCATCAGGATCTGTGCCTGTGGCTGTCGCAATGTTGGTCACTTCGCCAGTATCTACATCGTCTTGGGTGACGGTGTAAGAGGTAGTTACCGTAGCGGCTTCGCCCGGTGCAAGGGTGGCTACATTTTGGGTCAAACCTGTCAATGGATCTTCTACAGTCACATCGGTCAAGGTCACGTTGCCTGTGTTGGTCACCACTATGCTGTAAGGGATCACGTCTCCGGCTTCAGCGTAAGTCGCTACATCGGCTACTTTATCCACGCTTAGGCTTGGAGCATCTGTGCCCGGAACAATTGCCGTATCCGTGCCATCCGTCTCACCTCCGTCTGGGTCAGTGCCTGTGGCTGTCGCAATGTTGGTCACTTCGCCAGTATCCACATCGTCTTGGGTGACGGTGTAAGAGGTAGTTACCGTAGCTGCTTCGCCCGGTGAAAGTGTGCCTACATTCTGGGTCAAACCTGTCAATGGATCTTCTACCGTCACATCGGTCAAAGTCACATTGCCTGTGTTGGTCACCACTATGCTGTATGGGATCAGGTCTCCGGCTTCGGCGTAAGTCGCTACATCGGCTACTTTATCCACGCTTAGGCTTGGAGCGTCTGTACCCGGTACAATAGCGGTATCCGTGCCATCCGTCTCACCTCCGTCTGGGTCTGTGCCTGTTGCTGTCGCAATATTGGTCACTTCGCCAGTATCCACATCGTCTTGGGTGACGGTGTAAGAAGTAGTTACCGTAGCGGTTTCATCCGGTGCAAGGGTTCCTACATTTTGGGTCAGTCCAGTCAATGGATCTTCTACAGTCACATCGGTTAAGGTCACGTTGCCTGTGTTGGTCACCACTATGCTGTATGGAATCTCATCGCCTGCTTCAGCATAAGTCGCTACATCGGCTACTTTATCCACGCTTAGGCTTGGAGCGTCTGTACCCGGTACAATAGCGGTATCCGTGCCATCCGTCTCACCTCCCTCTGGGTCTTTGCCTGTTGCTGTCGCAATATTGGTCACTTCACCATAATCTACATTGTCTTGGGTGACGGTGTAAGTGGTTGTAACCGTAGCGGCTTCGCCCGGTGCAAGGGTGCCTACATTCTGGGTCAGTCCAGTCAGTGGATCTTCTACCGTCACATCAGTCAAAGTCACGTTGCCTGTGTTGGTCACCACTATGCTGTAAGGGATCACATCGCCGGCTTCAGCGTAAGTATCCGCATCAGCAATCTTATCCACAGATAAACTAGGGTTATTTATACCATTTACCTGAACCTCATCCTGATCATCTACATCTTCACCTTCAGGGTCAGTTCCAACTACAGAAGCGACATTTACGAAGCTTCCATTATCAATGTCTGCTTGAGTCACCGTGTAACTAGTGGTCACTGTGAAGGTCTGATCTGGTTCCAGAGTACCAAAGTTTTCAGTATAACCAGTTAATGGATCAGAAACTGTCGCTGCAGAAAGGGTAACATTTCCAATATTAGTAATTACCAAACTAAATGGAACCACATCTCCAGCTTCAGCATAAGAAGTGACATCGGTTGACTTTTCAATGTCAATTTCAGGAGTTTGAACCCCACCTATAGTCGTACCATCCCCGCCGTCGGTCGTTCCGCCATCAGGATCGGTACCGGTTGCTGAGGCCACATTGGTGATGCTGCCGTTGTCAAGGTCGGCCTGGGTGACGGTGTAGTCTGTAGTCACAGTCAGTGATTCACCTGGCTCCAGGGTTCCTTCATTCTCGGAATATCCGGTCAGGTTATCGTCCACGGTCACATCAGTCAGGGTCACGTTGCCGGTATTGGTCACCACGATGCTGTATGGAATCACTTCTCCAACTTCGGAGTATTCGGTTGCCCCGGTTGTTTTCACCACTTCCAGCGCAGGGGCTTTGGTACCGTCAACCAGCGCGTCGTCTGTATCTGTCACGATGCGGTTGATCGGTGTTCTGCCTGCTGCGGTCACGGTGTTCATGACCTCCCCGCTGTCCACATCTGCCTGCGTCACGGTGTAAAAAGTCGTGAAGCTTTGGCTTTCGCCTGGAGCCAGCATGTCGATCTCCTCTTCCATGCCTGTCAGCGGATCCTCTACCGTCACATCGGTCAAAGTCACGTTGCCTGAGTTGGTCACCACGATGCTGTAGCTCAATACATCCCCTTCGCTGTTGTAGTCTGTGTCATTTGCAGTTTTCTCCACACTGATCTCTCCGCTTCTTCTGCCAAGTACCACGGCCCGGTCATTGTCCCGTAGGATTAACCCTGCAGGAGTGGTTCCCTCTGCGGTCGCGTTGTTGACAATCCTGCCCGAATCCATCTGCTCCTGGGTCACGGTCAGCGTAGTTGTTCTGTCCAGGCTTTGTCCCGGCTCCAAGGTAGGTACCACCGCATCCAATCCTGTCAGCGGATCTACCACATGCACGTCTGTCAAGGTCACATTACCGGTATTGGTCAGGGTCAGTGTATAGGTGATCACATCACCTGCTTCATCAAACAGATTTGGCGAAGCCGACTTAGTAATCTCCAGTCCTGCAGACCTTCTGGCCACCACGATTGCATCATCTGTATCACTTACCTCTGTGTCGTCAATATCATGTGCCGTGACGGAAGCTATGTTTCTGAAGAAGCCGTTGTTTACATCATCCTGGGTCACATCTCTGCTCAGGGTATAGGTAGCAGATTCCCCTACCGAAAGGGTAGCCAGGGTGATCGGCATATCTATTACCTGAGGATCGGTGATCTCCACTTCGTAAAGTTCCAGGTTGCCCACATTGCTCACGATGATTTCATAGCTGATCGTCTCTCCGGCCTCATCATAGGTCAGCGGTGTGGCTGTTTTCTGGATCTCTATGCCCGGTTCCCCATCGGCAAACACCCGTACGTCATCGTCATCTTCCACGATGGAGTTATCCGGAGCAGTGCCTTCCACCAACACGGTATTCAGCACATTGCCGTTTTCCAGATCCTGCTGAACTATCGTATAGGCTGTAGTATAGGTCAATACCTGGCCCGGCCCCATCGTGCCGATGTTTTCGGAATAACCGGTCAGCGGATCTTCCAGAGTCACGCCTGTCAGGGTCACATTGCCGGTATTCGTAACTACCAAGGTAAAGTCAATCACATCTCCGGCTGTGTCGTAGATTCTCGGAACGGCTGTTTTCCTCACTTCTATCGCGCCTGCCTGCAAGGCAAGTACGGTCACATCATCTTCGTCGGATACAGTTTCATCATCTGGAGTGAGTCCTTCCACGTTGGCAGTATTTTCCACCAGACCTGCATCGATCTGGGTCTGGCTTACCGTATAGGTTTCGATAAGCGTGACTGTCTCTGCCGGTGCAAGGCTGCCTATATTCTGGGCAAGTCCGGTCAGCGGATCGCGTACCGTTACATCTGTCAGGGTTACGTT
>NZ_FPBF01000006.1 GCF_900116615.1 Algoriphagus locisalis
GATACCTTGCGCACAGTATCGGCGGTGCCGTACTTAGTCTCAATGTCTGGCTACACCTTTATCCTGTTTTTTTGATTCAATTTAAAGATATGAGTATCAAGCCATTAGATTTTGACGTCATTGCGAACGACGGAGGAGTGAAGCAATCTCTTATCATTAAACAGATTGCTTCGTCGCTCGTGCCTCACTTCTCGCAATGACGCTTTAAGCGCCACTACTCAATCCCATCCAACTCACTCAATTCCAACCAAGTCAATTCCAATTCTTCCAGTTCTGAATCGATTTCTCCGATGCGGTTGGATTCCTTGATCAGTTCTTCATGATCAGCTATTCCTGCAGCTATTTTCTCCGTGATTTCAGCCTTTTCCTTTTCCAATTTGGCAATGGAAGCATTCACTTCCTTAAACTCATTCTTCTGCTTAAAGGTGGCCTTAACTTTTTCTGGAGCTTTCTCCTCTTGATACTTGCTACTTGCTACTGGAGTCTTTTCCTCTTGACTCTTGGATCTAGGCTCTTGATTCTTTTCTTTAAGTTCTTGGCTCTTTTCAGACTCTCGGAACTCGGAATAATTCCCAGGGAAATCAGAAATCTCGCCTTCTCCTTCGAAAACAAACAAATGCTCTACCAAGCGATCCATGAAATATCTATCGTGAGAAACGATGATCAAACAGCCTGGGAAAGTATCCAAAAACTCCTCCAGCGTATTCAAGGTCATCAAATCCAGATCATTCGTAGGCTCATCGAGAATCAGAAAATTAGGATTCTTGATCAACACCATGAGTAGCTGCAATCTTCTTCGCTCACCACCGCTTAGCTTAGCGATTGGCGTGTGTTGCTGCTTGGGAGGAAAACCAAACTGTGTCAAAAACTGAGAAACTGTGATCTCGGATCCGCCAGCGATAGTCACCACTTCGGCCACTTCTTTCACGATATCTATCAGACGCTTTTCCTCATCAAAACTACTTTCTTCCTGCCTGTAATACCCAAAAGCAGTGGTCTGTCCAATGGAAACTTTTCCAGAGTCTGGAGCTAGTTGCCCAGTGATCATATTTAAGAAAGTGGTCTTGCCAGCACCATTTGGGCCTACAATACCTACTCTATCTTTCTTTTTGAAGGTATAGGAGAAGTCATTGACGACGGTTTTGTCACCGAATGCTTTGTTTATTTTTTCGATCTCAATGATCTTATTACCCAATCGCTGAGTAGTCACAGTCAATTGGATATCTCGCTCCTCACGCTTCTGAGATGCTTTTTCTTTCGTTTCTTCGAAAGCATCCACACGGTATTTTGCTTTGGTGCTTCTGGCTTTTGGCTGGCGACGAATCCAATCCAGTTCCTTTTTATAAAGGCTTTTGGCTTTTTCGAGTTCTATATCCTCGATCTCCATCCGCTCTTCTTTTTTGTCTAAGAAGTAGCCATAGTTTCCTAAGTAGCGATGTACTTTACCCTGATCAAGTTCAAGGATTTCATTGGTTACTTTTTCCAGGAAATATCTATCGTGAGTTACCATGAAAAGGGCCAAATTAGCTTTCGCCAAGTAGTCTTCCAGCCATTCGATGGTTTCCAGATCCAAGTGGTTGGTAGGTTCATCGAGCAGCAGCAGGTCAGGTTTCTCCAAGATTGCTTTTGCCAAAGCAACTCGCTTACGTTGCCCACCGGAAAGTGTCCCAACAGGAAGATCTGTATCGTGAAGACCTAGTTTACCAAGCACTTCTTTCACCTGATATTCAAAATCCCAAGCTTGGAAAGCATCCATTTTCTCAAAAAGCACAGACATTTTATCCGAATTATCAATGCCTCGCTCGGCATCCAACATGGCTTTGTGATAGTCTTCGATTACCTTGAGGACTTCCGAATTACTTTGGTCAAAGATGGTCTGGTAAATACTCATTGTACCCTCAAAAACAGGGTTTTGATGCACATAAGCCACTTTTACCTGCTGGTTGGTACCAACCTGACCTGTATCAGGAATCTCCAAGCCCATGATAATTTTCATCAGCGTGGACTTCCCAGCTCCATTGATACCGACAAGGGCGATTTTTTGACCTTGTGAAATGCCAAAAGAGATATTGGAAAAAAGCTTGCGCTCACCGAACGCTTTACTGAGGTTTTCGACCGAAAGGTAATTCATGCCGCAAAAGTAAGGAAAAGGCGGGGGAGAATTGTTTAATCTCGTGCAAGTTAATAGAGGGCTTTGCTTAATTAAGTTAAAAGTAAGTGTTTACCGCAAATTCAGCTTGCTCAATAAATAGCTTTTTCATGGGAGTAATATTTGTTTGCTCGTAGAAAACCAGAATAGCTTTCTTATAGTCAAGCGGATCTACCGTCCGGAAAGAAAGAGGGCAATAATTTTCTGCGATCAAAATTCCGTTTGAAAGGATTCGGGAAGTTCTCTTATTTCCATCCCCAAAAGGCTGAATGTATGAGATTAGGACTAATGTTAGAAAAGCTTTTTCATAAATCGACTTCTTGGAGTTCACTAGAATACAAGTTTTTTCAAGCGCCTCTTTTATTTCAAATTCATTGTCTAGCGGATTATAGTTTGTCCCTGTGATGCCAACTCTGCGTTTTCGGATATTTCTATTAATGCCCAATTCCTTCACTAACAGGCTATGCAATTCTTCAATCAGCTTTAATGAAAGATTAACGCCATAATCTGGCTGCTCTACCAGAAAATCAATCGCCTCTTTATGATTAAGTAGCATTACCGCTTCATCTTTGGTTTTCCCCGATGCAGTCTTCTTTTCTTTCAGAAGCTGTTCTGTCTCTAAAAGTGAATAGGTATTTCCTTCTATTTGAGACGATTTCCAACTTAGATCAATTGCCAGTCTCTCCATCTCTTTTTGAAACTGATCTGATGTTAATTCCTTTGTTTTGATTTGGAATTTCATTTGAAGATTGGATAGGTGATCCTGCTCTTCAACAGTGAAAAGTGAAGTATTGGTTAAGTTCTCAAAAATATCAAAGTCAAATCTCCCTTTTATTGTTCTGTCATCCTGCTCTACCAAGAAGTATGTATCCAATTCTATTGGAAAAAGAATCTCCAACTTTGGAGTGGATGTATAAGTGGTGGCTTTACCCTTTCTAAGGGATATAATCCAATCTTCCTTGACCAAGTCAGAAATAATTCTCTTAATAGTCGCGTCACTTAGGTCTAATCCTGATTTAGCACCGATTTCAGATCTTGAAACCAGTTTATTGTTCTGAATGAACTCTAAAACGACTAGATGATTCTTGTTCATGACATTTGATTCAGCTCAAAATATACGAAAATACGGCTCAAAACTAGTGTAATATGAGCCGTATTTAGTAGTTTCTTAGAAGTTTTTGAGCCGTATTTTAAATTAATGTAGGAATCATCCAAGCATTTTCGTTTTAAGGAAATACCCACTTGATTCTTGATTCTAAAATCTTGGATCTATAATCTTGGCTCTCCTATCTTGATACTTACATCTAGCTACTTGCTACTCTGAAAAGTCTTACCTTTGCACCATGGAAGAAATTCAGAAAAAAGACATCCGTAAGCTATCCCTAACGCAATTGGAAGAATTCTTTTTGGCGCAGGGAGAAAAGAAATTCCGTGCCAAGCAGGTCTATGAGTGGCTGTGGAATAAGTCTTTGAAGAACTTCGATGAAATGAGCAATATTTCACTGAGTACTAGAGAAATGCTCAAAAAGCATTTTGAGATCAATCATATTCTCGTGGATCTCATGCAGCATTCTTCTGATGGCACGATCAAGAATGCGGTGAAGCTTTATGACAATAAGATCGTAGAATCTGTTTTGATTCCTACGACTAAGCGGATTACGGCCTGTGTCTCTTCTCAGGTGGGCTGTAGCTTGGATTGCAATTTTTGTGCAACTGCTCGTTTGAAACGCATGCGAAATCTGAATCCAGATGAGATTTACGATCAGGTGGTGGCGATCAAAGATGAGGCAGAAACCTACTTTCAGCGTCCGCTCACGAATATTGTTTTTATGGGAATGGGCGAACCTTTGCTGAACTATGCCAATGTGCTGGAAGCCATAGATAAAATCACCTCTCCCGAAGGACTGGGCATGGCTCCAAGAAGAATCACTGTTTCCACAGTCGGAGTTACCAAAATGATCCGCAAGCTGGCCGATGATGAAGTTCGCTTCAATCTGGCAGTTTCCCTTCACTCTGCAATCAATGAAACCCGCTCCCGTTTGATGCCTATCAATGATAGCAATCCCGTTGAGGAATTGGGTGAATCATTGAAGTATTGGTATGAAAAAACCAAGCGTAAAGTCACCTATGAATATGTGATTTGGGAAGGAATCAATGACGATGAGCGACACGCCCGAGCTCTTGCAAAGTTCTGTAAAATCATCCCTTCCAAAGTCAATCTGATCCAATACAATCCTATAGACGAAGGCGAATTCCGTCAGGCAAAACAAGAGTCTGTGGATATGTACGTGAGGATTCTGGAGTCTCAGGGGATCATTGCCAAAGTCAGAAAATCCCGTGGTCAGGATATCGATGCAGCCTGTGGACAATTGGCGAATAAGAATGAAGTGGGAGAGCTTAATACTATTTAACACTTTTTTTCTTGTTAATTAAATAGCTTTTAGTTTTTTTAAGGCTTTCTTTTGACTGCAGCTAACTATCACTTTATGAAAATTCATTTAATACTCCTGACACTGATCTTGAGTGTAACCTTTTTGAGACCAGCTAGCGCTCAAGACGAAATAATCCCCCAAATCCAGACTTTTTTTGACACCTATCAGAAGGAGTTTCCTGTAGAAAAAGCCTATTTACACCTGGACAAGAGCACCTATACCTTAGGAGAAGACCTTTGGTTTAGCGCATACCTTACGGCTGGAAGTGCACAGGTTCCTTCGCCTCTCAGCTCTACCTTATATGTGGATCTTTTTGATGGAGATGGGTTGCTTTTAGAGCAAAAAATCGTGCGATTGGAGAAAGGTAGAGGAAGTGGAGATTTTGTATTGCCTGCATTTGGCAAAGCTGGAATCTATCAGATAAAAGCCTATACGGCTTGGATGCGCAATTTTGGTGAAGAATACTTTTCTACTTCCATAGTGAACGTCATTGACGGTGCAGGAGGATCATTTTTACCCAAAATCACTTTTTCAAAAATTAGTGCTTCACAAGGAAAAGTCACATACAGTTCTAACCTGACAGCAGTAGATAGCAAAGGAAATCCTTTAAGTGGGAAAACTATAGATGTGAAAGCCCTAGCAGAAGGTGAAGAGGTATATTCCCAAGAGGTGACTTTGAACGCTGATGGAGAAGTTAATTTCACGTTCAGCATACCTGAAAAAGCAAATTTATCCCAGTACCTAGAATTCACCTATTTCGAAAGTGAAAATTACGCTGTAACTCAAAAGCTGCGCTTACCCTATAGCCTGACTTTAGCAGACATTCAATTTTTACCTGAGGGAGGTCACGCAGTAGTTGATAAGAAATCAAACTTTGCCTTTCGGGCGCTCTACCCAGATGGCCTTCCGGCAGCAATCAGCGGTAGTATCCTTGGAAGTGAGGTGGCCTTTGAAAGTAATTTTGCAGGTCTGGGCAAATTTGAATTGATCCCCGAGGGAAAGAGTCATCAAGCAAAAATCATAGAAAAAACTACTGGTCAAGAAGTCACAGTAAACCTTCCTGAGATAGATGAATCCGGCTTGGTCATGCAGGTAGTTAATAATCCAGCTGCAGGCTACCTGACAGTATTCGTTCAGGGAGATTATAATCCTAACGCACTCCTACTCGTGTCACAGACTCGCGGTATTATCAACTATATGATAAAGGGTGTTTTATCAAATGGAACCTGGGGGGTAAGAATTCCAAAAGAAAACCTGATCTCCGGCATCAATGAAATCACGGTGCTCAGTGCCGATGGCACTCCCCTGCTTCAGCGGTTGATTTACTTCCAGCAGGACGATCTAATCGATTTTGAATTGTCAAAGTCTGGGAATATCTCCAAGCGAGAAAAAATAAACCTTAGTCTCGTTGCTTCTGTATCAGGAGCTCCTACGAGTGGAAAGTATTCTGTTTCGGTTTTAGATGCAGATCAGGTGGACCCAACTCAGGACACAGGAGGTAATATTCTATCCTCTCTTTTATTGACTTCCGACCTGCGGGGAGGTATTTATCAGGCAGGCAAGTATTTTTCAGATAGTAGTCAACAAAATCAGGAGGACTTGGATTTAGTGATGCTTACGCATGGCTGGCGACGGTTTAGCTGGCAAGATGTGATGAGTTCTACCTTTCCAAAAATCGACTATTTTATAGAACAAGGATTAAATGTGGAAGGCCAGGTCACAGATTCGGGCGACACGAAAAAAGGGCTAGCTGGAGGTAAAATCACGGCATTAGTAGGTGAAGGGATAGAAATGGTCACTTCGGAATTTGGCCCAAATGGAAGGTTCCTTTTCAAAGATTTAAATTACCTAGACTCCGCCTCTTTGACCATCACAGCTGAGGACAACCGTCTGAAAAATTTTGTAGATGTAGAGCTGGATCTACCAGAGCCTGTATTTTCCAACATTCCAGGAAAATACTCAGCAAGCCCACTTTGGTCGGCAGATCTGGCAGCCACCTATGAGGCTAGATTTAGGATGAATCAACTGATCAACGGTCAGGATAAACTGATGGACCTGGAAGGAGTGACAGTAGAATCGACGACTATAAAGGAAGAAGAAGAGCAGGTGAGAAAAGTATATGGTGCAGGAGATGTCACACTTGAACCCGATAAAATTCCCGGTTCAGTAGGATTCAACAATATCTTCGAACTGATTCAGGGCAGAGTATCAGGAGTTCAGGTTTCTTTGGCTGGTCCCAATGTTAGTATCACCATTAGGGGGGTAGGTACACTGGGTGGAGCAAGCACAGAGCCATTGTTCTTATTGGACAATGTGCCTACTCAAGCGTCCACGTTGTTCAATGTCAACCCAAGAGATGTGGAAAGTATTGATGTCTTTAAGGATCCTGCCAGTACTTCTATATTTGGAGTTCAGGGAGGAAATGGAGTCATCGCTATTTATACCAAAACAGGAGCCGCTCGGGAGATAAGTGTAGGCGGTACTTTAGTCAGTCGCGTTGGCGGATATGCTGTTCCACGGGAGTTTTACCTTCCTAAGTATGACACCAAAACTGTGGAAAATGCCATGGCAGATGAAAGAGCCACTGTATATTGGAACCCGCTCGTGACGCTAGATGATAATGGTGAAACAAATCTGGAGTTTTTCAATACAGATTTGGCCAAAAGGCTGGTCATAGTAGTAGAAGGAATGGATGAGTCAGGGAGATTGGGTAGATTAGTCAGAGTTTTGGAGTAAGCACTTGTTTTATCTTCGAATCTCAGCTAATTTCTAACCCATATTTTAACCTGAATTGTAATGAAAAAGGCTTTACTGACTTTTTGCACAGTTTTGATGCTTTCTTTTGTGGCTTTTGGGCAAACTCAAGAGCAAGGAAATGCGCGCTTCCATGGCTATGGCACGTATGGTTTGCGCTATCAAAACTTTGGCGCCGGAGCGGGAATAGAATATTTCTTTGTGGACAAATTCGCCCTCATGCCAAGTTTTACCTTCGTTTTTCCTCCAGTTGGGAAAGAAAGTAACTTCAGTGCTGATTTGCGGTATTATGTGTCTGAGGGGCCTTCGCAGCTTTACTTTATGGCAGGATACAGTCAAACCTGGCAGGATACTCAGCCGAATGGCGCAGGGACACGCAGGAATTCCAAAGGTGCAAATATGGGAGTCGGAGCTTATATCCGGTTGACAGAAGGAATAGGCTTGAGCACCGAGTTCCGCTTCCAAAGCCCGTACCCTAGAGAAGTTGGATTCAGAGTTGGCTTTGCGATTCCATTGTAAGGGATAGTATCAAGACGTAAGATTTTAGACACCAGATTGGAGAGCCAAGATAAAAGAGCAAGTTGCAGCCATCTAACGTCTTAAGTCTAACTACTCACCACTCACTACTTTTTCGAAAACTCAAACAGCTTTCGCTTCTCTTCTTTATTCAGAGCTTCGTAGCCACGATCAGCAATTTTGTCCAAGATTTTATCGATTTCCTCTTGAGTAGCTTCGTCTGAGCTAACTTGTGTAGGTGTGGATTTTGTCGCCTTTTTAAAAGAAGAAAATCCTCCACCGCTGGAGGTTTTGGCTTTGCTGCGATAGGAGACTTTCACCTTGCTTTTTCTTCCGGAAAAAAGGTTTTCAAAGAATATCCCCACTTTCTGTACCGGAACACCCCAATCTATTCCTCTACGAAGCTGCACAATGTATAAGTAGCCAAGAAGTGCCCCACCCATGTGAGCAATATTTCCTCCTGCATTAGGCCCGATTGTTTGTGCAAATGAATAAATTACGTAAAATGCTGCTATGTAAACAATCTTTATTGGGCCAAGAAGAATTAAATGAAATGTCGTATTTGGACTAAGCGTTGCTGCTCCAACTACAATTGCTAAAACGCCAGCACTTGCCCCTAACATCAATGACCCATCTACAGAACTACTGAAATACGGAGAAAGATTATAAATTAATAAATAGAAAATCGCTCCAGATAGTCCACCTAAAATGTACAAATTTGTCAGTTTTCTGCTACCTAAAAATTCGTGGATTAATTGTCCAAACCAAAAGAGAAACAATAAATTCCCTAGAATATGCCAAAAATCGACATGCAAAAACATATAAGTGAATATAGTCCAAGGTTGGGTCGCTAGCCTAGAAATAGAAGCAGGCATCATCATATAATCTAATAGCGATTCATATGATGGTTTCATTCCTCCGATAGTCATAAACACCCGGAAAACCAGCACTACAAAAAACACAAGTATATTGATCGCAATCAGCTTGAAAAGGCTGTTGTCGCTGTGCTTAAACGCATTCCGAAGATTATCCCAAAAGTTACCGTACATAATTAATAAAAGCTGTTTCTGTCTTTTTTCCAGAAGTAAACCAAGACTCCGCCAATCACCAATCCGCTGAGGTGGGCAAAGTGCGCTACGTTGTCAAGCGGATTATTCACCAATACGTTATAAATGGTGTAAAGGCTGTAGAAAAGCACCATATATTTTGCTTTGATCGGAATCGGCGGGAAGAGTAAAAATAGCTGTGTATTGGGGAAAAGCATCGCAAAAGCAATCAAAACCCCGAATAAAGCACCTGAGGCGCCAACCATAGGAATATTTGCCTGAGCCTCTACAATAGCATCCAACGTCTGATTAGCCTGACTGATTTTGTTTGGGTCGTCGGGATTACGGCTGTAGTCATCGATAAAATCAAATACAGATCTTTTGAAAAACCCTCTGTTTTCCAATACAAGTTTGTTGAAGGAATCCGGATCAGGATTGTTTTGGAACATCGTCACTTTTTCCTCCAAATTATTCATCCTATAGGCAGAATATCCTGAGTAAAGAACCCCTGAACCTACACCACAGACCATCCACAAAATCAACAACTTCTTTGGCCCCAAAAACTGCTCTAGCAAGGGTCCGAAAATCAGCAATCCGAACATATTACCGAACAAATGCCAAAAATCCGCATGCATAAACATGTATGTCAGAAACTGAAATGGCTGGAAATATGGACTATGAATATAATATAGCGCAAACCAATCATTTAGCTGAGGAAAGATAAACCGTGACACGATAAGCAGCACCACGTTGATAAGAAGTAGGTTTTTAACTACCGGTGTAATATTTCTAAACATGCTATTTGCCGAAGAAGGAATGAATACTGCTTAAATCTAATTTCACGAAGGTTTTGTTCCCTCCCAAACCATAATTTGGGTTTTGACAGGCAAAAAGCTGCCCAACTAGGGTTTCCATTTCCTGTGAATTCAGTTTTTGTCCTTTTTTCAAAGACGATTTTCGCGCCAAAGAACGCGCAAGATTTTCTCTAGTATCGAGCGAAAGCTCACTTTTGAAATGCTTGTATTGCTCCAGAAGCCCTTCGAAAAGCTCCTTTTCATTTTTGACAGGTAAATCAGCCGGCACACCTTGAATCAGCACGGTGTCTTTTCCAAACTCAGAAACCATAAAGCCCAAACTATGTAATTCAGGCATGATGTCCATCACCAGCGCATAATCAGATGGCCCTAGGTTGATGGTAGGCGGAAAAAGGCATTGCTGCGACGTGCCCTGAGCAAGTTTCAGCTGGCGCAAATAGCGCTCGTACAAAATCCGCTCGTGAGCAGTCTGCTGATCGATAATCAAAAATCCTGATGACATCTGTGCGACTACATAGCTCAGTTCTACTTGGAAAGTCGTACCGGTTGATTCTGTCTCAGTAGGCCTAGGGATAAATTCTGTCGCTTCATCTGGCTTGGCCTTACTTTCAAAAGTTAAAACCTCTGTCTCCTCTGATGGTGTTGATCTATCGATAGCTCTAGTTTCTTGTTGAGATCCTTCAAACAGTCTTTCCCAGCCAGAAGTACTAGCCTGCTTGAATTCTGGCGTATTGAATGACTTATAGCTGTATTCCCGATCCACCTGCACTTTTTTCTCAGGATCCTTGTCCCATTTTTCATTGAAATTCACATCCAAACTGAAGTCTAGAGAAGGAACCACATGATGTGCTCCCAAAGCCTGCTTTACAGCGGATCGAATCACCGCATAGATCGTTCGCTCGTCATCAAATTTGATTTCCGTCTTAGTCGGATGGACGTTGATATCGATATGTGAGGGATCTATTTCCAGAAAAAGCACATAGAAGGGATGTTGATCCGGCTGCAACAAACCTTCGAAAGCGGAGCTAACCGCATGATTCAGGTAACTACTTTTGATAAAGCGGTTGTTCACAAAGAAAAACTGCTCACCACGGGTTTTCTTGGCATTTTCTGGTTTGCCTATGTAGCCTTTCACATTTACATGGGGAGTCAGCTCCTCACAGGGAACGAGTTGACCTTGGTAGTTTTTGCCAAAAAGACCAACAATCCTGTGACTAAGTTTGCCCGGGGTAAGACTGTAAACTTCCAGATCCTGCTGAAAAAGTGAGAAGCCAATCTCATTGTAAGAAAGGGCCACGCGCTGAAATTCATCCACAATGTGGCGCATTTCTACAGGATTTGATTTTAAAAAATTCCTACGTGCTGGTACATTATAAAACAGGTTTTTCATGGACACTGAGGTTCCCACATTGCCTGCAAAGGGCTCCTGCTTTTTCACTTCAGAGCCTTCGATCTGTATGAGAGTTCCGAGTTCTGATTCGGCTTGCCGGGTTTTCAATTCCACCTGAGCTACGGCTGCTATGGAGGCTAAAGCTTCTCCTCGAAAGCCAAAAGTACGGATAGAAAAAAGATCGTTAGAACTCCTAATTTTGGATGTGGCATGACGCTCAAAGCTCATACGGGCATCTGTAGCGGACATTCCTTTGCCGTTGTCAATGACTTGAATGAGCTGTTTTCCGGATTCTTTTACAACCACCTGCACTTGAGTGGCTCCAGCATCTACCGCATTTTCCAGAAGTTCTTTGAGTGCAGACGCCGGTCTTTGAACTACTTCTCCAGCAGCGATTTGATTGGCTATCGCATCGGGAAGGAGTTGGATGATATCACTCATATTTTTTCTTGGGTTTTAGCCTGAAGAAAAAATAGATGGCAGCAACTAGAGCCACAGCATAGGCCATGTATTCAAATATTACAGGCCCCAGATAAACGTAGCCGAAAATAGAACCCAATAGTAAAAGAAAAATGAAAGTCCGTATCATCGCTGTAGAAGCAAACATATTCACTCCGTCTCTTTCTTTTATTCCCTTATGCTGTGCAAAGGAGCCACGGATTCCTGCTCCATACGAACCGATTTCACGTGAAGTCACATCATTCTGATCCAAAAGTCCCTGCGCTTCTAACTCTTTCTTTATTTGAGAGGTTCTTTGCTCGATTTCCTCACGCACCGGATCATAATACCTAGGTTTGATATCAAATCTCATTGGAGCGGCAGTTCGAAATACAGAAGGGAATTTCATACAATTACAATTTATTTTTCTACGGTCATATGCCCGCTTGGTTTATGCCCATCAGACGGAAAACCTTACAAAGCTTATATTCTTCCAAATTTGTGAAGACTTCCAAAAGCTCCATTTCAAGACTAATTAAATATAAATTCATCTCTCACGTTAAGTAAAAGCACCAAGAGGGAATAAGTTCCAGCTCAATCAACCAGACATCAAATTTATGCCCTTTTTAACCCTTATTACGATCCGATGTTGCCTTATCTTTAGTAACTTCAATAATCAAGTGAATTCATCCAGCTTCGGGTGCTGACTTGGAAAACGGTAAGCGAATTAAAAACTCAAATTCGCTTTGAGAATTGATCTTCCGTACAAATTTATTTTAAAAGTTAAGGATTAAAAATTTACCCTGGAATGAGCAGTAAGCTGTGGAGAGTTTTAGCAATTGGTTTTATTGGACTTACTTTTTCCTCTGGAAAACTCGACGAATCCCTTTTAGTAGAGGATCCATTAATTTCACCTGACCCTATTTCTCAACTTAATTGGGTAGATTCTGTATTTAATAGCCTGACCTTTGAAGAGCGTTTGGGACAGCTTTTTATGGTGGCTGCCTATTCAAATAAAGACCAGGCTCACGTAAATGAAATAAGTGAACTCATAAAATCTGAGAATCTAGGCGGACTCATATTTTTTCAAGGAGGCCCAGATAGACAAGCCCGTCTTACAAATTACTACCAGGCACAATCCAAAACACCACTTTTCATTGCCATGGATGCCGAATGGGGCATAAGCATGCGGCTGGATTCTGTGCCTGATTTTCCGAAGGCAATGACTTTGGGAGCGGTTCAGAATGAAGAGTTGATATATGACATGGGTAAGGAAATGGCGCGGCAGTTCAAGGAGTTGGGCATGCACATCAATTTTGCTCCGGTGGTGGACGTGAATTCCAACCCGGATAATCCCGTAATCGGATATCGTGCGTTTGGTGGAGAAAAAGAAGTGGTGGCTCAACACGCTTTAGCTTACATGAAAGGCCTTCAGGAAAATGGCGTGATAGCCAATGCTAAGCATTTCCCAGGGCATGGAGATACGGAGGCGGATAGTCATTATTCTTTGCCGGTAATCAAGAACCCAGAGCATCAGATTTGGGATGTGGACTTATATCCTTATCAGAAGCTATTCAAAGAAAACCTAATGTCCGTGATGGTAGCGCACTTGAACGTACCAAGCCTAGATGATACAGGAAATATGGCCACTAGCTTATCCAAAAAAGTCGTTACAGACCTGCTTCAAAATCGGATGAATTTTCAGGGTTTGATTTTCACCGATGCCCTCAATATGAAAGGTGTGGCGGTAGCAAATACTCCTGGAGAAGTAGATTTGAAAGCATTGTTGGCAGGAAATGATGTATTGCTTTATTCTCAGGATGTACCGAAAGCTAAAATACTAATCAAGGAAGCGGTAGCTGATGGGAAAATTTCGGAAAAAGAAATAGATAGAAGAGTAAAGAAAATATTAAAAGCTAAGTATTGGGCGGGATTAAATAACTACAAACCCATCAAAACCTATGAGTTAGTCGAGCGATTGGATACACCAGAAACCGAAGCCATCATCGAAAAACTTTATGCAGATGCATTTACGGTTGCTACCAATAAAGACAACCTCATTCCATTCAAAAATTTGGATTTACATTCCTTCGCAAGCCTGAGCATTGGGGATAAGGGAGAGGAATTTCAAAAATACCTAAGCAAATACACCAAGTTTGAGCATTTCAGTATTGAAAAGGCTGCTAACGAGACTACGCACAACAATACCATAAAGAAACTAGAAGATTATGATGTAGTAGTTGTTGGTTTGATGGGAATAAGTAATAGTCCGAGACGTAACTTTGGTGTAGCTCCAGCAGATGTACAGCTGATCAAGGATTTATCAAAAAGACAAAAGGTAGTGACCGTTCTTTTCGGAAATGCTTATGCATCCAAGCAATTGCAGGGCCTTGGAAATGTAGTTTTTGCCTATGAAAACAATAAGGTAACTCAGGAATTAGCTCCCCAGATTTTATTCGGTGGCAGAGCTGCCAAGGGAATTTTACCTGTGTCGGTAAACGAGCAATTTTCTCATGGAGTAGGAGGGTATTTAGCACCAAGTAGTCGGCTTTCTTATGGTACGCCGGAAAGTGTAGGCATGGATAGCAATATTTTGGATAAAATCGATGCTGTCGCGGAAAAAGCAATTCGAATCCAAGCTACACCAGGCGCGAACATACTGGTAGTAAAGGATGGAAAAGTGGTCTTTGAGCGATCCTACGGGAAGTTAGAATACAAATCAAGTCCAGCCGTAAATTCTGAAACCTTGTATGATTTGGCATCGATTACCAAAGTTTTGGCGACCACGCAGGCGGTAATGTTTCTCGAAAGCCGAGGAGAACTGGACATGAAAAACTCCTTGGAGGATTACCTGCCAGAACTGAAAGGCACGAATAAAGGCAAAATGATACTAAGCGATGTGATGGCACATGAAGCAGGCTTGGTAGCATTTATCCCCTATTATGCCCGCACAGTAGAAGCTGGGCAATGGAGAGGTGATTATTACAAGCCCGCTGCAGCTCCTGGATTTAATCGTCCCGTTTCCAATGATATGTATGGCATGGATGCCCTGCGTGACAGCATCTGGCATTGGACTATAGACTCTAAGATTACTCCTATCCCCCGTGGAGCAAGCAAGCATAAATATGTGTATTCTGACCTTACGATGTATTTGATGCAGGCCGTAGTAGAAAGGGTCTTAAATCAACCTTTGGAGTCCTTCTTGGATCAAAATTTCTATGCGCCTTTAGGTTTGAACACCATGACATTCAATCCGGCGATGAAGATGTCAATTGATAATATAGCTCCTACGGAAAATGATATTACTTGGAGAAAAAGGCAAGTCAAAGGTTATGTACACGATCAAGGAGCAGCGATGTATGGCGGAGTAGCAGGGCATGCTGGTCTTTTTGGAACTGCAAATGACCTAGCTGTGATGATGCAAATGATGCTGAACGGAGGGAACTATGGTGGAGTGAATCTAATCCGACCAGAGACTGTGAAAAAATTCACGAAAAATCAATCCAGCCAGAGCCGCCGAGGCTGGGGCTGGGATAAGCCAAATACTGAAATTGGAAGCGGAGGTTCGGCAGGAGATCTAGCACCGAAATCGACATTTGGCCACACAGGGTTTACCGGAACCTGCGTTTGGGCTGATCCAGAAAACGACTTAATTTATGTGTTTCTTTCTAATAGGGTTTACCCGGATGCTACGAACACCAAATTGCTAAGAGAAGGAATCAGAACTGATATTCACGATATCATCTATGAGGCAATGGGTAAAAAGAAGTAGCGTAGATTAAAAAGGCAATTTCCCCAAGTCAACATTTCCCCCGGAAAGAATAACTCCGACTTTCTTTCCTCTGAATCTATCCTGATTTGCTAGTAATGCTGCCAGAGGAACTGCGCAGGAAGGCTCGATCACGATTTTCATCCGCTCATAGATCAAGCGCATTGCTGCTATGATTTGAGGATCGGTGGCAAGCAGAATGTCAGAAACGTAGGCTTTGATCAATTCGAAATTCAATACTCCCAAGGAAGTCAATAATCCATCAGCAATGGTATTTGGGCCTGACTGGAGAATGATTTTTCCTGCATGAAAAGACTGAAATGCATCATCTGCACCCGTCGGCTCAGCGGCGATAACTTCTAGATTTGAATTTAGATAATGTGCTGTCAAAGCCGTGCCCCCAAGCAATCCGCCACCGCCCACCGGAGCCATGATGATATCCAAATTGTCTTGATCTTCAATGAGCTCCAAGGCACAGGTTGCCTGCCCTTCGATCACATCCATAAAGTCGTATGGAGGGATAAAGGTGGCGCCGGTTTTTTCAACTACACTTTCCAAAGTTGTTTCTCTTGCCTTGAGGTTTGGCTCGCATTCTATGATTTTTCCACCATAGCCTTTCACTGCTTTCTTTTTGATCTCCGGCGCATTGGAAGGCATGACGATGTAGGCAGGAATACCCGCCACACTTGCCGCTCTGGCCAATGCTGCAGCGTGATTTCCACTGCTATGCGTAGCCACGCCTTTTGCCTTGTCGGCTTCGGAGAGTTTCATGACTGCATTTGCAGCTCCTCGGGCTTTAAAAGCCCCAACTTTCTGGAAGTTTTCGCATTTGAAAAAAATCTCACACCCTGCAATTTCATTGATCGCCGAAGAAGTTAAAATAGGTGTGCGATGAATAAAGGGCTGAATACGTTCGTGAGCAGTTTGAATATCTTCAAGGGTGGGAAAAGCTGTGTTCATGTGCTGAAATTAATGAGAAAAAGAGAAAAGAGATTTAGAGTTTGGAGAAATAGTTAATCCAGATTGAGATGATTATCTATCTTCACAGCATGAATTGGAATGCGCTGGACTTTTTCCCAGTCATGGGAGAAAAGCTGACTTTAGAAAATGCGGTTAAATTGGATTTTAGTCCGTCGAATCCAGATTTGGATAGCTTGGACTTATCAAATACTCCTGCATTTGATGACTATGTAACTCAGCAAATCAAGAACTCATCAAGTATCTACGGAATAGGTGGTTATCTGGAACACCGAGCTATTTATCGTAGAAGTACTGTTTTCGCTACTTCGGAAACTGATTTCCGAAATATCCATCTTGGTGTAGATATATGGACAGATGCCGGAGTAGCAATCTATTCGCCTTTGGAAGGAAAAATCCACAGTTTGCAGAATAATGCAGGCTTCGGAAACTACGGAGCTACCATCATTTTGGAGCATGACATTTTTGGGAAAAAGCTTTATTCGCTTTATGGGCATCTTTTTCTATCGGATCTCGATGGAAAAGAAATTGGACAAAAAATAAATGCAGGGGAAATCATCGCTCATGTAGGCTCTTTTCCAGAAAATGGTGACTGGCCTCCACACCTTCATTTTCAGCTGATGTGGGATTTGATGGGAAACGTGGGTGATTTTCCTGGGGTTTGTTCCAAACGTGATGTTGAGAAATACCAATTGATTTGTCCAGATCCAAATTTGATTATGCGAAGCGAAGTTCTCTAAGAATTCGCCTGAGTAATCAATCGCAATCCTTCCAAAGTCAGATTTCTATCGATATCCTCAAAAACTTCCGCAAGTGGTGTCAAGACCGAAGAAAGTCCACCCGTAGCAATAACCTGAAACTTTTGCTGAGTTTCATTTTCTATTGCATCCAGCATTCCTTTTACCAAACCCGTGTATCCATATAAAATTCCAGCTTGGATGGCATGAATAGTGTCTTGGCCGAGGGCAGATTCCGGCATTTTCAATTCCACCTCCGGGAGTTTGGATGTATTTTGAAAAAGGGAATTTAGGGCAGTTTTTAAGCCTGGAACGATATTTACACCTATAATTTCTCCTTCTGCATCCACCACCGTAAAGGTGAGGGCTGTTCCAAAATCCACTACAATTAACGCTTGTTGGTACTTGGAGTGAGCTGCCATCGCATTACACATCAGATCTGTCCCGATTTCATTGGGACGAAGGGTTTTGATTGGAAGCTTTTGAAAACTAGCAGGTGAAATAAGGTATGGAAGCGTGCCGAAGAAATTCTCGCAGAATTGAAGAATTTGATCATTTACCTCTGGAACTACAGAGCTAAAACCGATCTGCTTAATAGCTGAAGGACTGATCCCATGCTCCAAAAAGTATAAAGGTGCTTTTTTGTGAAGTTGAGCAGCGAATTTGGCAGCATGTGTCTCTATCCGAAAGTGATTTTTCCAGGTAGCATTCACTTCATCATACAACGCAAAAACCACATTTGAATTCCCCGCATCTATCGCTAAAAACATTGTTTCTCGGATTTGATTAAATTAGCCTTTCCCAAAATTAATCGGAAAATTAAACTTTAAACATGTATAGGCTAAGAGAAGGAAAAATCGAGGATTTGCCTCGTGTATTGGAATTGATAAATGAGCTGGCGCTTTACGAAAAAGCTCCCGAACAAGTGACGAATACCGTTGCGATGATGGAAGCCGATGGGTTTGGAGAAAATCCAGTTTTCGGAATGTTTGTTTGCGAAAAGGAAGAATCGGCTGATATCGTAGGCATTGCGATTTACTACTATCGCTATAGTACCTGGAAGGGTAAAAGAATTTATCTGGAAGACTTGGTAGTCACTCAATCTGAGCGTGGAAACGGTGCAGGAAAATTACTTTTTGATCGCATCATGAAAAAAGGACTGGAAGAAAACTGCACAGGAATGATGTGGCAAGTGCTAGATTGGAATGAACCTGCAATCAATTTCTATAGAAAATATGGAGCTACGCTGGAAGCTGGCTGGTTGAATGCCCACTTGCAGGATTATGAAATCAAACAAATTCTTGATTAGAAAATATTGCAAATGCAATAAATAGATATTGCATTTGCAATTTAAGTTTGTAACTTAGTGTGGGTTAATTGAATAGCTATGACACACACTTGGAAAATATCGTTTGGAGAGGCTGGAGCTGAGTCCATTCGTACAGGCAATGATTCCTATTATTTTTTTCAGGAGACTGTTTCGATGGTAAGTGAGCCAGCCGCAGTTTATGATCTTGCGGTTTCTTTTCACGATACTGGTGAGATATTTGACTTTCTGGATTTCACACAGCAAGACGTCTCGGAGATGTTAGAGGTGGATCCTAGTACCTTATCTCGCTGGCGCAAAGAAGACCGAAAGCTCACCAAGATGCTCACCAAGAGCATTTTAGATATGGATCAGGTGATCGCTAAGGGCATTCAGATATTTGGGTCGGAGGAGTTACTCTCCCAATGGCTGCATGCCGAGAATATCTCGTTAGGAGCTCAAAAGCCTTCCGTCCTTATGAAAAACCCTTATGGGATTGCCCGTGTGGATGGGGCGATGGAGGCAATGTCTTGGGGTGCTATTTTGTAGGAGGTGAGATATTTTCGATTAATTGAAAATCTAGCCGGGAGAAACGCATTAGGGTATGGACTTGGTGCAGGTAGGTGGAATGAATACGGCACTCCTTTGATCTACGGGTGCAGTGTTTCCTCTCTGAATTTCCTCGAGCTTCTTAGCATCAAAGGTGCAGTAACGACTCAAAGTAAGTGGAAGTTGGTAATGCTGGAGATTCAACCTCCCATACCCGAATTAGATGCTACACTTTTACCTGCTGATTGGAGAAACAGACCTCATCCTCGCTCAACTCAGGAGTTTGGAACAGCTTGGGCAAAAAGGATGATTTCCCCGCTTCTAAGAATCCCATCCTGCAGAATTCCTCTTAGCAGCTATCCAAGCGAGCATAATGTGTTGATCAATCCTCTGCATGCAGATTTTCACAGCGCTGTAAAAGTAGTTGAAGAATGGGATGTGAGTTTTGAAGTGAATGGTTGAAATTGAAAGATTACAAAATTGAAAGATTGAAAAATATGATTTTCCGCAATGATGCCAGTTACTTTAAATCCTTCGCTAACCTGGTTGGAAGACCGATGACCGAAGACCGAAGTGGCCTCAATTCTAAAGTTTAACAATTCTATATTACTCTAGCCTACCGATTGGCAGAAAAGCGGGTATTCTATTGAAAAATTAAAAACCATTAAAAAGAACAAGGCCGAGAAATTCTCGGCCTTGTCCTTTTTATGTATGCTTCTTAACCCATGTTAAGTTTACCCTTTCAAGCTATAGTTAGGAGCTTCTCTGGTCACAGACACATCATGTGGATGTGATTCTTTTACTCCGGCAGCAGTGATTTTGACGAATTTTCCGTTTTTCTGCAAGTCCTCAATAGTCTGAGTACCACAGTATCCCATTCCCGCTTGTAGTCCACCTACCAATTGGTAAAGAACTTCTGAAACTAAGCCTTTGAAAGGAACTCTACCTACGATTCCTTCTGGAACCAGCTTTTTAATATTGTCTTCAGCATCTTGGAAGTAACGGTCTTTGGAACCCGACTCCATTGCTTCAAGTGAACCCATCCCTCTATAAGACTTAAATTTTCTGCCCTGGAAAATGATCATTTCTCCCGGAGCTTCCTCTGTTCCTGCTAGCAAAGAGCCAATCATAATGGAACTTCCGCCAGCTGCGATAGCTTTTACCAAATCTCCTGAATAACGAATACCCCCATCAGCGATCACTGGTACTCCGCGACCTTTCAATGCTTCCGAGCATTCAAACACAGCAGATAATTGAGGAACACCTACACCAGCAATGATTCGAGTAGTACAGATAGAACCTGGACCAACGCCTACTTTGACTGCATCTGCACCCGCGTCTGCCAATGCAATAGCTGCCTCTGGAGTTGCAATATTTCCTACGATTACTTCCAGTCCAGGGAAAGCATCTTTGATTTTTCTACACGTTTCGATTACTCCTTTAGAGTGGCCATGAGCAGTATCGATAGAAACCACATCAACTCCTGCATTTTTCAATGCCTCTACTCTCTCCACAATATCTGCAGTCACACCCACTGCTGCTCCCACACGTAGTCTTCCAAACTCATCTTTACAAGCATTTGGCTTATCTTTTCTTTTCAGAATATCCTTGTAGGTAATCAAGCCAGTTAGCTTGTACTCGTCATCTACTATGGGAAGTTTCTCGATTTTGTATTCCTGAAGAATCTCTTCAGCCTGCTCTAGTGATACACCAGACTTCGCAGTGATGAGATTGTCAATCGTCATTATTTCCACAATTGGACGATTCTGATCTTTGATAAAACGAAGATCCCGATTGGTAATGATCCCTTTCAAAACCTTATTTTCATCCACGACTGGAATTCCTCCAATATGATATTCACGCATGATCGTCTCCGCATCACGTACCTTGGAGTCGATATGAAGTGTAATTGGATCCAGGATCATACCTGCTTGAGAACGCTTTACTTTGCGTACCTGCGCAGCTTGCTGCTCGATAGACATGTTCTTGTGAACAAATCCAAGTCCACCTTCTAGCGCTATGGCAATAGCCAATTCCGCCTCAGTTACCGTGTCCATAGCAGCGGAAACCAAAGGAATGTTTAACCTGATTTTCTTGGTGAGTTGGGTGGAGGTATTCGTGTCGCGTGGAAGGACTTCTGAATAACCTGGAACAAGAAGCACATCGTCGTAGGTGAGTGCTTCGTAAAGGAACTTGTCGGAGTTTCTATTCATGGCAAATACTGGTGTGGAGGTAACCCTATTTGCCCGTCAAAGTTACACACAAAATTCAATGCCAAACTAATCCCCTCCAAAATAAATTTGGAAAAGCGTTCTATTTCTTGTTAAAACCAAATTTGAGGGCTGAGAGAAAATAACTTGAAATTGAATTTTGTGCTTCTGTTGAGTTCTTTTTTCAAGAAGAGTAAGTCTACTTCTTCTGAAGTCTCGCAATATAGAATCCATCAAATCCACTCTCCTGAGCGAGAACTTTCTGATCTTCGATTAAAGAAAAGTCCTTTCCTGCTTCACTTTCTAAGAATTTGGCGATTTGATCCTGATTTTCAGAGGGTAGAATACTACAGGTAGCATAGACCATTTGTCCACCTGGTTTCACCATGGAAGGATAACTTTGAAGAATCTCCTGCTGCGTTTGACGTACCTTTTCGATGGATTCTTCACTCAGTTTCCACTTGGTATCAGGATTTCTTCGAAGTACGCCAAGTCCCGAGCAAGGAACGTCTAATAGTAATCTATCAGCGGTCTCTTTCATTCTTTTGATTGTCTTAGAGCCTTCGATCACTTTACGCTCTATGATAGAAACTCCATCTCTACGCGCTCTAAGCTTAGTTTGCTGAAGTTTCCATTCTTCCACATCCATGGAAAGAACTTTTCCTTTGTTTTGCATCAACGCCGCGATATGAAGGGATTTTCCACCTGCACCCGCACACGCATCGATTACCCGCATGCCAGGTTCTACAGCTAAGGCCGCGGCTACTAACTGAGAAGATGCATCCTGCACTTCAAACATTCCTTCTTTGAAAGCTGCATTTCTGAAGACATTGGTACGTTCATCGAGAATCAAAGCATCTGGATATCCCTTAATAATATGCGTATGAATATTATCCTCTGCCAGTCTGTTTTTCAGGCGTTCGCGGGTAGTTTTTAGCGTATTTACACGCAACACAACTTGTGCTTCCTGATTCAAGCTGTGGATTTCCGCTTCCCATTTATCTCCCAATTCTTTCTTTCCCAGATCAAAAAGCCAATCAGGAACTGACTCCAACTTGGCCGGATCATCCAATTTCTCGTACTTTTCTTTAAGCTTGTCAGGATTGATTTTTGCAAATTCCTCCCACGGTGGAAGTGTATGACCCTGCATCAACCAATAGGTTCCAAAAAGATCATATGGCTCCTTGCTTGGGCTCAAATAATTAATCAAACGCCACCAGCGTACCATTTCATAGGTAGTCTCAGCAATGAAAGATCGGTCACGCGCACCCCATTTCGGGTTGGATTTCAGTGTCCTTTCGATGACTTTATCTGCGTATTGACCTTCTTCAAAAATGGCTGCAAGTGCGGTATGAACTCCGCGGATGGTATTGTTATGTAGCTTCATGGGAAATAAATTCTGCACAAAGGTAGTTTTTCTTTCTGAGTCTGTCAGAATGAGATTTTTAAATGGCTTGAAAACTGTGTTTTGAGAATGTGATCTTAGATTCTAAAATAGAATTTTTGGTTTTGATACCTTTACATTTTAAATTTTCCAAAACCCATCATCACATGTCCATCTATCAAGAGCTTATTTATTCTTGGGCTGCAAGGCTACCTATCTACGAAAAGCAGGAGGCCGAATCACTCGTAAGCTGGTTGTTGGAACACCATGTTGGATGGAGAAGAACTCAGATTCTAGATGAAGCGAATGAATCGACCTTTCCAGCTAAGCTCTTTGAGGACTTTGCACGGTTGAAAACCGGCGAGCCTATTCAGTATATAATGGGAAAAGGGCCTTTTTATGGAAGAGACTTTTTGGTCAGTCCAGCTACCTTGATTCCAAGAAATGAAACCGAGGAGCTGGTTCATATGATTATTAAAGAAAATCCAAATGCTGGATTAAAGGTATTGGATATTGGCACTGGCACGGGTTGCATTCCTATATCCCTGGCATTGGAGATGAAAGCTCCTGAAGTTTTTGCTGTTGACATCTCTCAAGAAGCATTGAAAATTGCTATTCAAAACGCGGAAGCTCTGGGAGCAAAAGTGACTTTCTCCTCCTGTGATATTCTAACACAGACCCCAGTCGTATCGGAACTGGATATTTTGGTAAGTAACCCTCCCTACATTCCGGAGCGGGAGAAATCTGATATGCATCGCAATGTGCTGGATTTTGAGCCTGGATTGGCTCTGTTTGTGAGCAATGATGATCCGCTGATTTTTTACAGGACTATCGCTGAAAAAGGAAAATATCTACTCAAGCCAGGAGGAAAATTGTATTTTGAAATCAATGAAAAGTACGGTAATGAAGTAGGAAAAATGATGCAAAGCCTTGGGTATTCAGATGTTCAGGTTTTGAAGGATTTAAATGGGAAGGATAGGATTGCAACTGCGAGACGTTAGATTTGAGTTTCAAGACACTAGACTTAAGTAGCAAGTAGTTAGATTGTAGTTATGATAAATAAAATTCAAAATACTGAAAGGCATCAGTACCATTGTGCTTCAATTTTGAAAAAAACTGTGCTCATCCTTTTCATTTTGAGTCTTACAACTTTTGGATGGGCTTGTACCTGCAATACAATTGCTAAAAAAGTTGCTAAAAAAATCACAAAGAATGCTGACTATGTATTATTGGGAACAGCTGTTGAAAATGTTCATCATAGTGATTCTATAGAAGCTGTTTGGGATAGCGAAAAAGTTGGAATAAATGTAAAATTCAAGGTAGAGAAGGTTTACAAGGGTAGCTTACAAACTGAATTCGTTTATATTAATCAGTTTGAAACAGACAATTGCACCCAATCCTTCAGGTTTGGAGAAAAGTATATCATAGTTGGTACGCTAATAGAAAAATTTGAAAATCTTCGCCCTTTTAGTGAAGCGATTTATAAAAAAGACGAAATTTTTGAAACTGTTGTTTCTCCACCCCCGCCACCAATAGGAGGATTATCAATACGTAAAATGAAATGTTACAATATTGAAATGGAACTTGTAGACTATTGGAATAAAATTGCGGAAAATGAAATCGTAGTATATACAAACCAATGTTCCTCATTCCATGCAGAAAGTACTTACGGAAAATACTTTAGCAAATGATCAAGGTAATCCATAATGATGCATTGTATCAAATCTATCTATCTAGGATAGATGAGCTTTTTGATGCTGAGAAAGGTTCTCCGGAAGGAGATGAGTTAGAATTGCTTTTGACTTTGGTTAGGCTATATGAACAAGAAAATTTTTCATTTCCTTCTTTAGATCCAATCGAAGCAATAAAAAATAGGATGTCAGACCTGAATCTAAAGAACAAAGATTTGGAGCCTATAATGGGTGATGCAGGGAATATTTCAAAGATTTTAAATGGAAAAAGAAGTCTGACCGTCGATATGATTCGCGGATTAAGTGAAAAGCTTGGTTTGCCACTTGAAGTTTTAGTTGGTAAATTACCCAAAGAATTAGCATAGCCTTATGAGCCAGAAAAAATGCCCCAATTGCGGAGAATGGTCAACTTGGACAAATAACTACGAGGATCGCTGCGAGCATTGTGGGGAGCTTCTATCTCCTGTAGAACTGGAGCGAAAGGCAAAATTCACGCAGGAAAAAGACCGCCAAGAAAAAGACTGGATGTTTTACATCAATCCGGAGGATTCGGGGATTAAAAAGTTCTTTAAGAAATCCGGCAACCTCTTTTACACCGTGTTCATGGCCATCATGACCTTTATCATGTGGCTTATAGCAGCATTACCGGGGTGATAGATCTATTCAAAAACCCAATTTTCATTTTTGCTTCTATCGCATTCTGGGTAAATCAATACCTGGAGAAATCTCTGGGAATTTTTATTCCTTTCTATCATGCTTATGGAGATGACTTGATGGCTATGCCTGTAGTTTTTGGTCTTTGCCTGCAAGTGATGCGATGGATGCATCCAGCGGGAAGTCAATTGATTGTTAGCAGAAAACAGATCATTATCGGGCTGGCATATTTTTCCGTTGTTTTTGAAATAGCCTTGCCGCTGAACTCACGGACTTATACTGCTGACCCGCTTGATGTGCTTTGCTATGGATTGGGAACCTTAGTTTTTCTAAAGTTTATGAATAAACCTGCTCCCCAATCCAAAAAATCCCAGGTGCTTTAATTGTTGTTATGCCTTCTGGAACTTCCAGCATGGTTGCGTAAGTAATAGGCAAAATCAATTCTCCATTTTCATTTTGAACCTGCACCGGTATGCCTTCCTTACCATGAATATGGATGCTACTTTCTGCAAACCACTTTTTGAATTCACCTGATTTGACAGGATAATATTTCCACTCTCCATCCAAAATGGTGAGATTTAAAAGTTCAAGTTTTTCCTGTAGCTCAAGTGCTTTCAGATGCGAAATACCTACCAAATGAACTGCTTTGTGTTGGGTAGAAACCAGATAATCCAACCCAGCTTGTAAATAATTTTCATCTATTGAAGTGATGAATTTCACTGGAAATTGCTCTTCCAGCAAGTTTTGATTTGCTGCTTGAAATGCTTCTGAAGCTAAAATCACATCAATTTTAATTCCCCAGCTTAACACTTGATCCAGTACATTTTCACTCACAAGTACCGTTGGGACCCATTCCAGCAAAGGGGAAACCTGATCAAATCTAATCTGATCCACTTCCAAAATTAGCACTGCAGGCTCCTGTTTATCTTTGACGAAATGATGTGAGGACATTATAACTTCATTTTTCTATAGAATTCTAGCGCATTTCTATAGGCCAAGCCCTCCAGATCTTCCGGGCTCAATTTATCTTCCAGGCTTTTGAGAAGAGATGGGTATTTGCCGGCGTTCTCCACCAATGGAAAATAAAATGGAAATCGATCCGGATCATTAAAATCCTTGGTATAAAAATAATCTGCTCCGAAGCAGATAGATTTTTCACCACCGATCTGAAAACCATGGAAAAGATGATCAAATAAGCGCTCCGGCACTTCTGGATCCAGAAAAGCTCTAAGGAAATTCACTCCTATAATGCCTCCACGATGTATGATTTCTTTGGCAAATTCATCGGTAATATTCCTTGGATGATTCCAGATTTCCCGGAAGTTTGAGTGACTGGCAATTACTGGAATACCCAGTCGGTTTGTATCAATATGATTTAAAATCCCTTCTGCAAGCAAATCTGAGGTGTGCGAAAGATCAATTGGAATGCTTTTGCCCGCCATGTAATCCAACAGCTTTTTCCCGTCATCTTTCAGCCCTATTCCTTCAGTGTAATTTCCGCCTCCAAAGCGATTTTCTGTATGATGTGTGAGACTGATATAAGCAAGGGATTTCACCTTTTCCAGAATAAAATCAAACTGGCTGTATATCTCATCCCAACTCGCATCTTCATTACCAAAACCTGCTGCATTTTCGACTGAAGCTTTTATCCCAACACAGTTTTGCTTGTCCCAGTTTTGAAGAAAACCTGCGTCTGCATATGTTAAATCACTGTCGTACTTCTCCAACAATTCGGAGAAAATCAGCGCTTGGCGCTTGGCTAAATTCATGCTTTCTGGCTTTACATCAGTGTAAATAGCCAAAATCTGCATCCGCACATTTCCATCCTGCAACCAAGGAACAGCGCAAGCAATTTGATCTTTTGCGTATGGGTTCGCTCCTGGAATTCTTGCCAAATAAGACAACAAATCACAGTGTGTATCGATTATAGGGAAGCTCATCATTTTTTGGGGTTAGGGCAAAGTAAACCAAAAAAGCGTATGTTTTTTAATACTTTTAGGGAGGATTACAGAAGAAGTGATCCTGGAACGGATTTCAATTTTATCAGAAAAATAAGCGATATGGCCTTAGCTCAACCTTTCAACTTCAAAAAATGGATAGACGACAACAGACACCTACTTAAGCCGCCTATTGGTAATCAGCAAGTTTACAAAGGCAATGATGATTTCATCGTGATGGTAGTTGGCGGGCCAAATTCCCGGAAAGACTATCACTCCAATGAAGGCGAGGAGTTTTTCTATCAGATGGAAGGCGATATAGTTTTAAAGGTCATTGAAGACGGAAAGCCAAAAGATATTCATATCCGTGAAGGGGAAATATTCCTGCTTCCAGCAAAAGTGCCACATTCTCCCCGTCGCCCTGCCAATACTGTTGGTTTGGTGATCGAGCGATATAGAAGAGCTGGAGAGGTAGATGGATTTATCTGGCATTGTGAAAATTGTGGAGAAAAGCTTTACGAGGAGTTTTTCGAAGTAACCGACATTGTCAGCCAGCTGCCTCCGGTGCAGGATAGATTCTGGGGCAATCTTGAGAATCACACCTGCAAAAATTGTGGAACAGTGATGGAGAAATGAAAAAATGACCGATGTTGGATGACCGATGCTGCGTAATGGATGCTTTTGTCTTTAAAGTGTAGACAATGAGTCTTACTTAATAACTGAGATTATACGGTTTTCACCAGTTATCAAATTCATCAGCATAATATTTGAATTTCACCATTTAAGCCACATATTATTCTACGACGAGCTCCGAAGGAGCAAAACTATTCATAACCCTGTACGAAGTGCAGGGTCATAGAATCGATCTCATTCCGAGCCCTGAAAGGGCGAAACTAAAAAGTAGCACCCCTACGGGGCTTCTTAACCAAGTTTTTCCTTTTCCCCCGGCTATGCCGAGTGTCATGAATCGTATCAATCCTTCGGATCTTAATCGCCATATCCTATTTGATTACTTTCATGGTTTCGCGAACGTATAAAGAATTTATATACCCAAATATTTCAAAAATGAACTACCAATATTCAGCCGAATTTGCTCGGGAGATGGACGAGAAGGATGCTCTTTCACACTTTCGGGATCGCTTTCTTTTCCCGAAAGTAAATGGAAAAGATGCAATATATCTCTGTGGAAATTCGCTGGGTTTACAGCCCAAATCAGCCAAAGATTACATCGCAAAGGAATTGACTAATTGGGCGGAAATGGGCGTGGATGGGCATTTTCATGGAGAAGATGCCTGGTTTTTTGCAAAGCAAAAATCAAAGCCTGCCCTAGCAGAAATAGTCGGAGCTCATGAACATGAAGTGGTGGCGATGAATAATCTCTCCGTGAATCTTCATCTCCTGATGGTGTCATTTTATCAGCCGACTAAGGAGCGATATAAAATCATTGTTGAAGCGGGTGCATTTCCCTCAGACCAATACATGCTGGAGACTCAGGTGAAGTTTCATGGACTGGACCCTGAAGAAGCGATCATCGAACTAAAGCCCAGAGATGGTGAGCACACACTTCGCACAGAAGATATTTTAGCAGAAATAAGAAAGCAGGGCGATTCGCTGGCGATGGTGAATATGGCAGGATTGCAATATTATACCGGGCAGGTTTTTGACATGAAAGCCATCACGACTGTAGCCCATGAAGTTGGGGCTTATGCCGGATTTGACTTAGCACATGCTGCTGGAAATGCTCCTCTCAGTCTTCATGATTGGGATGTGGATTTTGCGACTTGGTGCAGCTATAAATACCTGAATTCTGGCCCAGGGAATGTGTCTGGGGTATTCATCCATGAGCGATTTGCAGAGCGACCTGACCTGAACAGATTTGCTGGCTGGTGGGGACATGATCAGGATCTGCGTTTTAAGATGGAGAAGGGTTTTATCCCTATGCATGGCGCAGATGGCTGGCAGCTTTCCAATTCGGATATTATTGGTTTAGCCGTTCATCAGGCATCACTGGATATTTTTCAGGAAGCAGGATTTGCAAACTTGAGAAGAAAATCTGAACAGCTGACAGCATATTTAACCTATTTAATCGAAGAAATCAGCGGAAATTCAGGGGTTTTGGAAATTATTACTCCTAAAAATCCTGCGGAAAGAGGCTGTCAGTTATCTTTGCTCATTCATCGCGGAGGCAAGGCTGTATTCGATGAATGGTATAAATACGGAGTAGTAGGCGACTGGCGAAACCCAAATGTGATCCGTCTGGCACCTACACCGCTCTATAACAGCTTCCTAGACGTGTTCCGATTTGCACAGATTTTGGAACAATCTCTGAAGAAATTCGCTTAAAGGAAGCGTGGATAAAATAATCCAAATGGAAAAGAATCAAGTTACCGTGTTAGGAGCCGGATTAATCGGATCCCTTATGGCTATATACCTGAAGCGTCAGGGCTTAGAAGTAGAAGTGTTTGACAAAAGGCCTGACAAGCGCAAATCCACTTTCGAGGAAGGTAAGCGATCGATCAACATGGCACTGAGCCACCGCGGATGGAAGGCGCTTGAAGAAGTTGGGTTGAAAGATAAAGTGATGCCTTTGGCCATTCCTATGTATGGCCGCAAGGTTCACGATGAGCATGGCGGGACTACTTTTATTTCCTACGGAAAAGAGAACCAAGCAATTTATTCCCTTTCTCGAGGAAAATTCAACCAGCTTTTGGTAGAAGAAGGTGAGAAGCTTGGGGCTAACTATAACTTCGAGCACAAATGTCTGGAAGTAAATTTCAGTGAGCAGGAAATTACTTTTCAAACTCCATCCGGAGAGCAAAAGGTTAAGGCGCCTGTACTATTTGGATCAGATGGAGCTTATTCTTCGCTAAGATTAGCAATGCAAAAGCAAATCCGCTTCAACTATAAACAGGAATATATCACTCACGAATACAAGGAATTAACCATCCCGGCAACCGCTGATGGGGAATTTGCCATGGATCCAAATGCCTTGCATATCTGGCCAAGAGGCAAGTTTATGCTGATAGCCCTTCCAAATCCTGATAAGACATTTACCTGCACCTTGTTTTTGCCACACAGCGGATCAAAGGTTTGCTTTGACAAAATCAATGATGAGCATGATGTGGAGATCCTATTCTCCAATTATTTTGACGATGCGTATCAGTTGATGCCAGATCTGATGACGGAGTACTTTGCAAACCCAACTTCGGCGCTGATCAATGTGGAATGCTTCCCATGGGTTCAAGGAACGAGTTTGCTGATGGGAGATGCCAGCCATGCCATGGTCCCGTTTTATGGTCAAGGGATGAATTGCGGCTTTGAAGATTGCTCCATTTTGAATGGTTTGATCGATAAGTACGGGACAAACTCTTGGGATTTGGTCTTCGAAAAATTCCAGAAAAAGCGCAAAGTAGATACGGATGCGATCTGCCAGTTGGCGATGGAGAATTTCGAGGAAATGAGAGATTCTGTTTCCGATCCGAAGTTTGTGCTCCGCAAGAAAATTGAAGCGAAGCTCTACGAATTGTATCCAAATGACTGGATACCCTTGTATTCCATGGTGACTTTCTCAGATATGCGATATTCTGAGGCCTATGCTCAAGGAAAGCTGCAGGAATCAATAATGGATAAAGTCATGGCTGATCCGCTGATTACAGAAAACTGGAATAAACTCGACTACGAGGATATCATTTATAAAATGGAAACAGCTAAAGCGGTCTAACTTTTTTTAACCGCGGACCCAGCTGAGTCCCGATAGCCATCGGGATCGCAGAAAAGGCATAGAGAAAAAACAGGTTCAGGTCGGTAGATTTGGACCTGTTTTTTTGAAACTACAATGAACAAAGTCCACGCAAATAAGCTGATAAATATAATGGAGGGGCAATAATCTAACTCATTTCAAATTGTACAGCTTCTGGAGAATTAGGACAACCAAAGCAAAAAATCTTTACCTACTTGAGCTTTGTAATCAACTCACGCAACTCTTCCATTGAAATCGAACTTTTCTCAGATTTGGAATAAAGGGCTATTAAAAAACCCTCCTCGCGAATAATTTTCACCAATGAAATTACTCTCGCTCCCCCTGACTTTCCTTTTCCTGTAGAACCAATTGAAAGTCGGATTTTATATAGATTATTTCCAAGAGAAGTACCCTGAGTTGGATCTGTTTCAAGAGACTCTATCAGATGCTGCAGGTCGGATTTAATTGAAGGATATTTCTTAAAAAGTCGTTTTGTATCCTTTTGAAAAGTGTTAGTGACTAATACTTTATAGCTCATCTAAAAACGCTTTAGCATTTTTAAGGGTTGAGGTACCTGCTTCGTAATCCTTCACTTCTTGTAAACCTGATGCTATGTTTTTAAGGATCTCTTCTTTATCTGGTTCGTCCATATTTTCCTCAGACTTGATTTGAATAAAATCCAGACTTTTGATAAAGTTCAAAAAAGCAGAAGCCTTATTATCTTTTATTTCTAATGTGATTTTCATAGTTACAAATTGATTTTCAGCTGCACATCTGCTTCAAGAGCTATGGTACGTAAAGGCTTACCAAGTTAAGTTAGAATAATTTCTACTACGAAAATACTCCAGATAAGGGTTCAACTACAGTTCACTGCACCAAAGTCCTAAACTGCCTCAGGAATCGCACATCATTCTCAGTGAATAATCTTAAATCCTTGATCTGATATTTCAGCATGGCTATTCGCTCTATGCCCATACCGAAGGCAAAGCCAGTATATTTTTTAGAATCAATACCACAGTTTTCCAAGACATTAGGATCTACCATTCCGGATCCTCCGATCTCCACCCAGCCACTGCCTTTGCAGACATTACAGCCTTTACCTCCACAGATCAGACAGGTGATGTCGATCTCTGCACTTGGCTCAGTAAATGGGAAATAAGATGGTCTGAACCGGACCTTGGTTTCTTTACCAAACATCTCTTTGGCGAAGTGATATAAGGTATTTTTCAGATCAGCGAAGCCAACATTCTCATCCACATACAATCCTTCCACTTGATGGAAAATACAGTGTGCACGGGCTGAAATGGCTTCATTTCTATAAACTCTTCCTGGAGAAAGCGTACGAATCGGTGGTTTCTGATTTTCCATCACACGCACCTGCACTGATGAAGTGTGCGTTCTCAGTGCGATATCAGGATTTTTCTCGATAAAGAAAGTGTCCTGCATCTCACGGGCTGGGTGATTTTCAGGGAAATTCAAGGCAGTGAAATTATGCCAATCATCTTCAATCTCCGGACCTTCGGAAAGGTTGAAACCAATGCGCTCGAAAATATCAATGATACGCTGCCGGGTAGCAGTCAGAGGGTGAATTCCTCCCAGACTTTGATTGGAAGGAGGTAAAGTCAAATCGATATCAGCTGATTTTGACTTCTTATTCGCTTGATTGACTTTTTCAATCAACTCTTGGAATTTCTCCTCAGCAAGTTGCTTCACACCATTGACCAACTGACCGTAAGCCTTTTTCTCCTCATTTGGGATTTTTGCCATATCAGCAAAAAGTGCTCCTACCACAGATTTTTTGGAGATATACTTCATTCTGTAGGATTCCAGCTCTTCTGGATTGTTTGCGTCAGCGGCTGAAATAGCAGCTTTGATTGATTCGATTTTCTCCTGATACATTGGACTCTATTTATTCGAGGAACAAAGCTACCATTTTTGGGGTCTTTTGGAAAGTTTGTAGAGTGACTTTAGGTTTTGAAAAGCTAGAAGAACAGAAAATAGAGTTATATCTATTGATCAAAGGGACTGAAGTTAAATGAACGGATGAGGTTCTCATGATCTCGTAAATCAAATAACGTAACTCGTAAATTTTTTAAATTATGTAAATCCAGAGACTGATGATCTCCCGTATCTCCTCCCAAATAAGAAACCAAAAAAATCATCAAACTAACAAGATCATGAAAATTCAAAATTTCTTCAAAATGGCTTTTGCAGCCTTTATTTTTCTTTCTGCAAACCTAGCTTTTGCACAAATGGAAAAAACAAAAATGGTGGGTGGAGCAGAAATGTATCCTTCTAAAAATATCGTGGAAAACGCAGTGAATTCCAACGACCACACCACGTTGGTAGCAGCAGTAAAAGCAGCCGGTTTGGTAGAGACTCTTCAGGGAGCTGGACCATTCACCGTATTTGCACCTGATAATATGGCTTTCGAAAAACTACCTAAAGGAACGGTAGAGACACTTTTGAAGCCAGAAAACAAAGGGCAATTGCAAGCGGTTCTTACTTACCACGTAGTAGCGGGTAAAATGGGATCCAAAGAAATCGCTGCTGCGATCAAAAAAGGAGATGGTAAAGCTGTACTCACTACCGTTCAAGGCGGAAAACTGACTGCTTGGATGAAAGGTAAAGACCTATATATCACTGACGAAAACGGCGGTGAATCAAAAGTGACTATTGCAGATGTATGGCAATCCAATGGGGTGATCCATTCTGTAGATACAGTGGTTCTTCCTAAGATGTAATTGTTGCTTGTTACCCAATTGCTAAGCCGGCTCGTGATAGAGTCGGCTTTTTTTGTTTATAAAAGCACTGCTGGAATTTTAAAAACCGCTATCCCGGGATCTTCATCTGTGGTGAGTCCGTAGATTTTGCCAAGGGATTCGTCTACAGCAATTCCCCGAATTGATTTGTCAAGTTCAATTTTTGCTACCATTTCACCTTCATGAGTAAGGACATATACTGTTTCAGAATCTTTGCCTGTTAATTGTATTTCCTGTTGACTTTGGCCGCTATAAAGGGCATAAATAAGATTTTCACCAACTGCAACATCTTTATATCCATATTTTTGATCCATTGGAATTACCAACGTTGTATTTGTCCCAGATCCTGAAATAGTTGCAGGCGGAAGTTCCAATCGAGGTCCATCTATATTAATAAATGATTTGGTTTCATAATTAAAGATCTCTATCCTATCACGATACAAACTGGCTGTTACAAAAACTTTTTTCGAAGAATTGGATTTCAGCTTTCCTTTATTGTAAGTACTTAAAAGAAAATTGTCCATTTCTGGTCGCTCTGGGATTTGCTTCCATTCTCCGTAGCCTGCAATACGTTTTCCATCAAAATCAAACTCGGTCAGTTTATTTGGGCTATCTGCCATCAAGCCTATAAATGTGCCATTATTGGTCAGATATACTGTATAAGCTAAGATCATATTTTCAGGTTGTCGGAATTCTCGAATGGCTAATCTTGATGTGTCGTATAGATTAAATTGAGACATTTTTTTACTCATTACCGCATTAATCCAAAAAGTAGAGTCAGATAGTCCTGGGTCAAAAATATCGGAATCTGAGATTTGACCTGGCCCTTCCCCAATGATTCCTTTGGAGGAATAAAGTGAAAGTGGGTTTTTTCTGATAATATGAATTAAGGGTTTCTCCGAAGAAATCCTATAGCTCTCCTGAATAATTAAAAATTCGCCTTTTTGGTCAATCTTTCTTGGGTTAAGTACTTCAGGGAAATAAACTTTTTCTCCTTTAAGATGAAATATTGGTTTACCGTTACTTTCAAAATCGAAAATAGTAGAAGGTTCTTTGTTGCTACAACCTGAAAAGCTAAGAATGAGGCTAAAAATTAGATATAAATGGGTTCTTTTCATCCGAATAAGTTAAAAAGCAATTGGAAAATAGGATTGAAATGTGGTTTGCTTTTTTTATGAATTAACCAAGATCCGCGTTTAAAATAGAGGCTATCTCTTAACCTGAAATAGCCCACTATAGGAATCAATCTACTGATGCATCCTTAGTGCATGAAGTAGCCGTTCTGGTTTCATCTTCAGGCCAGGGATCTCCCAATCTATCCACACAACCTTCTCCAGAAGGGCAACAAATGTGGTTTCCTGGTAATTCTCCAGCTCCTTGAGCATTAGATTCTGCACTGTTGAACATAAAGGCAATCCCCAAACAGAAAAGCCCTCCGACAAGTAATTTTTTAATCTTTCCCATGATTACGAATATTTAGTGGTTAATAATTAAAGTAAGTTGGTCGAAATCTAAAGTAATCTCTACTTAAATTATAAGAGTCGGGGAGAGGGGGGGGATAAACGGTAAAAATATAGTTTGAGTGATTTTCGAAGAAGAATTCTTTTTTTGAGGCTAATGAAATACTATTCATCCTACCTAAATCCTTTATCAATAGGCATTTTCCTGAATGATACCTATTTGTCCAAAAGGCCATCTGGAATTTTAAAAACCGCTATCCCGGGATCTTCATCTGTGGTGAGTCCGTAGATTTCATTGGTCTGTTCGTTAATGCCTAATTCTATTATTGATCTGTCCAAAATAAACCTCCACATAGGATTCCCTTTCAGATCAAATACCCGGATTTCTTTAGCGGTTAGGCCAGAATCAGTATAGTCTAAATAAGAATAACCTGAATAGAGCGCAAAAATATAGTGTTCTGATACAGCAATTCCGCTATATTTTGAAGGCACATCAGGTTCAATACTAAGCATTCTACCGAATTTACTCTCCTGATACTCAAATTCAGGTAGCTTAAGATCAGGCCCAATGATTGAGAAGAAGTTTTTCGTTTTATAGTTGAATACTTCTAGTAGGTCCCTAAAAATACTGGCTCTGACATATATTCCATTTTGAATATTCCCGTTAAATCGTCCATTGTTTAGAAGACTAACCTGAAGCTTCGTTAAATCTGGTCTTTCTTCAAGTAGTTCAATTTCTCCATAAGAAGCAATTAGGTTGCCCTCAGAGTCAAACTCAAGTATTTTATTTTCATTCTCCCTTGCTACCCCCAAGTAATTTCCATTTGGAATTAAAACTAGTCTCATGGGTCCATAATTTATATCTGTGATTTTCCGATCAGTGCTGGCCAAAAGAGTAGAGTCATTAAATGAAAAAGTTGAGATCTTTCTGTTGTTGTAGTCATATACCCAAAAACTATCTGGGTCTTGCGTAGGTATAACATCGGGAATAAAGGTCTCTAAGGGACCTTTTCCATACCTTCCTTTGGGTTTGTCATAAGTCCAATCACGGGTATTTATGATATGAATTCGAGGTTGTTCATCAGGAACATTGTGATATTCGCTTATCAGTATCTTATCACCTTGAAGGACCATACTTGAAGCATTGATTACTTCTTCGAAAAAGTGCTTTTCAGAACTAAGCTGTATCTCTTCAAAATCATCAATCTCTATTGATATTGTAGATTTATTCTCTGATTCTGATGTACAAGATAGAAGGAAGGAAAGTAAAGAAAGTAGGTATAGGTACCTCATAGTAAATACAAAATAGTTTTTTTACTAATATGTAGTTAATTTACTAAAACTTAGTAGTTAAACAGAATAAAAAACCGACTGAATTTCTCCAGCCGGTTTGAGGATCATTAGATAACGTAAATCCTAAATCAAAATTCGTAATTAAACTCTTACCAAGTTCTTCCACCTCTAGGAGGGCCTCCTCTCCAAGGCATCTGCCCACCGTCATTTTCCGGCTGCTTGAAATTACCGAGGATATAGGTGAATGTCAGTAAGCCATAGCGGGTCAGCACATTGGTGTAAACATCGGACACGGACACATCTGAGATAGTACGGGAGATGCTGTTGTTCTGGTTAAGCAAATCGAAGATGACCACTTTCAGCTCAGCCTTGTTGTTTTTGGCAAATCTGTAGCCTGCTTCCATATTCCACAGCCAAACAGACTGATCAAATCCTTCCGAAAGTCCTCGGTACAGGCTATTGTTGATCGTATTTCCCATGAATAACTTTCCCCCGTTAGGTGAGTAATACAAGCGAAGATTTGATTCTTGGACGTAGTAATTGTTTTCCAAACTTTCCTGCAAGCTTGAGTTTACAATGGTATAGGTACCCGTAGTACTGATCGTGAAATCAAAATCCTTGCTGATGTTAGAAGTAAAAGTTATTCCTTGACCCAAGTTGATATTGTCGTTGATGTTTTTCTCACCGTTGATTAGGCCTGGAGATCTGTTGAATCCAATACGTGTATTCAAATTCATATTGGTTTTGATTCCTTTGATTGGAGTTCCATAGCTCATAAAAACCGTACTATTCATAGCTCCATCCAAATTGACCGGCATAGAGATTTGCCCCCCAGGTCGCAGTAGAATCTCGTTATTAATGAGGGTATCCTGTGACACGATGTAGGTACTGTTTCCAATATTGTTTTTAGTAGCGGAAAGATTCATAAAAATGAAGAAACTTGTGTTTTTCTCCATATTGAACTTGCCGATATTGGCAAAGATGCTGTTCTGAAAGCTCTGGGCCAGATTAGGATTACCTACGCTAAGGTTCAGTGGGTTTTGGTTGTTCACCACATTCTGAAGCTGGCTGACAGAGGGCTCATCAGTGCCGGTTCTATACCTGATACGGAAGTTCATGCCCGTTTCTCTATTTCTGTAACTGACACTTGCACTAGGAAGTAGGTTATTGAAGTCACGGACGAAAACACCTTCTGTAGGGAAAAATGCTTCATTGTCCAGTTTGGCATATTGATAATCCAAGTTTGCGCTCAAATTCCATCCTGCACTATTGTAAGCATAGCCAGTGCGTAGTCTTTGCGTGATGAATTTGTTGTTAAACTCATTACTCAAGGCGGTATCCAATACCGGTATATTTTCAGCATTCAAGACTCGGGTTTTCTGGTCTGAATCAGTTTTATTATTGCCGATTTGATAGCCTAAAGTAGCTATGGACTTTTCGCCCAATGGCTCAGTCAAGGTAGCATTCACTCTATAATTGAAACCCTTAGAGAGCAGATAGGTCTCTTGCAGCGTAGTATCTAATTGATCTCTGCCGTAGTCAATACTTGCCGCAGAAAGCTCCGAGTCTTGATCTCTGTTGCTCCAAGAGGTATTGAGGTCAGTAGAGAATGTTCTTCCTTTTTTATCAAACTTATAGCGGTATGTGATGTTGTTGCCAATATTGTACGAATTGTTTGACGCATTTGTGATCGAACGAAGAGAAGAAAGTGAATCAGTATCGTTTGCCAAAGTCAAGGCATCTCTATCACTGAATGTATTGCTGCTCTGGAAGGAGATATTTGGAGTAATAATCAAGGAGTTTTTCTCATTGAGATCTGCCTCGATTCTCGCATTTGCCCTGTGATTGAAGTTCTCTACAGAATTAATCAGGTTTTCCTGATAGTTCTGAGTAGTCGTCTCATTGATTACAGTCTGGCGATTGGTGATTTGCCTTAAGGTATTCTGGGTATTGTTGAAGAAATAGCTTCCGGAAAAATTAACTTTAGTACCCCACTTATCGCTATAGTTTAGGCCCATCGCATTGGTGGTGATGGTACCGATGTCATTTCCTCCATAGAAGTTATTTCCTCCTCCGCCAAAGCCACCACGACCTCGACCTCCTCCTCCTGAATTGGCATTTACCCCTGCTAGATCATCACTGGAGAAGTTCTGCTGGTTGATGTTGTTAAATAATCCCAAGATTGAAACTCTTCTATCGCCGTTGAAAAGATTCAAACTTCCGCCCGCATTGTATCGCTCGTCCGTACCATATCCAGCATATCCTCTACCAAACTGTCCATTTTTCCGGTCTTCTCTCAGAATGATATTGATTGTCTTAGTATAAGTACCGTCGTCAAAACCAGTCAAGCGGCTTTGATCAGATCTTTGATCCAATACCTCTACTCGATCAATTGCATCTGCAGGAAGATTTCTCAAGGCAATGTTTGGATCAGAACCGAAAAATTCACGACCATCAACCAAGATTTTCTGTACGCTTTCCCCTTGAGCTTGTACCTGGCCGTTTTGGATCGTGACACCTGGCAGCTTACCGATCAGGTCCTCTGCCATTCCGTTTTCTTTGGTCTTAAATGCGCTGGCATTGAAGGAAGTCGTGTCCCCGCGCATTTCACCCAATGGGTTTTGCCCTTCTATCACTACCTCACCTAGGACCTGGGCATCTTCCACAAGGGTCAAAACCCCTAAATCTACCGGTTCTCTTCCTGTATGCACCTTAGATATGGTTTCATATCCAATAAACTTGATCTCGATTTTCACAGAAGGGATTCTAGGCCTTGCGATTTCAAACTGACCCTTTGCATCAGTTACCGTACCCGCCAAAAGTGAATCGGCAACGGTTTTAATCAGGACATTTGCTCCTGCCATCGGAGTTTTAGTGGCACCATCCATGACGGTACCCGTAAATTTTCTTTCCGGACGATCTTCGCCCGTAGGGCGTTGTCCGTAGGCTGAATAGCTCATTAAAAGACTAAAAATCAGAACTATAACCGGGTAGTGTTTTTTCATAATTATGCGAATTTCTAACTCTTTGACCGATAAGCAATATCAAAGGTTTATTCGCCCACTTGATAAAAATAAGAATGGGTTATCAAGCGGATAAATGGTATAAAAACCGTTTAAAAATCAGAAGAACTAAATTTTTCCCATCAAGTCAGCATAAGAGATTCCAAAGTGGCTATTATCATAAATGGCTTCTCCATTTTTTATCAGCAACACTTGCGGGGACTCATGAGGCACACCAAACTCCCTTGCCACCAAATCAGATAAATCACGTCGGGCAATCAAATCCAAGAAATACGGAGTCAACTTCTCGTTGTCTATATCCGTCCATTTGCGAGTTAGGCGATCCAAAGACATACTACTGATCGAGCATCTGGTACTATGCTTGAAAATCAATACGGGTTTTTCTGCGCTTAACGCCTTGATTTCTTGTATTTGACCAGCTTCAGTGAGTTTATTCCAATTCATTTTCTCGATTTTATATTTTTGGGGCAATAGTTGTAGAAGAAAGACTACCCATCGAAAACCAAACTTCATTTATGAAAATACAGTTCCTTAGGCGATTTACAAACTTACCACTGGCTGTAGTTTTTATTTGCCTTATTTCTTTTGGCTGCAAAAGTATAAATCCCGCTGCCAACCCGCCTTCATCACCTCCACCACCTGCTACTGCTGGAGTCAATGTCCCTCTGAAGATTCCTAAAGAAACATTAAATAGGCTGCTAAATGGGCAGATTCCTACCGTATTGCTTCAGGAGAAAGGGTTGGATATGGGAAGTGGAGTTACTGGTGATTTGAAATTACAACGAAAAGGAACGATTACTTGGACGGCTCTGGATAGCCAGCGAATTCAATTAACCGTGCCTATAAATATCTTGGGTGAAGTAGGTTTAAAGCCCAAAGGATTGGGAAGTTTATTTCAATCCAAATTGCCATTAGACGAGGACTTTTCCCCTGTTTTCGTAATTGATCCAGTGATTAATTCCAATTGGGGAATTGGTGCCGAAAGTTTCGAGCTGGTAGATTTGGGTGGAAATTTAGGCGTAGATGTATTGGGAATGCAGGTTGACCTGAGTGGTTTGTTGAGCAAAGAGCTAAGAAAATGGGGAAATGAAAATCTAACTGGCGGTAAAGAAATAGCCAGTTTAAAGACGCTAGTAGATCTTGCCTGGGCTCAGGTCGGAAAGCCTATCTCCATTGATTGGGTAGGTGGAAACACCGCATTTTCCATTCAGCCTGAGCAGATAAAACTCACGGAGTATTTTGACGAGGATCAGAACTATAACCTCTTGCTAGGTATGAATGGCAAGGTAAATTCCCACCCTGCTGATGCTGCTCCTTTAAGTGCTTTTCCATTACCGGGAATTAGCCCAAATGAAAATTCCAATAATGAGCTTGACCTCTTGTTTCCTTTGGCTGTGAGCTATACCCGACTTGACGAACTATTAAAGCAAAATTTGGAAGGGAAGGCATTTCGCGTGGATAAAAAAACAACCCTGATTCCTTCCGATATCAAAACCAGAGCATTTGGAGATTTATTGGGGATCCATATGGATTTTGATGCCGAGCAAACCAACGGAAAAACACTGAGTGGGACGCTGTTTATCGTGGGTAAACCAGAATATGATGCAGCTTCCCAAAGCCTGATTTTTGAAGATGTCAATTTCAAAATGGAAAGTGGAAGCTTTGGAGCACAGACGGGAGTAGGGCTGAAAAAGCGAAAAATTATTCGAAGTATTGAGCGCAAAGCCGTTTTTCCAATTGGAGAAATGCTTACGGAAAGCTTGGGAAATATCACCGACCGTCTTGGTCTAACAACGCCCATTATGGATTTGAAAGTCGCTGATCTTAGTGTTACACCTTCAGGCTTTTACCCTATGGGAAAAGAACTGGTCATACATATGAAAGCTAGCGGCAAAATCGATGTGAATTGGAAATGAAAAAAGCCGTCTCTAGGACGGCTTTGGGGTATTAGTTTTCAAAAATGCCTACTTTATCTTTTTCATCACATTTAGTGCCTCAGATTTGATTCCATCATCCAAGAATGATTTTGAAATTTTATCAATTTTGGTTTTGAATGTTTTTTCCATCTTCATCGCAGTAGCGGATCTCAGCGCAAATTTAACCACGGAAGGGTCATTGTCATCCAGAGATTTGCTCAGGATGGCTTCTGCTGCTTTGGCTCCTCGCTTTTGCGCTCCGAATGCCGCTGCGATTCTGACTGGTGCACTGCCTTTTTCAGCAGCCATCTGCAGGATATCATTTCCTGCCTCATCATCTATGTATCCCACCAGATAAGCGGCTTTGATCGAAAGATTTTCGTCATTGCCCTCCACCAATTCTGCAAGAAAAGGGAGTGCTGCTTTTCCAAATTTTTTGGCTCCTGCGGGATAGTCCAACTCATCTTGTCTGAGAAAAGCAAGGAGTTCTTGCGCATCAAAATCCTGCGCTGCTGATTTACTTGTTGACTTTGCCATTTTCGTTCAGTTTAAAGTGGAGTTGTAAGATTAGAATTACGCATAGTGGAGGATTCACCGGAGGTGAGATTTGGCGGCGGATTAGTGATATTAAATGTCCCGTTGCCGGTCATCAGCCTGTTGTTGTCATTCACATGATGAATGCCCAGCACATGTCCAAATTCATGTCCCAATGTCCATCGGCTAGCTGACCGGACTACCACACAGCCAGGTCTGCCAGATGGATGCGCAGCGCAACCATTGTAGCCCGGCACCGTGCTTCTCACATAATACACCACTACATCATTGGGACCTACAAAATTCCGCTGATTGAAAAGCTGAGTCTGCTCCATAGAAACCGAACCCATAGTACATCCTCCCACATCCACATCTCTTAGAGTAGGAAGGTTTAGATTTTCTGTAGAAGCACAATCCACCCGCACTCCAGCCATGGCATATACTTCCTGCATGGCAGCAAATTGCTCATTGATGGTAAAAGAAACGGGAGTCTCCAATATTTTCACATGTACACGCACCCGCTCTTTCAACTCCCTCACACCGGCAGTCGGCGACCAGTAGAGGCTTCCATGTTGGAAATGAGAAATACGCGCAGCCCCACCGAAAACCACCAGTTCATCAGAAGTAGGATATCCCAAAAAACTTCTTTCCCAGCCTTTGGAAGCCCAATGAGATCGAATCGCACCATGTACTTCATGTGCACCGGTGCTTGGTGTCCAATAGATACTTCCTCCTTGGAAGTGGTTATATCTACCCACTCCATCAGGACATGTACTCTCATTGGTTAGTGGATAGCGAAGAAAACTTCGCTCCCAGCCCAGACTGGAGTACTTGCTTCTAATGGCCCCATGTATTTCCCAAGCTCCAGAAGAAGAACTCCAATAGATGCTTCCGCCTTGGAAATGATTAAATCGACCTATACCATCAGGACAGGCCGTTTCATCTGTGGTGGGATACCCCAGCAAACTTCGCTCCCAGCCCATGGATTGCCATCTCGCTCTGATAAGACCATGAACCTCATGTGCTCCATGGGATGGATGGTAATAAATGGATCCGTTTACATAATGCTGGTACTTACCTACCCCGTCAGGGCAGGTTCTGATGGAAGTGGTGTTGGTACCAAGCCAACCACTAGCACCTCCCAGCGCCCAATATTTTTGGGTGATGGGATGGACTTGAAAAACCTGCAGCTGTTTTAGCAGCTCTACATTTAGCGCTTTCGCTTGAACTAATTGTGGATCATTTGTGAGTTTTGCCATTGAATTAAAAGTTTTAAAGTGAGTATAAAAATATTATTCAAACTTACTTTTAACATACTGTAAATAAGTTAGTTACAGCTATTTTCTTTTGCAAAAAATGCCAAACCAAGCAAATTAATTAGTAGGCAATACTTTAGTAAAAGTAGTTGGCAAGCCAACCTTTTTCCTATTCGCAGCATTAACAAAAAAGCCAAGACCCTAAACCAATTTCTTGATTCTTGGATCTTGGCTCTTAGATCTTGACTCGTGTAGTTTACTTTTTCCCTTCAATAATCTTTGTCACCACATCTGGATCAAGCAGGGTACTTGTATCACCCATGTTATCAAGTGATCCTTCCGCTACTTTGCGCAGAATCCTACGCATAATCTTACCTGAGCGTGTTTTTGGTAGCCCTGGAACCAACTGAATTTTATCCGGCTTAGCAATTGGGCCAATGATTTTGGAAACCATTTCTTTGATCTCATTGATCAAATTATCCTCCGTACGATTAGTCAAATCGGCTATCACATACGCATAGATTCCCTGTCCTTTCACCTCGTGTGGATATCCAACCACCGCTGATTCAATCACCTTCGGGTGCTCATTGATTGCATTTTCTACTTCAGCAGTACCCATCCTGTGACCTGATACATTGATCACATCATCTACTCGACCTAGGATTCTGTAGTATCCGTCATGGTCACGCTTCACGCCATCACCTGTAAAGTACATTCCTTTATAGGTAGAGAAATAAGTTTGCTTGCAACGCTCATGATCTCCGTAAGTGGTTCTGATCATAGAGGGCCAAGGAAATTTAATGCAAAGATTTCCTTCCACAGAATTGCCAGTCAACTCATTTCCTTCAGGATCTACAATACAAAGTTGAACACCTGGAAGTGGAAGCGTAGCATAAGCAGGTTTGGTAGGAGTGATCCCTGCAATCGGCGAAACCATAATTCCACCCGTTTCTGTTTGCCACCAGGTATCTACAATCGGACATTTATTTTTGCCAATATGCGTGTGATACCAATGCCAAGCTTCCTCATTGATCGGTTCTCCTACAGAGCCCAAGACTTTCAGCGAGCTTAAATCATACTTTTGGATCGGCTCTGTGCCATAGGCCTGAAGAGCTCGAATCGCAGTCGGTGCGGTATAGAAAACATTTACCTTGTGTTTCTCTACAACAGCCCAGAATCGACCTGCATCAGGGAAAGTAGGAACTCCTTCAAACATTAGCGTAGTAGCACCTGCCAAAAGTGGCCCGTAAACTATGTAGGAATGGCCTGTGATCCATCCCACATCTGCAGTACACCAATAAACATCACCCTCAGAATACTGGAAAACATTGTCAAAAGAATACTGAGAATAAACCATGTATCCTCCTGTAGTGTGAACAACACCTTTTGGTTTTCCGGTAGATCCCGAAGTGTAAAGAATGAAAAGCATATCCTCGCTGTCCATTTCTTCAGCAACACATTGTTCTGATTCTTCAGCTATGACGTCATGCCACCAGAAGTCGCGACCTTCTTTCATGGTCACTTCCTGCTTGGTACGCTCATAGACAATCACAGTTTCCACTGAGCTTTTCTCCAAAGCTTCATCCACCACAGCTTTCACAGCGATTTTCTTGCTTCCACGGAAGTTCCCATCCGAAGTCAAAATCGCTTTTGCCTCACAATCAATAACTCGATCTGCCAAAGCCGAACTTGAAAAACCTGCAAAAACAACGGAGTGGATTGCTCCTATTCTCGCACAAGCCAGCATGGCAATAGCAGCCTCTGGTACCATCGGCATGTAGATAATTACCTTATCCCCTTTGCCTAATCCCTTGCTTTTAAGCGCATTTGCGAAGCGATTTACTTCGTAGAAGAGCTCTTTGTAAGTAAGGGTCCTACCTGCTTCATTTGGATCATTAGCTTCCCAGATGATTGCGGGACGATCTCCGATAGTAAACAGATGGCGTTCAAATATATTTTCTGTAATGTTAAGTTTTGCGTTTAAAAACCACTTCACATCCGGTTCGTCAAAGTTCCATTTCAATACCTTTGACCAGCGCTTCCTCCAGTGAAATGAATCCGCAATTCTGGCCCAAAACTCTTCTGGCTGGGTTACACTTTTTTGGTATTCGTAGAGGTACCCGCTGAGGGTATGAATTCTGTCACTCATGATAATCTTGGTTTATTGTTTTCAATTTTGGGTAAAATATCCCCTAATTTAATGATCCTGCGCCTTTCCAGCACCACGTGGGATTCTAATTTCCTCCACCATATCCTGAACTTCCTTAGGTGGTGGTGGAGTAAGATGGGAAACCACACCACATACTAAGAAATTAAGAATCATTCCTATAGATCCAATGCCTTCGGGTGAAACTCCAAACCACCAATTTTCCGCAGTATTCAGTTCTGGGCTGATGAATTTGAAGTAAACGATGTAGCCAATGGTAAATACAAGTCCAGTGATCATTCCTGCGATAGCACCTTCTTTATTAATTCTGGTGGAGAAAATTCCCATAATAATGACCGGGAAGAAAGATGCTGCAGCCAAGCCAAAGGCGAAGGCTACCACCTGAGCAACAAACCCGGGAGGGTTTACTCCGAAATATCCTGCAAGCAAAACTGCTCCAGCCGCCGCAAAGCGAGCAATCCTTAATTCCTTTTTATCAGAAATATCCGGTCTGAACGTCTTGAATAAATCTCTTGAAACCGAAGTAGAAATCACCAAAAGCAATCCAGCGGCAGTTGAAAGTGCGGCTGCCATCGCTCCAGCAGCTACTAAGCCCACCACCCAATTTGGGAGCCTGGCAATCTCTGGACTTGCCAGCACCATGATATCGCGATCAATCGTCAGTTCATTTGCAGCTGCATCAGCTACATACTGCACTTTCCCATCGCCATTTTTATCATCTACTTTGATCAAGTCTGTTTTCTGCCAGGTTGAAATCCACTCAGGAAGCTCAGAAATATTTTTTTCAGAAGTAGTCTCAATGGCATTATAGATCCCAAAAGCCGCTATTGCAGGGGCTGTGGTGTATAGAATCGCAATAAATACTAAAGCATAGCCAGCAGACAGTCTTGCGTCTTTGACTCTAGGAACAGTGAAAAAGCGAACAATAACATGGGGCAAGCCAGCTGTTCCCACCATCAATGCCAGGGTGATCATAAACATATCAGTGATGCTCTTTCTTCCCGAAGTATAGGCTGCAAAGCCAAGTTCGGTGAGCACGCCATCCAATTTATCCAGAAGAGGCGTTCCATCAGCAACAGAACCGCCTAGTCCCAGCTGAGGGATTGGATTACCAGTCAATTGCATGGAAATGAAAATCGCAGGTACCATGTAGGCGAAGATCAACACGCAATACTGAGCTACTTGGGTGTAAGTGATTCCTTTCATTCCGCCCAGAACTGCATAGAAAAAGACTATGCACATCCCGATGACTACTCCCCATTCTATCGGCACTTCCAAGTATCTGGAAAATACAATTCCAACTCCCCTCATCTGCCCAGCGACGTAAGTAAAGGAGATAAATAGGGCACAGATTACAGCTACTACTTTGGCCGTTTTGGAATAATACCGATCTCCCACGAAATCAGGAACGGTAAACTTGCCGAATTTCCGAAGGTATGGGGCAAGCAAAAGCGCAAGCAACACATAGCCTCCTGTCCATCCCATTAAATACACAGAGCCATCGTATCCAGCAAAGGAAATGATACCGGCCATAGAGATAAAGGAAGCGGCAGACATCCAGTCCGCTGCAGTAGCCATCCCATTGGCCAAGGGAGAAACTCCTCCACCAGCGACATAGAATTCTTGGGTAGATCCGGCACGCGACCAGATCGCAATGCCGATATATAATGCAAAAGATAATCCTACGAGAATGTAGGTCCAGGTTAAAATTTCCATAGTTTTTTTAGCTTAAAAAGTTATTCTTCGTCCACATCAAATTCCCTATCCAATCGGTTCATTCGAACCACATAGACAAAAATCAGAATCACAAAAGCGAAAATTGACCCCTGCTGAGCAAACCAGAACCCAAGTTTGTATCCGCCAAGTCGGAATTGATTAAGCTCATCTACGAAAAGTATTCCGCAGCCAAATGAAACGACAAACCAAACTGCCAAAAGTAAGAATAGGGTTTGGAGGTTTTTCCTCCAATAGGCTTTCATTTTTTCATTTTTTGCTGACATAGGTTAGGGTTTAGGCTAAGAAAATAAAACTTGCCTTGAAGCTAGCGAATGCATCCATAGGAATGCAAGCTGTTTTCCATGAAATATTTGAAATTTTACCGCATTTCTCTCAGTTCTCCTGAGATTGTTTGGGTATTAGCTTCCTTTTAGTCTAAAAAAAGTGGCGACACAAAGTCCCTATTTCATAAAAAACTCAGAAAGAATCGCCAGCCCAGCGGCTAGGAAGCTTACGAGTAATTTGTTCAACTGAAATTTGTGATGAGGACTACTTTCGAAAAAGATAGTAGTAGAAATATGCAAAAATCCACCAGCCACCAAGCCGTAAAGAATACCGATTCCCTGCTTTTCCAGCAAACCAGCCTCGAATAAAAAGGAACTAGACATCATTCCAAGAGGAGAAGCCAATGCAAAAAGAGTCAACAAAATCAATGTAGTCTTCTTACTCAACGTACTTGATAGCACCGCTGCCAATGCAAAAGCTGCAGGCCCTTTATGCAGAATTATTCCCAGAAGGACAGTTTTACTATTATGCACATGACCAAGTACATGTTCGCCCTGATCCATCAATTCGCCGTGTGAAAGCAAGGTTCCTTCAAGAAATGCATGTATAAATAACCCAAGCATAACAGTAATCATGGCTTTGCTTCCCTGATGCTCATGTGCATGAATGTGCCCATGCTCGATCCCACTGGACCAAAACTCCAAGAGTTGCTGCAGCAGAAAACCAATCAGAATGTATAATCCCATTCGCTTACTGTCAAATCCGCTGTCAAACAGTTCCGGCAAAATATGTAGAATGGTGATTGAAAACAGATAGGAACCAGCAAATACCAGCACCAAACGAAAGTATTTCTCTCTAAAACTAGGCGCAAAAAAAACCAATGATCCAGCGATCATTGCAGTGAGAAAAAGAAGCAAAAATTTGAATTCCATCGGCCTGAGTTACTTTTCTGTTTTCTGGGGAAAAGGAGAAAGTGATAACTCAGGCAAAGGTAATAAAATTCAATAATGTTGCATTTAAAATTAATTTTCCTGTGGGAAGGATAAGAAAGGCTTCAAACTTTCACTGGCAAAAGTTTTGAAACCACCGTTTCCGTCATCATAGATCAAAAATACTTCGATTTCGCTAAGTGCTGAATCCAAGGCAATGGCTCTTTCTTTTCCCATTACCATCATAGCCGTGGCATAGGCATCTGCAGTCATGCAATTATCAGCCAAAACAGTGGCCGATAGTAACGTGTGATTCACAGGATATCCTGTCGCAGGATTGATGGTGTGGGATATTTTCACAGAATCACGTACGTAGTAATTACGATAGTTACCGGATGTAGCCATTCCTCGGTCCTGCAAGGCTATTATACTGATCAGGTCAGAAGCATTAGCCGATTCCTCTGGACGGTTTACACCTACTTTCCAAAGCTCACCTTTTTCATTCACTCCCATTGCAACGAGCTCTCCGCCGATTTCTACCAAGTAATCAGAAATTCCTTTTTGGGTTAGAAATTCAGCTACCACATCAGAGCCATAGCCTTTCGCGATAGCAGAAAAATCAAGGTAAATTCCAGGTACTTTTTTGCGAAGCTGCTTCTGGTCAAAGTCAATTTTTGAAAAGCCTACAGTAGCTAGGAGGTTTTTAATATCCACGCTGTCCTTGAGCTCTGGTCCGCCAGGTCCAAAACCCCAAATGTTCACAAGTGGTCCCACAGTCGGATCAAACGCTCCATTTGTGTTTTCAAAGACAGTTTTGGAAGCTTCAAGGATGGGTAGTAAATAAGGCAAATCGAAATCCAGAGTATCGCCTAAATTGAACTGGCTCAATTCAGAATCCGGGATGTAAGTAGAAAGGCTTTGGTTGAAAACAACCAGAAGCGAATCTATGGAAGGTTGCAAGTCACGGTTTTCTTCATCTAGATAAGTGACATTGTATGTCGTCCCCATCGTTTTACCTGAAAGCGTGATTTTACCAGCAACAGGAACACTCATTTCCGTTAATTCTGCTTCCGTCTTATCACGATTTCTCCAAGAATACACCAAAAGGATAGCAGTGAGCAGTACGATAGAATAAATTATATTTTTTCGGGCGTTTTGGCGCATGTTATAGGGAGATTTGCAGGCAAATTTAAAGCTTATTTTTCAGTTTCGAAGGAAAGGAGCGGTTTCAAAAATGCAGGATAAGGCATTCGTATTTTTCTATATTTGTGTGCGTACGGATAAACTATGAGAGAAGACTATTTAAGTGGTGATGACGAAAGTCTTAGCCCAAAAGACAAGGATTTTGAGAAAGCTTTACGGCCACTGAGCTTTGAGGATTTCACAGGCCAGTTCAAAATCGTGGAGAATCTTCGCGTGTTTGTGCTGGCGGCAAAAAACAGAAATGAGCCATTGGACCATGTACTTCTCCATGGGCCTCCAGGTTTGGGTAAAACTACCTTAAGCCACATTATCGCTAATGAATTGAATGCCGGAATAAAAATCACCTCTGGACCGGTACTTGACAAACCCTCTGATCTGGCAGGTTTACTGACCAATCTGGAAGAGGGTGATGTACTTTTTATAGATGAAATTCATAGGCTAAATCCAATTGTGGAGGAATATCTTTACTCTGCGATGGAGGATTTTCGGATCGATATTATGCTGGATTCAGGGCCAAATGCACGATCTGTCCAGATTTCCCTAAGTCCATTTACACTGATTGGCGCGACTACTCGCTCAGGATTACTTACTTCTCCTCTCCGTGCGAGATTTGGGATCAACTCCCGATTGGAATATTACGATGCAAAATTATTGACAGATATCGTGACCCGATCTGCTGGCATTTTGCAAACACCGATTGATGAAATCGCGGCTTACGAAATCGCTAGAAGAAGCCGAGGAACACCAAGAATAGCGAATATGCTTCTTCGTAGAACCCGTGACTTTGCTCAAGTAAAAGGAAATGGTACCATCACGTTGGAAATCTCCAAAATCGCGCTGGATGCACTAGACGTCGATGTAAATGGACTGGATGAAATGGATAATAGAATCCTACTTACTATCATCGAGAAGTTCAAAGGTGGACCTGTTGGTCTGAGTACCATTGCCACAGCTTGTAGCGAAGAGGCAGAAACTATTGAGGAAGTTTACGAACCTTTTTTGATCCAGGAAGGCTATCTGAAAAGAACCTCCCGTGGTCGTATGGCAACGGAGCTTGCCTACAAACATTTGAAGATAAAGCCTGCTCAGGGAATAGGTGGGTTGTTTGAGGGGATGTAATCGGAAAGAATTTTCCTGAAAAGCATTATATTTGTAACTTATAAGTTACCTTACCTATGAAAGTTAGAGAGGTCATAGCTTTTAAAAACTACTTTGAAGATTTCTTAATCTCTCAGCCTCAAAAGGTACAAGACAAAATTTTCAAAATAATTGAAGCTATTGAGACATTAGAACGTATTCCTCAAAACTACCTCAAACATCTTATCGGAACTAATGGATTGTATGAAGCTAGAATTCAATTAGGGAGCAACATTTGGCGAGTTTTCTGCTTCTTTGACCAGGGAAAATTGGTAATTCTTTTAAATGGGTTTCAGAAAAAAACTCAAAAGACACCTAAACGTGAAATCGAGAAGGCTTTAAAACTAATGTCTGAGTATTACGAGCAAAAATCAATGCATGATGGAAACTAAAAGCTGGAAAAATATTAAAGATGACGTTTACGGGATAAAGGGCACAGACCGACGTGATCAATTGGACAGAGATTTCGAAAGTTTCCAAATTGGCTTACTTCTCCGAAAAGCCCGAGAAGAAAGGAAATTGACTCAATCAGAACTGGCTGAACTCGTAGATAGGAAACGAGAATATATTTCAAGAATTGAAAATAATGGGAGCAATTTAACTCTGAAGACTTTATTTGATATTGTGGAAAAAGGCCTTGGTGGCAAAGTCAAAATTTCTATTGAACTTTAACTAAAAACTCTCACTCACCCTTCAATAATCCTATTCTTAACCGCCTTTTGCACAGCTTCCAATTTGCTATGCACCTGTAGTTTACCGTAGATATTTTCCGTGTGCTTTCGAACTGTTTTCGGAGAAATGAACAAATTCTCACCAATCTGATTGTAATTCAAGCCTTTTGATGTTTGTTCCAAGATCTCGATTTCTCTGGCCGTCAATTTAATTTCTTCCACCGGTTGGGAGAAATCAGGTGGATTACGAAGCAATTTCAAGGCTTTCATGGCAACGGATGGCGTCATCGCAGCGCCACCCTCCAGCGTGTCTATGATTCCCTGGTGAAGGGTTTTAGGATCTACCTCCTTTAGAAAATAGCCATTTGCCCCAGCTTGAATTGCCTTGAAAATGTGTTCATCATCATCAAACACCGTGAGCATAATAATCTTGATCTGAGGATATTTCTGTGATACCTGAGCCACTGCCTCAATCCCGTTCATTTTCGGCATCTCTATGTCCATCAATATCAGATGCACATTAGAATCCTTTTCCAATTTTTCCAGTAGCTCCAGTCCATTTACTGCAGAAAACTTTACTTCAATCTCATCAAAGAAAGAAAGCTTATCCAAAATAGCCTTGAGTAAAAAACTATTGTCTTCGGCTATAGCAATTTTTATAGACATTGATTGTTAATTTTAAAAGCACCTAAAAGATACAAACTTGTGTGCCTTCACCAAGGGCGGAATCTATTTTCAACTCCCTACCGATCCGTTCAGCACGGTTTTTCATATTTCCCAGTCCATTACCAAAACCAGTCTGATCTATACCTTTTCCATTGTCCTCTATACAGACCCGAATATGGTCTCCATTTCTAGAAAAGACAACTTTAATCAGATCCGCATTTGAATGCTTGATTGCATTATTAAGTGCTTCCTGAACTACCCTGTAGTAGTTTACCCCTTCCATGGAATTGAGCAGCAGGTCATTTTCCAGCTCATCTTCTATTTCCAGTTGAAAGTCAATCTGAGGACAGGCTACTTTGGCTTTAGAAATCAAGCCTGCCAGGCGAGACTGTAGATCTCCCAAGCTGATGTTATCCTTGTTCATCGCCCAGATGGTGTCACGAAGCTCATTTACAGTCTCTACCGTGAATGCTGAAATCTGGTCTATTTTCCCTGCCATTTTCTCCTTGCTCAGGTCGAAGAATTTCAGGTTGTCCAAAGAAGAAACTATGAAGGTCAGTTGTGCTCCAATATTATCATGAAGGTCAGAGGAAATCCTGTTTCGCTGTTCATGAAGCTGCTTTTGAGTCTCTTGTTCAGCATAGATTTGCTGCAACTTAGCCTCTTGCTCCAGATGCTTGTTTTTGGTTTTTTGTCTGTAATAAATGAAAAAGGCGACTCCCAAAATAATGAGCAGAAAGACCACCAAAAGCAAAATCTGGTTGTTCCGGTTTTTGACCAAGAGCTCATTTTCCACCAATGCAGCACGGGATTCTGCCAGCTCCCGCTCTTTAGTTTGGACCTGATACTTTGCCTCCAATTCACCTAGCATTTTCACCCGCTCTTCTTTGAAAATAGAGTCCTTCAAGGTGGAGTATTGCTCCAGGTAATCCATGGCGCGGGTGAGGTTCCCTTTAGCCTTATTAAAGCGGTATTGTTCTTCCAGGTAATCCCGCATTTTCTCGGTGGATTGGCTTTCTTCTACATATTTGTAGGCAGAATCCATCATGATTTCCGCATTTGAAAAGTCGCGTTGTTTATAAGCAATAGTTGCCAAGTTGGTGTAATTAGCAGCCAAACTGTATTGATCTTGATCCTTCTTGTTTAGGCTTACCGCAATCTGAATCCACTCCGCCGCTTCTTTGTACTTCTCCTGCTTTAGCAGTGTATTCCCTATATTATTGAAGGTGAACGTAATTCTGGAACTGTCAAGTTTGTCGATATTATCGAAGATCTTATAATGATAAAAAAGGGCTGAATCGGGTTTGTCCCAATCGTCAAAATTGATTGCTATCGCATTCAGCGCAAAGGCTATAAAAGTGGGATTCGCCTGACTGAAGTGGGTGAGTAATTCGTGTGCTTTCTTGCCGTATTCAACACCTTTGGCATAATCTTCCATGTCGTGATAAACCACAGAAATATCCAAAAGTGCGTAGCCCATGTAGTTGCTATCAAGGCCAACAGTAGCATTTTCTAAGCCTTTTAGAGAGTAAAACAGAGCCTGGTCCCAGTTACCGGAATTAGCTTCCAAACGATTCAACCGAATGTAACAAAGGCTGATTAAGTCATTGCTTTCCATTGGATCGAGTAAGTATGCGCTTTTCAAAAAAGTCTCATGTGCCAAAGCATTGTCAAATTCACGGTTGTATTTCTCCGCTACAAAAAAGTAGTAAATACCGCTATCATTTGCAGTAAGTAGATTTTCCTTCTCAAGCTCCAAAATTATATCAACCGAGTCTGGATTGATGTAGGTTCTTCCTAGTCTTTTCCTCAAATCCTGAGAAAAAGAAAGGGTATTTAACAGCGAGAAAATTAGACTTAGGGTGAGAAGCCTTTGCATTTATGGGTCATTTCAGACAGTAAAATACAAAAAAATGCCGTTGGTCTTCAATCGAGCAACGGCATTTAACAAAATAATTTATTCTCTATCCGTAGATTTCTTCAAAAATCTGAGCTAAACGAACACTTGCAGCAATTAATCTTTCTTCTACCAAAGGCATATTTACATACCCATATTCGTAGGAAATCTTCTTGTTTTCAGGAAGATTATAGACTGCCGGTCTTGCAGCTACTGCCTCAGCGAGCCAATCCTGCATAGATCCAGCACGATATCCAGCGATCAAATCCTTGTTTAATCGACGGTAAAGTTCATCACCGATTTCGGTGTAGCTCATCGATTTGCCGTCTATCATTCCACTATCCCATACAGAATGAAGATTGGTAGCTCTTCCAAAATACTCAACCTTCACATCATTGCCGCCTCTATCTTCTCCTGTACCCACGTGCAAAGGCTGATGAATATCTTCCACCATGTGGATTAGCATTTTCAACAGTTCCGCCTCTTTCTCAGGAGCTAAATTTCCTTCCTTCAATTCACCTTTGATACGGTTGATTTCAGCATATACATTACCACCCTTTTCCTGAAGTGAATCATCATATTCACCGTTTTTGCTTGTCATATAATGCCAGGAATTGGCATAGTCAAACGCGTCATCAGACTTGATCTCATCCATCCAAGTCCCGCTTCTGCCAATAGACATGGGGTAAAGAACTTTCTCCACTTTCTTGCGAACAGATTTTTTCAACTGCTTTTCGGCCATGTATCCGATCAAATAATGGCCTAGCTGGCCCCAAGCAAAGCTTTGCGTAGCAACTAGAAAAACAAAAACTGAAGTTGTAAGGATTTTTTTCATTGGATATTGTCTAAGAAAGCGGAAAGTTACGGTAATAAAGCAATGCGAAAGTTATGCTAAGATTATGCTTTCTCAAGCTCAGACACAGCTAGGAAAGCCATCAATCCTGCGCCTATTTCCAGTGCATCTTCGTCGATATCAAAAGTAGGCGTGTGGACACCTGAGGTAATTCCTTTGGACTCATTTCTAGTTCCCAATCTATAGAAACAACCTTCTACTTCCTGTGAATAGAAAGCAAAATCTTCTGCAGCCATCCAAATATCCAAATCAAGTACATTTTCTTCACCGAGATAAGCGATTGCTGCCTGATGAGAACGATAGGTCAATTCAGGATCATTATTCAAAAATGGATATCCTTTTTTGATTTCAAAGTCAACTTCTCCACCCATCCCTTCTACTATGCCATGCGCAATTGATAGCATTTTCTCATGTGCTTTTGCTCGCCATTCCTCGTCGAGTGTACGGAAAGTACCTTGAATCTTCACTTCATTAGGAATAACATTCGTAGCGCCCAAAGCCTCCACTCTACCAAAAGAAAGTACGGAAGGAATCTTTGGACTAGCTGCTCTACTCACCACTTGCTGCAAGGCAACAATCATGTGAGAAGCTATCAATACTGGATCGATCAAAGTCTCAGGCATTGCGGCATGTCCACCTTTACCTTTGACTGTCACATAGATTTCATCTGCACTGGCCATGTAGATTCCAGGTCGGAAACCAACTTTGCCTACTTCGATAAAAGGCATCACATGCTGGCCAATAATTCCATTTGGACGTGGATTCTCAAGTACTTTATCAGCGATCATCAAGGAAGCCCCACCTGGAGCCACTTCTTCTCCGGGTTGAAAAATCAATTTGATTGTACCTTCGAAATCGTCTTTTACTTCGTTGAGGATTTTGGCAGCTCCAAGTAAAGAAGCGGTGTGCGCATCATGTCCACAGGCATGCATGACACCCGGGTTTTGAGATTTGTAGGAAACTTCATTGGCCTCTATGATGGGCAAAGCATCCATATCTGCTCGAAGAGCAACTACCCGCTTACTTGGGTTTTTACCTTCGATCAAAGCTACCCATCCCGTATTTGCTTTAGATTCTATGGTGCTGATACCTATTTTCTGGAGTTTCTCTTTTACAAATTTTGCCGTGTTAAATTCCTGGTAAGAGAGCTCTGGATTGGCATGAAGATGACGACGATTTGCAATTACTTCTTCTTTGTAGGCCTTAGCCAGAGATTTAATTTTGTCCTTCAGCATCTTCTTGATTGAGTTCATTTAGCGTTTTGAATTCTTCCCGCTGGAAACGGTCCTGAATTATCCTCGCTGTGGGGAATTCTGTTTTTACTTCTGCGAAGCTTTTCTGAGCTTCTATCTTATGTGTGAATTTTCCAACTTTCACCAAATATCTCGGTTGCTCATATTGCATTTGCGGAGTCAGGTCAGGAAAGTTCAAAGCTAAATCATCACGGGTTTTGAAGGCTTTATCTCGATCAATTCCAGAATAGACCAAAACAGAATATCCACTAAAGTACGGCTCCGATTTATTCTTACTGATTAGGCTTTCCTGCACTTGGTCCAACTGTTCGTCAATTGCCTCGGCAGATTCTGAAGATTCCAAAGAAGACTTGGCAGTCATCTGTGCACGATAATCTGGATAAACAGGAAGGGATGAATTCAGGTCTTCCTGATAGTTTGCATAGTTAGATGCTGAATCAGATGTTTTGCTTGAAGTCTTACAAGCAGCCAAAATCAAAACCAGTCCTACAATCCAGAATTTCTTCATGTTTTCTTAATTATCGATGATTACGCATTTGCCATCCTGCACATCCTGTTCCACACTTTTATACTTCACGTCAGATTTTGTAGTTCCGTTCGTGTATTGGACAGAAACTTTATCATTTCTTCCATAGACTTTCTCAGATTTTCTCGGAGCCACAACCTGTGGAGCTGTTCTTCCGGCATTGGAAGCCGCGACTGCTGCACGGTTTGCACCAGGGTTTAATGTGCTTCCAGCGTCTTCCTTGGATGCTCTTACTTCAGCTTCTGCTGTTCTTTGAGGCGCAGCAGCATGTACCTGATTAGGATCTTGCTTTGGCAAATCTGCTCTAGTCAAGAAAGTAGTCATGTCTTCATTCAGCTTGCCAATAAATCGTTTGAACATCTCAAATGCCTCAAACTTATAAATCAATAGTGGATCTTTTTGCTCATAAACGGCATTTTGTACCGACTGCTTCAGATCATCCATATCTCGAAGGTGCTCCTTCCAGTTTTGATCAATGATGGCAAGAGATACATTTTTCTCTATTGCTCTCACCAATTCTCTCCCTTCAGAGTTAACCGTTGCTTCAAGATTTGCAACTACACCTATTTGCTTTATTCCATCGGAAATAGGAACCATGATGTCTTTCACAGTAGCTCCTCTTTCCTCCTGAACTCGCTTGAAAATTGGAAGAGCAGTACTCATCATTGTTTCGCTTTTCTTCTGATAAGCCTCAAATGATGCTGTATAAAGCTCTTGAGTAAGTTGTCCTGCGTCCTTGGTCTTTAGGTCATTTTCAGTGACAGTATAATCTATACCTAAGGTAGTGAACACATTCATTCTAAAATCCTCCGGATTTGCAGTCGATTTGCCCATATCCACTAAGCCTTCACAGACATCGTAGAGTACGTTTAGTATATCTAGCTCAAGTCTTTCTCCCTTCAGTGCGTTTCTTCTTCTCTTATAAACCACTTCACGCTGTGAATTCATCACATCATCGTACTCAAGAAGTCTCTTTCTGGTACCAAAGTTATTTTCTTCCACCTTACGTTGCGCACGCTCGATAGATTTAGAAATCATGCTGTGCTGGATCACTTCTCCCTCTTCAAGGCCCATTCTATCCATCAACTTCGCGATACGATCTGAACCGAACAGACGCATCAAGCTATCCTCAAGCGACACAAAGAACTGGGAAGAACCCACATCTCCCTGACGTCCAGATCTACCTCGAAGCTGTCTATCGACACGACGAGACTCGTGACGCTCAGTACCGATAATTGCCAAGCCACCAGCTTTTTTAGCTTCCGGAGATAGCTTAATATCTGTACCACGACCAGCCATGTTGGTTGCAATAGTTACTGTGCCAGCTTGACCTGCAATGGCTACCACGTCTGCTTCTCTAGCGTGTTGCTTTGCATTCAATACTTGGTGAGGAATTTTCTTCAGCGTCAGCATTCTACTAAGTACTTCTGAAATCTCAACTGAAGTGGTACCCACCAAAACTGGTCTTCCTGCTGCTACTAGTTCATTGATTTCGTCTCCAACTGCGTTGAATTTCTCACGGACGGTTTTGTAAACTTTATCCTCACGGTCAGCTCTGATAATCGGCTTGTTAGTTGGAATTACTACCACGTCCAGTTTGTAGATTTCCCAGAATTCCCCAGCTTCCGTTTCGGCTGTACCAGTCATACCAGCAAGCTTGTGATACATTCTGAAATAGTTCTGAAGGGTAATTGTAGCGTAAGTCTGCGTAGCATCTTCCACCTTCACATTTTCCTTCGCCTCAATCGCCTGGTGCAATCCATCTGAATATCGACGACCTTCCATCACACGGCCAGTCTGCTCATCTACAATCTTCACTTTGCCATCCACCAAAATATATTCAGTGTCCTTCTCAAACATACAATATGCTTTGAGCAACTGATTCACCGTGTGAATACGCTGGGCTTTTACGCTGTAATCTTTGATTGCTTCCTCTTTGCGAACAAGCTTTTCAGTGTCCGAAAGGCCCTCTTCTTTCTCCAAATCAGCAATAACGATTCCGATATCCGGAAGAATAAAAAACTCAACGTTTTCATTTTTGGTAGTCATCGTCTCGATCCCACGATCAGTCAAATCGACTACGTTTGTTTTTTCATCTATAGTAAACAAAAGCGGCTCATCTGCCTCTGGCATCTGACGCTTGTTGTCTTGTAGGTAGTAATTTTCAGTTTTTTGAAGAATAACGCGTATCCCTGGCTCCGAAAGATACTTGATCAATGGCTTATACTTAGGCATGCCTCGATACGCACGAAATAACGCTAATCCACCTTCTTTATCGTTGCCATCAGCCAGCATTTTCTTGGCAGAGGTTAAGAAACCCTGAACCAGTTTACGCTGCTCGTCCACAAGGGTAGCCACTCTTGGCTTCATGTCATCAAACTCATGCACATCTCCCTTTGGAACAGGTCCAGAGATTATCAATGGCGTTCTGGCATCATCAATCAACACGGAATCGACCTCATCAATCATAGCAAAGTGGTGCTTGCCCTGAACCAAGTCACCCGCATCACGAGCCATGTTGTCTCTCAAGTAATCGAAGCCAAATTCGTTGTTCGTTCCGTAAACGATATCCGATCTATAGGCTTTCTTACGACCAGCTGAGTTAGGAGTATATTTATCAATACAATCCACTGTCAATCCGTGGAATTCAAAAAGTGGCGCATTCCATTCGGAGTCACGCTTAGCAAGGTAATCATTCACCGTCACGATGTGGACACCTCGACCGGCAAGTGCATTTAGGTAAGCCGGTAGCGTAGAAACCAGTGTTTTACCTTCACCAGTTGCCATCTCGGCAATTTTACCCTTGTGTAGCACCATACCACCGATGAGCTGTACATCGTAGTGAACCATGTCCCAGACGACTTCAGTACCAGCAGCCATCCATCTATTGTGCCAGATGGCCTCATCTCCTTGGATCTCCACATTCTGCTTGGATGCAGATAGCTCACGATCACGGTCAGAAGCTTTCACCACTAGCTTTCCGTTTTCTTTGAAGCGTCTGGCTGTTTCTTTCACTACGGCGAAAGCCTTAGGCAAAACGTTGTTTAGAACAACTTCAAGCGCTTCGTTTCGGTCTTTTTCGATCTGATCTATTTGATTGAAAAGCTGATCTTTTTCGTGAATTGCCTTTACTGGTAGCTCATCGACTTTAGATCTGATGCTAACTATCTTATCGTCGAACTCTTTAAGATGGGCGTTGATCTCAGCCTTAATTTCCTCAGTTTTGGCCCTCAGCTCATCATCTGAGAGGCTCTTAAATCCAGAAAAAACATCATTGATCTGCTTTACGATCGGGAGTAATTCTTTGATATCTCTATCGGACTTGGTTCCAAATACTTTTGCAAGTCCTTTTGCTATAATATCTAACATGCTAGCTTATTGTAAATCTCTATTAGGGCCTCAAAATTAAGCCCTTTTTGTTATAATTGATAATAAAACCAGTTCATCGGAGAAGAACTCCATTGGCTGGCTACACATTTATTGTTCCGGCAAAAACCTGTTGTGCAGGGCCTATTAACCACACTTCGTTGAATGCTCCGTTTTCTGAAGCTCTAAATTTCACAGAAAGTTGACCACCTAGGGTTTTTATTTTGATCGTTGCGACTGACTGATCTTTACCAAAGGCAATCGCAGCAGCTGTAACTCCCGTTCCGCAGGAAAGTGTCTCATCTTCCACACCTCTTTCATAGGTACGGACAAAGATTTCGTCTTCGCTTATTTTCTCTACGAAATTCACATTAGTGCCATTTGGTGCATATGCTTGGTCATAGCGCACTTTTTTCCCTTCTGCAAAAATGGGATAATTCTGAACATCTTCCACAAAGCGAATGTGATGTGGCGAGCCGGTATTGACAAAGGAATCATTCCCTTTTTCTTCTATTCCTGCTACATCACCCATCAGCAGTTGAACCAATCCATCCTTAAGAATTGCCTCATGCGGGCCGTCAATTGCCAGGAAGCTGGTCTTTTCCTCCAAAATTCCCAGAAAAGCTGAGAATGCTACGGCACAGCGAGCGCCATTTCCACACATGCTCTGACTTCCGTCGGCATTGAAATAGATCATTTCAAAGTCATAGTCTGCATGATTTCGGATCAAAATCAACCCGTCAGATCCTACACCAAACTTTCTGTCGCATAGCTTAGAAACCAGTTTCAGATCGGAATCATCAAACTTCTGTGCACGATCATCGATCATGACGAAGTCATTGCCAGTTCCTTGATATTTGTAAAATGATATTTCCATGGAAAATAGTTGTGTTCTATGGGACAAAAACCCATCCAAGCCAAAGTGTAAGCACAAACTTAAACATCTTGTCACAAAAACAGACTTATTGTCTGATTCTCAATTTCAAAATAGACAGAAATTGGTTCGCCTTTCTAGCTCGCTCCAATTCAGCAGGTTAGAAATCATGGAAGAAAAGACCGGAAATCCGGGTCTTTTTTAGTTATTTCAGGCTTTCAATTATTACAAAATTATGCAAGATCCTAAGTCACTTACCTCCGTAGCTTTATTTCACGAAACTTTCAAACACCCAGTTTTGCCATCTCCAACTATCCCTGAGAAAGTAAGATGCGATCTACGTGTTTCGCTTCTGGCGGAAGAGCTGAAAGAATTGGAAGAGGCTATCGCAAATAATGATTTGGTCGAAGTGGCTGATGCGCTTTGTGATTTACAATACGTACTTTCTGGAGCGATCCTGGAGTTTGGATTGGGAGAAAAATTCAAAACTCTTTTCGACGAAGTCCAGCGCTCCAACATGAGCAAAGCCTGCAAAACTGAAGATGAAGCCAAAGCAACTGTGGCACATTACAATGCAAAAGGCACCGAATGTTTCTATGAAAAAGAAGGCGATTTGTACTTGGTCTTTAGAGAAGGCGATAGAAAAACTTTGAAATCCGTAGCTTATTCTCCGGCAGATTTAGCAGGAATCATCAACTCATAAAGAATCCGGGGTAGAGGTCAAAAAACCTTTCCCCTGATAATTTTTCAACTCCAAAATTCGGGCCGGCATATTAAAGTCGGCCTTTTCTAATGCAGTCAATACTGCTAAAATCGCAGAACTTTTCACTACAGCATCTGAGATTGTTCTCTCAAAAGTATTCACCCAGAAAGTCACCTGAATATTCAAGGTACTTTCTGCCAGTTCTACTACCCACACTTCTGGAGCTTTATTCTCTCCTAAAACTCCCGAAACTCGAATAATTGTGGTTTTTATCAAATCAACTGCTTTTTCATAATCCGAACCATAATCCAATCCAACAATAAAGTCATAGCGTAAGTAACCATCTATGGTGTAGTTGATCAATGGATTTTTCAAAATCATCCCATTGGGAATAAACACGTCTTTGCCATCACCTGTTTTGACCTGAGTATCGCGTAGGTTTAGTGCGATAACCTGACCACTCATACCTGAAATATCTACAATATCACCCACCCGAAAAGGCCTTTTGAAAGCCAGAATTATTCCTGCGAGGAAATTTTCTCCGATATCTTTCAGCGCAAAACCAATGATGAATGCTGAAATCCCAGCACCTGCCAACATTCCTGAGATCACAGCAGTCAAGCCTATAATCCGAAAGACCACTAGCAAACCGATCAAAATCACAATTGACCCAAAGATTCCAGCAAGGAAATTCGCCAACAGATCATCGTCCATTCGCTTGATTAGCCTTCTACTTAGAAGTGTTCTTGATTTTCTGGCTAGAAATAGAAATATCAGAAAAGTAGCCAAGGCTATACCCGCTAATATCAGCCAATGCTTAACGGTAGCCCAGTCTGTGGACAAAAATTCTAATTCATTCATAGCTCTCAAAATACGAAAAATGGCTGGTGTAGCTTAAATTATTGGAATTCATTTCTTCCTGAATTAAGAAGTATTGAAATTCTTAAACATGAATATACGGAATGATGCCAGTAGCCATATTTTCCTTGGTTTATTGGCTAGAAGACCGATGACGGATGACCGAAGTAGCCTCAATGCTAATGTTGACCAAATCCTATTATGCTTTTGTCTCTTTACTGGCAGAAAAGCGGATAAACATATTCTTAAATGATTAAAAACACAAAAAGCCCCACATTTCTGTGAGGCTTATGTACCAGGAGCGGGAATCGAACCCGCACGGCCTTACGGCCACAAGATTTTAAGTCTTGCGTGTCTACCTATTCCACCATCCCGGCTTAATCTATATTCGAAATATAGATTTTGTCCTTCCTGCATTCGATTGGTAGTAACCAACCATGAATGCCGTGAAACAAGAAAGCCCTTGAATCAAGGGCTTTTTGAGCGGGAGACGAGATTCGAACTCGCGACCCCGACCTTGGCAAGGTCGTGCTCTACCAGCTGAGCTACTCTCGCGTTTTGGTAACTGGATCGTGTTCCAGTTGAATTGTGGATGCAAAGGTACGAGTCAGAAATAAATTCGCAAGCATTCATCCGTTATTTTTTTTACTCAACTACCATTTACCTCAGCTTATCGTTGATTGTCAGACCAGTATCAAAAGGTAGAATTTGATAAAATTTTCACCATTTCACCGAGATTTCGTGCATTTAGTTTCTTCAGGATATTCTTTCGGTGTGTCCCCACAGTATTAACCGAAATATTTAAATGCATTGCAATATCCTTAGACTCTTTTCCTTCTAGAATTAAGCTTACTATTTGTTTTTCTTTTTTTGTAAGAGAAACAATTCTGCTATTCGGAGAATTTTTGCTGACAAAAACTCTGGTGCCATCATCTTTTTGGTAAGAATAATTCCAATCATAACCCGAAGTTTTAGGCTGTATGTGCAATTGAAGAATGATATGAAGGTCCATAGCAAAATTTCCTGCCGAATCTATCAGGTAAGGTCGGACTTTCCCGAGCATCCAACTGACTTTGTTGGTAGTCCGATGAACCCATCGGGTAGTGTATGAAAATTCAAACGTGTGCTTTTCCTTCAAGGTGAGCTGATGGAATTTCTCAAAAACAATTTTTTGGAAGCGAAAAAGCTCCTTCCTGTCTTCCGGATGAATCATGGCAAAGGAAGTTTCCATGCCTTTGTCATGGAACATGGAGGCCGGGTATCCGGTCAATTCCTCCACTTTCCCCGTAAAAAAAGCCAAACTTAAATTTCTATAATCAAAGCAAGCTATAGTCAGCCCTTCCTGCATCCCAATGCTTTCGCTCATTCGTTCCAGCTCATCCATCTTCCTTTTTTCATCCGGATGGTCTTGAAATTCCTGCTCCTTCCACTCCTGAAAAAACTGAGTGTATTTATTCTGTTTACGTAGTTCTTTCAGTAATATCTTATCCATAAAAAAATCTATTTAGCCTAAAATTAATTTAACTCACGCAAAAGAAAAGTTTATGTTTCAATTTTCTTTTTGATCTCATGCAATTTCAAAAGTGCCTCTATTGGCGAAATAGCATTGATATCAATCCCTTCTATCAAGTCTTTTGCAGCTTGGAATTTAGGATCCAATTCGAACATACTGAGCTGATAGTTGTTCTTTGGAATGGATTTAATATTTTCTTTTTGCTCTGCTACCGCCTTATCTTTTTCCAAATGAGACATGATCTCGGCAGCTCTCAAAACAATTGGATTTGGCATTCCTGCCATTTGAGCCACATGAATACCAAAGCTGTGCTCACTTCCTCCTGCTTTTAGCTTTCTCATGAAAATCACCTTATTTCCAACCTCTTTCACAGAAACATTAAAATTCTTGATTTTTGGGAAATCTGAGGCCAACTGATTCAGTTCATGATAGTGCGTTGCAAAAAGAGTTTTTGCCCGGAAAGTAGGGTGATTATGCAAATACTCGACAATAGACCAAGCGATAGAAATCCCATCGTAAGTGGAAGTTCCCCGCCCAATCTCATCCATCAAGACCAAGCTTCTATCTGACAGATTATTTAGGATACTTGCCGTCTCGGTCATTTCCACCATAAAGGTTGATTCCCCTTTGGAAAGGTTATCAGAAGCACCAACTCTAGTGAAGACCTTATCAATTATACCTATTCTAGCAAAGGATGCAGGCACAAAGCTTCCCATTTGAGCCATCAGCACAGTCAAAGCCGTTTGACGGAGCAGCGCGGACTTACCAGCCATATTGGGTCCAGTAATAATCATAATCTGCTGGGAATCATGATCCAGATAAATATCATTTGGAACATAATCTTCACCGGGAGGCAACTGCTTTTCTATCACCGGATGGCGACCGTCTTTGATTTCCAGCGTTTCTGTGTCCGATATTTTCGGTCTCGCATAGCCGTTGGAAAGAGCAACCTGAGCAAAAGAGAGCAACACATCCAACGTGCCGAGAACTCTGGCATTCTGCTGGATTTGAGTTACAAACTGAGCCGTTTCCTGCACAAGCGCCAGAAAAAATCGTTGCTCAATAGCAATCATTTTATCCTCAGCATTCAAGATTTTGTCCTCGTAGTCTTTCAGTTCAGGAGTAATATATCGCTCCGCATTTACCAAGGTTTGCTTACGGATCCACTCTACAGGAACTTTGTCTTTATGTGAATTACTCACTTCAAGATAGTATCCAAATACTTTATTAAATGCGATTTTGAGTGAAGTAATACCTGTTTTCTGAACTTCACGCTGCTGGATCTGCACCAAGAAATCCTTCCCGGTATTCGCTAAACCACGATATTCATCCAATTCTGTATCTACTCCATCATTGATAATCCCTCCCTGATGGGTCAGCATTGGCGCATCTTCTTTCAGCTCTTTGTTGATTTTTTCTCTAAGAAACTCACAAGGGTGTAACTGATCAGAAAGTCGCTGCAGTGTAGGATTCTTCTGGTTTTTAAGAAGTTCTTTGATCGGCAGTATGCTGACTAAGGCGCGTTTGATTTGATTTATCTCGCGGGGATTTGCACGACCTACTACGACTTTGGAGATCAATCGCTCCAAATCACCAATATGCTTCAATGGATCCACCATTTCGGATATCAGTGATTCATTTTGGTAGAAGAAATCCACCACATTCAATCGCTCGTCAATGGCTGATTTCTCCTTCAATGGAAGAACCATCCACTTTTTCATCATCCTGGATCCCATCGGCGTTACCGTCTGATCCAGGATATTGATCAAAGGAACTCCACCCTCGTGCTGCGGAAAAACTAGCTCTAGGTTTCGGATAGTGAACTTATCCAGCCACACATATTTCTCCTCAGCAATTCTGGAAATGGACGAAATATGCTGAATTTCTTTGTGCTCCGTTTCTTCCAAATAATACAAAATAGCACCCGCAGCGATAATTCCGGATTCGATTTCCTCGATTCCAAAACCTTTCAGATTGGCAGTACCAAAATGCGTTTTGAGCTTTTCGTAGGTGAAGTCATATTGGTAAACCCAATCTTCGCAGTGAAACGTGATAAAATCATTTTTCAACATATCTGCAGCTGGTTTTTTAGCTGCTTTGGAGAAAATGATTTCTGCTGGTGCAAAGCTCTGAATCAGCTTTTCCAAATAGGAAGAAGTCCCTTCTGCACACATAAATTCCCCTGTGGAAAGGTCTAGAAACGCGATTCCATGCTTATCCTTTCCAAAAGAAATAGACGCCAAATAGTTGTTTTTCTTGGTATCAAGGACTTGGTCGTTGAAAGAAAGGCCAGGTGTGACGAGTTCAGTTACCCCACGTTTTACGATGCCTTTGACAGACTTTGGATCTTCCAACTGATCGCAGATTGCCACACGATTTCCCGCACGTACCAATTTTGGCAAATAGGTATCCAAAGAATGATGTGGAAAACCCGCCAGCTCAATATGAGAAGCAGAACCATTAGCCCGCTTAGTGAGCACGATATCCAAGATTTTGCTTGCACGAACTGCATCCTCCCCAAAGGTCTCGTAAAAATCCCCCACCCTGAAAAGCAACAAGGCACCTGGATGCTTGGCTTTTATGGCATTGTACTGCTTCATTAAGGGCGTTTCTTTTCCGTCTTTTGACTTACTCATGGGGGTATGCTTACTTTTATACTAATTTTGGGAGAGATATTCGTGGGAATATGCCCGAAAATAAGCCATTCATAAAGCAGAACAAAAGAGGATGAAAAAATTAAGCATGGAAGAGCTCGAAAGAGTGTCAGTAGAGGAGTTTAAAAAAATGGATAAATCTCCAATCGTGCTGGTGTTGGACAATGTTCGAAGTCTTAATAACGTAGGTTCTGCTTTCCGTACTGGTGATGCTTTTGGAGTGGAGAAAATCTACCTCTGCGGAATTACGGGCACTCCTCCTCATCGGGATATTCAGAAAACAGCCTTGGGAGCAACCGAGTCTGTAGAATGGGAATATTGTCTGAATACCATGATAGCCATGGATAAATTGAAAGCTGAAGACTACCAGATTTGTGCTTTGGAACAAGTGGAGCGATCTGTGTTGCTGAATAAATTCACTCCTGAAAAAGGTGAAAAATATGCCCTCGTGTTTGGAAATGAGGTTTTTGGAGTAGAAGAAGAAGTGCTCAATGCCTGTGATGCAGTGTTGGAAATACCACAATTGGGCACCAAGCACTCCTTGAATATTTCTGTGTCGCTGGGAATAGCGGTTTGGGATCTGATGGTTAAAATGAATCAGTTTTAATTTTTGGCAAATCGGTATCGAATACCAAAGGAACCTCTGAATACCTGATCATCACCAAAGCCAAAAATTGGAGCTCCTTCCATATGAAAACCAAAGTCCTTTTGCTCAAAAGGATAAATATTTAATCCAACTGGAATTACTATTCCATCAATAAAACCTACTCTTAACCCTGCACCTCCATAAAATTCAAATCGGTCGGTTTTTTTAAAAATATAGTTTGCAGCAAGTTCTGCTGTCAGATTCTCCAAATTAGTATCAGTTCCTACGCGGAACTCTGGGATAAATCTCTCTCCAAACTGATAATTCACACCTATAAAAGGCAAATTGCTCTGATGAAAACTAATGGTGGTTTGTGAAAAAGAAGTCATAGAAAATAGACCGAAAAGAGCAATTAAAATAAGTTTTTTCATTTGTTTGAAATTAAGTTATGCAAAAGATTAAAACCCAAGTTCACTTAGCTTAATATGAGTTTTAATCATGTTAGAACTAGCTTTAGCCACGAGCTTACCTGAGTCTTTAGTGATTACGGCATCCCAATGATTTAGGTTTGCACCGGAGCGAACTAATTTTGCAGAAACTTCCAATTTCTCCCCAATCTGGGCTGAGGATAAGAAATCAACATTCAAATTGATGCTTGTCATCAAAAATTCAGACCCCGTAGCAAAGTTCGCCATTCCGATCACATCATCCATCATCAGTGAAGCTACACCACCGTGAAGTATTTTAGCAGGGTTGCACATTGCTGGAGAGACTGTATAAGATACTTTGATAAAGCCTTTTTCAATTTCCAGAAGAGTTCCACCAAGCCAGTTTCCAGCCATAGAAGGCATTTTATCAAGTTTTTTCCCTATCAACTCCTTGAATTGGGCTAACTGCTGGTTCTGGTTTTCCATAGAATTATTCTCGTTCATTTATCAATCTAAAATAGTCCTCCAAAGTCGTTTTTAAGGCTTCTTTTTCTTTCGGTTCAGCCCATATGCTTATCCAAGTCGAATCAGTTTTGATCTCAAAGTTAGCATCTTTGGCTATCCAAGGTTCCAGTTTTCTTACATAGGAGAGAAGCTCCATGTTGTTACCATTTTCTAATAGAAATTCCTGCTGATTTTCACCTAATGTAGCCCGGATTTCAAGTGGCCAGTCCAACCTAACCGGCTCCAGGTAGAGGTAAGCCTCATCTTTTGGGTTATTAAGGATAAGCACCAAATTCAAAGTGGGCTCATTTTCTTCAGCGGCCCTACTGCTATGTCGAAAAAGAATCATACCCGCGTCCGATCGCGACTCTCTATCGTATTTAATAGCTTTGACATTCAAAAAATACAAACGACTGGAAGAGGTCATTCGAAATGTGAGGTCCTCTCCAGAATTATTTGCACGCTTTGTATTGAAGAAAGAAAGCAGCAAAACCAAGCCTATGGAGATCAACCCAAAGATTTTCAGAATCTTGACCAGTTCTGGAGATAAAATTTCGTTGGTTTTTTGCCTTTGCGGCATTGGTATTTCGCTTTTAAACCTATTTTCTAAAATTTCGACTCCTTAAATTGTTTCCTGTATATCCATGATGAATACTGGGTTCAATGCACATACGAACCTGCATTGATATCGATGCTAGCGCCAGTAGCATGATCTGCCAATCCAGAGCAGAGTAAGGTAACCATTGGCGCAATATCCTCAGGTTTGGTTAGCTCTGGCAATGCAATGTCATTGAGTGCGAATTCTTCTCCATATTCAGAGAGGATTTCATCTGCCATATCTGTACGAGTGAAGCCTGGTGCGATCAAAAAGGCTTTAATTCCCTGCTTACCATAATGTCTGGCGATTGATCTTGTCAAACTTACAATAGCGCCTTTTGAGGCCGCATAAGCTATATAATCGGTGGTATCTCCTCTAAAAGCAGCTCGGGAGGAAATATTCACAATTCGACCATTTTGCTGTTTCAATGCATGCTCAACAAACTCCTGGCACAGAATTCCTAGTGCTGTAGTATTCACTTGAAGGGTTTCTTGCCAGATTTTCACCCATTCATTTGTAGGAAGATGATCCTGAGCTGACTTTGCTATCCCTGCATTGTTTACCAATCCAGAAATAGGCCCATACTTTTCAACCAGTTTGGGAATAAAGCCGATAACTTGATTTACGTCTGAAAGATCGCAAGACTCAATAAAAGCTGGATTTGTCAATTCATTTTTGAGCTTTTCAGCTTCCCCAGAATTACTGTTAAAATGAATGATCACTTCAGCTCCGGAGTCTGATAATTGCTTTGCGATAGCTCGTCCAATACCACGGGAAGCCCCAGTTACGAGAATTCGTTGATTTTTTAAGGAAATGTTCATGAATTGAAAATACTGGCTAAAATCAATAATTCCGAAGTAGGAGTTATAGGAAGTTGATAATAATTACAACTTTTCACGAATCATCAAATTCTGAATATGTGCCAAGTGATGCTGGGAATGCCACTGATACATCAAAGTCACTTCAGAGAGTGACACAGAGGCTTGTGACTGTGGGTGGAAATACTTCTTTTCGAAATCTAATGGTTTCATATTTTCAAGAATCACAGCCCACTTATAGTGTATCCCCTTAATCAAGCTGAGAGATGTCTCAGCTGGCAATGAATAATCAGACATTTTTGCCCACGCCGCCTCATCATAAGGCTTAATGGTAGGATTGTCCTCTGTCAAAGCCAATTTAAAGCGTGTCAAAGCATTCATATGAGAATCAGCCACATGATGGACAACTTGCTTTACAGTCCAGCCTCCAGGCCGGTATGGAGTGTTTAACTGAATATCAGATAAGTCTTTCACAGTTTCTTCCAAATACTCCGGAAATGAACGCAAATAGGCTGTTGCCTCTTTAAGATTTTGTTCAGAAATCGTATCTGGCGTTAAAAATTTGCCAATCGGGTACTTCAATAATTCTATATCAATCATATTTTTATCCTCCAGCTGCGATAGTAACCAAATCTACATTTTTTGCTCCGTTCGCCAAAAGCACATTTGCACAGGCGCATAGTGTAGCTCCTGTAGTCATTACATCATCCACCAGAAGAACGGATTTGTTAGCAACTAAAGCATAGGGAGCAATTTGAAATACATCATCCATGTTATCCATCCGCTGCAATCGAGACTTTTGAGTTTGTGTTTCTGTAAACTTCACTCTAGTCAATCCATTTATCAACTTCACAGAGAGCTCCTCAGTAAGCCCAAGTCCAAACTCCTCACTTTGATTGTACCCTCTACGACTTTGTTTCAGCGGGTGCAAAGGAACAGGGATTATTACATCCCATTGATTTGAAAACCCATTTTCACAAAGAATTTTACCATACAAACTGCCTAATTCTCTCGCCAGCTGAGGCTTATTTCTATATTTTAACTGATGTAAAAGCTTCTGACTATTTCCTCCTTTTGTAAACTTCAAATAGGCCATCACCATTCCAACATTGCTCAAACCCATTACTTTATCACACAAATCATTGTCAGCAGCGCGCAAATGGTAACTAGTTACCGGTAATGTGCCCTTGCAAACACTGCAAAGGTTATTTTCATGATCAAAGAGTGAACTTCCACAAAGCAGACAATTGCGTGGAAATACTAAATCCAAAAAATCTTTTACGAAAAATAAACGCATTGTGAAAAAGGCTTGTTCCTATCTGCCAAGGGCAAATAGTGGTATATTTGCTACTTAATTCTTTCCTAAACAGTTAAGTTAATGAATCTCATAGAAGAATTCAACGAATACCGCAGCCAGATGAACGAGAAGATTTTGGCAGAAGACAACAAAGTAATCAAGCGTATATTTAATCTTGATACTAATGCTTACGCAGAAGGGTCAGTAGATATAAAGTCAAAAGAAATGATTGGGCTAGCTTGTTCTATGGTATTGAGATGTGATGACTGTGTCAAATACCACTTGGGAAAGTGCCATGAAGTTGGCATAACAAAAGAACAAATATTTGAAGTATTCTCCATCGCTACTTTGATAGGAGGGACGATTGTAATTCCTCATCTTAGAAGAGCAGCAGAATATTGGGAAACACTTGAAAATCAATAACTTACAATGTTCAAGCGCGATCTAGCATTAGAAAAACGTTGGTCCAAATTATTAGAAGGCCTCAAAGAAACCATAGGAAAAAAACCTGCGGACTTAAATGGCGTACTCTTTCTTATTGGTGTTCAAGAACTTGGACAAGGCAATAGGATATTCAGCAAAGAGCAGAAGCAAGACCTGATGCACATTGCTGTTTGTAAAGTGTTGAGCTATGATGGTTTTTATGAACTTGACTATGTAGATCAAGATGGATGGCCTCATTGGAAATTAATTAAGGAGCTTCCTCATTTTGATTTATTAGATCAGGAGAAGCTTTTAAAGATTCAGGTGTTAGAATATTTTGAAAAAGAGTACGAAATAGTAATTGAATAGATCGTGAAAATAGTATCATATAACGTGAATGGCATTCGTGCCGCAATGAATAAAGGTTTTATAGATTGGTTAAAACTAGTAAACCCAGATGTAATTGGTTTACAGGAAGTTAAGGCTAATTTAGACCAAATAGATGCGAGTATTTTTCACGATTTAGGATATGAAATTTATTGGTATCCAGCTTTCAAAAAGGGATATAGCGGAGTGGCAGTTTTGACCAAAATAAAGCCAAAATCTGTTAAGATGGGAATGGATATTTCTAAGTATGACGAGGAAGGAAGGTTACTTCAAGTTGATTTTGATGACTTCTCATTTCTTACTGCATACTTTCCATCAGGAACAACTGGGGATATCAGACAAACATTCAAATATGAGTTTCTTGACGACATATATGGATACATGCAGGATTTAAGAAAGACAAATCCAAATTTGATTTTAAGTGGAGATTATAATATTTGTCATAAGGCTATAGACATACATAATCCTAAATCTAATAAGAACACCTCCGGCTTCTTACCAGAAGAGAGAGCTTGGATGGATAAATTCACAAAATCAGGGTTTGTAGATAGCTTCAGAAAATTCAATGATCAACCACACAATTACACTTGGTGGAGCTACAGAGCAAACTCGAGAGCAAAGAATCTTGGATGGAGAATTGATTACCACATGGCAACAGAACCAATGGAGGATCGTCTAAAGAGCGCTTCCATATTAGCTGATGCTACCCATTCAGATCATTGTCCAATACTAATCGAAGTAGAATAATAGATATTAATCATTGAATACAATTATGATGAAAAGCATAAAAATTTCTATTCCTTCTCTTATAGAGAATATAAAAATAATTGAAAGTTTCATCGACAACGCGCGAGAAAACTTTGAGATCAATGATGATATCTATGGCAATATTATGATATCTGTAACTGAATGTATCAGCAATGCAATTATTCATGGAAATCAAGGTGATAAAAACAAGCTTGTCCATTTAGAATTAGCATTGGATGAGGAGCAACTTTTATTTACCATTCAAGACGAAGGAGAAGGCTTTGACTATAATGAGTTAAAGGATCCTACAGCTCCAGAAAACATAGAAAAAACAGGTGGAAGAGGTATTTTCCTTATAAAGCATCTTTCTGATGATGTAAAATTTGAGGAAAATGGCACAAAGACAGTTTTATCATTTTATATGAATTAAACTATGGCTATTAATTTCTTTGAAGAAGAAGTGTCATTTTCGCTTAAAGAGAAGAGAAAAAGAAAAACTTGGCTAAAAAATATTGCAGAAGCAGAAAACCATAAAATTTCAGAGCTCAATTATATTTTCTGCTCAGACGAGTATCTACTAAATATCAATGTAGAATATTTAGATCACGATACTTATACAGACATTATCACTTTTGATAATTCGGAAGAAGAAAACATTATTGAAGGAGATATATTCATAAGTATAGATCGTGTAAAAGAAAACTCCAAAACTCTTAAAATTGAAGAAGAAAAAGAACTAAGCAGAGTAATAAGTCATGGTCTTTTCCACTTACTGGGATACAAGGACAAGTCTAAAGAGGAGGCAAATCTGATGAGAAAAAAAGAAGAATTTGCCATTGATTTATTCGAGAAGATTTAAACGTTCCACGTGAAACAGTTTTTCCCGTGGTGGAAAAAACAACAGGCGTTTCACGTGAAACAGTAAACAAATAGAATACAATGTTTCCAATATATGATGTCATAGTAGTAGGGGCAGGGCACGCTGGATGCGAGGCAGCACATGCTGCTGCGCAAATGGGTTCCAAGGTTCTACTATGCACGATGAATATGAATACAATTGCGCAAATGTCGTGTAATCCAGCTATGGGCGGTGTGGCAAAAGGGCAAATTGTACGAGAAATAGACGCATTAGGCGGAATGTCGGGTATTATATCAGACAAATCTATGATTCAGTTTAGAATGCTAAACAGATCAAAAGGACCGGCTATGTGGTCTCCACGATCTCAGAATGATCGTATGAAGTTCGCGGAAGAATGGAGGCTAGCGCTAGAACAAACACCAAATGTGGATTTCTGGCAAGAAATGATCACTGGGCTCATTGTTAAAAACGGAGAACTAAAAGGCGTTAGAACTAGCATAGGATTAGAAATACAAGCAAAAAGTGTCGTGTTAACCAATGGGACATTCCTAAATGGGTTGATTCATATTGGGGAGAAACAGTTTGGTGGTGGAAGAACTGGAGAAGCAGCGGCTAGGGGAATTACTGAACAATTGGTAGAATTAGGCTTCGAATCAGGAAGAATGAAGACAGGAACACCTCCTAGAGTAGATGGCAGAAGTCTAGACTATTCTAAAATGGAAGTTCAACATGGTGACGAAAATCCGGAAAAGTTCAGTTATTCTGATTCTACAACCACTTTAAAAGAACAGAGAACTTGCTGGATTACATATACCAATAAAGATGTTCATTCTAGCTTAGAAGAAGGGTTCGATAGATCTCCAATGTTCAATGGAAGGATTCAAGGTTTAGGCCCTAGGTATTGCCCATCGATAGAAGACAAGATCAATCGATTTGCTGAGAGAGACAGACATCAAATTTTCGTAGAACCAGAAGGATGGAATACTGTAGAAATGTACATCAATGGCTTTTCTACATCACTTCCAGAGGATGTACAATTTAAAGCACTAAGAAAAATCGCTGGATTTGAGAACGCAAAAATGTTCCGACCAGGATATGCAATAGAATACGATTTCTTTCCACCAACTCAATTAAAACTCACCCTTGAGACACAATTGATAGAAAACCTGTATTTTGCTGGACAAATAAATGGCACCACAGGATACGAAGAAGCAGCATCACAAGGATTAGTAGCAGGAATTAATGCAAGTCTAAAGGTAAAAGAGAAAGACCCTTTCTTACTAAGAAGGTCTGATGCATATATCGGTGTACTTATAGATGATTTGATCAATAAGGGTACAGAAGAACCATATAGAATGTTTACGTCTAGAGCTGAGTTCAGACTATTACTGCGACAAGATAACGCCGATCTACGATTGACACAGAAAGGACATGATATAGGATTGGCATCTGATGAGCGTCTAGCCAAAATGAATCAGAAGAAGGAAGAAACTGCCAAACTGATCAATGATCTAAAACAAAAGAAATTCACACCAGAAAGCATCAATTCAGGATTAGCAGCATCTGGTACAGCTGAGATAAGTGAAAAAATTTCCGCTGAGAAACTTTTGAAAAGACCACAAATCGGCCTTCAAAATCTAAAGACTTTCAATCTAGAAATTGAAGCATATCTTTCTAAGTACCGAACTGAAGTGTTGGAACAAGCAGAGATCCAAATCAAATATGATAGCTATATCGAGAAGGAACAACAAATGGTAGATAAGTTAAGCGGAATGGAGAACTTTAAAATCCCTTTGAAATTTGACTACACCGGCATACCTGCACTATCCTCCGAAGGAAAACAAAAACTGAATAAAATAAGACCTGAAACCATGGGGCAAGCATCAAGAATATCCGGTGTGACACCTGCAGACTTATCTATAATTACCGTTTATCTTGGAAGATAGAATGCTAGAAAGACTTACTAAATGTCCACTTTGTAAGAGTGGACATTTTCTTAATTCTGAAGAAATCAAAGATTATGCTGTAAGCCAAGAGTCTTTCATCATTTGTAATTGTAAGAAATGTGGACTGAAGTTTACAAACCCCAGACCCACACCAGAAGCAATCGCCCCTTACTACGATTTCCCAGAATATTTCTCCCACGAGGATAAAGCAAAAAATATAACCCAATTTGTATATCAAAAAGTCAGAAACTACGCTGTTGCTCAAAAATTAAAACATCTAAATAGTCTCAAGCCTTCAAAAGGTAAATATCTAGATTATGGATGTGGAACTGGGGAACTACTGACAAAGGCTAAAGAAAACGGATGGAAGGTAAAAGGCATAGAGCCTAATGAAAAAGCAAGAGAACTTGCTAATTCAAAACTTGAGGGAAGAGTACATGAAACCATAGATGAAATACAGAAAGAAGGATCATTTGATATAATTACGCTATACCATGTACTAGAGCATGTTCATTTACTCAGAAAAACAGTAAAAAAACTCTTAAAACTCTTAAAATCAGATGGTTATATCCTAATTGCAGTGCCAAACCCAGAAAGTCATGATGCAATTAAATACAAGCAGCATTGGGCAGGATGGGACGTTCCTCGACACTTATATCATTTTAACCATAAAGCAATAGAGGCCTTCACAGACCTTTTTGACCTACAGCTCGTTTCAGAAATACCAATGCCTTTCGATAGTTACTATGTTTCTCTTTTATCAGAAGGATATAGAAATCCAAAGCAATCAATCCTAAGTAGATATTGGAAGGCAATTGTCTCAGGCAAAAACTCAAATAAGGCAGCAAGTAAGACTGTAGGAAATTATTCAAGTAACTTATTCGTTTTCAAAAAGAAGTGAAACTAAATAACCTGATCATCCTTTTATTTGTAAGCTTGCTGGCATTTTCCTGTGCAAAACAAAGCACACCAATGGGAGGCCCTCAAGATGAAGATCCTCCTGTAGTATTGGAAATGACTCCCAAAGATCAAAGCCTCAATACGAAGCCAGAAGAGATTACACTAGTTTTTGACGAATACATCAAATTAGATAATGCTAACAAAAACATCCTTATCACTCCAAGAATAAACAAGGATGAGGTAATTTTCACAGCACTCAAAAACACACTTGTAATTGAATTGAACCAAGAATTGGAAGATAGTACTACCTATGTTTTCAACTTCCAAAAATCTATCACAGACCTCTCAGAAGGAAATCCAGCTGAAAACCTGAAACTCGTTTTTTCTACAGGCGAAAGCATAGATAGCCTGAATGTATCAGGGTCTGTAAACACATATTTCCCTGGCAGAAATGACAAATTGGAAGATGCAATAGTTGGCTTATATCCACTCGTTGACACCACTAATGTATTTATTGCACCTCCTTATTACCTAAGTCAAGTTGATAGTTCAGGCAATTTTAATATTTCTAACATCAAGGCAGGCAAATACCTTGCTTATGCCTGGCAAGATGACAACAATAGCCTTAAAGCAGAGTACAAATCTGAAGCATTTGATTTTATCAGGGATACTATCACTATTGACCAAAACATAGACGGAATACAGTTTAATCTATCCAAAGGCGATCAAAACCCAATCAGACTACTCAGATCATCTACCCTCGGGTCGAACTATACAATAGTTTTGAATAAAACACCTATTGAAGTGACCTTAGAAAATGAGGAAATGGGCAAGGAAATATTTTATACATTAGGTGACAAAAGGATAAATCTTTTCTCTAAACAAGTGTTCTCAGACAGCTTGGCATTCAACGTAAGTTTGAAGGACTCAGTAGGCTATCAAATTGACTCGCTCATCTGGACAAAATTTGAAGAATCAGACAGAAACCCGGAGAAATTAACCACTACTGCAAACTCTGGTAAGAGTTTTTACCGAAATCTTCCTATAGAATTGACCTTTAATAAACCTATTAGGGACATCAACTACGATTCATTATACTTATCCTACGATACAGCTTCCATGATTGCGATTTCGCCTGATATGCTGAGATTTAAGGATTCACTGAGAAGGGATATCTTGGAAATAAACCTTTTGGTACCAGATTCCATACCTTTTGAAACATTTTCCTTAAAAGCTGCTGATTCCACTTTCCTGGATATTGAGGGGCAGTATAATGAAGTCGCCTTATCGGCAAATTATAAGAAGCTGAAAACAGAAACACTTGCAGATGCTATATCAGGAAAAATAGAAGGTTCAGAAGGGCCATTTATTATTCAACTGCTAGACAGTAAAGGAGAACTCAAAAGGGAATCTTATTTGGATCAAGGCAATCAGTTTTCATTTACATTAATAGAATCAGGAAACTATCAGATCCGTATCATAGAGGATTCAAATGGAAACCGTCGCTGGGATCCAGCTAATTTCGAAGAAAGAAGATATGCAGAACGAACCTTTGATTTTATCGATCCAGAAACTGGCACTAAGAATATTACTATAAGAGGAGGCTGGAAAGTTGAGGATATCGTGATCACTGCTCAACCAAAAACAGGTTTAAGAACCAACCCAAATTAAAGTGGATAAGTATCAAATCACTTGTGGATAAGAGTGGGTAAGTGAAGGATAACTGAGCAGTTATACACTCAATAGTAAAGCACTTTTCTCTTGAGTCGCATTTTTGGGGAAAAGCCAACACTTATCCACTATAACAAATCATACTATCCACAGTGATTTTCCTAACAGTTAATTACACGACACAATCCACATAAAATAGGTAAAATCTTTACTTCCATCATTTACAAAGACTTGCATGTGGATAATAGGTAGATAAGTAGTGGGAAAGTCAATAGTTACTAGATCATAATCGTGGAGAAGAATAAATCATCCTCTTTTCCACAAATCCACACTCCTAATAACCTTAGTAAAGAATTTTTTTAAAAATCTATTTTACAACTACTATAAAAAGAGAGCGTGGATAACTCTTTGTAATGGCCTCACATTTTGGTAATATTATAACATACCCAAAATGAACTACTATGAAGCCATCAAGACTTTTTGATTTGATTCCTTATCAAATTGCGACCTACGATAAAGAGATTGCACTCTCTAAAAAGGAAAATGGGGAATGGAAACATTTTTCATCCAGAAATCTCAAGGAGATAGTAGATAATCTTAGTCTGGCTTTTTTAAAGGTTGGATTGAAAAAAGGCGAAAAAGTTGCGATAATCTCCGAAAACTGCTCAGAATGGAATTTCATTGATTTTGCGCTGCAGCAAATTGGAGCGATTTCAGTTCCTGTATATCCTACGATTACTTCATCAGATTTTGAATACATCTTTGATCATGCAGAGGTCAAAATGATTTTTGTAGGAGATCAAGTCATTTTCGATAAAGCGAAAGAAGTCTGCGGTGACCGTAAAATCTATAGTTTCGCACAGCTAGATGGTGCTATTTTCTGGGAGGATTTTTTAGCCATTGGAGTCAATGAAAGCATTGCAGATTTGGAGCTTTTAAAAGAGCAGGTTCAACCAGATGACCTGTTTACCATAATATATACATCTGGGACTACAGGCAGGCCAAAAGGCGTTATGCTATCACATACCAATGTACTTTCCAATGTAATCTCTATCGCCGCCATTATGACGCCTCAAAAGGGTTCTTCCAGGGTGTTGAGCTTTCTTCCATTATGTCACATCTATGAGCGTACAGGGTCATTTTGTTTTATGTATCTGGGTTTTTCGATCTATTATGCCGAAAGCATGGAAACGATCGGTGAAAACATGAAGGAAATCAAGCCTCATGCTTTCAATACCGTTCCACGTCTTTTGGAGAAAGTCTATGATAAAATAGTTGCTAAAGGTTATGAGCTCTCAGGAATCAAAAAAAGCCTGTTTTTCTGGGCATTGAATCTGGGATTGGATTATGATCCAGGAAATAAATTGGGTGCTTGGTATGATTTTCAATTGAAAATAGCCAATAAATTAATTTTCAGTAAATGGAGAGAAGCGCTAGGCGGAGAAGTGCTGCAGATCAACTCAGGGGCGTCTGCTTTGCAGCCAAGATTGGCGAGAGTCTTTTGGGCTGCTGGGATCAAAGTCTGCGAAGGGTATGGGCTGACTGAAACTTCGCCGGTTGTCTCAGCTTCGGTATGTACAGCTGAAGAGATGAGAATCGGATGGGTGGGTAAGCTAGTGAAAGATGTACAAGTCAAAATCGCTGAAGATGGCGAAATACTGGTTCATGGGCCAAATGTGATGCTAGGATACTACAAACAACCTGAAATGACGGCAGAGGTACTTCAAAACGGCTGGTTCCACACAGGAGACATTGGGGAGCTCGACGGGGAATTCCTGAAAATCACGGATCGCAAGAAAGAAATGTTCAAAACTTCAGGGGGTAAATACATTGCGCCCCAGCTTATGGAGAATAAATTCAAAGAATCTACCCTGATAGATCAATTGATGGTAGTTGGGGAAAATAAGAATTACCCAAGCGCACTCATAGTTCCAAGCTTTGATGGGTTAAAAGAGTATTGCAAGCATAAAGGAATTCCTTACACAACTGATGCTGATATGATCGAAAAGGCAGAGATCATAGAAAAATATGATCGTGAAGTTGAGCAGCTAAACAAGTATTTCGGGAAATGGGAGCAAATCAAGCGATTTAAGCTGTTGCATGATCCTTGGGGAATAGAATCTGGGGAACTAACACCTACCATGAAGCTCAAGCGAAAAGTGATCATGCAGAAATACGGTAAAGAAATAGAACAGATTTACCAGGAATGAAGAACTTGACCTGATAGCTTTACTATTTTTTAACATTAGTACATCATTTTACTAAATGAGACTTTTTTTCTTATTTATTCTGTTTTACCCTTCTAAATCTAGAATTACCTATTAAAGTATTGCTCAATACGAGTTATTAGGAAAATAATTTGTGATGCATGCATAACTTTTTTCAAATATAGTATGCATGCATACATTATTTTTTGTAGATTAGATTTCCTCAATAATTGAAGAATTCTGTAGAGATGAAGAGAGAAGAAACAGTCGATTATCATATAAAAAGTGCCTGGCATGCGATATCCAGAATGTATAATCAGGAAGCTGCAGAAGAGGGATTTACCACGGCGATAGGATTTGTGCTGATCAACATCAATTCGAAAGATGGAACACCGGCTACTAAAATCGCCCCAAAACTTGGTCTGGAGACAAGAAGTCTAACCAGAATGTTAAAGACAATGGAGGAAAAGGGGTTGATTTTCAAAAAGCCAGACCTAGTAGATAAGCGGTCCGTGAGAATATACCTTACAGAGGAAGGAAAAAGAAAGAAGGAAATCTCCGTGAACACAATTCGGGAATTTAACGAACAAGTGAGAGAAGTCGTAAGTGAAGATGAGCTGCATGCTTTTTTCAACGTATTTGAGAAAATCCAATTGGTGATTGATCAGGTACAGACTACCAAAGGAGTAGATATCAACAAACCAATATTTGAACTTTAAACCAAATAACGACCACAAGGTAGAAACTACCAAAAGCCCAAAAATATGAACAGAACCATTAAGAAAGTTGCCATTTTAGGTTCGGGTGTTATGGGATCCAGAATTGCCTGTCACTTCGCCAACATTGGTGTGCAGGTGCTTTTACTGGACATAGTACCGTTTGAACTTACCGAGCAAGAACAGAAAAAAGGACTGACCAAAGAAGATCCTATCGTCAGAAATAGAATAGTGACTTCTGCTTTGCAGAGTACTTTGAAATCAAATCCATCGGCAATCTATGATAAGGCCTTTGCGTCTAGGATCACTACTGGAAATTTTGATGATGATCTCCCAAAAATTAAAGATTACGATTGGGTAATGGAGGTAATCGTTGAGAGACTGGACATCAAGCAGTCACTTTTTGAGAAAGTAGAAAAGCACAGAAAACCAGGAACACTGATTACCTCCAATACTTCTGGAATTCCCATGCATATGATGTGCGAGGGAAGATCAGAAGATTTTCAGGAGAATTTCGCTGGGACACACTTTTTCAATCCACCAAGATATTTACGCCTTTTAGAAATCATTCCAGGACCAAAATCCAAGCAGGAAAACATTGATTTCCTAATGGAGTATGGAGATAAATACCTCGGTAAAGAAACAGTTCTATGTAAGGATACACCCGCATTTATTGCCAACAGAATAGGCGTTTACGCAATTATTTCTGCCATGCATACCATAGAGAAAATGGGCTTAGGGGTATCTGAAGTGGATAAATTGACTGGGACCATTATTGGTCGGGCAAAATCTGCCACCTTCAGAACCATGGATGTGGTTGGTTTGGATACCACAGTAAACGTGGCAAACAACCTTTACAAAGCCTTACCTAATGATGAGTCTCGCGAGAAATTCAAGCTTCCCAAAATCATGGAAGTGCTCTACGAGAAAAAGTGGTTAGGAGATAAGACTGGGTCTGGATATTTCAACATGATCCGACACGAAGATGGATCGAAAGAATTGAAAGAAATTGACTTCGAAACATTCGAATATAAAGAGCTAGAAAAGCCAAAATTCAAAGCTTTGGAAGCTTCCAAGGAATTTGAGGACCTGAAAAAGCGAATCAAACATTTGGTGAATTTTGATGATAAAGCGGGTGAATTCTACCGTGCAACTTTCTATGATCTCTTCAGATATTGCTCATTCAGAATTCCAGAAATCGCAGACGAACTGTTTAGAATAGATCAGGCTGTTTGTGCTGGATTTGGCTGGGAACTTGGACCTTTCGAAAACTGGGATTTACTCGGTGTGAAGGAAACAGTTGAGAAAATGGAAGCTGCTGGAGAAAAGCCAGCTGCTTGGGTTTATGAAATGCTGGAAGCTGGGAATGAGTCTTTTTACACCGTTGAAAATGGCAAGAAGCACTACTATGATATTCCTAGCAAATCCTACAAGGAAGTACCAGGAATGGATGACTTCATCATTTTGGATACCCTTAAATCTGCGGGAAAAGTCATTTGGAATAACGCTGGAGCTTCGGTGTATGATTTAGGAGATGATGTGATTGGTCTTGAATTCCATACGAAAATGAATTCCATGGGACAGGAAGTGATCGAAGGGATCAATACAGCAATTGGAATGGCTGAGAAGTCGTATCGAGGTCTCGTAGTAGGAAATGAAGGAGCGAATTTCTCCGCAGGAGCAAATCTAGCTATGCTATTTATGTTTGCTGGAGATCAGGATTTCGATGAGATAAATTTGATGATCGCTCAGTTCCAAAACACGATGATGCGTGCCAGATACTCATCAGTTCCAGTGATCTCAGCTCCGCATAATATGGCTTTGGGTGGTGGATGTGAGTTTTCTCTTCATTCCGATCACATCCAGGCACATGCAGAATTGTACATGGGTTTGGTGGAAGTTGGAGTGGGATTAATTCCTGCCGGGGGCGGTACCAAGGAAATGACATTGAGATTTTCCAATGCTGTGAAATCCGGAGATGTAGAATTGAACCGTCTGCAAGATGCCTTTATGAATATCGCTATGGCGAAAGTCTCTACATCTGCTGAAGAGGCTAGAAACTTGGGATACCTTAGAAAAGAGGATGGAATTACACTGAATAGAAAGCGTCAGTTGGCAGAAGCTAAATCTAAGGTTCTTTCCTTGAATGAAGCGGGCTATACTCAACCGATTGAGCAAACTGATATACGTGTACTAGGAAAAGAGTCATTAGCACTATTTGAAGCGGGAATTACTGGAATGAGGTATGGTGCATATATCTCTGAGCATGATGCTCTGATTGCCAAAAAACTAGCCTACGTAATGTCTGGAGGGGATTTGTCCTCGCCAACTGAAGTTTCTGAGCGATACTTATTGGACTTGGAGCGTGAAGCATTCTTGAGCTTGACTGGGGAGAAGAAAACGCTGGAGAGAATACATAGCATATTGTTCAAGGGAAAACCGCTTAGAAATTGATGTCTAAAGTACTAAGTACAATGTACCAAGTAACTCAATACTCAATAAAATCGAAATAACATGGAAGCATATATAGTAAATGGATATAGATCGGCGGTAGGGAAATCCAAAAAAGGAGGATTCAGATTTTACCGTCCAGATGATTTGGCTTCAGATGTAATCAAGCATCTGGTAGCTAATACGCCAGGTCTGGAAGCCAAAATGGTGGATGACCTGATCGTAGGAAATGCTGTTCCGGAGGCGGAACAGGGAATGCAAATGGGAAGAATGATTTCTCTTCTTGCATTAGGCATAGAAAACCCTGGTTTTATCGTCAACCGATATTGCGGATCAGGAATCGAAGCTATTGCATTGGCAGTGGGAAAAGTGAAAGCCGGAATGGCTGATTGTATCATCGCTGGTGGTACAGAGTCAATGTCTATGGTTCCAATGATGGGATATAAAACTGTTCTGAATTACAAAATCGCTACCGAGCACCCTTCCTATTACATCAGTATGGGATTGACTGCTGAGGAATTGGCAAAAGAATATAGTATTACTCGTGAAGAATCAGATGCTTTTTCCGTCAAGTCTCATGAAAAAGCGATAGCAGCAATTGCCGCCGGCAAATTCAAAGATGAGATAGTTCCTGTAGAAGTGGAAGAAACGTATCTGGATGAAAAAGGCAAAAAGAAAACCCGGAAATATGTCGTGGATACAGATGAGGGGCCTCGTCCAGGAACCACGATGGAAGTTCTTTCTGGCTTGAAACCAGCTTTCAAAAATGGAGGCCAAGTGACTGCAGGAAATTCCTCACAGACTTCTGATGGAGCTGCTTTCGTAGTAGTGATGTCCGAGCGAATGGTGAAGGAATTGAATATTGAGCCAATTGCGAGAATGATGTCTTATAGTGCAGCGGGAGTTGAGCCTAGAATTATGGGAATTGGTCCAAAAGAAGCTGTTCCGAAAGCATTGAAGCAAGCGGGATTGAGCTTGAATGATATCGATTTGATCGAGCTGAACGAAGCATTTGCGGCTCAGGGGTTATCAGTAATCAAAGCACTCGATCTCAATCCAGATATCGTGAACGTAAATGGTGGTGCCGTTGCACTTGGTCACCCACTTGGCTGCACCGGTGCGAAATTATCCATTCAGATTTTCAACGAACTCAGACGCCAGAACAAGAAATATGGCCTTGTCACTGCATGTGTAGGTGGTGGCCAGGGTGTTGCTGGGGTTTACGAATTGCTTAAATAGGAATTCCGACATACTTCATCATTCAAAATTCAGTATTCGATATTCTGAATTCTTGAAATTTTCAATATCGAATGATGAACGTCGAATTAAGAATAATGAAGATAAAATAGAGATAAAGAATATAACGATGACCACCCAAACAAAATCAACCCAAGGAGGAGAATTCCTCATCAAGGAAACAGATGCGCAAGACATCTTTATCCCAGCAGAATTTACTGAAGAACAACGAATGATGGCTCAGGCCTGTCAGGATTTTATCGATACAGAGATCACGCCTCATGTGCAGGAGATCGATAGCATGAAAGATCCAGATCTTGTTCCTACCATTTTCAAAAAAGCCGGAGATCTTGGGCTTTTGGGGATTACTGTCCCTGAAGAATATGGGGGAATGGGAATGAGTTTCAATACTTCCATGCTGATTGCAGATATCATTGGCGCTGCAGGCTCATTTTCTACCACCTATGGTGCTCACACTGGAATCGGTACGCTGCCGATTTTGTATTACGGTACAGAAGATCAGAAGAAAAAATACCTTCCAAAACTAGCTACTGGAGAATGGGCGGCTTGTTATTGCCTTACTGAGCCAGATGCAGGTTCGGATGCCAATAGTGGTAAAACTAAAGCGACACTTTCTGAAGATGGTAAAACCTACCTTCTTAACGGCCAGAAAATGTGGATCTCAAATGCCGGTTTCGCAGAATTGTTCATCGTTTTCGCAAAAATCGAAGACGATAAAAACTTGACTTGTTTTATCGTAGAGAAGTCTTTTGGTGGAATCACGATGAATGAGGAGGAGAAAAAGTTAGGAATCAAAGGATCATCTACCCGACAGGTTTTCTTTAACGATTGCCCGGTTCCGGTTGAGAATATGCTTTCTGATCGTCAGAATGGATTCAAAATCGCTGTGAATATCCTTAACATCGGTAGAGTAAAACTCGGTGCCGGTGTCCTTGGTGGAGTTCGCACAGTGACTACAAACGCAGTAAAATATTCTACAGAACGAAAGCAATTTGGAGTAAGCATCAACTCCTTTGGGGCCATCAAGTCTAAACTTGCTGAAATGGCCACGAAGTCCTATGTATCAGAAGCACTTTGCTATAGAGCTGGTCAGGATATTGAAAATAAAATCAATGCATTGGAAGCTGATGGAATGGATCCTTCTGAAGCAAAATTGAAAGGTGTCGAGGCTTTTGCAATTGAGTGCGCTATCGCAAAAGTGCAATGTTCTGAAGTTCTGGATTACGTAGTCGATCAAGGCGTTCAGATCTATGGAGGTATGGGCTATTCAGCAGATGCACCAATGGAAAGAGCGTATCGTGATGCTAGAATATCCAGAATCTATGAAGGTACTAACGAAATCAACCGTATGCTGATGGTAGGAATGCTTTTGAAGCGTGCGATGAAAGGTGAAATCAATATTTTCGATCCTGCGATGGCCGTATCCAAAGAACTTACTTCTGTTCCTTCCTTTGAGACCATAGATACTTCTGAGCTTTTTGCGGCAGAAAAAGATGTGCTGAAAAAACTGAAGAAAGTATTCCTAATGGTTGGCGGAAAAGCTGCAATGACGCTTCAGGACAAAATCGAAGATGAGCAGGAAATCATGATGAATCTTGCTGATGTGATGATCGAAATCTATGCAAGTGAGTCTGCGATTCTTCGTACGGAAAAGCTTGTGTCTATGAAGGGAGAGGCTGCCTGCAAGCATCAAATTGCGATGGCTCAGATTTACCTTTCTGAAGCTGTAGACAAAATAAATACTGCTGCGAAAGAAGCTATTGGTAGTTTCACCAAAGGTGATGAGCAGAAAGTAATGCTTATGGGCTTGAAAAGATTTACCAAATCAGAGCTTTATAATACGAAGGAATTGAGAAGACAAATCGCTGATTATATGATTGATCAGGGGAAGTATCCGTTTTAAGATTGTGATAACTTGAATACCAAAGCCTCCGAAATGAAAGAGTTCGGAGGCTTTTTTTGTCTTAACCGCAGAGTTCACAAAGGGGAACACGGAGGTCGCAATTTATGTATTTGCTTCCTTTTAGATTTATGCGTAGGGGCTAATTTGTTTAACTTGTAAGCTTTTAGTGAATCAAATTTTTAACCCTGACGAAATAAAATATGCAATCTATAGACCCTTTTAAAATTATCGGAATTGCCACAAGAACATCAAATACCTCAGCAAAAGCCGCGGAAGATTTGGGAGCGCTTTGGGGTAAATTTTTTGAAGAGCAGATCGGAGGAAAAATCTCAGGAAAAGTAAGTGAGGACATCTTCGCAATCTACACGGACTATGAGTCTGACTACACTGGAGAATATACTTGTCTGATTGGATACCAAGTGGGTAGTTTAGAAAATGCAGCCGAAGGCCTAGTTGCCAGAGAATTTGATGGCGGCAAACATATCAAGTTTGTAGCTGCTGGAAAAATGCCCGAAGCGGTAGTTGAAACCTGGCAGAAAATCTGGGCAAAGGATTCAGAATTGGAGAGAAAATATACAGCTGATTTTGAAGTTTACGGAGCAAAATCGCAGCAAGGAGATAATTCTGAGGTTGATATTTTTATTGCAGTCAAGTAAGGATTCTTGGCAGTTTGATCGGTAAAAAATAGTTGTTATCTCAGATTGAGAGTTGCAGAATTCCCACTACCTTAACGGCAATCAGTTACATCATTTCTCAAATGAACTATGGCTAAGCAACCTGAAGGTAAACCTAAGAACGACAAGACTGCGGCTACCAAAACGTTAAAAGAAAAGCGTGCTGCAAAAGCCGCTAAAAAGGAAAGTAAAAAAAGAGATTAATCAACAAGCAGGAGCCAAAAACTCCTGTTTTTTTTATGGCCTTTGAAAAGGCAATAAATTTTTCTTGGCAGCATATTTCGTCTATATTTGAAACTAATGCACGGGGTGCCTTCCTATTGGTGAGGCTGAGATAATACCCGAATTACCTGATTTGGATCATGCCAACGTAGGGATGCTTAAGCTAGAAAACGCCTTTGTTTTCTCTTGGTTGTCTGACCGCAGGAAATGCAGTTAACATTTTTGCAACCTAAAATTCCCTATGGAACTAGAGAAAACTAATTTCGAATTACTTCCTGATGCACAGAAAAACTGGCAGAATCGTCCTGAATGGTTTTTCAATCGAGCACACACAGACACCTACGAGCTTTGGTACGAAGGGCGATACAAACGCGCCGAAGTCTGGCAAAAGAAAGTCATGGAGCAGTTGGTATCCAAAGACAAGCGTGTAAAAACGCTTTTGGAATTTGGCTGTGGGACTACCCGTTTTACGCGCTGGTGGAAAGAAATTGGGATAAAAGCCACGGGAGGGGATATTTCTCCACTGATGCTCTCCCAAGCTATTCATTTGTTTGACGGTGATTTGGTCATGGCTGATTCCCATCACATGCCTTTCAAGGATCATACCTTCGACTCACTGGCATTCATTACTACGTTTGAATACTACAAAGATCCGGTGAAAGTAATCCGTGAATCTGCCCGTGTTGCCAAGTACGGGATAGCGATGGGAATGATGAATCGGAATTCTCCGAAAGTTCTTAGACGTAGAGTTCAGCAGGTTTTTGGTAAAAATCCCTTCTATGTTACTGCCACTTTCTATACTCCAAAGATGCTGATTGCAATCATAGAGGAAGCACTTCAAGGTCGGGATTATACGATAGAATGGTCTTGTACAGGCTTGCCAAAGTGGTTTCCCGTTCAGCAGTGGAGTGTTCCGTATGGGGACTTTTTCGGCTTATATGTCAAACTCAATGATGTAGAATGATGTCAGATCAACTAGGGAAAATCAATTTTCAAGGGTATCAGGATTTGCTTGCCGGAAGGTTTGGAGCTTCGCGAAAGGAAGTGAAGCAAGGAGCAGCCTTTGGTGTGGATGTAGCCATTACGACCCTACCTGGAGGTCTGGCCATGGCGACTACGAGTGACCCATTATCATTGATTCCTTCGCTAGGTTTGCAGGAATCTGCCTGGCTGAGTGTGCACCTGATGGCAAATGATATGGCAACGACTGGTTTTGCTCCTCAATATGGACAGTTCGTCTTGAATTTGCCTGATACACTTTCGAAGGATGATTTCAGTACCTATTGGAGTTTTATCGATCAGTATTGCAAGGAAATCGGTGTCGCAATCACAGGTGGGCATACTGGTTTTGTACAAGGGCAAAATTCGACCTTTGCTGGAGGCGGTACTTTAATCACTGTTGCAAAAGAATCAGAAGTGCTTTGCTCCACTGGTGCGCAGGAAGGAGATGTGATTTTGGTGACAAAATCCTGTGCATTGACAGCTACAGCTATATTGGGGATGAGTTTCCCGGAAACTATCAAGCAAAAGCTAGGGGTAGAAATTTACCTTTCAGCTTGCGAACAATTTTACCAAACGTCCTCCCTTCAAGATGCACTTTGCGCCTCGGGAACGGATGAAAAATTCAGAGAAGTACACGCTATGCATGATGTGACGGAAGGTGGAGTTTTGGGCGCTATCTATGAAATGTTGGTTGCTTCAGATAAGGGAGGAATAATTGAGTATGACCAGATTCCTGTCGGCGATACTGCGTGTTCCATAGCAGGATTGTTTGGCCTAGAACCGAGGTATTGTGTAGGTGCAGGATCGATGGCTATTGCCTGTGACCCTACTCATTCAGATAAAGTTATTCAAAGACTTGCTCACAAAAATATTCTTTGCACCGCTGTGGGGAGAGTTTCCGAAAAGCATTCTGGTATTATGATTAGTAAAGCTGAAAGTACCTCTCCCCTAGTTTATCAAGAAACCGACCCCTATTGGGCCGCATATTTTAACGCGATTAAATCGGGATGGAAATGAGTCAATTTACTAGAATTAATCCTGGGGTTTATCTAGTGGTCGATCCTTCTATCAATGAAAACCAGTTGATGGAATCACTAGAAAAAGCGATAGCTGCTAAGCCCTGTGCGGTACAGATTTGGGATAATTTCAAATCACCGGATCAGGTAGCAGCACGTATTTGTAAAATAAAAGCAATCTGTAGAGGTACCAGAATACCTATTTTGATGAATAATCATCCTGAATGGGTGGAGCTGTTTGATTTGGATGGTGTGCATTTCGATGTCTTGCCTTCCGATCATTTATTATCACTTCCTAAGCTAAGACAGCAAGGAAAACTTATTGGAGTGACGATCAATAATGACTTTGATCAGATCCAACAGGCTCTTTTCGCCAAAGTGGATTACCTCTCTTTTTGCTCCATGTTTCCATCATCCACCGCAAATAGCTGTGATTTGGTGGAGTTTGAGACAGTCCAAAAAACAAGAGAAATCACCTCCATACCCATTTTCCTGGCAGGAGGAATTTCCCCAGAAAAAGTACCAAAGCTAAGCGACTTGGATTTTGACGGCATAGCTGTGGTATCAGGGGTCATGAGTGCTGCAGATCCCGGGAAAGCCATTTCTAACTACCAAAAATTACTTACCGATTTAAAAAAATGAAAATTGAAACTATAGAAAAGCTTTGCTGTCCATTTGATAAGCAAGACTTAACGCTGAAAATAATATTAAAAGATGCACATGAAAACATCTTGGAAGGATGGCTTAATTGTCCTAGTTGTGAGAGAATTTATCCCATCATCAAGGGTATTCCAATCATGAATCCTGATGAATATAGAGAAGCGCACTTAGAGCAGCCAGTATTGGATAGATGGCAAAATCATTTGGAGGGAGGAAAAATTGAAAATTTCCGATTACGATTGATTGAGGATTAAAATTTCATATAGTAAGATTGGGCGAAGTCAAAGCATTTATTTGGCTGTTCGACTTCGCTCCAACTATCAAATCTTAATCCTTTTTCACCGTTGTAGTATCAGTTTTAGCAGGAGGCGTGCTTTTCGGAAAGAATCCTTTCAACAACTTCTTCGCTTCATCAACAGCTTTGTCTTTGGCTACATCGACTTGTTTCTCAAGTTCCTTTTTGGCACTATCCTGAGCAACTTCCGATTTTGCTTTTAGTGCAATTTTCAAGCTGTCCTGTGCAGCATTGAACTGTTCTGTGGCCTGATTCTGGAGATTTTGAGCTTCACCACTCACTCTGGCTTTAAGCGCATTTGCCAGCAATGTTTCTATACTGTTCCCACCAGCAAGAGAGATTTTTGGGGAATTGTACGTTCCTGAAAGGTTCAGTGCCAATGGAATGGTGGTATTCTCATCAGTAGCTGTTCCAGTGATAGTAGAGAGAAGCGCATTCGCCTGAGACCCGAATTTCCCAGCAGGAATCTGCATGTTTACCAAGTAATTTATCGAGCCATCAAAACCAGCTGTTCCCTGAACGTTTGCCTGGTAATCCCAAAGTTTCACATCAAAAGGCTTCACATCCATTACCCCATTTTCGATAGTAATTGGAATGGAAATATTCTTGAGTTGTAGTGTATTGACATCTTTTAGCTTGGTGAGACTGGTTATTCCTTCTAGGATTTTACTGTCTTTTAGCGCTGTTTCAGCCACTTTAAGCAAGCCTTTTCCATCAAGACTGGACAATAATGGCATCATGTCTTGTCCCAGTTTACCTGAGAAATTAAGATCGGAATTGAATCTACCCGTCAAGTTTTGAGCAATCGGAGCGAAAGCTTTTATGGTATTAAATGATTTAAATGCTTCAGCTATGCTGAGCTCTGAAATATTCAGGCTAAAATTGAAAGCCGGGGCAGTGAGATCTCTAGGGTCATACTTGCCGGCCAAGGCAATTGTGCCCCCCATTGTCTTCATAGATGCATCAGAAAAGCTCAACACACCAGCTTTCAAAGCCATATTTCCTTTCACATCCTTGAGATTCAGATTATCGTAGAGCACTTCACTTGCCACCACAGACATATTGAAATCTATGTTTTTTGGAAGCTCAATGACTGAAAGTTCTGCACTCGTAGTATCCGCAGAGGCCTCTTCACTCATCCATTCATTGACATTGAATCGGCTACTGTTCATAGCAAGCTGACCATTCAATGTTCCATTTTCTCCCAAGAAGTAATTCATGTAATTGGAGAGATAACCTGTTGCCTGAAGTGGGCTTTCACCGATCTTCGAATCGAATTCTGTCAAATTAATACGCTCTGGAGTGAATACAGCTGTTGCTTTAGCGATCTCAATACCCTGTGGCACATCAGCAGAAGAATACTTGAAATTGCTGATATCCATCGTGCCGCGAGTTTCCAGCTGATTGTATTTTTCAGCTTCCACTGCTGCATAAGAGCCCTTCGTATTAATATCTGCCTGAATTCTGCCTTCCATAGACATATCATCCATTGGGAAAATAGCCAAAATCTTCTTTAAATCTACCCCGCCCTTGATTTCGCCATCCCAAATCAGTTTGTCGAAATCCCGGATTTTCATATTTCCATTGATGGCTTCACCTTCCAGCTCAAATCCAAAGCGGCTCAAATCAACGAGAAAATCTGTCATGCTTCCACTTGGGTTTTGGATTAAGGCATTCACATTTAATTTCTCTAGTGGAGCTGGATAATCTGCACTTTTCACATAGCCATTAGCCAAAAGTAACTTAGCATCAATCGCAGGAATAATGCCCGCCGCTGAGTCGTATCTACCCTTTGCAGTAGCAACTACATCAAGATTTCCCTTCATCGCAAGTCCTTCAATCGGAAAAATAGAAGTAAGTTCTTCTAAATCCAGTTTGCCTTTCAGCGCAGCATCTATGGTATAACTTACCAAATCTGATAAATACAATTTGCCGGAAATCGGATTGCTGCCAAAGTCTAAGTTGAAGGTGGGAATGGAAACGGAAGTATTATCGATGTTGTCCGTTTCATTCTTGACTTGGAGGTCAAGATTCACGTTTTTCACCGGCCTCGGCAAATCTGGGTATTGGAACATGCCGTCGGCAACTTTCAAGGAAATATCAAAGGATGGGAACTTCTCCTCATTGTAAATTCCTTTGATTTTTCCATTGAAATCCATGGTACCGGAGGTTTTCAAACTGGAAAAACTCTCAGAATAAATCCCTGGGATCAGGGATAATACACTCTTGAACTCATTGTCAATGCCATCAATAGAAAGGTCCATTTCAATATCATCTCCAGGCATTGCGATGAATCCACTCAGACCAAAAAGGAAATCATTCAACTGAAAATCGCCCTCTCCTAGGGTGAATTTCATGTTCTCCATATCTATATTCAGCAGAGTTTCCCCCTTAAAAGTTTTGTTAGTGAGATAGCTGATATCTTCATAGGTAAGATCCGCAATAAGTGCTTCCATAGTAATCGGCAGATCATAAACGTTTTCTGTGAAATCGCCTGATCCTTCGGCATTGATTCCTCCCAAAGCTATAAAATAATCCAGTTGTCTATCGTCATAGACCAGATTGAGATTACTGATCTGAATCTGGTCCACTCCGATTTTGAAATTGCTTTCTGTGGTTTCCACTGCGACTTCTTCTGAAGGAAAAGTGATGTCATAATTAGCTGTACCATCTTCCAGCACTTTGATATACAGATTCCCTCCATTCAAATGCACTCCAGTGAGCGTTGGATAATCATCGAAAAGGACAGATTTAAGATTGAAATCAATCGCAAGCTCACGAAGTGAAACTAGGGTATCATTTTCAAAGGGAGCATTTCCTACGATATCAAAATCCTGGATACGGGCAGAAACATTCGAAAACCGTCTGAAAAGACTCAAGCTTACATTGTCGATGTCATAAATAACTTTGGCATTCACAGATTGGGCAATTTCTTGATCAATTCGGGCAGCGATTTTGTCCTTGAATAGAAATGGAACAGCTACTGCAGCTGCGATCAAAAATATAACTACACCTAAAATGATGATCAGGGTCTTTTTCATATATGGTTTTATTTAGCGTATGGGTGATTTCGCTAATTCATTGAAGATTTCTAGCAGGCTTTATATACGCATATATTAGCCTTTGGAGCTTATTATTCACAAGATTTAAGCCGTGTATTTTTATTACTCAAATACTTTGAGGTATGTATTTTGGTCTATCTTAAAAGGACACTTACTTTTAAATAAGTTTTCAAAAACAAGAAGTTATGGAAAACAACCTTCAAGTCCCTGAAAATTACCAAACGGTAATGCCCTATTTGATTCTTCAAGATGCAGGTTCCTTCATCACATTTGCTGAACGAGTCTTTGAGGCGAAAATAGCTCTGAAAGAAATGCGTGATGAATCTAAGATCATGCATGCAGAGATCAAAATTGGTGACAGCACTGTGATGATAGCAGAATCTACCGCTGATTATGAGCCTCAGACTGCTGGATTGTTCGTTTATGTTAAAGATGCCGACGCAGCGTTTGAACAGGCATTAGAATTAGGAAGCGAAATGATTTTGGAGGTTTCGGACAAACCTTATGGACGCAGCGGTGGAATCAAGGATCCGTTTGGGAATACATGGTGGATTACTTCTGTAATTTAAGAACCAGGAAAAGAGATACCCTTTACTCTTCGGTAGAGATTCAATGCATATTTATCTGTCATTCCAGAAATAAAATCAACTAAGGATCGAAGCAATGGATATGGATTGACTTCTGCGCCCCAGCCTTTGAGCGGGAAATCCTCTGGCAATAGCCTTAAGATACTCTTATCCTGACCAGAGAACTTTTCCGGGTCATAAAACTGATGGTAAAGTGCTTTTGAAAATACTTCCAGCAACCCTTCCAAAACTTGGAATCCGGCAGCCTCTTTCTCCAAAACAACCTGAGAGCGATATATTTTTTGAATCGATACCTCAGTGATTTTCTGAAGTGATTTAGCCGAAGGAATGATATCAGTTAACGCTTTGTCAAAATTACCCTTGCACATTCCTTCCTCATATTTGGCGAATACTTCTACACATTCGCTGATTAGCTCCCCAATCGCCAAAGCGCGTAGAGCGCCTAAGTTTTGCGCTTCGGTCCTTGGCTCTTTTAGTTTTTTTGGATCAAACTTATCCTTCAATATTGGAGCAAGTAGTTTTACAGTTTCATCAAAACTCACCAGACCAAGTGTGCACCCATCTTCCAGATCGATAATGCTATAGCAAATGTCGTCAGCAGCTTCTACCAAAAAAGCTAATGGGTGCCGATACCAGCATTCAGGGCTGGATTTCTCCATTCCGAGCACTGCTCCCATTTGTTCGAAATCACTTAGCTGATTGATAAAAAATCCATATTTCTTCTGACTTCTCCGGGCAATATCCCGCTGAGCAATCATACTTGGACGCGGATATTTGGTGAAAGCTGCCAAAGTTGCATAAGTCAATTTCAATCCAAATTGCTTGGAAACAAGCATTCGGAAACCCTGAGCATTTCCTTCGAAATTATGCAAATCCGCCAATTGCTCTGTGCGAACGTGTGATTCCCAGCATTTTCCGGCAGGATGGAATTTGAAGAAATCAGAAATAGCTTCTTCTCCCGCATGCCCAAAAGGTGGGTTTCCAATATCATGTGTCAATGCTGCGGCAGCCACAATTGCCCCGATTTCAAATGGAGTTATCCCCGTTTTATTCAATTGAGGATACTTTTCCAGGAGCATTTCACCAGCAGCTTTGCCCAGCGACCTACCTACGCTAGACACTTCTAAACTGTGCGTCAGCCTAGTATGTACGAATGCTTGCTCGGGAAGAGGAAAAACCTGGGTTTTGTCTTGAAGATTTCGGAAGGGAGACGAAAAAATTATTCGATCGTAATCAACTTCAAACTCGCTTCGAACCACTTGTGTGGGTATGAATCCCGGTTTGTCCCCAAATCTGCCTCGGGACAAAAGGCGCTCCCATTTCATCATGCCCAAAAATAAGAAGCTATTCACATAATAAGAGAGTATTTATGATTTTTGGCAACATTAAAGGTGCCTTTTTCGAATCCTATGTAGATTTACCTGATTTCTGAATTTGAAAAGATTTGGCCTAAATTTACGATGTGAAAAAACTGCACTTTTATCTTATTTTGTTTGTCTCTATACTAATCTTCACCTCCTGTGAAGACCCTGATTCCAGTCCTAAATCTCTTGTAAATCTGATTTTGGTGGATAGTCCGGCCAAATGGGATTCAGTGTTCGTTGAGATCAATGGAGTTGACTTAGAGGTTTTGGTAGATGGGAGAGAGACTCAGAGTCAGACTTTTTTTCTGGAGTACAAGTCAGGCAACAAGCGTGTGAAAATTAGTGACTTGGTTGCTGGAAATGCCTTGCTTTTAGGCAGAGATGAACTCCCTCTGGGTCAAATAATTGGCGTCTCAATCCTTCTCGGTGACGACCACTCGATGTTTTTTAACGAAAGAGAATACGTACTGGAGCTTTCCGAAGGATCTGACAACACCATTCCGCTCGCAACTTCTTTGGATCTGGAGCAAGGAATCTCCTACGATCTTATTTTGGATATGGATTTGGAAAAATCCATCATAGAGGCATCAGAATCCCCTCTTACCTATGAGCTAGATCCTTTTTTCAGCATACAAAGGGGTGCTGGCACAGTGGAAGTCAGAGGTTCAGTTGATCCTGCGAGTTTGTTTCCGGCTATTTACCTGAGCGATGGCTCTGACTCAATTTCTACCCATACTGATGCTTCTGGCAATTATATTTTTCGAGTTCAGCCTGGAAACTACAGGTTATACTTTGATGCCAAAGACGAACTCTATCTAAATCAAAGTTTGGAGATAGAAGTTTTAGCGGACAGAGATACTGTGCTGAGCGATGTACTATTCGTGAGAAGACCCTAATGGATTCACACACGCTATACATGCAAAGAGCTTTGGAACTGGCTGAGTTTGGCCGGGGAAAGGTCAGCCCAAACCCAATGGTGGGTTGTGTGATCGTGCATCAGGATAAGATTATTGGGGAAGGCTACCACCAGCAGTATGGAAAGGCTCATGCGGAAGTCAATGCAGTCTATGCTGTGCGAAATCAGGAATTGTTGAGTGAATCTACGGTTTACGTAACTTTAGAGCCTTGCGCGCACTTCGGGAAAACACCTCCTTGCGCCAAGCTGCTGGTAGAGAAAAAGGTGAAAAGAGTAATCATCGCGGCTTTCGATTCGAATCCCTTAGTCGGTGGAAAAGGTATTCAGATTTTAAAAGACGCTGGAATTGAAGTCGAAACTGGTCTTTTGGAAAAAAAAGCTAGAATTCAGAACAAGCGATTTTTCACCCAAATCGAAATGAAACGCCCTTACGTTATTTTGAAATGGGCACAAACCGCAGATGGATTTGTGGCAAGAGAAGATTTCTCTTCGAAATGGATCACGAATGCTTCCAGCCGTCAACTCGTGCATAAGTGGAGGGCTGAAGAAGATGCTATCATGGTTGGGAAAAACACAGCCAAATACGATGATCCTGCCTTGAATGTGAGAGATTGGGTTGGGAAAAACCCACTTAGATTGGTAATAGACAGTAAGCTGGAGCTTTCAAATTCACTGAAATTATTTGATGAAGCTGTACCGACGATTTGCTTCAATACCCTAAAATCAGAAGTTCGGGGTACTTTAGAATATGTCAAATTGAATTCTGGTTTTCAGATAAAAGACATTCTTGAGCAGCTATACCAGCGGAATATCCAATCTGTACTTGTAGAGGGTGGCAGTTATTTATTGAATAAGTTCTTGGCATCCGAACTTTGGGACGAAGCCCGCGTGTTTACAAGCCGTAACAAATTTGGTAGCGGAATAGCAGCACCTTTTCCTCCTACCCCAGTATCCGAGAGTATCGAAATCTTGGAAGATACCTTAAGAATTTATCATCATGTCTGAAAGTTTATATATACCTGAATCGGCCACTAAAGTCGAAAAGTACGAAGCGATTTTGCCACAAATCGAAGCATTGATCACTGGTGAGCCAGATCTTTATGCGAACCTTGCAAATATTTCTGCAGCACTAAAAGAAGCCTTTGACTTCTTTTGGGTTGGGTTTTACCTAGTCAAGGAAAATCAGTTAGTATTGGGACCATTTCAAGGCCCGATTGCCTGTACAAGAATTTCTCTTGGTAAAGGTGTTTGTGGTACAGCCTGGCAAGAAGGCAAAACTATTCTCGTACCCGATGTAGATACTTTTCCAGGCCATATCGCCTGTAGCTCGGCTTCTAAGTCTGAAATAGTTGTTCCGGTTTTCAAAGGAGGACTAGTCGCGATGGTTTTAGATGTGGATTCCGATCAGTTGGATGATTTTGATGAAGTGGATCAGGAATATCTAGAGAAGTTGATGGGAGTGCTGGGGAGCCAGTTATGATAAACCTTCTTTACTTTTGTTTTAAGAGTTGTAAAAAATAACCTTCAAGTAGATCCTTATGGAAGCTTTCATGTACATATTGATTTGTGGAAATGGATCGTATTATACTGGAAGTACCAAAAACCTTGATTTAAGAATGCAAGAGCATCAGCTTGGCCAAGGTTCTAATTTTACTAGAAAACACCTTCCTGTCAAGCTAGTTTACTTTGAAGAGTTCGATAGAATTGATGAAGCATTTGAAAGAGAAAAGCAGATTCAAAAATGGTCTCGTGCAAAAAAAGAAGCTTTAATAAATCGAGACTTTCAAAAATTGAAGGAATTAAGTAAAGGTAGTTCGATTGGTTCGACAAGCTCACCAACCGAATGACTACTGATAATGTAGAGGGAGGGGGAAAAGCGTGGCGCAGCCACGCTTTTCCCCCTCCCTCTTCTCTCAATCAACTTGACGGTGGCCGAGCGAAGTCGAGGCCCACGGCAAATTTTTAAACTCTTTTTTAAGAAACTGAATACAAAATTTGAGGTAAATTTTCCGCGCAGTGGCAATAGGCTTTCTATATGAAGAGCGAAATTAAGCCTACTTATCTGCTAACAACCCTCACACAAAACTCTCTTACGATTTTCAAACTTTCTTCTTTTCGCTCTATCATACCCACGTGCCCGGTATTTTCAAGTTCGAAATAGTCTGTTACTGCTTCTTTGTGCTTGCGACTCGCATCTATTTTCACAGCTCCGTCTAGCATGCCGGCGATCATCAACTTTGAGCCAGAGAAGTTTTTTAATACTTCGAATCGATCTTTTCGATCCCGCATCGCTTTGGTATAAGTGATTAACCCATCCAAGGTGCAACGCTTTGCTTGTTCTATTGCCAAGTTTATTTCTGAGTCAAGCTCTTCTCTTCTTTCCTCAGGGAAAAGTGGCGGAACAAATGAAGTGACAAACTTATCCACACCGTGTTTTTTCAAAAAGATTACGGTACGATCTCGCATCTCCTTTTTTTCTTCGTCATCTGCAAATGCAGTGGAATGGAAAAGCCCTACAGCCTGGAGCTTATCGCCCATTAATTCCAATAAAGCCAGCGTCACATAACCACCCAGAGAATGACCTATGACGATTGGATCGTGAATCGAGTTTTCCTCCATCCACTCTTCCAGCTGCACTGCGACTTCCTCTAAGCTATTTTGGGATAGTGACAAAGGGGAATTTCCGCAACCTGGAAGGTCAGGACATATTACTCTGAATTGATTGGATAAAGCATCTGCAAAGTCTGCCCACATTTCTCCGATTTCGCAGAAACCATGAATCAGGACAATAGGTTGCCCTTCGCCTTTTTCAAAAAAACTAATTGAAGACATGTTAAGAAAGAGTTTTGGAAACCTCTGTGAGGCTTCTGACTGCGGCAGCTATTCCCTCGGGATCGAATCCGCATTCTTTATGCAATTCATGTTGCTCGCCGTGCTCAATGATATCATCTGGAATGCCTAGACGCTTCACTTGTGCTTGATATCCATGATCCATCATCCACTCAATCACAGCAGATCCAAAACCGCCCATCAAGCAGCCATCTTCTACTGTGATGACTTTTTTGAATTTGCCAAAAATCTCATGAAGTAACTCTCCATCAAGGGGCTTCACAAATCGCATGTCGTATTGAGCAGGGTTTAATCCTTCTTTTTCAAGCTTTTTGCATGCTTCTGCAGCATAATTACCGATGTGCCCGATAGTCAAAATGGCGATCTCTTCCCCTTCTTTGACAATTCTTCCTTGCCCTACAGGGATTTCCTCAAATGGAGTTTTCCACTCCGGCATCACACCTTTGCCTCTTGGATATCTGATAGAATAGGGTCCATTGTGAAGTGTTGCAGAATACATCATATTCCGAAGCTCTTCCTCATTCATAGGCGCTGAAACCACCAAATTTGGAATGCAGCGGAAATATGCAATATCATAAGCGCCATGGTGAGTAGGTCCGTCAGCACCGGCAAAGCCAGCTCTGTCCAAACAAAGAACCACTGGAAGATTTTGCAAACACACATCGTGGACCACTTGGTCATATGCACGTTGCATAAAAGTTGAGTAGATATTACAGAAAGGAACGAGTCCCTGGGTCGCCAATCCTGCCGAGAAAGTTACTGCATGTTGCTCAGCAATTCCCACGTCAAATGCGCGATTTGGCATTGCTTTCATCATGATATTCATGGAAGAACCAGATGGCATTGCAGGAGTAACACCCATGATTCTATCATCTTGCTCAGCCAATTCCACCAATGTATGTCCAAAAACATCCTGATATTTAGGTGCCTGTGGAGTACTTGGAGTCGTTTTATAAATCTCTCCAGTTACTTTATCAAATGCCCCTGGCGCATGCCAAGTCGTTTGATTGCCTTTTTCTGCAGGTCCATATCCCTTGCCTTTCATCGTTACACAATGAAGGATTTTTGGTCCGGGAATATCTTTAAGATCCTTCAGCACTTCTGCCAAATGATTGACGTCATGCCCATCTACCGGACCGAAGTAGCGAAGATTCAATGATTCGAAAAGGTTGCTTTGGTTCAATAAGGCAGATTTGATTCCACCTTCTACTTTTGATATTACGTCTTGTGCACTAGTTCCAAACTTGCTCAGTTTGCCTAAGATCTTCCATACTTCATCCTTTGCTTTGTTGTAAGTTTTGGAAGTCGTAATGTCAGTCAGATAATCCTTAAGCGCACCGACATTGGGGTCGATGGCCATGCAGTTATCATTCAGAACAATAATCAAATTGGTATCGCTAACTCCAGCATGATTCATAGCTTCGAAAGCCATTCCACCTGTCATAGAACCATCACCGATTACGGCCACGTGCTGTTTTTTTGTTAGCCCTTTGTATTGGGAAGCTACCGCCATGCCCAAGGCTGCGGAGATTGAAGTACTTGAGTGGCCTACGCCAAATGTATCGTATTCGCTTTCTTTTCTTTTTGGAAAACCTGAAAGACCACCATATAGGCGGTTTGTATGAAAACGTTCTCTTCTTTCTGTAAGGATTTTGTGCCCATATGCCTGATGACCTACATCCCAAACAAGTTGATCTTCAGGAGTATTCAGTACATAATGAAGGGCTACGGTAAGCTCGACTACGCCAAGACTAGCGCTGAAATGACCACCATAGACAGATACATTATCAATAATAAATTGTCTAAGTTCATCACATATTTGAACCAGTTTATCTTTCGGAAACTTTTTAAGGTCTTCGGGACTATTTATTTGAGCTAATAATTCTCCTGGTTCAATCAGCATTTTTCAGCGGTAATGTGTTCAAATTAGAATAACAACAATTGTGCTTTATTGTTTTTCCATTCAATAAATATTGACATGAGGCAATTGCCTCTTTCTCCTGCCGTTTCCAATTAATTTAGCTTAATTGAATATCTTTGACAACAAGGAAGCAAAATTAACCAATAATTTAGATATCCTTTGAGTTTCGAAATCAAATTACCACTCTTCGAAGGTCCTTTTGACCTAATGCTCTTCTTCATCGAGCGTGATGAACTGGATATCTATGACATTCCTATTTTCAAGATTACCAATGACTTCTTGGATTATGTGCACCAAATGGAGCAAATGGAAATGGAAGTTGCCAGTGATTTTATCCTCTTTGCGGCTACTTTGATGAAGATCAAGTCCCGAATGCTGCTGCCACGGCCGGAAATAAATGAGGATGGAGAAGAAGTTGACCCAAGGGAGGAATTGATCCGTAATCTTCTGGAATACAAAAAGTACAAATCGGTCATTGAAGAACTTTCCACTATGGAAGGTGAGGAAATGTCTAAACAAAAACGGGGAAATATTGCCGCAGAGCTTAAGACACTCAGCAAAGTAGATGATGTAGATGCAGAAATGCAGGATATGGATTTGTATAAAATGCTGAAAGTATTTCAACGGGTCATGGCCAAAATGGCATCCCGGGTAGATGAAACAAAACACACCGTGATTCAGTACCCTTATACTATTGCCCAGCAAAAGGAATTTGTCTTGGAGAAAATCAGTTTTAAGAAAAAAGTACCATTTGATGAGTTCATCAGCTACAAACCCGATAAGATTTTTGTGATTTACACCTTCCTTGCGATTTTAGAATTACTTCAACTTTCCCTAGTTACCATCATCATAGGAGATGGTTTCAATAATTTTTGGGTGGAAAGGACTGAGCCAATGGCTGTTTCTTAATTTATGAAGCTAGATAACAAAAAGATCTTTCAAACACTCAATCCTAATAAAATTTGGGTGCCGGTTATCATTGGTTTAGCCATTGTTTTCGGCATGTTTTATTTTGACCCCTCAGTAAATAAAGATTCTTTAAGTGGGATTTTTGATGCATCCATCCCGTGGATTGTTGTAGCGGTTTTGGTCATTTTGTTTCGGGATGCAGGGTACGTGTATAGAATCCGTGAAATCACCGACAGGCATTTGACCTGGAAACGCGCCATCTATGTGATCATTCTCTGGGAATTTGCCTCAGCAGTGACGCCTTCGGTTGTTGGGGGGACAGCCGTAGCGATTTTCATATTGAACAAAGAAGGAATCAAACTGGGAAGAGCAATCGCCTTTGTCATGGTTACGGCAATCCTGGACAATCTTTTCTTCGTGATTGGCGCTCCTATTATTCTCTTTTTTGCAAAAGGGAATATTTTCCCTTCGAGTAAAGTGCTGGAAATGCAACTTGAGAATAGTATGGAGGCCATTTTTTGGATTTCTTACTCTCTTTATGCCTTATACAGTTTGGTGATGGCAGCGGCTTTATTCTACCGACCAAGAGTTTTCAAGTGGGTTTTGATAAAGATTTTCTCTATCAAATGGCTGCGAAAATGGAAGCACGATGCTCAAGAATATGGTGATCAGATCATAGTTGCGTCCAAGGAACTCTCTGGAAAAAAATGGAATTACTGGGTGCCAATAGTCGTAGCGACGATATTCATTTGGAGCTCAAGATATCTGATGCTGAATGCACTTATTTCCGCCTTTGTACCACTGGCTGCTTTTGAACATGTGATTATTTTTGCACGGCAAGTGATCATGTGGATCGTCATGATGATCTCTCCGACCCCTGGGAGCAGTGGGACAGCTGAGTTTTTCTTTGGCCAGTTCTTTACCGAATTTCTGAATAGTTACACTTTCGTCACCAGCATTTTGTGGCGGCTTTTGTCCTACTATCCGTATTTGATTTTAGGAGCAATTTTTCTTCCTAGATGGATAAAGCAGGTGTTTTTCAAGAAAAAGAAGAATAAAATAAATCCGGGGCAAGATGTTTCAGGAAGTTAGTCAAGACCAAATCCAAGCTGTCACAGGAGGAATGTTGCTCAACAGAAATGAGGAGCTGTTGATCTCTCAAACTGCTATTGATTCCAGACAGATTCTTCATCCTGAAAAGACACTTTTTGTAGCACTTAGAGGGGCAAAAGCTGATGGGGCTGATTTTATTCCACAGTTAATTGATTTGGGAGTAAAGACATTTTTGGTTCATCAAGATTTTGAGGAGAAAGCCTTTCCTGATCTTTGCTTTATTAAGGTATCTGACACCAGAAGAGCCTTACAATTATTGGCCAAATTCCAGCGATCTCTTTTTACAAACCCTGTGGTAAGCATCACTGGAAGCAATGGAAAAACGATTGTAAAGGAATGGCTGGGGCAGATTTTGGGACAAAAGTATGCCGTCGCCAAAAGCCCGAAGAGTTACAATTCACAGGTTGGAGTACCACTTTCGATTTTTGGAATAGAGTCATATCACCAAGTCGCTATTTTGGAAGCAGGAATTTCCAAGGCGGGAGAGATGGCAGCATTGGAAGAAATGATCAAACCAGATTTGGGGATTTTCACTAATCTTGGATCAGCACACCAGGAAGGATTTGAGAGCTTGGAATCTAAGATTCAGGAGAAGCTTTCACTTTTTTCTGATTCAAATTTCCTCATTTACTGCTCCGATCAAAAGCAGGTTTCTGAGCAAATTGAAGCTGTTTTTCCTACTAAAAAACGTATCGCCTGGTCAGATCGTGCAGGAGCAGATTTTACCAGATCAGTGAAAGTCAAAGCAAAAGGAGCTCGGTTGATCTTGATGAAATCAGACCTGAGTACACACACATTTCAAGTCCCATTTTCTGATTTGGCTTCCTTAGAAAACATTACCCATGTGATTATCGCAGCGATGACTTTGGGACAAACGTCGGAATCTATTCAAGAGGGAATTTCTCACCTGAAATCGGTGGATATGCGACTAACGCTGAAGCCTGGAATCAATGATTCTCTTCTGATAGATGATACCTACAATAATGATTTGGCAGGGTTAAAGGTCGCCCTGGACTTTATGCAGCAGCAGCGTCCAAAGCGGCGTAAAATCCTGGTATTGTCTGATTTGCTGCAGCAAGGTTCTCCGGAGAAAATTTATCTGGAAGTAACCGACCTGATCAGGAAATATCAGTTTGATCAGATCTATGGCGTAGGCAAGGAGATTTTCTATTTGGATAGAGAATTTCCCGAATCATTCACTGGCTTCAAATCCACAGAAGAGCTTTTGGCCAAGCTTGACCCAGATAGCTTTGCAAATGACATGATATTGATCACCGGAGCTAGAGTATTTGGCTTTGAGGAGGTGGTAAACAGACTTCAGCAGAGAATTCACGGTACCACGCTTGAGATCAATCTGAATGCCCTTACCCATAATTATAATTTCTACAAAAAGCTCATTTCTCCCAAAACCAAAGTAATGGTGATGGTAAAGGCTTTTGCCTATGGTGGAGGCGCTGTGGAGATCGCCAATCAAATCCAAACCATGGGTGCGGATTACTTGGGAGTTGCTTTTTCAGATGAAGGAGTTGCTTTGCGAAAGCAAGGAATCAAGCTTCCGATTATGGTTTTGAATGCAATGCAGGAATCCTTTGGGTTGTGCAGTGAGTTTGATTTGGAGCCGGTTGTTTTCAGTCCGGATTTTTTCGAGAGTCTTGCTTCCTGGTGTACTATTCATCAAAAAACGATTCGAATTCATCTTGATATGGACACTGGTATGCATCGATTGGGGTTTGAGAATAAACATTTGGGAGAATTGAAAAGGTTGATTAAGACAAATCCTCAGTTGCAAATTGCTTCCATTTATACGCATTTGGTCGGAGCCGATGAGGAGATTCATCAGGAATTCTCTTTCTCACAACTGAGGACTTTCGAAGAAATGAAAAACGAGATTTTGGAAGTCCTTCCTTACAAACCGCTTATCCACGCGCTCAATTCTGCGGGTATCGTGGCTTTTCCTGACTTTCAATTCGATATGGTAAGGTTGGGAATTGGCTTGTACGGGGTAGAGGTGACAGGTAAACATAGCTTGGCTTTGAGGGCAATAAGCACGTTGAAAACCACCATTTCCCAAATCAAGGAACTTGATCCTGGCGAGACGATTGGCTATTCCAGGAAAGGGGTTTTGAACTCTGGAGGAAAAATAGCTACCCTAGCCATAGGTTATGCGGACGGCTACGATCGAAGGTTTAGCAATGGGAAAGGCTATGTATTGATTAATGGGCATAAAGCTCCAATCATTGGAAATGTATGCATGGATATGTGCATGGTGGACGTTTCAGGGATGGATGTAAAGGCAGGAGATGAAGCGATTATTTATGGGGAGCAAATCTCTTTAAAAGAACTGGCGGATCAGATTGGAACCATCCCTTATGAGTTGCTGACTAATATCAGCACTCGTGTGAAACGGGTTTATTACCTAGACTAGTGTTGGAAAAGGCGTATAAATTTTTCTAAATTCCCTTATGCAAATCACCAAAAAACGCCTAGCTCATATAGTATTTGAATCAGACGATTGGGCATCGAAGACCTTTGACATCGTACTCCTGTTTATGATTTTCGGGAGTATTTTCGTTGCAATCCTTGATTCCGTTGGAAGTCTTAGAGCTCAGTATGGCGAGGTTTTTCTTATTTTGGAATGGGTTTTTACCGGGCTTTTTACAATAGAATACCTACTTCGAATATGGCTTTCCCGACGTCCCAAGAATTATATATTCAGTTTTTTTGGGATGGTGGATTTGCTTGCTATCCTCCCTACTTACCTTAGTTTTTTTGTGATGAATTCGCAGCTACTCTCTGTGGTCAGAGCACTGAGGCTTCTCAGGGTGATCAGAATATTGAAGCTAGGCAGGTATGTGGCAGAGGCTGAGTACCTCACTAAGTCGCTTAAGGCAAGCTCGCACAAGATTATGATTTTCGTGGGTTTTGTGCTTACCATCGTGTTGATCACAGGTACATTGATGTTTATCGTAGAAGGGCCGGATAGTGGCTTTACCAGCATCCCGGTAGGGATGTATTGGGCTATAGTGACGCTTACTACGGTTGGATTTGGAGACATTACGCCGATTACCCCAGTAGGCCAGCTTCTTTCTTCACTGATCATGCTAATGGGTTATGCCATCATTGCGGTGCCGACAGGCATTGTTTCTTCGGAGATGGCTTCGCAAAAGCGGAGACTAGAGAAAAGTAACCAAATTGTTTGTCCAGCATGTAAGCATACCGGATTGGAAAAAGCAGATGAGTATTGTCGGTTTTGCGGGGAAAAGCTCGGCTAATCTCCGAGCTTTAGGAATTCCTGTATGTTTTTGATTTTGCCGAAAAGCAGTAAAATATCATCAGATTCAAATGTATAATCCGGGGTGACCACACCGATCACATTTTTATGCGGAGTATTTATTCCCAACAGGTTTTTCTTCTGCTCGATTTTTATAATTGTTAGAATATTCAGATAAAACTCCTTTCTAATGTCAGCATCTGCTACGGATAAGTCCACGTATCTGGCAGGTACTTTCACCTCTACGATATTGTATTCGTCAGAGATCTCAAGTGAGTCCAGCACCCCTTTCATTTCCAATCGCTTAGACAGTCGATCTGCCGTTTCTTCTTCTGGATGGATGATTTCATCTACTCCAATTGCCTGAATTACCGTCTCATGTAAGTCGTTAATTGCGCGGGCGATGATACGCTTTGATTTAAGCTGCTTAAAAATGGCAGTGCTCATAATAGATGCTCCGATATCCTCGCCAATGGCGATAATAACTACATCTGTTTCTTTCAGCGGCAGATTCTTTACAGCCGCCTGGTCAGTAGCGTCCATGACTATAGAATGGGTGATGCTATCCTTAATCATTTCTATTCTGCTTTCGCTAGAATCCACACCAATCACCTCGTGACCTAGATTTGTCAGACGTTTTGCGAGATAGCCGCCAAAATTGCCGATGCCTACGATTATATATTTCATATGATTATAATTGATTTTTAAAGGCCATATGGAATCTCGCAGCGTTTATAACCATGCTAGTGTGTGTCGTTATCGACATGCTCGATTTCATATTAAACTAGATTTTTTATCAATTGGTATTTTACAATCAAACAACTATCCCGGATTGACCTAGGTGATGTAAACTGTTTCCTCAGGGTATTTGTATCGTTGCTCTCCTATTCTACGGACTATTGCGATTAGAATGGTTAATGTACCTACTCTACCGATTAGCATGATTGCCATCAGCACTAATTTGCTTCCTAAACTCAATTGTGATGTGATTCCCAATGTAAGTCCGACTGTGGAAAAGGCACTAAACACCTCAAAAGCGACATCAATCAGGGGAAGCTCTGGGTCAAAAATCATCAGGAGAAACACGCCTAAACCCATGACCAGGACTGAAAGGGAAATCACTGCAAATGCTTTTTTCAGAGTCTCATTGGATACCTGTCGCCTAAATACTTCTACTCGGGTTTTTCCTGAAGCTATGCTAAATGTGTTAAGCATCGCCACTGCGAAGGTGCTGGTTTTTAGTCCTCCTCCTGTAGATCCGGGCGATGCTCCTATCCACATCAGAAAAAGATAAACCAAAGCGGTAGGAACAGCTAATTCCCGCATATCGACGGTGTTGAAACCTGCTGTTCTTGGTGTCACTGCTCCAAAAATTGTGGTAACGAATTTACCATAGGGGCTAAGTCCTTTCAAGGTATGATCCTGCTCTGAGATTGCATAGACGACCATTCCTATGACCAAGAGAATGCCGGTCGTATAGACGACCAGTCTCGTGTTGACACTGGAAACTCGTGGTGTATGACGGTATTTTTCTATCCCGAGCATGTTTTTCATAAAACCTACTATCAGATGTTTGACATAGGAATAGTAGTTCAACACCACGGGGAATCCGATTCCTCCCAAAATTATAGCTAAGGAAATGGCCAAATGCATATTATAAGCTTCTCGGAAACCGGTCTCATATAATCCATTGCTTAGTGTAGAGAAACCGGCGTTACAAAAAGCTGAAATAGCATGGAAAAGCGAAAAGAACAGCTGATCTCCCCGGCCTGAAAACTGTGCTGAATCAGTAAAATGATAAATGAGGAAAGCACAAATGCCTTCCACCAAAACTGTAAAAGAGATGATCTTAAATAAGGTAGTATAAATCTCGTTTACATTGTTCTCATTGATGTAATCCCGGATGAAAAGTCTGTTTTCTATAGAGTAACTCCCCTTGAAAAAGAAACCAAAGAAACTGGTGAAAACCATGATGCCAAGCCCACCAATTTGGAACAAAATCATAATCACTACCTGGCCAAAGTAGGTAAAGTCCTTTGCCGTGTCCAAAACAATCAAGCCCGTCACGCAGACTGCTGAGGTAGAGGTAAACAAGGCGTCTATGAAAGAAATATCTCGCGTAGTTGCTTCAGGAAGGCTGAGCAGACCGGCTCCAACGAGAATGAGTAAGATAAACGATAAAATAAAAACAAGAGAGGGACTAAGTTTCAGCTCATTCACTGTCAGGCTGAATTTGCTCAGCTCTATGAAAAAGAGAATAATGACTAAAGCGTTGATTATATGGTAATGCGCAGAGAAATCAAGAATTAGTGCTGTGGTCTCATTTCCAAAGATATTCCAGCGAACTAGTGCTGTAAGCGTAAGAAGTATGGATAGCAGGATTTCAAGAATGACTCGTGCTAGGTAAATGGATTTTTCTACAAGCAATACCTTCACCAAGTAACCAATGCCGATCAGCATCAAACAAAAGTTGAAAAAGAAGGAAGTTGCCACTTGATCCTTTGGATCTATTGAATATCCCAAATGGAATAGTATTATCCCAAAAGCGAAGAAGCTGCTAAGCTGAACTACTTTTTCCTGAACCTTTACCACCTTTTTTAAAAAGATGATATTCCGATCTGGATTGGAAAAGATTTTCAGTTTGCGAATCATGATTTGGAAAGAGGCTTGAAAGAAAACTCAATCATTCTTTTGAAGACGTTCTTCGTGAAAAGTTAAAAATCCATTCAGCAGGATACAAATGGAATTTGCCATCTAAGTTTTGTGAGGAATAGATACTCGATTTGCCACTGAAAAGGTAGGCGATCAAGCAGGCAATTCCCAAAAATATCCCCGATTCGTATCCAAATAACTCCATTCCCATCACGGTACATGCCATGGGAGTATTAGTAGCTCCGGAGAAGACCCCGACAAAACCCATTCCCGCCATTAATGCTAATGGAAGCGGAACCCAAGTTGCCAGCGCATTGCCCAATGTTGCCCCTGTGAAGAACAATGGTGTCACTTCTCCACCCTTAAATCCTGCTCCAAGCGTGAAACTGGTTAACCCGGTCTTTGCTAGCCAGTCATACCAAGGAAGCGGAGTCTCAAAAGCTTCCACTATCCTAGGAACGCCTAGCCCGATGTAGGTCGTACTGTCCGAAATATATACAAATGCAGCAATCAACAGTCCGCCTATGACCGGACGAAGGGGCGGATAGGAGATGTATTTAGAAAATTGATGAGAAAAAAAGTGGGTGCTTTGGGCAAATAACCTCCCTGAAAACCCGAAAGCAATTCCTGCAGGAATAATCCAGAGTAAGTTTACCAAAGTATGTGGAGGCACTAAATCTATAAAATAATGGGTATGGCCTACGGCAAAGAGTGATCCACAAACCCAATTTGCTACAAATGCAGTCCAGAAGGCTGGAAAGATCGATTTCCAACGGATTTGCCTGTGAAGCATCCACTCCAAAGCAAAGATTGCCCCGGCCAATGGTGTTCCGAATACAGAAGCAAATCCTCCGGCCACACCGGCGATTAGAATGATTCTACGATCTTCATCATTGAGGTGAAAATACTTGGTGAGCTGATCAGCAAGCGAGCCTCCCATTTGCACTGCAGTACCTTCCCGGCCTGCAGACCCACCGAATAAATGTGTCAAAACAGTCCCTAGAAGCACCAAAGGAGTCATCCTGAGTGGAATAGGCTTTTCTGTTTTGTAGAGTTCATCCAGCAAAAGATTGTTTCCTTTCACAGAATTTTCCCCGAACCTGTAATAACTCCAACCTATGACAAAGCCGGCTATAGGCAGCAGTGCAATGATCCAAAGGTGAGATTCACGGTAATCCGTAGCCCAGTTTAAAGCAATTAAAAAAACAGCAGATGCAGACCCGGAAAGCAAGCCTACCAACAGGCCCAAAACGATCCAGAGTAATATATACCGAAAAATAGAAGTGCTGTTCAAACTAGTTTTTTCAAATAGTTGGTCCAAATTAGGAATAGAAATTGAATTTAATGAGGCTAGTATAAGCTTAAATCATTTAGAGCTACCTAACTTATTGGTAAGTTTCGGGTTATCTAAATACAAAACACACAATTATGCAAAATATTCTTATTTCCGGAGGTTCTGGTCTTATTGGCCACAAAATCACCCAGCTGCTGGAACTGAAAGGGTATTCAGTTGCATGGCTTAGTAGATCAAAACAAAAACAAAAATCTTTTCTCTGGGATGTAGAAATGCAAACCATAGATCCAGAAGCGATGGACTGGGCAGATGCAGTTATCCATTTAGCTGGGGCAGGAGTGGCAGAGCAGCGATGGACTGAAGAACGCAAAAAGGTCATCTTGGATTCTCGTGTTCACAGCACTCGATTACTTTATGATGCCATTGAGAAAGCAACTGAAAAGCCCAGTGCTTTTATTTCCGCATCAGCCGTCGGCTATTATGGATTTAATACAGGAACGTCCTTAATGGATGAGACAAATCAAGCCGGTTCTGACTTTTTAGCTCAGGTAGTAGTAGCCTGGGAAAATGAAGTGAAGAAAATGGAAGAATTGCATCTGCGTACGGTCATGCTGAGAATAGGAATTGTGCTGGATGCGAAAGGAGGAGCTCTAGGCGAAATGATGAAGCCTCCTATTGCTGCGCCCTTGGGAAACGGAGATCAGTGGATGAGTTGGATTGCGATTGAAGACTTGTCAAGAATGTTTGTTTTTGCATTAGAAAAGACCACACTTCAGGGAATATTCAATGCAGTAGGGCCGAATCCAGCGACCAATCAGCAATTGACTCAGGCAGCAGCAAAGGCAAAAGGGAAGCCTTATGTAGGAATAGGCGTTCCAGGATTTGTGCTAAAGATAGTCCTTGGCGAAATGGCTGCAATGGTTCTTGGTGGTAATCGGGTTTCATCCCAAAAAATCCAGAAAGCAGGATTTGATTTTGAATGTCCAGCGTTGGTGCCTGCGCTAAAGCATATTTACAACCAGAGTTAATCTTATTTTATCTTTAACTCAGCGGTTTCTCTGTCTTCCCTTTTAGCAATTCCAGTATTTGCTCTTTAATAACGATATGTAGCCCTAGACTATCTTTTGAAACCCCATCTACTAGTTTGTATGTGTACATAGCTTCGTCATTTACCACCCTCACGTCAAAGCATTTGAAGAAAATATTTTTTTGTTTTTCTAATTCTTGTGCAATCTCCATGATGTGGGAAGATATGATATACACACTTCCGGGCTGTTGAGCGATAGCAGAAATAATCATAGAAGAAGCGGCAGAAGCATCTTTTACATTGGTGCCACGAAACAGCTCATCAAATATCACCACCAGATTTTTATCATTTTTGATCTCGCTCGCTACCTCCTTCACTCTTTTTACTTCACTGTAAAAGTGACTTAGTCCATGATTAATATTATCAGAAAGATTAATCGTGGTGAAAAGCCCATCGAAAATACTCGTTTTCATTTTCGTCGCAGGGACAGGAAATCCAAGATGAGCAAGATAAACGCCGAGTCCGAAAGCTTTGAGAAAGGTTGATTTGCCGGACATGTTTGCCCCGGTGAGAAAACACATATTTGCAGTCGCTGAAATGGAAAAGTCATTGCCTACAGCTTTTTCCAGCTTTGGATGAAATAACCCTTCAATGTCTATTAGAGAATCCTGAGTGTACTCGTATTCAGGGAAAGAGAGATTTAGCTTTCTACTAGTCTGAGCTACAGCATTGTAAGCATCAAATTCATAAAAGCGTTCGAGCAACCAGAGGAGTGGTTCCTTTCCCTTTTTTCTCAAAATAGAGTCAAACTCTGAAAAGTGGAGATAAAGCGGCTTTTGGCCATAGTTATCCATAAAGTCCCGCAAATTGCTACTGTTTAATTGCTCTTGAATCTGATAAGCAAGATCTGATAGGTACCAAGTATCGCTTAGATCTTGAATTTTATTCGCTAGTTGTAGCGCAGATTTCAAAAAGTCAAAAACATGCTGAATCCCAGTTTCTTGGATGTAATAGTTGTTTGAGGTGCGGTACTTGTTTTTGAGATAGATAGACAAAGAACTGTAATAGGAAGAAGGAGATACTGCTATGCCAGACTCCAGGTAAACAGCGATAAAATCAAGTTGCTTTCTGTCAAGATTTAATAGGAATTCATTTGACTGAAAGAATTTAATTGATTCCTGTCTGTTTTGAAGAATGGTTTTACTCTTCGTAGGACTTCCAAACAACTTTTCTAAGTATGCTTTGCCCCCTTTAGATGCTGGCTTTTCAAATAACGCCAGAAGGCTTTCCTCATCGTAATTGATGGATAGACCCAAATCTTTAGAGGTTTGTTTATCGATAATAAAGTGCTCATCTACAGTCTCTTCCTGCGTTTCGGATTTTTCAGGAGGCAGGTAATTATATTCGACAAGCTGCTTTCTATCTTGGATAGGCTTTAGTGCACCTCCAGTCAGCAGGAACGTTTTGTCGCTCACATCCATCAGATTCACATAGTCGTGATCCGTGATGATGATGCCTTTTTCTTGCTTATGTAAATCAATGAGGCCCTTTATGTCAGCTCTATAAAGTGGTTCTACTTGGGAAAAGGGCTCGTCCAGTAAGGCAAAGGCTGTTGGAAGATTAAGTATTAGAAGTACTTGAAGGTATCGTTTCTCACCACCAGAAAGTGCAGATATTTTTTTATTGAGAAGGGGCGCTATTCGAGCATTAGTAGCTACTGAATTTCTTTTGCTTTCGTCAGAAATATAGATTCGAATAACAGAGGAAACAGTTAAGCCATTTGGCAAGAAATTTCCTTGGGGTAGATAGGCTATTTTATCTCCATCCGAAAATGCTTTTTCCAGAAATTCACCATTTATCCTAATGCTTTTATTTTCCGCATCTAAGGACCCAAATATTATTTGAAGCAGCGTTGATTTGCCTGTTCCATTTCTCCCTAAGATACCGATAACCTCCCCTATTGAGCATTTGAGGTAGATATCTTTGAGCAAGTGTTTCTGTCCAAAGGATTTGATCAGACTATCTACTTCTAAGATTTGATGAGCCATAAGCGATTAAAAAATGAGAAAATAGATGAGGGCGATTGCTGCATTCACTCCGAAGGTAAAGCCGACCAGTTTTATCTTGTCAAAGCCTAAATTGTAATAGAAGAAATACTGCTGAGCATACCTTACTTCATAGAGATAAAGTGCGAGTAGGTATCCAACCGTCAATAATGTTAGGAAAAAGTAAACCCCAAAATTACCACCTTGAGAATAAGCTAATGATGCGACTGCAACAGAAAAGGGAATGTTGAAACTGCTGATTTGTCTATAGTACAATAATAGACTGCTCATGAGATGCTACTTTTGGTGTATAAATGACCAAAATCTCTACTTTTCATAGAGAAGAATATTTAATTCCTTAACCTTGGAAAGGTGCTTATCAGCAGTCATTAAAGGAATATTTAGGTAAAACGCAGTTGCTGCGATTATTGCATCAGGAAGCTTGATTCTATATGATTTTCTTAATTTTACCACGTGCTTTTTGATGGAGGAATTAAGGTCAATAATTGTAGTATCATCCAATAAATTTTCCACGATTTTTAATCCTTCAGGCGTTAAGCCATCATATCCCAGTAATTCAAGTTCAGTTATAAATGAAACAAAAACGGTTTTTTTACTCAAAAAATCTGCAACTATCGGGTCTCCTGAAAGTAAATAGAGAATAATGTTGGTGTCGAGAAGTAGATTATTTCCATTCATCTCTCAAAGCCTTTTGGATGACTTGAGGGTCTTCTTTTAAATTTAGCGCTCCGCAATATTTTTGAGCATCAAAGTTTTTTTTGATTTTTACTCTGGATAGTGCTTTTTCTACCATTCTTTTATCAGACCCCTTTTTGATTACCGTAATCATAATTTATGCTTTTCTTGATTGAACGAATAAGATGTCAATTTGATTTCAAATCCTTTTCCCCCTACCGATCAAAAACCAAAGGATGGTGCCAATCAATGGAAGTAATACTACGATGATTACCCAGATCAATTTATCGTTGTCATTGGCAAAATTGCTGGTGACCACGTCGTAAATCGTGAACGCATAAATAGCGAAACCTATAATCCCAAGTCCAAACATATCAAGAGCTGTAAGTCGTTTTGGTACTTTTTCCCATCGCTAAGTAAACGATTGGGCCAATACCCTGCGCAAATAGGAGAATCACAATCCAGATGATTTTCATATTGGGATCTTTGAATTCTGAGCGGAGAATATCCACCAGGCAGTAAATCCAAAATATGGTATAAAGAATACCAAAGAGGAGAAAAAATATGAGTGAGGCACCGCCAATGTTTTGAATGAAAGAAAGAGTCATTTTTGTTAGAAATTGTTTTGTTTAGAAAATGAAGGATTAAATCTACGCCGATCTTTTCTCAGGCTCCTGGCCATGGCGAGATACAAAAATGTGCCGAAACCTGGCGCGAGTAAAATAACTAAAACCCACATGAACTTGCTATGGGCTGCCCTAAATTCAGCTCCTGTAGCATCAAATAGCGCATAAGCCCAAAATCCTAAATAAACCACAGATAGTAGGAACGAAAATTGCCAGATGAGTTGTCCGTCTCCAGGTGCTATTAAATCCATGTGTATTCTTCAATTATTTTAACCATTGAACCAAAATAGCTTTTTTTATGGACTCGAAATAAGAATTTAGCTAAAAGTTAACCCCCAATCTCTATGAAAAAAAATCTGCTCTCGCTGATTTTATCCTTTTTTGCGCTAGCTAGTTATGCTCAAGTTGATCTAAGCTACTACCTGCCCACCGGATATACCTATGATGAATCCATCCCAACTCCGAAGGAGGTTTTGGGATATGAAGTGGGAGAATGGCATGTAAGCCATGATCAATTGGTCATGTATATGAAGGCTGTGGCGGAAGCTTCTGACCGGGTGACTTTCGAGGAAACAGGCAGAACCTATGAGAAAAGACCGCAGGTACTTTTGACAATTACGTCGCCTTCTAACCTTGGTAAAATCGATCAAATCAAAACAGATCGCAAAAAACTTAGAGATGCTGGAGCGTCAGCAGATATAGAGAAGATGCCTGTGGTGATGTTTATGGGCTATTCTGTTCATGGAAATGAACCTAGCGGTGCCAATGCAGCTCTTTTGGCAGCCTATCATTTTGCGGCAGCAAAGGAAATAGCAGGTGATCTTGAAAATATGGTTTTGCTGCTTGATCCGGCTATCAATCCAGATGGATTGAATCGGTTTGCTTCCTGGGTAAATACCCACAAGTCGTATAATATGAATGGTGATCCAAACAATGTGGAATTCAGCGAAGCTTGGCCGCGAGGAAGAACGAACCATTATTGGTTTGATCTGAACAGAGATTGGCTTCCGGTACAGCATCCAGAATCGAGGAATAGGGTTCGTGTTTTCCAAGATTGGCTTCCAAACATTCATTTGGATTTTCACGAGATGGGAACGAACAGCACGTTCTTTTTCCAGCCAGGCGTACCGGCACGAATGCACCCTCTGACTCCTGAGAAGAATTTTGAATTGACGGAAAAAATAGGAAAGTACCATGCGAAAGCCTTGGATCAAATAGGTTCTCTGTATTTCAATCAGGAGAATTACGATGATTACTATTATGGAAAAGGCTCCACCTATCCGGACGTACAAGGTTCTATTGGAATCCTGTTTGAACAAGCCAGCTCAAGAGGTCACCTTCAGGAAAGTGTGAATGGAATGCTCAGCTTTCCTTTTACCATCAGAAATCAATTCACTGCAAACCTGTCATCGTTTCAGGCTGCCAAAGAAATGCGTGAGGAGTTGAATCAATTCATGAAGGATTTCTATCAGGACATTCAAAAAGAGGTAGATGCTGATTCGAATAAGGCATACATTTTTGGAAGCTCGGGAGACGATGCTCGAAGCTATCATTTGGCAGATTTGATCCTACAGCATGATATAAAAGTATTTAGCCTGAATGACGATATTACTGTAAATGGAAAGGATTTCGATAAAGAAAACTCCTACATCGTACCGGCAGATCAGCCGCAATACAGACTGATCAAAGCGATGTTTGAAACCCGCAATACGTTCAAAGACAGCTTGTTCTATGATATTTCTGCCTGGACTTATCCTATGGCTTTCAACTTGGATTACATGGCGTTGAATAGTCAGATTTTGAACTTGGCATCTGTCAATGAAATCACCAAAAACTCTATTGCTTTAACGCCAGGTAACGTAATAGGTGAAGTGGGTGCATACCAGTATGCTATGGAATGGACGGATTACTACGCTCCAAAAGCAGCTTACAAATTGATGGATGCTGATTTCCAGGTGAGAGTAGCCACCGGAGAATTTTCCACTGCAGATGGCAAAAAATTCGGACGAGGTACCTTATTGATTGGTAAAGGAGAAAGCGGATTGGACGATCAGGCTTTTTTTAATAAACTGGCTGAAATAGCTCAGAAATCCACAGTAGATATCTATGGATTGACTACTGGCTATACTGAAGGTATGAATTTAGGTTCGCCAAATATGGCGGTTCTTGACAAACCAGAAATTGCACTATTGGTAGAAGGAGGAGTGGATAGTTACGAAGCTGGGGAAATCTGGCATTTGCTAGATCAGCGCTACGAAATGCCGATTACACTCTTGTCAATGGATAATATCGGGGGAAGCACGCTTGATAGATACAATGTAATTCTAATGCCTGACGGTAGATATAGTAGTCTAGGCAAATCCGGTGCAGCTACGCTAAAAGCCTGGGTTTCCGGTGGAGGGACTTTACTGGCTAAAGGAGGAGCCATCCAGTTTCTGGCACAGAATGAAGTGGGGAATTTTAAGTTTAGAGAGGCGGCTGAACCTGAGGCAGATTTGCAAAAAAGCTATGCAGACTATGAAAACGAAAGAGGTGCAAAAGTGACCGGAGGAGCGATTTTCAATGCTACCTTAGATCTCACGCATCCCATTGGGTATGGTTACCTAGACGCTGATATTCACACGTTCAGAAATGATAACTTGTTTCTGGAACCTTCCGAAAATCCCTACGCTAACCCACTGATTTACACAGATCAGCCATTAGCGTCTGGTTACCTTCATCCTTCCAATCTTCCAGGAATTCAAAATGGATCTGTGATTCAGGTTTCTGGAGTAGGACGGGGAAGAATCGTCGCCTTTGCAGATAATATGAATTTCAGAGCATTCTGGTTCGGAACAAACAAGCTTTATATGAACGCCATCTTCTTTGGTCAGGTCATACAAAGCGGAACAACACGATAACAGGTTAAAACTAAAGTCCCGGTTTGTTAATCGGGATTTTTTTGTTCTCTAACATTCAGTACTATTTTGCGTAAGCAAGCCAGACCTATTCCACTAAAAGCATATGAATCACACTACCAAATTATTTATTGCACTTGCATTTTTCGCGATTGGAAACATCGCTTTGGCTCAGGAAATGAGTTTTGAAGAGTACAATCCGCCCTCTACCTTGAAAGTTCCGGAGCATCCAGTTCAGCGGGCAAAATTCCCATTTGTAGATATTCACAGTCATCAGGGAGGGATTAATGAGGAGAAAATCGATCAGCTTATTTCTGAAATGGATGAAATCAATATGGGCGTATTGGTTAATCTGAGTGGAAGAGGGTTCGGAAGAGGAAATAGCAATACCCAGCAGGAGTATATTCAATCCATGATCAAAGAATTTAATACCCACGCGCCTGGCAGATTTATGGTTTTTACCAATTTGAATTTTGCTGGTTTTGGGGATGAAAATTGGACTAGACTTGCTGTGAAAGAACTGGAAGAAGATGTAGCTGCCGGAGCGAGTGGCCTGAAAATCTATAAAAGTCTTGGCTTAAATGTCAATGATGTCAATGGAAATCGCGTACCAGTAAACCATCCTGATCTGGATGCTGTCTGGGCGAAAGCCGGTGAACTGGGAATTCCTGTAATCATCCACTCTGCTGATCCCGCGCAGTTTTGGCAAGAAATGGACGCGAATAACGAGCGTTGGTTAGAACTTAAGACTCACCCAAATCGCCAGCGGGGAGCAGATAATCCTGCTCCTTTTGAGCAGATCATTGCTGAGCAGCACGATGTTTTTGCGAAGCATCCTGAAACGACTTTTATCAATGCCCACATGGGTTGGATGGCTAATGATCTGGACGCAGCAAGCGCGCATTTGGAGAAATACCCGAACGTGAATTTCGGAATTGGTGCTGTGATCGCTGAGTTTGGAAGACAACCCAGACGTGCAAAGGAGTTTTTTGAAAAGTATCAGGACCGAGTGCTATTTGGTAAGGATGCTTATAATAAAGAGGAATATTATACCTATTTCAGAGTGCTGGAAACGGAAGATGAATATTTTCCTTACTACAAAAAGTACCATGCTTTTTGGGCGATGTATGGGCTTGGACTTTCTGATGAAGTGTTGAAAAAGCTGTATTACAAAAATGCGCTGAGAATTGTGCCTGGGATGGATAAGAGTGTTTTTCCAGATTGATGTATTTACCTTTTTAACCACTGAGCGCGCGAAGTTTGACGCAAAGGTCTCAAAGATTTTACTACATAGTTCATTATAAGGTCCTTTCTATCCATCTATAAAAAAAACTTTACACCCCTTCTCTCATAGGTAAAGAAAATGAAGAAATCTTTACATCTGGGGTTTCTTAAGTAAAGAAACTATAGCTTTTCTTTACATATACCAAGATCGAGTTTATTGTGAGAGACTTTGGGGGTTTCCAGAATCACTGCTGCCAATTACCTCAATAAATTCGCTGAGGATGGTGTACTACGTAAAGGGAAATCAGGCACGGAAAATTTTTATGTAAATGAGAGGCTTTTTGCACTGCTGACCGTAAGACCTTAGCTAGAGAGCTAATCATTCATCATCAACCGAAAAGTCTATGAAGCATTTTCACTACAAAAATAAAAATGATGGAACCAAAGGTCCCCGAATTCTTGGTCAGATATTCCTTGCTTCTGGGCTAATTGTAATCCTTCTATCCTTTATAAATGATTTGGAAACAGAACCTACTAAAATTGCACTAGTTGCTGGAGGTGCGCTAGTGATTGGAGCAATTTTGAGTTCGCTTAATTCAGGAACTCTTTTTGATTTTCAAAACAGAAGATTCAAGGTATATCAGAAGATCCTCTGGTTTGAATCTGGCGAATGGGAAGAGCTACCGGAGATTGACCAAGTGGATTTGGTACATCACAGTTTTCGCACTTCTTATATCCCAAATGGGATTACGCCTACCTTAAATGGTCAGGTCACTATTTATAAAGTAGTCATGGTAGCCAACGAAACCAAGTTCTTAGCGCTGGATTTCTCACGGGAAAAGGATGCGGTGAAAGCCTTGGAGAAGATAAAAACAGGGATGAGTATAGGATAAAAATGAAGGCTGAAGAAACTATTCTGTATAGTGGCTAAATGCGGATATCAAAGTTACTGTTATGGTTTGCCCATTAACTGAATAGATGAGCCGATGTTCTAAATTTAATCTTCTTGACCATAGACCAGAATAGTTGTTCTTTAAAAGTTCGGGTTTTCCAGTTCCAGTATATGGATGTTCTTCCAGCTCGTTTAGTAAAACTTCCAGTTTTGCTAATAACTTCTTGTTTCCAGACTTCTTGATTTTCTCAATGTCTTTAAGCGCTTTTTGTGTAAAATAGATTTCAAAGGTCATGAATGGAGTAACTTTTTCCGCTCTTTTCGATCCAGTTTTACAACCCTTCCCTCTTTTACATCAATCATTCCAGCCTCAATTTCAGCTAGATTTTTTGGTTTCTCAAAATACGGGTCTTTGCTTGGTGAAGGATTCAACACGCTTTCGGCTACATCCTTTTCATGGAAATCAACCTTGAATGCCTTTGCAAGATTTTTGAATGCCCCTAGAATTTCTTCATTATCTGTTTGTATCTCAATTGCTTTCATAGCTTAAATATACGGATTATCGGTAGTATTGATTTCCTGATGAGAACGCTAGTTACGCTTGATTTTATACGAAAAGGAGGGTGAAGATTTGAAATAAGGGTCTCAATAATTGTTTTAAAGGATAATTAATTGTCCTAGGACATCGCAATTTCTAGAATAAAAAGCACTGATTTCCTCGAAACAAGTTCGGAAAATCAGTGCTTACTGAAAGTATAAACTCTTTAAAACTTCAAATTCAATCCCAACATAAAATTCGTACCTGCCATTGGGTAATAGTAATTCTCCGTCACCAATTCCTTCTGGCTTTCTCCCGGCACAAAATAGCTGAAGGTATATCCATTCGGCTCATATAGCTCATTGAAGATGTTATTCACCATCAAGTTCAGCTCTAAGCTTTTGAAGAATCTAGGCTGCACCTGATAGCTCACTCGGAAATCGTTCGTGAAGAAAGAATCCAGAGATCTGCTATCATTTGCAGAATTGTCCAAGTATTGCTTTCCAACGTACTTGGACATCCAGTTCAAAGAAAGATTATCGATGGGTTTATATTCAACGATTGCAGATGCAATGGTATTCGGAGAAAAAGCAATGTCCGTGTTTTCATAAGTAAATGCCTCTTGTTGGAATTCCTCCGTGCTGTAATCGTCCACATACTCGGTAAACTCTTTGATTTTGTTCTGGCTGAGCGTCAGATTTCCGCCCACAGTGAACGCCTTCGAAACCTGATAATTCCCGGATAGCTCAATTCCTGCGCGGTAAGAATTGGCGACATTTTCGCGGATATAGGCTCCCACATCGTTGATTTGGCCAGTTAATATCAACTGATCTTTGTATCCCATGTAGTAGAAATTTGCATTGTAGTTAAACCTTCCTTTTTGAGCCCTTACTCCTGCTTCGATATTATTCAGACGCTCGGGTCTTGGGATTTCGGTGATCGGGTTGTCTGTAAAATCGGATCTTTTAGGCTCTCTATTGGCCACTGCGACGCTGGCATACCATACCTGTCCATTGCTTTGCTCGTAACTCAGACCAAATTTCGGGTTGAAGAAGGTATAGGTTTCATTCCCATCCACGATTCTTTGGTCGTCATTGACTCCAAAGAAAGTGTAATTAATCCCCCGCACCTGCAAATCACCGAAGAGATTCAAGCCGGGGCTGATTTCGTGGGTAGCTTTCAGGTAAATGTTGCGGTCATCTTTTACGGCATTGTTATCGTAATACCGATCTCGGATGTTTGTCTCTCCTGCAATTCTCGCCCAGATGATTTCACCGAAGTGGTCGCCATCGTATCGATTGACTCCACCACCAAGGATCACATCCCACTTTCCGTCATCTGAGATGTAATTGACCGAAGCAATTCCTCCAAAGAAGTCATTGTCCAGCCATCTTCTGCGAATAATGTCTGTACTGGAGAATGTTTCTCCACCGATTGCTACATCAGGAAGCCCATAACTTGCAAAATCATCGTCTTCCCTGTACTGCTCGTAATATCCGCGTCCATAAGTATAGTGAAGTGCGGCATTGGTTTTCCAGTTGCTTCCGATTTTGCCCGTATAAATCAACTGATAATGATCCTGTTGGTAATTGTCAGTTTCATTGTCATAGGTGTAATAGTTGAAGGTTCTGTCATCTTCCAGTTTAGATTCTGGAAGTCCATACCAGGCTTGGTAGGTTTGCTCCTGACCGGAAAAGATATTCAGTTTTACCACATGATTTTCACCATAGTATCCTCCCGACACAAAGAAGGATTTCAAATCAGAAAAAGCCCGATCCACATAGCCATCTGAGGTAATTTTGGAAAGTCTTGCATCCACCGCAAAGCGGTTGTTGAGCAAGCCGGTTCCGGCTTTGATGGTATGTTTCCAAGAGTTAAATGAGCCCGCAGAATTGGATACCTCGGCATAGGGCTCATCTTTTCGGGTATCCGTTTGGATATTCAGACTGGCGCCAAAGGTAGCTGCACCGTTGGTGGAGGTTCCCACTCCTCGCTGTATCTGAATATTATCCACCGAAGAGGCAAAATCCGGCATATTGACGTAGAAAACGCCGTGAGACTCCGCATCATTCATCGGAATTCCATTCACAGTGACGTTAATTCGGCTTTGGTCTGATCCCCGAATACTCATGCTGGTATAGCCGATTCCAGCCCCGGCATCTGAATTCGTCACCACGGATGGAGTGAAATTTAGCAGAATTGGGATATCCTGTCCTAGGTTTCTTTCAGCAAGTTCTGCCTTATCAATGGTTTGAAAGGTAGTTGGAGTAGTCGCTGATGCTCTGGTCGCAGAGACAATAAACTCTTCAGAAAGGAGATCAGTTGGATTTAGCTGCAGTCGTAATTCGCCCGCTAAAGGCACAATGAGGCTCTTTTGAAGTGTTTCAAATCCTACATAGGATACCCGAAGTTGGATCTCTCCATCTTTTAATTTGGTGATGGTAAAATTTCCATTTTCATCTGAGACGGCTCCACGGCCCTGTTTTTCTGTCCAGACAGATGCTCCAATTAATGGTTCGCCGGTATTGGCGTCCAGGACTTTTCCGCTGATGCTGTTTTGAGCCCAGGCAGAAATTGCAAACAGGCATAATGCCAAGTTTAACAGTACTTTTTTCATGTGTATTGTTCCCTTTCGGGAGATTGAGTGAAACATGAGAAAGCTCTAGGGAAGCTTACCGTATTTGTTTACCCTGTAGCAATAACAAAATCGAAAATCCAGAAGGGTACCGCTTCTTAGGTTTGATTTTATTGGTTACTACGCTTGTTCATTTCCCTTCGCCGGCATTACCCGGATCAGGTCGTATGGGTATGATCTCAGCCCGTTTTGTTAAGGCACCCCCTATGATCTAGAAGCAAAGGTAATGGGGAAAAATTGCTACGCAAACCTGCTGATTAGAAAATTAATTTGTAAAAACTCGAAGAGTCTGATTCTTTCAGGGCTTTCAAAACTGATCTTTTATTCATCTCTCAAATCTTTTTCCTAAATTTCAAGTCTAACCCTATTAACCTATGAAAATCTATAAACTGCCTTCGGGCACACTTTTGAATCATGAGAATCAAGCATTTTTGGGACCTGAATTAGACTGGGATGCCTTGCTTGCTCAAGAAAACCTAAAAGATCACATTTTATCTGAATCCAAATCCTGGAAGAAAATATCCTCTGAAGAGGCGGATTCTTTACTGGAAAAGGGGATTTTGGCCCCTATGGGAAATCAGGAAATCTGGGCTGCAGGCGTAACGTATTTCCGTAGCCGTACTGCGAGAATGGAAGAATCCCAAGATGCAGGTGGAGCAGATTTTTATGATAAAGTTTACAATGCGGATCGACCAGAGCTATTTTTCAAAGCTACTGCTAGCAGAGTTTCAGCTCCGGGATCTGCCGTCAATATTCGTAAAGATTCTACTTGGGATGTGCCGGAACCAGAATTGACTTTGGTGGTTTCCCCGTCAGGAAAAATTCAGGGATATACCTGCGGAAATGATATGAGTAGCAGGAGTATTGAGGGAGAAAACCCGCTCTATTTACCTCAGGCGAAAGTTTATGCAGGATGCGCAGCGATTGGTCCATGTCTTTTAATAACAGATAAAGCTATTGAGGAGACTGCAACTATCCGGTTGGAGATTTTTAGAGATGATGTACTGGCTTTTGTAGGAGAAACGCCATTGACGCAGCTGAAGCGTAAGCCGAAAGAATTGGCAGGCTGGCTTTTCCGTGGGAATACCTTTCCGATTGGTTGCTTCCTAATGACGGGAACAGGGATCGTACCAGATGATTTCACTTTGGAAGTTGGAGACAAAGTTAGAATTGGCATTGATGAGGTTGGAGTGCTTGAAAACTTTATTGAAAAGATCTGATTTGTAGCGATTTGTGAATTCGCTTCGTCTTTGATTTTATACCAACTGTAAATAAATCATTTCCTTATGAGACGATATATATTCATCTTAGTGATCACAGTTATTGCTTTCGCATGCCAAGGAAGTCAAGATCCTACCGATGAATTTCCTCAAACTTGGAAGATAGCGGGGTGGCAAATTATGGGGGATGCAGGAGACTCTGGTTTTCAGTCTGTAACTGATTCCAGTTACACCTATTTATTCAAAAAGGATGGTAGCTTTCTCAAAACTGTAGGCAATGAGTCAACGATAGGGTCTTTTGAAAAGGAAGAATTGATTTATGAAGTAGGAGGTAAAAAGACTAATTATAAATTGTTTTTTCCTGAAAATAAATTGGTAAACAGCTGTTCAACCAATCTTGAGTACATGACCATTAATGAAAATGGAATGTTGGTTGGCGGTAGCGCGCCTTGTGATGGCCCTGCAATTTATCTTACCCTTGTGGAATGATCAACTAACTCTCCTCTATGGCCTACGATGAGTATTTAGCTGAGCGATTGGCAACTAGTTTTAAGAGACGAGGTGTTGCATTTACTTCCAAAAAAATGATGGGAGGAATGCTCTTCATGGTGGATGACAAAATGTGCATTGGTTTGAATCAGGATAAGCATTCCAAAGAAGATAGGCTGATGGTGAGGGTTGGGGAATCTGCCGAAGAACAATGTATGCTGCGCCAAGGTTGCCGAGCGATGGAGTTTACAGGTAAGCCGATGAAAGGATTTGTGTATGTGGATCCAGATGGCTTTGATATGGATGAAGACTGGGAATTTTGGGTGGAAAAAGCATTGGAATATAATCCTCTAGCGAAAAGAAGTAAAAAAAGGCCTTAATCTACAGCAGTTATAAAAGTCCCTTAAATTCTAATTTTAATCTAAACCGTTCTATTTCCTATGAAAAGGTATTTGCTAGCCCTCTTGATTTCATGTGTTCTTTTCTCATGTGAGGATTCAGAGAATCCTAATATTTTAGAAATGCCTCAAGAATGGTCTTTAATAGGGTATAAAAGTTCTTGGGTTGCAGACCCGCCTTTAATCCCAATTACTGATTCTATTTACAATTATAGATTGGAGAAAAATGGGTCATTTATCAAAAACCTAGGAATTTACCGATTGACTGGGACTTATGAAATTGACGAAAGTACTGATGATCGGACTTATATATCTCTGATTTATGATGAAGCATCCATAACGCTCAATGAAGAATCTGGACGAAACTTAATTCACTATTGTGGTCAGAATTATGAGCCTTTTGTAGTTGTGGATTCCAAAACTATCTCGGGTAGTTGGGGTGCCTGTGATGGACCAAATTTTATTTTTCAAAGAAAGTAGAGGTAAATCTGTTTATCTGAATTATATCTTTACGAAATGACTCAGTTTTTCCAGCACAAACTTCGTTTACCAGCCTATCCATCAGGCTATCATTTGATCACTGATAAAATAGAAGATGCGATTCCTGAAATCGCCCAGATTAAAACGGGTTTTTTGCAGGTTTTTATCCAACATACTTCGGCCGCATTGACTATCAATGAAAATGCTGATCCTACAGTAAGAAAGGACTTCCAAACGTTCGTAAATGAATTAATTCCAGAGTCTTATCCACGATTTATCCACACTTACGAAGGCCCGGATGATATGCCTGCGCACATTAAAGCCAGTTTTTTCGACACAAGTTTACAAATCCCCATTTCTGGTGGAAAACTCAACATGGGAATTTGGCAGGGAATTTATCTGTGCGAATTCCGAAGAAACGGTGGGAATAGAAGTCTGATTCTCACGGCTTTTGGAGAGGGAAGATAAGGTTAACTTTTGCCAAAGGTATTTTCCATCTTTCGGAGCATTCTGCCTTTTCCGTAGCCCTTCCAAATCTCCTCAATGGTACCATCAGGTGCAACTAGCATGTATGTTGGCCACACGTCTATCTGATACAGTTTTGTTACATAGCCTGTTTCATCCCAAAGGTCCGTCCAAACGATTATCTCTTTATATTTCTTGGAGGAGTTTAGCCAGGTATTTTTTGATCGGTCATTCCAAATACTGATGACTTGCAAATCTTCACCGAATCGCTCGTGAATCTCTTTTATTTCGGGAAGTGCTTCTATGCAGGGTTTACATCCAGAAAAAGAAAACTCCAAGAGTCTATATTTTCCATCGTAATCAGAAAGCGATACTTCCTCTTCCTCTCGACTCTCAAGTCTGAAATCAAGGCTCATAGTGCCTGTACTAAGTTTCCCAGTTTCTGGCAATTCTGCTGCTGCCAAAAGACGCTTAAATGAATTCAATTCCTTTAATTCCTCTGGCATATTTTCGGCAGCAGCGATTATTTCTTCTTGATCAAAAAGTTTGGCGTTATAAATTAACGAGTTGACGCCAACTTCTTTGTCGAGGTTTTCAAGGATCAATTTTTTTCTATCCGTACCTTCTGCGGCCTGAATCTGCTTAGATATTGTCGTGTACTCGTGCTCACGATCTATCTCAAATGTGGACAAATCTTCGATCGATCCTGAAATTGTATACTCGCCCTCACCTACCCAAAAAGACTTATTGTCGAGAAGTTTGCCGCTACCTTTAAAATGAAAAAACTCGAGCAGTAGCGGTTTTCGATACTCAGCTTTCAATTCTCCTTCTATCCCTTCAGAATTTTGATATCCTTTTTCATTAAAATTTATAGCTACAAAATCTTGCCCTTTTAACTTCCCACCAATTTTGAATTTAAGCACTGTTTCTTGAGCCGGAAGGTCTTGGGCCCATAAAGTAACCAGAGCCGTCAGAAAGTAAATTTTATACATGACTTAATTTTATGTTTCTCACGAAATATATTAAAAATAAGATTACTCTTTTTGTCGCCTCTACCTTTACATGATCGCCAGTCATCAAATTACGTCGAAAACCATCTTTGGTGTCCCTTGCCTAGCACTTTTACTTTCGTGTATTTCTCTGGAAGCTCAATGGCAATACCTGCTTTCATTTGAGTGACTTCAATGATGCGCAGAGAATATTACTAAAGAAAATATAGTTTTTATTTTCTAATAACCAGTATTAAAGTGAGGATTTCATTAGCCTTTTTGCCAGTGCAATCTAAAAAGCCACACGTACTCCTTTACATACCTATTGAGATCGACTTCTTAAAAAGAGGGCAAAAATCTGGTTCTCACACCATTTTCAAAAATAGACTCGCTTAGAATACAACCAGATTCGTGATAAATAAGCACGGTTCCATGAATAACCCCGTCTTTGAAAGGTGTTCTTTTGGAGATCCAGCCTTCAGGGTGCGGTGGCTTGAAATCTTCCAAATTACAATCCATAGGTAGTCCCAACCCATCGCAAACCTCAAACTTGTTTGCATAGGTGATCCAATCCCCTTGCTTTTTACCATTTTCAAACCACCCAGATTCTGTTTTTTGATTGCGATTAAAAAATTCCCACTTTCCTTCTGGCTTCCCACCTATGATTCGCCCTTTGGCGATAAGTTGATGAAATTGATTCCACCATGAACGCTCGAATTTTCCATTCTGAAACTCGTGGATCATACGTTTTTCACGAGATGATGCCTTATTCCATTTAGATGACTCGTCCCACACACTTGACCCTATACACACCGAGGTGATGAACATATCTATCGAAGGATTGTATTTATTCAGAACCAGGTACTCAGTGTTTCTCATGAAAACAGGATCACAGGTGTTTCCATACCCAATTATTATATCCACAGTGTCATTTTCATACACTCCTTTCAACACCTCCACTATTTTGAAGGTCGATACATATTGATAGCCCAACTCTGGAAATTTTATGGTTTGCTGATCAATAACTACCCCTCTGAAAAGGAGATCAGCATCTACCACTTGCTTGATTGTCAAATCTTCTGAACTGCTACAAATACACTCTGTATTACCTGAATAGGCATAGTTGCTCCACAAAAAAGACAGAATTGCCCAGCATAAATTTTTCATAAACTTGCCTCAATCTTCACATGATCGCCAGTCATCAAAATCCTTCGGAAACCATCTTTTGTATCTGTATTGACTTCCTTGCCGAGCACTTTAACTTGGGTGTACTTTTCTGGAAGCTCAATGGACAGACCGGCTTTCTTTTGAGTTTGGGTAATTTCTACAGTCATCTGATTCTCGTCAGTGGTGATTTCAATAGTTAACATATTGTCATCCACCCAAAGATTCTCGATGGAAGCCTCATTCCATTCTTTGGGTAAATTAGGCCGAATAAAAGTTACACGATTTTCAATATCAGCCTCAATTCCCAAGAGTTCCAAAAGAAGTGATTGAACGCTCTGATTGTCTATTTTGATCAGGTCATTTTGGCTTTGGAATATTTCCTGGTCAAGCTTACCTACATCATAATTTTTGAACTCACTTACCATGTGATATTCCCAACCAGCTCCAATTTCTTTTCCATGGACGCTGTCTTTTCCCACCTCGAACAATCCAAATTTATACTTACTCCATTCGTAGGCTACTAGGATTTCTTGTTCAGGAATGGTGATTTTCGAAGTGGACCGAAGAGAATCGATCAGCGCAAAGCTTTTATCCCAATCCGAATAAATGGAGGAGCGAAGATCTGCTAAAGTCTCAATTGCCGTGAATTCTCCCTGATCCGAACCAGCGATGAAAACCGGTATTACTTTTTCTTCATTTGAGGATAATTCCAGTGAAATCTCGAATCCTGAGCTCGCACCAAGTTCTGGAACTTCAGATGCACAAGCAGTATTACTAGGACTTAGAATAAACTCAGTGCTTGTTCCCCAGACAGCATACCAGTCATTAGCCTCATCTTTAGCAGTGAAAATACCCGTTAACTGATCAAAGCTAATTTGATCTTGGGAATTAGTGCCAAAAGTGCTGTCCATCAAGATACTTGACTTTAAATCCGTACTTGGCTGAAACTGGAACAGGATACTTTTTGCCGAGTTATCCACATTTTTTAGGGAATATAGCAGCGTAATTCCTTCTTTATCTTTGCTTATAAATTGAAGCTGGCTTACTTCTAGACCTTGATTTTCGAGTTGAAAATGCTGCTTGCCAGCGAAAGGGTATTTAGTAAAAGAATCTGGATTGTCTAGGCAGATAGTTTCAGTTTCCGTTTTGATAGCTGCAATAAAGCCAGTGAAAAGATGTATTGTTTCCAGCGTAAGTTCCTGCTGCTTTCCGCTGAGTAAAATATTCTCATTTCCCAGAGAAAAGCTAGAAGCATCATTGACTGAGAGGGAAGGCAGTTTCTCCAGACTATCAAAAAGCAAAGCTTCCTCCGATTTTGGGCTTAGGCAGGAGGCAGTAAATAGGGCAAGAGCCGAAAGTGCTAATCGAGGAAATTTCATGTCAAATAAGTTAACTATAAAATGAAAATGTGGCTACATTTTATGAGGTTTCTATGAATTTTTCAAATCGCTGGGTTCTAGCTCGATGACTTCTCTGAAGTAGGATAGGGTAAAAATTACCGATGACGTTTAGTGTTTGAAGAAAAATGGCAGTCCAATATTCTTTTAACATCAGACTCCAAATGAACAGGACGCTTACGATGATGAAGGGGATTAAATGCCCAAATTCTGAGCGCTTCGATTCTGTGATAAATGCTTTGATTCCACTTTTGGTACCATTGAAATAGGAAGTTTGCATGGCTTTTTTTCTCCAAAAAGTGAACAGTAGGAATCGTTGGAATATCGGTACCCCAATATTTTTTGAGAAAGAAAGCAATTCCTTTGGCTGACTGATTCGGTAATACTTTTCTGGTAAAAGCCGGTAAGTAGGCCAGGCAAAACCAGCCAAAGCAAAGGCACCTAGGATAAAAAGATTGGCTAAAAATGCTAGAATGAACTGTATGCTCAGCGATTGGGAAGGCAACGTTGACCAGGTGAGCATCAGCTCATAAAAACGAAACATCAAAAAGGCACTTGCTAGCGTTAGAAGTATCTTTTTCCCCATTTCCGATTTGATATACAGCCCATCTACTAAGTTTTAATTGATTTGCTCTTTTAAGTCAAGTACCTAAGATCGATGTTTTTTAGCTTTCAATCTATACACCCATAGGTAGGTAAAAAAGCTCACAAACACCTGAAGAATGAAAAAATATAGCCAAGTAGAAGGCTCTCTCAGTGGTTCAAAATTGATTGTGTTGTTATAGTAAAGTTTGGAAATAAGAAGGGCAATGACTGTTGAAGGCAATACTACTGCAAGCCAAAAATTGAAAAATGATCGGTAGATAAATGGGGTAGTTTTAATGGCAGATGAAGGACCTATTTTTCCGTTTTTTTTCATTTCAACCTTAGTTAACTGATCAGACTCCATCCTTAAATCGCTGGGCTTTTGGCTTATAGTCTCTAAAATACATCCAAATCCCAAAAATCACCTGGAAGATCAACATTTTGACATAGGTAGAAGGCAGCTTGAAGAACTCCCAGCTGATGGATCCATTGAAAAGTTGGGTGAGGATAATCGTGAGAATACTTGTTGGCAAGATATAGACTAACCAAAAATTGAACAACGAACGGTATATAAAGGGGGCTTTCTTCATGTTTTAAAGATTGGTTTGGCTTTTATCGGGCTAGGTCGTGGATTATTTCATTTAGGTACATCAGATCTCCCAATTCGTGAAAAGCAGAAATCACGATTCTATTTACACTGGGACTTTCGGCTGTAGGATATGGAAAAGAAGAAGTAATAATTCCTGCCTTCTCAAACTCCTTGGCCCAACTTTCATCCTTATACAAGAAAGCCGGGAAATGCTTGCTTCCGTGAATTTGCGAAATCTTTGCTGTCTCCTGCGCAAAAATTCCACAGGCATCTGACAGCCATTTTTTCTTTTCCATGTACAAATAGTCCATATCCAAGAAGGTCTTCAGGTGCGCTGGTGACCCTGGCGATGCTCCACCAAAAAGTGGAGTTGCTTTGATTTTATCGATTTGTGATTCACTTCCTAAAATTATCCCGGCAGGCATTCCTAGCCCTTTGCCCAGAGATCCAGAAACCAATAAGTTGATGGCAGGATTTCTAAGTTGCTCGTAAGTACCGTAGATACTATTTCCGAATGTGCCAAATGCATGACTATCATCTATCAAAAGGCTCACTTCATGCTTTTTTGCCAGCTCTTTTACCCAATCGTAGTTATGGATTTCGCAGGCAAAAGGATCTACCGCATTGCCTATAATCAGAATTCTTCTCGATGAAAGCGCTTCAGATTGCTCTAAGCAATGATTTTTCCATTGTGTAAAATTTAATTGATTAGAATGAAAATAATCATCCGGAACTACAGCTGAATGTGCATCCGGAGCAATCCAGATATCATCGGCATCTTTGGATGCTGATTTCCATGCAGCAATTCCAGCCAAATATCCAGAACTGAGGACTGCAGCAGCTCCTGCGCCTGCTTCCATCGCAAAAGACTCTTCAAACTCATCAAATATAGATAAGCGGATATTATTCACTCTGCTTTGGCCGTGATTGGCACCATACAGGAATAGATTATCTGCTAAAATATCTAGGAAATCAGGGTCTTGGGCTATTCCCAGGTACGAAGTGCCAGAAAAGTAAAAGTATTCTTTTCCTTCTATTTCGATCATCCGATCGATCCCAGAATCTAGGTAGTGATTTTTCAAAGCAATCTTATTTAGCGAAAATCTGACTTTCGTCCTGAAATGATTTGAATTCCAAGGCATTTCCGCAGGGATCCAGAAAGAACATAGTCGCCTGCTCTCCTACTTCACCTTTGAAACGGATATAAGGTTCAATCACAAACTCGATACCTTCTGCTTTTAGTTTATCCGCCAATTCATGCCATTCGTCCCAAGGCAATATTGCCCCGAAATGCCTTACTGGAACGTACTTTCCATCCACCGTATTGGTATGCGCCTGAGCCAGTTCCTCGGGCTTGATATGAGCGGATAGCTGGTGACCAAAGAAGTTGAAATCTATCCACTTATCCGTGCTCCTACCGATCTCACAGCCAAGAAGATCTCCGTAGAATGCTCGGGTTTCTGCAATATCCCGGATCGGGAAAGCAAGATGAAAGGGTTTAAATTGGCTCATAATGCGTACTTTCGTTGAGGGTTTTCCGGCTTCAATTTAGTTGTTTAATCTCTAATTAATATGAAGAAAAGTAAATCGGTATCATTGGTTTTGAGCAGCGGTGGAGCGCGGGGATTAGCGCACGTGGGTGTGATAGAGGAGCTGGAAAAGCGTGGCTACGAAATAGCTGAAATCGCCGGCTGCTCCGCCGGAGCGCTTGTCGGCGGGATGTATGCTGCCGGTAAAATGCCAGAGTTTAAAGATTGGATTTGCCATTTGGATAGGCTTGATGTGTTTTCCTTGATGGATTTTACCTTTTCCAGTCGAGGCTTTATCAAAGGTGAAAAAGTCTATAATGCGTTGAAGAAAGTAATCAAAGACTGCCAAATAGAAGATCTCAATATTCCCTTTTCTTGCAATGCGGTAGATTATGTCTCTGGCAAAGAGGTGATTTTTCGAGCCGGTAGCTTGTATGCGGCCATTCGTGCTTCTGGAAGTATTCCTACCGTTTTTCAACCGGCTAGGATCAATCGTCATGAATTGATAGACGGAGGGGTGTTGAATCCTGTTCCACTTTCACTTTTGCAGCAGGCAGATCACAATAGGATAGTGGTGGTAGGCCTGAATGCCGGAGACTCCGAATTGGTCATCCACCCAAAAAAAGATGCTACTGGAAAGAGCTTCATTTCCTTGCCTGCTTGGGTGTCTGATTACCGCTTAAAAATGCGTCAGTATTTTCCAGAGCAGGTAAAAGAAGAAAAACCTGCCTCTCTCAGTTCCATTAGCTTGATGACCCGATCATTTGACTTGCTACAGGATAGATTTTCTGCCTTGCTGATTGAAAAACATGAAGTAGATGTTTCGATTCAAATAGCCAGAAATCAAGCGGGGACGTTGGAGTTTCATCGGGCGGAGGAATTGATAGAAGTCGGTAGGAAAAAAGCAGTTCAGGCCTTAGACAAATGGGAAAATGAACATCTCTGAGCTAAATAGACTTCTAGGCAATATTGATATTTACCTGCTGGATCAGATTCTGAAAGGTAGGTTTTCCACAGATATGAAAATCCTGGACGCAGGCTGTGGGGAAGGAAGAAATGCTGTCTATTTCATCAAACAGGGCTATCAGCTTTTTGGAATTGATCAAAACGATACCGCAGTTCAGTACTGTAGATTCATAGCAAAAAGCCTTGACAAAGAATATGATACGCATAGATTTCAGGTTGCCGGATTGGAAGAAATACCCTTTCATCAGGCTGCTTTCGATGCAGTTATTTGCTCTGCAGTGCTACATTTTGCACAGAATGAAGCTAATTTCTGGCAAATGATGGATGAAATGCTCAGGGTGTTGAAGCCAGGAGGGATTTTGTGGTTTAGAATGACGACTGCTTTTGGTGGGATGATGGAAAAAAGCCAAGAACTTGGAGGAGGAAAATACTTACTTCCCGATGGATCAGAGCGATTTTTATTTACTCAAATTCAGCTGGATCACTTGAAGGATTTAGGATTAGATTTTCTGGAAAGCCCCAAGACGGTTTTGGTGCTAGGCCAGCGAGAAATGGGGGTTTTTGTGATGAGGAAACGGACACACTGATAACTGACACCATGGATTTACAATACGGACTAGAATTGATCGGCACCTTTGTTTTTGCGATTTCCGGCGCTTTGGCGATCAGAGAGCGGGAGCATGACATGTTTGGTGCTGGATTTACCGGATTTATTACTGCGATCGGTGGAGGTACGCTTCGGGATATTTTACTGGATAGCTATCCGTTGGTGTGGATAGGAGATGTAAGGTTTCTTTATGCTATTCTAGTCGGTATTTTAGCAGCGTTTATTTTTCCAAGATTCTTGAGCAAGCTTCGAAAGACCTTCTTCCTTTTTGATACACTTGGAATAGCTTTTTTCACGGTGCTCGGTGTAGAAAAAGCGTTGAGTCTCGGCATGAGACCGGAGATCGCCGCTATTATGGGGATGTTTTCTGCCGTGATGGGCGGAGTGATTAGGGATACCTTGACCAATGAAATTCCGATTCTTTTTCGAAAGGAAGTATATGCTTCTGCCTGTCTGGCGGGAGCTATTGTTTATTTGATTCTGAATTATTTTGAAGTGCCTAGAGATATCAACTTATTGATTTCCATCTCGGTGATCATCGCGATCCGGATGCTTTCTGTCAAGTATAAATTGAGTTTACCTAGATTGGACTAGCAGGGTTCGGAGTAAATGATTATAGCGTTATATTGAGCGTATGTTTTGCCGAACACTGTCTTTTTTATCAAATTAACTTGTATGCGTCTCACACAAAATCACGTGGATTGGAAGTCCATCTTGGATCCTTTTTCTATTCTCTATATACTTGCTGGCGTACTTTGCGCTGCTGCGGCACTAGAAATGTTCCTGCTTCCTAATCAATTTTTAGATGGAGGAGTTACAGGGATGGCTATTATAGTCAACCTGCATTATGGGATAAACATCAATGTTTTGCTAGTTACATTCAACATACCCTTTCTTTGGCTAGGTTGGAAGAAAATCGGGAAGACCTTTGCTGTACAGTCCACTTTTTCGATTTCACTCTTGGTGCTAGTCCTGGAGTTTATTTCATTTACTCCTGTCACTAGTGATTTGGTGCTTAGCGCCGTCTTTGGCGGTATTCTGATGGGTGTGGGTATAGGTTTGATTTTAAGAGGAGGAGGTTTGATCGATGGTTTTGAGGTGATTACAGAGTTTGTTCATAAGAATTCTGCCTTGTCTGCCAGTGAGATTACGATATTTTTCAATTCTATTATTTTCCTTTTTGCCGCATTGTTTTTTGGTATTGAGCCGGCGATGTATTCCATTATCACCTATTTCACGGCGATCAAGATGACCGATTATATTGTAGAAGGATTGGAAGAATATACTGCCTTGACCATAATATCCAAAAATGACAAGGACGTAAAAAATCTGATTGTGAATCAATTTGGGAAGGCTATTTCAGTGTATAAGGGAGAGCGAGGTTATTTGCCCGAGACTTTTCATATCAAGCATCCCTGTGACATCATCATGACGGTAGTGACCCGGCTAGAGGTTCACCGCATCAAATTGGCTGTGCAGGAAATTGACCCTACGGCTTTTTTCTATCTCCAGACGATCAAGGAAGTGAAAGGTGGGCAGATCAAGCATGTAGGGAAAAAGCACGGGTAATCTTACAGACCTTGGTAGTTTAGTTTTTTCAGGTTTATTTGAAAAGAAAACCAGCTGCTCACCAAAATTTTGGAATAAGTGCTGGAACTTCTTCGCGATAGTTTTTATAGTCTTCCCCGAATTTTTCCACAAGGTTTTTTTCCTCAAAGTATATCCCAAATGGGAGATATACGAGCAAACAAACGAGGTGAATAAGAGCGCTGATCGTCCCTGCAAATAGGAAATAACCCATGAAAATCAACACCAAGCCGGAGTAAAGCGGATGTCGGACTTTGGCATAAAGCCCGGTCGTAACTAACTGTTCTTCTTCATTTACTGCTGATGAAAATCCAAGAAACCGCTTCAAGGAATAGTTCCTACTGGACTTGGTAGCTATGATGGTCCCAAACCCGGCAAGCATATACCCCAAATAATCGGTGAGACCGCTTTTAAGAAATAGGCTAGTTTTTGGAACTAACAGTGCCAGAATGATAATTCCTAGAAATAGTAGCGTAGAAAGTGTGGTATAGATTAAACGATACCATTTAAACCCACCTCCCCATTTTACCTCCAGAATTCTTTTTAACTTGGATGATGCCAGCAGCGTGTGAAGCGTGTAGAAAATGATCCAGCTCAGCGCTAGGAGTACATATTTCATTGAGGAATATTAAATTTTGGAGCAACTATAATCATATGAAATCGAGCATGACCCAAAGTGACAGACAGAGGTATGATTATAATGCTTGCGAAGATTCCATCCCGTATCCTTCGTCACGGGACAGGTCGTGACCATTAAAAATCAAATTATAAACACATGAAAATCGGAATAATCCGCGAAGGAAAAAACCCTCCAGACAAACGAGTTCCATTTACGCCAGAGCAGCTGAAAGGTATTCAGGAAGATTATAAGGGTAAGCTTACCATTCAAGTTCAATCTAGTCCCTTTCGAGGCTTTTCGGATCAGGAATTTCTAGATGCAGGAATTGAGGTAGTGGATGATATTTCTGACTGCGATGTAATTTTTGGAGTGAAGGAAATTCCGGTGGATAGTTTGATTGAAGGCAAAATCTATCTGTTCTTTTCACATACGATCAAAAAACAGGAAAACAATAGAAAACTTCTCCAAGTTGTTTTGGACAAAAAAATCCGGCTTATTGACTATGAAGTTTTGAAAAATGAGGAGGGAAACCGTGTAGTGGCTTTCGGGAGATGGGCTGGAATAGTCGGGGCTTATAATGCTTTCTGGACTTATGGTAAGAAGACGGATTTGTTTGACATGAAGCGAGCAAATGAGTGCTCAGGTCTCTATGAACTTCACGATGAGCTAGCAAAGGTGCAGCTGCCTCCTGTGAAAATTATCCTGACAGGATCGGGCCGCGTGGGAAATGGGGCAAAGGAAATCCTAAATTCATTAAAAATTCGGGAGGTTTCTGTGCACGACTTCTTACATCTTTATTTTGATGAGCCGGTTTATGTACAATTGACCTCCGCAGATTACAATCGAAGAAAATCCGATGGAGGCTTTAACAAGCAAGAGTTTTATTCATTTCCTGAGCGGTATGAAAGCCATTTCCAGAAGTTTGCTGAAGCTGGAGAGATGCTTATTTCGGGAGCCTATTGGAATCCAGATGCACCACGATTGTTTGAGTTGAAGGATATAGCCGAGGAGGATTTTCAGCTTTCGGTGATTGCGGATGTGAGTTGTGACGTAGGTGGCGCTATTCCCACTACGATTACTTCCTCCACGATCAACGATCCAGTGTATGATGTAGATCGGCAAACGGGTGAAAAAATTCCTGCTTTTGGAAGCCAGACAAGTATATCGGTGATGGCAATTGATAATTTGCCCTGCGAACTTCCTCGGGAATCCAGTCAGGAATTTGGAATCCAGTTGTCAGAATGGGTGATTCCAGCACTTTTGGAAGAAAATTCAGGCATACTTGAACGTGCTACCATCGCTAGGGATGGAGACTTGACCATCGAGTTTATTTACCTCACAGACTTTGTAAATCACGATGAATAACCTGAATCGCTTTTTGGAATCCACTCTTTTGAAACCCACTATGACTGCCACAGAGGTAGATTTATTGGTCAGAGAAGCAATTGAAGAGCGGTTTGTCGGTGTATGCGTCCCTCCTTTTTGGCTTAAGAAAGTAAGAAGAGATTTGGGCGAAGCGGATGTGCAGTTGGTGACGGTAATAGGCTTTCCCTTTGGATTTACAGACACGGCTACCAAAGTATCTGAAACTCGGGAAGCAATCCGGCAAGGTGCGGATGAGCTGGATTTGGTTTGGTCGCAGACGGCATACCATTCTGGTATGAACTGGCCAAAAATTGAAATTGCTCAGATTGCAAAGATTTGTCATGAGGAAGAAAGAATCCTCAAGGTCATCATCGAGACAGCCAATTTGGATGAAAGCCAAATCATTGAAGCTTGTTTGATTTGTCAGGACGCTGGGGCTGATTTTGTGAAAACTTCTACAGGCTATGGCTCTGCTGGCGCAAAAGTGGAACATATCAAACTCATGCGGGAAAATCTATCCTCTAATGTGGGCATCAAAGCTAGTGGAGGGATCAAAACGGTTGATTTTGCGCTGGAATTAATTAAAGCTGGAGCAGATAGAATTGGTACGAGCTCCGCAAAAGGTCTAATAGATGCCTGGAGAAATACCTAATCGTTGCTGAAGTAGATCAGGAGAAAAGGAATGATGAAAAATGTCAACAGAATATAAGCAAAACCTAAGAATTTACTTTTCACGGATTTACTGCCCATATACAAAGCCAATTGAATAGGAATATTTCTCACCACCGGAAATGGAAGAAAAATCAAGGCACCGATCAGGTTAAAGAGAAAATGTACGATGGCTAATGCTATGGCCGCTTCCGTTTTGTAGATAGCTGCGATGGCGGCAGTGATCGTTGTTCCTATATTCGCTCCAATGATGAATGGGAAGGACTTTTTTACTGACACTTTCTTATTGGCTACGAGAGGAACCACCAGTGAAGTAGTCACCGTACTAGACTGCACAGCTGCGGTGAAGAACGTTCCGTATAAAAAGGCCATGAATGGATTCTTGAAAATCAGTTTATTGATATCCTGAAAACTGTTGAGCACGAAGGCTTTATAAACGGATGTGGACAGAACTTTAATGGCTGCAAAAACCAGAAAAATCGAAAGGATCATTGTCAAGAATGGGATATCAATAGTGCTCGTGATCCATTCAGTGATTGGCCTGGTAAATACTTTATTATAAACTATAGGTCCGGTGTATGATTCATCCGTCACAAACAAATGAGCTATTTGGATGGAAATCTTAGATAAAAATCCCAGATAAATCTCAAGTGGCAATAAGATTACAACAGTGAAAATGTTGAAAATATCATGAAGCATACCTGCCGATAGTGCCCGCTTGTACTGTTTTCTGTTCATGATATAAGAAAGAGAAACCAGCGTGGAGGTTAGGGTGGTTCCTATATTGGCACCCATGACCATAGGCACAGCCTGCTCCAAGGATAAGTTTCCTGAAGCAACTACAGCTACTACACTGGCCGTGACAGTCGAGCTGCTCTGGATAAGGGCCGTCATAAGGAGCCCAATAAAAAGACTGACAAAAGGATTTCTGGTAGCGAGAAGTATGTTTTCGGCCACCTCATTGTTCAAATGACTCATCGCCACCGTGAGCAAATCAATGGCAAAGATGAATAGCATAAGTGCCAAAAGCATCATCAGATAGCTTTTAGTCTTATTAACTTTGTCTTTTTCCTGCTCTATACCTTCCATTTATCAGGGTCAGAATTTACACGGTAATTTTAATTTTATCCTAGGACTAGCTGCAAACGCATGGGAAGGCGATTTTTCCAAGTTTCCAAATTTTTGATAAAATATTGGGCAAAAGTTGAAATTTTTTTGCGAAAAACAAGGCAAAACTATCTTTTAGAAGAGGAAATGTAGTTACTTAACAATTTGATAACATGGATAGAAGGATATCTTCTTTAATTTTGCGCGACTGACCAAAAGCCAAATCATGGCCAAGAAAAAAATAGACCAAAACATTAATCAGGATAAGCTTTCAAAAGGAGCTTACTCTTTGTTCGATTTTACCAAAAAGGAGAAATCCTTCTTGATCGTCATTTGTGTATTAATTTCAACTGCTGCAATAATCACCCCTTATACTTATGCGGCTATGTGGTTTGGATTTGCATTAGCTGCTTATTCTGCCATCGCGAATGATAGTATTCAGACCATCGGTACGTTTATAGCTTCCAACCATCATAAAAAATGGTACTGGCTTTGGCTATTTATGGGGCTCATATTTGTAGGTACAGTTACCTATAGCTGGTTTACTTACAATGGTGATGTGAGTTATCAGCGATTGAGTGTGCCGGGACTGGATCAGGCACCTACAAGCTTTGTGTTTCTGCAACTTGCAGCGCCGATTGTTTTGCTTATTATGACCAGGCTGAGAATGCCAGTTTCCACCACTTTCCTTTTGCTGAATGTCTTTACCTATAAAGCGGGCACTATTGTAAGTGTGATGTTTAAGAGTTTTGTAGGCTATCTTTTAGCTTTTTCTATTGCTATCGCTGTATGGTTTGTGCTAGAACGATTTGTCAAAAACTACCTCAAAGGAAAGCCTGCGCCTTATTGGATCTACTTGCAGTGGATTACCTCAGGTACACTTTGGGCAGTGTGGATTATGCAGGATGCGGCAAATATTGCGGTGTTCCTGCCAAGGCAATTGGATGTAGTAGAATTCGCTGTTTATACAGGGTTTGTGTTCATTGGCTTGGGATTCCTTTTCTACATGAAGGGAGACAAAATCCAGGGGATTGTCAATGAGAAAACCAACGTGACTGACGTCCGAGCTGCGACGATAGTGGATTTTGTGTATGCGATCATTTTGTTTTACTTCAAGCTGCACAGTAATGTTCCAATGAGTACCACTTGGGTCTTCATTGGTTTGCTAGGCGGACGAGAACTTGCAATCGCCCTTGGAAAACATGCCAAAGCGGAGAAGAGAAATGCCTGGTTATTCAGAGCATTTAGGCTCGCTAGAAAGGACGTTTCCAAAGCATTTATAGGATTGGTGGTCTCTCTTATTCTTGCTTTCATCATCAATGATGGTGTAAGAAATGAGATCCTTGACTTTTTCTAAACTGATTTGGAAATAGAACTTTACAGCCACGAATACTTCATGAATGAAGCCCTGAAGCAAGCAAAAATTGCTTTTGAAGAAGGGGAAATTCCTGTAGGGGCTGTGATTGTATCTAAAAACCGCGTAATCGCAAAAGCCTACAATCAGACTGAAAAACTTAATGATGTGACAGCGCATGCAGAAATGCTCGCCATCACCTCAGCTGCCAATTACATGGGGGCAAAGTATCTGAATGAGTGTAGGCTTTATGTCACCCTAGAGCCCTGTGTCATGTGTGGAGGAGCCTTGTTTTGGTCACAGGTGGGTGAAATCCACTATGGCGCATCCGATCCGAAGCGTGGGTATCTGCAAAGCAATCCGAGTATTTTGCACCCCAAAACAAAAGTTTTCTCTGGCAGCCTAGCCTTAGAATCAGAACAGCTATTGTTAGAATTTTTCAAAAAACTGAGAAAATAAAAGGAATTTGAGTTCATAAGAACCTTTTTCAATCTGTCGTGGTTGCTAAGGCAGATTATTTGTAAGATTTTTAATCAATCTTTTAACCTAAAAATATAAACAAAATGGCTTTCGAACTTCCAGCTTTACCTTATGCCACTACGGCTTTGGAACCACACATTGATGCTAAAACTATGGAGATACACCATGGTAAGCACCACAATGGATACGTAACTAATCTTAACAACGCGATTGCAGGAACTGAGCTTGAAAGTAAGTCTCTAGAGGAATTACTTCAGGTAGCAGGATCTAACACAGCAGTAAGAAATAACGGTGGTGGACATTACAACCACAGCCTTTTCTGGAAAATCATGTCTCCAACTGGTGGCGGAGCTCCAACTGGCGATTTGGCCAATGCAATCAATGCTAAGTTTAGCAATTTTGATTCTTTCAAAGAAGTATTCAACAAAGCAGCTGCGACAAGATTCGGTTCAGGATGGGCTTGGTTGATCCTAACTGCAGCAGGTACACTTGAGGTAGTTTCTACGGCTAACCAAGACAATCCACTAATGGATGTGGCTGAAATCAAAGGAACTCCAATCATCGGACTTGATGTGTGGGAGCATGCCTACTACCTAAATTATCAAAACCTACGTCCTAGCTACATTGCAGCTTTCTGGAATGTGATCAACTGGGATCAGGCAAATGCGAACTACGCAGAAGCTTTGAAAAAATAAGCTTATAATGCTAAAAACTGGATCCTCGGGCAGACTGTCCGAGGATTTTTTTATGTCCAAAGGTGAAATAATACTGTACGGTTTCGATACAGTTCGTTTTTGTAATTTTTAAACTATGTGCCTTTAAAGGAAATTTAGGCTCATTTAAACCCTTGGCATTTATTTTTCAATAGGTGGCGAATAAAGACACAAAAAGTACTATTGAAATGAAGACTACCAACTTGCTTTTTTTAACACTTTTCACCTACCTACTAGGGATAAGTAACCTTGCCGCTGCGGATAAAGACGTGAGCGTGATTACCGGTACGGTCACTGATCAAAACGAACAGGCAGTTCCTTATGCTAACGTGGCTTTAATAGATGCAACTAGTGGCAATCTAGTTGATGGTGCTGTATCCGATGAGAATGGACAATTTCTAATTGAATCTACCAAGACCGTCAAAGTGAAATTGGTAGTTTCCTCTATAGGATTTACTGCTTTCGAATCAGAAGTTTTTCAACTAGAGCCAGGGCTTAAGAAAGACTTTGGACAGGTAACAGTCCAAGATGAAATGACAGGCTTGGATGAGGTTACCGTAAGGTCTTCCCGTCCTGAAATTATCATCGAGCCAGACAAAACTACCATCAATGTGGAAGGAACAGTGATGGCTGAAGGATCAAATGCCTTGGACGTAATCGGAAGGTCTCCGGGAATCTATGTGGATCAGGATGGAATCATCAATCTCAATGGCCGAACCGGCGCTACTGTCATGATCAATGACCGATTGACCTACATGAGTGCGACTGATCTTGCAAACTTCCTTCGCTCCATGCCGGCGGACAATATTAAAAGTATAGAGGTAATCAATAACCCATCAGCTCGATTTGATGCGGAGGGCTCTGCTGGAGTGATCAATATTAAGCTGAAAAAGAATACGGTTGATGGGATGTTTGGGAATATTCAAGCGGGTGCGTTGTACAATGGGCAATGGCTACCTAATACGGGTGTAGCTCTGAATGTGAAAAAAGGAAAGTGGAGTACCAATGCCAATCTGAATTACAATCACTATGGTAATTTCAATGATTTGGAAATCAACCGAAATTTCAGCTTACCAGAAGGGATTTCTAATTTTAGTCAGGATTCTAGGATTACTACGAGAAACAAAAACCTTTTCTTCAATGGTGCTGCCAATTATGAGATAAACGAAAACCAGAATATTTCACTGAATGTACAGGCCTCAGATTCTCATGACAGTGATGACAACAGTTCATTGACAGATATAATCACTCCTGGCGTTTCAGATATCAGTTATTTGGATTCTCAGAATGATTCCAAAGGAACAGGAAATCGGATTTTTGCCAACCTTCACTACGACGCAAAACTGGATACTTTGGGTACGAAGATCAGCTCCGATATTGACTTTACCAGAATGAATTCTGACAGCGAATCTTTGTTGACAAATAGGCAATGGACTGGTGACGATATTGCTCAGGCTATGAATAGTAAGATTCTGACTCTGAACGATATGTACTATAATATCTTCACCGCCAAAGTGGATTTTGTAAAGCCAGTGGGAAAAGGGAATACGATTGAGACAGGTGTGAAAGGAAGCTGGGTGAAATCCGACAATAACCTGAACTTGAGCAAATCTGAGGAAGAAGGACCATTTGAGCCAGATCCTAGCAGCAACAGTTTTATCTATAATGAAAATGTACTTGCTGCATACCTTTCTTATAAAGGAAAATTCTCTGAAAAACTTGGCTACCAAGTAGGTTTGAGAGGGGAGCATTCGGATATCACCGGAAACTCCGTGACGCTAAATCAGGTGAACAACCAGAAGTATTTCAATCTTTTCCCAAGTGCATTCTTACAACATAAGATCAGTGATAACTACCAGATCGTCTATAATGTCAACCGTAGAATTACACGTCCGAATTACCGATTGCTGAATCCATTTGTGTACTACATCGATCCGCTAACCACTGAAACAGGTAACCCGAATCTGAAGCCTCAATATTCTAATAATTTCGAAATGAATCACGTGGTGAAAGGCGCTTACCAATTCACCTTGGGCTATAGTGAAACTGAAGATGCCTTTATGCAGGTATTTGTGCAGAATGAAGAAGATCGTACCACTACTACCTACACAGATAATTTTGACAAAACAAGGAATGCGAATTTCAGAGCGATCATCCCGGTGGATATCAAGGAATGGTGGGCAACCTCGAATATGGTGCAGGTGAATTACAACCAGTATAAATCCCAGATTGGTGATGATTACCTGAACAACTCCAACACCTCTTTTATGATACGCTCTCAGCATAACCTGACTTTGCCTTTAGGCTTCAAAGTGGAGGTGATGGGAATTTACCTAGGTCCACAGATTTGGGGACAAGGTGAAATCGCAGGATTTGGCTGGGTGGATGCAGGTGTGACCAAGTCGATTATGAAAGACAAGATCACACTTTCTGTAAATGGTACCGACCTTTTCCGTACGCAGGTGATCAAAGCAGACATTGATTTTGCAGCAATCGATACCAATTTCAGACAGTATCGTAGCAATCAGGGGGTAAGGTTTACCCTGAAATACAACTTCTCCAAAGGAGAAAGCTTCCGCGTGAAAAGCAGCTCTGGAAGTGCTGAGGAGAGAAATAGATTAGATTAAGGTTTATATTTCAGAAAAGAGCCGGTTCGTCTGAACCGGCTTTTTTTAGGTTTTCTGAATTAGAAACTTGTCGTCTATCGCTTTGGAAAAGTAATAGAAGCTAAGTTGTTTTTACAGTTTGCAAACTCCCATCAGGTTCATTCTATCTCCACCTTGTAGAGCGTATAAAAATCCTCTTCGACCTCAGCATTCGCTTTCCCCAAAAACCAAAGTGTTCCATCGCGAGCAACGAACAAATCGCTTAGTTTGCCCGGTATTTCGGCATCACTCAGCAATTTTCCTTCAAAATCAAGAATCTGATAGCGTATTTTATATTTTTCTTTCATGCGGGAATAAAATTCTTCCCATTCTGATTGAGACATGTTTTCGTGAGAGCGGATAGCATCTTCTTCGCTGTACCCTGTTTCATACATGATTACGAGCTTGTCTCCTACTTTTACCAATTTATGTATGATTCCATATGATGGGTCATAGCTTATTGCTCTCGGGTCTGCTTTTTTCGGATCCTCCCCTTGATTCAATCTATAGTTTGTCAGCTGAAGAGGGATTCTTTTTAGTTTGGTGTAAGGAGGTTCAATCTCGTAAATGTTCAAAAATGGATCTATCCCAGAGATGACGTACAGCTGATCATTTACCACATCAAATGATGTAGAAAGCGTTGTCGGTTCATGGGACATATTGTTTTGGAAAATACTGGCAGAATCTAGAGATAGGAACTGCTCAAATGCTCCAGTCTTAGGGTCTGCCCAGACCAGCTGTAGATAAGTGTCGTAAAATTCCGGCTGGGTCTTGTTAAATTCTCCGCGGGCAATTGATCCACTAAGAAGAATTTTATCATTGACAAATTGAATCTCACGCTTAGCATCTGCTCTGCCGCTGAAGGATTTCACTTCATCTTTTGGGATTTTATGGCTTGTAAGTAGGTTGCCATCTAGATCATATTCGTAGATACCAAACATGGAAACTATCTGGATATTTTGCGAAGCGTTGAATCTACCTGCCGCCATTGGGAAAAAGCCAAATCCATCTGGCGCATCTCTGTCTTTACTGAATTCACCCAGGATTTTCCCCTCAAAATCTGTACTGACAAACTTCATGTTTTGAGGATCAAAAAACAGAATCATTTTGAATTCCGGATTGACATCCATCAGGTTGAGTTTGCCGATATAATTTACTCGAATAGAGTCAGCGATCTCCAACGTCAGAGTTGTCTTCTCTCCACTAGAGGATGAAGAAGTCGGAGATTCGCAGGCAAAAAAAGAAAAAACGAGAAGGATGAGAAGAGTGTGCGTTAGTTTCATTGAGTTGGGAATTAATCTCAACTAATATATTTGCTCATTATCTAAATACCTATCGTATTGCCGATTTTGTAAAGCCTTTTAATTGAAATAGAGATTTTCAACCTCTAATAAGGCACAATAACTTATTGGAAATGATACAAGAAGATCAACACTCCGGTGAATGCAGGCTTCTTTTGGTCTTTGATTTCGAGTTTTACTTCTACCTCGGCTTTTACAGTGCCCCTTAGATTGGCAACATTTTTTAAGGTGGCAGCCAGGCGAACCTCACTATTTACCAACACAGGATTAGCAAATCGCAACGATTCTATTCCGTAGTTGATCATCATTTTCAGATTTCTCACATCTACAATTTGTTCCCAAAGATGCGGAACAATACTTAGCGTGAGGTATCCATGCGCGATTGTATTTCCAAATGCTCCTTCGGTCTTAGCTCGCTCAGGATCGGTGTGAATCCACTGATGGTCATGAGTAGCTTTTGCAAAAATATTAATCTGTTCTTGTGTGATTTGGAAATACTCAGATGTGCCTAGACTTTGACCATTGTACTTCTCAAATTCTTCAAAACTACCTATGATTACTGGCGGCATTCGTTGTTTGGTTTTTTTGGAAAAAGCCAAATTAGGGAAGTTTTGGCGGAAATTACAAGTATGTTCTTAAGCCTAGAAGTGAATTTTGGAGTTTCTGATTGGTATAGATTACCCTAAAATTATATTTTAATAGGACTTTAGTTTTGCCGCTAAAAAAGTATATTTTGCACAAATTTAATTTCGTTTTAAGTATGTTACTGTTTGGTTTAGTTTCTTATTTGTTCTTTGGTTTTCAGGCTCCGGTTGATACAGTTCCTGTTAAAGAGGTCCCTATTATTTATTCCTTGCTTTCCGAAGATCAGCGAATTGAAATTTCTGATTCTTATGAGGTTAGACATATAATAGAACGGAGATTTACCATCTTTTCCCCTGAAGGTTTGGGACATGCTTTTACTTCAGTTTTCTATGATAAGCTAAATGAAATTGAAAATGTAGAGATAGAAATTACGGATCCTGCAAGTGGAAAAACCATAGAGAAGGTAAAGACAAAAGATATGACTGATGCTGCCATTTATTCTACCAGTAGCATCTTTGATGACAATCGGCACAAATATTTTGAAGTAAAAAGCAGCAAATTTCCAGTACAGGTCACAGTTAAAATTGAGACCAAATCTTCCTCTAATTTCCAGCTAAGCGATTGGGTTCCGGTTCATCGATATAACCAAAAAGTATTGAAGTCTTCGCTTACCGTTGTTTACCCGGAACATATTGGCTTGCGGTATAAAGCCGTGAATTTGCTTGGTGAACGAACGGAAAAGACAGTGGACAATAAGGTGGAAATGACTTGGGTGGAAAAAGATCTTCCGGTCCAAAAGCCTGATCTGAAAAAGGAAGATGATCACAAGTTATTATTAGCTCCCATTGGGTTTGCTATGGGAGAATATGTCGGGAAAATGGAAGATTGGTCTGGGCTTGCTGCTTGGCAGTATAAGCTCAATGAGGAGCGCAAAGCACTTCCTGCTGACTTTGAGGCTAAGCTGAAGAATATGGTGGCAAATGCTTCAGGTGAGTATGAAAAGATTCAGATTCTCTATGAATATCTTCAGAAAAACTACCGATATGTGAGTATCCAGTTAGGAATTGGCGGATGGCAGACCATGCCAGCTGAAGATGTGGTGAAATACGCTTACGGAGATTGTAAAGGATTGACAAATCTAATGCAGGCAATGTTGAAGGCTGTTGGGATTTCTTCAAATTATACTTTGGTCCAAGCTGGAAATAATGCGGAAGATATTGAGGTTGATCTTCCATCCAATCAATTTAACCATGTGATCCTACAGGTTTCGATGAAAGATGGTCAGAGTCCAGTTTGGTTGGAATGTACTTCGAATTCGCTCCCAGCAGGTTTCCTTGGTGACTTCACTAAAAATAGGCATGTATTGGTAATCGATGGACAGGGAGGTTATTTGACTAAAACTCCTTCCTATAATTCACTCAATTGGAATAGTATTCACAGTAAAAATGAAGTGAAAATAGACAACAACGGAGATGCTTTGATCGCCACTGAGCTTAAAGTTGATGGCAATTTTGCTGAGACCATGCTTATGGTAAAGCAAAACCTCGACACTAGGCAGCAGCGCGATTATTTCAATAGAAATTCGCCCGTCTCAGGCTTGATTATCCAGCACTATGAGCTGAACGTTGATTCTAGAGATTCTCTTCTGTTGGCAGAAGTTAGCTATGATGGCTTTATTCAAAAGTTTGTCCAGAATACAGCTAAGAGAATGATCTTGAAATCATTTCTTGGAAAAGTGACCGATGAGATGCTTGTCAATAACTCTCTGAGTCAGGTGGATGAATATGAAATTGAGCTTCCAGAAGCAATGGAAGCTGAAAATCTGCCAGAAGCTTTATCCCTAGAGGAAGAAGGGGTAAAGGTAACTCTGCTTGCTTCTTTAGAAGGAAAAAACCTAACTGTGAAAAGGGAAATGAATCTTTCTATCAGTGAAGAAATGAGCGATGAATCTAAAACAGATCTAATTAAGCGAATAAATGCCCTAGGCCCAACTAACTTCTACTTTATTAAAAATACAGGTGCCCTCAGAAATGAATAGAACTTTGCTAATCTTGATTATGATCCTTATTTCAAGGATCACCTTTTCTCAAACGCCTAAACTGGGAGAGTTTAGTGACAGTGAGATTTCTATGACCGAGGTAGCATATGAGCCTGATGCATCAGCGGTAATATTGGTATCTCACGGGAATTCTAAATTTTTACCTGGATTACTGGAAACCACCCATTTTGTCCGTTTAAAAGTGCTTTCTGAAGCTGGAAAAGAAAATGCAGATATCCGGATCAGGTATTACGTAGGAGACCAAAGGATGGAAAACATATCCGGAGTGAAAGCCCAAACTACAAATTTCGAAAACGGGAAAGCCGAGACCGTTAAAGTGTCTAAGGATGGTATTTTTGAAGTGGACCTTGACGATGGATACAAGGAGATGAGAATATCCTTTCCAAACGTACAAATAGGTTCTATCATCGAATATCAATATAAGAAAGTAGATAAAAATCTGACATTTATTGATGGTTGGACATTCCAAAATAAGCTGCCTACCCTCTTCAGTCGGTATGGAATAAAAATGGATCCTAACCTAGAATACAGGACTATGGGGCAAGGTCAAAATTTCTCTACAAGTGTAGAAAAAACAAGCGAATATGATAATTACACCTGGACGTTGAGGGATTTGCGCTCTCTCAAAGAGGAACCATTTATGAAGAATTACCGGGACTATATTGACCGAATAGAATTTCAATTGGCACAATATAGAACTTCTGGTGATAATGGTGTAGAGTGGAAGAACGTGCTTAATTCCTGGGAGGTGTTGGGCGATGAGGTTATTTCCTACTATACCGATAAGGGATTTTACAAAAATAATCCTATTGCAAAAGAATTCCTTGACGTTGACCTAAAGGGGGCAACACAGCTAGAAACTGCTCAGAAAGCATACTATTACCTTAGGAATAACTTTAGAGTAGAAGGAGAAGACTGGATTTATCCTGAGCAAAATCTCAATCAATTACTAAAATCCAAGGTAGGCACTCCGGTTGAAGCTATGCTGGCACTGATGGGCGTACTCAAGTCAGAAGGAATACCGTGTGAACCGGTTTTAATTGGCAGTAAAGGATATGGTCGGAGCGATTTGGTACCGTTTCCATTCCTAAATCAGTTTGATGAAATTTTGCTATTGGCTGTGCTGGATGGCAAGCCTCAATTTCTTGATTTATCGCAGACAGATGCGCCATTTGGATACGTAGATTTGAATAAGCATGTTAGTGGAGGACTGTATCTGCAAAAAAAACAGAGTAAGATTGTTCCCATAGAGATTCAGCATAATTCCAATTCTATCTATTTTAGTCAGGTTACTATCAATGAAGAGGGGCAGCTAATCATGTCCAATTCTCACCGAAATTATCGATACAGAGGCTTAAGTTTGGCAAAAGAAATAGCTGGAATAGAAAAAAGAAGTGAATCATTAGCTAAGCTATTCGATGAGGAAGATGGTGTTGTTTTTGAGAATTTTCAAGTGAATAATTTGCTGGAAGAAAGGGACATTCTGACAATGAATTTCGAGACAAAGTTTGCTGATTCCGGTGATCAAGATATGATTTTGTTTAGTCCACTTAAATTTTCATCCTTCTCAGAAAATCCTCTTACACAAGAATATAGAATGTTTCCTGTGGATTTTGGTTATGCATTCTCCGAGACTTATAATACCGTAGTGACTGTTCCTGATGGATATGAAATTGACGATTATCCCTTGGAGGCTGGCTATACTATTAATGGGGAATATGTTGTTTTTGTATATTCTTCATCGATGATTAGCAATAGCCTTAATATCAGTGCTAAGTTCGTGGTGAAGACTCCACTAATTCCTGCTACTGAATATGAAAACCTGAAGTATTTCATGGAAAGTGTGGCTTCGAAACTTTCTGAGCCGGTGATCCTGAAAAAGAAGTTGGCTCCCTAGTCCAACGAATAGGAAGTATTTGTTCATTTATTGATAATTTCGAAGACAAATACCCAAGTTTATGACGGCATACTTACACGGATTTATACCTGAAGAGCAGCAGCGGCTGATGGATCAGGCTGGGGTGCTTGGGTCACTTATTTATCCCCGCATTGATTTCTCTGGATGCAAAAAGCTTCTTGAAGTAGGGTCTGGCGTAGGTGCGCAAACCGAGGTGTTACTGCGGTTGTTTCCTGATCTGGAGATCACCTGTGTAGATTATTCTCAAAGTCAGATTGAACGAGCTAAGCAGAATTTGGCCTTTGCAGGAGATCGGGTGAGTTTTGCCTGCCAGGATGCAACCAAGCTGGACCTGGATGAAAAGTTTGATTCAGTGTTTATTTGTTGGGCTTTGGAGCATATTCCGGATGCGTACAAAGTTTTGCAAACCATAAAACCTTACTTACTTCCTAAGGCGAAACTTTGGTTTACCGAGGTGTTCAATTCGAGTTTTTACTTTAATCCTCCCCTGCCAGCATTGACCAAGTTTTATGCTGCATACAATGAATTCCAGCGATCTCTTGGTGGGAATCCGGACATTGGAGCTAATCTAGGAAATTTGCTTTTTCAAGCTGGCTACGAGGAGATTGAGTTGTTTCATGAAGGATTTCATCTGGATCAGCGACAGCCAGAAGATCTTCTCAAGATCACTCGCTATTGGCAAGAGTTGATGAAAAGTGCTGCTTCTGGGATGATTGAAGCTGATTTGATTACCAAAGCTGATACTTCAGCGATGGAGAATGACTTGGATCGTATAGCAAAGGATGAAAATGCAGTTTTTTTCTATCATTTTGTACAGGTAAGTGCTAGCGTTTAAACCGATATTATGAACATTATAAAGTGGCTATGGCGATTGGTTTGGAAAACTGCCATGTGGTTTTTGATTATATCCGTTGGTTTGACTGTGCTTTATCGCTTTGTTCCCGTGCCGATTACGCCTTTGATGGTTATCCGAGTGTTTGAGCAGGCGTTTGATTCTGAAAAGGAAGTTCGACTACGAAAAGACTGGGTATCCTTCAGCCAAATATCCAAAAATGCACCTCAGGCGGTTTTTGCTTCAGAGGATCAGAAATTCCTAGATCATAATGGGTTTGATATGGATGCGATGAAAAAGGCCTGGGAAAACAATAAGAAAGGGAAAAGGATAAAGGGAGCGAGTACTATTACGCAGCAAACCGTAAAGAACGTGTTTTTGTGGCCATCCAGAAGTTATTTAAGGAAAGGGCTTGAGGCATATTTCACAGTTTTGGTTGAGTTGATTTGGCCGAAAGAGCGCATCATGGAGGTTTACTTGAATGTGATAGAAATGGGAGAAGGTATCTACGGAATTGAAGCGGCTTCTCAGGAGTTTTTTCAAAAGCCTGCGGCAAAACTTTCTCGAAATCAAGCGGCGCTAATTGCAGCAGTATTGCCAAACCCGCGCAGGTGGTCACCCGCCAGACCCACTTCATATATTCTGGGTAGGCAAGCTTGGATTCTGCGCCAGATGAATAATCTTACTCCAATTGGTATGGGAATATAAGTTTTGGATTTACATGATTAAAATTGGACTTTTTTTAAGGAAACTTGAGTAATGGCCAGATTGAACTACTCTTGGAGCGGTTTATTTTTCATTTATTGAGGCCATATTTTCCCAGACAAAATTTTCTTTTAATAAGAGCCATCTGAAGGCATTTTTATGAGAAAGAATAGCGTTTCTTCTTTGTTAAATTTCGTGCTTAAAATCCGTCTAATTGAGCTCTATTTGCGGTTTAAAAAATGCAAGTCTTTTTTATCCACATTTTCGATAATTTATCCACACTTATCAACAGGAGCTGTCTAAATCACTGTAATACAGGGAATTAAACGCTGTTTTCTAAAGGTGTTTTTGTGGATAAAGAAGGCTAAGTTGAAAAAAACAGTAAAAATCAGTGGGCAAATAAGTGGATAATTTAAGCTTCCAAATTTTATTCTTTTTTCTGTTAATCTTGCTTTTGTTTGATCAGACGTTTTCGGTAGGCATTGAAGATTCTTGATTTGGAAACAAAGCCCAGATATTTGCCATCTTCGATTACAGGCAGATTCCAAGCCCCCGATAACTCGAATTTTTCCATGGCTTTTTGCATATTCTCAGTAGCCAATAGGATTTCTGGAGGACTGTGCATAAGTTCCTTGATCATCAAGTTCTCCTGCTTTTCACGATCAAACATAATGTCTCTAATATCATCCAAGGTGACTATTCCTCGGAGGGCTTTGTGCTCGTCCACCACGGGGAAAATATTACGCTTGGATATTTTCACCAGGCTGATAAGGTCCTTCAATTTAGCTTCAGGATGTATCGGCAACAAGTCCCGCTCGATTACATGAGTGATTGTGATGAGTTCCAAGAGTTCCTGGTCTTTTGACTCGGGTAGATATCTTCCTTTTTCCTTCAGCTGCATCATGTAGATACTGTCTTTCTGATAGGCGGTCTTAGTCACATAGGATATTGCTGATACGAACATCAAAGGCACGAACAGTTCATATCCACCTGTGATTTCTGCAATTAAGAAAATTGCGGAAAGAGGAGCGTGCTGTGCTCCAGCCATTACACCACACATAGCCACTAAAGTAAAGTGCGCAAGTGGCAACGGAATCGTAAAATCAAATAGATTGCTTGAGTAAGCGAATAGGAAACCTAAGATTCCTCCTACATAAAGTGATGGTGCAAATATGCCCCCGCTTCCTCCCGCACCAAGAGTCACAGCTGAAGCAATTGGCTTCACTAAGATGATAAAGGCTAAGAAAATGATAATTATGTAAGGATTCTCAATTATTGAGAAAAAAGGGCTTTTTTCTAGTAATTGGCTAGAATTACCATCGATCAACGTATTAAGTGTGTCATAGCCTTCGCCATAGATAGGAGGCAGGAAAAATACCATGATTCCCAAAATCGCTCCCCCATAGAGTATCCTTAAAGCTTGGCTATCAAAACTTGCCATGAGAGATTCGGTTTTTCTTACGGCTTGACTGAAATAAAGAGAAACCAAGCCACAGGAAATTCCCAACAGTAAATAATAAGGCATATGAGAGGCCTCAAAGTTTTCCGTCAATTTGAAATTGAAAACAGAGTCTTTGCCTATCAACACCATGGAAGTCAAAGAACCTGTTACCGATGCTATCAGCAGGGGGATAAAGCTAGCAGTGCTGATTTCCATCATAATTACTTCTATGGCGAAAATCACCCCGCCTATCGGTGCTCCGAATATAGCAGATACCGCAGCAGCAGCGCCACAACCGATTAACAAGGTCCTTTTTTTTGCATTCAGATGAACGAGGGAACCTACGTTAGACCCAATCGCTGATCCAGTAACCAGCATAGGAGCTTCCAATCCTACAGAGCCTCCAAATCCAACTGTGATCGCTGAAGTAAAGACACGGCTGTAAGTCTTCACTCTTGCTATGATACTCTGCTTCTTTGAAATCGTGAAAAGTATATCTGGGATTCCATGCCCCCCTCCATCTTTGAAAATATATTTTCCTAGAAGATATGCTGCTGATATACCAATCAGAGGATAAATGATATACAGAAAATTGGCGTATTCCTTATAAAATCCTTCTGTCAGAAAATGCTGAATGGAATGTACACCTTGTTTTAGAATTACAGCGGCTAGTCCAGAGAGTATCCCTATTATCCCGCTTAGAATTAGGATAAAGGTTTGGTTGCTCATGTGTCGGAGCCTCCATATCAAAAGCCTGGTAATGAAATCTGTTTTAGCCAAAATCTCGCGGTAGTAGCGTGCTTAAAAGTCTAAGGTAAGTAAGATGTAAACCAATGAAAAGAAGAAGTTTTACTCTTTGGGCAATTCCTTGTCCAATGCAATCGTACATTTCAAGATAAGGTTGACCGCATTGATATAAAACTGCTCATCAATATTTTCAAAAGAATCACTGGGCTTATGGTAGTCCTGATGATCTTCTACCCCAAAATAAATGTGCGGAACTTGCGCATCAAAAAAAGCTCCTTGATCGGATGACTTGGTCCAGTTATCTCTGCCAGTGTTTGGTTCATCGTGCCCAAACATAAGTGTTGGATTGCTTCCGCTTGATGCGCCTTCCAGGATCGTTTTGAAGGTTGGGTAGTAGTATGTTCCCGAAGCATAAAGTTCTCCTTTCTCATTTCTGGAAATCATATCCATATTGATGTTCAGCACTATTTGCTCTAGTTCAAAAGGGAAATCTTTGACTAAGGCTTTTGCACCCTGTAACCCCATCTCTTCTCCATCCAATGCAGCAAAAATTATGGAGTGTTGCGGTCTGTTTTTCTTAAAATACCTAGCCAGCTCTATCAGTGCAGCAGTCCCGGAGGCATTGTCATCTGCTCCGTTGTAAATGCTGTCTCCGGATGCATCGGGTCTGCCTACGCCCACATGATCGTAGTGAGCGGTGATCACGATCAGTTTTCTGGATTCGCTTCCGGCTATGAATCCCACTACATTCGTAGCGTCTTCATAGGTTTTGTTGTCTCTTCTGCTTTCAAAACTGAATTTCTGTTGGTAATCAGGATATTGGGTCTTCAGTCCAATACTTTTGAATTGATCAAGAATAAATGCACGGGCTTTGGCATTTTCCTCACTTCCGGTTTTTCGGCCTTTGAGCGCATCAGATGACAAATACTTGATGTTTTCAATGAGGCTTTTCGTTGCTATACTTTGCCCATTTGCCTGAAAAATTAGTAGAAATAAGAAACAACTTATTGCGTTTTTGATTGTGAGTTGCATCAAGGAAAGTATTTTGCGTTATGTATATTGGTAAAATTAATAAGCTTAGTGGATCACACCTCTGAATTCATGAAATATTATATCTTTCTTATTTTTATTCTTTTAGTAAATCTCCAATTAGTTTCGGCTCAAGGTAGTTTACCTCAATCATTTTTTGATGGGAAATCCGTGGTTTTTGTCTCTACAGATCCTGGAGCCAGACCTGTGATGACCTGGCAGGAAGTGGCGGATAGTGTGCATAATTCCTTGGTCAAGGCTGGCGGTGACCCTATTGCCTATTTCGAACTGGAAAAGGTAGCGCTTTCAGATGCTGTGCAGGCAGATTATGCAAAGAGTTTTCAGCAGCGTTTAGTGAAAAATGTAATTCTCGTCACCAGACAGAAAAATCAAATGAGTATTCATGTCGGACCTTTTTCCGGAGATGGGAATATTATTCCTACAAAAGAATTATTTGGTGTCTCGGCGGCTGATATTGGCGCAGCCACTAGTCAATTTGGCTTAATCGGAGAAAACCAACCTTCCCAAAATATCCTTGTCTTAGAAGTTCCTGAATTTCTGAGTATTATAAGTTCTGAAACAGCTTCTAGTGAGAAATTTTTGCCTTCAAATCCTCTAAATCTGGATGTGTTTAAATTGGGAATTACTATCGAGGGATCTTCTGCCGAAACAGGCTTGCTCAGCTATTTCAGATACGATATGTATGGAAAGTCACAAGCTACGATTTTGGCGGAGCAGGCGGCACAGAAAACAGGTATAGAGCAGGTGCTCAAGCAAGAATACCCTTATCAAGTAGAATGGTTGACTGAAGCGAAATCCGAACAGGAATTAATTCGAGATAGAGTACAATTTCTTTTAGTGAAAGTAGAGGGAAGAGAAGCAGATATGATGAAAAGTATGGGACTCGAACCTAAAACTGATGAATCTGCATCCAGGATAGTGGTAAAATATTACATCAAGCTACTCGTCCGGGATGAACTTTACATTGGTCCCGAATGGGACGCTGATCCTGACTGGAGAGTGGCGCTGACTAACTTCCTTCGAAATCTAAAAAAATAGACCTCTCGAGTGAGAGGCCTATAGCTACTTAATGGAAAGGGTGATTTAAGCAACTTTTACTACGAGTGATTTATTTTAGCAGTTGGAATATTCCGCCACTATTGGATAAATCAAAGGTTTAAATTTCAATAATTCAATAATAGTCAAATTTTTTACGATTAAAATATACTTAGGAAAAAAAATCCTAAAAATCATTGTCTCTAATACAACTCTTTATTCAAGAAAGGAATCAAAGCCAGTATAATTGCCTGATTATAATAGGTTTGCCTGGAAATAACACCATGGGTAAGAATTCCGACAGAACCTCCGCTGTGTTTTGAATTTTCTTGACTAAAAAACTTGTCATCGGCTTCACCAAGCTCCATTCCAGAGTGAATTAGCTTGGCGATGGCATCAGGAAGGTAGAATGTCCCAGTTTTTGCTTTGCCATGCACTCCATCCTTATCCTCAATGAAAATCCATGCAAAGGCATACATTCCGCGCTCATCTTCTCCGATTCCTCCTTCTATGCCGACCCAATAGTCCGCTTCAGGAAAAATAGATTTCGCATTTATCACCCGATTTCTTGCGCCAAGGTAGGTTTCTTCATCACCTTTTGGTTGATCAGAAACTTGCGATGCAGCACTGATACCATTTACTACAAAACCTTTGGTAAAAGCTTCAGTAAAAGCAGTTTCTGTACAGGCTATTTTAACAGGATTCTTACTTCCGACTATTATTAGTGGCCTGTCTGTGGGCCGGAAATTTTCTCTTTTTGGGAAATTCATAGAAATAAAAAAACCTAGGCAGATGCCTAGGCCATGTTTGTGAAAATTTGGTTTACGTCATCATCATCTTCCATTTTTTCGATCATCTTATTGATGATTTCCTCCTGCTCCTCATCGAGCTCAGTAAGGGTGGAAGGAAAGCGTTGGAAATCTGCGCTGATCACTTCTATATTCCGTTCTTCTAATGCTTTTTGCATGGTGCCAAAGTCTTCAAATTCCGTGTAAACGAAGATCTCTCCTTCATTTTCATCGATATCCACCAATCCAAAATCTATTAATTCGAACTCTAGTTCTTCCAGATCAAATTCTGCTTTTGCAAAGCGAAATACAGCTTTCCTATCGAACATAAAGACTACAGAACCAGAGGTGCCTAAGGATCCGCCAGCTTTGGAGAAATAGCTTCTTACATTCGCGACGGTCCGGTTGATGTTATCTGTGGAGGTTTCTACCACGACTGCAATTCCGAAAGGACCGTAGCCTTCGTACACTACTTCCTCGTAATCTTTCTCATCCTTGTTTGAAGCCCTTTTGATCGCTGCTTCTATTCTGTCTTTGGGCATTTGCGCGCCCTTGGCATTTTGGATGATGGTGCGAAGCCGGGGATTGGATGCGGGATCGGGACCTCCTGACTTCACCGCCATTACGATTTCCTTTCCTAGCCGCGTAAATACTTTGGACATTTTGTCCCAACGCTTGAATTTTCTTTCTTTTCTGAATTCAAATGCTCTTCCCATGGTTGTAAACTATTAGGGTGGTAAAATTAGCAATTCTTTTCGTTTGGGCTGAAAAATGAAGAGTTCCAGACAAAGTTTTGGTAATTTCCCCAAAGAAATCTACCCAAAATAGCTACTAAACCGTAAGCTTTTAAAACACTTTTACCATGTCGGATTTTCTCTCACGTCCCATCCCCAATATTCCAGATTCTGATTTTCCCAAAGTAGTCATCGTAGGTGCCGGCTTTGCAGGTCTTAAACTTGCCATGAAATTGAGGAAGAAACGGTTTCAGGTTATTTTGCTGGATAAACATAACTATCATCAATTTCAGCCGCTATTCTACCAGGTAGCCACCGCGGGTTTGGAGCCGAGTGCTATTTCATTTCCACTTCGTAAGATCTTTCACGGCTCAAAGAATGTCACGTTTCGAATGGCTCAAGTAGATTATTTTGACCCGAAGATCAAGCGACTCTATACCGACGCAGGCTATATAGATTATAGCTATCTAGTGCTGGCGATGGGTGCTGACACCAATTACTTTGGAAATATAAACATAGAAGAGACATCTTCTCCGATGAAAACTGTCTCTGAAGCACTTTATATTCGAAATAAAATAATTTCCAACTACGAGCGGGCCATCAATATCGAGAAGTCGGATGACCGCAAATCGCTTATGAATGTGGTGATCGTGGGCGGTGGTCCTACTGGTGTGGAACTGGCCGGAGCTATGGCTGACCTACGAAACAATGTGTTTCCAAAGGATTACCCTGAGCTCAATTTTCACAACATGAATGTAGTGCTCATAGAGGCAGGGCCTGAACTCCTTGGCTCCATGTCCAAAACCTCGAAAGAACACGCCTTAAAGTACCTGCAGGGGTTAGGGGTAGAGGTCATGCTGAACACCATGGTCAAAGATTATAATGGAAATCAAGTTTTCTTAAAAGATAAGGAATCGATCCAAACCCAGACCTTGCTTTGGGCGGCGGGTATCAAACCGAATAGAATAGGTGGATTAGAAGAGGATAACTATGCGCCAAATGGCAGGATATTCGTTGACGACTTCTCGGAAATCAAGGGTTGTCCAAGTGTTTTTGCACTGGGCGATATTAGTTTGATGACCCAAGAAGGTTACCCAAAAGGTCATCCGCAAGTAGCACAAGTCGCAATACAGCAGGCTCTCAATCTTTCTCACAATCTTCACCAAATAGAAGAAGGCAAGGAGAAGAAGGGTTTTAAATACAAGGACTTAGGATCCATGGCGACTGTGGGCAGAAAACTTGCTGTGGTTGATTTGCCATTCATTAAGTTTCAGGGAATACTGGCTTGGATTACTTGGTTGTTCGTTCACCTGATGGCAATTCTAGGAGTAAAAAACAAAGTGTTCATATTCCTTGATTGGTCGTGGAATTACCTAAGCTTTGATCCAAGTCTCAGACTGCTGATCAGGCCAAAGGCTGTAAGACCAAGCGAACAGAAGGCCTTAACCGAAGAGCGATAGTATTTTAGATTTGTTAACAAAAACTCTTTTGCGGGAGATTAAACGAAAGCAAGTAGGCTAGGTCTAATTCATGTAACTAAACAACAGCAACCATGAACAAATTGATTTTAGCTACAGGCATGATGGTCATGATCAGCCTGAGCACACTGGCACAAAAAAGAGGCGGAGAAAGACCAAGTGCAGAAGAAAGAGCTAAACGAACTACAGAACGGATGGCTGAAACCCTTTCATTGACAGAGGAGCAGAAAAAGCAGGTTTTGGATATCAATCTGGAATATGCCAAAAAGAATGAAGCAGAAATGGCAGAGAGAAAAGCCGAAATGGAAGCGCGAAGGGCAGAAATGGAAGCTAGAAGAGCTGAACTGAAAGAGCAAGATGCTAAGATTCAGGCGGTACTGACTGAAGAACAAAGGTCAAAATGGACTGAGATCAAAGCGGATAGAATGAATGATCGGAGACGAGGCCGACCAAATGCCCAAATCGAAGGAGATCCGAGAAGAGGTCGAAGAGGAGGAAATTGAATCTCTAAGCTTGTTAAAGAATGAAAGCCATCCTGAATGATTCTGGATGGCTTTCTGTTTTATTAGTGATAGGTTTCTTTTACTCTATTACTTCCTCTTCTACTTGAAAGAAAGACTCGTCTTTCTGCGGAAGATTTGATTCCCCCATTAGGTACTCATCTACTTTCACTGCGGCTTCTCTACCTTCAGAAATTGCCCAAACAACCAAAGATTGGCCTCTGCGCATATCTCCGGCAAGGAACACTTTGGAATTGGTGCTCTGATAATTTTTCGACTTAGGAAGGGTGTTCTCCATTGATTCAGCACCAAAAGCCTCAAGCAATCCATTCTGGGCAGGACCCGTGTAGCCAATTGCTAGAAATGCCAAATCACATGGAACAGTACGTTCAGTGCCAGCGATTTCTTCAAAGACCATACGTCCATCCTTGTGAACCCATTCCAAATCAACGAGTTTCAAGCCAGTCACCTGACCTTCCTCATTCACAATAAACTCTTTGGTGAGAATAGAGAAAACACGCTCAGCACCTTCTTCATGCGAACTAGAAGTACGCAAGGTCATTGGCCATTCTGGCCATGGGTTCAGTGTGTTTCTCTGCTGTGGAGGTTTAGGTAGGAGTTCAAGTTGAGTAATTGAAGCGGCTCCATGTCTATTTGAGGTACCAATGCAATCACTTCCTGTGTCTCCACCACCGATTACAATGACATGTTTTCCTTTGGCAGAAATTGGATTTTCTTTGATTTCACCTGAAACAACCTTGTTTTGCTGACCTAAGAATTCCATGGCAAAATGAACTCCCTTAGCCTCAGAACCTTTAATATTCAGTCCTCTCGGTTGCCCTGCTCCGGTGGAAAGTACTACGGCATCAAAATTTTTAAGGATATTTTCTGCCTTGATATTAAAACCAATTTCGGTTTCACAAGAGAAGATCACTCCTTCTTGTTTCATGAATTCGATGCGGCGGTCGATCACCCATTTTTCAAGCTTAAAATCTGGGATACCAAATCGAAGTAATCCTCCTGGCTTGGAGTCTTTTTCGAACACCGTCACCTCGTGACCAGCTTGGTTCAGCTGATCGGCCGCTGCAAGACCTGCCGGTCCAGAGCCAACTACCGCTACGGATTTGCCAGTTCTTTTCTTCGGAGGATTTGCTTTGATCAAGCCCAGTTCATAGGCTTTCTCAGCGATATTTTTTTCAATCAATTCGATCGCAACAGGGTCTTTATTAATACCTAAAACACAGCTTGCCTCGCATGGTGCTGGACAGATTCTTCCCGTGAATTCCGGGAAATTGTTTGTGCTTCGCAATATTTTAATCGCCTGCTCCCATTCGTTGTTGTAAACCGCATCGTTGAAATCCGGTATCACATTCCCAAGCGGGCAGCCACTATGGCAAAACGGCACACCGCAATCCATGCATCGTGCAGCCTGATTATTTAACTTCTCGCCACCAAATGGCTCATATATTTCCTTATAGTCACCTATTCTAGCTTTCGCGTCACGGGTAACCGGAGTTTCTCTTTTGAATTGAATAAATCCTTCTTTCGCTCCCATTTTACGCCAATGATTTTGATTGTTCTAATGCTCTTTTCTCTAATACTGCCTTGTAATCTCTAGGAATCACCTTGATGAATTTCTCTTTGTGACTATCCCAATCTTCAAGGAATTTAGTTGCTAGACCAGATTTGGTCAGCTTCACATGTCTTTTGAGGAAAGTCTTGATCGTGTTGAAATCCTCATTTTCCAGGTTGTCAATATCCACTAATTCTGGATTGATTTCTGTAATATATTCTTTCAGAATGTAGGCAATACCACCGCTCATTCCGGCAGCAAAGTTTCTTCCGATTTCACCAAGATTTACTACCAATCCTCCGGTCATATATTCACATCCGTGATCTCCGATTCCTTCCACTACAGTCTGAACTCCAGAATTTCGTACACAGAATCGTTCTCCACCTTTTCCGTTGATATATGCTTCACCAGAAGTAGCGCCATAAAATGCTACGTTACCGATGATGATGTTTTCTTCCGGAACGAACTTAGCGTTTCTGCTAGGGTAGATTATTAGTTTTCCTCCTGATAGACCTTTTCCAAAGTAATCATTTGCTTCCCCCTCTAGTTCAAAGTTTACTCCTTTGGTAAGGAATCCGCCGAAGGTTTGGCCTGCTGAACCAGTGAATTTGAAGTTAATGGTGTCTTCAGGGAGTCCTGGACTGCCGTATATTTTAGAGATCTCATTGGAAAGCATTGCTCCCACTGATCTGTCCGTATTTTTAATCTGAAAACTTCCAGAAGAGGCCATTGCTTGCTCTAACGAAGGAAGAGCAGCTTTAATCAATTGACGATCCAATACTCTCTTAAGCTCGAAATCCTGATCAATTTGCTTATGGATCCCAACGTGATCAGGAACTTCCACTTTGTGGAAAATAGGACTCAAGTCCACTTTATCCCATTTCCAGTGATTCAAGTGACCAGTTGATTGAAGGACGTTGCTTTGTCCTACCATCTCATCAATAGTTCGGAATCCAAGCGATGCCATGATTTCTCTCAAATCCTGGACAAGGAACTGGAAGTAATTTACCACATGATCAGGATCACCGGTAAATAATTTTCTCAGTTCAGGGTTTTGAGTTGCAATACCCACTGGACAGGTGTTCAGATGACATTTTCTCATCATGATACATCCTTCTACTACCAAGGCTGCAGTGGAAATTCCCCACTCTTCAGCGCCTAATAGCGTTGCAATCGCGAGATCACGACCGGTTCTAAGCTGTCCATCGGTTTGAAGAGTTACCCGGCTACGAAGGTTATTTTTCACCAAGGTCTGATGCGCCTCAGATAGTCCAAGCTCCCATGGCAATCCTGCGTGACGGATAGAGCTCAATGGAGATGCTCCGGTACCACCATCTGCTCCTGAGATAAGGATAACATCCGACATGGCTTTTGCCACCCCAGCTGCTACGGTTCCTACTCCAGCCTGTGATACAAGCTTGGTATTGATTCTAGCTTTTCTATTCGCATTTTTCAAATCGTAGATCAGCTGAGCCAAATCCTCGATTGAATAAATATCGTGATGAGGTGGAGGAGAAATCAAGCCTACTCCAGGAGTAGAATGCCTTACTCTTCCTATCCAATCATCAACTTTATGACCCGGAAGCTGTCCACCTTCACCAGGCTTGGCTCCTTGCGCCATTTTGATTTGAAGTTCTGCAGCGTTTGTCAGATAGTTACTCGTGACACCGAATCTACCTGAAGCTACTTGCTTGATCGCTGAGCGTTCCCAATCCCCATTTTCTTTTTTCTCAAAACGAATCTCATCTTCTCCTCCTTCTCCAGAGTTGCTTTTTGCGCCCATTCTGTTCATGGCTATTGCCAAAGTAGAGTGCGCTTCGTGAGAGATCGAACCAAATGACATCGCACCTGTTGCAAACCTTCGCATGATGGAAGATGCAGGCTCTACTTCGTCAATAGGAACTGTTATTCGCTTTTTGAATTCAAATAAGCCTCTCAAAGTCAAAGCATCCTTGCTTTGCTCGTTGATTTTAGCGGCAAATTTCTTATAAAGGCTATAATCGTTTAATCGAGTTGACTTCTGTAGTAGGTGGATAGTTTCAGGGTTGAACAGGTGTTTTTCACCTCTTCTTTTCCATTGATACACGCCACCTTGTTCTAGAATCGGGCTTTCTGTCTCGTAAGCCGCTCTATGGCGAATCAGCACTTCCTCAGCTAATTCGTCAAAGGAAATACCAGAGATTCTGGAGATCGTACCTTTGAAGCATCTATCGATTACTTCAGGACCTAAACCAATTGCTTCGAAAATCTGAGCACTTTGGTAAGACTGAAGCGTACTGATACCCATTTTAGAAAGGACCTTAAGTAGGCCTTTTCCGATTGCAGCTTGATAATTTGAGAATAGTTTCTTTTGGCTTTTGGCGTTTGGTAATTCACCTTTTTCAAACATTTCCAGTAACGACTCCAATGCCATGTATGGGTTGATCGCAGAAGCTCCATATCCAATTGCTGTTGCAAAGTGGTGAGTCTCCCGGATGTCACCAGATTCCAGTACCAAGCCAGCACTTGTTCTGATTTTCTTTTTCACCAAGTGATGATGAACTGCCCCTATGGCAAGTAAAGAAGGGATCGGTGCGTATTCCTCATTGCTGTTGCGGTCAGAAATAATGATTACATTTTTCCCTTCGCTGATAGCCTTCTCAGCATCGTCACAAATTTTGTCCAGTGCTTCCAAAAGTCGTCCAGGCTTATGATCTGCTACAAAAAGACTCGTAAGTGTGGCACATCTATAACCCTGACCTTCCATGTTTTTGACTTTCTCCAAGTCCTCGTTAAGGAGAACTGGTTGAGAAATATGGATCTGGCGTGTATGTTTTGGACTTTCTTCCAAAATATTCTGTCCCACACCCAGGCGGGTGAAAAGAGACATGACCAATCGCTCACGGATCGGGTCAATCGGCGGATTACTTACTTGAGCAAATAGCTGTTTGAAGTAATTGGCAATATGTTGACTTTCTTTGGATAGAACAGCTAGCGGGGTATCGGCTCCCATAGAACCAATAGCTTCATAGGCAGTATCTCCCATAGGACTTAATACTACTTTCAGTTCTTCAGAAGTATAGCCAAAGATTGTTTGCTGCTTCTTAATATTCTCAATAGAATAAGGGTGTTCCAGTTTTTTTGGATCATCTTCCAAGCGAAGTTTGATTCGCTGATCGGCTACCCACTGCTCATAAGGTTGCTTACGGCAAATTTCACCTTTCACTTCCTCGTCAAAGACCACCCGGCCTTTTTCCAAATCTGCCCAAATCATTCTTCCTGGACTAATACGGCCTTTTTCTAATATTGTAGCTTCACGAATAGGCAATGCGCCAGCTTCGGAAGATAGGATAAGCCGTTGATCTTTTGTGATGAAATACCTAAGTGGACGAAGTCCGTTTCTATCCAATGTCGCTCCTACAGATTTTCCATCTGTAAATAGCAAAGCTGCAGGTCCATCCCATGGCTCAACTAGTGAAGCGTGGAATTTATAGAATGATTTTCTATCACGATCCATCACCTCATTATCCTGCCAAGCTTCCGGCACGAGCATCATCATCGCATGTGGAAGAGATCTACCGCTCAAAGTCAGTAGTTCTACCATCGCGTCAAGATTCGCCGAATCCGACTTTTGCTTATCAGTAATAGGCATCAACCTGGAAAGCTCCTCATCGGTGAAATACTTCGATTTCATGAGGTTTTCCTTTGACTTCATCTTATTTAGATTCCCCTTGATGGTATTGATTTCACCATTGTGAGAAAGAAAACGGAATGGTTGTGCTAGTCTCCAGTTTGGAAACGTATTTGTAGAAAATCGGGAGTGGACTATTGCAAATGCAGAGCCAATACGCGGATTCTGCAAATCCTTATAGAAAGCCAATACCTGGTCAGTTCTTAGCTGACCTTTATAGATAAGTGTTTGGCTACTTAAGCTGGCGAAATAGAATGATTGATTTACTCCAGGAATCTTGGTGTTGATTTCCGAAGTAGAATAGTTTCTTAATACATATAGCTTACGCTCTAGCTCAATACCAGTGAGTCCTTTCTTATGCTTTACAAAGAGTTGCTCAATATTTGGCATCACTTCCAGCGCCCCAGAGCCTGGAACTGTCTCATCTACTGGAACAGACCGATAACCGATCAACTCAAAGTCCAACTCTTCAATCAGCTGATTGAGAAGTTCTTTTGATTTGTGGAATAGCTGTTTATTCTTTGGAAAGAAAGTCATTCCCACACCGTAATATCCAGCTTCTGGAAGTTCTATCTCTGTACGCGCAGTGATATCCTTTAGGAACTGATGTGGTACCTGTATTAATATGCCCGCTCCATCGCCAGATTTAGGATCTGCTCCACGTCCGCCACGGTGCTCCATATTGCTCAGCATATATAAGGCATCGCTAATCGTCTCATGTGAGGGAACTGCGCTCAGATCGACAACCGCACCTATACCGCAGGAGTCATGCTCAAACTCCGATCGATACAAACCTTCTTGCATTTTTATAGAATTTATTAGGTTCAAAATTTCCAAAAATTACAGAAAAAAATTGTCCTATTAAAATTACGGCAACAAAACGGCTGCTTTAGTGCCTTATTTTTTATGGAATTTGACTTTTTTAAAATTTTGGCAATTAACTTTTTGGTGTGAAAAACTGACAAGGGCAGAAAAAATTATAGCAGTATTTGAAGAAATAGGGTAGATTTCTATTCAAATCCGAAAAAAAATGTGAGAATTCTAGAATTCGGGGATGTTGATAAAATCTATTAAAAAAATTAAAATTATTTTCCGCGAAATTTTCTATTGACTCTTCATAACAGAGATCAAAAGATAAAGGAAAGAATATTGTTCTGTAAAATCTATGAAACTAAGAATATTATAAAGCCTTGTTTTTCAGTCAGTATGAGGGCCAAGCGAATCTTTGTCTAAAGAATTGATGTGGACTTTCACCTTTTTGATTTTCTTGGAATCTACTGCCAAGATTGTAAACTCGAAATCCTCAAACTTTATCTTCGTCCCATTCTTTGGCAACTTGGAATTGAGTTCCAAAAGTAAGCCTCCAAGGGATTCACTTTCGCCTTTTACTTCTTCAAAAATCTGCCCGTCTAATTCCAGCTTTTTGCAGAAATCATTTAATGAAACTTTACCTTCAAAAATGAAAGTGGCAGGGTCTATCTCCTGAAAGAAGATATCGTCGTGATCGTCAAATTCATCGTTGATTTCCCCGATGATTTCTTCGATCAAATCCTCTAATGTGACCAGTCCCGAAGTTCCACCATACTCATCCACCACGATGGCCATGTGTACCCGCTTTAATTGAAAATCCTTCAATAAGGTATCTACTTTCTTGTTTTCCGGCACAAAGAAGCTTTTGCGAATCAATTCATTCCAAGCAAAATCCTCGTCTCTTTCTATGTACGGAAGCAGGTCTTTGATGTAGAGTATCCCTTGAATATTATCGATCGTTTCTTCATAAACCGGGATTCTGGAATAGCCGCTTTTGTTAATTTTATCCATCAACTCATGGAAGTCAATCTCCATATCGACCGCTGTTATGTCCATGCGGCTCTGCATCACCTGCTTTACGGTAAGTGTACCAAAATTTACGATGCCCCTCAAGATCTCCCGCTCTTCATTAGGTGCATCTTCAGTGGTCAGGTCTAAGGCTTGATTAAGCTCATTTACAGAAAGGGAATAGCCTTTTTTCTCTATTCGCTTTTCGAGCAAGTTGCTAAAAGCCATCAAAAACCTAGAGAAAGGTCTGAGGATCGTAGAGAAAAAGCTAATGCTCGGGGCCATGATGAGACTGAACTCCACCTTGGCTTTATTGGCATATACTTTAGGCACTATTTCACCGAAAAAAACAATTGCGAAGGTGACACCAATGGTCTGTACCAGAATTATGATTATGCCAGTTGCGTTTTGCCCAAAAATCGACCAAGCCACAAACGTAGTCAATGTCACAATACCAATATTGATCAGGTTGTTGAGAATCAAGATGGTGCTGAGCAGGTTTTTTGGCGTTTCTACCAGGTTGAGTACCTTTTTGCCTCTGGGAGTATTTTCCTCTTCAATATTCCCTAAGTCTTCATTGGACAGGGAAAAAAAAGCTACCTCTGAACCAGAAACTAAGGCAGAGCCGATTAATAAGAGTATAAAAAGCAATCCATTTAGAATCAGATAACTTACCGATGGTAAACTAATCTGAGCGAGTAAATGGTAACTCGGGTAGGGATCGTCCATGTATTAAACCGCAAAGGTTAATGCAAAATTAAAAAATTCCCCTGAAAATAGCTTCCAGGGGAATAGATTATTAAAATGGCAGATCATCATCTTCTGTATCTGAAACCATTTCCTGTGCTTTTGGTGCCGCAGAAGGCGCTGCTGATGCAGGTTTTTGCTGTGTTGATTGCTGAGGTGCTCCCTGAGCTCCAGCACTTGATGCACCATCTGGTTTACTACCTAGCATAGTGAAACTTAGTACTCTAATCCTTGTTCTGTAGCGATTTTGACCTTGATCATCCTGCCAGCTATCTGTTTTAATTTTTCCTTCTACATAAATCTGGCTTCCTTTTTTAAGGTATTGCTCAGCGATTTTAGCCTGTGCACCCCACATTTCAAGGTCATGCCATTCGGTTTGCTCTACGCGCTCGCCGTTTCTATTTTTATAAGCTTCAGTCGTTGCAAGCCGAAGATTTGCAACTGTGTTGTCGCCTTCCAAATACTTTACTTCTGGGTCGGCCCCGAGATTGCCTACTAGAATTACTTTATTTACTCCTGCCATAATAAGTTTAATTTAAGATTGAAAAAGTCTAACAGCTTGAAGGTACTCAAATCCCTTGATCGTTCAAAAAGTTTACGATCAACTTTGGTTTGGCTAGGTATTCGATTTTATCCTCCGCTACCAGCATAAACCCTTCGTTTTCGCACCAGGCTTCAAGTTCAACCAAATTTTCTTTTTCTATCTCCACTTCTGAGAAAACAGCATTTAGTCGTTGGTGGGACAATATGTGTCGGTATTTTTTGGGAAAAGGATGGATTTGTTCTTTGGAAGATGATGGAATTTCGATTGTGCGCTTTTTAATATCATTAGTTGACTCTTCCTGCGGGAAATCAAAAAGCCCTTCCCAGATGTCACCTGAAGTCCTTTTTTTCCACACCCATTTCTCCCCACACTTAATTACATAATAGTGGAAATGACGTTCTTTAATCTTCACTTTATTGATCTTCAGGGGTAGATCCGCCACCATATTATATAGGAGTGCAAAACAGGAGGATTTAAGAGGGCAGGTTTCACATCCTGGACTTTTGGGAGTGCATAGTCTAGCGCCAAAATCCATCATAGCTTGGTTGAATTCTCCGGGTTGATCTTTTGGGATAACCTGGTTTGCAAGTGCTTCAAACTCCTTCTTGGCTTTTGAACTTGCGATGTCTGTCTCTATTCCGAAGTAGCGAGAGAGTACACGGAATACATTTCCATCCACCACGGCTTTCACTTCTCCATATGCAAAGCTGGCAATTGCAGCTGCAGTGTAGCTACCGACACCTTTCAGCTTCAGGAGTTCGTCATAGGTTTTTGGAAAAACACCGTCCATATCAAACCAGATACTTTTTGCGCAAGCATGGAGATTTCTCGCCCTGCTGTAATATCCTAATCCCTGCCAGAGTCTCAGCACTTCTTCTTCCGGTGCCAAAGCCAGATCTTTTACAGTGGGATAAGTCTCCACAAATGCGTAATAATACGGTAACCCCTGAGCGACCCGTGTCTGCTGAAGAATGATCTCAGAGAGCCAAATTTTGTATGGATCATGCGTACCTCTCCATGGTAATTCTCTTGGATTTTCTTGATACCAAGTTAGTATTTGATGCGAAAAAGCCTGATATTCAGTGGTTTTGTGGGGCATAGTCAATTAGTGTCTAACATACAAATCAAGCTAATTTTTATGAATTTGTTTTTTAATTGCAATGGTTCTCGTACATTTGCAGTCCCAAAAACACTTGGTTAATAGGTTGTTAAGCTTATTTCGTAATTTCTAAATTAATATTACAGTGACTAAAGCAGAAGTAATCACTAAGATTTCGGACAAAACAGGAATCCAAAAGGATGATGTGACACAAGCCATTGAGGCGTTCTTCAAAGTAGTGAAGGATTCAATGTCCGAAGGAGACAACATCTACGTGAGAGGATTTGGTAGCTTCATCAATAAGAAGAGAGCTAAAAAAATCGCACGAAACATCTCCAAAAACACAGCAATCGTAATCGACGAGCATTACATTCCGGCTTTCAAGCCGTCTAAAGTATTCGTAGAGAAGATTAAGAACAGCAAAAAAATCAAGGAACTAGCACCCCAAGACTAAATCTAGGGAGCTTTTGACATGAAAAGATCTCAGATCATACTTATCGCAATAGGAGTCATCACAGTCGGAGGACTGTATGCACTTCCTAGCGTGGTAGTGGACAACGAAAGCAAGGCAGATGGAGTTTCACAAGAAAATTCATCCACTTCTACCACATCCACTGATCCCGTAGCGATGCATGAAACTGAGCTAAGTCCTGACCAGAAACTTCAGATAAATACGCTGAAACTTCAGATCGCAGAGAATTCTTCGAAAGAAGGCGTAAAATCTTCCACGGAAGAGATTGCTGCGATTTACCAGGAACTTGGGAAGTACGATAGTGCAGGATATTATCTTAGTTTGGCGGCTGATCAGCAGTCGGACCTGGAACTAGCCGAAAAAGCAGGAAATGCCTTTTATGAGGCGTTCAGCTTTGCGCTGGATCCAGAGAAAGTAACCTACACTGCCGAACAGACCCGAAAGTATTTAAACCAGGTGCTGGATAATGATCCCACCCGCTTGGATTTGAAAACCAAGGTAGCGATGACTTATGTGTCCTCGTCCAACCCAATGCAAGGAATCACGATGCTCAGAGAAATCCTCGAGCAGGATCCGCAAAATGAGGACGGGCTGTTCAACATGGGCGTGCTATCTATGCAATCAGGCCAGTATAAGCGTGCCATTGAAAGATTCGAAGAATTAGTCCAATATCACCCGGACAACCTTCAGGGGCAGTTTTATCTGGCAGTGAGCTATTTCGAAGCCAAGCAAAACAACAAAGCGAAAGCCCAGTTTGAGAAAGTAAAAACGATGACTCAGGATGAAATGATCCTAGGTAGCATCGAAACCTATCTCGACAAGCTATAAATTATTTGTATCACTACTAAATCCAAAGACTATGCCTTGCGGAAAGAAAAGAAAAAGACATAAGATCGCTACGCACAAGCGTAAGAAGAGACTAAGAAAAAACAGACATAAGAAGAAGTAATACACTTCTTCTTATTGACATTTGAGTAAAACGTTCATTTACATAGTATAATAAGACGAGATTTTGAGTACGGAATTGTTAATCGATTCTGCTCAAAACGGAAGTCGAATTGCCCTCCTTCAAGACAAGAGCCTGGTTGAGTTGCATTCCGAAGGGATGGACAACTCTTTTAAAGTTGGGGATATTTATCTCGGTACGGTCCGCAAAATCGTCAATGGGCTCAATGCAGCCTTCATCGACGTAGGTTATGAGAAAGACGCCTTTCTTCATTACCAGGACCTCGGGGCAAATTTCAACAGCCTGACGAAGTTCACCAAAATGGTGCGCAACAACAACTACGGCAATTACAATTTGAAGGGTTTTGAGAACGAACCTGAAATAGACAAGATTGGGAAAATATCCAATCCGCTGTCCAAAAATCAACAGATTTTAGTTCAGGTCGTCAAAGAACCCATCTCTACGAAGGGGCCTCGACTATCCTGTGAGCTCTCTCTACCAGGTCGCTACCTCGTGCTAGTACCTTTTTCAGATTCGGTAAACGTCTCTAAGAAGATCCGAAGCAATGAGGAAAGAAGACGTCTCCTGAGACTCATCAATTCTATCAAGCCAGCCAATTTCGGAGTAATCATCCGTACAGTGGCAGAAGGTCAGTCCGTTAGTGACTTAGATAAGGACCTTCGAAATCTTCTCACTAGCTGGGAAGAAGGCATGGGCAAATTGCTGAAAGCCAAGAGTCGCGACAAGATTATTGGAGAGATGAGCATGGCTTCCTCACTAGTGAGAGACCTGCTCAACGAATCATTCGACGCAATCACCGTAGAAGAAGAATCTACTTACGATCAGATCAGATCCTACATCAGGAATATAGCTCCTGAAAAAGAAAAAATTGTAAAGCTTTACAATGGTAAAGCCAAGCTATTTGAAAATTTTGGAATAGAAAAGCAGATCAAAAGCCTGTTTGGACAGACGGTCAGCCTTCCGCAAGGAGGGTATGTGATCATCGAGCATACAGAAGCCCTGCACGTCATCGACGTGAACAGTGGTAACAAGTCCAACCAGGAAAGTGACCAGGAATCGACGGCATTGAAAACCAATCTGGTCGCTGCTAAAGAAATTGGCAGACAGCTCCGCCTCCGGGATATGGGAGGAATAATCGTGGTCGATTTTATCGACATGAAGAAGGCCGAGAATAAAAAGGCCATCTACGAAGCGATGAAGGACGAGCTTAAGTTTGACAGGTCTAAGCATACTGTTTTGCCGCTGAGCAAATTTGGGCTCATGCAGATCACCAGACAGCGAGTAAGGCCTGAGGTCAATATTGTGACCAAAGAGACTTGCCCGGCTTGCAATGGCACCGGCAAAATACAAGCGTCTATCTTGATAGCTGATAAGCTGGAAAAAGACGTGGATCATATTGCTACTATCCAGAATGTGAGTAAAATACAAATTGGGCTGCATCCCTACCTGCACGCATACTTTACGACTGGCATTATTAGCCGAAGAGTGAAGTGGTTTTTCAAGTATAATAAGTGGATAAAACTGATCAAAGATTCTTCCCTACCCGTGACGGAATACAGATTCTTAGATGAATCTGGAGAGGAAATCGAACTACAAGTAAAAAGCGAGACTGAATAGTCTCGCTTTTTTTATGAGAATTTTTGAAAGGGTTTTAACCGCGGAGGCCGCAAAGGTTTCGCAGAGGACGCAATTCCTAGATTTGGTTCAAGTCTGTTGACTTGGACCTACACAAATGCAGTCTTCAGACTGCCGTTTAACGTTGTAGCGTTATTCTAAAGAATTGATCTTTGAGAAATCTAGAATTATATATGCTGTCTCGTCATCAGTTGTTTCAGAATAAAGACTCAAAGCATATCCTCTAGGAGTATTGAACCCATACTGCCCCATTTCTTCTCGGTCAAATTCTAGTTCCGCCTCGCGATTCAACACCTCATCAAAAACCAGCAAACGATTCCTCTCCTGTTCCATATTTTCCTGTGTAGGACCTTTTACTCTTACCCATCGTAGTATCTTTTTTGCATGTGTATCATGATCAAGGCCATTGTACTTGCTACTGGAATGGTCAGGTTGAAAGACAATATATTCTCCGCTAGGAACTGTAGTTCCTCTTTTAAACTCTAGTGATTCAGTTGTTCCTGCCCATTTCCAGGTTTGCTTACCATTTTTCACCACAGCGATGGAGTCAGATATAGCAAATCCAATCAGATGTTCACCGCTAGTAGGAAGATAAACATGGCTGAACAGGCCCAATTGGTCATCATTAAGATATTCGGTAATGGCTTTTGGATAGGAGAAATTGAAATGTGAAAAAGCATCGGATTCTGTGTTGAAAACCATCCCCCATTTATCGTAGCCTTCAAGCCCTTCCACAAAAACATAGGGTATATCCACAAATGAGAGCTCAGCACCAGATTTTCGAACTCTGTTAAATCCTGCCGACGAATAGTTAGCATACATCCTCTCTTCGCTGACTTTTGGGAAATCCCATCTACTAATTACATTTCCTTCAAAATCACACTGAATCAATTCTTTTTGTTGAGATAGGATATACAAACTATTCTTGTCTATATATGAGCCTGTTAAAAAAGAGCCTATTCCATCCGGGCCCTCGATTTCATAGTTTTGCTTTTTCAATTGCTTTCCTTCCGGGTAGCTGAAAACTAATAAATTATGGTTTAAGAAAGTGACTAGAACTTCACCAGAATCAGTTTTGTAATAACTGAAGTTATCACTCAAATTTTTGGTAAGCGTATCCTTTTCCAAATACAGGGTATCTACAATCAATTCCTTTAAATCGAGTATTTCAACCTCTTTTTCAGATTTTGGTGAACAGGAAATCCCCAATGAATTTATAATTATATAACTAAGAAAAGTCAACTTTCTCATGGACAGGTAAATTAGATTTTTTAAATTAAAGAATTCGGAGCAAAAAATTACCGTTTTATAAACTCAAACTGTGCCCAGTGGTCTAGCTTGATGAGCTCAGCCTGATTGTCGATAAAGCCATATTCCAGTAGGAGTTTTTCTATACGAATGCTATGCAGACCTTCCTCCAAGTTTGAAATATCTATGTTCGTTTGATAAATTTTTTGCTTGGTGTTACTTAATCTGTGTTTGGACCAAGAATCTACTTTTACCAGTTTTTCATCAATATAGATTCTATGGAGATCTGCTGTCTCTTGAAGAGGCTTCCATTGCAGAGAATCAAGGTGTTGGGCAAAATCTGTATTGAGTTCACTGATAATCTTGCCATCCCCTTCATATCTTGCAATTCCTAATCGCAGATATTCGTCGTTTATTTCCTCAGAAGGAATGAATGCCCTAGGAAATCTATTGTTTGCCTCGTGGTTATTTTCAAAGTGCAGGGATTTTGCCGGCCATTCTATCTCTTTCTCAATTAGGTTACGGTCATTTCTAAACATAGTAAAATCCTCTATGTCTGAGAAAATGCTGGGTAGGGAAAGGACGAATATTGAGATTCCATAGAATACTGCAGTCCATTTTCCCAGGTTACTTTGGTAAATAGCAGAGACGGAACTCAGCAAACTCTCGGAATACCAAGTTTTGAATTTTGTCCTCTTTTTGCCTAAAATCAATATCCCTATAAATACCAGGCTGATCACAAATACCAAGGAAATGATGAACAGGTTGAGATTCAGCCAAGAATAAAGACCGATCAGTATCCCCAAATAAACAGTGAGGCCTAAAAACACCAAAACCAAAGACACGGGATACGCAAAGGTCATGCTGCAGATTTTTTCCAATTTCAAAACCATTTCAGCGGGATTTTGATATCGATAATCTTGAGCCATTTTGAAAAGGTTCTTATTGATGACTCCTTGGGGGTAGGCATAGCTCAAACCCAATAAACCAGCCCATACAAAGCGCAGACATAAATGGACTACAAAGAATATTTTGAAAACGGAGACAACGGTAGTTAGATACAATAGCACTAAAGTGCTAGGTAAGTATCCCATGCCAACTTCCTGAATAAGGTAAATTGAGAATTCATAAATCTTTGCCGGGAATACGAACAAAAATGCTAACGTAATACCGGAAATTATCACTTCCGGCTCCCAACTGTTACGCTGCAGATTTTCGAGCCAGGTCAGCTCTTCTTGTTTTCTATTATAATCTGTGCCGTTATTCATCACCCAAAAAATACATCAGAAAATCGATTTATCTAAATTTACTGGTCTAACCAAGATTTGAAATCAGTTACTTTTTCCCGGCTTACCAAAATATCTTTATCACCACAATTTTTCAAAGTCACCTTCAACCGACTATTCGAGTAGGAGAAAACTTCATCTATTGCATCCAGACTACTTAGGTATTTTCTGTTCAATCGGAAGAAACTTGCCGGATTGACTAGGGATTCGGTCTGTTCCAAAGTACCCTCAAGTACAAATTTTTTTCCTTCGAATGTCTGGAGAAAAGTAATGCGTTCCTCGCTTGAGAAATATGAAATTTCACTGACCGATATACTCTGAATTTTCTCCCCATATCGAACCAAAAATCTCGATTTGTATGCTGATTTAGTCGGGTTCAGCAGGCTTTTCAATACATCCAATTCAATAGTAGATCGAATCTGACTGTTTTTAAACTTATCCACAGCTCTGGCTAGATCTACTGGATCGATTGGTTTCAAAAGGTAATCTACAGCATTCACCTGAAAAGCTTTAATCGCATATTGATCAAATGCTGTGGTGAAAATTATTGGTGTGGATAACCTGATTTTTTCAAAAATTTCAAAACTTAGTCCATCCGCCAGCTGAATGTCACAGAAGATTAAATCTGGCGCTGAATTTTGTTGAAACCAAGTAATAGAAGTGGAAATGCTGTCAAGATTTCCTATTAGTTCAGCCTCAGGAAAATGCTTCTTAATCTGCATTTTAAGCAAATTAGCAGCTGGTTTTTCATCTTCAATAATTAAAATCCTCATGTGGAAAACTCTAGAATAGGTAGCTTAACTAAAAACTCATCTTCTGTTTGAATGACTTCAATGTTTTTGTCAGAAAGTAGTTGATATCTCATTTTTATATTGTTCAAACCTACTCCTGTCGAAGGCTCCGATTGACTGGATTTGGGTTGATAGGTATTGCTCACCCACAAATCATTTTCCTTCCGGTAGATGTGGATAAATAAGGGTTCACTTTGGCTTACTATGTTGTGTTTGATCGCATTTTCTAGGAGGAGCTGCAGGGAAAGTGGGGGTATTTCCCCATTTTGATTGCCGATTTCCAAAGAATACACCAAGCTATCCTCAAATCTAATTTTTTGTAACTCTAGGTAATTTTCTGCAAAGCTCACTTCCATTTTCAATGAAATTAATTCCTCCTTTTGGGCCTCTAACACGTAGCGATAAATACGGGATAACTTCTGAATGAATTCTGCTGATTTATCGGCATTTTCAAAGACAAGACTGGAAAGAACATTCAGGGAATTGAAAAGAAAGTGAGGATTTAACTGATCCTTCAATGACTGGTACTGACTAGCTAATTTTTCATTGCGCAGAATCTCTGCCTCTATAGCAGACTTTCTCCATTCCAAGAGCCAAGATCGAGTGGTAAACAGAGCCATAAAACCCAGCGCAATCCACATGGGCATAAGTGCGTATTCAAAAAGAGTGGTAAAAGGAATGTTATCCAGTGTGAAGTTTCCTTGCAACCAAGAGTAGAGAAAGACCAGGCTATAAGAAACCAGAAATGCATAGCTCATGTAGGTCACACTAGTCAAAAGGAGTCTTTTAGCTGGATGATGAATCCATGAGATTCGTTGGTCATAGAAATTCTCCACAGCATTGCCGCCGTAGCTCATGGCGATCGTGATGGATAATGAAAATAGAAAATCTGGAATCATACTTTTGATTCCCTGCCAACTCAAAAAGCATTTTGGGCAGAAATACAGCATCAGGACAGTTACAATTCCTAAGTTGATGATAAGAAAGCTTGGAATAGTACTCCAGATTCCTCCTTTCTTTCCGCAAGGCCCTATGGGTTTGGCTTTTGACATAATGGGAAATTAATTAAAAAGAGTCAATTCCTCCCTCCCTAAATGAGTGAAAGGAATTAACTTCTTTTTCTTTGGTTTAATTGCATTTTGAGGCTACTTCATCCGCTTGAGATTTACCCCAAGTAGGGAGGATGTAGTCCTTTGTCACCTTTTCCGTTTCTTTTTTAAATAAGTCCAAACCCATTCTAGCCATTCCGCAAGCTTTCTCTGGCCCCGTTCCGAAAAACTGCGCCATTCCAAGCTCCATCTGTGCCATAAGCGTCACTGCTCTTGGGTTTTCTCGATCCAGGTTGATTGCTTTTCCGAATAGCTGCATCGCTTGTGGGCTCATTGACTGACCTCTGCTGCCTGGGTCGAGAGAAATTTTTCCCATCAATATGTAACCGTGGAGCGCAGTGATTTCAGAATTTTCTGGTGCGATTTTTTCTGCCTTTTTTACCAGTTCTAAAGCCTCATCCAGTGTTTTGTCTTTTTCTATATCGAATCGAAAAACTGCTTCTGTTTTCAATAAAGCTGCATAATAGTAGGGTAACCACTCTGTCTCTGTGGCCTCCGCAATTCTCAGAAAACCGTTTGTTACAGCTTGAGATTCTTCAAAGGTTGCGATTGTGTTTTTTGCTTCCAGTTGTTTTTGCATGGCGGCGATGAAGGCTGGATCAGATGCTTGCGCAAAGGCGATCCAAAGCAGGACAAAGGCCAATGTTAAAATTGATTTTTTCATGATTTCTGATGGTTATAGGTTGTTTAAATTATTTGCTGTCTTGTCTTTAGAGAGGGTCAGGAAGATTCCCAAAAACAGGAATCTCGGTGCCACTTGGCCTTGGGGAATGGATGCGAAAACCCCTTCTGTATTGGTTTTAGGACTGAATGTATAGCCAAATACATTGTCTCTTCCCAGCACATTGGTACAAGCCAAGTGAATAATCAGATTTGGCTTTGGTAGATAGCTCCAGGAAAGGCTGAGATTCTGGAAACTTTTGGTTTTGGCATTCATTTCAGTGTTATCCAAGTTCGGGTCTGTGTAACTGTAGCCGTCGTTGTAGCTGAAGGAAGCACCGATTTGTGAATTCAAGGGGACTATAAAGTGCTTGACTACTACGGAGAGATTATGCTTTGGAGCAAAACTCGGCTGGACTTCGGTTTTGTATTGGTTGAAAGATCTCTTGCTATCTACAAAGCTGTATGTGATCCAGTAATCTGTGTTTTTGAAGGTCTCACGGTCACGAAAGAAGAAATCAATTCCTTTAGCGTAGCCTGATCCATCATTCTTTAATCCTTCCGGACTGTCTGGTAATCCTTCAAAAGTGACTAGCTGGTCGTATGACTTGTAGAATGTCTCTGCTCTGAAGGTAAATCCCTCCTTTGAAAAGAGGTAGTTTAAAATGAGATGATTAGACTCTGAGTTTTCTAGATCGGTATTCAAAACGCGGAAGTTTTCCACAGGCAATTGATGAAAGCTACCCGCAGCAAATGATAACTGACCTTTATCGCTGAGTTGATAGGCTACAGAGAATCTAGGATCTAGCCATTTTTCTTCCGAAACTGTGCTAGTGCCAGCTCGTAGTCCACCGCGAAATACAAGATCCTTATTCAGATAGTAATCCCATTCCGTAAACAAATACGTCTCATGATCGTCAAAATCCCTTTCCCAGCCTTCTTTCACCAGTTTTTCAGCGTAGGGATGGATAAAGTGTTCTGCGCCGAATTTCGCTGACAAGCGATCTGAAAAGTCCTTAGTCGCAGTGCCTTTGAAATGAGCCAGTTCACTTTTTCGCTCGATGATTAGGCTATCATAGGCAAGATTGTCGAAGTTTTTAGAATAGGATATTCCTGCAAAAACTATCCAGTCATTCTTCAAAGCCGTTCTCCAATTTGCCTGAGCATAGGTATAGTCATTTTTAAGATCTACCAGAACCTTGTTTTCAGTACCTGGAAGTGGCTGCCAAAGACTCATTCCACCCGACTCAGTTCTTGCCATTACCTTTAGCAGTCCATTTTCACCAACTTTTTTTTGCGCAGCAAGCTCCATATCCCATCCGTGTGGAGCGGAATCAAAATCAATCTCTTGTTTGATAAGACCTTGGTAAGGGCCGAGGTTAAAATAGTTGGCGGAAGCGGTGATGCTTTGTTTTTCATTGGCAAGCGTATGCGAATAACCTCCTCCAATACTCATCACGCTTAAATCTCCTTGGCTTCTGACGGATAGATCTTTTGTGTTCAAGGCTAAAGCAGAGGAAAGTGCCTGACCATATTCCGCCGAATAGCCTCCAGTGCTGAAGAATGTGCCTTTGAACAAATTGGGATTAAAGCGAGTACGGGTTGGAACATTCCCTGTTGTAGTGCCATAGGCATTTCCGACGCGCATTCCATCAATGTATATTCCTACCTCGCTGGCATCTCCACCGCGAACGAAAAGACGCCCGTCGTTTCCTACGGTGCTAGTGCCTGGAAGCGTCTGAAAAGCTCCCATTATATCACCCATTGCACTTGGGGTGGTTACGATATCGAGTGGTTTGAGTATGACAGATTTGCTTGCGTCAGAAGCTTCCATGGCTCCGGCAGAAATAGTCACAGCATTCATATCAGTGATTTCTTCGATCAGGCGAATTGGCTGTATTTTCAGAGCATTTTGATCCAGAGAAATAGTGAGCTCTTGAGTTTTGAAGCCCAAAAACTTAAAAATTAAAACCTGTTCACCTGTTAGAGAGGTTTCAAATTGGTAAGTACCATCCTGCTCACTAGTCGCTCCATCAAAACTCCCTTTGAGCTGGACATTGGCTCCGGGAAGTGGCAATCCCTTTTCGTCCAGTACCTTTCCCTGGATTCTTGCTTGCGCAAAAGCTTGGGTTTGTATAAGAGTAAAAGTGATAAAAAGTAGCAGTCGTAGATTCATTTCGATTAAGATTTGAATCAAAAGTGCATGAGTTGCCGCACTGAAAAAATTATAGCTTACTGAAGTGTAGAATTTAGGGACTGAAGTGTAAAAAAGTAAAACTGGATATATCCTGTCAACCAGAATAATGTCATTATAGCTTTGAACAAAAACTCAAAAAGCCTGGAATTACCAGGCTTTTATGAGTATTCTCTATTGATTTACAACTGCTAGAAAGACAGATTTACCATTCCCTTCCCACTGGGATTACTTTCCAATTCTGATCGAAATAGGGTGTTTGCTTATAGAACCAAGAATAAATTGCTCTGGGAGATTTAGCAAAATCTGGATTCGCAGTCTTTTCGGCTTCAAATCGTTTTTTCAAATTTGCGTCTTCTGAAAGCATTTTTGCAATCAAAGGCTCCATGATGTAGGTTTCCATATATTCTGTTTGGGAAAAAATCGAATTGAAATATCCCCATTGGAAAAAGCTATCTACTGATTCAGGCTCTAGTAAAATCACAGCAAGCTCACCAAGCGGCTGATCGGTAGGAACTCGTACGGATCCAGGATTGAAAGTCTGCGTTCTGTACATTTTATCCAGCTCAAATCTCTGAACCCGCATTAATCCTTCATAGGGCTGGTTTCCCATAGAAAAGCTGGTAACTGTGGATAATTCGACTTTCACCTCTCTAGCTTCCTTAATAGTTTCAAATTGAATTCCATGTTGTTTTAACTTATTGATAACCTCTGTCCACTCCACGGGTATCCAATAAGCTTTTGGGACAGAAACCGAAAGCTCCGGTACATCCATGAAAATGCTTGGGACTGACTGGTTCACTGGTTTTCCTTCCCACTTCACATACTCTGCTCCTGTTATTTCGGATTTTATTTTCGAAGAAGCAATACCTAGAAACTCCATCGAATCAGCCGGGGTTTCCCGGAATTTGAATTTGACTGGAATAGACTCTTTTGGTTGATTTGAATCGGCAGCCACTGCTTGTTGCAGCGCTTCAAAATGACTTCCCAGAGATTTTATCGCTTGCTCTAAAAACACATAAGTGCCTAAGACCCGTTGTTCGAAAGGCTTTAGCGAGTGATTTTCAATTAAAATAGAGGCCATGTGCCGGATATCTCCATAAGTATGGGAGAAACGCGGACTAAAAGAAAAGGCTACATTTCCTTCAGTGAAATCGTTCCCATTTGCAGCAAATAAAAGCGGGCCTGGGATGTGTCCATTTTCTTTAAGTGCCTGATCAACTTCAGGTTGAAAGTCCGTGGACAACCAGGAAGAAATCTCAGGTGAATAACCCCCAGTTGCTACGTAGCCGTATGTAATGTCATATTGATAGTCTGCACCGTCAGTGACATGGATGTCTATGTATAAATCAGGATCATAACTGTTGATAACTTCTATGACTGCTTGAATTCCTGCAGTCTCCAATTTTGTATAGTCTCTGTTGAGATTTAGGTTTAGCGCATTTGTTCTCCAGCCCATTTCCTTTGGACCTCGCTGATTTACTCTTCCATATTCGCTTCTTCTTTCGTGACCATCAACATTGAGAATTGGGATAAAAAGTAGGTTTGCGTTATCTAATAAGCGTATTTTATTCCCTTGGCTTATATCTCTGAGTAGCATCATCCCAGCATCTTTGCCATCTATCTCACCGGCATGAATGCCAGCCTGGAAAAAAATCAAGGGTTTTTTAGATGTGGATAACTTGGCCGAATTGAAGTCTTTATCTTTTGAAGCAATTACAAGTTTAATTGGTCTTCCTTGTTCACTAATACCTGCTGTTACTATTTCAAGAAACTCAGAACTTGCCACCAAATTCTCAATCCAGTCCATTGTTTCTACATATGTCGGGGATTCCAATCCATCAGAAAGCTCAAATGGCGTAATCCATTTATTGGACTTCTCTACCAGTAATTCTTTACTTTTTCCATCCCAAGGAAGAAGAGGAGGCATGATGTCCTGAGCAAAGGTCTCAGTGGCGGAGCTTAGGAGAAGAGTAAAAAGGAATAAGGATAAAACGGATTTCATAGCTTGTGGATTGATTGCCCTAAATATCGCAAGTCCTTTCTGAGTTAAAAGGGATTTTTTGTTAAACTGTGAATTGATCATTCCAAGACAAATTATATCCATACTATGCCTTTGCTGCTGGTGGAAATCGGCTAAATCTTTTCTGAAAATCTAAACAATTTCGATCGTGAGAGATTTAATCAACATGGGGAAAATAAAAACTGTTAAGTAATGCCGTTGATGAGTTGGGATATCAGCAATCCAGCTTTTGGACTTAGGACCAAAAAATTGGAGGAGCTGGAAGCACTTTTGCACATGTCCGAATTAAATAACTGGGAGGTTGATCTTAAAGAGGAGTTGTCGGTGACATACGAAGCACTCGTGCTGACTGACAGTGATCAGACGATTCTTTGGGTAAATCATGGCTTCCAGGCTATGACTGGCTACACGCCGCAATTTGCCTTGGGTAAAAAACCTAGATTCCTCCAGGGCATTAAAACATGCAAGAAAGCAAAATCAAGGATTGGGAGAAACTTGGCTTTGGGAAAGCGGATTTCCGAAACGCTTACAAATTACCGAAAGAATGGGGAGGAATACATCTGCCAAATTTCCATCATTCCCCTGATCAATTCAACTCAGGACATTTCTCACTTCTTGGCTTTGGAGACAGAAATACGATGAGCTATTGGTGATTTAAGCTATTTTCCCACTTGCAATAATTTCTGTATTGTAGGTTCTTGGGAAGAATCCTCCAGCATGATCATCAGATTATCACCTTCCATCAGTTCTGTGTGACCATTTGGAGTGATAAACTTATTGTCCCGCTTCACTACCACTACTAGCGAACTTGGAGGAAAACCAATTTCCAGAATCTTCTTTCCATTAGCCACGCTGTCTTTTTCTAGGCGAATTTCCATTACGGCATTTCTGAAATCATCGGATAACTCCAGATCTAAAAGCGTTTTTCTCTTCAGTTCAGCTGGAAGTGCCAGTCCCAACAGTTTGGCTGCCAAAGGAAGTGTAGGCGCTTGAATGGCTACAGAAGTCAATACGATGAAGAAAACAATGTGAAATAGGGTCCAAGACATCTCTATTCCAGCAATTAAAGGAAGCGTGGCAAATACAATTGGAACCGCTCCCCGCAATCCAACCCAAGAGATAAATGTTTTCTCTTTGAGGCTGAATTTGAAAAAGGAAAGTGCTAAAAAAACGCCCAATGGTCTGGCGATGAAGATCAAAAACATTGCAGCACCTAATGCGATTCCGACAACCGGGAAAAGTTGTTTTGGAAATACTAATAGACCAAGGGTGATAAACATCACAACTTGCATCAGCCAGGCCACTCCATCAAAAAACTTCATCAGGCTTTTCTTATGTGCCATATTTGCATTGCCCACGGTAATCGCAGCGATGTAAACTGCCAGAAATCCGTTGCCTTTACAGAGATCCACGACGGTGTAGGTGATCAGCACCATGGCCAGCAGCATCACAGGATAAAGCCCTTCAAAGTCCAGTTTGACTTTATTGATAAGTAATACAATCGCTCTCCCAAAAAGCCATCCGAGCAATCCACCAACAGCCATTTGGATAAGAAATAGCGGGATAATTTCCCATACAGAATTCGTATCCAAGGTGATAAAACCGAGAATAGAAATAGTTAGGAAATAGGCCATAGGATCATTACTTCCACTCTCCAACTCAAGAAGTGGTCTCAGATTACCTTTTAACCCTAGGCTTTTTGCCCGCAACACAGAAAAAACCGCCGCCGCATCCGTGGAGGATACTATCGCTCCCAGAAGCATACTTTCTAGAAGTGTCAAATCTGTAATCCAATAAACAAACCCGCCTAAAGACATACTTGTCAATAATACTCCAATGGTGGAAAGGGACACACCGGCCCATAAAACTGGTTTGATGCTGGGCCACTTAGTATCCATACCACCCGAAAAAAGAATATATGTCAATGCGATAATACCAAGTAGCTGAGTGATTGCAGGATTGTCAAATTTGATCCCACCGATGCCATCCGAACCCGCCAGCATACCGACACCCAAGAAGATCAATAGTAGAGGAATGCCTGTTTTACCCGAAGTTCGGCTGGCCAAAACTCCGGCTAGAAGCAAAAGGGAGCTGACTAAAATAATATTTTGAGCAGTGAAGATCATGAAAAAGAAACTGGTGAATAGTATGTAAAGCTAGGCACGGAATGCCGATTCTAAAAGTTATGTCAATTCAATTAATAAAGCTGAGAATTATTAATTCAAGTGAATTTAAATGTAAAAAAACCGGCCACTATGCAGCTACCTGCCTTGACACAATAATAGGTTTTACCAGGATTTTTTGTAAAGAGTGTTTGAGATGGATCTATTAATATTAATAGAGGAATCCGAATATCCAAAGGGGGATACTATTTCCAGCAGGAAATTCAAGGTCATCCTTCACTATCCATGTATTTTCTGTCTTGATCTGTTTGCGGGATTTATTTTTGCCTCCTATTTCAAACTGATATTTATCATCTACTAAGAAATCAACGGAAGTGGAGAGATTTATTCGATGATTTACTTTTACTAAGCTATTGAAAAATGTCTCTCTAACAGTACCCTTTTCCGGGGTTTTTTCGCTGATTGCAAAGAGAAAATTAGTGTTATTCAAGAGGATTTTTTCAGGTTTTTGAAGCATTGATATACTGATTCCCGCAGGATATTGTAAGTCGATCAAACGTGCCTCTGATAAATAGAGTAAGTAATTGCTCAAAGAGTTTCTATGAATTTGTGTCTTTTCAGATAGCGCGGTAATGTTAGGTTTAAAGGGAACTTGCTGCGCAATAATATAGAGTAGTTGAAGGATTTTTTTCCCATTTCTTATGTCAAAACCTTTAATTTCCGCCATATCGTATTCAACAATAGTTCTAACTAGTTGTCGAAGTTTTTTATAATACATTTCTTCATTTGTACCTGAAAAAGGAAAGTATCCATTTCGGATGTAGTCTTTCAGGTATTGAAGAGGTTTGAAATCTTCGGGGAATAGCTCCTGCAGGCTTACCCGATCAGAGGTCAATTGGTCTAATACGACTGTCGGGAATTGCATGCCATGTTGAAAAGCTAGATATTCTCTGTAAGACAACCCGTGTAGTTCATTGATCACTGCTCTTCTACTCAAATCTCCCTCTACCCTGGTAATATCGATAATTGATGAACCAGTAAAAATGAGTTGCAGGTTAGGATATCGATCGTATAGATTCTTAATTTCTCTTGACCAATTTCCATATTTATGTACTTCATCTACTACTAAAATATTCCCTCCTGATTGATAGAAATCTTTAGCTGCATCCACTAGATTGTTTGAAAGGAAGTACAATTCATCGAGTGAAAAATAGGCGACTTTTTTTCCTAGACTTTGATTCTCCTTCAAATATTGAAGCACCAGAGTAGTTTTTCCTGTGCCTCTAGCTCCTTTGATGCCGATTAATCGCTCATTCCAATCAATTTGGTCAAACAGGTATCGTTTGAAAGTAGTATCAGTACTTCTAATCAATTGGTCTGATATTTCAAGTAATTCGTCCATATTGCACAATCATTTGTGCAAAAATAATCAAAAATGCACATATGATTGTGCAAAAATAGGCGGTAGGCCAGTGTTTTTTCTTAGAAATTATGATTTCGATTCCAACAAAATCTGCACAATAGAATTAGCTAAACAGCTTAATTGAATTGAAAAATATGTTTATCCGCATGAATACATGTACTAGAATTAAGTTTGTTTCTAGCGTGAAAAATCCCCCTAGCCCCCTTTAAGAAAGTGGGAATTGCCAAATTTGAACCTCTAAGATTAATTCAAAGCACCTACGTGCAAGTAAACGGATACTACTATTGAAAAATAAAAACCGGCCACTCCCCAGCAGCCGGTTTTGAGACATTTTTCTTGATACTTACGTCTTAATACTTACGTCTCTCTTATTGTCCTACCATAAAGATCGCATTGCTCAACACGAGTTTTCCAGATTCCCAGAAACCTCTGAATATCGGATCATCCACAAAGTAAACGATCTCGCCTCTACCGGCATTTTCTACACCAATCGCTAGTGATTCTCCCATTGATGATTTGATTTTGAAACCTATATAACCCGTACGGTAAGCGTCATTATTTTCGATTATCCCTGCATTTGCACCATTATTCAGAAATGCGAATTTGCTTGAATTATTTTTTAGCGTGTAGTATTTTCCTCCTGTGCCATAGCCCAAAGGGTGTGTTTCATCCATGGTCACTTGATAAATTGCGCCGGCTGCTCCTCCAGAAATCGCCACTCGCTCTCCTTCTTGGTAAGGTGCAAGTCGCTCTGCTTTAGCTAAGGAATCCAATTTCTCTTTGGCAGCTTTTTTCTCATCCTCACTATCGAAAGACTTCAGATCAAAGCCCTCTTTGTCTGCGAATAAACTCAAAGCTCCGTCGATGGCAATCAATTTGCCTCCAGCGCGAACCCACTCCATCAGGTTTTCCTCAGCAGATTTACTCAACCCACCACCGCGCATGGATGGCATGATAAGCACAGTGTAATTACTAAGGTCATAGCGACCCATGTTATCTAGTTCCAGATTTACTAGAGGATAGTTCAGGTCTTTTTCGAAGAAGTGCCAGATAGCACCGTAATTCAGGGAATTTGTTCCTTCACCACCTACTAGCGCTACTTTTGGTGCTTGAATCACCCGGATATTAGGCGAGCCAAAGTCCTTTCCTTTGTCCACATAGCCGCTCATGGTCGTAGCCAATGTCACTCCGAATTTATTCGCGATCTCAACTACCTTTTGATCAAAATTCGGTACATACTCATTCCCCCCTTTGGTGATCATCAAAGAACCTGCAGGAAAGCTTTTTCCTTCTACCTCAAAAGGGAATTCATTGTATTTCACTCGAATATCTGCCTTGAGTAAAGCGGACAGGAATGCAGCATCTCGTGTACCTTCCCACGCGGCGATATAGGCCACAGGAGTTTTTCCGGTCACATTTGCTGAGAAAGAAGGCTTTTCATATGCACTAGCTGCATTCACTCGCGTCTCTAATGCATAAGCTTCCAAGCCGTAAGCGTAAGGCATAGACCAGCTTGTAATGTCGTAAGTGATACTGTCATGAAGGGCAGGATTTGGCTCAAACAAAAGTTGGGTCAAAACGGCTTTAGGCTGATAAGCATTGATGATTATATCTTCTTCTGTGGTGGAGAAAGATTCGCTTTTCCCCGTACCGTATGAAAATCCTTTCAAGCCGGATTTGGCTCCCGCTTTTCCATATTTAATTCCATTTTTATCCAATAGCTCCAGCAATTTGGCTACCTGAGCAGGATTGCTTTCTCCCTTGATTACAAAGCTTTTGTACTGCCCTCTTGGAGAGGAAGAGTTTTCATCGAAGAATTTTTCGAATTCGGAAAGTAATTTTTCTGCGTTGTTGCTGGTCACTTCTGCTGCCGACATCGCTGCGGTGTAATGCCCTTCGATTCTATAGCTCAAAGTCACCGTGTCTCCTACTGCGTCAAAGCCACCAATTCCAGCTTGACCGCCACCACCTTGCTCGATAGTCATGCCGATAGCTCCGTTGAACATAGGGTAGGAATCACCATATGATGGATAAAGCAGATCAAAGCGCTCTTTGGTGAAGTAAAACCTTCCAGCTTCATCGAAGTACTTGGCTGTATTTCTACCAAAAGTATCCTGAAACTCATGCTGCCAAGCGGTCAACTGCTCATGAAGTGGCTCTGCTGCTGGTGCCATGTAAAAAGGATTGTTGATGCCTTGCTCGTGAAAGTCCAAGTGCAGCTGAGGCATCCACTCGTTGTAAAGCTTCATTCTAGCCTGAGATTCCACTTGTACTTGCCATGCCCAGTCTCTGTTCAAATCAAATAAATAGTGATTTGCACGTCCGCCTGGCCAAGGTTCATTGTGCTCCACAGATTGCAAGTCTGGCTGAAGCGTAGTATTCATTTTCTGATTATACCAGTTGGCATAGCGGTCTCTAGCGTCAGGATTGATGCAAGGATCGATGATGACTACCTGGTTTTTGAGCCACTCTTGAGAGGTAGCATTTTCAGGATTTGCCAAAGTATAAAACGACGAAATCGCTGCTTCCATGCCTACAGACTCATTTCCATGCACATTGAAAGACATCCAGTTGATCGGCACAGCAGTAGAAGGATCGCCATCAAGCATTCCAGTTCTCTTTAGGTTATCTGTGCGGATTTGCTCCAGATTGGCCATGTTTTCAGCGCTAGTCAGAATGGCCACAATCAAGGGCCGTTTCTCGTTGGTTTCTCCGTATTGGACTAGTTTGACATTCGGATTATTAGCTGCCATATGCTCGAAGTAATCCACCATGCGGTGATGTGGAGTGAAGCGATCACCGGGTTTGTAACCCAAAAACTGCTCTGGAGTCTGGATTTGAGCCCAGGAGCATATGGTGATCGAAAAAACGAATAATGATAAGAGTAAGAGTTTTTTCATAAGGTGGTGGTGTAAAATAGTAGGCTGAATTTAAAAGGAATTGTGATTTTCCTTGACACCGATTAAAAAAAAGCGTGGGTAGACTTTAGGATATTCTCTTTTACTATCCAGACTATCCCTAAGTTCTTATGTGACAAAAGTCGCTGCGATAGAGAATATTCCTACTGAACTTGCACTCATAAAATTTGTCACAATAAACTAATAATAGATATGGGTTTTTTCTCAGCAATATTCGGAACTACAGACAATACCAAATTATCGGAAGCAATTCAGGAAGGTGCATTTCTGGTAGATGTGAGATCAGCAGGTGAATTTGCGTCTGGAAGCGTGAAGGGCGCTGTCAATATCCCTTTGGATAGCGTAGCTAGCCAGTTAGGTAAATTTAAGGGAAAGAAAAACATTGTGGTATTCTGCCGATCAGGAAATAGAAGCAGTCAAGCAAAAAGTATTTTGGAGCAAAATGGGGTTCAAAATGTCATCAATGGAGGTACTTATCAGAATGTCAGTCAATGTGTTTAAAGAGGATTTTGGCGGAGAAATTCACTCAATCTATATGTGGGATTGGTGTATGGATAAAATGGATTAGTTGAAAAGTTGCTATCACCCTATAGTAGCAAATGCCTGGTAAATTTTACCGGGCATTTTTTATTTCAACATACTTACCTGTGTTAGTTTACCATGAAATCCGTAAATCCTACTTTCGATTTTCATGGTAAAATATTTTGAAATCTAGCTTAAATTAGTCACATTTACCATGAAACACGTAAATCAAACTTTCGATTTTCATGGTAAAAGACAGGCAGATTTTCTCGCTGATTCAGGAATACCTTTCCATTTTCCCTGCTGTAGGTCTATTGGGACCACGGCAAGTAGGGAAAACTACGCTTGTCAAAAACCTGAAACTAGTTAAAGAAAGTATTTACATAGATCTGGAAAAAGCCTCTGATCGGGCTAAATTGGTGGATGCGGAGCTTTTTCTGAAAGCACACGTGGACAAGACAGTGATTCTTGATGAGATTCAATTGATGCCGGAATTGTTTGCCCAACTGCGAAGTCTGATCGATGAGCAGCGCGAGCCGGGCCGGTTTATTTTATTAGGTTCGGCTTCTCCCGATTTGATTCGTAAAAGTGCAGATTCTCTCGCTGGAAGGATTGGTTATCTAGAATTGACACCGTTTTTCTGGGGAGAGATCGATGAAAGTGAACTGGAGAAGCTCTGGATTCGAGGAGGTTTTCCTTTGTCTTTTTTGGCGAAAACAGATCGGGAAAGCCAGATTTGGAGGCAGAATTTTATCAAAACCTATTTGGAAAGAGATTTGGCGCAGATAGGACTGAGTACAGATCCTAGACTGGTGGAGCGATTTTGGATCATGCTGGCATATGCGCAGGGTGGAATCTGGAATGGAGAAAGTTTTGCCCGAGCCCTGGGCATCACGCGCCCAACGGTGAATCGATACCTGGAATTTCTGGAAGGCTCCTTTATGGTTCGTGCGCTGCAGCCTTTCCACCGGAACATTAAAAAGCGTTTGGTCAAATCTCCCAAGGTTTTTATCCGGGATACCGGTTTGCTGCATTCGCTGACTGGGGTGGATTCGATGGAAGCATTACGGAATTTAGTGCAGATCGGAGCTTCCTGGGAAGGATTTGTGATCGAGCAGATTACGGCAACTTTTGGGGAAGAATACGAGTACTATTTCTACCGAACGCATCAGGGTGCGGAGTGCGACCTGCTTTTGGTGAAAAATGGCGCGGTGAAAACTGCGATAGAAATCAAAAACACACTTTCACCGAAACTTACCAAAGGTCTTCAGATCTCCATGGAAGATACCGGAGCGGAAGAAGGTATTGTGATCTGTAGAATAGAAGGAGAATATCCGCTTTCTGAGAAGGTTAGAGCAATGGGGTTGGGGGATTTTTTGTCGGAATGATTTAAGGGAATTGAATCGCAAAATCCCAACAGCTAAGTGAACAATTTTATTTTTTCGTAGCTTTAGGGAGGTACATTAAAATGTGCAGATATGGAAATCACGATAAAAATAGATAAGCGAAGTAAGCAGGCAAAAGTTTTCTATGAATACCTTAAAACACTTCCTTTTGTAGAGATAGAAGAATCTCGTTTCAATCCAGATACTGAAAAGGCGATAAAAGAGGCTAAGAAGGGCAAGAAAACCAAAACTTCTCTTGAGGATTTCAGAAAAGAGCTATACTCGTAATGTATGAGCTAGAACAGACGGGAAAGTTTAAAAAGGACGTTAAACTCGCCAAAAAGCGTGGTTTGGATATGAGGCTTCTCGATGAAGTAGTTACCCATTTGGTTGAAAGCGGTACACTTCCACCAAAAAACAGCCCCCACAAATTAACGGGAAATTATAAAGGATTTTGGGAATGCCATATCCAGCCCGACTGGCTGTTAGTTTGGAAACAGGACGACAGCATTTTACTCATTACTTTAATACGAACAGGGACGCATAGCGACTTATTTTAAGCTTGGCTTTGTGGTTCTAAACTCACCAAAGGACTACAGATTTCCATGGAAGATACCGGAGTGGAGGAAGGGCAGGTGGTCTGTAGAATTGAAGGAGAATATCCGCTTTAGCTGTAGGCAGTGGGCTTGGGGGAGTTATTAAATAACTAAATTTAGATTTAAATGTCCGAAAATCAACCAAAAGGAATAAGTGACGAAGAAAAGTGGTTAGATTTTTTTTCGTCATCAATTTCTAATCTCGCCGATTTCGGAGAGGAACTATATAGGGTATTTTTTAAACTAGAAGAATTCAAACTAAGCAATATTCTTCCAGCAGTGAATTATTTTAAAAATTTTGTTGAAATCGTTGACTCAATCTCTTTAAACATTAAGAATGGAATAACCACTGCGCCGACAAGAGTCTTAATTCGTTCTGCGGCAGAGTATTATTTCTCTTTGATGTATTTGTTTTCAGAAAGAGACTATCTTGAAATTAGATCTTTGTCGATTTCATATTGCTCAATTATTGAAGAAATGAAGGGTTTCAAACCATTTTTTCCCGAAAACTTAAAAGAAACAGAAAGAAAATTAAAATTAGAGTTTGGCCAAAATCCAGGTTTTAATTTTAAGAAAATAGATTATAGTGAAAAGAAGCGTTACTTTGAAAACCTGCTAGGGCATAAAGATTTTATTGAATTAAGGGAAGAATATCTGAGAACTAGTAATAGTAGTCATTTCAAAAATAAAAGGTTCATACCTTGGTATTCACTATGGAATGGGCCAAGAAATGTTAGGGATTTAGCTGAAAATACAGGAGAGTTAAATATATATAAGTCTATTTATGATGAGTTTAGTCATTATACTCATGGCTCGAAATCATTTCAAAAAGACTTCATTCATTTAGGTGAAGATGGATCACTGCATATGTATGCTAAAAGGACTCCTTACAATTTAAAATTTGTTTCTTCTCCCAGCTTTATTTTGTGTGGAAAGTTTTACAATAGATTTATTGAATCTTTTTGCGGAGGAGATGAGAAATTATCAGAAAGGCTTCAGCAAATATTAATAGATTTTAAAGAGGGAGAACCTACGGTTGAGCCAATCAATATTGAAAAAAATTTGGTGCTGAGGTTTCCCTTAAAATAGAAATCCAATCAAAGTCTATGACTATTTTCAGTGAATATTTACCAAAAATCCCTTTCTCTTAAAGTGAGGACCGCGTATAGGAAACTTCCGTTTTATTATAAATCTCCACCCCCGCTCTATCAATATGCTCCAATAAGTCAGGTTCTTTGATGGTGTGATAGTTCAGCACATCAAATTTATAAGGCATATTGGTTTCCTCGTTTAGGAAATAACTGATTTGGCTAACCGTGTCGAAATCAATTCCTTCACCTTTCATGGCAATATCCACATCACTGCCATTTTTATAATTCCCCTTGGCCCTACTGCCAAAAATGTAGGCCTTTTCCACTTGAGCATGATTACTCAGCACGCTTAAAATCGCTTCCAAATCAGAATCCAAGAGTCCGAACTTATTCTTCATCTAGCTTTTGTTTGAAACTAAGCTGCAAAGCTTTCAAAATGGGAAAGTATTTATGGTCTATTAACTGCTCCATATCAGAAGCTTTTTGCTCGTCGTATGTATGAGCCGTCAGATTTCTGTCTTGCAACAAATCCATCCAATCGTGGCCGTTTTCTAGAATATTCATTTCAAATGCTTTCTTCAGCGCACTTCTTGGGGATTTAATATCCACAAATCCTTGCTCTTCCAAGTAATCTTTTACCATGTTCCAGGCCAGCTCAAAACTCATTTCATGTGATTTGATTGTTTTGCAGCGGCCACATGGAATCTCGCAACCCAGTCAGCCACCAAAATAATTATTGTTTCAAATTTGCTCGATTTCAAAAAATTGTATGATCCCTGCTTTCTGAACGATATCAGGATTGGGGATTTGCAGGGCATTTTCCAAATGATTCATCGCTTTGCTGAAATTAGAAAAGCGTTGCTTCCAGCGGATATCATCGTTTGTCATGGTAGAAGTCATGTGAGTTAGAGGCTAAAATAAGGCTTTATTCTTGGATATAATTACCTTCTTATTTGCCAGTATTACGACCCAAGCAACTGTGAATTTCGGAATGTCCAAGTTTTGGCACCGCATTTCTGCTGGCTGGTAAGTAAGTTCCGATTTCTAATTTCAGACCATTAATTCTCAGGTGAGTTTTGCCTACCTAAATATCAACCTACCGCTTCTCTGCCTGAAAGCTATCGACAATAGCTTTAAAGATGGGTTCTACTTTCTCGAACTGAGCTGCTGGGACAGAGCCGGTGATTTTGAAGGTTTGGTTTAGCTTTTGGTACATGTAGAAAATGCCCGTTTTATCAGCATTTGGACCATACGAGAATTTAACCCACCTAGCTGGGGTTTCATCGATCTTCGTGGTTCCATTTTCCTGCACTTTAAAATTTGAAAATTCTTCAGGTAAAATATACTGAATTTCAAAAAGGTAATCCTGCTCAAAAGACTGCTTTGAACCAATTGATTCAAAATTTCCTGTCCCTTGCGCTCCCTCCAGGTATGTCAGAACTATATTGGCATTTGCTATATTTTTAGCTGTAATCTTATAATCATACCCGTCGTCCTCTACCATCCAGCCTTCTGGCAAAATATAGCTGAACTTAATTTCGGGGTCTGTGACCACAACTCTTTTTTGGGCAGAGGAAAGTAGTGGGAATACTGAGAGAGCGAATAGGAGTAGTATGCGATAGATCATGAATTATTAGGATATATAAAACATATGAACTAATATATCCATTAAGCGGCGCGTTATAAAATGCTTGGCGTTGATTTAAGGATAATTAAGAAATTAGAAGTAATACCCAGAAGCACTTTGATCCATCAAAAACTACACAAAAGCCTCTCGAAGATACTTCGCCGTATAATTTTCCTCTTCCTTCATCATATCCTCCGGAGTGCCTTCAAAAGTCAAATAACCGCCTTTATTTCCGCCTTCAGGTCCCAGATCAATTACCCAATCAGCCGATTTGATCACTTCAGTATTGTGCTCGATAATGATGACCGAGTGCCCTTGGTCAATCAGTGCATTGATGGAATGGAGGAGTTTTTTGATATCATGGAAGTGAAGGCCAGTGGTCGGTTCATCGAAGATAAATAGGATATGATCACTGGATTTAGATCCTCCTTTTCCTAGGAAAGACGCCAGCTTTACCCGTTGAGCCTCACCTCCTGAAAGGGTATTGGAGCTTTGTCCCATGCCGATATAGCCAAGCCCAACTTCCTGCAAAGGCTGAAGTTTATTGATGATCTGGGTTTTTCCTTTGAAGAACTCCAACGCTTCGTCGATAGTCATTCCCAGTACGTCGGAGATATCTTTCTCCTTGTACTTTACATCCAGTATTTCATTCTTGAATCGCTTGCCTTTGCAGGATTCGCAAGTCAAATGAATATCTGCCATAAACTGCATTTCTACAGTTGTGATTCCTTCACCTGCGCAGTTTTCACAGCGACCTCCATCTACATTGAAGGAGAAAAATGCTGGTTTGTAGCCTCGCTGCTTGGAAACAGGTTGTTCTGAAAAGAGCATTCTGATCGCATCGTAAGCTTTTACGTAGGTTACTGGATTCGAGCGGGAAGACTTTCCAATAGGATTTTGATCCACAAACTCTACTTGTGAAATGGATTTGTAATCTCCTTCTATCTTGTCATATTTTCCGCTTTCATCTATGACGGTTCCCAGCATTTTGCCTAAGGCAGGATAGAGCACTTTCTTGATCAAGGTTGATTTTCCAGAACCGGAAACCCCTGTCACGCAGGTAAGTGTATTGAGAGGAAATTTGACCGAAATATTTTTCAGGTTGTTTTCCCGAGCTCCTTTTACGCTAATGGAATCCTTCCACTTACGGTTTCCGTCTTTTTTGAAGATTTGCTCCTCACCACGAAGATACTTCGCTGTGTGAGTTTGGGCAGAAGTCATCAACTCCTCGATGGTACCTTGGAATAGTAATTCTCCGCCATTAACACCCGCATCTGGCCCAATGTCTATAATCTGATCGGCTGCTTTCATCACTTTTTCCTCATGCTCCACCACAATTACGGTATTGCCCATATCTCGGAGTGATTTCAACACGCCCACTAATCGATCTGTATCTCGAGGGTGAAGCCCGATGCTTGGCTCATCCAAAATGTACATAGATCCCACCAGCGCAGATCCCAGGGAAGTAGCCAGTTTGATTCGCTGAAATTCCCCGCCAGAGAGCGTAGAAGTCAAGCGATTCAAGGTCAAATAACCCAAGCCAACCTGATCCATGTATTCCAACCGGCTTTGGATTTCCTTCAGCAAGCGGTTTGCAATTTTTGCTTGGTGTGGAGGAAGTTCAAGCGTATTGAAAAAAGGTAATGCCTCATCAATAGGCATCAGAACTATATCCTGAATGGATTTTCCTTCAATCTTTACATAAGAAGCATCCTTTCGCAAGCGCGTTCCCTTACAATCTGGGCAAGTAGTACGACCACGGAAACGGGATAGCATCACACGGTATTGAATCTTGTGCGTTTTGGTTTCCAGGTCTTTAAAGAATGCATCTAGTCCTTTGAAGTATTTGTTTCCAGTCCACAGCAAGGCTTTTTCCTTTTCATTCAGGTCCTCATATGCCCGGTGAATAGGGAAATCAAACTCAATTCCCTTTTTCAAAAGTGGCTCAACCCAAGCTCTGGATGACTCTCCCCGCCAAGGAGCAATTGCACCTTCGTAAACCGAAAGATCTTTTTCAGGAATGACCAAGTCAGGATCGATCCCCAACACATTTCCAAAACCTTCACAAGTTCGGCAAGCCCCAAAAGGGTTATTAAATGAGAAAAAGTTGACTGAAGGAATTTCGAATTGCATTCCATCGAGCTCGAAGCGATCCGAAAAGCTTTTAGTTTCTTTACCTGGAACAGTGATTTTACAATCTCCATGACCTTCGAAAAGCGCTGTTTGTACAGAATCGGCAATTCGGAATTGATTGTCCTCATCTTCTTTTTGAACCGATACTCGGTCGATCAGGATCTCATACTTCCCTTTTTGAATCTTTTTTTCCTGAAGCAAATCTTCCACAAAATAGGCTTCATCATCTATCAAAATTCGTGTATAACCTTTTTGCAAAAGCAATTCCAGCTCTTGGTTGATCTTACGTCCTCGTTCAATTTGAAGCGGACAGGAAATCATGACTTTGGATCCCTCTTCAAATGACTGAATGTAATCTACGATGTCAGTGACCGTGTGATGCTTTACCTCTTTGCCAGAAATTGGCGAGATAGTCTTCCCAATTCTTGAGAAAAGAAGTTTCAGATAATCATAGATCTCTGTCGTAGTTCCTACTGTCGATCTAGGGTTTTTGGTGTTGACTTTTTGCTGTATGGCGATGGCCGGAGCTACACCCTTGATGTATTCCACATCAGGTTTTTCCATTCTGCCGAGGAATTGACGGGCATAGGAGCTCAGGCTTTCCACGTACATGCGTTGGCCTTCGGCAAAAAGTGTATCGAAAGCCAAGGAAGACTTACCAGAGCCCGAAAGCCCTGTTACTACCACAAATTTATTTCTTGGAATCGCGACGCTCAGGCTTTTCAGGTTATTCACCCGGGCGTTTTTGATGATGATGAATTCTTTGGGATCGAGTGCGTCGATGTCTGTTTTAGCGGATAAAGTGCTCAAAGTCATAGCTGGCAAAGTTACGAAAGGAACAGAGGAACTCCTTACAAAGTTTTGTTTGTAAGGCAAATTGTCAATTCACTTGTTCCAAATACTGAGGAGATCCTCCAAGTTAACGGTAAGAACTATCCCTTGAAGTCATTTAAGAACAGATTGCTTCGGGGTGATCAACTTCGTGTGACAGGATCGACTTCTCGGGAATACCCCTCGCAATGACGACAAATCTTACAATTAAAATCCTTTTCTTCGCATCATGGATTTCCAATTTTTACTTGATGGATTCAGGGAAGGTTTAGCTGCAATGACTTGGCTGGAGGCTTTTGCGGTGTTTTTTGGAATTGCATCGGTCTTTTATTCCATGCGGGAAAACATTTGGGTGTATCCTACTGGGATTATCTCTACGCTGATTTATGTGTGGATTTGCTTTCAATACAAGCTTTATGCGGATATGGGCATCAATGCCTATTATTTTAGCATGTCAATATTCGGCTGGTATGTTTGGACACATCCGAAGGAGGGAAAAGAACAATTACCAGTTACATGGCTTAAGGCAAGTGGTTGGGCTATTTCATTAGGAATATTTGCGGTGTCTTATATTATCCTCGTATATGTGTTGGTCAATTTCACCGATAGCGATGTGCCTTATTGGGATTCCTTCACAACCGCTTCGGCGTTTGTAGGGATGTGGTTGATGGCAAAAAAGAAAGTGGAAAACTGGATATTCTGGATTCTGACTGACTTCGTGGCAGTTCCTCTTTATTTCTACAAGGGCTTAATCCTGACATCATTTCAATACCTTTTCTTCACAGTTTTAGCAATTATGGGTTTAATTGCCTGGATCAAATCTGCAAAAGAGAAATAAGCTTGAATTGGCTGATCGCAACTGAAAAAAAGAATTGTGCTTAGTTTTACTTCTGAAATTATTGTGAAAAAATCCCCCTAGTCCCCTTTGAAAAAAGGGGAAATTGCCGAATTTGAACTTCAACCTTTCCCTTATATAACTTAATATCCAACTAGCACACTCCGCGAAAAACTTTGTGACCTCCGCGGTTAAAAACCAATTCTTAAAAAATGCCTAATCCAAAACGAATCTTAATTCTTGGCCCAGAATCTACCGGAAAAAGTACGCTGGCAGAAGATCTTGCCAATCACTTTGGGGAACCATGGGTGCCGGAATATGCACGGGAATACTTGGAAGATCTTGGGAGGGAATACAGGTACGAGGATATGCTGGCAATTGGAAAAGGGCAGGTTGCACTGGAAGATGAGATAGCTAAAAAAGCTGAAAAGTATCTTTTTTGTGATACAGATCTGCGAGTTATCCACATTTGGTCAGAGCATAGATTTGGGAAAACTCACCCTTGGGTTTTGGATCAAATTGCTGAAAGAAAGTACGATTTGATTTTGTTGACTGATACAGATTTGCCTTGGACTCCTGATCCACAACGTGAATATCCAGAGCTTGAGATGCGAAATTATTTTTTGGACTTGTATAAAAAATTAGCAGGCGAAAGTGGTTTTCCACATTATATAATCTCTGGTTCGCGGGAAAAAAGACTCGAAGATTCAATATCTCACATTAAAAACACTATTTTTGGGCAAAAGACCTAGAAATGAAAAATTTACTTTTGCTTGTTATTTGCGGTATTTGCATCGCATGTGATACTAAGGAGCCTGAGGTTCAAAGCCCCAATGTTATATTAATTTTGGCAGATGATCTAGGCTATGGCGAGGTGGGATATCAAGGTCAAAAGAAAATCAAAACTCCAAATATTGACGCCTTGTCGGAGACAGGAATGATTTTCACCCATCATTACTCAGGCGCTCCAGTCTGTGCTCCGGCGAGATCCGTTTTACTTACTGGATTGCATATGGGACATTCCTATATCCGTGGAAATGATGCTATGAAGGAGCGCGGAGATGTTTGGGATTATGCAAAAGCATCTGTAGATCCGAACTTAGAAGGGCAGCGGAATTTGCCTGCAGATACGGAGACCATGAGCAAAATGCTGCAAAAAGCTGGTTACAAAACAGGCATTGTAGGTAAGTGGGGATTAGGCGGACCTTTGACGGAGGGAATTCCAAACAATTTGGGCTTTGATTATTTCTACGGATACAATTGCCAGCGTCAAGCTCACAACCTTTACCCAACTCACCTTTGGGAGAACAAAGAAAAGGTACTATTGAATAATGAATTAGTCGTGCCAGCAACCAAATTGGACCCAGGAGCAGATCCTAATGATCCAGCGAGCTACGCCAAATACGAGCAAAATGATTATGCCCCGGATTTGATGCATGATAAGGCTATGAATTTCATCCAAGAAAATAAGGATGAGCCTTTTTTCCTTTATTATGCTTCTCCACTTCCTCACGTTCCATTGCAGATTCCTGGTCCTGACAGAGAGGGATATATCGCTGAACTGGGTGCTGAGGAGCCATACAGAGGGAACAATGGCTATTTTCCTAATCAATATCCAAATGCGACCTATGCGGCGATGATCACCAAACTAGATCAGCAAATCGGCGAGATCCGAGCCAAGGTTAAGGAACTTGGTTTGGAGGAAAATACCATGATTATCGTGACTAGTGACAATGGACCGACTTATGTGGGTGGAGTAGATTACGATTACTTCGAAAGCTCAGCGCCATTTACCAATGGATATGGAAGAACAAAAGGGTTTGTGTATGAAGGTGGTATTCGAGTACCCATGTTAGTGAGTTGGCCGGGAAAGATTGAAAAGAGTACCTCGGATCACATTTCTGTTTTTTATGATATTTTCCCGACACTTGCTGAATTGGTAGGAATACCTATCCCAGAAGAATTGGATGGTAAAAGCTTCTTGCCGGAGTTGATGGGCAAAGAGCAAGAAAAGCATGAGTATCTCTACTGGGAGTTTCCTGAAACAGGAGGTCAACAGGCCGTGCGAATGGGGAATTGGAAAGCCGTAAGACAGAATATCGTGAAGGAAAACAACCTGGAAATTGAGCTATATGACCTTTCAAAGGACATTCTGGAGCAGAACAACATCGCTTCCGAGAATCCTGATTTGATTAAGAAATTTGAGGAAATCATGGCCAAGGAACATGAAACTCCAGAAGTAGAGACGTTTAGAATGGCAGCTTTAGGCGATTAATTGTATTGCAAACAATTTAATTTTTTACCATTTACCCAATGAGAGCGTAGCCGCTTCTACTAGGCGCATCATATCTGGATGCGCATTGTTGTTTAGGATAATAATCGTTTTGTTCTCTTCTAAATACCGAACGATGATGGTGCTATAGCCCGGATTTGATCCTGTATGCATCACCATTTTTCCGAAAGGACTTTGTGGTTTTATTTCCCAACCAAAGCCATAATAGCTGCGAGTTCCGTCATTCAGTTTGAAGGCGGTGTAAGCTTCCTCCATGGTTTCCTTAGAAACAAGCTTATCAGTGTAGAGTGCCTGATCCCATTTGTAAAGATCTTCCGCATTACTGGAAACTCTTCCAGGGCCTTTGCGATTGCCTAGCCAAATGGTGTAATCTGAAGAATGGAAAGTATTTGCATTGACATAGTTACCGTTTTCATCCTTGAGATGTCCTGCAGCAAAATCTTTAACGGATGCTTTTTCCTCCAAAGAACGGATAGCTGTGTTTTTCATTCCCAGAGGCCGAAATATCCATTCCCGCATGAGATCTACGAAATCTTCTCCAGTTACTTTTTCTACAACACTAGCCAATAATACATAACCCGTATTACTGTATTCATATTTATCACCTGGATCGAAAGATTTGACTGGAGCATATTCTCGAAGATATTCTAGAATGTCTGGATTCCCGGCTACCTTATTTTTGTCCCAATGCTCATCCATGATGGCTTGGTAGTCGGGTAGGCCGCTTGTATGTGTGAGGAGGTTTCTGATGCTGATTCCAGGGTATGGAGTTTCTATATACTTGGAAAGCTGATCATCGAAACCCAAAAGCCCTTTTTCCTTGCACATCATAATCATCATAGCTGTGAATTGCTTTGATAGGGATGCCAATTCGAAAATATCGTATTCGTGGAGGAGTGCACGATTTTCGTAGGTGCGCATGCCCATCGCTTCTTCGAAAAGTATTTTGTCATCTTCTGCTACGAGGATCACTCCCGAAAAGTCTTCTCTCTCAGCTCTTTCAATTGCTTCTTTCAAGATTTTCTGCTGTGCAAAAAGGGGAATCTGAATGAAACCAAAAAGCAAAAGAAGCGAAAGGTATTTGTTCATGACAAGGGGGATTTATCAGGAATTTACAAAAGGTTTTCTAAATCTATTGATCCCTTCATTGTAAGCAGCCGTTTTCTCTTAATTAGTTTGATATGTTCTTCTAGTGTTTCTCTCACTAGCTGTGATTTTGAGGTAGCTCCTGTGAGCACCATTAATTCATTTAATAATTCTGCTGGCAACTCTAATGTTATTTTCATCTGATGATAATTTGATTTTTAAAGGTCAGATAGCCTGTCCCGAACTCGATTCGGGAGAATCTCGCTCAAGTAATAACCATCCCACTGTGTGAAGATGCTCGATTTCATGGTTTTAATGTACTGATATATAGTTTATTAATATTAAAAAAGCCACGGAAAATGTCCGTGGCTCTAATGAATATTGCAAGAGGTTTTTAATGATTACTCAACTCCACCCTTTCTTGTTGGAGAACGTACAGCAGGCCATTCAGCCGGCTCACCGCCTCTTCCAAGTGGTACTCGTACCTCTCTAGAGACCATATCATCTTCTTCACTAGCCATATAGACCATGATTGCTGCCATGATTACGTTGTTTTGCACATCATCAAATACGATTTTGTCATAGGTATCTAGGTTGGTATGCCAGGTATAATTGCCATATGACCAGCTAAGGGAACTCAAAGAAAACGCCGGAACGCCAGCCGCCACGAAGGAAGCATAGTCAGATCCACCGCCTCCAGGATTGCCCGGGAAAGTAGTTTCCACTTCTCTGGTGATCTCGCGAGGTACTTTTGACATCCATCTACCCAAATACTCATAGCTATGAATAAAACCTTGACCTGATACATTTGCCACTCTTCCAGTACCATTATCCTGATTGAAAAGTGCCTGGATTTTAGGCATCATTTCCGGATGATCTTCTACAAATGCTCTTGAACCGTTCAAACCTTGTTCTTCAGAACCCCAATGACCTACCAAGATTGTTCTTTTAGGATTAGGATATACTTCTTTCAAAACCCGCATTACTTCCATCATCATGATGGTACCTGTTCCGTTGTCTGTAGCACCAGTTCCGCCATCCCATGAATCAAAGTGTGCTGAAAGCATCACGTATTCGTCAGGTTTCTCGGTTCCTTTGATTTCTGCGATCGTATTGAAAGTAGGCACCATTCCGTTTTCCTTGGACTGAGCATTCAAGTGGATCATTGGCTTTTCTCCGTTTTCTGCCAATCTGAAAAGCAGTCCGTAATCTTCCAATGAAAGATCTACAGTAGGTACTTTCTTGGTATAGGCTGAGAAGATTTTATTTGCTCCGAAACCTTGAGACCAATAAGAAGTGATGATACCAAGCGCACCTGCATCTTCAAGCGCTGTAGGCAATTCTCGTCTTCCTTTCCCTGTTTTTTGAAGCCTTTCGTTCCAGGCTCTGTTGGATTCGGTACGGTCTTCTTTCATTTTTTCAAAAGACTCTTCAGTAGCGAATTCCTCCCAGTTGTAATCAGGACGACCAGTTAACTGAGGTGCAGAAATCATCACATATTTCCCTTTTACTGAAGGAAGCCAGGCCTGGAATGCTGCCTCGTCTGCCAACTCTGGAATCACAACAACTTCACCTTTGGCTCCACCTTCCGGCGAAGAAGGGCTCCAAGCCAATTGCTGTCCTGATAGGGACTTTGTCCAAGGAGCCACCATATCGATGTGAGAAATTCCACGTTCCCATCCTCTCCATTCACCCCATTGCTCATTGCGAGCTTCGATGCCCCAGCCTTTGTATTTCTCTACAGCCCAATCATGCGCCTTTTGCATTTGAGGAGAACCTACCAATCTTGGCCCAATTCCATCCATCAGTTCATGGCCGATTTGCTTTAGCTGTGAATTTTCAGTTTCCTCTTTAATGATCTTTTCGATCACCTCATCTTGAGCTTGGACGTTGCTACCTAGAAGTAGCATCAGACCCACCCCTAATAAGTATCTCTTTTTCATATTTGGATTGTTTTTTGGTTAAAATTATGCTTTGCTATGTTCAAATCCGCGCCGTTGGTGGATTTTTGACCGAATCTATTGACTTCTTGCTTTTTTGAAAAACCAATAGCTCTAAGTGAAACAAAGGAGTTCTATTTGACGCTTGTAAAGTAATCATGGAAAAATAGCAACTGATACTGAACTGCATCTCTCCAATAATCCCAGGTATGTCCTCCTGGTCCAGTAATGAAGGTATGAGGAATATTATTGTAAGCCAGTTTTTCGTGGAGTCTCACATTCACTTCGTAGAAGAAATCTTCTGTACCACAGCTAATGATTAGCTTCAACTTATTTGTAATCAGACGATTGCTTTGGTACATCACAGAATATTCTTCCCATCTCTCAGGATTTTCTGCTTTGGTGCCAAGGTATTTTTTCATCTCCCAGTTTTCTGGAAACGGCCCAATATCAACGCCTCCGCTTAAGCTTCCCGCTGCGCCAAAGGTGTCTTGATGCCGAAAAGCCAGGTACAAAGCACCATGCCCGCCCATGCTCAAGCCAGTGATAGCTCGTCCTTCACGACTTTTTACGGTGCTATATTTTTGGTCTATAAATTCTACCAATTCTTTTCCGACATAAGTCTCGTATTTGGAGCTTTCCACTTCTGGGCTGTCCCAATACCAGCTGCCAAAGTTTCCGTCGGGATTTACGATGATCATGTCATATTGATCTGCATAGGACTCTAATTGAGGGGCTTTCGTGATCCAGTCGGAGTAGTTTCCTGAATACCCGTGAAGTAAATAGACGACTGGGTAATCTTTGGATTTATTATAATCCTTTGGGGTGATCACTACGGCTTTAATTTCTTTTTGCATAGATGCGCTATACGTAGCGACTGTGTCCACGCTTGCCAGCGTAGTAAAGGTAATTAGCCAGAAATAAGTGAAAGCTAGAATGGAATAGTATTTACTGTTCATTATGGGGTTTATTTGAAAGGTATCGATAGTAAAAATGGCAAGGAATACTTGGAATTCCTGTTTTATAAGGCAGAAAATAATTGAGGTTAGGTAGCGAACAAGTGGAGGTGAGTTTAATAATGCTGGTGTAAAATTTTGTCAACTTTTCCCGAAAAACATATTCATGGAGGAGATTTGAATTTTTTTAGAGCCTTTTAACCCATCTTCTAAAAATTATACCAGAGGCATTGGGATTTCTTTGAGATGAATTAGATTGAGTGCGTTCTACTAAAATCTAGAAGCCATGCCAAAATTCTATCTTCCGCTTTTTTTCCTCATTTGCAATTTTTCTATTGCTCAATCCAGCAGAGGTTATTTTATGCATCCCGACCTAAATGGCGATCAACTCGTGTTTGTTGCTGAGGGTGATATTTGGAGAGTTCCGGTGGCTGGAGGAAATGCCATCCGATTGACTTCACATCCGGGAGATGAGTCTGATCCGAAGATTTCGCCGGATGGCCAATGGGTAGCATACGCTGCCAGCTACGAAGGCCCTACAGAAGTCTATGTGATGCCAATCGCCGGAGGACTACCCAAGCGATTGACATACGAGCCTGCTTCCTCGATTCCTACGGCATGGAAATCAGCTACAGAAATTGCCTATGTCACCAATCAATATTCTACACTACCAAAACTCAATACGGTAACTGTCGATGTAGAAAGCGGCGAGAAGCAACTTCTTCCTTTAGAAATGGCAGCAGAGGGAAGCTTCTCTGAAGATGGCTCAACTTACTTTTTTGTCAGACCGACTTTTCATAACAATGTCACCAAGCGCTACGAAGGGGGCACAGCTCGCCAGGTTTGGCAGTACACTGATGGGGCTGCTGAAGCAGTAAAATTGACAAAGGACTACAACGGTGAAGACCATCATCCTGTGCCGCATCAGGGAAAAGTATATTTTCTCTCCTCCCGAGATGGGATTGTGAATGTCTGGAGCATGGATGAGAATGGGGGGGCACTTGCTCAGCTATCCAAAGAGCCAAGCTTCGATGTTCGAGAATTTTCTGTTTCTGGAAATCAACTGGTTTACCGCGTAGGAGCAGACCTTAAATTAATGGAATTAGGAAGTGGTACGGCAAAGACTCTTGCGATTAAGCTCATTTCAGATTTCGATCAACTGCGGGAAAAATGGGTGGATAATCCTATGTCCTATCTCAGTGCGATGGCGGTTTCCAATGATGGGGAACGAGTGGTAATGACAACTAGAGGTCGGGTTTTTTCTGTTCCGGTAAAAGAAGGGCGGACTATACGTTTGAGCAGAAAAGATGGAGTTCGCTATCGAGATGCGATTTTTTCTCCAGATGGAAAATCGATTTTAACCTTCTCAGACGAGAGTTCAGAATTTGAAATTCATGAATACAATAGCCTTGGAATGGATCAGGGGAAACAAGTTTCGAAGAATGGGACTACCCTGAAATTTGATATGCTTCCTTCCCCAGATGGTTCTAAAATAGCCTTCAGGGATTTGAATCAGACGATTTGGGTGCTGGACAAAGCCTCTGGATCTCAGATCAAAGTGACAGATTCGGATGAAGATATTTCTTCGAGTATGGCTTGGTCTCCTGATGGAAAATGGCTAGCCTACGCCCAAGCTGCGAGCAATACTTTTTCGCAAATCCATGCCTTTAACATTGATAGCAAGAAGCGCATTGCGATGACTTCAGATCGAGCCAATAGCCTGAGCCCGCAGTGGAGTGCGGATGGAAATTGGTTCTATTTTCTCTCAGATAGAAATTTCCAGTCTGCGATAGGAAGCCCTTGGGGTACTCGTCAGCCGGAGCCTTTCTGGGAAAAGCAGATGAAAATCTATCAAATCGGTTTAAAAGATGGGCTTGTATCTCCTTTCTTTTTCAACAATGAATTACAAAAGGAGGCAGAGAAAGCACCTGAAAAAGTGACGGTAACTATTGAAGAAGATGGAATTCAGGAAAGGCTGCGGGAAGTGCCTGTGCCCGCAGGAAACTATAGCAATTTGATCGTCACTGATAAAGCGCTTTACTTCCATGAAATAGGCCCTGGAATGGGCGTATTTTATGGAGGAGGTGCAGGTGGTTCTGAAAAGGCTCCACTGATGATGGTCCCAATTTCCAACAAGCCAGAGCCAAAAGCATTTATCGATAACGTCAGGAATTATACAGTTTCGCTAAATAAGAAATACATACTTGTTCAAAGTGGCAGCACATATTCTGTAGTAGTATTAGGCACATCTCCAGTCTCTGACTTATCCAAAACCAAATTGGATATCAGCGGAGTAAAATACTCCATAGATCCTGCAGAAGACTGGAAGCAAATCTTTACAGATGCCTGGAGAATGGAGCGAGACTATTTCTATGATACAGGGATGCATGGTATCGATTGGGATGCGATGCATGAGAAATATCTTCCTTTGGTGGACCGGGTGACCACACGTGCGGAGCTTTCTGATGTGATTGGGGAAATGGTGGGCGAACTTTCCGTGTTGCACACTTCAGTTCGTGGAGGTGATCTGAGAGATGGGGAAGACAATATCAGTTTTGGACTACTCGGTGCAAAACTTAGTCGAAATGATAAGTTGAAGGGGTATTCTATTGATCACATCTATTTGTCGGATCCGGACTATCCTGATGAAATGTCTCCACTTTCACACCCGGATTTGAGTATTTCTGAAGGAGATATCATTACTCATATTGATGGAGTGGCCGTAATGGAAGTACCTGATATTTACTATTTATTGAGAGACAAAGCGGGCAAGCAGGTTCGGGTTTCATTGCTTTCTACCGACGGTAAAGCCAAATCAGATCAGATCCTTAAGCCCATGTCGGCTCAGGCAGAATCCAATCTTCGCTATAACGAATGGGAATACACCCGAAGATTAGAGACAGAGGCTAAATCTGATGGAGCCTTAGGTTATGTTCACCTTCGTGCGATGACTTCTGGTGATATTGGACAGTGGTATAGGGACTTTTATCCTCAATTTAAAAAAGATGGCTTGGTCATCGATATGCGCCAAAATAGGGGTGGAAATATCGATTCCTTTATTCTGGAGAAATTGATGCGGGAGGTTTTCTTTTACTGGAAAAGTAGAACCGGCGAACCGTATTGGAATATGCCCTATGCTTTTCGTGGTCATCTAGTTTTACTCGTGGATGAATTTACTGCTTCTGATGGAGAGGCTTTTGCTGAAGGCTTCAGAAGACTAGGAATGGGCAAAGCCATCGGTGCCCGAACTTGGGGTGGAGAAGTTTGGCTTTCTGGTTCAAATACCTTGACAGATAATGGCATCGCCAGAGCACCAATGAATGGAGTGTATGGCGAAGAAGGCGAATGGCTCATCGAAGGAGTCGGCTTTATCCCGGATATCGAAGTGATCAATATGCCTAAGGCGACTTTCGAAGGTAAAGATGCGCAATTGGAAGCAGCGATCGAGCATTTGAAAGAATTGATCAAGGCGGATCCAAGACCTATTCCTCAGGCTCCTGCCTATCCTGATAAGAGTTTTAAAAATGGCAAGAATTAAATAGTTATGGATATTACGCAAAAGACAAAATGAAAAGCCTTCGTTTTCTACATATTGTTTTGCTTACTATTTGTTTTTGCTTTCAGGTAAAGGCGCAACGTTCACCCAATATCATTCTAATTATGGCTGATGACTTGGGTTTCGAAACCTTGGGAGTTAATGGATCCGATGATTATAGTACGCCCAATCTGGACAAGTTGGCCGAGGAAGGAATGAATTTTACCCAGACCTATGCCATGCCACTCTGTACTCCCTCAAGGGTGCAAATCATGACCGGAAAGTACAATTTCAGGAATTATATAGGCTTCGGTTTACTTGATCCGAATGAACAGACATTTGCGGATTACTTGAAGGAAGCTGGATACAAAACCTTTGTTGCAGGCAAATGGCAGCTTTATGGAAATGAAAAGCAGCATGAGCTGGCAGGAGGAAAAATAGGTTCGCTACCTGAAGAAGCTGGGTTCGATGAATACTTTTTGTGGCAAATCAAGGAGCTAGGAAGCAGGTATAAAGATCCACTGATTAGCTCCAATACAGGTACCCAAACCCATGAAGGTAAGTATGGGCCGGATCTGTTTACCGAGCAGGTCAATCTCTTCATGGAGAAAAGTAAAAACGAGCCGTTTTTCATCTATTACCCGATGGCAATCACTCATGATCCTTTTGTGCCAACACCTGCAAATTCAGAGTTTGATGATTTTGACTCTAAATCCAAGATCAATGATCCGATTTACTTCGGAGAAATGGTCAACTACATGGATAAGCTGGTTGGGTTAATTGTAGCTAAAACTGAAGAACTAGGCATCCGTGAGAATACCTTGATTCTCTTCGTCGGTGATAATGGCACAGATAGAAAAGTGACTAGCTATCAAGGCGGGATTTCAATCAAAGGGGATAAGGGAAATACAACCACCGCAGGTACGCATGTCCCTTTCATTGCAAACTGGAAAGGAAAAATTCAGCCAGGAAGTACAAATAGTAATCTGATTGACTTCACGGATTTTCTTCCGACTCTCTTGGAGACAGTTAATTTTCAAAAAGATAAGTCAGTCCAATCTGATGGATTGAGCTTTTATCCACAGCTCTTGGGAGATAATTCTATTACACGCGAATGGATATATTGTTACTATGCTCCGAACTGGGGCAATTTTGAAAATAGTACTTACGTTCAGGACACAGATTGGAAGCTCTATGGAGATGGTAGGATATACTCGCTTTTAGAAGATCCTTTGGAGCAAACTCCACTGAAGAAAGAAGAACTTACTAACCTAACGAAAGCTAAAATTTCCATGTTCGAGTCAGTACTAGCGGAATACGAGGTAATGGAGAAATAGCTTTAATATAGATCAATGGCGGAAGTTCTATTGGACGTTTTTCTAAAACCCTCTTCGAAGTCAAGTTAAAAACTCAAAAATTCAATTGAGCCTGTAGCCTCAACAAACTTCCTGCTTGACGGTTATCCTGCACCTGAAAATCTTCGTATCGGCGATTAGAGAAAGTGTACATCGCTACTAACTCAAAAGACTTCATCGGTTGCCACTCCAATCCCAGTTCCAATTCTTTTACGGTGTAGCTTCTTGCGTCCATTTCATGCTTTTTCCCTCCATCGTAATACTGCAGGCGGGTAAATGGAATGAAATTTCCGGCGATATAGGAGAAGGTCACATAGCCACCATTGAGATTTTGAACTTCTATTTTCTGGGTTTCTTTGTTAAACTCAGGTCCTTTGCCTACCACGTATTCTGCCTGGATTCCGAATGGTCTTGGATAGAGTACAAATGAAGCCGCTACACGCTCATCCAGGTATTCCTTGCTTTCATTGGCATTGATCTCAGGACTTGTTTCCTGCAATACATACGTGCCGCGATATGCCTGAATTCCCGGCTCAATCACTTGATTTCCAACTTTTATAGGTAGAGAGAAGCGGGTGACAACATGGAATTTTCCGTTTCTATCCTTATGATTAGCTGTCTGACCATTGTAAACCCCCAAAGCGAAAACCCCAAAATCACCAGAGTGCTTCATCCCGTCTTTTTTCAGCTCAGTCATCATGTTCCGTTGTTGCTTATTTGCCCAGTAAAAGAACACCCCCACATCACGCTCGTCTTTTAACCCACTATTCAGCGCGTCGTCCCGATCCAAGGGAAGGCGCTGACTGCTGGATTGCATATTCTCATAGCCAAAAGGTACTTTACTCTGTCCTATTCTCAGGCGAAATTCATTTTTAAGATCTAATCCAAGATCGAAATAAGCATCTTTCAATCTTCCCACATGATCTGATTCACCGACGGACTTTGCAAAATCCGGTTGAAAATAGAAAAATACCCGAGGATGGATCTGACCATATATTTTGAAGCGGAGTCTTCTAAGGGAAAGTGAGTTTTCCTCTCCGCCCCAAGCCTCATCACACTGCTCACATTCCAGTGCTGGATTGGTTTGAAACAAGCCATTGTAGCGAACCTGCATGTATCCGCCCAGATGGATTTTGTCAAACCAACCCGGAGAAGTCTTTTCATCGTTTTTTTCCTCCTGAGCTTGCGCAAAGGAAAAGCTAAGAAGAAGCAGGAATGTGGCAAGTGTGAGTTTCTTAAGCATCGTAATAGTTTTTGAAGAACTGGCCAATCGATTTTGTCAGGGAGAAAAGATGAAGTGGAATACAGCTTAGTCATTGATTTTATGGAGTACTTCTCCTGTGGCGGAGAAAATGACTTTCCACTCTTCTGTGAAATTCTCAAGCTCTACTTTGTAGGTGACTTGCGAACCTTCTGTTATTTTCTTTGCACCGTCGATTCTTAGGTCTTTGAAATCAGAATTGATTTTGGAAGTCACTTGGTTTGGCAGATCCCCTTTGGAGATTTCTTCCTCATGCTTAAGCATATTGCCAGCGGCGTCATACCAGATTTCATGATCTGTACCCCAGCCAATTTCAAAATCCACATTGTAGTTGTCACCATCCAATTCCCATTCTATGTCTGATGCTTTTGGGAATTCCTTTCTGAAATTGTTTGCCACTACAGAAGGCACTTCACTTGGATGTATATCCTGGGCAAAAGTGGCTGCGGAAATAAGTGTTAGAGCTGATGCCATTAGTGTGATTTGCTTTTTCATTTTTGTATAGTTTTTAAGTTATACCTCAAAGAAAAAGGGGGAATCTGGAAACAATTGGGAATCTGAAGGCGATGGAAAAAATAGCTGCCGGAAATCCTAAAAAGAGTTTAAAGTGCAATCGCCTAAACGTGGTTTTAGCCTTTTATCCAGAATATGCTCAGTAGATGCGGAATCTCATTGTTTCCAGACAACGAAAATTTTAAATTAGGTTACTCGTTAACTTGCTTTTAGGAATTAATTTTCCAGCATTTACCCAATCTCAGCTGATGAAGAAATTACTCGTTGTCACTATTCTATTCTTGTCTTTTTATTCCTTGGGATATACTCAAACCAAGGATAAAAAGCCCAATATTATCCTGATTTTCATTGATGATATGGGATGGGCTGATTTATCCTCTTTTGGAAATACGGATGCCCAAACGCCGAATATTGATAAGATCGCCAGTGAGGGAATTTCCTTCGAGCAGTTTTATGTCAACTCCCCAATTTGCTCTCCGTCCCGGGTAGCAATCGCCACAGGCACTTATCCACAGCGCTGGAATATTACCTCATACCTGGACAATAGAAAGCAAAATGAGGCAAGAGGGATAGCAAATTGGCTGGATCCTTCAGCTCCTATGCTGGCGAGGAATCTACAGCAAGCTGGCTATGCTACTGGTCATTTTGGGAAGTGGCATATGGGTGGGCAGCGGGACGTCGCTGATGCTCCTCCGATCACAGACTATGGCTTTGATGAGTCCTTGACGAATTTCGAAGGGATGGGTCCCAAACTTCTGCCTATGACCAAAGATGAGACGGGAAAAGTAGGGAAGATCTGGCAAGATGCAGAGAATTTGGGTGAAGGCTATACTTGGATGCAGCGATCTGAGATCACGACGGGATTTGTGGATGGAGCACTGGATTTTATTGCCAAAGCGAGAGAAGAAGACAAACCATTCTATGTAAATATCTGGCCAGATGATGTTCACAGTCCTTATTGGCCACCATTTGAAGAATATGGATTGGCAAAAGAAGAGGGTAAAAGAGCACTGTATCTGGCGGTTTTGGAAGCAATGGATCAGCAAATGGGAAAGTTGTTCAAATACATCCAATCCAATGAAAAACTCAGAGAAAATACCCTGATTCTATTTTGCTCTGACAATGGCCCGGAATTAGGGGCTGGACGGGCAAGGGACTTGAAAGGCTACAAAACACATCTTTATGAGGGAGGAATTCGATCTTCTTTGATCGTATGGGGACCAGGTTTTATAGATAAAAGTGCAACAGGGAGCAGAAACAAGGAGTCAGTATTTTCTGCCATTGATTTTACGCCTTCGCTTTTAACATTTACAGAAAGCCCGAAAACCAACTTGACAGATGGGGAAAATGTCATTGAAACTATTCTGGGAAGGTCTGATGATTCCCGAAAAGCACCTATTTTCTTTAGCCGCCCTCCTGACCGAAAGAACTATTATGGAATCGAAAATCTACCTGACCTTGCTGTGAGGGATGGAAAGTGGAAATTGCTTTGCGACTACGACGGAAGTCGTCCGGAACTCTATAACATACCCGAAGATCCAGGAGAAACAAAAAATCTAGCTGACGCAAATCCCGAAATTACCAGAAGACTAGTCAAAGAAGTCACTTCTTGGTTTGCATCTATGCCTAAGCTTTAATGGAATTCTCTCACGACGATGCTGTGATCTAGGCTTTGAGGTTTATTTCAAAATCTCGTATGTTTCAAATGATTTACCACTGATTTAAAAATCCTTCTTTCTTCACTAAATTTTGGATTGAAACAGGAATAGCATTAACTGTCGCTATGATATGACTTCATTTAGACACATTCCAACTTTACGACCTAATAACCTTCAACCCATATTCACCTTAAAGCAATGCGCTCCATCAAAACTATACTTCACCTCAAATCCATACAATTTACAGATCGCGTGGACAATCGCCAGACCTAGCCCAGTGCTGGAATTGCTGCTGGTTTCTTTTTGAAAACGGTCAAAAATCTTCGAGGAGTCTAACGCTTCATGCTTTCCTGTATTTCTGATTCGAAGGGAGTTTTCTTGGATTTCCACTTGCACTTTTCCTCCCTCCACATTGTGGAAAATCGCATTCCGAAGGAGATTACTCACAAGTATTGAGGCCAGACTCTCATCCATCTGGTAGCTAAGTATAGCAAACTTATCCACAGTAATTTCCACGTTTCTAAATCCTGCAAAATCCTCCAAATCTTCGACAGATTGGTTTACCAATTTTGCAAAATCTACCTCAGCAGCTTCGTTAAACTGCCTGTTTTCTATTTTGGAAAGTAAAAGCAAGGACTTGTTCAGACGGGTCAAGCGCTGAATTGTCTGCAAAATCTGCCCGACATTTTCTGCATTTTCAGCTCCAAGACTTTCCTTTTCCAGCATCAATTCCAATTTGGTGGAAATAATCGCCAAGGGAGTCTGTAACTCATGGGAAGCATTTTCGGTAAATTTCTTTTGGTTGTAAAACGTTTCTCTTGCCCGGATAATCAGCGCATTCACCGCGATTTCCAATTCCCTGAATTCCTTGGTTTCTCCTGTTACCTGAGGCAGGGGCGTTTCCTTGTCTATCCGATAAGATTTCAACTCATTCAGCAAGGAATAAAAAGGTTTCCAAAGGCGCTTGAGCACTACATTGTTGATAAGTACTATGCTTACCACTAGAATCACATACAGCCAGATAATGGAATAAAACAGATCTTCGATCAGATCGTCTTCTTCTACAGTCGAGTTGAAAACAGTAAGCTGATAGTACTTCTCGCCATGCTTAAAAGCCGAGGTAAGCATGCGCACCGGCTCCAAATCATCTTCATTTTGCATGTAAAGCAAGGTATCCGTAAAATAATCACGCATACCTAGTGCTTCTTTTTCCGGGATCTGGTGAATTGTAAAATTGCCCTCTTCAAAATCCTTTTTTTCAAAAATCTGCTCATCATCTGCAGTTCGATTTATGATTAAAAGTTTGTAATTATCCAGGCCGTCATCTATGCTATCGTGGATCTCATCCAGCATGTTGAAATAAAAAATCGCAGACCAGATCGACACAATCAAAAAGATCGAAATTGAGAGATATTTGAGTGACTGGTTGAGTAGTTTCACAGCTCTACAAGTTTATAGCCCACCCCATAGATGGATTGGATTTCAATTTTTGCGTCAGAAGACTGTAACTTTTTACGTAGGTTTTTGATCTGGTAATAGATAAAATCAAAATTGTCTGCCTGATCGATATGGTCGCCCCAGACATGTTCAGCAAGGGCATTTTTGGTGATTAATCGATTCTTGTTGACCAAAAAATAGTTTAGGATGTCAAACTCTTTTCGGTTCAGCGGAAATAGCAATCCGTCCACAGAAAAAGTTCTTTCACTTAAGTCAAGATTGGTGTTTGCTGTGGCAATTTGATTCGAACCACTTAGATTTTTTCTTCGAAAAACTGCCTTGATTCGGGCGTTTAATTCAGCGATGTGAAAAGGCTTTGTCAAGTAATCATCTGCCCCCAAACCTAATCCTGTCAACTTATCGTCCAAGGAATCCTTTGCTGAAATAATGATCACATTACCGGAAATGTTGCTTTTCTTCAGCTCTTCAAGAATTTCCAAACCACTTCCACCTGGAAGCATAATGTCCAGTAGAATGCAGTCGTATTCATAGAGAGAGACTTTCTCCATGGCAGAATCAAAATCTGCTGCATGCTCCACCAGAAACAACTCTTTTTCCAGAGATGCTTTGATAGTAGCTGCCAATTCTGGCTCGTCTTCGATCAGCAAAATTTTCATGGATCCAAAAATACAGTTCAAATCTGGAAAGAATTGGGAATTTTGATATTTACTACTTATCCAAGTTTGAAAATTCAGCAGAGTTTGGACAACTTAGCACAGACAGTGTTTTTTCCTGCTTAAGCTATATAACACCTAATGAAATCAATCCCTCCATTTCCGGCGCTCCTCTTTTTATTGTCAGCTATAATAGTTATTTCCTGTCAGGAAAAAACAGAAAATGTACCTACACTCCAAGAGCAATTGCAGTCTAAACTAGACTCCATTCAAGGAGATGTTGCGGTAGCATTTTTCAATTTGTCTGATCCTTCAGACAGTTTGCTAATCAATGCAGACGAGGAATTTCATGCCGCGAGCACGATGAAAGTACCGGTGATGATAGAGCTTTATAAGCAACAAGAAGCAGGGAATCTTGATCTCAATGATTCTATTTTGCTGAAAAATGAATTCAAAAGTATCGTTGATGGCAGCCCGTATAGTATGGATATTGGTGTTGATAGCGATGATGTTATCTATAGCAAAATAGGCACTACCGTCGCGCTGAAAGACTTGATGTTTCCCATGATCACTGTGAGTAGCAATCTTGCCACTAACGTTCTGATCGAATTGGTAGGGGCAAAAAATGTGACTGCTACTATGAGGGATTTGGGAGCTTCCAAAATCGAAGTATTACGTGGCGTAGAAGATCAAAAAGCCTACGATCTTGGATTAAGTAATTCCACGACCGCGAAAGATCTGATGATCATCATGGCAGCCATTGCCCAGAATAAAGCTGGTACCAAGAAAGATTGTGATGAAATGATTCAAATCATGAAAGACCAGCAATTCAACGAAATCATACCTTTTTATCTACCTGAAGATGTTGCCGTAGCCCACAAAACGGGATCTATAACGGGTGTTCACCATGATGCTGGGATAGTATATCTGCCTGATGGGAGATCCTATGTGTTGGTTTTGCTTTCGAAAAATTTAGAAGATTTTGATAAAGGAACTGAGCAGTTGGCTGGGATTTCTAAGACTGTATATGAATATGTGGTTGGGAAGTGATTTCAAGCCGAAAACCAATCTTGGACTTTATTTGAGTTATTTGGTTACACATATTTTCCCTATTTTTAGTCTGTGGAAAAACTAGCTACACATATTGTAATCGACCAGAACATCCGTTTTGGCAAACCCTGTATTAGAGGGACAAGAATTGCAATTGTCGATATCCTCCAATGGCTGGCTTCTGGTATGAGTAATGCCGAAATACTTGAAGATTACCCGCTCCTGAAGGAAGATCATATTTTGGCTGCGCTTGCATTTGCTGCCAACAGAGAATCTTTTATCAAAATCGTCGCAGCATAGCATGGATTTGCTATTGGATGCAAATTTATCGTGGCGTTTGACGAAAAAACTTGAGGTCCATTTTGGAAAATGTTATCATGTGGATAGTATAAGACTAGCTGTACCAGCCAGAGATATTGACATTTGGAATTACGCGCTAAAAAGGGATTTGATTATCATTACAAATGATGATGATTTCCTAAATCTCGCTACTGTAAAGGGGTTTCCTCCCAAGGTGGTTTTGTTAAAAACTGGAAACCAAAGCAATTCCTATTTAGAGCAATTGCTAATCAAGCATAAAGAAGAAATTGTGAAATTGTCCGAGTCAATGGAATATGGTTTTTTAGAGATTGTTTAATCTATTTATTTACTCGTATTGATTTTTAGAGAAAGCCAATAGTCATCTAGGTAATTGGATGTATTTTAAAATTGTTTCCTTATTGGGAAATTGCTAATTTTGATTTCATTAGTTATGAAGCCGAATTTTGAAATAGAATTGTTGCCAGAAGCAGTTGAGTTTTTAGAAAATCTTGACCAAAAATCAAGAGATAAAATCTTATATAATCTCAAAAAAGCCCAATATGTAAATGACAATGAACTCTTCAAAAAACTCAATGACTTCATCTGGGAGTTTAGGACCAAGTATAATGGGAAAGCGTTTAGGTTGTTTTCATTTTGGGACAAAGCAGAAGGGAAGGACATTTTGATTGTTGCAACCCACGGAATTTTGAAGAAAACACAGAAAACCCCTAATAAAGAGATTAAGAAAGCTGAAGAAATTAGGAAAAGCTATCTAGCTTTTCGTGACTTAAAAGTCAGGGACAAATCAAAAAAGTAAATAATTATGGAAGATAAATTCAAAACAGTTTCGCTTGACTCGATGCTTGACAAGCATATAGGGAAGACAGGTACTGAGGACCGTGATATCTTTGAGAATGAGTTGAGAATAGATCTTTTGGGTCAAGCAATCAAGCAGGCACGACAAGAGCGTAATTTGACCCAGCAGCAATTAGGCGATCTGGTAGGTGTGCAAAAAGCCCAAATCTCTAAAATTGAAAACAGCGTTAAAAATGCGAGATTCGAAACTATCCTTAAAGTGTTTGATGCTTTGGGTGCTAAAGTGAATTTTAATGTGGAAATGAGCCATTAGACCATATAAAACTGTAAAACTAAAAAAGCCATCCCGGTCTCCCGAGATGGCTTTCTGCTTTTACTTCGTACCAAACTTATAGATACAGGTCTGTTCGTATTTTTCGCCAGGCTCCAAAATAGTGGAGGGGAAATTAGGCTGATTCGGAGAATCTGGATAATGCTGGGTTTCCAAGCAGAATGCAGATCTCAGCTCATAGACTTTTCCACCTTTTCCTGAAACTGATCCATCTAGGAAATTTCCGCTGTAGAACTGAATGGCTGGTTCAGTAGTCCAAACTTCCATTTCTATTCCTGTCTGAGGTGAAGAAATCACTGCTGCCTCAGTCAATTCATTTCCGGATTTGTCCAGCACCCAGTTGTGGTCATATCCACCACCGAATTTCAACTGCTGATTTTCCTGATCGATACGGTCACCGATTTTGGTTGCAGTAGTAAAGTCAAAAGGAGTTCCATCCACATTGGCGATCTCGCCTGTTGGTATTAGCACCTCATTTACAGGAGTGAACTTGCTCGCATTCAGCTTTAGTGTATGATCCAGCACATCACCATTTCCAGCACCATTCAAATTAAAGAACGAGTGGTGTGTCAAGTTTACCGGAGTGGCTTTGTCTGTTTCCGCTTCATACGTGACCTTGAATTCATTGTCACCTGTAAGTGTATAGACCATTTTCACTTTCAGTTCTCCAGGGAATCCTTCTTCTCCATCTGGAGAAGTATAGCTGAAAATCAGTCCGTTTTCTCCGGATTTCTCTACATCCCAAATTACAAAGTCCATTCCACCTGGCCCACCATGAAGTGTCTGTCCATTGTTATTCTGAGGCAAAGTATATTCCTCTCCATTCAGCGTGAATTTCCCATCAGCAATTCGATTGCCATAACGGCCGATCGCTGCGCCAAAGTATTTCTCACCACTTGTAGTGTACTCGTCCAAGGTCTCAAACCCAAGTACTACATCTACCAGGTTTCCATCTTTATCCGGAACCCAAAGGTTGGTAACTCGTGCACCGAAATTGGTGACTTTCATTTTCATGCCATTGGCATTTTTGATCTCGTATGTTTCCACTTTTTTGTTTTGAAAGGTTGTACCAAAAACCTGCTCTTGGGCTGGTTCTTCGGCTTTAGTTTCTTCTTTTGGTTTGCTTTCGCAGCTGTAAAGTACTATTCCCAATGCTGCTGCGCCAAGGATTTTATTGAAATGATAATTCATGGGCTTACTTTTTATATAAAGGTGAATGTATGCTTTTCATCTTTGACACATCGAATTTGATGATTTTTCTATCGTAAGTCATCAGTCCATTGGTTTCCACTTCCACATCGCTGGTCTGTGTGTAAACAGCCGCTGAAAGTCCCGCTTCCACCAATTCGCCTAAACGTATCATCAATCCAGCATAGCGATTATAAAGCTCTTCCTGATTTTTGAAACTCTGATAACCCCAGTTGTCTTTTTGTTGCCAAACGTGCCCATCTACAGGAAGACCCAACCCGCCAAATTCTCCAAGTACCAAGATATTATCTTTTCCATAAATTTTTGGATCAGGCATTTTTGCATCTGGATAGTTATGCAAATCGATGATGTCACCGGCGATTTTGGTTTCTTCCATTTCAAAGTTTCCACCACTTGCACTATTTACCAATCTTGTAGGATCGTGTTTCTTGGTCCAATCGGTTATTTCCTTGGTTTTAAACTGACCCCAAGCTTCATTGAAAGGCACCCAAACAACGATAGAAGGAAAATTATAGAAATCATCCATGATTTCTTTCCATTCTTCGCGGAAAATTGCTTCTGATTCAGGAGTTCTGTCGCGATCTGACTGCTCACCCAACACAGCAAGTTTCATTTCCCAGCCATTTCCCATGTCTCCACTAGGCATATCCTGCCATACCAGCATACCCATTTTATCACAGGCATGATACCACGTTGCAGGCTCTACTTTCACGTGCTTTCTGATCATGTTGAAACCCATATCCTGAGTCTTTTGTATGTCAAAAACCATGGCTTCATGGCTTGGAGCCGTGTACAAACCGTCAGGGAACCAGCCTTGATCAAGCGGCCCATACTGGAACAAGAACTCGCCATTCAGCATCATGCGCTGAATTCCATTTTCATCTGGAGCCATGCTGATTTCTCTCAATGCCGCATAACTTCCGACTGCATCCAGCACCTTTTTTCCATCCAGTAATTCTACTTGTAGATCATAAAGAACTGGATTTCCCGGAGCCCAAAGCTCAGCATCTTTTATAGTCAACTTTGCAGTTTCTGCAGGAGCTACTGTTTTCTCTGCTAGCATAACGCCATCTTTCCAAGCAGACACTTTTACCTGCTGTCCAGCGGATGCACCTGCAATTTCTGGTGTCACCAGTATCTGCTTGCTTTGAATATCTGATGCATTTCTCAATCCGGAAATATATGCTGCTGGTACAGTTTCTAACCAAACCGTTTGCCAGATTCCGGTTACCGGAGTGTACCAAATGCCGTGAGGGTTTTTGATCTGCTTGCCTCTTGGCTGAGGCCCGTCATCACTTGGATCCCATACCCGAACTTGCAGGTTTTGGGTTTTTCCTGATTTCAGATGTTGGGTGATGTCGAATTGAAAAGGATCATATCCGCCTTTGTGTTTACCTACGCTTTGACCATTTACAAAAACTTCAGTTTCCCAGTCAGATGCTCCGAAATGCAATAAAACTTTGTCTTTGCTCGATTTCTTTGGAGTGGAAAAAGTAGTATTGTACCAAAGCTCATTGTCTTTTCCCACTGTTTTTCCTACACCCGAAAGCGCGGATTCTACTGCGAAGGGAACTAGTATTTCTCCATCAAAGCTTGTTGGAACAGCCTGCCCTTTTGGTTTGATCGCATAGTCCCAAAGTCCGTTTAGATTCACCCAGTTTTCCCGGGTCATCTGAGGACGGGGATATTCCTGGTGAACATTTTCAGGAGTGACCTGAGTAGCCCACTCAGTCATGATTTTCCCTTCCACAGGTTTATAGGAGGAGGATTGGGCTGTCGCAAAGTGCTGCGCAAAAAGGAGACATGCGCCAATAAAGAGGGTTTTCTTCATAGGTTTAAGAGGTTTTTGTTTCAATACAAGAGCTTAAAATATATTAGACATGTTTTTTTATCTCAAAATTTAGTTTTGTAATTTCTCCCATCAGGAGCAGTTGTTTCCTAAATGGAAATAACTGAATTCTCGTGAAGTTCACCTTCTTTCAGAACTTGTAAAAATTCCTTACAAGTTGCCGATCCTACTTCTAATAAATCCTCACTTCCTTAAAATGAGCATAGGAATCTGTAGCTCCTTTAGCTACCAAACCCAACCGGAAACCCATTCCCCAAGGCACTAAATGCTTTACATCTTGAGTATCTCCAACTTGAATTGTTTCACCGTCCACAATCGCTGAGGTAGTCATATTATAACCATCTTTCATGCTCAAAATCAACTTTACTTGCTTATTGGATGGAATTGTAACAGTGGCAATTTCTCTGGTTTTTTGGTTGATAGTCTCCCAAAGTATTAGCTGATCTCCTTTTACAGAAATACCCATTCCAGCAGGAGGAGCACCAAAACCGTTATTTGCTCCACCGATTACCGCCAATCCTGCAGCAGCTTTTCCATCGGGAATTACTGTCGCTTCGTATTGATAATCCAGTGATTTAGTACCCTGGACTAAAAGTGTCCCTAAGGTTTCATTTTCTTCAGAAGCCTGAAGTTTCAGTCCTTTTTTACCTGTTTCGTACTGAATATCCTGCGTCACACGCCATTGCCAAATTGGATCTAATCGTTTTTTAAAATTATCCGAGAATTCTAACGATGCTTTGCTTCGTTCGTAGCCAGCATTATTGGCTAAAATTGGCCAGTTATCAGCCGTCCATTCTATTTTTTCCAATACTCCCTGACGGCCTACATACACAGATCCTTCCTTATTATAGGCATGGTAAAGCATCCACAGGTCACCATCTTTCTCCACCACAGTTCCATGACCGGCACATTTCCAGTTGTCATTGTCTTTCAACACAGGGTTCATCTCGTATTTTTCCCAAGGACCTAACAATGACTTGCTTCGAGCCACTCCAGTGACATAATCACAGGAAATCTCGCAACATCCACGTGCAGAATACGTCGCATAGAAATAGCCGTTTTTCTGAAAAATTGCTACTCCTTCTACGAGTCCACCTTCCCAAGCCTGATCATTTCGGAAAAGCTCATGTTTCTCGCCGATCAATTCGGTTCGCTCTTCATTTACTTCCTGCGCCCAAATAGGGGTTTTTTGACCTTTGCTATTCCCATCTTCTTTCCACAAGACGTAGATTTTACCGTTTTCATCCCTAGCTTCAAAGGCATCTATGGAACCATATTCCTGAGCCACCAGAGGTCCGTGATCGGTAAACATACCGGATGGTGAATCTGCGCTGGCTACCGCCACACTCAGTCGATTGCTCTCCTTATCTCTTGCGGTGTAGTAGGCGTAGATTTTTCCTTGCTCTTCATCGTAAGAAAGCTCTGGTGCCCAAAAGTTGTTCTTGGCCCAGTCAGGAGCTCCATCTGGAAACACATAGTTCACCAGTTCCCAGTTCACGAGATCATCGGATTTGAAAATGGGAAAAAGTGGTGCCCACTCATTGGAAGTGGCCGAAGCATAATAATATTTTCCGATTTTGATTACTGTGGGATCTGGACGGTCTCCTGCCAAAACAGGATTGTCAAATGCTCGGTTTTGGGAAAAAGTTGTCTGCGATACTCCCAAAATCAGGAAAAAAGCAGTCGCTGTTAAAAGAAGTTTACTCATTACTTTTTGGGCTGTTTTCTAAGTGAGGAAATGTGGGGATCCGTAATCTGGCGGCTCCCATGGGAATCAAAGTCACTTCTACCTCTGGCTGATCTGAAGTTTTTGGAAGGTCTTTCAACTCTCCTACCAAGCCATGCTCATCCAATTGCCATTCTGGAATCTGACGCGTTTTTGCTATGATCTTTACCGGTAGTACTTCTTTAAATGAAAAAAGGAGATCTGACTACCTTCAGGTTTCACCGCGCCGACAGGCAACTTAAGCAATGCACTGGGAGCCAAAGGCGCCCGGTTGCTGATGTAAAATTGATTGGTGTTTTCTGTAGGAATCCGGTCAAGGAGTTTGACCGGATTATTGGATTCATTTTTTGGATTACAAGAAATCAGTTCTGCACAGAGAAGTAGTGCAAGGGTTGATTTAAAGTGGTTTCTTGACATTTTTAGCAGGTTTTGGGACAATGAAAGTTCCCGAAAGTGCGACACCTTGCTTCAAACTAGGTTTGATCTTAGTAGTGTTTCTAGTGTAGGTCTTTTTCATAATAGGTTTGGGTTTTGTTATTGATTTTTACTTTGTGTTTAACTTCTAAAGTTAAGAAAGCAAGGTTAGAATGAAAAGATTAAATGTATTCTATATTGCTGACTTCCAAAATCATTCTACCCAAACTGGTTGTGTAAAAGCCCCGTTTGCCGCCACATCCCAAACTTCCAGTCTAATCCATTTTTTATTTATTAAATCTATAGTGAAATCGAAATCTTGAACTCCAAATGACTCTGTACTGCTTAGATCAAATCTTTCCCGTGATACATTCTCTCCATCACCTGATATAATTTCTATGTAGTTCAAAGGAAAAGTCCAGTCAACAGACACTTTTACTTTAGCTTTTCCACTACCCTCCATCTGTAAAGTCTCGCCACTTTCTTTGCCATTTACTGAGAAAGAAGGCAAAAGAATTTCTCCCGTTCCGGAGAAAAATTTACCCGTTTGCATGGCATACAATACAGGTTGCCAGCCTTCTTCAAATTTTGGGAGCTTGTCCATCTGCAGGTAATTGATGTTCATCGGGCCATAGATTTCATAGTCAGGCTCCAGTTTGAATAAATCAGCTTCAGCGATCACATATTTCCTTTCTCCCCAATTGGCCATATCATCCATCAAACCCAGCACTCTTCTTCCCATATTTGGAATAGACAAATCAGCAGGAATTACTTTCCAGGCTGCACCATTGAAGCGGTCAGATTTGAAAAATGCTTCTTCTTTATATTTATCCGGAAACCCTGTTGATCCTTTTGTGCGTGCATGGGCAATCCAAGCAAGGCCTTTTTCCTCTTCAAGTAGCTGAAGCATTTCCTCCTTATTTCCCACTCTGTACACTTTGCCATACTCCTCGGTTTGTTCTACGAAAGGCTGTCCGTCTTCACGTGACATAATCCAATAGACAGGCTTTGGAAACATATTCATCCAATGTCCCCCATAATGTACATTCGGTTCCTCACCAGGAATCATCAGAAAATCCCCCGTGGATAAGCGGGCACTTTCCTCAAACATCAACTTCAATTCCGGTAGGCGTCTTGGTCCCAGATCCCTTGGATTTCCAGCCAAATGGTATTCTCCCAAATGCATGATATTTACGCCCATGCTGCGCAAAGCCTTTACATGTCCGGGAATCTCCGGAACCGGCTTATGCGTCAGAATATCGTCCATGTGCTCAGTATGGAAATGGCTCGCCATCGTGCGATAACCATCCAGTGGTTTATATTGATCAGCATGTGTGTATGCTTTTACATCTTCTAATATCTGCCCGTCTTTAGTATCAGATAGCAGTACAAAGAAATTCAAGCGCTGCTCAGTTTTAGGCGGGGCATTGAACCAAGGCACGTGTCGATTGTCTCCCATCAGATCCTGCCGTATTCCTATCCCATAGCCGTCCACCATTTCCCGATAATCCGCACCATGCCATACATATTTAAGATTGTAAGCATTGTCCAAGGGATAAAAATACTGGTGTGGGGGAGGAAATACTGCCAAACTTCCTTCCTGTCCTTCACCGATAATTGTTCTGTATTTCACAGCTAGGTTCTCAGCCGGAGAATCTGCTTCGGTGTCTAAGGATGACTGAAAATACCCATCTGTATCCGACCAAAAAATCTCATTCCATGCTTTTGATTCACTTACCAAACCCGCATCGTAGATGATTGCTTTGGCATCTTCCTCCGTCCTCATCACCGCAGCCATGTTCAGTAGTGGGCTTCCATGGTAAAGTGTGACTTCAAGCCAGCCTTCGAAATTTCCGGCTTTCATGGAATTTACTCGGATGATGGTTCGCTTTCCATGGCTCTTGACTGTAATCGTTTCTTTTTCCAAACTCACTTTAAAAGCTTTGTATGGATTGTATGCCGTTCGGTCAAAAAAGATATTCCAGCCACTTTCCTTACTTAGATCCCGCTGCCCGACTGTGAGCAAAAACAGGGGATTTACATTTTGTGCAATTTCTTTTAATCCCTCAGCATCCTCTAGCTGTATAGCGCTTAAAAGGGGAGTTCCTTCATGCATATCAAGTTGCAACCTCCCTTTTTCATGAGAGCCAGCTGGCCATGAAACAATGACCATTCCGTTCTGTTCCTCTACAGATGCTCCGTTCTCAGATGAAAAACCAGTCAGATTCACTTTACTTTGAGCAAATACAAAAATTGTATTAATAAACAGAAGTGATAGAAGTAGGGGAAATTGATAGGTCTTCATAGTGGGAAAATTTTCAAAAAACAGGGGATTCCTGTGTATTGGTACTAGGCTCGCGGCCTGCTACACTTGGCCAGCCATTTGCCCATGTTATTTTATCCAGAAGCAGAACTCGGCGGTTAGTACCGTTATTCAGTTTTGGCTTTTGCTTAGCCATGCCATGGTAGAGAAGCCAGTCTTGACCTTCTTTATCGGTTATGATTTCAGCATTGTGTCCGGGTCCAGCATAGCCGTTGTTGCTGGCATTCGCCCCAACTACCAAAGAGCCGGAGTTTTCATCCAGCAAATTTTTTCCATTTTGATCCAAATATGGACCTGCTAGATTTTCTGATCGTCCCACCAGCACTCTATACGTGCTATTTGCTCCTTCACAGCAAGTTCCCGCTGATCCGAAGAGGTAATAGTATCCGTCTTTTTCGAAGACATAGGCCGCCTCCAGATGGTTACCCGCAACTTGGATTTTTTGTCCTTGAGGCTTTTTGCCATCGGCAGTTAGTTCCGTAAGAAACAATCCGTGGAAACTTCCCCACATCAGGTATTTCTTCCCATTTTCCTCGATATAAAATGGATCAATAGAGTTCGCCACGCCAATTTCCTTGGAATCAAATACTTTTCCCTGATCCACAAATGGCCCTTCTGGCTGATCAGCTATAGCCAATCCTACTCCGGGATTAGGGTCTCCCCAAGTGGAAAAGGAATAATACATGTAAAATTGATCTCCTACTTGCGTGACATCAGGAGCCCAGATTCCTCCTCTTTCTTTCCAGTCAGGCTTTTTGTTCATGGAGTTGCCTACTAGTTCCCAGTTTACCAGATCTTTTGATTTGATCACAGGAACCAAATGATAGCCTCCCTCTTCACCCCAATTATCCTCGGTGCCATAGGCGTAAAATTCACTGCCGACTTTTACCACTGTTGGATCTGCCAAGACAGGTTCGAAAACAGGGTTGGTGTACGTTATGGTGTCACTGGTTTGGACTGGATCAGGAATAGCTTGCTCAGATGACTCGGTACAAGAGCCAAAAGTGAGCAGAAGACAAATCGGTAAATACATGTGTTTCTTTTTTTTAAACATAATTAAAAAAAGCCGGGTCGCCCAGTACCCATCTCACTGGCTGGACTTCCCGGCTTATCCATAAGAGGCTTATAGATTTACTTTAACTATTTCTGAGAAGATCATATCTTCTACGCCTTCTATTCTTACCCCCACTCTGGCATATGCATAATCCTGCGTAGGAACCCGCTCAGGTACATCTGTCTGAAGTGAGATGCCATTCATAGATTCCAGATCACCACCACCTCTGTTGGTAGTGGCAATGCTGGTTCGTACATCCACAAATGAGGTCTTGCTCACGTAAAGGGAAACTTCCTGAATATTTCTCGCCCCTTCTCCGGTGATGATCTGATCCAAATCAAAACTTGCAGAGACCTGATCCGATCCTCCGTCAATACTCACATTTCGGATCATATAGTAAGGCATTACTTCTATATCCATTGTTTGGCTTCCGGTAAGATTGACAGGAATAGTATCATTACCGGTTTGATCGTTTGTGATCTTCTGAAAAGGTCCTTGGTTATTCGGAATGATCATTTTGTAGTCTCCTTTGAAAAGCAAGGAGGAATAAGATCCATCCTGATCTACCGCCACTCCGATATTACCCAGACGCTGCCATCCGGATTCCCAAAGCTCGATGTACACGTCATTATAGCTGACACCGATCGGTTCTCCTTGGTAAACTATCCTACCTTCCAGTTGGAAACTAGGCTCATCGTAATTGTCATAGCTGCAGGATGCTAGGGAAGCTGCTATTCCCATCATTCCCAGTATATTTTTGAAATTTGATTTCATTAGTTCTTGAGTTTAGAGGGATACTTATTGATTTGGATTTCGGACAATCTTCGGGTTGTTGTTTCGCACATTGTCACCAATAAATGAATAATAGTTACCCAATCGGAAACGGTGCGCATTAAATACCGGTGCTGGTAAAAACTCCTCAAACATCCACTTGCCGTTGTTCGGAGAACCTGGCTCGTAATATTTGAAAGGCTTCAGTCCAAATACCCGCGTGCTTACTGCCAGTGCATTCCCCGGATTATTGGTCAAGTCTGTAGTCACTCCATTCCAGATGCGGTGTGCCAATCTCCAGCGCTTTTTGTCCCAAAGGATATGGTTTTCAAAAGCCAACTCTACTTTGCGCTCATGTACGATTCTATCAAAATCAATTTCACCTGGAGTCAGATCGGTAGGGAACCCTGCTCTTCTTCTGACTTGGTTCATGTATTCTGCTGCTTTTGTCAAATCGCCTAGCTCAAATGCCGCTTCAGCAGCATTCAAAAGAATCTCAGCATAACGGAATCTTACCAGCCATACCGATGAACCAGTTCCTCTTTGACCTGATCCTACTGAAGTATCCACGTATTTTCTAAGGTAAAAACCATTCTGTGCTGACCATTCCAACTGATCAATCGGACCGTCGAATCCTACCACTTGTACCGTTGAATTGCTTCCAGGGAGCTGTGCCTGTCCACCCAGTTGTCCCGAGGTGATCACAGAACCATCAGCCAGTTTATACCCTGCCCAAATATCTACTTCCTGTCCTCTGAATGTAGATCCAGGTACAATCACTGTCCCCAATAATCGTGGGTCCCTTCCTTTGAAAATATCCATGGGATCATCGTAGTAAATCGGATCTCCATTCTCATCCTTGGTAGGCAATTCTGCAAAGGTATTGTCGAGCAATTCATAGGATTGAACCAAGTTGAGAGAAGGATTCATTTTGCCTCCAGAGGTATTTTCCTCTCTCAGGGAGCGGGGGATATTCTCAATAGTGAACCCATGAGTTCTTCCCTGAACCAAGAAGTCCTTGGCGAGAATCACCTCATTGTTTGAGCTCTTATTCAGGAAAATATTAGTGTAGTTCTCTGACTTATTCGGATCCTGGTCATACAGTTCATAGGTGCCCAAGCCCATCACTTCTTCTGATGCATTCAATGCGGTGGTGTAATATGCATCTGCCATACTTGCAGGAATCCCTACTTCTCCACCTGGCAATGAAACCTCAGGAGTCAGTTGGCCATAATTGGCAATAGATCCTGCATAAAGAGCCGCTCTGGAAACCAAAGCAAGTGCTGCTCCTTTGGTAGCTCTGGATTTGGTGCCGCCATCTGGAAGATCATTTTTGATGGATTCCATCTCTTCGATTACAAAGTCATAGATTTCATGCTCTTTTGCCCGAGGATACTGCAAGTAGGTAGGATCGCCACTATAGTCATATTCGAGTGACTCCAGAATCAACGGCACACCACCCATTCGCTTCACGTGCTCAAAGTAAACCATGGCTCTGATGAATTTAGCTTCCGCCAAAAACCTTGATTTTGCCTCATCGGAAAGTTCAGTTGCGGCCTCACATTTTTCGATGAAAAGGTTTAGGTCACGGATGTATCCATAATCCCACATACCCCAGTCACCATAGCCATATTCCTGGTTTTGATGTCTCCAGTAGTCTCCTGCATTGCTTGCAAAGGTCTCATCGAAATTGGCATATTCCCACCAGTTCTCCAGACCTTGATAGTCAGGAAGTCGGTTATACAAATCAGCCAAGACTGAAAACACCAGGTCTTCATTTTCCCATACTTGATCTTCTCCTAGAATATCCGTGGGCTCTCTATCCAAAAACTGCTCATTGTCACATCCGGCAACTGCCAGTAAAATGAACAGGCATATATATCTTAAATTTTTCATTGTTCGTTCTTTCGGGTTTTTTAGAATGATACGTTGAATCCTACATTCACCACTTTGTTCTGTGGATACTGCAAGCCATTTTCATCTGCTACTTCTGGATCTATTCCGAACTGGTGCACATTATCCAAAGCAAACAGGTTATAGCTGCTTACAAATACACGGGCTCTGGACATATTCCATCTGTTCAGTACTTTCTCAGGAAGCGTATAGCCTACTTCAAGTGTTCTCATTCTTAGGTATTTCACGTTAGTCAGCCACCACGTAGAGTTTCTGTTGTAGTTACTATGTCCACCGGTGTTGAATCGAAGGGGAGGATTCTTGCCTGGAATCCATTCGCTGTTGATATCCAGGATATCCTCTCTGTGGTATCGGTCATCATACATGGAAGCCAATAGGTTTCCACCATTTTGGTAAGGCCATCTCATCTCCCAGTTTTGGTTGTAAGAGTACATTCCACCACCGGAGAAGTCGGCAGTCAGGTCAAAACCTTTGTATTGCAAGTTGAAATTGAATCCAAAGTTTACACTAGGCTGCCCACCGGACTGATAGCCGATCGGACGCTCATCATAGCCATCGATTTTGCCATCATTATTGACATCCTTATAGATTAGGTCCCCAGGTAGTAAGGTTTTGTTTCCTTGCCCATCGACGTTCACAGGATGGCTATTAATTGCTTCGAAGGATTCAAATTGTCCTAAAATCTCATAGCCCCAGAAGATGCCATTATATCTATCTTCACGGGAATTTCTGTACTGATCCCAAGATGAGCTGAAGGTAGGGTTATAAGACTGAAGGAATTTACTACGGGCATAAGAGGCATTGGCACCGATACGGAACACCAAATCCCCTGCTTTTCCATTCCAATTCACTGCGATCTCCGCTCCAGAGTTAGAATCTGAATTCAAGTTTTCATCAGTCAGTCCGTAGCCTAGTTCCAATGGTAGAAACAAATCATTTCTGGTTCCGCGAAGACCGGTTCTTTTTCTATGGAAATAATCTACCGCGCCGGTGATTTTGCCAGAGCCAAAAGAGAAGTCTAGTCCTATATCTGCGATAGTAGCCACATACCAGGAAAGGTTATCTATAGGCTGGCCGGTGTTGGCAGAACCTTGGATGTTTTCTCCATCTACAATTACAGTAGATGCTCCATATCTGTATCCCGTCAGGTAATCAAAAGGCCCAATGCCTATATTATCATCTCCTAACTGTCCATATGAAGCTCTGATTTTCAATTCATCCAAATCTAGATTGGAGGAGAAATCGCTCATAAATCCCTCTTCAGAGATTCTCCAGCCTGCAGATACAGATGGGAAAAAACCCCAACGATTATCAGGGGAAAATTTCCAGGATGCATCCGCTCTACCAGCTACCTCCAGGAGGTATTTGCCTGCATAATCGTAATTGAGACGTCCTACATAGCCGATTCTGGCTTCTTCCTGACGTTCGTCATTATACGTATCGGTATCAGCAAACTCGATTATATCCAAGTAATTATTGGTAGGTACCGAGTGAAGGAAGTTGTAAAGCCTGGTTCGCTCGATTCTCTCGTTCAATGCAAAAGCCGCGAAATTGTGCTTCTCACCAAAGGTCTTGTTGTATGTCAAAGACAATTGCCATACATTTTCCATAATCTTGGTCTGACCACGGTCACGATACGGATTGTCATTTCCTCCTGAGCGGAAGTATTCGTCCGTTTCTGGATTATATCCAAACACATCGTAAGTATATTCAAATGTGTTAAACATTTGATCTGCCAAATAATACGAATACAATCCTTTAGCTACCAAATCAGGAACGATCTCATACTCAGCGGTGAAGTTGGTCTGCAGTACCTGCCATTTGTTTTCATAGAACCCTGTACGATCGTAGTTGAGTAGCGCCCAGTTGGTTTCAATGTTGTTGATATTGGCAGGATAGTCAGGGTTGTCATTGGCGTAAGGACGCTCTGTTGGCCTGTTTCTAAAAAGTGCAAATCTTGGCTGCCAGTAGTCATCACCGCCCGGTACACCAGGATTGTTTCTGTTTTCTATCCTGCCGTTGATCTGCATGCCCACTCGGAGCTTGTCAGTAATATCTGTGTTGATATTGGACTGTATGTTTGTTCTGTTGAATTCAAATTCGTCAGAAAAAACCGCCTTCTGATCGAATCTTGTGACCGATAAGTAATAATTAGTACGTTCAGATCCACCGGATACAGATGCGTTGAAATTACTTTGGGGGGCATTTCCTTGAATGATAAAATCTTTCCAGTCGAATGACTTGTAGCCATATTCGGTTCCCTGATTCCATTTTTCCAATTCTTCCGCAGTGATGTTGGTACTTCCAAACTGATTGATGTCGGCATCTGCTTGGCCTAGCATCCATTCATAAGCATTTACTCCATCTGGGAATCTGGACCAGTTTTGCCAGCCGTAGTATCCATTAATATTAATGGTTGGCGTTTCTCCGCGCTTGCCTTGTTTGGTCTTCACCACGACTACACCATTTGCAGCACGTGAGCCGTAAACTGCCGCAGAGGCATCCTTTAATATGGTGATACTTTCTATATCTCCGGGAGCCAGGTTGTTAAACTGTCCTTCATCTTTCTGGATTCCGTCAATTACAAACAGTGGAGTTCCCATATTTCTGATCTGAAGCCAAGCTCCAGCTCCGGGACGTCCATCCGGTTGACGGAAGGAAAGTCCAGCCATTTTGCCTGCCAGAGCACCTGAGACAGTTGCTGATGGCACCTTGTCTATATCGCGGCTGGTTACATTCGCGATTGCACCGGTGATGGTTTCTTTTTGCTGCTCTCCGTAGCCCACTACGATTACCTCATCCAGGCTACCAAGATCACTTGCCATCTGGATTTCCAGTTCAGTCTGAGTTCCTACGAGAATTTCCTGGGTTTTAAATCCAATAAATGAGGCTCTTAAGGTAGCATTGGCACTGGCGAGCGTAAGTGCAAATTTCCCGTCCAGATCTGTGACAGTACCGTTAGTAGTACCTTTTTCAAGGATACTGACCCCAGGTAGCGGTTCTCCGGAGGACTCTTCCAGGATGGTTCCCCGGACAGTCGTGCCTTGCTGCGCCACTAGCGGTATTACCGCCAGAATGGTCATTAGGAGCAGAAGACTGAATTTCATGAGAAGAAGTCTTTTCATATGATAAACTTGTTTTCAATGACCTTTTGGAATCTTGCATACTTGATACTTCATCGTCATGCTTGATTTCATGAATAGTCATTTTGGGTTAAAAATTATTTAAATAAATGGGTCTTCGTTTTGGCAATATGCTCCCCTGAAGCCTTGAAAAAGGCACTATTAAGCAAATTGAATAGGGGGGAATTATTGCTTTAGTCTTTAGGACTAGGAAGTAAGCCAGGTTAGCTGACTAGGTGGGAGTTGGTGTTTTTAGCATAGGGTTTATTGAGGGTTTTATGTAAAGAAATTAGTCAAGGGATAGAGCTTTTTATATAAATCAATAGGCTCATTTTCCGATACTATAAAAGTAACTTACCTCTAAGCAGGCCTCTATCACTAATGCTTCAAAAAATAGAAGATTTACCGCTTGTGCTATGTATAAATCTTGCAGATAATCTAAATTAAGGAATATAATTTTGTTTAACTCACTTAAATTGTTTGTATTCAGTTAATAGTGTTATTATTTCGGAATTATATAGTTTAATCTTCGGAATTTGTTTTAGTAAACAGAAAACCTTCCGAAATCGATTGCGAGCCGAAAAATATAGTAAGTCCATTTTGTTACTTTTCAGTCAGCAAATGATAAAAAATCTCCAATTATTGCGTCGAGAATGTAATTATTGAATTCAAAATGAGCTAGCTAGCTGGATTTTGATAATTTCAGCATCATAACCCAAAATCCCTATGACCTGGCCAAAAAGTATAATTGCAGGTTTGTTAAGCCTCCTTATTCACCTTTCTTTTTTATGTTCTTCACTAGCTCAGGATAAGCGCTACTATTTTCAGAATTACGATATAAATTCAGGCCTTTCGCATAACTCTGTTTTTTCGATTTTTCAGGATCAACTGGGGTTTATGTGGTTTGGTACCAAGTATGGCCTCAACCGATTTGACGGGCAGCGCTGGAAAGTGTACAATTCTGATTCTAAGGGCAAAAAAGAAGATAAACTAGGGAGTGATTACGTGCATGTGATTATTGAGGATAGTGATGGAATACTATGGCTCGGCACAGATGAGGGGATTTATCTCTTTGACAAATCATTGGACAAATTCACTGCTTTTCCATATAAAACAGCAGATGGACAATTTCCTTTGGATATAATTTCATCCATAGCTCAGGATAAGGAAGGAAACATCTGGATTGCAGGTAATAACCAAGGGCTTTTCAAGTTTGATTTTGAGGAAAAGATGCTTGAACTTCTTTCTCATGATCCTACTAAAAAAGGAAGTATTCCTGCGGGAAATGTTTCATCTGTGAAAGTAGATGATCAAAATGTGGTTTGGGTGGGTTTGATAGATAAAGGGGTAGGTAGATTCCTCGAAGAAAGCGAGACTTTTTCTATGTATATGGATGAGGAAGGCAAGCTAGCCCAAGACCAGGTTTTAGGCTTGCAGGATTGGGGAGATTTTATGCTGATCGGCACAAAAAATAGCGGTGTTAAAAAGCTAGAGAAAAGTAGTGGAAAGATTACAGATCTCCTCACTAAGGATGAAAATGGTAACCCGATATACGTTCGTGATATGTTCCAATTCAGCCAAAATGAACTAGGAATTGGAACTGAATCCGGGCTTTTCATTTTTGATTTTGTGACCAATACTTATCAAAACCTCAAAGAAAATTCGGACGACCCTTATTCCCTTTCCAACAATGCGATCTATTCCTTATGGAAAGATACAGAAGGTGGTATTTGGGTGGGAAGCTATTTTGGAGGAGTAGATTTCCTGCCTAATCAATCCGTCAAATTCGAAAAATACTACCCCATCACCAATGCCAATACGATTAGTGGGATGCGGGTTCGGGAAATGGTCGGGAACGGGGACGGAAGGATTTGGATTGGAACTGAAGACGCTGGTTTAAATCTATTTGATCCACAAACCGGTAAGTTTGAACAATTGCCTATAGGAGACTCGGATCGTGAGTTGCCCTACAGAAATGTCCATGGCTTAGCAAAACAAGGGGATAAACTTTGGATAGGGACATTTAATACTGGCGTAAATATTCTAGATACCTCTACCGGGAAAATCAAAAAAATCACGTCTAATACTCCAGGGTCAGGATTGACGAACGATGATCCTTTTGCAATTCTCTCCGATAGCCAAAATAGAATCTGGATAGGCACTCCCTCTGGGCTGTTTTTGTATGAAAGCCAAAATGATAAGTTTAGGGAAATAGAGCAGTTTAGAGATTACTTTGTTTACGATCTACTTGAAGATAAAAGCGGTACGATCTGGGCAGGGACATATAATGATGGTTTGTTCAGTTTTAAACCAAATACAGAAGAGCTAAGACAGTATCTCCCCGATCCATCCAAACCAGGAAGTATTCCACATCAGACAGTCATCGATTTGTATGAGGATTCTGAACGCACACTTTGGATCGCTACTGCAGGTGGTGGATTTGCAAAATTCAATGAGTCAGATCAATCATTTACATCCTTCACCATTGAAAAGGGATTTCCTGCAAATACCTATTTTAAGATTCTAGAAGATGATTTTGGAGCGCTTTGGCTCACGTCTAATAAAGGTCTGATCCAGTTTGATCCGGAGACAGAAGCTTTAAAATTATTTGATGAGAAAAGCGGACTGATCCCCAGTCCTTTTAACTACCGCTCTGGCTACAAGGCGGAAGATGGTACTTTATATTTTGGATCACAGGGAGGATTTATCTCCTTTCAACCTGACAAAATCGAATCAAGTAGCTCCCCTTCCAAACTTGTTTTCACCGGGATAGAGTTGTTCAATGAAGAAATCCCCATAGATCCAGTAGATGGAATTCTCAAAAAATCCATCTTATACACCGACAAAATCTCATTGATGTCTCATCAAAATTCGCTCACTTTTGAGGTGGCGTCCTTGGGCTACACGAATTCTCAGAATTGGAAGTTCCTCTACAGATTGAAAGGCCTGGAAAAAGACTGGAAGCAGATTTCTGATTCCCAGGCCATCTCTTACTCTTATTTGCCTCCTGGTAGCTACACGCTGCAGGTCAGGACTCCTCAGTCCCAAGGTTCGGATACTTATCAGGAAACGCAGCTAGAAATTGAGATTCTACCTCCTTTTTATAAGACGTCTTTAGCTTATGCCATTTACCTGTTGCTCATTATCCTGCTCGCATATTGGATTATTTCCTTGTATAAAAACCGGGTCAATAATCGTCATCAGGTTCAAATCAACTTGCTCGAAGCGGAGAAGGAAAAAGAGCTTTACGAAGCTAAAATCGAATTTTTCACGAATATCACTCATGAAATAAGAACACCGTTAACGCTGATAAAGGGGCCTTTGGAAGATATTCTCAGCAAGGATAGAAATACTGATCCTGAAGTAAAAAATGATTTGTTGATCATCGAGAAAAATACAAACCGCCTGATCGACCTCAGCAATCAGCTGCTTGACTTTCGGAAGACCGAGCAGCGGGGATTTAAGTTGAGTTTTCTCAAAACTGAAATAAGTGGCATTCTACAGGAACTTCATGACAGATTTAAGGTGACTGCAGTACAATCTGGCCTAAACTTCACCATGGAGAAGTCCACATCCACCCTGTTCGCAGATGTGGATAAGGAAGCCGTGATCAAAATTCTGAGCAATCTACTGATCAATGCCCTGAAGAATGCAGGGACTATGATTCATATTCGGTTAGCTTATGATCCTGCACATCCTTCAGTTTTCCAAATTGAGATATCCAATGACGGAAACCTTATTCCGGCTGAAATGGCAGAGAAAATCTTTGAGCCTTTCTTCCAAATTGCAGATACTAATGCCTCCAAAGCAAATCAAGGAACTGGGTTGGGATTGCCTTTGGCAAAATCACTGGCAGAAATGCACCATGGAAAATTGGCAATGGCTGATAATCGCGAGCTGAATCGATTCGTCTTGGAGCTTCCTGTCAAGCAGAAAGATGCCATTCATTTTGAAGAAGAGAATGACCTGGAAGCTGTAGTAAAAGAACGTGAAGAAGATCAAAATATACCTACCAAGTCGAAGAAGAAAGGCAGCCTTCCGGCTATTTTGTTGGTAGAGGATAATAAGGAGTTGCTTCAGTTTTTAGGTGAAAAGCTAAAAGGGAAATATGTGATACATAAGGCTGCAAACGGTATTTTGGCGCTGGAGATCCTAAAAAGGGAACCGATAGATCTGGTGATTTCGGACGTGATGATGCCAGAGATGGATGGCTATAAACTATGCGAGCACATCAAATCGGATCTTACCACCAGCCACATTCCTGTCGTGCTTCTGACCGCAAAAAATAACATCAACGCCAAAATCACTGGGCTGGAAATGGGAGCTGATGTGTATCTGGAAAAGCCTTTTTCTCTGGAGTTTCTTTACCTACAGATCAAGAATTTATTGCTGCATAGAGATCAGATCAAAAAAGCTTTTGCCAGCCTTCCGATGGTGAATTCGGATACCATCGCCCACTCCAAAGCAGATGAGGAATTTTTAAGGAAAATTAATGAGGCGATTTTGGAAAATATTGAAAACGAGCTTTTTGGAGTGACTGAACTTGCAGATCAGCTGCACATGAGTCAGTCCAGCTTGCTTCGCAAAATCAAAGGAATTTCTGAGCTGACCCCAAACGGCTATATACGACTGGTGCGATTGAAGAAATCTGCCGAACTGCTAAGCGATGGATTGCATAGCATTGCAGAGATCAGCGAGATGGTTGGCTTCAATAGTCCTTCTTACTTCACGAAATGTTTCCAGAAGCACTTCGGGGAGCTTCCTAAAGATTTTGTAAAGAAAGCGGATGTGCTGTAGAAATAGGCGCTTTAGGTGACTGGTGGCTGTTGCAGATTAAGCAAATCCAAGTTGTAAGAGAAGAAGCTGGAGACTGTATATTGATAGATTGAATTCCTTCTAAAGGATTTAACCAAACGTTAAATTCACACGTTTCCCTAGTCCAAACTCAAAAATTCTGTAAAGTGTAGAGAGTTGAATATCGCATTTCCCGTTTTCAAGGCGAGAAATATAACTTTTTTTAGTACCGACTTTATTAGCCAATTGTTCCTGTGTCATATTGGCTTCTTTACGGGCTTGTTTCAACATTTCACTAATCACAAAGTATTGAGCTTTTTCTTCAAATTCGTCTCTTTTCTCAGTGCCGATTTTTCCATACTGGATGTCTAACAACTCGTCAAAGTTTCTGGCATTTCTAATTTTTTGTTTATCCATTATTTTTTCGTGTTGAAATATTCTTCTTTCAATTTCAAAGCTTGGTCAATTTCCTTTTTTGGAGTCTTTTGTGATTTCTTTTGAAAACCGTTAAACAGAACGACTAAATTTCCTTTGTCAAAGCAGCAAAAGATTCTGTAAATATTGCTCTCAAATTCAATTCGTATTTCATAAAGTCCCTCAGTTCCACTCATATGAGAGAGGAATTTCTTAGGGATGTTTTGGACATTCATCAAAATTTTGAAAACATATGCAATTTTTTCCTGTACTTTTTCAGTCTGCTCCAAATAGAAGTCTGTGAAATAGTGCCTGTAAAAAATGATTTGCCTTTCAGAATTCATTCTTCGAAGTTAACTCGAAAGTTAACATCTTGGTTTCTTTTTAGCCAATAATTTTAACCTTGATTTTTTTTCTCCAAAATCATTTTAGCCTTTCCTAGCATAGGTGAAAATATAATACCCTGCTCTACTCCTAGAATTCTTTGTTCAGGGTGGTTAAATACCTCTTGAAATAACTTTGAATTGGTAATCAGTCTATTACAAAACACAGATCTTCCAAAAAGAAGGGAATTTGCTATTTTTTGAAGATTTGGGACTAATTGAAAAGTATGCCAATTGGTAGTTTTACTGCCCAAGTTGGATTAAAGTGAAGTCTTTGCTTCAACATCATTTTGATAAACCCCGATAAACCGAATTAATCATGCGATTAAGTAGAAACATCAATGTTCTATTCCTGATTCTTGCGACTTTTTTCTTAAGTCTCAATTTCTCCCCAATTGCCCTAGCATCTACTCCAAAGCCAGAACCTCGCCGCGCAGAAGTGCTTTTCTTAGGACATGTCAGCGAACATCACAATTCCCGTCTGTACGCACCTTGGCTTGCCACAGCGCTTTTTGCTAGTGGCATTAACATAACTTATACAGAGAAACTAGAGGATCTGAATAAGGAAAATCTCTCGAAATATGATGGTTTGGTTATTTATGCAAACCATGATGTTCTCTCCAAAGAGCAGGAAGCAGCGATGAAGAGTTTTGTAGAGGGAGGAAAAGGATTGATTCCACTTCACTCCGCTGCGGGATGTTTCAAAAACTCAGATTGGTATATAGAAACTATCGGTGGACAGTTTGCTTCACATGGCGAAGGGGATTTCACAGGAACTATTGTAGCTCCCAATAATGCAATTATGAAAGGATTAGAACCTTTTGAAACTTGGGACGAAACATATGTACATCAGCGCATCAACCCTGATATGACCGTGCTTATAGAGCGAGTTGATGGGGATCATAAGGAGCCTTACACTTGGACTAGAAATGTGGGAAAAGGCCGCGTTTTCTACACCGCTTATGGTCACGACGAACGGACGTGGAAGAACGCAGGCTTTTTAGCCTTGGTGGAAAACGGCATTTTCTGGGCAATGGGTGATGATGTCAAAGCCAGTGTAGCTGCCTTGAATATTCCTGATGTTTCGATTTACGGTGAAACAATTTCTGATTTTACCGCTAGATATGAGGTGCCGAAAATGCAGGATGCCTTGGCTCCTGAAGAATCCAAGAAGCTAATCCAAAAACCAGTTGATTTCTCCATTGAGCTATTTGCGTCTGAGCCGGATATTCAGAATCCCATCGCAATGGCTTGGGACGAAAGAGGCAGATTGTGGATTGTAGAATCTGTGGATTATCCGAATACCTTTAAAGAAACCGACGGACAGGCAAATGACCGAATCAAAATCTGTGAGGATACCGATGGCGATGGCAAAGCTGATAAGTTCACCGTGTTTGCAGACGGATTGAACATTCCTACCAGTATGGTATTTTCAAATGGGGGTATTGTCGTATCCATGGCTCCCGATTTTGTCTTTATGAAAGATACTGACGGGGATGACGTGGCAGATGTGAAAGAAGTCATCATGACGGGCTGGGGCAAGAACGATACGCACGCTGGCCCATCAAATCTGCAATACGGATTTGATAATAAAATCTGGGGAGTGACAGGCTACTCAGGTTTCAATGGTACAATCAATGGGGAGCAGATGAGCTTCCCGCAGGGAATCTATCGATTCGATCCAGACGGAAAGGACTTTGAATACCTGGCCGGTTCCAGTAATAACACTTGGGGATTAGGCTTCTCTGAGGACAACAACGTATTCATGTCCACGGCAAACAATACCCATGCTGGTTACTATTCCATTCCTGCGAAGTATTTACAACGTGTTTTCACTAAAGCTGGGGAAGGTGAAGTTGCTCCAGAATTTGAAATCCAACCGATCCAGAAAATCGATGGCCACTACGATGCGCATGCCATGACTCCAAACCTGAGACAGGTTGATGTGGTCGGAGGATTTACTTCTGCTGCGGGATTTAGATTATATACAGCTCGTGATTTCCCGAAAGAATATTGGAACCGAATCGCTTTTGTCAATGAGCCTACGATCCGATTGACGCATAATGCCATTGTAGAGCCAAATGGAGCAGGTTTTAGTGAGAAAGATGGCTGGAATTTCCTGGCAAGTTCTGACGAATGGTTCGGTCCTGTGCAGGCAGAAGTTGGGCCTGATGGTGCCGTTTGGATAGCTGACTGGTACAATTTCATCATCCAACATAATGTCTTCGTGGAGCGTCAGGCTCCATCCAGGATGATCTTGCCTTTCGAAGATCAGCCACATGGGCAAGGCAATGCCTTCCAGAGTAAGCTTCGCGATACCAACCATGGCAGAATCTACCGGGTAGTTTATAAAGATGGCAGCAGTGATAAACCAATTAAGCTTTCTAAGGAAGATTCAAAAGGTCTTATCGCAGCATTGAAAAATGACAACATGTTCTGGAGAATGACTGCTCAACGACTGCTTGTAGAGTCTGGAAACCAGAAAGTATTCGGCGATTTGTACAAGATTGTCAACGATAAATCTGTGGATGAAATTGGGCTGAATAGTCCGGCAGTTCATGCGCTCTGGGCAATTCATGGCTTGGGAGCTTTCGAATCGAATAATGCTGAGGCCATAAAAGTGGCTACTTCAGCGCTGTCACATCCTGCTGCCGGCGTAAGAAAAGCGGCTGTAGCTGTTTTACCGAATAGTCAGGCGACTACAAACGCAATCAAATTCGCTGGGCTGACTCAGGACAAAGATCTGAATGTAAGAATGCATGCAATCTTAAAGCTGGCAGAAGTTCCTGGAAGTGCAGAAGCTGGCGCAATGCTCTATCAGGCAAGTTTGGATGAAGCAAATGCCAAAGACGACTGGTTGCAAAAGGCGATTTTCGCGGCAGCGGCTGAGCAGGGTAAATTCTTCACAGATGCTATTGACTCTGACAAAACCGATCTTACCAACCGATTGATGACTTCTGTTGCAAACGAGAAGTATGACTTGGGAAGAAGAAGTACACTTCAATATTCTCCGGATGTAGAAGGCAAAGCAATTTCCATTTCTACCCAGATTTCCAAAAGGAGAGAAGAAGAACCATTCGGGGTGATCACTGCTCACGGTGATGTACAAAATGGCTATACTTTCTATCTCGAAGAAGGAAAGTTGCACTGGGTAGTGAAGCAAAACGGGAAATCTTTTGAAGCTGTAACGAGCTCAGCCTTGCCAGAAAGCTATGAGACCGAAGCCATCATTTCCCAGGATGGAAAAATGGAAATCTTGGTTGATGGAAAATCTGTGGCAACAGCCAAAGCAAACGGAGCTTTCACCGGAACACTTGCACCAAGTGTGCGATCTGGTCGTGATTTCGGAGGCAACAGAAATGTAGGTTCATACAAAGACGAATTTAGCTTTGAAGGCAACCTGAGAAATGTAGTATTAGAGTTAAAATAAGCATACCATGATTAAAGCAACCTTATTTCCCATGGCAGCTATACTGCTGCTAGGGAATTGGTTTTCTCCGATAGAGATGAAATCGTCTGAAGCGATTGCTCTTTGCGAAGCTAAACCAACTAGAAAAAACATAGACCAATCAACAAGTAACTTCCGATTTGAAAGAAACGCGGAAAAGCGGGAAACGACGATTTTATTAGAAATCGTACCGGAAATGATGAAGTTTGATCAGGAATCTTTCAAGGTAAAAGCCGGGGATAAAATCATCCTGGAAATTGACAATCTGGACGGCATGGAGCATAATCTGCTGATTGCCAAACCTGGAACTTTGGACAAGGTAGGTGCTGCGGCAGATGCGATGCTTAGGGATCCCAAGGCTTCGGAGAAATTCTATGTTCCTGAAATTCCGGAGGTGCTTTTCGCCACGAAAATGATCGGGCCGCAGGAATTGTACACCTTGACTTTTACTGCTCCAACCGTTCCCGGGAAGTATCCTTTTGCATGCACCTTTCCAGGTCATTGGAGAATGATGAATGGGATAATGGTGGTAGAATAAAGGCTGAATGTCAGATGTTGCCGTCTTCCATCTCCAGTCTTATTTCTGATATTTAATAAAACAACTTACAACCCAAAAATATGAACCTTAAAAAAACACTCATTCCTTTCTTAAGCCTGATGCTGGTTTTCGGAATCGGAACCAGCCTTTTGGCCAACGGAGCCCCCTTAAAAAAACCAATCAAAGTCTTGATGGTTGGCGGTGGATCTTCTCATGATTTTGACAAATGGTACAAAGGCGCGGACGTGGCTACGCTGGAAAAAGACGGCTTGGCAGAGGTGACTTACACCGACGATCCTTCCACTATTTTGCAATACTTGGATCAGACCGATGTGCTCTTTTTGGCTAATAATCAGCCGATTCCTGATGAAGATACGCGCAAGGCGATATTTGCTTTCGCCGATGCGGGAAAAGGAATTGTATTGGCTCACCCAGCACTTTGGTACAACTGGAACGACTGGCCAGAATACAATAAAACCATGGTCAGTGGAGGTTCCAGAGGCCATAATGCCTACGGAAATTTCAATGTAGATCTTACTGCCAAGCATCCCGTGACCAAAGGATTGCCGAAAAGTTTCTCTTTGGATGATGAGCTGTATTATTTCAAAGTGGATCCTGCTGGACCGGGAGTGGAAATCCTTGCGCAGGCAAGCAATGCTGAAACGGATCCTTTTCCTTCCATTTTCATCGTGAAAAATCCCAAAGCCAAAATCGTCGGCATTGCACTTGGACATGATGCGGCTTCCCATGAACTGGAAGCCTACCAAACACTGATTCGAAACGCAGTTAAATGGGCTGCGAAATAATGCGCTCAACCTATTAAACCTATCTTTTTCAACAATAAAATCAAAACCTAAAGCATATACTAATGAGTCAAAAGCAAATCACTGTAGTTATAGTCGGACTGGGTTTCGGCAAGGAGTTTATCCCAATTTATCAAGCGCATCCAAATATCAAGGCAGTTGGTATCTGTACCAGAAATCCAAAGACCATTGATGAGTTGGCGACCAAATTCAACCTGGACAGAAATCTTTGCTTCACCAACTGGGAAGATGTTCCTAAGCGTGAGGATGTGGACGCTATTCATATCGTAACGCCTGTTCCTGATCACGCCAGAATGACCTTGGCTTCTCTGAATGCCAACAAACACACGGCTTGCACCATTCCAATGGCGATGACCAAAGAAGATTGTGCTGCTATCGTGGACGCAAAGAGAAAGTCTGGGAAAGTCTATATGATGATGGAGACTGCACTTTACACCCGTGAGTTTTTGTACGGATTGAAGTTGGCAGAAACAGGACAGCTAGGAAGAATCCAGATGGTAAGAGGTTCGCATATTCAGGATATGAGCATGCCGGGCTGGGATGAATACTGGAAAGGTTTCCCGCCAATGCTGAACGGTACGCATGCGATTTCTCCGCTTTTGAGAATCAACAATACAAAAGCTGAGACGGTAGTTTGTCACGGTTCAGGACGTTTGAGCGAAGATTTGGCAAGCCGTTATGGTTCTCCATTCGCAATGGAAACGGCAACTTTCACGCTTAAAAACTCAGACGTTATAGCAGAAGCGACTCGTTCTCTTTTTGATGTAGTTCGACAGTATCGTGAGTCATACGACGTCTATAGCACCAAGATGTCCTTCGAATGGGAACAGCTGGAAGATGAAAGTCATGTGATCTTTGATGGGGGAGAAAATGCGCGAAGAATCGATGTGCCGGATACTGATGAGTTGCTGATCGAGCCGATCAAGCATTTCACCAAAAGACAAACTATAGATGATCCTAATCACGTGTCATTCCTACAGGGAGCTGGACATGGCGGATCTCACCCGCATTTGGTGCAGGAATTCGTTGCCGCCATCGTAGAAGGAAGAGACTCTGCTGTAGATGCTGCCATGGCTGCAAACTATACCTGCGCAGGTATTTGCGCACATGAATCTGCAATGAAGGGTGGAGAGAGAATTCAAATTCCAACTTTTGACTAAGATGAAGTTTGGAGTAAGTACATTTTTATGGGTATCGCCTTTCGATACCCATTCTTTTGACCTTGTGCATAAAGTGAAGGAGATGGGCTTTGATATCATCGAAGTTCCAGTGGAGGACAAAGATTTGGTGGATTGGGATGCGTTGAAAAAGCTGACTGATGAATTGGGTTTGAAAGTAAGTATAAGCGGAGCTTTTGGAGCAGATCGGGATATCTCGAGTGAGGATCCTGCTATCCGTGCAAATGGACTGAAATATATAGAGGACTCCATTAAAATCGCTGCGAAAATGGGAAGCCCATTATTCGGTGGGCCACTTTATTCTGCTGTCGGTAAGCTTCGTTCTATTTCGGCTGAGCAAAAAAAGCAAGAGTTTGACTGGTGTGTGGATAACCTAAAGAAAGCCTGCAAAACAGCCGAGGAATATGGGGTTACTTTGGGGTTGGAACCGCTTAACCGCTTTGAAAGTGACATGGTGAATACTGTGAATCAAGCACTTGAAATCGTCAAAGCGGTGGGTTCTCCTTGGTTAAAAATCCAGTTGGACACCTTTCATAATAATATAGAAGAGAAAAATATTGCGGCTTCTATCCGGAAAGTTGGAAAAGACTTACTTTGCCATGTGCAGGGGAATGAAAGTGATAGAGGTACTCCTGGTACTGGAAATCTGGCTTGGGATGAGATCAAGGGAGCATTGGCAGATATTGGATACGAAGGAGCGATAGTGATTGAAACTTTTGGTGCAGTATCTAAAGAAATGGCCAAAGCTACCTGCATCTGGAGACCTTTGGCCGAAAGTCCTGATGTTTTGGCTAGCGAAGGCCTTGCTTTTTATAAGAGTCAGTTTGTTAACTAGATTTTAAAACCAGTCTCCGTGGTCTGTGTCCTCACAGACCGAGGCGCAGGAGTCCTTCTAACTATTCCAAAGTTCGAAACTTTGGAATAGTTTTTTAACAGAATAATCCATCAAACCATGAACCTTACCCATATCCTTATTACCACATTTTTGATTAGTCTAAGCTTTTTTTCAGCGACTGAGAAAAGTCCTATTCTTCTTGCCGACCCAACTATTTTCTATCACGATGGTACATACTACCTCTATGGTACCAGCGGAAATGATAAGAATCTGGGTTTCGAAGTCTATGTTTCCAAAAACCTAAAATCCTGGAAACGCTCGGATAAAAACGATGGCTATGCACTCAAAAAGGGCGATTCCTATGGGGATATGGGATTTTGGGCACCTCAGGTTTTCGAGTATGAAGGCAAATTTTACATGGCTTACACGGCCAATGAACACATCGCCATTGCGTCTTCAGATAGCCCTTTAGGACCTTTTACCCAAGCGGTAAAGAAGGATTTAAAAGCGCCTGTGAAGCAAATTGATCCTTATATTTTCATAGATGATGATGGGAAAAAGTATATGTATCACGTGCGTTTGACTGAAGGAAACCGACTGTTTGTGGCAGAAATGGAAGATGATTTCTCGGGAATTAAAGCCGAAACTTTGACCTATTGTTTCCATGCGGAAGAGCCATGGGAAAATACTCAAAATGTGGATTGGACAGTTTCTGAAGGCCCCGCAATCATCAAGAAGGATGGTTTGTATTACTTTATTTATTCCGCCAACGACTTCCGAAATCCGGATTATGCTGTCGGCTATGCAGTAAGTGAAAGCCCGATGGGTCCTTGGACGAAAAGTCCGACCAACCCTATTTTTGACAAGGCTGACGCAGGGATTAACGGCTCAGGACATGGAGATTTTTTCTTTGATGCAAAAGGTAAACTTCAGTATGTGCTGCATACCCATAACTCGGATGAGAAGGTGTCTCCAAGGAAGACTGCGTTGATTGAATTGGAATTCAAGAAAGATGGAAACGAACCGGATTTTTTGGAAGTAAAGAAAGGGAGTTTTAAATTTCTAGAATTGAACTGAAATGGTGAAAGGGTCATTTCGAAGGAAGGATGACTGAGAAATCCAACGCCGTGGTCTGAGAGTCCAAACTAAAATTCATCGTAGTAAACAAAAGAATTAATTACACAAAGATTTCGGTCTGTGACACAGACCGAGGCATGATAATACTGTAAACCATGACCCAAAAACCTACCATCTTGATGCTAGGCTGTTTTGACACGAAGGGGGAAATCTTCTCTTTTCTTCGAGACTGTCTCCTAACACAGGGAGCTGAAGTGATTGCTGTAAATGTAGGAGTCATGGGATCGACAACGCTCTTTCCAATAGAAGTGGAGGCAAATAAAGTCTGTGAAACTGCCGACGAAAACCTTGACTCTCTTCGAAGTAAAAACGATCGCGGGCATGCCATGGAGGTCATGGGTCGTGGTGCAGCCAAAGTTTTAGCAAACCTTCAAGATCAGAAGAAATTTGATGGAGTGATCGGAATGGGAGGCGGAAGTGGAACTTACGTTACGTTAAAGTCCATGCAAGGACTTCCCTTAGGAATGCCGAAAATCTGTATTTCTACCTTGGCGAGCAAGGATCTTTCAGATCAGATTGGTGTGAAGGATATTGTGATGATGCCTTCTGTGGTGGATGTAGCAGCTCTGAATAGCATCATCAAACCAATTATCCAGCAGGCTGCCGCAGCAATTGTGGCTATGTGCGGTGTGCATATTCCTGAAAATGCAGCTACTTCTAAGCGCATTGCAATCAGCATGTTTGGGAATACGAGTGTCTGTGTAGATCACTGCACCTTGTTACTAGAGGCCGAAGGCTATGAAGTGATGACGTTCCATGCTAATGGTTTAGGGGGAAAAGCGATGGAAAGCCTTATCCTTGAGAACTGTTTTGCAGGGGTGTTAGATATTACTACAACAGAGCTTGCAGATGAACTTTGTGGGGGTGTCTGCAGTGCAGGGCCAAATCGGCTAGAAGCTGCAGCTCAACTAGGAATTCCACAAGTAGTTGTACCTGGTTGTATGGATATGGTCAATTTTGGCACCATGGAATCAGTGCCTAATAAATATAAAAAGCGTCATTTGTACAGTTGGGTGCCAACGGTAACACTGATGAGAACAAATGAAGATGAAAATAAAGCTTTAGGAGAGAGACTTGCCAATAAACTAAATCAAGGGCTAGGGCCGACAGCGGTTCTTTTTCCGCAAAAAGGACTTTCCCAAATAGATGCTGCCGGAAATGTATTTTATAATCCTGAATCAACTCAAGCACTTTCAAAATCTATTCAGGATAATTTGACATCTGAGATACCTTTTGTCAACTTGCCTTTTCATATCAATGATCAGGAATTTGCCAAGGCTGCAGTGGAGAAGTTGTTGGAAATGATGAAGTAGAAGTCAGTGCATGTTTCGTTCTGTGGAGACCTGCCTACCGGCAAGGCAGGCACAGACAGAGGCTGTGGAGATTAAGAGAATAAAATTGATGTCACGATTTCAATAACATATCCTGCTTCTCCAGAAGCAGGATAACTGGAGAATAAATTTTCAAAATCCGTGTACTCCGCGAATCCCGATAGCTATCGGGACTTTGCGGTCTCCGCGGTTAAAAAACGATAAAGTAGAAAATATGCCAAATCCATGGACAGGAAAGGGAAATCCCTACACCAGACAGGAAGTAAGAGATCGACTTAAAGCAACTTTAGCTCAGAAGAAAGCTATCATAGCAGCAGGCGCGGGCACCGGCATCTCAGCCAAATTCATAGAAAAAGGTGGTGCTGATTTGCTTATTATTTACAACTCTGGAAGATTTAGAATGTCGGGACACGGTTCCACAGCTGGATTGATGGCGTATGGCGATGCTAACGCTGTAGCTATGGAAATCGGTGAGTTTGAAGTGTTGCCTGTGGTAGAAGAGATTCCTGTCATTTGCGGGGTTCATGGTTCAGACCCGAGAAGACGCATTTGGCACCACTTATTAAAAGTGAAAGAAATGGGTTTCTCTGGAATCAATAATTTCCCTACCCATTCCATAGTCGATGGACATTTCCGTCAAGTCTTGGAAGAGACTGGCATGGGCTTCGAAAAGGAAGTCGAAATGGTACGAATTGCCGATAAGATGGACCTTTTTTCTATTGTCTATGTAGCCACGGCAGAAGAAGCTCGTCAAATGGCAGAAGCTGGTGCAGATGCGATTATTTCCCATGTCGGCACCACGGTAGGAGGATCTATTGGAGTTACTGGCGCGAGCTGCAGCATGGATGATGCGGTAGCGAGAACCAATGAAATTGTGGCTGCGGCCAAAGCGGTCAATCCTGATCTATTTTTCCTAGCTCATGGTGGCCCTATCAATACACCTGAAGATGTTCGCGAAGTCCTAGAGAAAGCTGATGTTCATGGTTTCGTTGGTGCTTCTTCTCTCGAGAGAATGGGAGTGGAAGAGTCTTTGACGAATTTGACCCGGGAGTTTAAAAAGTTGACGGTTAAGTAATTTTCTTGGAGCCAAGATTATTCTTTTGGGGAGGTAAAGTTGTTCAAATATAAAACTTTACCTCCCCATTTTTTATTCTAAAGACCTTTTGCCATTTATGGATTAAATCTATCGGGATGTAATTCTGAGTATTTTTTCTCCTCAGATAAACCCATGAAAACAGGATCCATCAGGGACATTTCCCATTCCTTGATTAGCTGTTCTATTGCTTTCACACGATCTTCCTGACTTACGGCTAAATTCACCTTTTCAGCAATGTCTTTTTGAATGTCAAAGAGATAGGTTGTTTCCCTCTCCATAATTTGCTTGCTGTCCAATGTTCTGATCGCAAACTTATTGGCATTATAGTTTCTCCAGTAGAGTTCTTGGTGAGGAACTCCTTTGTCCTCGCCAGTAAGGTATGGAATCAGGTTTACTCCATCAAGTTCGTTTTTTGGGGTCACCTTTGCCAAAGCTACCGCAGTAGAAAAAATATCCAATGAACTTACCGGGTAGTCGTAAGTTGCGCCAGCAGGGATCACGCCTTTCCACTGCACTGCAAAAGGGACTCGAATTCCTCCTTCAAAAAAATCACCTTTAAATCCTCTGAGCGGAGTATTATCGGAAGCATTATGGCTAGTTGGACCTCCATTGTCAGACAAGAAGAAGACTACGGTGTTTTCGTCAATATCCAATTCCTCCAATTTATCCAGCAATTCACCTACTCCATCATCCACTGCGCTGACCATGGCAGCGTAAGTGCGCCGTTTGAGATCTTTGTTGTGTAAAAATCTGTTGAGATATTCATCTGTGGCTTCCATTGGAGCATGGGGAGCATTGTATGCCAAATACATTAGAAAGGGCTCTTTCTGATGCCTCTCTACAAAATCAACTGCTTCACGGGACAAGGCATCTGTGAGATATTCTGTCTCTTCCACGCGCTCTGTGTTTCTAAGTAATTTTGTATTGTAAGCATCGTACTGCGATTTGGATTGCTCTATGTCTGCTAAGACAAAATCCTTTGGAAAGTACTTGTGTCCCCCGGATAAAAATCCATAAAACTCATCAAAACCCCTTTTATTTGGTCTCAAGCTTGGGTGAACACCCATGTGCCACTTTCCAAAAGCAACCGTGGAATATCCAGCTTTTTTCATGGCAGCTCCAATCGTCTCTTCGCTAGGCGGAAGTCCCATTAGGGAATCCTTGGGTGCCATCAGTGGATTTTTTGAGAAGCCAAACTTATCCTGGTATCTACCAGTCAGTAATCCCGCTCTACTAGGTCCACATACTGCATAGGTCACATAGCCTGAGGTAAAAACCACCCCGTTATTAGCGATGCGATCAATGTTAGGAGTAGGAATTTCGGTGCTTCCATTAAAGCCTACATCTGCATATCCCTGATCGTCCGTCAGGATGATAATCACATTTGGCTTCTCCGTTGTAGGTCTTTGCTGGGCAAATGAGGAAAAGGATAAGACAAAGAATAAGACTAGGGCAATATTTCTCATAGGTATAAATTCAAATTCCTTTAGATAATTGAAGGAGAGACGAATTTATATCTTTTGGCTGTCTAAGGTTATTCTATTTTATTAACAGCTATTGTTTGGTGATAATTGGGCTGATGGCCTAGAATGTAGTTTGTTTGGGGGGTATTTTTACTCTTTTATATTCTTCGAAGGTCACTTTATCTATTGAAAAGTTCTACTAAAAAATCTTCTGATAAACCTCCTCTAACTTGCTAACTGCCATCACCTCGATTTTGTATTTGGCTAAGTCAAGCCCTTTCACAGCATATTTTGACACGATTATTTTCTTAAAGCCTAATTTTTCAGCTTCTGCAATACGATTTTCTATGCGATGAACGGCACGTATTTCTCCACCCAAACCAACCTCTGCCGCAAAGCAAATTTGCTCGGATACCGGAGTGTCTTCGTAGCTGGAAATCAAGGATGCGCAGACAGCCAAATCCAATGCCGGGTCATCCACTCTTAACCCTCCAGCCACATTCAAAAACACATCCTGCTGACCTAGTCTCATTCCGCCCCGCTTTTCCAAAACTGCCAATAACATATTCAATCGCTTGGCATCATGTCCGGTGCTACTTCGCTGTGGCGTACCGTAAGTTGCTGGACTTACTAATGACTGGATTTCTATCAGCAATGGACGATTCCCTTCCATCATGGCTCCTATGGCTACTCCGTTCAGCACTTCTTCTCTTTGAGTTAATAAAATTTCTGATGGATTTGCGACTGGACGAAGACCTTCCACCCGCATCTCATAGATTCCAAGTTCGTGCGTGGACCCAAAACGGTTTTTGGAAGTTCTCAGGATTCTATAGCTCATATGCCTATCTCCTTCAAACTGCAAAACCGTGTCCACCATATGCTCCAGCACTTTTGGTCCGGCGATAGATCCGTCTTTGGTGATATGTCCGATCAGGAAAACTGGAGTTCCGGTTTCCTTGGCAAATTTCATGAGCTCGGCAGTGCACTCACGCACCTGAGAAACTGAGCCAGCGGCTGATTCTACATATTGAGAAGTAAGTGTTTGGATGGAATCTATTACCAGCAAATCAGGCTTCAGAGCTTCAATTTGCTGGAAAATCTGCTGAGTATTCGTCTCAGAAAGCACATAACAATCCGGATTTTTTGCAGACATACGATCTGCACGCATCTTGATCTGTGCTTCACTTTCTTCTCCCGAGACGTAGAGTATCTTTTTGCCTTCTAGGATCAGGGCAATCTGAAGCATCAAAGTGGACTTCCCGATTCCTGGCTCTCCACCAATCAGCACCAGTGATCCTGGCACGATTCCGCCACCGAGTACTCGATCAAGTTCATCATCACCCGTCACATATCTCGCTTGCTCCTCATAATTTACCTCCTGAATTTTCTTGGGAACACTGGCTTTTTTGGTGCCAGTTGTAGGTGTCTTCCAAGATCCTTTGCCAGATTCTTCCTTTTGAATTACTTCTTCTACGTAGGTATTCCATTCCCCACAAGCAGGGCATTTGCCAAGCCATTTCGGGCTTTGCGCCCCGCAGTTTTGACAGAAGAAAGTGGTTTTTAATTTAGCCATTTTTGATGCTATGAAAGTTTGCTTAATTCTCGTATTAAGTAATTCTGGAATTTCTCTTTTGTAGGAAGGTTAATCAAATATTGTTGGATGAAAAGATTTGGATCCATTCCTCCTGTAGCATATTTCACTAATGCATTATCTTTTTCCGCTACCAATAAAATCCCTATTGGAGGATTGTCACTTGACTCACTTATTTCTTGTTTGAAAAAGTTCACATAGGTGTTGAGCTGTCCAAGATCACCATGGTCAAAGGAACCGATTTTTAGTTCTACAAGGACATGACATTTCAATACTCTATGGTAAAACACTAGATCAATGAAATAATAGTTTTCACCAATTAGTATCCGCTTTTGCCTCGCTTCAAAGCAAAATCCATGACCCAGTTCTAAGATGAAATCCTGCAAATTATTGATTAAAGCTTGTTCTAGATCAGACTCTTCAATTATCTCCTGGCCATTTAAGTTCAGAAAATCAAATGCATATATATTCTTGATAATGTCGGTAGGAACTGCTGGGAGGTTTCCTTGCGAGACCTTATTCATTTTCCCTGGATCTGAGGCTAGTCCTGATCTTTCAAAGAGTAAACTGTTAATATTTCTTTTCAGCTCTCGTACGCTCCAGGTTCCCTTTATTGCTTCTATTTCGTAGAAAGTTCTCTTCATTTGATCTGTTATTGGCAAGAGAAGTTCTAGATGTGAATAGGAGAGCTTAGAAAGTAACTTTCCTCCGGGAAACAAGAGGTCTGACTGGAATTGTGGGGACAGCGTCCCCACAATCTGAGAAGAGTTTAATTGTGGGGACAGCGTCCCCACTTTTTCTAATCCTTCTATTTGCTGAATTACAGGGAGAAAAGGATTGGCTTTTTCCTTCAGAAAGTATCCGACCTGGGGGTAATAAAGATAAAATGTACGAAACCTGAATAAAGACCTCCTGTCCAGTCCCTTGATTGAAGAGATTCTTTTTACTATCTGATCAATAAGTCCCTCACCATAAACAGCACGGTCTTTACCCTCCAATTCAAATTCTACGATATAAAACCCTATTATCCAATTCCGAACAGTCAACGCTTGATTTACTGAGTTAGATGCATAGGACTGCATTTGTAAGTGAATCTCTCCTATTTGTGAAAGTAGATTTTCAAAATCTTTCATAAGTATAAAAATCCAATGTAGAACTTTTGTTAAAGACGCTTAGCCAATCAAGTGGATCCGTTCACAATTTTTCAATCTTGAAAATTTAATATGAATGTCAAATTTCGGGTGGTGAATATTGAAGTACTTGATACTTATGTCTTGTCTCAATACTTACTAGTGCGCCTGCAGCCAATCCGTTCCGGTTCCTACTTCTACCTCAACCGGTACGGACATTTTGATGGCATTTGACATCAGTCCAGGAACGTTGGCCTTTAGGATTTCCACTTCATCCTTATGCGCATCAAAGACCAATTCATCATGAACCTGTAGGATCATTTTTGATTTGAGTTTTTCCTTTTTCATCCACTTATGCACATCTATCATGGCCACTTTGATCAAGTCGGCAGCCGAACCCTGAATCGGTGCGTTGATCGCGTTTCGCTCCGCAAAGCCACGCATGGTAGCATTTCGACTATTGATATCTCGCAGGTATCTACGTCTCCCAAGAATAGTCTCCACGTATTCGTGTGTTTTGGCTTTTTCTATCGCTCCATCCATGTACTCTTTCACGGCTGGGAATTCTTTAAAATAGGAATCAATAATCTCCTTTGCTTCGCCTCTGGAAATCGATAATCTCTGAGAAAGTCCAAAAGCAGAAATGCCGTAAATAATCCCAAAATTGGCTGTTTTGGCTTTTCTACGCATATCTGAAGTCACTTCTTCCAATGGTACTTGGAAGATCTTAGCGGCAGTAGTAGCATGAATATCTCGACCTGTTCTGAAAGCTTCTATCATGGATTCATCACCTGAGAAAGCAGCCATAATGCGTAATTCAATCTGGGAATAATCCGCTGCCAGAAGAATGTGATTTTCATCTCTTGGGACAAAAGCCTTACGGATTTCACGCCCTCTTTGAGTCCGGATAGGGATATTCTGAAGGTTAGGATTGATGGAAGAAAGTCTTCCAGTCGCTGCCACAAACTGATTGTAAGTCGTATGAACCCGACCAGTTTTGGAATTGATCATAGTTGGAAGCGCATCCACATAAGTTGATTTCAACTTCACCATCTGGCGGAAATCAAGAATGTTCTGGATGATTTCATGTTCATGGGCAAGTTTGCTCAGCACTTCCTCTCCAGTTGCGTATTGACCTGTTTTAGTCTTTTTGGCTTTAGGATCCAGCTTTAATTTATCGAAAAGGACTTCTCCTAACTGCTTTGGCGAAGCCAGATTAAATCGAACTCCAGCCATCTCATAGACCGTGTTCTCGATCTCCTTACTTTCTTTTTCCAGCAAAAGAGACATCTCAGCAAGACTTTCCATGTCTATCCGCACTCCCTCAAATTCCATATCCGCGAGCACGTTGATCAGCGGATTTTCAACCTCATCAAAAAGTTTTTCCAGCTTGTTTTCCTTTAGCAAAGGATCAAATTCTGCCTTCAATCTCAGCGTAATATCTGCATCTTCAGAGGCATAAGCAGTCACTTCGTCCTCGTCCACGTCTCGCATACTTCCTTGATTTTTGCCTTTCTTGCCAATCAATTCAGTGATGGAAACAGGCTCGTAATTCAGGTATTGCTTTGCCAACCAATCCATGGAATGCTTCCCATCCGCATCGATCAGGTAATGCGCAAGCATGGTGTCATACAGGACTCCTTTGACTTCTACATCGTAATTCTTGAGTACCAAAATATCGTACTTGATGTTTTGGCCTATCTTAAGAATGGCTTCATTTTCAAAGACGGGCTTCAAAAGGGCCAAAATTTTCAATGTTTCTTCACGACTTTCTGGACAAGGAATATAGTAAGCTTCTCCTGTGACATAGGCGAATGAAATCCCGACTAATTCAGCTTCCATAGGATTGACTGAAGTAGTTTCTGTATCAAAGCAAAGCTCTTTTTGGATCTCTAAAAATTCGACGAGCTCAAGGATCTCAGCTTCTCCTTTGACTTTATGGTAATTCTGGATATTACTATGAATGGTATCAGGAGCTTTTTGCTCAGCCACATTCACAGATTCCTCTTCAAATTCAATTTGTGGACTTGTCGATGCAGTCGGAGCAGGAGCTTCACCAAAAAGTCCCAATTGATCATTTTTCTGAACAGCTGCTTTTTTATCTGTTCCCTTGAAAACTCTTGAGGCTAAGGTTCTAAACTCAAGTTCTGTAAAAATTGCCCGTACTTTTTCCTCATCAATTCCCTCGTATTTCAAGTCTTCTTTGACATATTCTATGGGCACATCGCATTTGATGGTTGCGAGTTCTTTGGAAAGAATCCCCTGCGCAGCAAAGTTTTCCACATTCTCTTTTTGCTTGCCTTTGAGATCTGCAGTATTCTTCACCAATTCCTCTACCGTACCATAAGTCTTCAGAAGTTTAACCGCGGTTTTTTGTCCTATTCCCGGGATTCCTGGGATGTTATCCACAGCATCTCCCATCAGCCCTAAAATGTCTCGAACTTGATCTACACGCTCAATATCCCATTTGGCACATATCTCTTTTGGCCCCATGATATCTACACCGTTACCCATGAAGGCCGGTTTGTAAAGGAAAATATGATCGTCCACGAGCTGACCGTAATCCTTGTCCGGAGTCATCATATACACCGTAAAATTTTCCTTCTCAGCCTGCTTGGCCAAAGTTCCGATCACATCATCCGCCTCGTAACCATCCAGTTCCAAAATCGGGATATTGAACGCCTTCACGATCTCCTTTACCCAAGGAATACCAACTGCAATATCTTCGGGCTGTTCCTGACGATTGGCTTTGTATGCTTCAAACTGCACATGGCGGAATGTTGGGGCATGTGTATCGAACGCCACCCCAATGTGGGTAGGTTTTTCCTTGTCTATTATCTCAAGCAGGGTATTGGTGAAGCCTAGCATGATGCCAGTATTCAATCCTTTGGAATTTATTCTCGGGTTTTTGCTGAAAGCAAAATGCGCTCTGTAGATAAGCGCCATGGCATCAAGTAAAAAAAGCTTACAAGGCTGTTTTTGGGACATTTGAGGAGAATTTATGGTAAAAAGGAAATCGAATTTTAGCTGCGTAAGTTACAAATTTTAGACTAGTGCCCGTCTAAAATTAGATGATATACTGTGTAGGCCGACAGAGTTTGGCGGTAATTTTGACTCCTAGGTTTACCTGACTTAAAACAAACAACCTTATGAAAAAATTATTCGCAATTCTTGCACTGGTATTTTCTGCGCACATGCTAGTTGCAGCGCCAACCAATGATAAGGACTCTAAAAAAGAGAAAACTGAATTAACGGAAGCTCAGAAAGAGCGTCTTGCTGAGATTGAAGCTAGAGTGGATGAAATCAAAGCGATGGATTTTGGCGCTATGAGTAAGGAAGAAAGAAAAGATGTACGCATGGAGCTGAAGGAAATGAAGGAAGAGGCCAAGCGTGCTGGTGGCGGAGTTTATATCTCAGTTGGTGCGATCATTATTATTCTTTTGATTTTGATTTTAGTAACCTAATCACCGGTTTTAAAGAAATTCTAGAGGAAAGCTTACCAAAGCTTTCCTCTTTTTATTTTTCGGTATTCTGGGCTAGGTAATTTTTAACCTGACAGCCTCTTAGAAAAACCAAAATCAGTGGAATTATCCACAGAATCTCATTAAATATCAATTGAAATACTGTTCGCTTGTTCCAGCCAAGTACCGGGATAAAGTCTAATCCAAACCAGATAGCCAAAATAATTTTTCCAGCAATCCCGGCAATAATCAGGTAAACCCAGCTGACCGGGTAAAAGGCACTAAAAAAAATCAGTAGTCCAACCAAAATCCCTAATCCTCCATAATAAGTAACCGGCAAGGAGGCACTGATAGTGGTTCCATCTGCAAGCCATCCTAAAATAGAACCTCCCATCAGCCTGAAAATAGCAGACCAGGCAATGGAATACATACCAGCAAGCAGTAGAATTCCACGAAAATGCATGGGGAATACAGGAAAGGGAGATTTTTGATCCATAGGTTGATTATCTTGGGTAATTGATCATGCACTTAGCATGCTTAGATTACATTATTACAAAACTATTCAATGGAATCAAAAAATACCCTTTCATCAAGAGCTTTTATACTCTTAGGAGCTACTTCTTGCTTGCTTCTAGGCTTTACACTCGGTCGTACTGCTGGAGAAATTACCCCAATTTCCATCGAGGGAGCCTCTGAGATCTTAGGATTGTCTTTTACGCCCGCAGAAAAAGACAGCATGATCGGCTCTTTGACTAGTCAGCGAAGCCGGTATGAGTCGCTGCGGGAAATAAAATTGGATAATTCAGTTTCCCCCTCCTTGGTTTTCAACCCTCTTCCTAAAGGTTTTCAGCCTGATCAGAACCAAAAGCCACTAGAATGGGGCTTGCCTTCAAACGTATCTCTTCCTGAGAAAGAATCTGATATAGCCTATTTACCAGCGAATGAATTGGCGGTTTTGATCAAATCAAAGAAACTTTCAAGCGAGCGGCTGACCAAAATCTATTTGGACAGAATCAAGACTTATTCAGATACGCTCCAATGCCTGATTACTTTACTTGAGGATTCTGCCTTGGAAAAAGCAAGGGCGATGGATGCAGAAATCGCAGCCGGAAAATATAGAGGTCCGTTACATGGAATTCCCTACGGAATCAAGGATCTCTTGGCGGTAAAAGGCACCAAAACCACTTGGGGAGCTATGCCCTTTAAAGACCAAGAAATCGATATGACAGCAACTGTGGTAAACAAATTGAATGATGCAGGAGGAGTTTTGGTGGGCAAATTCACCCTTGGAGCTTTGGCTATGGGAGATGTGTGGTACGGTGGGGTGACTAAGAACCCATGGAATCTGAAACAAGGATCAAGCGGCTCATCGGCTGGTTCGGCATCAGCTGTTAGCGCGGGATTAGTTCCTTTTGCCATTGGTACTGAAACCCTGGGATCGATTGTTTCTCCTTCCACCAGAAATGGCGTTACAGGACTTCGGCCAACTTACGGTCGGGTGAGCAAAAATGGCGCAATGGCTTTGAGCTGGTCTATGGACAAAATTGGGCCGATATCACGATCTGCCTTGGATGATGGGATAGTCTTGTCGATAATAAACGGCGAGGATGCAATGGACGCCAGTACGATCAAAGCTGCATTTAACTACTCTTCCAAAACTGATGTCAAAAAGCTAAAAGTTGGTTATTTCAACGCATTTTTTGAAGGAGATGGCTCAGGGATGCAAAACAACAAGGACGTATTAGACCTTTTGAGAAATCAAGGATTTGAACTTCATCCTGTAGAGTTGAAAACTTCTGTAAATCCTAGAGCAATACAAATTATGCTTTCTGTGGAAGGTGCCGCAGCATTTGACGAACTGACTAGGTTGGGTTGGGATGATCAGCTAGTGGCTCAGCATAAAAATGCCTGGCCAAATACCTTTCGTGCAGCGAGATTTATCCCGGCCGTAGAATATGTGCAGGCAGCCAGGCAACGCACCATCCTTATCGAAGAAATGCATGAACTCATGAAAGACTTTGATGTGATTGTTACGCCGAGCTTTGGTGGTGCCCAACTTCAGATCACCAATCTTACTGGACATCCAGCACTCTGCCTTCCCAATGGTTTTAACGATGAAGGTGGGCCTACTTCCATCACTTTACTAGCCAACCTTTTCGAAGAAGAAAAATTGGTAATGCTGGGTGATTTAATTCAAAAAAATAGCGATTGGCAAGCCAAGCGTCCTCCTATGTTTGACAAGTAATTCATTAAAAAAGGACTGAAGATATTATTCAGTCCTTAAATTTTTCATTCTAAATGCCCGTGCATTTACGGGACTATTTTCCCTTGAATTTTCATGTTATTCTCATCCAAAAACCAAATCTTCTGACTGGTCTGGATGGAGTAATGTTCCATCAATTTTGTAGAACTGTTAATGTGTATTTCTGCCAAAGTCGTAGATGCGTAAAACAAATTATCATCTGCTATCTTGATAGAAACGCTACTTACGGCACCATTTTCATAAGTGACCTTGATGTATTTGACTTTTTCTTTTGACTTAGGCAATGCCTCATGAACCAGAAGATCATCCGATTTCGAGGTTTTATAGGATTGAAGCATAGAAGCCTTATTGATATCAGCATCTTTGAAAATGCTAAGTTCCTCCTCCCAGTCTTTTTTAGAGTAAATCACCTCAACTTCTTTTTCTTCCCCTTGAATCTGAGATGTTTTGGTGACTTCTGCCTTATCAACTTTTTGGATATGCTCTTCAATAAATCCCTTCAGATCAAAATAGGGGTCTGTTTCCATGTTGTTTGAAATCTCATCCACGCAGGAAGAAAACCCGAACAAAACGATAAGGATGATCCCAAAGGAAAAACTTTTGTGATGCTTCATCACTTCAGGAGAACATTTCCAGTCATGTCCGCTGGTTTTTCTATGCCCATAAGTTGAAGGATAGTTGGAGCCAAATCTCCAAGTTTACCATCATTAATGGCAAGCTGGTCATTTTTGTCCACCATGATACATGGTACCAGGTTGGTGGTATGAGCTGTATTTGGCGTGCCATCTTCATTGATCATCATGTCACTATTTCCATGATCGGCAATGACGATTATCGTGTAATCATTTGCCAAAGCCGTAGTAATCACGCTGTCCGCACATGCATCTACTGCTTCACAGGCTTTCACTGCAGCATCGAAGTCTCCTGTGTGACCCACCATGTCTGCATTGGCAAAGTTTAGGCAGATGAAATCAGCACTTTTCTTTTTCAGCTCTCCGTTGATTTTGGATGCGATTTCAAAAGCGCTCATTTCTGGCTTTAGATCATAAGTTGCCACTTTTGGAGATGGGCAAAGTAGCCTGCTTTCGCCGATAAACTCCTGCTCTCTTCCTCCTGAAAAGAAGAAGGTCACGTGAGGATATTTCTCAGTTTCAGCAATTCTTATCTGCTTTTTATTGGCTCTTTCTAGAACTTCGCCAAGCGTATTATTCAGATTGTCTTTTTCGAAAAGAACTTCTACTCCTTTGAAAGTCGCATCATAATTCGTGAACGTGACATAGTCAACATTCAGTTTTTTCATGTTGAAATCATCGTAATCCCGCTGTGTGAGTGCCTGGGAGATTTCTCTACCGCGGTCAGTTCGGAAGTTAAAGCAAATGACCAAATCACCTTCTTCTATGGTTGCAAGCGGCTTGTTATCTGCACCAACATGGATGATTGGGCGTATAAATTCATCAGTTACACTGTTTTCATAGGATTTGCGCATGGCGGCGATGATGTCCTTGGATTTTTCCCCCTCACCTTTGACCATAGCATCGTAAGCAAGCTTCACCCGCTCCCAGCGATTGTCTCTATCCATTGCATAATATCTTCCTACCACGGAAGCTATTTTACCTGAAGAATGAGTCAAATGCTCCTGAAGATCTTCCAGATATCCAATCCCGCCTTTAGGATCTGTATCTCTACCATCTGTAAAGGCATGAATAAACACATCATTCATTCCATTGAATTTTGCCGCATCGCAAAGACCTTTCAAATGTGTGATATGCGCATGCACGCCACCGTCGGAAAGTAATCCCATGAAGTGAGCTTTCTTGTTTGCAGCTTTAGCTTTAGCAAATGCCTCTACCAAAACCGGGTGTGTGTTTAGCTCCTTATTTTCTACGGCAAGGTTGATTTTCACTAAATCCTGATAGACCACCCGGCCGGCACCGATGTTCATATGACCGACTTCAGAATTTCCCATTTGGCCTGCTGGTAAGCCTACTGCAAGACCAGAAGCTTCCAGTTTACCATGTGGATATTTAGTGTAAAGGCCATCTACAAAAGGGGTTTTTGCTTTGTCTATAGCAGAAACAGAAGGATTGGTGGCGATTCCCCAGCCATCCAAAATCATTAAAAGTACTTTCTTATCCATACCGCAAATATATTATAATTAAGAGTAAAGTAGTCCCGAAATTCCGATAACACCAAACTTCCAGAAATTGCCTTTCATAAACTCATAAATGCAGAACATGATTCCTTTTTTGGCTTAGTATTTGCCTAGCAAGGGCAATGACCTCAGTATTAAGTTTAATCGTTTCGATATTCCTGTTTTTCCAATCTCCCGTAAAGGAAATTGAAAACGCGAATTCAATAGAAACGGTTATTTCTGCTATTGAAAGTGGCTCCAGCAGCGATTTGGCAAAATATTTCGATTCCAGCATTTCCTTAAATGTCAACGGCTTGCAGGGAGATTATTCTAAAAATCAGGCAGAAGTTGTATTAAAAGATTTTTTCAAGAAAAACCCATCAATGGGATTTAGCCTTGTTTTTCGAAGTGAAAATAATCCAATTCTGAGCTCTTATATCGGTGATTACCAGACAGGTCAGGGGATGTTTAAGGTTTTTATAAAAGTATCCCAACAGGCTTCAGAGTTTAGGATTTACAGCCTCGAATTTGTTAAAGGATAGATGATTTGTTTTAACTGTTAAGTGTAAATAATTTTTCGATCAGTAAAAGAAATTTGAGCTATTGCGACTTTGCGGGAGCTTCAAATCCCTATTTTTGGGCATGAATCCATCCTATCTTACCGAAGAAGCCATTACGAACTTTATTGCAGCAGCTTTTGCAGAGGATATCGGCCCTGGTGATTACTCTTCACTTTCTTCTATTCCGGAGGGAAAAACTGGCCAAGCAAAACTATTAATCAAAGACGATGGTATCATCGCCGGTGTAGAATTGGCGGAAAAAATTTTTAAGGCTTTTGACTCAAATCTTGAGGTAGAGTTGCTGATTAAAGACGGTGATCAAGTTAAGTATGGTGACATAGGTTTGATCGTAAAAGGCGCTTCCGCTTCCATACTTTCCTCAGAGCGGCTAGTGCTTAATTGCATGCAGCGCATGTCAGGCATCGCAACTTTAACCCACCGATTGACTGAAAAAATCCTCCATACCAAAGCTCGTCTGATGGACACCCGCAAGACCACTCCTAATTTCCGATTGATGGAAAAATGGGCTGTTCACATCGGTGGAGGGGTAAACCATCGATTTGCATTGTATGATATGGTCATGCTGAAGGATAATCATGTGGATTTTGCCGGAGGCATTTCTCAAGCTATTGAAAGTTGCAATGATTACCTGAAAGCGAATAATCTGGATCTTAAAATAGAGATAGAAACGCGTAATCTGGATGAAGTCAAGCAAGTGCTGGAAGTAGGTGGAGTTGATCAGATTATGCTGGATAATATGGATTATGCCACGATGCGTGAAGCAGTAGCTATGATTGGAGACCGCTATAAAACGGAAGCTTCAGGGGGAATAACTGAGGAAACTCTTGTTGATGTTGCGGAATGTGGCGTGGATTATATTTCCATGGGAGCATTGACTCACTCGGTGAAAAGCCTGGATATCAGCTTGAAGGCATTCTAAACGGGAGGTACGGAACAATTTGGCACGATTTAGGTCTTATTAGTAGCAAATCACCCAATTATGAAAAACATATTCCTTGCTTTCACTCTTTTGATTTTAGCCTCCTGTAGCTCCAAATCTTACCCAGATTCTAAATGGGGGAACAAACAATGGACTCTTATTGAAATTATGGGAGTTCCTGTTCAGACTTCAGGATCTGTTCAAGACGCACATTTAGTCTTTGATGCTGACGATCAGCAAATCACAGGATCTGGAAGTTGCAATCGAATTTTTGGGCCTTACGAGATTGGGAAGAAAAACACCTTGAAATTTGGGGAAATAGGGGCAACAAGAATAGCCTGTCAGAATTCTGCTTTTGAGAACACGTTTTTGGAAACACTGAAATCTGTTCGATATTTTCAGCAGACAGGAGGGCAACTTTTACTGAAAAACGGGGAGAAGAAAGTAATACTGAAGCTTCAGTAAAACTGATGATTTCACAAACCGGCGAAACAGGTTTACTTCCATTCGCTCTTGAATGTATATTTCAATAAATATGGATTATTCTCCTCAGAGCCATTTTCAATTTCATCAAAGGCAAATTCACTGTTTGAATTCTTCAATAGTCTATCGATAGTCTGCAACCTCAACCTATTGGTAGGCCCTACAATTCCATCGCTCAAAAGAACTACTGAATATTCTGGCACATAGTCATACAGAATTTTATACTCCTCGGATTCTTTTTGGTAAAGAATAGTACCCAATTTACCTTTCAAAAAATACTGGGCAAAGATAAAGTCTTCGTTTTCATAGAAATTGCGTAATGAGCTAAAACTTTCTATTATTTTCCTTCCTTGCTCCATAATCTTTTCCTGTGGGTCATCTACCTTTATTCCACCATCATCTACGACGTAATCTCCAAAGTCCCATTGGTAATCAAATTCAAGCCCATCTAATCCAATGCGGTACACAGAATTATAAAAGGGAACGCAAAAAAATAAACCTTCAGGAGTATTTATTAGTGGGTTTTCTAGCATTGAAATAGTAACAGAGTTATTACTTTCAAAAACTGATTTTTCCGGTTGTTTCATTTTATTTAGGTGCCTTTTCTCAGATCTAGAATACAGCATGAGATTGTGATCCCGGTCATACCTACTAAAAAGTAAAATCACATCTTCGGAAAAATAATCGAATTGGGTTGCACTCACTATGTCCGGGAAGTCAAATGTCTCTACCCATTGAAAATTTTTATTATAGATAAAAAAGCTTCCATAGCCTGACAGCAGTTCAATATTACCTGTATAAGGATTGATAGAAACATCATAGATCAACTGATACTCACCAGGACCTTCACCTGATTTGTCCAGTTTTGATATGTAATTTCCATCTAAGTCAAATTTGTAAATAACCTGAGCTTTCTTATCAAATACTAAATAAGAGTCATCTTGAATTAGAATCTCATCTACCGCAGTAAGCATAGATTCTTCTGTGAATTCCAAGGGAATAACCTCCACTTCTTGGAATAAGTCCTCCCATCGAAGACTGTCTGTAATTTCCAGATCAATGAGTAATTTGTCAGATGCAACCTCTGTATTACTCTTACTAGAACAAGACCAGAAAGTAATAGCAAGCGGTGCTAATATAAAAAATAGCTTTTTCATAGCTTAATGATAAGCTTTTCAAGAAGTAATAAAGCTTTAGGGAAATATATTTTAACCAATTTTAAACTCCTAAAAGAAAAAGGAATCGACCTCAGGTTGATCTATAACCAGCCTTTCTTTCGAAAGAAAAGCAGCATTCCTATCACGGCAACAGTCATTCCGCCCATGACGATGAAATATCCATACTTGTAATGAAGCTCGGGCATATTGTCAAAGTTCATCCCATAGACGCCCGCCACAAAGCTCAGCGGAATAAAGATCGTGGAGATGATGGTCAGCACCTTCATGATGTTATTCATGCGGTTGGAAAGACTGTTCATATATAGATCCAGCACACCCGATGACATATCACGGAAGACTTCCATAGTTTCAATTACCTGGATAGTATTTTCATACAAATCCCGGATAAATGGTCTGGTTTCCGGGCTGATTTTGTCATCCGCATATTTGTCAAAAGATCCGATTACTTCACGAAGCGGATACACTGTTCTTCTCAAGTCCATCATCTCCCGTCTCTGACTATAAAGTGCATTCAGCGTTTCATTGCCTGGAGCAGTCATAGCTTGTGATTCCAGATTTTCGATCCGCTCCCCGATATTTTCCATCACGATGAAATAGTTGTCGATTACAGCATCAAGAAGTGCATACAACAGATAATCCGCTTTTCGCTGACGAATAGCCCGTTTTGTGTCTGCTAGTCGGTTCCTTACAAATTCAAAAACATCTCCTTTTTTCTCTTGAAAGGTCAGTAAAATTCCATCTTTCAAGAGAAAACTTATCTGCTCGTCATCAATCGGTGATTCTGGGGTTGGGCATTGAATCATCTTCATTGCTGCAAAGAGATAGTCCTCAAAAGCTTCCATTTTGGGGCGCTGATCCGTATTGACAATATCCTCCATGGTGAGTTTATGTATTCCGAAAAGCAACCCGATTTTCTCCAACAATTCTACATCATGCAGACCAATGATATCAATCCAAAGCACTTTCTTTTTCAGCTGTAAATGCGCTTCCAATTGATCTATAGAAATGGACTCCTCATATAAATCAACTTCATCATAGGTTATCAAGTTGATTAGTACTGTATCAAGTTTCTTTTCCCCAGTATATACTAAGGAGCCTGGAGGCAAGCCCAACTTAAAATTCTTCTTTTTCCTTTTCTTGGGCTTGAAAAGCTTCTGTACTGCTTTTAGGTTTGGAGCTTTAGGACTAATAGAACTCATAAAATCTCAGATGTGGTTAATTGGATTTCAGAAAATCGACATTTCTTTTCAGTCCAGCAAGTTTAGTGCGCTTTACTGCCGATTTTTTGAAAACCTTCCGGAAGGTTTCCTCTGTGATCTCCTGCCAATCTCTATTGGAAAATCCTGCTAGTTCAGGATGTGCTTGAAACCTGGGTTCTTGATGAGGTTTTGAAAAGCGATTCCAAGGGCATACATCTTGGCATATATCGCAGCCAAAAGCCCAGTTTTCCATTTGACCTTTGAATTGGTTGGGAATAGAATCTTTCAACTCGATTGTTAGATAAGAAATGCACCGGGATCCGTCAACTACCCCATTTTCCACTATTGCATTTGTGGGGCAGGCATCGACACAGGCGGTGCAGGTTCCACAGTAATCTTTTGCCAAAGGAATGTCCGGTGTCACCTCAAGGTCAATGATCAATTCGGCCAAGAAAAAGAAACTGCCCATTTCCCTATTAAGTAGCAGACTGTTCTTCCCGAGCCAACCAAGCCCTGCTTTTTGTGCCCATTGCCGCTCCATGACCGGAGCAGAATCCACAAAACCACGTCCGTCGATTTCACCGATTTCCTCCCGTAGGATTTCCAGAAACTCATTGAGTTTATCCCGGATTACAAAATGGTAATCCTCTCCGTAGGCGTATTTGGCAAGTTTTATGTCTGAGCTTTCAGAAGACAGCTTTTCCTCAGGATAGTAATTGTAAACGAGTGAAACCACCGTTTTGGCGCCTTCCACGAGTTTGGTAGGATCTAGCCGCTTGTCAAAGTGGTTCGCCAGATAGCCCATTTCGCCATTATAATTCCCATTCAGCCAGTCCTCTAATCTAGGCGCTTCCTCCTCCAAAAATCCTGCTTTAGCTACCCCGCAAAAGTCAAAGCCCAGCCGCTTGGCGGTGGATTTGATAAGGGAAGCGTTTGTTTCGGCGGGAGTCATTGGGTAAAGATACAAGTCTTTATTATTTCGAAGATTGCAATTGGATTTAAGGAAAATTACTCTTCAGAATTTTGATTTATCGGTCGAAATCAATAAACTAAAGAAGTTTTATAGACAGTCAACTAATTAAAATTTTATGAAAAACAATTTACGCCCCCCCTAAATGCAATTGTCTGAATAAGTCACTTGGTCGATTATTTTTGGCATTTCTTTTTACCCAAATAGTTTTTTCCTGTACGCAGGAACAGGATATGGAGATTCCCCAGGATGAGCTTCAGCTGATCCGTACATACATGGAAGGGGAATTGACTGGGAAAACTACCTTTGACAATCAACCTCTGGAGATGGATTGGGATAACGCGGTTTATTCTGAAGGGCATTATGAAATTCCATTGCTTAGTCCATTGAATGGCTTTGTTCCTAAATACCAAGATGTGGAAACGAGACTATTGGTTCCCTGCAGAAAAATGGAGGAATATTCTTTTATGACTTTAGATACTGAGGAGATTATTGATGGATTCCGCTTTAGCGAATTGAGTTCCGATACAGACGAAACGTCTCTGGATACTTACAGGTATATGAATTTTAGTAAAGATCTACAGCCTGGAGACTTTGTATATAAAAGAGCTACAGCTTCCGATCCCAACGCCTATATGCCTGTACAGTGTGAACCTGCAACGATAATTTATTATGAAAAGGACTGTACCTGGATTTCGAATCTATTGCAGAATTGTAGTGGTTGGAGAGAAGTGGGGCGGCAGGAAATTGAAATATGCGGAACGGATGGTATTATTGGGGGGAATTACAATGAATATTATATCGTTAAAAGAGACTCAACTTTTATAGACACAAAAGCCGATTGTATATATGAGAAGTTGAGAAACTCAAGCGAAGGATTTAAGAAAATGATACAGAAATTTGATTATACTTTTTCTGTAAGTGATTTATTATTTACACAAAACAATAACTTGCCTTCTGGAAATTATGGAAGGGTGTTGCCTCCACAAAATGGAAATATAACAGTTGAATTTAGTAATATGAATTTAGGCATGATTTCAGATCTCGGATCGGCAGTTTCATTCGCACATGAAATTATACATGCGGAAATTTATAGAAAAATGCTTTCTGCGGCAAAAACTGGGAGTCTTGATCCAAACAATATGAGCCCACAACAACAGATAGACTATGTAAATAACTTGAGGCAGAATTTTCCAGGATTGTATGATTATTATATTGACAGGTTTAAACCCACTTGGAATCATAATATGATGGCTCAACACTATATTCATAGCATTTCAAATATTATTAAAGAATTTGATAATAATCGACTACCTTCTCAGGTTTATGATGATATTTCCTGGGCTGGTCTTAAAATTTTAGAAGATGAAAGCGAATCAATTGCATGGAGTAATCTTTCAGGAACCGACCAAGATAGAATACTATTAAACTTAAATAATTATTTTCACAATGGGCCATCTACTTGTAATTAAACCATTTATACTATTTCTTATTTCTATGTTTATACCAATTTTGGTATGTTTTAGCCAAGCTAGTGAATATTATTCTTTATATAAAGGTGGAGATTCAATTAAAAAGAGAGAAGTGTGTTTAATACTTGATTTCAGTTCAGTTAATATCACTAATGATGGACAAATATTAATTATAAATTATCATAATAATACATTTCGGCATAATCCCTCAATCCATATATCAAAGGCTATTAAGAACGATTTCCAAGAAGATGGGGAGTGTGTTGGGATCTCGGAGTTATATAAAATTGAAGGAGCTGAATTAAAACGTGAATTGGACAAAGTAGAGATGGAGAAGGGTTTCCGCCCGCCTCCTCCAATCAGGCATGTGGTATTGAATGTTATTATAATATTGAAATTCGAAAATGAAAACCTTCTTTACGAAGTTGAATGGATATAAGATTTTAATTCTCCAAAAATCGCGCTTTTGCTATTCCACAAAAGTCAAACCCCAGCCGCTTAGCGGTGGATTTGATGATTGAGGCATTTTTCTCTGAGGGGGTCATGAGGTAAAGATACAGGTCTTTAGTTTTTTTGAAGACCATGTAAGGAATTAAGGAAAATTACAATTTCAGATTTTGATTTATCCTTGAAAATCAATAAAATAAAGAGTTTTTAAGACAGTCAACTAATTAAAATTTTATGAAAAACAATTTACGCCCTACCAAATTCAATTATCTAAAAAAGTCAGTTTGCCTTTTACTCTTAGTGTTGCCTTCGGGACTAAAGGGAACAAAGTGTAATTGAAACACCTATGAAAAAGATAAAATCATTCTTCCTTATTATTTGCTTGATGTTGTTTTCAGACTTATATGCGCAAGATCAAAACAGTGAAACTGATTTTAGAAGTATTGTTCAGAGACGTGTCAGTTGGTATCCACTATCCATTAATGACTGGGAACAGAATACTAATAAATATTTTGGCTACTATTTAAAATTAACCCTACAAGATAATGAGGTCATTGGAGCTGAATTCTCTAAAGAAACACCTACTAGAGTAATACAAGTAAATAAAGAGCTTTGTCAAAAGTTAAGTAACTACATTTTTGAAGAAAAATTAAGTAATATTCCAGATGGAACGCATGTTTTTCCAGTCATCTGCGAGATGATCACTATACCTAAAAAAGAGCTACAAAGTAATCTGGAAAGTCAATTGGAAAACATGATTCCCGAGCCAGAGATGATTCATAGTAATGAAGTTTTGTTCAATAAACCAATTCTTGTTAAGATTTATCCTCCAACGCGATAGTTAATGGATTGAATATTTGGAGGGTTTTCACTCGCCCATTGGCGCTTAGATTATTTTCTATTTTGAATCCATCGTTTTGGCGCCACCCGTGGCTTTGTTAGACTCCAGCCGCTTAGCAGTGCATTTGATAAAGGAAGCGTTTTCCTCGGCAGGAGTCATGGGGCAAAGATAGGGGAGTTTGGCTTTAAGGAAGAATCTTAAACCATTGTGGAACTTTTTTCCATAAAACACACGTATATTTAATCAAAACACGTGTAATCATGAAAACCAAACTCACGCTCACTGTAGAAAAGGAAATTGTAGAGAAAGCCAAGCTTAAAGCTGCCAGTAGGGGTATATCGCTTTCAAAAATGTTTGAGGAGATTTTTGAAAAGGAAAATCCGGAAGTAGAGAAAACCCCGGAACAGTTTGCTGCTGCACGATTTTTAGAAAGATTAAAAAGAGAGGCTCCAATCAAAGCCCTTGAAAAGTCTGACAAAGAATTAATCCGGGAACACCGAAATAAAAAGTATGTATAGGATATTTTTGGATTCGAATGTTGCACTCGATTTGGTGGCAAATCGGGAGCCATTTGTTGAGGACTCTAAGCCATTTATTTCTTTGGTAGCAGAAGGAGAAGCTCAACTTTTTATTTCTGAAGCTTCATTAGCACTCCTTATTTATATGTCTTTTGACCGCTACAAACTTGATAATGCCAAAGAAAAACTGATTCAATTCACTGAATTTTGTTCAGTGATTTCGGGAGGAAAAGTTGCTTTTTTAAACGCGCTGAATTCAGATTTCAAAGACAAAGAAGATGCCCTTCATTATTTTACTGCTGTCGCAAATAAAATGGATTTTGTGATTACGCGCGACATCAAGGATTTCAAAACAGCAGATCAAATTCCCGTTATGACTCCAAAAGAATTTTTCAAACCCTGAGATTATTTTTCTGCTTTTCAAGCTCGATTTCATCTTTTTTGCCTTTTTCCTCCCTTTATTAAACTACCACACCTGTCTTCTTGTTATGTCCCTGGTTGGAGCGTAAAGGATGACTATAAGTTGAACCAGACCTTTTCCCTATGTACTTTACTTCACCAAGATCGTTGACAAAGTCTTGTGTCTTGAATCTTGATACTAAAATCTCACAATGAAAGGATTTCGATTTACTCAGTTCGTACCCACTCAGGATCCTGAGAAGAATACGTTTGAGAATCTGCTGAATATATTTTTGCAACTCGTCACTATGACTGGCGGTGATGTAGCTGAAGCTTTGAGTTGGCTGACCAACTTGGACAATCGCTATGGAATGACCAATCCCAATTACGGAATTGGAGACTTTATCGAGGATTTAAAATCCAAAGGGTATCTAACCGAGGAAAACCAAAAAGGGGAATTTAAAATCACCGGAAAAGCAGAGCAGACCATTCGAAAGTCAGCTTTGGAGGAAATTTTTGGAAAGCTCAAACGTGGGAAGTCCGGGCAGCACAAAACCACACATTCCGGTCAGGGCGAAGAGCGGGGCACAGATCGTCGAGCCTATGAATTTGGGGATAATCTGGATCAGATCGCTTTGACAGATTCCTTGCGTAATGCACAGGCCAATCATGGTTTTTCTGGAGATTACCTATTGACCGAAGATGATCTTGAAGTGGTAGAAAATGAGTTTCGTTCCCAAACTTCCACTGTGCTGATGATTGATATTTCTCATTCAATGATTTTGTATGGAGAAGATAGAATTACTCCGGCGAAGAAAGTTGCCATGGCTTTGGCAGAACTCATCAAAACCCGCTACCCTAAGGACACGCTCGATATTATAGTATTCGGAAATGATGCCTGGCAGATTGAAATCAAGGATTTGCCTTATCTGCAAGTTGGTCCATATCACACGAATACTGTTGCTGGACTGGAATTAGCAATGGATTTACTTCGAAGAAGGAAGAATCCAAACAAGCAGATTTTCATGATCACCGATGGAAAACCGACTTGCTTGAAAGTGGGAATCAAGTACTACAAAAATGCTTTTGGCATTGACAGTAAGATCCTCAGCGAAACGCTGAAGCTGGCTGCACAATGCCGAAAATTGAAAATACCAGTGACTACCTTTATGATTGCTTCAGATCCGTATTTGAAGGAATTTGTAAAGGAATTTACCAAAGTGAATAATGGGAATGCCTACTACAGCAGTCTGAAAGGGCTCGGCGACCTGATTTTTGAAGATTATAGACGAAACAGAACGAAACGCTTTTAAGCCATATGGACTACCAAAAACTGACACCACAGGAACTCACACAGATAAAAACCCTCGGTCAACTCAAAGCCGCCGGATACCAATCCAAATCCATCAAAGAAGAACTTCGCGACAATTTGATCTTGAAGATCAAGCGGAAAGAGAATGTCTTTGAAGGAATTTGGGGTTATGAGGATACGGTGATTCCTGATATCGAGCGGGCGATTTTGTCCCGACACAACATCAATTTACTCGGTCTGAGAGGACAAGCGAAAACGAGGATTGCCCGAATGATGACCCAATTGCTGGATGAATATGTTCCGGTGGTTTTTGGTTCAGAGCTGAATGATGATCCGTTGGCTCCCTTGAGTACTTATGCAAAAGACAAAATCGAGGAGAAAGGGGATGATACACCAATCATTTGGTGGCATAGAAATGATAGATATACAGAAAAATTGGCTACTCCAGATGTTTCTGTGGCCGATTTGATAGGTGATGTTGATCCTATCAAGGCAGCCACGATGAAATTGAGTTATAATGATGAGCGAGTGATTCATTACGGACTGGTACCCAGATCACATCGTTCTATTTTCGTGATCAATGAATTACCGGATTTACAAGCCAGAATTCAGGTTGCCTTGTTCAATATCCTGCAGGAAGGCGACATTCAAATCCGTGGATTCAAATTGAGATTGCCACTGGATATCCAGTTTGTGTTTACTGCAAATCCGGAAGATTACACCAATCGAGGAAGTATAGTTACGCCGCTGAAGGATAGAATTGAAAGTCAGATCATCACGCATTATCCTAAGTCAATTGAGATCGGTAGAAGAATTACGGCTCAGGAAGCCAATCTGAAAGGCAAGCCTGTGGATAATATCTATGTGCCGGAACTGATGAAGGACTTGATTGAGCAGATTGCTATCGAGGCCAGAGGTTCTGAGTTTGTGGATGAGAAAAGCGGTGTTTCGGCACGATTGACGATCTCGGCTTATGAAAATCTGATTTCAGCCGCAGAGCGTCGAATGTATATGAATGGAGAAAAAAATACTAATGTTCGTATTGCTGATTTGATTGGGGTGATTCCCGCGATTACAGGAAAGGTAGAATTGGTCTATGAAGGCGAACAGGAAGGCGCAGGTTTAGTTGCATACAATTTAATTGGAAAAGCTATACGTTCTCAATTTGTAAACTATTTCCCTTCCCCTGAACAGAAGAAAAAATCGAAAGACGGAAATCCATACGTCATCCCTCTGGCATGGTTTGGAGAAGGAAATGAGCTGGATATTCTAGCCTCTCAAGCTGATAAGGACTATAAAACGGCACTTCATTCAGTACCTGGATTAGAGGAGGTAGTTACGCAGTTGGTGAAAGATTTACCAGAAAAAGAGAAGGAATTCTTTATGGAATTTGCGCTACATGGATTGGCGGAATTCTCTCAACTCAGCAAAAAAGTGCTTGATACTGGGTTGCAATTCAAAGACTTGTTCAGCTCCATGTTTGATATGGGACCTGGAGATGAGGACGATTTTGAGGAGGATGATTTGTAATTGAATTCCCGCAGATCAGCGCAGATAAAAGTCGCAGATAATCGCTGATTTGAAACAGTCAGCAATTATCTGCGAAATGATTAGCGTAAATCTGCGGGAAAAGCATTCCTTATTTTTATATCAAATGAAGTAAAATCAATGCAAGCAAAGCTGGTAATCCCTGTACCCAAAAGATTTTTTTGCTCGCTGTCACTGCTCCAAAGATTCCAGCGACCAATACACAGCTAAGAAAGAAAACTGCTACATAAAAAGACCAATTCGGATCTTCAATCAGCAAAGACCAAACTAATCCGGCCACCAAAAAACCATTGTAAAGCCCCTGGTTGGCAGCTAAACCCTTGGTTTTTGGAAATAATTCAGGAGGTAATGATTTGAAGGTTTTTCGCCCGATTGTCTCCCAGGCGAACATTTCGAAGTAAAGAAAATAGAGGTGCAGAGCGGCAATGGCAGCAATTAGAATATCAGCAAGGAGTTCCATAGTGTGAAATTTTCCAAATAAGATAAGCATTAGTAATCAGTGTACAGTCTCAGTAAGCAGATCCTGAAATAATCAGCCAAATTTACTTCACAATTAATCTGCTTAATTTACTATTACTGGGACTGATCACTGTTAGCTGATCTCTTATCTTTGCCCCATGCCAGAAACCAATCTTCCTAAGGACTTCGAGTCTCAGATGCTCGAATTACTCGGTCAAGCCGAATTTGAGCAATTTAAAGAAGCTATTAACAAGCCATCCCGAACTTCTATAAGATTAAATTCTGCGAAAACTTTTTCCACATCCTGGCCAAAATCTCCAATTCCATGGACTCGGAACGGTTTTTTTCTCGACGAACGACCTTCTTTTACCCTTGATCCTGCCATTCATGCCGGCGCATATTATGTGCAAGAGGCATCATCTATGTTTATTGAGCATATTCTGAATTCTGTGGAAATCCCTAAGGGGATTTATCTTGATTTGGCCGCAGCTCCTGGAGGTAAATCCACCTTGCTTTCTAGCTATTTGGGTGATGAAGGAATGCTGGTTGCCAATGAAGTGATACAGTCTAGAGCCCAGATTTTGAAGGAGAATATCATCAAATGGGGACTTGGGAACAGCATAGTGACAAATAATGATCCAGAGCATTTTGATCCGTTGGAAGGCTTTTTTGATCTGGTTTTAGTTGATGCTCCTTGTTCTGGAGAAGGCATGTTTCGGAAGGATCCTCAGGCTCGGGAAGAATGGTCTATTGACAATGTGCAACTTTGCTCCGCTCGGCAGAAACGTATTATGGACCAAGCTGGAGCTTTGGTGAAAGCTGATGGTTACTTGGTGTACAGCACCTGTACCTTCAATGAGCAGGAAAATGAAGATATGATCCGATTTATGACTGAAGAGTTTTCCTATGAGCCTGTTAGAATTTCGCTGGATGCGGATTGGAATATCAAGGAAACTGAGGTAGAAGCCGAAGGAAAGACTTATTACGGCTATCGATTTTTTCCACACTTGGTGGAGGGCGAAGGCTTTTTTATCACTGTTTTAAAAAGATCTGAAGAAGCTTACATTCAAGAACCAAAGCGTATTAAGGACTTCAAACATCCTTTTCTGAAGGAAGTATTCAATCGGGAATCAAGCGATCTGGATGAAGAATTGGGCTTCGATGGAATTGGGAAATATTACACACTGAATGATTCTTACTTCAGGATATCGAAGGATTGGAATCTGCATTTCCAGAAAATTTCGCACCATTTAAGCTTGAAGTATTTTGGAGTGGAGATTGGTAAAAAACAGAAAAATGACTGGATTCCAAATCATGAATGGGCCCTTTCAATTTTACCTAAAAAAGATTTTCCTTCACACGAGCTTACTGAAGCTGAATCCATCGAATTTTTGCGTAAAAATGACCTAGAACTTCCTGATTTACCCCTAGGCTGGGTGTTGATAACTTACAGAAATCTTCCCCTTGGCTGGATCAAAAATCTCGGAAACCGTGTGAACAACTACTACCCGAAAGAGTGGAGAATTAGAATGTAAAGTCTGAGGTAGGAAGCGTACTACTGTCTTCTGTCTCCCGTCTCCTGTCTTCCGTCCAGATCAACCCAGAGAATAAGTCTGATGGCATCCTTACCGATAATCACATAAATTTCACTACTTTCACGGCTGAAATAGTTCTTAACTTTATTTCTTAATCAACCGGAAGAGGTTTTACTTAGCTGTAGATTAATAGGGAATCGTGTGTAAATCACGAACTGTCGCGCAACTGTAAGTAGCACACCAAAGACGATCATCCTCGCATGTCCACTGTCTCCCACACCACGAGGGACGGGAAGGACGATGAAAGTCGCTACAAGTCAGGAGACCTGCCTATTCCGTTCTGACGATGCTTCCGCGAAATGAGGCCTTTTAGTCAAGTTTGATACGTTTTCTTATAGTTCTGTTTATCTGTGCCCTTCGGCTCAGACCATTCCTGCTATGCGCGTATTTCACTTTACTTTTTGCTCCATATCGCAGGCAAAGTGAAATCTAGCCAAAGAGCTTTTAACTCATTATTCATCATTAAAAGTTAAAAGAGATGCAAACGCATAATCTTGGCTATCCGCGAATTGGTAGCCGTCGAGAACTCAAAAAAGCCTGTGAACAGTATTGGTCAGGCAAAATCGCACTTTCTGACCTGCACACTGCTGGAGAAAGTATCCGCAAAGACAACTGGATTCTTCAAAAGGATGCTGGAATTGATTTGATCCCCTCCAATGATTTTTCCTACTATGACCAAGTCTTGGATATGTCCCTGACGGTCGGCGCCATTCCTGAGCGCTATCATGAGGTGATTCTCCAAAAAGGAGGCAATGAACTGGACTTGTATTTCGCTATGGCGCGGGGCTACCAGCAAAATGGCTTGGACATTACTGCCATGGAAATGACAAAATGGTTTGATACGAATTACCATTACATCGTCCCGGAATTCACCAAGAATCAAGAATTCAAGCTGTTCTCCACCAAAGTGATTAAGGAATTTTCCGAAGCAAAGGAGTTGGGAATTACGACCAAGCCAGTGTTGATCGGACCAGTTTCCTATTTGCTTTTGGGAAAGGAAAAAGAAGAAGGTTTTGAACGGATCGACCTGATCAAAAACCTGCTTCCGGTATATCTGGAAATCCTTAAAAAATTGGATGCGCTTCATATTGAATTTGTGCAGTTCGATGAGCCATTTCTAGCGATGGATTTGACTGAGAAAGAGCAAAAAGCCTTTTCATACGTTTACGCCGAGATCAAAAAAGCTTTCCCTTCGCTTAAAATCATTTTGGCTAATTACTTCGATTGCTTCGGAGAAAATCTGGAAATGGCTCTTTCTCTTCCTGTACACACACTTCACCTAGACTTAGTTAGATGCGCATCCCAGCTAGATGATATTCTGGATTTGGGGAAATTGAAAGCCAACGTCAACTTGTCTTTGGGAGTAGTAGATGGGAGAAATATCTGGAAAAATGACTTCAAGCACTCACTTTCTCTCATTAAAAAAGCGGCAGATAAAATCGGTAATGATCGTGTTTGGATAGCTCCCTCTTGCTCGCTGATCCATTCTCCATGTGATTTGGATTTGGAGGAAAATACAGCATCTCTTCCTGCTGAAGTGAAGCAATGGTTGGCTTTTGCGAAGCAGAAAATCGCAGAAGTTGTGACCTTGAAAAAGTTGGTAGAAAACGATAAAGATTTAGAGGTTTTGGAAGCTTTTTCGCTGAATGTGGTAGCAATCGCCAGCCGAAAATCCTCAACACTAATACATAATCTACAGGTCAAAGATCGGTTAAAAGCTATAGTAAAATCTGATGACCAGCGTAAAAGCGGGTTTTCAATTCGCCAATCCAAGCAAAAAGTGGCATTAAACCTCCCACATTTTCCCACTACTACAATTGGCTCCTTTCCACAGACTACCGAAGTACGCTCTTGGAGAGCAAGATTTAAGAAAGGTGATTTGACCCAAGAAGCTTATGAAAAACTCTTGGAAGATGAGACCAAAGATTCTATCCTGTGGCAGGAAGAAATCGGAATGGATGTGCTTGTACATGGGGAATTTGAGCGCAACGACATGGTGGAGTATTTCGGTGAGCAGTTGGCGGGATTTGCTTTCACCAAGTTTGGCTGGGTGCAGAGTTACGGTAGTCGATGCGTGAAGCCGCCGATTATTTACGGGGATGTACAACGTCCTCAGCCGATGACGGTTCGCTGGTCAGCTTTTGCGCAGTCGCTTACTGACAAACCTGTAAAAGGGATGCTTACTGGGCCGGTGACGATCTTGCAATGGAGCTTTGTGCGTAATGATCAGCCTAGGTCTCAAACGTGTACTCAGATTGCTTTGGCTATCCGTGACGAAGTAGTGGATCTGGAGAAGGCTGGAATCGGAGTGATCCAGATCGATGAGCCTGCGATCAGAGAAGGGCTTCCACTGCGAAAAGCGGACTGGAAGGCGTATCTGGAATGGGCAGTTCGCGCATTTAGGATTTCCGCCAGCGGGGTAAAAGATGAAACGCAGATCCATACACACATGTGTTATTCAGAGTTCAATGACATCATTCAGAACATCGCTGACATGGACGCGGATGTGATTACAATAGAATGCTCCAGATCCCAGATGGAGCTGTTGGATGCCTTCGCGGAGTTTAATTATCCAAATGAAATTGGTCCTGGTGTGTATGATATTCACTCTCCACGGGTGCCGTCTAAAGCCGAAATGATCGCATTGATGGAGAAAGCAAAGGCGGTAATCCCGGCAGCAAATCTATGGGTAAACCCGGATTGTGGCTTGAAAACCCGCCACTGGGAAGAAACCAAAAAAGCGCTGATCGAAATGGTGTCTGCAGCGAAGAAACTGCGTGAAGCGGTGACTGAGCCTGTGAGCTAAAAATAAGTTGCCTGGCGGAGTAAGATTCCGCTGGGCGATTTTTTAACAATTAGGATTTCATTTTTGAGGGATTTTGTCTAGAATCGAAAAAATCAGTTATATACAGCTCATCCTCTTCAATTCTATAAATTATTTTAATATTCATGTAAAAAATACGGCGATGATTTTTGCCCAAATGAGATAAGAATGGTTCCTTCTGACCCAGATAAGGATTTTCAACCAGCAGTTGCACTTTTTTTAATAATTCTCTAATAATTTTATCTACAATGAAAGCAGGGATATCAAGTTCAAAAAGATAGAAATCTGTTGTTTTATCTAGTGAATTCCAAGCTTCTTCTGTAAAATGGATTCTCATTTATTTAGTTTATTGGACATTCTTCTCTTTATTTCCTCAATATCCATTACTCTACCATATTTTATATCCTCCTCGCTTACCTGTGCAGAAGAATTTAATCTAGCCTCATAGTCTGCTCGATTGGCCAAAAATAGTTTGATTTCTTCAAGCCATTCTTCACTCTCCACATCTGCTATCATGGAATATATATCTGATCTTAATTTTTCCTTTTTCATAACCTGCTGATTTTGTCTCTCTAATTTAAGGCTTTTACCAATCAAATCTCCTCAATTACACTTTCTCCCTTTGAACGATCACCAGAGGTCCATTCCCAGGTTTCATGGAGGCGAATTTTTCCGTTTTCCAAAATTTCAGGCTTAGAATGGCAAATTCCCGTCATCAATTCGCCCTTGTTATTCACCTGATGATAGCGCATGTTGATGTTTCCGGACTCGTCCACCAAACCGATCAGATGACCCTTTAGAATTTTTCCGCCAGCATAGCCTGCCGTCAGGATATTGCCTTCCTGATGATAGTGGAAAATTGTTTCGGAAGAAGTCTCTCCATTTTCCGTGTTCTGTACCGCATGGAATTTGCGATTATTGTAATTGATCACCGCCTGTCCATTATGTTTATCCATGATTTGAATAGGTTCTTTTCACTAAAATTAAGTCCTTTCGTGGAAATGTATGCCTTTTCAATTGATCCTTCCAAGTATCTTGGGGCTTCAAATCCCAAATTTTGACTTACGTATGAGATCTCTATTACTTCCTGTTTGCCTTCTCTTTTGCCTAAGTGCTCAAGCACAAATGTTTCCTCATGGAGAGGAATTCACTCGTCAGGACACCCTTCGCGGCACGATCACTCCAGAGAGAGCTTGGTGGGATTTGCAGTATTATCATTTGGAAGTAAAAGTGGATCCTGATACCAAGTCACTTTCTGGGAAAAATACTGTCAAATACAAAGTCTTGGAAGATCCAAAACGCATGCAGATTGACTTGCAAGCGCCTATGAAACTCATAAAAGCTGAGCAAGACGGAGCTGAATTGGAAATTGAGCATGAGGGAAATGCACATTTCATCACCTTGAAAGCAGCCCAGCCAATTGGTGAAGAGAAGGAATTGGCGCTTACGTTTTCAGGAACTCCAGTGGAGGCAATTCGTCCTCCTTGGGATGGTGGCTTGACTTGGCAAAAAGACAGTAATGGCTTGCATTTTATTGCAAATTCCAATCAAGGTATAGGAGCTAGTATTTGGTGGCCAAACAAGGATCATGGCTACGATGAGCCGGATCAAGGCGTATTGATGTCAGTGACAGTTCCGGAAGATCTAATGGACGTGTCAAATGGCCGACTGATAGGAACTGATCATGACAAAGAAGCCAAGACCAAAACCTATCACTGGGAGGTGAAAAACCCAATCAATAATTACGGAATCAATATCAACGTAGGTGATTATGTTCATTTTGGCGAAAAATATAAAGGGGAAAAAGGCGAGCTGGACATGGATTATTATGTGCTTCGTGAAAACCTGAAAAAAGCCAAAAAGCAGTTTGAAGATGCTCCAAAAATGATGGAAGCATTCGAGCATTGGTTTGGCCCGTATCCATTTTATGAAGACAGCTACAAACTAGTGGAGGCTCCTTATTTAGGCATGGAGCATCAGAGTTCGGTGACTTACGGCAATGCTTATGCAAATGGCTATTTGGGACGAGATCTCAGTGGAACAGGCTGGGGTCTGAAGTTTGACTTTATCATTATCCATGAGTCGGGGCACGAGTGGTTTGCCAATAATATCACTTACCGAGATGTGGCGGATATGTGGATTCATGAGAGTTTCACTGCCTATTCCGAGAATCTCTTTCTGGACTATTTTTATGGAAAAGAAGCAAGCAAGGAATATGTCCTAGGTACCAGAATGGCCATCAGCAATGATATTCCGATCATCGGCACTTACAACGTAAACTCCGAAGGCTCTGGGGATATGTATTATAAGGGTGCCAATATGTTACATACCATTCGTCAGATTGTGAATGACGATGAGAAATGGAGAAGTATTCTGCGCGGATTGAATGAAGAGTTTTATCATAAAACAGTTTCTACCCGACAAATTGAAAGTTATATTTCACAAAAAGTTGGTATCAATCTTACACCCGTTTTTAATCAGTATTTAAGAGATATCCGCATTCCTATTTTCAGCTATAATATCATGGACGGCGAGCTATTTTACCGTTGGGAAAATGTAGTTGTAGGATTTGAGATGCCGGTGAAAATCTATGTTGATGGAAAAGAAATGAGTTTGAAGCCTACGCAGCGCTGGCAGCAAGTCGAGGTTTTGCAGGAAAATGCGAAAATCAGCGTAGATGAAAATTACTACGTGGGTTCGTTTAATATTTCGGGGAATTAATTTATCTGATTATCCGCAATGATGCCAGTAACCATATTTTCCGTGGTTTATTAGCTTGAAGACCGATGCTTCGACTTCTCTCAGCACAGGTGACGGATGATTCCCGCAGGAGCGGGACAGGCTGAAGTAGCCTCAATGCTAGGGTTGACCAAATCCTATGATGCTTTAGTCTCTTTACTGGCAGAAAAGCGGATATACAAATTAATTCAAAAATGGAATGAGTATTTCCTTGGCTTTTTCTTCGGTAAAAAGTACCAGACCGGTAAGACTATCCGGATATTTGAATACGATCATTTGATTGCCTAAGCATTTTACCTCAAAGCGGAGCGGAGGATCTAAATCATCGATGAATTCAAGGATACCTTCGGAGCTAAGTTTCCAATCCAGTTCATAAACCTCTCCTTTTTCTGTTTTGGAGGAGGTGCCATCTTCTCGAAAGGTATAATAACAGTCAATCTTTCTGGATTCGTCTAAACAATACCAAGGATTCGCAATTAACAATTCCCGGGTTATAACCTTCCCGAAAAAAATGATGTCAACGGATAACAGATTGATAAAGTCAAACATAGCAAAACAATTTACTAATTCGTTTCAACTTTATCGTAATAAATTCTCGAGCTTTTTTTTCTGAAAGTCTATTTGTTTTTCCCGCCGATATGCGCAGAAAAAGTAGCTGACCTGCTCTGATTCTGTAAATTACTATTATGCTTCTTTAATCTTCGTTTGTGAAGTTCTAGCTCAGGAACGTTTCTAAGGGAAACTATGCTAACCTTTGATTTTGTAGATTTTTCCTTCTGTTTTACTCATGATATAAACTTGCCCACTAGCATCCTGGCCAAACTTTAGATCTACCCGTTCTCCACCGCAAAGCTCCAAAAGACTGATTTCTTTGCCCTCATAGCTTACACCCCAGGTTTGCACTTCTGAATTTCCCGATTTTTCTAAATCGGCAAAAAACAATCTCCCCGATAAGATATCTCCAAAGATAAATTTGTCCTCAAGTGGGCCATAAGGCATGATATACCCGGCAATGATAGCGGCTAATTCATCATGATCTAGCTGAATGATCGGGTAGCTTATCCCAAAACTTGCATCATTCTCCTGAAGAGGGAAAATTTCATTGAATTTTCCATAAGGGTTGATTACAAATCGTCCTTCACGAATCGGCCAGCCGTAGAATTTACCTTTTTCTATTTTATTTAACTCTTCAATGGAGTGCTGACCAATGTCGGTGGCAAACATGTTTCCTTCTTCATCCCAGAAAACCCTGTTGGGATTTCGGAAACCGTAAGCATAGACTTCACCGGCTTTTCCTTCAATGCCTGAAAAGGGATTGCTCGCTGGTATTCCATATTTTCCGTTAGGGCTATCATTCCCTTGAGGATCTATACGAAGTATGCTGCTATAGACTTTAGCTCCTTTATTGTCCGAAAGATAGCCGAAGCGCTGTTCCGTGAGCCCGCCGTCTCCAAATCCTATGAAAAGCAATCCATAATCTTCATCTCCAGACTTTGCATTGGGATTGAAGGTCAGCTCCTGCATTCCGTGTGCTTGGGAGGGAATATCTATCCTGAGTAGTTCTCGGGAAGAGCCGGCAAAAGTAGCAGCAGCTGGATTCTCTGCTTTCCACTCCGTGACAATCCACTGCATAAATACGCGGATACTATCAGCATAGCCATAGTCAGGTGCCTGAGTGCCTCCAGGTTCGGTGTGGGCGGTATAGAAAAGACCATTCTCGGCGAACTCAGGATGGAAAGTGAAACTAGCCATTCCCGTAGCCCATCCGGGTTTGCTGACAAGCTCAGGTTTCAGTTCCTTGATTGGCAGGTAGAGCTTGGGTTTATTGTCCACAAGTTCATAAAGTCCTACCCGCTGATCATTGACAAAGAGTCGCTCAGTTCCTGGAGCTGTCTCCATTTTGGTCATCTTGGCCAAGGGGTGAGCAGAATCCGAAGCAGGTAATTGACTGTAAAGCTCTATTTCTAAGCGAATTCCAGAATCAGATAAGGTGTCAGGGATGGGATCTTCCAGCCCTAGGGGAGGAATGGAATCCGGCAGATTTTCATACGTGTGTAAATAGGCCAAGAGTGCATCCAGCTCAGGTTCTTCCAGTCCCGGAAATGGAGGCATATACGTTTTGTATTTTTCCAGGAGTTGAAGTGCTCTTGGGTCTTTTGCTTCGATGGTAGCTGAGGGGTTCTTTATAAAGTTCCTGATCCAGTCAGATTCTACCGAATGAGTAACTCCGCTCAGATTTGGCCCGATACCGTCATGGTCAAAGCCATGGCAGGTGCTACAGTTATTTTCAAAAAGCACTTTTCCAGCCTCTATTTGCTCTTTTTCAGTGCTTATTTCACTTCCGAATGGCTTTTTCTTGGAACAGGAAAAAATGATCAGTACTATCCCAAAACTAAGAATCACAGATTTTTTCATCAATGCTAAGATGTGGTTTTTTGTATATTATGCCAAATAAGATAGTATTAATGGCTTAGCTGTCCTGCGTTATCGTTGGATTTATCCATTTTTTCAGGATAAATATTGCGTCAGGAATTTAGCGTAATGCGGAAGGTAGTTCCCTCACCAAGTGTGCTCTCCACGGCTATAGTACCGCCAAGGGTTTTTACATGATTGTAAACTAAATATAGTCCGATTCCCTGGCTGTCTTCCCTATTATTGAATGTTTGCTGGAATCCAAAAATTTTATCCCCGATTTTTTCCATATCGAAGCCAAGTCCATTGTCAGAAAAACTAAGCTGAATCTTATCTTTTATCACTGTAGTAGTAATGGCAATCTCTGGAGGAATTCCGGGCTTTTTATACTTAATCGAATTGGTGATCAGGTTTAGAAAAATGCTCTCCAGGTAATTAGGGTTTGAATGGATCTTTCCTAGTTGGCTAAAATCACCTGTTATCCTTGCTTCGGATTTTTTTATCAGTGTACTGATTGATTTTGATACGTTTTCAACAATTCTATTCAGATCAACTTCCTCGCTTGGTATGTATAGGGATTGTTTGTCCCGAAGTTCTTTGGAGTAAAAATTCAATTTATCTCTTAAATCTTCACAGGACATCTTAAAGACCTCCATGAGATCCAAGGTCTCTTTGTCCGTAATTTTTGAAAAATCTATTAATTCATAAAGCGACAGCAAGTTATTCACAGGAGACCTGAGATCATGTGAAGTCATGTGTCCAATATGACGAAGATCTTTATTAATTTCAGTTAAGCTAGTCAAGAGTGTGTTTCTTTCAGCTTCGAGCTCTTTTTTTGGCGTGATATTCTTCGCTATTGCAAACACTAATTTGGCTTGCTCCATTGGTTGGGATGTCCAGGAAAGCCATACTAACTCTCCTGATTTTGTTACATATCTGTTTTCAAAATCAACAAGGGGTTCTGAATTGAGCAATGACTTCCTTACCATCGCAGTCTTTTCTTTATCCTCCTCGTACACAAAGTGGTTTACTGGCTTTGCATATAATTCTTCATAACTATAACCTAAAACATCTACAACTGCAGGATTTACTTTCTTGAAATACCCATCAAAACCAGCAATACAAATTAAGTCAGGAGTCAGTTCAAAGAAGGTATCGTACTGGGATATTTCCGAATTCATTCTATTAGGATTAGCTGGGTGTGCCGCTTAAAAGTTTAAGCGAGAATAATGAAAAAATTCAATAATTGGGAGAAAAAAATTAAACACCAATGAAAAAATGGCCATCAATCTGCTGATAGCCATTTTGTGTTTTATTCTTCGATGGAAAAGGTCTCATCTTCCAAGTAATGTGGATATATTTTTCGATGCTGTTTTTTTACCTCAGCGATCAATGTTTGACGAAACTCTTCCACATTCTGACCACTAGCCGCAGCCATAAATACCGGCGGAATTCCGGTTTTTTTCTGATAGGCTTCTGCGAGTGCATCGAAGTCTAGAAAATTGGCCTCCTCTAACTCCAGCTCAGTCATTTTCATGCTTTCTTCCTCACTAGGCATGGTTTCTACCAGGTCTATTTTGTTGAAAACAAGAAGAGTCGGTTTATCTCCCGCCTTGATTTCATTCAGTGTCTGAGTCACTACAGCGATATGCTCCTCAAAATGTGGATGTGAGATATCCACCACATGCACGAGCAAATCAGCTTCTCGGATCTCGTCCAAGGTAGATTTGAACGCTGCAATTAAGTGCGTTGGGAGTTTTCGAATGAACCCGACTGTGTCAGACAGTAAGAAAGGCACATTTTCCAATACTACTTTTCTTACCGTAGAATCAACGGTAGCGAAAAGTTTATTCTCAGCCAGAATGTTCGTCTTTGTGATGAGGTTCATCAAGGTGCTTTTTCCCACATTGGTGTAGCCGACTACTGCCACCCGGACAATTCCTTTTCTACCTTTTCTCTGGGTTTCACCCTGTTTTTCTATTTCCCGAAGCTTTTCTTTCAACAGCGTGATTCTTCCTCGGATATCCCGTTTATCGGTTTCTATTTCCTTCTCACCTGCTCCACCTCGCGTTGTCGTACCACCTCGCTGTCGCTCCAAGTGCGTCCACATATTAGTCAGGCGTGGCAATAAATATTGGAAACGAGCCAACTCAACCTGTGTTTTGGCTTGGGCAGTTTGCGCTCTTTTCAGAAATATATCTAGAATCAAAAGCGATCGATCATAGATCGTCACCTTCAGTTCATTCTCCAAATTCCTCATCTGAGAAGGAGAAAGATCATCATCGAAAATGACCATATCGACTTCAAAATGCTTGATGTATGCTGCGATTTCTTCCAATTTCCCTGTACCTACAAAAGTCTTGATATCAGGCTTTTCCATTTTCTGGGTGAAGCGATACACAGTTTTTGCACCTAAGGTCTCAGTCAAAAAAGCTAACTCATCCAGATATTCCTCCGTTTGTTGCTCTGTTTGGTATTGCCGGACGACACTTACTAAAATAGCAGTTTCCTCTTTTGGAGCTGTTTCGTAAAGTTTTTGAAGTTTGCGTGAATGTTTACTCATAAGTTGAATTCTATGTCAAAGCAATGCAGAAAACTGGAATATAGTTTCCTCAGGTTCGTAAAAGCCGGTAATTGAGGTGTTGTTTTTACGAATTGTAGCGTCAGATGCTACAAAGTTCGACATATTTCCTTAGAATTGATTAGGATAGTGTTTTCTCTCTTGGTTATTTTGCCCTTTAATGCCAGCATTAACAGTCACCTAATGGCCCAACTAATAAAAGCACCCTTAGCAGGCGTGTTAGAGATTTTTCCTAGAATTTTTGAAGATCAAAGAGGATATTTCTTTGAATCTTACCGAGAAGATTGGCTACAAGCTGAAGGGGTAGCTCACGGATGGGTGCAAGACAATCAGAGCTTTTCTCAAAAAGGAACAGTTCGTGGCTTACATTTCCAGCGAGGTGAGCATGCACAGGCAAAATTAGTGCGGGTCATTCAGGGAAAGGTGCTGGACGTGATCGTAGATTTGAGGAAAGGCTCAGCGACCTTTGGGGAGAAATATGAAACTATTCTCGATTCCCAAAGAAATAATTTGATGTATGTGCCAGCAGGTTTCGCACATGGTTTTTCGGTACTGGAAGACTCGATTTTCGCTTACAAATGCTCCAATTATTATAATAAAGCGAGCGAAGGTGGAATTCTTTGGAACGACCCCACCTTGGCGATTGATTGGCAAGTAGCTGTACCGATTACCTCAGAGAAAGATGCAGACTGGCCAACTTTAGAAGCATTTAAAATTAGTGAAGGAGGATTGTAATGGGGATTTTAGATCTATTTAAAAGAAAGCCGGAGGTGGTAGAAGACCTTGAACTTAGCTGGTTGGAGGTAGATATGCATTCGCATTTGATTCCTGGAATTGATGATGGATCCAAGACCATGGAGGAATCTCTCCAGCTGATCAAACGTCTATCAGATTACGGCTTGCGCAAAATAATTACCACTCCGCATATCATGTCAGAGTACTATCGCAATACTCCAGAGATAATCAGGATGGGATTGGAGGATTTGCGTAAAGCGGTGAAAAAGGAAGGGATTTCCATAGAAATAGACGCAGCCGCAGAGTACTACATGGATGAGATATTCCTCGAAAAAATAAAGGACGGTGAAGAAGTTCTCACGTTTGGAGATAATTATATTCTAGTTGAGACGGGCTTTATCAACAAGCCTCAAATGCTTCTGGAAATTATTTTCCAGCTCGAAATGGCAGGGTACAAACCTATCCTCGCACATCCAGAGCGCTATCAATACCTAATTTCTGACAAAGGACTACTACAGGATTTGACGGATAGAAACATTCTTTTTCAGGTGAATATGCTTTCACTGACGGGATTTTACTCCAAACCGGTAAAGGATTTTGGAGAAATGCTGGTAGAGACTGGACAGGTGAGATTTTTTGGAACAGACTGCCACAATCCACGTTACCTGGATATGATGGAGGCTTTACCAAAGTCAAAACTGTATCAAAAAATCAAGCAACTCGATTTGCTCAATTCCTCTCTTTGATTTGTGTAAAAGTCAATGAAAATTCTTATCACAGGTATTACAGGGTTGTTTGGAAGCTACTTGGCCAAGGAATTTGCAGGTCTGGGAGAGATCCATGGACTTCGTAGAATCAACTCTTCGACCAGACTGTTGGATGATGTGGGTTTTCCTATCACCTGGCATGAGGGGAAGCTTTCTGATATAGAATCTCTTGAGGAAGCTATGTCCGGTATCGATTTGGTGATACATGCTGCAGGCAAAGTTTCATTTGATTCAAGGGAAAAGGATAGCCTCTATAGAATCAATTCGGAGGGCACCAAAAATGTGGTGAATGCCATGCTGAACACGGGTGTAAAAAAGCTAGTGCATGTGAGCTCCGTGGCCGCGATAGGAAGAAGCCCTGAAGTGATGCAACTCGATGAGAACTTCAAATGGGTGGAAACACCACTCAATACGGATTATGGCGTTTCTAAGTATTTAGCAGAATTGGAGGTGTGGAGAGGAGAGCAGGAAGGGCTTGATCTGATCGTGGTGAATCCTTCCATTTTGCTAGGAAAAATCAGCGATGACCGAAGCTCCACAGATATTTACCATTACGTACTTGATGAGAACTCCTATTACCCAGCGGGAGATTTGAACTACATAGATGTGCGGGATGCTGCCACTCAGGTGCGGCAATTGGTAGAAAAAGAAGCTTGGGGAGAGCGATTTATCCTGAATAATGAAAGTATCTCGTATAAAGAGTTCTTTGAAAAGATGGCTTTGGCCTTTGGTAAAAAAACGCCCAATAAGGCGGTAAATCCAGTAATGCTCAAGGTTGTAGTATTCCTAAATACTGTTTTCAGAAAACTCGGATTAAGCAAAAGCCCTCTGAACAAGAAGACTGCAATGATTTCTCAGCAAAAAGTCTTTTTCGATAATAGCAAAGTGAATAAAGTACTTCAGACCTCTTATCACTCCCTGGAAGACACCTTTGAGTGGTCAAAGTAAACTTATTTTTGATCCTATTCGTTTGTTCCAAAAGCCTAGAGTAGAGATCACGCAATTTCTCTTCACTACAAAAATAAAATTTAACAAATCGAGATTTTGAGAGACCAAATTTATTGGTAACTTAAATAAACCATAACGCATCCTAATGACCGGAGATCACGATCACGATTGGGAAAATGACAAGAAGCTGGTAGAGCGATTTGAAAATTCCCTACAATCCAATCTGGACCTTTATTTCGAAGAGGAAGAATTGGAAGATATCATCCGATTTTACTTTGATCAGCAGAAGTTTCTGAAAGCGTTGCGCGCATCTGAATTTTCCCTGGAAAGATTTCCTTTCTCTGTGGAAATTAAGCTCTTGAAAGCCCAATGTTTGATTTTCAATGATGAATTGGAAGAAGGTCAAGAGATTCTGGAAAACATCAATAATATTTCGCCGAACAATGAAGAGATCATTCTTGCGTTGGCGAATGCCTATATTTTAAGTGGGACACCCAAAGATGGGATAGAATTATTGGAGAATTTCCTGCCCTTAGCAGAAGATAAAGCTGAGGTTTTTTATTCCTTAGGAAACCTATACCGTGTCCAGAACAACAATGAAAAGGCCAGCTACTATTTCAAAGAAGCCGTAAAAAACCGCATCAATCACGAAGACGCACTTTTTCAGTTGGCAATGATCACTGAGGAAGAAGGTTCTTTTGATGAGATACTGGATTTTTATCAGGAATTCATAGATCAGGATCCCTATAGCGCAGGAGCATGGTATAATTTAGGCGTGGTCTATAACAGACTTGGTAGATTTGAAGATGCTATCAAAGCCTATGATTATGCGATTATAATTGATGATTCCTTTGCCTCAGCCTATTTCAATCTTGGAAATGCGCTGATGAATACACAGCAATATGAGTTGGCGTTGGAAGCATACCAAAACACGATTAATTGTGAAGGTGCAAATGCTGAGAATTGCTGCTACATGGGTGCCGCCTATGAGAAGCTGGATAAAATTGATGAGGCTTTCAAGTATTTCAAGAAGTCCGCGAAGTTTGATGAGGAATACGACGATGCTTGGTTTGGCTTAGGAATGTGCATGCTAAAGAAGGAAAAATTCTTTGAGGCCATACATTATTTCAAAAAAGCGTTAAATCTCACAAAAGAAAATTCAAATTATTGGGTAGGTCTCGGTGATGCAGAATTCAATTTGGGAAATATGCAAGCCAGTTCCGAAGCCTACGAAGAAGCCATTAATCTAGAGCCAGGAATTTTGGAAACCTATGTGAATCTGGCACTTATATATTTTGAGCAGAACCGCTTTGAAGAAGCTATAGACGTCACTCGGGAAGGAATAGAAGAAATGCCGGAGGAAGCTGAGCTGTATTATCGCTTGGTAGTCTACCTGATCAAAATGGGCAATTACAAAGAGGCGTTTTCATTTTTGGAAAATGGGTTAACTTTGGACTTCGAAAAGCATACCATCATGTATGATTTGATGCCGGAGCTGAAACAGCAGAAGGCCTTATACAAGATTATTGCCCAATATCGAGAGGAAAACCTCGAGTCTTAACATTAAAACCTCGCTAATGAATTATGAGCTGAATAATATCCCTGTTCGGACTGAAAAGCCACGAACCAAAGGATTTACCATGGCCATGGACAAAGGCCTTAGCCTACGTGCCACAGAAGATTTTGTAGAAAGTTGTTCCGATTTTGTAGATATAGTTAAACTTGGGTGGGCTACTTCGTACGTAACCAAAAACCTGAATGAGAAACTAGCGATTTATAAGGAAGCTGGAATTCCAGTTTACTTGGGAGGGACTCTTTTTGAAGCTTTTATTGTAAGAGGCCAGTTTGACGATTACAGAAAAGTATTAGATAAATATGATCTTTCTTTCGCTGAGGTATCAGATGGGTCTATTTCTCTAAATCATGATAAAAAGTGTGAATACATAACTACACTAGCCAAGCAAGTTACGGTACTATCCGAAGTTGGATCCAAAGATGCTGCTAAGATCATTCCTCCTTATAAGTGGATTGAGCAGATGCAGACTGAACTGGATGCAGGTGCTTGGAAAGTAATTGGTGAAGCGAGAGAGGGCGGAAACGTAGGTCTTTTCAGAGATTCTGGAGAAGTAAGACAAGGCCTAGTCGAAGAAATTCTAACCCAGATTCCTGAAGAAAGAATCATCTGGGAGGCTCCAATCAAATCTCAGCAAGTTTGGTTTATCAAACTGATCGGCGCCAATGTGAACCTTGGAAATATCAGTCCTTCCGAAGTAATTCCTCTAGAGACAATTCGATTGGGCTTGAGAGGCGATACATTCGATCACTTTTTGGGAGAAATCAAATTGTAATACAACTCAACTCATTACAGGCTGATTGGAATATTCCGATCAGCCTTTATTTTTGACCAATGGATTTTATCAGAAAATATGTGCTCACTTACCTCAAAGGTATGGCTATGGGTGCAGCAGATATAGTACCAGGAGTTTCTGGCGGTTCGATAGCCTTGATTACGGGGATCTACGAGGAACTACTCGATAGTATAAATTCCTTCAATGGGGAGAATCTAAGGCTCTTGCTCAAGTTTGAGTTCAAAGCATTCTTTAAAGCGGTGAATGGAGCTTTTCTGCTTAGTTTACTCCTAGGAATTATGACCAGTATTTTCTCCTTATCCAAGCTTATCACCTATTTGATGGCCGAGCACCCCATTCCGCTCTGGTCATTTTTCTGCGGATTGATTTTGATCTCTGCTTTTCTGATCCTGAAAGACATTGAGAAATGGACTGTAGGAGTATTGCTTATGCTGATTATCGGTACTGTTGCGGCCTATTATATCACTGATTTGCCTCCTACAAGCAGTCCGGATGCGCTTTGGTTTACTTTTGTAGCTGGAGCCATAGCGATCTGTGCGATGATTTTGCCCGGAATTAGCGGGAGTTTTATTTTGCTGATTTTGGGGAAATACGAGCAGGTTTTGCAAGCAGTTTCAGAGCGTGATATAGTTACGTTGGCTGTTTTTGCCTTTGGCTGTGTGGTGGGACTTCTATCTTTTAGTAGAGTGATTTCTTGGTTGCTGAAGCGCTATTATTCTATTACCATCGGACTGCTTTCTGGCTTTATGCTGGGCTCTATCAATAAGCTTTGGCCTTGGAAAATCGTCACAGCCTGGCGAAATTCATCCAGTGGGGAAGAAAAGCCATTTTTGACCAAGAATCTCTTTCCAAGTGACTATTTAGAGCAGACCGGTTTTGAACCAAAACTACTTTTGGCTATAGTCGCTTTTCTCTTTGGGATAGTATTGGTGTTTGGACTTGATCGCCTTGCTGCATATTTAAAGAAATCATGAGGAAATTCGGACTGATAGGACATCCACTTACGCATTCTTTTTCGAAGAAATTCTTCACCGAGAAATTTGAAAAGGAAGGAATAGAAGGCTGTTCTTATGAATTATTTGACATTCCGAATGCTTTTGAGCTGGACGAAATTCTCAACGAAGATCCAGAAATCGAAGGCATCAATGTCACGATTCCGCACAAAGAAGATGTGATCGCATTGATGGATGATCTCGAAGAAGCCTGTGAGGAAATCGGAGCGGTTAATTGTATTCATATTCAGGATGGGATCCGCACTGGTTACAATACCGATTACATAGGATTCAAGAATTCACTATCTCCATGGCTAGGTGATGCGAAAGTAAAAGCCTTGATTTTAGGAACTGGAGGGGCATCCAAAGCAATTAAACAGGCTTTGATAGATTTGGATATTGATTTTCTGTATGTATCCAGAACGGAAGATGAGGAGCAAATTACTTACGATGACCTAGCTTCAGATCCGGAAATCATGAATACCTATCATCTGATCGTGAATACCACTCCACTAGGTACATTTCCGAATGTGGAGGGTATGCCAGCCATTCCTTCGGAGCAATTGACGGCGTCTCATTTTGTGTATGATTTGGTTTATAATCCGCCAGTTACTACCCTGATGCAGGCTTGCCTGGATGCTGGAGGAAAAGCTAAAAATGGGTATGAAATGCTAATTCTTCAGGCAGAAGCTTCTTGGGAGATCTGGAATTCTTAAATGTTAATCTGATTGTCCGCAATCTTGCCAGAAACCAAAATTTCTTTGCTCACCTGGACAGAAGACCGAAGACAGGTGACCGAAGTAATGTAAATTAAAGTTTTAGGTGCAATCAACTGAAAGAAAGTGACAGAAATAAGTGAGATAGAAAGAATATTAGATAAACTAATAACCTTGTTGCATGAAGACAATCAGAAAAACTGGGCAGAATGGTTTCTTGAGGCAAAAAACTTATTAGGCGAAGATATAGAAAGCTCCGTTTCGAAGATTCTTAGAGCGTATGGTGGTATGGATTCATTTAACGACACATACTTAACGAAAATTACTCGCAATAATGAAAATTTTTCCATACTTAGAACTCAACTATGGGAATTGGCAATGGAAGTCAAAAGGGGATAAAGAAAAAATTGAAAAAGCATCTAGCACACTGTAAAAATCCATTAAATCGCATTTGACAGTAATCGTTTGCCATATCAGCCAATTTTAGCAAAACATGAAAAAAGCTATACTCATCATCCAATGTCCCGATCAAAAAGGGATTGTAGCGGAAGTGTCACGATTCCTTTATTCTTATGAAGGTAATATCCTGGAAGTAGATCAGCACGTAGATGAGGAAATGGGTATGTTTTTCATGCGAGCTGCCTGGGAGTTGGATACTTTCTCTCTGGAAAAAGATCAGATCGCGGAGCGCTTCAAGTCTGAAGTTGGAGAACGGTTTAAGATGGAATTTAAGCTTCATTTCAATTTCCCTAAGCCAAGAATGGCGATTTTTGTCAGCAAGCTTTCTCATTGCCTATTTGATATTCTGGGAAGACATTATGCTGGGCAGCTCGAAGTGGATATTCCTTTGATTGTGTCTAATCATCCTGCGCTTAAGCAAGTGGTAGAGGCCTTCGGAATTCCTTTTCACCACATTCCCATTACCTCTGAGACCAAAGCTGCTGCTGAAGCAAATCAACTGGAATTGATGAAGGCCAATCAGATTGATTTTGTTGTGCTGGCGAGATACATGCAGATCTTGTCTGCGGAATTTATTCAGCATTTCCCAAACCGGATTATCAATATTCACCATTCATTTTTGCCGGCTTTCGTAGGAGCCAAGCCATACCACGCAGCCTACGAAAGAGGAGTGAAAATCATCGGTGCAACGGCCCATTACGTCACTGAGGAGCTAGATGCGGGTCCCATCATCGAGCAGGAGGTGGCTCGGGTAAGACATCACAATACCGTTGCGGAACTAGTGCAAATCGGACAGGATGTAGAAAAAGTAGTGCTTTCCAAAGCCATTAAATATCACATTGATCGCAAGGTCATGCCGATCAATAACAAGACGGTGATTTTTTATTAAGGGATAATTATTCTGGGGATGTCTTTCGGCAAGCGCGTCAGCATTTCATAGTTCACTTGCTGGGTGGATTCTGAAAAAGATGCCACCGTGATTTCTTTTCCGCCTTGCTTCCCGATTAGCACCACCTCGTCGCCTACTTTTAAATTTTTGATTTTGCCTATGTTCACCGCGATTGCATTCATAGTGACTGTGCCTACCACTTGGCAATATTGCCCACTTATTAGTACCATTCCCTGATTACTCAACAGCCTGCTATAGCCGTGCCCATAGCCTACCGGCACGATGGCAAGACGTATATTTTCCAAAGCCATGTAGCTGTTGCCATAGCCGACAAATTCCCCCGTTTTCACGGATTTTAGACTCATAACTGTGCTCTTCCATGTAATCAGTCTTCGCAATGGGTTTTTATTTCCCTTGGGGAGGGAGTTTAGCTTCGCAAAAAAAGTCTCTTTGGTTGGCCAAAAACCATAGCCTGCTATCCCAATTCTCACCATATCCATGATCGTTTCCGGGAAAATCAATGTAGCCGCCGAACAAGCAGTATGATAGATTCTGAAACTCACTCCCTTTGCATTAAAAAAATCCTTAAACTCATGATATCTGGCAATTTGATTTTTTACACGCACAAAATTACTTACTGATTCAGCTCCCGCATAATGGGTGCAAAGTCCCTCGATAGCAATATTATCCTTATTTTCTAGTAGTAATTCTGCCAGCTTCTCCCGTTGATTCCAATCAAAACCTGTTCTATGAAATCCAGTCTCAACTTCAATGTGAACCTTTGCTTGAATACCTGTTTCGGAAGAAATGCCGATGGCTTTTTGGAGTCTTTCGAAATCAAATACGTAGAAGCTGATTCCTTTTCGGATCAACTCTTCCATTTCCTCGGGGTGAAGCATGCCAAGGATCATGATTTCAGATCCTTTCTTTGACTCTTTCCATACCTCCCAGGCTTCATCAGAACTAAAGGTACTGAAATGTCTGATTCCTGCTTTTTCGGCTATTTCTACCATTTGGGAGATTCCATGACCATAGGCATTTCCTTTCACCACAGCAGAAATTGTTGGCTCTGGGCCAATTTCTGAGCGTATGTAGCGGATATTCTGTCTGTAAGCTTTTGCGCTGATTTCGAGCGAGGAAGTGGCAATCATTCTATTCTGTCAATTGAAGTCAAAAAGTAAGGCACTCTGCCTCCTAATCCCAATTCTTGATTAATTTTATTCTTTTAAAATTGACAAAAATGAAAAAGTCCTTTCAAGTAGCTGATCAAAAGTCCCGCTGTCCCTGGTGTCTGGGTTTCGAAGAATATGTAGCCTATCACGATACAGAGTGGGGCGTTCCAGTACATGACGATAAGGTGCATTTTGAATTTTTGATTTTAGAATCTGCTCAGGCAGGCTTGAGCTGGGCTACCATATTGAAGAAGAGAGAAGGCTATCGCAAAGCCTTTGCAGACTTTGACTATAAAGTTGTTGCCGAATTTCCCGAAAGCTATGTGCAGGAATTGCTTCAGGATCCTGGAATAATCAGGAATGCCCTGAAAATCCGCGCCGCCATCAATAATGCACAGCGATTTATGGAAGTACAGCAGGAATTTGGATCCTTTTCCAAGTACATCTGGGGCTTTGTGGGCGGGAAACCGATTCAAAACCGACTCGCTTCCATGAGCGAAGCTCAGGCAACAACCAAGGAATCTGATTTGCTTGCCAAAGATTTGAAAAAACGTGGATTTAAGTTTCTCGGCAGCACCACAGTTTATGCACACATGCAGGCAACTGGGCTTTACAATGACCATCTGGAATCCTGCTTTCGATTTAGCGAGGTTTAGAACTTAAGCGAAAGCAAAGAAGACCAGCCAGACAAGAATCAGTATAGGCAAGAGAATTGGTAGGGAGAATCGGATGATATAGCCAAAGAAGGAAGGCATTTTAACGCCATTTTGCTCCGCAATAGACTTCACCATGAAGTTTGGACCATTTCCTATATAAGTCATCGCTCCGAAGAATACCGATGCGATTGCAATCGCCATCAATTCAAATGCTGAGTCATGGTATCCGTCAGCTGCAAATTGGCGAACCTCCTCGATATTACTGATGGATGCACCTTTCGATGCCATGGCTGCCGCTAGGAAGTTCAGGTAAGTGGGCGCATTATCCAGGAATCCCGAGAGAACTCCTGTGCCCCAATACAAGGTGTTATGAGTGATCATAGCAGCTCCATCTGGTGATTTGGCAAAAGCACCCACAAGCTCTAGCGCTGGCATCATGGTACCAAATATGCCCACGAAAATGAAAGCCACTTCACGAATGGGTTCGAAGTTGAATTCATTGCCTTTGATGGCTCGCTTATCAGCAAATCTATAGGAAAAGAAGGCAACAGAAAGCATGATGATTTCTCTGATGTAGGAGAATTTTTGGCCGTCATAGACGATCGCCGGAACACCCTCTATTACATTTGGATCAAGAAATACCGAGCAGATTATAATGAAAAGCCAGCCGAAGTTTTTGACTCCGATCAGTGACATTTTATTGGTATAGGTAGTTTCTTCAAGCTCAGAGTCATCAGCAGCTCTGCCAAATTTTTTGTCCACGAAATAGAATGCACTCGCGAGAAGAACTAAAGCAAATATCCATGCTGGCCAGTTATGCTCTAAAGTCCAGAAGAAAGGTATGCCTTTCAGAAAACCCAAGAAAAGTGGCGGGTCTCCGATTGGGGTAAGTGATCCGCCTATATTACTTACCATGAAAATGAAGAAAATGATATGGTAAGCCTGAATATTGCCTTTATTTAATCGGATAAATGGACGGATCAATAGCATGGAAGCTCCAGTGGTTCCGATCAGATTAGAGATCAAAGCTCCAATGAGCAATAAAGAAACATTGGCAAATGGAGTAGCTTTTTTGTCTATTTCTATCAAGATTCCTCCTGACGCTATATACAAGGATGCGAGAAGCGCTATGAATTGAATGTATTCGGCTAAGGCGTGGACCGGTGCGTGGACATTTCCAAGTATAAATAAATAGTAGAAAACGACCAGCAAGGCGAATCCAACGGCAATTTTAGGATAATTGTGGTGCCAAAAATGCTCATAAAACAACGGGCCAGTGGCAATCATCAACAGTAAAGCCACAAATGGGATTACCAGCCAAAGTGGAGCTACGTGATGCTCTTCCTCTACTGCTTCTTCCACCAGATCTTCATGGACACCGACTTGATCTGCATCTACTTGATCCACCTGCGCTAGGTAAACTGTCTCAGCGTCACTGGATTGAGCATAGGTGCGCTGCGTGTCTAGTCCACCTAAAAATAAGATTCCGAAAAGTATGGAGAAACTAAAGATAAAATTCTTCATTAGGCTAAATTGGTAAACAGGGGGTTCTTTTCGGTTAATTTAAGCAAATAATTAATTGTTGATGTCCGACGCAGGCTTCTGCTAAACTACAGATTTTGCCTGATACAGCACAATCGAAATGCGCTATCCTGATGGAATTAATCAAAAATTAACTCCATCAGGTGAAAGGGAAAGTATGATTTTACACGAGTTGTGCTAAAGCTATATTAAAGGAGTTTTCAGCTAGTTTAACTTTTTCAGGATTCTTAGCATGTACATCCATTAAGGCTTTTTCTATTGTCGAGCTGACGTCTGTAAATATGGCCATGTCGGTGACTTCTGCGTTATCAGTCATCAGATAGGCAAATACTCTTGCCATCCCACAGTTTGCAATGAAATCAGGAATGACAGAAACGCGTTGATCAGTCCAAACTCCAATAGGTCCAAAGAAAATCTCGGGATCAGCAAACGGTACATTTGCGCCACATGAAATAACTTCCAAACCTGAATTTACCATCCGCTCCGCTTGGTCTTGAGTGATCAGTCTGGAGGAAGCCGCCGGAATGAAAATTTCACTTTTCAAATCCCATATTTTTTCATTGATCTCGTCAAAGCTCAATTGATTTTCCGCTACAAGTTTATTTCCCTTTCTATTGAGGAAAAGCTCGCGCACTTCGTCCAGAGAGTACCCTTCTTCATTAATCACTCCTCCATCCCGATCGATAATCCCTACTATTTTCACTCCTTCCACTGCTAAGAAACAGGCCGCTGCTGCGCCTACATTTCCCCAACCCTGAATCACAGCGCGTTTCCCTTTGATGTCTCCTCCCCAAATAGTGTAATAGTGCCGGACGGCTTCTGCCACGCCAAATCCCGTAATCATATCTGCTACGGTATATTTTTTTGGACCATTTGGCGTAAAGTGCGGATCTTCGAGCACTTTCGATACACCCTGTCTTAGCTGTCCGATTTTCCGGATTTTTTCTGGTTCAGTCGCATGATAGTGTCCATTGACCACACCTTCCTGAGGGTGCCAAAGGCCATAAGATTCTGTAATTGGTATTACTTCATGGATTTCATCGACATTCAGATCGCCTCCAGTACCGTAATAGCTTTTCAACAAAGGAATGACAGCCTTGTACCAGCGTCGAAGCACTTCATCTTTACGCGGGTCATTCGGGTCGAAATTGATCCCTGACTTTGCCCCGCCTATGGCCGGTCCCGAAACGGTAAACTTCACCTCCATGGTTTTGGCTAGGGATTCAACCTCGCGCTTATCCAAACCTTTTCTCATTCGCGTGCCGCCTCCGGCAGCTCCACCTCTTAGAGAATTTATCACAACCCAACCTTCGGCCTCGGATTCGCTATCGCTCCACTCAAAGGTGATTTCTGGTTTCTTGTTCTCAAACTTTTTCAGTAATTCCTGCATGTAACTTGGGTTTATATCTGAGCAAAATTAAAAAAATAAACCAGTGTTGTTACATGAAGTCTGACGGGCGGTTAGCCATAGATTACTCCTCCACTGGAGTCAGTTTGGGCCCCGGTGACTGAGGCCAAGCAGTTACTTTCATTCCGAAGACGCAAAACCCCAAGAAACCCGAAAATCAAAGCTTCCTTAAATTCAATCAATTTCTGCGAGGCAACCGTTTGAACCCATTTATTATCAAGATGTTCGCCCAGTCGGTCTATGAAAAGTGAGTTGTACGCACCGCCGCCTGAAATTAGTACAGCGGGTTGTTCAGTGCTTTTTTGACTCTTGATGACTTTGGCGATCTGGAAAGCATAATGCTCCACCAATGTTCGGAGGATATCTTTTGGGGAAATTCCGCTGGAAGATATAAGAGGCATGAAATCATGCTCCAAATCCTCTCGACCTAAGGATTTTGCCTCAGATTTAGAGTAATAAGGAAGGGAATTTAAGGCCTCAAATAGTTTACTGTTAAAAGTACCCTCTCGTGCCCAGGCTCCGTTTTTGTCGTATTCAGCACCCAGCAGTTTTGCATGAGCATTCAGCAACAGATTAAAGGGGCAGGTATCAAATGCTATTCTTTCTCCGCCTGCTTCCATGCTGATATTTGCAATCCCGCCTAAGTTGATACAAAAGTCAACGGTAGGAAAAAGAAACTGGTCGCCAATGGGAACCAGCGGCGCTCCCTGCCCGCCGAGCTGCACGTCCAGCATCCGGAAATCATTGATGACTTTTTGCCCTGAAGCCTGATGAAGAGCCCAGCCATTGCCAATCTGCAGACTAAGTCCCTTTGCCGGTTGGTGAAAAACCGTATGCCCATGAGAGCATACTGCCAAGGGCTTGATTTGCTTTTCGCCACAGTATTCTTTCACTTTTTCACCCATCCATTTTCCAAAATCAACATCCAGAAGTGCGAGTTCCAGTGCCGAAAGGGTATGACAATTCATGAGCTGCTTTCCTAATTCCTTCGGAAAAGGAAAGGTAACGGCATCTAGAATCTCGTAAGACCACTGATCATAAAGTTCATAGCTGCAATAGGCAAGGTCTAATCCATCTCCGGAGGTGCCGGACATCAATCCGATCATGGTGTATTGGGTAGGGGGCATGGGTTAAAGTTTGTTAAGTAACGACTTGCTCAAAGATAAATTAACAAGTATAAAACACAGTACTTTTTTTGATTGGCTATTTTGCGAAGCGTTAACTAGACTGAATGGCTAATCTTATCATAGATATAGGAAATACGAGAATTAAGTCGGCACTTTTCGAAGGAAATTTGCTACTCAAGGAAGATGTTTTCGATAGGCTTGAAAATGCCTTAACGTGTTGGATTTCACTATCATTTGATCATTGTTTGGTCAGTTCTGTGAGATGGAGTCAGGAAGAATTACTAGACTTGATTCCCTTCCACTTTAAATACTTTACTCCAGAAACAAAGCTTAGGGTTCACAACGCCTACGGCACCCCAGCAAGTTTAGGTTTGGACCGAATTGCAGGAGCAGTTGGCGCTTGGGCAATTAGTGGAAAAGGGCCGGTTCTCGCTATAGACTTGGGAACTTGTATTACTTTTGATCTAATCGATGAAGAAAACTCCTATCTAGGTGGAGCGATCAGTCCAGGGCTGGCTATGCGTGCGAAGGCCATGCACGAACAAACGGCGAGGTTACCCCTGGTGAACCTTAGTGAAAGGCCTGCCGAGCTTATTGGCAACAATACCATCACCTGTATGCAGGTCGGTATTTGGTATGGAATTGAGTTTGAAATACTAGGCCAAATAGAAGCATACACTAAAAAATTTCCAGAAATTGAGGTCTTTGTTTGTGGTGGAGACGCCCAATCTTTTGATTCATTGGCAAAAGACCTCATATTTGTAGTCCCAAATTTGGTCCTTTACGGATTGAATTCTATTCTAAACCACAATGTTGAGTAAAATCAAATTGCAATTGCTGGGTGTACTATGCACCCTTTTCTTATTTACAGAGTCCCAGGCTCAGTCCAGTGCTTCTACTTATAGTGCGTTAGGCATAGGAGAATTTAATTATTCCGGTCTTACCAATAATCAGGCAATGGGGGGGCTTGGTATAAGTTACGGTACACTTTGGAACCCAAACACTGTCAACCCAGCTCTTTCTACCAAAAACACGATTTTTAATTTTGAAGCGGCTCTGAACTATAAAAGAATAGCTGCCAATAACGGATCAGAATCCTCGGATGTAGATGGCGGAGGCTTATCTTATTTAGCGTTTTCTCTTCCTGTGAAAGCGAATAAGTTTACCGTTGGCTTAGGCTTGAATCAAATCACCAGTGTGAACTACCGCTTGCTGATAGAAAGTCCGGTAGCGAATGCAGATGTGGAGGCATACAATTTTATCGAAGGTGACGGAGGAATTTCTGAAGCATATCTCACGATGGGGATGGTTGTTGCCAAGAACTTGAGTGTTGGCGTGACAGGATCTTATCTTTTTGGGTCAACAATTCGCACGGATCAGCTGTCACTTTTTAGTGAAGAAGGAGAGCCAGTAGGAACCACCACAGAATATTATGAAAGATTAACAGTTAGTGATATTGGGATAAAAGCGGGTGCTTATTACTTCATTCCTTTGACCGAAAAGAGCAAGCTCCATATGGGTGCCATTTATCAGCATTTAGGGGATGTTAATGGAAAAGCCTTTGCCAAGCTCGCGGCATTTGGCCAAGCTAGCGATCCGGATTCAGATGGAGACTTGATTTCCAACGACGAACCGGGCAGCATTTATATCCCTAATCGCTACGGATTCGGGGTTTCTTATGAAAAAAATAACAAATTTGTGATCGGACTGGAAGGCCAATATCAGGACTTTAAAAAGTTCAGATCTTTGCTCGATGATCCGCTGAGATTACAGGAGGCAATTAAGTTAGGTTTGGGATTCCAGTTTACACCTGATTACCTAAACATAGACAACCCACTTAAAAGAGGATTTTATAGAGTCGGGTTGGAGTATCAGCAGACGCCATATTACTTGAACGCGACTACGATCAATGACCTTGGCATTAACTTTGGAGCTTCACTTCCTGTAAATCAACTTTCGTTAGTGAATTTCGCGGTGAAGGTAGGTCAGCGGGGAACTACTGAAAATGGCCTGATCCGAGAGAACTATGTGAACGTAACTTTAGGTTTATCATTGAACGATAACAGTTGGTTCTTCAAGCGAGTATTTGAATAATTAATTAACCAAACCATAAATCAAAATGGTTAAATCCGAAATCTTGGATTTAGACATGAAGATTAAATTGTGCCGAATTAAACCATTATGAAAATGAAAATTAAATCTACAATCCTGGGCCTAGGGGCCCTGCTTCTAGCCGGCATGGTCCAAGCTCAAGAGGGATGGAATTTTCCATCTGATCCAGCTCAAGAAGCTAAAGCGAGAGAATTAAACGCAGCTTACACTGATTTCATGAATTCTGATCAACCAGTGGAAGCTACTCACCCACTTCATTGGTTGCTAGTGAACGTGCCTGAGCTGAATGAGTCCATTTACCAGAATGGCGTTAAAATATACGATGCCGCTTCTAAAGTTACAGAAGACGAAGCCCAAAAAAGAATATATCAGGACTCAGTTATTACACTCTTCAATAAGAGGGGTGAAATTTATGACAATGAGAAAAATTGGATAGAAAATAAAGCCTATTACGGTTATCAGTACTATAAAGGCGATAAGGATATGTTAGAAGGCCCTATTGCTGATTTCGAAAAGGCAATGGAGCTCAATGGTACTATTAACTATCAATTAACTGCAGCTTACTTTGACCTTGTCTATAGAAATTATGCTTATCACCAAGCTTATACAGGTGAAGAGATTCTTTCCATTTATGATAAAATCAATAAAATGCTAGATGAGGAAGCTGCTAAAGGAACTGACGTTTCCAGTCAAAAATCTACGCTTGAGACTTTACTTGTCGCTATGGAGCTAATTGATTGCGATTTCATTGAAAATACAATGGGACCAAAACTGGCAGCTGATCCTACCAATGAGCAACTTGCCGACCAGATCTTCAAATATTCTGTACAATACAAATGTTTCTCTTCCAATGCATTCTTGCAAGCATTAGAAATGAAGCATGCCAAAGAGCCTTCTTTCTCTACCTCTCAGGTAATTGCAATGAGATATATGCAGAATGATGATGCTGAAAAAGCTGAAGAAATGTGGAATCAGGCTTTGAGTCTAGCTGAGAATGATACGCAGAAGGCAGATGCTCAGATGGAGCTTTCTAAGATCTATGCCAAGCAAGGCAAAAAATCTGCTGCAAGAGCTGCGGCGAAAGAAGCTGCTAACCTTGATCCGTCCAGAACGTCAGATATATACTCCATGATTGCCGGTATGTATATGAACTCTTTCAATGATTGTAGGGCTGGTAATAGCCGTGTGAAAGATTATTCTATCTACATCGCAGCTTATAATGCCTATCAGAAAGCTGGTGATTCTTCAGGAATGGCAAATGCAAGATCAAGATTCCCTTCCAAAGAAGAGTTATTCACTGAAGGTATGCAAGTTGGCCAGACGGTAAACACCGGATGTTGGATAGGCGAGACTGTCACCTTAGCTACAAGAGATTAATATAATTAGTAAGATAAAAGGCAGTCTTCGGGCTGCCTTTTTTCATTTATAGACTAAAGCAATTTTCAAGTATCTTTGAGCCGTGAAGACTAGCATAATTTCATTTTTATTCTTGTGTTTCCTTTTTATCAACAGCTCCTGCAGGGAGGATGTGGATGCCTCTTTACTGGAAATGTATGAGGGCCCAACGAACATGAGTACCAATTTTCACCTGATACAGAGTGATTCTGCCATAGTCCGATCAGAAATCAAAGCCCCAAAGCAGCTGGAATTTGCCAATGGAAACATGGAGTTTCCTGAGGGAATAGAGATACAGATTTTTGAAAAAGATGGTCAACTCAGCACAACCTTGAGAGCTGATCGGGGCTATTTATTTAAGCAGGAAAACATCTTCAAAGGGGATGGAAATGTGCAAGTTCACAATCTGATTAAAGACCAAAAACTTCAATCAGAGGAGCTTTTTTGGGAACCGAATAAGAAAAAAATATACACAGAGAAGTTTGTAAGAGTTCAGGAGGGTGGTACATTTTTCTATGGGTCTGGAATGGAAGCTGATGATACATTTACGAAATATTCCTTAAAAAATATCCGAGATAGTCAGCTTCCAATTTCTGAAGACGGGATTTAGATGAATCAGATAGAAGCAACCTTCTTTATAAACGAAATAGAACACCGTGCTTTCTTCTCCCTATACAATTCAGCATGAAATTACTTGACGCATTATTATTATCGCTTTCACTTGCCCTTATGATAGTTGGCATTCACCAGACCGTCACCCGCGGAGTGGGAGCTTCCTATGCTATTTTTATGTTTGCGGTAGCTTTACTATTTTGGTTTCAGTACCGCAAAATGCAAAAACCCGAAGAACCTCCCACACCTAAGAAAAAGGCCAAACCCGGCAAAAAACGCTAATTATGGAAGTAAATTATCTGATTTATGTAATTCTTTCGCTTTTGTTTTCTGCCTTTTTTTCGGGGATGGAAATAGCCTTTATTTCCTCCAATAAGCTGCAGATCGAGCTTCAAAATAAGCAAGGGGATCTTACCGGGAGAATCCTAAGCGTGTTTGTGCAGCGTCCAGGGCAGTTCATCGGCACTACACTCATGGGCAACACCATCATGCTGGTGCTCTATGGTATTTTCATGGCATATCTGATGGAAGATCCGCTGAGGATGCTGCTGGATGGCTATGCCAACGATGCGATTGTACTTGTTTTGCAGACGGTGATCTCTACTATTATTGTACTGATTACCGCTGAGTTTTTACCGAAAAGTCTTTTTATGCTGAACCCAAATAGCATGTTGAATTTCTTTTCACTGCCTTTTTGGATCATTTATATCTTGTTTTATCCGGTGGTTTGGGCGGTTGTGGGCCTTTCTAGATTTTTTATTACCAAAATCCTACGCTTAGAATACAGTGAGGACAAGCCTGTTTTCACGGTCACTGACCTGAACAGCTTTGTCCAGAATCATATTCACAAAGGCAGAGAAGAAGGGCATGTGGAGATAGATACGAAGATTTTTGATAATGCCGTAGAATTCAAAACCGTCCGTGTACGTGAGTGTATGGTGCCCCGCACTGATATCGTGTCGGTGGAAGTGGATGATTCCATCGAGGAATTGAAGCAGGTGTTCGAAGAGAGTGGTCACTCCAAGGTGATCGTCTATCGGGAATCTATCGATGATGTGATCGGCTACTGCCATCAGTTGGAGCTCTTTAAAAAGCCAAAAACCATCGAGGAAATCCTCACTCCGATCATCATTGCTCCAGAGTCTGCCCTGGCAAATGAGCTGCTCATCCAGTTTATTCAGGAGCGAAAAAGCCTGGCTTTGGTAGTAGATGAGTTTGGAGGGACTTCTGGGATAGTTTCTATGGAAGATATTATTGAGGAGATTTTTGGGGAAATAGAAGACGAGTATGACTCAGATGATCTGATCGAGCAGAAAATATCTGATCAGGAATATTTGCTCAGTGCACGGCATGAAATCGACTACCTAAATGACAAATATGGCTGGGATTTGCCCATAGGAGACTTTGAGACCCTATCTGGGTTGATTCTTTCGCTTACTGAGAACCTTCCAAAGAAGGGGGAATCGGTGACGTTTGAAGCCTATAATTTTACCGTTGTGACCAAGCAAGAGCATAGAATTGAGACTGTTCGCTTGAAAATTAACAGCTCGGGAATTTTCTAGTTAAGCGTTTGATTCAGAATATATTTTGAATTTCGTTAGTAATGCTCTTATTTTGCGACTCTCTAAAAAAGCGTAGTAACAATAATGGCGTTAATTAAACAAATTAGACAACGGACTGGTCTGATGATCGGCGTGATTGCCGGCGGATTGATTTTATTCCTCTTAGGAGGAGATTTATTGAGCCCAAATTCCTCCCTTCTTGGCAGCAGCCAGAACATCGTAGGCGAGATCGCAGGTGAAGACATCACTTACGAAGAGTACATCGCTCGTGTAGAAGAATTCAAACTTGCTAATCAGCAGCGTACGGGAAGAGTTCCTTCCGAAGTAGAAATGTATTCTATCAGAGAGCAGGCTTGGCAAGCTATGATCGTAGAGCGCGTGTTCAAGGAAGAATATGAGAAGCTAGGCTTGACTATTTCTGATGCAGAATTGGTGGATATGGTTCAGGGCAAAAACATCGTTCCTGAATTACGTCAGCAATTGGTAAATCCGCAGACTGGTGAGTTTGACAAGAGTCAGTTGGTCACTTTTCTTCAGTCACTTGAAACAGCCGATCCGGCTCAGCAGGCATATTGGAACCAGCAAGAGCAACTTTTTGCAAATTCTAGATTGAGAATCAAATATGACAACATGCTGGCAACTTCTGAGTTTGCTACCGAAGCTGAAGCTAAAGAAGAGTACAAAGCAGCAAATACCATTGCTGATGCATCTATTCTTTTCGTTCCTTTCTATGCTGTATCTGATGCAGATGTGACGGTTTCCGAAAGTGAAATGCAGGCCTACCTGGATAAGAATAAAAGTAAATTCAAGTCAGGAAATGCTGCCAGTCTTGAATATGTGACATTTAGCATTCAGCCAAGCGGCGCTGATTCGGCAGAAGTTATTTCTCAAATCAATGAGTTGACTGAAGAATTGAAGAATGCAGAGAATGATTCTCTTTTCGTCTTGAGAAATTCTGAAGGTCAGTCTCCATTTTTGACAGTAAGACCAGGCGATGTATTGCCTGCTAACTTGACTAATAATGTTTCTGACATTCAGGCTGGTGAGACTTACGGTCCATTCATCACTGCCAATTCCACATACGTTTCATACAAGATCTCTGATCAATATGAGGGAACTCCGAGATTGAGAGCTTCGCATATCCTATTCAGCACAGAAGGTATGGATGATGCAGGAAAAGCTGCAGTTGAGGCGCAGGCTGAAGAAGTACTTGCTCAAGTAAAAGCTGATGGAAACTTTGAAGTTGCTGCCAGACAATACGGACAGGACGGTACTGCTCAGACTGGTGGAGATCTTGGGTGGTTTGCTAAAGCTGATTTCGTAACAGAATTTGCTGATGCTGCTTATGCTGCAAAAGCTCCTGGTATTCTTCCAAGCTTAGTAGAAACTGAATATGGCTACCATATCATCAAGGTGACTGAAATGCCGAAAACCACTTACACTAAGGTAGCTACCTTAGAGTTGGATTTGGTAGCAAGTGATGTTACTCGCAATGAGGCTTTCAGAAATGCGGATTCTTTTGCGGCTAATGCTGGCAATAGAAACGAGTTCACTGAAAATGCAACTACTGAGAATTACAGAATTCTTCAGGCAAACAATGTAGATGCCAACGCTAGAAATATCAACAATCTTCAAAACGCCAGAGAAGTAATTCGTTGGGCATTTGCTGATGGCACTTCTACAGGTGAGGTTTCTGATGTATTTGAGCTTGACAATTCCTATATCGTTGCTTCATTAGTGAGCAAGAGAGACGAAGGTGAAGTGAAGTTGGCAGATGTAAAAGAGCAGGTAGAAGCTCAGGTAAGAAATGAGAAAAAAGCTGAAGCGATCAAAGAAAAGCTTGCTGGAAAAACTTCTTTGGAAGATATGAAAGCAGTATTCCCTGACGCAGCATCTCTGAATGAGATTCCTGACTTAAAACTTAGCGCCAATGTGATTCCAGGTGTTGGATTTGCACCACGTGCCATCGGAGCGATTTTCGGAGTGAATCAAGGAGAAATAACTCAGCCTATCCGCGAGGACGTAGGTGTGATCGTGGGTAAATTGAATGCATTGACTCCAGCTGCCGAGATAGGTGACTATACGGCTTACCAAGGTCAATTGACTCAAAATGCTTCTCAGCGTACGACATATTCCGTTATGATGGCTTTGCAGGATCTAGCAGGCGTCAAGGATTATCGATATAAATTCTTTTAATAAAGAATGAAACTAGAATCGGAACCCATGCCTGACAGCATGGGTTCTTTGTTTATATTCGAAACGTAATTTGCCAATAGCAACCTACCATGGATAATAAGAAATTCGACAAGGAAAATTTTAAGGAGAAATTAGAAGCCAGTGGGGAATTTCCACAGCTTTATATGTTTAAATTTATAGTTCCTAATGGGAAAGAAAATGAAGTAGCAGCGCTATTCCCAAAGCATGAAGTGACAACTAAAGCAAGTTCTGGAGGCAAGTACATAAGCGCAACGATTCAGGCAATGATGAAAGATCCTGATCAGATCATCAAGATCTACGAGGAAGCTTCCGAAATAGAAGGATTAATCTCACTTTAAACTCATTCGATTATGTGGAAAGAAGAAGATAACAAACTCAAAAAAACATTTAAGTTCAACGATTTTCAGGAAGCTTTTGGCTTTATGACCCGTGTGGCATTTTTAGCCGAGGGCATGCAGCATCACCCGAACTGGAGTAATGTTTACAATATTGTAGAAATCGAACTGACTACCCATGATTCAGGTAATACGGTGACCGAGAAAGATCGTGAGCTGGCAAAAGCCATAGATAAAATACTTGCATGAGTGAAACCTCTCCAAACCTTTATTTAGTACCCACTCCCATCGGTAACCTGAAGGATATCACGCTTCGGGCGATTGAAGTCCTGAAAACAGCTGATGTAATCCTGGCAGAGGACACCCGCACGAGCGGACAATTGCTTAAGCATCTGGAGATCTCCAGACCGCTTCAGAGCTACCATATTTTCAACGAGCATAAAACCGTGGAGAAACTCGTGGAGCGGATGAACAGGGGCGAAGTATTTGCCTTGATCTCTGATGCCGGTACACCTGCTATTTCAGATCCTGGATTCCTGCTGGTGAGGGAAGTACTTGCAGCGGGGTTAGAGGTACAATGCCTTCCTGGAGCCACCGCCTTCGTTCCAGCTCTTGTGAATTCTGGCTTGCCAAATGACCGTTTTGTATTCGAAGGCTTTTTGCCCCACAAAAAAGGCAGAAAGACCAGAATAGATGGCCTGATGGAAGAGGTAAGAACCATCATCTTCTACGAATCACCGCATCGTCTCCTGAAAACGCTAGGACAGCTTGCTGAAGCGTTTGGAGCGGACAGACAAGCTTGCGTATCCCGGGAGCTCACCAAGCTCCATGAGGAGAACGTAAGAGGCACCTTAGCGGAGTTAATAGAATATTACCAGACCAATACACTAAAAGGGGAAATCGTCCTTACTGTGGCCGGTAAGAATCCCAAAGCCTGATTTCAACCCAACAACTTTTATGATCTCAACAGAAAAACTGACGCTACTTCTAGAGAAAACTCAAGAAATAGCAAAAGAAGCTGGAGCCTTCATCCGCAGAGAAAGACAGCATTTCAAAATGGATAAGGTAGAACACAAGGGCTTTAATGACTTGGTTTCCTATGTGGATAAGCAAGCGGAAAAGATTATTGTGGATAGACTATCCAAGGTGTTCCCGGAGGCTGGTTTTATCACCGAAGAAGGAACAAACACTACCCAAGCAGAAGAATTCAATTGGGTGATAGATCCGCTGGATGGCACGACCAATTTCATACATGGTGTTCCTATTTTTTGCGTGAGTATAGCCTTGATGGAGCATGATGAAGTAATTCTCGGAGTAGTTTATGAAGTCAATCTTCATGAATGCTTTTATGCTATGAAAGGAGGCGGAGCTTTTTGCAATGACACCAGGATAAAAGTCAGTGCTGCTCCTACGCTTGCTTCTTCACTTATAGCAACGGGTTTTCCTTATTCCGATTTTGATATGATCGATAAATACCTCGCCGTACTGAAGTCTATTATGCAGTCTTCGCATGGTGCGCGCAGACTCGGTAGTGCTGCTGCTGATCTTTGTTATGTAGCTGCCGGCCGGGTAGAGGCGTTCTTTGAATACAATCTCAATTCCTATGATGTAGCTGCAGGAGCACTCATCGTAGAAGAAGCCGGTGGAAAAGTGACGGATTTCTCAAATGGAAGGGATTTTATCTTTGGAAGGCAAATTATCGCTACCAATGAGAAAATTCATGAAGAACTATTTACTCATGTAAAAAAATCCTGGGGATAATCAGCCCAAGAAATAATACCAAAACATAATACTTAAGATCGAGATCGGAATGCCTAAGCCTGCCAGAAGCGTAGCGAGCTTAGGCCTGAGATCGTATTGAATGGCCACAATTGACCCTGTGATCATGGGCGCCATTCCACTTTCTAGAACGGTGACTTTGAACTCAAGACTGTCTTCTGGAAGAATATTTCTATAGATCAGCCAGACCATCAAGGGTGCCAGCAATAGGCGATAGCCCATTCCAAACCAATAAAATCTGGAGCTGAGCGAGTCAAAGTCAATGGAGAACTTTAAGCCGATGGCGAAAATTGCCACTGGAGCCATGGTCTTACCTATCAGAGAAACTATGGGAATTAGAAACTCCGGAGTTTGCCAGCCCAAGATGCTCATCGCCATTGTTAGCAATAGAAATCCGAACGGTGGGAATTTCAGGATTTTCAGGGGAATCTCCCTTAGATTTCCCTCTTTGTGAGAATAGATCGAGCCGACCAAAATAGAAAGGGAGGAAACTAGTAAGAAAGACCCACCTTGATCGATCAGAAGAGCGATAGGAAGTGCTTCTTTTCCATAGAGGCCTTCAACTACCGGAAATCCTAAAAAGGAGGTATTGGCTAATCCAGCGACGATCACCAAGCATCCGGTGGTTTGATTATCCCAGTTTAATACTTTGCCCAACATCCCAAAAATCAGCCAAGACAGAAGAAAAGTAAACCAAGCTGAGGAAATGGGAATGAGCAGCTCCAGCCCTGGATTTATCTGCGGTATATACAATAGCGCCAGTGCTGGCAGTACAATGTTTAGTAAGTAAGCATTGACCCATTTGGTGATTTTTTCGAGGGGTAGGTTTGGTTGCTTCTGAAGAAAAAGTCCCAGTAAAAGGCAGAAAAATGCGATAATAGCTCCTGTCATGCGGGTTTTAGTAAAACGTAATTTTTATTAACATAAAAATAATTTTGTATAATTGTACTTTGCTGATTATCAGGATACTTTTAGGTCAAATAATCCAAAGTCTATGACGAAACTTATACCAATTTTTATCAACGGAGGAAAATGGATTCAGCTTTCGCAACTTTCGAAAGAGCAATCCTCTACCTTGAAATCCTGGCTTCCTGTCAACTGTGTGAAGAAAATCATGTTTCAGGGAAATGAAATCTCTGATTGCCTAGAGTTCGAGACTTACGAATATTGGTTTCGTACCCATCAGGTTTCTATGCAAAAGCAGGCCTTACTGGATTTCTAATCCAACCCGAAGCTTTTCCTTTTTTCCTCAAAATACTTTCCTAACTCAGGGTAGAAGTCACTTTCGACTTCCGGTATTCCGTCGAGGATTAACTCCATATTACCTTCCATAGTGTCGGTATTCACCTGCATTCCTTCCAGCAAAAAGACCAATTCTTCCAAAGTCAGCGCTTCATAGCTGGACGATGGGTAAAGCATGTATTCATTTCCATAGAAATCCACCACTTCAAATTGTATTTTTCCCTCCAACCAATGGGCATAAATGCTGATTTGCTCACCCCACTGACTCTCTGGGTAATTCATTTTCACCAATAAAACAGAAGTTGTTTCCTCAGTAAAATAGCTTTCAGGGCGGAATTTGAAATCAATCATCCGCCAAAAATAGCAATTCCTTAGAATAGAAAATCTCAATCCTTTTTTTGGATTGGATAATCGGGACTTTCGGGCTATTTTTGGGCACATTTGCAGGTAGGCCTTCTGGCTACCGATCCATAAAAATTGGCTTTCAAACCCCTGATTATGAAAAGAGACTCGCTTGTTTTCGACCTTATCAACGAAGAAGAAGACAGACAAAAGAGAGGCATAGAACTGATTGCTTCCGAAAACTTCACCAGTAAGCAAGTAATGGAAGCCGCAGGAAGCGTGCTGACAAACAAATATGCGGAAGGTCTTCCGGGCAAGCGCTACTATGGCGGTTGCGAGGTGGTAGATAAGATCGAGCAGTTGGCAATTGATCGCGCTAAAGAGCTATTCGGAGCCACTTGGGTCAATGTGCAGCCTCACTCTGGCGCGCAGGCTAATGCAGCTGTGATGTTGGCTTGTCTCGAAGCAGGTGATGCTATTCTAGGTTTTGACCTATCTCACGGTGGTCACCTGACTCACGGTTCTCCTGTGAATTTCTCAGGGAAACTATATGAACCTCATTTTTACGGAGTGGAAGAAGCAACCGGAAGAATTGACTACGAAAAGCTTCATGAGAAAGCGCTGGAAGTATCTCCTAAAATGATTATATGTGGAGCTTCTGCTTACTCTAGAGATTGGGACTACGCACGATTAAGAGAAATAGCTGACGAGGTAGATGCTATTCTTTTGGCGGATATTTCACATCCGTCTGGCTTGATCGCAAAAGGACTATTGAATGATCCATTGGATCATTGCCATATTGTGACCACTACGACGCATAAAACCCTAAGAGGTCCAAGAGGTGGTATGATCATGATGCGTGAGGATTTCGACAATCCTTGGGGCATCACTACTCCTAAAGGAGAAATCAAAAAAATGTCTGCATTGCTGGATATGGGAGTGTTCCCGGGTACGCAAGGCGGTCCTTTGGAGCATGTGATCGCTGCAAAAGCGGTGGCTTTTCAAGAGTGTCTTTCGGACGAATACATGCATTATGTGCTTCAGGTGAAAAAGAATGCATCCGTAATGGCGGACAAGTTCGTAAGTCTGGGATATCAAATCATCTCAGGAGGAACAGACAATCATATGATGCTTATTGATCTAAGAAATAAAGACCTTACCGGCAAGATTGCAGAAGCAACCTTAGGTAAAGTGGATATCACCATCAATAAAAACATGGTTCCTTTTGATACCAAATCTCCGTTCGTTACTTCAGGAATGAGAGTAGGCACAGCTGCTGTGACTACCAGAGGGTTGAAAGAAGATGATATGGTAAAGATCGTCAACCTGATAGACCGCGCGTTGACAAATCATGAGAATGAAGCCGAATTGGCGAACATCCGTAGCGAAGTAAATGCTTGGATGAATCAGTTTCCATTGTACTAGAATTATACATACCACCCGTGGCGTTAGATCAATACCAAGAAGAGGAAGAAGAAGGAATGTCCTTTTTGGACCACTTAGAAGCTTTGCGCTGGCATTTGCTTCGTTCCGTAGCAGCTATTTTGATTTTGTCTGTTGCGGCCTTTCTTGCCAAAGGCTTTGTTTTCGGAATAGTTATCCTTGGGCCATCCAAGGTGGACTTTGTCACATACAGATGGCTGTGTCAACTCAGCGATGTGGTGGGTTTGCCGGCACTGTGTATTGACGAGTTGCCGTTTACGATCCAAAGTAGGCAGATGACGGGGCAGTTTACCATGCACATGACTTCTAGTTTTGTGGTGGGATTCATTGCTTCCTTTCCCTTTGTTTTCTGGGAAGTTTGGCGATTTATCAGCCCGGGTTTATACGATCAGGAGAAAAATGCCGCTAGAGGAGCTGTTTTCTTTGTAAGCTTACTCTTCTTCATGGGAGCTGCTTTCGGATACTTTATCCTTTCGCCACTTTCGATCAATTTCCTTTCAAACTATCAGTTGGATCCGTCGATTCTGAATGAATTTGACATTACATCCTACATTTCTACCTTGACGATGTTGGTGTTGGCTTCGGCCATCATGTTCCAACTACCAGTGGTCGTTTATTTCTTGGCGATGTCAGGATTGGTGACTTCCAGTATGCTAAAAGCTTACAGAAGACATGCAATTGTGGTTATCTTGATATTGTCGGCGATTATCACGCCTCCGGATGTAATTAGTCAGATTTTGATTGCAATGCCGATTCTGGTGCTTTACGAAGCTGGAATTCAGATTGCAAAACGTCTGGAGCGAAAGAGAGCTAAGAAAAGAGCTGAGGAAGAGATAGATGATGCGCTTTAAGATTAGACATTAGATTTTAGTAGCAAGTAGCTAGATATTAGAATCTAGAGTCAAGAGCCAAGATGACGGCATTGAAGCTTGATTTAAAAGAGTTAAAGATTTGAACATAAAAATTAAAGACACGATAGAAGGCATTAATTACTAATGTCTTCTTTCTAAAGTCTTGAGTCTTCAAAGAATTATGGCAAAGAAAATAGCAATAGGAGGAGATCATGCAGGTTTTGAATACAAAGCAAAAATGATCAGCAAACTGGAATCACTGGGCTACGAGGTAAAGGACTTTGGGCCTTTCTCAGATGCTTCTGTGGATTACCCGGATTATGTGCATCCCTTGAGTTCTGCCATCGAAGCAGGTGAATTTGACTTGGGCATTGTGATCTGTGGATCTGGAAATGGTGTGGCCATCACTGCAAACAAACACCAGGGAATCCGTGCCGCACTTTGCTGGAATGAAGACTTGGCAGCTTTGTGCAGACAGCATAACAATGCTAACGTATTAGCTCTTCCTGCCCGTTTTATATCGTATGAACTGGCAGAAAAGCTAGCTGAGATATTCTTGACTACCGAATTTGAAGGAGGAAGACATCAGAATCGGGTGAATAAGATTGCTTGTAGCTGAAAAGCTGAAAAGCTGGAAGACAGAGGACCGAGGACCGAAGAAGCCCAAACTTGAGAAATCAGGTTTGGGCTTTTTTAGTTTTATTCTAACGGGATGGTTTTCTATGCTTTAATTTGTTCTTTGCAGATGGAGTGAATTTACCCAGGTCTTGAAATAATAGAAATGAACCCAAAACTGGCCCTGATACTTACCATCTTTTTCCTTTTCCAAGGCTTAGAATCATTTGGTCAATCCCAGACATTTCTATCGCTTTATAAGGATCACTTGCCTTATTTTCAAGAGTTGATCACCGGTGCACAATACGAAGATCCACCCGATAATTATATCGGGCACCCGTATCACAAAAGCCCCGATTTTCAGGATGGAGTGCTTAGGATCAATGGTGTGAGCTATACTGCGGTGCCTTTATTATATAATGAGAATGAAGATGAAGTTGTCACTTTTCACCCGATCTACCAAGAGAAGATCAGGATCAAACCGGGTAAAATTGACGAGTTTGCATTTGAAGATGGAGCCCTTTTTCGGAGGTTTTCCGGAAACGAGCTTTATGCCCAGCATAAAAATGGGTTTTACGAGGTACGCTCTGATGGGAGGATAAAAGTACTGGTGAAGAACTACAAGAAAAAAACAGTTTATAGAGAACCAGGTAGGGTGACTTATACTTTTTTAGAAACTCTGGATCATTTCTATTGGTGGGATGAGGATTTTGTGGAGGTTAAAAATGGGAAGCAGGCAATCAAAGCGCTGGGACTGAACAAAAAGGATGTCAAAAAAATGGCGAAACTTCAGAAGTTAGACGCCAAAGCAGACTTGGCGGAATATATGGCAGCTTTGGTAACGATGATTGAGAATACTAGAGAAGATTTTAAGGGTTTTGTGAATTAGATGAGGACGATGACTAAATACCAATTTCTCATAGATAACCCGTTCTGTAAAGCCAACAAGTGTATGATTGGTCTGATGAGCTTACTTTTTCAATTGCTGATAATAGGGTGTAGGGAACCATTCAGTCCAGAGATTCCACCTCAGGATTTACAGGTTTTGGTAGTGGAAGGCTACCTGGATACAGAAGGTTTTCCTAGTGGTTTGAAATTAAGCTATACCAAAAGCTTGGAAACAGAGGAGGGCTCAGAGGCTATTTTTCCGGAAGGGCAAGTGTATTTAAAAGCAGAATCGGGAGGGGAGTTTCCTCTCAGCTATCTGGGGAATGGGGAATATGAATTTGCCCACAACGTCCCTGAAGATGATCAATATACGCTTCATATCTTCACCGATGATGGGAAAAACTACGCTTCAGAAATACTTAACCCAATCATAACCCCTGAAATTGAAGAGTTGGGGTTTGTAAAAGACGAGGAGGGAGTAGAAATTTTTGTTCGGACAAAAGGGGGAGATGCTGCCGAATATTTTATGTGGAACTATGAGGAGACCTATGCATTCAGACCGGCCATTCCTACTTACTTCAAATATGATGCAGCAAGCAAGGACATTGTGTATTTGGAAGAATTTGAAAGAACGGATATCTGCTATCGAGGAGGATCAAATGAAGAACTGATCTCAGAAACATCCATTAGATTTCAAGAGGGAGCAGTTTTCCGCAAAACTTTAAAGAAAATCTTAAATGGAGATGAGCGGCTTGGTATGAGGTATAGTGTGTTGGTCAGTCAAAAAGCCATATCAGAAAAAGCAGCAGAGTTTTGGGCTATCCTAAATAAAAACTCCACTGAATTAGGCTCGATCTTTAGTCCACTTCCATCTCAGATGCCTAGCAACATCGCGCAGGTTGGCAACCCAGAAGCCCCTGTGATCGGGTTTATTAGTATTGGAGTTATGCGTCAGCAGCGACTTTTTATAAGTCTAAGAGAAGTAATTCCATGGGCGATAGATGATCTTCCTGAATATTTTCAGTGTGAAGTGGCCAATGATACCATTCCAATCGCTTCTTATGAGGAGTTTTTTGGAAGTGGGAATTTCGTGCCCGCCACGCCCATATCAGTACCAGGTATTCCCTACGTGGTCGGCTATCAAGGGACAGAGCGACGCTGTGCGGATTGTACGCTAAGAGGTACAAATGTCAAACCTGATTTTTGGGATGATTGAACTGTCTGAGGTATTATTTGCACGCTCTAGTTGGTTTGAGCTATTCCAAACTCTTTCACTAAAGAAGCCCAAACTTGAAAATTCAGGTTTGGGCTTTTTTATGAACAGGGGATATCTAAGCTAGGCTTTTACAGATTTGTACTGCCATTAGCGACTTCACTAGCTAAAATCAGGGCATTGTAGAGATTGGCGATTTTGCCGGATTTGGAGATTTCTGTGAAGGATTTTTCAGGTCCTTCTTGTCCGCCTACTTGAACTTTTACCGAAGGTGAAATGCCGGAATCCATAATGACTTGCTTCACCTGTGCTGCAGTAAGATCTGGGAAATAGGAGCGAATCATCGCTGCCAAGCCCGCAACTGCCGGTGCGGCCATGGAAGTACCTCCTTGAAATTCGTAGGAATCGCCTGGCATGGTAGAGTAGATCTGATCCCCAGGGGCGAAAATGTCCACATTTTCCTTTCCATAATTAGAGAAAACGGCGATCATACCTTCTCCGAATTGAGATGTCAAAGCCCCTACAGTCAGGTAGTGATCGGAGAAATCTGCTGAAAGTCCTTCGGGGCTATCATTGGGGAAGTTTTGATTTTCCGGAGAGTCCAAGTCCATACCGTCATTTCCTGCCGCATGCACAAAGAGTACATCCTTGGAAGCTGCATAGTTTAAGGCTTCGTACACCCATTCTGAATTGGGGGAAAAACCCTTTCCAAAGCTGGCATTGATCACTTTCGCTCCGTTATCAGCCGCATAACGTATGGCCAAGGCAATATCTTTGTCGTATTCGTCTCCGTTTGGTACGGCTCTGACAGACATGATTTTCACGTTGCTGGCTACACCATCCACTCCTTTTTTATTATTTCGGGTGGCTGCGATAATCCCCGCTACGTGCGAACCATGACTTTCATCTGCGTATCTGGAATCAGGATTTCCATTTCCATAGTCCTGATCAGAATAGTCGTATGGATCATCTCCCACGGGAGTTCTGCCATTGAAGTCCACATTTAGATTGTAATTCACTTGCGCTTCATAATACTTGATCCCATCTTGAAGATCCTTGATCGCAGCTGGAATTTCTTCGCCCATGGTCATCACCTGCATCAGCATTCCCACAGTTCTTTCCTCTTGGGTGTTTTTGGGCTTATATTCTTCTAAATCAGCAAGAGAATAATTCTCCTTTCCTAAAGCTTCTTTGATGTTTTCGTCTGCCATGGTTACCATAGCCTCAATCTGCTTGAGTTGTGGAAGCGCTGCTTGAGCTTCAGGGAGTTTTGCATTCAGCTTTTTATTGGCGGCTTCCTGATAAGCCTCGTCACCGATTTTTAGGCGGAGGATTCTAGCCATTTCCATTTGCTCATTATAGGATTCGCCAAGGAAGTTATACCCATGGATATCGTCGATATAACCATTTCCATCATTGTCAATTCCATCTCCAGGCTTCTCACTAGTATTAGTCCAAAGTACGCCTTTGATGTCTTCATGATCTAGGTCTATACCTGAATCGATCACCGCAACGATCACCTCCTCGCCCTTTTTCTTTTTTAGAAGTTCGGAATAAGCACGGTCCACGCTCATACCAGGTACAGTGTCCTTTTGTAAATCTAAATGCCCCCAATGTCTAGATTGCTGATCTGAAAGTTCGGCTACTTTAGGGCTAGTGTTTGTGTAACTGATGGGAGGAGCTGTCAATACTAATGAGGAATTACATCCCATCACTAGCAGGCCAAGGCCTAGTCCTGCCAAAATTTGAATCTTGCTTTTAATCATAGTTAAAAGTAACGCCCGCGCTTCAAAAAGAGTGGATTTTTACCTGTTAAAAATGGTGAAGGGATATTGGATTTACATGAATGGCTGACTCTGGATAGCCAGAGAAAATTAAAGAAAGCTTTTTAATAGGATTCTCAGTACCGCATTTGATTAGTGCCATTCTAAACCTACTTGAGAAATAAAGTATTGCCAATCGCACAGCTTTGTAGCACACCGAATCGAAAGTTACTTCTGGGTGATAGCGAACGGCCTGTACTCCTAATAATTTCTATATCATGTGTAAAAATAAAATCAAAGTAAAATTTTAGATAAACTAGTCTATGATTATTATATGATCATATTAATATTGATTTTTGATAGATCTTAGATTGGTTTAGTATTGGTCATGGTATGGTCATAATATACTTTAAGAATAACATTTTTTAGTCAATAGTATATGGGAAGCCTTATTGAGGAGGGGAGGATTTTGCAGTTTTTGCTATGGAATAAGCTAGGTCATCTGGTTTCCTGAGATAGTTTAGGGGTAATTATTTCCCTATCAACTTCTCGAGTCTGTTCATCATTTCATCTTTCTCCTTTAGCATGCGCTCATATAAAGCGATTTTTTCTTCGTGGAGTTGGATGATTTTTTCAACTGGATGAAAATTGATTGTTCCTTTGTTGAAAGCATTATCGAAAGCGTGATCACCGAATGAATTTGATATAAAATTCACTGCCTGTTCCTCGTCAAAATTCTGGAATGCTTCTACGGGAAGCTTGAGTACTTCAGCGATCTGTGAAAGCAGACTTGCTTCGATTTCTTCTTTTTGCTCAAGCATGGAGATTTTCTTCTGGTTCCAATCCTCCCCAAGCTCATAGGCCAAAGCTTCCTGCTTGATCCCCAGCATTTCCCTAAAGCGTTTGACATTGCGGCCTTGATGGATTTGTTTGGATGGGGAGTCGGTCATGGTTTACTTATTTTTAGTATTCTCTGGGAAGTCCTGCCCTGCAGGCAAGAACAGGCTGAGATTGATTTGTGTCTTAATTCAAATTTAAACCTTTCCGGCATTAGATGCAGGAATGGAGGTTCAATTTCCTAGGTAAAATAGGGATTTGGTAGGGATAATTTATCCGATTACCCAAAAAACCGGACAAGCACTGTCGGAAGAACCATTAAAATAGTATGATGGATCTGAATTGCAGAAGGAATCACTATCATCCCAATTTCCCTGGTTTTGTTAGAAAACTTTTATCCTGTCGGACATTTCTTCCCTCTACCCCAGGCAATAAATGCCGCAGAAATAAGCATGAATACATTAAACCCAATCTGATCTCCTTCTCCTCTCAACACATGAAACAGGATGGCTGAAAGCATAAGTGCGATGGTTCCAAAAGCAGCATAAACAGTCAGCATAGTACGAATTCGAAGCAAGGTAGGTAAAGTCAACCCCAACCCAGCGAGCAAGTCAACTATTCCTGAGATCCATACCAATTCCGGGTTTTCCTTAATCCATAGCCAAGGCAAATCGGCACGGAGAAATAATTTCATAAATCCTGCATAGATAAATGTGAGAGAGAGTAAAATCTGAACTGCCCAAAGTGAAATGTTCAAGAGGTTAAATCTTTTTTGAATCGCCATAGTTTGTAAGTCGGTTTGTTTCCTAGGCACAACATTATATAAATTCGCTTTCCAAATGATATTACTATCCTCGCGGATAGCGCTATCTATTGGGATAGTATCGCAAAAAAAAATGAAGCTATGATATCACAGGGAGGTTGTCCTAAAACCATGCTTTCCATCAAAGACGCCTTGGAGGCATTGGAGGGAAAGTGGAAACTATTGATCTTATTTTCCTTGGCTGGAGGGCCAAAACGCTTTAAGGAAATCAATAGGGAAGTGGGAGGAATTACAGATAAAACCTTGTCCAAGGAATTGAAAAACCTGGAGACAAATCAGTTGGTAAAAAGAGAGGTATTTGATTCCTTTCCTCCAAAAGTTCAATATTCAATAACTCCGCATGGAATGTCTCTCGAAAAAGTATTGGATGAGCTACATTTTTGGGGGTTGCTGCATAGAGAGAAGATTATGGGGAAGTAGATGATAGTTTTTATTTGAATTTCAAATTCAAGGAGATAATAAGGAGAATTTGCAAACACCTAGCTTCGGGGTTGTTTTACTTGAGTGGGCGATTCGGGATAGTCGCTGGACTTTTCTTCCCTCTTACAAAGTTGATTATTCTAACTTTTTCAATTCCTCTACCTTTGCTTTCGCATGCCCATTATTCGGGTTTAGGGAAAATGATTTTTCATAGTTTTCAATGGCTTTTTCAGTATCGCCCAAAACTTCATAAGCCTCTCCCAAACTATCAAAGGTATTGTAGGAGGCAGGGTAATTTTCGGTGTTTAAAATAAAGAACTCCATTGCCTTCGACTTTTCCACTTCGTTTCTGTCCTGAAGTTTGCTATAAGCAATTCTGTTAACGAGGTTTTCCGGAGGAGCAAAAGTCCAGGAAAGCCGCTGCGAAATATCCTGAAAATGCTGAGTGAGTTGGGCTAAGTTATCCACATCCCGATATGAAATCCCATAGCCCTCAAAAATGTTGGTTATTCCGTTGTGGAATGCAATCATGGGAACGGAACTATGGTCCTCATTTTCGAAATATTCCAATTTCGCAGGAAATACTCCATCGTATCTACTGTTTAGCGACTCAAACAAACGCACATGTCGGTCCCGGTTTCTGATATTTCTTTTGCCCCAATTCGCAGTGGCGAAATAAATGTATCTCTTAAATGAATTAGGGCTAACAGCCTCTAATTTTTTGTCCATGGTTTCGGCATCCCAAGAGCCAAAACTTGGATCAATCGCCAGGAAGGAATTGAAAATCGTATTTTCTTTCATGTAAGCATGGGTAGCCAGTAATCCGCCAAGCGAGTGCCCAAAAAGAATTCGGTAAGGTGATGTTTGGTACTCCTGATCCAGTTTGGGAATCAGTTCCTCTTCCAGAAATGCCAAGAAATTATCTCCCCCTCCAAAGTCATTCTCCCGTGCCGTGACGATTTTATCTGGGGTGAAATCTCGGGTTCGACTGACATTTTGAATCCCCACAACAATCATCTCCGGTATCTTTCCAATTCTCCCCATATAGTTCGCCATGCCGCTAATCGGATGAAAAAAGCTGCTTCCATCCAATACAATCAGCAGGGGATATTCTTTATAAGGGGACTCTGGATTGCCATAAGATTCCGGAAGACTGACCCAATAGCTTCTGTCCTCATCCAAAATGCTGGAGTGGATGGTATGAGTGCGGCCGATTTCAATGTTCCCAGTTTCTTGAGATTTTGCTTGTCTGATTCCAAAAAGAAAGAGGATCAGTAGGAGGTGATAGTTACGCATGGTTCTAGTTAGATCAATCAATAATTTCCAGTTCAAGCCATGAAGAACGGGAACAAAATTATTTTAGGTCTTATCCTCTACGTGTTTTTGAACTAGGAAGGTTGAAAAAAGCTGGGTGGCAATACCAAAACGCGCAATATTCTCTTTGTTAAAATCCATTGTTAATTCAAAAATTGCCCTGGTTTGGTGGAAATGCTAGTTGAGTCAATTTAGGGGATTTTGAAGAGTTTTGGTGCTTTGAGGGGAGTTTCTAAATGTTTTTTTATTTCAATTTTGGAGGGTTTAATAATGCATCTTTGACAACTTTAGCAACAGTATTCCTATTAATTTTTTTATGCTTGCAATATTCACTTTGAAACCAATATTCTAGAAGTTTTGCTCCCTTACTTGCGTTGCATGACATACAACAAAGTGAAATATTATTGACCCCGTTGATTCTAATTTCATTAATAATATGTTCCCACGAAGGTTTAGATTTTCTATCTCCATTAGAATCAGAAAACACAATCCCACAGTAAACACAACAGGAGTCTCTTTCTTTTACAAAGTTTTCTACATCTTTTGGTATACCCCATCTGTTTGCCATAATTTCAATTATTCTCCATCAAAAAAGTCATTATCAACTTCTTTTACCTCATAAGTAGTTTTGACTTGAACTCCCACATTGTATTCATGGAGGAGGTCTACAAGCTTAATTCCATCAATAAGAATAATCGTATGGTGAGCATTATTTGCTTTTTTTACAGCACCAGGATCAAATGTGGAGGTGGTTACAAAAACACCTTTTTGGGTATCTCCACTCATAGCTCCTATAAAGTTTCGAATATCCTTTTCACGAACTTTGTTTTCACCATATCTTTTAGCTTGAATATAAATTTTGTCTAAACCAAGCTTGTCTTCATTGATAATCCCATCAATTCCACCATCTCCTGTTTTGGAGGTTTCTACAAAGTCCCCGTATCCCATTTTCTTAAGAAGGATAAGAATTACTTTTTCAAAGTAGAATGGATCGATTGACTTTAATTTCTCTAGTAACTCATCTTTTACTTGAATATCGATTGAGTTAAATCCTTCATCGATTAGATCTTGTGGAGATGCATTTGAAATTTTAGATGGAGTTGAGTCGCGTTTTGGGTTCTCTTCATTATAAAACTTTAAAAAATTATCTGAGTTTTCAACTTGACTCAATGTTAAGTTGGAGGAGCTTTGCATTTTGCCCTTTTCAGTAATTCGGACTAAACCTCTTTTGGGGATCTCTATGTATCCACCCTTTTTTAAATAGGATTTTCCCCAAGCAATTCTATTAAAGATTAAGATATCACCACTTTTTGTTTTTTCTTCTAGTTGTTCTTTTGATAGATTAGAATAGAATCGATCAATAACCATTTGATACATTTCTCTTGCTTGAAGGGTTTCCCCGTTTTCTAGCACTTTGAGAATAGGTATGAATGTTTCGTGGAATTTAGGTATTTCCATAAGGTTTATCTCTAGATGATATTATCCTAAAGTAAATGAAATCATTAAGAACTTAAACAATCAGCTTAGCTCTAATTCCCGGTACAGGCTATTTTTCCATCACCCCCCCCCTCTGATACCACCTAAAACGCAAATACCCAAAGCCTACCAATTCTTAGCTAATTAGGAAAACCTACTTATTCATTTAGCCTCACATTTGGCTCGGCTCTTAACAATGCAACGGTAGATGGGCCTATACCTGGCGCAGCATCTAATTCTGCATAGGTAGTTATGCGTTTTTTATTTCTCTGAGTGATGATTGCCTGAGCTCTGACTTCACCTAATCCCTTTACTCTTTGAAGGACCTCAAGTGGTGAATCATTCAGGTAAACCATAAAATTGAGCCTACCGGTGCCAAAACCCGGAATAGAGGCTTTGTTGTGAGCAATGGTAGGGGGAATATCCCAACTGCTTGGTTGGGAGGAGGCAGGAATCCAATTGTTATTGACATATTCCAACTGCTGAAGACTAAAATTTAAGCTATCGGCTACATAGGTGTCTGGATCAGTTTTCACTCCGTTATTTAAGTTTTGGGAGTAGTTAACTTCAACTTCATAGCGGACGACTTTTCCTTCATCAAGGATGTGCTGCTTGGCAAAACGTTCAAACTTAGCGTTCATCTCAGAATTGGTTTGCTTTGCAATAGGTGTCAAATTCCAAGGTACATTACCTGGGCCGTGAAGTTTATGATTTAGTAAATGCCCCTCTACGATATAGTTGGGGTAGTTCATTTTTAATAATCTTCCCAAACCAGTGGTATAAGTTGGCTGGCTGCCTGCAAGTCCTCCCGGATCTAAACTTAAAGGGTTTACAACTACATGCTTACCCATTTCCATTCCTGCTCCGGTGATTTTATCCTGGGTTTCTAACCTGGTTTGTGGTATGGGTGGACCGCCTATTGCATTTAGTATTGCTACTATTTTTTCAAATTCTCTCATGATGATTTGTCCTTTCTCTACGCCTTGACCTTCTCTGTTTTTGTCAATTTCGCTGGAGGAGGTTTGAAGTTCGGCTACCTTGTCATCAGGAATAGTTTTTCCATTCCAACTTTTACTGGAGATTATCTGTCCTAGTGTTTTAGGGTCTGCGCTAGCGATTATGATTTGGGCTTGTGGCGTGGAGTTTTCAAAATAGGCTTCATGACGTTCTCCATTTGGTAGCGTAAATCTTTTTCTAAAACCAAGCCATCCTAGAACTGCGTCAGCAGCATTTCGTCCAGCTTGTAGAATCGCCCCACCAGCAGAGATGGCCTTATCAATCAACCAATCAATCGCAGCATTTACCCTATCCCTAAGCCCACCGATCATCTCGGCGATTCTGCTTCCTAATCCACGTAAGCCAACTTGATTTGCCAAGAAGCCGATAGCCACAGGAATGGCTCTGGCAAGCGCATTCTCAAGATAATTTGCTGCATCCCCAATCGCTCCGCGTGCTATATTTGCCACTCCTGCAACGAAGGAATTGACGATTTCAAGCATTTCCCGAAGCTTTTCGATAAAGGATTGCACCGCTCTGTAGAATGCGATAAAGCTGTTCACCACAGCCATGATGCCCGTCGGATCAAGCAAGGAAAGAAGCCTAGTCGTGACTTGGGTGATGATTTGTGTAACGACCCAACTCTGAACTTGTTCCAGCACCATGGTCCACAAGTTGCTCAATTGCTCCTGCACATATTCCCAAATAGCAATAGGCCCTCGTTCCCAGACATCCTTGATGAAAGTCCAAATTCCCGAAAGTGTATCAATTGCTCCTCGGATCTGAGCAACCCGCTCTGCACCCAGTTTCATTTCCAGTCTTTCCCAGACATTGTCCATAGTCAGGCCTAGGACATCCAGCACAAAACCTAAAATGCTCTCAAATGTCAGATCAGCTGGTGGATTGATTCCTGCAGAGGCCAATTCACCAAATAGCCAATCCCTTAACCCACCCAGTAAATGAGTCAGGATATTATCAAAAAACTGAACAAAACCCTGTTTGACCGCATTCAACAGATTTCTCAAGAACCCAATTGGATCCCGTTTGATATCTTCAAAAGCACTTTGGGCATTCGCGATTATCTGCTGGACCGTTTCTATCGGGAAGTTCATCACCACCAGGAGAACCTCAATCAGGATCTGGACTATGGTGACCACAAAGGCAAAAAGCCTGCGGATTGGATCAGCGAGAGTCTGGACAATTCTTAAAAAGGCATCGACAGGATGGAAGACATCTTCTATGGAGAAGCCATTCCATAATTCCATAAATAACCCTGTGACATAGGCCCAAGAGAAGTTTAAGGTCTCGACTGCTGCATTGATTCTGGATACGGTTTGCTCTATGGCTCCGGTTTCCTGCATCTGCTGGAACTGCTCTTCTCCACCCGGCATCAATCCCATAAATCCCCGGATGATATTCACGGTAGTTCTTGGCACTACTTCCTCAGTAAAAGGATCTTTTCCCAGCAAAACAGTGACTAAATGGAAGCCCTGCTGTTCTCTCGCATATGCCGAAAGTTGGGATAAAAGAGCATCCTTGATAAACTGCAGGACTTGAATGGCCACATTTGCTGCGAAGGTGAAAACCCGGGTAGTAAATGGAGTAAAAATGGCCACCGTTCGCTGAAATGCACCCATTGGGTCTCGAATGTCATCCAGAGAAAAGGCATTCCAGGCTGTTTCAAAAAGTCCTCGAACTTCTGCAAAACTGAAGTTAAGTGCAGCTAATTCCGCATCTATCCAATCTGCAGTTTCCTGAATGATCCCTTCAGCTCGCATTCGTTCCAGTTCCTGCTCTTTGCCAATCAAAATCAGGAAATCCTCTATTTTCTCAGCGGTGGTGGATATTACTTCTTCCCCTGTCAGTGGATCATGACCGAGCAATTTGGTTAGCAAAGGGTAGCCTGGAAAAGCATCTGCCAACGCTTTGAGCCCTGCCATTAAAGCATCTTTGATCAGGGCAAAAACCTGGTCTTTAACCCTCCCTGCGAAGGTTTCTATGTCTCGATAAAGTTGGCCAAATGTCTCATCCAGAATCTGGATATTCCCATCCCATCCTTCTGTAATGCCCATTCGGTCCCAAGCTTCTTCCAAGGTATCATCAAGTCTGTTTGAAGTGAGATTGAGGGAGGACATTTCACCCTCAACCCAAGTAAATGCATTGTTGATGATGCCCAGCTCATCCAGCTTGTTGTAGAGTAGCATCCCAAAAACAGGGATCAATCCTAAAAGTCCACGAAGGAGATTTGGGCCATTTCTTTCTACACTTCTTCCAGCAAGTGGATCATATCCAATAATTACTGTCAATAGAGAATAGCCAGGAATATAGCTTGCAAATTCTGCTAGACCTTCCCGGACAGCCCATGGCAAACGCTGCACCTGAGGTTCGGCAGAACTGATTTCTGTGATTGGCATTCTTTGCACTTCTGCTGCTCCCTGCTGCACCGTATGGGTTAATTCATGTGCTAAAAGATGCTTTCCTTCCGCAGTTTCCGGCTGGTATTTTCCTTCGTTGAAATAGACATCATTGCCATGCGTAAAGGCTTGCGCTCCGATGGCGCTACTCATCTGCGCCGCATTGGCATCTGAATGCACCCTAACTCCACTGAAATCTGCGCCTATTTTACTGCCCATTTCAGATTGAACTGGGGCTGGAAGGTTTTGGCCTCCGCCCTTGAAACTGGAAATCTGGGCAGAAATGGAAGGAGAAGCTGTCATGCCACCATCTGGAGATAGCTGGATGCTTTCTTCCTCCTCTTCGAGTCTTTGTAAAAAGTTGTTGTTTTCAGGGAAGAGTTGCACAGTTTCTTCCTCCTCTTCCATGGCAGACAGCTGTAGAAAAGGGCCATTGGTAGAAAGAGGCGTCATTTGAAGAGTTTCTTCCTCTTCTTCAGGTTGCATTTGAAAAGTATCCGAACTGGCAGGGCTCATGGCAAAAGCTGGCTCGGAAAGGGCAGGAGCCATTGTCACATGATTAGCGACGGCTTCGGCTTCCTGTTCGTATTTATCTCCCGGTCTGCCGATTTTGAGGCTTGGCTGAATGCTAAGCGATGCCTGGCCATGATGAAATGACGAAGGCATAGGCTTACGTTCAGCTAAAGCGCTCATGTTACTTTTTGTTTTCGGTCTTCATAGGAGATTCTGCCGCCAAAGGAGTCATAGGCTCCTGTTCCTCTTCCACAGGGGTCATTTTTACATCAGGCTTTTTCTCTTCTTCTTTTTCTTTCACAATCACCACTTCCTCTTTTTCAGGCTCCTGATCTGCTTTTTTTCTGACTTTCTTTTTCATGTGTTTATAAAAGATTTTTTATGGTCACATGGAATCTTTGACGATTAACATCATCATTGCTCTGTGTTTTAATGATGATTTTAATCGTGTCGATTTCATATAGTCCTCCCCATTTTGTGATACTCTCTTCTTATTCCTTCTCGTAAATCACCCAACATGACCTGATTGCTTCCTTTGTCCAAAGCCTTCAGCAAACTATGCTGGATCACCTGCACGATCGAACCGCCGGATAGTTCATAGCTTTTAGCCAATTCCTGAAAATTAATCCGCTTGTCCAGTTCGACTTTTTCCGGAAATCCCTTCTGCCAAAGTTTCTTCCGTTCCTCAGGTTGTGGCATTGGGAAAAATACCGAGGCCTGAAAACGCCTCATAAATGCCTCGTCCATATTGCTTTTGAGATTGGTGGCCAAAATCACCAACCCATCGTATTCTTCGATTCGCTGTAGTAAGTAGGAAACTTCCTGATTTGCATAGCGGTCATGAGAGTCAGAAACTGAGGTCCTCTTCCCAAAAAGGGCATCTGCCTCATCAAAAAAAAGGATCCAGCCTTTGCGCTCAGCCCGGTCAAAGATCTTTGCCAGGTTCTTTTCGGTTTCCCCTATATACTTGGAGACTATTCTGGAAAGATCAATTCTATATACATCCAGCCCCAGTTTTTTGCCTAGCAAAGTGGTCGTCAAGGTTTTGCCTGTGCCTGGAGGTCCGTAAAATAAGGCTTTGAAACCTGGTTTTAACTTCTTGTTCATTCCCCAGGTATGAAGCAATTGATCTTTATGTTTCAGCCAAATTTCAATTTCCCTCAGTTCCTCTTCGGTATGTGGATTAAGAACCAAATCTTCCCATTCCATCTCAGTTTGTAGAAGCTGGGCAGGGAAATTGGCACTGTAATCAGGCTTTCGAACAGTTCCGCTTGTGATTTCTTGGAGCGTATCCCGGTTGATAATCAAAGTCCCATTCAGATAGGGTTCGTCAACCTCGGTATCACTTAACTGCAGGTGACCTTCTTTATAAAGCATTGAATTCTTATCAAATAAGCTCAAATACTGAAAACGCTTTTCCAGATTGCTACCTGCGAGTATGAAAAGAACAGTTTCCCCGGTAGGGATAAAGCCATTGTGGTTTTTTCCTTTCCGTCCACCAAATTCTGTGAAAATCTGCTGGGTCAACTGGTTTTTCCCCATAAACACATCTAGCATCTGAGGTTTGATGTGGGGAACAGCTGCCAAAATCAATAGGAATCGCTCCGCATCTGATAGCCCTAACTTTTTGGAAAAATGTGCATAAGCCCCGAGCGGATCATTGAATTCCGGAGCAGGAATCTCCAGCACATCCCGAATTTGATTTCCAGGATTGGCATTCATGGTGGAGCGGGCTTTCAAAATACTTTGAAGCCAATCCAATTCCTGCTGTATGGTGGAGGCGTTATGTTTTGTAGTCCTTACCATTCTACTGAGATTATTTCATCCATCCATGGCAATTTGATGATGCCTATGCTCCAGGGAAGTCTGTCCAATAAAATATCAAAAGCCAAGCGCTGGATTTGTAAGTGATAGCCTCTTTGTACTTTTTTCAGAATTCCTTCCCTCGCGAAAAATCCTTCGGAAATCATTTTTCCAGACTTGCTTTTCAATGCTGTCCATTGGGTCGCCATACTTTCCAAAAGAAGGGTGGTTTCTAGGATCAATTTCGGGTCTAAATCTCCATTGAATTCTATAGTTTCGGCTGGCTCCATTCCGCACAAAAGCTTATTCAGCAGCAAGTCTGGCTCTTCCCATTCACGTTGCTCTGGCATCATGGATTGAAGGAGGACAGCTGCCTGGGATTTTGCTTGATCTGAAATGAATTTTCCACTTTTGACCAAGCCTAGATTCTCAAAAAATCTAGGTAGAAATGCGGCTGTCAGAACAAGCCCTGCATTGTGGATAACTGTCTTTTCTTCTTCTTTTGGATTGAGTTTTTTTAGGACTGGTATTTCTTGCTTCCTTTGATCAGAGATTAATTTTCCAATTGTGGATAAGTCTGTTTTTTCTGAACTACTTCGAAGTAGTACCTTGACAGATTCAGTCCAAAATTTATCTAAATCCCTCCTGGAGCTTGATAGAGTTGATTTTAGAAGTTTGGAAAAAGAATTCAGGAATTTGCGTTTATCGAAAATTGACTGATTTCTGGGATTGGTAGTTATCCACAAAAGCTGGATAAGGAATTCAGCAATACTTACAGTTTTTGATCTGTTTTTTTGCGCTAATAGTTTAAATCCCTCACTGAGAAAGGTCTTTAATTTTCCGCTGTTCCCAAATTCAGAAAAGAGTAATAAAGTTAAGAGTGCTTGCGTTGATTCACTACCGGAAACCCCTGTGATTTTGCCTAATTCTGTTAAAATATTTGTAAGGATTTTAAAATCATTTTCAGCAATGACTTCTTTCAAAAGTGATTGATGAATGACCTTTTTATCTAAACTCCTAGCTAGTTCTGCGATCCGTTTTGCTGTGCTTAAAGAGACGGGGTTTTTACTCAACCAGGGCTTGAGCCGATCTGGATGCTGAACTAGTATTCTCTGGAAAATTTTGGAAATTGAGAAGTCAATCTTAGAGCTTGCAAACCATGGAAGTGTCCCTTTTTGAAGGAAATAGACCAGAACTTCCCAGTCAGAATCCAGGGATTCTTTTTCACTCTTTTGAGGTGAACTTGATCCATTAGATTCACTTAGATTCAGGTAGGTTTGTTCCACATAGATTTTCCGCAATTCTTCCTCCAAGGCTTTCTGTAATCTCTGCTTGATTAGATCTACCGGCAGGTTCTTTGGGATTCTGCCTAAATCCAGGTCTAGTGTTTCTATGCGGATGGACTTTCCCTCCTGATCATATTCATCCATCACTTGCTCCATGACAGGAATCAAATGTTGGTAATAGATTTCCTGAAGGCTTTTCTGCCCGGAAAGTGCCGCTGTTTTGTTTCCAAATCCAGCTTCTATTACCTGAGTATGGATCAAGTGATTGCCCATTATTTGCCCAGTAATTTGTCAATCAACTTCGCCTTGGTGTCTGAACTGTTCACCTCGATGGACTTTTCTTCAGATATCTTGAGAAGAGTGTCCTTTTTAAAGATTTCCAGATCTTTTCTGCTGATCGAGGACTCAGGGGTGGAGGCTTTGAACGTTTCTACCAATACAGTTTTATCTGCTCCAGGGAGATAGGCTACTTTTTTGGCATCCAAGTATTTTTTCAGTTCCTCTTCTGGTATTCGTGTGGCATCGATAATGACGGCTTCTCTTCTACTTGCTCCGCAATGGTAACCTTGATATTCTTCTATATAACTGGCGTATTCTTCAGGATTTACGTTGGAGATGTCAGTCCCAACACTTGCCAAAATCATTTTTAGGAATTCGGGGTAATTTGAAAAGGATTCACGAAGTTCTGTAGATGTAAATCCTGCAGTAGATCGTAGGCTTTCTAACAATTTGGCGAAAGTGTCTTGTAAATTGGTTGGTGAATAGGAGATGTCTCGAAGCCTTGAAATGATTTGAATGAATTCATTGTCCCAACTAGAAATGATTGCAATTGAGTAACATTCTCTGACCGGAGTCGGACTTGGGACCATGGTAATGTTGACCACCTCTTGGCTACAAATCTTTACCTCCTGGCTTTCAAACCCAGCCTGTTCAAATAGTAAGGTTTGATTTGGTGAAGGAAACTTAATTTCATAATTGCCATTATCACTAGTGTAAGTATCTATTTCAGTGCCTTTGATAGAGACTCTAACTTGGTAAATAGATGAGCCGTCAGCTGCGGAAATTTTTCCCCTAACTCCCATAGAAGTGCAATCAGGGGTGATTATGCCACCGCAGTTTTTGGCTTGATGATCCAAAATAGCTTGCTCAGATTGCTCCCAACTTAGATCTTTATTCGGAAGCCCAAGACATTCTAGTAGTTTCAATCGGGACTCGTCTTCTTCCAAAACGCCAGATCGTAATTCTTCAAGTGTGAAGCCATTCGTTTTTTTGAGGCTCTCGAGTAATCGATCAAATGGCTCTGTTTGGGACTCCTTATTGTATTCTATCTGCCTTTCATCAAGTGTTTTTCTTACGAATTCTAATCCCCAACAATTTAATACGGCTATAGAATAGCATCCCTGCTCGCCTCGTACCCAGATCGTCACTTTTCCCTGATCACTTTGCTTGCTCTCTTTATCTCTCAAAATGTACTGAAAGGAGTCAATTCCGGTAAAACCAGCTGCGGAAGTGTATCGGAAACTGTTGTTTTCCGAATCTTTCTCGACTTTGCCTTTCTGCAGCGAACTTTCGCCCACTTGGATCACTTCATATTGCCGACCATTTGTCATGAAATCATTGAGTGTAATATCAATTCTGGTGGTTTTCTCTGTAAAAGCAATTGCGTAATCCGGTCTTGCAAATGGTGGCAGAACGATGCTGTTTTCACCGCAAGGCTCTATGCAAGGTGTACATTCGCAGCAATAATAAGGTAGGCTGAAGTCACCGATTATCCGTTTTTGCTTGGGATCATGAATCAGGAAAAATGTTCCGTTTTTATAAACCCCTGCTTCATGGGTCAGTCCATTGTGTTTTTTTAGATAATTGGCAAACTGATTTGACTCGATCAGGACGTTGATTCTGGATTGATAGCTGACGTAAATTCTTTGCAGCTTCGCAAAGAAAATAAGGTCCAAAATCTGATAAAGGAAAGGGGAAAGTCTGGCCAGAATGCCGTTGATAAATTCAAGCTCCTTCTCATTCCCATCTTTCACTTTTATTTCCTGAAGTAGCTTTTGCTGGATCAACACAAAATCAATCAAAAGCTGCAAGAGTTGTTTATAGCCATTTTGGAATGCTTGCCAGTTTAGATCTTTGAGACATTCTGGAAGAGCCTTTGCCATAATTAAAAGCAATTCTAAAGTCTCAGATGCTTTGATATAGAATTCATCCTTTGTGAAATCATCTTCACCATCCTCCTGTTTTGCATACTCTGTCGCATAATCAAAAAGATCCTTGAGATCCTGAATAAATCCTGCAACAATCCTTCGCTGGAAAGCATATTCTTCCTGCAAGTCATTCCAGCCGCAATCTTCCAGATATTCAGTTTCCTCACTTTCTCCTAAATGAAGCACTTCCACATGAATAGGTAAATTGAACTGCAGGATTAACTTTTTAATATGGTTGACTGCTGTTTTCAACTCCTTGCTGATATGCCCCTCGATTCTGAGAAATGGATAGCTCTCAATGTCATAGAACAAGGGAGTTTCTAATGCAGATTTTGCTTCAGTTACTTCCTCATCGGGCTGATTGTCGTATGATTGAACGCCTGCTCTGTAAGTGGAATGCATTTGCAAATTCCCAGGATCCACCCAGTTTTCTTCTAGTGAGAACCAATTCGAGACGGAGCTTTTCGACTTGATTTCGTAATAGTACGGAATGGCTCGTTTGCCTAATTTTCCCAGCTTTTCTCCAGAAGGAGTGATTTTGATCGGAAATTTTTCGCTTTCTCCTTTCTTGAAAATTCCTGTTTCCAGCTTCTCAAGTAACATGATCATCCTGCGATGTCGCTGAATGCAGGTTTCCGCCAAAAGCTTTTGAAGATTGAAAATCGGCGGCTGAACAAATCCATGTCTATATTTCAGGAATTGGGCTTGGGTTTCTGAACTGGTCCTAGCCCTTCCCAGCATCAGGTGAAGTGGGAAAAGTGAGCTGTCAGTGACGCAGTTGTACCAAAGCTCCATGGCTGAATTTCTGAATTCGCTGTAGGCTTTGATGAGTTCTTTGGCAAAGTCCCAGAGGTATTGAATTCCCTGAATATCATTAGGATCTGCCTCGGCCAAGGCCATGATTTCAGCGATTTTATCCTGAATTGTACCTGATTCGAGTGGATTTGTGAAGCTGTAACTTTTGCTCAAAATCGGCTCGAAAAGCTTATAGGAAAGGGCTAATACCTCAAAAAAGTCTTTGGTAAGTGTTAACCCAATGAACTTTTGGTAGTGCTTGACAAAAGCACCAAATTCATTGGACTCAGGTTTTCCTGGATAGAAAAGGGGTTTTTGAACGGAGAATTCCGGCAAATCTAAAACACTTGGGAAAGGTGATTTGACATTGTGGGACTTATTTTTCAGGATCTTATCCAGATCGCTTCCGTTTACCACCAATCTTCTGAGCGTCAAAAGCCGATCCTGACCACGATCATCGCAGGCATTTCCAAGGCAGGATTTGAGATCTTTGTCGAAAACCTCTATAAAAATCAGTACATATTTATCATTGAGAAAATTCGCAGGATTATTCAGTTTCTTAACCCCAGCGCTGTCTGTTGGAATCTCTGTAAGCAATTCAAATAAGCTTACGGCATGATCCACATCTTTGAAAGGCTTGTAATCCACACCCTCTGGCAGGGAATAAGGTCTATAATGTGTAGCATTAAAATTCCCTGCTTGGATCAGGAACCCCTCCGAAGTGATTCCCAAACCTTTGGTGATTTGCAATCCCTGCGGATAGGGCTGTACCTGCATGCCGCAGACGATTCCCATGCCGATCAACTTCGATCGGGTGAGCCTGCCCTGCTGATCTAAATAGGCTGCGAGTTGGTTCAGCTGGGTGCTGGTGAGCACTTGGCTACCTTCAAAAATCGGATAAGTTGAAATGATCTGGCTCATAATCGTAGTTTTTAAAATTCTCCCAATGATGAAGAGTTGAGAATAATGGAGTTTTCCAAGTTGTCATCCTCATCGCAATCGTGTAGTGTGCCGACAGGATAGACATTTCGGATTTGTGCCAAGGCTTCAATCAGCCCTGTAAGTGATTCTGAGAGCTTTTTGGGCTCTTTCTTGACCTTCAGTGATTCCAGCAGCCATATTTTCCAGGCCAATTCCAGCTCTTTCATGTGAGTCGGATGAATCCAGCAAATCGTCAAAAAGACATGTGCTGGAGTTTCCCGCTTGATTTTTTTCTCAAGAAATCTCCTGAAATCTGTACTGGTAAATCTTCCTGCCCAATAGGGTAGAATCACATGTGCCATGCAGGTATAAGGATCATCCAAGGTGCAGACGCACTCATCTTCCGAATGTGGATCCAGTAAGCGATCCTCTATGGTTTCAGTGACCAAACCACCCATTCCATCAGGTACTTTGAATTTCCCTTTGACCTTCGGGCGCAGTAGTATGTGCTCTATCAAATGTGTGCCTTCATGGCTGAAAAATTCCCTGACGAAAAACTGTTGGACTTTCTGTATGGCTAGTTGCTCTGCTCCTCCTCCTATTCGGAATTGGTCGCCAGAGACTGAGATTACATCAAATTGTCTCGATAAAATCACCATTCCACCAGGCTGTTCTTCCGGGTTTTCGGGATCTTCGATTAGATCTTTTCTTGGTTCTGATTTAGTTACCAAAGTGGTGTTTCCATCGGATTCAGTCACTTCATGAATAGTGTAATAAACTAGATGTTCGGTTTCTCCTAATAGAAATTGAACCTCAAAATCTTCGGAATTTTCGAATAAGGATGCATGAAGACCCGCTATGATAATTTCATGTTTTGGTAGATCAATTCCGATTATTTCAAAGGCTCGTTCGAAATGAATCTGATCTCCTTTTTGTGGGAATGGAGCAGCTTTTAAATCTATAAATGGACCCGTGGCAATTGCTTCTGAAATAGTCAGTTCCAAAGGCTCGAATCCACCCTGAACAAGCCAAGCATCTCCCCAGTCTCCATTTTGTATGGCTGTGGCCAATGGTTCATTGAAATTTGAATTAAAGCTTTTGGCCAAAACACCACCTCGTATCGGGTCAGTTAAGGAAAATCTATAAGGCGCAGTATAAGGGGCTGGATCAGGAACATAGGCCCCGTCAATTACTCCCGCAGTGCAAATCTGCCAAATGATTTCTTCCAAACGCTCTTCAGCCAGTTCCTGCAGTTCTACTTCTGACGTAGCGCCAGGAACTTCCACTTCCAGGCTGGATTCTAAAAGTTGAATTCCAGCTCCAAATGGCGCATCAAAAAGTGCATATTCTAGCAAGTATTTTGGAGGCGCCGGAGCTAAATTGACAGTAATATTCACCTCCCAAAAGGCATCTAAGGCTAAGCTTAAATTCTTCCGGTTTGCTAAAGGATTGTTTAGAAATTCATCTCTTAGAATTCCCCAAAGTTCGGTTAAAGCAAGATCTGCATCTCCTCCGGGTGTATCGTCACCAAAATCAACTTTGGTACTTTTGCCTACTAAATCACCTTCCCAGACCAGTTCGAAATAAAACCCGGCATCTCCTAAGCTGATCTGGAAATTCTCCAGATTTGAACCTAAAAGCAAAGCAATTTCCAATGCTGAAGCGGCTTGTTCCTTGATTGGGAAATCAGCCGAAAGTTCAAATACAACGGTATCCAGCTCATTTTTGACCTGTACTTTCCAAATATCTCCAACTTCTAAGATTTCAAATGCAGGTGAGAATCGAAGCCAGGAAATTGGTTTTTTCCTGATTCCCATCAATCCTTGAATTCTGTTTTCTAAACCAGAAAGATTCTCCTGATGCCAAAAGTTGTTGGCGATTTTATAATCAAAAGCCTTACCTCGTTCGGAAGAGATTTTGGGGTAGTTATTGAGGAAAGCCAGTTTATCTTCAATCAGCCTCGTCTGTCCTTCGGTAGGGTTGAGTCGCAAAGCCAAAAGTCCATAATCTGTAAATTGCTCAGCAAATCTGCCAAGTAGATGATCTAAAAAGCGATTTCTTCTCACATAAAAATCTTCTTTGCTTTCAGTGATTTCAGCCACAGATTCTTTCAGCCCAATCAGATCTTTCCAAAGTGGGTTGGCATCTGGAACCAAGCCTTCAAGACTCTTGGAGAAATACGTGGCATCAATCAGTGGATTTCCAAATGCGTCTTTTTCCTCATTGATGGAAAATAGGTGACGTACATTTTCCAGCTGACTAAGGTAATTCACCAAAAGCTGTTCAAAAACCATGAGAAAGGCCTTCAGCTGTTTCACTTGAGCAGCATCTGGCCTTCCTTGGGATTTTGGAAGCATGCCAGCTTCAGAGATTCCATAGACCAAAGGGAAATCATTTTGGATGGATTCATAATCTCCGGGATTTTTGAAATTCCCTCGTGGTAAATCGAAATCCAGCTTTGGATAGTAGATTTTCTGGCTTCGTTCGGAAGCTCTGTATTCTGTTAAAAGATCTTCAACTTTTTCCCGATTGGCTCGGAAAGGAAGTTCTTCTTTATAATAAGTTATTTTCGAAAGCTCGGTATTCAGCCTTGGTACATAAAACTTGTCCATGGCCAGCTCAAGGCACCAGCGAACGCTTTTTGAGGCAATTTCCCCTGACTCATTGTCTTGGGGCTTATTGGCAATTTGTATGCTTTTCACTGCCTCCACGCCATCAATATCCATGATAATATGAATGAGATCAGTAACATGAATGCTTGATTTTCGATTGGCTTTCGCCAAATCTTCCTCATCAATAAATCCGTGTTTCAACAGTGGACCTTCAAAAAGCTCCTCCGTCGGAATGCATTGAGTTTCTTCCCAATTTCCCAGATACACCTGATCGTCGTCCATCAAAACAGGAGATGGGAAATTGGGTGTAAGGAGAATTTCGCAAAGTGCAGCATTCTTAGGGTCTGTCCGTAATTCTAAAATCTCATAGATTCCTACATTTCCCCCTGAGCCAATAATACTGACTTTGGACTTGGCTTTTGGGTAAGTTTCCCTCGGAATTTCTATCCAGATTTTGGCCGGATTCTGTTGGATTTTAGAAATGGGAAGCGCATCGTCTTTGCAGCGATTCAGCATTTCTTCCAGGGTATAAAAGTTTACCTGAGGAGAAAGAAATGCACTGATTGCCTGAAAAATCAAGGCTTCAGTTTCATTAATCGGAGCATTTGGGGAAAGCTCAATATCAGCGCAAAGGAGTATTTCCTCTACTCTCAAAGCATGGAAATCCACAAAGTCCTCGCATAGGTTTCTATGGGCATTCAAACTCGCCTTTGCCTCATCCAGGATTTGGTTGATCTTGGCAACTTTGGCCAAGTAAAGTGTAAGAATTCCTTCAGGACTAGAGTAAACAAATTGGTTTACCTGATTAGAAAGTGCCGCTAATCCATCCAAAGGATCAAGACCTTCAGCCACCAGTTTTGTCCCTTTTATTTCGATCAGTTTACTGGGACTCAGGTCAAAGTCCATGAAAATGTCATCAGGAACATTCTGAAATTGGATTTCTATGGAATGGATGTTCTTTCGGATCGAAACAGGATCTTCCCAATCTACCTCTGCAGAATCCCATCTTGGAAATTCCACTTGGATGTCGATCACTACTCCGGCTATATCCGGATGCTCATCCACCTCGATCTCCATGCTGAGCTTATTTTCATTGAGGTCGCCAAGATTTTCTGTGGTGTCGAATTCCAACAAAATATCATAGAGAATGCCCAGTTTTAAGTCTTCTTCAGTGTTTGGATAGGGTTTATAAGCGAGTTCTTTTTCCTTTCTATCTGGGAAAATTTTAATCTCATTGGAGTCACGGATGATGATCCAGGCATTTTTTATTCCTGCTCTAGGGCAAATTAAATCTTCCTCATCCACCACTTCCACATCCATCAGAAGTTTGCGGTAATCATTAATCGTTACCGGAGTGCTCGGAAGAATCTGGGATGCTTTGAAAAATTGATTGCTTAAACTTCCGCTTTCATCCGCCAAAAGATCCTGAACTGGAAAATTGCTTCTATATCCCAAGTCAGTAATGGCGTAGCAAAGCACCTCCAAAATCGTAATTCCAGGATCATGACTGTTGTAATCCGTCCAGATTTTGCCTGAAATCCGTTGGATATAGCTGATGGCTTCTGAGCGTAACAGCTCATAATCCATGCTTTTTTGGACTGGTTTAGCTTTCGATATGGTGATTGATTTTTCCATAGTCATGATCAAAATTCTTCATCCAAATCCTCTTCCTCTACCGATGCGATGCTCGCAGCAGGTTTGATTTCATTGTCTTCACACAAGCAGTCCTCGGTTTCCAAAACTTCGATCAAGTGATCTCCATAGCTTCCTAAAGTCCCAACTGATCCCAAAACTGAAACCCCTCGGCTTCCTTTGGCAGCTTCGACCCGGGTGCGGGAAAGGAGTTCTCCGGATACCGGATTAATCACTAAATGATACAATTCGAAGCAGGTCAGGTAATCCACGTAATCGAGTTTTTCCACAAAGTGAAGCACCACAGAACTGTGTAGCGATTCACTGAAAGTCCAATTAAAATCAGCTTCAAATGCCCAAGGGGAAAGAAATGCTTTGAGATCGTCTTCCAGTTTTCTGGCGAAAAAGTTTTTATCGGCCCAGGAATGAAACTTCACTTTGGTTTTCACCTGAATTTCTTCGAAAACCGGATTGACCACATGCAGGTAAACAGCCGGTGGGTAAATGGCAGTGATGAATTCACGAATTGCTTCAATCTGTGCCACACTTGCTTTGGGCCTCAAAGGATCCACAGCGTTTTTATTTTGCACATTGGAAATGATCACTAGCGTCACATTTCTTGGTGCCAATGCTTTGTATTTGGTCAGATCCCCGTCATAGGAGGTATGGTTCAGGCATTTGACTTGGTAAACTTCCGGGAACTGCTCCAATACCAAATGCTCGTAATCCCAAAGGGTAATAGCCCGTTGCTTATGTCGCAATCGCTCGCTGATTCTTTGGTAAAAGTCCTCGGAGGATTCTTCAGTTTTCCCTCCAAAAGAGGAAAATGGCTGTTGAATTTTATTGATGGCACTATTTCCGATTTTCAGCTTGGAAATGGTTTCCGCAGAAATGGATTTCGCTATCCGTAGAGGGTCATTTTCGTTTGACTCGTAAGACGCTTTTACTGCCTGAGCCAGAACGGCGATGAAATCCGGAATGGCATCTGAATCTGCCCTGACTGAAGCTTTGATCCAGGTGGTAGATTCAGGAAGAATGCTGTGCGAGGTGTCTGCTTCCCGAGGCATGGCAAAAGCTAAAAGCCCACTTTGGATCAAGCCATTCGTTTCATCCGTCAGCAAGGAATATTGATCAAATTCCTTCCATTGATTACCCGTCAAATAACTCCATTTGACATCGGGAACAGGCTTTTCAGGATTGGCTGTTCCATCAAGGACTTGAATTAAAAGTTGGATATTCTGGGCTTTCTGATGATCACTCAGGCCTATCATCAACTCTCCCTCATTCTCATATTCTGCCAAAAGTGGAATGGCGTTCTCACCCTGAATTTTTGCCTCACCAAATGCTCCAATATGGAAAAATCCTTCCATCTCTTTTTCGGAGATGTCCAGGGATTCTTCCGAACTGTAATCCAAACTGATTGATTGAAGCTCTGGAGTATAGGGTTCTTTTGGTAAATTTCCTTTTCCATCTGGAACCAATGCCTCTCTGGCGAAAATCAAAGGATAATCTTTATGCCCAAAATCCGGAGAATTTAGCTTCAGACGGATAAATCCCCGGTTGCTGGAAGGTGACCATTCGCTGAATTCCTCTAGGTTAGGATTGGCAGATATTCCTTCCCAAAGCGGCTCAGCTAATGAAATAGTTTTATTTTGGTTTAAAGAGGCATTGTTATTTCCTGAAAATATAGTTTTTGAAGAATTGATGGATTTCCATTCTTTCTTTTCCAAAAAATCTATGGCTGTAGTAAAGCTTTGATTTTTTCTTTCAAGTGTATTCCCATAAGCGCTATAATGATCAGCAAAGCCCTTGGAGCCTTCCGGAAGTGCATGCCACAATAGGTTCAAGTCGAGTGATTTGAGGCTTTTACCAAAAACTTCTTTGCTGCCAATGTAAAAGTTGGATCCTTTGACAGGGCGGAATCCAAAGGGTTTGATGTTTTTTCCGATGGGAAGAATGCTTTGGTCATTTTGGAGAATTAGGTTTTCTACGCCTTCCACTTCTATAGAAAGTGTGGCCTTTTTTAACTGGCAATCTTTCAAAATCTCATACCCATAACTTTGGGAAGTATTGGCGAGATTTATCTTCATCATCGGTGAAGAAGTCTTGAATTTTTGAAGTAGCACTTCCTCCGAATAATTTACTACGCCTGGATCTTCGGGTAAAAGTTGACATTTCAGTGTCAAAGAAATCCCATCCCCATCATTGCTTAACTCATGCTTTGAAAGCCGAAATGTATATTCCAAGTCATGCCATTTGTCCTCACCTATTCCTCTGACTGTCTTGACTTGATCGACAGAAGTGAATTTTGCACCGGACAGAGAATTTCTTCTACTCAGGATATTTTTGGCTGTGATTTCCCCTATATCATACCCTTTGAATGGTCTATGAATTCCCTTTTCCGGGTCGTCTAAAACCGGACCTAACACAGGTTCTACACCAGCGATGTCCTGCCATTTACTGGCTTTATTTAAGAAATCCAGAATTTTACTGGCTATACTATTTTCCTCATTTTCCCAACCTATGGTCGCTGAAATCCACTCTTCCTCCCCACTGAACCAAATCTCAAAAGTATCATTCAGGGGAAGTAGTTTCAGCTGATCCAGCAAACCTTCTGTAGGTTCAAAAGTAAGTTTTAGAGATACTTTTCTGCTTCCTTCGCCCATCAAAAGAATAGGCGATGCCACGGCAAAACCAATGGTGGCTAATTCCCGGTCTTGGTCTGGAAATAATTCGATTGGTCTACCGAAACTTCTCCATTGCTTTTCTTCGGTCAGTAATTCTCCGCCGATACCATCTGAAGAGTTAGCAATGGGGGATTTATAAAACCTGCCGTATTGATCTTTATATAGTGCAAAAATCGAAGTGACTTCGGCTTTATTTAGAACATTCTGATTTTCTGTATAGAAAAGAATTTCCTTTCCTAAGTCATCTTTCCCTGCTTTGAAAGCAGTATCGGATGGTAATAAATGCGCTTGAATATGCTTTGCAAGTTTTAGAATCAGGTATACCTGATCTTCAACAGCTGCTTTTTCTTTCAATCTCAATACATCTCGGTAGTAGAAATCAAGATGTCTTTGGGTAAGTGTATTGATATCTTCCTGCGCAAAGCTGAAAAGTTTCAAAAATGCCAGAAACAGGGCGAAATGAGGATTCGTCACTTGGTTTTCCTCAATTTTTTGATCAAAAAATCCGCTCCAGTCATCACCATTCCAAGTATTGGATGAATTGATGAATTTTAATTCACTTGCTATGTTAACAGCGAAATCCTGCAGATCCTCCATTTTCCTTTCGTCCACACGCACGTATTCCGGAAGCAGACTTTTCAAAAGTCGCTGTGCCCGGCTGGTGCCGTTTCCTGGGAGGGTAAGATCGTTGCAATCTTTGCTCATAATTTCAGATCAGTTGCTTCGGTAAAGAGGTATGGATAGACTAGGTTTCTGCGGTTATTGGTAGCGATAATCAGGTAGCTGACTATGACCTCAATCCTGCCTTCATTGTAATTGGGCCTTAAATCAATGTCCTCAGTTTTCACTCTTGGTTCATGGTAGAGGATCGCCTGTTTTATCCGGTTCGCAATCATATTTGCCGTGGTGACATTGAGCGCTTCGAAGAGCAGATCTTCCATGTTTGCGCCATAATCAGGACGCATGACACGTTCCCCCAAAGTTGTATTGAGCAAAATGATTAGGCTTTGCTGGATATCCTCCTCGTTTTCTGCAAGGCGGACTTGTTGACTTTCCAGACTAAAACTCACTGGAAATGCCCAACCTCTCCCTAAAAATGATTTTTCTTCTTCCATGTCATCCGATGATTACTGTTGGTTCTCCTACCGCCGGTGAGGCGCCACAAACGCATGAATCACCAACTCTTAATGCGGGCACTCCGCCAATCAAAACAGTGGCGCTTCCTGCCAAAAACGGGCTAACGGTAGGCTGATGTGCATTGGGAGGTAAGGCACAAGAATGATTGTCTCCCATAACTGCCGCTGGCATTCCCCCTATCAAAACTGTCGGGACTCCAGGACCTATGATCGATCCGCCGTGTGTACTTAAGTCTCCAAATCTTGCTGCTGCTGGCATAATTAATTGATTTGTACTAATGATCCTGATATGACTGTCTGGCCTCCAGAGGAAACTTCTGCTCCGGCAGATCCTTCAGCTTTCAGTTGTGCACTTGCTTTTATTTCTATTCCTGTGCCTTCCATGCTGATGTCACCACTGGCTTTTAGAATCAGATCTTTGGCACTTTCGATGGTAATTCCATCTGCATTCATGCTTATTTTATTTCCATTTTCATCTTCTAAAAGAATAGCTCCATCCTCATCAGTGAACTGTAGCTTATTCCCATTAGGAGTCTCGATGTCTATAGTTTTCTTTTCGTCATTGAAAACTACTTTGAGCTTTTCCCGCGTCACAATTCCCTTTTCATGGTTGTCGTCGGATGCTTCAAATGGGGCTGGTTTGCTACTGCTGTGAAGCATTCCCAAAACCACCGGATCTCTAGGATCTTCATTGATAAAAGCAACTATTACTTCATCGTCCAACTCTGGTCTGAAGTAAATTCCCCGTTCATTTCCAGCGTCTGGAGATGCATATCTCGCCCAGATTCCATCTTCTTCTAAACTGATCATGGGAAGTTTTACCTGAATTCTATTTTCCCCATCGGGATCTCCCTCCAAGGCGGTAACTATTCCGATGTGAAGTCCTTTTACCGCTGGCAACAAGCCAGAAGCAGCGACATCTATGATGTCGTCATATTCCTGTGAAAACCATTTCGGATCTAGGCCTAAGCCCAGATGGGTGAACCATTTTTGGTTTGGTGAAAACTCGTGATAAACAGAGGAAACAAATGCTTTTCCATTGAACCTGCTTCCAAAACCTTTAAGCTCTACCATATCCCCAGGCTTCACTGTGTTGTCACCTAAGAGCTTGACTCTTCCCTGTATTTTTGCCAATCGACTCCGCATTAATCCTGCGTCCGTCCAGGCCTGTAATTCTTCATCTTCTAAGAGACCTCCATGTTGCATTTGGAAGGATTCCAAGCCAATCACGGCTGCGAGATCATCTCCACTGATATCCCCAGGAGAGATATTGCCGGGATCAGCTCCTTCTTTTTCGGCTATTTCTTGCTTGATAAAATCCCAGCTTAGGCCTTTAGTAGCGCTGTACTGCTGTCGCGCATCCATGTCAGCTTCAAATTCTACTACATTATCTCCGTATTGGAGTCCTAGGACCGGATCCGCACTGGTCTGAGGCTTTTGGATAGTGACTGTTCCTGCTTCTGTGGTAATGATTTTCCCATTTGCATCTGCCCGGCTCATGATAAAATCCCAGTCCGTTGCATGGTATTGCACGATTTCAGCATGAGTCAAACTGGTGCTTTCTACATCTGCTGAGAGATCTGAATATTTTCCGATCAGTTCTTCCATGACATCGCTATCAGAGCTCTCAAAAAAGTACTTGTTCTTTCTACCCACTGTCATTTTGATGACAGGATCCCTAAGCTCGAGAATCAATCTGGAGGCTTTTTCAGGATTGATCTCCAAACCATGTTTGATAATTATTCCTTCAAAAATGGTCTCTTCTAAATTGTGATATCCCGCATCAATTTTAAGCTTTACACCTGGTTTAAAAAGCTCCCCTTCACTCAATTGGAACTCTCCTGTAGCAATATCACCATCAAAAAGCACCAATTTGGCTGTTGGAATTTTATTCACAGCTTTGCGCACAGCGATCATCGCCACCCCTACCGATGGTGGTACTTGCTCACCATCTGAGAAAATCTTAAAGGTGGCTAAGTCTTGCTGTGTTTCAGCTGATGTAGGTACTAAAGGCATACTATGATTTCGCTAATGGTGGAAAAATGAGTTTCTGGCCTGGGATCAGTTTTCTGAAGTTTTTAAGGTTATTCGCTTTTGCGACCTCCAAGTAATATTCTTGGGTTCCGTAAATTCTTTTGCACATGAGAAGTAGCGTGTCTCCTGATTTCACGGTTCTTTCATGAGTAAGGTCAGGCGAGTTTCTGGCTGTGGTCGCGGCTTGCTCCTGTCGTGAAAGTGATTGGTCAAAATTTGCAGAAACGGTCGCTCTTATCGGTAAACCTGATGCATTGAAAAGCTTGTAATTGATGGTTGCAGTGGCCAAAACTCCCCGGAATTGATAGGCCCCCCAGTTGATCTGCAGGTAATTTGGCTTGTGGGTATCAGACTGGATGTTTTGAGTGATATCCAGAAATTTCCGGATTGCCCCATCCACATGTTTGTCCTTGCTGATGATGTCAATCGCATTGATTTTATTCCCACTGATGCTTTCCAGATTGGGTTTGTCATCACCCAGATAATCAAAATTTGTATCTCCCGGTTTATCAGCACTTGGAGGGGAAGCAGAACTGGCGTCAAAAAGAAATTCGAACGAAACTGAATCCGACTCCAATGTTCTGAACTGGTATTGTTTTCCGTCGGCAGGACCTTCTTCGGGAATCCACTTGGATTTGAATTCCTGCGAAAAGGTGGTAGGATTATACATGACCACATAGGTAGCAGTGGCTTCATTGTATTCCTCATCCTTAAAAGCTGTGATTTTTAGCTTTTCAAGTCCTCCTTTTTGAGAAAAAATATCATTCAGTGACATGCTGAGTTTTTTTACCTTTCGTTCTTTTCTTTGATCAATCTGCTGAGTTCGCGGATTCCATCCATTACTGCACTGGTATCAGGTTTCTTATTACCTTTTCCAGTGGGACTGGATTCTGCAGCGTCCACAGTGGTTCTAATGATTAGCTCTTTGATTTCTATGGGCATGATTTATGGCAAAAGATCGTCTGGACTGATTCTTCGATAGTATTGATAAGCGAATTCTATGTTTTCGATCATCATGGTATTTTCCATCGCATTGAAGCCTTCGATGGACCATTTCACAGGCCAGGCATTGACAAAGTTCCAGGCTTGCAAAGGCAGTTTTTCGGGACTCAAGAGAATTACTGTAATGTCCTGCGCCTCAAATTCAAATCCTTCCACACTGTCTTTAAACCATTTTGCAATCTGCGAACTGATCGCCATCCCACGTTTCAAGACCAGGTTGGGATAGGAGACCGGATTTGGCATGCGATGTTTGAAGCGGTTTTCTCCTCCTTCCGCATATTCCTCCACCCCGATTTCTACACTCAAACCGGAAACCTCCTGGAATCCAAAATCCGGCATTGCAGGGTATTTTAGTAGCAACCCTTCAAAGCGTACCAGGAAATGAAAGCCGGTAGGTGGATAAAATAAAGCCATTGGATTATGGTGTCTCTATGGCCAAGCCTTCGTGACACAGTTCAATGCTTTCTATGGCCACTTCATTGCCGGTGGAATTCAGAGATGGGCCTTCTACTTTGCAAGGCCAGGCTTCTTTGACCTTCCAAACCATCACAGGCTCGTGTTCTTCATTGAGTAAGCTGATGGTTAAATCCCGTCTCTCGATGTTGTTCATTTTGACGGTATTGAGCCACTGGAAAAATTCATTGTCGGCTCGGAAAATGCCTCTTTTCAACGTGATATTGGAGTATTGAGGAATACCTGGCATTTTGCTCACATGATATTCTAAGGAACTACCTTCCCGATAATCTATGCTCTGAAGCTCCACAGTCAGGCCAGATACTTCTGTGAAACCGATGCGTGAACCGCCCCATTCTACCTGAAAATGAAAGACGGAAACTGGATATGCTACTGCCATAATTGTATGATTTTAATTACTGTTCTTGATTTTTTAGCTTAGGATTCCTGAAGTTTATGAGAGAATTTCAGGATGATAAATTCGGCAGGCCTAACTGCTGCCAATCCGATTTCTATATTCATTCTACCTTCCAAAATGTCCTGAGAGGACATGGTCTGTCCAAGTCCAACCCGTACAAAAAATGCTTCTTCCGGCTTTGCCCCGGCCAAAGCACCATCTCTCCAAAGTTTGGAAAGGAAGTTTTCGATCATGGTTTTGGTTCTTAGCCAGGTATTAGCATCATTTGGCTCAAAGACCACAAACTCAGTTGCCTTTTTGACTGACTCCTCAATAAAAATGTAGAGTCTTCTCACTGGCACATAGCGCCATTCATTGTCGTTACCGGCAAGTGTCCTCGCTCCCCAGACCAAAGTTCCTTTGCCAGTAAAAGTTCTGATGGCATTAATGGATTTTCCGGAAGTGGCATCAACATTGAGATCTGCTTGCTGATCATGTGATACTTTTCTTGATGGACCGATTACAGTTCTCACATCTACATTTGCAGGTGCTTTCCATACTCCCCGCTGCCTGTCAACTCTTGCGTAAATCCCTGCAACTGCGCTTGACGGAGGTAAAGTGATGTAGTTTTTATTGATTTCTGCCAATACATTTCTGTACAAGCTAGGATCATTTTTGAGCACACTTGGGTCAACAGGGTCACTTGCTTCTAAAGGCAAGGTGTCATGGACTCCTGCGTCATTTGCACCACCTCCAGCATAAATATTGGTATGAGTGATCGTTTGGTCAGTCGGAGAGAAGGCGTAGTTTAATGCGCTACTCAAGTTGGGATAATAAGCAGCTCCATATTTCAGATTTGAAATCCCGATGCAATTGTCCCTGAAATGCTGTGCATCTGCAAAAGGGTCTGCGGTGACATCTTTGACATCGACAATAACAAATCTGTCTTTTAACGATTCGCATTGTGCCAAAGCGGCATCGTAAATGTCCTTATAAACAGTGCCTGTGGTTTCTGGAAGTACAGCTTCAATGACATCTGGAAAGACGATCAAAGTAGGTTCATCCACTCCTTTTAAAGCTTCCAAACCACCCATAAGAGAATCCTCGTCTGTGGGGTCTCCTTTCGCAGGAAAATTGTCAAAGTCATTGACAGAGACGATGTAGCAAGGTCCTCCTCCATTGGAAAAGTACATTTGAAGGGAGTAATAAAGCTTGTAGGGACTTGGTGTGGCAGGAGGAACTGCGGTAATCTTTCTGCTATCCAACTTTCCTGGAGTTCCTTGTGAACCCGGGAAGGTGTCTTCGACAGTAATGGTAAAAGCCTCTGGATTTGCTTTCCCAAAAATCGCCTCAAACTCCAGCATGCTGGTAATTCTTGTGGGAATTGTTTTGACGCTTTCTCCATCCTTGACAGCGATTTCGGTATGTCCGATAAAGGCAGGGATGGCAGTTTCCACAGATGCTATAGAAGCAGGAAGTGTGGAAATCTCTTGTATGTAAACACCGGGGGTAGATTGACTTGCCATGGCTTTTTTACTTAATGTTTAAAAGATTAGGATTTCTGTAGCTTATGAGAAAACTTCAGGATGATGAATTCTGCCGGTCTTACTGCCGCCATTCCGATTTCTACGATGAGTCTGCCTTCCAAAATATCCAAGGCTGTCATGGTCTTGCCAAGCCCTACGTTGACGAAAAATGCATCTTCTGGCTTTGCTCCAGCAAGAGCGCCGTCTCTCCAGAGGTTACTCAGGAAGTTTTCTATCATGGTTTTTACCCTCAGCCAGGTATTGGCATCATTGGGTTCGAAGACCACGAACTCAGTGGCTTTTTTCACGGATTCTTCCACAAAAATGTAAAGCCTTCTAACTGGGATATACTTCCATTCATTGTCATTTCCAGCCAGGGTTCTTGCTCCCCAGACCAAGTTTCCTTTTCCCTGGAAGAAGCGAATGGCATTGATGGATTTTCCGGAAGTAGGGTCCACATTGAGCAGGCCTTGATCTTCGGCATTGACTAGAACTACAGGTCTGCTTACTCCCCGCACATCCACGTTGGCAGGAGCTTTCCAAACCCCTCTTTGACGGTCCACTCTGGCGCAGATTCCTGCCATGGAAGCACTTGGATATAATTCCATTTTTTTAGCCTGAAGCTTCGCAATGATGGTATTGTAAAGAGTCTTGTCAGGCGTTTGCCAAGAGAATGTACCAGATCCTGAGATTACTGCCCCTCCGTCATCATTGTCGTCTACATAAGTCAATGGAATGGAAGCACCATCCCCGCCGGGAGTAGTTGCCACCAAGATAAGTGTGGAGGTAGAAGGTGTTCGGGATGCAGTAAAGAGTGGGTCTGCTGTGTCATTGATTGCATTCAGCAATGCGTCAGCAGTATTGATGTCTGTTACTCCAGGAGTAAATGAAGTGCCTGCTGTATAAGCTGTTCCTCCAATTGTGAATACATCGCCAGTTATATTTGCAGTATTATTTATGCGTATTGTAGCTGTCGCAAAGGCATCTCCATTGCCCAAGGCATTCAGGCTTTTGTTGTGAAATGGCCCTAGCCCCGCTCCACCACGATTATCTGTAATCGTAAGTTTGTTTTCGGAATAGTATTTATAAAGTGAGGTTTTCAAAGAAGGATAGTAAGAAGCACCATACTTTAAATCACTGGTCCCAACTTCTGCTCTGAAGGTAGCGCCGTCCTCCGCGACACTTTGTCCGGTAATATGAAGGGCATCCATCAATGCAAATCTATCCTGAAGCTTGGCACATTGGTTAAGAAGCCTTTCGTGGACTGTTTTTCTATCGATGGTGCTTAAGATTACCGCTTCTGGCACTACCAGTAATGTGGGTTCATCCTCTTCCTCCAAGGCGTTTATTCCTGCTATCAAAGCTGTAGCTACGATAGAGGTGGGCGCCGGATTTGGACCAGGCACCATATCTCCGACTGATACGATATAGCAAGGTCCACCGCCATTGTTGAAATACATATAAACCTGATAGGTCATCCGGTATGGCGAAAAATTAGTAGGGTCATTAATTGTGACCTGGGTATTCCCATCTGCATCTAAGGTCAATGTGACTCCATAATCTTCAGGATAGGATTCACCAAAAATCTCCTTGTATTCGAGGTAGGAAGTAACGCGCACCGGTTTGTTGATGGGGAGTGTTTCTCCGTTTTTTTCACGCTGTGCAGTATAACCGACAAAGGCCGGGATCGCCGTGGCAACCGGAGCAATAGATGCGGGGAGGGTTGATATTTCCTGAACATAAACCCCTGGGGTTTTAAAGTCTGCCATTTTCGATTTATTTACTAGATGAATACATATATTTCTGTGTTGGTTTCACCCCCAAAATCCTTCGTAGGCGCTGAGCGGGAAGGGTTTGGAAGGCTTGGTATCAATACCTGATTGCCAGGGGATTTGACCAGTTTTAGATTTAGTTTTGGAAGTTCGAAATAGGGAATCTTGGATTCGGAGCGGAAAACCACTGTCTCTTTGCCGTTGAGCTTGATATCGGCATTCGGACTAGCTCCAATTTGGCTAAAATTGTAAGTGCCGTATGGAACTGTCCCCTCATTCCCATCATCTTCAATGGATAGATTATTTGTGACCAAATCAATTTTTTGGTTGCCATTCACCACAAAATACGTCCACAGGCTTTCCTTGCTGGTAAACTCAAGGCTATAGTATTCCTTAGGCCCATAAAGATGAACGGGAGCAGCTACATAGCGGAGTTCCATTAGCCCAATGCTTTTACCGGAAAAGTTATCAGACAAAAAGTAATTCTTCGTCCACAAATCAGTGGTATCCCCTTCATCCCTGAGAGTAAATGTGTAAATGCCCTCTTTTCGGCCGTGCAGGTCAAAAATGAAGCGGAAATTCCCTTGGGAATCAGGAAAGACTTCGGTCAAATCCGGTAGCCATTCTCCAGTTTGCGATTTGCCCGGAGAAATAAATTCATTATTAGCATTGCGGATTTTGATCCGTACGGAGGCAGGAGTAGGATTTAACTGCAAATCCAGAGAGAATATTTTTGGTCTGGACCCATCCAGTAATCGATAGGAAAGCACTTCAGGAGCAGACTCATCACTGGAAGCCTGGGCTGGGGTATTAAAGAAATATGGAGTTTTCCCAGCTCCAAAAACAATGCTTCCCTCATCCAAATCTGTGATCTGAAAAAAGGATCCCGGGTTTTCTGAATCCAAGTAAAAGAAGAGAGACAAGGGTATGTTTAGTGGACTGATAGGAGTGCTTTCATCTTCCTCAGTTCGGTATAGCAATACTCCGCCACCTGGAGTAGTTTTAAAAAGTATTCTTCCGTTTCTAAGAAGATTTAGGGTATCTGCAGTTGGGCGCAGCTGTATTCCTTTGGCTATGCCATCTTTATAGAAATCATGGCGAAGCGCTACTTCGCCGAGGCGTGTGTAGATGATGCTCATGATTTGTGAAGGGGATTAAGATGGATTTTTTCAATTGGGTCACCCGTTTCTAGGAGTTGATTTTCCTGAATGCGGAGAGTCTTGACTTTATAGAGGACAGATGGCAGATATTTAGCACCGACTACTGTCCAGAAGTTATAAAGCTGCTCAAAGGAATAGCTATAGAGTTCTACCACAATTTTGGTCAGGCCAGGGTCTTTTCCAGAAAGTGAAGGGCTGTTTTCTTTGGTAAAAACATTTTTCGCCTGAAAGAAAGAAATCGCATAACCCAGTTGCTTGAGACCTTCTACATAATCATCCGAACTGTCATTAGCATTTTTGTTTTGAAAATTTGCGGTGATGAGTACATAGAGATTGAGTTGGATTTCAGGATTCCTTTTTTCTGTTTTTCCTACGACGTTGATATAAGTACTTCGCTGCTCCTTGATGGTCCGTTCTTCTTCAATATTAATCAGGGAAAGCCCTAGGCTTTTGTCTGGAATAATGATGCCCGTTTCATTTGTGACGGAGGACAAAACGATTCTTTCCCCTACAGGGTCACCAACCTTTAGTTTTATAAAGGCATTCAATTCGGCTGTTAAAAATTCCAGGGTGGAATGAATCATATCGCTAGAAAAATGATGTAAAAAAGATGGCTAAAAACCTTCATCAAGGTATTTAACTTTGCTAGCAATAGACAGGAAATTATATAGCTGATTTATGCGGTTATTAAGAATTAAAAATTTACAATTAGCTGAAAATCATTTGAATGCCTAAAATAAGACTGTAACTGTTGACATTAAAGATTCTTAAAAATCAAGAAATTGCTGAGCCTATCAGCAGATTCTATGTTTTGGTGGCTGTAGAAGTTAAGAAATTTGGCGCTTGAGGTTTGAAATGATCCAGCTATCGTATCGAATTAATTCAAAGGAGTTAGGATTCCATTCTAAGCCCTCTTTTTCTTGGAGTAGATCAAGAAGAATGGGATCTCTGCTGAAGTCACATTGCTCAGGTTTGAAAAGTGATTTTTGCAATCTGGCAAAAAGTTGATAAGCCAAATGAATTCTACGGCTCGCTCGGAATTTATACCTCGAGATCAGTTTTCGCAAATTCTCAATTTTATATTCCAACCAGTCTTGATCATTTTGATCAAACAATACCATGATTTCCAGCATTTTTGAACCCAAGAAATAATCAGGAATACTCTTCATTGATTTCTGATTGGCATGGATTAGCTTCAAGGTGGTTTTTAGATTTCCCAGTTTGAAATTAATATATGCTTCCAAATAGCTCCATTTGGGCTGCTGACTTGGGTCTAGCTTCATCAGTTTTTTGCGGAGGATTTGATAGGCCTCTTCAGTTTTGTCTAAGTGGAATAGCGCATGCCAATAATTCAAGGAGTAGGTTACTGCGTTTTCTTGTGACAAAGATTCTGTGTCGAGCGCTTCGGTACACTCGTCTATTAATCTACTGAATTCCCGTTTGGCAAGACGGATTGACATTTTTGCGATCAACAGCTCATTCTTTGCATTCGTCTGTGAGGAATAGATGACTTCTGCTTCATTTACTTGGTATAAGGCAGTTTCATATTCTTTATGCTGTATGGATTGGTTGATGTCGTCTATTAGAAGCCAGGAATTACGGCTATGATCCAATTGCTGGATCATAGTTTTTAAGTACTGGTTTTTAGACTCTTTATGGTCTTCGGTATTTTTATAATTTTTCCTGACTAACAATTGGAGATGGCTTTTGATTGCAATCTCAAGCTCTGGAAGATCATTATTGTTCAAAACCTCGCAAATTCCAAATCTAGCAGCTGTACTGTAAATAGTCAGAACTAAGTCGTGAAAGCCGTTCTTAATCGCCATTTTGAGCCCTCTTTCCAGTAATTTTGACCCTTCGGCACGAATCCCTCGTGCAAGAATAAGCTCACTTTTCAAAAGCAATTCGGAGCATTCGATATGGAGCTGGTTTTCCTTCTTTGCGCATGTTGGTTTTAACAAAAGGAAAAGTTCTTCAAACTCATCTTTCACCCTTTTTTTGAGCTGAAAATAGGCAGCACCCTCTGGTTTATTGTAAATTTTTTGAGCGTATTCGGTATCTGATAGCCCTGGTTGGCTCACAAAAAGTTTCATAAGCCTCAGTTTTTTGGAGCTGGGAGGGTTTTTGATTTTAGCAAACTCTACCAACTGCGTCTTTTCGGGCAAAGAACATGCGTCCAGCAACTGGTGGATTGATTCCATAAAAAAAGTAGTGTAGGTGTGAAAAAAGCAAAGTTGAAGACTAAAATAGGCTTTATCCACTTGGAAATCAAATGATTAAAACATAAGTTAACCTATTGATTTATAAATCCAGCGAACTCTTAATTCTATTTTTTCAAAGTATAAACGCCCACTGAAGTCTGGCTGTATTGGTCTTCCAAAGCTGGAAATTGCTTGAGTAATTTCTCAAAATCTCCATTTGGATCCAAGACCGTAGAGGGGAGTTGTTTTTGAAGCATCTGAAAAAGCCTCGCCTTTTCTCTCAGGTCCCGATCTTGATCAAGGTATAGCTTGCTCAGGCGATAGTTTAGAAAGGGACCGCCGATTTTGGCCCCAAGGTAAGGGTTGAGATCATCTCCCATCACGAGAATATCACCGGTATATTTTACCTCATTTTCGCTGACGAAATATTCCGAATCTGTGATTCTTTGCTGCCAAAACCAAAAGCCAGCCACCGGGAGTCCAAGTACCAACAGGTAAAATGCGGCTTTGGCAATGATCTCTTTTTTGATATTCAGGAAAAACTGGGTAATCAGGTAGGTGAGCCCTGGGATCAAAATTACTAATTGATAAGCTGCTTGCTTTTTGATAATAAAGAACTCGGCCGCAGAGAAAAGCAACCAAATGAGGATAAGCTGTCTTTGTTTTTGCTGGTTAATCGTTGATCCCCGTAAAACTGCAGCCATAAAGTAACCTGCTACTGCTAGAAAAAGGGGGAAAACTCCGAGAATCAACCAATTTATAAGTGATTGATATTCATATTTTTCAGATAAAAAGGTAAGTGGCCAGATCTGTATCGCTTCTTCCAGACCATCATTCCAAAAATAGAAAACTGTTATTAACAATAAAGGCAGGAAATACCCAACAAGAGAGAGCATTAATTGGCGGAACGAGAAGCTACTAATGGCAATTCCGGTAAAGATCATGTAGGGCAAAAAGAGGATGTAATTGGGCTGAAAACCTGTCGCCAAGCCGGCATATATCCCAATTAACAGTGTAGATTCACTGGTGTCTTTTTGTAATACGGTTTGGGAAAAAAGCTGACCTAGAGCCAAAATCAGAAATGTACTTCCTAATAAGGCAGGACTTAGGCTTAGTAGGTCAAAAGAAAAGTGAAATAGCGCGGCCATGATAATCGCCGGCAGATAGGTATTGATGTCAAAAGCCTTAAACTTGATCAGCATGGAGTTCCAATACAGAATCTGGAACGAAATTAGTATTCTTCCCACCACTTCATAGGCGATCAGGCTTCGTCCGAACAGCATATCCATGAATGTGAAAAATCCTGCGGAAAGTGGCCCATTGTCGTCGATGATATCTTGGTAAAGAAAATACCCTTGCTCCAGTCGCTCTCCAAGAAGCATCCACATCAATTGTGGGTTGGTAATTGGGAAGGCATCTAGCGTCAAATAGACGATTGTCAGCAAGAGAATGTATATTCCTATGCCGATTAGCCTGAAGGGATCATTTAATTTGAAAAAGCTGAACAAGGTGAATTGGTGAAGAGTGTTTGGTTGGTTTTGCCCGAAATTAAAGCTTGCCCAACTATTTCGCTAAATTTGTACCACAAATACTTCTTATGGAAAGTAAAAGACAACAAAAATACGCTAAGCTGATCCAAAAAGAGCTTGGTGATATATTTCAAAAAGAATCAAAACACCTAGTCGGTCGTGCTATGGTGACGATTACTCGCGTGATGATGAGCCCGGATCTGGGGTTGGCAAAAGTTTATCTGAGCTTTTTGCTAGCTGATCCAGAAGCCACATTCAACCTGATCAATGAGCACAAAAAAGAAATCAGGCATCAACTGGCCAAGCGAATTGGAAAATCCGTGCGGGTAATTCCTGAAATAGCTTTTTTCCCAGATGACTCTGCAGCCTATGCGCAGCACATGGATAAGGTGATTTCAAATCTATCCATTCCTCCAGCTCCGCCTGAAGAAGAGGATCAAGAGGAGGAGGATTAATCCAGCTATCGTTGAATCTCAGTTTTTTCATAGCAGCCAGATATTTCCGCAGCAAAAAGAAGCGGAACTTCATCACCATTTTGTCCCGGATTTCTATGATAGGAGTCGCAGTGGGCACGATGGCGTTGGTGATTGTGATGTCTGTTTTCAACGGGTTGGAGGATTTGATTCGAGGGATTTTTGCCAGTTTCGACGCGGAACTGAAGATAGAGGCGGTAGTTGGGAAAAGCTTTATGACCAACGAAGAATGGCTGGATAGTATCAGAAACTTGGAAGGGGTCGCAATATTAACAGAGGTCATCGAGGACAATGCCTTGCTGGATTACGATGGCAACCAGATGATAGGTCGGATCAAGGGCGTTTCGGATAACTTTCTCGACCAGGATCGTTTCTCTAGGGGCTATTTCTGGGGAGATACCACGCTAGGAACGCAACTTAATCCTGCGGCAATTCTCGGAAGAGGTGTAGGATTCTTCCTATCGGTCAATCTCGATAATGTCAATGTGCCCTTGAAAATCTATTATCCCAAAGCGCCCAGAAGTGCAGCTACGATCGATCCTTCCCAATTCTACGAAACGGCCACCTTAGATCCTGTAGCCTATTTTGCGATAGACCGGCAGTTTGACGATGAGTATGTAATTGCACCGCTTTCCTTTGTCAGAGACTTGCTGAAATATGGAGATAAGAGAACCTCGCTAGAAGTGAAAGTGGCCGAAGGTTATACAATAACTGAAGTGCAAAAAAAGCTGAAGGAATATCTCGGCGACGACTTTTTAGTCAAAAATGCAGATGAGCAGCATGCGGGATTGATCCGTACTGTTCAGATGGAAAAGTTATTTGTATTTCTCACGTTGACTTTCATTTTAGCGATAGCTTCTTTCAATATTTTCTTTTCGCTAAGCATGCTGGCTATCGAAAAAAAGAAAGACATAGCTGTGCTGAAGGCTATGGGAGCGCCGGAGAAACTGATCAGGAGAATATTCCTGAAGCAGGGAGCGCTGATCGCTTTTAGTGGTGCTGTGATTGGGCTGGTGCTTGGGTATTTGGTTTGTTTTCTTCAGCAGACATTCGGCTTGGTTTCGCTAGGGATTTCATCAGCAGTGGTAGATGCGTACCCGGTCAAAGTGATCTGGAGTGATTTTTTCTGGATTAGTATTGCTATGATCGGGATCACTTTATTAGCATCCTACAGACCCGCATGGATAGCTTCCCAAGTAGATACCGTGAAAGAAGTGTAAAACACTAATTGGGCTAGGCTGGTGCCTCTCCTTTTCCAAATTTAAAACTTGAAATACCTCGGTTTAGGAGTGCGTAAAGACTACCGAGCAAGCCCAGCGTTCCGGTCAGGTAGGCATAGATTTCGTTCAGGAAAGTTCGGTCAAATATGCTGATCAAGGCAAAGCAAATCAGCACAAAGCTCACAGCCGATACTTGAATCATCCTGGAATTGCCGTTTTTACTTTCGAAATCCTGGAAGCTTTTGATCTCCTCTTTACTAATATGTGTCAAAATGTAGGTTTGGAACAGTCTGCTGAAAAACTCATATCTCTGCCATTCCAGGGAGCTGTGCGTAGTATCTTCTTCCAGGAACTTTTCGCCTTCATCTTCCTGTAGTTTTTCGGCCTCATCCCCGTACGTCGCTTTTATCAGGATTCCTTTTCGGATCAATTCATGAATGGCATTTTTACGGGATTTATTTAGAAATCGCTCATTGGAAAAGGAGTAACACACAAGTTTTTCCTGAAAATTCAATTCAGACCAGATGTCCGCAAACTGGGCAATTCTCAGCTGCATTTTCTCTTCATTCTCAGCCTTATGGAGAAGTGCATGCTTCTTCTCATTTGGTTCTGCTTTGAAGCGCTGCAGATTAATAGGAAGCATATGGAATTCGAATTCGGTGAAGGTTTCCGAATAAATTACTTGATCGTCAATCTCTTTTAATCTAGAGAAAAGCTCATCCCAGCTTTTGCCAGAACTGATGATTATTGATTTTTTTTGATCTATAAGCTTGTTTAAAAGAGGCACGATTTCCAGTTGATTTTTCAGACAATGTATGTTCTGAATATGTACGTGAGAAATCTCTTCGGACACAGGATCTGCTTTGTCCAGACTTACGTCTAGTAAATTTATCGTCTGAATGCGGGCAACTTTTAATTTCTTTTGGAGAGTTTCAGCTGATACTCCGGATTGTGGACAGCAAATGAATAGTTTAGGCTTGGAGAAGTCAATCCCTTTTCTTTTTAGACTAAAAAATGGATAGAAAATGATGTTTTGGATGATGTTTGCGAATAGGATAAATAGGAGGATCATGGTCAGCAGTACCAGCACGTTGTAAAGAATCCCTGAAAAGCTAGGCAAATTGATGTCGCCTTTTTCCATTGCCATTTTGAATACCTGTTGATTTGGCGCGATAAAATTTTCTATTTTTTGGTCAAAAGGATCCGCTATCAAAGAGAGCATTGTTCTTCTGGTAAATTCATACTCGGTGTAAAATGATTCCGAATCAGTTTTAGCTTCTTGACTATCCGATGTAGGAGGTTGATTTGAAGCATTCCAGATGACCTGCTCATAGATCTGGGTTTTGGACTGGATAAAATAGCCTGGAAGAAAGCCGATGATAAGAAACCAAAGTGCTATAAAGGAGGGGATGGTGATGCTTTTTGTTTGTTTTTTAAAAGTAGTTTTGGGTTTGACTACCAGAAACCATAACCCAACTATACCATAGCCCACGAGGGTAAGTATTAAGGTGGGCACGATGATTTCACTGTTCCAAAAAGTGATGAAAAGAAGGAGAACTACATTGATGCCAAACAAAATGATGGATCTCATGGAATATCTTTGCACCTTGAATTCCGTGAAGTCATCAAAAGTCATCGAATTTATTGATGTAGAGAGGTTTACAAAAGAGATCAGAAAACTAGAGTAAACCAGTAAAAGCAGCATATCTGTATGCGAAATGGCTACTGCATAGTAGATGCCGAGCAGGACAAAAGCATAGCAAGTGTAAGCAAGGATTAGGTAATTGAGTCTAGGTAGATTGACAGCATTAGGCTCAAGCCACGAATAAAGAAATGCCTTGGTACCCTGCTTGTCAAAGGAGCGTCTGGAGTACTTTTGGATCAGGAGGCTGATCAGTAAGCTAAGAAAATAGATCGCCAATAAGGTGATGGATTCTGCTGAGCTGATGGAGGCAAATGAGTGGCTAATATTTTCATTAACTAGAAATAACAACCAGATATTTTCATCAAAATCATCCGTTTTGACTTTTTTGAGAACACCCGTGTAAAAATTCCCATTCAAGTATAATGAGGTGCTGATTTGGGCATCTGAGCTGAAGTTATTTTTCATGAGTGATTTGATTTCACCCCATTTTTCAGCGTTTATACCTTCCTGAATTTCGGCTATAGGAGAAGAGATTTTATTGCTTTTCAGCAAGATTTTTCCATTCTCTTTCATGGCAATAAACCGGTATTGCTCACTTAGCTCCTGATTGACTTTGTATTTAAAGGTGATTGCGTTGATACCTTTGATTGCGGATTCTTCTCCTGAGTTCCCGAAGTCTCTAGAGATGACTGACTCTAGCTGTCCATCAGAGCGGCTATAATGTGAGTTGAGAAAGGTAAGCGTATCGGTTCCACTGGCCTGAAAAAAAGTGAAGTACTCCCGCTGGCTCAAATCTATCGCTGAAGTATCCATTGAGAAATCAATCAGGTTTACTGACGTTGGACTGTTTTTGAAAAATATTTTATCTACATAACCTGTCGGTTTGAAGGCGATAATCTCATTGAAATTAGCGGGTTCTTTCTGTAGCTGCTTAAAGTCTTTGATCGATTCCAGGGCAGTTCTATACACTGTCAGCGTATCCCTCAGGCTACTTTCCAGCTCATCTACAAGAGAGGATTGTTCCGCTACCGGATCCACTTCATTTTTAAATTGTGAAAGTGAAAAGCCGATGATAATAGTCAAACTCACCAGTGAAATGCCTACTTGCGTTACTTTGTTTTGTGTGAGATTATCTCCTGGAGATAGGTTCATCACACCGAGTATGGGAATGAGCGCGATCAGGATCAACAAGAAAAGAATCAGTATGCTCAGTTTACCAAAATCCAGGCGCATCCCGACTTTTTGGAAGGAATCTTCCGAAATCAACCCTACGGCGTAGAGTTGCTGACCTTCCATAGGAATAGGAGAAACATAAGCTCTTGAGGGATTTCTCGAGTAATTAAGCTGAATCATACTAGTGCCGGAATTAATCACTCCAAGTGAATCAATTTCTATGTCGTTTGGCATAAATAGTTTGATTCCAGCTTCCGATGGGGGATACAGGATCGTCCCATCATTGAAGGTGATGAAAAAATGTTCAAAGATTTTATTGGTTGCCTGCTTCCGCAAAAGCTCCGAAATCGGAATTTCCAAATCAACTATTAAGTTGCTGGGAGCCTCGTTTTTTTGGCTTTCTGATATGTCAAAAGCCTTTCTAAATTCCTCTAGATCATAGTCTGATTGCAGGTTGTCGATATGAATTTCCAATCCATTTTTGATGATTTCCCCATTTTTAAAGCTCAGGGAATTATCAAAATCTGCAGAAGCTGGAAGTAGTCTCGGGTTGGAGTATTTAAACTCCCAATTAATGATTTGGGCGACCTTTTGCGCTTCAATTCTGGTTCGTGCAGCAGGCCGGAAGGTCGCAGCGTTTGCAGCTCCTGCTCTTACAAAATATGCTTCTACCCGAGTATAGTAATCAGAGAGAGCCCGAACTATATCATTTTTGGAGGCCTCCACACTTCGTGTCAGCTGATTTTCGAGTTCTTGCTGATTATTGTGAGATTGTATGTATAGCACTACCCCGATAATCAATATTACGGGCAATAGAACAAGCCAAATCTTTACCGTTTTTACCATTTCAAAAATTATCTTAAAAAATCTTAATCAATTTAATTTATAATACACTGAAAATCAATGGAAAGTAAGAAATATGTTGCTGGACTGTTGCTGAAGTCCTAAAAAATGACCCTAAATTGTGACCTAGGCATGTTTATTGAAAAACAGACTTGTCACCCTAGTTTGTAAATTAATTCCCCGATGAAGCGAATACTGCCCCTATTCTTAGTCATGATTTTCATGATTAATTTTCCTTCTTTCACCTTTGCCCAAGACACATCCGGAGATAAAGGATCACTTCAGTCTGGCACCATTGATAGTCAGTTTGAATATATCTACAGCGTATCAAATAATTTTCAAGAATATAAAGTTGTAAAAAGGACAAATCTGGATCAGCTCAAATCCAATATTCTGGATTCCATGCGTACCATGAGAACTGAAGTCGGTGATCTTAAATTGTTGATAGTCAATGAAAAAGATTCTATCAACAACCTCAATTCAATTCTGGAAACAGCCGAAGCTGAAAAGTTAGCAGCCATAGCTGAAAAGGATAATTTTACTTTTCTCGGCATGGGAATACACAAGGCTGTTTATTCCTCTATGATGTGGATTTTGGTTGCAGTGCTTGCAGGAGCACTTGCAATTTTCTCTTTTCAATACTTTACCAGCTTCAAAAAGATCAAGAAAGCCCAAAAGGATTTGGCTGATGTGCAGGAAGAATTTGACAATCACCGCAAGAATATGCTAGACCGGGAGCGTAAACTCAAGCGAGAGTTGGTTGATGCGCAATTGGGCAGATAGCTGTCTTTTTCCACAGATCAGTATTTCAATATGCCACCTCAATGAAGAGGTCACCGTGAGGAATGCCACGTCGAGTAGAAGTGCGATGATCGGTTTCAGCCTCTTTCATAGCCCTATTAAGCATGAGAGCCTATTTTGATTTGAGAAAGTAGTTGCGGGTGAATCTCAAACCTTTCACTTTTACTGAGGCAATCCTTGCAAAAAAGCCTTAAGTTTGTGCCCGCATTACCAAAATCAACGGATGGCTAAAAAAAGAGGAACTGCTCTAGACGAAACTGAGAAGAGGAAGTTGAATAAGCAGAATTTAAGTAAGCTGGGAGGCATTTTTCAATTTTTGATGCCTTACAAGGGAGCCTTCTTTTTAGGATTGGTTTTCCTTGTTTTTTCCTCGCTCACGCTACTTACATTTCCATTTGTTGCCGGTAAATTGATAGATACCGCTCAAGGTACAGGCTGGATAGTGAATGATATCAATTCGATTGCCCTGATATTGGTAGGAATCCTCGCGGTACAGAGTGTTTTCTCTTTCTTTCGTGTTTGGCTGTTTGCTTTGGTATCTGAGCGTTCGATGCGGGATATACGTTTGGCATTGTATTCTAGAATGGTCCGCTTGCCAATGACCTTTTTTGACAAGCGCAGGACAGGTGAGTTGATCAGTAGAATCACATCCGATGTAAGCATGCTTCAGGATACCTTTTCTGTCACCCTGGCAGAGCTTTTCAGGCAGGTGGTTACGCTGATTGCTGGTGTGATTTTCCTGATGGTGAATACACCTAAATTGACCTTGTTTATGCTGGCTACTTTCCCGGTTTTGGTGGTAATAGCCATGGTCTTTGGGAAATTCATCCGAAAACTATCCAAGAGTACTCAAGACGAACTTGCTGCGGCAAATGTGATCGTGGAGGAGACCCTTCAGTCTATCAGTACTGTCAAATCATTTGTTGGAGAAGCGTTTGAATCTGCCCGCTATGGAGCTGGACTGAACAGAGTAGTTGGAGTTGCCCTGCGCGCCGCCAAATACCGTGGAGCATTTATTTCATTTATCATTTTTGCCTTGTTTGGCGGAATCGTAGCAGTGATGTGGTACGGTGCGAGCCTGGTCAGCTCAGGCGAAATGAGCGTGGGCGAACTGGTTTCCTTTGTATTGTACACCACGTTTATCGGTGGATCCATAGCTGGTTTGGGGGATATTTATGGACAAGTCCAAAAAGCCATAGGTTCATCCGAGCGCGTACTGGAAATATTAGATGAGGAGCCTGAGTCAGTGGCCGGACAAAAGACAGACAATTTCCAGGGTAAAATCTCTTTTGATCATGTAGGTTTTCATTACCCGACCCGTCCTGAAATGGAGGTGCTAAAAGACCTGACGTTCTATGTGAATCCAGGCGAAAAAGTTGCGCTGGCAGGCCATTCAGGCGCTGGGAAATCTACGATTATCCAATTGCTGATGCGCTTTTACGATGTTCAGAAAGGATCAATTCAGGTCGATGATCGTCAGCTGAGCGAATGGGATCTGGAAAATCTCCGCTCGCATGTAGGAATGGTACCTCAGGAAGTATTGCTCTTTGGAGGTTCGATCCGGGAGAACATAGCTTACGCAAAACCTGGAGCAACAGAGGAGGAAATTATCTTAGCATCTAAAAAAGCCAATGCCTGGCAGTTTATTTCCCAATTCCCAGAAGGCTTGGACACGCTGGTAGGCGAAAGAGGTGTGAAGCTTTCTGGTGGTCAAAGGCAGCGTGTGGCAATTGCCCGGGCTATTCTTAAAGATCCATCTATTTTGATCTTGGATGAGGCTACTTCTTCTTTGGACGCAGAGTCAGAGCACTTGGTACAGGAAGCTTTGGACGAATTGATGAAAGGGCGGACCACTATTATCATCGCGCACAGATTAGCGACCATTCGCAAGGTGGATAGAATCTATGTGCTCAGCGATGGGGAAATTGTGGAGCAAGGCAATCACGTGGACTTGCTCACTCGCGAAGATGGCTTTTATGCCAATTTGGTGCGCTTACAATTTGCCGATTAACTCAGGTTGTGGGCACAGATCGATTTGACCATTCCCATGAATTTTTCCAAATAGAGTTTAGAATCAGGGAAAAGCAGCTGCATTTCCTTCTGATCCAGTAATCGGATTTCATCCAGGTATTGCTGCGCATGGGTAGGATCCCATTTTTGCAGTCTGCTCATCTTAGTTTTGGTCAAAAAAAAGTAAAGCACTTTCTGAGGAAGGTATTGTGCAAATGGAATCGCGTAATGTGCTTCAATCGGAAACCTTCGGTTTGGCGTTTGGATAAAGTGCTTTTTTCCCACACGCATAATCTCATTGGCCATTTTCTGCTGGTTCTCCCAGGTATATAAGTGCTCAATTACAGAGTTGGAGAAGACCAGATCGAAGCTTTTGTCCGCGAATTCAGGCATGCTGGTAGCATCACCAATTACGGATTTTATTTTAGGATGCGTAGTTTCTTCTTTGCCTAGATTGAGTAAGGTGATTTCTACCTTAGGCAAAGAAGGGAGGCTGCTGGTATCCCAGAAATAAGAGGCACCACCTACATCAAGGACTCGAATTGGGTCACTCTTCGAAAAATTCTGAAAGAACAGATTTTCAAAATCTTTTTGTCTTTGGTTTCTAAATTTGGCTCCCAGAGAATTGGGATTGTCGGAAGGTGAAAAGAAATTGGAAATAAAACTCATGCGTTGCCTTTGAGGCGTTTCAGCTAACAAATATTCACAAAAGTAATCAGCCTTGGGGATTCTTTGCTTAAATCTAGAATGATAACCATCTTATTTTATTAAGTGGATTAATTTTAAGCATAAAAAAAACCTCCTATTTAATTAGGAGGGTAATTTGTAATAGTTCTGTTGTCGTAGAATTATTTATTCAGCTTAAACTTTAAATAGCGCCTCAAAGAAACCCATTGTTTCACCTTTTTTCTTAAAGATCAGCATGGGTAGGATATTATTAACCAAGACTAATTTTTCGGCAACGCTTCCAAGTAAAATAGAAGCAGATTTAGTTTTTCCGCGCGAACCAAGCAAGATCATATCTGCACCGACTTTTCCGGCTTCTTCGAGCAAGGCTTTACCCTGTCCCTCCCCGTTATTCAATACGAACCGACATTCCAGTTCCTTGTGATTGAATTTTTGGATAAACCGCTTAAAATCTTCTTGGGCATTTTCTTTCATGATTTCCGCAAACTCTTCAAATGATTTGCCGGTTTTAGAGTAACCGTGCGGCACTTCATATAAGTGAACAGGAATTAGTTCGGCGCCCAATTCCTCGGAGATTCGCTCCCCGAAATCATAAATTAAGTCGGTATGGTCAGAGAAATCCGACGGAATCATAATTTTCTTAGGCAAGCCAGGTGGCCGACGTTCCTGTAGGAGTAAAACTGAGCAAGGGGCCTTTTTGGCTATACCCTTAGCTAAAGATCCTGATCCTTCAAGCTCTTCTTTCCTACCCATTATGATCAGATCTACATCTTTGATCTTGGCCCATCGGAGTAGGGTGTCTAGGGGATGCGCTCCCTCCTCGGCAAACACCTCGATATCCATGCTCTCAGGAAAATCAAACTCTTCCAGTTTTGACTTGATTAAAGCTTCGATGGACTCATCTCCTGGGGCTAAAAGTTCCGGGTGATTTTTAAGAATTTCATCAGGAACTGCTAGGTTTTTAGCCACATGGACAAAGTAGCATTTATCTATTCCTAAGAAATTTAGGTACACTATTGTCTTTTTGATCAGGATATCATCCATCTCGGTGAGATCAAGACCAATCATGGCCTTATAAAAATACTTCATAGTTGTTTGGCGTTTATTCCCCTTAATTTAAAGCTTTGATCCAGTTTAACGAATAGTTTTTATGTTTTTACTTGATGATTTGCTTTTCGAGGTAGATTTGTATGATGAAGGTAATGCAAAAATATTTTTTGGCTATTGTGCCTGAAGGAAAGTTTCAAGAGCAGGTTACTCAGTTGAAATGGGATATTAGAGAAAAGTTTCAGTCAAAATATGCCCTTAAATCACCGGCTCATATTACAGTAAAAATGCCTTTTAGCTATAATGAGGCGAAGGAAGAAAAGTTGTTTGAGAAGCTCCAAGGGTTTATTGCAGGCCATAGACCTATGACTATGAATATAGCAGGAGTGAAGACATTTGGCAGCCGTGTGATCTATCTGGGGGTAGAGGCAGGGCAGGATTTATTTGATTTTCAGAGTGATTTGAAGACCTTTTGTAAAAGGGAGTTGAATCTGGTAGATGAGCTGAGCGATCGGAATTTTCATCCCCACATGACTATAGCCTTTAAGGATATTAAAAAGACTCAGTTTCAGAATATCTTGGAATTTGCCACAGAAGCGCGCCTAACTAAAGATATGAGTGTAAATGAAATAGTCCTTCTGAAAAAGGTTGCCGCTAGTTGGGTAAGTCATAAAAAACTAAGTCTGAAGGATGTCTAAGCACTTTTAACTCATGATTTCAGGTAATAATATACAGGGAATCAGTAAATATCTATGGCAAAAAAAATAGCCGAGTCGCCCCGGCTATTTAAAATTGTTTAGAAGAAAGATTACTTAGTATCCAGGATTTTGATCTGCATTGGTAAGAGCAGAATTGTTATCCAACTCTACAGTAGGAATTGGCAACAAATCATACCTGCTTTGGTAGCCAGCTATAGGCTCATTTGATAGGTAGCCCATTCTTCTCCATCTTCGGATATCTCTATTTCGAACTTGCTCTCCAGGCATTTCTACCCGTCTTTCATGCATAATGGCCAGTCTGGTTTGCTCTTTTGTTCCTGTTGGAAACTGAGCCGTAGGATATTCTGGCATTTGTACATCAGCCCTGTTTCTAGTAGCATTAAGGTAAGGTAATGCCGCTGATGGTCCAGTGAGTTCATTTTCCACTTCAGCCATCATTAGCAGAACATCTGCATATCTGATAGACCGGAAGTTGATGCCAGACTGTTGGTTTTCATTTGCTCTCTTGTAGATCGTCTGGTATTTTCTCCAGCTTGGCTTAGTGAAATCCCCCTGTACTGTTGATTCATCAAGCACACTTTCCCCTGCATTAAAGGTGTCTCCCAGACGGTAGAAATTGTAGCTCTTCCTAGGGTCTTCTTTTGGAGTGGTTTCAAATTCGTTTACTAGACCGGTGTTTGGAATTAAGTTTCTCCAGGCATTAGGACCATATTCCTGACCTCTAAATGTGATTTCCGCAATTCCAGTACCATCGGCATTCCATCCTCCTGCATTCCCCTGAGACTCAGTAAACTGGATTTCCCAGATTGACTCGGAATTGTTTTCATTTTCCTCTTCGAAATTATCCAAATAACGATCTACCAGCGAATACTGGTTTGAGTTGATTACCTCAGTCAAATATGGTCTTGCACCGGTATAATCACCTTGGAAAATAAGTAGTTTGGCAGCCAATGCCTGCGCAGCTCCTTTGCTTGCCCGTCCTACATCAGAACCTGAATAAGTGCTTGCCAGTGGAAGGCGTGAGATCGCTTCATTGAGGTCGTTTAAAGACTGAGCATAAGACTCTGCCTGAGTAGATCTAGCCAAACCATCAGGAGAAGTAGCGGAGGTAGTCATTAGCGGAACTCCACCCCACAGGGTGGACAATTCGTAGAATGCTAAACCTCTCAAGAAATAGGCTTCACCTACAATTCTGCTTCGTAAATCGTCTGTAATATCGTCAGTAGCATTTTCTGCATTTTCTATCACCAGGTTTGCTCGGTGGATTAGTCTATACCATCCTCTCCAGTTTGCTTCTACCTGAGGGTTGGAGCCATCAAAGACATAGTTGAGTACCTGAGCTCTAGGGGCTTCAAGCTGTCCCCCTCCAGACTCTACATCATCCGAAAGTAAGTCGTGTAAAAAGAAATACTCTCTGTTATATAAGTTGTTTCCTTGGAGTGTAGCATATACAGAGTTCACTGCCGCTATGAGTTGAGGTCCTGTTTTGTAGAAAGTCTCCGTACCCAATTGATTTGGGTTCACCGGATTCAATACTTCCTCATCACAGGCCACTAAGCCCACAGCCATTATCACTGCCAAAAACGTGGATCTTGTTTTCATGATTTCTTTATTTATAATTAAAATGAAAGTTGAATACCTCCCATGATCGTGCGAGCTGCAGGGAATTGACCATAGTCAATACCTGTGCCAAGGGACGAGTTGATACCCGTACGAGCAGCGACTTCAGGGTCATAACCTGAATAATCTGTGATTGTTAGCAGATTCTGCGCTGAGAGATATACTCTTACTTTTGAAATGTTTCCTTTGCTCCAAGTGTTCAGTAGGCTACTTGGAATACTATATCCTACGGAGATGTTTTTCAATCTCAAATAGGAACCGTCTTCTACGAATCTTGAGCTAGCTCTAGCATTTCTATTTGGATCGCCTGATATAGCTCTAGGTACATCCGTATTGGTATTGGATGGTGTCCAACGATCCAGTACAACATCACTTGCACCAAATAGCCTTGTCATACCTTCAGTGTGGTAGCGAAGATTGTTGAAAATCTCATTGCCAGAGACTCCTTGCCAGAACATGGTAAAATCAAAGCCTTTGTAAGAAGCATTCGCATTTAGTCCATAGGTGAAGTCCGGTAAATAATGTCCAAGGTTAGTTCGGTCATTGGCATCAATTACCCCATCGTTATTGATATCTCTAAATCGAATATCTCCGGCTGCAGTATGCGTAGTTGGATCATATTCAGCTGGGTCGTCTGGGAGGATTTGTCTTGGAGCTGCTTGCGCTTCCTCATTGGTCTGGAAGATTCCATCCGCTATCCAGCCTAAGAAATAAGCAATAGGCTGTCCCTCTTCAGTTAGAGTCATCGCATCTCCCTGAAAAGCTGGTCCAAAGATGGTGTTTCCTGTACCCAAAGACACTAATTCATTGTTAACAAATCCCATATTTCCATCTATTGACATCTGGAAATCTCCAGAGCGAAGTTGATAACCCGCTGTAATTTCAAGTCCGGTGTTTTTAACTGTACCCACATTGGCTACTGGCGCACCATCAAAACCTAATGATGGAGGAATAGGAACTCCCAGAATCATGTCCTCAGTAGTATTTTCAAACCATTCCAAAGAAAGATTGAACTGGTCATTAAATAACCCCAAATCCAATCCAATGTTTTTCATGATCGTAGTTTCCCACTTCAAATCCGCATTTGCCAAGGCGCTGATGGTACTTCCTGTCAGTAAGTTGTCATCAAAGTTGTAAAACAAGTTGGAGTTGATTGTTGCTTGATATACGTAATCACCGATACGGTCATTTCCTGTTTCTCCATAGCTTGCGCGTAGTTTCAAGTCACTTACAGCTTCGACACCTTGCATAAAACCTTCTTCACTTACTCTCCAGCCCACAGACAAAGAAGGGAAGGTACCCCATTTATTATCCGGGCCAAATCTGGATCCACCATCACGTCGGATACTTGCACTTATCAAATACTTTTGCGCGTAGTCGTAGTTAACTCTACCCACATAGGATATAAGTCCATATTCTGTTCGCGTACTGGATGTGGTTTGGTTCTCAACTCCTTGAAGTTCTTTTACCTCGTTGGTTAGCGAGTTTTGACCAGAGCCGGTTAAGCTTGAAAAGGTAGAAGTTTGTCGCTCTATTACGCCGAGCGCGTCTAGATGATGCTTCCCAAAGTCAGTAGTATAAGTGAACTGATTACTGATCAATGGAGATACAAAAGTAGATCTCGTCTGGCTGATGGCAGCAAATGGCTGAACGCTGAAGTCGCCGGCGTTGAAGCTTGGCGTATAATCAAAGGTATTGCCTAATCCTATATCCATACCTACCAAAAACTTATAATCAAGACCCTTTAGGATATTTACAGTCACATAGCCGGAACCAAGGATTTTGTAATCCTCAACATTGTTTCGTCTCAATTCTGCATTGAGAACTGGGTTTTCAGGATCCGAGCCATCTACTCGATCTGATGCTCTAAAGCCTCCTAATCTTGATGCATCACGTACAGGGATGTACGGAATGGACTTCACAATATGTTCCAGTTGGCTACGTCCCCCAGAGAATGGTTCATTTTGCCTGTCAGAATATGCTACGGTCAAGGTCTGACCAATCTTTATTCTATCATTGATTTTAAATTCAGTATTTGAGCGCATAGAAACCCGCTCGAATCCTGTACCTCGCATGATACCATCTTGAGCAAAATAGCCCACTGAGAAATTATAAAGGGCATTTTCTGTACCACCAGCCACGTTGAGGTTATAATCCTGAATCGGGGCTGATTGGAACATTTCGTCCTGATAATCTATGTCATTGTTGGCAAATTCTCCCAGATTATCAAATCTGGCTGGGGCATCTTCTCCCGCATTTCCTAGAAGATCTCTACCAAATGCGATGTATTGATCGCGATTAAGGAGATTTAGCGTTTTCCAGGCATTTTGTACGCCATAATAGGCATCCAGAGAAACTACTGGTTTGCCTATTTTACCTTTTTTCGTGGTTACCAAAATAACCCCATTTGCACCTCTTGAACCGTAAATAGCGGCTGTGGAGGCGTCTTTCAGAACTTCTATGGATTCGATGTCTGCCGGGTTGATTTGATTCAGTCCACCCGCTGGCATTCCGTCGATCACATAGAGTGGTTCATTGTTACCTACCGTACCCACACCACGGATTCTTACTATGGGGTTGGTTCCTGGCGATCCAGAATTGGTTACGTTGACACCTGCAGCTCGACCCTGAAGTGCCGAAGCTAAGCTTGGAACTGGTAGGGCCCGGATCTGCTCAGAGCCTACCGAGGAAATAGCGCCGGTTACTTTGGCTCTTTCTTGAGTACCGTAGCCGACTACCACAACCTCTGAAAGTTGGGAAAGATCCTCATCCAGAGTTACATTGAGCTCACTGGAATTTCCTACACGTACTTCTCTTGAAGTGTAGCCAATAAATGAGAAAACTAGAATTGATTCGTCCGATGGGACGGTTAAGCTAAAGTTTCCATCGATATCCGATGCCGTACCGATAGTGGTACCTTTAACCAGTACATTCACACCGGGCATGGTTTCGCCGGTGGATGATTTAATGACTCCGCTAACAGTTTTACTTTGGGCGAAGGTGCTTCCTGATGCTATAAGAAACAGGAATAGTGATAGCACAAATCCATGAAGAATTTTCCATGGGGGTAGTGCACGAGATTTTGGGTAAATCGTTTTACACATAAGTTTAAGAAATTTTTAACAGGTTCTTTTAACCTGTTAGGTTTGAGATGGGTAAATTGTATTGCTTGTTACAGCAGTATTATGCCGTTAATGTAAAAATCTTTTTTTGGTTATAATTATTATTACGTAAAAATCTTTTTTACCACTAAAAATGAATGTGCTGACATGTAAATTCAAAAAATTCTATTTTTTTACTTGAAAACACCTACTTTCATAAAAAATATAGGGCCAGTAGTTGATCTTAATTGAAAAATATTTCTTCTCTATCAAAATATAAGAAAAAAAATTTCAGTTGACTCCTTTTTTACCTATTTATTTAAGATTCCAGTTTCACTTCCTTTTCCCAAAATTAAGCTTTTGGGTGAAGAGTTTTCAAAATAAACTTGAACAACATTCTTTTGATCTGGGAAATCATTTATTAATACACTGTTTTTCACTTTAACCAAACTAGGCTCTTTTACTAGTTCTGATTCGAAGTAAAACCAAGCCGCATCATCTTCGACTTCATAGCCAAGGAATTTGAGTTTCACAGCTTTGTCTTCAATCCAGATTGTAGTTTGGTCTGCCAAGTAAGTTTCAATTTGCTTATTCAGTTTTTCTTTAATGGCGGGATTTAGAAAATCAATGGATTCATCATGGTAAGCACTTAATGCGATTTCCAGATCATCCCAAAAAATCTTCTGTGAGATCTCCAGATGTTCGGTTTCCTCATTCCATTTTATTTCCGTGAGACTGAGGTGAAAAGGGTGGGCAAATACCAGCCATCCCAAACTGATCATGTATAAGTAAAACTGGTGCATTTGGTATTCTGTAGTCTGTCTTTTCTGGGAATAATCCTGTATAATTGCGCAATTTACTTCTTTAGAGGTATTTCACCCTTTCTATGAGTCCATTTCAACTTTATTTTCGTCTTGGCCTTCAACATATCCTGGATATACAAGGTTACGATCATATTCTTTTTGTATTGGCACTATGTGCAGTCTTTATTCCTAGGGATTGGCGCAAAGTCCTGATTCTGGTTACAGCCTTCACTATAGGCCATTCTTTGACCTTAGCTTTGGCTACCTTCAAAGTAGTCAATGTAAATTCTGATCTGATCGAATTTCTGATCCCGGTGACCATAGCGATTACAGCGTTTATTACAATTCTCCGGCCAAGACCCTCTTCCGGTAAGGGCATCTCGGTCAACTATATCTTTGCATTGGTATTTGGCCTGATTCACGGTTTGGGTTTTTCCAATTATCTCAGAAGTCTATTAGGAAAAGAAGCGAGTATCTGGCAGCCTTTGCTTGCCTTTAATCTTGGACTTGAAGTTGGGCAATTGGTCATTGTGGCTGTTTTCATGCTTCTCACTTCCATCTTGGTAGGAATAGCCGGAGTGAGCAGGAAGGAATGGACTTTGGTAGTAGCGTCCATGGTATTCGGTGTGGCGCTGATGCTGATGTTGGAAACGAAATTTTGGTAGAAAAAATGTTCGGTTTCGGGAGACCGATGTCCGATGAATTAAGAAAATAAATTGCTTATGAGAAAAATACTATTACTTACAGCATTCGCAATCTTGGGGATTTTCCCTGCTTTTGCACAGCACTCGGATCAGAATCATGCCGAGCGATTTGAGCAGCTCGGTCCTATGCTTCGCACACCAAATGTTTACCGCACTGCCTCTGGAGCTCCCGGTCATATGTATTGGCAACAGCAAGCAAATTATGTGATTAACGTGGAGCTGGATGATGAAAATCAGTCTATCAAGGGTTCTGAAAAGGTTACTTATATCAATAATTCTCCTGATCAATTGACTTACCTATGGGTGCAACTGGAGGAGAATCAGCGTGGAGCAGATTCGGATACGCCAAAGGCAGCGGAAAGCTCAATCGGCTCAAGAATGACCCTTCGTAGTCTTGAAGGTCTTATTTGGGCTAATGAAGATTTTGGTTATAAAGTATTGGAAGTGAAAGATTCCAAAGGAAATCCTCTTCCGGTCACTGTCAATAAAACGATGATGAGAATTGATCTTCCTACTCCGTTGAAAGCTGGAGATAGCTTCACCTTCGGAGTAGATTGGACTTTCAACATTACCAATAGAGTTGGTTATATCTCCGGCCGTCCAGGATACGAATATTTTGAAGGAGATGACAACTACTTGTACACCATGGCCGAGTGGTTTCCAAGAATGGCTGTTTACTCAGACTTTGAAGGCTGGCAAAACAAGCAATTCATGGGCTCTGGTGAGTTTGCGTTGGTTTTTGGTGACTATGAAGTAAATATCACCGTTCCTGCCGATCATATGGTAGGCGCAACTGGCGAGCTTCAAAATGCAAGTCAAGTTCTTTCTTCAACAGAATTGAATAGATGGAATACAGCAAAGAAAACTTATGATAATCCAGTTGTAATCCGTACGCAGGATGAAGCTACTGAATTAGAAAAAAGTAAGTCATCTGAGAAAAAGACCTGGAAATTCAAAGCTGAGAACGTTCGTGACTTTGCCTGGACATCCTCCCGTAAGTTCATCTGGGATGCGATGGCTGTAAAGCAAGGAGGCAAAGACGTGATGGCCATGTCGTACTACGCCAAAGAAGCCAATCCGCTGTGGGGTCAGTATTCTACCCGAGTGGTAGCGCATACGATCAAATCGTACTCTGCCCATACTTTCGACTATCCGTATCCAACTGCGATTTCTGTAGAGGCTGCAAATGGCATGGAATACCCGATGATTTGTTTCAACTATGGTCGTCCTGATTCTGACGGAACATACTCTGAAGCAGTGAAAAATGGAATGATTGGGGTGATTATTCACGAAGTAGGACATAACTTTTTCCCAATGATTGTGAATTCTGACGAGCGTCAGTGGACTTGGATGGATGAGGGACTGAATACCTTTATGCAGTTTATGGCTGAGCAGGAATGGGATCGCAATTTTCCTTCTCGCCGTGGTCCTGCGCATAAGATCGTGCCTTACATGAGAAGCTCAGTGAATACACTTGAGCCGATTATGACCAACTCGGAGAATATCATCCAGTTTGGCCCAAATGCCTATGCAAAACCAGCAACAGCCTTAAATATCCTTCGTGAAACAGTGATGGGAAGAGAGCTGTTTGACTACGCTTTCAAAGAATATGCACGCAGATGGATGTTTAAGCATCCTACTCCAGATGACTTGTTCCGTACGATGGAAGATGCTTCGGCAGTTGATCTGGACTGGTTTTGGAGAGGATGGTTCTATGGTACTGAGCCTGTGGATATTGCTATTGAGAATGTAGCGCTATACAAAATGGAAAACCGTACTCCTGCAGAAATAAATGCGGAACGGAAGGCGGAAGCAGACCGTGAGGAAGATTACGTTTCCAAAGAATTCAATAGAACCGACGTGAAAGAAACGGTGATTGAAGCCAATTCTGCAACACGAGATTTCTACACGACTTACAATCCTTTCACCGTGACTCCTGAAGATGAAGCAAGCTATCAGAAATTTATGGCTAGTCTTTCTCCTAAGGAAAAGGAGTTGATGGAAAAGGATTTGAATTTCTATGAGATCACCTTCAAAAATGTTGGTGGATTGGTCATGCCGATCATTTTGGAATTCCAATACGCTGATGGTACTTCTGAGATCGATCGAATCCCTGTGGAAATCTGGAGAAAAAATGAGTCTCAGGTGACTAAGGTATTTGTGAAAGAGAAAGAGGTCACTCAAATCATTCTTGATCCAAAAAGAGAAACAGCCGATATCGATGAGTCCAGCAATTACTGGCCAAGACAATATCAGCCGACTCGATTTGAATTGTTCAAAGGCTCGGGAGCTGCGCGGGGGACATCTACAGGTAGTAATCCTATGAAAGAGGCACAGAAGAAGTAATCTAAGACAGTATAACTAACATGGATATACGGAATGATGCCAGTAACCAATATTTCTTTGCTCCCCCGGTCAGAAGACCGATGACCGAAGACTCCCGCATTGGCGGGACAGGCTGAAATTGCCTCAATTCTAAAGTTTAACATATGCTATATTGCTTTGGCTTCCTTACTGGCAGAAAAGCGGATATACATAATAACTAATCTAAAAAGCCGGCGAAAGTCGGCTTTTTTACCTAGATCTGAATATTGTTGTTGAAAAGGGCCTTATATATACCCGATATTGGGTATTTCTTTTACTGATTCTCTTGACTAGGTTTAAGAAGTGAAAATTTAAAAAATAATGAAACCACAAAACCACAAACTATAGAATCTTGATGAGGCTATTTTATGAAAAGCTTACTTTTTCTATTCTCTTTCTTTTTCTTCTAGGATTTTCTCCTGCTTATGCTCAAAATTCTTTTGGGTTGGAGTTTGGGCACAATTGGAGAAGTATTTCTGGTGGAGCCTTTGATTATGACAGTATTCGGATTTCTACGATTTCGGGAGGCGATACTGGAGAACCATTTGGGGGTATTTTCTATGAGTACCAAATTGGGAAAAGGATTTCACTTCATAATAAACTCAACTACGGATCGAGATTTATAGGCTATGCTGTATATAACAACTTTGCTGACTGTCAATTCTGCCCGGTACGGAAGATCGCTACAGTAGGAGTAGGCAGTTTAGCATTTGAGATTTTACCACAGGTTACTATTCTATCCTATTCTAATTTCAAATTGAACATTTTTGGAGGAGTCAATTCAACATTCAATTTCGTCAAAAATGAAGCTGATTTATATTTTCAAAACCAGCCAGGAGTTAGTTCGGTGTTTAATTCTTTGGATAGTGTAGTGGATCCGATCACCTTTAGTTTTGCCTATGGTGCCTCCTTAGAAATATGGAGAATCATGTTGTGGGCTAAAGTAAATCCTCCGGCCTCTTTTACTAATTCAATAGAAATCAATGATCAGGAATATGACTTTGATAACTCTTGGGGATTTGTATCCTTTTCGCTAGGGTATAAGTTTTTTAGTTTAAAAAGGCGACATTACTAATCAAGGCTCAACGCTTGGATATAATCAAAACTAGGCCGGCGAAAGTCGGCTTTTTCCATTTCAGGAATTTTCATGGTGTTTGTTGCGCACTTTAATTACCTTGAAAATCAATTGAAATAACCCAAACCCATACCTATGAAAAAGATCAATCTGATTACGAGTCTACTTATTCTCGCAGTTACTTTTCTTAGCTCGACTTCTTTTGCGCAAAAAAGAGATTTCTACGAGCTGAGGACTTATCACTTTGAAAATGCTGAGCAAGAAGCGATGCTGGACGATTACCTGGCCAATGCTTTTATACCTGCTGCACACAAATACGGAATTGCCAAAGTGGGTGTATTCAAGCCCATAGCTTCCCAGCCGAATGCAGGCAAGGCAATCTATCTATTTCTGCCATTCAAGTCCATGAATGATTTCGTGGCTTTGGAGGGAAAACTGGCAAAAGACCAAGCCTATCAGACTGCCGGATCTGCCTACATCAATGCTTCCCATACCAATCCACCTTACAAAAGAATTGAAAGCTCTCTACTTCAGGCGATGAGTGGACAGCCGAAGTTTGCCGAATCTAAGTTGACAAACGCCAAGAAAGATAGAGTCTATGAATTGCGTAGCTATGAAGCTGCTACGGAGCGTCTGTATCAGGCTAAAGTGAAGATGTTCAATTCCGGTGAAATGGATATTTTCGAAAAGCTGAATTGCAGTCCGATTTTCTATGGTGAGACGATAGCTGGGGCGAATATGCCAAACTTAGTCTATATGACTACCCATGAAAATATGGACATCAGAAATGAACACTGGAAGCAATTTGGTACTGATCCTGATTGGTTGGGCATGAGGGACTTGCCTGAATACGCCAATACGGTATCCAGAAACGACACGAAATTGCTTTATCCGGTAGAATATTCAGAGTTGTAATGGAATGTGAAAAGCCGGCGAGATTCTGTTTTTTTTAACCGCAATGCGCACAGGACTTTATCATGTGCCTATTTCTTTATAATTGCTGAGTTAACCCAAATCTCCAGTAGCGGGGATTTTCGCAGACCTTCCAGGTTTTGAAAACTTGGAAGGTCTTCTTTTTACCCATTCACTTTTCTCACAATTCCTTCAAAAATGCTCACTCCTGTGTCTATCAGTTCGTCCGGGAAATCATAGGTAGGTTCATGAAGCTGCGGACAATCTTCACCAGCCCCCAATCCAAACAAGTACGATGGGCAGCTCTGGCTAAACAATCCAAAATCCTCTGACCAGCGGAATGGCTCAGGTTTCTCTAGTACATCCAGTTCTTGCTCTTTCATTACTCCTTCAGCAATTTCAGCTGCTTTTGGATTATTTTTGGAAACAGCGAATGACTCGACGAAACTGAATTCGCAGTCTAGCTTTTCTGCTGAAGCAATTCTTTTGGCTTGCTCGGTAATCATTTCAATCAAAATTTCCAGTTCTGCTTGATCAAATGCGCGGATAGTCAAACTCAGACTTCCCTTTCCTGCACTTGTTCCAAAAGCTAGGCTTCCAATCTCCGCATGGATAACTGTGACCAAAGCAAAAGAGGAAAGCTTATCCGTAAGCTTTGGAAGGGTTTGGATTAATTGAGCGATTGCCTGAGCTGGATTGATACCGGCATCTGGATGAGCGGCATGGGAAGTTTTCCCCGTCAGGGAAATAGTCAATCCTGTGCTGCCCGCAGCAAAAGTTCCTTTTCTGGTCACCACTTGATGAAGTGGAAATCCGGGGAGATTGTGAAGTGCAAAGGCAAAGTCAGGTTTGATCTGCTGGAATTTTGGATCATCCAAAATCCAACGCGCGCCTTCACCTGTTTCCTCAGCTGGCTGAAAAAGCAAAACAACTTCTCCACTTTCAGGTCTTTGCACAGCAAGCTTTTCTCCCAATCCACAAATGATGGTCATATGTCCATCATGACCACAAAGATGGGCTTTGTCTGGAGTTCGACTTTTGTATTCAGGGTCTCCTGTTTCCTGGATAGGTAGTGCGTCCAATTCCGCCCGAAATAAACTTCTTGTTCCGTTTTTTTTTCCTTTGAAAACGAATGCAAGGCCATTTCCTCCCAAATTTTGAATGATATGGTCTGGATTGAGTTTTGCAAAAAAGGCTAAAATTTTCTCTGATGTGGCTGATTCTTCACCTGCGATTTCTGGATGTTGATGAAGGTTTTGTCGGAAAGAGATTAGCTCTGAAATCGGCATTTTATTTTAATATTTTTGGAAGGTAAGTTTCTACTGATCAGTTGGAATCATTTTTGACGAAAAAAATGAGGCTTTGATCAGGAACTTTTCAGGATCACTGGCTATTTTAGGATATCAATTCAACCATTCAACTGTAACTTTTATGAACGAGACACAAATTCAAAACTACAACGAGCAAATCCAAGCTTTGGAATCACAAATCACCGGTGACATGTTTGCAGACATGGAGATTCGTGATAAAATCCACAATTTGAAAATGGAGCGTGATGGCGTGAAACCTACGGATTCCAGCATAGACTGCGTAGGTTGCGGAAGTTAATCCACTGACTTTGGCTAGATACTTTATCATTTATAAGCCTTTCGGGGTTTTATGTCAATTTTCTGGAGAGGGGCAGACACTTGTCTCTCTTTTTGATTTTCCAAAGGAGGTATATCCGGTCGGCAGGCTGGACAAAGACTCCGAAGGACTCCTTATTATCACAGACGACAAATCCTTAAATCATCATTTGCTGAATCCTCGCTTTGGTCATCAGCGCACTTATTATGCTCAGGTGGAAGGAGCTCCCGAGCCAGAATCCCTAAAAGCATTGATGCAAGGAGTAATGATCAATGTGGATGGACGAGACTATAAAACCAAGCCAGCAATAGCAAAGATCTTAGACCCAATTCCTTCACTTCCAGATCGGGATCCACCGATTCGCTACCGAGCTTCCATTCCAGATACTTGGGTTTCCTTGACTTTGATAGAGGGGAAAAATCGTCAAGTCCGTAAAATGACTGCTGCGATCGGACATCCTACGCTAAGATTGGTTCGCTGGTCCATGGAGAAACTGACCATTCAAGGATTTAAAGTTGGTGAAGTGCTGGAGCTCGATGAACAAACGATTTATCATAAGTTGGGATTGACAGGTTTTAAGAAGACGGAGGGGAATAAATCAAGGCGGTAGGGTTTTAATTTCTCGCGGCGACGCAGCGGCGCTGCGAAAAAAGGAGCATTTAGAGTCATTTTTGATCTTTAAATTTTTGTATGCCTACTGCGCCTTGGCGACTTTGCGGGAGATAAAACGCTGCGCTTCCGCGCCGCTGCGAGAAATAATTATTCGCTTCTTCGAGAAATAACCTTCTTAAAAAATCATAAAATCCCTTTAATCGTAAGGCATTACCGCTTCTAAGATTTAAGATTGTCCTTTGGGACAAAAACCTCTATTTTAGTCTCCAATTAATACCACTCAAAGATTTAGATTCCATGCATCAGGAAAAAATAGCAGACGTAATACAGGAAGTAAAGAAGGTAGTCGTAGGCCAAGATAGAATGGTCAGCAGACTTTTGATTGGACTTTTTACCAATGGACACATTCTTTTGGAAGGTGTGCCGGGCTTGGCAAAGACCTTGACGGTAAATACACTGGCCAAAGTGCTTCACCTTGATTTCAACAGAATCCAGTTTACTCCGGATTTGCTTCCGGCAGATTTGATAGGTACGATGATCTATAATCAGCAGGCGGCTAATTTTGAAGTGAAAAAAGGCCCTATTTTCTCCAATTTGATCTTGGCAGATGAAGTCAACCGATCTCCTGCTAAAGTTCAATCGGCACTTTTGGAAGCCATGCAGGAAAAGCAAGTGACTATCGGTGACACGACCTATATGCTGGATAGACCTTTTTTGGTACTTGCTACGCAAAACCCGGTCGATCAGGAAGGAACTTATCCACTACCAGAAGCGCAAGTGGATAGATTCATGATGAAAGTGCACATCGATTACCCTAGCAAGGCTGACGAGATGGAAGTTATGCGCAGAATGGCAAATATGTCTTTCAGCTCTGAGGTGAATGCAATACTGTCTAAAGATGAGATTTTTGATATACGAAATCAGATCAATGCGGTGAAAATGGCAGAGCCACTGGAACACTATATTATCGAGTTGGTTTTTGCGACCAGATTCCCTGCACAATACGGTTTGAAAGAAGAAGCTAAGTACATTCAGTTTGGAGTTTCACCGCGTGCCAGCATCAATTTGAACCTGGCATCCAAGGCAGTAGCATTCATGGATGGGCGGGATTACGTGCTACCTGAGGACATCAAAGAAATAGCAGAAGATGTGCTGAATCACCGGATTATTTTGAATTACGAAGCAGAAGCAGATGGGATAAATACAAGAGATCTTGTAAAAATCCTGATGGAGAAGGTTCCAATTAACAAATCCGTAACATTGAAATAATAGCTATTTCACCATTAAAAAGGCTTTTCGAGGGAGAAGCCTTTTTTTATGCCCTTTTTGTTATTCCAATATTAAATTCGGCACTCTTTATTAAACAAAGGATAATTCCGATAATTCTTTTGAGGTAAAAAATTGAGACAGATTTGCATCGTCAAATAAGGCAAACCATAATCAATTTTATATTTCAATGAAAAAGTTCAATTATTTACTCATGTTGTTTTCAGCTGTGTTGATCACATTCTCCAGCTGTGAAGATGATCCAGAACCAGATGACAATGGTGTAACAATCACGGGTGTACCTGCTACTGCTACTATTGAAGCTGGTGGAACAGTTGGTCCAGTGACTGCTACAGCTACAGCACTTGACGGTCTTAGAGATCTAGTGATCACTAAGGACGGAGCTGCTTTTGCTACTGTACCTTTGACTGGAACTACAGCTACTGCTCCATTTGAATACACGGCCCTTCCTGAAGATGCAGGAAAGAACGTTGTTTTTGAATTTACTGTATCTGACGTAGATGGTGACCAAGCTAAAGTTAGTCACGTATTGACAGTAGGTGCAGAAGCAACCACAATCAGAGTAGATGAGGACATTACTGCTGAACTGACGACTTGGGAAACTGGCAAGACTTACATCTTGGGTAGTAGAATTGTAGTTGAATCAGGGGCTACACTTGTTATCGAGCCAGGTGTGATTGTTAAAGGTGAAGTAGGAACTGGCGCCAATGCTTCTGCTTTGGTAATAGCTAGAGGGGCGAAGATTGAGGCAGTAGGTTCTGATACACAGCCAATTATTTTTACATCGGTTGCAGATGAAATTATGCCAGGTCAAATAGCATCTCCAAATCTTGACCCAGAGTTGAATGGTCTTTGGGGCGGGTTGATCGTTCTTGGTAGAGCAAAAGGATCTTTTGCAGGAAACGTAACTGAAATTCAAATCGAAGGTATTCCACCTTCCGATCAGCGTGGTCTTTATGGAGGTTCTGATGACGAAGATGATTCAGGAACATTGAAATATATTTCTATCCGTCATGGAGGAGCAAATATCGGTGAAGGAAATGAAATCAACGGTCTGACACTTGGTGCTGTAGGATCTGGAACTGAGATCGAATTTGTAGAAGTAATCGGAAACCAGGATGATGGAATCGAGTGGTTCGGTGGTACTGTAAATGTAACCAATGCAGTAGTTTGGAATGCAGGTGATGACGCGATTGATGCGGATCAGGCATGGAACGGTACACTTGACAATTTCATTGTAATCAACGCTGGTGATAAGTCATTTGAACTTGACGGTCCTGAAGGAGCCTATGTTAATGGAAACTACACCTTGACGAATGGTTCTGTATCAGGAGGAGATGCTGCTGGATTAGTTGACAATGATGATAATACTAATGTTGATATGTCTAATATCTACTTCTTTAATATCAAAGCAGGTCAGACATTTGATCAGACCCCAACCGTACCGGTTGCATTTGCAAACTTCCAGGTAACACTACCTGACGGAACAGCAATTGGTGATTTCTTCAAAGGAACTTCTGCTGCGGCTACAACTGCTGTTGCTGAGGGTGAAAATACTGTAGGAGCTGACAAAGCGCCGTTTGCTACTTGGTCTTGGGCAGCGGTATCCGGATCATTGGATGCGTTCAAATAAGATATAAGCTTTTTAATAAAGGGAAAGGAAACAGCTTGCAAGGCCATTTCCTTTCCCTCTTTATTAGTATAAAATATTGCTGTACACATTAATCAAAATTTGTTCATGAAAAGAACATTCTACTTCTTCCTGGCAATCTTCATTCTGTCTAGTGCAGGATTTGCCCAAGCTCAAAATGGAACCATACGTGGGACCATTTTTGAAGAATCTACCGGAGAGCCACTATACGGCGTTTCGGTTTTAGTTAAAGAACTTTCCACAGGAGCTGTCACTGACTTTGATGGCAAATTTGAAATCCAGGCTGCACCTGGAACTTACACCCTTCAGGTTTCATACATTTCTTACAGCTCCATTGAATTGACTTCCGTGATAGTCACTGCTGGTGAGGTCAATGTATTGAACGATATCCTAATGAAGGATCAGGAATCTGAATTGGAGACTGTAACCGTACAGGCGTCAGCCATTCGTACGACAGAATCAGCCTTGATGTCAGTCAAAAAGAATTCTCCAAATGTAATGGATGGCATTACAGCAAGTACTTTTCGCCAAGTCGGTGATGGAGATGCTGCATCTGCAGTGAAGCGTGTAACAGGTGTTTCCATAGAAGGAGGGAAATATGTTTATGTCCGCGGACTGGGTGATCGATATACGAAGACTATTTTGAATGGAATGGATGTGCCTGGGTTGGATCCGGATCGAAATGCCCTTCAAATGGATATTTTTCCAACTAATGTGATTGATAATATTATCATATCTAAATCATTTACTGCTGAGCTCCCTGCAGATTTTACAGGGGGAGTAGTGGATATTGAGACCAAAGATTTTCCTGAAGAGAAAACCGCTAAGTTAAGTATCTCAGGAGGAATCAATCCTTCCATGCACTTTAATGATCAGTACCTTTCTTATGAAGGTGGTAAAACTGATTGGCTGGGTTTTGATGATGGCACCAGAGATATTCCTACTGGTGGGCGTACAGATATTCCTCAATTCGGGGATGTAGTTGGTAACCCAAATAGTCCAGAGGGGCAAGAGTTCCAATCCACACTTCGTGGATTCAATAAAACCTTGGGCGGAATTAGAAATAGTAGCATGATGGATTATGGGATAGGGTTTTCATTGGGAAATCAGATCGCAAAATCAAAAGTAACTTGGGGCTATAATTTGGCTTTTACTTATAAGAACGAAACAGAATATTACAAAGACGCTGAGTTTAATCTTTATGCTAAGCCAGCTGATCCAAGTATCAATGAGCTTGAGCCGCTAGAAGAGCAAAAAGGTGATTATGGCGTTAATAGCGTCCTTTTGGGAGGATTGGCTGGGATAGCCATGAAGACGGACGCTTCCAAATTCAAGCTTAATTTCCTTCACTTACAGAACGGAGAATCAAAAGCAGGGGACTTCATGTTTGTCAATACCAATTTGGGTGCTGTCTTTGAGGCAAGACAATATAACTTAGAATACAGCGAAAGAGCTTTGACGAGTGTTCTGCTTTCAGGTACTCACTATTTAAAGGGTAGAATTTGGGAGGTAAACTGGAAACTTGCCCCGACCCTTTCAAAGATTAATGATCCAGATATTCGATTTACTAGATTTAGAACCCCAAACAATATCATAGGTACAGAAGTAGGACTTCCTATGAGAATATGGAGGACGCTTGATGAAACCAATCTCGTGGGTAAACTCGATCTAAACCGCCAAACCAACCTATTTAGAAGAGACGGAAAGATTAAATTCGGAGGCAATTACGTGTATAAAGAAAGGGATTTCAATATCCAAAGCTTTCAATTCACTCCAGGTAATGTCACATTTACGGGCGACCCGAATGCTGTTTTGAATGAAGAAAACCTCTTTGATGCGGAAAATAGAAATGGGTTAAGACACAATCCTGATTTTATTCCAAACAATCCGAATGCGTACCAGTCCAATCTGACAAATATCGGCGCATATGGATCTGCAGAATTGAACCCAGCTGAAAAACTTAAGGCAGTGGTAGGTTTGAGAATGGAGAAATTCACGCAGTATTATACCGGGACTAATGCAAATGCTACCATTGTGTTGGATAACGATAAGGTATTGGATGATTTGGATTTCTTCCCTACGCTGAACTTAATCTATTCCTTGAAGGAAAATCAAAATCTAAGATTATCAGCGACCAGAACAATCGCCAGACCTTCTTTCAAGGAACTATCCTATGCTGAAATCCTTGATCCTATTACCGGTAGATCGTTTGTCGGAGGCCTATTCCCGGAGACGACCAATGGAGGAACGGAAGTGTTGTGGGATGGAAATTTGATAGCGACCCGAATCAACAACTTTGATTTGAGATGGGAGCTTTTCCAAGAAAGAGGACAAATGTACTCCGTGAGCGCATTCTATAAGACGTTTAATAGTCCAATCGAAATGGTTCAATTCCTATCAGATCCGGGTTCTTTCCAGCCAAGAAACGTAGGTGATGGAACCGTATTGGGTGTGGAGTTTGAATTCAGAAAATCACTTGAACTTATTTCTCCTAAGTTGGAGAACTTTACTTGGACTTTCAATGCTACAATTACAGAGTCTTCCATTCAGATGTCTGATACTGAACTTCGTTCCCGTCAATTAACAGCCCGAGAAGGCCAAACAATTGACAATACACGGGAAATGGCTGGTCAGGCTCCATACATTATCAACACTGGAGTTTCTTACAACAACTTCCTAAATGGGTGGGAAGCTGGCTTGTTCTACAACGTTCAAGGACCAACGCTTAATTTGGTAGGATTTGGAAATAGAACGGACACATTCACTGTTCCTTTCAATTCTCTTAATTTCAATTTGAATAAATCCTTTGGAGCCGATGAGCGAATTCAGGCAAACTTCGGAGTAGATAATATTCTGAATTCCAAAAGACAAATCGTCTATAGGTCTTTTGAAGCTCAAGATCAATTCTTTACCAACTTGGCACCGGGTACCGAAATTAAATTTGGATTTACCTACGCATTTTAAAGTATGACCCCAGAAAATGGGGAAAGCTGTCTCAAAAGCTAGATTAAAAGGCTTGAGAATTAAAAAGTAGGTGTTTAATATGGATCTATTTAGTATAAAAAGAGGCTGTTTCATAGGAAGGTACAGCCTCTTTTTTATGTCAATTTCGCTATGATTTCTGAAGAAACTGGAAATTATGTAGAAGATCAACGGCTTCAACATAGTTGAAATCCTCAAAAGCATAACTTCAAAACACTGCAGAGGAAACTTTAGCATAGCTGATGGTTACCTTGTGGAAGGTTGCAAGGGGCTCTGCTCAGATAAGGCGTGAACCGTCAATTTAATTCCTTCGTGGAATGCCCAAAGCCCGTCGTTCTTGATAAGATGAAATTTGGATATATTGTCAAAGGTAAAGGATGAAATAGCAGTTGTAACATCTCTTCAAAGTTAAAATGAACGGAAATATTCTTTTGAGAATAATGGTTCAGGACTTTAGAAGAAATGGAATCAGGAAATTTATCTCTGAAGAAAAATGAAAAACTTCAAAAGACTATCTTTCATCTTCGCTTTAGCAATAATAGCATTTGCGAGCTGCGTTGATAGCAACGGCAAGCCAGAAAATCCTATTATAATAGATGGTGATGGCATCTTGGTAAATACAAATATCACTAGAAATACCATTTGGGAGACCGGGAAAACCTATGTTTTAGATAGAAGAATTACAGTCACCGCAGGGAATACACTAACTATTCAGCCAGGGGTAATCGTAAAGGGAGCTGCTGGTTCTGGCTCTGATGCCAGCGCCTTAGTCATAGCTAGAGGTGCCAAAATTGATGCCCGAGGAACCTCTACTTCTCCTATTATTTTCACTTCTGTGGCCGACGAAATTGTAGCTGGGGAAATAGCATCTCCAAACCTAAATCCAGAACTCTCTGGCCTATGGGGTGGTGTGATCGTGCTTGGTAAAGCTAAAGTTTCCTTAGCTGGCGATTTTATTGAATCCCAGATAGAAGGTATCCCGCCATCTGATACAAATGGACTTTACGGAGGAATTGATGATGCTGATAACTCAGGTATCCTAACGTATGTTTCTATCCGTCATGGTGGTGCTAATATCGGTGAGGGCAATGAAATAAATGGACTTACTTTAGGAGCTGTTGGATCTGGTACGGTGATTCAAAATGTAGAAATCATCGGTAATCAAGACGATGGCATTGAGTGGTTTGGTGGTTCTGTAAACGTTTCAAACGTAATAATTTGGAATCCAGGTGATGATGGTTTGGATACAGATCAAGCTTGGTCCGGTACTTTGGATAACTTCATTGTCATTGCTGGAAATGAAACAGATCATGCTTTAGAAATTGACGGTCCAGAAGGCTTTTATAGTGCCAGTCATACCTTAATAAACGGCACCATCAAAGCTAATCAAACCGCAGGGCTGGGAGATTTTAGGGATGGGGCAAAAGGTTCTTTTGAAAATATTTATTTTTTTAATTTGAGTGAACCATCCGAAAATGAAGGAGTTGGTGACTTTACTTTAAGTGGAAATAAAACCTTAGCGACTTTTGCTGATGGAGAATTGAAATTTGCAAATCTTCAAGTAACACTTAACGAAGATGTGGAGCTGTCTCAGGTATTTAAAAATGGAACTGACGCTTATGCCAAAATCGTGGCTGATGGTGAAAACACCGTTGGTGCAAACAAGGATGCTTTCGCTAGCACTTGGTCTTGGGCTATCTCTGGACTATGAGTAGGTCATGGTTCAGTGGTTTCTAGGTATAGAAATGATTTTAGTTTATTACTTTTCCAGATTTGTTGTATTAATTGATCGATTCGATCATTGATTAAAATACAAAGTCTGCTTATGTCAATTTGGAAATGATTTCAATTGCTTCCGGAAATTGCTGAATAAGATCATCGACTGCAAATAATTCAAAATCCGCAAAATCAAAACCTGGAGATACAACACAGGAAACTAGTGCATAGCTGTTTGGCTCATCGACAGAGCTGCCAAAAATTGTGTTGGCCTTCACTAAGTGTTGGGGAGCTGATTCATTGTTAGGTGAGGGATATCCAAGTGAAAGCTTTTGATGGCCATGCTCCCTTAAAACATGGACTGTCAAATTGCTTCCTTCGTGGAAAAACCAAAGCTCGTCACTCTTAATTCTATGGAATTTGGAAACATTGTCCGAAGTGAGCAGGAAATATATAGCAGTAGTCAGATTTCTATTTCCCGGATCAGTTTCAATGCTAATTTCAGATCGATAAGTCTCCGAATAGAATCCTCCTTCTGGATGTGGTGTGAGCTGTAACTTTTCTACTAAAAAGGCTATTCTTTGTTCAACCTCCATATCAGTTTGCTGGATATGAATCAATTAATATATCCACAATACGCGCTGACGTTTTTCCATCCCAAAGTGGGATTCCCTGGTATTGTTTCCATTCTCCTTTCATGATTTTTTCTAAGTATGGCTTCAGCTTAGCTGGATCAGTTCCGACCAACTCGTTGGTGCCAAGGTGTATCGTTTCGGCACGTTCTGTATTATCCCGAAGCGTAATACACGGCACATTCATGACTGAGGCTTCCTCGGTAATTCCTCCGGAGTCGGTGATAACGCCTTTGGCATTTTTCACCAAATAGTTGAATTCCAAGTATCCCAAAGGATCACACAGATGAAGGTTAGGGGCATCGATTCCTATTGCCTGCAGGTTTTTGGCAGTACGCGGATGAACCGGGAATAGGATAGGAAGACCCTTCGTTCCTTCCAATATCGCGTCGATCATTGCTTTGAGTTTATGCTCCTGATCCACATTGGCGGGACGATGCATGGTCATCACAAAGTATTCTCCGGCAACGAGATTTTCGAATATTTCTCCTTCGGGTTTTTGGAACCTTGGCATTTGAGCCATTAAGGTATCGATCATGGTATTGCCGACATAGTGGATTTTTTCCTCTGCAAAACCACCTTTTCTTAGATTAGAATTGGCAATCTCAGAAGTGGTGAAAAAATGGTCAGTGATACTATCCGTCACCATTCTATTGATCTCTTCTGGCATAGTCAAATCTCCTGAGCGAATTCCACCTTCTACATGAGCTACGTCAATTTGAAGTTTTTTGGCAGCAATAGAGCAGGCTAAGGTACTCGTGACATCACCTACAACCAGTACCAGATCTGGACGGTTCTCCAGGAGTTCTTTTTCAAATGCGACCATGATAGCCGCGGTTTGTTCTGCCTGCGTTCCACCTCCCCCGCCTAGATTTGCATGGGGTTCAGGGATGTTAAGTTGCTCAAAAAAGTCGCCAGACATCTTTTTATCGTAATGCTGCCCGGTGTGAACCAGTCGGAAATTGACGTCAATGCCTTCCTGCTGCTTTTTGATAAACTGGTGGATGATGGGTGCGATTTTCATGAAATTGGGTCGCGCACCTGCGACTATGGTAAAAGTAGCCATTGCTTAGATTTATTTTCGACCCAAAAATAGCAAATCCTTTTGGAGGCATTAGTTAAAAATAGCGTTCTTTTAGTAAGTCTGTTTTGGCTCCTTTTTTGTTTCTTTGTGCCATTATATTTTCTTAACTAATTGAATTTGATGGATTATAATAACTGGTCAAAAGGAGTAAAAACCTTTCTTCTGCTTGTGACCTTAGTATCCTTTTTCTCGTGCACCGAAACGCTGGAGTCAGAGCAAGTGGCCTATTTCAATGATTTTTCCGATTTGGATTTGGCAGGCTTTGAGAATGGTAGGCTTGAGATCTTCGAAAATGATACCGTAGTAGGATATTACCACAATGAGGAGGTGGCACTTACTGTGTCAAGCTTGCCGGGTCATAATTTGCTTAAAGTGACCATTGAGATATTGGTACATGATACATGGGATGGTAATACTTCAGATGGAGTAGGTGGTCCAGATCAGTGGTTTTTTGGAGTGGATAGTGAAGAGATTTTCAGAACTACCTTTTCCAATACCCCTTGTGAATCCACGTATTGTCTCTATCAGTCTTTTCCTGATGTTTTTCCCAAAACAAACCGGCCTAAAACGGGTGCTATTCAGACTAACCTTCCTGGACTTTGCTTATTTGGCTCTGCTCCCAATTACACCTCTAGATATAGCATCTCTAAAATTATTGAGCATAGTAAGTCAAGCGCAAGAATTTATATGAATACAGAGTTGACGGCAGCGAATTCTCCCGACCCCAAGTGTGACGAGTCTTGGTCTCTTGCCAGCATACAAGTAGAAGCCCTTACCTTGAATTGAGCATGATGAAGACAAGGAAATTTTTGAATAGCTGTTTTGGAGCGTCGTTGTTGGTCCTACTATTGAGTCATTATTCATTAGCACAGACTGTTCCGGTGGGGACACCCGTGCTGGATGACTACCTGAGACGAGCTCAATTGCTCGGTGATGTAGATTCTGCCTCATCTTTTATGATCAGGCCTCTTTATCCGGTTTCTGCTTTCGGCATGAAGTATGGTTTTGATCTGGATAGTTCTGTTGTTGATATGGATCAATCAACGGTCCATACGGTTTTTGGCAAGGATAAGCAGGGTAAGTTTTTGATGATGCCTGCGGTAGTGAAATTACAATATAATTCTACCTATGCTTTCGGGGTCAATGATGGTGCTTTTATTCCCAATCGTGGGCTACAGTCCATACTAAGCCCAGGAGCGTATTTGGAATATGGAGGACTAAGTGTGCAGTTCCAGCCGGAATTATTGATGGCTCAAAACCAGGATTACCTAGGTTTTCCAATTGAGCATGACCCTACCATTTTATTCTATTATGATTATATGAATCGGATAGACATGCCAGAGCGATTTGGTACTGGCTCATATATTCAAGGGTATTTGGGACAATCCAGTATCAGGTATAATTTCAAGGAATATTCCATAGGAGTTTCATCAGAAAACTTATGGTGGGGACCAGGAAGAAGAAATTCACTTTTACTTGGAAATAATGCGCCAGGCTTTGTTCACCTTACAGCGAATACCCGTAAGCCAGTCAAAACAGTGATCGGTTCTTTTGAGGGGCAATTGATAGGAGGATTTTTGAAATCCTCAGGCTACCTTCCCCCTTGGCCAGATTTCAGAGTACAGGAAAATAATGTACTTGTCCCCAAACCTGCGGATAGTAAGCGCTTTTTATCAGGGTTAGTCCTGACTTATCAGCCTAAATGGGTGCCTGGATTATTTTTGGGGTATGGATCTACCAGCCAAATGTATCGAAGTGATATCTCAGGTTTGGGTGATATTATTCCGATTTTTAACGGGAGAAAAAAAGCTCAGAACATTGCAGATCCTATTCAGGAAAAAAGGCAACAGTTTAGTTCCGGCTATTTCAGATGGCTAAGTCCGGAAGGTCACTTTGAATTCTTTGGAGAATATGGCACCAGGGATAATGACCGCACACTAAGTGATTTCATGATCACACCAGAGTCTGGTAGAGCATTTACTTTTGGCTTCTCACACTTGATGAGTCTAAAAAAACCAGGCCATTATTTCCAGATAAGTTCTGAAATGACTCAGACTGGACAAACTATCAGAGAGGATATTAGAGCCCTGCAAACTTGGTACATCCATGATCATGTGGTAGATGGTTATACGCACAATGGTCAAGTACTAGGAGTCGGTAATGGCCCGGCTAGTAATGTGATCTTTGTGGAAATGGCTTGGGTCAATAAAATGAATAGAATTGGCTTCCAAATGGAGCGAATTGTCTATAACAATGACTTTTATTATTACCGGTTTGAAGCATCTAAGGACTGGAGAAACAAATATGTTGATCTGGTGCCTTCCCTTATTGGAGATTGGAAATTCGGAAATGTTTTGTTAAATGCCCGCCTGCAATACGTGAATACCTTGAATTATAAATGGTATCTGGAAAACGTTCCAGATCAGTATTTTGTGCCAGGCTATGACAGGAAGAACTTTGTGGGTCAGGTAGGATTTGCCTATATATTTCAATAGAAGTAAGAATTCAAAAGCAATATGAAAGTAGAAAAGAATAAAGTGGTAGCCGTATGCTATGATTTGAAAGTGGATGATGGCGAGACTGGGATGGTCCCTTACGAGTCTGTACCAGAGGATAAGCCTTTTTACTTCTTATTTAATGCGGGAGAGGTGTTTCCAAAATTTGAGGATGCCTTGCTAGGGAAGTCGGCTGGAGACACGTTCACCGCAGATTTGGGCTTTGATGATGCCTATGGGGATTACATGGAAGAGAAAAGGACCATTATTCCCAAAGCTAATTTTAAAGAGAAGGGAAAAGTCAATAAGAACCTTCTTCGTATTGGAAACGTGATTCCAATGCAAGACAATAACGGCGGACAGATCAGAGGTGAGATTACCAAGATTGACTATAAAGGCGTGCATATGGATTTCAATCCGCCACTTGCTGGGTATGATTTATCTTTCGCGGGTAAAATCATCTCTGTAAGGGACGCACTTCCCGAGGAACTTGAGCATGGGCACGCACATGGCCCAGATGGTCACCATCATCACTAAGTTTATCAAATGCCCTGTTCCAAGAATAGGGCATTTGTCGTATAGGGAGAATCATCCATCGAGGATATTTTTGAAGTAACGTTTGATCTTGATTTATGACAAAGGAGGTTATTATCGATTTGATTAAAAAAGCTTCGTTGATTGGGTTCTTTATCGCGTTTATGGCTTGAGTATTACCAAAAATCTGGAGTAAGTTTTTTCAATGGGCTGTTTGGACAACAGGGGTGATTGATCCAGCAGATTATGGCCTCCGCTAGGAGGTCATTTTTTTTAGTTAGAAGCCAGAAGGCTTGCTTGTTCTTCAGCTAAAGCTTTCAGCCCCTCGATTCGTTCGGAATTATAAAGCTGCAGCGCTTTATGCAACTGTGCAGAAGCCTTGTCAAAGCTTTGCTCATTGAAGTGGGAGATCGCATCATTGTAATATTGCAACCCTGCCAATTGCGTTAGGTTGACTTTTCTGAAAATAGCATTGTCCGAGAGATCTATTTTCGGTGCTCCCAGCCGCTGGTTAAGTGACTTTAATGCCACAGATTCATCTGCTTTGTACCCTTCCAAATAGCTTACAACTTCAGAGGCAGCTGTGATCATCCCTCCAATCGGCAGGGTGCTTTCCAAGATGATTTCGTTTCCTTCATGATTAACCACGATAAAAACATGATAGTCTGTTTCTACCACTTTATAATGAAAGCCATAGCGGTCTAATAGAAGCGCCAAGGCAGCGGATGCGCTGACGCAATCGTATTTTCCGACTATCATCATATCATTAAATGTGGAGTGTTGCTCGTAGGTTTTGAACAGCTGCTGATGGGATTTTTCGAAGATATTGCGAAGAACATTCAGATGCGTCCCTTTTTTCTTGAATTTCTTATCCAGTATAGCTACCAGGTCATCCCATTTGTCATCAGACAGGGAACCCTCGGCTTCTACAGCCCTAAAAAGTAAGTACGGGTTTTGTTGACCGGCTTCCCAAAGTTCTTTTTCCGAACTACTATCAAAGTTTAATCCCTCGGATATTCCAATAGCCTCCTGCGCCAAGGCAAGGAAGCCAAGTGCTGAGATTAGAATATACGTGAGGAAGACTTTTTTCACCTTGAATGAAGCTAATGTTACCTTATAACGACGAATGTTACGTAAAGTTAACAATTTGGTAACATTAAAACATGTAGTAATCCAAAACTTAACATTGGGGAAATATTATCGATTGATTTTCTCCATCAGCTGCCGAAATGAAGCAGTACTTTTGAAGGTTACGGCTAGAATTCTTGATGGAAGTAGCAGGGTTGACTTAGGTTAGCATTGATAGGGTGCGATACTGGACCTATACTAGACTCAGGCCTATTCGTGATGATAAGGCTCATTTCTAAGGATTGTAAATCCTCGGTAAAGCTGTTCGATAAAAAATGGACGGATCATCTGATGCGAAAAAGTCATCTTTGAAATGGATAATTTTCCGTTGGCACGGGCATAAACTGCGTCTGAAAAACCATAAGGCCCTCCTATTACAAAGATCAATTGCTTCAATCCCGCATTCATCTTCTTTTGAATAAATTGAGAAAAATCCATTGAGCTATAACTTTTACCCCGTTCATCAAGCAAAATCAAGTCGTCAGCAGGGATGATTTTTTTCAAAATCAGTTCACCCTCTTTTTCTTTCTGCAACACTTCAGAAAGCGACTTAGTGTTCTTTAGGTCTGGGATGACTTCAAATTCAAACTTGATGTAAAAATTAAGGCGCTTGTTGTACTCTTCTATCAGAGAATTAATTGCTGAATGATCCGTCTTACCTATCGCTATCAGTTTGATTTGCATTACCAAATATCTAAAATTTCTAACTATTATCTCAACTAAAAAAGTTGGCAAATGCCTCCTCTTAGTACTAATAGCCAGTTTTATATTTTTTTTATAGCTGTGATTATAAATCTGAAAAACAATTACTTAGCCTCTTTGTTGTAAGTGTATAAACACACTAAACACAAAAATTTAACACCAATGAAAAAATTAGGAACAGTAATGATGCTGATGATGCTCGTAGTTGCATCATCCTTTACATCAAAAACAAATGCAGTCCATGAGACTAAAATTGAAGCGGATATTGTTGATTTGGCGATTTCCCAGGACTTCTTATCTACATTAGTTGCCGCAGTCAAAGCTGGCGATTTAGTAGATGTTTTGAAAGGAGATGGTCCATTTACAGTTTTTGCACCGACAAATGATGCTTTTGCAAAACTTCCAGCAGGGACGGTTGAAAACTTGCTAAAGCCGGAGAATAAGGCTCAATTAGTAAAAATCCTTACGTATCATGTGGTACCAGGTAAAGTTATGTCGAAAGACCTATCAAACGGACAGATGGCAAAAACAGTACAAGGAAGTTCTGTGAAAGTAACCATCATGGATGGAAAAGTAATGATCGATAAAGCCAATGTGACTGAGGCTGATATAGAAGCTGACAATGGCGTGGTTCACGTGATTGATTCAGTTATTATGCCTTCAATGTAATTGCGATTTTGCTCTTAAACCTTAAAAGCCTGTCCAATTGGATGGGCTTTTTTGTGGAATACGGACTCTAAGGAATATATACTCTCGTGTTAGTAACCAGGTCTTATTAAAGTCACCTCGAATTAGCTCGGAATGCAACCTCATGTATCACTCCGCTATTTTTCTTCGTCAAGGTAGAAATCCACAACTATGAAAAAGCTACTAGCTCTTCTTGTGATCTTTATTTCCTGCTTTCAACTTTTGTCCTGTGTGGAAAATGATGATCTCCCACTAGCTGATTCAAAGGTGTTGATAGATTCAGATGCCTATCTTTCAGCTTCCGCTGATGGGGTTGTGATTAATTCATTAGATATCAAAGGTGACCTTTTGATCGTAAATTTTAGCGCAAGTGGATGTAATGGGGAAAGCTGGGAGGTGAAATTAATTGACTCTGGAGCATTAATGTATTCTAATCCCCCTCAACGAAAATTGATTTTGTCCCTTAAAAATGAAGAAGTCTGTGCAGCTTATATAACCAAAGAACTGGTTTTTGATATTTCGGAACTGAAGGTACAAGGGGGTAGGGTTTGGCTTAATGTCACTAATTCTGATCAAGTAATCCTCTATACCTTTTGAACAGAAACGGAAAAAGCCTCCCAATTTGAGAGGCTTTTTCTATAGATTGGGTAAGACTTATTTAATTAGCTCCTTGCGCTTCAGGATAGTTTCCATAAATTTTCGCTCATTCTCAGAGTTGAAAATTCGGAATGGAAGATGGATAAACTGAGCCTTGGACATGTAGAGTACATAGGCGTCTTTTCTCACTTCTGCATTTTTAATCATGTTCCACTGTACAGGCATACCTTGTTTCGTATTGATTTTCATCAGAATTTGACGGCTGTCGATCTCATAGGCCATTTTATCAAAAATCACTTTGTTTTGCTCCATCTGCGTCACTCCGGTAAACTGAATCGCCCAGAATAGTACATAAAGGCCATATGCGATCAATGCGCCAATGATCCACCAAATCGATGGTATCCAGAAATATCCGCACATGATTACTAGTGCTATTGGAATAACCCACCATTGCTCCTTCAATACATTGACCAAAGCCATTTTGATGTAGGTGCCAGTTGGGAGTTGATATTTTTTTGTTTTTACGATCATCACTTTTCTTTTTCAGAGCGCAAATATCCACCTATCCAAGGGAATTAGCAAGTGAGATTAAATCATAAAAAACTTCTTTCTCACAAACAATTCGGCATTAGCTTTGATTTAATTCTTCTATTCAATTATCTTATCTCAAACTTTTGGCGATGAGTAGTCTTGTAATCGATTTGGTTCTTTTTGGTTTGGCGTATGTCATCTTGATATACCTGATGGCCACTATGACTAAAAATTCCATAAAAAAGAAGGGCAGCGGGGAAGATGATGGAGATGGAGGGATAGAGGACTTTACGCCGCCAAAAATAGATTTGCCTCCTGGAGTACAGTGGCCAAGTGATTCCCCTAAATCAAGGCGTCCCGAACCTGTCGAATATTAATGACATTTGACGCAAACGCCCTGCACCAAAAGATTCATTTCTTTCTTTTTAAAGCCTTTGGGTAGTTTGATGTTTGGAAGGGTGATTGATTCCAAACAGGTAGTTTCCCCACAGATTTCGCATTTGAAATGGACGTGCTCGTGATTGTGCACCTCTTCTTCATGTGAGCATAGCGCATACTTTGTAGCTCCGCTATCGTCCAAAACTTTATGCACTACATCTTTATCCACAAAAGTTTTTAGCGTTCGGTAAATCGTAACCCGGTCAAATTGGCTGTCCAAGGAATCCTCTAAGTCAGAATGAGCTAGTGCGACTTGCTTATCCAGAAATTCACGGATAATTTCTTGACGACAGTCTGTAATCCGCAGCTTATGACTTTGAAGTATTGAAAGTGGTGATGACATATTCATGTGTTTGAAACAAAACTAATCAAAAATTGATTTCAAGTGGTGAATATCCCGCAAAGGCACTAAAGAGCAAAGTTTTTTGGAAAAAGAGCCAAATCGGTAATTATTGGGAAACAAATTTCAATTTTTCGGAGGAGCTGAAAGCTAATCCTTTGTGGTATAGACTTATATGATTTTTTAATATGTATATCCGCTTTTCTACCAGTAAGAAGGTAATAGCAGAATAGGATATTTTAAACTTAAGAATTGAGGCCACTTCAGCCTGTCCCGCCAATGCGGGAGTCTTCGGTCATCGGTCTTCCGGCCGGTTGAGCAGAGAAATATTGGTTACTGGCATCATTTCGTATATCCATATTTTTTAATAAAATAATTGCACCTCTGCGCCTTTGCGGGATAATGGATTTGTGAGAGACCTTTAAAAACAAAAAATGGGCACCAAAACTGGCACCCATTTGAACTTTGTGTTTTCAATCTCTTATTTAGGATCAAGAATAGTTGTTACTCTTTCAAGCGCATCTTCCAAGTGAAGCTTAGACATTCTGTCTGAAGTTCTGGCGATCGCTGATCTGATATCTCTCTGTAAGATTTTCAATTCTCCTCTAGCCATTGGTCTAATATCCGACTGTGAGGCATTGATCTGAGGGCCTACATACCTTCTGAATGAAGCTGGGATCGTTGGTCCATCAGTTGTCATCAGATACTCCATGCGCTCGATATAAGCTCTCTGTAGCGCTCTTCTATGCACGTCGATTGTCTTACCGGACGGAAGTTCTGACCAGATACCTTTTCTCAAGTCATCAAATAACTCCGTGATCTTGTAAGCTTCATCGCCATTCAGGGCTTCGTTTTCGATCACTCGACCAAGTCTTCCTAGGTCAAGGACAGAGTTCAACGTGCCAGCCTGCACACCACGGATTCTTTCCAATGCTCCGAAATCTTCTGTTCTAGCGAAGATATCATCTTGCATCATCCATTCTGGAGTAGTGAAAAGTTCTTTATTTAAGAATGCAACGGCTGACTTCTGAAGGTCTTTTGAGGTATGGGTATAGATCGGCAGATCTTGGCCTACGGCTCTGTAAACCTCAGCCACACCACCAATGTTGGTTCTCACGTGCCCCATGTATCTGTTGAATTGAGTGATCACCTGACCGTACATTTCGCCCAAATCCTCAAAGTCTTTATAAGGTTTGTTTGGCTCAGAAGTCCATTCCATCAAGTTTGGCATGATACGCTTCAAGTTAGCGATACCGTACTCAGAAGCCTTCATAGAATTATCACCCAAATCTTCGCTTTGTGCAGTTGGGTCATAGCTGTTGCCCTGACGTCCATATCGGTAGATCGGGTCGCCTTGTTTTTCTAAAATCCACTTATCCAATGTCTCTAACTCATCTTCCGGTGTAGCAGCATCTGGAATCGGTCTGTAGCCCCAAGCCACGGCATATTTGTCATAAGGGCCTACGTTTGGCATCAAGCTGACACCTTCATCACCTGGCTGTGCGATGTAGTTAAATCTCGCGTAATCCATGATAGATGGAGCGGTTCCCATTTCTTTTGTGAAGGCTGCATCTCGTAGCTTTTCTACTGGGTAGGCATGAGAAGAGGCAAAGTTGTGAGGAAGACCAAGCGTATGTCCTACTTCGTGAGAAGAAACAAACTGTACCAAGCGACCCATTACTTCATCTTTGAACTGTACGCTCTGAGCTTCAGGATTGATAGCAGCAGTTTGGATGAAGAACCAGTTTCTCAATAGGTTCATTACGTTGTGATACCATCCGATATCGGACTCTAAGATTTCACCTGATCTAGGATCTGATACGTGAGGGCCGTATGCATTCTGGATATCAGAAGCAAAGTATCTGATTACAGAATAGCGCGCATCTTCTGGGCTCCAATCTGGATCTTCTTCTTTAGTAGGTGCTAGTTTAGCTACAATTGCATTTTTGAAACCAGCCGCTTCAAATGCTACTTGCCAGTCATTCACTCCAGCGATCAAGTATGGAATCCACTGCTTAGGTGTTGCTGGATCGATATAGTAAACAATCTGCTTCTTAGGCTCTACTAATTCACCTGCTTTGAATTTCTCCATATCCTCTTCCTTCACTTCCAGTCTCCATCTGTCAAGGAAAGTACGGCTTTCTGCCTTTTGAGCATCAGCTCCGTAGTCCACGATAGAGCGACTGAACCAGCCTACACGCTGATCAGCCAGTCTCTGCTTCATTGGCTCTTTAGGAAGTAGAAGCATGGAGGAATTCATCTCCAAAGTAATGGATCCGGTAGAGCTGTTTGATGGAGGATCATTTGCAAGATAAGTCATTACATACCTCGCCTCGATGTTAATCGGATAGGTGTGGATATGCTGAATGTAAGATCTGTCAGTATCTAATCGGGATACTTTGTACTGCGTACGCTCTCCTTTAGGAAGGCCTAGCGCCTGCACATCTTTTGCCCATAAATCTGTTGCTTCAATTACGATTCCTGTTGAATCAGTAGCTAGGGATTTAATAGCAAATTTCTGCAATAGTGGTTCTAGGTTGGAGTTTTTCACTGCCAAGGCAATTGGCAGCGAATCTGCCGCATAGTTGTTGACAGAGACAACCTTTAGATGGATATCGTTGTTGTACTTTTCCCAACGAAGCATCAGTGTATTGGTACGCTCCCCGCCATAGCCTATTCCATCGGCAGTTTTGGCAATGGTAGTGACCATTAGCATGTCTCTTCCTAGTAGGGAATCAGGGATTTCGTAGTAGTATTTGTCCTCAATCTGGTGAACTTTGAAGAGGCCGTCTTTAGATTTTGCCTTAGCAGTGATTACATCCTTGTAAGGTTTTGGATCTGAATCATTACCTTTTGGTTTGGCTGGAGTAGTTGGGGCAGCAGTTTCCTTCTTGGCATCCTTTTTCTTCTTTCTCTGAGCAAAAGTATCCGTAGAATAAAACATAACTCCCATTACACCTACCACAAGAGTTAATCTCCTAAGTAATTTGGGTATGGTATTTCTCATAGTTATTATTTGGTTAAGTATTTTCTAAACCGTGAATTTCCTGAAAGGATCTGTAAGGAATGGTCATTTTTGATGAACGGTATATATATAAAGTTAAAGGTGGTTAAGTGAAGGAAAAGCGAACAATAGTCGTGATAGGAGGAGGTCTGGCGGGACTTGTATCTTCCTATTTGTTAGCCAGCAAGGGGCTAGAGGTCATATTGATTGAAAAGAAGACCTATCCTTTCCACCGGGTTTGCGGAGAGTACCTTTCCAATGAAGTGATTGATTTTTTGATAAGGGAAAAGCTCATGCCTACCGAATTTGAACTTCCCAGGATTAATACTTTTCTATATTCAGACACTTCTGGCAAAAGTGTTTCCACACCATTGGATTTGGGAGGTTTCGGGATTAGTAGGTATGTGCTTGATGATTTTCTATTTCAAAAGGTCTTAGAGAAAGGTGGAAAAGTAAAAACTGGTGTGCAGGTGGAATCTGTGCAATTTGACGAAAACGAAAATCAGTTTATACTCGACTTAGCTGGAGGAGAGTCTTTGGTGGCCGATTATGTAATTGGAGCCTTCGGCAAAAGATCCAAACTGGATAAAGCCTTAAAGCGGAGTTTTATCGAAAAAAGAAGTTCCTATATCGGAGTGAAATATCATATAAAATCCGATTTCGATAGAAACTCTGTAGCCCTGTACAATTTTGAAGGAGGCTATTGCGGCGTTAATGCCATAGAAGATGAAAAGTCAAACTTATGCTATCTCGGAAATCGCGAGCATCTCCGGCAGTATGGATCCATCGCTGCAATGGAGCGGGAAATATTATGGAAAAACCCTGCGCTAAAGTACTTTTTCACAGAAAGTGAGTTTCTCTTTGACAAACCGGAAGTGATCAACGAGATCAATTTTGAGCGAAAAAAACCTGTGGAAAACCATATCCTGATGGCAGGGGATTCGGCTGGATTGATCACCCCGCTTTGCGGGAATGGTATGGCAATGGCGATTCATGCTGGAAAGTTGGCAGCCGAAGCGATTTTGGAAGGAGAAGATAGGAGGGAGATTGAGCGTAAGTACAAGACTTCATGGAAAACCCAATTTGAGAGCAGGCTTTGGCTAGGTCGTCAAGTACAAAATCTATTTGGCACTCATCAGGCTTCGATTTTTACCAGAAAACTAATTCAACATGTTCCTTTCGTTGCAAAGCAGCTTATCAAAAACACCCACGGAAAGCCATTTTAATAACCCAATGCCTGAAGGATTTGTGTGTTCTCCAGAAAATAGTAAATGAAAAAGGCATTGAGGGCAATTGCGGAGAAATAGTTCATGCCCATTGCCCAATTGTAATTCGCGTATTTTGTTGCGTTTAGCCGGATAAAACTAAACCAAGTCAAAAAATACAACATGATCGGAGCCATGGCAGCGAGGTATATCCAGAGGATTTGGGTTTGGTTTCGATCAAGGAAAAACCAGGCAAATGCTGCTCCTGTGACCATAAAAGCCAGTGCTGAAAAGAGAAAGGTACCTTTGATTCCAAGTACTAAACTTAAGGTACGATCTCCTCTTCTACTATCTTCCCTGTGCTGATACACTTGGGTAAGGGGGTAGTTTCCCCAAAGCATAAAACTTGTCAAGAGTCCTGGAATCATCACATGAGGCTTGATCAAGACATCCCAGCTCAACGCACTCAAGCCGGCGTAAACCATTGCGAAAGTGAAATATCCTTGGAATAGTCCGGCAATGAACCAACTCAGCCATGGGTATTTTTTGATACGGATGGAAGGATGCGAATAGGCCATGCTCACCAATCCATAAATAAGTAGCATAGCAGCAAAGCTGAAGTTAATCGTCGCTCCAATGCCAATTGCAATCAAGAAAAAAACTTGAGAAAGCCAATAGAGATCTTTGGTGACTTTTGGCGGGTTCTTTATGCCGCCAATGCTTTCTTCATCCTTATCAAAGTAGCTGTTGTATCCATTGCTAGACGGATATAAAAACAAGTGAACCGCCAGAAAAACCCACAGGATTCTGGAGTCATTGTGGTTAGGGGTCAGAGCAAGCGCAAAAAAATACACGGGCATCAGAAAAAGTGAAAACGGAATGCGCAGATGCTTAAGGCTAGAAAGAGTAATCATATCGTAAATAAGGTTGGGACTATAACTTTTCAGCGTGGTGATGGTTACAATCCATTCAGCCAATTTAGATATATTCAAGTAACTTAATCGATTCAACTATCCATGGGAAGAAATATTTCGGCATCCTTTTAGAATTCAGCTACAGACTGAAATGAACATTTAATTCATGAGATCGCATTCTTCGAATCCAACTTTCCTCCTATGAAAACTAGTCTTGTAAGTATCGGTGTGGCAAATCCGGGCAAACCTATTGAACAGTCGGTAATTGCTAGTTTTATGCAGAGAGCACATCAACTGGATGAGTTGGAAGCTAGAAAGTTGAGTTTTCTGTATCGAAAATCAGGTATTTCCAGTCGATACAGCGTGTTGACTGATTTTGAGAAAGCTGATCCTGCCGACTATACTTTCTTTCCAAAAACTAAAAACTTTGAGCCTTTTCCCGGTACCAAAGCCCGAATGGAAGTTTTTCGTCACACCGCGCCTCAGCTCTGTGAAGAGGCAGTAACCAACTGCCTTTCCAAAACCAAAGTCCAAGCTTCAGAGATCACCCACTTGATTTTGGTGTCTTGTACAGGAATGATGGCTCCGGGCGTGGAGTTAGACTTGATGAAACGAATGAAATTGGACGATTCTGTAGAGCGTTATTGTGTGCATTTTATGGGATGCTATGCTGCTTTTACCGGGTTGAAACTGGCAGATAAACTAGTGAGGGCTGAGCCTGAAGCCAAGGTCATGCTGGTGTCTGTGGAGCTTTGTACGCTACATTTTCAGAAGGAATATGTAGAGGATAATATATTGGCTAATTCACTTTTTGGGGATGGAGCAGCTGCTGCTCTGGTAATGAATTCTGACTCAGGATTGAAGATTAAATCTTACCTGAGTCAGGTCCTTCGGGAAGGTGAAGAAGATATGGCCTGGGGGATCGGAGATTTTGGTTTTGAAATGCGTCTGAGTAAATACGTTCCGACTTTGTTGGATCAGGGTATTAGCCAGCTGAAGGAGAAATTTGAAGAGAAATTTAAGTTTTCCACTGTGGATAACTTTGCAATACACCCTGGCGGAAAGCAAATTCTTCAGAAAGTTCAGGAGGCATTTGGTTTGCCTGTATCGGTGAATGCACATGCCATGAAGGTGTTGAATGAATTTGGAAATATGTCTTCGGCTACCATACTTTTTGTGTTGGAGCGAATGATGGATGATGCTGAAATTCAGGGAGATATACTTTCCATGGGTTTCGGGCCTGGACTGACTTTGGAAACGTTACTTTTAGAAAAGTGATGGGAAAATTTGCGCAGCGTAGTACTGAAAAAGAACTGATGGATGACCTCAATTGCTCAGGAGAGGAACTAGAGCAAACTTTGCGCGAGCTAAAAACCATCAATCGCTGGCTGGGTGGAAACGATGTGACCACATCTGGCTTGGCTCAGATTTTTGAAAGATATCCACAGGATTCCTACACCGTTGCAGACATTGGCTGTGGAGGAGGAGATATGATCCGCGTGATGGATGATTGGGCAAAAAGTTTAAAAAAAGACATTAACTTTACAGGAATCGATGCCAATAGGAACATTATAGACCTAGCAAAGGTTAGATTAGCAGACTTACCCAAAGTTGCCTGGAAAGTTCAAAACGTTTTTGATTCCGAATTTTCCGAAGACAAAGTAGATATCTCTACTTGCACGCTCTTTACACATCATTTTACAGACAGCGAATTAGTTGGACTTTTGAAGTCGCTGCAAGCCAAATCCCGCTTGGGGATTGTGATCAATGATCTTCACAGACATTGGTTTGCTTATGGCAGTATCAAATTTCTCACGCGACTTTTCAGTAAATCGCCCATGGTGCGCCATGACGCTTGCTTGTCTGTGCTTAGGAGTTTTTCCAGAAGTGACTGGGAACGAATTTTAAACAGAGCCGGCATAGTTGATTTTTCAATTTCTTGGAATTGGGCTTTTCGCTGGCAAGTGAATGTTATATTTTAGTAATTCATCAACCAAAAAGTAAGTAAAAATGGAAGAATTAGGAATTTCCCAAGAGACAATGGATGGGCTTTATGCCGATGGAATTAGCCTTGCAGTAGAGGTTGTGCTAAGGCTGGTAGCTGCGTTAGTTGTCTATTTAATTGGCCGATATATTGTCAAAAGAGTTCTCAACTTCATCAAACATTCGCTTGAGAAAAGAGAAGATTCTCCATCCTTGAATGATTTCCTTTTTGGATTTGCCAAAGTGATGCTCTTCGCAGCCCTGTTTATCTCGGTCGCAGTTACCTTAGGAATCGACGCAACCTCATTTTTAGCTGTGTTTGGTGCTGCAGGTTTGGCTATTGGTCTGGCCTTGCAGGGTTCCTTATCCAATTTCGCAGGTGGGATTTTGATTCTTGCCTTCAAACCTTTCAAAGTAGGGCATGTCATCGTGGCTCAAGGCCATACTGGAGTAGTAAATAGAGTTCAGGTACTTTACACGCATCTGATGACCTTTGATAATCAAGAGGTGATCATACCTAATGGAACCTTGGCTAATAATGATATTGTCAATATGAGTACACAAGAGACCAGAAGGGCAGAACTGAAGGTGGGAGTTGCTTATGGAACCAATATCAAGCAGGCTAAAGAAATCATTTTGAATATTTTTGAAAATGATCCAAGAGCGTTGAAAGATCCCGCTCCTTTTGTTGCATTAAATAATTTTGGCGACAGTTCACTTGATATAGTAGTAAGAGTTTGGGCGAAATCAGCCGAAATGTGGCCTATGTATTTTGATGGAATGGAAGCAATCAACACAGAGTTTGAAAAGCATGGAATCGAAATTCCTTTCCCTCAGCGTGTGGTGCATCAGATCAAAGAAAAAGCAGCTGAAGAGGGAGCTGATTCTTAAGAAAATCAACATTAAAGCAAAAAGGCGGTCAAATTTGATCGCCTTTTTGCTTGTTAGAACTTTTTCATGACCTCATCCAAAGATTTTCTTTGGATGTCCGGCACGTAGGTTTCTGCTTTGGGATACCCCACCGGAATCAATAAATAGGGCTTTTCATTGAAAGGCCTATCTAGTATTTCACTTAGAAAATTCATCGGACTCGGAGTGTGCGTGACTGCGACCAGCCCTGCCTGATGTATGGCAGCTATCAAAAACCCACAAGCAATCCCCACGGATTCGTTTACATAGTAGTGTTGTACTTTTTCACCATTTTCCATTCCATAAGACTGTTTGAAAACGATGATTAAATAAGGAGCATCTTCCAGAAATGGTTTTTCCCAATTAGTCCCCAAGGGTTTCAAATCCGACTTCCATTGTTCTGGCATTCTAGTAGAGTAACTGATTTTTTCCCCCTCTTCGGCGGCAACTCTGATTTTCTTCTTAATCACAGGGTCTGAAATCAGGCAAAATGTCCAAGGTTGTTTGTGTGCTCCAGATGGAGCAGTGCTTGCTGTTTTGATGATGTTTTCCAAAACCTCCAGTGGGACAGACCTCGTATCAAATTCCCGCACTGTCCTCCTTTGATCCAAATCTTGATAGAACTCTGCCGAGCGCAGGATCATTTCTTCATGGCTACGCTGAGGCCTTTCGTATCGTATATGTTCAAAACCTTCTACTAATTTCTTTTCCATAAAAAAACGACTACCTCGAAAGATAGCCGTTTTGAATTTATTTTGCGTAAGCTGGATTAATCAAAGGTCACCGGTAAGGATCCATTTGGATAAAAGATCGTGGCTTCCTTGTCGCAAGAACCGTTGCCATAATCCACAGATGCCTCAATGTCTCTGAATTGGAACCTCAAGATTCCTGAAATTGGAAGTTTTACTCCAGATTCAAGACAGCTTTTCGTGTAGATGAGTGGCTCTATGACCAAGGAAGTGTAGGAAAATCCTTCTCTGCTTGTACCAGTGGCAGTACCAGTAATAGAAGCTTCGTATTCACCTTGAGTTCCAAGTTTGATCTCGCGCAGCTGATCACTGGCGATCGTGACAAAGCTGTCATCAGGCCAAGTTACTTTGCCATTTTCGATGGTTACTGCTAGACTGATGGAATTCGAAGCTAGTTCAAAACCTTTATTTGTAATCGTTCTGATTCCTTCGACTTTATAGCCATTCACTTCATAGTTTTCAAAAGTAGTTGTAATCTCAGCTCCGGTCAGCAGTAGATTGCCTGTATAGGTGAAATTGATGATCCCTTTTCTGGTAGTCCCACTACTAGAAGTACATCCATCTCCAAAATCGACCTTGATAGTCTTGGCACTTTCGTCTATAGTCACGACTGCACCATCACAAATATTCCCTGCTGGAATATCTACTGATGTTCTGGCACTAAGGCCAGAGTTGCTAAGTACGGTAAGCGTAAGATTGTCTAAATCTTCAAACGCCATGTTGACTTCAGCATCTTCTTCTACCACAGATAAATCAGGGACAGGAGGTGCATCGTTCATGTTGTCGCAACTGGAGATTAGCATGACTCCCATAATCATGGCTAATAGAGAGGGGTAAGATGTAATTTTCATTGGGGTGTTTTTTTGGTAAAGTATAGCTATTTGTTAGATGATTTTGAATTCGTTTTGCCCTGCTTTTTGGTTTTACCTCTTGCACAGCCAATATTCTGAGTTAGCTGAATGTCGTCAGGAAGTATCCCCATACCTTGAGACAGGTCCCAATCTTCAGCTTCAGTTTCTTTTTCAGAGGATTTTTTCCTTTTACTATTGTCCATAGGCATAGTGGGTATAATGTTAAACGAAAAAGACACGCTTAAAACATGAATAGTGGCAAGGATTGAGCCAAATTGATTAGTTAGCTTGATTCAATTCCTATCTTTGGGCATGAAAGGATTTGATTTTGAAAATTCCGGGCTCTCAGAGAAGTTAGGCACGGTAAAAAGTAAAGCGGGAACTTTGTCCTTTTTACGCTTACTTGCTTTTTTCGCAATGGGCGGTTTCTTTGTTTTGTCTGTAGCCGAAAGTCCGATTTGGTTTTTGTTTTTCGGCGCTTCTGTGGCTGCTTTTATTTCTTTAATTAGAAATTACAACGATCAGAAAGACCAAGAGGCTATTTATATGGGGCTCCAGCAGATGAACCTACAGCAGGAGCTGAGAATCTCTCGAAAGCTCAAAGACCTGGATTCGGGCTCGGAATTTCAGGAAAAGGCGCATCCTTTTTCCAATGATTTAGATCTTTTCGGTGATCATTCACTTTTTCAATTGCTAAACCACACGGTTTCAGTGGATGGCAAAAATGCGTTGGCCGAGGCTATGAAATCTGCCTTTGATTTGGAAAAAGCAGCGACTTTGCGGAAAGCTTCTGCAGAGTTATCCACAAAACCTAGCTTTATACAAGCGATGGAAAGCATAGGAAAAGCGTTCTACTCAGCCGAAAAGTCAAATTCTGGATGGGTAAGTTGGCTGAACCAAGAAGATAAAATCACAATTGTCATCTCTATTTTTGCTTTCATCGGACCTCTTGGAGGGTTAGCCCTTGCTATATTGGCTTATGTAGGAATTATACCTGGTGCAGTTTTAGGTATTTGGATAATACTAGGGATGATATTTCTGGGGATGGTATTCAAGCCCTTGAAAAAAGCTGCTGATTCTATACCGAGTAGAAACCAGCTTAAGACCTACCGGTATTGGTTGGCAGTATTAGAAAAGCAGAAGTTTGATGCTTCATTATTGAAGGAAAAGCAAGCCCCATTTCTGACCAAGGAGGTTAAAGCTTCTACACTTTTTGATCAATTAGACAGCCTTGGATTATGGATTCAGAATAGAATCAATATACTTTACATTCCATTGAATTTACTTTTCTGGACTGATCTTTATCTATACCTCAGGTTGGTTTCCTGGAAGAAGAAGCATGGAAACCTGGTTGCTAATTTCCCAGCACACTTAGTCGAGTGGGAGGTTTTGGTTTCTCTTGGAGCTTTTGAGAATGAAGTTGGAGGAAAAGGAAAAGTTATAGAAGTGGAGAAAGGATTGATTGCTAAGGAGGTTTCCCATCCATTATTGGTACCTGGAGTAGCAGTTCCCAATACCTTTCTAATAAACGATAAGCAGCGGGTAATTTTACTTACCGGTGCAAATATGAGTGGAAAAACCACCTTCATGCGAACGCTAGGGACCAATTGTGTGTTGGTCAATCTGGGCTTGAGTCCTTTTGCGCAAGAGTTTGGTTTCTCGGGATTTCAACTCTACACGAGTATGCGTAATTCGGATAACCTGGGCGAAAGCGTAAGTTCCTTTTATGCAGAACTCAGTCGCATCAAAAAGTTGATCGATAGGATAGAGTTAGGAGAGCAAATCTTCTTTCTCTTGGATGAAATACTGAAAGGAACCAACACGGAAGATAGAATTGCCGGATCTGAAGCTTTGATTAGACAAGTGGAGCGTACGAATGCATTTGGTGTGATCAGCACACATGATATCGAACTCTCAGAATTGGAAGATAGAATTGAATCGGTATCCAATTTCAGTTTTCATTCAGAAATCCACGATCAGAATATTGACTTTGATTACAAAATTAAACGGGGAGCATGCCCGAGTTTCAATGCACATAAACTCATGGAATTGATGGGGATTCGTTTTCAAACGGAAAAATAACCTCCCTTTACTGAGATTATATTATTTTTGATTTCAAATAAACTATGGCTACATCATCGCAATCACCCATTTTGGGAGTCCTCGGAGGAGGTCAATTGGGCCGAATGCTTATCCAATCGGCGATCAACTATAATCAAGATATCCACATTCTGGATCCTGATCCAAATGCTCCCTGCAAAGACTTATCCCAGCGATTTATTGTAGGTTCACTCAAAGACTTTGATACCGTCTATGCTTTTGGACATGGCTGTGATGTGATTACTGTGGAAATAGAAAGTGTTAATACAGAGGCTCTTGAAAAATTGCAAAGAGAGGGAAAGAAAGTTTATCCACAGCCAGATATTCTCAGCTTGATCAAGGATAAGCGTAAGCAAAAGCAATTTTATCAACTACACGGGATTCCCACAGCTGAATTCATTCTGACGGCAGACAAAGCTGAAGTTATCCACAATGCTGATTTCCTTCCGGCAGTCAATAAATTGGGAAAGGAAGGCTATGACGGACGCGGGGTTCAGGTATTGCGAACTGAAGCAGATCTGGAAAGTGCCTTTGATGAGCCCGGCCTCTTGGAGAAATTGATTGATTTCGATAAAGAAATTGCGGTGACGGTTGCTAGAAATGAAGCTGGAGATTTGATCGCTTATCCAGCAGTGGAATGTGCTTTTCACCCCACCGCCAATTTGGTTGAATTCCTTTTTGCGCCAGCAGAAATAAGCCAAGAAATAGCTGAGAAAGCTGAGAAAATAGCGAAAGATGTGATTTTGAAATTGGGAATGGTTGGCATACTTGCGGTTGAAATGTTCGTGACCAAAGAAGGGGAAGTATTGGTGAATGAAGTGGCTCCAAGACCACATAATAGTGGTCACCATACGATTGAAGCTAATTTCACCTCACAATTTGAGCAGCATCTTAGATCAGTGATGAACTGGCCGTTGGGTAATCCAGAACTACGTTGTCCAGCTGCAATGATCAATTTGCTAGGCGAAGATGGTTTTACTGGCCCTGTAGTGGTGGAAGGGCAGCAAGAGGCACTTACTGAGCAGGGAGTTTACATTCACATGTATGGAAAGAAAATCACTAAACCATTTAGGAAAATGGGCCATGTGACTATCCTTTCAGATACGGTGGATGGACTGAAGGAAAAAGCACAGAGAATTAAGGACTTAATCAAAATCAAAGCGATACAATGAATCCACAGGTAGGTATTATTATGGGAAGCCAGTCAGACCTTCCGATCATGGCTGAGGCTGCGCAGATGCTGGAAGAATTAGGAGTAAACTATGAATTGACAGTCGTTTCTGCGCATAGAACCCCTCAGCGTATGATTGATTATGCACATTCTGCCAGAGAGCGTGGCATCAAGGTCATTGTGGCTGGAGCTGGAGGAGCAGCGCATTTGCCGGGTATGGTTGCCTCTATGACCAGCCTTCCTGTGATTGGTGTCCCTATCAAAAGCTCCAATTCTATCGATGGTTGGGATAGTATTTTGTCTATTTTGCAGATGCCAGGTGGCATACCCGTTGCGACAGTTGCGTTGAATGGAGGAAAAAATGCAGGTATTCTAGCCGCTTCTATCGTAGGTTCTTTTGATTCCAAAGTGGGGGAAAGCTTAGATGCTTATAAAAAGACACTCAAAGAAAAAGTGGAGGAGTCTGCCGCACAGATCGAAGCCAAAGGCTGGAAAGAAATACTGAAAAAATAAAAAATGCGGCCCGAGAGCCGCATTTTAACTGTTTACCATGAACTGGAAAAAGATTATTCGATTTAAGGTAGGTGATGTCCCTTGGGAGATTCCATTGGATGTATTAGTCCTTTTAGGAGTAATTACGCTAGTTTTAATGGGAGTTGGGGCCTATTTCGGATTCCAGTTTGGAAGGAGTTAATCGGTAAAGATTCCCCAGCCATCATCAAATTTTTCGTTTGGGTCAAAACCCTTTATCCACTTAATAAAGAGTACACGAAATTCTTCAATAGCCTCTCTTAGCAGTTCTAGATGCTCCTCAGCGTGGGTTTCCTCCATTGCCAGTTGATAGGTCATGGAGTTTAGACTTTTGGCATGAACCTTCATGATCACAGCCTTTTCCATTTTCAGCACATAATCAGAAATACTTTCAGCTCCTGCGAATTTGGCACTCATGACCATAGCATCTTCCATCATGATATTCCCATAGAGTTCTCTTCTCGCTTCATCCAGACTCCCCACCAATGCTCGGGTCAAGGCAAAAATATCCTTGGCCTTCTTCATCAATGGATGTTTGTAGATCTTTTCGTGCTCTTTTCGTGCATCGAACTCATCGTCCTCATCCCAGCCTGCCTCGTCGTCGTCATCGTCATCCCACATAGGACAGAGATTTAATTAGAAAGGTAATTTATCTTCTTCTCCTTCGGAATGAAAGGTGTCCACCTCAGGCATAGCGGATGGAGAAGAAGCCGAGCCTCCATTTCTATCTACTTTGTAAGCCTTCACCTCAGTGTACCAGCGGCCATTATATTCTCTACTTTCCACATCTATGCTCAAGGTTACGTTTTCACCTGCATTTATAGAAAACTGGTCGATTTTGTCCCCCCAAAGCGCTACGCAAACCTTTTTAGGGTATTGTCCGGGAGTTTCCAGGATAAATTCCTGCTTTCTCCAGGCGTTGCCACTTTTTGAATTTCCACCTACTTCGGGTAGTTTTTGGATTACTTTTCCACTCAATTCCATTGTCTTTTTTTTAATTTTCTAACACTGCGAAGTTACACATTGCCGTTGAAATCTACAGGTTGGATTATTGTAAATTACTTTGAGCTACAGCTTGATTTTAACATTTTTTGGCATAAACATTGGTAAATGTGAGGTCTATACTTAATTAACTTCAAATAAAATATCGGATTTAGATATTTTCAAGAAATTTAATTTGGATTGTGGGTTGCATTCCTTTATTGGAACAAAATCCTCCTTATTTCTTTGCAGAGTTCTATTCGAAATCATACTTTTAAACCAATTCTTTTTCTTTCATCCTTAATAGATACTATGGCCTAGACCTTTACGTTTATAATAAACCAACTAAAAATGAGTAAACGAATTGGTCCTAAGGACAGCGAATTGATAGCACAGTATCGCAATGGTAGTGATGCTGCCTTTGATCTATTGGTAGATCGCTATAAAGGTAAAATGTACACCACAATTTTTCTGATCGTGAAGGATCAGAGGGTAGCTGAGGATTTGCTTCAAGATGTATTTGTGAAAGTAGTCAAAACACTTAACTCAGATAAATACAATGAGGAAGGGAAGTTTCAGCCGTGGGTGATGCGGATCGCACATAATCTGGCCATTGACTATTTTAGAAAGGCCAAGCGCTATCCGACGATACTTATGGAGGATGGATCAAACATTTTCAACTCGCTGAGATTTGCAGAGGAAAATGTGGAAGACCGTCAGGTAAGGGATGAGAATATTGAGTTGGTGAAGCGCCTAATTGAGGAACTTCCCGAGACTCAAAAGCAGGTCTTGATTATGCGACACTACCTGGATATGAGTTTTCAGGAGATAGCGGATCAGACAGGAGTAAGTATAAATACCGCTCTGGGAAGAATGCGATACGCGCTGATTCACCTGCGGAAGAAGATGAAACAACTAAATTTTGCATATGACAAAACCATTTACCCCAAATGATCTGGTAAGATATATTTACCAGGAAATGACGGAGGTAGAGCAAGAACTCTTAGTGCAAGCCTTGCATAGTGATGATTCACTGATGCAAGAATATGTAGAAATGCTGAGCACAATAGAGCAGATGGATCAGATCCAGCTTCAACCTTCAGAAAAAGTAGTACAAGCGATCAAGTCGAGAGCTCAATCTACGGGACTCCAGAGAGTCTGAAAACATGGTAATCCCGCTTCTGGCGGGATTTTTTAATAGAGGTCATTAATAAAGACTGCGGCCTGCTGAAATAGGGAAGGGTAAGTTTCCAATGTAAAACCATGACCTTGATTGGGAACCGTTGTGAATTTATGTACTACCCCAGCCTCAATCAGCACCGATTCTAACAAAAGACTTTGTGAAATAGGCACTACGGTATCTTCGCTTCCATGGAAGAATAGGGTTGGCACAGATTGACTGTCAATAAACGTAATCGGACTAGAATCTGCATAAGCTTCGGCTCTTTCGACCGGATCTCCGCCTAATAATCCCCCCAGGCCTGTCACTGTAAGAAAACTAAAGTCATAAAGTGCAGCCAGATCAGTGGGAGGGAAAAAAGCTACCACAGCTTTTATATCTCCAACAGACTCATGCTTGTAGGCATGTAATAACGCCAGATGTCCTCCGGCACTTGCACCTGCCAAAATAATCGTGTCAGATATATTCCATTCTGCCGTTTTACTTTGAACATAGCTGATAGCTTCTATCACATCATTTTCTTGCGTAGGAAATTTATTTATGCCGCTGCCAAGATCGTAAAGGCTATAATTGATAGACACGAACGCATAATCCGGTAAAGCGGCAGAAAGAGCCGTCCTAAATTGCTTAAACTCATCTTTACTTCCTTCTATCCAGGCACCTCCATGAATATAGATAAGAAGTGGAGTGTCTTCAATAGATCTGCCTGCCGGTAAATAAACATCCAAAATTTGTGTTGACTTAGAACCATAGGATTGATCCGACAAATCTAGCGCTGCAAGTTCTCCCGATGGATTTCCATCTTGCTCGGAGGTACAGCTCCAAAAGGCTAGAATTAGGAATACGCCTAAAATGAATTTTTCAAAAAAACTGGAGTTCCTGCCTTTCATTTTTAGAACCATTTAATAAGTGAGGAAATAATTTGTTTTGCTTTGATTCCATAGGGCGGCCTGAGCAGGGTCACGTTGTTGAGGCCGACTCGCTGCTTGAGTACGCCTTTTTCATTGCTAAATGCCAAAAACCCATGATATCCGTGCGATTTGCCTATTCCACTGGTATTTACCCCGCCAAATGGTAAGCCTAAATGTAGGAAATGCAGCACACAATCATTGATTACAGCATTTCCTGAACTTGTTTCCCGAAGCGTTTTTGAGGTGTTTTCTGAATTTTGTCCGAAATAATAAAGTGCCAGAGGTTTTGGTTTGGAATTGACGTAAGCGATTGCTTTTTCTAAGGTGCTGTAGGTTTGTATAGGTAAAATAGGCCCGAATATTTCCTCCTGCATTACCTGCATTTCATCCGTCACTTCAGTCAAAAGTGTAGGCTCTATATAACGTGTGTGCGGGCTATGTTTTCCCCCAAATGCTAACGCAGCTCCTTTTGACAAAGCGTCTTCAATAATTCCAGTCAGTCGTTTGAAATGTTTATCATTTACTATCCTAGCCATGTCAGGCGATTTTTCTATTCCTTTATAGTCGGGATCATACATCTTTTGCAGTGCTACTTTCATTTCCGAAAGAAGGGTTTCCCGCTGAGATTCATGCACTAAGATATAGTCAGGAGCAATGCAGGTTTGACCGCAGTTGACAAATTTCCCCCAAACGATCTTTTCGGCAGCATCTTTAAAATCCGCATCTTCATCCAGAATAACGGGAGATTTACCTCCCAGCTCCAACGTTACAGAGCTCAAATTTTCAGAGGCTGCTTTCATCACAATCTTTCCTACTGCTGGGCTTCCTGTGAAAAAAATATGGTCAAAAGGAAGTTTGAGCAATTCCGTTGAGACTTCCACCTCTCCTAGGACTACGGCAACTTCATTGGGTTCAAAAAGATCAGTGATCATGTTGGACACCAATTTGGATGTGTGGGGAGTCAGTTCTGAGGGTTTGATGATAGCCGTGCAGCCTGCGGATAAAGCTGAAATCAGTGGGCCAATAGTCAGGTTAAATGGATAATTCCAAGGAGAAATAATCAGGGAGGTTCCTTTGGGCTCAAAATAGATCTTACCGGATGTCCCCAGCATAGGGAGAGGAGTAGAGACCGACTTTGGCTTCATCCATTTTTTCAGATTTTTAATGCTGTGGTTAATCTCAGCCGTCACTGGGAATATCTCACTGAGATCAGTTTCTGCTTCAGGTTTTCCAAAATCGCTCATCAAGGCATCCCGGATCTCTTGCTGATGTTCTTTTATCCAAGCTGTGATTTTTTTTAGCCGATCAATTCTTTCAGAGGCAGATGAATCCCTCCATACTAAGGAAGTTAACTTCTGATTATTGAACAGCTGTTCAATATTGAATACAGGGTTTTCTTTGGTTTGATGGCTTAGCATGTTGACGATTCTTATTTGCGCTGGGTCTATCTGTATTCTTAATGTACAAATGTTATTCCTGGAAGGGAGATAATCAAACAATAAAATAAATGAAGCTCATTTTGTAGAATACCTTAGGTGAATTTTTGATTAAACACAGCTAAAAATACTTTTCAACACCTCAAAAAATATTTTCACATAAAAAAAAACGCATTATGTATAAATATTTTTCATACTATGCTTGCATATGAAAAACATAAAAGTGTATTTTTACGACAAATACATAGTGTTGTTTGGAGAAAAGGTATCTCATTCGTCCATTTTTGAATGGTACAATCTCCAAGTAGTAATGGAAAAAAGTAGTAAGAAATGAAGATTTTTTTCTACGAAGTATCTGAAAAGCAGAAGATTATAGAAAGACAATTACGAACTAGAAAAATTTTAACTAATAACGATATGGACAGTACATCCAATTGTCAATTCAGCTCCCGACCACAATCCAGTGGATTTTTCGAAAGGGCGAAAATTAAATTTGGTCTGACTCATTTTTTAACCGCAGGACTCTTGCTACTGCTATTTTTTGTGTCTGGGCAGACGGCATATTCTCAGGGGCTTGGGGATCCGATTTTTGTTGAGGATTTCGGGACCATTAATGATGGGGAGACTCAACATGTTTTTAATGATACCAGGACAGGGACAAATGGTCGAGGTGTCTATTTCAAATTTAATTCATTGAATTACATTACATCAATGGATTTTTACACACCGCAAAGGTGGAATACCTCTCCCTTTCCTTACCAGAATCAGTATAGGTCCTCTGCGCCTAGTATACCTGGAGGAGTAAGCTATAGCACCTCCCCTGCAGGAGCTAACAATAATGTCCAAAATGGTAACTGGGGGCCAGTATTTGCAAATATTAATGCAAATCAAGGAACAGGTAGAGGTGGATATTCAATAACAAATGATTCGCGCGGTTATTACCAGCCTTATTTTGCCGTTGGTCCAGATCATACCTCGGGTGATTATAGTGGCTACATGCTTTTGATAGATGCCCACTCTTCCACTACGCTATATTTTGATAGACTGATAGAGGGATTATGCGCTGGCACAAAATTTAGATTTTCTGTTTGGATAAAGGACATGAATGGGCAAGGTGACGCAAAGCCACGTGTCAATTTTAAAATTTTAAATGGGAGTAATAATAATCTAATTGCTATTAAGCCAACTACAGATGGTGACGTATCACCTGCTGGAACTTGGAAACAATTATTTATTGATTTTCAAATGCCAGCCGGTGTTAGTAGTGTTAGACTTCAGATTGAAAACATAGTTGGTACTCAATACGGAAATGACTTAGCGATAGATGATATCAGTTTTGCTCCGCTTGGACCCCCGGCGGAGTTGGTGGGCTTAGATGCAGTTTGTGTTGGAGAGGATCCAGTATTAAAGGCTAGAATCACAAATAATGATCCACAGTTTACCTACGCAACTAATTATTTTCAATTACAATACAGGGAAGCCGATTCTCCTGATAATTGGATAAATATCGGTTCGCCATTATCGAACCTAGGTACTTCCACAGATTTTGTCACTTTTCCTAATCCATATACCATTGCAAATTCTCCCCTAGATCCACTCACTGGTTATGAATTTAGAGTTGTTGTTGCCGGGGATCCCCAAACTTTGGAAAATGAATTTTGTAGAGTAGTGTCTCCCAAATTCATAAATGTTTACCGACATGAGGTTGCTTTGGAAGCAGAGTCAGAGGAGATTTGTAGTGGTAGTTCTACTACAATTTCGGCTGCTGTATCAAACGGAATTGGAACGCCTACTTATACCTATGTATGGGAAAAGGAAGTTGGTGGCAACTGGGAAGTAATTCCAAATGAAAATTCTTCTACTTTAAATACGGGAGCACTCTCCGAGTCAACTACCTATAGAGCAAAAGCTTTGGTTAACAATTGTCCAGGGTCTGGGTATTCAGATCCTATTACGGTTACTGCGGTAGCTTGTACTGCGACAATAGAAAAGGAAATCACCAATCTTGTAAGTGTGCCAATAGTCACTTTGCCAGGTCAGACAATTGATTACCGAGTTACCGTTTCTAATCCTAACTCAGTTGACCTGACTGGAGTTGTGGTTACAGATTTATTGCCAGATGGTACTGTAGGAGTTCTGGTACAGACACAGGGTAATGATGATGATGGAATCCTTAGCCAAAATGAGACATGGGTATATACCACTTCATATGTGGCTACCAACTTTGATTTGCAAAATGTACAATCATTAGTAAATACGGCGACTGTAGATTCCAATGAAACTGAGCCTATATCGGATGCAGCTTCAATAGGAGTATTGCCTTCTGTGGACTGTGAAAATGAGAATAGTTCTTATGGTTTTCAGTGTAATGCCCAAGATATTACCGTTAGTGAGTTTTATCTAGGTGATCCGAATACAGGAGTGGAACTGGAGTCTTGTGTTGCAGGAAGTACCCAGTCTGCGGGTATTTGGACTGTTTTTGGGGGTGCAAATCAAGGTGGGAATAATGAGAGATATAGTCTTTTGGTTAAGTATCAGCTTTTTGTAAACGATGTATTTGTAGAAGATGTAATATTAGAGCTTTTTGGATCTACAAATATTCCTAGAGGAGTTCCAATTAAACTAACAGATTATTCATGGACTTGTGGAGATAAAATTGAATTCAAGGACTTTTTCATGTCTTGGAGTGCTAATCAAAATAATTGGCAAGAAAGTGGACCTAGATGTATTAAGTGTTTTACAGGTTTCGTAGTTAATGCGCCACTTGTAGCAAATTTCGAGTCTGACTATCAGTGCGGTTCAAATCAAGTTGCATTTACGAATAAGACTACGGGAGGAGATAATTCTTCTTATGAATTCACTTGGACCTTTGGTGATAATCTTGGTACTTCTACTGCTTCTAATCCAAGTTATACCTTCCCAGGGCCAGGTACATTTAATGTGAAATTAGAAGTAACTGACGGAGAAGAAACAACTTCTATTACAAAGCAGGTTACAATTGACGAAGCAGTTACAGTTTCTGGCTCTTCCAATAGCGAAGTTTGTTTTGGTGCCAATGATGGAACGGTTAGCATCACCCCTGATGGAGGAGATGGTAGTTATTCCTATTCTTGGACTGGCCCCAATAGCTTCACTTCTAATGATCAAAACCTTATAGGCTTATCTCCTGGTACTTATGAAGTAAAAGTTACTGATAGTAAAGGCTGTTTTACAATTGAGGAATATGTAGTAGGAGCTGGGGAGCAAGTTGGTCTTCCAAATACAACTGATAAGGAATATTGTAAATCCGATGAAGATTTTTACTATATAGTATCACCTACTTCAGCGAATTATGAAATAGTCTATTATTCGACTGAGGTTTCTATTGACGGAACAACAACACCTCTGACAGTTGATGGTAATGTAGTTGGTGAGTATTCTGTTTGGGTGAGTCAAAGAAATACTACCACAGGGTGTGAAGGAGCGAGGAAAGAAGTTGAGATATCTATCAAAGACTTGCCAGTGCTTGTGGTTCAGAATCCAGGTCCGGTTTGCGGACCAGCCGATATTGATTTGGAGGACGCGATTTCAGAGGGTACTTCGCAGAATGCTGTTATTACTTATTACAAACTTGATGGACAGACTCCAATTCTTTTAGGCGATTCTGAAGTTTCTACATCAGGCACTTATATAATCAGAGCTACTATCGGGGAGTGTTATGTAGAGGAAGAGGTAGAGGTAGTGATTAGTGAGTGTGCTATCGCGATCACCAAGACGGTGGCACCGACGACAGCAGACGATTGTGTCGAGGCTGGCGATGAGTTGACCTACACGTTTGTAGTAAGAAATACAGGTACGGTGACGTTGGGTAATGTCTCTGTGTCTGAGTTGAGCTTCAGTGGCACGGGCACAGCACCGGCGATCACGTTTGTTGCCGCAGAGAGTGATAATACAGAGGGCACGCTAGCTCCAGGCGAGGAAGCGACCTACACAGCCACGTATGTGGTGACTGCACAGGATGTTGAGGCAGGTGTGATCACGAATCAGGCGAGAGCGGCTGGTCAGTTTGGCCAGAACACTCCGGTGACTGATGATTCAGGTGAG
>NZ_FPBF01000008.1:0-52087 GCF_900116615.1 Algoriphagus locisalis
GCTGTCGCAAAGTTGCTGATCGTGCCGTTGTCCACATCATCCTGGGTTACCGTGTAGCTCGTGATGATCGTGGCGCTTTCTCCAGGTGCCAGGGTACCCACATCCTCTGTCAGTCCGGTCAATGGATCTTCCACGGTCACATCGGTCAGTGTCACGTTACCGGTATTGGTCACTACGATGCCGTACTTGATCTCCTCGCCTGCCTCGGTATAGGTAGTCGCATTGGTGGCTTTCATCACATCCAGGGATGGATTTTTGATACCGTCCACTTCTGCACCGTCTCCACCGTCTGTAGGGTTGCCGTCAGGATCGGTACCGGTCGCTGTCGCAAAGTTCAGTATGGTGCCATTGTCCACGTCTTCCTGGGTCACAGTATAGTTGGTGGTCACAGTGATGGATTCTCCCGGTGCCATGGTACCAAAGTTTCGGGTCAGTTCGGTCAAGTCATCCCTGCCGTTCACATTGGTCAGAGTCACGTTGCCGGTATTGGTCACCACAATGGTGTAAGGGATCACATCGCCCGCTTCATCGTATTCGTCCACGTTTGCTTCTTTTTCCACACTCAAGCCCGGGGTCTGCGTCGCAGGGGTTACCGTGCTATCGGTGCCGTCGGTCTCTCCCCCGTCTGGATCTGTGCCGGTGGCTGTGGCTATATTGCTTACTTCACCGCTGTCCACATCTGCCTGGGTCACCGTGTAATCCGTCGTCAAGGTCACCGTTTCGCCCGGAGCAAGTGTTCCTACATTCTCTGAGTAACCTGTCAAAGGATCTTCTACCGTTACATCGGTCAGGGTCACATTGCCCGTATTGGTCACTACCAGTGTATATGGAATTACATCACCTGCTTCAGCATAGGTTGTAGATGTGGTCGTTTTCTCTATAGTTATAGCTGGGTTCTTGATGCCGTCTATGATCAACTCATCCTCATCCTCTACCTCGCCGCCGTCAGGTGTTTCTCCGGTTACGAAAGCCACATTTTCCAAAGAGCCTCTGTCCACATCGGCTTGTGTCACGGTGTAGCTTACTGTGATGGTAGCTGTTTCTTCAGGAGCCAATGTTCCAAAGTCTCTACTTGATCCGGTTTTAGGGTCAGTAACAGTCACATTATCCAAGGACACGTTTCCATTGTTGGTCACTACGACCATGTATTCGATCACATCGCCTGCTTCGTCGAAGGTGTCCACATCGGCAGTTTTCTCCAAAACTATAGACGGCTCTTGGATAGCATCTATCTGAACAGTATCCAGATCCACCACATTTACATTTTGAGGAGTGGTGCCACGGGTTCCGGCTATGTTTTCGTAGAACCCATTATCCAGATCTTCTTGGGTAATCACATGCGAAGTGGAATAGCTTACCGAAGCAGCAGGTGCCAAAGTAGGTACGACTTCATCCAAACCGGTAAATGGATCTCTCACAATCACATTGCTCAGGGTCACATTGCCGGTATTGGTCACCGTAATGGTATAATTCGCTGTCTGGCCAACCTCATCGTAAGTGCTGATATCAGAAACTTTTTCTATATCAATGTCTCCATTCAGGATAGCTGTCACTTGCTCATCATCCATTGCCTCCACAGTTCTATCGGCAGGAGTAATTCCTGTTGCTGTCGCAATATTTTCAAAGACTCCCGCATCCACATCAGCTTGCGTGATGGTATAAGTAGTGGTGACTGTAGCACTTTCTCCCGGTGCCAAAGTACCAACAACCTGATTCAGCGAAGTCTGAGGATCCGTCACCGAAACATCTGTCAAGGTCACATTGCCGGTATTGGTCACAACGATGGTGTAAGGAATCACATCATCTGCAGCATCGTAAGTCGAAACATCGGCGGTTTTTTGGATGGCGATATCGCCATCTCTCAAGGCTACCACTACCGCATTGTCAGTCACTTCCAGGTCACGTCCTTTTGGCGTAGTGCCAGTAGCTGTGGCAATGTTTGTCAACAGACCTGCATCTACATCCTGCTGGGCAATGGTATAAACTTCAGTATAAGTCCTGCTTGCTCCCGGAGCCAAATTCCCAACAGCCACGTCCATTCCGGTCAGTGGATCGGTCACGGCCACATTGCTCAAGGTCACATTGCCACGGTTTCGGATCACAATGGTATAGGTGATCTGATCACCGGCTTCACGGTACAATCTTGGACTTGGTGTTTTATCAATGGAGAGTAAGCCAGCGGTCAATGCAGTCACACTCTCTTCATCCTCATCGGTCACCACTTCAGCGTTGGAAGCTATGCCTTGGACAGTTGCAATATTGGAAATACTGCCGCTGTCCATATCGGCCTGAGTCACGGTATAAGAAGTGTTTCTGATCGAAATACTTCCCGGAGCCAAGGTTCCCACATTTTCTGAGAAGCCTGTCAAATCATCCGTGATGACCACATTCCCAATCGTCAAGTTGCCCACATTGGTCACGGTCAGCGTGTAATTGATTACCTGTCCGGCACGTTCATAGATTTTTGGCGAAGCCGTCTTTTGAATTTCAATTCCCGGTGTGCCGCGACGGAATACCGTAACATTATCTGTGTCGGTCAGGCCTTCTTCCACAGACGTGTTGCCGGTAACAGTTGCAGTATTTATAATGCTCCCTGCATCTACATCTGTCTGTGTAGTGGTGTAAGTAGGCGTAAATGTCGCCGATTCTCCCGGTGCCAAAGGTCCGAATTCCTCGTCCAGAGAAAGTCTTTCATCCACCAGATTCAGTTCGGTTAAAGTCAGGTTACCTGTATTGGTCACCACCAAAGTATAGGTGATTACCTCATTCGGCGCATCAAAGATTCGAGGAGTTGCTGTTTTGGTCAAGTCTATTGAACCGCTTTGCAAAGCAAGAACCTCCACTGCATCTTCGTCAGTCACATCAGGGCCTATTGGAGGAGTACCAATTACATTGGCATCATTGATCACCGAACCGTCATCCACATCCGTCTGCTCAATGGTGTAAGTGGTGGTATAGGTCAACACCTCACTCGGTGCCAAGGACGGAATAGTCTCATCCATGCCTGTCAATGGATCGGTCACGATCACATTGGTCAATGTAACATTTCCGGTATTGGTCACAGTGAGCGTATAGGTGATCACATCACCATCCTCATCGTAATTGGCCACATCGGCTACTTTTTCAAGGAGAATAGCCGGACTTTGCTCTGCAATCACTGTTACATCGTCCGAGTCGGAAACTGTAGCTGGATTTGGAGAATTACCGGTTACACTTGCCGTATTATCGATTTGGCCATTGTCCACATCCGCCTGAGTCACGGTGTATCGGCTGGTTAAGGTATAACTTTCTCCCGGTGCCATGGATGGATAGGTCTGATCCAAATTCACCAGTGGATCTGTCACATTCACATCCGTCAAGGTCACATTTCCGATATTGGTGATCACCACAGTATATCGGATCAGATCGCCTGCTTCATCATAAGTAGAGACATTGGCTGATTTGGTCAGCTCGATCTCACCTTGCTGGATGGCATCCACGGTCACCTCATCACTGTCTTCAACTACTTCATCATTTGGATCCAAAGCAGTTACACTTGCAGTGTTGTCGATTTGTCCATTATCCACATCCGCCTGAGTAACTGTGTAAGGGAAATCTTTGGATAGACTTGCTCCCGGTGCCAAGGTATTGATGGGCTCGTCGGCACCCGTCAATGGATCTGTGACTTCCAAGGTATTCAGAGTCACATTTCCGGTATTGGTGATAGTAATCGTATAAATGATCACTTCTCCAGCAGTATAATAGGTAGCCTTGTCAGCTTCTTTGACCAGATCGATTTCTGGTGTTTGCGTAGCTTCTACTACCACAGAATCTTCATCTTCTACGGTTTCTCCGGCAGGAGTTTCCCCTGAGCCTGAAGCGGTATTTTCTACCTGACCCGCATCGATATCATTCTGATCTACCGCATAGACGGCAGTGTATGTTCTGCTTTCTCCCGGTGCCAAAGTCTGAACTGTCTCTGTCAAACCTGTCAAAGGATCCACCACTTCCACATTGGTCAAAGTCACATTACCCGTGTTTTCCACCACAATAGTGTAGGTAATCTCGTCATCAACAGCGGTATAAGTATCTACATCCGCGGATTTGGTGACGGTGATCTCACCATTTTGGATGGCTGTCACCAGTTCATTATCTGTATCAGCAACAGTTCTATCTGCCGGTGTTGTACCGGTCACAGTTGCGGTATTTGGCAATTCGCCATTATCCAGATCTTCCTGGGTAATGGTGTAAACAGTAGTGAACGCCTGAACTTCACTTGGCTCCAAAGTCGGAACAACAGTGCTATAAGCTGTTAACGGATCGGTCACCTCCACATCAGTCAAAGTTACATTTCCGGTATTGGTCACAGTTAGTGTATAAGTGATCAGGTCATCAACTGCCTCGTAAGTATCCACATCCGCCTCTTTCGTCAGCTCAATTGCTGCAGCTCTTCTGGACAATACCACTGCATTATCGGTATCTGTCACAGTTCTGTCCGCAGGAGTGACACCTGTTGCGGTAGCCTGATTCACAATCAATCCAGCGTCCACATCTGCCTGAGTAGCCGTGTAAGAAACCGTGTAAGTTTCAGATGCTCCTGGAGCCAAAGTAAGCGCTCCTCCATTGTCAAACCCAGTCAGCGGATCGGTCACCTCTACATTTGTCAAGGTCACGTTTCCGGTATTGGTCACAGTCAACGTGTATTCGATGACTTCCTCGGCTGCATCAAATGTTCTTTGAAGCGGAGTTTTGTCAATAGAAATAGAACCTGAACGCTGAGACAAAACTCTGGCGTCATCGGAGTCTGTTACCTCAATGCTTGATGGGGCTTCTCCTGTTGCGGTAGCTTCATTCAGTACTAAAGCAGCATCCACATCATCCTGATCCGCCGTGTACGAGGTCACAGTTGAAACCTGCTCACCCGGTGCCATTTCTCCAACTTCCCAATTCAATCCTGTCAAAGGATCAGTTACGACTACATTATCCAGGGTCACATTACCTTCATTGGTCACCGTGATGGTGTAGGTCAGTTCGTCTCCAGCTTCGTCGAAGGTCAACTGGTTTGCTTTCTTATCTATGCCGATGGCCCCAGATCTCAATCCCTGAACGGTAGCATTGTCGGTATCTTCCACCTCATCACTATCAGGATCAATTCCTACCGCCGTAGCGCTATTGGTGATGAATCCCTGATCCAAGTCATCCTGTGTGGCAATGTAGGTGACCGTAATCGAGGTGCTTTCGGCTGGCGCCAAAGTGCCTACATTCTCATCGGTACCAGTGAGTGGATCTGTGATCGTCACCTCGTCCAAGGTCACATTACCGATATTAGTCACGGTAAGTGTATAAGTGATCTCTTCTCCCGCTTCATCAAATGTCAGCGGAGAAGCAGTTTTGGTCAATTCGATTGCCGGCTCTCCGATCACGAAGATCCTCGCATTATCTGTGTCTTCTACCGTTTCATCATTCGGAGTTACTCCGGTTGCTGTAGCAGTATTGACCAGATTTTTATTATCTACATCTTCTTGAGTAAGGGTATAAGTGGTCGTGAAGGTCTCACTTTCCCCTGGTGCCAATGTGCCTACCGCTTCATTGAAGCCGGTCAACGGATCATTTACCTGCACGTCGTCCAAGGTCACGTTTCCAACATTGGTCACAACAATGGTATAAGTGATCAACTCACCCGCAGCATCAAAGAATTTAGGGTTAGAAGTTTTGGTCACTTCTATCGCTCCGTTTTGCACCGCAATAATCTGTTCGTTGTCGGTATCTTCAACCTCTTCGTCATATGGAGTGGTGCCCGTAGCTGTCGCAATATTGGTCACAGAACCCGTATCCACTTCCGCCTGACTTACGGTGTAGGTAGTCTGGAATTGCTGGGTTTCGTCTGGCAATAATACCGGAACAGTTTCCGTCAATCCTGTCAACGGATCTGTCACTTCCACATCTGTCAAAGTCACATTTCCGACATTGGTCACTTCCAGCGTATAGGTGATTACCTGATCGGCAGCGGTGTAAATCTGTGGTGAAGCTGATTTCGTGATTTCAATTCCGCCAATCTGGTTTGCTTTAGACAGAACTTCATCGTCATCGCTGACTTGCTCCTCATTCGGATCTGTACCGACTACCGTAGCCGTATTCAGGATTTCCCCGCTATCCATATCCGCCTGGGTGACGGTGTAGGCGGTTTGCCCCTGCTTGGTTTCATTTGGAGCAAATGAACCGGCGTTATAATTCAAGCCGGTCAGCGGATCTGTCACCGTCACATCTGTCAAGGTGACGTTTCCGGTATTGGTCACAGTGAGGGTGTAGAAAATCACGTTTCCAGCCTGATCGTAGGTAGTCTGCGTGGTCTCCTTCACGATCTCGATGGATGACAACTGAATCGCTTCGATGGTCAGATCATCCTCATCAGTGACTTGTGTGTTCTGCGGAGTATTGCCTATGACAGTAGCCTGATTAAAGATGGAGCCGTTATTGATATCCGCCTGAGTGACGGTATAATTTTCTCTGACATCAGTGGATTCACCCGGAGCCAAGGTGCCGACGTTGGTAGTCAGGCTGGTCAATGGATCACTAACCGTCACATCCGTCAAGGTCACATTTCCGGTATTGGTCACTGCTAAAGTATATCGGATCACATCGCCAGGAGCGTCGTAGTCGGATACGTTAGCCGATTTTTCGATGCTGATCTCAGGATCAAGCAATGCAGTTATTGTTTCATCATCAGAGTCTTCAGCTCTGCTGTTATCAGGAGCTACCCCTGAAACTTCAGCAATGTTGTCAATCTTACCAGTGTCCACATTTGCTTGTGTAATGGTATAAGAAGGAGTAAGTGTACTGCTTTCTCCCGGAGCTAGACTTCCAATATTTCGAGTCAAACCAGTTTTTGGATCTTTCAGCGTCACCTCATCCAGCGTCACGTTACCGGTGTTTTCCACCACCAAGGTATAGGTGATCACCTCACCCGGAGCGGCGTAGGTTTTAGGATTTGCAGTTTTGGTAATAGATATATCAGGATTTTGAAGTCCCAGGACAGTCACGTCGTCAGAATCTCCAACCTGACTGCCATCCGGCGCATAGCCATTGGCATCTACCAAGTTATAGACAAAGCCATTGTCCATGTCAGTCTGATTCACTTCGTATGCTTCGGTGAATGTTCTGGATTGACCTGGCTCAAGAGTAAGGATAAATCCACTCAGACCTGTATTGTTGTCCACGCCGTAGATTCTGCTGAGGGTAACGTTTCCGGTATTGGTCACCACAATGGTATAAGTGATGATCTCGCCTGCCTCAGAGAAGGTTGGTTTATCAGCAGATTTCAGAACCTCCAATTCACCATCTTGGATCGCATCCACGATGGCCGAATCATTGTCCTCTTCGGTTTCACCACCAGGAGTTACTCCCGAACCGGAAGCAGTATTTTCAATTTGTCCGGCATCCAGATCATCTTGGTCAACGGTATAAACCTCTGTGAATGTCACACTTTCTCCCGGTGCCAAAGCATCCACATCTTCCGTCATACCCGTGAGTGGATCTATGACTTCTACATCGGACAGGGTCACGTTTCCGGTGTTTTCCACCACAATGGTATAAGTGATCTGGTCTCCTACGGCATCGTAAGTGTTGACATCAGAAGCTTTTGAAACGGTGATTTCGCCATTTTGAATGGCTGTCACCAGCTCATCATCCGTATCGCTGACAGTAAGGTTAGCAGGCGTAGTTCCTGAGACACTTGCAGTATTTGGAAGCTCGCCATTATCTACATCCTGCTGAGTGATCACATAAGAAGTACTGAATTCCTCCGTTTCTCCCGGATTGAAAGTAGGGATGGTCGTGCTGTATTGAGTCAAGGGATCGGTCACCTCGACATTTGTCAAGGTCACGTTGCCGGTATTGGTTACGACCAAAGTGTAGTCGATGACATCACCTACTTCGTCGTAAGTCTGCACATCCGCATCCTTGGTAATGGAGATGGAAGCCGATCTTCTGGAAAGTACTATCGCATTGTCAGTATCAGTAACCGTTAGCTCTGTCGGGGTAATACCTGAAGCTGTGGCGACATTGACAATAGTACCCCGATCCACGTCTGCCTGAGTGACGGTGTAGGAAACGGTGTAAGTTTCCGAGTCGGCTGGATCCATGCTTTCAATGCTAGTCTCAAATTCAGTCAGTGGGTCACTTACTTCCACATCTGTCAGTGTGACATTTCCTGTATTCGTGACGACTATTTCATAGTCAATCACCTGATCAGCTTGGCTGTAAGTTCTCTGAAGCGGAGTTTTCTCGATGGCAATGGAACCAGATCTTATGGCGATAACTCGTGCATCATCCTGATCGGTCACGACATTTCCAGAAGGCGTATTTCCGGTGGCAGTTGCTACATTGACTACCAAACCAGCATTGACATCGTCCTGATCTGCCGTATAGCTAGTCACTGTGGAAACACTTGCTCCCGGTGCCATTTCTCCAATATCCCAAGTCAAACCTGTCAATGGATCTGTAGCTTCTACGTCGGTCAAAGTCACATTTCCTTCATTGGTGACCGTGATGGTATAACCTAGCTCATCTCCGGCTGCATCGAAGGTCGGTTGATTTGCTGTCTTCTCGATGCCGATAGCTCCGGCGCGTAATCCTTGAACCAGAGCATCATCGGTATCTTCCACTTCATCATCATCCGGATCGATCCCAGTTGCTGTTGCTGTGTTGGTAATGAAACCCTGATCCAAATCATCCTGAGTAGCCTCATAAGTTAAGGTGACGGTTTTGCTTTCCGCAGGATCCAAAACCCCATCATCCACCAACTGGTCAGTACCTGTAAGTGGATCGACTACAGTCACATCGGTCAGCGTCACATTACCGAGATTGGTGACTACCAAGGTATACGTGATCTCCTCGCCTGCCTCGTCAAATGTCAGCGGATCGGCGGTTTTTACGATTTCTATGGCTGGTAATCCAAATACATAAACCCGGGCATTGTCCGTATCAGAAACCTCCTGATTGGAAGGAGAAAGTCCTGTGGCAGTGGCCGTGTTAATCAGGTTAGTGTTGTCCACATCTGCCTGAGTCAGGGTGTAAGTAGTGCTAAAGGTCTGGGATTCACCCGGCGCCATGGTGCCAACCAGCTTATCGAAGTTGGTCAATGGATCTACCAGTTCTACCTCATCCAAAGTCACATTTCCGGTATTGGTCACTTTGATGGTGTAAGTGATCACCTCACCCGTTGCATCGAAGAATAGCGGATTGGCAGTTTTCACCACTTCAATCGAAGCACTTTGCTGGCCAGTAACCAGTTCATTGTCTGTATCAGAGACATCAACTCCCTGAGTAGTCTGACCAGCGGCGCTGGCAGTGTTTGGAATACTTCCGGCATCAAGGTCAGCCTGGGTGGTCGTATAGGTAGTGGTATAGACTTCCACTTGACCTGGAATCATCACATCGATCGTCTCATCCAGCCCGGTCAAAGGATCGGTAACTGCCACATTTTCCAACGTCAGGTTACCTGTATTTTCTACAGTAATCGTATAGGTGATTTCTGTATCCGGCGCGCTGAAAGCATTCGGATCGGCAGTTTTGGTGATTTCAATGTCTCCATTTTGAAGTGCATTGATCAGTTCATCATCCGTATCATTTACCTGATCACCATTCGGATCGACTCCATTGGTGGCTGCGGTATTTGCAATAGACCCGTTGTCAATGTCCTCCTGAGTGATGGTGATGGTGGTCGTGTAAGTCGCACTTTCATCCGGTGCCAACGTACCCACGGCTTCATCCAAACCTGTCAATGGATCAGTCACCTCGACGTCAGTCAGAGTCACATTTCCGGTATTGGTCACGATGATGGTGTAAGTCACCACTTCACCTGGAGTCTCGTAGCTGGCTTTATCAGCAGATTTAGTAACCTCAATACTTGGGGTCTGAATGGCTTCTACCAGTTCAACGTCCGCATCGGAAACTTCTGCTATTCCGCTGGAAACAGGAGGCACAGCCGTTACGGAAGCCATATTTGGCACCTCTCCATTATCCACATCATCCTGATCCACGGTATAAGTCGTGGTGAAAACCTGGCTATCTCCCGGAGCAAAGTCTGTGAACTGCTCATCCATTCCGGTGAGCGGATCTGTAACCACAACATCATACAAAGTTACATTTCCTGTATTCGTCACCGTAACCTGATAGGAGAGTACATCTCCATCCTCGGAGTAGCTGGTGGTAATTGCAGTTTTGTCAATCGAGATTGCTGGGTTTTCGATCGCCGGAACAACCACTTCATTGGTGTTATTAGTAACATCCTGATCGTTCGTATCCGTCCCGGTTGCATTAGCAATATTCGTGTAGCTTCCCGCATCAATATCCTCCTGCACCACCACGTGCCGTGCGGTGACAGTGGCATTTTGTTGAGGTGCCAAAGTAGCGATTGGGCTACCACTGGTAATCTCCGCTTTTGGATCAGTCACCACAATATTGGTCAACGTGACGTTTCCGGTATTTCTCACCAAAATGTCATAATTGATCACATCACCCACTGCTGAGTAGCTGCTGGTGGTAGATCGCTTTTGGGTAATCAAAGAAGGATTTTGAATTGCAGGAACCGTCACCTCATTGGTAGTGGCATCCACATTTTCATTGTTGGTGTCCTTGCCGCGCGCCGTTGCCTGATTCGAGTAGAAACCTGCATCCAGATCTGCCTGAGTCACCACGTGTTCGGCAGTAATGGTGGCAGTATTTCCCGGTGCCAAAGTGAGGATTGGATTTCCGGAGGTGATCACCGCTTTTGGCTCAGTGATCGTGATATTGGTCAAGGTCACATTTCCGGTGTTTTCCACCACGATGGTGTATTCGATCACATCCCCTACCTGGTCGTAATCGGCGGTAGAAGTGGCCTTAGTCGCAGTCATCGAAGGTGACTGAACTGCATCCAGGGTTACCCGATTGGTCGTGGTAGAAATTGGCACCCCGGTTTTCAAAGTACCATCTGCAGTTGCTTGGTTGGTATAGGAGCCAGCATCCAAATCAGCCTGTGTCACTATGTGTTCTGCGCTCACAGTAGCAGTAGTCCCGGCGACAACAATCGGAATAGGATTTTCGCTGGTAATCTCAGCCTTAGGATCATTGATCTCCATGTTGTAGAAGGAGACGTTACCTGTATTGTTGATCAGGATCTGATAGTTGATCACTTCACCCACAAATGAGTAAGTAGTCTGAGGAGAAGATTTGGAAGAGGAAATAAATGGATTCTGAACGCCGGTGATTCTTTCGAGATCATCGTCGCTGACAGGATTTCCATTGAAATCCAGCCCTTCTGCCAATGCAGTATTGTCGATTTTGGAATTGTCCACATCGTCCTGAGTGACGGTGTAAACTTCGGTATAGGTCACACTTTCTCCCGGAGAGAAGGTGGCTACAGTCGTAGATAGTCCCGTCAGATCATCGGAAACTTCCATATCGAATACCGTGATATTTCCGGTATTGGTGACAGTAATGGTGTAATCCAGTACTTCCCCAGCATTGATGTAGCTGTTTTGGGTTACTGATTTATCGATTGTGATCTGAGGATTTTGGGCGCCGTTTAGGACTTCGGTATCGGCATCCTGGACAGTATTTCCGTTAAAGTCTTCGCCCGTTGCATCTGCGGTATTGGTAATAGTGCCGCGGTCCACATCTTCCTGAGTGACGGTGTAAGTCTCCGTGTATTCACGGCTTTCGCCCGGTGCCAGCTCATCGATGGTTGTACTCAGAAGTGTTTTGGAATCAGAAACGGTGATATTGTAAACCGTGACGTTTCCGACATTTTCTACCACAATGTCGTAATTCAACACTTCCCCTACAGCAGTATAGCCGCTTTCCTCCACAGACTTGGTTACTTCTAAGCGTGGGTTTTGAACAGCCGGAACGATTTCATCATCGATCGCATTTGCCAGATTTCCTCCCGCAGGAGTTCCAGTGGCTGTGGCGGTATTTTGGAATTCACCTACGTTGACATCATTTTGATCCGTGGTGTAGTTAGCAACGAAAACCCAGGTCTCGCCCACATCCAGATTGCCATCGGCATCTTTGTCTCCACTTCTGTAAGTAGGACCTTGGGCTACAAATGGATCTGTCAAGACCACATTGCTGATGGTGACGTTTCCGGTATTTTTCAGCTCCAAGGTGTAGTTCAGGATATCGTCCGGACTATTGTAGCTATTCGGTGTGGTAGTACTGGTTTTGGTCAGCGTCCACCTTGCATTCTGAATCGCATTGGTGGTCTCACTGTCTGTCAAATCAGGAATGCTTCCACCTGCTGGATTTCCGGTGACGCTGGCGGTATTGGTAAAGGAACCATTGTCGATATCCTGCTGGGTAATCACATGGGAGGCTGTGTAAGTCCAGGTTTCACCCACATCCAGCACATCGTCGTCATTCTGATCTCCGGCCAAATAGTCCGGTCCTGTGGTGGCATTCGGATCTTGGAGGTTGACGTTGGTGATGGAAATATTTCCTGTATTGGCTATGGTAATGCTGTAATTCAATACCTCGCCAACGGTGCTGTAGGTTCTCGGATTGTTGATGCCGCGCTTGTCCAAAGTCCAGCTTGGAGTTTGGATAGCTGCCACAGTTTCATCTCCAGTTGCTTCAATTGGACCTCCTCCAGCTTGTTGACCGTCTGCAGTGACTGTGTTGTCAAATCTTCCACGATCCACATCTGCTTGGGTCGTGGTGTAAGTAGCCTCATAAGTCCAGACTTCTCCCACGCTTAGAATGTCATCGTCCAGCTCATCTCCGCTGACGTAATCAGGTCCGGTGCTGGCTTTTGGATCACTCACCAGCAAATCAGCAATGGTGATATTTCCAGAATTCTCTACGGTAATCAGGTAGTTGATCTCTACTCCCGGTTCATCAAACTCGGAAATGTCGGCCACCTTGGTCACAGTCATCTCAGGCATGCGGTTGGCCGGCACATTCACGGCACCGCCTGCTGTGACGATTCTGCCTAAATAATCTTTTCCAACTGCGGCAGCTGTATTCAGAATATTTCCCCGATCCAAATCCGCCTGAGTAACGACGTAAGTGACAGTAAATGTGGCTGATTCTGTCGGAGCCAATTCAGGCACAACTGTAGTAAAATCAATAAAATTATCTTCTAATTCTGTGTCGAAAATGGTCAGGTTACCTGTATTGGTGAGTACCAAAGTATAGTGCAACTCATCTCCAGGAGTGGAATAAGTGGTTTCTTCCACAAACTTTTCCAAAACCAATCTTGGGTTTCTAGCCCCTGTCAATTCTTCACTGTCGGAGGTATTCACAGGATTATCGTAATAATCCTCTCCCGCAGCAGTTACGGTATTATTGATTTCACCTACATCCAAGTCTTCTTGGGTGACAGTATAGTATTCTGTGATGGTAATGATTTCGCCGGGCAGAATCGTCGCTACCTCCTGGGTGTATCCAGTAAGCGGATCTTCTATCTGCGTGTCAAAAACAGTGACATTGCCAGAGTTTCTGACTAAAATAACGTATTCAATTACCTCACCCACGGCTTTGTAGCCTCCTTGGACAGCCTGTTTCTCGCTGGTCAACTGAGGTGTCTGAACTCCATTGATGAGTTCGGTATCCGAATCAGTCAAAGTTTCATTGACGGTATTTTGGCCGGTGGCGGTAGCAGTATTTGTAATAAAGCCTTTGTCCACGTCTTCCTGAGTGACGGTGTAGGTTTCATTGAACGTCTGGCTTTCTTTGGATTCCAAATCAATGGTCGTATTCAGCCCAGTCAGCGGGTCGGTGACCACCACATTGGTCAAGTCGTCATTGCCTCGATTGGTTACTACGATGGTGTAATTGAGGACTTGCCCAGCTTCGCTAAAACCGTTTTGTTGGACATCTTTTTCGATATCCAGATTGCTATATGTTCCATCGCCTGTCGTAGCGCCATCAGAGTCATCAATGTCATTACCGTCTGGATCTTTTCCGCTAGCATTTGCAACATTTGTAAATGTACCTTCGGCAACATCTTCGGAGGTAACTGTGTGAGACGTAGTGACAGTCACAGATTCACCAGGAGCCAAATCTCCCACGTTTTCATCCAAACCAGTCGTTGGGTCAGTGACCTGAATATCAGTAATCGTCACGTTCCCCGTATTGGTCACCACAATGTCATATTCCAATACCTCTCCTTCCACCAGTTCTCCTGAGGTCAGGGACTTGTTGACATTGAGCTCAGGGTTTTGAGCTCCATTGATCACTTCCGTGTCCTCATCATCTACATCTTCTCCATCTGTATTCGTTCCGCTGGCTGAAGCTGTATTTTCAATAGTGCCATTGTCCACATCAGCCTGGGTCACTGTATAAGTGGTGGTGAAAGTTAAAACCTCTCCTGGCTCAAGGGTACCGATATCCTCTGTCAAACCCGTCAAGGGGTCAGTCACGCTCGCATCATTAATCGTGGAATTCCCCGTGTTGGCTACGATAATGGTGTAAGTCAATACATCACCCGCTTCAAAATACCCTGACTCCTGCACATTTTTGATGACGGTGATTTCATCTGATTCCGCACCGTTGGTGGTTTGGGAATCGGTATCTGTCACATCTTCTCCGTTCGGATCTGTGCCTGAAGCAGCCACATCGTTGGTCACAGAACCATTATCCACATCCGCCACTGTTACAGTATAGGTAGTGGTGTAAACAATGGTTTCTCCAGGCGCAAAGCTTGGAATAGTCTCGGTCATTCCTGTAAGCGGATCGACTACCTCCACATCGGTCAGGGTAACATTTCCGGTGTTGGTGACCGTAATGGTGTATTCCAGCACATCTCCCGCTTCCACGTATCCATCGCTGGTCAACGCTTTATCGACTTCGATTAATGGTTTTTGATCTGCATCAGATTCTGTAGAATCCGAATCTTCCACGTCCTCGCCATTTGGATCTTGTCCCGTAGCAGTAGCAGTATTTGTAATCGAACCGTTGTCCAGGTCCTCCTGGGTGATGGTAACTGAACCTGTATAAGTAAGCTCCTGGCCTGGCTCCAAGCTCAGCCCGCTTTCATCCAAATCAATCAAATCATCCGATACCGCTACATCACTCAAACTCAAATTACCAGAGTTTGTAACCGTGATGGTATAGTTCAAAACTATTCCGGTGTCGTCGTAAGAGACTTTGTCCACGGATTTATCCAGGGAAATTTCCGGGTTTTGGATAGCGTCAATGGTATTGGAATCAGTAGCATCCGGAAGATCCATGCCGCCCGCAGGTGTGCCGCTGGCAGAGACATCGTTTGTGACCGAGCCATTATTGATATCCTCTTGGGTAATGGTGTATTGCGCAGTGAAAATCCAGGTTTCATTTGGATCCAGTTTGCCGTTGGAATTGGTGTCGCCAGAAACATAGTCCGGCTCACCGGTCAGCGGATCATCCAGGGAAATTTCGGAAATAGAGACGTTTCCTGTATTTTCTACTTCAAAAGTATAGGTAATTACCTCGCCGGCATTGGTATAAGTATCGCTGGAAGGGGTTTTGGTGATTTCCCAATCCGGAATCTGATTTGCGGGCACCACTTCATCATCAGAAATATCCGGCAGGTTTCCTCCCAAAGAGATTCCGTTAGCCTGAGCGGTATTTTCGTGGCTTCCATTATCCAAATCCTCTTGTGTCACAATGTAGCTGGCAGTGAATGTCCAGGTTTCACCCACATCCAGAATCTGGTCATTGTCTGTATCACCAGAAGAGTAAACCGGAGGATTGGTCGCTCCCACATCAAAAACATCCACGCTTTTGATGGAAACATTTCCGGTATTGGTGATAACGATTTCATAGAAAATCTCATCCCCGGCTTCACTGTATTCTTTAGGATTGTTGGTGGCTGTTTTATCTATGCTCCAGCTTGGCAGCTGAACGGCAGGAACGGTCACTTCATCGGTCTCGTCAGGAAGGACTCCTGCCGCAGGATCACCGGAGGCCGTTACTTCATTGGTATAGCCGCCGTTATCAATGTCTTCCTGGGTGACCACATAAGTAGCCGTGTAAGTCCACACTTCTCCCACGTCCAGCACTCCGTCTTCGTCTTCGTCACCTGATTCATAGGTCGGACCGGAGCTGGCAGTTGGGTCTTCGACTACAGGATTGTTGATCGTGATATTTCCGGTATTTTCCAGAATGATGGTGTAATTCAATACCTCACCGACCGAAGAATAGTCTGACTCAGCGACAGACTTGTTAACCTCCATTCTTGGAGTCTGAGATGCTCGGATTGTTTCAGAATCATTTAGACTAAATGTGTTTCCAGAGGGAGTTGTGGCGGTAGCGGTGGCAGAATTTTCCAATGAGCCACGATCAACATCGGCCTGAGTAACGGTATAGGTCAACTCAAATGAGATCGTCTGTCCAGGTAGGAATTCTGGAAAAACATCCGAGGTGCCCACTTTAGGATCCGTAACCACCACATCGCTCAGCGTAACGTTACCCGTGTTGACAATCACCAAGGTGTAGTGAAGTTCTTCTCCAGCTTCTGAATAACCGCTTTCTGCAACTGTTTTGGAAATAGAGAATTTCGGATTTTGCGAACCTACTATTGAAGCGTCATCTGTGGCATCTTCCAAATCTCCCCCGGCTGGATCACCTGCAGCGGTTACCACGTTGGTGAATTCCCCCGCATTCAGATCATCCTGATTGATTACGTGAGTGGCCGTGAAAACCCAGGTTTCCCCCACATCCAAAATATCATTTCCGTCATCGCCAGAAACATAGGTCGGACCAGAAGTAGCCTGAGGATCGCTCACCACTACATTGCTGATCGATACGTTACCGGTATTGGAAAGGACAATGTCATACGTGAGTTCATCCCCGATTTCACCATAGCCGCCTTCATTGACAGATTTGGAAATGGTCCACTTTGGAGTCTGAGTGGCAGGAACGGATTCATTAGCATCCACATCATCCAGGTCACCCCCAGCAGGATCGCCGGTGGCAGAAGCTGTATTTTCAAAAGAGCCTGCATCCACATCCTCTTGGGTGACGGTGTATTCCGCTGAATAAGTCCAGGTTTCTCCCACATCCAGTCTTTGGTCATTATTCTGATCGCCGGACTGGTAAGTTGGCCCGGAGGTGGCCTGAGGATCGGAAACTACCACATTGTCAATGGTGACGTTCCCGGTATTTTCCACCACTATGGTGTAGGAAATTACATCCCCAGGTTTACTATAGGTCGTTGTATTGCTGGTTTTTGAAATGGTCCAGGAAGGATTCTGAACCGATGGAACGGTAGCACCGTCGGTGATCTCATCGAGTGTGCCCGAAGGTGGATTACCGGTTGCCGTAGCGGTATTGGTAAATTGTCCATTATCTACGTCTTCTTGAGTAGCTTCATGACTGGCGGTGAAAATCCAGACCTCATCCGGATCCAATTCAGAATCTCCATCAGTATCTCCAGATGAAAAAGTAGGACCGCTGGTGGCCTGCGGATCGGAAACATTCACGTCAGAAATGGAAACATTTCCTGTGTTTCTGATCTCGATGGTATAGGTGATCTGGTCGCCGGCATTGACATATTCAGTCTCATTCGCAGTCTTGGTCATTTCCCAAGACGGATTCTGATTGGCTGTGACATTGGCAGAACCAGAGGCATTTGGAAGACTTCCAGCAATCAATGAGCCGGAGGCAGTTGCTTCATTTGTAAACGAACCATTATCCAAATCATCCTGCGTAATGGTGTGTGAGGCTGTGAACACCCAGGTTTCGTTCACTTCCAAAACTCCGTCTCCATCATCCCCTGAGGAATAAACCGGTGTAGCATCAGCTCCCGGATCACTTACAGTAGGATTTTGAATAGAAACATTTCCTGTGTTTTCCACAGAAATGGTGTAAGTAATCACATCACCCACTGCGTCGTAATCCGTGGGAGTAGGTGTTTTGGTGAGTGTCCAGGATGGATTCAACGTCGCGTTTACGGTTGTGCTACCGGATGCATCATCTAAATCTCCGGCTGTCGGATCTCCCGAAGCAGTAGCAGAGTTGGTAAAGCTTCCGTTGTCAATATCTTCCTGCGTCACCTCATAGGAAGCGGTAAAAACCCAGATTTCCCCAACTTCCAGGATATCGTTTGTATTCGTATCGCCCGAGCTGTAATCCGGACCTGAAGTTGCTTGGGGATCTGATACCTCGACATCTGAAATGGAAACGTTTCCTGTGTTTCGTACAGTGATGTTGTAATCAATGACATCGCCTGGATTTTCATAACTATCCGAACTGCTTTTTGTCAAAGTCCAGCTTGGGTTGGAAACCGGGGTCGTTATTTCACTAGCTGAATTGTTTGAAGGATTTGGATCATTCTCGTTGCTAGCCGTGATGGAAGTCTGGTTTTCATAGTCAACTCCAGAGACGGGCTCCAATACTCTGGCGGTAATGGTCAGGGTAGCAGAAGCTCCTGAAGCCAGATTCCCAACTGTCCATGTTCCCGATCCCTCATCGTAGTTACCCTGAGAAGGGCTGTCAGAAACGTACTCGTAGCCATCTGGAAGCTGGTCAGACACGACAATTCCAGTGGATGGAGAAGGCCCGTTATTGGTGACAGAAATGGTAAAATTGACTGTACTTCCCACATCCGGCGTTCCGTTGTTCACAGACTTGGCAATGCTAAGGTCTGTTTGTGGAACGGGAGTTAAGGTGATGGAACTTTGGTTATTGGAATTATTTGGATCAAACTGGTCTGAACTGGCGGTTGCCGTATTTTGGTAGTTTCCACTTCCCTTGACCAAAACTGTGATTTCTAAACTTGCCGAACTCCCATTTGCCAGATTGCCGACATTCCAAACACCTGTCCCTGAATTATAAGCTCCCCCACTGTTGTCACTGATGTAAGTATAGCCGGATCTGAGCTGATCATTGACCACGACATTGGTCGCGTCATACCCTCCATTGTTTGTGACAGTGACAGTAAAAACAACCTGGTCGCCTGCATTTGGGGAATTGTTACTTGCAGATTTGGAAGTAGCTAAATCAGCAATCAACGTAGGATCAACCGAAACACTCGCCTGGTTGTCCGTATCATTCAAGTCTTCCTCTTCACTGGAAACCGATGCCGAAAATTCATAATCATCCGTGGTGGTAACGGTAGCGGTGATCTCAATACTTGCAGAAGCACCGGAAGCCAAGCCTCCGACCGTCCAAATTCCCGTACCTGCATTATACACTCCGCCTCCGATATCATCGCCCTGATAGTCATAGCCTGCCGGAAGTGGTGCTGCGACTTCTACAGTCGCTGCATCCTCAGGTCCATTATTAGTTACCGTGATGGTAAAGACGACGTCATTGCCAAGTACGGGGTTGGAGTTATTGACCGAGAGCGAAAGGGCTAAATCGGTGGGGGCAAAGTATCCTGAATTCACTTCTGCATCAACTCTAATAGAATAAGTCGAAACAGCAAATTCAACATCGTCGCTTAGGGCTTCCGAAAAGAGAAGGATATTTTTGTCTGACTTGCCAAACCCTTCGTTAAGCTTTGGACGGGATGAACTGCCAATAGCTCCGAAGGAGATTATAAGTAATAAAAATATGGAAGTTATGTATTTATGATATTTCATGCGTAAAGGAGTATTTCTCACATTTATAAAATCAGATACAGTTCTTTACCGGACCGAAGTACAGTTAATGAAAAGGGTTAATTTGGTAGTAAAGCCGTAGGGTTAGTGAAAGAGAGTTTATTAGACTTATCTTTTAAAGAGCTTAGATCATTGATAAAATTTGCAACACCGTAATCCTTAGACCTGCGCACAACTTTATACACCATTCGGCCAATTCGCAGTTTTAAAACAAATTGTATTAAAATGAAGGAAGCATTAGACACCCAACTGCCCACTTGCAAAGTAGATCCAACTAGCTCTAGACACTTGCCGGATGAACTGATATGACTAGGCACTTCCTCTCTAATTCTAAATAGGGATGAAAGAGCGCAACTCAATACTGAAAATTGCTTAGGGCTCAAATAGAGAAAACAAAATGTTTTAATAGCTGCATTTAGCCTGTTTACATTGCAAAAAGCAAAAAGTAGTCTTTGAAAAACATCAATTGAACAAGGTAAATATGTTGCCATATACTTTTTTTAAAAATATCACAGAAATCAACCCTTTAAATTATGTCAAGATTCTTACTAAATCGTCAAAGCTATTTTAATCTAATTTGGATAAATGCCATTTTTAAGTGCCTAAACAATTAATTAAAAAAGCTACTAATCTCATTTTCAACAAATTAATAAAAACTAGCTCTAAGATACCCATTCGATTGAACTCAAGTCAACTAAAATTCTCTATATTTTGTGACTAGGATTCAATATCACTAATGTAAAAAAAATCTTCTTTGATTAAGGGGTAACCAACTAAATAATAGAAGAAATTCAATATTTTTTTTCATTTAAATAATCTTACCAAAATATAAGAGACACGCTATCATCACATTGAAAGGTATTTAATGCCACAAAAACCAATGAGTTGTAGCTAAATACCAAAACTCTATCCCCCAACAGTATTCAACACCAGCCATTTCTTGTCTGCAAACCGATAGGTTAGTAAAAATCTTCAAATAAACGGTATCCGACATTTTTTTCACCTAAGATTTAGTGTGAATACCATTAAAAATTCATCCTTAGCGTTTCTCAAATTAAAAATACATTTGGAAACTGAATCTGTCAAAATAAATCAAACTCTAAAAAAACTAAAAATCTATTCACTTGGTTTAAGCTGATGTAGTTAAAAGTATTGCAATAGGTCACCATTTATTCTATTGAAAAATCTTAAGAGAGTGGTCGAAAGAATATTTACTTCACTCCACTTGACAATCACCAATGTCCTACATAAGTTTGTGACCAAATGGCAAAGTATCTAGTTAGATTCTTATTATCGTTAAGTATTCTCATATCAAGTGGGTATAGTGCAATCTATGCCAGTGTTGATACTGATAATGCTATCGATGGCTACGAAGGCTCTTTTGAGACAGTTGTAGGAATCAACAATACTCAGCAACATCCTCTCTCTTTTTCCGCTTCCAAGGAGCACGGTACTAGCATTTTTACTGTCAACAATTCGAAAGTCGAAGAAGAAGAAAAAGAAGATGAGTTTGTCACAAATCATGATTTTTTAGATAGCGCGCACTTTAGCGCAATTTTCTTTACCCGGATTTTTGGTTTTCTTTTCCAAGACTTTTCACACGACTTGCATTTCAGCAAGTTTATTCCAAATACAGGTGAACTTCGTAAACATGTAGTCATCCAGGTATTTAGAATATAATACTACTTTTTTGAGGCAGAAAAACACTTTTGCCTAGAACTCCCCTTTTCTTATTTAACCCCTAGAAGCATTAGCTAAAGAGCTCTTGATGCTCAACGGGTTCCGTGTATTTTCCTATACACAACTACCCAAAATCACCCGGAAAAAGATATCGTTTTTATTAAATCATCCTTTGAAATCGAGTATGCCTCAATGATCCTACACTAGTATGATTTTGAGCCATGCGAAATTCTCCCGAAGAAAAATCGGGCCAGGCTTTAAGGCCTTTTAAAGACAAATTAAATTCATATGAAAAATCAAATTCTCATGCTCTTGAGCCTGTGCGGTACCTTGTGGATCACAAGCTGTAACTCACATGGAGAAGAACATCACGAAGAGGAAGCCACCTTTCAGGTAACTAGTCCTCTCACCATGGATACATTGATCACCAAAGATTACGTATCCCAAATACATTCTATACAACATATCGAGCTACGCGCTCAGGAAAGAGGCTACCTTCAAAAGATCTATGTAGATGAAGGTCAATTTGTAAAAAAAGGCCAGATCATGTTTAAAATCATGCCTAAGCTGTATGAAGCAGAGCAGCAAAGTGCTGCTGCAGAAGTAGATTTTGCAGAGATCGAATATCAAAACACCAAAACGCTCGCAGATAGAAATATTGTTGCGCCAAATGAGCTGGCTATGGCAAAGGCTAAATTGGCCAAGGCAAAAGCAGAGCTTGCTCTTGCTGAAGTTCACTTACAATTCACTGAGATCCGAGCACCATTTGATGGCATCATTGGGCGGTTCTTAGTAAGGGAAGGTAGCCTTTTAGATGAAGGCGAATTACTATCTGAGTTTTCGGACAACAGCAAAATGTGGGTTTACTACAATGTGCCTGAAGCAGAATACCTAGAATATAAAGCTGAAGTAAAAAGTGATGATGATGTCATTGTGAACCTACTACTGGCAAACAACAAATACTTCAAATATCCTGGTGTAGTGGAAACTATTGAAGCAGACTTCAATAATGAAACTGGCAACATCGCATTCAGAGCAACATTTCCTAATCCAGATGGTCTGTTAAGACATGGGGAAACTGGCAATGTTGAAATGAGCATTCCATTGAAGGATGCCTTATTGATTCCTCAGAAAACAACATTCGAAGTTTTGGAGAAAAAGTATGTCTATGTAGTGGATGAAGAAAATAAAATCCGCTCCAGAGAAGTAACCATTGCAGCCGAAATACCTCACATCTATGTGATTTCGGCAGGTTTGGAGAAGGGTGACAAAATCCTTCTGGAAGGTTTGCGTCTGGTAAGAGAAAACGAGGAGATACACTATGATTTTGTAGATCCGCACACAGCATTGTCTCAGTTAGACTTATATGCAGAGTAGTCAAATCTCTCATAAAACCAGAAACCACAATGTTTAGCACATTCATAAAAAGACCAGTCCTCGCGATAGTCATATCGATTATTATTGTATTTATAGGCTCGCTATCCATCAAGCAACTACCTATATCTCAGTTCCCTCCTATTGCCCCTACTACGGTAAGTATTTTCATAGCCTTCCCAGGTTCAAGTGCCGATGTACTTGTGAAGTCCACCTTGATTACGTTGGAAAACGCAATCAACGGTGTGCAGGATATGAGGTACATGGCAACCGATGCTACCAGTGCAGGTGAAGCTACGATCAACATCATCTTCGAACCGGGCACGGACCCCAATCAGGCTGTAATACGTGTGAAGACGAGGGTGGATCAGGTAATGCCTCTTCTACCCGAACTTGTACAACGGGAAGGTGTGGTAATCACTCCTATACAGCCGAGTATGTTGATGTATGTCAACCTGTATTCCAAGAGCGAAAACATGGATGAAAAATTCCTGTACAATTACGCCAACGTGAATATGATCCCTGAAATCAACAGGATCAAAGGGGTAGCACGATCTCAAATATTAGGTAGCCGTACTTACGCGATGCGTGTATGGCTGAATCCTGATCGTATGCGAGCTTACAATATCTCAGTAGATGAGGTAATGGAAGCCATGCAAGAGCAGAGTATCGTAGGCCGCCCGGGCAGAATCGGACAAAGCTCTGGTATTGAAGCACAATCGCTGGAATATGTATTGACCTACAAAGGCCGATTCAGTAAGCCTGAAGAGTATGATAACATCATCATCAGAGCTAATTCCGATGGTGAAAGTATACACTTGAAGGATATAGCCAGAACAGAATTAGGCAGTGAATTCTTTGATATTTACTCTAATCTGGATGGAAATCCATCTGCGGCGATTGTATTGAAGCAAAACTATGGTAGTAATGCCAGTGATGTAATCGAAGAGGTAAAAGCACAACTGGAAACGATGAAAGCTTCATTTCCTCCGGGAATGGATTACAGCATCAGTTATGACGTATCCCGATTCTTGGATGCATCTACCGAACAGGTAATTCATACGTTGCGGGATGCATTTATCCTAGTGGCGTTAGTTGTATTTGTCTTCTTGGGCGACTGGCGATCGACATTGATTCCGATCATTGCCGTGCCAGTATCGCTGATAGGTGCCTTCTTCGTGCTACAGTTATTTGGACTCTCGATCAACATCATCACGCTTTTTGCCTTAGTACTTGCTATTGGTATTGTGGTCGATGATGCGATTGTAGTGGTGGAAGCGGTCCATGCCAAGATGGAGGAAATGCCTCATCTATCTCCTTATCAAGCTGTAAAAAGAGTACTTGGTGAAATTTCAGGTGCGATCATCGCCATCACCGCGGTAATGGTTTCGGTATTCTTGCCTATCTCCTTTATGAGTGGACCAGTGGGTACTTTCTACCGGCAGTTCTCCATTACTATGGCCAGTTCAATTGTGATTTCTGCGATCATTGCCTTGACGCTGACACCTGTTCTTTGCGCTATGCTGTTGAAAAATCACCATGGAAAAGAGAAGAAGAGAAATATCCTAACCAAAGCATTGGACGGATTCAACAGTGGTTTTGATAAGCTGACTGGCAAATATGTACAGTTGCTTAGATCCATGGTAAGCCGCAGATGGCTCACATTTGGCATTCTGCTACTATTTGGAGCTGGTATTGTTTTCGAAAATGAGATCTTACCTGCAGGCTTTATCCCAAGTGAGGATCAGGGAACCATCTATGCTATTATCCAAACCCCTCCTGGATCTACTCTTGAGCGTACAAATCAGGTTTCTCAGAAACTTCAAAAAATATGTGAGGAAATCGATGGTGTTGAATCAGTTTCATCATTGGCAGGATATGAGATCATGACAGAAGGTCGTGGTTCCAATGCTGGTACCTGTTTGATCAACTTGAAGCCTTGGGGAGATCGTAAGCATACGGTGAAGGAGATCATGGAGGAATTGGAAGAAGAATCAAAAGGCCTTGGTGCCGTCGTGGAATTCTTCGAACCACCTGCTATTCCTGGTTTTGGTTCATCCGGAGGTTTCTCCTTACGACTATTGGACAAGACTACTACAACTGATTATCAGGACTTTGACAAGATCAATCAGAAGTTCATGGATGATCTTAGTGCACGTCCTGAAATTACCGGCTTGTTTACCTTCTTCGCTGCCAACTATCCTCAATATGAATTAGAAATAGATAATGATAAGGCGATGCAAAAAGGCGTTTCTATCGGAGATGCCATGGAAAACCTGAACATTCTTATCGGTAGCACCTACGAGCAGGGCTTCATACGGTTTGGTAGATTCTTCAAAGTATATGTGCAATCAGATCCATCGTTTAGAAGACTTCCTTCAGATGTCTTGAACCTCTTTGTGAAGAATGAAGCCGGTGAAATGGTTCCTTACTCAGCTTTCATGACAATGAAGAAAACTCAGGGGCCTAATGAGGTAACTCGTTTCAATATGTACAATTCCTCATCTATCCGGGGCCTTCCGGCTGAAGGATATACCACAGCTGATGCGATACAGGCGATCACAGAAGTCTCTGCGCAAACATTACCTAAAGGATATGACATTGCCTGGGAAGGACTTTCCTATGACGAATCCAACAGAGGAAATGAAGCGCTTTATGTATTCCTAATAGTACTGGTGTTCGTGTACTTTGTACTGGCAGCGCAATATGAAAGCTTTATCATTCCGCTTGCCGTAGTGTTCTCGCTCCCGGCCGGGGTATTCGGTTCCTTCTTCTTACTGAAGATGATGGGGCTTGATAATGATATTTATGCTCAGATTGGTCTGATCATGTTGGTTGGTCTTTTAGGTAAAAATGCCGTGTTGATTGTGGAATTTGCCGTACAGAAACGACAGGAAGGATTAAGCATATTGGAAGCAGCCATCGAAGGCGCCAAAGTTCGTTTCCGACCTATTCTGATGACTTCATTTGCCTTTATCGCAGGTTTGATTCCATTGATAGTTGCTTCAGGTGCAGGTGCAATTGGTAACCATACTATAGGTGCATCAGCGCTTGGTGGTATGCTATTCGGGACCATTTTCGGGGTAATCATAGTACCTGGCTTGTACTTCATATTTGGAAATTTGGCAGATGGTCGACACCTGATCAAAAATGAAGATGAATCTCCCCTTTCCGAACAAAAACAACACTCACATGCTTAAGAGAACCATATATATATGCCTGGGAACCGCATCTCTAATACTAGCTGTATCTAGTTGCAAAACTCCGGAGCTAATACAAAAAGACGTAAATAACGTAACACCTGAGAGCTATAATGGCTCTCAGGATACTACAAATACTGCTGCTGAGGTCACTTGGCAAGAGTATTTCACTGATCCAAATCTCAAAGCCCTGATCGACACTGCTTTGAGCAACAATCAGGAATTGAATATCACTTTGCAGGAAATTCAGATCGCGCAAAACGAAGTAAGAGTTCGTAAAGGTGAAATCTTGCCTTCTGTGAATATAGGCGCAGCGGCAGGTGTGGACAAAGTGGGTAGATACACTAGCCAAGGTGCTAATGATGCCAATACAGACATCAAGCCGGGTAAAGAAATCCCTGATCCTCTTCAAGATTATATGCTGGGAGCATTTGCTACCTGGGAAGTCGATATTTGGCACAAACTTAGAAATGCTAAAAAATCAGCATTGACCAGATATTTGGCAAGTGTGGAAGGCAAAAACTTCATGGTGACCAATCTGATTTCGGAGATAGCCAATTCCTATTATGAGTTACTAGCACTGGACAATGAACTTGCTATCGTTAAGCAAAACATTGAAATTCAAAACAATGCCTTTGAGATCGTAAAATATCAGAAAGATGCTGCTAGAGTGACGGAATTGGCTGTTCGTAGATTTCAAGCACAAGTTCTGAACACCAAAAGCCTTCAATACGGCATAGAGCAGGAAATCATAGAAGCCGAAAATAGAATTAACTTCCTAGTAGGCAGATTCCCTCAGAAAGTAGAACGAAATTCTGCAGTTTTTGCTGACTTGATTCCTGACACTATCCATGAGGGCATACCTTCTCAGCTTTTGGCAAACCGACCTGACATCAGACAAGCTGAACTTGAATTGGCAGCGTCCAAGATTGACATTCAAGTAGCTAAAGCTGACTTCTACCCTTCCCTGGAGATCAGTGCAGGCCTTGGATTCAATGCATTTAACCCTAGCTATCTATTTAATACGCCACAGTCATTGATTTATTCATTAGCTGGAGAGCTAGTGGCTCCACTGATAAACAGGAATGCGATCAAGGCAAGGTATTTAACTGCTAATTCCAAGCAGATCCAAGCTATCTACAACTACGAGCAAACGATATTGAATGCTTATGTAGAAGTGGCAAACCAGCTTTCAAACATCAAAAACTTAGAGCAAACCTATGACTTAAAGTCGCAGGAAGTAGATGCGCTCAATCAGTCAGTAGATATTTCCAATGAGCTATTCAACTCTGCAAGAGCTGACTACATGGAGGTTTTATTGACGCAGCGAGATGCCCTAGAATCCAAATTTGAATTGATCGAGACAAAAATGAAACAAATGAATGCCACCGTAAATATTTACCAAGCTCTTGGTGGTGGATGGAAATAAAATTGGTTGATTAAAGGTTGAACGTCTATCCACTTAATGGTGTGGATAGCAATTTCAAAAGTCCCTCTGAACGTTCGGAGGGACTTTTTTAATCTCCTAAAATCCTGACTAGTTCTTCATTCACGTAATACACTTCCTTTCCGTCTTTTTTCGGAAACAGAATCTTTGCTTCGATCAACTCTGAAAAATATTTCGTCAAAGTCGTTCTTGAACTAACTCCCATCAACTCGCCAAGTGTCTTGGATTTGAGATAAGGTTGTGAAAAAATCAGCTCATTGACTTCTTTAGAATACCATTTGATTTTTGCCTTTCCATGGGCTAAAGTAGCTTCCATCTGAACAATTATCTGACGGATCAAATCCTCAGTCAAAATCGAAGTCTTCTCCACAGCTTCCAGCATATACAAGATCCAGGACTTCCAATCGCCGCGCTGTGTAACTGCCCCAAGGTGATAGTAATAGTCTTCCTTGTGGACGATAATGTATTTGGATAGATACAGCACAGGAAGATCAAGAAGGTTTCTATTCACAAGATAAAGTTGGTTCAAAATCCTGCCAGTCCTTCCATTTCCATCTGCAAAGGGGTGAATGGCCTCAAATTGATAATGAGAAATGCACATTTTCAGAAGAGGATCTGTCGGAAAACCCTCGTCATCACTCAGGTATTCTATCCAGTTTCCTACAAAATCCTGAAGCAATTGCTCTCCTCTTGGCGGAGTATAAATCGTCTCACCAGACCGAAATTCACTGTTTCCTCTCTTAATGATAGTTTGTGTGGCAGGTGACCGAAAACCAGCACTTGTATCCTTCACTTCTCGAAATACCCCCAAGATCACATCCTGGTTAATACTACTTTTACCTTTCATCGTTGTGTATCCTTCCCAAAGTGCCTCTCGATATCGTAACACTTCCTTGGTTGCAGAATCCGCTCTTTCCTCCTGAATCAAGTCAGAAACGGCCTTGTACAACTCATCTTCTGTGGTAAAAATATTTTCAATCGCAGTAGAACTTTTTGCTTCCTGAAGTGCAATCGTGTTCACTAGCATGGTTGGATTTGGCAAGCGAAGAACACTTGCATTCACCGAAGCCAGAGCTCGTGATGCCGTGACCAATTTTTTCAAGATTGCGATATCTTCCTCTACTGCCTTGGAAGGTGGAAGTAGAGGCAAATCATTATAAGGCAAATTCCGGTCGTAGGGCATAGGACTAAAAGTTTCTCATGTCCAAATTTATTAAAAATATAAACACAAACCCAAGAATATGTCCATATTTCTCAAAATATTGGACACATGGCTAAAACATGTTCACCAAATGGACACATTTTGACAACATGTCCATATTTATAAATAAAATGGACACGTTAGCTAAACATGTCCAGCAAAAGTGGATTTCCCTATCTTATGTTCATTTTACAGGAAACAATGGACACATAAGACTCTTTCTCACCCTGTGAAATAAGCATCCAACTCAGCTAGCATCGCAGATTTATCCCTCAGATCATTGATAATCTTCCCTTTCTCTAGTAGCACGATGCGATCACAGATCTCTGTCACGTGGGTAAGGTCATGACTGGATATCAAAAAAGTAACCTGAGAACCTTGTTTCTCCTGAAGAATCAATTTCTTCAATCGGATCTGAGAACTTGGATCTAAATTCTCAAAAGGTTCATCCAGAAAAACTACTTCTGGATTACCCATTAGTGCTGCTGCGATTCCTACTTTTTTCAGATTACCCTTCGAGAGATCACGGATGTACTTCTTTTTCCCAACTATCTCATCATTGAATAGCTCGGTAAACTTGCTCAAGTGAAGTTGCAAATCAGCCTCGGAAAGTCCATAGATTTTGCGAAGCGTCTGAAAATACTCATCCGCAGTCAGGTAAGACAACAACATGTGCTCGTCCAAATATGCGCCTGTGGTTCTTTTCCATTCTTCAGTTTTGCTCACATCCCTAGAATCGATTTCCACTTTGCCCTGCGAAGCACGGACAAGATCGAGCATAATCCTAAATAAGGTCGTTTTCCCTGCACCATTGTTTCCCACCAAACCAAAACATTCTGATTTTGGAATATCGAGTCTCTCAACATCGAGTACAACTACTTCTTTGTATTGTTTTTTAAGGTCTGTAACTTGGATCATAACTCTTGACGGAATGAAGATGAAATTTCGTATCGGTTGTCTAAAACCCGATTAATATTAATAGTTGAAAGCTTATTGAAGAAAATAATCCCTATGATACCCACAGTGCTCAGCGCTGCCAATCCAGCATAGAAATTAAACAGCATTGCAAATGGCAAATAAATCAAATAGGGTGCGACCATCATAGGTATAATCATCAAAAACTGAGCTGCTCCAACTCCCTCATAATTGAACATTGCACCCTTATTGAGATCCATAGGTTTTGGTTTCCAAAGAGCCAGGTAAATGATCAAATGAATCATAATCCCAGCATTAAACAGGAAAGTAGCTAGGTGAATCAATAGAAACGACCATCCATAATAGACATAGGGAATAGACAGCAAAAAACACAATAAGGAGATGGATAACAGGAGTAGATATTTACCTCTCACCAAATTTTTCACTCCATCTCGTCGGCTAAGGAAAAAATCAAAATAACCAGAGTTCCAACTTAAGAAAAGCTGCCCATACTGAATCATAAAAATTCCTGTAATAAATACACCGACGAAAATAAAGATGTTCTGCATTGGACCATCTTGATATTCTGGATTATCGTAGAAAATGGTTCCGTAAAGCAAGAAAAACGCACTTAGCATCAAAAAGGTACGGCTCTTTTTATGTCGGATTATCAGCTTCCATTCTAAGTCCGCAAGCTCCCCGGCCATTCCGAATCTGGAAAAGAATCCAACCGATTGATTCACAAATCGAACCTCTTCCTCTTTGGCCAAATCTTCCAAATAGGCATTATTGAGATAGTAAGAGAATGCCATGTAATACCCTACAAAACATAAAATCAACATGATCGCCAATGGTAAAAAACTACTCATGGCGAATGTGAAAAATGGCGCGACAAGCTCACCTAGGTTAAACCAACCCATATAAGTAGAGCCTCCACCCAAGAGTAATACTATAAATACGATAATAACTCCGATCAAACTATCTTCAAATCGCTGCTTGAACCAAAGCATAAACCAATGCAAGGTCCAGCTGATAAACAGGAGAGTTCCCAACCAGGATATGGCTCCTGCAACTACATATTGAATGGAAATCTCTGTGAACGCAAAGGGAGCAAACAGTATCAATGCAATAATGCTTAACGGTGAGAAAAACGATCTCCCAAGTAGCATATGCATTATTTTCTTTTTGGAAATTGGCAGATGAAGCAGGCTTTCAAGCTCTATTACAGGAAGTTTCTGCAGAAAATATCTGTACATAAATTCCACCAGAAAAAAGAAAATTAAGCCTGAATTCAGAACCTCAATAGGATCCTGTCCTTCAGCCAGTTCACCTAAAATCCTTCCCAAGAATATCCCTGCCAATAGTAAATATCCTAGTAGCATAATGGCCAGAAAACCAAGGAAAATGGCAACCATTACGCTTTTGGCAAAGGATGTAGATCGGAAACTTTTTAGGAATTCCAGTCGGATCAGTTCAAATAACATATAAGTTCAAAAGTAAGTCGGGGTTTAATTTCAACTCAAAATATAGGCAAAAGATCCTTCAATCATACCCCCATTGTGTAATTAATAGGTAAGTGTGAGATTTGCAGGAGGTTTTTAATGTAAGGCGATTTTGAAAATTGACTCATCATAAATGAACTTTCAGAAAAAAGTATATATTTATAGTATATACTCGGAAATATGAAAACGCTCTCTTTAAAACTAGACAAAGAAATCTTCGAAGAAACGGAGGCAATCATTAAGGATAGAAAAGTTGCCAGAAATAGGTATATCAATCAGGCTCTTGAATTTTACAACAACTATCAAAAGCGCAAAAAACTAAGTAGCGAATTTGCGTTCGCTTCTAAACTATCAAAAGAAAGTTCAACTGAAATCATCGCTGAATTTGATGCTTTAATCGAGGAAGATGAAGCAATATGAAATCTGGCTTGCGAACTTAAACCCCTCAAAAGGAACTGAGCCAGGTAAGATTCGCACAGTGGTAGTCATTCAAACAAATCTCCTCAATCAGGTTGATCACCCTTCCACTTTAGTTTGCCCTCTTACGACAAAACTTACTCTAAAGAGAAATATTCTTCGAACCCGTATTTCTGAAGGGAAATATGGTTTAGAAAAAAACTCTGAGATTCTTATTGATCAAGTCAGAGCATTGGATAATCGAAGATTTTTAGAAAGGATTGGTAGTCTAGGCCAACAGGAGATTGCTGAACTCAGAAGTAAGGTAAAGGCTATTTTGGACTTTTAGATTAATTTAGGAAGCGGTTAGTATCCGATACTTCGAAATTCATCATTGGGCATTCATCATTCGAAATTTTAAGAAAAAATTAAACCTTCGAGGTCAAAAAAAAGACCTCAAAGATTAGCCACAATAAACTCCTCAACCCGGCTATAAACTACTCCTTTATAACTTATAGAAAATGGATCCTCACTTACTTCTATTGTTCCGGACAATTCCTTGATTCCAGCTTTTTCAAGAGCTTTTGAAATCCAAGAAACCAGAATTTTGGGACCGGAAATTTCAATTTTCAGCTCTTCATTCTTAGATTCGATCCTTCCCTTTTCCACACTAAAATGGAATTTCTTTCCAGGCAATAATTGATTGATTTGGCCTGAAATCACCAAATCCTCCGGCAAACCAGAAATCAGTGGAGTTCCACAATTTAATAACCAAAATCGATCGGCAGTCTCCAATGCGATTTCCAAGTCATGGGTTACGACGAGGATGGACTTTCCTTGAGTCTTTGCGATTTCACGGAGCAAATGCATGATTTCGTAGCGATTCACCAGATCCAAATGTGCGGTAGGTTCATCCAATACCATTACTTTTCCATCCTGAGCCAGCGCTCGAGCTATTAACGCTTTTTGTCGCTGACCATCACTGATTTCAGAAAGTCTTTCATCACGTAAGTATTCTATTTTCGTAGCTGCAAGTGCATTTTGAACGACTTGCTTATCCTTTTCCTCCAGCTTTCCTGTCCAACCTGTATGGGGAATTCTACCCATAGCTACCAATTGCCCTACGGTCATATTTCCCGGCAAAAATGGCTCAGTCAAAACCACTGAAAGTTCTTTTGCTAATTCCTCATTTGAATACTCAGAAATAGGTTTTCTATGGAGCAAAACTTCACCACGGAAAGGCTTCAATTGACCTAAAACAGCCTTCACAAGAGTTGATTTCCCTACTCCATTTGGGCCAAGCAAACAGGTCAATTCGCCGGAAAAAAGCTCAAAATCAAGTCCATTCAGAATCTCCTTCCTTATTCTTCCTTTAGCATATCCAAGGCTAAGATTTCTACCGATGATTGATGCTTTCCCCATAGCCTAGAATTCTTTACTGAAATTTTTGCGAAGCACCAAACCGATCACTATTGGAGCTCCTACGAGCGAAGTCACGGCATTTATCGGTAACGTCTGTGCGGAACCAGGAAGCTGACCCACAGCATCACATAAAAGCAACAAACTTGCTCCTATCAAAGCTGAAGCTGGAAACAGGATTCTATGGTCAGAGGTTTTCCAGACAATTCTAGCCAAATGTGGCACAGCAATCCCTATAAAAGCAATCGGTCCGCAAAATGCAGTAACACTTCCAGCCAACAAACCTGTGCTGAGAATCATCAACCATCGCAAGCGGTCAGGGTTAATCCCCATACTTTTTGCATAGCTCTCGCCCAGCAGCATTCCATTATAAGATTTGACTGAGGCGATCACGGGTACGATTCCGATAACAATCACCAAACCTAACACCCAAACCTGATCCCAAACCAATCCGCCTAGACTTCCCATGGACCAAATGGTAAAAAGCTTCAATGCTTCCGCTCCTGAAAAATAAGAAAGAACAGATATCACAGCCGAAACTGCCGATCCAAACATCAATCCCACAATCAAAAGCGTCATACTGTCTTTCACTTTCCAAGCAACTAAACTCACGGACAGCAATACCAAACTAGCACCCAACGTCCCTGCAATGGCGATAGCCCAAGGATTAATCGCCCCACCAAAAGCAGCTAGTCCAAAAGCAGAACCAGCAAGCATCAAAATCGCCACCCCAAGCCCCGCGCCTGAACTAATCCCCAATACAAACGGTCCTGCTAATGGATTCCTGAAAAAAGTCTGCATCTGCAAACCACTGATGCTGAGTCCTATTCCTGCAAGAATTGCGACCAGAGCTTTTGGAATTCTGTAGTTCAAAATAATCTGCTCACGTGACGCCTTAGTCCATTCTCCAGTGAAAATCCCATTCAGAATTTCGCTTGATGAAATAGACACGGATCCCAAACTGACATTTAGTAGAAAACTGAAAAGCAGCAGAACCAACGCGGCCGAGAGAAGAAGAAATGGACTATTTTTTTGCATGGAGTTGTTGATAAAAATACAACTCATACGCTGGAAGTAAATCAGGATGAAGGATTTTGATCAAATCTTTTAGAATCAAATCCGGTCGCATGTAGCCCAACTCAAAATACTCCAACCCTCCTGCTCTACCTCTTTTCTGGGTATAAGAGAACACATTTCCAGATTTAAATGAATTAAAGGCTTTGTACCGAGGCTCTGCATTCCCCATAGTTTCCAAGTCTTGAAAATCAGCGGATCCTATCCAGAAATCAGCTTCCAGTGCATTTTCAAGCACATATTCATAATTCAACTGTGCAGAGCCGGTTCCTTTTTGATGGGAGAAAATATAGTCGCCACCAGCATTTTGTAGGATCTTCGCCCCCCAACTTTCACTTCCTGGGGCATACCAAATATCCTGATAAAGCACCCCGCTCAGCACAGTAGGCCGAAGCGAATCAACAATCGAATCACTCAGTTTCTCAGCTTCCAAATAGTCTTTTTCCACCTGCTCAAAAGCTATTTTCGATTCCTCATATTTCCCTAACATCACCCCTGTAAACTTAATCCACTCAGCTCTTCCTAGCGGATGCTGCTCCACATATTCTCCATTGATTACTGCGGGAATCTCGGCTTGAGCCAGTAAATCCAAGTACTTCAGATCATCTCCCAGCGTAGAAATCATGATCCAATCCGGAGCCAAATCAATCACCATTTCTGTATTTGCTGAAGGTCCAGCTCCTAATTCAACCACTTTTCCAGCATCAATATGTTGCCAAGTTTTGTCTGAAGAAATCAAATTCAGATTTGGAAAACCAATCAACTTTTCAGTGCTGTTCAACATGTCTAAATGCGGAATATGAGTAGTCGAAGTCAGGATGACTTTTTCTACCGGGAGCTGAATGATTGCATCGAATTCTCCGGCAGGTTTTTCAGCATTTTCTTTCAAAACCAAATAGGAAAAAATTCTATCTGCACCAGTCCATGGCTGAGTCACTTCTACCTTCCAAAAGTTTTCACCTTTAAAAATAGTAAAGCCAGACGCATAGCTTATGTCTAATTTTTCTAGCGTGTCTTCACTCTTGCCCACTTTCTCTTTACACCCTGAAAAAGAGATGATTACGGACAAAAATAGTAAAGAAAAAAAGAAACTAATTCGATGGTTTTTCACAGAAATAATTGGAGATATTGAAGCCCAAAATAAGCTCGGGTTTTCGCCACTTCCAAAATTTGTCTCTAAACAGATTTTTTTTCTAAGCTTTCCCGATCTACTTTTGCAGCCGAAATAGGTTCCCAATCTCGCAACTGAGCTCTTGGGATTAAAAGGGAATTTGGTGTAAAACCAAAGCTGTCCCCGCAACTGTAAACCGAGCGGATTTTTCCGCAGATTTGTCAACCATGCCATTGTTCCGAAACCAATTCGGGATGAGAAGGCGGCAAATTTAGGTAAGCCAGGAGACCTGCCCGTTTCTTTTGATTCTGTGCTTTCGGAGGAAAAGCGACGAAGAACGTACCCGAGCCGCATTTCGCGGTTCCGATTCCTTCTTCCCCTTTCTCTTCAAGCCCGAATCGGATTTAAACTAATTCGATCAGGCATGACTTTGCTCTTGTGGGTTTACTCTTTTGTGGGCTTTAGCCCGATCAGTCAGGATACGATTCCTCTGGCTGAGGTGGAAGTCTATGCGCCGGCTTTGGATCGATTTGCCCAAGGGCAAAAAGTTATCAGCTGGTCAAAAAAGGATTTGCAGGACTTCCAGGGAAGATCTCTTGGAGATATTTTGCAAGAGCAATCGCCGGTTTTCGTGAGGCAATACGGAGCAGGAATGATCGCCTCCCCATCTTTTCGCGGTACTTCGGCAGGTCATACGGCGGTTTTTTGGAATGGCTTACCCATCAACAGTCCCTCACTCGGGCAAAGTGACTTGTCTATTTTACCTGTTTCCGCCATAGACCAAGTGAGTTTGCAGTTCGGCAATGCAGGAGCGCTTTTCGGAAATGAAGCCATCGGAGGATCTGTTCATTTGGGTACTGAAAGCGAATTCGGCAAAGGGTTTCATGCTGGAATCAGCCAGCAGATCGGAAGTTTTGGATTGTTTAATTCTTCAGCTTATGCTGGGTTTTCTACCTCTAACTTCAGCAGCAAAACGAAAATCTACAGGGAGTTTGCAAAGAATAACTTTCCCTACAAAGACTTGGGACAATTTGGTACACCGGAAGTAAAAGAAGATCATGCGCAATTTGAGCAGATCGGGATCGTGCAAGATCTGGCTTGGAATCTGAACGACAACAACCAATTGAAAACAGCTTTCTGGTGGAATAAAACCAACCGGGAAGTTCAACCTGTCATCGGCTCAAACACGGAAGATGAACAGGAAGATCAAGCTTTTCGGGCAGTAATTGACTACTTCCATTTTGAGGAAAAATCGATCTGGAACCTGAAAACGGGTTTTGTAAGAAATGAGCAACTGTTCAATTCGAGTCAAAACAACAGCACTCAATATTTCCTTGCTGGTGATTGGGATCAGGAGATTTCCACCAAATGGACTTCAAAACTTGGAGCCAGATATACGCTGACCAAAGGTGATCTCAGCACATATCAAGCTGAGGATAATCGAATTGAGTTGTATCAAAGCACAAACTTCTCTCCCTCTGAAAAGCTCTCATTTGCATTAAACCTTAGGCAATTGGTTTACGATGGCACTTTTGCTCCCTTCACTCCCAACCTTGGAATGGATTGGAGCTTTTGGAACAGAAACTCTCAGTCCTTGCAACTTAAAACTTCCCTCGGAAAAGGCTTCAAAGTCCCAACATTGAATGATCGTTTCTGGAATCCAGGCGGTAATCCAGAGTTGCTTCCTGAAGAAAGCCTAAGCGGAGAAATTGCCCTGACTTGGAATAAAACAGGAAATCTCAACTGGAAGCAAAGCTTGACTTACTACAAAATGTCCGTGGATAATTGGATCATTTGGCTGCCAAAAGGAAGTTTCTGGACTCCGGAAAACATCAAGAAAGTCAGTAACCAAGGTGTAGAATATCAGGGAAATTTAGATGGAAAGTTTGGAATGTGGAACTGGGAGTTAACCACTTCCTACACGTTCTCCAAGGCCATCACCTCGGAAGCCGTGGATGAAAATGACCAATCGGTAGGCAAGCAATTGCCTTACTCTCCACAGCATCAGGCTAACGCCAAAATCAGAGTAGAGATACAGGACTTTTCGGCCTTTGCGAGCACATTTTACGTGGGCGAACGATCAGTCACGGCGGATAACCCGCGCCTGATACCTTCTTATCAGCTATACAATTTGGGACTTGGCTACAGCGGTCTTCAACTTGGCGAAATCCGTTTTCCACTCAGTTTTCAAATCAACAATATTCTCGACACCGACTACCAAGTGCTCTATCTACGAGCCATGCCAGGAAGATCTTTTCAATTTAACTTATCCATACTATTATGAACTTAAAACAATTTCTCTGGGCTTCAGCCTTGATTTCTATCTCTTTTGCCTGCTCCGACAGTGGAGATGAAAAGCCATTGGGCAAGTACGAATCCGGCATTTTGATCATGAATGAAGGAAACTTCGGGACAAATGATGGAGAAGTCTATCACTTAAACCCAAATACTCAGGAGCTTCTTCCAAATATTTTTGAAGCAGAAAATGCACGCCCATTTGCAGGTTTATTGGAAGACATGGTCCTTGAAGCTGACAGATTGTATTTGGTAGCAAATACCGGCAAGGTAGAAATCGTTAACCCAGGGGATTTCAAAAGTTCAGGTGCTGTGGTAGCCGATCTGGACCAGCCGAGATCTCTGGCTGTAAATGGAAGCAAACTTTTTATCAGTGATTATGGCCCTTATGACGATAATTACGGAACTCCAGATTCCTATATAGCAGTGGTAAATGGTCTTGACGGTGGAGTAGTTTCTAAGAAAATCGAAGTTTCAAACAAACCTGAAGACCTTTTCGCTCATGGCAATTACATCATTGTAGCTGGTTCTGAAGAAAACAAAATCGAAATTATCGATGCCACTCAGGAAGCTGTAGTTACGACCCTTGACCTGGAAGCTTCACCTCGGCAGTTCTATGCTGAAGACGGGGTTCTTTGGGTATATGCAGTGGCAGCCGATGAGGTGATTTTCTATACTGTAAATCTGAGCAGCCTAACTCTAGGCACTTCTTACACTGTACCGGTGGCAAACGCTACCAGCAGAATTGCATTCGATGGAGACGATGAAATGTATGTTTTGACCAGCTCAGGCTGGCCGGATTACAATGATGCCGTGGTGAGTATTGACATAGAAGGAAACGCTGCGACTGTTACGGAATTAATGACAGGATCAGGGTTCTATGGCATTGGCTTCGACGACGAGCGGGATCAGATTTACGTCTCTAATTCAAATGGCTTCCAAGGCAACGGTACTGTGACAGTTCTTTCTGAAAGTGGTTCTGTGATCAAAACTTTTGAGGCAGGTAGAGGGCCATCCGGGTTCTTGGTTTATTAGGTTTTACTACTTCATTATTCTGCATTCGATATTGGATATTCAACATTAAAAAGCCGTTGGGATTGGTTTCTCATCGGCTTTTTTGGTTTGAAAGTTGATTTCCATAATTTCAAATCCATAAAACGACGGATTTTTGTGGATCGTATTCCATAAAAGGACGGATTTTTGTGGATTAAACTCCATAAAAGTCTATATTTGGGTATGAAGTTTAATAGGATTCATTTTCAAAACCTTTCTGATCAGCTACAAAACAGGAAGGTCATATTGCTGATAGGACCTCGGCAAGTTGGGAAAACTACGCTTATCTATGATTTGCTAGCTGGAAAAAACTATCTATTCCTCGATGGTGATGACCCTACCACAAGGAGGTTGCTGGACACTCCGAATACAATGCAAATCAAATCAATTGTCGGCGACTACAAGTACGTATTCATCGATGAAGCCCAACGCATCGAGAATATTGGAATCACAGCGAAAATAATCCACGATCAAATGCCAGAAGTGCATTTAATTCTAAGCGGATCCTCTTCATTCGAACTATCAGGATTGACTCAGGAGCCGCTTACTGGCAGGAAAGTTACATTTCATCTCTATCCCATCAGCTGGAAGGAATTCGAGCAAACAACAGGATATGTAGCGGCGGAGCAGGACTTACCAAACCGCCTAGTTTATGGATTTTACCCAGAAATCATCACCAATATAAGTGACCAAGAAACACTTTTGTATGAACTCACAGAGAGCTATCTCTATAAAGATGTGCTTGCTTTGGGAGTCATCAAAAAGCAGGATGTGATTTATCGACTTCTGCAACTTTTGGCCTTTCAGATGGGTAGTGAGGTTTCCTACAATGAGCTTTCCAGATCTCTACAAGTGGATGTCAAAACTGTCATTAGTTACATTGATCTGCTCGAGCAAGCGTACGTGATTTATAGATTAGGAACTTTCAGCCGTAATCTGCGAAAGGAAATAAAGATGAATAAAAAAATCTATTTCTACGATAACGGAGTCCGGAATGCACTAATCAAAAACCTTCAACCACTTGCCTTAAGAAATGATATTGGAGCGCTTTGGGAAAATTTCCTAATGGCTGAAAGGCTAAAGTATTTAGAATATTCTGGCACAAAAGTGAACAGCTATTTTTGGCGCACAAAAAATCAACAGGAGTTGGATTATCTGGAAGAAAAAAACGGGAAATTGAATGCTTATGAATTCAAATGGAATCCTAACGCGAAATTTTCAATTCCATCCGCCTTCGAAGAAACATACAGCTCTGAGTACAAATTGATCCACAGAGAAAATTTCAGGGAATTTATCTTGTAGTTTACTGCCTTACTAAATCATTGACTTCCTGTATTGGAAAAACCAGCTCTGTATATCCCATAGCATACGGACCAATCTCATACGGAATGTAAGTCAGATGCAAAGTATCACCCTCATATCCTATAGCATTTGGAAGAAAGAAACCCGATTCAGGTAAGAAGAACCTACCATCATCTTTAAGTTCTACACCTTCCTCCACATCATGATATTTTCTGAAAGCAGCTTCAGCCAATTCCAGCATTTCACCCTGATCCAAAACCACTCGATCCACACTTAAATACTCGCCAGTCTGCTTATCGAAATTCATATAATAAACACTGGAATTTGGATGAGCTCCCCCAGAGAAATCGTATCCGCTGAATTTAAAACTCAAAGTACTGTCTGATTCGTAGCTTTTCTCAACCTTAACTTCTATCGCCCAACCTCCAGGGGCATCAGGGAAATCAATTTTAAACTCCTCGTAGGAATCCAAATAATCATTCGCAGCAGAATCAAGGTTATCATAGGTTTTATCCTGTTGAAAGTAAGCAAGTAATTGACGACCTATTTCTTCATTAATTGTAGAAGCCGCCGGTACATTTTCAGCGATTGGCCAACTCAATTCAACCTTGGCACAATTGTCATCAATACACCTTTCGGAAGTAAAGGTTTTTGTACTGAAACTAATATCCTCCGCTATTTGCTCTTCAACTTCCGCTGGTTTGCTACAAGCTACACATAGGAATACAGATATAATTAGCAGGTATTTCATTTATGATTTTGGTTGGATTGAAAAAAAGTAGTGATCAAATCTCTCGCCAAAGACAAAGGGCTGAGCTCTCCATTTTCAACTCGTGTTCGATTTTTGGTGAGCATCTTCTTCACTTGCGGATGGTCCAAAAAGAATTTACCAAGTAAGAATTGTAGATTTTCATCCAGCCAACTCAGTCTTTGCTTAGCTCGGTTTGACTCCCAAAAACCAGACCGCTGAGTTTGGTCTTTATACTTTTGGATCATTTCCCAAGTATTGCTCAACCCGTCTTTAGTCAAGGAAGAGGCTATCAATACGGGAGCAGACCATTTATTGTCTCCCAATGGAAAAAGATGAAGTGCATTTTCATAGGATGACTTCGCCCTTTTGGCATTGGCCAGATTATCTCCGTCAGACTTGTGGATGACGACCCCATCTGCCATTTCCATTATTCCTTTTTTGATTCCCTGCAGCTCATCGCCTGCACCAGCTAGCATCAGCAAAAGAAAGAAATCCACCATGCTCTTCACAGCTGTTTCAGATTGTCCCACTCCCACCGTTTCGATCAAAATCACATCAAAACCAGCCGCTTCGCAAAGTAACATTGCTTCTCTTGTTTTGGAACTCACGCCACCTAAGGTACTTCCCGTTGGACTTGGGCGGATAAAAGCGCGCTTATTTCCGGCGAGCTTTTCCATCCGTGTTTTATCGCCAAGAATACTTCCTTTGCTTTTTTGACTGGAAGGATCTACTGCTAAAACGGCTACTGATTTCCCAGAATCAACGAGCATCTGTCCAAAAGATTCAATAAATGTGCTTTTCCCAACTCCAGGAACACCTGTGATCCCAATTCTGATGGACTTTCCGGTATGAGGCAAAATCTCCTGAACCAAATCTGAAGCCAAGGCCAAGTCACTTTCCAGCGAACTTTCAGCCAAAGTAATGGCTTGGCTGAGCTTTGTTCTATCGCCTGAAAGAACTCCTATTTTGTATTCCTGAAGCGTGAAGCGTTTTCTCATTTTGGGTAACCATCAGTAAAACTCACATCGCCCATAGGACTCTTTTGGTAAGTAGCGATCACATAAGGTTGCAATCCTTGGGTGAAATAAGGGTCTGTTGGAGAAAGTTTGATTTCCTGATCTATCTCATTTTTGAAAAAGAAAACTACAGTCCTACCATACTTTGTATGAGGCATTGACTCCCCGTATTCTCGCATCCATTCCTTAGAATTGTCCAGTGCTTTTACAGCATATACTCTTACGACTGGACCTGTGTTATTCTCATTTCTATAGCTGGACAATTCCTTGTATTTGCCTTCGAAGCGTTCTATTCCTGGTTGCGTAAGCGAATCCATGGAAATATAAACTACAAGACCCATCACAATCAGAGCGATAATCCAGAAAATGATTTTAGAGCTTTTCAAAAATTCGTGCGGTTATAAAGATTAGGCCTTAATTTAGCCGAAAATTCCGAGAATGACTTTCGAGTACCTCAAAGCACTTCACATCATTTTTGTAGTCACCTGGTTTGCAGGACTATTTTATATCGTTCGATTATTCATTTATCAGACTGAGGCAATGGAGCGTCCAGAATCTGAGGGAAAAATCCTCAAACCTCAGCTTGACCTCATGGCTTCCCGGCTATGGTATATCATCACCTGGCCCTCTGCTGTGCTCACTTTGATCTTTGGGACTTTAGTTTTGACCTATCGCATGGAGTTTTTGCAGTTGCCTTTTATGCATGCTAAACTCGGTTTCGTATTCCTTCTATATTGCTACCATGGCTGGTGCCACAAACTATTCAAAGAACTGCAAGCTGGCCGAACTAGATGGACTTCCACACAGTTGAGGATATGGAATGAGGCTTCTACCCTTCTTCTCTTCGCCATCGTGTTCCTGATTGTATTGAAAAGCACCTTGAGCATGGTTTGGGGATTGGCAGGTTTGATTACACTTGGAGTCACGCTGATGCTTGCAATTCGCCTTTACAAAAAATTTAGAAATAAATAATATGGTTATCCGCAATGATGCAGGCATCCATGTTTTCGTTGATTTGGCAGATGGAAGACCGAAGACGGGTGACCGAAGTAGCCTCATCGCCAGTAATTGCCAGAAACTTACTGCTTTTATCACCCGATTGGTAAAACAGCTTAATTACCTAATAAATTGTATTAATATGAAAACGAGGTTTTCTATTCTTTCTTTACTCCTGATTCCAATTCTATTTTCTCAATGCAAACCTGCGGGAGAAAATAATACGACTCTTCCAAAACTTGGAAATTGGCATGTGGATGAAAAAACTGTGGATGGAAAAGTAGTCCAGGATACAGTTTACCATAAAATTGCTGATTTCTCCTTTACAAACCAGGATGGAGAAACTATCGATAATGCTTCGGTCAACGGCAAAGTTTATGTCGCAGACTTCTTTTTCACAACTTGCCCCACCATCTGTCCTATCATGAAAAAAGAGATGATTCGGGTTTATGAGAAATTTGGTAACAACCCCAACTTCAAAATCCTGAGTCACACGATCGACCCAAAACATGACACAGAGGAAGTACTGAAAGATTACGCTCAAAAACTGGGAATAGAGAATGCCAAAACATGGAATTTCTTGACAGGAGAAGCTGAGAAAATCTACGAGATCGGTCAAACCAGCTACATGACCACGGCTATGGAAGATCAAAACGAAGCGGGCGGTTTTTTACACTCTGGCGCTTTCCTCCTTATCGATCAAAAAGGCCACATTCGTGGTGTTTATGACGGAACCAAATCAGATCAAGTAGATCAGTTGATTAAGGATATTCCAAAGATTTTGGGAGAATGAAAAAGTATCTAGTCATTTTACTCTTTGCTGTAGCATGTAGCCCAAAAGGTTCAAATGATGAAAACACGCTCTCGCAGATAGAAGACCCTGAAGTGATGAAATATGCCGTAGAGGGAAAAACTATCTACGAAAATCACTGTGGCAATTGCCATCAAAACGACGGATTGGGACTGGGAAAACTAATACCTCCGATTAAAGATTCGGATTATTTCCAAGAAAGCGTACACCGCACGGTTTGGATAATAAAACATGGGCAGGAAGGAGAAATCACAGTAAATGGCCAAATCTATAATCAACCCATGCCCGCCAGCCCGCAACTGACTCCACTGGAAATCTCTCAGATCAGCACCTACCTCTACAACATCTGGGGAATGAAAGCAGGAAAAATCACTTCAAATGATGTGGAAAAATATCTGCAAAAAAAGCCTGAGTTCTGATCACTTGAGAAGGTCATCAGCTTTCGCCAATGCTTCTTTCATTTCTTCATTAACTTCAGATACAAGCACCATCTGCTCATCCAGATATTTCTTTAATTCCTCAGGAGATTGGTCACCATCTTTAGGCTCATATTGACGCATCCAGGCAAACATAGCTTCATGAGCATGATTAAGATCGTAGGCGAGTGCCTTAAATTCCTGAATCTTAGTTGAATCTGTAGGGGTTTGATCTGCGAGCTCATCTACTTTTTCAAGAGCCTGCCGCTCTAGCGATTTCAGTTTGCCCATTTCAGGCATCACCTCGTCATGTACTGCAATGACCTCTTCTCTAAGGAGTTCATTCTCACTTGGTCCCTTAGGGCCACAGGCGTTGATAACAAAAAATGAGGATAAAATCAAAAATAGAATTGTACGCTTCATAATTACTTAGTTTTTATGCCGCAAAGTTACTATTTAATCTACAAATAGTAGTAAAAACATTGATGTTTATAGAGGGTGATTTATTCGGCTATTGCTATTATTTTTAGGTGCTCTTAAACTGAAACACCATGAAACCATTTTGCTTTGCCGATGGGCAAATTATATCTTCCGAAAAAGCCACCATTCATCCTATGGACTTAGGTCTTATTCGAGGATATGGGATTTTTGATTTTTTCCGAACTGTTAATTTCAAACCACTTTTCCTTGAGAGTTATCTCGATAGATTTTTGGCTTCTGCGGAAAGAACTTTCCTGCCCTTGGACTATTCCCGGGCAGAACTGAAAGCCATTGTTCATGAGCTTATTGAAAAAAACCACCTCAAAGAAGGAGGAATCCGCATGGTTTTGAGTGGTGGGGTATCTCCAAATCACTTTTCCCCAGCCAAGGGAAAACTTTTCATTTTTGCAGAATCCTTGATTTTCCCGGCTCAGGAGAAATACGACAAGGGGATCAAGTTGCTTTCTCTGGAGTACGTTAGACCAATTGCCGAAATCAAAACTACGAATTACGCTTATCCGGTTTGGGACAGCATACGCTGGAAAGATGCCGGAGCTGAAGATGTGCTTTATCACCTCAATGGCCACCTAAGTGAAAGCTCAAGGAGTAATTTCTTCATTGTAAAGGATGGAGTCATCAGCACGCCAGACACTCATGTACTCATGGGAATTACCCGAAAGAACGTCATCGAATTAGCTGGAAAGGTACAAATCAGGCCAATCAGCATGCAGGAGGCCTTAAATGCTGATGAGGCATTTATTACCAGCACCACCAAAGTCCTACTTCCAGTAACTCAAATTGATGATCATGAAATCGGAACTGGAAAACCAGGACCTGTTTCGCTAGGACTTTTGGAAAAATTCAGAGAGTTGGAAAAGGAAATTTGTTTCTAGAATAGAAATGAATTCGGAAGGTTGGATGCTTAACCTAAGGTTTGTGAACTCTGGGCTTAAAACCCTTCTCCATTAATTCACCAACGTAGCATTTTTCATGATATACATAAGCTTCTCGGGATCCTTGCTATTCAAAGTTAGGGTCCCACGAACGCGAACTCTATTTGAAGTGTATTTGATAGGTGAAGCCATATCCACTTCCATGACAGTTTCAGGCCCTCCCGAACCACAAAAAAAGCACTCTGCCAGCGGTAAGCTGGAAAGTATGATGTGCTCTGGTTTGAACATTCCTTCAAACGGAATAATGTAGCCATCAGCCTCCACTACTTTGCCTTCCATTTTAGTGATGTTTTCGGAGAAAACTGGAACGTATAACTCTCCATATTCATCTTCAGAGATTTTATAAGTGACCTCAGAGAGATTTTTCCAGACATTGGTACTTTGTGCCAAAAGGGAACCTTGTACCAAGGTCATCACTAGAATTGCCAAAAAGGCTATTTTTAACTTATTCATATATCCGGGTTTTAATTCAGCCGCTAGTTAAGCCTTTGTTAATTGCTTTGCAATACTTGTTTGATAAGCTGCAAAAGCCGGGATAATAGAAGCCAAAACTCCAACCGTTAACGCATAAACTACTATCCAAAGTTCTTGTCTTAGGAAAATCCATGGCTGAAGAGCCCCTACAACTCCCTGCTCATTCTGAGAAATAATCACCGAAAGAAAAGTGTGACCGAGTAAAATTCCGAGAATTGCCCCCATAAAGGTCAGCATGACTCCTTCCAGAAAAATCAAAAACAAAAGCTGGATCCTTGAGGCTCCTATTGCTCGCAGTATCGCCAAATCGTACTTTCTTTCCTTCAGTGAATTATAGAGCGCTATGAAAATCCCCAAACCTGAAATACCGATAATCACCACAGCAAGACCCTGCAACAAGGTAATTCCTACACCTAACAATTCGAAAAGTCTAGCCATTTCGAAGGATGGTGAAGCTGCTTGCATAGAAGTACCGGAATTGATCTGCCGAGGTAGCTGAATAGCTGCCATGGGGTTTCTGTATTGAATCAAAAGCGTGGTCAACGCTCTGGATTCAGTTGTTTTAGGAAAACCTTTGATGGCAATATCTTTTGAAAAATCGATGTTGTGATGCTCCGTATGATTTTCTGTAGAATCCGAATTCTCAGGTTCCTCTGCGTCATGCGTGTACCAAATAGATTCCACACTTGTAAGGATCAGCCGATCTAGTACATTTCCCGTTGGCTTTAAGATGCCCGCTACTTTGAATTGATTAGCGTCATGCTCATGGCTTCCTACGCTGATCCCATGACTGCCCAAGAATTCATCTCCTACTTTATACCCAGATTTCTCTGCCACTTCTGCACCCAATACCACTTCAAATGGTTTTCGCCAAAGGGCTCCGCTTTCAAGGGTAGCTTCGTACAGTGCAGGATAATCGTGATTAGTGCCTACAATTCTAAAACCTTGGTAATTGTCTCCCAAAGCCATAGGAATAATATTTTTCACCAAGCGGTTTCTTGAAAGCTTTTGGGCTTCCTCCATTGGAATATTCCCTGTAGGAAAATCGATATGATACACCCCCGCAAGAATCAACTGCAGCGGACTCCCCTTTGCCCCAACTACCAGATCAATCCCAGCTGCATCCTGATTCATCTTCTTCTCAAATTGATCTTGGATAAGCAAAAGCACAGTAATAATAGCCAACCCTAAAGCCAACAACAATACATTCAGACTGGTCGAAAGCGGCCTGAATGTCAAATATTTCCAACTCAGTTTAACTAAATTCATACTGATTTTACTTCTACAAAATTTGGAATATGTGCTTTTACTCGTTGATCGTGAGTGACGATGATCAGTGCCGCACCGATCTTAGCAGCTTGAGTCTTGAGCAGTTTGACTACTTTTTCAGCATTCTCATCATCCAAGCTAGAAGTAGGCTCATCGGCCAGAATTAATTTGGGACTAGTTGCAAGTGCTCTGGCTATGGACACACGCTGCGCTTCACCTTCGCTAAGTGTTAAAACGGACGATTTTGCTTTACCCGCCAACCCTAACTCGCCTAGAAGTTCTTCAATATTTTGACCTTTCTTTCTACTGAAAAAATGAGCCATTTGAAGGTTTTCCTTCACATTGAGCGCGGCTAAAAGGTGTGGTTTTTGAAAAACGATGCCGATTTCTTTCCCGCGAAACAAGTCCAACTCCTGCCCATTCAAAGCTGCTAAATTCTTACCTGCTAACTTTATTTCTCCAGCCTCAGGTTTGAGTAAGCCCGCAAGCAAATTTAACAAGGTGGTTTTGCCAGAACCTGATTTCCCTAGGACCAAAAGGCTTTCTCCTGCATCCAGCCCAATATCAGGAAAAATCAATTTTGCTTGTCCTGAATGGGTATATTCTATTTTTTGAGATTCAAAAAGCATAGTTACTTAACGGGGATTTCTACTTTAAAAGTTGTGCCGTTTTTGGTATCGCTTTCGAAACTGATCTCTCCCTTCAAGACATCGATACATTTTTTGACAATAGACAGTCCCAATCCTGAGCCCTCTACAATCCCCACATTTTTTGCCCGGAAAAAACGGTCAAACAACTGGCCTTGTTCTGCTACTGGAATACCAATTCCCTTGTCAGTTACGACACCTATCAATTTACTATCCACATATTCCAGCTTGAAAACTACTTCCTGTCCGTCCTTGGAATATTTCACACTATTAGAAAGTAGATTTTCGAAAATCTGATACAATAGCTCGCTATCCGATGTAATTACCTTGGGTAGGTTCACCAACTCGGTCTTAATTTTCACATCATTCTCTTTGCTGGCGCTGACAGTATCCAGCACCTCCTTCACAAAAGCACCCAAAAACATCTTCTTGGGCTTGAACTCTATTTTATCCGCATCTGCTTTTCCAAAGAACAATACGCTTGTCAGCAAATTATTCAGTGCTCTGACAGAATTTTCAATTTTGAACGAATGTTTTGAGATCTTAGCCTTGAATGGATGATCCTTCTCCGCGTAAATCTGGAGCAATTGCGCGGAGCTCAGGATAGAAGTAAGGGGAGTTTTGAAGCCATGAGAAACGTTCAACACAATCCTGGATTTCAATTCATTGATTTCCCGTTCTTTTTCCAGAGCTTTTGTCAGCTCTCTATTGGCATTATATAGCTCTTCGGTACGCTGTTTTACCTTTTCTTCCAGCTCATTATTGAGCTTTTGCAGTTCTTTTTCCTTACGATCCTTATAGATCGCCAATTCAATCACCATGTTCAGCTCGCGGATGTTGAATGGCTTGATCACATAGGCACTTGGATTAGTACCCACCACCTTATTAAGTGTCTCAGCATCAGAGCTTGCACTCAGATACACCACTGGGACATCATAAATTTCATTGATAATTTCGGTGGTTTTGATACCATCTAGCTCCCCTGCCAAATTGATATCCATCATCACCATATCTGCATGATTTTCAGATAGAATATCCAAAGCTTTTTCCCCTGAATCCGCTATACCGAGTATTTCATGTCTGTTTTTCTCAAGTGCCCGCTGAAGTAAAAGTGCTGAAACCGGATCGTCCTCAACGATGAGAATTTTTAGGGTAAACATAGGTGATGGTGGAAGTGATAACTCTATTTTGAATCGAAAATATAAAAAATATGCTTCTAGCAAGTAGAAATAGAACAATTGCTTTAGAAAACACCCTTTCCTGCATCGACTTCTCCTAGAACTTCTTTCAACTAATCAGGGCTTAATTGCTATCTGGTCTGACCGCCCATCCCCTTTACGTAGGCTTTCTCAAAGAATCTCCAAATTCCCAGCATATTGTCACCCTTTTCTTTTGTGGGTGGTGGGTTTATTATATTTTTGTGCCAAACTATAGAAATCGCATCATGAGTGTACTAGTAAATAAAAATTCCAAGGTAATCGTACAAGGATTCACCGGGTCTGAGGGTTCTTTTCACGCACAGCAAATGATCGAATACGGTACTAACGTAGTCGGCGGTGTTACTCCTGGTAAAGGAGGCTCGACTCATTTGGAGAAGCCTGTATTCAATTCTGTAGAAGAAGCTGTACAAAAAACTGGTGCAGACACTTCCATCATTTTCGTACCACCGGCTTTTGCTGCGGATGCGATCATGGAAGCTGCAGATGCAGGTATCAAAGTAATCATCGCTATCACAGAAGGAATTCCTGTTGCTGATATGATGAAAGCTAAGCCATATATCATAGAAAGAGGCGCTACACTTATTGGTCCTAACTGTCCGGGTGTAATCACTCCGGGAGAAGCAAAAGTTGGCATCATGCCAGGTTTCGTCTTCAAAACAGGTAGAATCGGTATCGTATCCAAGTCTGGAACCTTGACTTACGAAGCTGCTGATCAAGTAGCCAAAGCTGGTCTAGGTGTATCTACTGCCATCGGTATCGGCGGAGATCCTATCATCGGAACTTCTACCAAGCAAGCAGTACAGTTGCTAATGGAAGATCCTGAGACTGACGCGATCGTGATGATCGGTGAAATTGGAGGAAACTACGAAGCTGAGGCAGCGAAGTGGATCAAAGAAAACGGCAACAAGAAGCCTGTAGTAGGATTCATCGCCGGACAAACTGCTCCTGCTGGACGTAGAATGGGTCACGCGGGTGCGATTATCGGAGGCGCTGACGATACCGCTGCTGCAAAAATGAGAATCATGAGAGAAAATGGAATTCACGTGGTAGATTCTCCGGCGGAGATCGGAGCTACCATGGCTAAGGCTTTGGGTGTGAATGCATAAATAACTGTCAGGTGTCCGATGTTGGATGCCCGGTGTTAAAAAAACCGCTTCGATTAAGTTCGGAGCGGTTTTTTCTTTTTTAGTAGCTAGATGTAAGACTCAAGTATCAAGATTGTAGTATTAAACACACATTAGCTTTTAGTTTAATTTTCTCTGAAAATCACTTCTACTTCTAGCAATTTGACCGTCTGGAAAAATAAACCTCATTGATATTTCATTAGTAGATTTTTTCTCAATCAAATAAGGATAAGGTTCTACTTTTCCTGTCTTAAAAACATAAAGCGTATCTCCCTTAATAAGCCAACGCCCTTTGAGATGAACTAGCTTTTCTTCTCTTTGATTTACATCTGACCAAAAAACAGAGTCTTTAGTAAACCTATAATATGCACTATCCAAAACCAGTTTATTTAATCGATTTACCTTTTCTTGCTGATCCTCAATTAGGTTTTTATAGCTTTCTGACAAAACTAGATTCTCCAAAGCTTGTGATTTAGTGATCTTCCATGAACCCAACAGGTATTCTGGATCAATGTTGAGTAAACTAAAAAGTATAACTATTAGATATATGAGTTTCAGCATAAAAATGAAGTTGAATATTTTTAAATCACTAGTTAATCTATGAAATTAAAGTTAGAATGACAATTACCTAATCTCAAATTTTGAATTAAAAATTTCAAATCCTAAACCTTACCTTTGCCGCTTCAATTCCGATACTTATGATTTCAGTAGATAATGTCGCCGTTATTCACAGCGGTTCCACCCTTTTCAGCAATGTTTCCTTTGCCATCAACGAAACCGACAAGATTGCCTTGATGGGGAAAAACGGTGCTGGAAAATCGACACTTTTGAAGATCATTGCTGGAGAGACCAAGCCGAGTTTAGGTTCTGTTTCTGCTCCTAAGGATTTTGTGGTGGCTTATCTGCCTCAGCATTTGTTGACTTCAGATGATTGCTCGGTGATGGAAGAGACTTCCAAGGCTTTCGCCAGCTACTTGAACATGAAGACGGAAATCGAGCGAATCAATGAGGAATTGACTGTAAGAACTGACTACGAATCCGATGAATATTACAAGCTGATCGAGCAGGTTTCGGAGTTAAGTGAAAAATTCTATGCAATTGAGGAAGTCAATTACGAGGCTGAAGTGGAGAAAGTGTTGCTAGGTCTTGGTTTCGAAAGAACTGATTTAACACGTTCTACCTCAGAATTTTCCGGTGGATGGAGAATGCGAATTGAATTGGCAAAAATTCTTTTGCAAAAGCCTGATTTGATACTTTTGGATGAGCCTACTAACCACTTAGATATTGAATCCATTCAGTGGCTGGAGGATTTTCTTTTGAATAAAGCGAAAGCGGTAGTGGTGATTTCCCACGATAGAGCTTTTGTAGACAATATTACTACCCGAACTATCGAGGTGACAATGGGTCGCATTTACGATTACAAAGCTAAATACAGCCATTACCTAGAACTAAGAAAAGAGCGTCGCGAACAGCAGCAAAAGCAATACGAAGAGCAGCAAGCAACGATTGCAGACATTCAAGGATTCATCGACCGCTTCAAGGGTACTTATTCTAAGACACTTCAGGTACAATCACGGGTAAAAATGTTGGAGAAAATGGAAATCATCGAAGTGGATGAGGTGGATAGCTCTGCCTTAAAGCTTCGCTTCCCGCCTTCTCCAAGATCAGGAAACTACCCTGTGATCGTGGAAGACATGAGCAAAAGTTATGATGAGCATGTGGTTTTCAAAAATGCGTCTATGACTATCGAGCGCGGCCAGAAGGTTTCATTTGTTGGTAAAAACGGGGAAGGTAAATCTACCATGATCAAGGCAATTATGGGCGAGATCGACTTCGAAGGCAAATGTGAGTTGGGTCATAACTCTATGATTGGCTATTTCGCCCAAAACCAAGCTTCCTTGCTGGATGAGAGTTTGACAATTTTTGAAACGATCGACTACATAGCAGTTGGAGAGATCCGAACTAAAGTAAAAGACATTCTAGGTGCCTTTATGTTCCAAGGCGATGCCATCAACAAGAAAGTAAAAGTGCTTTCAGGTGGTGAGAAGACACGATTGGCGATGATCAAGCTTTTGCTTGAGCCGGTGAACTTGCTGATTCTCGATGAGCCTACCAATCACTTAGACATGAAAACCAAAGACATCATCAAAGACGCTTTGAAGGCGTTTGATGGGACTTTGATTATCGTTTCTCACGATAGAGACTTTTTGGATGGCTTAGTCACTAAAGTCTTTGAGTTTGGAAACAAGCGGGTGAAAGAGCACTTTGAGGATATCAATGGATTCCTTAGAAATAAGAAGATTGAGAATTTGAAGGAAGTGGAGAGGTAGTGGGATGTTGGATGCCTGGACGCCGTGGCGGCTCGGATGTCGGATGTCGGATGTCGGATGTCGGATGTCGGATGTCGGATGTCGGAT
>NZ_FPBF01000008.1:52097-300917 GCF_900116615.1 Algoriphagus locisalis
TCGGATGTCGGATGTCGGATGTCGGATGTCGGATGTCGGATGTCGGATGTCGGATAAGGCGAACTCATTGTGTTGAAGAAGGTTTCAAAAATCAGGGATTAGTTTGTTTACTAATTCCATGGCCATTTTGCAGGGTCTAAAAAGTTAATTCCTTTATTTAAGGAAATATTTTATAGATATCTTTTCTATGTGCAACCCTTGCAAACACAAGCTCATTTTTTTCAAGGAAAACACCAATTCTATAGTTTCGAACCCTTATTCTATAAGCATCATGAAATCCTGAGAGTTTCTTAACATTTTTTAGCTCGGAGAGAGAGATTATTTTTTCGCAGGAAAATAAAACCTGAAGTATTGCATCTTTATCATTTTGGTCTGAAATCTTATCCAGGTCCTTAGAAAAAGATTTTAAAAACCGAGACTTCATTTCTGAAGTTTCCTATAAATCTCTTCTCTAGGAACTTCTTCAACCCTATCTGCTTCAGACATCAAAATTGAAAGTCCTAAATCTTCTTTTTCCGAAACAGACAAAATCTTATTATTTACCCCCAGCTTTTCTAAAAGCTCTGAAATAAATTTGAGTTCCTTCTCATTTTTAGGATTTACGATTATAGAGTCCATGGTATGATTTTTTGCTTAGTTACAATTTACGGAAATCTTCAGCCAAAGATCAAAACAGCTAAAAACAAAAAGCGGAAGTCTAACGGCTTCCGCTTTTTGTTTTTCATCGGTCATCCGGCATCGGACACCCTAGTTTTTTTACACCCCAAATACTCTTGGAAGCCAAAGGGTGATCTCAGGGAAAAGCATAATGATAATCAATGCCAACACCATAGCTGCATAAAACGGCAGCATAGGTTTCATTATCTTCTGGATGGTGGTATTTGCCACACCAACGCCAATAAAGAGGATAGAACCCACTGGAGGCGTACAAAGACCTATACACAAGTTAAGAACCATCATGATCCCAAAGTGTACTGGATCCACTCCCAAAGCCGTTACAACAGGCAGAAAGATCGGAGTGAAGATCAATACAGCTGGAGTCATATCCATAAAGATTCCGACAAATAATAACAGTAGATTGATCATGATCAGAATCACAAAAATGTTATCACTTAAGCCAAGCAAGGCATTTGAAATATTCTGAGGAATCTCCTCACTGGACATTACCCATGACATTGCCATAGAAGTTGCGATCAAAAGCATCACCACTGCTGTGGTCTCCGCTGACTTCAATAACACTGAAGGCAAATCCTTCACTTTCAATTCCCTATAAATCAGCGATAAAACCAGAGAATAAACAACCGCAATAGCCGAAGCTTCTGTAGCTGTAAAAACCCCTCCTATAATTCCACCGATAACGACAATCAGCAAGAATAAACTTGGAACTGCTTCCCAGAATGTCTTCAAAATCACGCTAAATGAAGAACCTTCTCCGGCTGGAAGTTTATGTATTCTTATCATTATTGCCGCCGTCACCATGAGCATTAGTCCAACCAAAAGACCTGGTAAATAGCCTGCGACAAATAAGGCCGCAACCGATACTCCACCTGATGCAAGGGAGTAAACGATCAAAACATTAGAAGGAGGAATGATCAAACCAGTCGTAGAAGAAGTAATATTTACCGCTGCTCCTAGTTCTTTTGGATAACCTTCTTTCTCCATTCTTTTTCCCAAAATACCACCCATTGAAGATGCCGCTGCTACCGCAGAGCCTGCAATTGCTCCCATGAGCATGGCTGCGATGATATTCACATGTAGCAATCCTCCACGCATTCGACCGGTAAGTGCTTTTGCAAACTCAATGAGTCGATTGGCTATCCCCCCTCTATTCATCAATTCTCCTGCGAGTATGAAAAAGGGAATTGCCAATAAGGAAAAACTATCTAATCCAGTCCCCATACGTTGGGCGATGGTAGTAATTGCCGGCATCGTTTGCACGGTCACCATCAAGGTCAACATGCTCGAAAGTCCAAGACTCCAGGCTACAGGTACACCAATCCCTAAGAAGAAAAGAAAAGAAAGAACTAATACTAAAACGCTCAACACCTCCATTACACTGCAGATTTTAAAGTTGTCAAAAATTTGATTGAGACTACTTGGTAGTAAATCACTAATAACCCGCTAAAAGGGATGATACCATAGATGTAGGCGAGTGGTATCTGAAGTACAGCAGATTTCTGCTCTAGGATAAATGTCAGGTAAACAAGGTTTGAGCCGCCAATGAACATCACCACAACTGCGAAAATAAGAATACAGCAATTGATCAAAATCATCAATTTGTCCTGTGCTTTTTCTTCCAGTTTTGTAAGCAAAATATCAATTGCTAAGTGCTCGTTTTTTCCTGCAACATAGGCAGCTCCTAGCATCCCTACCCAGATCAACATGTAACGGGACAATTCATCGGTGAATGAACTTGGGCTTTGAAACACATAGCGAGAAACCACCTGCCAGGTCACATTGAGCACCATAAGTGCCATCAAGACAACAAGAAAATGGGCAATCCATTTATCAAGTTTTAGCTTGGTTTGGGGTGAAAACATAAGTCTTATACTTTGGGTTAACGGTTATTTTACAGCGCGAATTTCCTCTACTATCTTATAGATATCAGGCTGTTGGACTTTAAGGTCGGAATACATGGATTCTACAGCTGCCCGGAACGGCTCCTTGTCTGGATAAGTAATCGTCACTCCGGCTTTTCTCAATTCATTCAAAGACTCTTCGGTAGCTTCCGCCCAGATTTTGTATTCATATGTAGCGGATTCATCGGCAGCTTCCTGAAGCCATTGTTGCTCCTGCTCGTTTAAGCTTTCCCACACTTTAGTACTCACGATCATCACGTCTGGCAATGCCGTGTGCTCATCTATACTGTAGAACTTGCACACTTCATAATGCTTGGAAGTGTAAAGACTTGGCGCATTGTTCTCCGCTCCATCCACGATACCTTGCTGCAGAGCTGTGTAGAGTTCACCAAAAGAAACTGGCGTTGGAGAACCTCCCAAGCTTTTCACCATGTTGGAAGCAGTATTGGACTCCATCACCCGGATTTTCAATCCAGCAAGATCTCCCGGAGTTTCCACAGGTTTGTCTTTTGTATAAAAGCTTCTTTTCCCAGAATCATAATAGCATAGGCCTCTAAGCAGATACTTCTGGGGATCAAGCAATAGTTTTCTACCAATTTCACCTTGTAAAACGGCACGCTGGTGGGCATCATCTCTGAACAAGTAAGGCATTCCAAATACCTGCATAGTCGGAGCAAAGCCTTCCAAAGCAGCGGAAGAAACCTTTGTCATTCCTAGGCTCCCAATTTGCAAAAGTTCCACGAGTTCACGCTCACTGCCTAATTGTTGATTTGGATAAATTTTGACGACCATTTTACCGCCGGATTTTTCCTCCACTTTTTTGGCCAAAAAGAGCATGGCTTCGTGAACCGGGTGAGTGATGCCAAGTCCGTGTCCAAGTTTTATGATTCGCTTATCCCCTGTCGCCTGGCAGGAAACAAACAGCGCAAGCACCAAACAGAAAGAAAGAATATGAAGTTTTTTGATTGTCATGGGTTTATTGAACATAAAACATACTATACAATAATAGGCCTTTCTAAGCTGATATGTTTGGTCGATTTACGGAAACGATTTAGTCAAGTTGATAAAAGGTAATTCTTAGGAACTATCAGGATTTGTTTGATGACAGATAAAATCCAAGATATTACATTTGGTTACTTTTCTAAATGAAAATTTGATTTTAGTACATTTGCACAAATATTTTAATTTTTGCCACCGATTTTCGTTATTACAATCGAATACTATAAATTGCGCAATCGATTGCGCAATATAATGATTAATTCTAATGAACCATAAAACATTATTAATACATCCAAAAGACAATGTTTTGGTTGCTTTACAGGATCTTGCTGTAGGTGAAACCATTGAGCATAATGGCCTAACAATCAGAATAAAAGACAATATCCCAGCCAAGCATAAGTTTGCGATAAACGAATTGGCTAAAGGAGATCAGGTCTTCATGTATGGAGGTATTGTTGGCAAAACTCTTTCAACCATCCCTTCCGGAGGTGTCCTCAGTACTCAAAACGTGACGCATGAGGCGGAAGATTTTGGTGAAAAATCTGGAGTTTACCAATGGGATGCACCGGATATCAGCAAATTCAAAGACAAAACTTTTATGGGTTTTCACCGGCCCGACGGACAGGTGGGAACGGGAAACTACTGGTTGGTGATTCCAATGGTTTTCTGCGAAAATAGAAACGTGGACATCATTAAGGATGCATTCCTTGAGGAACTTGGGTTCGGTAAGCCAAATCCATTCAAAAAAATGGTGAGAGAAATGGCTAGCCTCTATAAGTCTGGACAAAAAAATTCATTCGACTCAGTCGCAGTAGAGACATTTGCGGAGAAAGCAGAAGAAAGACTTTTTGAAAATATCGACGGAATCAAATTCCTAAATCATCAAACAGGTTGTGGCGGCACAAGAACAGATTCGCAGGCTCTTTGCGCGCTAATCGCTGGCTACATCAACAATCCAAATGTGGCTGGAGCAACAATATTAAGCTTAGGTTGTCAAAATGCGCAGTCTTCTTTTATGGAAGAAAAGCTTCGTCTTATCAATCCGGATTTCAAAAAGCCTTTGATTATTCTGGAGCAGCAAGTGGAAGGAACTGAGCAGCAAATGCTCACCCGAGCTATTAAAGAAACATTTATTGGAATGGCGGAGGCCAACACCCAAACTCGTCAACCAGCTCCATTGAGCAAATTAGTGGTAGGATTGGAATGTGGTGGATCTGATGGATTCTCCGGGATCTCTGCAAATCCAGCTGTGGGCTATGCTGCTGATTTGGTTGTGGCCTTGGGTGGAACAGCCATTCTTTCTGAATTCCCAGAACTTTGTGGTGTTGAGCAAGAGCTGATTAACAGATGTGTATCTGATGAAAAGGCAGAACGTTTTTCAACTTTGATGCGATTGTATGCAGCAGCAGCCGAAGCTTCAGGTTCTGGTTTTGATATGAATCCAAGTCCTGGAAACATCAAGGATGGCCTGATCACCGATGCGATGAAGTCATCCGGCGCTGCCAAAAAAGGCGGAACTTCTCCAGTGACCGACGTGCTAGACTATGGAGAATATGTAAATACACCGGGTTTGAATTTGCTTTGCACTCCTGGAAATGATGTAGAAAGTACCACTGCTATGGCGGGAGCTGGCGCGAATATGATCTTATTTACAACAGGACTTGGCACACCAACCGGGAATCCGGTTACTCCTGTTATCAAAGTTTCTTCCAATCATAAATTATCCGAGCGCATGCCTGATATCATTGATATTAACACAGGTTTTGTGATCTCCGGAGAGAAAAATATCCAGCAAATGGGCGAAGAAATCCTGGAAAAAGTAATCAAAGTAGCAAGTGGCGAAGAAAAGTCAAAAGCTATGATTCTTGGCCAGGACGACTTTATTCCTTGGAAAAGAGGCGTTTCTCTCTAAACATGATCAAGAAAAGGGAGCTCAACTTCCTTCTCAAGTTCTGAAGACTTATAAATGGCTCGGATCAGTTCGACTGATTTCCGGGCCATATTTCCTTCTACCAATACCGGCTCATCAGTTTCTACAGCATTTAGATAATGTTCCCACTGAGCTTTATGTAGTGCATGTCCAATTGCCATTGGATCTGCAGCTCCCGAACCTGTACTGGTATCTGCGATAATCGGTTCCGGTTCTTCTCCCTGAATACTCCATTGAATCAATTTCCCAGCTTCCAACACGGCTGATCCACACTTCCCGAAAATCTCCAGTCGCTCAGGCAAACCAGGATATAAAGCCGTGGATGCAGTAATATTCCCCAAAGCTTTATTTTCAAAAGTCACCAAAGCCGCGCCCAAGTCCTCTCCTTCAATAGGATGTAAGGATGTTTTAACTTTCGCGAAAACAGACTTCACATCACCCATTATATCGAGTAGCAAATCAAAGGTGTGAATACCTTGATTCATAAATGCTCCGCCCCCATCTCCTTCGAGCGTTCCTTTCCAAGGGCTATTACTGTAATATTCAGGCGCTCTGTACCAATTCACATGAGCATTTCCCATTAGAAGTTTTCCAAATCTCCCTTCTTGAACTGCAGCTTTTAGCTTGAGATAATCAGCCGAAAATCTATTTTGAAAAATGACTCCGAGCTTCACACCATTTTCTTCACAAGCATCAATCAGTTGATCTGCTCTAGTCAAATTGATTTCAATTGGTTTTTCTATCAACACGTGTTTACCAGCTTTTGCTGCCAACAAACCCGCTTCCATGTGGTGACCACTCGCGGTGCAGATGCATACGATATCGAGTTCAGGATGAGTCAAAAAAGCAGAGACATCAGAATAGGTCTGGATGCCAAATTTGGCCTGAGCAGCTTTTGCGCGCTCGGGTGTACTGCTGCAAAGTGCTACTAATTCCGCATTTTCGATTTCATTGAGCGCATCTGCATGCTTTCCGGTGATTGCTCCTGTTCCAACTATTCCTATTTTAAATTTTCGCATTTTTCAGTTCATTTTGAAGTTCCACCCAGAGTTTTTCTGAAATCGGAACTCCGTTTTTAAGATTTCTATTTCGGGTTTCTATTGTATTTTCTCCTGGATATCGAACAGACTTGTCTCCAAAAGTCGATGAGTTTTTCAGGTCTTCAATCAGCGCGTCCGCCTTAGTTTCTATCCAATCTGTGAGTTCAAGCTTAGTGGGATCAAAGCAAAGGAATACTTGAGATACAGCAGTTTCAAAACCGGACTTCCCGATGTCGTGGGTCGCATTTCCTCCTGAAAGTACGGAAGCTAGCAAATCCAAAACCAAACTTAGACCCGATCCCTTCCACAAACCTATTGGCAATCCAAGGTGATTATTGATGACAGTTCCTGGGTCCTTGGTCAGATTCCCTTTATCGTCGAAGCCAGCCTCATAGGCCATCTGTTCCCCTTTTGCCTTAGAAATACTTAGCTTTCCATAGGCAAATTGGGTAAAAGCCATATCCAAGACAACTGGCCCGCTCTTCCGCGGAATAGCAATGACCAGCGGATTATTTCCCACTTTTGGCTCGCTCCCACCCCAAGCTGGCATATTCGGATTGGTATTGGTGAAGCAAATTCCGATACAGCCAGCTTCCACAGCCTGCCAGCCGAAATTCCCTCCACGCATCCAATGATTGGTGTTTTGCAAGGTCACACAGCTAATTCCAAATTCTTTGGAAAGCTCGATCGCCCGGTTCATGGCAAATTCAGCATTGAGATTCCCCACGCCTTGCTGCCCATTCCAGCGCTCAAACATCCCGAGCTGACTTAAGGCCAAAGGCTCTTTGTCAGGATTAACCAAGCCTTTTTTAATAAAGTCTAGAAAAAGGAAAAAGCGATTTACACCATGTGATCGCACTCCATCCAGATCAGCTTTGGCGAAAAGTGACGCACAGCGCTCTGCTCTCTCCCGCGAAAATCCGTAGTTGAGTAATATTTCTTTTAGTGTGTTATTGACTTTCTCGAAAGGAATAAAAAGATCGACCATTGAAAAGTTGGGTTCTAAGCGTGATATCCCCTAAGATAAAATCAATGATTTACTTTTGCCTGTTTTGCTAAAAATTAGTTGACCAAGCTGTTTAAATAAACTTCCACATTGCTGTAGTTCTTGTCTAAATCAAATCCCGTTGAATCATCAGGATTCTTTGGGTCCAAACCTTTTTTCTTTTCCCATTCATCAGGCATACCATCTTGATCAGAATCCGGTTTCGGCTCACCTTGCTTTAACAAAGGCCACCCGCCAACTTCAGCTTGAGAATCGATGATTCCATTGACGCCAAATTCATTTACTCCAGAAGTAACCTCCGCGAGAACTCTGGTGTCGATAGCGTCGCGGCAGAAATTTGCACCAGCATTTTTCAAAACAGCCAGAAAAGCTTCTTTAGCAGTCATCGTTTTCGCTCCCGCGAAGTCAAAAACTTCATCTACTTCCATTTCCTGAGGATCTACCGACTGAATCCCTAGGCTATTATTTGAAGTCACATTTTCAAATCCTTCCACTACATTCCCATTCACATAGAATTTAGCATACGGCTCGTAAGGCTCGACAATTCTATCCCGATTTGACTTGGTTGCTGGACCTGCTTTGTAATAATTATTGACAATATTGTATTGCCCTTCCTCACCAGCATAGGAGCTGTTTCCCTTCCAATTGTAGATCACATTATTTCTGAAATCCACCCATTCTTTTGCTGGTTCTTTGTGATAACGAGCTCCGTTAAATCGTGGATTTCGGCTGTTATGATCTGCGAGTAGGTTATAGAGAAAAGAGGCTTTTTTGCCACCCCAAATTCCTCCATAGCCATGCTCTCCTTTTTCATGAACGGATTTATTGAGGCTTTCGGAAAGAATCGTCCATTGCAGCGTGAAGTTCTCATTGTCGTAAAATGAGCCACATTCATCCGTCGCCCAGCTTAAGGAACAGTGGTCAATAATAATGTCTTTAACCCGGATAGCACTCATTGCATCATCCTGAACTTGACGTTCGTCGCCCAAACGGCTGCGTATGTAGCGAATGATAACGTTGTCTCCTTTGACTTTGATAGGGTAATTTTGGATGGTGATACCTCCGCCAGGGGCGCTTTGTCCCGCGATAGTCAGATTGCCGTAATTGACATCAAGGCTTGACTCCAACTTAATATTTCCAGCGACTGCGAAAACTATGATTCTCGGCTCCTTCTTCTGGATCATGTCCCGGAGTGAGCCTGGGCCATCGTCGTTGAGATTGCTTACTACCAAAACTTTCCCGCCACGTCCACCAGTGGTGAATTTACCAAAGCCTTCTGCACCGGGAAAAGCCAAGGTTTTTCCAGCATTCGCAGATAGAAATTGACTTGTAGAATCAGGAATCTCTTGGGCTTTGCAGCCAAAAGAAAGCAGTATGACCAGTCCAAAACCAGCTAATTTTTTGAGAATCATAAGAAAATTGATTAAATCATTGGAGTCGCTCGTTTGCATAATTGCAAGGCTAAACCCCAGGGATCTTTGACCATGACAAGATGAGATCCATCAGGCAAAATATCATCAGAAATCACTTTTGCTCCAGCCTCCTCCAAGCGATCCCGGTCGGCGTTTGGATCCTCCGATACTAGCGCAAGATGAACCGCCAAAGGATGTAGCTTTTCAAAATCAAGCGTCTCGCCTTTCGGATTGGAATAAATCTCAATCATCACCGTTCCGCTGTCATCAGCCAAAAAAGTCATATAAGGTGGCTCAGCCATTTTCTTCACTACTTTCAGCCCTAAATGCTTCTCATACCAATGAGAAGCGGCTGGCGCATTAGAAACGTTTAGTGCAAAGTGTTCAAATTTCATAGGGTGTTTTTTAATTTCAATTGCTTAATGGAAAATTGGTGATCAGACTATTTAGGTAAATTTCCAAATAAGTATAAGGGGTTCCTGGTTTGATTTTCGCAGCATCTGTAGCAAGATTTGGATCAAGCTCATTAGCTTTTTCCCAAGCATCTGGAATTCCGTCTCTATCTGTATCAACAACCGGCTCTCCGGCTTCCAAGTCTGGCCATCCCCCTACATCTGTCTGGGAATCAATGATACCATTGGTGCTGCCTAGCGATCCCTCAAAGGAATAGGAATTGTTTTTCACATCATCCAAAATCCTCAGGTCAACTTCATCTCTTTTCAGAGAACTACCTGCATGAAGCAACACCAATTCAAGGGCTTTTTCGCCAGAATGTGTAGTCACATTATCATTGATTGGATGTGGGGCCGTTAAGCGAAGCCCTTCGATATCGGCTTGTGAAACGGTTCCATAACTGTTGTGAAACTGATTCAGCACACCATAAGTCCAGTTGTCCTGAGAAGCTGAAGTACTACCTTCGATCACATTTCCATCCACGAAAAACTTCCCCCAGATATTATAAACTTCAGTTCCTTCATTTTTATTCTTGTCAATGGAAACTATTCTATTCCGCTTAGACCCAGTTGGAGTTGCAGGCCCAGGTTTATAGTAGTTATTGACAATATTCACATTCATCGCTTCTCCACCATAGGCGCTGTTAGATCCCCAATTGTAGATGACATTGTTTCTTACATCCGCGAGATCAGTTAAGGCAAAAGCTTTTCCAGCTTCCTCTCCTAGCCTAGGATTTCTGCTGTCATGATGCGCCAGGAGGTTATGGTGAAAAGAAGCATTTTTCCCTCCCCAGATTCCTCCATAGCCATGAGATCCCTTTTCATGCACGGAGTTTTTCAAGCTTTCGGAGATGATACTCCATTGCAATGTGGTATTCTCATTGGCGTAGAATGTGGCAGTTTCGTCTGTGGACCAGCTCAAAGAGCAATGGTCAATCATGATATTTTTATGAAATCTAGCTTCCAGCGCATCAGCTTGTTGCTCGGATTCGTCTCCCATCCTGAATCTCAGGTATCGAATAATCACATTATCGGCATTGATCACCACCGGAAAATCTCGAATCGTAATCCCATCTCCCGGAGCACTTTGACCTGCAATAGTAATATCTCCGAAATTGATTTGAAGTTTAGACTTTAGCTGGATAGTTCCGCCCGTATGGAACACAATGGTCCGCTTTCCAGACTGGTTGATCGCATGGCGAAGTGTTCCTGCCGAGCCATCATCAGTCAATTTATCCACAATGTAAACTTTACCTCCACGACCGCCAGTGGTCAGCTGACCGAATCCTTCAGCGCCTGGAAATGCATAATGCTGACCTTCATAAGGTGGAGATACTTGCTCCTCAGTTTTATCGTTTTTATCTCCCCCCGGATCTGGTTTAGGAGTTTCTCCGCAGGAACTGCAAATTGAAAACAGAAGGGATGCTATGACTATTTTATTTGTAAAATACATTTTTGTAAGAATTGATTTGAAAAGAATAGGGTGCGGCAAAACCACACCCTTTCTTACTAATTAATAACCCAATAATTACCTATTTACAATACTACTCTCCAACGCCTATCCCCAGTATCAAATCTACCGGCAAAGCCAGAATCTTTAAAGTTAAAGTCGTTCGTAGGCGGACTAACCCAAAGATCAGCCTGTCCTCCAGAATAGTTTCCTAGAGGGAATCCAGGTATTTCACTATCAGAAAAACTGAAATCTCCAGTGCTGTAGTTGTTGACAAGATTAAAATTAGTCCCGTCTAATCCTTCAATTCCTCTTATGGCATAATTTTCAGAATCACTTTCGTCCCATCCATGACCAAAAATACTGTTGGTAATCGAAATACCATTGGTCACGTTATTGTTGCCATCACCGCCTCTATAGCGGAATATCCGGTTTCCGGATTTGACGAAATTACCGAAGGTGCAACCATCGATAATTATGGAAACGGAGTTGTTTCGGGAAGTAATACCAGCTTGGATTTTATTGAAAGTAGAAGACTCGAACAGGATATTATCCACATGAGCTGTCTTTTCATCTTCCTTTGGATCTGTATCAGTAGTAAGCAAACCATAGCTACCTACACTATCAACCAGTGAATTTCTGATAATAAAATTCTCAAGGGCAACTGTCCCACGAATTCTCAAAATCCCCCTAACTGTTCCTATCTGACAGTTTTCGAAAAGCATTTCCCGAACATTGACACCACTGGTATTCGGATTAAACACATAATCTCCGGAGTAATCAGCACCGCGAATTTCTAAATCAATAAATCGGATATGATCGATCTGTGCGCCTTCGGCAATGTTCCAATTCCCTGTGGTGTAAAGCTTCGCTTTTTGCTCTCCGAATCCATAGGCTGCTTGGATGGTGATTGACTTATCCAAATCCTCAGAAGGCAAATCATACGTCACGCCCCTTTTTACCAAAATAAGATCACCGTCTGCAGCTGCGAGAACTGCATCAGCCACAGCACTTGGACTTTCATTATCTCGGATATCAACTACACCTGGAGCCATAGGATCAATATCTGCTACCCGAGTGGTGTAATTTACCCAACCCCTAAGGACATCTTCACTGTAAATTGCGATCTGATATTCTGTCTCTGCTTCCAATCCTTCGACAATCACCTCGGCTTTTTCCAGCTCTTCTGCTGTAACCATTTGCTCATCAAATAATGGAGTATTCAACTGTAAATCTTCTGCTGAAAAAACCCTAACTCCTGTCACGTCCGCTCCGGCTTTGGTCCAAGTAACTCTAGCAGCGATATCCGTGACGTCATAAGTCGCAGGATTGTTCAAAATGGTAGGAAAACGCTGGGTTCGTACATTCCCCAAATCAGCAGCCTTACTATCGTATTGAGGATCTGCAGCATGCGCTGTGGATCTAATCTGATAAAGTGTATTCCAGAAAAGCTCTTCTCCTATCAGGGCCTTATTAATCTCCACATAAGAAGTATCCGTTTCGATTACATATTCCACAGTCTGGAATGTATCACGGCTAACTTCAAGTGTGTAAGAAACAGCACTTTTCATGTTCCCCTGATTGACAATAATAGTATTGCCCTCCGAAAATAAATCCTCGTTCAAGACAGGTCTGAACAACCTCGTCTCTTCGAACATTTCTTCTTCCTCTTTACACGCTGACACTGCCACTACAGCCATCAACAGCATAAAAAGAGTTGTTTTTATATTTCTATTTAGAATTTTCATTGTTGAACTTTTAGATTTTGACAGCCTCATTAAAATCCATAACCATCGTTGGTCAATGTGCCCTGGCTATTATTAATAGCCGTAGAAGGAATTGGGAAAACATAGCGCACTACTCCAGGATTAGGTCCATTAATGTAGTTCGCCCAATCCTTTGTGATCCACTCCTCATACTGGAGTGTTTCATTATGCAAACTCAACAGGAATGGAACCTGATTCCAGGTATCATCCGGCGGAGCGACCACTTTGGTATTTGGATTAAGCAGCACGAATTGACCAGACTCATTTACTTTCCAGTACATATAGTCAGGTAAATCACCCGTGCCATTAAAGGCTTCATCCGCCATCACTTTCAATCCTTCAACAGTTTCTTCCATTTTCGCAGAGTAATTTCCCCAACGGATCAACTCGTACTTACGGATCATCTCGCCGCCGAATTCCCACGCTCTTTCATCCACAATAGCTTCAAAGAAAGAATCTTTACTTGCAGAGATATCTGATACATAGCCATCTACTCGACTGCTCCACAGCTCATCGCTGAATGCTCTTCGTCTCACACGCTTCAAGGCTTCCTGAGCTTCCGCTGTAGGACCATTTAATTCATTTTCAGCTTCCGCAAACATCAAAAGAACATCTGCATACCGCATCATAGGCCAGTTGATACCGGTTCCTTTGGCGGAGGAAGCACCTGGAGGATTCTCGAGGAAATGTCTGCTCCATTTGCCTTGAGCGATGTTTGTTCTGTTGTTTACAAATTCCTTTTCGAAAGAAGTGTTGATCTTGTAAAGCGCACAGGTCACATCTCTTCTCGTATCCAGCGTGTCAAAAGAGAAATAGTACGTAGGAGGAATAGCCATGTAATTGTTTCCCGAACCGAAGCTGTGAGCAGCAGTTGGTCCACCTTCTACTGTAATACCGATATTCCACGCCACATCACCATTGCCCAAGGCAAAAGGCACTTCGAAAAGCACATCAGCATTTACTGGAGAAATGAATTTCGACTGGTTCAGGAATACCTGACGGTAATCAGAAGGCAATTCACGATCCTTCAACTGCATCAACTTATTAGTGTAAGTCTTTGCGATCTGATAATACTCCAGGTAATCACCCTCTCTCGTCTGAGAAAGATCTTCCTGCACATAGTATCCACCACGCTGCAATGCTAACCTTGCGATCATTCCCAAGGTATATTCTCTGGTCACCTGCTCGATTCCGTAGGGAGTCTCATCTGCCCAAAGCATTTTCTCCTCTACTTCGATCATATCTGTGATTACTCCGGATAGAATGACGTTTCTATCTTCTTTTGGAAGGTTGAATTCATTTCCGGCTTTTGGAGCGTCATTTACATAAGGTACATCACCGAAGAAATATACCAAAACGCTATACCAATAGGCTTTGATTGTAATTGCCTCACCTAAAAGGTGATTCATGGTCTTGGCTTCCAATACATCTGTAGATTCCAATTTCCCGCTGGCACGGAGGCCTTCTATAGAAATATTGGCATCACGGATAGCCTGATAGGCAGTATTCCAGACAATCTCCAAATCCCGATTGGTTCCTTGGGCATTAAGATCCCAAATCTGATACCTGTCCCCTGAGCTAGTCCAGCCGCTTTGATGTTCTATATCCGTATTTCCAGCCATATTATTGGAAAGACGGGACCGGAAAGCATCCGTACCGAAATGTGAATAAGCCGCATTCACGCCCTTTCTGGCGTCATCCACATTGGAATAAATATAATTTGTATCGAAGGTCGATATGGATTCTGGCTCAAGAAAGTCATCACAAGAAAAACTCATCCCGGCAACAACTGCTAATATTATATGTTTGATGTTCATTGCTTTAAAATTCAGATCCATTAAAATGTAACATTTAAACCCACCGTGTAAGAACGGCTTCGTGGAAATGAGGAGTAGTCAACTCCCGGAGTCAAGGCAGCATACGTACTGCTGCGGCTGGTGCTTACCTCCGGATCATATCCAGAGTAGTCAGACCATAATTTCAAATTGCTACCCGTAGCGTAGATTCTGAACTGGGAAAGTCCAATCCTAGAAAGCAAATCACGTGGCAAGGAATACCCGAGAGTCAGGTTATTCAAGCGGATAAATGATCCATCTTCTACCGCCCAATCGGAAATCACAGCTCCGGCTATTCCGAAGCTACTGTGGGACCATATATTCTTGTCCGCATTCATCTCGCCCAATTGCCCTAGATCTGTCACAACTTCTCCTGGAGTTCCAGTGTATCCGCCATCCACATCTATATAAGTGAAGCGATTGTCAGAACTCATGGTAGTCAATAAGTTACCGTAAGTCACACGACGATACTGATTGTACTGGATTTTACCCGTGTTATAGACGTCATTTCCATACTGGTAATTGAAGAACGCCTGCATATCAAATCCTTTGAATCTAGCATTGATACCAAATCCACCTTGGTTCTTTGGAAGTGCGTTTCCAATTACTCTTCTGTCATTTGCATCGATCACACCATCTTCGTTAAGATCCTTGAGCTTCATATAGCCAGGCTTAATATTGGTATTACCTACCACAGCTCCAGAGCTAGGCACACCTTCCTGCAGGATATAATTCCCTGAAACCGCATCATACGATTGAAAATCATCTACACTATACATTCCGTCACTCACATAGCCATAGATGTCACCCAGCTTACCACCCACTCTCAAGTAATAGTCATTGATATTATTCAAATCAGTACTTGCCCAGTTGGACTGGAAGAATCGCTCATTTGTCCCGTCCAATTCTTCTATTCTGGCAATATTGACACCTGTGTTGAAATTTACAGAAAGTGAGAAGTCAGGCTTATCCAGTAGGTAAACATTGATTCCCAATTCAAATCCCTTATTGGAAGTACTTCCAATATTATCCCATTGAGAGCTGAAGCCAGTATTAGGCGGAATAGCAGATTGCAAAAGAAGGTCTCTGGTCGTATTGGAATAGAAATCCAGACTACCTTCGATTTTGGCCTGCATGAAAGCAAAGTCTAAACCTAGGTTTCTGTTGATGGTAGTTTCCCATACCAAATCAGGATTGTACAACACTGAGCTGCTTGGCGTGTAATACACATTGTCCACATTGCCAAATCCAGGGCCTCTGTTGGTAGATCCCTGAAATAGAAACTGCGTAGCAGTCGGATCGATACGATCATTTCCAGTCTCTCCATAAGAAACTCTCAATTTCAACTCATCTACGAAAGTAGAATTCTGAAGAAATCCTTCCTCAGACAATTTCCAACCCAATGCTACAGCAGGGAATACACCTACTCTATTTTCCTTGGCAAATTTGCTGGAAGCATCTGCTCTCACAGTACCCGTCAATAGCCATCTATTGTTGAATTGATAATTCACTCTCCCGAAAAGTGAGAACCTATTGGAGTTAGTCTCATTTCTCGTTTCCAAACGATCTACCCTACCGAAAGTCATATTTGCAAAAAGCTCTTCAGGTGTTATGGAAAGTCTGAAATCTTCAGACCTAATCATATTATAAGTTCCTCCTGAAGAGTAAATCTCCTGACCGAATAAGAAATCAAGTTGATGTTTTTCACCTAGACCATTCACTTTCCAGTTGATACTGTTCAGCCATCTGTAAGAGTTGCTTTGTCTATTGGTTTTCACACCAAGTGGTAAACTGCCGCCATTATTGAACGATTCACCTGTAAGCGGACCGTAGAATCTCAAATCCTCTCTGAAAGTTTGGGATCCGTTAAATGTGGTTTTGAAATCCAGTCCATCCAAAATATTCCAAGTCAGGCCTGCATTAAACACATAATCGTTATCTGTTCGCTTTCTCCAATCTTGCTCTGCAAGTTCCACTGGACTTACCAGACTGAGCAAAAAGGACTGGAAGTCGTCTTCCGAGTTCAACTGATTTAAATCAATTTCCAACTCATCCGCAATGCCATTTACAGGTCTGGTTTGCACTGCATCTTTGATATTAATCTGTGCGCTACCGGAAGTACCAGCTCCATCTACCACCGTACGAGTGATTCTCGCACCTGCATCAAATGTCAATCGCTCAGATAGTTTTTGATTCAACTTAAAGTTGATCACATTTCTATTGTAACCTGAATTGATCATGAGTCCCTCGTCCGTATTATTGGTCAAACTCAGCATGACCTTGGTCTTTTCAGTACCTCCAGAAAGGGAAATATTATTATACATGGACAATTGAGGATCACCGAACAATTCGTCTTGCCAATCTGTAGCTGGCTTTTGCTTGTACAGCTCCAAGTCGTCATAGACGCCATAGAACCTTTCAAATCTTCTTAGATCAGCCTCCGATCTCAATTTGGCATATTCATAATTTGCCATCACGTACTCGTAAGGATCCAGCACTTCGTATCTACGGTCCTTAGGAAGAGTTTTGAACTGGAAAAAGTTATTGTAGGAAACAGAAACTTTACCTGCCGTAGGAGTTTTTGTCGTTACCACGATTACACCATTTGAAGCTTGTGCCCCGTAGATGGCTGTAGCAGAAGCATCTTTCAATACAGAAATGCTCTCTATATCTGTAGGTGGAATATCACGGATGCTGCTTACAATAAATCCATCCACCACATACAGCGGCGCATTATCCTGCGTGATTGATCCTCCTCCACGCACTCTGATGACAATATCCGCATCAGGAGAACCATCTGTAGTAAGGACGTTCACACCAGGAAGACGTCCAGTGATGGCCTGAGCGGCACTTGCCACGGGAATTTTAGAAAGATCTTTGCCGGAAATAGAGGCTACAGAACCTGTCAAATCAGTCTTTTTGACCGTTCCATAACCAAAGCTCACAACTTCAACTGTTTCCAGCTGAGCCATGTCTTCTAGCAAGGTTACGTCGATCACTGATTGATTTCCTACTTCTATGTTTTGAGTTTCCATTCCGATAAAGGAGAAAACTAAAGTTTCGGAAGAAACTGCAGGGATGGAGTAGGTTCCATCAACCTCTGTCACGACACCTCGGGTTGTACCTTTTACGGTAACATAAGCGCCGGGGAGAGGCAGACCATCAGAACCAATTACAGTTCCGGTGATAGGTGAAGTCTGCGCAAAAGTCTGAAAACTCAGACTGCAAAGCAAACATAGTAGGAGAAGTAAATACCGGGACTTTTCCGATATGGGTAGAGTTTGTTTCATTTCATTGGCTTTTTTGGGTTGCAAAATCTCTTTTTATGGATAAAGAGCATCCGTCAACTCCATGCTAATTGACAGGTGATTTTTTCATTTTATATCAATTTTTTAGGATAGAAATATTTTAATAACTAATAGATCACAACTCAATACCTGACTAGAGTTGCGCAATCGATTGCATTTTACATATTAAAATTCAATGAGTCAACATATTCATGTAAATTTTATCAAAATCGAAATAATCATCTATTAGTAAGAGAAATTTCAGTATTTTAATTTGATAAAGCAGTGACTTACAAATAATAAAAGAGTCAATTGCGCAATCGGTTACACTTCCAATGAAAAATTATGGAATCGATTTTAATAAGACTAGCGTAATACTTTTTCTAAAAAATTAGCCATCGTTTTTACCGTTTCTTCAAACCAAGTATCATACAACCAAAAAGGATGAGGGGTTTCTGGAAAAGTATGGACTTCTGAATAGACTTTTTTCTGATCTAAAAGTTGAATTAACTCATCTCTCCCTGCATGAAATCTAGGATATTGGGAATTGATAAATAGCATGGGCTTGTATGTAGGATTCTTGAGATACAAGGGTGATGCTGCATCCCAGACTTCTGGCTTTTGATCGTATGTCCCACCGAACCACTCTGATGCTACTTGACCCTCTGCAGATTCCGGATGATGAAAAGCCAACACTCCGTCCATATCTATAATCGCCTTGACTTCCGATGAAGCTTCCAATTTAGTCAACCCTTCATATTCAAGTGTTTTAGTCATTCCTACCAAAGTCGCGATTTGTCCACCAGCCGAGCTTCCAGAAATAGCTATCTGAGAAGTATCGATCCCGAACTTATTAGCATGAACTTTCAGCCAACGAATCGCTTCCTTCACGTCGTGAATCGCTGCGGGATATTGCGCCTCTGGCGAAAGCCTATATTCTACTACAGTGGTCACATAGCCTCTTTCTGCCAAAGCAATTGCCATGGGAATCTGAAGCTTTTTGTCGCCAGACTTCCAACCTCCACCATGAACCATCACAATCGCAGGACGCAAGGACTCAGGTTGCGTAGGCGTGAAAACATCCAACTTCAACTCTCGATTTCCAAGAACTTTGTAAACATGTCCTTTACTTTCAGTCACTGAATCGCTGGGTTGAATGGCAACCGGCTTGATCTGGGGAAAATTCTTTACATCTTTTTTCCAAGCATCTTCCAAATTGTAAGAACCCTCCTTTTGGTATCCGTACCAGCGATTTCTATAAAAGTCCACAGTTTTGGTCTTGCCCGCGAAAACCTCATAAACATGATATTCTTTTGCTTGCTCAGCATTTAGTTGATGCGACCAGCCGACTCTTTCCTCTGCATTTGCTCCAGGCCCAAAGCTTCCCGACTCGGCATAGAAAACAGTTTTCTCAGCATTCTCCCTACTCCAATTATGCCAGCCTTCAGGGGCAATATGGGCTCCCATCTCTGTATTGATGAAAACCGTTTTAGCAAAATCTCTCCAAGGTCTTCCCAGATAAACTTTCTTCACCTCAGGATCAGCAGTAAGCTTACAGTCTTTAAAAACATAGCCATACTCCACCCATTCGGGCGTAGAAGCAGCTGTGATGTAGGAATCTGATTTGGAGTGGATCACGCAGTGGTCAAAAAGGGCAGTCGCAGATCCGAATATAAAATCCGTTGTGCCCTCGATATAGCAATTTCTAAAGAGTTGGCGGGAGTTTTCACCCGAGGCAAACATCGTATCCTGATTCCCAAGAAAGCGGCAGTTTTCGAAAACCAAACGATCACCTTCGGCATGTAGCGCTACTGCCTGTCCTACATTTCCGGCTGTATTTTCTATGGTCAGATTTTTAAAAGTCAATGAATTCCCCAGCACTTTCAGCGTATAGGTTTCAAAAGTTCCCATATTGTCTTTCGCTGCATAATCATCAAAAGTGATAATAGTATTTTCAGGATTTTCACCTTCGAAAGTCACATTTGTCACCGGGCCAAGAATAACCAGCTTCTCTTTATAAACTCCAGGCTTGATATAAACAGTGAGTGGCTCTGGTAAATAAACCCTTATCGCATCCAAGGCTTCACCTATCGTTTTGAAATGCCCCGAACCATCCTGAGCGACAACTATATCATGTTCTATTTTGCCTTTCAGCTTTTCAGAATCAAGGGGTTTGATTTCTACATTTGGCACCTGAGAAAAAGAATTACCAACTGCCAGAACCAATAATACCAGATGAAAAAATGCTGTTTTCATTATGCTCTTCATCATTTCTTCCATAACATCTGATTTTATCTTGGCTCTAAACTCTTGATTCTTGATACTTTCTTCATGGATCTTGGCTCTTGACTCTTGGCTCTTGACTCTATTGTCTTGACTCTATTGTCTTGCTACTTGATACTTCCAGCCAGCTCCTTCATCCCTTCCAGCACCAACTCAGCCACAGCTTTTGCTCCAGCAGGCTGGAAATGCGTATTGTCTTTTTGACCATCTGGATAGGCTTCATATAGACCCGGACCGAAATTCATAAAGTAATTTTCGGTCACATATTCCTGCCCTTTTTCAGAGAAAAAATCCATCGAACGCTGGTTCAAATCTATCATCAAAGCACCCAATTCCTCCGCAACTTCCTTTGCTGCTGCATCATATTCCCCATGCACATTTTCCAAATGCCCGTCTTTCCAAGGGTAATTTCTTGCTACCGGAGTCAATACTATCGGAGTCGCCCCTTTCTCACGGGTTTGAGTGACAAAAAGCCGAATGTATTCCTTGTATCCTTCCACAGTCACATAGCGCTCAGTCTTTTCAACAGCCGCATCATTGTGGCCAAATTGCATGATCACCAAATCACCCGCCTCGAGCTCTTTATAAACAGCCGACCATCGACCTTCTTCGAAAAACGTACGTGTACTTCTTCCTCCACGGGCTCTATCATCCACAATCATTGAGTCAGCTTCTACCAAACCTTGCAATGATTTGAGATTTTCTTTATTCATAAAAGGCTGAAAAACCTGTCCCCATCCCATCAGTGGATAACGGTCTTTCTGGTAATTCTCTCCTTCATAAAGCGAATAATCAGCCATAGTAGAATCACCAATGAGGTAGATTTTTTTGATATTTTCTTTTGGTGAAAAAGCTGAGGTAACAAGGATCGCTAGAAGTATTACTAAATATTTTTTCATGGTTTTTTTTGGTTGGTCCGCAGACGACGGTCAACAGTCCACTTTAGGGAACGGTGGTCCGTGGACTTTCGACTTATTTCAATCCTTTAGAAACTTCACCAATTCAGGCAGTTCCCTTCTCAATTCTTCCACTGCAAGATCACTTACTTTGAAAGCGCCCGTTGGAGAAAGATGGGTGTTGTCTTCTCTCCCTTCGGGAAATTGGGAATAATCGCCTGGACTATAATGAAGAAATAATTCCTTGGACTTTTCCACTCCAAACTGCTCCAGAACCTCAATGGTCTTCTTATGCAAATCAAAAAGTGGAACTTCCATTTCTGCCGCCACTTCCCTGACCACCTCAGAATACCTTCCGTGTGTATCCGTCAAAACTCCATTCTCACCAAAGCTCCTTCTGGAAATTGGCGTAGCTAAGACAGCCTTCCCTCCTTTTTCTCTCACTTCATTTACAAACCGAATCAAATTATCCCGATACGATGAATCCGCATAAGCATAACGATCGGCGGAATTGATTTTTTGATCATTGTGACCAAATTCGATGATCACATAATCCCCTTCACTCAGACGCTCCATCACTACATCCCAGCGCCCTTCAGCGCGAAAACTTTTGGTGCTTCTGCCATTCATTGCATGGTTTTCAAAGCGGATTCCTTCTTTGAAATATAATGGAAAAACCTGCCCCCAACCTTTTTCTGGATTGCTTCCAGCATAAGGTTTATCTGCCATGGTCGAGTCGCCAACTAGAAAAAAAGTGATATCATTTTCAACATTATCGTTTCCGAAAATCGCCGCATAAAAAAGAGAAAATGTTGAAAACAGAATCAATAATGTTCTCATGTTATTTCAGTTTTACAGCATTTCGTGACAATCCATTACCTTTTATAATTTGGTCAGGACTCTTAAAATCCGCTTGATCAAATTCCACATTTTCAGAATTACCAAGAACCCTTACCGCAGCTTTTCCATTCTCCTCAAACATAAATCCACTCACCTTCACTCCCTGGCTGTTATAGATCGTCAATGGCACTTCATCCGTTCCCAACACTCTTACATTGATCAATTCCAAGCCCGAAGCATCGATAGCAGTAATTCCTTTTTTCGCTTGTAAAACAGCATTTTCCAATCGCACATTTTCCAGTTTCATCTCTGGTAACCCCATAAAAAACGCTGCGATTTCTGAATCAGTCACTGTGATGTTTTTCATGCTGATATTTCTGAAAACAGGCGTTTCTTCAGTTACTGGCAGGAGGTTTTCCTGCCTTGCCTCATCTTCTGCACTTTGATCTTCTTCGATGACCGGACTATTCCCGGTATAAAACATATTAAAACCGATCGCCTCGGTAGGGATTCCTACCATATCAATGCCCGAAATCCAGATATTCTCCACTACTCCACCCCGGCCTCTTGTACTCTTGAAGCGAAGACCAATGTCAGTTCCGATAAATGTGCAGGCAGAAACGTGGATATTTCTCACCCCGCTGGACATTTCACTTCCCACAGTTACTCCACCGTGACCATGATAGACAACGTTATTCTTGATGATCACATTTTCCGTAGGAATGGCTCTATCTCTACCGTCTTTATCCTTTCCGGATTTGATGCAGATCGCATCATCTCCCACATCGAAAGTATTGTTATAGATCAATGCATTTTTGCAAGACTCCAAATCCAAACCATCTCCATTCTGTGAAAACCATGGGTTTCTCACATTCAGATTTCGTATGATCACATCTTCACTCATCAGCGGATGGATGTTCCAGGCTGGGGAGTTTTGGAAAGTCGGCCCATCCAATAAAACCACCTTACTTTCCCTGATGCTTACCATCACAGGGCGAAGGAAATCCTTCATTTTTTGCAATTCATTGCGGTCCGTAACATCCGGCACATTGAAACTGGAACTTGCTTTATAACCATCCAAAAAAGATTGGGAAGGAAACCAAGTTGTTCCCTCAACTATTCCGCCACTTTTTATCAGGTTTTTCCACTGCGATTCGGTCATTTTACCCTTCTTCACTGCTCTCCAAACTTCACCACTTCCATTGATAGTTCCTTTACCTGTAATAGCGATATTTTCTACTTGATAGGCATTGATTGGTGATAGGCAACGAACGGTGTTTAGCCCTTCGAAACTTGTCTCTACCAAAGGATAATCATCCTTGTCCCTGCTGAAAATTATAAGCGCTCCGTCTTCCAGGTGCAGATTCACATTGCTTAAAAGTGTAATTGGGCCAGTGTACCAAACTCCTCTTGGCACTAACACCTTTCCTCCACCAGCTTGATTGACCGCTTCGATGGCTGATTTAAAAGCCTCGGAATTTTTCGTCAGTCCATCTCCAACAGCTCCAAAATCTGTAATGCTTTTTTCAAAATCCGGAAAGCTCGCTTCCTTCACTTTTGGCATGTCGAATTCCACCCCATCATATATGGTTTCTAACGTTTGCTGCGCAAAAGCCGGAAGGCAAAGCACTGCAAGAAGCAAAGCAAAAACCGTTTTCATGTTAATTAGTCTCATATTTTGGGTATTCTTATTTTTTATTTTCTATCCTGTTTTCAAATTCTTACTTCTCTTTTGGAATTACTTCTCTCTAAAATATCTGCACCTGACATCAACCTCCGAGGTCCAAGAAAACCTCGCAAATCGTAATTCGCTAATCGTAAATCACTTCGTATTTCTTTTTTCGTGCTTTTAACTTCCTACTTCCTTACTTCCCACTTACTTACTTCCTACTTCTCAAACCTAAACCAATCCACATCGGCAAATCCGCTGTCATTGGTTTTGGTATTTCTGATTGCAAAAAGCCCAACTTTGGCTCCTATCCATTTGCCAGGAACTGCAGTAAAGGTCTCTTCTATTTCTTCAAACTTCTCTCCGTCTTCGGAGTAAGAAAAAGCACAAACTCCTCCTTTACTTACGCTTACCCGAAGTTGAATCGAATTGGTATCCAGTGTGGTTATTTCCTTCTTAACTTCTGGCTTGCCATTTTCCGCATCGATGTAGATGACATAGTTTAGAAAAATGCCATCTTCGGTACTTTCTAACGAGAGGTACGCATAACTCATCCCCATCACGATCAGCCCGACTTGCTCATTTTGCAGTTTGGGATTTGGGTAAAACTCCAGAGAAGTGGTCGTTGTAAATTCCTCTGCAGGAAATTTTTGCAAAAGCAAATTAGGAGCTTCCCAAAGGTTTTTGGCATCTTCTGGAAGTTGTGCGGTGAAGAGTCTCAACTTACTCTCAGCCGGATTGGCAAAAGCCCAAGTTGCCTCCGGATTTGCCTGCCATTGCCATTGCAAACCGATATCATCCCCATCAAATTCATCTGAATCCGCAGGAGTTGAGATCGCTTGTTTAGCATTGATAGTTGGCTTTTTATACTTCAAAACCGGTTGACCTGTACCATCTCCATCCGGATCTTCCCCCATAGTAGGCCAGTCATTTTCCCAGCTCATCGGCTGCAAATGAGTAATCCTTCCATAAGCTTCCACATCCTGAAAATGTACAAACCAATCCTCACCTGACTCAGTATCAATCCAAGCTCCTTGATGCGGACCATTGATAGGAGTATTACCTTTTGCCAAAGAAATATGCTCTTCATAAGGCCCATATGGACTTTTTGATCTCAAAATCAGTTGCCAACCTGTGGAAACTCCACCCGCTGGTGCAAAAATGTAATATAAGCCATTTCGCTTATAGAACTTCGTTCCTTCCACTGTAGGATGCGCATCGTGGCCATCGAATACCATTTTGCCAGCACCAGTAGTTTTGGTCCCTTCCCAGTTCATCGGCTTCACCACTAACACACTTTTGATACCCGCCCGGCTTCCCGCATAGGCATGGGATAAATAGGCTTTCCCATCTTCATCCCACAGTGGACAAGGATCGATTAATCCTTTCCCGGCTTCTACTAAAACAGGCTCGTCCCAATCACCCAGCGGATCCTTGGTTTTCACCATGTAAATCCCAAAATCCGGATCTCCCCAATAAATGTAAAACTCACCTTCGTGGTAGCGGATGGCAGGAGCCCAGACACCATTTCCATGCTGGGGGCTTGCAAAGTGATCAATCGGAACTTGCCTTTCCAAAGCATAATTCACCAACGTCCAATTCACCAAATCTTTGGAATGAAGAATAGGCAATCCAGGCACGGCATTGAAACTTGAGGCTGTCATGTAAAAATCCTCGCCCACGCGCACTACATCAGGATCTGAATAATCAGCATGCAAAATCGGGTTAATGTAAGTACCGTCACCTTGATCGGATACCCAGACGTTGGATACTTCATTTTGCTGCGCAAAAACGGAACTTGCAGTAGCGAGCAAAACGCAAAAGCTATAAACTATTTTTTTCACTAAATCTCTTGTTATTGATTACTTCTATTCTTGGGATTCCAGTCATCATCACCTGCAAGCACTGATTCAGCAGTGTATTTAGCCGCTTCTTCCTCAGTCAATTGATGTGACCATGACACTCGCTGGGAAGGGTTTGCTCCAGGGCCTCTAGATCCAAACTCGGCATAGAAAGCAGTTTTTTCTGCATTTGGTTTGCTCCAGTTATGCCAGCCTTCCGGTTTGATATGTGCTCCCATTTCCGTATTGATGAATACCGTCTGGGCATAATCACGCCATGGTCTTCCTAAGTAAGCCGATGCATTTTCGCCTTCACCAGTCAGTTTGCAATTGATGAAAACAAAACCGAATTCTGTTGCTTCCTCTGTGGATGCAGCGGTTACATAGCTTCCTCTTTTTTTGGAGAAAATCTCACAGTTCTCGAAAACTGCAGTGGACCAACCGAAAATAAAATCGACTGTCCCTTCTATGTAGCAATCCTTATAATACTGCCTGCTACGATCTCCATGAGGATAAAGCGTATCCTGAAAACCCAGAAACCTGCACTTTTCAAACATCACTTTATCACCATCGACACGTACAGCCACTGCCTGCCCAACAGGTCCTGAAGAATTCTCAAATGTGATGTTTTTCGCATAAAAGCCATCTCCGAAAACGAAGAAGCTGGTAGAACCAGTGGTTCCCATTTCTTCTCCAAATTTGTTTTTCTTCTGCGCAAAATCGTCGTGAGTCACCAAGGTAGTTTCAGCATCTTCTCCTATGAGAGAAATATTGGTTTTGGAAGCTGCTAGCACCAATTTCTCTTTGTAAACACCTGGCTTCAAGAAGATTATCGTTTCATTTTTCCGAAAATCCGGAACGGCATCAAACGCCTCCTGTATGGTCTGAAAATCTCCGGAACCGTCTTTGGCTACCACAAAGTCAAACTCCTGCGCTGAAACTAATCCGCTCAGGCAAAAGATTAAAACGTAAAGAATTGATTTGCTTTTCATTAGTCTTCCAGTTTCTCATATTGCAAAGAAGCCAAAATGAAAGGGCCAACACCTTTCGGGTCATTTACACGGATTTCCTCGCCCACATAGTATTCAAAAGATCCATCACGGTAAGGGTTTCCTCCTAAGCCAGCTACTCCACATACATTCGTCAAACTGACACTACCATCTGCATCTTCACGGACAAATTCAGCCAACATTCCTTCGTAAGCTTTCTTGCCAGCAGCTAGATCTTCCTGATCCAAATAGCCTTTTTCAGCCCCCTTCAAAAGGAAATAGGTAAACATTCCTGAGGCGGACGATTCCAGGTAATTGCCTTCGCGTGTGCCCTGATCGACGACTTGATACCAAACACCTTCTGGGGTTTGGTAGCGCTGGATTCCTTTGGCAAGTTTCTGGGCAATGGCAATGATATCATTTCTTTTTGGGTGATCCTGTGGAAGAAAATCCAGCACATCTACCAGCGCCATGGCAAACCAGCCTATGCTTCTTCCCCAATAATTCGTGGAAAGTCCTGTCTCAGGATCAGCCCATTTCTGTTCCTTGCTTTCGTCCCAGGCGTGATGAAAAAGTCCTGTCTCCTCACTATAGCCATACTTATCCATGACAATAATCTGATTTGCTACATCATCAAAAAGTGCCGGCTCGTCGAAAGTAGCCGCATATTGAGCCAAAAAAGGAGACCCCATGTAGATTCCGTCCAGCCACATCTGGTGAGGATAGACTTTTTTATGCCAAAAACCACCCTCTTTATTTCTTGGATGGTTACGCATCTGATCGCGTAACTCTTCAATGGCAAGTTTATATTTCTCTTCCCCTGATTCCTCATAAAGATTGATCAGGAACTTACCTCCATTCACTCTATCAATATTAAAATCAGACTTTTTATAAGTCAGAATATTTCCCGCACTGTCCACCATGAAATCCGCAAACTTCTTGGTGTAATCATAGAATCTTTGCTCGCCTTTTTGCTTCCAAACCAACTGCATGGAAGACATGATCAGGCCATGGGTATATTCCCATTTTGGTTTTTTGTTGAAATCTAGGGTCCAGCCTTCCGGGTTTCGAGCGATTTCGGAGTCTGCCATCCAGATGGAATAGTCTTTTTTGGGAGAGATTTCTACTTCTGCGCTTTCAGTAGATTTTTCGGCAGAGCAGCTAAGCAAAAGAGCACCTGAAAAGAGTGCTAATGAGGTGTATTTGAATAATTTAAGCATCGCTTATTTTGGGTTTACTTGTGACTTATATAAAGTAAATTTTACTTCACCAATATTTTGAGCGGATTCGAAAGCTTGACAATTTCCTCATCTAAATATTTTTTGAAATCCTCCTGAGAAGTGATTCCACCAGGCTCCTGCTCCCAAGCGGCTAGAAAATAATAGCTCATTTTCTTATCACTTGAATCAAAAACCAGAACATGGGAAAGCTCATCTTCAGTGATTTCTTTTAGTTTACCTACTGGATAAATCACCGCAATACCCAGGTTATCTCCTGCCAAACTTTGTGGACCGTAGGTGGCGATGTAGCCATAATCCAAGTCCGTATCACTGACTAGTAATTCCCCTTTAGGGTCCTTAATCAAACCCGTTGCGAAATTTTCAATTGTATTCGTGGACTCCAAATCCATTCTGGAAAGGCTGGTTCCTGAGTGAATTGAGATATTAGCTAAAATATCCGTTTTGCCAGATGGCAAATCCCAGCCATAATACTTGGTCATGACGGAGGAGTAAACCGGACCGTTGGTACTAATCTCAGCATATAAACTATCGGTCACATCCACTCTTCTAGCTTTTCCATCTTCCCAAGTGGCGATACTTCCGAGTCCCAAGGTCTTACCCACCTTTAGCACATCCATACCCCAATCGGCAGGCTCATGATAGGAATCAAAACCATCTTGACCCACATCTTGCAAGACTGGATTTTTCACCTTTTTCCCAAAAACGTCAATGCCATTTCTCCAATCCAGATAAAAACGATATCCTACCAGATCAGACTCCCACCCTGGCCCTTCGTATCGAATAAACCAAGAATGATCGGTGTGCTCAGCTGGAACATGCAGTGAATCTACATTCTCAAAATGCCCGCCTATATATTCACGGTCTTTGAATTCTCCCCCGAACTTATGAGACAGTTCTGCTTGAGTAAGTTTTGGGTAATTAGGAGCGGAAAGATCAGGTGAAGCCTGCACTTCTATATCAAGCTTTTGATTTGCCCCAATGGTAGGCAGGACGAAAACCAGTCCTTTATCGGTACCTTTTTTATTTAACTGTGAAGAAATCTCTTCCTCCCCCAAAAATACCCGAAAGCTCATATCTTGCTTCGAGTCAAATTTCTCTTCTAAATCTTCAAGGCTGATAACGACCATCTCACTGCTTCTCTCTAAAGACAGGGTATTCTCCACAGAAAATCGAAAAGATTCAGGTGAATCCTCCGAGTTTTCATTTTTCTTCTCTTGTGTACAACTTAATGCAACAACTAGTACAAAACCATGAATTAGATACAAAAACAGTGGTTTCGACTTACTGGATATTTTGGGCTGTATTATCATTAGTAGTCTTAAAATCAATAAAATACATAATTAAACAACTTGGTATTATGAATTCAAAAGCTTACTCATCCTTGCCGTTTGAGCAATCGATTGCATATTAAAAATAAATTAAATAAAAAAAAATTTTTAAGGGGTATTATTCTTCTTTTTAAACATTAAAAGGCTATTTACATTCTAGATACAAAATACTAGTTCGCCAAAACAAAATAAACGATTGAGACTATCGGTATTTGATTTTCAAAATTAATACTATATTGCGCAAACGATTACATAGACCCTTATGAGTATATCTATTCAAACCCGGTATTCATCACACCCGGAAGACTTCAGTATGTATGCGACCCAAGAGATTCGCGAAAAATTTTTACTAGAAGAAATTTTCATCCCCAACCAAATCACAGGAGTGTACACAATGGAAGATCGGCTGATCGTAGGCGGCATCCATCCTGTAGATCAACCCGTCCATCTGGAAACGATCGATCAACTGAAAGCTCCATATTTCTTGGAACGTCGTGAGATCGGTATCATAAACGTAGGTGATCAATGCACCATTGAGGTGGATGGAGAATCAATTAGTCTTGGTCGTAAAGAAGCGCTTTACATAGGCAAAGGCATTCAAAAGGTCATCTTTCACCCTGCTGCTGAAGGCAAGGCATTATTATATTTCAATTCTGCACCTGCCCACAGCTCCTACCCGACGCGAAAAATCACACAAGAAGATGCTGAAGTGGTCACACTAGGGTCTTTGGAAAACTCCAATCATAGGACCATCTATAAACTCTTGGTAAATTCTGTAGTGAAGACCTGCCAATTGCAAATGGGAATGACAGAGTTGAAGCCAGGCTCTGTATGGAATACTATGCCTGCGCACGTGCACGACCGCAGAATGGAGGCTTATTTCTATTTCGATCTAAAAGAAGAAAATGTAGTTTCACATTATATTGGCGCTCCAGATGAGACTAGACATATTTGGATGAAAAATCATCAAGCGGTGATCTCTCCAGTTTGGTCTATCCACAGCGGAGCAGGCACCTCCAATTATACTTTTATCTGGGGAATGGCAGGTGAAAACATGGACTATGGAGACATGGATATGGTAAAGCCAGCCGAATTACGATAACACAATAATCATGAAACCAAATTTTGAACTAAAAGGCAAAATTGCTCTCGTCACTGGAGCAACTCACGGACTTGGTATGGCTATGGCGAAAGCTTTGGCTCATCAAGGCGCTACCTTGGTCATTAACGGCCATACACCTTCCAAGATGGAGGCTGCCATTGAAGCATATGCCGCTGAAAATATAGTAGCTCATCCGTATTTATTTGATGTAAGTGACTCAAAAGCTGTTAATACAGCCATCTCTAAAATAGAGGCAGAAATCGGTGATATAGACATTTTGGTGAATAACGCAGGCATGATCCAGCGGACACCGGCATTAGAAATGGAGCCAGAAGACTTCCGTAAAGTAATAGACATAGACCTTGTCTCTCCCTTTATTGTATCGCAGCGAGTAGCCAAGACCATGGTAAAAAATGGGAGTGGGAAAATCATCAACATTTGCTCCATGATGAGCGAGCTCGGCCGTAACACGGTAAGTGCCTATGCAGCTGCAAAGGGTGGTTTGAAAATGCTGACTAGAAACCTGGCCACTGAATGGGCGAAATATAACATTCAGGTGAATGGTATCGGTCCAGGCTATTTTGCTACCGAACAAACCGCTCCGATCAGGGTGGATGGACATCCTTTTAACGACTTTATTGTCAACAGAACTCCTGCGGGAAGATGGGGAGACCCAGACGACCTTGGAGGAACTGTAGTTTTCCTTGCCAGTCCAGCTAGTAACTTCATCAACGGACAAATCATTTATGTAGATGGTGGTATATTGGCCACAATAGGAAAGCCAATCGGAGAATAGTTATTTTAGCTTTTGAACCAGTAAACCCAACCTAGAGGCAATGAAAAACGGTAAAGCCACCATTCATGATATCGCTGAAAAGCTACAGGTAACAGCTTCGACTGTTTCAAGAGCATTGAATAACAACCCAAGGATCTCGGACGCCACAAAGAAAAAAGTATTAAAGGCGGCCAAAGAACTCAATTACCAGCCTAATAACATTGCTTCAGCACTCAGAAGTGGGAAAAGCAGACTGATCGGAGTAGTGGTTCCTACTGCAAATCGAAACTTCTTTTCTTCTGTAATCCGTGGGATAGAGGAAATCGCAAATTCCTTTAACTATAAGGTGGTGATTTCTCAGTCATATGATGACTATGAGAAAGAAATGCAGACGATTGAAGCGCTGCTGAATGTACAGGTGGATGGAGTAATTGCTTCAATCGGCAAAACCACCGAGAATGTAGATCACTTTAAGAAAATCCTCAAGAAAGGAATTCCTCTAGTTTTATTCGATCGAGTTACAAATGAACTTGATGTAAGTCAGGTGGTAATCGATGATTATTTTGGGGCTTTCCAAGCCACGGAGCACTTGATCAAAGAGGGCTGTAAACGCATCGTTCATTTTACGAGTTCTCAAAATATCAATATCTATAAGGAGCGTAAAAGAGGCTATGAAGATGCCTTGTTGAAGCATGGAATTGCTGTTGACCCAGAATTGATCAGATTCAGTAAGCTGCAGCTAGAAGATGGACGTGCCACTATGCAGGAGGTGATCGATGAGAAAACCTCCTTTGACGCAGTATTTTCTGCTTCAGATTATTCCATCATGGGTGCCATGCAGGTCTTGAAGGAAAATGGCTATAAACTTCCACAAGATGTGAAATTGGTTGGATTTGGAGACGAACCGTTTACTTCTTTCACCGAACCAACGCTTACAACCGTGAATCAAAAAAGTATTCCAATGGGGAATATCACTGCAGAAACCTTTTTTGAAATCCTAAATCAAAAGGATCAAACCAATATAATCTCCAAGAAAACTATCCTGAAACCAGAGCTGATCATTCGCAATTCTTCACTCAACCAAGAAAACATATAAGCTCTCCGACCTTTTACCATACTATGAAACCTCTTAGTCGATCTGCAATAACAACCACACCACGCCCAGTTAAAATCCTTCAATTCGGAAATGGAAATTTCCTAAGAGGTTTTACTGATTGGATGACTGAAAAATCAAACGAAGCCAATGTGTTTGATGGGGATATTCACATCGTACAAGTTCACAGCAAGTCTGGCAACAATCCTATGAAAGACCAAGACTGTCTTTTCCATGTGATAGAGCAAGGGTTGAAAAAAGGAGAATTGGTTCAGGAATCGAAGCTTGTCACCTGCGTAGCAGGAATTACGAATGTTTTTGAAGAATATGAAGAATACCTAAAACTGGGAGAAAATCCGGATTTAAGATTTGTCGTTTCAAATACCACAGAAGCCGGAATTGTTTTTGATCAGACAGATCACTCAGCAGACAGCATATCCAAAACTTTCCCTGGAAAGCTAACTGCATTACTCTATCACAGGTTTAAAACATTCAAAGGTGATGCTTCAAAAGGACTGATTTTTCTTCCCTGCGAATTGATTGAAGGCAATGGTGATGCCCTAAAAGAATGCATACAGAAATACATTTCCTTCTGGAAGTTACCGGCAGAGTTTTCTGAATGGATTGATTGGAAAAATATTTTCTGTAACACCTTAGTAGATAGAATTGTCCCTGGATTCCCTAAAGGATCCATAGATGAGATTCAGGAGAAACTAGGTTACAAAGATGAGATGGCTGTGATGGTGGAGCCTTATCATTTCTGGGCTATCGAAGAAGTTGCGACTGTTAAGGAAGAATTCCCGCTGGATAAAGCTGGACTCAATGTGAAATTCGTGGATAATCTTGCTCCTTTTCGCACGCAAAAGGTAAGAATTCTAAATGGTGGCCATACTTCCATGGTGCCTTATGCTTATCTAAAAGGATTGAGAACTGTAAGGGAATCTGTTGAAAATCCGGAAATCGGAGCTTTTTTGAAAGAAGCGATTTACGAGGAAATCATCCCTACACTTGATATGCCTCAAGAGGAATTGGAACAATTTGCAAATGATGTGTTAGAGCGATTCGCTAATCCATTTATCGTGCATGAATTAAAGTCCATCGCACTGAACAGTATTTCCAAATTCAAAGTGCGGGTACTACCTTCTTTACTCGCTTATTATGAGTTGAAAAAGGTGTGGCCAGAAAAATTAACCCTTTCATTTGCTGCTCTTCTGGTGTTTTACAAAGGAAATTACAACGGGGTAGAAACTCCGGTAAACGACAATCCTACGCTAATGGCTGAATTCAAGTCAGCTTGGAAACTTGATTCTACTATGGAAACTGTAGAGAAATTACTGAGTGAGAGATCTTACTGGGGTGAGGACTTAAGAGGCCATGAGGGACTGGTAGAAGCTGTATCAGGAGCTGTAGACCAACTTCTACAAGCTTAGCATCCTCTAAATTTAGGGCTGTCAGATTTAAGGCTCTATTTATATTAAGAGGAAAGGGAAAGCACTAGTTATGCTTTCCTTTTCTTTTTAGTGGCAGTTCTTATAATGGCATATCCTGTGGTGTAGTCGTCGGCCCATGGACTACCAAAGTACCGTCAGATTTGATTTCCATTTTATCCAGAAACACTACGCGCTCCTGTCCGGATTCTTTGGTACGACCATGATAAACACAATACATGTCTCCATTATCCATGAAAACAATGTTATTGTGACCAGTGCCAGTCACCTGCCCGCCTTTGTGCGTGTTGAGTTCCAAAACAGGATTATTCGCCGCTTTGGTAAATGGACCTAGTGGACTCTTGGAAGTAGCGTAACCAACCGCATAATTTTCACCAGCATAATAGTTGCTGGAATACATCATGTAATAGATATCCTCATGTTTGAAGATCACAGATCCTTCTGTCCATCTTCTATTGATTTCCTGCTTGGTGACTGATCTGCTTTCCCACTCAGCTTGTGCATCATCCATTTTCAAAGGAGGACGCAGGCATAATACAGGCTCGCCGATTACTCCCGAGAAATCAGGCTTCAGCTCCACTCCATACACCCAGCTTTCTTCTATTTCATCATACCAGCCTTTTTCTTTGGCCCAATCTGCCACTTCACTTTCCACAGGATGCTTGTAGCATGCCCGTGAATAATAGAGGTAATATTTCCCATTTTCCCAATAGACATTCGCATCAATAATTGGATAGCCAGGATCAAAAACAGGCTTGTCATACATTTCAGTAAAAGGTCCAGTCGGACTATCAGATTCTGCCACTCCAATCATGAAATTTTCCTCTTCGATTGTTGGATTGACTTTCCACTGGGCACTGAAAAACATGTAATATTTTCCCTCAATTTTATAGACTTCCGGCGCCCAGAAGAATTTACTTGCCCAGCTTTCTTCCGTGTTGCCCTGATAGACTTGCCCTTCAAATTCCCAATTAGTTAGATTTTTGGAAGAATAAGCAGCAAAACCATCTTTTGCTCCACCACCTGTTCCGTACATGTAATACTTTCCTTCACCATCATTCAATATAAATGGATCGCCAAATGCAACATCCAAAGGGTTGGAATACGATTCTTGAACAGATGTATCAGATGATATCTCTTGCTTATTTTCTTTGGTACCACAGGACACTAAACCAATCAAAAAAAGTAATATAACTCCAATATAATTAAGTGAAATTTTCATGACTTGATACATTTTTCTCTTTCTAAACTGCCAAAGTACATTCTTTTGGTAAAAATGGATTGTTATTAGGTAAGAAAGCAGATAAAAAGCTCAAAATAGAATTTATTTTACCAAAGGGTGCTTGACTAAATTTCAAAAAAAACCCAATTATTTTCATATCAGTTTTTCAGACACCTACAAGAAACGCCAGTATTTTTCGCATTATCAACCGCACCAAAACCTTCTCCCGAAGCAGAAAGTATGTACAGCCATGCACTATTGGAGTTTATTTCAGAACTACTCCAATAATATGTATACCTTCCAACCGATTGTGAGAAATTCCCAACAGCATCTCTCCATTCGACTGGATATGCAGAAAACCCACTTGAATTAGTAGCACCTTTATTTGGTAGATTCCATTTTGTTGTAGCTTTCATATTTCCACCAGCTATTTCCTTTCCACCAAGGGCAACTAAAAGTTTGTCCCAATCTGCATTTGATGGTATCTTCCATCCATCTGGACACAACGGCTGGGGATCTGAGATTGCAAACCAATTATATATATAGCCATATACAGCAACAGAATCCTTTTGCAAATTTAATTGGCTAAATGTCCCTCTTTCTTGAGCCCAACTTTGATACCATGCATCTAGGTCTTCACCATTAAATAAGTTTAGATTATACCTGAGATTCTCAGCAAACCAAGTCTGATCAGCGATAGTGATAATTTTATATTGATTCCCATCTCTTTCATCAACCATAAAACTATATTCTGGCAAAGGAATTTCCAGGTCGGGCTGTGGCTCATTTTCTTCCATTGGACATCCTAAAAGCCCGACTAAAGAAAAGATTAGAAAATAAATTGCTTTTTTCATGACTGAGATTGCCGTTTAATAAAACAAAATACAACTTTAATTGAAGAATTTCTATAATAAAAAGGAAACTTAGATTTCGGTAGGTAATGGAAAGAATTCCTCTTACTTCCTAAAAATCAAATAATTCAGTTTAAAAGAGTATCAAGACCTAGTCCCAATCCAAACCCTAGGATCCTGTCGCATTAATCTCACTAATGTTCCATACAGTTCAGGATTATACTCAAAAAACTCGTGGGGTTTTTCAAAGAAAGTCTCCAATCCTACCGCAAAAAACTCATCATGATCTATTCCACCATTTGACCTGAAAACGGTTTGGTCTCCAGCTTTAATCTTTTGGATTTCTTCACTGGCAAGCACTTGAAAAGATCGATAAACCTCGGGGTTGAAGAATTCGCATTCGTCGTTGTAGTAAATCTGATTTTCTAGTTTAAGGGCATGAGCTACTTCATGGATCCCGAGATTCACTCCATCCTTCTGGTTTTCCATTCCATTCAAAAAACAATTCCAGGACATCACTATAATCCCATACCTTGGATTCACTTCACCACGATGATACTGTCTGGAAATTGTACTGTAGTACGTATCTGGGTAGATTAGAATCTTACTAAAATGAGGCAGACGAAGATCTTTCCAACCGAAGGTAACCATCACCATAGTTGCTCCAATCAGGATTTTCATTTCGGGACTGACAATTCTCAAACCTCCTCTTCCAATGAAAGATTTGGTGGTAAGAATCACTGCAAGTTTCTCTCTGAATTCCTTTTTATGCTTTTCTGAAAGTCTGGCATAGTACGGGAATTGTTGCTCAAGTATCTGAATCTCCAGCTTTGTCAAGCGAACCCTCCCAAACAATATCCGAAGTTCCATGATCAAACTTGCAAGACTGTTCATCCTATATAAAGGCATCATAAGCTTAAAATAAAAATGGCAGAAACCCGAAGATATCTGCCATTTACCTAGTAATCAAGTTAATATTTTATGGAGATCCGCTTTTCTGCCAGCAAAACAAAAGCAACATAGTGTTCGGAAAGAGTAGCTTCAAGGCCACCTCGGTCTTCCTTCTGCTGTCTTATAGCCTCTATTTATCTCGCGTAATTTACAGATCTCATTTCTCTGATTACTGTGATTTTGATCTGTCCAGGATATTGCATTTCTTTTTCTATTTTCTGAGAAATATCAAAAGAAAGCTTACCTGCAGTAGAATCATCTACATTGTCAGCATCTACCAAAACCCGAAGTTCACGACCTGCCTGCATGGCAAAGCATTTGTTAACCCCGTCAAAGCTCAAAGCGAGCTCCTCAAGGTCTTTCAGACGTTTGATGTAACTATCCATCACTTCGCGTCTTGCGCCTGGTCTAGCGCCTGAAATCGCATCAGAAGCCTGAACAATTGGAGAGATCATCGAAGTCATCTCAATTTCATCGTGGTGAGCTCCGATTGCATTGCAGATTTCTGGATGTTCTTTGTATCGCTTCGCAAGCTCCATTCCCAATACTGCGTGTGGTAGCTCCTGCTCTTCATGCCACACTTTCCCTATATCGTGAAGCAAACCTGCACGCTTGGCCATCTTGGCATTTAGACCCATTTCTGCTGCCATGGTAGCACAAAGCTTGGCCACTTCTCTGGAGTGCTGAAGGAGGTTTTGACCATAAGAAGATCTGTATCTCATACGTCCTACCATTCTGATCAATTCAGGATGAAGACCGTGAATCCCTAGATCTATACAAGTTCTCTCGCCGATTTCGACGATTTCTTCTTCTATATTCTTTTCCGTCTTAGCTACTACTTCTTCGATTCTAGCTGGGTGAATACGTCCATCCTGCACCAATCGGTGAAGCGAAAGTCTCGCCACTTCTCTTCTTACCGGATCAAAACCGGAAATAATGATTGCCTCTGGCGTATCATCTACGACAATCTCCACTCCTGTAGCTGCTTCCAGCGCACGGATGTTTCTACCTTCTCTACCGATGATTTTACCTTTGATATCATCACTCTCGATGTTGAATACTGAGACGCAGTTTTCCACTGCATGCTCAGTCGCTGTACGCTGGATGGTATCCAACACGATCTTTTTCGCCTGCTTTGTGGCAGTAAGTTTGGCTTCGTCAAGGATATCTTTGATCTGAGAAGATGCTCTGGAATTGGCTTCTTCAGTAAGCATGTTTACCAACTGATCGCGTGCTTCTTCCCGAGTCAGATTAGCAACTTTTTCAAGATCAGCGATACGCTGATTAGTCACCCGGTCAAGCTCTTCTTTTTTGACTTTTAAGGAATGAAGCTGGGCATTAAGATTCTCGGATTTGCTATCCAGTTCTGCTTCTTTTCGCTTCACCTGCTCCAGTTCTTTAGAAACCTGCTGCTCTCTTTGCTTTACTTTATTCTCATTGGTGATGATAATATTCTTCTTATTACTCATCTCCTCATCAAACTCAGATTTCAGCTTGAGGTACTTTTCCTTTGCTTCCAGAATCCTGTCTTTCTTGATAGACTCTGCGTTGATTTCTGCTTCACGAAGCATGGATTTTACTTTCTCGCGAGTTTCTTCCTCCAGTTTTGCGTTTTTGTTTTTTATCAATGCGCCAGCAATAGCGGCTCCTGCACCAGTCCCAACAAGGGCTGCGAGGATGATATATAATATGTCTCCCATAGGTATTTTGGATATAAATTAAACCCGGGGGAATCTGAAAAATCTCCTGATATTTGTGTTATAAATAATTATAACGCCTTAGCTAACAAAGCGTTGATATGAGAAATACTGGATTTAATATGCTCGGAATCCTCCGAATTAACCTGACTGGTTTCTAATGATTCCACCATGCAATCAAAGGCTACCATAGCCAGCAAATCCTGGTTGTCGTCCAGTCCGTACTCCTCTTTATACTTTTTTAATTTTTCATTAATCAGCTTGCCAGCATGACGGATTTTGGACTCGTCCTCGATCTTTACGCGCATGGGATATTCTCTATCCCCTATTTTTAATCTGATGGCAAGTGTCTCCATATCACTCAGATAAGTAGGTGATTAAATGATCGATTTCTTGTATATAATTATTGATTAGGTCACTCATTTCAGTTGACTGTTCCGGATTCACCGGTTGGTTGTCCACAATGTTACTAATTTTAATTTTATTTTTAAAATGTTCGATTTCCTGCTCTTTTTTATCCAAAGCACTACTTACTTCGGATAATTTTTGCTTCAATTGCTGGTTCTCCTCACTTATCTCCAGCAATTTGCTACTCGCCTGTAGCGCTAGTTTCTCTAATTTTTGCAGTTCCTCTTGAATCATTTCTATGTTCTTATCAAAGCACCTACCTCTTTCTCAAAGGCTTGAATCAATTTACTCATAGTTTTGTCAATTACCTTATCGGTCAACGTATTTTCCTGATCTTGTAAGTGAAAACTTAATGCATAGGCCTTTTTACTTGCATCAATCTTGTCTCCCTGATACACATCAAAGACACCAATTCTTTTCAATAATTTTCCACCAAACTTCGTAGCCACTGATTTCACCTGATCATAACTGACCGTTTTGTCAATCACCAAAGACAAATCCCTACGAACCTCAGGGAATTTAGAGATCTCCTCAAACTTCTTCAAACCAGCAGCTTTTTTGCAAAGCAAATCCCAGTTCAAATCAGCGTACCAAACTTCCTGTCTCACTTCAGCCTGTTTCAAAATCTTATCATCAAGCAAGCCAATTGTAGCCAATTCCTTCTGACCAAGCATGATTTTCAGGCCATAAGCGAAAGGAGCAGTCTCAACCATAGTAAGGTCTCCAGCCTGCACATTTAGCTTCTCCAGAATGCTTTCCACGGTGGAGTAAATGTCTGGAAATGCAAAACTCTTGCTCGGCTCCAACCAGCTTTCAGCAGTCTTTTTCCCGGTAAGGAAAAGTGACAACCTTCTGCTCTCTGCATATCCTTCTTCAGTCTTATGATAAACGGTACCAAACTCGAAGTATTTCAAATCAGTCTGACGACGGTTTATATTTCTAGCCAACACTTCCAAGCCTGAGTACAGCAAACTCTGACGCATCACGTCCAAGTCTTCGCTTAGCTTGTTGTAAATAACTACGCTGTCTTTTGGATCCAAGAAGCCAGACTTCTCGGCATAAGTGGACTTAGTCAAGCTATTGGTGATCATCTCGTAGTAGCCCTGACCTGTCAATATCTCAGTAAGGCGATATTGTAACTTGTTCAGATCTTTCACAGGATGCTCAGCGAGGTAGTCGGTTCTGAGGTTTTCGGAAAGGGCCACATTGTGGAAACCGTAAATTCTCAAAATCTCCTCGATAATATCCGCTTCACGGGTAACGTCAACACGGTAAGGCTTGGCTGTAGCTGTGAAACCTTCTGCGGTTTCATTTTCTACTTTGATCTCCAGACTTTCCAAAATCGACTTCACCTGAGCAGGCTCGATTTTCTTTCCAATCAGGCGATTGATATGCCCGTAATTAACATCGATCACGAAATCCTGGATTGGCTCAGGATAAATATCAATTAACTCAGAGCTCACCTTTCCACCGGCGATTTCCTGCAAAAGTTTCACCGCCATTTTCAGCGCATAAACTGGCATATTTGGATCTGTCCCCCTTTCGAATCGGAAAGAAGCATCTGTTTTCAAGCCATGAAACTGACTTCCTTTCCTGACGATGTCCGGAGAAAAATAAGCCGACTCCAGGAAAATAGAAGTAGTGCTATCAGATACACCAGAGTCCTCGCCACCAAAAACCCCAGCGATACACAGCCCGCCTTTTGGATCTTTGATCATCAGTTCCTCACCGGAAAGCATGCGTTTCTTTTCGTCCAAAGTCACAAACTCTGTATCCTTTGGAAGCTTGCCTACGATGATTTTTCCTTCGGAAATTTTAGCCGTGTCAAAGGCGTGGAGCGGCTGACCCAAATCATGTAAAATGAAATTGGTAATATCCACTACGTTATTGATAGGCTCCAAATCCAGAGCTTTCAGGAAATTCTGAAGCCAAGCGGGAGATGGCCCAACTTTCAAATCTGTGATCACTACACCTGCATAGCGCGGGCAATCAGCAGTGTTTTCTACTTCTACCTGAATAGCAGGGCCAGCAGCCTCTAGGTTCAATTCAGGTGCCATATCGATCACTAAATCTTTTCCCAAAAGTGCCTTCAAATCACGCGCAACTCCCAAGTGTGAAGCCGCATCTGCACGATTTGGTGTCAAACCGATTTCCAAAACCTGATCCTGACCTATCTCAATGTATTCAGAAGCAGGAGTACCATTCGGCAAGTCCGTGTCTAGGACCATAATTCCTGCGTGGCTGGAACCAAGTCCAAGTTCGTCCTCAGCACAGATCATTCCTTCGGAAACCTCGCCTCTGATCTTTGCTTTTTTGATCTGAAAGGAATCTCCTTCAGAAGGATAAAGCGTAGCTCCCACAGTGGCAACCAGTACTTTTTGGCCTTTGGCAACATTTGGCGCTCCGCAAACAATCGGAGAGATCCCAGTTCCTATATCCACGGTGGTAATGCTTAGCTTATCAGCATTGGGATGCTTTTCGCAGGTCAATACCTCTCCTATCACGATGCCTTCAAGACCTCCTTTTACGGAGACGAATTCTTCAAGACCTTCCACTTCCAAGCCGGATTGGGTCAGCAATGCCCCGATTTCCTCCGCAGATTCGGTGTGAGGGATATATTTTTTTAATCGATTAATAGAAATCTTCATCAGTAAAACTAAATAGTGCAAATCAAAATTGATCTGCGTGATAAACAAAAGGGGTTCGAAAACCCCATTTTATTCAATAATGCGTACAAATTTAAGAGATTTGAACTAGGCAGAAAGGCTATTTGTCGTAATTTTTCTCTCCAACCGGAATTGCGATATCCAGCAGATTTTCTTTCGGAGGAAGCGGACAGCCATAATCCGGATTATAGGCACAATAGGGATTGTAAGCTAAATTGAAATCAATCGTAATACTGTTTTTCCCATCTTGGCGGGCATTGATATATCTACCTCCTCCATAAGTTTCCTCGGCGCTGGTAGCATCTGCAAAAGCCAAAAAGAAATTCCGTTTATCAGGCTCATTCATGGCCTGTAGAAGCAAAAGCTTTTCGGATTTGCCATTCAGCTCAAATTCAGCCCAGGAATGCTCGATGTACTTTTCTTTGGTCCCGTCCGTAAGCGGCACTTCCCTCACTTTTCTGTCTTCTATAGGCACCATGCGAGCCTTTACTTTGTATGTGGGATCGATAGGGTAAAAATTCAATTTTGTAAAAGAAGCCTTCTGCTCATCTGTGAGAGGGGATTCAAAATTGAATCGGATGAATTTAAACTGTCTTTCACGCTCAGCTTCAATTCGTTCTATGTAATCTTCGGGACTTTCAGTTCCCGTCAAGGTGTAAACTACCGCAGCCAAAACCACTACGGAGATAATCAGGAGTATAATTGTATTGTTCTTCATAAAATCAGAGTGTACCGTCATCGGCGAAGCTAAAGTAGCCACTATCTGTAAAAATCACATGGTCAAGGACGGTCAAATCCAATTCCCGACCGATATGAACAAGACGCTGTGTGAGTCGCTTGTCTTGATCGGAAGGAAAAATATTGCCACTCGGATGGTTGTGAACCAAAATAACGGACTGTGCGAGATGCTCTAACGCAATCTTAAAAACAACCTTGGGATCCACGACTGTCCCGGCTGTCCCCCCTTGGGAAACGAGATGCTTTTTCATCACATGATTACTTCGGGTGAGCAAGATGAGATAAAAATACTCCACGTGCGCATCGAGTAGTTCCGGACGCATCAGGTCATAAATATCCTGGGAGCAGGTGATCTTTGGCTTTGCTACTGGCTCTGAATCCTTCCTCCTTCTAGCTAACTCCATGGCTGCAATTATGGAAATGGCTTTGGCTTCACCTATTCCTTTGAATTTCTTCAGATCCTGGATTGACAGCTTTGCCAAAGCTCGCAAATCATAATTGACCGTTGCAAGAATATGCTTAGAAAGATCAACCGCACTGACCGAAGGAGTCCCGGATCCGATTAGAATAGCGATCAGTTCAGCATCGGTCAAGGCTGATCTGCCTTTGAGCAAAAGCTTCTCCCGTGGGCGATCTTCTTCTGCGAGCTGGGAAATTTTGATAGAGGAATAAGTATCCATAGCGATCAATCAAAAAGTGAGCTATGAATTTAAGTACTTCAGGGCACAAAAAAAACCCTGACCAGCAGGGTTTTAGAGAAATAAAATCTTTTCGGATTAACCTAGCGCGGAAACGAACTTGGCCAATCTTGATTTTTTGTTACTTGCGTTGTTCTTGTGAATCACATTCTTCTTAGCCAACTTGTCCAACATAGAAGATACTTTCTTATAAAGTTCAGAAGCCTCTACTTTGTCAGTAGTTGCTTTCAATCTTTTGATGAAAGTTCTAGTTGTTTTAGCCTGATATCTGTTTCTCAAACGCTTAGCTTCGTTAGCACGAATTCTCTTCAGAGCTGATTTGTGATTTGCCATATCTTAATTATAATTGAATTTCTTTACGTGTCCCTATTCCGAATCGGAGTGCAAAGTTATTGTAATTTATTAAATCTGCCAAAGGAATTTTAAACATTCCCTATCATAGCAGTCCTTTTCAAATCCAATAATTTGGCAAAACCCTCGATTACGTGGCAAATATACCGATTATCCATTCATTTGTCTGACAAAGATTTTGATTATTTTTAGGCATGAGATTTTTTATAGCTAGCATTTTTTCTTTGATTTTGATTTCAGGGACACTTAGTACTTGGGGATTTTATGCACATTCCCTCATCAATAGACTTGCGGTCTTTTCCCTACCTGAGGAAATGATTGGCTTTTACAAACCTCAGATCCAATACATTACCGAGAATGCTGTGAATCCTGACCGAAGGAGGTATGCAGTGGAAGGGGAAGCTGAAAAGCACTACATAGATTTGGATTTTTATGGCGATTCTGCTTTGCAAATTCTTCCAAAATACTGGAATGAAGCGGTAGAAAAATTTTCAGAAGACAGCTTAAGAATGAATGGAATCGGACCTTGGTCTGCCTATTTCACTTTCCTAAACCTTACGAAAGCTTTCGAAACCAAAAACTCAGCAGCTATCCTGAGACTTTCTGCTGACTTGGGGCATTACATAGGAGATTTGAATGTCCCGCTCCACACCACAGTGAATTACAATGGACAGCTCACTGATCAAGTTGGAATCCATGGCTTCTGGGAAAGTCGGGTTCCCGAACTTCAAGCCAAAGACTATCCACTTTGGGTAGGTCAGGCGGAGTACGTGAACGATCCCCAGCAGGCTCTCTGGGATGCTGTGGCGGCTGCACATACCCAAGTTGACAGTGTGCTGGCAATAGAGAGAGAATTGACGAAAAGCTTTTCTCCTGATCAAAAATTCAGTTATGAAGAGCGCAACAATTTAACCGTGAGGGTTTACTCTAGAGAGTTCACAGAAGCCTACGCTCTTACATTGGACAGCCAGATCGAGCGGCAAATGAAAAAGTCAATCAAAATGATCGCTGATTTCTGGTTTACCGCTTGGGTTATCGCCGGTCAGCCGGATTTATCAACTTTTGATCAAGAATCAATAGAGGAAGAAATCATTGTTCCCGACACAAAGATAAAGGTCAGAGAACATGATAATTAGTCTGGAATCAGCATTCATCAACCTGCGACTCCGACTGAGCATATTACAGAACCCACTGTATATTTTCTAAAATCTCCCCATCTTGCGCAAAATCAACTATTATGAATTTACTAGAACAGATCTCACAGGCACCAAATACTATTGTTTTCTCTGAAGTGATTGCTTATATCGACGCAAATTTCACCTTCACTCCCACCCGCTTCACCAATGGAAATACAGTAAACGAGGCCGGACAAAATAACGGCAGCTGCAAGATATTTTCCTTTGCCAAGCTTCAAAACCTAACTCCCTCAGAAATGCTCAGCTTATTTGGAGATTACTATCGAAAAGATGTATTGAAAAACCCAGAAGGTTCAGACCATCAAAATATCAGAAATTTTATGGAAACTGGATGGGAGGGGATTGAATTTGAGGGTGAGGCATTAAAGGAGAAGTGAACTTAAGAATTGAGTATTCAGTCTATCACAGTACCCCAAAGAATGCCCCTTAATCAATTTTCTCAGCCTCTAATTCCCGCACTTGCCGTTCAAAAACCTCTCTCATTTCTGTTAGGATCTGACTAAAACGGGGGGTTCCTGCCAAATTTTTGATCTCCAAGGGATCATTTTTTAGGTCATATAACTCCTCCCAATCCATATCATCCTGATACCTAAAATATTTCCATTCTTTTGTTCTCAGGCCTTCACTAGCCGGTATGATAGTCACTTCCCAAAGATGCTCAGCTACAAAATCCGTCCTGTCAATTGCCGGATTATGGCCAATCACATAATCCGCCAGACTTATCCCCTGATATTCTTCTGGAATTAGTCCATTTGCAAATTCTAGTATAGTTGGTGCTATATCGATATTCAACGCGAAGTCAGAAATCGTTCGATGTCCAGGATGTCTCGGATCATAAATAATCATCGGCACGCGGAGTGAATTGTCATACATCAGCCATTTTCCTGCGAGCTGCCGCTCTCCTTGGAAGTAGCCATTGTCTCCCATGAAGATGATCACCGTATTTTTATCCATACCTATCTCGGCGAGTGTCTTGCGGATTTTGCCGATCTCCAGATCCACTTCTGAGATCATTCTATAATATCCCTTCATACTCTGTTGGTATTTCTCTGAAGTATCATATCGCCAGTACCAGCGGGTACGATTCTCTCCGGTTTTCACGTATTCTGGCTGCTGCTCAAAGTGTTTCTCCTTGCCTAAAAGAGGCTTTGGGAACTTAATATCAGAGTATAAATGATCCACATCTTCAGACCAGAAGTATTGATCGGCTGCAGGGTCGTGTGCATGTGGAGCTGAGAAACTCAGTGAAAGCATAAAAGGCTTATCAGTGGTTTGATTCTTGATAAATTCCTGCGCTTGGTAGGAAGTATATTTAGTAAGATGGACTGAATCGCCATTTATCGTCTTATAGAAATAGCCCCTGCGATCAGGATATTTCACATCTCTGTCGTAGGAATCTCCTTGATCAAAAAGGGCTTCAAACCCAGGATAATTCACTCCAAACTTTCCGAAAAACCCTGTTTCATAGCCTAACTTTTTCAATTGAGCCGGATAGGAATTCTGAGCGTATCCTTCATTCAGCACCTGGCCAAAAGTATAGCCATGGGTCCTTTCATAAAGTCCTGTCAATACGCTTGCTCTACTGGCTGCGCAAATCGGCGTGGTGACAAAGGCATTTTTGAAGTAAACACCCTGCGATGCCAACTTGTCCATTTCCGGTGTTTGGATGATAGTATTCCCTGAAAACCCCAGCGCATCCCAACGCTGGTCATCGGTAAGGATAAAAATGATATTAGGCCTGTCCTGCTGCGCAAATGCAGAAGAACCCATTAAAATGAAAAGGCAAAATAGTAGTTTTTGAAGCGACAGATTATTTTCCATAGTTTCTAAAATAGGAAGAAAAGCTCAATCTTACTTAGTATCCTGTAGCATCCTAATTCTACTCTAAAATCCCTATGAAAACGACTCGGCCTCCCTTTGCACAAATGCCGTAGTCCTTGCCTACCGGCTAGGCACAGCACATCTTGTATCATCTTTAAAAAACTGAGTACCGTAGGTACGGCTCATCTTGTAGGACGGGGCTTCAGCCCCATCCACTGAGGCTAACTAGGGGACCCGAGTGCCGTGGGCACGGGACATTTATTCTAGATACAAAGCACAATTTCACCTTATATCAAATCCTGAAAAACATACTTTTCATCGTAATCAATTTTAAACTTTTTAAGCAATTCTAAATACTCCTCCTTGAACGTTTGCTTTTTGTGATGCTCCTCCTGATTTTCTATGTATTTGAATACTCGGTCAATCTGAGAGTGACTGTAAGAAAAGACACCATATCCATCTTGCCACTCAAAGTGATCTCGTGTTAAATGGTGATCGTTGATATATTTTGAGGATTTTGCTTTTACGGTTTTCATTAATTCAGAAACCGAAACCACTGGTTTCAAACCTAAAAAACAGTGAACATGATCCTCAACACCATTCACAATAATGGTTTTGCAGCCCGTCTCATTTATTAAATTACCTAAAACTCCTTGGAGTTTTGGACGCCACGATTTATGCAATACTGCATTTCTAAATTTCACAGCGAAAATTGCTTGCAGATAGATTTGATGATAAGTATTAGCCATGTTTAAGAAGTTTATAGAAGCCTTGATTATGATTTTGACTTTTTAAAACCTCCTATCAATTTAATATTTCTTCAGGAAAAACATGCACCGAACCTACGGTTCTCATGGCTGCACTCCCAACTTCAGGTTCATGGACTGAAGTCCATGGTTACAAAATAGGTCGAGCCTATGGCTCTAATCCAATAGTCGATGACAAAAGCCGCAGACCTTACAGCAGAACAAAGCCGTAGGCTTGGCTCATCTTGTAGCAAGGATAGCTATCGGGATCAACCCCTTGCAAAGTACATAAGTATGAAAGTAGAGTGCCGTAGGCACGATACATAGATAAAAAATAAACCAACCCTAGTAAAAAACCTATAATCCCAGCATCGGCAAATTCTTCACCTGATGATAAGTCAGCGCAGCTTTAATGCAGTTCTTCAACTCAGCTTCAGGGATTTCTTCATCCAACTTAAAAACAACCGCACGGTTGCCCTCATATTCAAATATTTCATCGTAAGCCAAGCGAAAACTAGGCACTAATTTACTGGTACACTTGAAATACATCGCATATTGCTCAGGGCTTTTTGCTTTCCAGTCCATCCGAATTGTACTTCCCTTCTTTGCAAGAAAACTAGGTTCACCCCACTTGAGTGTTTCCTCTAAGCTGTTCAGCTCAATTTCTTCAGCCACCTCCAAAACCAACTTTCGAAGGTTTAACATTTTATCACGAACTGAATCTGGATAGTTTGAAAAAACTAGTTCAACTTCTGGGTTTGACTTTAATTCCATTTATAAAAATAGTAAAAACTCGTATTCCCTCTAAATTAAAAAAGCCAAGATAGGAGCTCCCATCTTGGCTTTTCAATTTACTAAAAGAGTATTAAGTCAAAGATTAAACTGATTTTGCTCCGGCACTAGCAACAGAATGATCATTATCCACCGAACTCCCACTCACGCCTATAGCTCCTATGATTGTTCCCGATTCATCTTTAATCGGAATTCCTCCCGGGAAAGTGATCAACCCACCATTGGAATGCTCAATATTATAAAGTGGTCCACCTGGTTGGGATAAGTCCCCTATCATTCCGGTATTCATATCAAAATAACGTGCCGTTTTGGCCTTTTTAATAGCGATATCCAGCGAACCTAACCAGGCCCCATCCATTCGGGCAAAAGCAACTAGGTTTGCACCTGCGTCAACAACCGCAATATTCATTTTAGTGTCCAAATCTAAAGCTTTGTCTTTTGCTGCTGAAATGGCTAAATCAGCTTGATCAAGTGTAATGTTCATTTTGTTAGTCGGTTAAAGTTTATTGTAATTCCATTAAGGTATAAAAAATAAAGTGAGAAACTATTGCCAAATATGATTACCCTCAATGATGCAAGTTACCTTAGATCCTTCGATAATCAGGTCGGAAGACCGATGACCGAAGACTCCCGCAGTAGCGGGACAGGCCGAAGCGGCCTCAATTATTATTTTTAACATATCCTATATTGCTTTAGCCTCCTTACTGGCAGAAAAGCGGATATACATATTGCCAAAACCTTATTTCTTAATTATCAAACTATCCACTTCCAGGTATTTCTCTTTGAGCAAGCTCAAACCAAAAGCCGCTGCCGAAGCTGTAAATACAGAATAGTCAAAACCACTTTTGATGCCAATAGAGAAAGTCATAGATAGTGCAAATATCAGCATCAGAAATCCGCTCAGCTTTGCAGTCAACTCGGTTTTAAAGCCAATCAACAAGAATATTCCTAATACTATTTCTATGGCTGTGGCAATAGTGGCTAATGCTGGAATAATTGTATCCGGCACCCAAGGATTTATAATTGCGGTATAATCCACGAAACTTTTCCAATTCCCCCAGACAGATACCTCCGCCGGCCACATTCCAAAACGATCCGCCACTGCTGACAAAAATGAGAGCGAGATTGCCAATCTTAAAAAGATTTTGATGAGTTTGCTTTTCATGACCTATTAGCTATAATTCGATAACTGACCCTCAAGATAAGCATCAAATCCGATATCAAGTGAAAGGGAATTGCCTAGCCAATTTAAGCTTGGCTGAGCAGCTCCAGATGCAAAATTGGGTAAGGCTTGCCCGTCCCATCCAGTTCTGAGCGACCGATGATTTCAAAACCATTTTTCAGATAGAATTGAGTTGCTTTCGGATTTTGTTCATTCACATCCACTTTGGTGACGTGTTGACTCATAATTACATGATTCAATAGCCTCTTCCCAATTCCTTTACCTGCATGATCAGGATGCACAAAAAGCATTTCCAAATTACCTTCAGCTACTCCAGAAAAACCCAGAATCACTCCCGCATCATCCCTTACGCAGTTCAAATCCACTGCTTTCAAATACTCTTTCAAGATTAGTGGTTTGAAGAACAGAATATTTTCTTCCGATAAAAATTCATGCGTTGCACGGACGGAAGCCTCCCAAAGCTCTACTACTTCGGAATATTCCTCTGGATGAATTTTACTGATCAGGTAGATCATATACTTTGGGATTGTGCCGCTCCATGTAGAAATCAGGGTTAGCAAGAGGAGTGAAACCATATTTCTCATAGAGCCAAGGGGCTGTATTCGTCAGCAGAATCCAGCGTCTCAGGTTTTGCAATTCCTCATGTGAAATAATACTTTCCATCAGCCATTTGCTCAGGCCTAAACCTCGATAATTTTCCAGGATAAACACATCTCCTAAATAAGCGATAGTAGAAAAATCAGAGATGACTTTGGCGTACCCTATTTGCTCTTCTAGATGATAAACACCAAAGTTCAGACAATTATCTATCGCCTTATTCACGGTTTCAAAACTTATCCCATTTGCCCAGCCAGATTCTGTGGTAAGGAAATTATGGATAAACCTTCTATCCAATTTATCCTTAGCCGTTGAGATAATATAGTCATCCTTTCTCCATTCCATGGCAAGCAATTTAGTAAACCCTTATACCAATTCTTCTTTGGCGATCTGCTTAGCGATGCCATCCCAAAGCGAAATTCTTTGCTGAAGTGCCTGCTTAGCCACTTCCAATGTTTCTTCCCATTTCTGATCGTCGTTACCACAAAGCTCTGATATCATTTTTAAAGATAAAGGACCGTGCTCGTCTCCATCCAGCTCTATGTGTCGCTCCAGATAATATCGAAGTTTATTGTATTGCACATTCTCTGCATCCGCCTGCTTTAGGATAGAAATAAACATATCCGGAATCACATCTTCCCTTCCGAAAGTAAACGCAGAAGCTATGAGATGCGGTTTTTGAGTTGCTATCACTGCGAAAGAAAATTTTACAAAATCTTCCACGCTCTCATCAACCTGAACTTCCTCAAAGGACTCAGCTACTGACTTCCCCTCCTGTATATATTGAACAAATCTTTGAATCTGATGTGTACCCGCACCAATCTGAAACATCGCGTCCAAGTACATTTCATAATGGCTTTTGGGCTCGCCCAATTCATTGATGTCACTTTCCTCTCCGTGAACGATCTCATTGATAAATCTCGCCAATGCAGGGTTTTGGTTCGGTGTCCAAGGGATCTGCACATTGGTCAATTTCACCTGAAGTGCCTTTAGCAAAGACATGAAATCCCATACTGCAAAGGCATGGTTTTCCATAAAAAGGCGGATATCATTGAGATTTTGAAGATTACTGTAAAGCGGGTGATGCTGTAATTGGCTTCTCAGGTCAGCTATTTCTTGCTCTATATGGGCAATTCTATTCGAGTTGGTCATGCTTTCATTTTCGATGAGAAATTCGATGTGGTATCAAACCATACGAAGTAGCTCACTTGTCTGGATGCAAAGCTGAAAAAATTTAAGAAGAGTTTTACACTTATTGTATTTTTTTACCTTCTGGTTAAAAGGCTTCCGGAAAGGTAGATCCAGTATAATCCTTACCGACTAAGACAAAAATTAAAATGATAAAAATAGCCTTCGTAGGATCTGATTGCTTTACACCTTCTTTCGAAGTGAGACTCCTCCCACCATAATGGAAATCCCCGCTACTACAGGACCATAAACGATTAAAAACGAGTCTCCAGTATTGAGAATTCCTGTGTAAGTGCCAATCGTTATCATTGCTCCCACGAATGTCAAAACTGCTCCGATCCCAATCATTTCCTTTGATTTATCCCGATATGACTTCTGGGCTAGACCGCGGTGAATCTGATTATCAAGTAGTCTTATAATGATCTTTATCTCATCTTCCTCAATGTTATTCTTTTCCATTTCCTTCCTGGCATCATAGAGATCAAAGTCTTTGTCATTGATCTTCTGAAGGTAATAATCGACAATTTTCGCTCTTTCCATGAGTTAGTGAGTGAGGTTAATAAAGTTGTTAAAACTAATGTTTTTCCCATCAAAACCCTGAGCTTAGCAGGATAACAAGATACTAGCAATTGTAAATCTCAACCCTTCTTCTCAAGTTCAAACAAAGTAATTTCTGGCCTGACATTGAAACGAACTTGCCAGAGGTGGCCAATCGCCCTGTTGATGTAAAGAGTCCTTCCATCTTTCAGATCTATTTCTCCCGATGAAAAAGCTGGATTTTTTACAGGTAAAATAGGCGGATCTAAAAACGGTGGTCTTACTTGTCCTCCATGTGTATGGCCGGACAAAATCCACCCTTGGTACTGATGCCAAACATCCAAGTCGCAGACATCTGGGTTGTGGCATAAGACCACAGAAGGTTGGGAAAAATCAGCTCGCTTCATGATTAAGTTAGGGTTGAAATTCAATCCCCAGTAATCATCCAAACCTATAACAGTTAAACCACTGATATCCACCTTATCATTTGATAGCACCTGTATTCCAGCCTCCTCAAGTTGCGAACTGATCTGATTTGCTACTTCCTGCTCAGACCAGTTCTTTCAATAGTCATGATTCCCAAGAATCCCAACAGTTCCAAGCTTGCCTTTGACTGCATGGGGCAAGACTTCTGCTAATTGGCTGAATTGTCGCTCATCTTCATAGCTGACAAAATCTCCCGTATAAACCACAAAATCCGGTTCCAGTTGCTGTGCCTTCTTGAATGAGTCTATGATATACTGATAGTCAAATCTATTTCCAATATGAACATCGCTGATCTGCATCAAAGTTTTTCCCTTTAACTCATCGGGCAGATTCTGGATTGGCATTTTTTTCTTTACAAGCTCAAGCCAAAAAGGCTCAACCTGCCAAGAATATAGAGCAGTTCCAACACCGATGCCTGCCGCACCTATGATGGTATTTCTGATAAACTTTCTTCTCTTCATAAAAGCGATGGAAACTATTAAAAATTAAACCTAATTAATTGGCTCCCGAAAAGCCAGTGGAGAAAGATTGGTTTTGCTCTGTTTACAAACTTTTAAAAATCAAGCTAGCTAGTTAATAAAATCCATGGAAGCGGCAGCAGATCATGATAAACTCAATCAAAACTTCTCAACCAATTACTTCTGATGCTAAGGAACCTGCTGAACCCAGTCAATTATACTCAGAACTTAACTTTCCTCCATTTTTAGACAAGTAACTCTGTCCGGAAGCCAACTTTTTCTCCTCTGTGGGAAGTCAGTTCGGTAATTAGAATAACATTTTGACTACGGAAGACAAGTAGTTTTGCGAACAAGACAATTAATCTACCTCAGAAGAAAACCAGTCTGCCTTTAAGGTCAGTGAGTTATCCTTAGAGGACAATTAATTAACCTCAGAGGATAACTTTTTACCTTCTGAAGACAAGTAGTTATCCTCTGAAGATAACTTTCAAGGTTCTGGAGTCTGTTTCTTTGAAAATTAAGGAAAAATAATAATCATTAGATGTGGTCAGAAGTTTGGATGAAACACTTTCTACTTCGTTTGTGTCGCCACAAACGACTCCTTTCAACTAAGGCAACAAATTAAACCCGCCATATGTCAAAATCACTGTATTCTCGTCAAGCGCTTCATTAGGCAAAAGCTCGATCATACCATCACTTTCCAAGCCGGTTTTAACAGCAATTTTTTCCAGCTTAAAGCCTACCTCAGTCTTTTCACGCTGCACAAGTACATAGCTTTCTCCTTCTGATACCACTACGGATGTCACTGGAACAACCCATGCTTCCTTAGGATCCTGGATCAATTTCGCCTCTAGGAACATTCCGGGAAAAAGTAAAGCATCCTCTTTTTCATCCGGCAAATGCGCATGTACGTTGATTTGACGCTCGTTATTGATTGACTGACCTACGACAAACACTTCTGCTTCCAAGGTCTTACCAGGGATGTCAGGTATGGTCACCAGTACTTTTTGACCCTTATGAATATTGCCCGCATCCTTCTCAAACACCACCAATTCTATATGCAAATGCTCTTTGCTGATAACCGTCATGGCTTTTCCACCTACAGACAAAAACGAGCCCTGCACTAAATGTATCCCATCCACAAAACCTGCAATTGGCGATAGAACAGGAACTTTGGAACGGATATTCTCTGGCTTCAATTGATCAGCATTGATATTGATCAGTGCCAATTGACGCTTCAAGCTTTCGGCTTTAGCTTTGGTCGCCTGATAGTCTGCTTCAGCTTTTAGGTAGTTTTTCTGAGAAGCGATCTTCTCCCCAAACAAGGTCTCTTGTCGTTCGAATTCTGCTTTTAGGTAATTCAATTGACTGCTTGCCTCCAAATAATCCTGCTGCAAGCGGATGAAATCTGTATTTTCCAGGTAGAAAAGCACTTCTCCTTTTCGCACTGGTTCACCTTCCAGTTTATTCAGACCACTTACATAGCCACCGAAAAAAGCCGATATTTCCTGAATTCCCTCAACCGGAACTTTCACCATTCCCTGAACAGAAAGTCCTTCCGAGAACTCCTCCATTTTGGGGCTGCCCCATTTCATTTTCATCGTCTCAAATTGCTTCTGAGAAACCGTGATAAAAGGTCCAGATGAAGTACCGGCTTCCACTTCTACGCCATCAGAATCGGATTCTCCTGAGCTTGTACACTGAACAAATAAAAGACTGCTGGCTAAAACTGTAGCGTTAAGGAATGTTTTGATATAGATATTCTTCATCAGTTCAGAAGGTAGTTGATGTCCAAAATAGTTTGTTGATAAGCAAATTTGCTTTGTAGGTATTGAAGGGTGATCGTCCTGGAATTCTCCATCAGCTGCACGTATTGAAGGAAGTCAATTTCCCCTTCCTGATAGGATCGCTGAGCCTGCTGGAGGATTTGAAGTGAAAGTGTTTTGCCTTCTGCTTCATAATAGTTTATGACTCGGATATTCTGATCCAGTTGACGATGTAGCTGCTGAGCCCGGTTTTCCAATTGATTTCTGTACTGCTCAGCTTCCAGTTGTATTTTTTGCTGTTGAAATTCGCTGCTTTTCACATGGGATTTCTGTGCTCCGAAGAAAAGCGGAAGTGAAATTCCTGCCTGAAATCCAGGATAAACTTTAGCGTTTTCACCAGGGTTTGTTCCTCGAAAAACATCTAAATTAATATCCGGGAGAAGTTTTCGCTTTTCGCTCTGGATCTGGAATTGAGACTGATTCACAGCACTTTCATAATACTCCACACCCGGATGCAATGACCAATCTTCCATCATAGAAACATCTAAGTCAATCTCATCGGTTGCAAGTATCAGGTCGCCTTCCCAGTTCAGTACAAGCTTCAACTGATCCATCGCCATCAGGTAATTTTCATTAGCCTCAGACTTTTTCAGTTTGATTTCCTGACGCTTCCCTTCAGCGGTCAATTTTTCAAGATAATTGCTTTCACCAGTTTCAAATTTTCGCGAAGCGGCACGGGAAAACTCCGCATAGAGTGAATCGAGATACTCATAGTTTCCAATCAACTCCTGCCAATACCTCACTTCAATAAAAGCTTTACTGATCTCCCCCTGCAGTTTTCGCTTTTGCAATTCAAACTGATTAAGCTGCATCTCTGCTCCTGCTTCGAGCGCTTTTTTCTGAGCCCCATAAAGTGTGGGAAAAGCTATACTTTGACTTATGCCCCACCTCCGGTTATAAATTCCGTTTTCGGCTATATCATTTTTATCAACCGCGTAGTAAACATTGGTTTTATCGAGATTCCAGCCTTGCCCGATTTTGGCATTTGCCATTTCCAGTGACTTGTCTGCCGCCTGAAGATTTAGGTTTCTCTCTATTCCTATATCCACAGCCTGTTCCAAGGTGAGTGGGCCTTCTTGTGCTTTTCCTGCGAAAGAAACCAAAATAATCAATACTAAGGAACTCAGTACTTTTTTGGAGGAGCCTAAAGAAGAACCTGATTTGCTTTTAAACAAAACATATAAAACAGGGAGAACTATCAGTGTCAGAAAAGTCGCAGAAATCAACCCTCCTACCACTACCGTGGCAAGTGGCCGTTGAACTTCTGCTCCTGCTGAATTGGAAATAGCCATAGGCAAAAAGCCCAATGCGGCTGCTGAAGCTGTAAGTAATACTGGCCTCAAACGTTCTTTAGCTCCTTTGATCACCAGATCTTTGATATCTATATAGTGTGATTCCATGGATTTGAAATGTTCAATTAGTACGATTCCATTGAGAACGGCTATTCCGAAAAGAGCGATAAATCCCACACCGGCAGAAATACTGAAAGGCATATCTCTCGCCCAAAGCAGCAGTACTCCACCAATCGCCGAAAGCGGAATAGCGGAATAAATCATCAATGCATCCCGAGAAGAAGAGAACGCGAAATAAAGCAGTACGAAAATCAGAAAGAGTGCAATTGGAACTGCGATCATCAGTCTGTTTCTAGCTTGTTGTAAGTTTTCAAACTGGCCTCCATAATCCACTCGGTACCCCTCAGGAATATCTATCTGATTGGCTACAATGGCTTGCACATCATCCACCACCGACTGCAAATCACGATTTCTCACATTCACTCCGATTACTACTCTTCTCTGCGTATTGTCACGTGAGATTTTTGCAGGGCCTTTTGTGTAGCTGATGGTAGCCAGCTCTGAAAGCGGCACCGAACCACCATTTGGCAATTGGATAGAGGCCTGCTCCAGGTGTCGGATATCCTTTCGAAATGGCTCCGCAAACCTCACCACAAGATCAAATTGCTTTTCCCCTTCAAAAACTTTCCCCGCACTCATGCCGGCAAATCCCATAGTCACCACCTCATTCAGGTCCGAAATATTCAATCCGAACTTGGCTATTTTGCCTCGGTTGTACTCGATTTTCATCTGAGGAAGACCATCCACTTTTTCCAAAACAATATCTGCAGCTCCTTCTACTCCCTGGATCGCAGCTTCGATTTGCTCAGCCGTGCTAAGCAAAACATCCAAATCCTCTCCGAAAACTTTGATCGCCAAATCTGCCCGAACACCGGTGATCAGCTCATTGAAGCGCATTTCTATTGGCTGTGTGAACTCATATTCCATTCCAGGAATGACTTCCAACGCCTCCTTGAATTTCTCTGCAAGCTCATCTTTAGTCTCCACCGTCGTCCATTCTGAGTGCGGTTTCAAGGTCACAATCACATCACTTTCTTCCATAGACATGGGGTCAGTGGGAATTTCAGCCGCACCAATGCGAGTCACTACCTGATTTACCTCAGGAAATTGTTTCAGGATTTTCTCAATCTCCGTGATAGTCTCCACGGTATTGGTCAGCGTAGTTCCTGTTTTCAAAAAAGGTTGAATCACAAAATCCCCTTCATCCAAAGTTGGCACAAACTCGGAGCCCATGGTAGAGAAAATCAATATCGTGCCCACCAGCAATCCCGAAGCCGTGATCAGCACTGCTTTAGTATGATCCAGTGCCCAGGTAATTGCAGGCTCGTAAATTTTGTTTAGTCCATTGATAATTCTGGTAGAAATATTTTTCGGACCAGGAGGAGTTGTTTTGAGAAAAAGTGAGGAAACTACTGGAACGTAGGTCAATCCCAGAATCATGGCACCAATCAAAGCAAAGGAAAACACCTCCGCCATTGGTCTGAACATCTTGCCTTCTACACCGGTCAGCGATAGAATCGGGATAAATACGATAATGATGATGATCTGCCCAAAAATCGCCGAATGCATCATTTTGGAAGCTCCAGTAAAGGAAATCTCATCCTTCTTCTCCTGCTTTTGAGCCTTGGAAAGTCCTGCCAACTGATGGTCAGCTCGGGTAAATTGGAATGCGATAAACTCCACAATAATCACAGCTCCATCAATAATAATCCCAAAGTCAATTGCCCCCAAACTCATCAGATTGGCATCAACACCGAAAATGTACATCATCGAAAGTGCGAAGAGCAAACTTAAAGGTATCACAGAGGCGACTACCAGACCAGACCGGAAATTGCCCAGCAAAAGCACTACTACAAAGACCACAATCAGACAACCTAAAATCAGGTTTTCAGCAATGGTGAATGTAGTTTTACCGATCAGTTCAGACCTATCTAAGAAACCATTGATAACAATTCCATCTGGAAGGGAGGATTTCATTTCTTCCAGTCGTTCTTTCACCCGATCTATCGTTCCTTTGGAATCAGCTCCTTTCAGCATCATCACCTGACCTAGGACTTTTTCCCCCTCACCATTGGCTGTGATTGCGCCAAATCTATTTGCATGACCAAAGCCAACTTCAGCTATATCCCGGATGTAAATTGGGGAGCCGTTTCTCACCTCCACAACAATATTCCCTATGTCCTCCAAGGTAGATACCAAGCCCTCTCCTCTGATAAAAAAGCTCTCGTTAGTCTTTTCTATATAGCCTCCGCCAGCGATTGAATTATTCATTTCCATCGCATGATAAACCTCGGCGATGTCAATCTGCATCCCTTTCAATCGCTCAGGATTGATTGCCACCTCGTATTGCTTTAGGAAACCGCCCCAGGTATTCACTTCCACCACACCTTCTATCCCAGAAAGCTGACGGCGCACCACCCAATCCTGTATAGTCCGCAAATCAGTGATGTCATACTCAGTTTCAAAGCCTGGCTCTACGTCAATTACGTACTGAAAAATCTCCCCAAGACCAGTAGAAATAGGTCCCATGACAGGAGTACCAAAACCTTCCGGAATACTTTCTTCAGCTATTTTGATCCGCTCAGCAACCAGTTGTCGGGGAAGGTAAGTCCCCATTTCATCTTCGAAAACGATCGTAACTACCGAAAGTCCAAATTTGGAAATAGAGCGAATCTCGACGACTCCAGGAAGGTTGGCCATCTCCAGTTCCACCGGATAGGTCAGGTATTTCTCCACATCCTCCGTTGCAAGATTTCTGGAGGTAGTGATCACCTGAATCTGATTGGAAGTGATATCAGGCACCGCGCCAATAGGAAGATTGCTCAGAGCAAAGAGTCCAAAACCTATCCAAGTGGCTATAAAAATGGAAATGATAAGCTTATTCCCTATACTCCATTGTATAATTCGATCTAACATGCGAGGGGTTGTAATTGAAAATGATTATCCGCATTTATGCCAGAGATCTACATTCTTTGTTTTAGCAGACGGAAGACCGATGACCGATGACCGAAGTTGCCTCTTCGCTGAGGCTTCGCTAAACTTATGATGCTTTAATCTTTAAAACTGGCACTCAAGTGGAAAACAAATTGAATAACAAAAATGGACGAACGGCTTCTCAAAGCCTGAAAAACTCCCTTAAGATTACCTTAAATCTCTTGCATAAAAATCAACCTGAACTCGGAGCCTTTTCCTTTTTCACTATCCACTTCTAGCTGAATATCCGATTCAAGCGCAAGTTTTTTCACTATTGCCAGCCCTAAACCAAGGCCTTGAATCGAACTGCTGGAATCGGAAATCTCTCTATAAAATGGATCAAAAATCTTATCTAATGATTCAGTCGCTATTCCTTTTCCCTCATCTTTAATTGCTATAAAAGGAGCTCCTTCGTGGCTGCCAACCTGTACCTGAATTCCCGTCAATTGATCGGAGTACTTCACTGCATTTTGACCTAGGTTATTTAGGATCATTTGCAGGGACTTTTCATTTACATGTGTAAAAAGTGGTGTAGAAAGATTGGTTTCAAATGTGATTTCCCGGCCAGAATCCTTCTGTAGTTGCTTCACAAAGTTCTGGGTAAAAGAAACTAGCTCAACCTCTTCCCTACTCATTTTACCCTTCCCTGCTCTAGCCAGCGATAGCAGCTGATCAATCATCTCAGACATGCGATCTATGCTCACCAAAGCCATTTTGATCTTCTCGACATATTCCTCCGAAGTCCTGGGCTTACGAATCAACACTTCAAGCGTTCCCCGCATCACTGCCAGCGGCGTTCTCAATTCGTGCGAAGCATCCGAGGTAAACTGCTTCTCCCGAATAAGCGATTGTTCCAGCCTGGCCAGCAAGTCATTGATAGATCGTGTGAGCTGAGCAATTTCATCATTTGGCTCAGCGACGGGAATTCGTTCATTCAGGTTACTTTGTGAAATGAGATTAGTCTTCTGAATGATCTTCTTGATAGGCTGAATACTTTTTCCTGCTAAAAAGCGCATGGCCAAGAACAAGGAAATTAGAATCCCAGGGTATAAAATCAGAAGTATATTCCGGAGGTTATTGAGCAATTGTCGGGCATCTTCGAATGACTTCGCTACCAGCATATAGCCCTCCTGTTTGCCGGCATGATTAAGTGGAATCTGCATTTGTCGCACTTCCCTGCTTCCCGTCTTTAGCGTCCAAGCCTCATGGTTTTTTGCGCGGTCAGGATAAAAGCTAAGATGATTCTCTCCCAGATTGGGAGATCTATCCATGGAAATGCCCTGCATATCTACAATCTCAATAAAGATGGGATTAAGCTGAATCTGACTATGTTCCTGCTCCAGCCATTCATCTTTGTGCACAAAACGAATCTCTCCATTCACCAAAAAAATCTGGCCTACATGCTTATCCGTTTCCAACTTCAACTCCCGGTCTATGCTTTGGATAACAGTGAAATCTACGACGAGATAGATAATCGCAAATACCACCAGCACAATCAATGCTGTGACCAAGGTCAATCTTCTAGCTATACGTTCTTTATAAGAAACATTCATAGATCTTTAGCAATGTAGCCAACTCCACGGATGGTCTGAATGTAATCTTCGTTGGTGTTGAAACTCAACTTTTTCCTTAGTGAATTCATGAAAACGTCAATTACTCCGGTATTATAGTCGAAATGAATATCCCAAACATTCTCTATAATCTGTGTACGTCGGCAAACCTGATTCTTGTTTTTCATGAGGTATTCCAGCAAAGCAAACTCTTTTTGAGTCAGCTGAATCTCTTCCTCGTCTTTAATAACTTGATGCCTGTCAGTGAAAAGCGTAATAGGCCCAAGCGTATATTTTTCTTCAGAGACAGCCTTTGTTCTCAATTGCACTCGAATTCGTTCTAGCAATTCTTCGAAATGAAATGGCTTTTTGATGTAGTCATTAGCCCCTGATTGCAGTCCAGAGATAGTTTCCTCTACTGTATCTTTTGCTGTAAGAAAAATAACCGGAGTATCCGAAAATTGCTTTCTAAACACCTTACAGACTTCAACTCCACTTTTCAAAGGAAGCATCCAATCCAGCAGCAAAAGATCATAGTTTCCCGTAAGCGAAAGTTCAAGGCCCTTCACACCGTTTTCAGCTACGTCCACGGAATAGGATTCCTCCTCCAGCCCTTGTTTCAAAAAGCTGGAAATTCCCGGTTCATCTTCTACGACTAAAATTCGCATGATTATTTATTTACCACAGAGAGCGCGAAGGTCACGCAAAGGTCGCAGCTAAAATCACATTAAGGGAAATGATGTGATATGGCTGATTTCTCTTCAAATCTCTTGTTATTGTTTTTGCTTCGCAAAAGTTAGCAAATCAAATCAAGGTCGGTAATTCTGCGGCTTAAGATTCTCTTAAAGTTTGTAGAAAAAAGCAAATGTCCCGCTAGGGACTAAATCTGGGTAGAAAGGAAAACGTATTTAAAGCTTGCTGTGCCACTAGGTACGGCCCTTTAAAATATTTACAAATAGATCTGTACCAAAAGGCACAGAAAAAAACGTAATAAATTAACGCTACCTATAGTCTGTCCATAAAGGGACAAATTTGTCACCTTGGATTGTGTCCTAAAACCCATAAGTCCAGCTTCTGGAGAAGCAGGACACCAAATTCTAAGCTGTGCTCTCCGCGTCATCCTCCGTGCCCTCTGCGGTTAAAGTAGAAATCAAAAAAAGACCTTCCACTTTCAGAAGGTCTTCAAAAGGTTAAGCCATTTCAGCGACTCTTGTCTGAGTTGGCTTTTTCTTGGATGGTTTTTTCTTTCTCTTATTCCACCAGATCAAGGTTCCTGTAATTGGCAAGGAAGTAGCGATCAAACAGGCTACAAACCAGAGGAACTTTGAAAACTGACCAAAGATATCTCCAACGTGAAGTGATTTGACCGATCTGCCCACCTGCTGACGCCAAGGCAAATCTGAAAACAAATTAGCCTCAGTCACTGACAAGTCGGCTGAAGACAAAGTCAATTGATCTGCTCCTGCTCTGGCGAAAAAACCTGTTCTGTATTTACTCACGCTGATTGGATCTGAAGCTTTTGATGGTAGCGACACACGGATATTTCCTTGGTAAGAAAGCTCTTCATTAGTCTTTGCGAAAATATCTTCCAAGGAAAGGACAGCAAGGCTACCTTCTACTGCTGGAGTCGAAAGCTCAGGCTTAGGCTCAGCCTTTGGCTTACCTGCATTCTCTCCTCTGGGAGCTGGCTCCTGATAGGTATCCCAAGTTTTTTGCCATCCTTCTCTATACCATGAATATGACCAAAAAGGTCCAGTCGCTCCCATGATAAACAGAAAGATCAGCGAGTAAAACGCCAAAGTATTATGTATATCATGGTTGACACGCTTCCAATTAGCATCCCATTTGATTTTCAAACCTTGCTTCCAACTTTTTACTTTATTTGGCACCCAGATCACAATTCCTGTAATCACTCCTAAAAGGAATAGTAGTGTAGCGACACCATTTATAAACCTACCCAGATCACGGTTACCCATACTTTCCAGTATAGGCGTTTCAATTCTATCCAGCAATAGCCATCTGTGCAGGCTGAACATATAGCCCATAAATTCTCCTGTGGCAGTTTTGTCAGAACTGTTGCCCAAGATCTTTGCAGTGTAGGGATTCACGTAAAAAGTATTCCCTCTTCCTTCTTCACCTTCCTTTTTCAATGTAAACTGAACGCTACGATCGGCCTCTTCATTCCACATCACTCCCACCACATTGGATTCGGACGCTACCTCAAGCTCGGATTTTAATTCGTCGGCGGACATTCTTTCTCCAGCCTCTTCCACAAAATACAGCTCGGAATCCATAAACTCACGGATCTCAGTATTGTACACATATATTGTCCCACTGAGACAAACGGCGATCACCACCAAACCAGAGATCAAACCAGCATACAAGTGTATTTGGTCAAAAATATTACGGATACTTTTCCAGACAGATGTTTTTTTCGGCTGCATAAAATGGTGCGTTCTAAGGAAATAAGTCTTGATTCAAGGGCAAAAATAAAAAAAGAAATCTATTATTTAGATTTAATCTAAAGAAAAAACGAGAAAATTTTCAGGCTTCCTTTATCCTTGCTAGCATAGTGAAAAGCTATGCAGGCTCTCCGTCACAGCTTTTTTCGTATCAAAAAACTGGAATCGATTCATATATCTGATTTTCAGTTACTTACTAAATAGCAGATGTAGATCTATGAACTATGAATAAGTTTATACCCTATTTTTAGATTTATATCAAAAAAAATTATCAATAATGTTTAAAATAAACCCACTTATTGATAATTTGACATCAAATACTAGATTTTACTGATTCTTTTAACCCTAAATTTATAAAATGATCAATTTAATCACCCCGAAGATCTACTAAATCACTCATGTCAGAAAAAGAAATAATCGAACGCGAATTAGTTGAAAGAATCAAAAACGATGATGAATCAGCGTTCATCGAAGTTTATGATCTTTTCTGGAAAAGGCTGTTCAACTTTGGTTTCAAAAAACTAGGGAAAAAAGAGATAGTTGAAGGCATCGTTCAAGAGGTATTTATTGATTTTTGGTCAAAGAGAAAAAAACTTGAAATCCATACTTCACTTTCCTCCTATTTATTCAGCGCAGTCACTTATCGTATCATAAACCAATATAAATCTCAAAGCATACGCGATAAATTCTCCGAAATGGAAAAATCCAAAGGAGAACGAAGCAGTTCTTCCGCAGAAGAGAAAGTCCTCTACAATGATTTGAAATCAAACATCAAAAAAGTAGTTGGCGGATTCCCTCCCCAAAGACAAAAAGTATATAAACTCCGCTTCAACAAAGGACTAAGCTATATTGAAATCGCCCAAAACCTGGAAATATCTGTAAGCACCGTAGAGAAACATCTCATGCGTGCATTAAAAGATATCAGGATCAGCCTTCGAGAACTCAGTTTGTAAGCTTTCACCTATCAGGGTTTAGCGCCATTTTTTGAATTACCGATCCCAATAATTATCCCCTAGCCTCCTGCAGTATCAAGCAGAATCGGCTTTATCATTGTAAGATTTTCCAGCCGACTTTCGAAATACCACAATTGATAAAAATTGAAACACAGGGTATTTTTTTTATCATTTTTGGACTCAAAAAATGTCTTTTATAAAAAACTTGGTTTTTTTTCAGTTTTGAATAGAGGATAATCCTGTATGAATTGACATATATAGTATAAAAGGAAATTCATGATGGAAAACAATTCCAAAATATTTCAAGGTGAAAATTCAGAGTCGGAACCTACTCATGAATCGAACTATATAGACCAACTAGATGAGACAGAGCAACAAGCCTTACGAAAGAGAATATTAGTAGGAATAAAATCAGGAATCAGAGAACGAGAGGAAAAAGCTAAGCAAAAAGAAAGAGCACTTTACTTCTCAAAAATTGCTGCCTCGTTTTTACTACTAATCGCACTGAGCTTTGGACTATGGCATTCAGTAAAACAAGAACAAGTACGCTATAGCACTGGCTCAAATGAGACTTTGAAAATAAACTTACCTGATGGATCCATCGCTATGCTAAATTCCAACTCATCATTGTCTTATAGCTATAACAGGGTAAGTGGATTTGATAGAAAAGTAGAATTGACTGGAGAAGCCTTTTTTGATATTGCCAAAAATGATGGTATCAAAAAATTTATCATCAACGAAGGGGAAGTAATGGAAGTGGAAGTATTTGGAACGGAGTTCAATTTCAAAAATCAGCATCCAGTACACAAATTAACACTTTTGGAAGGCAGCGTGAAGCTGGGATACCAAGGAGATGGAGGAAATGAAAATCGCATGGTAGTGCCTGGAGAGACCATAAAACTAAACCTAGACAACCATCAAATTGAATCCAAAACTGTACCGAATCCACTAAGACTTCTCGCTTGGCAGGAACGTAAGCTAAGAATGCAGAATGAAAGTCTTGAAGAAGTACTTGAAGTCGTGACCGAATTGTATGACTTAGAAATAATTGATCAAAAAATACCACCAACCAACCAACTTATCTCAGGAAGCTTACCTCTAACCGACAACGCTAATGAAGTGATAAACAACATCGAAGTATTATTCAACACAAAAATCAACCTAGAAAAAAATTCGATAAGAATACCATAATACAAAGCTTGCCTTTCGGCCGGATTGCAAGCAAAACCAACTACCATAGAAAATTTAGTTCGAGCAACAGCCATGGGTAAAACCGGAAGCTGAAACAGTACACTAGTGAAACCTAGGTACATACCATACCTAGACATATGAATGATTAGCAATCAGCCCAAAATAAACGCGAGTAATCATTCAACCACTAACCTATTCATTTATGCTCATCAAATTTACCCGTTATCTATTGGTTGCAGGGGTCACTGGAGTGCTTGCACTCCCAATCTCCGCGAATGGCCAAAATCTCACACAATTTGCCAAAGGTCCGACTTCCAATGAGAAGTTGGTTAGTAAGAACCTAGAGTCAACGCTAAAAGAACTGGAAGACTTGTATGCCATCTCCATAGCCTATCCATCTTCTTTAGTAGAATCTGAAGCCAAAATCCCAGCGGCTATTAACTCCAAACTTACAGCAGAGGAGAACTTACAGCGCATTTTAAAAGGAAGTCAGATTAATTACAGAAAAGGCGCTGGAGACTTTTATATGCTGGAAAAGTCGGAAACCCAATCGACTACAGCTCCAACCGCCAATAACTTCACCTATCAAATACCGACTCAAGCTGTCGAGGAAGTAGAAAGAACAATTGAGGGGGTGGTTTTAGATGAAGATCAAGTTCCTATTCCTGGGGCTAGCATCCTGATCAAAGGAACGATGAATGGCACAGTGACTGACATTGATGGCAAATTCTCTCTTTCCCTGGAAGATGAGAATACCGATGCTATTCTGGTGGTTTCTTTTATTGGATTTACCACTTATGAAACAAAAGTTGGAGCAAACTCAATGTTCACTATAGAGCTAGCTTCTTCTGATTTAGCCTTGAACGAAGTAGTAGTAACTGCTTTTGGACTTGAAAGAGATAAAAAAGCCTTAGGCTACTCTACTCAAAGCGTTGACGGAAGTGCCCTTACAGAATCACGACCAACTAACGTAGCAAACAGCTTGTCAGGAAGAGTTGCTGGTGTTCAAGTAACAGGTAACTCCATGCCAGGCAGTGGAGCACATGTAGTAATCAGAGGCTCATCTTCTGTAGCAGGAAATAACCAGCCGCTTGTTGTAGTAGATGGAGTACCTCTCGAGCAAACTTCCAGCAGACAATATGGGAACGGACTTTCTGAAATCAGCCCAGACAATATTAAGGAAATGACCATATTAAAAGGTGCCACAGCTGCTGCCTTGTATGGCTCCCGAGCGGCAAATGGTGTCATCATGGTTACTACTAAAAATGGTTCCGGCACGAAAGGAATTGGCATTGAGTTCAATAGCAACATGACAATGGACAATCCATTGGTAACTCCAGACTTCCAAAACACCTATGGAGGCGGGGCAGGCTACAGAACTTGGTATGTAGATGGTAGAAATGGATTTGATGCTGACGGCATTAGAGGTACCGCTGGTGTGGATGAAAGCTGGGGAGCTCCGATGGATGGCAGTATGGTACCACTATGGTATTCTGCTCCTGAGAAAGTTGCCCTTTTACCTCAGCCCAACAACTTTGCTGATTTTTGGGAGACGGGCAAAAGCTTTTCAAATACTATCGCACTTTCTGGAGGAAATGAGCAAGGAAGTTTCCGGGTAGCCATCGGCAGACTGGATCAGACCAGTATCATGGCTGACAATGATTATTTCAGAAATAATTTTAAGCTCAACACCTCATACAAATTCGTTCCGAAACTTCAAATGAGTGTAAATGCTGAATATATTAAATCAGGATCGGATAACAGAGGATTTACAGGTAGCCAGGATTTTATCTGGGCACACAGACATACTGATTATACCAAGCTTAAAAACTGGGAGGATTATTACGAAATACAAAGGCAGACTTTCCGCCCAGGAGACGACTACCCTTATGCCAACTGGCAGCATGAATACTTTTCAAACCCCTTTTTCAACCAAAAGTATCTACCTAACTCAAACGAAAAAGACCGCTTAGTCGGAAGCATTGCACTGAACTATGACATCAATGAGCATTTCAGTATCATGGCTCGATCAGGAACTGATTACTGGTCAGACACGCGCATTAACATCAATAGTGCGGAAAGCTTCAAAAACAATGTAAAGAGGTTTGGTTCATATACAGAGTCTGTTCTAAACAGTCAAGAAACAAACAGTGATGTAATCTTGACTTTTGACAAGAACTTATTCCCAAGACTTTCTTTGAAAATCCAAGCTGGAGCAAACAACAGAGTAAACAATTACAAAAGTACTTCTGTAAATGTAGGGCAATTGACTATAGATGGACTGTATAACTTAGGAAACTACGCTAGCCCGGTCACACCATCCAGTACAATCAGAAAACAAACAGTGAATAGTGTATTCGGATCAGCACAGTTCGGGTATAACAATTACCTATTCCTAGATGTGACCGGTAGAAATGATTGGTCCAGTACACTACCAACCAACAACAACTCTTTCTTCTATCCTTCAGTTGCGATGAGTGCGGTTCTGACAGATATTTTTGATGTCCAGTCTGGGTTCCTTTCATTCGCAAAAATCCGAGGTAGTATAGCACAAGTTGGTAACGATGCTGATCCATATCTACTTAACCAGGTGTATTCTTCGGAAGGGCTTTGGGCAGGCACAACTCCTACTTACGCAGAGTCAAATGAAATTGCAAATAGATCACTTAAACCGGAGATCACCACTGGTAAAGAAGTTGGCTTGGACTTGAGATTTTTAGAAGGACGTGTTGGCATCGACTTCACTTATTACCACCAGTCAACAGTAAATCAAATCCTTGCCGTATCTATTTCCACAGCTTCTGGATATAGTAGCCAAATCCTCAATGCAGGTGAAATCACAAACCAAGGGGTTGAGTTGACAATTAATGCAACTCCATTCAATACCGCATCTGGCTTTAGCTGGTACACTGCAGTGAATTTTGCCAGAAACAGAAACAAAGTAGTAGAGCTGGCAGAAGGTTTGGAAAACTACATTTTGGGCACCCAAAACTCCCTTACATCTGAAGCCAGAGTAGGTCAGCCTTATGGTTCACTCTATGGAAGAAGATATTTGAGAAGCCCAGAAGGAGAGCTAGTTTACAACAATGGCCTTCCTATACTCGAAGAAGGCACTCACATACTAGGCAATATTCAGCCTGATTGGATAGGGGGATGGACAAACTCCTTTGCTTACAAGGGTATTGAGCTGAATACCTTGATCGATGTGAAAATGGGTGGCGATATTTTCGACGTAGGTACTGGCCTAGCTAGAAAAACGGGGCAATATGCAGAAACAGCTGCAGGACGAGAAGAAGGAGTGATAGGGCAAGGTGTAATAAATGTAGGTACAGCCGAGGAGCCAGTGTACGTTCCGAATGATGTGATCGCAAGTGCAACTACATTCTGGAACTCTCAGAACCCACGTACTTATCATGAATCAGGAATTTTTGACGGGACTTATGTAAAGCTTCGTGAGCTGTCTTTGGGCTATGTATTTCCAAAAAGTTTTCTGGGCAATAAGTTTATCCAAAGCATGAAAATCTCTTTCGTGGGAAGAAACCTAGCAATTCTATACAAGAACCATCCTCACATGGATCCTGAAGTAGATGGCAAAGGCGGAAACGGTCAAGGGTTTTCCTACGGCGAGATGCCTTCCACTCGTAATCTGGGATTCAATCTTAACGTGACATTCTGATCTTATCTTCTACCTATTAAGAACTTATCATGAACAGACTATACAAATCAACCATAGCCATACTTCTTCTAACCTTCGGCACGATCACTTCTTGTACCAATGATTTTGAAGAAATCAATACAGATCCAAACAACCCTGTCTCTATATCTCCATCCTTGCTTCTGCCAAATGCCATTCAAGTTGTTGTCGATAGATATTGGGGACATAGTACTAGATATCAGCGATTGAATATAGACGCTGCTATGTGCTGGATTCAGCATCTTTCTAGAAACATATACATCAATGCTGAAGGAGATAGCTATGAGATTCCGCTTACTATTTCATCAGGCACTTGGAACAGTATTTACAATGAATCGCTGATCAATTTCGAAAGAATCAAAGTACTTTCCGAAACTGGAGCAGACTTCGAAAATGCAAATTATAAAGGCATAGCAATGACCATGCAATCATTCGCATTTGCTTATCTCACGGATGTTTTTGGCCCTATCCCCTACTCCGAAGCACTGAAAGGCACAGCAGAAGAAGCTATAAACTCTCCAAAATACGATTCCATGGAAGAAGTATATGCCGGAATACTTGCTGATCTAATGGAGGCAAATGACTTGCTCTCAACTTCAGGACCGGCAGTAGTGGGAGATATCCTATTCAATGGAGATATCATGAAATGGAAGCGATTCACCAACTCTCTTGCATTGAGAATCGCTAACAGACAAGCTGCCAAAAAACCTGCAGAATCCCGAGCTATCATGACTCAGATACTTTCTGATCCTATCAAATATCCTGTGATCGAAAGTAACGACCAAGCGGCAGAGTTGATCCATTTCGATGTGATAGGCAGCAGAAATAAGATGTTTGATGTGTTCTCCACTCGATCTGATTGGAACATCAGCACTACTCTTATAGAAAAGCTACTTGATCTTGATGACGAAAGAATCAGCGTTTACGCTCAACCTTTAGCAGATGGTTCCTATGCCGGTTTGCCAAATGGACTTACGGATGCGGCAGCTGGAACATTCAATGCTTCTCGAATTGGTCTTAAATATTTGGATCCTACTGCTCCAAGTGTCTTGATGACCTATGCAGAAGTAGAATTCATCAAAGCTGAAGCTGCTTTAGAAGGAGATATCACAGGTGATGCCTCAGAATTCCTTGAAAGTGCCATCAAAGCATCTTTCAGCCAGCAAGGCCTGACAATGCCAAGTGACTATATGAGTAGAATTGGCGGTGTGACCAAAGAGAGCATCATGACTCAAAAGTGGATTGCTCTTTTCGGACAAGGTGTAGAAGCCTGGAATGAATACCGTCGCACAGGCTACCCAGTTATGCCAGCTCCACATCCAAATTCAGTGTTTTCGAACGATGGAGTCCTACCTACTAGAATTGAATACCCTACTTCAGAATACTCTCTGAACAAAACAAATCTGGACGATGGGGTCAGCAAACTAGGCGGATCCGACAATATGAGAACTCCACTTTGGTGGGTAGAATAAACAATCAATCTCTAATCACTCAACTCAATTTTATATGCAAAAGTCATTCAATATATACATAGTAGTGGCAGCTTTCGTCACACTTGCTTTCTCTCAATCTTGTGTAGAAGCAGAGGATTTGGTCACGCCAAATGTAGCTGCCCCTGTATTGGTTTTACTTAATGGAACTTCATTCAGTGCCACTTCTTCAGTGACAGTAGGATCCCAATTCTTAGAACTAGACAAAACCAATATCCTTGATCACACCAAGGGTATTGACTCTATACCAGTGCCTAACCTTAATATCGCGGTCTTCATCAATAACACCAATGAAGTAGCAAAGCTGGTAACTGACTCTGAGGGAAGTGCTGACTTAGTCATTTCTTGGGCAGATCTAGGTTTGCCTGATGCAGAAACAGGAAATCAAGTCCGACTTGAATTCGCAGGAACCTACAAAGATGTTCCTTTTAGAAAATACCATACAGTAAGAGTCAACTAACCTTATTCATAATATCAAAAAAATCTATTAACAACCTTATTAAATCATCATGAACAACTCTATTAACAGACGAACTTGGATCAAATCCAGCCTTATGGCTGTTGGTACTATGGCAATGGCTCCGGCATTTGCCCTTCCAAAAAATAAAGCATTGGCTGCATATCAGCCTGATTCTATATTAAACGAGCACATTCCTGCATTTAGATATGATGAAGCTCGTCTTGTAGCGAAACTAAATGCTAATGAAAACCCTTACGGTCCTTCTCCGAAAGTGATTAAAGCCATTTCTGACTCTATTTCTTTAGGAAATAGATATGGCCATGGCGAAGCAAAAGTTCTCCTTGACATGATTGCAGAAAAAGAAGGCGTTTCTCCTGACCACATCATGCTTTCCCCTGGTTCTTCAGACATTCTGGAGAAAGTAGCCTTCGTCCAATTCATGAATGGCGGTAATGTAGTCTCTGCAGATCCATCTTACATGTCATTGATGAATACTGCCCAGAAGCTTGGCGCAACATGGAAGCCTACTCTTTTGACGGGAGATTTTCAGCATGATCTGGACGCCATGGAAAAAGCTGTTGACTCAGAAACCAACTTGGTTTACATCTGTAATCCTAACAACCCTACCGGCTCAATCACTGATGCTACCAAGCTTAAGGCATTCTGCTCAAAAGTGTCTGAGAAAACACCGGTATTCGTAGATGAGGCTTACTTAGAGTTCCTGGAAAAGCCAGAGGAAAGCACTATGGTAGGACTGATAGCTGAAGGCAAAGATGTAATCGTAGCAAGAACCTTTTCTAAAGTACACGGGATGGCTGGACTAAGAATCGGCTATATGGTTGCACTTCCAGAAAGAATTGAAAGTATCACTTCGAAAGTTAGAAGTACCATGGGACTTTGTGTCACTTCTCTAAACGGAGCTATCGCAAGTATGAAAGACCCTAGCTTCATTACTAACTGCAGAAATATGAATACAGAATGTAGAGAATACACTAAGGGGGAAATCGCATCTCTAGGTTATGACATTATTCCTTCTGAAACCAGTTTCATGATCTTCCCTATTAAAATGGAAGGACAGCCATTCATGAAAGGCATGTATGACAGCGGAGTTGGTATTCGAGTTTTCAATATCGACAACAAACCTTGGTGCCGAGTAAGCATGGGTACGAAAGAGGAAATGGAAATTTTCGTCGATGCTTTCAAAAAAGTGACGGCCTAAGACTATAACCAACTATGAGTATTGCACTTCAGAAGACCCTATCGCTGATTCTTTTGATAGTTATCGGGATATTTCTCCAGAAAAAACTACAGAATGAGGATCAGAAAAAAGGGTTAAAAACCATAATTCTTAACATAGCCTTACCTGCAATGATCTTTGTGGCTTTGTTGAAAATCGAAATCAACCCGGATCTACTGATTCTACCGGTTTTGGCATTGATCTTCAATATTGTGATGATCTTCATTACAAAGTACTCCCTGCCATTTTTTGGCATCAAGGGAAATACTCCAGCTATGCGGACACTGATGTTGCTTCTACCTTCTCTTGCGCCAGGACTAACCTGTTTCCCATTTATAGTAGAATATCTAGGAGATGATGTACTGGCATGGGCAGCACTTGCTGATATTGGAAATAAGCTTTTCGTATTAGTCCTAGCCTATTTATTAGCTATGTCTTGGTATTACAAAAATCAAAACCTCAAAGCCAAGTCTAATGGTCAAAAGGTTAAAGAATTGCTGATAGCGATGGTAAGTGAGCCGATCAACCTGGTGATTTTTATCGCCATAGGTTTGCTCAGTTTTGGATTCAACATGGAAAGTATGCCGGCATTTCTAAGCTCCTCCATACTAATGATGAAGGATATGATGACACCACTGGTATTACTGTTCATCGGAATCGCCGTGATATTCAAATGGGATCAGTTACGCATGATTACTTCTATACTCACGTTCAGAGCAGGTTTTACCTTCTTATTAAGCGGCCTGTTCATTTGGCTAGTTCCTATGCCGTCTGAGGCAGCAATATTACTTGCAGTAGTATTTCCTCAGAGCGCAGTGAGTTTTTGGCCGTTTGCACATATGTCTGCAATTCGAAAGTTTGAATATGAAAATGACTCTCAAAAAGAAAATCCAACTTTTGATCTTGAACTGGGGATAAACGTTTTAGCCGTCTCTATGCCGTTCAGCACTTTGCTAATACTTGGTGTGTTTACTTCTGGCAGCTACTTCACCTCCCCACTTCATGTAATCTCAATTGGAGGGTTGTTGATAGGAACAGCATTAGTGCCTAAAGTAATTCAATTAGTGAAAAATGCAGATTTCAGTTTTGATAGCTTAAGAGAGAAAGTGTTAAAAGACAGTCCAGCAGAATAATAATTTAATAGGTTAATGAACAAAAGATAGGTTTAATAATCAAAAAACCCAGGCGTTTTGCCTGGGCTTTTTTTGTTAATCGTCAAATTCTCAAATTGTAACTTAATTCTGCGTTTGGCTTTGTGTTTGAACCGATTGATTATCTCTAATAGTAAAGAAATTGGAGTCAATAAGATTGGAAATACCATTGATTTTCAATTGAAGGTTATCCAAGTATTCATGCAAGCCAAATCCGATAATCTCGCCTACTTCCGCAAATTCTAACTTTGAACGAAGCTCTCCCATTGCTTTTTCTGCTGAATTCATATATCCGCCTCCCAAGTTTCCAGAAATATTGTGAAGGCATTTCTCTGCTTCTTTGAGGCAATAATATATTGATCTTGGAAAATACTTATTCAGTACCAAAAACTCCACAACATTCGAAGACTCTATGTTTCCATACAATCGTCGGTAGGTATTGAATGCTGTCACTGATTTAAGTAATGCCATCCAATGAAGAAAATCAAGCGGAGTTCCCACTTGCTGGTCAGAAGGAAGTAGAATATGATACTTCACATCCAAAATCCTGGAAGTTTTATCCGCTCGCTCTAAGTATTGGCCAAGTTGTCTGAAGTACCAGCCTTCCACTCTAGCAACACTACTGTCGGCAATCCCATAAATCAATAGAATCTGATTTTTCACTTTCTCGAAAAACGGTCTTGGATCTTCTTTTTTCCACACCTTCTTTTCCAAGCCATCCTGCATCATATAATAAAGCTCATTGGCTTTTTCCCAAGTCTCTTTGTTTAGATTCTCACGAATTATACGCGCATTCTCTCTGGCATTTTTGATGGTAGAAAGCATGGAATTGGGATTTTCGGCATCAAAACCTAAAAAGAACAACACTTGATTTCTTTCATAACCTTTGCATTTCTTCTCATAAAGATCCAAATCTCCTGTAGCAGCAATCAATGGGTGCCATTGTTCTTTAAGATCTACAGGCAGATCCTGCATGAGATTGAAATTCACATCAATGAACCGCGCATAATTCTCCGCACGCTCCAGATATCTTCCCAACCAATAAATACTATTTGCTACTCTACTAAGCATGTTATTTCAATTTTTTAATATGTATATCCGCAATTGCACCAGTAAAAGGTAAAAAGCGACTTAAAGTATGGTAAACACTAGCATTGCTGGTACTTCGGTCACCCGTCATCGGTCTTTCGAGCTATCGGGACGACCTGATAAGCAAAGCATTTCTTGCGAATGGCATCATAGCGGAATTTTAGATTTTTTAATATAAAACCCAAGTATCCTTACTTCCTCCACCCTGAGAGCTATTCACTACCAGTGACCCTTTTTTCAGCGCCACTCGGGTCAATGCGCCAGGAATCACTTCTATTTCCTCTCCATACAAAATATATGGCCTCAAATCCACGTGTCTTCCACTGATTCCTTCATCTGTTAACGTCGGTACGGTGGAAAGTGACAAAGTTGGCTGTGCTATGTAGTTTGAAGGATTGTTTTTCACAAGCTCTCTAAATTTAGCGTGCTCCTCTTCTGTTGCTTTTGGGCCAATAAGCATCCCATAGCCACCTGCAGCATTGGTTTCTTTCACGACCAGCTCTTCAATATGATCTAAGACATACTTTCTATCTTCTTCTTCTCTACAGAGATAAGTAGGTACATTATTAAGAATCGGTTCTTCATTGAGATAGTATTTGATGATTTTTGGGACGTAAGCATAGACCGCTTTATCATCTGCCACACCTGTTCCTGGTGCATTTGCCATTGCAATATTCCCAGCTTTATACGCTTCGAAAAGCCCCGGAACTCCAAGCATTGACTCTGGATTGAAAGTCTCAGGATCTAAAAATGTATCGTCTATTCTGCGATAAAGTACATCGATCTGTTGCAAGCCTTTTGTAGTCTGCATATAGACTTTCTTATTCTCTACAATCAAATCTACCCCATTCACCAGCTCAACACCCATTTGTAAAGCTAGGTATGAATGCTCGTAATAGGCAGAGTTATAAATCCCAGGAGTCAAAACTCCTACCACAGGCTTTGGTTTATCCGAAAGATTCTGAAGCATTCTCAGAAGTTTTGTCGGATAATTTGAAACCGGCATCACACCTTTCTGATTGAAAATATCCGGATACACTCGTTTGATGATTTCTCGGCTTTCCAACATATAGGACACTCCTGAAGGACACCGAAGGTTATCCTCCAAAATGTAATATTCCCCATCTTTAGCCTTCACCAAATCAGTTCCAGTAATATGACACCATATACCTTTTGGCGGCGTGAGACCAATGCACGGCTCCAGATAGTCCTTACTTTTCAAAATCAGTTCCGAAGGCACAATTCCATCTTTAAGGATATTGCGCTCATTATAAATGTCCTGAAGGAAAAGATTAAGGGAGTGTGTCCTTTGCTTTAGACCAGCCTCAAGTTTTTGCCATTCTGAATTGGGAATAATCCTGGGAATAATATCCAGATGAAGAATTTTCTCCATTCCCTGATTATCATGATAGACGTTGAAAGTCATCCCCATCGATCGCTGCGTCTGATTAGCAGAATGCTGCAGATGATTCATCTTTCTAGAACTTGTCTTTTTCAGATGATGATAAAATTCATTGTAATGTTCTCTGATTTTCCCGTCCCCAGAGATCATCTCATCGTAGTGCTCCCCTGCGTTGTATCCTTCGGTCTTCATAAGTTTATCTAAAATAAAACAAGCTTCAAAAAGATAGATTAAAAACAGTAATTGTCAAAAAAAATATGAAAATAGGTTGATATTTTTACCTAAAACCAAAATTTTTGCACAAATCATTAGAAATACAATACAATAATTAGCAATCTATCAATTCCACTATTACGGATTTTTAAAATTTCTTCCCACATAAGTTAAGTAAATATTCTTGCGTTGGAAGAATTAATAAACCGAACAGTTGGTTAAAAAACTCTATTTTCGAGCCATGGTAAAGAGACTTTTAAAAATTCAGGATAACGCCTTAGTGAAACGAATCACGATTTGGAGACAAATCAAAGATGGTATTTTCATAGCCATAGGTGTTGTGATGGCGAGCATAGGGTTGAAAGGATTTTTATTACCAAATGGGTTTTTCGATGGCGGAGCAATGGGTATGTCCCTGCTATTGGAAATGCTCACCCCAGTCAATCTTTCTGTGCTGATCATTTTGGTCAATTTGCCTTTCATTTTACTTGGGGCAAAGCAGGTTTCAGTACCATTTGCCATCAAGAGTACGATAGCCATTTTTGGTTTAGCATTTTTGGTGCACTACATAGAAGTCCCAGCCATCACTGCCGACAAATTATTGATTGCGGTTTTTGGAGGGTTCTTTTTAGGATCCGGGATTGGTTTTGCGATCAGAGGCGGTGCGGTGATCGATGGCACCGAAGTACTGGCTATTTCTGTGAGTAGAAAATCCAGCTTGACTGTAGGCGATTTTATTACCGTATTCAACGTCTGTTTATTTATCGTAGCAGCGATTTTCGTTGATCTGGAAACAGCAATGTATTCCATGCTGACCTACTTTTCCGCTTCTAAAACAGTCGATTTCATCATCAATGGCGTGGAAGAATACCTAGGGGTGATGATCATGTCTCCTCACAACGAAGACATTAAACAGATGATTTCCTTTGATCTCGGACGTGGCGTGACTGTATTGAAATCGGATGGAGGATATGGAGATAAAGCCAACCAACTTCCTGATCGTAAAGTGTTATTCTGCGTAATCACCCGATTGGAAGTCACCAAGATGCTGGTTGAAATCAATAAAATCGACCCCAAAGCCTTCGTTATCCAATACCCTATCAAGGATACGAAGGGCGGAATGATTAAGAAGAGACCGTTGCATTAGAATGTTCAATTGTCAATTTTCAAATATCAATAATCAAGGGTTGGCTCACTTGATCATAGAAACTTGAATTTGAACATTGATAATTTACGTGATCATATTTTTCTTCGTGTTGAAAATAATCTTGCCAAAAATGGCGCAAAGTTCTTCTGATTCCTTCAATAGTAGAGTGCGGAGGATCGCATCACCAAATTCGGAGTATGTCATTATTTTAAGCGTCGATCTCAATTCTTTTAATTCCTTTAATACTATCCCATTTTTGTGGACAAAGTCCTTTTTGCTTTCGGCTCCTTGGGCTTCTCCATAATTAAGACAAGAGCCTGTTGCGGATCTGATTAACTGATTCCTCAGATGAGTTTCAGCAAAAGTATCTCCAAGAGAATTACAAAATATGTATATACGCTTTTCTGCCAGTAAGGAGGCTAAAGCAATATAGCATATGTTAAACTTTAGAATTGAGGCCACTTCGGTCTTCGGTCATCGGTCTTCTGACCAGGTGAGCGAAGAAATATTGGTTACTGGCATCATTCCGTATATCCATGTTACAAAATTTTATTACCTCACCTGCAAAACGCACCAAGCGTTCTTCTAAATCATAATTCTTATCCATAAAAATTCATTAAAAAAGCCCAATCGAATATAATCCAATTGAGCCAATTTTTGAGTTTTAATGATCAAAGTTCAAGAAACGGATTCCCGCATTTGATCATTGAAACTTGAATTTGAACATTGATAATTTAAGAAATTCCCGATCCACTTGCAGTGGCTTCATGCGGCACCATCAGCTTCAGTTTACCATCTTTATCTTCGGCCATTAGGATCATGCCTTCAGAGTCGATGCCCATCATCTTACGTGCAGCAAGGTTAATAAGCATAGTCACTTGCTTGCCAACCAAAAACTCTGGTTCGAAATGTTCTGCTACACCACTTAGGACAGTTCTTTCTCCCAAACCTATATCAACTTTCAGTTTAAGCAGTTTCTTAGACTTTGGCATTTTCTCTGCTTCCAAAATAGTCACCACCCGCATATCCAGTTTCGCAAAATCATCATAGGTAATAATCTCCTTCATTGGCGTCACTGGTGCATTTTCTGCTTCATTCATCTTCTTGGCATCTAATAGTTTTTGTACTTGTTTTTCTACAGTTACATCTTCGATCTTCTCGAAAAGCAACCCCATCTCCCCCAGTGAGGTTCCTGCATTCAGAATTTCACCCTGACCAGCTTCAGACCAATCTATCTTTTCTATTCCAAAAAGATCTACCAGTTTTCCGGCAGTGAATGGCAAAAACGGTTCTGATACAATCGCCAAATTTGCAGCAATATTCAAAGCAATATTGAGGATTGTTGCAGTGCGAGTCTCATCCGTTTTAATGACTTTCCAAGGCTCGGTATCGGCAAGGTATTTATTGCCCAAGCGAGCCAAATCCATCACAATTCCAAGCGCCTCACGGAAGCGATATCTCTCAATTGATGCAGCAATTTTCTCAGGAAATTCAGCCAAAGCGTCTAATACTTCCTGATCATAACCAGTCAATTCGCCTCGCTGAGGGATGATTCCCTGATAGTATTTATGCGTCAAAACCACGGCACGATTCACGAAATTACCGTAAATGGCCACAAGTTCTGAGTTATTTCTTGTCTGGAAATCCTTCCAGGTAAAATCATTATCCTTAGTCTCAGGGGCGTTGGCAGTAAGCACATAGCGAAGCACATCCTGCATGCCAGGGAATTCTTCCAAATACTCGTGAAGCCATACAGCCCAGTTTCTTGAGGTAGAAATCTTATCTCCTTCCAGGTTCAAAAACTCATTTGCTGGCACATTATCCGGAAGAATGTACTCACCGTGGGTTTTAAGAATCGCAGGGAAAATAATGCAGTGGAAAACGATATTATCCTTTCCGATAAAATGCACCAACTTGGTATCTTGATCTTTCCAATAGGGCTCCCAATCAATTCCTTTTTCTGCCGCCCACTCCTTTGTCGAAGAGATATATCCTATAGGCGCATCAAACCACACGTAAAGTACTTTGCCTTCCGCATCCTGTAAAGGAACCTTGATGCCCCAGTCCAGATCCCGGGTCATGGATCTAGCTTGCAGACCTTCCCCAGCTTCCAGCCAGGAGCGGCACTGTCCTAGCACATTGTTTTTCCAATCCTCTGCATGGTCTTCGAGAATCCATTTTTTCAGAAAACTCTGATACCTAGCCAAGTCTAAAAACCAATGCTTAGTTTCTTTCAATACTGGCGTTCTGCCGCTGAGTTTTGACTTAGGATTGATAAGTTCAGTTGGGCTGAGCGAGCTGCCACATTTTTCACATTGATCTCCATAGGCATTTGGGTTTCCACATTTCGGGCACGTACCTTCAATATACCGATCCGCCAAAAACTGATTGGCTTCCTCGTCGTAATATTGTTCGGTACTTTGCTCTAGAAACTCACCTTTTTCATACAAATCCTTAAAAAATCCCTGAGCAGTTTCATGATGTATAGTCGCAGAAGTACGGGAATAATGATCAAAGCTGATCCCGAATTCCTGAAAACTACCCTTCATGATCTCATGGTAATGATCCACCACTTCCTGCGGAGTTTTTCCTTCTTTTTTTGCTTTGATAGTAATCGCTACACCATGCTCATCTGAGCCACATATGTAGGCTACGTCCTTACCTAGGCTACGCAAATAGCGCACATATATATCTGAAGGAATGTAGCATCCAGCCAAGTGACCTATGTGAAGTGGGCCGTTAGCATATGGAAGCGCAGAAGTGATTGTATATCTTTTGAAATTGGTATTGCTCATGATCAATCTAAAATTCGAAATAATAAACCCTGCATTGAAATATAAAATTCGATGCAGGATCAGGGCGCAAAGATAGGGAAATCAGGCAAAGCAAGCCTTAGGCATTCGCAAATTCATTGCGGGCTTCCTCTGTCAAAATGCCATTGTATATAATAGTAATTGCCTGATCATAGATATCGGCAGGCGGAACTTTCATTCCTTTTTGAAGAGTCTCTGGAAACTGTCCTATGAATTTGGGATCCATAAGAGATTTTACAGCTGCCGCATAAAGCATCACCACCAAACTTACATTTACGGATGGATTGACCAAGCCTTCTTTTATCCCCTGATCCAATAATTGTTTGAAACGAGTATAGGCAGATTCATTGATATATTGCTCTAACCCCTCCCAGATTTCCGGAGCATGCTCCCGCAAGTCTTCGAAAAGCTCTGGGTTAATTGGCCCAAGCAAGGAAGCCATCACAGTTAAAGTAGATTTGAGTTTTAGCGGAAAGGAAATATATCGATTCTCCACAATCGCCTCCAATTTGGCCGTGAGCTTGGTTTTGGTCACCTCAAAAGAAGCCGCCAGCAATTCAAACTTGCCCGGAAAATACTTGTAAAGTGTTTTTTTGCTCATCCCCAGCAACTGCGAGATATCATCCATAGTCGTATGACGATAGCCCTTCTCTAGAAAAAGTTTGTACGCAGCATCTAGAATCTTGCTTTCTATATTGGCTTTATTGGGCATTGGGAAGTGGGGATAAACAGAATGCAAAGATTTAAAATAATGAGAGGATAAACAATTAGAATAATTGGAGTGGAATCCCAGTATTTGGTTTGGCTCGCGGCGACGCAGCGGCGTAGCAGATTAACATTTCAAGAATTTTCTAACCTTGAAGGATTGGGCAAAAAAAGTCTCCTGCTAAGGCACCATATGAAATGGCATCTTCTCAAGAAATTATTCAAACATCAAAACATGAAATCGAGCATGACTAAAAAGTCACACACTGGCATGATTATAAACGCTGCGAGATTCCATATGGCCTTTAAAAATCAAATCATAATCATATGAAAGAAGGAAATTGATTATTTTGTAATCTTGTTGAAAATGACAATATGGACACTTCAAAATTTGACATAGCTGATTATTTGGACAGTAAAGAAATGATAGCCGAATATCTTAATACTGCTTTAGAAGAAGGCGATAATGCTGATGTGATAAATGCGATTGGCCATGTAGCAAAGGCAATCGGAATGACAAAATAGCTGAAGAAACAGGGCTTAGTAGGCCAAGTCTTTACAAAGCACTTTCAGAAGGTGCCAAAACTCAATTCTCTACCGTAGTGAAAGTCTTAAAAGCATTAGGTGGGCAACTTCAGGTTAATCCTGTTTCGAGTTAAACTTGTTTCACGCGGCGAAGCAAAGGTGCAGCGATTTGAGGTATTAATTTGAATTCGAAAGCTTATGGGATTTGGAGGGATGACGACCTGCAGAGAGGAATTGCTGAGGTTCGAAGATTAAAGAAAATACTCATAAATAAACGATTCATTTTGACGAAATTCTTATTTTAGATTCAGCTAACAGCTAAATCAATGTTCAAATCGGAATGCCCTAGGCTATAAAAACGAATAAATCCTCCTAACCAATGCCGGAAATAAGCAGGTTCTATGGAATTATCATCAGGATGTTTTATAACGATCATAATCCTCCGCACTTTCATGTGATATACCAAGACGATGAAGCTCTAGTTGATATTAAGACTTTAGAAATATTGGAAGGTCACCTGCCAAAAAGAGCAAAAACATTGGCCATTGAATGGGCAATTGAGCACCGGGATGAATTGATGAATAATTGGCAAAAAGCTACTGATCGTGAACCATTGGACAAAATTGAACCTTTAGATTAAAACAGTATAGCCATGATAAGTATAACCAACTACCGCTTAAAAGGAGACAAAAAGATCCACTTCAACTTCAGTGATGGCTCTGAAAAAACTATTGATTTTGATTCTTTTATAGGAAATGACGATTTAAGTAAACCACTTTCTGATCATGCCTTTTTTCAAAAAGTCAGCCTGTATGAAAATGGCAGGGGGATTTACTGGCCAAATGATTTTGATTTTTGCCCAGATTTTTTGCATCAATATGAAGCAGATGAGAAATTGGTGGTGAATAAATAACACTTCATCACTTAATATTTCAATTATGGTTCTACCCTTAAGTTAGTGGAAAACATAGATCCCTGTATGTATAAAAATACTATTCCGATAAAGGAGTTCAAGGATTAAATCGCGGTTACTCCATTTGAGATTATTTCTGTTGATCTGACTAATTTGGCCATATCCTCATCAAATTCGTGGTAGAACCTTTTTTTAAACTACATCCTTTTTAATAAATATTTTTTAGGCAGCAACTCCTAAGCCTTTCTTTGCTTCACTTTGCAACTTTGCTGTAAATTCTAAATTCTCTTCCTTCCTTTCTTCTTTATCTCTGTGACTTTGCGGTAAGTATCTATTATTTTTACAAGCCCTAATTTTTCTACAAAGCCCATGAATCCACAGGAAGCCGAAAAGCGAATTGCCCAACTGAGCCAGGAAATAAACCACCACAACAACCTGTATTATCAGGAAAGTAATCCTGAGATCTCTGACTTTGAGTTCGATAAGCTTTTGGAGGAACTGATTGCTTTAGAAACCAGCTTCCCTGATTTACTCGACCCTGACAGCCCAAGCCAGCGTGTAGGCGGCACAATCACTAAGGAGTTTCAAACCGTGGAGCATAGCACTAAAATGCTTTCCCTGGGAAACACCTATTCAGTAGAAGAGCTGATCGCCTTCGATGAGCGCGTAGTCAAAGGCCTTGGTCATACCAATTTCGAGTACTTCTGCGAAATGAAATTCGATGGTGTGGCCATCTCCCTGGTCTATGAAAATGGCCGATTGGTCCGAGCTGTCACCCGAGGCGATGGGTATCGGGGCGATGACGTCACTGAGAATGTAAGAACGATCCGAAACATCCCTCTTTACATCAAAGGAGACAACATTCCTGCAAATTTCGAAGTACGGGGAGAAATATTTTTGCCCCTAAAAGAATTCTTAAAAATCAACGCTGAGCGAGAAGAAGCAGGAGCTGCACTTCTGGCAAATCCCCGAAATGCAGCTTCTGGAACACTGAAAATGCAGGATTCCTCGGTAGTCGCTAAGCGTAGATTGAATTGCTATTTTTATCAATTACTCGGAGATGACATCGGTGTTCAAACTCATTCAGAAGCTATTTCACTGATAGAAAAATGGGGATTCAATGTCTCCCAAACGTATAGAAAAGTTGAAAACATTCAGGAGGTAATCCAATATATAGAGGACTGGAAAGAAAAGCGTTTTTCACTTCCGGTCGATACTGACGGAGTGGTTTTAAAGGTCAATAATTACGATCAACGCGAGGAACTGGGCTTTACCGCTAAGAATCCCCGATGGGCGATTGCGTATAAATACAAAGCAGAAAGCGCTGAAACCGAGCTCCTGTCTGTGACTTATCAAGTTGGGCGAACTGGCGCGATCACCCCAGTTGCGAACCTCTCTCCAGTGAGTTTGGCTGGCACCACGGTGAAACGCGCTTCTCTTCACAATGCAAATGAAATTGAGCGCTTGGATATGCATGAGGGTGATTTTGTCTTCGTGGAAAAAGGGGGAGAAATCATTCCCAAAATCACTGCAGTTAATCCCGAAAGAAGAAATACGGAAGCAAAACCTATTGCCTACATCACCCATTGTCCAGAATGTGGAACCGAACTAGAGCGCAAAGAATCTGAAGCCAAGCACTACTGTCCAAATGCGGAAACCTGCCCACCGCAGGTGCTGGGAAGAATAGAACATTTTGTATCCAAGAGAGCGATGGACATCGACTCCATGGGCACGGAGCGGATCAGAGCACTCATCGATCAAGGCTTCATTACTGATCCAGCAGATATTTATGAGTTGGAAAGTAGAAAAGAGGAATTGCTTGGTCTAGAGATGTCTCAAGATCAATACGAGACCGAAGGAGATGGTATTCTTTATATCACTTTAGAAAAGGCTTTATTTGCTTTAACCGAGCAAATTTCCTTCAAGCAGATTCATGATTTCTTGATCGAGAAGGCTGCACTGCCTTTAGCAGAAACACTTCGTGCTTTTCAGGAGCAAATCAGAAAATGGAAGAAAAAAGTACCCTCCAATACGGCAATGATTGATTACCTGATTTCGAATCTCAAAGATCACAACCTTCCCAAACTCGAAGATTACGTCCCAGTAGCTGTAGTTCTGGATCTTTTTCTAAGCAGAAAAGTGGATTTCCAACAGGTGCTGGAGGTCAGTAAAAAGGAAGGAACCGTTCACGGTATTTTGCTTAAGCTCAACCCAGACCTCAACCAAGAGTTAACAGATCGAATCAAAAAACTCAAAGCCAACACCTTCCAAGATGGTGTCATCAAAAACATGATGGAAGGAATTGCCGCTTCAAAAAACCAACCCTTCGAAAAAGTGCTATTCGCATTAGGCATAAGAAATATTGGAGAGAACACTGCCCAACTACTTGCCAGACATTTTGGAACCATAGCAAAACTAGAGGCGGCTACTTCAGAACAATTACTTGATATCAATGGCGTGGGCGAAACATTGGTACATTCTATTCATGACTTTTTTGCTCAGCCAAAAAACAAAGAGATCATCGCGAGACTGAAAGGCTTCGGACTGAAATTCGAAGTGGACGAATCTGAGTCCAGACAACTTGGTAATTCCCTGGAAGGAAAGCGGATTTTGGCCAGTGGCAAACTGTTGCATTTCAAACGGGACGAGATCAAAGATGCTGTCATCGCTCATGGTGGACAATACATCTCTTCTGTTTCCAAAAATCTGGATTTTATCATCGAAGGTGAAGACATGGGTCCTAGCAAAAAGGAAAAGGCACAAAAGCTCGGCGTTCCAATGATTTCAGAAGAGGAATTTTTGAAGATTATAGGCGGGTAGGGCTTTCGGTAATCTGTGCCAGTCTCAGTGGCGATCTCCAAAAACTGCGACTGGTAACTGTGACTGAATTCTGGAAACCCCTTTTTTTCCAAAAACAGAATGTCAATTCCTATCATCCCATTATCTTTAGCCTCCCAAACCTTATAACAATGCAGCAACTTAAAGGAACCGGCGTAGCCCTTGTCACCCCATTTCATGATGATTACTCTATTGATTTCGAAGGCCTAAAACGTCTTATCGATCATGTAATCGACGGTGGAGTGGATTATTTGGTGGTTTTGGGGACTACTGGAGAAACAGTAACTCTTTCATCTGCTGAGAAAAAACAAGTGTTAACTGCATGTTTGGAATATAATGCGGGACGTGTGCCGGTAGTTTACGGTATGGGAGGAAACAATACCATGTCCGTTTTAAGTGATATTGCAAACACAGATTTCTCAGGTATCACTGCTATTCTTTCAGTAAGTCCATACTATAATAAGCCTACCCAAGCTGGGATAATTGCTCATTACAAAGCGATTGCCGATGCATGTCCAGTGCCGGTAATTCTTTACAATATTCCGGGCAGAACTATGTCTAATATCACTGCAGAAACTACCTTGAGCCTTGCTGAACATTCTAATATTATCGGAATGAAAGAGGCAAGTGGAAACTTAGAACAGTGCATGCAGATCGCTGCGAAAATGCCGAAAGATTTCTTGCTGGTTTCTGGTGATGACTTGATGACCAAAGCTTTGTATAGCATTGGTGGATCGGGAATTATCTCTGTGATGGCAAATGCACTTCCTGCTACATTCAAAGCCTTGTGCCATGGCTCAGAAGAAGAAAGTCTGCAAGCGGCATTCTCCCTATTGCCTATGAACGGCCTAATGTATGAAGAAAGCAATCCTGTAGGGATCAAAAACTTGCTTTGCCACATGGGAATCTGTGATGACCAAGTGAGACTTCCTATGCTTCGTGCCAGCCTAACGCTGAACCAAAAGATCAAAGCTGAATTCCAAAAACTGAAGTAAGCATGCAAAATGCCAGGTCCATATCCGAACTCAACCGGCTGATCCAACAGGCCTTGGAGACGGAATTAGATCCGGTGATTTGGGTGATTGGTGAAATTGCAGATTTCCGTCAAGCACCTCAAGGTCATGCCTATTTTGAACTGGTAGAAAAGCAGGGAAATCAGGTTCAGGCTAAGATTAAAGCCAATCTTTGGTCATTTGCCTACAGAGCTGTAGCAGCAAGATTTGAATCCATCACAGGATCCAGCATCAAAAACGGCATGAAAGTACTCGCACAGGTAGCTGTCAATTTTCATCCAGTCTATGGCCTAAGCATCAATGTAAAGGATATCGATCCCTCTTTTTCATTAGGGGAAAGAGCGAGAATTCGCCAGGAAACCATAGATAGACTGACGACAGAAGGCATAATTAGGCTAAATGCCAGACATCTACTTCCAGCAGTCATACAGAAAATCGCAATTATCAGTAGTCCAACTGCGGCCGGATACGGTGACTTTGTCAATCAATTGGAAAATAACGCCTACGGGTACCAAGTTTATCACAAGCTATTTCCTTCAGCAATGCAGGGAAATGAAGCAGTAGCATCCTTGACCAGAAGTTTGGAAGAAATAGATGCTGTAAAAGAGGAATTGGGAGTAGAAGCCGTGGTGTTAATACGCGGCGGTGGTGCCCAATTGGACTTGGATTGCTTTGATGATTATAGACTTGCTGCCAAAATAGCCAATTTTCCTTTGCCAGTTCTCACGGGAATCGGACATGAGCGGGATGAGAGCATTGCAGATTTAGTAGCACACACCAAACTCAAAACTCCGACGGCAGTTGCTGAATTTTTACTATCTGGTTTTCGGGAGTTTGAAGAAAATCTTGGCTTGGCTATGCTTCGACTAGATCGGGCTACCCGTCAAAAACTAAGTGAAGAGCAAACTAGGATACATCAAATAGCCCATCAAGTCAAAGCACTATCAGAAAGTCGCCTCAAACTGGAAGCTGAGAAATTAAATTCCTCCATCAACAGAATTCGGATTTCTGGCAAAAACATCTTGCAGATTCAGGAAAATGCCTTGGATTCTCTTGAGAAAAATTTGAAACGAGGATTGGATAGCTTTTTGCAAAAGCAAAGTCAAAATCTAGACTCAAAGGAATCATTACTTCGCCAGCTGAATCCAACAGCTATTTTAGCCAGAGGCTACACACGAACAGAAATAAACGGAAAGCCAATTAATACTGCAAAAATCCAACTTGGAGATGAATTGCAGACGCATACTTCCAAGCAAAAAATCAGTAGCACAATTACACAAATTGAGGAAAAATGAGCGAACTAAAGTACAATGAAGCGATGAGCCGATTGGAGACAATATTGGCCGAACTAGAAGAAGGAAAGAAGAGTGTTGACGAACTTTCTGAATTGGTAAAGGAAGCTGCTGAGCTAGTAAAATCTTGTAGAAGCAAGTTGAAAACCACAGAAGAAGACATTAAAAAAGCATTCGAAGGGGCTTAAAATAATTTTCATTCTATACTTTTTTTGGCTTTTCTCTGTTTTAAATATAATTCCATACAGGGGATTGGCATATTTGTTGCCAAATTTGCAATCAAGTCCTACCCTAAGGTCATTTTACTTATATAGGATCTATTATTATGTCAACTCTCTTCAAACTCTCTACCCTTCTTTTTTTTATTTACGCAAGCATGAATCTGTCTGCTCAAAGTTTCTATAAAGAGAAGCAATCACGAGATAATATTGTCAGTATAGGAATCGGACCCTCCTTCGCCTATTTAGATAATGGAGGACAATATCGAGCGATAAATTTTGAAATAAAGCCATCCATCTCTGCTTCCCTGACCAAAAGACTAACGGATAGATTTGAAATTAGGGCGACAGCTGGGGCGCAGTGGATCTCTAGTGGTGGCGACCCAAGCACTCAAGTTACAAACATGTGGGCGGCTAACAATGCTTCATTTACAGCGGTTGGATCTGCTTACTATTTTGACATCATGCCGAGTATGTATGTAGTACCTTTTGGAAATCACATGAATAGAAGTTTGTTCAATTTTTACATCGGACTAGGACTTGGAGTGATGCATGCAAGCACCGATCAAACCAAATCCTTCAGCGAGGACGAGATACCTACCCAAGAAAAAATCACCACTGGTTATATCCCAATTAGAGGTGGAATTAGCTATACTCTTGGGCCATTTTCTGACATCGCGCTAGAAGGTACCATGCTCGCCACTTTCACAGATAATCTAGACGGAAATGTAGGTTTCAATAAATTTGGAGACCATTTAGTACAAGGACAAATCGTCTATAGAAGATATTTTTTCTCTCAGTTCAAAGACTGATTTCACACCACTCAGCGGATTAATAATCTTACTACAGCTTTCTAATTTTAAGCTTTAGTTGGGATCATACTAAAAGTATTAACTGATTACTTCTAAGAATTTCCTCGGAACTGAGATTAGCAGGTTTTGGTAGATTCCTGGAATTCTGATCATAAAGTAATCCTGATTCCCCTTTTCTATTACCTCACCGGTCATATGCTGAAGCGGCCCACCGATTACCTTTACTTTTTCCCCAGGATCTATAGTAGATCCATCTGATTCCACACTCACTCCCGTTTCCACTACACGTTTGATGATTTCCAAATCCTCTTCACGTACAGTCGCATGCTGCCCTGAAAAATGCACAAACTTAACTGCGCCGGGAACCTGCAAGCATTCCCAAAGTTGATTTCTACGGGTTTTCACAAAAACATACCCATTAAACATCGCCCGCTTCACTTTCTTTTTTCGATCTGACCACTGACGAAGCTCCTCTATCATAGGCAAGTAAACTTCAAAACCCTTCTCTATCAATCGATCCGCTACCTTCTTCTCTGATCGCGAAGTTGTGTACATCACAAACCACTTTAATTCTTCCATTGTACTCGTATAATTTCGGGATGGCGAACTTACAAATTCCGTGCTTTAAAGAGAAGATTCGCCTGTATTAATACAAAAAACCTCCGAGACATTGCCCCGGAGGTTTTAACAAAAAAAACCACCAACCTTAATCCAATCAAGATTTTAATTTGCTGATTCTCAAAGAGAGTTTATCTGCCAATAAATACATGACTGGTACGATGATTAACGTAAGGAAGGTAGCAAAGGTTAACCCAAATATTACTGTCCAGGCCATAGGTCCCCAGAACGCGGCATTGTCACCTCCTACATAGAATTGCGGGTCAAACGAACTCAGTAAAGACCCGAAATTAATATTCATCCCGATCGCCAAAGGGATCAATCCAAGTACCGTGGTGATAGCTGTAAGTAACACAGGGCGTAATCTGGTCTTACCTGACTCCACGATACTGGAGATGAGTAACGAGAATTCTAATCGCTCCTTAGGCCCTAGTCCCAGCTCTTCTCTTTTCCGCTCACGAACAAGATTAGTATAATCTATCAGTACAATCGCATTATTCACTACCACACCAGCAAGGGAGATGATGCCTATTCCTGTCATAATCACCACAAAATCCATATTGAAAATCACCAGTCCCAAGAATACACCGATCGTACTCAAGACTACTGATGCCATGATAATAAATGGAGTGGTCACAGAGTTAAATTGAGCTACAATAATCAGGAAAATCAAGGCTACAGCTATCCCCAATGCACCCATTAGGAAGTCCATAGATTTCTGCTGCTCCTCCTGCTCACCGGTATATTTCACCGAGATGCCATCAGGCACTTCCCATGATTGCAAGGCCTGCTGGATTTTGGCATTGACTTCGGTGGGGTTGAACCCGTCCAGTACATTCGAGTAAACCGTGATTGCCTTCTCCAGATCCTTTCTTTTCACCGAACCGTAAGTCGAGCCATACTGCACATCGGCAACAGCAGAAATCGGCACTTCGCGCTTCGTACCAAATTTATCCCGAAAACCTATTTTCTTGTTTACCAAGGTATTGATATCGTATCTGAATCCTTCTTTCAATCTCAACTGAATCGGATAGTCGTCCTCCCCTTCTTTATACTTAGAAACTTCCAAACCAAAAAGCGCCGTCCTCAGATCAGTGGCAATCTCTGAGGTAGAAAGTCCAAATCTTCTGGCTTTCTCTCTGTCTATATCCAAAATCACCTCAGGATTACCCAGAGAAAGGTCTGACTTCAACTCTTCAATTCCTGCAATATTTTGATTGACCAGATACTCGCGGGTTTTGTTGGTAAAGGCGATCAGCTGCTCATAGTCTTCCCCAACAAATTCCAGATTGACAGCCCTGCCAGTAGGTGGGCCGTTTCGCTGCTTATCCACGGTGATCAAGACGCCAGGGTACTTCTCTACCAGTTGGCGGATTTCTTCCATAGCCCCATTGGTATTAATGCCTTGCCTGTCGATGTAATCAACAAAACCAATAGTGATTTTTGCTTTATGGGGAGTTGGCTGATTGCTTGGCCCCTCCAAAGGATCTCCCGTGCCTTCGCCCACTTGAGTAATGACCGATTCTAGGATGTTTTTATAATCATCCAGAGCTACCATCAGCTCATCTTCCATTCCATCCACAAATTCATTGGTTGCTTCTATGTCTGTTCCTATCGGAAATTCTATAAATACGTTCACCAATTGAGGCTGATTGTCTGGGAAGAACAGTACTTTAGGTGCTCTTACGCCAAGTAAAACCAGAGATAAGAATAAAAGCAAAACTGTGCCCCCAACAAAGAAGTATGGTCTTTTGTCACTAAGTGCATATTTCAAAATGGACTCATATCTATTCTCAAGATTGACCAAAAAGACAGTCTGAAACCAGCGGATAGCTTTTCGCAAAACAAAGGTATTGAAGAAAGTCAGGAGGCATGCCACCAACATCAATGTACCGAAAGCCGTCAATCCTACCAGATAAAAAATCGTGGAAAGAATCAGAAATACCCCAGCTATGATAATGGATTTTTGCTTTGGCTTATTTTTCGTCACATCCTCCACTTTCATGAACATCGCGGTCAACACAGGGTTGATCACCAAAGCCACAAAAAGTGAGGAAGAAAGTACGATGATGAGGGTAATCGGCAAGAATTTCATAAACTCCCCAACCGTATCCTGCCAGAAAGCCAGCGGAAGAAACGCCGCCAATGTAGTTGCCGTAGAGGTAATAATAGGCCAGGCTACCTCTCCCACACCTTCCTTGGCTGCCTGCACGGCATCTTTTCCCTCGGACATCAAGCGGTAAATATTCTCCACCACCACGATTCCGTTATCCACCAGCATACCCAATGCAAGAATCAGAGAGAAAAGCACCATCAGATTCAGCGTGATCCCAAATGCATTCAGTATCAAAAATGATATGAACATCGACAAGGGAATAGCAATACCTACAAAAAGGGCATTTCTGAATCCCAAGAAAAACATCAATACCAGCACTACGAGAATTACCCCAAAAATGATCGAGTTTTCCAAGTCACTTACCTGAAGTCTAGTAGCCTTGGACTGATCATTGGTGATGGAAATCTCCAGGTCAGGAGGGAAACGGTTAGCTTTCGTTTTGTCTATAATCTCCTTGATTTTGTCGGCTGCATTGAGCAGGTTTTCCCCGCTTCTTTTGACCACGTTAATGGTTACCACAGGGAGGTTTTTGCTGCGTGCGTAGCTGCTTCTCTCTTTGTAAGTATCTTTCACCTCAGCTACATCACGCAGATAGACAATTTTCTGATTATCAGTTTTTACGATGATATTGAGTAGATCCATAGGGTCGGAGAATTCACCGTCAACCCGCAGGGTACGTTGAAACTCCCCAGTACGAATATTACCTCCGGAAATAGTCACATTTTCTGTCTGTACCGCCTGGGCGATATCATTGAAAGTAACGCCGGTGGATTCCATTTTGTAAGGATCGGCATTGATCTGTATTTCCCGCTCTACTGTCCCAGCTAGATCAGCCTTCGATATTTCCGCTAGTTTTTCAATCTCATCCTCTAGGTATTCCCCGAATTTCTTCAGTTCTGCCTCCGAGTAATCCCCCGAAATATTCACATTCATTATCGGGAAATCGGAAGTATTTACCTCCAATACATTTGGGTCCTGATCCAAGTCCGTAGGCAGCTCGCTCTTGGATTTATCCACTGCATCTTTTACATCCTGTATTGCTTTGGATATCTCCACGCCGGGATTGAACTCTACTACAATGGATGAAAAATCCTGTACCGAGGTGGAAGTGATATCTTTCACATCATTGATAGACTTCAGCTCCTTCTCAATTGGCCTGGTGATGAGGTTCTCCATATCCACCGGAGAGTTGCCTGGATAGGGCGTTCCCACATATACTGTAGGAATGACAATTTCCGGAAAACTCTCCTTCGGCATATTACGGTAAGCACTCAGACCTAAAACAGTGATGATCAGGGTGAGTATTACCACAGAAGTAGAATTGTCCACAGACATGCTGGACAATCCAAATTCCCGTGTTTTTTGTTGCTTTTGAATTTCTGACATCTTTTTACTGCTGAGCTATATTCACGTTGAAATTATCCCCTACCTCACGGAATCCCTTATCTACCAAAGTTTCTGTACCTGTAAGACCTTCCAGTATTTCCGTTTGCCTCTCAAATGTCTTCCCCCTGGTAACGTAAGTCTTCTTTGCCTTACCTTCTACCACAGCAAAGACATAATCGCCTCTGTTGTCACTTAAAATCAAATGACTAGGTATGGTAACAGCTTCTGGGTTTTCGTAATCCTGAATCTTCAATACTGAGATCATATTAGGCTTAACCATGGGAAGGTTTGGTAAAAACACCTCTACTTTGAACGTTCTGTTGTCAGGATTGATTATCGCTCCCACTGAAGATACTCGTGTACTCAGATCCTTATTGATTGATGGGAAATTCACATTTACCGAATCGCCTTTTTCCAAGACTCCTACATAACTCTCAGAAATATCCGCTTCTATAAACAGGTCACTTTCTCCTACAAACTGGAACATGGACATGCCTGGCTGAACCAACTCGCCTAACCTTACTTCCACAGATTCAATAGTGCCTGAAAACGGTGCTCTAACTATGGTTTTATCCAAATTGGTGCGGGCAGAGGCAAGATTTCTCTCCAGGCCTTCCTTTCTGTTTTTAGCTTCTAAATACTGCACTTCTGTGCCGATCTGCTGATTCCAAAGACGCTCCTGCTTCTCAAAAAGTGTAGTAGCCAGATCTAGGGAATTCTGAAGTTCATCGATGCTGTTCTGAATGGACTCTGCGTCCAATCTAGCCATGACAGCACCCTTAGGCACTACCTGCCCCTCATTGACCGGAATCTCCAAAATCCTTCCCACGGTCTCTGAACTTATGATCACATTTTTCTTAGAAAGCACAGAACCAGTCACTTCCACATAGTGCTCAAACTCCCCCTTCTGGGCTTTCACGGTGGTGATCAAAAGAGACTTCTGATTCTGCTTGGCAAACTCTGGATCAAGCTGCACCAGCTCCGCCTCAAGCTCGGTGATTTGGGTATTTATTTCCTGCGATTCAGCTTTAAGCTTTTCCAACTCAGCTTTTTTGGCCTCCACACTATCGTCAGTGGCACAGGCAGCTGCAAATACAAGAACTGCGAGGGGTAAAAATTTATAGATTGCTTTCATAGTATTTCGTGTCATTTTTGAGCTAATAAAATCTCTAGTTGTACAATCATCCCAGTTTGAGACGGTTTCCTTGGACTAGATTTCGAGGTAGTTTGACCAGTGGTAGTAAAGATTATCTAGTAGGTAATGAAGGTTTTGCTAGTTCATCGTATATGATGCCTAAGGCTTTCTCCAAATCTATTTTGGAAATCAGCCCATCATATAACGCACTCAGGTAGTTGATCTCAGCTTCAATCAGATCGGAGTCAGCCTCCACCACTTCGAAGTTGGACCCTACACCTTCGTTGTATTTAATTCTAGACATGTCATAGACTTCCTGAGCCAATTCCATGCTCTCTCGCTGTACCAATAGAACTTTTAGGTCATTCGCTAGATTTTGTTTAGCCTGAAAGATTTCCAGCTCAATATTCTGATCTAAAAAGAAGCGCTGATTTTCAAGCTGCCGTAGCTGCAATCTGTTGCGTTGGATCCTGGCACTTTTCGAGAAACCATCAAAAATCGGAATGTTCAATGCGATCCCAAGCATGGATGAACTAAACCAGTTTTGACTGTCAAACGTGGTACTAAAAGAATCCCCAGCTCCAGAACGAGAGAAACTACCGTTGAAATCCAAGGTGGGCATGTACTGCACGGTATTGTTTTTCAGGTCTAATTCTGTCAATTCTATATTGGTGTTCAATTGATCCATTTCCACTCTATTCACCCCTTCCTGAGCCAGAAGATCTCTTAATTCCTGCTCAGGATTCAACTCACGAAGTGTCTCGGTGATGACGATATCATATTGCTCAGGAAGCCCCATCTGGATTTTCAATAGCTCTTTGGAAATCTCATAAGCTGTTCTGCTTCGCTCATACTGAGAATAAGTATTATTGCGCTGCACCTTAATACGCGACACATCTAACTTCTCCGAAAACCCAGCCTCATACATCGCTGTAGTCTCTTCGAGCAGGGAATCAATCCTCGATAGGTTAGCTTCCGAAAGCTTGATCCGTTCGGCATTTACCAGCACTCCAAAATAGGCCTTCTTCACATTCTCAATTACATCATTCTCTACTTTCACCCTGTCAAACTCCGTCAATGCTTTATAGGTCTTCGCTGCGCGCAAACCGATGAAAAACGAGCCGTCAAAAATCATCTGGCTTACAGTGACTCCCAAATTACTATTATATCTCACCCCGAAACGAAGTGGCACAACATCAGAAGGGTTATTAGGATCAGCAAAAGGGCCTTCATTTGGAACAAACATCACCTGAACCAACGGGTTGTAGTTCAAACCAAAAGATCCATTGACCTGAGGAAGTCCCGCAGCAGTCTCTTCTTTTATCGTAGTCTCAGAAACCAGGATTTCCAACCGGGCATTTTTGGCATCCACATTGTTTTCCAAGGCAAACTCCAGGGTCTCCTTGAGGTTAAGCTGAAGGGTTTCAGTAGGCGGAATTTCTTGCGCATCTGCCTCTAGCTTGAATAAGCCCAAGGCTAAAAACGTCAGTAAATAATACGTTGATTTAAACATGATATAATTCTAAAAAGGATCTATGCTATGTTAGTTTAGTTTGGGTGTTCAAAAGGTGAATTAATTGGCATTTTGTTTTTCAAAATAAGCCTGCCTCCCCTTTTCGGTGAAAATCCCATGTAAGAAATGATCCATCATGGACATATGTAAGGTGACTATATTATCCACTTCTTTGTCAAAATTAGCTGGATTCATAGCTGCAGTGATTTGGTTTACTCGCATAATTGCCAGGATCTTGGCATTTATTTCAGGACGAAAGTAACCAAGTCTTTTGCCTTTCTCAATGACATTGACGATATCTGTCACAATTACTTTTTCTTTAAATTCAGTAAACATCTCCCACACTTCCGGGAAGTACTTTTGGATCTCAAGCAAAACCATGGGATTCAAGGTAGCCAAGCGCTCTCTTACCATCTTGGAGGTATGTAGCAAATGCTCAATTACCCCATCTTCTACATCCATTATTTCCTCCAGACGATGTTGATCTTGCTTCAAAGACATAGAGAATGCCTCCTTTACAAGTTCCTTCTTGTCTTTAAATTCTTGGTAAATGGTCTTTTTTGACACACCTGCCAATCGTGCAATATCCTCCATAGTAATAGTCCTCACCCCATACAGGCTAAACTGCTCACTGGCTATCTCTATAATCTTCTCTCTCATCTACTCCAATCGCATTGATTTTCAGTTCGCAAAACTATGGAAACTTTAGCCAACACCAAAGTTTCCTACGTCTCAACAACGAACAATATTCGGTCTTAACAGAGAAATAATATAGAAAAGTGTGCGTAAATGAACACATTGATGGTTTTTTGGAATTTTAGGTGGGAAGGAAGTTGAAGACAGAAGATTTAAGACGTTAGATATAAGAGGTTAGATTTTAGAATCTAGAGTCAAGACGAGTCCAGCTCAGACTAAATCCTGCGACTGACAACTGTTTACTTTCGCCTTCTACAGCCCAAGCACCTGCCTCAGCCTTGAATACCCAGTCTTACTTACAGGGACTTTTTCCCCACCGCGCAGCAAGACCAAGTAGTTTTCCCGCTCATAAGGCTCTATTTTGGTGATTTCGTTCAAGTTGATCAAGTAGGATCTGTGCACTCGGACAAACTTGACAGGATCCAGTGCCTCTTCTAGTGATTTCATCGTCATTTTTTTGAGGTATTTCCCATCACCAGTATGAATAGCGATGTAATCGTCCTCAGCTTCAAAGAAACTCACTTCATGGGTTGGAATGATTTTGATCTCATTCTTTACTCTGACTACCAACCGATTTCGTTTCTCAGCCAGTTCATTCAGCTTCTGATTTGATTCTTCTTTCCCATTTTGCTGCGCTAAAAAGCGTTCTATTGCCTGCGAAAACCTCTCCTGCGAAAATGGCTTGAGCAAGTAATCAATTGCCTTGGCATCAAACGCACTTAGCGCATACTGGTCAAAAGCCGTGGTAAAGATCACTGCGGGTGGCTCGTCTAACAATTCCAGCATTTCGAAACCTGTGATTTTGGGCATCTGTACGTCAAGAAAAATCAAATCCGGATTGTGCTCTTGTATGGCTTTGAGTCCCTGAAATCCATTTTGACAAACTCCCACCAACTCAAACTGAGAGAATTTTTCCAAAAATTCCTGCAAAATACTCGCCGCCAGAGGCTCGTCATCTATGATTAAAGTTTTGATCATTTTTGCTGGGGTATTTTTAAACTTACTGTAAAAAGTGCGTCTATAGCAGTGTATTCCAAAAGGTCTTTTCTGCCAAAAAGCAAAAACAACCGCCGATCCACTGAACTCAATCCAAAACCTGTTCCTTTCGGTGCTGAAGTTTCCGGATCAAAAGGATTGTTGATTTTCAGTATTAAATAGTTTTGCTCTTTGTAGGCCCTAACTACTATCTTAACATCTTCTGTGATCCCATACAGCCCGTGTTTTATGGCATTTTCGAGCAGTGGCTGAATCAATAATTGTGGCAGACGCATATGTTGGACTTCTTCTTCCAAATCAAACACCACCTCCAGTCTATGCCCAAATCTCACACGCTCTATGTCCAGGTACATTTTCAGATAACTCAATTCCTCTTCCAGACTAACCCAATGCTGATGATCCTTCCTGATGGTTCCTCGCAGAAAATCCGAAAGCTGCAGCACCATTTCTCTGGCCTTTTGAGGCTGGGAGACAGTCAGCGCACTGATCGAATTCAGACTATTGAAAAGAAAATGAGGCTGAAGCTGTTGGCGTAGTTGAGTCAATTCTGCTTCCCGTGAAAGCTCATTCATCATCGTTTCCCTGACTTTGACCTCCTTCTGCTCCTCAAGTTTGGATACTGCCAAAGCCAAAATCGCTACAAAAATCTCAGCTATTCCTATTATCGTCCAGCGTAGAAGTAGGTGCTCCCGAAGAAAAAGCAGATAGAGTTCATCTTCATCAAAAATCCACTTCAAAAGCTGGTAGTGGAAGTAAATTGCTGCCCAACTAAAGAGTAATGGAAAAACCAAAAGCATCCCGTTGTTGCGTCCTGTGGGAACGTAGAAATCGAATGTACGATCGATGATATTCACTCCAAGGACAAAAATCAAAGCAAAAATCAAGGCATCTACAATCGCTGTTGATTGGTTTATCCCATAGTAGATAAGCAGACCAAAGGAGCCAAGGAACCAGATTACTCCGGCTCCCTGGACGATCCAATTACCTTTAGATGGGTTAGAAAATGCTTTGGAAAACAACAGTCAGGGGGTTTGAATAAGGAATTTCGTTAATATGATTTGATTTCCAAACCTCCGAAGAAAACAGTTCCCCGTATCACTAGAACTTTATCTTGATCTACTTCTGATTGACGATAGACACGTTTGTCCTCCACTCCCGCGGCTATATTGGTCACTTCCACACGGACATCCCAATGTGGAGGCACCACCAGTTTTATTCCCCCAAAGATCACATCCACTTGCAGGTTCACCATTCCAGAGAAATCGGATTGCGTGAGATCCAGGTCGATGCCACCAAAAGCAGCGGTCAATTTCCCGCCTTGGAAATTCTTTGTCAACATCCTTTTATTGATACCACTCATGATAGAATCAATAGACACTGTATCAGAATAGCTAGTTCCTGAGATACCCGACATTCCAGAATAGGATTTTGAGCTGGTGTATTGACTGGAAAAGCCGGACTTTTCGCCCTTATTGTACTCTTCACCCAGTTTAGGCTCCGGATTAGCGGCAGAGGAAAGTGTGGACTTATTCCGGATTTTTTCCTGAATATCTTCAAGCACCTGCTGTTCTTTTCGTTTTTTGGTAATTAAATACACTCCTAGCATTATCAGTGCGATGGGGAATACAAATCGCTGCAGACCAAAATGGAAATCAAATTCCTGCTCCAGCAAAAAGAAGACTCCCAAACCTAGCATAAGTAGCCCAAAGAGGCTTTTAAACTCATGCTTAACCAGGGTAATCACCCCGACGGCAATCAAAATCATTGGCCAGGAAAGTAGCCAGTCCGGGTAAAATACGTCGAGCTTTCTAAGTAGAATCAGGACACCTACAGCGAGGATTATAAATCCGAAGATCATTCCTCCATCATTGTTGTTTATGCGATTTCTTTTCATCAGTTCATCTGTTTAATTTAAAAGATGATCGAATGTACACTGACACCCTAATTCCTGAAATACGAAAAAGGTCAGTTCAACCTAAAAGTCGGTGAAGGCCGCTAAAAAGTCGGTAAAAATTCAGTCAGAAATCTTACCGATCTGACAATTGCTTAGCCGCAATGAATTCCGCATAATCCATATCCTCCGGAGTGGTGATCTTGATATTCTCAGCATTTCCTGAGATCAAGGTCACTTGCCAGCCTTGATTTTCATAGACGGTAGCATCATCGGTAAATTGCTGAAGTTCTGTGACGGCAAATGCCTTCTTGATTTTCTCTACCAGAAAAGTCTGCGGAGTCTGTACCAAGCGAAAATATTGACGTTCTTCATAAAACGACTTCCCGTCGTCCCTCAGTTTTCGGATAGAATCTTTCAATGCAATCACCGCGATCGCACTACCCGCGCGGGCAGCTACTTCAAAACTTTCCTCAATCACTTCTTGCTTCACAAATGGCCTGACTCCATCATGGATGGCAACCAATTCTGTCTCAGGTTTTAGGGAATTCAAACCATTTCTAACAGACTGAAATCTAGAATTGCCCCCAGCGACAAGGCGATGAGGAATAGTGAATTGATAATCTTTGCACAATTCCTTCCAGTATAAAAAATCATTCTGAGGCAAAACCAGAATTAAATCGATAGCGGGATCAACATGATAAAAAACAGATAGTGTGCGCATCAATACAGGCTCTCCGGCTACAGGCAAATATTGCTTGGCCACTGGCCCGCCCATTCTACTTCCTCTTCCTCCTGCTACCAGGATTGCAGCTTTTTTGGTCATATTAATTTTCGGCAAAAGTAAAGATTCGATTCTGCTCTGATTTTACTGTAAAGTTATATCTGTGTGAACATAAAAAAAGCTCCTTTCGGAGCTTTCAGTATTAAAGGATCAACATCGCGTCTCCGTATGAGAAGAATCGATATTTTTCTTTGATGGCTTCTTTGTATGCTTTCATCACCAAATCATATCCTCCGAATGCTGCTGCTGTCATCAGCAAAGTAGATTCAGGTAAATGGAAATTGGTGATCAGTGAATTTGCAATCTTAAACTCGTAGGGTGGGATGATAAACTTATCTGTCCAACCGCTGCTCTCTTTCAGACGACCATTCGCTGTCACTGATGATTCTATCGTTTTCAATGCTGTGGTACCTACTGCCACCACACGCTTTTTAGCATCCAGAGATTTATTGACCAAATTCACCGTTCCAGTAGGGATTTCATAATTCTCCGAATCCATTTTGTGCTTGGTAAGATCTTCTACGTCCACCTGACGGAAAGTTCCCAGCCCCACATGAAGTGTAATAGGAGTCACATCCACACCTTGAAGTTCAAGTCTTTTTAACAAATGTGGGGTAAAATGAAGTCCTGCAGTGGGTGCTGCTACTGCTCCTACGTTTTTTGCAAAAACCGTCTGATACCTTTCTTTATCTTCAGCCTCTACTTTACGCTCAATAAATTCCTTCAAAAGGGGTGTTTCACCTAGGGTATCAATAGTCTTATGAAATTCTTCTTCAGTACCATCAAATAGGAAGCGAATCGTACGTCCACGAGAAGTGGTATTATCAATCACCTCAGCTACCAGATCAGAATCTCCGAAATAAAGCTTGTTGCCTACTCTGATTTTACGGGCCGGATCTACCAACACGTCCCAAAGTTTCAATTCCGCATTTAACTCTCTCAAGAGAAAAACTTCGATTTCAGCACCGGTTTTCTCTTTGTTTCCATAAAGTCTAGCAGGAAATACTTTGGTATCATTGGTAACGAATACATCACCTTCACCAAAGTATTCTATAATATCTTTGAAAACTCTGTGCTCAATTTCACCAGTTTTTCGATGAACAACCATCAGCCTGGATTCATCCCGATTGGCTGCTGGATAATGAGCTACTAGTTTCTTAGGAACGTCAAATTTGAAATCAGATAATTTCATATGTAAGTTTTAGATGTCTTGAGTGATTTAGAATAACTCTAAAAAATGCAAAGATACTAACAAAATCAGGCAATTTCAGCTAACTTGACAAATTGTTTTAAACCAACTAGACACGCATGCTCTTTTTCAAACTCTCATGGGAAAGTTTTCGCTTCGCGATTGCAGCACTAAAAACTAATCTTACACGCACTATTTTATCCCTTCTGGGGGTTACGATTGGTATTTTCGCCATCATTGCGGTTTTCACATTAGTTGATTCCTTAGAAAATAATATCAAATCTTCCTTTTCATTTTTAGGCACAAATGTCATGCGGGTGGATAGATTCCCCTTTGCCAGCGGCCCACAGGACTATCCTTGGTGGAAATATTTCAGAAGACCCCCAGGAACCTTGGACGAATATGAATTTCTTCAGGATAGACTAACCTCCGCGGAGGCAGTAACGATCTCAGCATCTGCATCTACTACTGTAAAAGCCGGAAGTAATGCTTACCAAGGCATGGCTCTCACCGGCGCCGTTTACACCTACCAGGATGTGTATGAACTTTCTATAGAGGAAGGAAGGTATTTTACCGCCTCAGAAATCAATGCCTCCAGAAACTTAGCTATCATAGGCAGGGAAATTGCAAACACTCTTTATCCTCAACAAGAAGTACTTGGGAAACCCATTAAAATCAGGGGGATGAAATTCACCGTAATCGGTGTGTTTGAGGAAGAGGGAGAGGGATTATTTGGTGGTGCTTCCAAGGATGAAGCCTGCCTGATTCCTTATGGCGCTTTCAGCAAAATGTACTACACCGGTAGAAACGGCCTTGAGCCGGAAATCGCGGTTAAAGGCTTGGAAGAAGATATAGGACTAGTCGCTCTAGAAAACGAATTGACTGGATTGCTTCGAGCAAAAAGAGGTCTGAAACCAAGAGATGAAAACAATTTCGCTTTGAACAAAACTGAGTTTATTCAAAATGCCATTGGTTCTGTATTTGATGTCATTTCTATTGCAGGCTGGGTAATAGGCGGATTTTCAATTCTTGTAGGCGGATTCGGTATTGCTAATATTATGTTTGTATCTGTTCGAGAGAGAACTAATATTATTGGTATTCAAAAGTCATTGGGAGCAAAAAATTACTTTATACTGTTCCAGTTTCTATTTGAATCCATATGCCTCAGTTTGATTGGTGGAATAACGGGGATAATTATTGTCTATTTCCTAACCTTCATCCAATTGGGCACTTTAGAAATCATACTATCCATCGGCAACATTATACTGGGACTTGGAGTCTCTACTATTATCGGAGTAGTTTCAGGAATTGTCCCAGCGACTTTAGCAGCAAGAATGGACCCGGTAGAAGCAATCCGGACGACATAATAGGTTCATCCAAAAAAAAGCGGTTGCAAAATATTGGCAACCGCTTTTTTTTGTTTAAAAGTGACAGGAGTTATTCCTCGACCACTACTTCACTTGGACTAGCACCTTTTGACAAACCTGAGGCAGCTTTGATCTTCACTTCCAGTTCTTCCATCAATTCAGGATTATCCAAAAGCAGCGTTTTCACAGACTCTCTACCTTGACCAAGCTTTTCTCCATTGTAAGAGAACCAGGAGCCTGCCTTCTTGATGATATCCAGTTCCACGCCTAGGTCAATGACCTCCCCTACTTTGGAGATTCCTTGCCCATACATGATATCAAACTCTACCACTTTAAACGGAGGAGCAACTTTATTTTTCACCACCTTCACCTTAGTTCTATTACCCAGAATATTGTCAGCACTTTCTTTGATCTGGCCAATTCTCCGAATATCAAGTCGGACAGAAGCATAGAATTTTAGTGCATTACCACCAGTCGTCGTCTCAGGATTACCGAACATCACGCCGATTTTCTCACGAAGCTGGTTGATGAAAATACAGGAACAGCCAGTCTTGTTGATAGCTCCAGTGAGCTTTCGCAAAGCTTGGGACATCAGACGAGCCTGCAAGCCCATCTTGCTATCTCCCATATCGCCTTCCAGTTCGCCTTTTGGCACCAAAGCTGCCACAGAGTCTATCACGATGATATCAATCGCGCCAGAACGGATCAAATGCTCAGCAATCTCAAGAGCCTGTTCACCATTGTCCGGCTGGGAAATCAGAAGATTCTCTGTATCGATCCCCAATTTCTCCGCATAGCTTTTATCAAAAGCATGTTCCGCGTCAATGAATGCTGCTAAGCCACCTGCCTTTTGGGCTTCAGCGATGCAATGTAAAGTCAGCGTAGTTTTTCCCGAAGACTCTGGTCCGTAGATTTCTATAACACGGCCCCGAGGTATCCCTCCTACGCCCAAGGCAATATCCAAACCCAATGAACCAGTAGAGATGGCAGGTATATCTACCACTTTATTATCACTAAGCTTCATTACGGTGCCTTTCCCGTAAGTTTTCTCTAGCTTATCAATGGTAAGCTGCAAGGCTTTTAGTTTTTCGGCGTTATTACTCATGTGTTTTGTATTTGTAAAATCAATTGTATAATGAAAGTAAATAAACAACAGACCATTACCAAGGTGGATTTGTCTATTGTTTCGGAACCCTAAATTCGTAATTTTAATCGCCTTTCGGCACGTTTTTTCGTAATACCTATAGAATATTACCCTTTTCGTCAGGTATTGTCATTGTAATTTATGAAAAGAATCCTCGGATCACTTCTTCTTTTAGTATTCTTCACCCTCTCTGATCTTTCGGCACAGGGCTTTGCAGGCAATGCTCCCTTTACTTTCGGAGAGGAATTATCCTTTGAGGTGTCTTATGGATGGCTGAACCTTGCTGACGCAAAAATGCAGGTTTCCAAGCGAGCTCAAGAGCAGAATGACAAACCACACTATAAAATAGATGTATATGGAAAGACGAAAGGTGCAGCTACCATTTTTGGGAAAGTGAATGATAACTGGGGCACCTACTTAGATATGGAGACTAAGCTGCCTTCTGTTTCCTACCGCCATATTGAGGAGGGAAAATACAGAAAGCATGAGTTCGTTCACTTTGACCAGAAAAACAAGAAAGCGACCATGAAGCTTTTTGACAAGGAGAATAGAAACTTGAAAGAGACGAAAGATTTCGATCTACCCGGACAAGTTCAAGACCTGGTAAGTGGGTTTTACTATTTGAGATTACAAGAATTAAAGGATCTGAAGCCCGGAGAATCCATCGTGATCAGAGGTTTCTTTGACAAAGAAATATATAACATAAAGTTAATCTACGAGGGCACCGAGACACTGGAAACAAACCTTGGCAAGAAAGAAACCTATATTTTCTCTCCACAGCTACCGAAGAATAAACTCTTCCGAGGGGAATTCCCGGTGAAGGTGTGGGTCACAAAGGATCAGAACAAAATACCTGTAAAAATCAAAGCAAACCTCTTCATAGGTTCATTGAATCTGGACATCATCTCAGCAAAGGGGTTGAAAAACAATTAATCTAAAATCACATAACATAGCGGTAACATACGGTTGCATTTGCCAAATAATCCTATCATTTCAAGCAATAACATGCAGCAAAGACAATCTTTTATTTGGCTTCTATCCTTAAATATTCCTTAATTTTGAGCTAAACATTAAGAAACCACTGATGAGCGACAAGCAAAAAATCAAAGTTCTGGTAGTTGATGACGAACCTGATATTGTTGAAATCCTGAAATACAATCTTCAAAAGGAAGGCTACGACGTAGCTACTGCCGAGGATGGAATTAAAGCAGTAAAAGTTGCTGCCAAATTTTTGCCGGATGTGATCCTTCTGGACATCATGATGCCGAATCAGGATGGTGTGGAAACCTGCTTGCAGGTTAGACAAATCCCCGAGCTAAAAAATACTTTTATTATCTTCCTTACGGCCCGTATGGAAGAATACTCCGAAGTGGCGGCATTTGATGTGGGAGCAGATGACTACATCACCAAGCCGATAAAGCCAAGAGCGCTGATGAGTAGGATTTCAGCCTTGTTCAGACGTGAGTCAAAAAAGGAACAAGAGCAGATCCAAATCAAAATCAGAGACCTGGTGATCGACCGAGGGAGCTACACCATCGACAAGTCAGGCAAGACGATCACCTTACCTAAGAAGGAGTTTGAGTTGTTGTATTTTCTAGCCAAAAACCCTAATATCGTTTTCAGTAGAGATGAACTTCTTCAGAATATCTGGGGCGCAGATGTGTTTGTATTGGCAAGAACGGTCGATGTACATATACGGAAAGTGCGTGAGAAAATCGGAGAAGAATATATCACTACTGTCAAAGGTGTAGGCTATAAATTCGAATTAGGGCAATAAATGTTCACCACTTCCAGAGGTATTTCTTTGATCCTGGCTTTAGCTATCTCAGCTCTGGTGGTGGCATTTTTATCGTTAATGGATGGAGCAGGTCTGCTCTTGCTCTTAGTTGCTTGGGGAGTTTCCTTTTCCTCAGCCTATTTGCTGATCTCATTTATGTTGGAGTTTTTGATTTTCAAAGAAATCGGAGACATCTATTCCCTTCTGGAGAAAATCCAGCGAAAAGACCTGTCCGAGATCAGTGAAAAGAGCCGAAAGGGATCAATCTCCCCGCTTCGCAAAATCAACAAAGTCATCAATTCCTACGCCATTGCACGGCAAAAGGAAATCGATACACTGCAAAAAAATGCGGAGTTCAGACGAGAATTTATCGCGGACATTTCCCATGAACTGAAAACGCCGATTTTCGCAACTCAAGGCTATATCCATACGCTATTAGATGGCGCGATCGACGACAAACAAGTCCGAATGCGTTTCCTAAAGCGGGCTGCCAAAAGCTTAGACTCTCTGGACATTTTGGTACAGGACCTACTCACGCTGAATCAGATGGAAAGCGGGGTGATTAAATTCACGTTTACAGAATTTGACTTGAAGGAACTGATAGAGGAAGTGATGGAGGAGCTGGAACACAAAGCTTTCAAGCGGGACATGAACCTAGAGTTCGAGGTAGATCCTGGCAAAACCTACCTGACCAATGGCGATAGACAGAAAATCTACCGGGTGTGCCAAAACCTGATTTTCAACGCCATGAAGTATAACCACAACGGTGGAGAAGTAAAAATATCCATGACGACCCACAAAAACAGCATTCAGGTGGATGTCAAAGACGATGGACAGGGAATTCCTCCGGAAGATCTGAAGCGGATATTTGAACGATTCTATCGAGTGGAGAAGAGCAGAAACAAAAAAGATGGAGGTACGGGATTAGGTTTAGCCATAGTCAAACACATTCTGGAAGGCCATAAAAGCAAGATTTCCGTTAGCTCAACGGTGGGTAAGGGTTCGATTTTTAGTTTTTCTTTGCCTTTGGTGAAAATAGATACTCCAGAAGATAAACTTAAAGTGATAACTCACTAAGAATAAATCCCAGAGAAGTTTTTTACCCATCCTTTTTTCCTTACTTTTGCAGCCTCAATTGAAGAGGCAGGAGAATCCATGAAGAAAGTAGATTTTGATAATCTTATTCTGTTTGAAAACGAGGATTACCTGGTAATCAATAAACCGCCGTATCTATCAAGCTTAGACGACAGACACGAAGCGCAGAACATCCTAGACCTTGCCAAGGCACACACCCCCGATGCCCAACTGTGCCATAGATTGGATAAGGAAACTTCAGGATGTCTAGTGATTGCCAAGAATCCAGCGGCCTACAGGCATTTGGCCATGCAGTTTGAAAGCAGAAAAGTAAACAAGGTCTATCATGCAGTGGTGGAAGGGATCAAGGAATTCAGCGATGAGCTGGTGGACAGGAATCTCTTGGCCAACAACAAAGGAATCGCCAAAGTAAGTAAAGACGGCAAGCCGGCGCAGACAGTTTTCACTACATTGAAGACTTACTATGCGCACACCTTAGTCGAGTGCAAACCCATCACTGGGAGATTGCATCAGATTAGGGTTCACTTGGCTTACCTGAAGTCACCTATTTGTGGTGACACCTTATACGGAGGCAACCCTTTATACCTTTCTTCTATCAAGCGCCGCTTCAATTTAAAAAAAGAGACAGAAGAATTACCGATTATGCAGCGGGTTTCGCTTCATGCTTATTCGATTGGATTTAAGGGTTTGGACGACAAAGAAATTTTCGTAAATGCCCCTTATCCGAAGGATTTCAAGGTTTTGGTCAATCAACTAGAGAAAACCAGCTAAGAAATTTAGATCGAAAAAGAGTAAGAAACGACCGGTTTTGATTGGTAGTAAAACGCTAAGCCTGTGAAAATTAGGACTTAGTATTGGAAATATTTTGCATCGAAAATAAAATACTCCTATCTTTGTGTCCCTTTTTGAGGGTGAAATAAATTTAACAAGCTAAATATTAAACAGTTACACAGTGGATACTTTGAGCTATAAGACCGTATCAGCCAATGCCGCGACTGCAGATAAGCAATGGGTGGTAGTGGATGCCCAAGCAGCAGTTTTGGGTAGATTGGCTAGTGAGGTAGCGAAAATCTTGAGAGGTAAGACGAAGCCAAGCTTCACTCCTCACGCTGATTGTGGTGACAATGTCATCGTAATCAACTCAGACAAAATCAGACTAACTGGTGACAAGTGGGACTCCAAAGTTTATGTGAGACACACTGGCTATCCAGGCGGACAGCGTATTTCTACGCCAAGATTATTGAAGGACAAATCTTCAACTATCCTGATCGAGAAAGCTGTACGAGGCATGTTGCCTAAAAACAGATTAGGAAGAAAATTATACGGCAACTTGTACGTGTATGAAGGATCTGAGCATCCACATACTGCACAGCAGCCTAAAGCCATCACTCTTTAATCGTCTATTATGGAAATGATCAACAAAATCGGTAGAAGAAAAACCTCTGTAGCCAGAATTTACATGGCTCCAGGAAAAGGCGAAATCTCCGTAAACAACAGATCTCTGGAAGTTTACTTTCCTTTTGATCTTCACCAGATCGTAGTGAAGCAGCCACTTGCCCTAGTAGGCGTGGAAGGCAACTACGACATCCAGATCAATGTAGATGGAGGAGGAATCAAAGGTCAGGCAGAAGCAGCCCGTATGGCTATCTCCCGAGCTTTGTGCGAATTCGACGCAGAACACAGACCTGCATTGAAAAAAGAAGGTTTCCTTACCCGTGACCCTAGAATGGTGGAACGTAAGAAGCCAGGACGTAGAAAAGCAAGAAGAAAATTCCAGTTCTCAAAACGTTAATCTGGATTTACTTCAGAATATACAAATTATATTATGGCCAAATTAGAATATAAAGACTTACTAGATGCTGGTGTTCACTTCGGACACTTGACGAGAAAGTGGGATCCGAGAATGGCTCCATACATTTTCATGGAGAAAAATGGTATCCACATCATCGATCTAAACAAAACGCTTGCTAGCCTCGACGAAGCATCTAATGCTATCAAGCAAATCGTACGCTCCGGCAAAAAAGTGATGTTCGTTGCTACCAAGAAGCAAGCGAAAGACCTTGTAGCTACTGAAGCAAAGAGACTTAACATGCCTTACGTAACCGAGAGATGGTTAGGTGGTATGTTGACTAACTTCGCTACTATCCGTAAATCATTGAAGAAAATGTCCGGTTTGGACAAATTGATGAAAGAGGAAGCTTACAAGAACCTTGCGAAGAAGGAACGTTTGATGGTTTCCCGTCAGAAAGACAAAATGGAAGATGTCCTAGGCGGTATCGCTGACCTAAGCAGACTCCCTGCAGCGCTTTTTGTAGTGGACATCAAAAGAGAACACATTGCAATTGCTGAAGCAAAAAAGCTTGGTATCCCTGTTTTCGCATTGGTGGATACGAACTCAAACCCGAACGAGGTTGATTTCGCAATTCCCGCTAATGACGATGCTTTCAAGTCCGTTTCTTTACTAGTTAAAGCGTTCGGTACAGCTATCGAAGAAGGTCTTTCAGAGCGTAAGAAAGACAAAGAAGAAGCTAAACTTTCTGAAGAGGAAGAAGCTAAGAAAGCTGTGGACGCTGAAACAAAAGAATAATCCACACCTTGATTTGAAATAAATTAAAAATTGAACATCAGGTTTCGGCCTATGTTCAATTTTTTTGTTTTACCTGCATTTGTCCTTTGAGGTTTCTCCGTAAGGATAATGCTCCTAATTATAAAGTGAAAAAACCTCGAAGGTCTTCTCTTGAACTTCGAAGTTTTTTAGACAAAACATAATCCGTTTAATTTTAAACTGACAATACAATGGCAATTACTGCACAAGAAGTAAACAAATTGAGACAAATGACCGGTGCCGGTATGATGGATTGCAAAAAAGCACTTACCGAATCAGAAGGCGATTTCGAAAAAGCTGTTGACATCCTCAGAAAGAAAGGTCAAAAAGTATCTGCTTCCAGAGCTGATCGTGAGACTAAAGAAGGTGTAGCTGTAACTAAAGTGACTGAAAATGGCGCTAAAGGAACATTGCTTACTTTGACTTGCGAAACTGACTTTGTTGCTAAAAATGAAGAATTCGGTGCATTTGCAAACACACTACTTGACCTTGCAGTAGAAAACGGAGCAACTTCTGTAGAAGAAATTCTTGCGCTTCCTTTCGAAAACATCACTGTAGCTGAGAAAATCACTGAGATGACTGGTAAGATCGGTGAAAAACTTGAGATCTCTCATTATGAAGTGATTTCTGCTGAAACTGTTGTTCCTTACATACACTCTAATGGTAAATTAGGTGTATTGGTTGGATTAACTAACACAAGCGGAACTGACGTAGAAGAAGCTGGAAAAGACGTAGCAATGCAAATTGCAGCGATGAACCCAGTTGCTTTGGATAAAGACGGAGTTGACTCTTCTGTAGTAGAAAGAGAAATCGAAGTGGGCAAAGAGCAAGCAAGAGCTGAAGGTAAGCCTGAAGAAATGCTTGAGAAAATCGCTTTGGGTAAACTGAACAAGTTCTACAAAGAAAACACTTTGTTGAGCCAGTCTTTTGTGAAAGACAACAACAAAACTATCGCTCAATACCTTGACTCAGTAAGCAAGGGAATGACTGTTTCTGCTTTCAAAAGAGTTTCTATCGGTTAATCCGAAAGATTCTTAATCATAAAAAAACCTCTTCAATTGATTTTGAAGAGGTTTTTTGGTTTTAGACTCATCACTATAGAAAAGTCATACAAATCTCATCCCTTTTAATAGAAACAAAACTTAACCACTTAAATCCAAAAGCAATAAATTAGAATATCTTAGCTTTTACTCCTGAAACCGATACCCCAGATTTTATGAAAAAATTTCTTTTAGTTATTACAATCCTTTTTGCCTCGATCTCTTTAGGTTTTGGTCAAAACTGGGATTGGGGAGGACCGATTGATCCGTTGCAAGCAAAGTTTGAGGTAAAACATTACCGGCTGGAATTTGAGATTCTCCCGGAGAGCCAATCAATCAAAGGTAAAAGCACGGTCACATTTTCCTCCAACAATCAATTAGATACTCTTCGTCTAGACCTTATCGATGAGTATCAAGTGACAAGCGTCCAGGCCAATGGAGCTGATCTGGAGTTTTCACATAACAATGATCTCATAGATATTCTAATCACTTCTTGTTCATGTGATGCGGTGGATATTTTCTATGAGGGAATAACCCCGATTGCGATAAATCCACCATGGGAAGGCGGTTTTACTTGGAAAAAAGATCAATTAGGAAATGATTGGATGGGGCTATCATCGCAAGGAGAAGGGGCAAAGATATTTATGCCTGCATTGGATCACCCTTCTTCAGAAGCCGAAGAGGGCGTTGATCTTTTGATTACCGTTCCAAAACCGTATTTCGTAGCAGCTAACGGAATCCTAGACCAAGTCAAGCAGGACGGCGAAAAACTTACTTATCATTGGACTACGGAATACCCGATCAACAATTATGGAATCAATTTTACCATGGGTGTTTTTCATGAAGAAAAGAAAAACTTCACTTCTGTTTCGGGTGAACAAATCCCGATGCATGTCTGGGTTTTGCAAGAAAACAAAAACAAGGCACAGGATATTTTAGAAGTGCTAGACGTATCCACCCAAACGCATGAGAAATATTTTGGAGCCTACCCTTGGCCAAAAGACAAAGTTGCGATCGTGGAAACTCCCTATCTCGGAATGGAGCACCAGACCATCAATGCGTATGGAAACAATTATCGATTCGTAAAGATGGGCTCAGTCAACTATGATAATTTATTGCACCATGAACTAGGTCATGAGTGGTTCGGGAATAAGGTTTCAGTGAGTGATTGGGCGGATTTCTGGATCCACGAGGGAATTACTGCCTACGGAGACTGGTTGTTCTACTTAGAGCATGGTGGTGAAGAGGCTTACTTCGAAAAAGTAGATGGGACTTTGAAATCTATCAGTCATTCCAAGCCAGTAGCCAGCCCCATAAATAGTACTGAAGAGGAAGCCTATCACTCAGAAATTTATACAAAAGGAGCATTTATCATGCATTCCTTACGCGGGGTTTTAGGTGATGAGGTTTTCTTCCCCATGTTGAAAGCTTTCGCAAATGACCCTAGATTTACTTACGAAAACCAAGTTAACACGCGCGATTTTATTGAATTTGTCCAATCATATACTGGAAAAGATTTGGAAGGTTTTTTCCAGATTTATCTTTACACCACTGATATTCCAGAGGTAAAAATCTCTAAAAAGGGAAACAAAGGCTTTGAAGTTTCACTACAGGGAATCGATTTCGAACTGCCTGTAGAACTGGAAACAGAGAAGGGAATCGAGAAATTTAAGCTAGGCAAGAAACCACTGCTAATTAATAGCATCAACGAGCCAACTGTGGATCCAAGGGGTTGGTTAATGCTAAAAAAATAGTCCTTTAACTTTAATCCTGGATACTATCCGAAAAGATTCTTAATCATAAAAAAACCTCTTCAATTGATTTTGAAGAGGTTTTTGCTTTTTTAATAAGGTCCAAGCCCGCCTGGCGTCGGACAGGTCCGAAGACTTTGGGCCAAGAGTTACGGTTGATTCAAAAATGCTTCCAACCCTGTGCTTTGATTTGTACGGCAGTTCCACTTTTCGTTACTAAGAACTTACCTTCTTCTGATTTGGTGATATGACCGATGAAGTGGATATCCGGATGCTTTTCCAGCTTCGCAAAGTCCTTCTGATCAATCGTGAAAAGCAATTCATAATCTTCTCCTCCATTCATCACGCAGGTAATCGGATCGAGATTCAATTCGACAGCAGTATCGAAAGTTTGCTTATCTATTGGCAACTTATCTTCATAGATCGTCGCTCCTACTCCAGATGCTTTGCAGATATGGAAAATCTCCGAAGCCAAACCGTCAGAAATATCCATCATACTGGTAGGCACGACTTCCATCTCTCGAAGTTCATGGATAATATCCACACGAGCATCTGGCTTCAATTGCCGAGCAGTCACCAAGGTGTATTTCCCTAAGTCAGGCTTCATTTCTGGATTGGCTAGAAAAACTTCCTTTTCACGCTCCAAAATCTGCAACCCGACCAAAGCTGCTCCTAAATCCCCAGTCACACAAAGAATATCATTTTCTTTGGCCCCGGATCTATAGGAAATTTGCCCTGGCTTAGCTTCTCCGATAGCAGTAACCGAAATTACCAGACCACTTCTGGAAGCCGTGGTATCACCCCCAATCAAATCCACACCGTAATGCTCACATGCCGCATGAATACCTTCATAGAGCGCATCAATAGCTTCTACTGAGAATCTGTTGGATAGTGCGATACTTACAGTGATCTGCTTAGGAACTGCATTCATAGCCGCCACGTCGGACACATTCACTGCCACAGCTTTGAAACCCAAGTGAGGTAGAGGCGCATAGGAAAGATCGAAATGAACTCCTTCTACCAATAAATCAGTAGTCACAACTTTGACCATGTCTCCAGCTTCAATCACTGCAGCATCGTCACCAATACCCTTTAATGTGCTGGAATTTTTAATTATTACTTTCTCATTCAAGTGATCGATCAAACCGAACTCACCCAAATCGCTTATTTCTGTTCTCTTTTCTGACATAATATTGATAACCTCCCGCCAAGGCGCAAAGGCGCTATTTTAAAATTCTATTATCTTTTTAGGCAAATCCTGAAATTGGGATTTACGAAGTACGATTTACGAGAGGCACAGTAGAGTCGATGTCTTTTACTAACCTTACCACCTTTCATCTTTCCAACCTTACAACACAAAACCTGCGTTATGCTGAATTTTTCAATCTTCCAATATTTCAATAAAGGATATCGAATAATGAAGTATCTAAATCTCCTGACACAACTCAATCAAAACACTATTAGTGCTTCGAGGGTGCAAAAATACCACTAATTTATTGTCTGCACCCAGTTTTGGCGTTTCATTCAGGATTTCGAACCCTTCTGCTTTCAATCGCTCAACTTCAGCATTGATATCTTCCACATCAAATGCTATATGATGAACTCCTTCTGACTTTTTTTCCAGGTATTTGGCAATCGGGCTACTTTCATCAGTTGCCTGAAGCAGTTCCACTTTCGTTTCCCCAACCTGAAAAAATGAAGTAGCTACTTTCTCTCCATCCACTTCCTCGGTTTTAAAGTGCTTTTTTCCCAGCAGCTTGGCGAAAAGCTCATTGGATTTCTCCAGATCCTTCACTGCTATGCCTATATGCTCGATTTTCCTCATGTTTAAATTTGCTATATTTGCACTGAATCTTTTTGGGCAAACGGATGTTTTCCCAATACTTCAACTTAAGACAAAGTAATAAATAAAGATATGATAATCGTTTCTGACAAAGCCAAAGAGCGCATCCTGGAGCTCAAAAAAGAGGAAGGACGCGCAGAAAATGAGAATATTCGCGTTTCAGTGAAAGGTGGCGGCTGCTCAGGTCTAATGTACGACTTGGGGTTTGATGGCGCTCAAGTGGAAACTGACCACGTATTTGAAGATAAAGGAGTGAAAATTCTAGTGGACCGAAAAAGTTTACTTTATTTAGCAGGAACTACACTGGAATTCACAGACGGACTAAATGGAAAAGGCTTCCAATTCGTCAATCCAAACGCGAGCAGAACTTGCGGCTGCGGAGAAAGCTTCTCTGTATAAGCGTTAAATCTTGATAATCATTGAAAGGCAACCTGATCAGGTTGCCTTTTTTAGTGCATTTTTCGCCTCAATCCTTACCTTTGCCCACTAGAAAATTAACCCAGATTATGGAAGAGCAAATCAAAAAAATCCAACTCAATGACTTGCACGTTGCCCTTGGTGGTAAGATGGTGCCTTTTGCAGGATATAACATGCCTGTACGCTACAGTTCTGATAATGAAGAGCACCTTTGCGTGAGGAATGGCGTTGGCGTTTTTGATGTGTCCCATATGGGTGAATTTATGGTAGAAGGCCCTGAGGCGCTCAACCTGATCCAAAAAGTAACTTCCAACGATGCTTCCAAAATCGTCAATGGACAAGCGCAGTATTCTTGCTTTCCCAACGAAATAGGTGGAATAGTTGATGACTTGATAGTTTACAAATTTGAAGATGATAAGTATATGCTCGTAGTCAATGCTTCCAACATTGATAAGGATTGGGATTGGGTAAATAAGCATAATACTATGGGCGCTAAGCTCACCAATATCTCTGATGGGATCTCTCTTTTTGCAATCCAAGGCCCAAAAGCAATCGAAGCAGTACAGGCCTTGACTCCTGTGAATCTATCTGAAATAAAATTCTATCATTTCACCGTTGGTGAATTTGCTGGAGTTCAGGATGTCATCATATCTGGAACTGGCTATACCGGAGCTGGAGGATTTGAAATCTACGTGAAAAACGAAGATGCAGAGAAAGTTTGGAACGCTGTGTTCGAAGCTGGTAAAGACTTTGATATCAAGCCAATCGGTCTAGGTGCAAGAGATACGCTCAGAATGGAAATGGGTTATTGTCTCTATGGAAATGACATCACTGACACCACTTCTCCCCTTGAAGCTGGACTAGGCTGGATCACCAAATTCACCAAAGACTTCACCAATTCCGAAGCTTTAAAAGCTCAAAAAGAAACTGGAGTTTCCAAGAAATTAGTTGGCTTTATCATGCAGGAAAGAGGTATTCCAAGAGGACATTATCCTATTGTGGATGCTGCTGGAGAAGTGATCGGAGAAGTGACTTCAGGCACTCAATCCCCAAGCATGGGAGTTGGTATTGGCTTGGGATATGTGAAAACTGATTTCAGCAAAGCTGGAACTGAAATTTTCATCCAAGTAAGAAACAAGAACCTTAAAGCGCAGGTGGAAAAACTTCCACTTTTGAAAAAATAAATGCAACAAGTAGAAATCTGTTTCAGCCCAGACTTGATTCAACTGCACGAATTGCAGGGCAAAATTGTGGTCGTAGTCGATATATTTCGCGCTACCTCCACTATGGTCGCAGCTTTGGCAAATGGAATCTCGGAAATAAAAACCTGTGCTGATCTTGAAGAGTGTAGAACCATGGCATCTTCAGGCTATTTGATTGCCGGAGAGAGAAATGGAATTAAAGCAGAAGGTTTTCAATTAGGAAATTCACCTTTAGCCTATCTTTCTGGCGATTATCATAACCAAAAGCTGGCGATGACTACCACTAATGGCACATTGGCAATTTCAAAATCTGCTGGAGCTGACGAGATTCTGATTGGCGCTTTTCCAAATCTTCAAGCCACTGTAAGCTACATCCAATCCCGTGATAAAGATGTACTTATTCATTGTGCTGGCTGGAAAGCCAAATTCAACCTGGAAGATTCCCTTTATGCGGGAGCTTTGGTAAAAGCACTCGAAGCAACTCATGAGGCTGAAGATGACGGTGCAATTGCGATGAAGTCGCTATTTGAAAAAGAAGGCCACGATCTGAAAGGATTTCTTTCTCAGGCTTCCCATGCCAAGCGACTGCAAAATCACAACATAGATTCTGATATTGATTTTTGTCTTACACTCGATCTTTTTTCTCTTGTGGGAAAAGTAGAAAATGAAACATTAGTAGCTGTGGAGAATTGGTAAAACTTCTCTTCATCATTTTAAAAAACCTTCAAAAACCCGATAGAAATCCTATCGGGTTTTGATGTTTTTAAGGGCTATTTCTCCCCATTTTGAATCACAAAATCCCGCTTAAAAATAGTTTAAACCATCTTTAGAATTTGGCGTTTACCGTTTAATCTAAACCACTAACTAAGCAACTTTTAATTATGAAAAACGGAACAATGATGCAATTTTTCCATTGGTATTCCCCGGAAGACACACTATGGAAAGAAGTAAAAGAAAAAGCGGAATATCTGGGAAACCTTGGCATTACCAGCGTTTGGCTACCGCCAGCATCTAAAGGCGAAAGAGGAGGAATGAGTACAGGATATGACACATACGACCTATTTGATCTGGGAGAGTTCGATCAAAAAGGATCTGTACGGACAAAATACGGTACCAAGGATGAATTCATAGAAGCAACCCAAGCCTTACATGATAGAGGAGTGCAGGTGATAGTAGATTTTGTATTCAATCACAAAACAGGAGGTGATGAATCCGAACTCATGCAAGTAGTGAAGGTGAATGAAGAAAATAGGCTTGAAAACCTCTCAGAGCCCTACGAAATCGAGTCATTTACCCGCTTTACTTTTCCAGGAAGAAATGGCAAATACTCTGATTTCATCTGGGACAAGCATTGCTTCAGCGGAGTGGATTATGACCATCGCAATCAGGAACACGGTGTATTCAATCTAATGAGCGAGTATGGCGATGATTGGGAGGAAATGATAGATGATGAAAAGGGAAATTATGACTTCCTGATGTTTTGTGACATTGAATTTAGAAACCCAGCTGTCCGTGATGAGCTTCTCAAACATGCTACTTGGCTGCATGAGCTAACCTATTACGATGGCGTCAGACTGGATGCAGTGAAGCACATTCCTCCACATTATTTTAAGGACTTCCTTTACTTACTTCGAGAGCGTACTGGCAAAGATATTTTCGCAGTAGGTGAATACTGGGCTCCAGGTAATTTGGAATTATTGACAAGATATCTGGAAGCCACAGATGGAACCATGAGTCTTTTCGATTCAGCCTTACACCATAGTTTGCATCACGCTTCCAACTCAGGAAGTGATTATGACCTGCGGAAAATATTTGAAAATTCACTTGTCGCAAATAGTCCTGAGCTGGCAGTAACCTTAGTGGACAATCATGACACGCAACCACTACAATCACTGGAAGCACCGGTGGAATCTTGGTTTAAACCTTTGGCTTATGCTCTGATTTTGCTTCGCAAAGATGGTTATCCATGTGTCTTTTATCCCGATCTTTTTGGTGCCAGCTATTGGGACAAAGGGGAAGACGGACAAGACTATGAGATATTTATCAATCGGGTGGACGAATTAGAACCTATGCTCTATGCCAGAAAGGACTTTGCATTTGGTACGCAACGCGATTACTTCGAAAGTGCCAATGCCATCGGCTGGACTAGAGAGGGTGATGAAGAACACAGCGGTTGCGCCGTGGTTTTGTCAAATGGGGATGGAGCTACCATTTCTATGGAGATCGGGACTCGTTATGCTGGAAAAAGCTTCAAAGATATGCTGGGTAAAATCCAGGATGAAGTCTGGGTAAACGACTCCGGTTGGGCAGAATTCCACTGCACTCCAGGCTCAGTATCTGTCTGGACTGAAGTGAATTAAATTCTCGTGAGCTGACCGTAATTGTCAGCTCATTTCTTTTAATTGAATAACAACATCTCAGGAATATTTTTAATAGTAGAACAATCGGCCTAGATTAACTGTCTGAAATAACCCTTCCATGAAATTTAAGTTTTTCAAACCCACATTCTTATTCTTGTTTTTTACATGCAGCACTTCTCTTGGATTTGCACAATCAAATAAACCTAATGTGCTATTCATAGCAGTGGATGATTTGAGAGCAGAACTAGGCCATTTTGAAAATAGTGCGATCATTACTCCTAACCTTGACAGGCTAGCAGCTGAAGCCGTAAGTTTTACCAATCATTTTGTCCAAGTACCTACCTGCGGTGCTTCCCGTGCTGCTTTTCTCACAGGAAAAAGACCCAGGCGAACTGCTGAATTGGGTAACAACATCATGCAGGATGAATTCTCCACAAAACCTGAAACTGAAATACCTGAAACATTTGTCCATCACTTGAGAAGAAATGGTTACCACACAGTAGGAATAGGAAAAATATCTCACTCTGTCGATGGCTACGTCTATGGATACGAAGAGGAGGTTTCGGATAAAAAAGAACTGCCCTATAGCTGGGATGAGTTTTTATTTGACAGTGGAAAATGGGGAACAGGATGGAATGCTTTCTTTGGATTTGCTAATGGTGAAAACCGCCAAAGCATGAAAAAGCAGGTCAAACCTTACGAAGCTGGGGATGTGGATGACTTGGGATATCCTGACGGACTGACTACACAATTAGCAATCAAGAAGCTTCGGGAGCTGAAAGATCAGAAACAACCATTCTTTTTAGGAGTGGGCTTTTTCAAACCACATTTGCCTTTTACCTCTCCAAAAAAATATTGGGATCTGTACGAAGAAGACCAAATTCCTTTGCCAAAAAACCCAACAAAACCTCAAAATGTAGCTCGTCAAAGCTTACTAGAAAGTGGAGAGTTTAATCAATATGCTTTAGGTGAGGAAAAGGCGAGCTTGGATAATCAACTTTCTGATGACTATGCAAGAAAAATCAAGCATGCTTACTATGCGGCTACCAGCTATTCAGATGCACAGATTGGGTTGATTCTAGACGAGTTGAAGGCACTTGAATTGGATCAAAACACCATCGTGATCGTCTGGGGAGATCATGGCTGGCACCTGGGTGAGCAGCAAATTTGGGGCAAACATACGCTGTTTGAATATGCATTAAACTCAGCTCTAATCTTTAAAATACCAGGTTCAAAGCTTTCCAAAATTGACGATTCAATCGTTGAGTCCGTGGATATATACCCAACCTTAATGGAGTTATTGAGCATTGAAAGTCCAAATGGTTTGGATGGTGAAAGCTTTGCAGGGTTATTGAAATCGAAGGATTCTAAAGTGGGAAATGTTGCCTACTCATACTATCACAAAGGAATTTCCCTGCGCACTGATCGGTACCGATTAACAAAATATTTCAGAGATGCCGAGCCAACTATTGAGCTCTTTGACCATCAAAATGATCCGCTGGAATCCATTAATATCGCAGCAGAAAACCCTAAAATCGTAGCTGAATTAATGCCTTTGCTGGAAAATGGAAATACCGGATTATTCGACTGAATATATGTTTACTTTAACTTCTCATTATTCTTGTGTCGATCGATGTCTCGAATGTTCTTCTTTTCGAAGTTCTTCTTCATAGCCAAAGTTAAATCCACACCCGTCTGATTGGCAAGACATATGAGCACCCAAAGCACATCCGCCATTTCATCACCTAGATCTTTTCCTTTGTCTGATTCTTTGAAGGATTGCTCTCCATAGGTTCGGGACATGATTCTGGCTAATTCCCCTACTTCTTCCATCAGGACGGTCATATTGGTAAGTTCATTGAAATATCGGACTCCAACTGTTTTGATCCAATGATCGACTTGCTCCTGAGCTTCCTTTATGGTGATTTCGTCCTTCATAAATACTGGGTTGATTAGTTAAAATTAACAATCTATAAGAATGCAATTTGGCAAATGCTGAGTTAATAGGTTCGGTTCTTGTGTAAAAGCATTTTTAATTTTATGATAATCTTTAGCATTTCCATTTCGATTTAGTATTGAATTGACACAACTTTTATGGGTGATTATTTCGAAGCAATACGAACTGCAATTCTTTATTTTCCGCTTATTGCCTTATTAAGCATGGTTCCTTATGCGTTTATTCAGTATAGGAAAATTGGCTATGTGCAAATCAATAGAAGCTTGGTCTTCTACACGTTTGTATTCTATTCTATGGCGGCCTTTTTTCTGACCTTGTTACCATTGCCTGAGATCACACCGGATTTCTGTGAGGTAAGGTCAGGCAGATTTATTCCAAGCTATTTTCCCTTCCGCTTTGTAAAAGACACTTTTCGAGAAGTTCAGGGTAATATTTCTCTTTTCAGCATAGTGAAAAGCACCACTTTTAAGGTTACTGCTTTCAATGTATTGCTGCTGATGCCACTGGGCTTTTTTCTCAGGTATCTTTTCCAAGTGAGAAATGCAGCACTTGCAACTTTGATAGGATTCATCACTTCACTCTTTTTCGAAATCACACAGCTTACCTCAATTTATGGATTGTACCCTTGCAGATTTAGACATTTTGAAGTGGATGATTTGATCACAAATACGTTTGGATGCTACATCGGTTTTGTAATAGCTTCTTATGCAGTTTTTCTTCCAAACATATCCAGCAAGCCGCTTTTGAATCGCAGCAGTGTGACTTTGACTCAGCGATTTTTGGCGATTTTCCTGGATTCCTTACTTGTAATTCTTTTCACCTCCTACATTATTGAGGGACTAAGTGATAATATTTGGATCCTTTCAGCACTAAAAGTTGGGGTGATTTTCTTCTATTTTATTTTTGTCAGCAAAAAGACAAACGGACAGACTATAGGCAAAAAGCTCCTAGGTATTCGGATTATCAGAATGGATGGGCTACCATTGACCTACAAAGATCTTATCGCTCGATATGGCATCTTTTTGATATTGCCATTCTTGGTCGGAGAAGTATCGAAATTCCTTATTGATACGCGATTTGATGACAGGTTGTACCTATTCCTTTACTTCCTTTTCTTGGCAATATGGTTCGTTGGTACAGTTATGGTCACATTTATTAGAAAAGATCATCGTGGCTGGCTAGATAGATTTGCCCATACCACACAGGTGCTTGCTAAAAAGGAAGGGGGTAGATAAATCTTCTTTTTAAATTTTTTAGGGTTAATAAAAGACCATTTCTAAAAAATTTATGAAATGTTTCGCGATGTTAGTTTAAATTGAAAGCTGTTAATGGCATATGCCTTTTTCACTTGAAACAAAAACTAGCCATCGCTATGAGAAATTTTATCGCAGTACTTTTCACAATTTTAGTCAACCTTTCTTGCGCTCCAAAAGAGCAATCAAAACCGCTTCCTAGGATAGCCATCGCAGGATTGGCGATTGAATCCAGCACTTTTTCTCCAGCTACTAGTGACGTGGCTGCTTTCCGAACTAGAGAAGGCAAGGAAATTTTCAATTATTACCCATTTTTAGATTCTGCTTCGGAAGACCGAGGTAGAGCCGAATGGTTCCCCACTTTGCGTGGACATGCCATTCCAGGCGGAATCGTTACGAGAGAAGCCTATGAAGAGCTTGTGGGAAAGACTTTAGAAATGCTCAAAGAAAACCTGCCCTACGATGGGCTTTTCTTCGATATCCATGGAGCAATGAGTGTGGTAGGTTTGGATGATCCTGAGGGTGATTTTATAATCCGCGTTCGCGAGATAGTTGGGCCGGAAACTTTGATTTCCACGTCCATGGATTTACATGGGAATGTTTCTTGGAGATTGGCAGAAAACACAGATTTGATCACTTGCTACAGAATGGCTCCACATGAGGATGCTTTGGAGTCCAAACAGCGGGCAGTAGAAAATATGCTGGATCGCTTGGAAAGTGGCAAAGGAAAGCCTGCTTACAAAGCTTGGATTCCTGTTCCAATTTTGCTGCCTGGCGAAAAGACCAGTACGAGAATTGACCCAGGAAAAAGTCTCTATGCGAAAGTGGATCCTATGACCAAAAAAGAAGGTGTGATCGATGCAGCTATTTGGATTGGATATGCGTGGGCAGATGAACCAAGAAATCACGCAGTAGTAATGGTGACTGGCGATGACGAAAAAGCAGTAACTGAGTCTGCTGAGTCACTTGCCCAGAGCTTTTGGGATGTTAGAAACGAGTTTGAATTCGTGGCTCCAGTAGCTACTTTGGAAGAAAGTCTGGACATGGCAATCGCCAGCGACAAGAAGCCTTTCATGATATCTGATATGGGTGACAACCCAACCGCAGGTGGTGCTGGAGATGTTACTTGGACCTTAACCGAAATACTAAAGAGACCAGAATTCAAATCTGAAAATGGCCCTACTTTGATTTATGCTTCTATTCCAGGTCCTGAGTTTGTAGAGAAAGCATTGGCTGCAGGTGTAGGAGGAAAAGTAGAAGGAACAGCTGGAGCAGCAATCGATGATAGATTTGCTCCACCGGTAATGCTAAAAGGCACTGTGGAAGCAATCAAAGAAGGTGATGGTGCGGCTGAAGTTGAAGTCGTGGTGAAAGTAGGTTCTGTACACGTGATTGTGAGCAAAAAGCGCAAGCCATATCATAATGAAAGCGATTTCACAAACCTTGGATTGAAGCCAAGAGAAGCTGATATAGTAGTTGTGAAAATCGGGTATCTGGTACCTGAACTCTATGACATGAGAGCAGATTGGATTATGGCTTTGACTCCAGGCGGCGTAGATCAGGATTTAGAGCGACTAGGCTATAAGCGAATCAATCGCCCGATGTTTCCCTTGGATAAGGATATGGCAGAACCGGATTTGAAAGCTAAATTAGTACCTGCAGCTAATAAGCTCGACTGATATGTAATGGAAGAAAAGTCTTAAATCTTGTGTCTAACGTCTAAAATCTCAAGAGTATGATGAACGCAAAACCATCTTCTGTAGAGGAATATCTTAGCTGGTGCTCCCCCGAAGTAAAAGAAAAGCTCCAACAGATGCGTGAGACAATCCAGAAAGCCATTCCGAAATCAAAAGAGGTCATCAGCTACAGTATGCCTGCTTACAGAACCACAGAAGTGTTGGTTTACTTTGCAGCTGCGAAAAAACACATTGGCTTTTATCCGACTAACAGCGGTGTAAGTGAATTTAAAACTGAGCTTAAGAATTACGTAACTTCCAAGGGGGCGATCCAATTCCACTTGGATAAACCATTGCCACTTGAGCTGATTGCTGCCATTTGCCAGTTCCGATATTTGGAAGCCGAGGTAAAAGCGGATCACAAAAAGAAAAAATAATCGTGAATTAGAACTTTATAAACGGAGAGGAAAGTGAAACTTTAGCAAAATGCAAGTTGCGTACATCTGCATCCTTTTCAGCGGTCATTTGCGGGGATCATATCTCCTTTCGGAAAAAGCTTATCCCAAAACTCTTTCAGTAGCTTCTAGAAAACTGTCGATTTCAGCCTTGCTGTTATAAATATGAGTTGAAATACGAATAGCGTCCAACTTGCTTTCAGGAACTTGACGGATTCGAAACCCTTCCTTGCTGATCAAAGTAGCAGCTTTTTGATAGTTCATGTTCTTCGGTTTAATAGTAACCATGCTAATTCGAGAGGCTGCTTCACTGGAAGTCAACACATCTAATTGAGACCTCATTTCAGCAAGACCATCAAAAAGATATTGATTCAATTCCCTAATTCTGGCCTCTATTTTTCCCTTCCCTATTTCCTTATGGAAATCAGCAGCTGCCAGTGCTCCCCGCATCATAGGCAAACTTTGGCTCCCATAATCAAAGCGATGGGCAGTAGGAACATAGCCTTTCAACTCTGGTGGGTTTTGATACATATCCCAGCCTAAATCAGAATACGCCCCAACTTGGTAGGCTTGAACTTGTTCCAAAATTTCCTCTCGAACGTATAAAAATCCTGTTCCATTTGGACCTAACATCCATTTGTGATAGCTGCTTGCATACAAATCACAGCCCAAATCGTGAAGGTTCAGATCAAAAGTTCCAGCTCCATGTGCTCCATCTATGGCTGTGAATATCCCTTTGCTTCTCGCAAACCCTGAAATTTCTTTTATTGGAAAAACCAATCCAGTCGTGCAGGTGATATGGGGAATGGCGATGACTTTCGTTTTGGAAGTCACCAGAGATTTGATCAGATCTAAGTTCTCCTCTTGCGTAGGTTTAGGTTCAAAAGGCTTCAAGACGACACCATTCAGTTTCGCTCGATTCAGCCAGGGCAACGCATTTCCCACATGCTCATGAAGAGTGATAATCACCTCATCCCCTGCTTTCAGCGGTAGTCCCCAGCACATGATATTTATTCCTTCCGTAGTATTATGAGTAAGTGAAATCTCGGAGGTTTTGATTCCGACGAATTCAGCCAACTTCTCCCGTTCAGGTCCAATATGACCATATTCTCCAGAAGTATTTGTTTCTACAAAAGAGCTTTGCAATGAATCCAAAACCACTTGTGGAGAGGGTCCAAAAGTTCCGTTATTTAGATACACCCGGTTGTCCTTCAGCGGAAACTTCTTTCGCACATCATCCCAAAACTCCTCTCCCTGCAACGTGTGATTAATGGTTTTCGAACGCGGTGCTGGAGGATTAAATGAAACCAATCCTGGAATAGCTATTCCGGCACTTAGTTTTTGAATAAATGATCTTCTACTGTTCATAAGGTTTGTGGCTGTCTTATGAGTTAGAAAATGATCACGAAAAAATCAATTGAAATAATACCAATAAGTCAAAAAATAGGTTGATCGGAGAATAAAGCTACGGCTAATAAATACGGCTATATCCTAAAAAGCTGATGATTTTCTTATACCAAAGTCCAGATTTGCAAATCGAACTCTTCAGCAGTATGAATAATTACCGTATCGATTAGGCCTATTCCACAATCCCAAAGCTTATGATCCTTCGAGAAAAAACTGGCTTGATAGATTAAACCATACTATTTCATTTAGATTGTTATTTTTAAAGAGAAATTTTACTTTCATGACTCTAAAAATATGCGAAAAGGGCCACCAATTCTTTAAAACAAGCGATTGTCCCACCTGCCCCATTTGCGAAAAAGAGCGAAAACCTACCACAGGATTTATGGCTAAACTTTCCGCTCCGGCACGAAGAGCTCTTGAATCAAAGCAAATTTATAGTGTAGATAAACTATCCACATTTACCGAAAAAGAGATTCTATCACTTCACGGTATGGGAAAAAGCTCCATTCCTAAATTGAAAGCCGCATTGGAGGAAAAGGGATTAGCTTTCAAAAACGTGGATTAAATTGCATCTTAGTCCCTCATTGCAATTAATCACCCCAGTAATAAACATGTTCCATTTAATCCTAGCACTACTTTTTATCTCAGCACCTGAAGGCTCGCTTCCAAATTTTCAAAATGAGATAGCAAACCAAAATCCAGTTAGAAAAGAAGTCAAGTACAGTGATTTTGGTGCCAAAGGAGATGGCAAAACCGACGACATAGAGGCTATCGTGGCAGCTCATAAATTTGCCAATGGACATCAATTACCGGTAAAAGCTGAAGATGGTGCCACTTACTACATCAGTGGAAAAGACCTTTCAGCGATTATCCAGACCGATACCGACTTTGGCACTGCAAATTTCATCATAGATGACAGAGCCGTAGAAAACCGAAACTCACCCGTATTTCTAGTCCGATCAGGCTTAGCACCTTACCCGGTAAAAGGTGTAAACTCTCTGAAAAGAAATCAAAAGAAAATCGATTTTCAATTGCCTGGCCCATTATTAATTACGGTGACAGACTCGACCACAAAGCGATACATCCGAATGGGATTAAACCAAAACAACGGAGCTGCTCAAACCGATATTTTCCTGGTTGACAAAAATGGAAATGTGGATAAAAATGCGCCCATCATCTGGGACTTTGATCAGATTACAGAAATCACCGCCTTACCAATTGATGAAATTCCTCTAAAAATCACTGGTGGCAGATTTACGACCATTGCGAATCAGGAAGACGCCACTTATAAGTATTACCAGCGAAATATCGCCATCAAGAGATCAAATGTAATTGTAGATGGTTTGGAACATCGCATTACAGGCGAGGGTGAATTTGGATCTCCCTACGGAGGGTTTCTGGCCATAAGTACCTGTACCAATGTGACTGTACAGAATACCGTACTGACGGGACATAGAATTTATAAAAAGATAGGCAATGCAGGAAAGCCCGTCTCCATGGGTACTTATGACATCATCGTGAATCGCGCCTTGAATGTATCCTTTATCAATTGCAGCCAAACCAATGACATCAACGATAGCTCCTTTTGGGGAATTATGGGATCGAATTTCAGCAAGAATCTGCTCTTCGATAAGTGCTCTTTTTCCCGATTTGATGCCCACATGGGCGTGGCCAATGCAACCATCCGAAATTCCACACTTGGACACATGGGGATCAACGCTATTGGTACTGGAACATTCATCGTGGAAAATTCAGAAATCAGAGGAAGAAGCCTAATCAACCTTCGCTCAGATTATGGTAGTACCTGGGAAGGAAAACTCATTATCAGAAACTGCACATTTGTTCCCAATGGTGGAAAAACATACAGCGCCTCCTTGATCAATGGCTTCAATTCCGGACAGCATGACTTTGGCTACACCTGCTATATGCCGGAGCAAATCATCATTGAAAACCTCAAAATCGATGACTCCAATCATCCTGAAAAGTACAAAGGCCCAGCAATCTTTGGGAATTTCAATCCTGATAGAACAGATGATTCTTACAAAGAAAAATACCCTTATGTCCTTACCAAAGAAGTGACTCTGAAGAATGTGACTACTTCGATCGGAAAAGAATTGAGAATTAGTGAGAATGAGGTGATGTTTGAGGGGATTAAAATTGTAAGAAATTAACCCACTTCAACTACTACTTTCCTGCAATAATTTAAAGTAGTACATCAGGCTTTGTGTCAGCAAAGGCAGTCCTATTTAACCAATTTTTAATCGACCATTCACACCAAAGCCCCATAATAAGACCTAATTTTTCGATTGTAATCGAATATTTAGGCCTAATTTTTCGATTACAATCGAAATATTTAGCTTATTTTTTCGATTAACTATTGAGAATTGATAGATTTAAGGAGCTAAAATCAATAAAATGATTTCCAGAGATCTCTGTCAAACGATAATAAATGCCTGTTCCCAAGGAAAGGTAATTCTGTTACTAGGTGCACGACAAGTAGGCAAGACAACTTTACTTCGGGAAGTCATAAAACAGACCCAAGTTCCCTATTCTTGGTTTAATGCCGATGAGGCTGATATCTTACAGGCATTTGACTCAGCTGTTACAAGCACCCAATTACTGCAACTTATTGGCAAAGACAAGAGGTTGGTCTTTATTGACGAAGCCCAACAAATACCTGATATAGGAAGGAAGCTCAAATTAATCTACGACACCCGACCAGATATACAGGTTATTGCCACAGGTTCCTCTGCTTTTGACCTTCAAGATCAAACTGCGGAACCTTTAACTGGAAGGAAAAAGACTTTCCATTTGTACCCCGTGAGTTTCAAAGAAACTGTCCAATCCTCATCAGTATTGGAAGCAAAGCGGTTGCTAGACACAAGACTCACTTATGGACTGTATCCCGAAGTGCTTAATAACCCCGGTCATGAAAAGGAAATCCTCGTGGAAATTGCCCAAAGCTATTTGTATAAAGACGTCTTGCAGCTCGATTATATCCGAAAGCCTAACCATATAGAAAAGTTGTTGAAGGCACTTGCTTTTCAAGTGGGCTCAGAAGTCTCTTATAATGAACTTGCTCAAACCATCGGAAATATTGATACTGCCACGGTAGAAAAATACCTTGATCTGCTAGAAAAGGCTTTTGTCATCTTCAAACTCCCTGCCTTTAGCCGAAATTTGAGAAACGAAATCAAAAAAGGTAAAAAATATTACTTCGCAGACAACGGTATCCGAAATGTATTGATCAGCAATTTCACTCTTCCGGAAATGCGTCAAGACAAAGGTGCCCTGTGGGAAAATTTTCTGATTTCAGAACGATTAAAAACCAATGCATACCAGGGCAGATTTGCTAACACCTACTTTTGGCGTACACATGACCAAGCGGAAATAGATTATTTAGAAGAAACCGACGGTATCTTAAAGGCATATGAATTCAAATGGAAAGAAAGAAAAGTCAGGTTCCCATCTTCTTTTCTTGAAGCTTATCCCAACAATGAAACTTCGATAATCTCAAGAGAAAATTTTGAAGGTTTTGTAGGACTATCATAATTCATCTCCCTAATCCAACTCCATCACCTTCCCGACCGCCTCAGGCACGTCCTCAGCATAATGACTAACATAAACCAAAGTTATGGCACTTCGTTCGCAGATTTGCTGCACTGTTTCTTTAAAAAGTCTCCTCTGAAATTCATCCATGCCCTGAGAAGCCTCATCTAAGATCAAAAGTTTAGGTTGCTTGATCAGCGCACGGGCTAGCAAAGTCCAGCGTTGGTTTTCCAGTGAAAGTCGGTTGATGGGAATATTCTCTACAGCCTCTAGATGAAACAATGTCATCCATTCCCGAGCTAAATTCTCTTGTTCCGCACTCACCTTTTTGAATAAGCCCATGGTATCAAAAAGTCCCGAAAGAATCACTTTTCTACAGGTTTGGTTCGCAGGAAAAAATCGGCTAAGCTCGGGAGCTACAAAACCAGTAGGCCGCTTCACATCCCAGATACTTTCCCCAGTTCCGCGCTTTCGTCCAAAGAGCCAGAGGTTCTGAGAATAAGCTTGAGGATTTTCCCCAATCAGCAAACTGATCAACGTAGATTTCCCAGACCCATTTGCACCTTTCAGCAGCCAGCGCTCACCCGATCCCACTTCCCAGTTCAGGTTCTTTAGAATTTGCTTTTCCCCATATTTGATTGATAAGTTTTCAAGGCGAATTACCTCATCATTCTCATTTGGCCTTTTTGGCAAAAGAGAATCTAGTAACTCCCAATCGTAGGAAAGCTTCTGTTCATGCTTGGCAGTCAAATGAAAGTCAGCCACCTCCCAACTCTTCTCGATTCCTTTTCCACTTAACTTGGCAACATGTGTGATTCCTTCCGGAATTTCATTTGCCGAAGTGGTCAATAGGACTTGCACTCCTTTCGAAATAACAACCTTCAAAATCTCTCCAAACTCTGCCCTGCTTTTCACATCCAAACCTGTCATTGGCTGATCCATCAGGTAAATTCTCGGCTGCCTCATCAGCCCCAAGCCCAATGCAAGCCTACGGGTTTCCCCATTCGAAAGCAAAAGAACAGACTTGTCCAGCAAGTGCTCCAGATGCAGCAATTCAGATACATTTTTCAAAGTCCACGGTCCAGATACTTTCGGGTTCACCTCCAGTAAATATTCTCTAACTGTAGCGGTGTCATTTGACTCTGAGGAGTTGAATCGCTGCTGGAAATAGAAGTTTTGTTGATTGGATTTATTGCGAATTTCGTAGCGCTGAGAAACGTAGGCAATCAGATCTCGGAAAGAGTTGATTTCACCGGAGCTGGTTTTCTCCCCAGTATATCCCTTGGCAAAAGGACGAACGATCTCACCAGTTGGAATTACAGAATTCCCTCGAATAGTCTCAATGAATGCAGTCATATCCGCTCCTGAAGTACCAATGATCGCCCAGTTTTGGCTTTTCTCCCAATTAAAATTCAGAGACTCGAAAACTTGTTTTCCCTTGGTAACAACTTTGGCGGATGAGATATTTATGAGGGATTGCAAAATGTGGGGATTAAAAGATTACAAAATTGGATGAATGTGTCCGCTATGAAGGATTGAAAACTGAGTAATTATTTACACCCTATTCTTGCTATCAATGACGATAGTGACTGGCCCATCGTTTACTAAAGCCACTTTCATATCAGCTCCGAATTCACCGGTTCCAATGGCTTTACCAAGTTCCAATTCCAAGGCTACAATCATTTTCTCATACATAGGAATAGCAATATCTGGCTTGGCCGCTTTGATATATGAAGGACGGTTGCCTTTTTTAGTACTTGCATGAAGTGTAAACTGAGAGATCAGCAAAATCTCTCCAGCTATATCTAAAAGGCTTTTATTCATCACCACATTTTCATCTGGAAAAATTCTCAGGTTTGTGATTTTCTTGGAAAGCCAGCTGATGTCCTCATCCGTGTCAGCCTCCTCTATTCCCAGCAAAATCATCAATCCTCTTCCTATTTCGGCTTTGACTTGTCCATCAATTTTTACATAGGCTTCGGATACTCGCTGGATAACTACTATCATTTGCTTAGATCTTGCATTTCTCCAGAGGAGATAATTTCTATAGAATTTGATTTTTGCCCCAGCGAAGTTTTTACTAGCGCTTTAGCTACTTGGTAGTCGTAAATCGGGCGGATGTTTTTAAACAATTTCAACCATACGAGAGGCTTCATGAGGATGGTCGCCACCTGCTCACCCAAGCGGAATTCATGTCTGTTCCCCAATAATAGAGATGGTCTGAATAACCCCAGATAATCAAATCCAACTGATTTCAAGTCACTTTCTGTTTTGCCTTTGGTTTGGCTGTAAAAAATGGATGAACCCGCATCTGCACCAGAAGAAGAAACATAAAGAAATTTAGATGCACCCAGGGTCTTAGCCCACTTCGCAAATTCAATTACCAAATCATGATCAATGGAAAAAAACTTCTCCTTGGAACCTGCTTGCTTGATTGTGGTTCCTAATGAGGAAAAAGCATGTATTTCAGCAGTTTTATTTCCAATAGCATCTATCAGAGGAAAATATTCTCCACTCAAACTCTGTGAGGATATTTTACCTTCCCAATCCCAAGAGTCAATTTTCGCCATATCGCCTTCAATCTGTACAAGCTTCTGCTGCTTAATGGCCAACTTCCTTCGACCAACGCTCAGTACATAATCGTAGTCTTCACTTTTAAAAAGCTGGTGAAGAATAGCCTTGCCTACAAGACCGGAACCTCCGGATATCAGTGCGATTCGCATAATTTATACAGTTGAAGCAATCATGGGGGTCAATTCCTCTGCTATTGCTTTGTTTTTATCCCTTGCGTACCAAAGATGCGTGCCGTCAGCAAACTCTTTGGAAGTAATATTCTGGGGATCGAGTTTATACGCTTTCAATCTGTCTTGAAGAAATATTGGCCTAGGCCCCCATACAAAAAGCTCCTTGCTCAGATCCGCACTTAAAGCTATCAAAATGGGGATGGATCTAGCCCCTTCTGTCAAGTAGGCATCCATCAATTCTGGATTTTCATCCCGCAATACAAATCTTAGCTTGATCAAAGGATTCAATTCAGCCAGCTTAGCAAGGAACGGCAAGCTTTGCGCAGCGTCCCCACACCAAGCCTCTGTGATCACCAGCCACACTTGTGGTGAGGAAATTGAAACTAGCAATTCTACTAGTTTAGGAGTGATTTTAGCCGTCTTATCCCAGCGATTCATGCGCTGCACATTCATTTTGGTATAATCGAGATAGCTTTCGGAATGATTGTTCCCAGTGGTTTTATTTTCTGCCAAAAGCGCATCAATCATCCCCCTGTATTCCGAATAGGTCTGGCCAGATGCGATGAGCTCATCTGTAATTACTAAAGCTTGTAGTTCTTGCATTGCTCTTGATTTTGGCAGGTAACAGACCTAATTAATCTTGAGTTCTCTCCCAATCCAAAAAATCATCAATCTCATCTTTTACTTTGGCATAAATGGCTAAAACAACACTTAGATCATCCGCGAAGCCAAAGAATCCCAAGAAATCCGGAATGATGTCAATGGGCGAGACAAAGTAAACCAATGCCAAAAGCACCAAGCCTAGTGTGCTATTGGTCATTTTATGCGTGCCACTAAAATGCGCCTTGATCATGCGGATAAAAACCGATACAGGTTCAATGAGTTTTTTTACTCGTGGATTATCTCCAAATCTCAAAATCTTATTTCCCACACCAGCGATCAGCTCTGTGACTTTATCCTTTTGCTTTCCGAGCGCATTTACTTGCTTGCCAAAAAGCGCTTTGGCATTATCGATAGTGGCGGAGGTTTTAGACTGGAAGGAGCTCATTATCAAAAGTAGATCTGAATCTCTGATTTTATTTGTTTCAACGCATAACCTATAGGATCGTTTTTTCTCTCCAATGCCTGAGCGAAAATTGCCTTTGCCATATCGATCCCTGTAGCCTCATCATTTAGCAGTTGACGACTCTGATTAATGATCGTCGTCACTTCTTCCACAGCTCTTTTTACCGCTTCCCAAGTTTCCTCAGAAAAATATACCTGCTGTGAAAAATTATGGTTGAATTCCTCACGTACTTCTGCCAGCAAAAGCGAATGCAGTTCGCCGGATGTTAATCCTCCAGGATTAGATCTTCGCACCAAATTGTTTGGGGTAATCCGCTCCAGAAAAAGACAAATTCGCTCAGCAGCTTGCAACCGAATGGGAAGAATAGTTTGAGAATTTTGGGTTTTCAGCTCTACCAGTGTTTTTTCTCTTTCCTTGGAAAGGAAAGAAACAACCACGAGATACATGCCATAAAGGACGATGCCAGCTGGCAAAAGAATTTTCAATAAATCGACTGCGTATTCCATTTTTGGGGATTAAACTCGAATTTGCACAAATTATCCCCGTTAGAAAACTTCGGGGTAATGTAAATTTGTATTCTCGCGAACCAATTCCCTGCCAAAATCATTTTCACCACATGATTATTCCTATCCAGATCACAGAAAAGGCCGAAGCCGAGATCAAAAATATCATGGCCAATAAAAACATTCCTGCCGATTACCATTTGCGGGTGGGTGTAAAAGGCGGTGGATGTGGCGGGATGTCTTATGCTTTGGGATTTGACAAACCAAAGGAGGAAGATCAGAAATTTGAATTAGCGGGAATCCCTGTACTGATTGAAAAAAAACACTACATGTTTCTGATGGGCATGCAGATAGATTTTTTTGAAGGCGACGAAGCGCGAGGATTTACTTTCGTGAATCCCGAGATCCCGAAACGTCATGATGTTTAATTTTCTTTTTTAACCGCGGAGGACACGAAGGTTTTCGCAGAGGACGAAATTGAAAAAGTTGTTCTGCTTCCCCAGAAGCTGGAATAATATAGCTCTTCGTAATCGGAGGATTATCCACAGAATTTTCAATAAATTCATACAATTCAAACCCCACTTTTATGAAAAAGTTCATCCTCTCCTCCATACTATTATTCACCTGCTTCTTCGCTTTTTCCCAAGTGAAGCAACTCGATAAAGATCAGGAACCAGGCAAAGGAAATGTCGAGGATCTTGACTGGCTGGAAGGATTTTGGACTGGCACTGGTTTTGGCGGCGAATGTGAGGAAGTTTGGATGCCAGCAGTAGATGGAAATATGATAGGGACTTTTCGCTTTTGGAGCGAGGGAAAACTTGTCTTCTCCGAATTCATGAACATAGTCCAGGAAGGAGAAACCTTCTCTTTGAAACTCAAGCATTTCAATGCAGACCTATCTCCATGGGAGGAAAAAGACAAGTGGACCACCTTTCGTTTGGTGGAAGTTGCTGAGGACGCTGTGTATTTTCATGGCTTGACCATGAAGCGAGTGGGTGATGAAATCAACCTATGGCTGGCTTTGACTGAAGATGGTGTTCGGACAATTGAGGAATTGAAATACGTGAAGCGAGAGTTTTAATTTTAAATGAACATGCCTTTTCAGGGCTTATTTGCATGGCCATCCATCTCTAGGTTATTTAGCATAATCTAAGCTTTCCTAAAATCCATAGGATCTCAGGAAGTTCAAAAACAATTTACTTGCCCTGTAAGGGCAAGATAACTAAGCAACGGTCACAAGGCCGTTGTAAGTTTTAAGAAATATCAATTTTTAAAGCCCTGAAAGGGCGTAATAAACTATGGGACAGTCACTCGTAAAGAATTATGTACACATCATTTTTAGCACGAAGAACAGAGAGCCATTTATCCATCGCAACTATGAAGATGAACTCTATAAATACCTTGGCGGAGTTTGCAAAGCACATAATTGCACTCCTATTCAGGTTGGAGGGCATCTAGATCATGTACATATTCTTTGTCTTATCTCTAGCAGGATGACAGTTGCAGGTTTATTGGAAGAATTAAAAACTGATTCTTCAAAATGGATGAAAAAGCGAGCAGTTGAACTGAGTAAATTCTATTGGCAGGACGGTTATGGTGCATTTTCTATTAACCCTAGCCAAGTAGATACTGTAGTCAACTATATTCAAAGACAACATGAACACCACGCAAAAAAGTCATTTCAAGATGAATACAGAGGATTCTTGCAAAAATATAAGGTGGACTTTGACGAGAGGTATGTTTGGGGATAATGGGTTAATCACGCCCTTTCAGGGCTTAGATAAATATCTATCCAATTAGGCTGATGGGCTTCACCCATCGCTAGGTATATAGCCCTTTCAGGGCTGACTTGAAAATCTGAGAACCTCACGAAATTCTAAAATAAAATTTTTGCTCTAAAATTAGACTAAAACAAGATAACTGGACACGACTGTTATAAGTCAAGTTTTTGCTTTGAATCAATACATAAAAGGGAAAAACACCCAACTTTAACTCTCAAACCCAGGCTTTACATTACTCCAAAATTCATCCAAGGCAATGATTCTTGGCTTCAGAAATGAAATGATCTCTGGCCAATCGTTTTCATTCATCACATTTACAGCTGGCAATATCTTTTCAATCCTTGAAACTGCCTGTCCAAATTCATTTTCCTGATGTAGTTTCCAGCTCCATTCCTCACCCATGGTTGCCTCCAGCATTTTTTTGAATTGAGCAAATTGATCGAAATACAATTCTTGTAGCTCCTCATCCTGATGCCCAAGTTCGATTCCAATTGATGCAAAGTCGCGCTCTGCTTTCATTCTAAAATAGATGTTGCGAACACCTGTTTTATAATTCGGCCAGTTGATTCGTCTTCCTTCCGAATTCGGAATTGGTTTCATGTATTGCCCAAAGGCAATCCAAAACTCCGAACGGATTCTCGATGTTTCAGCTTTGTTGTACACGTTTAATAGGTCGTATGGCTGTCGCTGGGAAGGACAAGAATAATTTAGTCGGCGTTGGAATATTCTTCATCCAGCTCGTCTAGTTGATCCTGACTCGCCCTGTGAATATACATAATTGCCAGGTCCAGAAACTCTAATTTTTTACCTTTATTAGTGAAAAACTATTCAGCCTCGTCATGAGCTTTGATAACTCCTATTGACGCAAGAATCATAGAATTACGCATAATCTTCAGGATATTGAATCTGTACAGAGGAGAAACTTACTAATCCCCCCAATGCTGGGTGATGTTTTTTGAGCGTTAATCTGATTTTTGTGGTTTTGGGATACGCTCCCAGAATATCGGTTACAATCATATGCCCGAGATGTTCTAGCAATTTCACCTTCACATCCATTCTGGCTTTGATGAGTTTGTACAACCTGGAGTAATCCACCGTAGCACTGAGATCGTCGTGAAGCATGGCTTGCCTAAATTCCGTCTCCAATTCAAGATCCAAGGTAAAGCGATTTCCAAGGATAGATTCCTCAGGATATGCACCGTGATAAGCATGGAATTCTATCCCTTCTAGACTTACTTTTCCCATTAGTCAAATTGGTCAAAAAATGACCCTGATTGGTTTTTTGAATCATCAGTGTATTTCGGTTGAGATGCCTGAGGCTTCATAGGTTCTTCTAAAGGCTTTTTTACTTTCTCTGCTTCAAGTTCTTCTATATCTTCTTCAAGAACCTCATCTTCGAGCTCCATCTTGGTATCTTCTAACTCCAACTCTTCCTCTGGATCCGGCTCAGTTTCCATTTCCAAATCAGGAGTCGAATCATGTCCTTCTAACTCCAAGTCTTCTTCTATCACTTCCATTTCAGCTAAAGGATTATCATCTATCTCTTCGGCGGCAAGCTCATCTTCCTCGTATCCGAGATTCTCCAGGTTTGCAAAGGTAAAGGTCTGCGATCTACTCAGTTCATCAATCGCTCTTGCATGTGCCTTTGCATCGATTCTTGAGTAATGTGCCTCCGAAAGATCTATTTGATTTAAGGTATCCTGAGCTATTCTCTTCAGACTTTTCACCATTGATTCTCGTTGCTCAGCTAGCCCTTCATAAGATCGTACTAGCCCTTGCATGCTTTCTCTTAGCTCGACAATTGTCTCTTTCGCCTTAGTTTCTGCTGCGCCAATTATCGCAGCAGCCTGCTCTTCAGCTTGCCTTCTTGAGTCAGCTACCAACTGATCGATATGCTTTGTCGCATTGTCAGCAGTTTCATTGGCATCAGCGATGATCAGATCAGCAGCTTCATTCGCTTCCACGATAATTGCTGCACCAGTGTCTTCAGCTGTTTTGAGGGTACGGAAAAGTGACTCCTCCACATCCTTCAATCGCTTTGCTTCGGCTTCTGTGTTTTGAAGCTTGGTTTTCAGCTCCATATTTTCTTTATGAAGTAGATCTACGACTTCAGAAATCTCATCTAAAAAAAGGCTTACTTCTTTTTTCTCATATCCTCTGAATCCAACTTCAAAGGTTTTTTGCCGAATGGCTGCTGGTGTGATCTTCATGGGTTAATTCGCTTCAATTTTCCAAATAGAAATAGTACGGTCATCCGACACAGAAATTACATTGCCTTGATAGCTACTCCAAATTACCTTGTTTATTGAAGTGCCATGACCTGCATTCCTTGCTTTGTCTATGACTTTGAGGAGTTTCTTTTCACCTGCATCCCAAATCTTAATCGACTTGTCCATAGAGCAGGTGACTAGGAGATTCCCGTCCTCCTTGAAATATAAATAATTAATGGCATACATATGGGCCACAATGTTTTCTTGTAAAGAATAGCTGTCAGTTTCCCAAAATTTCATCTGCGCATCCCTTCCCGCACTTACCAAAATGGACTCGTCCGGAGAATAAGAAAGTGCAAATACTGAATTAATATGTCCTGTCAAATTTGCAATAGGATGGAAATTATTAGCTAAATCCAGAACCTTCACCGTATGGTCGCTCAAGCCAATTGCTAAGTGGCGCTTGTCTTTTGCCAGAGACATTACTCGAATGCTTTTCTCGCTAAGTTTGATATGTTTTTTTACCGTTTTGGAATTGATATCCACCACAATCAGCACTCCATTGCCAGTGCCCACATAGACTTCATCGCCGAAGACTTTGATATCAAAAATCGCCTGATCCGTCAACTTCAGAGACCAGATCTCTTTACTTTCATTCAGATCTATGACGTGAATTCCTTCGAAATTATGACCAATGAAAAGCAAGTTTCTAATCGGATCAGTTGCCAGAGCATAGACTGAATGTGGAAGTCTGGCAATCAGTTTACCGTCTTTAGGCTGATCAAGGTCCCACTCGACTACCATTCCATCGCCAGCTCCAGTGTAAAAAAATCTAGGATCACAACCTTCTGCCAGCGCATAGATACAGTCATTGTGACCGGTTAGTGTTTGTAATTTATTAACTTCTATTTTTGACATATATTGGAGACTTTGGTTGCCCTGCTGGCTATGCAAACAAAAATAGAAAAAATAGATTCTTCCTCGGCTTTGGCCATCAAGATTATCGAAACTCAAGATGAAAACGCACTGGATTTCCTCAGCTTCCGTGAAAAACTTGGGTACGCCAATATTTCCCATCAGGTGAAAAAACGGGAATGGGCCACTGCACGCATTGCCATCAAAGATGCGTTGGATGTTCTTCATGTTCCTTATCCTGGTTTTTTCAAAGATGAGCACGGCAAATCCCAAGCGATGAATGGCCACGGATATATTTCACTTTCCCATACCATGGGATTTGCTGGAGCTATTTATCACCGAGAAAATCCAGTCGGAATTGATATGGATTTGATACGGGAAAAAATCCTGAGAATAGGATTCCGCTTTCTGGATCAATCAGAATTAGACTTTTTGGAAAAGGATCCATTACATTACACCATGGCTTGGTCGGCTAAGGAGTCTATCTTTAAATGTCAGGGAAAAAGAGGCGTTTCATTCCGGGAAAACATACTATTGGATCCATTTGACAAAAACACAGGAATCATCAAGGGTAAAATCCGAGGTACGGATTTTACCGACCATCATTACACTGTACAAGTTCGGGTGATCTCGGATGTCGTACTTACTTACACCATTTGGTAAATGAAAAAACTAAGCTTAGTAATCCTTATACTTCTATCTGCGACTTTTTCGCTTTCTGCTCAAAGTCTGGAAACGATTAATCTCACTGATGCCGTCACCGGCAAGGTTCTCAATTTGCAGTCTGAGGTGAAAGGCAAAGGTTTGGTGCTTGTTTTTCATAGCTTAGCTTGCCCTTTTGCTAAAATGTATGAGGCTCGACTTATTGCTTTGCGAAGCAAATACCAAAGTCAGGGATTTACTTTTATGCTGGTCAATCCAGAAGTGAGGGTACAGGAAGAAGAAAAAACTGAACTTAGAAACTACATCGATCAATCAGGCATCAATATGTCATACCTAATTGATGAAGATCAGGTATTGACCAAATTCCTGAAAGTCACCAAAATCCCAGAAGTCATCTTACTTACTCCTGGCACAAGCGGAGCAGTAATTAGCTACAGAGGGGCAATAGACAACAATCCTCAAGCCGAAAGTGCGGCATCATCCAATTACCTTGACAGAGCTATTGATTCTATCTTAAAAGATGAAGCTCCAACTCCAAGTCAAGTGCGAGCTGTAGGCTGTAATGTGCGTACTTATTGATCGTTCAGCAATGCGATTAATTCTTTGATTTCTCCTACTTTATCCAACTCCCCTAGTTTATCGAATGAATTCTCCAGATTTCTGAACATACGAAGCATCATCTGCAAATGCGCGCAAGGCTCGAAATAATCATCCTTTGGCTCGATTTTCAGCTGCTCCAAGTAATTAAAAATATCCTTTCGGCTAAAAATCAAACCCTTGTTAAACGCATTGATGTAAAAGGTGACATCTGCGGATTTATAGGTGAGTACAAAAAGATTTGGAAGATTCACCCCGTAAATCGGTAACCCAAGCTTCTTTGCCACAAGCAAGTAAATAGAGCAAAGTGTGAGTGGATTTCCACGCTTGGAATCCAACACAGAGGAAAGCATGCTATTAGCGGGGGAGTGAAAATTCTTGGTATTTGCGGAAAACCGAAGCGTATTAAACAGCACATTGTTAATCGCGCGCACCTGCTCATAAGGAGTCAGGTCATTTTTGAAAGCTGTCCAAACGTCGAAGTAAATCTGATGCATTTCTGCATTCAACTTGGCGTATTCCAGATCAGGATACTGGTAGGTATTGATGATCCAAAGCCCCGTGAGCAAGTCCCGATCATCGGTATCTCTCCAGTCTATCAGCCTTTCTTTCAAAAGAGAAAACTGGAGATCGTGAACCAATTCCTCTATCTCTTTCTGAATATCAGGATTGAAACTATTCTCCCATTTTTTCTCCAGAAAAGGAATGATGTCATTCCCCAAGGAAATAATCCTATCCCGTACATGCATTCTCACTTCCCGATCGGAATCATCCAATAAGGAAACCAAGGCATTTAATTCTCCGGGTGTCAATTCACTCATAGTCAAAAGGCTACGGATAATGGCTTAAAATTGTAAAATAAGATACTAAAAATCGGCTTAAGTTTGGATCACGCCGACGTTAAATCTTTCTGTAATCGGCGCATGATTCGCAGCTTCTATTCCCATGCTGATCACCTTCCTAGTCTCTCTGGGATCAATTACCCCATCCACCCAAAGTCTCGATGCTGCGTAGAAAGGGCTTAATTCCTCATTGTATTTTGAAGTAATTTCGTCCAGCAATTCCTTTTCATCTTCAGGAGTGATCTCCAACCCTTTCTTCTTCAATCCTGCTACTTTGATCTGCAGCAAAGTATTTGCCGCCGCCGCTCCAGACATCACTGCCATCTGAGCTGTAGGCCAAGAGTAAATCAGACGTGGATCATAGGCTTTGCCGCACATGGCATAGTTGCCAGCACCGTACGAATTACCAAGGATAAAAGTGAATTTTGGTACCACAGAGTTAGCCATAGCATTCACCATCTTCGCTCCGTCTTTGATGATTCCTCCATGCTCTGCCTTGCTTCCGACCATAAATCCGCTGACATCCTGAAGGAATACCAGTGGGATTTTACGCTGGTTGCAATTCATAATAAAACGGGCAGCTTTGTCGGCAGAGTCAGAATAAATCACTCCTCCCATTTGCATTTCGCCTTTCGCAGTTTTGACGATCTTCCGCTGATTTGCTACGATTCCTACTGCCCAACCATCAATTCTGGCAGTTCCACAAATCAATGTTTTACCATATTCTTCTTTATATTCATCGAAGTCACCAGCATCGACAAGCCCCTTCACAATTTGCAGCATATCGTAAGGCTTTACTCGCTCAGTGGGAAACGAAGCTATTAGATCTTCGCCAGTTAATCCTGGCTTCTGAGCTTCCACCCGGTCAAAAACTGCAGTAGGATTATGCCCTATTTTATCAAAAATCTTTCGAATAGCATCCAGGCAATCCTGATCTGTATCGTATTTATTATCTGTGACACCAGAGATTTCGCAGTGTGTAGTCGCTCCTCCCAAGGTCTCATTATCTATTGTCTCTCCTATCGCTGATTTGACCAAATAAGAACCTGCCAAAAATATTGAGCCGGTCTTATCCACAATCATCGCTTCGTCAGACATAATGGGTAAATACGCGCCTCCAGCCACACAACTTCCCATTATCGCTGCCACCTGCACTATTCCCATCGCGGACATTTTAGCATTATTTCTGAACTGTCTTCCGAAGTGTTCCTTGTCTGGAAAAATCTCATTTTGCATGGGAAGGAAAACGCCTGCACTATCAACTAGGTAGATCACAGGAAGCTGGTTTTCCATGGCTATTTCCTGAGCACGTAGGTTTTTCTTAGCAGTCATTGGAAACCAAGCTCCAGCCTTCACCGTCGCGTCATTGGCTACAATCATACACATTCTCCCACTTACATAGCCAATCCCTGTGACCACTCCGCCCGAAGGGCATCCTCCTTCTTCTTGGTACATTCCATCAGCGACAAAAGCTCCAACTTCTAAAAAATCTGTACCCTTATCTCGCAGGTAGTCAATTCGTTCACGGGCGGTAAGCTTGCCTTTGGCATGTTCTTTTTCTATTCTTTTGGCACCTCCACCGAGCTTTACTTGCTCATATTTTGCCTGTAAATCATGGAGTAAACTGTCCATCGTTGGATTAGAATTTCCGGTAGTCATTGTCTTCAGTCAAATTTGGGTTTAGAAATCATAACCCTTGCTTTTTGCAAATGGTTACGCTTCCAAGTTAAAAAAGAAAAAGCTAACAGTTGTGGTATTTAAGGTGACAGTCTCAGTATTCAGTCTCAGAACAGAATTTTGAAAACCTCATAAAAAAGCCCTCTCCTAAAAAGAAAAGGGCTCTGAAATGTTAAATATTATGAAAATCAATTTTTCTCAATTGACTCTTTGTAATCTCTAATAGAGCGATAAATCGCCGAAGCCATGTATTCTTTTCCTTGTTGGCTCATTAGGAATTGCTCCTCAGTTGAATTAGACAAAAAACCCAATTCCACTAATACAGAGGGCATAGATGGCGTCCAAAGTACATAGAAAGGCCCTTGTTTCACTCCTCGGCTTTTACGACCAACCCGATCTTTGAACTGTGTTTCCACGTGATCAGCCAGAGTAACAGAGTTCTCGAAATGCACTTTTGACATTAAATTGAACATCATGTAAGATTCTGGAGACTTGGGATCAAACCCTTCATAATTTTCCTCGTAGTTATCTTCCAAAAGGATCACCGAGTTTTCTCGTTTAACTATATCGAAGTTTGCATCAAAATGCTTTGTACCCATTACAAAAGTCTCCGTCCCAAACGCTGATTTATTTGCTGCAGAGTTGGAGTGGATGGAAACAAAGAGATGTGCCTTGTTATTGTTAGCGATCATAGGTCGCTCTTTCAATGTCGGAAAACTGTCGTCATCCCTTGTGTAGATAACTTCTACATCTGGAAGATTTTCCTTAATGTATTTACCAACTAATAGAGTGACTGCTAAATTAATGTCCTTTTCTTTTGACCTAGACCCCAGATTGCCAGGATCTTTACCTCCGTGGCCAGCATCTAGAACTATCTTTGTCATTTTAAAAGAGGGCGTCATTGAATCATTTGTAATAAATCCGCCAAATACAAAGGGAATAGATAAAATCAGACTAAGAAGAATTTTTTTGTTTTTGGACCGTTCCATGAGGGCAATAAAATTAACTTTACACGAAATTTCACTCAAATTAAATAAAGCGTAAGCAACAGTGCAGGGATTCAGGCTCTTTTTATTTTGCTTTTTTGGGCTATTGATTGTTCCGCTACTAGCGACTGCACAAGACCCCGTTCGCAAAGCGGAGGAGAAACCGTTGACGCTTCCCGATACATTGATGCCGCCTTTGCGAGATCTGATCAATTTGGATACTATCCCAAATCCTTCAGATACGCTCGCACTTTCTGATTCGACAAAAATTATGCCCAGCAGTGATATCACCACAGATATTACTTATTACGGTGAAGATAGTATCGTCTCGGATTTCACTGAGAACAAAGTCTATCTCCACAAGCAAGCCTGGTTTGAGTACGGGACCATGCGCTTGGAAGCTGATCTGATTATCATTGATTGGAAAAACTCCGAACTCTATGCTTCCGGGGTCACCGATAGCTTGGGAAATATAACCGGAAATCCATTCTTCAAGGATGGAAATTCCAGTTATGAGATCCGAAAGGAAATGAAGTATAATTTCAAAACCCAGAAAGCCATCATCAAGGATGTAGTCACTGAGCAGCAAGACGGAATCCTGCGTGGTGAAACCATCAAGAAAACACAAGATGGCAGTGTTTATTTAGCTAACGGCTACTACTCTACCTGTACACTCACTACCCCTCATTATCATGTAGCTGCTAATAAAATCAAATCTGTAGAAGGCGGACAGGTAGTTGCGGGGCCATTTAACCTTTACTTCAATGGCATTCCTACCCCGCTAGGCTTGCCCTTTGGGATCTTACCAAATACACCGGAAGAGAAGGCCTCGGGATTGATTTTTCCTTCCTATGGTCAGGAGCAAAAAAGAGGGCTTTACCTCCGTGATTTAGGGTACTATTTTGCCATCAACGATTATATTCATGCTAGAGTTACTGGCGATATTTATTCAAATGGTGGCTGGGGACTCAAGTCACAGGCTGTGTATAAAAAGCGGTACAGATTTGCCGGTTCTTTTAATATTGACTTTCAAAAGTTCAGGTCCCCAGAAACAGAACTGAATCCCGTCGATTACAATACCTTCCGAATACAGTGGTCTCATAATCCTGAAACACGGGGAAACAGCCGGTTCTCTGCCACAGTGAATGCAGGCTCCACAAGTTATTTCAACAACATCGTAAACCCGAATAACTTCACTAATAATGTGACCTCGGATTTATCTTCTACTATTACCTATTCCAAAACTTTCACTGGCACCCCTTTCTCCTTTGGCGCTAGCATGAGACACTCGCAAAGTGTGCAGACCGGAGAAGTTCAGCTGACCTTGCCTAGCATGAATCTAAGTATGAATAGGCAGAGTCCGTTCAAAAACATGAACTTTGAGCCTTTGAAAAACTTAAACATCGGCTACACTTTTGATCTTCAAAATTCCATTACCAACAAAGTGACGCAGGAATTCGGTGTGGATCCTGACTTGGTGGACAATACAGAAGAACCGGAACTGGTACCATTTACGCCTTCGAATTTTGGCTACCTTTTGCAGAATGCGAATAATGGGGCAAGAAATAGAGTTCCGTTAAATTCTAGTTTCAGGTTATTCAAATACTTCACTGCTACTACCTCCTTCGATCTTACCGAACTATGGTATCTCAAGAGAATAAATTATTTCTACAATCCAGCTGAAGAAAGAGTTGATAAAATCATGGAGGATGGATTTCATCGGGTCACGTCGTATTCCACCTCCTTCGCTATGAACACGAATATTTATGGTTTTTTCAACTTCAAGAAAGGTAAAATTCAAACCATACGACAGCACATTCAGCCTACTTTAAGTTTTAACTTTTCGCCTGATTTCTCTGATCCTTCTTTGGGATATTTCCAAGAGGTGCAAATCAACAATGAAGGGGACACACGGCTATTTGACCGCTACCAAGGGTTCTCTTATGGAGGTGCCCGGCTGGGAGAAAGCAGGTCGATGGCATTCAGCATCCGAAATGTACTGGAAGCAAAAGTCCTAGACAAAAACGATTCTACTGAGGAAAACGCCACTAAAAAGATCCCAATCCTTGAAAACATCGATCTGAACTCCAGCTATAATTTCGCAGCAGATTCATTTAACCTGGCTCCTATCCGGATCAGCGCCCGAACTAGCTTTTTTGACAGAAAGCTTTCTGTAAACATGAGCACTTCACTTGACCCTTATGCTACAGGCAGATTTATCAATTCAAGTGGAGCGGAAGTTACCCGTTCTATCAACGAATATGCCTGGAAAAGTGGACAGGGAATCGGGACTATACGAACTGCTTCTTTAAATATGAATGCATCCATCAATCCTAGCAACGCGCAAAACCCGGGAGAAGTAAAAGATGAACTGACAAGTGAATTTATGCAGCAAGGTGGAGTAATGAATGAATTTGTAGAAAGTGAAATCAACAGAATTGCAACTGATCCAAGTCAGTACATAGACTGGGATATCCCTTGGAATATGTCTTTTGGCTACGTCCTAGCCTATAGCAATCAGGTTTCAGGAACCAAAAGAATCACTCAAACAGTCAGCGTGAGAGGCGATTTTAAACTATCTGAGAAATGGGCGGTAAACTTCAACACGGGCTTTGATGCCCAAACGAAAAAACTTACACAGACCATGGTGGGTATCGCCAGGGATCTTCACTGCTGGCAGATGAATGTCAACTGGGTTCCTTTCGGAGCATTTACTTCTTACAATATTGACATTCGGGTGAAGTCCACGATCCTACAGGATTTGAAGGTGTCTAGGAGAAGGTCGTTTTTTGACAACTAATCCCTAAACTCTCGACCTACTAATCGGCATCGTCATGCACCTAGGTCCTCCCAGACCTCGGGAAAGTTCAGAAGAAGGAATCTCCAATACCTCCACACCCATATTCCGTAAAGCCCTGTTTGTGTGGATATTTCGATTGTAAGAAATCACCCTTCTCGGGCCGATGGCAAAAACATTCGCTCCATCAAACCACTGCTCACGCATAGCATAATCCGGATTGCCCGCGGCAGTATGCAGGATTTCCAAATGAGGAATTTCTCGTTCCAAAATCGTCAAAAGAGACTCCTTTAGCACCTCCCGCTTGATGTGGACTTTATCATCCTTGATCTCTTTTAGAGTATATAGGGAGGTTTGCAAAACAGCATTCATCGCATCTGGATAGGTGAGCACCAAGTTTTCATCCAGAATAGTAAACACCGTATCCAAGTGCATAAATTGCCGCTTTTGAGGAAGATGCACTTCATAAACTCGCTCCACAGTCCCTTCAGCTAGCAATGCTTTAGCGGCATGATAGATTGCTTTTTCTTCGGTACGCTCTGAGTTTCCGATTGCTACTGCCTTCTGAGATAAGATTATCACATCTCCGCCTTCTATACTTGGCGGATTATCATGTCCCAAGACTGGATACAATTGATGGATATTATCTTTAAAATCCATATGATTCTCAAAAATAGTCCGAAGCAGATCTGCCTCCCGCTGCCTTCCTTCTTTTTGCATACTGGAAAAAATAATCCCACCAGGGGTTATTGCCATTGGATCCCGCTGGAAATACAAGTTGGGACAAGGCGAAATCACAAACGCAAACTCCATCAGTTCACCTGCGTTCAGTTTGGGCAATTTCCGACGCAGTTCGTGCACCTTTAGTCCTGCTGTTAAAATCCCAGCACATTCTGCAGTGGAATAACGCTCCAAAATATCCTCAGCCAGATGCACCATCCCAGAGCGCTTCAAGGACTCCTGCATCAGCTGGAGTAAAATCTTCTGATCATAAAGCACACGAATCAACAGCTCACGCAACTGATAGACTTTTGCTCCGGTAGATTCCTTGATTAAATTTGAAAAAGTATCGTGCTCCTGCTGCAACGCCTCCAGATAAGGCACATCATCAAACAGCAAAAACTCCTTGTTGTAGGGAGTCAATCGGTCAATTTCTTTCCCTGGTCTATGCATCAAAACAGCTTTGAGCGTGCCGAATTCGGAATTAAGTCTTAAATTCATTTTATTAACACTTTAGCATCTATTTTAAGTAATTATTGTCATATCTCAAAAATTAAAAGCTATTTATTAAAAAAATGAAAAACAATAGCATGTGTTTTTTCCATCATATTAACAGATAGTTTAGCTATTAAAACCCCAAATCTTAATTGGGTATCATTGTTGAAGACAGGTAGCATCACCTAAGCCAAATCCAATGAAATTAGAAAATACTATATTCAAAAAACTTTCCTGTATTTTTGCCATTACCAGCGCGCTTTTCCTGGGAAGCTGCGAGACGCTAACCCAAATAAGTAAATCTTTGGACTTGGGCACTCCTACAGATTCTGAGATCAATTCCGGACTGAAACAAGCGCTGGAATATGGCACCAGCTACGCTTCAGATCGACTATCAAAAGAAGATGGGTATTTAGGCAATTTGGCTATCAAGATCGTTTTTCCTGAGGAAGCCAAAAAAGTGGAAAACACGCTTCGTTCGGTAGGACTTGGCAGTCTATGTGATCAAGTCATTACTAGTGTAAACCGTGCTGCTGAAGATGCTGCTATCGAGGCAAAACCGATATTTGTAGCAGCCATAAAAGACATGAGTATTACCGATGTCAAGAACATCCTATTAGGTGCTGACAATGCAGCTACGCAATACTTTGAGAACAAAACCACTTCTTCGCTGGAGGGCAAATTCAAGCCGATCATCGAAAGTAGCCTGACTAAAGTAGGCGCTACCAAATACTGGTCTGATGTGATCACCAGATACAATAAGATCCCGCTGATGACTCCTATTGAAGCAGATCTATCCAAGTATGTTACGCAAAAGGCAATCGACGGACTTTTCTATGAGATTGCAAAAGAGGAGTTGAAAATCCGTGAAAATGCAGCTGCCAGAAGTACACTTTTATTGCAAAAAGTATTTGGCTATGCTGATTCCCAAGGTTCTTAATTGATGGAATTCCAGATTTGATAGGCTAAAGGCGACTAAGCTTCGTTAATAAAATGCCTAATTCACTGATTTTATAGATTAAACAAAGTTTAGTTTATTTAGTAACCATCGATCACAATACCAAAGTATATCTATATTATTTCTAATATCTTTGCATTACAGTACAGTAAGGTGTGTACTGTAAAACCTGCCCATGAACGAAAAGCTCACAATCTTTTATACAGATGACGACATTGATGACTTGGAATTTTTCAAGTCCATCGTGAAGATGATTACGGATGATTATGCCGTAGTGACCCATATGAACGGTGATCAATTGCTCTATGCACTAGACAATCCTCCTCCGAATCCTCACCTGCTTTTCTTGGACATTAACATGCCCGGTATGAGTGGCTTAGAAGTACTACAGACCTTAAGAAGGTCAGAAAGACATGCTACACTGCCCATAATTATGTTTTCTACCACCAAAGATGAATTAATCATCGAAAAGACGAGGGAGTTGGGAGCGAACTATTACTTGCCTAAAGCAGAGAATTTTAAGCTTCTTCGTAAATCCATTGAGCACACGCTCAATATTAACTGGAGTGATTTCATAGCCGATCACAGCAATTACCTTTATAATAACAATTAATCGCTTGCCTGCATGAGTAACGCAGTTTCCACTAGTTCTTTTCCCCAAAGACTAAAAGAGGCCACGGCCAGGCTGCATCAGGAACTGGAAGATCTCCAAATTCCCCAATCCATTCTGAAGCCAGGGGTCACTAGAGAGGATTATCTGAAGTATATGGATCTCATGCATGATGTGATTAGGGAGGTGGAAACCACCGTATTCCCACTGCTCAGCTCAGAGATTGAGGATTTGGAAAAGCGCCACAAAACAAAGCTAATCGAGCTAGATTTCATGCAGCTTGGTTACGCTAAGCCTTGCTGCACTCCAGTTTTCAAGAACTTAGCAATGAACATCTCCACCGCTTTTGCACTTGGAGTACTTTATGTGATCGAAGGATCATCGCTCGGCGGACGCGTAATTTACAAACACATTCATAAGCAACTCGGGTATGATAAAGATTCTGGTGCAGCCTATTTCTCAGGATATGGAGAGGAAACTGGCTTATTGTGGAAAAATTTCATGACTACGCTCGTAACCTATGAAAAATATAATGCAAATCCCGACGAGATAATCGCAGGAGCTAACTATACTTTTCAGGCAATAAAAAATCACTTTGAAGGGGGAATCAAGCCTTAGTATCTATGAAGGTAAAAGACATTGTCAACCGGGAAATAGTTAACCTAACCAATTGTGAGCAGGAACCTATACACATTCCGGGAAGCATCCAGCCCAACGGATTTCTTATGGGGCTTAAGGAAGATTCACTTCTGATTGACTACTGTAGTGCCAATACGTCTGTATTTATTGGGAAAACCCATACTGATTTATTGGGGAAAACCTTTGGAGATGCCTTCGGAGAGGATGCGGAAACCGAATTATTGGATTACATCTCCAAGGACAGAATGCTGTCATCTCTCCTTCTCAAAACGATCTTATTGGGAAAGGAATTTCTCTGCACGGTACACAAAAGTAACGCTACCGTTATCGTAGAGGCTGAGCCTATCAATTCTGTAGCGAAGCAAGTAAATGAGGTATATGATCATACCTCCCAATTCCTTTCTTATATGCACACCACCCAGAGTCTCCAAGATCTCTGTGGCCTAGTGGCCAAAGGAACTCGTGAAATTACAGGCTATGACCGGGTGATGATCTATAGATTTGATGGAAATTACAACGGGGAAGTATTTGCGGAAAGCTGCCGCGAAGACCTAGAGCCATTTTTGGGATTACACTATCCGCATACGGATATCCCTCCTCAGGCAAGGGAGCTTTACATGAAAAACTTATTGAGGATAATCACAGATATTGATTATTCGCCAGTACCGATTTATACATTAGACGATAAAGAGGACAAAACCCTAGACCTTAGCCTCTCTATTTTACGAAGCACCTCTCCTATTCACGTGCAGTACCTACACAATATGGGTGTAGGGGCTACGCTTACCATTTCTTTGATTTATAAGCAAAGACTTTGGGGACTGATCGCTTGCCATCATTATTCACCCAAAAATCTAACGCCTGAAATGAGACTTGCCGCTCAGCTTCAGGGACATTTCATCACTTCTCAGATCGACGTTAGGCAATCCAATGAGGAATATGAAGTATCCAGAAAAGTAAATGCGGCTTTTGATAAAATGGATGCTTTCGAACTTTCTGATAACCCAGCGTCATTTGCCGAATTGATCAAAAAACCAGAACTACTGGGACTTTGCAATGCAAATGGTGTTTCGCTTGTTTTTGAAGGCAAAGTCTATCTAAATGGTGTGACTCCATCAGAAGATGAAGTGAAATTTCTTGCTGGCTACTTTGCTGAATACACCGAAAACTCAAGTATCAGTACGAGCAAGCTTCTGGATATTTTACCTGATTACGCTAGCCTTTGCGAAAACACCGCAGGAGCAGTCTATCACTCCTTAGACATGGAAGGCAGCAATTGCATCATTTGGTATAGATCAGAGACCAAGACAGAAGTAAACTGGGCAGGCGATCCAAGCAAATCGATCATTCTGGACAAAAAAGGATTGTCTCCGAGAAACTCCTTTGAATTGTGGAAGGAAATAGTGAATTGTACCAGTAAGCCATGGCTTCAGCCTGAACTGGATACTGCCGCCGCCTATTCAAATGGCTTGCAGAGACAGATCAATTTGATCAAAATCACCCAGGAAGAGCAAAAATATCGCAAGCTCAGTGAAATGCTCAAAGAGGCAAATGCCGAACTTGAGAATATGAACTGGATCAGTTCGCATGACTTGCAGGAGCCACTTCGTAAGATGCAACTCATTTCATCGCACTTGCTCTACGAAGATGAGATACCGGAAGCTGCGCAAAAATCGCTGAAACGTCTCAATATTTCTGCGGAGCGTATGCAGACTTTACTTCAAGATATTTTGAAATATACACGTCTGAAATATTCTGAGGAGGATTTTGAGCTTGTCGGTTTAAATCAACTGGTAGGACTAGTAGCGGATGAACTTACAGAAGATTCAGAAGCAATCGAATTAAAAGTAGGAAGCCTGCCTCAGATAATGGGTGTACCTTTTTTCCTGAAGCAACTTTTCTCTAACCTGATTTCCAATTCCATCAAATATTCAAAAACGGATGTGCCGATTGAAATCCAAATAAAGGCAAAGCAAAAACCCGTGGCCTACCCCACTACTAAAGATGAGTCGTATTATTTGATAAAAGTGATTGACAACGGAATTGGCTTTGAGCAGAAATACGCTGAGTCTATTTTTAATGTATTCACCCGACTTCATCTTGCCACAGAGTACAGTGGATCTGGTGTGGGATTAGCGCTGTGTAAGAAAATCGTAAAAAACCATCGGGGCTATATCACTGCCAAAAGTTCAGTGGGCAAAGGAACGGAGATCAGTATATATTTCCCTGTGGAAGGGTGAGAGGAATAGGTTTGAAAGCTGATCGGCTTTAGTGAAGGGTATGAATAAGGAGATAGGAAGTCGTGAGTGAGGACACTCACGTTGGCAATAAAAAAAACCGAGCCTTTCAGCCCGGTTTTCACTTATCTATCAGTCAGGAATTAATCTATTAGCGATACAGTAATCGCATCACCATCCTTCGTCACTTTCGCAACTCCCTTGCCCGTAAGGCCTTTCATCGCTACATCCCATTTCTTCCCGCTTAGTCCAGCTTTTCCTTTCAGGTCAGCTATAGCCACTGGAGATTCTGCTTTCAGCAATTCGAAGATTCCTTTTTCCTCCTCAGTCATTTCCACCTGCTTTTTCTCTGGTCTCATCTGAGGGAAGAATAATACTTCCTGAATGGTAGTATTATTTGTCATCAGCATAGTTAGACGGTCAATACCGATTCCCAAACCTGAGGTTGGAGGCATTCCGTATTCCAAGGCACGAAGGAAGTCCTCATCCATCGCCATCGCTTCATCATCACCACGCTCAGCAAGTTTCAACTGATCCTCGAAACGCTCACGCTGATCAATAGGATCGTTAAGCTCGGTATAAGCATTTCCTATTTCTTTTCCATTCACAAACAGCTCAAAACGCTCCACCAAACCTGGCTCCGTTCTGTGCTTTTTCGCCAAAGGCGTCATCTCTATAGGATAATCTGTGATGTAGGTTGGCTGGATCAAGTTGGCCTCCACCTTCTCAGAGAAGATCTCGTCCACCAGTTTGCCTTTGCCCATAGAAGCATCGGTCTCTATACCCAAGTCCGCGCAGACTTGACGAAGTCCTTCCTCATCCAGCTTACTGACGTCAACACCAGCATATTCCTTGATGGAATCGTACATGGTCAATCTTCTGTATGGCCCTGCAAATTCAATCTCGCTCTTACCTACTTTGATTTTTGTTTTGCCATGAATCGCTTGACAAACCTGCTCGATCATTTCCTCCACCATTTCCATCATCCAGATGTAGTCCTTATAGGCCACATAGATTTCCATGGAAGTGAATTCAGGGTTGTGCGTGCGGTCCATGCCTTCGTTTCGGAACATTTTCCCAAACTCATACACCCCATCAAAACCACCTACAATCAATCGCTTCAGATACAGCTCATTCGCAATCCTCAGGTAAAGCGGCATATCCAAGCTATTGTGATGGGTTTTGAAAGGACTTGCGGCAGCTCCTCCATGCACAGCCTGAAGGATAGGAGTCTCCACTTCCAGCCATCCATGGTCGTCGAAATAGCGACGCATCTGGGTGATGATTCTGGAGCGGGTGATAAAAGTCTTTTTCACCTCCGGATTCACCGTCATATCCACATAGCGTTGTCGGTATCTTAGCTCAGGATCTGTAAATCCATCGTGCACATTGCCATCCTCGTCTCTTTTCACCACAGGAAGTGGCTTCACCGACTTAGAAAGCACGGTCAATTCCGTTACGTGAAGAGAAATCTCGCCAGTCTGAGTAGTAAAAATATAGCCTTTCAAGCCAAGGAAATCACCGATTCCCAAGAGCTTTTTGAATACTGAATTATATAAAGTTTTGTCTTCGCCTTCGCAGATATCGTCCCGGCGGACATAGAATTGCAGACGACCAGTGGCATCCTGAATTTCTCCAAAAGAAGCCGAACCCATGATTCTACGGCTCATCAAACGACCTGCTATCGAAATGCTCTTGTAGTCATTTTTGCGATTTTCATAGTTACGCTGAATATCCTCCGCAGTGACATTGATCGGAAATGACTCAGCTGGATAGGGATTGATCCCCAGTTTCATCAGTTCTTCCCGATCTTTACGTCTTTCTATTTCCTGTTCGCTCAAAAGTTGCATTCTTTTTAATTTGAGATTTGTTGTTCTTTTTATTTTGTTGGGTGTCAGGTGACCGATGTCCGATGTAAGCCACTTCTTTGCAACTTTATCACCTTTCAGCTTTCTATCTCACACTATTTTACTATCATCATCTAACACCGGTCACCCGACATCGGACATCAAGCAATTATTTTTTCTTCCTTCTCTCCATCTCCTTTTTTATCAAAAGGAACTCCCGACTGCTTTGCCCCGCTATACTGGAGTTTTCCGAAGCTCTACGGATCAAGTAAGGCATTACCTTTTCCACTGGACCATAAGGGACATATTTCAATACCCGATACCCCGCATCCGCCAGATTAAAGGAAATATTATCACTCATTCCATAAAGCTGCGCAAAGAAAACACGGTCAGAATCCTTCTCTATTCCATGCTTTTCTATCAGCTCCACCACGAGATGATTACTTGCTTCGTTATGCGAGCCACTTACCAAGTAAACGCCATTTTCTATGCAAAACTCAACACCGAGATTATAATCCGTATCAGTTGCCGATTTGCTTGGCTGGATTGGACTTACATAGCCCATTTCGGCTGCACGTTCTCCTTCCTTCTCCATATATGCACCACGAACCAATTTGGCTCCCAGCAAATACCCCTTAGCTCTAGCAACAGCCTCAGCTTCTTTGAGACGCCCAAGCATATCGTGCCGATACATCTGATAGGTATTATATACGATACAGGTTTCACGGTTGTACTTTTCCATGGCCTCGTATGCCAAGTCATCTATCACATCCTGAAACCAAGATTCCTCGGCATCAACTAATATTTTTATTCCCTTCTGAAAAGCCGCGTTGCACAATTGATCCACTCGGTTTTTCATTCTTTCGAAAGCCAGACTTTCATCCTTAGATAGGGTCTCGCCTGCCTGCACTTTGATCATGATCTCGTAATCACCCAAGCCAGTCACTTTGAAAACAGCAAAAGGCAAAGAATCCTGATTCTCCGCTTTCTCAATAGTTTTCAAAATCTCAGCACAGGTCAGATCATAACTCGCTTCATCTCCCTCACCTTCCACCGAATAATCCAGCGTGCTTTCCACGCCAAATTCAGCTAATTTCTTTGCAGCTTCAGTACTTTCTGCGATTGTTTCTCCTCCACAGAAGTGCCCAAACATCGTCTTCTTCATGATCCCTTTAATAGGTAGATGAAGTTTAAAGCCAATATTGGTCAGGGCAATTCCCAGATCAGACACGAACTTATTATTCAACATGGCAAAAACCAGGTACATGTTCCTGAGTTCTGCATTACTTTTTGAGGCAAAGGCAACCTTTAAGTTCTCAAAAGAAATATTGGGTTTGGCGGGCATATTCCAGAAATAAAGCTGCAAAGATATTAAAAAAACTGCTTTTGGGTTCCTTTTGTTGGGATAATTGAATGGGTGAAAATAGGCCTGAGACACTAGACCCAAGACATGGGTATTGTGTCAGTTGAGAAGAGTAAACCGTTCATTGACGCTAATTTCTAACTAGTAATTTACCTTGAGTTTCTACGGGAATATTTCCTGCATCTTATCCAAAAGATTTTGAAAATCACAAAAGTCAATCTTAGAGATATATCAACATTCCATTTTGATTTAAGACAAATTCAAGATGTTTTGAAATGCCTTAAACCAATATCCTTTCTCCTTTGCCATCTCAGACATTTTTAAATTATTCCAAAATATTTTTTCCGGATATTAAGAAAGGTTTTTAGAATAAAATCAAAATATAATTCTGAAAGCATGTCAGAATCCGTAAAGATTTAGAAATATTCAACAAAAAGCCTGAATCATTGCCGATTAAATAATCTGACTGGCAAAAAATTAATTTTGATTTTAAAAATCACCACTTTACATTTGGCACATGTTAAACACAGCAGCGACATATTTTAGCTTCTTTTACTTTTACTTTCGAAGACAAAATCGAATCGGAGTTGTGTATTGCCTTGCCTAAACTAAGAAACAAAATATAACACATAAAGCCCGATTCGAAAGAGTCGGGCTTTTTTCATTTAAAGCTCAGTAGTATGAAAGAACACAAGCAAATCAAAGACTGGGGCCTAGGACTTACAGGCCCTACCATCATCGCAGGACCTTGCTCCGCAGAGACTCCAGAGCAGATCGAGCAGATCTGTATCGAGATGAAGGAAAACAATGTAATTCCTTCTATGTTCCGTGCCGGAATCTGGAAGCCAAGAACCAGACCGGGAAGCTTCGAAGGTATAGGAGAAGAAGGACTAAAGTGGATGGAGATCGTTCGTCACCACCTGAATATCCCTATCACGGTAGAAGTGGGGAATGCAGCTCATGCTGAAATCGCCCTAAGAAACAAGGTAGATGTGGTTTGGGTAGGCGCCAGAACTACCGTAAACCCTTTCGCAGTTCAGGAAATTGCGGACGCATTGAAAGGTTCTGATATCCCAGTGATGGTAAAAAACCCAATGAACCCTGATCTTGATCTTTGGATGGGAGCATTGGAAAGATTCCATGCGGTAGGACTTACTAAACTGGCAGCGATCCACAGAGGATTCTCAGACGCTTACGACAAGAGATACAGAAATAAGCCAAATTGGTCTATGCCAATGCACTTGAAACGTGTGTGGACTGGAATGGAAGTAATAAATGACCCTTCTCACATCGTAGGTAAAAGAGACGGAATTCTTGAAATCTCCCAGAAGGCGATGAACTTCGGCTTGGATGGTTTGATGATCGAAACTCACCACGATCCAGACAACGCTTGGTCTGACGCAAAACAGCAGGTAACACCGGCACGCTTGAAAGAAATTCTTTCGGCTATCGATTTCAAAAAACCTTTGGAATCTGAGCAGCCAAGTGAGCGTCTGAACGACCTGAGAAGAGCTGTAGATCACTTAGATGACCAATTATTGGACATTCTTCAGGAAAGATTTGCTGTGATCGACCAGATCGGAGCCCATAAAAGAGAGCACCACCTGTCCGTTTTTCAGTCTGACCGTTGGAAAGAAGTAATGGAAGGACGTACCCAAAAGGGAGTAGCCAAAAACCTTAGCGAGAAATTCATGCGTGAGTTGCTTTATTGTATCCATGAAGAGTCAGTAAAGCGCCAGGAAAAGCAGCTTAGAGAAGCTGACCCGGTGAAAAAGTAAATCCATAATTACTGAGCTTATAGTAAATCTGGGGAGAATATTTCTCCTCAGATTTTTACTCAAATTTCAGACTCTATAAAATCCCGTTCTCGTGAACTCAATTATCTTTTCTGAAAATGCATCTGTGGATTTGACTGCTGTACTCGGTGAGATCAAATTTTCCAGTCTTTTTATACTTACAGATGAAAACACCAAGGAACATTGCCTCCCCTTGGTCGAAGAAGTTTTCCCTTCCAACAGTACCTTTTTCACCATTGACTCTGGCGAGAAAAACAAAACCATAACCACCTGCATGCAAATCTGGGCTGCCATGACGGAAGCTCAACTTGATAGAAAAGCACTTTTCCTGAATATAGGAGGTGGAGTTTTGGGCGATATGGGTGGTTTTTGCGCCAGTATTTACAAAAGAGGAATTCGCTTTATCAATATGCCCACTACCCTGCTTTCGCAAGTAGATGCCAGTGTAGGCGGAAAATTAGGAGTGGATTTCGAGGGATTAAAAAATCACTTGGGCGTATTCAATGAACCAGAGACGGTAATTGTTGCCTCAGAATTCCTAAAAACTTTACCTCAGCAAGAGCTTAGATCAGGCTTTGCCGAGATCATCAAACACGGGTTGATCCGGGATAAGAGCTATTTCGAAAGTCTGAATTTTGAAAACTGGAGCAATTCCTATTGGACTCCGCTAATCCATCATTCTGTTGAGATCAAAAAATCTGTGGTCGAAGAAGATCCTAAGGAAGCTGGCTTGCGCAAAATCTTGAATTTTGGGCATACGATAGGTCATGCTTTTGAAACGTACTTTTTGGATGGACCTAGACATTTATTACATGGAGAAGCCATCGCTGTTGGCATGATTTGCGAAGCCTGGCTCTCACACAAGAAATTAGACCTTTCGATGGCGGAAGTGATGCAAATTCAAACCGCCTTTTTGAAAGTGTATGGCAAAGTAGAAATTCTGGAAACTGATCTTCCGGAGGTTCTTGACTATTGCCTGCAAGACAAGAAAAACGAAGGAAAAGAATTGATGTTTTCTTTGCTAAGTTCTATCGGCGATTGCACCTATAATATTCCGGTTGCCCGTGAGGAAATCCGGGAAGCTATCCATTATTATCAAAATTTACCTCAGACCTAATTACCAATATTTTGACCACTGAAACAATGGAAACCATCCATCTGGCCCAAAAATCAGATTTTTCGGCTACCCATATCCCACTTCCTTCTTCCAAAAGCGAATCAAATCGTGTTCTTATCATCGATGCATTAACTGAAGGGGAAAACAAGCTGAGCAACCTTGCTGAGGCCCGTGACACGCAGACGATGATCTCTTTGCTGGAGAAAAACCCACCGGTTTTCGATGTTCTGGACGCGGGAACTACTATGCGATTTCTGACCGCTTATGCTGCGATCACCAATCAAAACAAAGTCATGACTGGAACTCCTCGGATGTGTGATCGTCCAATCGGGATTTTGGTGGATGCGCTTAGAACTATTGGAGCTGAAATTCATTACCTGGGAGTGGAAGGATATCCTCCTATGGCGATTCATGGCCTTTCGGAGCAAAAAAGCGAGAAAGTAAAAATCCGAGGAGACGTTTCCAGCCAATATATTTCGGCTTTGCTGATGATCGCCCCATTGCTTCCAAAAGGTTTGGAGCTCGAATTGGAAGGAAAAGTAGGCTCTCGATCTTACATAGAAATGACCTTGGACACCATGTCTCATTTTGGAATCAGCTACGAATGGATCGACAATAAAATCACTGTTGCACATCAAGCCTATCAACCAACCACCTTCGCAGTAGAAAGTGACTGGTCAGGTGCTGGATACTGGTTTAGTTTATTGGCCTGCGCCGATTCCGGTGAGCTTTTTCTTTCTGGTTTGAAAGAAAACAGTCTTCAGGGTGACTCTGCTGTGGTGGAAATCATGGGGCAACTAGGCGTAAAAAGCACTTTTAAGGACGGTGGAGTTCTCTTGGAAAAGCAGCCGGTAAAAGGTTTAAAACATTGGGATTTCACGCATTGTCCAGACTTGGCACAGACCATTGCGGTGACTTGTGCCATCTTAGGTCAAAATGCTACTTTCACAGGATTGGAAAGTCTGAAAATCAAGGAAACCGACCGAATTTACGCCCTTCAACAAGAGTTGGCGAAGTTCAATGCGGATTTGAAAGAAGTAGAACCTGAAGTTTATCAGGTCATCCCATCAGTTACTATGCCGGCTGAAGTAAAAATTCACACTTACGAAGACCATAGAATGGCGATGGCTTTTATGCCTTTGATCACCAAAACCCGAGTGAGCATAGAAGATCCATCTGTGGTGAATAAATCTTATCCGAGTTTTTGGAAGCATTGTGAGCTTACAGGAATTTCTATCGTCAGCCAATCCTAATTTATGAGCAAGCTTAATGTAGCCATTCAAGGCGTCCTTGGTTCATTTCACCATCAAGTTGCCTTGCGGAATTTTGGTGAGGACATAGAAATTCTTGATTTCACTACTTTCGAGCCAGTCGCGAGAGCTGTGGCAAATGGCGATGCAGACTTTGCTGTGATGGCAATAGAGAACTCCATTGCCGGAGCAATTCTGCCCAACTATGATTTGATAGATCGCTACGGTTTGAGCATTCGCGATGAATATTACCTGCCGATTGGCCATCAATTCATGGCTCTTCCAGGCCAGACTATTCAAGATATTACGGAAGTTCGCTCCCATCCTATGGCGCTTTTGCAGTGCAAGGCTTTTTTTGCGCAGCACCCACACATCAAACTCAAAGAAGACACAGACACTGCTTCAGTGGCGCGCGATATAGCAGCTGGAAACTGGAAAGGTGTGGCGGCAATCGCATCCAGCATTGCAGCGGATATTTATGGAATGGAGATTCTAGCTCCGGATATTCAGACGGTGAAAAGTAATTTCACCCGTTTTATCATTCTTCAAAAAGAATCTGTAAAACCAGCTACCGAGGCGAATAAAGCATCTATTAAAGTTACCATTCAAAACCAAAAAGGCGGATTGGCGAAGTTGCTCACTTTAATTTCAGAAAATGGAATTGATCTGAGCAAAATCCAGTCCATTCCGGTAATAGAAAAACCTTGGGAGTATGCATTTTTCATCGACTTGGTTTTTGAAGATCACGCTATCTTCTCGCAAACAATTGAAGAAATTCGAACTAGCTTTGGAGAGGTGAAAATTTTTGGAGAATACATAAGTAGGAAGTGCAATTAGGTTTGGCCGCAATGATGCTATTAGCCATAATTCCTATGCTCACTAGGTTTGATGACCGAAGACGGAAGACCGAAGTAGCCCAAATGCCAGTGTTAAACAAATCCTAGAATGCTTTAGTCTCTTTTAAGATAGAAAAGCAGAAAAAAATAATATGTATATCCGCAATTGCACCAGTAAAAGGTAAAATGCGACTTAATTTAGGTTAAACACTAGCTTTGCTGGTACTTCGGTCACCCGTCTTCGGTCTTCCAGCCTGATAAGCAAAGTAAAAGAGGTCACTGGCATCATTTCGGATAATCAGAATAAATAAAATAAGAACACATAGATGAAGGGTTTTGCAGATCGAGTAAACAGTGTAGAAGAGTACTACTTTTCCTCCAAGCTCCGTGAGGTAAACCAGATGATTGCGGATGGAAAACCAATCATAAGTCTTGCTATAGGCAGCCCGGATATGGCTCCTGACAAACTTGTAATTGATGCACTGAAAAGCACCGCGGACAACTCACAGTCTCACGGATACCAGAGTTATCAGGGAATTCCACAGCTTCGGGCTTCCATCGCGAATTTTTATTCAAAAGAATACGGTGTAAACCTGGACCCAAATAAGGAAATCTTACCAATGATGGGTTCGAAGGAAGGAATTATGCATCTCAGCATGACTTTCTTGAATCCTGGAGATGAGGTTTTGGTACCAAACCCTGGCTATCCAACATATACCTCAGTCACCAATTTGCTGGGAGCGAAGCCTATATTTTATTCCATTGACTTAGAAAAAAGTGGCCGTCCGAATCTGGAAGAATTGGAAAATCGTGATCTGAGCAAAGTGAAAATTATGTGGATTAACTATCCACACATGCCTACTGGTGCACCTGGCAACAAAGCAATTTTGCAGGAGCTGGTGGCATTTGCCAAAAAGCATGAGATCGTTTTACTCCATGACAATCCATACAGTCATATTTTGACCAAGGAACCGATTAGTATTTTGTCAATTCCAGAAGCCAAAGAAGTGGCCATGGAATTAAACTCTCTCAGTAAGGCTTTCAATATGCCCGGCTGGAGAGTTGGGATGCTTGCGGGACGTGAGGACTGGATTACTAAAGTATTGAAGGTGAAAAGCAACATGGATTCCGGGATGTTTTTGGGCATTCAGAAGGGTGCAATTGCTGCTCTGAACTTAGGAGAAAGCTGGTTTACCGATATTGAAAGCACCTACCAAAGTCGTAGGAAATTGGTTTGGAAACTTGCCGATAAGCTTAACCTTACCTATGATACCAAAGCAGCGGGGCTTTTTGTCTGGTGCAAAGTGTCGGATGGAAAGTCAGCGGATCAGCTTGTGGACGAGTTACTTTACGAGAAAAATATATTTATAACTCCGGGAAAAATCTTTGGCTCGGAAGGCGAAGGCTATGTTCGCTTTTCGCTTTGCATGCCCGAGTTTAAGATCTTGGAAGCAATAAACAGGATAAAGTAATTACTATCCAAGGGTACACTATTGGCCTTAATTTCTTTGGTTAATAGGCTGGAAGACCGAAGACAGGAGACCGAAGATGCCTCAATAATAGAGATAAGCATATTTGTTAATTATGCCTTTAAAGAAGCTGGAAAAAAAATTAAGAATTAGCTATGAAAAAAATACATATTATCGGATTGGGACTTCTGGGAGGTTCATTCGGCTTGGCAGCAGCCAAAAAGTTTCCTGACATTTTGATATCAGGATCGGATGCTGACGAGAAGAATCTCCAGGACGCGATTAACCTTGGAATCATCCAAGAAGCTAAAGATGCCCCAGATGCAGATACTGATATCGTAATCTTGGCAACTCCTGCTGACACATTAAATGACCTTTTGCTAAAAACGCTAGATCAAGTAGGTGAAAACACCTTGGTTTTTGATGTAGGTTCTACGAAAGCTAAACTTTGTGCTTTGGTAGCAGAACACCCTAAGAGAAAGCAATACCTAGCTGCTCACCCGATTGCAGGAACTGAGTATTCTGGACCAAAAGCAGCTTTTGGGGATTTGCTAGATCGCAAGGTGATGATTATCTGTGAACTGGAACAGACGGATCTTGGTCTGAAGGAAAAGGCTTACGAGCTTTTTGATGCGCTGAATCTTAAATTGAGATTTATGGATCCTGAGGAACATGATCGTCACCTGGCATTTGTATCTCACCTTTCCCATATTTCTTCCTTTATGCTGGGTAAAACTGTCTTGCAGAAAATGGAAGATGAGAAAAACATCTTTGATATGGCAGGTTCTGGATTTGCATCTACTGTCCGTCTGGCGAAGTCAAGCCCTGCAATGTGGGCACCGATATTGACAGAAAACAAAGACAATATCTTGACTGCTTTGGATGGTTACATTTCGAATCTGTCTGCATTTCGCGAAAAGATTGCAGCAAGTGATGGATCTGGACTATCTGATGAAATGACTGAAGTCAATAAGATTCGCGATATTCTGGACTTGGAAAAATAGGTTGATTTCGGGTTTCGGTTTTTTGATCTCGGGTTTAAGGAGCGCCATTTGTAGAGATACAGGTGACGACTTTTTTATTGACAAAACAGAAAACAAATGAAGATGAACCCATTCATTCTGATAAATCGTTAATTTGTACAAAAGCTCAAAAAAATGGATTTAAAAACAGCCAAACTTGAGGTGATTCAAAAAATCATGCACATCTCTACAGAATCATTGCTGGAGAAGATCGATAATTTGCTCGAGGAGGAATTAATTGTCGCATACACCTCAGGAGGCTCCCCTTTGACCAAACGAGAATATAATCTCCGGTTAGAAAAGGCAGAGAAACAAATTAGTTCAGGAGAGTTTCTGTCTCAAGAGGATTTAGAAAAAGAAATTGAGAATTGGTAATGCCAGCTCTACGCATCATTTGGTCAAAACAAGCTAAGGAATCTCTAAAGAGCATTTTTGAATACTATAAAGGCAAATCATTACAAGGCGCAAAAAATGTAAGATCGGATTTACTTCAAGCCCCCAAAAAGATCCTATTTGCAAGACAATATCAGAAGGACGAAATCAACCCAAAATACTATAGAATTATTGTCAGAAATTACAAAATTCTCTATTTGGAAGAGGATACCCGTATTTTAATTATTGATATTTTTTCGACTAGTCAATCTCCGGACGTACTGGCCTCGAAGTAATTACCAATTCCTCAGGAAGGAGCTTAACCAAGTAACTATTGATAGCATATACTATCAGTAACTAAAGTAAAACAACTCAATATTCCTTATTTTTATCTTCATTAAACCAAAACCCATTCCCTATGAAATACTTTTTCAGTCTAGTACTCCTACTGATTTCTATAACTGGATTCTCCCAATCTTCTGATCAGTGGACCGAAGTTGAAACCACTAACTACCCTCTTCCACGCCATGAAAACTCATTCGTAGAAAACAATGGCAAGTTCTATCTCCTAGGCGGAAGAGGCATCAAGCCTATCGAAGAATACGATCCAAAAACTAATACCTGGAAAACACTGGCCATGGCTCCAATAGAGTTTCATCATTTTCAGGCCATTTCCTTCAAAAATGAAATCTATGTGATCGGAGCTCTCACGGGTGGCTATCCGCACGAAACCCCATTGACACATTTTCTGATTTTCAACCCCAAAACAAATACCTGGAGGGAAGGAGCTGAAATACCAGAAAATAGACGCAGAGGTTCTGCGGGAGTGCTAACCCGTGGAGACAAAATCTACATGGTTTGCGGAATCGTGGACGGTCATTATGCAGATTTTGTGCCTTGGTTTGATGAGTATGATACCAAAACTGGAGAATGGACTGTCCTTCCAGATGCTCCGAGACCACGTGATCACTTCGGGGCAGTACTTGTAGAAGACAAAATCTATGCTGCTGGAGGCAGAACTTCCCATGCAGAAATAGGAAAAGTATTGGATTTGGTGATTCCTGAAGTAGATTTCTTTGATTTCAAAACTAACCAATGGAATACTGTAGAAGCAGGATTGCCTACCCCAAGAGGAGGAACTTCCTCCATAGCAAATGGAAAATACTTACTGGTAATGAATGGTGAAAGTACGGTTCAAGAGGCCTCTCATGCTGAGGTGGAAGTGTTGGATACCAGAACCGGCACCTGGTCAAGATTACCGGATTTGAAACAAGGCCGACATGGCACAGGCGTCATTTACTACAAGGGCAAGCTCTATGTAGCAGCAGGAAGTGCAAAGCGTGGTGGTGGTCCTGAATTGAATACCATGGAAGTGTTGGAATGGAAGTAGGAATTTCTGATTTGGGAAATGCGATTTGAAATTTGAAAATAGAAACTTGACCATTGATCATTCCTCTCAGCACTCTTAATTTCTCTTAACAGAAAAAATTATTTTAAAAGCTGGCTTCGATTTTGAATACCTATCAGCAGAACTAAACCAAACACAAAAATGAAAAATTATTTAACTATCGTATTTGCACTTTTATTTGCAGTACCCGTTTTTGCGCAGGACAACATGACCGTCCCTTTGATCGAAGTGGAAGGTTTTAGCGAAAAGAAAATAGCCCCAGATGAAGCTTCATTCCAGATTAATCTAGAAGAAAAGGCTATGAAAGTTAACGATGCAGTCGGGGTGCTAAACAAAAAAACTCAGTTGCTCGCCGATGCCTTGAAAAAAGCTAAAATCAAGGATTATAAGTTGATTGCAGACAATTACTCCGTGGATGTTAATCGAATTTACAGAAGCGGAACACAACGTGATTCTGGCTATGTGGCTCGCCAAGGACTAAGAATAGTCACAAACAGCAAGAATGAAGACTTGCAGAAAATCGTCGAGGCTATTCAAAATTCCGGAGACATGAGCTTTAACCTTCACTTTCAAATTTCAGAGGCCACTCAGAAATCTCTAGAAGATGAATTACTGACAGCTGCCTTGAGAAATGCTGAAAGCAGAGCCCAACTAATTGCACAGACTTTAGGAATTAAATCTATCCGTGTACACCGTGTGAATCTGGAGTCTCAGCCAATTAGCTTTGGATATGCAAAAATGGAAATGATGCGTACCAGCGCTGATGCTGCTCCCGCACCACCAATGCTGAATCCAGATGAACAAAGCCTGCAGAAAAGGGTATTTGTAAAATATACTTATTAACTTGAAATCTGCGCAAGCAGATTTTTACGTTACTTTTTTCGAATCACCAATTTTATTAACTATCTGAATTTTTAAACTATGAAAGAATCAGACATCAAAATCAAACCTTCTGCTCATGCCAGAATCAAGGCTAAATGTGAGGAAATAGGCTTCACCATGCCATCCGACCTCTTTGTAGGATCACTTTTGAAAACCTTGGTAGCAAGTAAACCCTGCGGCAACTTCCTCGAATTAGGCACTGGAATTGGCCTTTCACTTTCCTGGATGGCTGACGGTATGGATGATTGCGGAAGTATCATTTCCATAGACAACGACCCTAAACTGACCGCGATAGTGAGTCAGTTTTTCAAACTTGACAGCAGAGTGAATATCCTTTGCCAGGATGGATCAGAATGGATAAATAACTATACAGGAGAAAAGTTCGATTTGATTTTTGCTGATGCATGGCCAGGCAAGTATAGTGAATTGGATAAAGTCCTTGCTTTACTTAAAGTCGGAGGTATTTATGTCATCGATGATATGAATCCTCAGCCAAACTGGCCAGATGGTCATGCCGAAAAAGCACAAAATCTAATCAGAACCTTAGAAGCCAAGAAGGACTTTAACATGACCAAGATGAATTGGTCCACCGGGATTATTTTGATGAGCAAAATGAAATAAGCCTCTCTGCCAATTTCCTCTGGGCTACAAGACCATCAAGTAGATAAAAAAGGTAATTACACCTATCGCCAAACCCATAATAAACACCGTATAAGCGTGAGCAAGAAGGGTATATTTTCTATTCAAAACTTTTCCTTGATAATAAAGCGAAATCGCCATTTGCTCCTGCACATCCTTTTTATTAGTCAACACACGGTCCAATTCCTCTAAGTATTCCGAAAGCGAAAAATTAGAACTAACTCCAAAAAACATCATACTTGACTTCACTTCTTCTACCTTATAATTTCTTCTTCCCAATACTTTTGGCCTAGCTGCCTGAACTGCCAAAATGGTAGAAGTAAGGCAAGTGGTAAGTAAAATCAATATAGGAACCAGTGTTATGGTCCCCTGATAATCTATCTGATTGGAAATAGTGCCATAACCAATAATTGCCACAACTGAGGATATCACCAGCGCATTGATACTGATCACGATATTGGCTTTGTTGTCCGCAATTTGGAGCAGGTTGCAATTATTCATAAAAGTCACCCTGAAAAAAGTCTGTTGGGCTCTTTCGGTTTTGTCAACCTTACTTTTCTTGGGTTCTAAAAATTCTTCCATTTTGACAACTTTTATAAACACTTAAATTACATAATAATTCTTCCCCACACTCTAAGTCTTTGGTAGAGTTTCGATTAGTAATCAATTGTAATATCGTAACAAAAAGGAAATATAGACTAGCCTCAACCTCAAGGAAAAAGTGCCTATACTTATTCCCTAATACAAGTTAATAATGAACGATTCAAGAAGAGAATTTTTAAAGAAAGCAGCTTTAGTCACTGGTGGAGCAAGCATCTGGAGCTCCATGCCGATGGCAGTACAACGAGCGATGGCTATTCCAGCTGCTCCGGGAACAACTTTTTATGATGCAGAGCATGTAGTCATGCTGATGCAGGAAAACAGATCTTTTGATCACTGTTTTGGCACCATGAAAGGTGTGCGCGGATTCAATGACCCCAGAGCTATTTCTCTTCCTGACCAAAATCCAGTTTGGCTTCAGCCTGATAAAGAAGGAAATCGCTTTGCCCCTTTTCGCTTTGACATCAAGGACACAAATGCTACCTGGATGGGCGGCACGCCTCACTCTTGGGAAAATCAAGTTGATGCCAGAAATGACGGAAAATATAACAATTGGATAGAGGCTAAAAGACCTGGTAAAAAACACTATAATATCCCACTGACTATGGGTTTCTATAGTCGTGAAGATTTGCCTTTCTACTATGCACTTGCAGATGCATTCACCGTTTGTGATCAACACTTTTGCGCAGCCCTGACTGGAACGACAACAAATAGAAGCTATTTCTGGACTGGAAAAACGCATGGTTCTGAAGGAGATAAAGCCAAAGTCAGAAATGGCGAACTGACTTACGGCAAAGAAGGGACTTGGAGAACTTTTCCGGAATTGCTGGAGGAAAACGATATCTCATGGAAAGTATATCAAAATGAAATCAGTCTCACGACTGAACTAGAAGGCGAAGCAGAATCGCTTTTGGCAAATTTCACTGACAATAACCTGGAGTGGTTCTCACAATTCGGAGTACGTTTTCACCCAGAGCATTACTTGTTCTTACAGAAAAGACAAAAGGCTCTACCTGCTGAAATAACGGAAGTCAAAGTAAAACTGGCCAGCAACCCGACCAATTTAGAGGAGCTACAAAAAGAATTGAAGGAGAAAGAAGATGGCTTAGCGTATCTGGAAGTTTACCTACAAAAATGGAATGCTGAAGAGTTCGAAAAACTCTCAGACAAAGCAAAGAGTCTTCATAGAAAGGCTTTCCAAACCAATACAGGAGACCCAGATTATCATCAAACTGAAACCCTTGCTTACCAGGAAAATGGAGAAGACCGTGAAACTTTGATTCCAAAAGGAGATATTTTTCACCAATTCAGAAAGGATGTCAAAGAGGGTACTTTACCTACTGTAACTTGGCTTGTCGCTCCGCAAAAATTCTCTGATCATCCAAGCGCACCTTGGTATGGAGCATGGTACGCTTCGGAAGTCATGAACATATTGACTGAAGATCCAGAGGTTTGGAAAAAGACCATCTTCATCATCAATTACGATGAGAACGATGGATATTTTGACCATGTCCCTCCTTTCGTACCGCCAAATCCACATACGCCAAATGGAAAAATGTCTGAAGGACTTTCCAGTGCAGGAGAATTTGTGACTGCAGAAGAAGAATTAAAAGATGGCTTCAAACCAAATGAGGCAAGAACCAGCCCAGTTGGCTTGGGCTATAGAGTTCCACTGATCATTGCCTCTCCTTGGTCGCGTGGCGGATGGGTGAATTCTGAAGTTTGTGATATTACTTCTACCATACAGTTTCTGGAAACTTTCCTATCTAAAAAGACCGGAAAGAAAATCGAAGAAACAAATATCAGTTCTTGGAGAAGAGCAGTCAGTGGGGATTTGACTTCAGCTTTCCGTCCATATAATGATGAGAAAATAAAGCATGCTGCCCCTGTCAATCAGGAGGAATTTGTCAAACAGATTTACAACGCGAAGTTTAAAAACGTCCCTACCAATTTTATAAAACTAACAGAGGAAGAAGCCAGAAAAGAAGCTGCAAACCAAGCAAATTCCTCGGTTTTTGCAGTTCAGGAACAAGGCACCAAGCCTTCGAATGCATTGAAATACGACCTTCATGCAGATGGAAAAGTAAGCTCAGATGGAAAGAAATTCATCATCACATTTACTGCTTCTCAGGATTTATTCGAACAAGAGGCTTTAGGCTCTGCATTCAATGTGTATGCACCTGGCAACTATTTGAATCAAGAAAGCAACCAATTTGAACCTGTAAAAACTTGGGCGTTCGCAGTAAAATCTGGAGACAGTATCACCTACGAATGGCCAATCGAAGAATTCGAAAATGGTCTGTATCACCTGAGAGTATATGGCCCAAATGGTTTCTTCAGAGAATTCAAAGGCTCGCCTATTTCTTCTAAAATTGAAATTGGTGCAAATCCAGTTTTGAAAAACAAGAAAGTCAGTGACGAGCTTGAGTTAAAATTCAAAAACACTTCTGGATCCACAGTAACTTTGCTCGCAAAAGATCCTATTTACCTGAAATTAAATACCGAAATCAAGCTCGTTGACGGGGCAGAAAAAACTTTCAAAATAGACACGAAGAAGCACAAAGGCTGGTACCAAATTGCACTTTCTGCCAAGGAAGATCCGAAGATGGAAATCACTTATGCAGGAAGACTGGAAACCGGAAAAGACAGCATTTCAGATCCTCAGATGGGGAAAGCAATTTAGGCTTCACGTCTTAACTACATTGACCTAAGAGCATAAAGATTATTACAAAAACCAAGACTGTTCCTAGGCAACCTCCACCTAGTTTATATGCTCCGTAGCCTGCGATTAGTCCTTTGAAAAGATTGTTCATGTTGGGGAAAGTTTAGTGGTTATAATGATTGCTATGGCAACAATTCACAAGTTGTGCCATAGCTGTTTTTATTTATCACTATGCCATTGAGCCAAGTCTTCTGCGTTTAGCTTTTTTTGAGAAAATCCCCCTTGCCCCCTTTAAAAAAGGGGGAATTACCAAATCTGAACCACAAGTATTGATCCTTAAAATTTCAATGGAAAATTTGACATTGCTTTTTCAAGATATCCAAGCACCAATTCTCACATGAATTTACCGAGTAAAAAAATCTCACATTGAGACAGTAACTATTTCCCATTTTGAGAAAGTAGTGCTACTACAGCATCAATATCCTGCTAAAAATCCGCGAAAATCCGCGGTTCTTTTCTGCGGGAAAATGGCAGAGACATTAGAGAAAAAAGCAACCTAGGAGTAGTTAAAACTAAGATTGAGGCCACTTCCGTCTCCGGTCTCCCAGCTTTTCAAAAAACCAGCAATCCCTGCTCCCTTAAAATCTCCCAAACTTCTGATTCCAGCATTTCCTCAAAGTCTCCGAAAGATTCCTCATAGCTTTCACGGATTGGTTTGAGGGTATTCAGCTTTTGATTATAACCGACTATTTGGAGCATTTCCGCCACCCAGATCCCCAAATCGATTGGAAGCTCCATGGCGAAGTCTTCCTTTTTCCCTGAGAAAATCAACTCCGAAAGCTCATCCTCTTCGAAAATCTGAAGTTCAGGCTGTGCTCCTATCCAGAGAATTCTGTTTCTATCCTTATATTCAGGAGCAGGCTCATTCCTGATTTCGTTGGCTATGTAATTTTTCGGAATACTTGTCTTCGGAACCTTTGTATCAAACCAATCCTGAAGCGGCACGTCGAAGCAGACCCCATGCATGTAATTGAAAAGTGATTTGCGCAGCCCCTCGCCAAAAAGCTCATGATCCGCACCCGTAGGATCCTCGTGCGGAAGGTCATTATTGGCAAAAGTACCTGCAGTCGGCATGAGATTCACCGCTCCAAAAGCTTTGGGATCCAGCCCAACCGGACTGTGCGCTGTCATGGCAAATCTATGCCAGAAGCCTGATTGGATCACTCCAGCCTGGATCAATTGCCGAACCATCTCCAGAGAATCAATCGTTTCCTGAGCTGTCTGGGTAGGAAAACCATACATCAGATAGGCATGCACCATGATTCCCGCTTGGGTAAAATGATTGGTCACCTGAGCGACTTGGGAAACCGTGACGCCTTTCTTGATCATCTCCAACAAACGATCTGAAGCCACTTCCAAACCTCCGGAAACGGCGATACAGCCAGAAGCCCTAAAAAGCCGACAAAGATCAGCCGTGAAACTGCTTTCGAAGCGGATATTCGTCCACCAAACCACAGAAAGCTCCCTACGAAGAATCTCAATTGCCAGATCCCGCATCAATGCCGGAGGCGCAGCTTCATCTACAAAGTGAAACCCATTTTCACCCGTCTGAGCGATAATCTCTTCAATACGATCACATAAAATCGACGCCGTGATCGGCTCATACCTTCCGATGTAATCCAGCGACACATCGCAAAAAGTGCATTTTCCCCAGTAGCAGCCATGTGCCAAAGTCATCTTATTCCAGCGCCCATCCGACCAAAGTCTATGCATTGGATTTGCCACTTCGATAACGGATAAGTAATCACGGATCAGCAAATCACCGTAATCTGGCGTCCCTACTTCACGCTGAGGTACGTCTTTGGCAGGATTACTATTGCAATACGTCACTTGACCATCGATTCTGGTAAAAGTTCGCTTCAACTCAGAAACCGGAATCTTCCCGTCCAGATGCTCGAGCAAAAGCCTGATTGGCGCTTCTCCGTCATCCAACACGATAAAATCCATGTAGTCAAAAACCCGAGGTTCTTTGAGTGAACGTAATTCCGTATTCGGATAACCTCCACCCATCCAAAGCACTAGTTCAGGATGATGCGCTTTAAGGTATTGCCCGCACTTGAAAGCACCATATAGATTTCCGGGAAAAGGCACAGAAAAGGCAACAGAAGTAGGTTGGTACTGCTGGATTTTTTGCTCAAGCAAGTCACAGAGCATTTCATCGATCAAACCAGAAGGTTGATTCAATGCTTCCTGCATCTCATCAAAGGAATTGGCTGACATGCCCAAACGCTCAGCGTATCGGCTGAAACCAAAATGCGAATCAATCTGCTCTGAGATCAGATCTCCGATATCCTCCAGGTAAAGTGTGGCAAAATACCGGGCCTTGTCACGGATCCCCAGCGTCCCAAAAGCCCATTCCAGATCATCCAACTGCTCAAAGCGACTTGCCTCTGGTAGGTAATCTCCTTCGGCAATTCTATAAGCTAGTGTAGGATTTCTATCCTGAAGAAAAGCAATCACCGGATCTATCGTCTGCAGGTAATTGGCTTTCAATCGTACAATCCGGGCAGCATTATCCGACAAGTCCGCTTCCTGGGCTTCTATTTCCTGAAATATTCTCGTCAAGCCAGACTTTGAAAAAAGCTGTAAGATCACCTCTATTCCCAAATCCACTTGATTGGAAGCCACACCGATTTGGTTGAGGTATCCTTTCAGATAAGCCGTGGCAGGATAAGGCGTATTCAGCTGGGTAAAAGGCGGAGTAATAAAGAGAACTTTCGAGGCCAAGAGTGTAGTCGATGATTTGTCGGTGCAAGTTCGGAAGAATAAAAGGAAGTTGGAAGGGGGAAGTTGGGAAGTGGGAGGTGGGAAGTGGGAGGTTGGAGGTGGGAGGTTGGAGGTGGCAAGGTTGTAAAGTTTCTCCTCTGTCTAATATCTTGATTCTAATGCATAGCATCTAAACATCGCCCAAAATTTACACGAGCGTGTACTATTGCTTATTTCATTTCCTTAAATTACAAAACAAGTCTTTCTGCCTGACTAGTTGCAAAAAGACAAAAGCAACTTAGGATTTGTTAGAATAAAGCATTGAGGCTACTTCCGTCACCTGTCTTCGGTCATCGGTCTCTTTAAACAATGAAAATTATGCTGCTGACATCATTTAGGATAACCAAAGAATACAACAACCCATAACACCAATACCATGAAGGAATTAAAGAAAGAAGACATAGACCAAGGCGTTTTCGACCTGTACGATGCCTATGCGCACAATAAACTGGAGCGCAGACAATTTATCGAAAAGCTCTCTGTCTATGCTGTCGGAGGCGTAACGGTCGCCGCGCTTATGAGTGCGATGATGCCAAATTACCTAGATACACGCACAATTAAATCCGATGACCCCCGCCTGGCCTCGGATTACATCACGTACGATTCTCCGAAAGGCGGAGGCAAAATCAAAGGTTTGCTTTCAACTCCAACAGGAACTTCAGGAAAAGTACCTGGAGTCGTAGTCGTTCACGAGAACAGAGGCCTGAATCCTTACATCGAGGATGTGGGAAGAAGAACTGCCGTAGCTGGATTTATCTCTTTGGCACCAGATGCCCTAACGCCATTAGGTGGATATCCGGGAAATGACGACGAAGGTCGTGCCATGCAAAGCCAGCGGGATAGAAATGAAATGCTGGAGGACTTTATTGCGGCCTATGAATACCTGAAAAACCACCCTGATTGCACCGGAGAAGTGGGCGTGGTAGGTTTCTGTTTCGGAGGATGGATTTCCAATATGATGGCGGTACGTCTCCCAGAACTCGGTGCTGCAGTTCCTTACTATGGCGGTCAGCCTTCCGCAGAAGAAGCAGCCCTGATCAAAGCGCCACTGATGCTACAATACGCAGGCTTGGATGAGCGGGTCAATGCCGGCTGGCCAGCCTATGAAGAAGTGCTAAAAGAAAATGGAATAGAATACCAGGCATTTATCTATCCGGATACCAATCACGGTTTCCACAACAATACCACTCCTAGATATAATGAGGCTGCGGCAACGCTTTCTTGGGAAAGGACGATTGGTTTTTTTAAGGAGAAGTTGCAGGGGTGAGTAGCTATTTCCTCTAATTAATGTAAGATTTTAGTCTGCATAGGATGACCTTTCATATATATTCGGAAGTATCTAGAAACAAATCAAAAAACCTATCAAAATGAATAAAGTAAGAATAATTGGATTGGTAATGATAGTTATAGGAATACTGGTCATTCTTGCACCAAGAAATGACCTCACCGGCTTTATTACCGGAGCGCTTTTTGGGGGCGGCATTGTGTTGCTGGCTACCGGAAAAACCAGATGGAGCAAGGATTATAGAAATTGACGATAGACAAAACATTGTCTCACCGTGGTCTGTGACCTCTAGAATTTTAATTCTTATCCAGTGCAACCCCTTCAGGGTAGGCATTTATCACGAGTAAGTCTCCTATCCACGGCTTTCACCCGCGGTTACTGAAAAGTTGGACCAACCCGAAATCGCTTCGCTCATCGGGACTGTCGCTTCGTGGTCATATTTTGGAAATATAGGCCTTTGCACAACTTATGATCCTGAAAGGATCGAATTTCTCAATAGCCATGGGTAAGGCCGAGCGTAAGATTTATCCCTTTGGATAAATCTAGCGGGAAGGAAAGAGAGCCATGGATGAATGAATAGCAAATGATTTCAGACGACCCTGTCTGCAACAGGCAGGCCCGAAGGGTGTCGAACTATCGAGTACCCTTCACCATCAGGTCTGTGGGACGCAGACCACGGTGGCGCATGGTACCATTCCTTAATTTTCCTTTTCAAAACCCAACCTCGGCGTACTAATTGCTACCTTAAGGGCAACAACTTTTATTTTTACATGGAAAACAACAAATTCAATATCGCCGTACTAATCGACGGGGACAATGCACAAGCAAAATTAATTAAGGAAATTCTCGAAGAGGTTTCCAAATACGGCAAGGCCACCATCCGTAGAATCTACGGAGACTGGACCACGCCACATATGAACAGCTGGAAGGAGATGATCAACCTGCATTCTTTCAGCCCCATCCAGAAATTCTCCTACACCACCGGCAAGAACTCCACAGATAGCTCCATGATCATCGATGCGATGGACATCCTTCACAGCGGTTCTGTGGATGGTTTTTGCATCGTTTCCTCGGATTCTGACTACACAGGTTTGGCAAAAAGAATCCGTGAAGAAGGTATGTTTGTGATGGGAATCGGGCGCAGGATTACCCCAAAAGCTTTTGTGCAGTCCTGTGAGATTTTCACCTATGCGGAAAACCTTTTGCCGGCAGAAAAACCAAAAGCAACGGCTAAGAAAGCGGATAAATCCCAAGTCAGCACCACCCGCAAAAATGTGGTGGTAAATGAGGAAGTCAAGAAAGAGCAGCCTGAAAAAGAAACTGCAGAGCTCGATCTGAGCATTATTGACAAGGCTTTTGAGATCTCATCAGATGAGGAAGAGGAAATCCACATTGCCAAGATCGGGGCATCACTGAGAAAGATAGACCCCAGTTTTGACCCGAGATCCTATGGCTTCCGCAACCTAACGGAGCTATTTAAGAATCTGGATAAATACGTATTGGTGAAAAACCTGGTGAATGGATTGAATTATCCGCTGGTGAAGTTGAAGTAGGTAAATGTTGGATGACGGGTGTCGGGTGACCGGTGTAGCCTCAATTTAAGTTTTAAGCATTTTCTATATTCTTATAGCTTTTTCAGACCCAAAGTACCTAAGCTGATTACATCGTGCATAGGGCATCAATCACCCTACATTACGCACCTAACATCCGGCATCGGACACCAAACATCCTACATTACTCCACTTCTTCCAACTTAAACACCTCAAAGCTCATCAGATCTTCTTCGTTTTTAGGATTGTCAGGATGGTTGATTGAAATATTCAAACCTTCCTTACTCACAAAGGAATTGCCTGGATAGTAAGTATTCTCAGGCATCAGTGCTTCTCCAAGCACATTCAAGTCTTTATCCAAAATCATTACTGCAAACTTCCGGGGGAACCGTCTTAGCTGATTGAGATCTTCGTCACTTTCGACTTCTACTTTGGGAAATACAAAGCGGTAAAAAACTCCTCGGAACTTGTCGTATAATAGGCGCTCGTAGCGGTCTGAGGCATAGAGAAACCTTTGGGTTGCTGATCTGTCTGTTACATCGGTAAGGGTTTCAAATCCAGCGGTCAGGTATTGGCTTTTAGCTAGGACTGTATCTGCTGGATTTCCTTGCAAATCTGAGACATAGAGCTTATGATCTGAAATAAAGGAATAAACTAGTTTGTCGCCCGCTCTAGCCATGCTAAAATCCAATTGCTTTACTCCTTCTGAAAGATAATCCGCCGGATAACCTATTTTTGAAAGGGTAGTTTCACCTGTTTTAAGGTTGATAGAATAAGTAAGTTTCTTATCTGCAAGATCTTCAGTAGTCACCTTGGAGACCTCAACTTCCGGCCTTGTCTTCACAAGCAATTGATTGTCTATCCAAACTGGATCAGCAGTAAAGTATGCATTGTGTACAAATGGCACACTATGACCAGCAGGCGCATCGTATTTGATGGAAGCTTTAATTGCCCCACTCGTATCTGTCAACTGAATGTTGGCTAAGGGGAAGCCAAATAGAAAAATACTATCCATATTCTGAACGTAGATTCCCGAAAGATTGGGTACACCTTCAGGACCTTCTACATTAAATATCATTTTTTTCTCCAGCGTTTTTGAATCAAGATTATACAGCTGAATCTCATTATTCATCATATTCAGTTTGAATAACCAGCTGCCATTTTCATCCTGAAAAGGGACGAGACCATCGCTTACATTCGATGTTTGACTATCTATTTGCATTGAAACGAGCTGTCCGTCAGACACCAATTTCTGGGGTGTAGTGATAGTGTCTGGCTCTGATCCGCAGCTTTGCAAAGCGAGTAAAACAATAGCTAGGCTGAAAATACGGTAGTAAATATTCATGTGCTTAATTTAAAAGTTTCAGTTTGTAATAGATCACAAAATCTTCTTCCACTCCAAAATGATCTTGGTCTTTCATTGCAAGAATTTCTCCATTCTCATTAATCACTCGACTAAATACCAAGCCCTCAGGCACTGGAATATCATTCTTCAACAAGTCATTATTCTCACCAAACACAGCTGCATAACTCTCATTTTCTAACTCAACAGTCTGATCAGTCTGATGAAGTAGAATTGTCTCCGGGGAGATACCTTTCGAATAAATAACAACAGTCTTGTTATTATATCTATACAGATGCTGGATTCTACCCGGTCTTTGATCACTTAAAGAAAAATTCTCCGCGGCTGAAAATGGAACTCCTACTGGTAGTATTGCATCATTCACCTCTAAATCAACAGTCTTTTCCAATACTATATCTGCTCCTTGCTCTTTATAAACAAAATATTTTAGCTCGTTCATAAAATATAAAAACCAGAGATCACCCTGCTTGGATACAGTTGGAAATGGGATGAAATAATAGTTACCATCTGCATAAATAGAGGTTTTAGGGGACTTCATAGTTTGGGAAATACTCCCAGACAAGCTATCATAAAGCTCCACAATGGGTAATTCATACATGTATTTTACTAGTCCTCCCATTGACCCTCCTTTTAAACTATCGGATCTCTCTGGCCTGAGGTAAGCTATCTTGCTATTAACTTCATAAAATGCTGGATGAATTCTATTATTTACAAATATGTATGCGTAGGGAAGAGGTAGATTCGATTCAATAATCCCATTTCGGTTGAGAAAATGAAATCCATTTCTTGAATCTAAAATCTGTATTTCACCATTTCTAAAGGAAAGCGAAAAAATGCCATGAATTGAATTTGGCCCTTCTATTGGAATCACGAAACTAGAAGTCACTTGGCCATTTTGATCAAATATCACTAGCTCTTGATCAACCCCAGTTAGACCAATATATTCCTTGGAAATAGAATCATAATCCTGAATCCATAACTCACCCAGGTGATCTATCCTCATCGAATCGACGATTTCAAGATGCAAGTCAGCCGATGTTCTTGAGCTAACCTCATTTTTCTGACTGCATGAAAAACATGAAATCAGTACAAAAAGGAGAATCAATAATCTATTCATTAAGCAATTTCAATTTATAATAGGTTACAAAATCATCTTCTGTTTCAAAAAAATCAGGATGTTTGAGCGCTAGAATTTCTTCGTCATCAGTCAAAATCCTAGTGAATATTAGCCCTTCGGGAACGGGAATATTATTTTGAAGCAGGTTAAACTCTCCATCAAATACAGCGACATAGTTCTTTTTCAACTTTTCTAATTCTAAACGCCCTGAAGATTCATCCCTATCATATTGGCTTGCCAAACTCTCTGCAATTCCCTTGTTGTAAATTACTATTGTACCGTTGGTTGATCTGTAAATTTTCTGGATAGTCCCTGGGAAATTATTCTTTGTCAATTCACTATAATCTTGTTCTTGTTCGAACGGAACGCCAATAGGCTGAACAGCATCATTCACTTCGAGGGCTACCTCTTGGTCAAAATTCACTTCTCCATCTTCTTCCTTGTACACCCAGAATTTCATTTCATTCCTGAAATAAAGAATCCATTCCGTATCAGTTCTGATTACCGTTGGAAACATCCAATAATTGAAAGCCCCATTGCTAAAGAATGAATTGGGAGGAAAAGGCATGGTCTCCCGACTACTATTCGAAACCGTATCGAAAACTTGGAGAATTGGCTGACCATAAATCCCTTCAAATATGCTTGTCGAAGATTCGTCTGTAACGACCTCAGCACATTCAGGGCGGATAAATGCAATCTCATCACCCAAAGGGTAAATTGCGTCCCCAGACAATCCATTGATATAGAAATAATCAAACGGCAACTTATACTGCCAAATTCTATTTCCATTAAAGTCGTATCTATAAAAACCCTGATTCATTATATGGAATTCTATCTTTCCATCTCTCAGTCCAATTGGGTTTATAAGTCCATACATTGCGTAAGGCCCATCAGATGGAAACTCAATCGTTGATTTTGTCAGCCCATCTCTATCTAAGATCATATATTCCTTATCACGATTTCCTTTAGCCAAATAACTTTTGCTTTCAGGTTCGTAATCTAATATTCTCAGGTTACCCAAGTAATCTATCTGAAGAGAATCGATGATTTCAAGGCTATAGTCATGGGATTCAATATCGTTAGAATCATCCTTTTGGCTACAGGAAAAATAGCAAAGCACTAAAACGAGGGGAAGTAAAAATCTTTTCATCCCTCAATATAATTCACCCAAACTAACTAGCTAAGTTAAATTACCTTAACTCAGTTCTTCGAGCCTATATTGAAGACAAACGCTCTGTACTTCAGCAATGCCACAAAGATTGCCCCACCAAAGGCATTGCCCATGAGTGCGGTGCTCTGGAAACTCAGGTAATCCCACAGAGAGATGGCGGGTGAACTGAGCATTCCCGAAAAAACCTCCACGCTGCCAATAATGCTATGATGGAGTCCCGCAAATGACATCACGGAGGTAACCATATAGATCATCACTATTCTACTGATCGTATCTCGGGAAGATGCCAGCAGCCAGGAAAGCAAACCCATCATCCATCCCGCTAAAATAGCACTGACGAAAATGACCGGGAGGTCTGTACGAAGTGTATGCAATGCAATTATTTCAACTACTTCATGATTGAAAATTTCCAGATGTGGCCCCAGCCAAAGTAGAATCGCAGAAATAATATATCCTCCCACCATATTCCCTGCGATCACAATACCCCAAAGCCGTAGCATACTTACGGTTGTCCTCTTCTTATTCAGAACGGGCAGGGTCAGTAAGGCCGTTTGCTCTGTAAACAGGATACTTTGCCCCAAAACCACCATAATGAATCCCAAAGGATAAACCAGAGAAATCATCCGGATGATGGTGTGAGTTTCCATCTTTCCCATCAAGAAAAAGTAGAGTGTACACAGCATCAAGTAGCTAAAGCCAATCTCCAATCCGGCAGTAAGCGAACTTGTGAATAGGCTGGTGGTCCGCTTATCATAGACTTCAAGTGCATCTATGATCTGATCCCTCAGGATTTCACCATGCGTTTTGGCCGAATCCCTGCTTTTAGACTTGGAGTTCTTTAGTTCAGTATCAATTTCCTTCTGCAGCTCTTTCGCCAGTTGTTCTTCTGTTTTCTCTTTTTTCCAGACCATTAAAATCGGTGATTACTTATGCAACTAGTGTTTAATCCAACCGGATCTATAGGCTAATGTATGATCAACTAATAAATCTACTCGGTAGTTCTACAGGCTGTCAAAATACTGAACTCAAATAATCTTTCATTTTTCAGGATATCAAAAAAACCTGCCAGGTAATTTGTCATATTCTTCACTTCCTGCTCAGGCACCAAATGTGCAAGCTGCTGAATCTCTGCAAAAAGCACTTGCTCCTTGCCCAAAAACTCGGCACTAATTGCTTTCATTAACTCCTCATCTCTGCAGTACCCTCTATACAAGCGCTCGCTTACGTTTTCGATATCGACCAGATTACTGACCTGCGCATAAGGAGGCATGACCATCCCGGTCATGTCAAAATCATAAGCCAGAGGAACCGCTGTCTTTGAGTCCAGTTTTAGGATTTTCATGTTGTGCTGGTACAAGCTAGACCAGTCTGTATTGCCAATCATGTATTGGAACAAATCATGACGGACAGCTGCAGAATCCTCTAAAAACGTACCTGCTACTTTCTTATTTTCCAGAACCTCCGCATCGAAACGCTCGGCAACTTTATCATCATCTTCGATCAAAAAGCCTAATAACTGCTCTGTTTCGCCCTTCTTATTGTCTTCATTCTGAAAGTTGATCCGAATCATCCGAGTCTTGAAGGTATATTGGCTCACCTCCTCGTAGAGTTGATAGCAGAGGTATTCTTTTACTATAAATGAATCTGCATTTTTATTTGTGGCACAGGGAAAAACAATTTTTAAGTTTCTGCTCCCATCGAAAAGATTGCCCTTTCCCTCTTGCTTTTTAAGCCTCATTCTGAGTGGGGGATAAAAGCAATTTTCCCTACGGAAATTACCCCTTACTCTCAATCCCACATCCAAGGTATCGCTGGACCCATCCGGGTTTTTAAATATCAGGAACGAATCCATCAGGGTAGAATCATTGGTTTCAGTGCGGAGTTTTTTAATGGAAAACTTCATACTGACTTCCAGGATTTCTTCAGAATCAAAGAGTAGCTCCATTTCCTGAGAGGAGGCAAAAGAGTAAGAAAAAAGAAGGGCACAAAATAGGGGCAAAAACTTTTTCATATTCCTAAAATTTAAACTCAAAAAAATCCAACAAAACTTAGTCGATAAGATTATTTCAATCCAACAAGAGTAATTTAAAGATTCTCAGCTATAAATTTTTAGGAATGAAATATTAATATTTTGATTTGACAGTTCGGAATAACACCAAGAAACCTATTTTCGATGACTTACTATCAGGATCACTGGTTACTTAAGCTAACAGAGAATTTTTTTCTTCAGTTGCTTCATCATAGTTGCTCTGAAGAAAAGTACTACTTCCCAAATTACTATAGACGTCCATACATAGTAAATTAAATATTTAATCTCCCTAGGCAGATCACCTCCTCCCGTCGGATTAAAATGAAAGTCATTTGTGTTAGTGTCTACCCATATCGCAAAAATCAATAAAGAGCCAGAGGCTATTATTACGATTGTACTAAGCAATAATCGATTTAATTTTGATCCATTTATTACATTAAATCCAACATAAAAATGCGGCAGCATAAATACACATATAGTTACAAATCCTAATCCAATTACCCCACTGTTTCTCAGAGAACCTATCATTATCTATAGTGCAATCACTTTAACTAGGAAAATGGTTACGAACCTTATATACAACTTAGACCGAAGGATTAAAGATGACATTTCGATTTATTTTATATGATTATCCGTAATGATGCCAGTAGATCAAAATGGCCTCGACTTCGCTCGGCCTCCGGATTCGGGATATTGATGGGATGGGAGGAAAATGCGGCTGCGCCGCATTTTCCTCCCATCCCAACTTAGAATACTAACGGTCACCGAGCGAAGTCGAGGTGAACATTAATAAAATTTGGCTACTGGTGAGAAAGCGGATATACATGTTATTTATCATAACTATCCATTATCCAAATAATTACAACTTATCCATGTGCTTAAATAGCGCAAGAGAATTGAACATTTCCTTAAAGCTCGGTAAGCAAGATATTCTTGAATTCCACCTCGGCACCCTCTGCCTGCAAGGCGATTTTCCCTCGGGTAGCTGTAGCATTGAAACCGTCATTGACCAAATCACCATTTAGCCAGACGGTCACTTTATCTGCATCACAGGTGATTTTGATGTGATTCCACTCCCCTAGTGGTTTTTCTGAGTCATCGGTCAGGTTCTTGATTCGTCGCTCTTTCCTGCCGTTTACTCCCCAGTTTTCCTTCGGACCACGTCTGGCTTCCATATCCTCTACCTCGATATTCTGTTCTATACACCAGAAATCGCCAGCATTACTATGCATCAGTTGCACTTCAATAGACTGTGGAAACATGCCGTACAAAGCTCTTGGCGTAGAAGCATGAACCAATATCCCGCAGTTTCCCGGCTCTCCTGCAAATCGATAATCAAGCTCCAACGTGTAATTATCATATTCTGCTTCTGAAATCAAGTGGCCCTGAGGAGTACCCAAACTCACCAAAAGACCATCCCGAATGATAAAAGGAATACGCAAAGAACTGTCAGCTTCCAGATCCGGAACATCCATATACCAGCCAGCTAGACTTTTTCCATCGAAGAGCTTTTTGGTTTGGCTGTGGGCGAAAAAGGGTATGGAAACAAATAACAGGAGGAAGGTGATTCTTTTCATTATTTTGGGATAAAGTTAACGTGGTCATAAGCTAGCAAGAATCTTTACATCCAGCACTTCTCACTGCTTACTTTTTACTTTACATAATTTTCTGCGAATGAAAACTGATCACTACAAACTGATACTTACCTCACCCTCGCTTCCCAAATCCTCATAAACAGCATGTGCGCCATTCTTCTTGCATGCTCTTTGGCATAGTTCGCATTTTTTCCTTCGAAATACCTGTCCAAGGTCTGAAACCATAGTTCCAGCCAATTTCCAAAGTGAGCCTGTTCTATGCTGTTATCCACTTCAGCATCGACTTGTCTATGAACTTTCACAGGATTAAATTTCCCAGCCCCAGGTCCAGTTTGCAACAAGATCATTTCCCAGAAATCACTCAAATGAATCAAGTGCGTGTCCCAATCTTTGACTACTCCATTGAAAATTGGGCCGAGGGAATCATGTTTTCTGATCTGATCATAGAATCGTCTTACCAAAAAATCAACTTCCTTTCTCGACTTTATATCTATTTTATCCATTCTTCTACTTCAAAATTGGTTCTAGTACTTCCAGTCTTCCGTCAATATTGTCAGGAGTAGGAAGGCCAAGAATCTTACATATCAAAGGATACACATGGATATTCTGAAAAGTTTCAATTTCCAACCCTGACTTGAAAGCCGGACCATTAGCATAGAAGATCGCATGCATATCCTTGTAAGCAGGACTGTATCCATGCTCACCAAACACCTCTGTATCTAATCTATCCATATTGTCCTTCATGCGTGTGAGCGTCGTTTCCCAAGCCAAGTAATAGTTCCTGTCAGGAATAATCAAAATATCCCCAATCCTGTCTTTGTACATCAGATCCTGGTAGTTTTCCTTGTCATCGACATCGGTGATATGAATCGGCAAATCAGACTTTTCCAGAGCCTCAATCACTTTTTGCTTATCCTTTTTATCCTCTAGATACACATGAGCCAAGGCACCATCATTGACGATTCTAGCTGGAATATCTTTGGTCAATTCACTCAGATTGATAAAGTGGTCCGGCGTCACATCCATCATTCCATGATCCGAAACCACGATCACATTGATATCTAAATCGTAACTTTTTAAGCCTTCGAAAAGCGCCCCTAACTCATAGTCAAGTTTTGTCAAAGTTGTGGTTAGTTTTTCATCATTCGATGGCCCGTAGCGATGCCCTGTATCATCCATATCTGAAAAGTACAAGGTAATCAATCGTGGACGCTTTTCTTCCGGAAGCTCCAGCCATTTGAACACCTCCGTGACTCTGGTCATATTGCTAACTCTCCCATCGTAGGGATAATAATAAGTAGGATATACACCCTGCACATCCGCCTCTGAGCCTACAAAAAAGTAACTCGCTGATACCATATCATTTTGCTCCGCCAGCACCCAAAGCGGTGTACCTCCATACCAAGAACCGTCTTGCACGATCTCGGTTTTGCCGATTCCGTAGGTTTGATCCTTCTCTGGATCGTAAAATGAATTGTCCACCAAACCGTGATGTTCAGGTTTCAAACCTGTGGCTATGGTGTAGTGATTTGGGAAAGTCTTACTGGGAAAAGACGGCATCATGCTTTCTGCTGCCACTCCATTGGCAATAAACTTCTTTAGATTTTCCGGTTGAAAACGCTCTACATAGTCGTAACGAAACCCATCCAGGGAAATCAAAATAACGATGGGTTCGTGATTTTTTTCCTGTGCAAAAGAAACGGTAGAAAAAGCTAAAACAACAACTAGCAGAAGCGCTTGAAATCTTTTCATAAAATAATCTTTCCACAAAAATACCTGCTACAGCTTTGGCAAGCAATCCAATCATCACTAATAACAGCTTGGTAAAGTTGAATGAGCGCATCATACTTGGTGGATCAACTTCATTTCTTTCCCATGCCTCCACAGAATCGGGAATATTTTCCCATACAGAATAAGGTAAATCAGGCTCAGCTGGGTCAATACTGACATGGTACATGAATTGGATTAATGACTGCATAAAACAACATATGATTATGAAAACGACCAACAAACTTTTAATGGCATCCCTTATAGCTACGACTACTTTGGGAGCTGTAAGTTGTAAATCAAGTAATGCCGTGAAAGGCGGAGCAATCGGCGGTGCCGCGGGTGGAGTACTTGGCGGAGTGATCGCTGGTGAAGGAAATACAGCCGTGGGCGTACTGATAGGATCTGCAATCGGTGGCTCTGCAGGAGCAATTATCGGTAATCAAATGGACAAAGCAGCAGATGAACTTCAGCGTGATCTGGAGGGAGCCACTGTAGAGCGCGTGGGAGAGGGAATCAAAATCACCTTTGACTCTGGCTTGATGTTCCCGGTGGATAAGTCAGAATTAAGTGAAGTTTCTAAACAGAATTTGACCGAACTAGCGGAAACTTTAAAAAAGTATGATGAGACTAATATCTTGGTGGAAGGTCATACTGATAATACCGGTGCAGAAGATTACAACATGGATCTATCCCGTAGAAGAGCTTATTCTGTTGAAGATTATTTGACTTCTAATGGGATCGCTAAAAACAGAATGGAGATCACTGCATATGGCGAAATGCAGCCAACTGCTACCAACGAGACAGAAGCTGGCCGCCAGCAAAACAGAAGAGTGGAAGTGGCTATCTATGCAAATAAGAAAATGCAAAAAATGGCTGAACGAGGTGAATTGGGAGAGGAATAACAATCCTGAAACACCCTATTTATAGATCCGAAGACGACCCAAATGGTCGTCTTTTTTAGTTTTTGTCAAGCTGGCTTTGATAAAACTTCATCCGCTCATCATTACCTATAGCTTTATTTAAAAGCATCAAATTACTCAACACACCACGGTTTGATCCATACTGTAGCGAATTCTCATAAGCTGTAATAGCTTCGGCTTCCTTTCGCTGCACAATCAGAGATGCACCTAGATTGGTGTAAGCCGAGAAAAAATCATCAGGGCCGGCAGCTATCGCCTCTTTAAAGTACTTTTCTGCCAAAGGATAATTTTTGTCCTTATAAAAGGCGATGGTCCCCAGATTGGTAAGTACCACCGCATTGGTACTTTCATTTTCATATGATTTGAGAAACCTCCTCTTTGCCCCCAGCGTATCCTGCAGCTCCAAAAGCGACTTCCCAAAAGCCGCAAAATAAGTCGGGTACTTGTCTGCCCCACCATATTCCTGATAATCATACTCTACAGATTTGTAATTCTCCACAGCAACAGCGTAATCTGACTTTTTAAAAGCATCATTCCCTGCCTTCATATCCATCTGAAAGGCCACTTCCCCAACATCCACTCCATCGGAATACTTCGCTGCATTTTCATTATCGCCTACTTTAGTATAGAGATAAGCCAGATATTTTCTCACCTCTTCCTTATCTTCTTGCTCCAGAGATTTCTCAAAAGCAGCTATCCCCTTTTGGCATTGATTGGATTGAATGTATGTCAAGCCCAGATTGGTATAAGTCGCAGCAAGATTGGGATCGTCTGTCTTCAGACTACGCAGATACAGCTCCTCAGCTTTGTCGTATTTACCCTGATCATAAGACAGGGAAGCATATTTGAACCAACCGTAGTGCTTTTTCGGGTTCCTCCTCACACTTCGTTCCAGCACATCGTAAGCCCTTGCAGTGTCCTTCTTCCCGATAAGCACCTCTGCCAGTGTATTGAGGTACTGAGGGACCAAAGTGTCTCTTCCCAATATCCCAAACATGCGGTCGTAATGCTTTACGGATTCCGTAAAATAACCATAGGCCGAATCGGGGGATGTTTTTTCTATGGACTTTCCTTTCAGTCTAAGTTCCTCTGCGTACATCATATGTGTCCTCCAGCTATTTGGAGCAGCTTCCACACCGGATTTTGATAGGACAAGAGAATCCTTCCAGTCTTTGTTTCTATCCAGTGTTTTCCATGAAAAAGCCAAAAATACCGGTGCCAAAATCAACAGCATAACCAGCCCTACTTTCTCAACTTTCATCAGTAAAAGCAAGCGATAAATACCATAAACTACCAAGAGACAAAATGCCAAGGACGGAATAAACTGAAAGCGTTCTCCCAGGTTTGACCCGATGATTAAGGAGTCAGTGAGGTTGGCAAAAATGGAAAACGTAGCGAAATAACAGAGGATGCCAAAACTGAAAAAGCTCCTGCTCTTAAAGCCCTTTACTGCAAAATAGATCAGAACCCCAAAGAACAATACACTCAACCAAACCATAGGGTTGGAAAAGGTCTGAATTTTCAGTTGGCTGAAGGAATAATCCCAGGACAAGGGGTGTGGAAAAAACAGCAGTTTCACGTACTCCAAATAAATATACAGGTTCGTCGCCAACCTCTCGCCTCCCTCCGCTTTGTATAGAATAGAGTTGATCACAGAGTTGTAAGTAGTAGCGGCATCATCCAAAACCATCCCTCGTAGGAGTAAGTAAATAACAGAAGGTAGAACAAAGGGCAGCACATTTTTCAATGATTCCAATAAGCTTTTCTTCTGGATAAAATACCCCAAGAACACGACTACAGCCATCAGGGTCAATGTTTCCTCTTTGGATAGCAAAGACAGAAAAAACAAAAGCCCGACCAAAACCGCCTTGGCTATGCTAAGCCTCTTATCTTCTGAAAACCAGATCAAAATAGCCGAAAATGCAAACAGCGAAGCCAATAAAGTGTCCCTGCTTTTGACCGAAGCCACCACCTCAGTGTGTATCGGGTGAAATGCGTAGAGTGCCAGAATCAGTAGGGGAAGTACTATGGGCAGATTCCTTTTTCCAAAAATCCTCACTAAAAGCAGCCCTAAAATTACCAGCACTCCAAAATAGAGTATCACATTGAATACGTGACCATTTCCTGCTTCAAATTCCCCAAAAATGGCATATTCTACTGCGAAAGTCAGGAGCGTAAACGGACGGTAGATACTGGTATTTACCGGATTTATCTGGATGAAATTCATCGAGCCATACTGGAACAATTCTGTCCACTCTTCCAGACCCTTTTGTGTCACTCTATTGTAGTAAGCATATATTCCATCATCTCCGGTATAGCCATAATTGTATGTCTGGGTATAGAGCAATGCTCCAAGAAAAGCTATTAAGAGAATCCAAAAAATTGATTTATTCATCATAAACTAGACTGGCTGATTGAAGAATGAAAATAGAGATAAATTCAATAACCTACCATCTTAGCAGTTCAATTCTAGGTTAGATTTTAGGCCCCACCCTTATTTCAAAAGTCAATCCGCATCAAAAAATCAGTTTGGATCTCATCACCAAACGGAAATGGATGTGAACTGAAAATACTTAGACCATGCTTTTCGTAGAATTTGATTGCTCGGATATTCTTTTCCCAAACGCCCAGCCAGAGGTACTTTTTCCGGTTTAGCTTCGCAAAATTGATAGTGTGATTTAGCAAAACCTTACCTAATCCTTGTCCTATGTACTTGTTAAGAAGATATAAACGAGCTACTTCCAAACTTGAATTATCATTTAGATCGGTCTGTGCAGGCACAAAATTCACTTTTGCATAGCCAGCAAGTTCTCCGTCCACTTCGAGCAAAAAAAACAAAGAAGCCGGATTCTCCATTTCTTCCGAAAACTGCTCTTCGGTAAATGCCTCCTCTAGGTAAGCATTGACATTTTCAATTTTATTTCCTTCGGTGAAAGCTTCTAAAAATGAAATTCTAGCCATTTCCACCAAAGGATTCAGGTCCGAAAAATTGGCTTTTCTGATTAAATAAGGCATGCGTTTATTTTATGTTAGGAAATCCTCCTGTTTGGAGCCTCATAAATTTCGCACAAAGCTAGTTTGATTTTCTTTGCTATGACTGAAGAAATACTGAAATTTTAATCCAGCACGATATGCCAAAAGATGCTACTATTCAAACCATGGCTTGGACTTTGTCATATCTAGTGAAGAGATACCTTCATCAAGCAAGAAAAGCTTTCACAAACCGAACACATTTAGAAAACCTTCATTTGTGCAGGTGAATGAAGCAAACTATCTTCGTCTGCATTACATTAATTTTGGAATAAAAAAATTCAATAATTTTTAAGAAAAGAAATGGCTTCAGGACTATTTGCACTATTAGATGATATCGCAACATTAATGGATGATGTGGCGGTAATGACCAAAGTGGCTGCTAAAAAGACAGCGGGGATTTTGGGAGATGATCTAGCAGTAAACGCCGAAAAAGCTTCTGGCTTTGTGTCAGATCGGGAGATCCCAGTGCTCTGGGCCATCACCAAAGGTTCTCTACTGAATAAAATCATCATTCTCCCAATCGCATTCTTGCTCAGTGCATTTTTGCCCGCTGCTGTCACGATCATTCTGATTATCGGCGGACTATATCTAGCCTATGAAGGAGCGGAGAAAATCTATGAATACCTTGTGCCACACCATCATGAAAAACACGTTGACCTTGCGGAAGATCTGACAAAAGAACAAATTCTCGCCAAAGAAAAAGAAAAAGTGAAATCTGCAATTGTCACTGACTTCATCCTTTCTGTGGAAATTGTAATTATTGCTTTGGGCACTGTAGTAGGTGAGCCGATTCTGGAGCAAATTCTAGTGGTTACTGCCATTGCCTTGATCGCTACTGTAGGGGTTTACGGAATTGTAGCACTAATCGTCCGTATGGATGAATTTGGTTACAGGCTGATCGCTATGAATGAGCAGAAAGATAGTTTTTCTGATAAAGTTGGTCTAGTGCTAGTCAGTGCACTTCCGAAAATCATCAAAGGTATGGGCTTCGTGGGCACCATTGCGTTGCTCTTGGTTTCTGGAGGGATTTTCGTCCATAATATTGACTTTTTTCATCACCTCTTCCCTTCCATTCCAAGCATAATCACCGAATTCCTGATGGGATTAGTCGTAGGTTTTGCTGTTTTCGGGATCATTTCACTGGGGAAAAAGCTTTTCAAAAAGAAGTAAAGAAAAATCCTGACCAAGTAATAAGCCTTCACTTTTCGTTTTAACATAAATCAAAAATTTTCAATGTATATACATTTATTTTCTAAACATTGAACTTTAAGCTGAGCAATATGTTTGGTATTTATTGCTTTCGGATAGAACCTCGGAAGTTTGAAAACTGAACCAACTTATTATGCAAGTTTTAGAAAATCTGAATTGGCGATATGCCACTAAGTCAATGAATGGAACTCCTGTTCCTCAAGAAAAAGTAGATTACATTCTCGAAGCAGTAAGACTTTCTGCCTCTTCTTCAGGATTGCAGCCATACGAGATTTTGGTGATCACTGACCAAGAAGTAAAGGAAAAAATCAAGTCCATCGCCTGGAATCAAAGCCAAATCACTGATGCCTCGCACGTGTTGGTTTTCGCAGCTTGGGACAACTATACAGAGGAGAGAATTAACAGTGTATTCAAATACAATAATGAGCAGAGAAACCTTCCAGACTCTGTAACGGACGAATACCGAACTAATCTATTGGCTTCTTACACTGCAAAGACTGCAGAAGAAAACTTCAATCATGCAGCAAAGCAAGCTTATATAGCACTTGGAACTGCACTGATTGCAGCTGCTGAGCAAGAGGTAGATTCCACTCCGATGGAAGGTTTTGATCCAGCGGCTTTGGACGAAATCCTAGACCTAAAATCCAAAGGTCTTCGTAGCGTAATCGTTTTGCCTCTTGGCTATAGAAACGAAGAAGGCGATTGGTTAGTTAACATGAAGAAAGTACGTACTCCAAAGGAGAAATTTGTAACTGTTGTCTAACTCAGACAAATTTTCAGATACAAAGCGGATTGGGTAAGCACTCAATCCGCTTTTTTATTTTAAGCTGGAATTGTCAACTTGTGGATGACATCAAATAGCTCAATGATAACTTCAGAATCCTTTTCGCAGTTGGCGCTTTCCTTACCAGGAACTGAAAGCGCACCTCATTTTGACAGAACTGCTTTCAAAGTTGTGAAAAAGCGAATCTTCGCAACGCTACATGAGAAATCTAAAACGGCGAACCTTGTCTTGTCCTTGGATGAACAAAGAGCATTTTGTGAATATGACTCGGTATCTATTTATCCAGTTCCCAATAAGTGGGGAGAAAAAGGATGGACCACTTTTGACCTTCAAAGGGTCGCGAAAGATGTGATATTCGAAGCTTTAAATTCCGCATATTCGGATGTGGTAAAGCAGTAGAGAAAGTCTAACCCTTAAACATTTTGACCTTCATCTTTCTTTAACTTATAGAAAACGACACAGAGAACTGCCAATTTATGTCTTCATCCACGAGAAAGAACATTGAAACTCAAAGCTCCAAAGAGTTCACCGGAATTGAACTTAAAAGCCCTGCTACTTATGCAGCCGGATTCACTGGGGTAAAGGTCGCTCTTCAGCATACCTTCAAAGAAATGGGAGCTTTTAAGTCGTTGCAGACACTTTCTCACATGAACCAAAAAGATGGTTTTGACTGTCCCGGATGTGCCTGGCCAGATCCTGAGCATCGATCTAAAATAGCTGAGTACTGTGAAAATGGAGCAAAAGCTTTGGCAGAAGAAGCCACTTCCAGCATGGTTGTTAATGCTTTTTTCTCCAACTATTCTATCCAGGAAATTTCGCGTTGGTCTGACTACAAAATCGGAAAAAGCGGTCGATTAGTCGCTCCCATGATCCTTAAGCCAGGCTCCAACCATTATGAGGAGACCACCTGGGAAGAGGCATTTAGATTAATTGCGGATCATTTACATGCGCTTTCAAATCCAGATGAAGCTATTTTCTATACTTCAGGCAGATCCAGTAATGAAGCTGCCTTTCTGTACGGACTTTTTGCTAGAGCTTTTGGCACGAACAACATGCCTGACTGCTCCAATATGTGCCATGAATCAAGCGGAATTGGTCTTTCTGAAACCTTGGGAATAGGCAAAGGCTCTGTGAAATTGGAGGATTTCGATCAAACCGAAGTAGTCATGGTAATCGGGCAAAACCCCGGAACAAACCACCCAAGAATGCTTTCAGCGCTGGAAAAATGCAAGGCGAATGGTGGTAAAATAATCAGTATCAATCCGCTGCGGGAAGCCGGATTGATCCGGTTCAGAAATCCTCAGGAGATAAGCGGGATGCTGCTGAATGGCCATGGGTTAACGGACATATATCTTCAGGTAAAAATCAATCAGGATGTTGCCCTCTTGAAACTCATTGAGAAAAAGCTGGCAGCATTAGATAAGCTAGAAGGGAAAGTTTTCGACCATGAGTTCATAGTTAAATACACCGAAGGATATGAGTCGCTTTTAACACATCTAGACACACACAGCGAACAGGAATTACTTGAACTGTGTGGCGTAAACGAGAAACTTGTTGACGAAGCAGTGGCGCTTTTATCCAAAAAAAGCAAAATCATCATCTGCTGGGCTATGGGTCTGACCCAACACAAAAACGGAGTAGAAAACATCAAGGAGTGCGTCAATCTTCTACTTCTTAAAGGAAGCCTTGGCAAACCTGGCGCAGGGACCTGCCCGGTTCGAGGACATAGTAATGTGCAAGGAGACCGTAGTGTAGGAATCATGCATTTTGTCTCAAAAGAACTGAATGCGGCGATCAAAAATGTTTTTGGCTTCAATGCTCCAGAACATGAGGGTGTAGATGTGGTCAAAGCAATTCCAGCCATGTACGAGGGAAAAGCAAAGATTTTCGTAGGCTTAGGTGGCAACTTTGTATCAGCCGCTTCCGACACAGAATATACTGCCAAAGCACTTCAGAACTGCGACCTTACCGTTCAGATCAGCACCAAACTCAATCGCAGTCATTTGATTACTGGTAAAACCGCACTCATTCTACCTACACTTGGCAGGTCAGACAAGGATTTGAAAGATGGTAAACCACGTCATTTCACGGTGGAAAATAGCATGGGAATAGTCCATCAATCCAAAGGATTTCTTGATCCTATTTCGGATGAAATCAAAAGTGAACCGGAAATTGTAGCAGGAATTGCAGCAACATATTTCAGAGATGATCATCCTGTAAAATGGAAATTATTGGGATCTAATTATGAGTTGCTGCGAGAAAAACTAGGCGAAGTAATTACCAGTTTCAAAGACATGAATACGAAGTCGGAAGGTTCTGGATATTACTTACCTAACAATGTGAGAGATTTGGATTTCAGTAAACTACCAAACCAGCGAGCTCAGTTCAGCATGACTGGACTTCCAGTTCACAACCTAAAGGAAAACGAATACCTATTAATGAGCATTCGCTCACACGATCAGTTCAATACAACAATCTACGGACTTAATGATCGATACAGAGGCATTCACAATGAGCGACGGGTACTGTTTATGAATGAAGCTGACATGGTGCGGGAGAATTTCAAGAAAATGGATGTAGTCAATATCATGAGCAATTATGATGGAGAAGAGCGGAGGGTCTTTCAGTTTTTAGTCATTCCTTACCAGATCCCACAAGGCAACTTGGCGGCGTATTTCCCGGAAACAAATCCGCTAATTCCTATCCACGAGTATGCTGACAAAAGCAATACACCTATCAGTAAGTCAGTAAGAGTGAGTTTGGAGAAGGCGTAATTTATTGTTAATAGTAAGTTGTACTTCATGTAAGTAGTGGGATCAACTCCCCCTTAACTAGGATTATTGTTTTGGAAATGAGAAATATTTAAAGGGGGCAGGGGGATTTAAATACGAAAGTCAAGGAGATTTGCTTCACGCGATATTTTCACCACTTACAATTTTCAAAACGTGCCAATTACAATCAGATCGCTTCCCTCCTTCGTCGCTCGCGATGACGTCGAAATTCACATCTCACCTCTTACTTTTTACAAAACTTACCACTTACCAAAAACACCTCTCCACATGGAAACCATTTCGTAAGAAAATCATCAAAAGGGAAACACCACAGGTTAGTATTAAATAAGATAATTGCTATTTTAAGCCGATCTTAAAACTATTTTTAGGTAAATCCCGAAATACACAAAATAACCTTAACCTATTCCCATGAAATCCAAACAATGGAAAACTCTAGTGCTTGCTGTAATTGTCTTGACAGTGGGTGCTTTTCTCTTTTTATTTAAAGAAAACAAACTTGAGCCTACCTTAGCAGGCATCCCATTCGTCTTTTGGAGTGGTCTCCTGATCACTATCCTGGTGGTTTTCGCCACATTTTTGGGATCAAAATTCTTTCCATTTGAAGATCCGAAGAAGCAATGATTGGATGGTTAATATTCTTCTTCACGCTGTTCCTAGCCATGCTAGGCTATGCGTCCTATAGATCCTACAATAAAGAAAGAACTTCCGACGATTTCATTTTCGCTGGTTCAAACATTGGGACAATTTTAGGCTTTCTGACCTTCTCCGCTGCATTATTCTCCGCATTTACCTTTATGGGAATGCCGGATTTCTTCCGAACTCATGGTGTCGGCGCGTGGATTTTCTTGGCATTATCAGATGCGTTGATGGTGTTTTTCCTAATCTGGTTTGGATACGCGCTTCGCAAAAGAGCTACAATAAATGGATACAAAGGGGTTGCCGGGCTGATGAAATCCTGCTACAAGAATTCATTCGCTGGCTACCTTGTTTTCGCCAGTGCCTTTCTCTTTTTGATTCCTTATGTGGCAATTCAAATTCGGGGAATTTCCATATTCTTGGATGCAGCTTTCCCTGACATGCTGCCTTACTGGTCATGGTCGGCACTGTTGGTGTTCATCATGCTGATTTATTCAGAAATCGGCGGACTGAAGGCTATCGTTTACAGTGACGCTATTCAAGGCGTGATCATGTTGACGGTGATTTGGATTATTGGGGTGACCTGTCTCCAAATGAGTGGAGGACTGGAGTCAGGCTTGGCAAAAGTATCTGAAACCAATGCTGATTTACTCACTTTGCCTGGACCAAAAGGCTTATTCACTTCGCCATTCCTAATCGCTTCTGCAATAGCAATTGTATTGATACCCGTTTCCCAGCCGCAGTTTACTACCCGTTTGGTGGTGATGAAAAGTCTGAAGTCTGTTCACAGAATGGCCTATGCAGTTGGGATTTTCGCAATTCTGGTGATTTTGCCTACAGCATTTATTGGACTTTATGGAGCAATCAAATATCCAGATGCAAGTACTGCGGACTTCTTGACAAATGCATTACTATTTGATCAGGCGGTTCCTGTTGCAGCATTAGCTGTAGTAGGTTTATTTGCCGCTTGTCTTTCTACTACGAACGCCCAGATTTTCGCCCTAGGCACGGAGCTTAGATCTATGCTTTCTGGTTCAGACAAATCAAACATGCGGATCACAAAGATTTCAATTCTGGTATTCTCGTTAATCGTTTTGGTATTCTCCACTTATATGAGTGATGAATTGGTTTTGCTGGCAAGAGTAAGTTTCGCTGGCACTTCCATGATCGCTCCGGTGGTTTTAGGGGCCGTAATGTTCAAAAACCCGCCAAAGGAATTGATCTGGCTTTCCTCTCTTGCATTGATCACTTTCGTATCGTCACTTTTGGGAATTATCCCTAGTGTCATCGCAGGATATCCACTGGATTTCTTAATGTATTGCGTACTCTTTGTTATCACTCTTATCCTGATGCTTCGTCATCATTTGGCTCAAAAAACTACTCATGAAGCTTGATTCTAACATTTCAATCAATAGCCTGGAACAGCCCCTGAAGAGATTTTGGGAGCTTTCAGGACAAAAAATAAATTTAATAGAGTCATCATTCGACACTGCGAAAGGCGCTCCTGTTTTTACGGAAAAAGGAAAATATGTCACACGTGGCTGGACTGAGTGGACTCAGGGATTCCAATATGGAGCAGCGATCCTGCAATTTGATGGAACAGGAGATGAGCAGTTTTTGAAAATCGGCCGCGACAACACCTTGAACAAAATGGCTCCTCATCTTACCCACACGGGTGTTCATGATCATGGATTCAATAATGTCAGCACCTATGGAAATCTGCTTCGCTTAATTGAAGAAGGAAAAATCGAAGGAGCTGATTGGGAGAAAAACTTCTATCAACTCGCGCTAAAAGTTAGTGGAGCGGTGCAGGCAATGCGTTGGACGAATACGATTGACGGAGGCTTTATTTACTCTTTCAACGGGCCACATTCATTATTTGTAGATACCATCCGCTCTTGTCGGACTTTGGTGGTCTCGCATGGATTAGGGCATGTTTTGCAAGGCGAGAATGATAAGCGAATCTCCCTCATCCAGCGAGCAATTCAGCACATTCTCAGTACTGTCAGGTATTCTATTTTCTATGGAAATGGAAGAGACACCTATGATATTTCAGGTCGCACTGCACATGAAATTATCTTCAACACCAACGATGGAAATTACCGTTGTCCAAATTCTCAGCAAGGATATACCGGTTTCAGCACTTGGACCCGGGGCTTAGCTTGGGCTATTTGCGGTCTTGGCGAAACGTTGGAAATTCTGGATAAAATAGATGAAAGTGACTTTGCAACAGTAATTTCAAAAGATGAACTCGTGGCAGAACTTACTAAAGCTGCGATAGCGACAACTGATTTTTATCTTGAAAATACTCCAACGGACGGTATTCCATATTGGGATACGGGAGCACCGAATCTGCATAAAATGGGTGATTACCTCAACGAGAAATCAGATCCATACAATGCCTATGAGCCGATAGATTCTTCTGCTGCTTGTATTGCTGCGCAAGGATTTATCCGAATTGGAAATTGGCTGAAAAGCTCAGATCAGGCACGAGCAGAAAAGTACATTCAAGCAGGGGTTCAAATTGCCAAAAACCTATTTAATGAACCTTATCTCTCCACAGATCCGGAACATCAAGGATTGATTTTGCACTCCATCTACCATCAGCCAAATGGCTGGGATTATCGTCCTGACCCAAACAAAGCGCCTTATGGAGAGTCTTGCATGTGGGGTGATTACCATGCCCGTGAATTGGCATTATTACTTCAGCGCATGCAAAAAGGCGAGACCTATTACAGTTTCTATAATTGCGTAAGCCAATGAGTACTGGAAAATATAAACCTCAATACCCGAGAGTAGCCCAACTGAAAACCGGTAAAAACCTTCGTGACCACCTGAGCAAGGAAGGGATTTCTATGGGTTTTGACGAGGAACTAAAGACGGGAGAGAACTCTCCTTTTGCGAAAGCCCATACTACACGAGCGGGCAACACAATTGGAAATGCATTCTGCATTCTGCCGATGGAAGGCTGGGATGGAACCACCGATGGCAAACCTACCGAACTCACAAAAAGACGATGGAAGAACTTTGCGATTTCCGGCGCAAAACTATTATGGGGCTGCGAGGCAGTAGCGGTGCAGCCATCTGGAAGAGCCAATCCCAATCAGCTCATGATCAATGAGCAAAATCTGGGTGACTTTGATGCACTCTACAAAATGCTTGAGCATGAGCACAAAGCAGCTTTTGGAAACGCTGATGATCTCCTCACAGGCCTGCAACTCACACATTCCGGGAGATTTTGCAAGCCGAACAGCAAAACCAAAATGGAGCCGAAGATTCTCTATTCCCATCCAGTTTTAAATAAGAAATTTGGGCTAGCGGAAGACTATCCACTCATGACTGATGGAGAAATCTCCGAACTGATTGATGCGTATGTGATCGCAGCTGTTCGTGCTCAAAAGACCGGATATAAGTTCGTGGACATCAAGCACTGTCATGGATATTTGGGACATGAGTTCCTCAGTGCCTATGATCGTGAAGGGAAGTATGGAAAATCCATAGAAAACCGTACACGCTTTATCCGGGAAATTGTATCGGGAATTAGAGCTGAAGCACCTGGTTTGGAAATCGGTGTTCGCATGAGCATTTTCGACTGGGCACCATTTAAGCAGGGGCCAGAAGGAACTGGTATTCCAGCGACAGAAAGCCCTTATAAGTATGCATTTGGCGGCGACGAATCAGGAACCAGTGAAAATCTATCTGAGTCTTTTGAATTTCTCAAAGAACTGGAAAAGCTGGATATAGAACTGCTTTGCACCACAGCTGGCAGCCCTTACTACAATCCACATATTCAGCGCCCCGCACTTTTCCCACCATCTGATGGCTACATGCCGCCAGAGGATCCGTTACATGGTGTAGCAAGACAAATCTCCGCCGTGAATGAAGTAAAAAAGGCTTTTCCAAGTTTTTATGCTGTGGGATCTGGCTATTCTTATTTGCAGGAGTGGCTACCCAATGTGGCTCAACATGTATTGGAAACAGGAAAAGCAGATTCAATCGGCTTAGGCAGAATGGTTCTTAGCTATCCAGAATTGCCGTCAGACGTTTTGGAAGGCACTACGATGAAGCGGGCAAAAATCTGCCGTACCTTCTCAGATTGCACCACCGCTCCGAGAAATGGAATTATTTCAGGCTGTTTTCCACTGGATCCTTTTTACAAAAAAATGGAAATACACGAAACCCTTAAAACGATCAAAGCATCATGAGTCGAGTAGCATTAGTGACAGGTGGGTCACGGGGAATTGGCTTAGGAATAGCCCGAAAACTTGCCGAAGCAGGAATAAACTTAGCTATCAATGGCGTTCGTGAAGAGGCAGATGTCAGAGAAGCCTTGGAAGAATTGAAAGGATTCGGTGTACGGGTAGAGTACTTGCAAGGGAACATTGCATCCCGCGAGGACCGTAAGGCAATCGTTGAAGGGTTGTTGGCGAAATTTGGTAAAGTCGATATTCTGGTAAACAATGCCGGAGTAGCGCCTAGAACTAGAAGCGACTTTTTTGATGTCACCGAAGAAGACTATGACCACCTGATGGAGATCAATCAAAAAGGCACATTTTTCTTAACTCAAGCTATCGCAAAATGGATGGCTGATTTGAAGAGAACGAGTCCTGAAACGGAACTCTCGATTGTAAACATCACTTCTATTTCGGCTTCAGTTGCCTCCACGACCCGATCGTCCTATTGCATGTCTAAGTCTGCTTTATCCATGCTTTCTAAGGTTTTGGCAGTGAAAATGGCGGAATTTGATATTCCTGTTTACGAAATCCGACCTGGAGTAATTGAGACTGATATGATAGAGAAAGTCCGGGAGACTTATCATCAAGGAGTAAAAAACGGCATGACACTGGAGCGCAGAATGGGTGTTCCTGAAGATATCGGAAAAGTGGTCACAGCTTTAGTGAAAGGAGATCTCCCCTATTCCACTGGTCAGGTTATTTGTGTAGATGGTGGGATGACTATCGCTAGGATGTAATCAAAGCTTAGTCTCAAACAACATCGCGACCATTTCGTAGATATTGTTATCTGATTTAACGACATTTAGCTATGGAAATCAATAAGTATATCGAAATCAATCCTAGCAAACGCTTTGGGAAACCTTCGATTATAGGCACTAGAATCTCGGTGGCTGATGTATTAAACTGGTTGGCCAACGGGATGACAAAAGAGGAAATTATTTCTGATTTTCCAGAGCTCTCCCTAGAAAGCATAAATGCCTGCCTGTTCTTTGCCGCAACTAGAGAAAAACAATTAGGAATTGCATCATGAAGCTTTTGTTCGACCAGAACATTTCCTACAAATTGTAAAAAGGCTTTCAGACATTTACCCCGAAGCAAAACAAGTACGGCACTAAGGGATTGAAGGCTTTTCAGATCGGGAATTATGGGAATTTGCAAGGAAAGAAGAATACATAATAGTCTCTTTTGATGCAGATTTCTACCATTTCTCAATTGTGTGGAAACACCCACCCAAAATCATTTGGATTCGATCAATCGATCAAACTACTCAGGAAATTGAAATATTAGTTAGAAAACACCAGCAAGATATTGCATATTTTAATGCTGACCTTGATCTTTCCTGCCTAGAAATTATTGGCAATTAAAATCAGCTTATATATTTTACCTTCCACCATGAAAACCCACCTTGTTTTAAGTCTATTCCTTTTAGCACTAACTTTCAGCCCTTCTTTTGCCCAGCAGAAGCGAACCAAAATCGGAGTAGCGGGTCTGACTCATGGGCATGTAGGATGGATATTGAATGCGAAAGATCGGCAAGATTTAGAAATCGTTGGTATAGCTGAGCCCAATCGGGAATTGGCAAAACGTCTAACAGAGCAACATGGAATTTCTATGAACTTAGTTTTTAATAGCATGGAAGAGATGCTTGAGAAAACTAAACCTGAGGCTGTGACAGCTTTTGGAAATATCTTCGATCACTTAGCCGTAGTTGAGGCTTGTGCGCCAAAAGGCATTCATGTGATGGTGGAAAAGCCTTTAGCGGTGAGCTTCGATCACGCACAGAAAATGAAGGCTCTTGCCGAAAAACATAACATACATCTAATCACAAATTACGAGACCACTTGGTATCCCAGTACTTTTAAAGCGTATGAAATCCTAAAAAGCGGTGAAGTCGGCAAGCTGCGCAAAGTAGTGGTTCGTGATGGACATAAAGGTCCGAAAAACATCGGAGTAGGTGAGGAATTCTTGGAATGGCTAACTGATCCAAAATTGAATGGCGGTGGAGCGATCATCGATTTTGGGTGCTACGGAGCAAACTTGGTGACTTGGCTGGAAAATGGAAAACGGCCTAAATCTGTAACTGCTGTGACCCAACAGCTTCAGCCAGAAAATAATCCAAAAGTAGATGATGAAGCCACAATTATTTTGAACTATGAAGATTCACAAGCAATCATTCAAGCTTCATGGAATTGGCCAATCGGGAGAAAAGACATGGAAATCTATGGACTAACCGGCGCAATCTATGCTGAGAATCCAACTGACGTCCGTGTCTTAAATGCTGAAGGATATTCTGGATTTGAAGAAACAGAATACAAGCTGGAGTATCAAAACACTCCCTTCGAAGATCCTTTCACACTGTTCTTAGCGGTGATTAATGGCGAACTCACGCTGGATAAATATGCTTTACCATCCTTAGAAAATAACATGATCGTGGTGGAAATTCTGTCCGCAGCTATTGAAAGTGCGAAGACTGGAAAGACGGTTTATTTAAAGTAGGGGCGAATAATTATTCGCCCCTACGCCCCTACAATTCTTTAATCTTCAAATTCTTAAACACCACGCCCTGACCTTCGCTCTGCAAACCAATATATCCTTCGGTCAGCGCTTTGCCATCTTCTTTGTATTTAGGATCAAAGTTATTAGCAACTCCACCGCCAATCTGAGGCTTTGTGTATTGTAAAACGGTATCTCCATTTACCATATGGATGACCAATGAGTCACCATAAACGATCAAATCAGCCTTTACCCACTCATCCCATTTGAATGTAGGGGAGGTGGAATTGATGCAATGTCTCGGATCCTTTTCCCCTTCGAAAAACACATCAGTACCCGGCGAGCACATATTGCCTGTTGGACGAGCAACACCTTCTTTCTCTTCAGCCAGCATTTGCCATTCTACAGAAATAGGCCAATCCTGCTCTTTCAGAATCGTCTCTGGAGCTTGAGAATGAAACATCACCCCACTATTTCTATAAGTATAGCTCGCAGCATCTTCTAACCACTGATCCGTGAATCGATATTCCCATGTCATATGGAAAGCTGAGTAAGGTTTCCTATAAAAAAGGTGTCCATATCGATCATTGAACCCCTCGTTATAATCATCGTAATTCACTTCGATCGCAGCATCGACTACACGAAAAGTATTTTGGTAATTATCTCCAGATTCATGATGGTAGATTTTCGGCGTCCACCCTTCCAGGTTTTCACCGTTGAACATATCAATCCATTCAGATTTCGATTCCTCGATTGCTTGAACCTCGGCTTCCATAACCTCTTCTTTCTTTGAATTGCAGGAAATCAATAAGCTTCCCAAAATGGAAGCGAATAATACATGTTTTAGCATAGGGGTAAAAGTTGATGTAAAAAGATACGAGGTAAGTTAAGGATTTCTGTTCTTTTAAAAATCAGTTTGGGATGAGTGCACTTAACCTTATGAAGTTTGGCAGGCTTTGAAAGATTTCCCTGTCAAAAACTTAAAAGCGTGTTTTTCAATTGTTGCCGTAACTGTTTCTGGGTGATTCATCATTTCACCATCAATCTGAAATTCCGCTCCTTCTAAATTGTCGATCTGACAACTGGACACGCTCCAGGTCTTTACTCCTTCTAATTCATCCAGATCTCCATTCATGAATGCCATAGTCATCTTCACATAATCCTCAGCTGTCTCAGGATTGAGAGCAATCACTTCAAATTTACCGTCGTCCATCACTCCTTTGCAATTGACAATGGCACCGGTGCCATATTGATCTCCATTGGCTATCACAATCATTTTTGAGGTGATATCCAGGTTTTCATCATCTAGCTTCAACCTGAATTTTTTGGATTCTGAAGTAAATATCTCCGAAAGAGAATTTTTCACGTATCCGAACATTCCCCTTGAGTCATCCTCCTCAAACTTCTTGATCAGATTGGCATTCATCCCAAAATCCGCGAGATGAAGACAAAGCTCACCATTGATATAAATCGCATCAATAGCACGAACCTGAAAATCACGGACCGCTTCCCAAGCATCCGAAATCATTTCTATTCCCATACACTTGGCCAACCCGTTGGCTGATCCCATCGGAACAATCACCAAAGGCACATTTTGATCTTTCAAGCTTTTGGCGACCATCTTCACAGTGCCATCGCCCCCTCCTATCAAAACTAACTCAGGTTGATATTTTTGAAATTCGCTCAACACCAACTCCTCATCATTTTCTCCAGTAGTTTCCACCAAGTATGCTGTATAGCCAGGAACCTTTACTTCAAGCATTTCCTTAATCTCATCTCTATCGTAGTCAGTTGAACCAGATATTGGATTAAACACAAAAAGACAATTCTTCATATTCTTATTTAAGGCTAAATTTTTCTTCTAAAATCTGCATAGCTTCTTCGGAGCTTTCTATAAAATGAAAATTCCCTGAAGAAATAATAGGATCGAGTTTTTCTCTTCGATCAGGATCAAACTCTCCTACTAAGCGAATAAAAACTCCCCTCACTCGGTTAGGATACCGTTCTATTACCTCCGCATAGATCTCTGGATCCTCCTGACCGCTGTCTCCAATGAGATAGAAGGACATTTCAGGATAAAGGGTAAACAACAACTCGATTTTTTCGAATTTGTGATTATGGCTGCCCCCACCAGATTTCCAGATGTTTTTCAGATTAATATGCTTGTCTTTCAGCAAAATCGGTCCTTCGGGGATATGGCGAAAACGCAGAAAATCCTTGATCAAGTCAAATAAGGACCAGTCACTGCTGGAAACATAGAATATGGGTTTCAAACCATTTTCTGTAATCTTATTGTAAAAGCCAGACACTCCGGGAAGAGGTCTTCGGGTGAAAGCATTTTTGGATATTGATAACCAAAACTTCTTACCTATATCAGTAGAATGGGAAATGATTATGGTGTCATCAATATCTGAAATCACGCCTGTCTCCCCCTCATACCGAACAACTTCCAGATGGGCAATTTGAGATTTCTTAGTAGCAGGTTCTAATACCTGAAAAGTCACAATTTCATTAAATTCTTCTTTGGGTTTGCTTTCCCCAATATGTAACTCAAAAACCCCATCTTCATCTGTAGCGACTACGTAGTTTTTCTCTTGAAAAGTGATTTCAACTTTAGCCATAGGAACGGATGAACCCGAGTATCTCCTGATAGCTGATAAGATATTCTTTAGCCAACTGTTTCTAGACGAAGGTCTCTTTTCCCTATAGGCTTTTATCACCCTGCCTTTTATAAAAACGACATCACTATTGCCGATCGCCAAAAATGGTTCAACAATAATTTTGTCACGCTTCACTAATGCCATACAGAAAATTGATCGTTGGTTCTACCCTTTTAAATCAAAAACCAGGCTGCCTTAGCTTTTGGAAAAAAATGAGCCCTTTGGAAGTCGAATTCCAAAGGGCTTAGTATGATTAATGCTTCCAGTCGTAACCATCTACTTGCTCCAGACAGGCTTTCAGCAAAGCAATGGAGTCAGCAATATCCTTTTTGTGGGCCATTTCGATCACTTGATGTAAATGTCGGGTAGGAATGGAAATCGCTCCGGCTATTGCACCTTGCTTCCCCATTCGCTGCACGCCTGCAGTATCTGTTCCTCCTGCTACAAGGATCTCCGGTTGCCAGGAGATCGAGGCTTTGTCGGCAGTTTGCTTCATAAATTCCACCATACGATAATCACAAATCGTCATTGCATCCATAATCTTGATTGCCGTTCCTTTGCCTAATTCTGTCACTTTTTCATGAGCCTGAGCTCCTGGCACGTCAAAAGCAATCGTCGTATCCAAGGCTATTCCAAAATCCGGGTTAATGCCATGCGCGGCAACATTTGCTCCTCGCAATCCCACCTCTTCCTGCACGGTGAAGGTAGCATAGACATCATAGGCAGGGTTTTCCAATTGCCGAAGGGTTTCTATCAGGATAAAGACAGCGACTCTGTTGTCAATAGACTTACAGTTCACGCAGTCTCCCATTTCTATCAGTTCCCGGTCTCTGGTCACCGGATCACCTACAGCTATGTATTTTTCAACTTCTTCTTTGGACATGCCTAAGTCTATAAAAAAATCTGTGGTCTTAGGAAGCTTGGTTCGCTCCTCAGCAGACATCACATGGATAGGTTTGCTGCCCATCACTCCCACCAAATCCTTTTTGCCGTGTACGATTACCCTCTGGGCAGTGAGTGTCTTTGGATCAAAGCCTCCCAGCGTATGAAATCTCAAAAAGCCATTATCATCTATATGTGTCACGATAAAGCCTATTTCATCCATGTGTGCTGCCACCATTACCCGCTTTCCATCTGGATTTCTCTTTCCTTTTTTGATGGCGATGACGTTACCTATGTTATCTACTTTGACTTCATCTACCAGTGGAGTGACCAGCTCAATCACTAAATCGCGGACTCTTTTCTCAAATCCGGGCGCACCGGCAATTTCACAGATTTGCTTTAATAGGGGTGTGTTTATGTCCATTTTGTAGTTTTTTCTTCAGAAGTGAAATTAAGAATTTGAAAATTATTGGCACTAAAAAAGGCACAGAGAATATATCCCATGTGCCTTTAAATATTGAGTTTATATATTCTTAATATGCTCTCACCGTCTTACCCTCCATGTAATTCACAAAAGACTTATTCACTACTCTCATTCCTCCGGTCGTAGGGTAATTGCCTGTGAAATACCAGTCTCCAAGGTGATCTGGACAGCATTTATGCAGATTCTCCACCGTTTGGTAGATCACCTGAACCTCAGCTTTGATATCCTCATTTGTAACGATTTCAGATATTTTGGCTGAAATCTCATCGTCAGTAAATGCATTGTAAACACCCTTCACAAAGTTTTCTGTGGAGTATGGAGCCGCTACACAGGACTCATAAACCTGATCCAAGGTGTTTTCTATTTTACGCTCTTTCAACAATGCAAGTGCAGCTCTGAAAGCAATAAACTCCTTCATCTTTGACATATCTATGCCGTAGCAGTCAGGGAATCTAATCTGAGGAGCTGAAGAAACAATGATTATTCGTTTTGGTTTTAGCTTATCCAAGGTGGTCAGAATGCTTTTCTCTAGCGTAGTTCCACGAACGATACTGTCATCAATCACAACAAGTGTATCGATCCCAGATTTGATCACCTCATAGGTCGTGTCATAGACATTGGCTACAATAGAATCCCGGTCGTCGTCATTGGTGATGAACGTTCTCAGCTTCACATCTTTGCTTACGAGCTTCTCTACTCTAGGGCGGAAATTCAACAACTCATCCAAATCCCCCATGTGTGGCTTTCCATCAACGAAAACCTCACGTCTTTTGGCAGCCAAATAATCCTCCAAACCTTCAATCATACCTAAAAACGCTGTTTCAGCGGTATTTGGAATGTAAGAAAACACGGTGTTTTTCAAGTCAAAATCAATTGCTTTCAGGATCTGAGGAATCAAAGCTTTACCTAGATTCTTTCGCTCCTGATAGATATTGGGATCGGTACCTCTGGAGAAATAGATACGCTCAAAAGAGCAGGACATCTTTTCTCTGGCAGGCATAATTTCCGACTCATCATAGGAGCCATCTTTATTGATCACCAAGGCATGGCCTGGCTGGATTTCCTTGATGGAGTTAAAGTCTATATTGAAAGCAGACTTGATCGCAGGCTTCTCTGAAGCAACCACAATCACCTCATCATCAGCATAATAATAAGCCGGACGTATGCCGGAAGGATCTCGCACTACGAAAGAAGATCCATTTCCTACGATTCCAGCCATGGCATATCCACCATCAAAATCCCTACAGGATCTTCTCAGGATTCTCGCCATGTCCAACTCGTCTTCGATCACCTGAGTGATCTGCTCATTGGAGTATTGATGCTTGTATTTATCAAATATGCGTTGGTTTTCCTCATCCAGAAAGTGGCCGATTTTCTCCATCACAGTGACGGTATCGGTTTTTTCTTTGGGATGCTGACCTAGCTGAACGAGCTTGTCAAAAAGCTCTTCCACATTAGTCATGTTGAAGTTACCGGCCATCACGAGGTTACGGCTTCTCCAGTTGTTTTGCTTCAGAAAAGGGTGGCAGGTTTCTATGGAATTCTCGCCATGTGTACCATATCTGAGGTGACCAAGCCAAACCTCACCTGTAAAAGCGGTATTTTCTTTCAACCAATTCCCATCAGTAAGTGCATCATGGCCACCGATTTTCTTGGCTTTTTTATACTTCCGGTTGATTTTATCAAAGATATAATTGACCGCAGAAGGTTCGATGGATCTGTATCTACTGATGTATCGGGTTCCTGGCTTAGTGTCAATTTTGACATTGGCGACTCCTGCGCCATCCTGTCCTCTATTGATTTGTTTTTGCATCAAGACATAGAGTCTGTTAGAGGCAAAAGCTGCTGTCCCATATTTATCGATGTAATACTGGGCAGGTTTTCGCAATCTAATCATTGCTATGCCGCATTCGTGTTTGATGGCGTCACTCATAGAGTCTGGCAAATGTTATTTTGAAGAATCAAAGGTAATTGTTTTCTGGAGATATTTTGAGCAAAATAAGTTCTCTTTGCTTCCTAAAAATTTGGCAAAACCTTCCTATTTTGATTTACCTCAAATTTTCTTTCTTCAATCCTACGCCTTGTTTTTGTTAGCAAATTGACCAAAGTCGCCACAGCTTTTTCTTTCTTTTTTCTCCCAAATCCAGCCTATCTCTCCCAAATCCTTGTTGGCACAATCATAGCTAGATAGTTAGGTGAAGGGAGTTTGGGACAATTCCCTCTGTATTTCCTTCTAAATCATAGACCAAAAAACACTTTCCCCTCGGGAGAAAAAACAACAATAGTTGCTCAATCCCTAAAGTAAAAATGCATCGGGCACTTGTCTGGTGCTTTTTTTGTTAACTAGCTCTACAAAGAAAGTAATTCATGAAGCGCATATTATTAGTAGAAGATGACCTGACTTATTCCAGGATCGTTAAGACTTTTCTGGAGAAAAACGGATTTACTGTTCAGACTGCCGTGAAAGTCAAGGAGGCACAGCAACTATTTAGCAACTCCAAATTCGATTTGATCATAGCCGATTTCAGATTACCTGATGGTACTGGCATGGAACTGCTTCAATGGTCTAAAAGCAATTATCCTCAAACTCAGGTGATCCTCATCACCCATTATTCTGATATACGAATTGCCATCAAAGCGATGAAACTCGGAGCTTTTGAATACATCACCAAGCCGATCAATCCTGATGAGCTTCTCTCAACGGTAAAAGAATCTCTCTCTGCCAAAGTCTCCGACCTTGCTTCCCCAGATACCGCTACAGCTCCAACAACCTCATCTGCTAAGAGTAAGGTGAAAAGCAGTTATGTAGTAGGCAGTTCTGCCGAAGCTGAAAAACTCGAAAAACATATCCAGCTGGTCGCACCAACTGACTTAAGCGTATTGGTACTTGGAGAAACCGGGACGGGAAAAGAGTTTATCTCTCGAAGAATTCATGATTTTTCCACCAGAAAAGACGGAGCATTTATTGCGATAGATTGCGGGGCATTACCCAAAGAACTCGCAGGTAGTGAGCTGTTTGGACATGTTAAGGGTGCTTTTACAGGAGCCCTGGAAAATAAAACCGGTCATTTTGAAATGGCAAATGGTGGAACAATTTTCCTGGATGAAATCGGCAATCTAAGCTATGATGTACAAATACAATTATTGCGGGCCATTCAGGAAAGAACGATCCGGAAAATCGGGGGAAATAAAGAAATTCAAATCGATGTTAGGATCATTGCAGCAACAAATGACAACCTGATTCTGCAGGCTGGTGATGGACATTTTCGTGAAGACCTCTATCATAGACTCAATGAATTTACCCTGAGTGCTATCCCGCTAAGAAGTAGAAAAGAAGATCTCGAAGATTTTGCAGGTCAGTTCTTAGAAGAAAGTAACGAGCGTCTAGGGAAAAGTGTGAAAGGATTTTCACCGGAAGTGTGGGAAATTTTCCTTGCTTATGATTGGCCAGGAAATCTTCGTGAATTACGAAACATCATCAAACGCGCCGTTCTTTTGACCGCTGGATCCCATGTAGAGAAAGAATCTTTACCCGCCGACTTGTATGAGCCTTCTGCCAGCCTAGTTGGCTCAAATGGTAATCCATACGCCATTACAGGCAAAACTGACATGCTTTCTCCGAAAGATTACAAATCCCAATGGGTAGAGCAAGAGAAAGAATTGATTCAAAAAGTATTAATGGACACCAAGTTTAACAAGTCCAAAACTGCCCGAATTTTAAATATGGATCGTAAGACGCTTTACAGCAAAATGGAAAAATACGGACTGGACTAGCCCTGCAAGTCTGCGGTCTTTTCGATGGTCTCGGTAAGTGCTTTCAACAAGATGTTGATTTCCTCATCCAGTTGATTTAGCGTATCACCGAGACCATTTTTATTGCCTATTTTCAAACTGTTTTCCACCTTTCGGGCAGTGTGTCCGGCATTACTTTTTATCTGACCTAAACGACTTCCTAATTGATGGCAAATCTCTAACACCTCCTCAAAATCATCCTCCAGCCTAGCCTTTTTCAAATTATTGAGATCCTTTCTTGTCTCGACCACCAGCTCCCGTACAATATCTTGGAGCAGTAATTCATCCCCCATACAGAATCTGGCCAAATCTTTCAACTGAAATAAGCTAGTGTCGGACTCGCTTATTTTATGGCTTAAAGGTGTTTCCTTCACGACATGATCTGGGAAAAATTTACCTAAGCACTCAATTAACACCCGCTCTTGGAAGGGCTTGAAAATAATCTCAGTAAAGCCACTTTCCATCATTTTCTCCCGCTCCTCCACAAAGACATTCGCAGTCATCGCCAAAATAGGAATCCCCTTATATTTATCAATAGAGCGTAGCTTTGCCACAACATCAAAACCTGAAAACTCAGGCATCTGAATATCCAGTATAGCCAGGTCAAAATCGATGGCTACAAACTCATCCCTAAAATTCACGCCTCCTGGATAAGCGATAACAGAAGCTCCGAAGTAACTGAGGATAGTTTCCAAATACCTGATTCCTACTTTATCATCATCTACCAGTAGGATTTTCAACCCAGAAAGATCTATACTGGCTATTTCATCCGGGTTAAACTCCACACGCTGCGATTCTGTGGCCACCATAGGCAACTTCACCAGCATACGGGTACCTTCTTTCTCTACACTGCTGGCAGAGATTTCTCCTCCCATCAGATGTACCAAACGCTGAACTATGGCTAATCCCAGTCCAGTCCCGCCATATTTCCTGGAAATCGAGGTGTCTGCTTGGTCAAATTCCCTAAACACTTTTTCTAAGACAGCGGGAGACATTCCTATGCCTGTGTCCTTTATCTCTACAGTCAGTACATTTTTTACCCAACGCACATTTACACAGATTGAGCCTTCAGAGGTGAATTTAAAGGCATTGCTCAGCAGGTTATTCAATATCTGCTTCAGTCGAAGTTGATCTCCGATTAGCCACTTACCCTCCGGCAGATCCAACTCCCATTCAAACCCGACTTTCTTTTCCCCTGCCTGAAGCTCAAAGAAACTTTGTAAGGAAGAAAAGAGTGATGCCGGATCGAAAGGACTTGCCTCCAACTTTAATTTCCCTGCTTCCAACTTTGAAAAATCGAGTACCTCATCTACGATTTCCATCAGCGTGTCTGAAGCAAATCCTATCATTCTCAAATGAGCTTGCTGACCGGAGTCCAGTTCTGATTTCTCCAATACTGATCTGTAGCCCTGAATCACATGGAGGGGATTACGAATCTCATGACTCATATTGGCCAAAAACTCCTGCTTTGACCGGGCTAACTGTTCAGATTTCTGTCTTGACACTTCGAGGTTTTCCTGATACTTCTTGGTAACCCGGATCTCTTTCAAGATAGAATAAACCATGACCGCTGCACCTATCACTGCCAGCACCACAATCATAATCAAGAAATAGGTCATATCGTAGGTCAACTGATAGGCAGAGTCATTTTGGCTATCAGACTTTTCCAGAGCCCGCTGCTGAAGTGTGCTAACCAGACTTTGTATCGTATTGATGATTTTACTTTGGCTGATGGAAATATCGGCTTCCATAGTGGCAAGTTTCTGCCGCTGGTATGCCTCCTCACGATTGACTCGATCAATGACGCCTTTGATATTATATAGTACACTGTCGAGGGTTTGCCCAGACGGCAAATTGGAATTCCTCAAGTTTTGTTTTTGTAATTCCCTGAGAAAAGCAATTGATCTATCATCTTCATTGGTAATGATGGTCTTTTGCGGCGCTTGGCTCGATTTTACTTCCTGACGAGAGGAGATCTCCTCTTCCAGTTCATTAAATAAAGAAGCTTTTGGATTAATCTTTTCAATTGGCTGTTGCTCAAGACTGGCTGCACGCCTTCTGATCCCCAACTCCACTTTATTCAGCGCTTCTTGGGTAAAATTGCGATTTGCCAAACTAGTTTTGACCTCATACAAATTGATATAACCTATAATAAGGGTATCCAGGTTGGTTTTGACGCTTTGTATGTAACTGTTTTCGAGGGAATCTTCGGCCAACAAAGCCAAATCCTGAAGCTTTTGCTTGAGTGATACTATACTTGAATCCTGAACTCTAAAGTCGGAGTCTATTCCAGAATGATCGAGTTGGGTGATTCGAATTATTTCAGACTGGAGTTCATTGAGAAGGTTTAGTTTTTGATTTGGCGAAGCCAGCTCCTTCATGGTATCAAGAAGCCGATTTTGCGTATAATAAGTCAACCCTGCCATTCCGATCAGGAAAATAGCGGCGATAAAAAAGCCAGTAACGACTTTCCCAGCAGTATTGGAACTTGGGGATTTCTTTTTCATTAAAAACACATTACCCCATGAACCAATAATTATTCCAATTGGGGATTAAAATTTCAAGACCGTATAGCCCTTGGGAGCATAGGTAGTCACGGTGGTCAAAGCCGAAAGAGCTACATTTATCCCATCATATAAATCAGATTTCTGCAGGTTTCTCGCTCTCATCGACTGACCACAAACGAGAATTTCTGCGCCTGCGGCCTCCAGTGCTTTATACACCGGAATATTCGGATTATCTGTATTGTAACGCTTTTGATATGCTTCATTGCTCATCACCGTAGCAATCGCACCACCATGGACCACCACTTTCACATGCATACGGTCCTTGGAAACACCCGCAAGGCCATGAAGATTCATCATTCGCGCCACATTGTCCACCCAGCGACTGATCTGATCATTATTTTCAGCACCAGTTGACAAGTCAACCAAGACATAATAATCCAAACTTCCATCTGGCCTCTCGGTAGCATCCGACACTTCATAGATCCCCCCAAACCCCTTAACTAGCGGAAATTGGGCATCCTGAGCATTGGAAAACTGGGTAGCAAAAAAAGCAAAGCAAAAGATAGCCGAAGCGAATAATCGTATCATAGGTGTGTATTTAAGCTGAAAATGTAAGGAAAATATTGAGGAGGAAGGATGCCGATGGTGGAAAAAGGTTGCTTCTTTAAGAATTTGGGCCATTTCTACTATTGGTCTGCAATTGCCCTAAATATCTCCTGAAAATATTTTGAAGCTGTTCTAACAGATACCCCATGCTACTTAAGGGCAAAATTATTTCACATATTCTAGAAGCACTTTCATTCTTATCTAAAAAATTTACAGACACATTGGGTTCAAATGTTACTCTAGCGTGCGCAACAGAATTACGGATATGTCTCACAAAATCAATAGACTCCGAATCAGACTCATAGGTAGAAGAAGCTTTAAGTTTGATTAAATCAATAAATTTATTCAAATGATCAAACTCAGCAGGATATTGATTTTCTAGCAATTGTTTAGGCATTACTAACATTGCATATAAAGTCATTAGTAATGCACCCTGATTATCAACTTGAATTTGTTTTAAGGAGTTTTTTATTAATGGATCTCCAAATTTCATTTGGTCATAATAATCTGAACCCAAGAAATTATTATTCTTTAATTCAACCAACAAAACTGTAGTAAAATGAGCTTGAATCAGCAAATTATCTTCTTGGGAAAGAGTCATAACTATTGATTTTAAATTCAATGACAATATAGGCTTATAAGGAAACATATAATTACTTTTTATGTCATTCAATAGATAAATCTCATTATGTCGCTCATTAATTTAAACAAGTCCAGCTTCTGGAAAAGCAGGACAACTCTGTGACCTCTGCGAAAAACTCTGCGTCCACTGCGGTAAAAAATAACAAAACCTTCGAGGTTTCTAAAACCTCAAAGGACACAAAAAAAGCCCTGAATTGCTTCAGAGCTTAATTGTGCGCACGAGAAGATTCGAACTTCCACACTACTTAAAGCACCAGCCCCTCAAGCTGGCGTGTCTACCAGTTTCACCACGTGCGCGGTCAACAGTCTGCAAAAGTATCAGACTTGCCTATTCCAAGCAAACCCAATTCAAACCTTTTGCATTTATTTTCTTTGGGATTACTCCAATGCCTCTATTCGTGCCTGTCATGCCACTAGGCAGATCTCACGAATGGATAAAGACTTTGCCTCTGTTCGTGTCTCACGAACAGAACAACCCTCTACTACCCGTAAACTTTCTTCTCAGCTGACAAAAGCGTATTGTAAAGTAAGGATGCAATTGTCATTGGTCCTACTCCACCCGGAACTGGTGTGATCGCTGAAGCAATTTCAGAAACTTCCTCAAACTTCACATCCCCTACCAATCTGAAACCTGATTTCTTGGTAGCATCTTCTATTCTGTGGATTCCCACGTCGATTACTACAGCTCCTGGCTTCACCATATCGGCAGTAACAAAATGAGGTTTCCCTAACGCCACAATCAAAATGTCGGCAGTTTTAGCAATCTCAGAAAGATTAGCTGTTCTGCTATGTGTCAAGGTCACTGTAGCATTTCCAGGATAACCATTTCTAGCCATCAGAATACTCATTGGGCTTCCCACGATATGAGATCTACCGATCACCACGCAATGCTTGCCTGAAGTCTCGATCTCATATCTTTTCAGTAATTCTACAATTCCGTAAGGAGTAGCCGCAACATAAGCCGGCCAGTTGAGTGCCATACGTCCAACGTTTGCTGGAGTAAATCCATCTACGTCTTTCTCCGGCTTGATCTTATTAGTAACTTTCTCTACAGATATATGCTTAGGAAGTGGAAGCTGCACTATCAAACCATCGATATCAGCATTCTCATTAATATCCTCCACTACTTTTAAAAGTTCTTCTTCAGAAACATTGTCTTCCAATCTCACCAAGGTTGATTCAAAACCACATTCTCCACAGGCCTTCACTTTTGCATTCACATAGGTCTGACTTGCTCCATCACTTCCCACTAGAATAGCTGCCAAATGTGGAGTTTTTCCTCCTTCAGCTTTAATTTCCGCTACGCGGGTAGCGATTTCAGCTTTGATTTCAGAGGATGTTTTTTTACCGTCGATGAAAATTGCCATGTTTTATTATTTACAGATTCAACCTTCGATATTTAGCATTCGAAGTTCGCCATTCATTATTCAATTTCTATTACGTTCAGCAGTCCCAACACTTTTGACAAATATTGAAATCAGCTGATTGCATTCATTTTGAAGACTTACTATTGTTTCACTTTCATGATGAAGTCTAGCTTTTTCGATAATCTTGATTGCTACACCACTTTCCCTGAGTTCTTTCAAGACTATTTTCATCTTATGAATAAAATCTTTTCGAGATTCTCCAGACTGTGCTTCACCGTAATTCAAAGCGGGTGAAGTTCCACTTCTTAGAAGCTGATTTGCCATATGATTTCCAGCTTTTGAATTTACCATAGAATCAGTAAAAGCAATAATAGCTGCAGCAAATTCGATTAATCGGGCTTCTAAGTCATACTTTCTTTCCATGGTACTCAGATATAGTGTTGAATTCTATTACTTCAGTATTTGAAATTCATCATTTAACATTCGATATTAATTTTTTAATAATGAATGTCCAATATTGAATAATGAATGTTGAAGATCACAAACCCCGCAATCAAATCTTAATCAAGCTTAAGTACCGCCATAAACGCCTCCTGAGGCACCTCGACGTTTCCGACTTGTCTCATTCGCTTCTTACCTTTCTTCTGCTTTTCCAGAAGTTTTCGCTTGCGGGAAATGTCACCTCCATAACACTTCGCCAATACGTTTTTACGCATTGCCTTTACTGTTTCTCTAGCGATAATTTTCTGTCCGATAGCTGCCTGAATAGCGATTTCAAACATTTGACGTGGAACCAATTCCTTCAGCTTTTCACACAATCTTCTTCCCCAGTCGTATGCTTTATCTCTGTGGACTACCGCAGACAAAGCATCTACCGGCTCACCGTTCAACATCACATCCAGTCTCACCATGTGTGAGATTTCGTATCCTTTCAATTCATAATCCAAAGAAGCATATCCTCTGGAAATGGTTTTTAGCTTATCAAAGAAATCAAATACAATCTCAGCCAGCGGCATATCGAAAGTCAATTCCACACGTTCAGCAGTAAGGTAAACTTGGTTTTTGATCTGACCACGTTTATCCATACAAAGGGTAATCACAGCTCCCACATATTCTGAGGCCGTAATGATTGATGCTTTCACATAAGGCTCTTCAATATGCTTCATTCGAGTTGGATCTGGCATATCGGAAGGTGCATTGATAATCTGGTATGTATCGTTGGTCATGAGTGCTTTGAACTGCACAGAAGGCACAGTCGTAATCACAGTCATATCAAATTCACGCTCTAATCGCTCTTGGATGATCTCCATGTGAAGCATCCCCAAGAATCCGCAACGGAATCCAAAGCCCAAAGCCATGGAAGTTTCCGGTTCCCAAACAAGAGATGCATCATTCAGCTGAAGCTTCTCCATGGAATAGCGAAGTTCTTCGTAGTCGGTAGTCTCTACAGGATATATACCTGCGAACACCATCGGCTTTACGTTTTCAAAACCCTGAATCGCTTTATCACAAGGCCTTTTAATGTGGGTAATCGTATCACCCACTTTAATTTCTTTGGCAACTTTCACCCCAGAGATCAGATAACCTACGTTACCGGCGCTCATGGTTTGCTGAGGAATTTGGTTTAGTCCCAAAATCCCGATTTCATCCGCTTCGTATTCTTTCCCGGTATTGACAAATTTGATCTTGTCTCCTTTACTGAAGGTACCATTGAATATTCTGAAGATTACTTCTACCCCTCGAAATGGATTGTAAACCGAGTCAAAAATCATCGCTTGAAGCGGTGCGTCTGGATCTCCAGTGGGTGCAGGAATTCTATTCACCACAGCTTTCAGGATATCATCGATACCAATACCTGTTTTGCCGGAAGCCAATATAATATCTTCTCTATCGCAACCGATCAAATCAATCACCTCATCAGCAACAGATTCTGGATCAGCGCCAGGAAGGTCAATTTTATTGAGAACAGGTATGATTTCCAAGTCATGACCTAAGGCCAAGTATAAGTTGGAAATCGTCTGCGCCTCAATTCCTTGGGAAGCATCCACGATAAGTAAAGCACCCTCACAGGCTGCAATTGATCGGGAAACTTCGTATGAAAAATCTACGTGTCCTGGCGTATCAATCAGGTTGAGCGTGTAAACCTCACCCTCATGAGTATATTTCATTTGGATCGCATGAGACTTGATCGTGATACCACGCTCCCGCTCCAGATCCATATTATCCAACAACTGATTCTGCATATCCCGGTCAGCGACCGTCTGGGTTTCTTGCAGCAATCGATCCGCCAGTGTACTCTTCCCATGATCAATATGGGCGATGATACAGAAATTCCTTATTTTTTTCATATCCATTCTGGGCGCAAAAGTAGTAAATAACTAGGAGATAAGAGAATTTTCAAACTCAATGATCAAGTTTCAAATTCAATACTCAAACTTGAACACACTGTAATGGTTCACTTGAAAATTGAATATTGCTGATTGAAAATTGAAAATTTTCCCAACTTTACAGTTTAATAAACCAGTACAAATGCAGTCAGTAGCCGAAAACAAGAAGTCAAATAACATCGCAGAATACATCATCTATATGTATCAGATGGAGGATCTGATCAGATCTTATCAAGGAAATGAAGAAGAAATCAAAACTTTCGTAGTAGAGAAATATCCCGTTTCAGAGGATGAGAAAAAGCAGATAGCCGAATGGTATTTAGGACTGCTAGACCAAATGAAAGGGCAGGGAATTCTGGAAAAAGGGCACTTGGAAGAATTGAAAACACTGGTTTCCGAACTTGCACAAATCCACTGGAATCTATTAAAAACTGATCCGACATATTTTGAAGCGTATGGCAAAGCCAAGCCATTTATCCTCGAAGCTGTGCTACAAGCAGAAGGCGAAGATCTGGGCAATGAAATTCAAATCTGCCTGAATGGAGTTTACGGGCTGCTGCTCTGCCGACTGCTGGGTAAAAAAGTCTCCGATGAACAACTGAAGTCAGCAGATGCTTTCGGAAATATCCTCAGTACGCTGAGTTTTCATTATAAAGTGAAGAATACGATTTCGAAGAATTAGATTGAAAAATATGAAAATTGTCACATGGAATTGCAATGGCGCATTTAGAAGGAAATTCAACTTCATAGACAAATTCGATGCTGATATCTATGTAATTCAAGAATGTGAAAACCCTATAGAATGCAATCATCCTGAATATGCTTATTGGGCAAAAAATCACCTCTGGATTGGGGACAGTAAACATAAAGGGGTTGGGATTTTCGTGAAAGGTGATATTACGCTGGAAAAACTTGAATGGTCTACTATTTATAAAGACCATTCAGTAAAGCATTTTTTACCTTGTCTTATTAATGGAAACATTCAGCTTATTGCTGTTTGGGCTCATTCAAATAACTCTCCAAATTTTGGTTATATAGGTCAGTTTTGGAAATTCATTCAGTTGCATAAATTTAAATTCAATGAGATTCTTATTGCTGGAGACTTCAACAGCAATGTGAGATGGGATCAGTGGGATCGCTGGTGGAACCATTCAGATGTTATTCGAGAATTGCAGGAGAGAAATGTTGACAGTCTGTATCATTTTTATTTCGGCGAGCAACAAGGAACAGAGCAACAACCCACTTTTTTCCTTCAAAGAAATCTTAATAAACCTTATCATATTGATTACATATTTGGAAGTTCATCATTGAGGGATAAACTCCAAAAAATAGAGATAGGAAAAATTGAAAATTGGATAACTATTAGTGACCATCTTCCAATGATTGGTGAATTCTCACTTTAGAATTTCACAATCTTCAAATCTTCAAATCTTCAAATCTTTCAATCCGTCAAAAACTCCCACACACTTCTATACCCCTCATTTCTCTCAACATACTGAAGTAAGTGATCAAAAAATTGGTTCTGAGCAAGTGTGCTGCTATCACCAATTAGTACCAGTTTCCGCTTTGCTCGGGTCAAAGCGACATTCATTCTACGCGTATCCGAAAGAAAGCCTATCTCTCCTTTTTCATTGGAGCGAGTAAGTGATAGCATCATCAGATCACGCTCCTGCCCTTGGAAACCATCTACTGTATCAATAGTAATCTGCTCTTTTACTGGCTGCAAATTCGCATAATCCTCAGCATCAAAAATCAAGGCCCGCAATCTCCTCACCTGCGCTCCGTATGGCGCAATCAGACCGATTGTCCAGTCATTTCGCAGGAAATCCGCCACTCCTATTTTCCCCATCAGGTCATTCAAGTAGTTGGCTGCGAATAAGGCTTCCTCTGGGTTGAAAGTACTCAAACTCTCGGCCTCTTGCTGATCTGTATATCCGGCACCGGCAGTGTCGATCCATTCTAAGGCACGCTCTTCAGTTGGGAAACGATGTGCTTTCGCACTTTCATCGGCTATTAATTTGCCTTGATAAAACTGCTCATTAGAAAAGCCCATAATTACTTCAGGCATTCGGTATTGCACTTGTAGCATTTGGGCAGCAGCAGGTTTTCTGGAAATCACCTTTTCAAAAAGTGTCTCCGCCAAACCATCTTTACCAGCCTGATAAGACTTGATCGTAGGAGGAAGTTGGAAGTGATCCCCAGCGAACACCACTTTCTTTGCTTTCAAAATTGGGATCCAAGTTGCCGCTTCCAATCCCTGTGCAGCCTCGTCTATAAAAACCACATCAAACTCCATCCCTTTCAAACTATAAGACGAAGCGCCTACAAGCGTGCTGGCAAAAACCTTTGTCCGCTGAAAAATATCGTACTGTATGTATTCTTCCAGTGATTTGGATGCCTCCCGCAGTCGGGAAACTTCTGCATACATCAATTTTCGTTGAGCTCGCTCCTCGTGGCCAAAGTTCCGCTTGTACTGCTTGGCAAGTTTCAGGTATTGATCAGTTTCCTTGCGCAGCTTTTTGAGATCACGGTAACTCGTATGAAAAGCGGTTTTGGCATCCAAAGTCTGGTTCAGAATCTTCTCCTCCACCCGCGCCGGATGACCAAGACGCAAGGTTTCAATTCCTCGATCGATTAACTTTTCCACCAACAAATCCACCGCAGCATTGCTAGGTGCGCAAACCAAAATCGACTCTCCTGCAATCACCGAATCCTGAATCGCCTCGATCAGCGTGGTTGTCTTTCCTGTACCCGGAGGTCCATGAACTACTGCCACATCCTTGGAATTTGCGATGAGTTCGCAGGCTTGGTTTTGGGAAAAATTTAGGTTGGCTTTGGGCGCAAGTTGCTTTCCTGAAAACTGTGGTGCTTTTTCTCCCAAGAGAATTTCTTTGAATTCTTCTACACGTTTATTTTCACCCGAAATCACTTTTTTCATAGCAAACTCCATTTCCCGATAGCTTGCTTCATCAAAAAGTAGATCCACACCTAGCCGACCTCCTTCCATCCAATCAGGAATTTCATCTGCCTGAAGGGTAACCATCATCGTGTTATACCGCACAAAATTGATGACCCCATTCACCCGGTTTTCCGCGCTTTGGTAACTTTCCTGCGTAGTGAAAAAGGACACGGATTTGCCTGAACCAAAGGACGAAGGATGATTAGAATCAGAGCGCTCTATTTCTACTAGGAGGCGTTCTCCCATTCCGATTTTACTCTTTTTTAGGTGAACGGGATGCCAGGTAATTCCTGCATTTTTCTTGTCTGCAATAGAGGAATTCAGAAATTTCTGTTTGTATTGGGCGAGATCTTCCTGCCATTCCAGTTTCAAAAGTTTCAGACCTTTCTTTAATTCCTCAGTGACTTTGTCCATCAATGTGTATTTTAGGCGAAACTAAGCAAAAGCTCCAAGGTTTTCCTAAAACAATTGCCATGAACTACCTCGCCCATGCATATCTTTCTTTTGATCAAGAAGAGGTGCTCGTGGGCAATTTTATTGGGGATTTTGTGAAAGGGAAAATGATGGAAACCTTCCCGCTAGACGTGCAAAACGGGATTAAACTTCACCGGGAGATAGATTTGTTTACTGATACTCATCCCTTGGTAAGAGCAGGGCAAAGTTATTTGAGACCAAAATTCAGGCATTACTCCACCGTCATTACCGATATTTTCTTTGATTATTTTTTGGCAAAAAACTGGTCAAACTACTCCCAAGTCCCACTAGAGGACTTTATTCAAAACACCTTTACTACACTGAACCAGCACCGTTTGCTTTTTCCAGATCGCTTTACAAACATGTTTCAATGGATGGAAAAAGACAACTGGCTATTGAAATACCGGGAAATTAAAGGTATCGAACAAACGCTCACCGGAATGTCTCGAAGAACCAGATTTGAATCTAAAATGGAGATTGCCCATTTAGCCTTGCTTGAGAAAGAAGCAGAATTTCAAGTGATATTTTTCGCTTTTTTCGAGGATTTGAAGACTTTTGCACAAGAAAAATTAATCGAACTTCAAGATTCCAATGCTGGTCATTAAACCAAAAGTATCCACCTACATTTCATTGAGCCTAGTGTTGCTCATCCTTATCTCTGGCTTGGTCTTTATCCTACGAGACTTTACTTACAAAGGAAGTTTCGGGATTTGGTTTTACCTGATTGCATGCACGCTGATAACCTTGGTGATTTTGATGCTTTTGGTGAAAATGCTGGCGGGATACCGATTTATCACAGCTGGAAGAGACCAGATCATCGTCAAATTACCCCTGAGAGGCTATTCCAAAACTTACCCAGTTTCTCAGATTCTGGCTTGGGAAGAAGAGGTGGTGTTAGCGAATAAAAAGGAATTTCGTCAGGTGACTATAGCATTCTCCGACAAGCAATCCATCTCCGTTTCCAATCACGAGCATGAAGCCTACAAAGATCTCGTGGCGTATTTGGCGAAAAAAGCGGGGAAGCAACGGGTGAAGGGAAAGAAGTAAGAGGTAAAAAGTGAGGAGCTGTTTGTGATCAGTCTGAGAAAATTAGAATCAAGAGACTAGAATCAAGATATCCTAATTCAAAGGTATTTGAGGTCTAAAAAGATGGAAACTACTAAAATCAGAGTAGTTCGAGTATATCTTTACAAAGGCACTTAAAATAAAAAATAGCGTCCTCTGCGCATACTTTGTGCCATTGGTGGCTAAACAAAAGACAAAAAAAAAGCCCGAGGAGATTTCTCAGGCTTTCAGTTTATTTTCTAGTTCGGAAGTTTTGATCGTAGAGATCAACACTTTCTTTGATAATGCGCATTGCATCTTCTTTACCAAGGAAGTCTTCAACTTTCACTTCCTTATTTTCCAACTTCTTATAGTCCTCAAAGAATCGGTGAACCTCCTTCATCAAGTGCGGAGGAAGATCGTCAATATCATTAATGTAATTGACAGATTGGTCTCCAGCAGCTACTGCGATGATTTTATCATCAGCTTCACCACCATCGATCATTCTCATTACCCCAATCACTTTTGCTTCTACTAAACACATAGAAGGAATATCGATCTGAGAAATAATAAGTATATCCAAAGGATCATGATCTTCACAGAAAGTCTGAGGAATAAACCCATAATTTGCAGGATAATGCACCGCAGAGAAAAGCACTCGGTCAAGCATCAGCATACCGGTTTTCTTATCCAACTCGTACTTTCCTTTGCTACCCTTAGGTATTTCAATTACTCCTGTTACGAATTCAGGGGCATTTTTCCCAATGTTGACGTCATGCCAGGGATTAATCATAATATCTTGAATTAGTTAATAAAAAGTTTAGCTTCTCAAAAGCTCAGGCAAAGATACAGTTTAGCCTGTAAATGCCCAGAAATCATCAGTTATTTCATACTTGGTAGTTGCACCTCAAATGTAGCCCCTTCTCCGAACACCGAAGTTAGGTTTACCTTTCCACCCATTTGCTCCACAGCTTCTTTGACCATATAAAGACCAAGCCCAGTACCTACATTCTTTTGGGTAGCTCGGGAAAACAAGTTGAATACATCAGGATGATGCTTTTCCTCTATTCCAATGCCATTATCAGCAAGCGTGATGGTGGCAGCATCTTCACCGACCTCGATATTTAAACTTATTTTATTTTCTGTCTGGTCTATTTTCTGGAATTGGACAGAATTGCTAAATAAATTATTGAGAATTACCCGGATTTTGGCATCATCTGAGTAAAAGGCAAATGGCTGATTAATTTGAATATCAACCTGAATATGATCAATACTAAACTTTGCTTTATACGCTGAAAGTTGTTGGTCAACTATTTCTTTGAAATTGATCTCTGATATTTTGTTATCAATTTTAGTAGATCTGTAGAAGTCAAGCATTTTGAAGATATAGTCGTCCAGCTTACCTGTGGCACTATCTATCATGTCAAAATACTCCATAGCATCAGGATCTTTAAGCTCCATTTTAGCCAACTTGGAAACTCCTGAAATGCTCATTAACGGCCCTCTCAATTCATGGGACAAGCTATATACAAACTGATTCATCTCAGAATGAAGCTTTTTGAGCTTAAGATTTTTATCTTTCAGCTCCCGCCGCATAAAGTAGATATCCGCAGCATTTTTGATGGAATTTTTGATCTGCTCTATATTCCAGGGCTTATCTATAAATCGATAAACCTCCCCTTTGTTGATCGCGTCAATCACTGAGGCAATATCCGAATAGCCTGTAAGTAAAATACGGATTGGGTCTGGATTAAATTTCACCAACTCCTCAAAGAACTCTGTACCAGTCATCCCCGGCATTCTCTGATCGGCAATAACTACATGAATCTCTTCCTCTCTGGCGATTTTCAGCCCCTCATCAGCATCTATGGCTGTAAAAATTTTAAAGTCCTTTCTTAACGTAGCTCTGAAAGACTTTAAATTATTGTCTTCATCATCTATATAAAGGACATGGATTTTATCATTCATAGCGTTGAGAGCTTTGGTAAATAGGAAGTGTTATTTTAAATGTAGTCCCCTGGCCCTCTTCCGTAATTACTTCCAGCGTTCCTTTGTGATTTTCAATAATAGAATAAACTATTGAAAGCCCCAAACCTGTGCCTTTCCCAACTGCTTTGGTAGTGAAGAAAGGTTCGAATATTCGTTGCTTTACGTGCTCTGGCATACCAGGCCCGTTATCTGAGATTTCTATACTCACAAAATCCCCCAAAGACTTGGTTCTAAGTTCTATTTTCGGATCAGAAATCGTGTCAATGTGATCTGCTAAAGCATGAACCGCATTGTTGATGATATTCATGAAAACCTGGTTGATCTTACCCGCCAGACACTCCACCATCGGAAGCTCACCAAAATCACGAATGATTCGTATTCTAGTAGGCATCGTACTATTCAGCAAGATAATGGTACTATTGATCCCGTCATGCACGTCCACTTTTTTCATATCCTGCTCATCCACACGTGAGAAAAGCCGAAGACCTTTTACAATTTCAACAGTTCTTCTGGCACCATCATCCATACCTTTCAGAAGCTGATCTACCTCTTCCAGCACATATTCCAGTTCTAAGTCTTCTTCCAATTGTTTGGCTTCTTTCAGTGATGCTGGGGTAAACTCCTTAATCCCGGTGGTTCTATAAAACTCAATCACCTCCATGATATCCTTGATATCTCGCTTGAGTGGCATGATATTGGAACTCACAAAGTTGATTGGGTTATTGATTTCATGAGCAATACCAGCAGTCAATTGCCCTAGTGAAGCCATTTTTTCCTGATTTACTAACTGGCTTTGGGTATTCTGCAGATTACGCAGTGCCTGCTCCAGTTCATCGGTTCGTATTCTTACTTTATCCTCCAGCATTGCATTTTGCTCCCGAACGAGTTGCTCATTTTCTGCCAATACAATGAGACGTTCTGCCTGTTCTTTTTCCTTCTCTTTCTTGAGAATGTTGATCTTATCTGCCAGGGCAAATGAAAGTAGCAAAGCTTCTGCTGCTGAGCCGAAGGTGAATATATAATTAGTAAAAAAGTTATTCGGTAAAACATTCAAATCATTCAATAAGAATATTACCATCCCCAAGATCAATAAAGACCAGGAAATAAGGAAGAATTTAGCAGGTCTATATCCATTTCTAAAACTATAAATAGAAATAAAAAGTAAATAAAACGGGACAATTCCTAGAAAAACTTGTAATACACGAACTCGGGAATTTATACTTCCTATATCAAATAGGAAGGCAAGAAAGACCAGACAATAAATAAAAATAATAGACAAACCTATATTGCAATATTTTTTATTTATTTCTCCAATTTTTAAAAATTTAAGAGAATAGTAAATACCAACTATATTGACCAGAACCGTACTGAGAAAATAGGAATTTTGTTTCAGGAAAGCACTTTCAGGCCAAAGGTAAACATCCAAGTACCCTGATATAATACCTTGAGTCATGCCCACTACAAAAATGTAAGTGATGTATAATCCATAAATTTTATCTTTCGTGGATACCCAGAGAAATAAATTATAGAAGAACATAGCTATAACTATCCCAAAGTAAAGTCCAAACAAGACATTTCTCTCGTCAATAGAAAGCTGGAACCTTTCCTCTTCTACTATGTCAATAGGCACAGTAACACTACCGAAACTTTGAATCCTCACATAAAACACGCTACTCCCGGTATCAGGAAGGCTAGCTGTATTGAAAAAACTTGCATAGTTTTCTTTTTTAAAGTTCAAGCGACCTAGCTCAGCCACTAATCGACCGTCTTGGTCAAATATTTCAATATCAGTTAGCATTGGATTATTGAAAACGATTAAAGCTTCGCCATCTATAAACCTTTCCTCTTTCACTGCCATTTTGATATAAAACTCCTTTTCATAATGACCTAAAGAAATATATGGCTCATCGATTTGGATGACAGAGTCGGGATCTTGAGTCATAAAAGCCTTTAAATCAGGAGTCTTTTCAGACTCTAAGCTGTAACCTATGTAATCAAAATCAACTTGCCTTTCGGAACAGGATGCTAAAGCAATTAGGAATATGAGGTAAAGGAGAATTTTTCTCATATGATGTAGGAGGTATATTCAAGAATCACACTTCTTCCACGATAATTTTCTTCAATGATCAAATGGTCATTTTCTCTGATTTTTTGGACAGATTCTCTAAACTCCGGAGTTACTAGTGGTAATCCGACCGCATCGTGTAGTTTCATTGCCGTTGCAATCAAGTCCAATTTCGGGTAATAAAAAGTACCGTTATTTCCCACCTGGGTAAGAATTTCATAGCCGGTTTCATAGCCAAGTTTTACAGTCATGGGAGCTAGTAATGCATACATTGAAGTTAGTCCAAGTTTAGGTGCTAGAGCTAGGCATGCTTTAGACATAAAGATTGCTCCAATCCCCATCCCTGTTATTTTTCGGGAATTCCAAAGACCACAGATTTCGCCAGTACCCGCATCGATATCTTTGTTGATAATATCTCTTATGCTTTTATCTAGGTCTTCGATTGCCTCTACAATAGGAAGCGGATGTTCAGCATTTGCCTTGTGGATTCTTGCACCCCCGTAGATTAGGCCATCTTCATCAGACTCTACGATCACGACGATCACATCTGGGTTTTCCATCCATTTGTCGTTGGCAGAAGTCACCTTCTTCACACCAATACTTTCCAATACCTGTCGATGGCCTTCAACAAATTTCAGACACCTTTCTCGGTCATCTACTGCCTTAAATGCGATTAGTTTAAACATCCGAATTACAGAATAATCAAACTTTCAGTGATATCTTTTCTATAAGAGCGCATTGAAGGTTCGCCAGCTTGGTTTATCCTTATCATAAATAGTTTTTCTTTCATCCCTGAAGGAAATAATTGATCCAGCTGATTTTCAAATTTACCGATTTGCGAGACTTCCATTTCTGTAAAACCATTTATCACTTCCCGCTTTACTCGTTGGAATATAAACAATGAGGCCGACACAGGCTGCACACTGAACCCTGCTAAATTTGCAGCAATCCAGATTCTTTGCAGTGCTATGCCTGCTTTTAGTATCCATTGAGGTGAATACTCGTCCACCGAAAGCATTACAACTGCCGAGGATGTCAATATGGTATTGTCACCTATTTTACTCAAACCATGCCCCAGATCATGCTTTCTAAAAAACTCCACTGTACCAGGATCTTTAATTAGACCCATTGCGGCGCGAGCTCCCTTTTCAAGTTCCAAAGTCGCAACATCTATCCCATCTTTGCTCTGGATCGCTTCTTGATCAGACCAACGAATCTCACTGATAAAATCTTTATAACCTTGCTCATGGAGTAGTCTAATCCTATCCATTCCTCCCAAGATTGGGCTTAGTGATTTTAGTTGATCATCACTAGTCAGAGCTTGGAAATCAATTCCAAGCTCATTCGCCAATTCTTTAAAACTATCTAATTTTTCCTCGCTAATACGTGCTCTTGAAGTATTCTTCCGGTTGGTACTGCGAAGATCGATACCTTCAACTAGACTGCCATGAGGAACTTGTAGTGGATGCCCATTTTTCGAAACAAAATAAACTGATGCAATCAATTCTTGGTCAAATCGCTCAATTTGGAAATCAATCTTCACTGCGATTCCAATTCTAGCTGCCTCCAAACGCAAATTTTCCAACGCTGCCCCAAATGCCAAGAGAGAGCCGGTTCCTTTGTAATCAAGCAGAGAAATACTTCTTTGCTTATCATGAAGCAAATGTAATACGCCTTGTTTGTCATACACCCATTTCCACGGCTGCGCATTTCCGCCTGATGGGGCTGTATTTGCTTTTGCTATCAATCCGAGCAACTCCTCTCGACTGAGCAAATAATCTGACCCGCTACCCTGAGTAGGTAAGTGCTCTAATAAACTATCTATTTTAGTTTCTTGTATTGGCGGAGTTGTACTTTGCAGAAATGGCTTTTGATGAATAATATCATCTAAATCAACATAATACCTTCCCGAATCCATGATATCTCCCAACAATAACTTCCTGGAGCTATGGGCGATAGAAGCACCTCCAAGAAAAACTGAGGATCCTAATTGAGGCCAAGAAGTGATGGTTTGGTTCACCTCAAGCAATGATGCTTTCATTCGTGTGGACACAGTGCTTATCCCTGTTATCTTAAGTGCCATCGGCACTTTCTGATCTTTTGTCAATAGTTTTAACTCTTTATAATCCACCTCACCCAAAAGTCCATGAAAAATTTCCCGAGAAGGCTCCAAGTCAAATCTTTCCACATCCAACATGCCCCGATCAGACGTTTCCATGAGGACAGGTATCTGTTTTGACCTTGCTCTTTCACGCGCCAAAATTTTAATATCCAAACTGTCACATTCGTCAATCAACAAATCTAAATTCCCCCCATCAGACAAGAATTCTTCAATATTTGCTTCACTGATGCCCTCCCTATAAACTTTGAGTTTCAAATATGGATCAATCTCGGAAATTGTTCTTGCCGCCAAAACCACCTTCTCTATACCCAGATCCATTACTCCTGCATTGATTCTATTCAGATTACTTAGCTCTAAGGTATCAAAATCAGCCAGTCTTAATTCTCCAAACCCCCTTTCCATTGTCATGGCATAGGCAATACTCTGGCCTACTGATAGGCCTATAATACCCACTTTTTTTTCCCTTAATTTCCTCTGCTCTTCAGGGGTGATTTTATAATGGTTGCGCTGTGTCCTGACTTTGATAAAGTCTTCCTCTGGCAGCAGTCTTACCAGCACTTTTCTCCATGGGTAATAAACCCAATTCCCATATTGATCTCTTGGATACTCTTCAAAAAACTGCGCAAGAGCAGCATCCAAATTCTCATTAGAAAATGTTTGTGAAGGATTATTAGCCTTAATCAGTTCTTTTACCTGATCGTCCAAATGATCAAGTAGGGTGACTTCTTGGCTATCATACAACTCCCTGAAAATCAATGAATCCAAAAAATCCTTAGGAACAAAGATTAACGGAAGCATCTGATAATCAAGATGAATCTGGGTACTATCTAACATGTTATGTTATCAGGGGTGATAAAGTGGAGTAAAGTTAATTTTTTCAACTATAAGTCCAATTTTTTAATAAGTTTTATAGTGTGCCTTTTTATATTAGTATTTACAAAGCACTAAAAAACAGATTTCCTTTGTTATTTTTAGAAAAAAACACTCTTTGATTGTAACGTATCGATAGTTTTAGACAAATTTGTCAGATGGAAACCACGCCTCAAGAAAAAATAAAAATACTTTATGTCGATGACGAGGAAAACAACCTCCAGGCATTCAAAGCAACTTTTAGAAGGGATTATAAGATTTTCCTAGCAATAGACGCTCCAACGGGCCGGGAGATCCTTTCAAAAGAAGAGGTGGACATAATCATTACAGATCAAAGAATGCCAGGCGAAACTGGGGTAGAATTCTTAGAATCTATCATTCCTGTTTATCCAAATCCTATCCGGATCCTACTGACAGGTTACACTGATATACAGGCTGTTATTGACGCAATCAATAAAGGGCAGGTTTATCATTATTTGACCAAGCCTTGGGAAGAAGACTACCTGCGAACAGTCATAAAAAATGCCTACGAAATCTATCAGTTGCGGAGAGAAAACGAACAACTGACCAAAGCACTTATCAAGGCCAATGATCAATTGGAATTTATTCTAAGGCAAAACTTGCTTTCTTAAATTAATACCTAGCCGCAAGTAACAATTGCAGCTCTTTGTGGCTCATTTCAAACTTCCGCCCCAGATAGGCATTAGTCAGACTGCCTCTGTAGGTGTACACGCCTCTCAAAAACCATTTATAATTGAATATCATTTCTTCGGCACCGCCTAAGTCTGCCATTTGAAGAATTATTGGAGTGAAGATATTACTCAATGAATAGGAAGCTGTTCTGGCTACTCGGGACGCAATATTAGGAACACAATAGTGGATGATGTCATGGACCTGATAGACAGGTTCATCATGCGAAGTCATCCTTCCTGTCTCAATGCAACCTCCTTGATCGATAGCCACATCAATAATGATACTGCCATGCATCATATTGGCCACCATTTCCTCAGATACCACAATCTTATTTCTCCCCTTCTCTGCCCGAAGAGCTCCAATCACCACATCTGCTTCTGATAGTGCCTGATTAAGGCTAAAATTATCAATGGTCGAAGTGTAGATCTGCTGACCTAGCAACTGCTTCAATCTGCGCAGTTTGTAAATATGATTATCAAAAACCTTAATATTTGCCCCTAAACCCAAAGCTGTCCTAGCAGCATATTCTGCTACAGTACCAGCGCCTATGATCACAACCTGAGTTGGCGGTACTCCTGTCACGCCTCCCATGATCAATCCTTTTCCACTATTTTCACTGGACAGGTATTCGGCAGCAATAAGCATCACGGTGCTTCCGGCTATTTCTGACATGGCACGCACTACTGGCATCCCTCCAACCTTATCCTCTAAGTATTCGAAAGCTACCGAAGTGATTTTCTTTTGATTTAGGGTTTGGATAAACTCTTTGCTCTGTCTTTCCAGCTGTAAAGCAGATATCAAACAACTCCCCGTACTCATATAACTCAGCTCCTCCTCTGTAGGCGGATCGATTTTGAGTACAACCTGCGACTCAAAGACCTCTTTTTTGGAGTTGCTGACTTTAGCTCCAGCATCAGAAAAATCCTGATCAGAAAACTTTGATTGAAGGCCTGCTCCAGCCTCCACCACTACACTGATACCGTTGTTTGTCAATAGCCCGACCGATTCCGGTGTGATTACTATTCTCTTCTCCTGCGAAGAAACTTCCTTTGGCAATCCTATGACCAAGGAATGATCTCTTTTTCTCACCTTGGCCGGAGCTTCTTTTGGGATCAGCCCCACGGCTGTTAGTTCATCTATTTCAGCTGGCATTCTCTATGTGTTGTAATTTCAAGCTTCTTTTTGATTCAGAATCATTACTGATCCGAATTAGGAAAAATTTCTCTGGCAAAAATGCAGCTATTTTCTCAGCCCACTCCAACCAGCAATAATTCCCACTATAAAAATACTCTTCTATTCCAATATCCAAGGCTTCTGCAGGATCGTCCATCCTATAAAAGTCAAAATGGTAAAAAACATCACCATCCTGATTTTCATAATGATTGACAATCCCAAAGGTAGGGCTACTTACTTGGTCTATTACTGCAAAGCTTTTTGACAAAGCCTTAATCAGCGTAGTCTTACCAGCTCCCATTTCTCCCTGAAATACCCAAACTTTTTCCTCAGCTGCGGCTTCTTTCACAACCGTAACGGCATTTCCTATATCCTCTAGCTCGTAGGTGAATTCAGTCAAGTGCTCTATTATTTTGGTGACAGATGAACGATCGGAATGATCATTTCCTCCAAAGATACACCTCCATGCTGAAAAGTATCCTTATAGAAGTTCACATAATAGTTATAATTATTTGGGTAAGCGAAGAAATAATCCTCTACCGCAAACACATAAGTAGATGAAACATTCAATCTTGGCAGCTTGGCATCTTCAGGTTTTTTGATCTCAAAAACCTTCCCTTGCTCAAAATTCAAGTTCTTTCCTTGCTTGTAACGAAGGTTTGTAGTCACATTTTTATCCCCTATGATTCGGTATGGCTTATTCACTCGTTTGGTTCCATGATCAGTGGTAATGATCACCTCGGCCCCAGCATCATGAATTTTTTTCAATAACTCAAACAAGGAAGAATGCTCAAACCAACTGGTAGTCAAAGACCTATAGGCAGACTCATCGGGAGCCAGCTCCCGGATCATCTTCATGTCAGTTCTGGCATGAGAGACCATATCGACAAAGTTATAGACTAACACGTTCAGGTCATTTTGAAGAAAGGTGTGGAACTGTTCCAAAACAGCCTTTCCCTGATGAGCCTGGATAATTTTGTTATAGCTAGATTTAATCGAAAGCCGGTTTTTCTCCAAGTTGATTTTCAACCATTCATCTTCAAAGTTATTTTTGCCTTCATCAGAATCCTCATCTTCCCAGAAATTGGGATAGAATCTGGCCATGTCCATGGGCATCATACCGCTGAATAATGCATTCCGGGCAAAAGCTGTAGTGGTTGGCAAAATACTATAATAGGTATCTTTATCCTTGATATTGAAATAAGGGGCGACAATTGACTCAATATCTTCCCATTGATCCAGTCGAAAATTATCTATCACAATAAAGAAAAGGGGCTTTTTCTCTTGAAGCTGCGGGAAAACCTTTTTCTTCATCACCTGATGGGAAAGTAAAGGCTTCACCGGATTTTTCTCCTGCATCCAGTCTAGATAGTTTTCCTTAATGAATTTACAGAAGTTGGCATTTGCTTCAATCTTCTGAGATTCCAGCACAGGAAGCATGTTTTTGTTCTCAGTATCATCGATCTGCATTTCCCAATAAGTCAGCTTACGATAGATATCAGCCCAATCCTGATGATCCTCGGCATCGTCAAATGCCATACTGATATTCATAAAGTCCTGCTGATAACTCTGCGTAGTACGCTCATCGATCAGCTGCTTGTTTTGCAGTAGTTTTTTCACCGAGAGCAAAATCTGGCTGGGATTGATCGGTTTGATCAGGTAATCGGCGATTTTCCCTCCGATCGCGTCATCCATGATGTGTTCTTCTTCACTTTTGGTGATCATCACCACAGGCACTTGTGGCTTGATTTGCTTGATTTGTTGTAAAGTTTCTAGCCCGGTCATCCCAGGCATCATTTCATCAAGAAAAATCACATCGAAGTTTTTTTGTTCTACTTCCTCTATGGCATCCACGCCAGAATTGACAGTAGTTATAGCATAGCCTTTTTGTTCGAGGAAAAGAATATGTGGTTTGAGCAAGTCGATTTCATCGTCAGCCCAGAGTATGTTGAATTTTTGAGACATTACAGGTTCCGTTTCTTTTAAAATTATAATTACTTTTGAGGCAAACAAAAAAGGCCTCCTTGAAAAGCCAGAAGATACTAAACGACCCGGTTTACGGATTTATCACGATCCCAAGCGAGTTGATTTTTACGATTATCGACCATCCTTATTTTCAGAGATTGCGAAGGATAAAGCAACTGGGTCTGACTGATTTTGTCTATCCCGGAGCACTCCATACCCGATTTCATCATGCGATTGGGGCAATGCACTTGATGAGCATTACGCTAGACAATCTACGAAATAAAGGCACTGAAATCACAGATGAAGAATATGAAGCGGCGTTAATCGCCATTCTTTTGCATGATATCGGACATGGCCCATTTTCACATGCTTTAGAATATAGCTTACTCAAGGGCGTACCCCATGAAGACCTTTCACTCTTGATTATAGAACTCCTGAATCAGGAGTTTGGTGGCAAATTAAACCTTACTTTAAGAATATTTAAGAATCAATACGAACGCAAATTCTTTCATCAATTGGTTTCCAGTCAGTTAGACATTGACCGATTGGATTACTTGCAGCGTGATTGTTTTTTCACAGGCGTTTCAGAAGGAACCATCGGGGCAGATCGTATCATCAAAATGATGGATGTAAAAAATGATCAGGTAGTCATAGAGGAGAAAGGGATCTACTCCATAGAAAATTTCCTGAGTGCTAGACGTCTCATGTATTGGCAGGTTTACCTTCACAAGACGACTGTCAGCGCCGAGAAAATGCTGATTAAACTTATTCAGCGCGCCAAATTCCTTCGCCAGTCTGGTGAGCAATTCACCATCACTGAGGAGTTTGACTACTTCTTGAAGAACGATCCCACATTAGCTGATTTCCGAACTAATCCAGTTCTTTTGCGCTTATTTCTCGAAATGGATGATTTGGATATATGGGGAGCGGTAAAGCTTTGGAAAAACCATCCGGATTATGTGCTTAGAAATATTTCCCAAATGTTTTTGACTCGAAACCTATTTAAGATCAATCTTACCAACGAGCCCTTTTCAGCTGAAGAAATTGTTCATTTAAAGGAGAAAACGATTGCCAAACTTCAAATACCTGAAGGCGACTTGGATTATTTCTTTTCGCATGGCGCTGTAAGCAATTATGGATATTTGGCTAAAGACAGAATTAATATTTTGACAAAAAAGGGACAGGTTATTGATGTGGCACAGGCAGCCGACCTTCCGAATATCAAAGTCATGAGTAAAATCGTGGAGAAACACTATGTATGTAAGGCCAAAAGCCTAAATTTAAATTATTAACTCCGTTTATACTGTTTATGGAATTTACCCTCGGACAAGTTGCTGCAATCCTACAGGGAAAAGTAGAAGGCGATGAAAACCAAAAAGTATCACGCTTGGACAAAATCCAAGAAGGTAAACAAGGTGGTATAAGTTTTTTGGCGAACGAAAAATACACACCTTTTATCTATGAAACGGAGGCCACTGCCGTAATTGTTTCTAATAATTTCACTCCTACAAAAGCGCTAAAAACAAACCTCATCCGCGTTGAAGATGCTTACAATGGTTTCACTAAACTCCTAGAAGCTTATTCAATGCTTATGAAAAGCAGCCTCGTCGGAGTTGAAGAGCCATCCTACATGGATGCTACCTCGACCATGGGAGATCAAGCCTATAGAGGGGCGTTCTCTTATATTGGGAAAAACTGCAACTTAGGTGACGCTGTAAAATTACACAGTCACGTGCATATTGGTGACAGAGTGAAAATCGGAAATAATACCATCATTCACCCTGGTGCAAAAATCTGTTCTGATACGGTAATCGGCGAAAATTGTGAAATTCATCCTGGTGCGGTAATTGGTTCGGATGGCTTTGGGTTTGCTCCACAGGCAGACGGTAGCTACAAACCTATTCCACAAATTGGAAATGTAATTCTTGAAGACAATGTAAGCGTAGGAGCGAACAGCACCATTGATTGCGCAACGATGGGATCTACTTTAATCAAAAAAGGAGCGAAAATTGACAATATGGTTCAGATTGCACATAATGTTGTTATCGGTGAAAACACAGTGATTGCCTCCCAAACAGGGATTTCCGGATCAACAATTATCGGTAAAAACTGTGTAATCGCGGGAAAAGTTGGCATTGTCGGTCACATCACTATCGCTGATAATACCACCATAGGAGCGAATACAGGTATTAGTAAATCAATCAAAGAATCCGGAACCACCTTGTTTGGATATATGGCGATGGACGTGAAAAATTTCTTGAAATCGTACTCAATCTTCAAAAAGCTCGGCTCTATAGAAGACCGCGTAAGAGAACTAGAAAAAAAGCAGTAAATTTGCAGCCTTTAGCATGCTGAACGGTTCAAAAATCAGATGAAAGTAAAACAACACACCATTAAAAAGCAGGTGGAATTATCCGGAGTGGGTCTCCATACCGGAGTCATTTCGAATATGACATTCCTACCTGCACCCCCAAATCACGGATATAAGTTTCAACGTATTGACTTGGAAGGCAGACCGACTGTGGACGCAGATTGCGACCTCGTAGTAGATGTATCCAGAGGAACTACCTTGGAGCAAAATGGTGCTCGGGTTTATACTGTAGAACATGTATTGGCAGCTTTGGTAGGTTTAGAAATAGACAATGTACTCATTCAGCTAGACGGACCTGAGCCTCCGATTATGGATGGATCATCGATTCAGTTTATTGAAGTATTGGAAGAAGCGGGGCTCGAAGAGCAAAATGCACTTCGTAGATTCTTTGAAGTGCAGGAAAGTATACAGTACAAAGATTCAGCTCGTGAAGTAGAAATGGTGGCTTTGCCAACAGACAACTACCGCGTAACTGTTATGGTGGATTACAACTCACCAGTTTTAGGAAGCCAGCATGCTTCGATTACAGACATTGGCCAATTCAGATCAGAAATCGCATCATGCCGTACGTTCTGCTTTTTGCATGAGTTGGAAATGCTTTATAATTCCAACCTGATCAAAGGTGGGGATTTGAATAATGCCATCGTTGTGGTGGATAGAATAGTAGAGGAAGCTGAGTTGGTGAATTTGGCTAAGATGTTTAACAAGCCAAAGGTCGAGGTGAAAAAGGAAGGCATTTTGAATAACGTGGATCTCCGCTACCGAAATGAGCCCGCTCGTCATAAGTTACTTGATGTAGTTGGAGACTTGGCATTGGTAGGACGTCCACTCAAAGCTCAGATAATGGCAGCCCGACCTGGTCACGCGGCGAATGTCGCTTTTGCAAAAAAAATAAAGCGTGCGATGGAGAAGTCATCTTCTTCGCACATCCCATATTACGATCCAAAGCTCCCTCCAGTGATGGATATCAACCAGATTAGCAATATTCTGCCGCACAGATATCCTTTCCAGCTTTTGGATAAAATCATCTACCTAGATAATACGGTAGTGGCTGGTGTGAAAAATGTAACGATAAACGAACCGTTTTTCATGGGTCACTTTCCTGCAAACCCGGTAATGCCGGGCGTATTGCAAGTGGAAGCTATGGCCCAAACAGGGGGGATTTTAGTTTTGAGTACAGTAGATGATCCAGAAAATTACTGGACTTATTTCCTTGGGATCGAAAACTGTAAGTTTAGAAAAATGGTCCTTCCTGGTGATACTCTCATTTTTAAATGTGAACTTTTGGCCCCGATAAGAAGAGGTATAGCAAAAATGCGTGGTGAAGCTTATGTAGGTAATACACTAGTATGTGAGGCCGTAATGACAGCAAGCATAACCCGAAAAGAATCATGATCAGTCCTTTAGCTCACATTGACCCAAAAGCAATAATTGGAAAAAACGTCCATATTGACCCGTTCTCTATGATTGGAGAAAATGTCACTATCGGCGATAATACCTGGATTGGGCCAAACGTAACCATTTTTTCAGGTGCTACAATAGGGAAAAATTGCAAGATTTTCCCTGGCGCAGTCATCGCTGGAATTCCTCAGGATTTGAAATTCCAAGGTGAAGACTCCACAGTAATGATCGGAGATAACACAACCATTCGTGAATGTGTCACGATCAGCCGGGGAACTGTAGAAAAACAAACCACTGTGATCGGAAGCCATTGTTTATTGATGGCCTATGTTCATGTGGCGCACGATTGTGTGATTGGAAGCCATGTAATCATTGCTAACTCCGTACAAATCGCCGGTCACGTATCCATAGATGATTGGGCAATTGTTGGTGGCTCAAGTGCCGTACATCAGTTTGTGAAAATCGGAATGCATGCGATGGTTTCAGGTGGTTCTTTGGTCAGAAAAGACGTTCCTCCTTTCACTAAGGCTGCAAGAGAGCCACTTTCTTATGCAGGTGTGAATTCGTTAGGATTGAGAAGAAGAGGTTTTTCCAGCGAATCTATTTCCCACATTCAAGAAGTATATCGTTATCTTTTCCTCAACAGCATGAACAACAGCCGAGCTTTGGAAGAAATCGAAGTAAACCTACCAGCTACCAAGGAAAGAGATGAAATTTTGAATTTCATACGCTCTTCTGAACGTGGTGTAATGAAAGGCTACATCAATTAACTATGCTAAAAATCCACTTAGACGAAGCTTCAAAACGCTTCCAATACGAATGGATTTTTAAAAATCTAAGTCTTGAATTATCTCAAGGTAATTCGCTCGCGATTACAGGAAGTAATGGTTCTGGGAAATCTACCTTACTCAAATGCCTGAGTGGAGCAATTCCTATTTCCTCTGGCAAAATCGTATATATATACCATGAAAAGTCACTGGCGGAAGCTGAATGGTTTTCATATTTGGCTATTTCCGCTCCGTACATGGAGCTGCCGGAGGAATTCAGTTTGGAGGAAATACTAAATTTCCATTTTAAATTTAAAAAGCCGTTGGATTCAATTTCATCGGATGAAATAATTGAGCAGCTTTATTTAACTCAGCATAAGTCAAAGCAAATCAGTCAATTTTCATCGGGTATGAAGCAGCGATTGAAACTCGGGCTGGCACTTTTTTCTGATGTTCCTTTTATTTTACTGGATGAACCAACTTCAAATCTCGATCGAAAAGGAATAGAATGGTATCAAGAAATGATGCAGCAATATGGTCAAAATAGAATTCTTGTAATCTGTTCCAATGAACCCAGAGAATATGGATTTTGCGAGCAAAAAATAGTGCTTGAAGACTATAAGTAGCTAATAGCATTAAACTTTAATTCCTATATTTAAATTTACGGCTAACACTATTCAAGCATAAAATGAAATCCCCTCTTATTAGACTTTTCATCCTGGCATTTGCCATGTTCATTATTCAAAGTTGTGGTGGTGACGACCCAGAGCCTACCCCTCCAGCTAAGACAGCAGAAGAGTTGGCTATCGAAGCCTTGACAGGAACAGGCACGCAGGCTTGGGGCATTGATGGAGGCGGATCTGTGCTCCGTGATGGTACGGCAGTCACAGACTTATATGCTGGCTTTGAACTGGTGATAAAGTCAGGAACGGCAAAAACCTACACCTCTGCAAACAACAATGACCTTTTCGATGCATCCGGAACTTGGACTTTTGCTGGGTCAAACTTTGACAAATTCACACTATCAGGCTCAAAACCAGCCGCAGGAAGAGAAATCTCATTTACTCAAAACAATGACAACTTAACGCTCACCTTCACTATCCCTGCTCCTGGAGCAAGAATTAATGGTGTTTTGGCTGTTGCAGGAAATTATACTTTTAACCTGCTGAAGAAGTAAGCTATAGCGAATCTTAAACAAGAAAGGGAAGCGTGATTGCTTCCCTTTCTTATTTTATTTCAGTGTGACCAAAGTGACTCCCGCACCTCCCCGATCTGCATGTTCATCCTCCATGTGACGAACCTGGCTCATGTCTCTAAGGAAATTTCGCGTCAAATCTCTCAAGATTCCATTCCCCTTTCCGTGAACGATTCTCAAATCCTTTACTCCGAGCATGTGACCTTCATCGATGAAAGTCTGGATCAAAGAAAGAATCTCTTCTCCCCGTTTACCCCGAATATCTAGATTAGGGGAATAGTCCATCATTTTCTCATTGGTATTGTATCCACTGCGAGACACCGCTGCCTTTTTCTCTTTCTTTACTTCGCCCAGAGATATTTTCTCCAATCTGGAAAGCTTCACTTTGGACTTGAGTTCTCCGATCGAAACTTCAATCTCATTGCCTTTCACTTGGAGAACTTCGGCTACTGCGCCATTATCTTTCACTCTCACCCAGTCTCCAGCAGAGATTCGCCCCGCCAAAACCTTGATTTCAGGGCTTTTTATCACATTCTTTTCAGGCTTGACTTTCTCTTTGAATTCTTCCAGTTCTTTACGAACCTGCTTAGTGGCTTCCTTCTCTGCTTTACCTTCTTTGATCTCGCGTATAGTAGCCTCAATCTTTTTATTTGCCTGATCCAGCAGTTGCTTCGCTTCTTGTTTGGCCTCTTGGAGATAGCGCTTTTTAGTCGTCTCCATCGTCTCCTTCAGTTCATTGTATTCCTGAAGGCGGGTTTTTAGCAAGCGTTCCTTAGCTTTTACATCTGCCAGCAACGTAGCATATTGGTTTTTCTCATTCTCCACTTGCGTGAGTAATCGATCGTAGCGAACTCGCTCTTCACCGATTTGCTCTTTGGCATATTTCAGAATCTCCTTAGGAATCCCAATTTTGGAAGCGATCTCCAGCGCGAACGAAGAGCCTGGCTTACCAATTTCAAGTTGGTAAATTGGTTCCAGCTTGTCAACATCGTAGCGCATTGCACCATTCACCATACCTTGGTTTTTATTGGCAATTTGCTTCAGGTTACCATAGTGAGTTGTAATCACACCATAGGCGCCGAGTTTATTTAGTGCCAAAAGAATAGATTCGGCAATCGCGCCACCAAACTGAGGCTCGGTACCTGTTCCAAATTCATCGATAAACAGAATTGTTTTTTTATTGGCAAAAAGCGAAAAATGCTTCATGCTCATCAAGTGCGAGGAGTAAGTACTTAGATCATTTTCCAAGTTCTGCTCATCTCCTATATCGATAAAGAAATTATCAAAAAGAGAGCTTTTGGAATCCGGATGAACGGGGATCAAAATCCCACATTGCAACATGTACTGAAGCAGTGCAACGGTTTTTAGCGTAACCGACTTTCCTCCAGCATTTGGTCCAGAGATAACTAATAATCGCTCATGACCACCTAGTTTCACATCTAGAGGCACGATACTTTTCCCTTGGGACTTTAGCGCCATTTCCAAAAGTGGATGTCTGGCTTTGGTCCAAGTCAATTGTCTTTCCTTAGTGATTTCAGGTTTACAGCTATCGGTTTTTTGAGCGAATTTTGCTTTGGCCCGGATAAAATCAATTAAGCCAAGAAAATTAGTAGCCTTTCTAAGAGCTGGAATAGCCGGTCTGATTTTATCAGTCAGCTGGGTGAGAATCTTAATGATCTCTCTTCGCTCCATGTATTCCAGGTCCCGGATCTCATTATTGATATCCAAAGCCTCTTCCGGCTCCATAAACACTGTCTGTCCTGTGGCTGATTCGTCATGGATAAACCCCCGCAGCTTACGCTTATTCTCTGCTGCAACAGGAATAACCAGTCTGCCGGACCTGATTGTAATCGCTGAGTCTTCGGGAGTAAGTCCTTTAGCTCTTGCTTCTTTGAACACCCGCTCCATGACTTTGCGCAAGCGGCTTTCCTCATACAGAATCTGCGTGCGGATGAGCTGTAATTCCCGACTGGCATTGCTACGCATTTTGCCCTTCTCGTCAATAATCAGCTCAATAGCTTTAAGCAAACTCATATCCAGATCCATCAGCAAGCCTAGTAGCTGGCTGAGCACCGGGTACTCCTCTTCTCTTTTCTGAAAGAAAGAAATACATCCTCTGAGTGTATCAAGAGCGAGTTTGATTTCATAAAAATCTTCTACATCTAGGAAAGCATTTTCCAGCTTTGCCTTCTCCAAATAAGGATTAAGATTGGTGAAATTGGAAGAGGGAAATAGCTCCCCTGATATCAAAATCTGGCGAAATTCTTCAGTTTGGTCAAGCAGCTTGTTGACTAAATTGAAATCAGAGGAGAAAGCCAAACGATCAACATACTGCTGACCAAGCGCTGAGGTACACTCTGCTTTTAGCAGTTCTTTGACTTTTATGAAATTTACTTTTTGTTCGAGATTGCGTGGGTATAGCATTAGAATTGGTCTATCAGTCCTCCGGCAGATTCTCTTACTACGAGAGAATCGATCACACGAGAATAAATCCGCTCCATTTCTGAAGGATCACGGAGGTAATACAACATGCTTTGAGTGAAAACAGAATCACTCACCTGATGTTTGATAAAAACATCTCTTTCAAGCAGATTATAGAGTACTTTTGAAGAATCGTAGGCTACAGGCATAGCACTCGTAAGTCCCTCAGTCAGATGAATATCTATCAGGACTTCTACCATTTTATCTTCAGGCAACAACCCCTTCGGCTTGTTGCTAGAATTGCAGCTAGCAAGGTATAGAATGCAAAAACTTAATATCAGAATTCTTTTCACAGGTCAAAATTAGGTTTTTTTAACGGAAAAACTCCCCACCCTTCATGTAAGTGAAATTTTATAATTCAGCTTAGAAGCATAACTTAGGCCGTTCAAATCACCAATCATGAACGAATTATTCAGCAAGCTCAGAAAATACGAAGTCATGATCCGAAAGGTGGCTAATAATCACCTGCAAGGAGAATATCAGTCCCTTTTTAAAGGGTCAGGATTGGAGTTTGATGATCTCCGTCCTTATCAGTATGGCGATGATATCCGTACCATAGAGTGGAAAGTGTCTGCTAAGGGACACGGGACTTTTGTCAAAACGTTTCGTGAGGACAAAGAACAATCGGTATTCTTCCTTTTAGACATAAGCGGGAGCCAGGACATTGGTCAGCCGGGAAACAAGAAAATTGATCAAGGTAAGATCATCGCAGGTGTACTGACGCTGGCGGCGGTGTTTGAAGGAAGTCAGGTAGGCTTGATCAGTTACTCCGACCAAAAAGAAAAATTGATTCTCCCATCCAAAGGAAGCAAGCAGGGAGTGAAAATGATTCGAGGGATTTTTGACCATGAAAACAATTCCCTGAAAACGGATCTGAATTCGATGTTTATGTTCGCTTTGAACCTCATCAAGAAAAGAGCAGTGATCGTGATTATTTCAGACTTTATAGATGAAGGCTACGAGCGTCCATTTAGAGCGATGGCTGAGCGACATGATGTAGTGGCCATTCAGTTGACTGACCCTCGGGAGTCGGCTTTACCTTCCTTAGGAATTATCCCTGTTTTTGATAAAGAAAAAGGAAAAACAACCTGGGTGAATACCGCCTTCGGAAGCTTTTCTAAAAAAATAGCAGATACCTTTACTTCAGAGCGAGAGAACTTGAAAGATATTTGTAAAAAGAATCAAATAAACTATTTGGCTATAGACACCACTCAGGATATAGTAGGCCCACTTCTCGAGCTATTTAAGTACCGAAACAAAAGCATGAAACGTGGTTAAAACGCTCAAAATCTTTTTCTTTTTATTACTGATTCCTTTGGTGAGCAATGCACAGCAGATCAAAGTGGAGGGGTATTTCATGCAAGATTCCGCAAAACTGGGCGAGCGGGTAGGCTATGTGTTGAAGGCTACTTATCCTGAATCTGCCCACATTATCTTTCCTGATTCTACCTTTGATTTTTCGCCGATGGTACTACTGGAAAAGAAGACCTTCATATCCTCTACCCAAGACAGTATCACGCAGGATAGTACGATATATTATGTTTCTAATTTTTCTTTGGACCAGAGCTCTTACCTTACCCTACCCGTATATGAACTGGCGAGGTACGACAGTGTGGTGCATTATCCATTGGAGGCAGAGCTGAAGCTGAAACTTGCACTAGATAGCATCCCAGAGCAGTTGGTTTTCCAGCAAAACAACGTTTACCAAACCTTAGAGAAATCCTTCAACTGGATCATTATAGGAGTACTTTTGGGTGCGTTACTGCTAGTGTTAGGCGTGTTATACTTTTTCTTTGCAGATAAAGTTCAAGAATACTGGAAAGAAAGAAGAGAGAAAAGAAGGTGGGAACGATTTGAAAAACAGTGGAAAACTCAAACAACAAAACTTACTGAAAGCCCATCAATTGAAACTGCTGATGAGGTAATCGGCCTCTGGAAGGGCTACATGGAGAGTATCACCCAACTTCCTGTGAGAGAGTGGACTTCCAGTGAGATCGGCGAACGAATGGGCAATCTGGAGATCTTCAAGGCGCTTCGAGCGATAGATTTAATCATTTATGCAGGAAAGTCTTCTCAAAGTGTAGAGGCGACAAACTATCTATTGGAAGTAGCAAAAGAGAAATACCAGGAAAAACAAACCAAAATCAAGCATGAGAGAGCAGCTGTCTGAATTCTTTAGCTGGTCCTGGTTTTTACCCGAGACCTTCAAAAGTTTTGAATGGGAAAATCCTATCCTACTGAATTTGATCTGGATCATTCCGGTTTTTATTCTTTTGAGGACCTTCGTAAAGTTCCTGAAAAACCCAGTTCTGGAACTTTCCCTTCCAAAGCGTATCGCAAACAATAATCCTTGGACCTATTTACGTTTAATTCCAGCTGGATTTTTCTACCTCTTTTTGATTTTACTTGTGGTCGCTTTAGCCCGGCCACAACGCAGCAATGAGCGTGTAGAGCAATTTACAGAGGGAATAGATATCATGCTTGTATTGGATATTTCAGAATCGATGGATCTGCAGGACTTCACCCCTAACCGACTGGAGGCAGCCAAAGCCACTGCAATTGACTTTATCAACGGACGGGTGGGCGATAGGATCGGGATGGTGGTATTCGCTGGAGAGGCCTATTCATTGGCACCTTTGACAAATGACTATGAGTTACTGACAGATCTGGTAAATGAAATCTCATTCAGCATGATGGAAGCCAAAGGTACCGCTATTGGTTCGGCACTAGCCGCAGGTACCAACCGGATGAAGGAATCTGAGTCAGCATCCAAAGTGATGATACTTCTCAGTGACGGGGAAAGTAATGCAGGTAATGTCGATCCATTATTTGCTGCTAATCTTGCTTCTGCTCTGGATATCAAGCTTTACACAATTGCTATGGGAAAAGATGGTCTTGTCCCTTATGGCACTGACTTCTTTGGCAGACCTCAGATGGTGGAGAGTTACCTGGATGAATCCACACTTCGTGAGATAGCCAAAGTGGGCAATGGAGAGTTTTTTAGAGCCGCGGATGGAGGGACATTAGCTTCAATTTTTGATAGAATTGATACGCTAGAAAAGACAGAAGTAATCGAAAACCGGTACAAGGAAACGGCCGACTACTATCGAATTTACCTTTTCTGGGGCTTGATCTTATTCTTCGTGTGGCTTGGGCTAAAGAGTAGCTTCTTAAACAATTTCCTGCTCGATTAACCAATCATCTTTGAAGCTATTCGCACATTGTAATCTCAATCTGCTCACTTCCATAATCAAAAGCCTGAAGATCAGGGCTGAAAAAGGCTCCAACCCCTAACCCTCTGAAAACAAAAAGTATCCCTATAATCACGCCGATATAAGGAATTGCTTTCTGGAATTTTTGTCTCATTTGAACTGAGACTAAAGATCCCGAGTACATTAAAACCAGTAGTAGCGGTATCGTTCCTATTCCAAAAAAGAACATATACGTGGCACCTAGAAATGGGCTTTGCAACCCAAGTGCTGCCACCAAGGCCATATAAACCATGCCGCAGGGAAGGAGTCCATTAGCAAGGCCTGTAGCGAAAAATGCTATGGCACCACCAGCTTTAAGAAAGTGATTCAATTGCCTTTTCACCCAAATAACTAAACCTGAGAGAGCTGGAATGGCCATAAACTGGTCAGCTTTTTTATTACTAAGAGCCAACAGCAAAATAAGCAATCCGATTGCGATCGAAAAGCTTTGCTGAACCCCAGCAAGGGACAGCGAAAATCCGAGACTACCTACGAGTAAGCCTAAAAGAGCATAAGTAGTACTTCGCCCAAAATTATAAAGTAGTTTATGATAGAAATACGAGGATTTACCTTTCCCTCCCACTGCCAAAGCAATAGGCCCGCACATTCCCACGCAGTGAAATGAGCCTAAAAAACCAAGCAGAAAGGCTGTCCAAAGCATTTAAAGTGTGATTTTTTCCTCCTGATAATGCTCAACCCCATTTTCAGTCCAATTGAGTTTAATCTTCCAATAACCAGACTTAAGCTCCTTTAAAGGAATCTGAGTTATTCCAGTATGCGTAACATCAACTTTGATTTCCTGATCCAGAGTAGAATCGGAAGGACGAAAAAGCTGAAGTGAACCTTTGCTCCCATTCGGAAGATCAAGTTCAATAATTTTTGATTGCTTATCAAAAGAAATCACTTGCCGACCTAACTCATCTGCAGATTTAGATTCATCGATTCTATCCTGATACTTGATCTCTTCTTCGTAGTAATTCTCGGTAACCAACTCAATTCCATCCATTTTAACAGAAATCACCACCATGGTCATTATCAAGACTACAAATCCAATAATTGTCAGTACTATTCCTTTTCCCCAATCCATAATTATCTTAAATATATACCTGCAATTGCACCAGTAAAAGGTAAATAGCGACTTAATGAATGGTAAACACTAGGATTGCTGGTACTTCGGTCACCCGTCATCGGTCTTCCAGCCTGATAAGCAAAGTAATAGAAGTCACTGGCATCATTGCGGATAATCATTTTATCTTATTTAAAGTCTGTCCCTATTTGATCGGTGCTGTGAAATTTGTTTCTATATGATCGATTTCTTTTCCTAAATGAAGGACAGAAATCTCGACTTTTTCCTGATTTACTCTCACTTCATCCTGATTTCTCACAAGAAAAAAACGCCCTTCATATTTTGATTGCGGAGCTAGCATTAAGTGCTGCTCGCCCACTATCTCTACTTCCATACCTTCTACCAAAGAAGCCAGGGAAACTTCCTGCTCCTCATAGGTTTTATTAATCAAGGTGATCTGATACAGGTTAGTGACCATACCATCTTCCCGAAGCTGGTATGTCATCCCTGGGAAACGTGTAACTGTCGCAGCGATATCTTCTCGCGTAGCCAATAAAGTAACAAAAGCTGCTATCAAGAGTACCAAAATAACAATATAAGATTTGACCCTATTGGTGAGAAGCTTTTGAAAGCCTTGCTTGATACTATTTTCGGATGCGTATCGAATCAACCCTTTTGGGCGATCCACTTTGACCATGACTTCGTCACAAGCATCAATACATGCGGTACAATTCACGCACTCCATTTGGATACCATTTCGAATATCTATGCCGGTAGGACAAACTTGAACGCATAGATTACAATCCACACAATCTCCTTTATCGGCATTTTCAGAAGGATTTTTCCGAATTGGTGCCCGTGGCTCCCCACGGACATAATCATACATGACGTTGATGGAATTATTATCCAAAAGCACTCCTTGAAGCCTCCCATAGGGGCAGACTACCAAACAAGCTTGTTCTCTAAACCAGGTAAAAACAAACATGAAAACCCCTGAGAAAGCAAGCAGGCCAATGAACCCCGTCAAATGAGCACTGGGAGGGGATGAAATAATAGTTAGTACTTCATCTACCCCGATTAAGTAAGCCATCACCAAGTGACCAATCAGCAACGCTATTATTCCGAAAATGACAATTTTAACCGTTTTCTTAGTAATCTTCTCTTGATTCCAAGGCATAGCATTTAAGGTTCTTTGTTGATTGGCATCTCCTTCTATCAGGTATTCGATTTTCCGAAAAACCATCTCCATGAATAAGGTCTGGGGACAGGCCCATCCACACCACACCCTTCCAAAGGCTACGGTAAAAAGAATGATAAAGACGAAAAAAATCAATAATAGAAAAATCAGCAAATAGGTATCCTGTGGCCAGAAAACCGCTCCGAAAATGATGAATTTCCGCTCAAAAATATTGAATAGCAGCCATGGCCTTCCATCAACTTTGATAAAAGGTCCTGCAAATAAAACGCCCAATAGAACCCAAGAAAGGTAGGTTCGGTATTTGTAAAAATACCCTTTTACCTTTTTAGGATATACCCAATTTCTCTTACCATCATCTTGGACGGTAGCAAGCGCATCTCTGAAGGTTTCAGGATTTAAATGAGGGTTCTTTTTTGCCATAATCGTAGGCTATTTTCTACCCGAGATCAAATGATCCTCGGTACTATGAATTTATTCTGCAACAACAGTGGTGTCTGCTGCTACAATTGACTCATCAACATCGGCTCCCTCGGAAGTAGTGCTGCTACTTTCATCTCCTGCATACAACTCACCCTGAGGGTCTTTTGGAGCAGCTGGGCTCGTCCCTTGCAGAGAAAGAATATAACTCGACACATCTTGGATTTCTTTCGGGCTCAACTGATCCTCCCATGGAACCATCCCTTTTTCAATCACGCCATATTTAACCACCTTGAATACGTCTTTGATATCACCTCCATGTAGCCAATATTGATCTGTGAGGTTTGGACCAACTCCACCACCTCCATCTGCGGCGTGACATGCAGCACAATTGGTACTGAAGATGGCACTTCCTGCATTCAGAGCGGCGCCGGAAATGTCTAACTCGACATTTGTTTCATCGATAGAGGCAAGTAAACTTACTCCCCTCGCTTCTGCTTCAACGGCTGCGATACGAACTTCCTCCTCATATTCTTCCACCCCAGTTTTGCCGAGGCCCAATACCGTGTAGTAGCCAAAATAAACTACAGCAATGATTATTGTACCTGAAAACACATATTGAAGCCACGGAGGCATAAAGTTGTCAAGCTCCTGTATCCCATCGTAGGAATGATCCGACATCAGCTTTTCTTCATCTTGCTCCTCCTCTATATCACCAGTGACAAACTTCTGCTTGAACGTATCCCACCAACTAGGCTCATTTGCCAATTCAGGATTTTCTTTTCGGAATACTGCTGAGATAAATGACATCAGATAGATCATCAGAATCAAGAGTAAAATAATCACTCCTATGATGACGCCTATGATAAGCAATAAGGCCATTTGATTAGAGTCAAGAGCTCCAAATCCTGCAGAATCATCCTGAGCCAATACTGGCGTAGATATTAATAGACTGCCTAAAGCAAGAAAGGTCAAATATTTTTTCATATGTTTATAATTTCACTTTTAAGGCCATATGGAATCTCGCATAGGATAATCATCCCAGTGTGTGACGATCTTCGACATGCTCGATTTCATGGCTGCTTGTCTGTTAATTTGTTATCATCATCCATCGGTAAAGAGCTCATATGGTCTATTACATCTTTGGGAACACGTATAGTCCAGATTGTGATCCCTATAAAAAAGAGAACAAATATCACCAGTGAAACCACGGGAAACACTTCTACATTTTCGATTGATCTTAATACTTCCTTGTACATGATTTCTTCGGTTAGTTAGATGAAGAGACTTTGATATCAGTACCCAATCGCTGCAAATAAGCTATCAGTGCCACTATTTCAGTATTTGGCATAACTGCAATACCGGCATCTTTCAAACCTGTAGCAATCCCTGCCGCCTGAGCCTCCAAGTCTGCGGCGGCTTGTTCATCATAGCCTTCCGGATAAGGTACGCCCAGTTTCTGCATGGTTCTTATTTTTGCAGGTAAATCAGAATAGTCGAGTTCATTGGTTTTCAACCAAGGATATGGTGGCATCAGAGAGCCCGGAGACATACTACGAGGATCTTCCATATGGAAGTAATGCCAGCTGTCTGGATATTTCTTCCCTACACGGTGAAGATCTGGCCCAGTACGCTTGGAACCCCATAGGAACGGACGATCGTACACAAATTCACCAGCTTTGGAATATTCTCCATAGCGCTCTGTCTCAAATCGAAACGGTCGAATCATCTGAGAGTGACAACCCACGCAGCCATTATTTATGTAAATATCCCTTCCTTCCAATTCGAGCGCAGTGTATGGCTTAACTGAGCTGATTGTCGGCACATTTGATTTCACCAAAATCGTGGGAACTATTTCTACTACCCCACCGATCAAGATGGCAACAGTAGCAAGGATGGCAAAGAACACTGGCTTTCTCTCCCATGCTCTGTGCCAGAATTCGCCTTTTGGATTATAGCTTTTTGCCAAAGCAGGAGCTGAATCTTCTTCAGTTTCTTGGAAAACTCCCTGCTGGGCTGTTTTAAACATATTATACATGAGTAAAATCGCACCAGACAAGTACATTAACCCTCCAAAAGCCCGGAGCATATACATTGGTACTAATTCCACTACGGTTTGAAGGAAATTGCCGTAAGCTAATTTCCCCATCTCATCAAATTCTCTCAACATTAAGAATTGAGTCAATGCCGCTACGTACATCGGCAGTGCATAGAAAATGATGCCCATCACCCCTAGCCAAAAGTGTATATTAGCCAGCTTGGTTGAATAAATTTTGGTTTTAAACAATCTCGGCCACATCCAGTAAAGCATGCCAAAGGTCAAGAAACCATTCCAGCCCAACCCTCCGACGTGAACGTGAGCAATAATCCAATCGGTATAATGTGCTATTGCGCTAACATTTTTAAACGAAAGCATAGGGCCTTCGAATGTCGCCATCCCGTAGGCTGTGATAGCTACTACCATGAATTTTAGAACCGGATCATTGGTCACTTTATCCCAAGCACCTCGTAAAGTCAACAAACCATTTACCATACCTCCCCAAGAGGGTGCTAATAGCATCACCGAGAAAACTGTCCCAAGCACTTGTGCCCACTCTGGAAGTGAGGTATAAAGCAAGTGGTGCGGTCCTGCCCACATGTATAAAAAGATTAACGACCAGAAGTGAATGATAGAAAGTTTGTAAGAATAAACTGGCCTATTAGCAGCTTTAGGCAGGAAATAATACATCAATCCGAGGAAAGGTGTGGTCAGGAAAAATGCCACTGCATTGTGACCATACCACCACTGCACCAAAGCATCCTGAACGCCAGCGTAGGCAGAGTAACTCTTCAGGAAAGAAACCGGCAATGCCAATGAGTTTACAATATGCAGTACCGCTACCGTGATAAATGAGGCTAGGTAAAACCAAATGGCCACATACATATGTCGCTCTCTGCGAGTAAGGATGGTACCGATCATATTCACTCCAAAAGCCACCCAAACTACAGCTATGGCAATGTCAATCGGCCATTCTAATTCTGCATATTCCTTGGAAGATGTAAGTCCCAAGGGTAAAGTCAGAACCGCTGAAAGGATAATTAACTGCCAGCCGTAAAAGTGAAACCAGCTAAGTGATTTGTTCCACATGGGCGCCTTCAGCAATCTCGGCATGGAATAATACACCCCGGCAAATATTGCATTTCCTACAAAGGCAAAAATCACCGCATTGGTATGAAGTGGCCTGATCCGCCCAAAAGTGGTATAGGGGTTACCCAAGTTGGCCTCGGGTAAGAAGAGCTGTATCGCAGCAAGAACTCCGACAAGCATCCCTATTACGCCCCAGATAATTGTTGCCGCTCCAAAGTACTTGACAATTTTGTTGTCATATTGGAACCTCTCCAGCGTAGTGTCATTCATAGGATTTTGGTTTTGATGGTTGATCTTTTTTTGATTTTTTCGAATTGCTTTCGAATAGAATCCTTATGGAAGGAGTGTAATTATCATCAAATTGGCCGTCCTTCATTGCTTTAAAAAAAAGGAAAAGAAATGTACTAGCCAGAATTAAACTTATTGCGATTAAGAGAAAAATAACTTCCATACTAAACCAGTTTTGAAGTTAACAATCCCTTCTTCAAAGCCACAAAATTGGTAGTCAGTGTTGTAAAAATCACTACAGAAATACTACTCAGTGGCATCAAAATGGCACAAATAACCGGACTCAAAAGCCCTTGTACGGCTAACCCTAATCCAATTAAGTTATATAATAAACTTAATATAAAACTTGCTTTGATAATTAGTCTGCTTGATTTTGCAAAACTTAAATAATTCGGAATCATTCCAAAAACCTCAGCATCCATGATAGCATCACTGGCAGGAGAAAAATGACTAACCCGATCTGAAATCGCGACACCAACACTGCTCTCTTGTAGGGCACCAGCATCATTGAGACCATCGCCTATCATTAAGGTTTGTTGCGAAGCATTCAAATTCTTCAAATAGTTAAGCTTATCACCAGGACTCTGCTGGAAATTAAATTGAATTCCTCCCCCCAGCATATCCTCTAGATAAGATTGCTCATGCGAATAATCACCCGATAATATGTGAAGCTCATAGTCGGGTGCTAGCTGTTTTACAACTTCTGTCGCTTTTGTTCTCAGCCCAGATTCTATTTTGAAATACCCAAGGTCTTGCCCTTCTACAGAAAGACAGACAACATTTCCAACTTGATTTTCTACTTTTTTATTAAACCCTGTGAATACGACTGAACCCAATTTGAATTCTTGGTTTTTGAAAATTGCATGAACTCCTAATCCTTTAAATTCCTTTACCTGAATTGAATTTTCTCCAATTACATCTTTTAGCCAATAATTTATTCGATTACTAAGCGGGTGCGTAGATCGTTCCACCATTGACTTTAATATTGATTTGGTTTGTTGAGAAAGTACTTCTCCGATGTAGTTCACTTTTGCATTCGCAGGATCTGTGAGTGTGCCTGTCTTATCAAAAACTACCGTATCAATAACAGCTAGACGCTCTACAACAGAGGCATTTTTAAGATAAAACCTGCCTTTACCAAAAATCCTAAGTGTGTTACCCAAAGTAAATGGAGTGGACATAGCTAGTGCACATGGGCATGCAACTATCAGCACTGATGCAAAAACTTTTATAGCAACAGATAAATCTATAAATATCCAATAAGTAAATGATGCCAGCGCAATGAAAAGCACAGACCAGGTGAAAAAAGAACTTATCTTGTTAGATAATGGCTCGAGTAAGCGTTCGTTCTGTTTTTGAAAAGCTTCATTGTTCCACAAATCAGTAAGGTAACCCTGTGAAGGCAACTTTTGAACAGCCAATAAAACAGCATCACCTTTTTGTCTTCCTCCCGCATACACTAATTCTCCCTTTTGTTTAGGTACGGGAACACCTTCTCCGGTCACAAAGCTATAATCAATACTAGCTGTGGTACTTAATAAAACTGAATCAGCAGGGATTAATTCTTCATCCCTCACCAAAATAATATCACCCACCAGAAGCTTTGAAAGAGGAATTACTACCTCTTCTTCCTTTACCTTTTTTGTAACAGCTATAGGAAAATACGATTTATAATCTCTATCAAACTCTAGAGTGGAGAAGGTTTTCTGCTGGTAAATTTTGCCAAGTAGTAAAAAAAACAACAACCCTCCTAAGCTATCCATATAGCCAGACCTTTGAAAAGCGAAAATTTCCCAAAGAGAATAAACAAACAATGCTATGATCCCAAGAACAATCGGAACGTCCATATTAATTTGTTTCTGCTTTAGCGAGTTTAAAGCAGAACGGTAATAATCACTAGCCGAATAAACCACTACTGGGATTGCCAAAATCACATTTAAATAGCTAAACAAACCTCTAAAAGAAGAATCTATCAATTCGGCTTCAGAAAAATACTCAGGGACACTAAAAAGCATCATGTTGCCAAAGCAAAAGCCTGCTACGGCAAGACGTTGAATCAAACGTCTATCCAACCCTGGTTCAACTTTTTCCTCTAGATTTGAAAGATTAATTTTCGGTTCATAACCAATGGTAGAAAGAAGACTCACCAACTCCTTAATGCTAATCTTATCCCTAAGTACTTTTATCTGTACTTTCTTTTTAATAAAATCAACTCTACTACTAACAACACCAGAATGAATTTGATTTAGATTTTCAAGTAGCCAAATACAAGAAGTACAATGAATTACAGGAATAAAAAGGGTTAAGTGACTTTCATGTTCATTCTGAAAATCGAGAAGACGCTTCGCAGTATCTACATCATCCAAGTAGTCGAATCGGTTAGTTTGAAAACTCTTCCTTTTTTGACTTTCTCCGGGATGATTGGCAATCTCATAATAATGACTTAAATCATTTTCAGAGAGAACTTCATAAACCAATTTACAGCCTTGGCAACAAAATTTTTTACCCTCAGTATCAATCACCAACTCATAACAAGCTTCACCACAGTGAAAACAAACGATTACGCTTGCTGAAGAGATATTAGGACCCATTACCTTCAATTTAAAGAGATGCGAAATCAAAAAAGCGCAAAAGGACTTAGCAAGAAAGAATTAAATACTTTACAAATGCTGAAGCTCCTCTGAATCCACTTTCAATTACAATTATCTCACGAAAGTAGAGTATAGAAAAAGCTATCCCCCTGAGCAAACGCAACTAAAAACCTGACATAAATCAGCTAATAATTGACTAGGAAAGGACATAAGTTAGGAAAATAATTCGAAAAAAATCAGGACACCTTTATCCTATAGACGAAAGAATTTAAATTCCGGAATTTTTAAAACCTGAAGTAAGGTGAGCCATTTAACATGGAATATTCCTTTAAGTGCCTAGTTACCATAAAAATTAAAAGTCAGACCAATAAAAAACATTCCCATTTAAAAAAATGTCCTAACGCAAAAAAGCCTTCCGTTTACACGAAAGGCTTTGAATAAATGAGGCGGCGACCTACTCTCCCGGGTGTAACCCCAGTACCATCGGCGCTGCAGGGCTTAACTTCTCTGTTCGGGATGGGAAGAGGTGGGACCCCTGCGCTAGGCCGCCTAAATCTTGATGTCCGATGACCGGTGTCCGTTGCCGGATGATCATTCGTCCATATAATATCTTAAGTTCTTTGTCTTTGTCTACATCGGTCACCCGACATCAAACATCCAACAATGAATCACATGTCTTTGCAGAAACTGTAACAAACGTAGGGTAAGCTTTTGGGCAATTAGTACTACTCAGCTATGACATTACTGCCTTTACACCTGTAGCCTATCAACGTCATCGTCTCTGACGGCCCTATTTGGAAGTCTCATCTTGAGGGGAGTTTCGCACTTAGATGCTTTCAGCGCTTATCTCTTCCCGACGTAGCTACCCGGCAATGCAATTGGCATCACAACCGGTACACCAGCGGTCAGTCCAACCCGGTCCTCTCGTACTAAGGTCAGGTCCTCGCAAACTTCCCACGCCCGCAACAGATAGGGACCGAACTGTCTCACGACGTTCTGAACCCAGCTCGCGTGCCACTTTAATGGGCGAACAGCCCAACCCTTGGGACCTTCTTCAGCCCCAGGATGTGACGAGCCGACATCGAGG
>NZ_FPBF01000004.1 GCF_900116615.1 Algoriphagus locisalis
TTCGATCGTACCTTCGAAAAGCATGGCCTGAAAATGAAAAGCTATGTGGCTGTCCAAAAGAAAATTCTAACCACCATCTACGCATTATGGAAAAACAACACCCCATTTGAAGATGATTATAAACCCCAAATATCCAAAGAACAGGAGCTGGAGCTTCCCTCTCCGGTCAGCTTTGCAAAAGCTGAAAAAAGTAGTGCCGATCAAGTCGGCACTACACAAGGTAAACATCCAAGTGAACGATCACTGTATGCTTCCTCTCCGGTATCGTAAAGGTAAAAATTTTCACAAAACTCTTGTTTCGAAAGATAGTACCTTGCGCCAATCAAGTTATTTCATTTTCAAATTTTTCAATCTCCCTCCCAATTCCGTACCTTTGCAGCTTACCAGCCAAAGGACATGATTTTCTTCTTTGAATCCCCTCAAAAAACCGTTTACGCTGTACAATCTCCACAACCTTTCGCGCCCGAAGACCTAGAAAAGCTGACCTGGCTTTTTGGCGGAGCAACAGCCATCTCTACACCTTCACTTTCGGGGAAATACTCAGGACCACGCAAGGAAATGATTACCCCATGGTCAACTAACGCCGTGGAAATCACTGCAAACATGGGGATCCCCGGCGTGATCCGTATCGAGGAGTTTTTTCCGCTCAACGAAGGAGATCAGATCGACCCCATGCTCCAGCATGCCTTTGAAGGGCTGGATCAGGAGATTTTTGACATCCACTTGCAGCCGGAAGCAATCGTAGAAATCCACGATATCGCTGCCTATAATAAAGAACACGGATTGGCGCTTAGCCAGGTAGAAGTGGATTACCTGGACAATGTCTCCAAGCAATTGGAACGTCCACTGACGGATTCTGAGGTTTTCGGGTTTTCCCAGGTGAACTCAGAGCATTGCCGACACAAGATTTTCAACGGTACTTTTATTATAGACGGAGTAGAAAAGCCGCAGACGCTTTTTCAACTCATCAAAGAAACATCCAAAGCGCATCCCAACCGGATCGCTTCAGCTTACAAGGACAACGTGGCCTTTGTAGCCGGACCAAAAGCCCAGCAATTTGCACCGAAAACAGCCCATCAAGCCGATTTCTTCGAAACCCGCGAGATCGACACGGTTATTTCCCTAAAAGCTGAAACACACAACTTCCCAACTACCGTGGAGCCTTTCAACGGCGCCGCAACCGGAGCTGGTGGAGAAATCAGAGACCGTATGGCGGGCGGAACGGCCTCCATTCCTTTGGCAGGAACGGCGGTATATATGACTTCTTATCCTAGATCTGAAAAAGGAAGATCCTGGGAAAGCAAACTGGAAGAGCGACCTTGGCTGTACCAAACGCCAATGGATATCCTGATCAAAGCTTCCAATGGGGCTTCTGATTTCGGAAACAAATTCGGTCAGCCGCTGATCTCCGGATCTTTGTTGACTTTCGAACATGAGGAAGACGGCAAGCATCATGGGTTTGACAAAGTAATCATGCTGGCTGGTGGTGTAGGTTTCACCAATGCCAACTACACGAAAAAAGACGCACCAAAAGCTGGTGATCAGATTGTGATCATGGGCGGTGACAACTATAGAATCGGCATGGGCGGTTCGGCGGTTTCTTCCCTCAACACCGGTGAACTTTCCAACGCCATCGAGCTAAATGCCATTCAGCGATCCAATCCTGAGATGCAAAAGCGTGTGTCCAATGTGATCCGCGCAATGGCTGAGAGCGAAAACAACCCAATCATTTCAATCCACGATCATGGAGCTGGCGGACATTTGAACTGCCTTTCTGAATTGGTGGAAGATGCCGGGGGAACAATCCACATCGACAAATTGCCGGTGGGTGACCCTACCCTTTCCGCTAAGGAAATCATCGGAAACGAATCCCAGGAGCGTATGGGGCTGGTGATCGGCAAAAAAGACGTAGATACCTTACATCAGATCTCTGACCGGGAGCGTGCACCATTCTACGTGGTGGGCGAGACGACCGGAGATATGCATTTCAAATTCGAAAATGGCAAAACCGGAGAAAAACCGGTGGACTGGAACCTGAGCTACATGTTCGGTTCTTCGCCTAAGACCATTTTGGAAGACGATACGACCAACGCAACTTTTGCGGAAGCAAACTACGAAGCTGACCTGATCCAAGCCTATGTACGCGAAGTACTTCAGCTGGAAGCGGTGGCGTGTAAGGATTGGTTGACCAATAAGGTAGATAGATCCGTGACGGGACGTGTGGCTACACAGCAGACCGTCGGTGAGATCCAACTTCCGCTGAATGACGTGGCTGTAATGGCCCTTGACTTCACCGGAAATAAAGGCATCGCCACTTCCATCGGTCATGCGCCGGTGGCAGCTTTGGCAAACCCTGAGGCAGGTAGCCGATTGGCGATTGCTGAGGCGATGACCAACTTGATTTTTGCACCTATTCAGGATGGTTTGCAGGGGATTTCCCTTTCTGCCAACTGGATGTGGCCTGCCAAAAACAAAGGCGAAAACGATAGATTATACAGAGCGGTAGAAGCAGTTTCGAAATTTGCCATAGATCTGGGTGTGAATATCCCTACGGGAAAAGACTCCCTTTCCATGACTCAGAAATACCCTGACGGAAAAACGGTGTACTCTCCAGGAACGGTGATTATCTCCTCCGTCGGCGAATGCTCTGATGTGAAGAAAACAGTTAAAACTGCTTTGAAGCCTATCAAAGGAAGCAGAATCCTCTACCTAGATTTCTCCAAGGACAATTTCAAACTGGCTGGTTCCAGTTTCTACCAGGCCTTGAACAAGGTAGGAACAGAAACTCCAGACGTAAAAGACCCGCAGTATTTAGCGAAAGCATTTACAGCTGTTCAGGACCTGATCGACCAGACTTGGGTGATGGCTGGCCACGATATCTCTTCAGGTGGATTGGTAACAGCGCTTTTGGAAATGTGTTTCCCGGTACAGAACATTGGATTGAAAGTAAAACTAGATCGTCTGCATGAGCCGGATATAGTGAAAGCCTTATTCGCTGAGAATCCAGGTATTCTGATTCAGGTAGCTGATGATCATGCGGTGGAAGCCTTATTGGTGGAAGCTGACGTGGATTATGTGGAGCTGGCGAAAGTGACTGATTCCGGAAATATTGAATTTGCAGGAAAAGACGTGACACTGGACATCGCTGAGCTTCGTGATGTATGGTTCAGATCCTCTTATTTATTGGACAGAAAGCAAAGCGGAGAGAAACTTGCAAAAGACCGCTTTGACAATTATAAAAAACAACCACTTGCATTTGAGTTTGCTGAAGGCTGGAAAGGTGACTTTGCCGCAGCAGGTCTCGATCCATTCAGAACTGCCAAAGGCAAAGCGAAAGCAGCGATTATCCGTGAAAAAGGGGTGAATGGCGATCGTGAGATGGCTTACTCACTGTGGTTGGCAGGATTCGAAGTAAAGGACATCCATATGACCGATCTGATCGCAGGTCGTGAAAACCTGGAAGATGTACAGCTGATCGTCTTCGTGGGTGGATTCTCCAACTCCGATGTACTGGGTTCGGCCAAAGGCTGGGCAGGTGCATTCCTCTACAACCCTAAGGCTAAGCAGGCGCTGGACAACTTCTACGCTAGACCTGACACCTTGAGTTTGGGCGTATGTAACGGTTGCCAACTGATGGTAGAGCTTGGCTTGGTCACTCCTGATCATGCCGACAAACCAAAGATGCTGCACAATGCATCCCATAAGTTTGAATCCACTTTCGTGAATGTAACCATCCCACAAAACGAATCTGTGATGCTAGGCTCACTTAGCGGACAGAGACTGGGCGTATGGGTAGCGCATGGAGAAGGAAAATTCTCACTTCCACAAGCTGAAAGCGACTACAACTTCGCGATGAAATACAGCTACGAAGCCTACCCAGGCAATCCTAACGGTTCCGATCATGCTACCGCAGGTATCGCTTCCGCAGACGGACGTCACTTGGCTATCATGCCACATATCGAGCGAAGCCTTAAGCCTTGGAACTGGGCACATTACCCTGATGATAGAAATGACGACTTTACACCATGGATGGAGGCTTTTGTGAATGCACGCGTATGGGTTGAGAACCATGGTTCTTAAACTTCGACATTCATTATTCGATGTTTATCATTCGATATTATTCAGATTGAGAAATTGGAATATTGGAATAACTAGTCCGCCCTGGCGGATTGAAAAAGTAAGGTGCAGCATCAATATTTTCGCTTCAAAGTCAATATTTCGTACTTCAAACATTCAAAAATCCCTTAGAATATTCTAAGGGATTTTTTTTGTTAAGATTTTAGGATATCTTGACCTAGGTATTTAGAAAGGAGGGCTAAATTTCAATCTTCTTCGGGAATATCCCCAAAACTTGGGTTTGACAAAAGGCAATACTTGTGTTATTATGAATTGGAAAAGAAAAGTTAAACATTACATATAGAACCACAAAAGTAACATCTAGGACGACCCTAATACAAAATTCGGTTAAATACTTACAAAAGAACAAACATAAACATTTAATAAATGGATAGTCAACTTCAATCAATTTCAAAAATATTTACTGAAAAAATATTTCGTATCCCAGATTATCAAAGAGGATATGCTTGGACGGAGAAACAGCTAAAAGACTTTTGGTCTGACATCATTCTATTAGAAGAAGACAAAAACCATTATGTTGGAGTACTAACTTTAGAAGGTGTCCCTCAAAAAACATACGATAATTGGGGTGATGATAATTGGATAATAAAATCAAAAAACTTCGAGCCATATTACATTGTTGATGGGCAGCAAAGATTAACAACTACAATCATACTAATTCAATCTTTAACAGAAGTAATTTCAGACCAAGAAGTACTTAATTACACAACTGTTGAAGAAATAAAGAAAAGATTTATTTTTGACTCAAAGGATAATGGTATTTCCAGGTCATATATTTTTGGTTATGAAAAAGATAACCCTTCATACGAGTTCCTGAAAACAAAAGTATTTAATGAAACCTCAACCAGTGGTTATAATAATGAAATAACTATTTACACACACAATTTAGAATATGCAAAAGAGTTCTTTGTAAATAAATTAAAAGAACTAACAAAAGAAGAACGAGAGATTATATTCACTAAAATAACCCAAAAATTATTATTTAATATTTACACAATTTCAAGTGATATTGATGTATTCATTGCCTTTGAAACGATGAATAATAGAGGAAAACCATTATCAAATTTAGAACTTCTGAAAAACAGACTTATATATTTATCTACTAAATTTAATACCGAAGATTCAGAAAGAAATAAATTGAGAAAGATAATAAATGATGGATGGAGAGGAATATATCACTACTTGGGATTAAATAAAGACAAACCCCTAAATGATGATTATTTTCTAAACAATCATTGTTCAATATACTATGGACATGAAATTTTTCCCTTTGATGAAATTGAAACGAATAGATTAAGAAGAATAAGCCACCACTTAAGGGAAAACTTGGAAGATTTTCTTCTAGAAAGTAAGTTTACACTTAAGAATATAACAACCGACAATAAACTCACAATAACTTCAATAAAAGAATATGTGGAAAGCTTACAAGACTCAGTTGTCGCCTGGTTCTATTTTTACAACCCTACATTATCCAAAGATTATACAGATAATGAAAAACTTATTTTAGATAGATTAAATAGGATTGGTCTTGCAAATTTTTCATCTTTAATTCTAGCGATCTACTTAAAAAAACCAAAAAATGACTTAAAAATTAAACTATTGGCTAGAATCGAAAAACTAGCGTTTCTATACCTACTTCTTTCTTACAGAGTATACGTTAATTATATAGATTTTTCCATGGTTGCTATTAAAATTCATAAAGGAGACATGTCGCTAACGGACTTATTGAAAAGTTTAGATCTTCAAATAAAAGAAATTTTAGATAAACCTGATTTACTTGATAGACTAATTGAAAATTTTAAGAGCCAAGGTTTTTATGGTTGGAGTGGGATTAGATATTTTCTTTATGAATATGAATTAAGCATAAAAGGAACTTCTAAAACTAGAAAAAATAAGATAGATTGGTTTGAGTTTAGAAATGAAAAAGATGATTATATCACTATAGAACATATTTATCCGCAAACACCTAGAACAGAATGTTGGACTAAAGACTTTAACTCATATTCTTTAAAAGAGCGAAAAATATTAAACAATTCCCTTGGAAATCTATTACCATTATCTAAACCTAAAAATTCAAGCTTACAGAATAAATGTTTTATTGATAAAATTGACAACGGGAAAAATTACGTTGGATATAAGTATGGATCTTATTCAGAAAATGAAATTTCAGGTTTAACAGAATGGACACCACAGAATATTTTAGATAGAGGGATGAAACTATTGAAATTCATGGAACAGCGTTGGGAGTTAAATTTTGAATCTGATGAAAGAAGAAAGGAGCTTTTAAATTTGACATTTATAAAAACGAATACACCAACTAGAAGACGTATAGTTAAAAAATCAAATTTAAATACCCCGTCTAAGTAGTCAGATCGCTCGTCTAGCGTAGTTCGCGCCGTCTGGGTGTAGGCAGTTTGCACGGGAATCACCCTCGCTGTTATATACTTACAACAGCCTCTATGCCGTAGTTTATTCTTTTCTCGATCAGTCGCAAAAAGGCGCTGGACTAGGGCTCTAAAAAGTCCAAAACCATGTTTTTTCAACTAAGTTTACGCTATTATTAAAATTGTTCATAAAATGGAAGATACCAATAATTTATCTTTAATAGAGACTGTAATTACACACACATCCAGTATGGCCTCTATTGCCAGCATCCCACTAACCCTTTACATTGCTAAATTGGAGTTGAGTAGAAAAAAAGAAGAAACCAAGAGAGAAATTATTCAAACCCTAATGAGCAGAATATCCAAATCATCATTGGATTTTGATGAATTTTTTAACATAATTTCCTCAATCCTAGAAAACAACAACATTTCAAATAAGTCATTAAGACTTTTAGACATTCATTCCAATTTTGTTCTAGAAATAAGCAGAAATTCCTTTATTTCCGAAAAAAAAAGAAGCCAAGTGCTATCAAATTTAAAGGATTTGGGTGAACAAATTAAACAAAAATTAGACATGAAAACCGGAGTTGCTAGAGCTTATGGACATATGACCTCTGGAAACGGAAAACATACGACATATTCAGAATCAAGATCAGTAAGTTTCAGTTCGAATTATAGTTATTTATTCAATTCTAGAAAGACCAGTCTTTTGCCGAGCAAAATAATCCATTATTTTATTTCGTGGATACTTGGATCAGCATTTTCTATTTTGTTTGATTTTGAAATTTTTAATAAGATTCTAGGAATTCTGACTATAACCTCCATATACTTGCTAATTATAGGGAAAGTGGAAAATGGGCTGCCAAAAAATACGAGAAAACAGTGACTCCTGCTGTGCGTAGTCAACTCTCCCGCCTTGGAAGTAATCTTTACCACCTGAGCGTAGTTTGATAACAGTGCCCTAAGCGTAGTTCCGTACAGTTCTCGGAAGTAACTACGCCTTACTATTATATAGAATTTATAATTCTCAGCATAACCAAAAAAACTACTAGATCCAAGAAATACGCTGTTCCTATTTCTCCATCATCTTCTTCAACAACTCCACCTTTTCTTTTTCAGATTCCAAGAGTCGCTCGTATAGTTTCTTATTTTCGTCAAGTGCTTCGACCCACTTTTCAATTGGATTCACATTGAATGTGGTATGATAATTTACACCACTGAATTGACCATTGAATGAAGAATTAAAAAAATTGATGGCGGATTCCTCATTAAAACTCTTAATTGCCTCCGCCGGAACCTTTAAAATCTCAGCTACCTGACGCAAGAGCTCCTCCTCCACTTCTTCCTTTTGCTCCAGCAGGCTTATTTTCTTCTGGGACCAGTCAGGTCCGAGTTCGAAGGCCAGTGACTCCTGCTTGATGCCCATCATCTCACGAAAACGCTTGATATTCCTGCCGTGGTGGATTTTTTCGTTCATAGTCTGAAGTATTAGAAAGGGAAATTAACAAAATCTCCCCAAAGTCCTTGGACTAATTTATTCCTTAGGGAGGAGATCAGCAAGGAATTCTAGGTATTGCCTGATAAATCGAGACAAAATGTGTCGGGATAGATGATTCTTCCTTGCGAGTTTGGCTGCTTAAAGGGCTGAGGATGACGAGGCGATATCATGCTCCTGATGATATCGGCCATGCCTACGGCATTCTGCATACTATCATCCATCTTTAATTCCAGCCATTGAAATGGCTGGCTAGGTGATCGGTCATGCCTACGGCATTGATTGGAATGGAAATCGTCATTATTATCTGATCATATTCACTCGGCTAACTAAATTATAGTCCATGACTAATCACAATATCACAAGATCTATTTCTTATCAGTCCCATAGGGACGGCTCATCTCCTAGCCAGAGGTTTCAACCTCTGGAATTTGAATGATAACATAGCCCGCAAAGTCCCAGCGGGACGGCCGATCTATTAATCACCAAATCCAATATTAGATTGTCATTTGCAAATATCGGTTATGCCTATGGCATTTGTAAACCATGCTATCATCATTTTACCAGCCATTGATGGTTCGACCTCGCTCACCAACCATGGCTGGCTAAAAGATCGGGCATGCCTAATGGCATTGATTAGAACAAAATCTCTCATTCTTGCCAATCTCCAGTACAGAGATCATGAATATTGTAAAATTATCCGGCAAATTAATCAAACTTAACCCACCCTACAGGCTGGCTGCTCACTAGATTTGTCCACTGGACAAATCTTTAACGCTCGCCCCTCAGCGGGACGAACCATCTTATAGCCAAAGGTTTCAACCTCAGGAATTTGAATGACAACATCGCCTGCATAGTCCCAGAGGGACGGTCGATATCTATGCATCACCACATCCAATATTGGATTGTCATTTACCAATATCGGTCATGCCGATGGCATTTCACAACCCATTATCCAACTTAAATTCCAGCCATTGAAATGACTGGCTAGATGATCGGTCATGCCTACGGCATTGATTGGAATGGAAATCCTCATTATTATCTGACCATATTCACTCGGCTAACTAAATTATAGTCCATGACTAATCACAATATCACAAGATCTATTTCTTATCAGTCCCATAGGGACGGTCCATATCCTAGCCAGAGGTTTTAACCTCTGGAATTTGAATGACAACATAGCCCGCAAAGTCCCAGCGGGACGGACGATATATACCTGTTAATAATTGGCCATCAGTTTTCAAACTCGAATAAAATATTCGCTTTCCAGAATGAGCTATTCCTTTCTAGAATAGTTCATCCCGGTGAATCCTATGAATTTGAGTGCATGTTCAATTCAAAAATCCAACTCTATGAACAATGTCACTAATTACAACATAGGAAATGGGAGCAGAACAATTATTGCTTCTGAAGTCAACACTTATACTACTGTGCAGTTGTTTATTCCACAGCACCTATCTAAGGAAGAACAACAAAACCCAATACAGGTATTCTCCCAGTTCTTTGAGAAGGAATATCCACTACCTAGGGCAAAAATGGCTATAGAAGATATGGCTTTAAAAGTTGCTTATGACATCCCACCCCTTTCGTGGAAAGTAAAAGAAGAAAGCATCTATTTCATTCTCCAATTTTCACGTCTTTTGGAGGCTGCTTATCTTATCCGAAATGAATCAAGACCATGCTGGAAAGTTGAAAAAATTTCCAAAGAAAATATGGTTCCAAAGGAAGTTCTTAACAAAGGCAGGAAACTTGAAACAATTTTCCCTTATATACTGAATTCTCATGACCCACAAGACGCAAAAGATCCCTGCCTAAATCTGCAAGTCCTATTCTATGACACCCCGATTCAAGAACTACTGGACACCTTTAAAACTTGGGGCAAATGTGTCTCGGCTAATTTAAAAGTGGATAAAACCCATCACTGGAATTCACATTTAGATTTAAGAATCTTTACTATTATCCTAGAATCCTGCCACCTTATCTATGTGCGAAGTCAAAATGGTAACGATAAAGTTCCTCCAGGCTAAGCTAGCACTATTCATTCTCCTCCCTTACCTGCCATCTCTCCTACCAGTGCTTTATAAATCCAGCCATCAAAAGGGATACATTTCGTATAATAAAACCATATCATGACCAATACAAAACCAATATTTTAACAATCTTAGATCATTACATTATTGCTCTTTAAATGTATATACTATGCTAAAAATTAATTTTTATTTAGCTTTTATTGGCTAATATTCTTGAGAGATGCTATATTATACTGTAAATCAACTACTAAGCATATGGCACGAATTACTAACACAATCCTAGCTGGGCTATCGGGTAATTTGGGAGATCTGGTTTTTTATAAAGTGGGCGGAGTAACATATGCCCGCAGGAAGCCCGGCAAGCAAAGTAAAACTACCAAAGCAAGAACTTCTGAAAGAAAGCGTAATTCCCAATCGGTGAGTACCCAGACGCAAAAATTCCTGAAGAACATCAAGCATATCTTACGCTTTGGCTATCAAAGCTTCGAAAACGGAGCAAGCAGACCTTATCATGCGGCAGTATCTTATACTATGAAAAATTCCTTCAAATTTGTAGGAACCTCAGCATCAAAAGTACTGGATATCAGTTTGGTGAAAGTGAGTAGAGGAAGCCTGCTGGGCCCTCAAGATCCTAAAGTAGAACGGGTTCCTGAGGGAATAAAATTCACCTGGACAGACAATTCCTGGCAGGCAGCTGCAACACCCTATGATAATGTGTTTGTATTCCTCCTCTCTGCTGAAGAAAACGGCAGCAGTACAGAATGGGAGTTTCTGGGCAATACAAGAGATAAAGGAAGCCACACGCTACTACCTCCTAACACTTCTACCAAATGGCATGCCTGGATTGCCTTCAGCCAGAAAAATCCCTGGACGAAAAAAAGGGAGTTGTCGGATTCTGTTTATTTGGGGGTAGTGTAAATTGAATAAACACGCCTAGGTACAGTCAGATCGTTAGTCTAATTGTGAATTTCAACTACGCCCTCATATTCCACCCAATTTGAATTAATTATGATATTTGGATGAATTTGCAAACTGCACCCAGTGACTGTTACAACCACATCTATTCCACAGGACATGTACCTAGATCAAAAAGAAGCCGAACATAAGGAAAAGATTAAACGAAGGGGTAGCAGAGTAATCATGTTTTCTTTTATAGGAATCTTCATTCTTATCATGGTCTTATTTAGAACCGGAACACCACTCCAACGAGATACGGAAATCAAAGGAAGAGTGCTTTTTAGTTTATATAATCATGGAGACTATTTAATCGTTTTAACGAACCAGATAATTTCGGCTCAATCTATGGGGGATGAACTCCAAGGGAACTTTATTATAGGGGATCAACTTCAAAAAAACTCAGGTTTTGACACTTTAGTAGTCAACTCTAAATCACGAATTTGGCTGAACTTTAAAAACAAAGAGAAATGATTAAAATACCCTCTCGGCGTAGTATTATAGCTCGTGGGAATGGGTGTAATTAGCCTGCCCCCTCTAGGCGTAGTTTACTCTCTTTCAGTTTGAAGTTAACATAGGCGCTGGAAATATAAGGGGTTTTTATTGTTCAGAATTTAGAAATATTGACTCAGGATATCGGCCATGCCTACGGCATTGTGTAAACCCATTATCCAACTTTAATTCCAGCCATTAAAATGACTGGCTAGAGAATCGGTCATGCCTACGGCATTATTTCGGGAATAATTTCTTATCAGTCCCAGCGGGACGGTCCATATCCTAGCCAGAGGTTTTAACCTCTGGAAAATGTGATGAAGATAAGGTTTAGCAAAGTCCCATAGGGACGAACGATATCTATTCCAACTCCTTAAAAAGGTATTCTGGCGAAAAATCGATTTTATGAGCCTTTAGCATCATAAGGTATTCCTCTCTAAAGGTCATTGTTTGATGGTGCTTTTCCTGATTTTTCACATAATCAAAAATACTGGCCACCTCCCTTTCACTGTAAGTAAAAGCGCCAAATGCAACCTGCCATTCAAACCTATGATCAAGCAACTTGGATTCATTTAACCACTTGGAAGATTTTGATTTTGAACTTTTCATGATCTCAGAAACAGCTTGCTTGGGGTAAAACTGGAATAGGCAATGAACATGGTCAAAATGACCGTTAACAATAAGAGTCTTCGCTCCCGTCTCATTGATCAGATTTCCTATCACTCCATATAACTCGCTCTTAAAATTATCCTGAATAACTGCTTTTCTGTATTTGACCGCAAAAACTGCCTGACAATACATCTTTGAATAGGTGTTTGGCATAATAGATCATATTTATAATTCAAACTAATTTAATCAATATCGGCCATGCCTACGGCATTTTATGATCCCATTATCCAACTTAAATTCCAGCCATTGAAATGACTGGCTATATGATCGGCCATGCCTACGGCATTATTTGAGAAAAATTCCTTATCAGTCCCAGCGGGACGAACCATCTTATAGCCAGAGGTTTCAACCTCTGGACTATTTGAGCATCATGTGCTCTGGCAAAGTCCCAGCGGGACGGACGATATGAATTCAACAATAAATTTGTTTTGAGGAAGTCAGTGGCCAATGCATTACCTGTTAAAGCGATCCGACAGCACCCACATTCACACAATTAAATTTTGATTAAGATATTAGCAAAAAATTAAAATCCTCAGCAATTCCCACCCATGCCACTCGAACAAACTATACACCAACTTGGCGAGCTCTACGCACCTTTATCCGCAGCATGCCAGCAAGATCTTATTGCCAATTCCAAACTCAGCACATTTAAGAGAGGTGAGATCGTAGTCCGGGAAGGGCAATATTCTGAAAAGGCATATTTGATCGTGGAAGGATGCGCCAGGGCGTATTATTTAAAAGACGGAAAGGATATTTCTGATTGGTTTACCTTCGAAAATCAGTTTATGGCTCCCATCGTCAGCTTTTTCAGTGCCAAACCTAGCCCGCATTACGTAGAGTTTGTGGAAGATTCAGTGGCTTACGAGTTCTCAAAGGCTACGTTTGACAGTCTTTCTCAGAAGCATCATGACTTTGAGCACTTTGTGAGCAAAGTAGTCACCGAAACCATGCTGGGGCTATGCGAAAGGCTTTACACCATCCAATTCAACAGAGCCGAGGATAGATTTAAGCACCTGATCAGCATCTACCCGGATATCACCAACAGAATCCCGCTTACCCATATTGCCTCCTATCTGGGAATCACTTTGGAGACCCTGAGTAGAATTAGAAACAAAAAATCCACCACTTGATCTAGATCAAATGATTACGCTTCCATTTGGATAATCTTTGTCAAAAGGATCAAAAAATGGAAGAAAACAAGCAACCCAAATCGATTTGGGGGAAATATTGGGAGCCTATCCGTAAGTGGTTTTATCCCGGCTGGCTCGCCTACGAAATCACAGTTAGTTTTTACGACTACTCGAAAGCTGTTTATCACTTTTTTACAAAGCAGCAGGATTTTATTGCGGTCTATATTGGCAAGCTTGGCAGCCTAGTGCTAACTGCTTTTAGTAGCCTCGCCACTTTTGCGGTTTGTACTGCCTTCCTAACTATCCCAGCATGTTTTGCCCTTTACCAATTTTTCAAAAAAGAAAATTTGACAGGAGCTGCCTTTGAATCAAAATTTAAACCCTTGTTCTAATCACTATGCAAAAAATACTGATCATCAACGGCCACCCGGATGCAGAAAGCTTCAATTTTGCACTTTCAGAAGCCTATAAGAAAGGAGCTGCTAAAGCTGGCGCTGAAATCAAGCAAATCAATATCAGAGAGTTGGATTTTAACCCAAACCTACAATTCGGATATAGGAAAAGGACTGAACTGGAACCGGATTTATTGGAAGCACAAGAAAAATTGAAATGGGCTGAGCACCTCGTCTGGATATATCCAGTCTGGTGGGGTTCTGTACCAGCAATGATGAAAGGTTTCCTGGACAGGGTCATGCTTCCAGGTTTTGCCTTTCAAAAAAGAGAGAATTCCCTATGGTGGGACAAGAGCCTTACTGGCAAAACCGCAAGAATCATCTGCACCTTAGACCAGCCGGAATGGTACTACAGATTGGTTTACCGAAGCCCAAGCCATCATGCCATGAAAAGGGTGACTTTGAATTACATAGGAGTGAAAAAAGTACGGATAACAGCCATCGGCCCCATTCGGCTTTCCAAAAAGGAGTTTAGAGAAAAATGGCTGAAGAAAGTCCAAAAGCTAGGAGAAATGCTGAAGTAAACTGAGACTGTGGAATCTTAGAATTAATAGGTGAAGTTCTGAAAAAGAAAACATCCAACCCTATTCGATAAAAATCCGTATCTAGTGCTGCCTTTTTTGATGGCTTATGCACACATTGGGAAATTTACTAATATTGCAACGTGATTCTTATCCTAAGAAATAGCGCATTTGTAAAACTTTTATGGGTACTGATGGGGCTATATATTTTCAACCTCAGTGCAGATACTCCTGACCCTGAATCCGCGCATATCGCTGAAGATCTATCTATCAACGATCAGGAAAGTATGGTTGAAGTTTTGGTAGAATCTATTTTAGGTTTTGAAGATACTTTTGAGGAGTATGAAGATCCTGATGGGGACGATCAAAATAAGAAAACCACCCAAAAGGTAGTCTTGGCACTTCATAACCCTTTTTATCAAGGACTGCTTTTCGATTCATCTTATACAGCTGAAAACAAATTTCCAGACCCTAGAATAGTTCTAACTCTAGGATTTTATCGACTAGATTCCCCACCTCCTAACAGTTGATTGATAGTTCCAAAAATCACATTCAACTACCATTCAGGATAAGTCTCAACTTAGAAAACACAATTATCTCTTGAGGCTGACTCTTAAATGCAATTCCACATTTCTTTGAATTGACCGGTTTGCTACCTGTCAGGGGGTTGAATGACTAATTCTATATCAACCAACAAATTCGATCACGCGGTGAAAATTAAATATATAATTACCATCGTAACTCTTTGGGTTACGATCAGCTATTCCTTTGCTCAAATTACAAATACAGAAAAAGACAGTCTCTATATCCTCCAGACTGAGGAACTGAAAGAACCTGACAAGGTGCTCCATGCCGAGCCTCTCTACATAGACTTGATACGCGACCTAGGCGCACGGAAAGGTGAAAAAGAATGGAATCTTGGATTAGGATTGACTGACAATCTGAGTTTTGACTCGTATGAAGCTCTTGTAGAATACGAATGGGCACCCGTCAACAGACTCGGTCTGGAAGTGGAATTGCCTTTTACGTTCTATGCGCCTATGAAAGGTACAGAGAGAGATTCAGTCCCATCCAATCAATTAAACAGTCTTAAACTTGCTGCGCAGTGGACCTTTCTTGTGAATGCTGCTCATGCTACTTCGATGGCAGTGGGATACATCAACGAATTTGAGCTCTCTGATTTCAGAAATTTTGGCAGTCCCATGATAAGGGGAAATGTGTACAACCCCTTCCTAGTAGTTGCTAAGCGCTGGGGTAGTAATTACCATACGCTTATCTACACTGGGCCAATGTTTCATCAGAATTTTAGCAATAAAAAAATGTACACTACCTATGACATCAATACCAGTTTTCACTACATGATTACCGGTACGAGAAATTTCATTGGAGTTGAATTAAACCAGACGCTTGACAATAAAGAGCTCAAAACCGTGATGCGTCCTCAGATGCGCCTGGGAATCAGTGAAAACCTAATGGTTGGAATTGTGGCCGGCATCCCTGTTCAGAAAGGAAATGAGCGCCTCAGTTCTTTTGTGAGGTTAATTTGGGAACCAAAGCATAACTAGAAAAAGTGGTTACCCCTAAAGATACCAATAGGCTCAATTTTCTTAATTAGCAGGGAAGATTGCAGATGACTCTCTCAGTGTCATGACAGGCTTAAGTGGCCTCAGGCCTTACTTTAACCTTCCCCTCTTGCTTTTGCCTCCTTACTAGTTGAATTACGAATAAAGCAAAAGGCTATTATTGTGATCGGTAATTATAGCGCAATTTATATAGCTCCAGAACTAAAAGCATGCTAGGATAAACGTAGGGATTATAGCCTAAAAAATTCCATTTCCCTCCGCTTCGGCGGAGGGAACTTCAAAATTAAACTTCTAGCAATAAGTCAACTTAATTGCGTGCAACTAAGCAGATAAATACAATTATTTAAATCCTCCAATTGCAATCACAGTAGTCACCCACACAATCACGCAAGAGATGAAAATCCCGATGGTATTTGCCAAAAAGGCCTTCCTCTTTTGCATACCAAAAAGATAACCTGCGATAGTACCGGCATAGACCCCAGTTCCCGGGATGGGAAGTAAAACAAAAAACATCAATCCCCAAAAACCATATTTCTGAACGTTTTTGCCTGCTCCCGACTTAGCCCTGCGGCCCACAAAAATTGCGGCTTTTTTGTAAGGGTGCCATTTAAAAAAATAACGATTGACTACATTCAAAAAAAATGACATGATGGGAAATACCAGCACATTCGCTAAGAAGCATAGTGCAAAGGCCAGATAAATATTGATATCATTCAGAAGGGCGTAGGGGATCCCTACTTTCGCCTCTCCAAAAGGAGAAATACTCCATAAAATGGAGATTACTATGTCCAGAAACATGGTGTGGTGATTAGAAGCTGCAAAAGTAATCAAAATCGTTAGTGCTATCACAGCGTATAACTCTAAATTATCCCTACAAACGCTTTCCCGCTAAAAAGGATTTTATTTTTAACAGGAAAATTCTTCTACATAGCTTTCATTTATATGTATATGCGCCTTTCTGCCAGTAAGGAAGCAAAAGCAGCATAGGATATGCTAAACTTAAGAATTGAGGGCACTTCAGCCTGTCCCGCTCCTGCGGGAGTCTTCGGTCACCCGATAGCTATCGGGAGGTCTTCTGGCCGCTTGAGCAGAGAAATATTGGTTACTGGCGTCATTCCGTATATTCAAATTCATTTATTTCACAAAAAAAGCTGCTTCCGATTGAAAGCAGCTTTCCTAAAAATTACCTTAAACCCACATATTAATCTTTCTCAAATACCCTAACATAATCCACCGCCAATTGTTGGGGGAAGACGGTTGAATTATCAGGACTTCCAGGCCAATTGCCTCCAACAGCCAAATTGATCAGAAGAAAGAATGGTTTTCTGAACTCATCCATCGCTGCAGCAGAAATATCCATTTCATGAAATGCCTCATTGTCCACCAGCCAAGTGATGGTAGTTTCATCCCAAATAATGGAATAAACGTGGAAATTGTCTGCATACTTGGCTCCGCCAGAAAGCGTCTTTGTACCGGTTTCGTAGGCATAGTTGCCATTATTATCCCAATGTAAGGTCCCATGGACGGAGTTATCTCTTCCGCTTGCATCTCCTCCTATCATCTCCATGATATCAATCTCCCCACTAGCCGGCCAGCTGATCTCCGAAATATTAGCGCCCAACATCCATAGTGCAGGCCATATTCCCTGACCTTTTGGCAAGGCAGCACGAATGTCAATTCTACCATATTGAAACTCTTGTTTCCCTTGAGTTTTCAGCCTAGAAGAAGTATAATTCTTACCTCCCATACTCTCCTGCTTGGCAGTGATGACTAAGTTGCCATCCCTTAGCTCCGTATTTTCTCTGCGGTAAAACTGAAGTTCATTATTTCCCCAGCCGCATATTCCCGGACAGCCATCACCCAACTCAAAAACCCAATCGGATGACAAGGTTTCTGAATTGAATTCATCATTCCAAGACAAGGTATATCCCTCATATTCCAGAGGAGATTCAAAGCCTGTGGTAGGCAATCCGATTCCCAAGATTTGCTCGGTGATAAGGACCTGTTCCTCTGCTTTGATGAAATCTGCTTCAGTACTATGTGCTTGTACAGTGATAATATATTCTCCAGGCTCTGTGTAGCGATAGGTAGCCTGACCACCCGTCGCAAGAGCTGGAAGCTGTGAGTCCACTCCAAAGCCCACCCGGTAGAAATTGGCTTTATCCGCGGAAAAATTCACATTCACGACACCGTTTTCAGCTATTTCTACATTCACTTCCAAATTAGTAGGAAGTACAATTTGCTGTTCAGCATCTTCCTGGGTACAGGAAGATGCCGACATCAGCATAAATAAAACTCCTATAGTATGATAAATCTTCGTTAACATCAACATATCTAGTTATTGTCTGGAATAAGTACGAAGGTCCAGAAAACTCCACCAGAGTCTGTAACATCAATGGTAATGGTTAGTTCCTCTACTCCGTCCTCGTTTTTGTATCCTATTACATCATAAGTGACTGCCTTATCAGCTTCGGGAGGCCCTGCGCTGTATTCACCTGCATTGAAGGCTTTAGGCAAGGCAATGAAAGCCCCGGTTCCAGTCACTGTGATTTTTGCATTAGAAGACTCGGTGCCTTCGGCAAAGCTAAACTCATGTGTTCCTGCTCCCCATGCAGCTCCAGGTGTTCCGGCCAGATTATCCACTGACTGGCAGCCTTCTGCCTCCACGCCCATGTATAGCTCTGCGAAGATATCTCCCTGAGGATCGTAGGAATAGGTACCATCTTGGTTGAAAATGAACAGGTCATTGAATAAACATGCTCTATCCCCTGAAATATCAGTTCCATTAGGGAAATACTCGTCACTTCCTGCACTTGGACCTACACCAAATGCTCCTGCTGCTGGCTTTAGTTTCCAGGCTTTGGTTCCGTCACCGACTAAGTCCTGAAGTCTAAACTCTCCCGGCACCACAGGTTCTGGCTCCGGTTCTGGCTCAGGTGTTTCCATATCCGGTACAAAACCCTCTGGAATCAACCTGATATACCATGCAAGTTCGTTATTAGCCTGGTCCACAAACCTCAGTAACATCTCATTTTCTTCAATGTTAACAATCTGGTAGGTTCTTCCGCCAGCGAAATATCCCAAAAATCCTCCCTGAGAAATTGTCAACTCTGGATACCCGCCTTCTGGCTCTGCCATACTCCATTTTAATCCATCCGGAGCTTCATAAGGCGCAGAAAGATCACCAACTCCTGGATCAAATGCACCTGGGAAATTGGATCCTTGGGCTGCATTCAAATACACGAAGCCGTTTGTCTCCATCGTAAAGTTAAAGCTGTCCAAGAAGAAGGTGTATCGGTCTGTGTACATTCCAGAACCCGCCTTTTCGTTGGGCTGCGCCTGATACCACTCTGGGAAATCCCCCGCAGCTGAAGAGGGGTTTGGTCCTACGCCAAAGTGTCCCACGCGGGTAGCATCTACCTGCCAGGTTTTGCCTTCTACTGCCTCAGCACCGCCTGTAAGGTTATTGAAAAGCGGCTTATCCAGCAGTAGCGGATCGGTTTCATCGATGATGATTTCTCTACTAGCGCTTACACTGCCTCCCTTGTTGAACACCGTTAAGGTGACGGTATAAGTACCTGCTGTCGGGTAAGTGCCAGTCACTGTTTTGCCAGAACCAGAACTCCCATTTCCCAAATCCCAATTCATCAGGAAAAAGTCACCGTCAGCAGTAAATTGAAGGATATTATCACTTTCTGCTGTAGGCTGAAAGCTAAATCCCGCCTGCTCTGCTGTTGGAGGAGTATCATCTAGTGTATATTCCTCCATGCATGCTGCCAATGCGAACAAGGGCAGAACATACATGATGTATCTTATAAATTTCTTCATTTGAGTTTATGTTTAATATCCAGGATTTTGACTCCAATTTCCACCAGCCAAGTCAATCTCTACTTGTGGAATAGGAAACAATTCATTCTTTCCTACTACAAAGCCATCGATACGATCGGCAGCTTGCCCTGTTCTCACCAAATCGAAGAATCTGTAACCTTCTCCAGAAAGCTCAAACCTTCTTTCTTCCAAAATCGCCTGATACAAAGCATCACCTGAACTAGTGATCGCTGGCATATCCACCCTTGCTCTCACTTTGTTCAACTCAATTCTTGCTCTGTCGTCATTGCCTGCTTGTTGGAAGGCCTCTGCAGCCATCAGCAAGACATCTGCCCAACGGATCACGCGATAGTTCAGAGGACTGGTCAAATCATCATCCGGCAAACCTACTTCTCCTTGTCTTTTGATGTATTTGTTGTTGAAAAACCCAGTATGACCACCAGCACCAATCCCGTAAGTAATCTCATCTGCATTTGGCTGAGCCGCGATAAACTCGTCCAAATTCAAAACGGAGGCATCACGTCTTATATCTCCTTCTGCAAAGGCATCATACAAATCCTGAGTAGGCAAGTTATAGGCGTTGCCATCTGCATAGAAAGGTCCGGTATATTGCCTGATACCCTGAAAGCCTACTGCAGCATTCCCGTTCAAACAAATCAAACAACCATAATCTCCACCTTGCAAACCACTGAACTGTACAGTGAATACATCTTCGGAGATATTTTGGTTTGCGGCGTAAAACAGAGTAGTATAATCATCAAACAAAGCATATCCACCAGGATTGCTATCGATCAGATTGCCAAGAACTGTACTGGCTTCAGCGAATTTCTGCTGATACAATAAAGCCTTGCCGAGGAGAGCCATCGCTGCCCCAGAAGTCAATCGTCCTACTTCACTAGCGGTAGCAGGTAGCACATCCACTGCCTCTTGCAAATCAGATTCTATCTGCGCATAGATTTCAGCTCTTGGTGCTCTTGGAGTGCTTGGAATTTCGTTGATAGAAATTCTTCTATCCACCACCAGCGGCATATCTCCAAAATAGGTCACCAGATTGAAGTAGAAATATGCACGCATGAATTTGGCCTCTGCCAAAATCAGATCTTTACCTTCGAAATCAATTTTATCCTGGTTTTCGAAGATGTAATTAGCCCGAGAAATCCCGGTGTAATTCACCCGCATCACCGCTCTCAACTCCTGATTGACACCACCGTGGGTCATGTTTTCGATTTCGTGAAGTCCTCTGGTATCATTGACACTTTCTCCTCCAGCGATGGAGTTGTCAGAGGCAATTTCCCCAATCCAGATATTCAAGTAAGCCGGCTGCATCATGTCATAGACACCGATGATTGCCCTGTCAAAATCCTCTTTGGTGTTGAAGAAATTTTCTGCATCCTGTGTGAACTCAGGATCAATATTCAATAAGCTATCGCAAGCGGTTGCCATCCACAAAGTCATGAATAGAAACCATTTTGTTATGTTTTTCATACTTTCTAGAAATTAAAATTTAAACCGGCCATGAATGAGCGTGCCTGAGGGTAAACCCCACTATCCACGCCTGCAAAAAGAGGATTTCCTGATCCCACATCCGGGTCAAATCCTTGATACCTCGTCAAAGTGACTACGTTGTTGGCGGCTAAATAAAACCTGAAAGACTGAACGCCAATTCGTTTGGTAATAGCATTAGGAATAGTGTATCCCAATTGCACATTTCTCAGTCTCAAATAGGATCCATCTTCTACATAGAAATCCGAGAAAACGTTGTTTCTGGTCGCTCCGGTAGTCAATCTAGGTATCTCAGTACTGGTGCCTGGACCCGTCCAGCGATCAATGTTATAGGACAACTGATTAGCAAAAGTCTGCTGCCGCTCATAGTTTCTGATGATTTCCTGACCCAAAGCCGCATACACATTGGCTCCCAGATCAAACCCTTTGAAATCTACGCTCATGTTGAAACCCATGACCACGTCCGGTATAGGAGAACCTATCATTCTTCTGTCAGAGTCATCACCGAAGTTGATCACTCCGTCTCCATTTTGATCCACAAATCTCAAATCTCCTGGCTGTGCACCTGGCTGAGATACTGGATTGGAATTGATTTCCTCCTGGGTTTGATAGATTCCATCTGTCTGATATCCGATAAAGTATCCGATTGGAAAACCTTTTTCAAAACGGGTGGCTACATTTCCTCCCACGCTAAATCCAGCTCCGGGAATAAATTCAAAACCTGCCGGAACTGCCGTTACCTCGTTTTTGACGAACGTGACATTGTACCCAAATCTAAAATTGGCCCCTGTGCTGTTGTTTGTTGCGTAGTTCAATTCCAATTCAAGTCCTGAGTTTCTTACGTCGCCTGCATTGATGACAGGAGGTGAACCGCCTGGACCATAAGAACCTAAAATCGCGGACACATCAGGCTGAAAAAGCAAGTCTTTCGTGTTTTTTATAAAGTAATTTGCCGTGAAATCGAAGTTATTGAACAGGGAGAAATCAAGTCCAATATTGGTCTGATAGGTCGTTTCCCATTTCAGGTCAGGATTGCTGGTATTGCCAATGGCAGCTCCGTTGATAATGAAATCATTGAACACATAAGTAGCCGATCCATTCAACAAGCCTCTGTATCGGAACAACCCGATTTGATCATTTCCTGAAATCCCGAAACTTGTTCTAAGTTTCAAGAAATCGATGGCATCTACGTTGAAAAAGGATTCGTCAGATATCAACCAAGCTCCTGAAAGTGCTGGAAAATAGCCTATTCGGTTGTTTGGGCCAAAGTTAGACGATCCATCTCTTCTTAAGATCGCGGAAATAAAGTAGCGCTTCTTGTAATCGTATTCTCCTCTGACAAAAGCTGAGGTTAGACGCTGTGAACTTTGGAAGGAACCTGTATTGTTCAGAAATCCTCCTGTAGCTTGATTTGCAGATATATCTGCGAAGTTCAGGTCGTTGTTCGGAATATTGAAACCTGTTCCGTTCAGCCCTTCGCTTCTATTTCCCACGAGGGAAAGTCCAAAAGTCCCTTTAACACTGTGGTCCTCAGCAAACGTTTGGTTATAGTTCAGGAAGGTTTCCAGGTTAAAATCCAAATAAGTATTTCTGGATTCATACACATTGGCTCCTCTTTCGATTTGAACCCCTCCAACATCCACCAATACCGGATCCAGGTTTTCGTTTGCAGCTGAATTGGCAAATTTCCCCTGACCATACCAAACCAGTGGATTAAATGCTTTGTAGTCCACCATGGCAAAATTATATCCTGCGCGTCCTGTCCAGGTGAATCTATCGTTGATTTCAAATTCGATTTCCTCTTTTCCTACTAGCTTATTGACCCAAGAGTCATTGTAGGTATTTTCCATTTGAGCCAATGGATTGATAATATCATTCACATTGTCCAAATAAGAATATCTATCACCGACGCGAATCGGCTCAGTAGGATAGGCATTGATGGTATTATATAATACAGAACCTATGCCTCCCTGCGCCAAACTGTTACTCAATTCCCGGGTAAAAAGTGTCACATTGGTGAATTTCAGCCTAGGAGCAATTTCAGTGATGAAATTGATTCTGGCATTCATCCGCTCAAAACTAGCTTTTGGACCACCCACTATTCCTTCCTGTGCAAAATAAGATGCCCCGATGGAATACGAGGTTTTTTCAGATCCTCCATTCAGCGTCAGGTTGTATTCCTGAATAGGTGCGTCCTGAAAAACGGCATCCTGCCAGTTGGTCCCTTCGCCTAGTTCCACATTGTTGAATGGCATGGCCTGACCACCTGCTGCGAACGCTTCATTCTTTAAAATTGCATATTCGCGGGCATTCAGCAAATCCAGTTTCCTTGCAGTTTGCTGTATTCCGTAGTAAGCATCAAACCCAAGTCTTGGTTTTGTACCGAGACTGCCTTTTTTGGTTTCGATCAGGATCACACCATTGGCAGCCCTAACTCCATAAATACCCGCAGTACCATCTTTCAGTACATTGACTGATTCGATATCATTTGGGTTTAGTGAATTCAGACCAGCAGCATCGTAAATGACACCATCCACCAAAATCAAGGGATCATTGTCTCCGAAAGTACCTATGCCTCGTATTCGGATGTTTGACGTACCGCCTGGGGCACCTGAGTTAGTGGAGATATTCACGCCAGCAATCTGCCCTTGCAGGGCCTGATCGACTCGGGGCATATTCATCTTTTGCACATCCTCACCGCCGACTTGAGAAGTAGCCCCTGTGAGTTCCCTTTTAGTAGCAGAACCATAACCAATCACCACTACTTCATCCAGATTGGTCAAGTCGTCTGTCAATACAACATTGATCTCAGTAGAACTGCCAACCTGAATGGTTTGAGCTTGGAAACCTAAAAAGGAAAAACGCAATTCATCACCAGTTCCAGCGCTGATGGAGTACAACCCATCAAGATCTGTAACTGTACCCTCGGTGGAATTCACCTTTAAGATACTCACTCCAGGCAGTGGTTCGCCTGTGGCATCCACTACTTTGCCTGTGATCACAGTTGATTGCGCCCAAACCCCAAAATGGAGCGCTAGCGCAAAGCACAGCAATAAAATTTTTTTCATAAGTTTTGGATTTATTGTGTCACTAAGGTGAAAGTAAATTCACAACAAGCAAAAATCCCAAGTACAACAATACTACATCATGCACATTTTTGGACTTTCACAAAAACTCAACATCCAAGAGATAAATATTGTTTTAGAGTTATCTAAAGGCACTTTTTGTTTTGATCAAAATCTCATTGCTTTTAAAAACCAATTACATCAATTTGAAAAAACCTATATTGCCAATCTCAACATGAGGTACACAATCCGTGAAAAGACTTTCTTTTAGCTTGGTTCTGTTTTTCCTAGTCAATTGCGCTTTTGCACAATCGATAGGCTTGCCGTTTTCCAGGTATTATTCCAGTCAGGAGTACCAAGGAGGAATTCAGAATTACGCCATCACCCAGAATGCTGCCGGGATGATCTATGTTGCAAATAACTATGGCCTGATAGAGTTCGATGGTACCACCTGGAGAAGATATGCCTTGCCAAATGGTGCAAAAGTGAGGCATGTTCAAGTAGATGCCGATGGCGCCATTTTCATTTCTGGTCAAGGTGATTTCGGAGCCTTTCTCCCTGATGCCTCCGGACAATTAAGCTTCGAATCGCTAAAAACTGGACTTCCTGAGGAAATAAGGAACCTGGAAGAAGTCTGGAAGGTGTTCATCACGGAAGAAAATCTGTTTTTCTGTACCTACGAGCGCATACTGGTTTTCGATAGAAACAGAACCTTCCAATACAGCTTGGAAAGTGAAAGTAGCTTCGAAAGCTTTCACCTAAGCCACAATATCCTAATGGTAAATGAAACCGGCTCTGGGATCAAAAAACTACAGGACGGAGCACTAGTCGGCTTAAATAATGTAGATTTTTTTGGGAATTTGCTAGTTACCGGAATCCTCCAATTAACCCAAAACAAGCAGTTGATCTTTACCCGGGATAACGGCATCTTCACCACGAATGGTGCAGAAGAAGAACCCTGGGGCACTAGTTTAAACTTGACCATCAATGCTGCTTTGATGCTGAGGAATGGCACGATTGCACTTGCCACGCAGCTCGATGGGCTTATACTGCTGGATCCCAACGGGAAGGAAATCATGCGGCTGGATAATGAAAATGGACTCAATAACAATTCTATCATTTCACTTTTCGAAGATCTAAGCGGAAACCTCTGGCTGGGGCATAACAATGGGATTACACTAGTACAGCTCAGCTTGCCCTTCACCAAAGTCAATCAGTTTTCTGGTCTTAATGGCACAGGATATCACGCCACATTTTTTGACAACAAGTTCTACTATGGTACCAACAATGGCGTCTATGTACAGGAAAAAAGTACGAGCGGCCTATCTGATATCTCACAGATCGCAAATTCCGCTGGTCAGGTCTATCAGATCAAAGCCATTCAAAACAAGCTCCTGATTGCACATAATGATGGCGCATTTCAAATTGAGCAAAACGCTGCCCGTAGGATCGAAGGTCCAGGTGGGATCTGGAATTTTCAGACGCTACGCGGACATCAGGATTTGTTGCTTGTAGGCTCGTATATTGGACTTCATTTATTTGAAATCAATGGAGAAAAGGTAATATACCTGCGGCAAATCAAAGGCTTCAACGAGTCCAGTAGGATTATCGAGCAAGATGAGAAAGGCAATATCTGGGTTGCGCATGGCTACAAGGGGCTTTTCAAACTCCAGCTGGACTCAGCACTGGAAAAGGCCACTGTGACGTACTTTGGACATGATTCCGGATTGCCCACCACTATGCTGAATAACGTCTGGAAGATTAATAACCGGCTGGTTTTCACTACTCAAGCAGGTATTTTTAAATACAATGAGGTTGAGAACAAATTTGAAAGGGATGATTTTTTTACACCCTACTTTGATGAGGGATTTTTGGCTCATTACCTCATAGAAGACCAAATGGGGAATATTTTTTACATCGGTGAAAGTGAAAGCGGGGTTTTGGAGAAAAAAGTGGATGGTAGCTATACCAAGCATTTTCAGGTTTTCAACAAGCTGCTGCCCATCCTCAATGATGATTTACAGAATATTTCTACCATCCAGGGAAATGAGGTTCTTTTCGGAGCCAACGAGGGCTTTATCCGATTTAGCCTCAACGAGAATACCTATCAGCCATCCACTTTCCCTACGCTGATTCGGGCAGTCTATTTAACGGGTGTCACGGATTCTCTGATTTTTGGAGGAAACAACTACCCAATCCATACCAAAAGCCAAAATGAAATTCTAAAAATCCCGTATCAAAAGGCTAATATTCGCTTTGAAAGCAGCAATCCCGTCCCGAATAATGAGAAGGACCTACAATTCCAATATTGGCTGGAAGGGCTGGAGTCGGGCTATGGAGACTGGATAGACAAGCGCGAAAAAGCCTATACCAATCTCCGTGAAGGCAACTATACTTTCCACGCAAAAAGCAAAAATCTCTATGGAGAAATCAGCGAAGTAGCTTCCTTTTCATTTGAAATTTTGCCCCCTTGGTACCGGAGCAAAGCTGCTTATTTCGTGTATTTCCTAATCCTTGGGTTGCTCTCCTTTGTGGTTTATAAAATCATAGAAAAACGCTACCAGAAAAAGGAACAAATGATCAAATCTGCTTCTACTAAAGTCATTCAGGAAAAAGAAACTGAGCTTAAGAATACCCAGGCTGAGTTTGAAAAACTGAAGACCGAGAAATTAAAGCAGGAAATTCAACTCAAAGACAAGGAGCTTGCGACCGCTACCATGCATTTGATCACTAAAAATGGATTTATCGATCATATGCGAAACAACCTCAATGCGATCACCAAAAAGAGTAAAAACCAGGAGGTCAAAAACGAAATCCAGAAAGTAATCAAAAACATAGAAAAGAACTTTGCAGGGGACCAAGACTGGGAGCAGTTTGAAATTCACTTCGATCAGGTTCATGGGGATTTTATGAGCAGATTCAAAAAGGAATACCCTAGTTTAAGTCCGCAGGAAATCAAACTGAGCGCGTACTTGAGAATGAATCTCTCGACCAAGGAAATCGCTTACCTAATGAACATTTCTGTTAGAGGAGTGGAAATCGCCCGCTATCGCCTTCGTAAAAAACTCCATCTGGAAAGAGCTGAAAATCTACAGGAATACATTTTGAAGTTTTAAGGGTTTTAATCGTGATTTAATTATCCTTTTGGAATGATCGCTAGGTAGTAATTCTATGTGCTTTGGTGGACCGATGAGCGAAGCAATTTAAAAGCCAGCCTTAAACCTCCTACTTCCCTCCTCTAAACTTCCAACTTCCTGACCTTAAAATAGAGAATGCCTCTCCCTGTTTTCGGAATCGCAATGAAAGAACTAAAAACTGACTAGTGGAGAGATTTTTTTTTATCCACCATTTATATACTTTCGGTATCAGGATATATCCAAAACCTCTAACGTTTAACCCATTACCGGATGCAGGATCAGGAGCGTACGACGTTTTGCAAAAAATGTGAAACCAAACTAATTGGCACTTATTGTTTCAACTGTGGCACAGCCGTAGAGCTAAGGAGAATAGATAGGCAATACGTTTTCAGTGAGATTGGCAGCGTGCTTAATTTTGACAGGGGTATTCTCTATACGATCAAAGAGCTATTGATACGTCCAGGAAAAACCGTACAGGAATTTATCCAAAAGGACAGGAATCGAATCGTAAAACCCATCGTCTTCATCATCATCAGTTCATTGGTTTACACTCTTATTCAACAGCTCTTAAATTTTGAAGATGGGTATGTCAACTATTCTGAAGCAGACGGATCTACCAACTCAAAGATTTTTGAATGGGTGTCAAACAACTATGGCTATGCCAATATCATAATGGCATTATTTATAGCGCTTTGGATCAAAATTTTCTTTAAAAAATACGGGTATAACTATTTTGAAATCCTGATTCTTCTCTGCTTTACCATGGGAATGGGAATGCTTTTTTTCGCGTTTTTTGGAATAATCGACAGTTTGGTGAGTGTGAAAATAATAGACAAAGGCATGCTTTTGGGTATTATTTACATTGCCTGGGCCATCGGTCAGTTCTTCGATAAAAAGAAGATCTTCAACTACATAAAAGCATTTATTGCATATCTCCTGGGCTTCCTAACTTTTGCAATCACAGTATTACTGATCGGTTTCCTGATTGATTATGTGAAGTAAACAAAGTTGAATCCACATTTCAACCAAAAACCTCCTATCCTCCAAACTTCCAACCTCCTACTCCAAGCTCTTCTTAGACTTTCTATAGGTATAATTTGGGTAAATGGCTCGCTTGGCAAAGCGGTTGATTTTGTCGCTATTGATCATTTTTTGGAAAACCTGTGGCGTCACGCCAAAGTATTCGTAGGTATTTCCATCCACAAAAGTGACCTCCAAGACCATTCCTTTGTGATGATAATCAGCAATTCCGGCAACGTTTATCGTCTCAGTATAAGATTCTAAGTTGGCTGCATGGGTCTCGGGCGCGATACTCACCAAAAAATGATACCCATCAATAATCCTTCTGCTTTGCAACTCCGCCTCCACTTTCATCGCATCTCCATCCTGGAATTTGTCAGGATGCCACTCCTTCACCAAGTTGCGGTAAGTCTTCTTTAGCGTAGCCAAGTCGATTTCTTTTTCCACTCCAAAGAGCTTCTTGTATTCGTTGATGCGTTTCATGTACCTTCAATTAATGCGGGCGCAAAAGTAGGTCTTTATTTATCGGTAATTCCTATTCCTTAAACATTATATTGTGACTGAACTCGATTACCAAAACCCTTAATTGCTGCAGGCAATTCATCAGATCCAAAGTTCCCATAGTCCACCCAAGATTTCAACCTTGAAATACTTATATTAATAGCCCTGTAGTTAGAGGAAAAATAAGTTTTGATAAACAACAATTCTTCATCAAGGTTTGAAACCTAAAAACCAAAAGAATAATGAACCTTTAACTGAAGATTAGTTGGAAAAAGATTTACTGAAACCTGACTTTTAACAAAAAAAATATGAAGGATTTTTTCATCAGCTATACTGCTAACGACGTGAATTGGGCTATCTGGATCAGCAAAATCCTAGAGGAATCCGGTTTCTCCACAGTTTTGCAGGCAAAAGATTTTCGTCCGGGGGCAAACTTTGTCTATGAAATGTTCAAGGCAGTAGAAGCCGAAAGGACAATCGCTGTTTACTCAGCCGACTATTTTGCCTCATTATTTACTATGGCAGAGTGGGGTGCGGCGTTTCAAGCAGACCCAAGAGGAGAAAAGAGACCTATCATTCCCATCAAAGTAAAGCCCTGCGAGGTCCCCAAAATGCTGAAGTCTATCGTCTTTGTGGATGTAGTTGGCAAGGATCAGGAAACTTCCAAGCAATTGATCTTGGATGCTGTGGCCAATGAAAACCCCTTTGATTTAAGTAAAGCTGAGTTTCCAGGATCAAAAGTGAGCCATCAGAACCATCTTGCTCCCGATCTATCAACTAAGGAAGCCGCGAAAAGTTTGTTAGAAATTCTGGATACGGCCTGGGCTACTTTCCAAGCCCAGGTAAAACTCCGAAACAAACTTGCCCAAAAGGTCAAAGACCGAATTCAGAATACCAAGCACCTTCAGTACGAGGAATTCTTTCATGAGTATTTTGATCAGATGACAGCGGATGAACTCATTCTTCATCGCACGATTCGTGCTTATACCTCCACTGTTTTAGCGGAATACAACCAATCGGCTTTGGATCTAATCAAACAAAACAGGGCACTCAGTTCTGAACTCCCCCGACTTAACGAACTAAAGTCGCACTTAGAATTATGGCTTGCCAAATTCCACGGGATATTCGAAAGCACTCCCTCCAGCTGTTTGATTTATGTAGGCGTGGAAGAGAAAAAAGGCTTTCCTGTAGGGATAGAAGAGGAATTGCGGGCTTACTTGGGTTAACAAGAAAAGAATTTTCAATGCTTGATTTTTGCTGAGTCCACTAGATACGTAACTTTTGAAATCCATGTAACTAAGTAAAACTTAAAAAAACGCACCTTTTCTCCTTACCTACGTTTCAATCAATGTGAAAAAATTTATTATTCCTATTATCGCATTCTTAGTTTTCATAGCCGGACTCGTGTGTCTGGCGCTACCATTCATCCCACTGGGATGGTTGCTTATTGCACTTACCGCCTTGCTATTAGCACCTTACCTTAAGTTCATGCGTACCTTTATCGGATGGCTTGTGAAAATAGACAAGACAGGATTTGTGGAGAAAGCTGGAGAAAAAGCTGCCAATTTATTCGAGTGGGCAGGTGATACCAAAAGAGGAGAAAAGCTCGAAACTATAATAGAAGAAAACAGCAAAAAACCCACTAGTACAAAAAACTAGTGAGTTCATAACAACTGCTTTTTATAGCCTTGTACATGCTGGTACTAGAACTAGATTTAGTGCTAGCCTATCGGATCATTGATTTTAGCGCTTGTTTTTATCACGCTCTTCATTGTCAACTGTTTCTTCCTGCACATCTTTCTCACGGTCATTTTCCCGTTCTATTTCATTGAAATCTTCCTTTTTAGGAGGCCTTGCTCCACCTGAGTCTCCTGGTGTTTTTCTGGTAGTTCCTTTATCTACATCCTCTTCTTTCTTTTTGCCAAAAAAGTAGCATGTGGGAGTAGAATTTGAGGATTTTATGGATTGTTGCATGTTAAGAAGGTTTAGTGGTTTACTTTTTAATTTCTAAGAGTTTACTTTCTAAAGGTCAAAACCTTGTATCTCATCTACAGCCACACGTTTGATAAATTCATCATAGAATTGATTATCCTCATCGGAATAGGTGCCGTAAGCGTTCAAAAGAAAGCCTTTATCATCGTTCAAACCGTGAAGCAAATAGATCACGGCCATATCTGAAGGATCAGACTCACCCTCAAACCTATAGGTTTTAACAATTTTCAAATGGTCTGGCTGATAGAGAGTCTCCGAATTATCGAATCTTGCTCCCGCTCGGAGTATATGTAGCTCACTGCCATAACCTCTGGAAGGAAGCATGTTCAACACTTGGGAATAGGTAGTCATTGATTTTGAAGTGCTCATGGTTTCTAGGGTTTAACGTGAATAATACTTCTACATATAAACCCATGCAAGTCCAAGACCAAAAGGTGAAAAATAGGGATTGGGCATACTAGAGCCCCTTCAAGCTATCTGAACCTTGATTTCTAAAAAATTTTGATCAATAAATTGCGGTTATCTCACCCCTAAGTGAGGCAATCTAGTGAATACTTGTTTTACCGGAAGCACATTGATGACTATGCATCCAGAATCTCACTTTAATCCGGATTGCCTACATTAAAATACAAGTAATCTCCCGAAGGTTCTACCATTCTCCACCCAACAAAAAGACCGCCCCACTAAGGACGGCCTTTACTAGGATTAATTCGTCGTCAAACACTTCAATCCTTAACTAATGGCATTTATCTTTTCTTACTTTCTTCACCTTGAAGATTAATGTAAGCGATCGTCTGCTCCACCCAATCTGATTCCTGGTTCAGCTTCACATCGGGCTGAACCCCCACCTCTTCATAGTCGATAAATTCACGCTGTCGCATATCCGTGGGATAAAAATTAAACAGACCAGAAGGGGAATTATAGCTTCTACCATAATTTGATCCATAGCTAATTGCACCGTAGGTTCTCTGTCCCAGTTGGATGGCATCAAACTCATCCTTCAGGCGTACAGTGGTCATTTCGGCATTGGATCCGGTGAAGAAATTGGTAATCACATAGATGTTAGCTTTCTTTTTCTTCAGTTCCTTAAGTATGGGAAGGGAGATTTTATCCGCTCCGCCTCCATTATTCCTAAGATCAACAATCAGATTTTTTGCGGTAAGATCGGTCTGGATCTGTGCGATAAGCTCATCCCGTTGCTCAGACTTGGTCACTCGGTTGAAACTGTTGAGCCATATGTATTGAATATCATCGGTCAAGTTTGAAAGCTGATATGATTCCTCCTCATCCTTATCTATCCAAGCGTAATTGTTTTCAAGATCCTCCTTCAACACAGAAGGGAAAAGCATCCCATGGTCGAAGAATTGGGCTTTCGAAAACTTGAGATTTTTCTGACTCGTTCCATAGTGAATGATGTCGTAATGCGACTCGATGTTGGAATGCTTGAGGTAAGCGAAGATTTGCCCGGGCTCCCAAGTCTCCACTTGGGATATTAGAATTACCCCCACCAAACTATCGGAGGAGACGCGATACACTCCCATCTTTAGCTTGCTGCCTATAGTATAAATGCCTTCTACCTCATCCAGGCTTTTCCCTTCCAGACTTTTAGTCAATTCAGCCACACTTCTGTCGGTCTTAGGAAAATTTTTGAATCCCTCACTTTCTCTATACCCAGCTATAAAACTAGAATCCTGAAGACTTTCCTCGGTAAGATCTGAGGGATTCTCGGTGAGCGTGGCATGTTTATCCTGGACCATGGCCATGAGTTGATTCAGTTTCCAAAAGCAATCCAACTTACTCTGCTTATTAGTCATCTGAGCTCTTAGGTCTTGGTACCTCTCCTCAAATCTGGCTCTATTCTCGCCTTTAATCTGATCCTTGAATGAGGCAGTTGTCTGGACTTGCTCATAAACAAAATTCAGTTCGGATGCGCAATCGCAGTTGACTTGTGCAGCAAGTTTTAAGTTAGAACTTAGAAGCAGAATTAAGATGAATACCTTTTTCATAGAGATTGATTTTTGTGTTTGACTGATTCAAACCTACAAACTCAAATCGACCTCTGGAGGCAATAAATAAGCATTGTGGTGAAACTGCGCTATTCTGTGGTGAAATTTACCGCCGCTTTCAATCCCTCTAGGTAAGTCTTGGATACGGGAACTTCTATCCCTTCACTCAGGCGGACAAATAATTTTCTATTGCCTGTTTTCCATTGAGTGAAATGGACTGGATTTATCAAAAAAGAACGATGCGTTCGGATCAGTTCTGGGAGTTGCTCCTCTATGGTGGAAAGCTTATTTCGGATCAATTGCGTTTTTATTTTTTCCCCTTCTTTGAAAAATACCTCCACGTAATTATCCGAAGATTGTATGTAAATCAAATCCTTCCATTGCAATCGCAGCCCTTCAAAATTCCCAACTCCACGAATTTCGATTTTATCTTTTTCAAGTTGCTTCTCTTTGTATTTACCAAAAGACCAACGGCCGATTGCTAGGATAGGAAATACCGTCAAAACAGCAGGCAGATAGATGGCTTTCGCAAAATAGTCAAGGGTGTAAGCGTAAGGGTTTGCATCCATCACTATATAAAAATAAACCAACCATGCAGCTGCAAAGCCGATCAAAATCAACGTGAACATGAAGATAACCTCTGAGCGAAGAAGCCATTTTCTTTCCTTTCTAGCCAGCCAAGATTGAATAGGAAGGCAGAGTAAATATCCAGCCGCTCCAAAGAGCCCGTAAATTGGCAGAAATTTCAGTTGATCGAGATCATCAAGCTGCCCAACATCAAGTGGCTCAGTGAAATACAAAAAAATAAATATCCAGACTGCCAGGCCAAGAGCGATTATCAGGTGATGTTTGATGGAAGGGTCGAAAGGATAGACGTTTTTCAATTTTCTCTTTAAGCTAAACTACTATTTAATTACCTAAGACGGAGTTTACAAAAAATTCTTAGGTGAGGGTGTTACACATCCAGTGTCCACCTTGCCTTTTCATCTATCCTGAGTAGAGTTTCCTCAGTGATATACTTTTTCTGATCAATCTGCTGAGGTTGCTCCCTGCTACAGAAATAGCTGTGGATACTCCTTCGCACCTTTTCAGTTTCATTCGTGGTACCTCCATGCCACACGTGTGAATTAAAGATAAATACCGAACCTGCCGGGGCAATTATTCTAATTTCCTCTGAATGTTTATCTAGAGGATCCGACATGACTTCATCGGGCAAGGAGCTCAATTTATGAGATTTTGGAACGATGCGGGTGGAACCATTATGTTCGGTAAAGTCGTCCAATAGCCAAATGCTATTACAGACTTTGTACGCTCCATTGACTACCGTATTTTTCCAATCTACATGAAGTTTCTGAAGCCCCAATCCAGGCTTCGCAGCCCGGTAATTGAGCGAAGACAACTTGTATTCCTGTCCCAATACCGCTTCAATACCTGCAAGCACTCGAGGATGGGTATAAAAAATATCGAAAATATCCCCCTTATTCACCAAATCGGCTAATCGATCCGCTCCCTCTTCCTTAGGATGCCGAATGTATTTTGACGCTGCTAATTCAGCACCGGCATTTTCTCCCTCCACGTGCATCAAATCAGCTATTCTATCATTGATTAACTCGACTTCATCGGCAGTCAGAAGCTGACCCAAATTAAGATAGCCATAGATGTCTAGAAATTTGATTTCTTGGGTTGTAAGCATAGTTAATCATAGTAAGGTATTTTATTCTAAAATAATCAGATAAAATCAAGAAAGTACCACCGCTTGAATATTATGCTGAATCTGAAAAAAGCTTTTTGGATTTACTATCTTATCTTCACTTTTCCCACCACAACCAACACCCATGAAAATTACCTGTAGCTTATTTGCCGCTCTCTTATTTTTTATCGCCTGCTCATCACCAGAAAAATACGATGTACTAATCAAAAATGGTCAGATCGTAGATGGCTCTGGCAGCGACTCATTTATTGGAGATATAGGAATCCGCGCAGACACAGTCGCGGCAATCGGAGATTTGTCCGGTGCCAAAGCAAAATCAGAAATTGATGCCACTGGTTTGGTGGTAGCTCCGGGATTCATCAATATGCTCAGCTGGGCAACTGAATCTCTGATCGAAGACGGAAGATCTCAAAGTGATATTCGGCAAGGTGTGACTTTGGAAGTATTTGGTGAGGGCTGGTCCATGGGGCCACTCAGTGAGGAGATGAAAGTAGATGAGGAAAAATCCCAAGGAGATATCAAGTTTCCAGTTTCCTGGACAAGTTTGAGTGAATACCTGGATTTCTTGGTGGAGAAAGGTGTTTCCACCAATGTTGCCTCTTTCGTAGGTGCTACCACAGTGAGAATCCATGAGCTCGGGTATGAAGATCGAGCCCCAACAGTCGAAGAAATCGAATCCATGAAATCCTTGGTAAAACAGGCCATGGAAGAAGGTGCATTGGGAGTGGGATCATCCTTGATATATGCACCTGCCTTTTACGCAAGTACAGAAGAACTTATAGAGCTCTGCAAAGTGGCCGCAGCCTACGATGGCATGTACATTTCTCATATGAGAAGTGAAGGAGGAAGGCTTTTGGAAAGCATGGACGAGTTGATTCGGATTGCTGATGAAGCCAAAATCAGAGCGGAAATTTACCATCTGAAAGAAAGTGGCAAAGCCAATTGGGGAAAATATGATGCAGTAGTATCCAAGATAGATTCAGCCAGATCGGCTGGATTGCACATCACCACAGACATGTATAATTATGTTGCCGGAGCCACAGGCTTAGACGCCGCCATGCCGCCTTGGGTGCAGGAAGGTGGATACGACAAATGGGCCGAGCGCCTGCAAGATCCGGCTATTCGCAAAAAGGTTTTGGAGGAAATGAAAACTCCTACAGATGAGTGGGAAAGTCTGATGCAAGCTGTGGAAGGCCCTGAGAAAATGATATTGGTTGGGTTTAAAAATGACAGTTTGAAATACCTCACTGGAAATACCTTAGCGGAGGTAGCAGAATTGAGAAATCTTTCCCCTGAAGAAACAGCAATGGATTTAGTGATTCAGGATGGAAGCCGGGTTGGAACGATTTACTTTTTGATGTCTGAGGAAAATGTAAAAAAACAGATTGCATTGCCTTATATGAGTTTTGGCTCTGATGCTGGCTCCTACTCTATTGAAGGAGTATTTCTCAAGTCTAGTTATCATCCTAGAGCATTTGGGAATTTTGCGCGGATTCTGGGCAAATATGTTCGTGAGGAGAAGGTCATTTCTTTGGAAGAGGCTATTTACAAATTGACTACTTTACCGGCCACAAATCTAAAAATCAAAAAGCGCGGTGCTTTAAAAGAAGGGTATTTTGCTGATTTGGCGATTTTTGACCCGAATAAAATTCAAGATCATGCGACTTTTGAAGAACCTATGCAATATGCCACAGGGATGGTTCATGTATTTGTAAATGGAACTCCGGTGCTCAAAGATGGGGAGCATACTGGCGCATTACCGGGACAGGTGGTCAGAGGGCCGGGATATAAAGAATAAAGCCTGATTTACTGAATGACAAAGGACTGATTCATAAAAATTAATGCCCAATTCTAGCAATAACTAGCAGGAACTAAAACTGTGGCGATATTCGGCAATCGTTGTTTCATCTTATCACCCTCTTGTCTTCAGTGATTTTATCTACCACCAACGCAATGGCTCCATCCCCTGTCACATTACAAGCTGTACCAAAACTGTCCATCGCAATGTAAAGTGCGATCATCAAACCGATCATTTCCTCACTGAAACCAAGCATCGACTGTAGCACTCCAATGGCGGCCATAATGGCCCCTCCTGGCACTCCCGGAGCTGCAACCATCGCAACACCCAACATAAAAATAAAGCCAGCAAACATCCCAAAATCAAAGGGTACACCTTCCAAAATCATCAATGCCATCGCACAAGCTGTGATTTTCATGATACTACCAGAAAGGTGAATGGTGGCGCAAAGCGGAATCACGAAGCCTGCGATTTTAGGCGAAACCCCATTTTTCTCTGCTTGCTCTAAGGTCACTGGGATGGTGGCAGCAGAGGATTGGGTTCCCAAAGCTGTGAAATACGCAGGCATCATAGTAGCCAACAGTCGAATCGGATTCTTTTTGACAATCGCCCCGGTGATCACATATTGCAGGATCAGCAAGAAAATATGCATCGCGAAGATTACGCCGATGATGTTTAAGAAAACAGAGAGTATAGAATAGACCTGTCCACTATAAGCCATATTGGCAAAAATGCCCAAAATGAAAATTGGTAAAAAAGGAATGATCACATTCTCGATCACCTGCATGATGATAGTTTCAAAGTCCTTCACCACTTTTTTCAAAGTAGAATTCTCCTGATAAGAAAGCCCCAAACCAATCACAAAAGCCAAGACCAAAGCGGACATCACGTCAATCACAGCTGGAATCGTAATACTGAAATAGGGCACTAGATCGTTACCACCTTCCGCGACTTCTGCGGCTTCACTGACATGTGAGGCTAGAAGAGACGGGAAAATAGTAGAAGAGGTGAAATAACTCATAAAACCCGAAAACAACGTAGATCCATAGGCGATCGCAGCGGTGATCAACAATAACTTTCCAGCTCCTTTCCCAAGATCAGAAATTGCTGGCATGATCAACCCCAAAATGATTAGAGGAATCGCAAAATTCAGGAATTGCCCAAAAAAGGCATTAAAGGTTGCGAAAATTCTATTAACAGACTCTGGTAAAAATAGACCGAAAACAATTCCTAAAACAATAGCGATAAATACTTTAAATAGGAGATTGGAGAATAGTTGTTTCATTTATACTTGGGCTTCATATTGGAAAGGATGATTACCTTTTAATTTTTTGAAATGCTAAGATATAAGAATAGGATGTTAGAAATGTGCCGATTAAAATTTATTCAAGAATCCAGATATGTGTTGAAAGAAATAGCCCTTTCGGTTTCGCCTAGAATCTCAAATACGAAGGACATGCCAGATTTTAGCTTTTCAATCCTATATAGGCAGGAAAATTAACTACTCTTCCTTTGGGTCAGCCTTATTTCTTAAAAACCAGATAATGTTGTATAGGCAAAAAATCGCCATTTTTCACTAATTCAAACCCATTGGCTTTCAACTCTTTTACCGTCTGTTTTTCGGTCATTTTATGAAGGGGCTTGATCGGGATGCTAGGATCCTCACCCTTATATTCGAGTAACAAGATTTTCCCATCGGGTTTCAGGGATTTATAAATCGCCGAAAGCATCTCCTGTGGGTAGGACAGCTCATGATACACGTCCACCATAATCACCAGATCCAATTCTCCTTCAGGAAGATTTGGGGATTTCTCAGTCCCTTGTAGGGGGATTACGTTTACTACCCCAAGCTCTTTGCTTCGATCCCGGATATATTCTACTGCCTCTTCCTGAATATCCACAGCATAGACTTTACCTTCAGGGACTAAAGGGGCGATTTTAAAGGTATAATATCCAGAACCTGCCCCAATATCTGCTACAACGCTTGTTGAATTGATAGGCAGGTTTTCCAAAGCTGCTGAAACACCTTCTTCCCTTGCTCGCTCAGATCGCTCCAGCCAGGCCTTTCCTGCAAAACCCATGACATGTGAGATTTCCCTTCCCAGATAAACTTTACCAGTTCCATCCCTGCTGGGTTCTTTAAACGTGTATGATTCGCCAGTGGTAGTCTGAGCCTGACATGAAAAATTAATGCTAAAGAATGAAATGAGAAGAAGAATGATGGTTGACTTTTTCATCTGTTTATAATTAGTCTTTTAAAGGCCATATGGAATCTCGCAGAGATTATAAATTTTCCAGTGTGCGACTTTTTAGTCCTTCTCGATTTCATACGGAACCTTTTTAAGTCTAACTCCTATTAGGGAGTCTTGTTACAAAGCTTGAGAAAAAGAAAATCCCGACTCCTTTCAGAATCGGGATTATGATTTTTGTAAGCTAACTACCGTGGTCTGTGAGGACACAGACCACGGTAGTTAGCCTATTTATTTCCTCATTTTTTTATAGGTATTTATCAGACCATTGGTAGAGCCATCGTGTGCTGAGATTTCTTCGTCGCCTTTTAGCTCAGGAAGAATGCCAGATGCCAGCACTTTGCCTAGCTCCACTCCCCACTGATCGAAGCTGAAAATATCCCAAATCACACCTTGAACGAAGATTTTATGCTCGTACATCGCGATCAACGCTCCGAGTGTGTAAGGAGTGATTTCCTTTACCAGGATTGAATTCGTAGGACGGTTGCCTTCGAAAACTCTGTGCGGAGCAATCTCAGATATTTGCTCATCCGATTTCCCGGCAGCTTTCATCTCAGTTTTCACATCTTCCAGAGACTTTCCTTTCATCAAAGCTTCTGTCTGCGCAAAGAAGTTGGAAAGCAGCTTTTGGTGATGATCACCAATAGGATTATGGGAAATCGCCGGAGCGATAAAATCACAAGGAATCAAATGTGTGCCTTGGTGAATCAATTGATAAAAAGCATGCTGACCATTGGTTCCAGGCTCTCCCCAGATGATAGGGCCAGTAGTGTAATTCACTTTTTTTCCTGAGCGGCTTACGTATTTGCCATTGCTTTCCATATTTCCTTGCTGGAAATACGCTGCAAATCGATGCATGTACTGATCGTAAGGAAGGATGGCCTCGGAGCTCGCTCCCAAGAAGTTGGTATTCCAGATGCCAATCATAGCCAGGACAACCGGGATATTTCGATCAAACTGAGCATGACGGAAATGCTTGTCCATCGCATGCGCACCTGCAAGCAGTTGCTCGAAGTTATCAAACCCAATCGTGCAGGCAATCGGTAAACCGATCGCTGACCAAAGGGAATATCTTCCTCCAACCCAATCCCAGAATTCAAACATGTTCGCAGTATCAATTCCGAATGCTTCCACGGACTTTGCATTGGTGGAAAGAGCCACAAAATGCTTGGCTACTGCCGCTTCATCCTTAGCATGCTCCAAGAACCAATTCCTCGCGGTATGCGCATTGGTCATGGTTTCTTGAGTAGTAAAAGTCTTGGAGGCAATAAAGAAAAGCGTGGTTTCAGGATCTACTTTTTTGAGGGTTTCCGCCATATGTGTTCCGTCCACATTGGAAACAAAGAAGCACTCGATGTCCGGATTTTGATAAGGCTTTAATGCCTCAGTCACCATCACCGGACCAAGGTCAGATCCACCGATACCAATATTCACCAGTGATTTGATTGGCTTACCCGTGTAGCCCAACCATTGTTTATTTTGGATTTTGTCTGCGAAAATCTTCATCTTTTTCAAGACTGCAGAGATATCCTCCATGATGTTATGACCGTCAAGGTAAACAGCCTCATCAGCTGGATTTCTTAATGCAGTATGCAAAACAGCTCTTCCTTCCGTGACATTGATCGGCTTACCAGTAAACATATCCTCTATTGCTACATGCAGCTTGCACTCACGTGCCAGATCAAAAAGTGCGTCAAGGATATCTTGATTTACTCTGTTTTTAGAAAAATCAACCAGAATATCTTCCATGGTAATACTCAATCTATCAAAGCGCTCCCGCTCATCGAATTGAGAAAGAATGGTCATGTCTTTATGATCTTCGGCAAGTTGCTGTAATCTTGCCCAGGCTTGAGTGGTCGTAGGATTAATTGCGTTCATTAGTTCTTATATTAATAGGAATGAGCCACAAAAATAAGGTTTATCCGCTGGGATGAAAGGTTTTTGTAGGAAAGGAAAGGCTGGTAAATATGCAATTGGTTCTTGAATTTGGATGAGTATTTTTTTGAAAAAAACTTAAAAAGCAAAATGAAACTGGCAAAAACACCAAAACCCGCCATTTGTGACGGGTTTTGCTTTTAATATTAAAATGCCAAGTTCAACACTTGCTGAAACAACATCGGTCATCGGACATCTATCAAACTCAATCCTTCAAGAAGTCCCTCAGCACGTAATTCAATATCCCTCCATGCTTGTAATAAGCAATCTCTACTTCTGAATCCAAACGGGATTGCACCTGTATTTTCTTTTCCTGAGCATCAGATGTTACAATAACCTCAAATTTCTGAGAAGGGGTTAATCCTGATTCAATCCCCAGAATACTGAATTCCTCTTTACCAGTTAGCCCTAGACTTTCGGCATTTTCTCCAGGCATAAACTGAAGTGGAAGTACGCCCATTCCCACCAAATTACTTCGGTGAATACGCTCGTAGCTTTCTGCAATCACAGCTTTAATTCCCAGCAAGTTAGTCCCTTTCGCTGCCCAGTCACGGGAAGATCCTGAACCATACTCTTTCCCAGCCAATACTACCAAAGGAACATTAGCAGCTTGATATTTCTCTGAAGCATCGAATACAGACATTTCTTCGTTGCTAGGAATAAAGGTAGTAAAACCTCCCTCCTGTGTGCTGAGCTGGTTTTTGATTCGCACATTGGCGAAAGTACCCCGAACCATCACCTCATCATTTCCTCTTCGGGAACCATAAGAATTGAAATCCGGTCGTTCCACTCCTCGTCCGTTCAGGTATTTTCCTGCAGGACTGTCTTGCCTGAATGAACCTGCTGGAGATATATGATCTGTAGTAATAGAATCACCCAATTTCAAAAGAACTCTGGCGTTGCTGATGTTTTTAGGTTCTGGAACATCAACAGAAATCCCTTTGAAGAAAGGAGCTTCCTTGATATAAGTACTGTTATCGTCCCAAGGATAGATTTCTCCTTCGCCCGACTGAAGTTCTTTCCAGATATCATTTCCTTCGAAAATTTCTCCGTAGCTCTTTTGGTAATCATCCGGTGTGAGGACTTTTCTTGCTACCTCCGCTATTTCCTCATTTGTCGGCCAGATATCTTTCATATACACTGGTTCCAAATTTGGGTCATACCCAATTGGCTCATTATATAAATCCACATCCACACGACCCGCAATGGCATAAACCACTACCAACATCGGCGACATGAGGTAATTCATTTTCACCTGAGGATGCACACGGGCTTCAAAGTTTCTATTTCCTGAAAGCACAGATGCTACGACTAGGTCATTGTCTTCAACAGCTTGAGCTATATGTCGTGGAAGTGGTCCTGAATTCCCAATACATGAAGTACAGCCATAGCCTACGGTATGGAATTTCAGCGCTTCTAAATCTTCCAAAAGCTCTGATTTTTCTAAGTAATCTGTCACCACTTTTGAGCCTGGAGCCAAAGAGGTTTTGACCCAAGGCTTCACATCCAATCCCAATTCCCGGGCTTTCCTCGCCACCAAACCCGCACCCAGCATTACTGATGGATTGGAAGTATTGGTACAGGAAGTGATCGCAGCGATGACGATAGAGCCATCATACAGCTCAAACTTGTCATTATGAAGCTTGACAGAAACAGACTTCAGTCCATTCTTGATACGCGTTTTGATCTCTGTTTCCGCAGGTGCTTTAGCATCTGACTGATCATCCGTCTGCCCTCCTCCTTCTTCTACAAAGCGCGCAACTTCTTCTCTTTTATCAATTGGAATGTACTGTCGTCCATGAACTGACTCCAATAACTCACCGAATTTTGGCTTGAAATCCTTCACTAGAATCTTATCCTGAGGACGTTTTGGTCCGGAAACAGTAGATTCCACCGTACCCAAATCCAGTTCTACCACAGAGCTATACTTAATGAGGTCTTCGTCCTTCCTCCATAGCATATTAGCTTTGCAATAATCCTCCACGAGCTTAATCTGATCTTCGGATCTATTGGTTTTGCCCATATAATCCAGTGTACGATCATCAATTGGGAAGTAGGTTACTGTACAACCAAACTCCGGAGACATGTTCGAAATCGTAGCCCGATCCGGTACAGAAAGGTGATCCAATCCAGGACCATAGACTTCAACAAATTTGCCCACTACGCCATGCTTTCTCAGCAATTCGGTAATGGTCAAAACCATATCAGTAGCTGTAGTTCCTGCAGGCAGCTTACCGGTAAGCTTCAAGCCCACTACTTCTGGCATAATAAAGTATATAGGCTGCCCAAGAATAGCCGCCTCCGCTTCTATTCCTCCTACTCCCCATCCTACTACACCTATTCCATTCACCATAGGAGTATGCGAATCCGTACCGACTAGGGTGTCCGGAAACACTAAGCCATCACGTTTGATCACGCCTTGGGCTAAATACTCTAGATTTACCTGGTGACATATCCCCATCCCTGGAGGCACCACCGAAAAGTTATTAAAAGTCTTTTGCGCCCATTTTAGGAATTTATAGCGTTCAGAATTCCGCTCGTATTCCTTCTCCACATTTTTCTGATAGCTATAATTGGTACCAAAATAATCCACCTGCACCGAGTGATCTATGACCAGATCCACTGGAATCAGAGGATTAATGGTACTTGCATCCTTGCCTTTTCTATGGGCCTCAGATCTGAGTGAAGCAATATCCACTACCGCCGGCACTCCTGTAAAATCCTGCATCAACACCCTCGCCGGCTTGTAAGGAATATCCTTATCAGATGGCTGGGGAGACCAATTCATCAATGTTTCCAAGTGCTCCTTGGTAATCGCAAAGTCATCGAAATTTCTTAAGGCATTTTCTAATAAGATCCGGATAGAAAAAGGCAGATGTTTTACTGGATGACCAGCAGCTTCGAGTTTTTCTAAACTCCAATACGTATGATCGCCTGACGAAGTATTCAGTGTAGATTTAATCTGGTATGGGTCTTGGCTCATGATAAAAAGAGGATTAAGTGAAAAAAAAGGATTCATGCGTATAACCCGATTAGGGCATATGAAATTCCATTAAGTATTAATAGAAGCCCAAAGTCTTGCCAATAATCAGCTTATTTGCACATCTTTAAGTTAACACAAGAAATCAGAAAATAAATGGGAGAGCTACTCTTAAAAATTTTTAGCACGTTTTTTATCTTCGCCACATTTTTCCCCTTAGTGAAACTGGATGACTGGTGGGTCAGAATTTTTGATTATCCCAGACTACAGAAACTTGTCATCATCTTGATTCTCTGGATCATTTGGCTCTCAACGCTAGATATGGATAACGATGTAGAAGCTTACATTTGGCTGGGACTACTTGGGGTTTGCATCGTCTATTTATTCAGTAAGGTACTGCCATTCACTATCTTGGGAAAGAAAATGATCGATACTGTCCCCTTCGATGAGGGGAGTGGAATCCATATTCTTGTGGGCAATGTGTACCAATACAACACGAACTATCAGAAAGCAGTGGATCTGGTCACATCAACAAAACCTGATCTGGTTTTTCTGGTGGAAACAGACAAAGCCTGGGAAAATGGAGTATCCAGTATAGAAAAAGACTATGCTTATTGCATCAAAATACCACTGGACAATACCTATGGATTGCTTTTTTATTCCAAACTAGAAATCATCAAACAGGAAATTCATCACCTCATCGATGAGGAAATCCCATCACTGGAACTCGATATAAAGCTTCGAAATGGGGAAATAATTACCGTTTATGCGATCCACCCCACCCCTCCTGTACCGGGCGAAAATACGGAGAGCACAGAGCGAGATGCCGAAATACTGATGGTTGGCAAAAAGTCCAAGGAAAATAAACGACCGACTCTGGTCATAGGGGATCTCAATGACGTTGCTTGGAGTTATACCACAGAACTATTTCTAAAAATTTCTGAAATGGCCGATCCGAGACGTGGACGAGGGCTTTTCAATACTTTTCATGCCAAGGTACCTCTTTTCAGATGGCCACTGGACCATATCTTTCTCAGTAAACACTTTGGACTGGCTGGTCTAAAAGTAGAAAAGGGAATTGGCTCGGATCACTTTCCTATTTCCATAAAAGCTGTTTTGACAGTGCAGAATAATACCGAAACCATGCAGGCAAACGGTGAAGAAAAAGAAGAAGCCAACAAGAAAATAACCAACGGAAAGGAAAAACAGGATTAACCTAACGTACAAAAGCAATGAAGCGAGCGTTTCAATTCATTTCAGCCATCATACTTACGGTCTCCACAGGAGTCGTTGCTAAGTCCCAATCAAGCTATACAGCAAAGGAAGCTACTGAGGATTATGAGTTTCTGATCAAACAGATCCAAACCTACAATCCTGCTCTGGAAATTTACAATCCGGATTTTGCAGCAAAATCAAATCCCCTAATCTCCGCTACTCTCGAAGAAGTTAATGCATTCGACCACTTCAAAACCATCTCGAAAATAGCCGCACTGAGCAATGAAGGCCATTTTTTGCTCGGGAACTGGGAAGATGAGGTGCATCTGCCTATTGTAGAGGATCGATTGCCTTATTTACCATTTGAGGTTTGGGTGATAGACAAACGGCTTTTTATCAGGCTAGACTTGACTAATGACGGCTCATTTACTCCTGGAGACGAAATAGTACAGATAAATGGCAAGCCCAGCGAGGAGGTTTTAAATGAACTTTACGAATGCTACCCTTCAGACGGAGATATAGTCACTTACCAGCGAGAGAAAATAGAATCCAACTTTGCCTGGATGTACACACTTTACATCAGTCAGAATCCGAATTTGGAACTAGAGATCAAAAAATCAAATGACAGCGCAGTGCGTACCGTCCAAACTGCCGCATTGGTTCGTACGGTGAGATTGGAAAACTACCGGAAAAGATATCCAGATAGAGCTAATAGCAACCAGGAGGAGTCCATCCAGGACTTTTACGAACTGAAAATAACTAATGAGCTTGCGACTTTAAAGTTGAAGACTTTTGACTTTAGGTTCATAGAAAAATATGAGCTTAAAGCACCTGATTTTTATGAGGATATCTTCCAAGAAATACATGAAACCCAGATCTCAACACTCTTGGTGGACCTGAGGGGAAATACAGGAGGCAGGAATGAATTTGCTGATGAAATGATCCCTTTTATACTACAATCAGAAGGTGATGAGCTGCTGAAAACCACCACTTCTTGGGAGGGAAAAGTGAGAAAATATGCTTTCCCAAAGAAAGACAAGATTGCTTTCGGTGGCGCAATTTTTCTGCTAGTAGATGGAGAGACTTATTCTGCCGGTGCATCTTTGGCCAGATATCTCAAAGAATATGGCAAGGCAACAGTAATTGGCGAGGAGACTGGAACTAGGTATGAGGGATTCGTGGCTGGGTCCACCCAGGTAGTTACACTTCCTGCAAGTGGCATTAAGATCGGAATGCCCCGCTACCATATCCAATACCCTGATTCTAAGCAGCAAGAAACACAAAATAGAGGATTGATACCGGACTACACCGTATCCAAAAGTTTGGATGATTTGCTGGGTGATTTTGACCCTGTTTGGGATAAAGCGATGTACCTGATCAAAGCAAATAAAAAGCCCTGAATTTCTCCAGGGCTTGATTTATTAGTTGTTTTCCTTTTCTTCGGCTTTCTGCTTACGTTTGAAGCCTTTGTTGAATGGCCAGGTATATTCCAAGGCTTCCATTCCACGGTTCAAGTTATAAGTGGCTGAATCTGTATTTTCTAACGTACTTTTCAGCGTTTCAGCAAACTCAGGATCATTCAATAGCATCCCAAGTGAATTATTAGGATCATTAAACTTGTCCGTGATCGTGCTCAGTTTTCTAGTCATTTCCTCTGAATTGGCTGCTGTTTGCTTGAAGCTTTCCATGGTCTGCTTTAGCTCATTGGCCATAGTGGTGTCTGTCACTAATTCATTAAAAAGGTTTCCTTCCTGATTCAGTTTACTGGAGAAGCTTTGAAGCTCAGCGATCATTCGGTTGCTGTTTATCGCAGCTTGATCGAGGTTTTTCACAATAGCGCGGAAATTTTCAGCCAAAAGCGAATCTGTCAACGCAGCTCCAACCATTCCATCTCCTGCAGCAAGTTTGCTCGTAAGGTTTTTAAGGTTCCCGGTGATTTCCACCAGGTTCTCATTGTTTACCTGAAGCGTTTCCATCATCTGATCGGTATCCAGCGGCATCACAGACTCCAGTCTGTCACCATCTTCTACCGGTGGTGCCAAGGTAGTTCCGCCATAGATCATAATGATCTTGTTCCCGATCAGACCATCGGAACTGATGGTAGCTTTAGAATCCTTTCTGATAAATTCCACCACCTCTTGCTCTACGTTCATCTCTATCTCCACTTGGGAATCACCATAAAAATTGATCTTGCGGACGGTTCCGATTTTCACACCTGAAAACCAGATGTTATTGCCCGTCTGAAGACCTCCGATATCATCGAATACGGCCTTGAGCTGTATGGATTTTACAAACTTTTTCTGCTGGCCACCAAGTGTCAATACACCTGCAACCAGGATAGCTATGCCTATAAAGACAAATATGCCAACTATGACTGATCTTTTATTTTCCCCTCTCATGAGTTGATGAAATTATAATCGTAAAATGATTTTATGCGTTTGTCTTCTGCTTGAGGAAAAACCTCTTCAAAAGTTCCGACAGCGTCAAACTGTCCATCCAATAACACTGCCATACGGTCTCCTGTATCTTTGGCACAGGTCAAATCGTGGGTAATGACTATGGATGAAGTATTATATTCTTCCCTTACTTGTTTGATCAAGGTATTGATCTCCCCACAAGTGATGGGATCCAAACCTGCAGTAGGCTCATCGTAAAGCATTATTTCAGGCTCCAAAATCAGCGTTCGTGCCACTCCTATTCTTTTCTTTTGACCACCGGAAAGCTCAGAAGGCATCTGGTTAATTGACTGTGGTAAGCCCACACTATCCAGCAAACCTTCAATCTTCATGGTAATCTCTTTCTTCGTGAGGTTCTTAATATTTCTAACCAATGGAAACTCCATGTTTTCCCGCACGGTCATACTATCGTAAAGTGCTGAGTTTTGGAAGGAAAACCCGATTCTCAACCGCAATTCATTCAACTCCCTGGTCTTCAGCTTAGAGACCTCCTTACCCAGCACATGCATGGATCCTGAGTCCTGCTTCAGGAGTCCAACCATGATTTTGATCAAGACCGACTTACCGGAACCTGATTTGCCCAAAACCACCAGATTTTCTCCTTTATAAAGATCCAGATCAACACCTTTCAATACATCCAAGTCACCAAAAGACTTCTCCAATCCACGAATTTCTACAACCTTTTCTTCCATGATTAAAATGCTCGGATTGCGTTTACAATCTGAAGAACCAGCAGCTCTTCAATAAATATCAGGAACATGGCCATGACCACAGCTGCATTTGCCGCCCGGCCTACACCTTCTGTTCCTTTGGATGAATTATACCCCTTGTAGCATCCTACGATGCCTATGGTGAATCCAAATAAGATGGACTTCAGAACGGAAGAAATGATATCCAGAAAGGAAATGGATTCGAAGACCTGTACAAAAAAGGTCACCAAACTCACCTTCTCGTTGGCACTTACGCTGAGAAATGAGCCCATCAAAGCGACAAAATCTGTGTACATCACCAGCATGGGAATCATCAGCGTAGTTGCAATCACCCGGGTTACGACTAGGAAATTGAAGGGATTGGTAGCCGAAACTTCCATGGCATCAATCTGCTCTGTCACTTTCATAGAGCCGATTTCAGCTCCTATGCTGGATCCAACCTTACCAGCTGCAATCAAGGCCGTAACCAGTGGCCCCATGGCTCTAACTACAGCAATGGATATCAAGGAAGGCAACCAAGAAGTAGCACCAAATTCAGAGAGTGATGGTCTGGATTGGTTGGTGAATACGATCCCTACAATAAATCCCGTGAGGGAAATCAAAGGCAAGGATTCCACGCCAATCCTATAGCATTGGTGGATTATCTCTTTGAATTCGTATGGAGGAACAAAAACTTCTTTAAAGAATCTCCTCACAAAGTTCCAAGCGTCCGCCAAACCGGTAAAAAACTTATCTATTTTCTTTGAAAGCAGGGGCTTTCTGTCTTCTGCTTTTTCAGTCATACATTCTTTCTGATGGCTCGAAATTAATTAAATTATTCAAAAGGATCGTTCTAATATTCCTCAAAGTCCGAGTATTGATCTTAAGTCAGATTCGCTTAGGGGTTTTTCGAAAATATCGCTGATTCTAACATCCGAATTGGCACGGTGTAATTCTTCCTTTTCCACTGATCCAGACTGTAAGATTACCTTCGATTTTGAGCTTACTTTTTCTACCTCATCTACAAATTCCCACCCACTCATTTCGGGCAAATTCAAATCCACTAAAAGCACGTCAACTTGCTCGGTCTTGAGATAGTCCAAAGCCTTGCTTGGCAGATCAAAATATACAAATTCGATTCCCGAATTAATTTTCAATAACCTCTTCTCTGTTAAAATTTTTTGAATCCTGTCGTCATCGAGTAAAAGAATTCTATGGATCGGTGTTGATAGCATTTAGAAATTAAATAATTGAGGAGTTGAAATAATAGTACGAAGATTAAAAAAATCTGACTCAAAATTTAATACCCAAGCCATTACTCTTAAAGCTAATTGGTCTGCCAGCATCGGTTGAGTTCAGTTTACTGCGGACAATCCCAAAACAAAGGACAATCTCAAACCATAGCTATAGTTAAAATGTGTACAAGGCGAACAGCTTATTTTTAGCCACCACTAAACTTTTTAGGTGTGCCAAATTACGGTGTAGCTAAATCTATTTTATAACTCAGTAAATCAGCAGGTTAACCCAATCAAAAAAAAGCAAAGCTTACTGACCCTATAGCCCTTCTCAAAGCATTCAGAAAAACCTCAAATTCAGACCGCTTTCCAGCCACAGTAGATTATTCCGCTACTAAACCTGTCGATTTTACGCTGAAAATTGTATGTTTTCGGAATTTTTTATCCCTACCACTACTCCCAAATCCTGCTAAAAAAGATAATCTCAAAAAGGATCTGGAAGGCCTTGTTAACTCCTCACCTTTTGAAACCCTATGGGAATTTGAAAAGCAATTGAGTAAGAATTCGGGCTAGCTGAATAGGAACGCTAGAGCAAAAATTAAGTAATCCTCTCGCTCAAACCTTTAGCTTTTGGTTTGTTAAAAGTTCTGAACCACCTCGAAATTTCAAGCATACAGGATATAATATTACACTTGGCTCTTGCTCATTTAGCCCCTGAGATGTCCCAATTTGGGGATAAGGATCAAAGCAAGAATCACTGAATCCTAGCTTACCGATGCCACAAGAAGAGGACGGAAAACAGCCATTTTTTCTACGATCTCAGCCTTCTAAATTCTCTACATTTCTCCCGAAGAAATCATCTCAAACCAGACCCTTTTTTGGACAACAAATTCTGCATAAGAGCCACCTCCAAGAAAGAGAAAAAAGAGGTTACTGAAGGCGAAATTTCGATGGGAGTTTAAGAACTTTTTTTCCCTGAGCAAGGAAACTTTTTAGCACCCGGCTCCCCAATTCAAAATCGTAAATTGGATGGTCTTCGATTAGACTCTTTCCATTGCTGAGCATTACTAATAATTTCTATTTGTTAGTTCTTTTTCGTTTGCCTGTATTGAAACCATAGCCTGCAAAGACTCCAATAAAACTTCCTCTTGTGACCTCGGTGACAGTTCCTATCTGAGCTTGATCTGATATTAACGGGTTAGTATATCGGTTCATCTCAGTTAGTCCTTGCTGATATCTTAGCCCTACCACAAAGTAGTCATCCTTCTTAGTCATGAATTTAGTACCCACATCCATCCTAAAGCCCAGTGCTACCTTATTGGATTGCTCTAGCAATGATGACCCTGAGGGAGAATTGAACTCATTAGCTGCACCAAGAGAACTGCCGGTAGAAAGTACCAAACCAGGCTGCACAAAGAAATTCTGATTCTTGATGCTGAAATTGTATCTGGCCCCTAATGAAAATGACGGGATCACCCTAGGTATCTGCGCTGGACGGGGATAAAACACACCAAAATCAGTGTCAGAAGTATTAATACCATTTCTAAGAGCATTAGGATAAAAACCAACTTCCGAATACAGTTGCCAACTCCTAGATACGGGAAACAAGACACTTAAGCCAGCATTTGGGCCTAGTCTAGAGTACGTGGGAACATTTCCGCCATCTACAGAATTTGTGGCTTTTGAGAAGGCACTGGCTGCCCCAGCAGTGATTTCTATGGCAATATTTTCCTGAGCCATCGACACTGTTGACATCATAAGAAATAGAAAGAATAATAGAAGATTTTTCATAATTAAAGATCTTAGATTGAACTGATTAACCAAAAATACCTAATCCCTTCATTTGAATTGAAAAAAGAATGTAAATTTTTCTTAATCAATTAGTTAAAAAACCTTACTAACAAATTCCTTACTTTTAACGGCTTATTAAATCCCCTTATAACCAAATTCGACAATGAAAAATCTACTCTTAATTCTGACCCTTGCCTTTTCAGTTAGTTCCTATTCTTTTGCCCAAACATCAACTTACGACGAAGTCTTAGCCAAAGAAGTCGGAGCTGACGAATACGGCATGAAAAAATATGTGATCGCCTTTCTCTATAGAGGTGATCGCGTACAGGAATATACCGAGGAGCAGCGCACAGATATTCAAGCTGGACATATGGCTAATATCAACAAGCTGGCAGAAGCAGGTCAACTAGTTATGGCAGGACCTTTTTTCGGAAAGGATGACTTGCGCGGACTATTCATTTTTGCGGTAGAAAGTCTGGAAGAAGCGGAAAAGCTGACGGCTACGGATCCGGCAGTAAAGGCTGGTGTACTGAAAATGGATCTCAAAGAATGGTATGGTTCTGCTGCTTTGATGCTAATGGGTGATTTACATAGCAAAGTGGCTAAGGTAGAAATCTAGAACAGGGAGAAGGCCAATTTATCTGTCAAGAGCTCCAGCGCCCGGATCGCTTTGACAGAATTTCCCTTTTCATTAAGCTCAGGACTCCAAACGGCAATGCTGAACTTATGCGGCATCACTGCTGCCACTCCTCCTCCTACTCCACTTTTGCCAGGCAATCCTACCTTAAATGCGAATTCTCCAGCCTCATCATAAAATCCGCAGGTTAGCATCAGCGCATTAACTCTTCGGGATTGGCTTTCTGTTAAAATCTGTCGATCCGCAAAGATGGAGTAACCGTCATTGGCTAAAAAAGAGAAGGATTTTGCCAGATCCACACAGCTCATCTCCATGGCGCAATGTGAAAAATACACGTCCAGCACCTCATCTATAGGATTATTGAAGTTTTTAAAAGATTTGAGAAAATAAGCCAATGCTGTATTTCGCTCTCCATGATTCTTTTCGGAAGCCTGCACTTCTGGGTTGATTTTGACGCATGTATCTCCAGCGAGTTCATTGATAAAGTCGGAAATCCGTTCAATGGGGTTTTCAAACTTGCTGCACAAGGCATCGGTGATGACAAGTGCTCCAGCATTGATAAATGGGTTTCTGGGAATACCCTTTTCGTATTCCAGTTGGGCGATTGAGTTGAAAGGATCGCCACTAGGCTCCACATTCACCCGCGACCAAAGTTTGGAATTAAACACATTGAAAACCATTGTCAGCGTATGAACTTTGCTGATACTTTGGATAGAAAATGGCACCTGATGATCTCCAACGCCGTAAACATTACCTTTGAGATCCACCAGAGCGATGCCAAATTGGTCCGGATTTACATTTCCAATCTCAGGAATGTAATCGGCGACTTTGCCTTTCAGATTCTCTGCTTGCACCTCTTGGTACACTTCTTCTATTAGCTGCTGGTAGTCCATGCTGGAAAAGTGTGGAAAATTGGTAGAGAATGAAAGTGTTTTTTTAGATAAATAGCCCGATGTCCGATGTCGGGTGTTCGATGTGCCGCTTCGGGCATCGGACATCGGGCATCTGACCGGCTGAGCAAAGAAATTTCGTCTATTGGCATCCTTTGAAGATCAAAAAATTTCTTATACCTCAGATTCTTATGTATATAATATTTTTATATATTTGAAGAAGCTAGGTAATACAGCAATCTCATGTCGAACAACAATCTGATCAAAGGCTCGCTCCAAACCATCATACTCAAACTTCTGGAGGAGAATGAAAAAATGTATGGTTATGAAATCACCCAAAGGGTTAAGGAACTCACTGCTGGAGAAATCAAAATCACCGAAGGAGCACTCTACCCCGCCCTGCACAAATTGGAGGCTGAAGGATTGCTTAGCACCGAGATCCAGCAGGTAGATAACCGTGTGCGGAAGTATTACAGCCTAACAAAGGACGGGCAAAAGCAAGTCACCAGTAAAATGTCTGAGTTGCAAGGGTTCGTAGAAAACCTGCAACGAATCCTGACTCCAGATCTAAAACCAGGTTTTAACATCTGATTTTTTAAACGTGACAACTATGAGAAAACTTACACAACAGGAACTAGATCAGGTCAAAAAGGCGATTGCAGCTAAAGATTTGACCTCAGCGGAAATTCTAGTGGAGATCTATGACCACTATGTAAGTCATTTAGAGAGTAAATCAATTGGTGAATTTGAATATGAGCTATTCGAGTTGGAGCAGAAATTCACTTCACGATTTTGCAAAGAAATGCAATTGGATTTTCAGGAAAACGCAGAGAAAGAAATATCAAGTCTGCAATGGTCTATTTGGAAGAGCTACTTCACTTGGCCGAAAGTACTTGCAACAGCATCTTTTTTTACCATATTCCTACTAATCTGGATGTATGGGGTGAATCTCTCTAGAACGCTGGCTTTATGCCTCCCACTTGTTTTTGGAACATGTTTGAATGGTTGGCTTTGGTACAAATCCTACAAGAGAGTGAGCAAAATTCGGAAATTACTTAAAAGTCATACTACACTAGAATCGTCCTATTTGCCGAATTCGGTCAATCAATTTGTGATACTGTTTGTTACTTCTAATCTGATTTTCCAAGTTTCGAGAGGATCGGAACTATTTAATTCTTCGCAAAGTCTTATTTTCTCAATATCAGTCTTGGCAATCTTCGCAGCAATTGTGAACTATATGTATTCCTTCTATGAAGCGTGTAAACTTAAATCTAAAACCGCGTTGATATGAGACAACTATCAGAACAGGAACTTGATCAGGTAAAAAGGGCGATTGCTGCCAAAGAATTGACTTCAGCGGAAATTCTAATGGAGGTGTATGACCATTATGTAAGTCACTTGGAGAGTTATGGAGATTCAGAATTCGAAGGAGAATTATTTGAATTGGAACAGAAGTTTACCCATCACTATTGTAAAGCGCTCCAGGAAAAACACTATAACTCCACGCACAGAGGAATGAGAGTTCTACAGTGGAAAATATTCAAATCTCAACTTTCATGGCCAAATTTTATAGTTACAGCAACACTTTTTAGCTTAATTTCTTATTTGTGGACAACAATCGACGGCCGAACTAGGACAGTTGTGATTTTAGTTCCGTTAGGAATTATTCTTTTGCTAGTCGTCTGGATTTTAATAAAATCTACTGTTAAAGTCAGAAGCATTAAAAAGACACTAGGCGTTTCGAATTATATTCAATCTGACTATTTAAAAATCATTCTAGGACAATGGACCTTAATTCTCAGCACACTTACTTTAGGTGTTTTAGCTCCAAAAAACTTAGGTTTTACTGATCCTTTTACAAATCCATACTATACATACATTACTTTTTTTCTTGCTATTCTCTATTTGGGTTACTTTTTAACTCTCTTACAAGCCTGGAAGATCAAATCTAAAACCGCGTTGATATGAGACAGCTATCAGAACAGGAACTAGATCAGGTAAAAAAGGCGATTGCTGCCAAAGAATTGACTTCAGCGGAAATTCTCTTGGAAATCTATGATCACTATGTAAGCCATTTAGAGAGTTTTGAGGAATCAGAGTTTGATCCCCAATTAGCTGAACTCGAAGGACAATGGACTTCGGCACACTGTAAGAAACTTCAATATGATCTGGAAAAATCCATCAGTAGTTCTCTTCGCTCAACCCAATGGCAAGTGGTCAAAACATATTTCACTTGGCCTAGATTTATCTTTACCTTAGCTATGGTGGCCTTCCTCAGTTTATTGGTCAATTTATTGGCATTTAAAACTCAGATTGTACTTCTTTTTGGATTACCACTTGCCTATTTAGCTGGATTCGCACTGTTAGTAAATCTTCAAAACCGTGAGAGAATGGGGCCAATTAAGAATTTTTTAGGCAAGCATGTGAAAAAGATCACTTCCATTTTCAATGCTAAACTGACCTTATCAATTGTCTTCCCTCTTCACTTTTACAACCTTTTCCTTAATTTACCCAGGCTATTTGGATGGACAGATATGATCCCTGAGTCTATTCTAAATCTTCTCAGTGTAGGCTTTTGCTTTCTGATGGTCTTGCATTCTTTGAGCATTTATGAAGCTTGGAAAATCAAATCTAAAACTTTACTGATATGAGGCAGCTATCAGAACAGGAATTTGCATTGATCCATGCCAGATTGAAAAGTCTAAATATCCGGTACATAGAAGTGTATGAGGAGATTTTTGATCATTACTGTACTACACTGGAAAATGTTCCGGCTCTAGATTCCCAAACAACAATAGCTAAGCTTAATGAGACTTTTGCTTGTTCAGTGGTGAAAAACATGGATAAAGAGCTGGAGAAAAGTGTTTCCAAACAGGTATGGATAGCCCAACTGGAATTTCTGAAGTTCTGGAAGCATGGGGTGAAAGGTATTTTGATTGGATTGGTTGGATTTTTTGCACTGGCAATTTCCATATTACTCATACCTGCTTCTGAATTAATACTGGTTTTCCTAGTGCTTATCTTTTGCACGACTGGCGGTATTTATTTCATGAAAAGAGATGCAATGAACTTCAGCTTTCAGCACAAGTCTGTTTCAGTCTCATCTATAGCTGTAATCAAGAGAGTTGGACTGCTAAACTCACTTATGTGCTGGATCTGGATTATGCCGATTGTTTTAAGTGGTGGCAACATTCTATCAAATAATTTTTTTGCTATAGGAATGGCAGTCGCTACAATCCTAAGCATTATTTATTCAATAAGTCTAATTGCTGTTGCTTCCCGCTTACCTAAATCAACGCTGCTCTGATATGAAACTATCCCCTTCCCAAATTTCCAAAATCAAATCCTCTCTCTCTGGAGGGAATATTTACTATGATGATATTCGCACCGAATTAGTAGATCATTTTGCTACTGAAATAGAAGAAAACCTTGAAGAGGGTCAATCCTTCGAACTACTTCTTGATGAAAAACTGAGCAATTTTAACCAGAAGAAATTCCAGAGAAATCTACTTCTGCAAACACATCTGGGAATGCTGAAGGCAATTTTTAAGAAGATGCTTTTCTTTTGGTTGGCATTTAAAGTAATCGTAATGACTTTTTTTATTGGGTTCATTGTCAATGTATTTTCTACCTATACTCCAGAATTTGCAGAGCAGGTTTTAAAGACCAGCTTTATTTTAACCTTCTTGGCTATAGCAATGCTAGCTTTGATCAGAACAAGGTTTCTTAAGAACTCTCAAATCGTAGCCGCTGGAAACACCCTGTTTATGATAGCAATGCTAAGTCAGTTTGTATTGCAGTTGGAATGGTTGCAATGGACGGGACTAACAAATCAAAAACTACTCTATGGCTTCACTTTTTGGTTTTGTCTTTTGCTAGTGGCGGGATTTAGAGTACTTTCCGGAACAGTCAAAAGAGCTCATCTGGCATGAAACTCTCCCCACCCCAAATCGACACCCTCAAAAAACTGATTTCCTACAAAGGTTATCCAGAGATCGACTTGCAATATGAAATCCTGGATCATGTAGCTTGTAAGGTAGAAGTGCTTTTGGAAGAAAAGCCAACTATGTCGCTTGACGATGCTTTTCGAAAAGTGCATAGCGAATTCGGGATCTTTGGGTTTTCTGATTTGGCTGAATCTTATACAAAAAGTATAGAAAAACGCTATCGAAGATTTTTTTGGGAGGAGTTTATAGCGTTTTTCAAGAGCTACCGAATCATCTATCCAGCAGCGATAGGATTTATCCTGTATTGGCTGAGTGTAAATACAAGACCGTTTGGGTATGAACTGACATTACCCGTCTGGGCTGTTCTTTTCTTTTTCGCAGGACTAATTTTTATTGCTGCAAGCTACTATAGGGTGAATAAAAGCCTTAAGAACTACGTGGCATATAAAAGCACCAACAATTTTATGCTAATCCTGAATTTCTTTTTGCAACTCAATGTAAACGGTTTAAGATTTTTTGAGAACCCAGGATACGTAATAGATTTTACTTTCAAAGGAGTTTTTATGGCATTAGGACTGTTGCTAATAGCCATTTCTTTCTTATCAATTTTCCTCTTACCCAGAGTTCTCGACAGATCCATAGCAGAAACCAAAAAGCTGCAGGCGATATACGAATCTTAGAGTCGATTCCGCCGTGGTTTGTGTCTCACAAACCACTGTTTAGTATAAAAGATTTCTTCCTGATCTTATTTGGTACTTTCTCCTTCTTTTAACCTTGTCGATTGACCATTGAAAAATACCCATTCAATCCGTCACCAGCTCAATCTTCCCCCCTTTTCTAAACAAGTCGTGACCTATATAGTATCCATCTAATGGCTTGCCGTTGACTTTGATTTCCTGCAGCTTTCTCCCCCTATTCGGATTGACGATTACCAGATCATTTCCATTCTCTACCTTCCAGGTCACCTCGTCAAAAAGCGGTACCGTCACCAAATAATCTGCATCAGCAGGAGACATGGGATACAAACCTACTGCCGCAGCCACAAACCAAGATGACATCTCGCCAGCATCATCCATCCCCGACAGCGCCAATCCTTCCGGACCTATCCCATAGAGCTCCGTCATGATTTTATCCAGAATTGCCTGAGATTTCTCTGGCTTTCCCACATAGTAATACGCAAAGGGCGCCTCATGATCAGGCTGATTTCCCTGACAATACTGACCGATAAATGTTGACACATTCCTGGCGATATGATTGGGATTCCAGGGTTTGGTGAAAAATTCATCCAGTTTTGCCTCAAATTGATCTGCTCCTCCATATAGCTGCACCAATCCTGGCATATCGTGGGGAGCATAAAAGGAAACCTGCCAGGCATTTGCCTCCCGGAACATATATTCGTAATAAGGATATTCTGTATCAAAAGGTGAGATCCAATCTCCGTTGGCCAGTCTTCCCCGCATAAAATTGATGGAAGGGTCAAAGACATTTTTATAATTCTGCGACCGCTTCATGAGATCCTCATAGTTCTTCTGATCCCCTAGGGTATCGGCTAAAATCGCCAATGAATAATCATCATAGGCATATTCCAAGGTTTTGGACACCCCTGCTCTTGCTTTCGTCTCTACATGGGGATTGGCCACTTCAGGATCAGAGATAAATCCCTTTTCCATGTATTCATCCAGAAAAGCCCTCGGCCCTTCGCTATTATAAGCATTGTTTAAAAGATAGGTGTATGCTTTCTGCACATTGAAATTACTGACTCCTCTCTTGTACGATCCGGCGATAAATGGCGCTCCGTGATCCCCATGGAAGAAAGTCGGCACAAAACCCGTTATCTCTGCTCTACTGATCAGGGAAGAAATCACATCTCCGGTCACTTCGGGTGATAAAATACTCAAGAGCACCAGCTTGTTTCTATACGTATCCCAAAGCGAGGGAATGGTATAATAGTTGAAATCCTGTTTCTGGACATTTCCAGACTCATCCGAGAATTGTCCATTCACATCACTTCGCAACGCTGGCCAAAGAAAGGTACGGTAGAGTGAGGTATAAAACATTTCCTTGTCCCGCCGGGATTCGCTTTTCACAGAGATCTTCGAAAGCAAAGCCTCCCATTCACTAACCGCAGCTTCTTGCACTTCCTCAAAGGTAGATGCTATGGACTCGGTCTCCAGATTCTCCCGTGCATTGGAGATACTTACATAGGAAACCCCGACTTTCATCGTCACCGTTCCTGCATTTTGATCAGAGATAGAAAGTATTGCATAGCCGTCCTTTTCTCCACTTGCTTCCAACTTCAAGTCCGAAACCTCATGGTTCAAAACGGCATAAAAATGGACTTTATCTCCTCCAACTCTTTGAAATCCCTCAACCGCTTTCGCTCCTGCGATCTTTATTTCCCAATCGGACACTTCATTATTCGCCTTTCCAAGACCGAAGAGAATCCTTCGCCCTTGAGGGTTGTCAAAGCTATACTCATGTATTCCAGTTCGAAGCGTGGAAGTCAACTTCACACCTACCTTGTAATCATCTAGGTAAACATCGTAATACCCTGGACTGGCATTTTCTTTTTCATGGGAAAAACCTGACTTGAAGGGAGCTTTGGCTTCGGAAGAAATAGGAAGCACAGGGAGATTGCAGAGGTTCCAGTGACCTTTATTTGTGTGGGCAAAGCCGAGAATCTCCCTATCTTCGTATTCATAGCCTGCTCCGGATCCCCATTTCGTAATCGGACTGAGCTGCACCATGGCATTGGGTAGGGCACTTCCGGGAAAAGTCAATCCAGCCCAAACTCTCCAGTCTCTAGGCGGGGTATAACCGATGACAGCTGGATCAGTAAGCGGAGCGGTACCTATAAAAGGATTGACCAGATCGCTTGGTTTCTCCTGAGAAAAAGCAAACTGAAACGACAAAGTAAAAATGCACAGGCAAATAAGGTTAGTAGTGATCTTCATAGGTAATGACAAGAGGCTTATTTTAAGTAATTACTGTTCAGAGAATTAGATTTTGGAGGCAATACTTCAGCAAGTGTACCAAATCTACAACGAGGATCAAACCCGAATTTTACATACGGAAATGACTTCAACTGGAAAAAAAGCGTAATTTCTTCCTTCTTCTTACCAGAAAAGAGTCAAACTTCACGAAGTCATAACCTTACTGCAAAATATTATTTGTACTTTTGCGCCTTCAATCAGGCAAACCATGCAGAATATTCGGAATATCGCGATTATCGCACACGTTGACCACGGCAAGACTACACTCGTGGACAAAATCATTCACGCTTCTCAGATTTTTAGAGAAAACCAGCAGTTTCAGGATCTAATCCTGGACAACAATGATCTGGAACGTGAAAGAGGAATTACCATTCTTTCAAAGAACGTATCCGTTCGCTACAAAGACGCTAAAATCAACATTATTGACACCCCTGGTCACGCCGATTTCGGTGGTGAAGTAGAGCGTGTTTTGAAAATGGCTGATGGTGTGATCCTTTTGGTGGATGCTTTCGAAGGCCCTATGCCTCAGACCCGATTCGTATTGGGTAAGGCTCTTGACCTTGGACTGACTCCTATCGTAGTAGTAAACAAAGTAGATAAAGAAAACTGTCGTCCAGACGAAGTACACGAGTCAGTTTTTGAATTGATGTTCAATTTGGACGCTACCGAAGAGCAATTGGAGTTCCAGACGCTTTACGGTTCAGCAAAGCAAAACTGGATGGGTCCTGATTGGAAAAACCCTACAGATACTATTTTCCCTTTGTTGGACGCTATTCTGGAACACATCCCAGCTCCAAAAATCGACGAAGGAACCCTTCAGATGCAAATCACCTCTTTGGATTACTCCAGCTTCGTAGGAAGAATTGCTATTGGCCGTGTGAAAAGAGGCACGATCAAGGAAGGTCAGCAGATCGCTTTGATGAAAGCTGATGGTTCTGTCAAAAAAATGAAAGTAAAAGAGCTTCATACTTTTGAAGGCCTAGGTAAGCTAAGAGTAGAAGAAGTAGGTGCTGGTGATATCTGTGCTGTTACAGGCATAGAAGATTTCGAAATTGGAGACACCATCTCTGATGTGGACAATCAAGAAGCACTTCCTAGAATCTCTATTGATGAGCCTACTATGAATATGCTCTTCACCATCAACAACTCTCCATTCTTCGGTAAAGAAGGAAAATTTGTGACTTCCCGTCACTTGAGAGATCGTTTGATGAAAGAAACTGAGAAAAATTTGGCACTACGAGTAGAGTCAACTGATTCGGAAGACAAATTCTTGGTTTACGGCCGTGGTATCCTTCACTTGTCAGTGTTGATCGAAACGATGAGAAGAGAAGGTTACGAACTTCAGGTCGGTCAGCCTCAGGTAATTTTCAAAGAAATCGACGGTGTGAAATGTGAGCCTATCGAGACTTTGGTGGTAGATGTGCCTCAGGAAACTTCCGGTAAAGTGATCGAACTGGCGACTCAGCGTAAAGGTGAATTGCTTATCATGGAGCCAAAAGGAGACATTCAGCACTTGGAATTCAAGATCCCTTCAAGAGGTTTGATAGGTTTGAGAAACAACATGCTTACCGCCACCCAAGGTGAAGCCATCATGAACCACAGGTTCACATCCTACGAGCCTTTCAAAGGAAATATGCCAGGCCGTACCAACGGTTCCTTGATCTCTATGGAAGGCGGTCAGTGTACTGCTTACGCGATTGATAAACTTCAGGACAGAGGTACTTTCTTCGTAGATCCAGGAGATGAGCTTTACACAGGTCAGGTGATCGGAGAAAACAGCCGTGATAATGATATCGTGGTGAACGTGCAGAAAGGCAAAAAATTGACCAACATGCGTGCTTCAGGCTCTGATGACAACGTAAGAATTGTGCCTGCTAAGAAGTTCTCTTTGGAAGAATCAATGGAATACATCCAAAAGGATGAGTACCTAGAGATCACTCCTAAGTCTATCCGAATGAGAAAAATCTATTTGGACGAAGGCGAAAGAACTAGAATGGCGAAGAAAGACGCTTAATAGATTTGAGAACCAAGATTCTAGAGTTAAATAACCAAATCCCCCAAGCCAAAGTTTGGGGGATTTTTGTTGTAATACCCTTCTTTACCCAGCAAACTTTATTTACTAACTCCACGTAATAAAAACTATCTTCTCATTAATACCCAGCCTAATGAAAAACACTTTAGTAATTACATCACTTCTTATTTCCCTCGCTACTTCTGCATTTGCTCAAACAAAAAATGATGTACTGTACCTTGACGAAGGTACTAAAGAAGTTCAGGTCAAAGAAGTAGGGAGTAACCTGATTAAATACACCTACCCTGAAGAAAACACAATCTATTCGGTCAGTAAATTTCAGGTCAAAAAGATTTTATTTGCAAGCGGACGGGAGGAGATATTTGAAAGCCCCTTTAATCAAGTAAAGGGATTGGAAGATGCCGATAAGGTTTACATAACCTATGTACCTCAGGAGACAGAGGGGCTAGAGTCAAAAGGAGAATTATTCAGTAAAGCAACCGGAGTCACTGTTTTTTCTTCCATGCATAATGTGAAAAATCGATCATTAGACAAAATGAAAGCTGAAGCAGCTATGCTTGGAGCAAACGTACTATTGATTTCAGATGCCCAATCCCGGGGAAATTACTATGGCAACGAATATACACCAAGCCAATCCACCCAAACTGTACTTTTTGGTCAAGCATTCACTTCTAATCCAATCAACATACCCCAAGTCAGAGAAATGTTAGAAGGAGTGAATTATGTATTATACCAAACCTTTACCCTAAACAGAAATGACTTCAGTCCCAAAATGAAAATGTCATTGGAATATAATGAAAACAGATTGCCAAAATTCAGTAAGATTGAACAAATAAGGGAGCGTGATGGAAAACTATTTGTAACCACATCGGGTATCCGGTCTAAAAACAATGAATTGGAAGTAATAAATCTCCAAAACGGAACCATAACACTCATGGAAACACATAAAAACACTGTTTACAATTATATTCTTAAGACTGAAAAAAGTGATTTTATGAAAAGCTATGAATCAATTTTGAGCAAAAATTAACTCAGGTCCCTAGTTACCTCCCTTCGACTCTACCAAAGATGATGCACTTCTTCCCGGATGTGTTGGTCGTAAACCTTCGTTACGGCATCCATTTGGGCTTTGGTAAGAGGTGGTAGCTGTCCCGCATTTACATTTGCTTCTAGCTGGGAAGTTTTGGAAGCCCCGGGAATCACCACACTGACCTGATTATACATCAATATCCAGCGGAGTGCAATCGCGGCCAGAGCCCCATCCCCGCTAAAAATCTCTTTCAATTCCTCAATCGCCGGAAAAGCTTTTTCCAAGGGCACTCCAGAAAAAGTCTCTCCTTTGTCAAAGGCCTTTCCTTCCCGATTGAAATGCCGATGATCATCCTTAGAAAAAGTGGTTTCAGGTGTGATTTTTCCAGAAAGTAAGCCACTCGCCAAAGGTACTCGAACGATTAAGCCAATATTCTTTGCCGCAGCAAGCTGAAATAATTCTTCTGCCGGTTTTTGCCGGAACATATTAAAAATCACCTGTACTGTAGAGACCACATCATATTCCATGGCCATCTTGGCCTCTTCCACTTTCTCCACACTCACTCCCATGGCAGCTATTTTCCCTTCGGCTCTCAACTTCTCAAACAACCCAAACACCTCATCCCGATTATACACTGATGTAGGCGGGCAATGAAGCTGAATTAAATCCAAACGCTTCAATCCAGTATTCCGCAAGCTATCCTCCACATGCCTGCGCAGCTTCTCAGTAGAATAGGTTTCACTGATATGCGGCTGAATCCTTCTTCCGCATTTGGTGGCTACATATATTCGTTCTGACCGTTCTCTTACTGCCTGACCTACTGCCGATTCGCTAAGGCCCGCATCATACACATCGGCCGTATCAACGAAATTGATTCCCTTATCAAATGCAGCATGGAGAATCTCTTCGGCTATTTTAGGATCGAAAGGGCTTCCCCATCCACCTCCAACTTGCCAGGTTCCCAATCCTATTTCAGAAATTTTCCAACCGGTTTTGCCTAAAGTTCTATAATTCATGCTGCTGTCAATTAATAGTAAAAAGAGGTTTATTCTGAATTTCGCAGGGTTAACGCTTAGCTATTATCTAAAAGTAATTTAAATATTTATCTTTAGAATCACGGTTCATATGGATATTTGTCCGTTAGAAAAAACCTAGAACATCTCAAACCTAAAACTATCATAATGTGAAAACAAGACGACAATTCATGAAAACCGTCGGCGTAGCAAGTGCTGCTGCTGTCTTACCTATAACCTCAATCGCTAAAGAAATGGCAAAACAAAAAATGATTCACCAAGTTTACTTTTGGCTTCATGACGAAGCAAATACGCAAGAATTCCTTACTGAAGCAGTGCCAATGCTTGGCCGCTGCAAAACAGTCGGCAAATTCATCGCCGGCACTCCTGCTGCAACAGAAAAGCGCGACGTGGTAGATCATAGTTATCAAGTCGCTTGTACAGCTTTCTTTGACAGCTTAGAGGATCAGTTGGTATATCAGACTGACCCTACCCACTTGGAGTTTATAGAAAAGTATTCGCATATGTGGAAAAAGGTGCAAGTGTACGATATCGCCATCTAATCCTAATCTAAAAGCAGCTCTCACTCGTATCTAGGAGCACTTAAATCTAACACTATGACTAACTCAAAGTGGATGCTAGGGATCGCGGTTTTGTTTCTTTGGTCATGCAATCCAAAAGATGAGATCATTCCAGATCCCCAATCAGAGCAGGTGAGAGCTGCTATTTTAGAATCCATGGAGGAATGGTATTTCTGGAACGAAGAACTTCCTACTACAGTCAATACAGCAAACTACTCTTCCAATGAAGAATTGCTCAATGCTATTACTTTTAAGCCGCTCGACCGTTTCTCCTATTTGACTACTCAAGAGGCATTCAACAATGCCTTTGTTGGCAGGAATGCAGGTCACGGTTTTGGTTTTGCCTTTGATGCCGCCGAGAGATTATACCTGACGTTTGTGTATGAAGAATCCCCATCCGGTATTGACGGTTGGCAACGGGGATGGGAAATAATTGAAATCAATGGAAAAACCATCTCCTCCTACCGAAACGCTTCTGGAGGGTACGATTTTCAGCTAGGCCCTGCAGATCCTGGAATTACAAATTCATTCACGTTCAAGTTGCCTGATGGCACTACTACGACGAGATCGAATGTGAAAGCAGAATACCAATCCAACTCAGTGTTGCATCAGGAAATCATTGACCTTAACGGTAAAAAAGTTGGGTATTGGGTTTATCAAAGTTTCAAAGCCACAGCTGGACAATCTCCTACAAAAAGCCTGGAAGTAGATGAGTCCATGGCCTTTTTTACAGAAGCAGGAATAGACGAGTTGATCATCGACCTGAGATACAATGGCGGGGGTTCGGTAGCTGTAGCGGAGCAAATCAACAACTACTTGATCCAAGCTTCCAATTCCAGTAAATTGATGTACACCAATAAGCTCAATTCGCTGAAAACCGACCTTGAGAAATCTGTCAACTTCAAAAAAGCTGGAAGTTTGAATCTGGAAAAATTAGTTTTTATCACCTCCAGAGGATCAGCTTCAGCCTCCGAACTAGTGATAAACTCCTTGAATCCCTATCTTGACATCACCTTAGTCGGAGACAATACCTTTGGGAAACCAGTGGGTTCTTTCCCACTTTCCAATTATAACAAAACACTAAAAGACAACAATGTAGAGCTAGTTCCTATCACATTTGCTACAGCCAATGCAGATGGAAATGCTGACTATTTCGATGGGTTTCCGGTTGACTTCGCTGTCGGTGATTCTCCTCAATTCAACTGGGGAGATCAAGACGACCTGCGCTTAGCTGCAGCCTTACTTTTCTTGGAAAACGGCTCGGTCAGCGGAAGGCTTACAACTACTTTCTACAGACCTAAGTGGGAAATGATCGATGCTTTTAAAGGACTAAACCAGGAGTTTCCTGCTTACTAAGTAAAGAACCGAGCATTCATCCTTCTTTTATTTCTTATTGTGCCTAGCAATCAGCACCTCCATCACCTCATCCAGCTCATAGCCTTTGGCCTCAAGCAAAACTAAGTAGTGGTAAAGTAAATCCGCTGCTTCTCCCATGAATAATTCTTTATTATCATCTTTGGCTTCGATCACGATTTCTACAGCTTCCTCTCCTACCTTTTGAGCAACTTTATTGATGCCCTTTGCAAAAAGAGAAGCCGTGTATGAAGTATCAGAAGGGTTGTTTTTTCTATCCTTGATGATTGCTCTCAGCTGATCGATAAAGCCGGTCTTGGACGTATTTTCCTCTTCAAAACAAGTATCCGCTCCTGTGTGACAAACCGGTCCACGAGGATTAGCTTTCACTAGAATCGAATCTCCATCACAGTCTCCTGCGAGGGAAACCAACTCCATGTAATTGCCGGAAGTTTCCCCTTTGGTCCAAAGGCGGTTTTTACTTCGGCTAAAAAAAGTCACCATTTTGGTTTCATTTGTTTTCGCCAAAGCTTCCTCATTCATGTAGCCCTGCATCAGTACCTTGCCTGAAAGTGCATCCTGTACGATTGCAGGAACCAAGCCATCCATTTTCTTAAAATCTATATTCATATCCATTCTAACCTTTTGGGCTTTCCAAAACCCCGAAGGTTTTGTTTTTATTTTCTTGTATTTGCTAGACCTCGATCCCGATAGCTATACTGGTCACTCGGTCTGACACTATCTCCATTTTTTGCCTCATGCCTTTAGGGACTCGGTAATAGAGTCTAGCGTCTTGATACTTATGTCTTGTGTCTCTTTAACTTCTAATACTCACTCCTTCATCCACTAAATATCTCTTTAACTCAGGAATCCCAATTTCTTTAAAGTGAAAAATACTCGCTGCCAAAGCAGCATCTGCTTTCCCAAAGGTAAACACATCCTTGAAATGTGCCATCGTTCCCGCACCGCCTGAAGCAATTACTGGAATGGACAGCGCGGAAGATATCTCTGCAAGCAACTCATTGGAAAAGCCAGCCTTTGTACCATCGTGATCCATAGAGGTCAATAAAATCTCTCCGGCACCTCGATCACAAACTTCTTGCGCCCAAGCTTGGGTTTTAAGCAAAGTTGCTTTTCTGCCGCCATGCGTATGTACAAAGTCTATCCCATCCACATTTCTAGTGTCTATCGCCACTACTATGCATTGGGAACCAAATTCTGCTGCCATGTCGTTGATGATCTGCGGATTTTTCACCGCTGAGGAATTAATGGAAATCTTGTCCGCGCCTGCGTTCAGGAGCACTTTTACGTCTTCTATGGTAGAAATTCCTCCTCCCACGGTAAAGGGAATGTTAATGGCTTTGGCAACTTTCGTCACCAATTCAGCCAAGGTTTTACGCTTGTCCACTGTGGCTGTAATATCCAAAAACACAAGTTCATCGGCTCCCTCATCAGAGTAAATTTTCGCCAACTCTACTGGATCACCCGCATCACGAAGCTCCACAAAGTTCACTCCTTTGACTGTTCTGCCTTCTTTGATGTCCAGACAGGGGATTATTCGTTTAGTAAGCATTATATGAATTCAACTTTAGACACTTCATTATTCATTATTCAACATTCATCATTCTAAATTAAGATTTACGAAGTACGATTTACGAGATTTCTGATAGTGTTTAGCGTCATTTTATAACCTTAATCTTTGAACAGTATAAAAGTATAAAGATTGTCGATTGAGGTTCAATTCAATCTCGTAAATCCAAAATCGTAATTCGTAAATGCACTAGTAAATCAAACGAACGCGGCCAATTCCTCCAACGTCACCCTTCCCTCATAATACGCCTTCCCGACTATCGTCCCATACACTCCGATTTTCTCCAAATCTTCCAAATCTGTCACAGAGGATACGCCTCCACTTGCGATGAGCTTAATGCCCGGGATTTCTTCCAAGATTTCTTTATATAAATCTATTGAAGGCCCTTGAAGCAAACCGTCTTTTGCTACGTCTGTGCAAATCACATAGCTAATTCCCAGAGCCACATAATCCTTGATGAAAGGAATCAAATCCACAGCAGTAGTCTCTTCCCAGCCTCCAACAGCAATTTTTTTGTTCTTGGCATCAGCTCCTAGGATAATCTTTTCAGGGCCATAATTCTTAATCCACGATTTAAATAAATCCGCATTTTTCACGGCAATACTACCTCCAGTCACTTGCTTTGCTCCCAATTCAAATGCCTTTTCTATTTCTTCATCAGCTTGGATTCCTCCACCAAAGTCAACCTGCAAACTCGTTCCTGAGCTGATCCGATGAAGCACATCTGCATTAACGATTTTCTTGGCTTTGGCCCCATCAAGATCGACCAGATGCAGTCGCTGGATTCCAGCACCTTCAAATCGCTTGGCCATTTCTAAGGGGTCATCATGGTATTCCTTTTTACTGCTGTAATCGCCCTGACTTAGACGGACACATTTTCCTCCGATGAGGTCGATTGCTGGGATTATTTGCATTTTTAGAATTGGAAGATTGTAAAATTTTAAAATTGGAAAATTAAGGGTAGTTAGTGAGAAATTACGATTTACAATATGGGATTTACGAGACTTATTTTAGTGTTCACCATTCTCCCTTTTTCTAGCCTTTACAGATGTTGAGAATTAAAAAGGGGAGTTTGAAGTTCAAATCAATCTCGTAAATCGTACTTCTTAAATCGCAATTAATTGGTTTTAAATACTGAGGAAATTGCTTAACAACTTCTCCCCTACCAAGCCACTTTTCTCTGGGTGGGCCTGTATGGCATAGTAGTTATCCCGATGGAGAATTCCTGAGAAATCATGGATGTAATGTGTCTGGGCGATGGTAAACTCACTCAGCTCCGCATAAAAGCTATGCACATAATATACAAAGGGATTGGCTGGTAAATCTTTCAAAAGTGGGTTATCAGCTAGATTCTCCAGTTCATTCCAGCCTACATGCGGTACTTTGAATTCCTGAGAATTTTCGGGCACAAAGCGTTTTACTTTCACCGGAAAAATCCCCAAACACTCCGTGTCGTTTTCCTCAGAATGCTCACAAAGCAACTGCAAACCCAGACAAACTCCCAAGAAAGGTTGCTTCAAGTCTTTGATCAGCCCATCAAGCTTTCGCTCTTTTAGGTACCTCATCGCGGTACTGGCTTCACCTTGTCCGGGGAAAATCACTTTATCTGCCGTCCTGATCAGTTCCGGGTCATCTGTGAGTGTGGCATCTGCACCTAGCCTTTCCAAAGCATAGAGCACCGACTGCACATTGCCTGAGTTATATTTTATTACTGCTATTTTCATTTTGTTGTCCGATGTCTGATGCCCGATGCCCGATGAGCTCCTCACCGATCATCGGGCACCCGACTTATTACTTTTCACTTTTCACCTCTTACTACTTACATCCCTTCACCACTCACAACTTACTTCTCACCCTCCACCAACATCTCCCCCAGCACTGCCTCAATCTCCGGAAGTGACTCGTAAAGTTGCTCATAACTCTCAATCACAAAGTATTTATCTTGAAAGCGATCTTTCCAGTATTCCTGATTCAAAATCCTTCTCACATCATATTCCAGATGGGCCGGTTCATTTGAAAGGCTGAATTTAGTCTCTCCAGCCGAACTTAGGATCCCCGCACCGTATATTTTTAACTCACCATCTTCACGGATCAACCCAAACTCTATCGTAAACCAATAAATCCTGCTTAGCAATTGTATCGCCCAAGGATTATCAATATGCTTTAATGCTATTCCAGACAGTTTTTCTAAGAAGTCCACATAAGGCTGATTTGTCAGCAAGGGCATGTGGGCAAAAGCATCGTGAAACATGTCTGGTTCCTCCAAATAATCCAATTGCTCCATCTTGCGAAGCCAAGTTGAAGAAGGAAATCGTCGGTTGTTCAATAGACCAAAAAACAAATCATCATCGATCAGTCCGGGGACAACCTGAACCTCCCAGCCGGTAGTTTTGGCTAAAATCTGGTTCAGTTCTTCGAAATTAGCGATTCGGTCAGCAGAAAACTTCACCATCTCTACTCCTTCCAGATATGCTTTCGAAGCAGCCTTAGGTAGATTCGGCATCTGCCGCTCGAAGAGAATCTTCCATACATTGAAGTCTTCCTCTGTATAAGAATCGTACTCCTGCCTCAGCTTTTGCAATCGTTGGTCACTGAAGACCCATTCTTTCTGTTTTGTGTTTGTGTTCATGGTATTTGGGTATATACTGTTTTGTTTAAATATCCTGCTTTTCCCGTCACTGCGAGCCGAGGAACGAGGCGTGGCAGTCTGTTGTTAAAAACGAGATTGATTCGCTCCTTCGTCACTCTCATGACGCTGGAAACCAAAAAAGGCCCATTCCACTAGGAATAGGCCTCTATTTATTTTTACCAAAAATCCATAGTCATCCTATTCCTTCATTGAAGATGGTAGTAAGAATGATGTACGAAAGTTCTTGGTGTCGGATTCACTTGAAATTATTTGTTTTGAAATGCTTCTTTGGATTTCACCCTGCTAAGATAGGCAATGTATCATCAAAAGCAATTTCCTGAAAAATCTATCTTTATTTTGCAGAGAATCAAAAAAAGTAGAGCCCCCGAACGCTCGGAGGCTCCTGCAAGCAAAGAGTGAAGATTATATTTATACCCAAAATTACCAATTCTGACGAATGATAAAAGTCATCCAAGTAATATTTACCATTTACTCCATCGTACTTTTTTTCACCTTGCTTCTGATCTTAGGGCTTTTTATCGTCATCCCTTTGAGCATTAGTCCAGCTGGAGGCAAGTTTTCTTTTTTCTTTATTCGAGTTTGGGCAAGGGTATGGTCTTTCGGATCAGGTATCAGGTATGAATTCCATGGTCGTGACCTGATCGATCGTACGAAATCTTACATCTACATTTTTAACCATCGCTCGTTTCTTGATGCTGCTATAATCCCCCTGGCGATTCCTCAGCAAGTAAGAGCTTTAGGAAAAAAGAATTATCCAAAATCCCTTTCTTCGGATGGGTGGTGGGGAAAGTAGCCATATGGGTGGACAGAACAGATGCCGAATCAAGAAGAAAAAGTATTGATCGGTTGGTAACTTTTCTCAATCAAGGAATCTCAGCAGTCGTTGCTCCCGAGGGAACTCGAAATGCTAGTGAATCACCTCTGCTCCCATTCAAATCTGGGGCATTTCGAATTTCAATAGAAACGAAAATCCCAATCCTTCCAATAGCCGTGATCGGGGCAAATAAGATCATGAAAAAAGGGTCGCTTTTGATTCGACCGGGAAAGGTAAAGATCTACTTTTCAAAACCGATTCAACCTAGCCTCCCATCTGAATTAGCTGTGAGCGACCTTTCAAAAAAATGTAGCTCTAGATTAGAAGCAATGCTACTTACACATGAATAATGTTACCCTTCGACTCTTCATCAATTGCATCAATCGTAAGCTCCTCAAACAAAATATAAATCGCCAAATAACTTATAGGAATCGTCACAACTATCCCCACAATAAAAAACAGCAACCCTAAAATATTGACTCCCAATAGCGCCAGCAAAAACAAAAAGAATTTCAGCCAGTTGCTGTGCACTAGTTTGCGGCTTAGCTCCATGGAAGTCCAGAAATCAAAGCCTCCAAAAATCACAAATAATAGACTAAACATATAGCCTACCAAAAGGTAAACTCCCGGGACAATAAGTAGTATAATTCCAAAAACAATTAGGATGGAACTGATCAGATTAGTCACTACTAAGTCCCACCAATACTTAAAACCATCAAAGAAATTCTGGAAGTCGATGTTTTCTTTCTGGCTTTGCCTATTGGCTACCAAATAAAAGCCACAAACTAATGCGGGAGCTAAAAAGATGGTGTAGAGGAAGGTGAAATCCTCCAAATAAGCAGAGAAACCATATTGAATCAGTGCCACTATCACTATAAAACCCACATGGAACAAAGCCCGGGATTTAAACATCTCCCAGGCCTTTTCAAGTATATCTTTGATTTCAAAATCTACTCCCGAATCTATGATCCGTTGAATTTTACTTTGGTTCATTTAGTGTGTTTACTTCGTGAAAGCCTCCAAGATATCATGCTTGGTGATGATGTGAATCTGATTTTGTACATCACGAACAAGAACCGCCTTTTCTTTTTCAACCATTGAAGAGAGTACATCCAAAGTACTATCCAGCGCCACAAAGTGCATAGAGTCTTCCATTACATCTGCAACTTTGGCATCTTTCAAAGCAGGATTATCGATGATTCTAGCCAGTAACTTATTATCTGTTAAGCTACCCACCACTTCCCCATTTTCCATAACTGGAATCTGAGACACACTCGTTTTATTCATTAAGCCTATCGCCTCTTTCACAGAGTCAGTTTTCAAGGAAGAAACCAAAGTATAAGCGCCATTTCGCTGCGCAATGATATCCCGGGCAGTAGAGAAGGTTTTGTCTTCCAAGAATCCGTGGTTTCTCATCCACTCGTCGTTATAGACTTTTCCTAAATAGCGGGTGCCGTGATCAGGCAAAATAATAACCATCTGATCACCTTCCTTCAAGTTATCTTTTGCCCACTCCAAAGCTCCGTGAACAGCCGATCCACAGGACCAGCCCACAAATAAACCTTCTTCTCTAGCCAGTCTTCGTGTCATCACTGCGGAATCTTTATCCGTTACTTTGATGAAGTGATCGATCATATCAAAGTTCACATTCTTAGGCAGAATATCTTCTCCAATTCCTTCTGTCAGGTATGGATAAACTTCCTTCTCGTCAAAAATGCCCGTCTCTTTATATTTTTTGAAAACCGAACCATAGGTATCAATTCCCACAGTTACCACATTTGGATTCTGTTCCTTCAAAAACTTCGCTGCACCACACATAGATCCACCTGTCCCTACACCCGCTGCATAGTGAGTGATTTTTCCATCCGTGTCATTCCAGATTTCTGGCCCAGTAGTCTCGTAGTGAGCTGCAGTATTGGATAGGTTATCGTATTGGTTTGGGTAAAAAGAGTTAGGGATATCCTGATTCAATTTCCTCGCAATAGAATAATAGGACCTTGGATCTTCAGGTGACACGTTTGTCGGACAGACGATCACTTCAGCTCCTACAGCCTTAAGAATATCGATTTTCTCCTTAGACTGCTTATCAGCCATAGTGAAAATACACTTATAACCTTTGGCGACAGCGGCAAGAGCCAAGCCCATACCCGTATTACCGGATGTTCCTTCTATGATCGTTCCTCCCGGCTTTAACAAACCTGCTTTTTCAGCGTCTTCCACCATTTTGATAGCCATACGATCTTTCATCGAGTTGCCGGGGTTGAAGTATTCCACCTTTACCAAAACTTCTCCTTTGATATGTTTGGCAAGTTTATTCAGACGGATCATCGGGGTGTTTCCGATGGTATCGATTATTGAGTTGTAAATCATAGTCGGTTATATTTGGTGCTATTTGTAATCAAAAATAAAGGAAATTTTCGGGGGATGCGATTACCGGAAAGTTAAAACAGAATAAAATTCGGTAATTGGCAGAGAGATTATGCCAACATAGACTTTCTTTTCAATTAAAAAACCGATTCAAAATTTTTAAACTAATTAATTTGATTAGTTAGTTTTTTTTTTAAATAAATTGCCATTGTACAAAAAATCAACTATTTATTTAATAATATATGAAAAATAATGTACTGTCATTTTTTTTGACTCTGACATTTTTAACGAGTTGTGAAAATCATGCAGAAAAGAAAATAAAAATTACTGAAAACGAATTAGAGATTAACGACTATAAAATAATCGAGTCACATTCTTTTAAAAAGTACTTTGACTACATAGGCGGTACTCCGTATAATTTTATAGCTACTGACTCTGGTCTATTTATCCATGATATTGATGGTAAAAACAATAAAATTGTTCATTTTTTAAATTTTCAAAAACAAGAATTAACTCAAGGCTTTATTGGAAAAGGAAATGGTCTGTATGAATCATTTTCACCAAAATCATCAAGTCTAAAAAATGGATATTTTATGATTTTTGACTTCACTATGAGAAAAGTCATAGAAAAAAATCTTATCACTGAAGATTTCAATGAGATAAAACTTCCTAACTATTTTGATAAAATAAAGATTCTTAACGAAGAACATTTAATTGGATCTGGATCTAAAGAATCAATAAAGAAATTTCAAGTATTAAATCGGTCAAATGGTGAATTAATTGATGAAATTGGCGATTATATCAAATTCCCTGAAAATTTAAATCCTGAAGAAATTAGAAAGTATTTTCAGTTTTCGATGGATATTAATCCTAATGAATTTCTAGTGGCTTCAGCATATAGATGGCACGATTGTATTGAGATTTTTAACATCAAAACTAGAGAAAGTTTTTCTATTGTAGGGCCATCCAAAATCGATAATTATGAGGCATTAGTAGTTAATCAATCAGGAGAACATATATTTGAAAGGACGCCAGATGTGCAACATTGTTTCCTGGGAATTTCTGTATCAAAGAAATATATATACGGACTTTTTTCTGGAAAAAAAGACAAAGAAGAAAATGCTTTCTTTGGCAAGGAAGTATTCATTTACGATTGGAATGGAAAGCCAGATAGAAAAATAATTCTAGATAGAGAAGTTATGACAATATCAATCTCTCCTGATGACAAAAAACTATATGCATTCGATGTAGATACAAGTGAGGTTTTATATATTGACTTATGAATAGGTTTTCTCTCAGAAACATTTTATAGAATATTTCAAGAGCCTTTTTCAAAAAAAACCGGTAAGCTTAAACCTCCTTAAATTCTAAGCGCTTCAATATATCCAGCGTCACATGCATCAGGATAGCCGCTACAAAAAACATCCCAAAAGTCCCGCCAAATAGCGCCCAAACGAATTGCTTCGAAGCGATAAATGCAACAATACTAAAAGCGAATGCCGGCACAAAGCCGAAGAGCACAATTCCCCCGATCATAAAGGGCTTGATCAACTTCCTATCCCAGCCTTCATCCAAGGCGATTTGGGGAATAATATTAATACCAAAGCCAACTAGATAAACTTCAAGTGTGGCAAATAGGAACAACGGTATGATATACCAGTTCAGCCCGGCAATCAAAACCGATGGAATAATCATGGCTAAGCAAAACAGGGTAATCTGCAGTATATCGAGCTTGATCATATTCCAAAACTTTGAAGCCCAAGAAGCTGGCACGAGTATGAAAAATGGCTTTTTCAGATCTCCCACATTTGCCCTGCCTGTTCCTGCAAAGAAGTAGATAAACAGCAACATCACGAGATAACCATAAAGCACGTAATGAGAAAACCATTCAAAAAGTGACAAACCAGCCAGCACTAATCCTATCCCTACCATAATCAGAGAGTACAGTCCAAAAAGCGGATGAAAATCCTGCCTTGAACTGTGCACATAATTTCTCCAGTAAAATGCCTTAGCCCCGATTCCAAAATCTGGCAAGGCCAGTTTCTTTTTGGTATTTAAGCTGTAGGTACTCTCTCCTACTTCCTTTTTACCTTTTACTTTTTCCAGCTTTTCTTCGTTGGACTTCGTCGCTTCTAATACATCTTCATAATAGTATCCAGCAAAACGAATGACCAGTTTCAAAATCACGAAATAGGAAATCCCATAAAGTAAAACGAAACCAATAGAAATAACCACATTACCATGTGACAGGAAGCTCGCAATACCTCTGCTCCAGCCGACGATAGGAAAGAAATCAAACCATGGTGAGGAAATCCAGGCAAACATTCCCTGCCAGAATTTTTCAGCCATCAGTCCTGGAATGATAATCATCCCAGAAAGTAAAACTGCCAATGCAATTACTCCCGAGCGGATGTATTCCATCACATCGTACTTGGAGTTCAGCGTATAGACCAGAAACTTGATAGGGGAAACAATAAAAAAGAATAAAGCTGCGGCTAGAACCAGAAATATAAAATTCGCAACCGACATCTCGTAGGTATCTATAGCCTGGCTGGATGCGTAACCTACAAATATGATCGCGCCACCCAAAGAAGGTAAAATGGAACGCACCATATAATAGATCAGGATATTCTCAGGCTTTACAGGCGCAGTGAAGAGCAAGTTGACATCAGCCATTTTGAAGAAACTGACATTATTCTTAGTGGCTCTAAAAAGCTGATAGATCAGGATGACCAGAGCCAAAATTGTCACGCCTCCCACGATGTTCTGCAAGGCAAAATTTACTTCGGGAATGCCATTCATGTCCAGTTCGGGCAATTCTTGGCTGGAGGAATCTTTATCTCTGTTTCTCATACGCAGCCAATACATAAAGAAAATGTATCCGGCGATACCTGCGTAAGGAAGCAATCGAAGGGGATTTCTAAGAATCAGTTTGATATTATTGAGCAGAATGAGGATATCCTTTCTGAACAACAGTCGGATTTCATTCATCTTTGGTCATTTCTAAGAACAGATCTTCAAGTGTAGTGCCTTCTCCCTGTAGAGACTGTATCTTCAAGTTTGCTATGGTATCATTCCCGACTATATTTCCATCCTTTAAAATCATCACCCGGTCAGCGATGGACTCCACACTGTCGATCAGGTGAGTACTAACCAAAATAGTCTTTCCCGCTTCTTTGAGTTCTCTAAAAACCTTCTTCGTGTTTTTGATCGCCTTAGGATCCAATCCTATCATGGGTTCATCAAAGAACAGCACTTGCGGATCTGGAAGCAATGCGCAGCAAATGGATACTTTTTGGCGCATACCCTTCGATAGATCGCGACCAAGTTTATCCTTCTTGTCCGCCAACTCAAATAGCTCCAAATATTCATCAGCTTTTCCTCTCCAATCTTTCACCCCGTAGGCTTGAGCTACGAACTGCATATGTTCATGGACAGTAAGCAAATCATAGACATAAGGTGTTTCCGGAATGTAACTGAAAAGACGTTTTGCCTCCACGCTCAAATGATCGTGCCCTCCTAACGTGATTTCTCCGGATGTTTTGCGAAGTAGGCCTACGATACATTTCATGGTTGTACTTTTCCCAGCACCATTCGGCCCCAAAAGCCCAACTACCTCCCCTCCTTGTAGTTCAAAGGAAATATCGTTGACAGCATTCTGCTTGCCATAGGTCTTCACAAGATTAGTTACACTCAGCATAAAAGTAAATTTGAGATTTAAATGTTAACTGATTTCAAATTTGAAATTTCAAATCTCAAATCAACTTATCCTTTTGCTCCAGCTAGTAGGTAGAGCACAGCCATCCGCACAGCAACACCGTTTTGAACCTGCTCCAGGATGATGGAGTGTTCCGAATCGGCCACATCCGAACTCAATTCCACTCCACGGTTGATAGGTCCGGGATGCATGATGACGATCTCTTTATCCAGCTGGCTCAACAACTTTTTATTGATCCCATAATAAAGGGAATATTCACGCAAACTCGGGAAATACTTGATTTGTTGTCTTTCCAGCTGAATTCTCAGAACGTTTGCCACATCACACCATTGCAGGGCTTTTTTCACATCCAACTCTACTTTCACCCCAAGACTGGCTATATATTTTGGCAGCAAGGTAATCGGCCCGCAGACCATCACTTCGGCACCAAGCTTTTGCAAACAGAAGATATTGGAAAGTGCTACTCTAGAATGCAGAATATCTCCGATGATGGCCACTTTTTTCCCAGCTACATCTCCAAGTTTTTCTTTGATCGAAAAAGAATCAAGTAGTGCTTGGGTCGGATGTTCGTGAGTTCCATCACCAGCATTGATGATATTGGCCTTGACATTTCTGGACAGAAAGTGAGGTGCGCCTGGACTGGAATGTCTCATTACCACCATATCCACTTTCATAGAAAGTATATTGTTGACTGTATCGACCAGCGTCTCCCCTTTTTTCACTGAACTGTTTGATGAGGAAAAATTCACCACATCAGCAGAGAGCCTTTTCTCTGCCAATTCAAAAGAAAGTCTTGTCCGTGTAGAATTCTCAAAAAACACATTTGCAATGGTGATATCACGCAAAGAAGGCACTTTTTTGATCGGTCGATTGATCACTTCTTTGAAGTTCGCTGCCGTGTCTAAAATAAGTTGGAGATCATCCTCTGTGAGGTTTTTGATTCCAAGTAGGTGTTTCGTGCTTAGTTGCGACATGGTTAAGGGTTAACTTTCTCTGTGATCCAAATTGCGTCTTTTTCATTGCCCTGCGCAGCCCATTCCACGATGACATACTGGCTTTCCAGGGTATGTACACGTACGCCATAGTAATCTGGCATGATTGGGTAATCGCGGGTGAGTTTGCGATCTACCAGCACCATGAGTTCGACTTTTTGAGGTCTGCCAAATGCAATCATGGCATCCATAGCAGCCCGTACAGATCGGCCTTTGTAGAGCACATCATCTACCAGGATCACTTTTTTCCCTTCGACCAGAAAGTTGATTTTGGTTTCGTTGGCTTTGAGGGGAAAATCTCTCCTACGGAAATCGTCTCTGTGAAAAGTAGCGTCGAGATACCCCGAAGGAACTTTCACGCCCGAAATTTCTTCCAGGAGTTTTACGATCTTATCCAACAATATTGGCCCTCTGGGCTGCAAACCCAAAAGTACGGTATTGTCAAAATCGTCGTGATTTTCGATCAGTTGGTGACAGAATCGTCTGAGTATGATCTCAATCTGTCCTTCGTCTAAGACTAGCCTTTTTTGCATGGGGTAGATTTGCGGGTAAATATAAAAATAAAATCTAGTCTGGGAGTTCTTCGGGCTTATACAAATCCCCATCCACCACTATTTTGGTGATAAAATAAACCTCCCTGGTCTGATCACTTCCAGACTCACTGATGTAACGTATCCCTTGGGTACCTGTAAGTAGAAAATACCTATCGTACCAGTGAATCAGGCGCAAACTCTCCAAATTAGTATCTCGTATCCGCTCTTTTTCATTGATTAGTTTCAGTTCGAATTCCATATTCTCAAACACTTTTTCCCCATTTCTGAAGAAGCTCAACTTGATGATCTGATCTTCGACAAACATGTGGTATAAATCATCTCCCACTACGGCCACTTCACCAAATGCCTCAGGATAGGTAGTCACCATTTCTTGATAGGAAACGGCATTATCCCAAAGCACCTGGCCTGTTTTAGCTACTTTGGCAAAGTGTGCAGAGATGTAGCGATATTCCGGAATAGTCTGATAGCTAGTGGACATCGGAAATCGATTGGCTAAATACGGATCCGAGAAGGTGGTGGCTCCCATTCTGTTCCATCTGTCATACCGGTAGCCTCCTGTAGGGGAAAAAGCGCCATTTTGATAGCCCGACCTACTATTATTTACCGTGTATTGATCAAAATAAACGTAGTAAGCATCGGGAGTCTGCCGCACATCACGGATAGCATAAAGGCTATTTATAGCGGGTATTCTTTCGCGGTCCAGCTCTTTTTCCACAGATTTCACCTGCTTTTCTTTTGACTTGTCATTGAGGTAGTTATAGAAATTAGGAAAGTCTGCCAGGGTATATAGTTTAAAATCAAACTCTCCAAATTCATTGATATCCATGATGTACATGCCTTGATAAGCGTTTCTCCGCTCCAGGCCAAATGCTCCCAGCATTGCCTCCTGATAATTGCCTGTGGATACCAGCAACCCATCTAAAATCTCCTGGCCCTGTTCGCCAAAACGATCCACTTTCACTTCCTGGATCACATTGCCCTCCATGTCATATTTATTGATGAGAATCTCCCGGTCTCGGTACGCACCCTCCCTGCTCAATACCACCTCGAGTGATTTTGTCTCCGGTTTCTTACGTATTTGCAGCACTTGGGTATTATTTCCGTAGATGCCCTGCAAAGTATGGACGCTTTTAGTCTGCAAATCGTGGATCTGAAGTACCGGCCTGTCGTCAGCACGCCCCATAAATATTGCTTTTTGATCCTGAATCAGAAATTCAACCAGCTCCATATCCAACACATTGTCAGCATTGAACTCCAAGCCTTGCCTCGTAGCCAGGTCAATCTGTAAAATATATTTATCCGAAGCAGAGGTATAGCCTTTGGTGAAGAGCACAAAGAGGTGATTTTTATCCGTGTCGTAGCCCAGCATATCAAATCCTTCCTGAACAGGAAACTCTATGATGCCACGCTCAGAGTTCAGGGAAGAGTCCACCAAAAAGTACTGAAACACTTTCCGCAGATTCAGGCCTTTTTCTGGTATAGTTCTGAAAGAAACCAGACCGGATTCTGAATCTATCATCTCAAACAAGGGATCCCTCATCTCGGAAGCTACTTCAAAACGCTCAATGAATCTGACTTGAGCAAAAAGCTGCTGTCCTAGGATTGAAAGAAAAAGCAGTAGAATTATTTTTTTCATTTTTATGAACCCATTTTTAGAAGTAATTCAAACTCATCTTTTGCCACTGGCAAAACTGACAAGCGCGATCGTTTGAGCATAGGCAAATCAGAAAGTCTATCTTCTGCCTTAATTTCAGCCAGAGATATTGCATTTGTAAGGGAGCTTTTCACCTTTAGTTTAACAGCCGTCCAAGCTTTATCCTTGGGGTCAGGAAATTGTTCCTCACTCACCTCAGCAATTCCAACTATGGCCTTTTCCTTGCCGCTATGATAAAAAAACACCTGGTCTCCCAACTGCATTTCTCTAAGATAGTTCCGCGCTTGGTAATTCCTCACACCATCCCATATATCTTCATTTTTCCCTACGAAATCTTCCCAAGAATATGCATTAGGTTCTGATTTGACCATCCAATACTTCATTCTTTTTTTTCGGTTAAATGTTAAAAATCAGTTGTCTCGAATAACGTAAATACACTCATTCTGTTCAAAATCGCTCCTGAAGCAAATGAATCTTCCTACGTTCCAATGTTTTGCAGAGCTGAGCTTAACAGAATATCAATTTTCAATTTTAAGTTAAGCCATAGCCCCTTAAATTGAAACATTATTTAAAGACATTTGTCTCATCACTTTCACACAACCCGAGAAATTTTGGATCACAAGACTCTTCTGAAAAAAATCAAACTCAGCATCCAGCTGATGGAACTTCACGACGAAAACCCATTCAAAATCCGCAGCTATCAAAGTGCATTGATTTCCTTGGAGCGCGGAGATCAGGACATCATGAGTCTTAGTGAAGAAGAACTAGCCAAAATTCAAGGTGTAGGAAAAAGCATGGTGGATGCTATCCTACAGCTGAGAGAGACCGACACCTTCCCCTTTCTAGAAGAACTTTTAGCAAAAACCCCAGAAGGAATTTTGGAGGTTCTTCAGATCAAAGGCTTGGGACCGAAAAAGGTAAAAACCCTCTGGTTGGAATTAGGAATTACCTCCACGCATGAATTGATGGAAGCTTGCCAATCGGGGAAAGTGGCAAAAATCAAGGGTTTTGGAGAGAAAACACAGCATACAATCATCGAAAACCTTGAATTCAAAGCTTCAAATTCCGGCAAATGGCTCTATGCGGATATTGAGGAAATCATCGGGCAATTGAAAGAAACCTTTCAAGCATTAGCTCCAGAGGCAGATTTGGCAGTTGTAGGTGATTTTGCCAGACAAATGGAAATCATCACCGAAGCCGAATTTCTTCTTGCCTCAGATGAATTAGCTTCTGTGAAATCCAACATCAAGGCAATGGACTCCATCGAGTGGATTTTGTTGGAATCTGGGCCTAGAACCTTACGAGGGAAAATGCAAGAAATCGATCTTCGGGTGAGTATTCACTTTTGCTCCAAAGCCGATTTTCTATGGAAAAAGCTCTCTCTTGTAGCAGCTCCGCTTCATTTGGAAGGGCACGTAGATGAAAAGGAAACTATTGCCCAAAAGCTTCAGAAAAAGGACTATTCCAGCGAGGAGGAGTTTTTCAGCATCAATAGCCTTCAATTTATTCCCGCAGAAATGCGCGAAGGGTATGGAGAAATAGAACTGGCCAAGGAAAATAAAATTCCAGAACTGCTTACAGATCGCCACCTAAAAGGCATTTTGCACAACCACTCCACGTACAGCGATGGAAAGCATAGTTTGAGGCAAATGGCTGAATATTGCAGGGAGCTAGGATATGAGTACCTAGGGATCTCAGATCACAGCAAGACGGCTTTTTACGCAGGAGGATTGACTGAGGATCAAATCACAAAACAGCATCAGGAAATCGATGCCTTGAATAAGGAAATGGCGCCATTCAGGATTTTCAAAGGAATAGAGAGCGATATTCTTTCTGACGGAAAACTTGACTATGCAGACGATGTGCTGGCAAGCTTTGACTTTATCGTGGCTTCAGTTCACTCGATTCTGAATATGGACATCAAGCGCGCAACGAATCGATTAATCACGGCGATTGAAAATCCTTACACCACCATACTAGGCCATCCGACGGGAAGACTTTTGCTTCGCCGCCAAGGCTACCCTATTGATCACAAAGCGATCATAGACGCCTGTGCAGCAAACAATGTAGTCATCGAGATCAATGCCAATCCATGGAGACTGGACTTGGATTGGCGATGGGTCCGCTATGCTATGGATCAAGGAGTGATGCTTTCCATCAATCCTGATGCACATGCGATGGAAGGCTATGCTGATATGAAATATGGTGTTTTGGTAGGAAGAAAAGGCGGACTGACGAAAGAAATGACCCTAAATGCGATGAGTGCTGATCAAATAAAAGCCTATTTCTACTCCAGACTGGAAAAGATAAAGGTCAAAAAATAACCCATAAAGAGTCGGTAGAAATAAGTCTTGTATCTTGCGCCCCAATTATAGATTCAGAAAAAATGAAATGGACTGAACAACCTCCAAAAATTTTGCTTCAACGCTCATTTTTGTTTGGAATCACTGGAATAGTGCTCTGCTTTCTTGGGCTTTTGAATTCGTATTTCAGGGTATTGGAGGCACCCATGGGACCCTTAAACGGTGTAGGATTGGCGTTGCAATTGGTTGGGTTGAGTTTGGCTGTATTGGTGATGCGAAAACCGAAACTAACCCCGGAAATCAAAGAAAGAGCACAAAAGATGATTGTAATATTGGCAGTGGGCTTGTTGTTTTTTATTTTAATCTAACTCCCTTCCAAAACAAACTAATTTTATTTCCGTTAGTTTTTGGGCAACTAAGCTTCAAAGACCTATGAAATTCCTGCTTCTCATTTTCCCTTTGCTCTACTCAGCATCAGCCTACGCACAATCACCTACCACAAAGGACACCCAGGAATTCAAAATAGTAACAATAGTAGAGTCTTTAAATTATAGGGGAAATGGAGAATCAAGCATAATTGATTCACAAACAGAAGTAGATGATTCTGAGTATGCAGCTTTTAAAACAGACGGATCCAAAGCTAAAAACAGAGAACTTAAAGGAAAGCATGTCAAAGTTGATAATTTAGAAGAAATTAAACTGCAGAATATATTTGATGGATTAGAAGTCAAACCTAGAAACGTAGCATCCAATGACGCAATGATCTCATCTAAAATCAACAGCATGCTTCAAGATGGTTGGAGACTAACTTACGTAACCTCTGCAGTAGAAAGCGATGGTGGAGACGGAGACTTGAGTAATGCTATACTTATCTCTCGATTATTTTTCTCGCGTTAAAAAAAGAAAATACGGTTAGTTTGCCTCCTCATATTCTTTGATCTGTCCTAGCATTTCCTGCGCTTTCATAATCGGCGTCCATTCGTAGCTTCCAAAGAGGAATTTGAACCAGCGCTTTTCACGATTTTCATAGCGGATATTGATAAACAGCCACACAGCCAGCCCTGCAAACAGTGCAGTCAACGCTCCTTGAATGCTCCAATAGAGAATATTTCCATTAATAACCCAAGCTAAACTCATGAAACCTGTGATCCAAAAGGGAAGCTGTAGCATCAGAATACGTGTGACCCACAGTGTAGAGCTCACAAGTCCGGCTATCTTTTTCTGTGTGCTGATCACGGGAGAATTGATGTTGACCACCGATATGAGAATCAACTGATAGGCATAAATCCCAACAGCTATTTTGTTGACCAAGGAGATAAACCCAAAAGAAATCAGAAAGAAGAAGTTCCCTACAGGGAAAAGGTTAATCAACAAAACATCCAAAAAAAGCACCCAAAGAATCCCAAGTAGAAGCGTGAAAATCTTGATTGGACGCATAGCCGAAAGGGTACTCTTTACCTTCATCTTGGTAATATCTGAAGCATTTTTTCGATTAAAGACCAATTGTTCCTGAAGTCTTTCATCATACGATTTCCAAAGTTGTTGAAGTTCTATGTCTTCCATGATTTTCTTAGTGTGCTGTGAATTTCTTTTTCAATTGTTGTTTGATTCGAGAGAGTTTTGTCGCCACATTACTTTCTGACAATCCAATCATTTCACCGATCTCTGGATATGAATAGCCGTCTAGGTAAAGAAGAATCAGTGCCCTGTCCACCTCTTTGAGTTCTCTTATAAGTGCCTGCAAGAGATCCCGGTTATCCTTGGCTTCACTTTTATCCTCGTCCAAGTAAATAGCAGTTTCCGACAGCGGCCTTATCAGCTGTGTTCGTTTACTTTCTTTTCGATAGGCCGAGATGGCTACGTTCAGAGCGATTCTATACATCCAGGTGCTGAGTTTATACGCTGGATTATAGCTTGGATAAGCCCGCCAAAGCTGGAGGATGATTTCCTGAATTAGATCTTCACGATCATCTACATCATTGCAATAGGAGTTTGCCACTTTGTATATGATCCCTTGATTGGATTCAATACTGGATAGGAAAAATTCTATTTCGTTAGACAAGGACTAGATGGTTGACGGTAAAACTCTTTCAAACTATTATTCGCACATCTTTCAAAAAAATCACAGGCATGAAAACAAAAATTTCAAAAATATAATGATTATCCGCAATGATGGGATTAGACTTCGGCTGCTCCTAATAAAAATAAAATCTCCAATTTCTAAAAAAACAAGACCATCCTGCCGCTCTGAGAAACCTCTGCGCCCACTGCGGTTAAAAACAAAAAAGCCCCGAATTCATCATCCGGGGCTTTCAATATAGTTACAGCTAACTTTTAATCAGCTTTCTCCTTTTTCTTTACAACTATAGTCAATTCTGTACCTTCACCAGGATAATCTGCTGTGATGATATCTCCTTCCGAAAGATCTCCTTTCAAAATTTCTTCGGCAATCGCATCTTCCAGATATTTCTGAATTGCTCTATTCAACGGTCTTGCACCGTATTGCTGATCATATCCTTTCTCGGCCAAGAATTCTTTCGCCTTCTCAGTCAATTCGATCTTGTAGCCAAGGTCAGTAATTCTAGAGAACAACTTGCCTAAACTGATATCGATAATCTTGAAGATATGCTCTTTGCTCAATGAATTGAAGACAACCACATCATCCAATCTATTTAAGAACTCAGGACTAAAAGCCTTTTTCAATGCAGATTGAATGGTGGATTTCATCACTTCATCCATATTATCTGATCTCGCCTGACTGGCGAAGCCAATTCCTGCACCGAAATCTTTCAGGTCACGAACTCCAATATTCGAAGTCATGATGATGATCGTATTTCTAAAATCTACTTTTCTACCTAGACCATCTGTTAAGACTCCATCATCTAATACCTGTAAAAGGATATTAAATACATCAGGGTGGGCTTTTTCTATCTCATCAAGTAAAACCACAGAATATGGCTTTCTTCTGACTTTCTCAGTCAACTGTCCACCTTCTTCATAACCTACATAGCCCGGAGGCGCTCCTACTAATCGGGATACGGAGAATTTCTCCATATACTCTGACATATCAATTCTGACCAAAGAATCCTCTTTATCAAAAAGATAGGTGGCCAGCATCTTGGCCAATTCAGTCTTACCTACGCCTGTTGGTCCTAGGAAAATAAAGGAGCCAATCGGCTTTTTAGGGTCTTTCAGACCTACTCTAGTCCGCTGAATTGCTTTAGTTAATTTCTTAATCGCTTCATCCTGACCTATTACTTTGCCTGACAAATCCACATTCATATTCAAAAGCTTAGCGCCTTCTTTCTGAGCAATTCGCTTAGCCGGAATACCAGTCATCATTGCAATTACCTCAGCTACATTATCCTCTTCTACAGTAAATCGCTTAGACTTACTTTCCTCTTCCCATCTATTCTTTGCAGCTTCCAATTGCTCAAGCAATTTCTTTTCCTTATCTCTGAGCTGGGCAGCTTCCTCATATTTCTGAGATTTTACCACACGGTTTTTCTCAGTTTTGATGTCTTCTACTTCAGCTTCAAGTTTCAGGATATCTTCCGGCACATGGATATTATTGATATGGACTCTGGCTCCAGCCTCATCCAAAATATCAATAGCCTTATCCGGTAAGAATCTATCAGAAATGTATCTGTCGGAAAGTTTCACACAGGCAACTATAGCCTCATCTGTATAATTCACATTGTGATGATCCTCGTATTTATCCTTGATGTTGTTTAAGATTTGCACAGTTTCCTCAGGTGTGGTAGCATCTACCATTACCATCTGGAATCTACGGGCCAAAGCTCCATCCTTCTCAATGTACTGACGATACTCGTCTAGCGTAGTAGCTCCGATACATTGGATTTCTCCACGTGCCAAAGCTGGCTTGAACATGTTGGAAGCATCCAGGGATCCTGAAGCTCCACCTGCTCCTACGATGGTATGCAGCTCATCAATAAATAGAATGACATTTGGAGATTTTTCCAGCTCATTCATCACGGCTTTCATTCTCTCTTCAAACTGTCCTCTATATTTAGTGCCTGCTACTAATGAAGCCAGATCCAAGGTCACTACACGCTTATTGAAAAGCACACGGGACACTTTCTTCTGAATAATTCTTAGTGCTAAACCTTCTGCAATGGCTGTCTTACCTACACCCGGCTCACCGATCAATATCGGGTTATTTTTCTTTCTTCTGGAAAGAATCTGAGCGACACGTTCGATTTCTTTCTCGCGTCCGATAATCGGATCAAGCTTATCGTCCTCAGCCATTTTGGTGAGATCCCTACCGAAATTATCCAAAACAGGCGTTCTAGACTTTTCTGCGCCAGGCTTCGCTGCGCCAGATCCACTTCCGGTAGAACCGAATAATTTAGATCCGTCATCATCCCCATCTTCTGCCTCAGCTCTTGAGCGAGGTGCAGAGTCGGAAGACATTTCCAGCATCTCTTTTACCGAATCGTAATTGATTTCAAATTTGTTAAGTATCTGTGTGGCGATATTGTCCTCATCCCTCAAGATAGACAAGAGCAAATGCTCCGTGCCAATCAATTGACTCTTGAAGATTTTTGCCTCCAAATATGTTATTTTCAATACCTTCTCCGACTGCCTGGTCAGAGGGATATTTGCCATATTTTTTACGTTGTGATTTGCGGTGCCTTTTACAGCGCGTTCGATTGCATTCCGCAATTCATCCATTGGCACTCCCAATTTCTTAAGAATGGAAACAGCAACACCTTCACCTTCGCGAATCATCCCCAGTAAGAGGTGCTCTGTGCCAATGTAATCATGTCCCAGGCGAAGAGCTTCTTCGCGGCTAAGAGAGATCACCTCTTTGACTCTGTTCGAAAATTTTGCTTCCATTAAATTCCTATCTGATTGTTTAATAAACCTGTACGTATGTTACCGAATTTGTTTTAAAAACACAATCGTTTTGCAGATTGTTCAATGTTTTTTTATAGACTTTAAGATTATGCTTTTAGATGCAGGCCCCTCGCAGAACAACAAATCCATGATGCTGAGGTTAGGATCAAAGTCTAAGCCAAAAAGCTGGAAATAGGACTCGGGATGGTAGTAATCACGCTCCGAAAACGGCACTGAAGGCATTAGCTGCCCTCTTATGTCTTCTGCCCATGTTTGTTCCTGACCTTGCTCATGTACCCGCATCTTGACAGGCATCCGTAGCAACTTGAGACAGATTGTCAGCATTTGCCAGTTTAAGTCCCAAAGACTCTCCAACTTTTGCTCAAAAACCGTTTCAAAATAGGGGAAATAATATTCATAAAACGGTGCCTTTCCATAGGCACTTTGAATTCCACGAAGATGGATATTCACCCAGTTTTGATCATTGCTAATCTTAATTCTATTCAGCGCAATTTTTGGTCTTCGCCCTTGAATCGGAACACTAAGCGTTCCTACTTTATTGGCTAGGCGAATTTCCGTCCGATTGAAATAGGATTGTCTTTGATAAATGTCTTCGGGAAAAAAGATCAATTCATCAGCATCAGCAATAGCGGCGAAAAACTCAAGGTTTGGAAAATAGTGCAGATCTACTGCAATTCTCTTTGCCATTTTATTCTAACTCCTCCACTTTTCCTAAACCTTCTCTGAGCACTTCCACTTCGTATCCAGTGCAATCCAAAACTGTAGAACCCACGTTTTGCCCATATCCACCATCAATTACTACATCGACCAGGTGCTGATATTTCTCAAAAATCAGCTCTGGATCGGTACTGTATTCGATCACTTCATCCTCGTCATTGATGGATGTAGTTAGAATAGGGTGCCCCAATTCAGTCACTAACAAGCGTGGCACATTGTGATCTGGAACTCTGATCCCTATCGTCTTTTTCTTGCTGTGCAAAATCTTAGGCACCTGATTGCTTGCTTCCAAAATAAAGGTAAACGGTCCAGGAAGCCCTTTTTTCATCATTTTAAAAACCGGCTTATCAATCATTTTGGTGAATTGAGAAATGTTACTCAGATCAGCGCAAATAATCGAAAAGTTATGTTTCTTGGGATTGATTCCCTTGATTTTACAAATACGCTCCACGGCACGAATATTCATAATGTCACAGCCCATTCCATAGACGGTATCCGTTGGGTAAATCACCACTCCGCCATCGCGAAGAACTTCAACGATTTGCCTGATCTTATCCGGATCAGGATTTTCTTTATATAAACGTATTAATTCAGCGGGCATATTTTAACTTTCTGTAGTATAATCAACTAGTTGCTTCTGAATAATGTTCCAATTCTCACTGAGATCATTCACTATGGGAATATCAGCTGGAGCCCAATTAAGTGAATTTAAGTTTCCTTTCTCCACCCATTTTATCTGTTGGTGTTCGAGCAGCTTAACCTCTCCGCACTGCCAAATACAAACATAAGGCAGCAGACGAATCACTATCCCTTTGGAATAAGCATGATCATTGGGCTTCAAAGCGCCTAATACCTTAATTGTTATTGCTAATTCCTCCTTGATCTCTCTCACCAGACATTCTTCAGGACTTTCTCCTTTTTCAATCTTTCCGCCAGGGAATTCCCATAATCCAGGAAGATTCATTGTAGAAGATCTTTGCGCGCAAAGCACTTTATCATTTAAAAAAATTAGCGCACATGTGACCAAAACCACTCCCATGAAAAACATTTTTGCCTAGAAAGATATCATTACCTAGCCTCAAGCACAAACTCCTACTTATATTTTTCCCTATTTTTGGCATCAGTATGCTAAGCGAAAAAAGAAAAAACGTCTATCTCGTCCTAGTCATTGCATTTTCGGTGATGGCTATCTCCCTGAGTTTCTATTTCTACCAGATTTTTTTCAGCCCAAATGTGCTGATAGAATCTGACCAGAACTACATGTTGAAAATCGGGAGCAACGATACCTTCAAAACAGTTTCAAATAAACTTTATGACAACAATGTGGTCAATGACTTGGTGAGTTTCGGCTTTCTAGCTAAAGTTATGGACTATCAGGAAAATGTGAAGCCGGGCCTTTACACCATCGAACCAAAAATGACTAACCTGGAATTGGTCAGGTTGCTTCGGTCTGGCAAACAAACTCCCATCCGGGTCACCTTTAACAATGTAAGGACTAAGGAGGATTTGGCTGAAAAAATCACTGCCAACATGGAGATTTCCGAGGATCAATTTCTAGACTTGATCCAAGACTCCGTGTATATCCGAAAGTTTGATTTTGACGAAGAAACTATCATGTCCATGTTCATTCCAAATACCTACGAACTTTGGTGGAACACGAGTGCGGAGGCACTTTTTGATAGAATGCACCGGGAATATCAAAGTTTTTGGACGGATGAGCGAAAGCAAAAAGCAAGTTCACTTGGCCTAAGCCAAAAAGAGGTGAGTACGCTGGCAAGTATTGTACAGGCAGAAAGTCAAAAATCAGATGAGCGACCTAGAATTGCCGGAGTTTATCTAAACAGATTGAGATTAAACATGCCGCTTCAGGCTGATCCTACGCTGGTTTTCGCTTTAGGAGATTTTGAATTAAAACGCGTGCTGAACGTACATAAGGAAACTGATAGTCCTTATAATACTTATATGTATGCCGGTCTTCCTCCTGGACCAATCAACCTGCCTGACATCAACTCCCTGAATGCCGTTCTGAATGCAGAAGACCATAAGTTCTTATACTTTTGTGCAAAAGAAGATTTTTCAGGCTATCATTCTTTCGCTACCACTTTGGCGCAACATAATGCAAATGCCAGAAGGTACCAGGCGGCACTGAATGCTGCCAAGATTTATTGAGTATGTACCAAGCAGAAACCCAGCTTCGAGTTCGCTACGCTGAGACTGACCAGATGAGTTATGTCTATTATGGCAATTACGCCATGTATTTTGAAGTGGCCAGAGTGGAAGCGATGCGGAGTATTGGGTTTTCGTACAAGGAAATGGAAGATGAAGGTGTGATGATGCCTGTATTAGAGAGTCATTTCCGATACCTCAAACCGGGTAAATACGATGAACTGCTTACGATCAAAACTACAATCCCATCGCTACCAGGCGTCCGTATTAGATTTGAATATCAGGTATTTAATTCGCAGGAGGAATTAATCACTGAAGGATGGACCATTCTAACATTCCTCAAAAAAGACAGCCATCGTCCGACTAGACCTCCACATAATTTGTTAGCTTTATTGAAAGCGTATTTTCAAGAAGTAGGTTAAAGTGATCAAAACAAAAATCCTTAGGTTAGAAGTCAAGTTGCTTTGGCAAGCTCGCAAGCTTAAGAAAATCCATTTCGGAGATCCCGACAAAAACCTCTTTGATGTGGGTAGAATTTTTCTGGTTCAGATGCAGAAAGATGACATCATCGAGCGTGCAGGTTCTATGGCATTCAGCTTTACTATAGCTCTGTTCCCTTTAATTCTTTTCCTACTCAATCTAATCCCCTACCTACAGGATATTTTCCCCTACATCACTACTCAGAATATCTTGACATTTATCCAGGAAATCCTGCCCATAGAAGTCTATAACCAATCGGAAAACACCATTATGGATATTGTCTCCAAGCCGAGGCAAAGCATGCTTTCGTTGGGATTTTTCTTCGCCTTATTCGCCTCCACTCAAGGTGTCATGTCGATGATGAACTCCTTTAATTCGGTGTACCAGACAAAGGACAACCGGGGTTTTCTTCAAAGTCGTGGAATCGCAGTTAGTATTGTAATCGTACTTGCTTTTACTGTGATTACTGCTAGCATAGTCATGATTTTGGGTGGAGTATTGATTAGGAGACTTGATGAGCTACAGGTATTCAATTCGGGATTTATGATTTTCTTATTCTCAAGTTTGAAATTCCTGATTTTACTCTTGATGTTCTACATCACAACAGCCTTCATTTTCCGATTTGCCCCGGCTGTCCATGACAAGTGGAATTTCTTTTCCACAGGAGCCAAATTAGCCGGTCTCCTGATCACTTTTGGCTTTTATGGCTTTTCATTTTACCTGAATAATTTTGCCAGCTACAATAAGCTGTATGGCTCTATTGGGACATTGATTGCACTGATGCTTTGGTTGTTGATCACCTCAATCATCGTGATTGTATGTTTTGAGGTAAATGTGAGTTTGGACTTACTTGAAGAAACAAAAAAGAGGAAGAAAAGTAAAGAGACTGAAAACGCGGCAATAGAAGAGCAAAAAATAACTGCAGGATAAAGCAAAGTCCCATTAGCGATTTTAAGATATCAAATTGACTTGTTCAAATACGGTCAAAGGAAACTCTCATTTTTTCAATTGAATGATAAAAAACTCATCTGTCTACTCTAACAATAAATTCAAGAAGTAGCTAAAAAGCATAATTTTAAAAATTAATCACAAAACAATCAGAAGGTTAGAAGAAAAAGGCAAACGGGGCTTTGCAAAAGTTATCTTTTAATATACCTTTGCAGACCAAATCAGAGAAATATCTCTGAGGACGACCTAGAGGAATGGCAGAGCGGTCGAATGCGGCGGTCTTGAAAACCGTTGTACCGTGAGGTACCGGGGGTTCGAATCCCTCTTCCTCTGCTGAGCACCTTGTTGAACAAGTCAACAAGCTTCTTGAAAAAAGATTTGTGAAGTCACTTCAAGAAAGAATAAAAGTACAAAACACTGAAAATCAGTAGATTAAAAATCAGTTTTTTACTTTATTCAACTCAACAGATTCAAAAAAAGCCTGTAAAGAAATTCTTTACAGGCTTTTTTTATGGTCAAAAACCCATAAAATCTTCACAATTGCCTGTAATTCAAGTGCGTCATTCGTGTAGTCCTCTACCTGAAAAAAAAGACGCACTGGGAACATCATATTATTTTGATTATCAACATGTTCAATAAGTGAACATCTTGTGATTTTGAGCTTGTATTCCGAATTTTATTCAACCTAACTAATCAAATCATGTTAGAAAAAAGCTTCGGATTGCTCTTCTTTTTGAAACAGTCCAAAAAATCCACAAAAAAAGAGAGGTATGTATACCTCAGAATCACCGTCGATGGGATTTCTAAAGAAATTTCTACCAAGAGATTTTGGAACCCTTCAAGATGGAATGCTTCAGCCGGAAGAGCCGAAGGAAACAAAGAGGATAGCAAAACATTAAATGCATTCCTGGATACACTTTCCTATAAAGCACTTCAAGCCAAAAAGCAACTGATTGAATCAGATAGAGAAGTCACCTCAGAAGCTTTGAAGAATGTCCTTCTTGGAATCGGTGAGAAGAAAAAAATGATACTGGAGATTTTCAAAGAGCACAATGAACAGGTGGAAGCGTTGCTGGGAAAAGAATTTGCTCCTGGCACTTTGCAGCGATACAGAACCTCATTGGATCATACCCGCTCATTTATCCAATGGAAATATGGGTCAGTTGACATGGACATCCAACTTCTGGATTATGAATTTATTTCAGGATATTCTTTTTGGCTAAGGTCAGTACAGAACTGCAGTCACAATACCACAGTGAAATACCTCTCCAATTTCAAAAAGATTGTACTGATCTGTATAAAAAACGGATGGTTGATCAGAAATCCATTTGTCCAGTTCAAGATGGTCAAAAAGGAAGTCAATCGGGACTTTCTATCATGGATTGAAATCCAAAAGATATCTGAAAAACAATTCGCAACGGAACGCCTAAACCATGTCAGGGATATTTTTCTGTTCAGTTGCTATACTGGCCTTGCCTACATTGATGTGAAAAACCTTAGAAAAAATCAAATATCAACAGGTATTGACGGAGAACAATGGATCTATACTCAGAGGCAAAAAACAGATTCTACTACCCGTTTACCCTTATTGCCAAAAGCATTGCAGTTGATTGAAAAGTACAGAGACCATCCACAATGTCAGGATGGTACCCATTTGCTTCCTGTATTGAGCAACCAAAAGATGAATTCCTATCTGAAAGAGATTGCGGATGTATGTGAGATAAATAAACCACTCACCTTTCATATAGCACGGCACACCTTTGCTACAACCATAACCTTGGCCAATGGAGTCCCTATTGAAACCGTATCAAAGATGCTTGGACATAAATCCCTTAAGCAGACGCAGCATTATGCCAAAATCCTGGATACGAAGATAAGTTTTGACATGAAGGCTCTCAGGGAAAAGCTACAATGAACCAAGACTGCCTCTTTTTTAATGAAGAGCCAGAAACTTAAAAATGAATCTTAAATTGAATAGTAACAATGGAAAATAAAATCGAAATATACCAAGGTGAAAATGGACAGACTCAGATTGAGGTAAGATTTGAGAATGAAACTATCTGGTTGACAAACAGCCAGCTAGTAGAGCTTTTTAAATCCAGTAAAGCAAACATCAGTGAACATATCAAACACATTTTCGAATCTGAGGAACTGGACAAAGACTCAACTGTTCGGGATTTCCGAACAGTTCAAATGGAAGGTAAAAGAGCTGTGGAAAGAGATAGAGTGCATTATAACCTCGATGTAATAATCGCTGTCGGTTATCGGGTTAATTCCAAAAGAGGCACACAATTCCGTCAATGGGCTACCCAACGACTCAAAGATTTCCTTATTCAAGGCTATGCTATTAATGAGACGAGGCTTTCTCAGAAACAACAAGAAGTCCAGACCCTTAAAGACGGAATCCGGATCTTAAGTCGGGCAATTGAACAAAAAGCAATAGATCAAAACTTGGATTGGCTCAATCATTTTGCCAAAGGTCTTGAGTTGCTTGATGATTATGATCATGAGAACCTTGATAAAAAAGGGTTAACTAAAAGACAGGCAAATTATCCAGAGTTGGCTGATTATAAAGAAGTAATTCAGTCGATGAAATTAGATTTTGAATCCGGTGTATTTGGAAAAGAAAAAGATGGAAGCTTTGAAAGTGCAATTGCACAAATCAGTAAAGGTTTTGGTGACGAGGATTTCTACCCAACCCTTGAAGAAAAAGCCGCTACGCTTCTGTACCTGATAGTTAAAAATCACGGCTTCGTGGATGGCAACAAGCGGATAGCCGCCGCTTGCTTCCTTCTTTTTTTGCAGTCAAACGATCTATTGAATAATGCCGAAGGGAGTTCTATAATCAGCAACGATGCACTGGCAAGCCTCACCTTGTTCATTGCCTCCAGCAAACCGGAAGAAATGGATACAGTTAAGAAATTGGTGATCAGTGTGCTGAATAGGAATTATTAATTAAACAAATAATCATTTGAGGGATATCATTTTGTTATCCCTCTTTTTTTATCACCAAATGCTTCTTTCCCGGATCATTCATCAGCCTATCCATTTCAGAAAGGATAATATCCCTAATATCCTGCTTGATCTGCAGGTAGTTTCTCTGCACTATATTGCTGTTTATCTTTCGAATTTCTGGAATAGGCTTATAGTTTTCCTCCTCTTTTTTAAGGGCATTATGGTCGTTGATAATCTCCGCATGATAAGCTTTCAGAGTCATTTTACAGTCTGGGTTATCTGCTACCATCCCGACAAATTCACCGGAAGAAAGCGAAGAAATAGTTGAAGGCGGCACAGCAGATTCCAACTGTTTTGATTTACTGATGGAGGTGTCGGCACTGTTGATCGAAAGACTCTGTCTGTCCTGCATGATCTTCCCTATTCGATCCGATAATTGCTTTGCAGAGTCTCCAGTCACCTGCCCCGAAACAATGTTACCAACGATACCCATAATCACATCGGCTAGCTCCCTTCCATAGTCTTTCCGTAGCTGGCTGAGATCCTGAACACCTAATGTAGTGGCAACTTTATTACTCCGGGCGGTAGCAATCAAACTGTCCATACCATTTAAATAGATGGTCGGAAACTCATCGAATATCAGGCTGCTTTTTAGCTTTCCTTTCTGGTTCACCAGCTTCACGAGACGGTTTACATAAAGAGAAAGTACGGCTCCATAAATCTGTATTTTCTGGGGATTGTTCCCCATGCATACCAGCTTTGGTTCATCGGGATTATTGATATCCAGTGTAAAATCATTGCCGGAAAGCACATAGTACAACTGTGCTGAGGAAAGTCTTGCCATGGATATTTTCGCTGAAGCAATCTGTCCTTCCAGTTGTTCCATCACATCATTTAGGTAAGCATTCACAAAGGGATTGATCAGCACATCAATATCCTTTTCAGTCCTCAAAACCGTAAACAATTCATCGTAATCAGCCTGCATCAACTCAATTACATGAGGCAATGTGCAGAATTCTCCACAGTTATATTTTCTCAAAAACCAGATGATGGCAGTCAGAAAATTGATCGGTGATTCCACAAAAAAGTCTCCCTGTTTCTTTATCCATTCCCTATTCAAGCTCATCAAAATAGTCCTTGCCGATTCTGCTGCATCGGTAATATCCAGCATGGTTTCCGGGGCCAACGGGTTGCAACGGTGACTCCGGGTGAGGTCATCAAAATTGATCACATAGAACTCAGGCACGACTTTATACCTAGTCTTATTTTCTAACCAGGTATTATAAACGATAGCCGATAGATCATCAAATTTGAAGTCATACACAAACATAGAAAATCCTTTTTTGATGTGTTGGGTAATCACATGACGGATGACAAAATAGCTCTTTCCCGATCCCGGAGTTCCCAATACCATCAACCCTCGAAAGGGATTGATGATATTGATCCAGCTGTCCCTGAGCCTTCCTTTAAGGTTATATTTTGCTGGTAGATTCACCGAGAATTCATTTTCAATCAGCCGTTCTTCCTGAGGAAAAGTCTCATTTTCTGAATTGAATACATCGCTATTGAGGTTGGCATGGATAATTCTTGAGAGCTTTGTTCCGCCTGAAAGGATAAGCAAAAAACCCAAGGTAGTTACCGTCATATAGGCAATTGAAATCCATTCTGAACTAGCTTGAAACTGTAGTATAAAATAGCTCGCGAAGTAAATCCCGAACCCTATTCCGCCATATAAAAAAGCATGCTTAACACTCATTTTCTCACTTTTTCTACCCTTTATTCCCAATAGGGAAATCCCCAACATCGCCAATGCGATAAACTTCGAAGTATGGAAATCCCGAAACAGACCCGTCCCAAAAATGTTCCTCAGTACACCATCAGTCAGTTCCGATACCAACCCCCAATCGTTGAAGGTAGTATAGCAGAAGAAATAAAAATGCAGCCCCAAAACCCCGATCCCAATCAGTCTGGTCATATCCAAAATCCTGCGTAATCCCTGTTCATTTTCGCCTGTCTGCATTCCCATCTTCCCGTGATTTAATTATTACTTTGATACTTTCTTTTTCTTCTTCCGCTTCTTTTTCCGCCACTCAAAGGGCAGGTAGCTATAGGTTGGTTCAGGCGATACCACTGTTTCCAACAGACCCCTCGAATCGTTTAATGCTTGTTGTATTGGTCCTATCTCAACTATCGTTATTTCTGGCAGACCTTCTTGATTTTTCCCCATTTGACTGCCTGTCTTTGTCAGTGATTCTGGTCTAACACTCTCTTCTGATTGAATACCTATCCTATCCATCAACCCTTTTGCACTATAGTTTTTACCCAGTGCACTTCCGTTGAATACACATTTTGTCCGGTGATCAACAAAAGTGATCCCATACAATCTCCCCTCTTGGTTCTCCCTTTTTATGGTGGATATACCCTGCTTTTCGAGACTTCTTATCACCTCATCAAGACTCTTTCCAGACAACTTCATCAGCGTTAAATCAATGGCTGAGCGGGTGGATTTAAGTTGCTTTTTACGCTCCAATTCATTAAATACAAACTGGGATTCTATGGACTTCAGCGTCGCTTTAAAATAAAAACTACTTGCTTTGATCGGCACCCCAACCTTGTTCCCCTGATCATCCAACACCCGGTAAACCAATCCCTTGTTTTTGAAAATCCGTGACTCTTCTCTTCCACTATCGGCAACTATCCGGTATTGGTTCAATACTGCATTCAGCTCAGGGAGAGAAGTGAATTTGTAGTTTTTGAGCACATGCTGCAGCACATTTCCTATTGCCCGTTTGGTTTCAGATTTACCATAGTCCAGTCTGGAAATGGCAACTGGTTTGGGGGTAAAAAGTCCTTGTTTTTGGGATTCGGCAGGTACCAAACCAAACTCTATCTCGATGGCTTTTCGGGTCGGTTCAGACTTGAGTTTACCAATATTATGCAAAGGAATCCGCTTGCCGTCAAGCTCAATATTTGTCGTCACAATATGTAGATGGGGATGGCCTGCATCGGTATGTTTATAGACCAAGTAAGGCTGGTTTTCAAAGCCGATCCCGAGCATGTATTTATTGGCAATTTTTTGTAATTTCTCTTTTTCAAAGTCCTCTCCGGGAGCAAAATTCAATGAGATATGGACTGCATTTACCGACGTTCTGGAGTTTAGACTTGCCAATTTGAGCAAGTATTTCAACCGCAAATCAGCAGTCTTTTCCGCATTTATTATAGGGTAATTCTGGGCCAACAGCAATTCAGCCACGCCCTGTCCTACCTTATTTTCATTGTAGTGAAAAGGTCTTCTAAGGGATGTGCTGGTCTTTATGATCGCAACCATTTCTCTGCCGTCTGATCAATAAAACGATTCACCGATTCCAGTGAAATCTCAATCTCCTGCTGCAATTTTTTCCCTTGAGAAAGGTGAATACCTACTTCATTTCCAGCTGATGAATTTATCTTTTTTGCCAACTGATTGTAGTTGGTGGCTATTCCATGCAAGTCTCTTCTCAAAGCTGTCAACTGAGCCAAAAGCTCCTGCATTCCGGTATCCTTATACCTGCCGATTACAGGCTTTTTCAGCAGTAATTTCCTTGCATAATCACTCAGACTATCCTGAACTGTTTGCCCAAATGCATTTTGGATTAGTTCATATTCCTTAGAAGTCAGCCTGACATGAAGCCATTTGTTTCTCTTGTTTTCTTCCATCTTCGCAGTTCATTTTCATAGTTCAAAAGCATTACAAATCCAAACCCCACGACTTCGGAGTAAGGGGTTTCAAGATCCGGTTGTGATACAACCGTACATCTTGCCGATTTCGGAAGACACAGGAAATCCCGTTAGCTTTTAGAATGATTCTGATACATTGAGGGAATCATCTTTGGCATTACAATTCTTCCCATCGGGTGATACAAGTATATAAAGTGATGGAATCATTTACCTATCCTAATCAATTTCTAAATAGGCCCATTCCAATCGTTCAAAGTAGATTTAGCCTTGAAATATTTCTAATCTAAAACCATTGAAGCTATGGCAAACTCATCACTTGAAACCATCTATGAAACTCTACTTGCAGTTCCCGGTATGCATGATACAGTAAAGATCGATCTGAAAATTCCCCGCAAAACCGTATTGCTCTTAACTGAAGTAATTACAAGAGGTATGGAACAAAAACCTGAATCAGGAAATCCTGCAATCCGGATTTCCAAAGAGTCAGAAGAGGAACTGAATACCATTATCGCGGAGAGTCTGGAAAAAGCGGGATTGACTATCCTAAGTTCCAAACTCAAGGGATTAACAAATCACGGATGATATTAACACCGAAACCAATCCCCTAATGGAAACTGAAAAACCAAATCGGAAGGAAAGTTCTGACCCCGAAGCAAATCCATTAACCTCCTTCGGCCGGGACGATGTATTTATAGATGAGCTCATCAAAGGTATTTGTGAAAAACGAGACAGTATCTCCCGCAACTAAGAAAAGTACAAGCAATTCAAACCTCTAAAAAAACGGATGGAAAAGCAACTATCAGAAAGAAGCGGAATAACAGTAAAAAAGAGGTGTTTGGTGAAACTGTAATAGCAATTATCAGAAATTGAAACTGCCGAAATATTTGTTTATCAGAGCCATTTAACTTTTTCTAGAGATTGGAGAAGATTGAACAAGTGTTAACAAGCTAAGGGCCAGCCTTTTGATCATTGGTGGATGTATGGCTACGGTTGCCTCCAATTTGTTTTCAATTGGCTGTTTTCAGGTTGCAAGGGAAAGGTTTTGATTGAAAACATAGATGAAAGTCTAAAGAATTTCAGTGTTTTGTTTCGCTCGGTGATAAAACCAGAATAAAACCTATTTAGTGACACGAATAGCGGTGGAGTTAGAAAAAATACTAGTAGAGTTACAGAATTGTAGCTCCTTACAACGAAAAGTCAGGGCTTTCAAAACTAGAGAAAAAAGCCATCAAGGTATTCCTCAATGGCTTTAAACTTCTTCGAAATAGTTTGACTAGTTTGCGAAGTGCACGGTGGCTACTACCGGCAGATGATCTGAAGGATATCTCTGATCCCTAGCGTCTGTTAATACTGCGTATTTGGAAACAAGAAAGTCTTCACTTACAAAAACATAATCAATTCGATTTTTCATGGGTGCAGTAAATCGAAAACCATTGGAAGTTCCAACTGGTCCATAAGGAGGCATCTTAGTAACGGTATAAGAATCCTTGAGAAATGTGGACAATCCTATGATTTGCTCAGTATCAGGTGTGGAATTGAAGTCACCTGTACAGATAACCGGCTTGTTTTGGGCTATTTCCTTCATTTTCTCAATCATAAGCTTTCCTGATTCCCTTCTGGCCACTACGCCTTGATGGTCAAAATGCGCATTGAACATATAGAATTCCTTTTTGGAATTCTTATCCTTAAACAAAGCCCAGGAAGCAATCCTGTTGCAGCAAGTCGCATCCCAACCCAAACCAGGTTTATCCGGCGTCTCGCTCAACCAGAAATCCCCTGAATCCATTACTTCAAACCGGTCAGTTTTGTAAAATATCGCAGAATGCTCTCCGGCAGTCTTACCATCATCTCTTCCTGCTCCCACAAAAGCAAATCCTGGCATTTCGAGCAAGTTATTAAGTTGATGGACAAATCCTTCCTGGGTACCTATGATATCAAGATCATGGTATTGGATTAAGGCTTTCACGTTTTCTTTCCGAAGCGGCCAAGCATTCATACTATCCCGTGGAGTATCCATCCTGATATTGTAACTAGCTACCTTTATTTCACCCTCTTGCTGAGAAAAGGCCGATAGAGATACTAGTAGGGCAAAAATAAGTACTAAATAATTTTTCATTTTATCTGGGTTAAAACGTCCCAAAAGCCACCAATATAAAGGCTTAAGGGACGTATATGAATTAAAAACTTTTGTTTAATCCCAACCAGGGTTTTGTCCCAAAGCAGGATTTCGGATTAGATCAGACTCCGGGATCGGATAAAGATATTTTTTATCCATCCATTCTCTGACACCCGGATTAAATAGTACTTCGCCAGAAGTGCCGTTAGAAAGCTGAAGCCTGCCTGCTCCTGAAGAAGGACTTACATCCACAAAGGCAATGGCTGGATTAGAGGATTGGGGCTTAGTTCCTTGGTAGAAATACACATCCATTATTCCATCACTGTTAAGGTCATATTCTCCCAACCCAGGAACATACATGCCGTTCATCTGAGATTCAGCAAACAGTTCTCCGATATGCCATCTTCGCAAATCATCTGGCCTGAGGCCTTCAAAGACCATCTCTACTGCCCGTTCCCTGATTACTTCCAATAAAACGGGATCTGTAAATTTACCTTTATAATAATTAACCAAATAGGGATCTGCCTGCGTAGGCAGACTCGTCAAGGTGCTTCCAGTGATCCCAGCACGGGCACGAAGGGCTCCAATGGTTTCAGTCCATTCACCGGGAGTCATAGTGCCCAGCTCCGCGAGTGCCTCAGCTTTGTTCAATAAAACTTCAGCATATCTCATAATAATATGGGCGTTGTCATTCCGACTTTCATCATCGTAAGGAAAACGCTCATCATAACACCATTTGATCGGCTGATATCCGGTAAAAGTCTGATTGAAGTTTGGGGGAGCTACTACAGGAACACCATTCTCTGTACGATGGTAGTCTCCTAGACGCACCGTTTGTTTCAGGCGTAGATCACGGTTCTTTACTTCTTCAACAAATGGAGTAGTTTTATAATCAGGATTATCGGTAAAGGATGTTCCGTCCAAATTCAGGTATGTATTAACGAAATTACGGGTCAGACTAGGTCTGTTTCCATAAGTAGGGCTGATAAACCGTCTGTTAGCCGAACTGAAAACCTGGAGACTAGCATCCAAAGCTACTGCCAGAATAGTCTCGTCCGCAAATGGTGATTTTGTAATGAAAAGCTCTCTATAGGATCGATCCATCTGCGCTGCCTGATGAAGGCTAAAGCCAGTGATTTCATTTGCTGTAGTTACTACTTCTTGAAACCATTCATTGGCAGTACCTTGCATCCCATATTCAACATGGTATTTTCTAAAAGATGCTTCAAATAAGGCAATTCTGGTTTTATAAGCCCTAGCTACGTTTTTGGTGATCCTGGTGGATGAAGCATCGGAGGTCAATGTGATGTTTTCTATAGCAAAATCCAAATCCTCCAAGACTTTATCCATGACCATAAACCTGTCATCTCTTGGTCCATAAAGCGTCAAACTGTCTGTAATCTCAATTGTCTTGTCTATCCATGGTACATCGCCAAAGCGAGTAACCTTATCGAAATAAAACAAAGCTCTGAAGAACCTTGCAACCCCTATATAATTGTTCTTTTCGGCAACCGTGCTGTTTTGGGCATTTTCGATGAAGTAGTTGATGTTTCGCAAGGCGCCCCAAGACCAACCTGAGCTAGTGGCTGCGCTCAAAGCATTCACAGACAAGTAGGTATCCACGCCGTTTCTGGCGACAAGATCCGAAGCATCATCACCTTGAAAAACCCCTACATCGGTACCCGGCAGGATATTATAAAATGAATTGCTATAAAGTTCCAGCCCTGTGGCAGAACCGAATATGGCTTGGTTGCTGGCAGTATCCACTGGATATTCATCCAAGTTACAGGAAGTGGCCGCAGCTAGTAAAAGGAAAGGAATTATATAATTGTAAATCTTCATGATTTTTAAATTAGAAGTTAACTGTTAGTCCTGCTGAAATTGCCTTTAGCATGGGATAATTGTACCCGTCTCCACTGGTTCCTCCGCTAAGGTCACGGTCAGATCCATAGATACTGGTGACATCTGTATCTTTGGTCCGTTTGTAGAGTGAAGACCAAGTCCATAGGTTTTCAGCTGAAAGATAAACCTTCACATCATTTGCTTTGATTTTCGATGTCAAATGCTGTGGTAGCGTGTATCCTAACTGTATGTTTCGTAGACGGATGTAAGCTACATTCTGTATGAAACGATCATTTGGAGTACTTAAAGCCCTGTCGTTGCCTAGAGCTACATATCCTACCAATCGCGGCAAGTAAGCATCAAAGTTCCCAAGTTCTTCCCTGAACATATTATCTTCATGCCAGCTAGGATATTGATTGTATGGTCTGTTATACTGTCCCCAGAAACGGGATTCACCGGATGGATACCAGTCCTGCTTCAGAACACCCTGGAAAAAAGCACCAATGAAGAATCCATTCCATTCGGCATTCAAATTAACGCCATAGGAATAGCGGGGCTCGGAGTTGCCTATAATGGATTTGTCACCAGAATCCCCTACCCGATTCGATCCATGATAGATGACTTCATCCCCATCCAGGTTTTTGAATTTCAAATCCCCCACATAGTTTTTACGGGTATTGGTATTGCGGATATTTGATTGAGAAGGTGAATTGAGAATTTCCTCATCAGATCGGAACAATCCTTCCACCTGATATCCCCAGATTTCACCGATTCGTTGACCTTCATAGTAATCCGTCAAGTTCTTATCCGGATTGTTGTACTTGGTGATGTACGCCTTGTAATCCGACACAGCCACTCTGACACTGTAATTGAAGGGCTTCTCAGCTAAGGAAAAATTGTCATTCCATGTCACTGTAGCCTCCCAACCTGTAGTCTCGAGATCCGCATAGTTACCTTTTGGAACAGTAGTACCATAGATTGCAGGCAAAGTCGGCCCTACGGTAAACATATCTGTGGTCCAGCGACGATACCAGTCAGCTGTGAATTGAAGTTTGTTGTTTACGCTGGCAAAATCCAGCCCTATATCACCTGTGGTTGAGGTTTCCCAGGTAAGGCCCTCAGGTACAACCCCAGGCATACTGGTAGCTTGTGGCCGTTGCCCATTTATAATTCTACCCAATTGGGAAATAGAAAAATTCTCTGTGAAGGAATAAGGGCTAATATTACCGTTACCCAAAGAACCATAGGAAGCCCGGATCTTCAGATTGGTCAGGAGACTAGGCTTCACATTCCAAAACTTCTCTTCTGACAACGCCCAGCCTACAGATGCAGAAGGGAAGAATGCCCATTGCTGATCAGTGGGGAATTTGGAAGAACCGTCGTAGCGCCCGTTTATTTCCAGCAGATATCTACCCATGTAATCGTAATTCACACGGAAGAATGAACCTGCAATCGCCCACTTTTGGTGTCCTCCATTGGTAACTATACTTTGACCAAGAGCTAGGTTGATATCTTCAGCGTCTGGGAATACGATACCATTCCGCCTGGCAGTCAGGTTTTCATATACAGAAGTTTCATAATTGAAACCTACCAACAATCCCAGGTTATGGGCATCCTTAAATGTATTCAGGTAATTGGCATAAAGGTTAGTAGCATAATACTGTGTGGTATTTCTACGATCCTGAAGATCATTTGTATTGGTACCGGTATATCCAATCACGCCTTCATATCTGCTATAAGGCACCTGAACCCTTTTTTGAAAATAGTTATTGTCGTTGGACTGGAAGGTAAAGTTTCCGTTCAGAGTCAACTTCTTATCAAATAGCTCAGCCTTGGCTGCAAATCGGTTTTTCAGAAACCTTTGTACCTGATCCACAGCATTTCTTCCTATGTAATAATCCCCCACTGTATATGCTGCAGGAAAAGACAGGGATCCATCAGGATTCAATAAAGGAGCCAGGGGGTGGCCTTCGTCAGCCATATTTCTCCATATCCCACTTCCTTCACCCACATTTAAGGGTTGATGATAAGACATCCGGGAATAGTCTGTATTGTTTTCCACCTGTAGCCAAGGAGTGACCTGAATAGTCCCTTTGGCACGGAAGTTATACATCGCGTAGTTGTCTGTATTGTAGCGGAACAAGCCGTCTTGTCCATTGTATCTACCACTGACGTAATAACTTGCCTTTTTATCACCTCCGGTCAAAGCCAGGTTATGGTCTTGGGCAAAAAAACTCTCCTTGTATAGTTCCCTGTACCAGTCAGTGCTATAATAATATTGATACTCTCCAGTAGAGGGGTCGACTTCCACTCTTGGTAAAGAGGGATCTTCCCATCTCCTTTTTATCTCCGCAAGGTAAGCGGGAGAGAATGGTAAGGTCTTATTGACTGCTGTGGGATTATTTCCGTTGTCATTCCACTTAGACCAGGCATCGCTAAAGCCTTTTGCCCAAGGGTATGATTCAGTAATATTGTCCGGGATAGTAGTCGGGGATTTAGATGAAAAATTGGATGAATAGGTAACGGATATTTTCCCTTCAGTAGCCGATTTGGTGGTGATCAAGACTACTCCAAATGCCGCTCTGGCGCCATAAATAGAAGCTGAAGCAGCGTCTTTCAGTACTGTGACACTGGCTATATCATTAGGATTTAGCATTTTTGGATCGCCTTCTACCCCGTCTATCAACACTAATGCACTCCCCTGCTGACCGATAGAAGTAGTACCTCGTACGTTGAATGAGGGAGATTGCGTAGGTTTACCATCCAGCATTCTGATGTTAAGGTTTGGAATAGCTCCTACCAAACCCTGAGCGATATTAGAAATAGGCCTATTTTCGAATACTTCAGATTCCACTTGGTCCACAGCCCCTGTCAAGTTGGCTCTGCGTTGCTGTCCATAGCCCACTACTACAAATTCCTCCAAACTATTTTCGGCTTGGGTCATGACTACATTGAGCATTGTAGCTGAACCCACGGTCAGTTCTTGCTGCTCATAACCTATAAAGGAAAATAGTAAAGTTTGTCCTGGAGTTACATCCAGCGTATAAGATCCATCTATGTCAGTTACAGTACCTGAAGTGGTGCCTTTCACCAAAATGGATACACCTGGCATAGGTTCACCTGATTGATCCCTTACTACCCCAGAAATCTTCTCAAAGGCAAGCTCCTTCGTTATCAGTTGATCTGTTAGGTTCTTTTTAATAATAACACTGATGGTGTTATTCACCTGCTTAAACCGTAGGTCAGTCTGCTTCGCAACTTTATAAAGATGTTGCTCCACAGTGCTTTCAGACTGGAGATATTTTATATTTCCGGCATTTTTTAAGGCCTCCTCCGTGTAGAAAAATTTGAATTCAGAATTTTTCTCAATTGCTTTAAAAAACTGAAACAAATTTTTTGGCTGCGATTCCAATACAACTGACACCTCATCTATTCTCTTAATCTGGGCTGTGGAAGTATTTGCTAATATGGGGCTTACGGTGATGCATAGCATTGCAATTCCCCTTGCCAATAGTTTGATAGACATTGCTATAAACGGTAATATTTTTTGCATAATTTTGAATTGAAAGATTGAAACATAGTTTCCCCTGATTTCAGAATGCGAAACTGATTGATTCAGGGGGTATATTTTGTTTTGATTTGGCAGGAGCGTATTGGTAGTACGTTCCTGTTTTTTTTACTTTCTGGTATTACATAGGCATTAGTTAAAATTTAGAGTTATCTTCTGACCATCCATTACAAATTCAAATTCCAGTGTTTTGCCCATCACGTTCAACACATTTCTGAGAGACTCCTGATTATCAAAAACCCCGGAGGCATTTAATGCCTGTGGCTGTCCGTTTATTTTAATAGTAACCCCGTACCAGCGCTGCAGTATCTCCACCATTTCATCAAGTGTAGCTTCGTCAAAGCTTAGGATTCCCTGAGTCCATAGAATCTTATCTGCTGATTTCACTTTATATTTCTCCATCTCAGGCAAGTCAGGAGAAAGCAGGGACTCTTCACCGGGATTAAGCTCGATATAAGCTTCCTTTCCTGACTGATTTAGCTTTACTTTCCCAGTGAGTAGGGTTACTGCTACCTTTTGATCTTTTTTAAAAGTTGAAATATTAAAGGAGGTACCTAGTGCTGTGGTTACAATTCCTTTGGCATCTACCACAAAGGGGTGATCTGGGTCTTTAACTACCTCAAAAAATGCCTCTCCCTCTAGTTGAATAGATCGGTTTGCCTTAAAGTTTTTAGAATAGGTAATGCTGCTTTGGGAATTGAGGTAAACCACCGAGCCGTCTTCCAGGGTTACTTTGGTTTTCTCACCTTTTTTATTGGTATTGGTTATCATGGTATCCTCAATTGCAAGCTCAAGGCTGTGGTTTTTTACTTGCCTGTCTTGGATATAAAAGAGTGTAGCCAGCCCAAGTACAACAAAAACCACTGCCGCCCTTAGCCAAGTGAGATTGGAAGCTTTCTTTAACTTTGGCTCTTTCTGCTGAGAAGGCAGGGTGTAGACATTCCTTTTTTGATTGATCTTTTTCCAGAGTTCATTGGTGTCTATGGACAAATCCCCAGCTTTGATCGTATCAGACCAAAGCTGGATAATCTCTGCGGAAAGGAGGACTTCAGCTTCCTTGCTTTCCAGAAATTCTAAAAATTCCTTTGCTTCTGATTGGGAGAGTTTTCCTTCACTAAATTCCCTATACTTATTTTTAAAATCCATTCTTGGCTAGTTACAATGATAAATAGCCACAAGGCGAAAAAACTACTCATCTGAACTAGTAAAAAATTTGGAAAATAATTGTTAAGGGAATAGATAATTCTTAACAATCAGTTAATAATAGTGTCGAAAAGAATTTTAACCTGTATAAGCCAACTACTCACAGATACTATTTCAAGTATGGAAAGCCGTTTCTTGACCCATTTTGTGGCCCGGAAAGCCTGATTTTCAACAGTTCGCTGGGAGACATTTAATTTCTCTGCTATCTCTTCAAAGGAATTATCCTCCAAATGCCTCATTTTAAAAACCTGTTTCTGTGCAGGAGGCAATTTTTCTATGATTTCCATGGATATACCGTGGAATTCAAAATAAATCAAATCATCCTGAGGAGTATCTGCAGAGTTCTGGGTGATCAATGGAATCTGGTATTGCTGAAAGGCAAAAAAACGCGCGTCTTTTCTTTTTTTCTTGATCACAAGAGACCTAATAATGGCGATCATATAGGCATTGATGGAAAGTTCAGGATCAAGACTTGCCCTGTTTTTCCAGATACTTAAAAAGACATCCTGCACAACTTCCTCTGCCTCTTCATGGCTCAGTCGCATTTTCCTTGAGACATTGTAAATCTTTTTGGAAAATAGTCTGAATAATTCCTCGTAGGAAGTCTCATCCCCTTGAGAAATTTTTCTTACGATATGTTGTAAAGAAATAGGATTTGATTTTTCCAAGGTTGCAGCGTATTAAAGCGAATCAAAGTAAACCGATTGGATACCCGCTTCAAAGCTGCACAGCGAACTGTAATGAAATGATAATATGAATTTAAAGATAAATTTCTCAGAGTGGACTTGGATTTTATCGGAAAAATACTTTCAATAGTTTTAGACAGGAAGAATTGAAGGTGGCTAGGCTATATAAATCTCCTTATTACCCATCTGTAAGCAGAAAACTGTCTTCGGTATTCCTAGAGGAGTACCGCCTTAGCGAAAGTAGCCGTTGATAATCGTTTTCAGCAAGGGAAAACTTTTAGGCAATTAGACATCTATATCTATCAACCAGCTTAACTATCATTCCTCTCATTAAATCTGCCTTATCCCACGCAACTCATGGACGCAAGGGAATGATTGCTTGGGATGGGGTAGATCTTCTTTGTGCCAAAGCCCTGTTCCGCAGGAACAAGGAAGTGGGCTGAAGGTTCTGACTCAATTCTTTCAGTCTGTTTATCCCTGTTATTCTTCTCTTTACCAATATCCTTGACCAACACATACCAAAAAATTAAAATCAACATTCCCAGTATCATCATTGGAATACTCAAAAGCATAAGGAATCCCTCAAAAGTAGATATCAAGACTGCTTTGCTATACTTGGAAAAATGCTGCAACCCACCGGGACCGCGCCTGTAAAATCTCCTACGCTTAACCCATACCCGCAGCGCAAAAACTCCTCCCAACAGACAAATACCTACCGCTACTATAAATACATCTTCCCAAAACATAATTTTTCCTATTGATAACCCATATCCGTATCATCCATGCGCTTTACCAGGCTTTCTTTCAGACTGTCCAGAAAAATAGTCCTGTTCTTCTTTCTACCCCGCATGCTCTGAAAGGTCCGGTAGAAGTTTCCTACCTGCACGTTGAACAGTGATTCCATCAGAGTAATTATTGCCTTCACATCACTCTTCCCATGATTTACTGCTCCCCTGGAATGTAAAGCATAAGCCAACTCGATCAAGCTGGATTTTGAATCCGTCCATTCATGCACGGAAACCTCACCCCCTACAGCATCACTACCCATTTCCAGCCTATGGATAATTTTGCGGATATGATCGGTCAGGCTTTCATAGGCCATAATCTTAGCCAGCTTGCTGCTGTTGACAGTGGAAAATGAAGGGTCAAAATCAAAGGAATAGTCACGGATCAGTGACACAGGCATGGAATTCCTCATAAACAGTTTCTCATCCTGATCACTCTTCCCCAGTTGATAATAAATGTATAGCTGGTGATTCCTGACAAAGAACTCCTGGATCTGATCCAACACATGGGGGAAATAGCTTTTGATCTGCTCTTTTTTGCCAATTGGCTTTTTCGCCTCTATGTAGGTAAGCTCGGAATAGAAAATCAGTTCCTTAAAGAGCAGGGGCTTATATTCCTTAAAAAACAGGATCTCTTCTTCCCCATCACGGAATGTATAGCCTGCCATAAATTCCTTCAACCGGATCAATATCGCATTGATCACCTGACAACATCGCTCAGCTTTTTGTATCTCGTTTGAAGTCTCCTTCGCCACCTCTTTCAGCGATAACTCCATCTCCCCAAAAAGCCTTTCTACAAATGCTTTCATCTGTTTATAATTTATTTTTAGAGGTCAGATGGAATCTCGCACTTGGAATAATTATGCCATTGTGTGTTGCCTGCAATATGCTCGATTTCATATCCTCCTTGGTTTAGTTTTCGGGACACCTCCTGCTCTCAATCAAGAAGCGTCCTAATCATTGGTTCATATCATTCGCTCATTCATTATCTTCATATTCTGCTATAAAAGAATCCAGGCTACGCTTACACCTGTCCAAAAAGAAAGTTTTACTGTTCCGTCTGCCCCGGATTTCCTCAAATGTTTTGTAATATCCCTTCAACTCTTTTCCTAAAAAACCTCCTAAACCTGCCGCAAGGTCAGCTACAGTTACACTTCCATGATTGACAACGGCAGTGGTTTTCAGCGCATATATCAGTTCTACCAAGTCCACTTTTGAGCCTGTCCAAAGAAGGCTTGTTTCCTGATCATAACCCACCGATTTTTCAAACTCGGTTTTGCCTTCTCTAACTTTAGCAGATAAAAAATTCATCAATTTTCCCATTGCTTTTAACCGTGCAAAATGCAGCGTATACACAGTACAAAAAGTGGAATCAATCGTATGGCGGAATAAGTCAGGATATATCAGAGGCGCTTCCGATCCGCGAAGAAAATAAACTCTATCCAGATAGGATTTCCCCATCATCAGGTAATTATTCAGGGCGGCATAGCGCTGAAAATACTTTTTAACCTCGGCCATCTTGTCTGAGTAAAAAAAGTCATCCGATTGGTTCACCATCCCTGACCTTTCTGATTCGATATGGAAAAGCTCAGAGAAAAAATGGGACCTGGACAAAAACTCTGTCATGTAAACCTTGAAGAACTCGATTTCCTCTTCCTCATCCAAAAATTCCAGTTCTTTTATGTCTTCCTTAAGTTCCTGGATAGTTTTGTCCACCAGATAAAAAGAAGACTCTATCATCACCAGCGGATTTGTATCTGAGATGGGGAATTTTGCCAACTCAATATCCAGCTTATTCAAATACCGCCTTGCAAGTTCAATACTCTCCATCCTTTTACTCTTCTTCGTTAAACAATTTGTGATAGCGTGAAGTATCGTATAATGACCAGCTCGCCGCACCGGAAATTTTATATTCTATCTGCTTCAGTAATTCCTGCTCAGTAGGACTTTTACTTTTTCTAAAGACCTCCGCTTGGGTAGTGAATTCCAAAAGCGTTTGTCGGTGATATTTCATAATTTCCTCCCGGGCTCTATCTTCCTTTATCTGTTCATGATGGATTTTCAAAATCATCAGATTATGAAAATCCCCAACTCCTTTTTCTTTTTCATAAGAGAAGAGGTCATTTGTAATGAAAATCAATTTGGCAGCCAAGCTCCTGATCGCTTTTGATTTGGTAAAAGCATCCTTGATCTCACTATACTCACAATCCATTGCCAAAGGTGTCAAGGATATGGAGAGCTGCCCTCCTGAGAAAAATGGCCGTTGGACAAGATAATCTTCCATTGTGGGAATAACTTTACGATCTCTGTTTTCTGCTTCCCAGGTATTTGATTTTAGATACAATTGGATCTCATCCCTCAGGTAGTCCAAATAGCTTGGGTCATGATTGACCAGCCTGGGCAGTTTCATCCAAAGTTCATAAAAAGCATTCCGGTAGGCCATGATGGATTTTGGTAAAATCATGCAGTTATCTCCCTCAAGTACTCCATAGAACCCACAGGAAATTTCTCCCCATACTTCGGCCTTGATCCCTTCCGGCAACTGATCAGTAAAATCATCCATGGCAAACAGCAGCGCATATAAGCGGGCTATCCAAGTCAACTTCTCCCAACTGGCATCCGGATATAGCCTGGCTGACAGCCAAGTCAACCTTAATTTCTTATACTTACTCTCATCTCTTGTTCCTGAGAAAAGCCTGTGGATAATGCCACCCCAAACCAATGTCTGGGCATCCAGTTTATCCACCTCATTATGAACCCTTGACTCAAAGGGATACTTCAGATTGCTTTTATAGTACCGGATAATTCTTTTCAGCTTGGCTTCTGCGTATTCTTTGTGATTGTGTCGTGTTATCGTCTTGCGGTCAACCCCCAGTAGATCAGCCAGCTGTTTCTGGGTGAGTATAGATTCAAATCCCGGATAATGTTTGTTCAATGCTGTTCTGGCCTGCTCAAAAGGAAACATGGATACTGCCTTCCATTCTTCCTCCCTATAACGAAAAAGGCGGTACAATTCTTCAGACAAATCCTCAAACTGATGGTATTTTTCCAGTATTAAATTAGCATTCTTATAGGGTAAGCGGGTAAATCTTGCCTGTTGCAACACTTTGAGTTCAAATCTGCTGGGAAGCTGGTTGGAGTACGACTCCATTTCTACACAAACATCCCCTTGCACATACAACCTTTCCAGTTTTCCCAAATAAAATTTACCTACCATTCCTTGGAGGATAAATCTTGATTCGATTTCAGTGGCTCCTGATTTGAGCAAAACCTCCCCTGGCTTAGAAGTTTCTATCTCAATATAGGGAGACAGCAATGCGTACTCCTCCTCCGATACCTTCTTTATGTAATCCAAAAGAGGTTTGAGATGAACAGGAGACCAATCCATATCAATTTTCATTACCAAATTCAGTTTAGTTAAAAAAAATGGCGGCTAACTAGCTACTGGATGTACAGCATGAAGCCACGCCATAAATGCTTCCCCGTAAGCACTCCCTGCAAAAGAGAAACTTACCAAGGACTATAAGATAAGTTTCTGTTTTCCATAAAACCTAAAAAATCAACGAATTATTCAACTCCCAGACTAAAATTGGGACAATGTCCCATAAAATATTTATTTCTCACAGCTGTGAAATCCCTTCCGGATGAAGTGACGAATTTTATAAAACCCAAGAAAGAAACCGATTATGAATGGGAAACTGAGTGGTACTTTATCTATTCTGCTGATCCTAGTATGGACCTATACAGGCCTGGACAAATTGATCCGCTGGGAGGCGAGTCGGAAGGCGTTTCATAACCAGACCTTTCCTTCAGAGCTGGCAGAAATATTGGCCTACGCAGTACCAATCACTGAGTTGCTGATTGCCTCGCTCCTGCTCTTTTCGGTCAGCAGATGGTGGGGATACCTCTCAAGTATCCTCCTCCTCACCGTCTTTACCACCTATGTGGGACTGATCTGGGTAGGAGCTTTTCCCCGAGTCCCCTGCAACTGTGCAGGGATTTTGGAAAGCATGGGATGGGAATCACATTTCTGGATGAATCTGGGATTTATTGGAGTGGCGGTGTGGGGATTGGTGGTAAATGATCACAGAGGAGCACAGAGAAATGGGAGGAGCACGGAGATCGTATAGGTTAAAAAGGTTAAGGGTTAAAAGGTTAAACGTTAGATGTTTCGTGGTCACCACAGTCCTACGGCTTAACGGTTAACAGAATAACTTTTAACAAAATAAAAAAGTGGAAAGGTTATCTGCTTGATAGTTTGACTGAAGTCGAGCCCCCTAATGAAAAAGCCTAAGACGGATGCCTCAGGCTTTCAGGGTGTTAAGTTTTAATTACTATAGCTGCGTATCGCTTCTACGCTACAAATTTAGATTATTAACCTAATAAACACTACATAAAAACCCAAAACATAAACTAAAAAAAGAGGGCAGGGACTTTGGTAAGATCCCCACCCAAAAAAATAGCATAAAACAACCGGGACACTCATTTCTCTTAATGGCTTGGGCAAAGAGACAAGCCAATGCCGATGAACGTCCCAAGGGAGATGCCGAAAACCCTTGAACAGAGTAGGCATTTTAACCACTTCCGGTAAACAGCATGTAGCTCAATCCGGAAACCCTAAACGTTTTCCCTGTTTTTGATCTGTTAAAAAACAGGACATTATATGAAGAAGCTCGAGGGCAAGTTGCCCCTATTAGCGTTTGTTGTAGCTGCCTTCGCGGCAGTTGCGTTTACCAGTCCCAAAGACTTGGATCCCGAATATGCCCAGGACCCAACAAATCCTGCAATTTGGTATGATCTGAGTAATGAGACTCCAGGTGATGATACATACAGATGTAACCTTCAGGTCACTGATGTATGTACCCGCTCCTTACCGGATGACATGGCTCCGGCTAAGAAAAACGGAGAATTCGTTATCAATGGTGAACTGGAGGAAGTGGAATAGTTAGACTTCCAACTATAAGGGGCATTCCTAAAGGGATGCCCCTTTTTCATTTTTATACAGATCTGTTACCTTGGATTCTGAACCATAGGATTGTATTGGATTTCCAAAGGTGGGATAGGCAGAGCATACTTCGGAGAATCCGGTGGCAACATTACGGTCTCTTCCTTTTCTGGATTAAACTTACGGCTCAGTGTCACCGCCAATTCAGGATAAGAGTTGTAGCGTCTAAGATCCGACCACCTCACGCCTCTGCAAAACAGTTCCTTTCTCCGCTCCTCAACAACTTTTTCCATCAATTCACTTTCCTCCATTTCTTCCAATGGAATGAAACTGCCCGTTTTATACCTGTTTTCATTCAACCTGTTCAGCAGCTCTACTGCCTCCCCTGTGTTTCCCAATCTCGCCGCAGCTTCTGCCATATCCAACATCACCTCATCCACGGCCAGTCCTGAGAAATAATAAAAGTCCCCCGTGTACCTTCCGCGAACAGTAAACATTCCCTCCGTCCTAGCTGGTTTGAAAAAGTACTCCAATCGGAGATCAGCACTGTCATAAAGCGTAAGCAGATCAGGATTTACAAAGGTGTTCGCATTGCTTTCCACCCTACTGCTGGATATCTGCCGGTAAAAGATAACTTCAGGGTTAAACAATTCAAAAGAGTAGTTTAAAGAAGGATCCAAGGAGTTATAATCCATTAGTGTATCATCAATCATCAACGCATTTTTGGCATGCAGATACGTATTCTCGTAATCCTTCATCGTCAGATATACCTTGCTTAACAGCGCCTCACTTGCCCAGACCGAAGGCCTGACCGGCCTGTCTTCCTTCACCGGAAGGATCTCCAGTCCGGATTTTAAATCTTCGATGATTTGTTCATAGACTTCTCTTTGGGTCGCCCTTCCTGTTTTCACATTGATATCCGAGGTCAACCTAATAGGGATACCTAGCTGATCCGGGTTTCCCTCTTCATATGGCTGGGAATACATTCCAAGCACCTCGAAATGCCCCATTGCCCGAAAGAATTTTGCCGATGCTTCCAACACTTCCATTCGGCTTTCTTCCTCTGCCGAGGCAGGTGTGTAGCCTGCCAGTCCATCCAGTACCACATTGGCATAAAAGATCTTGGTGTAGGGAGCAGACCAACTTACATGTGAGGTACCGTCCAAGAATACCTCATCTTCCCAGAAATAGGCAGCCCGTTGGGCGAAGGATACCTGCTGAAGAAGCGCATCCCCCAATACCAGGTCATCGGCACTCAATAATCCCAAAGCCTGCGATCTGTACATCCCACTGGGCTCCGCATCCAATAGCGCCTGGAAATCATCCAGGGTTTGGGGAATTGCCAAACTAATGGATGGCTTTTCATCCAGAAAGCCATCGCAGCCCCAAAGGCAAACCAGGCAAATGAATCCGAGAATGCTGTTTATATTTTTTTTCTTAATCATTGTTTTTATCGTTGGACAATCCATCCGGTGGCAGTAACCAGCTGCCGTCCCCTCCTCCACGTCAGTCACCTGACCCTTATGAAGAAAGTTATAAAATTCTGCAGAAGAGGTTTCTTTTACCGGATGGACTGTGGTTAGTACTAATGTTAAAGGCCCATTCTCAATCCTATGGAGAATGAAGTCAAGGCTGGGTTGAAAATATAATCCGGGTCTTCTATCCGGTCACTGGCTTTCCAGAGTATGCCCAGATTATTGGCATAGCCATAGACTTCCAGGGATTTACCCGCTGCGGAAAAAAGGGTTGGAAAACTATAGGCCAGCCTGACATCCTGAAGACGGACATGATCCCCCTTTTCTATAACTGAGGCGCTGCTTAAGTGGAACCGGGTCCGAAGATTGTTTACACTCTCAGGATCTGAAGGAATAGCTGTTGTCAATTCATCACCGGGGTTTTGCCATCTCAACCCATAATCCGAATGGCTGATATCCCCCCTGTTCAGGTCATCATAGTTGACAGTAGGCCTGACAATGCTATACCCCAGGCGGTAACTGATGTTTAGTGAGAGCGACCATCCCTTATAGTTTAGCGTATTTCTTAATGCCCCAAATACAGTAGGCCTGGAACTTCCGTGGTAAACCAGATCATCTATTTCCGCCTCATTGATGATACTGGCATACTCCGTACTCGGCTCACCGTCCACAAATCCCATGGGATCCCCTGTAGCCGGATCCAGACCTGCCCAGGCATAGCTGAATACATGATAGAGTGGCTTGCCCAGTACAGGCACAGGTACAACAGAACGCGAAGTCACGATCTGCACCGGAGTAGGCTGGGACTCAAAATCCACCACTTTCTCGTTTACCGTGCTTAAGAAGAAATTGGTCAGCCAGACAAGTTTACCCTGGGTATTCCTTGAATTCAGTACCAGATCCAATCCCCTTGTTTCTGTGGAAGCGTAATTTCGAGTTGCTGACAACACCCCCGAGGAGGGAAACATGGCCTGTTCGCCCAACAGGTCAAGACCTGCCTTGGTGTAATACTCAAATGACCCGTTAAGTCTGCCGTTAAAGAGATCAAACTCAGTACCCACATTGATAATCTTTATCCGCTCCCAGCGAAGTTCAGGATTTGGCGGACTGATGATGTTCAGGTAGGGATGGCCTATAAGGGTATTCGAACCTGCACCAAAGTAATTAGCGGTGGTAAAAGCAGTGGCATTCGGATTGGTATTCCCGTTGTAACCGAACGAGGCTTTTAGCTTCAGGTAGTCCACCGCATCAACATTCCAGAAATTCTCTTCCGAAAGTATCCATCCTGCTCCTGCGGACCAGAGTGGAACGCCCCGCTGATTGGTATTCACCCCAAAAATATTCGAGGCATCTTTTCGGGCACTGCCCGTGATCAGGTACCTGTCCCGGAAAGAGTATCCCATATTCACAAATCCGGAAAGGTAGCGGTTGGTATTTCCGGAAAAAGACTCCGAAAACGGAATAGAAGCCGGGAAGCCGATGGAATACCGGGTATAAAATTCGTTATAGTTTACAGGAGCAGAGGTTCCGTTACCAGGGTTATACCCATAAGCCCGATTTGCACTTCCCGAGGAATTGAAATCCTTGGCTTCAAATCCTGCCAATACATTCAGTTCATGCTCTTGGCCAAACTGCTTTGTATAGGTCAGCTGGGTTCTGAAATTATGGCTTTGGGAACGGGTTCTATCCTGGTCTAATATACCTCCCATAGGTACCTGATACGTAAGCCCTCCCTCTTCATCCACCTGCGTAAAATCATTGATCAGATCCCTGGCCAGGTAGGATTCCACAGGATTCAGTGTTTCTCCAAATCTGACATTGTGCCAGTATTGGTAATAGGCCATAGCTTTCAGCCCCGGAAGAATTTCATAATCTACCTGTGCATTCAGCCGAAGTTCATTGGTACGGATCAGGGTAGGACTCATTCCCAGCTCCTCCAGCGGATAATACTCCCAGTCCAGCAGTCCAGCCCCTTCGAGGCCTTGTTTGAACCTGTTATTATAGTCTCTGTAAACAGGCAGTGGATTTCCCGCATCATCGGCCAATACATCGTAGGGATAGAGGTTGGCAATGGAAGGTACTGCGCTTGAGCGGTTTCCTATAATGGCATTTGCCCCCACGCTGACCTGTAACCTGTCCTTTGCCAGCTTCCAGTTCTGACGGGTGAGCAGGGTAAATCTTGAATCCGACACTGTCCGGCTGGATCCCCTGTTATCATCCCAGCCTGTACTGATCAGGTAATTGTGTTTTTTTGACCCTCCGGAAACATTCACGGCATACTGCTGCTGAACCGCAGGCTGGTAAATAAAGCGCTCCAGTTCATTCCTCACATCCCGGGAACGGTAGGCATCCAACGATTCGGAAAGTTCACTGTCCGAGATCATCCCTTCCCGGTGTGAAAGCAACGTCTCCACCACCGGGGAAAGCCGGGTCTTCCGAAAGGAATTTACCTGACCGTCATAATAGCCACGGTCAAAAAGAACCTGCTCCTTGTCCACAAAATCAGAAATGGACATCTGGGGCTGATAGAAAGGATCAGGCTTCTCTATCACCGTGGTATTTGCTGTAAAGTCCACCCGGAGCGGAGATTCAAAGGAACCTTTTTTGGTAGTGATCACAATCACGCCATTTCCTGCCCTGGCTCCCCAGATCGACGCAGCGGCTGCATCTTTCAATACTGTTATACTTTCCACATCATTGGGATTGATTGAAGAGAGGTTCCCGTCATAGGCCAGATTGTCTATCACGATCAGAGGCTGATTTTCTCCCCGGATCGTGCTGACTCCCCGTATGGAGATACTTTCTCCATAGCCTAAGTCTGTTCTGTCCCGGTTGAAAATCAGACCGGGTGTCACATCTTCCAGTCTGTCCACCAGATTGGTGCTCACTCTTCTGGTTACCAGCTCTCTGTCCAAAAAGGCAAAGGAACCTGTGGAACGCTCTGCAGGAAGCTCTTCAAAACCGGTAGATAAAACCTCCACTCCTTCCAGCTCATATTCGTCCTCCAGCACGATCAGCAGTTCCTCCGACAGGGGTACTTCCACCTGGATTTCCTTGGTCACGAAACCTATGAAACTCACTGTCAGGGTAGTATTTCCAGCAGGAAGACTCAGCATAAATCCCCCTTGCCCATCAGTGGCAGTTCCTTGTGAGGTACCCGATACGACTACATTGGCTCCGGGAAGGGCAAGGCTATCGGTGCGCTGCAGCACCTTTCCCCTGACTTCGTATCTGGTTGTCGGTTGTTGCGCCTGAATGCAGGCAATCAGCACAAACAACCCTATGCATGTTAGCACTACCGTTTTTAAATAAGATAAGTTGATTTTCAAGTTCATCTGGATGCAGTTTTAGGTGAAGGAAAAGAAACAGTGCCCAGCAGCTCTAAAAAATTCTCTTTCAGCTGTGGGTAATCAGAACCACCGATCTTAAAAGCCCTGATGGTTCCATCGCTATCAAGCAAAAAGGCACGGGGAAAGCCGACTATCTCATAGGTAGCTATCCAAGAGTCAAGGGCATCTTCGGTCATCCTGAGATTGGTCAGCTCCGGACTGGAATAATCCGCCAGCGCAGCCTGCCAAAGTTCCCGGTCGGAATCCGCAGATATGCCGATCAGCTGAAAATCTTCCTTATCCGCCAACTCCTGATAAAGCGGCCACAGGTAGCGTTTGAAATAATTGGCGCTGTGCGTACAGGTAGAGAAATAGAAGTAAAGCAGGGTCGGCTGATCCACCACATCGGCTAGCATTACCGTGTCCCCAGCTAAGGTTTCCAATTCCATCGGAATCAACGGAGCACCGGGAACCATGGATTCCTTCAGCTGAACCAGCCGGTCTCTCCAGGGTTGAGATGCTACTTCAGACAGGTAGGGCTCCAGCACTTTTGCAGGATCTCCGTATCTTCTCAGATTCTGCGTAAGAAATCCCGCTCCAATACGGTCCCGCAGTTCACCTGTATACTGTCGGTTCAGCACCTTATGAAATTGCTCTCCATTGATCAATGCTTCTACCAACACCCGTTCAAGCTGTAGCTCCAGAAAGGCAGCTGAGATTAGGCGGGATTCATCCGAATAATCCCCGGACTGCAACGCTGCAAGGTATCCGCTCCATCTTTTCAGTTCTTCCCTCCTACCTTCTTCCCCCAGTATCGTAGTGAGTTTTCCATAATAAGACTTATGGAATACACTGAGGAGGCGATAATAATACCTACTGTAGATCTCCAACTCCAGCAATTCACGCTGCCCATCTGAGAGTCTGGAAGCATAAAACTGAAGGACATCCAATTGTCCTTGTAAGTTGTTTTCACTCCCTTCCCATTGCTGATGCAATTGTTCCAGTCCAGCTCTTCCGAAGTTCCTAATTTCCAGCTGGCTTCCGAATTGCTTTTGGAAAGCCATCCATTCCTCCCTTCTTCCTTCTTCTTCCAGCATGGGATTGTTGTCTGCCAGATACAGTCTGCGGGGCTGATCAAATTCTTCTGATGCCTGCTGTGATTGAAGAGCAGCCTGTGCCTGATAGAAAGAGGCTGCCGGTCCTCCGAACACCACAGAAAGGTCCAATAAGTCCAGCTCAATTTTCAGGCTGTCCCCTGGACTCAGCAGGTATTGGGATAGTATTTTCCTGTTTCCCAGACTTAGATCCAAATACCCCGCACGGTCCAAATCTGGGATAGCCACCCTAAACTTTTCCTTTCGTGCGTCTAGTACGCCGTCAAAGAAAGCTCCCGGCTCTACTTCGGGAGCATAAACCTGCTGCCTGAAAGTTGACTTTCCTCCCAGGTAATACGGTGTAAATGTGATCTGCAAGGGACTCAAAGAATCCGGATTGATGAGTTCACCATAGATAAGAGCCCCCACCGAGGCAGAAGAGCTTTCGCCCTCCTGCCCTTGACCAGCCTGAGAAACCAAATCTATTCCCTCCGGCATAGTATCGGAGCGGGTCTCCCCGCCCCGATGGGTGTCCCGCAATTCATGCGGGACGATGGGACTAGACCTATGAAGAAAATCCGCCCCGGGTGAATCAGCAACTTGTGCTGTGGATGTACTTCCGTATAGGCATAGCGATGCCAGGAAGCATGTGAATAGATGTTTTTTCATGCTTTTAATGTTTGTATTGCTGGTTGTCGGTTGTCGGTTGTCGGTTGTCCGATGTCCGATGTCCGGTGTGAGTACCGTCACTGCGAGGCGAGGTACGAGCCGCGGCAGTCTCAGTCGTAGTTGACAGTCGTCAATGTTACCGTCATTACGATCCCGAGAATCGGGAGAAGCAATCTCAGTCGCACTTTCGGTTCATTTCGACGACGAGGAACGAGGAGGAGAAATCTCTAACTTCTTGTCTCTAGCTTCTTGACTCTCGACTCTAGCTTCTTGACTCTTGGCTCTAGCTTCTTGACTCTTGCTTCTAGTTTCTTGGCTCTAAACCAGACATAGTAATCCCACCTCGCCCCAACCGAGCAACCACTTGTGGTGAGCCCGTCGAACCAGCAATAATGAATACTAAGAAATGTGTCAGCTCTACCGGCTACTGTGAGCTTGCTGACGTGCGTGTGTGGTAACCGATCTGCTCAGGGATGTGCACCTCCCCTTAATCGGTCAGAACCTGAAATATGCATTAGCTTATCTACTGCGGGCTAAAGTTGCTTTATAATCAGTCGCTTCGCTGCTGTTTTCGAATTCACCATAGCGGTGCTATGCCTCATTCTCCAAACAGCCTGATTCTTTTGCAACTTGACCCCTCGCTACGAAACCTAATGCAGAATCCAGGTTAAAAAACGAACCCTTTATATAGGATTCTTGGGCTTCAGGGGATATAGGCGATCTACCGCGGCGATGCCGTGAACCACTGGAAGTAAATAATAGGTATTCTCTCCAATACTGAGCTGGGGAGAACTAACTGACCCGCATACCAACTGAGCATACTCTCCCAGCCTGTGGATCCTACAGGCTACTCTCTGCAACAGAAAAGGAAGTAAATCAATTATGCTCGTTTTCATAAGAAATGAAAAATGGTAAAACGAGTCTTATAGAAAAGGAGAGCAACACTTACTAAAAGTAAGGGTGAGCTAAACTCCAAATCCTAATGTAACAAGGCTCTGACAAAGCCACCCTTGCTTTCGCAAAGGCCTGAACAATAGAAATAAGGAGAGAGCCCACCCTATGTACAAATATAAGGCTGAGGCTCGTCTCACTTACCCCCGTTCAGAAAATTGTCAGATTTTGTTACGAGGCTCGTGAAACGCTATAATAGAACGTTAGGGATAATTTATTCTAAGGAACTCCTTATCATGTTCTAACGCATCAGAAATATAAGTAAAATATTCCAATTACGATATATCGTAACTGGAAAAAAATCTGATTTTATTCCTTGCCGTCATGAAAAATCACGACGAAAAAATTATCAAGGGAAAATTATCACTCTTTCTTACTAAGATAATCGAGAAAGATGCCACCGTTAAAACGGAGCTTGAAAGTCAAAAAAAAGCAGTCCCTCCTGGATTAAATTTTCAAGACCAAGAACTTGCCTTTAATTCTCATTTAAGAAAAGCCACGATCTCAGAAATTATTCAATGCAAAAGATTAGCAAAGTTGACAACGATTATAAAATTCCTGAAGGCAATAAAAATGACCTTTCCTGAATTTGCAGAAGAATTTGAAAAAATTACAATTGAAGAAGCACAAGAGCAATATCAGAAGAAAAGGGGGAAAGTGGACTAACAGTCAACTACTACTGTAGAGGTGGATATTCCGGAGCATGCTGACCCCTCCAATCCGGAATGTTTTTGAGTAGTGAAAGTGCCTTTACAGGCTGGATTCGACTGACATTCCGGCACATGTTGACCCCTTTAAGATAGATTTACGGTGATATTCCGGAGCATGTTGACCCCCTAAGGTTGAGATTCCGGAGGATGTTGACCCCTCTGATCGATGGTTTTGGTTTTTTAGCGGACATTTTCGATAACCGCTAACTATAATCCAATGGCTGGAAAACCTAAACCTATGAGTCAGATAAAACAGATGATCATACTTAACAGGCAGGGAACGGGAGTCAAGACAATCGCCCGTATGCTGGATATCAGTAAGAATACCGTCAAGACATATCTCTTTAAGCTCGACAAACTGCTGACAGCCAACGGACAGGAGAAGCTTACCGTTGAGACACTCCTTGGCCTTGACGAGCCTGAGTTATATACGCTTTTTCATCCCGGCAACCCTTCTTATAAAGATTCCAGGTATGAGTACTTTAAAGCCAACCTTGGGTACTATCTAAAAGAGCTGGATAAGACTGGAGTGACCAGAGCAGTGCTCTGGGAAGAATACAGACAGGCCATCCCGCACGGATACAGCTACTCCCAATTCTGTTTCCATCTTGACCAGCAGCAGGCTGCAAAAGGGAAGCCGTCGATGGTTCTCGCCCACAAACCCGCAGAAAAGCTCTACATAGATTTTGCGGGAAAGACCATTTCCTATGTGGACAGGGAGACAGGAGAAGTCATCGCCTGCCAGCTTTTTGTTGCCTGCCTACCCTTCTCGGATTATGCGTTTGCCTTGGCTGTGCCATCCCAAAGCACAGCTGACTTCCTTTATGCGCTCAGTAGATGCATGGAAGACCTGGGCGGTGTTCCACAGCTTCTGGTTCCCGACAACCTGAAGTCAGCTGTGGTTAAAGCCGACCGGTACGAGCCTGATATCAACCAAGCCCTTGAGGATTTTGCCAACCACTACGGAACAGCCGTACTCCCAGCACGGGTAAGAAAGCCACAGGATAAAGCGTTGGTGGAAAACCAGGTTAAGATCCTGTATTCACGGGTATATGCCAAGCTCAGGAACATGCAGTTCTTTGATCTTGCCTCTCTCAACGGAGCCATCAGGGTGAGGGTAAAGTCCCACAACCAGACACGGATGCAGAAGAAGCCATACTGCCGGGAAGAGAAGTTTCTTGCAGATGAAAAGGCCCTATTGGGAGATCTTCCTACTGAGCGTTTTGAGCTCAGGAGCTATTCAGTGCTTACAGTCGCCAAAAACAACCACGTCTATCTGTCTGCGGACAAACACTACTACAGCGTCCCCCACACCCTGATGGGCAGCAAAGTAAAAGTGGCCTATACCAGATCCATGGTTTTCATATACCATGAGGGTAAAAAAGTGGCAATCCATTCCAGAAGCTTCAAGATTGGTGCTTACTCCACGGTCAAAGAACACCTCTGTTCCCATCACCAACACTACCGGGACAGGAGCCCGGAGTATTACAGAAACCTGTCAGCGAAGATCTCAAAGATCCTGTATGAGTATGTATGCCTGCTTTTTGAGCAGAACAGATATCCCGAGCAACTCTACCGGTCCTGTGACGGACTGCTTGCCCTGGCAAAAAAATCCGATACCGGGGCTTTGGAGAAAGCTTGTAAAACGGCCATGGAAAACGGGATATTCTCCTACAGATTCATCAAAAACATCATCGAAAACCATATGGAAGACGAATCTGTCCACAATAACAATACAGCCCTGCCTAAACACCAGAACTTAAGGGGAAAAGCATATTACAGTAACCAACAGACAATTAAATTTTAACAACTATGACAAACCAGATTCAAACGCAGCTTGCCAGACTAAAGCTGCACGGCATGTCCAAAACATGGACGGCCATCATGGAAACCAGAAAAAACCAAAGCCTCTCACTCACTGAGGGTCTTGAACTATTGCTGCAGGCCGAAGAGCTTGAAAGGGACAACAGAAGATTCAAAAGACTTGAAACCAATGCTGCGTTCAGGTATAAAGCTTCCATAGAGGAGCTCAAGCTGGACAAAGTAAGAGGTCTTGATGATGTGCTTCTCACCACCCTTGCAACCGGAGAGTACATCAGCAAGGGAGAAGCTGTTCTGATTACCGGGGCAACAGGGTGCGGGAAAAGCTATATGGCTTCTGCGCTGGGCCACCAGGCATGTATCCTGGGATTTAAAGCCGCCTACTTCAATACACAGAAACTGATGCTCAAAACCAAAATGGCCAGACTGGAAGGGACAGTGATGAAGTTCTTTGACAAACTTGCAAAGACAGACTTACTGATCATCGACGACTTTGGACTGACACACCTGGAACAACAGCAGAGAATAGATTTTATGGAAATGATAGAGGACAGGCACGGAAAGAAATCAACGATAATCGTCAGTCAGCTGCCCGTTTCGAGTTGGTACGATATCATCGGGGAAGAGACCATTGCCGATGCTATTCTGGACAGGTTGGTCCACTCATCTTACAGGATCGAGCTAAAGGGGGAAAGTCTCAGAAAAAAAATGTAAAATTGTCAGCCTAACAGATTATAGTACCAAACCCATTTTTAGAGGGGTCAATATGACCGGAACAGGGGTCAGTATTGTCCGGAATATCCAAGAGGTACATGATTACTGAGAAGGGAAAGAGGTGGTTTAATAATTAACCGTTCTCAGCGACACTATCCCGATGCAAGAATTTTAACAACTGAATTTCCTAATGAGCATATGACAAACAAAATTACACCCCCATGTTTAACAAAATGTCTTTCAATTATTTATAACCACTGGAAAAAATTAGTGATTTATTGTAACTGTTTTTTATTAATTACGAAATAACGGCTATTTAGAATATTTTTCTAAATTTCATGCATGTCACTTAAGATTCAGGTTAAAAATTCTTGGATAGTCTACAACAAGCCGATCAATAAGCTCTTCGATCTTGTTTCGCTTAATACATAAACTGATTAGCTGATTTCCCATGACTGTCCCACTATCTTCCATTAACAGCGATGGACTTATCCCAATATTATCCGCCAATTTTTTCAGAGCAATTGCACTATTGTAATACTTTGGCAAAATCTCCAAAAGCTCATCGATTGTGACATTATTGAACTGGATACCCCTTATCCGTTCGTAAATTAGGTTGACATTAGCCTGCTCACTTGGTGAAACCATATCTATCGGATGACTGTATTTAGCATCTAAACATGGATTTACCAGATCTGGGTTTATTAAATAAGTTCCAAACCGATTGTTTTTAGTCCTATAGTACTCAAAAAAATCTTCGATCTGATTTCTTTCATCCTGATCATTAATTACGGTCATAAAGACAAAATCATAAAGTAGGGAATCATTAGATTCGTATTGCAAAATTGAATAGGGGTGATAATAAATTTGAAACCGTGATTTACCCAACTTAACAATTTTGCTGTCAGAGTCTACAACCAAATATCCTCTAGGAACCTCTTTGACAGTAGCAAAACGCTTGGCCCAATCAGCACTCATCCCTCTCCATTTAGCATTAGAAACACTCAATTCGTCTCCCTGCTCTAATTTTAGCTTTTCAAATATTTCGGCATTAATTAATACCGGTATGCCGCTTGAAGTGTTGCCCTGTGTACTAATTGTAATAATTCTATTTCCTACTTCATCTGGGGGTATCTTTATACATCCAACCCCTCCCAATACTTTTTTGGATTTATCGTTTGGATTTAGTTCATTAAAAAATTTGCTATCGAGAATAAAGTTGCTATCGGCATTTTCCCTCAATATGTGTGCGGCTGGTGTCCAATATAGACCGGGGATACGGGCTACCCAATTTGAAACTCCGACCAAACCAAATGAAAATGTTCTAGTAAAAATCTCATCTCCAAGGGAAAAAACCATAGACCAGAATTCACTATCTGTTCGACAAAATTCTTCGGTTTCAACTGGTTCTTCTTCTGTAACTAATTCTCTCTTGTCAGCCAAAACCCTATAATTCTCTATGGCTTCAATTATTTTTGCACCTTTAAATGCACCTGTTAGTTGCATAGTTTTTTGCTTTTGAAATTTATCAGAGTACAATATTTTCAATTTGGTAACCCATCTCTTGATCAATTGAAAAACTTTCCAGATCGGGATCGATATCAACTACTTGCAGAACCAATTCTCTTGGTCTGTTATCAACATAACTGTCAGCGGCGTGCGGGATCGAGATGCCAGTGATTTCTTCTATTAGCGAAATATTCACCTGATAGGTTGCCGCCTTTGAAAACGCCTGAAATAACCTATCTTCCTCAGTAAAATGCTCAAGCTCTTCAACAGTGCCATCTTCTACAAGCAATTTCTTTTGGCACATTAAAAAACCAGCGCGATAGAGCTTCCCATCATCTTTCAGGAAAACAACAACCTTCCAAAAATAAAGCGGGATCTGGATATCCACGTTTTTTACCTGGGTAACAAAAAAGGGATCGCTTTTCATCAAAACCGGCCCTGTGAAAACGTTGATTTTCAAACCCTTTTTCGCAGTTTCCTTATGCAAAATATAATCTTCCAAACTTCTCCAAACATCTCTATTCAAATCTTTGTGCTGAGGGACAGCATTCGGAAAATAAAACGTGGAATTTGCAGCATTATATGCTATTGCCGAACTTTCTCCCCACTGAACATCTTCTCTCTTTGTAAGGTGTCCTCGATCAAAATATCCCTTTGGAGCCGAGTATAGTTCCCTACCTAGTTGAAATTCTCCAACACGTGAATCTTTCTTCCAAGAATCTCTCCTCGGCACTTTTTTAAATAAACTTCCATCAATATTGCAGGCTGAAAAAAAAGCTAACTTTCTTGAAGTTGAAATCTGAACAGAATAGTTCAAATAATGAAAAATTCCTGTTTGCGTATTAGTGTTTTTCAAAATATCTTCTTGATCATCATTTCCAACGATTGGTAGATGAACTATATTTTGGGCTGCCTCGGTAGATAAAAACGCTGAATTATACCCCTCAAAAAGGTTAATGTTATCCATAGTAAGGAAATTGAGCCTTGAAAAATTCTATTATCTTATTGATTCTAATTCCTTCATTCCTAGATTTAAACCCTACTGGAAGTAGATTTTCATTTCCTTTCTTGTTGCCTCCACTGTGATGAATGGCTACAACCTCCCAAGAAGAATTGAATACAGGTGCACCAGAAGATCCCTTAAGCGTATCGGTAAGGTATTGAACAACCCGATCGGTAGAAGTTGTTACGACATTATGGTAAAGAGAAATCTGTTTCCACATACCTCCAGGATGTTGGATAATATTAACAAATTCAAATTCTGGAATATCAACAGGGATCAAATCTAAATATCCGTATTTTTCTATCCTGGCAGATTTATCCAATTGGAAAACTGTCACATCCAGTTCATTGGTTGGAGATGTGAACCAAACGCCTTCTACATCAACGCTGAACGACTCTGATGCCTTTGTATTTCCGTTTTCATCCAGTTCAAAATTGAAAATAACCTTAGTGTTTTTTATCTCGTTTTTATCCGAAATAACATGATGGTTTGTCATAAAAAAAGTTCCATCTATTTCCTGAACTTGGAACAAAAACCCTGTGCCAGAGGACACGAAATCTCTGGTTGTTATTTCTACTTTAGCTACGGCTGAACTTCTTCTTATACCCGTCTCGAGAAAACTTATAGGTAGAAGCGTGCTTTTTCCAGTTGTCAGAACCTCTAAATTGGCTTCATCAAATTCCTTCCAGCCATTTTTATCGTTTAGGTCGGGCTGAGTGGTATAATCTACATCCGCATTTAGTTTTGCTGCCAGTAGGTATGGGTCATCAGGAAACTGCCTGAGAGCTGCTTCAATAAGATCAGTCAGCTTACCTCGCCTTAAGGCTTGGATGATTGTGTCGTGCCAAATTTCATCAGCGTTACCAGAAAAATTGATCTTTGATGGAGAAATCCCAGATTGTTGAGCAATCATTGCGATACCTTCCTGTCGGTAAACTAGAGTTGCAAGCACATCGTTTAGCTGAGTTTCCCTTTTAGTCCAAATCATGGTTAGTCTACTGTCTTGAATTAATTTATTTAAATATGGCTCTTTCTAATATTGAAGAGCAATTTAAACCCATCGACTTCCCCATATTCCTTGTTGATCTCTTTCAGCAGGCTATTCATTGTAATGGATTTAAACTCGCCCCTTTTAAGTTGAGCAAGTGCTTTTTCCCATGTTTCTTTTGCCGAAACAGTTAATACAAGGTCGCTTTCATGGCCACCTGCTCGTGTCCATATCCTTACCAAAGAGACGGGGTTAGAATAATAGTTGCTTATAATATCATGTGCATTATCCCACCATTGATTTGTTGAAATTTTTACGTTCGGAATCAAATTTAACAAGAAAATTTTTGCCTTATCTCCAAATGATAAAAGTGAGTAGCACTCTTTTAGTGCAATGCTCCAGGAATTATTTTTCTCTGATAGGTGATATATTATGGATGCTGAATTGAAAGCATTTCTTTCATTAACAAGCTTACCTAGTGACTTCGCCTCGGCACCATCTATTCGTTCACGAAAGTTTCGCAAATAGGTATCCAAATAATCATTGGGAATATTCCTATATTTTCTTAAGATAGGTATGATCGATTTTAGGTTCTTGCTATTGAAATAGAAGAAGTCATTTATAGCGTTTTCAAAAATATACTTTGAAAGCACAGGATCTTCAGGTAAGCTCACGGTCTTACCTTTGCTGAGTTCTTCCAACAATGCCGCGGAAGTTGATTTTAAAAAACGTGTACGAGATGCCGAAGGAAGCTTATCCCATAACTGCGCCCGATTTTTATAGGAACTTATGTTTGCGTATTTCGAATTACCGATCTTCTCAATGATATCTGGTAGTACTGCATTTCCAGTAATTAACATATCAAATAATTTATGCGTAACCGCTTTAAATTTAAGAAATCCGGTATCCAACCCATTGCCTAGCCAAATAGCCTCCATCCATACTTGTTGAGAAAATGGCAGGGCCAGGTCGATTGAATTAAGAATAGCTGGATCGCTTTTGCAATGAGTTGCTGCTAAACTTAGCAACCTAGTGTCCTTGTTTAATAATGCCAATCGAACAATCTCTTTTCCTGAGCAATCTTTCAATATTTCTGTAATTCCTTTAAGCGAAGACGTATTTTTATCGATCTTTAACTGTTCCACTAAAGCTTCGGACACAGAAAATTCTAACAATAGAATTTTTGCATATAAAACATACCAATTGTTTTCTTTCGCATAGGTTTTCAATAGCTGGATAGTGCTAGGCTTTAGTTTGTTATGCAATACATTTCCAAATGCTGATTCATTTTCCTTTTTTATAAATTGCTTAATCAAAGTAAAAATTTTAGGCTCTGCTTCAATCCAGTCATAAACTATTGAAGCATCAAAATCATCTAATGAAAAAAAACCTTCCACCTTATTTTGGAGTGTTTCATGCCACCAACCTTTTGCGTTTGGTTTTTCCAAAGCTGAAAGTATTCTTATATTTTCATTTGACACTTTGCCAGTGATAAAAATATTCACCTCCAGCCAGGTGCTGAAACTTTCCTTCCAGCTTGCTTTGGCGCTTGAAAATGGCTTAGTGTCAATTTGGTTAAATAAAGCAACTTCATCAGCTGGCGCATCCTTGAGCACCAAGGCCAGCCGATCAACTATTTGCCTCTTAAAAGAGGCTCCATTTTTTGGGGATGGAGAAAATTTAGAAACAATGTGAGCGAAAGTTTTCAGTTTCTTAAAATCAAACACATTCTGAAAATTTTCAAATGTCTTTAACCCAATGCTCATTGTATTCCAGTCTTGTCGCTCGAAATCCCTAACTCCAATTGCTTTGGCAAATTCTTCAACTCCAGCATTAAGGTTTTTCTCACCCATCAGAAGTCGTTCCGCTATCCCTGTGAGTTCGATTTTATCACCTACATCTACGAGTAAAAAGCCACTGTTTAAAAACCTGGATGTGTTTTTTGATGCGATTGTAATAAGATTCAGTTTGTTCTTTGGTATCGCTACTGGATTGAAATAGATACCAAATTCAAATTTTGAACGCTCCTCATCAGTAAGGCGTTTCCAAAGTTCAGCAACAGCTAACTCGTAATCTGTATCACCTACCCATAACAAGGTGTTTTTGTATTCTAAAAGCTGGATATATCCATAGATTAGCTTGCTAAATCTATTTCTGAACGGCTCGGTATAGGATTCACTGTCAATCTCTGCAAGCAAAAACGATTCATCCAAAACTATCGGTTGCAAATCAGCATCTTTGGAAATTTGGTTTGGGATAAGGTCGAATAAACCTAATAGATTAGAAATTTTAAGCATGTCCTTAAACGCCAGAATCAAAACATGGGAAAAGGCTCGGCCAGGTCGTACATCCCCTACATCTAAAAAAGATCTCATCACTAAAAAATACTCACCGTAACCGAAGCCACGAATTGTCGGTAACCATTTTTGGCCACCGGCTGTATCTTGGATGTCGGTTTTTAAAGCAATGTTTTTACTCTGGTTTGAATCTTCAAGAGTTGTTTTTAATAAATCCCAAGACTTATTTTTCTCGCCACATATTGCTTGATGAATTGTAATTCTCACGGTAAGACTTATTTGGCGACACTAAACTGCTTCGGAAATTAATTCTGTAATATCTTTAGAATCCGTCCCGTCGGGATTGATGATAAATCCGTAACTCTCTGGTCCGTTTATCTGAAACCCCTCCTGGTCTTTTAACTCTTTAAGAGAACATTCTAAAGCGGCCAGTCCGAAAACAGACCACATTGCGGACGACCAGTTTGATTCGACAAATTCTGTGAATAAAGGCATGTGCTTTTTAAGATGTTCAACCGGTATATCTTTGGTTTCGAGTTCATCCCAGCATGTTAAAGCTATTGTTAATCTGATTTTCTTCTGTGAATCGTGATAATTATGTTGGCGATGGAATAGAAGAATCTGAAGCAATTCGATAAAGGAAACTTGATCCGAGACTTCATATTCTGGATGTTCGTGATCTATACTGTGAGAGCTAGTTTGTTCGCTAACAGTAAGATCGCTAAGATCTTTAGCCTTACTAACTCCATTAAGGCGGATAAACATTAGCCAGTTATCGCAATTTTTAACTGCATCTAACCATTCTTTGTCAAGCGAGCGCGTACGAATAATTGTGTTAACCTGTTCGCCTCCATATTCTGGGCATAGCAAATCGAACCTCTCTTCTCTTTTTTTTACAGGTAACAAAAATTTTTTATTAGCCTCCGTATTGGTCGGTTCTGGAGTCTGGCCGTTAGCAAGAGCTTCCAATGCAGGAGATAAAACCGTTATATTTTTTACAACATCTGCAAGTGCAAGTTTGCTTTTTCTTTTCTGAAGTCTAAGATAGAATTGGGCAAGGTAAACAGTTTTTGAGGAACCTGGCTTCCCTATCAAGAGAATCGATCTATTAGTCATGGTACCTAAAATTTAAGAAAATATCATTTTGCGTAGGATTTAGATCCTTAATTTGGAATCCTGCGGGAGAATTTAATTTTTCCAGCAGCCAATCGACTACATAAATATTATTTTTGTGAACCAAATCATCGGGGTCACTTGAAGACAAATTACTTATTTGTATTTCTTCCATGCCTGGAAACATTGTCTCCAATTCACCTGACAATGAAGAAACAATATTTGTATGGATTTCACTTTTCCTGTCTGCTTTAGACCATACGACGATCAATGGTCTATTCCGTAGGTCGTGCCTAAGCATTTCAGCGATAGCAATGATTTCGGCCTTCGCTAAGCCCTTTCGATGAACGAGGTCATCACAATCTATAAACAATGCAAATGCATTCGCTCGTTTATAGATTAGCCTAGCATTTTTGGCATTTTCATCATCAAAATTTTTTGACCAGTGATAAAATGTTTCTCCAGATGCCTCATAGATCAGTAAATCGTGGAGATGGTTCCTAGTATCCTTAAGTGATAAATGGTAAAGTCTTAATAGTTCTGTTGGAGTTGGATCTGGAAATTGTATATTTCCTTGGTGGACTTTAAAGTGATGATACAATAAATCCCACCCCAATAAAGTCCTTGAGCCAGCAAAATTGTAATCCTTAAACTTTTTACCTTTTTGAAGTAATGTAAAGAGCATTGCAAGGAAAGTTGTTTTTCCAGAGTTAGCTTTTCCAACAATACCTACTGAAAAAGGAGAATTTCGTATCGTGATCTGACCGAGATCATCAGTTGTCAAAGAACTTCCGCCCCAATCGACAACGCCCTTCTTCCCTGTTTTAGTCGCCTTGGTGTCAGCAATTGCTTTAATTTTCTCTCCAACCGCTTTCCAATGTGGACATTTCTTTAGTTCGCCGTAATTTTCATGGCATGGGGCGTCCGGAGCTGCGCATTCCTCGTTGGTACAGTTCGCCATGGCTATTATTTATTAATGATCAATTCACATTGCATGTCTTCAAAAAGCCAAACACAAAGATCGCCATAGCTCATTGTATCATTACTCGACATTCCTACTATTGATTCAAAATCATCAAGGCTTAATGATCCATTCACTACCCGCCTAATGAAATCATAAAAAGTTGTACGTCCCGGAGATTCTTCACAATCTCCAATTTTATCAGAAATATCTGACTTATAAGATACCAAAAGCTTGGCAAAATCTAAAACACTTATTTGATCCTCAGGATTGGAGCATAATTCGCGATGTGTATCTAAGAGGAAATATCTCACCGCTATTGGGAAAATCGAAGGAATATTGCTGCCATAATCTAATGCCAAAGCAAATTCTAAAATCCCTTTTGGCATCTCTCTATATCTTTTTTCGAACGACGTTGAATATCCAGCAAATTTCCACCATAATAATTCGGTCTTTAGCTGAATTACATCAATATTTATAAAAGGATTAGAAGTCTGTTTCAAGCCTTGGATAGTCTGCTCAAAATCCCCCACCTGAGCTTCAATTAATTTGTTTACGGCATCGCCAATAGCCTTTGCTGCTTTGGGTGCAAATCCTTGCGACCATCCTTCTTCATCTGGAGTTTTCGGGTTCGCGTTTGGAATAGCAGTCCCAGCCGAATCTTTTGGACCAGAAGCAGCCTCAAGAGACTTTCCTAGCGGTTTTTCTTCAATTTTAAAGCGCTTTAACGGTGCGACCACAGCTGATGGAGGCAACTGATGGCCTACATAGTTCGCAGCAAAATTCATATTGGCAAGACCATTGACCTGATCTGACAATTTCTGAATAAAACCCCCAACTACTTTTTCGTCTCCAGAAGTCAACTTAAGATGCGAGATGATGTTCTTCGAAGCCAAAACACAAAGATTGGCTATTTCTTGATCACTTGCTAATGAGTCAATTGCATGGATTATTGCAGCCCTGATGTAGGTAACCGGAGAATCTTTTGCTACACCCGAAAATGTAGTCCATTTTTTTGCTATAATTTCCTTCGCTTCGGTTATCTCTGGATTATCAATTGGAACTTGCGGATCCATGCCTGCCAGTAGAAAAGGTACAATCTTACGCTTATCTCTTGCTAGCTTTTTCTCAATTTCGGCTGCGGCCTTTTTAAGTTTATCTAAATGATCAGTCTCTGTAAGGTTTAGAATCTCATCCTGAAATTTCTGAAGCATATTTCCACGATTATGGGTTTTTATAAAATATTACAGTAACCCAACCAACGTGATGAAACCATATATTTAAAAGTATTCATATATGATGGGGCAATATTGCTAAATTCGCTATTTGTCTGGACAATCCCTAACTATTAATTAAAATAAAAACTTCAATCATGTCGTCTTTAAATTTTTAACAACATCCTTTAAAATAGATGTAATAATTTGAATTGATTTAAAATTCGTGCCGCAATGAAAACATCTTTGGCACTTGTTCGAAAATCTTAGTCAACTTATACTGTGAAGCATAAGATGCGAATTTTTCATTATCGAGAGCTGGATCGGCACTGGCGGATTATCCCCCGCTCAGCGTAGTCAAATCGCTCGTGTCGACTAGGTGGGATTTGTAATTCCACCCTGATATTCTTGCCAATTTGCAATTGGCTTTTACTACCTCCTCCCATCCTCCTCCCTTCCTCCTCCTTAAAGAGGAGGCGATTGTCTCTGTTATCATCAGGATATCAGTACCAAAGGTATTTGATGGTTTCCGGATTTAAGCCCGGATGGGTGTTTTACCTCACCCCGCCCCTCTCCTGAAGAGAGAGGGAGCATGGCTCTGCTCCAGATGGGCTAAAGTATAGGAAGTTGGTTGGTCGTTTTCAATAACTAAAAGGCTATACGCAAGAAAAGGAATAAAATGATACCAGCACATACCCTGTACAGGGTATTTTTTGGAGAAATAGGAGGAAATGTGAAGTAAATGCGGCATTTTTTGGTCGATCAGCAAAATTATCTGAATTCCACGGCATCCTTTTTCAGACAAAAATAGAAGGTGAGGTTCATGATCTGTTGTGGGGTGATTGGATTAACTCCTCTAGGTGTAGTCAAAATGCTCGTTCTGACTTGGTGGGATTTGTAAATCCACCTAGCTAAAATTCTTTCATCTCTACTCTAAGACGATACTATTGACGTAAAAAGGTGACTTCTCTGCCAATTAATGTCAAAATGAATCAAACCACATCACGTAAACCACACACTTTAAGCAATTTACCCTAAGTTTATACTTCACTAACACCAAAATAAAATGCCAAATTTTGTAGTAAACAATGTCGCCCAAGCCAATGGCGACCATGAAGTTCATCAAACAGGATGCAACTATTTCCCAAGTAATTACCGGGATCTTGGATGGCATCCAATATGCAGAACAGCAGTCGCCGAAGCAAAAAAAATCTATAGCAAAAGCAATGGATGCTACCATTGCAGTAATGAGTGTCACACCACCTAAAAGAAAGGACTGGCTAATCGTAGTTATCAGTCAGCCAGTTTTTTTTTCAAAACTCTCAAATCTCCCCCACTGGAAGCCGATTCAGTTCCTCTCGGATTTGTTTCCAGTTCGGGATATACTTATCTAAGTGAGCTCTGAAGTTTTGGTTATGGGTGCGCTCAATCAAGTGAACGAGCTCATGGGCGACTACATACTCTATGCAATCCAATGGCTTTTTTGCCATCTCCAGATTGATCAGAATATTGCCGGAATCAGGATTGCAGGATCCCCACTTCGTCCGCATGCTTTTTACGGTTACTTCATTGGATTTTACATCCAATAGCTTCTCCCACTTGGGTACGAGCTCGGCTAAGACCTTTTTCAGTTCGGTTCTATACCATGCTTTCACCACTTCACCTTTGGTATAGACAGATGCTCCTCTGCGAACGTATAGCTCCATATAGGTCTTGGTCTTAATCACCAGTGTGGCCGCTCTGTATTTGGGATTATCTTCATGAACCCTAAGCAGGTATTTCTTTCCTAAGAAATAATGCGTTTCCCGGTTGATGTATTGTCTGGGAGATTGTCTGTTTTGAGCTGCAAACTTTCGCTGCTGTTTTCGGATCCAGTGAATCTTCGCTATCACAAAAAGCTCCAGTGTCTGCTCATTTACATCCCTGGGAGCAGCAAGGCGTACCCTTCCATCCGGTGGATACACTGCGAGATGCAGATTTGCTATATCCTTTCTCACCAACTCCACCGGGATATCTGCAATAATCAGTTTACTTGTACTCACGTTGCTTTTTGACTATATCTAAGATCTGCTCTACCTTTTCTTTTCCCGACACATACCGCTTGATAATATTTTTTACCTCACGCTCTTTGATTACATCCCCTATCCAGTCCACTTTCTTACCATAGATAATGTCGTGATCCATCACCATGGCCAACTCTTCATTTGCCTCCAGATTGTCATACAATGCTTGCTTGGCAGGGGTATTGATTTTTGCAGGATAGCTTGATTTAATCGAATCCGGATTGATATTCGCTGCAAGTTTAGCCATTCTTTTCAGGAACTCTTCATAGCGGATAGCAGCACTTTTCCGCTGCTGGATCAACTCGTGAAGTAGCACGCTCATCTTCTCATAATAGGCAGGATTAACGGGCATTTCCTGAATGATCACCTTTCGCATATTCGCTTCCAATGTTTCGGCAACAGCAGTTTCACTTTTGCGGATTGCTTTTGGAAGTTGATTGGTGGCTTCCTGAATTCCTTTCTCTACGATCAACTGCAGTAAGGTAGCATCTCCAAAGTCGGAGATCACCCGACTGGGCTCTGCACTCAGGTACATATCCAAGAGCTGCCGCATATCAGGCTCAAAGCGCTTCAAATCTATGTAGTCTCCACTGGCATGCTTAATAGAATCCCTAAGTTTGGTATAGTCGATCACATGGCCCTGGATACGATCTGCTTCTATCTGAGTATATCCTATATCCAGCATTTCCGGAGCAGCATTGTTATAAGCCCTGATAAGGGAGACCACCGCTTTGTAAAAAGTAAGCCGCTTCTCTTCCGTTTCTTTCAGTGCATTATCATCTTCTGTATTTCCGCAGAAAAACCGTATCCACTGTTCGATCTCTCTGGGAGGTACTACGCCAATGCATAATTTATCCAGGGTTTCCAGCGCATCATCCAGTCGCTCCTTTGACTTCTGCAAGCGATCTGTCAGCAAACCTTTCACATCCTCCGCCTCAAAATCATCAAATGCATCTGAGGTATAATCTGCTATTGCCCTATCCAGACTTTTGAACAAATCCTTGTAATCGACGATGTAGCCAAATTCCTTATCTTCTTTCTCAGTCCTGTTGACCCGGCAGATTGCCTGAAACAAACCATGGTCACGCATTTCCTTGTCTATGTACAAATAGGTGCATGCAGGTGCATCGAAGCCTGTCAGTAGCTTATCCACCACGATCAACAGCTGCATATTTGCAGGCTCCTCGATAAATTGCTTTTTTACCCGCTTTTCGAATTTCTCCCTATCCTCCTTGCCAAGCATGGAGACGTATGTTTCAAATTGCTCCAGTTTCTCTGTGTTACCGTCACCCGTGGACTCTCCTTTGATGCTGGATACTGTGGGTTCGAAGGAAGTAATGATGGCGCATTTCTTAAAATCAAAATCCTGAAAGATCTTGTAATACCTGCATGCTTCATAAATACTCCCCGTCACCAAAATGGCATTTCCATGTCCATCCCGCAGCCTGGGTTTCATCTTGAAGTCCTTCACGATATCCATGGCTATCTTCTGCAATCTATCCTTGGTACTGAGTATCTTCTGCATACTTCCCCACATCACCTTCAGCTCCGCCTTAGGCAGATCTTTCATTCCCTTGGTGACCATCTCAAACCATTCATCCACGCCTTTCTGATCAGTGACTTTCTGATCCACATCCCGGGCTTCGTACAACAAATCCAGCACAACACCGTCTGCGACAGCTTCATCAAACTTGTAGGTATGGATGTAGCTTCCAAAAATCTCTATGCTCTTTTTCTTATCCTTTTTCAATAAGGGAGTTCCGGTAAATCCGATGAACAACGCATCGGGAAGCAACTCTTTCATCGCATCATGCAAATCACCACTCTGGGTCCGGTGACACTCATCTATGAAAATGAATAAATTGCCTTTGGGGATAAAGTCATCCGAGGTGGTCAGGCTTGCGATCAAGTCTTCCATTCCTTCCTCCTTTTCCCCTCTTCCAAACTTATGGATCAGGGAACAGATCAGCCAAGGTTCTGCTTCATTCAATTTTTCAATCAGATCCTTACCGCTTTTGGTACGGTAGATCTGCTCATCCACCCCTTTAAATACGGTTTCAATCTGTTGATCCAATTCAGTGCGATCAGTGATGATCAGCAGGCGGGCATCATTCTGATGTTCACGGATCCACTTGGCCAGCCATACCATGGTCAAGCTTTTACCTGATCCTTGGGTATGCCATATAATTCCTCCTTCCCTACGGTCTATGTATTTGCGGGCTTCCCGTACCCCAAAAAACTGATTGGGCCTACAGAGCTTCTTGGTACCCGCATCAAATACTACAAAGTCATGGATAAACTCCAGAAACCTTCCCTTTTCACAAAACTGAAGCAAGTGCTGGTCAAGCAGATTCTTATCAGGGTCATAGGTATAGTTTTCCTCTTTCCACTTTAGATAATACTTCTCCGCAGTCTTGGTGGTACCGTAGTACAATCCCTGGGAGTCATTTCCTGCCATGATCAACTGAATGGTACCAAAAAAAGGCCTGATAAAGCGATGGTGCTGGTTGTCCAGGTTTTGCCGAATCCCTTCCGAAACTCCCACGGATGCACTTTTCAGTTCTAAAACTCCCAAGGCAATCCCATTGACGTAAATTACTATATCCGGCCGTTTGGCATTGGTTCCCCTGACGCTGACTTCCTCAGCTATCGCAAAGTCATTGGCTTCAGGAGTTGCCCAATCAATCAGCCAAACCGTCTGCACGGGACTACCCACTTCCTCCGCTACCTTCACACCATAGCGTAACTTACTGTATCCTTGTTTGTTAATGGGATAAAGATCATCTGTAGGACTTACATTGATCGCTTTACGGAATTCGAAAAGTGCTTTGTTGATCACCTGCTCAGAATAGAGTCCCCGCCTTTCAAACCAGGATCTGAGATCCTGCTCGCGGATAGGTGAATTCTCTTCATCTTCCAGGCTTCCTAAGTCCCGATAGCCCAGTGTCATGGCAAACAGTTGCATGACCCTGTTTTGGGTGATCCGCTCTTTTCTCATTTCAATTCAAAAAATAGGTGATTATTCAATTTCTATTAGGTTTAATTAACTATGCCCGTGATTTTTTCAAAATGGCAATTCCTATCACTTTTTCCCAAAATCTCACAGAATTACCTTCGACTTTAAATTAATCAATTAAGTGAGATAATGGACAATTTTGCCCAGGTATCCGGCCTATAGTGATTGAAAAAAGGAAATCAAATCCGGAATAGTACAATAAGGATTCCTCTCTGTGACGGTATTTTCCTCTTGCCTGCCATTCATCCGAGAGGCACGCTCCATGGCCAACGGCAGCTTGGTTTTCAATTCAGCAAAGTGGTTCAGTTTGGTTTTATGGTATTGAGGCCATACCCTTCTAAGATGACTAAGCGCATCTTCACCCCGCTGAAACGCCCTTCCGCACTCTTCAAAATGAAGGATAAACCAATGCTCTAAGCAAAGCGCGGTAAAAGAAAATTTGAACCCCTCCGTCTCTATCAACCGGAACGCATCTCTCAACTGCGGCCAGTTGTCATGGTCAAAAAATATCCAGATGTCATCGTATGGATTCTTTTCCTTTCTGGCTTTTTTCTTTTTTGTGATAGCCTCCCTCACCAGGTCTAAAGGATTCTGTTGATCTCCCTGGGTTACCTCCACAGCTATACTTCTCTGTAGGTTTCTACCCAGCTCTGCCCGAAGTGAGGTAGCATACAGTTTCTCTGTCACTCCCTCACATAAAATCAAAATCCGCTTATTCGGTCTCCTCAAGGACATCTTCCTGCATTTTAATCAAAAAATCCACGTCATTGATAATAGGAGTCGCACCCAATTTCCCTGAAGCATACCATTTATCCAAGGGATTTTCAGTCCGAATCCCCTTAATATCAGAACATGCGTATAATTCTGTAGCTCCAAATTGATTCTTTTCCGTAAACCAAATCTGATCCCGTCTAAAAGCCCCATTTGCAAGTTGGGTAATGTCATGTGTCGCAAAGATCAATTGCGCATTCTTTGGATTAGTCAGGGGATTATGGAAAAGACTGATGAGGTAACTGGTAATAGAAGGATGCAGGTTTTTCTCAAACTCATCCACAACCAACACTCTGCCGGTCTCCAATGAATCCAAAATAATCCCACCGATCACCAAAAGGCTTTTAGTCCCCGTAGATTCCTCATCTACATCAAAAAGCTCCTGTCCTACCAGCTTCCCTCCATCGTACAAGGGGTGGGAAGTCTTGATATCGTATTTATAGTCCTCTTGTATTTTCCGTTTGATGTCCTCTGGTAAATTGTCAGGAAACTTATAGTTATTCCATTCTACTTCCTTGGCAGAAACAGATGAAATACCAGTATCCAAGGCACAGATCAAAGCATTTAGCCTATTTGTAAAATGCGAATATTTCTCCTCTGCGAGACGACTGGCATAAAGTCGCTTCAAATCGGATTCGTGATTTTCATTCAAGAAAGGAAAAATCATCATTCCTTTCCCGAAAAATTGAAAAGGAATTAAAAGCGACTCCACATTATTTTCTGCAGCTTTGGAAAGAAAGAGCTGATTTGGTAAAAGAAGTTTTTCAATTGCTTTTTTTGCGCCTTTGTATGCATCTCCAAATTTAATTTCCTTCTCGGCTCTTCGCTGATAGAGTAAGGATTGCACTCCATTTGGATAAAAATACAGTTCCTCGGTTTCGACCATTTTTTTTCCGAAGGAAACTACGAACTCATATTTTATCCGGTCACTGCCAAAGAACACAATGTGAAATTTCACTGCCTTATTCTTTGTAGCCAGATCAAGTAAATGAGGCTCATAAGGCGAAATAGGCTGATCTGGCTTGAATCCAGTTGAATTAACTACCAAAAACTCTAAGGCATGAAATGCCTGGAGTACGGTACTTTTCCCTGATGCATTTGGCCCGTAAAGAACCGCAGTCTTTAACAGCTGGGTTTTGGCAGGTGCCGCAAAATAGTTTGAAGGCAGTCCTTTTAACCCTGTCTTCTCAAAACTGATATCTACCCGATTCTTGATAGACCGGAAATTCTGAACTGAAAAATGAACGATCATGGCTTTACGATTTGAATACAATGCTACGTGAAAAAAGTTTATTTACACGATTTTAGAGTATAAATTTACGTTTTTTATGCAAATTTTGTTTAAAATACACATTTTTTATGTACCCCAAGTATTCTTCCACTGCTGATAAATGAAATTTCTGAGCGGGGTTTTATCCAGAGGGTTGTCTGACTTATAGGTTCCCATTTGAAATCTGGCACTGGCAGATGGTGTAAGTAACCGCTTTACAGTAAGTCCGTTTTCCTGACCATAATTTTCTATTTCGATCCATTGTTGATTGAACACTTCGATGGTAGCCTGGGTAGTGAGATAGACCTGTTTGATAGTGGGAAAACGATGAAGAATTCCCAGGATATCCGTAAAAGTAATTGCCGAAAAGTACCTGCAAATGGAGGCATCGCTGTAGGATTTTAACGCTTCCCGATGAGCAGGATTCTGGCTATCTGCATCCTCTATGCAGTAAATCAAATCTGTCAGGGCAAACTTGTTTTGCTTGCAAAAAAGTTTCCACTCTTTGGTATGAATTCCTTTCCGTCTTAAACTCAGTTCAGGATCAATCATTCTGGGCAATACATCCCAGAAATAGTTATTCCTGATTCTCCCATAAAACCATTCCGCATAATTCCCTTCAGGCCAAGCGGGATTAAAAGTGCCCACAATTACTATTTCCGGGAGGAAATCGAGTTTCTCCAGATTAAGGTATTCTTGGAATTTGTGTGGGCAGGGCATAAGACTACTTTCTACTAAAAAAATCTTTTTCTTCTCTGTCCAAATAATAGGACAGTCTACCATTTCCTTTTATTTCCTCCTCCCAAACTACTCTTAGAATTGGTAAATTCTCATACCAGTAATCCATTCCTGCCTTCCAGCTTTTCCAGACTTTCTTCCTAATTCGCTCTTCTCTGAACCAATAGTACTCTTCAGCACAGAGATTAAAATAATCGATTAAATCATTGTATAGCTTGGTTTTCTTCCTGAAGTCATCAACACTGATTCTAGGATCAAGCATACTTATCTTGATTAAAGAATTGTTCAGCTTGTCATATCTTGCATTGAAATCCTGAAAGAGTTCTTTCATAAACCGGTCTTCCTCCATTTTTTTTCCTTTAAGGGAAAAATGAATTGCTATCCCAGAAGCAACTATTCCTAGAATCACCGACGATATTAACTCTGCAGTTGAACTTTCCATAGCTAAATCAGCCTCGTCCTCCCAGTCAATAACTCCTGCATCATGCCTTGTTTTAAAAGAAGAGCTTTTGACAACTTATTATTAATATTATGGATTTCATTGTCCATTGAACTTAATATTTTCCCAATTTCTATTTGCTCTTCCATTTTGGGAAAATAGAGATCGATTTGCTTTACGCTTGATTTACTGACTCCGCTCACTTTAGTACCAACGGCAAAATACTGGAACTGCTCTTTTATATACTTTGCCTGAAAGCAGTATTTCTTGTAGTTTAAGTCAAGAAATTCCGTTTTAGATTTAGCCACTATTGTATGCAATCCTGAAATGAAGGGTATTTCAGGATGGTTTTCTACAACTATAAACTTACTCACACCATCCATATCTTCTGAAGCGTCTACAAAAACTATATCCCCATTTTTCAAAAGTGATTTAGATGAGATTTTTGCTAAACCAATATTCAATTTAGGAATGTTCCCATATTCATTTTCAACATTCACATAGGATTTATTTGAACCGTGAATATCTCCATAATGAAGATAACAATAACCTTCATTAGATAGCTGATCCCTAGAAGCTGAATAGCCGCCACTTATATTAAATACCTCCCCAAACTTCCTCATTTCCCAATCCTCTTTAGGAGTCAGTAACTCTTGCATGGCCCCCTGCTTGATCAGGCGCTTCTTTGCGATCAGTGCTTCCAGACTGCTGATATATCTGTCCATATCGCTGAGAGCTGTGGCGATGGCGGTTTGTTCGTGGAGAGGGGGAAGTGGGATAAATACTTTTTTAAGATTGTTTTTCGAAACCCCAAAGACTTTCATTCCAGTTGCTAATTCATAAAACTGTTTTTTAACAAATGGATTTGCATGCAAATATCCCTTAAATCCACTAGCAGTTCTCTTATGATAATCCCGCAACAAAAAGGTATGGAGACCAGAAATCACCTTTCTATTCCCAACATTATTAATTTCAATGCTTTTTCCTACTCCATCATAGTCTTCTGAAGCATCAGCCATAACTAAGTCTCCTTCTTGCAAAAGGCTATAAGCTTTTAATTTATTATTTGAGATGGAAGGAAGATTGGAATTTAAAATATCTAAATGAAAATCGTATTTAGTATGAATATCTCCATAATGTATATATCTAATTTCTTGATCATCCTGCAAATCTGCCCTTGAGTAAGTTGCCGTGCTTAAAAAAGAAAACAAATCACAATATGACCTTAAATCCCAATCCTCAGGAATCCATCCCAATTCAGTGTGTTTGTAGCCGGGTTTAGTTACTGTTTCCATTATAGCTTGGCGATTGGTTCTCAAAATTATTTTAGATAACTGACGCTCTTATTATTAGGAGCTTTTTTAGAGGGATTTAGGAGTCCATTTTGTCGCAAATTCAGTAGATAATTACGACAAAATAAACTAGATCAAATGCCCGAATACCCCATCTTCGCCAGGTGCTCACTGACCTTAGCTTCCCAGTTAGTCACTTGCTTGGATAGTTCCGGCAAGGGTGTATCGTAGCGCTCTCCCAATTCCTTGATCCGCTGAGTCAACCGTTGAGAGATCCGCTGCATTTCGTTATGAATGGTTGATTCCAGATGAGCCATCCATTTATGCTCTACAATCAGTGTTTGGATCTCTTCCTCGGTCAGCTTCGCATATTGTCCAAGTAGCTTTTTATCCAGCTCCCCCTGTTTTTCTTTGATTTTCTTGTTCAGCGCAGTCTGTTCTTCACTGAGCTCCAGGTAGCGTTCCAGTACTCCGATTTCCCCATATCCAGGGGACGGCTCGGCAGCCATCAATTCCTTTTCGGAAAGTTTAATTGTAGGTTTCAGTTCCTTTAGTCTTGCAGTCACTGCCGCTTTGTTGACTTTATCAAAATCAGCAAAATAACCATCTTCCCCACTGTGCTCTTCCTCCAGTTCTTCCTGCTGAGCGGCCAGAGACTCCCTGTCTGCTTCCAGATGATTGAGTTTATCCTGCTCTTCCTGAAAATACTGCGCTACAAGTAAGGCTTTTGGAATCAACCGGCCCTCAAATACTTTTTTCGTATATTCAATCTGCTTTCCTGCCTTCCATCCTTCTGCCACCAGCAAATACACGTCATCCTGCATGGTCTCCATCCAGTAATCCATCAGCTGCTGATACACATCGTACTGATCGATCAGGTTTAGGTTGGTAAAAGCCAATAATAGCTTCTCGCTGAGCTGATGAATAAATTCTTTGGGCTTTACTTCCGAATCTATACACAGGCAAACAGGTTTGTTTTCCCCTTTCCATTTCCCAAATACCTGATTGACTTTTTCAGCATAAGCTGTGAATGAGCTATGCCCAAAAATCTCCTGCTTCACTTCTTCCTTAGCCACTTTTAGCCTGCTAAACCCTTCCCGATCAATAGCCTCAAAAAGATGGGTTTTTAATCCCTTATATACATCCCAGTAGTTTTGCAAAGCATTAATATCTGCATCAGGAATTCCTCCAAGTAAATGAGCTTCTATGTTTTGAATGTCTTCGGACTCGGTACCGTCTATGTAGCGTGGAATATTGAGGTTGTACTCCTTCTCCGCAATTTCTGTGATAGACACCTTCCTACTGTATTTGGGTATCTCTATCTCCTTGGTGAAGACATCCACAATCTTATGCAGATCCTGGTCGCGAAGCCGGTTCTTGTTTCCGTCCTTTATATATCCCTTGCTTGCATCCACAAAGAAAACCCCTTGTCGGGAAGCTGCATTTTCTTTGTCTATCACTATGATACAGGCAGGAATACCCGTCCCGTAAAACAAGTTAGACGGCAAACCGATAATCCCTTTGATCAGACCGCGTTTGATCAGATTTTGACGGATTTCCGATTCTGCATTTCCCCTGAACAGTACGCCATGAGGCAAAATCACAGCTCCCTTTCCATTGCTCTTGAGTGAATGGATGATATGAAGCAGGAATGCATAATCTCCGTTTTTCTCCGGAGGAACCCCAAAACCCGTGAAGCGATTGAATTCATCTTCCCATGGATTAAAGCCCTGCATCCAGTTTTTAAGCGAAAAGGGTGGATTAGCAACTGCGTAATCGAAGGTCTTCAGCTCTCCCCTGTCATCCAGAAAAAGTGGGTTGGACAAGGTGGATTGCCCCTTCTCAATTCTGGCTGTAGGATTGTCATGGAGGATCATATTCATCTTCGCTAAGGCAGCTGTCGATACATCCTTCTCCTGACCAAACAGTGAGGTAGAAGCATTGCATTCATCGGCAATTTTCAGAAGCAAAGATCCGGATCCACAGGTAGGATCATAGAATGACTGGCTCACCTGATCCTTTCGAATCCCCAAGACTTTTGCCATGATCCGGCTTACTTCCGAAGGGGTATAAAATTGGCCTTTTGCTTTGCCGGATTCCGTAGCAAAATGTCGCATCAGGTATTCATAGGCATCACCCAGAATGTCATCACCCCCGGCATTGTTTTTACTGAAATTCAGCTCCGGCTTTTCAAAAATAGCAACCAACTTACTCACGGTATCAATCAGCTCCTTGCCTTTCCCCAGCTTCTCCTCATCGTTGAAGCTGATCATATCGATCACATTTTGCAGTGCATTTTCCTCGGCAAGTTTACCGATGGCAATGTCTATCTTTTCACCGATATCCTTTTGCCCTTTCAATGCAGCAATATCCCTGAAGTTGCAACCTTCCGGCACTTCAATCAAGGCATTTGGATCAGCATCAGCCTTGTCTGATACATACTTCAGGAAAAGCATCACCAATACGTAATCCTTGTATTGTGAGGCATCCATTCCGCCTCTTAACGCATCGCAACTTGCCCATAGGGAGCTATATAATTCTGATTTTTTGAGAGCCATTTTCTGTTAACCTACGCATCGCACTGCTGACTTCGGGAAAGAAAAATCCGTTTAATCAAAAATTCCAGTGCTGAGATAATTTCCAGATAAGGATAGCCCAAAAATGCATGGGAAACAAGGTGGATTTTGTGAGCATCTGAAAGTGAGAAGTATAAAATACTTAACCTGCAATTTGCCAACTTATAAGTTCCCCATGACTAAAATCTATCCGCTGGAAGATTTCTAATGTTCTGTCTTACCCTGATATTCTTGGTGTTGGGCCTTTGGCTGCATTTTCTAACTCACTCTTCTATGAGGAGGATAATTCAATAGGGTGATTTTCTAATTGGTTCGTCAATGACGAACTAGTTTCATTTAAACCTTCGTCATCATCTAGTCTAGCTCGGTTTGGTCTGCTTTTCTTCGCCAGGGCAGTGATGAAAATTAGAACCATGGTCGACCCAACGTCGACGCAAAGTCGAAGGACTAGAACCTTTGGTTATGCATCCTTTGCAGGTAAGTAATGGAGAGATAGCTATCTGTCCTATTGCCCTCCTTTTTCAATTGACATGCATCCCACCCTAACTTCCTTTTTTAACCTTTCCTCCCTTGCACATAATCCGTGATTTATCCATTACAAGCCTAATGAATCAACGATGCTCCTACGATGCCTGATCGTACCAGCATCGAAGCAGCATCGTAGAAGCATCGTATCAACCTCTAGGCGAAGTGCATAGAACTCCCGAGTAAACCCCTTCCTGTTCCCTTGTATCTCCCTTACGCACACGGACAATCAAGGGAACGGCAAGGGAGAAGTAAGGGAGCATCAAGGGAAAAACCGAAAGTAGAAATCAGTATATCTGTTAAAGGAATCCTCGCCGGTCTACCCTAGCATCCAAGTAGTCACATGAGCGACATTAGCAAGGGAGCTTAATTGTGTGGTATACAAAGTAAGCAGTATTTAAACAAAGCCTGGCCTCTCGCTATTTACGGTAAGTTAGGCTTTTCAATCTTCCATGATGCCGCTGATGGGATTTTTCACAACAAGTCTATAGTATACTAATGAACAGGTAATTGCTTGCAGCATGTTATTATCGCTTACTTATTTTAAATCTGCCTTAGAACCCCTCCATCAGCACGCAAGGAAGCCCCATTTGTGGCTATGGAAAGCGGACTTGCCAAATACGCTGCTAAAGATGCGATTTCAGACGGATCAATAAAGCGCTGCAACAGTGAATCCGGGTTGGTTTGTTGAATGATCCCCGCTTTCATCTGCTCCACCGACAAATTCTGTGTGCCTGCAATCTGTTCCACCGCAGCGGCTACACCATCAGAATAGGTAGGTCCGCCCAAAATGCTGTTAACCGTGATGTTTTTTCCTTTTGTCAATTTAGACAACCCATTACTGATTGCCAGCATAGCTGCCTTGCTCATACCATAATGGATCATATTGGCAGGGACATTCACTCCTGATTCACTTGCTATAAAAACAATCCGTCCAAAATTTCGCTCAAGCATGCCTGGCAAAAGATGCCTGCATAAACGGACACTGCTCATCACGTTGATATTGAACATGTTCATCCAGTCGGAATCAGCTATTTCACCAAAGGCTTTCAATTCAAAAACACCGACATTATTGACAAGAATATCAATGTCTCCCAATTCACTCAGAAGCGCATTTACCTCTTCCCCATCAGAAAAATCAGCTGCAATTCCGGTAACTGTGCTTTGGGGATATTCCTGCGTCAATTTTTCTACTGCTCTTTTGAGTTTCTTTTCTTCCCGGCCGTTGAGAACCACCTCTGCCCCCTCATCCAAAAGTTGTCGGGCAATTGCGAAACCTATCCCCTGTGTGGAGCCACTGATAAACGCTTTTTTTGATTCTACTTTTAAGTCCATAAATCTTTTCTTTTAGGTTTTAATTTTTGTATTGATCATTCCATAAATAGTTAAAAAAAATCAGCTGATGGCAGCTAATTGCATTTCTATTTGTTGCTGAAGTATATCAGGATCCGGGTACATTCTTCGAAGTGTATTCAAGCCACACCAGAATGTGATCAAATACCTTCCTAGAATCTTCGCATCTGTTCGGTTTTGGATCTTACCTGAGTCTTGGGCTTTTTGAATGGTATCTGAAAACATTTGCTCCACCTCTTTGAGAATAGTTATAGCCTCCATTTCCAGATCTTGGTCCACGAAGGTCATTTCTACTACTGAATTGGCTATGATGCAACCTTTTAAATGGGTCTCATTTTCGGCATCTGCTATGTTTCTAAAGAAATCCTTAATCAAATCCAGCGGAGCTTCACTTTCATTAAGGCCCTTCTGAAATAGATGAAAGGCTTCCCTGCGTTGGAGAATTGCTTTTCGAAACACTTCTTTTTTCCCTCCTTTAAAAGTATTGTAAAAGCTCCCGCTTCCTGTACCGGTAGCTTCAAGCAAATCCCCCATGGAAGTAGCGGTATAACCTTTCTTCCAAAAGATATCCTGTGCTTTTTCAATCAGGTGTTTGTTGTTATGCTGTGTTGGTCTTCCCCTCATTTTATTTTTGTATTGATCGTTACAAAAATACAAAAGCTTATAACATTATCAACTCCATCCTTCCATTTTATGATAAGGTTTGCCTTAAACGATTTTCCAAAAACTCCCCCAGACTAGGCGTAGTCACATCGCCATGTTGACTGGGTGGGATTTGTATACCCTACTACTCGGCCCAAGACCAAAATGATTTATGAATTATATCCTGACTCCTTGCCCTACTCTATTATCCATACCAAGCCCTTCCAGTAGCCGGTAGAAAATGATTCCACAACCTCACCCTTTCCCCTCATCCTTGTTTATTCATTTCCGTCTAGGGCGCATCACTACTTTCTTGACAGGGTCTGGCTCAATTGGTTTATCATGGGTCAGCGTGAATTCCTTCACTCGGGCTGAATTATGATAAACCACCATCCCATTTTCCATCACTTCTTTTTTGATATTGCCTTTTTCGAGATGGTAGGTCAGCACAGCATATGCCCGATCCCAGTCATGGCCGTTTAATTTGATGATTTCTTCAAACGTGATAATGGGTACATCCATAAGTGATAAGTAAGCGGGTTGGACAATATCGTAATTATCAGGAAAAAACCAGTGGATAGTTAGTTTAAGAATCAATATGAATCAAAACCATAAAAACCTAAAAGTAACATGCGCTCCTGTTCTCACATATCCTGTCTTTTAGTAAAGGTTGCTTGGTAAATGAGTCATAGCTAAGCAAATTTCAAGAGGAAACTATATCACTAAGTTGCTTCAGACACTACAGTATTCCTACTTACTTTCCCCATTGCATGTCCGATGCATCTTCGATGGCTGATCGTACCAGCATCGTAGGAGCATCGTAGGAGCATCATAAAAACATAATATTTACTTGGCAGAAAAGTAGTTTTAACACTCATATTTCCCTCGCCTAGCTCCCTCGCTGCTCTATTGAATCCTGATTATGTATCGGGAAGGTCATGGGAATAAAAAGTGGCAATTAAGGGAAGCCCATTGAGGCTAAGGACAATTTATTCCCCATTCCCCAAGCACTTAACCTAAGTTCAAATCAGGATCTTGAATCAATACCCGGAATAAGGAATTCTTTCCAAGGGTTTTCAGCAATTAAGTAGGCTTCTAACAGGTAAAATCACCTGTCCTGACTTATGCCCATTCTAAAACCCCTGAGGATTGGACTATTTTCTTTGCCCACTTTACAATCATGGCAATCGAAAAAACAAGGTTCAACCCTAACCATACAGCTCCGAGACTCAAAAGTAACTTAGCATCAAAATCGATAACCAAAAATTGATAAAACTCAGAAAGTAATGCCAAAACCATGTATAGGCTAAGAATTAAAAAACAACTAGCCATTACCATTCCGGAAATGATATTCTTCCAAAAAATCGTGATTGCCAAACCAGTAACTAAAGCCAATGCGAAGGGATTAAGAAGAGTCCCCGTAAAAATCCAATAAAATATAGTAGAAGTTACTAAGTATAGTTCAGGTATCCATTGACGTATTTCTTTCATTTCCCCCAGGTAAATAGTGTGACAATTTTTATTTCAATAATTAGTTAGACTTTCATAGCAGCGTTATTCTCACCACATGAGTGATATAAACAATTACTACACACTGTAATATCAAAACTTAGATAATCTATTCCAACTAATAGCCATGTATATAAATCCCAAATCCGTTGAAATCCGAGCGATGTCGAAAGAGTTAAGTACCTTGGTTTTAGAATCCTTCTAGTTAACATTAACTTTATACCCCTTGTGAGTAAGCATTGTATAGAGCTAATTCCAGACATAGCCGTTTAATTTGATTATTTTTCCAAATGTGATAATAGTAAAATCCATAGGAGATTAATCTGTGAGTTTGATTATACATAAGGGATTATCAGTAAAAAACGAGTGGATGCCAGGCATTCATGACAAATGATAAATACTTATAAACACCTACAACCCTACCATAAAATTTAGGACTTAGGTTTATTATTTTATTAAAAAGGATTCATAAAATTTAATTTTTAAGAGTTTGATCCTTCTTGATCTGATCGATCTCCTTTTTTAATTCAATTATATAAAGGGTAAGTTCTTCGACTTTTTCGAGAAGTTTATTATTCATTTCTCCTACTTTCCACCCGTCGTCCAACAGCGTTTGAGCAGAAGGAACATTAGGCAGATGTTTATTTGATTTAATATAATTCTCGACCTCCCGTAGAGACATCAGTTGATAACCTTCCTCAAAAACATAATCAGCAGGGACGCTAACCTGAACCTTGATTTCTTTTGCAATTACTTCTCCATCAACAGATAGACGGGAAGAATACGCGGAACCATTCCAAAATCTTCTTAGAGACATGGCTTGCTGGTAGGTTTGACCAGTCTGAGAATACCCGACTGCAGTCAAAAAATTCATTCCCAACAGGTTTGCTTGCTCAGGAGCAGAAAAGCCAACAATTTTCCCTGCGTCATTCCCTGAGAAATAAATTTCGCTTGAAGTCGATTTTACTCTGCCCGTACTGGTAATATTGTTGGCTGCAAAATCAATATCCAGCTTATTTAAATTTCCTGAATGGTAAATCTTAAACCAAGGACTCCATCCAAACGTATGCCTACGCAAATAAAAATTATCTGTCTGGTGCGCATTAACCATTTGCCAACGATAGTTCAAATCAAATTCAGACTGGAATCCCAACGTAACTGTATTCGACTCTGGGATATTAACAGCCCCAGGCCCAACTACAATATTGAAACCACTCCCCGATATAGAATTAAGGTTTTGCGCATTTACAAAACTTGTAAAAACAGACAAATAAATAGTTAAAACACACAACAAACCCCTGATATTTTTTTTCATAATTATATTACAATTTTGAATGCATTTGATTTTTATAAATGTTTAGCGAATCTATATTTTTCCTTAATTTTTGATAATCTAAATTCATTCTATCCATGTCCTTTCTCAAATCAATAATATATAGCGTCAACTCTTCTATTTTCCGCAATAATTTTGAGTCCATTTCTCCAAGATAAATTCCATTTTCAGCAACCTCCTTAGCACTAGGAATATCTTTCAAGTGCCCTTTTTCTTTGATATGATTCTCAACCTCATTCAGGGTCGGTAATTTATAATCATCATAAAAAACAAAATCAGACCAACTTGTTTCAACTTTTATTTCTTTAGCTCTTATCTGCCCATTGACAGCCAATTTCCAAGAACCTGGATTTGTTGTTCCTATTCCAATATTGCCAATATCGGAAATTGTCATTCTAGGGGTCGAATTTGTAAAAAATTTAATTCCTCCAAATCCTGACAACCTAGTTTCTGCACTACTTTGATATGAAAACCAGCCTAAAGAATAGTTACCTAAAAAAGCTCCGTCATAAATAAATTTATCGATATCCGTATAAACTCCAAAATAACTGTTTAGCGCAATACTCTGATTTTGTCCTTTAGAGTAAACGGACAAAAATATAAGAAATAGAAATGGTAGAATTGATTTTTTCATAAGATTTTCTTAAGCAATTTATTAGATATTTATATCGGCCAATCGGCCAGAAAACTTTCATTCTTAAATTTATATATGCTTTTAAAATATTTAAATATAAAACTTTAATTCTATAACGTAGTAATACCTTGTGTTTTGATACAAAAAAAATGCCTAGTTCAGACGATCTGTTTTATAACTATATCTGCTTTCACACAATTTTGTAATTTAGCAAACAATCTAGCGTTATAAAAATCATTAGTATTAACAACCCACATGAATCAAATTAGAAAAGGAATAATATTTTTTTTTAAGTTAACGATTCAGGCTTAAGAATATTTCAAGACAAAATTCATAGACCCATAGATCCCACTAGTTTATTTACTTTTCCTTAATAAAAATGTAGAAGGTCTGCTCTTATATTTTCGGAAAGAGTTTTAACTATTTTTTCCAACTAAATCCCAGTTGCTAATTCTCTGACTTCGTTTGGAATTTCAAAAAACTCTTATATTAAAATCCAATTCATCCACAATCCGTAATATATATATATATATATATATATATATAAGATTTTCTTTTCAAATACATATCTTGTTTGGAATGTCTATTAATTTATATTGAAAGTTAAGTTGAATTTCCATAGGAAAAAGTTTAAAGTTAATATTTTGAAGGTTATTTATTTCACTTATCCTGGCTGGATTTTATTTGCTCAATTTCCTTCTTAAGCTCAATCACATATAAAGTTAGTTCCTCAATTTTTTGAAGAAGCTTTGAATTAAGAGCACCTAGTTCCACTCCTTCAGCCTCCATATCTGAAGCTTTTTCTATTTGTGGTAAGTGTTTGTTCATTTTCACGAAAGCTTCCAATTCGGAAAGAGGCATCAATCCGTAATTTTCAGCAAACACAAAGTCTGCTCCTTGCATTTCTACTTTTATTTCTCGAGAACGGATTGTCCCTATCACATCAAGTTTATATCCTGGATTAAGAGTACCAACACCAATGTTACCATTTGAGCCTTTTACAGTTAGAAAATTATGCCCTCCACCCCTGCTATCTATCTTAAAATCAATTGGGATTCCAGAAATATTATCTATACTCTTCGCTAAGTCGATTATAAATCCATTTGTAGAATTATAAATAGCGGTCTTATTGAATGTACCCGAACCGGTGTAAGTAAGTTGCAAAGGAATTTCACCTGACAGTGTAATTGTTTGTTGTGAGAACGAAGTACTAGTTATAAGCCAGCACCATAGAATAAATAATAACCTGTAGTTCATATTTTGAATTTAATTATTCTTACATTATTGTTTTTCTGATTCAATTAGAGCAACATATACGTACTTACAAAGTACACTTTTTAATCTTCTTTGTAAGCATGTTCTACATTCTTATTATAATCTAATAACATACTTAACACACTATTATATCAATTAAAATCTTACAATTCAAAATTCCCAATATCCTTCAAATAATACTCCACCTGCTCATCGCCTTTTTCCTTCAACTCATCCATTGGAATCATCTCCTTGAACTCCTGCTTGATTTTCTTGAAGGAACCGATCTCAAAGCCGATCTTCAGCTGGACTCTGCTCTTGTATAAGCTGGATTTCTTGTCAAAAAACGGATCAACGGAGCCTATCACCACTGATCGGATGGTACTGCCTATAGGAATGGTCCTTCCCAACGCAAAACTGGAGGCCCAGGCTTTTCCATCAAAATCCATTGACTCGTATCCTGGTGGGTTGGTGATGGTAACCTGATTCCGGTTTAATGTGCCCTGTGCAAACCAGTTCCCCTTACTGAAACGTACTCCCGTAAACATTCCCAGACCTTCTCTCCTCAATTGCTCTTTGTCGTCAAACTGCTTTTTCCAGGTCACACCTCCCATCAAGGCAAACTGCTGTGAAAAGGAATAAGTCAATCCATAATCCAGCAGCAACCCATCCCCAAAGGAAGTCAATGGATCATACCAGAGCATCGTGCCGATCCGGTGGACAACGGGGACTTCTTTTAACCGGTTTGGCTCAAAAAATTCTTTATTTTTGTTTTTCAACTCGGATGGAATGGTCTTAATATTCCCAAGTGAATCAATTTTCAGTTTAGAAAAATCCTTTCCTGCTTTTTGAATATATTCTTCGCTGATATGCCCCGCTTTCTCGGTTGCAAGTGCTTTTGCCTGATCAAAAGGCACTTCTGAAGGCAATCCATTTTTTGTCAATTCTGCCAGCGCATCCTTCCCATAGAAATCCGGGAGTTCGGCGCTTCTTGGATCAAACCCATCCTTCACTACTCCTGTGAGCTGTTCCTCCAATTTGGGCATGATCCATTCATTGGTAAGTGCCTTAAGATTTTCATTGTTTTGATCCACCAGTGATTCCAGATCATCCACTTGCCTGATATCCTTTAACCTAGCCTTGGAATCATTAACCCTCTCCAGTATGTTTTTTGAGGCATTTTTAATTTCCTGCCCTGGAATATCATCGCTTTGGATCAGACTTTCCAGTGTTTTGCTTTCCTCTTCCAGCACTTCGCTGCTCCGCTCTTTGGCCAGCGTAAATAGACTGTCCCTTTGTGTACTGTCAGCTGTTATTTCCCTGAGATCTTTGAGTTCTCTACGCAGGGAATCGTAGGACTTCTTCAGTGACTGGATCTGTTTGAGCTCTTCCAGATAAGGGATTTCTGGTTTGGTGGGAAGTTTGGGGATACCGGTACTCAGTCCGTTTTTGGGAAGCCGGAGGGGAATAGTTGCAGGCATTTTTTGTGCTTGAACTTCACCCAAGAATAGGCCTATGAACAATACCAAAACAAAACCTTTACCTTTCATGGGGTGCCCTTTTTAGGTCCGGCACCTACATACCTGCCATCCTGGATAACAATTCTTTTTTGCTGAACAGTATCTGCCTCAGGGCTGGGAGCCAGTTTTTTCTTAGCTACTGTAGCTTGGGTTTTTCGCTGTTCAAAACTCTTTGCCCTTTCAGACCTATAGCCTGCCCCCACTCCAATATCCGACCCATCATCCAAAACAAACCGCTTTGTTTTTGCCGAATCCAATGCCGGGTTATTGGTTTTCATGTTCCTGATTACCTTTTGGGCAGATGGTTGTTTTTTATTTTTGTCTATATGGACACCGACGTACAGTCCGTCTTCGATTTTAAACCGGTGGGTACTGTCAAATTTATGTTCAGTATCCTTGGATGGCCTGTTATCCACTTGTGCCGTAGCAGCAGAGCCAGCTACTATAAACAGCATCAAAAAGAGAATTCTTAGGCTATTTCCCATCTTTCATTCTTTTAAGTTCCTGTCTCAGCTGCTGGTTTTCCATTTCAAGGATTTCCAGTTTTTTCCCTTGCTCAATCAGATACAGTGTGATTTCTTCAACTTTCTTCAGCAGTGTAGCATCCATCTGACCCAGGTTGATCCCTTTATGGGCAACCTTTTCTGCAGACGGGACTTCAGGCAAAGTACCGTTCTCCTGTATATACTGATCCAGTTCCTGTAAGGAAAGCCTTTTATATCCTTCTTCAAAAACATAATCAGGCCATTCTGTCTGCAGTTTTACTTCCACCGATTCTGCCATTACCCCTCCGGCTACTGCTAGTTGATGTCCGGTGGCCTCAGTACCAATGCCTACCTTCCCATGGAACACGGCTGTAGTATCAGGGGCCAAGGACATCACCTTATAGAGTTCATCCCCGTCGCTGTATTCAAAATGGAACTTCTTGTAATTTCCCGTACCTCTTTTTTGTAGGCGTATGCCAAAGCTGCTGTTGCTGGGGTAGTTCATGTTGTAGAGGTCGAGAAACTCCTCCTCATTGTCCCCATTGACCAGGGCAAGTGTGGATTCGTAGGCCTGTCTGGAAGCAGTCGGGCTCCAGATCTTGAATATCGTGAAGTCGGATCCATATCTCCTGATGTAAGGGATTCCTGAAGGGGGATAAACCATGATCAGAGAAGAGCCGTCCTCCTCGAAGATATCATAGGAGCGGTCAAAGCGGATGGCTCCGTCGGAAAGCACAGCGGCAGAGCCATCCAGGTTGCCGAATACTCGCAAAGGATCCCGATAGCCCATAGATTCTCCGTAAATGGAAAAATCCCAGTTTTCCACATAGGCACCATCCTCTAGGCCCAGCCTGTTGGTAGTAATCCTTCCGTTATCGGTCACCGTCTGAAGGGTCTCCTGAGCATAGGCACCTCCAGATAGCAATAACAGAAAGTAAATAAGTTTTTTCATGTTGATCAATTAAATAATCTATAGAATAATTTTATTTAGTTATAGGCAATTTGACTCCCGTGGTTTGGCTTTATCACTCATTTCAAAATCATATTGAATTGAAAATCAACTATATAGTAAGATTTAGCTTGAAACTACACCTGATATAACGTACGTCCTACTCCCAGAAGGGAGCTTTTAATAGTTCTCACTTATTTGTATATCAAAGCTGGCTGGAAAATCTAGATGTGAGCGATCATAAAAATTTATTCGCACAAAGAATTTACTTGCAGCTTCAAGGAAGAAAAACGTATGATTATAATCTTCTCGTGCAATTCTAAATGATTTTTCAATAGCTTCTTTAGTTTTGACCAAATAGACACCACAGTATTCAAAATCATCGGTAAAAGCATAAGAGATCGACCCTTCATCAACTTGTTTATAGAGCTTTCGAAGCAATTCGGACTCAATAAAATTGTTCTCCGAATCAATAATTTCCTCTGAGGAATGAGAGAAGTTAAGTGACTGCAACAAGTTTTCACTACTCTCTAGGTCAATATGTTTAGAACTACTAAAGTCTCTAAAATGATTCTGATAAGCATTAAATTTAGACTTGCCAATTGCTTTTTTCTTAAGTATCTCCAATCTATTGTTCATAATAAACTTTTGATTTAGGTTTACCCAATTGAGGCTTATTATTTTTTCCACTTCTATTCAAACCATCAGGGCGACTTGGATCTTGTTTTGTTGGTCCCGCTTCCCAATGTGGCTGTCCTGGATGACTTACATCATTAGTTGAATTTTGGACAGTACTTTTGCCGTCTCTGGTTAGAAAAACGTCATCTTCAGATTTAGTAGCCCTATCTTTCATAAGAGGTTGACTCGTAGGAATTCCTGAATCTCTCATAACTTGTCGTCTGGCCGCTCGGGAAGTGCCTGCTATTTTGTCTCCAGCATCAAACCCTGCCATTATTTTATCGATTCCTTTAGAGATTTTCGGTATTTTGGCGGCATCTCCTGCCAAGGGTAAAAACCCTGCAATACTGGCTGCTCCGCCCCAGTAATCTCCCTGTTGAAAGGATAAAGTTGCGGCTAGACCATCAGCAACGCCAGTGGGATCAAAAACACCAACAATATCAAGGCCAGTAATCACTGCATCAGTTCCGCTAGCCGAATAATTTCCGCCAAAATCAATCCCCAAAAAGCTTGCATCGACTTCTACGTCAATCCGGTCAGTTTCAATATTGATACTGGATCCATTGTCACCGTGTACCAAAATATCAAAAGCCCCATACGGGTCAATTCTCGATAATGGGTTGTTCTGCACAAAGTTGTATGGCGAAACCCATTCCCGTTTGCTTGCCAAGGGATCCGCAACTCCCCATCTCCCTATCGTAGCATCATACATTTTGGCCCCATAGTCATAGTAATGAAGACCGTTGTCCTCAATCAGCTCCTTGCCGTTGTAGAGGTATTTATTAGACATGGCTTAAACGAATGAGTCTATTTCTTAACTGAATATATGGGAACTTCAATCAAATAACCTACTGTAACAGTATCTCCATTTTTCAAGGGTGGAGTGAATTTGGGTAACCCATTAATGACTGACTTTAGATATTCGATTTCAACTTCTTCATCTGTATACGCACTTTCAAACTGGATATCACCTTTACCATTTATCAAAGTATTGACCCCTACTAATTTAACTTCATTTTGACTATGTCCCCCCTCCCTTAGCAACTTTTCTATCAAAGAATCATTTTCATACTCATCTGATGCCCCTAATATTACTGGCTTTTTATCCACCGAGTAATAATCATAAACCTTCCCTCTCTTTCGTTGCTTTAATGGGATAGACGACATCTCCCTATCCCATTTGGCTTTTATAACAGAGAGGATTTCAACTTTTTCGGGATTGTCCTTTTTAACTTTGATTCTTAACCTATCTGACGAATTAAAATCTTCGGTAACAGAGTCCAAAGGGATTTTTTTAAAGTATGTCTCCTCTAAGTATTCAAACGAGATATATACTCCGCTTGTATCAATTTTATTTATGTCAGCATCTTTAATTTCATAACTATCTCTACAGCTAGCAGCCATGATCATAAACAATGCCGCACAGATCTGTTTTACATATCTTTTCATTTCTTATAATAATTTGATTTATAATAATCCGCTGCAGCTCTTCTCTGCCATCCTTTGCCCGAATAATTCCCGGTATTCGCCTTTAAAAATTGATTCCAAGATGTTTGATTTGTCAGGGAAGCAACTCCTTTATTTCCCTTGAGCCCTGTACTAATGTACCCAGCCTCTCGGATCGTTGTTCCAAATTTTGTAGCCTTAGGTAATGAATGAAATGAAGGCATCGCATCGAAGCTTTGATCAATAGATGAGATCATCATCTTCAGTCTCATTGATGTATAGCCATAGCGTGATTCTTCAGCTGAATATGTTAGGGGACCCGCCTTACCTCCTTTTTCAGATGATGTTAAATAACGACTGATTACATCATCGGATTTTAATAAATCACTTCTTAAACTAAATTCATCAAAGCTATACTCATAATTACTGTTGGCGTTATATGTCTGGTCGTCAAAAGCAGCATCAAAATTAGTTAACACAACACTTTCTTTTAGCCTATAGGCATATACTTCGGATCCTGAGACGCTTCCTTGTCCCAGTTTACCCCCTTCACTATTTACAATATTAACATACTGGGTTTCATCCCCTCCTTTATCACTAATCCATTCAAACTCCCCATTATCAACATTAAAGTTGTATTCATCCAGCATCCCATCCGGATCCACTCTCAACATCGGATTGTTCTGTACATAATTATAGGGAGAGAGCCATTCCCTTTCACTGGCCATCGGATCTGGGCCGGTCCAGCGTCCTATGGCAGGGTCGTAATAACGTGCCCCGTAGTCGTATAGATTGAGGTTCTGGTCGTCCAGGAGCTCCTTGCTGTTGTAGAGATATTTATTTGCCTTAATTAACCCATGCTGAAAGCCCAGCCCTTTCAGCTCCAATCCCCAAGGATCATAATGGGTTTCCTGCACTATGGCCGAACTCACACTCATCACCATCATATTGTCAAACCAGACATCCTCTGAAGTTTCGTTTACCACAAAGGTTTCCATATATCCGTCTCTAGAAATATACATATTCTCCTCCAACACCTCATGCTGGTTTGCCGCATTTTTGGAAAGGACTTTCTTGCCTACTTCGTATCTGTTGCTATCCTGATCGTAGAGGGCATACATCATGTAGGCCTCCGGAGCTTCTTTCTTCTGCAGATCCTTAGCCAGGATATCCGCCAGATTCAGTAAGGCTATAGGATTTGCCCCGCCTGCACGCTGGGTGCTCAGTGCCAGTTCGTTCAGGTCAGCTACCAGTCTTTCCTTGCCTCCCGCTGCCATAAAGCTCGCAGCATTCGCCTTCTGCTTTTTGTCTTCCAGGTATTTGCCGTACACCTGCAGTTTAAGACTGTCTCCCGCATAGATCTCCTGGGTACGTCCCGGACCTACCATTCTGCCCCTATTGGCGTTCAGCCAAGCCACTTTGTTTCCTCCTTGGGTGACGTTATGCTCCGGTTCGGTCTGTCTGGATTCAGATACCATGGAAAACTCCATCTCCTCTGATGCAGCACGGCCGGATTCCATTGTAGCTATATAAACCTGGCTAGTGGGGCTACGCAGCACCTGACGCACATTCCCCAAGTGGTCCTTTACATAGAATTCGCTCCAAAGTTTATCGTCTTCGGCAACTATCCTTCCCTCCTCATGTACCAGGTAATCCAGCCCTCCGTTCAAAAGCACTACTTCACCGATGTAATCCTGGGTCTTGGTCAGGGTCCCACTGCCGTTGTAAACCTTTTGGGTAAGTTTGTTCCCTTCCGCATCATAAACGAACCTCAGCTTACCCCCAGTGGAGAAGCTGATCTCCTCCGGCAGGTTTAGGTGGTTGAATTTGGTCTCCGAAATTCTCTTGTCTTTGTTGACCCGCTGGTTCCCGTTGGCATCGTAGAGGTAATTCCCCGTTGCCCCTCCATTTGGCTTGAAGTCTTTGGAGGTATAGGTATTGGAAGCCTCTCTGTCTTTTACATTTAGTAATCTATTGGAATAGACATCTCCAAAGGTCGTTGTGCTGTCGTATTTATAGGTTAGGGCATCGACGAGGTTATAGTTCCCGGCAGCCCTCTCCCCCCGGCGGGTCATAGTCTTGATATTACCGTTGGCATCATAGGAAATCCCGCTCAGGTTGTAGCGGCTGTTTTCCCCGCTGCCTGTTGAAGTGAATGTGGCTCCAGTGATCCTGTTTGCATTGTCATAGGCGTAATTGTAGGTACGCGTTACCGGGGTGGTCTCCTGCCCCCCTGTCCAGGAAACCCTGGCGATGTTCCCGTTGAACCTGTTGGCAGTCGCCCCTGTATTATAATACAGGGTCTGCTTGAAGATTCCCGTAAACCCTGACCCCTGTCCTGTCAGCCAGCCCCGGATATTATATGTACTGGTCTGGTTGGCATTGGAGGCAACCGTCGGGAAGGTCTTGCCTGTCTGGCGTCCCAGGTCATCGTAGGTGTATTGTGCAAGGATCTTAGGTGATCCACTTCCTACTTTATGGGTAACGGTAGCCAGCTGGCCGATCACATTATAGAGATAAGTACGGAGAACCGTATAATTGGAGGACAGGGAATTGGTTGTCAGACTGTGGGTAGGCTGGTCTTCGAAGTTATAGGCCGTGGAAGCACGGACCGTTCCGCCAACCTGATGCTGTCCCAGCGTCTGGATCACTCTGCCCTTGTTGTCATAATAGAACGCAGTGGTATAAAATTCACCGGTCTCAAGATTCTTTACCTTCTTGCCTGTCTGCAGGCCATGAACCCTTGTACTGGCGGCAGACAGAAAGGGTGTACCCGGATTGGCATACGAAAAGCCGGTCAGGTACTGGTAGGAGTCGTAATAATTTACCGTCAGGATCTCCCCCTCATTTGTAGGCCATGCACCGGCTGCTCCCGAAGCGGGTGGTGTACCAATCCTGGCCGTGAAGCTCTGGTTTCCGGTTGCCTTCATGGCAAATCCGTTCTGAAGGGTGATCGAGCTGGAAGCAACATACTCCTGATAGCCGTCGTACTTGGCAGAAGTAATGGTTGTCCCTGTTTTTATCTTTGCCGTGTTCGCTTTCACTGTGGCGTTGTTGGCACCGGACGTATTCAATGTGGTCTGCAGGGACTCCCTCAAGGTGTTGGTGGTGACGATCCCTGTCATGACCACTCTTCCCAACGCATCATATTTGGTATAAAGCCATTCTTTAGGGGAAGCTGCAAACATATTCGCATCCTGAAACCCCACCATGCGGTCCTGATTGTCGTACAGCATCGATTCCAGTCCTTTGCCCGGTACCCTCTTCTCAATCATCCGTCCCCTTCCGTCATAGGTATACCGGAAATACTGGGCATCGGCCAACGTTGCATTCGTTGAAAGGTTCCACCCCTTTGTCAACATGATCTGTGTTGCCTGCGGGGGAATGACCACACGCAATTGGCCCAGGTCATCGTACACATAATACGTACAAAGCCAGCCTGAATGTCCGTTTCCCGTGGGGGTGGCTGTATTCTGCACCTTTTTCAGGATTACCCTGCCCAGTTTATCAGTGTACTGAACGGTTGTTTTATCATCCTCATCCTGGGTGATTTCCACCCAAAGCAGGTTGTTCCCATAGGCAGCTGAAGTGACGGGAAGTCCGGTGCTGTTTACAGTAAAGATCCTTACACCCTCCCCCGAAGTGTTGGTTCTCCTGCTGAACTTCACTTCTTTGGTCGATCCCATTCTCCAGGCATTGCCCGGAGCAGCCTGCTTATCCACCCGGTTTAGAGGGGAAGCTTCAAAAAGGGTTTGGGAATAGCCATAGGTATCCCCGTAAATAGGAGCGGTTCTGCTGGCATGCGCATCCAGTGCATCAGATCGGAAACTACCGTCCTGACCAACCGTTGTATTTTCAAAATATGGCAGGTATTCTTTTTCCTGACGGCCAAAATCATCGTAGTCTATGGGTATGATCAGGTCCTTCCCGTTAATGGTGGACTGCTTGCCTATGGTCTGTTTGGGCCTACCAAGACCGTCCAAATAAGTAAAGCTTTTATAGGACTGGTTGGGTGTACCTGTAGTGACCGTAGTGACCGAGCTGGTCCCCGTACGGGCTTTATAAGTCTTGACAAAGTTTTCTGTCGTCTGGCCAATTGAGGCCGACACGGTAACCAGAAAAAGAGAAAGAGTAGTAAACAGATAGTGTCTCATCTTAAAAATCAGTTACCGGTGGCGTAGTTGTATTCGTAGTGCTCCAATATATTTCCGTCTTCGTCCTTGACGGTCTGAAGACGGTTCGCAGTATCGTAAACATAGGTAACCGTATAGCCCCGGGGGTCGGTCCGGCTGGTCATCCCCACCAACGGCTTGTACGTATAGCTGGTCATCATGGCATCTTCGGGGTGAAGCCTCAGCTCATCTATAATAATATTGCTTCCCGATATGGTCAGGCTGGTAGTGGTAATGTTTTTTTCCACCCATTTCCAGACTGTTGTAAGGGATTCGCTCTGGCCCCCCACATTCACCGAACCGGTGCCTGACACTGTCTTTGCCCAAAAGCCAACACGGTAGGGGCTGGAGGAGGAGGCGGAAATCCCCGTCTTGGTAACCGACCCCGAACTTAAATTATACCCCTTCTTGCCGGTCTTATAGGTTGTAATTGGCGCACCACTATACGACCAACCTCCTTTGTCGGTAGTCTCGAAACTGCTATAGGAAACTTGATTTATTTCCGCATTTGATATTTCAGCAATTGGATATTGCCCAACATAGCCCCAAATAATTGATTTCAAAATTCCTTCTGTTCCAATTATCTGCTCAGGATTAATATTTTCGTCATAGGAAATAAACACTTTTTGTTCCTGAAAATTGGAATTGCGTTCTACCTGCCCTGTGTTGTTTACAAAGGGTATCGCCACATTCCCCACCGAAGGCACCTCCAAACTAAAAACAGTATCAGCAACTACGATACCATTTGGCAAAAGCTTATAAGAGCTATAATTGCCTCCTGTAAGAATAGTCCCTTTTTTAAAAGATGTTTGCAATGGAGTCCCTATCATATTAAGCTCCTTCATTGCTTTTATTGACAGCGCCTGATCAGACAAACCTGATTGAGTCTCAAAAAGGACATCATTTACATAATTATAATGAGTTGAAAAAGGGACACCTTCGCTACCACTTATTGAACTCGATTTTAGCAAATTAAGTGGATTATAGGTAAAAGCATTTTCTTTTATCAGTGTACCTGTCGGGTGGTAGTCGGTAATAGTTTTCTTAAGCAGTCGCACAGTACCAAAACTAACCTTCGTTTTACTTATCAGATACCTGTTTACCTCGAAAGAAGGATTAGGATTGGCACTGTAATCGTTGTCATCAAATTTCTTAACGAGCAATCCGTAAATGGTTGACTCTAAACCATCAGCAGGCGTATACTCGTTCAATATTTCCCTGACAACATTACCATTTGAGTTCAGAGTTACTTCTTTCAATATCCTACCTGCTCTAAGTTCCGATAAATAAAATCTCCCTAAAGGATATGCTAAATAAGTGAAATATTGATCGGAAAGGCCTGCAACTAATGGATCCAAATACTGGTATCCATCTTCTTTTCCATACTTCGTATTAGGCAAACTTATCAGACGATTATCTTTAGTAAAGTAACTTCCGTCCCTTGAATAATTCAGGTAAACGTAATTCTCAGCAGGTATAGAATACATTTTTTCAAAGAAATAAATATTTTTACCGTTTGTTAATCCAAGTCCTGTCCTATAAACCTCTTCAACTTCTGAATAATAAACAGCTGATCCCATTTGACCATTTTGGGGCTCATTCGTGGCGTGTCTCGAAGCATGTAATCTAGCAGTGCTTAATTCGGATGTAGGTTTGTACATGGTGGTGGAAAGTACAGCTGGATTGACCAGCACACCGCTTGAAATTGCTTTGGTCCCCTCACGGACTAATCCATAATTGTTATCATGAAGAAAATATTGATACTCTACAATTTGGACATTACCAGTATTATCAACTATTATTTTATTCTGTAACCTTTTTCCACGAATTGAGCTATTTTGAGAAAAATATTCATTAGGACTAATGGTGTCTGTAGAATTGGGATAAAAACTATAGTCATGTCTGCTATATGAATAAGTCTCATATCCTCCAGTAGGAAAAACAACTTTAGTTAAACATAGAAAGTCAGAAAGTGTAGAGCCAGCACTAGGATCCTGAAAGGTCTCAAAACCAATTATACTTGGTATACATACTTGAGGATAACCTGGAGGACTAATGCAAGTTATTTGAATTCTAGGACTAACATTACCATTTAAATCCCTGTCGACAACAGCCAAACTACCAGGGTTAGTGGCCCAAGAGGTCTTTGGCAAAGGAAAATTATTGATTTGGGCAGTAGAGGTCTTTGCAAGTCCAAAATAACTATCGTAAGTAAACACATATGGCGGCTTAAAAAACCCGTTTGGTCCATATTCCTTTACACTATCCAACTTTAGCCTTAGGTTATGGAAATTGGAGCCAGTTGGATCAGCATTTGAAAAATAACTAGTATTTCCAAATTCAAAACCCTTGATCAATAACCCTTCGTTATTGAACATTTCTACATTAACAATCCTTTTTGCATCTGAACTTCCTCCATTAAAATACATATCATTTCTAATCGAAGAACTCAAGACCACATATCCGTAATCATAATCAATCCTGCTTAATCTCTTAGATATATAATGAGAATAACTGGAGGCGGAAATTTTATCTGATAAATTATAGGAGTATTCATCTACATAATGAAATATGACGTTACCGCCCTGTAAAGTTCTTATTTCCTTTAAAAACCAACTGGTAGAAATCTGTCCAGAACCGGAGACCAAAACTTCTTTAGCTGTAAACAGATATTCTACTGCATCATTTGTTACTATTTTGAAACCCTCTTGCAGTTTTTCGATTTTAAATGATTTATCAGGATATAAAGTACCTGAAACATCGCCGCTACTATTCTTCAAATACTTGATGTTTCCTGAATACCCCTGAAATGAATATTTAAAAATATCAGGCTCACCATCGAATCCTATTACTTGTGACATTGCTTGATCAAATAAATTATTTGTATAAATATTCATTTCTTGCTCTTGCCACTTCGCTTGCAGATAATTTTGTTGATTTTGCCAAGGTATGTTATTAGAAGTAGTAGTGTTTTCGTCGTTCTTATCCCTTATTACTTGTGTTATCACCCCACCAGCCATAAGAGACCAACCTAATCCAATATGGGAAGCCTCAGATTCATTAGACACACTACCGCCGTTAAACGATAATAAAACAGGCACATCAACCCCTTGGCTTTCAAGATTAAAAAGCGGAATATTGAAAGAAAATTGACCTGTTTGAAGACTGTTTTCACTAGAATGTGGGGACAGAAATTGCTGGGCATTGACACTTGGTTCAACCTCAACAAAGGAAGTTTGCCCCACCACGATCTCCGTCTCAAATAATAAAAAAAGCAGCAAAGAAAGACTGAATTTTAAAAACAAAATACTATTCAATTTCATAACATATTATTTTCTGATACACAAATTTTACTTTCAATCAACTTTAAATATTTAAAAATAATACTAAAAAATTCATAACACATATTAATTAAAATAAATTTACCTAAACAACACAATAACCAACTCCTTATTAATTCTATAATTTAAATACAATATATTAAGATTAACAATTTAGGCACAACAATTAATTACATCCTCTGTTAATAAAACAAAAGTAGCAGTATCTAGATAAGGAGTGGTCACATTTAGAAAATGTACTTGATCAAACATAGACTTGGCTATCATACCACCTAAAATAATTAACATAATTTTTAATTCCATAATCCTAAAGACACAACCATAAGCAGTATTTATAATACTATATAAAACTTTGATATAGAACCAAAAAAACTATTCTAATTTCCTCTTCAACACTGAGATATCCTGCTTCTGTGATTTGAGGCTCTTCTCCAGTCGGATAATATACAGCGTCAACTCTTCCACCTTCTCCAATAGCTTCACATTCATTTCAGCCAGATTGACTCCATTTTCTATTACTTCCCTCTCAGTTGGAACATTAGGCAGGTGTCCATTCTTCTCAATAAAAGATTCCAGTTCTGAAAGAGGCATCAAGTGATACTCAGGCTTGAATACATAGTCTGCCCAGCCTGTGGTAGTGACATTTACTTCCTGTGCCCCAATTATCCCGTTAACAGATAAAGTATAAGCTGGATTTTTTGTATTGATCCCAACGTTTCCATTTGGAAGAATTCGCATTCGCTCCAAATAACTGCCATTATTTGTTATAAATCGTAGGTTATTTCCCTGCCCAGTCATTATCAGACCGTCTTGTCCCGACATAAAAACCCCAGCAGAGTTGCCATAATCATTGGTGCTTGGTGCATAGCTCACCAAATCAATTGTATTGGTTATAAATTCAAACCTAGCTCTATTTGCGGATGCAAATTTAAAGTGAAATGGATAGGTAGAAGGATTTAAACCGAATCCCACATAGCCTTGTGAATTTATTACTATAGCATCTTTCCAAGTTGCTGAATTATGCCTTGCCTGTAAGTTTAAAGTTGTAGCCCCCCCAGGATCAATACTTATCAATCTATGTCCAAATCCAGATCCATATATTGAGGTATTCCAAGAAATAGTTTTCTGTGACCCAACATTGGAATTCATATAATCAAAGGTGGTTGTCTGACCCATCAAATGGAATGAGAGTGCACTAAAATTGAAGGCGATTGCTAAGAGAGTAATTCTTTTCTTCATATATATTAATTGAGAATATGAGATCTAGTTTTATTTCTTCCTTGAAACTTGCAATTGAGCTTCTAAGGCCATTATTCGTTTATTTTGTTCAACCAAATAAATAGTCAATTCCTCAATTTTATCCAGAAGTTTGACAGTCAGTTCAGAAAATTTCACCCCACTTTCCAACACACCCTTTTCGATAGGGATATTTTTCAGATGGCTATTAACTTTTGCAAAAAGCTTACAATTCAAATTAAAATACTTGAAATAAAAAAATACCCTATATAGGGTATTGTAAGTAAACTATTTCTTACAATAAACTATGTAATAAGAATACATGCATTTGTAATACAAATAACAGACTACATCAGTTAAATTTCGGAATACAAACCAAATACACAAACCACTGATAATCAACCCAATTATTTTTGATATTGTTTCATCTAAAAATATATTTCACATTAAATTTCTCTAATCATAAAAGATTTAACTTCTAAATCTCGATCTATTAAAAACTTAGAGTGATCTAAACAACCTAGGCAAACGCTCCAAATACTCAAAAGAGTTCGACTTCTGTATCGCCAGTTCCAGCTGATGAGACATCAAATAAAACCGAAACCGCAAGCTTAATAAGGAAACGAAATACAACTGAATGAGAGGAATGGAAAGCTATTTAACTGAAATCTGTTCTTTTATAGAATTTGCATAGCAAAGTCAGATTTCAACTGTTTTAATGCTTTTCCTTAAAAACACACAAAATACAGTCAACTTACTGAAAATTAAACAATTAAACCATGTAATAAAAATACCTCATTTGGTGACTGAAGAAAAAATCACCATTTAAAGTATTGTATATCAGAATTTTACAAGTAAAGATTCGAATCCTGCCACATCTACTGTTCTGTCGTCTCACTACAGTTACAAAAAGTCCGTTACTTCTACATGGTAATCCCAATCAATCTCCGAATCTTCTTCGATATCAGATCAGAGGTGCGTCGTAAAAGCATCGAAGGAGTATCGTATTTAACGCCCCATAACAGCCTAATAGCAAATGGTATAGATTTCCCCAACTCCAATCCTGTCCCCTTGAATCTCCGGTAAGACTACTTCGAATAAAGGAAGTGTCAAAGGAGATCCACTTAAACGATCTTCCCAAAACTCTCCATTTCATACCCCTCCAGCACTGCATCAAGTTTTCTCTTTCTGTTCTTGTTGGCCTCCGTTTCTTCCAGGATCAGGATCAGCTTCAGCAGCTGCATCCGCAGCTCCTTATCCCGTAGATCCAAGCCATTCTGGCTCAGGGATTCTTCAATAAATGCCTTGGCGTTGTAAGGATGGACGGCCTCCCCTCTGAAGGCTGCATCAGCAGGATGCACTACCTCATTATACATATTCAGCAATACGATTCCATTGTCAGCTTTCTCCAGCATATCAAGCGCATTTTCTATTACTTTCTTTAGTTTCATCTGTTTATAATTGTTTTTTTTTGGGACCATATTACCTGTTCCGAACCTGCCTGACTGTCAAGCAGACCTGATTCGGGAGAATCTAGTACAGTGGGTCTCTACTGAAACAAGTTGTGTGTCGTTTTTAGTCATGCCTTTCTGCTCAGACAGACTGGATTTCATAAAATCAGGGTGATTAATTATAAGGGCGATTATCCAAGGATAACTGGTACTAAAAAATTATGAAAAGGCTCAAATTCTAATTCAAACATGCAACTGTATTACCCCATAAGTTCAATACTTATATTCTGCCAGAATGAAAGAAGCAGTGGTGAGAATTCTATTTATTCAAATGCTATTTTATTTTTCTGGATTCCCTTCCCTTAGATAGACATCATTACCTTCAATTCTGTCGATTACCATCACATCATTCTCCAAAGTGCTAAGAGCTATCTCCCATTCATCCGGGTCCGTGATAAAATTTTCATATATCAGATCCAGTACCTGCCCTACTTCAGGCAGTTTGAACATTAAGGGACATTCAAAAGACACCTCTGGCTCTGTAGGCATATGGATAATTACTTTTGCAACTACATCATCTTCCATGGAAGTCATTTTATCAGAGTCTTCATTCATAATCTGGGGGATTTAACCGGTATTGAACTATACTTTTTTGCTTTGTTGAATTAGGAGCTATCCGTAAGATTGAAATTAAGCTAATCTAGCCAGTAATTACAGTTCAATCAAACAGGATCTGTTTTCGGGAATTCTTCCTCTTCAATGGGAGGAAGGTCATCCCCTTTACCAGGAAAAGAAGGATCTTCAATTTCTTTTTGTGGTTCTTCAACAGGCACTTCTTCTTCATCGGGTAGATACTCTTCCTCTTGAGGAATCTCCGGGTTAGGGTTTACTTCCTCCTTATCCGGCAAGGGAAAATCTTTGGAAGGAAATCCTGCCCCATCTTCTTCGGCGAGAACAGAACCCATCATACTTTTGTATCTGGTATTCAGAAAGCCTGACGGACCGGTAATTAATCGCACAAATTTTCCAAGAGACTGGATTCCAAGAATTGAATTGGCATAGGTCATAATTTCGATGGATTAGTTTCTGCCTATCAGGATACAATACCCGTGCAAATACCGACAAGAGTCCTCTAGCCACCTAGAATCAATTTCTTGGATGAAAAGTTGTGAGACGCTTTTCTGCAAACTGTTTCCTAGAGGGAATTTAATGCCACAGATCGAGAAAGTCAGCATTAACTAATTCTATACTTCTTTCCTTCTTTCAAAGCAGCGCCTTCTTATCCTTCAGCCCTATCTTTTTCATGAAATTCACTTCCAAAGCATACACCCCGAATTCCTGCACCACTCTACCTTTTAGCCTGTAAAATCCCTTCCCCTGAAAAGGAAAACGCTTCATCGTAGTTGGAAAATGCACCGTGTCCAGCCAATCCCCCTTGGGATCCAGAAATGTCCCAAAGGCCATGTGTTCCCTGTTTACTGTCCTGACATCTTTGGTTGTTACCAATTGCCCCAGGATCTCTACTGTCTTGCCGAGAAGACCGCCGATCTCACCTGCCATCACCGTACCCCTGCCATCATCTGCACACAGCCTGAACATATCCGTCAAGGCAAACCCCAGCACGTTGATCTCATCTATGGCATCTTCCAGAGGATAATCCGGGAAATCCGGAAGTACAAATTCCATTGGCGCTTCCCTAAACAGGGCGGGAGCATCCATTGGCTCAGTCTGTCTTTTCTGCAGAAAATTGGCCTGCCACAGCAGTTTCTTTTTACCCAGTCCAGTAAACCCAAATGCACCCACACTGATCAGGATATTAAGCATTTCAGGACCGGCATGCGTACGCTCGATAAAATCATGCAACCCCAGATACGGACCTGATCGTTCCCTTTCCATCAATATCCGCTCACAGAGTGATTTCTCCAGCTGCTCTATGTGGATCATTCCTACATATACCTCATCGCCTGAAATATTGGTCAGGTAATCACTGCTGTTCACACAGGGCGGATGGACCTTCGCACCAGTCCGTTTCAGCTCATGGAAATAAAACTCCGTGCTGTAAAAGCCCCCGAAATTATTGATGACCGCAACCATAAACTCCTGTGGATAATAAGTTTTCAGATACAGGCTCTGATAGCTTTCCACCGCGAAAGAAGCGGAATGCGCCTTGGAAAATGAGTAGCCACCAAAGGATTCGATCTGCCTCCACACCTCAGCCGTTACCGCTTCCTCATAACCCAGTTCCCTGCAGTTGGCAAAGAACTTTTCCCTGATCTGTATAAACTTATCATGTCCCCGGTATTTCCCGGACATGGCGCGCCGGAGTATATCCGCCTCTCCCATATCCATTCCCCCAAAATGGTGGGCTACCTTGATCACATCCTCCTGATACACCATCACCCCGTAGGTTTCCTCCAGCAGCTCCTTCATCTTGGGATGCAGGTAAACAATCTTATTGGGATCATGGAAGCGCTCGATGTATTGCTTCATCATACCCGACTGAGCCACACCGGGACGGATAATAGAACTGGCAGCCACCAGGGTAAGGTAATCCTCACACTTAAGCTTGGTAAGAAGCTGGCGCATAGCCGGACTTTCTATGTAAAAGCATCCGATGGTATCTGCCTGTTTGATCTGATTGGCCACCTTGGGATCTACCATAAACTGTTCCACCCGGTGGATATCGATATCAATCCCCCTGTTTTTCTTCACCAGCCTGATTGCTTCCTTGATATGTCCCAATCCGCGCTGGCTGAGGATATCCAGTTTGAACAGTCCGATCTTTTCTGCCAGGAACATATCCACCTGTGCGGTACAAAACCCTTTGGGAGGCATTTCATTGACTGTGTATTGATAGATCGGTTTTTCAGAAATCAGCATGCCCCCAGGGTGGATGCTGTGGTGGTTGGGAAAATTCTCCAACAGCTTTCCGTATTTGAGAATAGTCCGCTGGATTTTATCCTCATTCATAGGCTGGTCCTTGCCCCTGACCAATTGGTCAATTTCTTCCTTGGGCAGACCAAACACCTTTCCCAGTTCCCGGATCACGGCTCTGCGCTGGAAGGTGCTGTACATCCCCAACAGCGAAACATGGTCTTTGCCGTAGCGCTTGAATATATAGTCGATGACCTCATCCCGGTCTTTCCATGAAAAATCAATGTCAAAGTCCGGTGGGGAAGTCCGGTGCGGGTTCAAAAAGCGCTCAAAATAGAGATCCAGTTTGATCGGGTCCACATCAGTGATTTTCAGGCAATACGCCACAATGGAATTGGCACCGCTTCCCCTGCCCACATGATAAAAACCCCTGTTCTGGGCATAGCGGATCACATCCCATACGATAAGGAAATAGGCATTGAAGTTCAGCTCGTTGATGATTTTCAGTTCCTTGACCACCCGTTGCCGAGCAACCGGATTGTTTCCATACCGATAGTCCAGCCCTTCCATGGCCAGCTTTTCCAACAAAATCCTGTCATCCTCAGGAGAGGCTGAAAAACACCGTTTGTTCTTGTCTGTATGCAACTCCGTTTGGATGCTACAGGCATCAATCAACTGAAGGGTATTGGTAATTATGACCGGAAAATTCCGAAATGCAGCCATCAGCTCTGCCTCAGGAACAAACATTTCATCCGGGGATGCAAAGTCAGTTGCATCCAGCTTGGTGATCAGGGTGTTTTTGCCGATTGCCCTTAACAGGCGGTGTACATTGAAGTAGGTTTTATCCTGAACCGTCACCGGGTGGCGGATCAGCCATTTTTTGGGAAATGCCTGCAGCTCCTGCTTTTTAAGACGGTTCAGCTCTCCTGCTAGCACCCCGATAAATTCATGGGCCTTCAGTTCTTCCGCTGCGTATTTTCCCACAGGATAAATGACAAATACCTCTGAAAAGCAGTCCGGTCTTTCGGGAAATGGAAGTTCCTCCTGCAGGTGTGCAGAAAGAAAGCGGTTGATTTCAAGCAGTCCTCCATCGTTTTTTGCCAGGAGCAGGTAACAGAATTCATCCCCGTTTCTGATCTCCGCACCCGCAATGGGCTTAATGTTCTTATTCCTGCAGAAATCCACGAAATCCCAGAGATCCGCTGTGCTGTTGATATTGGTCAATGCCAGAGCGGACAGTCCGGTATCCGCAGCTGTATCCACCAACTCTTGGGTGGAAAATGTACCGTAACGGTAACTGAACCAGGTTTTGCAATTCAGGAACATATCAGATACTGCTTAAAGTGATGGCGCGGGTAATACTGTCAGAACCGTAACGGTTTTTGATCCAGTCAATGGCCTGGTATAGGCTTACTTCCTCCTCGGTATGCTCAAAAAGATCGATCTGCTGATTTCCCTGCACCAGATGGCTGAGTTTCACCCCTACCAAACGCACCAGCATTCTACGGTCGTAAAGCTTGGTAAATAGTTCCTTTGCCCGCTGCAGCAGTACTTCATCCGAACTGTTGTAGGAAATCATACACTGCCTGCTTACCGTATCGAAATTAGAATACCGCAGCTTGACGGTGATACACCCACAGAGTTTCTGCTTCTGTCTCATTTCAAAAGCGACTTTCTCAGTCATGCGTACCAGTTGGGCATGCAGGAAATGTATATCTATCGTATCAGATTCAAAGGTGGTCTCCGTCCCTATGCTTTTCTGTTCGGTATAAGGAATCACCGGGGATTCATCAATCCCGTTGGCCTTTCTGGAAAGGTCAATGCCTGATTTCCCCAACAGGTTCTGCATCATGCGAAGCGGAATTTCAGAAAGTAGTTTAATATTCTCCACTCCCATGCGCTCCAGCAGCACCGAGGTTTTCTCCCCTACGCCAGGCATCCTGCGGATAGGGAGCGGAGCCAAATAAGGCTTTTCCTTACCAAAGGGAACGGTCATCTGCCCGTTGGGCTTGGCATCATGGGTGGCGACTTTTGAAACCAGTTTGTTCACTGCCAATGCATAGGAAATAGGCAGCCCGGATTCATTGTATATTTTGTTTTTAAGCTCAGCTGTAAACTTGCCACAACCAAAAAAGCGGTCCATCCCGGTCAGGTCCAGGTAAAACTCATCGATGGAGGCTTTCTCCATCAGTGGCACCTGATCCTGGATCACCTCAGTGACCAGACGGGAATAGTGGGTGTAGCCGTCGTAATCCCCTTTGATGTAAAACGCATTGGGGCAGAGTCTTTTTGCTAGACGCATGGGCATGGCTGAATGTACCCCGAAAGTACGTGCCTCATAGCTGCAGGAGGAGACCACTCCCCTGTCTGAGCTTCCTCCGATGATGACGGGTTTATTCTTCAGGGCACTGTTTTTCAACCGCTCCACAGATACAAAGAAGGTATCCAGATCCATATGCACAATATGCCTTTCCATTTCTCAGAAATTATAGTATTTTTGATACAATTAGTAACATTGTATCGCCATTAATTGTATCGAATAAAAATGAGAAGTCAAAAATATTTTTGGGCAAGCAATCTTAGATTCCTCAGAAAGAGGAAGAAATTAAGTCAGGATGAGCTCGCTGAAAAGCTGGGTGTAACCCGTGCAAAACTGAATGCCCATGAAAACGGGCGCAGTAAATCACCTCCCATTGATGACCTGCTGCTCTGCGCTGATTTCTTCCGGATGAGTGTTGACACCCTACTGAGGATAGATCTCTCCAAACTCAGTGAACTGAAAATACGGGACCTTGAAGCTGGAAACGACGTTTTTCTGAGTGGATCCAAAGTAAGGATATTGGCAACCACCGTAACCGGAAACAACGAGGAAAACATAGAATTGGTGCCGATCAAGGCAAAGGCAGGATACCTGGGAGGATATGGGGATCCTGAGTTTATCAGTACCCTCCCGGTGTTCCAGTTGCCCAATTTACCCAAGGATAAAAAGTACAGAATGTTTCAGACAGAAGGTGACAGCATGCTTCCTGTACCCGGGGGATCCTACATCATCGGCTCTTATCTGATGGACTGGAAATTCAGCAAGGAAACTCCCTGTGTGGTGGTGACTGAAAATGAGGGGATCAGTTTCAAGATGGTCAGCTTCATGGAGGAGGAACGGACTTTTATACTCCGCTCAATCAATCCACTTTATGAACCCTTCCGGATACGGGCAGAAGAAGTGCGGGAGATCTGGAAGTTTGAATACTCCATGATACGGGAATTGCCGACCGAGACCCTAACGCTGCAACAGATTGGATTGGGAATAGCAGAAATCAACCGGAAGTTGGAAGACCTGAAACTTTAAATTCTAGGGCCAGCAACTTCAGATAAACACATCAATTTTAAAGGGATTAATTTGGGTATAAAAACCCTGGAAATTCTAAGCCCGTAAATAGCCATTGACTAAAGATCATTACTCAAATGTTTGTCAAGTATTTTACATATTTGCAGCAGTAGAGAAGTAGAGACGCATGAGAAAATTAACCGTCCATTTTATCGAAAAGGACAAAAAAAGCAAGGATTCTATCCAGATCCTGAAGATCGGTGGAGTAAACAATACCGGTCAGCGATGGGCAATCAGCACCAAAGAGGCAATTCAGGGAATCGAATCCGGACAATGGGAACTGTTTGTTTTATCCAACACCAATGAAATTCCGGTGCGGATCAGACTGGGAGAAAACCAACCTCCTGTATTGATCGCTCAGGGGGACGGATACCTCCATAACCTCCTGGAAGACCTGCCGGAAATCAATTTGGAGGAGCCTGTTTAAGAAAGCAGTTGGGGAAGTTCTTCGTATACCTCCTGTGCTGCCACTTCCGCCACATTGGAGTTTTCGGTACGGGAAGTCACCAGCCTGCTGATGGTATGGGCTTTCATCTTTGATGCCTCAAGGGGGTTCATTAAAGTTTTAATTTCTTCCTTAACCAATCCAGAGTTTAGCCATTCCCTGGCGTTAGCGCTATCTAAAATCAGGGGCATTCTTTTCTTGGTATTATGGATCTGTTCCATCAATCCATTTGCCGCAGTGGTAATGATGGAACAAGTATTTCTGATTTCTCCGGTTTCCTTATCGGTCCATTCTTCCCAGATCCCTGCCAACAGGTAGACCTTGCTATTCTCCGGATAGATAAAATAAGGATAGGTATTGCTCTTAAAATGTCTCCATTCGTAAAATCCGGTAACAGGGATTATACATCTGCGCTGCTTGATGGCTGCCCGGAAGGAGGGCAGTTCAAATACCGTCTCAGATTTTGCATTGAGGGTTTTATTGGCAATATCCGCAGCCTGCCCGGCGTTTTTCACCCAGAAGGGAATCAATCCCCATTCCATCTGCTGGAGTTCCCCAGGCTTATCCGAAGCAATCACCCAAAGCATAGGATGGGCAAATCCGTTCAAGTGGTGGCGATCTGCACTATCCTTTACATAATACTCAGGAACTGTCACTTTGAAATCCTCATCAAAATCCAGGGAAAACTGGTTCACATGATAGCACATAACAATCGGTATTTTGTTGTGAAGATTTCAATTTAATCAATCAAAAGTAAACTAGAAGAACAAAGCCCATTCAGTATTCAGCCAAGACCAAAAAAAGGGGATTGCTCCCCTCTCCCTAAAACGGAGGTTCCATCAGAATGTAATCCACCGCCTTCTGTGCTTTGCTCGCTGCCTCTATCAGTAAGTGCTTATCATTTCGAAGCTCTTTTAGCCAGTTTTGGATATAGGCTGCCGAGTTCTCCAGCAGATGCTGATCCAATATCCCTGTAAGGTTATTCAGGTACCCTGCTCCCATCTCGGCTATCAATTCCTCACGGCTGTAAATCTCAGAGGCAAACTGTTGGGGTTCTGAAACTCCTATTCTGTTTAATCTGGATGGGTGCCCTGTAGAATGGACTAGCTCATGGTACAATACCCCAAAATATTGCTCAGCGGAGTCAAACAGTTTTTTCTCCGGTATCGTGATCTGATCCAGGTCTGCCCGGTAGTAGGCTGAGGAACCGGAATGAATCAACTCAGGAGCCCGAAGCATTTCCTCATAGATCTTACGGCATTGTTCAATATCAGGTAGTGGCTCTTCTTTGCTGATTTCTGGAAACTCCCAGTCTATTCCCTCAATCTGTTCTATGGGAAACACTTTAAACTCCTTGAGAAAACCGGATTTACTCACCAGTTTCAGATCATATTCTCCTATCCTATCTTCCGGAATCACCTTTCCCGTTTTCTTGTCCCGAAAGGCAAAATTCCAGTAGCAGATCGGAAGTGCCTTTGCTCCCTTCTTTATTTTGCCTCCAAGTGAGTTCGCCTGCTTAAAAGTTAAATAGTAGGGATACTGATGTCCACAGGATAATAAAAGCCAAAGGTTAATTCCCTTATATGGCTTTTTAGTCAAGTAATTAGAGGGCATTCCCATCTCATGCCAGGGCTGCTTCCAGGGTATCACCCCCTGCTCCAGTTTCTCGATGATCAGATCCGTAAACTTCTGATAGATATCCGATGATCCTTTTGGGCTTCGCGAGCTGTAACCTCGACTTCCAAAGTCATTTCCCCCTTTTCTCTTAGTGGATGTTTTTACTGATGATTTTGCTTGAGTCTTCATAGTCTTTTGTGTTTTGGTTTGACAAATACTTATGAAGCTGCACCAGCCTGAGACTGGCACTAAGTGCAAGAGGAATCGGAATAAACCAGCAGAAGCAAGAGCATGGGCTTTATGCCGAAGTCTCTTGCCTCGTGTGACCGGATCAGGCTAAATTGGCGGAAGAAGGAATGGAAAAAACTACTTTTTAGTACTGATCATCAAATAATCTTCTACCTTACTTTTCTCCAAAAACTCCTCATAGTTCTGGATAGTGAGGATATCTTTCAATACTTGCTCAGTATCCTTAATTTGGTGAAAATATGCCTTACATATGGTATACCCCATCCAATATCCCGCATTTCTGGGCCTGGCATCACTAGCCTGTTGCCACGGACTCCAGATGCTTTTGTTTTGGTCTTTTTGAAAATCTTCCCAAATCTCCCATTCCATTCCTTGAAATCCCTGGTAATCAGCATCGGTTTCTCCACTGATCAGTTCAGCAATAAATTCTGCGGATCCTTCTCTGATACATTTCCAGAGCAAGGTATTCCCTGCTGCCATCTTGTCCTGATTGAAATGCACCAATTCATGGCATACGGTAACAGGTATGTGGTTTCTTTCAAGACTGACCTTAAGCAGGTTTTCATTCCAATTGACAGTATCTGAATGGGGTGTCCTTGCGAGTACCTCTGTACCGATCAATATTCCATCATTCGAGACGGTCCCATTGGACTGGAATTTACCGACCAAGAAATAAATTGAAGGAAATTGTGCTTCTGGATAGAGCTTCTCAAATGCTTGGAAATTTTTATCAATTACTCCCTTAAAATCATCCAAACAGGAAACATCTTCCCTTATGGACTGGTAATAATCTTGAAATGAGATAACAAACTCTGCAAACTTTTCCTTGGACTGAATCTTTGATTTGTAAAAATCATGCAGTCCCTTTGAGCCCTTTTTGAAATAATGCTTATTGAAGATCTTTTTTGCATTTCCTGGATCCGCCTTGGCCAAATCAAAAGCTTCATAAAAGTGACTAATATCTGAGGTTATAATTTGCGGCTCTATTGATAAGGAAATTACCAGATTATAGTTTAATCCGGGAAGGAATTTGATTATTAAAACTAATAGAAGAATTAGCTGCGCTTTTACTAAACTCATATTTGTTTATAGTTTAATCATCCAACTGTACTGCATTCAAATATTCAGTTACATCCTCTAATTCATATTTAGGACTTCTTTTTAACCACATGTTGAAAAAAGCGGTGTGAGTCCCTCCCATCAGAATAAATACACGATCACCTTTGTCTAATCGAATTTGATTCAGATGGGAATACATAACCAGGTTTCGATGGTACATTTTTGTAGCTTCATCTGCCCCCTCATAATTCCCGGGACTTGAAATATGAGTTAGCATATCTGCATTAATATTGAGTAGTATATCAAGGTAGCGTGGGTCATTGGTCATCTGCAAATGCTCCAATACAGTCATTTCTTCGGCTACATATTCTTCTTCCAGCTTTTCCAATAGTTTCATATACTGAAAATAAGATTCGCTATCCACACTGTTTTCAAGCTGATAGGCCAATGAGTAATTATATCCCTGTTGATAATCTATGCCGTATATCCTAGTGCTGTTTGCCAACCTTCCTACTTCAAAAGCCAATAACTGGACTTCACTGGTATTTGTAAACTCCATATCCGGGCTCATCAAATAATCCTGATAAGCCTGCTGTAGTTTTTCATTTTCAGAAGGCTCCACCTCTACCAAAATTACCGTCGGCTTGAATGCGGCAATTGCCTGAGCGATTTGATGAACCTGGGCGATATTCCCTTTGTCATGCTCATCAAATTCAATGGTATTAGCATCGGGAGAATACCCCATGTGAAAGGTCCCCAAGTTTAAAACCGGAATAGGGTTATCCAACTTCAAGGAGATATCCTTGTTTTGAGCTTTTACGTGAGTTGCCAAAAACATCATTATTGCAAAAATCAGCTGTATTTTCATATCTAGTTTGTTTAATTACAGCTCAAACATGCGACAAATAGCACTTTATAAGAAGTTTTTTCGACAAACCCCTTAAGTATTTCGGCAAACCAGTTCTCGGAAACTTTTTTGAAAGAGTAGCTTTACATTCATGGAACCAATGAATTTCAATTCTGACTTGACTGCAAAGAAGGAAGTAGGGTATCATGTGGCCTTTTGGCTTTTGGTAGCCTATTTTACACTGTTGGATTATAACGGTGCGTCACCTACCAATTTTTCTGTTCAAAGACCTGACATCCTGAGTTTATTTTGGGCTTTGGTATTTGTGATCAGCTTTTATTTCAATTACCTAGTTCTTTTGCCCTGGGTCTTTAAACACCTTAACTGGGGAAGGTCAATTTTAGGTTTGGCATTATTTTACATCTTTTTTGCCTTTTTAAGGTATCTCATGGAAGAAATTACGATGCCTTATTTCTTTAATTACAGCAATTACGCCGAGGGGACACCAATTCAATATTATCTTATCGATAACCTGTATTACTGTACTCTTCCACTTATTCCAAGTTCTATTTTCTGGCTAATAGTTTATTTGATCCGGCTGCTGAAAAACCATGCTTCTCTCTCTGAAGAAAAAAGAAATATGGAAGTGAAGCTCTTAAAATCGCAGCTTAATCCCCATTTTCTGTTCAACACATTAAACAATATTTATTCACTGGTCTACATGAAGTCTGAAAAAGCTTTGCCCGCAATTGATAAACTGAGTGGTATCATGAGATTCACTACCTATGAATCTCAAAAAGATTTCATCTGGCTACAGGATGAGTTAGACTATATGAATTCATTGATTGAACTTGAACAACTCAGGCATGAGAGAGGTATAAATATTTTAATTCAATCAGACACTGATAAAACGACTATTAAAATCCCTCCCCTACTACTTACACCATTAGTTGAAAACTCTATTAAACACGGTTCCTTTGATGAGCACCACCCCATTGAAATTGCATTGACATGTGGTGATTCAAAAATGATTTTTACGGTAAAAAATCGAATTGGAAAACAGAAAAAGGATCGACTGAACGGAATTGGCCTGGATAATCTCAAAAAAAGGCTTCAGCTTTACTATCCAGGCAAACACAGGTTAGATATAGAAAACAAAGGCGGTTTTTTTAAAACAAAATTGGAAATTGAGTATTAATGAAAAAAAAGGTAAGCTGTATAATCCTTGACGATGAACCCTTTGCGGTGGAATTGCTTAAGAACTATTCTGATAAAGTTTCTTATCTCGAGGTAATGTATGCGGGTGGAGATGTCTATAAAGCAATAGAACTTTTGAAAAATCACACCATAGAGCTCATATTTATAGATATTCAAATGCCTGAATTAACAGGTATAGAATTCATGCAAATTGCTAATAAAGACCAAAATTTTATCATCACTTCAGCCTATCAGGAATATGCTTTGGAAGCCTTTAATTTCAACGTAATTGATTTCCTATTAAAGCCTATAACATTTACACGTTATTACCAAAGTCTTGAAAAATATTCTCAATGGAAAGAACGGTATGTCGAAATAAACTCACAGGAGGACCTCTTTGTTAAAGCAGACCGAAAAATTCACAGAATATCTATTGACCGGATTAACTATATCGAGGGGCTGCGGGATTACATCCGTATTCACACAGATGATGAAAAAATAATGGTCTATGAAAACATGAAGGACATTTTAAAGAAACTACCACAGCATAAATTTTTACGTATTCATAGGTCATATATCGTTTCGATCCAGCATTTAAAAGTACTTGAGGGAAACTTTGTTATACTCAAAAATTCAACACAACTAGGCATTGGGGAAACTTATAGAAAAAAAGTCAGTCAATTTTTTAAGATATAAATATAGTTTAAGGCTTTACTTAATAAAATATTACAAGGATATGGGCAAATTTTTAAATCCTGGCTTCTTGCCTCGTGTGATGGGATCAGGCTAAATTGGCTGAAGAAGGAATGGAAAAAAACATAAGTCCTATTATTGGCTTTTTTGAAATTCCTAACTAAAAGACTGAATGATCCACTTGTACACATGGCATTTACCCCAGCTAAAATCACATACAAAAGGCTACTGGATCACGAAATGCTCATTAGTAGAAATACCCATGTATAGAAATCTGCAATCAATCGAGATTTTATAAAAATGAATGCCTACAAATAGCTTCCATGGACTTTCCGAAACGGAAAGTTCATGGAAGCTAAAAAAAGAAAAGAGAGCCCTAAAGCTCCCCTTCATCTGCAAAGGAATAGTATCCCTCTGCTGTCATGATCAAATGATCAAGTACCGGGATATCCAGTATTTCACCCGCTTTTCTAATCCGCTGGGTTATTCTTTTATCCTGTTCTGAAGGCAGAAGATTCCCACTCGGATGGTTATGGGCCAAAATCATCGAACTACTGGCACTTTTCAAGGCAGCTGCCAACACTAGTTTGACATCCACTACCGTTCCTGCTGTCCCTCCTGAACTGATGGTTACAATACCCAGCACACGGTTTGCTCTTGAAAGCAGCATCACCTTAAAGTCCTCTACAAACTCTATCCTGTCCTGATCCCAGGCTTGGGCAAACACTTCATATACCTGTCTTGAACTTGCTACCCTAGGTCTTTGGGATGACTTTACCTTTGTACTGTAGCTCAGCTTGATTTCAGCTACTTCAAACAAATCAATTTTTCTTTCCTGAGTCTCCATAATCTTTTTCGTTTTTGTGGAACAATGAATTATGAAGCTTCATCAGGCCGTGGGCGACAAAGACCTGAAGGCAAAGGAATAAATAGCGCAGCGCAGCAAGCGGCTTTATGCCGGAAGCTTACGGTCGCTCAGAGCCCTAAGGACTAACTTGGTGAGGAATTCAGGGGTGAAAAAACATTATCTCTTAATTAGTCTTCTACATGAAAATATCCAGAATAATAAAATGTTTACTCTAACCGCTCTGTACATATTAAAATTGGATACAACGATAAAAAGTCGTGTCAACCCAAGCTGAATCACTGCTATTGAAGATGGATAAATAAATCCTCTCCGGGATTGAAAAAAACACAGCCGCAGGAACGGTCAAACGAGTTAAAACAACAAAGCTCAAAACGGCTACATCAACTAATCTAACTTTTTTCGATATATTGAGTAGTCCATATGGTAGCCTTGATATAGCACTTAATTTCCCAACACGATGAATCTTATCCGAAAATCACTTTTTTGTTATCTCATTATGGTATCCTTCATACTCTCCTGCCACGCGCAGAACAATCAGGAGATCAATAACCTGGTTTCCTTTGCCAAAGCATATGGCTATGTCAAGTATTTCCACCCCAGTACCGAAGCAGACCAGGTGGATTGGGGATGGTTTTCCGTTTATGGAAGTGAACAAGTGATGCAATGCGAAAACACCGAAGAGCTGTTGCAGACCATGCAGCGGATCTTTGAACCTATTGCGCCGACGGTAAGCTTCTCTTTCGCCCAACCTTCTGCTGATTATCCCATAGAAGCAAAGCCGACAAACGAACAGGGTTACTTACTGGTATATTGGCAGCATTTCGGTGTATCCAGGGACATGAATAAAGGAAATCCACTTTACCGGAGTATCAAAGTGAATTCGCTTCAGAAGACAGATGGAAATGAAACGCCATCAGGCGAAACCCAAGAGTCCAATCCTAATAAAAAGGCGGGAAAAGATGAATTGGCTCCTGCCCCACCGCTCTTTCAAGGTTCCCCGAAAGAAAATGAAAACTGGACAGCCCAGATCGGAAAAGAACTGTGGATCAGTATGCCCTTGCTACTCTATAGTAAAGACGGGCAAACCTTCCCAAAAAGCACTACAGACATAGAAGAATTCATGGTCTCCGGAGAGCAAACAACCGCAACAGATGCATCATCCCTTTCCTTTCGATGTGGCAATCTGATCAATACCTGGAATGTGTTCCAACATTTCTATCCCTATTTCACAGAAATGTCAATAGATTGGGATAATGAGCTGAAGGCGAGTCTCACAAGAACCTATAAAAGCGATTCAGATGGACATGTGGATGACCTGAAACGCCTTACCTCTGCCCTCAAGGACAACCACGTCAGCGTTAGGGGAACTGAAAACCCCTATTTCGCACCACCCATTGATGTAGCATGGATAGAAGGACAGCTGGTCATCACAGAGGTGTTTGATCCTACGATGGGATTTAAACCGGGAGATACGATTGAACAGATCAACGGAGCAACTCCGCAACAACTCTACGAAAACCTAAGACCAAAGATCTCTGCTGCCACGCAAGGCTGGTTTGATTACATCGCACCTATCCTAATGATAACCGGTAAGCTTAATACTACCCTGAATATCACGGTAGCTGGAAAGACCGCTGAACTGGAAAGAAAACTGAACTACTATGCCCAGAAAGATTCAATAAAGCCCTCTGAGCCGGGATATAGATTCCTTGAGGATGGCATTGTCTATCTCAATCTGGACGCAATCCCCATGGATACTATCAACAAAATCATGCCCCAACTGGAAAAAAGCAAGGCAATCATAGCGGATGTCAGAGGCTATCCCAATAACAACCATGAACTGATCAGACATCTAATCTCCAAAAAGGATGATCACAAGTGGATGCAGGTGGATCATTTCATCTATCCTGATCAACAGCAAATACCTGGATATTCAGATTTTGGATGGTCAATGGAGCCGAAAGATCCTTTCTTGGGAGATAAAAAAGTCATTTTCATAACCGACGGCAGAGCTGTAAGCTATGCAGAGAGCTACCTGGGATTTATAGAAGGATACAAACTGGCTACTATTATAGGGCAGCCCAGTTCCGGTACCAACGGAAATGTCAACAGCTTTACGCTGCCCGGTGACTACATTATTTCCTTTACTGGAATGAGGGTTTTAAAACATGACGGATCCCAACTCCACGGAATAGGCTTCCTACCTGATGCATATGTAGAAAGGACAATTGAAGGAGTAAGAGCTGGAAGAGATGAGTTTTTGGAAAAGGCTATTGAACTGGCTAAGCAATAACATGGATCAGGCCATTTTCTTTGGAAGACAATACCTTTATTTCAATCCGTACAGATTAATTATAAACCATCCAATTTTATCCTCTAATACAAGGTGTTAAGAACTCAAAGCGTTAATCGTGTAGTCATCCTCATACGGTCATGCTAAAGAGCTGGAAATCATTACCACTAAAGTTAAGGTTCGAATCGGGGGGGAGATTGAGTAAATTCCTGCAAGCATAAACCATGATCTATCATCATTGGCAATTTAAATTACTGTCCAAAACGTAAGCGACTTGTTAGAGATTTTTCCGTCACTATCCCAAATCAGGTCAAAACACAGTGCCTAGAGTATTGCTATCTCAGTCTTTAGATTCCAATTTTTCAAGTCGTAATTGTAATTCGATAAGTTTTTCCATTAATCAACTTTAGTTGTTCAATTTCTTCTTCCTGTCTAATAAGTTTAGAATTTTGTTCATTTAAATTTTTCTCCTGAGCAATTATATACAGCGTCAATTCCTCAATTTTCTGCAATAATTTAGAGTCCATTTCCCCTAGGAAAATCCCATTCTCTGCAACCTCCTTAGCACTAGGTATGTCCTTTAAATGCCCCTTCTCATTGATATGATTTTCCACCTCCTCTAGAGTGGGTAATTGATAGTCTTTTTCAAAAACAAAATCAGACCAACCTGTCTCAACTTTAATTTCCTTTGCCCGGATTTGTCCGTTTACTGCAAGCTTCCAATCACCTGCATTGCTAACTCCAAGTCCAACATTCCCGAATCCATTCATCGTAAATTGCGAACTATTCAACAATCCTCCTGCATTCAGACTAAACATACCCCCGTTTGATCTGTCAATACCCAATGAATACCAATTATCGTTAGGGTCATGAAAAGTAAGCCAAGAATCCTCATTGTCTCTTTCCATCATTAATGTCCTTCCTGTAGGATTTACTAGCAAAGTTTGCCCAGTAATATGCTGAACTTGGCATTCAGCCAAATAGCTTATTAAAAATGCTGTAATTAATAATAATATTTTTTTCATTTATTAAGTGTTTTAATAGACTAAATTAAATTTATATAATTGATGTGGAATTACTTGAAACCAAATTATCTTTAGTTAAGACAGAATGCAGTTATTTCATCTATCTGATTTGTAACATCAAAATGATTTCATTTAAGGAACGCTTTGACAAAATAAAACTATCAATATTACCTATATGTATAAGGATTGAACTGAATTATTGATCCTGGTAATAAGTGAAGCTTAAGTTCTCGTGTATAATCCAAATTTTTAAATTTATACCAACTATTATTTATGTTTTCCACTATCTTAAGAGTAGAGCCATTTTCAAAGACTCTAAGACATCAAAGGATGACCATCAGTTCTCCAGATTCTTCAAGTAATACTCAACCTTCTCATCTGCTTTATCCTCCAATCCATCCAGCGGAACCAACTCCTTCACTTCTCTCCTGATCTTCTTAAAGGACCCGATTTCAAAGCCTATCTTGAGTTGGACCCTGCTTTTATAAAAAGAACTTTGTTCATTAAAAAATGGATCAATTGATCCGATCACCACGGATCGAATTACTTTGCCCATAGGAATCGTTCTACCAATGGCCAAACTAGAAGCCCATGCTTTTCCATTAAAATTCCTGGATTCATACCCCGCAGGATTGGTTATGGTCATCTGATTGCGGTTTACTGTACCTTGAGCAAACCAATTCCCCTTACTAAAACGTAAACCGGTAAATACACCGAACCCTTCTCTTCTGAGATGTTCATCTTCATCAAACTGTTTTTTCCATGTAACTCCTCCCAAAATGGATAACTGCTGGGAAAAGGAAAAGGAAAGTCCATAATCCAATAATAACCCTTCACCAAAGGAGGTAAGCGGATCATACCAGAGTAGCATTCCTATACGATGAAAATAAGGCTGTCCTGCCAATTTATTTGCCTCGAAGAAGTTTGCCTTTTTCTTATTAAGGTCAGATGAAATAGTTTTGACATTCCCAAGTGAATCAATTTTCAGTTTAGAAAAATCCTTTCTTGCCTTTTGAATGTATTCTTCGCTGATATGTCCCGCTTTCTCGGTTGCAAGTGCTTTGGCTTGATCAAAAGGTACTTCAGAAGGCAATCCATTTTTTGTCAGTTCTGCCAGTGCATCTTTACCATAGAAGTCTGGAAGTTCGGTGCTTCTGGGATCAAACCCATCTTGTACTACTCCTGAGATTTGCGCTTCAATTTTGGGCATGATCCATTCATTGGTAAGTGCCTTGAGATTTTCATTGTTCTGATCTATGAGTGATTCCAGCTCATCAACTTGCCTGATATCCTCCAACTTTGCTTTGGAATCATTCACTCGATCCAACGTATTTTTTGCGGCATTTTTGATTTCTTCCCCTGGGATATCCCCACTTTGGATCAGGCTTTCCAGCGTTTTGTTTTCCTTTTCCAGCACTTCCATGCTCCGTTCCTTGACCAGGGTAAATAGGCTATCCCTTTGGGTACTGTCAGCAGTGATTTCCTTGAGGTCTTTTAGTTCTTTCCGCAGGGAATCGTAGGATTTCTTCAGTGACTGGATTTGCTTGAGTTCTTCCAAATAGGGGATTTCAGGTTTGGAGGGTAATGCAGAAATAGAATTTGAAATCGAAGGCTTTGGAAGTTTTGAATTCAAGCTACTTGGCAAGTTTTGAGCTTTCAAAAAACAGGATGAGAGCATCAAACTAATTACAAAAATGAATTCTTTTTTCATAGTAGAATTGTCAAACCAAACACATTTATACCCTTCCTTCGAAAGTTATTTATCTGGTAGTTTATATCCTCTTTTCACCTTTTGAATTACAAATTCTACTATATAGAAGGTGTAGATACAATCTACACCTAGTCCAGCAAAAGATGGAACCCAAAGTCCTGATGCTAGGACGAGGAAACAGAAAAGAAAAAATACTTTAGAAGCATTTGGTTATTAAAATGAGATTTATTGAATGAGTTGAAGTTTTATTTATTTCTCATTCTATTTATTACTACATTAATTCAATTTTCAAACTACAATTTTGCATTGATATAAAGGTGTAGATGCAATCTACACCTAGTCCCGACCATATTTCTTCTACTCCCATAGGGGGGGGGATGCCGTACCCTCCATCGAGGCGGCAAAGAAGATAGCGGACGCATTTGGCGTATCGCTGGACTATCTTGTCGGCGAGGGGATCAACAGCTCCTTCGACAGAAAAACCGTCAAACGCCTGCAGGATATCGAAAAACTACTGCCCGAGGACAGGGAGCACATCTTCGCACTCATGGACGCATTCCTGTTCAAGTGCCAGGTACAGAACTCCCTCAGCGCATAAAAACACAAAAGCCCGGCATTCCTGCCGAGCTTCTTAATAGCTACTAAAGCCTATATTTTTCTAGTTCCAATTTTTGATGACATAGATTATCAATGCTATTCTGCCCTTTGATTTAAAATATTCAATTAAACTTTTCCTATATTTTTCAACCACTTTAAGTTGACTAAAAACGAAAACATCAATTCATTCCAATTCAGGAAAACATCTCAAAGGACTAAAATCAGTCTTCCAAACATCTAGTTCAAAAAGCTTGCCTTCTTTATCAATATTTAGCGACACAATTACTTCAACTCCATCACAGTCCGTATATTGATACTCACTTACTTGGCTTCCGAACTCTCTTCCCTCAATAATCTCTCCATTAGGAAACAATAACAACCCCCCCATCCCATCATCTTTCATTGGCATAACTAATAATTGAGACTCCCAATCTATTGGAAGAGCCATTCCTGCCTTTTCAACTAAAATATTAAGCAATCCGCTTTCTTGTCTTGTTATTTCTCTGCTATAAACCATGTATTCTACCTACATTGATAACTCCATTTTCCAATTTAAACGCCGTGTATTGAATCTTTTGTCCAGCAACTTCAATTACTTGATTAAAAGGCTTACCTGTGACTATCTTCTGAGAAACTCCTTTGAGATGAGTTTCAACGGCTGACATAACAGCATTACGACTCAGTCCTAGCTTATCTGTATGTCTAAACGCATGGCTAACCTGATTTGCAGTTTGTCCAAATTGTATTGTGGGAGTTCCAAAACCACGTGCAATCATTCTAGACGGCCTAATAGTACTTCCACTACCCCCTCCTGTCATAAACGAAAGGCCAAAAGAAATGTCGGAAATCAAGTCACCTGTTGCGACTAATCCCTCTGTGTTTATTTTGTCTTTGAAGGATTGGTTGACATTAGTCTGGAAATCAGAAACTTGCCCCATATCAAAATTATTCGAAACAAAAAAGTCATTGACAAATTGACCTCCGTTATTGAAAATTTCATCCTGACTCATCCCCTCCTTAAACGCACCATCATAAACGATAGCCTCTCCACCAGCGCCAAGTTCATCATACCCCAAAAACTGTCCTCGGGAATTGACTATCGGATTAGTCCATTCTCCAAATGGATTCTCCATGTTATCCTCAACCCACATCCCGTTGGGATCGATCAGTCTTACAGGATTGTTCAACGCATAGTTGTAAGGGCTAAACGCCTGGTACATTTCCGCCAACGGATCCGGACTGGTCCAGCGTCCTATCACTGGGTCAAAATACCTCGCCCCATAATCGTATAGATTGAGGCTTTGGTCGTCCAGAAGCTCCTTCCCGTTGTAGAGGTATTTATTTGCCTTAATTAATCCATGCTGAAAGCCCAGCCCTTTGAGTTCCAAACCCCAAGGATCATAATGGGTTTCTTGGACTATGGCCGAACTCACACTCATCACCATCATATTGTCAAACCAGACATCCTCTGAAGTCTCGTTCACCACAAAGGTTTCCATATAGCCGTCCTTGGAAATATACATCTCCTCTTCCAGAACTTCATGCTGGTTTGCCGCATTTTTGGTCAGGACTTTCTTGCCGACTTCATATCGGTTGCTGTCCTGGTCATACAATGCATACATCAGGTAAGCCTCCGGGGCTTCTTTCTTCTGAAGGTCCTTGGCTAAGATATCTGCCAGGTTAAGCAATGCAATCGGGTTGGCTCCCCCTGCACGCTGGTTGCTCAGCGCCAGTTCATTAAGGTCGGCAATTAGCCTGTCCTTGCCCCCTGCTGCCATAAAGCTGGCAGCATTGGCTTTCTGCTTTTTATCTTCTAGATACTTGCCATGCACCTGTAGCTTCAGGCTGTCGCCGGCATAGATTTCCTGGGTTCTTCCCGGACCTACCATTCTTCCTCTGTTGGCATTCAGCCAAGCAACCTTGTTTCCACCCTGTGTCACATTATGTTCAGGTTCGGTCTGTCTGGATGATGACACCTGTGAAAACGCTGCTTCTTCCGCTTCGGCGTTCTGGGTTTCCATCGTCGCCATAAAAGTCTGGGTGGATGTGTTACGCAGTACCTGTCGGATATTTCCCAGATGATCTTTCACATAATACTCGTAATTATAAGCGCCGCTTTCATAGGCTACTCTACCTTCCTCATGGAGCAGATAGTCCAATGATCCGTTGAGCAGCACCACTTCTCCAATGTAATCCTGGGTCTTAGTCAAAGCTCCCCCGCTGTCGTAAACTTTTTGGGTCAGCTTGTTCCCTTCAGCATCATAGGCGAATTTTAACTTTGTACCTGTGGTGAAACTGATCTCCTGCGGTAAATTCAGGTGATTATAGGTGATCAGACTAATCTGCTTATCCAAGTTACTTTTCTGGTTCCCGTTGGCGTCATAGCCATAAGCTGTCGTGCTGCGCTCCTTAAAATCTTGAGCCAGATAACCTAATACGGTATTGTTATCTTTTACCTGGGAAAGACGGTTACCATTTGAGTGATATGAATAAACCAAATCATCTACCAATGCCCATGTGGTAGAGGTCCGCTGGTTATTCCGCTGCATTGTTTTGATATTTCCATTCCCGTCATAAGTAATCCCAGTAAGGGTGAAATTCTTTGAAGCATCTCCGGAGAATGTCGCTGCAGAAATTCTGTTGGCGTTGTCATAAGCATAGGTATAGGTACGTGATAATGCATCCTGTCCGCCTGTCCACGACATCTGTGCTATGTTTCCATTGTTAATTAACGTGGCGTTATAACTGAGTGTCTGGGTAAACACCCCTGTGAAACCTGTTCCCAGTCCTGTAAGCCAACCCCGAATATTAAAGCTGCTGGTCTGGGTGGCATTGGAGGCCACATCAGGGAAGGTCTTACCCACCTGACGCCCAAGATCATCATAGGTATACTGGGCAATTGTTTTGACCCCATTAGTTCCTACCTTATGAGTAACTGAAGCTAATTGGCCGATCACATTATAGTTGTAAGTCCGCAGAACCGTATAATTTGTAGAAAGAGAATTGGTCACCAGACTGTTGGTCGGCTGGTCTTCAAAGTTATAGGCGGTGGAAGCACGGACAGTCCCTCCTGCCTGATGCTGCCCCACAGTCTGGATTACCCTGCCTTTATTATCATAAAAAAACGCACTGGTATAAAACTCGCCTGTCTCCAGGTTCTTGACCTTTTTGCCGGTCTGAAGACCATGAACCCGTGTACTGGCAGACGACGGAAAAGGTGATCCTGGATTGGCATACGTATAGCCGGTCAGGTATTGATAGGAATCGTAATAGTTTACCGTAAGAATTTCTCCCTCATCGGTGGGCCATGCGCCCGCGGATCCAGAAGCCGGTAGTGTACCAATCCTTGCGGTAAAGCTCTGGTTTTCCGTCGCTTTCATAGTAAACCCGCTCTGGAGGGTAATTGAGCTTGAGGCCACGTACTCCTGGTAACCATCGTATTTGGAAGATGTAATGGTTGTCCCGGTTTTTATCTTTGCCGTGTTTGCTTTAACCGTAGCGTTGTTGGGACCTGAATTCAGGCCTGACTGCAGGACACTCATCGAGTCTGTACTTGTAGTAAGGCCGGTGACAATCACTCTTCCAAGTGCATCATATTTGGTGTAAAGCCACTGGTTCTTACCCCGGAGGTTTCCGTCCTGAAAGCCAACCTGTCTGTCCTGAGCGTCGTAGAGGTAATACTCCCCGCTTTTACCGGGTACATATTTTTTGACCAATCTCCCCCTCCCGTCATAGAAATACCGAAAGTATAATTCCGCCGAGACTGTTTCATTTGCGCTGGTCGTACTAGCCCATGAGGCCGCAGCTATCAATTCTAAAGCCCGGGGCGGTATCACCACCCGAAGCTGCCCGAGGTCATCATAAACATAATAGGTACATAACCAGCCTGTGTGTCCACTTCCGGTGGGGCTAGCCGTATTCTGTACCTTTTTAAGAATTAGCCTTCCAAGCTTGTCAGTATACTGAACAGTTGTCTTATTATCCTCATCCTGGGTGATATCAACCCACAGCAGGTTGTTGCCGTAGGCAGCAGAGGTAACAGGATAACCAGTACCGTTTATCGTAAATATCCTTACCCCTTCCCCTGAGGTGTTGGTCCTTCTGCTGAACTTCACTTCTTTGGTGGATCCCATTCTCCAGGCATTGCCCGGAGCTGCCTGCTTGTCCAACCGGTTCAACGGGGAAGGCTCAAACAGTTTTTGGGAATAGCCATAGGTATCTCCATATATGGGATTGGTCCGGCTGGAATGGTCGCTAAGGGCGGTGCTTCTGTATCGTCCATCCTGGCCTGTCGATGATGCCTCATAATATGGTAGGTACTCTTTTTCCTGGCGTCCATAATCATCGTAGTCCATGGGCGTAATGAGATCCTTTCCGTTGATTGTAGCCTGTTTGCCAACGGTTTGTTTCGGCCGGCCAAGACCGTCCAGATAGGTAAAGCTTTTATAGGACTGGCTGGAAGTACCCGTGGTAACGGTTGTTGTGGATGTCGTAGGAATTCTGGCCTTATACGTCTTCACAAAGTTCTCTGTCGTCTGACCGAAGGATGCCGATACAGTTACCAGAATCAGAAAAAGGGTCATAAATAAATAGTGTCTCATCTTAAAAATCAGTTACCGGTACCGTAATTATATTCGTAATGTTCAACGATGTTCCCGTCTTCGTCCTTAATAGTTTTCAGACGGTTGGCAGTATCGTATTCGTAGATGAGAGTATATCCCCTAGGATCGGTCTGGCTGGTCATACCAACCAAGGCTTCATAGGTATAGCTGGTCATCATTGCATCCAAAGGATGAAGCCTGAGCTCATCTATTATAATATTGCTACCTGATATGGTAAGACTGGTAGAGGTAATGTTCTTTTCCACCCACTTCCATGCGGTCGAGAGGGATTCGGTCTGGCCCCCTACATTCACAGAAGCAGTACCTGATACTGTCTTTGCCCAAAAGCCCACACGGTAAGGGCTGGCAGTGGAAGCTGTAATCCCCGTTTTGGTAACCGAACCCGAACTTAAATTATACCCCTTCTTTCCGGTCTTATAGGTTGTAATTGGCGCACCACTATACGACCAACCTCCTTTGTCTGTGGTCTCAAATGATGTAAAGGCAATTTGACTAAGAGTTGCATTGACAGCTTCGGCGATTGGAAACTGATAATTGTATGACCAAAGGTAAGATGTAGATGTACCTTCCTTATTTTTCAATTGTTGGATATTTCCTTTCAAATCATATAATTCGCCTAATACACGTAGACTATACTTACTATCCGGTAAAAACCCAGTGCTTGAGCCCGAAGGCGGTAGGACACCATTTGATCTATTACTGAATTTAAATGAACTCAAGGATATAGGATTCTGGACTTCCAGATTTAACACCTCGTCAATCAAGCCTGCTCCTCCTGTTTTGTACTTATTTATCACACCGGAGACGATTGTCCTGACTGTTCCAACCTCATTATATCTAACAGTCTCAATAGGATAACTGAGAAGGTTTTTTGTTTTCAAGTTATCTATAAATGTGCTTCCTGAAGGGTAATCCGACGGATAGGAAACATTGGTTATTTCCTTGGCTCCATCACTTTTTTCAACAATAGTTTTAGTAGTTTGAAAGTGTAAAGGATTGTCATATGCATAAGTGGTGGTTGTTACAAATGGATTTAAACCTGTTGTATTATAATCCTCTACTATCTGGCTCTTTATTCTAATAAGTGCATTTGGTACATAGTATCTAGAATATATGAATTCTTGTGAGGCGCTCCATCCGAAAATTTTATACCCGGGTGTAACAGACAAAAGAGTTCTTTCATAATCAAATTTTTCCTTCTTTAAAATTTTGCCCAATTCGTTATATGTACTTCTTGATTTCAACCTACCTCTTTTCCACGAATTGCTATAAGAAACAGGATAAGGAGCATCCAATACGCTAATGGTTTTTTGCAAATTTGCACCTTGAGGAGTTTCGGGAGATACAATAGAAGTAATATGTTCAGAATTAAATAGATTATCCATATGGAACATATCAATATCATCGTAAATGTCATCAATGCCATTATAATCAGGAAACAAAAGGTTGTTGTCAAACTCATTTATCACATACCCATTTCCTGGCTGTACAACTTTTACACTACCGTATCCAAATTCAGAACCACCCCCAAGAATTGCTTGAGGTGAAGTTGATATTTTAATATAGCCACGTTCAAGAAAAGGAGAGTTTCCAGGAGGCAACCCAAAATGTGATAATAATTCAGACCCTAAAAGTGGAGAAGTATCAGATCCCCTATATTTAATTGTAAAATACTTATAATAAAGGTCTCTGGGATCAGAGGTCAGCAATCTATAATCATAGATAAAATTGGTTTCCTTTGTTTCATTATTACCAAAATGATCAATAATCTTACCTATTCTTAAACCATCTCCAACCCCTGAAGCACCGGTAAACACATTTGATTCAAATTGAAATTCCTTGCTCCCACCAGTGGGATAGTAAACAGTCTTAAGTGAATTAGCCTTAACAGGCTCAGCACTGGGTTCCCTGTTCGCGCCATTTCCAATGGTGGTGGTAACATAAATATCTGAATACTCTGCAAATTCGACGTACCATCGATCACTGCCAATACTTCTTCCATCACTGTTCCCTGGAAAAATATGCTGATTGCTCGAATTGTTAAAATATCCCCAATGATCCTGCTTAGGAGAAAGACGATAAGGTAAAGTGTAGACATCATTTGTTACTGGATTATTATCTCCCCAATACTCAAATTTATAAGGTTGCCCTATTTCAATTCCGGCTGATGAAAATTGTTGCAGGGAATCTAATCTCAGTCGGTAATTTAAATGTTGGTATACACTTGGATTGCTCCCATTGTATTTATTGGCATTATTTGCTTCAAAATGACTGGTATATAAATTCATTCGTTTAGAAATACTACCGTCAGCATTATATATAGTAATGAGGTTCAAAGGATATGAACTTGTTTTATAATCAAGTCGTTGTTGGCTGCTTGTCGTAAATTCCACCCATCCACTAGAAGTAATTATTTTTTTTACCCTCATTTCAGTTACAGAGACTCCAGTTACAGGAGTTAATGCTGGTATAATTGTTGGTGTAGTTGTAAGCTCTACCACATATTCAGAATATTGTCTGATATCGTGACTTACTGAAGGCGTAGATTGGTATTCAAATATTATTTCGCTACCCGTTGGTGACTTAATTTTTGTAATATACCAAGCGGTAATATGCATTTGATTAATTCCTGTGAAATAGGTCTTTTCATAGGAACTAAATTCATATATATTTCCATCTTCGGTAGTAATAATAATATTGAAATCAAAACCACTAACATATTGCAATTCTACACGGATATCATCGGCTTGACTTAACTTCACATTTCCGTTGCTATCAAACACAAAACTCCCTGACCTGCCATTAAAATTAAAAATGTACTCATCGGGCTCAGTATCAATACTATTATTAGCTGCAGCATCTAAATTATTCTGCTGAATAAATTGTGCCCGAGTAATCCCTTGAGAAAGACTGAAGAATCCGATATTTGCCCTTTGAGGGAGAAGTACTCCTGAAGATGACAAATATTCTGCTCTCCCCCTTACCTTTCTTACTATTACCCCTCCGGCGTTTAATGACCAGCCTAACCCTACCCACGAAGCCACTTCATCCACTTTTATCCCTGAACCATGATAAGACAAAGAGATATCTAGGGAAAGATTACCTTCCCGCATAGTACAAACAGGAATAGATATGTCAGGAAGGCCGTTATATAAATTCACTGGAACATCTCCGTATTTTGCCAAACCATATGAATTTGGAGAAGGTGGAACAAATTCCGGCTTATAGATCTGCCCAAATAAATTGAGAGAATTTAGGGATAAAAGCAGCACAAAACTTGCTGAAAATAATTTTCTCATTGCTTAATTTTTATTTTCTAAAAGTTCAATTCTACTTTTTAATTCATTATTATTTTTCTGAAGTTCAATAACATAAAGTGTTAACTCCTCTACCTTCTCCAGCAACTTCTTATTCATCTCTAAAAGATTCACTCCATGTTCCAAAACTTCCTTTTCTTTAGGGACATTTGGAAGGTGCCCATTCTTGTTGATAAAAGCTTCTACTTCTGAGAGAGGCATCAATTCATAGTTAGTTTTAAAAACATAATCAGCCCAATCAGAAGTAGTGATGTTGATTTCATGGGCTTTTATTTTTCCATTAACCGATAGCTTTTCCGTAGGTGAAACAGTTCCAATACCAATGTTTCCATTCTTACTGATTCTCATTCTTTCAATATAGGGACCCGATTCATTGGTTACGAATTTTAAATTATAACCTTGGCCCGTCATGATAAGTCCGTCCTTTCCATTAATAAACAGACCCGATGAATTGGAAAAACCTTCTATAGATGAAGAATAATCTACAAGGTCAAGAGTGGTGTTACCATACTGAAACCTAGATCTCTGACCGGCAATAGACAATAGATGAAACGGATTCGTTGTAGGACTGACACCAAACCCAACATATCCTAGCGAATTTATCACTATTGCATCTTTCCATGTTGCTGAATTATGCCTAGCCTGTAAGTTTAAAGTTGTAGCCCCCCCTGGATCACTACTTATCAATCTATGTCCAAACCCAGAACCAAAAGATGATGTATTCCAAGAAATAGTTTTCTGAGATCCAACGTTGGAATTCATATAATCAAACGTAGTTGTTTGGGCGCTTACATTCAGTATTGATCCAATACTAACTAAGAGTGTTAAAACATGAATAATGCTTATTTTCATAATACCTTATAGTTAAAAGTAGATTCTGTTATTATAATTGAAATTCATCTAGTTTTGCTAGCATAGCCTTTATTCGTTCGTTCTGTCTAACCAAATAAAGTATCAACTCTTCTACCATTTCTAAAAGCTTAATTTTCATTTCAGAAAGGTTCACCCCATTTTTTAAAAGCCCTTTTTCCAATGGAATATTTTCTAAATGACCATAGGAGGAATAGAATTGAAGAACTTGCTCCACGGTCATTAAAGAATTTCCATTATCAAAAACATAATCAGCCCATCCACTAGCGGTAACATTAACCTCTTTGGCTTCTACAGTTTCATTAGCACCAATTCCGCCATGTCTAAATTCTGCCTGATAGGTACCTGAATAATCTCTTGTAAGCCAACTGAATATACCCGCAGCTTTATACTGCCACATGTAAGAACCACTTCCATTGGAATTAACCTTTGTATAACTTGAGGAAGAATCATTAAATCTTCCTGAACCACCGACATGGAGTTTATGTGATGGAGACATTACGCCTATACCAACATTTCCGTTATTCTGGACTCTCATCTTCTCAGAATTACCAGAATTCTTGGTCCAAAAAGAAATGTACCCACTTCCTCTATTTGCCTGCAATGAAATCCCGTTACTTGAACCTGCATCTCCTGTTGTTCTAATGAATCCCGCATCATTTCCATCCAAACTTTGGAGTCTCACATCTCCCTGCATTCTGGTCTCTCCCAAAACATGTAATGGAGCACTAGAGCCTGTTCCAATCCCAATTCCCACATTACCTGTGGACGGAAAATAGTTTGACTGTCCATATGCAGTAAAGGCTATAAAAAGTATTACAATTGGAAATAGTATCTTCTTGATCATCTCTTGATTTTTTGTAAAAGCCTGCAATTCAAATCAAAATCCTAATAAGAAAAAAATACCCTATACAGGGTATTGTAGGTGTACTGATATTTACATTCATATACATAACAATAATTTCTGTATATAAACTGCAAAAAAAATGTGTTTTAAAAAAAAATATACAAATCACAGTATTTCTTAATGTGCTGAAAATCAATAGATTTATTTTTATTTTTTTTTCACTTAAAAAAAATTATTTTAGGTGTTATTTAAAATTTTGAGGAATGATCTACTTAATTATAACCTTCTAACCAAACCTTTTATAGGTATTTTTACTATTTCCAACAGATAAAATAAATTAGTAATCATGTACTAGTCCGAAGCGATAACTTACATAAAATGGCAAAAACGACCTACAAAATAAAAAGTTCAACTCCCACCACCCAAGCACAGGTAGGTTTGAAATAGCCATTACTCAATCAATTTCAAAACTGAAAAGCCCAATGGTAGACCTTGATATTTTAAAAAAGAGGGCTATAAAGCTCACTTTTACCTGCAAATCTAAAATTGCCAACTACAGTAAGAATGACATGGTCTAAAAGAGGTAGATCCCTAGCTTTGGCAAACACTTCATACACCTGTCTTGAACTTGCTACCCTAGGTCTTTGGGATGACTTTACCTTGGCACTGTAGCTCAGCTTAATCTCAGCTACTTCAAACAAATCAATTTTTCTTTCTGCAGTCTCCATAATCTTTTTCGTTTTTGTGGAACAATAAATTAGGAAGCATCATCAGGCCTTGGGGGACAAAGACCGAAAGGCAAAGGAATAAAAAGCGCAGCGTAGCAAGCGGCTTTATGCCGGAAGCTTACGGTCGCCCAGAGCCCATAGGACTAACTTTGTGAGGAATTCAAGGAACTAAACTCTCACCATATTATCAGATTTTAGGTTTTCAAGAAAAAACCAAGCACTATCAACGGATTCACGCGATACTGCAATCAGTCCATCCTCACTTTGGCAGTAGAAAAACTTTCAAAACTTTTTTTAGTAGCTACCACAACGGTGTAAAAAACTGGGATTTACACTACCCAAATTTGCTTCTGTCAGCGGGAAAAAAACCCGCATCAACAAAACAGAAATCCTATGTTGGAAGCAATTACCTGGAACAGCTACTTCAGCACCTTGGCATTAGGCATCACAGCTTACTACCTAATCATTATAGGATTATACTATCCCAAAGAACTCCGCAGCTTGATTTCCGGAAAATCATTGCAGTTCAATCCTTCCGGTCAGCAGGATAAGGAACGGCATCTGAACAGGACTGACCAAAAGGACATTGATCTCTTTGAAGAACTGGAGATTACGGTTGCGGAACTCCAAGGCATCCTCGGAAGGGCGGGAAACATGACAGACAAGAACCAGCTGCTTGGGCAGCTAAGCCAAGTTCTGTCCAACCACCCCGGGCTTCGGGATCCCGTCTACCGGGTTGCCATTGGTAACTACCTCTCAGAGAACATTCCCAAACTAACCCACCTCAACTTCAGAGAATCTGAGCTGGAAAAGATCTGGGATGAATAATCCAATTAACTAAACTCCAATCAAAACATACCAACACTTCTAAAACCCCTTCCCATGAAAAAGCCAAACCTTCTCAAACCAACAAGTAGCAAAGCCTTTCTCGCATCATTGCTCCTCTTACTTATTTCCATCACAGCACAGGCCCAGGATGGCCTGGCAGGAATAGCTGAAGCAGACCGTCAGGTCAGAAGTTACTTTGCCGCAGGCACCAGTCTGATGTATGCCATCGGAGCCATCCTGGGACTTATTGGCGCGGTAAAAGTCTATCAAAAATGGAATGCGGGAGACCCCGATACAGGAAAAGTCGCTGCAGCCTGGTTTGGCAGCTGTGTGTTTCTGGTGGTAGTAGCCACAGTCATCCAATCCTTCTTCGGAGTCTAATCAACCAAACATCCAAATCTCCAAAGCCATGGCCAACAGCGTCTACAAAATCAACAAGGGAATCAACAAGCCCATTGAATTTAAAGGATTAAAAGCCCAGTACATCTGGTACCTCGGTGCCGGTGTGCTGGCACTACTTATCGTATTTGCAATCCTGTATTTTCTGGGAATCAATCCATTTGTCTGCCTTTCCATTGTGGGGATTTCAGGAACCCTACTGGTCATCCAGATTTACCGGTTCAGTAAGGCCTATGGGGAACATGGATTAGGCAAAAAACTGGCTTACCGCCAAGTTCCCCACGCTATCCGCCTCAAATCCAGAGGAGTATTCCGAAAGGTGAAAACCACAAACAAATAACCATAATATCCCAAAGCTAAATCAATCCCTCATTTCCTAACCACTGAATCTAATGGAACGATTACTGGAAAAGCATTTCCCAATTCTTAGCATAGAGCAAGACTGTATCCTTTCCAAAATGGGAGATATCACGGTAGCTTACCAAGCCATCCTTCCTGAAATCTTTACACTCAGCGACCGGGATTACGAAGCATTTCATCAGGCCTGGATTAAGGCAATCAAAACACTCCCTAAAAACAGCATTCTCCACAAACAGGATTGGTTTACAGAATGCAACCATCAGGCAAATTTCAGCAAAGACAACCCCAGTTTCCTGAACAGAAGCAGTGAGCGCTTCTTCCATGAAAGACCCTTTCTCGACCATTCCTGCTACTTGTTTCTTACCCTTAAACCCAAAAACAGGAAACAATCCAGTAGTCTGTTCTCCACCTTACTCCGCTCCCACATCATTCCGGATGAACTGAACTTGCCACAAGGACTTCCTGATTTCCTGGATGCCTGCGGACAGTATGAGCGAATCCTATACGATAGCGGATTTGTCAGCTTAAACAGACTTAAAGAGGATTATCTGTATAGCAATCAAACTCAGGCAGGGATTTTGGAAAAATACTGCAGCCTTACTGGCGACAACAGACCTTCCTGGATTTCGGATATCAGCTTCAAACCCAGCCTCCAGGTCGGAAATAAATCCTGCAGGATTTTCAGCATAAGTGAAACCGATGATCTGCCATTGCTCTGTGGCTCCCGGATCAACTACGACAAGTACAGCACGGACACCACAAAATTCAGTGTGGGTTTTGCTTCCTCCCTGGGCCAGCTGCTCCCATGCAACCATATCTACAACCAGTACCTCTTTATCGGTGACACGCAGCAAACCCTCAAAGATCTGGAATCCAAACGGCTGCGGTTGCAGTCCCTGGCCAATTACAGCAGGGAAAATGCTATCGCACGGGATGCCACCAACGATTTTCTCAATGAGGCCATCAGCCAGCAACGCATTCCGGTCAAGGCACATTTTAATATCCTGGCCTGGACAGAAGACACAAATCAGCTTTCAGAAATTAAAAAGCAGGTTGGCTCAGCCTTCTCCCAAATGGAGGCCTCGGTCAAGGAGGAAACCGTCGGTGCCCCACAGCTCTTTTGGGCAGGGATACCCGGAAACAGCGCTGACTTCCCTATGAATGACAGTTTTGACACCTTTGTGGAACAGGCCAGTTGCTTTCTCAATCTGGAAACAGGCTATCAAAACTCCATCAGTCCATTTGGAATCAGACTGGGTGACCGACAGACCGGAAGGCCTATCCATGTGGACCTGTCCGATGAACCGGTAAAACAGGGAATCTGCACCAACCGGAATAAATTCATCCTCGGTCCCAGTGGGTCCGGTAAATCCTTTTTCACTAATCACCTGATCCGAAGCTATTACGAACAGGGCACCCATGTGGTCTTGGTGGATGTGGGAAATTCCTATAAAGGGCTCTGTGATATGGTTAAGGGATATTATTTCACTTACGATGAAAAGAACCCTATTCGTTTCAATCCCTTCTTCATATCCGAAGGAGATCAACTGGACACCGAGAAGAAAGAAAGCATCAAAACCCTCTTGCTTGCCCTCTGGAAAAAAGACAATGAAACGTTCAAACGAAGTGAATACGTCGCCCTTTCCAATGCCTTAAAAGGTTATTATGAAAAGCTGGATTCAGATAAATCCCTGTTTCCAAGTTTCAACAGCTTCTATGAGTACCTGCAATTAGATTTTCAGGAAACACTCACATCCGACAAGGTCAAAGAAAAAGATTTTGACATCGGCAATTTCCTATATGTCTTACGCCCTTACTACAAAGGTGGGGAATTCGACTATTTGCTCAATGCCTCTGAGAACCTAGACTTGCTTCAAGAACGCTTTATCGTCTTTGAACTGGATAATATCAAAGACCATCCTATCCTTTTCCCTGTGGTGACCATTATCATCATGGAAGTCTTCATCAACAAAATGCGCAAACTAAAAGGTATCCGCAAACTGATCCTCATAGAAGAAGCCTGGAAAGCCATAGCCAAGGAAGGTATGGCCGAATACATCAAGTATCTGTTCAAAACTGTCCGCAAATTCTATGGGGAAGCCATCGTGGTTACCCAGGAAGTAGAAGACATCATCAGCTCACCTATAGTAAAGCAGGCCATCATCAACAACAGTGACTGTAAAATCCTGCTGGATCAGTCCAAATACCAGAACAAGTTTGACCAGATCCAGCAACTCCTGGGACTTACCGATAAGGAACGGGCCATGGTACTTTCTGTCAACAAGGCCAATGACCCCAAACGCAAGTACAAGGAAGTCTTTATCAGTCTGGGTGGGACGCTTTCCAAAGTTTACCGCACCGAGGTCTCCAAAGAAGAATACCTGGCCTATACCACTGAAGAAACTGAGAAAATCAAGGTCATGCAATATGCTGACCGGTTTGGCTCCATTCAAAAAGGAATCGCAGCTCTTTGTGCTGAATCAACAACCTAAACCGCAACCCAGAAACCATTCACTTATGATGATTTACAGAAACATCCTCCGAAGAAGTCTGATCCTAACCCTATTGTGCTCCTTCCTGACGCTATCCCCACAGCAGAGTGAAGCAGCGGTTCCCTTGGCCATACTTGAAATCATCAAAGCTGGTGTGAAAAAAGTGATTGTGGCCATGGACCTAAAAATCCAGCGTGAACAGAACAAAGTACTCTGGATGCAGAATGCACAAAAGGTACTGGAAAACACCCTATCCAAACTCAAGTTGGAACAAATCGCCGGTTGGACAGAAAAACAGCGGGACTTATACGAGAGATATTTCAATGAATTGCAGTCTGTCAAATCAGCCATCTCAGGATTTCAGCGGGTCAAAGATATCTCCCAGAAGCAGGCCCGCATCGTATCAGAATACAAAAAGGTCTGGGCAGTCATCCAGCAGGACGGACATTTTACCGCAACCGAAAAAGAATACATGTCCAGGGTCTATACAGGCATTTTGGCAACTACGGTGGAAAATCTGGATCAGATGGCCATCCTGGTCAAATCCTTTACCCTGCAGATGAGCGAGGGGGAACGACTGGCACTGATCAATGAAACTGCCAACCGGGTGGACCAAAACTATCAGGATCTGATCGCTTTCAATCTCAGCAACGGGCAGCTCAGTCTTCAACGGGCTGCAAATACCAAGGAGATCAACCAGATACAACTTCTCTATGGAATCAACCGCTAAGCCAAATTTCAATTAAAATCCAAAAAACATGAAACGATTGATTCTCATTTTCTATCTGGGAAGCATATCCCTGCCTTCCCATGCCCAAACTTGGAACGAATGGTGGAAGCAGAAAGATACCCAAAAGAAGTATCTGGCAGAACAGCTCATTGCCTTGAAAGCCTATGGAGCTGTGCTTAAAGAAGGGTATGAAGTAGCATCCAAAGGATTGGGTTTGGTGCATACCATTCAGAACGGTGATTACACGCAGCATGAAACTTATTTCAGCTCATTTTCTTCCATCAATCCCCAGATCAAAAACCATCCGAAAGCAGAAAAAACAATCGCCCTGTATTCGAAAACCAGGCAACTGACTCTTCAGATTCCCAATAGACTCTTTGCCGAGAACAGGTTCACTGCCTCAGAGGAAAATATCATCCGGCATGTGCTTCAGTCCATTTATAAAGACTGCGACCAGATGCTACTGGATCTGCAAACCCTGCTTAGAAAGGATCAATTGAATCTCAGTGATTCTGAACGGATTTCTCAACTCAGCCAAATCCATGCTGGGATGCAGGAAGCCCATAGCTACACCATCTGGTTTTACCAGAACTGCCATAATCTAAGCCTTTCCAGGCAGAATGAATCCAGGGCAATTGAGCATCAGAAAAGTGTATTTCTCCCATCCATAGACTAAATCATTTATGAAACCATTCCTTATTCTCTTACTTCCTATTTATCTGACTCTTGGACTTCAATCTTCGAATGCCCAGGCCGAGGAGGCTGCACAACTCCTACTCAACGTCACAAAACTGGAACAGCTCAAACAGATCCTGACAGATTTGGAAAAAGGGTACACCACCCTTAGGACAGGCTATTCCCAGATTGAAAATCTGGCTTCGGGGAATTTCAGCCTGCATGAAGCCTTCCTCAATAATCTCCTTCAGGTCAGCCCTGCTGTAAAAAACTACCACAAAACAGCGGAAATCATTGGCTATCAGCTCAAGCTGGTCAGGGATTACAAACAGGCAATTTCCGGCTTCAAAGCTTCAGGCCAGTTTACCGCAAATGAAATTTCCTACCTATCCCAGGTCTATGGGAGTCTATTCGAAAAAAGCCTGCACCAACTCGATGAACTGACACTGGTATTGACCGCCGGAAAACTGAGAATGTCCGACGAAGAACGGCTGGAAGCCATAGATCGTATCCACACGGATATCCAGGACAAGCTGATGTTCCTGACTGCATTCAACCAGGAAACACGTGCACTGGCTATCAGCCGATCCAGAGCCGAGCAGGAACTGGATGGAATAAGAAACCTCTATTAAAATAAGGACAACTAAGCCTATCAAACACCATGAAAGCACTTCTTAAATCCATCACTACCCTTTTATTAACCTTCCTTCTTCCGCTGACTTCCCATGCACAGGTTGGATATGACAGAGGACTGCATGGTGTATTGGAAGAGCTATACACCGAGATGATGCCACTGTGCAGTCAGTTGATCAGCGTGGCACAGGGAATAGCAGGATTTGGTGCTTTATGGTATATCGCCTCGAGAGTCTGGCGGTCCATTGCCAATGCGGAACCCATCGATGTTTACCCCCTATTCCGCCCCTTTGTCATCGGTTTTTGCATTCTTCTTTTTCCCTCAGTATTATCCCTCATCAATGGGGTGATGAATCCAACAGTGAGGGCAACCGCTGCTATGGTGGAGCACTCCAATTCATCGATCGAAGCACTACTCAAGCACAAAGAACAGGTTGCCAAAGGGACTACCAAAGGTCAAATGCTCGGAACCAACATCCAGGAGCACGATTACGACAAATGGCTCAAATACTCAGAGGGCTTAGATGATGACAGCCCAACACCCGAGCAGGGTCTTTGGGATTCAATCAGTAACAGATTGGGCTTTGCCGCTTCTAAGTCAATGTTCAATTTCAAGTATTGGATCAAACAGGCTCTATCCGAAGTCCTTCAGGTTGTCTTTCAGGCAGCTTCCCTCTGTATCAATACACTGAGAACCTTCCAGCTGGTTGTACTGTCCATTCTTGGCCCCTTGGTTTTTGGACTCTCTGTATATGACGGCTTCCATCACACATTGACGGTCTGGCTTGCCCGGTACATTAATATCTATCTCTGGCTTCCGGTGGCCAATATCTTCGGGGCCATAATCAGTACTATCCAAGAAAAAATGCTGATCCTGGACATCGGTCAAGTTGAGAATTATGGCGACACCTTCTTTTCTGCTACTGATACTGCTTATTTGATCTTTATGGTCATCGGTATTATCGGGTACTTCACTGTCCCCTCGGTTGCCAATTACATCATTCATGCCGCATCAGGCGGAGCTTTACCTCATAAAGTCACCGGTATCTTTTCACGAACTGCAACAAGAACTACGGGCATGGTAGGAAAAGCCGCCGGCATGACCTATAGGGGATCATCCATGGTAGCAGACTACCTGGGAGATCAAGCTGGCAGACTCCGCCAATCCATGTCCTCTCACAGCACCTCCTCGGGATACTTCAATGAGGGAAACGGGTATCAATCCGACAAACTCAAAGGAAACAACAGCTAAAAAAGAACGACCATGTTTACCAAACCAAAAAACATCGATACTGCCTTCCGTCAAGTCCGACTGTTCACGCTCGTAATAATTATCGGCTGCCTATTCTTTTCCGGGTTTACCCTATACCAAAGCCAGCAACTGACTGCCGCATTGCAGCAAAAGGTTTATATCCTGGCCAATGGGAAGGTACTGGAAGCCCTGTTGACTGACCGGAGGGAAAACCTTTCTGTAGAGGCAAAAGATCATATTTCCACATTTCACAGATATTTCTTTAGTCTGGACCCTGACGAAAAAGTGATCAGTTCCAATACGACCAAGGCACTCTACCTGGCCGATGCTTCTGCAAAAAGACAATATGACAACCTGCGTGAAAGCAATTACTACTCCAACATCATTGCAGGAAATATCAGCCAGGAAATCCAGACTGACAGTGTGCAGGTGGACTTAGGTCAAACCCCTTATTATTTCAGGTACTACGGCAAACAGGTTCTTACCAGGACTGGATCCATTGTCACCAGACAATTGATCACAGAAGGCTATTTAAGAACTGTTTCCAGAAGCGGGCACAATCCCCATGGATTCCTCATCGAAAACTGGACTACCCTTGAAAATTATGACATCCAAATCCAAACACGATAGCTATGAACCATTCAAACAACCAAAAATTCCGGAAAAAGCGACAGCTGCTGCTTATGATCCCAATCCTGACTGTACCCTTCCTGACCCTTACCTTTTGGGCCCTGGGCGGTGGAAAAAACCCGCGTGACTTCCTTAATGATTCTGCACAGAAAGGCTTCAATCTGGAGCTTCCGGGAATAGCAGAAGAAGGAAAAAAATTCCTGGATAAAATGGGGCATTACCAACGTTCCCATGCTGACTCCACCCGATACCTTCAGGAAGTCAAAAAAGACCCCTACTACCGGATGGCATTCAATGCTGAAACAGAAGTGGGATCCAATCCATCATTGCAATCAACAGGGATACCAAGAAGTCCCAACCAGCATACTTCCGACAAGCTGTACAGTGATGCACAGGAAGAATTGATACTGGAAAGACTGGAAGCACTTAAAAGTACACTTTCTGAGAGACCTGAACCTGTGACTGCATCAGCAACCCATCCTAATGAAGTCAGTTCCACATCAATTCCATCAAACTCAGGATTGGATGGGGATCTGGACCGGCTGGATCAAATGATGCAGCAAATGCAGAATTCCCATGCTGAACCAGATCCCGAATTTGAGCAAATGGCAGAATTGCTGGACAAAATACTCGACATCCAACATCCAGACCGGGTTCAGCAACGGTTGGATGCAGAAAGAAAAGCATTAAACGAGAATCATCATCCAGTCATTTCAACAGTTTCCATTCCTCAGTCCACGAGTCTGGATAACTCATTACCAGATATTAAGAATGAAAGCCCAGCACAAAACGGCTTCTTTGGATTGGAATCCGATGCAACAAAACCCAGTGTTTCCCAATCAATCCAGGCGGTAATCCATGAAGAACAAACCTTGGTTTCCGGAGAAACGGTCAAATTACGGTTAACACAAGAGACAAACATTGCCGGAACCCTACTGCCCAAAGACCAGCTGGTGTATGGCATAGCTTCTTTGAACGGGGACCGGTTGAAGATTTCCATCCGGCATATCCGCATAGCCGACAATATTATCCCTGTAGATCTCCGCATCCATGATGCCGATGGCATGGAAGGGATACGGATTCCCGGTTCCATTCCCCAGGAAGTCAGTAAACAATCAGGAAGTCAGACTTTACAGGGCCTGGGCTTCAGCAGCTTTGACAATTCTCTGGAAGCCCAGGCCACCAGTGCCGGAATAGAAACCGCAAAAAGCTTCCTAGGTAAAAAGATCAGGCAGGTCCGGGTTAATCTCAAAGCAGGCTATCAAGTCTGGATTATTGAGAACAGATAAACTTTACCAACTCCTTAAATCCACTCCCATGAAAATCACCCATCTCATTTTATTTGCCGCCTTGGGCCTGCTTACTACCGTTGATTTAACCGCACAGGTGATTTCCAGTGGTGAATCACAGTCCATCCCTGCCTCCCATCTCCAGATCAGCGATCAGATGACCACCAACCTGATCTTCCATCATACTATAAAAAGTGTTGACCGGGGAAACCGCAACATTCTCGTTCAGAAAGCCGATGCTGTTGGAAACATTCTACAGGTCAAAGCTAAGAACAGCGAAATGCAAAACAGCAATCTCACGGTAATAACTGAGGATGGCAGCTTCTTTTCCTTTGCAGTAGAATACGCAGAAGTACCTGAAAACCTTAATCTGAAAATCCAGAAAGCAGGCAATTCTGACTTAGCAGATTTTGGGAATCAGATTCAAGCAGAATCTGAACTGGAAGAGACAGCAGGAAAAGTGGCCAGAAAAAACAGATCCATGCCTGCTATCCGCCAACGGAGGTTTTTGACAGGGGTTGCACTCACTGGAATTTACATTGATAAGAACCTGCTTTACTTTCAGCTCAGGTTGGAAAACCAGACCAATATCCCTTATGACATAGAGCAGTTTCGACTGTTTATCCGGGACAACAGGCAAGGTAAACGCAGCGCATCCCAGGAGCTGGAACAGATTCCCAAGTTGATTTATGGAGATGTAGATCGCATCCCTGCACAATCCACGCAAACGCTGGTTGTTTTACTACCCAAATTCACCATTCCCGATCAAAAGCACCTGAAAATCGAACTGATGGAAGAAAACGGTGGACGTCACCTACAGATCAAAGTAAAAAACCGACACCTGATGAACGCCATGCCAGTGGACTAGAAAACCACGCCAGTAAACATCCTTCACATACCTAATCTTTAAACACAAAACACAAAAGCCATGAACGAACAAAATTTTGATTACCTCAAAAACCAGGTCAAGTACAGCGGATTCGGAGATTCTCTGGAAGCGCCCCTAAAGGAACTGATCCAAAAAGGAGAACCTGATTTCTCGCTCAAGCATCAGGCTGATTTCGGAGGCGATACGGTCAATGCCAATCTCCACTTCAGAAAATCGGCCATGACAGATATGTATTTCTTCAACAAATACGATCTGAGCCTTACCAAATCAGGACAGGACGAACCTGCCATCAACCAGACCTTTTACATCGGAAAGGACAACAACATCACCCTGAAAGAAGGCTATAATCTATTGGACGGACGTGCTGTCAACAAAGACCTGGTAAACAAGGAGCAGGAAAAGTACAATGCCTGGATGCAGCTGGACTTTAAGGAAACCGATAATCAGGGAAACTTTAAGCTCAAGCAGTTTCATGAGAATTACGGATTTGACCTGCAAAAGGCGTTGGAAAAACATCCGATCAAGGAGCTCAATAATCCAGAGGATTTATCCAGATTGCAGGATTCACTTAAAAAAGGAAACCGACAATCCGTCACCTTTCAACTGGAAGGTGGAGAACAGAAACGGTTTATTGAAACAAGCCCCCAGTTTAAGAACCTCAATGTGTATGACTCCAACCAGATGAGGACTTCAGAATCACAGAAGGAAACCGCCTCAGAATCAAAATCAAAAACCCAGAAAAAGGATGTAGCTGAGGAGTCGGAAGATTTACCCTCGAAGAAGACAAGAAAAAGGAAAAGAGCAGGAATAGCCAGTTGATTTACCCCAGAATGGAGCAGATAAAAAAAGCACTGGAAAACTTTATGACCGGGATTGATAAAGATCCAAGGATCAGTCTTTCCCATATCGGACTGTTCTCCGTGCTGCTCCATATAAGGGAAGAATTTGACGGCAAAGAACCCTTTCCTGTCAAGCGGGACGAGTTGATGAAATCAGCCAAAATATCCAGCACTGCCACTTACTTTAAGATCATCCGACAACTCCATGAATACGGCTACATCCACTACCTACCTACATTCAACCGGATGAGCCAAAGCAAGGTAAGCTTATCCTCCAAAGATGAAACTGTCCAAAATTAAATCTAGACAACCTGAAATCAGAAAACCATGGAAACCATCACCAAAGAAGATCTGGAAACACTACGCTTTCAGCTGTTTGCCGACCTGAAAGAACTGTTGGAAAAACAGGATGAACCCAAGACAGACAGCAAAGAATGGCTAAGAAGCAGGGATGTCAAAAAAATGCTGAGCATCTCCGATGCAGCATTGCAGAACTTACGCATCCGAGGAGTAGTGCATCCTGTCAAAATCTCTGGACTTTACTACTACAAAACAGAAGAACTCAAATCACTTTTCAAACAATAAAACTGCGACCTATGACAGCTCTCAAAATGGAACATTTGGTGGAAAGAATCGTCAAGGAAAAAGGACTGCAGCCAAGCCGGACGGCTGTATTCCTAGCGATGCTCCAACTCTGGAAAGAACAGAAACGTTGTAACCCCTTTCAAATATCTCGCAGAAAGATCATGAAACTCTCAGGCATAAAAAGTATCGTCACGTATCATAGCTGCATTTGTGAATTAAAAGACCTGGGTATTGTGGAATACCTGCCGTCTTATCACCCGAAACTGGGGAGTGAGGTGAGGCTAAAATCAAAGTAACCATTTAAGCTATTTCAATTGAAATTACCTTAAAGTAATAAAGACCGACTTATCCCTCCTTGAATTTTAAACTTTCTATGAGGTCTGTAAAATATTGCGGACTCCAGATTGATAATGATGAATCATCTTGGATAAATCGGATTACATCCTCCCTAATACTATTAAAGTCTACACTTTGTATTTTTTCTCTTATAAGTTCTAAAACCTGCGCTTTCGTAATTGATTTTTCCTGCCAATCACCCGTGTCTAAAGTCCTAAGTAGAAAATGGGAAAGATCTAAAGGAACTCCTTTTTTAATATACCATTCCAGATCATACCAATCCCTCCCCTTCACTCTTTTTTGCCACTTCCTGAAAAGCAATGCATGCATTTTGCCTGCAAATAAACTTGGAGGCGTAAAACATTTAACATAGAAAGAAAATGGGCGCAACAGCAATTTCTCCTCAGTTTCAAAACCTAAAGGTGGAAGTCTGTCAACTTCCAATTTAATCTTTATACTAGGCATCAATTTAACACCTGATTGGGGGATGATACCTTCCAATATCAACTCTTTCCAAACAGTTGCAGATTTGAGAAAAGCGGAATCTATACTTGACTCTTTCTGCTTTTTCTTTTCAGCAATTGTGACCTTCATCCCAAGAGCGTCAAATTCCGTGATAATAGCTTCAAAGTAAATATCCAGTGAAAATTCAGGATCAACTTCCAATAGTGAAAAGTCAAGATCTTCAGAAAATCTCTCCAGTCCATAAAAAATCCGTAATGCCGTTCCTCCATAAAATGCGGCTTTCTCAAAAAAACCCGCACGCTGCAGTCCTGCCAAAGCTACCTCCTGCATGATTTCACGTAAAGCTGAGAATGCCTCATCCTGTGATTTGGGATCATATTCGGCTAGCCACTCCTTTATCATAAATTTCGGATTGTTTTGATGAGCATAAGTAGGCTGTTCTGCTTTGGAGCATCTGAAGACCAGGTTTCGATCATTTCTAGGTTCAAACCTCCAATTAAGTCTTCGTCAATCCTCATGTCCTCTATTAAAAATTTCATTACCTGTTTGATACTTCTCAAATTCAGTCTGCTTGTCATAACAATTTTGTCACAAATAGCCTTTTCAGGTGAAGCAATCATCACTGCCTGCTTAGAAGAAACATCAACCGTTCTGATACCAAAAGAATAATACGGTAATGAAGCATGTTTAAAACTAAATCTCCCAAGCTCAGTCTTGAATATCTTAGAAGGTTTAACTGTGACTGAAGTAGTTTCAAAAACCCGTTCAGGTATAAATCCCCAGTAAGAAAGAGCTGATTCCATAGAGACATAACTTGGCCCCCATAGGTGATTTGCAACAAGAAGGGATTCAGGCAACAACAGTTTACTTTTTGGTCCCGGAACATACAAGCCATTTTTCAAACCTATCAGCCATCCTGCCTTTATTAATTCAGAAATTTTATCATTCGGTCGCTTATATTTCTTCAATAGAGACAAAATAACCTGCCTCGTTAGTGGTTCTTCTTGGTACTCATATAAAAGATCTTTAAACTCCATGATGTCACAACATAGCACAATAATCGGAAATTTTCCGATTATTTATCAAATATTTGACAATAATTGAAAACATCATTCAAAATCAGACTTGCACGTCTACGTGGGAAGCGTCCACCAACGGGCCGAAAGGACCGGTATAATCTGAAAGACTATTTATAGCATAAAAGGTTCAACAAGCGTAGGAATTGGATAGCATTTAAATGTCCTCAAAGTCTTTGGACTTGAAAAGAATATCCTGAAATTGGCTAAAGATGATAAGATGGGAAGAAAGCCACAAGATGCCGGATTGGTAATAAAAAACATGCCTCCTAAAAAGTAATAATTGAAGCAACAAGATCAACAAGCCCTGGCTTTTTCTCAGTCACATGAGTGAGATTTATAAATCTGCCAAACCTAAAATTGTCAAAATTCCAGACTATAATCGGAAAAATTCCGATTCCCTCCCCGTTAATTAACAACATTGTGATATACTTTTCATTTGGATTACCATAAATTCCATAAAGCGTAATAGGAAGGAATTAAAACTATCCATACAGATAGGATATTCTCTAGTGAATTTTATAAATTTACCCATGGAATAAAGTTCATTCAAATAATAGAAGTAGTACAGGTTCTAAAAAGGAAGATTTCACACAACTAACTGTAAATCAATTATTTAAAAACCTAGCGTAAATCGTGTAGTTCTTAAAAATTTACAATTATAAAGGACTGAAAACCAGACATATAAGACCTAGGTTCACTTCCCTCTTCCTCTGCACTACAAAACCCTAACTTCAGAAAGTTGGGGTTTTTCTTTTTACCCTATTCTGTAATCTTTCTAAAATATCTCAAGAGGGTTTAGTTATAACTACTCTTTAAGCTAACTGCATCCCTGTTTAACAAAATTTGTTCTGAATGAATAAGAAATACGTTATTCTAGTACACGAATAATTAAATGAAAAACCATTCGCTGCACTTGCCTAGGCTCTTTTATTGCAATTATTAAAAAATGTTAGGTTGGCATGGTAATGCCAACTTTGGCAAAGTAAACCAAACCACTAAACATCAATAGATTACCGTATATACCCAAGAAGCTTTGATCTTAAAAAGGATAGCATAGATCAATTTACATCCGCTAAAAAAAGCAGGGATTTCAGCCAGAAAAGAATTCATTTTGCTTAATATTGAAATTAAATTACTCTTCAATTAACACCATGGGAAAAATCATTGCCATAGCCAACCAGAAAGGCGGAGTAGGCAAAACTACCACAGCGATGAACCTGGCGGCTAGTTTGGCTGTCTTGGAATTTAAGACCCTGGTGATTGACGCTGACCCTCAGGCCAATACTACCTCTGGGCTGGGTCATGATCCCAAATCAATCAACACCAGTATTTACGAATGCATGGTGGATGGAATTGATGTAAAAGAGATAATCCATAAGACAGAACTCGAACACCTTGATCTAGTACCTTCTCACATAGACCTTGTTGGCGCGGAGGTTGAGATGATTAATTTGGATAATCGGGAGGAGAAGATGAAGGAAGTCATTCAAGATCTGAAAGAACTCTATGATTTCATCATCATCGATTGTTCCCCGTCCTTAGGTTTAATTACCATCAACGCCCTGACAGCGGCCAATTCTGTGATAATTCCTGTTCAATGCGAATATTTTGCACTGGAGGGTCTGGGTAAATTGTTGAACACAATTAAAATCATTCAGACAAGACTGAATCCAGATCTGGAAATCGAAGGCATTCTACTCACCATGTACGATGTCAGACTTCGCCTGTCAAATCAAGTAGTAGAGGAGGTTAGATTGCATTTCAAAAACATGGTTTTTGAAACGATCATCCCTCGAAATGTAAGACTCAGCGAAGCACCAAGCTTTGGTTTACCTGCTATTTCCTTTGATGCAGATGGAAAAGGTGCAGTTGCCTATTTGAATCTGGCTGGTGAGATAGTGCAGAAAAATGATGTACAAAAAGTGACCAAATAACTATGTCAGATCAAAAACCTAATCGAAAAAAAAGTGTCTTGGGAAGAGGTCTTGGTGCCTTACTGGAAGATAGTCCAGCCAAGCACAAGTCTGAGGAGATTTTGCCTGAGGTAGTGAAAACAGGCATTTTTGAAATTCCTCTTGATCAAATCCAAGTCAATCCTTTTCAGCCGAGAGTTCATTTTGATACCGCTGCACTTGCTGAACTTGCAGAATCCATCAAGGTTCAAGGCATCATCCAGCCTATCACCGTCCGCAGACTCGATACTGATGAGTACCAATTGATCTCTGGGGAGCGTAGATTTCAGGCTTCAAAAATTGCCGGATTAACTCAAATTCCTGCTTACGTCCGTACCGCCAATGACCAGCAAATGCTGGAAATGGCTCTTATCGAAAACATTCAGCGTGAAAATCTAAACGCCTTGGAAATCGCTCAGTCTTACCAGAGACTACTTGCAGAATGTGATCTAAAGCAGGAGGAATTGGGTGATAGAGTCGGGAAAAACAGAACAACTGTCAATAATTATTTGCGACTGCTAAAACTTCCACCAACTATACAGGCTGCAATCCGAGACCAGCAATTGTCCATGGGACATGCACGCGCCTTGATCAACATTGAAGATGTGGATAAGCAGTTAGCTATTTTCAAAAAAGCTGTTGAGGAAGAGTTGAGCGTAAGAAAAGTAGAGGCATTGGTCAAAGCTTTGAATGAAGGAAAGCCAGAAAAACCTGCAAATAAAGAACTGGATCCTGTACGTAAATACGAGATCAATAAACTTCAACAGCGATTGGCCTCCCATTTTGGGACTAAGGTAGCTTTGAAGTCAAACCCCAAAAATAAGGGGGAAATAAAAATCCCTTTTAATTCTGCCTCTGATCTAAACCGAATTCTGGAAATCCTAGAAATCATCTAACATTGAAGTTCCTCTTTTATCATAGACTATTTCAAAGTAAAACCCCACTCATTTTAGTGGGATTTTTGCTTTTTTGTTTTAGTCTAAGTTCGGTATCATTTGCTCAGGAAATAGAAGTCGAGGCAACTGAGCAGCCAAGGTCCTCTAAACCAGAACCTGATTATTCCCTGCTTCCGAAAAACCCTAAAAAAGCAACCATCCTTTCTGCTATTTTACCAGGTGCTGGACAGGTATATAATGGGAAATCGTGGAAGGTCCCTCTTATTTATGGAGGACTAATCACAGATATTTACTTCATTAATTTCAACAACAGGAGATATCAGATCTTTAAGCAGGCTCTTTCTGATTTTGATGATGAGCTCCCAACTGATTTCCCAAGCTTAAACCGTGATGGATTAGTTCGAAATGTAAACTATTGGAGAAAAAACCGTGATCTTTGCTACCTCCTACTGGTGGGAATTTACGCACTAAATTTAATTGATGCGAATGTAGATGCTCACCTATCAGGCTTTGATGTATCGGACGACATCGCATTGAAATTCGAGCCTCACTATGAGCGGTTTTCTTCAAATAATAATTCGGTGGGGCTTTCTGTAAAACTCAACTTTTAAACATGAATATTTTACTCCTAGGTTACGGAAAAATGGGACAACTGATAGGTCAGTTGTCAGAAGACCGTGGCCATAGTATTGCTGGAAAAATCAACATAGACAACCGAGAGGATTTGGATTCTCTCGATGTCGCCAATATCGATGTAGCTATTGAATTCAGCCAGCCGGAAGCTGCTGTAGAAAACATCAAATGGGCGGTTGATAAAGGTATCCCAATTGTCTCAGGAACCACCGGATGGCTAGATCAAAAGCCTGAAATCGAGCAATTAACGCTGGCTAAAAACGGGGCATTTTTCTACGCCTCTAATTACAGCATCGGTGTCAATATCTTTTTTAAAGTAAATGAATTTCTAGCCAAACTGATGAATGAAACTTCAGGCTATAAAAGCTCCGTGGAAGAGATTCATCACACCGCAAAAAAAGACGCACCATCTGGCACAGCCATCACGCTGGCCGAAGGCATAATCAATAACATAACCGACCTGAATTCCTGGAACCTGTCCGAAGGTGTGAGCGATATTGAACATTCGCTTCCGATTACATCCAAGCGCATTGATCCAGCTCCGGGGACGCATATTATCCGCTATTCGTCAGAAATCGACGATATTGAAATCACTCACACCGCACACAGCAGGCAAGGATTCGCCCTTGGCGCAATTTTAGTGTCTGAGTGGATTCAGGGAAAGAAAGGCGTGCTTTCCATGGATGATTTTCTATCTTTCTGAACTTAAAAACCAAACATGAGTAAGTCAACTAAAAAAAAATCAGCTGCCAGAGAATGGGGTGATGCTTTGATTTTTGCCGTAGTAGCAGCCAGTTTAATCCGCTGGTTACTATTAGAACCATTTACGATCCCGACCGCATCGATGGAAAAGTCATTGCTGGTCGGAGATTTCCTTTTCGTCAGTAAGATGCACTATGGGACGAGATTCCCGATAACTCCACTGCAAGTGCCTTTGACCCATCAGAAAGTCTGGGGAACAGAAATCCCTTCTTATTCTGACGCCATCCAGATCCCTTATTTCAGACTTCCTGGCTTCTCAGATGTAGAGAGAAATGATGTCGTAGTCTTCAATTACCCAGTGGAATTCCAATATCCTACAGACCTTAAGACCAATTACATCAAAAGAGCCGTGGGGATTTCTGGAGATGTAGTCCAGATTAAAAGCGGAGATCTTTTTGTCAACGACCAACCAGCCGAGATACCTCAGGAAATGCAATATTCTTATGATGTCACTACTAATAGAGCCCTTACGGAAGATTTTCTCAAAGATTATGACGTCAACCCAGATAGTTATATGATCCTTAAGGATGGTCTATACATCGTTTTTGCCACGGATGAAGTGATCAAAAGACTGGAATCATCCCCTGTAGTAACTTCTGTAACTAAACGAATCATGAACACCGGTGGAGAATCTGAGATTACTTTTCTCGATGGGGCTAAACTAGGATGGAATCGTGATAACTACGGACCACTACAAGTCCCTCAAGAAGGATGGACTATCGAGATGAACAGTGACAATGTGATGAGGTATGCTTTTACAATCGAAAAATATGAAGGGCTCGAAAATGTAGAAGCCAAGGACGGTCAACTCTTCATAGATGGCCAGAAAGTGGACAGCTACACCTTCAAGCAGAATTATTACTTTATGATGGGTGATAACCGTCACGATTCATTGGATTCTCGCTATTGGGGTTTTGTACCAGAAGATCATATCGTAGGCAAAGCTTGGTTCCTGTGGCTTTCTCTGGACAAGCATGAATCCATGTTCAGTAAGATTCGATGGAGCAGAATATTTAACGGAATAAATTAAGCTAAGAGCCCTGGGAAAAACTTCAGGGCTTTTTCATTTACCACTCTATCGGTTTTTTGCCTTGTGCAACTAAGTACTCATTCGCTTTTGAAAAGTGCTTACACCCAAAGAAACCTCTATAGGAGGAAAGTGGGCTTGGATGTGGCGCTTTTAAAATCAGATGCTTTTTAGAATCAATTAATGCTGATTTTTTTTGGGCATAAGCACCCCAAAGCAGGAAAACAATATGTTCACGTCTTTCACTGATTGTGCGGATCACCTCATCTGTGAATTCCTCCCAGCCTTTTTTCTGATGAGAACCAGCCTGATGAGCCCTCACCGTCAGGGTAGCATTTAAGAGAAAAACGCCTTGATCTGCCCATCGGGTCAAATCACCATCTGTAGGCATAGGCTTACCCAGATCAGTTTCTATCTCCTTAAATATATTAAGCAGACTAGGAGGAAAAGGCACCCGGGGTTTAACAGAAAAAGATAAACCATGCGCTTGACCAGGACCATGGTAGGGATCCTGTCCCAGAATCACCACTTTGACCTCATCTATTGGACAATGATCAAATGCATTGAAAATTTCTTTTCCAGGCGGGAAAACCTTAGTGCTACCATACTCGTCTCTCACAAAGGCAACTAGATCTTTAAAAAACTGTTGCTCAAATGTGGTATGCAAAGCTTCGCTCCAACTTGCCTCTATCTTTACTTGCATAGGTATTTATTGATATTGCTACTATAAATCATATCTTTACAAACTTTTAAATGCTTTAATTCATGGTAATAGCAGTTACATCTGGGATTCAGGTAAGTGTGGAAGTCACTTACCAATCAGAATTTTCGAGCCCCCATCAGCACCATTTTGTATTTACTTACAAAGTAACTATCGAAAACAAGAGCAGCCAAACCGTTCAGCTATTACGCAGAAGATGGGAAATTTTTGATGCTGCAGAAACAAAAAAAATCGTTGAAGGTGATGGTGTAGTCGGTCAGCAGCCAATTTTGGAACCCGGAGAATCTCACAGCTATGTATCAGGTTGTAATTTAAAGTCCGGCTTAGGAAAAATGACCGGAGTTTACAGCATGGAAAAACTTTTTGACGGGACGAAATTCGATGTGGTAATTCCAGAATTTCAAATGATCGCCAGTTATTTCCAAAATTAGTTTGCTAAATAAAGTTTACCCCCTTCTGTCCTACTTCGGCTATTGGCTGAAGAAAGAAGATCACTATTCACTTCAGTCTCCATTACTCTATAACACCCACCGGGATCTTTCCAGTTTTATTCATTCCAGACAAGAGCAAGATCTGGATATAGAAGCATACAGAGAAAGGCTTCTTTCTTCTAAAGAACTAATAGAAGTGAAGGATTTTGGAGCTGGATCAAAACGCGTAAATACCAGCCGGAGAAAAGTTGCTGATATTACCAAATTCAGCACCAGCAGCCGAAAATTCGCACAACTTTATCAATTTTTCACCTCACTTACGCCTGCAGAAACAGTACTAGAACTAGGAACCTGCATGGGAATAAGTAGCAGATATCTATCAAAAGTCACCAAAGGCCGACTATTTACTTTCGAAGGGTCAGAAGAAATAGCCCGAATAGCCCAGCCATCAAAAGGCTTTTCTAACCTGGAAATCATCTTGGGAGAACTAAACAAAACGCTTCCTGAAACCCTTGGAAAAATAGAGAAAATAGACTTCGTATTAATCGATGCTACCCATACCTACGAAGGAACTATTCAGTATTTTGATCAGATCTTAACAAAGATTCACTCCAAATCCATCGTGGCCATCGGAGACATTCATTGGTCAAAGGAAATGGAAAAAGCTTGGAAAGAAATCAACCAAAGACAAGAAGTACGGCTAAGTCTGGACTTCTATGAGTGTGGAATTGTGTTCTTTGAATACCCAGGAGCAAAAACAGCATACGTCCTAGACTTTTGAATTTTCCCAAATCATAAAAACTTCAGAGCCCATTCGCTCAGGAATGGAGTTAAAACATGGTGCTAGGGTTTTTACTTCAAAATATCCTTCAAATAGAAGTTGATATTCCTCCTTTTTGCCTCCAAATGGTGGCCCTTCAAAGTCAAACTCCCGATCAAACCACACCCCCACCAATTTACCTTTTGGCTTTAGCAACTCCCTCATTTTAATAGCATAATCACTTCTCAAAGAAGGTTCAAGGGCACAAAAGAATGTTTGCTCCAACATCAAATCATAGGAACCTTGATGCTCAAAGAAGTCCTGATAGTGAATTTGATCCTTTGGAAACTCGGGGTCTATGGATCTAAACTGTACCAAAGCTTCTTTGGAAAAATCCAGAATATGGAAATTATTAAAGCCCAATTGCCTTGCATAAGCTACTTCATATCCCGATCCAGCCCCTGGAACCAAGACTTGAAGTGCCTTATTTTCAATTTGGTCTAAATATTGCACCAAGGGTGGAGAGGCAAAGCCTATATCCCAACCGGTTTTGCCTGAATTGTATCTTTCAGTCCAATAATCTTTATCTAAAAAAGCCATTCTAACGTCCTATTCTAATGAATACTGAATTTGAAAAAAATACACCCGAAAAGAAAGATCAGGGTAAAAACATTATCATTATCGTATTGGTCCTCTTGGTGATAATAAGTGGAATCAAGCTATATACTGATTACATAGATAGAACGAAAAAGACAGAAGAAATCTTATTACTTTCTACAGAAAATAATGAATTGAACAAGCGTCTGGATTCTGTCACCTACCAATTAGATCTTAGAATTCAGGAGATTGAAAAACTCGGAGGCGACGTGCAGGCATTGGAAAAAGTCCGTGATCAATTGATTGCCGAAAGAAATACCTCAAGACAAAGAAGTTCTTCAGAAATTGTGGCATTGAACGAAAAAATCAAAAGCTACAATTCGATGATCGTGGAGAAAGATCAGGAAATCTTAGAATTACGGGCTTTGAATCAGCAGCTATTCACCGAAAATCAAGATTTAAAAACAACTCAGGCAGAGATTGAAGAAGAAGTGGCTCAACTTAATATCCAGAAAGAGGATCTTCAGGCCAAAGTCAACGTTGCATCGATGCTTAAGGCTGAGAACATTGAAATTGCGGCGGTGAATTCCAGAGGAAAAGAGCGGGTAGAAACCACCAAAGATTTTAAAAACCGCCAGATCGAACGTATCAAAGTGAGCTTTAATCTTGCAGATAATAAGGTTGCCGAAAAAGGCCCAAGAAATATTTACGTGCAGGTTTTAGCACCAAATGAGCAGCCAATATTTGATGTAGCTAAAGGGTCTGGAACCTTTATGATGGACGGAGCCGAGAAGTTTTATACAGTGAAGCAAGATGTGATATTTGACAATACAGAACAGGAACTGACATTTTTCTATGAAAAAGGATCAGACTATGCCTCAGGCACACATCAAGTCAAAATATTCGTCGATAATTATGAGGTCGGCTCCAAGACTTTCACAGTGAAATAATCAAAGCCTCCTTCGGGAGGTTTTTTTGGCACCACTTCACTTTTGGTTTTGCTATTTGTTTGGAATACAGCGAGATTTCTCCTACTTTTGCATCCTGTTTATTAAATTCCTTAAACACATTAAAAAAATGTTCCAAAGAAATTACGAGACGGTATTCATTTTAACTCCCGTTTTATCTGATGTTCAGATGAAGGATACTGTCGACAAGTTTGTGAACTTGTTAAAAGAACTGGGGGCAGACGTTATTAATGTGGAAAATTGGGGTCTTAAAAAAATGGCTTATACCATTGAGAAAAAGACTACAGGTTTCTACGTTATGGTTGAATTCAAGGCCGATCCTACGCTCATTCGCAAATTCGAAGTAGAATTTAGAAGAGATGAGAAAGTGATGAGATTCTTGACTACTGTTTTGGATAAGCATTCAATTGTTTATGCCGAAAGAAGAAGAAAAGGAGAGTTTAACAAAAAAGTTGAAGCTAAGGAGGAAGCCACCAAATGACACTAGTAAACGAGCCAATCAATAGAGGCGAAATCAGAAAAAAGTATTGCCGATTCAAGAAGCACGGCATCAAGTACATTGACTACAAGGATCCTAATTTCTTGTTGAAGTTTGTCAATGAGCAAGGTAAAATTCTTCCAAGAAGACTTACTGGTAACTCTGCGAAATTCCAGAGAAAAGTAGCTCAGGCTATCAAAAAAGCAAGACATTTGGCGTTGTTGCCATTCGTAACCGATGGGTTGAAATAATTCGGTCTTGTATCGTCCAATCACAAAAGATCATTACAAATGGAAATCATACTAAAAACAGACATCAAAGGTCTTGGCTATAAGAATGACTTGGTAGCTGTAAAGCCAGGGTACGGAAGAAACTACCTGATTCCTCAGGGTTTCGCAGTACTTGCAACTGGTTCTAACAAGAAAATTCTTGCTGAGAATATCAAGCAAGCTGCTCACAAAGCAGAAAAGATTAAAACTGAAGCTCAGAACATCGCTGAAAAACTTGAAGCTCTTACACTAGAGATCAAAGCGAAAATCGGTGAGTCAGGTAAAATCTTCGGTAAGGTAACTACACTTCAGATTGCCGACGCATTGGCAGCTCAAGGCATCGACATCGACAGAAAGAAAATCTCTATCAATACACCAGTTGACGGTGCTGGAGAATTCGCCGCAGAAGTTGACCTTCACAGAGAAGTGAAAACTAACGTTAAATTCAACGTATCGGGAGAATAAGCACTCCCTGCTTTGATAAAAATAAAAACCCCGATAATTCGGGGTTTTTTTATGCTTAATTCAATGCTTTTTCTAGGCTTTCCACCAGTTTCTTAGAAACTGCCTTGCTATTTTTCTCTCTAGCTTCTTTGAATACTTCAAGAGCCGCCTGACCTTTTTCGATCACACCCACAGGGTTCTGATCATTCTGGAAGCTCACCCAACACCAAGACAGCTCCGCCGCCAATGTATCTGATTTCAACTTTGTTAACTTCTGTACCACTTCAGGCACTGTTTTTTCTAATTTCTCAACTTGCATAGCGAATGATGGTTAAACGTTTTTCAATAGTTCGACAAAAATGAATAATCATTTTCAATATCACAACATAACCCCTTCATTATTAACAATTTCACAATCAAATGGCATGGAGCTTTAAATTATCGAAATAAGAAATTCATATTCTGTTTATTTAAGAAAGGAGTCTCACCAAATTAAAAGACCCTTATTTTCAGGTGATTAAAAGACAATTAGCCCAAATACTTAAAAATGTTTCAAAGCGAGTTTGGAAAAAAAGAAGCAAGACTTTACCTTTGTGACACTTTAAGAGAGACCCAAAAGGAATCTCATCCAAAACTGGTCTATGGTGTAACTGGCAACACGTCTGATTTTGGTTCAGAAGAGTCCAGGTTCGAGCCCTGGTAGACCAACAGAAGTTAAAAAAACCGCTGAAATTCAGCGGTTTTTTTTGTGCTTTCTATCTAATAATCGAATATCATACACTCTGGCGACTAGCTTCTAAAGCCTCAATTAACTGCGTTATATCTTCAAATGTATTGAACACATTAATAGATACACGGAGATTTCCTCCTCGATTGGAAACTGATATTTTATTTTTATGAAGATTCTCTTTCAATAGCTCAGCATCAAACTCCACAGGAAGTCTGAGCCCAATAATATGACGCGAAGCGTATTGTTCATCTTCAAGAACAACCCCTCTGTTTTGTAAATAATTATGAAGCGGTACTGTGAGGTCTTTGCAGTACTTCTCGATTTCTTTGACCGTCCACTCATTTATCTGCTTCAGCGATTCGTTCAGCATAGGTAAAAGAATAAAATTACTCATCTCACCTACGTTATATCTGCCAGAATCCTCGGTGTACTCATGGTCGTATATTGTCAAATTCCCAAAATCCTGAGAGTTGGTACGATTCAGCCAAGACTCTTCCAATGGTACTCCTCCATCGAATGCATGTCCGAAATAAGAAATCCCCATTCCGTAAGGCCCGAAGAGCCATTTGTAACTTGCGCAGATCAACGCATCAATCTTAAAGCGTTTCACATCCATCTCTGCAGCGCCAGTGGATTGAGTACCATCAACGATAAATATCGCCCCCACCGTCTTGCATTTTTGCCCGATGCTCTCTAGATCGAATTTCAATCCATTCATCCAATGCACGGATGACATCAGAACCACAGCCGTCTCTGAAGTAATACTATCCAGTATTTTCCTATTCCAGCTTTCGCCTGGAGTGAGCGAATCCTTATCCGGGCCAATTACTCTTAACTGAGCCTGATTTCTATCACACCAGGTTTTGAGAGAAAAATATCCACTCGGAAATTCATCTTCCAACACGATCGCATGCTGCCCTGGCTCACAAGAAATATTACCAAGGGCTGTTGCAAAACCATAAGAAGTAGATGGAATCAATGCAATCTGTAAGGGATCGCAATTCACTAAATCCGCAAACCTTCCTTTAACCTCTTTCGCTCCATTGAAAAAATCCTCAGGTTTTATACTGCTGGGATTTCTTTCTCTTATCAAAGCTTGGATTGCGGCTTCCTCAGCTGCCTTCATCAGCGGGCCTTTGTAACCACAGTTGAGGTAGTGAATATCCGGATCAAGGCTAAAAAGGTGTTTCTGAGAATCCATAGGAGTTGAATTATTTCATTTAACTAATACTGTCTAGTCATACCAAACTATCACTCTAACACACGTAATCTATAAGCGTTCATTGCATACTTCCCAAGATGCTCTGTCAGTCGATAATTTGCTATCGCCCCCACTCCGGCCCCTACAATTGGAATCAATTGTGCTAGCTTGGCCAAGTCGATGTAATCTCTGTAATCCAGTTGAAAAGTCTTCCAATCAAACTCCTTTAGATCCTTCGGTAATGTTTCCCTATACTCCTCCCAATTTTCTATCAAACCTACCAAGTCATTCCTTCTTTGCTGTGAAGAAAAACTTAGCTGAAAAACATACAGGAGAAATAGTCTCTCATGGAAATCTTTGGTATCAAAACCATACAGCGCTGCGATATCGAACAGCATCTTCATTTTGATCGTGAGGAAAGCGGGAAAATCCGCAAAGCCCAGCAAGATACCTCCAGCACCAGTGACAGCTCCTTCAACTGAGGCTGTATTTCTATACCATTTGATCCGGCTTCTCACCTTAAATTCCCGCTGTTTAAACGTTAAGCTTTCGTGAGGCCTCGGCACAATCCAGCTAGAACCAGTGATGACTGCTTTGACCATGTTTTCTATAGCCATGGTGATTGCTTTGTGAATCTTTTCTGGAATCCAGCTATTGATTTTATTCTGAACCCCATGGGTGAAACGCCCGCCCAAACTGGGCTTTTTCTTTAGTTGATGTTGCCAAAGTGCAAGCTCAGCATGGGCATAATGTAAGTAGGAGTCCATTAAATCAATTAGTTTATTTTAGTATAAAACGGATTTCTGAGGAATAGTTACTAAGATTAAATACTGCACTGATTCAGTCATCAAATCCAGGACGAATAAAGACATTGTAATTCGGAACCAAAGCTATAAGTTGATTCCTTGACTTTTCCAAAAGAACCAAATGCATTAAAATTGAATCCTGCTCATCTTCAATTAGATCTAGTAATTGCTTCCATGCATTCATACTTCGCTCGATCGCGATCATAGCAACTTTTGCAGAACCGTTATAGCTTTTTTCAGACTCAGGATAGCCTTCCCAAAAATCACCTGAAAGATCGTTTAGAACTCTTTTGGATTTAACATGAATGAAGAATAAATACCACTGTATCACCTCAAGTGCATTCTCAATCTTAATTTTTTGAGTTTTACTATCAAACGGAGTGATCACCCCCAGTTGTTCCTGACGAACGAGCTCTTCTAAAAAATTCTTGATTCTGGATGAATCAAGCCAATCTTTTCCCTCAAACAAATACTTCTCAGTGATTGCACTTAGGGGATGTTCATCTAGTATTTTATCTTCTTGCACAGAAGTATCGGCCTTGCTTTCTTCGATTATTTGGCCGATATCGATACCGCGCTCCTCTGCCATTGTACGTAGCATTTCCAACGTCTCCTTAAAATTATCAGATACGGCATTCCAGAATTCTTCAGGAGATTTCACATCTCTTTTTTGCTCACGCTCAAAGACTCTACATCTAGCGGTAAAGGCGCATTTCTCACACCAGCGATCGCACCAATTGTGTATTCCTGAAATAAAAGTTGAGTCGTAGTCATTCATGAATAAAGGTGATATATGTGAATACATTTAAGTTAAAAAAGAAAAATGAAATAAAGTGGTCTATGGACGCAACTAATGACCGGGATAAAGATAAGCATCAACTGATTGTGCTCTTTGCGTCCTCTATGGTTAAAAAAACTCTAATCACAAAAAAAACCGTCTCTTTCAAGACGGTTTTCTATTCATCATCACAAGGAATTATTATTTATACAATCCATTAAACAACATTTTAAATGTGCCATGCGACTGAGCCCTGAAAGTAATCTCTGGTCCAAAAGCATAGAACTTCCCTTTGCCCATCTTGGCTTCAAATGCAGTCACACCATTTTTCAAATAGGACTGTCCCCAGGCCCAACCACTTCGAAGTGGCTCTTCTTCTCCAAACCAGGCAATAGGCTTGACACCTCGGTTTCCAGCAGAAGGAGCCAGCTTAAATACTGGACTTCTGTTGAACATGATATACGCCTCATCACCCATACCGTAATTTATCGGCACAGAATTATCTACGTGCATTTCCAGTACTGAGCCAGGCACATAGTATTTTTCCCCACTCAGCGACTTGGCCTTTCCATCTGTACCTATTTCCACCAAGGCATCTTCCACTGGCAACCCAAAGTGGAAGGCAAGCTCGGTAGCAGATCCCACAGAAATGATTTCACCGCCATTTTCAACAAACTTCTTAAGCTGCGGGATAGATTCATCAGCAGTGAAACTCCCTAGCATATGGTGGTACTTCTCATCAATTTCTTCTGGTTTTGGCTGGGAACGCGAATATCCTCTTGATCCAACTGAAGGAATCCCAGAACTGATGAACAATAACACATCATATTTATCATTCAAATCACCTGCATCTATCTCTTGCGGAAACACCAATTGGTACTCAAAGTGGAACTGCTCCATCATCCAGCGCACCCAACCAGAAGGCATAGATCCTCCATAGTAGTCATATAACCCTATTCTAGCTGGCTGAATTTGAGTAGCGCCCTTTGGCATAGATGCCGGAACCGGATAAACTCCATATTCTTTAGCCGCAACTTCCAATTCCTTTTTACCTCCGCTCACATAAAATGAACCTGTAGGTAATCCACCTACTGTTGCAGCAGTTCTGTAAACTTTCACTTTTGCTTTTAGCAAATCATTAACCGCCATGAAGCTGTTGTTATTTCTGACATCAAGTAAATACCCTGAGCCATTTGCTAGTGCTTTTGAAGGAGGAGATTGAATTTCCCCGTACGGGATTCGCTCAAACGGCCCATCAAATCCTTCATAGAAACGATCTACCTCAACACCCATTTGAAACGCCAATGTCCAACCAGCAGCATCATAAGGGCGAATTGGAGGCCCTCCTGGGTAGAGAAAATCATTTGGATGGTCTTGTGGCTCAAACATATCAAGGACGTGAGGACGGAATGCTTGGGCAGTTTTCACTATAAATGAGTTTTCAGGATAAGTTTTCCCATTTACATTAAATTCCTCAGTGGCTTTTTCAACCAAAATACCTGACTTAATCAGCGCATTCATAAACTTAACGGCAGTTGGAAAATCAGGCTGATCAGCTGAAAGTATATAGCCCCTAGGATCTCGATTACCAGGATCGGTATAGACTGAATCATAATACTGTGAAGGGATTCTAGATCTGGAAGAATTTTCGCCAGCATTTTTTTGGGATTCAGCAAATTCATCTTGCACAGCCTGAGCAAATTTCGGATACATAGTCCAGTTGTCCTGACTTCCCTTTTCAATGGACTTTCTTCCCATCAAATAGATATTGTACAACAGTTCATCTCCATGACGTACAGCATGATTGAAAATCGCGTAGTTCAAGGACACAGAATAATCGATTGATCTGCGGAAAGGCCAAACCTGAGGAGTCACTGGATAGGGGGTGCCATTATTTGGAATCAATCGATCGGGAACAAGCGGTATGGTGTACGGCGTAGGATTTCCGATGATTTCAGTCAGGATACCAATAATGTTGTGGTAATAAGGAGTTGTCCTTAAGCCACCATTCCACCAAGTAGAGAACACCGAGCCGTCCAACCTTGTGTAACCTGGCTTATCTTCCTGATGCATTCTATTGATCATAGCAGCGCCAACTGCATCGAGACTGGTGATGATGAGTGGATCAAAGACATGATTAAACGGGTCACGGTAAGGAGGTCCCGCCACAACTGCGCCTGCGGGAGCAGTCTGGTGATGATTATAGATAATCTGTGGAATCCACTCTACGTACTGCTGAAGCGACATATTAGCCGCCTCACTCATATTATTCATGTAGAAATCTCGGTTGTTGTCATGCCCCACGTATTTCTGATAGAGGATCGGAATATTTTGATCACGCTTCTCAGGATCATCATTTCTCATGTACCAATCAGACATGATTTCCATCCCGTCCGGATTTGCATGGACTAGAAGAATAATTACATCTTCAAGAATTTTTAGTGTCTCAGCATCATCTCTAGAAGCTAATTGATAGAGGGTTTCTATCAATTGATGGGGACCCACTACCTCATTGGCATGCAGTCCTCCGTCAATCCAGATTACTGGCTTCCCTTCTATAGAAAGCTTCTGAGCTTCTTCTTTGGAAATTTCTGCATGAGCGAGGGTCTGAGAGATTTCTTTGTATCGGTCAAGCTTCGCAAAATTAGAAGGTGCAGTCACGATCATCATAGGCTGGGATCTGCCGTATTCTGTTTTGCCGATTTCTACCATTTGAACACGATCACTGGCATCAGCTACTTTCTTGAAATAAGCCTCTGTCTGGGAGAAATTAGCAAGTTTATAATCATCTCCTATATCAAAGCCAAAGTGTGATTTGGGAGTTGGTACATTCTGTGCAAATACTCCTAAAGTGAAGGAAATAAGCAGAATAACTAGAGTAGTTTTTAATCTCATAAGCATATGGGTTGATAGATTACTGGTATTCAGCTTTCTAAAATAGTATGAAAAAAGAGGCGATCATTGATTGAAAGCCTCTTTTATCAGAATTTTACAGGACTGGGAAAATGGGTAAATAAGCTAAGTAGAAATACTAGATGAGTAGGCTACTTCAAACTTATTATTCAGGTTGATTTAATGCTAAGGTTCCATTACAGCAAAAATGTCCTAATCGGTGATCCCTTAATTTAAAAACTTATATGCCCAATATAAATTCCCGTAAAGTTATTGATGGTGCTAATAACCAAAATTATCTTCTGATTCAACTTCAAAGATCATAGCCTTCCATTCAAAAATCATTACTTTTGACCTTAAATCCATTCTACATCTTTCCCGAAAAAAACAACTAACCATGTCCGAGGTTAAAATCTTTTCAGGCACCAATAGCCAAACACTTGCACAAAAAGTCGCTAAAAACTATGGCAAAAAGCTAGGTGATCTTACACTTTCTAAATTCAGTGATGGCGAGTTATCGCCAAGCTTTGATGAATCTATCAGAGGGTGTACCGTCTTTTTGGTGCAAAGCACAACCCCGCCAAGTGACAACCTTTTGGAACTTTGCCTAATGATCGATGCTGCCAAAAGAGCCAGTGCATATAAAGTGTGTGCAGTAATTCCTTATTTCGGATATGCTAGACAAGACAGGAAAGATAGACCTCGTGTAAGTATTGCAGCTAAGGCAATTGCGAACATGATTACTTCAGCGGGAGCTGATCGAATCATGACTTGTGACCTACATGCCGGACAAATTCAAGGTTTTTTCGATATACCTTTGGATCATTTGAATGGATCAGCTATTTTTGTGCCCTATTTGAATTCGCTAAGGCTTCCGGATATGATTTTTGCATCACCAGATGTAGGAGGAGTAGCCAGAGCCAGGGCTTACGCCAAGCATTTTGAAGTAGAAATGGTGGTCTGTGATAAGCACAGAAAAAGAGCCAACGAGATCGCTTCTATGCAAGTAATCGGGGATGTAGAGGGAAAAGATGTTATTCTCGTGGACGATTTGGTAGATACTGCAGGGACTCTCTGCAAAGCTGCCGAAATGGTCATGGAGAAAGGAGCCAATTCAGTTAGAGCCATTGCAACGCATGGCGTACTTTCTGGAAAAGCCTATGAAAACATCGAAAACTCAGTTTTGGAAGAACTGGTCATCACTGATACAATCCATCCAAAGCAACAATCATCCAAAATCAAAGTATTGACAGTAGCAGATCTATTCGCAAAGGCAATTCACGCCGTGACTGGAAATACCTCTATCAGTTCTTTGTTCATCTAAGAACCAATTTAATACAAATACATAATGAAAAATCTAGAGATTATAGGGTTTAAAAGAGCAAATCTCGACGGCGCCAGTCTTTCTGAATTGAGAGAATCAGGTAATGTTCCCTGCGTGGTTTACGGACCTGGTATCAAAGAGCAGATTCACTTCTACTCTCCAATTATCCTCTTCAGAGACTTGATTTACACTCCTGAAGTTCACATGGTGGAGTTGAATATCGAAGGAACTATCATCAAAGCAGTATTGAAAGATGCTCAGTTTCACCCAGTAAGTGAGGCTCTTCTACACGCTGACTTTGTTGCTTATGCAGAAGATAAACCAATTAAGTTTGAGATCCCTGTGAAAGTATTTGGAAGCTCTCCAGGTCTTGCAAAAGGTGGTAAATTGGAATTGAAAACCAGAGTATTGAAAGTGAAAGGTCTTGCAAAAGATTTTCCAGACCTTATTCCGGTTGATATTTCTAATCTTGACTTGGGTAAATCTTTCAAAGTAGAAGATTTAAAAGTTGAAGGCTTCGAAATCCTTACAAGCCCTAACGTTTCTATCGTGACGATTGGTATTCCAAGAGCACTTAGAGGCAAGAAAGGCGGAGACGAATAGTCTGCCAATTGAAATTGACTTAAATCCTGCCCAAAACTGGGCGGGATTTTTTATTTTCAAGGCAATATTATTAGCGTAAAATGAAATACCTCATCATAGGCCTGGGAAACATTGGCCCGGAATACGAATTGACTCGACACAACATTGGGTTCTTGACGGTGGACAGGCTTGCTGACGCAAAAGACTGCTCTTGGAAAAGCGATAGACTTGCCTTCAAGACAGAATTCAAATTCAAGGGCAGAACAATTCATATGATCAAACCTACCACGTATATGAACCTAAGTGGTAAGGCAATGAATTTCTGGATGAAAGAACTTCAAGTCACCAAAGAAAACACCTTAGTGATCGTAGATGACGTAGCCATCCCGTTTGGTAAACTCCGCATGAAGCCAAAAGGCAGCGCAGCGGGTCATAATGGCCTGAAAAACATTGAGGAATTGACAGGTGGTCAAAACTATTCCAGACTAAGAATGGGGATAGGCGACAACTTCCCAAAAGGAAGACAGGTTGATTTTGTTTTGGGCAAATTCACGCAAGAGGAATTTGCTGAATTGCCCACTATAATGGACAAGGCCATCGACATGACCTTAAGTTTTTGCTCCATAGGAATAGAGCGAACCATGAATCAATTTAACGATTGAGCGAATTAGATTTGGAAATCCCCAAATCAAGCTCTTTCTTTGCATCACTTCAGGCAACTGATTTATAAAGAAGAGGCGAGAGATTAGGCTCTATGACCCTCTGGCAACCATCCCGAAACGGAGAACGGTGCCAAATCCTACCCTTCGCGGGAACTATAGATTGGCTTACTTCACAAATAATCCCTTTTAGTTCGTGCTCCGCCTCTGGGTTTGATTTTCTCAAATCTGCTTGATTAGTATTGAAAATTCTAAACTGATCAATAATGAGTAAGCATTTCGAAACGAATTCTGTACGAATTTCACCATCCAAGTCCAGCCAGCGAGAGCATTCTGCTCCGATCTACCTTACCTCCAGTTTTACTTTTGATTCTGCCGAAGAAGCGAGAGCTACTTTTGCCGATGAAATCGAGGGAAATATCTATTCCAGATATGCCAACCCTAATTCTAGCGACTTAATTGAAAAAGTTTGTGCAGCAGAAGGAACTGAAGATGGATTTGCAACAGCATCCGGCATGGCTGCAATGTTTGGAAGCATCGCCGCGTTACTTCAGCAAGGGGATCACGTATTAGCAGCTCGTTCTCTTTTTGGATCTACGCATCAGTTATTGACAAGAGTTTTTCCTAAGTGGGGAATCACCTCGACTTACGGGGATATTTCTGATTATTTGAATTGGGACAAGCTAGTTAAGCCAACTACTAAAATGCTTTTCATCGAAACCCCTTCCAATCCAGGTTTAGAGATAATCGATTTGGAGTGGGCTGGGAAATTCGCAGCAGCTCATAACTTGATTTTGGTCGTGGACAATTGCTTTGCTTCTCCATACCTACAGCAGCCTGCAAAATGGGGTGCTCATATCGTGACACACAGTGCTACAAAATATATTGACGGCCAAGGCAGAGTTCTGGGCGGCCTGATCTTGGGAAAAGCTGATCTGATGAAGGAAGTACACTTTTTTGCAAGACATACAGGCCCTTCCATTTCACCTTTCAATGCCTGGATACTTGCTAAAAGCATGGAAACACTGGGACTAAGAATGGACAGACATTGTAGCAACGCACTAACAGTAGCAGAGTATTTTGAAGGAAATCCAGAATTGCTAGCAGTAAAATACCCTTTCCTCAAATCACATCCGCAATATGAAATTGCCAAAAAACAAATGAGTCAAGGAGGTGGTGTAATCACTTTGGACTTGAAAGGTGGAGTGCAACGCGCCCAACGTTTTATAGATCAGCTCCAGATGATCTCCATTACAGCAAACCTCGGCGATAGCCGCAGCATAGTGACCCATCCAGCATCTACCACGCATAGCAAACTTTCTGTGGAAGAACGAGCGCAGGTTGGTATTTCCGATGGATTGGTAAGACTTTCTGTAGGTTTAGAGCACTACGATGATATCATCCAAGATGTGGAAAGGGCTATTGATCTGTCAAAATAAAAGTATAGCGTGTAAAGCTTTTACGTTTGGCCAATAAAAACACTCCCTCTACGTAAGCAGAGAACATTTGAGCTTCTGCATTCTATTCAGCGTTCTTCTGCGGGAACTTATTTAGTTTCATCATAAAAAATGCCCCCTCAAGCTCTAGACTTTTGGGGGCATTTACACTTTAACCAATTTACTATTTTTACCAAGTAGTCTGTCTCAAGGTAGGAAATGTACGAATCACGTCACTCAGGCTGATTTGCCCTAGTAGTCTGCCATCCTTCATGACAGGAAATCTGCGGTAGCCGTGCTCCAAAAATTTTGAAGCAGCATCAAAAATCGATAAGTCCGGAGAAAGTGTCAACACATTAACAGACATATGCTCACTTACTTTTGCCGGGAATTTAGGGGTGTTGGTGTATTTCCCTTTGATGATCTCCTTGAGGCAATCCACCTCCGAAATAATTCCGACTAAAGCGCCAGAAGCATCGATAACCGGCGCTCCTGAGATTTTTCGTTTGGTGAGTACTTCCATCACTTGATCAATCGTATCATCAGGTTTGAATGTGATCAAATTTGTACTCATGCACTCTTTGACGAGAATCTGTGGAATTGGGGACTTTTTGGGCTCTGCCACTCTAACCCCTTGATAACTTTTTACCATAGCTTAAAAATTAAGGATGAAAGAATAAATTACCGAATTAATACTACACTTAAAAATAATAATTTAAAAAAATAGATTAAAACAGTACTATATTTTTAAATACATTGCCCATCCCAAATCCAAACAACATCATAAATTAAAAAAAATCATTTTTGATTCCGTGACTCTTTCCTTACCAATTAAACTAATGTAGCCATCCAGCTTATTCCGATAGTACTTCCAAAAACTGATTGACTACGTCCCTATCAATTCTAAGATGATGCGTAAAAGACTTGGGATCTTCAGAAAATGACACATCGGGATTTACGAATTGATTCGAAGAAGGCACCCAAGTTTTACATGAAGCATGAATTTCTTTCAAGAAGCCTGTTTTCCCCAGCTCACTCACATGCTCCGGCTTAGTACCTCCACCTGGCATGATGCAGATGCTGTCTTGAGCTTTAAGGAGTAATTCCTTCAGCATATCCATTCCTTCAGTCACAGAGTTTTTTCCTCCAGAAGTCAAAATTCTATCGAACCCACAGGATATTATTTTCTCCAATGAATCAAAATAATCCGCTGAAGCATCAAATGCCCGGTGAAAGGTACAAGGCTTTCCCGAGGCGGCACGAAGCAGCGATTTACAAGAATCCATATCCACATAACCCTGGCTATCGAGCACTCCAAACACAAATCCATCCGCACCTAGATCTCCAAGCAATTCTATATCCCGCTTCATCACCATCAATTCCTTTTGGGAATAGGCAAAATCCCCACCTCTTGGACGAATCATCACGAATACAGGAATATCAATCTCTGTTTTCAGAAACTTGAGCATGCCTGCACTGGGAGTTTCTCCGCCTTCAGGAAAATTAGAGCAAAGCTCCAAACGATCTATTCCAAATTGTGCAGCATCCATGGCTGCCTCCACATTGAAAACCGGAGATTCTAAGATTACTTTACTCATCCTTATTTGAAGTGAGAACCCGAGTCTATCATCACATTATTTTGTAGGGTTGCTTGCGCAAAGTTGAAGCCTGGACGTACCGCAAATGCGCCAACTTCACCCTCTTTATTCATAGCAAGAAAACCCGCCTGAATGTCATTTATGTCTTTACTGTTTTTGGCAATCAATCGCTTCACAGCCTCTTCGCATGCTTCCTGAGGAGTTCTGCCCTGTCGCATCAATTCCACAATCAAGAAACTTCCACAGATCCGAATAATTGATTCCCCAAGTCCTGTCGCCGTAGCTGCTCCCACTTCATTATCTACAAACAATCCCGCTCCGATGATAGGACTGTCTCCTACTCTACCGTGCATTTTATAGGAGAGCCCGCTGGTCGTACAGCTTCCCGCCAGATTACCTTTCGCATCCATCCCGATCATCCCGATGGTATCGTGATTTTCAATATTGATTACCGGCTTGTATTGACTCGTAACTTTCCATTTTTCATAAGCTTCTTTAGCTTTTGGGCTGAGCTCCTCCTTTTCAATTGGAAAGCCTTCGGAAATTGCTAATTGCCTGGCTCCTTCGCCTACGATCATCACATGAGGCGTTTTTTCCATTACCACTCTAGCTAAAGAAATTGGATGCTTCACTTGCCTTACAAAAGCAACTGCTCCACAAGAACCGTCTCCAGACATGATGGAAGCATCAAGCGTAGTGATACCCTCCCTATCAGGAAGCCCTTGTAAACCCACAGAAAGGTTACTCAAATCAAGTTCTGTATCCTTAACACCGGTTTCCACTGCATCTATTATACTTCCTCCAGACTTCAGTTTTTCCACCGCAGCAGCATTTGCAGGCAAGCCATGATTCCAGGTAGAAAGAATCAGTGGTTTTTCTCTTTTGAAAAGAGCCGGTGCCTTGGATTCAGCTAGGGTAGATACTCCAGGTATAAATAAGGCAGACCCCATTAGGGATTGCTTGATAAATTTTCTTCTTTGTGACATTAGACTTAATTTAGAATCAGGTGTCAAATTATTAAAAATGGTGCTATTTCGGCCTACCATCCTTCATTTCCTTTTAAAAATCAATTTATGAAACCCTACATCCTCGCTGAATCCAACTGGAAAACGCTCAAAGATCATCGTTTTGAATTAGCAGTTTTGCCATGGGGGGCTACAGAGGCACACAACTATCATATGCCATATGGCACGGATGTCTATGAGGCGGATGCAGTTGCAAGCGAGGCCGGAAGAAAAGCTTGGGAAAAAGGAGCTAATGTGACTATCATGCCCACTATTCCATTCGGAGTAAATACAGGACAGTCAGACATTTATTTAGATATCAATTTGAATCCCAGTACACAGCTGATGATTCTAAAAGACATCCTAACTGTACTTGATCGCCAAGGCACCAAAAAACTTTTGATTGTTAATAGCCACGGCGGAAATGACTTCAAAACTATGCTTCGTGAGTTAGGATTGATGTTTCCAGAGTTGATGCTTTTCACCTGTAACTGGTTTCAGGCACTGGACAAAACCAAATACTTTGAGGAAGCCGGTGATCATGCAGATGAAATGGAAACTTCTATAATGATGCATCTACATCCAGAATTGGTTTTGCCACTGGAGGATGCTGGTGATGGTACTGAGAAAAAGTCAGTAATAAGAGGTATCCGGGAAAAATGGGCATGGGCTGAGCGAAAATGGTCGGAAGTATCAGCAGATACAGGGATCGGAAATCCAAATAAATCCTCCCCTGAAAAAGGGAAGAAATATTTTGAAGATGTGACTGATAAAGTAGCCCAGCTGATGGTAGATATTTGTGAAGTTAAGCAGGGATAAATGTATAAGTAATCAATCTAGTGAATCCATATCCACTTCCTTGACATTCCCTTTATAATCCTGCAATTGAATTCCCTTCACTCCTTTTGGCAGAAGAATTTCTCTTCCAGACTGTGACAAAAATCCAGAACCCAAGCTGGTTTCAATTCGCTGCTTTTTTCCATTATCCAGTTCTAAGATCATAGCCATTATTTCTTGGCCTGGGGTAATTGTTCGATTAGCGCGAGAGGCTTTTTGCTGGAAAGCAAGAAGCTTTCCACGGTTTTGAGAAGCTACTAGAAGTGGATCACCTTGCGCTGCCGCTATTTTTACTAAGGCTTTTCCATCTCCAGGCACTACAAAACCACTTTCCTGAGGACTCATCGGTTCAAAAGATCCCTTGCCATCTCCTAACAAAACCAATCCTAGATGTGCGTCAAGTCTTCCGATAAATATCTCATTGCCGTAATCATTCCCTATCATTACGATATCCAAGTACCCATCCCCATTGACATCCTCAGCTATAAGCCCATTTACCGGCGCAATCTGAGCTGAAGTTGGCAACCTGCTTACTTTGAATTTCCCATTACCTAGATTCTCGATGTAGGCAGTTTTATCATAATTCCCGGTAAGAATAAGTGCATCTTCCTTTTCTTTTTCTGTAAAAAGAGACTGCTCTGTGCTCAAGGCATAGAGTTTGTACCGCTCAAACTTCCTTCTGAACATCGGACTTTGTCCATACAAATCTCCCCAAAAATGGCTTGGGAATGAGTTGTAATTGCCTTCGCGGTCTTTATAATAAGCAAATGTAACTGGGTCAACACTGCCATTATTATCAAAATCCTTAGCATAAATTTTCACTGGTCTCTCCGCTGTTGGGTGGTGCGGATTATTCTCACCCAAATTCCCAACCACAAAATCAGAATCTCCATCCTGATCAAAATCACCAGAAGTGATGGAATTCCACCAACCTAAATAGTTTTCCAGACCCGTATCCTCAAGTTTCCTGAGTTTATTCCCGTCGTTTTTGAACACAGAAATCTCCATTAATTCACCAACTACGACCAGGTCAACCAACCCATCAGAATCCACATCTGACCAGATTGCATCAGTCACCATGCCGATAGTTCTCAAGCCAGGAGCCATTTCATCAGTGACATCCTGAAGCTGTCCATTGACGTTTTTCAAGAGAAAGCTATTTTCCGGAACCGGATATTGCGCAATTGGCGTTCGCCCGCCTACAAACAAATCAATAAATCCATCCCCATCAAAGTCAGCACCCCGAACAGCTGAGCCACTGGCTTTTACTGAAGAGAAATTTTTGTCGAGAGTGAAATTCCCTTGCCCATCGTTTAGAAACAATCGATCTAAATACTCTGTAGCTCCTGCTCCAAATTCATTGCTTCCACCAACCAGATACATATCCAGATCTGAGTCGTTATCAATATCAAAGAGCAAAATCCCCATTTCTTCAAAGAAATTTCCCTCTTCAGAGATCAAGTCTTTTTCGGTGAACATTCCATTCATATCCTGAACAAAAAGGCGGGGAGCAAAGCCAGATGCTGACCCAACCACCAAGTCTTCCAATCCGTCACCATTCACATCGCCTGCAGCCAAACTCGGCCCGTATTGACTCAATTTGTGAGGAATAATCCGCTGAATGTTGTAATCGACTTTATCTTCTTCCTCGTGCATGTATTCTAACCCCTTTGCTGACGATATTTCTTTGAAAAGTGCGTTTGGAGTTTCAAATGGAATAATTGCAAGCTTGTTTTTGCCTTGCTTCGCTTCTGAATAAGCAAGTTCAATCAATTGATTTGGCTTCACATTTGACTGATAGCTTTCTTTCCCATCTGGCCAAATCACTTCAATAGCGGAAATCTCGGATGCTGCTCCTATCCCAAAATGCATCACTTCATCGACCGATGACATATAGCCTCTCACAACTTGCTGTTCCTGGTAAAGTTGGCTTCCCTCAGAAAAAGTCAGCAGAACTTTAGCTCCCAAGCCTTGTGGATTAAGCTTTGGCCCCAAAAGCTTAATCCTAACATAATTATTCTTTAGCTCGGGATTTTTGAGTGTATTTTCAAAGACAAATGCATGGTCATTTATATTATTTACTACATAGTCCAAATCTCCATCTCCATCCAAATCCGCGAAAGCCGCTCCATTTGAGAAAGAAGGTTTATTTAACCCCCAAGCATTCCCTTCATCAGTGAAGGTCAAATCGCCCTTATTCTTGTAAGCGTAATTTGGGATTTTTACAATAGGAATGGAATCTAGCAACTGACGCTTGGTGGCAATATTTCCCACATCCGCCCTATAGTTTGCAAAATCCTTATCCGTAATATCCCTAGGAAACCCGTTGGTGATTAACAAATCCCGGTAACCGTCATTGTCCACATCACCAAATAAGGGAGCCCAACTCCAATCTGTCTGATAAATCCCTGACATCATTCCTATCTCGCTAAATGGAACGCCTTCGCCATTATTCACATGCAACATATTGCGGACATATTGGTATTCATACCCCCAGTGTTCGTTGCTTATATAGACTTGGTAGGAATTATTTCCGATGGTCGTTTTTTTGCGGTAATTATCTTCCCCCAGCATATCCAGCGTGATGATATCTGGCCTTGTGTCATTGTTAAAATCAGCAATATCAGCTCCCATAGAAAACTGACTCTGATGTCTGAGCAGCTCCTTTGATTGATTGGAAAATGTGCCGTCTTGATTATTGATATATACTATATCATTGGTCACATAATCATTACTGACATGAATATCAGGCCAGCCATCATTGTTCAAATCAGAAACCAACACGCCTAATCCATAGCCTTCTATCGTAATCCTTGCTTCTAGGGTCACATCAGTGAAAGTACCGTCTCCATTATTCCTATAAAAAGCATCGTTGTTAATGGCAGATCCGTCAGTGACTTTCAAACGGTAATTGCTTGGAACAATCTTGCTTTGCTGATTATTCAAGACATATAAATCCAAGTCCCCATCCAAATCATAGTCTATAAAGGAAGCCCACATGGTATTTCCAGGGTCAGCAATCCCGTATTCAGATGCCAATTCTTTAAATGAAATAGTACCGTTAGCGTCTTTTCCCTGGTTGACAAAAAGTAGATTATTCCGCTCTCCAAGGCCGGTCTTCATGGCAGTTGCCACATAGATATCCATCCAACCATCTCCATTGATATCCACAACAACTGCACCTGTACACCAATTATTTGGCGCTGCAATTCCCGCGGATTCGGTCACATCTGTGAATTTGAAATCCCCTGAATTCAGGTATAATTTATTTGAAACCTGATTACCCGTAAAAAACAAATCGGGTAACCCATTATTATCAAAATCTGCTACAGCTACTCCTCCTCCATTGAAAATATATTCGTCTGTTAGGATATTTAAGGTATCAGTCTCGACGATTAGATTATTAAAGTCAATTCCTGTCTTGCTAGCAGGAAGTAATTCGAATAAGGTCGATTCTTTTTGGCAAGCTGAAAAAACTAAAAGAACCAAAAAGAATGAAAAGTTACTGGAAAACTTCATAGTGAATTAATAGGTTAATAGGGCTTGGTCAAATTAGCATATTTAGGACACAAGGGAAATAATAACTGCAATTATTGTAGGATAAAAGACAATATGTACTCAAACTGATGCTATCTGGACTATTACCTATTCAAGTTTCTGCTAAATGCCTAAAAGTATCTCTAGCAGCGAGAAAGATAGAGTTACGCTATTCCAAACTAGCTATAGAGCTACAAAGGTGATGGCGTTTAGTACAAGCTTTTGTTTTGAAAAAACAAGATTTCGCTAATCCTTTGATGAACTCTCTGACGGCCTGAAAATCTGAAAAAACTCATCAGTAGAACGAATTTCTTCAAAAATCGGATCTACCAGTGCTTTCTGATAAAGTAGTTCGCTGGCGTGAATGGCACGATCTAATTGCAACAATGCGACTTCAGCTTGACCGCTTTCTGCAGCAATCATAGCCAAGCCATAAAACCCGTACCCATAATTCCTCCCTGCCATCACCGACTCTTCAAAAGATAAACTAGCATTGGCAAAGTCTTTTGAGAGGTAATATGCCAAGCCTTTATTGAAAAAATCCTTGGCCTCAGTATAATCGTAATCAAACCGCAAAGTAGCCAACTTGTAATCCCCCCTCATGATATCCAATGCTCCTCTTAGGCTTTCATTGTATTTTAGAAAATCCTCATTTCTTGTAAGCACAGAAGCATCAGATAGTTTTTTGTAGGCATCCCAAGTTTTGCCTTGCAGCACCATGATCTGTCCTTGATTATGGAGCACATAGGGATTAGTATCGATTTTAGCAGCTTGATAAAGTAAATTGTTTGCTTCTTTCCATAACAGCTCTTTTGTCTCTTGGTCAAGTGTACGCTGAGCCATTCTCATTTTTACCACTGCCAAATTATTGTAAGGAATCACGGAACGAAATAATTCAGTCATCTTGCTGTAGATCTTAGCCTTATCCTCCAATCTGGGAGTGGTTTCTCCGGCAATTGCCCAATCTGCCATATCCAGTTCAGAATTAGCAGAACTTTGCTCTAAAGCTTTCTGAAGAATTAATGATTGAGATTGATTGAGTCCGGGAAGTGGTTTGGCTACTACCTCTATTTTGGCGACTCTAAGACTTGGGAATAAATCACTTGCCACCTGATTGAAACCAGAAATCTTCCTTAACGCTAGCGTTTGTGACTGATAATCAGACTCATTTAGTAGGACAGCGTAGTATTGATCTTTTCGCTGGGTGGAAAGCTTCTCATATTCCCGCAGGAGCAAGCGGAAATCAAACCAATCATTCCATCTGGAATTTACTTCCAATAGGCTATCCCGCACCGAAATATTAGATTGCTTGAGCAGGTCTTTTACTGCCTCAGCTCTATCCATCCCAAGTTTGCTACTGCTTCCTTCTGCATTTTCGGGAGATTGAACTCCAGTGATCTTAAAGGATAAAACAGCCGAGTTCTCCGTAAGAAATGACTTCAGATCAGCAATGACCTGAGAATTCCCACTAGTCATTTTGATTGCGGAAGATCCCGCGTCAAATTTGATCAGGAACTCTCGCGAACGGGATAGATCAACATCTGTTGCTCCAGTTGGAATAAAAAGGCCTACTTGGGGAATTGGTTCGTCAGGATTGACCTTCCCCACTTTTGCTAGGAGTGGTGTGGTAATAATTCCCCGAGCTAAAATCTTCCTCTGGTAGGGTTCGACCTGAGCTTTTTTCCCCTGAAAAAACTGAACCTCCAAAAAAGCCCCTTCCATCCATGGCTCATAGGCTAATACAATAGATTCATTATACGAATAATCAGCGACATTTTTGGTCAGTTCAATGTCATCGAAAAACATGGAATTTTCAGATGATTTCAGCAAAATAGCTACCTTAGGATTTCTCGGACTGAGCGCAGATTCAATTGGAATAGTACCTGTCACCTCAAAGCGCACAGAATCCCTGACGAATTCAAGTTTACCCGGAGTCACTTTGGAATCCTTCAAAAAGTCAGTTTCAGGCACCATTATTGAGCCGCAAAGCAGCGGGAACAAAATAAATAGCAATAAAATAGGCTTCTTCTTAAACAATTGATCTATCATTCTTATTTATTAATTCACCAGACTTTTTTCTTAAATTTACCGCAACGAATCCACCAAATTACCATGGAAAAGCTGAAAATATTCTTCGAAGAAAGAGCATTTGGGGTTTGCTCACGCTTAGGTGAAAAACTCAATTTCCCGATTGACAGCATTCGTTTATTCTTCATTTACGCTTCATTTGTCACTATGGGCTCACCAGTGATACTATATGTGAGCATGGCAATGACAATGAAAATCAGAAAGTTTTTCCGCAAAAAGAACAACCCAGTTCTCTTCGATTAAAGCTGATCAAAGCGCTTTTTCCCTAATACTTTCCAGTTCCAAAAGACCAGTTCCACTTTCCCTTTTCTTGATATTTCTTCTCTTCCTTCCAATTGAGGACGAAATTTTTCTATAGTTTTCTTTTTTACTTTAAAGTCACGGTAAGCATCTAACACTGCATTGGAAAACTCCTTTTTGCCCTGTGTCACAAAGCTCATTGCCGCCAAGTGCTCTAACAAAGACTTTACCACAAAAATCCTGAAAAACCGGGAAGACGCCTCATTCTTGTAAATCATGCTGAGGCTATTTCGGATATTCAAATACATTTTCTTGGGGCTTGCTCTATCCAAGGTTGCTCCGCCTAAATGAAATACCTCCACCGAGCCAATGTACCCAATCTTCCAGCCAGATCTTCGCATTCTCCAGCAAAGATCAATCTCCTCCATGTGTGCAAAAAAATCTGGGTCAAAGCCGGACAATTGGTGGAATACTGACGCATTCACAACCATACAGGCTCCTGAAGCCCAATCGACGTCAATTGTATCGTCATATTTCCCGGAATCCTTTTCTATGGTATCCCATATTCTCCCTCTGCAATAAGGATAACCATAGGCATCCAAAAATCCGCCGCCTGCTCCAGCATAATCAAAAGTATCCTTTTCCTTCCATGATAAAATCTTCGGCTGAAGGGCAGCATAATCAGGATGAGTCTTCATCCAAGTGATCAGATTTAAATCCCAATCGGAAGTTACTTCTACGTCAGAATTCAATAGAATGTAATAGTCATATTGACCTTGGATCTCAGCCAACCCTGCATTATATCCACCAGCATACCCAAAATTCTCTTCCAGTTTGATTTGTTGAATCTGAGGATAGTTTGCATTCAAAAAATCTATTGAGCCATCAGTACTAGCATTGTCTATCACCCAAACGTCATACCTACTGTGCATACAAACTGAAGGAAGAAATGTCTTTAGCATTTCTTCCCCATTGTAATTCAGTATGACGATGGCGCAGCTGCTCATCCAAACATTCCGCCTAGATCCATTCCTGGGATATTAGGAATCATCCCCTCTGTGGCAGCTTTCATTTCTGCTTTGATTTTCACCTCGATTGCCGTCATCGCAATGTTAGTCGCCGCTACAATCAAATCGCTCAGCATCTCCTTGTCTTTTGGAGAGAGAAGGGAATCATCAAACTCGATGCTAACCACTTTTCTATCCCCATTGACGGTGACTTTCACCATACCGGCCCCAGACTCACCTGTTGAAGTAAGGTGAACAAGCTTTGCCTGTGTTTCTTTGATTTTTGCTTGGGCTTCTTTCACTTTGCCCATCATGCCCATTATATCAAACATATTTTCTTTATTAAGATCTTCTTAGAAATAGTTATTTCAATTTACTTCAATCGTGCGATTGCTTCCTCTAAACTTACGGATTCCTGCTCTCCGGTTTCCAGATTTTTCAAGGCGATTTCATTTGCTTCAATTTCTGAATCTCCGCAAATTCCTACGTATGGAATTGCTTTTTTATCAGCAAAATCCAGTTGCTTTTTCATTTTCGATATGTCAGGATAAAGCTCAGCTTTGATTCCTGCCTCTCTAAACTTCTTCAAAAGGCCCAAGGCATAAACAAAGGCTTTTTGGTCAAAGTGAGTAAGTAGAATCTTCGTACTCTGAACGCTGTCTTCTGGAAATAAATCCAACTCCTCAAGTACATCATATAGGCGATCTACTCCAAACGAAAATCCAACTCCAGACATTCCCGAAAGCCCAAAAACTCCCGTCAGGTTATCGTATCGACCACCACCACTGACAGATCCAATGGAAACATGGTTCACTTTTACTTCGAAAATCGCTCCCGTATAGTACGAAAGTCCACGGGCAAGCATGATATCCAGCTCCACGAAATCTAAGTTCTCACCCATACTTTCTAAGATCTGAAACACCTCTTCCAACTCACTTACACCTTGAAGTCCAATCTCGCTTGAACTCAGAAACTCTTTTAGGAATGCCAACTTACCAGGCTGATCCGCTTCCAACTTCACCAGCGGAGTCAGCTTCTCTATAGAATCAGCCGCAAAACCTCGCTCAATCAACTCTTCTTTGACTTTTTCCCAGCCGATTTTATCCAGTTTATCTATCGCTACGCAAAGTGGCCCTTCCTTTCCGGCTTCTCCGATTGCTTCAGAGATACCGGTAAGGATTTTTCTATTATTCAGCTTGATGCTGTAATCATTCAACTTCAATTTTTCAAATACAGAGCGGATCATCAGAATGATTTCTGCTTCGCAAAGCAAACTATCCGTACCCACCACATCTGCATCGCATTGATAAAACTCACGATACCTCCCTTTCTGTGGCCTATCTGCACGCCAGACCGGCTGAATCTGAAAGCGCTTGAAAGGAAAAGTCAGGTCATTTCTATTCATTACCACAAAGCGGGCAAAAGGAACAGTCAGATCATAGCGCAACCCTTTTTCAGATACCTTGGCCAGCGTTTGCTTATAGCCATTTTGCAAATCCTCAGCAGCCACATTTTTTAGGTAATCCCCACTATTCAAGATTTTGAACAGCAACTGATCTCCCTCATCTCCATATTTTCCAGTGAGTGTACTGAGATTTTCCATCGCTGGAGTCTCGATCTGATTGTAGCCAAAAAGTTGAAAAGTACCTTTGATTGTGTCTAGGATATAATTTCTTCTGGCCATCTGGATGGTTCCAAAATCCCGGGTTCCTTTTGGCAGACTTGGCTTTTGCATAGCTTGTTTTTTGGTGATTAGCTGCCAAATTTATTCAAAAAAAAGGAAACGCTCCCTGATATCGTGAAAGTCAAAGAATTAAATCCCAAATTAATTTAGGCTAGAAAGAAATCTTTATTTACTTTTGCGACTCGTTTCGAAACAATACTATTAAAAATATACGACCATGGCAGTTACTACACTGAAGAGAAAACTTAAAAGAAAAAGACAATCTCAGACCACACGTGTGATTAAGATCAAGCAATTGTCTGCTCAGCCTGTAATCAGAAACGTGGACGTTGAAGAGCTTAAGAAGTCTTTCGCGAAATAATATTTATTTCAGCAAAAAAATTTAAGGCGGTCATTAGATCGCCTTTTTTCGTTTATTTTCTTTTTACCGCGCAGGCCGCAGAGAATTTCGCAGAGGGCGCTGTTTGTTACTAGTAAAGTTATTTTTAAACTAGGGCAGTTCCCCCTTTTTTAAAGGGGGCAAGGGGGATTTTGGTTTTTTAGAAAAGGAAAAGTAATCAGTAAAACTGAAGTCTTTACAAAAAGAAATCCTTCTTGTTGTCCTGCTTCTCCAAAAGATGGACTTTAATTTATTCCTTGATCTGCCACTCTCCTACTTTTCACTTCTTACCACTTACAAACTTCACAAAACCTTCCCTCTTTTCCCCAGCTCCACTACTCGGAGATTTTTTACCTGCCCAGCTTCCAAATCAAACAATAACATCGTTCGCATCACATGAAATCCATGCTGCCCGATCGCTCCTGGATTCATATAAAGACAATTCACAGTCTTATCAAATTCCACTTTGCAGATATGCGAGTGCCCACAAATAAATAAATTGGGGGAAGACTCCTTAATTTTGGCTTTTATACCTTTTGCGTAGCGGGGCGGTTTGCCCCCGATATGTGTCATCAGCACCTTCACACCTTCTAGCGTGAATTCCTGCCACTCTGGATAAGCCCGCTGCATATCTTGATCATCTATATTCCCAAAAACCGCCCGCACAGGCTTCTCCTTGGGTAATTCATTCATCACACTAAAACTTCCGATATCTCCCGCATGCCAAATTTCATCCACCTCTTCCAGATAGGCGAGGGTTTTGTGATCAATGTAACTGTGTGAATCGGATATGAGGGCTATCTTGGTGGACATTTGGATTTAATCTTGCTAAATTTTCAATTCAATATTGAATCTCAATTTTTCACATCAAACTCAAAACCATGAAACTTCAAAAAATCCTCGTATTAGTAATTGCCTTTGCATTAGTCAACGTCAGCTTTGCACAAGCGCAATCCTCAAAAGTGAAGGCACTTAACCCTTCTGAATTTGAAGGACTAATGAAAAATAAAGGCGCAGTAAGAGTTTTAGATGTTCGCACAGCTGACGAGATGTCTGAAGGTTATTTGCCAGGAGCAATAAACATTGACTTTAAAAACGAGAATTTCAAAAGTGAGATTGCCAAATTGGACAAGAGAAGAACGTATTTGATCTACTGCAAAGTGGGAGGAAGGTCTGGTGAGGCTGCCAAGATGATGCGCGAAGCTGGATTTACACACCTTTATTCATTAGACGGCGGTATTGATGCTTGGCAAGAAGCCGGAAAACCCATAGAAAAATGACATTAATTAAATCTATCAATCCCTACACCGGGGAATTATTAGCAGAGTTTCATCCCTTATCAGAAAAAGAAATTGAAGAAAAGCTTAGTGCTGGATCAGTCGCATTTTCTACTTGGAAAGAGACTGGTTTTCTCAGAAGAGCTGAATTGATGAACAATGCAGCTAAAGTTTTGAAGGATAGACGGGAAAAATACGCGAAGATCATTTCCTTGGAAATGGGGAAAGTCATCAAAGAATCTTTGGCCGAAGTGGACAAATGTGCTCTAGTATGTGAATACTACGGTGAGAAGTCAGCTGAATTTCTCCAAGCTGAAGACATTAATTTACCAGAAGGTAAAAAAGCAAAAGTAATCCACCAGCCACTTGGAGCTATACTAGCTGTGATGCCCTGGAACTTTCCTTTTTGGCAAGTTTTCCGTTTTGCCGCCCCTACCTTGATGGCTGGCAATGTGGGCGTTTTGAAACACGCTTCAAATGTCCCTCAATGTTCTTTAGCCATACAGGAGGTTTTTACAGAAGCAGGCTTCCCAGCTGGAGTTTTCCAAAGTCTATTAATTGATTCGGAAGCAACGACAAAACTTATTGAAGATGACAGGATCAAAGCTGTTACGCTCACAGGAAGTGAAAAAGCTGGCGCTTCGGTTGCCTCCGCTGCTGGAAAGCAAATCAAAAAGTCGCTACTAGAACTTGGCGGAAGTGATCCTTTCATTGTGCTAAAAGATTCAGATCTAAAAAAAGCTGCGGAAACTGCCGTGAAAGCCAGAATGATCAATTTTGGCCAAAGCTGCATTGCTGCTAAGCGATTTATTATTGAAGAAGATATCTACGATGATTTCCTCACGATTTTCGTTGATCAGCTAAGCAAGTTAAAAGAAGGAGACCCAATGGATGAAAGTTCTGATTTTGCCTGCATGGCCAGACCTGATCTAGCTGAAGAGCTATATAGTCAGGTGGACAAATCCGTAAAAGCAGGCGCAACACTGCTGTTTGGAGGAGAGAAACCTGAAAAGGACTCAGCAAGATTTCAGCCCACTATATTAACAGACATCCCTACTGCAGCTCCAGCCTATTCTGAAGAACTATTTGGCCCCGTGGCCACAATCTTCAAAGTAAAAAATGAGGCAGATGCCATAGCGATGGCCAATGATTCTGAGTTTGGCTTGGGCGCTTCAATTTGGTCTGAAGACAAAGAAAAAGCGGAGCAATTAGCCTCAAAAATTGAAAGTGGAGCAGTCTTCATCAACTCCATGGTAGCGTCAAATCCACACTTGCCGTTTGGCGGGGTAAAAAAATCAGGTTACGGGCGAGAACTGAGTAGATATGGGATTTTAGAGTTCGTTAATTCGAAAACGGTGTATTTGGGCTAATCTATTAGGGATAAAGCAGGGTTTATTTTTGGTTTTGGCCAATTCCTTTCTATTTTTACGAGCCAAAATTTTGTCATAAACTAATGAGAGAAATACAGTTTCGAGAAGCCTTAAGAGAGGCAATGTCCGAAGAAATGAGACGTGATAAAGACGTTTTTCTGATGGGCGAAGAAGTTGCTGAATACAACGGAGCTTACAAGGTGTCCCAAGGAATGCTGGAAGAATTCGGCCCGGAACGTATCTATGATACGCCGATCGCCGAGCTTGGCTTTTCCGGACTCGCTGTAGGTGCTGCGATGAATGGTCTTAAACCAATCGTCGAGTTCATGACTTTCAACTTCTCTCTGGTTGCTATAGATCAGATTATCAATTCCGCTGCTAAAATGCTAGCCATGTCTGGTGGAGCATACAGTGTACCGGTTGTATTTAGAGGTCCTACCGGAAACGCTGGACAATTGGGTGCCACTCACTCTTCTAACTTTGAAAATTGGTTTGCCAATACTCCAGGTCTGAAAGTGATCGTTCCTTCTAATCCTTACGACGCTAAAGGCTTGATGAAAGCCGCCATCCGTGACCCAGATCCAGTGATCTTCATGGAGTCTGAAGTGATGTATTCGGACAAAGGTGAAGTACCTGAGGGAGAATACCTACTGCCTATCGGAGTAGCAGATGTGAAGAGAAAAGGTAAAGATGTCACCGTTATTTCCTTCGGGAAAATGATGAAAGTGGCATTGGAAGCAGCAGAAGAAATGGCCAAAGAAGGCATTGAAGCTGAGGTTATTGATCTTCGTACTGTGAGACCAATAGATTATGCTACCTGTATGGAGTCTGTGAAGAAAACCAACCGTGTAGTAATCGTAGAAGAAGCCAACCCTATCGCAGGTATTTCATCGGAATTGACTTATCACTTCCAGAGATACGCATTCGATTACCTGGATTCACCGGTTATTCGTGTGAACTCTATGGACATTCCATTGAGCTACTCTCCTACTTACATTGAAGCTACTTTGCCAAATGTGAAGAGAACTGTAGCTGCAATTAAGAAAGTTTGTTATAAAGACTAGTCCAACTAGCTCAACATATAAAAGCCCGACTTCATTAATTTGAAGTCGGGCTTTTTGATTATAAATCTGGTTGTTCTGTTTCACAAATAGAATGTCAGCTGCAGTAAGGAGACTGCATTGGATTAGGCCCAAGCCTTGAACCAAGTAAGCATTTGCGTTCTCTGCGTAGCCTCTGTGTCCTTAGTGGTTTAAAAATCACCAAGCATAAAAAAGCCCGTCCTCATCTGAGGACGGGTTTTTCTCTTGTAACCCAATCTACTATTTACGGTCTTTAATTACTTGTTTTGCTGCATCTCAGCTCCGCCGCCTTCACTTCCACCTTCTTTCAAGTCATCATTGGATATTGACTTCTTTCTTCTTGGCTTCTGATCCACGCTTAGCTTACCGATTCTGTAGCTGAAGTTGATCTTGAAGTTCATGTTACGCATGATGTTCGTACTGTTCTGAACGATTGTCGGAGTGATGATTTCATTTTCCATCTTAAACTCTCTGGTTAGGAAGTTATCTGCACCGAAGCCAATAGTACCTCTCTTCTCGTCAAACTGCTTATTAATCCCCATTCCATACATGTAAAATCCTCCAGAAGTACCTTGTAATTGAACCTGACGTCCTCTAGCAAAGGTGAATGCCTGGATCTGCCAATCGTTTGGAAGCGTATAGTTCCCAAAGAGTCTTCCGCTGATTACGAAGCCGCTATTTGTATCCGAGCTAAGTTCGTTTCCAAGATTAGCATAGTACGCATCCACACTACCATTTAATGAAAGCTTATTGCTAATACTGATATTCGTGAAAATGTTAGTTCCATAGGCTCTTTCATAACCTATATTATCATATCCTGTGTAGATAACGCCATCTTCAGCCACGGTTCTCACTGCCTGTATTGAGCCAGTAGTATTTCTAAAGAATCCTGAGAAACTAACCATTGTGCTCTTGAAGAAGGTACTATAACCTACTTCGTAATTGTCTGTGAATTCAGGGTCAAGTTCAGGGTTACCCTGAGAAATCTGTAACGGGTTTGAGGATTCTATATTAGGGTTCAAAAACCTTAGAGATGGACGAGAAATTCTTCTATTATAAGAAGCCTTGATCATGTTGCCATTCGCCAGATTCCTACTCAAGTTCAAACTTGGAACAAATGTACCGTAAGAAGGAATCTCAGTGGGAGTCGTTTCTGTTTTGAAATCTGCACTGATTGTAGTGTATTCATAGCGCAGGCCCGGCTTGATTGTGTAGTTCTTGAAGAGCGTAGTAGTGTAAGACACATATCCTGCAGTGACATTCTGATCGTAGTTGAATGCATTACTCAAGTTTGGATTTGGATCTTCTACATATGCCCCATCCGCTCCTTCAGCCTCAAAGTAAGCGAAATCAGAATATGCTTTTCTTAAGATGTTTTTAGCTCCGTATTCCAGAATTGATTTACCGTCTTTTCCAAGTGGCTCAACAAAGTCAAGCTGTACAGTAAACTCTTCATTTTTGCTTGGATTGTCATTTTTCAATCTAGAAATGATAGTCGCTAAGTCCTCTTCAAAAAGCGTATTTACAAAAGAATTTTCTCCATTATTTCGGCTATATAGCGTTAGCAAGGATATATCCTTTCCCTTTTTCTCAAAGGTTTTGGTATAGTTTAAACTCACATCAATAGAATTTGAGTTGTCTTTTGTCTCTGTCTCTCTTAGCGCATTTCTGACTAGATTGCCATCTAGGAAATTCTGAGTAAGGAAATCGTTTTGACTGGAGCTTCTATTTCTGATACCAAAATTCACAGCACCCGTCAGGAAGTTGTATTTATCAATCTCATAATCAACTCCGAAATTATATCTGCCAAAAAGGTTATTACTTTTAGTGTCAGCACTTTGGATAACAGAAGAGGTAGTCCCGTCTTCATTCATAGTCATCTGAGAATTTTCGAAGCTGCCATTGATATTGTAACCAGCCCTACCAAATCCACCTAGTGTAAATCCGAATTTCCCTTTTCTTGCACTTGCATTCAGTCCAAAATCAGAACCTCTCAAGCCTGTACCCGTACGGATATTCGCAGACATTCCCTGAAGGTTATTCTTTTTGGTAATGATGTTGATCACACCGGAAGTACCTTCCGCGTCGTATTTGGCAGAAGGTGAAGTAATCACTTCTACTTCTTTGATTTCGTCCGCTGGTATCTGCTTCAATGCATCTGTAATGCTACTTGCTGCAATGGCAGAAGGTCGGCCATCGATTAACACTGTGATATTGCTACTTCCTCTCATAGATACGTTACCATCCAGATCTACAGAAAGCATAGGCACTCGTCTTAGTACGTCTGTACCATCGCCACCTGCAGTGGTTTTATCATTTTCAGCTTTGTAGATCGTACGATCCACACGCTCTTCGATCAGATCCCGCTGACCTTGCACCGTCACTTCTTCCAGCGCTAAGCCTTCGTCACTGATTTCGATTTCACCGACATTGACATCTCCAGTCTTTGACAGTACTTGGATTCCGCTGACAGTTTTTGTTTCAAAACCCAAAAAACTGATTTTCAAATCGTATGTTCCAGGCTCCATGCCCGTAATGAAAAACTTCCCATCACCATCTGCTACAGCTCCTGCGACGTTTGTCTCACTACCAGCCGCATAAAGCGCAGCTGTAGCGTAGCCTACTGGCTCACCTGTACTTGCATCCTTGGCAACACCAATGATTTTGGCGGGAGTGTTGGATTTCTCCGATGCCTGATGAGCCATTACAGCACTGCTGGTCAGAAGAAAAAAAGCGATAATGTTAAATAAATTTTTCATTTGTAGTAGATAGTTGCTCTATAGTACCGGTGAGCTTTTAGTTGTATTCACAAAAGAGTCCATTCATGATCACCGGATATTCTCACTTCTTGGACCTCGTGCTTGTTGATACCTCAAAACAACAGGGTTTGTTTCGCAGTTTTTGGGCAAATAGACGGCTAGTGCAGTTTCATCGACAGACACCCACTTTCATCAGACAAAACCCTTAAAACAATCTGCGAGTCAGTTTATCTATTCGAATGGACTGTTGGCAGTCTTAATCAGCTTATTCGTAGATTAGATTTTATATAAAGGTGTCCTTTCTGTTAGTTTGGATACTGAAAATCAGATTTATGATCAACCTAAGTCCTAAAAGACGAGTTTCGATTCTAGTACATATTCTGGGCTGGTCCATGCTCAGCACAGTGCTTCTCTTACTGTCTCCGCTTTCTTGGCGGGTGGATATTCCCGTGGAGTTTTGGGTACGTCAAGTATTCATGGCACTGCTTCTAATGGGCATATTCTACATTAATATGCTTTGGTTTGTGCCAAGAGTATTGTTACAAGGAAAACAACTCGTTTTTCTCTTGACCACTATTCTTGGTTCCATCCTTTTTCTGGGCTTATTGATCTATGCAGATAGTTTTCTACATCTGCCAGAACTGATGCACAAAGCCTTCAATCCGGATGAACCCTATGTCCAAAAATCAAGGAGGATTTCAGGTGATATTTTCAATATCATGCTTTATCTATTGACCATCGGAATCAGCACTTCGGTAGCCTCAGTACAGAAATGGCAAAAAGATGAGTCGCTCAGAAGAGAGTTGGATCAGCAAAGAATCAACACGGAACTTTCGTACCTGAAAGCCCAAATCAATCCGCACTTCTTTTTCAATACACTGAATAATATTTACGCACTCACCAATCTGGATGTAAAAAAGGCACAAGAGGCACTTTTGAAACTCTCCCGGATGATGCGCTATGTATTGTACGAAAATCAGAAAAATGAAACCCTGCTGAGCAGAGAAGTAAGCTTTATCAATGACTACATAGAGCTGATGAAAATGAGACTCACCGAAAAGGTGACGCTCAATATTTCCATTGATGAACCCAAGGACGATTTAGTGATCGCTCCAATGCTATTACTTCCATTTATGGAAAACACCTTCAAACATGGAGTAAGCAGTCAGCAGCCAAGTGAGATCATGATCAAGCTGGAAATCATGGGAACTACGGTGTTTTTCGAGACGAAAAACCACATTTTCCCTGTCCACGCGGATAGTCCAGAAGCAAAGGAAAATGGCATAGGCATGGTAAATACCCAGCGAAGATTGAGTTTACTCTATCCAGATAAACACCGCCTGAAATTTGGTAAAGACGAGGCGAACCAAGAGTATTGGGTAAATTTAACGATCAATCTAGCATGAAGTTAAACTGCGTAGCCATAGATGACGAGCCCCTTGCACTGGAATTGCTTAGCAAGTTCATTGAGCAAACTTCTTTTTTGAACTTAATCGGTAAGTTTTCCAATGCGATAGAAGCTTTGGGATTTATCAATCAGAACGAAGTGCAATTGGCATTTATGGATATTCAGATGCCGGATTTGTCTGGCATGGAACTGGCCAGAGTGTTGGATGGGAAAAAGAATTCGGATAAGACCCGGATCATTTTTGCTACAGCATATCATCAGTTTGCCATCGAAGGGTATAAAGTAGAGGCGCTGGATTATTTGCTGAAACCCTACAGCTACGAGGACTTTTTGAATGCTGCTACGAAAGCATTTTCCTACTTCGAAAGACAGGCATCTTCTAAACCAGAATCCGGAACTATTGAGGCCTCTACACCCGAATACATTTTTCTCAAAGTAGAATATCAGCTAGTCAAAGTAATGCTGAAAGACATTGGATATGTAGAAGCATACAAGGACTATGTGAAAGTGCATTTGTTATCCAAGCCGAACCCCTTGCTTTCGTTGACCAGTCTGAAAAGCATGGAAGAATTGTTACCTGCTGACAAGTTTATGCGTGTTCACAGATCCTATATCGTAGCCTTGGACCACATAGACTCAGTTTCCAAAAATGTGATCCAAATCGGCAAAAACCACATCAGTGTCAGCGATAATTACAAGGAGGCTTTTTTGGAGTTTATGAGTAGATGGATGAATTGATGTGGAATTTGATCAAAAAAAGCTGTTTTCTAAATGAAAGCAGCTTTTTTTATACATAGACTCTTTTCATTCTACCCTCACATAAGATGAAGTGCCATTGCAGATTGAATAGATTGAACAAATGGTAACAAGTTCTGAATAGTCCTCCTCAATACCATATTCTGAAGTGAAATCTGTTGGTTCAGAAAGTACCAAATCCTCTTTGGGTAAATAATTAACATCCTCAATCCCAAGATGAAACAATTCTCCATAAGAGACAATGACCTTGCCTTCCTTGATAGAATAACTGCCTGAAAAATAGCCGCGATATCCCAAGATCTCATCAGAATTGAGCTCGGTAGTGTAGCTCTCTCCTGTCACTGTGCCATTTGAATTAAATTTCATCAAGTCTACAAAATTGAATTTTTTATTTATCCATGCGTTATTTCCTTCATAACTTGACAGGAATACACCCTCTATTTGGGAGTTTGGAGATGGTTCCTCTACATCTTTACAGCTAAATATGATTAGAGCTAAAGCGATTAATGGTAACAGTTTTATTTTCATAGTGGCATGTAATTTAAATAAAGATAAAATTTGCTTAGGATAAGTAAAAACGAAATTTTAACCTTTACGAAGAACCGTTTATAAACGCTACAGCTTAGTACCCAGCTTCTGGAGAAGCAGGATAACTCCGGAAGCTCAACTCCAGCGCTCTCCGCGTTTCCCTCCGCGCACACCGCGGTAAATAAAAACAAAAACCCGATCTCTCGACCGGGTTTCAAATTATTACCTTCTTCCAGCTTTGCCTGGGGGAAGCATCTTGCTCATAGCAGCCTTGGCACCGCCCATTTTGTTCATTTGCTTCATCATCTTCCGCATATCGGAGAACTGCTTCATGAGGTTATTTACCTCCACGATCGTTCTACCAGAACCCGCAGCAAGTCTTTTTCTCCTACTTCCATCAATCAGATCAGGATGCTCCCGCTCGGCTGGAGTCATTGATCGGATGATCGCTTCTATAGGCTTGAACGAATCATCATCGATATCCAGTCCTTTGATTGCCTTGCCCATGCCGGGAATCATGCCGAGCAAATCCTTTATATTACCCATTTTCTTCACCTGCTCCAGCTGAGAAAGGAAATCATCAAAGTTGAAATTATTAGATCGGATCTTGGAATTGATACGCTTGGCTTCATCTTCGTCAAAGGACTGCTGCGCTCTTTCCACCAAGGAAATCACATCACCCATACCCAGGATTCTTTGCGCCATACGATCTGGGTGGAATACATCCAGATCTTCCATTTTCTCACCTGTAGAGATAAATTTAATCGGCTTATTTACTACGTGACGAATGGAAATCGCAGCTCCACCTCGGGTATCTCCATCGAGTTTGGTCAGAACTACTCCGTCAAAATTCAAGCGCTCGTCAAAAGTCTTGGCCGTATTGACCGCATCCTGACCAGTCATGGAATCGACTACAAAAAGTGTCTCAGAAGGATTCAAAGCTTTTTTCAGCGCTTCAATCTCATTCATCATCATCTCATCCACTGCAAGACGACCCGCTGTATCGACTACCACCGTTTTCTTACCTGTCTTCTTAGCGTAAGCGATCGCATTGTTGGCTATTTCAAGGGCATTCTTATTCTCAGGCTCAGCATAAACCTCCACGCCGATCTGCTCGCCCAATACTTTCAATTGGTCAATCGCCGCAGGACGATAGATATCACACGCCACTAGCAATACCTGGCGTCCTTGCTTCTTCAAATGAGCACCAAGCTTTCCTGTGAACGTGGTTTTACCAGAACCCTGAAGACCTGAAATCAAGATAATAGATGGGTCTCCGGAGATTTTGATATCCTCCTTCTTTCCGCCCATGAGCTTGGTCAGCTCTTCCTGAGTGATTTTGATCAATAATTGACCTGGAGAAACAGCGATCAACACATCGCGACCCAGTGCCTCGGTCTTGATGGTATCTGTTACTTCTTTGGCTACTTTATAGTTGACATCGGCATCGATCAAAGCTCTTCTGATCTCTTTGACGGTCGTTGCGACGTTTATTTCGGTGATTGTCCCGGTTCCTTTCAGCGTTTTGAAAGCCCGGTCTAATTTTAAACTTAAATTATCAAACATTCCTTATCTGGCTATTTGCTGCAAAAGTAATGATTTTCATCAGTGATAGAAAGGAGTCTTGCATCTATTCCAGCCCAAGACTACCTATTTTTGTAAAGCAGTTTGCCTATAAATCCCTAATTTGCGCCAGCATCCATTTTCTAAAGAAAAACTCTTTTCATGCAGTTAAATTTCAAAAAAGACATACTTCCCCATTTGGTGGGAATCGCCATTTTCTATGCTATTGTAGTCGTTTATTTCGCTCCTGTAGTACTTCAGGATCAGGTGATCATGCAAGGGGATATTTTAAAATGGGAGGGTTCTGCCACAGAAGCCTTGGATTATAGAGAAGCCACAGGAGAAGAAGCGCTTTGGACAAATAGCGTATTCGGCGGAATGCCGGCATATTTTGTCAGTCTGGAATTTGCGGGTGACATCACTACCTCGCTCCTTTCTATCATTACTCTTGGACTTCCCCATCCTGTAAACAGCCTCTTTCTCGGCATGGTTGCCATGTATGTGCTAATGCTGACTTTCAGAGTCAGGCCGGCCTTTGCGATCATTGCCAGCGTAGCTTTTTCCATGAGCTCCTACAATCTTCTGAGTTTGGCGGCGGGCCACAATGCCAAAATATGGGCAGTGAATCTTATCCCGGTGATAATGCTGGGGATTCATCTGGCTTTCCAGAAGAAGCGATTGCTCGGTGTAGCTATTTTAGCACTTGGACTTCTTTTACAATTGAAGTTCAACCATGTCCAGATTACATACTATACGCTGATAATTTCTGTGATCTATGTGATCGTGAGAATTGTTTTTGACTGGAAAAAAGATGGGGTTGCTCAACTGTCCAAAACTATCGGATTCTTGGTTTTAGGTGCATTGTTGGCCGTAGGAGGAAATATAGGCAGACTCACAACTGCAATGGAATATGCTCCCTACTCTACCCGAGGCAAAGCTACTTTGGAATCTGCCTCAGCAGGATTGGATAAAGACTATGCATTTTCCTGGTCAAATGGCAAATTGGAGACGCTCACTTTTTTGGTTCCCAACTTCTACGGAGGAGGAAGCAGCACGCCACTAGGCGAAGGCACCGCATCCGAAAAAGCTTTGCGAAGCAATGGCCTTGATCCCTCACAAATCAACGGATTTCTCCAAGGTGCTCCGACTTATTGGGGAGATCAGCCTTTCACAGGCGGACCGATTTACGGAGGGGTTATTTTGGTTTTCTTAGCCTTTATAGGGATTTGGGCTGCGCCAAAAGAGAGTCTTTACACATTTGGAGCAGTCATCATCTTATCTCTAATGCTTTCTTGGGGAAAAAACCTGAGTTGGTTCAACTACCTACTTTTCGACATCCTTCCTGGCTACAATAAATTCAGAGCCGTCTCAATGGCTTTGGGAATGACGCTTTTTGCAATACCGGCCTTAGCTGCTATTTCCCTAGAAAGACTATACAGAAGCAAAGACTTCAAACCTCTTTACATAGCCGGAGCGGCAGTGGGAGGACTTTTACTTTTGCTTGCTATAGGCGCGGGCATATTCAGATTCGAAGGGGCTGCTGATGCAGGCCTGCCAGATTGGTTAGTCAACTCCCTACGACAAGATCGAAAAGCCATGCTTTCTGCAAGCGCATGGAGAAGTTTGGCTCTGGTAGCCGCTGCATTTGGCTTGATCTACTTTGCCATAAAGGGAAAAATATCTGATCTGGTCATGGGACTTGGGATTTTTGCCTTGGTGACTATAGATCTTTGGACAGTAAATAAGCATTACTTGAATGACAGTTCTTTTCAGGAAAGTCCGACCAAAGCCTATTTTGCTGAAACTCCTGCTGATAAAACTATCGCGGCGGACGATTCCTATTTCAGAGTATTGGACCTAACTGAAGGGCTAACCGCCACCGGAAAATCACCTTATAGATTCCATAGTCTTGGAGGATATCATGGCGCCAAAATGCGCAGGTATCAGGATTTGTTGGACAATCGACTGAACTTTGAATTGAATGACTTTGTAAAAAAAGCCCAAGAAGGGAACTTCGACTTCGAAGGAATTCAGACGATCAACATGATGAATACTAAGTATATCATCGCTGGAACAGCAGCAAATGCTGTTTTTGAAAATCCGGAAGCCAACGGACCGGCTTGGGTTCCCTCGCAAATCGTCTCCGTCCAGACCAACCAAGAAGAAATGGATGAGCTGGGCAGAATAGACACCAAAGCACAGGCAACAGTGAATACATCTGAATTTGGAGAGATCAATGCCGGATCAGGACAGATCACGCATATTTCTTACGCTCCGAATGAATTGAAATATCAAGCAGAAATGAGCAAGGAAGGCTTGGTCGTTTTCTCTGAAATCTACTATCCAGTGGGCTGGAAGGCAACAATCGACGGAGCTGAAACTGAGATTTTGCGAACCGATTACCTTCTTCGTGGATTGATCGTCCCTGCAGGAACTCATGAGATCGTTTTCAAGTTTAGCCCGACAAGCTACACTGCCACCAAGACGCCAATGATCATTTTTCAGTACTTGATCATTTTGTCACTGATAGCCGGAGTATTTTTCACAGTTAAAGAAAAAAACCAAGAGAGCACTAACAATTAAGCTTTCCTCTCAAAACATTACATAAAATCAGAAAAATGAAAATAGCAGAGAACACAGTCGTCGGACTCACCTACGAACTCAAAGTGAGTAAAGAAGCTGATGAGATAGAATCGGCACCTTTCAGTGTGGAAATCCGTGATACAGAAGATCCATTTTACTTCCTTTTTGGGGCAAGTGATCTGCCTGAAAAATTCGAAGCGTTACTTCTGGGGAAAGTGCAAGGAGAGGATTTTTCTTTTGTGATTCCGGTTGCGGAAGCTTACGGAGAAATCGACGAAGACTTAATTGTCAATTTACCTAAGTCGCAGTTTTCTGGAGAAAATGGCTTCAATCCTGAAATGCTTGAGGAAGGAAATTTCCTTCCATTGATGGACGAAGATGGCTATCCTATGCAGGCTAAGATACTGAAAGATCTGGGTGAAGAAATCCTGCTCGATTTCAATCATCCATTGGTAGGTTTTGACTTGCATTTTGATGGGAATATCCAAGAGGTTCGCGAAGCGACAAAAGACGAGCTTGCCCACGGGCATGTTCATGGAGCGCATGGAGCTCATGAGGAGGAATAGGGAATTGTAAACGGAAAATATTGTAAAAAGTAAGAAGAGGTAAGAAGTTTGGACTTTTTACCTCTTTTTTATGGGGAAAGTACCCATTTATTCCTCATCATTTTCAACTTCATCTTTCACTTTTTCCTGAGCTATATCGTCCATATCCTCTTCCAATATCCATCCTTTCGAAAGTGCAAACTGAGAGGCTTCAAGGGTGTTTTTCACAAGCATCATCTCTACTCCCAACTCTTTTAACTCCTCACTTATTTTCTTCACCGAATCATACTGTGAAGAATGAACATCCCGGATAAAGATCATCATTATTCTTCCCGGAAACTCCCGTACTATCTGTAGATAAATAGCCGGATCTTCCTGCCCGCTATCTCCTATGAGTATAAATGGAAGCTGAGAGTAAGTGGAAAGAATGTGCCGAATCTGCTCCAGCTTATGCTCAGAATGGCTTCCTGCGATCAACTGCGTCCTGGACAAACCAATATCCCGAAGCATCAATGGGCCTTTTGGAATGTGATGGATCTGAAGGAGCTCATGGAGGAAATCATACAGATTCCATGGACTGCTGGAAACGTAAAAAAATGGATTGCTCTCTATTCCGTCAAGACCTTTTTGAAGCGCCTTATAGAATGCTGAAACGCCCGGAAAGGGTACTCGGGTATGTGCATTTTTAACAAAAGTGGTCTTTAACATTTCCATCAAGCGCATGGCTCCGGTAGGAATAATCGTGTCATCCACGTCTGAAATTATACCATAATCTATATTTCCCACAGGCAGAAAAACATCTCCGCAAGCCTTTACTTCTCCTTGGTTTCTGATCACCTGATCTATTAATGTCAGCTCAATCTGCTGCCACCGGGAAGAGATTTGAATATCCTTTTTAGGATGAATTTTAAACTCAAAATATCCTTCTTCGTCTGTCTTTGCGAAGAATTCCTCGTCTTGAAACTCGGCTTTGACCTCCACTCGCGGAATTACCACACTCATGAACCTCCTACGCATCTTACCAATATTCAGCCAAACGCTATCATCGGGACTTGACACTCCCACTCGATTGTCGCGGATAACTCTACCGACCAAGAGAATTTCTTTTTCATTACCAAAACCCTCATAGGGAACAATGAGCAGTGATTTCACCAAACCCAGCTTGATCCAAATCCACAAAATCACCTGACTTACGGCAAGTTTGAATTCATATAGAATCGTGAGTAGAATATTTCTTTTTGTCAAGCTCAAAGACTCATCACTTTCATATCATCCCAGCTCAAATAAACCCGTTCGCCCACTGCATATTTTCGCTGAGAGTCATCCACTTCCCAAGTAAGTCCACTCTCTTTGAGCTTTACCTGTAGAGAATTATAATGAACCAAAAAGCGCGAATCAGTGACATGTCCCAACAGTCCTCCTTTGGTTCTTACCTTCACATCAGCTGGTCTGACAAAGCTGCTTTTTGTTTCTGGGATTTTATTTATTGGGCTAAAAAGCTGCGCAACATACTTGGTCTTAGGTTTTTCACACAGTTGCTGAGATGTGCCTTTTTGAGCGACTTTCCCTTTTTGCAAAATGATCAGATTATCAGTCAATCGCAGTGCATCATCAAGGTCGTGTGTTACAAAAATTACCGTAGTCCCGAAATCTCTAAAAATTTCCTTCAATTCCGCGATCAAATGGTGTGTCTGAATGGTATCCAAAGAGGAAAAAGGTTCATCTAGCAACAGAATATCCGGCTCCACAGCCATGGCTTTACCAATTGCAACTTTTTGCTTTTGTCCACCGGAAAGCTGACGTGGAAACCTGTCCTTAAAAGCAGTCAAACCTAGCAGTTGAAGAAGGTCATCTACCCGGCTTTTCGCATAGATTTTCTCATAATGCAGCAATTGCCTGGAGATATTTTCCTCCACCGTGGAATTGGGATAGAGATGGAAATTCTGGTGAATTAACCGGATCTCGTCGTAGCCAGAAACAATCTTCTGATTAGGATTTAAAATTGGCTGGCCTTCCAAGAAAACTTCCCCTTCATCCTGAACTTCCAGCCCTGCCATAATTTTTAGCAAAGTACTTTTGCCAGAGCCACTTTCACCCACTATAGCGAGGAATTGACCTTTTTCTAATTCAAGTGAAAAGGGCTGAAGCGCCAGTTGGGAATCGTAAGATTTTGAAATGTTGGAAATAGAAAAATAACTCATGGACGGATTTCAGCTTGTAGTTTTTTGGTCAAGCTGCCAAAGATAAGCTCGTAAGAATGATCCGCCAATTCCAAAATCAGGCGATCTGGCACATTTCCTATCGTGCTCACCGAATTCCACTGTTGCTTGTTCATATGATATCCCGGGGTAATTCCCTCAAATTGCTCGCGCAACTCAACCGCACGCTCAAGGTCACACTTCAGGTTGATGTATTGAAATTCTGAAATAGAGCAGATCGAAAAGATCTTATTCCCAACACGAAAGCATAGTGCATCCTTATCAAATGGCGTGTCTTCTGTCACTCCGGGCTTAGCGAGACAATAATCCCGAAAATATTCTAAGGTCATGGCAATTCTTATTTAAGCAAGGAAATTAAGGAAAAGACCTTGGAGAAAAAATGTTGTTGGTTTTTGCCAAGCCCCACAATTCACCTATTTTCCAACTTGAAACACCCTCACGCCTTTTCTAGCTCTTTATGAAAATAAATTTTCGCGCTTTTGCCTTGCTGCTAATACTTGCAAGTTGCCAATCATTAAACAAATCTAAAGTCACTAAAAGTGACCTTAAAAAAGACATAGCGCTAGTTACGACCGAAGGCACAATTGTGCTTCGCTTATACGATGACACTCCTTTAAGTCGCACTAATTTCCTCAGCTTGGTCAAAGAAGGGATGTACGACAGTATTCTCTTTCATCGAGTTATAGAAAAATTTATGATCCAGGCTGGAGAGAGGATTCATGAGGAAGCATTCCAGAAAAAGAAGAATGAACTGCAAATCCCTGAGACTATTCCCGCAGAAATTACTACTACCCACTTTCATAAAAGAGGGGCACTTGGAGCTGCCCGTGAAGGTGATGATGTGAATCCTGAGCAAAAAGGCAGCTTCATTCAATTCTACATAGTACAAGGCAGAACTTACACCGACAGCACACTAGACATAGCAGAAAATCGAATCAATAAAGGGCTTGCATATAATCAGGTCATCAATGATCCAGCAAACAGTGAAACCTTCACTAAGTATCAGGAATTGCTTAGAAATAGAGATTCCAGCCGTGGAGAGGAAGCTAAACAGTTAAAAGCTAAGCTTGATTCCTTGGCTGAAATCGAGCAAAAAAGAATGACTTCCTATCAGTATCCAGAGGCACACAGGGAAGTCTATAAAACGATAGGAGGAGCAGCTCATTTGGATCAGAACTACACAGTTTTTGGAGAAGTAGTATCTGGAATGGATGTCGTGGACAAGATCGCCGCGTCTGAAACAACTAATAGAGATAGACCTACCAGCGATATCTTGATTCTATCTACAAACTTGATCAAACGACAGAAGTAGCTATGCTTTCTCCTTCAAAACAGCTATCCGAGTTAATATTTTCGAGGTAATCGCCTACTCATAAAAGAGCAGAGAAGATGCGAACCAGAATACAGTGGATGAAGTTTCTAAAACAGTCCACAACATCGATTCAGTCTATGTAAAAAATTTCAAGTCCCTCGTAAAAGAAGATAAAGTCACTACCTTCGGCAGCGTATGTAAAGTTTCATTTCGAAAAGACCAATCCAAAAACGTCTAACATTTTAAGAGCGACAGTGCGCAGCTGACCGCTCTTTTTTTTTGGATTTAAAATTGGTTAGCTCCTGGAAGCAAGTTATGATTGGAAAATTTATCCAGATAAAAAAACTAACCTACGGAGAAATCATTTATCAAGAGACTTACTAAAATCTTGACTTACTTCCTTAGCGTAATCTTCAAAATAATCCCATTTGTTATCTGGATTTTCAGCCTTGTACTTCAAGAAGAATTTTTTCTCTTTAGCGCTCATCAGGAGCATCCTTCTATCTTCCTCGGATTTGTCTTTCAGATGTGACGAAGCTTCCTGAGACCTCTTATCCCAGACAGAAGCTTCCAATTCATCAACAATATTTTTCAACTCATCAATCACCACATTTGATCCAGTCATGTTCAGCACTTTGACCCTATTCTTATCTAAGGACTGAATGAAGGTTCTTATGGTTTCTAAATTCATGGTTGTTTGCGATTCTTTCAAGCTCATCTCTGTCGATTTTAATGGGAACAAACTCTACCTGCTTTCCTTCAAAGTTGGTGTGTTCAAAATTCCGGAAGCTGACTCTACTCTGAAATTTATCAGCCAACAATTTTTGTCTTCTATTTAACGTAGCCGCAACTTTTTCATAATGCGAAATTGGAACATATCGTTTCATGTCATCACCTCTTTCCAAGTTCCGTTCAAAAGCCACACTAGGCTCTACACTATAGACGAAAACCTCAACTTTATACCCTAAGGTTAATGCTTTTTCTATGTAATCTATAAATTTATCATCGTCATTTAAAGTTCCATCATAGACTAATTCATCTTTCATCATTTGAGCCAGATGAGTGGACTTTCCCGAACCAGGTAAACCTGCGGCAAATATTAATTTCTTGGATAACTTATTCCTAATTAACGCTTCAAAATAAATATCCTCTGTCAACAATTTGCAGATTTCCTGATATTCTGACACATTACTTCTGTCATACCCACTAGGAATAAATAAGTCCCTAACTGCATCCGGGTCCACTCTTTTCGGAAAATCCGCTAAATATTCATTGATTAATATCGAGCGGTTCTCATGATAGTAAGCAAATTGTTCTGGCGTTATAGTTGACATATCAAAAATCGAACAAATTAAATTAGCCAATTACAAGAACTTAGTCAACAAGACACCTGCAACTTATCATTAAATTAGCCACCCATCCTTTAATGTGTGCTTAAAATCACATTTGACATAGTTTAAAATCCCCATCTTTGATACATGGAAAAATACATCAAAGCGATTTTTGACGGCTATTATGGCTATTGGAATTACTTTATTGGAGAGATCCTGAATCCCAGTTGGCATAACTACTTCTACTGGCTAGTGGGTGCATCTTTGGTTATATATGGCTTGGAAATTCTTTTTCCATGGAGAAAAAATCAGCCGTTGATCCGTGAGCATTTCTGGTTGGATATCTTTTATCTTTTTTGGAATTACTTCCTCTTTGCCCTAGTCGCGTACAATGCCTTATCGATGGTTGCGGTAGAGGCTTTCAATGACTTTCTAGGCTTATTCGGCATCACCAATACCGTAGCAATCAAAGTGGATCAGCTGCCGGGGTGGCTGCAATTGGTGCTAATTTTCATCCTTCGCGATTTCATGCAGTGGGCGATTCACCGCATGTATCATCACGTCGGCTGGATGTGGGAGTTTCACAAAGTCCACCACAGCACGCGGGAAATGGGCTTTGCGGCTTTGCTTCGCTACCACTGGATGGAAAACATCCTTTATCGAACGCTGGAATACATTCCACTGGCCATGATAGGCTTTGGCATCACAGATTTCTTTATCGTCCACATCTTCACATTAGTGCTCGGTCAGCTTGGACATGCGAATCTGAACATTCCTCTTGGACCATTCCGATATATAATCAACGGACCGCAGATGCACCTTTGGCACCATGCGAAAGATCTCCCAGAAAGCCATCCAAATGGTTTCAATTATGGGATTTCGCTGAGCTTGTGGGATTTTCTTTTCCGCACAAATTATTGGCCTTCAGATGATGAAAACCTACCGGTAGGACTTCCTGATGAAGAGAAATTTCCAGAGGATTTTATAGGTCAAACTGTTGAGCCTTTCAAGCGGATTTTCAGAAAAAAGACATAAAAAAACCAGTGAGATCACTCCCACTGGCTAAAAACATCAAAATATCAAATCAATTAACTTCTACAAGTTTGGTGTGAACCGTCTCGTTGATAAAATAGACTTTTTTCCCGCCAAAGGTTTTTTCTTCAGTGTTATAGCTCGCTACCTGCACCAACCCAGTGGATGTGGCTCTCATGCCGCTTAGATCTGACGCAGAGAAGGTTACTGAAGTGGTTTTTGATTCTTTAGTGACAGTCGTACTGCCATCAGAAACCACCCAAAGGATGTTGTCTGTATTGGAAGTCACGGACTCGATGGTCAAGGTCAAATCTGAACCTTTGGAAAAACTATCTCCTACAGACGCGGTAAATTTTACCTGGGAAGGCATTCTCTTGGTAGTGGTATGTGAAAAAGCATCAAAGCCACTTCCTCCACTCACCTGCCAAGAATTGGACTGCCCGGCAGCAAGAGAATAGGACAACTCCATTGGATTGTTGATGTAGGCATTTCCTCTTGGAATTTGCAGCGCTTTTGAATTAAGCATCACATCTCCCACATTTACCAGAGCACTTCCAACTCCCCCGTTAAAAAAAGAGCCTGAAGCCACATCTATCGCAATCCCACCCACACCCGGAACACTCGGCACATTGCTGGGCAGGTCTGAGTAAGACATGATCGCCGCAAGAACAGCATTTGCATCATCAGGGGCAGTAGGAGTCGGATTGGTTTGCGTTGTGGTCTGAGGATTGATATCATCATCTGAGCTACATGCTGAAAAAGTAAGCACGGCTCCTAAAAGTAAAGTCCAAAGTGTAGCGTTATAAGTTTTCATAGTTTATAGATTTAAAATACATCTCAAATTTAAAACCACGCTTTCCTACACACCATACGGCAAATAGCGTATATTCTAGCAGCGCTCAGAAATCGGTATTGCTGCCCTTGTTTGCATTCAGAAAGAAGATTTTGATACCTTCGCCAATTCTAGCTCAAAAGAATATCAACGTCTATTTATGGATCACTACCTGGGTTTTACCTTATCTGTATTTACTGGTTTTTTCGCAATCATGAACCCGATTGCAAACGTGCCGATTTTCGCCTCGCTGACGGATGATTTGGATAAAGCCACCAAGCGAAGCGTCAGCAAAAGAGCAACGTTAACTGCTTTCGTGATTGTAGTAGTCTTTGTGGTGCTGGGGAAATTTATTTTCGAAATCTTCGGGATCACCATTCCTGCCTTCAAAATCACAGGCGGTATCCTGATTTTCTTTGTGGGTTTTGAAATGCTGCAGTCTAAAAAGTCCAGTGTAAAACACATCAAAGATCCGGTCACTGAAGAAAATATTGCGATTTCTCCATTAGCTATTCCTATCCTAGCAGGCCCAGGAACCATAGTAACTGCCATGAACTTTGCGTCACAAGGTAATTACGTTAATATTCTAATTGTAATTGGGGTATTTGCTGTGTTGTGCCTAATGACACATATTGCTTTTGAATTGGGGGATCAGATCGTAAAACGGTTGGGAAAAAACCTGATCGTGGTGATCGGCAAAATCATGGGTTTGATCATCGCCATTATCGGAACGAACATGATTATCTCAGGAATTAAGGCTGCTTTTTTTGAGTAAAAGCTAAAGTCCTACTTTTTCCCCAACACATAAAACAAATCTAACCCTACTGCTGGATCTTCCACTATCAGATAATCTTCATGGGAAATGTCCACCACGCTTTTTCCCTGCTGTTGGTGCAATTTGTTTCTGTTTCTACGATTTAGAATCTCATAAGGCATTCTCAGAATGGATGCTGGGAGCTTATGCTGCAGATCAAAAATATCAAAGCGCATGATTTTCTGCACTGACTTGCGATTGGCTTCATGATAATTCCAAACTTTTTCATTCCCTCCTACTCCTTTGGCCTCCACAGAATCAAAAATAGATGAGCACAAATCAATCAATTGCTGTGGGGTGTATTCCCGCTCATGCCAAGGATTGCGAGAAAGGGTATGGTTGATATTTGGGGTAGAAATCACCGCTTTGCCTCCAGGCTTCAACACGCGATAGATTTCTTCCAGAAACAATCGGTCATTGGGAATATGCTCAATCACCTGAAAACTCACCACCGTATCGAAGGAATTATCGGCGATTCCTGCAAAAGGAGGAATCACCGCTTGTTGAAACTCAATTTTCGGGAATTTAACTTTCAGCTCGTCGATCACTTCCTGAATTTTATCCAAACCCAGGTAGCTCTCTGCATAGGGCAAAAGGGTTTCCACTCCACGGCCTTCTCCACAGCCTACTTCCAGCAATTTGCCAGAAATCCACGGCTGAGCAGCAATGTATGCTTTCAGTAAGCGTTGATGAATAGGATTGTCACTGACCAACTTGTCAGAGGCGATTTCCGTTGTATAGGTAGCCATACAAAAATTTACTATTTTGGCAAAAGTAAGGTTAATTTCCCAAAACCGAGATCAACACCCGATGAACTGTAAAACAAGCCGACTCCTGATTTTTTTGATCCTCTTTGCAGGAAGTACATTTCCCACATTTGCACAAAAGACTTTAAGCAGTCTGAATCAGACACTTCGCTACTCCAGGTACTCAAGGTTGTCTTTAAAAGTCATTCCTATTAAGGTATCCGAGACGAGTTATAAACTTCAGTTGCAGGTAGAAAAAATCGAAGAAAACCCTGTCTTCAATACTTTTAGTTTCACCTATTCCATTCTGGATAGCTATGAAGAGGAGATTCTTTCTGACAACACAATTATTTTAACTTCAGATGACCTCAAGTATGATACGGACAGGCATTGGGTTTTTGAAAAGACAATAGATATACCTGAAACCACGGAAACTTCCATTGCGCTTTTCACGGCGCTGGACACCAGACAGGGTGATGAATATTATTATTCTACAGATATCAAAAGTAGTTTCGTCTTCGATACACCGAGTTTTGGAGCCTATTATGCGAATTATGTGGGTTTTGATCAAAACTACCTGAACGCAGGCGAGTCCTTGCTTTTCCAATCCAACGATGGACCAACGCTGCACGGCTTTTACTACCCGATCAACCTTGAGGTTCCTTACCCGCCGATGGAGACCAAGCCCGCAGCAGTTCCAAGAGAATTAGAAGTGATAGATGAGGGTGATTTCTTGGAAAATGTCCCAAAATCATTTGATAAAATCGGATATTATTTCATCCAAAGTGATACTTCAGCCAGCACAGGTTTGGTATTGAAAACTACCCATGAAGCTTTCCCAAAAGTGAAAGACTGGGACGAGATGGTGGATATGGTCACTTATATTTCCACCCGAAAAGAACACGAAGACTTGAAATCCGCCGAGGACAAAAAGAAGGCTCTAGATATGTACTGGCTCAGTTTGACCAAAAATGCAGACACTGCCAAAGAGCTGATCCGGGAGTATTTCCGGCAGGTGGAATTCGCCAATTTATTGTTCACTGACTTCAAAGAAGGCTGGAAAACGGATAAAGGAATGGTCTATATCGTGATGGGGCCACCAGAGGAAGTGAACTTTTATTTGGACAGGGAAGTGTGGAGTTATGGAGGAACTAACGAGAGTTCAAGAATTCGCTTTACCTTTGCGCGGGTTAAAAACATACTTAGCCCTCACTATTACACCTTGAATCGCTCACGAGCTTATCAGCCGGTTTGGTTCAAAAACATATCCATATGGAGAAGCGGAAAGATGGCTTTTTGATTGAAAAAGGCGAACACGAAAAAGACTTTATTTTTGGTACCCGAGCAGTGATGGAGTCCATCCACGCAGGAAAAGACATCGACAAAGTCTTGGTGCAAAAGGAGATCAACAACGACCTGATCAAGGAATTGCTGAAGCTTTGCAAAACAGAGAAAATCCCTGTTGTACGTGTACCAGAGGCAAAACTGAATAGAATCACGCGGAAAAACCATCAAGGTGTGGTAGCTCAGATGTCGTCCATAGAATACGCTTCGTTGGATCACGTGATCGAGAGTTGCTTCAATGTGGGAAAAGCTCCATTGATCTTGGTTTTGGATAGAATCACTGATGTAAGAAACTTTGGAGCCATCGCCAGAACGGCTGAATGTGCAGGGGTGGATGCCATCGTCATTCCTGAAAAAGGCAGTGCCCAAATCAACTCAGATGCGATCAAAACTTCTGTGGGAGCGTTAAATTTCCTTCCTGTAGTGCGGTCAAGAAATCTATTTTATACCTGTCGGGACCTTCAGAAATCCGGTTTGGTATTGGTAGCTATCACCGAAAAAACTGATAAAACCATGTATGACACCGATTTTTCTGTTCCTGTTGCGATGGTTATGGGTTCGGAAGAAGATGGAATTTCTACAGAATTGATGGGAATAGTGGATGAAAAAGTGAAAATCCCTATGGCTGGTAGAATCGAAAGTTTGAATGTATCCGTATCTGCAGGAGTTGCTATTTACGAGGCTATCAGGCAGCGGAATTGAGAATATAAAAAAGTGCAAAAGGGGAAGGGTTATATAAACTCTTCCCCTTTCTTTTTTGCATTGGACACAAATTCGCGGAATTTCTTCTCCGCATCGAGTTTGCAGATCAATAGGACGTTATCTGTTTCATTCACCAGGTAGTTTTCCAAACCTTGAACGACAACAAGCTTATCACCTTTTACCTTGATGTAACTGTTTTTAGTTTCGTACAAAACAGCATTTGCTTCTACCACATTGTTTTCCTTATCCTTGTCCTTTAAGTCATAAAGACTGCTCCAAGACCCCAAATCTGACCAACCAAAATCTCCCAGAATAACATAAACCTGACTCGATTTTTCCATGATTCCATAGTCAATGGAAATACTTTTCATTTGGGTATAGGCAGCGGACACAAACTCGGCTTCTCCGGCTTTACCATAGAATTCTTTTCCTTCTTCAAACACCTCAGCCAAATCCGGCATGTGCTCTTCGAATGCCTCAATCAAACTCTTTGCTTTCCAGATAAACATCCCCGAATTCCATACAAAATCCCCACTTTCAATTAAGGTCTTTACTAATTTGGAATTTGGCTTTTCGATGAAAGTCTTCACCCTGTACACATGTGTATTTGGCTTTTCGATGTATTGGATGTATCCATACGCTATTTCGGGTCTGTTCGGCTTGATGCCAAGTGTGATTAATTTCCCGTCATTTGCCGCTTCTACCGCCTTCTGTAGGGTACGTTCAAACTTCTTTTCATGCAAAACCAAATGATCTGCAGGAGTTACAATGATAGTAGCGTCTGGGTCTTTGGAATAAATGCTATAGGTAGCATAGGCTATACAGGTTGCCGTGTTTTTACGCAAAGGCTCAGTCAATATCTGATGATCCTTAAGCTCTGGCAGCTGCTCTTTCACAATGGAAAGGTATTTTCTGTAAGTTATGACCACAAACTGATCCGGTTCAGCTAGTTCAGCAAACCGATCAAAGGTCATTTGCAATAAGGTGCGCCCTGTCCCCAGTATATCCAAAAACTGCTTTGGTCGCTTTCTGCGGCTATAAGGCCAAAATCGCGACCCAATGCCGCCTGCCATAATTAAGATATAGGGTTTATTGTGCATGCTAAAAGTTAAACAATTCCTTCTTTCATCAATTCATGAATATGGACAAAACCTGCGATTTTCTCTCCATTCATAGCTACGAGTTGTGTGATATTATGATTTTTCATCATGTTCAACGCTCTGATAGCATATTCTTGTGTGGAAATGGATTTAGGATTTACCGTCATAATATCCGAGGCTTTAAGCGACTGGATATCAAGAGATTTCTGAAGCATTCTCCGCAAATCTCCGTCAGTAATAATCCCTTTCAAGTTGCCATCTTTATCTACTACTGAAGTAGCACCTAGTCTTTTCCCGGAAATCTCCATAATCACCTCCGCCAATCCGGCAGTCTCTGTGACTACAGGAATCTCATTGCTACCCAGTACATCTCCTACCCTAAGATACAGCTGCTTGCCCAAAGATCCTCCTGGATGATATCTCGCAAAGTCGTCGGAAGTAAAGCCTCTGGCTTCCAATAGACATACTGCCAAGGCATCTCCCAAAGCTAAATGTGCTGTGGTGCTGGTAGTCGGAGCCAGATTATGTGGACAGGCTTCCTCTCCAATGGTAGCATTCAAAATATAATCTGCCTGCTCGGCTAAAAAACTTTTGGTGTTGCTCACGAGAGCCACTAGTTTGGACCCCAACTTTTTCATCATGGGAACCAGCACTTTGATCTCAGGAGTATTACCACTTTTGGAGATACAAATGATGATATCATCTTCCTGAATCATTCCCAAGTCACCATGAATAGCATCAGCTGCATGCATGAAAATGGCAGGAGTGCCTGTAGAATTTAGGGTAGCCACTATCTTATTGGCAATAAGCGCACTTTTACCCACTCCGGTGATTACCACTCTACCTTTTGAGACCAAAATATACTCCACACAGGCTTCAAAATCGCCATCTAAAAAATCAACAAGATTTAACACGGCCTGAGCCTCGTTTTGCAACACCCTCGTGGCTGTATTTCTAATATTTTTAGCTAAATTCAATTTTACCTGCGTTTATAACTAATTTTGAACCTGGGTATAAATGTAATAAATCATTCCTGTTTACAGGCTTTAGTTACCCTTTTAGCCCCTCAACAAGTGGAAGAAAAAGTAAAAGCAGATCTTAAAAAAATCTTTGGATTCAGTCAATTCCGTGGAAATCAGGAATTGATCGTGGATAACTTGCTTAATAAGCGGAATACTTTCGTCATCATGCCTACGGGCGCTGGCAAATCTTTGTGCTACCAATTGCCCGCCGTTATCAAGGACGGGACAGCTATAGTCATTTCTCCTTTGATTGCTTTGATGAAAAATCAAGTCGATCAACTGCAAGCGCTAGGAATAAATGCCCATTTCCTTAATTCTACGCTGAATAAATCTGAGGCAACACGAGTCAAAAGTGAGGTTCGAAGTAAAAAGACCAAACTGCTCTATGTCGCTCCAGAATCGCTGACAAAGGAGGAAAATGTCGAGTTCCTCAAATCTGTGGAACTTAGTTTTGTAGCCATAGATGAAGCGCATTGTATCTCAGAATGGGGTCATGACTTCCGGCCTGAGTACCGGAGGATCAAGTCCATTATCGCGCAAATCGCTCCTGATTTACCAATAATCGCACTGACTGCCACTGCTACGCCAAAGGTGCAGCAGGACATCCAGCGTAACCTTCAGATGGAAGAGGCCGATTTATTCAAATCTTCATTCAACAGAACCAACCTTTTCTATGAGGTTCGTCCCAAGGTTAAGAATGATTCGAAGAGGGATCTGATCAAATTCATCAAAGGACACAAAGGAAAGTCAGGAATTATCTATTGCCTCAGCCGAAAGAAAGTTGAAGAAATAGCACAACTACTCCAGGTCAATCAAGTCAATGCAGCGCCCTATCACGCAGGGCTGGATTCCTCCGTTCGGATCAAAACCCAGGACGATTTCCTCAATGAAGAACTGGATGTAATCGTAGCAACTATTGCCTTTGGGATGGGAATCGACAAACCCGATGTGCGCTATGTTATCCACTATGATGTGCCCAAATCGCTAGAGGGATATTATCAGGAAACCGGCAGAGCTGGTCGCGACGGACTAGAAGGTCATTGCCTCATGTTCTACCGATACGAGGACATCATCAAGCTGGACAAATTCAATAAGGACAAACCGGTCACAGAGCGGGAAAACGCCAAACTTCTGTTGCAAGAAATGGCAGCTTACTCTGAGACGGGCGTATGTAGAAGAAAATTCATCCTTAATTACTTCGGAGAAACGATGGACGATGATTGTGGCTTTTGCGACAATTGTAAGCGCCATCGAGAGACATTCGAAGGAATGGATATGGTCACCACTGTACTGGAAGCGGCACAGCAAACGAATGAGCGCTTTGGCTTGGATCATTTGGTAAAAGTGATTGTGGGAGAATCGACAGATTACGTGTTAAGCTATTCGCACGACAAATTGCCTGTCTTCGCTAAAGGAAAGGAATCCTCGGAAAAAACCTGGATTGGAGTGATTCGTCAGGTGATGATTCTAAATATGCTTGAAAAAGATATCGAGAATTATGGTATCCTCAAATTAACGCCAAAAGGCAAAGATTTTCTCGATGCTCCCTTTGAACTAGAACTGCACCATGACCACGACTTCGCTGCAGAAGTAGAAACCGGGCAGGCAGAAATCGACATTAATATGGGGATTTCTTATGACGAAAAGTTATTTGAACTGTTAAAAGCAGAACGGAAAAAAGTCGCCCGTACCAAAGGACTTCCACCATATGTGATCTTTCAGGACCCTTCTTTGGAAGAAATGGCTACAGTCTATCCTACCACACGCGAGGAGCTTGCGCAAATCATTGGCGTAGGTATGGGAAAAGTCGTTAAATTCGGGTCTTCGTTCCTGAAACTCATAGCGAGCTATGTGGAGGAAAATGAGATTGAGACCGCATCAGATGTGGTAGTAAAATCATCCGGAACCAGATCCAAAGTAAAGATTTCAATTATCCAGCAGATCGACCGCAAGGTAGGCTTGGACGAGGTAGCAGAAAACCTCAACATGAGTATGAGTGACTTGCTCCATGAAATAGAGCAGATCATTTATAGCGGAACTAAACTAAATATAGATTACTACATAGAGGCCATCATGGACGAAGACCGGGAGGATATGCTCCACGATTACTTCATGAATGCCAGCAGTGATCAGATCAAAGCAGCCTTAGAGGAACTTGAAGATGAGGACTTTGCAGAAGATGAACTGCGGGTTTATCGTATCAAATTCATCTCAGAGCATGCGAATTAACTTGAATTGAGTCAATGAATATACTCTTATTAGGGAGCGGGGGCAGAGAACATGCTTTCGCCTGGAAGATCGTACAAAGCACCAACTGTACCCAATTATACGTAGCTCCGGGAAATGCCGGCACAGAAAGCATAGCTACTAACGTCGCGATCAGCATCACTGATTTTGACGCGATCCGGGATTTTATCACCTCTAAAGATATCGCACTTGTAGTTGTAGGCCCGGAAGAGCCTTTGGTGAAAGGCATTGTAGATTTCCTACAAAATCAACCTGAAACCGCAGCTATTCCGGTGGTAGGGCCTTCTCAACTTGGTGCTACGCTGGAAGGAAGCAAGGACTTCTCCAAGAGATTTATGCAGCGAAACAATGTGCCTACAGCTGCCTATGAAACCTTCACCGCAGATCAATTGGAGGCAGGACTAGCTTATTTGGATAGTCAAAATCTACCAATCGTATTGAAGGCAGACGGACTTGCTGCCGGCAAAGGTGTACTGATTTGCTTGACGCTCGAAGAAGCTAAAGCCTCTTTGAAAGAAATGTTATTGGATCAGAAGTTCGGTGAAGCTTCTTCCAAAGTTGTGATTGAAGAATTTTTGACAGGAATCGAATTGTCTGTTTTTGTGGCAACTGATGGCAAAAACTATAAGATTTTGCCGGAGGCGAAAGACTATAAGCGCATCGGAGAAGGAGATACAGGATTGAATACAGGAGGAATGGGAGCTGTCAGCCCGGTTATTTTCGCAGACGAGGCCTTTATGGCCAAAGTAGAAGAGAAAGTAGTTAAACCAACAGTAGATGGGTTGGCAAAAGAAAACATTCCCTACAAAGGATTCTTATTCATTGGGCTGATGAATAAAGACGGCGAGCCACACGTTATCGAATACAATGTGCGTATGGGCGACCCAGAGACAGAAGCAGTCCTTCCTAGAATTGAAAGTGACTTTTTGGCTTTGCTTCATGGCATCGGCACTGGAACACTGGATAGTTATGAATTAAAAATCTCTCCAGATTACGCTACTACAGTAGTAATGGTAAGTGGAGGATATCCTGGTTCATATGAAAAAGGGAAAGTTATTTCTCTGCCTGATACGGTGCAGGGAGCGGAGATTTTCCATGCAGGTACAGGAAGAAATGAATCAGGAGAATTAGTCAACCAAGGTGGTCGGGTAATCGCTGTAACAGGTAAAGGGGAATCATTGCAAGAAGCCTTGAGCAATGCCTTTGCAACGGTAAAAGGTATCAATTGGGATCAAGCCTACTACCGAAAGGATATCGGAATGGATATCCTGAACTTAATGTAATTAAACCCAAAACTAACCAGGGCTTTGCCCCTGTCTATATATTATGTCTGGATGTAGCACATGCTCAACCTCCTCCGGAGGAACCGGAGGTTGCCAAAGTAACGGCAGCTGCGGGACGAGTGATTGTAATAAAATGAATGTCTTCGATTGGCTATCTCACATGGGAATTCCCGAGGTGGACAACTTTGACATTGTAGAAGTAAAATTCAAAGGCGGAAGAAAAGAATACTACCGAAATGTAGATTTCCTCGCTTTAAACACCGGTGATCCTGTCGTTGTGGACGTTCCAAGCGGACATCACATTGGCTATGTATCCCTTCAGGGCGAACTTGTTCGTCTGCAAATGCAAAAAAGAAAAATCAGGAATGACGATGAAATCCTGAGAATATACCGTGTCGCCAATCAAAAGGACATGGAAAAGTGGGGAGAAGCCCAAAATCGGGAAATTCCAACTCTTTATCGTTGCCGTCAGATTGTAGAGGAATTTGGGCTAAAGATGAAAATGTCCGATATAGAATATCAGGCAGATAATTCTAAAGCTACTTTCTATTACTCTGCAGATGACCGGGTTGATTTCCGTGAACTCATCAAAGCTCTTGCTGGAGAATTCAGAATCCGCATTGAGATGCGTCAAATCAGCCTAAGGCAAGAAGCAGGAAGACTCGGTGGAATCGGAGTCTGCGGTAGAGAGCTGTGCTGTTCTACCTGGCTGGTTGACTTCAAAAATGTAAGTACTTCAGCTGCACGATACCAAAACCTATCTCTGAACCCTGGGAAACTAAGCGGACAGTGCGGCAGACTGAAATGCTGTCTAAACTATGAGTTAGATACATACATGGATGCGATCAAAGACATTCCATCTATAGATCGTCCTCTTCAGACAGAATCAGGCCCAGCCAAACTTCAGAAAACGGATATTTTCCGCAAGCTGATGTGGTTTAGCTATAACAATGATAACGACTGGCATAGCATCACTTGTGAGCGGGTAAAAGAGATCCTTGCAATCAATGAGAAAGGCAAAAAAGTTTTTACTCTTCAGTATAATGAAGCTTCTGAAATTGAAGATTTAGCAGCTAAATCAACACGGGAACTGGAACTTTTGGATAAAAAGTTTGCCTCCACTAGCCCTAAACGCAAGAAGAAGCCTCGCCCACAAAATAGAAATTCGGGTGGAAATAGGAATCAACAAGCTTCGAATAAGCCTGATTCCAAACCAAACAAACCTGAAGCTCAGCAGAATGCTAATCAAGGTTCAAGACCAGCGGGTGATCAACCTAAAAAGCGTAGAAATAAAAACAGGAATAAGCCTAGAAACCCTGATGCTAATGCTGGGCAAGCTACAGCACCTCAACCTCAGCAGCCAAAAGCACCAAATGGCCCTCCAAAAAGGCAAAATGTGCAAAAGCCAAAAGCTAATGACGGAAACCAGGGGAATGCTGCAAATGCAAATACCGGAGATGCTAAGCCAAAACCGCAGGGAAAAAAGAAATTCCCTCCACGAAAGAATCAAGGACCAAATCCAAATAAACCAGGGAATGAATAAGGTAAAGCATTGCCTATTTATAGTACTAATTCTCGTAAGTGCTGCCTGTACAGACGGGCGTATTTACGAGGATTTCCAAAGCCTCCCAAACCAAAATTGGGGCATCAGAGATAGCCTGTTTTTCGACCTTAAGGATGTAGAGCTGATGGATACCCCTGACTTAGTTGCAGTGAAGTTTAACGAGGAATATGCATTTTCGAACTGCTATTTAAGAATCATCTCCAAGGATTCAGCGGGAGTGATTCTTGACAATAAGCTTGTGAATCTGATTTTATTCGATCCAAAGTCTGGCGAACCACTGGGCGAAGGATTTGGCAATTCTTATACGCGCTATGACACTCTCCCTTTCTTATTTGATCAAAACACTAAAAGTCTTACCGTTTTGCAGTACATGAGGCAGGATCAATTACCGGGTGTTGAAGCTGTGGGGATTAAGATTTTGAAGTAAAGCACTGATAGAAAAAAAATCCCGCTGATTACCGCTGATTTTGATTTCGATTATTCATTGCAATTCGCATTTTTTTTGGATTTGTGAAGATCTGCGAAAGTTATCTGCGCCGATCTGCGGGAAAAAGAACTTCCTACTTTTGCGGGCAATTCCTCATTTCAACACTTTTCGAAAACAAACGCTATTCTCAATCCCAATGTATTGCGCATAATTGGGAATGATAGAATAGCCTTTCTTTTTATATAAGGCTACAGCCTCTAACTGTCTTTTTCCAGTTTCGAGCACACAATCTTTATAGCCCAGTTCTGCGGCCCATTGCTCCAATTCCGACAATACTCGAGAAGCCAAACCTTTGCCGCGAGAATCAAGCTTGGTGAACATTCGCTTCACTTCCATACTATCCTGATCAAATTCCTTGATAGCTCCGCAGGCTAGAGGAACTCCATTTTCCGAGCAAACCACCACGTTATTTAACTTTACAATGGTATTGAATTGATTGTAAAAGTCATGCTCTCTCCCATCCTTCTCTGCTAAATAGTCATCCAGCAACTTTACCAAGGCTACAAAATCAGGATTTGAGGAATCTGTGCGGGTGAGTGTGATCATGGTATGAAGATAAATTAAAATAGGTAGTAACCCATTTCTGAAATAAAAGTTATGATTAAACCTATTGGATTAAGCTCTTTAGTAACAATCCCAAATAATTTGAATTTGTGAAAAAGGTGAATTCCATGGAATGCTTATCTTGAACCAATAATCCAAAGAAAACCAAAATGATCTACAAACGCCTCTTAGCATCAGTTTTAACAACTCTACTTTTCATATGCACTGTTTCAATCAGCTTCGGGCAGTCAACATCCCAGCCTTTCGTATACGGAGACCTCTTGCCTGACGCTCCAGAATTGGCAGCGCGAGGTGAGTATGCCGTAGGAGTACAGACCTTAGATTTAATAAATCCGAATCAGCTCGACATTCTAAATTATGGTAAGGGAGGAGATTCCCTTTACAATAGACCTTTGAAGGTGGAAATCTGGTATCCCGCAACTGCGAATTCAAATGAATTAATTTCTTATGATGAAGTAATGGGACAGAATGGCTCGCCAACTCGACCTCTTATTCCCTTCACTTTTCTAGGTAGAGCGACACGAAATGCAAAACCTGTCTATACTGAAGCTACTTTTCCTCTGGTGATCGTATCTCACGGATACACAGGTTCAAGGTATTTAATGACCTATCTCACAGAGAATCTTGCTTCCAAAGGATACGTAGTAGTGGCTATAGATCATACCGAAGCAACTTTCAGAGATGCCGGTGGCTTCCAAAGCACGCTCCTAAATAGGTCTCTAGACGACCTTTTTGTATTAAATGAAATGGCAAGATTGGGTCAGGATGAGAACTCTTTTCTGAAAGGCTTGGTGAATTCTGAAAACACTGCATTAATTGGTTACTCTATGGGTGGATATGGTGCAGTCAATGTAGCAGGTGCCGGATACAGTCCTCAAGCCTCTCAACTTTTTGGAGCAATGTCAGGTGGAAGCAAAGCTCTATTAAAAAGAAGTGCAGGCAACCCGGAATTTAAGGCTTCCATAGATCCAAGAATCAAAGTGATTGTTGCTTTTGCTCCATGGGGCATGCAGCGTGGAATTTGGAATGCAGAAGGATTGGCTGGCATCAAAATCCCTTCTCTGTTTGTGTCAGGCAGCAAAGACGATATTTCTGGATATGAAGACGGAACCAAAGCCATCTATGAAGGAGCAGTAAACTCTGAGAGATATTTGCTCACTTATATAGACGCACGTCATAATACTGCTCCAAATCCTGCACCAGCTGAAGCCTATGCTGCGGGTTTAAGTATTGATGAATATCTGAGATATGCTGATTCTGTGTGGGATATGCGTAGAATCAATAATATCAACCAACACTTTGTTACTGCATTTCTTGGCTTTTATCTAAAAGGTAATGAAGACTATAAATCCTATATGGATGTGAATGCAAATCCTGAAGCTAAGGAATGGCCTGGATTTAAGCCTCGAACTACCGTGGGATTAGAATTGGATCATAAATCGGCCAACCCTTAAAAGTAACTAGCCCACGATTGATAAAGTGGGCTAGTTTATTGCTACAATCCATACTTCTCTCCCATTCCTCTAATCAACTCGTATCCTTTTTCTGCCATTTCCCAAGGTTCGGAAAAATCCCTCCATACCCCTATAGAATTTGCAAAAGCAGGATCGTTTCTGGTAAAGCCTTCGATAGTCAGCCAGCCTTTGTACTGAATTTCCGCAAGCGCTTTGAAGGTCTCATCGAAGTTCACATGCCCTGACCCTGGAGTACCTCTGTCATTTTCAGAAATATGAAAGTGCCCTAATTGTGGAGCAATGAACTTGATTGCATCTCCGAGCTTTTTCTCCTCGATATTCGCATGATGTGTATCAAACATTGCTTGTACATTCGGGTGATCGACTTTCTTCAATAAATAAGAAAGCTGCTCCATGGTATTGCAGAGGTAGCACTCGAAGCGGTTTAAAGCTTCAGGAGTCAATAAAACACCAGCATCTTTGCCGTAATCAGCAACTCCATGAAGTACTTCAGATGACCAATTGTATTCATCTTCTATGGGCTCCCGGGAAGCAAACACGGTAAAGCCAGAATGATACGGCCCGCAAAGTACCTGAGCATGTAGATCATGAGCTCTGTCTATCACCCATTTAAGCTGTTCTGAGGCAGCATTTCTAACTTTAGGATCAGGAGAAATGGGATTTTGCTCCGGCCCCATCACTGTCACAGCTGTCACTTCCAGTCCTATGTCAGCGCAATGCTTGCCGACCAGCTTAAAGGATTCTTCAGGTGATCCACCAATGAAAAACTCAGCGCCATCATACCCAATCAGTTTCAATCGATCTAAAACTGGCAATAGCGCCTCTGACATCTCTGCCGACCAGGCCAGCACATTAAATCCTATTTTGTTCATGTATTTCTCACTCAGTTGTTTTATTTATTTCATTTAAAACTTCATTATTCAACATTTGATATTCATCATTCATTATTAAAATGTCGATCGGAGAATGTCAAATGAAAAATAATGAAGAAAATCCCTCAACTATTTAAAATCTGATACTTTCATTCCCTTCCGGAAACTATCAAAACCAAACATTGTCGGCTCGTAGCTCCCTACTATTTCCACAGGTAGCTCAGCCGTAATCACTTCTGGCATATCCAGTAACCAAAAGGAAGCATTTACGATCAAGCGACGCATATCCTCCACCTGAAAATCAATAGAAGAACCCAACGTACTGCCGAAAACCATACCAGTTTTACCACCATCAAGCGAATACTCCTTTGTCCAGGCAATGGGCATAATTGATTTGTCCCACATCAATGGGGCTTCGGGAGTCATTCCAGCTGTAGATTGACCGAACAGAAGTACATTGGCAGAAGATGGTAAATTCTTTATGGAGTAAACATCCGTCGGAGCCCAGATATCGTCAATTCCTCTCAATATCGGGTGATCAGCATCGCGGTCAACTCCATCGATCAAGGCTCTTGTACCCTCAGACTTGTGAATTCCATGATGTGCTACCCAAGTTTCCCCAATGATCTGCTGTCCGAAGCCACCTTCCCATCCTGCCACTTTGCTGTTCCATGTCCATTTAGCAAAAGGAGAGTTTTGGTCCTTAATTGCAAATGGATGAGTGGATGTTCTAAGTGCAATAAATGGTTTTCCGGATTTGAAATAGTTCTCCAAATGCTTCATCTGATCCACTGGCAGATCCCGGAAACGAATCAGCATGATGACCAAATCAGCATTATTAAGCTGCTCCAGACCGGGAATATTGTTTTGGTAGCTTGGAACTATGTTTCCTGTCTCAGGTTCGATAGGAAAAAGTACAGTTGTATTAAAACCATAATGTGTGGAGAGGATTTTTGCCATCATCGGCATGGATTCCTCTGATCTATATTCATCGTCCCCAGAAATCAAGACTATGTTTTTTCCATTTCCAGCGCCTTTTTTTCCTTCAAACTGTAAGTAGGTTTTCCCGTTTTGAGCTGATGCACAGGAAATTGAAAAGGCTGCAAATAAAATCAACAAAAATGCAGACTTTTTGAGAGGTGATTTTTTCATGGTTTATTAAGGGATTGAATTCGGAAAATAGCAAAAGTTTCAAGGGTTTTCGTCCTGTTCCCAAAATTCTCTTTCGGTATCGATTCCGTTAATTCTTTAGCCTTTCAACATAAAAATGGAGAAACTAGCAGTAAAAAATCCCTACTTTCTCACTTGAAAATCAATTTGCACTACCCAAACTCCCTTAAAATATGAAAACGGACAGAAGAAATTTTCTCAAGACTGGCTCACTAGCCGCCTTAGGACTTAGTGGGATTTCTATAGTTCCATCCACCGTACTAGGCAAATCCATGGGACACATTGCCCCTAGCGACAAAGTCAACCTTGCTTGCTGTGGAATTGGAAACCGTGGTGCTCAGATTATGAATGCGTTATACGATACAGGTTTATGTAATATCGTCGCGCTTTGTGACGTAGATATGGGTGCTCCTCATACTACAGCAATGATGGAAAAATTCCCTAACGCGAAACGCTTCCAGGATTTCAGAAAGATGTTTGATGAATTTGGAAATGGATTTGAGGCGATCACTGTAGGAACTCCAGATTTCTCGCATTTCCCTATTACCATGCTGGCAATGTCCGAAGGCAAGCATGTCTATACTGAAAAACCTATGGCGCGTACATTCAATGAGATTACACTCATGATGGACTCTGCCAAAAGACATAATGTAGTGACTCAAATGGGAAACCAAGGTCACTCGGAAGGTAATTACTTCCAGTTTAAAGCATGGAAAGAAGCTGGAATCATCAAAGATGTAACGGCAGTGACCGCTCATATGAACAGCCCAAGGAGATGGCATGGCTGGGATGTAAATATGCAAAGCTTCCCAAAAGCAGAGCCTATTCCTTCTACCCTTGATTGGGACACTTGGCTGGCAGCCAGAAGTGAGCATAAGTATAATAAAGACTTTATCAATGGCCAGTGGAGATGCTGGTATGACTTCGGAATGGGCGCTTTGGGAGACTGGGGAGCGCATACCATGGATACTGTGCATGAATTCCTAGACTTAGGATTACCATACGAAGTCGATCCCGTAATGCTAAAAGGCCACAACCCATTCTTCTTCCCTATGTCTTCTACTCTGGCTTTCAAATTCCCTGAGCGTGGAGATATGCCTCCATTGACCCTAACCTGGTACGATGGCGTGGACAATATCCCCCCAGTTCCGGCAGATTATGGAACTTCGGAATTGAATGCAGATATCCCTGCAGCCAGCAATGGGCAAATCCAACCAGCAAAACTAAACCCTGGCAAGATCATTTATGGCAAAGACCTGACGTTCAAAGGTGGTTCTCATGGCAGTACCCTTTCTATCATTGGAGAGGAAAAAGCAAAAGCCATGGAAAGTAAACTTCCTGAAGTACCTGAAAGTCCTTCAAACCACTTTGCTAACTTCCTGAAAGCCTGTAAAGGTGAAGAACAAACGCGATCACGATTTGAGATTGCTGGGCCCTTGAGTCAGGTATTCTGTCTAGGAGTGTTGGCGCAGCAGCTAAATACAACGTTGAAATTTGACAGAGAGACTCAGCGCATCACAAACAACCCACTGGCAAATCAACTACTTGCCGGAGAAGCTCCTAGAAAAGGCTGGGAAGAGTTCTATACACTGTAATTACAATTTGCTTAACGCTAAAGGCTGGAATGAGAAATCGTTTCAGCTTTTTTATGAGAAAATATTTCTCGCGACGGCGCTGCAAAGATAACTCCCGCAAAGGCGCTGAGGCGCAGTTTTTACTTTACCTGAGCGACAATTAGCGTTTTTACTGTGTTCGTTTTTTCGGGCCTTGATGAATCATTTAACCCTAAGCACACCTAATCTGAAAATTCTATTTTGATTTCTATGACTTAAAAATTGCGCCATTGCGCCTTCGCGGGATACTCTGTTAGAACTTAGGACAAGGAAGCAAGGTATCTCGTCTTCTAGGCTGGCCTTGATTGTTATTAGGCAAGGTCCAGGACAAGCTCAACTCATGTGCTCCACCAGACTGAATTCCCAACTGGGAAACGGTGTAATCAAAGCTGTACCCTACATTCAGACCAGAAAGTAGATTCAACCCAACCATCATCACAATGGCATCCCGGTTGCTTTGCTCCTCCACTTTTTTGTAAGGAAGCCCTCTATACCAAAGTCCAAAAACTATTGGCTCCACATAAAAATAGGCTCCCACATCCAACTGCTCGAAGGGTCCTTGCTTCTTATAGTTAATTGTCGGAGTCAAGTATCGCTGCTTTCTCATGTGCGTAAAATCGCCCCGCATCCTTCCTTCTCCTAAGGGAATTCTATAGCCTGCATGCGCTGAAAACTTAACAGGTAATGGGCTGTCACCGTCAATAAATGACTGATTTGGCTGATTCACATGATGAGCCGAGCCACCTATCCAAAAATCCTCAGTGAAAAACAACCCGCCAAAGGAAAGAGAAAGCATATTTACAGGATCTCCTAAACCATCGATTTCAGATCCAGGAAAGATTGGCCCAAAGGGATCGTTTGGATTGATTTGGTTGGCAAAAATCAGATTTTCATAAAATCCGATTTCTCTTCGGATATAACTTGCCTGAAATCCTGGACGAAAAAAAGTTTTTTCTCCCAACTTTAATTCGTAAGAATAAATGGCCGAAATCGTGGTTGATCGCAATTTGGAAGCCCCCTCTGTATCTTGCATAACCATTACCCCAATCCCTGAGTTGTAGTCATTCAGGTAGGTATCGTAGTAAGCAGAAAATGTGGTGAATTGGGCATCTATACTAGGCCATTGGTTTCTATAATTGAAGCCTACACGCCCCGTCAACTCAGATCCTGCAAAAGCCGGATTTAAGTAAAGAGGTGCCGCATAATATTGGCTATATTGCGGATCCTGTGCATAGGCATTGGTTCCTACAAATAGTCCAACCACGCAAAGAAAAACAACGTAAACCAGAGACCGTAACAAGTATTTGTTCGTTAATTTGAATATTCAGTAGGCTTCTTCAACGTTACAGAACGTATGTTGTTTTAGAAGCAGTTCGAAAATTATGAAAAGCAGCCCTAATTCCATAAGGTTACCCTACATTTTTACGATTACCCTCCTATTTACAACTTTTGTATTTAATACAGCCGTGTATTCACAAGGTTTTAATGACAATGAGTGGATTTTCGGCTATTGTAGTGGATCTACGGAAAACAACTATTTGTCCTTTGGAAAAGGAAATACCCCAACCGTTCAATCTATTCCTGGATCAATTGTCTTCACCGATAGAAATTCTGCACTAGCGATAGATCCTATTACAGGGCAACCCCTATTCCTAACAAATGGTGAGTTGGTTTATGATTTCAGCCAGAATCCGATCCAGGGCGTAGGATCTGGTCTCAATGGAAATATAGATGGAACCCAGCAAGTGGCGACTGGTTTTCTGGAGTACGATCCTGAAGGAAACAAGCTTTTTTACATCTTCTATACTTCGCTGGGCGGAGATCTACAATATGCCGTAGTGGATATGAATGCCCCAGGCCAAGCCACCGGTAACGAACGGCCTTTAGGCGAAATCACTTCCAGCGACAATAAAATCGGAAATGCCTCCGGAGCTCTTTTAGTGGTGAAGACACCTGCCTCTCCATCCTATCTCATCAGCTTTGATAATGGGAATCTGATTTCGCGAAGCATTAATTCTGGAGTGGGCAACTTCAGTACCACGGACAGTCAAGGCATTTCTTCCACTCCAAAACAAATTGTCTTCAATGACGAAACAAGCCAATTAATCTTAATCCCCGAGTCTGACACCGACCCTATTTTAGTGGTGGATTTTGATACGAGTAGCGGAACTTTCGGATCTCCTACTCCTATTGCCCAATCATCCGGAAATGGCACTTATGGGGGCGCAGAGTTTTCTCCTGATGGTAATTACATCTACTATTCGGCTGGAAATACATTATACAGAGTGCCCACTACAGATCTTTCTGCCACACCTGAAGAAATGCCAATTGAATCACCTGGCACTCCTCCGGTGGATCTTTTCGCTATCTATGACATCAAAGCTGGACCCGACGGAAGTATCTATTACATCTACGAAGAAGTAGATGGTGGTCCTCAACTCTTAGGAAAAGTCACTAATCCAAATGAAGCAGATCTGGCGCTGGTGGAAGTGGAAGAAGATCCATTTACAGGTACAGACTTTTGCGGAACCGTTTTTCCCACTTTTGCACCCAATGCAGATGTTACCCCTACTGTTGATTTCACCTGGGATCCAGAAATGCCCTGTGCAAATAATCCAATCCAACTTACCTCAGAATTAACTCCAGAGAACTACAGGCCTGTAAGTTTCGCTTGGAATTTTGACCCTCCGCTAACTGACTCCACCGGAAATGCCCTTCCGGCGGATTATGCGCAAGAGCATTTTTTAATCCCTGCAGACGCAGCATCAGGTCAAAGCCTGAATGTAACACTGGAAGTGACCTTCGCTGATAGCACGACTCAAACAGTGAACCATACAATTACCCTGACGGAAAACAATCTGGAAGCTAATTTTTCTCCTTCAGACACCACTTTGTGTGAGACATGCCTGGATTTAGATCCCCTGTTAATGGCCCAAAACCAAGGAGGGGATGGAGAAGGTGGAGCACCAGGAATGGGAGGTGGTCAAGGTGGTGGAGCCGGCGGTGGTGGTGAAGAATATGAATATTTCTGGTCAAACAAACGGGATCAGGGATGGATTGGTAAGGAAGCCAATGAAGTATGTTCTCCAGGATTGTACTGGGTTTTAGTGCGCGAGCCTGGTTCCTCATGCTATGCATATGCTGAGATTCGGGTCAAAATGTGGGATGTTCAGGATCAAACAAACAATATCTGGTATTTTGGAGATGGAGCCGGACTAGACTTCAATCCTGACCCGGATGACCCGGATGCGCCAACGCCACGACCTATTGCTTCACCACATCCTCAAAGTATCCCAGCAGGAACTACCACCATTTCTAGTCAGGATGGAGAAGTTTTATTCTACACTGACGGACAATCTGTTTGGGATCTCAATGGAGATCTAATGGAAAACGGGGATGATATTGGAGGAGACAACGCAAGCAGCCAAGGTGTGCTGGCTGTGCCGGTTCCTGGAGAAGAAACGCTTTTCTATCTCTTCACGAATCAACTTTCAGCGAATGGATCCAATGAAGCAAAGTATTCCCTAGTGGATATCAAATCGGAGAATCCAACCGGAGTCGGTAATGTAGTCACCAAGGACAATTTCCTTTTCAGCCCATCAACAGAACATACCGCCGCTCTGGATGCGGGCGACACGACTTGGGTGATGTATCATGAACTTGGCAACAATACGTTCCGGGCATATCCCGTTTCATCACAAGGTATAGGCCAACCCGTTTTCAGTTCTGTAGGGTCTAATCATGGATTTAATTCCGGAGTCGGCGCTATGAAATTCAACGCTGACGGAGATCAAATCGCAGTGACCATATCTGAAGGAGGTTGTAATAAGCTGGAGATTTTTGATTTCGATAGTGATACTGGAGAAATTACCGAATATGCTAGAATCGATTTAGGTTGTGACGGCGATGTATATGGAATGGAGTTCTCAGAAGACGGAGAGCGAATCTTAGTATCGTATAGAAATGGCGGTTCAGGCATCGAGGAATTTGTGATTAAAGCAAACGAAAATGATGACCCTGCTGCTGCCGTTTGCCCTACTTGTTTTGAAGGAGCTGGGACTCGGGCAGAAATTGAAGCTTGTATCATCAGCACCAAAAATCAAATCAGCGATACTGCAGGACTCGATCTTGGCGCATTGCAAATCGGCCCAAATGGTCAAATCTATGTAGCCGTAGTCGGGGATAATAGAATCGGGCAAATAAATGTAGGATCTGGATGTAATTCTGAAAGTACATTTACCCAAGACGGAGTAGAGCCTATGCCAGGCTCATCGAACCTCGGACTTCCTTCCTTTGTCCAGAACTCTGGAAGCTCTATCCCTGAACCAGGACTCGCAGCACCTGCCAGGCTTTGTCTTGACCCAGAACTTGGAGCTGGAGCACTTCTTGAAGGAGGCGGAGAGCCTGATATTGACAGTTACTTCTGGACTATTACCAATAATGATGATGGGACAGTTGTCAGAGATAATTATGGTGGCCCGGGAGATGAATTCCAGAACTTGGACCAGATATTCAATAATCCTGGAACCTATACCATAGAACTGAGAGTGGATAGATGCGGTGACCCTGAGTATTTCAGAGCTAGCACTGAGATTTTGGTAGAGGCTCCACCGGAATTGACTTTGGCGGATGATGCCACGCTTTGCGCTGGAAATCCAGTTACACTCACTGCTATAAATGGATACGACCCTGCAGAAGGTCTGTATGATTTCCAGTGGACAAATGCTGCCGGAGAGGTTTTCGGAGACGAAAACTCCAATGAAATCACTGTGGATGAGGAAAGTATTTACACCGTCAATGTGAGCTACAGATTGCCTGATGGGCTTTCCGATGATGAAGCTATGCTTTTCGAAACTTGTCCTGCCACGGCTGAAATTTTTGTTGGCCCTGCATTCGAGTTTGATTTGACACAAACAGCTACAGAAGTATGTTATGAAGAAACTTCTGTGACTTTTGCGCCAAATACACCGATTTCTGGGGAATGGTTTTACACCTTAGCTGGTGACCCAAATCGCGTTGCTTTAGGAGAGTTCTTTGAACTTGAGCTTTTCATCAATACACTTCCAAGTCCTGGTCAGTACGAAATCATTTTTGTGACACAAGATCCGATTTTGGAAGGCTGTACGGTTGAGAAAACATTAAATCTATTGGTGAATGAACTTCCAATTTTCACAGCAACGCAGACAACACCAGCCACAGATTGCAATACGCCTGATGGCTCTTTTGAGATCACCATGCAAACTGATGCTGCAACGGTAAATGTTTTGGAAACCGGAGATACATTTTCAACTATTACTGCCGGAAGTTCAGTTCAAGTAACAGGAGTTCTTCCGGGAGTTTACACCATAGAAGCCGAGAATAGTTTTGGTTGTAGTTACACTCGAAGCATTACGGTAGAAAACAGTAACCCTCCGGTTGGCTTTGAATATACGGTAACACCGACAGATGAAATATGTGGTCCCAATGGCGTTCAAAATGGCCTGTTAACAATCAACTTTACTACTTCTCCACAATCAGGATCTTATACTGTCACTCGACAAGGTGATGGTCAGACTTTCCAAGGCACATTTACTTCGACTGATCAATTTGATATAACTATACCCTATGGTGAATATGCTGTCGAAATCCAAGATCCAAGTGGTTGTGCTATTCCAGACCCTACTATTTATACTATCTCCCAAAAATTTGAGGTTCTATTTTCTGTCCCAGCGAATTTGACAGCTTGTGAAAGCTTCACCTTCACGCCTACTTCGCCAGATACCTTGACTTATACGGTAACAAACTCTGGAGGAACTGTCATTTTCCCTGATACAAATGGAGAGTTCACCATTACGCAGTCTGACACTTATACGGTCAGAGGCGAAGATCCCACAGGAGTCAATTGCCCAAGAGAGGAAACAATAGTGGCTAATATCACCCAGCCGATAGATTTTGATGTTTCTCCGCCAATCGTGGATTGTCAAGTGGGAATTCAATACGAAGCCGTCCTTATTAATGCCGATCCTGCGGATGTAATATTCCTTTGGAAAGACGCACAAGGGGTGATCGTGGGAAGAAGACAGACATTCGTACCAAGTAGATCGGGTGATTATACCCTGGAGGTGCAGCCTGTGGCAGGAGGTTTATGCCCAACTGAGGAGATACCTTTCACAGCTGAGGTGATCTCTCAGCGAGTGGATGTGGCTTTGGATATTGTGCCGTTTTGCGTGGATCAAACAAGTACTACGATTACCATAGATGCTGATATGTCCAATGTGGCAGATATAGAATGGTATTCCGTAGTAGGTGGTACCCGCACTCGAATTCCGTCTTTTGATGGCCTGCCAATTATCGAGGTTTCTGAGGAAGGAACCTATGAAGCTTTGCTAAGAAGCAGTGTAGGATGTGAACTTGGCCGTGCAAATGGTGTCGTTTCCAAATCAACTATCACAGCGCCAGTCGTACCAGCCGGCTTTACCATTTGTGCGATTGAAGGCGTTACCCAGAGCATTGATCCTGGCACTTATGACAATTATTCCTGGAAGTTAGATGGTGAAGAAGTTTCTCAAGACCCTGTATTCACCCCTACTGAAGGCGGCATCTATGAACTCACCGTGTCTGACAATCTGGGTTGTGAATACATCACTACTATTGATGTGGTAGAAGACTGTTCCTTAAAAATTGTTTTCCCAAATGGTGTAGTTCTAAATGATCCAAACAGAAACTTTATCCTCTATGCAAATGAATACATAGATGATGTCGAAGTCTATATTTACAACCGGTGGGGAGAATTAATCTTCTATTGTGAGCATGAAAATATCGAGCCTAGCCAATCTTTCTGCCCTTGGGATGGTCAGGTGAGCGGAGAATTTGTACCAAATGGAACATATGCCGTGGTTGTGAAGTTTACCAGTGAAGACCAGAACATCACACAAAAATTAACCAAAGCGATAACAGTAATTCAATAGTATGCTTATCCTTATTTCCCCGGCAAAGACGCTGGACTACAGTACCCCAAATTTCACAGAATCCACCCAGCCTGATTTCCAAACAGACACTCAGTCATTGGTAAGAATAATGAAAAAGAAGTCGGCCAAAGAAATCGGAGAACTCATGCATATCTCTGATAATTTGGCAGAACTGAATGAGGAACGATTTAAGACTTTTCAGAAGGAATTTACCGAAGAAAATTCCAAGCAAGCACTATTGGCTTTCAAAGGCGATGTATATACCAAAATCGACGTAGATGAGTATTCAAAAGAAGATTTTGATTTTGCCCAATCGCATCTTCGGATTCTTTCTGGGCTTTACGGACTGCTTAAACCTTTGGATCTGATCCAGCCCTACCGCTTGGAAATGGGGATTAAACTGGAAAATAAAAAAGGAAAAAACCTGTATGAGTTTTGGGATAAGAAAATCGCCAAAGCTATCAATGAAGCTGCAATGGGCCAGCCGATCATCAATTTAGCTTCTCAGGAATATTTTAAAGCAGTTCATTTGAAATCCTTGAAAAGCCCACTGATTAATATAGAATTCAAGGAATTTAAAGATGACAGCTATAAAATCATCGGCTTTTTTGCGAAGCAAGCCCGTGGAATGATGAGTAACTTTGCCATCAAAAATAGAATCACTGATCCTGAGCAGCTTAAGACCTTCAATGAAGGTGGATACGAGTATTCTGATAAACTGAGTGAGGACAACACTTGGATATTTGTACGGTAATCACTCAACCACCTTTATCACAAAGTGTTGTAGCCATTCTTGGTTTTTCACCTATATAAAATTGTAACTTAGGGGTTGTAAAAAAAATTTTATAACCCTACTTTGATCCCAACACGCCTAAAAACTGTAGTATTTACCTTTATTTCCCTTTGGGTTATATTTTTTGCTTATGCTTCATTGGAGAAGCTGGATAAAAGAAATTTCCCATACTATTTTAAAGAACAAGCCCAAGTTGATCCTGAATTGACAGGTCCTGATAGGTTATGTAACGTTTTTGGCAGTGTGGTAGGGACATTCTCAGGAGGAGGAGATCCTGCTACTGATGTTTACAAATGGACTATTCTAGCACCGGATGGAAGTGTGTTATTCACACGACCTCAGGGATCCTTTCCAACAATCGAATACACATTTGAGCTCTTAGGAACACATAAAGTAATGCTTCAGGTTAGTCGTGGAGGTATAATCATTGCGGATTTAGAAAAAGAAGTAGCGATTATAAAAGGCCCTGAGTTTACATTGGCAGGTAGCTACAAAGTTTGTCCCGGACAGGCAATAGAACTACAAGCCATCGCTCCATCGAGTTCTAATTTTTCGAACTATATTTTTGAATGGAAAGATGAAAATGATCAAGTCGTAGGCACAGCCAATACGCTCAGTGTAACTACCCCAGGTTCCTATTCTGTTAAATTTTACTTTCCAGATGGTGAAGGCAATCCGGTGTGCAACAATACGCTGAATACACGTGTAGAAATTTTAGAATCTATTTCTATTGTAGAAAGTTCCTCCACAGTTTGCAGAGATGGGAGTATTACTTTCACTGCTGAGCCATTAAGTGTAGGGCGGTGGTTTCTGACAATTCCAGGCGAGTCAACCCCTGTTGATCTGGGAAATTCATCTTCTGTGACCCTTTTGCCAACTAGAGATTTACCGACTTTTGGGGAGTACAGTATTGAGCTTATCATTGAAAACTCACAAAATCCATCCTGCAGTCCAAAGGCTTTCAGCACATTCAGCTACAAAGAGCAGCCTGTAATAGCTGTATCTTCAGTCATTAGTTCAAGTGGTTGCTTCAATCCGGATGGAGGGTTGGAGCTTATTGCAGAAACTGATTTGGACTTGGTGAGAGTTGGTACTTCCGGATCCATTTACGGTCCATTCCTAGCCGGGGAAACGATAACTATCACTAATCTCAAATCCGGTGGCTACACGCTATACTCCTATCTTAACGGCTGCCAAAATACCTTGGGAGCGGTAGTTCCACTGAATGACCCGCCTTCTGTTTTAGAGTTTGAAATAGAAAATATCACTCCAGAATCTTGTACTACAACTGGGAAAATAAAAGGTTCATTCGATGTAAAACTCGAAAACGGACTAACAGAAGGCTCATTTCGGGTCATCAATGAAAGAGGTGAAGTAGCTATTAAAGATGCCTTACCCACTGCCAACCCATTCAAAATAGAATTGGGTGGAGGTAAATATTTCTTTGAAATTTTGGACAAAGACAGTTGCAATCTGCCAACAAGGGAATTGATTGAGATTCCAAGCAAGCCTCAGGTTTCCTTCTTTATTCCAGACTCTCTCACGATTTGTGGTTCTTTTGACCTGCTTCCAGAAACCTCAGAAAGCCTGCTTTTCACATTGACAGATCCTTCTGGGAATGTTAGCTCAGCTAGTACGGGAGAACCTTTCACACTTACCGAGGCAGGCGAATACAGTCTGGTCGGGATACTGCCCGATCAGGATGATATTTGCCCATCCGAAAGAAAGCTAATTTTAAGTACTACAGCGCCTATTCCATTTGAACCAAGACTTAAGAGTGAAGATTGTGTGATTGGTAATCGAGTCTTTGAAGCAGACATCGATGGATATGATCCTAATTTGGCAGAATTTTTCTGGAGAAATGCAGTAGGAGATACGATAGGCACAGGACAAAACCTATTTTTATCCCCTACTACTATTGGTACGTTTTCCTTGGAAGTGCAACCCAAAAACTCTGAAAGCTGCCCTATTTCTCCAAAAGAATTCATAGTCGAAGAACCTGTGCTATTTGTAGATGCCTCGATAGTTACCACCAAATTATGTGAATTTGGCCCGGAAGCGATAGTGGAATTAATCACCACATCTCCAGAAGCAGTCACTGACATCCGCTGGAGGCGATTTGATGAAGCCGGGGAAATAGTCCCTTTACCTGAATTCGATAATCAAACGATCATCAACACAAGAATTGGTGGAACCTACGAGGCTTCTGCTTATAGCATCATACCTCAAATCAATAAAAACTGCGAGCTTGGAAGAGCTACTTTTCAGTTGGACCTAACTCCTGACAAAGTGCAGTTTGACATACCTGAGGAACTGGCTATTTGTGATTACCACGAAATAACTCCCCAAACTAATCAAGCGTTAGAGTTCTTTCTCACAACTCCATCAGGGGCTGTTATTGAAAAAACCTCAGGTCAATCTTTCACCCTTGAAGAAGCTGGAGTCTATACATTTCTTGCATTCGACAGCAATAGCCCGACTGCATTTTGTCCTGAGCAAAAAGAGCTAGTAGTCACCTTAGCCGATGCTGTGGATTTCCAGCCAGTTTTGTCTGAAGAGTTTTGCGATGGAAGCAGGAGATATCAGGCATCTATTTCCAATTATGAGGTAGAAGATGTGGAAATCACCTGGAAGGATCAAAGTGGCAATGAAATCGGAAATAATGAGTTTTTAACGATTAGCACACCGGGGAACTACAGTCTAGAGGTGCAGCCAGCGAATGTCATACCTTGTCACATCACACCAATTTCATTTGAAGTTTTGCCTCCGGTATTGGAAGTTGATGTGAGTTTGTTCGCTGAGCCTCTGTGCCCAGATTCCCCTTCTGCTACTATTCGGGCGGAGGCAGATTTCAGTCTAGTCACCTCGATAGAATGGTGGTTTACCTCGCCTACAGGAGAACAGTCTGAGTTAGTTGAAAATCGTAACAAGGAAGAAATTTTAGCTATCAATGAAGGAACCTATGAGGTACGCTTGCTGAACCAAATCCCTTGTTTACTGGGACTTGACCAAGTACTGATTCTTAGAAGTACAGATCCAGTTCGTCCAGAAGTGAATGATAACTATCAAGTATGTCCAAAATATGAAATTGGCCCTACGATTAATCCCGGAAACTTTGCCAGCTATGAATGGTACATGGGAGATCAACTGGTTTCTACCAATCCAATATATAAACCAATAGCTGTGGGGAATTATCAGCTAATCGTATATAGTAACGAAGGCTGTGCATACCAGGCAGAATTCACAACAGAAGAAGAGTGTGAACTAAGGGTAATTTATCCTAATGCCATTCAGCATGGAAATCCGGATAAGGAATTTTTACTTTATACAAATTACCTGATCGACGAATTGGATCTGGTGATTCTGAATAAGTGGGGACAGGTAATCTTCCAATGTTCTCAAACCAATCTAATATCAGAAGAGTCAACATGTGCCTGGGATGGAACCTACAATGGAAAAGCAATACCTAATGGTAATTATGCCGTACGTCTCAACTTTAAGAATTATGAAAAGAACATTTCCAAGTCCGAGTTTGGCTCGATTTTGATCATAGAATAGCTAAGAAACCTAGACTTGAAATCGGATTGGAACATTTTTTGAACCAAGCGGGGAGATATTACTAGTTAGGTGACAAGTCTATCTAACTTTATGCACACCCTAATTTGATTCCCTTGAAGTCCAATAACCAATTTTCTACAATGAAGATTGGGATGATTCTGGTTTTGATTTTACTTAATTTGACTCCACTTGTTTTGGTTGGAGAAGAAGTAGCGAAGCCAAATAAACCCGAACTCTCCTATTTAAAAAATATTGCCGCAGGAATAGCTGGTCCTACTGAATTATGCATTGTACTCGGCATAGCTACCGGCGAATACAGCATCACAGCACCCACTTCAGCGGAATACACCTGGGTATTACAAGACCCTAACGGCAATTCATTTACCATTGCTAAAGGCGGTGCCAACAGTGTAGGAACGATTCAGGTCAGATATACAGTCACTGGTACATACCAACTCATTCTAGAAGAGCGATCCAGTCCAAATGCTAGCCCAAACACCTCTACTATTACTGTAGAAGTGAACGAAGGGCCAGCAATTGTGCTTAAGCCTGATTATCTCCTTTGTGGGGAAAATATCCCCACTCTTCAAGCTCTGGACTCCACAAATCCAGAGTTAGGCAGATATGAATTCACTTGGGCGCGGGACGAGGAGTTTACTACTATAGTAAAGCAAGGCGTAGGGGCTGCCGGAAATGAACTTACACCAACTGAAGAAGGATATTATTACGTAATGCTCAGACCAACCCTAGCAAACTCAGCTTGTATAGCAACCTCAACAACCTATGTTGGCCCTCCAGTAGATTTTGAGTTTGTGCAGAATAAAGAAGAAATCTGCGAGGGAGAGTCTGTCAAGATAGAACTGGATACACCTATCAGCGGAGAATGGTGGTATAGAAAACAAGGTGAATCTACCAAAATAACTTTAGGCAATACCTATTCAGTTACATTGGGAAGCAGCCAATTTACTGAGCCGGGGATCTACGAAGTAGGGTTCATTGGCAGTGATCAAAATTCTTCTTGCACCTCAGAAAGAATCACGACAGTCAGACAAAAGGAAGGGCCTAAGTTAGAAACAGCAGATCTAGTGCAGCCTTCAAGCTGCGGGGCAAGTGATGGTTCTTTCCAGATCACTGCGGAGAATGACCTGATATCATTAAGAATTGTTGAACTAAACCTGGATTTAGGCCCTCAAGCAGCCGGGACAGAATTAACCATTCCCAACCTTGAGCCAGGTGTTTATACCATCGAAGCAGCAACTAGTGAGTGTGGTGGATATTTTTTCCATGCGCTCAATCTGCCAGCAGCACCCGACGAAACCGATATAGTAACTTTTAAGGAAGAATGCGTGCTGAATGGGATAAATCTGGGCAGGGTGGAAATCACCTTCCCTAATGGAAATGTCAGCGGTGACTACCGGATTTTATCCGGCAACAGTGGAATCTCCACGACAGGGACTTTGACAAATGAAGATTTCATCGCTGAAGATCTTCCCGGTGGGATTTATTATTTTGACTTTGAGTATTCAGATGATTCCTGTCATCCGCTCATTGAGACATTTACCATAGACCGAAGAAGAGATGTTCCTTTCTCTTTGCCAGAAGTAATAGAGCTTTGTGATACCTACGATCTTTCGCTGAAAAGCAGTTTAAATCTCAACTTCGAACTGACACGACCCGATGGAACGGTGACTTCCGCTACTACAGGAGAGTCTTTCTTACTCTCAGAGGAAGGTGAATATAGTTTATATATTGAGCCTGTAGATCTCACTGGAGACTACTGCCCTGTGATTCGAGAATTCTCGGTAAACAAGCTGGATTATCAAATTGAATTTGGCTATGAAATCATTGATGAAAACTGCCTGGGAGATCAAATATGGGGAGCAGTAATGGAGAACCTTGATATCGAAGACGCAATATTCAGATGGTATAATGGCGCAGGAGAAATAGTGGGTCGTTCCCAAGAATTTCGCCCGATCAACTATGGGGAAGTTTATCAGCTCACGGTGCAGCCCAAAGCAACTGCTGCCTGTAACATCACCCCTTTGGATATCCAATTCAATCAGCCGATTTTGAGTGTTCCTGCGGCGCTTACTTATGAGGAGGAATGCGAGTTGTTTATAGTTAATCTAGAGGTTCTGGAAAATGAAGAGCTAGTTAAATGGATCGAATGGACTCTCTTTTTGGAAGATGGCAGCAGGGTGGAACTTGATGAAGGAACCGATTTATACGAAATAACTGACGACAGAATCGGGGTGTACGAAGCAATACTATACCGGGACAAAGAATCCGATGGAAGATGTGAAGTCGCACGGGTAAATATTTCAATTGAAGAAAGGACAATCACGCCTCCTCCAACCCTTGAGGAATCTTATCCATTTTGCTCCAAGGGAAACGGAATCCCTCCGATTGCTCCAGGTAAATACGAAAGTTACTCCTGGCGGTATTTAAATGGAGATGTGGTAGTAGGTACTGATTCTACCTTTTATCCTGCGCAGGCTGGCAACTATGAATTAACCGTGCTCACAGCAGAAGGCTGTATCTATGAAGAGGAGTTCCGGGTGTATGATGTTTGTGAGATAGACTATGTTTTTCCAAATGCCATGATATTGGATGACCCAGACCGGGACTTTAGAGTGACCGTTAGTGAAGGAGTTACCGAAGCCGAATTGTATGTGATTAACTCCACTGGAGAATTAATTCACCAAGCCGAAGTATCTGATATAAGTTATCATACTCCTATACTGATCTGGGATGGGACAGTTGGCGGAAACCGGGTACCACAGGGCACCTATGCCATAGTTCTAATTATGAGAAACCCAGACTACGGTCTCAATGAAAAAGTAACAGGATCCTTCTTGGTTTTGGAATAAAGGGCATTTCCAATGAACATTTTTTATTAGTGGGAAAGTGGAATGCAATATTTTCCCTATTTTTCCACCTTTAGAAATCTATTGTTCACAACCCAAAATTCAAAAACCTATCATATGACACAAACAATCAACAGAAGTGCGCTCTTCAATGGAAGCTGTTTTGCGCTAATTACCACAGGCTTATCTTTTTCCATTAGAGCTGGGATTCTATCTCAGCTGGGCGCGGAATTCAATCTTTCTGGAGAGCAACTTGGACTTATTAATTCCATGTGGTTCTTTGGTTTTCCAATCTCTATGATCATTGGAGGTATTTTCTACCATTCAATTGGCCCAAAGAACATCATGAAGATTGCATTTGTGATGCATACGCTTGGAGTTTTACTTACCATTTTCGCAGGTGGATATGTTGGGTTGCTAATTTCTATGCTTTGTATCGGGCTTGGAACAGGCTGTACTGAAGCTGCTTGTAACCCAATGATTGCTGACATGTATTCTGGAGTAAAAGTAGATAAGATGCTTAACCGGTTTCATATGTGGTTTCCTGGTGGGATAGTGATGGGAGCTTTGATTTCGAAATTTATGACAATCATGGAACTTGGATGGCAAGCCCAAATGGCAGTAATTATGATTCCTGCCATTACCTATTTTATTTTGTTCTACGGTAAGAAATTCCCAGAATCAAAAGTTGATGAGGCGACTTCCCTTGGTAGCAACCTAAAAGCCATGTTTTCTCCACTCTATTTATTCCTGATTGTGTGCATGGCCTTGACAGCTATTTCTGAGTTTGGACCTGGACAGTGGGTTGAAGTAATTCTGGGAAGTAGTGGAGCAGATCCAATGATTATCCTAGCGCTGACCGCTGGTTTAGTAACAATTTTAAGGTTCTTCGCTGGTCCAGTTGTAGGATCTTTAGGTCAAACAGGAGTCTTATTAGGAGGTGCGGTATTTACTGCTTTAGGAATTTACCTATTTAGTGTTGTCACAGGGCCGATTGCCTATTTAGCTGCAATAATCTATGCCTTAGGGTATGCTTACTTCTGGCCAGTCATGGTAGGTGCGGTAGCCAAGAGAGTTCCCTTAAGTAGTGCGTTAGGCATGTCTGTAATCGGAGCAGTTGGAATGTTTTCTTCTGGGATATTTCAACCTATAATTGGTAATTGGATTGATAATTCAACTATTGACAACACCGCAAAAGGTCTAACAGGTGAAGCCTTACAGCTTGCAACTGGACAAGATACACTTCAGAAAATGATGATATTCCCAATCATTTTGATTGTTTTATTTACCATATTTTACTTCTGGCAAAAAGGAAAGAACTATTCAGGAGCATCCGCTCACTAAACTTAAAAAAAGCAGCTTTCGGGCTGCTTTTTTTTGGCTTCAATTCTTTTATGTGAATTCTCTAATGTGAGGAATCCAGTTCATATTTAGATACTTTTCCTTAATTTGAATCTCATATCTTGAAACCCTATTAACCTCTTACCTTATGTTTAAGAAATTTACTGTGATAAGTCTGCTGGGACTTTTACTTTTTTCCTGCGAGAAAAAACAAACAGCACTTACAGATGAAGAATACTCCAAGCTCACTGACGAGCAAAAAAGATTACCTGAACACGCAGTAGACGGAATTGTAGTGGCAGACGATCGCTTAGAACTAACCCTTTTCGCCTCAGAACCTATGATGTCCAATCCTACCAACATGGACATTGATGATCGAGGAAGAGTCTGGATAGCTGAAGCATATAATTATCGCACTACTCTTAATCCAAGGAACCCCACTCGTGCCGAAGGTGATAGAATCCTGATCATGGAAGACACCGACGGTGATGGGGTCGCAGATGAATCTAAAGTTTTTTATCAAGGAAATGATATCAATGCTGCTTTGGGAATTGCTGTGCTTGGTGACAAAGTGTATGTTTCTGTAAGCCCTTATGTCTATGTTTTCACAGATGCTGATAGAGACGACGTTCCTGAGAAAAAAGAGATTCTATTTGAAGGAGTAGGCGGTGAGCAACATGACCATGGTATGCACTCTTTCAACTTTGGCCCCGACGGAAAATTGTATTTCAATTATGGTAATGAAGGCAAGGGAATTCATTATGCAGATGGTTCTCCAATTCTGGATCCTCTGGGCAGACCTGTAAATAGCGAAACTCAGCCCTATCGTGAAGGAATGGTTTTTCGTATGAATCCCGACGGATCAGACGTGGAAGTGCTTGGTTGGAACTTTAGAAACAACTACGAAGTCGCCACCGACAGCTACGGTAGAATGTGGCAATCCGATAATGATGACGATGGTAACCGAAGTACTCGGATCAACTACGTGATGGATTACGGAAACTACGGTTTCAAAGACGAAATGACTGGAGCCGATTGGAGAGCCAGAAGAATCAATATGGAAGACTCCGTGTATCAACAGCACTGGCACCTGAATGACCCGGGCGTGGTACCTAATTTACTTCAAACCTATGCCGGTTCACCAACAGGAATCTTGGTATATGAAGGCAAACTACTTCCTGAAGAATATCAAAACCAAGTAATCCACTCAGATGCAGGACCAAATATTGTAAGAGCATATCCAACAGTTCCTTCAGGTGCAGGATTCGATGCAAAAATCATCAATCTCTTAGACGGAAATCCTAGAGACAATTGGTTTAGACCTTCGGATGTCACCGTTGCTCCTGACGGCTCTTTATTTATTTCCGATTGGTATGACCCAGGCGTAGGCGGCCATGCCATGGGAGATTTGGACAAAGGAAGAATCTACAGGCTTGCACCTAAAGACACTGATTATGAAGTAAGCAAGCCAGATTATACAAGCATTTCTTCTCTAATTAATTTACTCCAAAGTCCAAATCGGGCGACACACTTCAAAGCTTTTATGGCTTTGGTAGAAAAAGGTGAGGAAGCCAAAGATGCACTAGAAACATTATATGCAGAAGGTGAAAGTAGAATGAAGGCAAGAGCTTTCTGGGTTCTTACCAAACTGCCAAACGGCAACGATTACATTAAAACCGCGGCATCAGATTCAGATGAAAACATCAGAGTAGCAGCTTTGCGTGCTTACAGAAATAATAAAATGAGCGATATCTCCTTCTTATTGGAAATGGCAAGCGATGAATCCGCGCAAGTACGCAGGGAGGTAGCCTTAGCTATTCGATACAAGTCAAGTCCTGAAGTGTGGCAGAAGCTCACCGAAGGATATGAGAGTGGCGATCGCTGGTATTTGGAGGCTTTAGGAATTGCAGCTGAAGGATTTTGGGATGATTACTTACCCAACTACCTAAAGGCAGTTGGTTCTGGATGGATGGAAAGCCAGGAGGCAAAAGATATTGTTTGGAGATCCCGTGCCTCGAATACAGCAGAGTTACTAGGTAAAATAATCCTTTCACAACCAGGCCGAAACAATCAACCCTACTATCGTGCGCTAGACTTCCAATCTCCACAAGCAAAAAACCAAACGCTAAAATCACTTTTGGCAAATGCTCCTGAGGAAGATCAATTAATCATTTTGAGACAGATCAGCTTTGATCCTCAAAATCCAGACAATCAAATCCTAAGCCTTGCCAGACAAACTGCCGGCAGCATCGCGGATGACAGAGACTTTATGGATATTGTCAGCAAATATAATTTGACAGACCAGAAAGACCGATTAGAAAAATTGGTTTACCAATCAGATAGCAGACAGCATTCGCAGATGGCGGCAAACATTTACGCCTCTATTTATGGCATGACAGCTATCCAAGCATCTTTTGCTGATACAGACCAAGCCAATGCCATCAACTCAATTGAGAAGTTCGGCACTATTGATAACGAAGAAATGGCAAAAGCACTTTCGGAAATTTACCTGGATGAAACCAAGCCATTGGAAATAAGAACTGCAGCAGCGGAAGCTGCAAGAGGCTACAATTCTGAACCTTACCTTTGGGAGCTCGCCAAAGCAGATAAAATCCCTGCAGACTTGCTTCCTATTGTAAAGAAAATCCTTCTTTCCTCCTGGAATGGAAATATTAGAGCTGAAGCAAATGAGAAATTCGGAAACGACACCGCCTCCAGCGTGGACCTTCCAAAGCTGTTGACACAGCAGGGAGATGTTGAAAAGGGACTTCTACTTGCAGACAATTATTGTCTTTCCTGCCACAAAATCGGTGAGAAAGGGATTGACTTTGGACCTGGGCTCACTGAAATCGGAGACAAACTTTCTAAAGAAGGGCTTTTCAATGCCATCTTAAACCCTTCCGAAGGCATGGGGTTTGGCTATGAAACCCAATTGGTAAAAATGAAAGACGGCACGCAATTTACCTGCATTGTCAATTCCAAAACAGAAAATGATTTGGTGGTGAAACTAGTTGGAACTGCTGAACAAAAGATTTACAAGCTGGCAGACGTTGAGAGCGTCACGCAGTTAGATGAATCACTTATGCCAAAATTCCCGCTTTCAGAGACTGAACTCGTTGATTTGGTTAGTTACTTGGAAACGCTCAGGAAATAATATTTGAGTTATTTCTCTCCCAAATCCCAGCTTGTGAAAATAGGCTGGGATTTTGTTTGAAGTGCTTTTATACTAAAACCAAATTTGACAAAAACTAAAGGTCTGTAAAAACGTCTTAAAAGTTTGATTGGAATTATTATAACTTTGAAAAGCTATGATCCCAATGATTAAAAAGAAACTCCAGCAAATTGAAACTTTGTGTAAGCAGCACAAAGTGGATTCATTTGCCCTTTTTGGATCAGCTGCAAGCGGGGAATTTGATCACTCTAGTGACTTAGATTTTCTAGTGAAATTTTCCAACACTATCGAAATTCTAGATTACGCGGACAACTACTTTGATTTTTTGGGGAATTTAGAAAAGCTCTTTGATATGCCAATTGATTTGGTCTCAGAAAAATCGCTGAAAAACCCAATTCTTATCCAGGAAATAAACAAGTCAAAAATCCGGCTTTATGAATGCTAAGGATTTAAAATACATTTTGGATATTCAAAGTATCATTGAAGAATTAGAGATTATCAAAAACCGAGTAAGCAATAACTTCATTAACTACAAAAATGATTTTATTGTGAAAAGAGCAGTAGAACGGGATCTGGAGATCATAGGGGAAGCTGTCAGAAAACTTACTGAGCAAAATCCAAACATGGCGTTATCTTCCATTAAAAAAATAATAGGACTAAGGAATATGATAAGTCATGCATATGATTCTATTGATAATGAACTGATTTGGGCAATTATTCAAAAGGACATACCTATTTTAAATGACAAAATTAAAAAATTAAGAGATAACTAAAACATAGATAAAACTCTGATGAAGCGCTTTTTTACACACACATTTTTTTTGCTTTTACTCTCAGTGACTCTGGCATATTCTCAACACAATGACTTAATCTACAATTCCGAAACCCTCCAAATTCAGCAAATCAGCCCAAACACATTCGTCCATGTTAGTTATTTGAATACTGATGATTTTGGAAAAGTGGCCTGCAATGGAATGATCGTTATCAATGAGGGCGAGGCCTTGGTTTTTGACACACCGGCAAATGATGAAGCAAGCCTGGAATTAATCAATTGGATAGAAAAAGATCATAAAGCAAAGGTCAAAGGAGTAGTTGCAACTCATTTTCACTGGGATTGTCTGGGTGGATTGAATGAGTTTCATGCTAAAGGAATACCATCGTATGCTTCCTCCAAAACCATTGACTTGGCAAAAGCTGCTGGCTATCCCCTTCCTGAAATTGGTTTCAAAAAGAAAATGAGCCTTAAAGCAGGTGATCTAAAAGTGACAAATCAATTCTTTGGAGAAGGACATACGAAAGACAACTTCGTGGCCTATGTCCCGTCAGACAAAGTCATTTTCGGAGGATGTATGATCAAAGCGCTAGGTGCCGGAAATGGAAACCTCGAAGATGCCAATGTAGCCGAATGGTCTACGACAGTGAGAAAGGTGAAATCAGCTTTTCCAAAGGCTGAACTAGTAATCCCGGGTCATGGGGAAATTGGAGGAACAGAGTTGTTGGATTATACGGCGGAGATGTTTGAGAAGCAGGGCAAATAACTTTAAAAATATGAATACCCGCAATCTGGCCAGTAGCAGAAATTTCTATGCTAACCCGGTCAGAAGACCGAAGACGTCCCGATGGCTATCGGGAGACAGAAGCGGCCAAATTGATAGTGTTAAGTAAACTCAATTTCACTTAAGCTTAATTCCTACCTGTGTGCTCTGTCTAATTCTCTTTGAACTCAGCGGTTAAAATAGTAAAAAAGCCCTCACAGATATCCGCAAGGGCTTTCCAATTTCAAACCATAATTAATTTACTTTCCTTCTACTATTCTTAAGGTTGTTTTACCAGTATGAAGCTGTCCAAATCTATCTGTTGCCTGAATGTGAATCACATGTTCACCAGCTTCTAAACCCGCAGGAATACCTCCACGCCAGAGATGCTTACTTGCTGCAGGATTGGAAGGCCTGCGACCGTCAATCAACTCCTCTGTCACATCCCACTGATACAAATCAACCAAATACGCAGGATCGTAGTCTTCGACCTTAGTTGCCTTTTTCCATTCTCCATCATCCACTTTGATCAGCACCTCGTCTCCTTCGCTTCCCATGAAGAAGTTTACAAAGATGCCTGCGGTAGTCCGCTTGTCCTTTTCTAGCACTTTCGGCGCAAAAATCTCCATCTGATAGTCGCTTGACTTTCCTGCTACTTGATAGCGGATTTTATACTGATTTCCTTCGAAATGAATCAACGCATAGCCTTTCGGCGTACCATCTCGCATGGTGGACACGGGGATTCCCTTTTCATCCAACGTACCTTTATACCAGTCGCCGGAGGTCGTTCCTACATTGTAATGATGATGCGGCTTATCCTGTCTCCACCCATCCTTTTTGTAAAACAAATCCTGCTTCTGCAAATGGGTATGGGCAGAAAGTGAAAGTGTATTTGGGAAATCAGCCAACAAATCAAATAACTCCTGACGATCCTCGTCCCGGAAAGAATCCCCCTCTTCAGCCAATGGAATGTGCATAGAAATTACGATCAGGTGATCCTTCGGCACAAACTTCAAATCGTTTTTGAAGAAGTCCATTTGATCGGCTCGCAAACCTCCCCAGTATCCTTGCTGATCCCGAGGATCTGGCCATAAGATGTCATCAATAACGATAAAGTGCACCTTACCCACATTGTACGCATAAGCACTGGGACCAAAATGGGCTTCGAATGCCTCGTCGGCAAACTCATCATTTTCCACATCATAATTCTGATCGTGGTTACCCATAACGTTGTACCAAGGGAGACCAACTTTCGCCACAGCTTTGGCATATGGAGTGAATAAACTCAAATCATCTCCTACCAAATCTCCCAAAGAAAGACCGAAAGCTACATCCTGAATTCCCTCCACTTCGCTGACAATCCCTCGATCGAAGAAGTCAACCTCCTCCAATGTATAAGGCTGGGGATCTCCGAAGATCAAGGCCGTAAAATCATCAGCTTCTTCCACTGCAGTCATAGCAAAGTTGATTTCTTTAGGAAGCTCCCCTGTGGGAGCAGAGCCTGCAAATTTTAATTCAGGTGAACCACTTGGCTTGTGGATATAGTAAAACTGCGGCTTGTTCAATGAATCCAACGGCACAGTATAACCTGTGGGTTTGATCACAAACAACAATTGTCCGTCTTTCAGTCCTATCTCATAATAGCCCTTTTCATCAGTCTGGACTACTTCTTGGCCGTTCGAAACACTAACCCCCGAAAGTCCGGCTTCCCTACGTTGCTTTTTGCCGTTTCCGTTAACATCGTGATAGACATAGCCTTTGGCCAGTTCTTGCGAAAAAGCAGTCAGACTTGTTAATCCCAAGGCTAGGATCAGGCCTGTTTTCATTAATTTACTCATTTTTCCCACCATACTTTTGTATTGATATCGTCAGCACCCATTCTGGCTACCGCTGCATTGTAATTATCCGGATTATTAACTTGAACACTTACTGGGTAGCGAAATCTCACCGGCACTTGTTGGTTGTTTAGCATTCCCTCATTTTTTGGAAGTACAGGGTATCCCGTTCTACGGTATTCGAACCACTGCTGATAGTCATTAAAGTACAATCCAATGTACTTTTGAAGCATAATTCGCTCCAGCGTACCATCGTAAGCAGCTTCAGGATTAGCAAAATACTCCTCAGTCATTTCTACTCCCCACTGTTCCATGGCTGCTTTTACGCCATTTTCATAATGCATAGCCGCCTCTGATTCTATCACTCCCCGTTGAGCTAATTCAGCTTTGATAAATTCCACTTCAGCATAAGTCAAAAGCAAAGAGATCATCGGAGCTTCTACCAACATGCGGTTGTGATTGCTCGGGATAAACTGAAACTGATTTTCATTTCCATCAAATCCACTAGGTATTCCCTTATACCCTATCGCTGTCGTTCCATCAACGCTCCTTGCCTCTGTCATAAACCTTTCTCTTCGAGGGTCTTCCAAGGAATTCAGCTGATCTACAAAAAACTCAGAAATAGAACGGAACGTAGTGAAGTCAATCGCCCTTCCCCAAGGAGAAAGATTTGGTGTCACGCCGGTAATCTGAAGAATCGCCGACTCCGCAGTGTTTTCAAAAACAGGATACTGCTCAGGATTATTGATCATGGAAGCCATTTTCGCAAAAGAGTTCATTTCAGCTCTTCCCGAAACTCTAAGCAATAATCGTAAATGCAGGGAGTTGGTAAACTTTCTCCATTTTTCTACATCATTGTGAAAAAGGATATCATCTCCGTAGATCATCGCTTGCGTGTCGTCATATAATGTATTCGCACGTTCCAAATCCTGGAAAATCTGGGAGTAAACTTCCTCCTGTGTATCGAAGACTGGTTGGAAAATCCCATCCTCTGCCCTGCTCGCCTCTGTCATAGGAATATCGCCAAAGCTATCTGTCAATTGACTCAAGCTGTACGCTCTCAACGTCAATGCGATAGCCTCATAGTTTACATCTGAATTTTCCACAGCAGATGTTTCCATCTCCTTGATATTGATCAGCCATCTGTAATAGGTACTCCAGGTAGAATTCCCCGCACCCTCGGAGATATCATAGCGGTGAACACCCCCATTGGCACTAGGAAAAGGTAATGCTACCTGCATAACCTGAAAGGTCCAGGCATCCGCTCTGTCAGTTCCAAAACTTGCTATCCCATAGATAGTGGGATTAAGCAAAGTTCCCGGACTAATCTGGTCAATTCTGTTTGGATCCGTGTTGATTTCTTCAAAATCATCCGTGCAGGAAACTGAAGCCCAAGCCAATGTTCCCAGCAAAAGTGTTGCGATATATTTGTTCATACTGTTCATCGATTAAAATTTAAGGGTAAGATTCACGCCCATATTTCTTGTGGTTGGCAACTGCCCCATTTCCACGCCCGGAAGTAAGGTACCTCCATTCAAAGCGGCAGTTTCCGGATCAAACATTGGGAACTTTGTCCACATTGCCAGATCTCGCCCATAGAGTGCTATGGACGCTTGACGAATACTGGTTTTCTGTAAAAATTTGACCGGAACACCATACTCCAATCTCATTTCCCGAAGTTTAATAAAGGAAGCGTCAAAGGAATTGGACTCTACGTTTGCTCTTCGATAATAATCAGCATAGTAGCTGGCCAGATTGACCTCGGTGGTGTTTGGAGAAAAAGTCCCATCTCCATTATCCACCACACCTTCACCCACGATAAATCCATCTTCTCTTCCCTTCAAGGTATGCGTAAGCTTTCCTTGCTCAGACATTTTATGGTGTGTCTGGGAATAAACTATCCCTCCATACTGACCGTCAAAAAGCACACTCATCCGAAGGTTTTTATAGACGAATTCATTCCTAAAACCGCCCTTCCATTTCGCATAAGCATTACCTTGGTATTCGATTTCAGCAGGTCTAGCAGGAAGTCCATTGCTGCCATATACAATTTCTCCTTCAGGCGATCTCACAAAACCAAACCCGTAAATATCACCGGTAGTCCCGCCCACTTTTGCAATAATGGTCGCGTTGCCCCCAGTTCCAATCACCTGACTTCCATCCACTTCATCAGGAAGAGAAAGAACTTCATTCTCGTTTTTAGCCCAGGTGATGAAAGAATTCCACTGGAAATTGTTCGTTTTCAAAGGACTGCCGTTCAGCACTAGTTCTATGCCTCGGTTCTGTACCCTTCCTGCATTCAAGATGGCACTGGAATATCCGGTGGTGATATCCACAGGAACCTGAAGAATCTGATTCTTAGTTTCAGAGATATAGAAATTGATGTCAAAACCCAGCCTTCTGTTGAAGAAAATCATCTCCAGCCCTGTTTCGAAACTTGTGGTAATCTCAGGTTTGAAGTTAGTATTGTAAAGAGTAGAAGGCACAGAAGCAGAGCCGGGAAATTCACTTTGACCGTAGTATTTCGAAGTACGGTAAGGATCAGTATCATTTCCCACTTGAGCCCCTGATACTCTTAACTTGGCAAAGGAAATCGGTTCTGGCAAGGTGAAAATATCAGAAAGCACAAAACTGGTACTTACCGATGGGTAGAAGAAGCTGTTGTTTTGAGTAGGTAGCGTACTTGACCAGTCATTTCTTCCGGTGATGTCCACAAATATTTTTTCATCAAAATCTAAGGTCATCAAGCCGTAAATTGAGTTGATCACGCGATTGTTACTGTTCGTGGAGAGCACTGGATTGTTTATACCGTTAGCAAGTTTGTAAACACCAGGAATCACCAAGCCGTCCACATAGGCAGACATCATGCGGTATTTTCTCGACATGTGGTTTCCTCCCACACTTGCTCTTAAGGAGATTTTCTCCGCTAATTTCCCGGTATAGGTGAAAAGGAAATCTGAGTTCTGCTCGTAATTAGTGATGTTTTGCTCTTTGTAATATCCTCTTTGGAAATTAGCCGTGCTGTAGGGTCTCTGTTGCGCACGCTCTTCCTGACTCATCGCCAAACTGGTGCGAAGCATCAATTCAAAATGATCATTGAAGGTATAATTGGCCGATAGATTACCAAACATTGAATTGTTGTTCACCGAATTGGTCATCTCATAAGCGATCAAATAAGGATTGTCTATGAAGGAGCTAAACGGGTGAATTTGATCTACATTTTCCTGACCTTCTTTCCAGATTGGTCTGTACCATTCTAGGTCGATACTCGGATTTTGGAAAATCATGAAATAAGCAATGGACTGGTTGTTATAGCCAGTTGCAGGAAGGTTGTCTGAGCTCTTGTTAGTATAGTTTACTTTAGCATTTAGCTTCAGCTTTTTGCTGATTTGCTGGGAAGCGGAAAGTGCGGCTACCAAGCGATCAAAACCTGTGTTCGGCATGATCCACTCATTTTTTGTCTGTGTGATAGATGCTCTCAGGGAACCTCCTTCGTTAGCTCCTTCCAGTGACACAGAGTTTACCATATTGAAGCCAGTTCTCCAGAAACCTGTCACATTATCTTCATAAGGTCTCCAAAGCTGGCGCTCTGCAGACTGACCTTCTAGCGTAGGATCATATTGGAAATAGGATTGCCCATCAAACTTTGGCCCGAATGCGCTACTGGTACCACCTGTATTGGATCCATCTTCAGAAACTCCATAGCTATAAAATAGATCCCCTTCTTCATTAAAAGCTCTGCCTGTTCCTTGACCATATTCGTATTGTCTGTCCGGCCACTTGAGTGCATTTTGGAAGCTGAAATTAGAATTGATAGTTACACCCAATCCTTTAGTCCTTTGAGAACCGCTTTTGGTAGTCACGATCAAAGCTCCATTAGCTGCCCGACTTCCGTAAAGTGCAGTGGCACTTGCTCCCTTCAGCACGTTGATTGACTCGATATCATCCGGATTCAAATCGGCAATACCATTTCCAAAATCGATTGGAACGTCATTACCCGATCCAGCCCCATAGGCATTGCTTACTCCGGAGGAAGTCAAACCAGAATTCATCGGAACTCCATCGACTACGATCAGGGCAAAGTTGCCATTTGGATTAAGGGAATTATCTCCTCTCAGACTGATCTGCGAGGAGTTCATCGGTCCAGAACCTGCAGAAAGCACATTCAAACCGGCTACCTTACCACGTAAAGCATCTGACCAGTTATTCGATCTCGCATCAAGTAATTCTTCTGAATCCACTTTTTGGGTAGCATAACCCAAGGCTTTTTCCTCTCTTTTGATACCCAAAGCAGTCACAACCACTTCGCCAAGCACATCGCTGTCCAGCCTTAATCTGATGATTAATTCTGTTTGGTTTTGTGCAGTAACTTCTTGCTTATCATAACCTACGTACGAGAATACCAAAACCGCTCCTTCGTCAACAGTAATTGCAAACTTGCCATCCAAATCTGACGTGGTTCCTTTGGTAGTGCCTTTAATGATGATGTTGACTCCGGGAAGGGTTTCGCCTGTTTCTTCATCCACGACAATTCCTGAAATCTGCACTTTATCTATCTGCAAAGATTGCATGACAGATTTCTTCTTTGTGCTGACAGCAATAGTAGCGTTGATTTGTTTGAATTTCAGATTGGACTGAGCAGAAATTTCCTCCAGGATAGTCTGTAGATCAGTTTTCCTGTTGGTAAAAGTGATTTTGGAATTAAGGTTTAATCCAGTTTCATAGGAAAACTTAAATCCTGACTGTTTTTCTATCTGTACAAATGACTCGGATAGCACCAATTCATTAGCGCTTAGCGAGACAATCGTCTCTTCCAGCTTCTGGGCATTGACACCATTGGCAAACACCATGGAGTGCATCCAGCAACTGAGTAGGCAAGCCGTAAATAATCTCATAGCCAAGGTTTTTAAGGCAGGTGGTAACTTTTTTTTCATAGATTTGAAGTGTTCATGTGATAAAATGTCTGAATCGTTTTTTTACTCGAACTGAATGGATTCGTTGGCGCGGATCCATTCGCTTTTTAAGGGCAATTTTTGAAGGTTAGTGTTACATCTTTGGCAGCTATTTCATAGGTCATCGGAATAGAATATTGAATCAATTGTAGTAGGTTTTCCAAACTTTGCTTCTCGTACGTCCCGGAAATCTGGCAGCTATTTGAAGCGGTGAGATCAGTAGTGATTTTCACTCCATACCACTCCTCCAGCGTCTTTACCATCTCTTTCATGTCCGTATTTTCAAAAACAATGATGTCCTCCGTCCAGGCGAAAAGCGGGTCGGATTTGGGTATAGTGGAGACAGTTCCCCCTTGGTCAGAATAATCAAGGCGAAGATTCGGAGTAAGCATAAAAATTGAATCCGTTGGATCGGACACCTTTACCAAACCTGTTTTCACAGCTACTACTTCCTGCTGCTCAGGCTGATTTCTGATGAGAAAAGAAGTCCCTAGAACTTCGGTAGTGAGCGTGGCAGTCTCTACCCGGAATGGACGGAGTGTGTCGCGCTTTACTTCGAAAAATGCTTCACCGGAAAGTTTTACCAATCTGTTTTCAGAGAAACTTTCTGCAACCTGGATTTTGGTATCATGAAATAAACTGACTGTGGAACCGTCGGGTAGTCGGACTTTTTTGATCATCCCCTTCCCATTTTCGAAAGTCAATAACTTAGCCTCCTGCTTTGCCGGAGTGTCAGACGGAATTCCCTTAATAGCAAAAAGCCCAATTCCAATTAGGATGATAATAGATGCTGCTACTTTCCATCCCAAAAAGCTCTGTTTCGTGGAAGAATCAGGTATTCGGGAACAAGTAGCTTTCCTGATGTTCTGTAGCATCTCAGATTCTACCTGTGCTTTATTCCGCTTTTTGTGATCCTGAATATGCCAGACAGAGTCAATTCCCTTGGTGTACCAAGTATTGAACTTTTGAATTTCTTCTTTGGAAGCTTTGCCTCGCAGGATTTTAGATACAATGTCCAAAAGGGCAGATGGTAATCTCATGTATTGTCGTCTTTCTCTTATTAAGTACCGAAACGACTACTCGACTACCGCTCCATTTGATTATGTAATCGTGAATAATGCGCTATGAAAAATTAATCTGTCGGTAACAAAACTTTACTTACGCGACCAGATAGATCGCTAATGCCGGCGCCAGATGCTTCAGCTCTCCGCGCAAAATTTTGAGTGATTTGGAGAGTTGATTATGAACAGTTTGGGGGGAAATCTTGAGTTTATCGGCTATCTCATCCACCGAATATCCTTCCAACCGACTCATCCGAAAAATAAGCTGAGATCTCGCAGGAAGCATCTCAACAGCAATCTCTATTTCCTTGTAAAGCTCATCAAAGCCAAAAATATCCTCTTCATAAAAGGATTCAGGCAAAGTATCGCTTCTAGTTGCCCTGCTTTTCGCCAGTTCATCGAAATGCCTCATTACCTGATACTTTACCGCTGTAAGCAGATAGCCTTTGATCCCGGACTTGATTTCCAGCGAAGCGCGTCTCTGCCAGATATCTATAAAAATTTCCTGAAGCATATCCTCCACGATGGATTGATCCCCAATTTTACTGTAGGCACTTTGGTACATCAATTCCCAATTGTCCTTGAAAACCTGTTCGAAATGCGCTGTACTCTGAAAAGTGGACATAATCCTATGTAGGGTATGTACCAAAAATAATTGGCTTGGGACTAAAAGGTGAAAATGATAGGTTAAGATATTATTAACAGATCGAATGGGAATCCAAAAATGAAAACACCTTGTTCACTAAATTATTATTAGAACAACAAACCTTTTTACCATACCAACACATATTTTTGCCGAATGAAAAGAATCCTGCCAGTAGTCATTTGCGTTTTATCATTCCTATCCTGTGTTGAGGATGAGAATCCAGATTCTCCATCATCTGACAAATTCAAAGTTCAATCCGTGGACTATATAGATGAAAATCAAAAAATGTATATCATCCAACATGATTCAATTGGTAAGGCTATAGCTTACAGTGCAATTCAAAATGGTGAAACCGTCGAATTCTTGGTGGACAAAGACAGAAAGTATTTCATAAGTATCTACACGATCACAAAAGGTGAATATGGTCATCAGGAACATATGAGCACATTTTCTAATCAAGATTTGACTTTCGGAATGGTTTTAAAAAAGGACTCATCAAAAGCGCCAGTTCAGACTGGCACTTTCAAAGTAAAAGTCACTGATGATGAGCAAGTCGGAGCGTATGTAACAGCTGAGGGCTGGATGTCTGATTTTTCTGTTTACACGAATCTCTATGATGAGAATGCAAAATTGTTTTCAGGAGTAAAGCATTACATGGCTATAGCAAGCCGAGATTCTGAAAGACGGTATTCCTATATCGATAATCCTCAAAAAGATAAAACTTACAATCTGGATTATAAACAAATGAAGGCGTTTGACATCATTCTGGAAGTTCCAAAAGAAGATTTTTTATTTTTTGGCTACAGAATCCTAAGTTTGGATAAGAGAGATGGGCGAAACTTCCCAAATTATATTCTCGGAGATAGGGGTTTTTATAATGCTCAGGAAGACCATTATAAACTGGAATATATTGGTGACTTAAAGACTTATGCGACTAGTATCACCGCCTATAAAGCAGCAAATCAAAATCTATTCTATTACTATTCGAAAATTGGAAGTCCACCAGATAAGATTACTTTCCTGGATATAGATGATGTAAAGATTGCTAAAAATACGATCTCTGATTTTCAATTTGAAACCACAGTTGAAGACGCTTGGCATTACAGTGTGGGTTTCCAGTCATCTAAGAGTGTTACAAATGGGCTGCCTACTTCTCGCTCTTTCATTTGGAGCATAAATGGGCCAGCAAGTTCATTTTCTATCACACTTCCAGAAGAATTAAAGGAGGCTCATCCTCATTTCCTTTCTGATCTGTCTCACCTCTACTTAGGAGGTGCAGGAATCACTAAGAAAATAAACCAATCAAACTCCGAAGGTATGACAGAAGATGAATCCATATCAGTATATCAACTGTATAATAATTAACATCTTTTAGTTTTACTACCTTTCTCCCCCTCCTTTCTTAATAAGAACTGGATTTTTCTAGATAAAAACTATCCTAAATAGAACTCTATTCCTTGCTAGCTGTTTTGTCACTATTCAAGAAAAAGAAAACTATGCAATCACTTAAAGGAAAAAGCGCGCTGATCACTGGCGCAGGAAAAGGATTAGGTAAAGCTATTTCCCTGGCTCTTGCCGCAGAAGGAGTTCACTTGGCCATTTTATCCAGAACAGAATCTGATCTTTTAAAGGTTAAGGATGAAGTCGCTGCCATCGACTCCTCGCTGAAAGTCGCAATAGCTGTAGCGGATCAGTCGGATTTTACGAGTATCAGAACTGCAATCGCTTCATTGATCTCCGAAGTCGGCGTACCTGATATTTTGGTGAATAATGCCGGAACAGGCAAATTTGGTAAATTCCTCGATCTGGAAGTTAGCGAATGGGAGCATATCGTGAAGGTCAATCTTTTTGGCGTTTACTATGTAATCCATGAAGTACTTCCAGGAATGCTGGAAAGAAAATCAGGAGATATTGTAAATGTTTCTTCTACTGCCGGACAGAAAGGAAATCCGATGACCAGTGCCTACAGCGCTTCCAAATTTGGACTGAATGGGCTGACAGAATCACTGATGATGGAAGTAAGAAAGTCAGATATCCGCGTATTTAGCATGAGTCCTAGCACAGTGGCAACTGACTTAGCTAAAGACAACAATCTGACAGATGGAAATCCTGACAAAGTATTGCAACCAGAGGATTTTGCGGAATTGCTGGTAGCTCACTTGAAACTGCCAAAAAGGGCTTTAGTGAAAGAAGTGGGACTTTGGTCCACTAATCCATAAAACTCAGTTTTAAATGCAACTTAATTGCATTTAGTATGGTTGCTTAACTATCACAAAACTCTTTAAAAATGGAAAGCAATCAATTCGAAGTAATCATCATCGGCGGAAGCTATGCAGGACTTGCAGCGGCAATGGCCTTGGGCAGATCTTTACGAAAAGTTCTGGTCATTGACGCTGGCAAACCCTGCAACAGGCAAACACCACACTCCCACAATTTTTTGACTCAGGATGGAAGTACACCTGCAGAAATCTCAAGGATTGGCAGAGAGCAGGTGGCGAAATACGATACAGTGACTTTTCTTGATGGTTTTGCCATCGAAGGAAAAAAGATCAATTCAGGTTTTGAGATCCGAACTGAAAAAGGAGAAGTATTCCACTCCAAAAAGCTGATTTTCGCCACTGGAGTGAAAGATATTCTTCCGGCAATCCCAGGTTTAGCAGAATGCTGGGGAATTTCTGTCATCCACTGTCCTTACTGCCATGGCTATGAAGTCAGAAACCAACGCACGGGTATTTTGGCAAATGGGGAATTTGCTTTTGAATTTGGAAAAATGATCACTAACTGGACCAAAGATTTGACTTTGTTTACCAATGGAGAATCTACGTTGACCAAAGAACAAACAGCATTGCTCAAGTCGAAAAATGTCAAAATCATTGAAACTGAAATTGAGAAAATTCAGCATCAGGAAGGCCGGATTCAAAGTATTAACTTAATAGATGGAAGCTCAGTTTCCCTAAATGCCCTATACGCCAAACCTGATTTTGAACAGAACTCTTCCATCATTGCCTCACTCGGATGTGAGCTGAAAAGCAATGGATATCTGGAAGTAGATCAGCTTCAAAAAACTACTGTAGCGGGAGTTTTTGCCTGTGGCGATAATACCAACATGTTCCGATCTGTAGCATTTGCGGTTTCTTCAGGAACTATGGCGGGAGCAGTCTGCAACAAGGAATTGATTGACGAGGAGTTTTAGAAAGACTGATTCCTCCCTTTAGTGAGAACCAATTGGGAGTCTGATGAAGCGATTTGACAAGCGAATGAGTGAAGCCAATTTGCATTGAGCTGCAAACATTTGCTTGTCTTTTTGATGCTTTACCATGTATAATTCTATTTTTTGACAAAAGTCAAGGCATAAGCTTTCCTATGTCCTTAGCTTTGAAGGAATTATTAAAATCAATTCACGCCCCATGACTCAACTCAAGCATTTCAGTTTATTTTTAATTTCAATAATTGCTTTCAGCTGCAGCAGCTCTTCCAATGAACAGACATTTGACAGTTCTGCGCTTCCAAGAATGTCTCAAGAGCAGACAGAAAAAGTCATCGAAGACTTTATCATGGCTGAAGATGGAGCGACGATTGAGATTCCAGGCGGATTTTATGAATTAAACACCCAATTGATTCTTGACAATAAGTCAAACATCACCATCAAGGGTGCTGGAATGAAGGAAACTGTCCTTTCATTTAAAAACCTCAAAACCGGTGGAGAAGGCATCAAACTAGTAGGAAATAACCTGACTATCCAAGATCTAACTGTAGAAGATGCCCCAGGAGATGGAGTGAAAGTACAGCATACCGATGGCATTACTTTTCGCAGAATCAACGTCACCTGGACGAATGGCGACAAATCAAAAAATGGCACTTACGCCATTTATCCTGTGCAGTGTAAAAATGTGATGATAGACGAAGTAATTGCCTCTCACTCTCGTGACGCAGGTATTTATGTAGGCCAGTCCGAAAACATTATTGTCAAAAACTCACTTGCCTTCGGAAATGTAGCTGGTATAGAAATCGAAAATTGTGACAATGCGGAAGTATTCGGCAATGTAGCCCGTGACAATGCAGGTGGGATTTTGGTTTTCAACTTACCAGGCTTGCCAAAAGCTGACGGTGCAAAAACCAAAATCTACGATAACGACATCATCGAAAACAACCACGAGAACTTTGCTACAGCTATCGGAGAAGGACCAAATGGCAATACCGTTACTATGATCCCTCCAGGATCCGGTGTGATTCTTTTGGCAGCAAAAGAAGTAGAAATCTACAATAACCGCATCCTTCGCAACAAGACTACAGGAATTGCGATTGCCAGCTATCAGATCACAGGCTTTCCAAGTGAAGCCCCAAACTGGTCACCTTTCACCAGCGACATTTACATTCATGACAATGAGTATGATCGTACTAAGGGCTTTCCAGATCTAAGCCGCGAGTTGGGACAATTGATCAGCATTTATAATGCGCATGGCAAAGCCAAAACCCAGGACATTATTTACGATGGCATTTGGGATGAATCTATCAGCAAAGACATCACTTCTAACCCGATGAACCTGTGCCTTTCGGAGAAAAATATAGCAGATCTATTCTTTACCAGATTCGATCTATCCAAAGGAGAAGATAACATTGAAGCGTTTGCAGATGCTACTCCTTTCCAAAACTGCTCAGTCCCTGTAGAAACCAATGTCAGCGCTATAGCTGAAATGTAATGAGAACTAGTAAAATTTTCTGGGGGCTCAATCTTGTTTTAGTAATTACAGTTTTAATCGTTGCCTGTAAAACCGAACCCGAAACAGCAGCTGTACAAGAACCTACTTTAAAAGAAGAATCGGCAGATGGCGTTTTCCCATACGGAAGGCTTTCCACCTATGGTTTCTTTTCTGGTGAATTGAATGAATTGAGCCCAGTGGAAGAAGTGATTCCTTACAAACCTGCCTCTTCGCTTTTCACAGATTATGCCTTGAAAATTCGCTTTATTTTCTTTCCAGAAGGGGAAAAAGCTTCTCTTACTTCGAATGAACTTGATTTCCCTCAAGGCACTGTTCTCATCAAGAACTTCTATTATCCGGAAGACTTCAGAAAGCCCGAAGGTGCCAGAAGAATCATAGAGACAAGACTATTGATCAATGAGGAAAAAGGCTGGGTAGCCTATCCTTACATTTGGAATGAAAGCCAAACTGAAGCGATCCTAAAAGTAGTAGGCGGAGAAATCGAGGTATCTTTCACAGATTATGATGGGAAAGACCAGGTAATCAACTACCTCGTTCCAAACAAAAATCAGTGTAAAACCTGCCACAACAAGTCTGAGGTATTGGCTCCAATTGGAGTAAAAGTTCAGCACCTGAATAATGAGCTGGAATTTAATTCAGGAAAAGCTAACCAATTGGCGTACTGGACAGAGTTAGGAAAACTGGAAGGTTTTGAGGGAGAAAAAGCCCACCCAGCGATGATTAACTATGAGGATGAAAACCTTCCTCTGGATGACAGAGCCATGGCTTACCTAGACATCAATTGCTCGCATTGCCATAGCGCAGAAGGTCCGGCAAGCACTTCTGGGCTTTTCCTTACCTACGATCAAACTGATCCAAGAAAACTTGGCGTGAACAAAATCCCCGTTGCGGCGGGCAATGGTGCGGGGACATTTGATTTTGATATCGTGCCTGGAAAAGCAGATGAATCCATCATTCCACATAGGATGAACTCCACGGAAGTAGGAATCGCAATGCCGGAGCTGGGAAGAACGACCGTCCACAAGGAAGGCGTCCAGCTAATCAAGGATTGGATTAATGGGATGAAGTAGGGATTACCCTCAAAACTCAGGCGGCTATTTTCGTTCCATCGGAACGATTCGTTGGTAGCAATAAAATATGTCTGTGTATTATCGTTCCTTAGGAACGAATGGTAATTTTAATCAAACGTTCCTATGGAACGTAAAACATAAATCCAATACTCCAAGACTACCAACCAGATGTCCCTCTGGGACAAAAGAACCGCGCTCCAATTGTGCGGTGAACTCAGTGGATCAAAAAAAATGCCTCCGGTTTAAAGTCGGAGGCATTTTACCTTATTAAATATGTATATCCTCTTTTCTGCCAGTAAGGAAGCAAAAGCAGCATAGGATATGTTAAACTTAAGAATTGAGGGTACTTCGGTCTTCGGTCATCGGTCTTCTGGCCGCTTGAGCAGAGAAATATTGGTTATTGGCATCATTCCGTATATTCATATTATCACATTATTCCTTAGAAAGTATATCCAGCAGAAAGCTTAAATCCCCTGTTATACACATCAGCATCACTATCTTTAAAGATAGGTGTAAAGCCATAGTCATAGGATGCCTGCACGTTGAATCCCTTAGGTAGATTGTAGCCCAAACCTAATACCAATCCAATATCTGTCTCCTTGATCGCCTCAGAATCGTAGGAAACTGTATTTCCAAAGAAATCACCTTCAAACTTAGAACTTGCCAAGAATGAGATCTGCGGTCCTGCAAAAACATTAAATCCATCGGATGGATAAAGTCGAAATAGTACAGGAATGTCAACATATCCTAAGATCGCTCGGCTATCCACAAAGTCGTCATTCTGAGTTCCTTTCACAGAGTAATAAACTCCTGGCTCCAAAGCCAATCTATCCGTCATAAATAACATGGTGTATCCACCGACATGGAAGCCTACCCGATTGGTGTAAGAATTTTCAGAGACATCATCTCCCCCAAAATTGAATAAGTTGGCTCCGCCTCGAACACCGAACCCGCCTGGTTTTTCAGAAGACTGGGCTTGGGAAAGCTGGACCATTCCAAGTCCAAGGGCGATAATTAAGAATACTTTTTTCATAGTCAAATACTAGTTGGTTTTCCCCACTGTATTCCCACGACCATGCCAAAAACAATTCTCTAATCTAATTTCTCGATTACTTTCTTATCGATGTAATCCGAATTAAGCAAGCTAAGTGCACCCATATATTTCATGTCAAAGTTGAGGGTGTCTCCGACTTTATAGCCATTTGGATTCTGCCCCAAATTGATAATCAACATGTCCGAACTACCGCCTAAAATCTCATAATCTCCATCGGCTGGTATAAGGTATTTAGGATCTACGTCAAGCAAACCTATATCAATAATGGCTCTGAAAGAACTTTGTCCATACAGCGTTTCATCGATCTCAGCAGTTTCTCCCTGAGGGTTAGCAGCCAGATTTCCAACGGGTAAAAGAGGCTTTTCCTGCATTTCGATAATCTCCGCATGCAGCTCAAAAACATCTCCGTTCATCCCTTCGATTACCTTTTCCTCAAACAAATCAAGCCCAAAATAAAGGGTCTCACCTACCCTGAAATGATTGATTCCTTTGGGAAGTTGGTGGGTTAACATCAACGGAATTGTTACTGAAGTTCCGGCAGAAACCCAAGGGATTTCCTTATTGAATTTGAGTTCGATAATCTGCTTGTAAAGCGATAACTGAATAAGCTTATCTGTCGATGGCATCACACCATTCAGGCAATTCAGGTTGGTACCCAAGCCAATGATTTCTATGTTTGGAAGATGGAAGATTTGGGAATAAAATTCCACTAATCGCTCACCCATTACTCCTTCGCGAAGATCCCCTGTCTCCACCATAATAATAATCTTGTGCTTCTTTCCCTGCTTTACCGCTTCCTGACTTATCCAACGAATAGTTTCCAGCTCGCTATTCAAGCTGACGTCAGCAAACTGCACCATTTTACGCACATATCTTTTGGATACAGGCTTGATATAAACAGTTTGTAGGTTGGGGTCGAGACTTTTGGCAATTTCAAGGTTACCTATCCTACTGTCATGGACTTCCTTTACGCCAAGATCAATTAGTTCCTGAAGAAAAAGTTTGTTGCCACAAAGCAATTTGGAAACTACTCCCCAGGAGATATCGCTTTCTGCAAAGGTCTTTTTAAGAAACTCAAAGTTTTCTTTGAGCTTAGGTCTATTTAAAGTCAGGTAAGCCATGTCACTTAGTCAACCTCATTTCAAGGTATTTGTTGGTAAAGCCTATTCTTTCGTATAGCTTCTTGGCAGGATTGTCCGGCTCCACGTGCAAGGCAATAGAACCATTAGCCATTTTGATAGCCATATCCATAATTTTTCCCCCAATTCCTTTTCCTCTTTGTTCAGCATCTACAGCGATGTAAACGAGGATATTTTCAGGGATATATCCTGACATTCCAGTTTTATTCATCACCAAAACGCCAAGCAATTTGCCATTTTCCCTGGCCATCACCACAAAACCTCCGGCGTGGAGACTTTGATCCAAGGCATAATCAAGGCACTTCATAATATCCTCTTTCGGATCACCATATTGGCCAAGGTGAACAAAGAGAAAGTCTGCGATTTCATTTTTTTGCAAATACGTCGCAGAGTCAATAGTGGATAGAGTTTCTAGTTTGATCATATAGATTTTAACTTTGAACTGTTATTTTTTTCGAAATAAATCACTGACAAAAACGTCAGCAAGGAGAGCGTGAGCCCGAATAAATTGGCATCTAAGCCAAAAGGAAGCGCGACTTCGGCGATAATTAATCCAGCTGTCAGCGAACCTCCAGTAATCATAGATGCAGTGGCTGCTGTAGCACTTGATTGCTTGAAAAACAACCCCGCAACTACTGGAACCAACAGCCCAGAAACCATAAAGGCATAGGAATATAGCATCAAACTGAGTACTTCTGTCATTTGCCAAGCAATTATTATCGCCACGATTCCTATCAACAAAGTCAATAGCTGTGAAATGCGCATCTCTTCTTTAAGAGATTTCCCGATAAAGAATTTACCCAAAATATCGGTAGTCAAATTTCCCGAAGCTGCCATCAAGCAGGAATCTGCTGTAGATAATACTGCTGAGAAATATGCTGACATCATCAAGCCTAAAATACCTGCTGGCAAGATCTGACTAAGCAAAACCGGAAGCCCCATCTCTGGATCCATCGCGGTCGTGAAACCTTCCAATGCACCCTGCTCCACTGCCACTCTGGATAGTAAACCCAAAGAAACGCCTAAAAGTGCCATGATTGGCCATTCAAATAGCCCAGCGATAAACCAAGCTTTCTTGGCAGACTTAACATCCCGAGCTGCGAAAATCCGCTGATATAATGTCATACCCACAAACCAGATTGGGATAATCGTAATCCCCCAGTTGGCGAGATCCTGCCAAGTAAGGTTAGTAAAAGAGAAAAATTCCTGAGGCAACGTGCTTTGTATGCCTTCCCATCCTCCCACATAATTATAGGAAATCGGAATTCCGATAAACATCAAACCTGCCATCAAGACAATCCACTGTATGGTATCGGTATAGATTACCGCCTTTAATCCGCCCATCACGGTATAAATCACTGCCACCGCCCCCATGATCAAAAGCGCATAAGAAAGGTCTAGCTCTTCGAAAGTCCCAGAAGCGAGCTTTGCACCAGCTAGAAGCTGTGAAGAGGTAAAACCTAGGTATCCTAGAAAACAGATGACTGCAGCTACTTTGGCAGTGGTGGAATTATAAAGATGTCCGATGATCTGCGGAAAGGTAAAAAACTTAGAAAATGCGGAATCAGACTTGACCCTGGGAATTAACACTACAGCTGCGAGCCAAGCTCCCAAAAGTCCTGTGAAAAGCATCCAAGAACCGGACATTCCCATCACAAATCCTAGTCCACCAAGACCTATAGAGAAACCTCCTCCTACGTCAGTGGCTACTACTGAAAGTCCTATGTGCCAAGGCCCAATACTGCGACCTCCCACATAATAATCCTCCTGACCTGAGTTCTGTTTCATGTAAAAATATCCCACACCCAGCATCGCCAGCATGTAGGCCACAAAGATCCCCAGATCTAAATAACTCATATCTATTTTCTATTTGTAACAAAAGCTTTTTGAAATATAATTTTTCAAAGTTAAGCAATAAGCCTCATATTCAAAATTTTAATTGGTATTAAGGGTAATATTGATCCATCAGTGCAATTTTTGATTGGAATAGTTCTAAAAACAAGAATGAGAGCTGTTGACATTTTGAAAATGGCAAATGAAAATCCCTCCAAAACCTAAAAAAGCCAACTCTCGTCGGCTTTTTCATTTATTATAAACATCACCATTCACAAAAGCGTTGTAACAAGCTTTGTTTAATCCCCTCATTTTTTCAGAATTCCCTTTTCTAGGCTTTCGTTAATCAAGTTCTCTGCATAATTCCAAATAGCTGTAGAACCTTCTCTAATTGCCTTTTTCTTGTCGTAAACTTGTTGATATGGAACATCATATTCTGCCCAAGTCCCACCATTATTTGAGGTGTTTTGTAGCAAAGGTTCAAAGCGATCCATTGCTTTTGCAAATTTTGCTTCATCAGTCTCACCCGCTTCAAACTCTTCCCAAACCGCTATAAATTCCTCCGCTTGCTCCTTCGGTAAAAGCCCAAAAATCCGCTTAGCGGCAAGAAGTTCTTCTTCTGTATTGGTATGGTTCTTTGTGGAATCATAGATAAAAGTATCACCGGCATCGATTTCAACGATGTCATGGATCAAGACCATTTTCACCACCTTAAGCACATCGATAGGCTTATCGGAATGCTCTGCTAATACAATCGTCATCATCGCCAAATGCCAACTATGCTCCGCATCATTTTCCTGCCTATCGCTTTTGAATAAGCGGGTTTTGCGCTGAATGTATTTCAGCTTATCTATTTCTTTGATGAAAGCTACTTGTTGTAATAGATTAGAAGGGTTCATGGTAAAGATGATTTTTAAGAGGCAAAGAAGTTTTGGAGAAATTACCGCTAACGCCACAGTATGAATCGTGGCGGTTTGATATCGTTAAAGTTTCGAGTACAAAATAGCCAAATCTGTGATTTGGCCAACCAATATTTGTTCGACACATCGGCGATATCGCAGATTTGGCGAGGCTTCCAGAAAGCAGAAAAGTATCGTGTTCCGCTGAACCGCCATGATTTCATACCGAATGTTATCTGTCGGCTTCTGCTTTCTTTAGATAATATTTTCTTCGAGTTAGGTAGCTGTCACCCCAAAACAAAAATCTCTTTGTTCTGCTATAGCATTGTTCACGCTTAAATGTTTTTCCCTCTTCGTTCATCCGATAAAGTTTGTTTCCTGAAATCTTAAAGTAGGTTGGTCTAGAAGATTCGGCATAGTTGATATTCATGTCATAGTAGACTGTATCAACGTTCCCCAGAGAATCAGTCAAAGTATAAGATCCAATCATTTCTTCTTGAGGTTCTTCTATAAAACTGAGTTCAATAGTTCTACCGTTAACAGAATATGTTCCGATGGCTCGGTCGCTCATTAAATCACCAGCATAACTATATTCAAATGTTGAGTCTGGCTTGAACTTTATGGTTGTTCCAAAAAACCCAATTATAGGGCAGTTATTATGGTAGGTTCCTTCAAGAATTTGCGTTGACTTACATGCAGCTGTCAGAGTAATAATAGCAATTAAAAGGAAAGTTTTGCTCATGGGATTCCTGCTGACAGATAACGTATTATATCCGCAATTGCGGTTATTTTTCATATATCCAGAGAATTCTAATCATTTAGAACTGACTTGCTATCGATGCCTCAAATTAAGAGAAAACCCTTACTAAAACGCATACCTGGCCTCGTAACAACTAACTTTTCATCATTACTGACAAGAATCACTTCTAGTTCGACGATTGAATCTCCTTATCTTACCAGTTGCGGGTATTTCTCTATAGGCTGGATATCCGCAACTCGCCCATTCCCAAAACCAAAAAAAGCCGACTCGCGCCGGCTTCTTCAATTCTATGTGAATTCTCAAATTCAATTATACATTCTCGCTTTTCACAGAAGCTGAGAAATACTCTCTGTTCATTCTAGCGATATTCGTTAAGCTGATACCTTTAGGACATTCTGCTTCACAGGCACCTGTATTGGTACAAGCTCCGAAACCTTCGGCATCCATCTGCGCAACCATCTTCTCTGCTCTGGACATACGCTCGACTTGACCTTGTGGAAGCATTGCCAACTGAGAGATTTTTGCAGAGGTGAATAGCATAGCAGAAGCATTCTTACACGCCGCCACACAAGCACCACAACCTATACAAGTCGCAGAATCGAAAGCCTCATCTGCAATTCTCTTTGGAATAGGAATCTCATTTGCATCCGGTACACCGCCTGTATTCACAGACACGTAGCCACCAGCTTGGATGATTCTGTCAAATGCTCCACGATCTACCACCAAATCCTTTACTACTGGGAAAGCTGCAGCTCTCCAAGGTTCGATCGTGATGGTATCTCCATCCGAGAAAGAACGCATGTGTAGTTGACAGGTAGTAGTCTGCTTAGGCCCATGGGGATGGCCATTGATATAGAGTGAGCACATACCACAGATACCTTCACGGCAATCGTGATCAAAGTGCACCGGATCGTCTCCTTTGACAGCTAGTTCCTCATTCAAGACATCCATCATTTCGAGGAATGACATGTCAGTGGAAATACCATCTATTGGATAGGTGACAAAACCGCCTTTATCGCTGGCGTTTTTCTGTCTCCATATTTTTAATGTCAGTTTCATATGATTATTATTTGTCTTTTAAAGGTCATATAGAATCTCGCTTGACCGATAATTGTCTCACAGTATGTCGTTTGTGCAATGCTCGATTTCATATTATTCTATGAATTAAAGTCTTGAATTTATTTGTAGGATCTCTGAGTCAACTTCACGTTTTCAAACACCAACGGCTCTTTGTGAAGTGTTTCTGGGGCATTTTCAGCCATAAACTCCCAAGCTGCTGCGTAAGCAAAGTTCTCATCGTCTCTTAATGCTTCCCCTTCTGGAGTCTGGGATTCTGTTCTGAAGTGTCCACCGCAAGACTCATTTCTATTGAGTGCATCATCTATCATTAGTTCGCCTAACTCCAAGAAATCAGCTACTCGACTTGCTTTTTCCAAAGTCTGGTTGAGTTCCTCATTTGCACCAAGCACTTTCACGTTTGCCCAGAAATCTTTTCTCAGCTCTTGAATCATTCCTTTTGCTTTGGTCAATCCTTCAGCATTTCTGGCCATACCACAGTATTCCCACATGATACGTCCTAGCGCCTTATGGAAGTGATCGACGGTTTTGCTACCGTTAATAGTCAATAGCTTTTGGATCGCATCTTTTACACCCTTTTCTGCTTTCGCAAATTCAGGATGATTAGCATCTACTGGCGCTGGGCCGATTTGTGCCAAATAATCACCGATAGTATAAGGTATCACAAAGTAACCATCAGCCAAACCTTGCATCAAAGCAGAAGCTCCCAATCTGTTTGCTCCGTGATCTGAGAAGTTGGCTTCTCCAAGTGAATAAAGCCCGGGAACGGTAGTAGATAAGTTATAATCAACCCAAAGTCCACCCATAGTATAGTGAACTGCTGGATATATTTTCATTGGAGTCTGGTAAGGATTTTCACCCGTAATCTGCTGATACATGTCAAATAAGTTGCCGTATCTCGCTCGGATCGCATCCTCACTGTCACGATTGATCGCATCACGGAAATCCAAGAACACTGCTTCACCAGTTTCATTTACACCTCGACCTTCGTCACAGACTTCCTTCGCATTTCTGGAAGCCACATCACGAGGAACCAAGTTACCGAAGGAAGGATATTTTCTTTCCAAGTAGTAATCTCTGTCTTCCTCCTTGATATCCTTTGGCTTGATTTCTCCTTTACGAAGTTTCTCTGCCGTTTCTTTGGTCTTTGGCACCCAAACCCGACCATCATTTCTCAAAGACTCAGACATCAAAGTCAACTTGGACTGATGATCTCCTGACACTGGAATACAAGTTGGGTGAATCTGCGTGTAACAAGGATTGGCGAAGTAAGCACCTTTCTTATGCGCTCTCCAAGCAGCAGTCACATTCGATCCCATCGCATTGGTAGAAAGGAAAAATACGTTTCCGTAACCACCGGTACACAATAGAACTGCGTGAGCAGCGTGAGTTTCGATAGCGCCGGTAATCAAGTTTCTGGTCACAATACCTCTTGCATGTCCGTCGATAGTTACGACATCCATCATTTCGGTACGTGGATAAAGTTTCACTTTACCATTGGCCACCTGACGACTCAATGCAGAATATGCTCCAAGCAACAACTGCTGTCCTGTTTGGCCCCTAGCGTAGAAAGTTCTGGACACTTGAGCTCCACCGAAAGAACGGTTGGCAAGCAAGCCACCATATTCTCTGGCAAAAGGAACGCCCTGCGCCACACACTGGTCAATGATATTTACAGACACTTCTGCAAGACGATAGACATTGGCTTCACGGGAACGGTAATCACCACCTTTGATAGTATCGTAAAACAATCTGAAAACCGAGTCACCGTCATTTTGATAGTTTTTGGCAGCGTTGATCCCGCCTTGTGCAGCGATAGAGTGCGCACGCCTAGGGCTATCCTGAAAGCAAAAAGCCTTCACTTTATAGCCAAGTTCGGCCAAAGAAGCAGCCGCTGAGGCTCCGGCAAGACCGGTACCTACAACGATAACTTCGTATTTTCTCTTATTTGCTGGGTTCACCAGCTTACTGTTAAACTTATGTTTAGTCCACTTTTCGGCTAAAGGTCCGATTGGGGCTTTTGAATCTAGTATCATAGGGGACTATTGATTAGCTCTGTGTGAAATAGATATAAACTGGCATGCTGGCAAAAAGAATTGGCACCAGAATGCAATAGATTTTTCCGATCACCGCGATGGCTGGAGAATATTTAGCATGGTTCAAACCCAAGGTCTGGAATGCACTAGCGAAGCCATGAGAAAGGTGGAAGGCAAGGAAAGCCATCGCCACTACATATCCAATTACCATCAGTTCATTTTGAAAGGCAAAGGAAACTATGCTAAATAAGTCTTTGTATTGTTCTCCTTCATAAGTTACCACAGGAAGATCTCCCCAGTGCATTTGAGCCCAGAAGCTCTGCATATGCACTACGATGAAAATCAAAATAATCGTACCTAAGATCCCCATGTTGCGGGAAGAAAGTGTGGTAGAGGGAGGAGTAGAAACGCCATAACCAACTGGCCTTGCTGCTTTATTTCTTCTAGAAAGCCAAATGGAAAATACCACGTGGCCGATAATGGAAATATAGGTCAGATAAGAAAGCAACTTTACTGCGGGATTTGTAGTCATGAACTTGGCATAAATATTAAATGCCTCACCTCCGTCATCCTTAAACAACAGTAAATTACCCGAAACGTGACCTGTCAAAAACAGGATCAGGAAAAGTCCGGTCAATGCCATGATCAGTTTCCTGCCTATTGTGCTACTCAAGGTTTTTGTAACCCAGCTCATACAATTTTTGCGATTAGATTAAAACGAAATCTTTGATTAATTGTGCCAAATTTACATTTGGAACTACTAGCAAACAATCCATTCAAAAACACTTCTCTTATTTTAATCAGTTCTAAATAAAGATGTGTGACTTTTGAATTCTTTGTGGCTATAACCATATGAAGAGATTTTATGTTTGATTTTGCGGGGTTTTTCTACTTACTTCCATTTATTTCGTATAGGAAGAAAATGTAAGCTAAAACCTTAGAAGAAGATAAATTCGTACATTCTATCCTAGTTACTAATGAACTTGACCAATATGAAGCTGAATCTCACCCTTGGACTTTTTTTATTCTTCCTGATTGCAGGGATTTCTGACGCCTGGGCGACCCACATTAGAGCAGGTGAAATCACTGCTGAGCGGGTATCGCCTTCATCCTTGGAATATAGAATCATCGTAGTGGGCTACACAGATACGCGATCAAATGTGATTTTTGGCCCTGGAGAAATCGACTTTGGCGATGGAAGGTTCACTGAATTGAACACCGAGAATGATTTTGAGATGGTAGAAGATCTAGGAAATCTAATCGAAAAGAACACTTTTGTAATATCACATGTTTTTCAAGGCCCTGGAACTTATACCATCAGATTTCAGGAATTTAATCGAAACGACCGAACTCTGAACATGGACAATTCGGTTGACACTCCGTTTTATGTAGAAACTCAGATCACTATCGACCCATTTATCGGAGTAAACAACTCGCCAGTCCTGACAATCCCTCCTGTTGACAATGGAGCTGTCAACGTTCGATACATTCACAATCCTGGTGCTTATGATCCAGATGGAGACAGCTTAGCTTATGAAATGGACATACCTAAGCAGCAGTTTGAAAGACCGGTAAATAATTACAGAAGTCCTGCTTCTCCAGAATTCAGCTTTAGCCAAGAAGATGGTACTACACCAGCATTCCTGACAATAGATGAGCTGACCGGAGATTTAATTTGGGATGCGCCTGGCACTGCTGGCCAATTCAACGTGGCCTTTCGAATCAAAGAATACCGAAAACTCGATGGTGAATGGGAATTGATTGGATATGTGGTCAGAGACATGCAGATCATTATAGAAAACTCAAACAATAGGAGGCCTGAGTTAATTTTGCCTCCAGACCTTTGTGTAGAAGCAGGTACCTTAATAGAAGAAATAATCCAAGGCGAAGATCCGGATGGCGATCCAATAAAGATTGAGGTTTTTGGCGAACCAATTGAAATAACTACCTCACCAGCTTCTTACTCTCCTGAAGGTGATTACCAGCCAACTCCAGGAATTGTGAATTTCGATTGGCAAACTGTCTGCAATCACGTGAGAGCGAGGGAGTATGAGGTCCGAGTGAGAATCACAGATGATCCAAGTTCCGGCCCTGCACTGGTGGACATTAAAACCTGGCGCATCAAAGTAGTTGGGCCACCGCCAGTCTTTGACGAAATCGAACAAATGCAAGGCAGAGAAGTGGAACTGAACTGGGATCCTTACGTCTGCGCCAACTCAGCCAGCGAAATGCAGATCTGGAGAAGGATAAACTCAGATCCTTACCTTCCAGACAGCTGTGAAACAGGAATCCGTGCAGGCTATGAATTGATAGGAACCACCGATATGCAAACGCTGGATTTCCTCGATACAAATGGCGGGGAAGGTTTGGCTCCTGGCAACACCTACTGCTACAGATTAGTCGCTGCTTATCCTGAACCTAGACTTGGTGAAAGTATAGTGTCAGAGGAAATCTGTGTGACAATTGATGTGGATGTGCCGATTATCACTAATGTAAGCGTAGAGGAAACTGATCCTAGTAATGGGGAAATTTTTGTAAAATGGACTCCTCCATACGACATTGACAAAGTGCAATTCCCTGGACCTTACAGCTATGAACTTTTGCGCAGCACAGGTTTCACCGGCAACTCTGGACAAGTATCCTTGGGAATCACTTCTGATACACTCTTCACTGATACAGGTTTAAACACCCAGAATCTAGTTTACAATTACGAAGTAGTTCTTCTTGACAGAAATACAAAAATTGACACATCCTCAAAAGCCTCCTCAGTTTGGACTGATTTGACTATTATCAATGAGGCGATTGAAGTAAACTGGGAGTTTACAGTCCCATGGAATAATTCCGTCAGCCAATACAAGCACGAGGTTTATAGAAACAGAACAGATGCGGCTGCAGCAGATGATACGACTTTTGAAAAAATAGCAGAGGTGGATGTGACCACTGAAGGTTTTACTTACTTGGACGACGGTAGCTTCAACGGTGTTCCGCTGGAAAAAGAAATAGAATACTGCTATTACATCATTACAAAAGGCTCTTATAATGTAGCTGGACTAGTCTATCCTCTTGAAAACAAATCACAAATCGCCTGTGCAAAACCAGATGACAACCGATTGCCATGTCCTCCGGTATTGACCTTCGAAGGTCCAGAATGCACAGAGTATGTAGCAGAAGTTCCATGCAACAATTCCACTTATGAACATGACTTGAGTTGGGATCCAGACTTCTCAGGCGAATGTGACGATGAACTCAGCGGCTATAGACTTTATTTTACTCCTGACGGTGAATCTGGCCAATTTGAATTGGTAGCAGAACTTTCTTCCCTAGACCTTGAAACCACTATTTCAGATCTTCCAAACTACCGTGGCTGCTACTATATCACAGCTGTAGATCGGTCTGGGAATGAATCTGAGCCAAGTAATATCGTCTGCGTGGACAACTGTCCAAGGTACAATCTTCCAAATGCCTTCACTCCAAATGGAGATGGTGTGAATGAGACCTTCATGGCTTTTGATAATCCGTTTGCGCAATGCCCAAGGTTTGTATTGGGAGTTGACATCTTCATTGTCAATCGTTGGGGAGCGGAAGTTTACTCATACAACAGCCTGGAATCCGCTGAAAACGACATCTATATCCGATGGGACGGTAGAGATAAAAACGGGAATGAGTTACCAGCTGGAACCTACTATTATTCTGGCAATGTTGTATTTGACGTTCTTGATCCTGCACTAAAAGAGCAGACCCTAAAAGGAACGATTCAACTTATTCGATGACCAAAGTAAAATCTATCATATTCTTTGATGGGGTGTGCAATCTCTGTAATACTTCCATAGATTTTGTAATCCAGCGAGACAAAAAGAATCACTTCCTAGTGGGGGCATTGCAGGAGAGTTTCAGTAAGCAAATCCTTGCCAAATTTGATGTCAGGGAAGACTACCTGGATTCTATCGTGCTTGTAGAAGCTGGAGAAATCTACTACAAAAGTACCGCCGCACTTAAAATCGCCCGTAACCTCTCAGGACTCTGGCCGACTTTGTATGTTTTTATGATAATACCAACATTCCTCCGAGACCCAATTTACGATTGGATAGGAGCTAACAGATACCGTTGGTTTGGGAAGAAAAACACATGCAGAATTGCTAGTCCTGCGGAAAAAGCCAAATTTCTTTCCGAAGAAAACCTAAACCAAACAGGCTTCGCTCTTTGATCCGTAGATTTTCTGAGGAGCCCCACATTTAGGAAAAGGCTTATATTTGCCCCGAACAAAAAATACCAGTTAAATGAAGGCATTTGTTTTTCCGGGCCAGGGTGCCCAATTCCCAGGAATGGGAAAAGAATTTTACGAAGAAAATCCAAAAGCAAAGGAATTATTTGAGCGTGCTAATGAGATATTGGGCTTCCGTATCACAGACATCATGTTTGAGGGAACCGCTGAAGAACTGAAGCAAACCAACGTCACACAACCTGCTGTATTTCTTCATTCGGTGATTTTAGCCAAAACAACTCCTGATTTTGCTCCTGACATGGTTGCAGGTCACTCTTTGGGAGAACTTTCTGCTTTGGTTGCCAATGGAACGCTTGCCTTTGAAGACGGCTTGAAATTGGTTTACCAGAGAGCGCTTGCCATGCAGGAGGCTTGTGAGATCAACCCATCCACTATGGCAGCAATTCTTGGATTGCCAGACGAAAAAGTAGAAGAGATATGTGCCAGCATCACCGAAGAAGTGGTCGTGCCAGCAAACTATAACTGTCCAGGTCAATTGGTAATTTCTGGTTCCATTAAAGGAATCGAGATTGCCTGTGCAAAAATGAAAGAAGCCGGGGCAAAGCGCGCCTTACCTTTGCCAGTAGGTGGAGCTTTTCACTCACCCCTGATGGAGCCCGCCCGTGAAAAATTGCAGACAGCTATCGAAGCAACTACTTTTCATACGCCAAGCTGCCCAGTTTATCAAAATGTGAGCACAACGGCGGTGACCGACATTTCTGAGATCAAAGCCAATCTCATCGCTCAACTCACTGCGCCAGTGAAATGGACGCAGTCAGTTCAACATATGGTAGCTGACGGCGCCACAGAATTCGTGGAATGCGGACCAGGAAAGGTACTACAGGGTCTAGTCAAAAAGATTCATCCTGAAGCGGAGGTTTCAGGAGTTTAACCGCAGGAGGCAAATAGAGCAATAAATTATAAGCTTGGTTCAAATCATGAAGATTTGGACCAAGCTTTTTTGTTTGGAAGAAAAGGATTGTAAATCATAAATAAGTCAAGTTTGAAAGTAGAATCCTTTGACAGCATTTATCTAAACCTCTGAATAAACTTAACACATTTTACTTTTCCCAGTCACAAACGGTACTAATCACTTCTTTTACAAAAACTCTTTCACCTCACTCCTATCCTCACAGACTTCCAACATTTGCAAACTGCTTTTCCCCAAAACAGGATGAACAAACTCTGGCAAAATCTCAGCCAACGGAACGAGCACAAACTTCCGCTCTGCCAAAAAAGGATGAGGGATTTTCAGCGCGGAAGTCTCTATGACCTTACCGCCAAAATAAATTATATCAATATCCATCGTCCTATCCCCCCAGTGTTCTTCACGTTTTCTTCCGAGTTTTTTTTCGATTTGCTGCGCAAAAACTAGAAGTTCTGGTGCTGAATACGCAGTCTTGATTTCTACAACTTGATTCAAAAAAGGCCCTTCGGCTACTCCTCCCCAAGCTTCGGTTTCATAAACCTTTGAAATAAGGGTCAACTCCCCAAGCTTTGAAACTTCCCTCACAGCAGACTTCAATAGCTCACTTCTATCTCCTTTGTTCCCTCCTAAAATCAATACAACTTTCTCAAACATTCTCTCCGTATTATTGCTTTTGTAAACATGGTCCAAATTAGGTTATTTTGGAGCTTCAAATAATTTAGCTTATGAAATTCTTAGGAAATGTACTGGCGGTGATCGTTGGTCTTTTTGTTTTTAGCATACTGAGTGTGCTTCTGATGTTTGGTTTGATCGGCATAGTAGCCGCAAGCGGAGATGAAGAAGTGACTGTAAGCGAAAACACAATTTTGCACCTTGACCTAAATGGCAGAACTATCGTCGAGCGAACATCTGAAGATGATCTGGATCTTTCCATGTTTGGAAATCCATTTGGTCAGGAATTCAACGCTGGCCTGATAAACCTCAAAAAAGCAATTGCTGAGGCCAAAACAAACGATAACATTAAAGGAATTTACCTGAATACCGGATTGGTTTTCGCCGGACAGTCAAGTTTGCTTGAACTTCGGCAGGCATTAGAGGATTTCAAAACTTCAGGGAAATTCATCATCGCATACGACGAGGCCTATACAGAAGGAGGATATTTTGTCGCTTCGGTAGCTGATGAGATTTACCTCAATCCACTGGGAGGCATCGACTTCAATGGGTTATCTTCAGAAGGTATTTTTTTTAAAGGACTTTTTGAAAAAGTAGGAGTAAAACCTGAAATCTTTCGAGTGGGAGAATTCAAATCTGCAGTAGAGCCATTTATCCTAGAGAAAAACAGCCCCGAAGCCAGACTTCAAACCCAATCATTTTTGGATGACATGAATCAATTTGCTCTGCACGGAGTGTCAGAGTCCAGAGGAATTCCTTACGACAGCCTGAAGAAAATCAATAACATGATGCTGGTTCGCAAGCCTCAGGATGCGGTCGTTTATGGTCTGGCGACAGAATTACTTTATATGGATCAGGTGCTTTCCAAGTTGAAAGAGAAACTGGGCATAGACGAAGACGATGATATCAACTCAATCAACGTCACAGACCTGAATAAAACTGTGAAATCCAAAAACCTGACTTCCAAAAATAGAATCGCTGTAATCATCGCTGAAGGAGAAATCGTCGGTGGAGAGGCTGAGGGCGTGATCAGCTCTGAGAAGTTTGCTAAAGAAATACGCAAAGCCAGAAAAGATGATAATATCAAGGCTATCGTACTTCGAGTGAATTCTCCTGGAGGATCGGTGGTCGCTTCGGAAGTGATCTGGAGAGAAATGGCCGAAGCCAAAAAAGCTAAGCCTCTTTACGTATCTATGGGTGAAGTAGCAGCATCTGGTGGATATTATATCTCAGCACCTGCAGACACCATTGTTGCGCAGCCAAATACCATTACAGGATCAATCGGCATTTTCGGAATGATGTTCAATGCGCAGGAATTATTGAACGATCACCTTGGTATAACAGTGGATGTGGTAAAAACCGGTGAGCTTTCTGACTTTATGAACCCTACCAGAGAAATGACCGAGGTGGAGCGTAATATCATTCAAAGCACCGTGGAAGATGGTTATGAGACTTTCGTCACCAGAGTATCAGAGGGGCGAGGAATGTCTCTAGAAGCCGTAAAAGAAGTAGCTTCAGGCAGAGTTTGGACTGGAAATCAAGCCAAAGAAAGAGGACTGGTCGATGTGCTTGGAGGCCTAGAAACTACCATCGATCTTGCTGCAGCTAGAATTGGAGCTGGGGATGACTACCGAGTAGTTTATTACCCTACCAAAAAACCTTGGTTCGAAACTATCATGGAAGACTTGGGGAATAACGTTCAGATAAAAATGCTCCAAAGTAAATTGGGATCAAACTACGAACTCATCAAGCAAGTAGAAAAATTAAAAACCTACGAAGGCATTCAGGTGAGAATGCCACAGGATTTCATCATAAAATAAGGAAAGCGGCTCAGGCCGCTTTTTTTATGACTTTTGCATCAGTATCAACCAAGCTCTCTCCACTTCATCTTCATCCAACGCTTCTTTAGCCAATAAATGTAAATGATCAATTAGGGAATCAGGATCATATTTGAAGCGAAGTCTCATCTCTTGAATTTCTGCGCTTTCCCCGAATTTTGCTACTTCTGAATCACTTGGAAATGCCTCTACATTCCCTAACCTTCCTAAGTTATTCCCGCTCAGAATTGTGCTGTTCCTCACCTCAGCTGGCATTTGGTCAATCCCAACACCAAGTGTTCGCAAGGGCTTTGGAATCTGAAAGAGCGAGGCTCCGCTGGCACGACTATACCAGTTCCCACCCAGTCGGGCGACAGCATCAAGCTTACGAGGATCAATCACACCCGCATCATCCAGGATCGCTTCATTCACATGCGCTACCAGAACCTCGCAAATCACCAAATTGCCAGCTCCTCCGCTATCGCCTAGGGATTTCACCTCATTTACCTTGCACTCAAAAGCCACATGTGCTTCTTTGATTCTTGGAGGCTTCACTTCGTTTGATTTCACTTGGGTAAATCCCGCTTTCTCAAACTCATTTACCCCTTTCTCATACTCTGTACTTGCTAGGGACATCTGCTCCACTATGCCAAAATGAACCACATGAATCACCACTTCAGGCACCTCCAGTACATTCTGCAACGTATGCTTAGTTGTATTGTCACGCACACGCCTTGATGGAGAAAAGATCAGAATCGCAGGATTGGTACTGAACAGATTGAAAAAACTAAACGGACTCAGGTTAACATTTCCGGCTTTATCAATTGTACTGGCAAAAGCGATTGGCCGTGGAGCAACTGCTCCTTGAAGCAATCCATGAAATTCTTGAGTAGTGAGGTCTTTGGGATAAAAGGTTTTCATTTGATAATTAATAGTTGGATGTTCGGTGTCGGATGTCCGATGAATATTGAAAATTCGAATCCACGAAGCTAAAGTCTTAGCTCTTCACCTTGGTATTCATAAAATTAGGACTCAATTTTATATACTTAAACCAATTCGAAAGAATAAGTTCTAAAATCATGACAAAAACCCTGATAATTTTATCAAAAAAATGCCTTTTCTTTTTGGCTCTCTCTTTGGGAATTAATACGATTTCCAATGCCCAAACTCACAATTTCGCGACTTTCAATATTCGGTATGCGAATCCAAATGACGTGGGAAATCTCTGGGAGGATCGTCTTCCTCAGGTAGCAAGCCTGATCCAATTTCACCAAATCGAATTGGTTGGAGTACAGGAAGCCCTGCATAATCAGCTGGTAGATTTGAAATCAGAACTAGGCTATTCATTTATCGGCGTCGGTCGTGATGATGGAACCGATAAAGGTGAATATGCTGCCATCCTTTACAATCCTGAGAAGTTTGATATGCTGGATCAAGGTACTTTCTGGCTTTCTCCCACTCCTGAAAAGCCAAGTAAAGGTTGGGATGCTTCGCTAAACAGAGTCTGTACTTGGGGGAAATTCAAAGACGAAGCAGGAAAAATATTTTATGTTTTCAACATTCACTACGACCACATAGGCCAGCAAGCTCGGGAAGAAAGCAGCAAGCTAGTCATGGCTCAAGTATCAATTATCAACAAAGAAAATGCACCTGCTATCCTTATGGGCGACTTTAACGTCACCCCAGAGAATGCCGCATATTCCACTATCACTTCCAGTCCAGATTGGAAAGATGCTAGACTTATTTCTCAAATCCCAACTTATGGACCTTCGGGAACTTTCACAGGTTTTGACTGGGAAAGAATGCCTGATGGCATCATCGATCATGTGTTTGTTAAAGGGAATCTTAAGGTAATCCGCCATGGAATCCTGACTGACAATTATGGAAAAAAGTATCCTTCGGATCACTTTCCAGTGCTAGTAGAGGTTGAGTTTTAATCATTCCTTGGATTTATCTTCAAGCAACTCTTTTGAGGATTTTTCGACTTAAATCTTCTTTTGCATCCAATGAGCTTATCATTTCTCCAGCCACATTCATTAATCGTTTTGCATCATTCTTGGGAATACTATCAAAGTCTTGAAATATGATTAATGACTCAAAAGAAGCTTTGTGCCGAATAAGCCTTTCTAAAACAATTGTCGTTAACCTCGCTTTGTCTCGATTCCCTATTCCAAACAAAAATAAAGGCTCCTCCTTCCCTGGTATCATATAATCGATAGGATAGTCATCTGCATTTTCCATGTTATAATAGACATAATCCTGAACCACTTTTTCTGCATCCACGATATGATAAAGTCGCTCCTCAAGATCTTCATAAAATGTACTTTCCACTCTTGCTCGATTCAAGAAAGTCAAATCCTGAATTTTGGTGATCCCTTGGCCTAATTTTAAAATATTTTCTGGGATATCTTTCAAAGTAGAGTTCAAATAAAATGCTCCATCATCTTCTTGTAAACCAAGCTCTAATTTTATCTGACTTAAAAGAGTTCCTCTTGTACCTTTTCGCAAGAGATCAATATCATTTTCATAGCTCATCTGCATTAAGGTATGTCCCATATCAGTGACTCTGAAGCCACCTGTTTCAATCTCTGAGAGATAAATTTGATACGGGTCACCATCTGAAAAATAAAAAGGTGTTTCTACCCTAATCAATTTATCGTTCTTTTTGCTGACTTTGATATCAGCACAAAACTGCTGGCATAGGGCTGCTTGGAGTTCTTGAATATTGGTGTCTATAATTTTCATAATTATATAAATAAGCTGGGTTGATCTGGATTAGCAGTCAATCCAGTAACATTACAATCCTTCAATAAACAAGCCAAGGCTCCCTCTTGTGTACGAAATCTGTCAGTGCCTTTTGCAAATCCATCTGCTTTGCCAGTCTCATCTAGATAGCGTCGTGAGGAAGTATGAATATGCGGAACATAACCGATACGCTCTTTTTCTAATTTATTAGGATGATCGTGACTGGGGCCGTTATACCTCACTAATGTAAATGCCTCTCCACTAGGAAGGATATATGACAAACCGCAAGAAAAAGCATCCTCCATGCCCGGCTTATAATTTTGTCTCAAATAAAGGTTAAAGCGATTTCCTTCATCATCTGACACAATATAAGTAACCCGCTCGTTTCCTGAATCGGTCTTTTTTCTAGCTTTTGGATTCTCAACCCGTTTAGGAGTTTTCAGTAAATGCTGAATCAACTCATCTGTAATAATTTCTAGTCCCATAAACAAAAATTTTTTCAATAGGAATTCCCCTTAAAAATATACTCGTTTCCTTTTTAAAGGAAATGCTTAATCCTCACACTTACAACATTTTCTTTTAAAAGCAAAAAAGCCTGCTTAAAAAAAAATTCCAAGCAGGCTTTTCAATAAAAATTAAATTCTTCTTAAGGTTCCAATGCCGCAACACCTGGAAGCACTTTGCCTTCCATATGCTCTAGCAATGCTCCTCCGCCTGTGGAAACGAATGAAACATCTTCTCCATAGCCAAACTTATTAACCGCAGCAGCAGAGTCGCCTCCACCGATTAGGGAGTAAGCACCAGCTTTGGTCGCCGCTACTACTGCTTCGGCAACAGCCTTTGTTCCTTTGTCAAATGATTCCATTTCGAACACACCCATTGGGCCATTCCAAAGGATAGTCCTAGAGTTAGCGATTACTTCAGAGAACAACTCACGCGTTTTTGGTCCGATATCCAAGCCCATCCAGCCATCAGGAATTTCTCCTTTGTTAGCCATTCCTTGCTCAGCATCATTTGCAAAAGCCTTAGAAATAACTGTATCTACAGGAAGGATGAGGTTAACACCTTTTGCTTTGGCAGTTTCCATCAGCTCAAGGACGAAATCCATTTTATCAGCCTCCAGTAATGAGTCGCCAATAGTTCCACCTTGTGCTTTGGCAAAAGTATAGGACATACCTCCACCGATGATCAAATTATCAACTTTGTTCAGCAGTTGCTCGATGATCAAAATCTTATCAGCGATTTTCGCTCCACCCATAATTGCTGTATAAGGTCTCTCAGGATTTCCAAGCACTTTATCTGCGTTTTCAAGCTCAGAAAGCATCAAGTATCCGCAAACTTTATCATTGAAAAACTGTGCAATCACTGCCGTAGAAGCGTGCGCTCTGTGAGCCGTGCCGAATGCATCATTCACATATACATCACCCAGTTTGGAAAGCTTCTCAGCAAAGTCCTTATCGCCTTTTTCCTCTTCCTTGTGGAAGCGAAGGTTTTCAAGCAGCAAAACTTCTCCTGGTTTCAAGCCTTCAGCAAGCACCTCTGTTTCACGCCCAATACAGTCAGGAGCAAATTTTACTGGTCTTTCCAATGCTTTCTCTAAAGCAACTACGATGTTTTTTAGAGAGAATTTATCCTCAGGTCCAGACTTTGGTCTGCCCAAGTGGGACATTAAGATTACTGATCCGCCATCTTTCAAAATCTTGTTGATCGTCGGAAGTGCGGCCTGAATTCTTGTGTCGTCAGTTACGTTCAATTTATCGTCCAAAGGCACATTGAAATCCACTCTCACGAGCGCTTTCTTGCCTTCAAAACTGAGGTTATCTACATTTTTGATTCTAGAGTTCATAGTAAGGTTAATAGCTTTTGATTAATTAAATAGATAAAAATCAGGTGTGAATTTATCAAAGATTACGGCAAAAATCGACTTTCGACTGTGATCAATTTGCTAAGAAGTACAGGAATGGAAATTTATCCTTTCGTAGCAGCCCGCTTTAAGCGATCATTTATTGCTTTACCGAGCCCTTCTTCAGGCATTAGTTCTGCTAAAATCACGGCTGCATTTGACTGATCCAAGGCTCTCATTGCTGAAAAAAGATGTGTTGCTGCCTCTTTCAAATCAGCATTTACACTCAGAGCGATTTGCTTTTCAGCAGGTAAACTTGAAAATGTTTGCGAAAGCGAAAGCACAGCATAATTAACTCCACGACTTTGGTATGCTGAAATCAAATCATTCAAGTCGCCCAAAATAAAAGGTTTGGTCGGTGCATAATGGCTTTCCAGCAATCCTGGAGCTTGGGGATTGGATGAGCTATGGCTTTTGACTTTCACTTCTCCAACTAGAGATTCTATTTCCGAGATCTCTAAACCACCCAATCGGTAAACTACGATTTCGTCACCTTCCATGCCTACAATCGTGCTCTCCAGTCCTACTTTGCATTTCCCCCCGTCCAGAATGTAAGAAATCTTTTCTCCCAACTGAGCATCCACGTGCTGAGGAGAAGTGGGACTGATGTATCCAAAAGGGTTTGCGCTGGGTGCTGCTAAAGGAAAATCAAGTTGACTTAGTAGTTCTAAAGTCAGCCGGTGATCAGGAACACGAACGGCCACCCTGTCCAAACCAGAAGTCACTATATCAGGAATCTTGTTTTTTCTGGGAAGAAGCAAAGTCAAAGGACCAGGCCAAAAATGCTCGGCTAGCCTTCGAAGTGGCTTAGGTATCTCGCTCACATAGTTTTCCGCTATTAAAAGCGAAGGAACATGTATAATCAAGGGATCAAAACTAGGACGGTTTTTTGTCTCAAAAATCAATGCAACGGCCACAGGATTCAGCGCATTTCCAGCCAAACCATACACAGTTTCAGTTGAAATAGCAACCAATTCACCTGCATCCAGAATTCTTTTCGCCTGCGATATGTCCTGCCCTATCACTGCCATTTTACTCGCAGAAATCGTCTATCCAAGTTTTTGCTTCTGTGTAACCCAGCTGAAGAGCCATCTTCAGATCTGCGCAGCCCTCTTCTTTTTCAGACTCGCCTAAGGCAGACATTCTTGTCACACCAAGCAAGTAATAAGCGGCACCATTATTACCATCCAAATTGACTGCGTCAGTCAAGGCTTTCATGGCATTACCTGGATCATTATTTCCTAAAAGCGCTTTTCCACGATTAAAGTGAACCAGCGCTTGATTTGGTTCTACCTGAAGTGCTTGGTCAAAATCCAGCAATGCATCTTCGTATTCTTCCATGCCAAGCAATGCCAGGCCACGGTTGTAGTAAATATCGGTTTGAGAAGGGTCGAGCAGGGTCGCCATATTGTAGTCAGAAACGGCATTTTTGAAATTCTCCAATTTCAAATTGGCATTCCCTCTATTGAACCAAGCTTTGTAACTAGCCGAGTCAGCTTCTATAGACGCAGTGAATACAGGCACCGCTTCTTCATATTTTTCCTCTTGGAATAATGCAGCTCCTTTGGCGTTCAACGCCAATGCATTGTCTGGATTGATCTCCAGCGCACGATCAAAAAGCGAGATAGCTCCCTGCCAGTTTTGGGCATCCATTTGTAGGATTCCCTCTTGTACCAATTCTTCTTCACTTGGGCTGCAGCCCAACAATCCTGCACTAAGCAAGGCAATTATCCAAAGTTTTTTCACAGCTTAAATTTTGCGCAAAGATAAGGATTGCGGCTTTGTTATCAGGATTTGGGCTGAAGTTTTGCCCTATAGTTTTCCGGAAGCGGCATGGGCTTCATGGTATTCATATCTACCGAGACGAGTATGCATTTACTTTTTGCGAAGGTGAACTGCGCTCCAGATTTGGTTTCTCCCACCAAATACTGCTCTAAATCAAAAGAAGAATTCCCTATTCTACTGCATTTCACCAAAGCTTTGATCGTATCATCTATGTGAATCGGCCTGAAATAATCCATTTCTATTCGGCCAACTACACAGCCTATTTTCATCACATCCCACTGACAAACCTGATCTAGGAATACAGCTCTAGCATGCTCGAAATAATTGAAATAGATCCCATTATTGACATGCATATAACCGTCAATATCCGAGAATCTGATCTGAATCGGTAGGAAAAAATCTATCTCTCGCTCCAACTGAGCGGGGTCAGGAACATTCATTACAAAAGGATTTCGGATTTACTGGTTTTCTCCAGCATTCTTAAAATGGAAGGATTATATCCAATCACATCCTGAACGGAGTCAAAAGCAACCCAAGCTAAGGAAATGCTCTCGTCACTTTTAACCAACGGCTCATAAAGATCCGCTTCCAAAATGTATCGCACATCGTAATGAAAATGCTCCGGTACATGTGGACGCTGAGGAATAATGTGCTTATCCAAGTCAAAAATTGTTTTATCAACAAATTCTAAACTCTTCAATCCACTTTCCTCTTCAGCTTCTTTCATAGCAACTTCCAGCAAATCCTCATTTCCATCTGCATGTCCACCCAACTGAAGCCATCTGCCAAGTTTTCGGTGAAGGGTAAGCAATGTATGGGTACGTTTGCGATTCACTATCCAGGCAGAAGCTGTAAAATGACCTTCCAATCGCTCACGATCATATGCAATCGGATCTTCGGTCAAATCCAAAAAGTCCTGAATAAACCCAGCCTCTTCCTCATAAGGTGTCCGATATCTTCCTAGTTGCTCTCTTAAGTTAATTCTGTCCATCATTGGTTACTTCAAATAAGTGATCAAGAAATTGATCGAAAGGTTCTGGATCCTGGTATAGCCTATCCGAATAAAACGTCGCTAATACCTTGAGGTAATTGGGCTGGTTGTTTACGGTGATTTTCTCTATAGCAATATTGCCAAATAACTGAGAAATCAACTCATTCTCGCCAAGTGCTTTGAGCGGAGGTTTGAAATAATACTTGTCGGTGATTTTCACCTGCTCGTTTATTTCTTCCATTTTCCTATCCAAACTCACTTGCCTATATCCCAAAGCTAGAACTCGCTGCGCAAAAGCCAAGAAAAGCAGTGAAAATGTCTGCTCATCCAAGGGATCATCATAGGTAATCGCAAAACCTCTGGCGTACTTAGAATCCAGAATATGAATTTGTGGACGCTCTTCGATTTGGATAGTTTTGAAATGGTATGACTTGGCAATCTTAGCAATCAACTCCTTGCCTTCATTCGAGTTGATCCATTTTCGTGCATCTTCTATCTCCAACTCCTTATGCACAATATTTTCCTTATGTGTCATCGGAGTTTTTTCCGAAGGCTTAAATACTTTGTTGAATAAATCGTCGAGAAAATTACTCATGAGTTGAAATTGCGTAGTTGCCAGACGTCAGTTGTGTAATATATCCCTGATCCTGCAAAATGCGCAATACACGAAGGTTTTTTTGCGATGCTGGCAGCCGAATACTTTCAAATATCTGCTTCTCTGTCAACTCGCCAGTACTGCTTAAAGTTTCGAGAATCTTGTTTTTTAGCTTGTTTTCAGCCTTTTTCGGGTCATTTGCTTTGCGATTTGCGATGCAAACATCACATACTCCGCATTCTTGATCGGTGCTTTCTCCAAAATATTCCTGAATGAATTGGGTTCGGCAAAGCTCATTTTGCTGACCATATGTCACCATACTTTTGGCCTTTTCCAAAGTCAAGGCACGTCTAAGTTCTATCCTTTTAAAATTAAGAGGCAGTTTCCCAGCGTCATATCGTGGCGTCAAAAAGGTGATCTGAGGCTTATCCTTTCGCTGATCATAGACCATCACTTCCAGTTGTTCCAGCTGCTTCAGTGACTTGATGACTTCACTTTCGTAAATATTCAGAGACTTGGCAAGCTTAGCTTCCTGGATTTTGATGTATTCGGAAAAGACATTGCCTCCATACGTTCGCATGATGATTTTCACCAGAGGATCCAGCTTTGCATAAGCAATCTGAATCTCATAAAGGCGAGATGGATCAACTGTGAAATGAATCTTGGAAGGAGAATAATAGCTTTCGCTAAGCCCGATGAAACCTTCCTCTTCCAGAAGTTTTAGTGCATAGAAAGTCTCCAGTACACCCAATTCATAGGTATTGGCAAATTCATTCCATTCAAAATCAAAGCTGCTCAGCATATTACTTCCTACAGCTATTCGGTAATAATTTGCCAGACACTGGTACACTCGCTTTACAAAATCTATTGGTGGATATACCAATTCAGCTCGCTTTAAAACCGTTTCAAAATCCTGATTATTAGCCAGCAAAACTCCATAGGCTTTTTCTCCATCTCTTCCTCCACGACCTGCTTCTTGATAGTAGTTCTCCACGTTTTCGGGCAAATCACTGTGAATCACGACACGCACGTCCGCCTTGTCGATCCCCATCCCAAATGCGTTTGTGCTCACCATCACCCGAACTTCATTTTTCATCCAGGCATCCTGTCGCTGAGCCCTGTCCTGCATGGACAATCCTGCATGATAAGCAGAAGCCGAAATCCCAAGCTGCCCGAGAGCCTTGGCTATTTGATGGGTTCCTTGCCGATTTCTAACATACCAGATGGCTGAACCTTCTATTCGCTTAAGTATTTCCAGTCCCTTCTCAAGTTTGTTTTCTACCAAACGCACAGAGTAACTGAGATTTTTCCTTGCAAAACTCTGGTGAAACTCTCCAGCCTTTTTCATCTCCAGCTTCTCCATGATATCCGCACAAACCTGCGGAGTAGCTGAAGCTGTTAGCGCCAAAACCGGGACTTTCGGATGATAAGGCCGCATCAAAGCTATCTCCAAATATGGCGGGCGGAAATCATAGCCCCATTGGGAAATACAATGTGCTTCATCCACTGCAATCAAATTGACATTCATTTGGCGAAACCGTTCCACAAAAAGCTCGGCTTTCAACCGCTCGGGAGAAACGTACAGGAATTTATAGTCCCCATAGATGCAGTTGTCCAGTGTACGATCGATCTCCCGGTAACTCATCCCCGAATAAATGGCAGCAGCTTTAATTCCTTTGGATTTAAGCGCGTCCACCTGATCCTTCATCAGCGCAATCAGCGGACTCACCACCAGGCAAATCCCTTCTTGAGTCAAAGCTGGAATTTGATAGCAAAGCGACTTTCCTCCGCCAGTAGGCAAAAGCGCAAGCGTATCCTTTCCAGCCAGAACTGACTCGATAATTTCTTTCTGGACTGGCCGAAAATCAGCGTGTCCAAATACTTGATGAAGGATTTCTGTTGCCCTATTCAGCATTTACCAGTCTGGCGAAGTTTTAGTTAAGAACGCAGCAATTCCCTTTTTGCAATCTTTATGGGCTCTGGCTTTGGCGTTCGTTTCTGCCGCCAGATCCAGAGATTTACTTCTGCTTTCTTGGTTTAGCTCGCGCAAAAGTGTCTTGGTTTTCCCCATGGAAAAAGAAGAATTCTGGGTAATCAGTTTGGTCGCGAATTCCATCACATATTTTTCTAAAAACTCCGAGGGTTCTACTCCGGTGATCAACCCCAATTCTGCAGCTTTGCTGGCAGAAATAAACTCCCCGGAAAGCAATAATTCCTGGGTTTTGGCAGCACCAATCTGCTCCTGCAAGAAGACGGAAACTAAGGCTGGAACAAAGCCGATCCTCACTTCAGTATATCCGAAAAGTGCATCGGGCACAGCAAACGCAAAATCACAAACCGTGGCTAAGCCACAACCTCCAGCCAATGCATGGCCTTGAATTTCTGCGATCACGATTTTAGGCAGGCAATAAATCAGATCAAACAATGCCATCAACTTACGGCTATCTTCCAGGTTCTCTTCGTAAGAAAAATCCTGTAGCTGCTGCAAATAGGCCAGATCTGCTCCCGCGCAAAAAGCTTTTCCTGTAGATCGAAGCACAATGATTTTTACTTCCTCATTAGCATTCATCTCCATAAAAGCCTGATGTAATCCTGCAATCAGCTCAGGGCTAAGTGCATTCCGCTTTTCAGGTCTATTCAACCTGATGTATCCAATTCTATTGTTGATCTCTGTGAGTACAGCGCTCATTTGTCTTGCAATTTGGGTTTGGGATCAAGTTACTTTCAATAGCAGGCATTGCAAAATCAATCTCAGAAAAGTATGCGGTATGCTATGGAATCAATCAACAAAGAATCTGAAATTGGCAACGCTCTCCAATTACCTTCTGACCAAAAATTGATGGAATTCGGAGCAGCTGAAAATCTTAGTTTTTCTTCCTTAGGAAATAACTTAAACTCTGCCTCCAAAAATTCTAATCCACCTGTTGAATCCTGAATTCCAGACATACTTTTAGAAATCTGAGGCCAATGATTCTTTACCCGGTTTGGATCTACTGAATAGCTTATTTCCCCTTCTTCAATTCCTTGATTCCAGGAATACACATCTCCAGAAATTGAAAAATCGAACAACTGAGATTTCTTACCCTGATAAATGATCAGCTCTTTAGAAGGAACTTTCAACTCTTGGTAAAGTTGTGTTCCAGCCCAGACAAAAAGGAGAAACAATCCCATCCAAGTCAATTTCCTTTTGGAGCCATATTCCCAGCTGGCAATGATCAGCAACATTCCCCAAACCAATATCATCCCCGGGAAATCCATCGTGAGCCTATCCATTTTTCCGCCGGGAATGAGTCTAATAGCCTCAGCAATCCAATTTTGTAACCAGATCAACCAACTCAGAACCAAACCCAGCCCATCTCCCAAAAAAGGAATCCATCCAAAAATCATCAAAGGAACTCCAACTTGCATTATCAAAAAAGCTAGCGGAAGAATCAACAGATTGCCTAGCAAGAAATAGGTGGGAAAAACATGGAAATAGTACAGAGACAATGGAAAAGTCACTAGCTGGGCAGCTAGACTAACCGACGTGAGTTGCCAGATATATTCCAAAACTTTATACCTCGGCAACCACAAATTCAGGATCAAAGGCTGAATAATCACAATGCCCAACACCGCCAAATAAGATAACTGAAAGCCAACTTCATAGATCACGTCCGGATTAATGGTAATCATCAAGATCGCCGAGAATGCCAAAATATTGTAAATCGATGGTCTGCGCTCCCGCATCTGGCCAAAGGTGAGCAAGGAAAACATCGTAGCCGCCCGAACCACTGAAGGCGATAATCCGGTAAGAAAAGCGTAAAGCCAGATGATTAGAATGACGAAAAGAAGATAAATTCTGGCCTTGTCTTTCTTCAACTTCAGTGGCTTCAGTATCAAAATAAACAGCGCGTAAATAATCCCAACATGAAGACCTGAAACTGCCAAAATATGCATGACTCCCGCTTGGGTGTATGCCTCACGGATTGTCGGATCAAGTTCCTTTTTCTGTCCAAGAAGCAATGCAAGCGCAATTTGTGAGGAATTCGGATCCGGGATTTTTGTTTTCAGCATTTCTCCAATTGTATGCCTGAGATGGACCAAAAAATAACCAAAACCACTATTCCCAACTGAATCAATCACCAGAAAATCCTTTCCCAAAAACTGCCGATAATAAATCCCCTGCCTAGCCAAATATTGCCTGTAATCAAACTCATGTGGATTTTTCGGTCTTTCTATTCCTTCAGGTTTTTTCTTCACCAAGAGAATTTGTCCTGGGACTAGAGGATTATCACTTCGATGATAGATTAATACTTTTCCTTGGGAATTCTGCCATCCACCATTGATCTGCACAGATTTCACTTCCAGCAGATTCTCAAAGGAGTTAGGCTTTTGCTGGTCGTACATAGTGACCTCAGCCAGATATGACTCAGCATTGGAAATGGATGGGCTGAATTCAGAATGCACTTGCTTATTCTGAACCAGTAATGCTCCAAAAGCAATCAGTGCCAGGTAAGCCAAAGGACTAGGATTAAAAGCAATTCTACTTTTTAACTGAATAGAAATGACTATCAAATAGGCTAACCATAGCAAGCCGAGAAGAAGTGACAGAGATTCTAAACCTGGTGACCACCCCGTTTGACCCCAGAAGATCCCCGCTAAAATAAAGGGCAAATACCTCAAAAATGGAAAATCAGCAAATCTCATCTTCTAAAAAATTAAAGACTTAATTTACTTCATTTTTTTGAAAAATTGCAGGAGCAGGTGGTTTAAAAATCAAGTTTCAATACAAGAATCCGGTTACCTGCACGAAGGTGCTTTGAATTAATTCTAGAGGTTCAAATTTGGTAATTCCCCCTTTCTTAAAGGGGGCTATGGGGGTTTTCAAGCTAGAAACAAACTTAATTCTAGTAAGTGCATTCAGACGAATACACCTAACTTTCAAATTCAGTAGCCCACAACCTTTGCATACTTTATGTCTTTTCTGCTAAAATCTTTCCACCATAAAGTAACAAAGTGCATAAAGCTTTGGGATGAGAATAAAGTCCGTGAGTGGAGACATTTACGGCAGCACGAAAAACTCCCCGATCTCTGCGATTAATTTTTTGACATAAAAAAAGAGCCCAAAAAGGGCTCTCAATAGTACTTTCGTTGTAATTGGATTATTAAAATCTGTATCCTAAGTTAAAACCAGCGTTGAACTCTATTCCGCTAAAACGATCTGTCACATCATCGCTGAAGTTTCTTCCAATACTTGCAAACGGACCAAAAGCAAAATTTTGTGACAATTCCCACTTATATCCAGCACCTGCACCTAAGATAAACGCTGTCATATCTGTGGTTTTCACGCCAGTTCCTTCAGGCTCTTCGAAGTCTCCAAAACGCAATTTGGCTAGCGGGAATAAGAAAAACCTTCCTTTGCCATCGTCCCCAAAATAAAAATTCATGGATGCCTGAACCGAATTGGTTTTATATTTTTTCCCGTTTTTCTCATTGTTAAAACCAAAACGATCATTGATAAAAGCCTTAAATTCTATGGATGAATCATCTGTCAAGTAACGCTCATAGCCTGCTTCCAAGGAACCAAACCAAATTAGAGTAAGAAAGTTAACGTGTATTTCATTTGAAAAACCGCCATTACTTGGGGTCGAACCGCTGCTGCTTGAGATCACGTCCTGTGAATATCCCGACACTACCAATGTCAGAATAAAGGCTAGGGTAAAAATTGATTTTTTCATAGTTCTATAATTAGTTGGCTTATCTGTGGCAATACTCAGGCCAATTGCATTTTATAATGATTTATATTACACTCTTCAAATATATCTCCTACTTTTTTAAATCCAAATTTTGAATAGAGCGGAACCGCAGAAAGCTGGGAATGAAGGTATTTAATAAGCCCTTCAGTTTCAGGAGTTGAATTAATATCCTTCAAAACTATAGCAACTAAAGCCTGCCCGACACCTTTGCCCCGGGCTGCCTCCAGCACTGCAAATCGTTCTAATTTCACACCATTTGGGGTGATTCTCCATCGAGCTGTTCCCACAGGTTTTTCATCCAAACAGGCCAGAAAATGTGCTGAGCTACTTTCATGCTCATCGTATTCAGCATTAGGATCTACTCCTTGCTCCTGCACAAAAACCTGAGTCCGAATCCAGAACGCGGATTTCAGCTGCTCGTCACTGGTTATTTTTTCTACTTGCAGACTCATCTTTTTCCAGTTCTTTTTTATAATGGTCTTTTTCATAAGCCTCTATGATTGACTTCACCAATCGATGTCTGATCACATCTTTACCACTCAAATTCACAACCCCGATTCCTTTCACATCTTTCAGGATTTTTAGTGCCTCAGCTAAGCCGCTTTTTTGCCTTACCGGCAAATCCACCTGTGTCTGATCTCCTGTAATAATCACTTTAGAGTTAGGTCCCATACGGGTTAAAAACATCTTGATTTGTTCATTGGTGGTGTTCTGCGCTTCATCCAGCAGGACGAAAGCATCATGCAGCGTCCTTCCGCGCATATAGGCCAAGGGAGCAATTTCTATCACACGGGTTTCCTGATAATATTTCAGTTTTTCTGGGGGAACCATATCCTGAAGCGCGTCATAAATCGGCCTCAAATAAGGATCCAGCTTTTCCTGAAGATCGCCAGGTAAAAACCCTAGATTTTCCCCTGCTTCCACGGCAGGTCTGGTGATGATGATTCGCTTAACCTCTCTGTTTTTCAAAGCTCGAACAGCCAGCGCAACAGCTATGTAAGTTTTACCTGTACCGGCGGGCCCGAGTGCAAAAACCAGATCATTCTCCATCGCCGACTGAACCAACTTTCTCTGATTGGCTGATTTTGGCTTGATTACTAGGCCTTTGTTTCCAAAAACAATTACCTGGTCCCGGTTGGCTTCTTCGAAAGGAACTCCTTCCACATCCAAGTAATCTTTTACATTTTCTGGCGTGATATGACCAAAGCGATCCACATGTTCCAATAATAAATTGAGAACATCGTTAATTCTCAGAATCTCAGGCGCTCCACCTTGAATTCTGATTTCATTACCTCGGGAAATAATTTTACTTTGGGGAAAGGCAGCGGCAATTTGCCGGATATTCTCATTGGCTTCGCCTAAGAATTCTGCCAAGGGAACATTTTCTAACGTGATTACTTTTTCGACCAAACTGTTATTATTGATTAGATTATCCTTGAAGGTAGAAGAATAAAAATCCTATTTTTGTTCCAATCCCTCCTAAACAAAAGTACATAAATTTTAATTGACTTGCTTCTATGGCATTGGTGACATTCCTCTCAGATTTTGGGGACAAAGATTACTACGTACCGGCAGTAAAAGCTAAAATGCTTGCCGTAAATCCACAGTTAAACATCATCGATATTTCTCATAATATCCAGACATTTGATATAGCTCACGCGGCGTTTGTTCTGCGCTCTACTTTCAGGGATTTCCCAAAAGGAACAGTGCATCTTGTATCCCTAAACACCACGGGAAGCATCACCCATGGTTACATTGGCGTCAAGCTGGAAGAACATATTTTTGTAGGGCCAAATAATGGCATCCTGAGCCTTCTTGCCGATCATGAGCCTGGCATAATGGTTCAATTTGCTGACATACATCTAAAAGATTCTACCTTTCCGACAAAAGATATTTTGGCACCCATCGCTGCGAAAGTTGCCAGCGGGGCAGCAATTCATGATTTCGGTGGACCTCTGCAAAACTTCCGCAAACTCATGTCCCGCCATCCAAAAGCTACCAGGGAAAGCATCACCGGACATGTCCTACGTGTGGATCGCTATGGCAACCTTATCACAAATATCAACAAGGAAGTTTTTGACAAGTTGAACCCAGGCAAATTCACTATAGATTTTGGCAGAGAGTCTGTCAGTAAATTGCATAAGGGCTACGATCAAGTAGAGCCGGGAGATTGCTTTGCGTTTTTCAACAGCCTCGATTTGCTAGAGATAGGAATCAACCATGGTCATGGCGGCGAATTGCTGGGATTGAAATATGACAGTGTGGTCTATGTAACTTTCCATCCCTGATGTTGATTCGCATTGTGAGGATGACTTTCAAGCCAGAAAGAGTGTCTGATTTCCTGGAAAACTTCCACTCAAATAAGAAATCTATACGGAATTTCCCCGGTTGTCATCACTTAGAACTGTGGCAGGATGAAAATGATGCAACTATTTTTCTGACGCACAGCCACTGGGAAAGCGAAGACCACTTGAATCAATACCGTGACTCTGAGCTTTTTAAAGGAGTATGGAGTTTTACGAAAAGCCTTTTCTCGGAAAAACCCATAGCATTTAGCTCAAAAAAGATTGAAGAAGTAGAAAAATGAGTTTGTAGAAAAAAGAATCTTTCCTCATATTTGCATCCCGTTACGCAAGTGACGGAGCCAAGTCAGGTGTAAGGCCAGACTTACCGAATGCCCAGATGGCGGAATCGGTAGACGCGTTGGTCTCAAACACCAATGCCGCAAGGCGTGCCGGTTCGACTCCGGCTCTGGGTACGAAAGCTCTTTCTGAAAAGGAAGGGCTTTTTCTTTTTCACGTACTCAAGCTTTCAAGGGCTTTTCAAAGATTATTTTGATTGGAGTGCAGTTCCCTTTTAAAATAGAGTTTTAGACTCCATCCAACATCACCATCAGGTTTCTTCTTCTTTTGTATTCAACCTTGAGCATAGCTACTATTCGTTTAGCCTTTTCGGCATCCACTTTCCGAAGATATTGCAGTGAATTGACAATAGATTCATAGTGCTGATTTCCCGTATATGCCAGTTCTTTATCGATTAATTGAGTGAAATATAGGGATGCATCTTGCGGGTATTTCTTAAAATAAGCCGTAAAAAATTTATGGATCGAATGCTCATCCAGTGTTTTGCTTTTCATCACCATCCCGTGAGCTTCATCAATCCGATTCAACCCAATCAAATATTTCAAATACAAATAGTGGCTGACTGATTCTAAAACAGCCTCGAACTCAGACTTATTTTCTGGCAGAAACGCTATAGCTCTTATAAGTAGCGTGTGGGTTCTGTATGCTTTTAGTCCAGAGATAAGATCTTCTTTGATTGGGAGACCTTCCTGCTTTTTCAGTTCAATTAATTTGACAAATAAAGATTCTGAAAAAGACATAGGATTTGGGTTAGACTCCCTCAACTCTTCCAAAAAACGGATCGCTTCCAGAGGTTTTTCTACCTGAACCATTGTGTCTGCCAATTCCAAGCTAAGCCCTCTATCCAAATGATAAATATGAGTCAGCACATGTTCCTTTTCCTGAATATCAAAAGTGTGTCTCAGAAATTCGTAATAAGCAGGTCGAAAAGGTGTATCCTCTATTCCTACCTTTTCAAGAAAAAGAGATTTCAGCCTTGGAATATCAGTTTCATTGTAAATTAAATTGAGTTCATCCTTATAGCTGTAAAAAGTATCATAGCTAAAAGACTCTAACTCTCGCTCCATTTTTTGGATAAATTCAATTTTCTGCTGAAAAGGAAGACTTGCAGCGTATTGCTGGATAATTTCCAAGAAACTACTGCCATTATAGATATCATCGTAATAGCTATTATAAAGAAGCCCTTCGTCTTGAATGTTGTTTATTCTTTTGAGACAATGAAGAAAAAGCTCACCCGTTTCTTGAGGAAATTTGTTCCAAAACGCAGAAAGTTTTTCAGCATTTCCCGTGATTGAGGCTTCAAAATCAGAAGGTTCATAGAGCAACTCTTCATCATCAAAGAGCCTATTGATCTTATCTGAGATTTTCCCAAAAACCTTTTTCGAACTCCCATCATCCAAATGAAGATGCATGATTTGCTCTCGATACGTTTCCGGTGCAAACTTCAAAACTAAAGCCACTAACTGGTCTTTTGAAAGGCTTTTAATGTAAGTTGAAAAATCAAATTGAGACATATAGAAATTAGGAAGATGGTTCTAGTATAAATGAAATAAGCCCGACTTGGATACTTGGTAAAGTAGAAAAATTAAAAAGCTGTGGGCAAGGGTTTTTAAAGGAAACTATTAACTATTGGAGTGTTTTTAAGCAATCAATTCTAGAATTCACTACTTCCCCACTTTCTGTTCATTTTTTAATAATTAATAAAAACCATGTAATTTGAAAACTTAACTTTCAAATTACATGGTTTTTTGTTTATTTTTATGCAATTTGAAACTCAAATACAAAGAAGATGGTCACAAGGATATTAGAAGGTAAGCTGATCGACAGTTTGAAAAACATGCCGGTTGTAGTTATTCTAGGTCCAAGACAAGTAGGTAAAACTACCTTGGCTTTAGATCTGGCAAGGACTACACTGGACAAGCCCATCCATTATTTGGACTTGGAGCTAAATTCTGATTTGGCGAAACTCGATGATGCAGAAAGCTATTTAAGACGCTATGAAAATCAGCTTTTGGTGATCGACGAGGTGCAACGGAAACCAGAACTCTTTCCAGTGATTCGGGCATTGGTGGATTTGCGTAAGCGAAATGGAGAACGTGCTGGTCATTTTCTTTTGTTGGGCTCTGCCTCACGAGATCTTTTGCAACAATCTTCTGAATCTCTTGCAGGAAGAATTCGGTACTTGGAACTGAATCCATTTTCTGCCATGGAACTTCATCTTAACGATCCTTTGGGATTTAACGTGGAAAAGCTTTGGTTTCGTGGTGGTTTCCCGGATAGCTATCTCGCAGAATCCGAAACCCAGAGTCAAGACTGGCGCAGGGACTTTATCTCCACATATGTAGAAAAGGACATTCCGCTCTTTGGCCCCCAAGTTCCGGCCACTCGGATGAAGCGCTTCTGGTCTATGTTGGCTCATTACCACGGGCAGCAGGCTGTGCTGACTGAGATTGCCAAAAGTCTGGAAGTAAGCCACACCACTGCGAGAAACTACCTGGATATACTTCAGGATTTCTTCATGGTGAGACAAGTTCATCCGTGGTCCGGCAATACCAAAAAGCGACTGGTAAAGACCCCAAAAGTATATATTCGAGACACCGGCCTATTGCATAGTTTGCTAAACATCGCCTCATTCGATCAGCTGCTAGGACATCCGGCAGTTGGAGCGAGTTGGGAGGGATTTGTTATGGAAAACATCCTTAATCAGCTTCCTGCAAATTGGACAGCCAGCTACTATCGCTCTAGCAATCAAGCAGAGATAGACTTGGTACTAGAATTTGGATCAAACGAAGTCTGGGGAATAGAAATCAAAAAATCCAGTGCTCCGACAATCAGATCAGGTTTTCACAGAGCCTGTGAGGACATAGGCGCAACCAAAAAATTTGTGGTTTATTCAGGTGCAGACAGGTTCCCAATGCGAGGTGATATTGAAGTAGTTGGGTTGATTGAATTTCTGGGGATGATCGCTAAGGCAGAATGATAGTAGTCCCTAGACCTTCCTACTCTACTCTAAATACTCTTCCAAAGTTCAAAACTTTGGAAGAGTTATCAAACCAGGCAATTCCTTTCAAGGATTATGATACTCACTTTTCAAGCAAGGACAATATTCACCTAATTCACACCCATCAGAATTCCCTGTACAAAAGTCAAAGCAATAAAACCCATGCTTAAAAATCATTACCGGTCCCACTAAAATATCCATGAGCAGCTCATAGCGCCTTTGTTGCGGAAGATCATCCGGAAATGCCACCTGCAAATTCCAAGTATTCATCATCGCTACAAAAGCCGTTGTAACTTGTGTCAATTGCTCTTCAGAGAGTTGGTCTTTGGGTGGAAAGCTCTCCCGCTTTAGACCGCAGTAGCCTTCAAATCCAGCACGTTTCTCCTGACTAACAAACATTTCAGATTCGCGAAGAGATTCTTCCAAGTCTTCTTCTTCAGTGTTCTTTCTGGATTTACTAAAAAAATCATCCGGACGATGAGCTGCTGCGATATCTTCTAGGAGGTGGTTGATGTATGCTTGCATCTATTTGAAATGTTTAAGTATGACTATCCAACTTGACTATTCTTTACTTTTGTTCGCAACCGAACATTTTTGCCCGAAATCTTAACTCGACAAAAGGAAAATAGTGAATCAGCAAGTCTTTAACAATCATTATTTTGGCACGAAAGTAGAAACCAACTAATCCCTCTCAACTAAAGCCAAAATAAAATGTGGAAAAACTACCTTCTAGTTGCTTATCGGAATCTTTTAAAGCATAAAGTTTTTAGCGCCATTAATTTATTTGGCCTTGCATTGGGAATGACAGCATCCCTGATCATCTTTCAATACGTACGGTTTGAGTTTAGCTACGACCGCTTTCACGAGAAATCAGACCGCATCTATCGTGTTCAGCATGACCGCTATATTGATGGTGAACTCCAATACCAAAAAGCTCAATCATTTATCCCTACTGGCGAAGCCATGATGAATGAGTATTCTGAAGTTGAAGATTACACAACTATGTTCAGGATTAGCAATGAATCAGACATAGTCATGACTCACTTGGCAGATAATGGTGAAATGCTTCGATTCCCCGAAAAGGAAGTTTACCACGTGAAAGGAAAATTCTTTGAAGTCTTTTCCTGTATCCGTCCGATAAAGCCCATATTGATATAGGAATCCTGAATATATAATGTTGCAGGATGAAAAAGATAAACAACGAAGTGTATTTCTCCCTGTTCTGCAAGTGGCAGGAATCCGGTCAGAGCAAGGCCACCTTTGCCGCAGCAGCAGGCATCCCAAAGCAAACCTTCTATTATTGGTGTAAGAAGTTTGAGACCGATTCGGTCAGTTCAACTTCTCCTTCCCCTTTTTCGATTATTCCGATGGATCATATCGCAGCAAGTCCAGTAGCCAGAATCAATTATCCATCCGGAATCTGTGTGGAACTGTTTGGGGCAGTAGATGTGGCAACTGTCCGTGAGCTGGTGGGCTGATGCTGGCCCTATCAAGCTCAGTGAGGTACTTCATGTACCATGAACCGACAGACATGCGTTTTGGGATCAACTCGCTTTCCGGGCGTGTGCGTAACAAACTTGGTTTTGATCCGATGAACGGGGACGTATTTGTTTTCCTAGGGAAGCGCTCCAACCAGATTCGCTTTCTGCAATGGGACCGGGACGGTTTTGCCATGTACATCAAAAAGCTTGAACAGGGTACTTTCGAGCGCCCTGCACTGTCTGGAAACGCGGTCACAAGCGGTCAGTTGAACCTGCTTTTACAGGGGGTAAAGCTGGTTTCGGTGAGCTACAGAAAGCGCTATAACCCCTTAAAAAGAGGGTGAAAATAGTCCGTTTATTTTAGGCAAAAAGTGGCTTTAAATACTGTTTTAGCCACTTTTTTGGCGTATATTCAGGTCATGGAAAACAAGGAGACGGACTACAAAAAGCTGTATGAAGAGACCTTGTTGGTGCTGTCCGAAAAAGAAGGGATCCTTGCTGAAAAAGACCATGTGATCGCCGATCTGGGCTTCGAGCTGGATAAACTCCGTAGGTATATTTTTGGGTTTAAGAGCGAGAAACGCAACGGCAGTGCCGGTGACAACCAGATGGGTCTGTTTGAACTCGGTGTCACCCAGTCGGTACAGGAAGAGCTGTCCTGCGCGGTGGAGCAGCAGAAACCCGCACCGAAGAAACGGGCCAAGGGGACCGGCCGTATGAGCCTGCCTGAAGAACTGACCAGGGAAGAGATCATTATAGAGCCGTCTGAGTCCACCGAAGGCTGCACAAAGATCGGGGAAGAAGTGACCGAGGTATTGGAAATCGAGCCTGCTTTTTTCTATGTAAAACGGTATGTGCGTCCAAAGTACGCCAGACCAAATGGCGAAGGCATTCTGATCGGTATGCTTCCTGACCGGGTAATCGAAAAGGGTATCCCTTCCGAATCGGTCGTTGCACAGCTCACTGTTGACAAATACGTGTATGGGATGCCGCTGCACCGGCAGATCGACAAATACAGTAAAATGGGAGTCCGGATCCCCGCTTCCAGCGCATCAGACTGGCTGATGCGGGGATGGGAGCAGCTCAGTCCACTCTGGGAGTTGCTCCGCCTGGTCGTCTTCTCCCATAAATATCTCCAGGCGGATGAAAGCCCCCTAAAGGTGCTGGACAGGGACCGTAAAAATGGGATCCATAAAGGATACATGTGGTTATACCATGCCCCTGTGGACAGGCTTGTCCTGTTTGACTACCGAAAGGGACGGGATAGTTCCGGCCCCAAAGAAATGCTTGCCGGATTTAAGGGGATTCTCCAGACGGACGGATACATTGTCTATGATTCACTGTATGCGGACCATCCGGATATCCTGTTGACATTCTGTATGGCTCATGCAAGACGCTATTTTGTCAATGCGGTCAAAGATGATGAGAAGCAGGCCAACTATGTCCTGGATGAAATGCAGTTGCTGTATGCACTGGAGAAGCGGATGAGGGAGCAGGAACTGGGCTGGGAGCAACGGACAGCCGAAAGAAAGGAACACGCACGTCCTGTCCTGGACAGGCTGGAGAAATGGCTGAAGGAAAACCAATACAAGTACAGACCCGACAGTCCGATGGGAAAAGCCATCGACTATACCCTGCCAAGATGGGCGGGACTGAGTGCCTATGAGCTCCATGGACAGATGGAGATTGACTCAAATCTGATAGAAAATGCAGTGAGACCCCTGGCTATCGGTCGAAAAAATTTCCTCTTCGCAGGATCCCATGAGGCAGCCGAGATGGCAGCAGGGATGTATTCCTTTATGGCCAGCTGCAAAAAGAACAACATCAATGAGTTTGAATGGCTGAAGGATGTCTTGGAAAGAATCCAGAGCATTAAACAAAAAGACCTGCACCAACTTCTTCCCTCAAACTGGAAACAATATAGGCCTAAACCGATTCTTTGAATTTCCTAGCCCAAATACTATGGGTTCCTCGGATGGATACCTTTTCCTTTCCTATCATAGAAGGGAATTCAGAAATCAAACAGTTGGAGCCAAAGACTGCGATGATCTCTCAATCTACTGCCAAGAAGTACTTTGGAAATGAGTCAGCAATCGGAAAGATCATCAGTCATAATTATGCAGAAAACTATAAGGTTGTCGGTGTGTTTAAGGATATTCCTGAGAATTCTCACATGAAAATTGATTTCCTTTTTGCTTGGCAGGAAGTGACGAGTCAATCGGATGGTGGTGATAATGAAAACTGGAGGTGGGATGGTTTTTACACCTACTTACTTTTGACCCCTGATGCCGATTTAGCAGCATTGAAATCAAAGTTCCCGGCATTTGTCGAGAAATATATTGCTGGCGAAGAAAACAACAACATCAATTCAGCTTTCTCACTTCAGCCACTAACCTCAATCCATTTAAACTCCAATTTACTGGCTGAAGTTGACGCTAACAATGAATTGAAAATCGTTTATACACTATTGACTATCGCTATTTTTGTAATGCTGATAGCATGGATCAACTTCATCAATTTATCAATTTCCCGTTCTCTGGAAAGATCTAAAGAAGTTGGAGTAAGAAAAGTGATTGGTTCTGGAAGATCCCAGCTTATCAAACAGTTTTTAACCGAATCCTTGGTCATGAACCTGCTGGCTTTTTCTCTTTCTTGCATTTTCTTGTATTTGTTAGCACCTTATGTTTCTTCATTTATTGGGGGACAATCGGCACTTTCTATTTTCTCCAATCCTAGATTTATACTTGGAACTGCGCTCGCAATTATAATAGGAAGTGCATTGGCTGGATTATACCCAGCATTTATTACATCATCCATTAAACCTATTCTTGCACTAAAGGGAAACCATTCGATCCAATCTAAGGGATCATTTCTAAGTCTGAAACATAGTTTGGTGGTATTTCAATTTGTGATATCTATTGCTTTGATCGCAGCTTCTACTGTCGTTTACAGACAACTAAGTTTAATGAAAAACAGCAGTCTTGGAATAGATATAGAAAGCACAATTGTAGTCAACACTCAAGCTACTTTTGGACCTCCAGGTTCGGACTCAGTTTTCACAAGAAGGCTTTCAACCTTTAGAGATAAACTGAGTGCAAATCAAAAAATAAAAGGAATTACAGCTTCGTATGATATACCTGGAAAAGAGCATCTGTCATTAATGCCTAATTTCAGACATTCCAAAAACCAAGAAGAGCTGGTGACGCTATATTTCACACGAATGGACTACGATTTTATCCCCACATTTGATGTTGAACTAATTGCAGGAAGAAATTTTATTCAAGGTTTAGACAATCAGTACTCGATAATATTAAACAAGGAAGCTGTTCAGGTTTTAGGATTTGAAAACCCAGAAGATGCCATAGGACAAGAAGTCAATTGGGGAAATAGGACACTTGCAAAAGCTGAAGTTGTAGGAGTTGTAGATTTTAGAGCAGTTTCCTATAAAGAAGCTAACTACCCAATCGGGTATACATCTACATTCTTTCCTTACAAATATGTCTCTGTCAAATTTGATAAAATCAACGGTACTAATGCAAAGGAACAAGTTGAACTGATTCAAGCGGCTTGGAACTCAGTGTTTCCTGACAAGCCATTTGAATTCTTCTTTCTAGATGACTTTTTCAACAGTCAATATCAAGCCGATCAGAAATTCGGGCTGCTCCTAGGAGCCTTTACTCTCCTTGCCTTAGTGGTAGCCGGTTTGGGACTTTACGGAATCACACTTCTGACGGTAACACAACGAATCAAGGAAGTGGGACTTAGAAAAATCATGGGAGCCTCTGTAAGTCAAATAATTGTTTTACTCTCTAGGCAATTCGTCTTTTTGGTCGTCATAGCTGGCGTATTCTCTATTCCGATTATTAAGTTTTCAATGGAAAAGTGGCTAGAAAACTATCCATACAGAATTGGAATTAACTGGTGGATATATCTGCTTCCTATTGCCCTGATATTAGCAATCACCTGCTTAACAGTTGGATTTCAAATAATTAAGGCTTCCATGATCAATCCATCTAAGTTGCTCAGATACGAATAGCCTAAAAAAATTAATGAACATATAATTCAGAGAGCATTGATTTGTGTACATCATCAAAGATGAAGAATTGGGAATCACTTAGAACAGGCATCTTTATTAATGGAAAAGACCCGCACTTCTGTGAGCCCTTCAAATTTTACATCTTTAATTTAATTCCTTATAAATTTTTGCCAGTTACCATCCTAAAACAATTAGAAGAATCCCAACTAATATAAGGCCGATTGCAAAGCCTTTATTTCTTATAACCCTATTGTACCAGGAAACTTCATTCTAAGATCTTAAAGACTGAAATAAATAATAAGCTCCTCCAAATAAGATACATACACCTATTATTGGAATCCAATTAATCCCGACCAGAATCATTATCCCTTGCCAAATAATAATTTGCCCACAAGCAATTATTGCCCAAATCCCCCACTTGTACTGAAGCTGAATATACCCTCCATGATACCACTTTTTGGTTTTTTTATCCCTTCTTTTTTCTAGCCATATGCCTAAACACAGAATTAGAAATCCACAATACAAATGAAAAACCCAATTTTCTATGCGCATTAATAATTAAGCCGATATCAAATAAATATACTGTACCCAGATGGAAACCTAACCATTTAAGTCCCCCTCAAAATCTCCATTGGAGGCTGGTTAATGATTTTCCTGCCATTTAGCCATCCCAAAACTATGGTCAAACTTGTGATCGCCAGATAAAGTATAGATGCTTCTAACCATGCTCCGCGAAATGGAATACTAAACACAAACTCACTCAAAAGCCAAGTCGCACCGAAGGATAATACAATCCCCGAAAGTGAAGCCAAGCTTCCCAAGAAGAAATATTCCAGTGTATTGATCTTACTGACGATGGCTGAACTTGCACCGAGCGTCCGCAGCAAAATACTCTCCCGCATCCGCTGATACTTACTGATGATCAGTGAACTGATTAGTACCAAAACTCCCGTAGCTATACTGAAAAAGGCCATAAACTGAATCACAAAGCTGATTTTACCCAGAATCTCCTCCAGAGTCGCTACTATAGTCCCCAAGTTGATGATGGAAATATTAGGAAACTGACGTACAATCTCAGCCTGCACATCTCCTGCCTCTCGGTCATTCTTGGTTTTGGTGATCAGCACATGGAACTTCGGCGCCTGATCCAATACTCCATCTGGGAATAGCACCAGAAAATTCGTGGAAACTTGGTTAAATTTCACATCCCGAAAACTACCTACAAATGTCTGAATCGGACGGCCCTGCACATTAAACTCAATCTGATCGCCTATTTTCAGCCCATTGCCTTCTGCAAATCCTTTTTCAAAACTCACAAAAATACTATCTCCCCTGGCTCCCACCGGAATGAGTTCTCCTGAAGTCAGCGTCTCTGATGAAATCAATGAGTCACGATAAGTCACCCGAAACTCACGATTGTAAATCCATCGGGAATAATCCTCCTCATCCGGCAATTCTTCATTGGCCTGCTTGTCTATGCCATTGATGGCATTCAGATTCATAGTCACAATCGGAACCTGCTGCATTATCGGCAGATCCCGGGAGAGTATTTTAGCCTTGACCTCCTCCAGTTGAGCCGTTTGTATATCAAACATCAGCATGTTGGGCTGGTCTTCTTTATCGGCAAATCTCGCTTCTTCCAGCAGTTGATTTTGGAGAAAAAAGAGGGTGGAAATCATAGCTGTCCCCAGGCCAATCGTCGCAATCAAGGACACGGTCTGGTTATTTGGCCGGTAAAGGTTAGCCAAAGACTGTCTCAACGTGTAGGTGAATGATATCGGCAAGAACTTTCTAACAGCCCAAATGATCGCCTGGGCTACTGTCCAGAGAATGCCGAAGGCAAAAACCACAAATCCAGTAAATCCAAATGCAAAATCAACTCTATCTAGCAAGTAAAAACTAAATCCCCAAATAAATGCCAGAATGCCTAAGATCACCAGCCATCGAAGTGGATCCTTCAACAAACTGGTATCTGCAGTTTCAGGCCTCAAGGTAGCCATGGGTGACACATTCCTCACCTTCAGCAGTGGCAAAAGCGCAAATAACACCGATACAAACAATCCCGTGATCACTCCAAAGCCTACAGAAAGCCAAGAAATCCCAAAGGAGACTTCCACCGGAAGGAAATCCGCAAAAACCGCTGGCAAGACAAATTGCAATAACGTACCCAGAAAAGCTCCTAGCACTGCTCCCACCATCCCCATGATCATGATCTCGACTAGATAGATCAACAGCACATCTCTGGAAGAAACCCCAAGGCATCGCAAGACGGCCACGGAACCCAATTTTTCCTTTACAAACACATTCACTGCACTAGCCACGCCCACACAGCCAAGCAGCAATGCGATAAATGCCACCAAGCTCAGGAAGTTGGACATATTAGCAAATGAACGGCCTGTGGAGCGTTTTTGATCCTCCACAGTGTCTGCATCCACGCGGTCAACCTCCCACTGATCTTCAAACGGCTTGATCAATTCATCTACATTTGTATTTGGAGCAAACTGATAATACCGGTTGTAATTCACCCGGCTACCGTACTGTACCAGGCCAGTTTCTTCCAAATATTCCATAGGAATATATACCGCAGGGGCTACAGTCGCTGTAATTCCGGTTTGCCCTGGCACAGCTTGAAGCTCGCCTACCACCGAAAACTCTACATTCCCTACTTTAATTACATCACCTACTTCGGCGTTAAATTGTGCTAAAAGTGCTTTTTCTACCAAAGCTTTTTTCCCTCCACTTCTGAAATCAGCATCACCGGCTACCGGTATAGTCTCCAACATTCCGTAAAAAGGGAAAGCCCCTTCCAACGCTCGCACTTGTGTCAGGCGACTGGCGCCAGTAGCTGGATAAGCCACCATGGAAGCAAAATTCACCTCAGAAGCTATCTCTACAGCCAAAGAATCTATGGGCTGATCTCCCAAGGCCTGATTATTTTCCAGCACCAAATCCGCCCCCAAAAGCTCCTTGGCCTGACTATCAATGTCTTTGGTGAGATTTTCTCCAAAACTACTGATTGCCACCAGTGCGGCTATTCCGACTACAATACTGCTGACGAAGAGCAAAAGTCTTGAGATATTTTTCCGGAAATCCCGGAAAGCCATCTTCATTATCCATCCAAAATCAGGCATGTGCTTCTTCTTGTATTTTACCGCCTTTGATATGAATGATGCGCTGAGTTTTGGCTGCAAGCTCCAAGTCGTGGGTCACCAAAACGAGTGTGGTACCCTGCTCTTTGTTCAGGTCAAAAATCAATTTTTCGATCATTTCTCCAGTCTCTGTATCCAGATTCCCAGTTGGTTCATCTGCGAAAAGGATTTTGGGTTCGTTTGCAAAAGCTCTTGCAATCGATACACGCTGCTGTTCGCCACCAGAAAGCTGGGTGGGATAATGTGTGGCACGATTGCCCAAACCTACTTTTTCGAGTAACTCCTGTGCTTTTGCGCGGGCATCTTTCCTTTTTTTCAACTCAAGTGGAACCATCACATTTTCCAAGGCAGTCAGGGTAGGAAGCAACTGGAAATTTTGAAAAATAAAACCTACGTGCTGATTACGCACCGCAGCTCTTTGATCCTCGTCCATGGTTTGTAAATTGGCGCCGTTCAGGCTCACCATGCCTGTACTGGCAGAATCCAAGCCGGCACACAGCCCAAGTAAGGTGGTTTTCCCACTACCAGACGGACCTACGATGGAGATGATTTCCCCTGCTTTGATATCAAAATTAACTTCATCTAATACGGTAAGCTTCCGACTACCGCTCTGATAAACCTTACTAAGGTTTGAGACTGATAAAATATTCATGTGTTGAACTAAGATGGGAAAATGAGGTGAATTAAAGCTTAACGGCAAAGCCTCTGGATAGTTTTGGAAGATAGCAATAGCGTCAATAATCCACAAACAACCTTTTAGCAGTGGTGCTAGAATCCTGATTTTTATTAAAAATGACGAACCTTTTGCTCAGAAATCCTTTTGGGTATATAGTTTTACAATTCATAAGTGAGATTTCCATGCGATTCAAAATATTTAATTCATACGTCCTACCTACGGTACTGCTAATCGGGCTAACCTTTTTTTCTTGTTCTGAAAAGAAGGAAGAAACTGCCAAGCAAGAAGTAATTGCTGAAAAAGAGACAGAAACAAAATCAGATCAAAAAACAATTCTTTTCTTTGGCAATAGCCTCACCGCCGCCTACGGCATCGATCCGGAAGATGGTTTTGCAGGTTTGACCCAACAACGAATCGATAGTCTGGGATTGAAATATAGAGTAATCAATGGTGGGCTGAGTGGAGAAACCACCGCAGGAGGTCTGGCGCGATTGGATTGGTTTCTGGAAGATAAACCAGACGTGTTTGTGCTTGAACTTGGGGGAAATGATGGACTTCGGGGAATAGCATTGAGTGAAACCAAGAAAAATCTCATGCTCATCATCGACAAGGTTCAGGAAAAATACCCTGACACTAAAATCATATTGGCAGGAATGCAAATCCCTCCAAATATGGGAACTGAATACGCGAGAGAATTCACCGAAATCTACCCTGCTGTGGCTGAGGAGAAAGATGTAGCCTTGATTCCTTTTCTTTTGGAAAATGTCGGTGGAATCAAAGAGCTCAATCTGCCGGATGGTATTCACCCGACTGAAGAAGGACACAAGATTGTCTTTGAGACAATCTGGCCTTTTATAGAAAAAGAAATTGAATAAATTCTATTGCCCCTTGTGCACTTCAGAGCAAGCAGGCTAGCATCTTCTGGATAAAAGGAATTATTAATGTTAAACTCAGTCATTCTGGCTGAGTTTTTTTTGGTGTAAAAAGTTTTACCACTATCTTATTCTTCTATTCCTCAAACACTTATTATTCGTATGCACAAAAAACTTTTAAACTTAATCCTGCTTCTTTCATTTGGGATTTTCTCCTGCGAAAATAAAGAAACCATAACAGAAACAACTCCCATCGAACTCTCTTTCGATTTGGTTGACTCGCTAGACTTAACTATCCTTGGCGATCCAATAATGGCTTCGGTTAACAATACGGGTACGCTTGTCTCCTTTTACGATTTTCCTTCAAGTGAGACTATCATCACAAATACCCAAGGTGATGTACAAAATCAATTTTCCAAAAAGGAAGACACTCCCGATGCCTATGGTTTTAAATTAGAATTACCGATTCTCTGGGGGGAGGATCGTGTGATCCTCATCGGCTTGAAGGGCATATTCATTTATGACCTAGCCGGAAATTTGATCAAAAAGATTGATCATGCGGAAACTATGGGGAGCGCAGGCTCTATGTCATTTCCGGGTTTGACGGCCAAGATAATTTCAATTGAAGGCAAAGAACACCTCTTAACTAAGTCCTTTCGTAGTCGCGACACTTATCCTGGCGAACAGAAATTTTACGATACATACAAAGCCGTAGAGCTGGTTAATTTAGAAACCGGGGAAATGCAGGATTTTGGGTCATTTGAGCCTGAAAGCAAATTCCTTGATGGCATGGGCTATGTCCAAAGCGACTACGCGCCTGCTTATGATGTGAGCAGCGGGAAATTATACCTTTCGCACGGCTCAGATCCCAGACTTTACATTTATGATTTTTCGGCGAAAGAGGCAAAACTAGACACAGCAATTCATCTAGACATACCGGATTTCTATGAAGTGGAAGGCCTGCCTAGGTCTGAATTCTCCCCTGGAAGTGTGACGATCAATGGCGGTACAGCTGCGATTAGAAATATTATTGTTCAAAGCGGGAGGATACTGGTACACTACTATCCGGGTATAGACCCGAAAATTATGGAAGAAGCAATGGGCCTTTGGAACGCTGGCCAGGAAGAAGAAGGTGAAGCTCTATACAGCAAGGCGCAAGCCAAAGCTAAGCCTGGAATAATGGTATTTGACGAGAAGGACTACTCGTATTTGGGAACTCTTGATTTCCCTGCAGGCATCAACAAAGAAGGTTTTATGGCAGATAAAGAGTCTCTTTATTTTCAGAGAACACCAGACCCTGAAGTTGAAGAAGATTTTTTAAGAGTTTATAAAATGAAATTGACAGAAAAATGATTTACAGACACATCTTACTCGCACTTTTGGCATTGAGTTTATATGCATGCTCCTCATCAGAAAAATCTGAAAAGGAATCATCACAGCCTTCAGCTGAATGGGAACTGCAGGTTTTAGACTCCATTCAGGTGGATTATTTGGGCAACGTATCCACCGGGGACTTTAGGGATGGGCTGGGTTTAATCTATGACTACAAGGCCAACACTTTAGTCAAAATCGATTATGAAGGTAATGTGCTCAGCACCCGAGCATTCCCAAAGGACGGCCCAAATTCAATTTCTTTTATCTCCACTGTAAAAATTGATCCTTCTAGCAATCCCTACATAGGAGGCCACGATGGCCCTTATTTCGAGTTGAACGAAGATCTATCTGTGAAAAGAAAAATCGAAATGCCATTTGCATCCCAATCCTTTGGGGGACTGATGGATGCGAAATCTTTTGAATTCTGGCAGGATAACATAATTCTTTACTATACGGGAAGAGATGAGGTAGGCCCTTTTACTGAAAACTACCTAGAGGAATATTTCCTACTTGAAAAGCTTAACCCTTCTACGGGAGAAAGTAGCCCGCTGATCCGAACTCCTGAAACTTCAAAATTCAGCACCGGCTTACTATACGAAAGACCTTCCATTTCATTTACGATAGTTGAAAATGACCTTTTACTCTACTTCAACAATGAACCCAAAATCCACAGGTTTAACTTACTTGATTCCGGGAAGCACATGGAGACCCTAGACCTTAACCCGACGAGATTCATTGAAGCTCCTGAGTTGAAAGACAAATACGAAAGATATAGCTACGAAAAATTGGTCGAAGGAAATATTTTCGGAGTATTTGCAGGTCAAAATCACATAGTAGTTCACTATTCGGAAGGGATTTCAGAGGATGTTTTCGGCTCGCAGAACTTCACGTTCCCCGATGATTTTCCTAGACTGGCAGAACTAAACCAATCTTATTTCAAAGTTTATGACGCTGAAAAAGGCTGGTCCAATGAGGTTCCGATTCCTAAAAAAGTTAAACAAATCTACGCTATAGAGAATCCTACGGAACCGTTTTTCGCGCTCCGAGATGATGAGTACGTAGGAGAAGAACAGGAATACCTCACTTTTTATAAGCTTCAATTGGTACAGAAATGAAAAGAAACTACACCCTTTTCACTTGCATTGTAATCTTAGCTAGCGCCTGCTCGTCTCCGAAAAGTGAATCGGAAAAACAAACAAAAACCTCAAATGAATGGGAATTGCAGATCGTTGATTCTATTCAGGTGGATTATTTGGGAAGTGTAGATGGAGGAGAATTCCGAAATGGCAAAGGGGTGGTTTTTGACTTCAAGACGAATAGTTTGATCGAATTTGATGAAACCGGGAAGATTTTAAATCAGCAATCCTACCCAAAGGAAGGCCCTGGCGCAGTTGTTTATCCTACTACACTACGTTATGATGAACGAGGAAAACTTTATGGTATGAGTTTCCTAAGCTGGCTTTATGAATTCAATCCTGATCTCACACTTAAAAGACAAATAGATATGCCATTCCTGGCAATCTCAAATGACGGTATGTCGTTTGGGAGGAATTTTGAACCATGGAATGGCCATATAATCTCATGGTACCCAGGAAGGGACGGAGCAGATCAATATGATCCATTTTTCTTCAGGGACAATTTCCTTTTAGAAAAGCTAAATCTCACCACAGCTGAAGCAGAACCTATTGTAAAATTACCCCCTACCTCAAGATATTCATCTGACAAATTTTATGAAAGATCCCATTTGAGGTTCGGTATAGTGGCTGATAAACTATACCTGGTATTAAACAATGAACCTTTAATTCATAGCTATGATATGGCAAAGGGATTCGAATATATCAGAACTTTCACTTTTTCACCATCGGTTTTCTTTGACAATGGAGAGCATTCTAAGGCTTATGAATACATCTCTAGGTATCGCATGTTAGATGGACGAATCTCAGGATTTTACCCCCGTCCTGATGGCATTTTTGTCACTTATACTGAAGGAATTAGCGAGGATATTTTCATTCAAAATGACTTAAAAAACCCGGAAAACTTTCCTAAGTACGGTGAATTTCAACGGCATATTTTAAAATTCATGAATACAGATTCCATCTGGTCAAATGAAATAGTAATTCCAAATACTATTGATCAAATCATGAATATAGAATCTCTCGCAAAACCATTCTACGCTCTACGAAACGATGAATACATAGGCGAGGAACAGGATTACTTAACTTTTTACAAACTCCAATTAGTACAGAAATGAAAAGAAACTATGCCCTTATCACTTTCATTATCATCTTAGCTAGCGCCTGCTCTTCTCCGAAAAGTGAATCGGAAAAACAAACAACAACCTCAAATGAATGGGAATTGCAGATCGTTGATTCTATTCAGGTGGATTATTTGGCAGATGTCCGAGAAGGCATTTTTAATGACGGAGTAGGAATTATTAAAGACATTATGAGTACAACCTTGGTAAAGTTTGATACTACCGGTAAAATATTGGCAAAAAAGGAATACACTAAGGAAGGTCCAGGAAATGTGAAGTCATTAGAGACTTTATTAATGCATGAAAATGTAATATTTGGGACATCTTCCTTCTATAACATTTATAAGTTTGACAGCAATTTAGAGCCAATCGGCACCTTGGAAATGCCGTTTATGGGAGAGGCAAGAGGAGGAGCGTACAACCGCAGAAATATAGCAGCTTGGAATAACAAGTTACTGCTTTGGTATCCCGGACGTGAAGGGATTAGCCCATACATTGACCATTTCTACAGAGATTATCCATTGTTGGAACTTTACGATCTTGCCACCAACACAGCCAAAGCTGCTGTACGAACTCCACCCACTTCCCAATACAGCACTAACAATTTCTTCAACCGTCCATCTATCAATTTCACTATAGAAAACGACAGTCTTTACCTGACTTTTTCAAATGAAGCCCAAGTTCATATATATGCCATGGGAGATAGTATTCAATGGGTGCGAAGTATGGGATTTTCACCTACTGATTTCAAACTAATTCCTGGACAAAAATCCGAAGTAACGTACTCCCAATCAATGCAAATGCATGAGGCAAGAATAAATGGCATTTACTCAGATCAAAACCACATTGTCATTGCCTACCAAGGCGGGATCGATGGTAACACCTTTGTCAATAATAATTTGAAGGAGAGAGAAAATTTTCATCGTTATCCAGAATTCCGAAATGACTACCTCAAAATCTATCAATATGGTTTCGGCTGGTCAAATGAAATGATTATCCCCTCAAAAGTGAAGTTAATACTCAATATAGAATCAGTAGACAAACCTTTCTACGCCCTTAGAAACGATGAATACATAGGCGAAGAGCAGGATTACATGACATTTTACAAACTCCAATTGGTAGAGAAATGAAATTAACTTCACTTTTTATCACAGTGCTTTGCATTACTTTTTATTCCTGTTCATCAGATAAAACTGCAGCTATAGATACGCTTCCCGAGTATGAATTTGTAATCTCCGATTCGATTCAAGTGGATCATTTAGGCTCGCTTATTTTATTAGACATACACGAAGAAAAACAGCTATTCTTATTTTCATCTGAAGATGACAACCGACTATTTCTTACCAATAAATCAGGAGAATTAATCAGCACTTTCGATGAACCTGGAGATTCACCCACGGCAGTAGGCAGTCATACAGGATCTGGCACTTTTCTCGGAGACCAGATCATCATGATGGGAATGCCACGATTTGGTATCTATGATCTTGAGTTCAATTTTCAGCGTGGCTTTAAAATGCCATATTCCCCATCCGGAATGTTCTACCTTGGCTTTGATCATTTGCAGCCTGTCATAAAAGGGGGCAAACACAAACTATTGGCATTTACGGGTGGGGCGCAGACCGAAAAACCCTCTAACCAGCCGGAATATTATCAGGAATACAACACCTTTGACCTTATCGATTTGGACAGTGGCACATTTACTCCTGTGGTTCCTTTTCACCCTCAGAGTCGTTTTCTTTCAGGTGAGGCATTTAGATTTATTGCTCCTATTTACCAAGTACGCGAAAACCAGGTTTCATTTATCCACAAAAGGGACACCTTACTTTACTCATATTCACTGGATCATCCAGAAGAATTCTCAGCGACACGAATACCCTTTGATATATTCATAATGAATAAAGGCTTTCCTATGGCAGGTAAGCCTGATTACGAAACTCCTACTGACCGTGAGGGCATGATTCATTCCTATTTCAAAGTTGGCGATCTCCATCTATTTATTTACCAGTCGGGGATCAAACTAAATAACATGCCTGATAGAACTCTGGACAAGGAAACTTTGAGCAAAGAATTTACCCGCCTTAATCCAATGAAGTGGATTGTCATGGATGACTCCGGCAATCATTCAACTCCTCAGGAAATGAACAAGAAATTTAACCTCTCCAGAATTGACTCCGAGGGGAACCTCTGGGCAGCACAAAATATCTATGCCCTTGAAGAAGAACCAGATTTCGTCACGTATTACAAACTAAAACTCGTTCGGAAATGAAGAGCCTAAGCCCCCTACTCCTCCTTCTACTTTTTGCATTCACTACACTAGCCTGCTCAGCAGAAAAAGAAGAAGCCAAATCCTCCACTCCTCTTTCGGAGCAAAACTTTGAATTTATTATCTATGATTCGCTTGTGGTGGATTACCTCGGGAACCTGTTCTTAGCAGACATCACTGAAGATGGTAAATCTTTCCTACTTATTGACCAGCAAACCGATACGCTCTTTGTCACAGACGGCGAAGGAACCATTCTTAGTAAATTCAAAAGACTTGGTGATGGACCAGGTTTCTATAAAAGCTCTCGACTCAGTCTACCCAGCTTCTTGAATACCCAAGAGATTATAGTACCTGCACAACGGGGGCTTTATCTGTATTCACTTTCAGGTGAACCTACTCGCTCATTTCTACCTGAATATGCCCCCTCCATTTCTCTCATTACTCAGTTTATCAATAATTCGGTAATCCGTGACGATCAAGTCTTCTATCCATGGCAAGGTCGGCTCTCTGATGAATTTGGTGTGGATGGAAAAGAATTCCAATTGGCTACCCATCAAGTCGAATTTTTGGATATAGAAAGTGGTCTATTTAGCCCTGCCATCCCATTTCCTGAATCTTCCAAATTCAAAACAGGCGAGAAAACCTTTTTGATTGTAAATTATCACACCGTAATCGCATCAAGTACTGACACGCTGTACGTCGCCTTTCGCAATGAACCGGTTATTTACGGATATTCATTTTCTGACTTAACAACCCCATCTTCAGTCTACCCTATCCCTTTTGAGGAATTTATCCAAAAAGCTCCTAAAGACGAAGATCACTACGGTACCTACGACATGAAAGACATCTATTTAGGAGCGATTCAGAATCTTTCTCCGACAGAAAATCAACGATTTTTACTCACTTATAATAGAGGGCTGACGGATCAGGAATACGAAGAAATTATTCCTTTGCAAAGCTCTGACCCTGAGGAGTTCAGACGAATTCTTAAAAAAATAAACACATTCGGACAGGTCTTATTTGATGGGAAATCTGTCTCCAAAGTGATCCAAAAACCAGAGTCTCTAGGCTTCACTTTCAAATTCATCTCTGAAGAGGAAATCTGGTTCACCCCTAACTTTGAACACATTGAAAATGACTACTCAGTAATTTACAAAACAAGAATAGTAACCAAATGAAAAATCTAGCCTATTTATCTCTTCTCATTTTTGCATTCACTGCACTAGCCTGCTCTGGTGAAAAAGAAGAAGCCAAATCCTCCACTCCTCTTTCGGAGCAGACTTTAGCCTTTGAAATCTATGATTCGCTCGTGGTGGATTACTTAGGTAATCTCATGCTTATGGACATCAGTCCCGATGGAAGCACTTTTTTGCTCACTGACACCAATACCGACAGCCTTTTCGTCACCAATTCTGAGGGAGAAATCCTTCATCAATACTTGCTGAAAGGAGAAGGCCCAAATAACTATGCAGGAAGCCGAACCGGATTCGCTAAATTTATAGGTGAATCGGAGTTTCTGATACCTACCCAGCGAGGCGTTTACAAGTACAACTTCGAGGGTGAGCTATTGAAAAACTACAATCCTGACTTTACTACCTCTGTAAATCTGATCATTGGAAACTCCAACAATAGTGTGATCCATGATAATAAATTTTACACCAATCTCACAGGTAGAAACTTTGATAAATACGGTCGGCAAGGAATAGAATTCCAACAAAACTCCAAACAGCTCGAAGAACTGGATTTGGAAACAGGATCGTATTCTCCATTAATCCCCTTCCCGAAAGCTTCCAAATTTAGCAGCACGGAGAAGTCGTACCCAGTGCTAAATTTCTATTTAAACCTAAGTGCAACTGAAGACTCACTGTTCATCAACTTCAGAAATGAGCCAAAAATCTATGGATATGCCTTCGAGCAGCTAGACTCGGCGAGTACACCTAGTTCTGTAAGGACAATTCCTTTTACTTCATTCGTAGAAAAGGAGCCAAAAGAGAACCTTCAAGATGGTTCATTTGATTTTAGGGATTTTTTCCTAGGAACAGTAAATAGCATTATAGCAATCGAGGAGAATATGTTTTTAGTTGACTACGTAGAAGGTTTATCCGATGAAGACTATTCCGAAGCCAGCGCAAGTGCTGGAGGAGATCCCAACAAAATATTTGAAGAAGGCAGTAAATTCAATACGATGGGCTTAGTTCTTTTTGATGGAACCCAACTCAGTGAACTCATCGCTAAACCTGAGATTTTGGGCAATTTATCCAAGTATGTCTCAAAAGATGAAATCTGGTTTTCGCTTAACTTCTCAGCTGCAGAGAACGACTACTCTGTAATTTACAAGACACGACTGGTTGAGAAATGACATAAAAAAACATGGATATACGGAATGATGCCAGTAACCAATATTTCTTTGCTCACCCGGTCAGAAGACCGATGACCGAAGTGGCCTCAATGCTAAAGTTTAACATAAGCTATATTCTTTAGTCTCCTTACTGGCAGAAAAGCGGATATACATATTAAAAAATCCCGATTGAGAGAAATCAATCGGGATTTTTAGGGATAAAAAGTAAGCTTAAAACAATTTAAAACCAACCGAAAGAATCCACTGATTCACACGCTGGTCAGTTTCAAACCCTGCTATAGTTCCTGAAATATTCCCTAGAGAACTCTCATATTTAGCATCTACGATTAAATTCCCGATATCAACACCTAATCCTGCTTGATAACCTATTGTAGCATTTTTGTAATCCGCATTTTGAACCATATCTGCGGCATCTTTCAATTGGGAATCCATATTAATACTGGCTATAGGCCCAGCTTGAACCCTCAAAAGTTTAAAGAATTTTAAACCAACCATAACGGGAATGTCCAATCTATTGAAATTGGACTCGTACATTTCTTCCCCCGTTCCATCGTTGAACGAAAATTCACCTTTAGTCTGAGCATACAAAATCTCAGGCTGGAGATAAAGAGGCCCAAGTCCTATTCTTGCAAAAAGTCCTACATGGTAGCCAAATTTGGAATCCCCGTTTTTGAAGTCATCAGATTTCAGGTCTAATTTAGTTTGGCTAAGACCTACTTTAGGGCCGAAGGAAAAGCCCTGCGAATAGCCCGTCAGCGCAAATGCCATCAAAGCCAGAGAAAGGATTAATTTTTTCATAGTTTTATAGTTATTGGTTTAGTAAGCTTACTAACGAAAGAATTTAAGAAAAATTAGCAATTCTCTTGCCAACTGAAAAAAGTTAGCACATAGGTAAAGAGGTTAATGTATAAAGCATTCCGCCTTCAGCAATCAGTTTCTGTGAGCAAAGTCGAAGAAATAGCACCTAAAGTTATTAATCGAACGATCAAAATCAGCTAACATCTGCGACTTTTTCTGCGACAATCAGCGGGAAAAATCAGGAAACAGAAAGTCAATAAACAAAAAAAGAAGCCCGAAGACTTCCTTTTCAAATAGATTTATAATGACTCTTAGGCTGATTGGGCAGTGCCAAACACACCAACCAAATTAAGAATAAGTAGGATTATAACGATGGGACAAATCCACTTCACAAAGAACATCCAGCCTATTCTGAAAGGCCCCTTGAAATTTGGTGCTCCCAATTTAAGCTCGTCTGCATAATCCGAGATTTTCGACGCCCAGCCTGTATAAAGTGCCAGCATCAAACAAATCACAATCACAGCAAAAGTTCCGAAGACAAAATCCATGATGCCGAAGAACCCTTGTAGCGGGTTGCCAAAGAAATTGATGTGAAGTGAATTAAAGAATGTACCAGGAATCTGAGACAACGCCGAAGGAACAGAAAGAGCCATCGCCGCCAAACCAATAGTCCAAGTCGCTTTTTTCCTCCCCCACTTTCTGTCATCGATCATATAAGAAACCGGCACTTCGAGCATAGAAATGGTCGATGTCAAAGCCGCAACCATCAAGAGAATGAAGAATAATGCACCTACAACTTGACCGCCTGGCATGGCATCAAATACTTTTGGCAACACATCAAAAACCAACGCAGGTCCTGCCGCAGGATCCTTGCCTGGAAGAAGTGCAAATAAGGCTGGAAACACCATCAATCCACCTAGCAAAGCAACCGAAGTATCCATACCTGCTATCCAGCCTGCAGATTGTATAATATTAGATTTTTTAGGCAAATACGATCCAAATGTAATCATCAAACCCCATCCTACAGACATGGAAAAGAATGCTTGACCTAGCGCCTGAAGTATAACAGCTGGGTTTATTTTACTAAAATCTGGCTTCAAATAATACTCAATACCAGCACCTGCACCTTCTAGTGTCACCGCTCTGCCCGCAATGAAAATGATGATGATAAATAGAACCGGCATCAAGAATTTAGATGCTTTCTCTATACCTCCAGACACACCACCCAATACAATTAATATCGTAGCCAAAATAAACAGGAATGTCAGTGGAATCACGTACATCGGTGTCTCCACAAACTCAGCAAAATCTACCGGAATATTGATTATTTCAGTGATAATATACCCCACAGTCCAGCCTGCAATAACAGAATAGTAACTAAATACAAAGAAACAGACTAATACACAGAGTACGCCTGCAAGCTGCCAAAACTTATTTCCCCCAGTGTCCCGGATAGCTCCGATTGGGTTTTTACCTGACTTTCTACCTAAGGCTATTTCATTAAAAAGTAGTGGTAGCGCTATAAATAGCACGCAGATTATATAGACAAATACAAAGGCTCCTCCCCCATTTTCACCTACTAAATAGGGGAATCTCCAAATATTCCCAAGACCTACGGCAGAACCGGCTGCGGCCATTATGAATCCTAAACTAGAACCAAATTCGCCTCTTTCTTCGGTTTCTTTGATAGCTGCCATAAATTATTTTAAAGTTAAATTAGGGTGAATAAACTGCATTTTAAGAGCGGGCTAAGTTAATTTGTTTTGCCAAAATACCAATTGCCTCTTGGAAAGTTTTCGGTTCGAAACCCAGCTCTTCACGGGCTTTTTTGATAATAAAACCAGTTTTTAGTGGTCTTTTGGCAGGTTGGGTAAAGGTGGTTGAATCTGCTCGCTTGATCAACTCTTTGTTCAAACCAAAGAAATCTGCGGTGATATTTGCCATGTCATAAGGAGTCAAAAAATCTGGTCCAGAAATATTAAACACTCCCTCCGCTTCTTGCTCTGCAATCAAAATACAGCCTGCAGCCAAGTCTTCTGCAAGCGTAGGAGTGCGAAACTGATCATCAACAACCTGAATTTCCTTGCCAGCTTCAAGCGAAGATTTCACCCAAAGCACAATATTTGTTCGGCTTAAATCGTGGGCTATCCCAAAAACCAATACCGTCCTCGCAATTGACCATTTGGTCTTAGATGCCATGACTAGTTGCTCTCCTTTCAGCTTAGTCTCTCCATAATAATTTACCGGAGCAGCCTCTGCATTTTCATCTAGCGGACCTTCTTCTCCTGAGAAAATAAAATCCGTTGATACGAAAATAAAATGAGCATTTGCTACCTCGGCAGCCTTAATTAAATAGCGTGTGGCATTCACATTGGCATCGTAACAGGCTTCCTGATTTAATTCGCATTGATCCACATGAGTCATAGCAGCACCATGGATGATGATATCCGGTTTGATGTCTCCCAGCGCTTTTTCCACGCCAGCTGCATCTGTAATATCAACCGAAACGTATTCGAATCCTTCACCTGGCAACCTGCATTCGCCTTTGCCACTAGCGATAACCTGAAACTCTCCTTTTTCCACCAATTGAGAAACGAGCTTTTGTCCAAGTAATCCATTGGCTCCAGTGATAAATACTTTCTTCTTACTTGTCATCCGGATAGCTGTAGTTATATTCTTTTTCAATTTTCTTTTTGGACATTCTCTCAACTTTCACGGTCATAAATACTGGCTCGATTGGTCTATCTCTCGTGTTTGTGGAAGTATTTGAAATCTCTTCTGCCACTTCCAATCCTTGGATCACTTCTCCAAAAACAGTGTATTCTTTGTCCAGATGTGGAACTCCACCTACGGTAGTGTAAGCCTCAATTTGCTCTGGCGTAAAGTCTTTGGTCAATTTCACATTGAGTGACTTCTCCAACTCGTCTCTTTTGGAAAGAATCAAATTTGTCAAACTGTCAAACTTCTGCTCGTTATAGAGACGAATGTATTCATTTTTCAAATCTGCCTGACTTCCCAATTCCATGTACTTCATAAGTGATTTTTGAAGCTCCTGCATGTCAGTCGTGAGCTCAAGCTCATCATAGACTTTACCGATAGTGATGTAAAACTGGGAGCCATTTGACCTTCTTTCAGGATTAATACCATCCGGCTGACGCGCTGCAGCGATCATACCTTTTTTGTGGTAATAGTGCGGTCTGATCTCAGCAGGTAAAGTTGGCCATTCCTGTGGCGGCAGGTTTTCTTTGGTAAAAACATCGCCTCCCTGAATCATGAAATTCTTCATTACCCGCTGAAACTCGGTAGAATCAAATCTTCCCGCTTCCGCCAGTTTGATGAAATTTGATTTATGCTCGGGTGTATCGTCGAAGAGAACAGCCACTATATCTCCATGACTTGTTGATATCGTGATGACATAATCTTTGTCCGCAGCGCAGGCAAATGAGCTGGCGCAAAGGAAGAGAACAAGTAAGGTTCTTAGAAATCTCATTTATTCAATGTTTGTTTAATTTGATCCAATATGACTTTTCCGCCTGCGGCAAAAACCTCTTTTGCTAGCTCTTGGCCAAGCTTTTCAGGCTCTCGGAAATCGCCTTCCACTACAATTGAAATGCGCTCATTGCCATCAAGACTGACAATCCCACCTTTCAAGGTGAGTTGGCCTTCATTAAGACTTGCTAGCGCAAAAACAGGTATGCTACAGCCTCCTTCTAGAACTCTCAGATAAGCTCGCTCGGCACGAAGTCTCAAGGATGTTTCCTGATGATTACAAGCATCCGCTATTTTTGCCTTCAGCTCAGAATCTAATTTTTTAGATACTTCGATGGCGACAGAACCTTGGCCAACTGCTGGAGTGAATTCATTCAAATCCAACTCTGCCACGATCATATGGTCGTACTCCATGCGATGTGCACCTGCGTAAGCAAGTAATAAGGCATCACAAAGCCCTTCTTCCATCTTGCGAATTCGGGTTTGAAGATTCCCACGTACCTCCACAGTTTTTACATGTGGGTAAAAATGTTTTAATGTAGAAACCCGGCGAGTTGATGAAGTTCCTAATACGACTTCCTTCTTTAGAGAAACTGATTTGTCATGAGAGACAAGTACATCGTTTTCTTTTTCACGCTCGGTAAACGCAATAATTTCAAAGCCTTCAGGCAAATTAGATTGCATATCCTTTGCACTATGAACAGCAATATCGATTCGTCCATCCAGTAGTTGGTCCTCCAATTCCTGAGTAAAAACACCTTTGCTTCCAATCTTAGCGATGGAAACATCAAGAATCTGGTCTCCCTTGGTGTCAATAATTACGATCTCAGTTTGAAGTCCTGCTTTTTTCAGAAGTTCCTCCACATGGTAGGCTTGCCAAAGCGCTAATTTGCTCCCACGCGTACCGATTTTTACTAACTCACTCATTGACTCGAAATTTTCATCGGGCGCTTATTCACTCCCTCTTCTATAAATTTGATGATTGCTCCTGCGATATCTATCCCGGTTGCTTTCTCAATTCCTTCTAATCCCGGAGAACTGTTCACTTCCAAAATCAACGGTCCTCTGGCTGACTGAAGCATATCTACGCCAGCCACATCCAATCCAAGTGCTTTTGCTGCACCCAAAGCTGCTGCTTTCTCAGCTCGGCTCAACTTAATAATCGTAGCCTTGCCTCCGCGGTGGAGATTAGATCTAAATTCTCCCTCAGCACCTTGACGCTTCATCGCGCCCACCACTTTTCCATTCACAATAAATGCACGGATATCAGCTCCTTTGGCTTCTTTGATGAATTCCTGCACAATAATTCTTGCTTTTAATCCGTGAAATGCTTCAATCACTGACTGGCTTGCTTTTCTGGTCTCTGCCAAAACAACACCCAAACCTTGTGTTCCCTCCAATAATTTGATGATCAACGGCGCACCACCTACGTGCTCGATTATTTGCTTCTCTCCTCCTTTTGAGAAATTTGTGAAAGCAGTTTTTGGCATCCCTAATCCAGCACTCGACAAGATTTGCAAACTTCTCAGTTTGTCTCTACTTCTCACTATTGCCTGAGAGTGAACAGCTGAAAAAGCACCCATCAACTCAAACTGACGAACCACGGCTGTTCCATAAAAAGTAACAGATGCCCCTACTCTTGGAATAATGGCATCCACATCTGTCAGTTTTTCACCCTTATAGATTATAGAAGGACCATCTTGCTCAATAATCAAGTCACAAATACTGTGATTTACTATTATTGCTTCATGTCCAGCTTTCTGAATTGCTTCAAACAGCCTCTTGGTAGAATACAGACTCGGATTCCTGGAAAGGATTGCAATCTTCATGAGAAAATTTTTAGAAGGTGTGAGTCCTAATTAAGACTCGTAATGTAGATCAGGATAGTTGTTACTTAGTTCTGTATGGTCTGGCCAAATTGACCTTTGATACATCTACAAGAAAACGATTTTTTAAGATCTTTCGTCCGAGGAGAATAGCATTTCTCATCTTCGAACGATCCGAAAGCGTAAACTCTGCCGAGTAGCTTTCCCCGGCAAGCTCAAAGGTAGTTTCTATCAAATAACGAACCTCTGCCTGACCAAAGGAATTTTTGACTTTTTTCTCTCTGAAGTGTTCAAAGAAGACCTCATCCCCTGTATAGGCTTTGTGTCCAGGAAGCAAAGGCTGGAATTTCAGCACCCGTTTTCCATCCAACTCGACGACTTCAAGATTCTCGGCATGGATACTACTCGTGTAAGCACCCGTATCCACTTTTGCCCAAACGAGTCTCAACCCTAATTCAGGAAGCGAAATTTTCTCCTTTCTACCGATTATTTTTTGATCCATATCAGCTGATTTTCGCCATCAATCGCGTGACGTTCATAGAAAGATCTGTGAAGATAAACTTCGCATTTCCATTTCTTTCCAAATGATAATGGGCGGTGTTGAACTCTCCGTACAACTTACCTACATGCTCTTCTTTGAGGATTTTGCCAGAGATGTTATTTACAAAAGTACGATCCTCGTCATGCGTGCGCAGTAACTGATCCAAACCAGCATTCTTTAGCAAAATCTCTCGTAGCACATTCAGCCCAGTGAGCAGAAGTGATTTTTGAGCTTCTTTATCAGACTTGTGGAAATCATCCGCAAGGCCAAAAATACTTTTGAAATCCGCCTTATAACAAGACAAAAACCACTCTCTTATTTTCTTCACTTGCAGATCCTCTACTTGATCTACGAGTCGGTATGCTTCCCGGAGATTACCATCTGCAAGCATCGCAATCTGATCTGCTGAGGATTCGTCACACAAACCTTTTGATATAAGATGATTTTTTATTTCTTCATCCGAAAAACCTCTAATAGTGACTTTCTGGGTCCGGGAGAGAATCGTGGTCAATAGCTGATCTGCATGGCCGGTAACCAGAATAAAAAGGGTTTTGGGCTGCGGTTCCTCTAGGATTTTCAAGAGCGCATTTGCAGCAGAAGAGTGAAGAAACTCCGGTGCCCAGATCATCATGATCTTGTACCCACCTTCGAAGGACATCAGGGAAAGTGCCTGAATTATCTTACGCGCAGCTCCTTTGGAAATATTCAGCTGCTTCTTCTCGAAATTATTGAAATAGATGAAGTCATGGACATTTCCGTAAGGTTGCTCGGTGGCGAATTTTCTCCAGTTGGTGAGCAAATCTACTTTTTCATCATCATCTTTATCGTCATCCTTGGTAGTGGCGATGGTAGGAAATGCAAAATTCAAATCCGGCAAAACCAGACGAGTCATTCGTTGACAAGCAGCACAGGTTCCACAGGAGTCTGTTTCTCCAGGGTTTTCGCAGTACAAATAAGTGCACAGCGCCAGAGCCATAGTCAGATTAGCAGAACCTTCAGGTCCATGGAATAACAATGCATGCGCCAAATGGTTGTTTTTGACGGCATTGATTAGATTTTCTTTAGTCTCGGGAAGTCCCGGTATCTCAGCGAATTGCATGAATTAATTAATCAGGATGAGGTTTCCCAAATTCTATAGTTTTTGGACATTTCGAAAATAGTGCGCAAGATTTCCTGCTCTTCCAGATCCAACTCCAATCCTCTTCTTGCTACGACGGCTTTTGCTGTTTCTAGAAATTTTGGAAACAAAAAGGTAGAGAATCCTTCTTCCCCACCCCAAGCAAATGAAGGAATAAATTTACGTGGAAATCCTGAGCCAAAAACGTTTGATCCGATTCCCACCACGGTTCCGGTATTGAACATGGTATTGATGCCACATTTGGAATGGTCACCCAGCATCAGTCCACAAAACTGCAAATTGGTGTTCGCATAATTTCCAACGGTATAATCCCAGAGTTTCACAGGGGAATAATTATTCTTCAGGTTACTGGTATTGGTATCCGCACCCATATTGCACCATTCGCCAATGACAGAATTGCCCAAGAAGCCTTCGTGCCCTTTGTTGCTATAGCCAAAGATCACGGAGTTGGACACTTCCCCGCCGACTTTGGAATACGGACCAACGGTAGTATCCCCTTTTATTTTGGCACCCATAGTTATAGTAGAACCTTCGCAAAGTGCAAAAGGTCCACGAATCAGTGAGCCTTCTTGAATCTCGGTATTTTTCCCAATGTAAATAGGCCCATTGTCTGCGTTCAAAACAGCAGCTCGAATGACAGCGCCTTCTTCTACGAAGATATTTTCCGGGGAATAAAGCTTGGTATGCGGATCAGTAATCTTTGCCGATTTCCTGCCTTTAGTGATCAGGTCAAAATCCTTCTTGATTTCGGCTCCATTGAATTGAAAGATATTCCATGTTTTTAAAAGAAGCAGAGGTTCAGAATCTATCTGAATAATTTCTTTCTCCTTCACTGCGCTGAGGTTCTTTTCAGTCTCTCCTATGTAAGTAGCGATCAATGTTTTCCCGAAATAAAGCGCTTGATTCGGAGAAAGAGATTCTAAAACGCCCAGACTATTGGTATCAGGAAGCCAAGCACCATTTATAGCTAAAGCTTTACCTGCGGTGCGGGGAAACTTCTTTTGAAGGTAATCTTGTGTGAGAAATGAAACTGTAGCTCCACTTATTTTCTCCCATTTTTCAGAGATCTTAAGGATTCCAACGCGGATATCAGCGACTGGCCGGGTAAAAGTAAACGGGAGCAATGAGCCGCGGATAGCCGGGTCATCAAACAACAAAATTGAGTCCATGAGGCAAAAATAAAAAAGTCTCCCGGAATCCATGCTCCGGGAGACTTTTTAGCCTGAGATAAGGAGAATTACTTCTTAGCGTATCTTCTGTTGAATTTCTCAACACGACCCGCAGTATCAAGCATCATTTTCTTACCTGTGTAGAACGGGTGAGACTGAGAGCTCACTTCCACTTTGAACAAAGGATATTCGTTGCCATCTTCCCAAGTGATAGTTTCGCTTGTTTCGATAGTCGATTTAGTAAGAAATTTAAACTCGCTAGAAGTGTCGTAGAAAACGACGTCTCTGTAGTTTGGATGGATATCAGCTTTCATATTATTGCTAGTTATATAGTACCTCTTTCAAATGAGGCACAAAGTTACCCTTTTTCAGAAAATCCACCAAATCTTTGTCAAGTATTTCTAAGTCAATTGATCAAAAGGTTTTAAAAAGTGGATTTGCAAACGCAAAAGAAGTGTTTTTGGCAATAAAATAAAAGGCTATTCAAGTCCAGTTCTAACTCATGGAGGATGATCTTTATCTTTCAGCGGGTAAATTAAGCTAGTTTCAAACATCCAAGACAGTATTTCAATCTCATGAATGTTTTTTAGATTTAGCCGATGCAAAAACTCTACAGCCTCCCAGCTACAGCAAAACTGCTTTTTTCCGTAGCTGCTTTCCTGGTTCCTTTTTTATCCCAAGCCCAGGGAAGTTACATTCCATATAACAGAGACTATTACCACATTCTAGATCGACTCGATATACTCCGTGGTCAAAACAACCCAATTTACAGATCAGCGACCAAACCCTATCGTAGAGACGATGTTGCTGCGTTTTTGGACAGTATAGCAGATGATCCTGTGATTCGCTCTAGATCCGATCAATTCAATTTTGCTTACCTAAGCCAAGACAACTGGGAGTTTGTCAGCAGAGAAACCCCTGAATCAAAAAAACCTTTTCTAAAAGGGCTCTACAGAAGGCCAGGAGATTTTGCTCATTATTACAGTGAGGAGTTTGATATTCATGTCAGTCCGGTGATTTATCTAAATGGCGGGATAGAACCTGATAATGAGCAGAACCCAAACCGTCTTTCCCGCGGGGTAGCGTTGCGTGGTTCGATTGACAAGAAAGTTGGTTTCTATACCTATTTCACCACTTCAGAGGCTTTTTTTCCTAGTTGGGTAAAAGGCTATGCAGAATACAACGGCGCAGTGCCTGGAGAAGGATTTTGGAAGGAATACAATGGCAATGGGTACACTTACTTTTCGGCGCTCGGGCATGTGAGCTTCAATATCACTAAGCACATTCAGGTAGAAGTGGGCCATGACAGAAACTTCATCGGAGAAGGATATCGGTCTTTTTTGTTGTCTGATTTCTCCAATCCTTACATGTTTGTGAAATTCAACACGCAGGTATGGAAATTCCAGCTGACCAATATCTGGACACAGATGACTGCCGACGTGGATTATGACAGAGGCCGACCAACTGACGGTAGATATCCGCAGAAATGGTTTTCATTTCACCGATTAGGATTCAACGTAGGCAAAAATCTCAACTTAGGATTCTTCGAGTCTGTGATGACAGACCAAGTCGATTTCAACTATTTCAACCCAATTGTATTTTATCGCTGGGTAGAGCAATCGCTGGGAACCCCGGACAAAGTGATGCTCGGAATTGATTACAAATGGAATTTCTACCCATCTATGCAGCTCTACGGACAATTTGCGCTGGATGAATTCGTGTTCTCTGAATTCTTTGGACAAGACGGCAAAAACTCCAAACGAAACAAATATGGCCTTCAGGCTGGCTTCAAATACATTGACCTCTTCAAGGTTTCTAATCTTGATTTGCAGCTGGAGTACAATTCCGCTAGGCCATATACATTTCAGGAGAAAGTTGACTATCAATCCTACAGCAACTGGCGAACACCACTTACTCATCCCCGAGGAGCGAACTTCCGGGAAATGCTGGGAATTATCCGCTATCAGCCAATTCCAAAGTTGAACTTAACATTCCTCACTATGTATCAATTATACGGTGCAGATCCGGATGCAGAAACTAACTGGGGTGGAGATGTTCTGAAAAATAGACTGGAAGGAAGTCCGACTGGCTTGTTTGACAATGTGATCGGACAAGGCATCGAAAACAAAGTGATACAGACTAATCTGAATGCGAGCTATATGCTTCGCCACAACTTCTTTATCGATGCATCTCATTCCTTCAGAAGAAGAACTGCTCAAGATCTTGACAGCCCAGAAACGTCCCAATACCTACAGTTAGCCTTCCGCTGGAACTTTATTAGACCTGATTACAACTATTAACAAGGAACCTCTACTGCCATTTTTGCGTAACTTGCGAGATTATTCCACGAATATTAGTTTATGAAGACCTATTTACGAATTCTCTCTTATGCCAAGCCTTACGGGAAATTCGTGCCTACTTATATTATCTACGCCTTCCTTTCCATCGTTTTTGGACTACTGAATTTCACGCTACTGAAGCCACTTTTCGATGTGATCTTCGAGCAGGTGGATCCCGAATCCTTGGCTAAATATGCAGATAAGCCTGAATTCAGCTTTTCTATAGAATATTTCTCCCATCTCTTCAATTACAACTTCCTTCAGGTAGCTGAGGAATACGGGAAGATGGGAACGCTGTTTTACGTTTGCATCATCATAGTTCTTTCTGTTTTTCTCTCAAACCTCTTCACTTATTTATCAGGAGTGGTTTTAGCAAAAGTTCGGGCTCTTGTCATCAAGAGAATGCGCATGGATATTTTTGAGCATGTCAGCGGATTGCATATTGGGTACTTTTCAAATGAAAGAAAAGGCGATCTGATGTCCAAAATGACCAACGATGTGCAGGAAGTGGAAAATACCATTGTACAATCGCTAAGGGTAGTTTTCCGTGAGCCGGCAACAATCATCCTTTACTTCTCGGTGTTATTTTTCATGTCGGTGAAACTAACACTGTTCACCATTTTAATCATCCCAATCTCCGGGGCAATCATCGGCGGGATTACTCGAAGACTGAAGAAAAAAGCAGTGCAAAGCCAGCAATCTCTGGGTAGAATTGTAAATATTCTAGATGAGACTTTAGGTGGCATGCGCGTGATTAAAGCTTTCAATGCTGAGGGTTTTATGAAGAAGAAGTTTGATGGAGAAACTGATTTCTATGCGGATGTGAATGTTAATATGGCTCGAAAGAATGAGCTTGCCTCCCCTATTTCCCAGTTTCTAGGAGTATTCGTTGTTGCTGGAATTCTGGTTTACGGTGGAAGCATGGTACTGAGTGGAAACTCTGATTTGGGAGCTTCAGACTTTATCACCTACATCATTATCTTCACTCAGGTGCTAAATCCTGCCAAAGAAATCTCTCGGGCAGTAAGCAGCATTCAGAGAGGGATTGCATCAGCAGAGCGGGTTTTCACTGTGGTTGACACACCTTCTCAAGTCACTTCTCCAGCTTCCCCAGCAATTTTAACTAAGTTTGAGCAGGCAGTAGAAGTCAAAAATGTGAGCTTCGCTTACGAAGATCAGCTGGTCTTAAAGGATATCAATTTTACACTTGAACGGGGAAAAACCATTGCTCTGGTAGGACCATCTGGGGGAGGAAAATCTACACTTGCTGATCTTGTCCCACGCTTTTATGATCCAAGCGCTGGAGAAATTTTACTTGATGGAAATAACCTAAAGGATTTCGATCTAAAAGATCTACGTAGCCTGATGGGAATTGTAACCCAAGAATCCATTCTTTTCAACGATACAGTTTTCAATAATATCGCATTCGGAGTGGAAGGGGCTACAGAAGCCCAAGTGATGGAAGCAGCAAAAATTGCCAATGCTCATGAATTTATTGAGAAAATGGAAGATGGCTATCAAACCAGCATAGGGGAACGCGGATCCAAACTTTCAGGTGGACAGCGCCAACGGGTAAGTATTGCGAGAGCAGTCTTAAAAAATCCTCCAATTTTGATTCTCGACGAGGCAACTTCTGCTTTGGATTCTGAATCTGAGCACTTAGTGCAGGAAGCTTTGACCAAGTTAATGAGTAATAGAACTACACTCGTGATTGCACATAGACTAAGCACCATACAATATGCTGACGAGATCTTGGTTATCGAGCGTGGAGAAATCGTACAAAGAGGCACCCATACCGATCTGAGCCAAATCGAAGGCTTGTATCAGAAACTTTCTAGTATTCAGTCGGTTTAGTATATTCGTTAAAACTAATTTTAAAAACCATGAAAAAACTTCACCAAATCCTTCAAATAGCCCTTTTGGTCTATTTTGGTGCTTTTCTTATTTTCTTCATTGCATTCGACACACTTGGTGGACTATTTGGAATGGAAGAAATCACTTCAGATTCCATGGTCACTATTATTCTCATCGGCCTGATTCTCTTTCTGGCAGCTTGGGGAAGTAGCTATGCCGCATACAACAGTTTGTCAAGTACTATCAAGAAAATGGAAAATGACATGAACGGGCTAAAGGCTAAAATCTATGATTTTGAGCACCCGAGAACTCCAGCTTCTCCGAAGCCTTCCATTCCTACAAAACCAACGGATTCGGATCCTAGCAATCTTCCTCCGAGACAAAATATCACCTAATCTCCATTGTGTTGGATTAGTAAAAACTTAGAAAGGAAACTCCCAAAGTTTCCTTTTTTTTATGAAAATATCATGTGGATTGGGGATTCCTTGGTAGAATTTGACTGAAAAATACCATCGGGTTTCAAGCGCTTTTTTCAAATTTACTTTTCGTAAAAAAAACCAAAAAGAAACACGTACCATGAACTCCCTGACAGTCTTGAAAATAAAAAACCATCCTCTTTTGTTGTCGGTATTCGCTTTGGTTTTGGCTTTTTCCTGCACTACAAAACCAGTCGAAGAAAAAACAAAAGCTCCTAATATCATCCTGGTTTTAGCAGATGATTTAGGGTTTTCAGACTTGGGGAGTTTTGGAGGGGAGATTCAAACCCCGAATCTAGACTGGCTGGCAAGTCAAGGAATTCGTTTTACCCAATTTTACAATACATCCCGCTGTTGTCCGACTAGAGCTTCTTTACTCACAGGACTCTATAATCACCAAGCTGGAATCGGTCAGATGACCACAGACACTGGGCAAGAAGCTTACCGAGGCCATATTTCCAATTCGGCAGTAACAATCGCAGAGGTTTTGAAAAGCTCAGGATATCGTACCGGCATGGTTGGGAAATGGCATGTTTCCAATACAGTGGTTCAAGACACACCTGAAAAGCAACTGGCTTGGCTGAATCATCAGGAACAGCACCCGCTTTTTTCACCAATTGAGCAATACCCTACTAATCGTGGCTTTGAGAAGTACTTTGGGAATATTTGGGGTGTGGTCGATTTCTTTGACCCTTTTAGCTTAGTCAATGGCACAGAGCCTGTGACTGAAGTTCCAGAGAACTATTACCACACGGACGCTATCAACGACACGGCATCTGTTTATATCCGTGAATTTGCCAAGCAGGACAAACCATTTTTCCTCTATGTAGCCCACACCGCTCCGCATTGGCCGCTCCATGCTTTGCCGGAGGATATAGAAAAATACAAAGACACTTATAAAGTAGGCTGGGATAAGATCAGAGAAAATCGATATAAAAAATTGATTGAGTTGGGAATTATCGATGAGGCTTCCTATCCGCTTTCTGAAAGATGGGAAAATGAACTGAGTTGGGAAGATAATCCAGACAAAGAATTTGACGCAAGAGCCATGGCTGTTCATGCAGCGATGATCGATAATATGGATCAGGGAATTGGAAGAATTATAGAAACGCTCAAGGAAACCGGTCAGCTGGAAAATACCCTGATCGTGTTTCTCAGTGATAATGGCGCAAGCTCCGAAAGCAGCATGCGCTATGGTCCAGGTTTTGATCGACCGAGCCAAACCCGAAAAGGTGAGCCAATTGCTTACCCAGTTGACAAAGACGTGATGCCTGGCCCGCAGACAACTTTCACCTCTATCGGACAGCGCTGGTCCAATGTATCGAACACGCCGTTCCGCTATTGGAAAATGGAATCTTTCGAAGGTGGAGTCCACACGCCGATGATCGCATTTTGGCCTGCTGGAATCAGCGCAAAAAAAGGAAGTATTTCAAACCAAATCGGACATGTAATGGATTTCATGGCAACATTCATAGATGCTGCAGGAGCTGAATATCCAAGTGATTTTGCAGGCAATAAAATAATACCGATTGCAGGAAAAAGTTTGCTTCCTGTATTCCAGGGGAAAGAGCGGGAAGGCCACCCTCTGCTTTTCAACGAGCATGAAGGAGGAAGATCTGTACGGACGAAGGAATGGAAGTTAGTAACACTGGATGCCAGAGAACCATGGCAGCTTTTTGATATCAGAAATGACCAAACAGAGACTAAAAATGTGGCTGAGGAGAATCCTTCGATTGTACATGAACTCGATAGCCTTTGGCAAAAATGGGCAGAAGAGAATCAGGTAATCCCTAAACCATAGGCTTCTTTATTCCAGTGATTGACCTTAAAAGTAAATTTTCAGGTTTCAATAAGACTTTAATTTTCTTAAAACCTTATATTGAGGAAACCATTTGGGTTTCCTTTTTTTGTAAAATATGGTAGCTAAAACTTTTGGAAGCGCAGTATCAGGCGTAGATGCGAATATCATCACCATTGAGGTGAATGTGGGACAAGGAACAAGCTTTTTCATGGTAGGTCTACCTGACTCAGCCGTGAAAGAATCCCAGCAGCGGGTAGAGAGTGCCTTGAAGTACTTCGGTTATCGAATGCCCCGGCAAAAAGTAGTCATCAACCTCGCTCCCGCAGATGTCAGAAAGGAAGGATCTGCTTATGACTTGCCCATTGCCATGGGAATCTTACAAGCTTCAGAGCAAGTAGAGTTTCCAGCATTGGGAGATTATGTCATCATGGGAGAGCTTTCACTGGATGGAAATCTTCGACCGATCAAGGGTGTATTGCCCATTGCGATTGAGGCCAGAAAGAAAGGTTTCAAAGGTTTTATTCTCCCTGTTGAAAATGCCAAGGAAGCATCGATTGTCAATAGTTTGGATATTATCGGTGTGGAAACGATGCAGCAAGCCACAGACTTTTTGATGGGTGAGTTGCAAATAGAACCTTTGGTGACAGACACCAGAGAGATTTTTTATCATTCGCTCGATGATATCGAGTTCGACTTTGCAGATGTGCAAGGTCAGGAAAACATCAAGCGGGCAATGGAAATCGCAGCGGCCGGTGGCCATAATGTGATCATGATAGGACCTCCGGGAGCAGGTAAAACCATGCTTGCTAAGCGACTTCCTTCGATTCTTCCTCCTCTGACTCTGGTAGAAGCGTTAGAAACTACAAAAATCCACTCCGTCGCCGGAAAGCTTGGAAAGAACGGTTCCCTTCTCGCCAATCGCCCTTTTCGTTCACCGCACCATACCATCAGCGACGTCGCATTAGTAGGCGGAGGAGGAAACCCTCAGCCTGGCGAGATTTCTTTGGCTCATAATGGCGTGTTGTTTTTGGATGAATTGCCCGAGTTCAAGCGAACAGTGCTGGAAGTCATGCGCCAACCGCTTGAGGAACGACGTGTCACCATTTCCAGAGCAAAAGTTTCTGTGGATTTCCCAGCTAATTTTATGCTGATTGCCTCTATGAATCCTTGTCCTTGTGGGTATTACAATCATCCTGAGAAAGAGTGCGTCTGTGGCCCAGGCATCGTGCAGCGCTATTTGAATAAGGTATCTGGCCCACTTCTGGATCGCATAGATCTCCATGTAGAAGTGACTCCAGTCAAGTTTGACGAGATGACCTCCACCCGAAAAACAGAATCCAGCAAGGAAATCCGGGAACGTGTTATCAAAGGAAGAGAAAAACAAAAGGAAAGATTTAAGGGAAATCCCGAGGTTTTCTGCAATGCTATGATGCCTTCGCACCTTACTAAGCAGATCTGCCAAATCAATGAAGCAGGCAAAATGCTGCTGAAAACCGCCATGGAAAGATTGGGATTATCAGCAAGGGCGTATGATAGAATTTTAAAAGTGGCCAGAACCATCGCAGACATCTCCGGATCTGAGGAAATCAAAGTTGAGCATCTTGCCGAAGCGATACAGTATAGGAGTCTGGATAGAGAAGGCTGGGCGGGATAGAAATTTGAAAAAATATGAATAGAGCTGTACCTAAAGGCACAGCAAAGAAATTATGGTTCATATTTCTGCCCATAGCTTGCCCCAAAAGGGGCTAATAGAATTATGAAACAATTTTTGGAATGATCCTAAACGAGAAATTAAAAAAATGCATTCTAAAGCAATTCGACCTTGTCAACCCAACCTTTAACCCATCTAGTTACTTGGTCCCGTCAGGGACTAACTATGGGTAGAATTAAATCAAAACAGGAAACAGCCGTGCCGTCAGGTACGGCTCTAAAATTTTTCAATCATGGCAAACACATACACCCAAATTCATATTCAAGCAGTATTTGCTGTCCAAAATAGAGTATCCTTGGTTCAGCCTCTGTGGAAAGAAGAATTATATAAATACCTTTCTTCTATCGCTTCAAAATACGGGCACAAGGTTTTGCAAATAAATGGAATGCCCGATCATGTGCATCTTTTAATGGGTTTTCGACCCACTCAGGCACTTTCAGATTTAATGCAAGAGTTGAAAGAAGATTCGTCAAAGTGGATTAATATACGAGGATTTGTAAAAGGGAAATTCTCGTGGCAAGCCGGATATGGAGCATTTTCATATAGTAAAGACCAAGTCCCAAGAGTAATCAAATACATTCAAAACCAAGAAAATCATCACAAAAGAAAATCCTTTTTGGAAGAGTATGAAGAATTATTGAAAACTCATCAAATTGAATACGATAAGCGATATATCTTTAAATCAATAGAATAGAGCTGTACCTAAAGGCACAGCGAAGAAATTATGATTCATATTTCTACCCATAGCTTGCCCCAAAAGGGGCAAATAGAATAATGAAAAAATTTTGGAAATAATCCTAAATAAGGAATTAAACAAAATGCATTCTATGGAAAATAGACCTTGTCAACCCAACTTTTACCCCATGTTGGTATTTAGTCCCGCTAGGGACACACTATGGGTAGAAATAGAATTTATCATGAACCTGCCGTGCCTTTAGGTACGGCGCTATAAAACATACATTTATTTATGACCCCAGAAATCATCCTACGATACCTACATTTCATCAGCATTTTTGCAATTGTCGGATCATTGGTCTCAGAGCATCTTTTGCTTAAAAAGGAACTAACACGAAAAGAAATCAAACGGCTGGCAACCATCGACGGGGTTTATGGAATGGCAGCTCTGACTCTATTGGCAGTAGGGCTCACACTTTGGCTGGGAGGATATGGGAAGCCAAGTGATTTCTACTCGCTGAATTTCATCTTCCATATTAAAATCACACTCTTCGCCACTATTGGGATTTTATCTATTTACCCAACTGTCTTTTTCATCAAAAACAGAAAAGGAAGCCCAGATGAACTTGTTCAAATCCCAAAAACAATCTTTATGCTCCTGAGGTTAGAACTTCTCATCTTGTTTATTATTCCGCTTCTTGCTGGACTAATGGCAAAAGGAATTGGGTACTTTGGCTAACTCCTCCTTATTTGACTTCGCCCAAGCCTTTCTTTATAATAATTTGAACACAAATCTTTCCTTAACTAGTATGAAATATCTATCCCTACTTCTTCTTTTTATTTCCTTTGGAGCATTTGCCCAGGATAAAATCCCCGCCAAAAAGGGAGACGTGATCATCAACCCAATCACTCACGGTACGCTAGTGCTAGAGCATGACAACCAAATAATTTACGTGGACCCTTATGGCGGCGCTGCTGCTTTCGAAGGACAGAAAAAACCAACATTGGTGCTGATCACAGACATTCACGGCGATCACCTCAATCAAGAAACGTTAGATGGCTTGGACCTTTCTGTGGCAACTATCATTGCTCCGCAAGCTGTAGCAGACAAGCTTACAGCAGGCACAGGGAAAGAGTTAGTCATTCTTGGAAACAACCAATCGAAAACCATCAATGGGATCAAAATAGAGGCCTTACCAATGTACAACCTCCCTGAAAGTCCTGAAGCTCCCCACACCAAAGGTCGAGGAAACGGATACATTGTTCACTTAGGCGGTAAGCAATTTTACATATCGGGCGATACAGAAGATATTGCAGAAATGCGAGCGCTGAAAAATATTGATGTAGCTTTCGTCTGTATGAACTTGCCTTATACCATGGATGTAGATCAGGCGGCAAGTGCTGTTTCTGAGTTCAAACCTGGGATTGTCTATCCTTATCACTACAGAGGAACAAATGGGTTGAGCGATGTAGAAAAGTTTAAGACCTTAGTCAATGAATCCGCTCCTCAGGTGGATGTACGCTTGAGAAATTGGTACAATTAAAATCGAAAAAAGAGGGAGTAGATCAATATCTATTCCCTCTTTTTTTAGTGTAAGGCCTCTTCTAAATCCTCCAACAGATCATATAAATGCTCCAGACCTACTGAAACCCGGATCAAATTCTGAGGAGTTAAAGTATCTGGACCTTCAGAAGCAGCCCTCCGCTCGATCAGACTTTCTACTCCCCCTAGACTTGTGGCATTAGTAAAGTATTTAAGCTTGGAAATGACTAGATCTGCCTCTTCGGCTCCACCTTTCACCTGAAAAGACAGGATTCCTCCAAATCCCGTCATCTGATTCGCCGCAATTAAATGCCCTGGATGTGTTTTCAATCCAGGATAATAAACCTTCTCAACAGACTCATGGGTTGATAGGAAATTGGCCAGAACTATCGCATGCTCAGCATGACCTTTCATACGGTAAGGCAAAGTTTTGATACTTCTACATAGGTAGTAGCAATCCATCGGCGAAGGTACAGCGCCTCCACTGACCTGCACATTTTTCACTTTCTCCCAAAAAGCATCCTTTTCTTTGGTAATCAATGCTCCTCCCATAATATCCGAATGCCCGCCAAAATACTTGGTGCTGGAATGCATGACGATATCAGCACCAAAATCAATCGGGTTTTGAAAAACCGGAGTAGCAAAAGTATTATCGCAGGCTACCATCGCTCCTTTTTCCTTCGCCAAATTTGACACAGCCGCGATATCCGTGATCTTCAACAATGGATTTGATGGAGTCTCAATCCAAACAAGCTTTGTATTTGGTTTGAAAGCTTGTTTTATCTTTTCCAAATCAGTCATATCCACAAATGTGGCTTCCAGCACACCTTTGAAAAGTGAAAGAATGGCATTTTTCAAACCATGATACATATCATCTGGGGCAATGATATGTGAACCTGGCTCCAGCGCCTGAAAAACAGAAACTCCAGCCGCATTTCCGGAAGAAAACGCAGCAGCGTCGGCACCTTTTTCCAAACCAGCCAATAAGCGCTCCAAGGCATGGCGATTGGGATTATTTGCCCGGGCATAGATCATCGACTCTGGCTGATGAACAAACGTAGTGCTTAGCGTGATCGGCTGTATAACTGGTTTCTCTGAATCTGTGACAATATTTCCTCCGTGGATGGCGAGTGTTTCGAGTTTCATATGATTAAAATTTGTCTTTTAAAGGCAATATGGAATCTCGCATGGGAGATAATCATCCCAGTGTGTAACTTTTTAGTCATGCTCGATTTCATATGATCATTGTTAATACTTGCAAATGACAGAGTTTGAAATTACCATAAATTCCTTGCCTGAGAAAAGATTTTGTAAAATGGCATAAGTCTGGAAAAAAAACTTTGAGTTCCATTCCAACCTTTTGCGCACCAAGCTACTCTTTTAGATAGAAGCATCTGCTATGAATCATCAAAAGCTAGACATCAACCTGATTTCAAATGTCCTAAAAGGTGACAGGTCTGCGCAGTTTCAGCTATTTGAATTGACAAAAGGAATGCTCTACTCGGCTTGCTATAGAATAGTAAATGATGAGGACGAAGCTAATGATGTGTTGCAGGATTCGTATGTGGAGATTTTCCAGAAAATCCATTCGCTGAAGCATCCCGAGGCATTACTCTCTTGGATGAAAACAATCACCATTCGCAAAGCGATTGTACACAGCAAGCGAAGAATCCATTTTGATACGATCGATGAATTGGAGATAGAATCTAGCGAAGAGTTTGATTCTTGGTTTGATGCAGAGATGCTCGATCAGGCAATCCAGAGTTTGCCTGCCGGGGCAAGAGCTGTTTTCCTACTGCTTTCAGTGGAAGGCTATTCTCATCGCGAAGCTTCCAACATGCTTGGAATCTCCGAGAATACCTCAAAGTCTCAGTTAAATTATGCGAAAACACTGTTGAAAAAACGAATCTCTAAACTACTTCAGGCATGAAATCGAACATGATTCCAAGCTTCACAAAGAGCCACGATTATCAACCATGTGAGATTCCATCTTACTATAAAAAATCAATTTCAAACAGATGAAATCATACAATCCAAAAGCTGATTTATGGAGTAAAATTGAGCAGCGGAAAGATTTCGATCTGCAGGTGAAAGAGCATGTCCCTAATCTTCCTGTTAAAATGCCAAAAGCGGATCTTTGGGATTCAATTGAAAGCGAATTGGATCAAAAGACTCCAGTAATTCCACTTTGGAAATATGTAATGGTGGCAGCTTCTATTGCTTTGATTTTAGCAGTGACTGGTATTGCCTATTTAGAATTTGGAGAAAATACTGTGGTAACTCCACTGACAACTGATATTACGGTGAAGGCTCCAGAAATGAATGCCCCTGCAAAATCAGAACCTGCTGAAATCAAACCAAAAGCGGAAATTCCTACGCAAAATGAAGCTAAAGAATCGATCACGAATATTCCCGAACAAAAAGAAACCAATAGAATTTCGCCAGTTAGTATTGAGATTTCGACACTTGATTTACCAGAAATCGATATTGAATCCAGCTTAATCTCAGAGGTTATTATACCTCCAGCTCCTGAAAAAGGCGAACTACAAACCCTTCATAGGGTTCGGATTTCATGGGGAATGCAAGAAAAAAGCAAACTGCAGACAAGGTTTGGCTCCAGTCCCTCTGAGGATATTTCCGGCCAGCAATTAGGACTTGTCAATCAACCCAAAAACTCGATTAAGATTAATTTCCAAAAACAGTAATCATTTAAAAACTTCTAATAATTAAAATCATGAAACGACTATTACTAGTTCCTTTCCTGGCACTGCTATGCACATTTCAAACTATGGCTCAGGATGTGGAAAATGAACTTTCCAATAATCTGCAGGAATGGCTGGATCGGGATTGGCCGATCACTGACACCTTGGTTTTTGACTTTCCAAATGAAAGCGCCTTGGTTCTATATTTCAATAAAACTGAATATACAGCAGAAGAGCTGACGGAAGAGTTTGAGCCTTTGCTTCGTAAAGCGACCGACTTTCCAGAGTTCACCACCATCTATTATAGAATAGGAGAAAACTTTCAGCCAACTGCTCTGAAAAATGTCAAATATCAAATTGAGAAAAAATATGTGCCGTATGTGGATAGTCTGGAAATGACATTTCCCGTTGGATTAGATTTCACCGGGGGCGATTTCACTCCTGTCATAGGATTTAGAGCTCATTTGAATTGGAGAAATTTCTCCCTGGGCGGATCAATTTCCAATACTATTTATTTCCCGGATCGAATAGAAAATAATGTCAAAGTCAACAGCAATTGGTTTGCAAATGCTGAATTTGCCTGGGAATTTGGGAACACAGACAGACAAAGAAGTAACACTTTCGGGGTGGGCTATTTGATCAATGAAAATAAAAGCCAGCTTTTCAACGGAACCACCATGCAGGCCTACTACAATCGAAAATTGAGCAAACATATCTCAATCCAAGTTGGTGTAATCAGCACAGAGAACTTCAAAACCTTCTACCCTACAGTAGGCATCAGATTTTGGTAGGATATTTAACAATAGCCTGCTTCTGGAGAATCAGTTGAACGACCCAAAAGAGCCGGCGATTTGCTGGCTCTTTTGGGTTATTTTTTGATATTAATAGAGATGGGATTCCTTCGTCGTCCCTCCTCGGAATGACCTAAATACCAATCATTTGTATTGAAGTCTCTTTTGTCTTGATTCTTGAATCTAACGTCTTTTTTATCTGATTCTATCCACCGATTTTATCAGCGCTTCGTCCTTTCTGATAAAGCGATTCGCAAGCATATTGCAAACCATTGCAGCTAAAATAGCCCAAAAACCAATTCCGTATTCCCCGTTGTCCACTGCTCCAATAGCTTTATTCACACCGTTGGTTACAAGAAAAATGATCGCAACCAACCCCACCATAAATAGGGAATTGATCATATTGATCATCATTTGGCGGCCTCTATTTCTATATTGAAAAATGGAAATGATAGCCAAAAGACCGACAAATGAGGCCAAAGCTGCGATATACCATTTGGAAGCAGCGTGAAGCACCTCTCCCGAAGCATCAATTTGGTTCATAAACAAAGCATTGAGTTTCCATGTTTCTCCGGAGTCAGCTACTACTTGAGTCCAAAGGTCTAATCCCAAAGTCAATCCCATAGCAACTGCCACGAGTAAAAGGAAAATTGATTGTAAGCGCTGGATCATTTCTTTCTGATTTTTTGGCAAAGAAAAGGTCTTATGACTTCATTAACAAGGAAAGCAGGTTTCTCGCCGTGATTTGAATGGGAATAGTATCTTTGCAGCCGTATGAGTGAGAGCAAAAGATATTTCTTGGACATCAGCTACAAAGGCACACGCTTTCACGGCTGGCAAATCCAGGAAAATGCATTTACAGTTCAGGAAGCGTTGGAAGCTGGGCTTTCCACGTACTTCAGGACCCCCATTTCTGTGATGGGCTCAGGCCGAACAGATACGGGAGTACATGCTAGCATGCAGATTTGTCATTTTGATACAGAACAGGAAATAGACCGCGAGAAATTCATTCGAGCAATCAATGGTATTTTGCCCAAAGACATTTCTATTAATTCCATCAGAGAAGTAAAAGCCGATGCACATGCAAGATTCAGCGCAAAAAGCAGGTCTTACGATTATCGGATGATTTTACAAAAAAGCCCTTTTGTCGAAGATTATGTCTGGAGACACTATTTCAATCCAGACATAAGCAGGATGAATGAGGCTGCCAAAATCCTTTTGGAACATACTGATTTTGAGTGCTTCAGCAAAGTGCATACGGCGGTGAAACATTTCCGATGTGAAATAAAATCAGCCCATTGGGAACAAAAAGACGGGGAATTGCAATTTCATATAACTGCAAACCGATTTTTGCGTGGAATGGTAAGAGCAATTGTGGGAACTCTTGTTGATATTGGACTTGGGAAAATGGAACCTGAGGAAATGCATCAGATTATTGAGTCCCGTGATAGAAAAAAAGCAGGAAAATCAGCTCCTGCATGTGGCTTGTTTTTTAGCCGAATTGAATATTCAGAAGATATATATTTAGACTAGTTTACCTTGAGCCTAGAACAAGAAAAATCATCCTCCGGCGAAATCGTCGATTCGAAAGTACTCAAGCAACTCTACGGTTTTGTAAAACCCTACAAAGCACAGTTCTATTTTCTGATCTTTCTTACGATCGCTCTTGCTATTTTGGCACCTACGAGGCCCTACTTTATACAAGTAGCAATAGATGACTATGTAGCTGTGGGTGATGCAGCTGGCTTGTTGAAAATCATCTACTTGCTTGTTGGTCTAATGATTCTGCAAGCTTTTGTACAATGGGCACACACATTCTACTCAGGCTGGATTGGGCAAGTAATTATACGTGATATTCGCGTTAGGCTTTACAAGCATTTACTGAAGCTTCGTTTGAAATTCTTTGACAATACGCCAATCGGTAGGTTGGTCACTCGGAATATTTCAGATATTGAAACACTTGCAGATGTCTTTTCGGAAGGTTTGGCAGCGATTATCGGTGATTTACTTCAGCTGGTTACGATTCTTGGAGTCATGTTTTACATTGACTGGAAGTTGACTTTGGTGAGTTTGTCCACCTTGCCGCTGATGATTATTTCCACCTATGTTTTCAAGGAAAAAATCAAAGTGACCTTCAATGACGTCAGAAATGCCGTTTCTAACCTGAACTCCTTTCTGCAGGAACATATCACAGGCATGAACATCGTGCAGATCTTCAATCGGGAAGATCGGGAATTTGAAAAATTCAAAGAAATCAACAAAGAGCATCGCAGAGCCCATATCCGCTCAGTACTGTACTATTCAATTTATTTCCCTGTGGCAGAAATCATTCAAGCTATTGGAATCGGTTTGGTGGTTTGGTACGGCGCAGTTGGGGTGTTGGGAATGGATATAGAGATTGGCGTTTTGATCTCATTCATCATGTATTTGCAGCTTTTCTTCCGACCGATTCGTCAGATTGCAGATCGTTTCAATACCCTGCAAATGGGGGTAGTAAGCTCTTCTAGAATTTTCAAATTGCTGGAAAGCAATGAGCATATTGCAAATGAAGGCAACTTTAGTCCTGAAAAAGTTAAAGGAAACATCAAATTGGAAAATGTCTGGTTTGCCTATGTGGATGAAGATTTTGTGCTAAAAGACATCAGTTTCGAAGTAGAATCTGGACAAACAGTCGCACTCGTGGGTGCAACTGGCGCGGGTAAATCATCCATTATCAATCTGATTTCAAGGTTTTATGAAATAAACAAAGGCAATATCACAATAGATGGACATGACATCCGGGAATTTGAACTGGACACCTTGCGCAAGCATATTGGAGTGGTTTTACAGGACGTTTTCCTTTTTTCCAATACAATATTCTACAATATCACGCTAGGTAATCCAGATATCACCCGCGAGCAGGTGATGTATGCCGCTGAGCTTGCTGGCGCAAAAAGATTTATCGAAAGGCTTCCTGGAGGTTTGGACTATAACGTAATGGAGCGTGGGGCCACGCTTTCTGTTGGGCAGCGCCAATTAATTTCATTTGTGAGGGCGATGGTATATAATCCGGAAATCATCATTTTGGATGAGGCGACCTCGTCAGTGGATACAGAAACAGAAGAATTGATACAGGAATCCATCGAAACAATGATGAAAGGGAGGACTTCCATTGTAATCGCGCATAGACTTTCTACCATCCAAAAAGCTGACAAAATTATCGTGCTCCACAAAGGAGAAATTGTAGAAACAGGAACACATGATTCCTTGCTCGAGCTTGGAGGCGCATACACGCAGCTACATCAGATGCAGCTCAAGACGATGGCGATCTAGCCTGATTTTTGATTTCTAAAACAAAACCAACTATAAACAGATGAAGTACAGATTAATTACCCTCTTGGTATTCTTACCATTTATCAGTTTTGCACAGGAAAGAGGAGTAGGTATTCGCCTTGGTGAGCCGCTTTCTATTACTTATAAAGATTTTCTTACGGAATACATTTCCATCGAAGGAATGATAGGAAGTGCAGGAATCAACGGAGGCAGCTATTACCAAAAGGACTTCGAGGGTAATCCGCCTGAGTCGAACGCTTTCTATATTTCTCACAGCGCAAACAAGGGCATTTCGTTCAACGTGCGCTCTGCTTATCACGAGGATATTACTGACGTATTTGGAATCACAGAAGGCTATATGATGGCTTATGGTGGCGCGGGGATTCAGTTGAGAACTACCAAAGTGACTTACTCCTATGCAGATGGACAGAACTCTTCTCTGATCAAAAATGACAGCAGAACTAACGTAGATTTTGGCCCAGAAGCATTCATTGGGGCAGAATATTACTTTGATGATGTGCCAATTTCAGTTTTTGCTGAAGCCGGCTTTTTTCTGGAATTGATTGATCGTATCGGACATATCAAAGGCCAAGGCGGTATAGGAGTCCGCTATCTTTTCTAAGTATGAAAAAATTATTGCTCATCGGCGTAGCACTGATTTCTGCACTTACTATCCTGGGTTTTTGGGGCTTTAGCAAATTAGGAGGAAATACGCCGATTGAGGTGACCCTGATAGAAAAGAGCCCAGAAAGTCTTGCCGGGATCACCTATCGTGGAACTCCGGGGAATGAGAGACTAGGAGAACTTTTCAAAAAGATGGAATCCGAAAAAGGGATGCACCCAGGAAGTCAACTTCATACGATCTATGAAGTGGAGCCTGCTGGCAAATTGGATACCATGGTCGTTTTCGTAGGCATCAACCAAAATCTTCCACTAACGGATTTGGAGTTTAGAACTTTTGAAAATAACAGCTACCTCCTAGCCACCATCAAAAGCAATAAATGGGTGATGCCTAGCCCAGAAACAGTCAAAGAAAAGCTAGCTGACTTTGCCCAGGAAAATAAATTAGAGCTCAGCGGCGTTTACATCGATAAGATAATCTCTAATGAGGAAGTCCAGGTGATCGCCCCTATAAAGTAAAAAGTTGTTAAGGAAGTTTTGCCAACTATTTACTGGCACAATTCGTGAAAGCATCTAACTAACTTTAACAACTACAACCATGAAAAATATCAACTTATTAATTTTAGCGCTTTTTGGAATGTTCGTATTCCAGGCATGCGAAGGGCCAGAAGGGCCTCAGGGAATTCCAGGTGAGCCAGGAGTTAATATCGTAGGATCTACATATGAGGTAGAGGTAAACTTTACTAGTGCTAATAATTACGCAGAGGTTTTCGATTTTACAGAGCCACTAGTTGATGGAGATGCTTTGCTGGTGTATATGTTAGAAGAGAATCCGGCATTTCCAGAAACGTTTGCCTGGAGACTGGTACCGCAAACATTCTATTTAGAGCAAGGTATCCTCGTGTATAACTTTGACTACACGGTAGATGATTTCAGCATCTTTTTGGATAATTCCCCGATAGACTTTACTACACTAGATCCTTACTATACCACTGATCTTCTCTTTAGAGCTGTCGTAGTTCCTTCGGATCTTATTCAGGCACGAGTTGATTACACCGATTATGATGCTACAATGAAGCTTTTAAATATTTCGGAGGATGACTTTGTAAGAATAGAGCCTAAGAAGTAAAACATTACCTAAACCAACTAGATTACCGCAAGCTGGATCGATGTCTAACATAGATCCAGTTTTTTTATGTGGGTAAATTACCTGCCAAAATTAATTTGGCGCTTATCTTTGTCCCATGCATTTGAAAAACGACCTCTTACTTCGAGCCGCCAAAGGCGAAACCATAGAAAGAACCCCTGTATGGCTGATGCGTCAGGCTGGGAGAATTTTGCCTGAATACAGAAAAGTACGGGAAAGTGTAAGTGGATTCATTGAGCTGGCCCAGACTCCTGAGCTAGCTGCCGAAGTGACTATACAGCCAGTAGATCTGCTTGGCGTGGATGCAGCGATTATTTTTTCTGACATTCTGGTAATTCCAGAAGCCATGGGTTTGCCTTATGAAATGGTGGAAAAACGAGGGCCATTATTTCCCAACACAGTACGATCCGAAGCTGATCTGAAAAAACTCCATGTCTCAGACGGATCGGAACTTCGTTATGTTACTGATGCCATAACTATCACAAAGAAAGCTTTGAATGGACGCGTTCCGCTAATCGGTTTTGCAGGTGCGCCTTGGACCATTTTTTCATACATGGTGGAAGGTCATGGCAGTAAAACATTCTCGGCTGCTAGAGAAATGCTCTATACCCAACCGGCATTTTCGCACCAACTGCTTCAGATGATTACTGATAGCACGATCAATTATCTGAAAGCTCAGATCGAAGCCGGAGCTCAATTAGTTCAAATTTTTGACAGTTGGGCAGGAATTCTTGGTCCAAAGCAATACGCAGAATTTTCCCTTCCCTATATCGCTCAAATATGTGACGCAATCACTTCCGTTCCTAAGACTGTTTTTGCCAAAGGAGCATTCTTTGCAAGAGAGGAAATGGGCAAATTGAATTGCGAGACAATTGGTTTGGATTGGAACATGGGGATTGCAGAGTCGCGAAAATTGATCGGTTCAGGCAAAACTTTGCAGGGAAATCTAGATCCAGCAGCGCTTTACGGAAGTGAAGAGCAAGTGCGTGAAGCGACGATAGAAATGATGGAGCAATTCCGAGGAACACGTCACATTGCCAATCTTGGTCACGGGGTTTACCCAGATATCAATCCGGAAATGGTCAAAGTTTTCATACAGACGGTGAAAGAGTTCAACTAGATAACAATGTATAAACCGCGGTGAACACAGAGTTTTTTTGCGGAGTCAACAGAGATATCCTGCTTCTCCAGATGCAGGATTTTCTGTTTAACAGCTATCTATAGAAGCTTCTTTATTGGATGTTTTAATCAGAATTACCCCACTGTAAGCTTGTCTCCGACTTTAATGATACCACCTGAAAGGGCAACCACATTTTGTCCAAAAAGTATTTTGTTGCCAACCTTTCTATAGGTAGCCAAAGTTTTTAATGGCTCTGCGGCTTTGAGGCCTGTTTCTTGATCCACGGTAGTCATCACACAGCGCGCACAAGGCTTTACTACTTTCATTTGCACGGCACCGATCTGAATTCCTCCAAAAGAATCTTCTATAAAAGGCTCTCCCCCAGAAAAGACAATATTAGGACGGAAACGATTCATAGGAAGGGGACTTGCTAATCTCTCATTTAGATCATCTAATGAAGTCTCCCCAATTAATAAATATGGCATTCCATCTGCAAAACTTACAGACTCCGCATTCACCGCATACCTTGAATCTACCTTCCGCTCAGTTGACAGAGGCATTTTCACCAAGCGAGCATTTATGCCTAACACTCGGGTAAACCATGCATCAATCTGTGTATTGACCAATCGGGCAGGCATCTCATCATCCCAAACTGTCACGGAAGAAATCTCCTCACCTTCTTCGTTAAAGGGAATTCTAACAAAATCTTTTGAACTAGAAACGTGGTACACCTTTAACCATTCGGATTCAATTTCAACTTTCAGCAATGCCATTTGAGGAAAAGTACGTTGGGAAACAAACCGACCACTTTCATCAATCAGCATCCACCGGCGGTCAAGTTCAAAGCCTCTCTCCTCCACTTTTGCCTCTTGAAGTCGGATACCAGCAAGGGATTTGATTGGATAAACATAGAGGTCTTGGATAATCAGGTTTGTTGGCATACTTTAAAAATAAGTCACTGAAGCCTGAATTTCACAGTACAATCAGAAAAATCGCAAGATTTGGTGCCATTTCCTTCAGATATACCCAGACCGAATGTATAATTCCCAGTTCACGATTGGCAGTGAGCATCACTATCCCCAGCAAAATCGCCAATCCCCAGCGGCATCTTTCTCTCATATTTCCCTTTAAAAAAAGCTTCATTCTACCTAAGTAGATGCAGAAGTGAGAGAATTGGTTGCAAAGGCAAAGGGAATTTTATAAAAACTGTCAGTCTGAACATTTCATTAACTCAGGTAAATGACAATTCCGTTGCTTTTACTGCAAACCCATGTCAACTTTTCTGCCAATGTGACACAAAATCTCATGAATATTCAAATGGCACATCCCTTGAAGAAAGGGAGTCATATCCATTTGAAATAACTTAAAAATATATAATCATGGGAAAAATCATAGGCATTGACTTAGGAACAACCAACTCCTGCGTAGCAGTGATGGAAGGTAACGAACCTGTAGTCATTCAAAACAGTGAGGGAAGAAGAACCACACCTTCAATTGTGGCTTTCCTTGACAACGGAAACGGTGAGCGTAAAGTTGGTGATCCTGCAAAGCGTCAGGCAATCACTAACCCTGCAAATACTATTTCTTCTGTTAAAAGATTTATGGGCAAGAAATTCTCTGAAGTATCTGAGGAGAAAAAGCACGCTTCATATAAAGTAGAAAAAGGAACCAATGACACAATCGCAGTGAAAATTGGTGACAGATCATATACTCCTCAGGAGCTTTCTGCTATGATCCTTCAGAAAATGAAGACTACCGCAGAAGATTTCCTGGGACAAACAGTGACAGAAGCGGTGATCACTGTACCAGCTTACTTCAATGACTCCGAGCGTCAGGCGACCAAAGAAGCTGGACAGATCGCAGGTCTGGAAGTGAAGCGTATCATCAACGAACCAACTGCTGCGGCATTGGCATACGGGATGGACAAAAAGCATCAGGATATGAAGATCGCAGTGTATGACCTTGGTGGTGGTACATTCGATATCTCAGTCTTGGAACTTGGTGACGGTGTATTCGAAGTAAAATCTACCAATGGTGATGTTCACCTAGGTGGTGATGATTTTGACCAGGTGATCATGAACTGGCTAGCTGAAGAATTCAAATCTGAAGAGCAAATCGATCTTAGACAAGATCCAATGGCACTTCAGCGTTTGAAAGAAGCAGCGGAAAAAGCTAAAATTGAGCTTTCCAGCTCTGCCTCTACTGAAATCAACTTGCCATATATCACTGCAACTCAAACTGGTCCTAAGCACTTGGTGAGAACGCTAAGCAGATCTAAATTTGAGCAACTTTCTGAAGAACTGGTAAGAAGATCTATGGAGCCTTGTAAGAAAGCGTTGGCCGATGCTGGCCTTAGCCCATCAGATATCGACGAAGTAATCTTGGTAGGTGGTTCTACTAGAATCCCTAAAATCCAGGAAGAAGTTGAGAAATTCTTTGGTAAGAAGCCTTCAAAAGGTGTAAACCCTGATGAGGTGGTAGCTATTGGAGCTGCAATCCAAGGTGGGGTATTGACAGGTGAAGTGAAAGATGTGCTTCTTTTGGATGTAACTCCTCTATCTCTAGGTATCGAAACAATGGGTGGAGTATTGACCAAATTGATCGAAGCTAACACTACTATTCCTACTAAGAAGTCTGAGACATTCTCTACTGCTGCGGATAATCAACCAGCTGTGGATATCCACGTACTTCAGGGAGAAAGACCAATGGCTAAGGATAACAGAAGTATCGGTAGATTCCAGCTTTCTGACATTCCACCAGCACAAAGAGGCGTACCTCAAATCGAAGTAACCTTCGACATCGATGCTAACGGTATCCTGAATGTTTCTGCAAAGGATAAAGGAACTGGCAAAGAGCAGAAGATCAAAATCGAAGCTTCTTCAGGACTTTCTCAGGAAGAAATCGAAAGAATGAAGTCTGAAGCCGAAGCTAATGCAGCTACAGATAAAGCTGAAAAAGAGAAAATCGACAAGTTGAATCAGGCTGATAGCTTGGTATTCCAAACTGAGAAGCAGTTGAAAGAATACGGAGATAAACTTTCCGAAGGTAATAAAACTGCAATCTCTGGAGCGCTTGAAACTCTTAAAGCTGCTCATCAATCTCAAAACATTGAGGGAATTGACTCTGCAATGGAAGGATTGAACAAAGCTTGGGAAGCTGCTTCTACAGAAATGTACAATGCTGCTGGAGCTGAAGGAGCTGGCGCAGCTGGAGCTGATCCATCTGCCGGTGCAGGTTCTTCTGAATCAGGCGATGGTGTTTCTGATGTCGATTACGAAGAAGTAAGCGAAGAAGAGAAAAAATAATAGCTTCATAAGCTAAACCAATTTAAAATGGCATCTGTGTAAAAGCAGGTGCCTTTTTAGTTACAGAACAAAAACATGACTTATGAATCAGGAGTTTTGATTCATTCATTTTCACATAAGAATACTATTGCAATGCAATTGACATCTGACAATAAACTAAGAAAACTCATCGTGGTAGGCGACCGGGTTTTAATTCGCCTGAAAAAGCCCAATTCCAAAACAGGTTCAGGCTTATATTTACCTCCAGGAGTCCAGGAAAAAGAAAAAGTGCAGCAAGGATACATCATCAAAGCCGGACCCGGATATCCAATTCCCGTAGCTAATGATGATCCAGAGCCATGGATGGAAAGCGAAGAGAAAGTTAAATACGTTCCTCTCCAAGCGAAAGAAGGTGACTTAGCGATCTTTTTACTATCAGGCGCCCATGAAGTAATCTATGAAGGTGAAAAATACTTTATCGTTCCTCAGTCATCTATTTTAATGCTGGAGAGAGAACAAGAGCTTTAAAAAACAAAGCCCGGATTTGCATCCGGGCTTGTCTATGAATATTGAATAAGATGGAGAGGATTAATCCTCCCAAACTTTTCTATTTTTTGCTTTAGGACCTTTCAAAGCCTCTTTTCTTCTGACGAAAACCGTTTGGGTAGCTCCTTCTTCTTTGTTCCAAACTTTTTGATTTTTCGCCACTGGCCCTTTCGTATCGTCAGGTACAGTGTAGAACTTCATTGGTTTTGCATTTGCATAGCGTTCAGTTGCTTTTGCATTCTTAGCTTTTGGACCTTTCAAGGTAGATTGTGAAAATCCCACTGCCGATACCATCATAACTGCGAGTAATAATACCGATCTTTTCATAACGAGTATAGTTTAAGTTGCTCTTAATGTACTATACTATAGACGAATAAAAAGGTTACACAAAATCAGTATTTACTAAAGGTTTTTTGACAAATGATAAAATTATATTTTCCAAATTTTAATAAAACTTATTTTTTATGGTTTAAAAAGAAACCTAAAATTAAATGATCAAGGTATTTTTTGAGCAAATATGACTTCAAAAAGAACCACTTTTAGACCAAATTGCCTAAAAAACAAAAAAACCGAGATGAATTTCATCCCGGCTTTTAGACTAACAATAGACCCTGTTTATATTTTTAGAATGCGAACACCGCAGCAAGCATGAATGAAGAGAGATTTTTACTATCGTTCAAATCATTATCTTTGAAGAAATCTTCGCTCATAGCATCCATTCTCAACTCAGGAATCAACGTAAGATTCTTATGAACTCTTACATTTCCAGATAGTGTAGCAGCAAAAACACTTCCATCACCATCTGCATTTACCCCTACAACATCTTCCAAACCTCCATTGAATACACTGAAGTATTCTCCACGAAGACCAATAGAGAACATTTCAGAAGTAGTTGCCTGAAGATACCCTGCAAATCCTAGAAAACCGGCACCGTCTCCACTCGCATCACTAATTGATGAACCCGTAAAGGTTTCACCGGCAGAAGTGGTATTGTAAGTCGTATTCACACCTACATAAATAGACTCAGACACATCAAAGCCAGCAGTCAAATCCACTTGAAACGTCTGTCCATTAGAGTACTGATTGGTGACAAGTGAACCATCGTCTTCTAGCTTACCATCTTGGTCACCATATACAAAGTTTAAGTAAGCTCCTCCAGCATCAGTAGAATATCCCAGCTGTGCACCTAAAGTATAAGTCCCTGCAATATTAAACTCCGTCATATCCGTCGGATTCATCACTGCTGCCATCAAAGACCAGTTATCAGATAAAGCAAAATCCGCCTTCAGACCAGTATGTGAAAATGGTCCATAAGAGAACATGTAAGAAGTGGAGTAGTTGAAGTTTGCAGTTGGAGAGATCACTTCATAACCTAAGAAAGTGTTGAAGTTACCCATAGTTAAGGTCACTGCGTCGCTTACGTTCCAGTAAACATACAGCTGATTTACAATCTGAGAACTTCCTGCCATTCCACCGGCATACATTGGAGAGCCAAATACGGCATCTTCACCTCTAGGGCCAAAAACAAGGTCTGCAACTGCACCTACCTTTTCCCCTTCGTATGTTGCTATGATATTTGCCATACCCAGAGAAAAACCAGGTAAGTTGCCAAAGGACGTTGCAGGAGCCTGAAAGTTTTCCCCTTTGTTTGGCACGTTAAAGTTGGTTCTGAAATATGCATCCACGGAGCCAGAAAAGGTCAATTTAGAAGGCTCTTCTTCTTCAATAATTATAACTTCTTGAGCAAATGAGTTAGTAGCACCAATAAGCAAAAAGGCCACGAGTAGTAGTTGAATTTTTTTCATGTTTATAATAGGTATAGGTTTAAAATAATTTTCTGTGTTTTGTCACTGCCAAAGAATCAGGATACCCAACTCTTTGGCAGCAAATGGGCTGACTATTCGTCGTAAACGATAGTATAACCGCGGATTCCATGTTCGTGAGAATCCAGACCAAGACGTTCGTGCTCCTCAGAAACTCGAATGCCCATGGTCTTTTTAAGTATAAAGAAAATCAAGAATGCCGCAGAGAATGCCGCAACACCACAAATAGCAACACCCGTTAATTGAGTGAAGAAGGTATGCTCAGGGTTAGTCGAAAAAATACCCACAGCCAAAGTACCCCAAATACCACAAGTCAAATGGACTGAAACTGCTCCTACCACATCATCTAGCTTAAGTTTATCCAATAATACAGCAGAGTACACCACTAGGATCCCAGCTACAAATCCTACAAATACTGCAGCTAATGGATTAATCACATCAGCTCCTGCAGTGATACCAACCAAACCTGCAAGAACTCCATTTAGAACCATCCCAAGATCAAGACGCTTGAATACTAAATTACCAGCCAGGAATCCACCAATACCACCTGCGCAAGCAGCTAAACAAGTAGTAACTAATACAAAGGAAACAAGTGCAGGATCAGCAGAAAGCACAGAGCCTCCGTTGAAACCAAACCATCCTAACCAAAGCAAAAAGACACCAATTACAGCCAAAGGAACACTTGATCCAGGCTTATCAACGGTCTTCCCATTTACATATTTTCCAATTCTAGGACCAACCAATATTACACCGGCCAATGCACCCCATCCACCTACAGAGTGAACCAAAGTACTACCTGCGAAATCATAGAAGCCCATCGCATCCAAAGCTCCTCCACCCCATTTCCAGCTGCCGATTAGTGGGTAAACGACACCTACATACAATAAGGTAAACACTAAATATGCCCATAGTTTTACCCGCTCAGCAATAGCACCAGACACAATCGTGGCGGCAGTAGCGGCAAACATAGCCTGAAACAAGAAATCTGTCCAGTAGGTGTATCCTCCATCTGCATAGCCTGTAGTCACATCTGCATCTCCTGGAGAAAACCAAAACATACTCCATCCGGCAGCATCAAATGAAAACCATCCTGGAGTTTCAAAACCAGGGTACATCAGGTAAAATCCCACAAAGGCATAAGATAAAATACCGATGATAGGGGTGATCGTGTTTTTAAATAGGATGTTCACCGTGTTTTTGGCCTGGCCAAATCCGGCTTCTACTCCAGCGAATCCTAGGTGCATAATAAACACCAGAGCAGTGGACAGCATCATCCAAACGTTGTTTGTGGTGAGGAGATTTTGGGAAATCTCGGCTGACAAGTCCATTGTTGCGGCCGCATCTTGGGCCAACAGTGTAGCGAAATACTTCATAGGTTAGAATTAATTATTTTAATGATTTTCAGAATTAAAAATAGGTCTGATCTGCTTTACTATAATCGAATGTAATTATAATATTGATAAAAAAACAAATCCATTTTTTCATTTAATGCATTAAAAAGTGATTTTCAATATCATTTTTAATCCATTTTTTACATTTTTTGCAAAAAAATGAAGATTATAGGCATAATCGTAAACTATTTATTATAAAAAATTTTATTTGGTTTGGATGCATAATATTCTACGAAACCGATTACGACACAGTCAAATCAAAATATTGACAAGAAAAAAGCAGCTTATTTGGTATTTTATTCTAAATAAATTAAAAAAACAGTGTTTTAAGTAAATCGTTTGGTTTTACGAAAAATATAAATTTTTAAAAATTTGACTTTTTTTTTACCCTTGCTAGATTTTTAAACAAGATTTTTTAAAAAATGACACCAATAATTACCTGCAGACATAAAAAAAACCGACAATTGTCGGTTTTTACAGCAGAAAATAAATCTTGTGACTCTATTTCATGAAACTTGCATATTCTTTGGCGAAATACGTAAGAATCACTTTCGCTCCAGCCCGTTTGATACTCAATAGCACTTCAAGCATGGCCCGGTCGTTATCTATCCAACCCTTTTCGGCAGAAGCCTTAATCATGCTATATTCACCGGATACATTATAAGCCGCAATTGGCAATGGGAAATTATCATTTAGCAGTTTAATAATGTCTAAATAGGAAAGCGCGGGCTTAACCATCAGGAAATCTGCACCTTCTTCGGTATCCAAGTCTCCTTCAATCAGTGCTTCCTGAGAATTTGCTGGATTCATTTGGTAAGTCTTCTTATCTCCGAACTTAGGGGCAGAATCCAGCGCATCTCTGAAAGGCCCGTAAAATGCACTGGCATATTTAGCAGTATAGGACATGATAGAAGTTTCCGTAAACCCACTTTCATCCAGCAACTCACGGATATACCCTACTCTGCCATCCATCATATCCGAAGGACCAATGATATCCACTCCAGCATCAGCCTGAGCAAGAGACATTCTTGCCAAAACCTCCAGCGTCTCATCATTTAGGATTTTGCCATCCTTTACTAAACCATCATGACCATCACTACTGTATGGATCCATCGCCACATCAGACATCAGGCACACTTCCGGGAATTCCTTTTTGATTTCACGAAGTGCTTTCAGGTAAAAAGTCTCAGGATTGTAGCTTTCGGAGGCTATTGAGTCTTTAAGCGACTCCGGGTAGGCTGGAAAAACGTCAAAAGCCGTAATCCCAAGCTTAAGACAATCCTCTATTTCTTTCAAAATGAGATCCTGAGAAAACCTGAAAATCCCGGGCATGGACTGCACTTCAATTTTCTTATTGGATCCTTCGATCAGAAAGAGCGGAAAAATCAGGTCTTTGACAGACAAACTCGTTTCCTCTACCAGGCTTCTAACTGATTCAGATTTACGGTTTCTACGTGGTCTTCTTAACATGTTAATTGGTCTATTGAGAACACTCAAAGGTAACTATATGGATTTTATCCATTTCATAAAAAAACAGAAAAGCACCTTCAGTCACGAAGGTGCTTTATTTTTTTTTGAGACTGCTAGACTTAAAAGTTCACTTGGGCTTGAATCCTAAGTAAGCTTCCCCGCTCTCTATCAGTAGGATCTAAAGAATTCTGAGCAGATCGATCAGATATCGTGTACATAGTCACCAACTCAAAAGCCTTATAAATTTGCCACTCTACCCCCAATTCTAGTTCGTTCACCCGATGACTGGTAGCATCCATCTCAAACTTCTTGACTCCAGCGTAATAGTGGTACCTGGCAAATGGAATTATCGCCCCTTTAGCCGTCTTCTTCATATATGACGCTAGCACATAGCCACCTTTTAAGGTAGCATCCTCTACATCATTTGTTTCAGGGTTGTATTGAAGTCCACGGCCCCAGTTGAATTCTGCCTGAAGTCCAAATGGCTGCGGATAGATCACAAAGGTTGGCCCAAATCTATATTCCGGAAACTCTGTCTGATCAAAATCAGTAAGAGGATTTCTATTGATTACGAACTTTCCAACATACCCCTGAAATGAAGCTTCTATGAATTGTCCAGAACCCAACTTCATTGGATAGGTAAATCTCGACACAGCATGGAAGTTCTTGTTTCTTTCTGGCAAATTAGCCGTTTGTCCATTGTAAACGCCTAAACCAAACATCCCATAATCCCCAGATCCTTTCAGACCGAAGGAAACCAAGTAGCTAAACCTCTTACGTATCTCGGTAGGCGCATAGTAAAAGAATAAACCTAGATCACGCTCGTTTAGCACAGCGGAATTTAAACCATCATTCCGATCCAAAGGAAGACGGTTTTGACTCGACTGAAGGTTTTCAAAGCCAAAAGGAACTTTGGACTGACCAATTCTCAATCTAAATTCCTGTTTGGCATCCAGACCTAGATCAAAATAAGCATCTCGAATCTGCACGAAATTCTGACCACCTGACGCAAAATCAGGCTGAATATACATGTAGATACGCTCATGAATTTGACAGGAGAATATCATTCGGATTCGACGGAGGAAAAACCCTCCAGTTCCCCAGGATTTATCACATTGAGAACAACCTAAATCAGGATTAGTCTCAAATAAACCATTGTATCGCATTTGAGCACAACCTCTCAATTGAATACGTTCATTCCAGCCAACTTGAGTTGGCTGCTCAGATGTTTTAGTCGGCAGCGAATCTCCTTCAGCGCCCCTTGCAAAGGCACTTAGTGAGATCATTGTCAAAACGACAAATGCTGCAGCGAAACGGATTCGCATACAGGAAGATTTTAAATTAATAATTGTACAGCGGGCGCAAAAGCCTGTCTGCATTATTTATTAAAAGTACCCCCTGTGTTATTTATTTGTTAAAGAAAATAATCAAACAATTGGCCAGGACACATAAATCAACCTGAATCAGCGTAATAGATCTCTAAATGCCATTTCCTGTGTTAAGCGAATATTACCAAACTTTTTCAACTTCCAGGATTGTCAATTCTTTACCTTCTATTTTTCTACCCAAGAAAATACTAACGGATTAAGCATACCTCATTACTGTATATTAAAGTTGCATTTGAGTAAATTAGGGAAACAGGATTTTCTATGAAGGGCAACAAATATTTAAATACAATTTTTGATAGGTGGCAGACTTACAGATGTATAGACGTCAGACCGCGGGAAGCAATCCAAACCTCTCCAATCCCAGAAACCGTCCGCTTCGAATTCTATACTGAAAGAGACCTTGCAAGATTACAAAGCAAAGGTTTCTCAAGTACCACTGGCAAAATCATCATGCAAAAAATCTATTCGTTTTCAGATCTTTTCAGTTCTAATATCCCGATCTTACTTTTTGACGATAAGCCGTTCCTAATTGCTCAAGCTATTTGGCAACACTATCAGCCTACTCATGAAATCTTTCTCTATAAAGGCAGCTTTAAGGATTTATTAAAGGAAACTGAAGAGGTTTTTAGATCCAACTTCAACTTTATTACCTTGTATGGAGAAAGTGGGTCCGGAAAAACAGAGCTCTTAGATGTGCTATCAAAGAAAGGAGAACAAGTACTCAACCTGGAAAAAATTGCAAATCATCAAGGATCCGTATTTGGAAATCTACAAAAAATACCTCAACCGAGCCAAGAAACATTTTTACTAAACTTGGCTAAAACGCTAAGCTCATTTGATATCCAAAAACCAATTTTCGTGGAATCAGAAAAACTCAGTCTTGGAAAAAATATCATACCGTTAACACTGATCGAGAAATTTGAAAAAGGAATCAAGATTAGACTGACCGTTTCAAAAGAAGCAAGAATTGAACGATTGGTAAGTAGTTACGCGGGAAAAAATGATGCGGAAATAAAACGGGGGATCGAGAACTTAAAATTTAGAATTGGAAAAACGTTAGCAACTCAAATCTCTACACTTTTGGATAAAAGAGAATATCATCAAGTTGCCGGGATGCTCTTGGATTATTTCGATAAGGCGGATTCCTACTCAAGCATTCCCTCTCAAAAATTTAAATTAACCCTTGAAAATTTAGATCCAGAGGCTACCGCATCTAGACTCATCGAAAAACAAACATAAAAAAACGTCTCCCGAGGAAGACGCTACTGTGCCAACAGAGTTTCTATGTATTACTCTTCGTTATACTGTTCTTCAAGTTTCAATTTCCTGTTTTCTTCTCTTGCTTGCTCAGATTCCTAACACCGAAGTGCGTTTATCTTAAATTTCTTATAATCTTCTTAATAGTTGCATTAATATAGCTATTTACCGTTTATTATCCAACACTAAATCAAATCTTAATCCACTACTTCCTTCTCCTCGGCCAGTTCGCTTTCTTCTACCATACCAAGAAACAATCTCCCCATTATACCATCTTGTCCTTTGATATGTACCGGTCAGTTTCACTCCTGCCCTCGGGATTTCCTCTTCATTGATATACATTGGAGTCAATTGATTATCATTTTCATTTATCCCTTTCCTTAACAATTGCGTTCTTGGCCTGATGGCATGAGGCTCATAAAGTTCAATAATTCTTGGCATGGATGCCCTTTGAAAATGAATTTCGCGATTAGAGCCCTGCTGATGAATAGCTATAAACGGTATCCAGTTCTCACTCACACTGTTTCCTAACTGATACTTGAGCTGTGGTTTATAGGTGGTGGCTTTACTATCTACAGCATTGACATTCACTTCAGGTAAAATGATTGTTTCCTCTATCTCCTCTTCTTTGATCAGTCTTTCAAAAGTACTCATGAGGTTTTGAGCAGCTTCATAGCCATCCATTCCTCCACCCAACCCATTAGGGACTCTGGTTTCGATACCCCAGACCATATTTGCCATTTCATCCCGAATAAATTTAATCTCTTCTATTGCTTCGCTTTCCATTGTTTTTGCAGCCACCGCAGGAAGCAATATTCGTTTATCAAAAGCAGGTGCTTCGAATTCATCCTTATCTACGGACAAGGCATACATATTCCACTCATTCCAGCCTTCTCCCTCTTTATGAGCTGCATCTACAAAGTAATTTTGACCAAAGGCATCTCTGACTAAAATACCTTCTACCTCAGCAAAACTTCCAGTGGGTAGATCATATGGAATTGCGAGCCAGTCATTACTATATTGCAAGGCATACTGAGTGACCAATATCTTAGCTATATCTGTATCAGAAGCCTTGAGATTCCCCAAATCTATTGATCCGTCCTCCATTTCCCACCACCTGGAATTTGGCATCCCAGCAAAGCTTGCTTCAGCCGGGATCACTGTCAACACCTCTCTTTTTCGCACAGAATCATCAAACCCGTTACTTCCAGATTCTTTTTCTTTGGCCACGTCGAAAGCAAACCAATCCAGGTGCCCATGGAAATATTCATCTGCTTTCAGCTCAGTCTCGCTCGTATTACCTTCGTCAATAGTAGTGCGGAAACTATACTCTAACCTTTCCTCATACCAAGAATCATCTTGGTCATTTTCAGGAAGATTCAACTCCTTTTTCACAAAAGAAATCCACTTCTTAGCTGCTTCCAGTAAAATTGCTTTGTGGGAAGCCAAAATAAATTTATCAGGTGAAGCAGCCTCATTAGAGACCAAAACCAACGTATTTATTTTTGAAAAATCCCCGCCTAATGCTGTCCATAGCATTCTTCCATTAAGAGCCCTGCCTGCCATTGCCCGAACAAATGAAGATGCCTGCTGCAGACTTAAAACTCTAGCTTTGGCAGTTGTCACCTGAGCCGTATCTTCCTCTTCAATTTTTGGAAGGGAAAACGGGAATTTGTGTATGAGCTGCCCCCTATACATTCCTGCAGCATATGGAGAACTTGGGTTTGCCGCTAAACCCTCCTCATCAAGTAACAGAAAAAACTTTTTCCCCAGCTTTGCAGACAGCTTAAAATCTATTTCAGGTATCAGGCGCTCAACACGCGTCTCTAAGGGAATATCCTCCGTGTAAGGGTTCTTTTGCCCATTTCCTCCTGTAAATGAACTCATCCTAACGGTATTAATGGCTGCCTTAGCAAAAATCGCTGAACCGGCATCTTCCCCCTTCAATTCACCAAATTGATACTGCCTAGCCAGCATCCACAAAGGGTCATGAATTTTAGCTGCCAGAGAATCTTCCAACTCTTCCTCTCTAGGTCGCCCTTCTAGTCGATTATACGCCCGAAATGGCTCGCATGGATCATATTGTATTATCATGATTATTCAGGTTCGTATCCAGTATTCACATTTGTATAGTCTATGTAATATCCCAGCTTCTGATCGTCTCCAGGCTGTGGATCATTGTCCTCATCATCATCGCTTTCCGCCAGCTTTCTTGCAAACTCGTCATCTCCAAATGCCAAGGTTGCAGTGGCAGGTAATAGCTGCGAGAACATCGATGCCTCCACTTGGTCAGGTTCTATAGATCTAAGTTTAGCTAGGTTAAATGCTTCTTCTACGCACAATGCTAATGCTTCAAAATCCCAAGTCCCTTTCTTCTCTGGTGGAACTGCTAAAAGTAAATTTTGAGGGGCTCGGGAGTCTGGCTGATTAAAGTGGAAAGCAATTCCTGTGGTCTCTTTTTCATCAGGTATTATCTCCATCCACTCATCGAGGATTAATCCACAGTTGACATCCGCTAAGTTTTCTTTTTCAAAAATCAGAAGGGACAATCTGTCTCCATCAGGCTTATAAGTTTTAGGAAAGGCCGCTCCAAGCCAATAGTCTCTCTCATTGACGGCGGGAAGATTATTCAAATCAAATGGAAGTTGGACAGCATTTAAGGAAAGTGAATCAGCATAAAGGACATCTCTTAGTATTGACACAGTCTCCATATATGCAAGTCTATTTCGTACTAGTGATATACCCGTCAACCAATCTTGCATAAAACCCTCGACGTGATTTCTCATCGGGCTCTCTACCCATGGCATATCCAATTGTCCGTTAATATCAGATTTATTAGATAATGTTGTTTTTGGAAGCATTTTGAATCCACTTCCAAAAAATTTCGATGAAAATTCAAGAACGAAACTGATCCATTTTGCTTGATCAATTTCCAATTCCATTTCAGCAAACTTAGCTTGTGCAAACCCTATGTTTTCTGCCATCTTGCTTTTTGCTGAGATTATCCTCTGCGCAAAAGCCAACACATCTTCCTGCGGATCTGTCGGATAAAATCCTGGAAACCCAAATACCGTCAGTGATTTCAAAGATGAAATTGCAAGAGTACGCTCTGGCTCACTGTAGCTAGTCTTAGAAGAATCGAATGGTGCCAGCGTATCAAAAAGGCTTTTATATTCCGTGAAAGCCCCTTTCATTCTAGCTGATAAATCATCTGTGTCTATACCCAGAGCAGTAGGCCCAAAATTCAAGTCATCTTCTGAAATCCTATAATCTCGGGCATCAGCACCTCTAGCAGAACCTATCACTTTACCCAAATGCTGAAGCAAAGAAACTATTTCACCAAAGCTCAAATCTGCTGAATTAGCGGCCTCATTAAATTGTATAATAATTTCATCTTCTGGAAAAGCACCATTTTCTAAAAGAAAATCTATACATCGTGCTTGGATTTCATTCTGATTTTCATCGCCTCCTGAAGTAATCAATAGCACTAAATCTATAGGCTGTAAACCGAGCCCAGTCAAATCCATAGAAGATTCTGTATCCCCAAATGCAACTTTCCAAGATACCTTCTCGGGATCTCCAATCATTCCAGCCAACCAAGTATTTAATGATGGCTCAGCTTTACTTCTAGGACTAACTGGAACTCCGCTCCACGGAGAACCTGAAGTACCCACTACTGGAATCTGAAGTATAGCGCGCTGAGTGACCATAACTCCCTGTCTGAAGCTCTTGATGATTTCAGGATCGAGTGGAACCTTGCCTTCAGATATGGAACTCAAAACTGCACTTGCCCTTACGTGATTTCCCCGTACTAATTGGTAAACCCCTTCAGCAGTGACAAGATCTCCCAATGCATCAATTGCATCTGCCATATTATCCAGTTCATGTATGATAGCTCTAAGCTTCTTCCGCTCCAGATTAGCATTAGAACCAACACCTGGATTTGCCGGATTGGGTAATTGATCTGAAAGCCCCCAGGGATATCCTTTAAATTGAATAGGAGAGATACTATCATTGATAATATTCTCTACAAACGTCTTATCAGCATTTAATAGCCCAGCCTTCTTCAATTCCTTCTCAATATGGTCTATCAATGCCAGACCATCCACTACATTAGAGGCTTTGAGGGATTCAGCCTGCGAAGTGTCTGTGGGATCTACTGAGGAATCAGAATAAGTGGGAAACTTCCTTCTCAACCTATAGATATAGACATCCATCTCAAGCGGTTTTCCAGCTCCATCAGTATATTTCTCATGCAAAGCCCTTTCAAACATATAACCCAAAAGCGCTCCTGTCTCCTGGCCATTACCCACACCTTCCAACAGGTGAAGCCCCATTCTTACTCTTTTTGAAGTTAAATTAATTGAGAGCGCATTGTTATTATCCCCTTTGGCTTTTATAGAATTATATCCAGCTCTTAGGACAGCAGCTGTGACTGCATGATTCATACTGGGACCATGAATGAACCCTTGGCTATCCGGCAGTTTCAATACATTTTGACCATTAGAAGATTCTAGTCCTTTTGGAAGATTAGCAGCTGTCGAAATAGCTCCTTTTTCCCTGCGTAAATTATGCACAAAACCATATGCACCAAGGTAAGTCCCCGATGGCTTGGTTTGCCTAAGCTCTCGCAATCTGTAATCTGACAAACCAGTCAACCAGGCATCAAGCCTATAGCTTACCAAATCTATATGTGAAGCTAAAAGTCTTTCTAATGACCCAACATCCAAATGCTTCAATTTATCTACAGCCTTAATAGCATAGCTGCTCTTGTCATAGACCAAAGCCCCACGAAGCATCGCAAAAAGTACAGAATACTGAACCTGTTCTTCTCCATCCACTTCGACTTTGGGGAGATCGGGAAATTTGAGCTGAGTCAGCTGGTTCAAAGTAGTGGGATCCACGAGCCATTCAAGGTAATTCTTTCCTTTATCCGTGACTACCAGCCTATCGGTTCCTAACTTGGGATCTTGTACCAAATGCCCCAAAATATAATTTCCTTCAGTAAATCGATTCTTATAAATCGGAGATTTATCAATGGCATTTGCCTGAGTAGCAAGAGTAGTATGACCCAAACCCTTCAATAGCAAATTATAGTTTGCCGCTACTTCAGCGGGGCTAAATTTGTCAATGATATGATCCCAGTTGACATTAAACCCAGGGTTTTCCCCATCTGGGTCTTGCCATCTATTGGCAGCATTTACTCCGAATCTAAAGAAAAACTCTTTGGAGAGAGGTTCCAGCCCCAATATTTTCAAAAATTCTGCCTGAGGATCCTTGCCATACGCTTCACTAGTTATATTGATAGGTTCTTTATCAAAATTCTGAAAAGCAGCTTTTGTCTGTTTTAAAAACAGGGTGAGATTCTTGATGTAATTTGACTCTGTTCCTTTTTTGGTTTCACCCTGAGATTTAAAAAGCTTGATGGGTGAAACGGGCAATATGCCATAGGGCTGATTATCTACCCTAAACACCGGAAGAGTCCCAAGCCCTGATACATGATGTAACATGAAGAGCATAGTCTGATTGATATCAAAATTCTCCAAGAGATTATTCACCATCACGTTGAAGTAGTATTTCAGCGTTGCGTTGAATAAAGCCCTATTCATCGCCCGCCCGTTACAGATGTCTCTTTTTCCATTGTTCCTGATAAAATCAGCAATATCATTTGGCAGGCCAACTGCTTCTTTAAAAAATTGTCCGTCAGAAATCTCCAGCTCATTTGTTGTACTAAAACTATTCGGGTAGCTGGGCGATTGCTCAGCAAAGAATAAATCAAATGCTCCGTCCAAATCATTATCTAGAGCCCTATACGGTGATTTAACATTTTCCGTATTGTTCGTAGCTGTACCTGTCGGCAAATATTCCAGACCGCCATCACTATATAAATGATTTTTGAAAATCTTGTTTATTAATTCCTGGCTTTCGGCTGCATCCTTGTTCTGTACGCCATAGGCCATCACCAGATCAAACTCACCATCGTAATCCTCTTTATCAAGAGGTATTTTCACCGCCATGCCTACTTCCATCGCCGCCTCAAAATCAAACAGCCATTTCAGTTCTTCTGGCACTTCCATATCCCCATTGGGAAGATGATTGAATTTCTCTGCTTGATCTGCGCTTGGATCCAAACTTACCGGCAAGGGTTTTGGAATCGTTTTACCAGTAACTATGTGTTGATATTGGTTGTCTCGTTTTGTGATCACTACAAAGCGGTCTGGCATCGCCTCAGTATATCCAGCCCTATCCCAGCTTTTGGATTTCTTTTCTATTGAAGGAAAAGTAAAGGTTGGCTTAAACCGATCATTCAACTCCAATAAGTGAGTTTTGTAATACTCATAAACAATTTTACCTGATTCATTAATAAGCTTGGCAAGCCTTTCAATAGTAGCTTTTTGTGAACCCGAAGCCCGGGACGTGACCGAACTTCCAAGCAAATCAATCAATTCCCGGAAGTAAGATATAGCCAAATCCAACGAAACTTTGGTCTCTATGCAGGGGGTAAAATTACTTTTACCCAGAAGTTTTTTAATTTGTACTGGAGCGTTTTCGAAAGCTTCTAAAAGTTGTTCTATTCTTGCCTCCTTTTTGGTTTTGGCTAATCCTTTTTTATCATAGCCAAGCTTGGTCAAATATTCTGAAAGTGAGTTTTTAATTGTTTCGATTTTCCCGGATTTAACTTCATCTGGTTCCATTATTCGGATGGCATATGCAGCTCTCCGCACTCCCAGACTAGATGCCGCCGCTCTCCACGCCCCCAACTTCAGACCTTGTCGCTCGGCTTCCGGCTTACTAAACACTTCAAAATAATAATCCTTCGCGGTGCTTTCTTCTAAATCTGTAAGCCGCTCATCATGATTATCTATAGCGATGTCATCTGGGAAAATTCTCACCCAAAGCTCTGTCACCTCCACCGTCTGAATATTGAAAATCACTTTATTTCGATATTCTTCATAGAAACGATCCCGCGGATCATTGACATCTGTCAGCTGATCAAGAATGTGATTTTCTATGGAAATGAGGATTTTATCTGTCTCTTCTTTGGTTTCGTTTTTCTCAGGAAGAGGATTAGCTTCCAGCACATTAGTTACTTGGTCACGGAGACTGAAATAAGAGCTTTTTAGCTGATTGTACTCAGCACGAGGCAAAAGGATTGTATTTGAAGTAGAAACCTTAATTTTCTCCTGAAGAGCAGAAAGTTCCTTTTTCAACGTGTCCAATGATTGTTGCGGTGTTTGCACTGCACTCAACTTAATCTTATCACGGGCAGCCAACACACTTGCTCGAGTCCCAAGGGCTGATATCGTACTCGTCCGGATTTTTGTCTCTCCTAAAATCTGGTTTTCAACTTTTTTAAACCCTGGCTCCAACTCCTGAAGTTCAGACAGATAACTTGCAATCTGGGTATTAGTCCGAGTTAGGGTTGCTTTTTCAGTTCTGGTCACCACTTTTACTTTTTGCGACCTTTTCTGAAAATCAAGAAGTTGCTTTTTTAATTCTGCATAATTTGATTTTAACTGATTTACCTCATTAATATCCCCATCCAAAGGCATTTTAGCATTTGAACCAATTAACTTCAGTTGGCCAAAAAGGTCTTTTTGAGTAGTAGAAAGTGTCTTAAAATCCTTAATCCCTGATTGATTTTGAGCTTTTAGTAAATAATTAGCCTTTACTATCTGGGCATTGAGCTGCTTAATTGGATAAGTCTTAATCTCCTCTTTCACCCGAACTACGGGCACATGCTCAGCCTCCACTATCTTCTGAAGCTCATTTATCTTTTTCCTCAATTCGTACTCCTCTTTTTTAAGATCCTTTTGGCCAGTATAACCGATCTTAAAATTCGTAAGACGTACATTCCCACTTTTGTGCTGGCGCTTTATATGAGAAATCTTACTTTGGATTTCCTTAATCATATCTTCGGTTGCTCTAAAGTCAGAAGATTCAGCTAAGGAATCCATTTCTTTCAGTTGGCTGTCAATATTTTTGAGTTCAGCGTCCAGACTTGCAGCATTAATCTTATTGGAAACAAAAATTGCGTCAATGCTCTTATTTAATTTCTCTAAAGCCTCTATATACAGTTTTCCTTTCTCATATACTGGGCGGGAAGGAGTCTTCAATCTGTCAATGCTTGTGACAAGAGCGTTTACTTCAGTATTCAAGTCATTTTTAGCCTTCGCAAGAGAAGTAGATACTTGAATACCTTGCGTAACCGCGGACAGGTCTCCTGCAGCATCTCTGAGTATTAGTTTATCTGCGCGAGAAGGCTCTTTTATTTTAGAGACCAGGTTGGAGATTTTTTGAACTTCTTTGTGAAATAGTAATATCTTGCTCCCAATAGCAGCTTCTCGGATTTTCTTTTCTGTAGTAGTCGCAAAATAAAGTTTGATTTCATAATTCAGCTTATAAATATCCTGGACCGCTGCATTGGTGAAACCTGAATCAGGATTCTGCGGCTTCACGACCCTGGAGTACTTCATAAATTTCGTCTCTAGCCTCACAGGCAACATCAAGACTGGATAATCATCACTTCGCTGATTAAAAGCAACCTTGATTTGGTGAAAAACTGGATCGTTGTATTTTCCTACTATTTGTGGAATAGCCATAACAATTAGTCGTTTAGCATGGTGGACGCATGACGTGCAAAAAGAATTGGAGACTGATAAAGAATATATGCCATATCACTGCTACTTCTACCCCATTGAGCAGCTGCACCCGAGCCTATATCGATTGTCACCCCATTGATTTTCAAGAAAGGAGGTTGGCTGTCTTGGTTATCTGTGATGTGTTCCCAAGTCACTTTATCCCAATTTTTAAGTGGGGTATCAAGTGCGCCATCCAGATCATCGAGTCCAAAACTAACTTGGCCTGGCCTTTCTCTAAGTACAAAAAACCAACCTGGATTTTTTGTACGATTGCCGTTTGCTTCCTCTTGAGAAAGCTCAAAGCCAAAGAAATAAACATCGGGCTCTATATTCCCGCTAATGACAGGCCACATGACATTCCCTTTCCCATCATAATCGCTCAATTGCCTTGGCAAAGCCGGATTTCCATCTTTGTAAACTGCCTTCTGAGCATATACAAGTGTATTTGGATACTTGCGCAGCAAGTCACCTTTAATAAGCAGCACTAGGTCAGGCCCTTGTTTTTCTTCATTTTTCCCTAGTGAGTCACTCCATTTGTGGATTTCCTTAATATCTGCACTGGCATTTTGATTACTTAAAATCTGATCAACATAGTTCTCATAATCATCCCCAGGTTCCACATTTGCCAATGGATCATTATCATATTCCCAAAAATGTCGGAAATAGCTCCCTCTCATGTCCGTAGGGAATTCTCTCCAAAGCAATTCCCTTGAAAACTCATGATTCATGCCCATTAGGAATGACTCGATAAATTCTCGATTAGTTTCCATCAAAGTGATCGTATTTGGCTCAATCTCACTGATATTTGGGATGATGTAATCCGCTGAAATCTCCTTCAAATAGTCATACACAGGGATGGGAAAGCGTGGATATGCCATTATCGGCTTGTTGTTATTGGCATATTTTGCGGCAAAAAAAGAAGCAAGTTTTCTGTCAAAATTTATGGCTGGATTAAGTTTCAATAAAATCTTAGTATGCAAATCTGACGGCAATACCGCTTTAATAGGCTTTTTAAATACTCTTGCAATCTGAACATTATCGACTTTTGAAATGAATTTATCACCGAAGCTAGTAAGATAATTTGCCCTGTTTTGGACTATTTTCGCATGATCAAATTGCAGAATATCCCCTGAGTTCTGCTCGCCTTTAATGTACTTTACCTTCTTAACATCTCCGTAAATCCCCTCATTAAAGTTCTGACTGATTTTCTCTTCGAAAACCTCCTTTTTGATTGTGTACCATCTTTCTCCATTTGGGCGAAGAGACCTCTCTTTGATTCCATCTAGGATTGCTTTTGCTCTGCTTTTTTGGTCATCCGTAAAATCAGCCGGGAGCTTTGCAATTACCTGATTTGTAGTAAAATTCACATTACCCATAAGTAGAATTGCATCTGTCAAGTGCTCCATAAATGAAACCACAGGATTTTTCACCACACTGGTGATCGCATTAAACGCAGTCAAAGCCGGTAAAATCATTTTCGGTTCTGATTTGACAGGAGCAGCAGAAATTTTTCCCACAGCCCCATCTATTTTATTCAGGTTGAGATAAAGATTTTCATTTAATACTGCAGAGGCACCATCTATACCCCCATTCATTAGAGCTGTGGGAGTAAAATTATTAGCAACCTTCAAAAAGGTGCCTGAACGAATAGCAGTTGGTACAGCAGAGTTCTTAATAGCTTTCTTAAAGGTAATTCCTGGATCCAGCTTAATCATCTCGAAGGCTTTCCCGGTGGCATTTATCAGATCAAATTTTTCAAGTTTAAACACCTTTTTCACGGCTAAAGATCTAGTCGTTCTCTTTATCAGGTCACTTTCGCGGATTTTCTGATTAGCCTCATTGATCTCTCCGATTTGCTCCCAGGCCATTTCCATAAATTTCTCCTGATACTTTTGTACCACTTGTACTCCTAATCCTGCTGCAGACCGATGACTGGGATGTAAATTCATCTGGTGTATCCAGTCCTTACCATTTGAAGTAAGCCTATCCACTCCTCTATGCCATTTCCCATAAATAGGAGGTGTGATAATCGGATCATCTTCCGCCGCCGGTGAATAAAAAAAAGCAGAATTGAATGAGGTCAAGGTATCCTGAAGATTAAAAGAAAGGTTGAGAACTTGCAGCAACTGTTTCTTCAAGTCTTGATCATTCATCGGCCAAGGGGCTGTTTGATAATCAGGGTGTCGCATAGCGCCTTCCACAAAACCAACTGCGTCTTTACCCACAGGCTTGATACCGAATCCTATGTCACTCATATCCATTTCTCGCCTGCCAATGTCTTCTGGCAGCTCTCTAGCTTCCAATAATTGGGCTAAGCTTTCAAAGTCGCCGCCCTCATCTACCCGGAATGACCAAGTGAAATAGTAGGGATAACTTGATGGATTTGTACCACCAGTAATTGCAGCGCGTGACCATGAGGATTTTTGTGCAGGCACATCTTTTGTATCCAATCCCAAGCCTGCTAATCTTCCCGTTTCAAATGCTGGGATTAAAAATGCATGATAGGTATTTGGATCAAAAGCCAGAGAAGGATTGGGAGAGGTATATTCTAGTTTTCTAGGGCATAAAACTCTGGATAATGCTAAATCTGGATTTTTTGCCAGTTTGCTGGATAATTGGGCGGCGGGATTAGACGGATTATCCCCCAAGTCTTCCAGGACATGGACGTGGGCTAATGCATAAGTGTCTTTTTCATTGCAAAACACGTCTGCCAACGCCTCAATATTAATATTGATAAAAGGAGTGGGAGTTCCGCCAGTACTTCGTTCAAATTCATTTTCCTTCAAAACAACCAATGCCAGCCACGGTCTTAATTTATTCCCAACTGGGGCAGCTGGAGTAAATCTCCACGGCAAATCTTCCTCATAAAATTCGATGTAACAGAGATTATTGGTTTCAAAATTTGTCACTCCTTTCTTTGGATGAACTCGAATAATTGACTTCGAATTAACTCCGAGCACATCTCCTGGACCTTGAACCTTAACAGTTTTTACCACTGGGACTACACTTGTCGTACTTCCTTTGGATGCTTTCACATTTGCCGTCACAGGGATCTCAGGCCGCTCCAAGGTTGCATTAGTAGGAATAGCATTTCCTAAATAGTCTGCTTCCAGAATTTCATTTCCAAGACCTTGTCTCACCCATGGCAAAAAAGAATAACTAGCTAAAACTGAATCAGGCATAATCTATAAGGCTAAAATATCACTGGCTACTACTTGAACACTTTGTTTCCCTTTGATTGAGGAAACTTTTGCTAACTGAACTGCCTCCATGTAGGAAAGCTTCTGACCTCCCTGGACAGCATCCAAGTCATCCGTACCGACCACTGCAAATCCAGGCTTTTGAAGTTTTACTTTTTTCGGATTGACTACTTGTGACTGATAGGCTGAAAGAGATGATTTGCCTACTGCCCCAGTTCGACTGAAGAAAGTGGTTTCCTTTTGGCTGAATAACCCAGCAATAGCAAGTTTATCTAGCACAAATGAATTGTTGACTTCATCCATGATCAGCTGCTCATATTCTACCTCCCTGTCGAGGACAGCACCACATTTAAATGAATCGGTATTGCTTAATTTCACACCTGAATCTTGCTCGTTAAATGAAGGCAAACTGAGTTTTTCATTGTCATCAACAGCTAAGAAGTTAGCTGGGGCAAAAGATTCCTGTATATAATCTGGATTGAGGGTAGAATTACCAATTTGAATATCCTGAATTTCAAACTTTGTAAAATCTGAAGGGTTAAACTGACCAAATTTTGAAATCTCAACCTGTAATGGGACTATTTTTTGGCTTATTTCAATAGTTCCATTTGGGGTCAGGATCAATTCAGATTCAGACGCGAGCCCTTTCATTCGCAATCCAGGAGAATTAGAGTTGGACAGTACGCTTCTCCAATTCTGGATATCCTCCATCGCTTCTAGTAATAATGGGAATACTGCAATATCCGGTAGCGTAGTATCCCGCTTATCTCCCCATGTAACATCAAACTTAACTTTGACAGAGAAGAACAGGATTTTGAACTTGGCAGTACCTTTGGCTCTCCATGGAGTAGGGCCTTCTAGAGAAAATTCCAAGGACAGACTGAGTAATGTGGTACTTCCTGCTTTGACTGCTAACCTTGCTCTGGCATCTGCTATAAACCTGAAAGGAGAGAACTGGAACAATACATCAAATCCAAATTCACCTACAACTTTAAACCCAGCAACTCCAAAATAGAAATCAATTCCTGCTCCAAATTGCACTGTATTAGAAGTCACTGCAAAATAACAAGTCAGCGTCAAACGAGGATTTCCTGAGAGTATCTTCAACGTTAACCGCTTCATGATTGGAATCTGAAGGTGGGTAGGAGGATCAAATCGTGGGTGGAAACCGCCCACTGAAAGCACAAAGTCTGGTTTTGCACCCCAACTAATCCGCAAAACCATGTCTCCTTCAAGACCAAAAGTCAGCACTTTGGAATCAAATAGACTGGCATCGAAGCTCAGCATTCCCTTCTCAAAGTCAATCATTCCCAAGAACGCAACCTGGATTTTGATTAAAGCAGCATTTTCATCGGGCAGAATCACCCTAAGCACGCCCAGAATTCCAAATCTCACAGGATTTGCAAATTCTATAACCACCCCTAAATCTACTCTTAGAATCGTAGGGACGCCCCACGTAATTGCGGCCATAGGCCCAAGAACAAACTGATCCCTTTTCACAGGGAATACTTCCTTGATATCAGTTAATATCTTATTGATGTTAGCAATGATATCTTTAGGGAAAAGGATATTCTGAATCGTTCCTGTCCGGACTCCATCCCGCAATCTTTCCACCTGAATAGTTCTATGAATCCCCAGAATCCCACCTAAGCCTGACAAGAAGAATCCGAATCCCAAAGCGATACCTGTCCCAAACTCCACCGAAACAATAAACAAAACTGAAGTTCCAGGCTTGCCATCAGGCATTTTACTATTAATAATACCTATAGCCGAGACAGCAAAGAGATTCATAAAAGATAGCTCTACAGCTCCTGCGTATTCCCCTTTTTCTTTGTCAAAGAACAAATATCCTCCTCCCGTGAATACTGGCGTATCAAGCGATACTCCTAATCCTGTTGGTGGTTTGAACCGGACTTCAATATTTACTATTCCAAAATTGGAATTACCCTGAGGCACCCCATTGCTAAACGTCGCCTTGCTGAGCGTAGCTTCAATTCCCAACCCTTCTACTGAGGCTGCAACAGGCCCTAATGTGATGCTGGCTCCTGAAAAAGCGATTCCAATATCTGCTCCTGAAGCCCCATTATTTTTATAGGTAATTTTAATAGCATCAAGACTGACAGCATTTCCGAACTTCCCATTCACGGGGATTAATGCTTCACTCTGCGCCCCACCAAATGAAATACTTAACCCCGAAGGCCAACGTACATCTAGATCTATATCGAATGCATTGCCTAATCGGAGATTCTTCAAATTGATCTGGCTAGGAAGCAAATCATCCATTCCAGGAATAACTATCTGATTCTCTATCAATCCTCCAAGGATAAAGTCCCAATCATTCGAAGCTGTTCTGCTTAATCCTATTTTACTTAGATAGATTCTAACTATGTTAGGCACGTCCACCACCTTCAATGCATTGGTATTTGGGACTATTTCACCTAGAATATGAAATGCTCCCTGATTATCGATTTCTATGGCTACTTCAATAGCGGCAGGCTCTCCTCCCATTCCGTTAAATCCTTCCAGTTCAAGCTGGCCGGCTAATGCAATGGTTATTTCTTCATTATTTTTAGTTACCGAAATGTTGGCAATCGTTATTTTAACGCTGCCGATGTTGAAAACAGCAGAACTACCTATAGAGGCCTCAAAATTACCCGCGGATGGCACGTGGAAGCTCACATCCACCTTTGCCTGCTGATCTGAATCATCTTTTAAGCCGGGAATTTCCAATTCACCCACAAAAGAGAAAGGATACTCCAAAGCCGAAGGGGTAAACGTGAGCTCTAATTCTTTGATAGTGAAAGCAAATCCCCCGATTTTTATTTTTTGGTTCTGAGAAAGCGAAATGTTGTATTTCTGATCAGCTTTGGTGTATTCAAAACCAATCCCGATTTCTGCAGGCTCTCCACCATTCTCCTGCTCCAAGCCCGAAAAACCAAGTGCCGCTTCGGCAGTAATACTTTCCAGATCACCATTTAATATCCTAAGGTCAAACTCTTCAATAAAAAGACTGACATCTCCTAGTTTCAATTCTGTTTTTTGCCCATCAGGATTTGCCTGAATAGTGTAGTCATTTCCATTAGCCAATTGAAAACTGAAATCCAAAGAATTGTGACCAGAGTCACAAGCAGGTATGGTTAAATCCCCAGCAAAAACTGCGTCTGCCAATGTTTCATTTTGTATCGCAAAACCAAACTGGGAAAAATTAAAAGTTAATCCCCCGATAGAAAAAGTGGGAAGGGGACTTGCAGAAAAACTAAGCTTATTCTGAGGAGAATCATAGGCGATAGAAACCGCAATAAAATCATCCCCACCTGGTAGTTTGAATTTAGATGTACCAGAAATAGACTGCATGGCTCCATTTGTCACCACCAAATCCAACGCTATATCTTTCACTTCAAGTCCGCTACCTTCCAAAGTTCCAGAAGATGTAATCTGAACGGTATAGCTATTCCCTCCATCAGCAACCAAAAAAGTAAAATTCAATCCTCCCCCATTGGTAAAGAAAGGCATGGATAAAGTCCCTGTCAGGTTTCCCGAATAGAAGCTTCCATTCCTGATCAAAAATTCCAAAGAAGAAATATTCAACGTAAAAATCGCCAACTCTACCACAGGAAGATTACTCGCGGAAAGGGCAAAATCCTCATTACCATTTTTTGAATAATTGACAGCAATAACGAAAGGCTGATCCGGCTGGGTAAGTTCAGGGATGTGAAAGCCTGCAGACCCACTCGCATTTTGTACAGATCCATTATCTACGGCAATAGTAAAAGCCACATCACTTAGAACAAACATCCCAAAATTGGCACTTTGACCAGAACCATCGACAGCTATAGAATAACTGTTCGTCCTTGCGATTGCCACATCAAAATCTATGGGATTACCATCAAATACCGGTAAGGTCATTTGCCCATTAACAGCAGCAGAAAAGTTCTGACTTTCCTGACTTTCAATTTTTATCTGATCAAAATGAAGATTGAAACTTTCCAGATCTGCAGTGACATTGGTCAATTCAATCAAATAAACCGGATCTGCTCCTGAAGAATCTACAGAAATATTGAAATTAAAAGGCTGGCTCAAGCCTGGCAACAGCAATGACCCACCACCTGACACTGCTTGAAGGCTTCCGCTTTGAACTGTCAGGCTAAAGCTTTGGAAATTCAAAACTACTGGACCAAACTCAAGTGTGTTTTCATCTGGATTACCTGTTAAACTTAGACTGTAATCCTGTCCCGAACTCCCGACGGCCATATTGAACTGAATTCCTGCACCACCTGTAGCATCTGGCAGTTTGAATATCCCAGTAGCAGAACCGCTGTGAAAACTGCCATTTCGTATCTCAATATCTAAAGAAGCCATATTCAGCTCTCCGCCAAATAATGCTACCTCTAGCGGGTTCTGAAGATTAATATGATATCTGTCCTGAGCCTGTGAATAAGTGAGTGAAACAGCACTTACGGTATTGAATCCAGGAACCTGAAGGGAAGCGCTTCCAGAAAAATCCTGAAGTACACCCGCTTGAATATTTAGGAGCATTTGTACCTGATTCAGCTCAAAATCTCCAAACCTTACAAACTGTGTCCCGCTATTTACAGTAATCTGATAGTTATCACTTCTGTCAAAAGAAACTGTAAAGTTCAGACTTCCTCCATCATCAAATACAGGCAAAGTCAAGCTGCCTGAAGCACTTGCTGAGAATTGTTGTCCTCCCTGGCTACTTAAAATGATCTGTGTAAAGCTTAGATTGAACCCACTTAAAGCTGCTTCTACATTATTGACCTGAATAGCGTAACTGGTATTCGCATCATCTAGAGAGACATTGAAGATGAAATCAAATGGCTGATTCAGGCCTGGAAGCTGCATTGCGCCGGCTCCATCGATACTTTGTAGCTGATTACCTGCTACAACTAACTCGAAAGATTCGACTGTCAAGGAAATTGGCCCAAAATTCAAGGTATTATCCTGTGGACTACCGCTTAGCTGGATGGAATAATCATTACCCTGATTTCCTATGGCTAAATCGAAAGCTATTCCAGCTCCATCAGTTACATCGGGCAATTTTATTCTCCCATTGATTTGGCTGTTTGAAAAAGCACCATTTAGGAATTGAAACTGAATAGAAGAAAAATCGATTTCACAACCCGCTACTTCCGGAGTACCAAAATTACTTGCTGAAATTACCAAGTTTTCATTTTGGCCTACCCTGCTAAATTGTAAGCCAACTTGGATCGGAGTTCCTGTAGTAATTTCAGGTATAGTCAGTTCCCCATTGCCAGTAATATCTTGAAGCTGTCCATTTTCATAGCGCATCTCATACTGCTGAAGATTGAGTTCAAATCCGCCATGAGACAAGGGCTGATTACTGGGATTACTAACTTCAATCTGCAGCCTGTCGGTTGTAGAATCTTCAAACGCAACCGTAAAATCTAACTGACCATTTGAAAATAGAGGGATCCCTATATTTCCTTCCCATGAGCTTTCTAGTAGATTCCCATTCTTATGGATGCGAAGAAAAACTGTATCAAGTGTTATCGTCCCAAATCCAAGTGGAATCGGGAAAAAATCACTTCCATTGAATTCAAAATGCGGATCAGCAAAGCCGAATTGGAAAGTTGTCTTTGCAGGCTGCTGAGTGGTCGAGTCAATTACTCCGGCTAATTGCGCCCACCCATTAATCGCCACATCTGGTGATGCTGAAGAATGGGTAGTGACTTCAATCTGTTGAAAAAATATAGAAACACTGCCTTTTTTGAGTTCTCGGCCCTCTGGATTTTGTGCTTCATATAGCACATCACCATTGTTCAGAAGTTCTACATTGAAATCAATTTTTCCAGGCCCACTCGTTCCATCATCCAAAAAATCAAAAACCAACTCTCCATTTATCTGAGTTCCAGCCTGAAACTCACCATTTTCGATTACAAGAGTAAATTGCTCTATAGTAGCCTGAATTCCCTGCAGTCTCGCAACGGGTATATTGGTAGCAGACCCATTAAATACACCATCACCATAACTAACATCTAAAGTAAGCTGATGTGGTCCAGAACCATCCTCATTTTGCAATTCAGGTAGCAATACTTGAATTGAGCATGCTAATGCAGCTAGGTTTGTAGTAGTAAAGGCTAAAGAAGAACCAGTAATCGTCAGCTCCACTCCCTGGATTTTGCAATCAACGGGTTGGGTTTGATTTATAAAAAACTCCTTACTACCATTTGAATCCCTGATTTCAATCGTATATGGAATTTTGCTAAGCTCATTTGTAACTCTATCTCTGAATGATTGAAGCTGTGTTTCACCCTCCACTAGCAATTCATCAATTTGAGTTGCTGTATCATTCAATTTGATTCGAAATTGTTTCAAAACAGACTCCAACTCATGCAGAAAAAAATCCTGGTTTTCGTTGATCAAGTCTCCCGCTGCTTGAACCACATATTGACTTCCTTCTTTAGAGATATTAACCGGAAGCTTTATGGGTAAATCAACATGGTCTTTGAAATGCTCAAAAACCATCTCAGCGGTATCTGTAGGGTTAGCCACTAATTGATCTAGCTGTCCTTTGAGTTGACTTAGTCCAGCATTAGAAAGTAAGGATTCAAAAGGTAAATTGACAACTGACATGAAAAATGGGAGTCAAGTGAATTCAACAATATCATAAAGCATTGAAGTTAAGAACTCTACCAAACATTTAACAAAATCCTAGAGCAAAAAATAGCATAAATATTATTGATTTATGCAAACAAAGTGTTAAGCTTCGGCAGTAACCAATAGTGAACATAGCTCGAAACCTAATTCTTATTAGATCTTCATTAATCCTTATTCAAAAAAACAGTTAAGTAGGATCAAATCGTAAAACTGAAAATAAAAAGTTTCAGATAATGCAGCTTCATTTCCTGAGCTACTTAAAAAGTGGGATCAAGCTGTTAAGCTCAAGTCCTTTATAATCTTTAATGTAGAAATCACAGTTCGGCAACTCATCTTTAGTATGACTAGAAAGTACACCCACCACTTTCATTCCCGCATTTATACCCGCGCTCGCACCTGAGAAGGAATCTTCAAACACGAGACATTCCTCTGGTTTAACTCCTAATTTTGCAGCACTTTTCAAATAAACCTCCGGATCAGGCTTATGCTTTGCCACATCTTCTGCAGCCAGTTGCGATTGCATCTGTGCACTTATTCCTAGAGTACCAATTATTAAATCCAAGTTTGCCCGAGGAGCTGAAGTAGCGACAGCAGTGAGGACACCTTCAGATTTTAACTTTGCGAAAAACTCCATAAATCCAGCAATAGGATTTACTTCTGATTTATAAATTTCTCTGAATAGCCCCTCTTTTTCATCTTCCAGGATTGTCAATTCCTCACCTTCTATTTTTCTACCAAGGAAATGACTCAGAATGTATCCATTATTTTTCCCGTACATATGAGCAGCATATTCTTCTTCGGTAGGATTTAGGTTTCGCTTCGCAAAAAACTGCTGGAAAGCAATGGAGTGAAAGGGGTTGGTATGGCAAATCACGCCATCCATATCAAAAATGACTGCTTTTAACATGTGTTGGTTGAGTTTTGAAGTTGCAAAATTAAAGATAAGACACTAAAAAACCCTCCCAAGTTCCAAATACGAGGGAAGGGTTTCCTTAATGCTTTGTTAAACACTTGTCTTTATTTTTCAAATCCTGCTATAGTCTTTTCTATAATATCACAGCACTCATGAATCTGCTCTTCAGTCATCACCAATGGTGGAGCAAAGCGGATAATATTTCCGTGAGTCGGCTTCGCCAAAAGACCATTATCTTTTAATGCAACGCAAATATCCCAAGCAGTGCTGCTTTCTTCCGTATCATTTATCACAACCGCATTCAGAAGCCCTTTGCCTCTTACTAGCTTCAGCACATTATACTTATCCACCAGCTTTTGCATTCTTAGCCTAAATAACTCCCCAAGCTTTTCTGCGTTTTCAGCAAGTTTTTCGTCTTTCACTACCTGAAGAGCAGTCATAGCTACTTTTGCACCAAGTGGGTTTCCTCCGAAAGTTGACCCATGCTGACCTGGCTTGATCACATTCATCACCTCGTCATCTGCCAAAACAAGCGAAACAGGGTAAAACCCACCGGAAACTGCTTTACCTAAAATCAGGATATCCGGGCGCACATTTTCATGATCAACCGCCAATAATTTCCCAGTTCTTGCTATCCCGGTTTGTATTTCATCAGCGATAAACAAAACCTTCTTTGCCTCACAGGCAGCTTTTGCTTCTTTGAGATAGTCAGGCCCCGGCACATAGACTCCAGCTTCTCCTTGAATTGGCTCCACCAAAAAAGCTACCACATCTGGATCATCCAGGACAGTTTTTAACGCATAGATATCATCAAAAGGGATTTTCACAAACCCAGCGGTATAAGGCCCGAAATTCTTTCGTGCATTTTCATCATTAGAAAAGGAGATAATCGTTGTCGTTCTACCATGGAAGTTATTTTCCGCCACTACGATCTTTGCACGGTTTTCATCGACCCCCTTTTTCTCGTAGCCCCATTTCCTCGCAATTTTGATTGCAGTCTCCACTCCTTCTGCGCCTGTGTTCATAGGAAGCACTTTGTCAAAACCAAAATAGTCTGAGATATATTTTTCAAATGGACCTAACACATCGTTGTGGAAAGCCCGTGAAGTCAATGTCAGCGTACTCGCCTGCTCTATCAAAGCATCCTTAATGCGAGGATGACAATGCCCTTGGTTAACCGCAGAATAGGCAGACAGAAAATCATAATAGCGCTTACCTTCTACATCCCAAAGAAAAACCCCTTCTCCTTTTGCCAAAACAACCGGTAATGGATGATAGTTATGTGCACCGTATTTATCTTCTAATTCTATTGCTTGCTTACTGGAAGTGATAGTCTGCATGTTTTTCTTAATTTTGTGTACTATATAATAAGGACTAGTCAAGTTCAAATATAGCAATTGCCACTGCCCCAACCATGAAAGACGCCAAGAAGCCTAGCTCTGGATCAACACTTAGTCCTGAGGACTTTTACTTTAATGAACAGGGACTGATGGTTTTCACAAAAGAATATCACCAAAAACGAGGTTATTGTTGCGGAAACGGCTGTAAACATTGTCCCTACACAAAAGCCTGAGAGAAAAGGAAATATTTTTGAAACGCATTGTTGCATATCCCCAAAAAGTTCCGATATTTGCAGACTCATTACAGAAACGGATACAATTTACTATACATTACCATGGCAAAAGTTTGTGACATAACCGGAAAAAGACCTCGAGTAGGTAACAACGTCTCCCATGCAAACAACAAGACTAAGCGTAGATTCTACCCAAATCTTCACAAGAAGACGTTCTACGTTCCAGAAGAAGATGCATGGATCACTTTGAAAGTTTGTACTAAGGCATTGAAGACTATCAATAAGAAAGGTATCACTGCAGTTTTGAAAGAAGCTCAGGATAACGGGATGATTGTAATCAGATAATCAAGGTCACGACCCTTAAATCAATTTAAAGATGGCTAAGAAAGGCAATAGAGTACAAGTGATTATGGAATGCACGGAGCACAAAGCTTCTGGATTGCCAGGTACTTCAAGATACATCACTACCAAGAATAGAAAAAACACGACTGAAAGATTGGAATTGAAAAAATTCAACCCAATCATGAAGAAAGTAACTGTTCATAAAGAAATTAAGTAATTTAGCTCGGAAGCAATTCCGTTTAAAACGACAAGACCATGGCTAAGAAAGTAGTAGCAACCCTTAAAAAAGAAGGTGGCGTGTCTTACGCCAAAGTGATTAAAGCGGTAAGATCTGAGAAGACTGGCGCTTACACCTTCAGAGAAGAAATGGTTCCTTCCCCTTTGGTACAGGAATCTTTGAAAAAATAAGTTGCACTTTGCAGCAAAAGAAAAGCAGTCCCTCTGTCCATCGGTCAGCAGGGACTTTTTCGTTAAATTCCACTTTTAAATCGCACACGCATGGGAATCTTTGGTTTCTTTTCAAAAGATAAAAAGGAAAGCCTCGATCAAGGCCTTCAGAAGTCAAGCGAAAATATTTTTTCAAAACTCAGCAAAGCTGTAGTAGGCAAGTCCAAAGTGGACGATGAGGTTTTGGATGAGCTGGAAGAAATTCTCATTACCTCAGATGTAGGAGTTGATACCACTATCAAAGTAATCCGCAGAATAGAAGAGCGCGTAGCTAGAGACAAATATGTCAACACTGCCGAGCTGGATGTGATTCTAAAAGAAGAGATAGAGAATCTACTCAAAGAAAACAACACCCAAGATCTGCTGGATTTTGATTTACCGGAAGGTAAAAAGCCATATGTGATCATGGTGGTAGGAGTAAATGGTGTAGGGAAAACCACCACCATAGGCAAACTTGCCAATCTGTTCAAAACCGCCGGAAAATCTGTAGTCCTAGGTGCTGCGGATACCTTTAGAGCTGCAGCTGTGGATCAATTAATTCTATGGGGAGATCGGGTCGGAGTGCCTGTGATTTCACATGGCATGAATACAGACCCAGCATCTGTCGCATTTGATGCAGTAAAGCAAGGAGTGGACACCAATGCCGATGTAGTCATCATCGATACGGCTGGCCGACTTCATACGAAGGTCAATCTGATGAATGAATTAGGAAAAATCAAGCGTGTAATGCAGAAATTCATACCCGATGCACCACATGAGATTCTCCTAGTTTTAGATGGATCTACTGGTCAGAATGCATTTATTCAGGCAAAGGAATTCACGAAAGTCACGGAAATAACTTCTCTTGCTATCACCAAACTTGATGGGACAGCCAAAGGCGGTGTCGTAATTGGAATCTCAGATCAATTCAAAATTCCTGTCAAATACATAGGCGTAGGCGAGAAAATGACTGACTTACAGATTTTCAATCGAAAAGAATTTGTCGATTCCCTTTTTACGAAGAAGAAATAACACCTAACTATTAAAGCAATGCCCCGACACTTTCGGGGCATTTTTTTTTGGAAAAAGTTTGAACCTTAGAAAAAGTTTGGCGTAATTCAATATGATATCATTTTAACATCATATTGACATGGAAAAAATAACCAAACCCAGCTCTGGATACATCATGGTTTTCTTAGTACTGATAGGAATCTTTGTATCGGTAGTTTTCTTCGCTTACGGATCTCCGATTGGAGGTGTCACCCTTTTTCTTTCTATTCTGTGTATTCCCGGATTCTTTATTGTCGAACCTAACAAAGCCGCCGTTCTTCTACTTTTCGGAAACTATGAAGGTACAGTTAAAGCCAATGGTTTTTATTGGGTGATTCCATTCATGACCAAAAAGAAGATCTCCCTACGTGTGAGAAACTTTGAAAACAAACCCGTCAAAGTAAATGACAAGATCGGCAATCCTGTCCTTATAGGTACGATCGTAGTTTGGCAAGTGGAAGACAGTTTCAAAGCTACCTTCGACGTAGATGACTATGAAAACTTTGTCCATCTGCAGTCTGATGCAGCAATCCGAAAAATGGCAGGGCTATATCCATACGATAATTTTGAAGCCGAGGAAGCCGAAATCACGTTAAGATCAGGCGTGGAAGATGTCAATCATTCCCTAGAACAAGAAATCTCTGAGCGACTTCATCATGCCGGGATTAAGGTAATTGAAGCAAGAATTTCACATTTGGCTTACTCTTCTGAAATAGCATCTGCTATGCTCCAAAGACAACAGGCTACTGCAATCGTAGCTGCGCGGCAGAAGATCGTAGAAGGAGCCGTCGGCATGGTGGAGATGGCTTTGGCAGATTTGAAATTAAAAGACATCATTGAATTTGATGATGAGAAAAAGGCGGTAATGGTATCCAACCTTATGGTAGTACTATGTTCAGATAAAAGTGCAAGCCCCGTCCTCAATGTAGGCACCTTAAATCAATAGCCATGGCAAACCGGATTTTCAAGGAAAGTCAATCCTACGCTGGCACTTGGGTAATGTACTTCATACTACTGGTGGAAGCACCTACCCTCATTTTGCTTATTGTATTGTATTTCACCAGCGAAGACAAGCAGGAGATGGCTATCGCTCTTGGGGTAGTTTCCTGCACTATGGCGCTAGCGTTGATCCTGCTTTTCAATATCAAATTGGAGACGCGCATTGATGATCAAGGCATATCGATCCGCTACCTACCATTCATTAGAAAATGGAAGAACTATCCCAAAACCCAAATTAAATCCTGGGAAGTTTCCTATTATCAGCCTGTTTTAGATTATGGTGGGTGGGGGATCAAAGGCAATAAAACCACTCGCTCATATTCTGTATTGGGAAGCGAGGGACTGCTTTTGGATGTGGGAGAAAAGAAAAAAATCAGAATTGGAACCATGAAAGCTAAGGAATTGCAGGCTTTTATGGAAAGTTGGATGGAGGATTAAGTTATGGCTAAAAAGAAAGCATTTGCACTACGACTGGATGAGAATATGATGAAAGCGCTCGAAAAATGGGCTGCAGATGAATTCCGTAGTACCAATGGCCAACTGGAGTGGATCATCCGGGAATCTCTCAAAAAATCAGGAAGATTACCCAAAGGAGATCCTGATCAGAAAGATCCAGAATAATGAAAAAGTTAGACGTAGATGTATTTTTTTGTACCTTAATGAAATAAACCACTAAAAATTATGAAGAAACTTATTTACTCCTTTTTACTCGTTGGCGGACTGATCTATATGTCTCCCGATCACGTAATGGCTCAGGAAGTGAGCACTAGCACTGTTGATGCCAAAACTCAGGCAAAAGTAGAGAAGTCGAAAGAAAAACTAGTGAAGTTGAACGAAGACCGCCAGAAAGCAATCGAAAAACTGGAAAAGACAAGAGCCGACTTTGACAAAAAGAATGCAGCTGGCAAACTTTCACCAAACGATGTGGCTAAGATCACAAAGAAAATGGGGAAGCAATCCAAATCCATTGAGAAGATCGAAAAGAAAATAGCTAAGGAAGAAGAATTTATCAAAGAAAACACCTTCTAATAGCCTACTCCATCTCTGGTATATAGAGTAATTCATCATTTTCAAAATCATACAAAGTAAGTGATCTCAACTCATAATAAGCCATCCAAAATTCGCGTAATGAAGTATAAAAGGCTCTTTTATTAGAGTCTTTTTCATTTTGCGCAATATTGAGATTTGTTATGGTAACATTGCCTGTCTGATATCTTTTGAGCGCAATATCGTACCGACGCTGAGCCACATCATCAGACACCCGGGTCACCTTCAAACGCTCTTTGATCATCATGAAATTCTTTACCTGAGTGAAAATTTCCTGTTCAAAATTAATCAGTTCCTGTGCCACCGTATTTTCAACCAACTCTTGGTTTGCCATAGCCATAGACATACGGGCTTTATTTCTACCCCAATCTAAAATCGGAACCGAAAGCCCAAGACTGACTAAAGCCTGAGTATTTGGATTCTGATATATGTCTGGAAAATTAAAAGCCGCGTTATTGTAGCCATACCTAGCGTTTAAAAGAACTTGAAAACGCTGCCCACGTGCTTGGGCTACCTGAGACTCTGCCTCCGTTTTCTGCCGTTCATAACCGATCGCTTCAGCTCTATTTTGAAATGCAAGGTCTATGGCCTGCTCCACATTCACTTCGAATTCGGGAATATCTACCGGGGAAACTAGATTCAAGTTTGAGGACTGATTCAATCCTATAAATGAGTTCATAGCAAAAGCAGCACTCTCCAAATCCACTTCCGCCTGTGCTGCTGCCTGCTGTGCATTGAGAACCTGGAGTTCCACCTGCAGGAGATCATCCTCAGGGGTCACTCCCAATTCATTTCTTCTTTTTTCTATCGCAAAAATATCCTCAGTATTTCTCAGGTTTGTCGCTGCGATCTCCGAGTTGACCTGGGCAATAAGATAATCGAAGTACAACTGAGTGACGTATATAGAAACTTCCTCCATTTCCTTTACATATTCCCGCTTACTTTCTTCATATAACAAAGGCTCAATCTTCTTATCCCATTTGTAAGGATTGAATGCAAATATCGGCTGATTCAAAGCTACACTTATAGGCACACCTGAATATCTAGTCTGAGGTTGTCCTGGATTTGACAGGAAATTATCAAATCTATTGGTAGAAGTATTCACAGACACGGTTCCTCCTGTAGCTCCAATCACCTGTTCCAAACCCAATCCCAAGTCCATCAAGTTTTGCTTTACTTCAATGAATTCGATCGAGCCATCTGGCTGAGTAATATTATTGAATTCTTGATAATATTGAGGGATAGTACCAGTCAGCCTTAGCTGCGGATTATAATTTGACCTGAACAATCTATACTGCCAATAACGGTTTTCCCGTCTTGTTTTTGCTCGTAGGGCTACCGGCGAACCATCCTTCGCCTGCTGAACCAACTCTTTTAATGTAAACGTCTTGGTCTCCTGCGCAATAGCAAAATCGAGTGATGTAAGTACCACTATCAGAATAATAGCTGGCTGGATAAAAAGTAAATTTCTAATCTTCATAAAGGTGTTTTTTTTTGATTGAAAAAGGAGAACAATTCACATCAACTAAAATACTGATTGAATCTGCACAAACAAGAACCTTATTGCAATTCAAATCATAAAAAATCTAAAAAAACAAAAGATTCACATTAATTACGCTCCTTTTAGCCCTTTGAGTAACTTGCGCTCAGATTAAAAGCATCCATGAAATCCATCATCAGTTTTGTTATACGCTACGTCCCTAGGCCATTATTACAGCGAGTAAGTCCCTTAGTAATGAAAGTCTTTGCTCAAATGAACGCTGGTAAGGACGTCACATGTCCAGTTTGCGATCATAGTTACAAGAAGTTTCTTCCTTATGGCAGAATCGCACGGGCAAATGCGCTGTGCCCAAACTGCCTTTCACTGGAACGTCATCGCTTGATGTGGCTTTTTCTTAAGGAAAAAACAGACTTTTTCTCAGCTCCACTTCGAGTACTGCATGTGGCGCCCGAGCATTGTTTTATTGAACGTTTTGAAGGATTAAAAAATCTCGACTACATCACTGCAGATATAGAATCACCCTTGGCAAAGGTGAAAATGGATGTTCATGATATCCCCTTTCCAGAAAACAGTTTTGACGTGGTCTTTTGCAACCATGTGCTTGAACACGTAGAAGACGACCTAAGGGCATGTGCTGAGTTTAATCGGGTATTGAAGCCAAACGGATGGGGAATCCTTCAATCACCAGTGTACTCGATCGAAAAGACCTTAGAAGATAAGACTGTTACTGATCCTGCTGAGCGAGAACGAATTTTTGGACAGCGTGATCATGTTCGCAAGTTTGGAAAAGACTATGCGGAGAGATTAAGAAAGTCAGGAATTAAAATTGAAGAAAATCTATTTGTAAAGGAAATCTCCCCTAAAGTCGTCAAACAAAATGCGCTTCCGTCAGAAGAAGTGATTTTCGTATGTAAAAAAGGAAATTAACCTTTACTGGCTTTTTTCAAGAGCTCAAAAGGCAAACCAACTCCATACGACCATAGCTGCAAAACAGAAGTAACCCAACTTAATGCCCCCACCTTAATTGAGTGGTTTTGTGAGGATGAGGATAAAATCACCGCTATGCTCCATAATAGAAATATCCCAACACTGATTTGAAACAAGGTATTGTTCAGGAAATATGAAAATAGAATACTAAGACTGAAAAGTGAAAATGCTGTGGGTAGCCAGTGCACCAATTTGATCGCACCGGGGTGAAACCTTGATACATTTACTCGGTTCCTTCCAAAGGAAAATGCTTGCTTAGAAAAAGAAGAGATCGTGTTTTTACGCTTATGGTAAACAAATGCCTCTTGAACCAATTCAAGTATAAATCCTGCCTTCTTAATCCGGATACTCCATTCTATATCTTCTCCTTGATTTGGGTCAACAAAGCCTCCTGTTTGTTCAAATACTTTTCTTGAGACTCCCATATTGAATCCTCTAGCTTGATATTTGGAAGGATCTTTCATTTTACCGCGAATACCACCTGTGGTCCAAAAGGATGTCATAGCAAAATCCATGGCTTTTTGCAAGGCAGAAAAATCCTGACTAGCAGCATCCGGGCCTCCAAAAGCATCTAATTTCCTAATGGTAATAGCACTTGAAAGCTTTTGTAGATAATCTACTGGCAAAATGACATCAGAATCCAGAATAACAAAAAAATCACCTTGAGCTATCTTCATCCCATTGTTTCTGGCGAATCCCTGCCCAGTATTTGCTTGGATTAGGTATTGAATCTGAAGTCGAGATTTGAATTCCTCAACAATTTCCGATGAGTCAATCGCAGAACCATCCTCAATTACCACCACTTCAAAATCATGGTGACTCTGATTTGTCAGGCTTTGTAACAGTTCCCGTAACTCTTCAGATCGATTGAAAACCGGTATGATTACCGAGAACTTCATTAAAAGCCGAAGTTAATCTCCTCGTCAATTTTATACTCGGTATCCTTTGATTGATTCGAAGTCATCAACTCAGCTATAAATCCAGTCACGAATAATTGCACTCCAATAATCAAGGCGACCAATGCTAAAAAGAAAAGGGGTTGATCGGTGATTTCTCTCACTTTATACCCTTTACTCAACCCATATACCTTCTCAAAGATCAACCAGCAAGTGATGATAAACCCAGTCAAAAAAGAAAAGCTACCCAAAAACCCAAAAAAGTGCATAGGCTTCTTTTTATAGCGATGCACAAAGGACACCGATATCAAATCAAGAAACCCGTTTAAGAACCGCTCTAGGCCAAACTTTGAGTAACCGTATTTTCTAGCCTGATGCTGGACTATTTTCTCTCCTATTTTTCCAAACCCATTCCATTTGGCAAGCAATGGAATATATCGGTGCATCTCTCCATAGATCTGAATATTCTTCACCACTTTAAGCCGATAGGCTTTTAGTCCACAATTGAAGTCATGAAGCTTAATGCCAGAGATCCACCGAGTCACTCCGTTAAAAAATCTGGAAGGGATTGTTTTCCCCAATGGGTCATGACGCTCTTTCTTCCATCCAGAGACCACATCAAATTTTCCTTCGGTGATCATTACATAAAGACCAGGAATTTCATCAGGGCTATCCTGAAGATCGGCATCCATAGTAATCACTACATCCCCACAAGCCTTCTTAAACCCAGCATCCAGTGCAGCTGATTTACCATAGTTTCTGGTGAAATTAATTCCTTTAACCTCATTGTATTTATGAGAAAGCGAATTAATTATTCCCCAAGAATCATCAGAACTGCCATCATTGATTAAAATCACCTCATAAGAAAAGCCGTGATCTTGCATGACACGGCTAATCCATTGAGTTAATTCAGGCAGTGACTCCTCCTCGTTAAATACAGGAACTACAACTGAAATTTGGGTCATAATTTAATAATCGAGAGACTTGTCTCTCTTCTTTAGGATTGCTCCCAAAATTAAGGCAATAATTGCATACACTATTAACCCAAAGCCAAAATTCATAAGCTGACCTGACAAGGTAAATCCCTTGGCTGTGCTCGATTTCATCTCTTCTAAAACAGCTGGATCCATAGCATCTGGATCCTGTCCAAAACTCTCCATCATTGACATCTGGGTTTCAAAAGCCTGATCGGCTAAGACACCAGCTAAAGAAGGATCTACAACGTGAAACAATAATACTTGCCCTATTAGTCCGACCAAACCAGAAATTACCATGGTAATAAAACTAAAGTTAAAGGCTGTTCCAAAAGACATAAAACCTCCAATCTCGGTTCTATATTGCTTACCAAAATAGATAATAAGTACAAAGAAAAGTACCAAAGCAACCAAGCCAAACCAAGCCGACCCTAGTAAAGTAGAATCTATAAAATAGGCAACAAAGGTAAGAGCCAAAGACACTAAGCCGATTGTTAACCCAGGCTTAATTGCTGCCTGAAAAGGGGATTGTTGTTCTTCCATGAGTTTGTTAGTTAGGATTTCTTCTCAAAATAATAGATATAATAATAGTAAAAAACAGTCCGGGAATGATTTTCCATAAACCATCATTCAGAGCTATGTCCAAAGAAACCATATTTTTAACACTTTCCAGTGTCATACCATAGGATTCTAGTCCGACCTGACTTACGATAGAATCTTTGCTCGTAGCTAGGACATCTAGTTTTGAAGCCTTAATCTGCTCAAATAAATTAGGGTGAATCTGCAATACTATCCAAATCCCAATTAAGGACAGGATTGCTTCCAGCATATAAGTAACGAATCCTAATGACATTCCCTCAGCAAAAGACAAATAGCCATTGTTACTATATTCCTTAAAGAATTTAATCGCCAGGAAAATTGCTATTGGTGAAATAACATACCCAAAAACCAAATTTAGATTCGTAGGATCTGGATATAAAAAGGAAAGCGCAACAAAAGCTATGACACTTAAAGCACCGGCAATACTTCCAAATTTGTAAGCAGAACTAAAGTATTTATACATTCACTTCTATTAACTGTCCCTTTTGAATCACATATTTCACCTGACCTTTGAGGTTCTTTCCAAACCAAGGTGAGTTTGAAGAGTTTGACTTATTTGACTTCTCATTGTACAACCATTCTGAGTTTGGATCAAAAATAGTCCAGGATGGAGATAAATGGTGTGGCAAAATAGCTTTCGGCCCAGAAGTAACTTTTTGAATTAATAATTCCCAACCAAGTTCCTTTTCGAGTAAAACCAAGGCTGGTAAAAAAGTCTGCAATCCAACCATGCCGAAATTAGCAAGATCAAATTCCATAAACTTAGAATCTAAATCTTCCGGTTGATGGTTACTAACCAAAGCATCTATTGTTCCATCCTTAAGTCCTTCAATTAAAGCGGCTCTATCAGAATCACCTCTGAAAGGTGGTAATACTTTAAGGTATGGATCAAAGTCCATCAAATCCTTATCAGCAAAGAGCAATTGATAAATTGAGACATCCGCTGTAACGTTCAATCCTTCAGCTTTTGCTTCTCTAATTAGTTTAACTCCTTTTGCAGTATTGATGGTCTGAAAATGAACTCTTCCACCAGCGTAGCGGATGATCTCTAGGTTTCTCTGAATAGCTACATCTTCTGCAAGATTAGGTATTCCTTTTATTCCTAGCATTGTGGAGTTTTCTCCCTCATGCATGTGTCCAAAAATAGCCAACAAAGGATCATAGGCATGATCAAACAATACTCCGTTAAACTTCTGGAGATACTGAAGTATTTTCATGTAGCGATCTCCATTAGCTAAAGGCTTCACACCTTCACCGAAAATAGAGACCCCTGATTGATGATGCATATCAAGAATCTCAGTTAGATTCTCTCCATCAGTATTTTTAGTAACAGCTCCTTGAATTAATAACTCTGGAGTATATCTTTTAGCTCTGTTGAGCACAAAATCAACATCCCCTTTAGACTGGATAACTGGGTCGGTATTTGGCAAAATAACAGCAGCAGAAAAACCGCTAGCAATTAATGACTCAGCAAGACTTTCTATGGACTCCTTGTATTCATGACCAGGTTCTCCCATGCTACACCTGAGATCAATCCAACCTTCAGACAATAGCCATCCAGAGGCATCAATTTTTTGGTCAAATTTCGAAGAGTTGCCAGAAGCAGATAGGATTAATTCTCCATTGTCAAAAACATAATCCTTGGCTTCTTTTATACCTTCAGGATTGACAATACGGAGACCTTTAAATAGAATAGACATTCAAATTGGGCTTTGATGCAAAACTGCAACAATATTCTAAAAATGAAAAATGGATTGTAAAATAGTCAGATAAAATTGAAGAGTCTATAACGCAAAAAAGCCTTCCGTTTACACGAAAGGCTTTGAATAAATGAGGCGGCGACCTACTCTCCCGGGTGTAACCCCAGTACCATCGGCGCTGCAGGGCTTAACTTCTCTGTTCGGGATGGGAAGAGGTGGGACCCCTGCGCTAGGCCGCCTAAATCTTGATGTCCGATGACCGGTGTCCGTTGCCGGATGATCATTCGTCCATATAATATCTTAAGTTCTTTGTCTTTGTCTACATCGGTCACCCGACATCAAACATCCAACAATGAATAACATGTCTTTGCAGAAACTGTAACAAACGTAGGGTAAGCTTTTGGGCAATTAGTACTACTCGGCTAT
>NZ_FPBF01000005.1:0-68986 GCF_900116615.1 Algoriphagus locisalis
GAGGCTGGCGATGAGTTGACCTACACGTTTGTAGTAAGAAATACAGGTACGGTGACGTTGGGTAATGTCTCTGTGTCTGAGTTGAGCTTCAGTGGCACGGGCACAGCACCGGCGATCACGTTTGTTGCCGCAGAGAGTGATAATACAGAGGGCACGCTAGCTCCAGGCGAGGAAGCGACCTACACAGCCACGTATGTGGTGACTGCACAGGATGTTGAGGCAGGTGTGATCACGAATCAGGCGAGAGCGGCTGGTCAGTTTGGCCAGAACACTCCGGTGACTGATGATTCAGGTGAGAGCTTCGATGTGGATGGTTTGACCAGCTTCGAGCTATGCCAGAAACCTAATTTGGAAATCACCAAAACTGTGAATTCTAACGCGGACATCCTCGAAGGAGACTTGATCTTCGACATCACTGTGAAAAACACTGGTAATGTTACCCTTTACAATATCTATGTAGAAGATATAGAAACAGAGGATAACTGGACTATCGCTGAACTTGCACCTAACGCAGAGGATACCCGCCAAGTAACGGTGGAAATCACGCAGGAAATGATTGATGGCAAATGCTATGAAAATACGGCTATTGCAGAGTCAAGAGAGTTCATTGATGGACAGCAGCAATCTCCGGGTGAAGGAGAATTCCCAGGAGGATTGCTATATAGAGTGGTGGCTCAGGATGAGGACATGGCTGATGCTTGCTTTACTCAAACTCCTGAATTGACTATCGATAAAGAAATCACTGCCGGTGATCCATATAGCGAGGTTGATGATGTAGTTGAATACAGCTATACCTTGGAAAACACGGGTAATGTGACGCTTTATGGTCCATTCACAGTGGAAGATGATAAGATCGATGGAACTATTGCTGATGAGAATAATACTGTAAGCTTGGCTCCAGGAGATGAGATTGTGTTTACTGCTACTTATGCTATCACTGCAGCTGATTTGGAAGAAGGGTCAGTGACCAACATAGCAACAGGTAAAGGATTCATCGGTGAGGGAGAAGGACAGGAGCCTATAGAATCTGATCCTGATTCTGAAACTGCTGAAGCTAGCTTCAATGAGATCTTGGCTGTGGATGACTTCGCGGGAACATTTGATTATGAGACTACTGCCCAGACTTCAGCTGTCAATGCTTTGACAAATGATGAGTTGAAAGGTGGTCCGGCAACTCCTGCCAATGTGACCTTGACAACAGTGATTGCAGATCCAGATGGGGTATTGAGTGTGGATGCAAACGGGGAGATCACCATTGCACCAAATCCTCAGGCAGGTAACTACCAGTTAACTTATAGAATTACAGAAACTGGAAATCCATCCAACTGGGATGAGGCAGTGATTACAGTCACGATCAACCCTGAACTTGGGTTGATCGAAGTGGATGAGTATTGTGAACTGGATGCTCCATACTTGAGATGGTTGCTATCACCGGTGAACTTTGATCTACAGGATCTGGCTCCAAATGATCCTAATCCGTTGACCATGACTTGGTATGACAAGGATGACAATGTGATCATCAGCTACGATAATATCCCAATGGAAGGCTACATGCTGTTCCCTGGTGCTGATACATTGGCTGGTGGATACGGTAGTGCATGGCCAGGATGGAAATTTGAAAACCAACAGTGGGTGGCTGGAGAATTTAACTTCTATCAGGTTCGTGAAGAAGGTGCTTATGTGATCTTTGAATTGAATCCTGAAGTTCGAACAGAAGTAACATATCCAGGAGCTTCTGAAGGATGTAACCCTAATCCGAACCCTCCTATTGCTGAGGATGACGATATGACCAGCATTCCGGTTTATGAGTTTGGATACGATGATATTGTCAATGTATTGACAAATGACAGATTGTTGGATGGTACATCACCATTGAATACTACTTTGGTAACAATAACTGAGGTGACTCAATCTACTCCAGGCGCATTGATCTTGGATACAAATACAGGTTTGGTAAGTGTATCTCCAGGATTGACTCCAGGTATTTACACCCTAGAATATAGAATCTGTACCAATCCTAATCCAACCAACTGCGATACCGCGATTGTGACGGTACGTGTGGTGGCCCCAGGATTAATGATTGAGAAATCAGTTCTTGAAAATGATAATGTGGTAGAAGGCTTTATCACATACGGTATCAAAGTCACTAACACTGGAGATGTTGAACTATTCAACATTGAAGTGAAGGATGACCTGACTGGTGAAATGTGGACTATTCCTTCATTGGCTCCGCAGGCGACATGGGAAGAAACTACGGATCTAGAAATCGATCAAGATTTGATAGACGGTCTTTGTGTAACCAATACTGCATCTGCTACAGCTTATGAAGAAGTTTATGAGCAGGAATCAGAGGTTGCTGAAGGAAGAGTAATAGCAAGCGATGAAGATTCTGTAGAAGAATGCTTTGAAATTTCTCCGGAAATCGAACTGTTGAAAGACGGAGCCTTCGTAGATGGCAACAATGATGGATTTGCTCAGGTGGGCGAGACCGTGGTTTACACCTTCACGGTGAGAAACACTGGCAACGTGACCTTGACCAACGTGACTATCGAAGATAATAAGGTAGCAGTAGTAGGGGGCCCTATAGCAACATTTGCTCCGGGTGATGAGGACAACTCAACCTTCACTGCGACCTACGTATTGACGCAGTCAGATATAGACAACGGCTTGGTGTCCAACCTTGCAATAGCAAGAGGCGAAGCGCCAGGCGGAGATCCTGAAGATCCAAGTGATGACATCACCGACGAGTCCTCTGATCCTACACCAGTAGATCCAGAGGTTACGGATCCTGAGTGTGAGGGAGACTGTACCATCACTGAGATTCCTCAGAATCCTATGATAGAACTGTTGAAAGACGGAGCCTTCGTAGATGGCAACAATGATGGATTTGCTCAGGTAGGCGAGACCGTGGTTTACACCTTCACGGTGAGAAACACTGGCAACGTTACCTTGACCAACGTGACTATCGAAGATAATAAGGTAGCAGTAGTAGGAGGCCCTATAGCAACATTTGCTCCGGGTGATGAGGACAACTCAACCTTCACTGCAACCTACGTATTGACACAGTCAGATATAGACAACGGCTTGGTGTCCAACCTTGCAATAGCAAGAGGCGAAGCGCCAGGCGGAGATCCTGAAGATCCAAGTGATGACATCACCGACGAGTCCTCTGATCCTACACCAGTAGATCCAGAGGTTACAGATCCAGAGTGTGAGGGAGACTGTACCATCACTGAGATTCCTCAGAATCCGATGATAGAACTGTTGAAAGACGGAGCCTTCGTAGATGGAAACAATGATGGATTTGCTCAGGTAGGCGAGACCGTGGTTTACACCTTCACGGTGAGAAACACTGGCAACGTGACCTTGACCAACGTGACTGTTGAAGATGATAAGGTAGCAGTAGTAGGAGGCCCAATAGCAACATTTGCTCCGGGTGATGAGGATAACTCAACCTTCACTGCGACCTACGTATTGACGCAGTCCGATATAGATAACGGCTTGGTATCTAACCTTGCAATTGCAAGAGGCGAAGCACCAGGCGGAGATCCTGAAGATCCAAGTGATGACATCACCGACGAGTCCTCTGATCCTACACCAGTAGATCCAGAGGTTACGGATCCTGAGTGTGAGGGTGATTGTACCATTACTGAGATTCCTCAGAATCCTATGATTGAACTGTTGAAAGACGGAGCCTTCGTAGATGGAAACAATGACGGATTTGCTCAGGTGGGCGAGACAGTGGTTTACACCTTCACTGTGAGAAATACTGGCAACGTGACCTTGACCAATGTGACTATCGAAGATGATAAAGTAGCAGTAGTAGGAGGCCCTATAGCAACATTTGCTCCTGGTGCAGAGGACAACTCAACCTTCACTGCAACTTACGTATTGACGCAGTCAGATATAGATAACGGCTTGGTATCTAACCTTGCTATTGCAAGAGGCGAAGCACCAGGCGGAGATCCTGAAGATCCAAGTGATGACATCACCGACGAATCTTCTGATCCTACTCCGGTATCTCCGGATGTTACGGACCCAGAGTGTGAGGGAGACTGTACCATCACTGAGATTCCTCAGAATCCGATGATACAGATTGTGAAATCTGACAACGGATCTGAGGTAAATGCAGCAGGTGATGTGATCACCTATACTTTGACTGTGACCAACACAGGTAATGTGACCTTGACTAATGTGATGGTTACAGATCCACTGACTGGTCTAGATCAAAATGCAGGTACTTTAGCACCAGGAGCTTCTACTGCATTGAACACTGAATATGTGGTGACTCAGGCTGATGTAGATGCAGGATTTGTATTGAATACTGCACTTGCTTCTGGCGAAAGCCCAGACGGTGAAGATCCTGAGGATGAGACTGAAATTGAAACTCCAATTGATCCATTACCATCGATTACGCTAGATAAAACCGTTGATGTGACTTCTGTAAGTGAAGCCGGTGTGGTACTGAATTATACCTTATTGGTGAAAAATACCGGTAATGTAACTCTTACTAGTGGTGAGCTGACAGATCCCAAAACAGGTTTGGCAGTAGGTTCATTAACCTTGGCTCCAGGGGAAGAAAGAAGCTTCCAGACTACTTACACAGTTACATTGGAAGACATTCTAAGTGGAGAGCCTATTCTGAATGTGGCTACGGTGAAAGCAGTTCATGAAAATTCTGAAACTCCTGTAGAAGCTGAAGATGATGCGACTGTGAATGTTGATCTGACCGCTGGAATCCAGATAGACAAAACTGCAGATAAGACTGTGGTCTATGAAATCGGGGAAGTAATCACTTATACAATTACAGTTACCAATACAGGTACAGCTCCATTGGTAGATGTTCAGGTAAATGATCCAATGACTGGATTTACGGAATCTGTTGAAATGCTATTGCCTAATGAGGTACTTGAGTATTCAACTACGTACACTGTAACCGAGTCGGACATTGCTAATCAGGAAAACTTGGTCAACGTAGCAACAGTTACAGCGACAAATCCTGTTGATCCAGAAAATCCGGTATCTGAAGAAGATGACCATGTGGTAGAAGTAGGTTGTGAAGGCCAGACCCTGATTACGGGTATTGCATTCAATGCTGAGGCGGATCTTCCACTGGCTGGAGTGCCTGTTACGCTGATTCCGCAGGGAGATACTCCTGGCTCTACGCTACTTGTTATTACAGGTGCGGACGGTAGATATACCTTCCAGGATTTTGCTCCAGGCAGCTACCTAGTACAAGTGCAGGATGCTAATCTAAATGCGGCAAGAGGTCTGTATCCAGTAGAAAGCTCCTTGTTCTTTACGGATATCGCTGACTGTGCTTATCAGACGCATGACTTCGGTTATGAAACCTATGATGGTATTGTACTGGGAGACTTTGTATGGTATGACTTGAATGGTGATGGTATCCAGAACGAATGGTTTGATGCCAATAACGACGGTCAAGTAACACTGAATGATCCTACCCAAGGTCCAATTGATATTGCGGATTGGGAATGGTTCGATCTCAATGGTGACGGCAGATACGATGGCCCTGAAAACGAGGGTGAGTTGAACAAAGCCGGCTTCGGCAATGCTCAGTCTGCCAATGTTCATGTAGATGGTCCTGGAGGATATGCTGCAGATATCATCGTCGGTATCATAGGATACTGGAGAGATAGGCCAGAGGGAGTAGAGTTCGGTGAGTTTACTGCTTACTTGAATAATGACGAATTCCTGGATGCTGAAGCGCAGAGAATGGGTGCAACTGGATTAGTGAAAGTTCTTCCTGATGCAGATGCCAGAATGACTGATATCAATGCTTCTAGAACTGAAGTAAGATGTGGTGTTACAGGTGGGGCAGATGGCATATCGGCCATGATAACTGCTGAAAACCCTGTAAATCTGAATATGGACTTCGGTATGAGATGTCTAGAGGTAGATGTTGAAATCATCGCCAATGACGATGACTTTGGTACTCACTTCATAAGCTTCGGTGGATTGCTAGGAAATATCCTGGATAATGACCGACTAGAAGGTGAGCGACCAGACCCAGCAGATGTGGACTTCGAATTCACAGAACTTGACGGAATCGTAGGTCTATTGATCGATGAAAACGGAGAGTTGAGCCTGATCCCAGGAGTGAACGAAGCTAGAGAATATACTTTGAGATATACGCTACGTGAGACAGCATTCCCAGATAACCAGGATGATGCAATTGTTGTCTTTAGATTGCTAAATGATCAAGTTGATCTTGGAGTTACTAAGACTTCGTTTGATGTGGAGATATTTGAAGGTGACGATTTTGAGTATGAGATTGTCATTACCAATGGAGATACTCCTGCTACGAATGTGGTAGTAACAGACAACCTTCCTGCCGGAGTGACTTACATCAGTAACACGGTAACTGCAAATAGCACGAATGCTACAGTGAATGATAACGTATCGGGAAGTGCCATTACTTGGACGATCCCTACGCTAGAAGCTGGAGCTACAATCACTATAAGAGTGAAGGTGAATGCAGTAACCGCAGGGGTAATTACCAATACGGTGATTATCGGTTCTGATGAAGAGGATATTGATGATACAAACAATCAGGATGACGATGTGAATACAATTATGCCATTCCATATACCTAATGTGATCACTCCTAATAATGATGGAGATAACGATACATTTGAAATAGAAGGAATTAATATATTTGTAAGTACTGAGATCACTATCATTAATAGATATGGTGACCATGTTCTAGAGCAGGAAAATTATCAGAATGACTGGAACGCTCCAGGGCAAACAGCAGGTACCTACTTCTATGTACTAAAAGCTGTAGATAGAAGTGGTAGAGAACATGAGTACAAAGGTTGGATTCAAGTAATTAAAAACTAATCATTGGTCCACAGACAGGTAGAAAATAGATAGCATATGAAATCGAGCATGAATCAAATATCACACACTGGGATTATTATAGTTCATGCGAGATTCCATATGAGCTCTAAAAGATAAATTATAAGCATATGAAAACTACTTTTAAAATCATTGGAATGACCTTTCTGGTGGCCATATTGGCCACCGGGGGGACTTTTGGACAGCAGCTTCCGCAGTTCAGCCAGTATATCTTTAATGGGTTACATATTAACCCAGGGTATGCAGGCTATAAGCAGGAAGGCTACATTCAGTCAACTTACCGAAGCCAGTGGGTTAATTTCCCAGGGGCACCGGAGACCTTCACCGTCACAGCAGATTTATCTGCAAACGAAGGGACGATGGGATTCGGGGTGTCGTTTCTGAGTGACAACTTAGGGCCAGCCAAAACCACCGGAGGCTTGTTGACTTATGCTTATCGTATTCAAACGGGAGCCAATAGTCATTTGGGGCTTGGAGTAAGTGCAGGCTTTTCACAATATTCTATTGATGGAAGCATGCTAGACCCGAATGACTTTCCTGATAGTGAAATACCCGATGGAAGAATCAACCTGACGACACCAAATCTAAACACAGGCTTGTTTTTTAACACTAACAAGTTTTATGCAGGGTTTAGTGTTTATAATATGATTGGTAAGAAATCTCTCGAAAGAGAAGATGTAGCTCTAGCTTACCATGATTTTCACTTTTACCTTACTGCAGGTGCCATATTTGATTTTGGACAGACAGTGAAGTTCAAGCCTAGCTTCCTTATCAAGGAAGTAAAAGGAGCTCCGACCAATTATGATATCAACGCGATGTTCTTGTTTGCAGAGCGAATTTGGGTTGGAGGATCGTACAGAAGCAATATGAAAATCTGGAACGATAATTTGCAAGAGAATCTAGATAGTCGAAATGCATTGGCAGCGATTATTGAGATCTACGCTACCAAGCGTTTAAGATTAGGCTACGCCTATGACCATAACCTGAATGTGCTGAGCAACTACAGAAATAACTCCCATGAGCTTTCCGTAGGCTACTACATAACTCCGAAAACAGCAGTAATGAAAAACCAAAGATGGTTCTGATTATGAAAAAGACATTTACAATACTCAGTATTACCGCAGCCATGATCTTTGGATCAGTTGGAGTTACAGAAGCGCAGAAAAGTAAAATCCGTTATGCTGACAAGCAGATGGAGCTAATGAACTATACCCATGCCCTTGAAGTATATGAGCAGGCTTATGCCCATAAGCCGAATTATGAAACTGCAAAAAAGGTAGCTGGAGTAGAGGATATCATCCGCGATTACGATAAATCATACGAGTGGTGGAAAACTACCGTAGGATATGACGAGGCTACTAATTCCGACTACGCACAATTTCTTAGAGCTGCTCAGTTGACAGATAATTTTGATGAGGCTGTCAGCATAATTGAAGCTAAAGGAGTCTCAGCAGACAGTCTGGATGTAGCAAAATTATTGACCATTAAAAGTAAGAAGAAAGTTAAGTTGGAGCCTGCTGAGGGGCTAAACTCTGCTGGTTCGGATTTTGATTTGGCCATTGACTCTAATGGAAACAAGTATTTTGTATCTGATCGTGGCGGCATATATCCTAGTGAGATGGCAAGCTTGAGATTTGATGCAAAAAATAAATATTTCAGCGAAGAGAAAAGTGATTATACAGACCGAGAATATTTTTCAGTATATAAACAAGATACATCCGGGAACGTCACCGAATTAGTATCAAATGTGCCAGGTACCTATAATTTCTCAGATCCTAGTTACGATAAAGGACAAGGCATACTTTTCTACTCTATTACTAGGGATATCAAAAAAGTAAAGAAGCGTGAGGATATTGTAGTTCAGCCAGAGATATACTACAGCAAATTGAACGAAGATGGGACAATGGAAGGATTTTACCCTGTTCCATTCAATGATTCAATAAGATATGCAGTGATGAACCCTTATGTAGATGAGGAGGCAAAGAGGTTATATTTTACTTCAGATATGCCAGGGGGCATGGGTGGCACTGATTTATATTATGCGACTTATGACGCAGAGATGACATTTGGAGCTCCTGTAAACTTGGGCTCAACTATCAATACATCTGGAAATGAATCACATGCATTCAGAAAAGATGATAAATTCTATTTTAGCTCTACCGGACACCCAGGAGTAGGTGGCATGGATGTATTCCAGGCTGATTATACCGATACTCAATTCAGCAATGTGCAGAATATGGGTATGCCTATCAATTCACTGGCTGATGATTTTGCATATCGAGAGGTATTAAACGAAAAAGGTAAAGAAGAAGTATTTATTTCATCCAATAGAAAAGGTGGACAAGGACTGGATGATATTTATACCATTCAGGATGTGTATAAGCAATTTCTCGCTAGAGTTATTGATTGCGAAGGTTTAGTAATTACCGATAGCTACATGGCTACCTTAAGAGACAAAACCCAGAATGGAAATGTGCAGACAACCAGAAGCGGTAACGGTGAACTTCTTGCCGAACTAGAGCCTGACAGTGATTTTGGGATCGTCATCTCCAAACCTGGATACTTTAGCGTAACTGACGAAAGTATCACTACGAAAGGCTTTGAAGGCGATACGGTAAAAAGAGAATATACCTTAATTGCGATTCCTTATCAGTTGCCAGTCTATGTGGATATTGTGTATTACGATTTGGATAAGTTTAAGATTAGAGACGATGCAAAACCAGCATTGGACAAGCTAGGTGAGATGATGAACAAATATCCATTCCTGGATCTACTTGTTGCTTCTCATACCGATTCCCGTGCTAGTGATGAGTATAACATTATCCTTTCCAATAATAGAGCAAAAGCTGTGACTGAATATATGGCACAGCATAATATATCTGCTGATCGAATTAGACTAGAGTGGTTTGGAGAGCAAGAATTGGTTAATGGATGTGAAGATGGCCAGCCATGTTCTGAAGTAGATCATCAGTTGAACAGAAGATCAGAGTTGATTTTGGAAGCATTTCCTGACCCAAGCAAAGGATACGAAATTCCTGAGAGCTTTAAAGACCTTAATTTCTGTGATCCAGAGACACTGTTTGAAGATATTCAAAAAGAGCTTGAAGCAATTCCTACCATCTATTTTGACTTTGACAAATCGATGTTGAGATCAGTGCATAGAAAAGAGCTTGAGCGTACTGCCATTATGTTGAAGCGTATGCCAAACCTAATGCTTTATATAGAAGGCCATACTGATCAGAGAGGTTCTGATGAATACAACAAGCCACTATCTGAGAGACGAGCTGATGCAGTGAAGAAATACCTTATTGAACGAGGTATCGAAGACAACAGAATGGAAGAAACTTGGTTTGGAGAAACTAAGCCAGTAAATGATTGTAATGAAATTACCTGTACTGAGGCTATGCACCAGTTGAATAGACGTACCGAACTTCGGGTAGGGAAGTCTTCATTTACCTATACAGGCAGGAAAAAGAAAGTTGATACGTTGTAACACGTTATTGATGTGAATAGTAAAGTTTGAAAAGGGTCCCGCATTTGCGGGACTCTTTTTTTCTCAAACATGTTTTAAAGTCAAAGCTTAAAATTCCTGATAACCCCCACACTCAATCTACTTGAATGCATGATCTGGTTACCATTTAGGTTCTGAGATAGTGGATACTGATAAATTAAATTTAAGGTAGTCTGAGTGACATTGAAATCTAATCCAATTTGTGCGAAGGTAACTTTCCCGCCCGTAAGATCTTGCTCAATGGTATTCCACAAATCCTTTTGCGAAGCTTCATAATAAAACCCGGCATTCGGAGCTAAAAGCACTTTTTCACTTGCCTGAAATTGATGAAAGTAGATTGCATAGGCATTGAAGCTATCTCCAGCCTGATAGTCTTGAGCTCCCTCCGTGCTGAATTGGTAACTTGCCCCTGCATTCACTCCCTGATTGTTTAAGAACCATTGGTAATTTACTCTCGGAATAAAAGCAAAGGCATTCTTGCCCGGTTGAATGATTGGATCGAAATAATCTCGGTTTTCATTGCCAGATTTTATCAATGCTTGACCAGTAGGTAGATTAATAGCAAACCCAGGTCGTATAGTGTGTCTGGATTTTTTATTGTAAATCAACCAAATGTAATCTCCCGCCAAGGTCAAATCTCCCCATCCCTGGACGAATAGCGTAGTGTCTCTTGTCGGTTTTGGCAAGTCAAGGTATTCTTCATAATAGACTTTGTTGAATTCGTATGGAAGCACCGCCGTGAAATTCCATTTGTTTTTCACTGTAAAATTCCCTCGAACCTCTATCGTCTGATAAGTCTCAAAATCCTCTTTCGATTTTCTCACATAGAGATTATTTCCTTCAGGTTCATGCATGACAATTGGATAACTACCTGGGAGTAATTTGGTAGAAAGCTGCTGTGGATAAGTGAGAATCGATTGGGAAGCTGGACTGACAGCAGTATAACTCTTGTAATCATTGAATCCTCGGTAACGGTAGAATAACCCTAAGTAACTTTTGTTTTGAAGCAGGCTGTATTCGAAGAAGTTGCAGCTATCACAGGCGTAGCTTTTCTGCATTCCCAGAAAGGAAAAGGAGGTAAGTCCAAGCAGCAGTATTTTATAATTAATTGATTTTATCAGTTTCATTTTTGATGTTTTTGAATAAAAAGAGAATCAGTCAAGGTGTTCAGAAATGCTATGATTGCAACTCTTTCGGTAGTACTGAGCTTGATCCCTTCGGATAGAGCCGGGGCCAAAGTTTCATTTACCTGAATTCCATTTTGGTAATGATCCAGTACTTCTTCCAAAGTCTGGAATCTTCCGTCATGCATGTAAGGAGCAGTCAAGACAATATTGCGAAGTGTAGGAGTTTTGTATGCCCCCATGTCTTCAGGATTTGAGGTGATTCTAAAGCGACCCTGATATAATCCTTCCAATGCTGGAGGATTTGGATATGCTTTGTCCAGTCCGTTATTGTGAAAGCTTCTATCAGTAAAGAGCCCTTCCTGATGGCAACTGGAGCAGTTTTTTTGATAAAGCTGATAGCCTGTAAGTTCCAATTCTGTTAATTCCGCTTCACTTCTTTTCCAGCGATCATACTTAGAGTCCTGGGAAATAAGTGATCTAACATATTGACTGATCGCCCGTGAAATCTGGGCGCTTTGGATTTGACCTTCCGAAAAGACAAATTCGAATTGCTCCTTATAAACTGGATCACTTTCCAAATAAGAGATAAGCTCATTTAGATCAGCGCCCATTTCATCAGGGTGAGTCAATGGGGCAAAGTTCAAAGATTCCAGATCATGTGCTCCACCATCCCAAAAGAGTCCCTCACTTTGCCAAGCCAAATTGAATAGAGGGGGCGAAGTGCGGTGCAATCCCTTTCCCGAAACTCCGTGCTTGGCCAATGCCAACCCATCAGTAAAAGCCAAAGAAGGGCTATGACAAGTGGCACAGGAGACTTTACCATTCCCAGATAGGTTTGGGTCAAAGTATAACCTCTTTCCCAAAGCAACCCCTTCCTCAGAAAGCATATTCCGCTCAGGCTGTGGAAATCCCGCAACCTGAAGAGTGGAAGAAACCTCTGGAATATAATAATGGATTTTAGGTTCTGAAATTACCGGATCTTCCCCTGAAGTACATGCCCAGACCAAAGGGAGGCTAAGAATAAGTTTAGAAAGCTTTTTCATAAAGAGACCCGGAGACCGAAGTCCCCGGGATGATAATTACTTCACGGTAATAAAACCTTCAGAATAGTTTTCGGCGACTTTACCGGCCATCTCTCCAAACATGATAGTGGTACTCTCCAACTCACTGAGCTGAAGGATGTTTGGATCTTTAAATAGCTCATCCAGATTTGATGTTAGCGTCAATGAAGTTGGGCTACCAGCGATCACGCCGGTCAGAGACTGTGTAACGGTCCTAAAGTTTGGGTTAGTGCCTATGTGAATAATAAGGCCTTGTCTTTCTCCGGAATTTGAGTTGGTGAATTCTCCTTCTAGCACAACGAACTTGTAACCTGTGTTCCAGTTCCAGGCCATGTCTGAATTTGGATCCAAATCTCCTGTCTGATCCGTTTTGCCATTTGCCACTTCATCCACACCTATTGAGAAAGTAAGTTGGTCGTAATTGGCAGAAGGGATCATTCCCAGGTCGATGCTCTTTTTTCCGTCCTCAGAGATTAAGTGATAGCTATTGGGTTCCACGTAAGTTTCACCGGAAACTGAGTTCCTCAACGCTACATTTGAGATGTAATACTTGAATTTTTTTGGAGTGAAATCCTCACCTGAAGGAAGAGTAAAAGATTTACCGTTAAGTTCCAAAGTTTGGCCATCCAGAACATGTTCAAGCGAAATGTCCATTGCCATAGTTGCAGGGACTTCCACATCATCACAAGAAGAGAACATCATAATTGAACCGAATAATGCTGTATAAATAAGATTTTTCATGTGTTTATAATTTTTTTTAAGGTCACATGGAATCTTCGCATGAATTATAATCATCCCTCTGTGTGTCGCTTCGGGTCATGCTTGATTTCATATGATTATAATTGATTTTTAAAGGCCATATGGAATCTCGCATGGTGAATAATCATTCCACCGTGTGTCGTTTTCGACATGCTCGATTTCATGTGTTTAAAGTTTTTAATTCAGAGTTAATTAAAAGGGTCTGAGAATTTTGGATTGCTAATAAATTGCTGATCTGTCAAGGTGTGGAGAAAAGCGATAATTGCCTTTTTCTCCTCCTCACTCAGATGTAGTTTGACAGCATTGCTACCATCGGGAAGCTCATTACTGGCTTCCAAAATCAATACATCCAGCGTGCTGCTGTTTTGTATGTGATCATTATAATGATCGAGCACTTCTTCCAAAGTTTCAAATCTTCCATCATGCATATAGGGAGCTGTAATGGCAATATTCCGCAAGCCTGGAGCTTTGAATTTTCCTTTATCAAAAGGATTTTCTGTCACAGACATTAGACCTGAAGGCAGATTTTCATCGGCATCCAATCCGTTATTGTGAAAACCAGTAAATCCATTTGGATCACCTGCTGTCAGAAATCCCAGATGGCAATCACTGCAATTTCCTCCTCTAAGCTGAAGCTTAGGCTCAGGATGGGTGAAGAACAGTTCCAATCCCAATTGCTCCTCTGGAGTTAGCTCAACTTCATTTCTGATCCAGGCATCAAATTTTGAATTGGCGGAAATTAACGTGCGCTCAAATTGGGCGATAGCCTTTCCGATCAGCTCCGCAGTGATTTCTTCACTGCCAAAAGCATTTTTGAAAAGACTAGGATACTGAGCATCAGCTTGCAGCCTGCTTACGGCCTCGTGGATTGGAAGATTCATCTCCCTGGGGTCTTCGATAGGCTGAACGGCTTGCTCCTCTAGCGAACTGGCACGTCCATTCCAAAAGAATTTGGTCTGCCAGTGAAGATTGGAAAGTGACATGGCGTTCATTTCTCCTATGGAGCCATTGACACCAAAGCTGAATTGTTTGCCATCAGAAAAGGCTTTTTGCTGCTGGTGGCATGAGCCACAGGAAATTGTGCCGTCAGACGATAGCTTTTTTTCATAGAAAAGCCTTCGCCCAAGCTGCACACCTTCCTCCGTCAGCGGATTGTCAGCGGGCATGGCAATATTCGTCGGAAAATAATCCGGCGAATCCAGTGAAATATTGGTAGGTCCACTTGCGGGATCTTCCTCATTGCTTCCACAGGAAACTAAGCCACACACGCAAACCAATCCCAGCCATGCAGGGAATTGAAATCGCATGATTTGTAGAATTTTAAATGCTTATCCGCATTTGGCCAATTAATGGACAAATGCATTCCAGAATATGGTCAACTTAAGCGTTAAAGCCACTTCAGCCTGTCCCGCCAATGCGGGAGTCTCCCGTCCTCGGTCTTCCGTCCACCAAAGCAAAGAACTATTGATTCTGGCATCATTGCGGATAAACATATATTTATTAGAAATCTGTTACTCGATCAAAAAATCACGCTTGTGGCGGATGGTCGATTTCTTTGCTTTCGGTTTGGCCAAACCAATTCTGGTAAAAAGATTCATGAGCAAATGGCTCAATGGAATTTGAAGGATGCTGATAGCTTAAAGTTGGGTTTTGGATGTAAACCCCAAAATCCTGACTAAATGTAAGTGCAGTCTTATTTTCCTGCCTTTCTTGTTCTTCCTTAAGCTTTGTTGCGAGGTAACACTTTCCGTCACAGTTCATCATTGGCTTGTCCGTGTTGACACAGAAATTGTCTATGATGTATTTCTGATTCATCGTGAAACTCACTTTGATCACCGAATACACCATACTGTTCATTACTAGAACAGCACATAGCCATATGTAAAGTGTGCTTTTAAGCATTTGCTGCAAAGGTATATCAGAATCCGTTTTTACACTATGATTTATAGTTTTTATTGAACAAATGATATTCCCTACTATGTGTATTCGCTTAACTGCATGTATTCTTGCTAGAAGTTTAAATTTGGCAATTCCCCATTTCTACAGGGGGCTAAGGGGATTTTTCCAAGGCCAAACAAAATTCTAGTACATGCACTAATGCGTACACACATACGCCCTAATGGGATATTCTCAAGGAAAAACCTTTTGGAGACAAACATTTTGGGCTTATCTTGATCTATCTTATTTACCCAAAATCCCTCAAGATGTTAAAGCAAAGCCTTTTCTATTTTTCGTTTACACTTGGAATTGTAACTACTGCCACCGCCCAATTCAACCCAACTGGCACAGATTACAAATTAGTCTGGCAAGATGAATTTGATCAGGAGGGAAAAGTGAATTCAGAGAAATGGTCTTTTGAAGAGGGATTCAAAAGGAATAATGAAGTACAGTGGTACCAAAAGGAAAATGCAGAAGTAAAAGACGGGAGGCTAGTGATCACCGGGAAAAGAGAACAGGTCAAAAACAGCAATTTTGATCCAGAAAGTACAGATTGGAGAAGAAATCGGGAGTTTGCTGAATACACCTCTTCCAGTATTAATACCCGAGGCAAATACGAATTCCAATATGGGATCATGGAGGTTCGGGCAAAGATCGATACCGCCTTGGGCATGTGGCCTGCTATTTGGACCTTGGGTATCACAAAGCCTTGGCCAGCCAATGGTGAAATCGATGTTATGGAATATTACCGGGTGAAAGGCGAAGCAACGATTTTGGCTAATGCTGCCTGGGCAGATGAAGGACAATACAATGCTAAATGGGATGATGCAAAAATTCCATTCACCGACTTTCTTCAAAAGGATCCTGAGTGGCCAAGTAAATTCCATCTCTGGAGAATGGAATGGACTGAAGATACCATCAAACTCTTTCTGGATGATGAGTTGCTAAATGAGGTAGATCTGGCAAGAACTGTCAATCCTGATGGTTTTAACCCTTTCCATCAGCCACATTATATCCTCTTAAACCTTGCCATAGGCGGTAATAATGGTGGAGATCCTACATATTCTGCTTTTCCACGAGAATATGCAGTGGATTATGTAAGAGTTTATCAGAAGTAGAAGATTAATGTGAGGTGAGTTAGGTTACTTTTCCAAAAGCAGCACAACTAAAACCATTGCGCCCTCTGCGAAATCCTCTGCGCTCACCGCGGTAAATCCCCTCAATCAAATGTCTTCGAGCTGTCAGCGATCATCTCGTTGATCTCAGCCAATTCCTTCTCTGTCAAGTCACGCCATTTACCTACCGGAATATCCAGATGCACGTTCATAATTCGGATTCGCTTCAATTGAAGTACTTTAAATCCAAAATGCTCACACATTCTACGTATCTGACGGTTTAAGCCTTGAGTAAGGGTGATTCTGAATTTGAATTTACTTATACGTTCCACTTTACATGGATCCGTTACAGTGTCCAAGATCGGAACTCCTGCTCCCATCAATTTGATGAACTCATCGTTCACAGGCCGATCTACAGTGACGATGTATTCCTTCTCGTGATTGTTTTTAGAGCGAAGAATCTTATTTACAATATCACCTTCGCTGGTTAAAAATATCAGCCCTTCACTGTCTTTATCCAGTCTTCCAATTGGGAAAATCCGCTGCGGATGACCTATGAAGTCAATGATATTATCCTTTTCCCCCTTGACGTCAGTAGTACTCACTATGCCCACAGGTTTGTTGAAAGCTATGTAAGTGTGGACTTGTTTAGGTTTCCCTACTGCTTCTCCATCCACTGCCACCACATCTGAAGGTCCTACCTTAGTTCCAAGTTCAGGAACTTTACCGTTGATAGTGATCCGGCCTTCTTCCAGAAGTTTGTCCGCTCCGCGTCGAGAGCAAAATCCAACTTCGCTCAGGTATTTATTGATTCGTATGTATTGATCTGTTTCCAAGGAATTCAAATTGGATTTGAAGCGCAAGTTACATAATTGATATTTACCGCGGTGGACGCAGAGGATTGCGCAGAGCGCGCAGCTGAATTATCTATTGGTTCGAGTCTCATGACTTGGACCTAGTATAATGCAGTCTCCCGACTGCAAATTTACTTGTTGAAATTCGGAAACTCTGCTTCACTAGAATCTTGGTAGCGGTATTCAATGAACGTTATTTTTTGTTTGCAAATTCATAATAATTGCTAATCTCGAAAGAGCAGTCTGAAGACTGCATTATCAATAGTCCAAGTCTAAAGACTTGAACAAGTACCAATAACTTCGATGATTAAATCTGCTTAAATCAGCGGATCTTTTGTCAGACTGATCCTAAAATCCTAACTAAATAATATGTACTCAAGCTCTTCAGGAATCTCGTAAATCGCACTTCGTATTTCGTAAATCACTAGAGATTGCTACGTTCCTTCGTCACTACCGATGACGTTGAATTTTTATTCCGCGTTCTCTCCGTAGCCTCTCTGCCCTTTGCGGTAAATCGAGTAAAATCATTCTAAAAACAGACTGCTTCATTTCCTCCCGATCCGATGAAACCAGTCAGAAGACTAAAAAGGATTTTGTTAAGGTATCTTGGTTACGGAGTTTATGAGTTATTTACTAATCTTAAACTACTCAGTTATCTTATCCCCATTTATAGGGATTTTAGGGTGGATTTTACCGACTTTCACTTTCATAAGATATATTTAGGCTTAGGCTATCAAAAGTGAACTATGAAAACTGATTTACTTCTCAAATTCTTCGTTTATATTTCGTTAATCTTGACTATCTCTTCCTGCGATTCTTTAGGTGACGGCCCGGGAGATGATGAACCGTATTATCCAGATAAAACGCAAACATTAGGAAAATTTGGAGGAGTTGTACTTGGCTCTTCTGGATTTTATATCATTACCCTGAAACCCTTAAATTCTGAAGCACTTTTTCATTTTGATGGTGAAGATTACACCTTGACTACCACCACTGAGATCAAACCTGAGCAAGCAGTGGAGGCAATGGTCCTCTCTGATGGGACTCGGTCTATTACCATTAGCGTTGACGAAATGCGTACCAATGCGCAGATTACAATTCTAGTTCCAGGCCATGATGTTATCTATACCTTGGACAATATGTTAGCAGAAAATGCGGTTTCCTTATATCTGGGTTCCAGTACCTCTTCCTTTGAAGATTCTTTTATCAATTATGACTACAACCTCAGCTTAAACCACGAAGTAGGTGATTTTACTATCATTCAGAAAACCACTGGCTCAAGCAACCCGAGTGAAATAGGAATGACTGAAACTATAAATGGGTCATTCTCAATCCAGGGAGGGAAAATAAATTTTTCAGGTGACTTTGGAAACCTAACTCTTAATTATAGCGCTACTGAAATCGAGTTTACCGAAGTCGGAGATAGTAACTATTTCTTCCAAATAGATCTCAATAAAGTTTATTGATTTAGCTTATTTAGGATATTCAGATAGCTTATGTTTAGCGGCTTTATCAATAATGATGACTTGCTGTAAATAGAGCGTTTAGTTTAGTAAATCAGATGCTCTATTGGTTCAAGGTCTCATGACTTGGACCTAATATAATGCAGTCTCCCGACTGCAAATTTACTTGTTGAAATTCGGAAACTCTGCTTCACCAGAATCTTGGTAGCGGTATTCAATCACCGGTATTTCTTGTATGCAAATTCATAATAATTGCTAATCTCGAAAGACCAGTCTGAAGACTGCATTATCAATAGTCCAAGTCTAAAGACTTGAACAAGTGCCAAGTTCTTCAGGAATCTCGTAAATCGCACTTCGTATTTCGTAAATCACTAGAGATTGCTTCGCTCCTTCGTCGCTCGCAAAGACGTTGAGTGTATATGCCGCGTTCTCCGCGCAGCCTCGGTGCCCTTTGCGGTAAAATTAAAAAACAAAAAAAAGCGCAAATCCGAAGACCTGCGCTTTTGTATGCATGTGGTTAAAGACTACTCACTTTTTGCTGGTACTACTGGCTTTAGAGTCTCCGCTACCAATCTATCTGGTTCTCCCGGAATTCTGATCGCTGCCAGTCTTTCCAAATAATCTGCTTTTGTTGACTCAAATGCTAACTTGTTGGCTGATGAAATAGGCTCAGAAGGTGGGATTTTCTCTCTCAACCAATCTTCCTGCTTGCCGTTTTTCCAAAATCTAAAGCAAAGGTGTGGACCTGTAGCCAAGCCTGTGCTTCCTACATAGCCAATCACTTGGCCTTGCTTGATGCGAGTACCTGGCTTGATTCCTTTGGCAATCTTCGACATGTGCAGGTATTGCGTGGTATAGGTGCCATTATGCTTGATCTTTACATAATTTCCATTGGCAGAAGTGTACCGAGCATCGGTTACTGTTCCTTCTCCTACGGATCTTATTTCTGTACCGGTTGGCGCGGCGTAGTCTGTACCCAAGTGAGCTTTGTAACGCTTCTGAACGGGATGAAACCGCTTCAGACTATATCTAGAGCTGATTCTGGAGTACTTCAGTGGGTCTCTCAAGAATGCCTTTTTGAAGCTATCTCCATTTTGATCGTAGAAGGCTATCTCGCCATTTTGCTCAAATGGAATCGCGTAATATGGAGTCCCTTTGTGCTCAAAAAATGCGGTTTTAATATCTGAAACACCAACTACAACTCCATCGATTACTTTTTCCTCATAAGATACTTTGAACTTGTCTCCTTTTTGCAAAGCTCCAAAATCTATTGACCAACCGTATAAATCGGCAAACTGATCAATGATGTCATAAGTAACTCCTAAACCAGTCATGTCAGCAGAAAGGTTGGAATCGATAATTCCGCCTGCCTCTTTGGTTCTGTATTCAGCAGGTTTTTCTGCTTTGTAAATGTCTATGGAATCCAGATTGAATACTACATATTCAGCGGGATTTGGTTCGTAGATGAAAAAAGCTGCCTGTGATGAATCGGCAGGAGTTACTACCGTAAACTTTTTATTTGCCGCTATTCCTCTTACATCAAAAATCTCCTTTGACTTTTTGGCGATTTGATCAATAATCTGGTAGGGGACATTAAAAGGGGCTAGGATAGATCCGAGTGTCTGGTTTTTACTGACTGTTCCTTCTACAATATTCAACCCGGTGACGTTGATTCCATAGAGGAAAACCTGGTTCGCAAGGGAATCTATCAAAGGCGGTTCAACGATCTCAGCTTCCTTTTCGGCTTGAAAAGGCAGGTCGAAAAATTGGAGCGAAGATGCTGCGCCAATGGTGATAACGAGAGCAGCAATTCCTATCCAAATCTTTTTCATTAATCTATACTATTAGGGGAATTTTTGAAATTTAACTCAAAGAAGTAAAAAAGGGCTTTTAATCCAAGTTTTGGGGTGTAAACCTTTCGATTCCACTTTACCAACTATCATACCAACGTAGAAATTGAGGGTATTATTTTATTGGTAAATGTATATGACCGACTTCAAGCATTTTCTGGAAGTTTTGCCTTTTTTTGAAGTTATGTATGGTTTTCTGGGAAAATCTTAAAGAAATTGACGAAAATATTGCTAATCATCCATTGATTCGTGTGTACTCACGGTCATTTCTTTATCTTTGACATCCCAAAAAACACTAAAAAAACATGCTGAGAACGCATACTTGTGGCGAACTTCGCCTGGATCACGTAAATCAAGAAGTAACTCTTGCCGGCTGGGTACAGCGAGTAAGAAATAAAGGAGGTTTAATCTGGGTTGATCTTCGCGATCGATACGGCCTGACCCAATTGATTTTTGAAGAGGACTCCAGCGAAAAAGCATTGTTGGAAAAAGCGGCTGAATTAGGTCGTGAGTTCGTAGTGCAGACTACTGGGAAAGTAATCGAGCGAACTTCCAAAAACGATAAAATCCCAACCGGTTCTATTGAAATCAAAGTGACAGCTCTCGAAGTATTGAATGCGGCGAAAGTTCCTCCATTCATCATAGAAGATGAAACAGACGGAGGTGACGAGCTCCGTATGAAATACAGATACCTCGATCTGCGTAGAAATGTGGTTCGTGAGAAACTCCAACTGCGCCACAAGATGATGCAGGAGACCCGTAAATACATGGATGCGCAGGATTTCATCGAGGTGGAGACTCCCGTTTTGATCAAATCTACTCCAGAAGGAGCCCGTGACTTTGTAGTACCTAGTCGTACCAATCCGGGTGAATTCTATGCTTTGCCTCAGTCTCCTCAGACTTTCAAGCAATTGCTGATGGTTTCCGGTTTTGACAGATATTTTCAGATCGTAAAATGCTTCCGCGACGAAGACTTGAGAGCTGATCGCCAGCCGGAGTTTACTCAGATTGACTGCGAAATGGCATTCGTAGATCAGGAAGATATCCTAAATACTTTCGAAGGCTTGACCAAGCATTTGTTCAGCACGGTGAAAGGCGTGGAGCTTGAAGAAGTGAAGCGTATGACTTATGCTGATGCCATGAAATTCTATGGTAACGATAAGCCAGATCTTCGTTTTGAAATGAAATTCGTTGAGTTGAACCACCTTGCCCAAGGCAAAGGGTTTAGCATTTTTGACAATGCAGAATTGGTAGTAGGTATCTGTGCCAAAGGTGCTGCGGAATATACCCGTAAGCAATTGGATGCCTTGACAGATTGGGTGAAACGCCCACAAATCGGAGCCAAAGGAATGGTTTACGCCAAATACAATGCAGACGGAACCATCAAATCCACTGTGGATAAGTTCTATTCTGCTGATGATCTTCAGGATTGGGCAGATGCATTTGGTGCCACTCAAGGCGACTTGATGCTGATCCTCAGCGGGGATGCAGATAAAGTACGCAAGCAACTTTCTGAGCTTCGTCTAAAAATGGGTGAGGATCTTGGACTTCGTGATCGCACCGTCTTCAAACCACTTTGGGTGATGGACTTTCCATTGTTGGAATGGGATGAGGAAACTGCAAGATTCCATGCCATGCACCATCCATTCACTTCTCCGAAGAAAGAGGACATTGCATTGCTGGATTCCGATCCGGGAGCAGTGAGAGCAAATGCTTATGATTTGGTGATTAATGGTGTGGAAATAGGAGGTGGATCTATCCGTATCCACGATAGAGCTACCCAGCAATTGATGTTCAAGCATCTTGGTTTCACAGAAGAAGAAGCCCAAAAGCAATTCGGTTTCCTGATGGAAGCCTTCGAATATGGAGCACCACCACACGGCGGGATAGCTTTCGGATTTGATAGATTATGTGCGATTTTCGGTGGTTCTGATTCGATCAGAGATTACATCGCTTTCCCAAAAAACAATTCTGGAAGAGATGTGATGATCGATTCTCCAAGCAGCATCGCAGATGAGCAATTGAAAGAATTATCTATCCAATTAGCAGTTAAGTAGGGGCGAATAAACATTCGCTCCCTGGCAAATAAACATTCGCTCCAGGGAGAATAGACATTCTCTCCCGGACGAATCAATATTCGCCTGATGGCGAAAAATCTTTCGCCCTTTTGATGAACATATTAGAGGCTGTTTCAGAGATGAGACAGCCTTTAGTGTTTTATAGCTAACTTAAGTAAAAAGTTATAGTGGAAGAGCTAGGGAACTAGCATTAGACAAGCGCAAGGATGTAGATGAATAGCACTTTTGTTATATTGAGAAGGAGTTTGATTTCAGGCTTTGAAATTCAAAACAAAACATACATCTATTATTCCTAAGAATGAAGCCTAAAAAAAAAATTGCCAGGAAAGCGTATTTAACTTTTACTATTTTTTTACTGTTTGGACATTTAGCTTTTGCCCAGACGGCTGAAAAATTACTTTCTACCACCCAGGCTTTTATGGAGACACTGGATGAGGATCAAAAAAACCAAGTGATGTTCGCTATGGAGGATAGCATGCGAACTGAATGGACAAATTTACCTCTTGGACTCGCACCTAGAGCGGGACTTAGATATGGAGATCTTTCCGAGGAATCCATGATCCAATTCCATAAGATTTTAAGTGCAGTTTTCAGCTCACAAGGTTATTTGAAAACCTTCAGTATTATGCAGGTGGATGATATTCTGCATGAATTGTTTGAAATAAAATATAAGAAAGGCGAAGTTCCAGAAAGCTCAATGGAAATGATCCGTGGCTTGAATTGGGACTATGGGAATTATTTTATAGCAATCTGGGGAGAGCCTACGCGGGATGGCGCTTGGGGATTCAAATTCGAAGGTCACCATCTTTCAATTAACTTGACTGTAACAGGTTCAGAATATGCGGTGACCCCGTTGTTTTTTGGATCAGATCCAGCAGTAGTTGAGGAAACTCAATATGCAGGCTTAAGGCCTTTGAGCAAGGAAGAGGATTATGGGTTTTGGTTTGTGAATACCCTCGATGAGGAGCAAAAAGCAAAAGCTGTGTTCGAGGATAAAGTTCCTGGAGATATTATCACCAGCCCTGATAGACCGCAGTGGATTTCTGAATATAGAGGGATTAAAGGCTCAGAACTGAATCCTGATCAACAGCAAATTCTTCATTACCTGATAGAAGAATATATAGGAAACCTCGAAATCCAGAAAGCTGAAGAATACTTGGCTATTCTCCATGAGAGAGGGTTAGGTGAAGTTTATTTCTCTTGGATCGGGAGTTTGGAGCCTATGAAGGCGCATTATTATTTAATCCATAGTCCTGACTTTATCATCGAATACGACAACGTAGGCTTCTTGGATAACGCCAACCATATCCATTCAATTTTGAGAAAAAACAACAATGATTTTGGTGCTGATATCCTGAGAAAGCATAGAATGGATCATCAGCATTAATTTTTTTGAAAAAGCAACTTTGTATAACTTACTTAGGATAGGGGTTTTTCAACTGAATGTTTTTTGTTCGGCTAAGTCCGAATCTGAGCAGCATTGATTAATTCTTGAGTTGATAAATAGATCAAGTTGTTACCAATACTGCCATGAATAGATTACTGCCGTTTTTTGTTTTTCTACTGCTTTTTTCAGCCTGCCTTCCTGAAAAGGAACGGTTAATTCTTGATTTGGAGGAGCTGAGTATTGAGTCAATTCACCAGAAATACAAATCTGGGGAATTGAGCGCAGTGCAATTGGTGGAGGCATACCTCGCTCGCATTGATTCGGTAAATCCTAAAATAAATGCACTGACCATCGTCAACCCCAAGGCATTAGAATTGGCAAAAGCCTTAGATGAAGAGTATAAAGAAACAGGCATTCTCAGACCGCTTCATGGCATTCCAATGATCGTAAAAGACAATATCAATACGATTGGTATGCCGACTACGGCAGGATCCTTAGCTTTAGCCGATTTTTACCCGGAGACAGATGCATTCATCATTCAGCAGCTGGAAGCAGCAGGAGCAATTATTATTGCCAAATCCAATATGGCCGAATGGGCTTTTTCCCCTATGCATTCTGAGAGTTCCACAGCTGGCATCACTCGAAATCCTTATAATTTGGATTATGTTCCGGCAGGATCCAGTGGAGGCACAGGAACTGGAATAGCTGCTAATTTGGGGGTCATAGGGCTGGGAACTGACACCGGCAATTCAATCCGTGGCCCTTCTTCGCATAATGCCTTGGTTGGATTCAGAACTACACTTGGGCTAGTAAGCAGAGAAGGTATCGTGCCACTTTATCTTCGAAATGATGTAGTCGGCCCCATGTGCAAGACGGTTGAGGATGCTACCAGAACCCTGCAAGTCATGGTAGGAGTCGATCCAAAAGATCCATTGACTCGCTATTCTGAAGGGAAAGCAGAAAAAGATTACCTGCAATACCTTGATAAAAATGGCTTACAAGGAGCTAGAATTGGTGTATTTAGAACCTTGAGTGAAAATGACCCAGACCCTGAAATCTCTGCCCTTTTTAACCAAGCCTTGAAAGATATGGAGGGCATAGGAGCCACAATTGTGGATTCTGTTTCGGTACCTAACTTTAATGAATTAAGACAAGACCAGTGGTGCCCTATGTTCCGCAAAGATTTGGAAGATTTCCTTCAAACCTATGTCAAGCGGGATACGATGAGCAGCTTGGAAGATGTGATTCGGGTAGGCACAAAGTCAGACTTTGCCCGCGGACGAATAGCTTCCTTTTCGGAGGATTCATTGAGAAGAGGAAATCCAGAAATCCCCTGTGGCAATGCATATGAAGATGAACGTAGAATTGCTTTTCGAGAAGCGATCGAACATACCATGGATTCACTGCAATTGGATGCTTTGGTTTACCCTTCTTGGAACAATAGGCCAGCGCTTATTGATAATTTTCAAGAAGAATATCGAGGTGACAATTCCCAGATAATTGCTCCGGCTACCGGTCAGCCGGCATTTACCGTCCCAATGGGTTATAGCTCAGGTAATCTCCCTGCTGGACTGCAGTTTCTAGGAAGAATGTATGCTGAACCTACCTTGATACGACTGACTTACAGCTATGAGCAAGGGACAAATCATAGAGTTGCGCCGAAATTATAAGTTTTATCAATCAAATTGTAAGCAAAGTGGTATTTATGGATAGCAGTTTGTTTTGAAACTATACCACTCAACCATACCGCTTTTTCAATTCCGATAAGATCCCCTCCAATCCATTCAGCCGGATTTCATACAGGGTATGTAACCACATTCCGAGTTTCCCTTCTGGAAAACCCTGGCCATACATCCATACCAAATAGTGTTCGGGAACATCACAAAGTAAACGGCCTTTGTACTTCCCGTAAGGCATTCTTTTAGTCACCAGATCGATAAGAATTTGTTGGTCCATAGGGGCAAAGGTAAAAGGAATTTGATTTTGACATTCTGCTTAGCTTCAATGCTGAAAATCTTTTCTTTCTGAATCAGGTTTGATTTATTATTGAATTAGTTTAATTTTTCGCATTAATTCTTACTACTCCATTTATGAAAACTAGTTTACTTATTCTTTCCTTTCTAATCCTTTCGTTTACATCCACATTTGGGCAGGCAGCTCAGGATTCCATTACTCTTAAGAAAGATTTTTGGGGATATAAATTTTATCAGGGAGACAAGAGGGTACAGATTGGGGATTTGGTGAATATCATGCGAACGAACGAAGAAGCTTACAAGTCAATAAAATCTGCCCAGTCCAACTACACTATGGCCTCAATTATCGGATTTGCAGGAGGGTTTATGGTCGGCTGGCCTATAGGAACAGCTATTGCAGGTGGGGATCCAAGCTGGGGACTGGCAGGTATAGGAGCAGGATTTCTGGTAGCAACCATCCCTCTTACAAATAGCTTCGTCAAAAAATCTAAGTTTGCTTTAGATGCTTATAACGGAGGAAGTACCTCAAGTTCAGTTTGGGATAGAAGTGAAATGAGTCTTTCTCTTTCAGGATCGGGACTGGGGCTATCGCTTAGATTTTAGAGAAGCCAATTAAAAAAAATATAGCTTAGACCTACCAGTATATGTGTGAATACTCACACCATAAAACAACTTCAAATCACTCATGCTGTGCATGCTGTTCGTGATTTGAAATCGCGAACCAATTTCGTAGGATTTCTAATCCGTCTTCATTCGATCCAAAGTATTCGGAAAGTTCATTAACCGATAGATAATCAGACCAAGAATTGACTCTTCTACTCTGAAAATCAAAAATGGTAATCATTATTTTCAAGCTGAAAAATCTATGGCTTACATCTATTAAACCTTTTCAGTGAATTAAAATATCTTGACTACGTCCTGTTATCCAAAGAAAGATGCTACTGGTAGAATTGCATATATCCAAAAAGATTAATTAATCAAGCTAAACCTCAAACCATGGGAATATTCAATAAAATTTTAGGCAATGCAAGTGAAGTATCTGTAGAGAAACTTACCGAGAGCTTCGGTAGATTATTAGCAGAGGGAGAGCAGATCGAACTTGGATTTAAGCTCATTCGCGATACGTTTATGTTCACTGACAAGCGTCTGATTTTGATAGATGTGCAGGGACTCACCGGAAGCAAGGTGGAGTATAAGTCCATGCCATATAAAAGTATTTCCAGATTTTCACTGGAAACTGCAGGTACTTTTGATTTAGACGCAGAGCTGAAGATCTGGATTTCCAGCGAAAGTTTACCTTCGGTTAGTAAGCGCTTCAATAAAAGCATTGATGTCTATGAGGTGCAGCGATACCTGGCAGCAAAGGTGATGTAAGCCTAGCTATGAGTTGGAGCAGTATCGGTCGCCTTGTCCTCAATGCCTACCCCATCGTTTGGCAGGGTGCCTGTCGCGAGAACCGGGAAGTAGGATAGAATGAGGTAGAGAAGCCAATTGCATCTTGGTAAGGATGAGGGTAGGACATTGCTTGAAGAAATAGTCCAGTAGGCTATTTTAGTCCCTAGAGAGAAACGATTCGGGAGGCCAGCTTGTAGGAGGACTGAGCGTTTAGGATTAGTCCGGTGGACTAATCTAGCGAAGGGCCAGCTTGTAGGGTAGGCAAATCCCACTCAGTGCTTGACGGTGTCTCCGAAATTCTTAATTTGGTGTCAGAAGACTCGCATAACCCTCTTGGCAAATCTAATATAAAACGGGAAGCCAAAATGGACTTAGCCCACTTACAACCAAGAAATATCATTTCCGAAACCCTTATCTGATGGAGATTAAAAAAGATATAATCATGCAAATTCAAAGCATTGTTTCCAATGCTCAATCAAAAGCCATTCGGGCAGTTGATAAGGAACGTGTATTGATGTATTGGCAGATCGGTAAAATAATTTTTGAAGAAGAGCAAGAGGGGAAAGACCGCGCTGGCTATGGCACATATCTAATAAAATCTATTTCCCAAGCATTTCAGCCCAGTCTAGGAACAGGTTTTTCGGTTCGTCAATTGGAAAGATACCGGCAGTTTTACCGCACCTTCCCAATTGCGTCCGCACTGCGGTCGCAATTCAATTGGACTCATTACAAAAACCTAATAAGTATTGATAATCAAGATAAAAGAGAGTTTTATTTAGCAGAGACAGAAAAAAATAATTGGACTGCCAGACAATTGGAACGTCAAGTAAATAGCCAACTTTTTGAAAGACTGCTAATGAGTAACGATGTGCAAGCTGTATTGGCAGTTGCCAGAGAAGAAAAAATGCCATCCGATGCCAAAGAAATTATTAAAGACCCTATGGTATTGGAATTTTTGGGACTTAAGAGAGAAGCGACTTTTTACGAAAAGGATTTAGAATCAGCCATTATTACACACTTACACGATTTTTTATTGGAAATAGGCAATGGTTTTTCTTTTGTGGCCAGACAAAAACGTGTTCACCTAGAAGGGGATGAATTTTTTATTGACCTTGTTTTTTACAACCGCCTTTTACAATGCTTTGTAATCATTGAAATCAAAACAACCAAACTCAAACACGAAGACATTGGGCAGTTGCAAATGTATGTAAACTACTACGATCGCTTTGAAAAACAGGATTTTGAAAACCCCACGATTGGCATTTTACTCTGTGCCGATAAAAACGATGCGGTAGTAAAAATAACCTTGCCCGAAAACAACAAAACCATCATTGCCAGTAAATATCAACTATATTTACCTTCTGAACAACAACTAATAGCCGAAGTAAAGAAGGAAATAGAAAAACTGGACTCTAAAGAAAATGAAAAATGAAAAGCTAAGACTTGGTGCTGGATCAGGACCTATCGCTTTGTCCTAAATGCATCTTCCTAAGTATTTCCACCTCCTTTAATGCCTCTTTATTTCCCCCTTATTGTTCCCTAGAATATGAGATTAATCTGCCTATTGCTATGCACTTTGCTTCCGCTCCTTGCCTTGAGCCAGTCCCAGGAAATGGAAATAGCAAATTCAATATGTAATAAGTTGTCAAGTCTTGATTTAACAGAGCCGACAACGGTGTTGAACCAGAAATCAATAAGTGCGATGCAGCAGGTATATCAGGGTTTTCAATCAAAATCAGCCGATTTGATTGAGGGCTACAGAAAGAAGTACCCTAATAAATCAGATATAGAAATCACAAAAGCTATCGGACAGGAGGTGACGGCCTTGTTAATGCACGAATGTATTGCCTATCAAAGAATTACAATGTTCAATGCGCAGCCTGTTCCTGAAATTTCTGATGCAGTCACTAAAGTAGGCAAGGACTTTACTCTCCTTCTGACAAGCAAGGGAGTAATTGAAGAATTGTCTCAAGGCTTAATTGACGAATGTATAGTGCAGGTAATGGATCAGAATTCAGACCTTATTTTAAAAGCCTATGGCAATATCAGCTCCCCAAAGTTCATGCAGGAGTTTCAGGCTTACTTAATGACAGAATCCATTCCTTACATTAGGTGGGTAGCAAGTCAATTGAATTAAATGTGAGATGTAATGGAGTAAGTAAAAAACCAATTAGGATTTTAAATTCAATCCAGTCACCCCTAGCATTTTGACTACACCCGGAGGGGGGAAGCGCTTCAATAAAAGCATTGATGTTTATGAGGTGCAGCGATACCTGGCAGCAAAGGTGATGTAAGCCTATCTATGAATTGGAGCAGTATCGATCGCCTTGTCCTCAATGCCTTCCCCACGTATGGTAGGGAGCCTGTAGCGAGTACCGACCGGGGAGTAGATAGGATGGGGCAGGAAAGCCAATTGCAAATTGTCAAGAATAGTTGGGTAGGACATTGCGTGAAGAAATCTTCCAGTAGGCTATTTTAGTCCCGAGAGAGAAACGATTCGGGAGGCCAGCTTGTAGGGTCGGCAAACTTCACCCAGCGTCCAATTGAACTTCAGAGGTACTGAGAAGAAACTACACCCAAAGGGTTTTATGGAGAATAGCCACCCATCTGTTTATCCCACTAAAATATTCCTTTACGCATTGGTTTTCCCTCACTTTCGTTAAACTCCTTTTCATCGCTGCCTGGACGGTCCAGCATCCCTAATTTCCAGCTGAAAGAAATACTAAATGAACGGTTGTAGAAATTCGTTGACGTCCTGCTGCTGAATGTTGGAGCTGTAGCGTAGCTGCGCTGGGATAGCGTTTTCTGGAAAGGGTTGTTAACATTCAACAGAATGCTCGCCCTCTTATTAAAAACCTCTTTTTGAGCCGATAATCGATAGCTCCAAAAAGCGGAGCTTCTCCCTTGAAGCTTAACAAAACCATTACTGTAGTCTCCTGAGATCTGCAATGTATAGTTTTTAGGAAGGGTGTATGATGTGTTAATGTTCAGTGAATAAAAATTCCCCTTGTTACCTATATCCAAGGCAGTACTATTGAACCATACACGGTAAAGTTCCAGCCCACCGTTTGCCATCCATTTATTATTCAATTCCATAGATAAATTAATGTTACTACCCAATCGTTTGGAAGAGGCCACATTACTAGGCGTTGTCTTGGAAACACCCTGTGCATCAACCGTAGTTAGTGATTCGATGGCATTACTGTTTGAATAATAATACATGCTGCTATTCAGCGTAAAGCCGGAGGAAGCATTCAAACTATGCCCGATCTCCAGCATCCTCGTGGTTTCCGGGCGTAATTGTGGATTACCCGATGTGAGATTACGGGGATCACTTGCATTAACATAGGGATTCAAATCCCAAATCCATGGCCTGCGTATCCTTTCAGTGTAATTTAGTTTTAGTTCATGGGTGTCATTCAGGGATTTTGAAATAAGGAAACTTGGGACCCAGTTATTGAAATTGGCGTTAAAGGAAGGTGAATTACTTTTGAAAGTACTGGCGATCCGTGTTCCTTCAAAGCGTAAACCAGGACGAAAAGCCCATTTGTTGTCGGTTTCAAATTTCAGGCTGAGATAACTGGCATAAATAGTACTCGAATAATCCATCTCATCGGAACGGGATGCGATTTGTTCCAACTGTTCGCTACCAGGATTTGCCTGGTTATTATACACCTGATACGTTGTATTGGAGTTAGCCCGAGTAAACTTTACCCCGGTCTCCAAAAGGCTGCTTCCTGAGTTATTCAGCGGATAGGCATAATCGACTTGTATATCGCTATCCCAGGTCTTGCCCCTATTGGGGCCTTTCTCTGTAAAATACATAGCATCAGAAAGACTAAACTGATTGGTGGTATAATCAGAACGGTCGTCTGAGCGCCCCAACAACCCTGTGATCTGCAACTCGTGTTTATTTTTACTGAACTTCTTCTGATAGTTCATTGCCAGCTCATAATACTGAAACTTGCCAGTTTGGCTACTGCGTTGGTTATATTCAGAAACAGTTGCACCTTCCTCATAACGGTTATACAGGGTGTTCTTAACAGGCCAACTACCACTCCAAAGAGACAAGTCTGCTCCAAGTTTTTGTGTAGAGTCGGGGCGATAAGCAAAGCCGGCTCCCGCATACCCACCCCTTTCATACTGGGTAGCATCATTTTGTTGGAATAACGTCCCGACAGCCTGCATGTTTTGTATGGATGTTCTCTCGAGGATCGAACTATTCCGCTGCCTAGTGCGGCTACCATTTAGATTAAAGCTGTAATCGAATTTATCCCGGGCGATGTTCAGTGAGGCATTTATAGACTGTTCCAGATTTCCCCCACTGATATTAAGATTTCCGCTTGTACCCAAAATGTTTTTCTTGGTAATAATATTGATCACACCTGCAGCACCTTCAGCTTCATATTTTGCTGACGGGGAAGTGATCACCTCTATAGAGGTGATACTGCTTGCAGGGATCATTTTTAGTGCTTCCTTTAGGTTTTTGGCCATTATTCCGGAAGACATCCCGTTTAGGAGCACTTTTAGGTTGGAACTGCCACGCATTTTTACTTCACCATCAATGCCTACGGTAAGAAGCGGGACCTTTCGCAATACATCTGATGCTGAGCCGGCCTTGTTACTTATATCAGCTGAGGCATTATAGATCATCTTATCACCGCTGGTTTGTAGCAGTGTTTTTTTGCCTGATATCACTACCTCTGTCAAGGATAAGTCTTTGCTTCGCAACAGTATTTCCAGCGTGTGTGATCTACCTTCGAGGGGCGATTTATAGTTTTCATAGCCTATGAAAGACACTAAGATTTCTTTGGGGGCAGGTTCAGTAGTGACTAACTGAAACTGCCCTGCTTGATCAGTGACGGCCGATGCTATTACTTTCCCATGTGCCCAGATGCTTACTATGGCAATTTCTATAGGCTTGCGGTTTGCCGAATCAAGCACGGTTCCCTTGATCTCTATAACAGCTGTATTCCCAGTCAGATCTTGCCCAAAAGTTAACTGTGAGGCAAAGACTGCCAAAAGCGTAAAGAAGGCTAAACAAAATATGAAGTAGCGCATGTATTTAGTTAGTTTGTTAGGCGCAAAACAAACAACTAGCTGCTGGCTTTAAAGAAAAAGAATGATGAATAGGAGGGTTAGATGACGAACGCTGTTCGTCAGTAAATTTTGGAACTTGTATGCCAATAGTTGACCTTTGACCTGTGAAATTTTACAAGAGCAAATTTTTTGAAGAACTGGTCATTTTCATTGCCATGTTTGTATTGACCATGCTGCATGAGTGGATGAAGGTGGATACTTTTATCGATCTGCTAAAAGGCCTGATATTTTTTATTTTGCTTTACAGCCAGGCTCAGCTTCACAGACATCTGATTTTCCCCTTTTTCCTCTCTCAACGCTACGGTGTTTACATATTCTTATTATTTATTTCTACCCTAGCCGTATCGGCGATGTTGTTAGCGCTTGATTATTTTTGGATTGCACCGGAATTGTTTAGGGGTGAAGTCTCCTTAGGGATGGGGATGACTTATCATTTTGTGTTATGTCTGATCAGTACCTTCACCATATTATCCTTGTTTTTGATTAAGCAATATTCCAGGGAGTTGCACAATCGGAATGAAACTCAACTGTTGTTAAGCCAGATGAACCTTAAATATCTTCATGCACAGCTGAATCCTCACTTTTTTTTTAATTTATTCAACAATCTGTATGGTGTTAGCCTTACCGACCCCCAGAGAACACCCAGCCTAATCCTTAAGCTTTCTCAGTTGATGCGGTACCAGTTGGAAAGCGGTATGAAAGAACGGGTAACCATCGGCGAAGAAATCAGTTTTATTGAAAATTACGTGGCGATGGAACAGGAGCGGACCGGTAAGCGATGTGAGATAAGTTACAATTACCCGAATGCGGATAATCTGTTGGCGACCTATTCCATTGCACCACTTATATTGATTACTTTGGTAGAAAATGCCTTTAAGCATAGTGTCACAATTACCAATAGGTGGTTTGTCAATATCCTCATAACCCTTGACGATAACCATCTGATCGTAGAGACCCGGAACTCTGAGGCTGATGAAAAACTAAAGAACCCTTCGATTGGAATTGGCTTGGTTAACATAAAAGAGAGGCTTAATATGCTTTACCCTGGTTCTTATGATTTGAAGGTACTGGCAGATGAAAGCACTTATACCACTACCCTAAAACTTACATTAAATGCATTGAGCAATGGATAGGGCTTTACGTTGCATAATAGTTGATGATGAAGAAGGTGCACATTTAGTCCTTCGGCATTATTTGAAAGACCTTAAGTACATTAAGTTGGAAGCCTCTTTTTATAATGCGCTGCAGGCGATGGAATATATGTATCAAAATACAGTTGACCTGATGTTTCTTGATATAAACATGCCCGGCCTTACCGGACTACAAATGCTTAAATCATTTACAAACCCACCTATGGTCATCCTAACCACAGCTTATGGGGAATATGCATTAGAAAGCTACGAATACCGGGTCATTGATTATTTAGTAAAGCCATTCGATTTCCATCGCTTCCTATTGGCTATTGACAATGTACTTTCACGGCTACCTTTTAAAGAGGCCGAAGTAACCGATATGCCAACCGAAGAAATCCGGTCCGGAATTATGCTCAAAGTTGATGGGGACATCCTCAAGGTTAGCTATAATGAAATCCTTTATATCCAAAGTTGGGGCAATTATGTAAAAGTGTTTACCGTTGAGCGGATGTATTTAAGTCCCATAACCACCGCAGAGATAGAGCAAAAGTTGGACACCACCATGTTTATACGAACCCATAAATCCTATATAGTGGCGCTTAAACATATCAAAAGAATTGCAGGTGGCCAGATTGAACTAGACAATGATGCCTTAGTGCCAATTGGAAGTTCCTATCGACGCCAGTTTCTTCAAAGGTTCACAAGTTAACCCGGACTATTCGTAGCAGCCTTTCCCGATCCTTTTCCGTAGTAGATTTGCAAATGCATCATGCGGATTAAAAAAAACTAATTTCACTATATGCAAAATCACCATAGCATCCTTTTCCTGCTCAACCTCAATAAACTGCCTCAGCGCCCGGGAAAGCGTTTCGATTTGCCTAGCCTTAGTAATTCATGCATGAGGAAATGGATTAGCGTTCTCAGAAATAATCGCATCTATTTTCGCATCCACCCGTTTCTCCAGATCCTTTAGCTCGCTGCAGATTTCTGCCCAGTTATACATGTAGTGAAGGGGTTATAAGTAAACAAAGATCTGCTGTTTCTGGGCTTAATGAAAGTAATCAAGCTGGATGTGCGATAAACTGTGTCGGGTTTTACGATCATTGGGAAAGCTGGATTTTTAATGAGATAGTTTTCTTTAATTTGAAAACTATCTTATATTTATATATTATAAAATACTGCTTATGAGACATCTAGAGGAGTATCCGAATTGGAGTTCGAAAAAAATAAACGAAATCGAATTAGCAGAAGCCAAATCGAAGCCAAATACTGCTTGGGTTTTTGGGATCGTTACCGGAGTCCTGATTATACTTATTGTTTTAGACATAACGAATGATTTACTAAGCACAAAATACCCTGTAAATGGAATAGTGGTAGGATATACTTTTTCAGAAGGAAGACCCGCTGGCTCACCCTTACTGTTTTTTGATCATCCAAGTTTGGAATCTGGTTCTACTAACGGAATTGCTGATGCTTACGAAGTATCATCAAGATTGGAATCGGGCGAAGTAGTTTCATTTTTATGTTTTACCTGTACCGAGTCCAGTTATACTACTGGTGATTCGATTAGTATTCTGGTTTCAGAGAGAAAAATAGGTGGTATCATTTATTCAGAGAACAAGTGATGGAAACCTAAACCTACGATCCACATAAAGCAAATTAAATCACTTGACTGACAGGGAAAAAGGAGTCAAAACTATCCGGCCACATCACAGATCCGTAATTAATAGCCCGCAGTTGATTAATTCTTACCTTTCCTTTCCCACATCTAAAAACCATCATTATCCTCAACCACGATACTTACGTAAGTATAACCATACCCATACCTGTAGTGAATTAAGGAATTTGAAACCCAAACCCTACATAAGACCCAAAACAGCAGTCCCCCAGTTCTCGGAGGAAAACGGCTTCTACACCACCAAAGCCCGTTACTTCAACATGTCCAAAATCCGGAGCCACAACACCAAACCCGAAAAACTCCTGAAGAAAGCCCTGTGGCATGCAGGAGTGAGATACAAATCACCCAAGAAACCTCTCCCAGGCAAACCCGACATCAGCCTGAAGAAATACAAACTCGTCATCTTCGTGGACGGTACCTTCTGGCATGGGTACGACTGGGAAAATAGAAAAGGCACCATCAAGTCCAACCGGGAATTCTGGATCTTAATATATAGTCCCATGGGGACGTCCGATTCCTTAGCCAGCCATTTCAATGGCTGGAAAAAGTCGTCAAACAATTTCCAGAGTCCCATCCGGGACGGTTCATTTCTTTACATGCTCTAGAAAAAAATCAAATGTAATATCCAACGGGATCATGAAATCAACGCCTACTACAAATCAAAAGGCTGGACAGTATTAAGGTTTTGGGATTTTGAGGTGAAGGGGGGAGCCTGTATCAAAAGGATATTGGATCTATTGGATTTCTTTTTATGAATTGATTATGCAGTTTCCATCTTAATCAAGTTGACTAGAGCAACAATGGAGCAACACCAGAGCAACGCCTTAAAACAATTCGAAATCATTTAGCACAAAATTGTTATAATTAATTGGTCTTGATTTTGTAAAATGTTTTTCTGTTTCCTGGATTTTGAACAGATTCATGCTTAAAATCCAGTAATTTTTAGAATCAAAAAAATAAGAGCCCAACTTAAGCTGAGCTCCTTGCCGATCGGGGACACCCCGGTCCAAATGTTTATTACGCAAGTTTAAATTATGTGGTTGCATTGGCCTAAAAAGAAAAAGTCATTCAAAGTAGAAGAATGATATCAAAAGTCACACACAAATAGATTTCATATTTTTGGCCTTAATGAATCCAACCACCTATAGCCACCAATACCTTTCCTCTGACCAACCCACCACATGCCCCAAATGCGGAAATAGGACTGAGATCATCGCAGACCTATGCCATACCAGCAGCCAAACCCAAATTCATCAATGTCCTGATGAATCTTGTGGATTTGAATTCGTGGTGACGCTCAAGTAATGATAATTTTTAATTTACCCCATAGGCTTGTTTTTAGGGGCGGGGAGGCCGTCGAAATAGCGGGCCAGCGCCCGGCCTTGTGCGGATGAAGCATTATTTCGACAAAGGTTTTTGTTACTTTTTGCCTTCAAAAAGTAAGGGATAAATGAATCATGTAAGAGCTAGACGGTGGTTCTTTTCAATGAAGCTCCAAAAATCTCATTTTCCCTATTTAACTTTCTAACTAACTAATACTAAATCTTGAGAATTTCACAGCAATACCCTCTCTAAAAAACAATCCAACTCTTCTTCTGTATCTAAATGATAATCCTCGGCTACACCTGATTCAAAAAATGAAATCAAGGACACTAAATGCTCAAGTACCCGGAAAGAATACCCTTCATAGTTATAAATATAGAACGCCCTGACATTAGAGCCATCTGACATATATACAGTTTCAATAGTCCTAGACGGTCTTACATATTCGGTGTGGGAGTAAATGAAAGTATTCATGTGCTAAATAATCATAGTTCATAGCCCTTCACCACCCCCTCCAAAAACTCCCCAATCTCCCGCTCATCAGTAACAGACTCATCCGTCTCCTCAAAGTCCTCAAATTCATGCCACTCATGATCCACAGCTGGATTGTAAGGTGCAGCATGAAGCCCTGGCAAGCCCCAATCCTGAGGAACAAAAAACTCCTCAGAGATCAACTTAGGCAGGAGTAGGACAGTGGCTTCTTCCACAGTCAATCCAGTAGGATTAGAAAATACCACAGCACCAAACTGCTTGTAATTATGCGCATCCCGGTAGCGGTAGGTGAGTTTAATATTTTTCATTCTTGTCTGTAGTCAATTCGAACGGAGCCTGCGGAGAAGCTTGTCCGCCGGGGCGGAAGAAATCTCAATCATTTAACCCTCTCCCAGATAATTCATTCAAAAAATCATCCAACTCCTGCCCACTATAAAAGGATCGATTTGCCTCCAATCCCTCTTCAAAAAATTGTATCAGCCTAATCAAACTGTCAAAATAATGAAAGTGCAACCCTTCGTAATTATAGATATAGAAGGGTTCAATTCCCTCCGAACTTTCGAGATGAAGTATGTCTATGGACCGGGATGGTTTGATATACTCTGTGGTAATAGGGATCAGTTTTCTCATGGGTTTATACTATTGACATCCAAATATACCCAATTCTGCTCAGTTTGTCGACTATAGTCGGTGGTACGATAGTCTACATTTTTTCAGATTGCAGTATGGACGTCAAGGCGGAATACGGCAAAAAAGTAAGAGCTATACGGAATAGTAAAAAGGTATCCCAGGAGAAGTTGGCAGAATTGGCGGATCTCGATAGAACCTATGTTTCAGACATTGAAAATGGAAAACGGAATGTTTCAATTGAGACCATGTATAAAATCGCAAGAGCATTAGATACGCGATTAACTGACTTTTTAAATATTGATTAATTTTTTGATGCAAAGAAGCTACTACTCTAATTCCATTTCTGAATTTATAAAGGATAATAACGACAAGATTCTTGGTCAGTTAATTAGGAATCACGATTTCGCAGCTGACAACTTACAGCGAAATGCATGGATCAAACAGATCGAAATTCTTAAAGTAGAACTGGCACCATTTGATAGGGGGCAAATCCATTTTGAGTTTTCTATTCCTAGAATGGGAAAACGGGTTGACAATATTCTTATCATTGAGGATTTCATTTTTGTATTGGAATTTAAAGTCGGTGATACAGAGTATCAAAAACATGCAATAGATCAAACTGTAGACTATTGCTTAGACTTGAAAAATTTCCATGAAGCAAGCCACCATGAAAAACTGGTTCCTCTAGTGATTTCTACCCGAGCTCCCAATTTTACCAACATATATGAAGTTAACGACAAGTTATTTGAGCCTCTAAAGGCTAATCAAAGCAATATTGGGAGTATCATAGCTCAAACACTTTTATTTAGTAATAGTATAGAAATCGATTCATTTCTGTGGGAAAACTCAATTTACAAACCTACTCCAACTATTATTGAAGCATCGCAGGCACTTTACAGAGGGCATTCTGTTTCGGAAATTTCTAGACATGATGCGGGTGCAATTAATTTATCCATAACCACTGAATGTATAAATAGCATTATTGAACGATCAAAGTCTAATGGTTCTAAATCAATTTGCTTTCTAACGGGTGTGCCAGGCGCTGGCAAAACACTCGCTGGACTTAATATTGCTAATGAACGGAGAAAAGCCCACGAAGATGAAAATGCAGTATTTCTCTCAGGAAATGGGCCATTAGTGTATGTGTTGAGAGAGGCTTTAGTGAGAGATGAAGTTCAACAAGCAAAGGAAAAAGGCCAAAAGCTTACCAAGAAACAATCAGCGATAAAAGCCAATGCCTTTATTCAAAACATTCATCATTTTCGGGATGACAACATCATCTCAAATCAAGCTCCTAATGAAAAGGTGGTTATTTTTGATGAAGCACAAAGGGCATGGACTAAAAAGAAAGCCTCGTCTTTTATGAAGTCGAAAGGCAAGGAATTCGACATGTCCGAACCTGAATTTTTGATTGATGTGATGAATAGGCATACTAGTCATTGCACAATAATTTGCTTAATCGGCGGTGGACAGGAGATCAATACTGGAGAAGCAGGTCTTTCGGAATGGGTAATGGCGTTAAAAAATCATTACCAAAATTGGGATGTTTATTATTCCAACCTCATTGTAGATGATAACGATTACTTAGATGATGAAGAATTAAGAGATTGGCTAAAAGCTAAAGGCAACTCAGAAGAGCATCTTCATCTTTCAGTTTCTGTTCGCTCATTTCGATCAGAAAGAATATCATCTTTTGTTCATGAGCTAATTAAGGGGAATTACAGTCAGGCTAAGTCTATAGTCGCAGAATTCAATAGTGTTTTTCCAATTTGCATAACTAGAGATTTTAGTAAAGCGAAACAATGGCTCAGAAGAAAAGCTAAGGGAACGGAAAGAATCGGATTAGTTGGTAGTTCTGGAGGCAGGCGATTACGGGCTGTAGGTATTGATGTGAAAAATGAAATTACAGCAGAGGACTGGTTTTTAAATGATGCCTCTGATGTTCGTTCCTCTCATTATTTAGAGTTGGTTGCAACTGAATTTGATATTCAGGGTTTGGAAATAGACTACTTGTGTTTGGCTTGGGATATTAACTTCTATTTCAGGGATGGTAAATGGAACTATCAATCTTTTGAAGGATCAAAATGGAAGGCTGTTAAAAATGAGGTGGAGAAATCGTACCTAAGAAATGCCTACAGAGTACTCATGACTAGAGCTCGGCAAGGAATTATTATCTATATCCCTGAAGGAAATAGTTCTGATCGGACTAGGCCTCCAGGCTTGTATGATAGTACCTTTGAATTTTTACTTTCTTGTGGAGTCAAAGAAATTTAATTTGCTAAGATGGGCTCATCTGGTGCATGGATATGCTGAGTGTGGTGGAATTAAGAAATAGAATTAATAGATTCTAATAAAATGAATTTCAAGGCAATACTATTTTTCATTCTTTGTTTGGGTCATCTTCATCTAGCAAGAGGCCAATCCAAAAATTGCGATACCCAAGAGACCACGCTCATTGGAATTTGGGAATTTGTCGATTTAAGAGACTCATTAGGGGCTAAGGTTGATACAATCTGGCACGAGGTAGTAAAAGGCTACGAGCTACCCAAAGGACCACTAACTACGTTTGGAGCAGATGGAGTTTATACCAGCCAGTTCACGCCAGAAAACACAGATCAAGGGCTGTGGTGCTACGATGCTGAAAACTCTAGGATCATCCGAAAGCTTTATTACCAAAGACCTTACAGTCCCTCAGCAAAATATATGATTGCAAATGGCTATGCCATACAGGATGAACAGGGAGGTTATTATGAAGTTCAGATAGATACGGTAGTCAAGTTAACGCAGAAAACTTTAATTCTACTAGAGGAAAACAATCGGCAAAGGAAATTTAGGAAGGGGAAATAACTTAAAACTATTAATAACAGGATACGGCATGGCGCAGTCGTAAAGCTGGGTTTAGCTGTGCTTGAAAGTTCTGTAGTTTTATCTAGCTTTAAATTGTTTTGCTCTGTTAAATCTAGCCCGGCCACATCATCAATCGTTCTGCACTAGTTAAGAAATGACCGAACTATCCGAGAATATATACTACGCTGACCAAAATATTCTGAATAGGATTGAATTGGACTTTGAGCTAATCGACAGAAAAGATTGGTACAGACTATATTATTGCAAGAATGACAACTCGTATTGGCGACTTGATGAATGGGACAAATATCAGGAACAATTACTTGTTCGACTCCCGTCACCTGAAAATTGGACTACTTATGACGACATAGAATTGAGAATTGACTTGCTAAAACGGCATCATGGAACAACGGCCAATAAATGTATTTGGAAAGATTGTGACAGGATGGCCCTGAAAGATATGGCAATCTGCGAATTTCACGCCTATACAGAAATGGGAGTGAGGAAATGACGTTTATACATTCTGGGATTCTCTTTCTATTTTTGTCTGCAAAACGGCACGGTGAGACGAAGATAATTCTGATGACCAACCAGAAAACACTGCATTTCTTTCACTTTTCCTCCCATTTCTCCAAAAAATACCCTGTATAGGGTATGTACTGTTATCATTTTATTCTTTTTATTGCAGATGTCTTTTAGATACTGAAAACTATCAGTTACCGCTGCCAATCGCCTCCTCTTCAAGGAGGAGGATGGGAGGAGGTAGAACAGCCAACTTTTATCAACCATCCGGCCTTAAATCCGGAAACCACTCAATTCTGAATCAGATAGTAAAATGATAGCAGAGCCATGCGCCCTCTCTTTAAGGAGGAGGATGGGAGGAGGTAGGAAAGCAAATTGTCAAGAATACTTGGATGGAATTACAAATCCCACCCAGTCCCGACTACCGATTTGACTACACCCAGACGGGGCCAAACTCACCAAGTTCCTAATAACGACAATACAACACCCAGTGGGGGTGTACCCTATGTTTTTTCAAATGAATAATTTCAATCCTCAAATCAAGTTCTTAGACCACCGCTTCAAGACATCCATCCCGATAAGTCACTTATAATCTGTTTTTTGGATTGCATATTTATTAGTTTTTCTCTTTATTTATTAAAATTCTTATTATGAGATATTTGTGAATCCAAAACTAAGTCAATAAGCTTTCAACAATTTTTTATTTTATCAGAGATGAAAGAATTTTCAACAAACTTTATTCTATAAATGAATATTGTAATTAAGCGTCAAGGGGATTATCATAAGCTCTTTCATATTATTTTGAATCCCATTACCGATGAGAATGTGACTATTCATCTTTTTCAGCCTTTTCTGAGGCCGATGGACATATTGATTCTTACGGAATTTATCATTTATCAACTAAATACTATAGGTAGGGTGAATTTGAATGTAGAGAATCAGCCAGTAAAAAATTACCTTCAAGCTATTGGGCTTCTTGAAGTTTGTTCTCCAAATCACTTTTCAAACAATGAACTTTTTCAAATTTCTGATTATACAGCAATGCCTCTTCATAGGGTGAATCAAGAGAATATGACTGAATATATTCTCAAGACTCAGGCGCTGTTTCAAACTTTTTGTCCGGAAAAGGATTTAGGTGTCTTGCAAATAGCACTTTCTGAATTAATCAACAATGTCTATGATCATTCCGAGTCACCATTTGATTGTCTGGTTTTTTGCCAGTATTATGCAAAACAAAGAAATATAGTTATAGCTGTCGCAGATCTTGGGTATGGCATTCCACTTATTGTGAATAGATTTTTGGAATCACATGGAATGCGGAAGCTTCCGCAATTTGATGCTGTAGGTTGGGCTTTAAAATTGAATCAGACAACTAAGTCTGAACCGCATAACGCCGGAAAAGGGTTGGACACTATAGCTTCTTTTATTCAGGCTATTGATGGAACATGGAAGTTATTCTCAGATGAGGTAAAAATGGAAAGTTCGCAAAGTGGGAATCAGTTTTTGCCCAATCCAATTCAAAATTTTACCGGAACGGTAATTGAAATTTCAATCAAAGTTGATAACTTATCAGACATTGAAACCGTTGAGGTTTTGGAATGGTAGTCAAAAAATCTAATTTTGCATCCCATGAAAATTTTTATAAAAGATCTTGTCTCTGATACTTACTCAAATGCCTCTGGCTATCAATTGTATCTTGCTTTAAAGAGTGATTTGATGCAGGGTAAGGTTATTCATTTGTCTTTTTTAGGAGCCACATCACCATCTACATCCTTTTTGAATTCTTCTTTTGGTACCCTCATAGAGGATTTGGGGTTGGAAAATTTTCTTGCCCAAATCAAACCCGCGGAAGTTACCCAGACACAAGCAAAAATGCTAAAGCATTACATTGAAGGCTTTCGCTCAGGGGCTAAGGCTTGAAAATCAAAAACATCTAAGAAAGGAACTTCACGAAGTTCCTTTTTTTATATCCATATATTTTGCTTCGAACTGCACTTCCATTCATTTTTCCACGTTCAAAAATTCCTCAAAAATTTGAACTGCTTCTTTAAATCTGCTTCTCATTTTACGGGGAAATGATATCTTTAAGGAGTTCTTTTTCATTAACTCTTTTTCATGACTGTTTCCGAATACCTGCAAAGCATCAATTCCCGATACCGTCTTGGCCACGCTACAGAACATACGTTCCGCGGTGATCTACAAAATCTAATTGAATCGCTAGTTCCTAACATATCCGCTACTAACGAGCCAAAGCGTCAGGCATGTGGTGCTCCCGATTACATTCTGACGAATAAAAAAGAAATCCCTGTCGGCTTCATTGAGGCAAAGGATATTGGATATTCCGATCTCACAGGTGCCAAAAAGAACGGGAACAAAGAACAATTCGACAGATACAAGGGCTCACTGGACAACCTGATCTTTACCGATTACCTGGATTTCTATTATTACAAAAGCGGTGAACTGGTCACTTCCATCCGTATAGGTGTGGTGGATGCAGGCAAAATCTTACCACTTCCGCATAACTTTCCTGCATTCGAACTTCTGATCACGGAGTTTACCACCCATATCAGCCAAAGCATCAAAAGCCCAAAGAAACTGGCAGAGATGATGGCGGGCAAAGCTAGAATGCTGGCGAATGTGATCGAGAACTCTCTGAATTCTGATGAGATCAATCAGGAGAATTCTACCCTCAGGGAGCAGATGAATGCTTTCAAGGAAATCCTCATTCATGACATTACCCCAAAGGAATTTTCGGATGTCTATGCCCAGACCATTTCCTACGGGATGTTTGCTGCTCGATTGTATGATGAATCTTTAGATACTTTTTCCAGACAAGAGGCAGCCGAACTGATCCCCAAGTCCAATCCTTTCCTGAGAAAGCTTTTCCAATACATCGCCGGATATGACTTGGACGATCGAATCAAATGGATAGTGGATGCCCTGGCCGATATCTTCCGGGCCGCGGATGTGAATGCCATCCTGAGCAACTTCGGTAAGGCAACCCAGACCGAGGATCCTATCATCCACTTTTACGAGACCTTCCTGAGTACCTATGATCCTAAGCTGCGCAAAGCCCGGGGGGTATGGTACACGCCGCATCCTGTGGTGAATTTTATCATCCGAGCGGTAGATGATATCCTGATCGATGAATTCGACCTACCGATGGGACTGGCGGATACCTCCAAAACCAAGATCAAAGTACCCATTCCTACCCATGACAAGCGCTTCTCTGGAGGCATGCGGGAAGTGGAGCAGGAAGTGCATCGGGTGCAATTTCTCGATCCGGCTACAGGCACGGGCACCTTCGTAGCAGAGGCGATCAATCACATCTATTCCAAATTCAAAGGACAGCAAGGTGTATGGAATTCTTATGTGGAAAGTCACCTGCTGCCACGCATCAACGGCTTCGAACTTCTGATGGCTTCCTACGCCATGGCGCATCTGAAGCTGGATCTGCTGCTCAAGCAAACCGGCTACACTGGCACCAAAGGTCAGCGATTCCGAATCTATCTCACCAATAGCCTAGAAGAATACCACAAGGACACGGGCACCCTCTTCGCCAACTGGCTCTCCGCCGAGGCCAACGAAGCCAATCAGATTAAGAGAGATGCGCCCGTGATGATAGTAGCGGGAAATCCTCCTTATTCTGTGAGTAGTACCAATAAGGGAGAGTGGATCGAAGGCTTGGTATCTGATTATAAAAAGAATCTGAACGAAAGAAATATTCAGCCACTTTCTGATGACTACATCAAATTCATTCGCTATGGACAGCACTTTATAGAGAAGAATGGATCAGGTATTTTAGCCTTTATTACCAATAATAGCTTTTTGGATGGCTTGATTCATAGACAAATGAGAAAAAAGCTTTTAGAAACTTTTGATAAAATCTATATTTTGGATTTGCATGGGAATGCTAAGAAAAAAGAAACAGCTCCTGATGGATCAAAGGATGAAAATGTGTTTGATATAATGCAAGGAGTGAGTATTAATATTTTTATCAAAAATCAAATTTCCCAGAAAGACGCATTATTACTTAAATATGATCTATTTGGAAGAAGACAAATGAAATATGATTTTTTAGTCAATAATTCACTTGATACTATAGAGTGGGAAAAATTAGAATTAACTCTGCCTAAGTTTCCTTTTGTTAAAAGAAATAATGAATTATTAAAGAAATATGATACAGGTTTATCGGTTGCAGATTTATTTAAAACCTATTCAAATGGATTTACAAGCGAGAGAGACTCGATTACTATTCATTTTACTTCCCATGAATTATCTGACGTAGTCTCAGATATCCAGCTTCTCGAAGTTGAAGAATTTAGAAAGAAATACAATGAACGGCCAGACGGCAGAGATTGGACTGTTGCAACTGCTAAGGCCGATTTGATGAATAATAGTTTCATCAATTGTAAAGTGTTGTATAGACCATTTGATTTTAGATTTTCAGCTTATACAGGGAATACTAAAGGGTTTTATGCATTTCCTAGGCCAGAAGTGCTGAAAAATATAATTAATAAAAATAACATTGGTCTAATAGTAACTAAACAGACAAAAGATAATATTGGAGCTTTTGTGTCTAATAAAATAGCTGGTCATAAATCATTTTCTGGTTATGATAAAAGCACTGTTATTCCCCTCTACCTCTATCCAGATTCCGATTCCCAACTTTCCCTAGATTCCAACCCTACCCGAACTCCCAATCTGGATATGAAATTGGTGGCAGAAATCGCCAAGGGCTTGGGCTTGAGTTTTGTGCCCGAGAAGGAAGAAGGCGGTGAAGTTTGCTATGCGGAGAGTGGGGAAGTAAGCCCAGCCTTTAGACAGAGCTTTGCGCCAATAGATTTACTGGACTATATTTATGCAGTGCTGCACTCGCCAAGCTATAGAGAGACGTACAAGGAGTTTTTGAAAATAGATTTCCCTCGTGTGCCTTATCCAACCGATGTGGAGGAGTTCTGGAGACTAGTCGCCCTAGGCGGAGAGCTTCGACAGCTTCACCTGATGGAAAGCCCAAACCTAAATGATTACATTACCGAGTACCCCATCAGTGGCGAAAACGAAGTGGAGAAGCCACACTTCGTCATTGGTAGGGAGGATTCCCCTTCATTGCGAGGAGGTACGACGAAGCAATCTGATCCAGACAAAGAGACTGCTTCTCCGCCGAGGCGGATCGCAGTGACGGGAAGAGTATATATCAACGCCGATCAATACTTCGACGGCGTACCCGAACTAGCCTGGAACTTCTACATCGGCGGCTATCAGCCCGCCCAAAAATGGCTCAAAGACCGTAAAGGCCGACAGCTAGAATTCACAGACATCCTGCATTACCAAAAGATCATCAAGGCGCTTTTCGAGACAGAGAAAGTAATGAGGGAGATAGATGGGGAGGAAAGAATGGAACAAGCTGATTGATATGAAATTAGAATCAGTTTTTTCAAGATTGTTTTCATATCGTCAGAGGGAAAATATAACTCCCTTAGAAAATTACTTAACAGAATTATTTGCATTCTGTCTTGAATCAGATGTTATTTTTCGTAAAGTTTTTTTTGAAAATTGTTTAGGAATTTATAATGTTTCTAATGATGTTAAAGTAAAAACACAAGTAAGTTATAAAAATTTTGGAAGACCGGATATTGAAATTTCATTTGCGGATACGATTATTCTAATAGAGTGTAAAGTTAACTCATTTGAAAGGAAAGATCAGCTAAGTAATTATATTCAAATATTAAAGAAATTCCACAAAGAGACTCCTTCAAAATACTTGGTTTATTTGACTAAATTTTTTGAAAATAGAGACTTTGATGATCTAGGGGTTGAATTTCGCTTGCTTAGATGGTTTTCAGTTTGTGATATAATTACCAATACCAACTCAGAAATAACAATTGAATTAAAAAAATTTTTAATAGAACAAGGCATGGAAAAATCGAAGAATTTTACAATTAAAGACCTTTTAGCAATGCAGACAATTCCTGAGACTATGACAAAAATGGATGAGCTGTTAGAGTTATTTAAAACGGAATTTATGACCGAATTTGGTGGGTATTCCAAGAATTCAAGTAGGAGTTCCCAGTTTTATTATAATTCATATTTGAACTACGTTGCATTAAAATTTTTATCCAAAGTATATAAATTGCAAATTGGGTTCTTTTGGTGGTGGGAAGATCATGAGCTGCCTTATGTTGGCGTTTCCATTGAGCTGCCATTAAGATCGTTCAAGAACTCTGAATTTTTAAGACTACTTGAAGAAAAACTAGTTAAAAAACACAATTGGGAATTTGAAGAAAATGAGAATTTTTATAATATATCATCTTTTCTACCAATCACCGATTTCCTTCATGAGGACGATAATAATTTCGAAATGCATAAATTCTTACAAGATCAATTACAAATATTATATGACTTAAGATTTAAAGATAAGAGATTATTTACTAAGTAATCCGTCGTTTAATATAGAAAGTGAGTATGCATTTAATTTTGGGATTCCTCCCCGAGGCAGCCTGAAACTTCTACATCGGCGCTACTAACCCACAAAAAAATGGCTCAAAGACCGCATAGGATGAACATTGGATTTCCAAGACATTCTTCGTTATCAGAAGATCAGCAAAGCATTGGTGGAGAGTCATAGAGTGATGAGGGAGACAGATGGAATAATGGGAAAATAGAATTTTTCTTATGATTACGGGACAAATTTAAACTTAGAAATTTTGAGGCAAGAATTGAATTTTAAAGGATTATGGCACCTCCCTAATCTTAAAGATAGAAAGATCGCAGGAATCTTAACCTTTAAGCCTGAGCTAGAATCAAAACTAGAGCTGATTGGAACTTTAGAAGAGCCCAAGAAGAAATTTCTTGAACCAGACAATGGGCCTTATTATGAGGTGATTTTAGGATTGTTGGAAAATGGTGATACTATCTCCCTGATTGACTGTTATAGAACAAATTATAAAGCTAATTTTAAAGTAAATATTTCAACTGCATCTTATAATGTCAGGATTATTTTGTCAAACCTTGGCTTAGAGTATAGATCAAGTAAGTTGTTTAATAAAATTTCTTTTAATATAAATGTTTTTCCTCAATGGATGAAGGTAAATATTATAAATCAGAAATTGTTTTATCAAGGAGAAAACATTGATGGGTTTGAGTTGAAATTTTTAAAATCTAAAGATCAAGATATTTACAGATTTGACACGGCAAATGATTTTTCAATTGAATTTTCATCGTTTGCAAGCTATAAAGAAGTTAATTATTCTGGGTATGAATTGTTTTCAAGTTTTAGTATAATAATAAGTTCTTCTGAAAATAATAATCTAAGTTATTTTCTTGAAAAATCAAATAGATTTATTTCATTCTTAAGATGTTGCTTTTCTGATCACGTGTTTTTTACGAATTTCTACTTTCATGTAGAAACACTAACAAAAAATCAATATGAACACCCTTGGAAACGCTGTGTATTTAAACAAAAATACTTTAAAAATAAAATTGATCGAAGCTCATATATGAAAATATCTTTTATTGATATAGAAGAAAAAATAAGTGAAATTCTATCAAGTTGGATGAAATTAAACAAACAAATAGATCCAATAATTGAAACTTTAATCGAATTGAATGAAAGAGGTCGTGAATTTACTATTAAGGATTTTTTAGCCATTACGCAATGTGTTGACGGGTTCCATAGAATGTTTAAAAGTTCCAAGCAAATGCCTTTTGTAAAAAGAATAAAAAAGCTCTATTATGAATTGATGTCCATTAATATAATTGATTTTTCAGAAGGAGAAATAAAAAGGATAGTGGATAATAGAGATTATTACACCCATTTACACCAAGACAAGGGCGTTGATTTTTTTACAATACCTGAATTATTTCAAAAAACTAGAAAACTATATGCTTTGGTTTTATTTTCCATACTAAAAGAGGTAGGATTTACAGAAGAAATGCTAAGAAAATATGGAGAGGATGATTATTTAAATTAACAATACTCTCGTCGGACTTGTATGATTGATGGTATCTGCCCTTTCATAATTCGTAGAATTTTTCGAATTAATATGTTCAACCCCTCTGGGGTTGCCTTTTCAACTCAATATTTGGTTATACGCAGGTTGCACCCACGGTTATTTAATTGTTTGATCCCTGCGGGATCTTTAACTTAAATGTTCTCAAATCAAATGCTCACTGATTTTTAAACGACCATGAAGTGATTCAGCTTTGAATACCATGGGTAACATCTTTCAGTTGTCACTTACTCCCTTCGCCGAACTATCTCGATCTTTCAGGTTTAGAGTTCGTTTTGGTAAATTCCTCCGGTATATCCACCCCCTCAAAAAATTTTTCAATTGTCATATTATTATAGCTATGAATAATACGAATAAGCGTCGATATCTGAAGATCAGAATTTCCTTTCTCATATTTTCCATATTGGCTTCTGTTGATTCCTTTGTCATAAGAAAAAATATCAGAGTTTGTATATCCTTCTAACTTCCGCAGATACTCCATTCTGTCTCCAATCGATTTAAGTAATTCTGCTTTTGGGGTCAATTTCTCTTCTTGATTTTCCATTCAGGCAATCACATAATTGCCGTGAAAAATTATTACTCCTAATTAGGAGTATTTGATTAAATACTCTATATTAGCTGTGGATATTTTAGAAATACCTCGGATATTTTATTCAAAGGGATAACTTTGAATTGATATTCGAAATGATTTCTAAGCGTTCGCACTTAGTGTCTCAGAACTGAAAACGGCCAATTTTCTTTATGGAACGAGACAAGAGTGGGAATGCTCACGCCATTGGCGTGGGCTACTCGCTTGCTTGTTCCCAGGTGCTTGGCCGTACCTCAGTTCTTGCAAGAAGGAGAGTCCACTTCAATGGCTTTTTTTCTTGGGGACTATCGTTATAACCCAAGTATCATGGAACAGGCCTTGATTTTTTCTGGATTAAGTAGCTTCCCGGGATCAGTATTCTCGAAGAAAGATCTGTCTGTGCTTTTTTACTTTGGGGCACATTGCTCATTACCTATGGCCTATTATTCATTACCAGAGGTACAGGGCATTATCGCTTCAGATCGCCTGTATCCCCTGAAGCCCAAGAATCCTATATAAAGGGTTCGTTTTTTATCGCCGATTAATGGGAGGTGCACATCCCTGAGCAGATCGGTTACTACACACTCACGTCAGCAAGCTCACAGTAGCCGGTAGAGCTGACACATTTCTTAGTATTTATTTATTGCAGGTTCGACGGGCTCACCACAAGTGGTTGCTCGGTTGGGGCAAGGTGGGATTTCTATGTCTTGTTTGGAGTACAAAGTATCAAGTACAAAGTACCAAGTAGGGGAGTGCTCACTTCATTATTCAGAATTCATCATTCGACATTTACTATTAAAGTGATGGATTTGCTTGAAGAAGAGATTTCTCCTTCCCGATGAATCGGGACAGGCTGTCCCTCGTCGAAATGACCCGGAAGTGCGACTTAGATTGCTTCTCCCGATTCTCGGGATCGCAATGACGGTAACATTGACGACTGATCACTTCGACTGAGACTCAGATTGCTTCGTCTCTCTTTGTTCTATTCACGGCCGTGGACCGTCGTCTGTCGACTGTGAACACACCACCTGACATCGGACACCCGACATCGGGCATCCAGCAATACAAACATCAAAAGCATGAAAAAAATAATACTCATCTGCTTACTGGGATACCTATGCGTACCCACAAGCACTTCCACAGCACAAGTTGCTGATTCACCTCCGGGGCAGAATTTGGTTTATAGCCTCGGAAATCCAGGGCAGGAGGGCGAAAGCTCTTCTGCCTCAGTGGGGGAGGCTTATATCTATGGGGAAGTGGTAGGAAAGCAGCTATCAGATACAGTTTACCTGGCTTCCTGGACCCATTTTCTGGATGATGACCAGCAAAACCCTGCGCCTTTACAGCAGCAATCTGAACTTATGCGGGGCAATCTATTTGAAGGATCTTATGGCAAGCAAGTCTTTGAGTTTAACCTGCCTGTTACAGATGCTGTATCTTTATTTTCCCTCAGATTGGACAAGTTTCCTGTCCTAAAAAATTACCTCATCGCTGCAGGAGACAGCATCAAACTACTGATTGATCTACGGGCAGGTCAGGTGCTGTTTACCGGACCTTCAGGTCCCAAGTATCAGGCACAGCATCTGATCCGCCAAAGTTTGGAGGCAAGCAGACAGGATCAGGATCCGGTGATGGTTAGCTCCCCCAGTGGAAAGGAGAAAATGATCTCCCGCTACCCAGAGATGTATCAAAAAGCCCAGGAAGAGGCTTCCGGATTGAGAAAAAGCCTACGCTTTATCACAAACAGAGCAGATAGCCTGTATCAAGTGGAAAGTCTGGCTCTTACCGATCCCTTCAGCCATCCTGCATGGAGCCTGTTGGAATCCCAGACCCCGTTTCTGGGAGAGCAGTTTGCTTCCCTAATTTCCTCCCGGATTATTGCCGCCCAGTTACTGCCCTTTTTCCGTTCTGCCAGAGCATATGCTGACCTAGGGAAGCAGGTTTTTGAGCTTACACAGGAGCAAAGAGAATTCTTACTCGAAGCAAAAGAACGGTTCGGCTGGAATGCCCAGGCACCCGAACTCATAGAAATCCTGCTGCTGGAGCGCTACCTCACGGCACTCAGGGAAGGCACCACCCTTTTCTTCCAATACGATCAGATGGAGCAGCCCATCCGGGATAGGCTGTATGGAAAATACCTGGCCAGTAACATAGAACACAGGGCCATCAGTCCAGAGGCATTTGCCCATGCAGGTCAGACAGTTCAGACCCCCTGGATTTTGGATATGATCCGGGACATGCAGGATCATCTGGTGGCAGGGGCAGATCTGAGCGGATACTCCTTTGCCGATGAAGCTGGAGACCGGGTGAACCTACAGCAGTTTGAAGGCAAATTGGTTCTGGTGAATTTCTGGCTTTCGGGCTGCGTGTACAGTCAGGCGGAGTTTGAAAATGTGGTCCATCCTGCAGAAGAGCATTTCAAAAACGATAAGCGCATAGTGTTCTTATCTGTATCTGCTGATCCCAGAAAGACAATATGGCTGAACACCCTTGGCACAGGGGAATTTACCTCAGCCCTTTCCCTGCCGGTATATGCAGGAGTGGAGCATGCCATGATGCGGGATATGGGCATCCATAGCTATCCCCGAAAAGTGCTGTTGGGTACCGAAGGACAGTTGTTGGCATTTCAGGACTTACCTAGAGATGCAGCATCCCTGATCAGTATCCTGGAAGAATCACTTGAATCTATTCCTTCACCTCAACCTCTATCAAAATGAAAAATTACTACCTACTATTGATCTATATCCTTTTGGCTGGGATGCCGCTACTGGCACAAACCCAGCGGACCGTCACCGGAACGGTGACTGATAGTCAGGACAAAAGCGCCCTGCCGGGCGTGACTGTATTGGTAAAAGGAACTACGAATGGTACCGTGACCGATGAGGAGGGTACCTATAGCCTGAATGCTCCGGGAGAGTCTGTCGTTCTGGTGTTTTCCTATTTGGGATATTCCACCCTGGAGCAGGAGCTGACTTCTGGGCAATCCATGTTAAATGTGCAGATGACGCTTTCAGATTTTGCACTGGATCAGGTAGAAGTTCTGGCCACAGGTTATCAGGAAATCCCCAGGGAACGGGCTAACGGCTCCTTTGTAGGACTGGATAAGGAGCTGGTCAACCGACGTGTCAGCACAGGCATCCTAGAGCGCCTGGAGGATGTGACACCCGGTCTGATATTCAATCGGGAAGGAACAGAGAGTATCAGTATCCGGGGTAGATCTACCATACAGGCCAATGCTGAACCCCTGATCGTGGTGGACAATTTCCCTTATGATGGACCCATAGAAAACATCAACCCAAACGATGTGGAAAGTATCACGGTACTGAAAGATGCATCCGCAGCTTCCATCTGGGGAGCAAGAGCAGGTAACGGCGTGATCGTCATTACCACCAAGAGGGCAAAGCAGGGTCAGAGTTTCAGGGTATCATTTAATGCCAATACCACCGTCGTAGAAAAGCCGGATCTGTTTTACAATCCTAAAATGTCCATCTCCTCGCTGGTCGATTTACACCGGACTTTATTTGACAGGGGCCTGTATAATTCCAGTATCAACTCCCGAAACAAAAGCAGTGTACCACCCGCGGTAGAAGTACTGCTGCAAGCACAAAATGGGGATATCACCCAGGCTGAGGCAGATGCGCTGCTGGAAGGGTTTAAAAGACGTGACTTCAGAAATGAGCTGGACCAGTATTATTATAGACCGGCAGTGAATCAGCAGTATGCACTGAATCTATCAGGTGCAGGTACAGTCCATCAGTATAACCTTTCCTTGGGTTATGACCGCAATAGCAGCCAGATCGTAGGAAATGAAAATAGCCGATTGACTTTGTCTCAGAACAATGCCTGGAAGCTACTGGATAACAAGTTGGATATAGGAGCAGGCATTTATTGGGTACAGGGAAAGGATATCAACAGGACCACCCTGGCGAGAGGAGTTGCCTATGATAGGCTTACCGACGATGAGGGGAATCCCATAGCAATCAGTGAAGCCTATTCAGACCGCTATTTGAACAGTGTGGAAGCCGAACATCCGGATTTGCTGAACTGGCGCTATGTTCCTTTAGAGGAGATAGGCCTCTTGGATAATAAAAGTCTAAGTTCTGACCTGAGATTGAATGCAAATCTCGGATACAGGATTCTACCCGATCTTAAGGCAGAGATCCGGTATCAGTACTGGACTAACCTGACCGAAACCAGAGACCATATCCCACAAGAGGCCTTTTATGTACGTGATTTGATCAACCAGTTTTCGGAGTATGATGCGGATGGAATCCTTACCCGGCATATGCCATTGGGGGGTATTTTGGACCATGGGACTGGCAGGGGAGAAAGTCATTCCTTCCGCTCCATGCTGAGCTATGAAAAGTTATTTGCTAGCGGCAACAGGATCAATGCTATAGGTGGATTTGAATTCAAAAATCTGATAGCCTATAATGATGCAATGCGCTATTTTGGTTATGATGATGAGTTGGGGCTGAGTGTAGCGGTAGATCCCAATACAAGATACAGGAAGCTGTTTAATAATATCCTAGGATCCCTTCCTGCCAACCAGTCGCATACGGGATCCACTGACCGCTTCGTATCGTACTTTGCCAATGCTTCCTACCAGATTGGCACCCGTTTTAATTTCTCTGCCAGTGCCCGTAAAGACCAGTCCAATCTCTTTGGGGTCAATGCCAATCAGCGGGGAGTGCCGCTTTGGTCAGTAGGAGGGGGATATACTCTATCGGAAGAGAAATGGTACAAAATGAAGGAGCTGCCTTATCTCAGGTTAAGGGCTACTTATGGGTACAATGGAAATGTGGACAAGCGTACCTCTGCTTACACCACGGCCAGGTATTTTATTTCCTCTTCTTCCACGATCCCCAACCTTCCCATAGCGGCCATTACCAGTCCTCCTAATCCCAATCTGGGTTGGGAGAAAATAAGGATAGCCAATTTGGGCTTGGATTTCTCTTCCAAAAATTCAAGAATCTCGGGTACGCTGGAATTTTATCAGAAAAAAGGTGAAGATCTGATCGGGGACATAGAAGTTCCTGCCTCATCGGGATTTTCTAAGTTTAGGGGGAATTTTGCCAATACAGCTACGTTTGGGTTCGACTTTAACTTCAGCACCTTGAATATAGACAAGGGATTCCAGTGGAAATCAGATTTTTTCTGGAGCTATGTAAACGAAAAGGTCACCCGGTACAATTATACCTTGTCTCCTTCCAATTTTCTAAATACCGGTGCGATCAACCCTTATGAAGGCAGACCGCTCTTTGGGGTGTATGGCTATGATTGGGCTGGGCTGAATCCTGAAAACGGCAACCCTATGGGGTATTTAGATGGAGTTCCAAGTGAGGATTACAGGGGGATTCTGAATGCCGCCACGTTGGATAATCTGGTCTATGCGGGACCTGGCAGGCCGGTGCATTTCGGCTCCATCCGGAATACCTTCAGCTGGAAAGGTTTGGAACTGTCTGCCAATATCAGTTTCAGACTTGGGTATTATTACCGTAGAGCCTCAGTGAGCTATAGAAATATTTATTCTGGAAGTTTTGAGCATGGGGATTATGATAAGCGTTGGCAGACTGCAGGTGATGAGCTACTTACACAGGTGCCGTCAATGCCAGAAGTCGCCAATACCTTCAGGGACAGTTTTTATCTGTGTTCCGAGGCACTAATTGCCAAAGGCGATCATATCCGGCTACAGGATGTCCGACTGGCTTATTCATTTAGGGAGGGGAGACTTTCAGGTTCACTTATTCGAAACCTGTCGGTCTATACCTATGCCAACAATCTGGGGATCATCTGGAAGGCAACAAAAGATGAGCTGGATCCGGACTTTAGAACTTCCCGGCCACAGCGTTCCATAGCATTTGGGCTTAACTGGAACTTTTAACCTAATGCATAAATAGCCTAAAATCGTGCCTACTGACCGGTAGCCATATGTACTTTAAAAATCAATTATTATCGCACGAAATATCCATGACGGGCATACTAAACACAGGGGATGATTTTATCACAGCATACTCCTCATTAGCAGATTGGTTTGTTATTAGGGCGCGCTGGGGAGACGCAGCAGCAGTCTTGTCCGCCGAAGGAGGAAGCCAGGCGGTGGGCCTGCGGGTTGAAGCTTTGCTGGCGTCTTGGCCTTTTGGTTTTTGGGCTAAGCCAAAAGAACAAATAAAATCTAGCATATAGCTAGCTATTTAGAAGGATAAGATTCTTAAACCCTTTGATGATTTTCTCAAATTCTGTTAGTGTAAAATTTATAAACTTAAACTATAGACACGTGAAATCGAGCATGTCGGAAGTGACACACAGAGGGATGATTATCTCCCAGGCGAGATTCCATATGGCCTTTAAAAGACAAAATATAATCATATGAATAATTACCTAAGAATAATATACCTATCCGGATTCATTTTATGCCTCATCAGCTGCAATGATTTTCTGGATGAAAAGCCAAGCAAAAGTCTGGTGGTACCGACAACACCGGAAGATATACAAGCCCTCCTGGATGGTGATGGATTGATGAATTCAGATGCGTTTACACTTTTTCTTCAATCTGACGATTTTGAATTGGGGGATGCGGGTGCCGCAGAGTTGGATGATTGGCAACGCAATGCCGTGTTCTGGAAAGGGGAAATTGACAACCCGGATGGGGTCACATTAGAGTATAGGAATAGTTACGAGAAAATCTTTGTATCCCATTATGTGATGGAGCAAGTAAAAGGATTTGAGGATTCCTCTCCCCAAACCAATGAACTCATGGGGCAGGCCTTATTTTATCGGGCTTACGGATACTTTACGCTAGCCCAGCTGTTTATGCCGGACTATAGAATGGCAAAAGAGTCCGAAGAAGAAATAGTGCCCTTAAGATCTGAATCCCAGTTGGATGTAGATGTGCCAATGGCTACAGTTTCACAGATGTATGCAGAAATTGTATCTGATCTTGAACAGGCAATTTCTCTTTTGCCGGAAACAGCCAAGTATGTGACCAGGCCTTCCAGAGTAGCGGCTTATGCATTATTGAGTAGAGTGAATTTGGCGATGGGAGACTATGAAAAAGCCTTGGAGAGTTCCACAGCTGCCTTGGCCATCCGTTCGGAATTAATGGATTACAATACTATTGATACAGTAAATACCTATCCCATCCCTTTTCTAAATGAGGAAATCATTTTCAATGGAATCCAAACTGCCTATTCCTTCTCTTTTTCCACCAATCTACTGGTGAATTCTGAGATTTATGAAAGCTATGATGCTATGGATTTGAGGAAGCCTTTGTATTTTATGCTGAATAGTGAGGGTTCCCCTAATTTTACCGGAAGCTATAATGGCAATTTTGAACTGTTTTCAGGTATTGCGGTAGATGAACTGATGTTGACTGCTGCAGAATGTACGGTAAGAGCAGGGGACCTACAGGCAGGTATGGACTATCTGAATAAGTTGCTGGAAACCCGTTGGGTGACCGGTTACTATGTTCCGTATGTAGCTTCCTCCCAGCAGGAGGCGATGGATATCATATTGATGGAAAGAAGAAAAAGTCTCCTGTATAGAAGCACCCGTTGGATGGATTTAAAACGCTTAAGCAATGAACCTTTATTTCACAAAATATTGAAAAGGGAAGTAAGTAGTTTTAGTGGGAGTCTGGATCTGAGCCAGGAAGCCTATGCGCTGAAGATCCCGGCAAGAGAATTGGTGTTTGAGGGCAAATAGAAATGCAAAAGGAGAGGCACTTTGCCTCTCCTTAATCTTTTACCAAAAGGAAAAAGAATCTGCTTAAACCTCAGTCAGTTTACTGGCATCGATGACATTCAGTTCTCTGTCACTGTCTGATGAATTGATAGGCATACCAAATTCATCAGGAGAACTTACCCTACAATTGCTGTCATCTTCTGGATCACAGGAATAGGTATCAGGAGCTGGGTTCTGATCGGTCAGATCATACCAGATTCCCGTGTCTGGATCCTGAGCATATTGAACTACTGGAGTTGGCTGGGTAAACGCAAAAGCGGCTACCACAGCAAGCGAAAATACACCTCCGCGTAGGAGGTTTAAAACTGAAAGTTTCATAAGATTATAATTTGTTTTTAATTGCCTTATGGAATCTCGCATGGATGGTATTTATTATTCCGTTTAGGATGGTTGTCATGCTCAATTTCATAAGTTGTAATCATTATAGTTTAGTGATAACTCCGGTCGCTGTGGATGATCTGATAGGCCACGAACCATTGCAGATCTTCCTTCCGAGAGGGGCGTCCGGATTTTTTTTACCCCCTGCTGTTGTCCGGCAACCACCTGGTGGCTTCACGAACCGTGTTGTTTTTTCTTCTTCAATAAAAAGCTGCTCCCATAGCACTTGCAGTGCTGGATTTGCCTTGGCGTTTTAGTCATACCCTTTGAGGTTTGCCACACCTCGAAGGTTTTATGGTTTTGTACTGATTTTATCCACCATGGTCTGTGTCTCCACAGACCATTTACTCAATTCGCGCAAGTCTTCCTGACTTGTGCGGTGGATAATGCAGTCTCCTGACTGCCTTCAGACTTCGGCTGATCGATATTTGTAATCTCGATCTGTTTCCGTAGGATTTTCAATCCGATTTTTCACTAACTCTGGTTACCTCCTCGGGAAAAACTTTCGTTTTTTCATGGCACCTCGTGTCCGAGGGAAATGGCCTTTTTGACTTTTTTACGCCGGGTTAAAACCCGCCGCTACCCATCTGGCCTACCTAAGGCAGGCCCCCTAGCTCATCTCACGCAAGCCACTTGTCTTGTCAGCTGTTAGGAATCATAACCTCGCTACACGGATGCAACTCTTCCTTCTTATCTATCTTACTCACACATTTGCATCATTGTAACCACCCAAGTTCTTGACTAGGCCGCGCCATGGAGCATATACGGTTTTTGAGATGAAGTCTTAACCGTTAAGAAAATTGGCTAGCTCGCGAAGGATTGAGCGAGATCCGCCAATTTTTAGGTAAAGACAAGTCTCAAAAATCAAATCGGTCCACAATCGTTTTCCCATTATGATCCTTTCTCCGATTTGAAGTATAGGCTCGGGCAAAGAGTTTTGGATACTTTTGCTCTTCAAAAGTATCAGAGAAATAAACTTGCCCTTATCCATTCACACAATCGAGAAATTGCTGATACTTCACACAAATAAGACCCTTTTCTATACTCTCTTCACAAGGCATCGGTCATCGGACACTGGACTTTTCTTCCGTCTCCCGTCTCCCGTCTTCTGTCACCCCACATCCAACAACTCCACTAATCTTCCAATTTCGGCTGATCGGAATTTGTAATCCCGATCTCAAACCGTAGGATTTTCAATCCGACAATTGATCTTTTGACATGTTTTGACGCTCCTGAGACCACTATTCAATTATTTTCATTTCCATCCTCCTGCATTAGCCCCCGTTTCCATATGATAATCCTGCGCAGGAGGCAATGGCCTTCTGGTCTTTTTTGACCTAGGGTTACGCCCTTCGTTCCTCAGGTCTCCACCCTAGGCTATTACAAGTCACCCCGTTGGGGTTCTCCTAATTTTCCAATTTTTCAATCCGCCACGGCGGACAAGTTTTTCAAATTTTTCATTTCTGTCTTAACTCTTTCATTACTCCAATAACCAATTACAGCCACTGTCAAAAACACCAGATTAAACACCAGATGTTCTCCCCAGCCCAGACTACCCAATACTCCACCGCAAGAACATGGTGTGCGTCCTGTAAATCCAAACCATACCCAGGAGACATATCCTGTAAATGATAGCATGAGTAAGCTGCTTGCCATAAAGCCAAACTTTCGCAAAGCAGGAATCAGTAAGGAAATCGCAACTAGCACCTCCACTATAGGCAAGCCATACAAGAGAGCCTCGGTCAGCCATTCTGGAAACCATTGGTTATAAAGAGCAAATTTTGTCTCCCTCCAGTCATACACCTTACTTACAGCTGTATAAGTAAAGAGAGCGGCCAGAAGCCAGGCGGGTCCTTCGACTAGGACTGAGGTAAGGGATACTGCTGGGCTTTTCATTTTTTCCTATTAAGGTTCTTCCAATGCTGTTGTCATCATAGTTAACACTTGCTACCCCACTCTCCTCAATGCCTGCCCCGCAGTATTGCGGGGAGTCTGTTCCGAAAGCGTAGTGAGAGCTTCTGAATTTTAACTTCAGGAGAAAATTAATTGACATAAATCAAAAAAATGCAGGAGAATTTTCCGCCTACCTGAAATATTCATGCGAAAACAGGAAATATTTCCGATTTTATTGGAGGTTTTTACTTAATACTAAAAATTACCTATTGGATTTTTAATTTACTTAACATAAACTTAACACACAGTTAGTGATTGTTTACTAAGCTTTTGGAGGTTCTACAGCATTCAGACTTCTTATTTTCTTTTTATATAAATTTTTAATTCACGGTTATGGAGACACACTTAGCTCAAATGAAGGAGGACTATGATCAACTGGTCCCGGGACTTTCACTCGATTATCAGAAGTTGAAATTGTACATGTATTTCCGGAAGAGGAAGAAGGGGACCATACTTAAGGCTCCAAATACTTTAGAGAAATGCAGTCGCTATATATGCAAGGGATATATGGGGCTGATGAAGCAAATGGAGGATGGAGAAGTGCTCAAGGAAATCTTTGGAAGCACGGATGTAGCCTTTGACTTCAAGTCCTACGCTAAAGAGAAAAAGACCAAATCCTACCTGATCTGTCTTTCAGATGTGGTCTATTTTGAAGTAAGCAAGGAATCCGAGCTGGACTTAGTGAAGCACTTCCCGGAATTTATCAAGCTGGGTTTGGCTATAAACCATCGATTACTCGAAAGAGTCTCTAGGCGCTCCTCGATAAAAGGGAAGGGTATTCACAAAGGCTATAGGAAATTCCTTCAGGATTTTCCAGGTATTGACCGGGTCTTATCCCAGAATAAAATAGCCACCTATTTTGGATGTACGGACAGGACGGTACGCGCAGTTCAAAAAGAATATAAGGAAACAGACTTATGAAATCGAGCATGTCGATAACGACACACACTAGCATGGTTATAAACGCTGCGAGATTCCATATGACCATTGAAAAACAATTATAAACATATGAATCAGTACCTACTTCCTGTGTCAATCAATACTGCCACCCCTTTTTTGGAACCGGAAATCTGTAGCTGGATGTGGGAATCAGGATTAGTTTCCAGTGAACCCAGGTTAGAGCGGATGCAGGACCAGAAAATCATATGGTTTGCAGGCTATCTCTTCCCGGAAATGGACGCAGGCAAATTAGATTTGATCACCAGGTTTTTCTGCTGTTTGTTTATCCTGGATGATTTATTGGATGAAGTAGGAACCGATGAATCTATGCTCTTGCTGGAGGCCTTGGCGAATACTACCACTACATCAGCATTGAGGACCTCAGGTATCGTTAAGGCTCTTATTGATCAGTTAGGGCTGCTGATGCTGTCCATTTCCCGTTTAGGAAGCGAACATTGGAAGGCGGGATTCTACGCCAGCTGGAGTGATTATCTCGAAGCCCAGCAATGGGAAGTTCAGAACAGGATAGCAGGCCATGCTCCTGCACTGGCGGAATACAAAGAAATGAGGCTTTTCAGTTCGGGAGTTTATCTCGCACTTCATCTACTAAAGATGGGCTGGACAAACCTGGATTGTCCTGTCAGTTGGATTGAGCAGAAAGTAGGCCGGATTATCTGCCTATCCAATGATCTCAGATCCGTTGAAAAGGAAAGAAAAGATCAGGATTTTCATAATGAGTTATTGCTTTTGCAATTGCAGACAGGCTGTAGTGATTCCATAAGCTATAGCTATGCCAGGAAACAGCTTGAAGGCTTATTCGATCAGTTGTTCAAACTCCTGGAATTGATAAAGGAAAAAGAAGGCTATTCTGAAGCTTGGGTGAATGAATTACTTCTGCTCTTAGGTGGCTGTATGTATTGGTCAGATCAGGATACAGCAAGGTACGGGATATCAGTAAATGGAATAAGTAAATTTTAATCAGAAATGGAGGTGAATCATGAGCAAAAAACGCTGTGTAATATACCCCAAAGATGTGCAGGTTATCACAGGAAGAAGTGAACGTTATGGGCATTCTATACTTGTAAAAATCAAGGTTAGGAATGGAAAAGAGCCTTACCAATTCGTCACGCTCCATGAGTTTGCCGAATTCTCAGGGATACCCCTTGCTCAGGTAGAGAGCTATATCTACTGAAATCATGGCTAGGTGCAGTACCACCTCAGCAGAAGGTCTTCCAGCGTATCGCCTGGTGTCCTTTAGTTATGCTGGATAGAAATTAACAGCCAAAGGGTGTTTTCCTTCGACTTTGCATCGACATTTCATCGACTCTGGGATAACTTTTCCTCAGAGCCATGTAAAAGAAAACCCGATCCATAGTAAACCTAAAGAGGAACAACTGGAAGGAAATGCTATCCTCCGAAAACTATAAAGTAATGGAAGAGGGGAGACGGGAGATGGGAGATGGGAGACAGGAGACAGAAGACAGGAGACAGGAGACAGAAGAGGGGAGACGGAAGACAGAAGTCAGAGTCGAAGAGGTATTTTATTTGGAGCTTCCATCATATTGCTCTGGGCGATTTATTAAATAATATGTATATCCGCTTTTCTGCCAGTATAGAGACTAAAGCATTATAGGATTTGTTCAACCCTAGCATTGAGGCTACTTCGGTCATCCGTCATCGGTCTTCAAGCCAATAAACCAAGGAAAATATGGCTACTGGCATCATTGCGGATAATCAGATTAAATAATATGTATATCCGCAATTGCGCCAGTAAAAGGTAAAAAGCGACTTAAAGTATGGTTAACACTAGCGTTGCTGGTACTTCAGCCCGTCCCGCCACTGCGGGAGTCACCCGTCATCCCCGCCTGCCATCGGGCAGGGGTCTTCCAGCCTGATAAGCAAAGAATATAAGATTACTGGCATCATTGCGGATCATCATATTTTTTTATAAAAACGACTAAATGTAAACTATCTATAGAAATTCAATCAAACCTTTATTAGCTATGGCAATCATCAATACGAGTATCCTGGGCAAGATCTCAGGCAAGCTGGGAAATACAGTGATTTATGAGCGGAATGGAAAGACCATTATCAAGAGTCTTCCCGCTAAAAGCAGCAAACCCCCGACTGCCAAACAGCTCTATCACCGGGCGGCATTTAAGAGAGGGCAACAATTCCTCGTTCCTATAAGAACAGAGTTGGAGCTGGGATTTGCCAAAAGAAATGCAGGCCAAAGTCAGGGCTTCGGCAGAGCACTTTCTGTGCTCTTGAAGACAGGCATACTCAATGAAAATGGAATTCCTGTACTTTACCCGGAGAAAGTCAAGGTTTCAGAAGGGGATGTATTGGGAATTGACGGTGCCGAGGCGCAGTGGGTAGGGGATAATGTTCTCGAAATCACCTGGTATCCCAATGCTTTTATGGGGCATGGCAAGGAAGCCGACCGCCTCTTCGTGGTGGCCTATGATCCTGAAAATGGACGTAAATGGGCTATTACCCAAGGAAACTACCGGAAGTCGGGTTCCCAGCAGATCCAGTTCCCTTGGTCATCCGACCTACGGGGGAGATTTTATGTGTATGTCTCCTTCTTCTCTGAGTCCTACGGAAGAAGGCAGTTTTCGGATTCTGTATGTCTGGGCAGGGTGTGAGAATTCTTTCAGATTTTTAGCTTATAAATTGCAAAAAAATAACTTTATTTTTCACGAGGGTATTGGATGAGAAAGAATTATTTCGTTGTTTCAAACGAATTATTTCATATTAAAATCAATTACTTTATATGTTTTTATGTTTCCTCAAAATAAGGAATTGATTAATAAGGGATTACTTGTTTTTCTGATTATTTTATGTGCGTTTACCTGCGGAATAGAGAATGAAAATCCTAGGCTAAGCGATAACGAAATCATTTCGTTTGATTTTTTGGCTGTTGACAATGAAGGGATAGAGCTTGATATCATTGGTAAAATTGACAGAACAGCTAATACAATCATTTTGGATTTGCCAATGAATGTTGATAAATCTCACCTTTTTCCATCTGTTTCAGTTTCTGACGGAGCCACAATATCCCCAGATGTAAATCAAGCATTTGATTTTTCTAAGCAAGTAATATTTACTGTGATTGCTGAGGGGGTTAGTAGGGCTTACACTGTTAAGGTAAATAATATTGAATTTTTGAAAAGTAGAATTCTCAAATTTGACTTTGGAAAAGCTAAGAATAACAATTTGAGTACGGATGTGAATGGGGTGGTGAATCATGACTCTCAATACATTTATATTTCTCCTCCATGTGGTACTGTTGGGACTAAATTCGTCCCGACTATTGAAGTTTCTGCTGGTGCTAAAGTTTCACCTGCATCAGGAAAAGAGCAAGACTTTTTAAATGGAGCTATATATACAGTTACCTCTACCGAAGGTGATGTTAGTAGATACAAAGTGGCTTTGGCTAATGAGTCATCGGATAGAAAAGCTCTAGTAGATTTTTACCTTTCAAATCCCCAGAGTAGTCTGGATTGGAATATAGATGCTCCAATGGAAGCTTGGCGCGGTGTGACACTTGAAAACTGTAGGGTAGTTGATGTGCTGTTAAGCAATAAAAACATAAAAAACATACCTGCTTCATTTGGTGATTTAAGTGAACTTAGATCCCTGAGTGTAGCTTTCAACCAGATTGAATCAATTCCATCTGAATTTGGGAGACTTTCTAAATTGGAGGTTATCCTCCTTGATGGTAATCACCTGAAGTCCCTTCCAAGTGAATTGGGGGATTTAGAATCTTTAGTTGTATTGAATTTATTTGGTAACCAGATCACAGAAATACCGGTAGGTTTAAATAATCTGCAGAACCTTTCCAGTTTAGACTTGAGCGATAATAAACTAACCGAATTACCTGAAGAGCTATTCGCAGAAAACAAGTTTAAGCAACTCAAATACCTCCGTTTACATTACAATGAGCTCAAAGAATTGCCTGCCGGAATTTCTAACCTCACCCAGTTGACTGAGTTAAATGTTGCATATAATCAATTAGAAGGATTGCCGGATGAGATAGGAAGACTGGGGAATTTAAGCCTACTGAAACTACATGATAACCAGCTAGCGACACTTACGGAGTCTATAGTCGATCTGAGCTCATTGACTTATTTATACGTTGGAAATAACAAGCTATCAAGTCTTCCACAGAATATGAGTCGAATGACTTCTCTTATACTGCTGGATCTGGAGGGCGATCTTTTCACAACTATACCAGTGCAATTAAGTGACTTGCCTACTTTATTGACTCTGCGGATGAAGTCCAATCAGATTTCCAGTATACCTCCAGAACTTGGGAATCTGAAATCTTTGCAATCTTTAAGGCTGGACAATAATAAACTCTCGGAGATTCCGATTGAGTTGGCGAAGCTTACCGCACTTAGATATCTAAGCCTTAAATCCAACGATCTGACTTATATTCCTCAGGAGATTTGCGATTTGAGGAAGACAGGTACAGACGTGTATATTGATACGGGAGTGATTTGCCGCTGACTTAATTGAATAAAAATCCTATGCTAAAGAAATTGAAGTTGTTTTTCCTCTTTACTAGTAGCCTTATTGCCACATCATGTATGGAGGAGGAGCCTAAGGATATAGAGCTGCGAGTCTCTATTATGAATAACTATGTCATCAATCCTGGTGATGTACTGGTGGTGTTTATTAATGATTTAAATGGTGATCTACTCTACTCAGAGGAAGTAGAAAAGGGAGATGTAGTTTATTTCAATCTGGATCAGCGGAAAAAATATCATCTTTCTTACTATAACAAATTTCACAAGGGTACAATCCATAAAATTGAAACCTATTCGGGAATCGATCCATCAAAATCAATCTATATAAGATTTCCCCCTACTGATTATCAGATTTTTGACAGATCAAAGACCATTTATATGAAGGGAAGTTCGGAGGTGCCCCTGAAATCAGGGATGATTAGTCTGAACAATGGTTTTTATGAAAGTTTTAATTTCTTCAACTATTTGACTCCTTATCAACAGTATATAAAGGGACCGCAAATGCTTCTGGATAGTATGAGTATGATTTCGTTTCATTACCCAGATGGGAAATGGAAATATGCCTTAAGACAAGCTGATAAGAGCAATTATATTGATTTTGAGATAGATGAGAACGAACTTTCTGATTTGGTGGAGTATATGGATCTGCCCACTTCAAAATTTTATTCTATGCAATATAATTTGAGCACAGCCAACCTGGTTGAAGGAAAATTCATAAAGGGGTATTCTGTAGCAACAAACTACCATCCGCACTTTAGTGATTATGTCAATAATCAAGTCGGATTTACAAAGGAGTTTGATGATTATATTTTACACATAAGTGCGGATTTAAATGAATTTAAGGACGTTACTCTCAGATATAAGTCGATAGGAAAGGCACCGAAGTCACTTAAAATTCCCTACCCTATCATTGCGGAAAAGGGAAATTCTATACCCTCACAAATTAACCTGGGTGCGCTGGATGGTCTATCGTATTATAAGATTAGCACCTTCGAAGATATTGTAGAGCCGGGAAGATCTTTATCTATGTACTGGAATATAATAGGAGATAACCCCGCTTTTAAACTGACCGAATTTCCTGAATCTGTCCTATCCAACGAGCCTGACCTTTCTCGGCTTCTTACTTCTGACAAGTTATCCATTTCTACGTTTCAGTCTCCATTTACTTATTCTGATATACTTGAATCGGAGCTTTACAATAATTTTGATGTGGTGGAACCGGCAGGCGAATATTTTGAAATACATAGAATATTCTAACTAGATGACATGCCTGCCTGTATTCCGGAAGACAGGCAGGCATGTCGAAGACAGCGCTCGGAGGTATTATTCTAAACCCTGCGAGATTTTTCCTGAAAATTATAACTAAAAAAACGTGAGAAGATATCTACTGATTTTACCGCTGTGCCTTGCTATGCTCTTATCCTGCACAGAAGGTGAGGACCAGTTGCAGGATCCTCCTCATTTGGCTATGCTGGAAATAGAAGAATTGGAAAATCAGGAACTGTTGTTTACAGCCTTAGCTTCAAATTTTGCGAAGCTGGCCATTTCTGAGTATGGATTTATTTATGGGGAGGGTTCACAGCTGAATCTCAGTGAGGATTTTGTGGTACAGCGTTTTGGAAAACCTTCAGAGCAGTTTTCGCTAAGTCCGATTCATTATATGGAAAGGGGAAAAGAATACTATGTGTCTGCTTATGTCAAAGCAGGCAGTGAGACTTATCAGTCCGAACCCACTCCATTTGTAGGAAAAGGCTTGGCTGCTTTTGCTTTGGATCATATCGAGATGCCTGATCCGTTGTACTTTGGAGATACGGTTCGGTTTTTTGGCAAGAATGTTTTTCCGCTGATCGATAAATATCTCGCATCAATTAACAAAGTAGAGGCAGAGGTGGTCGAAGTAGAAAAAGACTACTTCTCTATACTAATACCTTATATGAAGCTTAGCAATAAGGTTGATGATGATTATGTGTTTGACTTTCATGTTTTTGCGGATACGAAAGCCACTGTGGTTCAGCAAAAAGTGAATTTTAGGGAGCCCGTGTTTGAACAAGGGGCAATTCAGAAGGTTGACTTCGGAGAATGGATTAACATAAGAGGTCAATACTTTGGGATAGATGATATAGTCCCGGAAGTGGATGGGAAATCTTTAGGATATGGAAATGTAACTCAAACAGACTCTTCGATTTCCATTAGGATCAATTTTAATTTAAGCTCCGACACACCTTCTATAGTTTTGCCTATCAGGGGCGGGAATTATATGCTGGAACAATTTGCCCAATTGAATCCCAGCTACTTGTTGCCAAACCAAGAGTATGTTGGGTATGGCAATCAAAACTTCCTCATCAAGGGTGTGAACCTAAACGCCACCAACCTGCTAATTACAGACCATGCTCAGTTTAATGTGGAATCTGAGGATCTTTATGTTTTTGCGAGTAACGGTGAAATTGACTTAAACTATAGTAAAGAATTTGAAATCAGCCCTAGGGTGTCTAAACTGTATTTAAACAATTTAGGTGAATTGGGCGATAATTATGTTCAGGTTCACCTACAGGATGCGGTATTAGGCCATTCCAGAATACCTACCACTATGGGTTTCTTGACCTCCAAAACGAGTAAAGCGGTGGGTATAGGCAAGAATGGCTTTGTCTTTTCAGAAGATAAAATCGTGAAAATTGATATTGAGTCTCGAACATTCCAGCAGGTAAAAACACTTCCTGCCTCTTTTGTGGGGTACAGCACGACCTTTGCCCAGTTCGCAGAAAATAAGCTGATTTATGTTGGCTACTTAAGCGCTGATGGCAGTTTGACCCGTTTTGTGGAATATAATCCAGTGACTAATTCCTATGTGATCTTGCCAGATGTTCCCTCTAGAGCCGTTAGACCTGCTTTTGTATATTCCCATGGTGACTTTGTCTATATAGAAGGGGGGATTGGAGTAAAAGGAGTTAGAGAGGCTGATTTTGTAGAGGAGTCTTTTAAATACAATACAAAGACCAAATCTTGGATTAATTTAAACCGGGTTTTTAAAAATAACGAGTATTCCGGTCCCTGGCACTCATTTGTATACAATGGCATACTCATGATCGGTGGTGGCTTTGCCGAGCCTTGGGATGACGGCAGAGCAGGGATGAAGGTAATGAGCTTCAATGCGCAACATGAAACCTGGGAAGATTTTCAGTTTGAGGATTTAGGCGCAATGGGCGACTTTGAGGGATTTCAGTTTATTAACGGGAAATTCATGAACTATTCTGAGCGGTATGTGACTGGTTTGGATCTTGTATCTGGAAAAAGTTTTACAGTAGATAATTTTCCCCGGAATAATATTTCCGGAATGAGGTTTAATACTGGTTTTGCAGCAAATGAAAAGTATTATTTTATTTCTACGGGGGGCATTTTATATGAGGCTGATCCAGTCTATTTCCTGATTGATTATTACGATATATAGATGCTGCTGAATTTCGCTAGCACGATCTTTTTCAGATTTTTATTTCCTTAAAATGGGCTTTTCTGCTTCGCCGCCATTTGTGTCCGCACGAACAGCTTAGATTCCAAGCCTCACACACAGGGATGATTATAATGCATGCGAGATTCCATAGCCTGTCCCGACTAATCGGGGTGGCCTTTGAAAATCAAATTATAAACACATGAAACCCTAGGCTATTAATCTGCCATGCCTACGGCATTGATTCTTTTTACAGGTATTGGAAATGATACCCAGCTGTCCGTCTGTTCTAGATTCA
>NZ_FPBF01000005.1:69551-431853 GCF_900116615.1 Algoriphagus locisalis
CTATACCACATTTGCAACGTCGGACTGCAACCCGTGGGATTTCCAATCTGGATTTATGCCAACTGCTAACCGCCACCCGAAACTTCCGTTTCCATCTTGCTGGCAATACGCTTCCGCCTCCGAAAGACGACTACGGGCCAGCGCTGGTGAACAAATATCTCTTTAAAACCTAGGGTTGAAACCCTAGGCTATTAAAAAGGCCGTGGGCATGAACGATATTGGAAAAGTGGCTACAAATAACCTACCTGCCAAAGGCATCATCACTGCAACTCCTCCCATTTTAAATTTCTAATCAAGCTCTTCCTTCGGTCGTATTCTGTCATCCAGAGGCTGAAGATGAACTGTTTACCCAACCACGCCATCAATTAATGGAGACAGCAATGGCCAGAAGGGAAGGAAATTACATTATCAGAATTTATAGAATTATTTAGTTTACCTAGCATATACAGCACATTTAGTGCAGACCGCACATTCAATTGATAGCCAATGTGATAAACCTGAATTTTCCTGCATGTTTAACCTAAAACCCATATACATATGGCAAAACAAACAGGAATAATTACACTGAAAGGTCCAGTAGGAAGATTGTCTTTTTACAAGACCAGAGATGGCTATCTGGCCCGGGAAAAGGGCGGGGTAGAAAAATCCAGGATTATGAATGATCCTCGGTATGCGAGAACCCGCGAGAATATCCGGGAGTTCACCGACAATGCCAACTCCTCCAAATTACTCAGGGATGCCCTGCGTCCTGTGATCTCGAAAATTGGGGATACCCGATTGAATCTCCGAATCACTAGAGCTATGATGAAAGTGCTGAAAGCAGATCTCGTGAATGTGAGAGGAGATAGAAAGGTGAGAGAAGGGGATTGGAATCTGATGAAGGATATGGAGATGAACGCTGCATCCTCCCTCGGAAGTACCCTTTTCTTTGATATCAGTCAGAGCGATACAGCAGCAGCCTTCGAAATTGGTTTACCGGCTTATACTCCTCAGGATTTAATAGCCATTCCGGAAGGGGCAACCCACTACCGGATCACCGCAACGGGTGTGGGGCTGGATTTTGAGCAGGGAACACGGTCTTTGGTAAGTGCTTCCACTGGCTCAATTACAGTTTTGAATCCGGCATTGCCACAGACCCTCACAGTGGATAAAACCCAGTTGAGCGGAACCCACTTTGTTTTTGTGCTAAGTGTGGAATTTATCCAGCAGGTCAACAGCGTTGAGTACTCCCTGAATAATGGGGCTCATAATGCTGCCAAAATTCTGGGCGTAGCTACGGTCTAAAATGAGACTGGTACTTCACAGAAAGTACAAAGCAACAGTTACCCTTGGGAGATTATTTCTCGGGCAGAAGCAGCTCTGCTTCACCCGGGAGCCTCCCAAGGCCTGCTTTGATACTGGGAAAACCTGTCTGGAAGAAGGGGTTTATGAGTTGGAACACGGCCTAGGTCTGTGTCTTCACAGACCGAAAAGTGCAATAATAGAAGGACTCAACCGCCTCGGTTCTTGTCTCCACGAACCGATAAGTTGCATGGAAGAAGGAGTCTATGAGCTAGAAGCTATTCATTCTGAGGCAAAAGGATGGGAGGTAGGAGTTGAAGAAAAAGGAAAGATCTCCAGTTACCCAGGAGATGAAAAGCTGGAATCCTACTCCATCTATCCAGTCACCAGCTATAGAGCTGATGGTACTCCTCTGTTCACCAAACTGGCCTTCCTGCAATTGATGGAAAGGCTAGAGCTTGAATGGGAGCGGGGGGAAGTGGTAGAGTTACAGATTGTATCGGAAGGAATTCCTTATCTATTGGAATCATGTCTGGAGCAGAGCTACTCTTAAGTCTGGCCGGGGTGGTGACGATGATGCTGCTTTCGGTGATCGCTTACTTTCTAAAGCTGCTGATCGAGGATACCCGGCAGCTGAGGGATGAGTTGGCCAAGCTGAAGGAGCTCTTTATCCGATTGGAAGCCGAGCAGGCTTTGATGAAAACGGTCATGCAGCGAAGCCGCAGTCCGCCTAAGAGGAAAAGCATTTGAATAATGCGTCATTGCGAGAAGGCTGAAAGCCGACGTGGCAATCTCATTGTATTTGGCACTTCAAAGGTTGAGACTGCCGCGGCTCGTACCTCACCTCGCAGTGACGGTGCTTTGATCCAACACCCGTCATCGGTCATCGGTCATCCGACATCCGACACCGGTCTCCATAACACTTAACACTTAACATTTTAACACTTAACATTCCAACCATGAACATACTCACAGAAGTAAAACAACGCGCCACAGCGCCCACACCGCCCTTTTTTCAAAAGGTAAAAAAGGCAGGATTGATCATCGCCGCCATCGGCACTGCTGTACTCACAGCACCCGGTACGGTTCCGGCTATATTGCTGACTTATGCAGGTTATGCAATTACAGCTGGTACTGTCCTGGTCAGCATCTCCCAGCTCACTGTGGATGAGCAGAGGTTGGAAGAGAAGTTGATGGCTACGGTTCAGTAAAGTGTATTGATTTTATAATGCAAAACCCGGACAGAAATTCTGTTCGGGTTTTTTATCCTTAGGTTTTAAATGTCTATAAATATTTGATATTCATGCTTTTAAGTTTTTATTTTTAAAAAAAATATGTATATCCGCTTTCTTACTAGTAAAGAGATAATAGCAGTATAGAATTTGGTTAACTCTAGAATTGAGGCCGCTTTGGTCTTCGGTCATTGGTCTTCCGACCAGATTAGCGAAGGATCTAAGGTGACTGGCATCATTGCGGATAATCATATAAACAAAATACTCAAGTTTATCTAAGTGTCAAACAAACAGAAGCGCGTCTCAATTAAAAAGTAAAATTAACGCAAGTACTATACTTAGCACGTTGGTTTTTTGCAAAGCATCTCTGAAGGTATGTAAAGCTAAGTTGAGGTGGTTTTCTACGGTCTTTGTAGATATCCCTAATTCATCCGAAATTTCCTTATGTGAAAGACCTTTGATCCTTGAGAGTTCAAATACTTCCCTTCTGCGTTCGGGTAGGTCAAGAAGAGTCTCATCCAGCATATTTTTTAGATCCTTGTAATCCATGTCCTCTTGGACATTATTGCATGGCACGATCAAACTCATCTGATATTCCTGAGTAGCCCGGAGTTTGATCTTCTTTTTGAATTCATCAATAATTATATTTTTGCTTATCTTATAAATATAGGAGTTGAGATTTTTTTCTGAATCCAACATAGTTCTACTCAACCATAATTTGACAAATACCTCTTGGGTGATCTCTTCCGCATCTGACTCAGCTAGCCCGTACTTTCTGCAGAATAGGAAAATTTTCTTATGAAATAATTCATATATCCCGTCAAACGCTCCTTTGTCGCCTTGCTTCAAACTACATACAAGGTTCTTGATGTGCTGATCCATAAAACTTGGAATTGTCTAAAAACTTTGAAAATGAAAGGCGATATGATTGAAATTATTTTTTGAATATAAGAAAAGTAAGCTAAAAATTTTACTGAACATGATATTTAAACACTATTTTATTGCAATATGGGGGTTAGACAAGGGTAAGCATGTTTTTTTTTAAAACCCTTTGGGGGCATGCTATCTTTTTTCAGTACTACTAAAAACAAGTAAAATGAACCCGGAATTAGTAAAAAAATTCTTTGAAGGGAAATGCAGCCCAGAAGAAGTACATCAGGTGTTGATCTGGATCAATTCAGAGGATGGAGCTATGGATCTAGAGGATGAGTTAGAAAAATTCGAGGGTACAGAAAATGCAAATTCGATCAGAAGTAAAGCAATGCTGGAAAAGATCCATCAACGTATTATGGATTCTGAAAATGAATTATCTCCTAAGAGAAAAGCCAAGGTAAGAAGTCTGAAGGATCAGACTAAACCAACAACTACTTTTTTTCATAAATGGAAATTAGGAGTAGCTGCATCAATTATACTCACTATGGTTGCTTCTGCGGTTTGGTTGTTTTCGAGTCGAAGAGAAGTTCATTCAGAAGCAAATGTTCCAGCTCAAATTGAATACCTGACTAGGGTGACCCAGGCAGGGGAGAAGTTAACTCTTAAACTGAATGATGGAAGTGTGATTCAGATGAATTCAAATAGTAAAGTACGGTTTCCGAAGTCATTTTCAGAAAATAGCAGAGATGTGTACATGCAAGGGCAGGTTTTCTTTGATGTGCAGCGTGATGAAAGCAAACCATTTCTTGTGCATTCTAAAGGGCTGGTCACTAGTGTATTGGGCACTTCCTTTTCCATTCAGGAAGATTCGATTTCCCAGTTTAGTCAGGTGGCAGTGCTTATAGGAAAAGTAAAAGTTTCAAAGTCTGAAGAGGAAGGTAGGTCTGGGGAAAGCCTTGGGCTATTTCTAGAGCCTATGGATGCCGCTAGGTTTGATGGAACACAAGGGTCCTTAGAGCAGATCAAGGTAGATTATGACCAAGCATTTGCTTGGAAAGATAATGTGATAGTTTTCCGCGATGCATCATTTGATGAAGTCATCAGAAGATTGGAGAATTGGTATGGAGTGAGTTTCCAACAGAATCGAGAGTTTAAAAACCAAAAAGAATACACGGGGAACTTTGATAACCAATCTCTTGAAGACGTATTGATTGGACTTTCCTTCACGTATGATTTCCAATTTGAGATAAATAAATCAACAATAATCATTCATTAAAAAAAGTGCCTATGCAGATATGAAAAAGCTTACAAACAAAAAGACCATCGATCAAAGCTGGATTTTGCCGTGCAGCGATGACCAATGATCTAATTGATTACAGACAACAAATTATTATCTATAAACAGGATTATTATGAAGTCAAAGTTACTGAAAAAAATTGTAACCATGGGAAAATATGCCTTTCTCGGAATGGTACTTCAGTGCTTCTTTTTAAGCACTCTCTTGGCTAGCGAAAGCAGTGGTCAGACAAAAATGGAAGAAGTTTTTGTCACCATTCATCAAAAGCAATTGCCTATAAATGAAGTCTTCCAAAAAATAGAAAGTGAAACGGATTTCTTGTTTTCCTTCAGGAAACAGGATATCAAAGGTTCACACTATGCTAATGAGAAAATTGGAGAGAAAATTTCTGTTGAAAGCCTCTTACAGGAAATTTCAAAGGAATCCAACTTAAAATTTAAACAAGTCAATAATACCATTCATGTAGGTGTTAAGACCACTGAACCCCTAGTCCAAGAGCTGGTGGAAGCTGTATTGGTCACAGGTACTGTGGTAGATGAAAATCAGCTTCCTATGCCTGGAGTTACCGTCACTGTACGTGGAACTACTACTGGAACGGTCACAGATGTAGATGGTAATTTTTCCATAGACGCCCCTGCTGATGGTTCATTGATCTTTTCATTTATCGGTTATGCTAGCCAGACTATAGAGATCGGAAGTCAAAGCATCATCAATGTGACCTTAGCAGAAGACACCCAGGCGCTAGATGAGATCATAGTCGTGGGATATGGTACCCAGAAAAAAGTGAATCTAACCGGTGCTATTACAGCTGTAAAAACAGATGAAATAAATGATATTCCCGCCACGAATCTTTCCAATACTCTTGCAGGTAGAGCTCCCGGTGTAAATGTCACAGGAACTTCCGGTTTGTCAGGGGCGTCTTCTTCCATCCGTATTAGAGGGAGCTTTGGTGATCCTTTGTATGTGATAGATGGAATAGTTAGGGATAAGGATGCATTTGATGCGCTGAACGCGAATGAAGTAGATAATCTTAGTTTCTTAAAAGATGCTGCTTCAGCTTCTATTTATGGTTCACGTGCAGGAAATGGAGTTGTACTGGTCACTACCAAAAAAGGTACTGAACAAAAGATGACAGTTGGATTGCAGACTTCTTATACGATGTACAATCCTACCCAAGAGCTCCTTTCTGATAAAACTACTGCCACCGACGAATTGATCTATCAGAATAGAGTCGCGGAATTTTTAGGAACAACGCTTCCAAATGGACCTGAAGAATTCGCCTATTTTGAAAATAGAAGTTATAATGTGAATGACTTTATCTGGCAAAACCCTTCCAGTCAAAATTATATTCTAAGTGTAACAGGAGGAAATGACAAACTCACCTACTATTCTATGTTGGGCTTTCTAGGTGAAGAAGGTGCTTATAAAAGTGTGGACCATGGGAAGTTTAACCTGAGAACCAATGTCTCCGCAAAAATCACGGACAGGATCACTTTGGATCTGAATGTTGCAGCTACACAGCAGAATCATGACCGGTTTTACTGGCCTTTTACTGGCGATGATGATTATGATGTCTCAGATTTATACAGGGTAAGTTTCAACTGGCCAAAGGTATATCCTTTCTATACTGAAGCTGACGGTACACCTGCAGATTATGTAACCGACTTTCCTCTGCAGACTCCTATGGGCAGCTGGCAGGCCTGGAGTGTTATTGATCAGATCGTAGGAGACCGCTACATCAAAACCAGAAAGCGTCAGGTAAACTCAATTTTATCATTAAATATAGATTTGAGTGATGCGATAGAGGGACTTTCCACCCGAGTGGTAGGAAGTTATCTGGCAGAGGACTACATGAGAAAAAAGTATCTGACCTATCAGAAAAATTATGTGTTTACCCAGGCAGATCCTGATGGAAATAGATTTATTCCGGCTGCGCCTGATCCTAATAATATCAACATCTTTAATTTTAGCCAAAACCAGGAATTTTTGGACTACGAGCTAGAGACCGCCTGGAGTTACCAGTTTGATTGGTTTTTAAATTACAATAGAACGTTTGGTAAAAATGGGATTACAGTTATGCTCGTCTATGAGCAGGCAGAAAACGGCGCCTATGGAGCATATGCCAGAGCAGAAGATCCTGTGACAAATTACGATCAGGATTTTGTGTACTCTCAAGATGCTGAGCGTAGATATGGCAATGGCTGGGAAGAAATAGGAGCCAGACAATCATTGATCGGTAGAGCCAATTACAACTTTGATGAGAAGTACATTGCTGAGTTTTCTTTTAGATACGATGGAAACACACTATTTCCAAAAGGCAACCGCTGGGGATTCTTTCCTTCTGTTTCTGCAGCATGGAGACTGGCAGCAGAGGATTTTATGGCGGGCACTTCCAGCTGGTTGGATGATCTGAAATTAAGAATGTCTTATGGTACTACAGGTAATGACTTGGATGTAAATAACAACAGAATCAGTCCTTTTTCATTTAGAAATACGTATAGCAATGGAGGTAGTTATATTTTTGGTGATCAACTTTATACCAGCATAAGACCCGGTGCAACTCCTAATCCGAATTTGACTTGGGCAAGTTCAACCACTTATAACCTAGGGTTAGATTTTGAGTTGATCGATACCAGATTGGTAGGATCCATTGACGCATTCTATAAGCAGGAGGTAAATATATTGGGATCGAGGCTGGTGACCCTTCCCGATAATTATGGACAATCACTGGCTCCTGAGAATTATGCCGAAAGATCCTGGAAAGGAGGGGAACTTGCATTGATGTGGAGAGATCAAACTGGAAGCGGAAAACTCAAGTATTCTTTCTATGGGAATTTGGGTTATGCCCGTGATCAATGGGATAAACTGGATCAGGATCCTATTTTTCTACCTGGCGGCAACCGGGCATCTGAAACCCAAATCGGTCAGCCTAGTGGAAGAATATTTGGATTGCGTTCGCTGGGTATTATTAGAACCCAAGAGCAGTTGAATTCTCTGTTGGAGTCTGGATTGAAGCAATACGGCCGTGATCCCTATTTGGGAGGTCTATACTTTGAAGATATCAGAGGTGATGGTTTTTCTCCTGGACCTGATGGTAAAATCGATGGAAACGATTTCCAGCTACTTTCTAATAATGCTACTCCTAGGATAAATTATGGATTTGGCTTTGACCTGGATTGGAACAATTTCTCTTTGAATGCGCATTTCCAGGGAGTAGGAGTATATGACAGAATTATCAGCAATCAGGAAGGTGCAGGTATGAGACAGCATGGAGGTTCTATAAGACCATATTACCCGATATGGGCAGATGATGTATGGACCCCAGAAAACCCAGACGGTAAATATCCACGTCCTGTTGGTCAGAATTGGTATGAATCAGGAACAGGTGCTACTTCATTCTGGATCAAAAATGGCGCTTATCTAAGGTTGAAAAATCTGAATCTGGGCTACAATATCCCAAATAAAGTACTTTCCAACTTTAATATTCTAAGTGCTAAAATTTTCTTTAACGGCACCAATTTATTTGCCATATCTGAAGTAAAAGAATTCCAGGACCCTGAGCAGAGAAACTATGATTCCTTTCCTCTAATGAGATCTTTTACCCTTGGTCTTGATGTTAAATTTTAAAGAAACTTCAATGAAACGAATACTATATATACTCGGATTTATTATCATCTCCACAGGCTGTTCTGACTTTCTTGAAATAGAGGATATCAATAATTATAGCCCTGATCTGGTATGGAGTGATCCAAACTTAGCCAATGCTTACATGGCAAATTTATATTCCATGTTTGGGAACTGGAATTCTGGGGCTGACAGGTCAAGTCAGCAAATTGCCGGGATTTCCTGGTATGCAGATCGTATCACGATCTCTAACGGGGATTACAAAGACTGGAACTACGGTAGAATACGCTTGATAAATCAGGCAATCCAAGACGTAAATGCCGGCGCACTTGACCAGGAGGTTAAAGATAACATTACAGGGCAAGCACTATTTATGAGGGCTTATACCTACTTCAATATGGTGATGTACCATGGGGGAGTTCCTTATGTAAAAGTGCCTCAGGACAGGTACGAAGATGATTTGTTTGTGGCCAGGAATTCTACTGCCGAATGCTTTGATTTCCTAATTGAAGATTTAGATCAGGCAATCAGCCTGCTTCCAGAGAACATCCCTTCATCCTCAGGTGATTTTGGGAAAGTTGATGGCAGTTTCGCACTGGCTTTCAAAGCTAAAGTCTTGCTTTATAAGGCATCACCTCAATTCAATCCTTCCAGTCCATTTGATAATAGCTATTGGGAGGAAGCACAGGCTGCAAATAAAGAGGCTTACGAGACACTCAGCGCTTTTGGTTATGGCTTGGCAGATGAATATTCTGAAATTGCACTGGATGAAGGAAATAGGGAAACAGTCTTCTCGGTGATCAATAGTTATCCGAACAAAATAGCAAGTTGGGATCACGGAGTCAGACCAGGGTCGGAAAGCCGGGGACCTGCGTCGGCTTGTCCAACTTGGGAATTTATACAAGAATTTCCTATGCTGGATGGAAAACTATACGATGATCCTACAGGTGAGTATTACATGACTGATGAGGAGTTTCTCCAAAACTATTGGAAGAACAGAGACCCCAGATTTGATCAATCCATCGTATGGAATGGTAAAGTATATGAAGTATCCGGAAAAGCAGGTAAAAGACAATATACTTCCTTGGGAATTGCGCATGAGTTAGATGACTTTGGAATCAATCCAAACGCAGGTATCAATTCGACTAATTTGGATAGGTACACTGGTTTCTTCATCCTTAAAAACAGTTTATTGAATCTGACCCAACCTGAAGTGCAGCAATATGACGTGGATTACGTGTTGATGCGTTTTGCAGAGGTGATGTTGAATTACGCGGAAACTGCGAATGAAACAGGTGATATGGCAACGGCTATGAATATCCTTAAGGAAATCAGGGAAAGAGCAGGAATTCTGCCGGGTGATGACGGCAATTATGGAATCAGTGCTACTAATCGTGAGGATATGCGTGAAGCTATCTTAGCTGAAAGAAACATTGAATTTGCTTTTGAAGGCCATAGATTTTGGGACCTGAGAAGGCTTAGAATGTTGGATAGGTTAGATGGTGCTACCAAGCACGGTGTAGAAGCAATTGCTATCGATGAAGATGGTACAGAACTTTCCTTGGCTCAAGGTAGAGAATTGGCCTCTAGCTATTCACTTACTGAAGAAGACTTCAAATATCAGGTTCTACAGGTGCCGAGATCTGGTGTGCAAAGCAGTGTACTACCAGAAAATTATTATTTCTTTCCTATACAGAAAGCTGTATTGGACAGAAATAACCAATTAGAGCAGAATGTTGGCTGGGGAGGTACATTTGAACCTACTTTAGAGTAGAAGTGTCAATCATTCTATTTTCTTAGAGAAGGCTAGTTGAAACTATTCAGCCAGCCTTCTTTTTTTATGTTTTTGTTAGCTCCTGTTTTCATGCTGAGCTGTCTGGCAGGGCCGAAAAATCCTTTTAGCGCAAGTCTTAGGACCTTGTGCTTAAAAAATGTCGGTCTCCTGACTACATTCAATTATTGTTCAAGCTATTTAGAGTACAATAATTGCTTGTTTTTTCTTACTGTTTCCCTAGTTTGTGGGGTATTATCAAGACCCTTTAAGCTAGGATTTGTAATTACATATTTGATTCAATAACCTTAGTGACCTCCTAGGGTCGCACCGTCTACTTCATTTTCTAGGGAAATGGCCCTTTGCTTTTTTCACCGGTTTAAACCCTGTAGCTATACAGTCTTGGGCATTTACAGGGGCAAGGGATAAATATCCATGCCTAAGTACAAACTAAACTGACATTTTTTCATTCTAAAACTGACAAAATTTATACAAAACGACTTTGGCATTTTGCTTGATTTTAGAGTCATAGAATCGCGATTCTTTTACTTGGTATCCTGACTGTCAGAGTCTTGAATGGCCAATTGGACTGTGTAGTCAGGAGGTTTATTTGTTGAACTATTAAATTGTAAAGCAATGAACACATTAATGAAAAGAAACAGTTTAAGCCCCTCTGCTACCTTATTTGATGACTTTCCAAGCAGAGGCTTGTTTGATTGGCTGGATTCGGTTAGCATAGGAAGACCATCCGAAAGCAACGCCCTTCCCCGGGTGAATATTTCAGAAACTGGAAGTGATTTCCGCGTAGAGATGGCAGTTCCGGGCATGAAAAAGGAGGACTTCAGGGTAGAGTTGGACAATAATACCCTGGTTATTAAGGCCGAAACCTCCCAGAATCAAGAGGATAATTACGAAGAGCAACTGGGCTACACCCGCAGGGAATTCAGCTACAGCTCCTTCTCCAGATCCTTTTACCTGCCGAATACCGTGGACAGTGACAGAATAGAGGGTAAGTATGAAGACGGTATTCTCCGCTTGGTAATTCCTAAGAGAGAGGAAGCCAAGAAGAAACCCTCAAGAACTATAAATATTGGGTAATAAAATTCTGACAGTCTCTCATGACTGTCAGAATTTGTTTTCTGATGATCAAAACACTAAAAGCTTTTTTGCAAAGAGCTAGCTTATTGCCCTTTGACTGTCAGTTGTTTTGAATTTTACCTCGAAGGCAGAATTGATGCTACCCCTATGATGTGTAACCAAAAAATAGCGTAAAAATGAATAAAAATTCTTTTCTGGATTATTATAAAACCATACTCGAGAAAGTGAGTTTTGATCGCCGCTTATTTAGTAAAGAGTATAGCAAGGCCAAACAGATGCTCGGTGCATCCGAAAGCAGGGAATTGGATTACTGGCTAAAAAGCAAAGGATTAACACAACAGTTAGAGGCGGTTTCCTCTCAGAGAACCGGGGCTTGGGGATTTTCGCGGCAGCAAAAAGCGAATAATGCTAGCGCCCAAACAGAAAACAGTAGAAGTAGGCTCAGGCAATCCTCCTAAAGTAGCTTTAAGGAAGTCTTGCTAAAATGGATTTAAGTCTTCAGGTATCATGGGGAATAAGCAGATAACATTTTTTCCAAAAAAGCTTCGTTGAACCACAATTTTATTAAATTTCACAGTAGAATACTCCATTTTTACAATGTCTATCAGTGAAATGTGTAATTAAACCAGCAATGAATAAATTTTTACTATCCCTTAGCCTTATTTTCTTTTCGGCAGGTATTGCATCTGCCCAGGACGACGCTGCCGAATTGGCAAAAAAACTTGCCAATCCCATCGCATCCCTGATATCTGTTCCTTTTCAGAATAACACAGATTATGGGATCGGAGAGTTTAATGGAACGAGAAATACCATGAACATTCAGCCGGTAATTCCCATTTCCATCTCTAAGGATTGGAATATGATCACCCGAGTGGTTCTACCTGTGGTGACACAATACAGTATCACTGCCCCAGGCGAAAAGCAATCAGGTTTGGGAGATGCTGTGATGTCTGCATTCTTTTCTCCTGCGAATTCCGAGAAGTTGACTTGGGGAGTTGGCCCTGCTCTACTGATCCCGACAGGCACCAATGATTTCCTAACAACCGAAAAATTTGGAATGGGGCCAACAGCTATTGCGCTTAAGCAGGTAAATGGCTGGACTATCGGTGCCCTAGTCAATCAAATCTGGTCTGTGGCTGGAAACGCTGATCGCCCTGATGTCAGCCAGATGTTTGTGCAGCCTTTTGTAAACTATAATTGGAAATCCGGCGCAGGAATCGGTGCAAATATGGAGTGGACCCAAAACTGGGAAGCTTCTACGGCTACAGTATGGCTAAACCCAACGATTTCTGCGGTGACTAGTCTTGGAAAACAGAAAACTCAATTTGTGGTAGGGCCAAGATTAAATCTCGCGGCACCGGATGGTGGTAAGGCTGATTGGGGCTGGAGAGCCGTGGTGATTTTCCTTTTCCCGAAGTAGGTAAGCCGATAGATAATTCAATAGTAATGCTAAGCGCAGTTTCGATTTACTTCGGGGCTGCGCTTTTTGTTTTATGTGATTCCACCAATCACAGATCGTGCCCTTGGCACTCTGATAGTATAATTTGAATTCCCGTGACCAGCATTTCTTTACGCTCATTCTGCGCCGATCCTACACGCACCTTTGGTGCTAGTAAAAGATTAATAAGTTGGGTGATAAAATACCACTGGGTTTGTTATGTGGGGAGCGGTGGGAGGACGGAATAGCGGGGGTGCGGCTGTTTGCGGGTAGAAGCATTATTCCGTCTTGGGCTTTTGGTACTTTTGGGCCAAGCCAAAAGTACGATAGATAGAAAGCCTCAGAATTAAATAATATGTATATCCGCAATTGCACCAGTAAAAGGTAAAAAGCGACTTAATTTAGGTTAAACACAAGCTTTGCTGGTACTTCAGCCTGTCCCGCCACTGCGGGAGTCACCCGTCATCCCCGCCTGCCATCGGGCAGGGGTCTTCCAGCCTGATAAGCAAAGTAAAAGAGGTCACTGGCATCATTGCGAATAATCAGGTTAAATAAGATTGAATTTAATAGCGAGGTACCTAAAGCCACAGCGCTAAATATTTATGGCTTACCGCTACCCAGATTTGGTTCCACCTATTCTGGCAGATGCTACTTGTACTTATGATGCTAGTATGAATAGGTTTTTTTCTCACATTCCTCTGAATTTGTGGACACTCAAAAGGAGACTGATTACTCTGACTGAAAGCTCTCAGTTTTGGATTTGAATAGTACAAAATCTTACTGGTCTGTGTCCAATCTTCTGATTTAATTAGCCAAAAGTTCTATTTTTTGACATTAATCTCTTAATTTTTAGTCAGTACTCCGTTTTTGCTCTAATTTTATAATGAATATTAAACCAAGCTTGTTTGTCCTAATCCGAGGTTATGAAGAATTTTAAGCTAAACCAACTAGGTATTGCCCTACTTTTTTGCTCATTTGGAGTGGTTTCAAATACATTTGGCCAGGGAGCCCAAAAGATTTTTAACCCCCTTTACGAAGACTATTACGACAGTCTAAAAAACATGGACTATCCCTATGTTTTCCCTTTTCTAGGAGCGGGAGCGGCCAAGCGGGGATATGACCTACCGTATGCATGGGGAGCCAGTGCGATTTATTTCACCCAGCAACAGCAGATTTTAATAGAAAGCACTGCAGTAGGATTCGGTGGTTCAGAACTGGTAGATATCAGTCAGTTTATCAAATTTGGTCCTACTATAGCCACTACTAATGCCTATTCTTTTCGTCCCGATGTTTGGGTTTTGCCCTTTTTGAATATCTATGGAATCTTAGGTGGAGGTACTACCAGTACTCAAGTAACTCTACTCGATCCGATTAGCTTTCAGACAGAGCAAAACTTCTCGGTCAGTAGCTATGGACTTGGGGCTACCTTGACAGCAGCAGCCGGTCCGGTCTGGTTTGCCTGGGACAACAACTACAATTTTGCTGATGTGGAAGTAGTGGTAGAGCCGGTCCCGGCTTTCAACAGCAGTTTCCGGGTAGGTCATACCATCCCATCCATTTCCAATCCCCAGCGGAATTTATCCGTCTGGGCAGGGACGTTCTTTCAGGTAATCCAAAACGATACCCAAGGTTCGATTCCGGTGTCCAGTCTGGTTCCGGGTTTGGGGGATGGTGCCGCTATAGACCGACTGAATGAATGGGCGGATGATCTTCCTCCGGCTCAACGGGTGGTAGCCAAACAGATTATCGATAAAATTGAAGATGCTGCATCAGGTATAGACCCTGGCGATGCTTTGATAGAATACAGGCTCGACAAGAAAGTGGCGGCCCCTTTCAATCTGATATTTGGGGCCCAATACCAGTTTGACAAGCGGTGGATACTGAGATCAGAATTGGGGGTATTTGGAAAGAGAAGCCAGTTTTTGCTAAATCTTAACTATAGATTTCCGGGCTTTTTCAAGAAGAAGTCCTAGTATGAATAGCTTCGATAAAGGGGTGGAATAATGACATAAAAATTAGAATCTTTTTTTTCCTAAAAACTGGCCAAAGCAGTATAAGATATGGTAAAAAATAGTAATCAGGCCTCTTCGGTCACCCGTCTTCGGTTTTCAGACAAAACGTTGGCTAATGACATCAATGTTACTTATCATAAAAAGTATAATTGTTTGATCAAGTTTTGTTTGTCTTTCGGACTTTTCATGTCCCTGGTCACTGTTTCCCAGGCCCAGGTAATTATGAGTCTGATCTTTGGAGACAAGCTGAATAATGAAGATAATCTCTTTGGGATTCACCTGGATTACAGCTGGAACAACATGTCTTTGTCAGGCGCTCAGGATCCAATGGGATCTTTTAACCTCGGACTTTTTTATACCCATAAGTTTGATGAGAATTGGCATCTTAACCTTGATCTGATGGCTAAGTATCAGCGAGGTGCCGCAGGCATAGCTCCATATGACTTAGGAGATCCCAGTCTCAATATGTTTTATGCAAACTCTGAAGTGACCCGTAAGATAAATTACTTCAGTATTCCGGCTACGATGCGTTATGCGTTTCAGGGAACCTACTTTGTGGAATTGGGGCCTCAGATTTCTTTTAGACTCAAAGCACAGGATATTTTTGAAGCGGATCTGACTCAAGGGGATTTGACCTTAGAAAACGATATCAGGGAGGAAGTACAGCGCTTTGATTTCGGATTTGTGTCCGGGGTAGGGATGTATATTGGAAAAGAGAAAGTAAATGCTTTCGGAATTCGCTATCAGGGAGGATTATCTGATGCGATGAAAAATATAGCAGGTAAGCAAAATCATAGTCAGATAGCTTTATATGCCAATCTTCCTATTGGAAGAGGAAAAATGAAGGCTGACTAAGAAATGCCTATAAAAGTATAGTTTATATCTTATGTGCAACTAGTATTTTTAGTATTCAAAACTGATGTCTATGAAGTTTATTTACACAGTAATTGTTTTTATGCTCCTAGTCAATGCTTCTACTGCGCAGGAGAAGGAAGAGAAGGAGAAGCTCAGTATGAAGGTCTTCAAGGACTCTCTGGACGGAAAACTTGACATGAGTGATTTTTTGATCAATTTTCATGGGTTTATTCCCGTAGCCCAGATAGTTACGGAACCTGCACTTGGGGGTATTGGGGTAATGCTGACACCTATATTCATTCAGCCAAATAAGCATCAGGATCTGGGAGAATTTGTTCCTCCGGATATTACTGCTGCTTTTGTGGGAATTACCGGGAATAAAACCTGGGGAATAGGCGCTTTACGAATCGCTTCCCTGCCAAAACAGCATCTGAAATATAGGCTCGGTGCTGTTTATGGAGATGTCAATATGGATTTTTTCAGAAATATTCCCGTTGTAGGCGAGCAAAAGTTTCCGTTTAATTTTAATACCACAGCTGCATTTGCTTCAGTGCTTAGACAGATAGGGGAAACTCAATTATTTGTTGGTCTGGAATACCTGTATCTGCATAATAAGGTCAGGCCGGATTTTGATTTTTTGCAATTACCTGATTTCATCGATGACAAAGCGCTGGACAATAACCTCAGCAGTGTTGGGATTGCCATGGAATTTGACAAGCGGGACAATGTTTTTTCCCCTAATAAAGGATTATATGTTGTTTCAGATTTTAGAATGAATGGTGCCTGGACAGGAAGTGATTATACCTATCAAAATTGGAATATCGCTGCATTCCAATATTTCCAGTTTGCTCCTAAGTTGGTGAGTGGATTTAGGGCTGAAGGTAAATTACAGTTTGCTGATGCACCTTTCTATGTGAAACCAGGTATTAGTTTACGGGGAGTACCATTGGCCAGGTATCAGGGAGATCAGACCTTTTTGCTGGAGACAGAGCAGCGTTATGATTTTACAGATCGTTGGAGTGCGGTGGGATTTGTAGGTGCGGCCAAAGCTATTACCAAGGAGCTTTCCTTCTCGGAGGCTGATCTGGTATATAATTATGGTACAGGGTTCCGGTACTTGATCGCCAGAAAATTCGGTTTAAGAACAGGAGTAGATGTGGCTTGGTCCAATGAGGATTTTGGATGGTATATTGTATTTGGATCTGCCTGGAATAATAGGAATTAAGTCAAAATAAGTAAGTCACTTATTCAAAATAGGACGGAGTGCTGATCTGGAAAAAACCTTCAGTTTCACTAGTTATTATAATTGCATCTGGAGCTCAGCCGGTTCTGATTTTTATGTATTGCAAACTGCTATACATACTTTTTGATAAATTGGCCTTGCATAAAATCGCCGTTGTGAGAAATAAAGCTTACTTATTTGTTATTTTGATCTATGCTTCATTAGCTTGGCAGAGTTCCTTTGCTCAGACCGATACTACAGCAATAGAAAATCAACAAGAGGTCTGGCCTGAATTGAATGTCTATTATAGAATAAACGATAATTTTCGGATATTTTCTACGCTTTCGGGCACAAAAGAAAGTAGCTCTTCATACAGTGAAGGAGCATATTCCATCTACTTAGATTATTTCGGATTGAAGGCACCCATTTCCAAATTAAACTTTGTAGGTCGTGAAGAGCAATTTCGGTTCCGCCTACGTGGTGGTTATTTGTATTCGAGAACTCCTCCCACGGTGGAAGATGAGATAAAATCCCACACCATAAGATTTCAGACTTCAAATACCTTTTCGATGAGCCCAAAGTTTAGAGCTTACTACAAGGGGAAATTGGATATGGTCATTTCTAACGGCGACTTTAATGCTAGGTATATTCCTCATCTCAGGCTGGAGCGGGATTTCAAAACCGAATATTTGACATTTTCTGGATACACCTTTGTGGAAAGATATCTTGACTTTCAGGGTAGGGATCTGGATAGAACCCGGGTTGCTGCAGGAGCAAATCTCAGGGTAAGTAAAATAATCGATTTTGAGATTTATTATCTGTACCAGTTTAAAAATAAAGCTAATGTCCCCAATGTAATTGCTATAGGTTCCCGGTTGAAGTTTTACTTATCCAGAAAAGTTAAAGTTTCCGAGCCTGAAGCTGATCTTAGCCGACCCAGTATTGAGGGATCGAGTTTTTAGGACTTGGTTATGTGGGGAGTTTTTCTCGTTTTAGGAGAATAGGGCTGATGTTAACTTGAAACCTTTAAAAATGAGCTTAAAGCGCAAGAATTTCCCCCAATGTTTGATTTTGAATAGCTTTTATTTTATTTTTAGTTAGTCCTTATTTATTTATGTGAAAATATTGAGGAAGAGTTATATTTTAAGCAGGGATGATTTCAGAAATAGCTTGAGTGCAAATTCAATAGAATTATAAAAAAGATCATTTAAATAACCCTTAAACTAGACCGCTATGATTTTTTTCACTAGACTAAGAAACTCTATTTTCCTGATTCTTTGTATTACTTTCACAGCTATGGCACAGGAGGAAAAAGAAGAAACTGAGGCCGGTAAAACCTCAGTGGAGCTCTCCCAGCAGGTGATGAATCCTACCACTTTAGCTTGGCAACTCCAACTTGAGGAATTCACCATTTTTGATACGGAAGGGCAGGATGGATTTGCTCAGAATTTCCGCTTCAGGGGAATTATTCCATTGCAGAAAGGATTGTTGCTTCCTTTCCCACAATTGATCCGTGTCATCGCATTTTTCAATACAGCACCTGGAGGGCCTTCAGGCCTAGGTGACGTGACACTTAACCAGTTTTTTATCCTTAGCAAAAAGAGCTGGGGGCAATTCGGAGCTGGATGGAATGCTACCATACCTACTCGGACTTCACCGGAATTGGGGTCAGGACAATTGCAACTGGGGCCAGCAGCTACAGTCACTTTTACCGATCTTGGCAACTGGCAGATGTATTGGATCTGGGAGAATTTCTTCTCGGTGACCGGGAATGACAAATACGGTTCCAACATGTTTGCCGTCCTTCAGCCCAATATCTTTTACACTTGGCCAAATGGAGTATATGCAGGGATAGAGCCAGAATGGCAAATAGATTATAAGACAGGAAAGGTGGCCCTTCCGATGGATTTCAGGCTGGGTTATATCTGGTCTGGCAAGTTGAAATACAATGCTTATGTGGAGCCGGAATTTATGATGTACCGCTCTGAAGGCTATACCCGTAACCTCAACAATTTCGGAATCCGCTTTGGGTTCAGATGGTATTTGCCAATGTGATTTAACTGCTGATGTATGATTAAAAAAAGAACCAAAAAGTATATGCTAATGGGATTTCAGGAAATAAAGCAATCACTTGCTGCAGGTCTAAATGCTTCCTTTGAGAGATTTGATTTTAGGGACTGTTTGGTTTATTGTATTGTTATGTGGTTCGCTCTGTTTAATGTCATGGGACAGCAAGCTATTGCACAGGAGCTGGATTCGCTGCAGGATATTGGCTGGCCAAGGCAAGTAGAAAAAGATGGGGCCACCTTGCTATACTACCAGCCCCAGGTAGATGGATGGGAAGACTACAAGGTTCTAAAAGCTAGGGTTGCCTTTTCACTGACCACTAGTGAGGGCAAGCAGGCCATGGGTGTGACATCCATCAAGGCACATACCCTCGTGGACATGGATACCCGAACTGCTTTTCTACAGGATATCATCTACGAAGGGGTGAGATTTCCGGCTGCAGATGTGAGTCAGTCCAAAAATCTGGAAAAATTGTTTATTACACTTGCCCCTACCGGCGGGGAAACTTTTGGTCTGGACAGGATCATGGCAGATCTACAGCATGGAAAACCCCAAATCAAAACGGTTGAATTAAATAACAATCCTCCCAAGATATTCTCCAGTGATGAACCTGCAATCCTATTACAGGTAGATGGGGAGCCTGTTTTGGCACCTATAGAAAAGACTGACCTGGAATTTGTGGTGAATACCAACTGGGATTTATTCTATGAGAAGTCCAAAAAGAGCTATTATCTGCTGGTAGATCAGGTTTGGCTTACTTCACCTAAATTAGAAGGGCCCTGGGTAACCACTGGAAAATTGCCAAACTCCATGAAGAAACTTCCTGAAGGGGAAAACTTTGACGAGGTGAAAAAAATGGTTCCGGCGCCTAAGCCTACAGTATCACCAAAAGTTTATTATTCCGATTCTCCTGCTGAGCTTATTTTATTTGAAGGTGAGCCTAAGTATGCGGCTATAGATGGGACAGAACTTTTATATGCTGTAAACACAGAGAACGATATTTTTGTAGATAAAGGAGGAAACCTGTTTTTTGTGTTGTTTTCAGGGAGATGGTTTAGTTCCGCCTCTTTGAATGGTCCATGGGTGTATGCTGGGATTGATCTGCCTACTGATTTTTCCAATATCCCGGCAGATTCCCCCAAAGCCAATGTACTGGTATCCGTACCGGGTACAGTGGAGGCTTCCGATGCGGTGATGCTTGCTCAGATACCTACTACAGCAATTGTGAATAAAAAGGAAGCAGAAGCCAAGGTTAGCGTAAGTTATGACGGTAATCCCGAATTCAGACCTATAGCAGGCACCTCCATGTTTTACGCATCCAATACCCAGCAAAAGGTCATCAAATTGGATGATGAATACTATTTATGTTATCAGGCGGTATGGTTTGATTCAGCCGACCCAAAAGGACCTTGGAAGACTTCAGAGAAAATACCTGATGAAATTTATTCCATACCTCCAAGTTCTCCTGTCTATAATGTGACTTACGTGACCCAGACTGCCCAGAGTGACAGCACGGTGCAAAGCAATGCAGGCGGTGGCTATTTTGGGATGTTTGTGATGGGTGCAGCAGTAGGGGCAACAATCGCTTATGGTACAGGTTATTATTATCCGCCTTATCTTTTTTGGGGGCCATATCCTTACCCTATCTATAGACCCTGGCCTATGACCTATGGCGTAGCAGCAGTGTATAACCCTTGGACTGGTGGCTATGCTATGGGAAGATCAGTGTATGGACCTTATGGTGCTGCTCATTCTGCTGCCTGGTATAATCCTGCTACCGGTCGATATGGGCGCTCGGCTAGCGTTCAGGGATGGTATGGGGGAAGAACTTCGGCAAGTACTTACAATCCCTGGACTGGAACTTACGCCCATACTAATCAGGGTCACAGCCCTTATGCTCAGTGGGGGAATTCGGTGGCTGCAAGAGGAAATCAATGGGTTCAAACTGGGCATGTAAGCACTCGCGGGGGAACAGCAGCAGGCTTTAGAACTTCCGGAGGAAGACAGGGAGTGATTGCCCATGGAACAAACGGTACAGTAATTCATACCGACAATGGGGTGTTTGCGGGGCACGACGGAAATATTTACAGAAGAAATGAGGGTGGTGGCTGGAGTCAGTATAACCATGGCAATTGGAGCGATAGAAGCCAATCTATTAGCTCCCCATCGCAACAGCATGTGATGTCAGGATTGGATAGGTCTCAGATGTCCAGACAGAGGGGACAGGTACAGACTCAGCGATTCAATTCATTTCAGAGAGCAGGTGGAGGATTCAGAAGAAGATAAAAACCTGTTATAAGGTGCTGAGGCTAATAATTGTCTTATTTCATGTAAAATTTAAATTTTGTACTGTGTTGAATTCCAATTTGATACTATGATGAAAACCTGTTATTTTTAAAGGATCAGTTGAAATTTGTAAGTACAGGGATTGAAAAATAAATTACCCCAAATGATTTATAAATAAGTTTAATTTTTGATCACAAACCAAAATGAAATCGAGCAGAAATAAATCATCTCACAGTGCGATGAATATTAAAGTGCAAGATTCCATATGACCTTTAAAAAACAAATTACAAGCGTATGAAAAATCTATCTAAACAAGTAATGATGGGAGCTATGATGATGCTCTTCTCTACTCTGGGATTTGCCCAGGTCAAAAGTGACTATGATAAGGAGGCTGACTTTACAGCTTATGAAACCTATTCCTTTCAAGGATGGCAAAAAGATTCGGACAAGCAACTGAATGAGTTTGACAAGAAGAGAATTCTGGATGCACTTAAAGCTGAATTTGATTCCCGGGGACTGTCTTTGGTGGAATCAGGAGCTGATGCTGAGGTAGCCCTTTACTTGGTATTGGACCAAAAAACCTCGACTACAGCTTATACTGACTTTATGGGAGGCATGGGCTACGGACCGCGTTGGGGCTGGGGAATGGGAGTAGGAGGCATGGGTATGGCTTCGGCTACCACCACCTACAATGAAGATGACTATACCGAAGGTACCTTGGTGGTAGATATGTATGATGAGTCTGGGAAGAAATTAATCTGGCAGGGAGTGCTTACATCGGTGGTACAGGAAAAGCCGGAAAAAAGAGAAAAAACTATCCCTAAGAAGATCAAAAAGCTAATGAAGGAATACCCAGTAGATCCTATGAAATAAAAGGGAGGGGCAGTAGGGTTTGGTTTAGCATACTTGCTGCCCTTTATCCTTTTTTTGCAATTAGATTCTGCACGGTATCATTTATTCAGATTTATATGAAGAGATTAATTTTTATCAATTTAATTCTTGTGCTCAGTCTGATGAGTAATAATTGTTTTGCCCAAGAGGAGGATGAGGCAGAAGACAATGAAGAGATGGAGGTAGAAGAATCAGAAGGCAGGCATAGTATAGCCTTTGTGCTGGGGCATGCGCGAATTGGACAGGGAAGGGATGCGGATGGGAACAGGCAGTTTACAGCGGTTCCTTCTTTTGCGCTGGATTATAATTATTGGATTTCAGAAAAGTTTGCACTGGGCTTGCACACAGATTTTTTGAATGAGAATTTCTTTATAGAAACAGAAGACGAAGGGCAGTTGATTGAGCGTGAACGTCCAATTGCACCGGCTATAATGGGAACTTACAAATCTGGAGATCATTGGAGCTTTGGATTGGGTTTCGGTCGGGAATTCGCCGAGGGTGAGGATTATTTTGTGACCCGCTTTGCCATAGAATATGGTGTAGAGATCCGGAATGGCTGGGAAGTATTGGGGTCTCTCACACAGGATTTTCGGGCAAATGCCTATAATGTCACTTCGATAGGTATAGGAATTGAAAAAAGGTTTGGGAAATAGTGCTTGTAGTGATCAGCATAGCATTATTTCTTTGCTGGGGTTTTTCTAAAAATCAGAACTTGTATTCTCACCTTAAAATTCAGACTTTTAACTATCCCCTGATCTCAAAATGAGCCTTGAACTCAACTTCTTCAATTTCATTTACCTTTTCTCCTGCAGTTTTGGCTACGTTTTAGGAATTGTTCTGTTGACGTTTGGCATTCGGAAAAAGTCACCAAATATCCTGATGGGCTTGAGTTTCCTGTTTTTATCCCATGGAATCTTGTTGGCCGGACTTATTGATTCGGGCTTGATAGTTCATTTTCCTTCCCTTTACCGCACAGGGAATTTAGCGGGCTTGATTTACGCATTTCTCCCCTTTCTCTACATTCAATATACCTTGTTTGATGCCAAGTTTAAACTTTGGCATCTCGTACATTTACTTCCGGCGATTATTTATTTTGTTGATTTTCTGCCGGTTTTTATGATGGATTTCGATAGTAAAACGCAGTTGATTCTATCTGAATATCAAGATCCCTACCTTCTGGTAAGCTTCACTCAAAGTCGTTTTTTTCCGGATAATTTCCATACGGAATTCAGGACTATCTTGGTTAATTTCTATTGGGTTCTCAGTGTTGGGTTAGTTTGGAGGTATAAATCCAAAAATCCGGTTTTAGGTGAAAAAAAGGATGTGTTACGCTGGATCCAAACCTACCTGATTCTGCAGTTGATTCTCTTTGTTCCTTTTTATCTCACTTTTCAAAGCTCAGACACTGATTTGGTATTTAAAGCAGTGCATTTTGGTGCCACTTTACTTGACTTATCCACAGCCTTGTTTCTACTTTACTTCCCTAGCATTCTATATGGGGCCGGCTATAAAGAGAAGGAAGCTCAGTCGAAGGATGCAGATTCAACAGAAAGCACAAGTACAGGCTCTGAACCCATAGAAGCCCTAAAAGCTGCAGAGATTGCTATGATTCTGGAGAAGAAATTAGCTGAAAAGGTGTTTTTAAAACAGGGTTATACGGTGTACGATCTGGCCAAAGACTCAGGGATTCCACATTATTTACTAAGCCAGTTTATTAACCAGAATTTGCGGGTTTCCTTTCCTGATTACATCAATAAAGCGAGAGTTATCCACAGCTGTGAGCTTCTTGAATTAGCCCATACTGAGAATTACACCTTAGAGGCAATCGGCAAACTATCCGGATTCAGTAACCGGAATTCCTTTTCGGCTGCTTTCAAGAAGGTAACTGGGAAATCCCCATCAGTCTATCTGAAAGAGAAAGTTACCCTAGAGAAATAGGCTTTAACTTCCGTTTTTATGCTCAAATAGCCCTGATTTTTGCAAGTTCCCGCACTGATGCCTAACAGGTGATTACTTCTGTTGTTTATCTTCGTTAGCTCAATTTATGGGGTAAGCTTAGATGTTTTGGATAAAGTTAACTGAAGGTTAAATTTTAGCTCTCATTAGATTTGATTGCCTTGTCTTTGTGTTTTGTAATTGCAATTTTTAAATTATAGCATCTTTTTATTTATATTAATTCTTCAAATATTCAGATTATGAGATATCGCTTCACAGGTAAGCTGCACCAATTAGGTTTTCTGCTTTTATCAGTTTCACTTATTCTTTCCTGCGAAACCCCTGATGGTACAAGCAGCAACACGGAGGTAGTTGAAGCAGTCGGCAATGAAGAATTAGTTTTGGCTTCATGGCAAGATGGAGCAAAGGACAAAATCATAAACTGGGTAGATGCTACTACCACAGAAGGCTCGCCGGATTTTATTCCAGTAGCTGACCGGATCGCTGTTTTTGATAACGATGGCACACTCTGGTCTGAGCAGCCTATGTATTTTCAATTGGCATTTGCTATTGATGAGGTTAAAAGAATGGCTCCCGAGCATCCGGAATGGAAGAATAACGCTTCTATTGCAGCTTTGCTGAATGGAGATATGCAGGGCTTTCTTTCAGGCGGGGAAAAGGCTCTCCTGCAAACTGTGGCCATCACACACACTGGGATGTCCACACAAGAGTTTGACTCTCATGTGAAAAACTGGATAAAAACTGCCACCCATCCCAAAACAGGTAAGCACTATAACGAAATGATTTTTCAGCCTATGTTAGAACTCTTAGATTTTTTAAGGGCGAATGAGTTCAAAACGTTTATTGTTTCCGGTGGAGGTATAGACTTCATGAGGGCATGGGCAGAAGAAGCCTATGGAATTCCTCCATATCAGGTAGTGGGGTCTATGATGGGATTAACTTATGTGGATTCTACAGCTAGCCCAGAGCTCAGAAAGACTCCCGAGCTGTTTTTCAATGATGATAAAGCCGGAAAGCCTGTGGGTATTGCCCGTGCTATAGGCAAGCGTCCTGTTTTTGCAGCGGGGAATAGCGATGGAGACTATCAAATGCTGCAATATACTTCTACAGGCGATGGTGCCCGCTTCGGAATGTATATCCATCATACCGATTCGGTGAGGGAAGTGGCTTACGATAGAGAATCCCATATCGGTCAGCTAAACAAAGGCTTGGATGATGCTGCTAAATACAATTGGATGATTGTGGATATGGCAAAGGATTGGAAGGTTATCTATCCCTATGAAATGAAATAAGCCATCAGTAGCAAACTTTATTTTAAAACTATAATCACTTTTAACTTATAACTATGAAACACAAATTCTCAATTTTAAAATCAGCCATTTTGGCCCTGTTATTTTTGCCGCTTTTGGCAGGTGCGCAGGATAAGCCAAATATCGTTGTCATCTGGGGCGATGATATCGGCTATTGGAACGTGGGTGCTTATACTCACGGAATGATGGGGAGAACCCCGAATATTGATGTTATTGCCAAAGACGGTATGCTTTTCACTGACCATTACGGACAGCCTAGCTGTACTGCAGGTCGAGCAGCATTTATCATGGGACAGTTGCCGGTAAGAACTGGGATGACTACAATCGGTATTCCTGGTTCAACACAAGGAATTCAGGCAGTGGATCCTACTTTAGCACAAGTACTGAAAACTCAAGGTTATGCTACTGCCCAGTTTGGTAAAAATCACTTAGGAGATAGAAATGAGTTCCTTCCCACCATGCACGGTTTCGATGAGTGGTTTGGCAACCTCTACCACCTGAATGCGGAAGAGGAGCCGGAAGAACTGGATTATCCAGGTCAGAAAAACCCAGCTTACAAAGAGAAATTCGGTCCGCGCGGAGTTCTGCATACCTGGGCTACTGATACTGATGATCCTACAGTAGATCCTAAGTTTGGTAAAGTAGGTAAGCAGAGAATCGAGGATACGGGGCCACTTACGCGTAAGCGTATGGAGACGATCGATGCCGAAGTCACCGCAGAGACTTTGAAATACCTAGATCGAATAGAAAAAGAAGATGATGATAAGCCATTCTTCCTGTGGTATAACACTACTGCTACCCATATCTGGTCTCATAGCACCAACAAGTACATACAGGCAGCAGTGGACGAAGGCCGTGCAGAAGAAGATGTGGTTCGTGCTAAGATGATTGAGCATGATGAGTTGATTGGTAAGGTTCTTCAGAAGATAAAAGACATGGGTGAAGAAGATAACACCATCGTGATCTATTCTACTGATAATGGAAATGAATTGATGTACTGGCCTGATGGCGGGTATGCTCCCTTCCGCGGTGAAAAAGGAACTACCTGGGAAGGTGGTCTAAGAGTGCCTATGCTAGTGAAATGGCCAAGTAAAATCCCTGCTGGTACTTACTCAAATGGCATCCAAAGCCATGAGGATCTTTTCGTAACTCTTGCCGCTGCTGCAGGACTACCTAATATCAAAGAGGAGTTGTTGACTGGTAAAAATATTGGAGGCACAAACTTTAAAACTCATTTGGATGGGTATAATAACCTTGACCTTTGGACAGGAAAAACAGATAAATCAGCTCGTAGAGAATTGTTCTATTACGATGAATCTGATTTGATGGCTATTCGAGTTGATGCATGGAAAATGCACATAGGAGTGAAGCATGGTGGTAACTGGTTTGATGAGAAATCTTATCCAAGTGTTCCTTACATCGTAAACCTGTTAATGGATCCAATGGAAAAAATGACTCCTGATTCAGAAGAATGGGGGTATGCAGGCAGAAAATTCGTAGCTCAAAAACTTTGGGCGCCAACTGCAGCTGTTCCATTCATTCAAGCACATTTAAAATCACTTCTTGATTACCCACCAAGTCAAGGTGGTGAGTCCTTGAATATGAAGGCCTCTATCGAGAGAGCAATGAAAGCCATGGAGCAGCCAACTGGTGGAGTCCACTAAGTTGAGTTTCAATTAGGTGATTTAAGTAATTAATAAGCTTTTAAAAAGGCAGGCATTTTTCAATAGATGACCTGCCTTTTTTATTGACTTTCCAGATAGAAGAATGAGATGATCTTTTCTTAAAGTATGGTTTGACACTGAAATTTTGATTTGAAAACTAGTTTTACTTCTATATGTTGGAATATTTAAAGAATAAAGTTTAACTTTTGAGTACGCTTTTATAGGAATGGAAACATGTAAAATATATTTAACCTAAGAATCACTTTTAAATTCATAATCTATGAAACACAAATTCTCAATTTTCAAATCAGCTATCCTGATGCTGTTCTGTTTGCCTATGATGGCGCAGGCACAGGATAAACCCAATATCCTCGTGATTTGGGGGGATGACATTGGCTGGTCCAATGTCAGTTATATGAATAATGGTATGATGGGGTACAAAACCCCCAATATCGACCGTATTGCAAAAGAAGGAGCCATGTTTACTGATTGGTATGCACAACAGTCCTGTACAGCAGGTCGAGCTGCTTTTATCCTAGGTCAGCACCCATTTAGAACTGGTCTTTTGACCATCGGTATGCCAGGATCTGAGCAGGGCATTCAGGATAATCAGCCTACTATCGCTGAGCTTTTAAAGCCTCATGGATATGCGACTGGACAGTTTGGTAAAAATCACCTGGGAGATCAGGATAAGCATTTGCCTACTGCTCATGGATTTGACGAGTTTTTCGGGAATCTCTATCACTTAAATGCTGAAGAAGAACCAGAAGGCTATTATTATCCAAAAAATCCGGAGTTCCGCGAGAAGTATGGTCCTCGTGGTGTGATTCATAGTACAGCTGATGGCAATATTCAAGATACGGGACCCCTTACCAGTACACGGATGGAGACTGTAGATGAGGAGTTTGAGGATGCTGCTATTGCATTTATTGAAAAAGCTCATGCGGATGGGAAACCTTTCTTTGTTTGGTTAAATGCTACACGTATGCACATATGGACACACCTGAAAGAGGAAAGCCAAGGTGCTACTGGAATCAGTATCTATGCAGATGGTATGGTAGAGCACGACAAAGCGGTGGGTAGAATACTTGATAAGCTAGATGAGCTCGGTATTGCTGACAACACGATTGTCATGTGGTCAACAGATAATGGTGCTGAGAAAATCACTTGGCCTGATGGTGGTACCACTCCTTTCAAAGGGGAAAAAGGTACTACTTGGGAAGGTGGCTTCCGTGTTCCTACAGCAATCAGATGGCCTGGTGTGATCAAGCCTGGTACGGTTTACAATGATATCTTCTCTCATGAGGATATGATGCCTACTTTACTTGCCGCTGCGGGTGAGCCTAATATAAAAGAAAAAGTGCTCAACGGACATCAAGCTGCAGGCAAAACTTTCAAAGCTCACCTAGATGGCTACAACTTGCTGCCATACTTCAAAGGTGAAACACAAGAGGCTCCAAGAAAAGAGATTTTCTATTTCGATCAGGGAGGTAATTTGAATGCGATCAGGTATCAAGACTGGAAGTTGCACTTTACCATTACCGAAGGAAATATCAGTACTGCTTATAGAAAGCAACCATCATGGCCATTGGTGATTAACTTGAGAGCAGATCCCTATGAGGTTTCTCCAGAATCTGGAATGTATATAAAGTGGTATGCTGAGAATATGTGGTTGTTTGTGCCTGCTCAGGAACAAGCAGCTAAATTCCTATCTACTTTCAAAGAGTTTCCTCCTGTGAGTGGTTCCTCTCTTTCTATGGATGAAGTGATCAAACAGATGCTTACTCCAGCGAGAAATTAATTGAATTTTCTTGAAGGTTATCCGGTCTAGGCTGGATAACCTTTTTTATTACCTATCAATTTAATTTTTAAATCTATTCTTTATGACTCCGCAAGAAGCTATTCAGAAACTTAAAGCCAGAATGTCGGCATCCATTATCGGCCAGGATGAATTGGTCGAACGATTGATTTTGGTACTCCTTGCCGATGGGAATATGCTCCTGGAAGGTTTGCCGGGACTGGCAAAAACCCGGGCCATAAAATCATTGGCAAAAGAGCTTGACTGTGGACTGAGTAGAATCCAGTTTACGCCGGATCTTTTACCCTCTGATGTCACGGGCACTGAAATTTACCAGCCTGAATTGGAGGAGAAATTTGTATTCCAACAAGGCCCTATTTTCAGCAATCTGATTTTGGCAGATGAAATCAACAGAGCTCCTGCTAAAGTTCAGTCAGCTTTGCTGGAAGCCATGGAAGAGCGGCAAGTCTCAGTAGCTGGCAAAACCTATAAAATGGATCCTCTTTTTATGGTCATGGCTACGCAAAATCCTGTAGAGCAAGAAGGGACTTATCCACTTCCGGAAGCACAGATGGATAGATTTCTAATGCATGTGGTGATTAGCTATCCTGATGATGCTTCTGAGCTTGCCATTTTGAGATTGAATAGAAATGAACAGTCAGCTGGTGGGCAGGTGGAAGCTAAGGAGAAATTATCTCCAGACGCCATTTTCTCTGCGAGAAAGGAAATAGCTCAGGTCAAAATCGCTGAGAATATGGAGAAATACATAGTGGATATTATTTCCGCTACCCGTTTCCCGGAGAAATACTCCAAGGAATTGGATAGTTGGATAGACTTTGGTGCCAGCCCAAGAGGAAGTATAGCCTTGGATAGAGCCTCCAGAGCTCATGCCTGGATGAATGGAAATGAGTTTGTCACTCCTGATAACATCCGGGCAGTGGTGCATGATTGCCTGAGACATCGATTGATCCTCAGCTATGAAGCAAATGCCGATGGAATTACAGCAGACCAAGTGCTTGACGAAGTACTTAAAGCTGTCGCTGTGGTCGGGTAAATTCAATTTTGATTAATCGGGTTCTTTCCCGTCTCCCGTCTTCGGTCTTCCGTCAAGATTTCCACAAAGCCTAACTAATAATAACACAGCTTAAGGTTATGTCCTCATCAAACTCCTTTCCTAAAGACATATTCACCTCACTCAAAGAGTTGCTGGGAATGGAGCGTCATTCTCAATTTTTTTCCATGATCGCCCGAAAGCAAAAGGTCAAAAGCATTTTGGGCGGTAGGCATGAGTCCAAACTGAGAGGAAGAGGGCTCGATTTTGAGGAAGTAAGGCAATATGTGAAAGGGGATGATATCCGGAATATCGACTGGAAAGTCACCGCGAGAACGAAGCAAACACACACCCGGGTTTTCTCCGAAGAAAAAGAAAAGCCAGCATTGATCGTAGTAGATCAGTCCAAATCCATGTTTTTTGGTTCTCAGGTTCGTACCAAGGCAGTTGTAGCGGCAGAACTTGCCGCCATTGCAGCATTCCGGGTGCTCAAACAAGGCGATCGGGTTGGTGGAGTTGTCTTTGCAGACAATGGAATCGACATCGTTCAACCCAAGCGGGATAGAAGAAATATCCTTCGATTTTTGGAAAAGGTGGTCAGCAGAAACCATGAACTGGCAGAATCCACTCCGAACAATTTTGAAGATACCCTCAAAGAAGTAAGTAAGAAAATAAGAAACATCGTTACCCATGATTATCTGGTGATTGTGATTTCAGATTTTCATCGCTATTCCGAGCCGGTAACCCGTTTTATTAGCCAGATCGCCCAGCACAATGATGTGATCATGGTGAAGGTTTTTGATCCGTTGGAGCGGGATATTCCAAATACTAAGTTTGTGGCGGGAGATCAGGAAACCCAGGTGACCGTCGATGGCAAAAGCAAGAAACTCCGAGAGACCTTCCAATCGGGTTTTGATCAGGACTTTCAGAGTTTTGAGGAACAGATGAAAAAGCATAGAGTACCGCTTTTTTCACTGGACACAATTACTCCGGTGGAAGAACAGCTGAAGGAAGTTTTTAAAAGAAGTAAAAAATGATTCTTTTTCAGGCCGATACTATCCCTGCAAACACTGCAAATCCTGCTAATTTGGATTTGGGGCAAATCTATGAGCCGCCACCGGTTTCATTTACTTTTGAGACGGTGGGTTGGGCTATCCTGGGTGGTTTGCTGATGATGGGAGTTTTGGTCATTCTATTTTTTGCGATTAGAAAGTATTTGCGTAACCGCTACAGAAGAGAGGCTTTGGAAGCCTTGGCAAAATTGGAAACAGATCAAAATTCCTTTCCGCAGGTGTTGGTAATACTCAAGCGTGTGGCCATGCAGGTTTTTGGTAGAGAAAAAGTGGGGACATTATACGGTTCTTCCTGGCTTAGTTTTTTGGATAAAACTGGCAAACAAGTGGCTTTACTGAAATATGAAAAGCAAATAGAAGCGCTTATCTATCAGGACAAAATCCCCGATGATGCTGCGCGAAGAGAAATACTAGTTCAGGCTCAAAAATGGATAAAAACTCATGCCGGCTAATTTTGAAATAGCATATCTCTGGGTTTTTCTCCTTTTACCACTTCCATTTGTGGTGTATTGGATTTTGCCGTCTCTTCGGATACGCTCTGCTTCGCTTCGGCTACCTACTTATGAAAAGGCGTTGGGTTATACCGGCGAGAAACCCAGGAAATCTGCCTTTGTCAGAAGAAGAGGTGCTTTTACCTGGATCGTATTAATGCTGGTTTGGGTGTTGGTGTTGGGAGCATTATCCTCCCCTCAACTGGTGGGCGAACCTGAGATGAAAGTAAAGACCTCCCGTAATTTTCTGATTGCCGCAGATATTTCCTTCAGCATGGCCGAAAGAGACTGGGGAATCGATGGAGAGAAAGTTCGTCGCTGGGATGCTGTAAAAGCTTTGATGCACGACTTTATCCAAAAGCGGGAAGGTGATCGCATGGGCCTGATATTCTTCGGAAGTAGCGCCTACATTCAGGCTCCTTTTACCCCGGATTTACAGACTGTAAACCAGCTCCTGGAGGAAGCAGATGTGGGTATGGCCGGGCAAATGACCCATATCGGAAAGGCTATTACTAAAGGAGTAGAGCTTTTTGACAAGGATACCATAGAGACCAAGGTGATGCTCTTGCTGACCGATGGAGTGGATGCAGGGACGGAAATACTTCCACTGGACGCTGCGGATTTGGCTAAGAACGATTCCATTTTGATCTATACCATCGGTATTGGTGACCCTTCTGGTGTAGGAGTGGATTTGGATGAGCAGACCTTGCAGGAGATAGCAGAGATGACAGGAGGGCAATATTTTCAGGCAAAAGATGAACAAAGACTCCAGGAAATCTATGCTGAGGTGGATAAGCTGGAGCCTATAGAATATGAGGAAGAAGAAAACCGTCCTACCACCTTGCTGTATTATTATCCCTTGGGGGCGGCATTGGGGCTGTTGCTATTATTGATGTTCTTCCAAAGTTTGTTCCAGTTGATTCGCAATTCAAGGGATGGCAGAAAGGAGGCTTCATATGGCTGATCTTTTCCCGATAGATTGGAGTGAATTTCACTTCCTACGCCCAATATTTTTATGGGCATTTTTGCCTTTGTTATTGACTTTGCTGATTAGTTTGTTGAGCATTCGTCAGGAAGTGACCTGGAAGGGAATGATTGCTCCGCATCTTCGACCATTTGTCATCCAAAAAGGGAATGAACGGATGAAGGTTTGGATGCAGCTTATCGGGTTTGTGGCGATGAGCTTAGGCATTTTGGGGATTTCCGGCCCTACTTGGAAAAAAGTGGAAGTCCCGGGACAAAAGCTGGAGACGCCACTGGTCGTGTTGCTGGATCTGTCCCAAAGCATGCTGGCTACAGATCTTCAGCCTACCCGATTGGAGCGGGCTAAATTCAAGATTTCCGATCTGATCAAAGAAAACCCACAAGCTAGAATGGCCTTGATTGGCTTTGCCGGAACGGCGCATACTATTGTTCCGCTGACTAAGGATTATGATATTATTCTCTCTCATATTGATGGACTCCGTCCGGATGTGATGCCTTATCCAGGTTCAAATCTGGAGGATGCGCTGACGCTAGCCGACACGCTTATGTCTGTGACGGATGCGCCGGGTACAGTATTGATTTTGTCAGATGATATAGAAGATCCCGAGTTTGAATTGATCCGGAATTTTGTTCAAAACTCTGATAACAGCGTTCAGCTTTTGGCGATCAATACAGCAGGGGGAGCTGAGGTTCCAAATCTTTCTGGTCGGGGGACAATCAAGGATGAGGATGGAAATGTGATTGTATCTGCATTGAATGAGAATGTGCTGGCTCAACTGAATTCATTGGAGCAGGTCACGGTGAATCGACTCACACTGGATAATAGTGATGTGGAGCTGATCAGTAATGCAGTGAAAAAGAATCTGATTTTCACTGAAAAGCCGGAGGAAAAAGACGATGACTGGCGGGATGCAGGCTTTTTGCTAGTCATACCCATGGCTCTTTTGTTGTTGCTTTGGTTCCGAAAAGGCTGGGTGCTTTATGGCTTGCTTTTGATGGTTTTCACTTCCTGCTCAGGTGATAAAACATTCGAAGATCTTTGGTACACCAAGGATTACCAAGGACAAAGATTGAGTGATCAGGGTGATTTTGCGGCAGCAGCGGAGGAGTTTGAAGATCCTCTTCGCAAAGGTGTAGCCTACTTCAAGGCTGGTGATTATGAAGCCGCTATTCAGGAATTTCAAGCCGATACCTCTGCTTATGGCGCATATAATCTTGGACTGGCTTATTATCAAAATGGAGACTATGATGCTGCACAGGGTGCCTTTGCGGAAGCAGAGGAACTGGATCCATCCATGGATCAGGCCTCAGCCAATAAGCAAAAGATGGGAGAGCTTTCCGGAGGTGAGAAGGAAGTAAATCCAGAAGATGCTCAGGAAGCGGATCCAGATCAACAGGCAGACACCCAGCAAAACCAAAGTCCTGAAGATCTCAGTGGAGGTGGACAGGAAGCCACTAAAGAAGATATGGAGAAAGAGCGGCTATCCGAGACAGTGAATACAGATGTACGGAAAGGCAAGGAGCTGGATGAGGTGCCGGAAGATATAGAGGCGAATATGCAACAGCAAAACAGCAAGGTGCTGATGCGGAAAGTAGATGATGATCCTTCATTATTCCTAAAAAGGAAATTTGAATATCAGGTAAAAAAGGATAGTCTAAAACCAAAGTCTAATGCGCGGAATTGGTAAGATTTGGATAGGTATATTTTTTCTGCTGGCTTTCTCTTCGCTGAGAGTTCAGGCGCAAAGTCTATGGGCAGATGTGAGTGTGAACCATAACAGCACTTATTTGGGCCAGCCTGTGGAGGTTACCATTTCCGTTTACACTTCCACTTGGTTTACAACTGGTTTGGATCTTGGGAATATCAAGGTAGAAGGCGCATTTACGGTGTATTTCAGGCCGGTGACTACTTCATTTAGTAAGGATGGGAAGACTTTCGCCGGGGTCAAGCAGATTTACCATGTATTTCCCTATACGGACAAGGATATTACTTTTCCGGAATTGGATATAGAGGTAGAGTCACCGGCTCCAGGAGATTATAAAGGCAAAAAACATACAGTCAAAACGAAGCCGAAAGGAATAAAAGTTAAGCCTATTCCATCCAAGTTTTCGGATAGTGAGTGGCTCGTAGCAAATGGGCTGAGTGTGACGGAGCGTTGGTCTGGCGATAAAAATAGTATAAAAGTAGGTGATGTACTGGTAAGAACTATTTCCAGAAATGCTGCCGGTACAATTTCCGAGTTACTTCCCCCAATTGTCTGGGACAGTGTGGCGCATGTGAGTTTTTATCCATCCCGATCCGAGGTGACCAATAACAAAACGAAGACTGCCATTTCGGCTACACGCACGGAGCTTATGCGCTATTTGTTTGAAGAAGAAGGAGAAGTGACTTTACCCGAAATGGTCTTTACCTGGTATAATCCTTACAGAAATCAACTTTACAAGCGTACGCTGAAGGAAGTAAAAATTCAAGTACAACCTAATCCAGATCTTGGAGTTTTGGCAAGTGTGCGGGACTCCTTGGCATTGCAGCAAGAAGAGCTGGCTGTGGAGGAAGCCACAGAGGATCAACCTTTGATGATTTTAGGAATGTCACCGGAGAAGTTTGCGGTTGTTTTGGTAGTAGCGATTTTATTGCTGATAATTTTAGTCAAGCTTCTCCGTAGAAGTATTCATGCGTTCCAACAAAGAAGACAAGCTTATTTGATCTCAGAGGAATTCCATTTTAATGAATTCAAAAAAGCCTCTAGAAGTAATTCTCAGCATACGATAGCCGCCAAGCTATATCGCTGGCTGGACGCCTTGGAATTAGATGAGCCAAATGCAGCATTTTTTGCGAAGTGCTATGGAAGTGATGCTTTGCAAAGCCAGGTGTCCACTATGGAAGCGAGATGGAGTAGCGGAAAGCAGTTTGAAAATATGAATCTAAGCGAATGGGCTTCTGCAAGGGAAAAATACCTACACCGTGGAGTGAAGGTAGATTCTGGATGGATTAATCCTTAGTTTTCAGTGAGCAGGGAGCAGTCTCAGTTTTCAGTATTGGGAATGCCTCTTATGCTTTTTTGGTTCGGGCTGAAGCCCAACTCTATAAGATGAGTAAAGACTAAGACTTTTGAGGATATTGAACTTCTACAACTTACTGCTTACAACATTTTTTCCTTTACCCAAGAACCTCACTTCACAGCCGGTTGAATAATATAGGATCTTACCCCCATCACGATCATTAGCTGTGCGATGGCATAAGTACCCATGATCATCACACTGGCATCAGGAATGGGCTGGTAGAATTTATTCAAGGCGATGATTCCATCGGAAATAAAAAACAAGCTCGCACCTATAAATACCTGCCAAAAAGAAGCGGGGTTGCACCTTCCATAACGCTCTCTAGCCATCGTGAGCATACTTACGATCACGATGATATAGACAATCACAGGGATTTTTAAGGCTCCCAGATTGGGGTTGATCATGTAAAAAACGAATGCTGCTAGGAAATATATCGGCAGGTTGAAAAAGAAAGTTTTGATAAAGTTTACATTCAGAATTGACTCGGTAGGTTTTTGCGCGACCTTAAAACCAATGATGTAGCAGGCTTGTGCCAGAAAAAAAGCCCCAATTCCGTAAATGAAAAGCTCGTCCCACAAAAGGAGGATATCTCCAAGTAGGGAGAAAATCAAAGCCCCTAAAACAGATTTTGCCAGTAAAGTGGAGGAAATGGGTCTGGTAATTTGGTGGAAATAGCCAATTAACCCTACTAGTATCAAAGGTTTAGAGAAAAATCTAAGCTCAATTTTATGCTCTAGGATAAAAGCCATATCGACCAGAGTGGCAAACAAAAACAGGTAAAGCCAGAGTATATTTTTCTTTTTCAAGTTGATGATAATTTTGGGAATTATTCCCACGGTATAATATTCAATTGTAAGGGATCAAAATTCAGAATTTAATGTGGTTAAACAACCATTTTTCATTTTGTTGGATTTTGAGACTTTTTGAAATTTTATTCTAAAATACCAGCAGTTTTTTTAGAATAAGGATGTTGAAAAATTCTTTTTTGGATTAAAGGCAGAATTTTATTCACCTTTCTATGTTATGAAATAGTTAAAATTTGTGAAATTTGTAGAGCAAAACTTAACAGTTTATACCCCTAGTTCAAGGAGGGTCAATTTACCTTTGCAAGTAATATTTTCAAACCAGTTTATATCAAAACGTACAAATTATGAGGCAAAATTTACTTAAAAGCTTGTTTTCACTCGTATTAGTGGTAATAGCCACTATCGGTGTATCTCAGGCACAGGTGACTACGAGTTCCGTAGTTGGTCAAGTAGTTGATGCACAGGGAGAGACACTTCCTGGGGCAAATATTGTTGCAACGCACGTGCCTTCAGGTACTCGTTATGGTGCTGTCACTAACTTAGACGGCCGATTCACTATTCCAAATATGAGAATTGGTGGACCGTACACAATCCAAGTAAGCTTTATTGGATACCAATCTTCTTCCTACAGTGATGTAGTTCTCAGACTTGGTGAGCCTTATTCGCTTTCTGTTACGCTTAATGATGACAGCACTGAACTTGGTGAGGTGATCGTTTCGGCATCAAAATCTTCGGAATTTGACTCTAATAAGACTGGTACTTCTACCAGTATTTCAACAAAGCAGTTGACCGATCTTCCTCAGATCAACAGATCTGTGACTGAGTTTACTCGTTTGACTCCACAGGCAAACGGAACCTCCTTCGCCGGTCGTGACTCTCGTTACAACAACCTTCAGGTAGATGGAGCGAATTTCAACAACGGTTTTGGTTTGAGCAGCAATCCTCTTCCAGGTGGTAATTCTCAACCGATCTCTTTGGATGCGATCGAGCAAATCTCTGTTAACATTGCTCCTTTTGATGTGACGCAATCTGGTTTTACCGGCGCGGGTATCAACGCAGTAACACGTAGCGGTACCAATACATTTACCGGTTCTGCTTATTATTTTCATAAAAACCAGGACTTGCAAGGCAAGAAAATTGGTGATGTTGAGCTAGAAGCAACAGATGCTGCTACCAACAACTTCGGTTTTAGATTGGGTGGTCCAATCATCAAGAACAAATTATTTTTCTTCGTCAATGCAGAAAGAGAAACGAATACAGGGGCAAATGCATCTGGAGCTAATCTTTGGAGAGCTTCTACTGACGGTGTAGCTGATCCGGACAATAACATCGCTAGAACCACAGTAGCGGATCTTGAAGCTGTACAAAGCCACTTGATCAATCAGTGGGGATACGATCCTGGTAGATACCAAGGTTTTGCAAATGAAGCAGAGCAGTATAGCACTAAGTTTTTGGCTAGAATTGACTGGAATATCAGTGACAAGCATAAACTAGCTGTTCGATATAATCAGGTGGTTGGAATTTCCCCACAGATCACAAACGGATCTTCTGGTCCAAGACCTAGAACTCCAGGTTCAGCGCAAAGAGTTAGTCAAAACTCTATTTCTTTTGAAAACGCAGCTTACGGTTTCGAAAATACAGTAAGATCTGTTACAGCTGAACTGAACTCTTACTTCAGCCCTAAGATCTCTAATCAGTTCTTGGCAACTTACTCCAAAATCCAAGATACCAGAACTACTCCAGGTGCTGAATTCCCAATGGTTGATATTTGGGATGGTGGTGGAAGAGGTGATGGTGAATCTAACTACATGTCTTTTGGTACTGAACTATTCTCCTATAACAATGATGTGATAAATGATAACTTCTCATTTATCAACAACCTGACTTATACTGAAGGTCGCCATACCGTCACTGCGGGAGCTGCTTTTGAAATCCAGAAATTCGGTAACTCATTTGTAAGATTAGGTACATCCTATTACAGATATGCTTCTGTGGAAGACTTCCTGACTACGGGTACTCCAAATGAAGTAGCCCCAATCATGTTCGGTTTGACTTATCCTTATGAAGGCCAAGAGACTTATGCAAGAGTAAACTTCGGTTTGGCTTCTCTTTATGCACAGGACAAATTCGCGGTAAATGACCAATTGACTTTGACTTTAGGCCTAAGAGCAGAATTGCCAATTTATTTGAATGATCTTACTCCAAACGAGTCGATCAATGAGCTTACTTTATTGGATACAGAGTATCAGCCGAAAAATTACGATTCAGGAAGCTGGCCTAAATCCCGTGTGATGCTGTCTCCTCGATTTGGATTCAACTATGACGTAATGGGCGATAGAAGCCTAATTGTAAGAGGTGGTACAGGCATTTTCTCTGGTAGAGTTCCATTTGTATGGTTGACGAATATGCCAACTGGAGCTGGTGTTCTTCAAAATAACGTAGAGCCTGGTAGCTATGAAGAAATCGAAGGATGGATAGGCAATGTGACTTTCCAGCCTGAGAAATACTATTATGTAGAAAATCCTCCTGCTGGTGCTGAAAGTGTATTCATCAAAAATCCAACAGAAGGTGCTCCGAACTCTTTCGCTTTGGTTGATACAGATTTCAGAATGCCAATGGTTTGGAGATCAAGTTTGGGTGCTGATTATCAGTTGGGTGATTCTCCTTTTATGTTGACTGCTGATCTCCTTTACACCAAAGACATCAATGGTGTATTCCAGTTCGGAGCGAATAGAGCTATTTCTACTAACACAATGAATAGCGCTGGAGACAACAGAGAAGTTGTTTTGCCGGGTACCAGTGTAGCATATAACCCAGCATTGGGTGCAAATAGTGCGACTATCTTGACTAACACGGATGTGAAAGGCCATGCATTCAGCGCTACCTTAGGTCTGTCAGTTCCTGAGTACAATGGTTTCTCTGGTAGTGTGTTCTACACTTACTCTGCTGCCAAAGAAGTAAGCTCTAACTCGGGATCAAGTGCAAGTTCTGCTTGGGGAGCTTCTCCAAACATCAACTCTCCAAATGATCAGCGTCTGAATATCTCTGATTTTGCGTTGCCAAATAGGATCGTAGGTAACTTGAGCTATAAAATAGAATATACAGCCACTACTTTTGGTGTATATTACACTGGTGGAAACCAAGGAAGACTTTCTTACACGTATGGCAATGATCTAAATGGTGACGGTATCAATGCTGACCTACTATTTATTCCTGAAAACACAGCAGATTTCAACTTTGTTGATATCGTTTCTGACGGTAATGTGGTTTACACAGCACAGCAACAAAGAGATGCTTTTGATCAATATGTTGCAGAGAATGATCTAGAGGAATACAGAGGTGGATATGTGCCAAGAAATGCGATCATCCAGCCATGGTTGAGCAGATTTGATGTAAGAGTTCTACAGGATCTTTTTACTAATTATGGTGAGAAAAAACACAAGGTTCAGCTGAGTTTAGATGTGGTAAACTTTGGTAACTTATTAAATAAGGATTGGGGAATTTCTCAAAGAACAAACGGATCGCAGAACCTTCTTTCTCGCTCTGGAGCAGTTAGTGCAAATCCTAACTATGTGATGAATCAGGTTTCTGGTGAACTACCTACTTCACTATACCAAAATGTAAGTAACTTCTCTACTACCTGGAGCATGCAGATAGGTTTGAGATACATCTTCTAAGAACATAATTTCAATAGTCTAAAAGCACCTCATTCTTGGGGTGCTTTTTTTGTTTATTCTGTGCGTATTTTATTATTTTAAGGGAATAAAATTTTAAGACTATGGAGAAAAAGTTACTGTTTTTAGCATTTGTTTTCGCGATCTTCTTTGAATCCGCTGCTCAGACGGATTCACTTTTGTTGAGTAATGGCAATCTGATCGTTGGCGAAATAAAAAGTATGGATAAAGGGGTCTTGACGATTGAGACGGACTATTCGGATTCAGATTTCAAAGTCACCTGGGGTGAGATAAGAAAACTTACCTCCAAGACGAAATACCTGATTACACTTTCTAACGGCAAACGCTATAACGGTACGCTGAATAGCATTGACAGCATACAAGCTGAGATAGACACCTATGATCCGGAAAACATTATTCGAAGTATCCGAGGAAGAAAGGCTGAAACAGAGCAGCCAATCGGTGGCAAAGAGCTGGTCAATTTATCAGAAATCGTATATCTCAATGCGTTGGATGAGGGTTTCTGGAGCAGGCTTTCTGCCAATATTGATTTAGGTTGGAGCCTGACGAGAGCAAATAATCTAAGGCAGTTTAACGTGAGGTCTGGGCTTGGTTACCTTGCTGATCGGTGGAAGGCAAGCGCTTCCTACAACTCACTGAGATCTACTCAGGATGAAGTGGAGGATGTCAAGCGTACAGATGGTAGCTTTGCCTTCAACTATTTTCTACCGAAAGATTGGTTCTTGTTGTACAATTTCACTTACCTGTCCAACACCGAGCAGTTGATCAGAAGTCGGGTAGGTAACCAGATCGGTTTGGGTAAATATCTAATCCACACCAACAAAACCTATTTCGGTTTTCAGACAGGTGTCAACTTAAACTCTGAATCCTATTTCGATGATACGCCTTCCAGGAATTCCGGGGAAGCCATGATAGGTGCAGAGCTGAATCTATACGACATTGGAGATTTGACCTTGCTTACTAACTTGATGGCCTATCCAAGTTTGACCGAATCAAATCGATTCAGAACGGATTTTAAACTAGACGTGAAATACGATTTCTTGGATGATTTCTATGTGAAAGTAGGTACTACGATGAACTTTGATAATCAGCCAATTGAAGGGGCAACTAAACTCGATTATATCTTTCAGACCACAGTGGGTTGGGAGCTCTAAATTTTCATAAAATTCACTCTTTTCAAATATGCCCGATATCAGCGATGATGTCGGGCATTCTAGATTCTGATTAAACGCTTCTTTTCCAGTAGATTACAGTGGCCTCGACTTCGCTCGGCCACCGGATTTTCCCCGCCTTCCCAAAAACCAAAACTAATGGGCACCTATCGAAGTCGAGGTGAAGCTTAATGGAATTTGGCTACTGGCAGAATTGCGTATATCTGTTATATAGAATATGTATATCCGCAATTGCACCCGTAAAAGGTAAAAAGCGACTTAATGTATGTAAACACTAGCATTGCTGGTACTTCAGCCTGTCCTGCCACTGCGGGAGTCATCCGTCATCCCCGCCTGCCATCGGGCAGGGGTCTTCCAGCCTGATAAGCAAAGTAAAAGAGGTCACTGGCATCATTGCGGATAATCAGATAATAGAAAATGTAAATTCGCTTTTCTGCCAGAAAGGAGCTCAAAGCAATCTAAGATGTTTTAAACTTAAAAATTGAGGCTACTTAAGCCTGTCCCGCCAATGCGGGAGTCTTCGGTCATCCCCGCCTGCCATCGGGCAGGGGTCTTCCAGCCTGATAAGCAAAGTAAAAGAGGTCACTGGCATCATTGCGGATAATCAGATAATAGATTAAAGTATCCTATATTTTTTCCATTGGTGGTGAAGATTTACCTTTCAGTATGTTTTGTTACTTTTTAGTGCAATTACTGAGTTATTTTTGAATTCTGACAACCTTAAGAATGATCCCGAGGTTAACCTACCATGTTGTACTATAAGATATTTTCTCATTCGGTGAGTAAGGAATGGGTCGTGTTTATTCATGGTGCAGGAGGATCCTCTGCGGTATGGTTTAAGCAGTTGAAGGATTTCAGGGAAAAGTATAACCTCTTACTGATAGATCTTCGGGGGCACGGCAAGTCAGCCGACCTGCCTCAGCAGATTTATAACGAGGAATATACCTTCAAAGGAGTCACCAATGACGTCATTGAAGTGTTGGATTACCTGAGTATTCCTCCGGCTCATTTTATGGGTGTTTCTCTGGGGACTATTATAGTTCGACAGTTGGCAGAGCTGGAGCAGTGGCGAGTGAAATCACTGATTCTGGCCGGAGCAGTGACCCGATTGACCGTTCAATCCAGGATTCTCGTGACACTTGGGAGTACATTCAAACGGGTGATCCCTTACATGTGGCTTTACCGCTTGTTTGCCTTTGTGATCTTACCTCGTAAGCAGCATGCCGAATCCAGAAATTTGTTTGTCAGAGAGGCTCAAAAACTTTGTCAGAAAGAGTTTATCCGCTGGTTTCAATTGACCAAGGATATTAACCCTCTTCTGAACTATTTTAAAGAATCTGATCTGGGAATCCCCACCCTGTATGTCATGGGAGATCAGGATGTGATGTTTCTGGAGCCGGTTAAGAAAATTATTAAAACACATAAAAACTCAGTATTGAAGATTTTGAATAAATGTGGACATGTAGTGAACGTGGAAAAACCTGAAGAATTTAACAGGCTTTCACTCGCATTTCTCCAAAATCAGCCTATTTAAGTCCATTACTTTTCTACATGAAGAAGCAAACAAAAGTCATATTGATCATTGCAGTACTTGTGATTGCCGCAGCTGCATATTTCTATCCTCGATTAGATACCCGCAAGAGCAATGATACTGGAGTAGCTTCCGTGGGAGCCAGTCCTGGAGCTCCAGCTACTCTTCCTGTGAAAGTGGTGAAGCTTCAGCGCGAGACGCTCAGAAATCAGCTATCGATCACCGGTACCATCATTCCTAATGAATCGGTAGATCTCCGTTCGGAAATTTCCGGTTTGGTTACCAAAATTGCCTTCAAGGAAGGGGAGTATGTCAGCAAAGGCACACCGCTGGTGTATCTAAATGACGACGAGCTTCAGGCACAATTCCAGCGGCTGGAATACACTCAGAAACTTTTTGAAAGCCAGGAAAACAGACAGAAACAACTTTTGGCCAGAGAAGCAATTTCACAGGAGGAATATGATATCGTCCTGAACCAGTACAATACCACACTTTCGGATCTGAAACTGGTGGAAGCGCAACTTTCCAAGACAGTTATCAGGGCTCCTTTCAATGGGATTTTGGGTTTGAGACAAATCAGTGAGGGCTCGGTAATCGGGACAGCAGATGTTATTGCCAATTTCGTGAATATTGATCCGATCAAAATAGAGTTTTCCATCCCTGAGCGCTATGCAAATCAAGTTTCGGTTGGCTCCCCAATCTTTTTTACCAATGAATCTTCTCCAGAAGAAGTGCAAGGAAAAGTCTATGCCTTCGAGCCACAGATAGATGCTGCTACACGTACCCTGAAACTACGGGCAGAAAGTCCCAATAAGGAGCGGAAATATTTGCCGGGCATGTTTGTAAGGATCCGTTTTGTATTAGATGAAGTTGAAGATGCCCTGATGGTGCCTTCAGAATCTGTAATCCCTGAGCTGCAGGGTTATAAGGTTTTCGTAGTCGGTGCTGATAATAAAGCTGAGGAACGCTCGGTAGAGATCGGTACCCGTACAGAATCCCACGTGCAGATCATATCTGGTCTGAAAGAGGGTGATCTGGTGCTCACCACAGGTGTTTTGCAAGCAAGTACAGGAACTCCTGTAGAATTCACCCAAATCAACTAACATGGCTAGCTTATCCAATATAAGTGTAAACAGGCCGGTATTGGCTATCGTGATGTCTCTGGTCATCATGCTTTTTGGTGCCATTGGTATTTCCCTGTTGGGAATCCGGGAATTCCCGAGTGTGGATCCTCCAGTCATCAACGTAAGGACCACTTACGTAGGAGCGAATGCGGATGTAATCGAGGCGCAGATCACCGAGCCACTCGAAGAAGCGATTAACGGCATCCAAGGGATTAAATCATTGACCTCTACCAGTAATGATGGAGGGAGTAGCATTACGGTAGAGTTTGATGTGGGGGCTGATCTGGAAGCTGCCGCAAATGATGTACGTGACAAGGTCTCCGGCGCACAGCGAAACCTACCTCCTGATGCTGAGCCACCTGTTGTTTCCAAAGCCGATGCTGACTCGGAACCCATCGTATTCCTGAATGTGAAAAGTGACGAGAGAAGTCTTCTGGATCTCTCAGATATTGCGGAAAATATTTTCAAAGAAAGACTTCAGACCATACCGGGTGTCAGCAGGGTGCAGATCTGGGGGGAAAAAGAATATGCGATCCGACTCCGAATGGATCCGCTGAAAATGGCCTCTTATGGAGTTACTCCCTTGGATGTGCTTTCTAAAGTACAAAGTGAAAACGTGGAATTGCCTTCGGGAAAAATAGAAGGTGAGACCATCGAGCTTTCTGTGCGTACCAAAAGTAGGCTGAGTACTCCTCAGGAATTCAATGATTTGATCATCAAAGAAGATCAAAACAACATTGTCCGATTCCAGGATGTAGGAAAAGCGGAGCTGGCAGCACTCAATGAACGTAGTATCCTGAAGCGTGACGGCGTGCCTATGGTCGGCGTAGTCTTGGTTCCTCTTCCGGGATCAAACAGTATAGAGATTGCCGACGAGTTCTACAGAAGGTTGGAATTTATCGAGAAGGATCTCCCTGAGGATGTGGGGTTAGAGATTGGGTTTGACAAGACTAGTTATATCCGAAGTTCTATATCGGAGGTGAAAGAGACGATCATCACGGCCTTTGTTCTTGTTGTTGCCATTATCTTCTTATTCTTAAGGGATTGGAGAACCACCTTCATTCCTGTATTGACTATTCCTATATCCTTGATTGGGGTGTTCTTTGTGATGTACCTCATGGATTTTTCCATCAATGTACTGACACTCCTAGGTATAGTTCTCTCGATAGGGCTAGTCGTCGATGATGCTATTGTGGTATTGGAAAATATTTATTCCCGAATCGAGAAAGGGGAAAACCCTCAGGAAGCAGCTGAAAAGGGATCTGAAGAGATTTTCTTCGCAGTTATAGCCACCACAGTAGCGCTAGCTGCAGTTTTCTTGCCGGTAATATTCCTGACAGGAACTACCGGTCGTTTGTTCCGTGAATTCGGGATAGTGGTAGCTGGAGCGGTGATTATTTCCTCTTTTGTGGCCTTGACCATGACTCCTATGCTGAGTGCGAAGTTTCTGAAGAAACGGGAGAAGCATAATCGCTTTTATAATTTCACTGAGCCGGGATTTGTATGGATTAATGATAAATATGATCGTGCCCTTGGCTGGTTTATGCAGTTCCGTTGGGTTTCTTTCGTGATGATTGCGATCATGGGTTTTGGTATCTATTGGCTGTTCAACGAAATTCCTACCGAATTGGCACCTACTGAAGATAGAGGAGAAATCGTCATCCGAATGAATGGTCCAGAAGGAGCTACTTTTAGTTACATGGATCAGATAATTGATCAGATGGTAGCAGATTTTAAAGCTGACTACCCCAAAGATGAAGTAAGAGGTATGGTTTCGGTGACCTCTCCAGGTTTTGGATCTTCTAGTACCAACTCCGGTTTTGTGCGATTCATACTTTCAGATGCAGAAAATAGAGAGAAGTCCCAAGGAGAATATTTCAATGAGATAAACCAAAAACTCAAGAAATATACCGGAGTGAAGGCCTTTGCTTCCCAGGCGCAATCCATTGGAAACAGCCGTGGTGGTCTTCCGGTACAGTATGTGTTGCAGGCGCCTACATTGGATAAGCTGAAGGAGGTCATTCCTACTTTTATGGCGGAAGTTGACAAGAGTCCTATCTTTATTTTCTCCGATATCAACCTGAAATTTACCAAGCCAGAACTGGAGATCGAAATCGATAGAGCAAAAGCCAGGAATATTGGAGTATCGATTCAGGAAATCGCCAGAACATTGCAATTATCCTATTCAGGACAGCGATTTGCTTACTTTATCAAAAACGGAAAGCAGTATCAGGTAGTGGGAGAAATGCGGTTGGAAGATAGAAATGAACCTGTGAACCTGAGAATGTTATATGTACGTGCCGAAAATGGCTCCTTGGTGCAGCTAGACAACTTGGTAACGGTCACAGAAAAAAGTACGCCTCCGCAATTGTATCGTTTCAACCGTTTCGTAGCGGGCACAGTTTCGGCTAACCTTGCCGAAGGATACACAATCGGAGACGGCTTGGACGAAATGGATAGAATAGCCGCCGAAGTATTGGATGATTCCTTCACCACAGATGTGTCAGGTCCTTCTAAGGAATTCAGAGAGAGTTCAAACAGCTTGCTTTTTGCATTCCTGTTTGCCTTGATCCTAATATACCTTGTGCTATCGGCACAGTTTGAAAGCTTCCTGGATCCACTGACGATCATGTTCACGGTGCCATTGGCACTGTTTGGGGCACTGTTTACCTTGTGGTTGTTTGGTTTTACCCTGAATATTTTCAGCCAGATCGGTATTATTATGTTGATAGGTTTGGTAACTAAAAACGGGATTCTGATTGTGGAATTTGCCAACCAGCGAAAAGCCACCGGCATGTCCATCGAGGAGGCGATTTATGGAGCTGCAGTTGCCAGATTCAGACCGATTCTGATGACCAGTTTATCTACAATTTTGGGGATTTTACCAATCGCTCTGGGATTAGGTGCAGGTGCAGAAAGTAGGGTTCCAATGGGTGCGGCTGTAATCGGTGGATTGACCTTCGCTACTATTTTGACGCTTTTCGTGATCCCAGCTATTTATACTTATCTCACTTCCAAAGAAGGAAGATTAGCCAGAATTTAATGAAGAAATTTAGCCTATTGCTCTTATTGAGCATTATTGCCACAAGCCTATTTGCCCAAAGTAATGAATCTCTGGATTTGGAGAAGGCGATCACCATAGGTCTGGAGAAAAATCTGGATATCAAAATCGCCGTGGAGACGGTGGAAATTCAGGAGGGAAACGAAAGAATCGGTACGGGTGATTACCTCATGCCGATTGTGGATGCTACTTATACCAGGTCTTTCAGTACGGAAGATGTGGAGCAGGTATTTGCTACAGATCCAGAACCTCGGACTATTGACAATGCGCAGTCCAGGTCGAAGAATTTTAGCGTAGTAGGCATTTATGGATTTCGTCCGGAGAGTTTCATTGTGATGAAAAGACTGGGGGTTCTGACAGAAATATCCGAATTGGATGCCAAGATCGCTGTGGAAAACACCGTGGCAAATATTTCATCAGCTTACTATCGCTTAGTGTTGGAGTTGCAGCGATACGAGGTATTGAAGCGAACGCTGGAACTCAGTCAGGCCAGATTGGACATCGCAGAAGCTCAGTATTCTCTAGGAGGGGCAGGAAAGCGTGACTTTCTTACTGCGGAAGTGGATTACAATTCCGATCTAAGCTTGGTACTTGGACAGGAACAGGTCATCCAAAATGCCCGGGTAAATCTAAACGAATTGATGGCCTTAAATCCTGAAGAGCAATTCCTGGTCAATGATACGATCACGGTGGGAGAGCCCTTGCTTCTGCAAAATCTGGTGGAAAATGCATTCCTTGAAAACAAAACCTACCTCATTACCCAGCGTCAGGAAAATGTAGCCTTTCTGCAATTGAAGGAATTACGGGCAAGCAGACTTCCTGTTATCAATTTGAATGCAACCTACGCTACCAATACTTCCAATTCTGATGCAGGGATTCTAATCCAAAATCAGCGTTCAGGATTCAACTACGGTGGAAATATTGCCTTGAATGTATTCAACGGATTTACCCTAAATAGGAGAATCCAGAATGCCAAGGTTCAGCAGAAGATCCAAGGCTTTGCGGTAGATCAATACGAGATTCAGCTTCGCTCTGATATTCATCGGGCTTTCAATACTTATATCACCAATCGCAACTTGCTTGAGGTGGAGCAGAAGAATTATGCTGTGGCAAAAGAAAGCTCTGAAATCGCATTGGAAAGATTCAGATTGGGGATTGCTTCCTATCTTGAATTCCGGGATGCACAGGTGAATTTGCTTACTGCGGAGAACAGGTTGATCACTTCTATTTTCAACATAAAGGAGCAGGAAATCGAATTGAGACGGCTTTCGGGGAAGATTTTCTTTGACAACAGTTTTGAGGAATTGAACCTGCCCACAGAAGATTAATACTGAAATGAAGTCTGCACTTGTAGCCTTCAATTTTTTAGTTGCTTTTTTTAGCGAATGCTTTATTTTTCTTTTGGCACAGCGTTTGCCAAAAGGGCATTCGTGTAACATCCAGAGTCTGACGGCTCTAGTGAATGAAAAAAGCATTAATACTACTTTCCTCTATAGCGATCCTTCTTCTCTTCGGTGTGCAATGCACATTTATAGAGAAGAACTTTGGCTCTCTTTCCAAGAAGGAAACCTACATACTTGATCTTCCTGGCATACAAAACAGGGGTTTTATCAGAGCTGCAGTTGACAATAATTCCACAGGTTATTACATCTACCGTGGGCGCAGAATGGGCTATGAATATGAGCTACTCCGCGATCTTGCGAAGCGTCTAAATGTGCAGTTGCATTTGGTTATGGTTTCAGATATCGATCGAGCCTTTGATTACCTCAAGGAGGGAAAGGTGGATTTGATTGCGATGAATCTTGAAAAAAGTAGTGAGCGCTCGGATAATACATCTTTTTCACACCCTCTTGGTAAAATGAATACCGTGCTGGTGGGAAATGAAAACTCCGGTAAAATCACTTCCTGGGAACACCTCTCATCAGATACAATTTACGTACGGGAAGGGGCAGTGTACAAAAATCAACTATGCCATTTGAAGGATTCTCTTCAGTTAAATTATACCATCATCACTACTCCCGAGCATGAGGAAATCCTGATCGATAAAGTGGCTGAAGGTGAAATAAAATGGACGATTGCCGATCAGAATATTGCACAAGCCAATGCGACCTACTATGGTGGACTGGATATTTCTTGGAAAGTTCAGAAAGAAGGAGACGTTTCTTGGGTCGTGCGGGAAAACTCCCCAAAGCTTCTAAGCTCCTTAAATACCTGGTTGGAGGATAAGCAAAAGCGCTTTATCCCTGATCTATATGCTAAATACTTCTTAACTCCAAAAAACAGTTATTTCAGAAGTAATAGCCCATTTTCTTCGCTGGCAGGAAATCAGATTTCTGTTTACGATGAGATCATCAAAGATGGTGCAGAGCAGTTAGGTTGGGATTGGCGATTACTTGCTTCCTTGGTTTACAAAGAATCCAGGTTTGATACCGTTGCGACTTCCTATGCCGGAGCAAAAGGATTGCTGCAATTAATGCCGGTAACCCTAGAGCGATTTGGAGTGGAAAACCCTAATGATCCTTCAGAATCTTTAATGGGTGGAGTTCGGTATTTGAGGTACTTGGATAAGTTCTGGATGGAAAGAGTGCCCGATACTTCTGAGCGTCTGAAATTCGTATTGGCTTCCTATAACATAGGCCATGGTCATGTGGAAGATGCCTGGAGATTGACTTTGAAATATGGTAAAAACACCCAGTCTTGGGCTTCCGTTTCAGAGTTTTTAGAGCTAAAAAGCGATCCCGATTATTACCGGGATCCTATTGTCAAAAGTGGCTTCGCCAAAGGGCATTTGGCTGTGAACTATGTCAAAGACGTGATGAGTGTGTTCGAATCTTATAAAGCGCTCGTAGAACCTTAAGTTCCTTCGAGAAGCTATCCCGCCGTGATCTGTGTCACACAGACCATTCTAAAATTGAATTCAGTAAGTGACTAGAGGTGGGTTAAGCTCCCTCGTGCAGCTCAAACATCGCTTCCACTTCCACTGGAATATTATCCGGTAGGGTTCCCATGCCCACAGCGGATCGTACTCCGATCCCATTTTCCTCTCCCCAAACGGCTGCAAATAATTCACTACAGCCATTGATCACATATGGGTGACGCTCAAAAGTAGAGACACAATTTACCATTCCCAGCACTTTGATCACACGCTTCACCCGATTCAGCGAGCCTAGATTTGCTTTGATAGTAGCGAGCATGGCTAGGCCAACCTGTCTAGCCGCTAGTTTTCCTTCTTCTATATCAAGGTCTTGCCCTATTCTTCCCATGATGAGGCTACCGTCATCCTGCACAGTGCCATGGCCTGAGAGGTACAAATATTTACCGTCAATAAGACAAGGTTTATAAACGCCGAGTGGTTTGGGCGCTGGAGGTAGGTTAAGTCCGAGTTTGGAGAAATTGCTTTCTGGAGATTCCATAGTTGGTGATTTTTTGAAATTAAAATTTTTGATTATCCGCAATCTTGCCAGTCACCTTTGATTATCCGCTTATCTGGTCGGAAGACCGATGACCGAAGACTCCCGCATTGGCGGGACAGGCTGAAGTGGCCTCAATCCTTAAGTTTAATATACCCTATATTGCTTTTGCCTCCTTTCTTGCAGAAAAGCGGATATAAATATTAAAATTATATGAAATCGAGCATGAACCAAAACGACACACAAAGGTATAATTGTAACGCATGCGAAGATTCCATATGGCCTTTGAAAATTAATTATAATCATATGAAAATATCGAGTATCAGCACTCCGACTAAGCCCGAAACCGCAACAATGGTTTCCATCACCGACCAGGACTTGATCGTATCCTTGATGCTTACGTTGAAAAACTCCTTGTACATCCAGAATCCTGCATCGTTGAAATGCGAAAACATCAGACTTCCTGCGCCTATGGACAATACCAAAAGGTTAGGATCCACATTCATGGTGGTGACCAAAGGAGCAATAATCCCGGCTGTAGTCAGCCCAGCTACAGTTGCTGAGCCTACACAAACCCGGATAATAGCGGTAATGATCCAAGCCAAAATAAGTGGATGAATATCCCAGCTCTGCAACCCTTCTGCGATCACTAAACTAACGCCAGTATCAGTGAAGATTTGTTTCAATGCTCCAGCCCCAGCTACGATCAATAGAATCATGGCAATGTCCTTGGTTGCTACGGTATAGAGATCCATGATTTGTTTCATGGAGAAATTACGTTTTATACCCAGAGTATAGGTGGCTATCAGCACAGAGACCAACATCACCATGCCGGGATCTGCTACGAAAGCAACTAGGGGCGCTAAGCTGCTTTCTGGGGAAATATTCAGATTCAGAGCGGTGGTCGCAACCAAAAGGAATACCGGGAGAAGTGCAGTAAAGAAGCTGTTTGCAGTAGAAGGAAGTTCGGATTCAGGCTTGGTTTCTGCTTGGAAAGTCTTCAGAGGCTCTGCTTTCATATTCTTCAGTGTTCTGGCGAAAATCGGCCCTGCGAGCCCAATAGTAGGAATCGCTATCATAAATCCGTACAGGAGAGTCAAGCCCATATTGGCATCAAACTGAGCCACCAAAGCAGCGGGTGATGGATGCGGGGGCAAAAAACCATGTGTCACCGAAAGTGCCGCCAAAAGCGGGATGCCTACATAGACAGCTGAGATTTTATATTGATAAGCAACAGTAAAAGCCAAAGGAACTAGTAGCACAAATCCTACATTATAGAATAAGGGAATTCCCACGACCAAACCCGTGATGGACATGGCCCAGGTGATGTGCTTTTGCCCGAAAACCTTCATCAGGAAACCCGCGATGCGCTGGGCAGCACCCGATTCCGCCACCAACTTGCCGAGCATAGCACCCATCACGATCACGATCACCAAATCTCCAAGCAAGCCGCCCATGCCCCGCTGCACCGATCCTGCTATCTGATCTGCAGGCAGCCCCAGCAAAAAACCCGCAGCGATAGAAGCGATCAAAAAGGCCAAAAAAGGATTAAGCTTAGCCCAGACAATCAGTAGCACAAGGATCGCTATACTGAGCAATACAAGAAGAATGGTCATAAGAAAAGGTTGGGTTTAGCTGGCTAAGATAAAAAACATTGGCGGATTAGGGTTTTGCGAAAGGAGTTTGTTGTGAAAAAGGATTGAATAGTCTTCAGTCGCAGTGATCAGTCTCAGAAGTTGGTAATAAATAATTTGTATGGAAATCTAAACCCCACTTTCGCTTTTGAATGTAGCTATCCGACTATCTCTTAATCCATCGAGTTTGAATTGATGTGTCTGTATTTGAAAAAGTAATAATGTAAACACCAGGGTTCATTTCTTGCAGTTTGTCGGATAATCTGACCTCGCTAAAGCTAAATGATGAAATCAATGCTCCCTGTGTCGAATTAATCGAGACTTGAGTATATTCAGACTTAAAGGTTTCAGGTAAGCTTACCCAGATTTTTCCCATTGAATGTGGGTTTGGATAGATAGTAAGTTGATCTGCTAAAGATGGAAGCTTCCCCTCAAGTCTTACAACTTCGCTCCATGATTCCTGGCCAAAGAAATCAACCACTCTGATTTGATAGTAAGACGTTAGGGATTGTGAATAGTTTTCGTCTTTGAATGAGTAAAAAGTTGGAGTTTCAGAATTTCCTTGGCTTGGGATTTCCCCGATTTTCAGCCAGTTTTCCAACCCGTTTTCCGAAGTGTAGATTTCAAACTTTTCATTGTCCTTTTCACTTGCCACTGACCAGGTGATCTGACGACTATTCCCTTTGACTTGGGCAGAAACAGAAAGCCAGGTCACCGGAAGAATGCTCAGGGTTCTGAAACTTCCTACGGTGAAGTTTTTATCAGAAAGATCGTCAAAGGTTAGACTTCGTATTGCCCAAAGGTTGTCCGTGTCTGAGCTTTCTATATGTGTCCCGGGTGCGGCATAACCAGTACAAACCAACCTAAGATCTTCCGGTTCATCAACGATTAAGTTTTTAGCTGAAATTCTCAATTCCAGCGGGTTTGAACTTGAATTTAGTCCAGAAAAATTAAAGTAGCTGAATAGTCTGTATAGAATTGGAGTTGCGTCTGAATCGCTGAATCCGGGATTGAAATCAGCGCCATTATATTCTGTATAGTCGATTGTAAGATCTCCTCCTGCATTTGTACCCAGCATCTGAACCTTTCTTATACCGCCATGGTACCGATCACCAAATGGGAAAGTAGCGTTAGAAGCCTCAAAGCTAGTGGGAGCGTTGGCATAAGTAAAGGAAGTGAGATTCTCCCAAGAACCTCCTTGATAATCCAAAGTGCCGTCGCTTGAGGTATTTATAGTTAGGGTGTTGTTCTGGAAATTCAGTTTACCGTCCTGCATGCTGAGGTTTCGAAGGACGGTGAGGTTTTGATCAAAGGCAACTTCACCCCCGGATTTGTTTACAGTCAGATCTTGTGGGTTTAATGCAAAGCCGGAAATAATTTGATCTTCGGCTCCTTCAAAAGTCAGGTGGGTATTATTCATCTGAAATTGACCAGTTCCGGATTGAGTGATATTTCCCGTTACTGAAATCGCAGGAGGGAGAGTGACATTTTGGGAGCCCTGGATTTCTAAGTCATGGAATTTTAGTGGCAATACAGAACTAGCGAAAGATTTAGAAATGAAATTCTGTGTTCCTGAGTTTTTATTGAAGGTCACTTTGCCATTAAGTTGAAAATTTGCAGCTTCGATTTGAGGGGATGTGCCTTCTAGGATTAATTCTCCACCGGATTGGAGATCGAAAAGCGCGGCACTAAGGGAAGCTGATCTGAATAAAATATCACTGTCACAATCAGAAACAAGTTTTGCCCCTGGTTCAATATGGAATTCCCCATAGTCACCTGATCCATAAATAGTAGTTTCAGTGTTGAATGAGAAAGTAGGACACTTACTGGGAGCCGAATTATTATCTATTTTTTGATAAACAGATCCCGATTTTATAGTAAAACTTAAAGCTTTGAAAGCTTCTTCTATGATTAATTCTACACTTGGGCCAGGATCAAAAACTACCGAGTACCTACTTCTATCAGATTGACCCGTCCATGTATCAAGTTTAATAATGGCTCTGGAATTTCCCTTGAAAGTCAGCGTACTAGTTATTGAGTTTCCTATCCAATTAATGCTGTTCCAAGCTCTATTAGGTATTCCTGGGGCAGCTCCATCAAACCCTTGTAAACTGCCGTAAATATCTAGATTATTTCCGTTTAGGTTTAATTTTTCGCCAGCACTTGCCTGGGCGTTGATAAATACACTCTTCGCTTCCTCATCTCCAGTCAGTGTCACTAAGTGCCCTACATCTATGTAAATATCATTTGTCTGTCCAGGCTTTATGGATGCTGCTGACCAGACAGTCCCATCAAATATTTCCCAAATATTGATATTTCCATAATTACCTGATGCAACGCTGCGGTATGCTCCAATTTCCTGTCCTAAGGAAGCGTTTAAGACTAGGCACCAAAATGCAACTGCCAAGAATATAAGGTATATTCGGCTGTGAAAAAGAGCCCTACAGGCCAACGTTTTGCCCCGTGTTTTCATGCGAAAAAATATTCATTAAAAAAACGTCTATTAATTTAGGGAAATGAATTATAAAAAAATAGTAATTAGTTTGATTTTTTTGCTGACTGTCAGTGGTTTATCTTCTTTGAGCGCCCAGCAGTACCAGATCAGCCTTCTAACCTGCGATCCTGGAGAGATGATTTATACCTCCTTTGGGCATAGCGGAATCCGCGTGCTGGATCTGAGTACGGGCAGAGATGTGGTCTATAATTATGGGACTTTTGACTTTGGCGCGCCTAATTTTGTGCTGAATTTTGCCGGGGGCAGACTGGATTACTACCTCTCGGTTTCGACTTTTGATCGCTTTATCGCAGAATACGATTACTTCCAGCGTAGCGTTCGGGAGCAGGTTTTAAATCTGAATGAACAGCAGAAGTTGGACTTGATTAGCTTCCTGGAAACGAACTACCTGCCTGAGAACCGGGCTTATCGATACGACTTTTTCTTTGACAACTGTGCAACACGCGTGCGTGATGCGATTGGGTCGGTATTGGGAGATCAGCTGGTCTGGAATGATGAAGTGCAGGAGCCTGTGGACAAGACCTTTCGGGAATTGATTGATGAGATGGTGTATTTTATGTCCTGGTCAGATTTGGGAATTGACTTGGCACTGGGTTCTCGCTTGGATAGAGATGCCACTCCGCAGGAAGAGCAGTTTCTGCCCAAATATGTCGAAGCATCTTTTTCCCGTGCAGAGATACAAGGCGATGGGCCTACCCGTCCGCTGGTAGGGAAAAGCAGGGTAATTCTTGATTTTGAAAAACCTGAGGGATCTTTTGGAGCGATAAACCCTTATTGGATTTTCTGGGTAGTGGCGCTTATTTTCACAGCGATCACATTCATAGGATTCAAGAAGAAAAAGCTGTTTCTAGGATTTGATATTGTGTTTTTTGGCATTTTGGGAATCATAGGTTTGGTGATAGCTGCGCTTTGGATTGGTTCAGAGATTCCCTCTACGAAGTATAACTGGAACATACTCTGGGCATTTCCGGGGCATCTGGTTTTAGCCTTCGTTTTTTTCAAAAAAACACTCCAACCTTGGGTATTGAGATACTTGCTCTTTGCTTTGATTATGGCTGATATAGCAGTAGTTTTTTGGATTATGGGCTGGCAATCTTTTCATCCAAGTCTGATTCCCTTGCTTTTGGTGCTGATCCTGAGAACGAACTATTTGTATTATAACATCGGGAAATTTAGGCCTGTCAAAAAGTAATATGTAGATCCGCTTTTCTAGCAGCAAGGAGGCAAAAGCAATTTAGGATATGTTAAACTTATTAATTGAAGCCGCTTCGGTCTTCGGTCATCGGTCTTCCGACCTGCTAAGGAAGAATCTAAGGTGACTGGCATCATTGCTGATAATCTTATAAAGTAATTTTCTCTTTCCCTCCAAACTTTTGCATAGGGAATTGGTGTTGGGTATTTTCGGACGAAGCTTATGGAATTCAAACTTACCTCAGATTATCAGCCTACCGGAGATCAGCCCAAGGCAATAGCTGAACTCACCAAGGGTATCAATAATGGAGAACAGGCCCAGGTCTTACTGGGTGTGACGGGTTCTGGTAAAACTTTTACCGTGGCCAATCTGATCCAACAAACCCAGAAACCCACGCTGGTCTTGAGTCATAATAAGACGCTTGCTGCCCAGCTTTACGGTGAGTTCAAGCAGTTTTTCCCTGAAAATGCCGTCGAGTATTTTATTTCATACTACGATTATTATCAGCCGGAGGCATTTATCCCGACTTCGGGAACTTATATAGAAAAGGATCTCTCCATCAATGAGGAGATCGAAAAGCTAAGACTAAGTGCTTCTTCGGCTTTGCTTACCGGACGTAGGGATGTGATCGTTGTGGCTTCGGTTTCCTGCATCTATGGTATAGGGAATCCTGATGAGTTTGGAAAAAATGTCATCAAGCTTCAGGAAGGCGACCGGATTCCTAGAAATCAGTTGCTCTTTAAGCTGGTGGATATTTTATATAGCAGAACCCAGCATGACTTAACTCGGGGGACTTTCCGGGTGAAAGGAGACACGGTAGATATTTTTGTTGCTTATGCTGACTGGGGATACCGGATTTTCTTTTGGGGAGATGAGATAGAGGCGATTCAGCGTTTTGATCCAGCAACTGGCAAAAAGCTCAATGATGAAAAAATCATTTCCATATTTCCCGCAAACCTGTTTGTAACTGGAAAAGACACCTTGCAAACGGCTATTCATGAGATCCAATATGATATGGTGGATCAGGTGAATTTCTTCGAAAGAGAGGGTAAATTCATGGAAGCAAAACGACTTCAAGAGCGAACCGAATTTGACCTAGAAATGATGCGGGAACTGGGCTATTGCTCAGGTGTCGAAAACTACTCCAGGTATTTTGATAGACGAGCTCCAGGGGCTAGGCCTTTCTGCTTGCTGGATTATTTCCCGGATGATTTTCTACTTGTGGTGGATGAAAGCCACGTCACCTTACCCCAAGTTCGCGCTATGTGGGGTGGAGATAGATCCCGTAAAATCAATTTGGTTGACTTTGGTTTTAGGCTTCCTTCTGCTTTGGACAACCGTCCTTTGAAGTTTGAAGAGTTTCAGGATCTGACGAATCAGGTGATTTATGTTTCGGCTACCCCTGCGGATTATGAGTTGTCACTGACGGAAGGTGTGGTGGTGGAGCAAATCATTCGTCCTACTGGATTGTTGGATCCTACGATCGAAGTGAGACCAAGCCAGAATCAAATCGATGATTTGCTGGAGGAAATAGACCAGACGATCAAAAGTGGTGCGAGAACCTTGGTGACCACGCTGACCAAACGGATGGCGGAGGAGCTTCAAAAGTTTTTGGAAAGAGCTGGTGTGAAATCACGCTATATCCACTCGGAAGTAAAAACCTTAGATAGGGTAGAGATATTGAGGGAATTGAGGTTGGGGATTTTCGATGTACTTGTGGGTGTGAACCTGCTAAGAGAGGGATTGGATTTGCCGGAGGTATCCTTGGTGGCAATATTGGATGCGGATAAGGAAGGTTTCCTCAGAAATGAGCGAAGTTTGGTGCAGACTATAGGTCGTGCGGCACGAAACTCAGAAGGGCGTGTGATTATGTATGCGGATAAAATCACGGACTCCATGCAGTCCGCGATTGATGAAACCAAGCGGAGACGTGCCTTGCAGATCGAGTATAATACTGCAAATGGTATTACTCCGACTACGATCTTAAAGTCACATGACAAGATTATGGGGCAGACCAAGGTGGCAGACTCGAAGAAAAATGCCAAGTTCTATGCGGAGCCTATGCCTGGCGAGGAAAGTATGGCTGCAGATCCTGTGGTGCAATATCTAAGTAAGGATAAGTTGGAGAAATTGATAGCTCAGACCCAGAAGTTAATGGAGAAAGCTGCTAAGGAACTTAACTTTATGGAAGCTGCCAGACTTCGTGATGAGTGGCAATCCCAAAAATCCAGGTTGGAGCAGCTAAATCGAGGTGTTAGTAAGTAGTTTTTCTACTACAATGTTAAAGTTCACAAAATATAAAACTATGTATTCTATGTGTCTATGTGGTCAAAAGGAAAACCACATAGAAGCATAGGTGTCATAGGAAATAAATAAAGCATTCTAAAAGTACACTAAAAAGGTGCATCGCGATAGTTGCCTAAATCGAGGACTTATTTAACTATTGTTGAAGATTAGAATGTGCAATTATTTCTATAATATATAAATAATGACACTCCAAGAGGTGAAGTTGCTTGCTGCGAAAGGCGAGGGGCAAAGGATAGAATTCAAAAAGAAAGCGACTTTTCCTGAAAAGATTGTTAGGGAGTTAATCGCCTTTGCAAATACTTCAGGGGGCGATTTATTGATCGGAGTGGATGATGACGGGACTGTTAGTGGTCAGCGGTTTATTGAGGAAGAGATTTTTGTGATGGAAAAGGCGATCAAAGAGCTGATTTTTCCTCGGTTAGATTATGAGTTGTTTTCGCTGAAACTCAATGAGAAAAAGGGAGTCGCCGTTTTCAAAGTTCCAATAAGTCCCAACCGCCCGCATTACCTCAAGGAGAAAGACCGAAAGCAAGCATTTATTCGAGTGGCAGACCGCTCTGTAAAGGCGAGTAGAGAAGTTTGGGAAATATTGCGGAGGGGGAAAAATCCTCGGGATATGGTTTTTACCTATGGGAGAAAGGAAGAGATATTGATGAAGGCTCTTGGCGAATCAGAGAAAATCACGCTCAAGGAATTTGCGAAACTGGCGAATCTGCCAAAATTTCTGGCTTCCAAAACCTTGGTTCGCTTGGTTTTGGCCAATGTACTTCAAATCCATCCGCAGGAATCGGAGGATTATTTTACGTTGAAGGAGTAAGGGCGTGCTATTCGGGATTTGCAATCCCGAATTTCACTTGGGTTGGGTAGAAAGAGAAGAAGATTATGTGTGGAGTAGTGCGGCGGGATATTTTGGGATAAAAAAAGGAATGCTTGAATTGGCTGAGTTTGGGTGACTAGGGTTGAGCTTAGTTGGTTTATATGGATTATAAATCCAACGGATCGGCCTCGGGATTGCAAATCCCGAGGAGCGGTGAAATTGGCGAATCTACCAAAGTTTTTGGCCTCCAAAACCTTGGTGCGCTTGGTTTTGGCCAAAGTACTTCAAATCCATCCGCAGGAGTCGGAGGATTATTTTATGTTGAAGGACTAAGGGCATGCTATTCGGGATTTGCAATCCCGAATTTCACTCGGGTTGGGTAGAAAGAGAAGAACATTATGTGTGGAGTAGTGCGGCGGGATATTTTGGGATAAAAAAAGGAATGCTTGAATTGGCTGATTTTGGGTGACTAGGGTTGAGCTTAGTTGGTTTATAAGGATTATAAATCCAACGGATAAGCCTCGGGATTACAAACCCTGAGGAGCGTCCATAGGTAGTTTTATCCCGGTCCTTTCTGTAAAGCCAATATTCCCTTGCAGTCCGCCGGTGTGGATCATCAGCACTTTTGAGCCTCTTGGATAATAGCGGACACGGATGAGCTCCCAGAGTCCAAATGCCATTTTCCCTGTGTAAATAGGATCAAGTACGATCCCGAAGTTTTCGTAAAACCACCAGATAAATTCGATTAACTTTTCATGGTATTTCGCATATCCTCCAAAGTGGAATTGTGTTAGGATAGAATATTGGCCTTCGCTGTAGATGCGGTGTATCCGGATTAGTTCGCTTACTTCTTTATTTATAAAGTTCCCTTTTAAGGAAGAGAATCCTGTAAGGTATTGTGTGGATGAAAGAGAAGCATACAGTCCTGCGAATGTGCCTCCAGTACCTATAGAGGAGCAGATAAAAGAAAATTGCTGATCTTCTGGGCCCAGAATTTCCGAGGTTCCCTGGATCGCCAATCCGTTGGTTCCCCCTTCAGGAATTAGGTAAAAATCTCCAAATCTCTCTTTCAGTTCCACCAGAAATTCAGATTCCGCTTTATTTCTATAGGCAGTTCTGTCAATAAAGTGAAGTTCCATGCCCGCTTTTTCGGCACTGGAAAGGGTGTGATTGAAGGGTTTAACACCCTCACCCCTGATCAGCCCAATGCATTCCAAACCTTCAGCTTTTGCTGCTTGGGAAGTTGCGTAGATATGGTTGGAATAAGCTCCTCCAAAAGTCAACACCTTGTTCTTTCCTTCCTTTTTGGCTTGATCCAGATTGTGTCTGAGTTTGAAAAACTTGTTTCCAGAAACCTCCGGATGGACTAAATCCAAGCGTTTGACTGCCAATTCTATCCCCTTTTCCTCTAAAAAAGAATGTGTAAGAAACTGATTAGGTACAGGGTTTGGGCGGAGCATTGGTCGTGCTTTTTTGTTAAGGTATCAAAGTTAAGCTTGATAATCCTATTTTTGCAGCATGAGCATGCAACAAGAGGAAGATTTTGATGAGGAGGAGTTAGAGCTATACGAACATTTTAAGTTTGTAATAGACAAAGGCCAGACGCCCATCAGGATTGATAAGTTTTTAACAGGCAAAATAGCTTTCGCCACACGCAATAAAATCCAACAGGCCATAGATGCAGGGGCTATTCAGGTGAATGGGGAATCTATCAAGGGGAGTTACAAGGTAAAGCCGCTTGATGATATACGTGTGATGATGGGCAAGCCACCACGTGATACGGAAGTGCTGCCTGAGGATATTCCACTTGATTTTGTCTATGAGGATAAGCAGTTGCTCGTAGTAAACAAGCCTGCGGGCATGGTGGTGCATCCAGCTCATGGGAACTGGTCCGGCACTTTAGTGAATGGGTTGGTACATCATTTTCAGAATCTACCTGAGATGAAGGGGAATGAAGGCAGGCCAGGGCTGGTACATCGAATCGACAAGGATACCTCTGGATTGCTGGTGATCGCCAAATCTGAAGATGCCATGACATTTCTTGCAAAACAGTTTTTCCACCATACCATAGAGCGCACTTACCTGGCATTGGTGTGGGGAGAGCCTGAAGAGGATGCAGGTACAGTTGTAGGTCATGTAGGAAGAAGTGCCAAAAACCGTAAAATCATGGATGTCTTTCCGGACGGAAGTCAGGGCAAGCATGCTGTAACTCATTGGAAAGTGCTGAAGCGATTACGATATGTTTCGCTGATCCAGTGTAATCTGGAAACTGGACGCACCCATCAGATCCGGGCACATATGAAATTCTTGGGACATCCGCTTTTCAATGATGCAACTTATGGAGGAGATAAAATCCGCAAGGGAACCCAATTCTCGAAGTATAAGACTTTTGTCCAAAATGCATTTGATCTTTTACCAAGGCAGGCATTACATGCCATGTCTTTGGGATTCATTCACCCAGTCACCAATGAAAAACTATATTTTGAAGCACCGCTTCCTGAGGATTTTCAATCTGTTCTCGATAAATGGGATAACTATGTGAATTTCGAATAGCATCACTTTCATTAGTGAATAGCCAATATTTCTATAGATTTTATGTTGATTCATTAACAAAATGGCTGTTTTTAGGCCGTATTGATAATATTGTGGCCTATCATTGAAAAATAGTCAATATACGGCTCTATATTATTATCGTTTTTAACGATACTTCATTTTTCAATCGTTTTCATTAAAAATACTGTAAATATTCAGTTTTATTTTTGAATTATTTGCAATAAATAAACCGACCTTCTATATTTGAATCATACAAAGAGGGAATAACAAACGGTTTACTCTCAAAGCACTCAAAATACATTGAAATTACACTACACTGTAGGATGTTGAAATTGGCAGACAAGCCCTCCTGTCTCGGGGGTGGAGGTCATAGGATAAAGCATTTAGCGAGCTCGTAAATTTGCCTAACTACTCCGTGGAGGTTCGAATCCTTCTCCTACAGCAGGTTATTTTGGGTTTATTGTTAATTGACTAAAACCATGAAATTTTGTTTCGTGGTTTTTTTTATGCCTTTTTTTATTTTAGATGGATTTTGCCTTTGTTCTAATTAGCCCAATAAGATTTGGTGTATATAGGTGGCAACCTCCATTATTAAATCATTAATTACTATACCTATATTTGGTGATTAATTATTGATATTTCAAATAATTTCTTTTTAATATATGTTTACTGTAAAAAAGTAAATTAAATCTTGTCAAAATTTTAATAAACCAATGATATCTCTAATTTTGACCCAGCAAAATAAAAAATGGAAGAGCTGATTGGTTTTGCGCTCCTTTAGAAACTTTGCTTATCAGACCTATTAAACTTTGATTTTCTAAAAATCAATAGAATTGGCAAAAGGCCAGTTAAGAGTAACATTCCACATTGTAGGATGTTGAAATTGGCAGACAAGCCCTCCTGTCTCGGGGGTGGAGAATCAAGTAAAAAGCGTAATTCAACCGGACTATTGCCTAACTTCTCCGTGGAGGTTCGAATCCTTCTCCTACAGCATATAAAGCAGCACTCATGTGCTGCTTTTTTCGTTTAAATTTGTCTTAAATGTCTAATTTAGACAAAACGACCAACTGAATGAGCGAGGCCCACAAAGACAAGCATTCGAAACACCCTTTTCGAAAGAAAGTAGTGAGGTGGGTGATGTTTACTTTTTTAGCCATACTTTTTCTGGAATTTGTAGTTTATTTTGGTTCCAACCTATTGCTGTCGAGTTGGGCTAGGAGCAAAATCAATGAAGCGGCAAAGGATATATATCTAGTTGATTTCAATCGGGTAAGGTTTTCCTTGCTCAGACGGGGCGTATTCATGGACGGCATCGTCATGAAGCCAATAGGGGATCGCAAACCCGGGCAAAATCAGGCATTGTTTGATTTGACCTTGGATGAATTGGCTTTGAAAAAACTCTGGTTTGACTTCTCTGAGGGCATCTTGTATGTGGGTGAATTGGAATTTGATAATCCAAATATCAGTATGGATTTGCCTCCTAAATCCAATCAAACCGAGGGTAAGCAAAATGAAAACGAGAAAGGATCCCCTGTCAAAGCTCTTGAAGAGGAACTAAAGAAGATAATAGATAAGGCTAATTTCACTGGGGTATATATTCGTGAACTGGAAATCGATCATGCCGATTTATTCTTCTTGAATTTCCTAAGCCAAAATTCCTTAAAAGCGGAGAATACCAGGTTGCTTGTAAAGGATATCAACTGGGCGACTAAGGAGGAATGGGAGACTCCCTTTAATGCCAGGGGATTTGAGTTTGATCTTGACAATGTAAACTTCCCGCTTCCTGATGGTGTGCATTCGATAAAATCTGAGAAGGTTTTTGTGAGTTCATTGGATAACAGGATTTTAATCAATGGTTTTCAGCTGACCCCAGATAGGACTGCCCAAAGCAAATCTTATTATGATGTGTATTTGAGTGAACTACGAGTTGGAAATGTGGACTTGAATGAGGCTTTTATGTCCTCAAATGTTCTTATAGATGAGATAGTTTTAAATGATCCACACTTCAAAGTGGAGCAAAATGCCATCAGTGAGAAGGATAGTACAGCAAGTGGTGATCTAAACGAATTGATTCAGGGTATTCTCAAGTCTTTTGAGGTTCAGGAATTATCAGTGAATAATGGAAAGTTTTCCACTTATAGTTTGGCTGATACGCTAAAGAATAGGATTGATATCCAAAAGCTTGACTTTAAGATGATCAATTTTTACCTGGGTGCAGATGAGTCCAGAAAAGTCAATCAATTTTTCTATGGGGAGGAAGCAGCAATGGATATAGAAAAAGCTGATTTGTACTTATCCGATGAGGTCCACGTAATTTATGCTGATGGAGTAAGTGTGTCCTCTTTCAAAGACGAAATTATAGTTGAAAATATCAGGGTAGAACCAAGAGAGGATGCTTTGAAAAATGATCTTGCGAAGCACATCATGAGGATTTCACTGCCAAAACTCGCCCTGACGAATACTAATTTGAAACGCCTTTACAATGAGGGTGTTTTTACTATTGAGGAGATGCTAATTCAGTCTCCAAAAGTTGAAATCACCGAACTTAGAAAATCTGAAGAAACTACAGAAAGGGTACCAGTAAAAGAACTTCTAAAGGGGTATATGGATGAGCTGTCCATCGGAAAAATGGACTTGAGAGATGGTGAAGTTCAGTTTAAAAATGAGATGGGAGTGCGGAGTGACGATATAGGTTTTGAGAAATTCAGCCTGTTATTGGAAAAAGTCTTTTTGCAACCTAATCTGGATACAGATGTGAGAAACCAATTCCTTGCCGAAGAGATGGTGCTAAGTCTAGACAAATATAGGTTGAAGCTCAGGGATAATCTACATGAGTTTTTGGCTGATAAGGTGTTGATAGATAGCAAGAATTCTTTGGTCGTTGTGAATAATTTTACGCTGAGGCCTGAGAATCCGGATTCTACTCAGGTTATACTTGATAGCTATGGCAAGTCTGTGATTCTTGATATTTCCATTCCAGAGTTTCGGGTAGAAGGAATCGACCTGATGTCGGCATATTTGGATGAGAAGTTGGTTATCAAGCGGATTCTGGTTCCTTCTCCGGTGGCTAATTTTACCCGGTTCAGGAAGAAAAAAATTGGAAGCATTCCTGTCAATCAGGTAGAATCTCCTGATGAGATCAAAGATTTGCTGACTTCTTATTTTTCGACCATACAGATCGATTCGGTTAGTTTCAGTAATGGTCAGGTGCAGTATCAGAATTTTGCAGGGAAAAAGAACCTTTCCCTCAGCGAAGATAGTCTGTCGCTGAGTTTGAAGGGTTTTTACTTAGAGAAAGGAATGGCAAAAAGTCCTGGACGAACATTTTTTTCGGATGAAATCAACCTCATTTTAAGGAAATACGATTTTAGCGTGGCTGGAGGGGATTACGACGTGGATACAGATGGGCTTCGTTTTAATTCCCAGTCCAAAACAATTGTTGTAGATAATTTGACGCTGAGTCCAAGTAGCACCATCAGGAGTAAAATTGCATTTTCCCTGCGTCTTCCAAGCGTAACGCTAGAAGGGGTGGACATTGAATCTTTTCTGTTTGAAAATCAGTTGCAGCTCGACAAACTGGCAGTGGATGGAAGCACGATAAATCTGGAAATCAACAGAAATTATCAGCAGGAGGAAAATGAAGAAAATTCTATGGAAGACACAGGAAAGACACTTCCAAAGGCAGTGGAGCTGGTTTCAATAGCTAAAATAGAAGCAACAAATTCCAATTTGAGTCTAAATTATAAGGTGGGAAAGGATGATTTTGAATCTATACAAACGGATTTTGATCTAGGGATAACCGGCTTGAATCTCGACTCGGCAGCCAATGCCAGAAAGGATATTGCCGGCTTGTTTGATGAGATCAATCTGACCTTGAATGATTTTTCATATACTTTGCCTGATAGTATTCACACCATTAGGTTCTCTAATCTTTTTGTGGATAATTCAGCCGATGAGACAGTGTTTTCCAATTTTGAAGTAGCTCCTGCTACTATCACCGGCTATCCGGGAAAGCCTATTTTTTCCGCCACCATCGATGAACTGGGAGTAAGAAATAATAGCATCCGGGATATACAATCTACTGGGGTATTTGATATCACCCAACTCAGAATGCTGAATCCAAAAATCGATGTTTATCTTGATCAATCCAGTAAAACGCCAAGAGAGAACTCTTCCAAAGATTCATTGAAATCGAGCGAAGTGGGGCTGGTGGAGTCTATTTTGCTTCAGGATATTCTGATCAACAATGGTGCGATAGCCTTGCATGATAAAGAATCAGGTCTGATTCCAAGAATGGCTTTTAACAAGGTCAACCTTGCATTGCAAGGGCTGGATTTCGATTTCTTAAATAGCAAAACAAATCTAAATCCTCAGATTTTGTTGGAAAAGGACCTGAGTCTTTCGCTTTCGAATTATCAGGTTTATACAAAAGATAGTCTCAACAAATTCAATATTGGAAAAATCAGGTACTTGGGAAATACCTTGATTCTGGATAGTATATATTACCAGCCCGCCATGGGACGCTATGAATATTTGAGGAAAAAGGGCTACCAGGACAATGCTATGGACGCTTTTGTGGAGAGGGTACAACTTGAAGAGATAGATTTTGATGCCTATTTTCTTAACCAAAGCCTAAAAGCGGATGTTTTGCGGGTTGATGGGCTAAAATTGGATGTGTTTAGGGATAAAAGAATACCTCAGAAGGAAGGGCTAGTTAAGCCTATGCCTCAGGAATTGATGCAGAATGCGCCCTTTGATATGGAATTGGATTCAGTGGTTTTACGAAACGGGTTGATACGGTATCAGGAATTTGCTCCCAAAGCTATGCTACCAGGCGTAATCAGATTTGAAGAGCTAAATGCTTCGATTGCTCCCTTTGCCATGAAAAAAAACAGCGAGGAATTTCCGTTAAAATCAAGTATGGTGGAGGCTAGAGCTAAATTGATGGGAGATGGGGAAGTAAAGCTAACTGCAGATATGTTTTTTGGGGCACCTTATCCCATGGATGTGAATGTGGAACTGGGTGAGTTTGATCTCACACTCTTGAATAGCATGCTAGCCAACGGGTTGTTTATAAAAGTCGTAGATGGGCGGGTGACCGATGGAAAGTGGAATTTCCGTATGGATGATGAGGAGGCTATCGGTAAGATGAACTTCAAATACAAGGATCTGAAGATAGCTTTTCTTGATTCGCTGACATTGGAAAGAGGTCATGGAAAGCTGGGTCTGATCACGTTCCTGGCCAATACGTTTACCAGAAGTAACAATCCCCGTAAATTCTTTAACCGTCGTGTGACTTCCGATGTCTATTTTGAGCGGGACAAGTCCAAGTTCATATTTGGAGGCTGGTGGCGCGCGACTTTCAGTGGGCTTAAGGGCAGTCTGGGATTGGGACAACCAAAGATCCCAAAGAAGGAGGAAGAGGAGGAGTGATCAGTTTTCAGTGATCAGTCGCAGTTAGAGCTTGTTTTGATTCCTGCCGAAAAGAGCTAGTAGTTTCATTGTGGCATTCCAGAAACAGATTCTACTGGTAAAATGAAAAAAGCCGATCCAGTAATTGAATCGGCTTTTTAGATTTTAAAAATTGGAGGTTTAGTTCAATTTTCCTTCGGTGTCATCGTAGTCACCTGTGATAGTAACCCCGGCACTTTTGTTTACTCGACCATAAATTGTGATGGAGTTACCCGAGCCAACAAATTCAATGCTTGATCCGCCGTTTAGGTTTAAGTCTCCATAAATGACAATAGAACCGGAAAGTATCAATTTGGAATTGACATTCATCTGGGTATTTCCATTGTATTGTCCAAAAGCAAAAGAGCCATAGATCTCAGTTAAAGAACCACCATTTAAATTGAATTGGTTTTTCACTGCAAGAGAACCACAGAATTTGAAATTGCTGTTATTGTTGATGGTATTGAACGAAGCAGCTCCGGAGAATGCTTTAGTTTCGCCTCCATTGACATTTAGATTGTTGGATCCGCTGTAGGCTGGTAGCCCTTCACATGCGGCAGCTGTAGTGTCTTCCTGTTTGTTGATTTTCAAAATCTGCAGACCTCCAAAACCAGTTGCCACGAAAACAAACTCCTCTTCATTTCTCACGAAGTTGGAAGAACCATCCAGATCCAATACGCCATATTCTTTAATTGCTCCGAGATCAGATACGTCTGAAATAGAAATACCTGCTGCGCCATTTGCCATAAATAGCAGATTATTATCCACTGAAACAGCATTGGTGACAATATCACCTTCAGCTACATCCGTAGGGCGGATAGGAATAGCAAGTTTTTGTACCAGGCTACCATCAACCATTTTATAAATGCCTGCTCCATTAGCTCCTTCGGATACAAATAGATTTCCGTTTTCTATATCCAAGGTTCTTTTTGCGCCAGCTACATCTAGGGTTAGCGGGATACTGATCACCTCAGAAAGGCTGTTAGGGTCTAAAATATGAACTCCAGATGAACCGCTAAGTACCGCTAGTTTATCACTTCCGAATGCTACTGCTCGTAGATCTTCCATTTCAGAAGAATTTCCAGCAGTCTGAGTAGCATCAAAAAGACCGATTACTCCGTCATTTCCACTGGTGACAGCTGTGTTGGAATTTGTGTTTGCAACATCTGTAGCTACAAAACCAGGAAGAGAAGTGTACACAAAGTCTGAGGTAAATCTCCCGCCGGACACAGATACAGTGATCAGATTGGCAGGGGAAGTCACATCAGAATTTTCGTCAATATTCACGGCCGCAGCTAGGTAAAGCTTTCCGTTTTTGTATTCCAAAGCGCTAATGTCAGTGTCACTGAAAGTTGCCTGCTCGGTGATCGTAGGACTATAAGGGTTGCTGATATCAAAAATATCTACAGCCCCTAGGTAAGTGTCACCTTCCATGTTGTAAGAGACGTAAGCATAATCGCCATCTATATCCACATGTGTAGCACGTAGTGTCTGCCCCTCTACTTCAGGAGCATCCACTTGGGAAACTAAAATCAATGGAAGATCTGAAGATTCTTCCTGTATTCTTCCTTCAGGAGCAGATGGGTCAATGAGCCCGATTACCCCGGCATTATCCAGTTTCACACGGGCAGTGAGCGCTTCACTGTCGGAGTTGATTGTAATTGGACCATCGTTGAGAGGATCCGTGGTGTCATTACAGGAATAAAGACCTAGCGCAAGTGCTAAGCCAAAGAGCAAATGTTTTTTCATAATTTAGTTTACAAGCCCGCTTTTTATATAGAGGGATAAATGAATTTGAAATACTTAATTTTGGAATTTAATTCCGATGAGCGTACTAATTCAAGCGATACTTCCGAATTAATGATTCATAGCTGGCAAAATTGGTATAAAATTTTGATTTATATCAATACTTTCCCATTGGAATCATAGATAATTCAAAATAATCGCGCAAATGTAGAAATAGTATTGAATTTCCAATTGATTAAGCATCAATAATTTGCTTGTTTTTTGAGGAGGAAATGAAATCAGGAATAAATAGCCAGCTTGCTAAGCATTGGAATGACTTAGTTTCTCAGCAATTTGAGTTGTTGGGCATTTGCGCCCCAGCGGATGTCGAGTATATATAATCCGGCTTTTTTGCTGAGAAGCCATTCGGAAACTACTAGGGAAATATCTTCTGGAGAAGTGAGCATAGTTGATTCGCCCTCGCCCAGCATATTTACCAAACGCAAAGAAATCAGCTCGTCCTGATATTGGTTAAGTTGCAGTAGTTCCACGGATATTTCTGAACCTATGGTGCTTGGGTTGGGGTAGGCTACCCAGACTGACTTGCTGTCTATGGCATCCACTTGGATAGCTCTTGTCCTGCTGTAGCTGTATTTTCCAGAGAAGTCCAATTGTTTTAGTCTATAGAAAATATTACCTCCGGTTTTTGGCAGATCAGTGTCTGTAAAGCTGTATTCCACAGGTCCATCCGAATAGCCATTGCCTTCCACTCTCCCTATAGTTTCCCATTCTTTGACTGAGTTCACAGCTCGCTCGATCTCGAAGTGGGAGTTTTCCCATTCTTTGGCTGTGGACCAGTCGATTAGGGCAGAGCGGTGTTGGGGTTGGTAGGTTACGTTGAAGGAGAGGAATTCTACTGGGAGGATGCGGCATCCGCCGTAGTATGATGTACCACTACTGGAAACATTTGAATTTGGTCCGGGGACTAGTGGGTAAGCTCCAGTAACAGTACCTGCAGGTAACCTCGCATCACAAATTACTAAAGAGCTAGAATTATAGGTTCTAATCCAGCCCGAATTACCTATTGATAAATTCCCCTGTATTAAAACATCTGCCTCATTATGAGTTTCTAGTTTTGCCTCGCCTGTATTAGGAAGGTTGACATTTGATTGAAAAGTAACTAATGATTGATCGTAAATTCTCATTGGACTACTTATTGTAGTTTGACCAGTCACAGTGACATTTGAATTTCCTCTGATATTAACTGAGCCGGGTCCAGAGCTTGTAATATCTAGGTCTCCTCCAATAGAGATTTTTCCATTGTCGAAAGAATTAATAGCGTAATTGTTTACTGTGAGTTTACCTGTAGTTTTGAGTTCTCCATTTCCATAGATGTTTAAGGATGTTGATCCTATATTACTAGAGCTTATAGAGTTTGCAGATAAAAGCCCTCTAATTGAAATTGCTGCGATTCCAGTTAAGTTAAATTGATTGTTAACTATAAATTGTCCACCAGTATTTACATTAACAATAAGGTTATTTCCACCACTATTATTTATACTGAGATTTCCCGAAAAAGTTAATGCACCCCCTGAATTCACGGTTACTGAATGAAATAACCCACCTCCTATATTCACATTTCCACTACTGTTTGTGATTGGGTGATTTATAACAATTTTAATTTGGCAGTTTGGGCTCCATACAGGCCCAAGTGGAGGAATACCTGAATTATTTTGAGTTCCACACCCATCTGGATTTGTCTTGAACCACGCTGATGTGCTATTCCAGTTTGTACTATTGCCTGTAGTTGTATAAGTCTGCCCCCACACCTCTCCACTCCAGAAAATCTGGGCGTAGCAGAAAATTAGAAAAACGAACAGAAATCTGCTTTTCATTGTGGGAGTAAACCTAAGTTTCGAGTAAAATAATTTTTGCTCTTAAAGGGGATAAGCAAAAAGGGTTAATTTGGGGTGATTATTTTCAAATGCAAATATAAGACAATCAAATACGATAAATTGTTTCCATTTGGACTTATTTATTGAGAAAAAAATTTTAAAACACTTATTGTGAGTGTTTTATGAAGGGTTTGATTGTTTTCCTCATTGGGGATGCAACAATGAGTTAATTTTTTCTCTGATTTTACGCTTTTTTGCCAGTAGATCACAATGGCCTAGACTTAGCTCTGCCACCGGATTTGAGGTTATTAAATGGAGTAGGGGGAAAATGCATGATTTTCATTTTTCGAAATCTAAAAAGGAACTAAAAAACCTGGAAGGGCTAATTCTTCCAGGTTTTAAATTATGTATATCCGCTTTTCTACCAGTAAGAAGGCAAAAACAGCATAGGATATGTTAAACTTAAGAATTGAGGCCACTTCAGCCTGTCCCGCCAATGTGGGAGTCTTCGGTCATCCCCGCCTGCTGTCGGGCAGGGGTCTTCAGGCCGGTTGAGCAGAGAAATATTGGTTACTGGCATCATTCCGTATATCCATATTTTAAATTTTCGTTTTTAAGACTGTTACCTCCTGAGTATTACCTTGTGATATTCCCGTTTATCTCCCCATGATATTTCTAGGGTATAGACTCCCGCAGCTTTACCCCATAGCCAGTTAGATAACTGCTCGCTCAGCGTGCCAAGGACCGTTGTTTCTATCACTCCGAATTGACCTGTAGCTGCTATAATTCTTACAGTAACGGGTTCGTCATTGTAATCGCCTATAGCTATTAATTCCAAATTTAATGGATCTCCTGTGGTTGGATTAGGATAAACCTTCCAATAGGAATAGCCAGGGATTGGTTCTACCTGAATAGATCTGGTGACACTGAATGTAGAATCTCCATCAAAGTCAAATTGCTTCAGCCTGTAGAAGATGTTTCCACCAGACGCAGGGAGATCATTGTCAGTATAATCATACGCCACTTTTGATTCAGAATACCCAGCACCAGCTACTTCACCTATAGTTTCCCATTCTTTAACATCATTTACAGCTCTTTGTATTTCAAAGCGGTCATTTTCCCACTCTTTGGCTGTAGCCCAAGTCAGGTTGCCTGTTCGTTGGTCAGCTTCATAGGTAGCATTGAAGTAGAGGTATTCTACCGGAAGGATTCTGAAGTTCGGGTAGCGGATATAAACCACACCCTGGAAGCCATTGCTACCGCCAGTTCTTCCTGCACCTCCACCTGATCCATAAGTGGTAGCAGGTAAGCCTAGTCCTGTATTATTTCCCCGGCCTCCAGCATAGAACGTGGTTCCTCCTGAGGTATATTGACTTCCTCCCATTCCCGGCTCATTTACAGTTGCACCTGAAGAGGTGCCGCCTCCGCCTGCTCCATAGTAAATTTCTTCACCTGAGATGACTTGCATGTCTCCGTTTCCTCCAGTACCAGCTCTTAATTGGGTTGCGTCTCCACTGCCGTTTCCACCTCCTGAAGTAACTCCACCGCCACCTGCACCAGAGCTACCATAGCTTTGGCCATAGCCATTGCCACCATCATAGCCAGCACCTGCAGAGGCATATCCTCCGGTCGAATCATCTGATCCAGCCGCAGCTCCTCCGCCTCCAGATGCACCATCTCTACCTGGGCGTATAGTATTGTCTGAACTGGAAGACCCGCCACCTCCACCACCTGCGGCAGTCAAGCCAGAGAAGGTGTTGCTGCCACCATAAGTAAAACCTGGACCGGTGAAAGTTGAGCCTGCCCCGTCTCCTCCTTGCATATTCACACCACTAGCGCCTACACCTATTCCTCCAGGAGTGATATTGAACACTGCTCCTTGTAAGCCTGGTAATCCATTCATGCTAACCCCGGTGAACTCTTGGTAAATCACTTCACCGCCACCGCCGCCGCCAGCTGCTTCGCCATAGCCACCGCCACCGCCGCCGCCAACTACCAGTACTTCAAATTCATCTAATCCATCCGGTGCTGTCCAAGTCCATGAGGAACAATCCCCTGTGACACGGATCACGGTATAGCCTTCCGAGTCAGTATATTGGTAAATATCTCCAGTCCCACTACATGGAGGAGGTGTAGTACAATCATAGGTTACCACAAATTTTCCATTCGGTCCTGTGGTGCTAACAATAGCCTGTGCGAGTTGATCTGCTTTGGGTTCTGTTTCTGGTACTTGCGTTGCAAAAATATCAGATCCATCAAACACTAAGAAGATCTGTTGCCCAGCACTAACAGGAATAGTTGCTATGTTAGGGCCTCCATCACCAAATGCCTGAATAGTCACTTCACTTACCCCTGCGCCTACGGAATAAATAGCATCTCCATCTGCTTCCAAATATTCCGTGCTACAATTGATACCGAATGGAACAGTATTATTTGCTGGAACTGAGTAAGGACAGGTATCAGCGATTCCTTCGATGGAATTTATCGTAAGGATGGTTGTCCCTTCGTTATAATATTCTTCAGAGTCGAAGCTAAACTGACCAGCAGTGTTGACGGTCACTGTAATCGTCTGATCTGCAATTGCATTGGCGCCGCTTGTGCTGTAGTTTATTTTATAATCTCCCGGAGCAAGTTCAGGACCAAATACAGTAAATGTGGAACTGCCAGGAAGTGAAGTCGGATTGACCACTTGAATATCCGAAATAGGGTAGGATGGATCATCTACCGTGATGGTGCCTGTGGCAATTTCATCATTACATTCTCCAAATACAGTAATGCTGTAGTTAAATACTCCTACTTCTGTCGGAGTTCCAGAAACTGCAATCTCACCTGTTGCGTCGTTAAATTCTGCACTTACTCCTAGCGGTAAGCCATTCGCCCCTGCGACTCCCTCGTTACTTATATTATCAGCATTAGCTGTGTTATGAATAATATTTACCTGAGGAACACCAAGGCATAAGGTTAGTTCTTGGTATGCGGGATCAACGCTGGTTTCAGGCCTCATAGTAACTTCTACCGATGGGGTAGGATCAGAGAAGCAATCCACACCATTTAATGTAGAAACTGTAATTCTGCGGAATTCTGTGTCCTCATATAATGCAGGTGAATCATAAGTGGCATTAATAGCACCTGAAATTGCTGTCCAAGTTGTGTTAGTAGAATTTCTAAACTGCCAGATATAGCTAATAGCTCCATCTCCTGATCCGGCATCTGTACTGGTAAATTCAGCAGGATCATCTCCTGAACAAATGGTTTGATCTGCTCCTATGGTTCCTGCGACTGGTTCGCTTTGTAAAGTAATCGTCACAGGATCACTTGCTTGCCCCTCACAGGATAGGCCATTGACGGTAGAAGTCGTATATCTTCTGTATTGGGTAGTCTCCGTTAACAGAGGCGGGCTGTAATCAGCTCCTGTTGGATCACCGGGAACATCTACCCAATTAGGGGTAGAAAGATCGGTATTCATTTCCCATCTATAGGTGATCACAGCTCCGGCATCCTGTGGACTATATACACTACCAGTTATTGGCTCAGGTGTATCGCCTTCGCAAATCGTTTGATCGCTAGTGATAGTTCCTGCTTCAGGGACATCTTTTACCGTTATTAAACCTTCTACCCGTACTTGCTGACAAGAGCCTGTGGTAAAGACTTCGTAAGTGTATTCACCAGCCTCAGCAGGAAACCCGCTGATTCGCAAATTCACCCCATTCCAAGTAGCTGTTACACCTACTGGCAAACCAGTTACCAAAGGACCAGCTAATCCACCGCCAACAGCATACTCAATGTCAATTATCGGAGAATCTTCGCAAACAACTTGGCTATCGTCAGTTCCTGCGTCCGAAGTTAATCTAATAAATGGAGAAAGCGTGCCGAAGGAGATATCATCCAATGCGAAATCATTGCCACCAAGGGCAGTGTTTAAGTTTACAATTTCAATAATTGCAGTTGTACTGGTTCCCGAACTCCAGCTTGGATTGGATCTAAATTCCCTCCAATTATCTAAACTTACCTGTGCTTCACTTGTTGGCTTAGGGGCATTATCTAAATCCAACACAGTTCCCACTAGTTGTCCATTTATTTTAAATTGTAGCCTTGCTGGTGATGCTTCATTCAAATTCATTGCCCATGCCGAAAAATAATATTCCGTAAATGGTTCAACGGTGACTTCTTGTCTCCAAATTACTGGTTGTCTTAGTGGACTGCCAATAAGTTTACCTCCATTAACCATCATAAAATTTCTTGGTCCGGTAGCATTATTTGTATGATCTCTACCATGGAAATTTGTGTGGTAACCCACATTATCGCTTGGACTCCAGGCACTTTCGTCTATTGCGTAAAGACCCTCAGGCCATAATCCAGTGTCACCATTTACATTGCCATTTCCAAATCTTCGAAGATATTGAGATACTTGATTTGTTTCATATTCTGTAAAGAAGCTTGGATTATCAGGATCAAATTTTGTGAAGGAGCCATCTTCGATCAACTCTTCTGCTATGCTTATTGAAGATGTACTAACACATCCATCAGGAGATGTAGCGGTTACTGAGTAGGAACCTGCAATATTAACAGTAATAGATGGAGTTGTTTCACCTGTACTCCACTCGAAATCAGTATTTGTTACATTTGAACTGGCTACCAAAAGTACGGCTCCGTCCACGGCACAGTAATCCGTCTGTAATGTAATTACCGGAGTAGGATCGACTGTGATGGTGAAGGATTCTGAAGGGCCAGGGCAACCATTGACTGTAGGGGTCACGGTAATGGTTGCAGTGATAGGTCCTGAGCTTGGATTCTCCGTTACAAAGGCAGGAATATTTCCGTTGCCTGAAGCTGCCAACCCAATTTCCGGATGAGTATTTGTCCAATTGTAAACTACTCCTGAGACTGCATTGCCGCTAAAATTCACAGCAGTGGTGGATTGACCTGAACAACCGATATCCTGATCCGAAATAGGATCTACTGTTGCCACTGGTCTCACCAATACATCCACTTCGAAGGTATTTCCAACACATCCATCCGGTGTGGTAGGGGTAACAGTGTAAGTTACCGTCTGATCTACAAGGGAAGTATTGGTCAGGGTCTGTGAAATATTAGTTTGAGGGTTAGCCTGATCGGACTCTCCGTTTACATTTCCATTTGAAGAAACGATCCATGTATAAGTAGTTCCAGCAGGGACCGAACCATCTGTTCCATTCAAAGGGATAACTTCAAAAGTGTCTCCACTACAGATTACCGTTCCGCTAATGTCTGTAATCACAGGGGTAACATTGACATCTGTAGAATTACTAATTGCTGATACCGCAGTACATCCGCCTGCATTGCTGTAATTGACAGTAACATTCTTTGTACCGCTAGTTAACCAAGTTAGTGTAACGGTATGGTTGGTGGATCCTAAGCCTCCTGAAGTGATAGTATAGTCAGTTCCAGCAGTTCCGGATACAGTCCAAATGTAATTGGATTGCCCACTTTCTGTGGCATAAGTGACTGGGGCTCCAATGCAGAGATCGGCAGAAGGAGCTACTGTAAATGTTGGAGTTGGGAGTGGATCAACATCAATAGTATTTGAAACAGCTGTAGCAGCGGTACAATTATTCGAATTGCTATAATTAACAGTAACATTTTTGGTCCCACTAGACAGCCAAGTCAAGGTTACAGAATTATCAAAAGGACCTATACCACCAGTTGTGATCGTATAGTCTGATCCTGCAGTACCAGGCAAACTCCATACATAATTGTCTTGATTAGGTTGGGTTGTATAAGTTACCGAACTGCCTACACAGACATCTGTAGAAGGTTGTGTCGTAAATGTAGGTACTGGAAGCGCATTGACAATCGTAGAATTCACAACCGCAGCTACTGCTGTACAAGTATTTGCATTGGAATAATTGATAGAAACATTCTTTGTACCGGCTGTCAACCAAGTCAGAGTAACATTATCATCAGACGTACCTATTCCACCTGCTGTAATGGTATAATCAGTACCTAAAGTTCCCGGTACAGTCCAGATGTAATTCGTTTGGCCTGTTTCGGTGGAATATGTCACTGATTCACCCACGCAGACCTCAGTAGGAGGGGCTGCGGTGAACGTTGGTGTTGGAAGGGCGTTAACTATCGTAGAATTCACCACTGCTGCAGCTGGGGTACAATTATCTGAATTAGTATAATTAACAGACACATTTTTGGTGCCGGCAGTTAGCCATCTTAGGGTTACTGAACTACTTGAAGTTCCAATTCCTCCAGCAGTAATGTTATAATCAGTTCCAGCAGTACCCTGTACAGTCCAGATGTAATTGGATTGACCTGACTGGGTAGTATAAGTTACCGGAGTGCCTACGCAAACCTCAGCAGGAGGGGAGGATGTAAATGTTGGCTCAGGAAGCGCATTTACCACTGTGGAGTTGATAGTAGGGGTGGCAGAGGTACAGTTGTTTCCATTGGTATAACTGACCGAAACGTCTTTTGTGCCATCTGTTAGCCAAGTAAGCGTAACTGTGTTATCTGTTGCTCCAATTCCACCACCCGTAATGTTAAAGTCAATTCCTGCCGTACCAAGTACAGTCCAGCTATAATTGGATTGACCCGATTCGGTAGTGTAGGTCACTGAAGCTCCTACGCAGACCTCAGCCGCAGGAGCTGTGGTGAAGGTTGGTACAGTTAGCGCATTGACAAGGGTTGAAATACTCGTTGCAGTGGCAGCAGCGCAATTGTTTGAATTGTTATAATTGATAGTTACCTCTTTTGTCCCATCGGTCAACCAGGTAAGTGTCAAAGAATCGTCATTGGTACTACCTCCCCCTGTAATGGTGTAATCAGATCCCTCAGTTCCTTGTACGGTCCAGACATAATTGGATTGACCCGACTCGGTGGTATAGGTGATGGAGGTGCCAACACAAACTTCAGCCGATGGAGTAGGGGTCAAAGTTGGTACAGGCAATTCATTGACCACAAATGCTCCTGATATACTGGAAGTTTGATTTGGTCCGCATGCTCCTGAACTTGAAACGACCACGTAATAGAATACAGGAACGCCATCAGCAATAGTTGAAGGAGGAGTGAATGTGTTAGAATCGGTTCCGACTTGAGTATCAACTCCAGCATTAATTACTCCAGTCGTATTGCTATACCATTGGTATGACAAAGTTCCAGTTCCTGAAGCGCTAACTGATATTGGACTAAATGGGCCTTCTCCCTCACAAATGGTATCACCACTGAGATCCTCAGAGTCAATAGATGTTAATGGATTGACTATAAATGCTCCTGAAATCGAAGAAGTCACGGTTCCACAGCTTGGACTCGTTGCAGTAGCATAGTAATACCTTGGTAAACCATCCGCCACACTTGCGTCGGAAGGAGGAGTGAATGTTGGGTCGGTTGCTCCAGTAAGTAAAACTCCAGTTGAATTATCAGGAGTAGTATTTTGATACCACTGATAGGTAGCAGCTATACCACCATCGCCGGTCGCAGCTATTTCAAGCTCAGAGAATGGGCCATCGCCCAGACAAAACTCCTCGTTCTGCGCGGCAGGATCTAAATCAATGTTTATGGCAGTCCCAGATTCAGAAACTATATAAGCACCTGTTAGGTCAGAGGCGATCGGTCCACTACATGTGCCTGAGACAACTACATAATAATAAGAAATACCCTCGGGAGTGGATGGTGGAGTAAATGTTGCTGAAATAGCACCTGATACAGCTGTACCTGGATCTGTACTGATGTCTGAATTATCAGGCTTACGATACCATTGGAAGGACAATCCAGATCCTGTGGCGGTAATGGTGATCGGGTCAAATCCATCACCAAAACATTCCGTGTCTCCAAGCTGACCCGGATCAATCTCAGGGTCAATAGTAACAGGAGTACTGACTTCAATGGTATTCGAAGCTGGAGTTGGAATGGAGCAGCCATTTATATCAGTATAATTGACAGTTACTGTTTTGCTACCAGAACTTAGCCACTGAATGGTAACTGAATTACTTCCAACTCCACCACCGGTAATAGTATAATCCGAACCTGAAGCGCCGGGAATGTCCCAAACATAATTATTTTGACCGCCTTCGGTAGTATAGGTTACGGCATCGTTGAGACAAACAGGATTAGATGGCTCTACTGTAAAACTTGGCGCAGGAAGCGGATCTAGGGTTATGGTATTTGAGGCTGGGGCGATACCTGTACATCCGTTTGCATCGGTGTAATTCACCGTGACGGTTTTTACACCATTAGTCAACCACTGAACAGTTACTGTATTACTGCTTGTGCTAATTCCTCCCGCTGTAATCGTGTAATCAGTACCTGCTGCTCCGGAAATTGTCCAAGAATAGTTGGTTTGTCCTGCTTCGGTGGTATAGGTTACTGCCTCCCCAATACATACTGGGTCGGATGGCTCGACTGTAAATGTGGGCACAGGAAGAGGGTCAAGTGTGATGGTATTCGAAGCTGATAATGCACTAGCACATCCGTTTGGATTAGTGTAGCTTACGGTTACGGTTTTGTCTCCATCGGTTAACCATTCAATGGTAACAGTATTGCTGCTAGTACCCACACTTCCTGATGTGATAGTGTAATCACTGGTTTCAACCCCAGAAACTGTCCAGATATAATTTGATTGTCCAGCTTCCGTAGTATAAGTCACCTCATCTCCTATACAAACCGGATTTGCAGGCTCAGCAGTGAAAGTTGGGACAGGTAGAGGATCAAGATCTATGGTGCTAATTGCCGGAGAGATGCCTTCACAACCGCTTGTGTTTTCATAATTTACTGTAACTGTTTTTTGTCCTTCAGTTAACCAAATAATGGTAACAGTATTGTCACTACCAGCAGTAACCGTAAAATCGATTCCTTCATCACCAGAAACCGTCCAGTCATAATTTGAAATACCTGCGCTAGATTGTGTAGTGTAGGTATATTCTTGACCTATACAAACTGCTCCTGAAGGTGCAGAAGTGAAAGTAGGAGAGGGTCTTTCGTTAAGATTGATTGAGTTTGACGCAGGGCTCGCTCCTGCGCATCCACTGGCATTTTCATAGTTGACAGTGACAGTTTTGGAACCTGTGGTCAACCACTCAATGGATATTGAATTAGTACTGAGTCCACCTGTAGCTATAGTATAATCTGTTCCCTGAACTCCAGAAATATTCCAAGTGTAATTTGCCCGTCCCGACTGAGTGGTATAGGTAACGATCTCGCCAAGACAATAATCATCAGATGGCTCAACGAGGAAAATTGGTGATGGGAGAGGGCTGACTGTAACAGTACTATTAATATATGCTGCAGCCGAACATCCACTGGAATTTGAATAGCTCAGGAATACTTGTTTTGTACCTTGGGTTAACCAAATTAAAGTAAGCGAATTAGCTGTACTTGTTCCACCGGAACTTATCGTATAATCGGTTCCTAAAGTTCCTGAAATCTGCCAGTCATAGTTGAATTGCCCTGACTGGGTAGAATAAGTTACCTCTTCTCCTATACAAACTACCCCTGTTGGTTGAGCAGTAAAGCTTGGGGTTGGTAAGGCATTGATGGTTAAGCTACGGGTAGCGGTGTCGTCTGCACAGCTTCCTGAGCCTGTAACCGTATAGGAAATTGTTGTGGTACCACTAGCTAAAGCTGTTACCTGACCTGTGGAACTATTTACGGAAGCCACAGAAGTATTACTTGAAGACCAAGTTCCCCCAAGTGTTGTGGAGGTGAAGGTAGAGCTCTGCCCAACACAGAGTTCATCAGCGCCACTTAAGGTTCCTGCATCCGCTAGTGGAGTCACCGTGATGGATTGGGTTTCAAAGTCATCTTCACAGCCTCCTGAGCCAGAAACTGTGTATGTTAAAATGGCTGATCCTGCTGATACACCAGTCACCACACCTGTAGAAGGATCAACCGTAGCTACAGTTGGATTGCCGGATGACCAAGTACCACCTGTCATTGTGGAGGAGAAAGTGCTGGTTCCTCCTTCGCAGACTTCCGGGTCTCCACTTAAGGTCCCTGCATCTGGTGGCGAGGTTACGGTAACAAAAATGCTAGTTTGAGGAGCAGGACAGCCTCCACTTGCTGGAAGAGTGTAAAAGATTTCAACGGGGGGACCAGCAGAAACTCCAGTTACCAAGCCTGTGCTGGAAACTGTGGCAATAGCAGGATCGTCCGATGACCAAGTACCAAAAGAAGTAGTAGAAAACAGCTGGGAATCCTCTCCTATACAGATGTCCTGATCTCCACTGATGGTTCCGGGACTAACAGGCTTGCTAACAAAGACCGTTCTAGAAGAGGTGGCTACCGTACAGCCCGTAATGGTATAGCGAATATTTGCTGCGCCTGCACTTACTCCGGTAATCACTCCTGTATCTGGATCGACTGTAGCAATGCTTTCATCTGAAGAGGACCAGGCTCCTCCGTCCATGTTGGAAGTAAACGTGGTAGTTCCACCTTCACAAATGGATTGAGGGCCGTTTACAATACCGGCTGTTAAGGTATAGGAAATTCTGATTCGGCCCGCACCGCCTGCCCCACCTAATACTGAACTTCCGCCATTAAACCTGGATCCACCTCCGCCCCCTCCAGGTGCTTGACCAGGTTGTCCACTAGTATTTGAAGAATTGGTTCCAGCTCCGCCATTTCCTCCATCGCTCGCTATTGGTATTGTGCCTGGAGTAATTACCCCACCGTTGGCACCACTTGAAATAGCATATCCAGAAGAACCTCCACCACCACTTCCTTGTGTACCCCCGGAGTTAGATTGATTCCCTCCATTTCCACCTAGAAAAGTAACGTCATTACCGGTACCTACAGCACCTCCGGCACCACCATTTCCTGAATCCCCGACACCAGATCCACCTCTGGCTAACAAGCCTGTGCCAAAAGTGGTGTTTCCTCCATCTATGTTGGAATTATTTCCTCCAACACCTACACTGTGGTTAAAAACTTCGCCTGGGCTTACGGTGATGATGGACCGAGAATAGCCACCACCCCCTCCACCTCCGGCTCGGCTGGTTGAGCCAGTTCTTCTACCTCCTCTTCCACCGCCACCCCAGGCTTCTACAATTATTTCGGTCACTCCGTCAGGAACAGTCCAAATTTGGGGATAGGTTAATAAAGGGTCGAAATCCAAAGTCTCCACACAGCCACAATCCTCTACGATAATGGTTCCTGTCGCAGCCGCAACCCCGCAAGTACCGAGTAATTCTATGCTATAAGTGAAGGTTCCCAGCTCAATTGGATTACCTGTAATGCTGATTTCTCCGGTTGAAGAATTAAATGTTGCGCTGACTCCCTCAGGAAGTCCATTGGCACCATCCACTCCATCTCCATTTATGCCCGTTACTCCTGTCGTACTATGTGAAAGATCAACCTCGCCTGTGAAAAAGCAAAAAGTTTCTGTGGTAACAGGGGTAACGGTTTTACCCGGATTGACTGTGATGGTTTTGGTTACCAAAACATTGCTACAAGAACCACCACTTGCAGTTAGTTGCAAGGTTATCACACCAAGAGCACTGTCGTTTGATCCGGCAGTGTAGGTTGCATTGGCAGGACTATTGGCGTTGGTCCATGTACCGTTACCGTTTAGATTTGTCCAAGTACCACTGGTGGCAGCACCACCTATACTTCCGCCCATAGGAGCTGAAGTCTCTCCGTCACATATCTCCGCCAAGGCTCCTCCGGCAATAGCCGTTGGGCTGGTGGTAATCGTAAGGGTTTTTGTAGCAGTGGCTACTCCACAGGCTCCCCCAACTGTCGTTAAGGTTAGGGTGATAGTTCCAGTTTCTGATACTCCGGGAGTGTATGTAGCAGTTGCAGGATTGGTAGGATTGGTCCAAATACCAGCCCCTCCGCTCCAAATCCCTCCCGAAACAGATCCGCTAACACTTCCACCCATTGCCGGAGTGCTTTGGCCTTGGCAAATTCCAGCCAGAGCAGGGCCTGCATTTGCTTGGGGAAGTGCATTGACAAGAATTGTTTTTGAAACAGATGTGGTACCACAAGTTCCGCCACTTGTGGTAAGTGTAAGCGTAATCAACCCTGATTCCGCGGGCCCAGCCGTATAGGTTGCAGTTGCGGGATTGCTGGCATTAGTCCAGGAACCTGATCCTCCGCTCCATGTTCCAGATGTGGCCACACCACCGATACTTCCACCCATTTGGGCAGATGTCCCTCCTTGGCATATCGCTGCCAGGGCTCCTCCTGGATTTGCGGTTGCACCAGGGTTGACTGTTATTGTTTTTGAACTGCTTGTTGTTCCACAAGATCCACCTGATGTTGTCAAGGTTATCGTGGCTGTTCCACTGTAATTTGCTGGAGGGGTCCACGTTGCATTCAGGGCAGTTGAACTGGGACTGAAAGTTCCTCCGATTCCTCCATCAGACCAAACCCCACCCGTCGCTCCTCCACTAACACTTCCACCTAATGGTGCAGAGGTTCCGCGCTGACAAATAGCTGCAAGAGAAGGCCCGATAGTAAGTGTAGGATTAGGATTGACAACGATTGTCTTAGAATCGGTTCTGACACAACTTCCTCCGGTGGTGGTCAAGCTTAAAGTTGCTGTACCTGTATATCCTGCCGGAGGAGTCCAAGTCGCATTTAAGTTGGTTGCCGATGGGCTGAAAGTACCGCCAGCATTTGAAGACCAAATTCCAGTGGAGGCTGTGCCCCCGACACTGCCACCTAGAGCGGCTGAAGTTCCTCCTTGGCAAATAGGGGACATGCTGGTTCCTGCGTTTACAGTACATGTAGTGGGTTTAAGGGCTAGAAGTATTGCGCCAAAGTAAGAGTCAGAATTTCCAGAAAGTTCTACATCTCCATCACCTGTATTTCCAGTGTTAGGATTAGGTGCCCATGCCGCACCAATTGACATATCTAAATTTTCATTTATATCATCATCATAAATTTCAGTTAACGTCAAGTTTCCCGGACCAGGGGTGTTTGTAATCCACTCTGAATAGCTTCGATCGTTGTTTACGAATCCTAACATTAATAGTGCATTTCCTGGAGTAGAAGGGGAGATTTGATCAGCTTCTAAATCATCATCATAACCAGTTGTAAGTGACCCTACGGCATCAAAAGGGTCAGAAGTATCAACTCCAGAAAAAGCTACAATTCCTCCAATCATATGATCGGTGTCCGGATGTCCGAAAAAAGTGAAATTTGGAGAAATTACGTCCCCTGCATCTGCGATTTTGTATAGGATGGTTTGCCACCATGTTTCAGTTGTTGGTGACCAACCTCCACTATAATCATTTTCAATTTCTGATCCTGAAAGAATAGTCCACCCTGAAGCTGTTGCATTTTGTAGACTGCCAGCACCTCCAAATGCACCTGCTTGCCCTATATTGGCAATCATTATATCTCCCACTGCTAAGCCCGTAGGTCTGTTGATAGTGATGGAATTGTTATTTACAGAATTTGTGCTTGAACCCCTCAATGCTATCTGCCCCATCCCCTCACTAACAACCCCAATTCCTAAAACTAAAATCAGGATAAACTTGGTAAGGATAGAATTAAAAACAAATGAGGGATGTGACTGGTTTTTTCTACTTATTATCCCAAAAAAAATACATAGTCCTTCCATCACTTCTAAAGCCTGAACTGAAAACAGAATGCCGCTTCTAGAGTCAAGTGGGGTGTCATTGTTTATTTTGGGCGTGTTTTTTCTCATAAAACCATAAAAACTGCTATAAACATACAAAAAAAACCATTTTATACTTCAGTAAGCCTGAAGCTATTCTGGGAGATGAAGGGTGTTTTAAAATTATGTTTTGCAAATGGGTGAGAAACAAAAATAATAATAAGGCTTTTATGGCTATAATTCAAAAAGTCAGGACCTTCCTGCTCAGTTTTAGTCTATGTTGAAGTTTCCAAGCCGGCCTTTCAGGCCTGCGGTCACCGCAGGTTTTATCAAGTCCCAGTCCTGGCGGACTGGGTTAATAGAAGTCGGCCTTTCAGGCCTTTTACAATTAACGGAATAATATAGGCCTAGTATCTTGCTGCATTACTGCATTACTCCAAATCCTAGCCCAAATGGTCTGGATTGGCATAAGTCGGCCCCTTGGTCCTAAAGTTGGGTAGCCATCTATGAGTGTAATGAGAAGTATCTATTTGGGTATCATTATTTATTCAAGGCTGAAAGCCTGACTCATATCAGCTTAGGGTGCAGCCCTAAGATCAGGGTGCAGCCCTAAGTTCGGGGTCCAGCCCCGAAAAAACAGGAAATACCCCATGAGGTCTGAAAGACCGTATTCAGTTAGTATTTAATTTTTAATCCCAGAGGATCTGATTAAATTTTTATTAGTTAAATTAGTCAGTATTTAACCTACTGATTTTCATTTAATTCCTAGAAATTATGGCACAATCCTTATCTAAAGTTTACCTCCATATTGTTTTTTCTACCAAAAGACGGATTCCATATGTAAAGGAGGAATTCAAAGAGGCTATGGAATCTTATTTGGTTAAAGTAGGGAGTGATTTAGGCTCTTTCACCGAATCTATTTATCTGAACCCAGACCATTTACATTGGTTGTGTACCTTACCAAGAACGATCGCCATAGCAGAATTTTTGAACAAGGTGAAATCCAATTCATCAAAGATTGGCAAGCTTGAGGTTTCTCCTCATTTTGCTTGGCAAAATGGCTATGGTGCTTTTTCGGTCAGCCAATCTAAAGTGGAGACAGTGAGAGCGTATATTTTGAATCAACACGAACATCATCGAAAAGTTACTTTTCAGGAGGAGTTTAGGAAATTTTTAGAGGAGTATAGGATAGAATATGATGAAAAATATGTTTGGGATTGACGAGGATAAGTCGGCCCTTCAGGCCTATGATCATCTTAGGTTTTGTCAAGTCCCAGTCCTGGTGGACTGGGTTAATAGAAGTCGGCCTTTCAGGCCTTGGATCAGTTCAGTGTTTGCCAAATCCCAGTCCTGACGGTCTGGGTTGACATAAGTCGGCCCCTTGGGCCTTTTGCAATTAACTGAATAATATAGGCCTAGCATCTTGCAGCATTACTGCATTACTGCATTACTCCAAATCCTAGCCCAAATGGTCTGGATTGGCATAAGTCGGCCCCTTGGTCCTCAACTTTCTAAGAACGAAAATTTGAAATTCGATCAAAAGATTTTCATTCAGACTTCCAATTTAACAAGGCTGAAAGCCTGACTTATATCAGCTTAGGGTGCTTATATCTTAAATCAAAACGAACATCACAGGAAAGTTACTTTTCAGGAGGAGTTTAGGAGGTTTTTGGAGGAGTATAGGATAGAATATGATGAAAAATATGTTTGGGATTGACGAGGATAAGTCGGCCCTTCAGGCCTATGATCATCTTAGGTTTTATCAAGTCCCAGTCCTGGTGGACTGGGTTAATAGTAGTCGGCCTTTCAGGCCTTGGTTCAGGTCAGTGTTCGCCAAATCCCAGTCCTGACGGTCTGGGTTTGTATAAGTCGGCCCCTTGGGCCTTAACTCTCTAACTGTAGGACAATTTGAAATAATATCAAAAAATTTTCATTCTGACTTCTTCAATTTTAATAAGGCTGAAAGCCTGACTTATATCAGCTTAGGGTGCAGCCCTAAGATCAGGGTGCAGCCCCGAGAAAGACAGGATTTGAAATTCCCCGTGAGGTCTGAAAGACCGATTTAATGGCAATGGATTGCAAAAAAAATACCCTAGCCTATCTGGCCAGGGTATCTTGTGACAAGTATGTTGGGTTAGATTACCCGTTCATAGAAATCAAAAACTCTGCATTATCTCTAGTTCCTTTCATTCTCTGTAAAAGGAATTCCATAGATTCCTGAGAGTTCATGTCGCTCATCAGTTTACGAAGGATCCAAACACGCTGCATCTCTTCTTTGTCCATCAGTAGATCCTCACGACGAGTACCTGAATTAAGTACATCGATAGCAGGATAGATTCTTCTGTTGGAAAGCTTACGGTCGAGTGCAAGTTCCATGTTACCGGTTCCTTTGAATTCTTCAAAGATCACCTCATCCATTTTGGAACCTGTTTCTACCAGAGCTGTAGCGATGATGGTCAATGAACCACCATTTTCCACGTTACGCGCTGCTCCAAAGAAACGCTTTGGCTTGTGAAGTGCATTAGCATCCACACCACCGGAAAGTATCTTTCCTGAGCTAGGCACCACGGTATTGTGGGCTCTGGCAAGTCTGGTGATGGAATCCAAAAGGATCACTACATCATGACCTACTTCCACCATACGCTTGGCTTTTTCCAAAACGATATTGGACACCTTCACGTGTCTGTCGGCAGTTTCATCAAATGTGGAGGATATTACCTCTGCATTTACAGAACGAGCCATATCAGTCACTTCTTCAGGACGCTCATCGATCAATAAGATCATCAAGTGAACTTCTGGGTGATTTTTGGTGATGGCATTGGCGATCTGCTGAAGCAATACGGTTTTACCCGTTTTTGGCTGGGCTACGATCATGCCTCTTTGGCCTTTTCCGATAGGGGCAAATAGATCTACTACTCTGGTAGAGAATTTGTCTCCTGAGGTCGAAAGGTTTAATCTCTCTTCAGGGAAAAGAGGGGTGAGGTATTCAAAAGGAACACGATCCCTGATTTCGTCTGTAGTCTTACCATTTACGGTCGCGATCTTCAATAGGGCAAAATACTTTTCACCTTCCTTAGGCGGGCGGATAGATCCTTTGATATGATCACCTGTTTTTAGACCGAAAAGTTTTACCTGACTTGGAGATACATAAATATCATCCGGAGAAGCGAGGTAGTTGTAATCAAGTGAGCGAAGGAAGCCGTAGCCTTCTTGCATCATTTCCAATACGCCTTCATTTTCTATCACTCCATCGAATTCCCTTGGATTCACTCCTGGACGTCTTCTGTTAGAATGAGGTGTAGTCTCAGCAGCGGGTGCCATTACTTCATCTGGAGATTTGAAATTTCTTCTTCTAGGAAGCTCTACTTCCTGCTCAGGTCTTGCCTGTGCAGGTTTAGGAGTAGGCTTGTCCTCTTTAGTTTCAGAAGTAGTATCCACTTCTTCCACTGCTTTTCTTCTTGGCCTGAATGTCTTTGGCTCTTCAGCGCTGGAATCAGCCTGTGGCTGTGGTTTTCTTTCAGGACGATCGGATTGTCCTTCCTTTTTAGCTTTCCAATCAGGCTTAGTTTCCTTGTTTCTCGGCTCTGGAGCTTTATTGGATGCTTCGGCTGGTGTTTCTTCTGCCTTAGGAATAGCTGTTACGTTTTGTCTTTTGAACTTCGGCTTGTATTCTGATTCTTCCGAAGCTTTGGGGGCTGCAGCTGCAGGTTTGGGTGTTTCTGCTGGAGTTGCTGGAGTTTCGGTTTGCTCTGTAGGGGCAAAAGGCTTCTTTTTTGGCAAGGCTTGCTCTGGGGTGATGGCCTGCTGGTCGAGGATGGCATAGACGAGTTCGTCTTTCTTAAGTGATTTGCGGTTTTTGACACCTAGCTCCTCAGCGATTTCCTTCAGTTCAGACAGTAACCTGACTCTGAGTTCTTCTATGTTGTACATAAAGAGGGTATGAAAATAAATAAAATGTAGTAAATGCGGTATTTGAGATCGTGGATGATTTTCTGAGCAAAAAAGATCTGCAGGAAATCTCAAGTCAAAGTGGGCTGACTTGCTCATTCACGGTGAAGTCACAATATTAAGCCATGACTTTGGATAATACAAATTATTGTTTTGGAATTGTGAAAATGGAAGTATAGAATTGAGAATTTATAATGGAGAATTTTTTGAGCCACAGAGATATACAGAGGTTTACGCTGAGATGCACAGAGAATTTGAAATGGAGAATGAGAGAATTGGAGAATGGAGATTTTTTTAAGGCTCCCACAATCATTTGAGTATTTGAAAAACCTCAAATGTTCAAATTTTTTTCGCTGCGTCGCCGCGCCGCCGCGAGATATTCTCATTCATTGATCTGTCTCAAAATCGCCAACGACTTCCAGTTTCCGGGATTGTCTAAGTGCTGGCTGTAAAAATCCAGAAGATGATCCAGAAGCTTTTGGCGCAGTGCTTTTCCTACTTTTTGCTGATTGGAAAAAGAGTTAGTCATTAGAGAGGTCAGGTAGTTTTCAGCCAGACTGAGTTCTGTAATTGAAAAAGGCTGGGAGCGGCTTTCAGCCAAAAAACCTAGCGCCTCCTCTGGTGCGAAACCCAGAAAACTTGCCTTTTCAATCAGAAATACCAGTGGAAACTGCCCTAGATGAACTTCCTTGCTGTCTAGATGCTCCACACATTCTTTGAGAAAGTCAAAGAGTGACTCGTTCTGATAATTTTCATAGATGGACTTACTGATGACTTCTGTTATAAAAAGTGCAATTCCTGTTCGCGTAAAATCAAAAGGAATTAGCTGGTGCGCACTATGGAGTTGGGCTTCTGATATTCTTTGCAATCCTCCATTATCTTTATCATATACGACAAGGTCCAAAAGAGTTAGCGGCTGATAAAGAGCTATTTTAGATTTATTTCCCTGGGTACGTACCCCATTGACCAGGTAGGATTTAAGTCCAAGTTCCCGAGTAAATATCTTCACTATGATACTTGTTTCCTTGTATCGAATGGCACTTAGTACTATCCCTTGGGTCTTTTTGAGCATTTTGTAATGTTTCCTGTAGCGTTCTGCTGTGTTTCCCGCAGATAAACGCAGAAAAGTTCGCAGATTTCACGCAGATATTTCATTTAGATTCTTTAAAGTCTTCTTTAACTAGTCAATTTTTCATTTTGACTAACAATCCCAAATCCGACATCCCAAATCTGATATCTAAAATCCTATCACTTTTTATCCTCATAAAAACACTTTCGGCACCTTGCTTCATAGCTTTCTTTTTCTCCTAACACTACTTTCTCTTTTGCATCAGAAAGGCGAAATGAAAATGCTGCCAAGTCCCCACATTTCATACAGATCGCATTCACTTTGGTGACATACTCTGCGATTGCCATCAGCTTAGGCATAGGTTCAAATGGATTTCCTTCAAAATCCATATCCAGTCCGGCGAGAATCACGCGCTTTCCTTGCCCAGCTAGTTTTCTTGCCACTATGACTATCTGTTCATCGAAAAACTGTACCTCATCTATTCCTACCACATCACAATCTCCACTTAAAAGGAGAATATCATCTGCGAAGTTGACAGGAGTCGATCTGATGTGGTTTTCATTATGGGAAACGACGTCATTTTCATCGTAGCGCTTATCTATAGCTGGTTTGAAAATCTCCACTTTTTGCTTCGCAATTCTGGCGCGATTCAGTCGGCGAATTAATTCCTCTGTTTTTCCAGAAAACATGGACCCACAAATCACTTCTATTTGTCCTTTATTTCCTGATGACTTCCGCCTACCAATTGAAGGTTCTATAAACATGCCTGATGCTATTCGCTATAATTTATATGTGGAAATTTATTGAATTCACCCACCCGAACAACAATCTTACCTGAAAGTAGCTCTGCCTGACAGGAAAGTCTTTCCCCTGTTTTCAATCTTCCTTGCTGCAGGAAGTCAAGTTCGGGTTTGGTGGGAGGGGAGAGGTTTTCTGCTCCGGATTTGAGAATGATTCTGCAAGTGGTACACCTACCTTTTTTCCCACAGGCATGCATCCAGTCAATACCATTTTCATGAATAATTTCGATAACTTTACGATGAACGCTAGTAGAATTAATCCTCAGATTAAATAGATTTTCTATGACTATTTGAGGCATTTGTTCGTTGACTTTTGTAAACACCACTCTTCAATGACTATTCAAATTAACAGCAATTATTTAGAAAAATACGCCGAAGACTATGCCGCGATTGTTTGCGGTCAGTTTTTCTCTTCCAAACAATACATGACAGGGCAGGATATCGTGCAGCTCACCAACAGTGCCCAGGTGAATTTCTTTGTCATAAAAAGATTATTTGAGCTTTGGCAGCAGGAGCTGGAAAAGCTAAAGAGTAATCCTTATTTTGATTACCGTGACATCACAGTCCATGAAGCGCTGACGGAGTTTATGAATGTACTCTCCCGAAGAATCAAGGTAGAAAAGGAGCAACTTCAGCCATTGCTGGAAACGGCCGTGAAGCAGGCTATTCAGTTGGCAACAGATCCAGTGACCTTTTACCAAAATGAAATATCCAAGGCTCCCACAGGGAAGATCAATGAGTTCTTAAAGGAAAATAAGAAATACTATAAATGGCATACTGATGTAGTTGCCTTTTTGATAGACAAAGCCGGCTTTGGACACGATGAAAGCGCTTATCTACGAGCCGTGGCAGCCAACTATCAGGCGATAAAGGAATCCCTGGAATCTGTGAATTTGTTGCTGGCGACTTTCGGAGATGTCACACCATTTGATTTGGATACTTATATCGTTCAGGAATTTCCAACACCAACCCCTTCGTTTACGGCTGCTTCTGAAGCGGGCAAGGAGCAGGAATCCAGAAGCTCATTTTTCGACGAGGTAGAAAATGAAGCTTCAGTTAGAAAACAGGTTGAGCCAGAGCCCCAGCCAGTACAAGAAAGGGAACCTGAGCCGGTGAAGTCTGTGGAAACTCGCTACACCAATGGAGCTGCGGGAACCCTGGACTCCTACAATTTGAAAGCGAAATTTGAAACGCTCTCCTATAAAGGAATGAAAGGAATCATGGGAGAGCTATCAGAAAGTCTTGCCATCAACCAGCGGTTTATGTTTACCAAGGAGCTTTTTGACGGGAACGCTGATTTGTTAAAACATGCGTTGAAATCCATTGATAAATGTGATTCTTTTGATGAAGCGATTGGTTTGGTGAATTCGCGCTATGTGGGTGAGTTAGGCTGGAAACCTGAAACTGAACCGGTACAGGAGTTTCTTTTGCTGGTTTACAGAAAATTTGAAGTTTAAGAATATTTCGATTTGAAAGACTAAAAAGAGCTGATTGTCGGCTCTTTTTTTTGTTTTATATAATCAAATCTCCTTAATTTATAGGAATTGCTTAATTCACAGATTATCTTGGATAGACAAGTTTATATTTTTAACCTGGATTATGCATTAGGTTTCGTTATGAAGGCACTAATTGCAAAAAAAATCAGGCTGTTTGGAAACTGAGGCATAGCACCGCTATGGTGAAGTTGAAAACAGCAATGTAATGGCTGATTTTGAAGCAATTAATGGCTGTAATAGAATTGCTAGTGCATATTTCGGGTTTAAGTAAGTAGTTTGCGATCAATGCGTAAGAAACCTCAATACCCAATAGACTTTTGTTCACAGTTTCCAGGCATTAGTGTCGTGGACAAATTGCCCTTTTTGAATCCATGAAAGGATATCGCACGCTTCGAAATCAAGTTTTAGCTAATCTTGAGGCAAATTTGCCTAAGACCTTGACTTACCATGCGCTGGAGCATACACTCGATGTCCTAAACGTGTGTAACCAGTATATAAAGCGGGAAAAGATTCCTTACAAAGAAAGATACCTACTGAGAGCCGGCGCGATAGTTCACGATATGGGTTTTTTAAAAGGGCCTGCCAATCATGAGGAAGTCGGGGCAGGAATGGCGGAAATAATCCTGAAAGATTTGGGCGTTGATCAGCCTGATATTGTAGTGATTAGAGGATTGGTCATGGCAACTAAAATCCCGCAAAACCCTCAAAATCACCTTCAGCGTATTATCTGTGACGCAGACCTGGATTACTTGGGGAGAAAGGATTATCCGGAAATCAGCCAGAAATTGTTTAAAGAACTGAAGAATATGAATGTGATTTCTACGGCTCAGCAATGGAAGGATCTACAGATTAATTTTTTGAAAGCGCATCATTTCCATACGCCGTTTGCGATTAAGAATAGAGAACCGAAGAAGCAATTCTGGCTGAAAAAACTGTTGGACTCTTAACCCATCCTTCCTAGCTGAAGCGCTCTGGCACTGTCCATTTTGATGAAGATAAACAGCAAAATGGTAAATGACCAAAGCGAGGAACCTCCATAACTAAAGAATGGAAGCGGAATTCCCACCACCGGAAATAAACCAATGGTCATGGCAATATTGATCATGAAGTGAAACATCAGAATGGAGATCACACAATAGCCATATATTCTGTTAAACCTGTTCTTTTGGCGCTCAGCCATAAATACCAATCGGGTAAGTAACGTGACAAAGAGTGAAATCACCACCAAGCTGCCTAGCCAGCCAAACTCTTCTCCTAAGGTGCAAAAAATAAAATCTGTATGCTGCTCCGGCACAAAGTCGAACTTCGTCTGCGTGCCTTGTAAATATCCCTTTCCGGCAAGCCCTCCAGATCCAATGGCGATTTTGGATTGGGTGACATTCCAGCCAACACCCAGCGGGTCGATGTCTGGATTGAAGAGCACCATTATCCTGTTTTGCTGGTGTTGTGGTAATTTGGACACCGCAAAATCAAGGCTATAAGTGAAGGCAATTAATGCAATGCCGATGACACTGAAGCCTATAATCTGCTGTGGGGTCTTTTTACCCATTAGGATAAGGATGGCCACTATAATGACGATAGCCCCAGCCAAATAGAGGTTATTTTCTATGCCTAACGCAAGTAATGTTATCGTTATCATGCCGAGGCCGAGCACGTAGTATTTTTGCGGCAGCCCCTCTCTATAGAACATGATGAACATGGAGAAATAAACCATGGCTGTTCCTGTATCCGGCTGAAGAATAATCAAAATTATAGGCAATAAAAGCACACCAAATGCCTGTAATTGATACTTGGTTTTGGATAGATCAAAGGTGGGCCTTTCCATAAATTTGGCCAAAGCCAGAGCCGTTGCAAATTTTGCAAATTCTCCCGGCTGAATACGAAAGGAGCCAACGCCAATTGTAAGGATTTGCCCATTTACTTCCTTTCCAATAAAAGGAGTGAGTAGTAGCAAGACCAGCATGACTAGGTAGATGGGGATTGCCAGATTTTCGAAAAGCCGGTAATCTGCTGCCATGATTACAATGATGATGGCAACCGCAGTTCCTATCCAGACAAGTTGGATACCTGAGTTGATTGAGGTGTCGAAGATGCTTTTGTCCACTTGTCCATCATATACTGCGGCGTAGATATTAAACCAGCCTATGATGACCAAAGCGAAATAGATCATAACGGTGATCCAATCCACCCGATTTATGTTGATATCCGTCTCGCGCATTAGTAAATGAAATTTCCAGCTAGAACATATTCTTCCAGAGCAGGTCTGGATATGCTGTCTTTCAGGTATTTTTCTATCATCAGGGAAGCGGTACTTGCCGCAGCTCTACCTCCCCAGCCTGCATTTTCCACATAGACTGCTATAGCGATCTGCGGATTGTCTTTTGGTGCAAAAGCAATAAACACCGAGTGATCCTCCCCGTGTGGGTTTTGGGCAGTACCGGTCTTTCCTGCGATCTGGATATCCTTCATGATCGCCCGTGTGGCTGTTCCATACAATGCTTCAGCCATCGCGTCCTGCACCATATCAAAATGATGCGCATCCACCCCCACCATATGTTTAGTCTGGTATTCTGCGGGGATTTTGGTATTGTCTCCGTCAATAGCTCGAATCAAATGTGGAGTGTAGTAATAGCCTTTATTTGCAAAAATCGCTGCAAGGTTTGCCATTTGAAGTGGGGTGACCAAAAGCTCTCCCTGACCGATGGAAAGGGAGTAAATGGTGGAATATTTCCAACGACCTTCTCCATAAACCCTATTGTAATACTTACTTGAAGGAACATCGCCGATTTTTTCATTTGGCATATCTACGCCCAATTGACCGCCTAGGCCAAACTTCAACACATGATCCCGCCATTCATCTAGGCCGATCTCTGTGTCCTTGTAGGTATTACTGGATACTTCCTGATTGATAATTTGTCTGAAAGCCTGGTGATAATAAGGATTGCAGGAATTTCTGATCGCTCCAAACAGATTGACAGGAGAGGGGTGATTGTGGCAGGCAACTAGCGATTTATTGCAGGCAAATGTAGTTTCTGGTGTTAGGATTCCTTCTTGAAGACCAATAAGACTTTGCACGATTTTGAAGATGGATCCCGGAGGATAAGTCGCCATGATCGGACGGTTAAAAAGCGGCTTTGTTTCTAGCTTATTCAGTTCCGTATAATTTTTCCCAAAATCCGAACCCGTTAGACTATTTGGATCATAGAAAGGAGCAGAGATCATAGACAGGATTTCACCTGTTTTTGGCTCTATTGCCACCACAGAGCCTGTTTTGCCCATCATCAGCATTTCTCCATATTTCTGGAGTTCCATATCGATGGAGGAGTTGATATTATGGCCTGCTACCGAAGCGGTATCGTATTCACCGTCCTTGAATGGCCCCTTATCTATTCCGCGCACATTCACCATTTTGTACTTCACACCTTTTTGTCCACGGAGTTGATCCTCGTAGAATCGCTCCATACCGCTCAGGCCTACATAGTCTCCCTGCACGTAATACCCAGAACTGTCGCGCTCCAGCTGTCTGCCGCTGATCTCACCGATATATCCCAGGGCATGTGATGCAATAGGGTTAGGGTAGGAGCGTACAGATCTAGTCATGATAAATAGACCTGGGTAGTCAATTAGGAAATCTTGGATTCTCGCAAAGTCATTGGTAGATATTTGCTTGATAAAAGTGGAGGGCTTTACCGGCGAATAGTTTCTGGCAGCTTGATAAGATTCTATCAATTGCTCTTTGCTGATCTTAAAAAGTTCTAAGAAGCGGGTGGTGTCACCTACCTCAAACTCTTTGGGAACAATCATCAAATCAAAAATAGGATTGTTGTAAACCAGCAACTTTCCGTTTCGGTCGTAAACTAACCCACGGTAGGGGTGATCGACTATCCGTTGAATAGCATTCCGCTCAGCTCTTTTCATGAAGCTGTCGTCCATCACCTGTATCATAAATAGCTTGGTCAAAAGTACCGCGCCGACTATGAAAACAAAGATTATTATTACTACGGGCCTTTGGTCGTTCATCAGATTCCTCTCCTGCGTTTGAAGAACAGTAGTTGTACAATTATAGCCAAAATGACTGTAAAAATCGAGGAGAAAAGGCTTTTGTTTAGTACGCCAAATAATCCCCCTGTCCCCCACTGATCTGCAGTGAAAAACATCAGCGAAAAGGCAAAAACCAAAGGCAATGAGTAGCTAATGTACCAGCCAATTCCCATTTCCCGTAGGGTCGGGCTGTTGCTGTCATCATAGCCTCCATTAGGGCTGATCGCTTTCAGCCAATAGGTACGAAGAAATGCCAAGAGTGTGGCTGCTGCCGCATGCAAGCCGAGTGTATCGTAAAAAACATCAATTAGCAGCCCTAGACCGAAGCTGATCAAAATCAGGGGAAAACTGCGCATGCTGATCGGAAAACTCAAAATGGCCAATAGATAAATGAAACAGAAAGCCACACCAAAAAGAGCTACATTTTTCAATAGCAAAATCTGTACTGTACAAAGGCAAATCACCATGAAAATATAGGTGATCAGGTTTCTAAAATTCATTTTCTATTTCTGATTGCTTTTGCAAAGAATCGATTTCGTTTAATTGACTGTTTTCTACCAAATAGACATAATGTGCTTTGCTGAAGTCAGCACTTAGCTTAACCACTATGTCCAAGTAGTTTGGGTCTTCTCCTTGATTGACACTTTCTATGATTCCTACCAGAATACCTTCCGGAAAAACTGCACTGAACCCTGTAGTCACTATGGTGTCCCCAGCGCTTGCAGTCACGTGACGTGGTACATAGAGGAGTTTCGTTTTTTGGGAGTCTTGTCCATCCCACTTAGCCGTACCGAAGGAGTCGTTGTTTTTTATTTTGGTCGAGAGGTTCAGTTCCGTATTCAACAGGGAGAATGCTACCGAGTAGTTTTCAGACACTGATTTCACGCGTCCGATGACCCCTTGCTCATTGAAAACTCCCATTCCGGGTTTTATACCGTCATTAGAGCCCTTGTTCAGGGTAAGATGGTTTTGCGCAAAACGCAAAGAATTGCTGATGATTCTAGCCCCTTTGAAATTGTATTGTGCTTCGAATGCAGAATCCAATTCCAATTTTAAGCTATCCGGGCTTGAATTGATGGTCTTAAGTTGTTCAAGCAAAGCTGCATTTTGAATCACTAGCGCTTCATTATTTTCCGCTAGGGAAAAGAAATCCACCACATCTGAGCGGGTCTTGAGAACCGATCCGGTTATTGCATTGGAACTGTTAAAGAAAGCTGCACCCTGAGGGGAATTATTGGAGACGATTAAACTGATCGCCAATACTTCAAGCAAAACAAATAAAAGAAAAGACCTTAGGCTATAAAGGAATTGAAGGATGCGTAGCATTCGGGGTTTAAGTCATCAATACTGTTCGGAAATTCTGTACGTTTTTCAAGGCTGTGCCCGTTCCTCTCACTACAGCTCTCAGTGGATCTTCTGCAATGTGGATAGGAAGCTTGGTTTTCTGATGCAGTCTTTTGTCCAGACCTTTCAGTAGTGCTCCACCACCTGTGAGGTGAATGCCGTTGTCATAAATATCAGCGGAAAGTTCCGGAGGAGAAATCTCCAAAGCCTTCAATACCGCTTCTTCTATTTTCGAAACTGACTTATCCAAAGAGAAAGCGATCTCAGAGTAAGAAACCTTAATCACCTTAGGAATACCTGTCATCAAATCACGGCCTCTGATCTCATAATCTTCCGGCGGCTCATCGAGTTCTGTCAAGGCTGATCCAATGGCAATTTTTACTTTTTCAGCAGAACGCTCACCGATCAGCAAGTTGTGCTGACGACGCATGTAGTCCAGAATATCTTTGGTGAACGTGTCACCGGCTACCCTGATTGACTGGTCTGCCACGATTCCGGAAAGTGCGATCAAGGCAATCTCTGTAGTACCACCTCCGATATCCACGATCATGGATCCCATCGGTTTTTCGATGTCGATCCCGATACCGATTGCCGCAGCGATTGGTTCGAAGATCATATATACTTCTTTGGCTCCAGCATGCTCCGCAGAGTCGCGCACAGCGCGTTTTTCCACCTCTGTAATTCCGGAAGGGATACAGATCACCATGCGGTGGGACTGAGGAAATAAGCCTTTTTTCTGCCCAGGAATCATTTTGATCAATCCTCTGATCATTTGCTCTGCGGCGTAGAAATCTGCTATCACCCCATCTTTCAATGGGCGGATAGTTTTTATATTTTCATGCGTTTTCTCATGCATGTTCATTGCTTCCCTACCTACCGCTAAAACGCGGTTGGTAGTTTTGTCAATTGCGATGATGGAAGGTTCATCTACTACAATTTTATCTTTATGAATGATCAGGGTGTTTGCAGTACCGAGGTCAATTGCAATATCACTAGAGAAAAAGTCAAATAATCCCATTTTTAGGTATTGATTGTATTTACTGGAGTTAAGAGTTTAATATACTACGCTAAGTATTCATATTAAACGGGGGTCGGCAAAATTATTATCTTAATGGGACAAATTTGATAGAATCGGGATATTTTTTGGTAACAATATGAAATGATTGTGAGGCAGCTTTAGTTTGGGGAAGTTTTTTCTGTGGAAAGCTAATTGGCGCTAAATCTTGATTTATTAGACCTCATTGTTTTTAGTGTAAAATTATTTTACCTTTGCGTCGTATTCGAAAGTTTCTGGAGGGGACACCATATGGTCCCCTTTTTCATTATGCATACTATGACTGAATTGAAGCAAGCTATCGAAGAGATTGTAGAGAAGCATCTTCCGGATGAAAATCATTTCGTTGTTGAAGTGAAATTGTCTGAGAGATCAGGGAAAACCCTCCTCAACATTCTTTTGGATGCTGATGAAGGTGTGACTATACAGGCTTGTGCTAAGCTGAGCAGAGCTGTTTCTGAAGAGCTTGAGGCCAAAGAAATGATGCCTGAGGCTTATATTCTGGAGGTTTCATCTCCCGGATTGGATTTTCCTTTGAGTAGCAGAAGGCAATTTCAGAAAAATATCAACCGGGAGCTACTGGTTTCTTTGACTTCGGGAGAAGAGGTTTTGGGTAAGCTTTTGGAGGTATCAGAAGCAGGGATAAAGTTACTGGTGAAAAAGAAAAAGGAAAAGGGCAAGAAAGCCACTGAAGAGGAGGTTGCTCTTCCTTTCGAAGAGATGAAGAAATCAATTGTACAAGTATCTTTTAAATAAATAAAATGGATGCCAAAGTCTTAATAGAATCCTTCGCTGAATTTGCGAGATCTAAAAATGTGGATCGACCTACAATGATCCGTATCTTGGAAGATGTGTTCAGAGCTATGATTCGCAAGAAGTTTGAAACTGATGAAAACTTCGATGTGACCATTAACGCTGATCAAGGTGACCTTGAGATATTCCGTATCCGCGAAATCGTCGATGATGATTCTGAGGATATTTGGGATTTAGACAAAATCAGTTTTACGGAAGCCCGAAAGATCGAACCTGATTTTGAAATAGGAGAAGAAGTTTACGAGAAAATTGAATTGGAGGCTTTTGGAAGACGTGCGGTTCAGATGGCCCGTCAGACATTGATCCAGCGTATCAAAGATCTTGAAAAAGATATTCTTTATAATAAGTATGAGGAACTAGTAGGTGAGATCGTAAGTGCGGAAGTTTACCAGATCCTGGGAAGAGAGATTCTTCTAATGGATGGGGAGGGCAACGAACTTATCCTGCCTAAAGCAGAGCAAATCTCTAAAGACCGCTTCAGAAAAGGCGATACCGTGAAGGCTATTGTTCACCGAGTAGATATGTCTAACGGTAACCCAAAGATTATTCTTTCCAGAACTTCTCCGGTTTTCTTGGAGCGCTTGTTTGAGAACGAAGTTCCTGAAGTTTACGATGGATTGATTACGATCATCAAAATCGTAAGAGAGCCAGGAGAAAGAGCTAAAGTTGCAGTAGAGTCTTACGATGATCGTATTGATCCTGTAGGAGCTTGTGTGGGAATGAAAGGATCGAGAATTCATGCTGTGGTAAGAGAATTGCAGAATGAAAATATCGATGTGATTAATTACACCGAAAACCTGGATTTATATGTCACTCGTGCCTTGAGTCCAGCTAAAGTTTCTTCGATCACTGCGAATGAAGAGACAAAAAGACTATCCGTTTTCCTTAAGCCTGACCAGGTTTCCCTGGCCATAGGTAAAGGTGGATATAACATCAAACTTGCCAGCAGATTGGTAGGTTATGAGATCGACGTATTCCGTGAGTTGAACGAATACGAAGAAGAAGATGTCGATTTGATGGAGTTTGTTGATGAAATCGACGGCTGGATCATAGACGAATTAAAGAAGACAGGTCTGGATACTGCGAAGAGCGTATTGAGCCTGACTAAAGAGGACCTGACTCGTAGAACAGAGCTTGAAGAAGAAACTGTTGACGAGATATTCAGGATACTCGGACAAGAATTTGATCAATAAAACGGGAAAAAATCCCCGTGTAATACCCTAATTATTTAAGATTTCGAAAGAAGTTTTTGCTTATGTCAGAAGAAAAAATGATGCGTTTAGGCCAAATAGCCAGAAAACTCAACGTGGGTACGGCAACCATAGTTGAGTCTTTGGCTAAAAAGGGCTATGAGGTGGAGAATAATCCTAATTCAAAAATCAACATGAGTCAAGTTGAGATGCTGAATAAGGAGTTCAAATCTTCTGCCCTGGATAAAGAGGAGGCATCGCACCTCTCTATAGGGAAGCGCCATGAGCCTATCTCAATAGAGCCTGAAACTCCTAAAGAGGAGCCAAAACCAGCGCCAGCGCCAACGCCAGCTCCTGAGCCTAAGGCACAGGAAGCACCAAAGCCAGCAGCTCCTGCTCCAACTCCAGCCCCTGCTCCAAAAGCAGCGGAGGAACCAAAGCCTACACCTGCGCCATCTTCTGCACCTACTCCGCCTGCCGATCCGGAGACAGTATCTACCGAAGCCCCGAAATTAGAGGGTATTAAAGTCTTGGGTAAAATTGACTTAAGCAAAAACACGAGTTCTGTTCCTAGACATAAACAACAGCACGGCCAGAATAAGCACGGTCAAAAGCATGGAGACTCTAGGAAACCACAGCCAGCTCAGCAAAATAAACCTCAGCCTAAACCCGCTCAGGAAGATAAAAAGCCGAATGCTCCTCAAGCGCCCCAGGTTAAAAAAGAACAGCCAAAACCTGCTCCACAACAGCCAAGTACACCCGTACCGCCAAAACCTGTTGATCAGGTGATCTCTGCAAAAGCAGACTCACTTAAGGGGTTAACTGTTTTAGGTAAAATAGAACTACCTGCAGATCGGCCTAAGAAAAAAGGTGGGCCAGTGGCTTCTTCGGATGAAAGAGGTAGAGATAAAAAACGTCCGCGCAAGCGTATAGATAAACCAGGAACACCAGGTCAAGGCAATCGCCCAGGTGGTGGACCAGGTGGACGACCAAATCAGGGCGGTGGAAACCGTCCAGGTGGCAACCAAAGAGGTGGAGCACCAGTGAGAGCTCAAAAAGCAGAGCCAACACAAAAAGAAATTCAGGATCAAATCAAACAGACGCTAGCTCGACTTCAAGGCAAAAGTGCAGGAGGAGGAAAAGGCAAAAGCCGTAGAGACAAGAAAGCTGAAAGAGAGAGAGATGTTGATTTCGAAACAGAAGAAACAAAAATCTTAAAAGTAACTGAGTTTATCTCTGCAAATGACTTAGCAGCATTGATGGATCTGTCTGTTAATCAGATTATCTCTGCGTGTATGTCATTAGGCATGTTCGTTTCTATCAACCAGCGTTTGGATGCAGAAGCGATCACTATCATTGCTGATGAGTTTGGTTATGAAGTAGAATTCACCAAATCTATCGAAGATGAAATCGAGGTAGAAGAAGCAGACTCTCCGGAAGAATTACTAGAAAGAGCGCCGATTGTCACCATCATGGGTCACGTCGATCACGGTAAGACTTCCTTGCTGGATTACATCCGTATGTCCAAAGTGACAGCAGATGAGGCAGGAGGAATCACCCAGCATATCGGTGCCTACGATGTAATGACCAAAACCGGTCATAAAATTGCGTTCTTGGATACTCCAGGTCACGAAGCCTTTACAGCGATGAGAGCACGTGGTGCGAAAATTACTGATGTTGCGATTATCGTGATTGCGGCAGATGATAGCATCATGCCTCAGACTAAAGAAGCGATCAATCACGCTCAGGTAGCTGGTGTACCGATGATATTTGCGATCAACAAAATAGATAGACCAAACGCTAACCCAGCCAAGATCAAAGAGGAACTTGCCAACATGAATCTCCTGATTGAGGAATGGGGTGGTAAATATCAGTCACAGGATATTTCTGCTAAAACAGGTGAAGGTGTTGACGATTTGTTGGAGAAAGTTCTCCTGGAATCTGAAGTATTGGAACTTACTGCCAATCCTGACAAAAATGCAGCAGGTACAGTGATCGAAGCATCCCTTGATAAGGGACGTGGATATGTATCTACTATCATGGTTCAGGCTGGTACCTTGAGAATCGGGGATATTATCCTTGCCGGTCAGCATCACGGTCGTGTGAAAGCAATGTTTGATCACAAAGGAAAGAAGCTGAAAGAAGCTGGACCATCTACTCCTGTTCAGGTTTTAGGTCTTGGCGGAGCTCCTCAGGCAGGTGATATCATCAAAGTTTATGACACTGAGCGTGAGGCTAGAGATATTGCGAACTCAAGAGAGCAGATCCAGAGAGAGCAAAGCTTAAGAACTAAGAAGCATATTACATTGGATGAGATCGGTCGTCGTTTGGCTATCGGATCATTTAAAGAATTGAATATCATCATCAAAGGTGATGTGGATGGATCAGTGGAAGCACTTTCTGATTCATTATTGAAACTTTCTAAAGATGAAGTGAAAGTTAGCATTATCCACAAAGGTGTGGGTCAGATCTCCGAATCTGATGTATTGCTGGCTTCTGCTTCAGATGCCATTATCCTTGGATTCCAGGTAAGACCTTCTTCCAATGCTAAGAAATTGGCAGAGCAGGAAGAGATCGAAATCAGACATTACTCTATCATCTACGATGCGATCAACCAGATCAAAGATGCTATCGAGGGAATGCTAGAGCCGGAATTTGAAGAGGTGATCACTGGTAACATCCAGGTTCGTGAAGTATTCAAAATCACTAAAGTCGGAACTGTTGCAGGTTCTTATGTGACAGATGGTTTTATTACCAGAAAGAACAAGATCCGCGTGATCAGAGACGGTATTGTGATCCACGAAGGCGAAATCGATCAATTGAAGCGATTCAAAGACGATGTAGCTGAAGTGAAAGCTGGTTACGAATGTGGTATCTCCATCAAAGGCTTCAACAACATCGAGATTGATGACACCATTGAAGGCTACGAAATGAAAGAGATCAAGCGTAAGAAGTAAATTTCGCTTAGATATTACTAATTGAAAGGAACAGCATTGCTGTTCCTTTTTTAATTTTATAGGATGAAGGAAGCTGTTTTAATCCTAGGTTGGATTCTGTTCTATTTTTGTCTAGTCAGTCTGATAGCCGGTTTGATAAGACCTGTTCTAGTTCTTTGGTTTTTGGATAGGATGAATCGTCTTAAAGTCCTAAAAATTTATGGAATTATTTCCCTTATTCTTTTAGCTTTTCTTCTTTTGACAGAATATTATTTTAATTAAGGAATTATAATAGCGTTTAGTTTCGAATTAGTGATTTTTCATAAAATTATCATTAAGTAATTTGAGTGAGCGTTGGTTTTACAAATTGAATTTTACTACTTTTCGGATTGTAATAAACCCAGAATTGAAAAACTTCCTTTCCATTTTTCTGCTGCTCTGCTTTGCGATGTATCATTTTGGATACTATGCATTCTATTTTTCCTATGATCAGCATCTAGAACGCCAGTGGGAGGCGATTATCTATAGTGATAATGCTCAGGAAATAGAGCAAACGATTGTAGAAATCCCGCTTTCGGCGCCATATATGGCCAATCAGGACGAATTCCAGCCAACCAACACTTCTTTTGAGAAGGATGGGAAATTTTACCGAGCGATCAAGCAACGTTATCAAAATGACACCTTGCAAGTGGTGGTGGTACCCGATACCGCTCGTGGCGTGTTAGACAATACCGTGAAAAAGTGGATTTCCTTCCTGACGGATGATGAAATTCCTCAGGACCAAAATGGGAAGACGGTGATTAAGCTGGTCGTTAAAGATTATCTTCAGCCAAATCCATTTTTATTTGAAGCGTACACATCGACACCATTTGATCTTTCAATAGGTCAAGTTTTTTTTCAATATGCAAATCCTACTGATGGCATAGAATCACCACCTCCCCAGTTTTCCTAATTTATTTCTTTCGATTATTTTCTTTTGCTAATTCTAACTAAATGAATTTAGTAAAAGATAGATCGCGCATTTCTCTCTATGGCCAGTACAATGAGCTAGAGAGATTATGCTTAATCTATTAGGAATCAATACTAAATACTATGAAAAATTACTTCAGGACGCTGGTTCTCCTAGCAGGAGGACTGGGGCTGTCCTATATAACTATGGCCCAAACTCCAACAGACGGTTTGATGATGCCAAAAGGTGATATCTGTTTTTTACTCAACTACGAGTACGGACAGTTTGATCATTATTGGGAGGGAGAGACTCTCCGAAAAAACGGAACTATTGCAAAGGTGCAGCGGAGAACGGCCTTGGTAATGGCTGCTTACGGGATCTCAAATAAATTGGATGCCTATGTAGGTCTTCCGCATGTGAGTACTAATTCTACCACTCCAAACGGTGGCAAATTTGCGGGAGCATCAGGTATTCAGGATTTATCATTGGGCTTGAAATATGAAGCGCTTCGAAAAAGAGGTGAGAAAGGTGAATGGACAGCATTTGGTTCAGTGGTGTTTTCTACCCCAGTTTCTAATTATCTATCCGATTATCAGCCATACAGTATAGGGATTGGAGCTCCACAGATTGCTTGGAGAGCATTAGTAGAATATGAATGGAACAACGGTTTTTATCTCCGAGGGAATGGGGGATATACCTGGAAAGGCTATACCGAAGCCGAGCGTGAGTACTACTACAATGAGGGGAGTTACTATACCGCATGGATGGATGTGCCAAGTGCCTGGACCTATGAAGCGGTCTTGGGGAAATGGTTTATGGATAAATCTTTACGGGTGGAATTGAGCTATAATTCTTCTATTTCGACTTCGGGCGATGATATTCGGGCTTATAATGCTCCTCAGCCCACGAATAAAGTGGATATGGATCGAGTGGGAGTATTTGCTCAGTACTTTTTCAAAAAGCCAAAAGGGTTGGGTATCGTAGCATCCTATAGCCGTGTTATACATGGCAGAAATGCTCCCGAGATGACAGCGATTAGTGCTGGAGTCACCTATCAATTCGGCCTTTTCACTCCTAAAAATTAAGAATATGAAAATATTTCGACTAACAATATTATCCCTACTTACAGGAGCTCTAATGACTGCTTGTAACATGGACTTAGAAACTGAACTGGAATATAAGAGCTATGAATTTTCAGGAATAGATGAGGATGCGGGTAACTGGAAACCGATATTAATTTCCTCTGGAAGCGAACTTGCCATTGATGCACCTTCTGGAGTAGCATCTGCTGAGTTTTTGGCAGAAGTGGAAGGAGTAAAATCTACTATTGCTTCAATGTCAGGTGATCAAAGGAAAAATGTAGATCATTGGACAAACAACGCCGTGCTCCGCTGGAATGAAGTCGCACTCGGATTGATAGCTAAGTATAATTTGATCCCGGGACCAAACGTAGATGAGTCTTATACGCTACCTAATCCAGCCAATCCAGCTGGTCCACCTGTGTTTCCTTTTTCTCACCCACCTTATGCAAGTAGAGCTTTGGCTTATCTTTCTGTGGCGCAATACGATGGGATGATTTCTGCCTGGCATTATAAATTTCAGTTCAAAAGACCTGCTCCTTATCAGGTGGATATGGATATTCCTCATGCCTATGTTTCAAACAATTTGCCTTCTTATCCTTCGGAAGGAGCAGTTTTAGCTACAGTTTCCAGAAAAATCCTAACAGCTATGTTTCCTTTGGAAGCAGATTATCTGAAAGAGCTGGAAGAGCAGCATTTGGAAAGCCTGATTTTGGCTGGTGAGAATGTGCCAAGCGATTTAGAAGCTGGGAAAAAGATCGGTGAAGAAATCGCTGGAATAGCCTTGGCAAGAGCAGCTGATGACGGAATGAAATATGCCCAGTCGCCTAAGGCCGTTTCTGATTCCTTGAGACAAGCCGCATTTGATCGCTTTGGCTGGCAGTGGGAAAATCTGGAAAGCCCGGTTCGACCGGTTGGATTAACCCCACTTTTTGGAAAAGTGAAAATGTGGAATGTTCAAAATGTAGAAGATACCAGACCTCCTGTTCCACCGGCACCAGGATCAGAGGCATTTGAGAAAGACATAAAAATACTTCAGGATTATGCGGATAATGTCACACATGAGCGCAGGAGAATCGCCAACTTCTGGCAAGATGGCTTGGGAACCTATACGCCTCCAGGGCACTGGAATGACATAGCTGGAGAATATATTCTGAAATATAAATTAAACTCCATTCGCACAGCACGCACATTTGCCTATATGAATATGGCAATTATGGACGGGGGAATTAGCTGCTGGGATGCGAAGTATTACTACTATTACCCGCGACCTATTCAGATGATCAAGGATTTTGAGACTATTGCAGGTACTCCAAATTTTCCTAGCTACACTTCAGGGCATTCAGTCTTTTCAGCAGCAGCTGCTTCTGTTTTGACATATATTTTCCCTCAGGAAGGAGAGATATTCCATGAATGGGCAGAAGAAGCGGCCATTTCTCGGGTTTATGGAGGTATTCACTGGACTTTTGATGCCACAGTGGGAACTACCCAAGGTAGAGATGTAGCCCAATACACCATCGATGTCGCCAAATCCGACGGCGCAGATGATTAATATGCTAAATAGAAAAATATGAATATACGGAATGATGCCAGTAACCAATATTTCTCTGCTCAACAGGCCGGAAGACCCCTGCCCGACAGCAGGCGGGGATGACCGATGACTCCCGCATTGGCGGGACAGGCTGAAGTGGCCTCAATTCTTAAGTTTAACATATCCTATGCTGCTTTTGCCTGCTTACTGGCAGAAAGGCGGATATACATATAGAAAAAAGTCAAAGAGCCTTTGCGGGTTCTTTGACTTCTTTTTTCAGACTTTTTGTTGCCAAAACCATTAAGGAGATCGCTAAAATAAAGAGCAAGGCCGCAATAATTGAAAGCACATACACTTCATCTTTGAAGTTTTTCCAGGCAAAAAGTCCTAAGGAAGAAAGTGTAACCGTGAACATGAAAAACATGGGAATGGTCACAAATAGCGCATTGATGTTTTTCTTGATTAGCCAAACAGCGATTGTCAGTAAAGCAAGAGCTGCAAGTAATTGATTTGCTGAGCCGAAGATTGGCCAAAGTGTGGTGAATTCCCCTGAGAGCAAAAGCAAAATGGAGAATAAGACCACGATTCCTGTGGATACGTATCGGTTTTTAGCTAGAAATTGACCCGCTGCCTGTGGCACATCTTCGAAGTATTCCTGCAAAGTGAATCGAGCCAATCGGGTACATGTATCCAAAGTAGTAAGCGCGAAAGCCGAAACTGTAAGTGCTACAAACCCCACGGCAAATTCTTCTGAAATCCCCAAAGTTGCGATCATTCCGCCTAACCCTGTGGAGAAAAGTGCCACTGGACCTTCGCCGGAAAGGCGAGTAACATATTCTGATCTGGAAAGAATCACAACTGCTCCCACGGAAATAATTGCCAAAAACGATTCGATCAACATACCTCCAAAGCCTACCAACTTTGCATCTGATTCCTTATTCAATTGCTTGGAAGTAGTACCAGAAGCCACAAGTGAGTGGAATCCGCTAATGGCTCCGCAAGCTATGGTCACAAAAAGAACGGGGAAAATATAGCCAAGATTTTCATCGGATACATGGACTTCATTGCTCATTTCTATAGCAGGATTGGCTATAAACACGCCCAAGACAGCGGCTATGATCAATCCATAAAGCAAGAAACTATTGAGGTAATCACGGGGCTGAAGCAACATGCTCACAGGAGTCACCGAAGCAAGAAAGGCATAAGCCAAAAGTGCCAAAACCCATATTTTGTAATCCAGCACAAATGGAAGCTTCATTCCGAGATACACAAAGAAATACATCAAGATCACTCCTATTACAGTAATGATAATAAATGCTGTCTTCCGGTCACCAACCAATTTATTTACTATTCCGAAGCCTATGGCCAACAAAATAAAGAGTATTGAAGCTGACGCAACTCCAGGATTGGTGACAAAAGTCTTTGCTATAATATCTGAAAAAACGCCTATTACAAGAATTAGAGTGGAAAAACTGAAGATGACAAAGAGTTGTTTCCCTTTCATCCCAATTTGATTTCTGATGATTACTCCAATGGATTTTCCTTCAGTTTTTAGCGAAGTAGCCATGCTTCCCAAATCATGTACAGCACCAAAGAATATCCCCCCAACCAAAATCCAGATTACTGCCGGAATCCATCCAAAGGTCACTGCGATGATCGGCCCTACGATTGGCCCTGCTCCGGCAATCGAAGCAAAATGATGTCCTAAAACCACAATTGGCTTACTGGGCTCATAATCTACCCCGTCTCTATGGGTGTGAGATGGAGCTGGATTTTTATCATTTAGGCCAAATTTTCGGTACACATACCTCCCGTAAACCTTGTAGGCGATGAATAATATTACTGCGGAACTGAGGAGAAGAACGGCAAGGTTCATGTGTCATTATTTGGGTATATGTATATTTTTCAATGAAAAACCTACTCATTAGTATGCGAATTCAAAATAAGGTAAATATTAATCATTGAAAAAACGATTTTAAATAAAGCCCTGTGCGCTCAGATAAAATTGATTTGTCAGGCGATTACAGAGTTGGTTTTATTTAACGGATTTAACGACTAAATTTGTAACCTTTGATTCGTCAAAAACAACCTAAAAACTCAATATGGCTTGGTTTAAAAGAACTGACAAAGGCATCAAAACATCTACAGCTGAAAAGAAAGATGCACCTGATGGCCTTTGGTTTAAGACCCCAAACGGAAATATCATTCATACAAGAGAGCTGAAAAACAACGCTTACGTATGCCCAGATGATGATTTTCATGTAAAAATTGGTTCGAAGGAATATTTCGAAATTCTTTTTGACAACAATAAATTCAAGGAACTTGATGCCAACATGACATCTGGGGACCCTCTGAAATTCACCGATACCAAACCTTACGTTTCCCGAATAGAAGCTACGATCAAAAAAACAGAGTTGAATGACGCTGTGAGATCTGCTGTGGGCAAAATGAATGGATTGGACATCGTGATTTCCTGTATGGACTTTAATTTCATCGGTGGCTCAATGGGCTCGGTAGTGGGTGAAAAAATCGCTAGAGCTATAGACCATTCGCTGAAAAATAAGATACCATTCTTGATGATCTCAAAGTCTGGTGGAGCTAGAATGATGGAAGCTGGGTTTTCTTTAATGCAAATGGCTAAAACATCTGCCAAGCTTGCGTTGTTAGATCAAGCAGGTATTCCTTACATTTCTATGCTTACAGATCCGACGACTGGTGGAGTGACCGCTTCTTATGCCATGCTAGGGGATTTCAACATTGCAGAGCCTGAAGCGTTAATTGGTTTTGCGGGTCCTCGGGTTATTCGTGAGACGATCGGTAAGGATTTACCTAAAGGTTTCCAAAGTTCTGAGTTTGTGTTGGAGCATGGATTCCTGGATTTCATCGTAGATCGTCGTCAGTTGAAAAGCCGATTGACCACCTTACTTAGCCTTTTAAATAATTAATAGCGTTAGGACTAAAGGATTTAATTATTCAAGCCAAATTTGAACAGCGATTTGGTCTGTTTTAGTGATTAATAAATATATTTGTGCTCCCGTATTGGGCCAATCCATAAGAAAAATTAAACCAAAATTTCATGGGTTCAGTAATTATCACATCCATTGTAGCCTTTACAATAATCATACTGCTACTGGTATTTATTCTCCTTTTTGCCCAGTCCAAACTGGTCAATTCGGGTGATGTCAACATTGTAATCAATGGTGACGAGAGCTCTCCAATTGTAACTGCAGCGGGAACTACCCTGCTTTCTACACTAGGAGGCCAAAAAATCTTCCTTCCATCCGCTTGCGGTGGTGGCGGAACTTGCGCGATGTGTAAGTGTGTGGTCGAAGAAGGTGGAGGAGAAGTCCTTCCTACCGAAGTAGGTCACTTGAGCAGAGCAGAGCAGCAAAGTAACGTTCGTCTTGCATGTCAGGTGAAAGTGAAAAATGACATGAAGATCCGCGTTCCTGAGGAGATCTTTGGTATCAAGAAGTGGGAGTGTGAGGTTATCTCTAACTACAACGTTTCTACTTTTATCAAAGAATTCAAAGTGAAACTTCCTGAGGGAGAAACGCTTGACTTCGAAGCTGGTGGATATATTCAGATTGACGTTCCTGTGATCACAGTGAACTTCAAAGGGATGGATATCACTCCTCACCCTGATCTAGGTCACCCAGCAGACGTATATCAAAGTGATTGGGACAAGTTTGGTCTTTGGGACTTGACGATGAAGAATGACGAAGAGTTGTTCAGAGCTTACTCCATGGCCAATCACCCGGCTGAAGGTAATATTGTAATGCTTACGATTCGTATCGCTACTCCACCATGGGATAGAGCTAATAACAAATGGATGGATGTAAATCCAGGTGTTTGTTCCTCGTATGTGTTCTCTAGAGTTCCAGGCGATAAAGTGACTATTTCTGGTCCTTACGGTGAATTCCATATTAATCCTACCCAACGCGAGATGGTTTACATCGGTGGTGGTGCAGGTATGGCTCCATTGAGAGCGCAGATTTTCCACCTTTTCCACACCGAGAAGACTGGCAGAAAAGTATCTTACTGGTACGGTGGTAGATCTAAGAAGGAGCTTTTCTATGTTCCTCAGTTCAGAGACATCGAGAAAGAATTCCCTAATTTCCAGTTTAATATTGGTCTTTCTGAGCCACTTCCAGAAGACAATTGGAAAATCAAGAAAACTCCGGAAGATGAAGGTGATGGTTATGTTGGCTTCATTCACCAAGTATTATATGATAACTATCTGAAGGATCACCCTGAGCCAGACGAGGTGGAATACTACCTATGTGGCCCTCCTTTGATGAACTCAGCAGTGTTGAAGTTGCTGGATGATCTGGGAATTCCTCAGGAAAACATCCGATTCGATGACTTCGGAGGTTAATCAAAAACAAAAGATCCCGCTTCGGCGGGATTTTTTATTTAAGAGCCTTTTTTGATTATTTTTACCTTAGACTATCACCCCTTATGAATATCCAATCTTATTTTGATCCAGTTGCCGAATACCTTTGGCAGAAAAAATATCCAAACAATTCATTCTTTAAGCAAATCCATTTTTTCGGAGAGGAATTCCCAGATCTCAAAGGAGTACAGATTGCTTTGGTCGGGATCAAAGAAAATCGTGGTCTTGGCAAAATCGAGAGTGCCGACAGAGGAAGTAGTGAGATTCGGGAGAAGCTGTATGATTTAAAAAAAGGTTTTGGAGCTTATCGAGTAGCTGATTTAGGTGATTTGATTTCTGGAGAGAAATTAAGTGACACCTATCAAATGATGCAGGAGGTGGGAGATTACCTGATGAAGCATCAGATTCTCCCAATTTATTTTGGGGGGTCCCATGACTTGGATTATGGGCAATATTTGTCCTACCAGAAAATGAAAAAACTGGTCAGTTTGTTGACCGTAGATGCCAAATTGGATATGGAAGAAGAAGGTCCGCTTGCAGATCAGCATACGCAGGAGATCATTTTGCATCAGCCTAATTTTCTATTTTCCTCAGCCCATTTGGCTTATCAAAGCTTTTTGGTTGATCCTTCGCTGATCAATGTGGTTGAAAAGCTTTATTTTGAACATGTCCGCCTTGGAGAATTAAGAAGTGAATTCAAGGAAGTTGAGCCATTGATCAGAAATGCAGATTTATTGAGTTTTGACTTATGTGCCATCCAGTCTGCTGACGCTCCTGGAGCGGTGAATGCTGAGCCTTTTGGACTGACAGCAGAAGAAGCTTGCCAGATTTGCTGGTTTGCCGGTACCAATGAGAAGTTGAGTTCCATCGGGATTTATGGTTATGAGCCTTATTACGACGATGCAGCTAATAAGACTGCCAAAGTTGTTTCAGTTATGATTTGGTATTTCTTGGAAGGATTTTATTCCCGGAAAGATAGTCTTTCTTTCAAAAGCAGTGATTATACCAAATACACCGTTTCTCTGGACACCAAACCAAATACTTTGGTTTTCTATAAAAGTAAGCGAAGTGGCAAGTGGTGGATGGAGATTCCGCATAATGAAACTGAGAAATTTGATCGGGTCAGTACGGTTCCATGTAGCTATGCGGACTATCAGATGGCTCAAAAAGGTGAGATTCCTGAGCGATGGATCAATGCCCAAATCAAGCTGCTTTAATGAAGCTCTACACTAAACAGCAGCTTGCTTTGCGAAATGGACAGGATAAACCTGAGATTTGGGTAGCTTATCAAGGTGTAATATATGATGTGAGTAGCTCCAGACTTTGGAAGAAAGGCATGCATTACGAGCATTGGGCAGGGCAGGATCTGACAGAAGAACTGCCGGATGCACCGCACACCGAAAAAGTATTTGAGAAATTTCAAGCCGTTGGGCAATTAGCATAGATGATTTTAATCGCAGATAGTGGATCCAGCAAAACGGACTGGAGAGTAATTCATTCTGATCGTCGAATCAGTCAGCATCGGGGAATTGGGTTTAATCCCTATTACCAGACTTCAGAAGAGATGGCTATTCAAATGCAGGATGAATTTTTGATGAAGCTAGAGCCTGAGATCGAAGAAATATACTTCTATGGGGCAGGTTGCTCTTCTCCAGATCGAAAAAGCGAAGTGTCCTCAGCATTGAAAACTGTTTTTCCAACTGCTAAAATCATTATCGATCATGACCTCGCTGCGGCTGCCAAGTCCACTTGCGGTCATCAACCTGGGATAGCTTGTATCTTAGGAACCGGTTCAAATAGTTGTGATTACGATGGAGTTCAGATCGTCGATTCCCGTCCTGCACCAGGTTATATTTTTGGTGATGAAGGCGGTGGAGGATATGTCGGGAGAAAGCTGTTAAAGGATTTTATTAACGATGAGATGCCAGCCGAAATCAAAAAGGAACTCATTGAGAATTTCCATCTTAGCAATACAGTGATTCAGGAACATGTCTATCAGAAGCCATTTCCTAATCGCTACATGGCTAGCTTCTGCCGGTTTATCACCGAGCACAAGTCCAATCCCTATTGCTATATGCTTTATTATAACTCCTTTCAGGATTTCTTTAAGCAGCACGTGATGAAGTATTCAGGTTATACCGAGAAGCCGGTGAATTTTGTAGGATCTATAGCTTTTTATAACTCTGATATTCTTCGCAAAGCCGCCTCAGATGTGCAGATAAATGTAAATTTGATCATTGAAAGTCCGATTGCTGGCTTGACACTATATCACCAAGAGAAATTATGAAAGTAACTGAAAGCACTTCTCTTTATGACAATCTGGAGCAGATGGATGTCACTTCTATTCTTCAAAATATCAATAAAGAAGATAAAAAAGTGCCGCTAGCTGTGGAAAAAGTAATTCCTGAAATCAGCGCTCTGGTCGATGAAATTGTTCCTAGAATGGAGAAGGGTGGAAGATTAATTTATATAGGAGCAGGTACTAGTGGCCGACTTGGCGTATTGGATGCTTCAGAATGCCCGCCGACTTATGGGGTTCCTTTTGACTTGGTTCTCGGAATTATTGCAGGGGGAGATACAGCCATCAGGAAAGCTGTGGAAAATGCTGAGGATAATCCTGAGCAGGCCTGGAAGGATATTCTGGATTACGGATTTAATGCCAATGACACTGTGATCGGAATTGCTGCATCTGGGACTACTCCTTACGTTATCGGTGGGGTTAAGACTGCGAGAGAAAATGGCCTTTTAACTGGTAGTATCACTTGTAATCCAGATTCGCCTCTTTCCAAAGAAGTCGCTCACCCCATAGAAGCAGTAGTTGGGCCGGAGTTTATTACAGGAAGTACGCGAATGAAGTCCGGCACTGCGCAGAAACTTATTCTCAATATGATCTCCACCACCGTGATGATCAAGCTAGGTAAGGTCAAAGGCAATAAGATGGTCGATATGCAGCTTTCTAATGCGAAGCTGGTAGAGCGAGGTACCAAAATGATCATGGAAACTACCGGAGTAGATGAGGAAAAAGCGAAAGAGTTATTGCTCACTCAAGGTTCTGTGCGAAAAGCTACAGAATATTTCTATAAGTCAAAGAGCTAGATTAAAGAAACCTTCTAGGTTTTCATAATAGAATTTAAGGGATTGTTGGGTTCTAGGGAATTTCGTTAAAAACCTGGAAGGTTTACACGGGAGGAATAATTCCTAATCAGATGATTAGAAATCTCCAGATTGGTCTTACCTTTGCAGCCCGATTAAGGGGTTGAATTCCAATCGCTTAATCTTCACAATTTTATCCAGCAGTGATGCTGCAATTCTATGAAAGATAACAATTCGAAAAAGCCGTTTTTCGGCGAAGGAAAAAAAGATTCCAAACCTTCCAATTCAGGACAAAGAGGAGGTTACAAAGGAAAATCTGAAGGATTCAATAAATCCAACCACTCAGGATTTTCAAAGGCTGGCTCAGAAAATAAGTCATTCGGTAAAAATGAAGACGACTTTTCTGATTTCAAAAAGAAGCCAAGAACTAATAAGCAATCAGGATTCAAAACCTTAGGAGAGAAGAAGTTCGGTTCTAAATCTAATTTTGGTCCAAAGAAAGATCAAGGTTCTGATTTCTCAGAAAAGAAAGAATTTGGTGCTGGGAAAAAACAGTTTTTTGCAAAAAAAGAAGAATCAGAGGGGCCAAAGCCTTATAAAAGAGACTCTAAGTCTGCTAAGCCAACAGCTGCCGAAAAGCCAGATGGCCTTATTTATAAGGGTAGAGGAAAAGATCAAAAGCCAGTTTTTGCAGCTGGAAGACCAACCTATAAGTCAGATAAAAAAGATTCAAAGGGCTTTGGGAAGAAGCGTTTTGTAGATCAAGATACTAACGTAGAAAGACCTGACTATAATTTTGATGCGCTTCCTCAGAAGAAGAAAAAGATGGAGAGTGAGGATAACCTCATTCGACTGAATAAATACATTGCCAATTCCGGGATTTGTAGCCGAAGAGAAGCAGATTCTTTGATTAGTCAGGGTTTGGTGACTTTGAATGGTGAGGTTTGCACTGAGCTGGGCCGGAAAGTAAAGAAAACTGACCGTGTAGTATATCAAGGGAGAAAGATCAATCCTGAGAAACCGGTTTATGTGCTTTTGAATAAGCCAAAGGATTTTATCACCACCACCGAGGATCCTATGGATAGAAAGACCGTGATGAATCTAGTGGGTAATGCCTGTGAGGAACGTATTTTTCCTGTAGGTCGATTGGATAGAAATACTACTGGACTTTTATTGTTTACCAATGATGGCGAATTGGCAGCTAAGCTTTCACATCCTTCCAATGAGATCAAAAAGATCTATCAGGTGACTTTAGATAAGCCGCTTACGAAGAAAGACGAGGAAGACATCATTGAAGGTTTGACGCTTGAAGATGGTAAAGCTGATGTAGATGATATGCAAGTGCTGTCTTTAGATAGAACTATCCTTGGTTTGGAGATTCATATCGGTAGAAACAGAATTGTGCGTAGAATCTTTGCACATTTGGGCTATGAAGTCACTGCGCTGGATAGAGTAGTTTATGCAGGCTTGGATAAAAAAGATTTGAAACGTGGACATTATCGATTCCTCTCTGAGCAGGAAGTGATTCGACTAAAGTTCTTTATATAAGTAAAAGGCTCCCAATCGGGAGCTTTTTTCATACAAACCCTTTCAACCCTTGAAGCAAATCCCTCTTGGTAATCAACCCACCTTTTCTCCACAGAATTTTACCTTTTTTGAAAAGAATATAATTAGGTATCGAGCGTACCGCAAATTGTTGGGCTAGTTGGGGGCTTTTATCAATATTGATTTTTAGCAACTTGATTTTACCTAGCTCATTTAGCACCTCATCTATAATAGGATCCATGGTTTGGCAGGGCCCGCACCAGTCTGCATAGAAATCGACTAATACAGCCTCCTGACTCTTACTTATTATATCTTTTGGGTTTCGCTTTGGCATGACTATTCTAGTTCTGTTAAAAGTTAATCCGATAATTGGTAAAATCCCCTGCGGCAACTACGAAATCTTTAACCCTTAACAATTAACCTTCATTCTCTTTGCGCCAACCTCTATGTGCTTTGCGGTTAAAGCTTACAAAAAAAGCCGCTAACTCGATCTCGAATTAGCGGCCTCCTTGTTTGTTTTGGTTAATTAATTTCCAGCCGGAGCTGCTGGCGCGGCTGGCATTTCTAGACCTAATTTAGTCAAGACCAACTCAGTGAATTTGTCTTCTTCCTTAGTGTAAAGAAGGATAGGAGCTTGTCCTGCTGACTCAGCGAAGATATGCGTGTAGTTGTTTTCAGCGGCTACTGCATTGATCGCGTTGATTACTTTAGTCTGTACTGGGGAAAGAAGCTCACCCAATTTTCTCTGGTAGCTGATCTGTGAATCATTTTCCATTTTCTGTAAACTTGCCTGAAGGTCAGTCAATTCCTTTTCTTTTGCTGCTCTTGCTTCCTCAGTCATAGTGCTCATGGCTTGCTGGTAAGTCTGTACTTGTCGCTGAAAATCTTCACCCTTCAACTGCATGGTTGTCTGTAGCTGAGTTTCGTAGTCTTTGATATCAGCAGCGATTTGCTCCATCTCTGGCATCAAATCCATGATAAATTCTACGTTGGTATAACCAATCTTTACATCTTGAGCCTGAGCTGCGAACCCTACGCAAAGCAATGCTACTGCGGAAAGGATAACTTTTACTTTCATATGAATTTGTTTTGTTTTTTAATGGCCAAATGAAACCTCGCTCAGTTTCGAATCAGTTAGATTTTGATTCTAACATTTGCTCGATTTCATCCTTTCGGTGTTTTTATTGTTTGTTGTCTTCTATTCCCAATTCCTCTAAGACGAACTCCGAATAGTCATGCCTTGGATCAGTGTAGATAATCGCAGAAGGATCTGCTGCTTTATCAAACAACATTCCAAGGTTGTTTCTTCTTGTCACTCGCTCGATAGCATCGTAGATTTTGGATTGAAGGGGCTGCATGAGTTCCGCTTGTTTTTGGAAATACTGCCCATCTATACCGAAAACCCTGCTATTGAATTCTTGGGATTCTTTTTGTTTCAATTTTATGTCTTCCAGCCGTTGCTGGTACATTTCTTCTGTGAGGAGCACCTCCTCTGCTTTTAATTGGACAGTAAGTTCTTTGATCTGTTTATCCAAATTTTGTGCCTCTTTCTTCCATTCTGAGCTGATGTTCTCTAGCTCCTGTTGGATAATTGCATAATCTGGATGCTTGTTTAGAATGTATTCCGAATCAATGTATCCAATCTTTTGAGCCGCTAAAGGTGCTGCCTGTAGCACAAGGAGCAGCAAAAATACAATTTTCAGTGATTTATTCATGGGTTTGGGAAATTAACAATGGCCAAATTATAGTGCATTCTTAGAATGTCAATTTTTGCATAAATTAACTATTCCCCTCTCCAAATCCATGCTTATCGAATTTGCTGTCCTATGGTAAAGTGGAATTGTGAGCCACTTCTTTGAGTCGAGCCAGGAATGGCGTCAAATCCATATCCCCAGTCTATTCCTAATAGACCAAATGCCGGCATAAAGATTCTAGCTCCCATACCTGCAGATTTCTTTAGATCATATGGGTTGAAGTCTTTATAAGAGCCCCAGTTGTTCCCTGCCTCTGCAAAACCAAGAACAAAGATGGTAGCCGAAGGATTTGGTGAGATTAGATACCTAACCTCCATCACATATTTATTATATACTACTCCACCATAAGGCTCAGCTCCTTCTTGTCCCCTGGTATCTCTACCTGGAGTGAGAGACTGGTTTTCATATCCACGTAGTCCGATTATCTCCTGACCCAAGGCAAAGTTGTTCATAGTCATGCCATCTCCCCCTAGCACGAATCTTTCCAGAGGAATGATTCCTAGCTTACTGCCATAGGAACCCAAGAAGCCCATGTGAGCTCTGGCACTAGCCACTAATTTATTTGAGCCAAATAAAGGGGTGTAAACGGACGCATCAAACATCCACTTGTGGTATTCCAGCCACTTATACTTTTCCTGATCAGTTGACTCTTCAGTTATATTCTTGTTCAAAGAAGTATAGGGTGGGGTGAAAGCTGCAGATAAGGTGACATTCGACCCGAATCTTGGATAAGTAGGATTGTCAATATTGACTCTAGAAACTGTAGTATTCCAAGTAAGACTATTAGAGGTTCCCGTTGGATAGCTTAGGCCGAATGAGGTGCCAAACTCATCAAACTCATAGATCTGGAATTGCAAGGAGTTACTGAAATAAAAGTTATCATCCGGCCAAGTTACCCGCTTGGACAAACCTAATGTGGCTCCTGTAATTTTAAAAAAGCCTAATTCATCCCCAAAGCTATTTTGGTTGTAGAAATCTACCTGACGCTGTACAGAGTGGTTGAATGAGAAACTTAATGCATTTGGTTTTTTGCCACCAAACCATGGTTCTGTCAAGGATACTGAGTAGTTCTGGAATGACCTACCGTTTGCCTGCACACGTAAAGAAAGCTTTTGGCCATCGCCCACAGGTAGTGGATCCCACTTCGAGAAGTCCTTAATATTCTTCAGTGAGAAGTTGTTGAACGAAAGCCCCACTGTACCTACGAATCCGTAGAATCCTCCCCAACCACCGGAAAGCTCAATCTGATCATTGGGCCTTTCTTCAAGTTCGAAAGTAATGTCCACCGTCGCTGCTTCAAAGTTTGGTCTTAAGTCCGGATTGATTTTCTCAGGGTCAAAATAACCCAATGTGGAGAGTTCACGAATGGTACGAACTAAGAGCTCTCTGTTGAATTTTTGACCTGGGAGAATACGGATCTCACGCATGACTACGTGGTCAGATGTACGCTCATTCCCTTTGATATTGACAGAGTTTACGGTCACTTGAGGGCCTTCAAAGATCCTCATTTCCATATCGATGGAGTCTTCGAATACATTCACCTCAACTGGATCAATGGAGAAGAAGAGGTACCCATCATTTTGATACAAAGAACTTACGTCATCTCCTCTAGCTGGGTCGTAGTTTAACCGCTTGTCCAGTTGTTCTTTGTTGTAAACATCACCTTTTTGTATGCCCAGTTTTGCAAGGAGCACTTGGTCAGGGTGAATAAAGTTACCGTTGAATGTGATATTTCTGTAATAGTATTTTTTGCCTTCTTCTAGCGCAATATCAATGTTGATTTTATCCTCGCCAAAGTTGTAAACGGAGTCTGCCACGATTTTGGCATCGCGATAACCTCTACTTTGGTAAAAGTTGATCACATTATCTTTATCATTCCTATACTCTTTTGGAATGTACTTGGATCCGTTAAAGAAATTAAGTTTGAAGTTCTTGTTGATGTATTCTTTTACATCTTCATGAGATGCAGAATCTGTGTATAAAACTGTGTTCTTTATATCCTCAGCACTGGCATCGGTCAGTCTAGAATATCCGTCTTTAAAGACACTAACTCTTGCGTGCTCTTTGGTTTTCTTCAGCTTCTTCTTGAGCTTGGTATCATTCAGTTCTTCATTGCCATAAAATTCGATTTCGTTGATTCTTACTTTCGAATTTTGCTCCACATCAAAGATTAATTTTACGGAATTCGGAAGGGTAGTATCTCTTTCTTGCTTGATTTTCACATCCGCATTCATGAAACCTTTATCCAAGTAATATTTTTCAATATTCCTTTTGGCATTGTTCAGTACGTCATCACGCACTACACGTCCTCGGATGTTTACTTTGTCTCGAAGTTCACTTTCTTGGGTTTTATTCATCCCTGTGAACTCTACTCTGGAGAATCTAGGACGCTCCGTCAAATCAAGGAGTAAGTAGATATCATCACCCTCAATTTTAGTCACCAGGATTTTCACATCTCCGATGATCCCTTGTCCCCATAGCTTTTTCAGAGCATTGGATATAGCATCTCCCGGCACCTCTATTTTGTCATCTACTTTCAATCCAGATAAGGAAAGAATGGCGATTTCATCCAAGGTGGTAAGACCCACAGCTTTTATTTCTGCGATTCTATAGGTTTGAGGCTTTACGTAGTTCAGCTCCAAAATATCGATTGGCTTGCTTGTGGCATAGCGACTTTGACCCAAACGTATTTGCGCCATTGCTGAACTTGCCCAAACCAGACAAAACAGAATCAGTAAACTTTTTTTCATTAATTACTTAAGATTTAACTTGCTCACCCGTTTTGCCAAATCTCCTTTCCCGTGATTGGAAGTCGGAGACCGCAGCAAATAGATGCTCTCTTCTAAAATCCGGCCATAGTACAGGAGTGAAATACAACTCCGTGTAGGCCAATTGCCAAAGTAGAAAATTGCTAATTCGGTACTCTCCACTAGTTCTGATCATTAATTCAGGATCAGGATAGGCGGTAGTTTCCAAATGTTCGGCCATTACTTTTTGGGTAATGTCGGCGACATTCAATTTTCCTTCTGAGACTTTTTGAGCAATGTGTTTAGCTGCATGAGTGAGCTCCCAGTGACCGCTGTAGCTGAGGGCTAAGATCACTTTGAGACCCGTATTTTTTGAGGTGATTTCCTTCACTCTCATCAGTGTTTTATGTGCTGATGGGGGTAGGCTATCTACATCTCCAATACTTTCTAATTTGAAGTTGCCATTCATCAGCATAGGAATCTCATCAGACATGGTCTTCACCAGCAGCTCCATCAATCCATCGACTTCAGCTTTTGGTCTAGACCAATTTTCAGTGGAGAAAGAGAATAAGGTCAGGTATTTTACGCCTAAACTATCTGCTCCTTCTATAGCTTCCTTTACTGCCTTGGTGGCATTTTTGTGCCCAAATATCCGCATAGCCCCTTTTTTCGTGGCCCAGCGTCCATTGCCGTCCATGATAATAGCAATATGCTTTGGGATGTTGTTGTTGTCAGATACTTCCTTCATTCCAGCCGTCTCCGGTTCCTTACTTTTTTGGAGGTACAAAAATGCCATTTCTTTTCCAAATATTAGCCCTAGGGCTCGATTTATTAATATGCGTAGCATTTGGTAGTCGTGATAGTATAGCTAATTGTTACGCCTAAGAAGTAGTACCAATCCTTGTCATAGGCATTACCAAAATTGATTCCGAAGGGACCGTCAGGATTATTGGGATCCTGAAATCTTGGAATTACCGGCTCTGTACTATCTATTTTGTCTAAGTAATCTGTAAAGGTAGGACGGAAGCCTAATTCAGCTGCCAAAGTCCATCTATCATCTAGTTGGTACTTGATTCCTCCTCCGAAAGGGATAACCAAGGTTCCAACGTTATACTTTGTAGAAACATTAAAGGCATAGGTATTACCCTTCGCAAAAGCGTAAGTATAGCCTATCCCAAAGAATGCGTATGGAGAAAAGCGGAACTCTGAATTCCTTGTCAAGTAGTCTAGGAAATTAAATTCCATAACTGCCGAAGCCTCTATTATTCCAGCTCTAAACCTCCCATCTCTGACCTGAGCCAAACGATCTATTGGTTTGATACTATCTGCCGCATTCAGAAAAGCTGCACTACCGGCTACTCTCAATGACCACACATTGTCAAAATTTCTCTTGCCAAACAACGTGCCTTGAAGTCCTAATTGACCGGGGTCGATTTTCCGAATGATATCGCCGCTGTAAGCAGCTACTCCAATCCCGCCGCCTATATCGTATTTCTGCGCTTTGATTTCTCCGGTAATCCCGAGAAAAAGCATGGAAATGATAAGTAAGTAGTTGAAAATCTGAAAATTGACCTTTTTCAAGACGCTGCAAGATATGAAGTACCTAACGTTTAAAAAACGCATCTCAGTATTTAGCGGGTTAATAATTGTTAAGCTCAAATCGGCTAAGTCTTAAGGACATTGAATCAATTTCTCATGTCAAATCCCCAGTTGAGCTTTTGTCTTAGTGTGTCAAAGAAATTATAATGAGGCAACTTTACCAATTTTGCAGAAAACTTTTCCTTCTTCACACTTAGCTTTACTTCAGAGGAAATTGACGTAGATCGTGAGTCCAAAGATATTAAGAATTTTTCTGCCCTGCCTTCTATTTCAAAACTGATCTCACTTTCATCTGATACTATGATGGGGCGTACGTTCAGGTTATGCGGGCTTACTGGGGTAATTACAAGGTTTTTAGCTTCTGGTGATATTAAAGGCCCACCACAACTTAAGGAATAACCAGTAGAACCTGTAGGAGTAGAGACAATCAGCCCATCCGCCCAATAACTGTTCAGGTACTTGCCATCAATATACGTATGGACCGTAATCATGGATGAGGTATCCCGTTTGTGAATTGTGAATTCATTTAGCCCGAAATTTAAGCCATTGAATAACTTTCGATGGCTCTGTAGAGAAATCAATGTTCTGCTTTCCAACTGGTAATTTTCAGTAGCTAAATCTGTTATGGCATCTGCAATTTTCTCTTTGGCTACAGTGGCTAGAAAGCCAAGCCTTCCGGTGTTCAATCCTAAAATGGGAACTTCAAGATCACCTACCAAGGTCACGGCATCCAGTAAAGTGCCATCTCCACCAATGGAAATCACAAAATCCATAGCTGCCATGTCTTCCCTGCTTTCCAGCATCCAATAATTCAGCGCCTTATTGCCATGCATGCGAAGCTGCCGATCAAATTGCTCAGTGGCGAATATTTCGAATTGATGCTTGGTGAGTTCCTGGAAAAGTGACTGAACGTCTGAAAACAGTTCTGCTTTCAGTGCTAAGCCATGAAGTGCGACTTTCATGTACTAAATATCTAAAAATCTTAACAAGTTACCGATTCTATCCTCTTCGCTGCTTACTCCGGATTCCTCCTGATAATGATCGATGATCTTATACCCAAAGCGCTCAAGTGTGGCTTTGATATGTCGAAGTTCGGTTTGATCGAGTTTTAAAGTGAGTTTGATCTTACTATCATCCAAAGGATCAGTGGTGATAAATGAGCTGAGTACCTTTGTATTCTCAGATTCGATGATTCTTGCAATTTCCGATAAACTATAATCAGTCATACTCATGGATAGAATCACTACACTTCCCTGAGATTTGATAGAGAGGCTATCTGCAAAGGCGGAAATAGAATCCTCCATCGTCACTATACCTAGGTAATTTGAATCCCTGTCCAAAACGGCTACAATATTTGAGTTTTGCTCAGAGCTGACGCGGAGTACGTCATAAATATGCTTGTCGGAATAGACCCAGCAATGCGGATTGGCAGGAGCCACATCTGCGATTAATGTTTCTGGGTTATTTATTTCAAAAATCGTTTCTTCTTTGATGAGGCCCAGAAAACTTCCCTGATCGATAATTGGAAGTACATCAGTTCTGATTTCTTCCATCCAGGCCAGAGCCATTCCGGTTTTGTCAGAAAGCTTCAAGGGGGGAATCAGATTATTGATGTATTCGTAGGCGTGCATAGAAGAAAGATAGGGAATGAAATTAGATTATTAAAACGCGAGCGCAGCTAATCTTGTTCATTTTGGATGAAATAAGCCGAGGTTTCTCCTGTTTTACAGAAAGAAATTATTGTAAATAATCCCGAGGATGACACCTCCGGCTATGATTAATGGAGAAGATATTTTGGTAAACTGAAGCAATACATAGGTACCTAGGATAAATACAATATTCAACCCATTTGCTTCTAGAGGCTCAAATAGTAGGTAGGCCGCGGCGATTAGCATTCCGCAGGAAACAGCATTTATTCCCTCCAATGCAGCGCGTACCGGACGATATTTTTTCAGCTGATCCCAAAATCTGATGACAAAGAAAATAAGGAAAATCCCTGGAAGGAAAATCCCTGCTGCCGCAATAAATCCTCCCATAAAGAAACCTGCTGTCCCGAATTCCCGCATAGATAGCGCTCCTACATAAGAAGAAATACTAAATGTGGGTCCAGGAATCCCCTGGGAGATTGCATATCCGGTAAGAAATTCCTCTGAACTCAAAAAATGTTTGAAGTCCACAAACTCTGTGTATAAATAAGGTACGAGCACTTGCCCCCCGCCGAAGATCAAGCTTCCGTTACGATAGAAATTCTCAAAAAGAATTATGGGTTGATATTTGGTGACAGCTCCTAGTCCCGCAGCTAAAATTAGTACTCCGCCCCAGAGGTAGAAGTTTGCCCATTCGATTTTCAGTGGAGCTTCTTTCTCCAGCTTGGGTTGTTGCTTGTACTTTATTGAGGTACTTAGTCCACCAATAATTAGCAATACAGGGAAGATGTAAGGTGAACTATAGAAAAATGAAACGAATGCGGATATTAATACCAACACCATTGCCTCCGTAGTCTTGATCGTTTTACCGATTATTTTTTGCGCAGCGAAAATGATAAACCCGATAGCCATAGGCTGAATAAACCTTGCGAAATCCAATGCCCCAGGCGTATTTTCTTGGAGGAAATAAATGAGCATTGCCGCAAAAATCATAAGAAGGGTGGCGGGCAGAATCCAAACTAAAAGGGCAAGATAGGCTAAATTTGGTCCTCCCACCCGGTATGCGATCGCGCAAACCAATTGCGTAGAAGATGGACCAGGGAGCATATTGCAAAGTGCATTAAGCTCCCAAAGCTCATCTTCCAGAATGTAGGCTCTCCTTTTCACCATACGCTCAAGCAACATAGCAAGGAAAGCCTGTGGGCCTCCAAAGGCGGTAAGAGAAAGCGTGATGGTGTCTTTCAGAAATAGATAATATCGGACTTTCTTTACCGACATCCCTTATTTTCTCAGCCCTAGTTCGCGCAGTCGTTCTTCTAAGAATTCTCCGGCAGTAGCATCTTCAAATTGTTTTGGATGATCTGCATCTACGCAGCTCTCCAGGCAGGTAAGGTCCATTTCCGAGCGGGGATGCATAAAGAATGGTATGGAATATCGACTGGTATTCATTTTCTCCCGGGGCGGATTCACTACCCGGTGTATGGTTGACTTCAATTTTTTATTAGTCAGCCTCTCCAGCATGTCTCCTACATTTACTACCAATTGGTCTGGTAGCGCAGTGATCGGAATCCATTTGCCATCCATACGCTTCACCTGAAGCCCATCTGCACTTGCTCCCATCAATAAGGTGATCAGGTTTATATCCCCATGTTCCGCAGCTCTTACAGCGTCAGCAGGTACTTCATCAGGGTTTTCAATTGGGAAATAATGGATTTGTCTCAAAATAGAATTTCCATATGCTACTTTATCCTCAAAGTAATTTTCATCCAATTCCAGTGAAAGTGCAATTGCTTGAAGCATTGATTTCCCTGCGCTTTCAAGTGTGCGATACGCTTCATTTGCATCATTTTGGAACTCAGGAAGCTCAGAAGGCCAGATGTTTGGCGGATATTCTGATTTTACTGAATCTGTATCAGGAATTCGGCTGAGTTCTTGCCCCACATGATAAAATTCCTTTAAATCTCCGGTATTTCTGCCTTTGGCATGTTCTTTTCCCTTACCGGTATAGCCTCTTTGAAATCCAATTTCAGGTTTCTCGTACTTGGCTTTAATGTCGTCTGGAAGTTTGAAGAAATCTTTGATAGATCCATAAAGTCTATCTTGCAGGTCTTGGGATAAGCCATGGTTTTTAATCGCCACAAAACCAATGTTTTGGTAGGCCTCACCAAGCTTCTGTACAAATGCCGCCTTTTGTGCTGGGTTGCCCGAGGTAAAATCGGCTAAATCTAAACTTGGGATCTCATCAAATAGGATTTCCATTTGGGTATGTATTATAGTTCAACGTCTAATTTATCTTTAAAATTAAATATCTTTAATCTCAATTTACGCGCTGTATGAATAAATTCCTGACTTTACTCACATTCATTTGTCTTTTTGCAGCCTGTTCTTCCGAGAAAGAGAGAGTTAATGAAGCAGTAGTTGATTTGCCACAAAGTCAAGGAGCTGAAGCGGCTCCTGCTCCTCAAGTGAAATTCTTTCAATATGAAGATCAGGCTGCCTATCCGGATGCCATTCTTGAATTATATACCCCTTTGGGAAACCAGATTTTCAAGCCAGGCAAAGTTCCATTCGAATTTAATGTCAAAAACTTCCCTTTTGATTTAAATGAAACGCAGGAATTTAAGCTTTTCAATATTCTAAATGGCGGAGATCCAGTTGGATTTTATTCTCCCATTTTCCAAAGAGAGCTCAGCGAGGGTAGCTACCGGGTAGTGGCATATCTGGTCGATGAGGAAGGGTTTGCATTGAAAAATTTCGGGAATTACGTGGATAGAGATTTTCAGGTAGGTGATTCCAGGCCTTTTCCCTATTCAGCTGAGCCTTATTTGGTGTTGAATTACCCTAGGTCCGACCAGGAATATGAGGTCGGGACTGAGGTGGTTATTGATTTTTTGGTGATCGGTGGGGATATGAAATTAGATGCTCTCAAGGTTTCTATTCAGCTAAATGACTTCACCTATGAAATTGATCACATGGCGCCTGTAAGGATAGAAAATCTATCGGCAGGTACTTATCAGGTGAAAGTACGTTTACTTCGCGCGGATGGAAAAGAGCTGGATGGGCCATTTTCAAGTGTGAGTAAAGACATCATTGTTCGCTAACATGCTTATCTTTGGAACTTCAATTTCAAAGATTTTAAGATGCTTTTAGTTAATCAAATTCGAGAAAACTACGCCGGTGTTCTGGCCGGACTTCAAAAGAGAAATTTCCCAAATGCAGAAGCTGTACTGAATCAGGCAGTTGAGCTGGACGAGCTGAGAAAGTCCAGTCAGTCAGAGCGAGATCAGATACAAAGTGAGTCCAATGCGATTTCGAAGCAGATTGGATCTTTGATGCGTGAGGGAAAAGCTGAAGAAGCAGTCAAAATCAAAGAGAAAACAGCCGAGCTAAAGATTCAGATCAAAGACTTGGAAGATCAAACTTCTAAAGCTGAGGAGGATTTGAAAGTATTGCTTTATACGATTCCTAATATCCCTCATTCTTCTGTTCCAGCCGGAAAAACAGCTGAAGACAATGAAGTGGTTTTGGATAATGGAGTAATTCCTACCCTTCATGCTGATAAACTCCCACACTGGGACTTGATCAAGAAATACGATATCATTGATTTTGATCTCGGCAACAAGATATCCGGTGCTGGTTTTCCTGTTTATAAAGGAAAAGGTGCTAGACTTCAGCGGGCGTTGATCAATTTCTTCTTGGATGAAGCACTGGCTCAAGGGTATTACGAGATCCAACCGCCAATATTGGTGAATGAAGACTCTGGTTACGGTACAGGCCAGCTTCCGGATAAGGAAGGTCAAATGTATTACGTTGATGCGGATAACTTGTATTTGATCCCAACTGGAGAAGTTCCAATCACGAATATTTACCGGGATGTGATTCTAAATGAAGAGGATCTTCCAATCAAAAACGTGGGTCATTCACCCTGTTTCCGTAGAGAAGCCGGAAGTTGGGGTGCACATGTGAGAGGTCTTAATAGACTTCATCAGTTTGATAAAGTGGAGATCGTACAGATCACTCACCCGGACAAATCCTATGAGACACTAGAGGACATGAGCAGTTATGTGCAAGGGCTTTTGCAAAAGCTTGAATTGCCTTACCGTGTGTTAAGACTTTGTGGAGGTGATATGGGCTTTACTTCAGCGCTGACTTACGATATGGAGGTGTTTTCTGCTGCTCAAGAAAGATGGCTGGAAGTAAGTTCTGTATCCAATTTTGAAACCTACCAGTCCAATCGCTTGAAATTACGATTCAGAGGAGCCGACAAGAAAACGCAATTAGCCCATTCCTTGAATGGATCTGCTTTGGCACTGCCTAGAATAGTAGCTTCTATCCTGGAGAACAACCAGACTCCGGATGGTATCAATATGCCGAAAGTGCTGCATCCATATTTAGGGTTTGATAAGATTTCTTAATAAGAGGAAATTTGACTGCTAAACAGATTTAGGTCCAAGCCAGCCTGGCATCGGACAAGTCTGAAGGCCTTGGACCAGAGGTATGAAATTGAAAAAGCGTGAAGAGCTGATCTTCACGCTTCTTTTGCCTTATGCCTTGATTCTAACGTCTTAAGTCTCCCTTACCCAACATTTTCCTCAAAAAGTCTATCCAGCGTTTCTTCAAGATTCTCAGCAGCCCCAGCATGAGGTCTTGAGGTTTGGATAATAGAACTTCTGACCGCCGTTAGCCATCTGAATCTTGATGCTAAATCCATTGTTGCGATATTTCCTCCATTGACCGCTCCAGCGCATATTTTTTCAAAAGAAGCCAAGTTAAGCGCTATCATTTCTACATCTGCCAGCGGGTCAAGTGCCAAAAGTTTCTTTTCATCCAAATGAATTTTGCAGCCCAGAAAATTTCTTTTCCAATGACAGATCACTACCCCAACATTGATGAATTCTTCCCTTTCCACCCGTGGTACTACACGGATGATCGCATATTCATATAAGTGCTGTTCTTGCATCTTGAGCTTCTTTTATGAATTGATCGGAATAGGAAAGGCGGAGATTCAGGAAGTCTTGGTAAACTGCTTTCACTTCATTGGCATCTTCGGAATCACCTCCTGCGAGGAGCCACTCCTCAGGAATTGTGTTGACGATACTTTTGATTTTATCTAGTGTCAAAATCTTTTTGAATGTTTCATTCACTGCTTCAAGTTCTGAAGCCACAGGAAGTAACACATGGTTTTTTATGATGGGAAATGGACCTTCTGCATTTTTCTTCCAGTTGACCCAGGCATGCTGAAACAGAAAGGAAGCGCCATGGTCAATCAGCCAAAGCTCTCGATTCCAAATCAGCATATTCGTGTTTCGAAATGTTCGATCCACATTGGTGATAAACATGTCCAGCCAAACTATTTGTGAAGCCAAATATGGATCAGTAGTCATGGCAACTGGATCGTAATTGATCGCACTTGATAAAAAATGTAGCGCAAGATTCAACCCCTGACTTCCTTTGAGTAAGTCTTGGATTTCCTCATCACCCTCTGATCTGCCAAAAGCAGGATCCAAATTGGCGAATACCAATTCAGGTACTTTCAGACCTAAAGTTCGAGCAATTTCGCCACCCAGTAATTCAGCAATAAGTGCTTTTTCTCGCTGCCCAGCTCCTCGGAATTTCAAGACATATTTGAACCCATCATCCGCATCAGCTAATGCAGGCAAAGAACCTCCTTCACGTAGAGGAAGTATGTATCGCGTAACGTTTACGGTGCGAAGATTTAATTTATTCTCCATTGATGCTTTTTGATCCAGCTTGCTTGCCTAAAGTTAAAGAATCTGATTCAGATCAGTTCTTCTACATGTTTTTGGATATTAGAAGACAATTTTCCCATGGGTAAGTCATTTGCATCTGTCCCGAAAGGCTCTTCAATCTCTTCAGCTACAAGCTCCAAACTCGCTAACACGTAAAATATAAATGTCACAATAGGTGCTGCATAATAACCCAGGGAGAATACATAGCCCAAAGGCAAAGTGGTAACGTAAGCCAAGATAAATTTCTTGATAAAAGAGCTGTAAGAATAGGGGATTGGCGTATTCTTGATTCGTTCACATGCTCCACAGATATCTGTGAATGACATCAGTTCCAAATTCAACACAATTAATTGATCACCTGTAATTTTTTTGGCTTTATAGAGATCATTTACCTTAGCAAACATGAGCTTTGCTATCTGGTTGGGCACATGTTTTTCCGGATCAATTTCAGGTTTGATTTCCTCGTCCTGTTTATCGTCCAGCATATAGAGTGTTACTTTGGATTGCAGGTGTTCCTTGAGTGCAAAGGCATAGATGGGAATAGTTCTGCGGAAAAATTTCCGGGTTTCTTCATCAGAATCATCCAGCATTCCGGCTAGCTTCAGTGCGAGATTTCTGCTGTTATTGACTAATTGTCCCCAAAGCTTTCGGCCTTCCCACCATCTGTCGTAGGCGGTGTTTGTCCTAAAAACCAGTAGCATGGAAATCACAAAGCTCAGGAGACTATGCATAATTGGGATGTTCTGCACCCAGCTGTTTTCTCCAATCTTCAGGTAATCGATCTCCAGCCAAGCGATCCCAAGTGAGTAGGCAAAAATAATAGCCATAAAAGGGCCTAGCTTTACAAGCGTATCAGATTTTTGGATCAAAAAAAGGACCTGAAACCATTCCTTTGGGTTGTATGCTTTCATGTGTTTATAATTAATTTTTAAAGGTCACATGGAATCTCGCATGGTGAATAATCATTCCTCTGTGTGTCACCGAAGGGAACATGCTCGATTTCATATGACTTTGAAAAGATAGTGTGGGTGGAGACCGGAAAAATAAGAATTATACTACTAGTATCACAAGTGGGGATTTTCTACTTCTGCGAAATCAACTGCTGATGAATTTTTAAGACTTGAGGTATTAATAGCTTGTTATCGGTATTTTTAATCACAAAATCAGCTAATTCATTTTTCTGTTCGTCTGGAAGTTGCTGATTGATGATCTGGTTCACTTGCTCTTCACTACGATGTGGATCGCGCATCAATGTTCTGGAAATCCGAACTTTCAATGGAGAGCTCACATTTATTACATGATCTAAGGTTTTATTTCCTCCGCTTTCGAAAATCAATGCTGCTTCTTTCAATACATAGGGAGTGTTTTGCTCGGCTGCCCAATTCATAAAATCTTTCCCAACAGCTGGATGAACTAGGGAGTTTATTTTCTTGACTTTCTCAGGATCAGAGAACACCGTTTGTGCCAAAAAGCCTCGGTTTAATTTACCTTCAACATCATAAGCCTCCTCTCCAAAGGCATCCCTAATCTCAGTTTTCAGCTGTTTATCATTTCCCATTAACCACTTCGCTCGATCATCTGCCGAATAGATGGGAATCCCAAGTATAGAAAAGATCTTGGCTACAGTTGATTTTCCAGATCCAATTCCACCGGTAATGCCTACTAGAATGGGTAAGCTATTGCTCATAGTTGAGTTTTAAGAGTGCAGGCTGGGCTACAACTTGTTCTAAAAAATCAGGCATAGGCCTCACTTGCACAGCGATGGTGCTGTCTTCCTTGTTTCTTTTGTAATAATCCAAAACAGCTTCGAATTCTAACTCTTTCAATTCGGCTGACTTACGCTCATCGACTAAATAAGAAATCATAATTACCACTTCCTCATTCTGCAAGGTGACAGCGTTAGGGAAGTTTACTTTTTTGATTTTAAGTCGCTTATTCCCTTCTAGGAATTCAACCACTTCAAATTCAACTTGAACTTTTTGCTGCTCCAACGATACGTGATCACCCAGATTTTTTGGTATGCTGAGCTCGATCTCTTTATTGATGGATTTGTTGATTCGATTTTCATCTAAGAGTATGGGGAAGCTTTTCAAACTATCTAAAACCGAGCTAGGTCCTGTGAGTGCAATAGTAGTTGGAGTGAAAGAAACCGGTCCGATCACTCTAAAGTTTTTACCCATAGAGAAGCTTGTGGAGTCTAGGACTGGCATTACCTCTACGGTTTTTATTCTGTCGATATTGAATTTTAAAGAATCTTGAAGAACTGAATTGAGCTGAGTGGGGGAGAGGAACTCACCAAGAGATCTTTTGAGATCCGCTGTGAGTATGTGGTTTTTGGTAGCTGGATTAGAAAGCTCCACTGGGTAAGAGTCACTATTGAAGTTGAAATATTTCCTAAGCAGATCCCAGCCATTTCCAGAGATTTCTATTTCCACAGTTTTGGGTAGCTCAGTTACAGCTACGTATTGATCCTGGTCGTAAACAAACTCAATTGGAAAATCGACAACAGTATTATAATCGTCCTTATTAAGGGCGTTTAAAATCCAAAAAGTGGTAGCTGCTGCGATGCAGAGGACTACCACTTTCAGATTAGAGAGTTTTTTAGGAGAAATCCTTTTAGAGGATTTTTTAGTTTCCGGCAAAATTCAATTTATTTTTTTGTTTCTGGTTTTTTGGAGAAATCCAAAGAGATCGCAGATTTTTCAACTTTGACTTTTAGGCCTCGGTCCAATTCGAGCATCACAGTATCGCCCTCTACGGAGCTTACTTTGCCATGAAGGCCGCCAATTGTTACTACTTCGTCCCCTTTTTTGATTTCTTCAATAAATTTTTTGCTTTCCTTTTGTTTCTTTTGCTGTGGTCTGATCATAAAGAAATACATGATCAAAATGATAGAACCGAAAAGGAAAACCTGTCCTAAAATTCCACTACCACCTGCGGCAGCCTGAGCTAATACTGTTGAAATCATAATTATCGTTTAACTGGGCCAACTGGTGCTGCAGCGCCAGCCGCTTTAGGAGTAACTGTACCTTTCAATCTTAATCTAGTGACAGCTGGGTTAGTGTTTGCTTGAATGCTCACTGTAGGTGCTTGAGCTCCTGATTTAGCAGCTGAATTGAATACCACTTTCACGAATCCTTCATCTCCTGGCTTTACTGGTGCTTTAGACCAGTCTGGGCTGGTACATCCACAAGATGCAGTGATGTTGGATATTACCAATGGAGCTTGTCCATTGTTTGTGAATTTGAAGATGTGCTCCACTACTTGGCCTTCATTGATCACACCAAAATTGTACTCTTCTTCCGGGAAGGCAAAAGAACCCAAAGTAGATGGGTCAGCCACCTGGGTCGCTTGAGCATTTACAGGTGTTGCTGTCGGGGTACTGGTTTCTAATTGAGCGATTTTTTGTTCAAGTGCCGCAATTTTCGCGTCTTGATCACTTTTTTGGTTACATGAAGTTCCCAAAGCAAGCATGACGGAAAGTACCGCCACATTTATTACGTTGATTCTCATCTTTTTGTATTTTTTGATTAGAAGATCATCGGAAATCCTGCTTGATCGGAGATTCTTTCTGAGTGAGAAAGTTTCCTCTTATCTGATTTCAAATGGTGTTAGTTGTTTCCTTGGTTGATTTGATCTATTAACTTATTAACGTCGCTAAGAAGATTTTCCGCTTTGTTTTTCGCTTCGGAGATTACACGCTTTCCTTCAGTTTTCGCTTCGTTCAGGTGCATTTCTTTTCCATCCACTAAATCATCAATTAGCTCTTCTAACTCTTTCTTGTATTTAGAAAGTTTAAAAGAAAGACGATCCCGGGTATTGGTTCCGGTATCTGGGGCAAAAAGTACTCCCAGTGCTGCACCAGCGCCAGCGCCAATTAGGAATGCGATGAGTGAATTACTGCTCTTGCTCATAGTTATATTATTTATTGTCCAAAAGTCCTCTACCGCTCTTACGGATTTCTCCGCTATCGGTTAGCTCTTTCGCCATTACATCCAATAATCCGTTCACGAATTGCTTACTTTTTGGAGTGCTATAGGTCTTGGAGATGTCGATATACTCGTTGATACTTACTTTGACCGGGATGCTGGGAAAATTTTTCATTTCCGCTATTGCCATTGAGATAATTACTTTATCTGTGAACGCAAGTCTGTCGATATCCCAGTTTTTCGTTTTTTGAGTGATAAGAGCCTTACTGTTTACATCATTTTCAATGGTGAAGTTAAAGATATTTTGAAAAAACTCCTTATCCTCATCCCAGTTCATGGCGATCTCAGGCATTTGGCTTTCATTTTCCTCGTTGAGATTAGCCGCGTTTTTCAAAACTTTGGATGCTAAGCTCCTTACCACCGATTTATCTTCCGTCCAGTTTAGGTCTTTTTCAGAAAAGAAATTTAAAATGACCTCATTTTTGAAAATAACTTTCTTCAGTAAATCATCTACCAAGTCAAAATCCTGAGTAACCGTAGGGCTTTCCAATTGCAGGTATTCCTGGTAGTATTCTGATGGCTTGATATAGTCTCTGAACCATTCTCTAATTTCCAGTTCCACATCATCCAAGTGCACATTATATCTAGCAATGGCTCCTTGGTATAGGTTAGATTCCCGTAGGGTGCGTAAGACCTGGTTGTTTGGGAAATTTAGTTCATTGCCAAATCCAACCGGGTTATTTCCTGCGAATTTCTTCTTCTTTTCAATCTCTTTTTCTACATGCTTCGCAAAAGCCTGCAATAGTTCTATTGCCAATAAATATAGCTGCGGGATTCTCTCCGCAGAGACTACCATGTTTTTCAAAAGAAACTGGTGATCTTTTTCATTTGCGTCGTGGTACTTTTTCAGAGCATCCAACACCACATTCTTCACTTTCTGGCTTGCATCGCTAGCTTTAAGCAAATCTTTTGAAATGAGGTTCTGTTCGAATAGCTTGATTGCTTCCTCAGCTTCTTTGTTTAGTGCGGTTTTATCCTGCACTTCCATACTGTTCAGGTCCGGCATAAATGAGGCCCGGATAAAATCTTTCGACAGGTTTAGGTTGGAACCTTTGCACTGCTCGTATGCATAGAGGTTTTGAAAAGCCTTTACTCTGAGTATTCTTCTGTTTAGCATGTCTTCGAAATGAGTTGCAAATATAGGTAATTTGAGATGGCTATCATCTAGATAGATGAGACAAAAAAACCACCGAAAGCCATTTCCGGTGGTTTTGATTAGGATGTATAGAAAGTTAGAAAGAAAGCTTCACTCTTCCGATCGCTTCAATTCTGGCTTTTGCTGTCTCGATAGCTGCTTGCTGTGCTGGAATATTTTCATTTTCTGATTTATTCAAAATGCCTAAGCAAGTGTCATAGATTTTCTCGGTTTGCTTATATACAGTATCTCTATTGTAGCCACCGAAGTATTCCGCACCTACATTGATCACACCGCCGGCATTGATCAGGAAGTCAGGAGCATAGACGATTCCCTTTTCTACTAGAATCTTACCGTGCTTTGCTTCGTCTTTCAATTGATTGTTTGCTCCGCCTGCGATGACAGCACACTTTAATCGGTCAATCGTCTCATCGTTAATAGTAGCACCTAGCGCACATGGAGAATAGATGTCCATTTCCAAGTCATAAATCACATTAGGATCAACTACTTGCGCGCCTGTTTTTTTGGCTACAGCCTGTAGTTTGTCTTCGAAAATATCTGTCACTAGCACATTGGCACCTTCTTTTACCAAGTAGTCTATCAAATATTTTCCTACTTGGCCTACCCCTTGGACACCGATTCTTTTTCCTTGCAAGGATTCTGACCCAAAGGCTTTTTTGGCAGCAGCCTTCATTCCCATGTAAACACCATACGCGGTAACTGGAGAGGGGTCTCCACCGCCACCTTTGATCTCAGGAAGTCCAGTGACATGACGGGTCTCCAAGCCAATGAATTCCATGTCAGAGGTGTTCATGTTTACATCTTCCGCAGTCACATACCTACCGCCTAGACTCTGCACGAATCTGCCGAAACGTCTTAGGAAAGCTTCGTTCTTTAATTTTGGATCGCCCAAAATCACTGCTTTTCCACCGCCCAAGTTTAGACCTGCCAGTGCATTTTTGAAAGTCATCCCTCTGGAAAGACGGAGGACATCTGTAATCGCTTCCTCTTCTGAAGCGTAAGGCCACATACGGGTTCCGCCCAGTGCAGGACCCAGTGTGGTGTTGTGAATTCCGATCAATGCCTTTAGGCCTGTAGCTTCATCATGGCAAATCACCAATTGCTCGTGATCCATCGTGGTGATTTGGCCAAAGATTGAACCTTCACGTACTGTTTCGGTAGCTTTAATCTCTAACATGTGAACTTAGCTTTTTAGAATGTGTTATATTTGGGTACTCCTTGCGATTGGGGCCGATACAAAATTAAATACTTTTATTGGCCTTCAAAGGATTAATATACCCAGTTTTCCTAATCTAATTTCTTCATTTTAAAATTTTTATTTGGTGAAACCACTTTGGCGACTCAATAAGTATTTATTTAAATACAAGGGCTTAATCCTTTTGGGGATACTTTTTACGGTGATTTCTAACATTTTCGTAATTATCCCTGCGCAACTAGTCCGACTTGCCATAGATTATGTGGTTGAAAGTTTTTCTATTTATAGGCCTCTGGAGCAGGGAGAAATGGGCGGTCAGGCTCAAGATATTTTTCTAAAATTCGTCTTTGTATTTGGAGTTTTGATCTTAGTGATGGCTTTGCTAAGAGGGATTTTCCTGTTTTTCATCAGGCAGACACTCATCATCATGTCCAGAAAAGTGGAATATGATATGAAGAATGAGATCTACGACCATTACCAAAAACTTCCACTGAGTTTTTATAGAAAAAATAGTACAGGGGATCTGATGGCCAGAATCACGGAGGATGTGAGCCGCGTTCGGATGTACCTCGGCCCGGCGATTATGTATGGTTTGAATCTCTTGATTCTTTTTCCTCTAGTGATAACTTATATGATCACGGTCAATCCTATTCTTACTCTTTATGCCTTATTACCACTGCCAGTTCTTTCACTGAGTATCTATTATGTGAATAATATGATCAATGAGAGATCTGAAAAGATTCAGCGAAGTTTGAGTGGGTTGAGTACGTTTGTTCAAGAGGCATTTTCAGGAATTAGAGTCCTAAAAGCTTTCGTCAGAGAAAGTGACAGTGCCAATGATTTTGCGACAGCTAGTGAAGATTATAAGGTGAAGTCTATTCGACTGACTCGCGTAAATGCCTTGTTCTTTCCTATCATTATGGCGCTAGTGGGAGTTTCGACGATCATTACGGTCTATGTAGGAGGGCTACAGGTGATCAGTGGGGAAATAGGCTATGGTGTGATCGCCGAGTTTATTTTATATGTGAATATGCTGACTTGGCCCGTTACTTCGCTTGGCTGGGTGACCAGTATTGTGCAGCGCGCAGCCGCTTCCCAGACCCGGATCAATGAATTTCTGGATGAGAAAAATGATATACTCAGTACCGATGATATTAAAACGTCACTAGTAGGTACCGTAGAAATGGAGCATGTATCCTTCGTGTATCCTGAATCTGGAATCAATGCCCTGAAGGATGTAAGTTTTAAAATCAAAGAAGGGCAGACACTCGGAATAATCGGGACCACAGGGTCTGGAAAATCAACCATTGCTAATCTATTGATGCGCATGTATGATCCTACCTCTGGTGTGATTAAGGTAGATGGAAAACCAATTGATTCGCTTTCGATCTCGGATTTGAGGAGGCAAATTGGCTATGTGCCACAGGATGTTTTCTTGTTTTCGGATAGCATAGGAAACAACATTGCCTTTGGCATTGAAGAATCGGATCCTAAGATTATAGAGCAGGCGGCGAAAGATGCAGACGTGTATCAAAACATCGTGGACTTTCCAAAGGGATTTGAAACCATGCTTGGTGAGCGTGGAATAACACTTTCCGGAGGGCAAAAGCAGCGGGTTTCCATCGCTAGGGCAATAGCTAAAGAGCCGAAGATTCTTATTTTGGATGATTGTCTCTCTGCGGTGGATACCAAAACAGAGAATGTGATCTTGACAGCGCTCAAGAAAATCATGCAAGACCGTACCTCTATTATTATTTCACATAGAGTTTCCTCAGCTAAGCTAGCAGATCAGATCATCGTATTGGACGATGGGGAAATAGTGGAGCAGGGAAATCATACCTCTCTGATGGCTCAAAAAGGAGTGTATGCTGAGCTTTATGAAAAGCAGACTCAGGCAGGGGAATCGGTTGATAATTAGTGTTTTCTTTCGAAATTCTTTCTGAGTAAAGAAGCATTCTGGAAAAAGTAAGTAACTTGAAAAGTATCAGTTCATCTTAAAATTTTTGGTTATGGAAGAGAAGAAATCCACCACTCAGGATATAGAAAAAGTACTTAAGGAAATTGGGGACAAAATCGAAGAGTTGGTAAAAAAGGGAGCTGAAGCCGGTTCGGATGCAAAAGAGGATATAGAAAGGAAAATCCAGGATCTAAAAGATAATAAAACGACATTAGAAGCTGAATTCAAAAAAGGAAAGGAGATTCTAGAGCGGGAATTTAGAGAGCGAACGGATGATTTCAAGCCTAAATTGGAAGAATCCAAGGGGTTTTTGAAGGAAGGGTTAAAGCAGATTGGGTTAGCGATCAAAACCCTATTGGGCAAGAAAAAGAGTTGAAAGAATAATTTACTTAGAAATTAAAAAAGGCCCGAGATCAATCAATCTCGGGCCTTTTTCGTCACTTTTCAGCGAGTGCATTGCATCGATCATAAGCTGGGTCAAGATCTATGAAAATATCTTCTTTGGCTGTGACAAACCATTTGCTAAGCAGCTCTTCTTCTTTTTTGCGAAGTGTTGCTGCTTTTAGCTTTTCGTAGTCATCATTCATATTTGCTCTGTGAGCAGGGTATTTTGCCTTGTAGTATAGGATTCGGACTTTCTTTCCTTCTCTTGGATCGTCAAATTGCATAGGCTTAGTGATCTGGCCTACCTGCATGGTATCTATCATAAAGAATAGAAGAGGGTCTTCAAGGGTTCTCAGGGAAAGGCGGTTTGAATTGTTGGAAGGATCTGTGAAAAAACCTCCGGCATCAGAGGTAGTTCTGTCATCAGAGTAATCTTTTGCTGCTTTGGCAAAATCCATTCTGCCCGCTTCTATCTCGGTTTTGAGACTGTCTAGGTATCGCTCAGATTTTTCTATATCTGCTGCTGTAGCTTTAGGAGACATGAGAATGTGCCTGGTATTGTAGGTATTGTCCTTCTTTTCCAGAAGTTGGATGATATGAAAGCCATAATCAGATTCAACAGGATCAGATATCTCACCTTGTCTGAGTGACAATGCTGCTCCTTCATACTCCGGAACCATTTGACCCCTTGAAGAAAAGCCCAAATTACCGCCATTTGCAGCTGAGCCTGGATCTTCAGAATAGCGTCTCGCCAAATCAGCAAAATCAGCTTTGCCCTCGGCAATATCTTTTTTGAATTGCACCATTTGTTCATAAAGCGCTTGCTTGGTCTCTGGATTTACTTCCGGTTTTATTACGATTTGTCCCACGGTAGCCTCAGAAGTAAAAAGAGGAAGGGAGTCAGTGGGAATACTATTAAAAAATTCTCTGACATCATTCGGAGAAACAGTCAAGCCTTCGGTGATCTGAGTTCTCATTCGCTGCACAATCAATTGCTCCTTGATCACATCCTCGATTTCAGCTTTAAGTTGATCGGCAGTTTTACCATAGGCCTCTACGAGGGTGTTTTCGTCACCGCCAAACTGCTGAAGCACCATTGCGAATCGCTGTTCGGTCTGGAGCATCACCTCTGCGTCTGTCACGATCACTGAATCGACCTCTGCTTTGGCTACCATCAGTTTGTTGATCATCAAGGATTCAAATACTTGGCACTTGGTTGGGGATGTCTGTCCTTGCTGATTTTGGGACAAAGCTTCCAAATAGGCTTTTTGAACGTCTGATTCCAGTAAAATATAGTTGTCCACTTTGGCGACAATTTTGTCAAGAACCTGACCGGTAGTAGGTGCTGCTTCTTGAGCAAAAGATGCGGTGATCAGCAAGTTGGCTATTAAAGTGAATGTTAGTCGGTTTAGCAATTTCATTTGTTTATAATTTGTTCTTTAACGGTCATGTGCCAGCCCAGCTGACAACAGTCTGACGGGAGATCTCGCATGTTTTTGCGACCTTTAAGTCACATTCGATTCATGGCCGTTTTTCCGCCTTTAAGTTCAAATATGACGGTTTCTTATGTAAATTTTTATTGATTCAAAGCTACGAATGTTTCTTCCTTAGCTTTCGGATTGATTTTTATAGGATACTTTTTTCGTAAGGACTCTACCAGACTTTTGTCTAAGTATTCTTGATAATCCCGTATAACTAACCCTCGTGTTTCTTCAAATTTCTTTGGACCAGCACTTGTTTTCTCTCCTAAAATCACCAAATGCAAATGCCCATTGGCTTCTATCTCCTGATAGGTTGAGTTAATATCGGCCTTGGACAAAACGGGATGTTCGGCATATTCTAGGTTACCAGCTTCGGTTTGGTAAGCCAAGGAATTGCTGCTTTCGTAGCTCTTCTCAAAAGTAGAGATAAGATCATCTGAGAGCGTGGTTTCCTGAAGTAATTTTCTAGCGGCATCTACCTGAGACATATCCAGAACTTTCACGATATAGGCATCCACTCGTTCTTTCCATTGGTATTTTTGAATGTTTTCCTGGAAATATGCCTTTTGGGCTACGGAATCCATGAGGCCTTTTTGCCAAACTTGCTCGTTCATAAGAGAGAATAGCAAAATGCCATCTCGATACTCTTTCAGGAGCATTCTGTAGTCTTTATTATTTGCTTCCAAGTCAGCTTCTTCAGCCTCGTTTAAGACAGATGCGGCGAACTTTTCATACCAGGCGTCGAAAATTCCTTCCTTAGTAGCAAGGGGTATTTCTTGTACATTCATAAAATCAGCAAGATCCTGAGCAACATAACTTTTTCCTTGTAAGGAGAAGAGTTGATCTCTTGCCAAATCTTTCTCATTCATTACCTGGGCAAAGTCATTTTTGGAGGTTGCGCTTAGTTCAGACTTTAATTTGGCGACATTTTCTTCGTTTTCATCAAAGTTATAGCGTGACTTCTGAATCGCCATTACTTGTGATTGTATCATGGTAGATCTCGAATCCCTTAATATTCTGGATCGAATACTTTCTTCCATAGATTCGAAGCTGTCCACAGGTTTTTTATCTTCCAGCCTGAGAATATGGTAGCCATAGCGGGTTTGGATAGGAGGGGACACTTCTCCTATTTCTGTCAAAGAAAAAGCGGCCATTTCAAATTCCGGAATCATGGATCCAACGCTGAACCAAGGAAGTATTCCTCCTTTTTGACTGCTGGATGGATCTTCTGAATAATTTTTCACGATATCCTCCCAGACGGTGCTTTCCTTCTGGATCTCTGTGTAAATGTCAGCTACTTTCCTTTTGGCAAGGTCTTCACCATTCGGTGCATTTTCGTCTATTCTCACTAAGATATGGGATACTCTCACCTGACCTGGATTAGGCTGACGGTCTTTTACATTGATGATGTGGTAGCCGAAATCGGTCAAAACCGGATCAGAAACTTCACCTGGTTGAAGAGAAAATGCGGCATCTTCAAAGGGTTGAATCATCTGTAGCGCAGTGAAATAACCAAGGTCGCCTTGGTTGGCTTGTACCGATGGGTCATCGGAATATTTTACCGCGAGTTCATTGATATTTCCACCATTTTTTATTTCATCTTCGATTTTCAATGCCATCCTGAGAACGATCAAACTGTCTTCTGTTGATGCATTGGCTGGAAACTGGAGCAAGATGTGACTGGCACGTACGATTTCCTGCATTCTGGCGTAGGCTTTTCTTAGCTCCCCTTCTTCTAATGAATTTCTTATTAGAAAAGGCGCCTTGAGATTTTCTCTAAACGATTCAAATTCTCTGAGGAATTCCTCGGATTGATCAAGTCCCTGCGCTTCTGCCTCCCTTACTTTTAATTTGTAATTGATGAAAAGATCTAGGTTCTCTTCATATTCTTCTCTCGACATCCCCGGTGTACCGGGCTCAGAGTTATTTCCTTTAGATAAAAGGTAAATCAGCTCATCTTTATCGATGGATTTGCCCCCTAAAGTCAACAAGGGATCACTCTGATCTGACGCTTGAAAAAACGTCATCCCAGATGCAGTGGATCCAAATGTTAAAAGGAATGTGATTAAATATGCCGAAATGGTTCGGTTTGTCATGTGGTGAGCGCCAGAATTGGAATGCAATTTTACAAATTTATTAGGATTTAAAGTCAAAAGTCCCGAATACTAAGCTTTTAACAAGAATTAGGACTGAAACCATTTGATCAAGCGGCAGGTATTGGTGCCCTTCGTCGAGTCAAACTCAATTTCATCCATGATCTTCTTGACCAAAATTATGCCTAAACCTCCTTTTCGCTTATCTCCTTTTACTTTATTCAGGTCAGGAACCTCATAATCGAGCATATTGAAAGCCTTACCTTCATCGGTAATCTCAAAAATCAATTTGCCGGGATTTTGTTTGATATCAAGCTGTATGTAATCCAATGCATTACAGTTGTGTGAATGGATAATCAGATTTGCACACACCTCTTCCACTGCCAGAATAAGCTGCAACTGGTCGATGTCAGACAGCTGTAGCTCTCCTAGGGTCTTCTTTAGAAAGACCCGTAGCTCCGAGAGTGCGGTAGTTTGACAAGATATTTTCATCTGGTGTATCATTTCAGCTATTCAACGCAGCTTTTTTGTTGGGATAAATACTCATCAACTGATCTAATCCCAAAATCTTAAACACTTCATATACTCTGTCGGAAAGAGAATAGATTTTTAGCTCAATTTCTTTTTCCTGAAAATCCTCCAAATAAGACATAAACACCCCTAATCCGGCTGAAGAAATATACTCCAAGCCTGATCCGTCAACTAAAATAGAATTACTTCCATCTGCAACCATTTTAGTAATTGCTTCATCAAGTATCACTGAGTTGCTGGCATCTACTTCACCCTGCAGTAATAAAATTGTATGGCCGTTCTCTTCTTGGGTTTCTATGGTTAGCATTTTTTAGCTTGCTTTATTTTTTTGGGTAAATTTCACTACCATCATCGAATAATCATCATCTATTAATCGCTGTCCGCCTACAAAACTATGCAGAGCTTCTATGATTTTAGTCTGAATTTCCAGAGGAGTGAGTTCGTTGTAAACTTCTAACAGCGTCCTGACACGCTCATATCCAAACTGCTGGGAACTGTCATTTTTTGCTTCTACTATACCATCCGTGAATAAGACTAAGACATCTCCGGGGTGATACATTAATGTCCTTTCCACAACGTGATTTTGATAGTGCATGTTTCTTAAAATGCCCAGACCCAAGCCATCAATCTCCAAATACTCTGATTTGTTCAATCTTTTCTTGTGAATCAGCGTGGGTACATGACCTGCACGGGAATGACAGATGGTTTGTTTTGCTGTGTTGATAATAAATATCGATGCGGTAATGAAATGGTTTCGTTCAAGACATTTACTCAGGGCTGAATTTGCCTTAATCATAAAGTCTGAAGGACTGAGATCCAGTTGTATCAAACTTTGAAAAATACCCTTCATCTGAGACATATGAAAGGCAGCAGAAGTTCCTTTGCCGGATACATCACCTATGATTAACACATACCTATCTTCGTCAAGCTGGTAGGTGTCGTAATAATCCCCGCCGACCTCATCCGCGGCATTGGAAAAAGCACAAATTTCAAAAAACTCATTGTGGTCCAGCTGGGTAGGAAGAAGGGATTTCTGTACCCGCTGCGCGATTTTCAATTCTTCCTGGTAGCGTTCGTTCTGAATGGCTTGATTTAGCAGCCGATGGTTTTCAACCGCAATACAGGCTTGCCTCCCAAAGGTGCTAATGATATTCAGCATTTCCTTGTTGAATCCATCCCGCACCTCTTTGCAAAGCACAATTTTACCGATGACCGATTTGTTGATTACCAAAGGAACCAGGAGAATGGACTCATATTTTGGATGAACGATCCTGAGATTTATTGGGCTTAGATTGTCAGGTCGCTTTTCTGATTCCCATTCCTGAACCGTTTTTTGCGGTTCGATCAACGCTGAAATTTCTTCTCTGGTCTTCCGATCAATAAACCTCTCCTGAAAATACCCTTCGGGAAACTCATCGCTTTTCATGGCCAGCCAAGCTGCATCTGCGTAAGCCGCACTCATACAGGAGTCCATTAGAATATCCAGTACTTGCTCCTCATTCTCTTCAGGCTGAATCGATTGACTCAATCGCTGGAAATTGATCGCTTCAGTTAGCTTTTGCTCGAAAACGGAGGAAGTTGGGAGGTTGAAAAGTGTGACCAAAAAGCTCAGAACTGCATAAACCAATACAAACCAAAAAAGTGAAATCAGGAATAAATTACCCATCAGATTAGCAGGGTAATCGTATTCTAGGTCCACAGAGACTGTGTACCACAGGATGTATCCTATAGCCGCAATGATGATGGCAAGAAAAAGGAGTGATTTCCACTTTTCTTTGAAAGTCAAATAAGGAATCCACTTCAAATTAGTAGAAAGGATCACTGCCAAAATTCCAAGCAGAACTAGCCCGAAAAAGAAGCTGTAATCATAGGCTTCTCTATCGAAAAACACTAAAAACATAGCTATCAGTAGCGCTATTTCATATGCCTGCCATTGTTTTACTACACGCTTAGCTTTTTGGTAAAGGATGAGGTGCTGCCACAACAGTGAGGTGGAAATCAAAAAAATCGTCATCAGCCCAAAGCGAACGTGGTAAAAGAACGTTTTGAGAAATGGGTCATCTGCCAGCTTACTTTCGCCAAGGGAACCGTAAAATAATCCAATGATTAAATAAACAGCAACAGCAAAAATCCCAGTCGATGCACCTCTCCAGATCAGATTGAGGAAGTCGCTTTGGGTACTTTTGTTAATCGAATATTTATAAAAACTGTAAACCGTGATGAAATAGAGGGTTTGCAAGATCCAGGTGAATTCAATGGCTATGCCTGAATCCATTTCATTGAGGAGACCGACCAGCCTCACCAAATCCACAAATAGCAAAGCCAGCCATACTAGGATGGCGAGCAGCAAGCTTAGCTTTCCGATATGGATTTGCGGTAGTTTGATCATGGATGCGCTGCCACAATAATACTCATTCAGATTGGAAAATAGTGAAGGTAGCTAGCTTACCGAAGATAGTCAGATGTTAAAAAGTGTAAATAAAAAACTCCCAACAATTAATCTCAAGGGATTACATGCAAACCAAATCATCAATCACATTAACTCCGTATTTTTCTTCGATGAGCGAGATGACTTTACTCTTGTTCATCAGTAGTTCCTTTTTGATTGGCCCTGAGCTAATTTTCACAAAAAGTTTTTTGTCTTTTATAAACACAGAAGAAGTTCGATCGGCAATTGTTTTTCCAACGATTTCAGGCCAGTCATGAACCAATGACTTTTCTTTGAATTTTCCCTCTAAGCGGTATGCTTTGAGCAGATCGTTAAAAGCCGACTCAAGTGGTGCTACCTCTTTTTTTCTACTAAAATATCCGTCTCCCGCCATATTTGTCATCATCTTATACAAAAAGTGCTGCTGCAATACTATCTGCCAGCAGTTTTCCACTTTTGCTCAAAGATAGGTTTTTATCCTTCCAAACGAGCCAGCCTTCGGAATCCATCTGTGATAAAATGACTTTTCTGGTAGTCAAGAGATCTTGACCAAAAACCCGGGATATTTCATCAAAGTCAATTCCCCACAGCGTTCGCAGACCTGTAAGCATGTATTCATTCAGCCGCTCATCTTGGGACAGGTTATCCACCACAAATGGTAAGGTTCTGTTTTCCACACTTTTCAGATAAAGGGAATTATTTGACGGATTTGCCCCTCTATTTTGTCCATCATAAGAATGTGCACTGGGGCCTATGCCCAAATAGGGAACGCCTTTCCAGTAATTCGTATTGTGAAGGGCGAATTGCTCCGGCTTGCCAAAGTTAGATACCTCGTATTGGACATATCCAGCCTTTTCTGTCAGCTCTTGAAGTATTTCAAATTGCTCCGCCACAAAATCCTCTTCAGCGGGCTTGAATTCGCCTTTTTTCATCCAGGTTCCGAGTGCGGTTTTTGGCTCTACGGTAAGCGCATAGCTGGAAATATGTCCCGGGTTCTGTTTGATTGCCTCTGATAAATCCCGCTGCCAAAGCGAATGGTCTGGCTGGGGAAAACCGTAGATTAAATCCAGACTGAATTTTTCAAAACCTACTTTTCTAGCTTTTGCAATCGCAGACTTGGACTCTTCTGCCGTATGAGCTCGATTATAGAATTTCAAAACTTCCTCATCAAAGCTTTGTATTCCCAGACTCAGGCGATCAATGCCGAGACTTTTCCAGGCACCTAACGTATTTTCAATCAAATCATCTGGATTTGCCTCTAGGGTGACTTCTCGCCAATCCGAATTGAAAGTCATGGCAATCCGATCCAATATCTTTTCAATCAAGAGCGGAGGTAAAAGAGAAGGCGTTCCTCCTCCGAAATAGACTGTTTCCACTTTCTTGTCTAGCAGGTAATCGGCCCTCAATTCAATTTCCCGGCAGATCATATCAGTCATCTGATCTATTCGGTCAAGATTTGTGCTGAAGTGGAAATCGCAATAATGGCATGCCTGCCTGCAAAAAGGAACGTGGATGTATATGCCAGCCAAAGTGAATTCTATTATTTTGCGAATATAACCATTCCCAGAGATCCCTTTGAAAACCTACCTTTTGGCATCCTTTCTTTTTTTTCTTGCCGGAGGACAGCTTTGCAAAGCTCAGGATGCCAATTGGATCAATTGGGCTACCGATCCAGTTCAGCAAACAGCTGATTGGACTTCATTTGCCGACAAAGTCGAAAGAAAGAAATACTTAGACTCGCTTAGTCAGTCATTTCAAAACCTGGGATATCTTTCTCTTTTTCTGGAAAAGGAAGAAATATCAACTGATTCTCTGATCGTAAGGCTTATTCTTGGTGAAAAGTATGGGTGGGAATCCATTTCACCGGGGAATGTTCCTGAAGAATTCTTTAGGAATATTAGTCCTGTGACTGCGGAATACACCTCAGCTGCCAGGTGGATGCGTGAAGTTATTTCTAAAGCGGAGAACAATGGTTTTCCTTTCGCGCAAGTCAAACTCGATAGTATCCTTCGTAAAGGAAATTTTCTTTCGGCAGTTTTCAGATACGATTCGGGACCTTTGATTCTTTGGGACAGCCTTAAGGTAGCAGGCGATACGAAAACCCAAGAAAGGTATGTGCAAAATATTACAGGGATCCGACCCGGTCTGCCTTTTTCCCAAAAGCAACTTGACGTTGCCTCCGAGGTTCTAGCTCGATCAGCTTATTTTGTCCAGACAGAACCTCCTCGGCTGGATTTTCAAGTAAAAAAAGCACAACCGACCTTTACCTTGAGGGATCGGAATACCAATGTTTTGGATGGGGTAATAGGCTTGCTGCCAAATGAGAATGAGCCTGGGAAGATGCTCATTACAGGTCAATTAGATGTGGAATTGTATCATCTGGGAGGGAAAGGCCGAGATGTGGCGCTCCACTGGAAGCGTTTGAATATCGCCACCCAATCTTTAGATATTTCTGCCAAAGAGTCCTTTTTATTCAATTCTCCTTTAGACGTAAGTGTAGGATTCAGCCTGCTCAAGCAAGATTCTACTTTTCTAAATAGACACTTGAGTTTAGACTTTGGGTATCACCTGAGTCAAACTAGCTATCTCCGGTTTTTTACGCGCAGGCAATCCAGCGATGTGCTTGACACCGAGGCGTATGATGCCATGACCGAATTACCTGACGTGGCCGATTACCGCTGGAACCAATATGGGGTGGGATGGTCTTGGGATAGGAGAGATTCTCCGTTTTTCTCCAGAAGAGGTTTTCTGCTTAGCAGTGAGTTTGCCTTGGGCAATAAAAGAATTCTGGAGAATACAGGTTTTCCTCCTGAGGTGTACGAGAATCTTGACTTAAGTAGTCCGCAATACCTGGGCATGATGGATATAGAAAAACATATTTACATCAAACCGACTTGGGGGATGTGGCTGAAAGGAAGTGGAGGTTTTACCCAAAATCAAAACCTACTTCTAAATGATCTTTTTAGGTTGGGGGGTCTAAAAAGTATCCGTGGCTTTAATGAGAACTACTTTTTTGCTAAATCTTATGGGTATCTATCTATGGAACAAAGACTTTTTTTTGGAGAAAATTCATTTCTAATGGTTTTTGCTGACTTTGGCATTCTGGAAAACCCGTACTTTGCGGCTTCCATCGATAAGCCGGTTTCCTTTGGTGCAGGAATCAATCTTGACACCGGGACCGGTAATTTTAGATTTATTTATGGAGTTGGAAAATCAAATCTTCAACCTTTACAATTCTCCTATTCTAGGATACATTTTGGCTATCTAGCCAGATTTTGAGTATGAAAAAATTGATCAGCAAGTCAATACTACTAATCACCCTTCTTTTGGCGATAGGTAACGTGTCATTTTCTCAGGTTTTGGAAGATTACAATCCTAAGTGGCAGGAGGGAGAAAGAGAGACTTGGTTTAGTTCAAATGACCGATTAATTTTGGAATTGGATTTGGAAACATTTCCTTTGGCTTATTTTTCATTTGAATTTCCAGATCATTCTGTGGTTTTCGTAGGAGAGAAACTCTGGTTTTTTACAGATCAGGATACAGCCTTCACTGAGCAAGTAGAGGTGCTCAAGCAGGAGTTTCCTGAATCGAATGTGAGTCTTACGGTTTTTAAAAATGGCATTTCTTCTGAACAAGCTAGTGTAAGGAAAATTTTGAAATCTGAGCCTATAGAATCTAGTGCCAATACAATAGGGTTGGTTTCTGAAAAAAGAAATTTGAACAGACAAGGTGTTCGCGATTTTTTTATCGTAGGGATGATTACTTGTTTGCTGATGATTACGCTTTATAAGTCGGCGTATCCATTCATTTTTGCCATGATGATCAAACCTATTTCCTTGCTTAATGCAGAAGATTTTTCTGAAAGTGGGAGTTTGCAGAAGTTTTTTTCGGGTGATATTCTGTTGTATGTATATATAGTAAATATGCTTTTGTCCCTAGCCATGGTTACGGCTATGGTTGTTTTTCGTCAAGAATGGCTAGAGTTGAGGCTAGAATTAAGTTTTAAGACCTTAATAGCCTTATGGCTTTTAGGTTCTCTATTGCTATTGATTTTGACTATACTGAAGTTTACGGCCATTAGAATTTTATCATATTTGTTTGATTTGGGGAAATTGGAATTCGCTCACTTCTTTTACTTACTCCGGCTTGTAGTGATAGCCACCATTTTTTTGATTTTAGTCTGTGCGTTTTTTTTACTAAATGAATTTTCAGCAATTAAAATGGCATTGGAAGCTTCATTTGCAGGTTTTTTCTGGATATATATAGTAGGGATACTAGGCTTGTTTCTAATTATGGTGAATAGACTGGGCTTTAAGAAATATCATTTATTTACTTACCTTTGCATCGCAGAATTGGTGCCCTTTTTAATCTTGGCCAAATTGGTGCTTGATTTGGGTTATTGATTTCGAAAATCACCAAAAGGAATAATAGAAGCATGAGCACAGCTACCAAAGACAGGTTTAGACCAGTAAAAAGTATCCTAGTATCTCAACCAGCCCCTGCGGGCGCAAATTCTCCCTATGTGCAGTTGGCGGAGAAATACAATTTGAAGATTGATTTTCGTCAATTTATAAAGGTTGAGCCAGTAGTGCCAAAGGAATTCCGCAAGCAGAAGATTGATATTTTAAAACATACTGCTGTGATTTTCACCAGCCGTAATGCTATAGATCATTTCTTTGCGATCTGTAAGGATTTCAAAATCGAGATGCCTGCAGATATGAAGTATTTCTGTATATCGGACCAAACTGCTCACTACCTTCAAAAATACATTGTAATCCGAAAGCGTAAATTATTCGTAGGTCAGAAGACAGCGCAGGATTTATTTGATTACTTCAAGAAACATAAATCAGAAAAGTATTTATTTCCTTGCTCGGATATCCGTAAAGACGATATTCCTGAATACATGGAAAAAAATGGGATTGCCTTTACCGAAGCTATCATTTATCATACCTTAGAAGCTGATTTATCTGATTTGGCTGATGTGAAATATGATATCTTGGCCTTTTTCAGTCCTTCTGGGATCAAATCACTGAAAATAAACTTCCCGGATTTCGAACAGGGCAATACGCGCATAGCTGCATTTGGCCCCACGACAGCCCAGGCTGTTAGAGATTTGGATTTGATTTTGGATATTGAAGCACCTATGCCAAATGCCCCAAGCATGACCGGAGCATTGGAGCTTTATATAAAAAAGGCAAATAATTTGTAAAACATAAAACCTAATTCTGTGGTTTTTCAGTTTAAATTCTTACACTAGTTGAAATGTTAGGCGAAACCACTATAAAATGATTAGAAGAGGCCATTGTATATATTTTTTGAGATATTCATTTCTCCTGTTTTTCTTTTTTGAGGTTTCTTCGCTGATGGCCCAGCAGGATCCTCAGTTCACCCAGTATATGTATAATGGGATGTATTACAATCCAGCCTTTGCTGGAAAAGACGGAGGCTATAGATTTTCTGCGTTGCACAGATCACAGTGGTTGAACTATGCCACCAATTCTGGTCAGGGCGGAGCCCCCGTTACGCAATTGGTGACCGCTCAGGGAAGGCTTGAAGGGAAAAACATTGGCTATGGATTGACTGCTTTGGCAGTGGACAATATAGGTGCTACCAGTAATCTGGAAATCAATCTTCAAGGCGCTTATCATAAAAAGCTCAATAGATCTACTTTAAGCTTTGGTGCGTATGTAGGTATGTATTCTAGTTCTTTAGATTATGGTGAGCTCATCGTAGTGAATCCAGAACCTAATCTTCCCAATTCTGGAAAAGAAAGCCAATTAAATTTCAATTTCGGTGCAGGGTTGTTGCTGGATACGCGTGATTATTATATTGGACTAAGTTCCAGACATCTCAATGAACCTAATTTTGATTTTGGTGATGGTTCGTATGCAAATCAATTAAAAAACCATTCCTATTTGCTTTTTGGATATAGAATTAGACCAGTAGGACAATTAGTAATTGAGCCTAGTTTTCTATTAAAAACGGTGTCCTTCAATAATTTTTCCTATGAAGCTAGCGTTATTGCTACTCACCAGAATAAAATTAGTGGGGGGTTCGGATTTAGAGGAGAAGAATCAGTATCATTGATTCTAGGCTATAGCCTTTTACGGAATAATTCTCTGAATTTGGGCTATGCGTTTGATTTGGTATTTAGTGGAGTAGAGGCTAAATCTCCGACTAGCCACGAACTTATGCTTCGTTATACCTTGTCAAACGTGAGTAGAGAAATTCAAAGAGTGATACAGAGAACACCAAGATTTAGATTCTGAAATCAAGTTGAAAATCAGCTAGAATAGTGATAGTTGTGAATAACCAAATATTATCAAATCCTCATATTTTGGCAGGTTATTTGCATTATTGTGCCAAATTCAGCTAAATTTCGAATCTTGAAAATATTTTACACTGCGTAATTATTTGATGAACGAAAAAACGTCATTTATGTATAAAAAAATCAATGTTCGCTTATTGCCTTTAACCTTAGGGTTGGCAATTGTGACACTTTTGCCGAGTTGTGGTCTTTTTAATAAAAAGGGATCTGCCAGCGAAAAGATGAATAGAAGAGGAGAAGTGACCGGTGTTCCTAAGCGTACCAACTGGCAGCAAAACCTCCCTTATGATATGGTTCCTGTGAAGGCAGGTACTTTTTGGATGGGGCAAGCCGATGAGGATATCGCTTTTACGCAATCTGCATTGAACAAGCAGATTACCATCTCTGAGTTTTTCATGGATAAATATGAGGTTTCCAATAATAAGTACCGTCAATTTTTAGAGGCTGTAAAAAGCGGAACTTACGAAACAGGTACTCCCACTACGTTAAAAGATCCTCCACAATTAAATTATGATGAGTTGAAGCCGGATACTACAGTTTGGTCCACAAGCTTTGCCTATCATTATGGAGATCCGTTGATGGAATTTTACTTTGATCATCCAGCCTTTGATAATTATCCTGTTGTAGGTGTCACTTGGGATCAAGCTAAAAAATACTGCGAGTGGAGAACCTATCACATGCGAGCTAATGACGAAAGCGACTTTGATGGTCCGGCATTTCAATTGCCGTCTGAAGCAGAATGGGAATATGCTGCCAAAGGAGGTAAAGATGTAGCTAAATACCCATGGGGTGGTCCTTATTTGAAGAATAAAAGAGGATGCTTGATGGCAAACTTCAAGCCAGGAAGAGGAAATTACATAGATGACGGTTTCCCTTATACCGCACCTGTTGATGTTTTTGCGCCGAATGGCTATGGTTTATATAACATGTCAGGGAATGTAGCAGAATGGGTACTTGATGCATATGCTACTACATCTAGCTCGATTACCTGGGATTTGAATCCAGTTTATGATGATCCTAACGAGCCTAGAAAGGTGGTAAGAGGAGGAAGCTGGAAGGATATCGCTCACTATCTAGAGACAAGTACAAGAACGTATGAGTATGAAGATGTTGCTCAAGCTCACATAGGATTTAGAACAAAAATGACATTCATTGGACGCTCTGGCTCTATGGATGTGAAAAGTTCAACTAGAAGAAGAAGATAGAATATAAACAAATCCACAAAGTAAATACCTTAAAACCTTAATTACACTTTAACACATGGCTAGCAACAGCAACTCGTTTTCAGCAACATTTTATTCCAGCATCATGCCAAAAATTTATGGTATTGGTGCAGCAGTGGTTATTCTTGGTGCTATGTTCAAAATCTTAGATTTACCATTCGCCAACTGGATGATCGGTATTGGACTTAGTACTGAGGCAGTGATATTTTTCCTTTCAGCATTTGAGCCACAACATCAAGATGTAGATTGGTCTAAAGTATATCCAGAATTAGCGGGTGATGCGCCGGCAGCTCCTAGAGCACAAAGAGTAGTGGCAGGTGGAGATCAGGTTTCTCAAAAGCTTGACGAAATGCTTAAAAACGCTAAAGTAGGTCCTGAACTGATTGAAAGCCTAGGTAAAGGAATGCAAAACCTGGCAACCTCTGCCCAGAAAATGGGTAATCTATCCGATGCAGCCGTGGCTACTAACGAATATGCAACTAATGTGAAATCTGCTGCCAAAACATTAGTGGATATGAATGCTTCTTACAGCAAAACCGCTGCTGCTCTTACAGAAATGTCTGCGGCATCTCAAGACGCAAAAGCGTACCATACCCAAGTAGTCACTGTAACTAAGAACCTTTCTGCATTGAACTCAGTGTATGAAATGGAACTTCAGGACGCTAATAGCCATGTGAAGACATTGAATAAATTCTATGCAAACATGACTGCAGCTATGGAAGGTCTTACTGAAGCAGGAAAAGAAACTCAAGCATTCAAAACAGAATTATCAAAATTGAATCAGAACGTCAGTTCATTGAATAAAATCTATGGTGGAATGCTATCCGCTATGAAAGGTTAATTTCTCTTCAATTCATTTTAAAATCCATTAAAACTTAAAAATGGCAGGAGCTAAAGAGACACCTAGACAGCGGATGATTGGTATGATGTACCTGGTTTTGACGGCCCTTTTGGCCCTCCAGGTAAGTAACCAGATCCTCCAAAAATTTGTGTTGATAAACGATGGGATGGAAAGAACCTCCCGAAATTTCATCAACAAAAATAAAAAGACAGTTGAATCGATCGAATACACGGTGGATCAACAAGGTAACAAAGAAGTAGATGTGCCAAAAGTGGCTGCAGCTAATCAAATTAGAGAGGCTACTAAAGAAACTTATGATTATTTAGAGCAGATTAAGCAGGATTTGATTACCCAGTCCAATGCAAAAAATGAGGAAGGTAATTATGTGAACGCGCAGCTTAAAAATACTGAAATCACTGGAAACCTTTTTGCCAACAATGGAAAAGGTGAGGAAATGAAAGCTATACTAAATGCGTATCCAGCTAAAATTTCTGAAATCCTAACTTCAGTAGGTCTTTCCGATCTGAAATTTGATGACATCGCTAAAGATGCTTCTGAAATTGAGCTTTTTGCAAATGACAGAGAGGCAAGAAATAAGGACTTTGTAGCTTTGACCTTTGTTAAGTCTCCTGTTGGAGCTGTTATGGCTTTAATTTCTCAGTTTCAGAATGAGGTATTGAACATAGAGAGTGAGGCTTTGACTGCTGTACAGAATACCATAGGTTCATTCTTTTTTAAAGCTGATGTGACTGAAGCTCGAATAGCAGCGCTATCTAATGTAGTGGCAGCTGGCACAAAGTTCGAAGCTGATATGTTCATTGCCTCAAGTTCAACTGCATCGGTACCTACCATGACCATAGACGGTAGATCGGTTCCTGTAGATGCTACTGGTTTCGGTAAAATAGAATTTAACGTGACTCCTGCTTCTGAGTATGATGATCGTGGCTTAGCCCGAAGAGTAATCAACGGTGAGATTATTACGAACGTAGGTGGTGAAGACAAAGTACTTCCAGTGGAATATGAGTATTTCGTAGCTCAGCCGGTAATTAAGGTTTCATCTGAAGTGGTACAGCAGCTGTATGCTGATTGTGCCAATGAGTTGTTGATTGAAGTTCCTGCATTAGGTAATACCTATTCTCCGGAATTTTCGGTTAGCAATGGCCAATCCATCAAAGGAAGTAAGCCAGGGCAATTGACTGTGATTCCTGGTGCATCTGGGAAAGTAAATATTGGAGTGAGCAGTGGAGGTAATAAAATAGGCACGGTTGATTATGACATCAAGCCTGTTCCTGCTCCTACCTTGGTTCCAGCTACTTCTAATGGGTCAGAAATTGACCTAAGTCAAGCACAAGCTATTAGTTCTTTGATGGGGCTCAAAATGCTAGCTAAGGCAGAGCCTACTTTCGCGAGAACTATGGCAAAAGATGCCACTTTCGAAGTGACCGGTGGTGAAATGAGATTGTTGAGAAATGAAGTTCCTCGTCAGACAGTTCAAATCACTAATGGTAATAGTTTGGCAATGCGTTCGTTATTAGAAAGTGCAAGAGCTGGTGATGTCGTGGTTTTTGAAATCAGACAAGTGACTAGAACAAACTTCAGAGGAAATAAGATTCCTTCAGAATTAAGACAAGTTGTCCCTATTCGAGTTAAGTAATTCGAAATTTGGGATTAAGATAAACGAATGATTATGAAAAAGTTTCTTCCAAAATTAATCCTATCCCTGCTAATAGCAGTTGGACTTTCGCCATTAGTGAGCGAGGCGCAAATCGCTCCTACAAGCGTTAGCCCTTCTGGATACGGGGATCGTCAGTTTGATATGGATACCATCTACTCTGCCAAAAGAATCAGAGAAGATGATAAAATGTACCAAATTGGTGTTTGGAGAAGAATTGATCTCCGTGAGAAATATAACATGCCACTTTATGGGTCTGGAGATACAAAGAGTAATGGTATTGTAAATCAGATCTATAAAGCGATTGTAGAAGAGAATGCCTTAGAGGTTTTTGGTGACGAAGAATTTACCCAGCCACTATCTATCGCAGAATTTCAGGACAATTTCTGGTTAAATGCTACCGGTGACAGTATTTTCTCCAAGCAGCTTTACTATCTTGATTTTAGAGAAGATTTTGTTTTTGATAAGCATCACTCTGATATGGTATTCGATATCAAATACCTTGAATTGGTGATGCCGTCTGAGACGAATTCCAATGCAGGTCAAAAGACCATTGCTTTCATTCGTTATAAAGACTTTTACAACTACTTCAAAGATCATCCTGAAGCTAGATGGATTAATTTCCAGAACCTATCCAAAAGCCTAACGTATGACGAAGCTTTTGAAACTAGACTTTTCAGATCTGTGGTAAGAAGATTTACTAATTCGGAAGAAGCGCTGATTGCGGATCTTGTGGCAGTAGATCATCCTAATCCCGAAATGCAAGCTTACGTAGATGCGCTCGAATTTGAGTATAAATTGCTAGAATATGAAAACTCCCTGTGGGAGTGGTAATAAATAGAAAAAGGGGCTTTTTTTAAGCCCCTTTATTTTTTTCTTTCCATGCTATCAATGCCTTTGCGCGGCTAGCTCCAATTATTGCAGCAATTTCCTTTTCACTTGCTTCACTGATCTTTTTTACCGACTTAAAATGACTCAAGAGATTATCGGCAGTGCTTTTTCCTATACCAGGGATAGCTGTGAGCTGTGTCCCAAAAGCATTTTTGCTTCTTACATTTCTATGAAAGGTAATCGCAAAGCGGTGAGCCTCATCTCGGATTCTTTGTAGTAGTCTTAAGCTCTCTGATTTCTTATCAATATGTATAGGATAAGAATCACCCGGAAAGTAAATCTCCTCTAGCCTTTTAGCAATACCAATAATTGGCATTTGTCCATAGATACCAAGTTGCTTCAGGGCTTCTACCGCAGAAGATAACTGTCCTTTGCCACCATCAATTACCACTAACTTAGGCATTGGTTTTCCTTCGTCCAATAGGCGCTTATACCTACGTCCTACGACTTCTTTCATGCTTGCAAAATCATCTGGACCCACCACTGTTTTGATGTGATAATGCCGGTATTCTTTTACTGCAGGTTTGCCGTTGAGAAAACACACCATACTTGCTACCGGATTGGTGCCTTGTATATTTGAATTGTCAAAGCATTCGATGTGGTCAGGGATTTCCGGTAAACTTAGATCCTGTTGGAGCTGACGAATAACTCTATCTTTTTTGTCCTGATTTAAGCCTGCCAACAATGCCTTTTCTTTTTTATAGTAAAGTGCATTTTTCAATGACAGCTCGATCAACTTCTTTTTATCTCCAATTTTTGGATGGAATACGTTTAAGCCTTCAATCTGCTCAGTTAGTTCTATGTTTAATAAAACTTCTTCTGCATCGCTTTGGAATTGATCCTGAAGGCGAATCAAAGCTGTAAGGAGTAATTGTTCATCTGATTCATCTAGCCGCTTTTTAAGCTCCACATTCTTTGATGTTATTAAAGCCCCATTTTTAACTCGCATGAAGTTCACGTAAGCATTTTTTTCGTCAGAGACAATCGTACACACATCCAGATTGTTGATGGAAGGGCTGGCGATCAAGGATTTTGCCTGATATTTTTCTAACAAATCAAGTTTTTCCTTGAGCTTGTGGGCTTTTTCAAATTCCAGATTTTCTGCATGTACCTGCATCTCTTGCTTGAAATAGGCTTTAGCTACCCCAAGATTTCCTTTCAGAATATGCTTTGCTTGTTCTAGATCTTTACTGTAAGCGGCTTCATTTTGTAATCCAACGCAGGGACCCTGACAGTTTCCAATATGATATTCCAGACAAACTTTATATTTCCCCTCTGCGATCTTATAGGGTGACAAATCAAGTTTGCAAGTTCGGATGGTGAATAGCTCCCGGATCAAATCCAACACGTTATTCATAGCTTTAACGCTGGCAAATGGACCGTAATAAGTTCCTCTCCTTGGGATCATTTTCCTTGTCGGGAAAATCTGAGGGAAATTCTCTTTTGTCAAAAGAAGGTAGGGATAAGTCTTATCGTCACGCAGAAGAATGTTGTACTTCGGCTGTGACTTTTTAATCAGGTTGTTCTCCAGAAGTAGGGCATCAAATTCGCTATCCACAATGGTGATCTCAATTCTGCGTATCTCTTTGACCATTTTTCTGGTCTTGAGATTCACGCCAGTGTTTTTATTGAAATAACTGCCGACTCGCTTCTTCAGACTTTTTGCCTTGCCTACATAGATCAACTCATTTTCCTCATTAAAATACTTATACACTCCCGGTTGATCTGGAAGTGTGAGATGATCGGTAGGGGAAAATGAGGAGGATTGCATGGGCTAAAATTAAAAAAAAACAGCCTTGGATTAAGGCTGTTTTTAAAAGAGGTTTTATATTTTTTTAAAAGTCGTTCTTCTTTGCGTCGTAATCAAAATCTGCAAATCGCTGACTTTCTTTTTCATAGACATCGCAATCTATCTCTATGCTAAGTGGGCGTTCAGGTCTTGGGAATGGACCCTTTGTATATCCTAAACTCTCGTCAGCATATACTTTTTTCATATAATTCTGCCAAATAGGTCGTGCAGTTCTACCGCCTTGACCATCATACCAGCTTCTGAAGTGAATGGCGCGGTCATCACCACCTACCCAAGCGCCACTTACCAGATCTTTACTTATTCCCATGTACCATCCATCGGAAGCATTTTGGGTTGTGCCAGTCTTTCCTCCAAGCTCATTGTCCTGTCTCAATTCCCAATCAACCCCCTGGCTGGTTCCTCCGCTTTCTTCAAAACCTCCTCTGAGCATGTAAGTCATTAAATAAGCATGTTCCTCGCTCATAGCAGGCCTCTTTTTGGCGGTGAATTGTTGAATGACGTTTCCGTTTTTGTCTTCAATTCTGTCAATATAGAATGGTGTAGTGTGCTCACCTTGGTTTACAAAAGTCCCAAAGGCGCCAACCATTTCGAAAATAGAGACATCGTTTACTCCTAGTGCCAAAGCCGGTACTTCCTCCAGATCACTTGTCACTCCTAATCGTCTAGCCGTCTCGACAACTATTTTTGGGCTTAGCTTTTTCATCATATAGGCAGTGATGGAATTCACCGATTCTGCCATGGCTTGTCTGATGGTCATTTTTTCATAAGTGAACTTCGAATCTGCATTCGATGGGCTCCAAGCCGGTTGGCCTGGGATATATACTTCCACAGGCTGGTCAATGACGCTGTAGCAGGGGCTGTATCCGTTTTCTATGGCAGCGGCATAGACAAATGGCTTAAACGTGGAACCAGGCTGTCTCTTGGCTCTAAGCACGTGATCGAACTTAAAATATTTGTGATCCAATCCTCCTACCCAAGCTTTGATCTGGCCTGTGTGCGCATCCATGCTCATAAATCCAGTCTGAAGGAATTTCTTGTAATAACGCATGGAATCCATGGAGCTCATAAGGGTATCTACTTCTCCTTTTTCCCATGAGAAAACTTTCATCTTCTTCTTCTCATTCAGCTTGATATTGATAGAGTCTGTGTCGTTTCCATAGCGTACTTTGAGCAAGCGGTAGGCTTCAGTTCTTCTTACTGCATCCTCGATGAAATTGGGGATCACGCGACGGTTTTCATCTATCCATGGGTCCTTATTACCCATTTCCTTATAAAATTTAGCTTGCAAGGTGGCCATATGTTCAGCTACAGCTTCTTCCGCGTATCGTTGCATACGGCTATCGATCGTTGCGTAAATCCTAAGCCCATCGCCATAAAGGTCATAGGCAGACCCATCTGACTTGAGGTTTTCCTTAACCCACTTTTGTAAGTCTGCTTTTACGATCTCTCTGAAATAAGTTGCCAAACCTTTATTTTGATTGGCAACACTATAGTTCAATTCAATAGGCAATTTGGAAAGAGAATCAAATTCAGCATCTGTTAGAAAATCATTCTTCCTCATTTGTCCAAGTACTGTATTTCGTCTGTAGAGGGAATTGTCAGGGTTATATACTGGGCTATAATAGGATGGTGCTTTGAATAGTCCAACCAAAACGGCGGATTCTTGGATTGCTAGATCCGAAGGAGTTTTATTGAAAAAGGTCTTTGCTGCAGTTTTGATACCAAAGGCGTTTGAGCCAAAGTCTGAGGTGTTCAGGTATAAGGTTAGAATCTCATTTTTGGTGTATGCTTTCTCCAATTGAGTAGCAACAATCCATTCTTTAGTCTTGATGATCAGCATTCTAAGTCCAGGTATTGAACTTAGCAAACCATTGCTGGCATCTGTTCTCGTTTTGAAGAGGTTCTTTGCTGTTTGCTGACTGAGGGTGGATCCTCCTCCGGCATTTTGGCCCAGTAGGATTGATTTCACAAAAACCCGTGCCATTGCCTGCATATCTATCCCGGAGTGGTTCTCAAAGCGAACATCCTCAGTTGCTATTAAGGCATTAACGAGGTTTGGAGAGAGATCCTCGTATTTTACGGGACTTCTATTTTCACGGAAATACTGCCCTAAAAGTACACCATCAGTAGAATACAACTCTGAAGCGATCTCTGAATCTGGATTTTCCAACGCTTTAAAGTCTGGAAGAGATCCGAATAGTCCAAGGAAATTGATACTGACCATCCAGACAAATAGGATGAAACCAAAAAGTCCCGCAATAAAGGCGATCCAAAGGTATTTTATGGTCTTGGACACCCAAGGGGACGTTTGGGGTTTGGCTTTGTTACTCATAGTTTACTTATAAGTGGACTTGAAGAAAGTCCTGTATTCTTCTAAATTTTTGCTTTTGTTTAATGCAGTAAAGTTCTCAATAGAAATCACAAAGGAATCTGATTTTACCTGATCGGTCAGCCCTTCAGATTCGAATTCTTGTTGAAACTTACTGTAGTACTCTTTTGCTTTTGCGGCATTGGAGAAAGGACTAATGATGAAAATCGCATTCTCTCTATTCATATTCATTTCACCTGTTCTCAGCCTTTCTTTAGAGAAATTTGAAGCATGAAAAGTCTCTAAATCCGGCAGCAAGCTTTTTACTGTTTCGGCTAAGGCCGGATCCATCACCAGTACAAAAATATGCGTTGCAGATTCGTTGTATTTATAAGGTGAGTTAGACGCTCCTTCATTTTCTCCGTCATCAGTAACTGCATTCTTCTCAACTTGAGTAGAATCACTTTCATCTAGTTCTTTTGGATTAAGTGCTGCAAGCTCTTCTTGAGACAGCAAAGGTTTTAGCATATTCCTTGCCAATTCTACCAAAGCTTGATCTTGAGAATTTTCAATATAATTTTCCAGCCGTTCTCTATACCTTACACGACCTTCAGTTTGGCCGGTATTCATAATATCCAGCAGCAATAGTCGCTCTGTATTGCGCGTAAGTGGATACTCTTCTAATGTTGACTTTATGATGCTCTTACTTGTCTGATATTGACCTGAATAATAGGCATTATAGGCTTGTTCATATCTTTTTGAAGATTCTACGTAAGCCAAATTACCAGATGCTGCATCGGGATTGTTTACAGAATAAGTATATTGTGATTCTGGAAATTCTCGATTTAAACGTCCGACATATTGCTGTGAATTGCCTCCCAAATCTTTTTGTGCCAAATACAATAAATAATATGCTTCAGGCTTCTTGGATGAGCTAGGATAGACACGAACCAGTGTTTCTAGATTAGCGACACTTTTTTCTACTTCTTCCAAGTCAAAATATAAGAGTTTGCCTAATTCAAAATAGGATTCCTCTAATTCAAGATTCAGCGTCTGGATTTGCTGCTCCGAATTAGGGATTCCTGCCAATAGATCGTCCAGCGTTGGCAATTGGCTGATAAGATTATCTGTCTCTGAAGCGATAGAGTCTCCTTCAATCGGTTCGGAAATGGTAGGAGCTGAACTTTGGAAACTCACAGCGCTTCTTCGCCAGTTATCCTGCAAGGGTCTATTACCCCAACTTCTTTGAAAATCTATCGCTCCTTGTTGCATCGCGACGCTATTGTCGAAATAGAAGGATGAACCGGAGCCCCTGTCGCTGAAAGCTAATAGGTTATCAAAAATGCTCGAGCTTTTGGGCTTTTGAAGTGCTTCTGCTTCGCGCATGAGGCGTTCCTCTTCGGTTTTGATATAATTTTCAGCAATTAATTTTTGCTCCTCCGGAGAAAGCCCAGCAAGCTGCAGCAAACTGTCATTTCCCTCTATGCGCTCAAAGTGAAAGACATATTGATCTAAGGATTCTTTCTGATTGGTGATGGCAAGTGCTGCAGGATCTTCTTCATTGATAAAGCTGAGCGCGGAATCCAGGTAGTATTTTGTGGCTCTGTAATCTTTGAACTCCGCTAGGTTTATTTCTGCCAGCTTTTGGTAGATGTATCCTTTCACCCTAGGGTTGCTACCGGGTTCTTTTGCTGCTTGGTGAAGTAATTCTAGCGTAAGTTCGGTATCGCCTTGCTTTTCTTCGAAAAGTGCCTTTTCATAGATCACTACGTCTTTGAGGTCTTTGTTTTTCGGATCTTCGTAGAGATCCTCATAGTATTTTCTGACTTTCCTGAGATCTTTGGAAGCATTTAGTTCTGCTACTTGTTGGGCGTACAGCTGCGCATAGAAACTTCGCTCATAGGGAGGGTTTCCTTCCAATGCTTTCTCATAATATTCATGTGCCAGAGCTTCAAAACCTTCTCTTTGGTACCGTTGCGCGAGTATGAAGTTGATTCTTGACTCCTCTTTTTTATCCTTAGAATATTCTATTGCCTTGTCGAGAGCTCCTATTACTCCGCTTCTGTCGCCACGTTTTTCGTAGTAATAGGCCAGTGTCCTATAGAGTTCATAGCGGTTTTCATCCGCAATGTTCTTTTCTTTGCCGAGGTAATCAATCGTGAAATTGGCATTTTCAAATTCTCCTTGATCTACATAAAGCCGTAGCAAGGTGATGAGCGTCTGATGTCTCAGGTCATCACTTTTGGAGTTTACATTGATGTATTTAAAGGTGTTCTGAGCATCGTCGAAGTGGGATTGGTAATAGTCCAGCTTTCCCAGGATATAATAGCTATCGTCCACCCAATTGCTGATTTTATGCCATTCGATGGCTTTTGAAGCTAATTCCCTGGAGGATTGTAATTTCTCAGCATTGGCTTGAATCGTAGCAGAATCGAAGGGGATAAAGACAGGAAGGATCTGTGTATAGTCCTCCTTATAGTTTTGATAAACTTCAGTTTCTACCTCCTTCAATCTCACATCTGCTAAATAATAAGCGTTGAAATGCGCAGTGACATTATGAAATGTCCTGTTTGTGAAGGTGTTGCGCTCAGATGAGCACGCTACGCAAAAAAATAAACTAACTACAAGTAGTCTGGAAAATATCCTCATAAAATGGTTTTGCCCAATTCAGGTAGCAAAATAGGTTTTTTGGTTTACTTAGTGAACGAATTCCATGGTCTATTATTTGTGGGTTGATCTTTGCACAGATTTATTTAGGCCATTTTAACTTTTGCCGCCCCTTTAACGCTATTCCAATGCCCAAAAATAACCAAGAAAGAGAATCCCACCGCACACCAGTTTATGTGAAATACATAGGTCTTTCTTTTCAGCTATTCGGAGTAATCGGGGGAGGGACTTGGCTAGGATGGTGGTTGCAGCAAAAGAGCGACATGAAGTTTCCGTTATGGTTGCTGCTCTTTTGTTTTTTGTCCATTGTTATTGCATTTTATCAATTATGGAATTCGATTCGCTCGGATAAGTAGAGCTACAAAAGAAAATTTGGGATAAATTTGTAAGAAATTAATTCCCATGACGTTGAAAACAAACTATCATTTGAAATTTTTCCTGCTCACAGGAATATTTTGTTTACTGATACTTTTATTTGGTTGGTTGCTTCCTTCCACCGTGCATGAGGAAATATGGAAAATTCTGTTTTTTCTCGCAATAACCTCCTATTTGGTAGGAATAATGAGCCTTTGGCTTCTTAAAGGATCTTCAGAAAATCTTCTTCAAGTGAAATTGTTGGGGATGATCATACGGATTTTATCCTCATTATCTTTTATAGGAATCATGGTTTTTATGGGCTCAGAGAATATTCTTTTGTTTGTAGTGAATTTCTTTATCCTTTTTTTGTTCTATCTGGTTTTTGATATCTACACGTTTCTGGCTAACTTGCGCCCGATTTCGAAGTAGCCCTCAAAAAAAGAGTAGATGACGCGCAAATTTCTTTCCCTAAGTGTTTTATTGTCAGCCTTTTTGCTGATTTTCTCCAGTGTGTCTTTTGCCGCTGGGGCTGATTCTGAAGATGGAGGAGAAGATCCGACTGGTTTCATCATGCACCACATCAAGGATTCCCATGAGTGGCATTTTTTCAATATAGGTCATACGCATGTAACGCTTTCCTTGCCAGTTATCGTGTATTCAGGTGATAGAGGATTGGAGTTTTTTAGTTCCTCAGACTTCCAAAACCACGAGACTCATGCTTTCGGAGAGGAATATGCCCATGAAGGGTATTTCATCGACTCCCATGACCACATGGGCAGGGTTGATGGAGCTAGCTTCACAGATTTGTCTATTACCAAAAATGTAGCGATGATGTTCCTGGTAATCGCAGTGGTATTGATTCTCACGCTTTCAGCAGCAAGATATTATAAGAAAAACGGAGCTATTGCGCCAAGAGGAGCAGCTGCTTTCGTGGAACCGATTGTGATTTTTGTGCGGGACGAAATTGCCCACAAAGCAATAGGTCCAAAGTATAGAAAATTTGTTCCTTACTTGCTTACCCTTTTCTTTTTCATCTGGATCGGTAACCTGATCGGTCTATTGCCAGGTGCGGCTAACCTGACCGGAAATATAGCTGTGACGGCTACTTTGGCTATTTTGACATTCATTATCGTGAATGTAAATGGGAATAAGGATTACTGGAAGCACGTCTTCATGACGCCGGGTGTTCCTATTCCGTTGCTTTTGGTCATCGTACCGGTAGAGATTATCGGTTTGTTTACCAAGCCTTTTGCTTTGATGGTGCGACTTTTTGTAGCGATCACAGCAGGTCACATTGTAATCTTGGCTTTCATTGCATTGGTCTTCATTTTCCAATCCTACACCATCGGAGTAGTGAGTACGCTTATGGTGACTTTCATCAATATGATTGAGTTGTTGGTGGCAACAATACAAGCGTATGTATTCACTTTGTTTACAGCGATGTATATTGGTTCTGCAGTAGCGGAGCATGCACATGACGAGGCACATTAATTAGGAATTTCTTTGTTCAATTTATAAATAAAAACGTATGTTAACTTCAATCTTATTAACAGCTGGAATGGCACTTATGGGTGCTGGTATCGGTGCAGGTATTGTTGCGATTGGCGCAGGACTTGGTATCGGTAGAATTGGTGGACAAGCTATGGAATCTATTGCTCGTCAGCCTGAGGCTGCTGGTAAAATCCAGACTGCTATGTTGATCATTGCAGCTTTGATCGAGGTGGTTTCCCTGTTTGCAGTAGTAGTATGCCTACTTATTGCGTTGAATGCAGGCGGTATCGCTTTCTAAGAACAAATGAATCGGGATTGGCCGTTAGGGTCAATCCCTCTTTTTGAACAATAACGAAATTATATATATCTAATGGATCTGATTTTACCTAGTTCCGGCCTGATCTTCTGGCAGTTGTTTGGCTTTTTGGCTCTCTTGTTTATCTTGGTCAAGTTTGCCTGGAAGCCTATGCTTGCTGCTATCGACGAGCGGGAAACCAGTATCAACAACGCGTTGAAGGCAGCTGAAACTGCAAGAAATGAAATGGCAAATTTGAAAGCTGAGAATGAGAAACTTCTTGCTGAAGCCAGACTGGAAAGAGATACTATTTTGAAGAAAGCTCAGGATGCTTCTGTGAAAATGATCGATGATGCTAAAGCGGAAGCTGTAAAGGCTGGTGCTTTGATGATCGAGAATGCGAAAGCTGTCATTGAGACTGAGAAGAAAGCTGCCTTGGCAGATGTGAAAACTCAGGTGGCTACGCTTTCTCTTGCAGTTACTGAAAAGCTATTGAGAGCCAACCTATCCGATAACAAATCTCAGAAGGATTTGGTAGAAGGATTCATCAAAGAACTTAAGCTTAACTAATACGCCTCCATGTCAAACCAGAGAGTAGCATCCCGCTATGCCAAGTCAATCATGGAACTTTCTTTGGAAAAAGGAAGGCTAGAGGAGGTGCATACAGATTTTCAAAGGCTGACTGCTTTGGCAGATAGTAACCGTGAATTGGCGTTGGTTATGAAAAACCCTGTCGTCAATTCCGATAAAAAACTGAATGTACTGAAAGCACTTTTTGCAAAGGGAACGGATCCACTTACGATGACTTTCTTTGAGATTGTCTCCCGTAAGAATAGAGAAGAGATTCTCCTAGATGTGGCAAAGGAATTTGAAGTACAATATAATCTTCACCATTCTATCCAGGTAGCTGAGGTGACTACTACTTTTCCGATCGATGATATGCTTCGAAAGGAGTTTGCTGATGTGGTAAAAGAGGTTTCTGGAAAGAAAACAGTACAGTTGGTAGAGAAAATAAATCCTGACCTGATCGGAGGATATATTTTGACAGTAAATGATCGTCAACTTGACGAGTCGTTGAGTAGCAAACTGAGACAATTGAAAACTCAGTTTTCCCAAAATCATTACGAAAGTAAAATCTAACAAAAAAGCATTAATCTATATATCATGGCAGAAGTAAGACCTGATGAAGTTTCGGCAATTTTAAGAGAGCAACTCTCTGGTGCAAGAACCGAGGCGGAACTCGAAGAAGTGGGTACAGTCCTTCAAGTGGGGGATGGTGTAGCTCGTATCTATGGACTTTCTAAGGCTCAGTCCGGTGAATTGCTAGAATTCGACAACGGTCTGAAAGCAATGGTACTGAACCTGGAAGAAGACAATGTCGGCGCGGTACTTTTCGGTGACTCCAAATCTGTAAAAGAAGGAGATACTGTAAAAAGAACTAAGCGAATTGCTTCTATTCAAGCAGGTGAAGGGATGCTTGGTCGGGTAGTGGATACCTTGGGTAACCCTATCGACGGTAAAGGCCCGATAACAGGTGAGTTGTATGAGATGCCTTTGGAGCGTAAAGCCCCAGGTGTAATCTACCGTCAGCCAGTTACAGAGCCTCTTCAAACAGGTATCAAATCTATCGATGCGATGATTCCAATTGGTAGAGGACAAAGAGAATTAGTAATCGGTGACCGTCAGACTGGTAAGACTGCCGTAGTGATCGATGCTATTTTGAACCAAAAAGAATTTTACGATAAAGGTGAGCCAGTTTTCTGTATCTACGTAGCAATCGGTCAGAAAGCATCTACCGTTGCCGGTGTAGTAGCTGCACTAGAAAAAGGTGGCGCACTTCCATATACAGTAATCGTAGCAGCTCCTGCTTCTGATCCAGCTCCAATGCAGTTCTTTGCTCCATTTACTGGTGCATCGATCGGTGAGTTCTTCAGAGATACAGGCCGTCCTGCTTTGGTGGTTTATGATGATCTTTCTAAGCAAGCAGTAGCTTACCGTGAAGTATCGCTTCTTTTGAGAAGACCTCCGGGACGTGAAGCTTATCCAGGTGATGTATTCTACCTTCACTCAAGATTGCTTGAGAGAGCTGCGAAAATCAACAAGTCTGACAAAATCGCTCAGGAAATGAACGATTTGCCGGATTCGATCAAGCATTTGGTAAAAGGTGGCGGGTCTTTGACAGCACTTCCGATTATCGAAACTCAAGCTGGTGACGTTTCTGCTTACATCCCGACTAACGTAATCTCTATTACAGATGGTCAGATCTTCTTGGAAACAAACCTTTTTAACTCTGGTATCCGTCCTGCGATCAACGTAGGTATTTCCGTATCACGAGTAGGTGGTAATGCGCAGATCAAGTCAATGAAGAAAATCGCCGGTACCTTGAAATTGGACCAGGCAGCTTTCCGTGAATTGGAAGCCTTCTCTAAGTTTGGTTCTGATCTGGATGCGACTACTAAGCGTACGATCGAAAGAGGAAGAAGAAACCAGGAAATCTTGAAGCAAGCGCAGTACTCTCCAGTATCTGTAGCACATCAGGTAGCGATTATCTATGCTTCTACTAAAGGCTTGATGGATACAGTTCCAGTGGAAAACGCCAGAGCATTTGAGAAAGAATTCTACACACTTTTGGACACTTCTTATCCTGAAGCGCTAGACTTCATCCTGAAAGGGAATGTGGACGAAGCTGGAAAAGTTCTTTCTAAAGCAGCTGCAGAATTAGCGCCTAAGTTCTCTAAATAATTGATTTGAATTCCGGAAGACGCGAGTCTTCCGGATATCTATACCCCTAGCACAAAGCAAGCAAGATGGCTAATCTTAAGGAAGTAAAGGAACGGATCACCTCAGTAGTCTCTACCCAGCAGATTACCAAGGCCATGAAAATGGTATCCGCCGCCAAACTCAGAAGAGCCCAGGACAAAATCGTACAGATGCGTCCTTACTCTCAGAAGTTGACACAAATCCTGAATAACGTATCGGCTGCTTCAGATGGAGCTGCAGATATTGTATTTGCTGAAAAGCGAGAAGTGAGCAATGTATTGATCATTCCTGTGACTTCAGACAAAGGATTGTGTGGTGCTTTCAATACCAATGTAATCAAAGCAGTAAATCTTGCTGTAGCGCGACAGTTTGCAGGTAAGAATATAACGATTCTCCCTATCGGTAAAAAAGCATTTGAAGCCTTCAAAAAGCGTGATTTCAAACTAGTTTCCGATTACTCTCAGCTATTTCAGGATTTAACTTTTGATAACGTAAGAAACGCAGCTGAATTTGCCATGAACGCATTTATTGCAGGTGAATTTGATCAAGTTGTATTGGTTTTCAATGAATTTAAAAACGTAGCAACTCAGGAAGTTCAGGTAGAGCAGTTTTTGCCTATGGCAAAGGACGATTCTGGAGAAGAGAAAACGGCAGATACGGATTATCTTTTAGAACCATCCAGAAAGTACATCATCGAAGAGTTGGTTCCTACATCCTTGAAGATCCAGTTTTATAAAGCTGTCCTAGAAAGCAATGCATCAGAGCATGGAGCTAGGATGACAGCGATGGATAAGGCAACTGATAATGCGGGTGAATTGCTTAAAGAGCTAAGATTGATGTACAACAGAACTCGTCAAGCTGCAATTACCAACGAAATACTAGAAATAGTCTCCGGTGCCAATGCACTTGGAGGTAAGTAATAAACGATAGACCTACTTTCCGAAACCACAGCTCGCAAGGGTTGTGGTTTTTTTTGGTTTTACCTCAGAGAGCACAAAGGTCAACACAAAGGACATAGAAATAGGCTATCCTACTTCTCCAGAAGCAGGATAAATCTCGGATTGTCTGGCTGAGCGAAGTCGAAGCCTACTATTCTACTTCCATTTTTTTTTGACAGCTTCTCAAAGAAAAATCTCCCTACCACAAATAGAAAATAAGTTTTTTGGTTGCAGGCAATTTGCTTCTTTGAGAATTCATCCTGTCCGCAAAGCGTTGATAATGTGTTTACCTTCACTTTTGATTTCTTTTTAACCCGAAACTCAGTAGTTCCATGAAAGCAATTTTTACCACATTATGTTTCTTCTTCATGCTTAGCCCGAGCATTTTTATCCCAGATCATAACCCTGAGGAGGAATTAATGCTGTCCACGCAGAACTTGCTCCGTTCGATGAAGTTGATCGACCAAGCTATTTCGGCCCATTTTAGAGGAGAAGGAATGGCAATGGCTAGATTTTATAATCCCTACACTCAGGAGCGCTCCGAGGAAACAGGAAGTGTATGGATGTATTCTTCAGCTATCGAGGCAGTAAATGCTATTCTTCATACCTTAAAGTCACAGCGTGAGCATGGGGAGGATGAGTTTTACAAGGCACATTTTGCCAAATACTCAGATTTGCTGGCTGACTTGTATGAGAACGCAGATTACTACCTAGGCACTTTTACGTTGACTTCCTACACCCAAACCGAAGAGTGGTCGGTATATGGAGTAAACCGTGGAAAAGCTAAGGGCACAGCTAAGGTAGAGGGAATAGAAAATGTGTATGACGACCAGATGTGGTTAGTACGTGAATTGTTAGAATCTTACAAAGTTACTGGTACTCCTGCGTACTTAGAAAAAGCAGAATATCTTACAGCCTATGTGTTGGACGGCTGGGATACTTCTCGCAATGCCGATGGTTCAGAGCGAGGTGGAATCACTTGGGGTCCAGGTTACGTCACAAAACATGCTTGCAGTAATGGACCTATGGTTAGTCCGCTTGTTTGGCTACATGAGATCTATATGGGCAAAAATGATCAGATAACTCAGCGGTACATTGATCCTGTCGATAAGAAAAGCCGAAAGACCAAAAAGGTATCTAAAAGCGACTATTATCTGGATTTTGCCAAAAAGGTGTACCATTGGCAAAAGAAAGAATTGCTGGGAGAGGAAGGCGTTTATGTAGATATGATGGGAAGCTGCACTCCCGGCAAGCCTCAGACCGAAACGATCAATGGTACCAAATACCGTGTTGGGATTACCTGCACAGATCCTGTGGGAACTCCTTATACCTATAATAGTGGTACCATGCTATCAGGTGCAGCAGACTTGTTCAGAGTCACCAAAGACAAAAAATACTTGAAAGACGCCAAGAAACTGTCTGATGCTAGTTTTCAGTATTTTGCTACCCTTGGGCAAACGCTACCAGGTCATTACACATACGGAACTGAAGGTTTCAGAAACTGGTTTAATGGCGTATTGATGCGTGCATTTGTGGAAATAGAGCCGGAATATGAAAATGCAGCCGATTATGTGGATTCTTTCCAAAAGAACCTTGATTATGGTTATGAGCACTTCTTGTACAAGGGATTTTTACCTACTGACTTATTAACCGGTTGGAATGCTGATCAAGCAAAAAATGCTACAGAAGGGATGTTCAATTTTACTTTTGCGGCGGAATATGCGGTATTGGCCAGATATGAATTGGACCAAAGCGAATGATTGCGTGGTGAACATAATTAAAGGTGGGAATCGAACTAATTACCATCTTCTTTTTAATTTGGTGCGAATGACCTAAATTAGGGTTTGGTATTCGCCCTTACCCTAATTTTATGAAACTTCAGACTCGTTCTCTTGCACTCCTATCAATACTTATGGCCGTTTTCTCCTGTGCAGAAAAGTTGGAAGAAAAAGAAAAGCTTCCTAACGTCATTGTGATTTTAGCTGATGACTTGGGTTATGGAGATATTCATGCCTTCAATCCAGAGAGTAAAATACCTACCCCAAATATTGATGCGTTGGCTGCTGGAGGAATGAAATTCACTGATGCTCATACACCTTCTGCGGTGTGTACGCCAACTCGATACGGGTTTCTGACAGGTAGATACAATTGGCGGAGTACCTTGAAGTCCGGGGTTCTGACTGGGAAATCACCGGCGCTCATCGAGGACGAGCGCACGACTATAGCCGATGTGATGAAAACCGCCGGTTACCATACTGCTTTTATAGGAAAGTGGCACCTGGGCTGGAACTGGGGGCTAGTAGATGGTGATACGCTACGGGGTGAAGGCTGGGACGCTAAAGACTTTGACCAGATTGATTTCAGCAAACCTATTACCCATACGCCAAATGATCTGGGTTTTGACTATTCCTATGGACATTCAGGCTCACTGGACATGGCTCCTTATGTCTATGTGGAAAATGGTGAAGTTACCGCCCTGCCAGACACAGTGACTGTCAATACCGGCAAATATTCCTGGTGGAGAGAGGGACCAACTTCCCATGATTTTGACCATGAAAAAGTCACCCCTAACTTCTTCGAACGATCTATTCATTACATAGAGGAGAAGTCTCAGGACGACAAGCCATTTTTCTTATACTTGGCTCTACCGTCTCCGCACACGCCTATTTTGCCGCCAGCAGAATGGCAGGGAAAAAGTGGAGTTGCTCCATTTGGAGATTTTATAATGATGATAGACGATTATGTGGGGCAGGTAAATGCAGCGATCAAAAATGCCGGAATTGAAGAGAATACACTGATTATTTTCACCAGCGATAATGGAGGTTCGCCGGCAGCAGGACTAGATGTGATGCAGGCTGCGGGGCATTTCTCCAGCTATATTTACCGAGGTCATAAAGCGGATATTTACGAAGGTGGCCACCGAGTTCCGTTTATTGCCAAGTGGCCTGCCAAAATCCAAGCTGGCACTACCAGAGACCACACCATTTGCCTGACAGATGTAATTGCAACCAGCGCAGAGATTACGGGGTATGAATTGAAGGACAATGAAGGGGAAGATAGCTTCAGCTTGATGAGGCTATTTGATTTCGATGATCCACTGGAGGAATTTCGGGAGGCAACAGTGCATCATTCCATCAATGGTTCTTTTGCGATCCGTCAAGGAGATTGGAAGCTGATCATGGCCAAAGGATCTGGGGGATGGAGCGCACCCAAACCGAATACTCCGGACGAAGAAGGACTATCAGATGTACAGTTATATAATTTGGCCTCTGATCCAGGTGAGACGACTAATCTTCAGGCGGAAAATCCTGAGAAAGTTGCGGCGCTAAAAAGTCTTCTGAGTAAGTATATCAAAGAGGGCAGAAGTACCCCAGGTGCTCCTCAACAAAATGATAAGATCGAAGGCGAGTGGAAGCAGATTGGGTTTGTGGAGTAGGGACAAAATTATTTAGGTCCTAATTCACTAGAACTATATTTATTAACAAATCTCCGAACATATTTTTCTAATTGGGTGCCTAAGTAATAAGGTAAATTCATTAAATAGAAATCAGTGCCAGCAATCGTTCGAGCTGGTTCTATTTTAAATTCTCCAGCATATACTCTGACGGCGTATGGATGTTCACATCGATCCATAAATTGGTGAAGAGAGCGAAGTGTCCCTTTGCTTCCCGACTTTACTTCTACTGGGATGAGATATTTTTCAAAAGGAAAAATTAAGTCAACTTCAGAGTTGCTGTCTTTTTCCTGTCGAACCCAAAAGTTAGAAGTGGAATAGTAATCTTCTACAGTGGAGTTAATTTCTTGAGCTACTAAATGTTGGACAATTCTACCTTTATGCACCTCATCCAGATCTCCTACTTGAATGAGTTGAGCTTGAAGCCCCATTGCTTGATTCCATAGACCAGTGTCAAGAAATTGTAGTCTTGGGCGCTTTTTGAAATCAATCACAATAGGAGGCTTGACACTGGTAGTTGGATAAATCAATTGAATAATTCTAGCTAAATCCAATGCACGCAAGGCTTCTCCTACTTCTCTACTTTTGTAATTCGAGTTTCCAAAACCCTCAAACTTAATGCGATCTAGTTCAAAAGGTGCCGTATCGATCACGTGCCTAATGATTCTTTTCTCGGTTTCATTTTTAGCATATTTCTCTACATCATCTTTATAAGCTTGCCAAAGCTTGCGATAGTTTGATGATAAGGCCTCCACATTCTTATTTTGTGCAAAATCACTTACTAGAGCTGGCATGCCACCGATCAATGCATATTGATGAAAATGCTCTTTAAGAATTTGATGGGCATATTCTGGAACGGGTACGTCGCGCAATGACTCCAAAGCCCTAAGCTGTCCCATTGCTAGAAGAAACTCTTCAAAATTGAGTGGATGTAAGTATAAATAATCAACTCTTCCGACTGGAAAGCTTGGGATTTTAGATAGTGCGAACTCAAGGAGAGATCCTGCTGCAATAACGAATAGGTCTGGACTGTCTTCTAAAAAATAGCGTAATTGAGTAATTGCGCGGGGACTTTCTTGTATTTCATCTATAAACAAGAGAGTTTGTCCAGTTTTGGGACTTGTGTTTTTAGACAGGAAAATTGCATTCAGGATTTTCTCCGTTCCTTCCAGTTCGAAGAGTCTTCGCTCGCTGTCTCTTTCCAGGTTTAATTCTATATAAGTAGAGAAATCCTTGGAAAATTCTCTTACCAGCGTAGTTTTACCAACTTGCCTAGCTCCACGGATGATCAGTGGTTTTCTACTTTCCAATTCCTTCCATTTCAGTAATTTACTGAGTGAATTCCGTAGTATCATTTTTCCATTTGTAACAAAGAGTAGGTTAAATTAACGGATATATGTCACAAAGCGAACCATATTTTATATTTTTTTTGTCACAAAGAGTAAGTAATTTCATCCAAAGTGAAAAATTGAATAAAATAGCTTCATTAAAAACCTAACTATTCAAACACATTAAATATGGTAGAAGCACTGCTAAGCAAAATGATAAAATCGAAGGGGAGTGGAAGCAGATTGGGTTTGTGGAGGAGGCTTTGAGTCTAAGCTTCTAGCATGAGTTCGACCGCCTTCGGGGTCGTGGGTTAGTTTGGTACCCAATAAACCATGGGTTACACCTATGGTTACGCCACGGCGCACAGGTATTAATGGTTTGACCCCGTTAGGGGGCATGCTTTTAAATCGATTTTCAGCAAATCATTTGATCTTTCAATCTCCAGTCGTTTTTAGAGGAGAAGTCAACACATACGACCCGTGACCACGAAGTGGTCCAACTTATCAATAACCGCGGGTGCAACCCGTGGACATCAGAAATAATAATTGAAAATGGTAACCCCGAAGGGGTTGAACTTTGATAAGTATCTTGACTATCACTAAAGATTGTTAGGTTTGACCTATTCTGGGTCTTGGGGTTCATCTGGGGAATTCTTTTATCTACCCGAAATAAGGAGAGTCCATACATCTTTATTTTTTTAACTGATCAATAGTCACCAAGTATTCCAATAATTGTTAGAATAGCTCCTACAAATATCAGTATCCAAATACCTAATATGAATTGTGTCAACGAGTAACTCCAAACTCGCTCTTGTTTTTCTTTGGCCGACTTATTTGATTCAATTGCCAGTCCGAGTATTCCCAATAGAAGGAAAACAAGTCCGATGATTAAAATGTCTACATTCATTTTTTAATTTCTATTATCCAGCCACCAATTTATTTATTATTAAATATTTTTAGTGGGTGGCTCATCATCGGTTTTATTCACTTTATCTCCGGCTTCCTTGGACACTCGAAATCTAGTTTTTATGATACACGAGCTTGGGCGGTGACAGCGAATTTTCCAATTTTCTAATTCGAAATTTAAAGCCTAATTGCCCGCGCCACCACCTTCGCCATGATCCCCAAACCTTCGGTATTTGGATGAACTCCATCAGGTAGGAGATCTTCATGGCCCATAAATGGGGTATATAGATCGATCAGCTCGGAGCCTGAGTCTATTGCAATATCCATGATCATCATGCGTTGCTCATTGTTCATGACTACTGGAGTGATTCCGAAGTTTTCACGGGTTACAGGTACCGGCATGATTACATAGACTTTGCCATCGGCAGGCATGGTTTTCTTAAACTCAGCGATCATATCCAAATAGTCTTGTCTGAATTCAGAAGCATATTTCCAGTTCTGAGGCTTGGAATCATTTGTTCCCAACATGATGATCAGAATGTCGGCTTTGAAGTCTTTCACCTGCTGAAACTGTGGCTCATTCCAAAAAGGGTAATCACCTTTGCGTAAAAGAGTTCTTCCACTTACTCCGAAATTCCCCACTTCATAGGCGTCACCGAGAATGGCTTGCATCTGTAACGGCCAGCTGTCTGGATTGTCTCTTCCTGGACCTTGGGTGATACTATTTCCCACACAGGCGATTTTGATAGGAGATTGTGCCAAAGAAACACTGGCAAAAGCCAGAAGAGCGACTAAAAGTAAATTGAGTTTTTTCATGTGTTTAGGTTTATGGGGTTGAGAATTGATCCGTAAAATAAATAATATCCACGAGCATCCGTGCATCAACTATGGACTTTTGCCCATTCGCCTTATCTTTAATCCGTGCAGTTTCTTTTTAAAATCTATCAGCGGCTTACCTGGCTTTCTTTGGATGTGGTTCTTGGCTCAATGGCAGGTATGCTTTTTTTTGAGCGAGCACTGAGAGTAGAATTGGACTGGCAGGAATATGCGCTGCTGGGTATGGCTGTTTGGTGCATTTATACCGCAGATCATTTGATGGATGCGCGAAAACTGGCAGCTGAGCATGCTGAGGACAGGCGTCGTTTTCATCTGATTTACCAAAAGCCTTTACTGCTTATGTTAGGCATTGTTGGATGTATTGGCCTGTATTGGGCGATAAAGTTCTTCGGGTTTTCTCAGGAATTGTTTTTCGGTGCAGGGCTTGGGGTTGTGATTCTAGGGATTATGTTTGCCGTGAGGAAATTGGCCGCTAAGCAAGCCCTTCTAAAGGAACTCAGTTCCGCTATATTCTATGTAATCGGGATTTCTTGGCTTCCTTGGTATGAAGCTCCAGCCATAGATTATACCTGGACGGCTTTTGGCCTGACTATTTTATACATGGGCTTAGCTTACCTAAATCTGATTATGCTTTCCAGTTTGGATAAGGAGAGCGACTCGGAATCTGGCTTTTCTTCCATCGCCACACTTATCCCTCAGGAGAAGCTTAACCCGAGAATTCACCAGCTGGCAATTGGATTAATGCTATTCGCTTTAATTGGTTTGCTACTGGTGAATTCTCTTTATAGGATTTTCCCGGGTTTAGTATTGTTGATGTTGCTTGTCCACTATTTGAGCTTTTTCAAATCTGGCTCTAGCCCTGAACAAATCCGGATGCGAATGGAAATCGCCTTCCTGATTCCTGCTATTTTGATCTTGCTTTAGACAAAAGCACTATGTCCGGTAATGGCCCGACCTACGATCAGTGAGTTGATTTCCTTGGTGCCTTCATAGCTGTAAACTGCTTCCGCATCAGCTACAAATCTCGCGATATCATGGCGGAGCAAAATGCCATTTCCTCCGAAAAGCTCTCGGGAATGATCCACGATGGAGCGCATACGAAGCGTACAGAAAACTTTGGCTAGGGAAGCATGTTCGTCTTTCAGAATGTCATCGTCCTGCATTTCCGATAATCTGAATACCATCGTCTGCATGGCAGTCAAATCACCTAGCATAGTCACCAAAAGATCCTGAACGAGTTGGAAGGAAGCGATAGGTCTGCCGAATTGCTTGCGTTCATTGGTGTATGCCAACGCCAATTCATATGCTCCTCTGGAACAGCCTACGGCTTGCCATGCAACCCCAGCTCTGGTCATGCGAAGTACCTTGGAAGTGTCGCGGAAGGAGTTTGCTTCCTGCAATCTGTCTGATTCCGGCACCTCACAATTCGTAAGCGTGATCAGGGCATTCTGAACAATTCTCAGCGCCATTTTATCTTCCAGTTTTTCAGCTTTGAATCCGGGATTTTCTTTTCGCACGATAAATCCTTTCACCTGCTGATCGTCCAAGTCTCTCGCCCAGATGACAGTCATGTCTGAAAACGTAGCATTTCCAATCCACTTTTTCTGCCCATTTAGCACCCAGGCATCGCCTTCTCTTTTACAAGTAGTAGTCAAACCGCCTGCTACACCGGATCCGACTTCAGGCTCGGTCAAGCCAAATGCCCCGATTTTCTCAAGCTTTTGCATAGCAGGTAGCCATTCATGCTTTTGGACTTCAGAACCACAGAGGTAAACGGAACCCATGGCTAAGCCACTTTGCACTCCGAAGAATGTGGAGATGGAAGTGTCTATTCTCGCCATTTCCATCGCTACAAAACCTTCGAGCAGTGCGGAATGGCCGGGACAGCCATAACCTTGGTAGGTGAGACCGGCAATGTCGAGTTCTGCCATTTTTGGGATGATCTGCATGGGAAATTCACCACGGTTCCAGTAGTCATTCGCGATGGGTTTGATCTCCCGTTCCATAAATTCACGTACCCGAAGCTGGATCTCCCGCTCGTGATGAGGAAGGGTTTTACCAAGCTCATAAAAATCTCCATTGATCGGAGGGATTGTCTTCGGACGTCTTCCGCCCTTCATCATTCCCATCATTTTCGACAGGTCTTCCTCGCTCATTTGGGATACCAATCCGACCATCTTGGAAATATCAACTTTTTGGGAAAGCTTTGAGATTTGATCCAGATCGATGGTGGATAAAAGTTGGCGCAGACCGCCTATGGTTTTAAATAGATTCTTCATAAAAAGGGTATTTTGGGAATTAGTTCATTCCTTTAAACTAGTGAAAGATCAGTATAGTTTACTTGCTCCATTCTACAATCGTCTGACCAAACTGGTTTTTGGTGAGGATTTGACGTTGGCAAAACGCCATTTTGTGGAAAATATAGAAGGAAGAAAGGTCTTAATCATCGGTGGGGGAGATGGCCTGGCTTACCAAAGTTTCCAAAATCACTTATCAGGTGAGTATTGGGAAATATCCAGAGCTATGCTTCAAAAAGCTGAGGTTAACCTGGAAGAAAGTGGATTGAGCTTTCATTTGGGCTTTTTTCAGGCCGAAAAAGAATTTGATGAAGTATGGCTACATTTTGTACTGGATACCATGTTGGATGAGGAGATTGAAAGTCTTTTGAGAGAGATTAGGAAAAGTTTGAAACCTCAAGGCACAATTCACTTGGCTGATTTTTTTTCTCCCCAAAACTTTTTTCAGCGGATTAAACAAGGGAGTATGATTGGATTTTTCAGAATAGCCGCGAATCACAAGCGGAAAAATCTTCCTGATTATGAGGCAATCCTCGAAAATCAAAACTGGGTTAAAATGGCGGAAAAAGATTTTCTAGAAGGCTGGGTCAAAGCGCAGAAATGGAGTTTAAAATGAATTGATTTCAGGTTTATTTCTGAATAGCTCCATCAGGCGAGTCAGGGAACTCATCGCCCCGGTACGGCACGAAGATAGCAATCCAGATGGATCGGCTTATCCGGTACATAAATGGCAAAAAAACTAGTACCGTAACCGCGAGGACAGACAGAAGGAGGGTGAGAGAATAGTCAGGGATGACCACTGATAATGCCACCCAAGCAGTAATGAACAACGCCGTATTAATCGCATAACTGATGAACATGGCTCCGAAGTAATAGCCAGGTTCTGGCTCAAAGGATTGCCCACAATGCGAGCAGGATTTGTTCATAACCGAAAATTTTGTGGTTAGCAGTTTGCCCCGCAAAAACATATCGCCTTGATGGCAGCGAGGGCATTTACATTGATAAATACTTTTTAGGGTGGAAAGTCTCATTCTCGTGTTGATTTGTTAAATTCCTAGAGCATGATAAGAGTAAACTCCTTTATGCTAACTAGGGATTAGATTTCTCAATAATTTTCATAATCATCTCATCAAAGTATTTTCCGTTTCCCGGTCCATACCAGTTCATTTCCCGCACTTCATGAAAGTCTTCGTCATAGAGTTCATCAGGCGTGATATAACCAATATAGCCTCCGTTGAAAGTAGTGATGATCAAATTCAAACCTTTGCTTTGCGCCAGCTTCTCCCACTTTTCATAGAAAACACCAGAAAGCTCTCCACTGGAAGCGATCATCAAGGTGTTGCCGATCTGGGTGATGTCAAGATGTGCATCTGTTTCTCCAAGAAGGTAATTGAATAACCAAGGTCGGAGGCGAAGGTTGTCTGAAACTCGAAGATGCGGCTCTCGCAAGGATACCGGTAAGTAGCCTGTTTTGATCCGGTGATTTTTGACAGTTGCGAAATAAGTCATCCGAAGATTCACGGCAGAATCCAGTTGATGTGCGTATAGTTCTACCATCTCAGGAGTATTTCCTGGCCGCAAAGGTCTATGACTCCCAACTGCTCCTGCAGCATACATTGCAAAATCAAAACCTCCAGCTTCCAGGTCTTTTGTCAGGTAAAAAGGGTAATCACCAGACAAACCCATGAACTTGGTGGTCATGGTAGTCGCATGAGCTGAGTAGGTGAGGAAGGTAGCTTTTTTGCCGGACTTTTTGGTGAAAATAAGTTGACGAACAAAAGGATCTGTCGGACCATCTTTCACAAATCGATTGGCGACAAGAGCTCCTGCGTCTGCTTTACGATAGTTGATGGAAACCGTGTCTTGATTAGATATCGCATGTTGCAAAGCCGAAAGACTACGCGAAACCATCAGGTCAATTATCTCTTGATCGTAACCTCCAAAAGCCATTTCTCCCATCGGACCCGGCATGTAGCCACCCATTCCTGAGTGCGTATGTGTAGCGGTGAAAATCACCTGATCCACGGGCAGTTTTGATTCGCTTATCGCATGTTGAATTTGCTCTGCAAGCTTCGGGTGCACGATCAGCAACTCATAATTAAGCCAAGCAACTCTAGTTTTTCCGTTGGAAAGAGCCAATGCTTTGACGTAGCTGCTGTCCTGTACAAACTCGTATTTTCCTCGAGGAGCATAGCCAACTAGATCAGCGGGTTCGGACGGGGTCATGTTGACACTTGACCAGCCAGCAAGCCAGGTTTCCCCTTGGGAATTAGAAAAAGTGCTTTGATCTAAGCTCTCCAAAGTCTCTTTATAAAAGGCTTGGTCCTCAATAGGAGAGCGATCTACTTTGGTCAGCGTGATCAATCCTATTACTAACAAAACAACAAAAGTCCAGCTTAGGACTTTTGTTGTTTTTAATAAGATGTTTTTCCCTTTCAATGCCATTTAAATACGGATGTCCACTGTTTTATTTGATTAAGAGCAAAGTGACTTCATAAATGGTAAACACTATCTTATCCGGTACTTCGGTCTTCCGTCATCGGTCTTCTGACCGGGGGAGCAAGGAGAATACTGGTGCTGATATGATTTCAGTTAAATAGATAACTTAATATTCGAAAACACCATGAGGGCTGGTAATCGTTACTTTTTTGCCTTGATATGGCTCAACTCTACCGATGATCTGTGCCTCTACGCCGTATGATTCAGCGATGTCGATTATCTCCTCCGCATAGCGCTCATCCAGATAAACTTCCATTCTGTGTCCCATGTTGAAGACTTTGTACATCTCTTTCCAGTCCGTACCGCTTTCTTCTTGGATGATCTGGAAAAGGGGAGGTGTTTCAAACAAATTGTCTTTGATCACATGCACGTCGTCCACGAAGTGAAGGACTTTGGTCTGGGCTCCACCGCTGCAGTGCACCAAACCATGAATCCTAGGTCGCATGTAGTTCAGAACATCCACCATGATAGGCGCATAAGTTCTCGTTGGGGAAAGAACCAGTTTGCCAATGTCCACAGGGGCTCCTGGAGCAGGATCTGTTAGGTTATATTTTCCTGAGTAAACGAGCTCTTCCGGTACAGAAGGGTCAAAGCTCTCAGGGTATTTTGTTTTCAATACTTTGTTGAACACATCGTGACGGGCAGAAGTAAGTCCATTGCTTCCCATGCCACCGTTGTATGCTGTTTCGTATTTTGCCTGACCAAAAGAAGCCAATCCTACGATCACATCACCTCCCTGAATCTGATCATTTGAGATCACTTCATCGCGGCGCATTCTGCAAGTGACTGTACTATCAACGATGATCGTGCGGACCAAGTCACCAACATCTGCGGTTTCACCGCCAGTGAGTACAGCATTGACTCCGTTGTCACGAAGCATCTGAAGCACTTCTTCCGTGCCTTCGATGATTGCTGAGATTACCTCTCCGGGAACCAGGTTTTTATTTCTTCCAATCGTAGAAGAAACGAGGATATTATTGATCGCACCTACGCAAAGCAAATCATCGGTGTTCATGATGATCGCATCCTGCGCAATACCTTTCCATACGCTCACATCGCCGGTTTCTTTCCAGTAGGAATATGCCAGAGAGGATTTCGTGCCGGCACCGTCAGCGTGCATGATATTGCAGTAGTCTGGATCGTTGCCAAGGGTGTCTTCTACGATCTTACAAAATGCCTTTGGATAAAGCCCTTTATCAAGTTTTGAAATGGCCTGATGCACATCTTCTTTGGAGGCGGAAACTCCGCGCTGCATGTATCGCTCGTTCATGTGGGCAAAGTTAATAGGTTCTCCGCAAAATGGATGAATAAGAAGGGTAAAGTTAAACAGGTGGCTTTAACCAAAGATTGCTCGGGTTTCGCGGAGGAGGCAGTTTAAAAGTTGGGCTTCGAACTCTTGGTTCTACGGATTGAGCGCAGCTTGGGCAGGAAGGTTAGTCTTAGAATACTTAATTTTCTCAAAATCAAAAATGTGTATATTGTATAAAATTATACACATTATGAGAACAAACATTGAAATTGATGAAAAGCTGATGGAGGAAGCGATGAAAGCTTCTGGCTTGACTACAAAGAAAGCCACCGTGGAAGAAGGGCTGAGGCTCATTCTTACTTTGAAAAAGCAAAAACGAATTCAGGAATATAGAGGTAAAATGAAATGGGAGGGTGATTTAGAGAAAATGAGGACGGATTTATGATCATGGTCGATTCATCTGTGTGGATAGATTACTTTAATGGGAATAGGAATTCGCAAACTGATTTTTTAGATGGAGCACTCGGCAAGGAAATCATCTGTACAGGCGATTTGATAATGACTGAAGTACTCCAAGGGTTTAACGCTGATAGCGACTTTTTAAAGGCAATGGGTTTTTTCGAGGATTTGCATTATTTCAATTTAAGTGGTAAAGATATAGCAGTTTTGGCGGCTCAGAATTTTAGATTTTTAAGGAAAAAAGGGGTGACAATTCGAAAAACCATTGATGTTCTGATTGCCACATTTTGCATCCACAATGAAGTAGTACTTCTCCATAATGACAAAGACTATGTGCCATTTGTAATCTACTTAGGATTAAAATCTGCGATTTAAAAAGTTCAAAAACCTTGATTATGTGAGTCTAATCGAATAAATCAAGTCCCGCTTCTGGAGAAGCAGAACATCTGTGCCCACTGCGATAAACTCTGTGCTCCCCGCGGTTAAACACCTTTTATCAGTTTACTCAGGAATGCTCAAGCACCATTTCTTTCACGCATTCTACCCAAGTATCTTCAGAATTTAGGCTAGGCACCAAATCCCATTCCTCACCGCCTCCTTCGAGGAATTTGTCTCTGTATTCACCAGCTACTTCCACGGTAGTTTCTAGGCAGTCAGCCACAAAAGCTGGGGAGAAGGCTAATACCTTCTTCACTCCTTGCTTATTCAGCTCATCAATTACATCATCCGTGTAAGGTTTTACCCAGGGATCCTTCCCTAATCTAGATTGAAAGCAATTCACGGTTTTCTCTTCTGGGATGCCTAGTTTCTCGGCTATCAACCGAGTCGTTTTGAAGCATTGTGCACGATAGCAATAATGGTTTTTAGCCCCATATTTATTACAGCAAGCACCAAGCTGGCAGTAACCATCTACAGAACCTTTGAGTATGTGTCGCTCCGGGAGTCCATGGTAAGAGAAGAGAATTTTATCGTACTCCTTTCCTTCCAGCATTGCTCTGCCACGCTCTGCCCAAGCCTCTAGAAATAGAGGTTGCTCAATGAAATTGCTGATAAAAGTAATGTCAGGAATGATCTGCCAGCCTCGGGCTATCTCCATCACTTTGTCCTGTACCGAACCTGTGGAGGCAGAAGCGTATTGAGGGAAAAGCGGAAGTACAATGATTTTGGTGACATGAGCTTTTCTCAATTCTTCCAATCCAGCTTCTATGGATGGGGTTTGGTACCGCATCGCGATCGCTACTTTATATTGCTTGGAATCAAGTTTATTGATCAGTTTATCTCTAAGGTCTTCTGTATGAAAAAGTAGAGGAGAGCCACGGTCTGTCCATAGTTTTCGGTATTCATGCGCGGACTTGGGTGCGCGGAAAGGGGCAATAATCAGATTGATCAGCATCCATCTGAACACAACGGGGATGTCGATCACCCGTCCATCCATTAGAAATTCTCGAAGGTATTTTCTTACGTCGCCGGTAGCGGTACTATCTGGGGTGCCCAGGTTAACCAGCAAAACGCCGGTTTTTCCGGTTTTAGTCATGAGAGCTTTTGGTATGAGGATTTGCGTTTCAGAACCCAAAAATACGTCCGATTGTTAGATTTAGCCAATTGATCCTAAGAATCAACGATTGAAAAAAGCTTTTAAACCTTCAGATTCCTCGCCCAACCAATCAGTGGTCCTGCACTCATGCTGGCAATAATCGCTAAAATCACCAACCCTATAAAGAGCGGCTCAGTGACCAGACCGTTCTCTAAAGCTATCAATCCCAGGACTATATCCATGCTTCCTCTTGTGCTCATACCAATGCCTGCGACGATGGATTCTTTACGGGGAATACCTGCAAGTCGTCCTCCAAAATAAGCTCCATAATATTTTGTCAAAAGACCAACTACAATGACAACCCCAACGATTCCAGGATCGAATCCTGAGATAAAGTTTACTTTGAGTCCGATGGATACAAAGAAGATCGGTGCGAAGATGTTATTGATAAATTGGTGTAAGATCTCTTTGGCTTTTTCGGTTAAATACTCAGAATCTCCCAGCGCCACTCCGATGATAAAGGCTCCGAAAATGGCGTGTATTCCAATGAATTCGGTAAAGGAGGCTGCCAAAAAGCAAAGTGCCAAAGAAAGCGAAAGTAAGCCTCCAGGCCATGCCAGTTTCTTGTTGATCCAAGGTAAAACCTTGTTAATTAGTCCTTTTCCCACGGTGAGCATGACCAAGGTGAAAAGTAAGGTCAACCCTATGGTAGGCCAAACTCCCAGGCCTTCACTTCCAGACTCAGATAGAGATAAGATCACAGAGAATATCAGCCAGCCGAGCACGTCCACTATCATGGCTCCGGCTATAATGAGAAGGCCTGAAGAGGTTTTGAAGAGATTCAGATCCATCAAAATCCTGGCTACAATGGCTAAGCCTGTGATTGAGATCGCTAGTCCGAAGAAGGTGGAGGCAACTATTCTATCGTTGATATTCACACCCAGAAATTCCGGGAAAGCATAGGCAACTACAAAGCCTGCAATAATCGGTAGGACCATCGAGGCTACGGCTATATAAAGTGCCTTTTTTCCCTGGCTCCATACGATGTGTAATTCCACCTCCAATCCGGCTATGAAAAGCAACAGCACGACAGATATCTGCACAAAACCGTCAAAGGCAATGTTGGTCATCTCATGAGCGCCAAATAGATACTCATGAGCTCCAGGGAAGAAGTTGCCGAGAATCGTCGGGCCTAGAATAATTCCTGCAAAGATTTCACCTACTACGGCAGGTTGCTTGAATTTCCTTGCTAACTCAGCAAATACTCTAGCGAGAATAAGAATAGAGGCGAGTTGGAGGAGTAAATTAATTACCTCCTTATGGTCTAGCGTTTCCATGGAGGTTTAATTTTTTACGATTAGTAAATTACAAGGCAAAGTGCTTAGCAGATCTTCCAAGTCATGCGGGAATATCCGATCGAAAAAATTCAATTTATGATCATCTCCTACCACGAGTAGGTCAGCATCTATTTTCTCGCAGAATCTTGCGAGTTCCACGGCCCATCGTCCTCCCGTCACTTTTATGTTTGGTCTCAATTTACCTAGATCCACATTTTTTAATATGTCCTCCACATACGTCAGTTCATGTTGCACAAGTTGCCTGCGTGTCTGAGAAGCCTCTTCCTCAGAATCCTCACTGGCTGTTCCCATTTGAAGCCCGTACATCTTTATTTCGTTCAGAATGTGGACTTGCTCAGCATTTATTTTTTTGGAAAAATCTATCCCTACTTTGATTACATGAGGAGTGATTTCCAATTGGGTGCCGTTGAGCACTATTTTTTCAAAAACTGTAGAACCTACCTTGGGCTCAATTAGTGTGAGGACAGAGCATGGAGCTTTACGGATGATTTTGCGCCCTACCGACCCCATGTAATACGTGAGGAATCCTTCACGTTTTAGTGCGCCGGCCACCAACAAATCAGCATTTTCTTCTTTGCATGCCTCATTGATCATTTTTACTGGTTTTCCTTCTTTCCAGATCAACTTTGTTTTGATTTGGTCTAAGCCTGTTTTGATCAGGATTTCTTCAAGTTTGGCCTCCAATTCATCGGTCTTTTTTCCGATATGAATGAGGATCAACTCAGACTCGAAGAGTTCGACCAGGCGCTTTGTTTCAGAAATCAGAGCTTCCATCCTTGGGGAAAAAGCTATGGCAAGGGCTACTTTTTGATACATGTTGAAAAAGCTAATGACCTTAAATAAGCGAATTTTCCCGATCTGTACAATACTTTTAATGCAACTCCATTTATCCTGACCCCGATCCATTCAAGGGTTATTTAGGCATTCCGAAAAAGGAAGAGGCTTTTTGTCCCGAATTTTTAGTAAAATTTAGGATCAATCTTTTTCGGGATTGGAAAAATCAGAGAATTAAAACCCAAACGATTTATGAAGAAAACACTACTCAGTTGGTTGTTGATGGGAGGGATGGGACTTTCGGGCGCTGCATTTGCGCAGTCCGATTACTCCACGATCAGTCAGCTCAATCAGCGTTTGCAAAGCGTAGCATCCAATGCTTCCGCCACGCTCACCTCACTCACCAAAACAGAAGGTGGCAAAGATATTTGGGTGCTGAAAGTCGGCACCGGTGAACCTGATCAAAAACCTGCTATCGCAGTAGTGGGAGGAGTGGAAGGCTACGAAGTTTTGAGTGTTGAATTAGCAGTTCAATTTGCTGAAAAGCTGGTTGCTGATCACTCAGATGCACTTGAGGCTACCACGTTTTACATTTTCCCAAACCTATCTCCTGATGCTTACGAGCAGTATTTTGCTTCCTTGAAATACGAGAGGAGAGGGAATGCGGTATCCATTGATCACGATCGAGATGGAATACCAGGAGGTAGCGGTTACTCAGACTTGAATGGAGATGGTGTGATTACCATGATGCGAGTTGAAGATCCTATGGGAGACTATATCCTTTCAAAAGAAGACGAGCGCGTGCTTGTGAAAGCCGATAAATCTAAAGGAGAAGCAGGTAAATATTTGCTATATAAAGAATCCAAAGACGATGATAAGGATGGAGAGTTTGCTGAAGATCTAAAAGAAGGGATTGCCTTCAACAAGTCTCTGACGTACAAGTTTCCGGTTTTTGAGCCTTTGGCAGGCGATATGCCTGTGACCCAGAAGGAGTCAAGAGCAATGCTGGATTACCTGTTTGACCAGTGGAATATTTTCGCTTTTGTGACTTTTTCTCCAGCTAACAACTTGTCTGCGCCATTGAAGTACAACGCCGGAAATGCAAGCAAACGGGTGGTAACTTCCATTTTGGAGAAAGACCACGCGATCAATGCAATGGTTTCGGATATCTACAAGGAAACGGTGACGCAGAAAGCTTACCAGCAGGACAATCAAGGAACTGATGGGGATTTCTTTCAGTGGGCCTATTTTCATTTTGCAAGATTAAGCTTCAGTACGCCTGGTTACTGGACTCCGGAATACAAGGATTCTACAGGAAAAGGGAAGTCAAATGCTGAGGCTAATTATTTGGCTTGGGCGGATTCTCTGGAAATGAATGATGTTTTTGTCTCTTGGACAGAAGTGGAGCACCCTGATTTTCCAGGTAAAAAAGTTGAAGTTGGAGGAGTTAAGCCGTTTGTGATGACAACTCCTGCTTTTGATAAAGTAGATGAGATTGCTGCGCAACATACCGAGTTTATTCTCAAGCTGGCGGAGATGCAGCCAAAACTGGAAATCCACAACGTAAAAACCGAATCACTAGGAAATGGCTTGACCCGGGTGACCATGGATTTGTTTAATAATTCTGCTATTCCTACCCACTCAGAAATGGGTGAGCGTTCCCGGTGGCTTCGCAAAATCAGGATCGATTTGGATGCAAAAGAGGAAGATATCGTAGCGGGAAACAAAATCGAACTCATGGACTCTATCGGCGCCTATGAGAAAGCTAGTTTCAGTTGGATTATTCGTGGTTCAGGAAATGTGACTGTAAAGGCTGGCGCTTCTCATGCCGGATTCACTTCTACAACCGTAAAACTTTAAGCCATGCAAAAGATAAAAACAACAAAATTGATCTTCGCTTTGGCTTTGGGAGCACTTAGCCTAGGAAGTTATAAAGCAGATGCTCAGGAGAAATTTTTTAGAGCAGTCGGCACACCACACAATCCAAAAGTAGATATAGCCTTCAATCGCTATTATACTTATGAAGGTTTGGTGGATAATATGAAAAAGATTGCGGCAGCGCATCCAAACATCGCTAAGCTGGAATCTATCGGAAAATCTTACGAGGGACGCGACATGTGGACCTTGACGATTACGGATTTTTCTACAGGTAAGGATACGGATAAACCAGGAATGTGGATTGATGGTAATATTCACTCCAATGAGATCCAGGGTGGTGAATTCTCCCTTTATGGAGCTTGGTACCTGACCGAAATGTTTGCTGATAATGAATTTATTCAGCAATTATTGAAGGATAAGGTGTTTTACATCACGCCGACCATCAATCCCGATGCGAGAAATGATTTCTTTCTGGAGCCAAATACTGCCAATTCTCCACGCTCAGGGATGATGATTCTTGACAACGATGGTGATGGAGTAGCCGGAGAGGACGGGATGGATGATCTGGATGGGGATGGTCATATCACCATGATGATCAGAAAATCACCTACAGGGCGCTACATCAAAGATCCTCAGGATCCGCGCAAGCTGATAATGGTGGGAGCAGATAAAATGGGTGAATATGAAATGCTCGGACAGGAAGGTACAGATGGAGATGGCGATGGTCGTGTGAATGACGATGGAGTTGGGTATTACGATCCAAACCGTGACTGGGGCTGGAACTGGCAACCGGATTATATCCAAAGAGGGGCATTGAGATATCCATTTACGCTACCGGAAAACCGCTCTATCATGGAGTTTGTGAAAAAGCACCCGAATATAGCTGGAGCTCAAAGTTTCCACAACTCAGGAGGCATGATCCTGAGAGGACCAGGTGCAGAAGAGGATGTGAGTACCTACAATCGAAATGATATCCGAATCTACGATGCCTTGGGTCAAAAAGGCCAGGAAATGATACCAGGATATAGATACCTGACTGTTTATAAGGATTTATATTCTGTTTTTGGAGGGGAATTAGATTGGTTTTATGGTGTGCGCGGGATTTTCACCTTTTCAAATGAGCTGATGGTTCCATACTTGTATTTCCATAAACAAGGCGGCGGGCAAAATGAAATGTTCGAGGTAGATGAGTTTTTGACGATGGGAGATGCCTTTGTGAATTGGCATGAGTATGAGCATCCGCAGTTTGGAACAGTTGAGATCGGAGGATTCAAAAAGAATTTTGGTCGTGCTCATCCGGGATTCTTATTGGAGCAGGACGCTCACCGGAATATTGCATTCACGATTTACCATGCTTACCACACGCCAAAACTTTCTGTAATGGATGTGAAGGAAGAAGATCTTGGTGGAGGTCTGAAAGCGATCACTGCAACTATCTTTAATGAGCGTCTGATGCCAACACACGCCAGCCAGGATCTTAAATACAAGATTGAAAGACCTGATTACGTCACTCTTTCCGGAGCCAAAGTTGTTGCGGGATTTGTGGTGGAAGATGAGGATTTCAACAAGTTGACAGAGCAAAAAAATAATCCTGAGAAAATCTTGGTTGAAAATGTGCCGGGAATGACTGGAGTAAAAGTGAAGTGGATTGTGTCCTCTGGGTCCAATTATTCCATTACAGTCGATTCTGCCAAAGGCGGAAAGGCGAGTTGGAAGAAGTAAAATTTTACTTATAACGAATCCTAAAGCCGGCTCCTTCGGGAGTCGGTTTTTTTGGTGGTCAGGCTTTTGGAAAATCTTAAGGAAACGAAATCTTCGAGAATGGGTATAAATACTTAGAGCCAAAACTAATAGCCATGGCAAAGAACAGCAGACCCAGTATAAAAAATGAAGAGCAATATGAAGCCCTTCGTGACAAAGGAATGAGTCAGGAAAAGGCTGCCCGAATCGCCAATACCGAAGACTCAGGAAAAAAGGGAGGAAAGGCCAAGCCCTATGAGGAGCGGACAAAAGATGAACTTTACGAACAGGCCAAATTCGTAGGCATCGAAGGAAGAAGTAAAATGACCAAGAAGGAATTGATTTATGCCCTTCGAAACAACTAAAAAAAAGCCCTGTCCCGGTAAACCGAGGCAGGGCTAGCTTTATAGAGTTGGTTTAGCTTATAGGCTAGTAACGTAGCTTTCGAAACCTGAAGCTGTTTTTACTTTGAAGTTGATGCCTGCTCCACTCACTTTATCGAAAGAGTAGATTTTGTGAAGTCCCTGAGGATTGTCGATTTTCTCAGTGTGGATCAATTTGTCTCCATCATAGATCATTACTTCGATATCTTTTGCATCCAAGTTGCTTACTAGCAATCTGTATTTGTTGTCTCCCATTGGAGCAACTCTAGAGAATACAGTTGGAACTTCAGTTACGAAGTTATTGAATGAACCTGAAGTTAAGACACCAGATTCGTCTGTAACTACTACAGAATAAGCTCCTTGAGGAAGTGCTTTAAGGTCATACTTCTTAGCAAACGCCTCAGTCTTGTTGATTCTGTCTCTTAAGATCAAACGATCTTCAGCATCAGTGATTTTCACGATCACAGTTCCTTGTGGTGCTTCATTGAAAGCTACTGCTACCTTAGTAGTTTCAGTTTGTCTAATGACAACTGCTGTTCCTTCTGATTTGGCAAACGCTCCTGCAGCGATCCCCGCTACAAAAAGCAATGTGAATAATTTTTTCATTTTAATAATTGGTTTGAATAGGTTCTAATTTTTGTGTAACCGCCGGACGGCTGATCCGTCTCTTGGTGGGGTAATTTGGGCTACATTTTCCATCGGGGTAACCGATTGGTTTGTTATTACGATTCAAAGGTACGATGGAAATCATTAATTACAAATACTTCAATGAAAAAAGATTATTGTTAATGATTTGATAACAGATCAATGAAATATTTGCCGATTTAATAAAATGCTCCCGCAATCGATAGCGGAACTCGTTGCGTTTCGATTTTTGCCAGTTTTGAAAAATATTTATTGGTAAAAAAGGGTTTTACAAAATATTGTAATCACAGCTTTTAAGAATGTCTATAGATTTCCAATGGAAATTTTGTGAAAAAAAATTTAAAATATTTTTCAGAAGGCATTTCAAAAGAGAAGGAAATGAAGCCGATTTGATAAAAATCAACAATATTTGGCTAAAGTTATTGCTGTTATATCATCCGGATATTGAGGATTAGGCAAAAAAAACAGGCTTAGAATCGATTATCTAAACCTGTTTTTGGAAATCTCACAAAAATAGGAAATGTGACTTTTCCGGATTTTTAGACTGAATTAGTTTCTTCCCTTATAATTTGCCGCTTTTGCAACCAATTCCTGGTCAAATTTTCCTTTTAATTCCACCACCATTAGGTCACCTTCATCGCCACCCACTAGCACCACTAAGTCCGAAATGGTATTTCCTCCTTTGGAATAAACCATCACTCCGCCTTTTTTGCCTTCGGACGCTTCCATTAACAAATCGTAGCGCTCCCTTTCCAAGCCTTTTTGCAAAGCTTTATATTCCACTCTGCCGTCATCAACGTGATCAGGTAGCGTAAAGAAATTTAGTTTTTCGATAGACTTAGCTACAGTCGCCATGTCATTCTCGTCAATATCGATTTTGAAGCCCTCTGCAAAATTCATAAAGTTGCCCCCGATCTCCATGTGAAAGAAGTCGTCTTCACTTTTGTATTTTTCATAAAGAGCCTTGACGCTTTTGCTCTGTGCCTGAACGGCCATTACTGATCCGATTAGTGCTAAGGTTAGGATTAGCTTTTTCATAATTATTATATAGTATGGTTTTTTTTAAATGCTTATTTCTGTTGTCAACCTTTTGGGTAACTTGAAGTATCTTCTTAATTGAGAATTGAGAATTGAGAATTGAGAATTGAGAATTATTTTACTCCCTTACTTCCTTTCCCATATAGATCCATTCCCGGGATATCAGTTTTTTCGGCCAGCATGTTTAGGTCTTCATAGGTGAAGCTTCCCAGCATGGATAATAAGGTGAAATCTCCCGCTTCTCCTGAGATCATCATAAGTTCCTTTACTAAGCCACCTTCCTCGCGAACCATAAACTTCAGGCTACTTCCCTTGTCTTCCACAATCATAAGGTCTTCGTACTTATTTTTAGTAAGCGTTCCCATGGCTTCTCTATAGAAAGTCATTCCATCCACTTCGTCGGAGGAAAGAATTCGAATCCCTTTTACTTTTTGAATCAGTTCCCCGAGGTCCTCTGAGTCTTTGTCTGTTCCTGCATTGCTTTTCAGAAAGCCTCCAGCCATCTGCATCATCTTCGGACTGATATACACCCTGGAGAAACGGTCATCTTCCATGTATTTGGAGAAGAAGCGCTGGATGGCATCATCCTGAGCCTGCACCTTTATAGTAAAGGCGAGCAGTAAAAGTGGTATTAGTATATATTTTTTCATTGCTTATTTTGATAAGGAGTTGCCAAATAATTGGTTTGTTGTATTCAGGTATTTCATTTCATTCATTACACCCATTTCTTCCTGACCTTTTGAGAGGTTAGTTTGGATTAAAGCAAATGCCTGCATCACCTCTAGGTATGCTTCCTGCTCAGCTTGCTTCTGCTCATATACAGTCCATCCCCAGACGGAGCCGAACAAGATTGCCACAGATGCAGCCCAATTCATCCAGTTTCTGGATTTGATAGGGACTGTCTTAGTAGGCATTTTTATGCTTGGTTCTTCGGACGTGATCTCGCTTATACCTATAAACAAAGCTTTCTCATCGGCATATCCTTCGGCAGATTGAAGTAAAAGCTTCAATTCCTGTTCTTCAGCTAAGCTTGTCTCAGCTTCCCAGTACTTTTCGAGTAATTCGTCTATTCGCTGGTTCATTTGGTTAATTTTTGGTTGAGCATCCGCTCTCGAATGCTTTTTCTGGCTCGGTGAAGATTCACTTTCACTTGTTCCAAACTTATGTCCAGGTGCTCTGTAATTTCCTCGTAACTCAAGCCTTCCACTTCTCTCAGGTGAAAAATCTCCTGCTGTCGTATCGGCAATCCTTTGACAAGCTTCATCACTTGTCGCACGGTGTCTTTTGTGTCTTCAGAAACTGTTTCTTCAAGTTGCAATTCTTCCAACCCTTCAAGAGAGTCTAGTTTCTTCGTTTGGCGGAAGTGCATCAATGCTTCATTTTTCAAACTTCTCACCAGCCAAGCAGTTAAGTTGGGGTGGGTTCGAAGTTCTTCTTCCCGTTCGAAGGTTTTTTCGAAGACATTCTGAAGCAAATCCTCGGCAAGGGATCTATCCCTAACCCAGAGATACCCCAGCCGATAGAGCCTGCCTCTTTGCGGCCAGATATGTGCTTCAAAAAATGACTTCATTTAATACGGTAATGCATGAGATAGGCGTATGTTACAGTCGGGGCTAAAAAAAAGTGAAGTTTTTTTTGAACTTTCTTTTCTACAGAGTAGCCGAAGACTATCAGTAATTTAAGATTTTGGCTGTGAGAAATAGCTAGACTAAATTGCTTCTAAATTGCAGATCAATATAGTATGCATGCCTACTATTTCTTAATTTGCTATACTTCAAGCAAAAATTGATTCTGTATCTTGTATCAAACCTTAAACACAGCGATGGGTTGGAACCATTCAAAAGAGAGAAGTTTAGAAATTCCTAATTCAGGTAGTTGGACAGAATATTTACCTGCGCTCTCTGCGATCCCGATGGCTTTCGGGACTTTGCGCCCTTTGTGGTTAAATAAGCACATAAAAAAAGCCATGAATTGCTTCATGGCTTGTGGTGATAAGTGGACTCGAACCACCGACTCACGGATTTTCAGTCCGATGCTCTACCAACTGAGCTATATCACCTTGTTTGTAAAGTGATGCAAAGGTAGGTATTTGAATATTTGAAGCAAGTCATTTTAGAAAAAAATATAGACTAAAACCCAAGAAACACGCTAATAACGTCACTATGAGCTTTTTACCTCAACTTATATTTTTGATCATTTTACTGGCCGCTGGCTACTTCTTGATCAAACGAGTCAAATTCCTCCGCAGAAACATCTTTCTGGGGAAGGCTGAGACAAGAAATGATCAACCAGAGAAGCGCTGGAAGACAATGCTGCTGGTAGCATTCGGCCAGCAAAAAATGTTCAAGCGATTTATTCCTGCTTTTTTGCACTTCTTCGTCTATGTGGGATTTCTGGTGATCAACCTAGAAGTACTGGAGTTTGTCATCGATGGCATCGTAGGAACACACCGTATTTTTGCCCCGTTTCTAGGAAGTGCTTATACCGTGGCGATGAATATTTTCGAATTTCTCGCAGTTGCCGTGCTTGTATCCTGTGTTATTTTTCTAATCAGGCGAAATGTGACCCGTATTCCTCGCTTTACAAAGCCCGAAATGAAAGGCTGGCCCGCAATGGATGCTAATATCATTTTAGTGATTGAGATCGTCTTGATGATCGCTATTCTGAAAATGAATGCAGCTGACCAGGTCTTGGCTTCCCGTGGGGTGGGACATTACATTCCAGTCGGCGGATTATTCTTCAGTGGATTGCTGACTCCTATGTTTGAAAGTTTCAGTTCTGAATTCCTGATTTTTGTGGAAAGAGCCGCCTGGTGGTTCCATATTGTAGGGATTTTGGCATTTGCTATTTACGTGACTTATTCCAAGCATCTACATATTTTCCTAGCCTTCCCGAACACTTGGTACTCGAACTTGAAGCCAAAGGGAGAAATGGAAAACATGCCAGCTGTCACCAATGAGGTGAATATGATGCTGGGAATTCCTTCTGACGCGCCAACTGACCCGCCTGCCGAAATCGGTAGATTTGGAGCCAAAGACATCAATGACCTGAGCTGGATTAATGTGATGAATGCCTATTCCTGCACAGAATGCGGTAGATGTACTTCAGAGTGTCCGGCAAATATTACGGGTAAAAAGCTTTCTCCAAGAAAAATCATGATGGATGTGCGTGATCGTGCCGAGGAAGTAGGAAAAAGCTTGGATTCTGGAGGAAAAGGCTTGGAAGATGGTAAATCACTGTTGGGTGACTACATTACTAAAGAGGAATTGAATGCCTGTACCAGTTGCAATGCCTGTGTGGAAGCCTGTCCGGTAAATATAGATCCCCTAGCGATAATTTTGGAAATGCGACGTTATGTGGCCATGGAAGAGTCGGGAACGCCAGCTCAGTGGAATGCCATGTTCCAAAATATGGAAACCAGTTTTGCGCCATGGAAATTCAGCCCTCAGGATAGATTTAATTGGGCGGAGAAAGTGAAAGAAGAAGAAATGTAATGATTTCCGATATCAGATTTCGGATTTACGATTTCTGGTAAATTCAAACGATGATTTCCAAAAAAAGCTTTCGTTTGAAATTGAAATAACTATCAAAATAATTTGTGGTCTAAGGGTATAAAAGAATCTCAATTCTAAGTAGGGTCTCGTAAATCGTAAATCAAAAAATCGTAATTCAGAATTATGTCAACATATAAAGTACCAACCATGGCCGAGATGGCCGGCAAAGGAGAAAGTCCAGAAGTTCTATTCTGGGTAGGTTGCGCCGGATCATTTGATGATCGATACAAAGCCGTTACACAGGCTTTTGTGAAAATCTTAAATAAAGTAGGAGTAAGCTTTGCGGTCCTCGGTCCAGAAGAAGCTTGTACCGGGGACCCTGCAAGACGTGCAGGGAATGAGTTTCTTTTCCAAATGCAAGCCGTGGCAAATATTCAGGTGATGAATGGTTACAACATCAAAAAGGTAGTGACCGCTTGCCCGCATTGCTTTAATACCATTAAAAATGAATACCCAGCTTTGGGTGGAAATTATGAAGTGATTCACCACTCACAATTTCTTCAGCAGCTGATCAATGAAGGAAAAGTGGCGCTAAAAGGTGGAGGGGAATTCAAAGGAAAGAAAATCACTTTCCATGATTCCTGCTACTTAGGAAGAGCAAATAATGTCTATGAAGCTCCAAGAGATGTGATCAAGGCATTGGATGTGGAACTGGTGGAGATGAAGCGTTGCAAGACCAAAGGACTTTGCTGTGGAGCAGGAGGAGCGCAGATGTTCAAAGAACCTGAGTCTGGGAAAAAGGATATCAACGTGGAGCGTACCGAGGAGGCGTTGGCAACAGGGGCTAGTACCATAGCGGTAGGATGTCCATTCTGCCTGACCATGATGACCGATGGCGTGAAAAACAAGGAAAGAGAAGCTGATGTGAAGGTTTATGACTTGGCAGAAATGATCGCCAAGGACATGGGAATCTAACAAACTTGTTTGAATCAATTTGACCCTTTTTGCCGTTAGGTAGAAAGGGTTTTTCTTTGCTAATAAGTTAAAAGCAATTATGTACGTAGAATTTAATGATATGTCGGAAGATTCACGGGTTTGGGTTTACCAAGCAGCCCGTCAATTCACTTCAACCGAAAAGGCTTTAATCGCATCCAAACTAACCGCTTTTTGCGATGGGTGGAATACACACGGCAACCGAATGCCGACTTCATTTCAAATCATAGATGATCAGATATTGGTTTTGGCAGTTGATGAGTCAGGCTTGGGCGCTAGCGGTTGTTCTATCGATAGTTCAGTCAGGACTTTGCGTGAGTTGGAGCGTGAAATTGTGAACAATCTCACTGATCAAGGCAAAGTGACTTTTAAATCCAATTCAGGAGAAATCAACGTAGCTTCTGCTTTAGGAATCAAGTCAAAAGTCACTTCAGGTGAGATTGATTCACAAACTCTCGTGATTAATCCGCAGGTAAAGAATAAAAAAGACTTGGAAAGTGTCTGGATTTTGGCCGGGAATAGTTGGCTGAACCGATACTTTCCAAATTAATTTAGTAATATTCAGAATAGATCATCAATCACCTTTAAAAAGATGAAAAACAATTTTTTGTGGATTTGCTTACTATCCTTCATAGGGTTAGCCTCATGCAAGAGCCTTCAGGAAAAAGGAAATGAACAGTTTCTCTCTGGCCAGTACCAGTATGCGATCAGTTCTTTTTCTCAAATCTTGGCAGATGATCCTGATAATCAGGAAGCAAATCAAGTGATCGCGGAGAGTTATAGACTTTCTAATCGAATCGAAGAAGCCGCTCCTTATTACGAAAAGCTAGTCGAAGAGGATCCTACATTTGATGGCTATTATCGCCTAGGGTTGAGTTTGAAAGCTCAGGATAAAGTCGAAGAAGCGAAGGCAGCTTTTGAGAAAGCAAAGGGCTATACTCAGGATGAGACTTATTTGGCAGAGACGCAGCGACAACTGGAGGCGATTAAACTTTCTCAGGGAATCGAAGATTACTGGCCTTATCATGAGCTGGTGAATTATAAAGATTTAAATACTGCTGGGCCGGATTATGCGCCCGTGATCTCTGAAGATTTTATTTATTTTACCTCAGGACGTCAGGCTAGTGGGCTTTACCCGGCGGATGGATCCCCTTATACCAAATTGTTCCGGGCCAGAGCTGATGGACTTCGTGTGGATGTAAGTGGAGCCCAAGCACTGCCCGAATTCAAAAATGAAGAAGGCTTGAATCAGGCTGCCATTGCAATCAGTCCAGACGGTAACACAATTATTTACGCTCGTGGCAATTCTACTTCGGACAAAGATCTTCCGGAAACTGCACTTTTTGTTTCGTATTTCAGAGGCGGAGGCTTTACCCAGCCGATTTGGATGCCTGTAAATGAAGACGAGTTTTGGTGGAATTCAACTCCGGCTTTTTCTGAAGATGGGGAAGTATTGTATTTCGCATCCAATAGACCTGGTGGATTTGGAGGGATTGATTTATATAGCGCAACAAAACTGGCAAACGGTGATTTTGGAAACCCAAAAAATCTAGGGCCGAATATTAATACACCAGGCAACGAGCTTTTCCCTAGGCCTATGGGAGATGGTAAGTTTTTCTTTTCCTCAGATGGACATCCTGGATATGGGAAACTTGATCTTTTCGTCGCTGAAAACGATGCTTCCGGTGAGCAGGTTATTAAAAACCTTGGAGAGAACTTTAACAGCACGAATGATGATTTCTCACTTTTCTTTACTGACTATCCGAAAGCGGGCTTCATTTCTTCTAACCGTGATGGAGGAGTAGGTGATGATGACATCTATTACTTTGAGGACAAAACGCCTAAGCCGAAGATCATCAATGTATTGCTAAATGTCTATACCAAGCAGCGAGTTGCTGGAGAAGATGATGCAGTATTGGAGCAAGCACGCGTTGTGCTTTACGATAGTTTAAACAAGCAAGCTGGAGGAGATTTCTCTAATACGAATGGTAGAGTGAGGTTTACGCTTACACCGGATTCTGACTTTACAATCATAGCCTCCAAGAGCGGATATTTCTCAAAGTCTATCCCTTACACCACGACTGGAAAGACGCCGGATGTTTCTACGCTGGTGCAGGATGTAACCAATATTACCCTAGACACTACGATCGTACTTGATCAGCTGGTATTGGATCGCTCGATTGTTCTTGAGAATATCTATTACGATTTGGATAAGGCTGAAATCAGATCAGATGCCGCAGTAGAATTGGATAAACTAGTTCAAATATTAAAAGATAATCCAGCGATCAGAATAGAATTGAGTTCACACACAGATGACAGATCTTCTGATGCATATAACCAAGATTTGTCCCAGCGTAGAGCTCAGTCTGCAGTGGATTACATCGTGTCGCAAGGGATTTCGTCCGATAGGCTAGTGGCTAAAGGCTATGGTGAAAGTCAGTTGATCATCGAAAATGCTTCTACCGAAGAAGAACATCAGACGAATAGACGAACTGAGTTTAAAGTGATTGAGATAAAAGAATAAATATTAAAACTTGCGTTTAAATCAAATAACTAGGTCATGAAATATAGGAGAAATTTTTCTGTCATTGCTCTAATATTATTTTGTTCCTGTACTAATGACGAAATAAATGTACCCTTCAATATCAATTCAGAATCGGAATATAGTGGAACATTTGAGACACTTGACTCCGATAATATCAGAGGTGATGTTACTTTATTCATAAACAATGGGATATATGAGTGTTCAACAAATTTACCATATGGTCGCTCAGCTGGAAGGCTGTTGATAGATGACAATTCAATAAATTTCATTGACACGCTATTCTTTCCTGTTCCAGCCCTTTACGGGCCTTCTTATCCTCTTAGCGGTGATCACCAATATAACTATGATGGTAAAAAGCTTACGATATGGAAAAATAAAAATGTTGGGGAGGTCAAGTATGAATTAGTATTAAAAAATTAAGCTTAAGTCTGTAGGCTTGGACTTAAATATAAATGGGTTTAAAATTTTTTTTAACGCTTACCACTTACCTAATTTTACCTCGAAAACTTCTCCACAATATCCTTCACAATCATTCCAGCATGTACCACACTGTTTTCTATGAAGAATTCCCGTGTGTTTAGTCCGCCACAGACAACTCCAGCAAGGTAAACTCCCGTTACGTTTGATTCGTGACTGAGCTCATTGTATTCAGGCTGGCACTTTTCGTCTTCACTCAAATTCACACCCAGTTGATTTAGCAAACTAAAGTTTGGCTTGTAGCCAGTCATAGCAAGTACAAAGTCGTTTTCAATAGTCACTTCACCTTCAGGAGTATCGATCACTACCTCATGCTCGCGGATTTCCCTGAGTTTTGATTTGGTAAAAGCCTTGATAGAGCCTTCTTTGATACGGTTGACTATGTCTGGACGTACCCAGTATTTCACAGCTTGATCCACTTCCTCTTCGAGCAGAATCATGGTGACTTCAGCGCCTTTTCTCCAAGTCTCTAATGCAGCATCCACAGCTGAATTGGCTCCACCGACTACCACTATTTTTTGGTTGATAAAAGGCCAAGGCTCTTTATAGTAATGGTGAACTTTTGGCAGGTCCTCACCCGGAATATTCATCAGATTTGGTAGATCGTAAAAGCCAGTTGCCATTACAATATTCTTTGCGTGGTAGTCACTTTTGGAAGTTTTGACATGGAATAGTTCTCCTTTTTTCTCAAGTTTTTTCACTGCTTCATACAACTTCACGTTGAGATCAAAGTGAGAGAAAATCCTGCGGTAATACTCAAGTGCTTCCGTGCGGTTCGGCTTATTTCCAATAGACATAAAGGGAATTCCTGCCATCTCCAGCCTGTCTGAAGTGGAGAAAAAAGTCATGTTGATCGGGTAATTATAGATGGAATTCGTGAGTGCTCCTTTTTCTAGAATCACATAATCTAATCCTGCTTTTCTTGCCTCTACCCCACAGGCAAGGCCTATGGGGCCGCCACCGACGATGAGTACATCATATATTTTGTTTGACATTAGGTCTTAGGTTTGTTCAATTTGAAATTGAAAATCGAGGTCTGAGTATTGGGCTGGATTCCATTGATAACTGCGCTGTTTGAGTTGGACCAACCCAGATTTATCTTGAACCAATGCTGCGGCCGAAACCGTTCCATAATTCCCCGACATTCTGATTAATTGTGCTGAAAGAGCGGATTCCATTTCAGGAGGAACCCCAGTTTTAGGTAGCGTGTCCTGGGGATGGGTTTCTCTGGATTTCAGGATGTTAATCAGATCGTTGGTAGAAAAATCTGACTGAATCAACGTTTTTAATTGAGATTTGGCCAATTCAACTTTTGGCCAAGGATCATTTAGCAAGGCGTTGCTCAGACCATAAACCCCAGGCTTTACCTCTAAGATTTCCGGAGAGTAATTACTTAGGTAAAAGAGCTTATTCCCATCACTTACCAGGAGATTGAATCCGTCGTATTGATCTTGATGCTTCTGGATTCCTTTCAAATACTCTTTGGCAGTAATAGAACTTTCTAGCCATGCTTGCACCAGTTTGCCTCTGCTGATTTTTGCATTCCTTGGATTACTGAAATCTCTGTAATTGGTAAGTAAAGACCATCGGCCATTTGGATGAATACCCATCCAAGTACCACCACTTCTCAGGTCTTTACCTGCATAAAAGCCACTTTCCCAAAGATGCATTTTTTCAGAAGGGCGATTGAAAAATTCATCGCGGTTTGTGCTGATGATCAACGGGTATTCAGTATGGGATTTCCAAGAAAAAGCGACTAGACACATGGCTTAAAAATAAAGAAAAGGCCGGAATTTCCGGCCTTTAGGGTGATTATCCAACTTCTACTTCCTTTAGACTCGGGTAATCGGTGAATCCTTTTTCTCCTGGAGTATAATAAGTGTCTTTGTCTGGCTGGGCAAGTTCTGCACCTTGCGCAAACCGCTCTACCAGATCTGGATTGGAGATAAATAAAGTGCCATAGGCAACTGCATCAGCATCTCCATCTTCAATCACTTTATTTCCCTTCTCCTGATCGAAGCCCGCATTGATGACAAGCGTACCTTTATATAACGGGCGAAAATGCTTTGCAATGTGTGTGACTAAGTAAGGAATATCGGAAACATCAGAAAAAGGCTCTGAAAGGTGGAGATAAGCCAAATCGTAGTTATTTAATTTTTTGACAATGTACTCAAAGGTAGGGATGGTTTCCTCATCGGCTGTCATTCCAAATACTCCATTCAACGATGGATTCAAACGTAAACCGATCTTCTGCTCTGGCATTACTTCCTTCAGTGCATCGATGATCTCAAAGAGTATTTTAGCTCTATTTTCAATCGATCCTCCGTATTCATCCCTTCTCGTATTGCTTGTGGCATTGAAGAATTGGTGAAGTAAATAGCCATTAGAACTGTGAATTTCAATTCCGTCAAATCCTGCTTCCATGGCATTTTTACCGGCATTTTTGAAATCTTCAATGGTTTGTTTTATTTCTGCACGGCTCATTTCTTTGGGAGTGACCGTTTCTTTGAATCCTTCTGGGGTAAAGGACTTTGTATTTGGATTGATAGCTGAAGGTGCCAAAGGCAAATCTCCACCATGGAAATCCGGATGGGAAATTCTGCCTACATGCCATAGCTGTATAAATATTTTCCCATCATTTTCATGAACTGCCTTAGTCACTCCCTTCCAGCCTTCCACTTGAGCAGGGGAATAGATTCCAGGAGTGTTGATGTATCCTACGGCTTCTGTGGAGATCTGCGATCCTTCTGTGATAATAAGGCCTGCCGATGCACGCTGTACATAGTATTTTTCGTGGATCTCAAATGGCTTATTCTCGGGATTAGCAGCTCGACTTCTGGTCATCGGTGCCATCCAGACTCTATTTTTTAATTCTAACCCATCGGCAAGTGTGATAGGTTTAAGAAGTGGTTGATTGCTCATAATAATAGTTGGTTTGTTTTCAAAAATTCAGTGTATATACAACTAATGTCAGGGATGGAAAGTTCAAAGAAAATTTAACCTCATCGAAAATTCTTTTCCGCGATCACGTAGTTATTATTTTATCAGGGCATCAATACCTTTTCCAAAGATCAAAACCAAACACTTTTTTTCGTGAGAACTAGATGATCTCTAGTTAATTTATTTATCAAAAAAATCGTTCAAGATTGATTTTATAGATTTAAACTACTGGTAAATAGGTTTTTAACACTTTTTAATACGATTATTTTCGTAGAAGTTTTGAACTTACGATTCTCTTCGTATATCTTTGGTACGAAAGTAATCGTATAAGCTCCTATGAGTAAGCCAACCGAATCAGAATTAGAAATACTTTCCCTGCTGTGGGAAATGAAAGAAGCGAGTGTCCGCCAAGTTCATGAGAGACTGGCCGAGATAAAAGACACCGGATATACGACCACACTGAAGACCATGCAGAATATGCATGCCAAAGGAATGGTGCATCGCAATGAAGAGCAGCGTACACATGTCTATCGCCCAATTACCAATCAAAAGGAGACGCAAAAATCGCTGCTTAAGAATTTGGTGACAACGGCTTTTGGCGGTTCTGCGCAAAAATTGGTACTCCAAGCATTGGGCGCAGAAAAGCCTTCAAAGGAGGAATTGGATGAAATTAGAGCATTTTTAGACCAACTTGAAAATCAGAAATAATGGATCTTTTAAACGACTGGATTGCTGAAAGCATTCTTTATGCTACTGGCTGGACACTTGTTCATTCACTCTGGCAACTCGTAATTATTAGCGCGAGCTTTTGGTTGCTTCTAAAAATATTTGGGAAGCAAAGCACCGCTTTCAAGTATAATTTGGGATTGGGCGCTTTGGGTCTGACTTTACTTACAGCACTTGGAACATTCTTTTATGAGCTTTCCATTTATACCCCGACTCCATTATTTGAGAGGCTCAATATGGCGTTTGTGCCAGCAGAGAGTTTGAATACCTCATCAGGCTATGAGACCGATGGATTGATCAATGTGATTATTGGTTGGATTGAGTTACAATTGCCTCTGTTGGTGAATTTCTGGTTCCTTGGCGCTTTGCTCTTTCTCTTCCGTCTATTCAATAGCCTTTCGGAAATCAGAACACTTCGTAAATCCTCTACAGATCCTCAGGATTTTCAGTTGGAAAAGACACTATATCGTCTGATGGGCAAAATGGATATCTCTAAAAATGTTGAGCTTCGCCTGACTTCCTATTGTGTTTCGCCTGTTACTTTCGGCTACCTCAAACCTATTATTCTTATTCCGGCAGGGCTTATTTTCCAGCTTACTCCAGTTCAGTTAGAAGCAATTATCGCTCATGAATTGGCACATGTGAAGCGGAACGATTACCTCATCAATCTCTTTCAGTCAGCACTGGAAGTGCTCTTCTTTTACCATCCTTGTTATTGGTGGATGAACCAGACGGTGAAAGAGCTTAGAGAAAATGCAGCCGATGATTTGGCTGTTCAGGTTGGTGTGGTGCCAAAAGAACTTGCCTACAGCTTGGCAGAAGTATTGAATTTTGCAAAGCAAAATCCTCCTGAGCTTGCCTTGGCAGCAGGAAAAAGAAGGAACCCAACTCTTCAAAGAATCAAAAGAATTCTGGGCCATCCCGCTCAGACCTATCCTCAAAACCCTATTATTTCTATCCCTATGCTACTAACACTCTTATTAAGCGCTGGCCTGATGGCTACAGCACAGCAGGACGCTTCCGTCGCTGTTGAGAAAATGAATCCTGTTACAGTTGATGTGAATGCAGAAATGCAGGCAATTGCTGAAGTTGAGAAAAATATCAATGCGAATGTTAACTCAAACATCGATAATAACGTGAATGTATTTCTCGATACGATTATCGACAATGAAGTGAAAAAAGTGGTGATCACTGACGGGAAGCCAACCTATGTGAACTCCAAAAACCAAATTGTAGAATATCAATACGCCAAGCCGGAGCATGTGCTCATTAAAGGAGACACGATCATTACTAAAGGAGATACGGTTATTTTAAAGAGCCGTAAAAAGGGTACTTACGTTTATCACCGGAATGGAGAGATGGTCGTTTTAGATGATATGCCTGAATTAGAGCTTGCCCCAGTTCCTCCATTCCCAGGGGAAGCTATGGCCCCGGTGATGGATTTTGCCATGGCACCTATGCCACCTATGGAATTTGGGATGGCTCCAGTTCCAGACTTCGATATGAGCGAAATGCCTGAGATGGTTTTCGAAATGGGTGATCACCCAATGATTTTTGAATTTGATGGGAAGAATGGTCTTGGTTTTTTCTTCGATGCAGATACAATCAAAAACATGACTCCTGAAGAGAAGGAGAAATGGGCAAAAAATGTAGAAAAACGTTCGGCAGAATGGGCAAAAGCAGCTGAATTGAATGCCGCAAAATGGGAAGCTCATCAAGAAGAATTCGGAGCTAAGATGGAAGAGTGGCAAAAAGCCATGGAACCAAAACTAAAGGAATTCGAGAAGAAAATGGCTGAGTGGCAAAATGCATACGAGCCAAAGATGAAGGAATTCGAAGCAAAGATGAAAGCTTGGCAGGAATCCAATGAGCCCAAACTGAAGGAGTATGAGGAAAAAATGAAGGCTTGGGAAAAAGAAATGCAACCAAAAATGGAAGAATACCAACGCAAAATGGAAGTTTGGCAACAAGAGAATGCCGCGAAAATTGAGGCTTACCAGAAGAAAATAGAAGAAGAATTAAAGAAAAAAGAAGATAATAAATAGACCTAAAAATCGTCTTTAATATGCCTAAAAAGGCAATTGTGTGTTGATGCTTTGAAAAAGACCTGCCCAATGGACAGGTCTTTTTTCTTATATTCTTTACTTTGGAATCAATGCCTTAAGATCATCAAGGGTGTTTGCCTCTTCTATTGATTTGTCTTGTCTCCAGCGCAGAATTCTAGGAAAGCGAACTGCAACACCACTTTTATGGCGGTTTGAAAAAGCAATGCCTTCAAATGCCAATTCAAAAACAAGTGTTGGGGTAACGCTACGAACAGGTCCAAACCGGTCTAAAGTAGTCTTTTTGATGATGCTATCTACTTTCGCAAACTCCGCATCAGTCAAGCCTGAGTATGCTTTGGCAAAAGTCACTAACTCATTTTCACCTGATTCATTTTTCTGCCAAAGTCCAAAAGTGTAGTCGGTAAATAGGTTTGTCCTTCTTCCATGCCCGCGCATAGCATAGGTCAGTACGGCGTCAATTGTCAGCGGATCAGTTTTCCATTTCCACCAATCGCCTTTTTTTCGACCAACCTGATAGGAAGCAGACTTCCTTTTTAGCATCAAACCTTCGCTGCGTTTCTCTCTTGATAGCGCTCTTTCTGCAGCTACTTCAGCCCAAGAACTGAATTGCATTTGTTCTGAAATATGTAAAGCGGGATGGTTTGTTTTTTGGATCAAGGCCTCCAAAAGAGCTCTTCTTTCCAAGTAACTCAAAGCCCTAATATCCTCTCCATTATATTCCAGAAGATCATAAGCTTTAAATATCACAGGCACTTTCTGTAGGATGCTTTTGCTGACATTTTTTCGACCTATTCTAGTCTGAAGATCATTGAACAGCGCAATTTCTCCATCAATAAACGCTAAAATTTCCCCATCGATCACTGTACCGGGAGGTAGAAAGTTTACCAAATCTGCGATTTCAGGATATTTATCAGTGACGAGTTCTTCGCCTCTAGACCAGATGAATATTTCGCCTTTTCTAGCGATGACCTGTCCACGGATTCCGTCCCATTTGTGCTCTGCTACCCAGTCGCTAACATTCCCAAGTTCTTCAAGTTCGCATTCTAAGGCGTATGCGAGGTAAAATGGATAGGGTTTGGATACATAGGCTTGTTCATTTCTGCCAAAAACTAACTCTTCAAAAGTAGTTTTGGCGGGATTCCAGTCGCCCATCAATCGATAGGCAAGCTCATCTTGAGGGACAGAAGTGACTTGAGAAAGTGCCTTGGTCATGAGCTTTTGGCTGATCCCTATCCGGAATGACCCGGTAAGTAATTTTGTGAATACAAATCGGGAATAGTAGTCTAACTGAAGCCACATTTGCTGTACATATTCCTTCTTTTCGAGATCAGATTTGGGCTTTAATAGCACCAACTCTTCCAGAATTGTACTTAATGTTTTCTCACTGTGATGGGTGTCATTGGGTACTACTAAAGCAATAGATTCAGCCAAATCTCCCACGATATGATAGCTTTCTTCGAAAAGCCAAAGTGGAATTTCTGCTAGTTCTGCTGCATAAACCCGAAGTAAGGTAGTGTTTACAGGCCGTGGAGGTCTCCGGTGTGATAGAATTGCCATAGTCCACAGCTTATCTTTTTCATTTGCATCGGCAAAGTATTCAGCTAAAGCTGCGACCTTCTGGTTTGTCTTGTTGGTTGAGTCCAGCTTTTCTATAAGTTGAGCGAACTTTCTCATGCCAATTGACTGTTTTCTGTGGCTGATGAATCTTCTTTTTCTCCTTCGTAATCGGTGTTTTCTATACTTGCGTCATACCCAATTTCCCGAAGGTATTTGCTGAAAATATCCGTATATCCGTGAGTGCAAATCACCCGAGTTGCTTCGCTGGCTTTAATACTTTGCAATAATCCTTGCCAATCGCAATGGTCAGAAAGCACAAAGCCCTTATCGGTAGCCCTACGTGATCTTGCTCCCCGAAAAGCCATCCACCCGCTACAGGTTCCCGTCTCAAATGGCACCATCTTTCTCATCCAAGGCGAGCCATGAGCACTTGTTGGAGCGACTACCATATTGCCTCTGATTTCCTTCCCTTCAGTTTCTTTACTGATTAGATGCGTCTTGGGCATTTCCAGTTGAGGGCGGAGCACCGATGTCATATTTTCTACTGCGCCGTGAGTATATATTTTTCCTATGGAAGGGTCCAAATGCTTGAGAATCCGCTGAGCTTTTCCAAGCGTATAGCCAAAAAGTATGGAGGTTTTTCCTTCCTCTTTATTGCTTTTCCACCAAGCATTGATCTCTTCAAAAACAGTTGCTTGAGGTTTCCATTTGAAAGCAGGCAGTCCAAACGTACATTCGGTGATCATGGTATGGCACTTGATCAACTCGTATGGAGTGCAAACTCCATCATCTTCAGTTTTGTAGTCTCCGGTGAATACCCAAACTTCACCTTTGTACTCTACCCGTACCTGCGAAGAACCGATGATGTGTCCTGCTGGATGGAGGCTAAATTTGACCCCATTTATTAGAATAGGCTCGTTCCAGCCGATTCCTTGGACATTGATCTCTCCCAATCTGTGTCGAATGATGGGGATATTGCTGTGGTGGGTTAAATATTTCTTATGTCCAAACCGAGCATGATCAGAGTGGCCATGGGTAATAATAGCGTTGTTTACCGGTCGCCAAGGATCAATATAGACCTGAGCTTTTGGGCAGTAAATCCCCTTTGAATTAAAAATCAATAGATCGCTTTGTTTCATTCAGAGGGGGTCAATAAGTACTCGATAAATGTTTCAATGATCATTCCATAGCCGATTTTTTTGTGGGCTTCTCTTCAGTAATCAGTTTGTTAACTGTATTTAAGAGAAAAAGTATGTGAGGGTTAAAGAATTGGAAATAGAAGATTCAAGAATGGATTTTAAAAGGCAAGCACTTACCTAGAAATATACTCAATTCCTGAATTTGCTTCCCCACTTTGAAGAAACCCCAACCTTGAAAAAGTCTTTTGATATGCATCAAAAATGGTCTTAAATGGGAATGAAAGGTGTTTTTTGGGTAAACTTTGGCTTTGGCATAAGTTATGGATTTAATGAATGCGAAAACAATTTTTAACCAAAACAACAACTATTATGAGCGCATTTGAAGATAAAGTAAAAGGAAACTGGAACGAGATCAAAGGTAAGTTGAAACAACAATACGGTGATTTGACTGACGACGATTTGATGTACGATGAAGGTAAAGCAGACGAGCTTCTAGGAAAAATCCAGAAGAAAACCGGTAAGTCAAAAGATGAAGTAAAATCCTTTATCGATAATATCTAATTTCAAAAATATTAGAAGATTAATAAAAGCGCTCTCAACTCGAGAGTGCTTTTTTTTGCACAAAACTCAAGATTAACTATTGGGTTTTCACGAATGATTTCCGGAAATATCTAGACTATGATTTTATTTTCCGCTGAAATCGTCGGAGTATAAATTTAATATTGGGGCAGAAAATTTTTCGCTGTGGGTAAATTCCCCACTACAACGTAGTTTTTTAATCTATCAGGGGAAATTGCCCCACTTTTCTTTCGTCTGCCTTCCTCTATTCCCCAAGATATTTTTTCATCTGATTATTAAATGGCTAAAACACCCTGTTTTGCCCCGTTTTGGGGAATATCTAACCGCTTTCTAATCAATACAATACCCCTAAAAAATTCCTTGAATTTTTCAACTATTTATTGGGATGGAACAAAGAATTACCTACTTTTAAGTCAAAGTGGGAATTTGTGGAGGAAAGTGGTAGAAAGTGGAGAGCATTTTGCTACTTTTGTCTTTACTACATACTCATCATTTTAAAGAGTTCAAGAATTTATGTTCAGAAGTCAATTCGATTGCAAGCTAGATCCCAAAGGGCGTCTGGTGTTGCCTGCCAAAATCAAGGCGGCGATACCGGAGGCTAATGGAACTACGCTTATGCTTCGTATGGCTGAAGATAGGTGTTTGGCTCTTTATCCTATGGTAGAATACAAAAAACTTGAGAACAAAATCAAGGCGCTTTCCATGCATAACCCTGAGCAGCGCTTGTTGCAGCGGGCTTTTTTCAGTTCGGTAGTGGACGTAGAATTGGATAGCACGGGTCGTTTGTTGATACCGAAAGTCTATCTCACTTATGCAGGACTTGAAAAAGATGTAATCGTGGTTGGTAACGGCGGGAGAATAGAATTGTGGAACCAGGAAAACCATAGTCAGAATAATATTGAAGATCCGGCGGAGGTTTCAGGCCTGATGGAAAAGTATCTCATTTAATCTCATGACGGAGTCTATTTACCATATTCCAGTGATGCTAGCCCAATGCACTGAAGGCTTGTCTATTGATCCCAACGGGATCTATGTGGACGTGACTTTCGGTGGAGGAGGACATTCCCGTGAGATTCTAAAGCACCTGGACAAAGGGCATTTGTATGCATTTGATCAGGATGTGGATGCAGAAGCAAATATCCCTTCATCGGACAACTTCACTTTTATAGCGGCCAATTTCCGGGATTTGAAAAAATACCTAAGGCTTCACGGAGTAAAAAAAGTAGATGGGGTTTTAGCAGACCTGGGAATTTCTTCCCATCAGATCGATGAGCCAAGTAGGGGCTTTTCTACCAGATTCAGCGGGAGTTTGGACATGCGCATGAACCAATCGGCAGAGGTTTCTGCCAAAGAGGTTTTGAATACATACGATGAAGGTCAATTGCACAAGATTCTCGGAATGTATGGAGAGGTGAAAAATGCAAAGACTTTGGCACAAGCAATCGTATCGGAAAGAAACTCACAGCCATTTGAGACTACGGAAGGCTTTACTTCCTTTTTGAAAAAATATGCTCCTAGGGGCAAAGACTTTAAATATTACGCTCAGGTTTTTCAGGCGTTGAGGATAGAAGTAAATGACGAGATGGGCGCTTTGGAAGAGATGCTGCTTGATGCGGTGGAGGTTCTAAAGCCAGATGGCAGATTGGTGGTGATGAGCTACCACAGTCTGGAAGATCGCTTGGTTAAAAACCTGATGATCAAAGGCAGATTTCAAGGTGAGGTGGAAAAGGATTTTTATGGAAATCTAATTCGGCCTCTGGAGCCAATCAGCCGAGGAGCTGTGGTGGCAGATGCAGAAGAAATAGCTTCTAATCCAAGAGCAAGAAGTGCAAAACTCAGAATAGCGAAGAAGACGGAGGTATGAGCAATAATACATTTAGAAAGAAACTCAAGTCAGGCAACAAGCCAAAAGGAGGTCCTCGAAAATCCATCTTTAGTTGGATAGAAGAGAAGCTCGATGTCACCGGGATATTGGGTGAGGGAGTGCCTGTCCAATTGGTTCCGCCAGTTGGATTTGTGGCTTTATTGGCTTTGGTCTATATCTGGAGTAATCACCGTGCTGAGAATATGGTGCGCAAGATTGAAAAAGCGCAGCAGGAAGTAGAGGACTTACGTGCTGATGTGACTACGCTGGAAGCAGAATACATGCTAAGCAGCATGCAGTCAGAAGTGGCTAAGCGTGTAGCTGAACAAGGAATATTTGAACTGAATCAACCACCGATAAAAATCGAGGTAGAAAATTGAATTTTAAGAAATCCATATTGATCCGAGTACGGGTGGTGTTTATCCTGATAGCGCTGTGTTCAGCTGCTATACCGTACAAAATCGCCAAACTTCAAATGGCGGATGGAGATGTATGGCGTGAAAAAGCGGAGACTATCAACTTCCAATACAGAGAAGTACCAGCCACCCGAGGTAACATTTACGCGGCAGACGGAAGCTTATTGGCTACTAGTTTACCTTTTTATAGAGTGGCTCTTGATCCGACTATTGCAAAGTCTGACACCTATAAGTCAGGGTTGGATTCCCTAGCCAAGATGCTGTCTTCCTATTATAAGGACAAATCAGCTGCTTCTTACAAGCGAATGATCAACGACGCTAGGTTGGAAAACAAGAGATACCTGGTATTGAATAGAAAGCAAATCGGATATCAAGGCATGCAGGAAATGTCCACCTGGCCAATTTTTAGAGATGGAAGAATGGGGGGGGGAGTGATCTTCGAGAAAGTAGAGAAAAGATATCGTCCGTTTAATTCCCTTGCCAGCCGTACAGTTGGCTTTTTGAATGAGGATGCATATGGTGCTGGGATCGAGTATAGCTTCAACAATTACCTGCAAGGACAGGATGGAAAGGCACTTTTTCAGCGTTTGGCTGGAGGAAGCTGGAAGCCGGTTTTTGATGCAGAAGATGTGAAGCCTGAGAATGGTTATGATGTCACCACTACACTGGATGTGAATATTCAGGATGTGGCAGAAACTGCCCTGAGACGTCAACTGACTGATCGTGATGCTGAATTTGGTTCGGTCATCGTGATGGAAGTGAAAACAGGTCAGATCAAAGCAATAACCAATTTGCAGCGCAATTCCAGCGGAAATGGTTACGGTGAAAACTACAATTTCGCAATAGGTGATCAGGGAAATACAGAGCCAGGATCGACATTCAAATTGCTTTCCATGTTGGCGCTTTTGGAAGAAAACAAAATCACTTTGGATGAGACAGTGGAAACTGGAAACGGGTCCCACAAATTCTACAATCAAACGATGCGTGATGCCAAAAATGGTGGATACGGCACGTTGACAATTCGTGAGGCATTTGAGAAATCTTCCAATGTAGGTATCTCCAAATTAGTAGATGAGCATTTTGGCTCAAGCCCTTCCAAATTCATGGCTTATATAGATAAGGTTGGTTTGAGAGAGCCTTTAGGTTTTCAGCTCATAGGTGAAGGGAAACCTTATTTCAAAAAGCCTGAAGACAAAGACTGGTATGGTACCACACTTCCTTGGGTTTCTATAGGATATGAAATCAAGCTAAACCCTCTTCATACGCTGGCATTGTATAATGCAGTGGCGAATGGCGGGAAAATGATGAAGCCATACATCGTGAAGTCAGTTTCCAAAGGAAATATCATTGAAGAAAAATACGAGCCTGAAGTTGTCCGCAAGCAAATCGCTTCTGAGAAAAATATCAAGCTTCTTCAGGAGCTATTGGAAGGCGTCGTCGTTCGCGGTACGGCGAAAAATATAGCAAATGCTGACTATAGCATCGCAGGTAAAACAGGTACCGCTCAGAAGCTGATCAACGGGCAGTATTCTAGAATTTACTACACAAGTTTCGCGGGCTATTTCCCTGCTGACAATCCAAAATATTCAATGGTTGTCGTGATCGATAGTCCAAAAGGCTTTGCTGCATACGGAGGGGATGTTTCAGCTCCGGTTTTCAAAGAAATCGCAGACAAAATCTATGCACTTGACATTGAATTGAACCCAGACAATCAGCAAGAAATATTCAGGGCTGAGGCAGACGGAACGCAATTGCCATATGTGAAAGCAGGTAAAGCGGAAGAGCTTCAAGGCATTTTCCAAGAACTCGGATTGAAGGCATCTGCTGCTAATCCTGAGGAATGGGTGAAGACAGTCGCTCAGGATGCAAGTGTACAGATGAGCGTCAATGATACGGACAAGTCGACTGTACCTGATGTGTCAGGACTTCCGCTTCGAGATGCGCTTTTCATTCTTGAGAATAAAGGAATGAAAGTCAACTACACTGGGAAAGGCAGAGTAAAAGCTCAGTCTATTTCCGCTGGGACCGAATTAAGACCGAACACAACTATTAATCTGGTATTAGGATAAATGAAAGTACTAAAAGACATATTATATAAAGTATCACTTACCTCTACTACCGGAGACATGGAGTTGGGGGTGAAAGATATTGTCTTTGACAGCCGTCAGGTGACTGAGGGTAGTGCTTTCGTAGCGATCAAAGGTACTCAGGTAGATGGCCATGAATTCATAGAGAAAGCTATAGGACTTGGAGCTAAGAGCATCGTTTGTGAGCAATTGCCAGAGCAGCTTTTGGATGGGATCACTTATGTAGAAGTGGTGAACTCTGCCAGAGCACTAGGCATAATGGCAAGCAACTACTTTGATAATCCTTCTGAGACTATCAAGGTAGTGGCGATCACAGGTACAAATGGAAAGACCACCACAGCCACTCTTTTGCATCAGCTTTTCATGCGGATGGGCTACAGCACAGGCTTACTTTCCACAGTAGAAAATAAGATTAATGAAACTGTAATCCACGCGACTCATACTACGCCAGACGCGGTGAGCGTGCAGGCTTTGCTTCGCAAAATGGTAAAGGAAGGCTGTACACACTGCTTCATGGAAGCTAGTTCTCATGCCATCGTACAAGAGAGAATAGCAGGGTTAAAGCTTGCAGGAGCTGTTTTTACAAATATCTCTCATGACCATTTGGATTATCATGGCACGTTTGACGAGTACATCAAGGCTAAGAAAAAGTTATTCGATGAACTTCCAAAAGACGCTTTTGCACTAGTAAATGGTGACGATAAACGAGGAGCAGTAATGCTTCAGAATTGCAAAGCTTCACATCAGTTTTTTTCACTGAAGTCTCCTGCTGATTTTAAAGCCAAAATCATATCCAATACTCTCGAAGGTCTGGAGCTAGACATCAACAGCAAGTTGATCTGGTTCAGGATGATCGGCGCATTCAATGCCTACAATCTTCTGGCGGTATTGGGAGTCACTGTACTTCTGGGCGAAGAGGAGGACGAAGTTCTTCGTGAGCTTTCAGGAATCCGCGGTGCCAAAGGCCGTTTCGATAGAATTTCCATTGCAGGCATCACTGCCATCGTGGATTATGCGCATACGCCAGATGCTTTGGATAATGTCCTTAAAACAATCAACGGTGCTAGAACGGGTGGCGAACAACTGATCACAGTAGTGGGCTGTGGAGGAAATCGTGACAAAACCAAGCGTCCCATCATGGCAAAAATCGCTGTTCAGGAAAGCGATAAAGCAATTCTTACTTCTGACAACCCTCGATTTGAAGTGCCGGAAGAAATACTAAAAGATATGCAGGCTGGGGTAGGTCCGTCTGAAATCAGAAAAACATTAAACATTGTGGATCGCAGAGAGGCAATTAAGACGGCTTGTATGCTTTCTCAAAAAGGAGATATCATTCTTATCGCCGGTAAAGGCCATGAGGATTATCAGGAAATCAAAGGAGTGAAGCATCACTTTGATGATACCGAAGTAGTAACCGAGTTTTTACAACAATTGACACAGAGCTGAGATGTTATATCCACTTTTTGATTATTTGGACAAAGTGCTTGATATCCCTGGAACAGGGGTGTTTAGATTTATCTCATTCCGAGCTGGAATGGCTGCGCTTTTTTCATTGATCATCACCATCTCTTTTGGCCACAAAATCATTGCTTGGATCAGAAATAAGCAGATCGGAGAGACAGTAAGAGATCTAGGTTTAGAAGGCGAAAAGCAGAAAAAAGGCACGCCGACGATGGGGGGCTTGATGATCATGGCTGCAATATTAATTCCGACTTTGCTTTTCGCAGATCTGAATAACATTTACATCATTCTTTTGCTGATCACTACGGTTTGGTTGGGAGCAATTGGCTTTGTAGATGATTACATCAAGGTTTTCAAGAAAAACAAAGAAGGTCTCGCCGGTAGATTTAAGATCATCGGTCAGATTGGCATCGGGATTATCGTGGGTTCCACACTTTATTTCAATGAAAGCGTAGTAATCCGTGAGTTTACCAACCCGGTTTCCATAGAAGAAGGGGTGGTAGAAACGCCAACGTACAGAGATGTGAAAGTGGCTAAAACCACCATTCCTTTTACCAAAAACAATGAGCTGAATTACGAGACTTTGCTTGGCTTTATGGGTGAAGCGATGACTCCGATTCTATACATTTTCGTCGTGACTTTCATCATTACCGCGGTTTCCAACGGTGCTAATATCACAGATGGTATCGATGGATTGGCAGCAGGAACCTCAGCAATAATTGGTTTGACTATTGCGATTTTCGCTTACCTAAGTGGTAATGCGATTTTCTCATCCTACCTCAACATCATGTACATCCCGAATTCGGGAGAGCTGGTAATTTTTGCTTCGGCCTTTATTGGCGCCTGCGTGGGATTCTTGTGGTACAATGCCTATCCGGCTCAAGTTTTTATGGGTGATACAGGAAGCTTAATGCTCGGAGGAGTGATCGCTGTGTTGGCTTTGACGCTTCGCAAAGAACTACTGATTCCAATCATGTGTGGGGTATTTGTAATCGAAAATGCAAGTGTGATGCTCCAAGTTGGGTACTTCAAATACACTCGAAAAAAATATGGTGAAGGCAGAAGAATCTTCTTGATGTCTCCACTTCATCATCATTACCAAAAGAAAAATATCCCAGAGGCCAAAATCGTAACCCGATTCTGGATTGTGGGTATTCTTTTGGCAGTAATCACTTTGGCAACATTGAAACTTAGATAATAGAAATGAAAAAACTAGTCGTTCTGGGCGCGGGAGAAAGCGGATTGGGAGCAGCAATGCTTGCCAGACAGAAGGGCTATGCCGTTTTCGTTTCCGATGCAGGACAGATTTCTCTGGCGCGAAAAGCTGAAATGGAGCGGTTGGGAATTGCTTTTGAAGAAGGAAAGCATTCGGAGGAGAAAATCCTCAGTGCAGATCTGATCATCAAAAGTCCTGGCATTTCTCCAAAGGCGGAAATGGCTGCAAAGGCATCGTTGGCAGGCATTCCGATTATCGATGAGTTAGAATTTGCATTTGGCTACAGCACCGGAAAAGTGATTGCGATCACTGGAACCAATGGTAAAACTACTACCACATTGCTGACTTATCACTTAATGAAAGAAGCGGGTTTGGACGTGGGTTTGGCTGGAAATGTAGGCAAAAGCTGGGCTGCGCAGTTACTCGAAAAAGAACATGAATGGTGGGTGATCGAGTGCAGCAGTTTCCAAATAGATGGATTTGTCAACTTCAAACCCTCAGTTGCGATTCTTTGCAACATCACGCCAGATCATTTGGATCGCTACGAGTATAAAATCGAGAATTACATAGATTCCAAGTTTGGAATCTTTAAAAATATGACTTCTGCCAATCAGGCTATTCTTTTTGCAGAAGATGCTTTGACTTTAGAAGGTTTGAAAAGCAATGAAGTAAAAGCTTCTACCCTTTGGGTTTCTGCTTTGGAACTTCAAAAAGAGGGAGCCTGGACAGATGGAGAGAATTTGACTTTTGCGGTAGCAGAGCAATCGGTAGTTGTGCCAGTGGATTCACTTTCTCTCAAAGGGAAGCACAATCTTTTGAATGCCCTTTGCGCTGGTTCTGCAGCTTTGATCGCGGGTGTAAAGGATGTGGATTTTATGCTGGGATTCCAGACGTTCAAAAATGCGCCTCACCGAATGGAGTTGATCAAAGAAGTAGATGGAGTGAAGTTTATCAACGATAGTAAAGGCACCAATGTGGAAGCTACGGCTTATGCGCTGGCGAGCTACGACAACCCATTGATCTGGATTGCCGGAGGCGTGGACAAGGGAAATGACTATACGGTTCTATCTCCATTGACAGAAAAGGTGAAAAGCCTGATTTGCTTGGGCAAAGACAATGAGAAATTAAAATCAGCTTTTGGGTCGTCTATAGCAGACATTCGAGAGACACAAGATATAAAGGAGGCGGTTTCTTGGGGAAATGAACTTGGGGAATCTGGAGATATAGTTTTGCTATCGCCAGCTTGTGCAAGCTTCGACTTGTTCAAAAATTATGAAGATCGCGGAATTCAATTCCGTGCCGCAGTAGAGAACCTTAAACCGAAAGCCATCGCATGAGTGAGTTTAAAGCATGGATAGATAGAAATTTCAAAGGCGACCCAATCATTTGGGGTATTGTCATTCTATTGTCACTTTTCAGTATTCTGGTAGTGTATTCCGCTACGGGTTCTTTGGCGTACAAATATGCGGGTGGAAATACTGAGATCTACTTGATCAGACATTCCATGTTGATTTTTGTGTCGTTGGTAGTGATGTGGTTTGCGCATAAAATACCTTATAAAAGGTATGCGATGTATGCGAAGCTGGGTGTGGTTATTTCCATTCCATTGCTTTTGGTGACCTATATGTTCGGCTCCAACATCAATGAAGCTAATCGCTGGATTACAATTCCTGTGATCAACCAAGCTTTCCAGCCATCCGATTTGGCTAAGCTTTCACTGATAGCTGCTATAGCGTTGATGCTTGCCAAAAGACAAAAGAACATTAAGGACTTTAAAAGCACTTTCGTTCCGATTATTATCGCAGTAGGTCTGATTTGCGGACTTATCGCCATGGCCAATTTCTCTACAGCGATTTTGTTGTTGATTACATGCCTGCTGATTATGTTCATCGGTCGTGTTCCTCTTAAGTATCTGACGATTGTTTTGTTTGTCGGGCTTCTGGGATTGACAGTTGCAGGATTTACCGGTCAGCGTGGATCTACTTTAGTTTCCAGAGTTACCGCATTCTTCAATGAAGAGGAGGTTCCATTCCAAGCTGAGCAATCTTATATCGCAATCGCAACTGGAGGAATTGGCGGAAAAGGTCCAGGGAATTCTGAGCAAAGAAATTCGCTTCCGCATCCGTATTCAGATTTTATCTACGCCATCATCATAGAGGAATATGGATTGATAGGGGGATTCTCCGTGCTCTTCCTGTACCTCGCGCTTCTTTATAGAGGTATGCGAATCGTGGCAAATTCAAATAAAGCATTTGGTGGATTACTATCTGCGGGATTGAGTTTCGCATTGGTTATTCAGGCATTAGTGAATATGGCCGTAGCCGTTGGCTTAGGGCCAATCACGGGTTTGCCACTTCCGCTTTTGAGTATGGGAGGAACATCTCTCGTGTTTACAGGGATTTCTCTGGGAATTATTCTCTCAGTAAGTCGTGGTGATCATCAGGATGAATCGCAGGCAAGTAGCTCCACTATTGGAAATAGAACAAGACTTAAAACCGCATAATTATTAACGCACAACGTACATATCGCATTTTGATCAGTGGTGGAGGAACCGGGGGGCATATCTATCCGGCTATCGCTATTGCTAATGCCTGGAAGGAAAAACATCCTGCCAGCGAGATCTTATTTGTGGGTGCTTTGGGCAAAATGGAAATGCAGAAAGTACCTGAAGCTGGGTACAAAATCAAAGGACTTCCAGTGGCTGGCTTGCAAAGAAGCTTGTCTCTGGAAAACCTGAAATTCCCTTTTAAGCTTTTGAAAAGCCTGACTCAAGCTTCCCAAATCATCAAGGACTTTAAGCCTGATGCAGTGGTAGGAGTAGGTGGCTACGCAAGTGGTCCGGTGCTTTATGCTGCGCAAAGAAAAGGAATTCCTACGCTGGTACAGGAACAAAACTCCTACGCAGGTTTGACAAATAAAATTCTGGCTAAAAAAGCCAAAAAGATCTGTGTTGCCTATCCTGATATGGATCGCTTTTTCCCTACGGATAGAATCGCTTACACAGGAAATCCTGTTCGCAAGGACATTCTGGATTTGTCTGGAAAAAGAGAAAATGCATTTACCCATTTCGGGTTAGATCCCGCTAAGAAAACTCTTTTGGTTTTGGGTGGCTCACTAGGAGCAAGAACACTAAACCATGCTGTGCTAAAGGATATGCAGATACTTGAGGAGGAAGGTTACCAGGTGCTTTGGCAGTGTGGTAAATTTTATTTCCAAGAGATGAAATCCAAGCTGTCAGACTCAGGTCTGAAATCTATTTATCTGAATGAGTTTATCCGCGAAATGGATTTGGCATATGCGGCGGCAGATGTGATTGTTTCTAGAGCCGGAGCATTGTCGGTTTCAGAACTTTCTCTTGTGGGTAAACCTGTGATTTTTATTCCATCTCCGAATGTGGCTGAAGATCATCAGACCAAAAATGCAATGGCTTATGTAAGTCATGACGCAGCATTGCTTTTGAAAGATTCAGAGGCTGTAGGCGCTTTGGAACAAGAAGTAACTAAGCTAATGAAGGATAGCTCGCTGGCTTCCTTATTAGGAAAAAACATAAAGAATCTGGCTAAGCCGAATGCGGCAAACGCCATAGTGGAAGAAGTAGAACAATTGATTGTATGAGTTTCGAAGGTATAAATAGCGTCCATTTGCTCGGAATTGGCGGCATAGGCATGAGTGCCTTGGCCCGATGGTTCCGTCATGAAGGATATGCTGTATCTGGATATGACCGTACTCCTTCGCCACTTACAGAGGAATTGATCGCGGAGGGAATGCAGATTTCTTTTGAGGACAAGTTGGAAAGCATTCCTGCTCAGATCAAAGACCATTCTGAAAAGGCCCTGATCATTTGGACTCCGGCTATGCCGAAGGATTCTGCACAACTGAATTTCTTCAGAGACAATGGCTATCAACTGAAGAAAAGATCAGAAGTGCTAGGCATACTGACAAGCACTTATTATACAATCGCCGTTGCTGGTACACATGGTAAGACGACTACGTCCTCCATGATAGCCCATATGCTGAAGTCAGCAGGAAAGCCAATTGTGGCATTCTTGGGTGGAATAACACAGAATTATCAAAGCAACCTGATTCTGGGAGGTAAAAAGTCTAAAGAGCCAACCTTAGTAGTAGTGGAGGCAGATGAGTTTGACCGCTCATTCTTAAGACTCCACCCAAATGAGGTAGTGCTGACAAGTGCAGATCCTGACCATTTGGATGTCTATGGTGACGAACAGCACATCTTGGATGGTTTCTTGGAATTTGTTCATCTGGCAGATAAAAAAGGAAGATTATACATACAGCAGCATGCTGCACAAAGACTTGGAGAGGGCAAGCTTCCAAAGATCGCTACACGTGAGTACGGGTTGAGATCTTCCGGAATCAGTGCTGAGAATATTCAGGCGCGACCTGGTTCATTTGTCTTTGATTATTTGGATGGCAAAAATGAGATTAAAGGCTTGGAGTTATTCATTCCTGGGTTTCATAACGTGGAAAATGCCTTGGCGGCAATCGCCATAGCTCTGGATCACAATATCTCAGAAGAGCAAATCCGCTTAGGATTGAGCTCTTTCAAGGGAGTGAAGAGAAGGTTTGAAATTCATGTGAATGAGGGGAACCATGTTTACATAGATGATTATGCGCATCATCCTGAAGAGATCCGAGCCTGTTTAAGTTCAGTTCGGGCTATGTTCCCGACGAAGAAATTAACGGTGATTTTCCAACCGCATTTGTTTTCGCGCACGCGTGATTTTGCCGAAGGCTTTTCAGAGAGTTTATCCTTGGCGGATTCGGTGATTTTGTTGGATATCTACCCAGCAAGGGAGTTGCCAATCGAAGGAGTGACTTCAGCGATGTTGCTGGATGGGATCAATACGGATCATAAGGAATTGGTATCCAAAGAGGATTTGATGAGTCATTTGGACAAGGCATCACCGGAAGTTTTGGTGACTCTTGGAGCTGGAGATATTGACCGATTAGTACCTGTGATTGCTACTTGGATGAAAGAGGGACTTAACCGATATGCGCTATGAAAAAAGCTAATCTAAAGAAAATAGCGGCTTTTGTGGTGCTCAGTCTAGTACTGGTTGGATTCATCGGATTTGTGGAAAAGCAGACGATGTACAAGACTTTCCAAGGTACTGAAATCGATATAGAAGGAGTAAGTGGAGTGTATTTCGTGGAGGATGCCGAGATCTCAAAAATCCTAGCCGAAGCATTTCCTGAATTGAAAGCAGGATTGATGCTTGAGCAAGTGCCAATGAAAGCAATTGAAGCTAGGCTTTTAGGGCATCCATTTGTAAAGTCGGTGGAAGCTATGCTGGGACAGAAAGGGATTTTGAATTTGAAGATCAGCCAGCATCAGCCGATTGCGAGAATTGCGCAGCCAATGGCAGCTGACGGCTATATAACAACCGAAGGCAAGGTGATTCCTACTTCCACTTCATACACGAGCCGTGTGCTGATTTTGGAAGGCGACTATGCTGAAATGCTAATGGATAAAGGTGATATCAAAGCGGATATGCCTGAATTGATGGACTTGATCACATTCATCACTGAGGATGAATTTTGGAATGCACAGATCACCGAATTGGAAGTGAATTCCAAGGATAATATCCGTCTTTTCCAACAGGTGGGAAGACAGGTAATTGAGTTCGGTGACGCACATGATATAGAGAATAAGTTTGACCGGATATCGGTCTTTTATAAGGAAATATTGCCTCGCAAGGGCTGGAATACTTACGATCGGGTAAGTGTAAAGTTTAAGGATCAAATCGTCTGTGAATAATAGCTTGGATATGGAAAACAAAGAACTAATAGTAGGACTGGATATTGGGACAACCAAGATCTGTGTCATTGTGGGACGCAAAAATGAGTATGGCAAACTCGAGGTGCTAGGCATGGGCAAAGCCGTTTCTGACGGAGTTGATCGCGGCGTGGTGACCAACATAGACAAGACTGTCCATGCTATAGAAAAAGCAGTGGAAGAAGCCTCGGAAATGGCCAATGTGGACATCGCTGATGTCATCGTGGGAATTGCCGGGCAGCATATCCAGAGCAAAATACAAAGCGGCAGCATCATGCGTCATCCTACCGATGATGAGATCACGGTAGAAGACGTAAGGAGACTTTCCAGCGAAATGGAAAACATACTTATTCCTCCGGGAAATACAATCATCCATGTAATGCCCCAGGATTACACCGTGGATTACGAAGGTGGTATCAAAGATCCTGTAGGGATGTCAGGTACACGTCTGGAAGCTGATTTCCATATCATCACCGCCCAGACCACTGCTATCAACAATATAAACAGATGTGTGCGCCGTGCAGATTTAGTTTCCAAGCAACTAATTCTTGAGCCATTGGCAAGTTCACTTTCTGTTTTGAGCGATGACGAGAAGGAAGCAGGCGTTTGCCTGGTAGATATAGGAGGCGGAACCACAGACATCGCCATTTTCTACGAGAATATTATTCGTCATACTGCCGTGATTCCTTTGGGTGGAAATATTATCACTAAGGACATCAAAGAAGGCTGCATGGTGATGCAGAATCAAGCGGAATTGCTGAAAACAAAATTTGGAAAAGCCATCACAGAAGAGGCAAATCCAAATGAGATCGTATCGATTCCAGGCTTGAGAAATAGAGCTCCAAAAGAGATTTCTATCAGAAACTTAGCTTCTATCATTCAGGCTAGAATGGAAGAAATCATCGAGATCGTGCAGAATGAGATTATGCAAAGTGGGCATTACAAAAAGCTGGCTGGGGGAATCGTCCTCACAGGAGGTGGTTCTCAATTGCAGTTCATCTCTCAGCTCTTCGAATACATGACAGGTCTGGATACCAGGATTGGCTATCCAAATGAGCACTTGGGTAAGTCGGTGATCGAGGAAGTGAAGAGCCCGATGTACGCGACTTCAGTAGGTCTTGTACTTGCTGGATTCAAAGCACTTGACGACAGAGATCAAGGCTATGCTAAAAGAACTGCTAACGGAAAAGCCATTAAAAGACAAAAACCAATGGACATCAGTCCAAAAGATATTTTCGATAAAATCGCCGGAAGACTGAAAGGAATTCTCAGCGATGACATCGGAGACGATATTAATTACTAGGGCTTATGATTGGGGGAGATTGATGGCTCTGCTGCCAATTTCCCTTTTTAAAACACCACTAATACAACCATAGAAAATTCACCAATAAATATAAATATGTCAGATAACATGAAAGATTACAGATTTGATTTACACAAAAACCCGAAGTCAATTATAAAGGTAATTGGCGTTGGTGGAGGCGGTTCCAATGCCGTAAACCACATGTTTGGTCTAGGGATTAAAGACGTTGAGTTTGTGGTAGTCAATACCGATGCTCAGGCGCTTAAGTCTAGCCCGGTTCCATTGAGATTACAGCTTGGCGCTAATTTGACCGAAGGTCTTGGTGCCGGTGCAAATCCAGAGCAAGGAAAAAATGCAGCGATAGAATCAGAGGATGAGATCCGTGAGCTATTGGCTGATAACACCAAAATGGTATTTATCACAGCTGGAATGGGTGGAGGTACCGGTACTGGTGCAGCTCCTGTGGTAGCTAGAATTGCAAAAGAGCTTAATATCCTAACTGTGGGTATTGTTACCGCTCCATTCATGTTCGAAGGAAAGAAGAAAATGAATGTGGCTCAGGCTGGAATTGAAGCTCTTCGCGAGAATTGCGATACAGTTTTGGTTATTTTGAATGACAAATTGAGAGAGATCTATGGCAACCTTGCCATCAGAACTGCTTTCAGCAAGGCGGACGATATTCTATCTACTGCTGCAAGATCTATCGCTGAGATCATCACTGTTCATCAGGATGTAAACGTGGATTTTGAAGATGTGAAGACAGTAATGAAAGATGCTGGTGCTGCCGTGATGGGCTCTTCCACTGAGGAAGGCGAAGGACGTGCAATCCGCGCTGCAGGTGCTGCTATCTCTTCTCCGTTGCTAAACAATGTAGATATCAAAGGAGCAGAGAAAATCTTGCTTTCTATCATGTCTGGCGAAGACGAAGAATTGTCTATGGACGAATTGAGTGAAATCACTGAGTACATCCAGGAGAAAGCTGGTGACAATGCAGAAGTGATCTTCGGTCAGGGTATCGATCCTGAATTAGGCAAAGCTATCCGAGTAACTGTAATTGCTACAGGTTTCCAAATGGATAGACTTGCAGGTACTAAGAGAGAGGAAACAGCTAAAGCTATAGCTGCACCTTCTCCAGTTCCAGCTCCAGCACCAAGCACTCCAGTTCAGGAAGTAGAAGAAGAGAAAACAGTAATCAATTTGGACTCTGGTAAATCTGAGAAAGTGAAAGAAGAGCCAGTTGCTAACGGATCCACTTTTGTATTCTCTATGCCTAAAACTCCTGCTCCTGCTCCAACTCCAGCTCCAGAAGAGAAGCCAGTGGCTGAAACCCCTAAGAAAGAAGAACCAATCGAAGCTCCTAAGCCTGCTCCAAAGAAAGAAAGCTTATTTTCTTTTATGAAGAAGGATGAAGTAAAAGCTGAAGCTCCTAAGCCTGCTCAGGAGAAAATCGTCCATGATCTTTTCGAAGATGAGGAAGAAAAAAATACTCCTGAAGCGCCTAAAAAAGAAGAGCCAGCTACTCCTGCCTTTGCAAATGATTACTATGAGCAAATGAAGCAGAAGGCGATTCAAAGAGCTCATGAGCGTTTCGAAAAGCTAAAAGGAAGCCGTGCTTACAATCCAACTCCGGAAGAATTGAAGGAGAAAATGGAGGTGCCGGCTTATCAGCGTAAAAACGTAGTATTGAACGAACCTCAGCATAGCTCTGAGCCAAGCATCAGTAAGTACAACTTGAGCGATGACAATGAGATTCTAGGTAATAATAGATTCCTGCATGATAATGTGGACTAAGTCCTAAAACTCAAGCAGCATGTCTGCCTGGGTTTGCAGCAAGTCCATGTACAGCCTGTTGGTGAGCAGGTTATCTGACATATTTTGCTCTATTTTAGCCAGTTTTGGCTTAAGAGCAAGGACATGCATACCCAGATAATGGAAGATGTCGGTAAGGTGGCTCATTGCGATGCCACCCCCGCCTATTCCAGATGAAATACCCACCAAAGCACACTTTTTATTCCTGAATGTATTAGGATAGGTCATCCCGTCGATGAAGGTTTTTAGGATTCCCGGGAATGAACCGTTGTACTCAGGTACGATGAACACAAACTTTTTCCCATCTACTAATTGATCGTGGAACTCGTTATACAAATCATGTTTCCCGTTATTTTCATACAAAGCATTCTCAATAAAATCACTGGGCAGATCCTCTAATTCCATGATTTCTGATTGCTCACCTTTCTCTGTTAGGATACTTTGATAGAGTTCAGCGATGGTTTTGGAGACAGAGTTCTTACGGTTGGTTCCTACGATTATCTTGATCATTGCATGTATATTTCTGAAGGGAAGACATTCTTACGGGTGTATTTGTTCGAAGCTTAGCTGTAATTTATATCTTTAGGACTGACAAATTACACCTTATGGACTACCCAAATCAAATCTCTGAAGCAACTTCTTTTATACAATCCCAATATTCTGGGGAAATATCAATTGCGATTATACTTGGAACAGGCCTTGGACATTTGGGAGATCAGATCAATGTAGAAAAAGAAATTGACTACGCTGATATCCCAAATTTCCCGCTTTCTACAGTAGAGAGTCATTCTGGCAAATTGATTTTTGGGGAGCTTTCCGGGAAAAAAGTGATGGCGATGAAAGGCCGCTTTCACTACTACGAAGGCTATTCTATGCAGGAAGTGACATTTCCAATTCGGGTTATGCACAAACTTGGAATTAGAACACTTTTGGTTTCAAATGCTTCGGGAGGATTGAATCCGGCCCAGGAAGTAGGCGATGTGATGATTATCCGTGATCAGATCGATTTGTTTCCAGAGAGCCCACTTCGTGGAAAGCATTTCGAAGAATTTGGTCCCAGATTCCCGGACATGAGTGATGCCTATTCAGCAGATTTACTCTCCAAGGGTTTAGGTTTTGCTAAGGCAAATAACTTCAGGGTTCATACAGGAGTGTATGTAGGAGTGCAAGGGCCAAACCTAGAAACGCCCGCAGAATACAAATACCTTCATGGCTTAGGTGCGGACGCTGTAGGAATGAGTACCGTACCGGAAGTGATCGTAGCGCGGCAGATGGGAATTGAGGTGTTTGGGATTTCTGCAATTACAGATTTGGGAGTAGAGGGCAAAATCCAGCCGGTGACAATCGTGGATGTTCTTGCCGCTGCCGCTAAAGCTGAACCGGTAATGGCTGCAATTATCAAAGAATTGGTTAGACAAATAGATTAAGTATTCCATAGACGTTGACCTGCTTCTCCGGAAGCTGGACTAATAAAGATTGCTTCGTCGTACCTCCTTCTACCAATGACGAAATCCTAAGTTTCGATATTGATTTGATTACACATCGAAGTGAAGAATCACGGCAAAGGTTTCTTAAGTCGCGCCTTTGCGCCTTTGCGGGAGCCACTTCGACTTCGCTCAGTGTGACACATAGCAATTAATCGCCGCGCCGTTGCGCCGCCGCGAGAAATTTACCAGCTAGTCGGTTTATAATCCTTCAGGAATTTTCCATTCCAATGTTTGCTTGTATTGATTCCATCGAATAAAGGATCCATCACCCGGGCAGCTCCATCCACAATATCTAATGGAGGTTGGAAGTCATGCAAATCCTGCTTTCTCTTGGCCAGTTCAGCAGGATCCTCATCCGTCACCCAACCTGTATCTACTGCATTGGTGTAAATCCCAAATTTAGGTAGCTCAGCTGCCGAAGTTAATGTCATCATGTTCAATGCAGCCTTCGCCATGTTGGTATGTGGATGCCGAGCTTCCTTGTGAAACTGATGGAATTTGCCTTCCATAGCTGACACATTGATGATATGTTTTTTACCCGTATAATCCTTCTTCATGATATTTACGAGGCGATTGCATAGCACAAATGGAGCAACAGAATTTACGAGCTGAACTTCAAGCATTTCGTTGGTGTGGATTTCTCCCAGCTTCAATCTCCAGCTATTCGTTTTTCTCAAATCCACTTGCTGAAGATCAGCGTCCAGTTTTCCAATAGGGAAAATCTCCTCAGAACTCAAAGAATCATCGATGCTATAAGGTATTTGCGTCAGCTGAGCGGAAGAAGTAAGTCCAATCCCGAGTTGTTTTCCATGCCAGGAAACAGGCAGATTTTTGTTTTCGCCCTCGGCAAATTCCTGACTGAGAATTCGGATTTCCTGCAAGCACTCATGATGATCGGAAAGTAACTTTTGCGAAGCTGAAGAGAGGTCATTCCATTCCAAGGTCTCATTTTCCATCAAATGCTGATAAAATCCTGCTGGTCGGCGAACTGTCTGAGCGGCATTGTTGATCAAGACATCCAAACGATCGTATTTCTGCTCTATGTAATTGCAAAAAATCTCCACACTTGGGATATGTCTCAAGTCCAAGCCATGAATATGAAGTCTGTTCCCCCATTCTTTAAAATCAGGTTCCTTGGCAAATCGTAAAGCTGAATCCACCGGGAATCGAGTCGTGGCAATAACCGTGGCTCCAGCCCGGAGCATCATTAAAGTAATATGGTAACCGATTTTCAATCGAGAGCCCGTCACCAACGCAACTTGACCTTGCAGATCTGCAGTCTGAAAGCGCTTGGCATAATTGAAATCCCCGCATCCTGTACACATGGTGTCGTAGAAATGATGCAATCTGTTAAAGGATTCCTTGCAGACGTAACACTCGCGAGGGGATTCGAGAATAATAGCTTCCTCGGCTTCTTTTCCGGTCAGAGACAACATAGTTGGTGCGATGAAAATTGAAGCTTCCCGAGCAGAACGGATGCCTGTCGTTTTTCTGGCAGATTTGTCTTTGTCGGCAACTTTCTTTCTGTGGATCTTCTTAGCGCCTTTTTTGCGCTCGGCAAGTTCTTCCTTACTTGGTCTTGAAAATTGCCCTGCAGCCATCAAGAGCGCAAGTCGGCTTTCTTTAGGGATATCAAAAATCTGGTCCGTATCCGCATTTAATCCTTCCAGCACTGCGATGGCTTGAGCGATTTGTTCAGCGGTGATTTTCACTGGTTTTACAGATTCTGATTCCTTTTCCATGGTTGTTCAATACAAGGGCGCAAAAGTAGAGATTTATAAAATGGAAATTAGTGTCATTCAGTAAGATGCTTTTAATGCTTGATAATTATGCTCATATTTTCTCACCCTTTAATTAAGTGACTGGCCGTTTTTTCAATATTATCTATTGGTTATTGAGAATATGTGTTATAAAAATTGTGTATTTATTTAATTAACCTAACTTGTTATTATCATTTAACAATTACTTACAACCTAAAACCTAAAGAACTGATGAAAACACTAATGCTGATTGCACTTTTTATGGTCTCTTTCGTAACTGCTGCTACGGACGTTACCGGACGCTGGACTGGTACTATTATGGATCAATTTGAAGTGGTCTATAACTTTACCCAAGATGGAGAGACAGTTGGAGGCACTACTGTTGGCCCAGATGGCTCCACTATAAAGATTGCGAATGGAGTGATCAAGGGCGATGAAATTTCTTTCACAATTGATGTAATGGGCGGTGATTTACCTATTAAAGGCAAAGTTGATGGAGATACCATGAAACTCACCTTTACAATGGAGGGAAATGAAATGCCTTTCGAATTGAAAAAGGACGCCAAAAAGTAAATTAAGAGAACTCTAAAAGATAAACCGAAGTCCAACAGGGCTTCGTTTTTTTTTATCCTAGTTTAAGTTTATATCCCCATAAGTGTCAAAAATCCAGATGTGTAAATCCTTGTAAGTCAGGATTTCGAAAGCTTCATCCGTGGCTATCTACAGGTTGTCATTACAGGACAATTCCCTTAGAAATTACCAGATCAAATTTTTCTATTCAACAACTACAGTTTGCTTTTTCGCTTCCCGATTGACCCGTATAGACAGTAGTACCACGCTTTTTGTAATGAGGGACTGTAAATGAAATCAAATTAACAATTGCGCCTTAGAGTCTTGGCGGGAGATAAAAAAAGAATGCCGCGTCGCTGCGCCGCCGCGAGAGAAACAGATCCATTTCGAGAAATACCTGACCTCACTAAGGGTAAATCCCAAATCTCCTGTCATAGAATCAAACTAAAGCAATTAGTATGAATTCCTTTACTAAGATTCTTGGGGTACTGTTTTTCATGGCAATCAATCCCCTTCAAGCACAGCAACTCACACAGACAATCCGAGGTACGGTGATCGATCAAATCACAAAAGCACCAATGCCTGGAGCAACGGTGATGATTTTGGATTCACATCCTCTCATCGGTACTACAACCGATGAGGCAGGAGATTTCAAAATCCAAAATTTGCCTGTAGGTATCTATGCGCTCAAAGTGAGCTTCGTTGGGTTTGAGGAAATGATCCTTCCCACTATCAAACTTAACTCTGGTAAAGAAGTGGTTCTCACTGTCCCTTTGGAAGAAGATCTAACGCAAATCGATGAATTCGTCGTGACGGCTAGCGATAAGGATCGGACGATCAATGAAATGGTGCAGGTGAGTGGACGGACGTTCTCTGTGGAGGAAACCAGGAAGTTTGCCGCTGCAGTGAATGATCCTGGCCGAATGGCGATTTCCTTTTCTGGTGTGACAGGAACTGATGATGGCAACAACAACATTTCCATTCGGGGAAATAGTCCAAACGGTTTGCTTTGGCGTATGGAAGGAATAGACATCCCCAATCCCAACCATTTTGTGAATCCTGGTACTTCAGGTGGAGGAGTTTCCATTCTCAGTTCCCAATTGTTGGCAAATTCTGATTTCATAACGGGCGCTTTTCCTGCGGAATATGGCAATGCACTTTCGGGAGTATTTGATTTGAACCTGCGAAAAGGGAACAATGAAAATCAGGAATTTACGCTTCAAGCGGGATTTTTGGGTCTGGATGTGGCAGCAGAAGGACCAATTGCCAAAGGCTACAAGGGTTCTTATCTGATAAACTATCGGTATTCTACACTTTCTCTGCTTTCGAAAATCGGACTTCCTCTGGGCGATTTTGTGACCAATTTCCAGGATTTGTCTTTCAATGTTTTTCTTCCAACGGGTCCGAAAAGTACGATTACAGTCTTTGGATTTGGAGGATTAAGTGATCAGGATGGAAATGCACTGACGGATTCGCTGGAATGGGAATCTGAAGGAGATCGTTATGGCGGGACTTTTTTCTCCAATACTGGGGCAGTTGGAGTCAAGCATTCCTATAGTTTGAACGAAGCAAATTTCCTGCAGACTACGGTGCTGGCCTCTGGGCATTCTTTGGGTACAACGGAGTTTCGATTAAATGATGAGCTTCGGGAACAAGATCGCTTCTATGAAAACTACAGCAATTCGAAAGTCACGCTAAGCTCCGTTTTGAATACCAAGTTTTCTGCTAAAGCAAGTTTAAGAAGCGGGTTTTATATAAATCAGCTTTACTACAATCTCCGTGAAGATGACTTTGATGAGGAGTCACAAAATCTAGCAACTAACATCAATTCTAAAGGAAATACACAGAGCATCCAGGCCTTTTCCCAATTGAATTACCGTGCAAATGAGCGGTTGACTTTCAATCTGGGGTTGCACTATCTACAACTTTTGATGAATAACTCCAACTCAATTGAGCCAAGAATTAGTGCTTCGTATGCGTTGGACGAAAAGCAGCGGGTTAGTTTCGGGTATGGCTTGCATTCCCAAGTGCAGCCGCTCGGGACCTACTTTGCGGAGCAAACTGTAAATGGACAGATCACTCTTCCAAATGAAGAGCTTGGTTTGAGTAAATCGCATCATTTTGTGTTGGGCTATGATCGCTCGCTGACACCCTATTTACGGATGAAAGTGGAAACGTATTACCAGCATTTATTTAATATTCCTATCAAAAGCGGCACAGATGAGACGTATTCTATCATTAACCAACAATGGACTTTCACCACGGATCCATTGGTGAATGAAGGGTTTGGGAAAAATTATGGAGTGGAACTGACTTTGGAGCAGTTTACCAACAAGGGGCTTTATTTCCTGCTCTCCGGTTCTCTGTATAATTCACTTTACAAAACGAACGAAAACGTCTGGAGAAACACCGCTTACAACGGCAATTTTAACCTGACTCTGACCGCTGGGAAGGAGTATGAACTGAAGAGAAATCGAGTGTTTGGAGTAAATCTCCGGGTGATTTATAGAGGAGGATTGCGGGATACACCGATAGATTTGGAAGCCTCTATTGAAAAAGGGGAAGGCGTCTATCTTGAAGATCAGATTTATTCGGAGAAAAACCCCAATTACTTCCGAACCGATCTTCGCTTAAGTATGACGAAAAACAAACCCAAGTCCACCAGAACTTGGGCGCTGGATATACAAAATGCAACTAACCGTCAAAATGTGTATGGTGCATATTTTGAGCCGATGACAAATAAAATCGAAACTTCGTATCAGGCTCCGCTAATTCCTATTTTGAGTTACCGGGTGGAGTTTTGAGGGAAGGAAAACGAAGTGTGAAAATGCTTCGTTTTTTTGTTTCACTGATTCAGGTGGTTGTACTTTTAGTTTAAAAAAATAGGAGTTTATAGTTGAATGGTTCTAAGATTGGTTTGGGATTTGCTAAGAGGTTTTTCCGTCAACTACTATTAATCTATTTTACGATGAGGATTCTCAAATCTATATTTTTCGCAAGTTTCATACTTCTTACTCTTTTTGCCTGTACTACCGATGAGGAGCCTTTATTTCAGGAAAAATATACGGCTGATGATTTAGTCAAACTTTATGGAGATGATTTCAAGCAATGGGAATTGCAGGCTTTTTATGATAACTATAACCAGAAGCGGTTAAGTGATAGAAATGCCTGTTTTGTTGATGATTTTTTCGTGTTTCAAAAAGATTCGAAGCAGATAAATGTGACTCCAGGTGAAGTGGGCTGTGATAATGTGGCAGCGGAAGATGAAATAACCACGGCTTCCTATGAATTTTATGAGGAAGATGGGTTTGTTTTTATTTCTATCGCTAAGGCTTCATCAGTCAATGGAGTTATCAAAAACAAATTTTTCAGTTTGCAATTGGTAGAACTGTCTGATAAAGAGATGATTTTCGCCAGCGGTGAGAAAGGCAATTATGAGATGGCTTTGGTTTTTGTAGCTAGTTGATTTGCTGGCCTAGCCATTATCATGGCTCTGGTTCCGATCTTTTTCATCCCTTTCAAGTCCAGTTTCTATTTGTCCATACCTGCCAGCATTTCCTCTCCGTGTAGTAGATTTTTTTTGAAGAGTTCAAAATCACGGTGTTGTGGTTTTGCACCCATCTCTACAGCTTTTTTGAACAATGGAACAGCTTCTTCCACTCTACCAAGTGCCATAAGTCCTTCTCCCATAGAGTCATAGACATTTGGAGAATCCGGGTGGTTTTCAAGGTTGTATTGGAATAAGGCCAAGGCATGCTTGTACTTATCAAAGCGCATTAGGCTATACCCAAGCATGTTAAAATCTTCCTCGGTTAATAAGGATGCGGGAATATAGGTTCCTATATCAGAAATAAACGTTTCAAATTCCTCAGGGGACAGTCTTTGTGCAGCACTGATGATTTTCTTATTTGGGTCGGCATAGAGTACTTGGCGAACCGACTGTGCAATCTGAGTCGGCTCTGCTGCAGGTAGCCTGTTCATGGTTCCTGATGAAAGAAGCACGGAATATTCCGGGCGAATTAGTGCATATTCATCAAAGAAATCCAGCTTGCTTGCCACTAACAATTTGTGGAATTCCTGCGAATTCATAGACAACTCATTCATCATCGGAAATACATAAGTCCCTCTCCCTAAAATAACTAATGAAGGCATTTCTGGAACTGATTGAGACGACCAGATAAGCTCATCTTCCTGTAGAATACCGAAAAATAGTTGTGATTCTAAGTTGTTGCCAACAGAACTATTGGTCATTGTTTTGGCTAGGAAACCCATGTATTCTGCCCCTATTTTTTCTCCATCCAAACCCTTCTCGCTTAGGTATTTACTTAGCTGAGTCGCATTTTCTGTGTCTATTACAGGATCAATGTAGATCATTCCTTCTACCTCGGTTGGATGATTTTCTGCAAACTGCCGGATGAGTAGATTCCCCCAGTTGTTTCCTGCTAAAATGTAAGGCGGGTGGATTTTCATTTCTTTTAGAAGTCCTTCCAATGCCTTTACTTGAGACTCTATACTTGGTTTTTGATCCGAATTGGAAGACTTTCCAAGACCTACTCTATCATAGGAAAGTACAGGAGAAAACTCAGCGATTTGATCAAATGCAGCATTCCAAGACTCCAAACTTTGCCCAGTCCCGGCTTCCAGAATCACGATGGGTTGATAAGCTTTCCTCTCCGCTAAACCTGAAGTTTTAGCCCGCATTTGTTTTCCATCCACAGATATAATTTCCGTTTTTGATTGGGCATTTACATGCGTAGCAAAGAAAAATGCGGGTAGGAATCCGAGTAAAAATAGTTTCTTCATGGGATGTGTTGATTTGTTCGAACTAAAAGTTAACTAAAAAATAGAATTTATGGAAAGCTGATTTACAGATTTTTACAAGTGTTAACAAAATTTTCAAATGAGTTGATAAGGAAGGGATTGTTCATTTGGGCTTTTATCACTTTCCTGATTTATTGACAAATAAGCCCTATTTTAGAATTGGCAAGCTGTTCATAGCTATCAGCTTATTTTCTTTAGAGTCCTGAGTTTTAGTTAGAACCAAATTACATGCGATTTTTTCAAGTTTTTCAATATCCAATTTCAACAAATTCTAATCATGGCAGCAAAGTATAAAACCCCGGGTGTTTACATCAATGAGCAAAATGCTTTTCCGAATTCGGTTGTTGAAGTTGCCACAGCGGTACCGGCATTTGTTGGCTACACTCCGCAAGCGGAATATCAAGGTAAATCGTATCTGAACACTCCTGTCAAAATCACCTCCTGGAATGAATTTTTGACCTTTTTTTGCTTCCCAGAGAAGGAAGGGATTAAGCAACAACAATACAGCCCAGTGTTTTATGTTGAGGAGTCGAAGATTGTTCCAAATGCTGTTGGAACCCTCTCCTTAGATCAGACTGATTATTCTATCACTCCTGATCCCAGTACTATCTACTACCTCTATTTGAGTGTTTACATGTTTTATCAAAATGGAGGAGGAGATGCTTATATCGTTTCAGTTGGAGGATATGGAAAGCCTTCGGGAAGGCCACTTAGGCCGGGCGATCCGCTGGTCAATCCAAATGTCTCGCTTAAGGAATTACTGAATGGACTCTCTTTGCTCAAAAAAGAAGCTGAGCCTACGATGTATGTATTTCCAGAAGCCACTCTTATGACACCTGGCAATCATGCGACCCTTACTCAGGAAATGCTTCGGCAGTGTGAGGAGCTTAAAACGGCAATTTCCATTCTGGATGTTCCAGCTGGTAGAGACGCTAGTCAACAGAATTTTGAAAAGGAAATTGCAAATTTTAGAAATGGCACTGGAAACATTGGCTTGAGTTACGGTGCAGCTTATTTCCCTTTTGTAAATACCACCTGTCTTAATCAGGAGGATCTAGATTACTCAAATTTGTTTGGGGGCGATGTGTCAAAGCTGGCTGAATTGATCAATCCAAAGGATGCTGATCCCACTTTAAAAAAGATTTTTGATATGATCGTAGATGATCAAGAGGAGTCTATGTCAATAAGGCAACTCAATAGAGCCTTATTGAATTACAGTAAGCTTTATTCGGCGCTGTTAGCTAAAGTTCGGGAGCAGGCAAACCTACTACCACCAAGCGGAGCGATGGCCGGAGTAATGACTATAGTCGATAATTCTACTGGAGTCTGGAAAGCTCCTGCAAATGTTAGCATAGCTGGAGTGACTGGCTTATCTTTTTACGTAAATGATACCCAGCAAGGGCCACTCAATGTAGATTCAGTTACGGGTAAATCTGTGAACGTCTTACGCTCTTTTGTCGGGCAAGGAATATTGGTTTGGGGTGCGAGAACGCTGGATGGAAACAGTCAGGATTATAGGTATATCTCCGTTAGAAGAACTCTAATAATGTTAGAGCAGTCCTGTCAATTAGCTGCAAAAGCTTACGTGTTTGAAAAAAATGATGCAAATACTTGGCAGTCAGTGAAATCTATGATTAGCAATTTCTTAACTAGTATTTGGAAGCAAGGAGGTTTGGCAGGTGCAAGTCCTGAGGATGCTTTTTCAGTTGAGTGTGGCCTTGGAAGGACAATGACTACTCAAGATATTCTCAATGGAATAATGATCATCACTATTAAAGTAGCAGTGACTCGTCCGGCAGAGTTTATTGTGATTTCGTTTTCGCAGCAAATGGCAACTTTGAGTTAACTAGTTAGCGAGGGTTTTCTAGATTATTACGAGGTTAAAGCTCTATGCTTTTTAAACCTTAACATCCACATTCTTTAACCATATTCGCAACTCCTTTGCTGGTAGCTTTTCTGATTGCCTGGCTTACAGATCCAAAGTTCCAAAAGTTTACTCCGCCGTCTTCGTCTGGAGTTCCCCAATCACTGATTTTTGTGATAATAGCATTGTCAGAAACAATATTTCCTGATGCGGTTTCTATCAACGCTACTCTAATTGTGGCTGATATTTCCATGTCTGGAGCTGGTGGACTCATTTCGTAAAGCTGCTGCTCGCTTCTATAATTCCATTCATCAGAATTCCTGGTTTCTCCCAGTGCAATTCCCAAAAAGTAAGGATATCCTAAAGCAGAATTCACTTTAGCTCGCTGTTCGGGATCATTTGGATCTGTTATTCCTGCGGAAAAAAGCTCGTGTTCCAGACGGTCATAGAGTTCAACTTTTGTAAAACCTTTGTCCCGAAGGATTTCCAATACTTGTGATTCGAGATAAGCTTGCTCACCAGGAGAAAGTTTGCTGAAACCTGAGTCCCAAGGTAAAGGCAAAAGCAAAACTCCATCTGACTGAGAAAGGCAGATGTGGCATTTTAACCGGGTATAAATCTCCGTAGATGTACAGGCAGAAAAGGCTATTAGAGTGAATAGCAGTAGAAATCCTTTTTTCAAAATACGGCTTGTAAAATAGTGGCTCGAATAAAGAGATCTGAAATCAGGGGCTATTCCGACACTTCAGTTATGGTGCGATATTTTGCCCATTTGCTTAGCAGCCCAATGATCGAAATGATCTGTAGAATCATTGCTGAGCCTAAAATTAAATCAGCATTTGGGCGATCGATGATTTTAAAATAAGCTCCAAAAATCACCATACTTATGCTTATAAGCAAAATACGAAACATGAGTTTCTGACGCTTGCTGAGGTTGTTCAGGTTTGGAAAAAGTTTGTATAGGAGATTGATCATGTGGGTAATTTAGTTGAAAAATCATCAAAATCGATAACCAAATCGCAGGTGAATATTTGCAGTTAACTCACCGGTATCGGAAGTATAGCCTTTGGATTTGTAAAAACTATGTAGGTATCCGATCCCTATGCCTGTTTCGAATGTGAAGTTTCTTCCTATAGGACGGCGTATTCCCCAGGTTGGTACAATAGACAGGTCCGGGATAATACTTTCATAATAGTTAGAAATTATAAATAAATCCGGGTGGAAACTGGTCTTGATGGAAATGAAATTCCCGAAATTTCCTCTTGTAGCTTTGCCTTTTTTACTGCGTTTTCCAAGGTTATAATACCAGCGAGGCTCTGCAGTAAATACCGGAAAAAATGCATGTCCCGAAGAGTAGGTTCCCCACCAGAGCCCGCCATCCAACCCTACCTCTGCTCTTAGAGCTAATTGATCTGACAGTCTATACTCCTTATTTAGCCAAATTCCCAATAGGCCTGTTTGAAGCTCAGTTTTATTGGTCGTGACAGCTGCTTCCTGGGCATTTGCCCATGAGGCAGAAAATAGAAATGCAACTAGCGCGAACAGCTTTTTCATTGAGACTAGATTTATAATTCCCCCAAAACTATTGTTTTTTTAACATCCAACATCCAACATCCAACATCCAACATTTTATTTCCTTGGATGAAAATCCGTCAACACCTGCCTCAGGTAATCACGATCTAAATGTGTGTAAATTTCCGTGGTGGTGATGCTTTCATGACCTAGCATTTCCTGAACTGCACGAAGATCCGCTCCTCCTTCGATCAGGTGCGTGGCAAAGGAATGTCTGAAAGTATGGGGGGAAATGTTCTTCTCAATTCCAGCCTGCTCCGCAGTTTTCTTGATAATCAAAAATATCATAACACGGGAAAGCTTCTTGCCCCGGCGGTTAAGAAAAACGAATTCTTCGTGGCCTTTGGCGATATTTTGATGCACCCGAACTTCATTTATGTAAATATTCAGGTATTTCAAAGCATCCTTTCCAATAGGGACGAGGCGTTCTTTATTTCCTTTTCCAACCACTTTGAGAAAACCTATATCTTCAAAAATCTGTCCTGTTTTCAGTTCTATCAATTCACTTACCCGTAATCCTGAGCTGTACAACATTTCCAGCATGGCGCGGTTGCGATGGCCTTCCGGTTCTCCGAGAGGAATGGCTTCCAAAAGTTGCACGATTTCCTGATAGCTCAGGGTATCTGGTAGTTTTCTTCCCAATTTTGGGGCTTCGAGAAGTTGAGCGGGGTCTTCAGTAATTCTATCCTCATACATCAGGTATTTATAAAAGGCCTTGATTCCTGAAATGATCCTGGCCTGGGTGTAATCGGATATTTCAAGCTTGGCCAGGTCATTGACAAATCTTCTCAAATACTCTAATTCCAGATTCAAGGGGCTTTTTTCAGGAAAATTCACTTCCGAATAAGCTGCTAACTTCTCTACATCGCGTGTGTATGCTTCTATGGAATTCCCACTCAGGGATCGCTCTAGCTTTAGGTAATGGCGGAATTGTTTGATGTGGTTTTGCCAGTCTTTAGTCATTGATGTGATTTGAAAATTGGAAGATTTAAAAATTGGAAAATTAATACTCCCTCATTTCATCCAGATTTCCTTCCCAAGTGATTTTGCCTCTGAGGTTGGACAATTCATTTAGCTTGATTTTTCGGAGGTAAGCTTTCAGGGCGGCTTCCACATCTTCCTGAACATTTTTAGCATCAGTTCTTTGTAAGATTTCAGCCAATAGCTTTTCATCAACAGTTACTTTCATATCCTTTTTACGCTTATTAGTAAAATTACAACTTTAGAACTTTCCAACTTCAAAACCTGAAAATCCTTTTAACTTTGACTCAGAAACCATCAAACCGAATATTGTTTTGAAGATAATGATCATTAACGGCCCCAACCTCAATCTATTGGGTAAAAGAGAGCCGGAAGTCTATGGAAGTACTTCTTTTGAAGAATATTTTGAGGGCTTGAAAAAAGCTTTTCAGGATGTAGATCTGCATTATTTTCAAAGTAATGTGGAGGGCGAACTGATCAATAAAATTCACGAGGTTGGCTTTTCCTACGATGCGATTCTGCTCAATGCCGGCGGCTATACCCATACTTCTGTGGCTATTTCAGATGCGATTGCTGGCGTGACTACACCTACTCTTGAAGTACATATTTCGAATATTTATAAGCGAGAGGAATTCCGCCACAAAAGCATTATTTCCAAATCTTGCGTCGGAATGATCTCTGGTCTTGGCCTGAAAGGCTACGCACTTGGAATTCTCTATTTTCAATAACCTATTTCCCTATGCACACTTTTGCACCCGGGCCATCTAAAGTTTACGATGCCCTTCCTACTTATTTGCAAGATGCCTACACTGCAGGTATTCTGAGTGCTAATCACCGCAGCAATGCGTTCATGTCCCTGTATCAGGATACTGAGCAATTGATGCGCGAAAAGCTGCACATGCCGGAGGATTACAAGTTGTTATTTACCTCCAGTGCCACCGAAAACTGGGAGATTATCACCCAGTCTATCGTGCAGCAGGCTAGTTTTCATATTTACTCAGGTTCCTTCGGGAAAAAGTGGATCGGCTTTGCGAAGCATATCAATCCTGCCACTGACGGCCTGAAAATCGAAGCAAATCAGGCAATCGACGTGGCAAACTTGGAGATCTCTGAGGACTTTGATGTGATCGCGCTTACCCAAAATGAAACTGCCAATGCGACCCAAGTGCCGATGTCGATAATTGAGGAGATCAAGGAGAAATATCCTGAGAAAATGATCGCGGTGGATACGACATCTTCCATGGCTGGGATAGAATTGGATTTTAGCTTGGCTGATATTTGGTACGCTTCTGTGCAAAAATGCTTTGGACTTCCTGCAGGTCTGGGGATTCTGATTTTATCTCCCAAAGCGATTGAAAAGTGCGAATCAAAAGGTGAAAAAGGCAGGTATAATTCCTTAAGTTTTATGCTTGAAAATGCTGCCGGTTACCAGACGCATTACACTCCGAATGTGTTGGGGATTTACCTGTTAAACAGAGTTTTGAAAGATTTGGAAGAAATCCAGCACATTGATGCAAATCTTAGAGAGCGCATGCTCAAGTTGGAAACGGCTGTGGCCCAATCCAAGTCATTGCGAATGCTTGTGGATAATGCAGAGACGAGAAGCACCACGGTTTTGGCTGTTTCGGGTCCGGAAGAGTTAATCGCTTCGGTGAAAAAGGATGCCGAAAAAGAAGGAATGCAATTGGGTTCTGGCTATGGACCTCATAAACCAACAAGTTTCCGAATCGCCAATTTCCCTGCGGTTACCAATGCTGAAATGGATAAGTTGATTGGGTTTTTGGGGAAATTTTAGCCGCAGAGTCCGTGGAGTTTTTCGCAGAGTACACAGGTTTTGAATACTAAACTGGTTCAGTCTTCAGACATGGACCAGTTTTGTTTATATCTCAAAGTTGAAGGGTTCAAAAATAACAACGAGGAGTTTTTATTAATATCTGTCAACTAATTTTATTTTAGTTATTTTGAAAAAGGAGTGACGACGAGGAGAAATCTAACTCTTTAAAGGAAATTATCGTAAATTGATTTGGTAAAATGTATTAAAAAATGAAGACAGAATTGCAGGTTGATTTATCGTTTGAAAAAATTCTTTCTATAGTAAAGCAATTGCCAAGGAGGCAAAAGGTGCTCTTATCTAGGGAGTTAGAAAAAGAGTTGATTGATTCGAAGCTTACTAAACTATTAAAATCATTTAAGGCCAATGACCTGGATGATGAATTACTTTGCAAAGAGATTGAAAATGTAAGACAAGAACTCTATGAAGGACAGGGAGATCAAAGTCATTTTTGACACCAATGTTTGGATTAGCTTTCTTATAGGTAAGTCACTTTCAAAATTAAAGCATCTAATTTCAAATGGTGTAGTCAAAATTGTTACTACAGATCAGCTTCTTTTAGAAATAAAGAAAGTCTCCCAAAGAGAGAAACTCAAGAAATATTTCCCACCAGATTCAGTGAATGACCTCATCGACCTTTTAGAATCAATAGCGGTAAAAGTTGAGATTTCGCCGACACATTTTGTAAGCAGAGACCCAAAAGATAATTTTCTGTTAGACTTAATAGATTATGCAAAAGCTGATTTTTTGGTGACAGGTGACAAAGATCTTTTGGAGCTCAACCCTTTTAAAACTGCGCAAATAGTAACACCTTCTACTTTTGCAAGTGTCCTAGAAAGGTATTAAATCAGCAGATCGGTAGTTTAGTGACTTTTTTCTTAACCATGAATTAATCCAAAAACTCTCGTGCTCATATAGACCTCAAAGGTTAATTCCCTACTTTCGCGGCATGTTTGATTTTAAAGAAATATTGTCAGTTTCGTTGATCCTTTTTTCTGTGATTGATATCTTAGGTTCTATCCCGATTATCGTCAATCTGAGACAGAAAGTTGGGCATATCCAGTCCGAAAAAGCCACATTAGCAGCAGGGGCCTTGATGATTTTATTTCTATTGGCTGGCAAATCAATTTTAGGGCTTTTTGGAATAGGAGTGGAGGATTTTGCGATTGCCGGAGCGCTGATCATTTTTGCGATTGGTGCTGAAATGATCTTGGGAATCGAGCTTTTCAAATCTGATCCTGAAGCAAAAGCCGGAGCTTCCATCGTACCTATTGCTTTTCCACTGATCGCAGGCGCAGGTACATTGACCACTATTTTGACGCTGAAAGCTGAGTTTGCTCAGATCAATATTGCAATCGGCATTCTTCTGAATCTGATCTTGGTTTATATTGTATTGAAAAGCACGGGTTGGCTGGAGCGAAAAATCGGAAAGACTGGTCTGGATGTTCTGAGAAGGATTTTTGGGATTATTTTGCTTTCCATCGCTGTCAAGATTTTCAAAACTAATGCCTTTCCTATAGGAGTGGATTCGGGTATTTAACCCAATTCTCGGTTAGATTTTTATTTACTTTGTTTCATGATTACCATTTACACTGATGGCGCTGCCAAAGGCAATCCCGGTCCAGGCGGCTACGGCGCCGTTCTGAAATTCGGAAAACACCGAAAAGAACTTTCCGAAGGCTTCCGTCTTACTACCAACAATCGCATGGAATTGCTGGCAGTAATCCGCGCACTGCAAGCGATCAATACGACAGAGTTTACGGTTCAGATTTATTCGGATAGCAAATACGTAGTTGATTCGGTAGAGAAAGGCTGGATATGGGGCTGGCAGAAAAAAGGCTTCAAAGACAAGAAAAACCCAGATCTCTGGTTACGCTATATTCCGCTGCATCTGAAGTACAAGCCTAAGTTCATCTGGGTAAAAGGTCACGCCGGAAACATTGAGAATGAGCGCTGCGATGTCTTAGCGGTCCAGGCGGCGGAGGGTTTTGATCTGAAGGCAGATACGGGGTATGAGGCTAGTTTGTGAGTTCTTTAGCGATCATAACTTTTGGATAAAATCGCTAAGAAAATCCTTTACAGGAAGGATATTGATCGTTTTTCCATCAGAAGAAAGTGAATCTCTTTGAATTAGTGTAAGGATAAATCCTTCTGTTTTTTCGAAAAAATCCATTGCTTCCAATAGCCCATCAAGCTCTCTTTGTTTATTGTCCACATGCACTTTCTCTGTGACTTGTATAAGCCATTTACAGCTTTCTCCTTCAAAAACCACAAAATCACATTCTTTTCTATCCCGGAAATAATAGAGCGGTAGGTTCGTTTTTCGTAGAAATAGAAACACGAGATTTTCCAATAAGCGACCATGATCTTTGCTGAAACTGAGCGAATTTGCTTTGGCAAAGCCAGTGTCTATGCAATAGACTTTCTTGGGGTTCTTGGAGATACTTTTGGCTGACCAGCTGAACCTAGGCAGGAAGAAGAGTAAATAAGCATCTTCCAGCCAGGATAAATAGTCGGAAACTGTAGTGGCAGAGCCCACTTCAAAGGTCTTTTTTAGGCTGTTGAAACTCGTTTCTTTTCCAACATTGGACAAGAGAAACAGCGTGATGTCCATCAGCGTTTTGGTGTTCTTTATGCTATAACGTATGGCTATGTCCCTAAACACGATGTCTTTGAGGAGGTTTTGCAATACTTCTGGATTTTTATCACGCAAGTATTCTGGGAATCCTCCTAGGTTGAGATACTCTAAAAAGCTATCGTTATCCTCTGATTTTTGGCAATAATCTAAAAACTCCTGATACGAAAATGGAAATATCTCGTGAGCCAGGTATCTGCCAGTGAGTCTAGTGCCCAGTTCCCGGCTCAGTAATGATGCATTCGAGCCAGTGACATACACTTTCTCGCCACGATCATGGAGCTGTCTTATGTAGATCTCCCAGCCTGGCACATTTTGAATCTCATCAAAGTAATAGGTGGAAACATCCTCGCCGAATACCTCATCGAGTTTTGGGAAATCACTGATCTCAAATCCAAATATGCGTGGATCTTCAAAATTCAAATAGGCAAAGCTAGTAGGAGTCTCCGATATGATCTGTCGCATAAGCGTACTCTTTCCGCATCGGCGTATGCCGGTGATTACTTCTATGTGAGTGCTAGAAGGTTTTATTTTTGATTTTGCATCTCGTTTGGTAAGCGAAAGTTCTTTATCGAATATTTTCTTTTGCCCTTCGACAGCCGCTGCTATCTCCTCTTTAAGTATCATATCTTGAGGTGTTTACTCCATCAAAGATACTGTTTATTTTATAAAAGTATATTAGTTTCTTTTTATAAAAGATAATAGTTTACGTTACAAACGTAAACTATTCAGCACTCTGAAGCTAAGATGTTAGACTTATGATTTCAACCTTCACAATCTCTCCATCGTCATCAGCGGAATATCTTCTCTATTGAACTCCAAAAGTGGCTTGTATTCTGACTCAGGATATTGCCAGCCATTTTCTCCTAATTCATAAAGCAAAGGAGCGAGGTTTTGGACAGCAGCTTTACAGCCCTGTACGATCGCTCCCATATTACCAGTCTGCTTGGAGAGGACTGCTTCGTTCTCGATTTCAAAAGGCCCAGAGAAATTTTTCTCTTTCAAAATATTCACAAAAGCCCTCCAATCCATCGAATCGCCCAAGCCAAAACCTGGTAACGTAGCTTCGTAGTGATGTCTGTCCCAAGGATTGGTGCTGGAAGGAATTCCTGCTTTTGCTGCCCATTCTGGCTTTACTTGCTGCATGGGATACATATTTCCCCAGAAGGGATCGGGATTATTACGGGTGGATTTGACATGAATTCTCTTCAGACGATTCATGTCAGTGTTTTTGATTACTTCCACAGGATCGGTATGCTGCCAGATGTCATGGGAGGGGTCGTAGATTTCTCCGTGATTGGCTTCTGGGACTAACTCGTACATGAGTTTTCTCGCTGCCAAAACTCCCGGCAGGTTGTTAAACGTCCCGAAATAACCTGAACTTCTCCAGCCTTCCATAGGGCAGTTTTCATAGAGAACAGTCACTCCCAAGCTATTTGCATAGCGAATGATGGGCCCAAAGACTCGCTGGTATTCCAGTAGGTTTTTCTCAAATCCTCCTTCCTGATTTCCCAATTCATGGTTGTAGCCAACGAATGTTCCAATCTTTACATCATTTTCATCACCGCCAAGCAGGTGAGCCATTCGAATCAATTTCAGCAGGTGATTCTGATTTTTGATCCGCTCAGCAGGATCTCCTCCGATCAGGTTGTCAAAAGCACCAATGGAAAGCCGAAGTTTAGCGCCGTTGAATTGATCAATGAGTTTTTTGGCGGCTTCTGGACCGAAATTTTCATAATCCAGATGCGTGGCGACAAAGTCATCGCGGGTGCCATCTTTTCTGAAAACGCAAAGATCAAGTCCTTGTACGTCAATTTCCAGTGCTTTCTCCACCGTTTGATCCAAGTTGAGCTGGTCAAAAGCGGAAGTCATGATCCAGATTGGGTTTGTCATGTTAGTCGAGGTTTGGATTAAAAAAAGGGATAACCAAAGCTTTGAACAAGCTTTGGTTATCCCCAAGTTAAATGTTTGAATGGTTTGTGCCGAAAATCAATGAATTAATGTAACAATTACTTCTTGCGTCCCAAAGCCTGGCAGGGCTACTGATTGAGAAAGTACAAGCTCACTGCTGCTGACGCTTTCGACGTTCAAGTCTCCCGAAGCGCCAGGGATCTCAATCAAATCCGTGTCTATGGTCAATACTTTACTGGTCTCATTGTAACTCCATGTAAAATCAGAGGTTTGTGGAGCAGCATCATCGCATTTGGTCGGACCAGAATCTACCACACCGATGCTGATGGGAGTTTCGTAATTGAAAGTTATCAAATTGTCCAAGTGGCAATCGTCTATAAATGCCTTAGCGTCAATCCCGGCGGCGGTGACAGTACTGAATTTCCAAGCGACCCCAGAACCAATTAATTCGGCTTCTGATTTGGGAGGATCTGAATCCTCACCGTCTGTACATGAACTGAAGGAAACTAAACTGGCTAGTGCAAATAGAAAAGAGAGTCTATGAAAAGTCTTCATTGGGGAAAGTATTAGGATTTAGAAAATCTAAAATACGTAAAATAGGCTAAAATCAGCTTTTAAATTTGATTCGTGCCTATTATTCACCGGCAGAATACCTTCTTCTGATTTCCACTTTTTGCTTTTGTCTAGCCCAAAGTGCACGAGCCAAATCAGAAGCAACTTGGTCTGGCTCAGATTCGTGAAGTATTTTTTTTAGTTTTTCCTCTCCCAAATCAATACGATAGCAAATCTGTAGCAAGCGCTCAAATTCCCGATCCAGCATGTAAGCGATGACTTTGGATAGCGTAGCAATAGCTTTTTCTTCGTTGAATTCCTCGGTTTTGTCGGGAAGGTCAAAGTCCTTTCGCAGGAGGAGAAAAGTTTCTTGGGACAGGGATTCACTCATGATAGTATCAAAAAAGCCCCGAATTGATCCGGGGCTAGAGATTTATTTGTCTGATTTTTTACCAGACTTAGCTTCTTTCGCAGCTTTTTGTTCTTTTGCTGTTGGGGCCTTAGCTTCTTCAGTTTTTTCCTCTTCAGCTTTCTGAAGTACCTCTGGGGCTTTTTCCCGGATTAATTTGTACCAAGTGATCAACTTTTTGATGTCTGAGGTGTAAACTCTAGCTTCATCTACTTCTGGAAGGACATGCTTCATAAAAGCTCTCAACTCAGATTCATCCGGATTGGCATCCAAGCCAAGATCACCTTGGAATTCCGCTTCTATCTTTTGCATCACAGATTCCAAAGGCTCAGCGCCCTCTTCTGTCAAGGTGTAGATAGAAATATCGCTAAGAATAGACACACGCTGGGACATGCCGGCAACGAGCTTGGTTTTCTTCGCATCCATGCTTTCCAGGATCACTCCCGTGCGTGAAGGCTTCAAAACTTTGAACAAACCGGGTTTACCGGCTACGGTGGCAAGATCTTTAAAATTCATTTGGTTTATTTTTTCGAGGCTGCAAATATAGGATTATCAATTAAATGATTCACCTGGCTTCATATTCTGTTACTAGTTCTTCCATAAACTTCGTTAGTTCCACTTTGCCTGTGCTGGCTTCTGCACTGGTGACGAAGTAGTCAGGGTTTTCTCCAAACATCTCTCGGGTTTTCTGTAGAAACTTCTGGATGTTCTGATCGGTTTTTGACTTGGACTGCTTATCTGCTTTAGTGAAAACCAAGGCAGTTGGGACTTCTTGTGTTCCGCACCAAAGCAAAAATTCCAAATCTATTTGCTGTGGTGGTAGTCGGCTATCGATCAAGACAAATACTCCACAAAGATTTTCTCGTTTTGTTAAGTAGGTCGTAATCATACTTTCCCAGCCCTGCTTTACTTTCAGGTTTACTTTGGCGAAGCCGTAGCCGGGAAGATCGACAAGGTACCACTTGTCATTGATCATAAAGTGGTTGATCAACTGCGTTTTACCTGGTTTTTGAGAGGTCTTTGCAAGTCCTTTTTGGTTGACAAGCATATTGATCAGCGAGCTTTTGCCCACATTGGACCTGCCGATAAAAGCTATTTCTGCCCGGTCTGGTTTTGGGCAATTTCCCGGGTTAGAATTACTGATTACAAAGGTGGCTTTCTGGATCATCTGCTGGTATTTGTCTGCAAAAGTACGACTTTATCCGAAAAGGGAAGGATGAAGCTGTAGCGCAACAATTTTCCATTCCTCGTGTTTCTTGCCTATTATTGTCCTTTCAAAGATAGAATTCTGATGGCCGTAGTACCTTATAAAGACAAGCAAGATTCCAAAAAGGATCAGGTAGCTGAAATGTTCAATAACATTTCTGGCAAATATGATTTGCTCAATCACGTGCTCAGCATGGGAATTGATATCACTTGGAGAAAAAAAGCAATTAAATATCTCAAAGATGATCATCCGAAATTGATCTTGGATATCGCTACTGGGACAGGTGATTTTGCGATTGAAGCACTGTCTTTGAATCCAGATAAGATCATCGGAGTGGATATCTCCGAAGGTATGCTGGAAGAAGGGCGAAAGAAAATGAAGAAAAAAGGGCTGGAAGATAAAATTGAACTTCAGCTTGGAGATTCTGAAGGGCTACTTTTCGAAGATAATAAGTTTGATGCAGTCATCGTTTCTTTTGGTGTCAGGAACTTTGAGAATCTGGAGAAGGGATTGGCTGATATGTATCGCGTATTGAAGCCAGGCGGCAAAGTGGTGATTTTGGAATTCAGCAAGCCGACCAAAGCACCGATGAAGCAAGCATATGCGTTCTACTCCAAGGCTATTTTGCCGCAGATCGGTAAAATTGTATCCAAAGACAATTCTGCTTACACTTATCTTCCTGAGTCAGTACAGGCCTTTCCGGATGGAATGGATTTCCTGAGAATTATGAATAATGTCGGATTCACCAGCAACTTATGCAAACCACTAACATTTGGAATAAGCTCGATCTACGTAGGCACAAAGTAGTCCTACTGGGTTTAGTTTTTTTCTTAGCAGCGATTCCAACGTTTGGTCAAGGTATGTTTGGCTTGACTTCGGCTTCCGCCTCAGACAATAAAACCCTTTCCTATGGATTCTTTTTGGCCGCGCACAATAGCACGCTGAGAGTAAAATACACAGATGCATTTTTAAATTCTAATCCATCAAATGCTTTTGCTGGTGTGAGAAGTATTCAGCCACTATTTTCGCCTGGATTTTCACTTGGATTTATCGGTATTCTGAGGTTTCATGATCAAGTTTCCATGATGTTTACGCCCAAGGTGGGTTTCTATGAGTATAAGACTGAGGTTACCTATTTCAATGACCAGATCGATACTGAATTAATCGGAGGAGATGTGATAATTAGTGAAGAAAATCTTGGACAAGTCATAGAATATAGCTCTGAAGCCACGATGGTAGAATTGCCGCTACTTTTCAAATACCGTTCGGTGCGATTCAACAATACCAGAATGTACTGGTTAGGTGGAGCGAGTTATCAGTTTCGTACCAAAGGTCAGGACGAAGCCAATGTAGATGATATTGTGATGTCTGGGCAGGATTTCTCACTAGAAGCAGGTATGGGCTTCGAATTTTATTTCAAATACTTCAAGTTTGCTCCAGAGATACGCTTTTCTCACGGGCTCAACAATGCATATCTTCCGGAAAATACACGTCCTGAACTAGAGGGTGCAATCGAATCCCTCCGCAGAAAGTCAATTACACTCTATCTGAATTTTCAGTAATAAGAGGGATTGTAAAATTGGAATATTGAAAAATTGTAAGATTTGGAAATACCTAGATTGAGGTGAAACATCTAAAATTGGACATTGATCATTGAAAGTTGTCCATTTATTATTTTTTATCTTGCACCCATGAATAATAAAATTGCCCTAATCACCGGAGCAACTTCTGGAATCGGCAAAGCTGCTGCCATCACCCTAGCTAAAATCGGTTATAACATCATTGCGACAGGAAGACGAGGAAACCGTCTGGAAGAATTAAAGTCAGAACTGCCTAAGAATATTGATTTTTTACCCTTGATATTCGATGTTCGAGACAGAGAACAGGTTTTGGAAATCTTTAACAACCTTCCTGAAAAATGGAAAGCAATAGACGTGCTGATCAATAATGCAGGAAATGCCCATGGGATTGATCCTGTGCAATCTGCAGATTTAGATGACTGGGATGCCATGATGGATATCAATGTAAAGGGACTTTTGTATGTGTCCAGAGCAATTATCCCAGGAATGACAGAAAGAAAATCAGGAATGATCATCAATATAGGCTCCATCGCGGGCAAGGAAGTTTATCCCAACGGAAGCGTCTATTGCGGAAGCAAGCATGCTGTAGATGCCATCACCAAAGGGATGCGGATAGATCTCAATCAATTTGGAATTCGGGTAGTTGCTATTCATCCAGGGTTAGTGGAAACCGAGTTTTCATTGGTAAGATTTAAAGGTAATGAAGATAAGGCTAATACGGTTTATCAAGGTATGGAGCCATTGGTAGCTCAGGATATTGCAGATATAGTGGAGTTTGCCGTAACTAGACCTGCCCATGTGACAATAGCCGATGTGGTGGTGCTTCCTACTGCTCAGGCTTCGGCTAGTATTGTAAAACGAAATTCCTGATTGTGAAGAACTATTACCTGCCATTTATTCTACTTTTAGCTGCCTGTGGAACATCCCAAAAAAGCGATCAGGAAATTTTCTCTGAGCAGCAGCGTGAAGTGTTGGATCCGGTCAAAGACATAGATTTGGAAGTGGAAAAATCAGAATTGGAAAAGCAGCTGATCGCTCAGGGACTGGTAAATGTAGAGGAAGTAATACCCGGAATTCGAGTAAAGCTTAAGTATTCTACTACTGATAATTTCTTCAAGCAGGATGTCTATGGTGATTTAACTAAAGCATTTCTTCAACCTGAAGTAGCTGAGCGACTGAAAAAGGCTCAGGAAATGCTTCAAAGAGAATTTCCTGATTATACCTTGCTTGTGTATGATGGTGTTCGGCCATCCAGCGTTCAGCAAATTCTTTGGGATAATCTGGACAAGCCAGATAGCCTAAAGCCCTTGTATGTAGCAGATCCGAAAAAGGGTAGCCTACACAACTTCGGCGTCGCTGTAGATTTAACCATATTTGATACTAAAGCTGATTCTCCTTTAGATATGGGGACAGGCTATGATTTCTTTGGCTACGCAGCTTACCCTGATCGCGAACAACAAATGCTTGATGAAGGTAAGATATCAGCAGCTCAAATCGCAAATCGAGCCATTCTCCGTAAAGTGATGACTACTAATGGCTTCACTGGTATCGGATCGGAATGGTGGCATTTCAATGCTTTTTCCAGGAAAGAAGCCGGGGAAAAGTTTGAAATTATCAAGTAACAATTTTCAATTTTCAATAATCAATAATCAAGTTTCAAATACACTATTCAATTTTCAAAAACCCACAACTCAAACCTTATGAAATTAAAACGCACGCTTTTTACCTTTGCGCTGATTTTCAGCATTGCTCTGGTAGCCCCAGCCCAACAATTCAGAGCGCTGGTATTCAGTAAAACCGCAGGCTTTCGCCATCAATCCATTTCTGATGCTGTAGTGGCATTAAAGAAAATGGGAAAAACACAGGTTTTCAGCGTTTATACGACTGAAGACGCTGGGGAATTTACGGATGAAAAACTGGCAAAATATGATGTAGTAATTTTGACTACTACCACTGGGACTATTTTCAATGCTGAACAGAAAGCTGCATTCCAGCGATTCGTCCAAAGTGGGAAAGGCGTTGTAGGTATTCACTCCGCGACAGATACCGAGTACGAATGGCCTTGGTACAATAAGATGATCGGGGCTTATTTCCTATCTCATCCGGCTCAGCAGACACTAAGACTTGATGTAGTGGATCAAACTCACCCATCTACCTGGCATTTGCCTAAAAACTGGTTGTGGACAGATGAATTGTACGAATTCAGAGAGATCAATCCTGATATCAAAGTTTTGATCAAAGCAGACGAAAGCACCTACAAAGTAGCTAGAGGAAATGGGGAAAATCATCCGATGGCATGGTACCATGAATTTGACGGCGGAAGAGTGTTTTACACTGCTTTGGGGCATGTGGAGTCCGCTTGGGAAGAGGATGATTTCTTAAAACACCTCTATGGAGGGATCTGGTACGCTGCTACCGGGGAGCCATATAAGTAATACATTTGTAGGAAAATCAGATTTGCAGGAACTTAATGCCGGCAAATCGGTTTTCTAAACAAAAATCAAGAATACCATGCTACAAGCACAAGCAAGACCTGTACACCTCTACATGGAGGCCAATCCAAACCCCAATTCCCTGAAATTTGTAGCCAATTTTATGTTGGTGGATGAAGGGGTAAGTTTTGATTTTCCTGATGCAGAAAGTGCCAAAATCAGTCCGCTAGCTCAGGAGCTTTTTAATTTTGCGGCAGTGGAGCGTGTTTTCATTGCTTCTAACTTTGTCACAGTTACGAAGTCCGAGTCGGTAGAGTGGACGGAGATTCAGGGCATTGTCAGAGATCATATCAAGCAGTATTTGGAAGCTGGCAAAGCTCCAGTTCCGGTCGGATTTGATAAGGATCCGCTTTTCGATGAGAATGATTCGGAAGTGGTGAAAAAAATCAAGGGGATATTGGACGAGTACATTCGTCCGGCTGTAGAGCAAGATGGTGGAGCGATCGTTTTCCATTCATTCCATGACGGTGTGGTAAAAGTACAACTACAGGGATCTTGTTCAGGTTGCCCTTCGAGCACAGTGACGTTAAAAGCTGGCATCCAAAATCTTTTGACCAGAATGCTTCCTGAAGTGAAGGAAGTGGTAGCGGAAGGAGTTTAAGCTTTTCTTATGGGAAAAAGAGATTGGTCCTGGGCGATTCTTGGAGTTATTGCTTTAGGGATACGCTATATGGCAGCTCAAAACCCGGAAGCTACAGATACTATTTATTCGAGAATTTTCTTTCCGGGAATCCGGAATGTAATCGATATGACGCTGGGAAAACTGCCTTTTCCCAGCGTTTATTTATTTATCCTGTCGGTGATGTTGATCATCGGCATTTATATTTTTAGGCTTCGCAAAAAGGCAGGTTGGAAAAATAGAGTTCTTTATTCCTTTCGTGCTTTGGCAAATGGACTTGGCGCTCTGATCTTCTTTTTTTTATTTCTTTGGGGATTCAACTATCAGCGCACACCAATCGTGGAACAGCTGGGTTTGCAGCCAAAAGCCATGAATCTAGATCAGCTGAAAAATGAGGTGCTGATCACACAGCGACTTGCTGTGCAATACCGCAACTCAATCTCAAGGGATACGGCAGCGATAGAAAGCATTTTGGATTACCCCGAACTTGAGCGCTTAGTCCGTAAAAATATTGCCGATAACCTGGATATGCTTGGCTTGAATTTTACCGGTCAGCCTAGGACCAAGCTTTTCCCCCCACCGGGATTTATGCGGAAAATGGGGATTTTGGGCATCTACTTTCCCTTTACCGGAGAGAGTTATATTGATCCAACTTTACACCCGCTGGAGCAGCCATTTACAGTAGCACATGAAATGGCGCACAGCTATGGAGTGACTGATGAAGGAGAAGCTAACTTCATCGCCTGGGTGATCTGTACAAATAGCGATGATCAATTGCTTCGCTATTCCGGGCAGTTGAGATTGCTGATGTACCAGATCCGGGATTACTATAGAATGGCACCGGAAGACTACCGGGAATGGCTAAGGAATCTCGAGCCAGGAATCAGAAACGACATGATGTCCATCAAGCGAAACAGTGATGCTATTCAGGCATTTTCATTGGAATTAAGTAGAAAGACAAACGATGTATTCTTGAAAACTCAGGGAGTAAAAGCAGGAATCAATAGCTATCAGCAATTGCCTAAACTTGCTTTTGCTTGGAGAGAGCGGATGAAGGATTTTTAAGGAGCTTGAGCTCACAGCATTTGCAACGGAGTTTTTCTCTAGATTTTTATAAGCATGTTTCTCAAAAAATAGTAGTTTAGTTTTTGGATTGGCTTTTTGCTCCTTTATTGCTGATTATTTGATAAAACTTACTGCTTACTCATGAAAATTGTCCTTTTCTTTTTGCTTATACTTTTTTCTAGTGCATCTTCTTTTGCCCAGATTACCATGGATACCGAGTACAAGGATGACGGTAGCATAGAATTATATGCAACAAACCCTGAAAATGCACCCTACACTGTTTTGATTGATGTGACAGCGCATTCGAATCTACTCCCCATAGGATCTTCAGGACTAGTGATAGCCCGTCCGGGCAGATCCAAAGTGACAACGCTGAAGCGTAGAACAGAGGGGCAAAGCACTAGCTTGCGCTATACTTATTCTTTCATCAAAGGAGATTATTTTGCAAAGAGCAAAGTAGAGCCTACCTACTTAATTCCACTTCCTGAAGGTACGTTGGCTACCGGAATACGCATGACCCATATAGAAAATCGCCTGCAACCCAAGGAAGAGAATACTGAGTATGTGGGGATTTCTTTCAGGTTTGATTTGCCTACCGAGATACGTGCTCCCCGCAAAGGGGTAGTCACTGCGATCAGCATGGAGCAGTACGATGAGCAGCAAAACCTTGACTTTGACCGCTCGGAGAATTTTATCGAGCTTTTTCATGAAGATGGCTCGCTGACCAAAATCATGGTTTTGAGACCGGGAAGTCAGAGAGTGAAAGTAGGGCAGGTGGTTTTTCCGGGAGATGTTCTAGCTGATTCGGCTGGAGAAGAGTATGTATCTGGATTACATGTACGCTTAGTAAATATGAAGCCGGTAAAAGACGGTACAAACAAGTTGAAATACTATCATGAACCTATGAAATTCATTTCCAAGGAAGGTGAATCAGACTTTCCTCAAATGAAAAAAGTAGCGGTGATTTATCCCGAGGAAATTGTGACTGCTGAAATGAGCAAGAAGGAAAAGAAAGCCTTTGTGGCAGAAACTCAGGATTGATTGATTTTCTTTCTATTGCCAAACCAAACACCGATAATTACTGCCACGATCCCTACGTAGTGACCGAAAAGTAGCACTTCTCCGTCCAGTACTCCCCAGAAGATGGCTACGATTGGAATAAGATAAGTCACTGAGGAAGCAAAGACAGGGGTTGCAGTCTTCACCATTACATTGAAAATGATTAGTGCTATCGCTGTTCCCATCACCCCCAGCAAGGTGATGTATCCTAATGCCGGCAGCGCGCCATCGATATTCACGACTTTGTAGGAAAACTGTGTGCCTGCCATTAAATAGATTAGCGCCATTGGCAAAACCATGATCAGTGAGATCGCTGTGATCTCAATTGGTTTCAGTTTTTGAAAGCGGTATTTGATGATATTCAGATTGAATCCATAGCAAATACAGGCCAAAATCACATAAAAAGCATACGAGTTGATACCTGTAAATGCCCCAAATCCAGAGCCTTCTTTTACGGTAACCAGAATAAAAACACCAATAAACGCTATGGCCAGACCAATTCCGTTTCTTCGGGTGATTTTAGACTGAAAAAACAGAGCGCCAATAACAACAACCGCCAATGGAGTGAGCGCATTAAGGACACCGGTTAGCGAGCTACTGAGCTGAGTTTGTGCTTTTGCAAAAAGAAATGCAGGAATGAAGCTTCCAACCAGCCCGACGATAATCAGGTTTTTGATCTGAGTTTTATCGAGGTTTTTGATTCTTGGAATAGAAAGTGGCAATAGAAAAGTGGCAGCAGCGACGATTCTATAGGCTCCTACTTCGCCTGGGGAAAATACTTCCAGCCCTCTTTTGATAAGAATAAATGAACTTCCCCAAATAAGGGATAGAAGAATGAGTAACCCCCAGTTTTTGAGGTTGCTGTCGTTGGTGGTAGTTGACATTGGCATAAATGGGACATTGCCCACTTACAAAGGAAGCAAAAGCAAAGAAAAATTCGTGAAAAAATTAGCAGGAGTTGTACACTGGAGTCAATCTTTGAATCTGATGCTTTTGTCGAGCTATTAAAAAAGCAATGTTAAACAGTTTTTTGGGGTATAAGCTAAATAATATTAGTATTTAGTAAGTTTTTAAGGTTATATCCGTAAAAATATATTTTTAATACTTACTTTTATGGTTATAACCTTAAAAAGAATGATAGCAAGAGCGACTTATTTCGAGCAGTTACGGGAATTCATTGACAAACCGCAGATTAAAATCCTGACTGGGATCAGAAGAAGCGGTAAGTCAACTGCATTATTGCTGCTTAAAGAAGAGTTATTAGCTAGAAGTATTGACGGTCACCTAATTATTCATATTAATTTAGAAAGTTTTGTGTTCTCTGATTTGCGTACAGCTACTCAACTTTATAGATATGTTGAGGAGAAAGTACAAAAAGGTAAAAGAGCCTATTTGCTTCTGGATGAGATCCAAGAGGTGGATGGCTGGGAGAAAGCAATAAATTCAATGTTGGTAGATTTTGATGTAGATATTTACCTCACTGGTTCCAATTCTCATCTTTTGTCCTCAGAATTGGCCACCTATTTGGCAGGACGCTTTGTAGAGATGCCAGTATATACGCTGTCCTTTGCCGAATATTTACAATTCCGAACTGCTTATTTCCCAGGTGATTCAACTGATAGAAAATCGGCTTTTATGGCTTATTTGAGAGTGGGAGGTTTTCCGGTGCTACATACGGCAAATTATTCAATAGAAACGGCATACAAAGTTGTGTATGATATATATTCTTCTGTTATACTTCGGGATACAGTTCAGCGCTACAAAATAAGGGATGTGGAATTGCTAGAGCGGATTGTGAAATATGCTATTGATAATATAGGTAATACTTTTTCGGGAAAGAATGTGGCAGACTATTTCAAAAGTCAGCAACGAAAAATTGATCTCAATACAGTTTATAATTACTTGACAGCTTTAGAGGGTGCCTTTATTTTATACCGGGCTTCACGGTACGATATTAAAGGAAAAGAAATCTTAAAAACCCAAGAAAAATTTTACTTGAGCGATGTGGGATTGCTTTATGCTACGATGGGGTATCGAGATAGGATGATCTCAGGGATTTTGGAAAATATAGTTTTCCTTGAATTAAAAAGAAGAGGATATGCTGTGTTTGTAGGAAAATTTCTTGATAAGGAAATTGATTTTATCGCCGAAAAGAAAGGCCAAAAGATATATGTGCAGGTAGCCTATAAGCTAGAGAGTGAACAGACTGTAGAAAGGGAGTTTTCTAGTCTTTTAGCCATTCAAGATCAATTTCCGAAATATGTAGTGACACTGGATGACTTCTGGAAAGAAGCTGTGGAGGGCGTTCAGCATGTACACTTATCCGATTTTTTACTTCAAAGTTTTTGATTTGTTGGATGAACAGAAAAGGTGGCAAAGCAGAATCTTACCTTCCAACTTTACCACTTTCCGCCTTTTTAACTCTGTTTTCTAAAAAACGTGATCTGCATAGACATCAGAAACTTGCTCCAAAATCTCGCAAACATGTTCGTACGTTTCTGCAGTGACCATTTCAGCTCGGTATTGTTTGAAATTAGGCATACCACGGAAGTAATTGGTGTAATGTCTTCTCATTTCGAGAATACCTAATTTGTCTCCTTTCCACTGAACTGAAAAGTCTAAGTGTTTCTTTGCGACAGCTATTCTTTCTTCCAGACCAGGAGCAGCTAGTTTTTCGCCTGTGGCTAAGAAGTGCTTAATCTCATTGAAAATCCATGGGTAGCCGATCGATGCTCTTCCTATCATCATGCCATCGACGTTGTACTTGTTTTTATATTCCAGTGCCTTCTCAGGTGAGTCTATGTCCCCATTTCCAAAAACAGGAATATGTAAACGTGGATTTTCTTTCACCATATTCAGGTAGCTCCAATCTGCTTCGCCTTTATACATTTGAGCCCTGGTACGGGCGTGAATGCTGATGGCTTGAATTCCCACGTCTTGGAGACGCTCAGCCACTTCCACGATTCGGATGGTGTTATTGTCCCAGCCAAGGCGGGTTTTTACAGTCACCGGGATATTAACGGCTTTAACGATTTCGGCAGTCATGGAAACCATCTTGTCGATGTCCAAAAGAATCCCGGCACCAGCACCTTTGCATGCGACTTTGTTAACCGGGCAACCATAATTGATATCCAAAATGTCCGGCTGAGCTTCTTCTACTATAGCTGCAGCTTCACGCATGGAGTCAATCTCATTTCCGAAAATCTGAATACCAATTGGCTTCTCATAATCGAAAATATCGAGCTTGGCCACGCTTTTGGCAGCATCACGAATCAATCCCTCTGAGCTGATAAATTCTGTGTACATGAGGTCTGCACCATTCTCTTTGCATACTGCTCTGAACGGCGGATCACTGACATCTTCCATCGGTGCAAGCAACAATGGGAAGTCCCCTAACTCCAAGTTTCCTATCTTAACCACTTCTTATTTTAAATTTGCGCGTAAATTTACCTCAATTATGGAGATATACGAAACAGAATCAGAAATAGCCAAACGAAAGAGTTGGCTTTTGTCCTTGATAGTCATCGTTTTAGTAACGATAGGGGTTTTGATAGTTCTACAGGTAGTAGCGCTTGGAGTAGCTCCTTATCTCTTTAATATCACCATAGAAGAGATCATGGGCTTGATTACAGGAGATTATTCTCCACAAAACGGGCGAATGGCAATGTTTTTTGTGCAGGGTATTGGATCTGGAATTGGACTTTGGGTTGCTGCTTATGTTATTATGCATTTTATAGACAAAGCGGATCTTCACTGGGAAGTCCAATTTTCAAGATTTAATCTCGTAGGAGCAGGATTAGTTCTATTAGTTTGCTTGGCAGGGATGTTATTCAATACGTTATTAATCTATTTCAATTCTCAGCTTGTTTTGCCTGAATTTATGTCTGGAATAGAATCCTGGATGAGAGATATGGAAACCCAGACGATGGAGTTGACTAAGTTTCTTACCGATTTCCAGACGATTCCAGAATTGTTGACAGGTCTTGTAGTGATAGGTTTGCTAGCAGGAATTGGTGAAGAGATGTTTTTCAGGGGCCTGATTCAACCCAAGATGCATCTATATACTGGAAATGCTCATGCAGGTGTATGGGTAACGGCTTTTATTTTCTCCGCTATTCACCTTCAATTTTATGGTTTTCTGCCCCGATTATTTTTAGGTGGGATGTTTGGGTACCTTTATTACTATTCTGGAAGTCTTACCTATCCTATTATAGCCCATATTGCGAACAACTCGATCACCGTACTGATGGTCTATGCGGCAAATCAAGGCATGATAGATTTTGATTTGGAGTCCACAGACACAGTGTCTTATCCGGCTGCTTTAATTGGATTATTGGTTCTTTTGGCTGGAATCTTTTACTTTAAGAAAATAAATAAACCCAATGGAGAACTGGAACAAGGTATTTGAAAGCACAATGCAAGTAAGAGCGGAGATTGTGAAAGGAGTCTTGGAAGAGCATCAAATTCAAGCTGTAGTATTAAATAAAAAAGAGACTATTTATCAGATTTTCGGGAACTATGAAGTGCTAGTTCAGCAGAAAGATTTGATCATGGCGAATAACCTTATCCAGAATGAGATCACGTTTTAGTATCAATAACTACAGCAATCTGGGGCAGAGGGCCATCACGGGGTTGCTTGGAGCATTGGTCATAGTGGGAGGTTGTATCTATTCGGAATACACGTATTTCTTGGTTTTCGCGGGGATTCTCGGGTTTTCGCAAATGGAGTTCTATAAACTCAGTGGACTCGATGGGATGCTGCCTTTAAAAAGCTTTGGGACTTTTCTGGGCTTAATGATTTTCTGTCTCACCTTTTTGGTCGAGCAGGAGCATCTTTCGAGTAAATACTTCTTTCTGATCTTCCCTATCGTCTCTCTTACCTTTTTTATTAAGCTTTATCGCAAAACAGACAAAAAACCATTCACAGGCGTAGCATATACTTTTTTGGGTCTTTTCTATGTGGCAGTACCCTTTTCCCTTCTAAATCTTGCAGTATTTTCAGTAGAAGCCACTTATAATTATGAGATCATCATTGGGTGTTTGCTGATACTTTGGGCCAGTGACACTGGAGCCTATTTTGCGGGAACAAAATTTGGTAAGACTAAGTTATTCGAGCGAGTTTCACCAAAGAAGTCCTGGGAGGGATTTTTGGGAGGAGCTTTTTCAGCAATAGGAGTGGCATTTATCCTTACCAGATACTTTCACATAATTGAGGATTGGAAGTGGTTGGTGATTGCAGGAATAATCATCATCGCCGGGACCTATGGTGATCTGATTGAATCGCTTTTCAAGCGATCGATTGAGATCAAAGACTCCGGTAGAGGACTGCCTGGGCATGGAGGATTTATGGATCGTTTTGACGGATTGTTACTTTCGGCCCCATTTATTACGGCCTTTTTGAAAATATTCTAATTTGAACCCTTCTTGATTGAAAATCTGATTAATATTGCACCGCATTTGAATAACTAAATCAAACCCGAATATGGCTTACATTGAACCGGCTCCGATCAAGGATAAAGAGAATCCTCTGGAGTCAATGATGGAAAGATTCAACATTGCAGCTGAAAAGCTAGGCCTCTCAGACGAGGTGTACAATGTCCTGAAAAATCCAGCCAAACAAGTAATCGTTTCCCTTCCTATCACGATGGACAATGGAAAAATCCAGGTCTTTGAAGGTATCCGAGTAATTCACTCTAATATTCTTGGGCCAGCAAAAGGCGGTATTCGCTTCGCTCCAGATGTCCACATCGATGAAGTACGTGCACTGGCTGCTTGGATGACTTGGAAATGTGCTGTAGTGGATATACCATACGGTGGAGGTAAAGGTGGTGTAAGATGTAATCCTAGAGAAATGTCTAAGGGTGAAATTGAACGCCTTGTCAGAGCCTATACAATGGCTATGATTGATGTCTTTGGTCCAGATAAGGACATTCCTGCTCCGGACATGGGCACAGGCCCAAGAGAAATGGCCTGGCTTATGGATGAATATTCCAAAGCGAAAGGTATGACTGTAAGCTCAGTGGTGACAGGTAAGCCACTGGTACTTGGTGGATCTCTTGGAAGAACTGAAGCGACAGGACGTGGTGTAATGGTTTCTGCATTGGCAGCCATGCAAAAACTGAAGATTAATCCTTTCCAGGCAACTTGCGCAGTACAAGGTTTCGGAAACGTAGGGTCTTGGGCGGCTAGATTGTTGGAAGAAAGAGGATTAAAGATCGTTGCTATTTCTGATCATACTGGAGCTTTTTATAATGAAAAAGGTGTAAACATCGTAGAAGCCATCGAATATCGCGATGCGAATGGTGGTAATCTAGAAGGCTTCACTGGAGGAGAAAAAATGTTGGATCCTGCTGATCTGCTTACGTTGGATGTAGATGTGCTAGTACCAGCTGCAGTAGAAGATGTGATTACTATCCATAACGTGAATGACATCAAAGCTAAGCTGATCGTAGAAGGTGCAAACGGACCAACTTCGGCTAAAGCAGATGCCATCATCAATGAAAAAGGAATCATGGCTGTGCCTGATATCTTGGCAAATGCTGGTGGAGTGACCGTTTCTTACTTCGAATGGGTTCAAAATAGATTGGGCTATAAATGGACTGCCGACCGTGTAAATCGCCGTTCTGACAGAATCATGAAAGATGCCTTTGACACGGTTTATCAGACTTCCTTGAAGTATGAAGTGCCGATGAGAATTGCAGCTTATATCGTTGCTATTGATAAAGTTGCGAAGACCTATACATTCAGAGGAGGATTCTAAGCCTGTTCTATCGAAAGAATATTTTATCTTTGAGGCGTGGGGCAATCTCCACGCCTTTTAGTTTTGAAAATTATGACTATACACAGAGAAGGACGAGTTTTGTTATTTTGGTTGCTAATTATCTTAGTGGCTGGTAATTACCTGATCATCTATTTCATGCCGGATGCACGGGTACTTTCTAATGTTGCTGTTTTAGGAAGTATTGTGTTGTATCTGATTATTCTACAGTTTTTCAGAAGCCCTATTTTCAAGCTTCCATCTGATGAAAGCTTGGTTTATGCTCCTGTCGATGGGAAAGTAGTAGTGATTGAAGAAACTTTAGAAGATGAATACTTGAAAGAGAATCGCAGACAGATTTCGATTTTTATGTCTCCTATCAACGTGCATATTACAAGATCTCCTATTAAAGGAATCGTAGAGTTTTTTCAATATCACCCAGGAAAATACCTTGTCGCTTGGCATCCAAAGTCAAGTACTGAAAATGAGCGAACTTCTATGGTAGTGACCCATGAAAATGGTACAAAACTCATGGTTAGACAAGTTGCTGGAGCTTTGGCCAGAAGAATTAAATGGTACGTGAAGCCAGGCTCCGAATTAGCCTCAGGAGGAGAATTCGGTTTTATCAAATTCGGTTCAAGAGTAGATGTTTACCTGCCGCTAGATGCTGAAATTATGGTGGGATTAGAGGAAAAAACCAAAGGAGGCAGGACTCCAATTGCGAGATTGAAATAGTAATTCTGGGTGCAAAAGAAATTCCTACAATTTAGTTTGGGATTTTGTAGCGTTTAAAGGTTTTAGTTCGTAATGGATTTATGAAACAAATTTTTATGCCATGAGATACTTATCCTTACTTATTCTAGCTTGTTGTGCACTATCTTTATCTAGTTGCACTGATCCCGAAGAGCCAAAATCTCCTTTAATTGGAACTTGGGAAAACCGGAATTATTCAGATTCTTTAGATGTATGGTTTGTAGAAAGTTATTCCTTTCGGAATGACAGTCTTTTTGATGTCACTTCTTCTGTGAGAGAAACTGAAATTGGAGAGGAGTTAGGTTACAGAATGACTGCCACTTCTTGGTACAATTTCGAAGCTGATATTTTTCAATATTACTATTCAGACGCTTTGATTCATTTCGAAGGTGAGAATCAACCGTTTTATGTGCCCAAGCAGGATTTGAAACCAGGGATAGTGGATTTTTTCAGGATACCTACGGGCAAATTGACCTTTACCAGTGACTTGCGTCAATTTACTTTTCAGGAAGATTGTTGGAATGTAAACGATGATAATGACTGCATTGAATTCCCTGCCCAAACCTTTGTAAGGGTTGATTAAGCAGCTTTTTTGCTTTTGTACAGCCAATATCCCAATCCTAAAGTAGTGAGGAAAAAAATGGTAGTGGTCCACTCAAAAGTTCTTCGGGTGGAACGCATACTTTCTAGGGATTTGTCCCGCTCGGCTACAGCTCTTTTTAGCGCCTGTACATCTTTTTCTTGTTTGAAAGCAATGGCTTTGTAGTCTTCACTGGTTTGAGTAGCTGTGGTGGTTTCTATATCACCGATCATCCGGAGTTCATCCATGATCAAGTTATCTTTTGCGATGATCCGCTCCAGCCATTCATTCGTCTCAATCATGTCTTTCTTGGTGCGATTGCCAAAGATTCCAGATTTTTTACTTTCGGATTCTTTCCACTGTTGGGTAAGGGCATCCCGCTCTTGAACCATTTTCTCCAATTTGGCCTGACCCGCTTCGGTGAATTGTGGGGTGATGAAGTTTAAAAAGAATAGAACTAGTCCTAAAGTCATTTTTCTTGTGAATATAGATTGCTTACTCTAGCCATTTCTGGCTGAGTAGGAATTATTTTACTTCTAATATAAAGGAATGCAAAGAGCAACATACCAACGAAAAAGATCAAAGTTGAAGTTTGAAATTTCCATTGCTCTAATTCCTGTGAATAAATCTCATGATTTTTATGAGCAAGCTGACTTTTCAATTTTTGAATGTGTTTCTCCTGCGAGACTGCAATCGCTTGGAAGTTTCCGTTTGCTTCCTCTTGTTCAGCACTACTGATTAATTCTAAGTTCATGGCATCCATAGCTCCCGTGAGTTCTTGACTTTGCGGAGCTTTTGGAATCATATTTTCAGAAAGTCTGGCGCTATAGGTCGTAGCGTAGATTTGAAGGGGTAAAAGAAATAGCCAAGTAAAAATTGCAGTTTTCATAGCAGTTAATTTAAGGTTGGTGGTTTTTCTTTCTTCCTATCCAAACTGCATTCCAATCCGCTCTTTTTATTTCTTCCAGCCTCGCGTCATTTCTTTTTTGCCTGGAGGTCCTGGCAAGTTCTCCACTTCCAATCCCAATTCTTTCAGGTCTCTTCTTAGCTGCCCGGTCGCGCAGTAGGTAGTGAATATTCCTCCGGGGTTGATGGAGTTGCAAACTTTACTCAATGCCTCTTTTTTCCACATTTCAGGCTGTTTACTAGGTGCAAAAGCGTCATAGAACACGACATCTGTGGGGTAAAGGACCACTTCATCCAGGGTGGTTTTTTCTTTTTTCATGTTGAAATATTCAGACATGATTACTCCTTTGTCCCAATCCGCTTTATGCAATCGCTGTAAATAAGGCTTGTAATGAAAAATGGCATCGTCCATATCTCCATAGTTTAGCTGGGAATAAATATCCTCAGTTAGTGGAAATGGCTCAATGCTATGATAAAGTACCGGGATCTGATTTTGCTCCGCCCAAACTAGAGTCAGCCAGGCATTCAGACCGGTGCCAAAACCAACCTCAAAAATGCGAAGTGGCTTTTTCTTGGGGTTTTCAATCACCCATGAGTCTAATCCATAGAGCATAAAGACATGGATTGATTCTTTGAATGCACCGTGAAAGCTGTGATATGTTTCTTTTAACTCCTCGTTGTAAAGCGAGTGAGAGCCATCTTCTGTAGTGATGATTTTTAAGTTGCCAATCATACCGAATAGATTAATGCTGAACAGTAAGCGGATACACCTTCTTGCCTGCCGACAAATCCAAGTTTCTCAGTGGTGGTAGCTTTGATAGAAATGTCATTTTCTGAGACATTCATCACTTCAGCCAAGCAGCTTTTCATAGCAGGTATGTGCGGATTGACTTTTGGAAGCTGAAGGCAAATGGTGATGTCTAAGTTGCCAACTTCATATCCGGAATCCCGCAGAAGAACCATCACTTCTTTTAGTAAGATTTTGCTGTCAATGCCTTTGAATTTTGGGTCCTGATCGGAAAAATGATAGCCAATGTCACGCAGATTTGCGGCTCCTAAAAGTGCGTCACAGATCACATGAATCAGTACATCAGCATCGGAATGTCCGACGGCGCCTTTCTCATGTTCTAATTTGATACCTCCCAGCCAGAAATCATATCCTTCTTTTAGCTGGTGGACATCGTAGCCGAAACCTATTCTGAATTTGTTCATGCAGGTACAGATTTATAATATAAGACAGAGGAGTTTTCTTCACGGATTAGGCGATTTGCCCAAGTGATGATTTCATCTCCCTTTATGTTGGATTTATTTTCGAATTCCTCGTAATAGAGGTCTGGATTTCCCAGCTGTGCATAATTTGCCAGATTCATGGCTCGATTGAGCACTTGGATGGATTCGTAGGTTTTCATTGCTTCACCTTGGTTTTTTACTTTCTGAAGTGAATGATCTGAGATTTCAGAAGTAAGAAAGCTAGAAACAACTGCATCCAAGGCTTGCTCAGCTTCTTCTGCAGAAACACCTGACTCCATTTTTCCCGAGAAAATTAACAACCCTGGGTCCACTGATCCTAAAATGTAGGCTCCCACGGAAGCAAATAACTTCCCGTTCTTCACCAAAGTTTGTTCCAGCAAGGAAGACTTGCCAAAGCCAATGATGTCTGTAATCAAATCAGCCTCAAGGTATCCTTCAGCTAATTTTGCAGGCATTTTATATGCTTTGTATAGTGCATCTGTGGGCACAGTAGCTTCTACCACTTTTGTCTTTTTGGTAAGTTGAGCTGGTTCTACTGGGATTTGATGAGCTGGCTCTGATAGGTTTGGAATTGGTTCAAACCATTTTTTCGCCAATCGTTCTACTTCGGCTTGAGTCACTGCGCCAGCTACAACTAAGACGGCATTATCAGGACGATAATTTGCCTGGTAAAATGCCCAAACGTCCTCTTGGGTGTAGTTGATTATATCTTCTAAATTCTGACCTATTGTAGGCCAGCGGTAAGGATGCGTGTCGTAAGCGAGGTCACGCAAATGGTGAAAAACATCCCCATAAGGCTGATTGAGGTAGCGCTGCTTGTATTCCTCCATCACTACTTTTCGCTGCGTCTCGATCGTTTTCTTACTCAGTGTTAATTGCAGCATACGATCAGATTCCAGCCAAAAGGCGGTTTCCAGATTGGCGGCAGGAATAGTAATGTAATAATTCGTGATATCGGGACTGGTGAAAGCATTGCATGCTCCGCCCACACGCTCCAATTCACGGTCAAAAACCGGGACATTCGCAGAACTTCCAAACATCAAATGCTCGAAGAAATGAGCAAGACCGGTTTTGCCGGGCTTTTCATTTCGGGATCCGACTTTATAAAGTAGGTTGAAAACGGCGATTTTACTGCCGTGATCTTCGTGGACGATCACTTCCAGTCCGTTTTCTAAGAAAAATCTTGTGTAGGGTAGCATAATTGTAGCTTGCAAAGCTAAGATAATTGGCAATTCTGGCTAATCAGGAAGGCGTATTTTAAATAAACCTTCCTGCTAAAACATCAGTTTAACCAGAAACAATCTCATTAGTGTAAGCATTCCTTATTTTTTCGAAAAAAAAACGAACTTTGGAATGATTGCCTAAGTTAGTTTTCCAAAATAACCCTCAGCTCAATTCCCTTATGAAAAAACATTGCGTAGAACTCCACCAAACCGGACAGTTTTCACGATTTTTTTTGGATTATATCGAGGGGAAAAAGGAGCTTGAGCCATTTTACAGTCATGCTCCAAAATTGGAGAGTTTCAAAAACGCGATAGAGCAGAAGACTTTTTCCGCAGAACATCGAAAAGGGCTAGTAGATGCGCTTCATAGCCAGTATGCCAATCAGGAAGTGAGTTATGCTGTTTCTTCAAACATTGAAGCTTTAGCATCTGAGCGGACATTCACGGTGACGACGGGACATCAACTTAATCTTTTTACGGGTCCACTTTACTTTATTTACAAAATCGTTTCCACGATAAACTTGGCTAAGAAACTAGCTAAAACCTATCCTGACTATAAGTTTGTGCCCGTTTACTGGATGGCGACCGAAGATCATGATTTTGACGAAATCAATTACTTCAAGCTAGATGGAAAGAAGTATCAGTGGAATTCTGAGCAGACTGGCGCTGTCGGTGATTTTGAATTGGATAAAACTTTCAAAGAGTTTCTAAAGTCTGTTTCTTTTGCACCAGAGGTGTTTTTGGATGCCTATGCTTCTTCTAAGACGCTCTCTGAGGCAGCTAGAAAGTATGTCAATTCACTCTTTGGAGAAGAAGGTTTGCTGGTGGTAGATGGGGATGATGCGAAGTTGAAGCGAGAGTTTACTGAAGTGATACTTTCCGACTTATTTGAGCATAAGCCATTCGAAAAGGCAACTGAAGCTACTGATGCGCTCGAAGAATTGGGTTATAGCAGTCAGATTTTTCCCCGAGAAGTGAATTTCTTTTATTTGGATAAAGGTGTTCGTGAGCGGATTGAAAAGATGGAATCTGGCTTTGGTGTAGTGAATACTGAGTTGCGATTCACCGAGCAGGAAATGAAAGCTTTGATAGAAAAGCATCCAGAGCGTTTCAGTCCAAATGTGGTGTTGCGTCCATTATATCAAGAAGTGATTTTACCGAATTTGGCTTATTTGGGAGGGCCAGCAGAAGTGGTTTATTGGCTGCAATTGAAAGGAGTTTTTGATCATTTTGAGGTTCCTTTTCCAGTTCTTTTGCCACGTAATTTTGCTTTGATTCTAAACGAAAAGGTGCAGCGGAAAATGGAGCAGTTGAATTGGAGTTTTGAAGACCTATTTGTAGATCTGGAGCATTGGAAAAAGACCTTTGTAAAAGCTGAGGCTAGTATGGATATCGAGTTAAAAAAGCAAAAGGAAGTGATTTCTGCCCTTTTTGATACTAAGGGAAAAGAGGCTGCTCATTTGGAGAAAACCTTGGAAAATGCCTTTGAAGCTGGTAAGGTTCGGTCCTTAAAGATTATAGATCAGATGGCGACAAAGCTTCGGAAGGCTGAAGAGCGCAGACTAAACACCCAAATTGAGCGTGCCTGTTGTATTCAGGAGCTAGTGAAGCCGGGTGGAAGTCCTCAGGAGCGGGTAGTTAATATGATGCAGTTTTATTTGAGCAACCCAGAGTTGATTTCTGAACTGCTGGATTGCTTTGATCCATTAGATTTTAGAATGATGGTTTTGTCAGATGAGTCTAGATAAGCATCAATTAAGGACTTATTACAAGGAGCTTCGAGCTTCTTTGTCAGAAGAAGAAATAGAGCAAAAATCCCTTCAGATCAAAGGCAATGTGATTTCTTTTTTGAATGGAAGAAAAGGTCTCAACCATTTTCATTTATTTTTTCCAATCCCAAAACATCGAGAAGTAAATACCTTTCCCATTAAAGCGTATTTAGAAGAAAATGGCGCCGCCGTTTATACGTCAAGGGTTGATCCTAAATCATTGCAGCTAAAAACGTTGCGTTTGAAGCCAAATACTAAGTTTCAATTTGATAAGTGGGGGATTCCTGTACCAGAGGAGTTTGATCTGGTGTCAAATGATCTGATTCAAGTAGTCTTTATTCCCTTATTAGCCTATGATCAAAAGGGTAATAGAATTGGCTTTGGTAAGGGTTATTATGATGCTTTTTTGGCAGGATTGGATCCTTCCGTACTTAAGGTGGGGCTGAGTTTTTTTGCTCCGGAGCTAAGTATTCTTCCAGAGCTTCATGATATACCTTTAGATTATTGCATTACGGCAGAAAAAATTATTACTTTTTGATCCTGAAATAACAGACTACTCTATGCGATTTACACTTCTCGTGCTTTTTATTACGGTTCCCATGTTTTTTTTATCCGTGAATGAATCCAATGCTCAGCTTGCAGATTACAATACCATGGTAGGAGTAGTAGGTGGAACTAACATTGGTGGTACGGTAAAGCAATTCATTTCTTACAATGGCGCTGTTGATCTGTTAGTTTACAGAAGATGGAAAGGGTGGGTGGCAGCGGCACTATATGAGCACCATCTGGATATTAGGGAAATCCGCGGACTGGAATGGTATTTTGGAGGTGGGGCTCACTACGGAATCTGGAAAGACGGCAAAGGTGAGCCTCCCTGGGTTTATAAGATTGATCAGGATTACAATGTTTTCGGAGTGGATGCAATCACAGGTTTAGAATACAATATCAATCAGAGTAATTTTTTTGTAGGGCTTTATTGGAAGCCCGCCTACAACTTCACCGACTTCACTAAGTTTTGGGAAGATGAAGCTGCATTTACGTTGCGGTATTCATTGTAGGATCTAGTTCGATTACCAAAGTTTGAGACTTCTGATTCTAGAAGGTGAAATGGGTTTTAGTCCATATTTTGGTCGATATTCTTTTTTTTTTCGGATTGGTTTTGAGCAAAGGGCTATAGTGATGAAATAGGGCAAAAGAGGCGCTGCTTTTTTCTTTACTCTGTTTTATTCCGCTCATTATCATTATATTAAAATCTGATTTTTGATTTATGTTCCTTTTTAAAACTACACTTTTATGAAAGAGTCATCCGATATTTCCAAACCTTTTCAGCCGTTTAAATCTATTGGAGTCTGTTTTAGCGGCGGAGGATAATGAGCAACAGCTTTCATTATGCGATTATGTACATTCAAGTATATGAAGAGGTTGTTTGGCTTGATTTTTATTCGATTTGAGGTAAACATAAATCAAACATTTGCGAAAGCAAATAAGCAATTTTTTATTGTAGGATTAAGAGCTTAGCTTTGGGTTCTTCTTCAAAAATTAACAATGGATAAGTTTTCTTATATCGCTAATGCTCACGTGTCTTATATAGATGAGCTATACTCTTCTTACAAGAGTGACCCAGAATCAATCGACCCTAGCTGGAAAGAGTTTTTCGATGGCTTTGACTTTGCACTGACCAATTACGGTGAGGAAGACAATGCTGCTGCATCGAATGGGAAAGCCGCCGCTCCGGCGAAAAATGGAGCTTTGGCCACTCCAGGCACCATTATGGACATGGAGCAATTGCCTAAGGAAATAAAGGTAAGGGCATTGATTCATGCCTATAGATCCAGAGCTCATTTGAGATCTAAGACCAATCCTGTAAGAGAGCGAAGAGATAGAAAAGCTTTGATTGACCCTCAGGACTTTGGATTGGGGCAGGAAGATATGAATACAGAATTCCAAGCTGGAAATGAAATCGGCATTGGAACAGCTAAGTTTTCCAAAATTTTAGAATCCCTAAAGTCCATTTATGAAGGATCTGTAGGATTTGAATACTTGTACATCCGTGATCCGGAGATGCTGGATTGGTTTAAAACTAAGGTAGAAAAAGATGCCTTGGCATTTAATCCTACTCATGAAGAGAAAAAGCGTATCCTTTCGAAGCTTAACCAAGCGGTAGTTTTCGAAAACTTTTTGCATACCAAATACCTCGGGCAAAAGCGTTTTTCACTGGAAGGTGGAGAAAGCACTATCCCGTTCTTGGATGCAGTTATTAATACTTCCTCTCAATTAGGAGTAAAAGAGGTGATGATTGGAATGGCTCACCGTGGACGTTTGAACGTGTTGGCAAATATCATGGGTAAAACCTATGAGCAGATTTTCTCGGAATTTGAAGGAACTGCCAAGCCTGACTTAACCATGGGCGATGGTGATGTGAAATATCACATGGGGTACTCTAGTGATATCGTTACTCACTCAGAAAACAAAGTTCATTTGAAATTGGCTCCGAATCCATCTCACTTGGAGGCTGTAGATCCGGTGGTAGAAGGTTTCCTTCGTGCCAAAATCGACTCAGAATATAAAGGAGATGTGACAAAAGCACTTCCTATTTTGATACATGGTGATGCTGCTGTGGCTGGACAAGGAATCGTCTATGAGGTAACGCAGATGGAAAGCCTTAAAGGATATAACACCGGAGGTACCATACACTTTGTGATCAATAATCAGGTGGGCTTTACCACTGATTTTGATGATGCCCGTTCCTCGATTTATTGTACTGACGTGGCTAAAATCATCGACGCACCAGTTATTCACGTGAATGGTGACAATGCTGAATCAGTTGTTTTTGCTGCTAAACTAGCTGCGGAATTCAGACAGAAATTCAGTCGCGATATTTTTGTGGACATGGTTTGCTACAGACGTCATGGCCACAACGAATCTGACGAACCTAAATTCACCCAACCTGAACTTTACAATATCATTTCGAAGCATCCGAATCCAAGAGAGATCTACGTAAAGCGATTGGCAGAACGTGGAGATGTGGAGGCAAAGTTAGCTTCGCAAATGGATGAGGAATTCAGACAATTACTTCAGGATCGCTTGAATCTAGTGAAGGAAAAACCACTTCCTTATCAAGCTACGCGTTTTGAGCAGGAGTGGAGCAATCTGAGAAGATCCAAGCCGGAAGATTTTGATCAGTCTCCACAGACTGGTGTAACTCAGGAGCAAATAGAAAAAGTAGCTGAAGCGCTGACAGTAATTCCTAAAGGATTTAAGCCTCTTAAGCAGATCGAGGTGCAGTTGAAGCAACGTAAGGATATGTTCTTCCAGTCTAAATCATTGAACTGGGCCGCGGCAGAATTGCTTGCCTATGGTTCATTGACTTTGGAAGGAAAGACAGTCCGATTGACAGGTCAGGATGTACAAAGAGGTACATTCTCTCATCGTCATGCAGTTCTCCATGATGCGAATACCAATAAAGCCTACAATTCCTTAAAGGAAATGAAGGATAGGAAAGGTGAGTTTTACATTTATAACTCTCTTCTTTCTGAATACGCTGTGTTGGGCTTTGAATATGGCTATGCGATGGCAAATCCACATTCCCTGACTATCTGGGAAGCACAATTTGGTGATTTTGCCAACGGTGCTCAAACCATGATTGACCAATTTATCACTTCTGGGGAATCAAAGTGGCAGAAAATGAACGGGTTGGTAATGCTTCTTCCCCACGGATATGAAGGTCAAGGCCCTGAGCACTCCAATGCCCGTCCGGAAAGATTCCTTCAGCTTGCTGCTGAATACAACACTATTGTGGCTAACGTAACTGAGCCGTCAAACTTCTTCCACTTGTTGAGAAGACAGCTGGCTTGGGAATTCAGAAAGCCATGTATTGTGATGTCTCCAAAGTCTTTGCTTAGACATCCAAAAGTAGTTTCTCCACTTTCTGAATTCACTTCTGGTTCATTCAGAGAAGTTCTTCCAGATACTACAGTGAATGCTAAAGATGTGAAGCGAGTTGTGCTTTGCTCCGGCAAAATCTACTACGACTTAGAAGAAGCTCGTGAGAAAGAGAAAGTGAAAGATGTAGCGATTGTGCGAATCGAGCAATTACACCCTCTTCCTAAAAAGCAAATGCTAGATGTTTTGGCAGGCTATCCAGAAGCTGAGGTTGTCTGGGTTCAGGAAGAGCCATCTAACATGGGTTATTGGAATTATATCTTGAGATTACTTTATAAAGAAATCCCGATGGATATTATCGCTAGAAAGGCCAGTGCTTCACCTGCTACGGGTTATAACAAAGTGCACGTAGAAGAGCAGAAAAACATTGTTGCTCAAGCACTTAAATTGAAATAATTACAGCTCTTTTTATAAAGACATCCAAAATAATCGTATCATTTTGTTCCTCTCTTTTTGACTACAAAAGAGAAAAAAAGAAAAACTTATGAGCAAAGAAATTAAAGTCCCAGCGGTAGGAGAATCCATTACGGAAGTAACTATCGGTCAATGGTTTAAAAAAGATGGGGAAGAAGTTCAAATGGACGAAGTCCTATGTGAACTGGAATCTGATAAAGCCACTTTTGAATTGCCGGCAGAAGCTGCGGGCGTGCTTAGAATCAAAGCCCAAGAAGGTGATGTTCTGGAAATCGGAGCTGTAATCTGTGAAATCGATGAAACTGGAACTCCAGGTAAATCAGAACCAGCCGCTGATGCTGCACCGAAAGCTGAAGAAAAGTCTTCGGGAGCCAAAACTACCGGAGAAGTGAAAGAAATGGTTGTGCCTACCGTAGGTGAGTCCATCACCGAGGTGACCTTGGCAAACTGGATCAAATCAGATGGAGATTATGTGAAGTTGGATGAAATCATCGCTGAGGTAGATTCTGATAAAGCTACGTTTGAATTGCCAGCTGAGGCATCAGGAATCCTTCGTCATGTGGCACAAGAAGGTGATGTGCTTGAGATTGGCGGAATGATCTGTAAAATCGAAGTGACAGAAGGCGAACCTGCTGCAGCAGCTAGTTCTGAATCTTCTTCTGAATCAGCTCCTGCGGCTGCATCAGGAAATACAAACTATGCTACAGGACATGCATCTCCAGCGGCTTCCAAGATTTTAGCAGAAAAAGGAGTTTCTCCTGAGTCTGTGAAAGGAACTGGAAAAGACGGTAGAATTACCAAAGAAGATGCTCAATCTGCTCAAAAAGCTACTCCCGCAAAAGCAGAAAGCAAATCCGTTGCCCCTGCCGCTCCTGCACCAGTTGCAGGTTCAAGAGATGAGCGTAGAGAGAAAATGTCTTCTTTGAGAAAAACAGTTGCAAAGAGATTGGTGTCTGTGAAAAATGAGACGGCGATGTTGACCACATTCAATGAGGTGAATATGAAGCCTATCATGGATTTGAGATCTAAATTCAAAGAGCAATTCAAAGAAAAGCACGGTGTAGGACTTGGGTTCATGTCCTTCTTCACCAAAGCGGTTTGCGTAGCGCTTCAAGAATGGCCTGCTGTAAATGCTAAAATTGATGGAAACGAAATCGTTTATAACGATTACTGCGATATTTCCATCGCTGTTTCTGCTCCAAAAGGACTTGTTGTTCCAGTTATCAGAAATGCTGAAACGCTAAGCTTTGATCAGGTAGAAAAAGAAGTAGTTAGACTGGCTACTAAGGCTAGAGATGGCAAACTTTCTATCGAGGAAATGACTGGTGGCACATTCACTTTGACCAACGGAGGTATCTTCGGCTCAATGATGTCAACTCCTATCATCAATGCTCCACAATCTGCGATTCTAGGTATGCATAACATCGTTCAGCGCCCTATGGCTGTGAATGGTGAGGTGGTTATCCTTCCGATGATGTACTTGGCTCTTTCTTATGATCACAGAATCATCGATGGACGGGAGTCAGTTAGCTTCCTCGTTCGAGTAAAAGAATTGCTTGAAGACCCGACAAGATTGTTGTTTGGAGTTTAAGTATTTACGATTTCTGATATACGATTTACGAGGGGCAGAGAAACTTATGGCTCCATTTTAACAAGTCTTGGATCTTGATTCTAGACTCTAAAATCTAAAAAATAATGTACGACGTAATAGTTATAGGTTCTGGTCCGGGTGGATATGTTGCAGCGATTCGCTGTGCACAACTTGGGCTGAAAACGGCCATTGTTGAAAAATACCCAACGTTGGGAGGTACTTGCCTGAATGTTGGCTGTATCCCATCCAAAGCATTATTGGATTCATCCGAGCATTTCCATAATGCTGCTCATACTTTCGAAACTCACGGCATCAAACTGAGTAATTTGAAAGTTGACTTGAAGCAAATGATCACCCGAAAGAACGACGTGGTGAAGCAGAATACAGATGGGATTGATTACCTGATGAAGAAGAACAAAATAGAAGTTCATCAAGGAGTTGGCTCTTTCGTAGATAAGACTACTGTGAAAGTGACCAAAGATGATGGATCTTCTTCAGACATTCAAGGTAAAAACATCATCATCGCTACTGGTTCAAAGCCATCTACTTTGCCTTTTATCAAGCTGGACAAAGATCGTGTGATTACTTCTACAGAAGCATTGAACCTGAAAGAAATCCCTAAACATCTGGTGGTCATCGGAGGTGGTGTGATCGGATTGGAACTGGGCTCTGTGTATGCCAGAATGGGGGCAAAGGTTTCTGTGATCGAATTCATGGATTCATTGATTCCTACCATGGATCGTACCATGGGAAAAGAACTTCAGAAGTCTTTGAAGAAAATCGGTTTCGAGTTTTTCTTGAAGCATAAAGTGACTGCTGTAGAAAGCAAAGGCAAAGAAGTAACTGTAAAAGCAGAAAATCCAAAAGGCGAAACGGTAGAAGTAAAAGGCGATTATGTGCTGGTTTCTATCGGTAGAAGACCATATACTGATGGCTTGAATGCTGAAGCTGCCGGTGTTAAAATTACAGACCGAGGTCAGGTGGAAGTAAATGATCACCTGCAAACCAACGTTCCGAATATCTATGCAATCGGCGATGTGGTGAAAGGCGCTATGCTAGCTCACAAGGCTGAAGAAGAAGGTGTATTTGTCGCCGAGACTATTTTGGGACAAAAACCACATATCAATTACAACCTGATTCCGGGTGTGGTTTATACTTGGCCAGAAGTGGCAGCGGTAGGTTATACCGAGGAGCAATTGAAGGAAAAAGGCATCAAATATAAAGCTGGTAAATTCCCGTTCATGGCTTCTGGCCGTGCCAGAGCATCCATGGATACAGATGGTTTGGTGAAAGTCCTGGCAGATGCTGAGACCGACGAAATTCTAGGTGTGCACATGATTGGTCCTAGAACGGCTGATATGATTGCTGAAGCAGTTGTAGCGATGGAGTACCGCGCATCTGCTGAAGATATTGCTAGGATGTCTCATGCGCACCCGACTTACACAGAGGCTTTCAAAGAAGCATGTCTGGCAGCTACAGACAATCGAGCTCTACATATATAAAAAATTAGTACCCTTGCTGATTAAAGCCATTCGGAGAGATTCGAATGGCTTTTTCTTTGGTCAAATTTTTGGTTTAATTAGCGTATGAAGTTTAAAATTGCCCTAATCGGTGCTGGAAATGTCGCTTGGCATTTGGCCCCTGCCTTAGAAGATGCTGGCCATGTGATCACCGAAGTCTATGCGCGTACTTTGAAAAGTGCGGAGACTATTACGGATCGTGTTTATGCAGGAGAACCCAAAGATGATCTTGATTTTTCGGCGAGCGAGGCGGAGATTTTCATTTTGGCAGTAAAAGATTCTGCAATTTTGGATGTGGCAGATGAGATTATTTTACCCGAAGATTCAATTCTGGTTCATACTTCAGGATCAGTAGGTTTGGATATTTTAAATTATAGCTCAGCGACTTATACCGGCATATTCTATCCCTTGCAATCTTTTACAAAAGGACGGAAAATCGAATTTGACGAAGTACCGTTTTTATTGGAATCAGATGATGAAGAGACATTACAAAAGCTGAAGAAGTTGGCGAAAAGTCTTTCTCCTCTGACTTATACAGTGCGATCTAAGGATAGAAAAGCCATGCATATTGCAGCGGTTTTTGCCAGCAACTTTTCCAATCATATGATAAGAATTGCTGAGGAGGTAATGCATAGACAAGGTTTGGATTTTGAAATGCTCAAGCCACTGATCATTGAGACGATTTCAAAAAGTCTTCAAATGGGCGCTAAAGCAGCTCAAACTGGCCCTGCTATTCGGGAGGATTATGAAACCCTGGAAGATCATCATCGATTCTTGAATTACAATGAAGGAATCGCCGAAATCTACCGACTAGTCTCCCAAGATATAATTGATAGTTAATTAGTGGCTCCATGTGCCAAACTTCCCAGCTTGGTAATCAGCGTATGCTTCTTGGATCTGTTTAGTAGTGTTCATTACGAATGGACCTTGAGCGACCATTGGCTCATTGAATGGTAAAGCATGACCTAAAATCAAAATTGAATCTTCGGTAGCTTCTACACTAATGGTTGTTTCATTATTTTCAAACTCCACTAAATTCCTGAAATTGATTTCTTCTCCATTCACGTTCAGACTGCCTCGCACAATATAGAAGAATACACTTTCATCCTTCGGAATTGATTGTTCAAATTTCCCGTCTTTTTCTAAATAGATAGTACTCATTGTAATTGGGAAATTGCCTTTGAATGCACCTTCATTGGCTCCCCAATCTCCGAATAGCTGCTGTACTTTTACTTTACCTCCATCGATTTCAAAAGTTGGAATTTCTTCTTTTTGCAAGCCTACATAGCTTGGCTTCATCATTTTTTTATCCGCAGGAAGGTTTAGCCATAGCTGAAGGATTTCAAGGTCACCACCATCTATCTTGAATTTATCACTACTGACTTCAGCATGGATCAATCCACTTCCGGCAGTCATATATTGTACGCCTCCTGGACCGATTACAGATCCATGTCCAGATGAGTCCTTGTGCATGATATCTCCTTCCAAAATAAAGGTAACTGTCTCCATTCCTCTATGTGGATGTGGGCCGAAAGGCAATCCTTGGTTGGGAGAGGGATAAGTTTGAAAGCCGTGATGATTTAGAAAAATGAATGGATCTAAATGGTCTAATGACCGAGTTGGCATTGGACTGTATGTCACTAAATCGGCTATAGGTCTGTATTCCGCTTTATGTATTCTCTTGATTGATCTCATGATTTTTACAATTAATGTATATACATGTAATGGTTTTTGAAGAGATATAATTCACTTAATTCGAGATTATTTTGGTATATCCTTTAGCCTAAGTTCGAAGAGGTCAGTTCGTCTATCCTTCAGGTTTCTCACACTTCCAAACTGATTTAACTCCCTCAGCAAAGAGAGGTCAACATCGGCTATCAAAGTCATTTCATTGTTTGGCGTAGCTTCAGCTTTGATGCCGTTACTTGGAAAAGGGAAATCGCAGGGAGTGATTACCATGGATTGTGCGTATTGCATGTCCATGTTATGAACTTTAGGCAAATTGCCCACACTACCAGCCATAGCCACATAGCATTCGTTTTCTATAGCCCTAGCCATAGCGCAGTTGCGCACTCGGGAATACCCGTTTTGCGTATCAGTTAAAAATGGTATAAACAGAATGTCCATTCCTTCGTCAGCTAGGATCCTGCTCAGCTCTGGGAATTCAGCATCATAACAGATTAAAATTCCAATTTTGCCACAGTCCGTATCAAAGGCTTTCAGCATGCTTCCGCCTTGCATTCCCCAGACTTTGGCTTCCAATGGCGTAATATGAAGCTTCTCATAAGTCTCTATAGATCCGTCTCTTTTGCAGAGATAGCCTACATTATAGAGCTTGTCATTTTTGATCTTCGGCATGGAGCCGGTGATGATGTTGATATTGTAGGAAACAGATAGCTGCGCAAATCGCTTGACAATCTCGTCAGTATATTTTGCCAATCCACGAACTGCCTGCGCTTCACTTAGGTGATTGAACTCCGCCATCAGCGGCGCATTGAAAAGCTCAGGGAAAAGCGCAAAATCCGAGCGATATCCGGAAACAGCATCGATGAAGTACTCTGCCTGTTGCATCAACTCATCCAAATTGTCATACAAACGCATTTGCCATTGGATCAGCCCAAGACGAACGATGGTCTTGTTGGTGGAGGCTTTCTTGTTCGGCTTTTCATAAAAAATATTCTTCCATTCCAAAAGCACCGCGAACTCACTGGAAGCGGCATCGCCTTCTAGGTAGTTCTTCATGATCCTAGCTGGGTGGAAGTCATTTGCTAATTGAAAATTCAAAACTGGGTCATAGATTTCCTTCAGCTTTACTTTTTCCAAATATTCCTTTGGCCCCATCTGATCTGCGTACTTGTGGTAATTGGGTATTCTTCCTCCAAATACAATTCCTTTCAGGTTTAACTTTTCGCAAAGCTCCTTACGATAATCATATAGCCTTCTGCCAAGTCTCAATCCACGGAATTCCGGTTTGATAAAGACATCAATGCCATAAAGCATGTCTCCGTCGTCGTTGTGGTTTTCGAAAGTAAAGTTGGTGGTAATGTCCTTATAAGTATGTTCACCTTCCAGATCAGCGTCACTGACAATGATAGAAAGTGCACATCCAGCTAGCTGGTCATTTATTTTGATGACCACCTGACCTTCTGGAAATTTAGAAATCAGGGTTTCAATTTGACTTTCTGCCCAAAAAGATCCAGGCATACTTCTGTAAGCTTCGATCATGGCGGCCTTGAAATCGCCGTAGTCTGAAGGTTGCAGATAAGATAAGGATATGTTTTCTACTTGAGTATTGTCCATGGGGAAAGCGTGAAATTTCGTTGATTTGAATAAACGTATGAAGTTAAAACAATGTCGTTTAAGATATACAGAATGCATTCAACCAAAAAATCCTTTCCAGTTCGGAAAGGATTTAAGGTTTTATTAAGAGCTGGTTATTTAAGCCAGGCAAGCTTTACTTCTTCTGGAGCTTTCATCCGGTCTGCTAACCGCATATATCTGTCTGATAGCCTTACTAAGTAATCTTGGGCTTTTGATGCTACGTCATTGAGTCCAGTTAAACTTTCAATTTTCCAAAGTCCCACTAAATGTTCGATGATTCGGGCATAATCCCAACCTGTGTATATTCCAACTTTCTGGGTGATTGCTGAGAATTGAGTGAATAAGGAAGGATTTGAACCGCCTTCTCCCATCAATACCGCAGGCATCACGATCTGCTTTCTCATTAGTTTTTCAAAAGCGATAATTGCTCCATTAGGATCAATGTCAAAGATGGCAGACATAAAGCTTTTGTATGCTTTTTCATGTCTAGCTTCATCACCGGCAATTTGCTTACAGATTCTACCCAAAACAGGGTCTCCTGCGATATCCGCTAGTTTTCCGGTGTTCACATGTGAAACCTTGGTTGCTCTTTCCTGAAAGGAGGTATAAACGATGGCTTGGTAAGGATCTCCACCCGTGTTGGCATCAAAACCATTCATCAGAAGCCTGTGGATAGTTTGCTCTACAGCTTTCATATCCACTCTTCCTGTCATGTAGAGGTACTTATTAAGCAAGTCTCCATGGCGGTTTTCCTCTGCAGTCCAAGATTTACTCCACCTCACCCATCCGGATGGCGACAGCAGTGAACGTTCTGGATTAATTCCTTCCAGCAAGTTGAAATAGGTCTGATAACTTGGAAGGGCTTCCTCGGTAATCATATTGCCTACAAGTGAAGTCAAAACTGTATCAGGTATCCCCTCAGATCTTTGTTGCAAAAGCTTTACTTGGTCATGAATATCGGGATCGCCAAAATCAGGTAGAAAATCAGAGGGTTGCCAGCACTTGTCTGGGTCAACCAGAATATTATCTACTGCTTCGCCAACGAGCCCATCCAATTGGGAAATGACCTCTATGTTTTTTTCTAGTTCGTAATCTATTTCTCCTGATTTCATCATGGATAAATTTATGTCCGAATTATCATTAACTCGGTACGGTTTTGAATTAGGACAAATTTACTCACAAATGGACAAATTTCAGATAGATTGTCTCTATCTATGATCTGCATTTTTACAAGTTGCCTGCTTACAGCAGGTTAGGTCAAATAACCATGATTTTTATCATGAAATTTGACAAGAGCTAGTAAGGAATGCCCTATTTGGGTTTAAATTCTTTGAATCGCTTACTTATTAAGATAAGGAAAATATTGTAGTCCAAGTTCACTTAACGAAAAAAAGCCTTCGTGTGAAGGCTTTTAACTAATTAGAAAACAGATAAACTTTTAGTAGTCCAATTTGTATGCGACTACTTTGTTCTTGAAGAAAGTAGGCACTAAAACGATATTATCTCCTGGTATAAATCCTATGTCAGCGGTATTGGATGAAGCATCTTTTGTGTCCAAAAGTAAGGTTTCGGTACCTTCAGCATTGATGAAATATACCTCTCCAGCCCATCTAGAGGCGACGTAATTTCCATCTCCAAGGATGACTAGTCCATCACCTCCGGTGACTGTCTCGTTTAGGATGGTGGAGCTACCGTCTGTCTGAAGTGTTTTAAATCCTGACTTGTCCAATCCGTAGAGTGTTCCATCTGTACCAATGGCAATTCCATTGATAGATTCGTGTCCTTCTGTAACAGAGGATATCATGCCTGCATCTAGCATATGCACCTTTCCGGTATTCATATCTGTGAAATATACCTTACCATCAAAAGTCGCTAAATCGTTAAGAAACTGTCCGCCCTCTACCGGGTATTTGTTGGAGATTTCACCTGACTCCAAGTTTATTTCGACCAATTGATCAATGTCAGTTACATAAAGATTTCCATTGGCTATACCCATACCTTTGGGTGCATTTAGACCAGTTACCCAGTCTTGAGATACTATATTTCCCTCTTTGTCGATGATGGAAATGGATCCTTTGCCATCCTTTTCTGTAGGCTGTCCTTCGATATTGGAAACATAAATTTTCCCAGAAGCTGCATCATATAGGACAGATTCATTTGTAGTTAAGGTTGAATCAGTTTCCCAGATTTTGGTTAGGGTGGGAGTTTTTACTTCTTTCACAATTACTTCCTCCGAGGAAGTTTCTTCCGATTTTTGAGGATTGCACTGAGCAAATAACAAGGTAGTTGACAGTCCGAACAAAAGGGACTTTGCGTTAATTTTCATAAGCTGTAATTATTAGTTGTAAAAGGTTGGGTTATAAGTATGCGGAGATACTTCTTCGTAAATTTTTCTTAGAAAGTTATCGGAAGAATATTCATCTCCTATTTTTTATAAAGTTCTAAATTTATTACTGAATAGTAAAATCCCGTGTAAGACATTTATTTGAATCAGGGGTTTCTGGTGTTTATACTTTCAGCTTATTTTCTGTCAAACTAGGATTCTTGGGTGAAAAATTCTTTTTGTTCGCCAATAAATTTAGCATTTCTGCCTTTAATGGATTAATTCAAGCTCTCAATTAAAATCTAATTATCTTTCCTACTATACTAACCCACCAACTTATGAGAAAATATTTAAGCTTAGCATTATTAGCTAGTATCGCTTTTGCCTGCTCACCCAAAGAAAAAGTAGAGACGGAGGTTGATTATACTCAAATGTCTGATGAAGAGCGTTTGGAAGTGGCTAAAAAAATGGCCCATGAAACCATCATGGTCGATGGACATGTGGATCTTCCTTATCGTATGAAGGTAGGAGGTTTTACGCTTCAGCGAGAAATTCTGGACGTTTCGGTTCGTACCCCTGATGGAAATTTTGATTTTCCTAGATCCAAAGAAGGAGGACTTGATGCTCCTTTTATGTCGATTTATATTCCTGCAGGTTTACAGCAAACCCCGGGTTCTTCCAAAGCCTTGGCGGATTCCTTGATCTTGATGACTGAGCGCTTGGCAGAGACTTTTCCGGAAAAGTTTGCTATGGCATATAGTCCGGCTGATATAGAAAAGAATTTTGCCGAAGGCAAAGTGTCCCTACCTATGGGCATGGAAAATGGATCGGCGCTGGAAGATGATATTTCCAATGTGGAATATTTTCACGGACGTGGAATTCGTTACATCACATTGACTCACGGTAAAGCCAATTTGATCGGAGACAGTAGCTACGACACCGTAAGGCTATATAATGGTCTTAGTGAGTACGGTGAGCAAGTTGTGACGGAGATGAACAGAGTAGGAATTATGGTGGATGTGTCGCACGTGTCAGATGAGACCTTTAAGGATGCCCTGGCGATTACCAAAGTGCCTGCGATAGCTTCTCATTCCTCAGTTAGAGCCTTTACGCCCGGCTTTGAGAGAAATATGAATGATGAATTGATACAGGCACTTGCCAAAAACGGTGGAGTAATGATGATCAATTTTGGTGGGACTTTTATAGATTCAGCTTATGCCGCAGGAGCAGATAAGGTGCGTGAGCATTTCGTAAATTACCTAGCTGAAAACAATCTTTCTAGAAGAGATTCTGCCGCTCAAGCTTATATCGCTGAATATACCGCTGCGAATAATCCATTTCCGACCGTTCAACGAGTTGCAGATCATATTGACTATGTGAAAAATCTGGTGGGAATTGATTATGTGGGGTTGGGATCTGATTTTGACGGGGTGGGAGATTCTCTGCCTACAGGATTGAAAGATGTGTCCATGTATCCAAATCTGATCGCTGAGCTTTTGAAAAGAGGGTATTCTCAGGAAGAGATCGAAAAAATCTGTTATAAAAATGTATTCAGAGTTTGGCAGGCGGTGGAAGATTATGCCGCGAGTCAGTCCTAATTACTATTGATCTATACAGTTGGACCCTGCTTTTAGAAAGGAAGCAGGGTTCTACTTTTTAAACCCAATGGCTTTTCTTTCACTTAGGGTAGGTTTTAGAAGTTCTTCAATCAATTGATAGATATGATTGATGTGTTGATTTTGATTGGACTCGGCATCTTGCAAGGCCTGGATTTTTTCTTGCAATTCTGAATAGTTAAGCGCCCATTCTCTAATCCTGACGAATGTCCGAATAATTGTGATATTAACCTGAATGGCTCGTGAGCTGCTAAGGACTGATGAAAGCATGGCTACTCCTTGCTCTGTGAATACATAGGGCAAGGAGCGGCGACCTCCCCAACTTGAGGTCACATTTTGTGACTTCAAGTTTTCCCATTCTTCAGAAGTAAGTTGAAACATGAAATCCTCGGGAAATCTTTCAGAATTTCTTTTGACTGCTTGGTTCAGAACTTTCGTCTGCACGCCATACATTTCTGCTAGGTCAGAATCTAGCATAACTTTCTGCTGACGGATCTTGTGGATTAGCTGAAGTACTTGTTCCTCGTTTAAAAGTTCGTTCATAAATGATGTTTAAAAAGTGTAAACTAATATATAATAATATAGAGTTATAAACACTCATAATGTCGTGAAATCACCATATTCCAAATAAAATTCTGCCAGATTTTCCGTTTTATGCTGTAAAATCCAACTTTTCCAGCCATTGTGACCGAAAAAAGTTATTGGAAGTAGTTTTGATGTTAGGGGGAGAGGCTAAGTTATAGAGTGAATCTCAGCCCTCAATATTAAATTTAAATACCACTATTAATCAACTATAACATGGACTTTAAACAATTCACAATAAAATCTCAGGAGGCGATTCAAAAAGCTTTGGAGTTGGCAGCTGCAGCAGGGCAGCCGAATATTGAGCCAGCTCATTTGCTGAAAGGCATTCTTTCTGAAGACGAGAATGTGACGGATTTTCTATTTAAGAAATTTGGCACAAGCAAGCAATTGATCAATCAGAAACTGGATGAGCGATTGGCAAAACTTCCCAAAGTAAGCGGAGGACAGCAGCCTTACCTTTCCAATTATTCCAATCAGGTATTAACAAAGGCAAAGGACTACCTTAAGACTTTTGGGGATGAGTATGTGGCGATCGAGCATTTGCTCTTGGCCATATTGAGCGCAGGCGATGCGACAGCACAAATTCTAAAAGATCAGGGGATAGCTGAAAAACCGCTGATCGAAGCCATAAAAGAACTAAGAAAAGGCAATAAAGTGACCGACCCAAACGCAGAAAGCAAATACCAGGCTTTGGAGAAATACTCTAAAAACCTGAACGAAATGGCCAGAAAAGGGAAAATTGACCCTGTGATTGGCCGGGATGAAGAGATACGAAGAGTGCTTCAGATCTTGGCACGTAGAACTAAGAACAACCCGATCCTTTTGGGTGAGCCGGGTGTGGGTAAAACTGCAATCGTAGAAGGGCTGGCGCAAAGAATCGTGTCCGGTGACGTGCCAGAAAATCTTAAATCCAAAACCTTGATCTCTTTGGACATGGGCTTGCTGGTAGCAGGCGCCAAATACAAAGGAGAATTCGAAGAGCGTCTAAAGGCTGTTATCAAAGAAGTAACCGATGCGGAAGGAGAGATTATTCTCTTTATTGACGAGATCCATACTTTGATCGGTGCAGGTGGTGGAGGAGAAGGAGCTATGGATGCGGCTAACTTGCTGAAGCCCGCTTTGGCTAGAGGGGAATTGCATGCTATAGGTGCAACTACCTTGAAAGAATATCAAAAGTATATTGAGAAGGATAAGGCCTTGGAAAGAAGATTCCAAGCCGTGATCGTCGATGAGCCAGATGCGGCCGATGCGATTTCAATTCTTCGCGGGATCAAGGATAAATATGAACTTCACCACGGAGTTCGTATCAAAGATGATGCGGTGATTGCGGCAGTAGAACTTTCGCAGCGATACATTTCTGACCGTTTCTTGCCTGATAAAGCCATTGACTTGATGGATGAGGCAGCGGCTAAATTGAGGATGGAGATTGACTCTTTACCACAAGAACTGGATGAGTTGAATCGTAGAATCATGCAGTTGGAAATCGAGCGGGAAGCCATTCGAAGAGAGAAAAACCATGACAAGGAATCGGTCCTGAGTAAGGAGCTTGCTGAGCTTGCTGAGAAACGTGATAGTGTAAAGGCCAAGTGGGAGAGCGAAAAGGCTGTGATTATGGGCATTCAACGTGAAAAAGAGCGGATTGATAACTACAAACTGGAAGCCGAGCAAGCCGAGCGAGCTGGGGATTTCGGCAAAGTAGCCGAAATCCGTTACGGGAAAATCGTGGAAGCTGAGCAAAAGCTGGAGTCTTTCAAATCTCAGCTGGCAGAAATGCAGGCTGGATCTCCTTTGCTGAAAGAGGAAGTGGACCAGGAAGACATCGCTGCGGTGGTTTCTAAATGGACCGGAATTCCAATGAATAAGATGATCCAATCTGAGCGGGAGAAACTACTGCACTTGGAGGAAGAGCTTGGAAGACGAGTTGCAGGGCAGAAAGAAGCGATCACAGCACTTTCAGATGCGGTTCGTAGAAGCCGTGCAGGTTTGCAGGATCCAAAGCGGCCGATAGGAAGTTTCATCTTTATGGGTACCACCGGCGTAGGTAAGACTGAACTGGCGAAAGCTTTGGCAGAATACCTCTTCAATGATGAGAATTCCATGGTGCGTATCGACATGTCCGAATATCAGGAAAGACATGCAGTCAGTCGATTGGTGGGAGCGCCTCCGGGCTATGTGGGTTATGATGAAGGTGGTCAGCTGACTGAGGCAGTTCGTAGAAAACCTTATTCTGTGATTTTGCTAGATGAGATCGAAAAAGCGCATCCAGATGTATTTAATATCCTCTTGCAAGTGTTGGATGATGGGCGATTGACAGATAATAAAGGCCGCGTCGCCAACTTCAAAAACACCATCATCATCTTGACTACAAATATCGGATCGCACCTGATCCAAGAGCGATTTGCTGAGATGGAAGAGTGGAACAAGGAGGATGTTTTGGAAAAAACCAAAGCAGAAGTTTTCGATTTGTTGAAGAAATCTGTTAGACCTGAGTTTCTAAATCGTATCGATGAGACGATTATGTTTGAACCACTGAATAAGGGGATCATCCGGAAAATCGTGGATATCCAGTGGAGAGAGATTCAGCATAGATTGTCAGAAGCTGGAATAGAAATCGAAGCGACCAAGGAGGTCTTGGATTACCTGGGAGAAATGGGATTCGATGCCAACTTCGGGGCAAGACCGCTAAAGCGAACTATGCAGCGATTGATCTTGAATGAGCTGTCCAAGCAAATCTTATCTGGCTACATTAAAAATGATTCTGCTGTTTTAGTGGACTTGGATGCGGATAAGCAGGTATATTTCAAGAATGTGGAAACGGTGGAATTGTAATTTAAAATCACCATAAAAATAGCAAACCCTTGAGGCCAGTTTGGCTTCAAGGGTTTTTTGAATCAAGGGGTTAAGCCCCGATCCAATCTAGGTAATTCCCAGTGTGAATGGTTTCGTAACTGGCATGAGCATAAGCTTTGGCCCATGCACCAGGAACTTTGGACGTTTTGCTGGATTGGTACTTGAACTCATAAGCCCGAAGTGAATCTCCCTCTTCTTCCACCCAGTCGATTTCCTGCTGGTCGTAGGTTCGCCAGAAATAGTTATTGCAGTGCATATGGCTGTAATTCTGGAATTTTATCCGTTCTACAGCGAGATAGTTTTCCCAAAGTTCACTCACATCAGCCCGAAGGTCAAGTCTGTTGAAGTTCCGGATTATGGCGTTTCGCACTCCATTGTCGTAGAAGTACCAGCGGCTGTTTTTTACGATTTCTTTGCGGAGGTTTCTGCTGTATCCGCCGATTTTGAATACCACGAATACTTTAGATAGCAGATCCAAATAGCGTTCTACAGTATTTTTGGACATACCGAGTTGCTTGCCGAGTTCTTCCAGCGAAACTTCCTTTCCAACCTGAAAAGCCACCAACCGAAGGAGGGCGTACAGTTTATCAGAATTTTTCACCCCATCAACCATCAGAATGTCTTTCAAGAGATAATCGTTCATGATCTGATAGAGATAGTCTTCCTTGTCTTTCCAGTCAGGGTAGCGGGTCAGTTCTGGATAACCACCGAAGATCAGGCGTTCTTCACGTTTTTCCAGCGTAGTTTTGAAATCTTCCACTTGGGCAAATTCCATTTGTGCCAAAGGGTACAGAAACAACGTATTTTTCCTCCCCACCAGTGGCTCGCCCACCTGCTGATGCATATCAAAAGAAGAAGAGCCCGTAGCAATAATCTGAATGCCTTCGATACTATCAACGATCAGCTTCAAGATCAAACCAATCTCCGGAATATGTTGGGCCTCATCGATGACCAGCAGGTTTTTGCCGGCCAGCAAGCGGCTATAGTTCGCCACTGATCTTTCCTGCAAAAGCGCTGCATCGAGCACATCTTCTCCATTGAGAATCAGACTTTGTTGAGGATCAACATCTTTGGTAAATTGACGTACAAGCGCAGTTTTCCCAGACCTTCTCGGGCCAAGAATCATCAATACCTTATTTGGCATAAGTTTCCGATCAAAATCGGCTTGTAATGCTCTGGGGATATTTTGCACTGTCTATCTTATTGAAATACAGCACAAAGTAAGCTCTTTTCTGAGAAATTAAAAAGTAAACTGACTCAATTAATGTAAATTCCGTCAGTTGATTGACTCAATTAATGTAAATTCCGTCAGTTGATTGATGTAATTAATGTAAATTCCGTCAGTTGACAAGAATTATGGATTTGATTACTTTAGAAAATGCTTGAACATTTCTTCCCATGCCCTTATTGTTTGGCAGAGATATCGATTTTGGTTGACCCTTCACTTCCTTCGCAACAGTACATAGAAGACTGTGAAGTTTGCTGTAATCCGATTGAAGTTAATATTTCAATTGAAGAAAACGATATCGCTTCTTTCGAAGCTAAATCAATTGAACAATAACCTATTTAATCTCTTTAGGTAAGGTAATTTTGCCCAGGTCCTTTGGTAGTTTTTTTGTGTTAACCACTACTTCTTTGGATTGATAGTCAATCATAGAGATTATTAGAGTTACCTCTTCTTGATCAAAATATTCTAAATCCAAATAAAAGTTCCCATTAATATCCGCGACAGTGCCGGTAGTTGCATCTTTGACTTTGATGACCGTTCCTGGGATAGGCTTCTTATCTGGTGAGAGGATAAGACCTTTTACCTTTTTATCTGGCCTGAGTTGTTCTGTGTCAGGTGCGGCAGTGAGGTGTGAGATAGAGAAGGCTAAACCACCTAGGAATAAACAAAAGGCAGTAAAAATGCCAATGTTTAACCTTCTTAGCTTACGTTTGTGCGGATCTTTTAATGTATTTTTCATAGTTCTACTAAAATTTAATAGTAAGAAAAATAAAATAGTTGAATAATCCTAATTATTTGATTACTAATTCACTGGCGTGTGCTCCATCAAATAATTCGTCAGCAATGTGTATAAGTGAAGTGAGGTTCCATCTCCCTCATAGATCCCATGTGATCGGTTTGGATAGGGCATCATCTGGAATTGCTTGTTGTGCTTGATGAGCTCATTCATGAGCATTTCTGCCCCTTGATAATGCACATTGTCATCGCCTGTTCCGTGTACAATCAGCAGATTTCCTTCCAGGTTTTTGGCATAGGTGATCGGTGATCCATTCACGAAGTCCTCCATGTTTTCCTGAGGCAATCCCATGTATCGCTCTTGATAGATATTATCATAAATCAGCTGATTGGAAACCGCAGCCACGGACATGCCGGTTTGGTAAATTTCTGGGAATTTGAACATCAGATTTAAAGTCATGGAGCCTCCTCCGCTCCATCCCCAGACGGCTACCCGGCTTTCATCCAAGTAAGGAAGTTTAAGTAATTCCTTGGCGGCCAGACCCTGATCTTGGGCGTTGATAACGCCGATTTTTCTATAAATGCTTTTTCTCCAATCGCTTCCTTTCAATGTCGGTGTACCACGATTGTCCATGTCGATAATGAAATAGCCTTTTTGCGCTAGCATAATATTATAAAGCCCAACTTGCGTATCCGTCGCTACTGTGCTCCATGGCTCGCCATACACATGGAAAAGCACCGGATATTTCTTTGTCTCATCAAAATCAACCGGATAAATGATTCTTGCGTCCAGCGTCACACCTTCAGAAGTAGTCACAGTGGTAAATTTGATTTCAGGGGTTTTAAGCGAAGCTAGTTTGGTTTTGTAAGCCTGATTTTCCACTAAAGTTTTCAGCACCTCATGCTTTGGCAAAGAGATCAATCTCGTAGTCAAAGGATCTGAAGTACTTTGATGATTATGAACCGCAACTTGTCCATTTGGAGCGATATCATAAGTGTTTACTCCTTCGAAAGCCTCAGGAGTTACCCGTCTCAGTTTTCCTTTGCCAGCCAAATCAATGGCATACAGGTAACGCTGGGTAGCATTCTCAGGAGAGGCGATAAAGAAAACTTCTTTGTCCGAAAGACCGCCAAAAGAAGCGACGTCATATTCTCCCGGAGTGAGTAAAGTCTTGTTTCCAGAAGCAATGTCCACTTTGTAGATATGTCTCCAGCCATCAGTTTCGGTCATTCGGAGAAAAGCTTTTCCTTCATCCACCAGAGGCAAACTATTGTCGCTCCAGCCATATCTGGATAAGTCAGGATAAGCCAAATCCACCCAAGTCTTTTCAGATTCTACATAAATCTTTTTCAGTTCTTCATGGGAAGGTTTATAAGTCCAAATGGTCAGTTGATTTTGCTTTCTGTTCATCTGCTGAATTAAAAGCAAATCATCATTGATCCACTGCATTCCTGGAAGGTAATTTTCCTTTTCTCCTCCCGGAATCGGAATCCACTTGGTCTTTTGCGATGCGATGTCAACTAAGCCGATTTTCGCGCCGGCAGGGTCTTCGCCCACTTTTGGGTATTGTAAAGGAATGGGTCTGGAATAAACTGAATCGGTATTATTGATCATGTAAAAGGTGCCGATTTTGGAGGCATCAATTTGCCAAAAAGAAATGAATTTGGCATCTGGACTCCAGGCAAATCCGTCCCGTTTTCCAAACTCTTCTTCGTAAGCCCAGTCAAAAGTTCCGTTAATGATTTTGTCCGTACCATCAGAAGTTAATTGGGTGACTTCGCCTGTTTCAAAGTCCTCTAAATACAAATTGAACTTCTGTACATAAGCGACTTTTGAGTTGTCAGCAGAAAACTTTGCAAACATAAGAGAGGAAGGCTCAAAGTCCTGACCCAATTGCTTCAACGCACCGCTTTCCAGGTCGTAAACGTAATAGTCCCCTTTGGTATTGGACCTCCAAACTCTACTTGAATTCGTGAAAATCAGCACTTTTGATCCATCCTCCGAAAGACTGAAGGACTCGATTTGAAGGGGTTTTCCATTGCTTTGCAAAGCCGATCCTGGCACAAAAATGCTTTTCTCTAGGCTTTTGCTATCCCATCTCGCCAGTTCATATCCATTTTCCACGGTGACGTAGGCGTCCCCATTTTCTATCCATTGAATGGGTTGAAGTCTTTCTTGCCGAAATTCATTGGAAGCATATATCCGCTCTAGGGTTAAAAGGTCTTTTTGCTGAGCAATAACGGAGGTGGCGACTAGTGAGAAGAGGATGACTAGTGAAAGAAAATGTCTTGGAAAATGCATGAACGCTGGGTTTAAACTGAAGTCATCAAAAATAAGAGAATATCCCAAGACTTTTCATGAGAGGTCAATCCAAAAGAAAAACAGGTCAATTTGACCTGTTTTCTACATTTCCTATGGATGTGGTTTTGCTGTCGTTAATTTTTGCGATGCTATTGCAAAGCGGCATCTTTCATTTTGATTTGTCCCAATGACTTTGGAAGCTCTTTGATTTTCACGTCTATCGATTTGGTTTCCTTTCCAACATATTGCACAGTCAAAGTGATACTTTTTTTTGTGAATTGGCTAAGATCTAATTCGAAGAATCCATTTGGATCAGAGACTACGCCTTTGGTCGAACCATCCACAATAATAGTGGCACCGATTATTGAATAAGCATCTTTATCAATAATTTGGCCTCTGACAAGTGGTGTAGTCGGTGGTTTTTCCATTTTTTGAGCGAAAGACGCCTGGTTAAAAGCGAGGCAAGAGAAAATCCCTATAAAAAAGAGAACGCGAATATTAATCGATCCGGATATGTTCATAAGCTTAAAAGATAAAAGTTAGTCAAACTCAAGTAACTAAAAACTCTTAAATATTTCAAGTTATTGAAAATTAAATTTTTACAGTTGCAAATCCCCCTCATACTTGAATTTCAAAACCAACGATTGATTTTTGGTTAGAAGGGAGCTTGAAGGTAATTGTCCGGGTAAACTAAAAACAGATCCGAAACTGGCTTAATTTATTTATTGCTTTAATCTATAGCTCAAGGTTAAGATCAGTTGTCTTCGCTGGTATTGTGAATCACCTTCCGTATAGAAATTCACGCCTTCGCTGTTGTATCTGTTTCTTCGTGAATTGAAGATATCAGTGGTATTGAAAACTAAAGTTCCTCGATCTTGAAATACACTTTTGCTGGCGGAAAGATCCATGAAGAATATGCCTTTTCTCACTCCCTGGACGGTTTTTTGTCTGGCATCGTAATTTGCCCTAACCTGGATGTCCAAACCTTCAGCTACTGTAAATCTGGATGTCTGACGGAAAAGCCAGGAGGTCGTTTTGGTCTCGTATCCATCTTGGAAATTGGTCCCATCGATTCTAGCATGGAAGAAGTTTACATTAAAGTCTATTTTCCACCAATCTCTGATCTGATAGTCACTGGTCAGTTCTACCCCAAAGGAATTTTCTCCATTGAGGTTGTAAGGCAAAGTCCTTGAGTTTCCATCTTCATCCACGGTGCGAAGTCGCTCAATTTTGTCATCTGTGCTTCGGTAATAAACTGTAGTGAACAAGGTGCCCAGGTCAAAGTATTTGATATGGCCTAGCTCGAATGAATTGGTGTACTCCGGGTTCAGATCTGGATTTCCGCTGAAAAAATTCCTGGCATCTGAAAGGGTGACATAGGGACTGAGGTCGTTGTAAACTGGTCTGCGAACCCGGCGGCTGTAGCTGACCTGAAAGGCATTTTCAGGAGTAATGTTATAGGTCAGGTGCGCACTAGGGAAGAGATTGGTGTATTTTCTGGGATTTACCTCATTGGTTTCTTCTAGCGTGGTTTTTACATCTGTATGCTCTACGCGGAGTCCGCCTTGGTAGCTCCATTTGCCTGAGGTATTCCCGAGTATTCCGTATGCGGCCAGTATGTTTTCATCATAAAGGAAAATATTGTCCAAGCCAGGTACAGGCTCGAATTCCCCGCTTTCATTTTTTTCCTCTACCAGGTAATCATTCTTCATTTCCCGAAAACTGGTTCTGAATCCCGCTTCGAATTTTCCTTCCTTAGCAAAAGGCTGTACGTAATCCAGCATTGCCAGGTATTGGTTTTCGTATTCGTCATTCAGGGAGGTTTGGACCAGAGCCGAGCCAGCTAGGGGAGTACCGTCCGGCAAGTAGGAATTTTGGGTAAAAGTCTGATCAGAATTTTCCCAATAATTCAGATAAGTCAGGGTGCCGGTCAGTTCATGTCCTTTTCGCTCAAAGCTTTTCTTGTAATTCATGGAAATTTCAGAGTTCGGCTCCTGCTCCGTTTCATCTTGATTTCTTAGGGTAAAGCCCCGCAGGTTTTCAAGGGTATTCCAAGAATCCTCATATCGGATATCGGTATTTCTATGTGCATCAGATCTTCTCCATAGGTAGGAAAGCGTGAGTATGCTGTTTTCGCTGAAATAGTAATCCAAACCTCCTCTGATGTTGTTATTCATGCTTTTGACTACTCCTTCATTGCTTTGGTTGAGAATAAAGGTGGTGTCTTCGCCGTAAGTTTCCTGGTACAGTTCGCCCACATTTGGCGAGTGCCTGTAGGTAAGCCCGTAGTTGATGAACCAATTGATTCGCTTATGTCGATAATTGAGGTTGGCTGTAAAACCAAGATTGGTAGGAGTTCCTCCCACTACTTCAAAGGATCCATTGAAGCCTTGGTTGTTGTCTTTTTTCAGGATAATATTGATCACGCCGGCCATACCCTCTGCCTCGTAACGCGCTGATGGATTGGTGATGACTTCTACCCGTTCGATCATATTGGCGGGCAATTGGCGGAGCCCAGCGCTACCCTTGAAACTGACCAGTCCGGAAGGTTTTCCATCGATCAGGATACGGACATTTTGCGATCCTCTCAGGCGTACATTTCCCTCGGGATCCACGGCGATAGAGGGCAGGTTCATCAGGATATCACTGGCATTTCCGCCGGCATTTGCCAGGTCTTTTCCCACATTGAATATTCGCTTGTCCAGCGAAAGTTCCATGGTTGTTTTTTCGCCTTGTACTAAAACTTCATCCAGATTTTCGGCAGAGATTTTCATTGGGAGCAAGCCTAATTCGTGGGTGGGAGATGCCTTTGAAATCGTGAAAGTGGCCGTTTTATGCGGCTCATAGCCCATGAATTCCACCAAGGCATAGAACTCACCATTGGGAATATCTATTCGAAATTTGCCGTTGTCATCGGATAACCCACCTGAAACCAAACTGTCTGCCGCAGTGTAAATGCCTATGGAGGCAAAGGGTAGGGGTGTTTCCGAACCTTCTTCCAGCACAGTTCCATTGATAGTTCCCTTGGGGTTCTGCTGCGCAACTAAAGGAAGGCACAGTAAAAAGCTCAAGAATTGGAGAAGTAGGAATTTACCGTTTTGGGGCGGAAATGGGAGAGACATCAGGAGCCGGTTTAGGTATTGGGTTAAGCCGATTTCTTCCAAAGCAAATGTGGTTTGGTTAGAAAATTATGGGAAGATATTTTGATTTATCTTTAAATACATTGGAAAAATGACTAAAGGTCTAAATTGCCTGATGAAAGTTTGCGGTACGTTGGTACATTGTTCAATTTTTTTGGGGAAGGAGGCCTACTTTTATTCCTACCGAAATATGAGGGATGTAATCTCTTCCATTGAATCTGTATCGGTCACTGCTCAAAAAATACTCCTCTTCCTTCTCTTGAATTGGAGAGAGTTCCAGCATAGTTATTTTTCTATTTCTAGATCGAAATCCTATTCCAATGAAAGTGTCTAAGAGTAAATTTTGAGAGATAAATTTCTGCTTCCCGAATTTCAATCCCGACCCTAAAACCTGAAAGTCAATATGCGCTTTGTTATACCAGATTTTAGTATTTGAGGAAAAAAAGTAATCATCTGTTCGAATAAACTCCTTGTTCACAAAAAATAATTCTAGTCCCCAATAATGGTTATTGGTATGAAATTTCAGTTCGTTTTTGCTTCTCCATAAGTTGAAATCTTCGTTTTTGCCTCTGCCTGAAGGAATTTTAAAAATTCCACCGTTAACTCCTAACTCTGTTTGAATACTAAATTTGGGACTGAAAAAGTATTCGATTCCTCCTTGAATCACAATGGTTTCAGGATCCAATAATGCGAGGGGAGAAGTTTTTAGTAAAAGTGTTTGGTCGAGCTCCAAAGACTGCTGTGCGTAGTTTCTGAAGGGTAATATCCCGAAAAATAGACTGATTAAAATGCTAAGCCAGAACCTCTCTTTCATTACAGGTCTAAGTTAACTAACTGTCTCATTTTTCTTAAATATGTATCTCTTATTTCCTTCGAAAAAGGCTGCTTATTAATTTACTCGTATAGTCTAGCCTTTCAATAGGTCCAATCAGCGACCCGTGGATCATTTCCATTCCATCCATTCCTCCGGCTTTGGGTTGGTTAGGATAGATTAAAATAAAGCTATTATTCTGTAACCATGTATTAATCAGACTTGGGACTTGCTCCAGTTTTGGATGGTAGGAAACAGTGCCCTTTCTGCTTAGCACCATAATTAAATTGTCATCTGGCTTCAAATGAATGTTCAGATTAGAGACTTCGTCCCATTCAGGAAATGTCCTGAAATTGACTCTAATGGGATGTTTTTTTAGAATGTCTGCAAGGTATTCCCGAGTTTCTGGAGCTGCATAGAATATGATTCGTGCTCCTGTATTTCTGGCAATGTTCCAGATTTTCACTAACCAAAAAGGAAACCCTAATTCCTTTTCTGCATGAGGAGGTACAAAGATTAAATGCCTTTTATGCGTATCAAAAGGCTGATGTGATTTGTAGATAAAAGTAGTTGTATTTGATTTGCTCAGCAGTCCTTCGGTAAGATTTCCCAAAAAACTATCGTTCATGCCTTGTTTTTCATGAAACCCCAAAACCAAATCAGTTATTTTGTTTTCATGAATAACCCCGCTAATCCCTTGTTCCACATTGGTGTCATACCGTAGGAGTTCTATCAGAAAGTGATCCGTAGATGCAGCTGTTTCACTGGCTTTGTTTAAGATTTTTTGCGCTTTCATTTCAGCAGCAGAATCCTGCAGATCAGGGTTGATAATGCTCAGCGCATACATGCTACTTTTCTTTGTAGGAGACTGAATCAGAATACTTAGTTTGATGAGTTCGTCTGAAGTCTCTTGGGATCTTATTGGGATGAGGATCCTTTCTTGAATTTCTTTCTCACCTGATCCATCATCAAATGCCGATTCCGCGAGCGCTATATTTTTTGCTCCTTTTTGGGCTGCCAAAGAGGCTATGGTACAAGTGACCAAAATCATGATAATTGTACCATTCAAGATAGATTCTGACAAAAGTCTGATAGGTTCACCAGAGCTGTTTAGACCTATATTGGTGTTGTAGCCAATAATAACAGCAGCTAAAGTGGCTGCAGCCTGAGCATTGCTAAGACCAAAAATAATTCTACGCTCATCTAAGGTGAATTTGTATGTTTTTTGGGTGGCAAATGCTGCGAGCCATTTTGCTGCGATTGCAACAGTAGTCATCACAAAGGCTACCCAGATTGTCTCCCAGCTTTCTAAGAAAATTCTAAAATCTACTAGCATTCCCACCCCTATCAGAAAGAATGGGATGAAAATCGAATTGCCTACAAATTCCACCCGATTCATCAGCGGGGAGGTATGAGGTATGAGTGAGTTGATGGACAGCCCTACTAGAAAGGCTCCGATTATAGCTTCGATTCCGGCGATTTCTGCTAGGGTAGCTCCCGAGAAGACTAAGACCAGTACAAAAATATATTGAGAGGAATTATCTGAATATTTCTTGAAAAACCATCTTCCAAGTCTTGGGAATCCTACAATTATCAGCAAGGCAAAAGCAGAGATTGACAGGATGAGTTTTACCCAAAATAGCGCATTTACCTCTCCCTTGGTAGAACCAATGATTATAGCCAAAATCAACAATGCAAGCGTATCTGTGATCAGCGTTCCACCGATAGTGATATTGACAGCTCTATTTTTTCCAATCCCTAATTTTGATATCAAAGGATAGGCGATCAGCGTATGGGAAGCAAACATGCTGGCCAGCAAGACAGAAGAAATTAAAGATAACTTTAGAAGTATTAGCCCAGCAATAATTCCTAGAATCATCGGAATCAAAAAAGTGTACATTCCAAAAACCAGGCTTTTATTTCTGTTTTTTTTAAAGTCTTGTAAATCAATTTCTAAGCCTGCAAGAAACATGATGTAGAGCAGTCCGGCAGTCCCTGAGAGTATTATGCCGCTATCTCTTTCGATTAGTCCTAAACCTTTCGGGCCAACTACCGCCCCGGCTAAAATCAAACCTAAGAGCGGGGGTGTTTTTATTCGATTAAATAGGATAGGAGCGAGAAGTATGATCAGTAGGATCAATAGGAATTTGATCACCGGATTGGTAAGTGGCAATTCGGAGGAAAAAATTGATTCTAGGATCATATTCGATGATTTTCAAAAGTTCAAATCTCCATACTTACCAAGTAGGTGGTATATCCTATGTATGCCAGCAAAAGAATTGCAGCCTCCCATCTGTCCAGACTTTTTCTTTTGCCTGTGAACATGGCAATAAAAAGAGCTAGTGTGCCTCCGAGGAGAATATAGATGTCGGTGTTAAAGGAGATTTGATAGGACAAGGGATTAATGATGGAACTAACGCCTAGGATCAGGAAAATATTGAAAATATTGGATCCTATAATGTTGCCTATAGCGATGTCATTGTTCTTTTTCATTGATGCTACTACAGAAGTAGCCAATTCTGGCAGGGAAGTTCCTGCTGCAATGATGGTCAGCCCAATGATTTTCTCACTTACGCCTAAGCTCTGAGCTATGCTTACAGCATTGTCAACTACCAATTTTCCACCAATGACCAGTGCAGCTAATCCACCCAAAATCAGGATCCCTATTTTTAGATTAGAATAGACTTTTAGTTCTATTTCTGTAGATGCAGGCTCCGATTTTAACTGTGTAAAAACGTAGTAAAGAAAAGCTCCGAAACAGATCAATAAGCCTATGCCTTCGATCATCGATAAACCAGACTCTGTTCCAAGGAAAAAATTATTGACCATGAACAATAGGATGATCGCAGCTATAAATGAAAAAGGAATCTCTTTCCATACCGAACTGGATTGAACGGATAAAGGGGTAATGATCCCGGCTATACCCAAAATGACAAAAAGATTAAAATTGTTGGAACCGATTATATTTCCAAAAACTATATCCGGATATCCTCCTGAGGAAGCTACTGCATTTACCACAAGCTCTGGAGCAGAAGTACCAAAAGCCACGATTGTTAGTCCAATGGCAAGATCTGAGACCTTATGTTTTTTTGCGAGCACCGAGGCTCCATCTACTAACCAATCTGCTCCTTTAACTAAAAGTAAGAGGCCCGCAATTAGAATTATACTCTGAATAATCATATGGTGTTTGATTTCCTTTAAAAACGTAATGCATCCAAAAATCAATCAAAAGTAGATTGAAAACTGTGGGTAATTTCATGAAGTGGCTATAAATATTTTTTGCTGGAACCTGGATTGATTTTATTCACTTGAAAGTTTTTGATTGCTTTGTTGTTTTAATTGCATAAATTTCATAACACGCTAAATAATAAAGGTTTATGAAACTGTTTCACATATCATTTTTCCTCATTTTCTCTGTTTCCTGGTCTTCTTCTTTCGCTCAAGAATCCTTGCCGCCTCATATCAAAGACAATATTATTTATCCTGTTTTGGATTTTCATCCGTGGGTTGGTGTGATGCCAGTTGCAAATCCGGCAATGGCATATGATCCTAGTCTAGATTATAAAGTTGCTTTAGATTTATATGGGAAGGTAAAAGACTCTACGGCTATTCACCCTGCGATTTTGGAAGTTGCCAGGACTTATAATCTTACGATTGCTAATGGAGTACCTGCGGGAAAAATTCAAATTGCAGCCGTTATCCACGGTGGCTTAGTTCAAGCAATTCTTTCAGAAGAAGAATATCACCAAAAATACCAGACTAGTAATCCCAATCTAGTTGCATTAAAGAAATTGGAGGAGGTGGGCGTTAAATTCTATGTCTGCGGTCAAAGTCTGGGGTTTAACAATATTGAGGTAGAAAAAATTACGCCGATTGTTAAAGTTGCGATTTCTGCGAAAACATCTTTTGTGACTTTGGACCAAAGAGGATATTCTTACTTGAACGTGAGTGAGGATTGATTTCTTTTACCTATTGCGAAGGAATTGATTTGAATAGTTGAATTCTTACCAATTGCATAGTGATGCTCAGCTATAATTTCAGTCAAGTCGGAGACTGTGGTCTGCTTTAATAGGATTTGACACGAAATCATTTTCAGTAGTTTTCTAAAGCTTTGCTGACGCAAAACTTTGTCTTATGTGCCTGTTCTTAAACCATGGGCCTGTGGTAATCTTTTCGGGATCAGAAAGGAAGTTTTCTTCCTTCACGTTTACCTGATTTAGGAAAAAGTTTTTATCGAAAGAATTACTACGTTATTTAAAAAACGAAAAGGGCTCGAAATTCATCGAGCCCTTTCAATATTTGCGTGCTTAAGTGCTAATTACTTCACTTCGAAGCTAGCTCTTCTAGCCATTTGTCTTGCATCAGCAGAAGACTTATCTACGCTAGTATCTTCGCCATAACCTTTGTAAGAAAGTCTTGAAGCGTCAACTCCAGAAGCTACCAAGATGTCATAAACAGCCTTAGCTCTTCTTTCAGAAAGTTTCATGTTGTAATCTTCTGGGCCTAATTCGTCGGCATATCCTTTGATCTCAACACTTACACCTGGATTCTTTTTCAAGAAGTTAGATACATAGTTAGCTGAGCTAGTAGAGTATCCAAGTGGCTTATCGCTATCAAATGCATAGTAAACATTTACATAACCATCGTTGATCGCTTTCTTGAAGAAATCAAGTTGCTCTACTACTTCTTCAACTGGACATCCATTAGTGGATGCTGGACCAGGAAGGAATGGACACTTATCCATGTGATCAGGAGTGCCATCACCGTCAGAATCCAAAGTCATACCTGCAGAGTTAACTCTTGCTCCAGCTGGAGTATTAGGCTCTTTATCCAAGTAATCAGGAACGCCATCACCATCTGAGTCTTTCAACATGTCTTTAATACCGTTGATCTGAGTAGCAAGTTCTTCTTTAGTGGCATACTTATCAGCTGCGATGAACCAGTCAGCGTGCTCTTCATTTTTACCTAGATAGAATTGAAGACCGATTGTACCAGTCCACCAAACACTGTTAGCGCCAAAGAAACCGTTGTCGATAGCAGGCCCGATTGGAGTAGAACCGTCCCAAGTTACGGTTTGACGACCATTGATGATAGTACTGATATCACCGTACAAGGCAATACCCTTACCTAATTTCAGCTGAGGAGTAACACCTACAATAAAGTTGTACACGTCATCTGTTTCACCAGCATACAGGTTCTCTTGTGGTTTAACGTTTCCGATACCTCCACCGAAGTGACCCAATAAACCTAGAGATCTAGTGAATGATTCGAAGTTCATAATTCTACCAAGATTCGAAATCATCTGAAGATCTAAGCGGTAATATTTGGTGTCAAATGAACCGGTGATGGCATCTTCATTACCAGCTTCTTTCATAGATCCAAATCCGTAATCCAGTTTCAAACCGAATTTTTCATTGAACATATACCTTGCGCCTAGGTCAACGTGACCTAAATTCAATGTAGGTGAAAGGAAACCTGGAGCAATTGGCGCCATTGGTTTATTAAAACCTCCGCCAACCTCGAGAGAGAATTTGTCGAATTCTTGTGCATTTGCCCCGAATGCCAGAGCGCCTGCGATAACTGTTGATAGTATTAGTTTTTTCATAACAAAAAATTTTTGTTCAAATTTTAAGTGTTGATTGATGTGAATACAAATTTATAAACTTTTAATTTACTACAAATCTAGCTGAATTATTTAAAACCCATGGTGGATAAAAAAATAATTCGTGTCTTTTTTCAAATATAACATCGAAATATTAACATAATTTATGCCATAATGAAATTTTTATTCGAAATCCTCAAACAAAATAGTGTTTCGGGAGATGAATCCAAAACGTCTGAATTCATTTTAAAGTATATAGCCCAACGAAAGAAAAGGTGGAAAGTTTTGCCTGAGATCTATTCTGGAGAAGATTTTCATGACTGTATCTTATTGAAATTTGGTGAACCCAGAACTGCTGTCTTTGCACATATAGATACCATTGGATTCATGTCAAGGTATAATAATCAGTTGATTAGCATCGGCGGTCCGGAGATTATTGAAGGCACCTCGTTGGTTGGGGAAGACTCGTTGGGCGAGATTTCATGTAAATTGGCAGGCGATGAAAATAATATTTCTCATGATTTTCCTAGAGGAATTGATCCAGGGACTCGGCTTTCTTTCGCTCAGAATATTCGTATAGATGAGGAGTTCATTCAGGCAGCTTACCTGGATAATAGATTGGGTGTATATTCAGCTTTGGAACTATGTGAAAATATTTCCGATGGTTGGGTGGTTTTTACCACATATGAGGAACATGGAGGAGGCAGTATGCCTTTTTTACTCAAATTCATCCAAGAAACTGCTCCGGTTAAGCAAGCTTTGATCTCTGACATCACTTGGATTACCGAAGGAGTCCAGTTTCATCAAGGAGTGGTGATCTCTATTCGAGACAAATTTATCCCCAGAAAAAAGTTTATTGATAAAATTATTAGGCTTGCTAAAGAAAGCGGAATTCCATTTCAATTAGAAGTAGAAGAATATGGAGGAAGTGATGGTAGAGAAGTTCAGTTTTCACCTTATGCGATAGATTGGTGCTTTATAGGTGCGGCAGAAGAAAATGTACATTCGCCAGATGAAAAGGTTTCCTTGTCCGATTTTGAAGCTATGCTGAAGATTTACCCCTATCTGTTAGAAAGATTATAAAATATTGATATGAGTATTACAGTAAAAGACAAAGAATTTGAAGTTTACCTCAGTGCTAAGCAGATTGAGCTAAGGAATGCCGAGCTCGGCAAAGCAATTACTCTGGATTTTGCCAGTGAGGAGCTGGTTGTTATTGGGATTTTAAATGGCTCCTTTGTTTTTATGGCAGATCTTTGCCGGTACATAGACTTGCCAATTTCCACGTCGTTTATAAAACTGAGTAGTTATTCAGGGACAGAATCTACCGGGAAGGTGCATTCTATTTTAGGTTTGGAAGAAAAAATTGAAGGAAAGAGTGTGCTTATAGTTGAGGATATAGTTGATACAGGAATCAGCATGGATTATTTATTAAAGGCACTTTCTGAGTTCAATCCCGCTAAAGTTTCCATCGTTACTTTGCTTCACAAACCTGAGGCTTTTCAGTTTAATTACAGTTTAGATTATGTGGGTTTTGAAATTCCCAATAAATTTGTGGTTGGTTACGGCCTTGATTACGATGGTTTGGGTAGGAACCTACCTGATATTTACCAACTCAGTACTCCTTAAATAATAGACTTACGAATGTATAATATTGTATTATTTGGTCCTCCGGGTGCAGGCAAAGGCACTCAAAGTGAAAAACTTATTGAGAGATACGGACTTACTCATTTATCCACCGGAGATCTTTTCCGAAAGCATCTTGGAGAAGGTACAGAACTTGGCCAACTCGCAAAAAAATACATGAATGAAGGTCGCTTGGTTCCTGATGAAGTAGTCATAGGAATGGTGGAGGATAAGATAAATGAGACGAATAACGCTAAAGGGTTTATTTTTGATGGGTTCCCCCGCACTACTGCACAGGCAGAAGCTTTGGATGAAATGCTTTCGAAGCATGGAATTTCAATCAGTGGCATGATTGCACTTGATGTGCCAGAAGAAGTGCTTAGACTAAGAATCAAAGAACGCGGTAAGACTTCCAATCGAGTAGATGATCAGGACGATGAGAAAATCAGTACACGTATTAAGGTGTATCTAGATGAGACGCTTCCAGTGGCGGATTACTATGCTTCTCAAGGGAAACTTCAGAAAATCAATGGAGTAGGTGAGATCGAACAGATCTTCTCAGACATCACTTCGGTGATTGATAGCTACTGATTGCCTTTATTTTCCTAATTTTGCAATTCATATTTGGCTAGGCTAGTAAGCTTAGCCTTTTTCTTTATCAAAAAATGGCTGATTCAAATTTCATAGATTACGTAAAGTTCTGTTCCCGATCAGGGGCAGGAGGACCAGGATCGACACATTTTCGAAGAGAAAAGCATGTTCCCAAGGGAGGGCCTGATGGTGGCGACGGAGGTAGAGGTGGACACATTATAGTAAGAGGTACTACCCAAGTTTGGACATTGCTCCATCTAAAATATAAGAAACATGTAATCGCCGAGGCGGGCAAAAGTGGAGAAGGAGGGAGAAGAACTGGTGCCGACGGCAAGGATATTATTTTGGAAGTGCCGTTGGGTACCATTGCAAAAGATGCTGAGACTGGTGAGAAGCGCTTTGAAATCACTGAAGATGGGCAAGAGGTAGTCCTGACCAAAGGTGGAAGGGGTGGACTGGGCAATGACCATTTTAAATCTGCAACTAACCAAGCGCCTCACTACTCACAACCTGGTGAAGAGGGAATCGAGGAATGGATAATCCTTGAGTTAAAGCTTTTGGCAGATGTGGGCTTGGTAGGCTTTCCAAATGCTGGTAAGTCAACGTTGTTATCTTCTATTTCTGCAGCTAGACCGGAGATTGGAGATTATCCTTTCACTACCCTTGTCCCTAATCTAGGCGTGGTAGCTTATAGAGGAGATCAATCTTTTGTCATGGCAGATATTCCCGGGATTATCGAAGGTGCTGCAGAAGGGAAAGGACTAGGGATTCGATTCCTTCGTCACATAGAAAGAAATTCGATTTTACTTTTTATGGTTCCTGCTGATGCTGCTGACATCGGTGAGCAATACCGGATTTTGCTCGGAGAGCTGGAAAAGTATAATCCAGAACTTTTGGATAAACGCAGGCTCCTTGCGATCTCTAAAGCGGATATGCTAGATGAAGAACTGGTCAGGGAAATGGAAAAGGAAGTTCCCGAAGGAATTCCCCATGTATTTATCTCATCTGTCTCCCAATACAATCTTGACAGGCTCAAAGATCTAATCTGGCAGGCTATTCACCAGGGGTAAGGTGTCAGTTTGTCAGAGAAAGCGCTATGGCAACAATATTGTTGAAGCCTGTGCGCCAACTATTGTCTATTTCAATTATGAATAATAAAGAACAAGTGGATCAAGAAATGAATCTCAAAGACGAGAATATCAATGAGGAAACAGTAGAAAACACTTCCGCTGAAGTGGATTTTGAAGGTGCAGAACCTCAAGCTGAATCAGAAGAAAATAAATTGGAATACGAAGTAGCCGATCTGAAGGATAAATACCTTCGTCTTTATTCGGATTTTGAAAACTACAGAAAGAGAACTGCCAAGGAGCGATTGGACTTAATATCCACAGCTTCAGAAGAGGTATTGAAGGATTTGATTCCTGTAGTGGATGATTTTGAGCGAGCTTTCAAAGCAAGTGAGAATGAAGTAGAAGGATCAAAAGTGAGAGAGGGTAACCTTCTTATTTTTCAAAAATTGGTAAAAATTCTAGGTTCTAAAGGTTTGAAACCAATGGATGACCTTGTAGGTAAGCCATTTGATCCAGAGACGCAGGAAGCAATTACGCAGATACCTGCACCAAGCGAAGAATTGAAAGGGAAAGTAGTAGATGTAATCGAGAAAGGTTACGTATTAGGAGATAAAGTAGTACGCTACGCGAAAGTGGTGACAGGAGCATAATATTATGGCGAAAAGAGATTATTACGAAGTACTTGGAGTAACGAAGTCCGCATCTGCCGATGAAATAAAAAAGGCATATAGGAAACTAGCGATTCAATATCATCCGGATAAAAACCCTGACAATCCAGAAGCTGAAGACAAATTCAAAGAAGCAGCTGAGGCCTATGAGGTGTTAAGTAACCCGGAGAAAAAGCAACGTTATGATCAATTTGGTCATCAGGGTGTAGGTGGTGCCGGAGGATTTGGCGGTGGCGGAATGAATATGGATGACATCTTTTCCCAATTCGGCGATATTTTCGGCGGCGGTGGCGGAGGTGGTTTCGGCTCGTTCTTCGGCGGCGGTGGCGGCGGAAGACGTACCAAAAAAGGAACGAACCTTCGCGTGAAGATGAAACTGACTCTCGCTGAGATCGCAAATGGCGTAGAGAAGAAGATTAAAGTGAAGCGTCATCTAATAGCAGATGGGGTTACTTTCAAATCTTGTTCTGCCTGTCAGGGATCTGGACAAGTGAAGAAAGTAGTCAATACCATGCTTGGTCAGATGGTTTCGGCAAGTACTTGTGGTGTTTGTGGTGGCAGCGGTCAGATCGTTGATAAAAAACCTGCAGATGCTGATGCAAGAGGTCTAATCGTAAAAGAGGAAGTTATTTCTATCAATATCCCAGGCGGTGTGGCAGAAGGAATGCAGCTTAGCATGTCTGGAAAAGGAAATGAAATTCCAGGCGGAATTGCCGGAGACTTGCTTATCGTTATTGAAGAGATCGAAGATAAAGTTCTTCAGCGTGATGGAAACAATGTGATCTATGATCTATACGTTTCCTTTATCGATGCTGCACTTGGAGCTTCTATAGAAGTGCCAACTATCGAGGGTAAAGTAAAGATCAAAATTGATCAGGGAACCCAAAGTGGGAAAATGCTTCGCCTTAAAGGGAAAGGCATCAAAGATATCAATGGGTATTCTAAAGGTGATCAGCTGATCATGGTGAATGTGTGGACTCCAACTCATTTATCCAGAGAGGAAAAAGAAGCCTTAGAAGGCTTAAGGGAATCTGATAATTTCAAACCTGATCCAGGAAACAGCGAGAAATCCTTTTTCGACAAGATGAAAGAGTTCTTCTAATATAAAAATAGCCAGATTTAATTCTGGCTTTTTTTATATTTTTAAAAAACCTTTTTAAAGTCGCCTCGTAACCTAACCGTATGCTTAGAAAATTGTGTCTGCTTTTTCTGATGATGATTGGATGGGTGGCTGTGGGTAAGGCGCAACTCGTCAAAGAGTTCAAGGCGACAGAAAGAGACGGTTTTGACATGGTTGCTCTGGAGTTCACTTCCTATAAAAGTGCTACTCAACTTAAGAGAACAAAATCTTCCGACCCTGTCTATATTCATGGACACCTCAATCAAACGAACATCCTTCCTGTATTTTCCCAGAAAGTATCTAATAATGTGCTTCAGACTTCTCTGATCCATAAAAATGTGGAGTCTGAAAACTTGGGGAAAAGCATTACTTCAAAACTCTTTTCGGGTTCTTCTGATGATTTCGATCATAGCTGGAATGTAGGATTAAGCACAAACTTTCTTTATCATCTCGATTTTAATTTGGGCATGGGCAAGTCAGACTTTGATCTGTCCAATCTCACCATCAGTCAGCTGAAAGTAAAAAGTGCCAGCGCTGATGTGGCGATCCATTATGGAAGTGATTCTCCAAATCAAGTTCAGATGGATACCCTTTTGGTCACGCTGAATATGGGTTCCGTGGTGATAAATGACGCCAACTTCTCGAATGCAAAGAAAATGATTTTCGAAGTGAACTATGGCAAAATCGATTTGAACTTTTCCGACGGTATGCATAATGCCAGTCATATCATTGCAGCTGTTGGTGCAGGTACACTTCATGTGCAATTGCCCTCGGACTCTTTTCCCATCAAAATAAAAATGAGAACAACGGCAATGTGTAAAACCTCCTTGCCAAAATATTTAAAAACCTTAGAGAAAGGCACTTACATTACCAAAGGCTATAAAGCTAATGACCCGAGATTGATGGAATTAATCGTTGATGTAGGAGTTGGTTCATTAACTGTAGAATAATCCCTATTTTTTGGAATATGCTGAAAATCAAAAAGCTTAATAAATCCTACGGAGCCAATAAAGCGCTCAGCGATGTGGATTTGAATGTATCGGAAGGAGTGGTCTTTGGGCTTCTCGGGCCAAATGGAGCAGGAAAAACCACCTTGATCCGGATTATTAATCAGATTATCGATAGTGATAGTGGGGAAGTTTACATAGGAGGAGAACTGCTGGCACCAAAGCATATCGGGTTGATCGGATATTTGCCTGAGGAGCGAGGCTTGTATAAGAAAATGAAAGTCTGGGATCAGATGCTTTATTTCGCCAGACTCAAAGGACTTTCTCCGCAGGAAGCCAAAATCAAGATTAAATACTGGCTGGAAAAGCTGGAAATGGAAACTTGGAGAGATAAGAAAATCGAGGATCTCTCGAAAGGGATGGCGCAGAAAGTGCAATTCATTTCTACTATTATTCATAATCCTCCTTTGTTGATTCTCGATGAACCATTTTCTGGTTTTGATCCAGTAAATGCCGAAATCATCAAAAATGAGATTTTGGAACTCAAGGAGAAAGGCACCACAGTGATCCTCAGTACTCACAGAATGGAGTCTGTAGAGCTGCTTTGTGATCAGGTCGCAATGATCAATCGCTCCAAAAAAATTCTTGACGGTACCATTAAACAAGTGAAATCCATCTATAGACCAGAAGTGTATTCTATTACTTTAGATCATCTGAAAATGGATTTACCAATTGAATGGATATCCAAGGAAGATGAGGGAAGTCACAGTTTTACGCTCCCTCTTAGTGGTAAAACGCCAAACGAGCTTCTCAATGAATTAATGCAATATGGCGAAGTGAACCGGTTTCAGGAACTGATTCCGAGTATGGAAGAAATTTTTATTCACCAGGTAAAATCAACAGAAAATGGGTAAGATCTGGTTAGTAATTCAGCGGGAATATGTCGCCCGTGTCAAAAAGAAATCCTTTTTGCTCGTCACTTTATTGACTCCTTTGATTTTTCCTGCCATCATGGGGGTTTTCGTTTGGATTGCTTTGGAAGAGGAAGACAATCAGGCACTTCGTATCATAGAAGTGGTGGATGATAATAAGCTGTTCTTCTTGGAAAGTTCTGAGCAATATGCTTTTTCATTTTCGGATGCAAGTCCCGAGGAAGCCAAGAAACTGGTGCAGGATGGAGACCGCTATGGCTTTCTTCATATCCCAAAGTTTGATATCAAGGATCCAAATGGGATTTCCTTTTATGGAGAGGATAACCCAAGTATGAGTTTGATCAGCTATTTGGAAAATAACCTTCGGAAGAAAATCGAAGAACAACGACTTTTTGAAAGTGGAATAGATCCAAAAATTATCAATGAAGTTCGCACGAAAGTGGGGATTAAATCCATCACGCTAGATGATGAGGGGACAGAAACGGTAAGTGATGCCACGGTGAATTATGCGATTGGATTTGTTGCCGGTATTTTGATTTACATGTTTATTTTCATCTATGGCAATCAAATCATGCAGGGCGTCATTGAGGAAAAGTCCAGCCGAATTGTAGAGATATTGGTTTCTTCACTGAAGCCGTTCCAGCTGATGCTTGGGAAAATAATAGGTATTGCAGGAGTTGGACTTACTCAACTTCTTATTTGGATCGTACTTATCGGAACCTTGACCACGATTGTGACTGGTTTCCTTGGCATGCAAATGCCACAGCAGCAAGCCATGGAATTGGCTAATCCCGAATTAGCTGAAGGTCTAGCCCAAAACACTGAAATGGGTGAGATCCTCCAAGTAATCGCAGGGATTAATTATGTTCAGATTGCCTTAAGTTTCGTGTTTTACTTTTTAGGCGGATACTTATTGTATGGAGCTTTGTTTGCAGCTATTGGATCGGCTGTAGATGCACCTTCAGATGCGCAGCAGTTTATGTTGCCAGTGACTATTCCTTTGATTGTTGCTTACATGGGCTTGTTTGTTTTTGTGTTGAATGACCCGAATAGTACCACCTCATTCTGGTTGTCCATTGTTCCGCTGACATCGCCGATTGCTATGATGGGAAGGGTGAGTTATGGTGTCCCTTTTTGGGAGCTAGCTTTATCCATGGGCTTATTGATCGCTGGTTTTCTCTTCACTACTTGGGTAGCGGGAAAAATCTACCGAATCGGGATTCTTATGCATGGGACAAAGCCGAGCTATAAGACACTTTGGAAATGGATCAAGACGAATAATTGAGAAGATGAATATTAGTATCAAGTAGCAATACATAAGTATTTAGATGATAGAGCCAAGAATCAAGAAGTTTGAATCAAGGCTATAAAAAAAAATCCCGATCGGTAGCTGATCGGGATTTTTGTTTCTTGCTAGAAAAGCCTTTATCTCAAATAGGCAGAAAGCATCCAAACCACTTTTTCTTTGGCCGTGATGTAATCACTCATTAAAGATGCTGTTCCTTCATCGCCAGATGCTCCTGCCGCTTCCAGGGTTTCTCTTTCAAGTTGCAAAAGTGTGTTCATATTGGATCTGACAGTTTCTACCATTTTCAATGGATCTTTGATCTCCTTTGCTTCCTTGATAGATGCGGTGTCGATGTATTCTTGGTAGGAAGAAAGAGGTCTAGCTCCCAAGGTCAAGATTCGTTCTGCAGTTTCATCCACAGCTAGATTTGCAGCATTGTAAAGCTCTTCGAATTTGGCATGTAGCTCAAAGAAATTTAAACCGGAAACGTTCCAATGAAAATTTCTCAAATTCTGATAGTAAATCTGGTAATTGGCGAGCAGATCATTTAGCTTTTCCACCAAAACCTTACTTTCTGTGATTTCTAATCCGATGTCGTTCGTTTTCATGTGTATATAATTTGATTTTTTATGGACTTATGCCAGCCCGGCTTCCGCCAGTCGGACGGGGAATCTCGCAAGTTGGATAAACATCCATCTGTTTGTCGATTGAGACATGCCTGTCTGCCTCAGGCAGGCTCGATTTCATATTTCAGTTATTAAATTTTCTCTGCTTGAATTAAAGTATAAATTTACTCAATAGAGCGATGTCTTCCCAACTGATAAATTCTATCCTCAAGTCATACTATCTATGTGATTAGGAAGTTAGTAACGGTAGTAATTGAAGTTTAATTAATGAAAAAAAGATTTCAGGATCTTACTTCTTTGGATTTTTATACCAATAAGAAGCAGGTCAAATGGATTGTAGTTGCAGCTTCCCTGATCATAGGGGCAGGATCAATTTGGTACACGAATAGCCTAGTGGAGGAATTGCGTGAGCGGGAAAGAAGACAGATTGAGCTGCTTTCCAGTGCGCTGGAGTATGCTGCTACTACGATGGAGAATCTCACTTTTATCAATCAGGAGATCATCCAGCAGAATTACTCTATTCCTATCATCATGGTGGATGATTCCGCCAATCCCATAGAATTCAGAAATATTCCTTTCAAAAATAATTCAAGTGCAGCAGATTCGGTAGAAACCCTTAAAAGGGAACTTGCCGAAATGCGTGCAGAATATGAACCTATTTTGCTTCCTGAGGCAGATATTCAGGTGTATTATAGAAATTCCGAGTTACTGATTAATCTCAAATATTATCCCTACGTGCAGCTGGGGATTATTATGATTTTTGGGGTATTGGCTTATGCGCTTTTCAATCAAAGTAAAATCGCCGAGCAAAACCGAGTGTGGGCTGGACTGACAAAAGAAACAGCGCATCAATTGGGTACCCCGATTGCTTCTTTGATGGCTTGGATAGATTACCTGAGAAATTCTCCTGTTTGGGATGAAAACAAGGAAATTATCACCGAGATGGATAAAGACGTGGTGAAACTTCGGATGGTAACAGAGCGCTTTAGCAGCATCGGTTCTAAGCCTGTGATCCAATCCGGAAATGTATATGAGTCAATAGAAGATACCATCAACTACCTACGACCTAGGATTTCTACCAAAGTTGATTTGAATATTCACGCAGATTCCAAGGATCTGGATGCGATGATGAACAAACCGCTATTTGAATGGGTGATTGAAAACATCTGTAAAAATGCTGTGGATGCGATGAAGGGGAAGGGTAAAATTGATATAGAAATTCTTCAGGACAGTGACAAATTTGTAATAATCGATATCACCGATACCGGCAAAGGAATGGAAAAGCGAATGTATAGACGTGTCTTCAATCCTGGATTCTCTACTCGCCAAAGAGGTTGGGGCTTGGGATTGACTTTAGCAAAAAGGATTGTCGAAGGATATCACGGAGGTAAAATTTTCGTCAAACATTCTGAAGTAGGGAAGGGAACCACTTTCCGGATTTTGCTTCATGGAAGCCATGAGGGAGCATCGCAGTTTATTACTGAAGGAATCCTTGAATACTGACGAATTACGATTTTGGATTTACGAGGTCAATTGGAACCTCGGCTATTTTGGATAATAGTTAGCTTTTTAATGATGAATGTAGAATGAGAAATAGTGAATGATGAAGTGTACCAAAGGAAGGCCTCAATTCTTAATTTTTCAATTTTAAATTCTTAAATCCCCTTCACCTATTTTTTCCCTACCTTTGCAGCCTTAATTTGATGTCTCCCATGAGTTTGAAAGAAGAAATCCAGAAGCGTAGAACCTTTGCAATTATTGCTCACCCCGATGCAGGAAAGACTACTTTGACTGAGAAGCTATTGCTTTTTGGTGGTGCAATCCAGACTGCCGGTGCAGTAAAATCGAATAAAATCGACACGGGAACGAAGTCGGATTGGATGGCGATTGAGAAGCAAAGAGGTATCTCTGTGGCTACTTCTGTCATGGGTTTTGAATACAAGGACATCAAAATCAACTTACTTGATACACCCGGTCACCAGGATTTTGCGGAAGATACTTATCGTACTTTAACGGCGGTCGATTCGGTGATTATGGTGATTGACTGCGTGAAAGGTGTGGAGATTCAGACGGAGAAACTCATGGAAGTTTGCCGGATGAGGAATACTCCTGTTATCTGTTTTATAAATAAACTCGATAGAGAAGGTCGTGATCCATACGAACTGATCGAAGAAGTGGAGCAAAAACTGAACATTCAGTGTCGCCCGCTTTCTTGGCCTATCGGGATGGGGAAGACATTCAAAGGAGTTTATAACCTGTTTGATCACAAGCTTAATCTTTTTACCCCATCTCAGCGAAAGCTGAGTGATGTTCGGCAGTCATTTGAAGACGTAAATGATCCAGAACTGGAAGAGTTGATCGGAAAAAGCTATGCAAATCAACTTCGGGATGACGTGGAATTGATCGAAGGTGTTTACCCGGATTTTGATCCTACGGAGTATTTGGAGGGAAAAGTTGCGCCAGTATTCTTTGGATCTGCAGTGAACAACTTCGGTATCAATGAGATGCTGGATACTTTTATTAAGATTGCGCCGGCACCTAAAAGCCGTAGAACGGAAGATCGGGAAGTGACCCCAGATGAGAAGAAGTTCTCAGGTTTTGTGTTTAAGATCCACGCCAATATGGATCCCAATCACCGAAATAGAATTGCTTTCTTGAGAATATGCTCGGGAACTTTTGAACGGAACAAACCATACAATCATGTCCGTGGGCCAAAGCCACTTCGCTTCTCCAATGTGACCCAGTTTATGGCGCAGGATAAGGAAATGATCGATGAGGCGTTTCCGGGTGATATAGTCGGGCTGTATGATACTGGAAACCTGAAAATCGGGGATACGCTGACCGATGGAGAGGATATGCAGTTTGTAGGTATTCCAAGTTTCTCTCCGGAAATTTTCCGGGAAGTAGTGAACAAGGATGCCATGAAGACCAAGCAACTCGAAAAAGGCTTGAAGCAACTCATGGAAGAAGGAGTAGCTCAGCTATTTACCTTCGATATGGGATCAAGGAAAGTAGTCGGTACGGTTGGTCAGCTTCAGTTTGAAGTGATTCAGTTTCGATTGAAAAACGAATACAATGCTACGGTAGAGTTTCATCCAATGAACCTGTACAAAGCCTGCTGGATCACCAGCAAGGACAAAAAGCAACTGGAAGAATTTGTCCGCTCAAAAAACCGCCACATCGCGCATGACAAAGATGGTAAGCTTGTCTTTATGGCCGAGTCAAAAGCCTGGCTTCAGATGGTAATGGATAACTATCCTGAGATAGAGTTTCATTTTACTTCGGATATTTAATCAAAAACCCTCCAGGTTTCCAAAGCCTGGAGGGTTTCGTTTTATATGAGTCTTGTTGTAATAATGGAAAAATTCGGAATTGGATTCCGGATTTTTCCTTAAATTACATAATGATTTCTCGAAAAGCGACCGAAAAACTTTTAGAACTATCCACTTTCTTCAAAGTAATTGCAGTAGTAGGGCCAAGACAATCTGGTAAAACCACTTTAGTTCGTGCTATTTTTCCTGAAAAACCGTATGTCACACTTGAAGATCCAGATCAGCGCAGATTTGCATTGGAGGACCCGAGAGGGTTTTTGTCTGCATTTCCCAAGGGAGCTATTCTGGATGAAGTTCAGCGTACTCCGGAGATCTTTTCCTATTTGCAGGGAATCGTAGATTTCAATCCCGCACCTGGGCAATTTATCCTTACTGGTTCCAATAATTTTCTATTGCAGCAATCAATTACGCAAAGTCTGGCAGGTAGAGTGGGTTATTTGCAGTTACTTCCGTTTGCCATAAATGAAATTTACCCATCGGGAGATGATATTCCAGCTGAAAATATTCTATTGCTCAAAGGAGGGTATCCACCTTTGTACGAACCTGGAATTCCTTCTTCAGATTGGTTTCCTAATTACCTCCGGACCTATATTGAGCGTGATGTAAGGCAGATCAAAAATATTAGTGACCTAATAGTTTTTGAGCGGTTTGTACGCTTGTTAGCGGGGAGAGTCGGGCAGGAGCTGAATATGACTTCTCTGGGAAATGAAGTAGGAGTAGATAGCAAGACAATCCAATCTTGGATAGGAGTTTTGGAAAGTAGTTTTGTGATTTATCTATTACGGCCGCATTTTAAAAATTTCAATAAAATGATTGTCAAACGCCCAAAAGTATATTTTCTTGATACGGGCTTGGTAAGCTTTCTACTTGGAATAAATACTTCAGAACAGCTCAGTCAGCATCCTCTTCGGGGTTCACTATTCGAAAACTTGGTGGTATCCGAAATGATAAAGCTCCGAACAAACCGTGGAGAGGAAATTAATCTTTATTTCTGGAGGGATAAGACTGGGCATGAGATTGATTTACTGGTTGATCGTGGACTTGAATTGCTACCTATTGAGATTAAATCTGGTATGACCATTAATTCAGACTATTTCAAAAACTTGAAATTTTGGCTCCAACTTAGCGGTCAAGAAAAGGGGGTGGTCTTATATGCAGGCAACCAAAGACAAACTAGGTCAAATGGTGTTCAGGTAATGAATTGGAAGGAGATTTTAGAAAAGGATTCCTAGTTTCAGAAGTAGGAGTTATTACTTTTATGGCTGAGTCAAAAGCTTGGCTTCAGATGGTGGTGGATATTTATACTGAGATAGAGTTTCGTTTTACTTCGGATGTTTGATGATAGCCCCTCCTGGTTTCCAAAACCTGGAGGGGTTTTGCTTTATTGTCCACCTAGGTCGTAGCGAGTCAAGTTGGGCTTCCCATCGTCATGATAGGATATTAGAAATTCATCATTTGAAGAAACTGCGATCTGATTTACCTCCTGATCAAGTAGAAATTTTTTAATTAAATTCCCATCCCAGTCAAATACCCAAATTTCATTAGCGTAATTTTCATTTTCTTGAATTCGTGTTTTTCCAGAGTACAAAAGATAAATGAAATCATCTGTAGTGCTGCTTCCGACAAAACCGTATTTGTTTTCATCAGTCATTACTGCGCTCATTGATTTCGGACTGTCTGAGCCTATGAAATCTGGTGCTTCTCCTTCCATTCGAAATTTTAAAGTGATGTTGTTATTCTCTATTTCCAGAATGTCAAAAAATGGATTTGAACTGTGTGTAAATAATAGGCTTGTCCCATCAGGCTTGATTCTAAATTTCCCTTGCTGAGACATAGGGATTGAATTGGGTATAGATTTCATCTCTGGAGACAAGTAAGGATAATCAATAGCTAGTTCTTCATAACTCTGTTCACCTATTTTGAATGAGGCATATTTTTTTTGAAAAATACCTGTTCCTACAAATAATGAGTCAGCTACTTTGACATAATTCATGAAATCGAATGCGATCTTTTCTATCCCATTTTTGCAATTTGTTTCCTCTGATTCATCAAATGACAATAACGACATCTCTTGATATCCGAAATTTGATTTGAGTACAAGCCCAATGTCTTCAAGATTATTTGGAATTGCTTGTATGAAAGTTGGAAACCCTATTTCACATGGTCCTTCTCCTATTTTCCCGAGATTCCCTTCGAATTTTTCTTCCATGACATTGAAGACCTTAAAATAATATTCATCATCCTTATCACCTATGACCAATTTGTCCTTGATAATGATCATGTCCGACGATCTATTTATTTCATCAGATAGGGATAGGCGCTTTCCATTGTTTAGGGTAATGCTTTTATCAAAACCTAAATCTGATTTCTCTTCAACTGTCTTTTGAGAACAGGAACAAGTGAAATACCGAAAAGACTATAATGTTTCTATTGGACATGCGAATCTGTTAAGTCAACTCAATAGATGGATAGTGTCAATGTATAGATAAATTCTGAATCCAATTCCGGATTTTGCCACTTAATGCAAATTGACCTTTTTAAATCACCATAAGCAGAAGCAGCACAACGTTAATGACAATTCTGATTACGAAAGCAGTTATATTTTTATGCGAATTCTCAATTTCTTCCTTGTGCTTTATCGTCTGTAAAAGGAAGTAAGCTGAACCTATAATCGTCAAGGAAATGAGGATGAGCAAGGGAATGATCAGAAATTCCAACGCCCTGATTCTACTTACAAAGACATTTAAGACAAAGGATATCAAGGTCACTATAGATCCAATGGACTGGGCTTTTTGGATTTGATCTAGACTATTGACGTTCGTGTTTTTCACTGTTTTTATATGAAATTGCTGTTTTTGAAAAGAAAAGGAAGCGCCTTAGGATAAACTTTATACTAGGTTTTAAGCTTCATCGGTCACCCAGCATCGGGTATCGGGCTATTCAAAAAACACCTCCTCAAACTCAAATCGCTGCCCATTAAACAATCCCTTATCGCTCAACTTTAGATCTGGAATCACCAGCAAGGCCATAAAGCTCAAGGTCATAAATGGAGAATTTAACGTGGCTCCCATTTCTTTGGCTAGTTTATCGATTCGCGTGTAAGCAGCGGCCACTTCATAGCCATCCGATGCTGACATAATTCCTCCTACAGGAAGCGGGAGTATTTCTTCCTGATCTCCAGACACAGCCGAAACTCCTCCTTTTGCTTCTATGATCAGATTAACTGCTTTGCAGATTGATTCGTCGTCGATTCCTACTGAGATGATATTATGTGAGTCATGACCTACGGAGGAAGCAATGGCTCCGGTTTTTAGTCCAAAGTTTTTAATAAAAGCCACAGCTGGCCGAGCATCTTCGTAGCGATTGACCACGGTGATTTTTAAGATGTCTTCGTCAGGATTTGATTCAGCAAAGCCATCTTTGAGGAGTATTTCACCTGAGATTTCCGGAGTGATCAATTGTCCATCCAGAGCCTCGATGACTCTAACTTTGGATCCGCTTGCTTTGAGCTGAAAGTCTTCTGGCTTTTTCAGAGAAGTATGGAAATTATTGATGATCTCGTTTTTAATTGATTGGATCAGCGTTTTTCCATTTTCAGCTACTTTCGCTCCATTTATATAGGTGCTAATGACTTGGAACTCTTTCAAGTCTTTTACTAAAATAAAATCAGCGGGATCGCCTTCCCTGAGTTGGCCTAAATTCATGGAGTAGTGTGCGATAGGATTTAGGCAAGCAGCCTGAAGTACATGAAAAATATCTTTCCCTCTTGCGACAGCCCTTGCTGCCAATTCATTGATATGGGAAACCGCAAGATTATCGGGATGCTTGTCATCCGAGCAAAACATAATCATCTCAGGGTAGTCATCGATCAGATCGATCAGCGCCTCAAAGTTTTTGGCAGCGGAGCCTTCCCGGATGGCAATTTTCATTCCCAACTTTAATTTCCCTAATGCCTCTTCTGCTGTGAAGCATTCATGATCGGTACTTGGGCCAGCACTCACATATTTCTCAGCCAGTTCTCCCTTCAGTCCAGGTGCGTGTCCATCGATCGGTTTGCCGTATTTCTTTGAGATTCGGATTTTCTCCATTACCAGCTCATCCCGATTCACCGTACCTGGCCAGTTCATCATTTCTGCCAAGTAATGAATTTCAGGTCGGGACATCAGGTTTTCAATATCTGCCGAATTGATTTCTCCGCCAGCGGTCTCGAAAGGTGTGGCAGGCACACATGAAGGCGCTCCAAAGTAAAACTTGAAAGGAACTTGTTTTCCATTTTCTATCATATATTCCACCCCTTCCATTCCGCATACGTTAGCAATTTCATGGGGATCAGAGACTGTGGCTACAGTGCCATGAACCACAGCTAGTCTTGCAAATTCGGAAGGAACCAGCATTGAACTCTCCACATGCACATGTGCATCGATAAAGCCCGGCATCAAAAAAGACAAGTAAGGATCCGTTTCGATTTTTTCCAGTTTGGTTATTTTTCCATCAGCTATACTGAGTGAAACGCAATAGATTTCACGGTTTGGGATATCTACAAATTGGCCTTGGATCTGCATAAAAAGGGGAGGTAAATTAATTGGAGTAAATCTGTATAAGCGATTCACCTTTGCGCTTTGGAGATTGGTTTAGATTAAAACTACTATATTTGCGCAGTAATAAAAAAACGAATTAAGCGGGTTTTTTGAATGAATAAAATCGTCATCGCCATCGATGGATATTCGGGATGTGGGAAGAGCTCCACTGCCAAAGCAGTTGCAAAGGATTTGGGATATACGTACATCGATTCCGGAGCCATGTATAGAGCGGCGACGCTACATTTTTTGAATCAATTTCTCTCTCCTGCCAATCCACATGATGTGGAAAAGGGCCTGAAATCACTTGATATTTCTTTTCATCTAAATCCTGAGACGCTCAAACAAGAGACCTATCTGAATGGTTTGAATGTAGAGGATGAGATCCGAACCATGCGTATTTCCAATAAAGTCTCTGAAATTGCGACGGTAGCCTCTATCAGAAAGGAATTGGTTGCTCAGCAGCAACGTCTTGGAAAGAAGAAAGGAGTGGTCATGGACGGACGTGATATTGGATCAGTGGTTTTTCCTGATGCAGATCTGAAGGTGTTTATGACTGCGGATTTGGATACCCGCGCGATAAGACGTCAGGAGGAGCTTTTGGAAAAGGGTGAAATGGTGGAGCTTGATGCCATAAAATCCAATTTGTCCGAACGGGATCGTGTGGATTCTTCCCGATCAGAAAGTCCGCTAAAGAAAATGCCAGATGCTGTGGAGGTAGATACGAGTAATAGTACCTTTGCGGAGCAAGTGGGGAAGATCGTTCATCTGGCCAGACAAATCATTGATAAACAAGAGAGCTATGCAGGTAAGCATTGATAAAAACTCTGGGTATTGCTTCGGTGTGGAATTTGCCATAAAAATGGCAGAGGATGAGATGGAGCAGAGTGACAAGCTGTATTGCCTAGGTGATATAGTCCATAATTCTATGGAAGTCACTCGTCTGAGCGAAAAGGGTCTGGTGGTCATAGATCATGAGCAGCTTTCAGAGTTGCATGACTGCAAAGTGCTGATTCGGGCACATGGAGAGCCCCCTGAGACCTATAAAATAGCCATTGAAAACAACATCGAATTGATTGATGCTTCTTGCCCGGTGGTATTGAAGCTTCAGCATCGTGTGAAAAGTGCCTTCGATAAAATGGAGCGTGAAGAGGGGCAGATTGTCATATATGGCAAGAAAGGTCACGCAGAAGTAATCGGGCTGACTGGTCAGACCTTGGAAAAAGCCATTGTAGTGATGGAAGATGCTGATTTGGAGAAGATTGATTTTTCCAGACCTGTGACGCTGTTCAGCCAGACGACCAAAAGCACAAAAGGTTTTTACGAGATTTCGCAGAAAATAGAAGATCGCATCCAGGCGGCGAAGCAAGAAATAACACGTGAAACCTTCAATACAAATGATTCTATTTGTCGTCAGGTATCAAACAGGGAGCCTCAATTGCAGCGGTTTTCTCAGGAGAACGATGTGATCTTATTCGTGTCAGGGAAGAAAAGCTCCAATGGCAAAGCACTTCATCAGGTTTGCCTTGCGCAAAACGAAAGAAGCTATTTCATAGAAAATGAGACAGAGATTGATCCTGACTGGTTTCAAAAAGACGAAAAGGTTGGGATTTGCGGAGCTACTTCCACGCCGATGTGGCTGATGGAGCAGGTTAAATCTTATGTGGAGTCACTCGAAGAAGGGGTGCTCTCCGTATAAAACAGAGTTATTTAAAAACATAGGAAGCCATTCTTCCAAAAGTTCAAACATTAAAGTTCATATACCCTCAAATTAAAAAGGTTATTTATTAGATTTGGGGCGTTTTTCAAAAGCTCATAGTTCAAAAACAGATATGTCTAAAATAGTGAAGCTTAAGAAAGGTTTTGACATCAACATGGTGGGAAAGGCTAAGCAAGAGCTGGCTGATTTCGCCCAGGCGCAAACCTTCGCAATTAAGCCGACAGACTTTATTGGGCTCCAGCGCCCTAAAGTTCTTGTCAATGAAGGAGATACCGTAAAGGCAGGTACTCCAATCCTGATCGACAAAGCACTGGATCAAGTGATGTATGCGGCTCCTGTTTCCGGCAAAATTGTCGAGATTAAAAGGGGTGATCGGCGTAAATTGCTTGAAATCAGTATTTTGGCTGATTCTACCATCACACAAGAGCAATTTGATATAGTTGGTCTTGCTTCTCTAGATAGAGAGGCTTTGGCAGCTAAATTGGCTGCTAGTGGTGTTTGGCCAAACATCATCCAACGACCTTTCGGTATAGTCGCAAATCCTGCAGATACTCCCAAGAGTATCTTCATTTCTGCTTTTGATACACATCCTTTAGCTCCGGATTATGCTTTTGCATTGCAGGGTCAGGAGAAATATCTTCAGGCTGGAATCGAAGCGCTGGCAAAACTGACAAGCGGCAAGGTTCATCTGAATGTAGATGGATCTAAAGCTATTCCTGCTGTTTTTGCAAATTTGAAAGGAGCTCAGGTAAACAAGTTTTCTGGCCCACACCCTGCCGGAAACGTAGGTGTACAGATTCATCACCTGGATCCAATCAACAAAGGCGAAATTGCTTGGACAACGACTCCTTATGGAGTTGCACAGATCGGTAAATTTGTTTTGGAAGGGGTATATGACGCTTCTAGAATTATCGCGATAACTGGTTCGGAATTGACAAAAGCTGCTTATGTAAAGACTTACATGGGAGCATCTGTATCCACTTTTGTGAAAGGAAATCTTAACTCTGGTCATGTAAGAGTGGTGTCCGGAAATGTATTAACCGGAGAGAAAATTTCTTTGGACGGGTTCTTAGGATTCTACCACAACCAGATTACCGTAATTCCTGAGGGCGATTACTATGAGTTTATGGGTTGGGCAAAGCCTACCACCAGATTGAGCTACCACAGAGCTTTAGGCTTGCTTTCTTTCCTTACTCCAAACAAAGAGTTTGTTCTGGATTCTAACGGAAGAGGAGAAGAAAGAGCATTTGTGCAAACCGGTGTTTTTGAATCAGTCACTCCGATGGACATACTTCCAGTTTATCTTTTAAAAGCCATCATGGCTGAGGATTTTGATGAAATCGAGGAATTGGGGATCTATGAGATCGTAGAAGAAGATTTGGCTCTTTGCGAGTTTGTGGATGTGTCAAAGCATCCGGTGCAGGAGTTGGTGAGAAAAGGAATTGAATTAATCCAATACAGTTAATCCATATGAAGTTTCTAAGAGATTTATTGGACAAGCAGAAGCCACTTTTCGAAAAAGGTGGAAAGCTTGAAAGTCTATATTACGCGTTTGAGGCAGGGGAGACATTTATGTTCAGCCCTAAGCATACTACCGGTATCAAAGGTGCTCAGGTAAAGGATGCTATCGATTTGAAGCGAATGATGATCACCGTGGTAATCGCGATGATCCCTTGTTTGCTTTTTGGTATGTACAATACAGGTCATCAGCATTTGCTTGCAACTGGCGGAACCGCTGGGTTGTGGGAGAACTTTGGTGAGAAATTAGGTATTGGAGCAATGCTTGTCCTTCCACTGGTTTTGGTAGCCTATACTGCCGGAGGGGTAGTAGAGGCCGTTTTTGCAATAGTGCGGAAGCACCCAATCAACGAAGGCTTCTTGGTAACGGGTATGCTAATTCCATTGGTTGTTCCTGCTACTACGCCATTATGGCAAGTTGCTTTGGCTACTGTTTTTGCGGTAGTGATAGCGAAGGAAGTATTTGGTGGTACTGGTATGAACGTGCTGAACGTAGCCATGACAGCAAGAGCTTTCTTGTATTTCGCTTATCCAGCGCAGATTTCAGGTGACCAAGTTTGGACGTACTTAGGAGATAAAATGCCCGTAGATGGTTTCTCTGGAGCTACTGCTCTTTCTGTAGTTTACAATGCTGGCGTAGAAGGTACACAGTCAGCCGTCGAAGCTTTAGCTGCTCACAACACGGTGTTAGGATCTGGCTTATACGAATTTGCAAACCTTTTTATGGGTTGGATTCCAGGTTCTATTGGCGAGACTTCTACGTTGATGGCTCTGGTAGGAGCATTGATCCTAGTGGCTACTGGAGTAGCAAGTTGGAAGATTATCGTTTCAGGTTTTGCGGGAGCATATATCATGGGGTTTGTAATGAACCTTTTCGCTGTAAATGAGTACATGGCACTTCCTCCACAGTATCACTGGGTGATGGGTGGCTTGGCATTTGGTATTGTCTTCATGGCAACTGATCCTGTATCGGCAGCGCAGACAGAAACAGGCAAGTGGATATACGGTTTATTGATCGGATTCCTGACAGTGATCATTCGAGTGACTAACCCTGCCTACCCGGAAGGGATTATGCTTGCAGTTCTATTTATGAACGTGTTTGCTCCATTGATCGATTATTATGTAGTTAAGGCAAATAAAACAAGGAGGTTACAACGTGCAACAGTCTAATACTTATATTATTACGTTTTCCGTCATCTTGACGGTAGTTCTAGGCCTACTTCTTTCAGGCACTTCTCAAGTTTTGGGGCCTTTGCAAAAAGAAGCCGTTGCTTTAGATAATAAAAAGCAAATCTTAGGTGCTGTTATTTCCGGTGAAGAAATCGCCGCTATGACTCCTCAGGAAGTGAATGAGTACTATAGCAATAGAATAGCTTCTGTAGTAGTGGATATCAATGGTCAAGAGGTTACTGAACGCGAAGGTGTAGCTGTGACAGCTGAAACTGTAGATATCGCAAAGAATTATAAGAAGCCAGCAGAAGAAAGATTATACCCTGTGTATATTTTTCATGCAGAAGGAAAACCTGAAGCAGCTGAAAATTATATCCTGCCTCTTTATGGAGCGGGTCTTTGGGATGCTATTTGGGGATACGTTGCGCTGGAAACAGATATGAATACGGTAGGAGGAATTACGCTGGCGCATGCCGGAGAAACTCCAGGCCTAGGTGCTAGAATCACAGAACCTGGTGTACAACAGAGATATGAAGGTAAAAGTATCTATAATGAGTCAGGGGAATTAGTGGCCGTAGAAATGCAGAAGGGCGAAGGCAAAGATTATTCGGGTGATCCTCACCAAGTGGATGGTATGTCTGGAGCTACGATTACTGCTAAAGGAGTCAATAATATGCTTAAGAACTACCTGAGCTACTATGAAGCATACATTGAGAGTAAGAAATCTTCCTCCTCTGTAGCTACACTTTAATCGAACTATACAACTCAATAATTATTCAATATGAGTGCTGAAACTATAGAAAAAAAACCTGCAGAAGCCCTATTATCCAAGCGTAGGAAAAAACTGGTAACTGATCCGCTGATCGATGACAATCCAGTTACCATACAGGTACTTGGGATCTGTTCAGCTTTGGCAGTTACCACACAAATGAAACCAACATTGGTTATGGCTATAGCCGTAATCTTTGTAGTTGTAATGTCCAATTTGCTGATTTCATTGCTGAGAAATACCATTCCTAGCCGTGTCAGAATTATTGTACAATTGGCTGTTGTTGCCACGTTGGTGACCTTGGTAAATGAAGTGTTGAAAGCTTTTGCTTATGATATGTACAAGGAGCTTTCAGTATTCGTTGGCTTGATTATTACCAATTGTATTGTAATGGGACGTCTTGAAGCATTCGCTTTGGGTAATAAACCATACGATTCTATTCTAGATGGATTTGGATCTGCACTTGGGTATTCCTGGATTATCCTTACCGTAGCATTCTTCAGAGAATTGTTAGGATCAGGTGCTGTATTTGGTATCCCTGTTTATGACTATGTGTCTGGCTTATTTGGTCCGGATTTCCAGTTGGCTACCAATGGCCTGATGGTTTCTCCTGTAGGGGCATTTATGGTATTGGGATTATTGATTTGGGTACAGCGTACCAAAACAGGATATGTTGAACACTAAAAACCTACTGAAGAAATGGATTTATTTAATTTAGGTATTCGGTCGATCTTTATCGACAACATGATTTTCGCTTACTTCCTTGGGATGTGTTCTTTCTTGGCCGTTTCCAAAAAAGTAAGTACAGCTATCGGTCTTGGTGCAGCAGTAATCTTTGTATTAACTGTTACTGTTCCTGTGAACTGGCTATTGAATGAGTATGTACTGAAAGAAGGTGCTTTGTCTTGGGTTAATGCAGGTCTTGCAGATATTGACCTTACGTTCCTAAGATTTATCATGTTCATCGCCATCATTGCAGCTATGGTTCAGTTGGTGGAGATGGTAGTTGAAAAGTTCGCACCTGCACTTTACGGAGCTTTGGGTATATTTCTTCCTTTGATCGCTGTAAACTGCGCGATTCTTGGTGGATCACTCTTCATGGCTCAGAGAGATTATACGCTTGCAGAATCTACGGTGTATGGTTTCGGATCGGGAACAGGTTTTTGTCTTGCAATTGTTGCGTTAGCTGCGATTCGTGAGAAATTGAAATACTCTCATGTTCCTAATGGCTTGAAAGGCTTGGGCATTACCATGCTTTTGACAGGTTTGATGGGCATTGCATTTATGTCTTTTATGGGAATTGATTTATAATCAGTTTCTTAGCTATAATCTGAAAGCTCTGGGATTTATTCTCAGAGCTTTTGTTTTTAGCGGTAATTGATTTTTGTCAATTTGCTAGTAACTTTTCGGCTGAAAATTTATTGAATTAATAACCCTTATTCTTATGAAAACCCTATTAACGCTTTGTTGCCTCATCGCCCTTACCTCTTCTGTCTCCGCCCAAAGTGGTGAGTGGATTGAACTTTTCAATGGAAAAAATATGGATGGCTGGAAAATCTCCGAAAACTCTCAATCTTTCCAAGTGGAGGATGGTGTGATCAAAGTGGCTGGACCACGTGGACATGCTTTTTATAATGGTGAAGTTGCCAATCATGACTTCAACAATTTTGAAGTGATCGCGGAAGTGAAGACAATGCCAGGAGCCAATTCCGGTATTTTTATTCACACCCAATACCAGGAAGATGGCTGGCCGAATGTAGGCTATGAAATCCAAGTGAACCAAAGCCATGGAGATTGGAGAAAAACTGGCAGTGTCTATTCATTCCAAGACGTAAGAGATGTCTATGTGGAGGATGGAGAATGGTACACCGAGCACATCATTGTACAAGGTGACGTAGTGACAGTGAAAATCAACGGAGAAACTGTTAATGTCTATGACCAATCTAAAGACGAAAATCGCAAAGGTGAGCTAGGTACTAAGAAAGTTGATCATGGGACGATTGCTCTTCAAGCTCACGATCCCAAGTCTGTGATCTATTACAAAAGTGTAAAAGTGAAAGTCCTACCGGATTAATCGGATAGAAAAATAGACAGAAAATACCTTCAAATACAAATCCTGATTATTATTGATGAGTAGTAATCAGGATTTTCAATTTCTAGCCATGGCATTTACATACAAGCGCATTATTTCCTATTTTCTCAGAGGGTTGCTATTCATCACTCCAGTAGCAGTGACACTTTACATCATTTTCCAAACCATCCTATTTCTGGACAATCTAATCCCGGTACCATTACCTGGGATCGGAATTTTGATGGTGTTGGCTTTGATTACTTTTGTAGGCTATCTGGCAAGTCTATTCTTTGCCAAACCTATATTTGATTGGTTCGAGAGAGGTTTGATCAAAATCCCTTTAGTGAATCTGATCTACACCAGTATCAAGGATCTGATGGGAGCTTTTGTAGGGGATAAGAAGAAATTTTCCTCACCTGTCAAAGTACAGCTGAGTGACACGTTTATTCGGTTGGGATTTATCACCCAAGAAGATATGTCCATCGTTGGTGAACCTGATATGGTGGCGGTTTATTTTCCCCACAGCTATAATGTCTCGGGTAATGTATTCTTGGTTCCCAAAGATAAAGTAACTCCCTTGCTAGATGTGAAAAGCTCTGATGTAATGAAATTTATGGTTTCTGGAGGGGTTTCACCTTTAAGCTAATTTAGAGTTTTGAATTCACCTCTACCACAAACTCTCCTTTATCAGTGAATTTTCCGATTTCCCAAACCACTTGATTTTCCAACTTCATTGCCTTTTCAAACCAAGACTTATTTTCAGGATCTACAGCGAGCATTAGACCGCCACTTGTTTGTGGATCACAAAGTTTGACCAACTCCATGCCCACCACTCCCATGGTTTTGGCACTGTAAGCATTCCAGTTACGATAGGTATTGTCAGGGAAAATAAATTGATTAATGTATTCTTGGACACCTTCAATCATTGGGAGCTTATAGAGATCGATTTCAGCTGAAACTCCAGAACCCTCACACATTTCTATCAAGTGACCTAGCAGTCCAAATCCTGTCACATCCGTCATGGCATGAACCTCTTCGTGGTTGCCTATAATTTCTCCTATGCTATTCAATCTACAGGCTGTATCTAGTAAACTCAGATAATCTTTGTCAGATATCTTTTGACGTTTCAGTGCTGTCGCCAACACGCCCACACCAAGTGGTTTGGTGAGGTAAATGATATCTCCTGCTTTTGCACCTTGATTCTTTTTGATTTTATGGGGATGGACAATTCCATTTACGGAAAGGCCAAAAATCGGATCTTTTGCAGCGATGGAGTGTCCTCCAGCCAATTCTATTCCCGCAACTTTGCAAATGCTTTTTGCCCCTTCCATGACTTTGGCAGCAAGTTCTGGAGCTAGCTTTTCCACTGGCCAACTGAGAATAGCATTGGCAAAAATAGGCTTGCCGCCCATCGCATAGACATCCGAGAGGGCATTGGCTGCTGCTATTCTTCCAAAGTCAAAAGGATCATCGACGATAGGAGTGAAAAAGTCCACTGTATTGATTACCGCTAGATCTTCTGAGACTTGATAAACTGCTGCATCATCTTTACCTGAATTTCCCACCAATAGTTTTGGGTCAGATTGGGAAAATGAGCCACTTGAACTTAGGATTTGATCTAATATGGCTGGGGCGATTTTACAGCCGCAGCCAGAGCCTTCACTCCATTCAGTGAGTCTAGTTGGTTTATTTTCCATGAAATTGAGATTTTGCTTCAAGTAGTTTTTTTGTGGAAGTTTCTTCGTCGATCCCAGAAAGGTCTAACTGGATAGTTTTTCCGGCTTCATGCTTCTCCAAATCAAACGTATAAGCCTTGTCATAGTAGATCAGCAGGTTTGCGATCCAGTCAGAATGTTTTTCTTCTACGATTGCTTCTATTGCCTGGGAAGTTCTTAAGCCGCCCAAGCGCTTTTTCAAGCGTAAAACGGCAAGGATTAATTCGTCTGTAGGCAAGCACGCATATTCTTCTGCGATCAAAGCGATACGTTCTTGCTCTGATTTCTGAATGTCGATCAAAGGAGCCGCCAACATTTGCTTATAAAATTTGTCCGGGAGTATTAGTCGTCCGATTTTTCGGCTTTCATTTTCCACCCAAATTTGTTTTGCTGGATCTTGCTTACGGAGCCCTTCGGCGAAAAGGTTTTCAAATTGTTCTACTGTGGGTTGCGCAGGTTGGCCAATAGCCCCAAATGAAGAACCTTTGTGATTTGCAAGTCCTTCCAGATCGATGATTTGCTCGCCTGATTCATGGAGTTTTTGAAGCAACCTGGTTTTTCCGGTTCCTGTTTTTCCTCCCAAAATAAGGAGGTTCCAATCATTTCTAACCAAGTCAAAACTATAGGTTCTGTAAGTTTTGTAACCTCCTTTGAGACGGAAAACTTCAAAACCCACCATGGTCAATAGCCAGGAAAGAATCTGACTTCGCATGCCACCACGCCAGCAATAAACAATGACTTTTTTTTCAGGAAAGTGTTTTAGTACTTCTTTTAGAATTTGGTGGAAGCGTGGGCCAACCAATTCAAAACCTTTGATTGTCGCTTCTTCGGAGCCTTTTTCTTTGTATAGCGTGCCGACTACTATCCTTTCCGAGTTATTCAGTATCGGGATGTTAAAAGCTCCGGGAATATGACTTTGCTCAAATTCCCCTTCGCTTCTGGCGTCGATCATAGGGAACTGTTCTCGCAAACTCCAAAATTCATCTAAGGAAATTAATTGCTCGGCCATAATCGAATATAGAAAACATTCATGAATTGAGACTTCCTATTTCGAGTATCCAGGATATAAATGGAAATGAAATGACTCACCAAGTGCTGCATCTCCAGAAGCTGGACAACCGCAACTGTGTCCTCTGCAAAAAAAACTCTGTGTCCACTGTGGTAATAAACAAAAAAAGCCGCAAGGAATTCCTCGCAGCTCTGATTGTAATATAGTCAACTAATTAAAGTTGAGCATCTAGTTTTTGAGATAAAACAGATTTTGGAACTGCCCCAACTTGCTTATCTACAATTTCACCACCTTTGAAGAACAGTAAAGTAGGGATAGATCTGATTCCGAATGCTTGCGCTACACCTGGATTTGCATCCACATCCACTTTACCGATCACTGCTTTGCCATCATAATCTCCAGCTAGTTCTTCCACCACTGGACCGATCATTTTACAAGGCCCACACCATTCAGCCCAAAAATCCACTAGGATTGGCTGCTCAGATTTGATGATTTCTTCAAAGTTTGCGTCAGTAATTTCTATTGCTTTTGACATTGTATGTTTGGTTTTTGATTTCGAGATTTCAAATATATGTGCAAAAGCCAATAGCCTAGTAATAAGTTCCGAGGGATTTGATTTTTTTGTCTATCGGAAATTGACAGAAACTATAAATCATTCATAACGGCATTGAAGGTTAGAAAAGGAATGTTTAAACCACCTTGTACATTACCTCAGGAATTTGCTTCAGTTCAGTTATCATTTCTGCACTTGGATCGATGGAGAATCTTTTTGAGAAAAGCTCGAGTGCTATATTCTCTTTTCGGTCAATCACATCAAAATAGAGCTTAGCATCTCCCTTATATTTTTCGGTAATTTCCTGTAGTTTTTCCATCAAGTCTAGCGTGAGATCATCCAAATTAATGTTGATACGAAGGCCTTTTACCATTTTTCCTCGGATTTCATCCAAAAGTGTAATGTTACTGATCTTGAATTCCAATTCATTCTCCGCCCAGCGCTTACCTGCCACCGTTCCACTAATGAACAAAAACCAACCCGGCATGAAATACTCTTTAAACCTTACGTAATCATCCCCAAACAAGAAGAAGGTAAATGCACCTTGGTAATCTTCCAAAGTCAGTGTTCCGAATGGTTTTCCATTTTTGGTGGTTCGGTGCGCAAACGTAGAAACAGATCCTGCTAGTTTGATATCTGTGCGATTTCTTAGGCTTTCTAGGTCATTCAGGTCAGGCAAAGAAGCATTGGTAAAGGACTCTATTTCCAACTTAAACTGATCCAGTGGATGACCGGAAATGTAAAGGCCAACAACTTCCTTCTCAATGTTAAGTTGCTGCAATTGTGTGAAAGGCTCCATTGGAGCAATGGTAGGAAGCGGAACTTCCATGTTGCCGGCACCTCCGCCGAAAAGACTCACCTGATTACTCTCCTCTTCCTGCTGTACTTTCTGCGCGTATTTGGTAGCTTTTTCGATCAGATTCATATCTCCGTCTGCTGCTTCCAAGTATTGTCTTCTGTGATGCTGCGGGAAGCAATCAAATCCTCCAGCCATCGCCAACGCTTCCATAGTTTTCTTATTCAGCGCCTTAGAGCTTACTCGCTTCGCAAAGTCAAAGATGTTTTTGTACGGTCCATTTTTCTCACGCTCCGTGATGATTGCATCCACTGCAGCGGAACCAGCACCTTTGATCGCGGCCATGCCAAAACGGATTTCTCCGGCAGCATTTACTGTGAAACCATTCTTAGATTCATTCACGTCAGGTCCTAAAACTGGGATTCCAGCCCGCTTACATTCTTCCATGAAAAACGTCACCTGCGTGATGTCATTCATGTTATTACTCAATACGGAAGCAAGGTATTCGGCAGGATAATGCGCTTTTAGATAAGCTGTCTGATAAGCAATCCAAGCGTAGCAAGTGGAGTGAGACTTGTTGAAGGCGTAGGATGCAAATGCTTCCCAGTCAGTCCAGATCTTCGAAAGTTTCTTCGCATCGTGACCTTTGGCAGAAGCCTGTTCGACGAATTTTGGCTTCATCTTATCCAATACATCCTTCTGTTTTTTACCCATCGCCTTACGCAAAACATCCGCCTCGCCTTTGGTGAATCCGGCTAGTTTTTGCGACAAAAGCATCACTTGCTCTTGGTAAACCGTAATTCCGTAGGTTTCCTCTAAGTATTCCTGCATGTCATCCAGATCATACTCGATAGGTTCTGTCCCGTGCTTTCTCTTGATAAAGGAAGGAATATATGCCAATGGTCCTGGTCTATACAAGGCGTTCATGGCGATCAAATCTGCAAAAACCGTCGGTTTCAATTCCCGCATGTATTTCTGCATCCCGGCAGATTCATATTGAAAAATGCCGACGGTTTCACCACGTTGGAAAAGTTCGTAAGTCTTTACATCGTCAATTGGGAAATGATCCGCATCGAGTTCGATGCCATGTCGTTCTTTTACAATTCTGATTGCAGTTTTGATCAGTGTTAGGGTCTTTAAGCCCAAAAAGTCCATTTTTAGCAGACCTGCTGATTCTACGACTGAGTTGTCAAACTGCGTACAAACCATGTCGGAATCTTTCGCCAATGCAACTGGGACAAAATTGGTGATGTCGGCGGGCGTAATAATCACGCCACAGGCATGAATCCCAAGGTTACGGACCGATCCCTCCAGCATTGTGGCTTGATTGATCGTTTTGGCAGATTCATCCTGCCCTTTGGAAATCCTAATCAGTTCATCTGCTTTGGCGATCATTTCACCCTGACCTTTTAGTTTGTCAGAAAGTGCAGCTCTATTTCCGGCAAGCCCAAAAAGCGCTTTTAATTTGATGTCAGGAACTAAATTGGCTAATCTACCAGCTTCTGCAAGTGGAAGATTTAGCACCCTCGCAGTATCACGAATAGCAGACTTGGCAGCCATCGTACCATAAGTGATGATTTGGGCTACCTGATTGGAACCGTATTTTTTGATTACATAGTCAATCACACTTTGACGGCCTTCATCGTCAAAGTCAATATCAATATCGGGAAGTGACACCCGGTCAGGATTTAGGAATCTCTCAAAAAGGAGATTGTATGCGATAGGGTCAATGTTGGTGATGCCCGTACAATAAGCTACTGCTGACCCAGCAGCAGAACCACGGCCAGGTCCTACCGAAACGCCCATTTTCCTTGCTTCTACGATAAAGTCCTGAACGATCAGGAAGTATCCCGGATAACCTGTATTCTCAATTGTCGCCAGCTCAAAATCTAAGCGCTCCTGGATTTCTGGGGTGATTTCAGGATAGCGCCTTTTCGCTCCTTCATAAGTCAAGTGTCTTAGAAAAGCATTTTCTCCGCGCTTTCCTCCATCGACTTCGTCCTCTGGATGCTTGAATTCATCAGGAATCTCAAAAGCTGGAAGAAGTACTTCTCGGGCCAGTTTATAGGTCTCGATTTTCTCGGTAATCTCATTCGTGCACTCTATAGCTTCTGGTATATCGGCAAAGAGCTTTTTCATTTCGTCCGGAGTCTTGATATAAAACTCATCATTTGGCAAGCCATAGCGGAATTCCCGTCCGCGCTTTCCGATGTACTTTTTCGGCTTGTCGTAAAGCTCTCCATCCTTCACACAAAGCAAAACATCATGAGCTTTGGCATCGGACTTTTCATTGTAATACGCGTTGTTGGCGGCGAAATACTTCACCTCATATTTCTTGGCAAATTCCAACAGCACTTCATTGACCTTCTCTTCCTCAGGAACTCCGTGACGGTTTAGCTCCACATAAAAATCCTCTCCAAATTGCTCTTTCCACCAGACAAAAGCTTCTTCAGCTTGCGTCTCACCCACGTTCAAAATCAAAAATGGAATCTCTCCCCAAAGTCCTCCCGTGGTGGCGATTAGGTCACCTTTGTATTGAACCAGCACTTCCTTATCAATACGGGGGACATAATAAAAACCTTCGATATTGGCGTAGGAGGCTAGTTTTGCCAGATTGTGATATCCTGCTTTATTTTTGGCTAAAAGAACAGTTTGGTACCCATCGTCTTTGTTCGCTTTATTTTTTCTGTCTCGACAAAGGTTAAATTCGCAGCCCAAAATAGGTTTGATGTCCTTGGCGATTGCTTCTTTAACGAAGTGGAAAGCCCCCATCATATTCCCATGATCTGTCATGGCTATGGCAGGCATTCCCAGCTCTTTTGCGCGAGCGATCATCGCAGGAATCTCACAGGTAGCCTGAAGTACAGAGTACTGGCTATGCACATGAAGGTGGGTGAATGGAATGTCTGTGAGATCTGAAATATCAGCTTTACCAGCTTGCTTTAGCACATCTTTGGCGGCAGCTTTTTGAGCATCTTTGGCTTGCGCAAAGTTCGCCTCCTCCAGTTTTGGAGCTTCGTAGATTACTTCGGAAAGTGAAACTCCTGCCTCCGGCGGCTGAACGCCCTGAGTAATTAACCCAAAGAAACAGCGAGCGGTAGCATCCACATCGTAAGCTGCATCGTGGGCATCACCGAAGTCTTTCCCAAAAAGTTTTTGGTGGAGTTCGGTAAGCGTAGGCCATTTGTATTTGCCTCCCCGACCTCCAGGGAGTGCGCAGAAATCTGTGGAAATGTCTTTCGTGTCCAACTGCTGTGCAGTTAAGGGCATCGTAGCTTCTGCTCGGTAATATTCCGATCCAGTGACATTAATATCAAATTCCACATTGTGACCAACCAAGTACTTGGCTTGCTTCACATCGCCTTCGAAGATCCCAAGGATCTGCTTTAGATCGTGGCCTTCGGCTAGCGCACGTTTGGTGGAAATCCCATGGACTTTTTCCGCATTATAAGGAATGGTAAACCCTTCAGGTCGGATGATGTAATTGTGATTCGAGATCAGATTTCCCTTAGCATCATGCAGTTGCCATGCGAGTTGGACGAGACGTGGCCAGTTGTCCACATCGGACATGGGGGCATTATAATCGCGGGGAAGACCGGTGGTTTCGGTATCAAAAATTAAGTACATACAGCTTGGGGAATTGAGACTTCAAATTAGGGCTAATCTCCGAAAGGAGGCAAGTGAAGTGGGGGTAATTGTCGGGGAATTTTGTGGAAAGTCTTTTAACCGCAAAGGAGTTTGCAAAAGTCGAAGCCCTCTTGATCCCCCAGAAGTGTGATTTGTTAGGATAAGAAGATTAGGAGAACTCTGGAAAATCTTTCCACGATATCACTTTTCCGTAGGAGCGCTTTTGGTTCAAACTTCCAGCATTTACCAAACTTTTGGAGGAGATAGGAAAAGTAGCGATTGATTCGAATTTTTCCATACCTTTGAAATTTTCCGTCATAACAGTCTCGCTAGCCTTAATTTCAAATATATCAAGGCTAGAACCTTGATCCAGCAATAAATCTACCTCGTCTCCATGATTGTCCCGCCAAAACCAAGGGCTTTGATTTTGATAGGTATGATGCATTTGTTTGAAGAATTCTGCGATCATCATGTTTTCGAAAAGCGCTCCTTTCACGGGATGGGTAAGCAACATTTCTCTTTTGGTGATTTTCAGAAGATGGCAAAGTAATCCCGTGTCATAGAAATAAAGCTTGGGAGTTTTTACTACACGTTTACTGAAATTCTTGTAAAACGGATACAATTGAAAGGTGATGTAACTAGATTCCAAAGCAGACAGCCATGATTTGGCGGTCGGCTGGCTGATTCCGGCTTCATTTGCTAAAGCACTTAGATTCAATAGTTGCCCTGCCCGAGCTGCACAAAGACCTAGGAAGTTTTGAAATTGCCTCAAATCTCTGACGACCATGAATTCTGTCACATCCCGGTTGACATAGGTTTGAACATAATTTGAATAGAATACACTTGGAGAAATCTTCCGATCATACATGGCAGGATAAAACCCGTGAATCAACTGGTCAAATGGATCTTCTGCAAGCAAATTTGCGGCGAAAAGTTCTTTCGTGTCTAGAGGCAGAAGCTTGAAAATAGCTACACGACCAGCTAAACTCTGAGTAATTCGCTCCATCAAATGAAAGTTCTGCGAACCTGAAAGTATAAATCCGCCCATTCGATCAGGGCGACTGTCAACAAGGGTTTGCAAGTAAGAAAATAAAGCAGGAGCCTGCTGCACCTCATCAAAGATCACCTGATCGTCATATTCCGCCAAAAAGCCATTTGGATCTTTTAAAGCAAAATCACGATTATCTGGATTCTCCAAGCTCACATAGCGATAATCTGGAAAAAGAGTCTTTAAAAGCGTGGTCTTTCCTGACTGTCTTGGGCCTGTGATGGCAAGTATGGGGTATTTGCTTTGATATTCTCTTATCGAGCTATATATCTGTCGATTAATTACATTCATTTGCTACAAATGAACATCATAATTTGAAATTGTACAAGTATTATTTTGAAATTGTACAAGTTTTATTTTGAATTTGCACAGATTGATGTTAGAGATTGTATCTTGTAAAATACGATTTTAGGCTAAGAGTGTATTTATTAAAATACACTCTTGGATGTTAAAAACTACCTCTTATCCTCCCAAGGCATGTAAATGACCTTTTTGGTCTCAAAAAAATCTTCTTTGAAGTAGTCTTCTAAGTGGTACACCACATAGGACTTTCCTAATTCCTCCATTTCCTCATCGACTTCTCCACCTTTTAGGTATAGGATGCCGTTTGGGTATTCGTTGATGTCTTCCTTGCGGATCTTGTTTTTCACCCAAGGATAAAAATTAACCATGCGAGTAACTGCCCGACTGATCACAAAATCGTATTTTCTCACCAACTGTTCAGCTCTTGCTTGCTGGGCTTCCACATTAGTCAGTTTGAGTTGCTTCACTACATCTTTTACGACAGTGATTTTTTTTCCAATAGAATCCACCAAATGAAAATGCGTTTCTGGAAACATAATCGCCAGGGGGATTCCAGGAAATCCACCACCAGTGCCAATGTCTAAAATCTTAGATCCCGGTTCAAAAGGCATCACTTTTATGATGCCCAGAGAATGCAGCACATGATGTACGTAGAATTGCTCCATGTCTTTGCGGGAAATCACATTAATCTTGGAATTCCAGTCTTCATATAGTTCTTGAAGTTTATCGAACTGCGCAAGCTGAGTTTCTGTAAGATCTGGAAAATAGGACTGGATAAGGTGAGTGCCAGAATTCATTAAATATGCTTTTGTTTGCCAGCGGCAATTTCGTAAAGTAATTCTCTGGATCTGTGTAGTTGAGCCTTCACAGTTCCTAAAGGTTTTTCAAGTTCCTGTGCAATCTCTTCGTAAGAAAGCTCATCGAAATACCGAAGCTGTACTAGTTTTCTGTATTTCGCAGGTAGCTTGTCGACAAATATTCTCACCATTTCGATCCGTTGGGTACGGATGAATTCATCCTGTGGATTATTGTCATCATCTTCCACGTCAATTGTCACCGAGTTTCCTCCGTCATCAGACATAGTCGTATTGAGACTCATGGTTTTGAGTTTTTTCTTGCGGATAAAATCTATGGTGTTATTGGTGGCGATTCTAAATAGCCAGGTGGAAAATGTGTAATCTTTCTTAAATCGGTGCAGGTTTTTGAAAGCTTTGGCAAAAGCTTCCATAGTCAAATCCTCAGCATCGTCGGCATCACGGATCATTTTCAAGATCATGTAATAAACGGCCTTTTTGTAACGCTTCATTAAGGAGGCGAAGGCTTGCTGATCTTTTTGTTCTACAGCCTGATCGATCAACTCAAAGTCTTCGAGTGCTTTTTTAGAAAAACCGCGTTCATTTATTTCCATTGAATGTCTTTTGCCTGATGGGAGATAGTCCCTAAAATCCAAAAATAACCTAAATACAAGAAATCGAGCATCCAGATTTTTTTTGGTGGTTTAGTGTTTTGGATCTTTTTTTCTGCTGCTTTGAAAATTAGCGTAACGAGAATAGATCTCAATAGGATAATACCGAAAACAGCCGAAAATTGTTCCCAGCTTTGGGCTAAACCGAAATAAATAAGCAAACCTATCCCTCCAAGCCAGAATAATGCATGAGAAAAGGAGTAAAGTCCAATCTTTCTTTTGTCTGTGCCGTCGTAGTATTTGCCCGCATGCAGATGTCTTTTCTTTTGAATTAAATATTCTTTACGGGTTTCTTTTGGTTTGGAAATCGTATTTGCTTCTGGATCCAAGACGATAGATGTGTTCCGTCCATTGGTGTAGAGATTGACGAATAAGTCGTCATCGCCACCTTCGATATGCCATAATTTTTTGAAAGCTTTGACCTCCATGAAGAAGCTTTTGCGGTAGCATAGATTTCTACCGACTCCCATAAAGGGACGATTCCAAAGGCCAAATGACATGTAATACAGTGCGGTAAGTAACGTTTCGAACTGGATCCAATTGTTTAGAAAACCGGGTTTTTGCTCATAGCCTGAGAATCCTACAGCAAAAGTTTTGTCTTGGTTTCGCACAGGTGCTGTCATTTTTCTGATCCACTGATTGGTTTCCGGAATGCAATCTGCATCGGTCAGAAGAATAACGTCATTTTTGGCGACTTTGATACCAAGGGTCAGTGCATACTTTTTGGCAGTGACGTGTGGAGGTGTGTACTTGATGGTGACGGATCGGAGCTTGGGATAGATTTCCATCATTTGCTCCAGCAGACGCTTGGTTCTGTCGGAAGATCGGTCATTGACGATCATCACATCTAAAGTTGGATAATCTTGTTCGAAAAGCTTAGGAATGAGGGTTTTGAGGTTTGTGAACTCGTTGTGAGCGCAAATCACCACTGTCACGCCTTCTTCATTTCCAGCTGTACCTTGAGATTTGTTGCCAGCGTAAAAGGCTGATTTTCCAAAAATAAACAAGAGGTAAACTGCTTGGACAAGTATTCCAATACCGAAGAAAAACCAAAGTAAAAATAGGCCCATAGGTCGCTTTTGCTGGGCAAATATAAAATCAAATTCAGCAAACCATTTAAGAATAAGCGTATATTTTTGTAGGCTGAATGAGACAATGTGTAGAATGTCTCTACAGCAACCCATTAGCGATATGAAGTTTACCTTAGAATACAGTGATTCCAAAAGCAAAGCCAGAGCAGGTGTAGTAAAAACCGATCACGGGGAGATTCAGACTCCGATTTTTATGCCCGTAGGTACTGCTGGTTCTGTGAAGGCAGTTCATCAACGGGAACTTGATCAGGATATCAAAGCACAAATAATTCTCGGCAACACCTACCATTTGTATTTGCGTCCAGGACTGGAGGTGCTGGAAAAGGCTGGAGGACTTCACAAATTCAACGGTTGGGGAAAGCCGATTCTGACGGATAGTGGGGGATATCAGGTTTTTTCACTTTCGGGAACGCGTAAAATCAAGGAAGACGGAGTGATGTTCAAGTCTCACATCGATGGCTCCAAGCACCATTTCACCCCTGAGAATGTCATGGATATCCAGCGAACTATAGGTGCAGATATTATCATGGCTTTTGACGAGTGTACCCCGTATCCATGTGAGTATGGCTATGCGAGAAATTCCATGGAGATGACTCACCGTTGGTTGACGCGTTGTATAGATCGCTTTGAAGCTACTGAAGGAAAATACGGCTACAATCAGACGCTTTTTCCGATCGTGCAAGGCTCTGTCTATAAGGATTTGCGCAAGCAAAGTGCAGAATTCATAGCTTCTACCAATCAGCAAGGAAATGCAATCGGTGGACTTTCTGTAGGAGAACCTGCGGAAATGATGTATGAAATGACAGAACTGGTCACTGACATTTTGCCGCAGGATAAACCACGCTACTTGATGGGCGTTGGGACACCTGCTAATATTCTAGAGTGCATTGCTTTGGGGGTGGATATGTTTGATTGTGTGATGCCAACCCGTAATGCACGAAATGGCATGCTCTTCACCTCTGAAGGATTTATCAATATCAGAAACGAAAAGTGGAAAGATGATTTCACTGGGATCGATCCAGCGATAGGAGGCTACGTAAGTACTTTCTATACCAAAGCTTATTTAAGACATTTAACAATCAGTAAGGAGATTTTGGCTGCGCAAATTGCGAGTATTCATAACCTAAGTTTTTATCTTTGGCTCGTTGGCCAGGCAAGGGAACATATCCTTGCTGGAGATTTTGCCGTTTGGAAAGATCAAATGGTGAAAAAAGTGAGCACCAGACTCTAACTATGAAGCTACTCGACAAACTGATCATCAAGGATTTTCTCAAGACCTACTTTTTTGTAGTGGTCATGCTGATTTTGGTGGTGCTGGTTTTGGATTTTACAGAAAAGAATGATGCCTACATCAGAAATGATGTGCCCTCTGCCGAGATTTTCAAATACATGGCGAACTATGGCTTGTATTTGAATAATCTTTTGACACCCATCACTGTTTTCATTTCAGTCATATTTATCACCTCAAAAATGGCCGGAAGAACAGAAATTATAGCGATTCTGAGCAGTGGGGTTAGTTTTATGAGGATGCTTCGTCCATTTTTATTTGCGGCCATTATGATCGGTGGGGCTAGCTTTTTATTGAACGGATGGGTTTTGCCGGGAGCTACAGCAGGTGTCACAGAATTCCGGATAAATTATCTGGAGAAGGAGAAAACCAGCTCAGAGGGGAATGTTCATATTCGAGTAGGAGAGGAATCTTACGCCTATATAGGTCGCTTTTACAATAGCTCGCTGACAGGTTTTTCATTTACGCTAGAGACCATAAAAGATGGAGAGCTTTTGGCAAAACTTTCTGCAGATAACATAGAGTGGGATACAGCCAAAAACACCTGGACTATTCACAATTGGAGATTGCGAGAGTTAAAGGAAATGAAGGAGGATTATTCTTATGGTGATGAACTCGACACGATGCTTTCTATACGTCCAGAGGATTTTGACTTACCTCCAAATCACCATGAGACACTCAAGCTTCCCGAATTAGGAAAGCAAATTAAGGTTTTGGAAGCGCGAGGAGCAGACAATGTGGGATTCTATAAGATTGAGCGCTATGTGCGGTTTATGTCTCCCTTTGCAGCAATAATTTTGACTTTTATAGGCGTGATCATGTCCGCCAAGAAAACTCGGGGTGGTTCTGGTTTTCAGATTGCAATGGGTTTTTTACTCGCATTCATCTATATCATCCTATTTATACTCTCCAGGACTTTTGCGGAAAACGGAGCTGCTTATCCGATTTTAGCCGTTTGGATGCCCAATATTATTTTTGCTGTGACAGGTCTTTTACTTTACAAAACCGTCCCTCGCTAGATGAACTCAACAATCAAGGATTACTTGATGCTCCATCTGATTGTACTCATTTGGGGATTCACCGCCATTCTTGGCTTGCTAATCAGTTTGCCTGCCATAGAGTTGGTTTTTTATAGAACACTGATTGCCGCAGTCGGAGTCGCTGGTCTATTCTTATTGAAAAAGAAAAACTTACTTATGCCCTTCCCTTCTATGATCAGAGTCACGGGAGTGGGATTTGTCATCGCAATGCATTGGATTTTGTTTTTCTGGTCTGCCCGTGTTTCCACAGCTTCAGTTTGTTTGGCTGGAATGGCAACGACCTCACTTTGGACAGCTTTCGTAGAGCCCTTATTCAATCGCACGAAGATCAAATGGTATGAAGTCGGACTTGGCCTAATGGTGATTACAGGGCTCTTGGTGATTTTCAGCTTTGAATCAGGGTATTGGCTTGGGCTGAGTATGGCGCTTGCTTCTTCTTTTTTAGCGGCAGTTTTTTCCGTTCTGAATGGAAAGCTTGCACACAAACATAATCCTTATCAGATCACCTTTTATGAAATGGCCGGTGCATGTCTGTTTACCATACTCTTTATGCCGATTTATACCAATTTCATGACTGTAGATGGTCTTCAGCTCTCTTGGGTTGGCTATGATTGGTTTTGGCTTTTTATCCTCGGCGGGATTTGTACAGTATATGCATTTTCGGTTTCGGTGGAATTGATGAAACGACTTTCGGTCTTTTCAATCAATTTAACAGTGAACCTTGAGCCGGTTTATGGGATCATTTTGGCCGTATTGATATTTGGAGAAAGCGAAAAAATGACTCCACAGTTTTATTTGGGGACAGCAATAATCCTGGTATCGGTTCTCACTTATCCTGTGTTGAATTATCTGAATAAGCGGAGAAAGCCAGTGAGGCCGCTTGGGTAAACTGTCTAAAGAGTCGTAATATCTTTCAATGTAGCAAGTGCCATTTGTAGCTCATCGTTTGAGATCTCTCCGATTTTTTCTGTCAATCGATTTTTTGAAATCGATCTGATATGAAAAACTAGCAATTCGAATTCCAGTTTCAGCCCGTTTCTAGTTGATGGTTCCAAAATTGGATTTCCCTGATAGTTTTTGATTTTGGACGTTAGGGGAGCAGTGATCACTACCTGCAAGAATTTGTTCATCAAGTTCCCGCTTAGGATCACTACCGGCCTTCTACCAGCTTGCTCCGATCCTATCACAGGATTCAGATCAGACATCCAGATCTCACCCTGCCTCATCTTCGATCTGCTTTAGATAATAATCCATTCCTTCTTCAGCGACCATAAGTATGTCATCATCCTGAGAAGCTTGTCTATAGGATTTGACATATTCAGCTCTTTTCAGGTGATCCAAATAGAGAATAAGTGCATTTTCTACCAACTTGTTCTTTGGTAGAGAAAGCTTCTTTGCATAGTCAGCAAGCCTTTGTAGTAGATCGTCTGGAAGTGTACTAGTGTAAGTTGCCATTGTGTTTTATATTTATGAATTACAAATATAAAAAACCAATGTTTGTTTTACAATGAGTCTAAGTAATTTATTTTGAGCATTTTAAAATATCGCCTCAAATTTAAAATAGCCCTCGTTCCAGTCCATGTTTTCAGGTTTCCCCTCAAATAACCCAAAAACCGAAGACCCTGAACCTGACATGGCGGCATAGTAAGCACCATGTTCATAAAGCTTGTTTTTAATAGCTGCGATCTTCGGGTGATTAGGAAAAATGCTGGTTTCGAAGTCATTTACCAATTCATCTTTCCATCGACTTTTATCAGCCAGAATGTCTTTGAGTTTTACTTTTGGAGCACCGGGCGTCACTCCTGCATAGGCTTCTTTAGTCCCTATGTGAATCCCTGGATTAATCAAAATCAGACGAGTTCCTTTCAAGTCCAACTCCAATGGTTCTAAGATCTCTCCTCTACCAGTGGCTATTTTCGGGGTATTTTCAATGAAAAAGGCACAATCACTACCGAGCTGGGCTGCATATTCCTCCAAAAAGAAATCATCTAAAATCAGATCAAAAAGATTGTTCATCAGATTCAGTGCAAATGCAGCATCGGCAGAACCTCCGCCCAGACCTGCTCCCATGGGGATGTTTTTGTGAAGATGAATATTCAGGTGTGGTAAGTTTGGGAAGTCTTTTTTCAAAAGCTGATAAGCTTTCAATATGAGGTTGTCCTTAGCATCTCCAGGAACTTCGAGCCCAGTAGCAGTAAAACTGGTTTTTTTGCCATCCACGATCATTTCCAACGCATCATACAGCGGAATCGGCACCATACAGCTCTCTATATCGTGGAATCCGTCTTTTCTTTTGGCAGTGATGTGAAGTCCTAAGTTGATCTTAGCGTTTGGAAATGAAATCATTGGATTTAGAATTTGGCCAAAAATAGGGGAAAATCTCAGGGAACTGAAGCTTTTTCAAATTGATAAATCGGTAAAAAATCTAGTATTTATTGAAGTAAATGTGGTATATCATTTTTCTTATTAAAAAAAAGAGAATAACTTTTGGATTAATTTGAAAAAAACAGAAATCAGTACAAAATTTTGAGAATCGAAAAATTCAACAAATCATTTGCTGAAAAACAGGTGTAATTTGAGGCTATTGTAAATTTATATTTCGAAAAAAATTATTTCACATACATTTTTTATCTGGGATATATGAAAAATGTAAAATTAAATATTGTAAGTCTGAGAATTCGGTTTTAAGTTTGTCTCACACTTCGGTATAGAGTCGGAGAAAATCTAGAAAAACAGTATGTATAAAGTGGTCATTTTGCTAAGCGTAATTATTCTCATTGGAATTTGAATGTGAGGCACTAGACTATTCTTTATAATGAAATAAAAATAAATCTGAAGTGCCTCACTAACCTGAGGCACTTTTTTTATACCCCCATAAATATGACCCTGAAGAAACACAGTTGGGAAATAAGTGAAAATGACGAGCATCCAGCAGGTAAAGCAATGCTTTACGCTACTGGTATGAGCGATAAAAAAATGAAACAGCCGTTTGTAGGGGTAGCCAGTTGTGGCTATGAAAGTAACCCCTGCAATATGCACCTGAATGACTTTGCCGGTCTGATCAAAGCCTCCTCACAAGAGTATGATCTGACCGGTTTAGTTTTTAACACCATTGGGATTTCTGATGGTACAACGATGGGTACCCTAGGAATGCGTTACTCATTGGTTTCCAGAGAGATAATTGCAGACTCTATTGAGTCTTTTATTATTGGACATTCATTTGACGGTTGTGTTTCCGTAGCTGGATGTGACAAGAATATGCCAGGAGCATTGATGGGAATGATCCGAACTGACAGACCTTCTATTTTAGTATATGGAGGAACTATTGCTTCCGGCAATTATAAAGGTGAGAAACTGAACATCGTTTCGGCTTTTGAGGCCTTCGGCAAAAGAGTGAATGGTAATATATCTGACGAGGATTACGATGGTGTGATGCGGAATGCCTGTCCAGGAAAAGGTGCCTGCGGAGGCATGTACACTGCAAATACCATGTCATCTGCGATAGAAGCAATGGGGATGTCTCTCCCTTATTCTTCTTCCTATCCAGCTAATTCACCAGAGAAACTCAGAGAATGCCGCGAGGTAAATAAGTACATGAGAATCCTTTTGGAAAAGGACATCAAGCCAAGTGATATCATTACGAAAAAAAGTATTGAGAATGCAGTAACTGTAGCAATTGCTCTTGGCGGAAGTACGAATGCAGTAATGCATATCATTGCGATAGCTAGAACAGCAGGAGTAGAATTCAACATTGAAGACTTCAAAGCGATTAATGCGAAAACTCCTATGCTTGGCGATTTTAAACCATCTGGTAAATTCATGATGGAAGACCTGCATGAACAAGGTGGAGTTCCGGCATTTATGAAATACATGCTTCAAAACGGTTTCCTTCACGGTGATTGTATGACTGTGACAGGTCAAACTTTGGAAGAAAATCTAAAAGATATTGAGCCAGTGACCGTTTCTATGGTCAATGTAATTCACCCCTTAGAAAATCCAATCAAAGCGACCGGACATTTATGTATCCTTGATGGAAATTTGGCACCAGAAGGAGCTGTAGCTAAAATAACAGGGAAGGAAGGTAGTTCATTTACTGGTCCAGCTCATGTGTTTGACTCTGAGCAAGAAGCCAATGACGCGATCCGCGATCATAAAGTACAAAAGGGCGAAGTGCTCGTCATTAGAAACATAGGTCCAAAAGGTGGTCCGGGAATGCCGGAAATGCTGAAGCCAACTTCCATGATTATTGGAGCAGGGTTGGGCTCGGATGTGGCATTGATCACAGATGGAAGATTCTCAGGTGGTACACACGGCTTCGTAGTGGGTCATGTTACTCCGGAAGCCTGGAGTGGTGGACCGATTGGATTAGTGAAGAATGGAGATATCATTACTATTGATGCTGACGGATTGAAACTATCTGTGGCAGTCTCCGATGAGGAATTGGCAGAAAGAAAGAAATCCTGGAAACAGAAAGAAATGCCCGAATTGCAAGGGACATTAAAGAAATATAACAAATTAGTATCTACCGCATCCGAAGGTTGCGTAACAGACAAATTCTAAGCCCATGAAGGACTCAATGATAAGAGGAGCTGATATCGTAGTCAGATCACTCATCGCCGAGAATGCGGAAATAATCTTCGGGTATCCCGGAGGGGCAATCATGCCCGTTTACGATGCATTACATGACTATCATGATGAGCTGAGGCATGTGCTCACGCGCCATGAACAAGGTGCGATCCATGCAGCTCAGGGATATGCCAGAGTCTCTGGCAAAGTAGGTGTCTGCATCGCCACTTCAGGTCCTGGTGCTACAAATTTGATTACAGGTTTGGCTGATGCTCAAATCGACAGTACTCCTTTGGTTTGTATCACTGGACAAGTTGCATCACATCTATTGGGCACGGATGCCTTCCAGGAAACAGATGTGGTGGGTATTTCTATGCCGGGTACCAAATGGAATATTCAGGTCAGAAAAGTAGAAGATATAGCTCCTGCTATCGCAAAGGGCTTTTTTATTGCCAGATCAGGCAGGCCAGGGCCAGTTTTGATCGATATCACCAAAGATGCACAGACTAATTTCGGTGACTTCAACTACAGCAAGTGTCTGGGATTCAGATCTTATAGAACACATATTCCTGTTGAAAAAACTGCGATCCAGGAGGCTGCCTTTTTAATCAACATGGCCAAGAGACCTTATCTGCTTTTTGGACAGGGCGTAGTATTGGGGCAAGCCGAAGAGGAGTTGAAAGCATTCTTGGAAAAATCAGGGATTCCTGCAGCATGCACATTATTGGGATCAGGCGCTTTGTCTGAAGATCACCCAAACTATGTGGGCAAGCTGGGTATGCACGGAAACTATGCTCCGAATATGCTAACTAACCAGTGTGATATTTTGATTGCTGTGGGGATGAGATTTGATGATCGGGTAACAGGGGATTTGAAGCGCTATGCCAAGCAGGCGAAAGTCATTCATCTGGAACTGGATCCTGCCGAGATAAATAAAAATGTGAAGTGTGAAGTTGCTGTGCTAGGAAGCTGTAAGGATAGCTTGGCACTATTGACTGCCGCCGTAAAAGAGAACTCCTATCCAGATTGGATGGCAAGGTTCAAGGAATTGGCAGATCAGGAAAGGGCTACAGTGATTGAGCCGGATTTGACTCCTACCAAGCCAGGTTTGACTATGGGTGAAGTTATTTTCCAAATCAATAAATACAAAGCGGATGATGCAATACTCGTGACAGACGTAGGGCAGCACCAGATGATATCCTGGAGATATTTCAACTACAAAAAACCAAGAACACAGGTCACTTCCGGCGGACTGGGTACTATGGGTTTTGCACTTCCGGCAGCTCTTGGAGCACAGATGTATGATTTCTCAAGGCAAGTAGTTTGTGTAGTAGGAGATGGCGGGATTCAGATGACTATTCAGGAATTGGGAACTATCATGCAGACCAAAGCTCCTGTGAAAATTGTATTGCTCAACAATAATTTTCTTGGAATGGTAAGACAGTGGCAGCAGATGTTCTTTGACAAGCGCTATTCTTTTACTGAACTTGATAATCCTGATTTCATCAAAATAGCTGAGGCATATAACATTCAAGCACAGAAGGTGTCCGTCAGGGATGACCTGCAAGAAGCTATAGAGGATATGCTGATCCACGATGGACCTTATTTCCTCGAAGTGGTAGTGGAAAAAGAAGACAATGTATTCCCAATGATTGCCACTGGCTGTTCAGTGGAAGAGGTTAGACTTAGCTAAACCACCCCTTATGAAACGATATACTATATTCGTTATTACCGAAAATTTCATCGGTATTCTTAATCGCATCACCATTATTTTTACCCGTAGAGGTATCAATATCGATGCACTCACAGCTTCAGAGAGCCGCCTGGAAGGGATCCATCGGATTACCATTGAGGTGACAGCGTCTGAAGATACAGTCATACAGCTAGTCAATCAGATTGAGAAAATCATCGATGTGATCAAGGCATTTTATCATGAGGACGAAAGTGTGGTCTATCAGGAAATCGCCTTATACAAAATCCCTGTTTCCAGACTGGATGGAGGGCTTGAGAAAATTATCAGGCAGCATAATGCGAAGATTATCGCAGCAGAACCTGACTTTGTGGTCTTGGAACTATCCGGTCACAAGGAGCAGACACAAGAACTTCTTGAAATCCTAAAAGGATATGGCCTACTGGAGTTTGCTAGATCAGGCCGAGTGGCTGTCGCAAAGAGAATGTTAACCATTGACAGTTTTGTCAAATAATAATAAACCAAAAAGGATTCTACGGAACCTATTAAACACTAGTAATAAATTTTAAAAAAAGATGAAATTAAAATTCGGCTCAACAGAAGAAAACGTAGTAACTAGGGAAGAATTTCCACTGGAGAAAGCAAGAGAAGTACTCAAGGACGAAGTGATCGCAGTACTAGGTTATGGTGTACAAGGTCCAGGTCAGGCACTTAACTTGAAAGACAACGGATTCAACGTGATCGTAGGTCAGCGTAAAGGCTCCAAAACTTGGGACAAAGCCGTAGCGGATGGCTGGGTTCCTGGCGAGACACTATTCGAGTTGGAAGAAGCTTGTGAAAAAGGTACCATACTTCAGTTCCTACTTTCTGATGCAGGGCAGATTGCTCTTTGGCCAACAGTAAAAAAACACTTGACTCCAGGTAAGGCGTTGTATTTCTCTCATGGTTTCGGTGTGACTTATAAAGAAAAAACAGGGATCATTCCTCCAGCTGACGTAGATGTAATCTTGGTAGCGCCTAAGGGTTCTGGAACCTCATTGAGAAGAATGTTTGTAGAAGGTAGAGGCTTGAACTCTTCTTACGCAATCTATCAGGATGGAACTGGCAAAGCGAAAGATCGCGTTGTAGCTCTTGGTATAGGAGTAGGTTCAGGTTATTTGTTCGAAACAGATTTCTACCGTGAAGTGACTTCCGATTTGACTGGCGAAAGAGGTACGTTGATGGGTGCTATTCAGGGTATTTTTGCGGCTCAGTACGAAGTTTTGAGAGCAAACGGTCATACTCCTTCTGAAGCTTTCAACGAAACCGTGGAAGAATTGACGCAGTCATTGATGCCGTTGGTAGCTGAAAATGGAATGGACTGGATGTATGCTAACTGCTCTACTACTGCACAAAGAGGTGCTTTGGATTGGTGGAAGCCATTCAGAGATGCTACTAAACCAGTATTTGAAGAATTATATAACAGCGTAAAAACTGGACAAGAGGCTCAGAAGTCTATTGACTCTAACTCTAAAGAAGATTACCGAGTGAAACTGGAAGCTGAATTGAAAGAATTGAGAGATTCTGAAATGTGGCAGGCAGGTGCTGTCGTCCGTCAGTTGAGACCAGAAAATAATTAACACAAAACCCCCAAGAACTATGAGTGATAAGCTATGGATATTTGACACTACCCTGAGAGATGGGGAGCAAGTACCCGGGTGTCAGCTGAATACCCAGGAGAAAATTGTGGTAGCAAAAGCGCTGGAAGAACTAGGTGTAGATATTATCGAAGCCGGCTTTCCAATTTCTAGTCCAGGAGATTTCAATTCTGTTCTCGAGATTTCAAAGGCAGTTTCCAACCCAATTATCTGCGCCCTCTCCAGAGCTGTAGAAAAAGATATCGAAGTAGCGGCTCAATCCCTCAAATTCGCAAAAAAGGGTCGTATTCATACTGGAATTGGTGTTTCACCATATCACATTCAATACAAACTGCGCTCCACTCCCGAGGATATTATTGCTCGGGGTGTAGCTGCAGTGAAGTTTGCACGGCGATTTGTGGATGACGTTGAGTTTTACGCTGAAGATGCAGGTCGTGCAGAAGCAGATTTCCTGAATAAAATTATTGAGGAAGTGATCAAGGCGGGAGCGACAGTAGTGAATATTCCTGATACCACGGGATATACTCTTCCAGAGCAATACGGTGCTATCATCGCTAGTTTGAAGAATAATGTGCCAAATATTGACAAAGCAATCATCGCTACTCATTGCCACAATGATCTAGGAATGGCGACTGCAAATACGGTATCCGGCGTTCAGCACGGTGCCCGTCAAGTGGAAGTTACCATCAATGGAATTGGAGAAAGAGCTGGAAATACCTCTCTGGAAGAAGTAGTGATGGCGATCAAATGTCATAAAACTATTGATGTCCATACCGATATTGTCACTCCTAGAATTTACAATACAAGTCGTTTGGTTTCCAAATTGATGAATATGCCTGTGCAGCCAAACAAAGCTATTGTGGGTAGAAATGCATTTGCACACTCATCAGGAATTCACCAAGACGGTGTGCTGAAGCATAGAGAAAATTATGAAATAATCGATCCTAAAGACGTGGGGGTTGGTGAGTCAACAATCGTTTTGACAGCAAGATCCGGAAGAGCTGCCTTGAAACATCACTTGGATGCTTTAGGTGTAGAATTGGAAGGGGAAGCGCTAAAAGATGTGTACGAAGAATTCTTGATTTTGGCAGATAGCAAGCGTGATATCGGTCGCAAAGATCTGATGGGCTTGGTGGGTAAGTTTGTGACTGATTCGAATTTCATTGAATTGGGAAAAGTCACTTATTCATCCAATGGTACCATTCAGGCTCAGGTAGAAATGAAAATCGGTGACGAATCTCATACTTCTACAGCACATGGAAATGGCCCGGTGGACGCAGTTTTGAAAGCGATCGATAAGATTGCCAAGCCAGCTGTGGAACTGGAGGAATTTCTAATTCAAGCCATTACACACGGTAGTGATGATGTGGCGAAAGTTCACATGAGATTAATCAAAGGAGACAAGCCTTATTATGGCTTTGCCTCACATACAGACATCGTATTGGCTTCAGCTCAGGCCTTTGTAGATGCACTCAATAAAATCCCGGTCAAAGAATACGCGACCGCATAATTATGGAAAAGACAACATTATTTGATAAAATCTGGGATTCTCACGTAGTGAAATCAGTTCCTGCTGGACCAGACGTATTCTTCATCGATAAGCATTTTATCCATGAAGTAACTTCTCCGGTAGCTTTTCTAAACTTGGAAAAGCGTGGAATCGGAGTTAAAAACCCAAGCAGAACAGTAGCTACGCCTGATCACAATGTGCCAACGGTAGATCAGGACAAAACGATCAAAGACAAGCTTTCCCGCATGCAGGTAGAAAGACTTCGTGAGAACTGTGCCAAATATGGCATCGAGCTTCACGATTTGGGATCTGCTCACCATGGGATTGTTCACGTAATCGGTCCAGAGCTTGGCATCACTCAGCCAGGAATGACGATCGTTTGTGGAGATAGCCACACTTCTACGCATGGTGCTTTCGGAGCTATTGCGTTCGGAATTGGTACTTCTGAAGTAGAAATGGTTTTAGCGACTCAGTGTATCATGCAGTCCAAGGCCAAGAAAATGAGAATCACCATCGATGGAGTAGCCGGACCAGGCGTGACTTCCAAAGATTTGATTCTTTATGTAATTGCCCAAATTTCTGCAGCAGGTGCTACAGGATACTTTGTAGAATATGCAGGATCTGCGATCCAAAGTCTCTCCATGGAAGCTAGAATGACCGTGTGTAACATGTCCATTGAGATGGGTGCACGTGGAGGTTTGATTGCTCCGGATGAAACCACATTCGAATACCTGAAAGGGAAACAATATTCTCCAAAAGGTGAAGAATGGGACAAAGCAGTTGCGCATTGGAAAACGTTGAAAACAGACGAAGGTGCTGTTTTTGACAAAGAATACCACTTCGACGCTGCAGATATTGAGCCGATGATCACTTACGGTACCAATCCTGGTATGGGCATCAAGGTGAAAGGAAATATCCCTACTACAGAAGGTATGGAAGGAAGCAATAAATCTTCGTACCTGAAATCCTTGGCTTACATGGGCTTTGAGCCCGGTGAGGCAATTAAGGGGAAAAAGGTTGATTTCGTATTTGTTGGTTCTTGTACCAATGGTCGTATAGAAGATATTCGTTCTGTGGCATCTTATGTAAAAGGTCACAAAAAAGCGGATAACATCACTGCTTGGATTGTACCAGGATCTCGGGAGGTTGAGAAAATGGCGCATGAAGAGGGGTTGGTGAAAATCTTGGAAGAAGCTGGATTCGAACTACGTCAGCCAGGCTGTTCTGCATGTCTAGCGATGAACGACGACAAAATTCCTTCTGGAAAATACGCCGTATCTACTTCCAATAGAAACTTCGAAGGACGTCAGGGACCAGGAGCTAGAACGATGCTCGCATCTCCTTTGACTGTAGCAGCAGTAGCCATTGCCGGCGAAATCTGCGACCCAAGAGAAGTATTCCAAAACTAGATATTAGACTTTAGATTCAAGACACAAGACTTTTGTCCGGTTGATTCTTAAAGCTCAACTAAAAAACAAAGCTTTTGTCAAATGATACTTTAGAGGTCTTTTACCAAAAAAAATAAAAAAATGGCTTACGATAAATTTACTGTCCTCACGAGCACTGCGGTTCCTTTACCGACGGACAATGTGGATACAGATCAGATCATCCCAGCGAGATTCCTGAAGGCTACTGAGCGCGAAGGTTTCGGCGACAATCTTTTCCGTGACTGGAGATATGATGTGGAAGGAAATCCTAAAAAGGACTTTGTCTTGAACGACCCAACATACAGTGGTAAAATCTTGGTTTCAGGAAGAAATTTCGGTTCTGGATCCAGCAGGGAGCACGCAGTTTGGGCTCTTTATGATTACGGCTTCCGATGTGTAGTTTCCAGCTTTTTCGCAGATATCTTCAAAAATAACTGCTTAAATATTGGAGTACTTCCTGTGACTGTTTCACCTGAGTTTGCAGATAAATTACTTGACACGATCACTGCAAATCCTGAAACTACAATTACGGTAGATATTCCAAACCAGAAGATTACGCTGGACTCCACTGGGGAATCCGAATCTTTTGACATCAATGAATACAAAAAAGACAATATGCAAAATGGCTTCGACGACATCGACTATTTACTGAATATGTCTGACGAAATCGATGCTTTTGCTGCAGATAAATAAGTGAAAATGACCGCAGGGAAGCGCATTGAAATAATGGATACAACGCTGAGGGATGGAGAACAGACCTCAAGCGTTTCCTTCTTGCCTTCTGAAAAGCTGCAGATCGCCAAACTTTTGCTGGATGAATTGAAAGTAGATCGAATTGAGGTGGCTTCAGCGAGAGTATCAGATGGGGAATTAGAAGGAGTACAGAAAATCACCCATTGGGCGGCTGAGAAAGGCTACTTGGATCGGGTGGAGGTATTGGGTTTTGTGGATACCCCGGCTTCGGTGGATTGGTTGTTGAAAGCCGGTGCCAAAGTCATGAATCTATTGACTAAAGGCTCACATAATCATTTGACTCATCAGCTCAAAAAAACTCAGGAAGAGCATTTCGCGGATATTCAAAAGAGTATAGCATACGCTCAAGAGAATGGGATTGATGTAAATGTATATTTGGAAGACTGGTCAAATGGCATGCGTAATTCTCCGGAATACACCCTTGCGCTGATAGATTTTCTGACTACGCTTCCCGTGAAAAGAATTATGCTCCCGGATACCTTGGGACTACTTTCTCCTGAAGAAACAAAGGCGTTTTTCATCCAGATTTCAGGGAAATTCCCAAATGCACATTTCGATTTCCATGCCCACAACGATTACGATCTTTCTGTAGCCAATGTCATGGAAGCGATCATGTATGGCGCTTCTGGAATCCACACTACGATCAATGGACTTGGCGAAAGAGCAGGAAATGCTCCTTTGGAATCTGTAATCGCTGTGATCAAGGATTTCACCGATCTTGAAATCAATGTTCAGGAGCAGAAAATCTATCGCGTGAGTAAGCTGGTAGAGCAGTTTTCCGGTCAGCACATTCCTGCGAATAAGCCTGTAGTTGGTGAAAATGTTTTTACCCAAACTGCAGGAATCCACGCGGATGGTGACAATAAGAAAAATCTTTATTTCAACGATCTGCTTCCAGAGCGATTTGGACGCCAGCGGAAATATGCCTTAGGAAAAACCTCCGGTAAAGCCAATATCTTGAAGAATTTAGAGGAATTGGGGATTTCCTTGGAAAAGGAAGAGCTTACCAAAGTGACTCAGCGTATCATCGAACTTGGTGATAAAAAAGAGCGTGTAACCACGGAGGATTTGCCATATATCATTTCTGATGTGTTGCAGAACAATTCCATTTCCAAAAACATCTTCATTGAAGGTTATCACATGACTCATTCACAGGGGTTGAAGCCTTCTGTGCAACTCCGCTTGAATATTTACGGGAAATCTTACGATGCTCATGCATCTGGAGATGGCCAATACGATGCATTTATGCGGGCGGTAAAGGAAATCTACAAATCCAGAAAAAGACAACTCCCTAAATTGATCGACTACCATGTATCTATTCCTCCAGGAGGAAAAACGGATGCATTTGTGGAAACTGTCGTGACCTGGGATTACGGTAAAATATTTAAAACGAAAGGGCTGGATCCCGATCAAACAGTGGCTGCGATGATGGCCACAGAGAAAATGCTGAACATCGTCGAATCATTCAATCAAACACCAACGAAAGAAGAATCCAAGTTTTATGGAAATGAATATCGCGCTGTTGCCGGGTGACGGCATCGGACCTGAAGTAATCGACCAGGCTGTGAAAGTAGTGAAAGCTATTGGCCAGAAATTCGGACACAAAATCACTTTTACAGAAGCAGTGGTAGGAGCCGCCGCAATTGATGCGACTGGTGAACCTTACCCAGATTCTACTCACGAAATCGCAGCAGCTTCCGATGCAGTTCTCTTCGGCGCTATCGGTGATCCTAAATACGATAATGACCCGAAAGCAAAGGTTCGTCCTGAGCAAGGTCTGTTGTTGATGCGTCAGAAATTAGGCTTGTTTGCCAATGTTCGACCAACCTTCACTTTTCCTTCTTTGGTACACAAGTCTCCTTTGAAATTAGATCGTGTTGATGGTGTTGACTTTGTTTTCTTCAGAGAATTGACTGGCGGAATCTACTTCGGAGAGCCAAGAGGAAGAAATGAGCAGGGTACGAAGGCTTTTGATACCAATGTGTATAGCAAGCATGAGATCGTTCGTTTGGCAAGAATGGGCTTCGAAGCTGCGCAAAAAAGAAGAAAACTCCTGACTTGCGTGGACAAAGCAAATGTGATGGCTACTTCCAGACTTTGGAGAGAGACCGTACAAGAACTTGCTCCTGAATACCCTGATGTGAAAGTGGAATATGAATTCGTAGATGCAGTAGCGATGCGATTGATTCAGTGGCCAAAAGCTTATGATGTTTTGATTACTGAAAACTTGTTCGGAGATATTCTGACAGATGAGGCTTCTGTGATTTCAGGTTCTATGGGCTTGATGCCATCTGCTTCCTTGGGTACTTCTATCAAATTGTTCGAACCAATTCACGGTTCTTATCCACAGGCAGCTGGAAAAGACATTGCCAATCCTTTGGCTACCGTTCTTTCCGCAGCGATGATGTTTGATTATGCTTTCGATTTGAAGGAAGAAGCGCAATTAATTTCCGATGTGGTTAACCTTTCTCTTGATGAAGGATATGTAACTGAAGATATCGCTGATGGCGGTACTGCTTACAAGACTTCAGAAGTTGGCGACTGGCTAGCTGCTAAGATTTTGGCTTAAATGAGTCCATAGAAAAAATGAAAACTACCTCAGGAATGGGGTGGTTTTTTAATTGATTTTAGGATTGCCTCAATTTTCAATAGCCTGGAATTTATATAATCTTGCTTTCTGTCTTTTTTTATTAAGTAGTAGATATAGAACCCAATTATTAGGCAGAAAAGAATGAAAATGAAATATACAATCGGAGGGACACCTTCAACATGATGGGGTATAGAGGCCCAGCTTTTACTAGGGTTTAAGTTTTCAGTTTTAGAATTAAGCATCCTTCATCAACTCATTTACTGAAATATCTTCATCGATCATTGGCCAGTGAACGCCATATCCAGACGGCGAAATTTTATACATGGAGCGTTCCATGTCTGTCGCTACTAACAGTTTGTTGGATACATCCGCAATATCAAGGATGATTTCCCGCTCATCGACTGAGAGGATCATTTTGTCATTGACGAAATTGATGTCAGAAATATGGTAGCTAACTTTCATCTGTTTATAATTGCTTTTCTATGGTCATATGGAATCTCGCAGAGCTTATATTCATGCCAGTGTGTGATTTTTTAGTCATGCTCGATTTCATGTGTTTATTATTGATTTTTATTGGCCACTTGGAATACCCCATAAAATCATTCCCTTGTGTGAGAACTTTTCTCTGGGGCATTTTATATTATTTATTAAAATAGGCATTCCAAGAATCTACAATTAAATCAAAATTCTTGAAAATTATCTTACGAATCTCTTTTCTCCCCGAAGTACTTAAGTTAAACGAAAAAGCTTCCTTTATGTCCACTTCCTCGCTTAAAATCCAAAATTTACATTCCATATCAGCTTTTTGTGCATGGATATGAATTGGCTCTGAACCTTCATTTGAATAAAAGAAAAGTCTCCATCCTGAAATATAAAGAACCGTAGGCATTAACCAATTTAGCATTTTGGACATTCAGATCCTCCGTCTCAGATTAAAAACTTCTTTTATTAATCTTCGATTGAGATAGCCAAAATCATATAATTTGAGTACTTAATAGATTAGAGCGAAATTGCCCTTAATTTCAAACTTCAAATCCCAAATCAGTAAATTCTTGCAATCCCGTCCCTTCTCTTACCTCTTTTCCATTTCCTATTTCGGTGCTCGCTACAAAGGTTGGGCTCCTCAGCCAAATCAGCCGACGGTTCAGCGAAGATTGGAGCGTGTGATACGGCATGTATTGGGGCATGAGGATTTTTCTCTGATTGGGGCAAGTAGAACGGACTCAGGTGTTTCCTGTATGGGTGGGTTTGTGCAGGTTTTCCTGAGGGAGGAGGTAGATATGAGTTCATTAATACCTCAATTCAACGAGCACCTTCCGCAGGACATCCGATTGAATTCAGTGAGTGAGGTTTCCATAAATTTCAATTTGATTCAATCCGTTCAACAGAAAAGCTACCGATATTATTTTTCCAATTCCATTGATTTTCATCCCTTCGCTTCAGCTTTTATGGTGAATGTGCAGGGAGACTTGAATTGGGAGAAGATGAACGAAGTGTGTGGATCATTTATCGGGAAGCATGATTTTAAGGGTTTTTGCAAGCCTTCAGAAAATAAAACGGATTATTTGCGGGAGGTGATTTCAGCAAGAATTCATCATACAAATGAATTTTTGGGACAGATTTTCCCTCAAGAGATTTATTATTTCGAAATCACCGGCACAGGCTTTTTGCATCATCAAGTGCGCATGATGATGTCTGCTATCTGGCAAATAGGAAAAGGGGAAATGGATTTGACTGAGATGGTAAATCGATTTGAATCTCCCGATTCATTTGAAAAACTACCTCCAGCTCCTGCAAATGGTCTGGTTCTTTGGGAGACAACCTTAAAGAGTTTATGACAGTTGATTTTGGGTTATAAAAAGTCTATAAAAGCGGATAAAGAACAAGAGTTAAACGGCAAAAGCTTAATTGAACCAAACGTTGTGCCGCCGCGCCGCTGCGAGATAAAATCAAAGCTTCAACTCAAACACATAGTCATCCATTACATACCCATTTCCGATGTCGATGACTTCCTCCTTGATATTCACAAAACCTAGGTATTCATAAAATGCAATTGCTCCAGTATTGTATTTGTTGACATTCAGCGATAGACTTATTTGCTTGTTTTCTAATGCGATATCCTTTATAGCCTGAATTAATTTCTTTCCAATTCCTTTTCCTTGAGCTGTTGGGAGAATATATATTTTATGGATTTTTGTTTTCCCAGGCTCTTGATTGACTTCAATTCCCGTAAATCCAAGATTCTCACCATTTTCTTCAGCCAAAAAGAAGAGATAGCCATCGCTAGCTTGCTTTTCCAAAGTCTCCAAACTATACATCCAATTGAGCATATATCTGATTTGCTCGGGGCTTAATATTTCGCCAAAAGTATGTGGCCAAGTTCGATGAGCGATAGACTGAACGTGAATCAAGTCTTCAACATTGGCAGGAATGATATCAATCATATTCAGAATATCATTTAGATTTTATCTGGCTCCGGATGAATATAGCCATCTCGATAAGGTCTTCTCAAAAGTGCCGTAGCTTCTTCGTCGCCCTCAACGATCATAGTCTTTGGATTGTAGCGAAGAGGTCTTCCACCTAGTTCCATAGACATATTTGCCAAAATGCAGGATGCCGTAGATATATGGCCTTCCAAAACATCAGCTACCGGTAAAGTGTCATTTTCTATTGACTGCAGCCAGTCTTTCAATTGTTTGCGGGTCGCAGGAGCAGCGTGAATCTCTATGTCTTTTTCAGTCACATCTTCTGGATATTGCTCCTTTTCCAAAACTACAGGGTAGTGGATAGGTTCTCCGTTATTTCTTCCTTCTGGGTAAAAATCCGCTCGCATCGGACTACCGGCGAGCATTCCATTTTCTCCATAGATCTTAAAAGCCCACGGGTAATCTTTGTCCACGGGATTTCCCCAGGTACGATGCTGCCAAACTACATTCATTTCATCAAATTCAAAAAGAGCAGTTTGGGTATCTGATATATTGGCAACACTATCTTTTTGCACATAGATTCCACCTGTAGATGTCACTTGAATAGGCCAACCCAAATCCAGCATCCATCGGACGGAATCTAGCATGTGTACACACATGTCGCCCACAATCCCATTTCCGTATTCCATGAAAGCTCTCCAGCCTCGATGCAAAATACCTCGATAGGGAAGCATTGGTGCAGGACCAGCCCAAAGATCATAATTCAGATTATCTGGGACAGGCATGACATCAGGATTGCTGTTGTTACGCATATGGTAATAGCAGCAAACCTCAGCATGCGATATTTTTCCAAGTTTGCCAGAATCAATAATTTCCTTTTTTGCCTGCATTAAATGTGGCGTGCTTCTTCGTTGCGTGCCGATTTGAACCTTGCGATCGTACTTTCTTGCAGCTGCTAAAATCGCTTCCCCTTCGATCACATCCACTGAAATAGGCTTTTGTAAATACAAATGAGCTCCGCTTTTCAATACATCAATTGCTATTAGAGCATGCCAGTGATCCGGAGTTCCTACCAATACATATTCTGGTTTTTCTTTTGCTAAAAGCTCTTTGTAATCTTCATACAGCGCAGGTACTTTACCTGACTTTTGCCGAGTTGATACTAACCTTCCTGCTTCTGCTAATTGCTTGCTATCTACATCACATAGACCAACTACTTCCACATCTGCTACTTGAATCAATCGGAAAAGATCGGATTTGCCATACCAACCGGTACCAATAAGTGCAACTTGCAATGGGCCTTCCCGGTCTTTAAAGTCCATGCCGAGCAAGCCAAAACTTGCCAGAGACATCAAAGCGGTACTTCCTTTTAAAAATTCTCGTCGATTGAGTGGGTTCATAGGTAATTGAGTTAGAATTCTGAATTTACAAAAAGGAGAGTTTCTGCCAAGCAATTTTAGTAGTCACGGATTTAGGACATGATAAACTGAACTCAGAAAAAACAAAAAGCGTAAGAGTTCTAATTTATTTGGCCGCCCAATCCAATTGCTTCCCTTGCTCTTCCGCTTGTTTGTCCTTTGAACTCCCAAAGGCTATGCCGATAGCCATTCCGATTGGCAAACCTATCCCAATGAAAGCCATATTTCCTAAGGATAAACCGAATACTACTCCCAACGGAACTCCGAAAGTCGCCATCCCGAGAGCGAGCCACTGAAGTTGGTAATGGTTTTTGGCAACCAATCCTAATTCATTTTCCACCAATTTGAGGATTGCCGCTTGGGCAGATTTAATTTGCTTCAATAGTTCTGGATCCGGGCCGGGGAAATTATTCACACCTGCCATGATTTCATTGAGCTTTGCTTCTGTAGGCTCAGGAATATTTTTTTTCTCGATAGCCCCCAAAAGCGTGCTAAGGTTATGAGCAGCTTTTGAAAGTTTTGGGTTTTCTTCGAAAGAGGGTCGGGTCGTTAGGGGAGTGAGGGGCATTGCATTATTCTTTATTTCCGTAATCTTTAAGATAATAATAATGTGGAGACCTCATGCTATCTGACAACAAGATCTCAGTTAATTGCTTAGGAATCGCATATCCATTAAACTTGGATATGAGAAAACTATTTCCCCAAGTGTAACTATAGTTGGCAATTTCTCCTAATTCTGGGTTAAGAATGACGGCCCCATCCCCATCCATTGGGGGATCGAGAAACTCATATTTTAAAAGAAGAATTGAATCTAACGCAATAAATTTATTGACATAACCCAAGTAGCTATTATTTAATAGTTCATAAGAACCTTTGGTAGTTTTGAGAAGCGAATAGGTCCGGGATTTTTTACTGAGCAATGAATCGAAATAAGTGAAGGTAATAGTGTCTTCTGAAATGGTTTTAATGAAGGTTAGGCTTTCATTTCCGTATAATTGGGATCCAGCAAATTTAGAAAATCCCACTTTTAGAGTGTCCGTTTTACTTTCAACGATAGTAGAGTTTTTGCTTTGGCATGCAGAAAAAAAGCAGAGTAGAATTAGATATACATAGGGTTTGGTGAGCATAAGTAAAGTTAAAAAATAAGAGGAATAAGTGGGCATCTCAATTCCCAATGTTCTCTAGGTCATCCAAATCTTTGGGGCGATTTGAAGCTTTTTTTGCTTTAATAAGGTCGTTTTTATGTATGGTTCTTATTTGAATACCCTCTTCCTCAAATATTTTGCTTTTCACATATGCCTCTTTGAAATCCAATCCTTTGACAGCAGTCATAATATCAATGGCAACTGGGGGTCTGCCAAAGGAATATACATCCCAAAAAGGATGATTTAAAAAATTTTCCTCAGTCATATCGAAAACGGGCATTCCGAATTGATTGAAAGCTTTAACAAGTCTAGCATAATTTTCGGTTGATTTATTCACCCAGAGATCTAGATCTCCTGTGGTTCGAGAATAGCCATAAAGAATGACAGAGAAACCACCAACCAGGATATATTCGACGTTGTGCTTGTTTAACGCTTCAATGAACTCTCTGAAATCTTCGTCAAAAATATTTCCCATTAATCTTGAGATCTTACACTAAAGGCTGTTTTGTCCATCCTAGGAGGATTGTCAATGTCATATCCATAGGCAATGCTATTCAGGTAGCGATGGATTCGAAGCCTTTCCTGCCAAGTTGAATCTTTATACGCTTTTCCATAATTAACATGTTCCGATGCATTCCTTGCATGAAAGGCAGATCGGTCGAGTTTGTATTTTTTTGGGCTGTCGGACATATCATTTTAAAGATAAAAAGTCAATTCGAAAAATCGTATGTATATCACTCCCTATCTCCAATCTCTTTTTATGTATTCTTCACGGACTCAAAACATCGGTCACCCGGCAACCCACACCTAACATTCTCAAAACTTCACCCCAAATCTCTCCCCTAATTCAGTCAAATCCTTTACTACTGGATCAAGCAATGGAATTCCATCTTTCATTCTTATAGCTTCCAATTCACGCTCAGGATCACCTGGGATTAATACTTTTTCATTTCCAGGTGTTGGTTTGGCAGCTCTGAATCGGGTGATCCAATTATCCATATGAGCTTTGAATTCATCAGCAGGCCGGAAAGCATCTACCCGCATAGCTCCGAAGAAATGGCCAATACCTTCACCGACCGGATTAGGATCTGGCTCTAAGAAAGCAACAAATGGTGGAACCCAAGGGCCGTAATTGGCACCGGAAAGTACTGCGGAGAAAATATCCACGACCGAACCCAATGCATATCCTTTATGAGAACCATGTTCCCGATCGCCACCGAGCGGAAGTAAAGCTCCACCATCTTTTACGCCATTGGCGGAAGTAGTTGGATTTCCTTCTTTGTCCTGCACCCAGCCTGTTGGCGTATCCATTCCTTTTCTTTGAAGAATTTCCAATTTCCCATTCGCAGCAGTTGTAGTAGCCAAATCCGCAACGAAAGGAGGCTGATCTTTAGCAGGGATTGCAACAGCTATTGGATTTGTTCCGAGAAGTCTTTCCTGAGAAAAAGTAGGGGCAACCAGTGGGCTTGCATTAGTTAGGGAAATCCCAATCATATCATGAGCTAAAGCTTGCATAGCATGATATCCCGCAATTCCGTAGTGATTCGAGTTTTTTACAGAGACCCAGCCAGTTCCGGCGATTTTAGCTTTTTCGATAGCAACTTTCATAGCAAAAGGAGCTACCACCAATCCTAAACCTCCATCTCCATCAACGACAGCAGTGGAAGGTGTTTCGTGAACTACCCGCACATTTGGCGTAGCATTTATCCTTCCTTTCTCCCACAATCGCACATAACCTGAAAGTCTGGCAACTCCATGACTATCTACACCTCGAAGATCTGCTGACAACAATACATCAGCTGCAGTTTTAGCTTGATCTTCCGGGCAGCCTATTTTAGTAAGCATACCCATCGTAAATGAATGGAGTTGTTCGAATGAATAAGTCATAGAAAAAAGGGGTTAAGCTGACGAAAAACTGTCAGCCAAATATAAGAAAGGATTTTTTTGTAGCTGCTTAAAGGGCTGTTTGCTCAGGAATAAGCAAGGAAGCTATCGCACCTTCTTTCAGTGCATAGTGTGAGCAAGTGATGAAATCCACTTCGATATAGCGCAAAATAAACTCAATCAAACTTGATGCTACCACAATCATATCTACCCGCATGGGAATCATCCCGGGAATCAGTAATCGCTCCTCTTTATTTTTCGTCAAAATCATGCGATGAATTGCTTCATATTCCTCTATGGGTAGTTCAAAAACATGACGTCCAGTGAGTTTGCACTGAAGCATAGATTCAAAGTAAATATCAGTCAAGGTGTCAAAAGTCCCTGAAGCTCCAACTAACCCAACTGGCTTGTAGAGTTGGATAGCCTCGATCAGCGGCTGAAGTTTTTCTTCTAAATAACTTTCCAGCTTATCGATTTCTTCTGGAAGAATAGGGTCGTGGTAGTGAAAAAGCTCTAAAAGACGTTGGCCTCCGATTTCAAAGCTTTGTTTCCAAAGAGATACCTGACTGTTCCCAATGATAAATTCAACAGACCCACCTCCGATATCCATCATGAGTTCTGTATGTCCATTTAAAGAACCGGATAGTCGGATTCCCTGATAAATCATCTGGGCTTCCTCTTCGCCAGAGAGAACCTGAATGTTAATTCCAATGGTCTCTTTAACTGTTTTGACAAACTCAGGACCATTTTCCGCATTTCGAACTGCGCTGGTAGCAAAAGCAAAAACCTGATCTATGTTTTCACCATCGATCAGGTTTTTGAAATGTTTGAGTGTATGAAAAGCTCGTTTTACAGCATCTTCAGCAAGGTTGTTTTGGTTGATTCCGCCCTTACCCAATTTCACAGGGATTTTCTCCTTGAAAATTGTTTTAAAAGTTACATTATCTAATTCAACCAATAACAAATGAAATGTATTGGTGCCCATGTCAATTACCGCCGCCTTTCGGGTACTCATACGCTGCCAATTTTAAAGATGGGCGAATATAGAAAGTTATTTGAAATGAGGTCTTTCAACATAAATTTAATTACCCGATTTTTTTAAGAAAGTCATTTAACCGCAGAGCTCACAGAGGTTTCACGGAGATTCACAGAGATGGCTATAACCTACAGTAGGTGTGGTGGTGAAAGCTTCATGACTACATACGCTTGTTTTTTTACAGATGGATTTTTCTGGCTGCCTTTTACCACTTACTTTTTACGATAGCGACAGAGACATACATTCCCTCGCATTCTTTTCCATACCTGACAAAGCCTGCTATATTTGAGCAAGTCTAAAAACTATACTATGAGCAATCAGGATAAACCCAATTATAACTTACCAGGAAAAGAAGGAAAGATTGAGGTGCTGAAAAAGAAAAATGCTGAAGCATTACTTGGTGGAGGTGAAAAGCGAATTGCTTCTCAACACAAAAAAGGTAAACTCACTGCCCGCGAGCGGGTAGAATTACTGATGGACGAAGGCAGCTTTCAGGAAATTGACAAGTTTGTAATGCATCGTGCAAAGGATTTTGGCCTGGACAAAGAACATTACCTTGGTGATGGTGTGATTACTGGATATGGAGAAGTAAATGGTCGTTTGGTTTATGTTTTTTCGCAGGATTTCACAGTTTTTGGAGGTTCACTATCTGAAACTCATGCAGAGAAAATCTGCAAAATCATGGATATGGCTATGAAAAATGGCGCGCCAGTGATCGGGTTGAATGATTCTGGAGGAGCGAGAATACAAGAAGGAGTTAACTCACTCGGTGGTTATGCCGATATTTTTTACAGAAATACCCTTGCCTCAGGAGTCGTACCGCAAATTTCCGCGATCATGGGGCCTTGTGCTGGAGGTGCAGTTTATTCCCCAGCTATCACCGACTTTATATTGATGGTGGAAAACACCTCCTACATGTTTGTCACTGGTCCTAATGTGGTGAAAACTGTGACTCAGGAAAATGTTACGGCCGAGGAACTTGGTGGAGCGTCTGCACATAGTACTAAGAGTGGTGTGACTCATTTCGCTTGCGCAAATGAATTGGAATGCATCCAGCATATCAAAAAAATCTTGAGTTATATGCCTCAGAATTGTGAGGAAATTGCCCCGGTTTATCCATATGAGCTATTGGAAGATGAAAGCCGAAAAGATTTGGATAGCTTGATTCCAGATAACCCAAATCAACCGTATGATATCCGTGATGCTGTCAAAGGGATTGTGGATGAGGATTCTTTTTTAGAGGTGCATGAAAACTTTGCAGACAATATTGTTGTTGGCTACGCAAGGATTGCGGGTAGAAGTATAGGTGTAGTTGGAAATCAGCCACAATCAATGGCAGGTGTCTTAGATAACGATGCATCGGTGAAAGCTGCTCGCTTTGTGAGGACTTGTGATAGTTTTAATGTGCCAATACTGGTTTTGGTGGATGTACCGGGCTTCTTGCCAGGAACAGATCAAGAATGGAATGGGATTATCACAAATGGTGCAAAATTACTTTATGCATTTTCAGAGGCGACAGTTCCTAGAATAACTGTGATCACGAGGAAAGCCTATGGTGGAGCCTATGATGTGATGAATTCCAAGCATATCGGAGCGGATCTGAATTTTGCCTGGCCAACAGCAGAAATCGCTGTGATGGGAGCAAAAGGAGCTTCCGAGATTATTTTCAAAAAAGAAATTGCGGAAGCGGAAGATCCCGAGGCTAAGCTTCAGGAAAAAGTAGGTGAATACACCGCTAAATTTGCCAATCCATATCGTGCTGCACACAGAGGCTTTATTGACGAAGTTATTATGCCATCTGAGACCCGCATCAAATTAATTAAGGCATTCAAAATGCTGGAAAACAAAGTGGATAAGATACCAAGGAAGAAACATGGGAATATTCCGCTGTAATAAATTCAATTATCAATTTTCAAATACAATTTTCAATGGATTCGAATACCTTTTTATATAATTACCTCAACAACGCCTCTCCAACCGGCTTTGAAGCATCAGGTCAGCAGATCTGGCTGGATTATATCAAACCTTTTGCAGATGATTATTTCACCGACAACTATGGAACGGCTGTAGCGGTCATCAATCCGAAAGCAGAATACAAAGTGGTGATCGAAGCGCACGCGGATGAGATCAGCTGGTTTGTGAATTACATCAAAGACGATGGGTATATCTATGTGCGTCGCAATGGTGGCTCGGACCACATGATCGCACCATCCATGCGAGTTAATATTCATACAGATAAGGGAATTCTACCAGGAGTATTTGGTTGGCCAGCAATTCATGTGAGAAAAGAAGGCAAAGAAGATGCACCTACTTTGGACAACATCTTCATTGACGTAGGAGCGAGATCCAAAGAAGAAGTGGAGGAAATGGGAATTCACGTAGGCTGTGTTATCACCTTCAAGGATGAATTGACCGAGCTGAATGGTAAGTTCTACTCTGGAAGAGCATTGGATAATAGAATCGGCGGATACATGATCGCCCAGGTTGCCAAGAGGATCAAAGAAAATAAGAAGAAACTTCCTTTTGGACTCTATATAGTAAACGCAGTACAAGAAGAAATTGGGCTTCGTGGAGCACAGATGATTGCTGCTAACATCAAGCCTAATGCGGCTATTATCACAGATGTTTGTCACGATACAACAGCGCCTCTATATAATAAGGTGACTAGTGGGGATTTTACTGCGGGCAAAGGGCCTGTTTTACCAGTCGGCGCTTCAGTTCATAAGAAGTTACTTGATTTGATTATTGCGACAGCGAAAAAGAATGACATTCCTTTTCAAAGAGCTGCCGCATCTAGAGGCACCGGTACAGATACAGATGCTTTTGCATACTCAAATGAAGGAGTGCCATCGGCATTGATTTCTCTTCCTTTGAAATACATGCATACTACCGTAGAAACTGCCAGCAAAGATGATATAGAGCAAGTCATCAATTTGATGTATGAGTTCTTGATAGACTTTGATCCTACTTTTGACTTCAGGTATATAAAATAAGTCCACAGTCCGCAGTCCACAGCTGTGGTCCGTCGACCGTCGACAGTTGACCAAAAATGCAGTTCACCGACCAGCTCAAGCGTAGCGTTTCACTTCCTTCACCTCCCCAGCGGATTATTTCGCTCGTTCCTTCACAGACAGAGCTATTAGTAGATTTGGGTTTGGAAGAAAGGTTAGTAGGAGTCACAAAATTCTGTGTGCATCCCGAAGGTCTTCGGAAATTAAAAACTATTGTTGGCGGAACGAAGAACTACCGAATGGATGTCATTGATTCTTTGAAACCAGATTTGATTATTGGCAACAAGGAGGAAAATGAGCAGGAAGGGATCGAAGCCTTGATGGGGAAGTACCCGCTTTGGATGAGTGACATCTATAATTTGGAAGATAGCTTGGAAATGGTAGCGTCTTTGGGCGAAATGCTTGGAGCAAAAGCAAAATCTGAGCAACTCATCAAGCAGCTATCAAAAGACTTTGCTAACCCACTTGCCAAGAAAGGCAAGGCTGTTTATCTTATATGGAAGGATCCTATCATGGTAGCAGGAGCTGAGACCTTTATAAATGAAATGTTGGGTTTTGCTGGATATGAGAATCTGATCCGGACCTCGCGATACCCGCAGCTTTCTGAAAATGAATTGGTTGAGTTGAATCCTGAACACCTATTACTCAGTTCAGAGCCGTTTCCATTCAAGGAAAATCATATTGAGTATTACCATTCACTTTTGCCAAAAGCTAAAATCAGACTAGTGGATGGAGAAATCTTCTCTTGGTATGGTAGTAGGCTGTTAAAAGCAAAAGCATATTGCGAAAGCTTATAAGCTTCAACTAGTGAGGACAGGCTCATGAATTTACCGCTCATGAAAAAATATAATTAGCTAAAGGACTTTATTAAAAAAATCAATTAACTTTTGACTTTAATTAGTTTGTAATTAATAGTACTATGAAAAATACCAAATATGCCTGGGTCGCTTTAGTTGCCATAGCTTGGTCATGTGGGCCAAAACCAGCAGAAGATTCTGTTACGGAAACAGTTGTTGAAGAAGTATTAGTGGCAGAGAATTCTCTTACAGAAGAGGAAAAGGCTGATGGCTGGATGCTACTTTTCGACGGAACTAATACCGATGGGTGGAGAGCTTTCAATGGGGATAGCTTTCCTTCAGATGGCTGGACGGTCGAAGAAGGTGCTTTGAAAGCATTGGGTAAAGGAGGAGATATCGGAGGGGATATCGTATTTGGTCCAGTGGAATTTGAGCAATTTGTCATGGAATGGTCCTGGAAAATCTCTCCGGGAGGAAATAGCGGAGTATTGTATCACGTAGTGGAAGACCCAAAATATGAAGCTCCTTATGAAACAGGACCTGAGTATCAGATGATCGATCAGTTGGGTTTTGCGGAACCTTTGGAGAAATGGCAATCAATTGGCGCGGATTATGCAATGACCGAGCCTGATTATGAAGGAGCTGTAAAACCTGCAGGTGAATGGAATACTTCAAAGATCATTTTCTCAGAAGAAGGATCCAGCTATTATTTGAATGGAAAGAAGACCGTAGAGTTTGTTCCTTATTCAGAAGAATGGACTGCTGCACGTAATTCAGGTAAGTGGAATGATTATCCTGATTATGCCATTGCGAAGTCGGGATTGATTTCTCTACAGGATCACGGGGCTGTGACTTGGTTCAAAAACATTAAAATTAAAAAACTATGAAGAAGGTATTAGTGGCGATGCTATTAGTAGCATCTGTGAATTTTGCGCATGCTCAGAAGAAAGTAAAACTCTTTAATGGAGAAGATCTTTCAGGTTGGACTATCTATGGTACTGAAAAGTGGTATGTAGAAGATGGATTGCTGATTTCTGAAAGTGGACCGGATAAAGGATATGGTTATTTAGGCACAGACGAGAATTTTGATGACTTCGAAATCACCTTGGAATTCAAGCAAGAGGCTAATGGTAATTCTGGTGTTTTTATCAGATCAACTGTAGATGGAACAAAAGTTTCAGGATGGCAAGTAGAGGTTGCTCCTCCAGGCCATGATACTGGCGGGATCTATGAATCCTATGGTAGAGGTTGGTTAGTGAAGCCGGATCCAGAAAAAGACAAGTATTTGAAGTTCGGTGAATGGAACAAAATGAAGATCGTGGTAAAAGGTGATAACGTTACTTCTTACTTGAATGGACATGAAATGGTGAACTTCACTGATGCTAAAATAGGCGAAGGAAAAGGTGGTATCTGTCTTCAGATCCATGATGGTGGAGGAATAAAAGTCTATTGGCGAAATATTGTTTTGAAAAAGCTATAAAAACCCAAAAGGATTAGATTAAATGCCCTGATGATTCAATTGTCAGGGCATTTTTATTTTGTAAAACTTTTCCCTGTCGTTATCAGCTGTTTATGTCAAAGCGAGTTAAAACTCTAAGAAATCTATTGCCCATAAAATAAAATCCCTGATATTTGCACTCCCAAACGACGCAGACGGTGTCAGGGCAGGAGCGGAGAGCGGCTCTACAAAGGTTTGAAAAGAGAAAAGGAAATTAATTTAGCTGCGGGGCTAGGAAGTCAAAAGAGAGTTCTTACCTTTGCGCACCCATCTGAAGAGAGGGGGATAAAGCATCGAGGGATTAGCCTTCGAAAACTTTCAGAATTATTTTCACAAAGGTTGTTGCGGGATAAAAAATAACGCTTACCTTTGCACTCCCTTCAGCAAGGAAGGGAAAAAAACGGAGCGGAAATCGAAAGATTGAGGCAGCCGGCCAGAACCACAAATGCGTGGTACTAAGTTCTTTGAAGTGATGTAAGACGAAAAAAATAGTAACCTGAGAACAGACAGGGAGACGTTCATAAGATTTGCTTCGTGCGGTTTCATGGACAGTGTATAAATAATGATAATTTACAATGGAGAGTTTGATCCTGGCTCAGGATGAACGCTAGCGGCAGGCCTAATACATGCAAGTCGAACGGTAGATTACTTTCGGGTAATTGAGAGTGGCGAACGGGTGCGTAACGCGTATGCAACCTACCCTATACAGGGGGATAGCCCGGAGAAATCTGGATTAATACCCCATGGTATCATTTGACTGCATGGTTAAATGATTAAAGATTCATCGGTATAGGATGGGCATGCGTCTGATTAGCTAGTTGGCGGTGTAACAGACCACCAAGGCTACGATCAGTAGGGGTTCTGAGAGGAAGGTCCCCCACACTGGCACTGAGATACGGGCCAGACTCCTACGGGAGGCAGCAGTAGGGAATATTGGGCAATGGACGAGAGTCTGACCCAGCCATGCCGCGTGCAGGAAGACGGCGTTCTGCGTTGTAAACTGCTTTTATCTGGGAAGAAAATGCCCCTGCGGGGGAAATTGCCGGTACCAGATGAATAAGCACCGGCTAACTCCGTGCCAGCAGCCGCGGTAATACGGAGGGTGCAAGCGTTGTCCGGATTTATT
>NZ_FPBF01000010.1:0-58425 GCF_900116615.1 Algoriphagus locisalis
TGCTGAATGCCTGTGAATCAAGGGCTGCGAACACTTTGCCCAGGACATCATGGGAAGGTATCCCATTCTTAAAAGGGAAGAATCTGCGAAGCCAGTCAAGCTTGGCACGACCAAAAAGACTGATGGTCGTCCAGCTATCCATCCCGCTGACAACAGCGGCAATGGAAAGGAACAGGATTTCATCAAGAGGGTAAAGGTGGTTGCCTTTGGCTATACGTCGGGGATCTTTCAATTCTGAAAAAAATGAGGAGAAAGCCGGGTGTACTTTCTGGTCTAAATCTGGATTGGCCATTTTTTTGACCACTCCCAAAAATATCCAATAATTCTTAAATTTCAACGATTTTTAAAAGCGATTTCCCTGGAGCTCTAGGGCTCTTTTTCTTTTTTTAGTTTCCATGAACCTTCCCATTCGTAAACTACATGGAAGCTATCCGTAAGCATTCTTTTTTATAAAATCTATAGTGATGGCCTTTTGCTATAAAGGCGTATTTCTACTAATGAGCATTACGTGATTCTATAACCATTTGAATGTTGTTTTTAACTGATGCAAATGGTATTTATAAACTTCGGTCAATCAGATTTCCAGTAAGGAATTTCTGCTAGCCCAATAATAGGACTTACTATTTTTTCCATTCCTTCTTCCGCCAATTTAGCCTGATCCGATCACACAAGGCAAGAGCTTACGGCATAAAGCCCACGCACTTGTCTCTGCTGGTTTAATCCATATCCTGTTTCATTGTTCCACAAAAATGCAAAAGATTAAAAGGACTCAAAAACGTAAAATTGAATTGTTTGAAGGAGCTTAGACTAAGCTGAGCTACCCCACAGAATAATTCGATGAATTGTCACAGTGGACACACCATGATCGGAAAGCTGAATGGCTTTGCTGAACAGGAACACATATAATTCACAAAATCCTATTCGTATCAGCGCGAATAGGATTTTGTGAATTTTAATTAAGGATACTTATTTGGTGCCTCCGTATTCTTGGTTTTGTTCCATGAGCGTATTATCCAGCTCCAATAGTGGAATTGGTAAAATTTCATGTTTTCCGGCAACAAACCCCTTACTGGCCAATGCCTCTGCAGCTCTACCATTTCTGATTAGGTCAAACCATCTGTGGCCTTCACCTGCAAGTTCAAGACGTCGTTCCTCCAGTACCGTATCAATAGTGACGGGAATGGACGGCAATCCAACTCTAGCACGTACCGCATCAAGTAAGGCTTGGGCGCGGGAAGTATTTCCACCACCTCTTACCAGCGCCTCAGCTTCCAAAAGATAGGAATCGGCTAGTCTGATTTCGTAGATATTCTGGCGGAAATTAAGTTCCATTACCCCACCTCCGGTGGACCTGTCTTTCTGGCGACCTGCAAATTTTTCCAGAAAATAACCGGTATTGTTATAGCCTTTTTCATAGGTCACTGCACCTGCTTTTTCAAGGCTATCTAAGTCTGCAATCGTTGCAGATTTACGGGGATCATTCTCCATGGCATTATTCAGTTCAGGAGTGATTGTGAGAAAACTCCAGCCCGATACATAATCAGGGGCATTTTCTGCAATTGGGTTATAGCCACGTGGACCTACCATGATATTCAGGACATTTCCTTCCGTACAGCCCACACATCCCCAGTCACCATTGGAAGTATTGGTATGGGCAATTTCGAAAATAGATTCTGAGTTGTATTTGTTGTCCACTGCAAATAGATCAGCGTAGTTGTCCAGCAACTTATAACCATACTGGCTGGTACCGCCTGGAGTACCGTTTACCATTTCAAATTGTTCAGCAGCTTCTGCAAACTTTTCCTGTTGCAGATATACTTTACCTAGTACGGCTCTGGCCATTCCTTCGGTTGCCCTGCCTGCTTCAGTTTCCAGATTTACCTGGGCAGGGAGGTCTGGAAGAGCTGCCAGGATATCAGCCTCTATCTGGGCATATACATCCGCAGGGTTAGCCTGCAGCACATCGTACATATCGGCGGTCGAAACAGGTTCAGTGAAAAGCGGAATATTTTCAAACAAACGTACCAGATCAAAATAGAAGTAGGCTCTCAGGAACGTCGCTTCTGCACGATACCGAGCTTTTAGGGCCTCATCCATAGGTACCTGTGGAAGCTTCTGCAAAAGTACATTCGCACGGAACACTCCTGAGAACCCCTTACTCCATAGATCTCCCTGAGGACCTGTAGCTGGATCCAACGTGTAATTTGACCATACCTGGATGGAAGTGACATCATTCGGTCCACCGCCTCCGGCGAAATGGTCGTCAGATGCAGAATTCAAAGCCGTCAGCTTTGTGACAAAGCCACTACTTTGCATCCCTACTACATCATATACTGCTACCAATCCATTGAGCGCTTCCTGCTGGTTTTGGTAGTAGTTGGATTCCAGATCTGTTCCTCTTGGTTTGATCTCCAGAAAATCATCAGAACAGGAGCTCAAGGCCATTGATGCCACTAGTAGTGCAGCGAAATATTTTTTATGTTTTAACATGATTCGATTCAATTTTGATTAAAAACCTACGTTTACACCGACCATAAACGAGCGAGCCTGTGGATAGATACCACGGTCAATACTCATCACACCACCACCGATTTCGGGATCATACCCGGTGTATTTGGTGAACGTCAGCAAGTTTTCGCTCATCACGTAAACTCTTGCTTTTTTCATCCCTACTTTACTGGCAATGGCAGTTGGAAGCGTGTATCCAAACTGAAGGGTTTTGATACGGAAATAAGAACCGTCCTCTAGGTAGAAATCCGATGGATTGCTGAAGTTTTTGTTTGGATCCCCATCTACCAATCTAGGATAGGAATTGTTGTCACCTGCTTCTGTCCATCTACCCAAGGCTTCGGTCTGCCAGTTGGCAGTGCCAATATCCAGTCTTCTAAGTCCTTGGAATACCTGGTTCCCTGCTACGCCCTGACCGAAAAGTACCATATCAAAGGCCTTATAAGCTAGATTCAAGGTGAATCCATAGGACCAATTTGGGGTAGGGTTTCCGATGTAGTTCCGGTCTTTTTCTGTGATCTGACCATCTTCATCCAGATCTGCCCAGATGAAATCACCCGGCTGTGCATTCGGCAGGATTTGATTTCCGTTAGCGTCCACGTAGTTTTCCACCTCTTCGGTAGTTTGGAATATGCCTAAGTTTTGGAATCCATAAAAGGAGTTAGCCGCATACCCTACACCAGTACGGGTAATAGGGTAGGTGCTTGCCTGAAAGCTTTGACCGCCTGAAAGAAAATCAATGTTGTTCCCCAAGTCAGTCACCTCATTGTGCAGGTAAGACACATTGCCGCTTACACCTAGATTGAGACTGCCCAACTGTTTTCTATAGCCAATTTCCAGTTCCACACCTTTGTTCATCAGGTCAGCTACGTTTGCGGCAGGGTTAGAAATTGCGCCTACATAGGATGGGATTCTTGGATTTTGAAGGATGCCTGTGGTTACCTTTTTATACATGTCAAAGGTCACGTTGAAATCCTCAAATACCGTAGCTTCAAAGCCAAAGTTTGCCTGGCTGGTCTGTTCCCATTTCAAATCCGGGTTACTTGGAGCATTCGGGCTATATCCGATCAGGTAGCTTCCGCTGGTTCCGATCGCGTAGTTTCTGCCACCCCCAATGGTTGATAAATAGGCAAAATCACCGATGTTATCATTTCCGACCACACCGTATCCACCACGTATTTTCAGGAAGTCGATAAAGGTATTGCTAGGCCAGAAATCCTCCTGGGAAACTACCCAGCCAGCTGAGAAGGAAGGGAATACACCGTATCGGTTGTTTTCTCCAAATCTGGAAGAGCCATCCCGTCTCACCAAGGCTTCGAATAAATACTTTTCGTTGAAGTTATAGTTTACTCTGGCAAAAAGGGAGGTAACCGTGTGCCCGGAGCCTTCGGATCCTGAGGCCACTCTCTGGTCACTTGGTACATTATAGTTCAGAGAGGCATCCTCAAAATTGTCCACAGGAACATTGAAGTAAGTCACGCCAAGAGATCTACTGTTGTTGTCCTTATAAGCTCCTTGACCCAAGAGAACAGTGAAGCTGTGATCTTGTATGCTTTTGGTATAAGAGACCGTGTTTTCCAAGTTCCAGTCGAAACCTCTATTTTGATTTCTGGTAAAGGAAGTCTGGTTGGATACATTGGATCCGTTCAGGTAAAATAAGGGAGTGAAGGACTCATTTCCCCAGTAGGATAATTTTGCGCCTAAAGTGGATCTGAACTTTAAGCCTTCAATAGGCTCAGCTACCGCATAGGCATTACCCACTATATTGTCTGACCAGCCATAGTTTCCAAGTCTGGTCTGAATGTAAGCCAGTGGATTTACCATTTCCTGACCTACAATCGTAGATATCCCATAAGGATTGCCATTAGGGTCACGCACGATATTCGGGGAAGTATAAGGAGGCTGGGAAGCTACAGCTGGATCTGTGATCACAGCAGGGGTAATCGGATCCAAATTGATCGCTGAGCTTAACGGTCCACCAAACTCGGAGTTGGTGTTGCCTAAGCCCGTTGATTTGTCATGTGCATAGCCCAGGTTTTGGCCTACGGTAAGCCATTTGGACAATTTGTGCTCTGAATTGAGACGGATGTTAGTACGCTTGTAATTTGAGATTTCAGTAGCTACAATACCATCCTGCTGGAGATAGCCAAATGAAGCATAGAAGGTAGAAACTTCGTTTCCTCCGCTTACACTTACTTCATGGTTTTGACGGCGAGCATCGTTATTGAAAATCAGGTCTTGCCAATCGGTTCCTTCCCCATAGCTAGCGGGGTTGCTAAATACAGGGCTATTGCCTGCATTCACTGCAGATTCATTTCTCAGCGTAGCATAGTCGGTAGCATTTAATAGGTTCAGTTTTTTGGCAGGAGCAGAAGTGCCGTAATATCCATGGTAGTTTACCCGCATTTCACCGGCCTTCCCTTTTTTGGTAGTCACCAAAATAACCCCGGCAGCAGCTCTCGCTCCGTAAATAGCCTGGGATGAAGCATCCTTCAATACTTCTATGGATTCTATATCTGACTGATTTAAGTAGCCGATACCTCCATTATCCACAACAACGCCATCCACTACCCAGAGTGGGTTGTTATTTCCTAAGGTGGTAATGCCTCTGATCCGGATGGTGGATCCTGAACCAGGCTGGCCTGAACCGGCTGCTACGGTGAGTCCTGATGTACGGCCCTGAAGCGCCTGCTCCACCCGGTTGATCGGTTGGTTTTCCAGATCTGATGCCTTTATACTGGAAATTGCCCCAGTCACCACACTTTTTTTCTGGATACCATAACCCACAACCACAACCTCTTCCAGATCGCTGCTGGTTTCGGTTAGTTGCACATTGATCACGGATTGGTTTCCAACGAGAATTTCCTGGGAATCAAATCCTAGAAAGCTATATATCAAGGTGCTTCCTACAGGGGTATTGATGCTGTAGTCACCGTTGATATCAGTGACGGCTCCGTTTGTGGTGCCTTTTTCGATAATTGTAACTCCGGGGAGGACTTCCCCCTCCTGAAGTGTTACTTTTCCTGTGATTGTTACTTGTTGGGCATGCGCTACGCTAGCCATTAGTAACATACAGGAAAAGAAGAAAACAGTAAAGATTCTTCTTTCCATTTGAATTGGGTTTAAGTTAATTTGACTGATTAATTAGTTGTGGTTTTGATTTTACGCTAAATCACACTCTTCAAAGCTGGCAATCTATTCTTAAAGCAGCACTACAAGACAGTACTACATTACCCCTACAGAAATGTATAAATACCCGATTTTGGCATTTTGAGCACACTACATGACCACTACACTTTCTGATGGAAGATGGGCAGTAGTTGTTATGGGAATTGGGAGGGGGATCCTCTTTTTATCCAGAAGTAGTGGGAGTATTGGTTGCCTGTATTAAAAAATCATGAAGGTTTACCTCTGTGTTGATCATCAATTTTTTCCTCAATCTATAGCGGCCCACTTCCACAGCTTTGAGCGAAATGCTCATCAGATCGGCAATCTCCTTAGAAGAAAGATTCATTTTAAGAAAGGCACAAAGTTTAAGTTCATTGGCAGTAAGCGAAGGGAATTTTTCCTTTAGCTTGGTCAGAAAGTCGGAATGCACATGATCAAAATGAACTGCAAATCTGTCCCAATCGTCTTCACTCCGTTCCACCTCATTGATCAGGCGGATCACTTTTTTAGTGTCTAATGTCTCTTGGTTTTCCGCCATCAATTCCTCCTTTATTTTGGATAGCACTTTGCCCCGCTGTAGGAGCTGCATGGTGGAGGAGCCCAGTTCTTGGTTCTTGAAATTGATTTCTGACTGCAGTTTTTCATTTCTGAGTTGTACTATTTCCCGCTCTGATCGCTCCAGTGCCAGACTATGCTTATCTCTCAAGTGTTTTTGAATGAGCGTATGTTTTCGGTTTTGTCGTCTGAAAAACCAGATTATCACGCTCAGGAGCAGGATAGAATAGAGTAGGTACGCCCATATGGTTTCGTACCAAGCGGGTAATACGGTGAATTGAAAGCTTGTGATTTCTGATACGTTGCTGAGATTGTTTCGGGATTTTACCTCAAAGGTATAGGTGCCGGCGGAGAGGTTGGTGTAATCCTTTTCATTCTTAATGGTCCATTCACTCCAATCTTTATCAAAGCCTTTTAGCTGAAAGCTGAACTCCAAATTCCCCATCTGTCTAAAGGAAGTAGAAGTGTACTCAAAATGAATGGAATTCAGGTTATGGGGTAATTCAGGAATCTTAGTGTTGTAGTTCGCTACCTCCCCAGGGTGCAAGCTATAAATTATGCTGTCTTGGATTCCTATCAGGCTAACCTTTGCTATCCAGCTGGATGGAGGACTGACTCTTTTGCTATACTCTTCATAATTAATATGGATAAACCCTTTGTTTGAGCCGATGAGTATGTTCCTTGGGTCAATTGAATGGATGAATTCATGACCGCCAATGATCTGGTTATTGAGTTCTGGTAAGTGAATGACAGTAAACGGGAGCTTATCGGTGGGCAGATCATAATCGAAGACTCCTATTTTTTTATTTGAGACAAACCAAACATTTCCTTGCTGATCCTCTTTGAGGTATTGAATACTTTGATTTTTTAGGACTCCGTTAAATAGTTCTGAAGCATGGAACTGTTCAGCAGCAGAATCAAATTCGTATATCCCTGATTCTGTGGCAATCAAGATCCTGTTTTTTACCTCAAATGCGTAGTTGTAAAGATCTGAGGGAAGTCCATCCTTTTTAGTATAAATATTGGTTTTTTCTATAGAGGAAAAATCAGTAGAAAGTTGTTGGCGATAGACACCCCGATAGGGATGGGAGCCCCAGAGTTCTCCTGTCCTGAATTGCATCTTCAAGAAACGAAGTGATTCTGTCAGCTCTCCAACAGGGCCTAATACGTGGAGTCTTTTTCCATCGTCTTCGAGCGCTTGCATCCCTTTATAAGTACCAACGAAGATTTTTTGGCTTGGGTAAATTGCTGTGGACGGCTGAAAAATCCAGGTTCCTGTAGATTTGAAAATTGGTATAGACCTGTCTCTAACAATCTCAAAGGCGCCATTTTCGTGCCCCATTAACAAGCGGTTATTGATCTCCTGTATATTCCAAACTTGGCCCTCTGACCCCGGGATCAGTGAAAACTCACCTTGGGTCAGACTCATGTCACTTTCTTTGGATGACATGGAAAACTTGTACAGACCGTCTGAAGTCCCTAGGTAAAGCTGGTCCCGATGGATTAATGAGGAATATCCAGATACCCCTTTACTTGGGTCGGGCTGGATTTCTTTGATAGGGTTCTGAAAGTCGATGTAATCTATGCCATCGTCCAGGCCAATCCAAAGACCAAAATCCCTGTCCACAAAAATATTCCTTACATTATTGGTTTGGAGGCCATGTGAATAGGTGAATTGCTGCTTGAGTTTACCCTCTGCGTCCAGTAGTAAAACCCCAGAGGATTTCGTGCCTACTGCATAGCTGTTTGAATTGATTTGGGTTACGGCATTTACCCAACTTTCTTTCAGAAGCTTATCTACAGAAGTATTAAATGGTACGACAGTAGTTTTGTCCATTAAGAACATCCCATCCGCAACTGTTGAAATCAATAGCTTATTTTCCTTATAGGGAAGGATGCTGACAATAGGAGGCAGTTCAGGTACAGCCTTTCCGAAAACTTTTTTCCACACCCCATTCGAATATTCCATTAGACCGGCCTCTTTGTCCTGCGCAAATACCCTATCTCTGACCACGCCCAAGTACAACCATTCCACTTCTGAAGTAAAAACCTGCATTACATCGTTTTTGAAATGGAAGATTCTATCGTGTTCCAAAAAGAAGAATTCGTCTTCCCGCATTTCTACCTTCCAGATATCCGAAAAACTTCTGTCTGATTCCGGAATGAGGGGTTTCAGGGAGTGAAACTTAAGCTGCCCATTCAGTTCTGCCTGAAAGTATCCGATTTCATCCTGCCCACCAACAAAGAGCCTCTTATTGGAATCAAATTTCATTGAGCGAATAATAGTCTGATTAGGCAGTTGATAACGTGCCCAAAAGCTCCCGTTGAAGGTAAGCAAACCTTCATTATTGCCGAAGTAAATAACGCCATGCTCATCTTGGGTAGCACCCCAGTTTTGAAGTCCACCTGCGTATATCTTATTGGTGAAATTTTTGATATTGGGAGTAGCCAATTCAGACTGAGAAATCCCATCTAGAGTACTGGCAAAAAGTAGTAGAAATGTCAACAGGACATTTTTCATTTGAAATAAGTAACTATTGGTGAACAAGTTGTGCTCCATATTTCAGGAAGTAAGGATTCAAATAAACAGTGATTTCCTCACAAACAGCAACTTCCTTACAAAAATCGATTAACTAATTTTAACTACAAAGAATTTTATGCCTCTTATTCAATTGTTTTTAAGTAGAAGCGCAGGGTTAAGATAGGCATACCGATCGGACGTCCTACCCAGCCTGAGGATCTAGCAGAGTTTGTTGGGTTGTTGGACTCTCAAGGGACAAAATACCTCAGAACTGAATACATCATTGACGGGGGGAGGATCCCTACAATCCTGCTCTTACTAATTCGCAAAAATAATCTTAGTTATATCTGAACACTTGAAAAAATGAAAAATGAAATCCCGCAGGTAGTTGCCCAATTAATCGAAGTACAAACGCACTTTGACAGTACTGATTATGCCAGCTGTTTTTACTGAAATAGCCATTGTTTTTGAAGAGGGAAAAACTATTCAGGAAGAAGGCAGATCCAGGATTGGTTTGAGAAGGCAAATCAGGAGTATAAGATAAGCATGATCCCGCTGGAATATTCGGAAAGCGACCAAACACTGAAAGCTAAAGTCACAGGGCAGTTTCCCGGCAGCCCTATCGTGTTGAACTATCAATATGAATTTAATGACGGGCTGATTCAATCCCTGAAGATTGTCTGAAAATCGGACTTCAAGGGAGTTTGAGTGCCGAAGGAAGCTGGGTATAAGATTCATTTTGATAGATTTTTTACCCATTCCTTCTTCCCCCAATTTAGCCTGATCCCGAGGAATGTAGGGCTGCAAACCCCGAATAGATCAAAATAAATAGGCGTGAAATGTGATTTAAATCTCTATCCACTTTCTAGAAAAACTCTGTAGGTGGTCCACTCATGGGCATTGGGCTCTTTGGCTTCATTTTTTTATGTTGTTTGGAAAGGTACGTCTCCCATTTTGAATACTGTTTCTCATTCAAAAATCCCGCGACCCAATTGCTAAGCTGATGCTCAACTGCCTGAAAGGGTGGGGTATAGGGCTTGACTTCTCCTAGGTAGTTTTTTACCACACTTACTACTTCATCAAAGTCATTTCTATCTTTAATACCAGCTACATTTCTATGATAAGCATATTCAATCCCCTCCAATTCGACTTTCTTGAGATCAAATAAACTATCCGTCTTATCGGAATACCATGAAACTATCCGCTCCAGCTTTTTATACTCCGGTGACTGATTCTTGACATGAATGCGCTTTGCAAGCACTTCTAGATCGAAATCAATAATCCCCAATACATCTTCTATCGGTAAATCAAAAAAACTGGACTCCTTCTGCTCTTTTACTTCAACTCCCTGAGCATAGCATAGATTAACTGCCATAAGAATCAGAATGGTTAATTTTTCTTTCATAAGTATCATTCAAATTTTCTTCGGAAAAACCAGGTGTCCCCGAAGGTGAAGTTTAGGGTAATAGTGTTGAGTGATTCTTTGGAAACAATCGAAGTCTCACCCATTCCTCGGTACTTATAACCTAGGCTTATCCTACTGGATCGATTAAGGGGAATACCTATTGAAGAGGTGACCTCATAGGCAGAGACTTTAGCTCCTTCCATCTGTATTGAACCGGTATCGTAATTCATTCCTAGCGAGAAACTCGTCTGACTGATGAGATTTGTTCCGAAATAATTTGGAATAAACTCGGCTCCAATGCTGTACACCTGATTGGCAATGCTGTACTCATTATCATCTGTAGGAAAGCCGTAGAGAAAATCTGCTCCGATGAGCCATGACTTATTCTGAAAAGAAAGTCCAGATCGGACAGTAGAGCCAAGCTCATAGTCCATATCGGTCTCATCCGCTACGTACAGTACTTCAGAAGTAGCATAGGTTTCCACTTGAGAATCTCCTGTCCCACTTAGCTTGGAAAACCATTGACCAGTAGTACCGAATGTCAGACTTCCATTTTCATTTTGCAGGAGTTCCACTTGGAATCCCGCTTCAGCACCAACTCCTGAATAGGAATTACGCCTTCTGTAAAGAAACCCTTCCGCATATTGATCCAGATAGCTCGTTTCTTTTTGAAAATTACCAAATAGGAAAGAAGGTCTTAAACCTACCGAAATCCTTGAACCAAGACTGGTAGCATAGTTCAGATAAACCTTGTTGATATTCCCCCAACCTTTAAATATCCTCACATATTTACTTGCAAAACCTTCAAAATAATAGGTATCAGAATAGCTATAATCCTGAACACCCACCGGACTAAGTCCAAAGGAAAGCGTTGTTTTAGGAGAAAAGCGAAACCACATGCTGAAGTGATTCAGATTGGAAAAGTTGTTGGATATCGTCTCATCACTGGTTGTGATTTTTTGCTGATTATAGGAGACATCCACGTCCAGCATAAATGTGTTGGATATTCCGATGCTATTCTGCGAAGCAGGATTAATGGTATTCAAAAAGTAAGGCGAGCGTACCCCAGCACCTACTGCGCCCAGCCTTTTGGCCAAGCCATAATTATCGTAGGTGGGCAATCCCAAGCCTATCGTCGAATACAGTGACCCATGACCCCGCTGAGCTAGGGTCGGAGTGATTGACATCAACCAAAAGAGAATCATCAAACCTGGAAAGTATTTGATCATGCGTGATTTTTTGCTTGCAAGCTAGAAACCGCCTAGCAAGCCAAACATGATTATAGAAGAACACGCGGTTTCTATAGACCAAAAGGTATTTTGTTACGAGGAGTATGCATTTTTTCCAGAAAGCTGAACAATGCATTTGGTAGAGACTATATGCGTATTCCTCTAGGAAATCGGGCAGTTGTTCTAGTATTCTTTCAGGGGCATTAAAGCTCAGGTAGTTTTGAAACAAAAAATTAATGAAGTCCAGAATTACTTTCTGCTTATTTATTTTGATACTCAGCTCATGCTATGAAAATAGCTTTTTAGATGAAATACCCGAAGTAGATCTCGAGGATGATTTCAACATCCAAAAAGTTGAATTTACTGACATCTCTTATTCAAGCTATTTCCAGGACAGTATAGTGACTAGCACCAAAGAATCATTTCTGTTGGGAAATACGATTGATCCAACCAGAGGAGAGGTCAAAGCTAATCCCTATTTCGAGTTTAATATACAAAGTACATCCACGGGTTTTGATGATGAAACTATCTTAGATTCAGTAGTATTTGTGCTAAAAATAGATAACTCCCATTATGACACGCTACCGGAATTTGACCTACATATCTATCAACTCGAAGAGCGGCTAGCATATCAAAATGACGACGATGTCTTTTACGATTTTGAGTCATTTCCCACCAATAGTGTTCCCCTAGTCAGTAAAAGAATTCAATACATCCCTTTCCAAGACTCTATTAGAATCACCCTTCCTATGGAATTTGGGCAGGACTTATTTGAAAAAGTACGGGGTTCAGAAAAGCTGTTCGAGAGTAATGAGGATTTCCTAGACTATTTTCCCGGGTTTATGCTTGAGGTTGCCGGCTCTAGCCCGCTCATGCTTGTATCGAAGGAGTCTTATATTTCCTTTTATCATAAGCCTCCTCTAGAGCTTTTGGAAGAGGATGAAGAATATCAGATTCCGATAGGCGATGCCTCGTTGGGATTTTCACACATAGAAGTAAATCGAGCAGGCACTCCATTTTCAGAGGCTCAAGACTATGTTCAATTTCCAGCTTCAGAAAGTCAAAACATGGCTATTGCTGATGAATTGGGATATTCAGCTGTCCGGATTGACTTGGGAGATCTTACCTATATCGAAGACGTTCCGCATGATTTATATATCTCCGAAGCAAATCTTTACATCCCGGTCAAAAAAGGCACCTACGATGGTAGTCTCAACCAGCCCCTGCAACAGCTTGATGTCTATGTCATAGACAAAAACAACAATACAAAATCCTACCTCTCGCAAGCTACTTTGGCAAGTTTTGATGAGGTCTTTCAGGAAGCAACTTACTTCATAATACCCATCAATGACTTTGTAAGAAGTCAAATTTCAGGAAGCAGGCAAACCGATGGGCTCTGGCTGGAAGTCTCCCCAGGATCTACATTCAATATGGGCTACCTGGTAGTGGGAGACAACTCCTCGAGTTATAAATCAAAATTAGAAATCACACTTATCCCATTAAACTAATATTATGAAAAAAGTAAACCAGCTTTTATCAACCCTAGCAGCATTGGTAATGCTCGGGCTTTTCTTTTCCTGCCAAGAATCCGAAGACACTACTACAGAAGGAAATTGGGTGCGAAGGTCTTATTTCGATGGAAGCAATCGCTCCAATTCTTCCTCCTTCACCGTAGGAAGCAGACACTTCGTGGTGGGTGGCTATACAGGTGATGATTACATGAGGGACTTATGGGAATATGATGCTTCCGCCGATGCATGGACCCGACGAGCTGATTTCCCAGGCACTGCAAGATCAAATGCCGTCGCATTCGCCATTGATTCCAAAGGCTATTATGGAACAGGCTACGATGGCAGAAACAAACTCGGAGACTTCTGGTCTTATGATCCAAACTCGGACACATGGACTGAAGAAGCAGCCTTCCCCGGAACAGAGAGGTATAGTGCATTAGGCTTTGCACTGAACGGAAAAGGATACATAGGTACTGGATTTGATGGAAGTGAGCAAAAGGATTTTTGGCAGTATGACCCTAACACGAAAACCTGGAACTCCTTTATAAGCATGGGGGGTGCCAAGCGGTCTGGGGCATTTGTCTTTGTAATCAATGACGTTGCCTACATTGGAGGAGGAATCAACAATGGCATTTACGAATTTGATTTCTGGGCATTGGATGGCACTACAGAATCTTGGTCTCAAAAAGAGGACTTGGATGAAGATGACAACTACACCATCGTAAGAAGCGAAGCGGTGGGCTTTAGCATTGGCCCAATGGGCTACCTTGCCACCGGGTCTCAAGGTTCACTAGTGAGTGCTACATGGGAATATGATCCAGTTTTGGATGATTGGGAAGACAAGACAGATTTTGAGGGAACTGCTAGAAGTGGAGCCTCTGTCTTTTCTGATGGCGATAGAGCATTTGTCTTATTAGGAAAAAGTTCCTCCCTAAGGTTTGATGACATTTGGGAATTCCTGCCGTTCGAAGAATCTGATGAAGACGATTGATAGCTTGGTTAATTGGGACAGCATAAAACTTCGCTACAGTAATTGAACTTTAAGAAGATGCATTTTAAAATTTCTTAAATCAACAGATTAAGTTGCAATAGGTCACTCATTCTCAGTTTCCTTTGCAACTTGATTGAATATCAACCCCATGGAGCAAAGGAAAGTATTAAAGGGAATGGTGCATCTACTCATTATTGGGGTGCTATTATCTCAGTCCATACCTCCATTTTCCAGACCAAATTCAGGAATCACTGAGGTCTTAAATATAACATTCACCAATATCAATTTGGTGCTATTCTATATTTTGAATGTTACTATCCTCATCCCAAAATTCATCGAGAAACGATCGTACCAAAATTACCTGCTGAGCGTCCTGATACTTCTTATTTTTTCCTTAGTATTTTTTTACCTCATCAATACCTATTTCTGGAACCCCGAATCAATGATGCCTAGAAGGCCTGATTTGCCCTCAACTAATATGTTGCCGGACAGGTTGTCGGAAAACATGCCCGCGCCTAGGGATTTTGAATTCAAGCATAATCCAATTTTCTTTAGAACTTTCTCCTTCGTCTTTAGATTTCTCCTGCTGTTGGCATTAGGGACTGCTTTTGAGCTCTTATTGCTTTTCGACAAAGAGCGAAAACGAAACGATGAAATGGAAAAGCAAAAAGCTATAGGAGAGTTGAACTTTCTAAAAACACAACTCAATCCACATTTCCTCCTAAATGCATTAAACAACATTTATGCGCTGGCTAGGAAAAAATCCGAAGAGACCACCAATGCGATCCTACTGCTTTCAGATATGCTCCGACATGTCTTGTATGAAGCAGGGAAAAGTAAAATCCCCATCAAGCAGGAAATCGAATTTATCCAGAACTACATCAAAATGGAAAAGCTGAAGTTCACTGAGCAAAATGCCCCAAATATCAACTTTACGGTTTCGATCATAAACACATATTATATGATCGAGCCTCTATTACTTATGACGCTTGTAGAAAATGCCTTCAAGCATGGCGTAAGCTATCACACACCCTCTTTTATTCTAATTTCCCTTGAGGAAAATGATGCAGAACTCAAGTTTTCAGTGATCAATAGTATTTCCAGAAAGCATGATAATCCCGAGGATAAAAAACACGCAGGACTGGGAATAAAAAATCTGGAAAATCAAATGGAACTCATCTACCCAGGCAAATATTCCTTCCGCCAAAAGCGGGAAAACAACCTATTTAAAACTTTCTTGACGATTAAAAAATGAGCTACAAATGCATAGTGATCGATGATGAAGCTCTGGCTATAGATGTCCTGTCAGACTACATCGGTAAGTTTCCTCCCCTTGAGCTGGTTGGCTCATTCGACTCGCCTCTGAAGGCTATGAATGCCATTTTGAACGGGGCTGTTGACCTCATTTTTTTAGACATTAACATGCCTGATATGAACGGGATTTCATTTTATGAGAACCTTCCGATCAAACCAAAAGTTATCTTCACCACTGCTTATAGTGATTTTGCAGTGAAAGGCTTCGAGATCAATGCCATCGATTATCTGGTAAAGCCATTCAGTTTTGAGCGTTTTTTTATGGCTGTTAACAAACTGATGACCTCGGGAAAACCTATACCTTTTCCTCAGGCGAATAGCATAAATTTCGCATTCAGCGAATCTCAGGATTATATTTTTGTAAAGGCGGAATACTCCTCCATCAAGATAAATCTCAAGGACATTGTATTATTGGAAGGCTATAAGGACTATGTCAAAATCCACTTGCTGAATGAATCAAAGCCAATATTGACCCTAAGCAGTATCAAGCATTACGAAACATCACTCTTTTCCAAAGGCTTTGTGAGAGTCCATAAACGGCACATTATCTCTATAGACAAGATCGAAACTATCAGTAGAAACAGAGTTAAGTTGAAGAACAAGGAGGAATTCATCCTAATTGGAGCAAGCTACAAGGACTTTTTCTATGAATTGGTGGTGAATAATAAATTGTGAAAAAATGAGTATCAGTTTTCAAACGCAAAATTCATATCATTGGTCAACTCAAACATGCATCTAGAAAATAGAAAGGCTCTGCTAGTCAAGGTGACATACCTGTGCGTACTCTCCGTGAAAAAGATTTAGCATAAAAAACTTCGATCAAGCAGACTTCTAGTAAGGAATTTTTGCTAGGCCAACAATAGGACTAATTTTTTTTCCATTCCTTCTTCCGCCAATTTAGCCTGATCCCGCCACACGAGGCAAGAGCTTACGGCATAAAGCCCACGCACTTGTCTCTGCTGGTTTCCGTTTCCTGATTCACTGCTTCCGTAGCACCTGATTACGGCATCCTAAAAAAATTCTGGCTTAAATGTATGCATTATGGAAGCTGTAAATCAAGTGCAAAACCCTTCACTAGCTAGCAAAAATCACCTTTGGATGCCATCTAAAAGGAAAATTAAGCCAACATCCTAAAGTGGGATAGTGAATAAAAGAAGTCTTATGTCAGTTTAATGCGGTCAAGGCAGAAGTCAAAATAATAGGCCAAATGTCACTTTTGTATTTTTTTAAACTAACCGATAAAATATCAATGGCTTTATACAAAAGGTTTCTTGCTGATCGCACATTTTTAAATTGCATGGTCTCCGCAATGTCCTTGTACGATAGCCCCTCATAAAAATGGAGAAAAATTACTTCTTGTTGCCTGGTTGATAATTGGCTCGTCGAGGCTAATATCAACTTTTTAATTTCTGGCCTATAGTCTTCATTAACATGCATAAGGATAGAGTCCCCGTTTTCGAAAAGCTCTTCATTCATACTTATTTCATCATGTCTATTCTTTTCACTTCTACTCTCTTTCAATAAGGAGAGCACTTTTCTTCTGTAACTGGCAAATAAGTATGCTTTTACATTTACTGGAGCACTGAGATTTTCTGATTTCTGGATCAGATACAGAAAAGTGTCCTGTATAGAATCATATACAATCGAATCATCCTTAGTAATCTGAAATCCATATTTGCATAGAATTGATGCGTATCGATTATAGAGTATTTCTATACTTTTCTTATCATTGGCTATTATCCCTTTCCACAATTCATCATCAGTTATACGGTTATTCTCTCCAGCATCCTTTTCAGAATTCTGATCGAATTGGCCTTCCGGCTTAAAATCTCTCACATTCATGGGTTCCAGTGCTAAATGAAAACTTCTTACTTATTGAATTATGTCCTCTGTTTTTATCAAATTTTTTACTCTCCAAAACTGGTGATGGTTAGAAAAGATCTGAGAAAGGACACTAGAATAGCTTATTATTTTGGCTTTGTCAAAATATTTGGAACTAACTTCTTTAATCCATTTTCAGTCGGCAGCTGCAAAAAAGTGTCAATTCGAAGGTGAACTATATAGCCAAGGATAATGAATGAGATTCAGGAATAGCATTATAAAACCTTGAGTGTTTTCTTAAGTTCAGCCTGCATTTAATTAGTTTGAATAGGAAATACTGCTCTTAAAGCTAGCTATGAATTAAGGGAAATCATAGCACTTCCAGGAACATCAATTAGGAGTAGTATAAAATTTTTTAAAAAAAGTTAATTTTTTTTGATGTCACTTTTAGGTTTTCCCTCTCTATGGAGAAAAGTAAGTGTACTTCTCTACTTGTAAATCCGAATAATGAAATTCAATCCTAAAAGTGAATACGATTTTTTGAAAAACGAAGATTTCGTGTTGTGGGTAAATCACCAAAAAGGGCAGGACACTGAATATTGGCATCATTGGGTTCAAAAAAATCCTGATAAAGCTGAATATTTCCACAAAGCCAAAGCTATCGTCAATTCATTCCAATATTCTGGAGATGAAAAAATTGATGATTTAAGATTGAAAACTATACGCGAAAAGTTGCTGGAGGCTTATGGAAATCCACGTAAAAATATCGCTCATCTTGAAAATAAGAGCACTAATTCCAATTGGAAGAAATATAAGTGGCTGGCAGCTGCATCCGTAATTCTATTTCTTGTTTTGGGCGGATTAAGTTGGACTTATCTAAAGACGGATTACAGCGAAAGCGCCAACTGGGTGACTGTCTCTACCGATCGGGGAGAAAGAAGAAATGTGATGCTGCCTGATGGATCTTCAGTAATCCTGGATTCAAATTCATCTCTCGAATATTTGACAGATTTTGATCGGGGACGCAAAGTCCATCTGAAAGGAAGGGCATTTTTTGAGGTGAAAAAGCAAAATGGAGAAACCTTCGAAGTTTCTTCTGATCATTTTGCTGTGAATGTACTTGGTACTTCCTTCGACATGAACACCGATAAGGATAGAGGAAATGGGCATGTAGCACTAGTAACGGGTAAGGTAAATGTGAGGATGCAGAATGAGGAAGAAGTCAATTTGCTACCACTAGACGCCGCCTTTATAAACTTTGAAAGCAATCAATTAAGGAAAGGAAGTTTTGATGAAGACCAGATTTTAGGCTGGAGAAAGAATATCCTAAAATTCAAAGATGAGTCTTATAAAATAGTCTTTGAAAGAATTTCTAACTGGTACGGTGTAGAATTTATCTATGACAAAAGCCTTGATTTAAAGGGGCTATATAGCGCGACATACAGCAATCAAAAACTTGATGATGTGCTGCAAGGCTTGAGCTATGCTTCAGATTTGAAATTTCAGATAAAATCCAATTTAGTATATGTGACAGAATAGAAAGTAAGGGGCAACCCCTAGAATTATGCCTCAAAATTAAATAAACCTCAATAACAACAACCCAAAAACTATGGCAAGAAAAATACCAATTGCAGGAAGACTTTGGCGGTACAGCCTCTCTTTTCTGATCTTATTTTCACTTATTTCTACAGTGCTAGCTAGTCCAGCTAGTCTTTCTGCAAGTAATAATCAGTCTGATATCATCATAAATATCGAATTATCTGAAGGCTCCATTTTTGAAATATTCTCTGAAATTGAGCGGAAAACAGACTTCAATTTTGCTTACGATAAGGATAAATTAAAGGGGGTAGGCAATGTTAAAATCAATAAAGGAAAACAATCCCTTAAAAGTATTTTAAATACCCTTTCTGAAGAATTTGAGCTAGAATTCAAAGAAATCAATCGCGTCATTCATGTAAAACAGGTCCAAAAAACAACAGCTCCCAAAAGTATTGAATCGAAAGAGCGAAGGATTTCAGGAGTTGTAAAATCTGTTGACGGTTTTACGTTGCCTGGAGCAAATATTAAAGAAGTTGGCACCACCAATGGTATTGTAACCAATAATGACGGTGAGTTCTCGCTTACTTTGATTACTGCAGATCCTAAAATTGAGGTATCCTTTATAGGGTTTGCAAGTCAGGTGGTCGAGATCGGTGCAAGTCAGACCTATGAAATTACACTTTTGGAAGACGAAGCTGCATTGGAGGAAGTGGTAGTCGTAGGCTTTGGGGAGCAAAAGAAGATAAGCCTTGTAGGTTCTCAATCCACAATTAAGCCTGCCGAGTTAAAGCTTCCAACACGTGATTTAACTAACTCACTTGGAGGTCGGCTTGCCGGAATGGTATCTGTGCAGCGAAGTGGTGAACCAGGATATGATGGTTCAGAGATTTTTATCCGGGGTATTGCCACTTTTGGATCCTCTCCACGTGGCCCACTTTTAATTGTAGATGGGGTTCCTGACCGTCCTATCAATAACATCAATCCTGAAGATATTGAGAGTTTCACGATCCTAAAAGATGCCTCAGCCACTGCTGTATATGGTGCTAGAGGTGCAAATGGTGTAATCATAATTAATACCAAATCAGGACAAATAGGCAAGCCGATCATAAACTTTGAAGTAAGACAGGCCGTCACCTCCTTTACTCAACTGCCTAGTTTTGTGGACGGTCCGGATTTCATGCGACTTTACAATGAAGGCTTAGAAATGCGAGGAAGGACTCCTCAATATTCAGCGGAGGAAATACGAATGGTGGAATCCGGTGAAGATCCTGATCTCTATCCAAATGTGAATTGGTACGATGAGATTTTCAATAAATATGCACAAAATAGAAGTGCAGACATCAATATCCGTGGTGGTTCCGAGTATGCGAAATACTATGTGTCCGCTGGATATTACTCTGAAACAGGGATGTTCAAGGCTGACGATATAGAATCCTACAGCAACAGACTTACGCTGGATCGATTTACATTTTTGACCAATGTAGATGTCAACCTCACCAAGACCACAAATATAGAATTGGGTATCAATGGCTTTATAATAAATTCAAATTACCCTGGAGTTGGTACGGGAGATCTATTTAATATGGCTACACAGAGCCCTCCTCACATTGCACCTCCGCAATATTCTAACGGGCAATTCCCACGAGTACCTGGGGGCTACAGAAATCCTTATGAAAGGCTTACTCAGTCAGGGTATGCGACAGAATACCGAAACACCATAAGGTCAAATATCCGCGTGAAACAGGATCTGGATTTCATCACTAAAGGATTGAAATTCACCAGTATGTTTTCCTTTGATGCCTATAATTGGAACAATTTGAATAGAACCAGAAATGTGCAAACTTACTTTGCAAGTGGTAGAGATGAGGAAGGGAACCTCATTACTGAACTTGTAGACCAGGGATCAGATGTACTTGGATTTGAACAATCAAGAGGAGGAAACAGAAAGTTCTATACTGAATCTGCGATCAACTACAACAGGACATTCGGTGAAAGTCACGATGTATCGGGAATGCTGCTTTATTATCAGTCTGATTACATCAATGCTGATGCTGGTGACTTAGTTTCATCTATTCCTTTTAGACTAAGAGGTGTCTCCGGACGTGCTACATATGGTTACAATTCCAAGTACTTTATTGAGGCAAACTTTGGGTATTCCGGTTCTGAAAACTTCTCGCCTGACAACAGATTTGGCTTTTTTCCTTCATTTGGAACTGGCTGGGTAATATCAAACGAATCTTTTTTTGAACCCATGAGAGATGTGATGTCACATCTGAAATTGAGATATACCTTTGGCTTAACCGGAAATAGCAATACTAGCGACAGATTCCTTTTTCAGACAAGAATTGATGGCGGTGATGGATACACCTTTGGTGTGCCTGGAAACACTAGAGGATACAGTGGTATGCAAGAAGGTCAGGTTGGTTCTGATGTGACTTGGGAAACTGGCAGAAGACACAATCTTGGACTGGAAATGAATTTCTTCAATGATGATCTATCTTTCATCGTAGAGTTTTTCAAAGAGCGCAGAAGTGGAATCTTGATGAAATTAAATGACATTCCTGCTGCTTCTGGATACGGAGCAAATACGCCCTATGGAAATATTGGGATAACGGAAAATAAGGGTTTGGATTTAACCCTTAACTATAACAAACACTTTGGCGGTAGCGCACTGGTTAATTTCCTGACTTTTAGAGGAACATTCACCTACAATAAGAATAAGAATGTGTATGATGGATTGCCTGAATGGCAGTATCCATGGTTAAACCGTGTAGGGCATAGAATTGACCAGAGGTTCGGATATATAGCTACGGGATTATTTGAGAGCGAAGAAGAAATAGCCAACGCTCCAGTGCAGGCAGGTGATGTACGACCAGGAGACATTAGGTATCAAGATTTAAATGATGATGGGATCATAAATACTTATGACCAAAGAGCTATAGGATATGGGCCTGTACCGCAAATCATGTACGGCTTGAATATGGGGGCAGGGATCAAACGATTTGAGGTTGTCTTATTCTTCCAAGGTGCTGGATTAGTCGATTTTATGTATTCCGGTGGCGAATCAACAAATCCATTTTTTGACGGCCCAACAAGAGGGAATCTATACGATATGGCCTTGGACAGATGGACTCCAGACAACCCTTCCCAAGATGTATTCTACCCGAGAATGTCAACGAGGGAAGACATTACTACCAATTACTATGGTAGTACCTGGTGGCTATTCAGGTCAGATTATATAAGGCTAAAAAATGCTGAAGTCGCTTATAACTTTGATATGACTAAGCTTAAAAAGTTCGGTATGAAAAACTTACGGGTGTATTTGAATGCAACAAATTTAGTCACGTTCAGCCCCTGGAAAATCTGGGATCCTGAGTTGGGAGACGGAAGAGGAACCAGTTATCCAAATACGACTACGTTCAACATTGGTCTAAGAGCTAGTTTTCAATAAAATTAAATCGACGAAATGAATAGCATTATAAATAAAATTGGAAAGTATCTGACTATAGTATCCATTGGCTTTACGTTGTCTTGTTCGGAAGACTTCTTGGATACTGTACCTGATAATATAACCACGCTCGAAGACGTATTTACCAATAAGGGTATGACCGAGCAGTGGCTGGCGAGAATTTATAATCCCCTGCCAGATATGTGGAATCAGCCTTATAATCAACAATGGTCTGGACAGAGCGATGAAGCTGACTATGCATGGGTTTTCCCAGCCATTAATTCTGGGGCAATGACTCCTGATAACACAAACCACAACGTATGGTCGAGTTATTATCAGGCGATTCGGTACGCTGCAATATTTTTGGAAAACGTAGATATGAACCAAGAGATCCCCGCTGAACCAAACGGGGAAAGATTAGTACAGCAATACAAAGGTGAAGCACGTTTTTTAAGAGCCTATTACTACTGGCTACTAATGAGGCAGTATGGCCCGGTAGTCTTGATGGGTGAAAATTCTTTACCTCCGGATGCTGATTTCCAAATACCAAGAAGCACCTGGGATGATGGCATAGCCTATGTACTTTCTGAAATGGACTTAGCTATGGAAGATGTGCCGGAAAAACATCTGAACCCCAATAATCCACAGGAACTAGATCTAGCCCAAACTGGTAGAATTAGTAAGCCTATAATAAAGGCAATCAAATCACAGATTCTCCTATTCCATGCCAGCCCATTAGTAAATGGAAATAGTGATCTAGCCGGATTAGTTAATCCAGATGGTACGGTTTTAATTAATCAAAACTACGATGCAAATAAGTGGAAGTTGGCAGCCGATGCCGCTAAAGAGGTAATAGATTTAGGTTACTATTCGCTCTATAGGGTCGAAGATGAAGACCCATTCCGGGCAGGATTCTTGTCCTATAGAAATCTGATGTTTGAAGGGTGGAGAACTGAAGGCATATGGCTTAGAGCTAGCTCCGATATGTATGGGAACTGGGAAAGACACTCCTCTCCACGTAACTCCAACGGTAATGCTTGGAATGGTATTGCTGTGCCACAAGAAATGGTTGATGCATTTAGAATGTCAAATGGATTGAGAATTAATGACCCTAACAGTGGATATTCTGAGGAGGGATTTGTGGAAGAAGGAAATAACTATTATTCTCCAGGTACATTTAATATGTATGTTGGTCGTGAACCTAGATTTTATGTCAATGTCACTTTTAATGGGGCATATTGTCCAGTAGTACCAAATCCAGGGTGGAGCAGTGTAGTTGAGTATTTCTATACAGGCAATTCAGGGAAGCAGGGTGCAACTAGGGATTACCCTTCTACAGGTTATACAGCAAGGAAAAACATTCATCCTAATAATGATTATAGAGATGGTAGAAGCTTTGCTAGACCAGCTATGAATATTCGATTGGGAGAAATTTACTTGAATTACATTGAAGCATTGAATGAATATTCTCCGGGGCATCAAGATATATTTATATACCTCAATGAGCTAAGAAATCGATCTGGTCTTCCTGATTACGAAGGAGATACTGGGCAGGATGCTATGCGTGAAGTCATTCATATCGAAAGACAGGTTGAATTAATGTTCGAGGGCCACAGGTATTGGGATGTGCGTAGATGGAAAGTAGCTGACCAACCCGAATACCATCAAGGAGGAGAATTTCACGGAATGGACATTGATGAAGGGGATGGATTATCCTCTCCGGAATTTCACCAAAGATCTGTGGTATTTACCAGAGCAGAATGGGAAGATAAAAACTATTGGTACCCAGTACCTCAAAGTGAAATCGACAGAAATAAGCTGTTAGTACAAAACCCAGGATACTAGGCTAACGAAGAGTCAATTGATTAACTCCACATGTTTTTTAATGCCAATCCCCGAATGATGAAAAATTCGGGGATTTTTTATGATATAAGTAGTATGGACTTGTAGAATTTATTTGCTTATCAGCAAGATGAAGGGGATGTCTTAAGTTTTGCTGACTTCACTTCATTTCGTTAATCCATTCTGCTATTGCTGAAAAAGCAGGTATATAAAAATCATTGTTTTGTTGGCCGATTGACTCTTTTCTGTGTTGAATAATGCCGGGGGGCATAATCATACTCAGGCTATCTGTCACTTTTCTGTACTCATGATTGATACTATCTAATAAAAGAATTTCATAGTTTTCCTTTTGGCTTTTTTTGAATAGGCTTTCCATTCCTTCTGAATTTTCCTCCCAAAAAACTATTTCGTCCATTTTACCAAATACAGCCAAAACGGGACAGCTGATTTTTGGATAGTATAGCTCAGGTTGATATTGGATGAGAACTATGATACGAGGATTAAGTAGGGTTAAAGAATCATTGAGTAAGATTACCGAATCAAATTCATTCCTCTCCTTTATAGACATAGAAGCTTTTCCAGACGATGTATTATGATATTTGCGAACGTTTTCGCGATAGTTTTTATTTTCGGTTTTTAATAAGCTATATAATGAATCTATGTTGCTGATATTGGCAATTGCGGAATAGGTTCTTTTCCTGTGGAAATATAATAGGTTATTCTGTACTGTGTCCGGTTCCGTTCCATCTACTAATTTTATAAATCTATCAGTCTTATTAATATTATTGAGTGTATTCTGCAATTGAAAATCAAGCCCGGAAATACCAGGTGATGATAACAGTGCTATAAAGTGAATATTTTTATTCCTTGATGCTACTATGGCTGCCGAACTTCCTCCTTCACTATGGCCCAATAAACCTATTGGCCCAAATCGTTTATCTTTTTTTAAGGCATTGTATGCACTTTCTGCGTCGTCGGCCTGATCAAACATAGTTACGCTTTGAATTGCCAACGTAGTATCTGCCACATGACGCGGGTCATACCTAAGTACGGCTATTCCATTCCTGACCAGTTCTTTGGATAAATTTGAATAAAGCCCGCTATAGTCCCTCGAGGATGCTCCGGGAGGTGCTACCAAAATAACTGCCTTATCGTCCGCATTAAACCCTTCGGGAATGGCTAAAGTCCCAGTTAATGTTTGTTTTCCGCCATTTATGGGAAAGAAAAACGATTCTTCATAAAAGCCTTTTTTCTGTTGGTCGCCTATATCTAATAATGCACTCTTGAAGGATAACAGAGTTATACTAAAAAGGATAGCAATCGCAATCAAAAAATATTTGCTAATTGAGTTATTCATTTCAAGGATTCATCTCGGTATGCAGCCCTGATGAATTAGTTTAATTATCGTTAAGATATTGATAACCCAAGTTTTTGGGTTCATACGCATGGTGTCTCGAAGAATGACTAGATGGGCTAAAACATCCTACTTTGAATTTCTAAGTTAGTATTATTTATTCTTTAAACTCTAAGTTGTATTAACTGAACAGTTTATTTACCGGACCAAGCTTTATATCCGTGGGTTCTACAGCTGAAAACATTCTATGTCATCCCTTCACAAGAGTGTTTCTCTGGGAATTACTGCTAGGCCAACAATAAGACTAATTTTTTTCCATTCCTTCTTCCGCCAATTTAGCCTGATCCCGCCACACGAGGCAAGAGCTTACGGCATAAAGCCCACGCACTTGTCTCTGCTGGTTTATTCCGTTTCCTCTTGCAGGTAGTGCCGTTTTCAGGCTGGTGCAGCTTCATAAGTATTTGTCAAACCAAAACACAAAAGACTATGAAGACACTAGCAAAAACATCAGCAACGACACCGGCCAAGAGAAAAAGCCGAAATGATTTAGCAAGAAACAAGGGACGCAGTACCCAGTTCCCAAAAGGATCAGCGGATATCTATCAGAAGGTTACCGACCTGATCATAGAAAAGCTGGAGCAGGGGGTGATTCCTTGGAAGCAGCCCTGGCATGAAATGGGAATGCCATCCAACTACCTGACCAAGAAACCCTACAAAGGGATCAATCTTTGGCTATTGCTATCCTGTGGCCATCAGTATCCCTACTACCTGACCTTTAAACAGGCTAATTCACTGGGAGGTAAGATCAAGAAAGGTGCAAAGGCACTTCCGATCTGCTATTGGAACTTTGCCTTTCGGGACAAGAAGACGGGAAAGGTAATACCAGAAGATAGAATAGGGGAATATGACCTGAAACTGGTGAGTAAATCCGGTTTTCTCAAGGAGTTTAAAGTATTTCCCATAGAACAGATTGAGGGAATAGAATGGGAGTTTCCAGAAATCAGCAAAGTAGAGCCATTACCTGATAATGAACAATGTCGGAAGATCTATGAGGAAATGCCCCGGGCTCCTGAGTTGGTCCATACCGGTTCTTCAGCTTACTACCGGGCAGACCGGGATCAGATTACCATGCCGGAGAAAAGGCTCTTTGCATCCGCTGAGCACTATTTTGGGGTATTGTACCATGAGATCTGCCATTCTACAGGGCACCCATCCAGATTAAACAGGGTAGGAGTTTCAGAACCTCAGCAATTTGCGTCAGAATTTTACAGTCGTGAGGAGTTGATCGCCGAGATGGGAGCAGGGTACCTAAACAACCTCACCGGGATATTGGATCAGAATCTGTTGGAAAACTCGGCAGCTTATATTCAAAACTGGCTAAACGAACTTCGCAACGACAGGCACCTACTGATAGAGGCTGCCAGCAAAGCCCAAAAGGCAGTGGATTATATCCTGATGGAACCTCCGTTTTAGAAAGAGGGGAGCAATCCCCTTTTTTTTGGTCATTGACTATTTTGGCGTTACAAAGATTTAATTCAGAAGGAATTTAATTTCCGAGATAATTAGCAATATAATCTAGGAATGCAGCCATGAATTGTAAAGATTACTTGCTGAATTTCTCTTTGAATACATACACCTTATTGTATTGTTTCTTTCTGCAAAAAGTTATCTTTCTCCAACCCAGTGCGGGTAAATGGGTGTTTGTTCCGAAACCTCATTGAGAAGGAGTCGATGCTCATCTGATAACTGCCAGCCGACTGCTTCAATGTTTGCCAGAAGCTGCTTTTCATTGCGTGCTCCGATTACCACATTTGAGACCGTTTTATTTTGCAATAGCCAATTTATTGCAATCTGGGGAATTGACTTTCCGGTTTCCCTGCTGATTTGTTCTAAATGATCGATCACTTGATAAAGCCTTTCCTCTTCCACAGGAGGTGATCCAAGGTCACCTCCTGATTTTATTCTTCCTGCTTCCACTTCCAATCCCCGTTTAATTTTCCCTGTCAACCTACCCCATCCCAGAGGACTCCAAACCATTAACCCCAATCCTTGATCTTCCAGAAGAGGCATTAACTCCTGTTCATAGTCTCTACCGATCAGGGAGTAATACCCTTGGTAAACAATGTACTTTTCAAGATTTAATTTTTCAGAAACGGAGAGTGATTTCATCAATTGCCAAGCAGCGAAATTGGAGCAACCGATATATCTGACTTTTCCGCTTTTTACCATTGTGTCAAGTGTTAGGAGCGTTTCTTCAATTGGGGTTTCGCTGTCAAAACCATGCATTAAATAAAGGTCTATGTAATCTGTTCCCAATCTTTGTAGGCTGTCCTCCAACGCTTTTATCAAATGATATCGTGAGGACCCTTTATCATTTGGTTGAGTTCCCATTTGAAAGGTTGCTTTCGTTGAAATCAGACTTTGTGTTCTTTTCCCCTGAAGGGCTTTCCCTAATAAAATTTCTGAATCTCCAATGGAATACACATTTGCTGTATCAAAAAAGGTGATACCATGGTCTATGCAGATATCAATTAGACGTGTGGCTTCCTTTACATCGGTTTGTCCCCATTTTTCAAAAAACTCATTTGTCCCTCCAAAAGTACCTGTCCCAAGGCTTAATGCAGGAACATTTAAACCTGATTTTCCCAATTTTCTAAATTCCATTCCAATCTCGTTATAGTCAATTTTTAATTTTAAATAGGATGGTTTCAAATTGAATACTTAAGTAAACTCTTTCCCAGCAAGCTGGAATAACTCCTTAATCCAATCATTAACCTTACCATTTCTACAAAATTCCACATTACTGGATTTCCTGAACAGGACAATTGTCAATGAATTGATGTGAGGTATATCACATGTCATGGATTCGTTTTGGATAATCGACTGAGTGTCTCCCTGCTTACGCCTAGATAGGAGGCAATCATCGCTTTAGGAACTCGTTGGATTAATCCGGGGTAAACTGAAAGGATATGGTGATATCGGTCACTGGCATTGCTGCTTAAAAAGCATAGAATCCTTTTTTGCAATGTCAGAAGAGCAAGCGTGGTTTTCTTAAGGAAGAATGTTTCCATTTTAGGAAGTGCCTGACACAGCTTATCTCTCTGTTCCAAGGTCAAAGAAAAGGCGGTGGTTTTTTCTAAGCAATCTATTGTTAAGGTTGCTTTTGATTGTGTATGATAGGCTTCCGAGTCTGTAATCCATCGGTTTTCCATCCCAAACTGCAAGATGTGTTCTTTCCCTGTAGCGTCCAGTTTGGTGACTCTCAACAAACCGTCCAGTACAAAATATTCGTGCTGGGCATTATCTCCTTCGTGGAGGATGATCTGATGTTTTTTAAAATGCCTTAATTGGAAATGATCCAATACAAAGTCTAATTCCTGTTCTGACAAACAGACAAACTCCTCGATTTCTTTTCTCAGCCTATCAGTAGTAGATAAGTTAGATTGGTCTGTTTCATTTTTGGTAAACATTGGATAAATGGTATCGTTTTGTTGATTTTTTTAGCTGAACAGCAGTGTTTTGAATGGTTACTCCATAAAAAAAGAAGGTTTGAAAATAAGAGCGAAAAAAGGCTTTTTCCTACTGTTCTTGGATAAATTCCCCTTTTTGGATGACCAATTCATTTCCCCATTGGGTGATAGCTTCCAGAATTGGAACGAAACTTTGACCAAGTTCAGTAAGGCTATAGACCACTTTAATTGGAGGCTTTTTTCCATACACTTTTCTGGAAACCATTCCGTCTTTTTCCAGTTGTTTCAACTGCAAGCTTAATGTCATTTCTGTAACAGAAGGCATTTCCTTACGGAGTTCGCTATATCTTTTTGCCCCGTCTTTTAGATGGTAAAGGATGACCGCTTTCCATTTTCCTCCCACCAGATCCATCGTCAGACTTACTGTGCAGGGATAGGTTTTTTGGTTCAGCTTCACGTATTCGCTAAGGCATTCTGTTTTCATAGGAAGTTTTTTTGCACCTATCGAATTAGATAGTTATTGTAAAAATAAATCACTAAAAATAGTTTTGCAACTATAATAAATATAGTATGACTTTAATCATTTTGGCACATCCGACTTTCGAAACGTCTACAGCCAACAAAACAATTATTGAAGAATTGGAGAAAAGCAACCTGGAGTTAGAGATCCGTGATTTACACCAGTTGTATCCTGATTTTAAAATTGATCCCCAAATAGAACAGGAGTTTTTAGTGAGGCATGATACTGTATTGTTTCAATATCCGTTTTATTGGTACAATATGCCGGCTATTTTGAAGCAATGGTTTGATGTAGTATTTGAACATCAATTTGCTTTCGGTTCAAAGGGGGATAAGCTGAAAGGGAAAAACTTTCTGGCCAGTTTTACTGTAGGAGGGAAGGAAAAAGAGTATACCTTATTGGAAAAGCATCACTTTAAGGTATATGAATTTTGCAAGAATCTGGAGCAAACCTGTTATTTCGCCCAAATGAACCTCATTGACCCTATTTATTCTTTCAGAACGTCGAAGGCAGATGGGTACACAGCTAGCGAGATAAGGAAAACGGCAAAAGCCCATGCGGCTAAACTGATTGAGCAACTAGAGGAACTATGAGTTTTTCTACACCAGATTAAATGTTTAACCCTTAATGAATTGCCTGAATTATGACCATTAAAGTATCAAGCCCAAAATGTGGGAATTCACCAAAAATGGCCTTTCTAAAAGAGTTTAAAACTGCCTATGCCAAAGGAGACCATGATTTTTTAAAGGAAAGTGTCACTGATGAAATTGTTTGGAATAAAATCGGTGATAAGAAAACAGAGGGAAAGAATAATTTTATTCGTGAATTAAAAGAAGGAGTTTCTTTAAAGGTTCATGAACTCCTCATTGACCAGATTCTGTCACATGGAAAAGAAGGGGCTGTCAATGGGGAAATCAAATTGGAGAATGGTAAATCAGTTGCCTTTTCCGATTTTTTTATTTTCCAAGGAGCCAAAGGCACAAAAATCAAATCAATCACTTCTTATACAATTGAACTATAAGATCGAGGGGTAGGCCGTGATGGTTGATCATGCAAAATTCGAGGTGTTTAAATAATAAGTATATGAAATCGAGCATGTCGGAAGCGTCACACTACTTGTCCCGAAATTAATTCGGGAGATTGATGATTATTCACCCTGCGAGATTCCATCCCGTATCCTTCGTCACGGGACAGGTTGTGGCCTTTGAAAGACAAATTATAAACATATGAAATCAAGCATGACCCGAAGCGACACACAGAGGGATGATTATAATTCATGCGAAGATTCCATCCCGTATCCTTCGTCACGGGACAGGTTGTGGCCATTAAAAATCAAATTATAAACACATGAAAAAGCTGCTATTCTTACTCATAGGATCAAGTTTCATCATCGCCTGTAGTGAGCAAACTGAAATTAATACCGGCAAAACTCATCAAGATTACTTGATCAACAGTACGGACAGTGTGAAAATATTTGTAAGGGAGTTTCAGGATCCTGTAAATGAAACCTTATTCCCTTATCCTCTTTTATTAATTCATGGAGGTGGGCCAGGAGCCATTGCTTCATTTGATGTAGCTGTTCCGAATGGTTCGTTTGGCAGATCATTGGCTGAAAAAGGGATCAAAGTTTATTTGATGAATATCAGAGGATGGGAATCATCCACCTTACCGAAATACGAGGAAAGTGATTCGACATTGGTTATAGGCAATCATTTGGAGGCGTATAATGACATCAAAAGTGTGGTGGATTTTATCAAAGAGAAAGATAACAAGGATAAGATCTCTCTTTTTGGATGGGCTACAGGCGGACATTGGGGCGGATATTTTGCCTCCAAGAATTCTTCAGATTTAGCCCATTTTATTTCCTTGAACTCCCTGTATGGAACCAATGCACCTTGGGAACTGAAGCAGTATTTTTGGCATGAGGGAGATACCACCAAATTCAAAAAAGGTGACTTGTTCAGGACTTCGGATAAACAAGGTCTGGTTAGAAAATGGATGGAAACCATTCCTGTCGCAAATAAAGACGAGTGGAGAGATTCTTTGGTCATGGAGGGCTATAGGAAAACAGCAGTAAGTTTTGGGAAGGATACCACCCGGATGACTGTGCCGGGAGGTTATCGAGAGGAAAGTTTTTACATGTCTCAGGGTCGAAAATACTGGACAGCAGAGAATATTAATGTTCCGTCGTTGATAATCAGAACTGAACTTGATTTTTGGTCACGTCCTGATGATTTGAAGGCATTTGAACAGGATTTACCATCTACGGTAGAAAGAAGGATCATTGAAATACCAGGTACTCATTATGTATTCCTTGATAGATTGGAAAAAGGTAAAGGGGAGCTGATAGAAGAGCTGGTTGGTTTTCTCAAAATGGAATAGAACCCCTGTAAAATCGATTATACTTTACATCAGATTTGGCTTTTTTGCAGCCTATTAACATTGCGCAGGAAAATCGTTCCAGAATTCCCCGATACGCTTATTTCAGGCTCAGTGCGTCCTGCAAAAACGCTATGCCCGTAATAATTGGAAATTAAAAAGACTTTAAAAAATTTTTATACAGTGGGACGCTCCTTTCAATCCATTCCCTTGAAGAGTTTAATTCAATTCCGTAATACGCGAAAAGTGGCTGATAATCAGCTTTTACATAGGTAAAGGTAAGTTCAAATGGAGCAGTCAATTGTTCTAATGTATAGTTGTATTTTCCTGTTTGGGTATATTCATTTTCGTCTATTCCCACAGACATTGCCAAAGCAATTTTCTTTCCCGATAGCTTATAGCCACTTTTACTTCCATAAGCCCAGCCATAGGTAAGGACTTCATCTAACCATTTTTTTAAAAACGGAGGGCAATTAAACCAATATAAAGGGAACTGGAATATAATTTTACTGTATTGCTCTACTAATTTCTGTTCTGCTGACACATCAATTTTTCCGTTAGGATAAACTTCGTGCAACAGATGAATATCATATTTTTCAGGAGACTTGTTCAGCTCTTCTATCCATCGTTTATTGATGATGGAATTTCGAATATCTGGGTGGATGACAATTACTAATGTTTTCATATTGAAACAAAATTAGATGATAAAAGGCTAAATTCGTATGTGAACGACCAATTGCAGGGTACTATAAAAAATGTAAGTGATGACAAAAATAAAAAAGACATCAACCCATTTTCAAAACAAAAAGGAATTAGAGAATGAATGTGCTGAGGTTTTTGCTTCAAATATTATTGGCGGGCAATGGGCTTTAGCCATTTGTTGTTACCTGATAAACGGAAAGCATAGATTTGGAGAATTGAAAAAATGTTTACCCAATATAACAGAACGAATGCTTTCACTTCAACTAAGGAAATTGGAAGAAAATAAACTTGTGAAACGAACAGTTTATGCAGAAGTTCCGCCTCGTGTGGAATATGAATTAACCTCGATTGGCCATGAACTAAAACCTTTAATAAAAGAACTTGAAAACTGGGGTGTCAGATATAAAAAACACATCCGCAAGTAACTAGTATGGCCTCACAACAAAGACTTTCCTGGGTAATCAAAAATAAAGAAAACTGCCGCAAAACCGATTATATTTTATAGTAGGTTTGGCCTTTTTGCTAACAAAACACGAGTTACTCTGGCTTTCTAATCCTTCCATAAAAATAGTCTAGAGGATATTTTCCGGCTCCTGTAAGAATAAGCAAACTGAAAATTATCAGGTTCACAGGAAATGACCGTTCTAATAGCTATTAAGTGATCAAAATTGAATTAACAATGACAAAGGAGGAATATCCAAAAGTATATCTCTATCGAAGAGTGGTTCAAGCTAAACTGTTCATTGACTCAAACTATGCTGACAAAATTGATGTAGACAATATTTCTGATGAGGCTTATTTTTCAAAATTCCATTTCATCAGGCTTTTTAAGTCAATTTATGGAAAAACACCCCACCAATACCTGAAGTCAGTCCGAATTGAAAAAGCCCAACACCTGTTAAAAAAAGGACTTTCTGTGACAGAAGTATGCAGTTCGGTTGGTTTTGACAGCCTGTCTTCCTTTAGTGGTTTATTTAAACGAATGATTGGGGAATCGCCTTCTGCCTATTCAAAAAATTATAGAAAAACTTTTAGTGAAATCCGCAAAAGGCCTTTGGCATTTATTCCAAGTTGTTATGCGTCTCAGCATGGATGGACTGAGAATAGCAATTTTGAAGAAGTTGTGGAATAATTTCTTCCCTAGTATTGCATAGGATTTAATAAATAAAACAGAATGCTATGATTACTAAAATGACTATCACAAACGTCAATGTTATTGATCAGGAAAGTGCTTATGATTTCTATGTCAATAAGTTAGGTTTTGCTGTGGTGGATGATATTCCGATGGGTGATTCCAGGTGGTTGACGGTTTCACCTCCGGAGCAGCCCGACCTACAACTTGTTTTGTTTCCTGTTAAAGTGAGTAAAATGTTTCCAAAAGAGGTTGCTGAAAATTTAATTGAGCTAATCAGAAAAGGGGTTTTTGGATGCGGTGTTTTTACTTGTAAAGACATTTTTGCCACTTATGAGGAACTCAAGATGAAGGGTGTGGAATTTATAAAACCGCCAACAAAGGAGTTTTATGGGACGGAGGCATTGTTTAAAGACGATTCAGGAAATTTCTTTTCATTACAACCCATAAATAATTTCGGAGATGAAAACAGTATTTGATAAATCCACCAATGAGGAATTGATTAAAAGGATCAGTTCCCTTTCCGAAAAAAGTAAAGCTCGTTGGGGAAAAATGACTGTTTATCAGATGATCCGACATTTTAATTTATGGGACCAATGGGTATTGGGGATTGATAATGAAATTCTGTACAAACAGAGTTTTCTGGGTAAGATTATTGGGAAAATAATGCTCCATAGTACTGTCAAAGATGATAAACCCTTTGGGAAAAATATTCCTGCCGGTGCAAATTTTATAATTAAGGCGCGCAACGGGGATTTTGATTTTCAAAAAAGGAAGTGGATTGATTTAACTTCAAAATTTAAGACCTATAATAATCCTGATTTTATCCACGGGTTGTTCGGGAAAATGAATGAAGATCAAATCGGGATTTTTGTTTACAAGCATTATGACCATCATTTGAGGCAATTTGGAGTTTGAGCAACTTAAAGAAACCTTTCCCTTGCTTTTTTTGACCGATGCGGGATTGATGGGCCGCCATGTCATGTCCCAGCAGGGGAGATGGCCTAATGCCGATTCTGATTAGGAAATGCTCCGCGCTCCTGAGTTGGTCCATACCGGTTCCTCAGCTTACTACCGGGCAGATCTGGATCAGATTACCATGCCGGAGAAAAGGCTCTTTGCATCCGCTGAGCAATATTTTGGGGTACTGTACCATGAGATCTGCCATTCTACAGGGCACCCATCCAGATTAAACAGGGTAGGAGTTTCAGAACCTCAGCAATTTGCAAATGGATTTTACGCTAAAGAAGAATTAATAGCCGAGATGGGAGCAGGGTACCTGAATAACTTTACCGGGATATTGGATCAGAATCTGTTGGAAAACTCGGCAGCATACATCCAAAACTGGCTAAACGAACTTCGAAACGACAGGCACCTACTGATAGAGGCTGCCAGCAAAGCCCAGAAGGCCGTGGATTACATCCTGATGGAGGCTCCGTTTTAATAATAGAAGTTTGGCTCAAACAGATGGTAATTTGTTTGAGCCAGCTTTAATTTTTTTGTCACGGATTTATGAAGGGTTTTTTGGAAAAGTAATGTATTGCAAAAACCAATTTTCACTAGCCTTAAAGTGAGTGGTAAACTGTCCTGATTTGGTAAGGGTGGACGTAAACTGTTAGAGGGAATTTAAACTTTTACTCTTCTTAATGGACTTGGTAATTTTATAATCAAATACATACCAAGTGCCAACCGCAAATAAAGTTAATATCAGGGACACAAATGCAATTGAACTCCAGGAACTGGCATATCGGCTGATCATGAAGAAATACATATAACCTACAATCAATACAGCAAAGCCCCAGTTAACATACTTCCATTTTCCCATTACATTCGTGTTTTTCGCTTTTTTGGATGTGGCCTGTCTTTTCAAAGCAATCCAAATCCCTGTCAGCACCAAACCACAAATGGATAAGCCTCCCAGAAACCAAATAATCTTGGTAGTCAGACCGCCCCAATTGCCAAAATGCAACGGATCGGCTATATCATTCAGATACATGACTGTAGGAATGTTTTCTGCTTTCTGTACTCCTACCACCTGGTTGTCCAAAGGATCTACATAGACTCTGTTGGATCTTTTTCGTACCAATTGAACATGGCTTTTTCCCCGGATATAGATAGGTTGGCTGCTGTCCTTGCCAGGTACAATACCGCCGATTTTAAGGCCTGGAATAGCTGCCAGTGCTTGCTGCGCTGCCTGATCATAATCCAGCTGGTAGGAAAAAACAGTGGTGTCTGGGATTTCATTTGGTCTAATTTCGAGTTTAGGTGGGATAGGATTTGAAATATCAGATACATTGCCCAGGTTGGTCCGTTCTATAAAATACCAGATCCCTGTAATTGAGATTAAAAGGGCAAAGGGTAAGGACCAAAGACCGACTACCCTGTGTAAACTACGGAAGAAGACAAGAGGACCTTTTTTTTGCTTCAATTCCAGAAATTTTTGCCACCATTTCTTGTAGAAAACCAATGCGGTGATAAATGCTGTCATCAGGAAAAAGGCAAAAACCAACACCAGAAAATAGCCGATCTGGTAAAACGGCATAAACATGTAATAATGCAAATCCCTGAAAAAGCGCTGGAAAGTCACCGTGGTACTCCCGGTCACTTTTCCCTGATACGGGTCCACAAAGACATATTTTCTATGGCCATTTACTTCCACATAGGCTATGTCATTCAGATAGGGTTCTTCCGCCATCACCCAATAGGAAAGATTTCCCGTAGGGTATTCCTTGCGAATCTGATCAACCAAAAGATTGTAAGAAACTCTTTCGCCCTGCGGAGAAGCCCTAAGTCCCGGATAATACAACCAATCCATTTCATTGCTTATGGTAGCCATCGTGCCGGAAAAGCATACTATAAAAAATAGTATGCTCAACTTGATCCCAATCCAACTGTGGATTTTAAATAAGGTCTTTTTTTGAAGCTTCACAGGTTGGAAATTGAAGATCAGAATGTGTAAGAAACGGTAGTCATGATACTTCTAGGACTGCCCGGGAATGCGCGGAGCACATCATATCCTCCTACCCAATGTGTTTTATTGAATAAATTGTTTGCATTGACCTGAAACTGTACTTTTTCCAGTTTGTAGTAAAGCGCTGCGTCCACAATCCCATAGGCAGGAAATACATCCGGTTGGTCTGCCGAAACAATGGATCCAAATCGGTCTGATACGTAATTGTATCCCAGGCCTATGCCCAACCCATTGATAGAACCATTTTCAAATATGTATTTGGTCCAGAAATTAGCCGAGTTTTTTGGGGCATTTGGTTTTTGCCTCCCGACTACTTCTTCGATATCCGCCTGTGTGATCTTGGCATCATTAAAGGCATAGCCTGCCACTATGGACCAATTAGGAAGAATGTTTCCGCTAAGATTCAATTCTACGCCACGGGATTGCTCTTCTCCCAGCTGTAGCATTAATTCAGGGTTGTCCGGGTTGTTGGCATTATACAGTCCGCCGCGCTCTTTGATCTGATAGAGAGATACCGTCCCGCTCACTCTTTTATTGAACCATTCTGTTTTGGCTCCTACCTCAAACATTTCACTGGTCAAGGGATCAAATGGACCCCCTGCGTCAGGATTGATAATTCCTGCGGCTTCCTGAGGCTGGTAGCCCTGCACCCAGGTCCCATAGAGGTTGATCCTTGGGTTGATTGTGTAAACCAAACCTACTCTGGGTAATAGAGCCTGTTGTTTTACCTCTTCTTCCTCTGGGCTGTTGTAGTTGAGTAAATCCTGAAAGTATTCCTGACGAAGTCCCAACAATACTTTTAACGGACCGATTTCAGACTGATTTTGGAGGTAAATCCCATGAGTCTGCTGCAAGTACTGGTTATAGGTCACTTGATTATAAATGTATTTGCTCATATCCCGGATTCCATTGGAGATAGGGGAGGTGAGATCAAAGTGGGCAACGTTGGTCAGCGGGTTTCCCTCAGCATCGAGCTGGTAGTTGTCTCTGTTGTCAGGATTGTAGCTGTTGACTGCATTTCCGTTTTTTAACAAATAGGTTCTTGCTTCGAGTTGGGATCCTCCCGGCAATTGCTCTTGACGGAAATAATCATAGCCGATCAATGCGGTGTTTTTTATGCTGCCTAGGTTGTAAGCTGCATTGAGGTAATTATTAAAAGCATTGTTGTTCCAGGAGCGTTTTCTGATAAATACCCGCATAGCCACTTTGGTGTCATCCAGTGACCCATCCCCTAAAGCAGCAAATTGGTTGGAAGTTCTATGCTCCAACAGGTCTTCTGTATAACTGGACAACTGATAGGTACTATTGAAGCTGATGGCCTCCGAAAAATTGTGGAGTAAAGATACCGTGGCATTAATCGTGACTTCGTTGAGGTAATCATTGATGGCACTCAATGAGGTGGTGATAGGGGTAGTCGTTAGATCCCGGTTTCCAAATGCTGCCTGTCCTCTGTCTAATCTGCCTTTGGAATCCTGATAGACAATATCAAAATTCAAACTGGTATGGGCAGTTGGCAAAAATGCAAAGGAAGGAGCAATTACCAAATTTCGGCTAAACTGTAAGTCCCTGAAGCCGTCTGAGTTTTCAAATCCAAGATTCAATCGGTAGAGCAGTTTTTTGTCCTCGGACATGGCCCCTGTAAAATCCGCCAAAGCACGGATGGTATTGAAGCTTCCCACGGTAGTGGAAATTGATTTTCTGGATTCTTCCAACGGTTTTTTGGTCACTCTGTTGATGGATCCCCCGGGAGAAGCATTGCCAAACAGGGCGGAAGCAGGTCCCTTGATTACTTCCACGCGCTCGATATGCGGGATTAACTGTGGTTTCCAAAAGCTGGTGAATGTACGCATGCCATTCAGGAGTGTCCCTGAATTCCGCTGACCCTGGATTCTAAAACCCCGTATGCTTATGTCATTGTAAAAAGAGAACTGGTTGACACCCGGTACGTTTTTGACTACATCATTGACTGTGAAAGCGACCTGGTCCAGAATCAGTTCTTTGGTAACGAAATTGATGGTAGAAGGGACGTCCTTGATAAGGGAGGCTGTTTTGGTTGAAGAAAAGGTTTCTTTATTGTCGTAGCCCACTTCTCTTCGGCCTACGATTTCTACTGTTTGCAGACCGAGTTGTAATTCAGACATACGAAAGTTTTCTTCCAAAATCTGTCCTTTCTCAAGGTTGATTTCTCTTGTCTGCTTTTCATAGCCGATGGATGAAACTATCAAACTGTATGCACCTGGATTCACTTCTGAAATGGAAAATTCTCCATTAGCGTCGGTAATGGCGCCTTGTTTGGTGTTTTTCAGGCTGATATTGGCAAATTCCAAAGGACTTCCTGTTGCATCAGTCACTTTTCCTTTTATACCTGCACTTTGTGCGAAAGCAGAAATAACTCCAAGTGGAAGGATAAAAATCAGCGTGAGGAGTATGATTTTCTTCATAATAAGCTTAATTAGATTAATTATAAATAATAGCAAAAATAAGGCTGGCTTCTTTAAAAATCCTAGTCTTATTTAGACTATTTCTACATAATTTATCTAATGCTCTGATTATAAGTTGTTTTTGGTGGATAGCTAGGTGCTATTAACAAAAACGGGCTGTGTTAACTCAGAAACGACAAGCACTTACTGATAGAGGCTGCCAGCTTAGCACAGAAGGCGGTGGAATACATCCTGATGGAGCCGCCATTTTAGAACTAGGGGAGCGATCCCCCTTTTTTGTTCATGCCCTGTAGCGTTAACAAAACGTTATTCGTAACCGGTATATAAGTTCATACATTAATTTATATCCACTCCACTATGAAAAAGCAATTTTTACTATTGACGATACTGGCATTGGCACTTTACTCCTGCGAAAAGGAGGATAACGTTCCATCGGTTTTTTTGGAAGGAACTTATCATGGTGTGTTAGAATCCTCAGAAGGCAACCCGGTTTATTCCAGTGAAATAACTTTTTCCAGATCAGGCAATGTACTGATTGAACACTTCATTACCCGAGCTAATTCTGAAGTGCGATGTTTGAGAGGCTATAGCGAGGGAACATATTCTCTGAAAGGAGAGGACTTTACGTTTTCATTTACTTCTTCTTTGGGGCCAGATCCAGCAACTTTTGATATCTCTGATGGATGCGTACCCAAAGACCAATTGGTAAGTAATCTTAACCCAACAAATCCTACGCAAACAGGAACCTTGGTTTTAAATGATTCAGAGGAATCATTTTTATTGGAATACACCTGTAATGATATGTTGGGGGGCATGAATAATTGTATCGGAGCTCAGATTTTCACAAAGGTGGAGTAAGCATCAGTTGCATCACTTGTATATTAGATTGTAAGCTTATGGTAGAGGGAATATTTGTGCTATTTTAGGGTATGATCAATTCTAAAGCAAGATGTGCTACCATGTAAACCAGTCTTCTCTGGATTTTGATGAGGATTTCAAAGTTACCGTTCCTGAGTATTTTGTGAAGGACGGTACAGATCGCTATCACTTGAACGGTTTTGCCCATCCCAAGCTCTGGGTGATTGCTTCCGATGAGCCTGGGGAACTCCAGCAGATGGAGTGGGGACTGATTCCCTTCTGGGTGAAAAATGCCGAGCAGGCTGCGGATATTGCCAATAAAACCCTCAATGCAAAGTCTGAAACGGTATTTGAACTGCCATCCTTCCGGGCAGCCATCAAGCAGCGCAGATGTATAATCCCTGTTTCCGGATTTTATGAATGGAGACATTTTAAGAGCAAGACTTATCCCTATTTTATTTATCCGGAGAATAGCAAGGTGTACCTGTTAGCTGGACTCTGGGAAGAATGGACGGATAAGGAAACAGGAGAAATCAGAAAGACTTGTTCTATCCTTACCACTGCTGCCAATGGCATGATGGATCAGATCCACAATACCAAGAAAAGGATGCCTCTGATTTTGGATAGCGTAGGTGCCGGGGAATGGCTGAACTCTGGATTGGTTAAAGAAGAAATTGAATCTTTAATGAGCCCACTTGAGGCATCAAAGATGAAAGCCCACACGATCAGTAGGCTGGTGACTTCCCGTACTGAAAACTCTAATGTGGCCGAAGTGGCAGCGAAAGAGGAATACGAAGAACTTCCCGAACTGCTTCCTTAAACAGGCTCTTATGAATTGATTTCCGGCAGGTCTTCCATTCCAAAACTCAAAGCTGGGAATATGGGTATCGGCTGGCTTGTCCGTGCTGCTTTTTGCAGTAGGGCATATGCCTTCAACAAGTTTGGATTGGTTCGATATTTTGGTTCCACCTGTTCTTTATACCGCATTGCTTCTCTATTCCGGCCGATTGACGGCTTCAATTGTTGCTCATGGGGTTTATAACCTACTTACTATTCTGCTGGTGTAGTATAGGTATTATTTGTAGCAGATTAATAAACCTGAAGGAATTGTTTGACGGCTATGAACAGGAGAGTTTCGGTAAGATATTGTTAGTCAATCCATTCATGCATATGCTCTATTGCAGCCCAGTAATCAAGTATAGGAAAAGGGATTTATGCTAAAGAATCAACTAACCTATATACCTTAAAGCTCCATGATGTAGAAGCTGGCTGATTATTGGAATACTAGGTAAAACCTGAGTATTTCATCCTGGTGTAGCGGTATGCATTTTACTCCCAACCTAGAATTTTATATATTTGCCACCGCAAAAACAGGAAATACGCCTAGTAGTATGTGAAAATTAATTTCTTTCAGAACATTTAAAGACAGCAAACCGCAATGCAGTTTGTCCGATTGTTTACGCTTTAAAGAAAGAAATCATGTTGACTACGCAACACCTTTCCTATATACTTCCCAACAAAGACTTACTGTTTACTGATGTTAACTTAACAGTAAACTCCCATGAAAAGATTGCCTTGATAGGCAATAATGGATCGGGGAAATCCACCCTGCTAAAAATCATAGCAAAAGAGATCCAAACCTACGGAGGCCAACTCAGCGTTGATGTCACCCCATATTTTATTCCCCAGATTTTCGGGCAATTCAATCACCTGACAGTTGCGCAGGCTTTGGGTGTCGAGGATAAACTCTTTGCCCTGCAAGCTATTCTAGCAGGTGATACCTCAGCCCATTATTTTACCACGCTGAATGATGATTGGACTATTGAAGAGCGTTGTAGTGAGGCATTGAGTCTCTGGGGTATCGGAGATCTGGACTTGAATACATCGCTTCAAACACTAAGCGGAGGTCAAAAAACAAAGGTTTTCCTTGCCGGCACTTCCATTCATGGATCTAAATTTATTCTGCTGGATGAACCCAGCAACCATTTGGATCTGTCAGGCAGAGAATTGCTTTATGATTTTATAAGATCTTCCAAAAGCACCATGCTCATTGTAAGTCACGATAGAAAGTTACTTAATCTGCTGGACAGAGTAGCTGAACTGAGCAGGAGCGGTGTGAAAATATATGGTGGCAATTATGATTTTTATGCAGAACAGAAAGAAGTTGAAACCAAGTCCCTTAGCCTGGATATCCAAAGTAAAGAAAAGGCCTTGCGGAAAGCCAAAGAAAAAGAACGGGAGACTGCAGAACGTCAACAAAAATTGGATAGCCGGGGCAAAGGGAAGCAGGAAAAAGCAGGAGTATCCCGAATTATGATGAATACCCTGCGGAACAAAGCAGAGAATAGTACCTCAAAATTAAAAAATGTCCATACCGAAAAGATTGGAGGGATCTCCCAAGAATTAAAATCCTTGCGGGCAGCCGTGCCCGGTATTGACAAAATGACTTTTGGGTTTGATAATTCCCAATTGCACAAGGGCAAAGTCCTCTTTTCAGCTTCTGACATCAATTTCTACTACGGGAAGCAACCTCGCTGGAGAAATGATCTGAAATTTCAGATTACCAGTGGTGATCGCCTAGCAATTAAAGGAAAAAATGGCTCAGGGAAAACCACATTAATAAACCTGATTTTGGGGAGTTTAGAACCAACATCAGGCAGTGTTTACCGCGCCGAAATTAAGTCGGTTTACATTGATCAGGAGTACTCCCTGATCGATAACTCATTGAATGTGTACGATCAGGCACAACAATTCAATGAATCCTCCTTGCAGGAACACCAAATTAAAAGTAGGCTAAACAGATTTTTGTTTACAAAAGAAGAATGGGTCAAACCCTGCAGTGCGCTAAGCGGTGGAGAAAGGATGCGTTTACTTCTTTGTTGTTTAACGGTTTATAGTTCTTCTCCTGATATTATAATCCTGGATGAACCGACCAATAATCTGGATATCCAGAATATTGAAATATTGACCGCCGCCATCAATGAATACCAAGGAACCCTGATTGTGATATCCCACGATGAAACGTTTTTGGAACAGATTAAGATTGAAGGAGAAATATCATTAAACTGATCAAAATCAAACAAATGAATCTTAGGAATTCAAGCTCCCTATTATTGCCCAAACCGCTCCAAGAGGGATATTATCAGACATTAGGTGCGATTAAAAAAAATATTCATGCTCCCGATTATCGTTATCGGTAAATCGTCATTGTATTAAAACTAAGCATTGAATATTTTAAGGATTTTGGAAAACAACCCAAAGATCTACGGGATACGCATATTCTATTCTTTTAAAAGCTGGTCTAGCTGTGCTCTGAAAGACTTACTTATAGGCACGGTGTATTTATCAATAGTGATTTGGTTTCCCTCAATGCTTTTGATGTGTTTTTGCGACACCATGAACGACCGATGCACCTGGACCAGACCACCCGTTGGGATATGTTCTGTAAGCGAAGACAAGTTCCCTCGTATCGTAATAACTTCTTCTTTCAACACTATTTTTACATAGTTCCCGGAAGCTTCAACAAAGAGAATTTCATCCAGTTCGATTTGTACATGTTTGCTGTTTGTGCGCAGAAAGATTCTACCTGCCTTTGTTTCCGAAGCTTCCTCATGGGGGATAGGAACTGGTTTGGAAGGTTGTAAACTTGCCTTATTTACAGCTTTTACAAATCGCTCGAATGAGAAAGGTTTCAGCAAATAATCCACTACATTCAGTTCATAGCCTTCCAATGCATATTCTTTGTAAGCAGTCGTTACGATTACCTTGGGCGGATTAGGAAGTGTTTTAAGAAATTCAAAGCCACGAAGCTTGGGCATATTGAGATCAAGAAAGATCAAGTCAATAGGATTACTATTGAGATATTCAATTGCTTCAATAGCATCGTAGCAATCCTTCATTACCTGCAGGTTGGGAAGCAGTGCGCAATATTTTCTGATGATGTCATGGGCGACAGTTTCGTCATCCACTATAAGGCATTTAATACTCATAGCATTAGCTTAAGTCTGATCTTGTATAGTCCGGTAGGGTCCAGGTTTGTTTCAAGTTCATATCTATTCTGATAGACTAATTCCAGTCTCTTTTTCAGGTTTTTTAGCCCAATACCTTTACTTTCATCCATCTCCTCAATATCAAAGTTGTTTTCGATTTCAAAATCAACAAGCTGATTTGTGGCTTTCAAGCGAATGCGAACAAATGCATTGGACCTTAGTTTTTCCACGCCATGTTTAAAGGCATTTTCCACTAGTATGATGAACAGCAGTGGCATGACTTGAATGTATTGGTCGTCCGCATCTACATCAAAACGAATGGAAATCTCCTTATGATACCTCATTCGATGTAGATCCATGTAGTTGTCCAGATATGCGATTTCATCAGCCAAAGTCACAAAATCATTTTGTCCCTCATAGATACTGTAGCGCATCATGTCAGCCAGTTTGAGGATCAGCTCTTGGGCTTTCTCGGTGTCCTGGCCGACCAGACCATAGAGGTTATTCAAGGTGTTGAAGAAAAAGTGCGGATTTACCTGGCTTTTCAAATGCATTAATTCAGCTTGCTTTTTTTCTTTTTTGAGCCTTAGGATAGCTTTTATTTGGATCACCAACCATCGGATCATCCAGACTGCCATGGAAGTGAAAAACAAAAGTGAGAAAACCACTAACTCATCGGTCTCTCCAAAAGCATCATTGAAAACCAAAATTAAAATGGTGGTTATAATAAAAAAATAAGGCACAAGCCTTTTGAGAAATTGCTTGTTGAAAGGTTTTTGAAAGAAAATCATCCTGCGAAATTAATCAAAAACCTACAGGCATTGGGTCATTGTTGCAGACGTATGCATGGGTGTGACGGATTAGCTAAATATAGGTACGAAGTTCTTTGACCCCGGAATTTCACTGATCCAAACCACCTAGCAATACGTCTATCCCAGTTCTTTTTTCTACCCTTTTTCTCCACCTAACCTTGTGTTAAAAATAACGACACATGGACAATCTGATTATTTCTGACCTTTCCAAAACGTACAAAAACGGGGTAAAAGCACTTCAGAATATTTCATTGCAAATACCAAAAGGCATGTTCGGACTGCTGGGGCCTAATGGCGCGGGGAAGTCCACACTCATGCGTACGATTGCAACGCTTCAAGAAGCTGACCACGGCGAATTGATGCTTGGCGGACTCAATATTCAAACACAACCTAATGAACTGCGAAAAATATTGGGTTATCTGCCACAGCAATTTGGTGTATATCCAGCGCTATCTGCAGAAATGCTTTTGAGCCATCTGGCGGTGTTGAAGGGAATTATGAACCGAAAAGAGCGTAAAGATATTGTACTCGCTCTACTTAATAGGGTAAATCTCTATGAAGTGCGGAAGCAAAAATTGGGTGAGTTCTCTGGGGGAATGAAGCAGCGTTTTGGTATTGCCCAGGCATTGCTGAATAATCCGAAGCTTTTGATTGTAGATGAACCAACGGCAGGTTTAGATCCTGTCGAGCGAAACCGGTTCTACAATCTTCTAAGTGAAGTGGGGGAGCAAACTATTGTTATCCTCTCCACCCATATTGTTGATGATGTGAAAGAATTATGCACCAAGATGGCCATCATCAACAAAGGCCAAGTGGTCATACAGGGAAATCCCATCGAAATAATAGCAAGCCTCAATGGGCGGTTGTACGAAAAGACAATTCAAAAATGTGAGTTGGAACATTACAAAAATGAATATCAGGTAATCAGTGATCGCCTGTATTTAGGAAAACAGTTGGTGCATGTGCTCAGTGACTCCCATCCTGGGTCTGACTTCAAGCCCATTGAAGCCAATCTGGAAGATGTGTACATGACTCAAATTTTTAAATCCTAATCTCAATTCCTCATGCTTTACGAGTTTTTCATATTCGAATTTAAGTACCGATTGAAGCGACCGGAAACGTATTTCTTTTTCCTGCTTTTGTTTTTATTCTCTGTAGTAGGCACTGAATTCGTTTTTCAGGGGATTGATTTAGGATTGGTGAAGAAGAATTCTCCACTGGTCATTGCTAAAACCATGGGGGCAATTACAGGCTTGTCGATGATCATTGCTTCGATGATTATGGGTGTTCCTGTACTGAGGGACTTTCAGTACGACGTTACTTCCCTTATTTATGTCAATCCAATCTCCAAGAAGGAGTATTTAGTGGGACGTTTCTTGGGATCCTTTCTTGTACTACTCTTTATTTTCAGTGGGATACTTTGGGGAATGATGATTGGAGAATTTATGCCCTGGAATGATCCAACCGAGTTTTTACCTTTTCGATACATCAATTACCTGCAGCCCTTTTTATGGGTTGTTTTACCCACCTTGTTTTTTGGCGCCTGCGTGTTTTTTGCGACTGGTGCCCTTAGCAAAAATCTGATGGTGGTTTACACGCAAGGTGTGGTCATATTTGTTTTGTTCATGATTACCAAAGGCATTACTAACGAGACGCTTCAAGCCTTGCTGGATCCTTTTTCCCTTACCACATTGACAAAGGCAAGTAAGGAGTGGACGGTTGCGGACAGGAATTCTCTGCTTATTCCTGTGTCAGGTATTATGCTGCTCAACAAACTCTTCTGGACAGGGATTGGGATTTGGGTGTTGACAGGTGCCTATATCAAGTTCAAGCTGATGGTGGTAAATGAAAAGGCTTTTTATAAAAAGCAGATTCACAAAGTCAAATCCTTACCGCATACATTTTCCAAGAGGCTGCCTGCTGTATCTCCTGTATTTCATCTTAATGCGCAGATCAGACAGCTACTACTCAACACTTGGTTTCATGGCGTTTCCATACTCAAGCTCAAATCCTTTTGGGCAATTATCCTGTGCTGTTTCATCATTATTCTTGTGAATTCTGTTAGCCTGGGCACCTCCTATGGCGTGGATAGTTATCCAACCACTTATCTTATTATCGAAGAATTACGGGAGATGTCCATTTACTTTTTCATGATCATCCTGGTTTTTTATTCCGGTGAAATCATGTGGAAGGAACGGGACGTAAAGCTTGACCTCATTCATGATGCTACTCCTATTTCCAGTATGGTGAATGTGGGTAGCAGGTTCCTTGCATTACTGCTCATCTATGCCATTGTCATGCTTTCACTCACTGCAGCAGGGATGCTGTTTCAGACATTAAATGGCTTCCATAACTACGAATTGAAGGTTTATTTCTTTGGGTTCTTTTTGGAGTTATTTCCATTTCTGGCCTTATATACCTTTGCGGCGATGTTTTTTCAGGCGCTTACCGGAAATAAGTTTATGGGCATGCTCGCCACCATCGCGTTTGCTATCATCAATGTAGGCATTGGCGTTTTCGGTTTGGAACATGCCTTACTCAATTTTGGTGGACATGCGCTGTCCACTTACTCGGATATGAATGGTTATGGCCACTTTCTGCCTGCCTATCTCTGGGTGAAACTGTATTGGGTCTTGTTTGGAGTGCTGCTCCTGATCTTCGCCGGTATGTTGATGGTTAAGGGCAACGAAACGGGCTTGGGAAAACGATGGATAAGTGGACTCAAGCAAACTGGAAAACCTCTCGCAGTTTTTGGTTTAGGTTGCTTCATACTCTTCCTCAGTGTTGGAGGGTATATTTTTTACAATACCAATGTGCTGAATGAATTCTGGACAAAAGGTGAACAAATCAGTTTCAGAGCGGAATACGAAAAGTCACTGAAGCAGTTTGAATTTATTCCACAGCCCAAAATAATAGATGTCAAACTCACTATAGACCTATTCCCATCCAAAAGAGCCTATGAAGTAGCAGGATATTATCTTGTCACCAATACATCCCAAGAACCCATCCATGAAGTCCATGTTCAAAAGCTAATCGAGTCAAATGTGGAACTAACGGATGTGGCCTTTGATCGCAGCATGAAGATAAACAACTCGTATTCTGACTATCATTATGCCATCTACGAATTAAGCGAATCTCTAGCCCCCGGTGATACGCTGAGAATGAATTTCAGACAAACCTTAAATCCAAAGGGGTTTGAAGCAGATAATTCCGTTTCGGATGTGGTATATAACGGGACCTTCTTCGACAATGCTGAATTGCCGAGTTTTGGTTATCAGAAAAAATATGAGCTGCAGGATGAGGATGATCGAGCCAATTTTGGGCTGGCTACAAGATTCCATAAAGCCAAACGCAATGACGCGAGAGAATTGGTAAATGCCCGTGGTGGAAGTGATTCAGATGGTACCAACTTAGAAGTAATAATCAGTACAGAAGCGCCACAAACAGCTTTGACCTCCGGTGATTTAGTGGCAACATGGAATAAGGAGGATCGTAATTATTTTCACTACAAAACCAATCAGCCAATCATCCACTTTTATCCCTTTGTATCAGCTCACTATGAGGTAATGAGAGATAGCACTATTCCATCTGGCAATACGGTGGAGGAAGTGGTGGATTTGGAGATTTATTATCACAAAGGACATGAATACAACCTCTCACGGATGATGGAATCGATGAAAATGTCGTTGGATTATTTTAGCAGGTATTTCAGTCCGTACCAATACAGACAACTTCGAATCGTGGAGTTTCCAAGGTATCGAACTTTCGCCCAATCCCTACCTGGCATCATTCCTTTTTCGGAGGCCATCGGTTTTATTTTGGACATTGATGATGAAAAAGATGTGGACATGGCTTTTTATGTTACGGCGCATGAAGTGGCTCACCAATGGTGGGGCTTGCAACTCGAAGCTGCCAACGTGCAGGGACAGCACATGATTTTGGAAGCCCTGGCACAGTATTCAGCCATGATGGTGCTCAGGGAAAAATATGCGGATGAAAAAGTCCAACAATTTCTGAAACTCCAGTTGGAGGACTACACAGAAGCTACTATTAAGTCCAGTATAGAGGAGCTGCCTTTAGCCTTGGTTGAAAATGAAGAACACATCTACTACAATAAAGGAGCGCTGGCTATGTACGAATTCCAAAGGCAGATAGGCGAAAAAAATGTGAACCTTGCTTTACAGAATTTTCTGAATGATTGGCATTCTTTCGATAATCTAAAAAAGCCCAGTCGCTATGCAACCACCTTAGACTTAATCCAGTATTTTCGAGAAGTGACTCCTGATTCTAAGCAACATATTATTTCAGATCTGTTTGAACAGGTTAATACTATTGGGCAAGATCCGGGTTGAGCAGAATTCTATTTACTACGAAAGGGGGGGCTGGATAAACTTTAACCAGGAACACTACCTAATCCTAAAAACCAGAGAACTATGAAAGAAATCAAACCCATCAACATTTTGGAGAAATTCTCCATGTTTGAAAAGCTCTGGACTCCACATATCATCGGGGAGCTCAATGGACAATATGTCAAGCTTTGTAAACTCAAAAACGACTTTGTCTGGCACAGTCACGATAATGAAGATGAACTGTTTATGGTGTTTAAAGGGACCCTTCTCATGGACTTTCGGGATGGCCGGACCGTGGAAGTCAAGGAGGGAGAGATTCTGATTGTCCCCAAAGGAGTGGAACACCGTCCACATACTAACGGAGAAATCGTTTTGAATCTGCTCTTTGAGCCGAAGACAACCGCTCATACCGGGAACGTGGATGCTGAGGTAACGGTAAAAGAATTAGGGTGGATTTAAGTTAAGTCAAGTCAACGAATGTCCATATTCTAAGGGTAAAACAAGATTTCCTCCAAGTGTCACACAAGAGGATATTTAATGTCCCTGTGTACTGACTGGACTATATAGTGAAGGATTGGGGGAATCCAGGTATAATCCATTATAAATGGCAGAAACATTCAAAATGATAGCTTTTGAGCAATTGATGGCGTTTTTCAGCTGACACTAGTCCAAAGGATGAAAAGCACTCTTTACATTTCAGGAAAGCCTCACAGAATGCCATCTTGGACTTAAAACCGCAGATTTAAGGTTTTATAGTATGATGGATAGAAGCTTAAAGATTCCTGAACAGGAACACACCTGAACTGATATTAAGATGGACGGCATAGCCCTTTATGTCATCAAACTTTTTCAATTCAAACCCGATTAACGATGATTCAACTCAAAGTACTTTCGTAAGTTGAGCCCAGTATAGAGATTTACGTCGAAATGAGTAGAAATTGGGATTTGAATGATCACAAATAAATACAAGCGGATAGAATACCTGGGGTTTGATGATAGATGGTTTGCTGCCATTGGTGTGCTGCTGTTGGGCTTGTCAGCTTCATACCTCTTTAATCTAACAGTAGTTCAGCTTAGTACTATTGAACTCATCATCACCTTTGTAGCTTCTTTATTTTTTTCAGCTTCTGATTGGCTGATCAATAGGTTGATCTTAATACGCTTAAGAATTATTTATCCCAGCTTAAAGGATAGTGCCAAGCGGGTAACGCTGCTTTTTATTGGGACTTTACTAACTGTAACTATTGTTGATTTTGTTGGGGTCAGTTTAATCTCCCTGTTCGTGGAGAATGTCAGCTATGATTTTCAGGAAAGGGCCAGGTCATTGGTCGTCATCGTTTTTCTCACGACCATGATAATGGCCATTTATGAAGCTATTTACTTCTTCGTTCTTCTTAAAAAATCAGTCAGAGAAGAAGAACAGGCAAAGCAAGCGATCATTCAAGCCGAACTTGACACCCTCCGAAATCAGGTTCAACCCCATTTTTTCTTCAACACCTTGAATACCTTGCGGGATATAATTGACCAAAGCCCCAGGGAGGATGCGAAGCAATTTGTAGATAAACTATCGGATATCTATCGCTTTTTGTTGGAATCAGGAGACACCAATTTGATTTCATTAAAGGCGGAGCTGAAGTTTGCCAAAGCTTATATGCATATACAATCAGAACGGTTTGGTGACAACCTGAAATTGAATTGGAACATCCCTATAGCGATCGAAGATAAAATTATTGCACCCATGAGCCTCCAATTGCTCTTGGAAAATGCCATTAAACACAATGTTATTTCCAGGTCTAGGCCACTGGAGATCAACATTAGTATTGCAAATGGTTTTATTGTAGTTACTAATAAAATCCAAAAAAAATCCACACAACTCCCTTCTACTAAGGTGGGGTTAGAAAATATTAAAAAGCGCTATGCGCTCATTACAGACAGACCAATTGAAATAGAGAATGACGGCCATCTGTTTTCCGTTTCGCTCCCGTTGTTGGATACTAGCTTGCTTGAAGAATGACTACCAAAATCTTAATCATCGAAGACGAAATTAGGGCTGTTAGCCAGCTGCAATTAATGTTGACAGCCTGCGGCTTTAGATTCGAATTGCTCGAAATCATTGATACGGTAGAAGATGCGGTGATCTGGTTTCAACAGAACGACAGCCCGGATCTGGTATTCATGGATATTCAGTTAGCCGATGGGTTGAGCTTTGAAATTTTTCAGAAAACAACCGTAAAGGCTCCAATTATCTTTACAACGGCCTTTGACCAATACGCCATTCAGGCCTTCAAGGTCAACAGTGTGGATTATTTACTGAAGCCTATACAAAAAGATGACCTTAGCAAGGCACTTGACAAATTCCTCCAATCCAACAGTTCTGCTACGGTGGATACTGCTACGTTAACCCAACTACTCCGTGACCTTCAAACGCCTGCCGAAAGAGATGGGATATTGGTTAAATCAGGGAATGGATTTGTACAGCTTAAAATTGCTGATTTACTGTATTGTTATTCTGAGGATAGCATCACTTTTGGCGTTACGCATCACAAACGATTTATTATTGAAGAGACTATAGATGAGTTATTCAGTACACTGGATCAAACAAAATTCTTCAAAATCAACCGGGGACAGATAGTCGCTAAATCTTCCATTTTGAAATTGGAGCCTTATTTCAACCATCGGGTAAGGCTTTCTGTGAGCAACCCAAGAGAGCAGGAATTCATCGTAAGCAGGTCAAAAACCGGCGATTTTAAGAATTGGATGAACGGGTAATCTGTCGGCTATCGCAATTCAACCGACATTTACGATAGTCCAGTTTAAACAGCTTTCTAGGTAGGTAGCATAAATTGATATTGCCCTTGTATCAATTTAAAAAAGCAGAAAGATGAATAAATTATCGCTAAAGCAAGTCATACTTCCCATAGCTACCCTCGCCATTGTTATCTTCATGTACTTTGGCCCGATCACCCGGACCGCTTTTGAAAATGTCATTATTTCCTTAGTGATAATTGCGGCTAATTATTTTGAATACAAGGGAAAACCATTTTCAGCACTTGGATTTTATCGTGATAAATTCACTGCCAAAAACCTCTTTGTGCTTGCCCCCTTGGTAGCCTTTGGGCTTTTTGTTTTGTATGTATTCGCCATAGTGCCCGGAGTCGAAATGCTCACGGGAGTTCCTATTGATTATTCAAGTATGCGTCACTTGGAAGGTGATCTTCCAACCACTGTTGTTTGGTTGTTAATCGTGTGGGCTACTGCTGCATTTGGAGAAGAAATTATTTTTCGCGGCTACTTAATGCGACAGTTTGTCAAATTCTTTGGGGAAAGCAAAATCAGTCTAGTGATTAATATTCTGATATTTTCCAGTTTTTTTGGTTACATGCATATGCAGCAAGGGATCACCGGACAGATAGTCGCTGCATCTACCGGATCTCTCCTATGCATTATATTCTACCTGCGCAAATACGATTTGTGGTTTAATATCATGGTTCACGGTTTTTTCAACACCTTAGGAATGCTCAGCTTTTATTTTGGAATTGCTTGATTCTTTAGTTTTACTCTTACTCAAGCTGCTTACTGGCAATTGATTTTAAGTAAGCAGAAAGAGAACGCAATTAAATTAATTTGAGAAAGTTGAGACTTGCTTTAAAGCCAATTGGAGTAATATAAAGCCAAGGGACAAAGCCAAGGCTTTTTTCGCCCTAGTAGCAGGAATGATGGAAGGAATAGCATTCAGCGACTACTTTAAATTCAACTAGATGGAGGTTAACCGTCGCAAGCCTGCCTAATCTTCTAAGTGACCTGGGGATATTCACGGGACTAAACATCAACTTCCTATGGAGTTTAAAAGCATTACCTATAGCGCATGATGTTTGGTGTCTGCTATGTGATTGTGAAGCTGCTGTTATTCAATTATTAAAAATTGATATTTAATTATTGTTTTACGATAAATTTTTATAGACTTGCAATAATAAAACTTACATACAATGAACAGAAAAACAGCAAGCACAGGTAAGAAGGGAGCCTCCTTTACTGTCATTTACATGATTGGAGTCATTTTTGCCACCACCAAATTGATCGATTATCTTCAGTGGACTTTTCAGTTGATTAAGAAATGGGATCTACCCGATGAACCATTTTTTTCTAAGGTGGTACTCATGAACAATACGGTTGAGATTTCAACCACTGCCTATCTTGTGTTTGCATTGGCTTACATCCTGGTTTTTGGATTTATTATTTTGGGGCTTTACCAACTCAACAGAACCACTAAGTTGTTTGAGGGGAATAGTGTTTTTCAACCCGAAGTGAGTGTGTCTTTTAAGAGAGCAGGGAAATCATTCCTAGCTTTTGCTTTCGGTACATTCATTATAGACGTTGCTTTTTTGGCTTGGGCTCATACCTCCAGTAGAGTAATGGATTTGTTATCTACCGAGTTATTGGTGTTTCTGATTTTGGGATACCTGATGTTCTTTTTGGCCGATGTTTTTAAAGAGGGGATTACGCTGCAGGAGGAAAACGATTTAATAATTTAATTGTGCCAATCATAGTAAACCTGGATGTGATGCTTGCAAGGAGAAAAATGCAATCGAAGGAATTGTGTGAGATTCTTGGAATCACCCCTGCAAACCTTTCGATTTTAAAAACCGGAAAAGCCAAGGCCATTCGTTTTACCACGCTCGAAGCTATTTGTGAGGCGTTGGACTGTCAGCCGGGAGATATTATAGAATATAAGAAAGAATAAAATCTGCAGCTAGTTTTTATAGTTAATTCACCTTGGGATTCCACTTGCTTTGCATGTCCTATTTGCAATGCTTATAATTGGACTATGACCAGCTACAGCAAGTCATGACCTGTAGTTTTCAAATGTGATTCACATACAGTTTGGTGTCCAAATATAAGTTTCGGCTTTTGAAGAAAACGGTTAAAGAGATAGTAGAATAAGACATATGTGATATGGAACCCAATCTTGAAGAAATAACCGTAGCGCTTTCAGCGCTGGAGTCAGAAATGTCCAGCATCCCCGGAGAGTTTGCAGAGATCTTATCACATATTCACCCGGACCGATTACTATCAGCGCAAAACTTGCTGAAATACCTCGTTTTAAGAAAGACCGATATCCAACAGTTGCAAAATGATTTGCACCTGATGGGACTTTCCTCGTTGGCAAGTTGTGAGAGTCACACGCATTTCCAGCTCCAATCCACTATGGAGCGTCTTGGACGGGAGTTTGAAGTAAAGGATCAAAGTACAGCCCAATACGGCAGTGATAGGATCAGTCAGACGGGCGAGGTGTTATTTGGGCATACGCATCAGGAATGGCCTTCTTCCATCATGGTAACTATGGATCCGGCTTTCTTGGCAAAGAAGCATGCCATCCGTGATCTATTGCGAAACGGTATGGCTGTCGCCAGAATCAACTGCGCGCATGACAGTGAGGAGGTATGGGAGAAAATGATTTTGAGAATCCGGAAGGAAAGTGCCCAGGAAAATATAGAATGTAAAATCCACCTTGATCTGGCTGGACCCAAACTGCGGGTTGTTCTGCTCCAAAAGGGAAAAGAGGAAGGGAAAGTGAAAATAAAGCAGGGACAAACTATCTGGTTGGCTGAATCCCAGGAAAAATTTTCTAAGAAAGATGTGGTAATCAGTCCAGGTGAACCCGGCGTGATCTCTGCCCTGAAGGTCGGGGAGAGAGTATTTATAGACGATGGGCTGATAATGGCTACCGTAGAGGAGTTGCTGGAGCGGGGAGTCCGTCTAAAAATAGCACGGGATTCCTCCAAAAAATCCAAAATCAAGGCAGAAAAAGGGATTAATTTTCCAGACTCAGATTTGCCTATTTCATCCTTGACAGACTATGATATCGCCTGTCTTCCTTTTGTGATGAGCCATGCAGATACAGTAGGTTTTTCCTTTGTACGTAAGGCTTCTGATCTTCAAAAACTACGGGAAGAACTCGCCTCTTTTTCAAGTGATGTTCCCCCGGTTATTTTAAAAATAGAAACCAAAGAAGCGGTGGACAACTTGCCCCACTTACTTTTGGAAGGAATGAAACATCCCCATTTTGGTGTGATGATCGCTAGGGGAGACCTGGCAGTCGAGATTGGTTTTGAAAGGCTGGTGGAAATTCAGGAAGAAATTTCCTGGCTTTGCGAAGCCGCCCATACACCGGTGATCTGGGCTACCCAGGTCTTGGAAAGTCTCCATAAATCCGGTATTGCTAGCCGGGCAGAAATCACAGATGCAGGAAGGGCTTCAATGGCAGAATGCATTATGATCAATAAAGGGGATCATACCCTGCAGGTACTCAAAACACTCCGGGAAATCGCAGAAAGAAGCCGTAGCCTGAAGATGAAAAACCGGCTGGTATTCCGGGAATTGGGGATTGCAAAGAATTTTTTCCAATCTCGGTCTAGTTAGTAATTGACATGACTGGTTTATTAAGGAATACAGTTATTAATCCGGGTAATAGTGCAAAGCTATCTTCGGTGATTAGGTGTCCTTTTTTAACCTATACCCTGCAGCTTATAAAAGTATGTATAGCTCGCGCTAAACTACCCACCCATTTTATGATGAAAATGTTGGTTTAGTGGGTTGCTGAGGTGGATTACCGATTTCCTTCTATTCTAGCCAGGTTTTCCGATAATTTTTCTTTGCTGGATTTATAAATCTTACCTATTGCGTATGCCATCCTTGATTTGCATACATCATTCGTGGTTTTGCAAACAGGGGTGAGGGTACTTTAGCTGAACTTTGTCCTAACATTAAAACAAAGATTTATGGATATCAAGAAAATAGAATTAGGAAGTCAGGGACTTCGTGTTCCGAAAATCGGATTGGGTTGTATGGGTATGACGGGCTTTGAAGAAGGCAATATGTATGGCAAAGCAGATGAGAAAGAAGCGATAGCTACGATTCACAGATCTTTTGAACTAGGCAGTAATTTCCTGGATACAGCAGATCTTTATGGGCCGCTCAAAAATGAGCAGCTTATTGCTAAAGCGATCAAGGGAAACAGGGATAGATACGTCCTTGCTACCAAATTTGGCTGGGAGATAGACGATACAAACAAAGTGACCTGGGCGATTAATGGTACCAAGGAATATGTGAAAAAGGCGGTGGAGCGCTCCCTGAGAAACCTGGATACCGATTACATTGACTTGTATTACCTGCACCGACTGGATAAAAATACCCCTATTGAGGAGACCATCGAGGCTATGAGCTTGCTGGTGAAAGAAGGAAAGGTGGGCTATTTAGGTCTCTCTGAGGTATCATCCGATACAGTCAGAAGAGCTCATACAGTTCATCCCATCACCGCTGTACAGAGCGAATATTCTTTGTTCGAGCGTACAGTGGAGGAGCGTGGGGTGCTACAAACCTTGAAGGAACTGGGGGTAGGTTTTGTCGCCTACTCGCCTTTAGGCAGAGGCTTTTTGTCAGGGAACATTCGCAGCATAAGTGATTTGCCTGAAGATGATTTCCGAAGGGCAATCCCACGCTTTCAGGAAGCGCATTTCCACAAGAATATTGAATTGGTCAAATTAATAGAGACCATGGCGGAAGAAAAGGGAATTACCTCCTCACAGCTGGCGTTAGCATGGATCATGTGCAAAGGTATTTTGCCAATTCCTGGAACCAAGCGTAGAAAATTCTTGGAGCAGAATATAGCTTCGGTAGATGTCAAACTAAGTCAGACTGAGCTTACCCAGTTGGAAAGTATAGTCCCTCTGGGTACTGATACAGGCTTGCCCTATGATGAGTTTAGCATGGGACTTATTGATTAACTTGTGCTGGCGGCTGCATTTCATCATGCATCCGCTTTCTTCGGATATTGCTTTACCAGTAAAACCTAGACCATGAATACCATAAAATCTATATCAGAATTTCACCGCTTGCTGTCGTTGCCGGAGCCCAAGCATCCCATGGTGAGCATGATTAATCTAGCAGATAGTATCTTTATAGAAGACGAGGTGTGGAAAGGTTTTGTGAACAGATTTTACTGCGTTGCATTAAAAAGGGAAGCAAAAGGCAAAATAAAATATGGACAGCAACATTACGATTACGATAAAGGAGTCTTAAGTTTCACAGCGCCCAATCAGGTTCAACAATTAGACCTTCAGACCATGGAGTGCGGCTCAGGATATCTATTGATTTTCCACCCGGATTTTTTGATGAAGCATCCCCTTGCCCAGAGCATGAGCAGATATGGATTTTTCTCTTATGCAACCAATGAAGCGCTTCATTTGTCGGCAGAGGAGGAAGAGGACCTTATTTCGATTCTCAAGAAAATAGATAAGGAGTGTGCACCTATCGATAGGCATACGCAGGAAATTATTCTTTCCCAGATTGAATTGCTCTTGAATTATTCAAAACGATTTTACGAGCGGCAGTTCATCACCCGGCAAACAGGCAATCATCAGTTGCTAATCAACTTTGAACAGGTAGTTAACAAGTATTTTGAAACTGAGCAAACAGGCTTGTTGACTGTTCAGTATATAGCAAAGCAAATGAATTTGTCACCGAATTACCTGAGTGACCTGTTACGTGTCCATACCGGGCAAAACACACAGCAACACATTCATGAAAAATTAATTGAACGAGCGAAGGAACAACTTTCCTCATCCAATTTGTCAATTAGTGAAATCGCTTATGCCTTAGGCTTTGAGCAGTCCCAGTCTTTCAGTACCCTATTCAAAAAGAAAACCAGGATGTCCCCGTTGGAATTTCGCCAGTCTTTCAATTGATGTTTTGATGTAATAAAAAAACCAATTGAGCTTAAAAACTTATCATTGATGAAAATCCGCCTTAATGATACTAGGCATATCAAATAAAAGGCACACCTAACTAGGGCCTGCTGAAAAACGCCATGAATAGATTAAAATCTATTTTTTTGAATGATTAGCCCATTTTTTATGCGAGCGGTTTTTCAGCAACTGCAAGCTTTTTGACGACTATAGGTCGTTATCCAGGCACGTGAAAATCCCTATTTTGGGATTTTCAAGCTAGCCTCAGCCATATCATCTTCTACGTTGGCCTCATTCGAAGTATAAGCATACATCTTCACTCGGCCGCCTTGAACCTGGCATGCCTGAGACTTTTTCAGCAAGCCCTAACTAATGAGCTATTGTGAGCTCTGTGCGGAACAGGATTTCAGTACGGTAATGCACTCTTTAGACTGCTTTTTTTCCGTCAGACTGGTTGGTGAATATGAAACTAAATTCTAAGCTTTGACGAGACTACCTTTACTTCTCACTAGTTGTTATTTATAATTTAGTGAAAATTGGTAAATTAAGCCTTGTTAGAGAAAATTGGAACTGGAAGGCTACTAATTGAAAGTGCTGTTGTTCCTTATCAAAATAAGAAAAACGTAGATCTATGAAACGAATTTTTTTAATCGCTTTAATCAGCTTTTTGCTTATCGATTATTCCTATTGTCAGAGTCTAGCTTATGACAACGTAGGAAGCTTTGGATCGCACGGAATCGGATGGGCACTGGTTCAGAAAGATCAGAAGGTTGGATTCATCAATACCAAAGGGGAAGAAATTGTCCCGATAAAATATGATAACATTGGGAATTTTGGATCTCATGGAATCGG
>NZ_FPBF01000010.1:58761-158762 GCF_900116615.1 Algoriphagus locisalis
ATAAAATATGATAACATTGGGAATTTTGGATCTCACGGAATCGGTTGGGCTTTAGTTCAGAAGGACAAAAAGGTTGGTTTCATCAATACTAAAGGAGAAGAAATTGTTTCAACAAGCTATGATAACATTGGGAATTTTGGATCTCATGAAAAAGGCTGGGCATTAGTTCAGAAAGGCCGAAAATTTGGATACATCAATACTGAAGGAGAAGTTGTAGTGCCTGTAGCGTTTGATAATCCAGATAAGATAGCTAAGTAATTAGCATCGAGTAAGCCTCAAAAGAGCGCTTAAAGAAGAGCCACTTACCTATTGGCAAAAATACTAGGATAGAATCACAAATCCCTCCCAGTGACCAGAACGATTTGATTTCGCCCAGTTGGGGAATTATAAGGTCTCTTCCTGGATATTCGGATTTGCCTTGATTGGGTTTGGGTATGTGCTGATTCGCCTGGTTCTTTGACTTTTGGAAGAGCGGACTATAGAATAGAAAGCTAGATGCATGCATTTTGAAACTCCTTGGCTAGTTTTGGGCTGTTATTGAATTATTCCACCTTGTAAACTTTTCGATAGTGGAGCTGAAACATGGATTTTACCTGAAGTCTAAAAAAGAACAGATTTGGATTCAGGTAAGAATAGGATTTATTGCTTTACTCATTCTCCTGTTGGTTTTTCTGATTTGTTGGGGGATGGGATTTTTTCTTCCCTTGATTTTGGGTATTCCGATTATCCTATCGGTTGTCGCCCCCTTTTTTGACGTACCTGCCTTGAAGAAAAGTGGGGATTTGGTTTATTATTCTCCCTTATTTCTGGCTGAAAAGGCAAAAAAGGAGAAAATAACCATCCATGGAGGGACTTTGTTTGATTATGTTTTTGTGATAGACCGGAGTCTCAATGGCAGAGAAAGAAGAAACTTGATTATGGAACAGTACCTCGAAGGATTGGTACATCTGATTGATCATTTGCAAAAAGATAATCCAGAGAACCTTACCATCCGAGGGACCAGCTATATCCTGAATAAGAGGACGGCAAAGAAAATCGGCTTTCAGGTAGTGCAGACTGATTTTTTGCAAAAAGTTATTTTGATATATAATTACTTCAACCTTGTGTGTGCCAATTCCCTAGCAAAAGGCAAACTCACCTTTCCAAAGCTGGGCGAAATCCAGACGTTTGAGGCCAGACTCTATAATCTGATGGAGAGAAGGGATTTTATCAATAGCTTGAACCTAAAATTGAAGCAAAGACAAATGGTTTGACTTTCCGGCAAACCAGATTTCATTTGATTTTGAGAGGAAAGGTCTAAAAAGAGAATTGGTGATTTAAGTTCTGATAAGTGATGGTGTCAATCAAGACACTTTTGATTATGCCCCTAAAGTTACTCCCTTGCAGTTCCCATGATTCTTGGAAGACATAAAGGAGCGACTAGGGAACCTGAAGGGAATTACTAGGGAGTTCGATAAGCAGTTTTTTCATTAGGTAATAAAGAGTTATTTACGATGCTCCTTCGATGCTTTTATGATACAAGTCCGATCTGCTATCGAAGAAGCATTGCAGATCTGTAGGGATAGGAAGGTGCCACTAACGAGTTGCTAGTATGTGCAGCAGGGCTTTTAAAACAAGATCTATGAAGGGATTACTGCCAGCAGCTAAATAGAAGTTCGCCAGACTCATAAGCATATCTATCTATCACTTACTTGCTACGGATGTATAACCAAATGTTCTAGTCCTTCAACTCTGCTTCGACGTAGGATCGACCATGGTTCTACTTTTCATCACTGCGCTGGCGAAGAAAAGAGGACTGAAAGTGGCCCTAGACTAAAAGATGATGAAGGTTTACTTTTCCATATTTATCCCAGTAGAGATGATTTTCAATCCTGCCACTTTGATCTAATCATCTCCTCCAATCGGGTAAGCTGATAATCTTCAGTCAAAAAGATTTGGTCCAAATTTCGTTCAATTGGGATGTCTGGTGCAGTCCCCATACCATCCAGTAGATTGCCGTTTTTTTGGTAAGAAACCATCGTACTGATTTTGCCACGGAATTTGGAATGAGGCAATTCGAATCGCTCACTGTTGCCACTTGAGCCATCTGTGTTTGCCCCTACAATTTTAATATTTGGTAAACCTTTGAATACCGATACCAGAATAGATGCGGCACTAAAGGTTCGTTCATTACACAGGATGTAGATAGGTTTGTTGTAATGATATTTACCTGGGGTGAGCTTACCTCCATTGAGGATGTAATAGAAATAATCACTGTACTTTTCGCTGTCCAACTGATACATGGGCGTAAAGTGTTCTGAGAATTCATCTACCACCTGTTGTTCCTTGGCATCAAGATTCTCATAAGAAAATAAATACCGATAGTTTAATTCCTCCTCCATCTCATCGCTGAGGGGTAATTCACCCCGTTGTTTTGTAGCATTCACCACATAAAATGAATCAGGGTGGATGAAATAGCCTGCAAGTTCCTGGATCAGATCCCGTGTTCCACCACCGTTATCCCGTACATCAATAATCATTGACTTGCTTGTTTTGGCTTTTATCATGAACTCATTGAGGAATTCAAAAAATCCCGGGCTATCCTGCTTATCCACCATACCTACCAGCCGGATATATGCAATCTGCTCTTCCTGTGTAAAAAACTGTTCGATTACCGCTGGATCATTGGACTCTTCTTCAGTCAGGAAGAAATTTTCTATTTGGAATCGCTCATCCCAGATCTTGGGCCTTTCTGATTTGGGTACCAAGTTTATACTAATTGTTTTGACCTTGCCTGAATCATTACTTAGTGTAATGGGAAGAGGGTTGGGGAGGTCTTCTTTCAATAGTGCAAATACCTTGTCAATATCCCTTAGTTCTCGGATAGCCCGGGTATTATAAGAATTTTTTGGAGCGAGAATATCGCCTGGGAGTGCCTGGGATAGAATATCATCAACCGAAAGATTATGAATGGAGGTTAGATAGGGGAATTCAGGATCATAATAAGCATAGGTTTGTTTATCCTCGTCAAAGGTTATCGCAAGTACTCTTTTTTGGTAGGGAGCAAATGCCATGGGAAGGAAGAGGGAATCCCGGGATTCGTAGCCATCTATAAAGGCATGTCTATCACCGATTTTTCCGATAGTCTGAGAAAGAAACACACCAAACTCATACCTGGATATTTTAGTTTTCTGATTGGATAGGGCAAGGTAATATTCAAAATATTTCCGGTATTCATAGCCGTTAAGTCCCTGATACGAGGACATATCCTCAAGGATTCCATCTACAAATTCCAAATCTTTTTTTATTTCCTTAATTGTTAGGTATTCTTTTTTACTCTGGGCACTTGCCGTAAATAAGATTAGTAGAGAAAAGGGTAATAATAGGAATAGTTTCTTTACTTTTTTACGCTGCATGGTTTGAATAGTTGGTGAATAGCCAATACTAGGGTAAGCAGTTGGCTTTAAGAAAATAATGTGACCAAACCAATAAAACTAGGGACGGAATTATCGCCTGATGCGAAATTCACGGTAAGACATTGGAGTGTAAATAGATGTGTCCCGTCCTAGAATAGGTTTTCACCAAACCTAAACTATGGAGAAGAGCCAATTACATATTGGCAAGAATATCAGGGCAGGACAGGGCGTGAAGAAATCTTCCAGAGGAGGGCCTGGCATGAAGAATCTTTCCATTGAAAAGATTTAGCTTGAGTCTGTCCCGGTGAGCAAAGCGATATCGGGAGGCCAGCTTGTAGGTCGGGCAAATCCCACCCAGTCAGCACGAACGTTGTGACTACTCCCAGAGGGGTCTTGGATTCTTTTTGGCTTGGGTCATAGTACAGCGTTCGTCTATTCCAAAGGCCCTATCAGTTCTATAAAGATTCCATCAGGATCCTGTATCAACACAAAATGTAAGTTTTCATTTAACGGTGTTGGGGTACTCCCCAATAATTTCACACCTTTTTCTTTTAATCGTTTGATCACCGGATTCAGTGCTTTTACATTGATGGTGATATACTGCACACCCGTTCCATCCTGGATATAATCCGGTTTAGGCTTAGTTTGCTTATTGCCAAAGCTCATCAGCTTCCATTCATTGGCATTTGGACTATTCTCTAATTTGAGGACACTTACCTCAACAGCAACACCGTTCGATAGACCCGAGCGCTTGGAAAACTCTTCATTGATGGTGAAGTTATATGCCTTGACCATACCAATTCCATCTACATAGAAGTCCAGGGAACGGTCCAGATCAGAAACCACCACACCCGAGCCAATTAAATTACTGCTGAAGTTAGACTGAGAGTAGGTATTAACGCTGATCATCAATGCAGCTACAATAACACAGATTTTTAATAGAGAATGATTCATAAATAGTGATTTGGAAGGTTTTAGAGTTTACAATTGCCCTAAATTAGCAAAAAATCAACTGTCCTAAATTGAGTACTATCAATGGGATTTTATTTTAGCATAATTCTCTCTCAGTTTTGTACTTGTATGAATTCTGTAGGTTGCTTTGAGACTTTAGCGTTTTTGCTAGAGAAGTGTATGAGCATCCAAATTCTACTAAATGATTCGGAATTTTATCGTTGGATTGAGGATGAGTTGAGCTATATTCATCATTCATAGACATAGCATGTAGGTAGTTAAAGTGGGGAAAGAAGCAAATGGAATGAACTATTGTGCTAAGCAGCTAGCAACGTGAATCTCTTAAGTTCTTGCTGACGCAACATCCGTCATACAAAAGTATTTGGCCATCAGTGCAATTAGTTGAAAAATGAATGTAAACGTACAAGACACAAACATCTTCTTTTACCGGCAGGCATCAAAACTGGCGAGAATTGGAAATTGGGAATTTGATGTGGTGAATAATAAAATCCACTGGTCAATTATTGTCCACGAACTACACGAAACCAACCCGAAAACATTCACGCCTGATTTGGAAACAAGTTTTAGTTTCTACAGGGAGGATTTTCAACCCATGGTAAAAGGAGTGGTTCGGAATAGTATTGAAACCGGTGATGACTTTGACTTTGAGGCTGTCATTGTCACTAAGAAAAAGAAAGAGCGTTGGGTTCGGGCTATTGGAAATGTGGAGATGATCAAAGGGGAATGCCAGCGTATCTATGGCAGCTTTCAGGATATTCACGCTTCCAAAATGCTGGAACTTCAGATTCGGGAGATACTGGAAAGTATATCTGATGCTTTTTATGCAGTGGACAAGGATTGGAAATTTACTTATTTCAACAAGGAAGCCGAGCACTTACTCTTAAAGAAGGCCGACGAGGTTTTGGGGGAAAATATTTGGGAATTATTTCCGGCAAGTGCACAGACTTCCATCCGAAAGGTCTATCAACGGGTCGCCCGTACCAAGAAAGCAGAATCCTTTGAATACCATTACCCGGGAGATGGAAAATGGTATGAAATAAATGCCTACCCATCCCAGGGAGGCGTATCTGCCTATTTCAAGAATATCGATGAGCGCAAGCAGGCAGCGGCAAGACTTGAGGAAGCCTACCGGGAGAAAATCAACATCCTGGAAAGCATAGGAGATGCTTTTTTCAATGTAAATAACGATTGGGTGCTCACTTATTTGAACAAAGAAGCCGAAAGGGTTTTAGGCCGAAAGAGGGATACCCTTATCGGCAAAAACCTGTGGGATGAATATCCTGATGCCATTGGGACAGAATTTTACCGCCAATATTACAAGGCCAAGGAAACTCATAAAAACTTGACTTTTGAAGAGTTTTATCCGGCCTTGAATGTATGGCTGGAAGTGACCGCATACCCTTCCTCTACCGGACTGTCTGTTTATTTTAAAGATATTACACAGAGGAAAGAGTCAGCTATACGCCTGCTCCAATCCAATGAGCGCTTTGAGAAAGTAGCCCAAGCTACCAATGATGCGATATGGGATTGGAATATCCTGGAAAATACCCTGTATTGGGGTGCAGGGTTAAAAAACCTGTTTGGGCATCAGATAGAAAATCACACCCCCACCTTAGAGAGCTGGACCAATCACATTCATCCTGAAGACCGGGAATGGGTAGTGCAAAGTTTTAATGACGCACTGGAAAAACCTGGGCAAACTGAATGGAATGCCGAATATCGATATCAGAAAAATGACGGTACTATAGCAAATGTGACCGACAGGGGCATAATTATCAGGGATGAAAAAGGGAATTCTGTACGTATGGTAGGAGCGATGAATGATATCACAGAGCGAAAGAATTTTGAAATAAGCAGGAGTAACTATGTGAAACAAATTGAATTACAAAACGAAAAGCTCAGAAATATTGCCTGGACTCAGTCACATATCGTGCGGGCCCCTCTTGCAAAGATGTTGGGTATTATTAATATTCTCGAGGATAATGACAAAAGTCAGGAGGATAATCAAATATGGTTAAAACACTTGAGGGAGTCCGCGGATGAATTGGATGAAATAATAAAAGGCATGGTTGATAGAGCAAAACTCTTAACCTGAAAAGCAAAGCAACTGATGCCGGAGAATCTTGGCAAGCTATTGTTTGAAAGACAAATAGAAGAAGCTTATGGAAGCGGAGTGGTAAAACAATTATCGGTGGATCTCAAGCATGAGTTTCCGGATATGCGGTAGTCTCTCCGTAACCTATGGAAGATGAAGCGTTTTTATGAGCGATATACTAAGGCAGATAAAAAACTGCGACAGCTTGTCGCAGTTTTGCCTTGGGGGCATCATCTTTTACTTGTAAATAAAGTAAAAGATGATGTGGAGATTGCCCTGCAGGATATCAATAAACCCATAGGCGTAGCAGAATATCAACTGTTACTCCCGAAAGAGCAGCTGCAAACGCTGATTGTAGATGAAATAAACAATTCTGAAAAAGAGTAATCATTGGTAACTGGTTTTCCTCCAAACTCCAAGTTAAGTGCTCTTCCCGCTCACTTATCTTCTATTTTTAGGAATAATACCCTAGGACTGAGCGTTTAGGATTAGTCCGGTAGGACCGAGGGTGAGGAAACAGTCTGGGGGACTGTTTTAGTGAAGAAGCCAGACTGCGGGAAGGCAAATCCCACTCAGTCCGCACGAACGGTCAGACTACACCAACAAAGAACTTTATACCCATGTACTGCGCATCTCCTACAAAAACATCCAGAGTCCGCTTGATGGTGTCTCCGAAATTCTTAATTTGGCGTCAGCAGAATCGCTGAACCCTCTGGGCACATCTAATATAAAACGGGAAGCCAAAAAGGACTTAGCCCCGTACAACCAAAAATTATCATTTCTGAAGCCCTTATCTGATGGAGATTAAAAAAGATATAATCATTCAAATTCAAAGCATTGTATCCAATGCTCAATCAAAAGCCATTCGGGCAGTTGATAATGAACGTGTATTGATGTATTGGCAGATCGGTAAAATAATTTTTGAAGAAGAGCAAGAGGGGAAAGACCGTGCGGATTATGGGAGATATTTAATAAAAACCATTTCCGAAACCTTTCAACCACAGTTTGGGAGTGGTTTTTCAATTCGCCAATTAGAGATGAACAGGCAGTTTTACCGCACATTTCCAAATACGAACGCACTGCGTTCGCAATTGAGTTGGACACATTACCGGACCATCATACGCATTGATAATCAAGATAAAAGAGAGTTTTATATAGCAGAGACAGAAAAAAACAATTGGACTGCCAGACAATTGGAACGTCAAGTGAATTGCCAACTTTTTGAAAGACTGCTAATGAGTAACGATGTGCAAGCTGTATTAGCCGTTGCCAGAGAAGAAAAAATGCCATCCGATGAAGAAACCCAAACAGAACAGGAGTTGATCAGGAAGCGGAGGTTTTTCACGGGAAGCAATCCTAAAATTACCTAATCCTAATTCAGACAAATGAGTAAAGAGATAAGCAACGATAACGCCTTCTACGCTGAAATCAGTGAACTACTGAAGCAGGCAAGAAGTACAGCTTACAAAGCTGTGAATAACATTATGGTGCAAACCTACTGGCAGATCGGCAGACGGATCGTAGAGCAGGAGCAAGCAGGTCAAAGCCGTGCAGGGTATGGAGAATATTTGATTTCAAATCTATCCCGACATTTGTCCGACACCTTGGGAAAGGGTTTTTCTGAAGCCAATCTTTGGAACATGAAGCAGTTTTATCAAACGTTTCCGGATTACGGGCAATTCTCTACGCACCGCGTAGAGAATTCAAAATCAGCTACGCAGCGGGTAGCCAATCTCAGCTGGACAAATATCCGGCTGATTATGAGGATCGATGATCCCAAAGAAAGGGAATATTACCTCAGTGAAGCATCTTCCCAAAACTGGAGTTCACGCCTCTTGGAACGAAATATTAAGAGTGGCTATTACCATCGTTTACTTGCCACGCAAGAGCATACTTCGGAAATCACACCTGAAAAACATGATCCTGTCCATTTTATTAAAGACCCTTACATAGCAGAGTTTTTAGACCTGCCGGAGGATCTTACCGGTAAGGAATCTGTCTTGGAAAAAGCATTGATCGGCAACCTACAGCAGTTTTTGTTGGAACTGGGAAAGGGTTTTTCCTTTGTGGACAGACAGATGCGGATCAGTACCGAAACGTCCCATTTCTATGTGGATCTGGTATTTTACAACTATATCCTCAAATGCTTTGTGGTGATCGATCTGAAAACCACTAAACTCAAGCATGCTGATATAGGGCAGATGGATATGTATGTACGTATGTTTGATGCCCTCAAGCGGGGAGAAGACGACAATCCCACCATAGGCATTATCCTATGTGCAGAAAAAGACGAAACCATGGTAAAATACTCCGTACTGAAAGAAAACAAGCAACTCTTTGCTTCCAAATACAAAACACTACTACCCACCGAAGAAGAAATGGCAGAGATGATTGCAGCCAGAAACCGTAAACTTCTGGACAAATGAGTAATAATAAAGAATTCGCTCCTGGCAAATCTGAAGTGTTAGTACCCGAATTACATTTTCCTGAGTATATGAATCAGCCATTATCACACACTTACACGAGTTTTTATTGGAAATAGGCAATGGTTTTTCTTTTGTGGCCAGACAAAAACGTGTTCACCTAGAAGGGGATGACTTTTTTATTGACCTTGTTTTTTATAACCGTCTTTTACAATGCTTTGTAATCATTGAAATCAAAACAACCAAACTCAAACACGAAGACATTGGGCAGTTGCAAATGTATGTAAACTACTACGATCGCTATAAAAAACAGGATTTTGAAAACCCCACGATTGGCATTTTACTCTGCGCCGATAAAAACGATGCGGTAGTAAAAATAACCTTGCCCGAAAACAACAAAACCATCATTGCCAGTAAATACCAACTCTATTTGCCTTCTGAACAACAACTAATAGCCGAAGTAAAGAAGGAAATAGAAAAACTGGACTCTAAAGAAAATGAAAAATGAAAAGCTAAGACTTGGTGACAAACATCTGCTGTTTATGGCCTAAAATAAAATAATCAAGTAGGATGTATGATATCCTGTGTCAGATTTTTATTTTGGTGTTATTGCCCAAAGCAGCAATCTCCTCACTTTTCTTCCTAAAATGCGGGTGACTTTTTGGTTTTTACCCAAAAAATACCCTAGACCGAGCTTTAGAAAACACTCTGGTAGGAATGTTTTAGTGAGAGCCTGTCCCGAAGCGAAGCGATTCGGGAGGCCAGCTTGTAGGGTCGGCAAACTTCACCCAGTGCCACGAGAGATGTGACTACGGCGGGGGCAAATCCCACCCAGTACTGACTAGTTATCTGACTACGCCGAGGGAAGCCAGCATGCAGGGAGGACAGAGCGTTTAGGATTAGTCCGGTAGGACCGAGGGTGAGGAAACAGTCTGGGGGACTGTTTTAGTGAGAGCCTGTCCCGAGAGCAAAGCGATTCGGGAGGCCAGGCTGCGGAAAGGCAAATCCCACCCAGTGCCATAAGCTAAATGACAACGCCGAGTGGGGGGCAAATTTCATCCAACTCCCAATAAAATGACAACTCCCATAGGGCTTTATCTTTAGAAAAATGCTTGATTCAAGAATGAAATTGTTTTAAAATCCGAAAGGGCTAATAAAAAAATATGAATATACGGAATGATGCCAGTAACCAATATTTCTCTGCTCAATCGGCCGGAAGACCGATGACCGATGACCGAAGTACCCTCAATTCTTAAGTTTAACATATCCTATGCTGCTTTTGCGTGCTTACTGGCAGAAAAGCGGATATACATATAAAAAAATTAATGCCAATTAAACTCCAATACGTCTCCGACCTTCATCTAGAATTTCCTTTTAATAGAGAATTCTTAAAGCGACATCCTTTGCCACCGGTGGGTGATGTATTGGTTTTGGCTGGTGACATTTTGCCTTTTGCTGAAATTGATAAATACTCGGATTTTTTCAGCTATGTGGCAGATAATTTTAAAACTACTTATTGGTTGCCCGGTAATCATGAATACTACCATTATGATTTAGCTGAAAAAAGCGGTGTGCTGCATGAAGCTATTCGCAGCAATGTGTTTTTGGTGAACAATACTTCGGTTATTTATGAAAATGTAAACTTGATTTTTTCTACCCTTTGGAGTCACATCAGTCCTGCCTACCAATGGCAGATTGAACGCAGCCTAAATGATTTTCATTTAATTAAACACAAAGGTTTTCGCTTTTCGGCGGAGCAATACAACCAGTTGCATGCAGAGAGCTTGGCATTTATTCAAAATGTGTTAAGCACAAATCAGAAGGGACAAAAAGCCGTTTTCACCCATCACTGTCCTACTTTTCTCAACTATCCTGAGCACTATAAAGGCGATATACTCAATGAAGCTTTTGCAGTGGAACTGCATGACCTTATAGAAACATCCGAAATTGCCTGTTGGGTGTATGGACATCATCATACCAATACCCCTGAGTTCATGATTGGCAATACCAAGCTCATAACCAATCAGATGGGTTATGTACAGCGAAACGAGCATCACCTTTTTGAAAGCTGTAAAGTTATTGAAATATAAAAAAACCAACATAATAAAGCTGTATTTGCATACTATATCAATAAGATTTATCAGACATAATTTGCTTTATTATGGAGGGTAGAATGAAGACAACACTTCGATACAGGGTATAAAAAGTCCCGATTTTTCTCTTTTCTTGCTCAAGCTTTTAATTATTGAGATCGAAGATCCCCATATTTTAATCCCGAGATTTCAATCCCGAGAACAAAGCGATTCGGGAAGCGAACCTATTCGGGAACGACCAACCTACTTCTTACCCTTGACACCCATATGGAGCAGAGGCTAGCGCTTTCTCCTCAATGCCTGTCCCGCAGTATTGCGGGGAGCCTGTCCCGATATTTCAATCCCGATAACGCAGTGATTCGGGAAGAAGGATGGGATGAGGTAGAAAAGCCAATTGCAAATTGGCAAGAATAGTAGGAGGTTGATCTGACTTGACTTCGGTAGAAACAATTGGATACTATCGGTTGATTATTTCTAATGTTTTTCACTCAAATTTGTAAACGGTTTACATAATTGGATAGAAAATAACCGTAACTGGCTTTTTTCGTTGTAATTTTGTATGCTCTCTTAAGAGAAAATTAATAGCATTAGTCTTAAAACACCTAAATGATACTCAACTTTAGTGTCCAGAATTTTGGCCCGGTGAAGGAAAAGCAAATCCTGTCTTTTGAAGCGGATAGCTCCACTCATTTGGAAGATCAATATGTGATTACTACCCAGAGTGGCATCCGAGTTTTGAAGCTTGGTCTTATTTATGGCGCCAATGCCTCAGGGAAGACTACCATCCTTCGTGCGCTCGATTTTCTCAGAGATCTGGTCTTGGAACCGGAGGAAAAGAAAACAGCGCAGCTTAAATTTTCTCCTTTTCTATTCGACCAGGACACCCCTCATAATCCCTCAATTCTTTCCATTGAATTTATCCAAAAGGAAATAAAGTATGCCTATACTGTTGAGTTCAACAAAGAAGCAGTCTTAACAGAAGAGCTGACTTATTTCAATCCAAACAAAGCCAATATTTTCCGACGTACTACGGATGTTGAAAACCAGTTTACAGAAATCAAATTCGGAAGTAAGATCACGGTGGATAAAGTGTATAAAAAGACTTTGGAGTCTAATACACTTTGGAATAATACAGTTCTGGGAGGATACCTAAAGACGAATATTCAGATCAATGAATTGAGGAATGTGGCTGACTGGTTTGAAAAACATCTTAAGTCATTGGTCTTGACTAATACAGAGTTGGATACTTATGTCATGGGTAATATAAGTGAAAAGAAAATAGTAAAGAACGACATTACAAATATCCTACGCAGGGCTGGTTTTAATATCTCTGATATTGTTATTGATGAGAAAGAAGAGGATATTCCTGATGAACTATTAGAAATGTTTAAAGAAAGGTTGAAAAACAAACAAGTAAGTTTAAATGATTTGATAAACAGAGGGAAAGTGACTGCCCTTAATTTAGAGTTTGAACATACAGTAGGAGGTGCTAAATATTCTTTACCTTTTTTATCTGAATCTCAGGGTACCCAGCGGTATTTTGGGTTTGCAGGACTCTTGGCTATGATGATCAAGGGGTCAGTTATTTTCCCGATTGACGAACTAGAGACTTCCTTGCATCCTGATCTGTACAACCATTTCATTCTCTCATTCCTGATGAATACCAAGAATTCCCAGTTGATTGCCACTACCCACAACCGGGAGATTTTGGACAACAGGGATATCTATAGAAATGACACCATCTGGTTTACCGATAAAAATGAGGATAGCGCTACTGAGCTCTATTCACTAGCTGATTTTGATTCTTCTGTGATCAGAAATACCAGCAGTGTATATAATGCGTATAAAATAGGGAAGTTAGGAGGGGTGCCAAATACCGGGGACTTCTATATCGATCTGAATGATGAAAAATAGAAGGAATATTCTTACCAGGGGAGACAGTAAATCCCATCCGGTATCCATAACCATTTGACTGTACCCAGACGTTGGTTTTAGAATTAAATTAATTTTAGTTAATATTGCTTTTCCAAAATAGTTAAAATAGACTTTTCTTAAAATCAATCGCTCACATCGCATGGATATTGTTATTAAAAGCCAAAGTGACTATCATAAACTTTTTCAGATTATTGAGGAAGGCTACCAAGGGGCTCCAATTACAATACATCTGTACCATAGATTTCTGGAGCCTATGGATATTTTGATTCTCACAGAATTTATAATCTTTCAATTGAACCAAAAAGTTGAGATTAATTTATGGGTGGATAATTTGGACGTAAAAGGATATCTTGAGGCAATAGGTTTGTTTGAGTTTTGTTCCAGTAATTATCATGAGCCAACCGAACTGAAAGAAATTGCAAGTTATAGTGCTATGCCGCTTCGTAGAGTAAACCGTGAAACGATGAACTATTACATAGGGCGAACTCAGATGTACTTCCAGACACTTTGTGATAGAAAAGATTTGGGAATGCTAGACATCACACTATCTGAATTGATTAACAATGTCTATGATCACTCCAATTCACCAATAGACTGCTTTGTGTTTTGTCAATATTATCCTCAAAAGGGGCAGATCAAACTTGCCGTCGGAGATTTAGGTTTTGGTATTCCGAAGACAGTAAACAATTACCTTTCAAACAAAGGAGCTGACACAGTTTCACCATACGATGCAGTAAAATGGGCTTTGAAATTAAATAGAACCACACAATCAATGCCTCATAATGCAGGTAGGGGATTAGACACGGTTTGTTCATTTGTCAAAGTAAATCAAGGGAGCTGGAAGCTGTTTTCTGACAATGTAAAAATGATTGGGAACGGAAATAAGAACATTTTTTTTGAAAATCCGATTAACAATTTTATTGGAACGGTAATTGAAATTACAATTATTGTAAACAATTTAGAAGAACTGGAGACAATGGATGTTTTGGATTGGTGATTTTTAACTCTAAATTTGCAGCCTCATGAAAATTAAATTAACAGACGTAGTATCAGATACTTACACTAACACTGCTGGCTATACGCTTTATGCGGTTTTGAAAAGTGCTTTAGCTGGAGGGAATCAAATTTCGCTCTCATTTAGTGGCGCAAGTGCCCCTTCCTCTTCATTTTTGAATTCCTCCTTTGGGAATTTGATTGAAGAAATGGGATTGGATAATTTTCTTTCTCTTGTAAAGCCTTCAGAAGTGACCCATACACAGGCAAATATGCTGAAGCACTATATCCAGGGTTTTCGCTCAGGAGCAAATGCTTAAAAATTTAATGCAATTGGATTTTATAAAGGAACTTGAAAGGGTTCCTTTTTTTGTGTCTTTTGGAAAATCCATTATCTACCTATTTTTCGTCACAAAGCTATTTGTTGGTTAGGGGTAGGGTCGAAGTAAAAGCGCTTGTGCTGTAAATAATTGATTTTGTGACATATACTGTCTGAGTTAATTCTTTCGTGCTGGTTTTGTAGAAAATCATTCTTTAGCTTCAAAGAGCACAAAGAATCATGGAAGCATGAGTTTAGTGCTATCATTTATTAACTACTAAAACAAAATCAACATGGCTGTAAAGCACACACCGACAAAGGAAGTTCATCAAGGACACAAGGGAGGAAAAACCGGATGTGGTTTCGATACAACGGTACAAGCTGATCATTGGGTGAATTCCAATGAGAGGATAACCTGTGCAAAAAACGGGTGTAAGTAGGAGAGTTCTCTTTTTTGAGACCCTTTGAATTGAAAAACACCCTGTCCCGATAGAGCAGCGTATCGGGAGTAGCGGATGAGGTAGTATCCAAATGCTCTAGAAATCTGCTGCCGAAAGTAGCTATTTCTGGCAGCATGGGAATTAAGCTGGATCACGTAGAAAAAAAGGCCAAAAGACAGTAAACCGGAAAAGCGATAGTAAATACTTAAAAGCGGCTAATGTCGGATACCCTCAAAATAAAAGAATAGAGACAGGTTTAATGACATAGTATCTTTAATGATTTAGAAGAAATAACCGCAAGTGCGGTTATAACACGTTAGCGGGCATTGTAAACCGACTCTTCAGCCGGATCATTATATTTTTGACATTTCCCTAAAAAACTTAATCTAAATAACCTACTGATTGTCAACCAATAATTAAGGTCGGATAACTATTTTTGTTGATAAAAATAATATTTTTATTGTTTTTCAATAAATTGTTGTTGATACTTGCAAAGTAAAATTTTAACTTTAAGCAAATGACAACAACAAATTCAACCGTATTGAAAGTAATGAATGTCCTTTTTTGGATTGCATTTATCGGACTTTGCATCAAGACTGGTGCACTTTTGACTTCATTCATCGTGAGCCTATTTGTAAATCCCGAAGGTGCAAACGACCTATACTTAGGACTTAGCCTAGTTGACCTCTATTCTTATAGTAAGTCTCACTACATTTTTACAGCTTCATTGTTTATTGTCCTTACAGGACTAAAGGCATACATTGCCTATTACGTTATAAAAATCTTTATGAAGTTCAACTTGTCTAGGCCTTTTAACAGCAAACTGACTGACCTCTTTTTAAAGATTAGCCATATCGCATTAGGAACAGGCGTTCTTGCCATAATAGCCATGAACTATACAAAATGGATTTTGAAGAAAGGTGTAACCGTTCCAATAGAGTGGGGTGGTAGTGAAATCTTATTATTTGCAGGCGTCATTTACTTGTTGGCACTTGTATTTAAAAAAGGATCGGAATTGCAAACCGAAAATGAATTAACTGTTTAGACTATGGCAATTATAGTAAATTTAGACGTTGTGATGGCGAAGCGAAAAATGTCATTGAACGAACTTTCAGAAAAAGTTGGTTTGACTTTATCGAACCTTTCGATACTAAAAACAGGTAAGGCAAAAGCTATTCGATTTAGTACATTAGAGGCAATTTGCAATGTTTTGGACTGTCAACCGGGCGACATTTTGGAATTTGTAAAAGACGGGAAGTAACAACGACCTGCTCGGTAGCAAAGCCTATAGGAAACCATCACCTTCCCACTGTCTTCAGCTTCCGTCGGATCTGCTGTTTCGGTCCCAAAAGAGAACGATAGAGCAGGGTATGCGATAGACTATTTCGGATTTTATTTTTCATTCCAGTACTGAAAATCGTATAATCTCCTTCTTTTTCTGTGTTTCAACTGAAAAATACCCTGTACTGGGTATTTTTTTGTATTCAAAAATCCTTTTCTTGCATAGATTCTTTAGTTTACTGAGGACAAACACCAACTTTTACCAACAACCGGCCATAAATCCGGGAAATTACCGCTTGATTACTCGCCAGAATTCTCACAAGGGTTAATTCTCTAGTATGCATTCTTTTTGGCCTCATCTAATTTTTAAAACGGTTAAAATAACAAGTCATGAAGCTTGAAAAGATCCTGGATAAACTCAGTTCCATCGAGAAGAACTCCTTTATCAAAATCATAGACAACATCATCTCTAAAAGCAAAGACAAAAGCAAAGAGATTGAAAAAATCCTTGCTCCCGACAATAAAGGGCTGAAAACAGTGGACAATCTTAATATCTCCAAGATTTTTGATCTTACTGCTGAGGAGTTTACGGAGTATGTAAAATGCGAGTTTCAGGAAGTAAACTCACAGCTTGATATCCTCATCGATATCATAATCCGGGATGGGAATTGCATCATGCGACAGGATTGGTTTTCGCGGCTCTATGAGGCAGAGATCAAAACATTGAATGCAAAAATCAAGGCGTTGACTTCGGATTTCAAAGATGAAAAGTCAGAACTGAGTCCAGAGCGAAAAAGGGATTACAGAATCTATCAGGCTTGTTTGTCCACTGCTTTTTTTAATGACGTAGCCAATAACAGGGAAGCCAAAATCACAGCTGACGAACTCACCATCATACTTACCCTTTCCAAGGAACTTGGCCTGTCCCAGGAGGAAATCAAACTGATAAATTATTCCATCCTGGGGGTGAAAAAGATGGATGTGCAGGAAGTTATTACGAACCTCAAAAATATCGGAGTGGTCTTCTATTCCAAGAAGGAAAACACCCTGTTTGTTGCAGATGAAATGGTTCGATTGTTAAGGAAAGTCAGGAATAAAGAAGTAGCGGATAAATTCTTCAGACGCACCCTGAAACTCCTCCGTGAACCTATTATCAACTCCATCGCCAAAAACCATAACCTTGACAGAAAGCTTTCCTACTCGCAGAAAATTGAAGGTATTATCCATGCGGGTATCTCATTTACGGATTTACTCCTGAATGATATTTATAAGGATGGCACCACTTTGACTGATAAGAAGAAAACGCTTAATGAATTGTGTGAAAAAGGACTTCAGATCCCAAATCTCAGAGGCAGCACCCTCCAGGAAAAGGTAGATAGTCTGATCCAATACTTTGAAGCGGTAGAAAAAGATGAAAAAGTAGGGATATCCGTGGATGGATATGACAAGCTTTTGACTGATCTACATCAGTCCATTCCTGCACTGAACAAAGGCATTAGGGAGCATTTCGAACTTCAGGATGAATACGTACTGGACGCAGAGTTTTTAATGGATTATAATATCAAACCACGTGATATATTGGATCTGATCGAGAAGGTCGATCTCGACAAGTTCAAGAAAGATCATGGCGTCAAATTACGCGGAGATGATATTTTGAATATTCTAGAGCACTACAAAGACGTGGAAAATCTCTACTTGGAGAATTATGAAAATGTAGGCTACCGCAACTACAATCAGCTGAAGGAAAATGGGATTCAGATCAGGGAGAGCGAGCTGGGGGTGAAGTTCGAGGAACTGACCAAGGTGATTTTTAAAGGATTGGGATTCAATGTGGATGATAAGTACCGCCAGGAGCTAAATACCCAAAAAGACCTTATGGATATCCTGATTAATCTAGGCAATCAGGAAGTAATTATTGTGGAGTGCAAAACCAGCAAGGAAAGTGGTTATAATAAATTCAGTACCGTTTCCCGGCAACTGAAATCTTACCAAAATATAGCGCTGAAAAACAACCTTAGGATAGTAAAAATCTTGCTGGTAGCTCCTGAGTTTAGCGATGATTTTGTGACAGACTGCGAAATGGATGTGGATATGAATCTTTCGCTACTGACTGCATCAACGCTGATCGCTATTTACGAAGCATTTAAAAATTCCAAGTACATGACATTTCCCCATGTGCTCTTCCGGGATGTGGTAATCAATCAGGAGAGGATTGTGAAGGCATTGAGTAAATAAAAATATAGACTGATGAGATATAAATTTTTTGCCATATTAGCTCCAATCATGTTTGTCTTTCTTAGTTCCTTCGGACAAAAAGTCGGGATTGGATTAGCGGGAGCATCGTCTGGATCCATGAATATGGAATTATTGTATATGGATAAAACAAAAAACATTTTCAAACTGGGAATGACCTACCAATTTGCTGATACCCGGGGAAAATTAGTTCCTGAGCAATTGTCTAATTACGGAAAAACCCAAGATGGAAATGGTGAATACTTTCTGACAATTGATTTCGGGTATGGCAAAATATTTAAAGAAAAGTTTTTATTGGATATAGAGCTATCGGCTGGTTCAGAAAATTCATTTCAGAATTACATTGATAACAGATTTAATGGAGGAGGTTACCATTTGATTACCTCCAAGAATACAGTTTTAGGGGCCGGTTTGGATGCTGGATATCTTTTCAAGGAAAATTTCACGGCCTTCGCAGGATTTAATACGATTCGAAAAGCACAGGTTGGAATTAGGTTTTTCTTGTTCTGAATTTAAGGTACACCTTGAGTAGTATTTATTCTTTTGATTCCTTATGTTAAATAAGCCTCTTAGTAATTGAGATTAAACTTTCCGAGGGAACAACTAACCTACTTCTTATAATTGATCTCCCCTCTGGAGTAGAGCCGATCACCTTCCCCTAAAGAGGAGGAAGGCATCAGGATATGGGATGTGATTTCAAATTATACCCAGTTAGAATGATCAGTTAACTACATCAAGATGGGCTAGAATAGATTTAAATAACTAAATATTCAAATGATTGAGGATCACCTAATAATTGAGTGTTTTGAAGTTTCTCATTATTTGCTTTATTTAACAATAGATTCACTGACCACCAAAAATTTCTCTTTACTATGATGAATATTCCCTACCTACAAATTTTGTATGTTGAATTTCTCAGAAATCGGGCAATTCAATTTGAAATAGTGATCAGAGCCAATGAAGTTATAAAGAATTAATCCGATCAAACAATTTCCTGTAAATGGAAACGGTTTAAATGGTGTTTTTGGTCAGTTGGTAGGATATATATCATTGGAACTTGAAATGACTAAGTATCAAAAATTATTTGTAAGTATCTGATGATATTATCTAGATTTTTATTTGAAGGATATGAATTAAATAAAAACAATTTAATATGTTAGCTTTACCAGGGCCAAATCTCTTTGATGAAAAAGTTAAAGAATTACCAAAACCAGCGCAAAAGGTATATAGGTTTAATAAAATATTATCTAGATTTTTTGTTAATGTTTTTTTCTTGTCTATAATTATGATTTTTCTGTTTTCCCATCAATTAAACCGTACCGAATATATTGAAAAGGAAATGGAGGATTTAATAGAAAAATCAGAAAATAGTATGGGTAAAAAAAATGTTTCCTATGAAAACAAAGAGTTACGGTTGTTCTTTCAAGATAATATACTTTTTGACCATAATAATTTTCAGTTAAATGATAATGTTAAGGAAAAACTAAGGCTTATCATCCCCACAGTTAGCGACAATATGATGGTAGAAGTTATTGGTCATACGGATAACGTTGGTGATTATTGCTATAATTATGAATTATCTAAAAAGAGAGCTGAATCAGTCTTTAAATATATACGCCCTATGTTAACCTTCAATAATTCTATGTTTTATGGGTTAGGGGAAGATTTCCCGGTTTCTTCAAACCAGAATGAATTTGGTAGATCCCTGAATAGGAGGGTTGAAATTATCATTAAATCAAATCCATCTAATTCGTTAATATATAGTGATAGTTTATTTGATAAAATGTCTTTTATGATTAAAGAAAATGCAATTATAGTGATTTTAACATTTTGTAGTGCGATGATTCCAATAATAACTTATTTTTTTAATATAATTTTGGTTTGTTATTCAATGATAAGGAATAATACAAAAAATAAAGTGAATTCTTAAGTATATTTTAAGTAAAATAATATCAATACTATTTAAGTTTTATTGTTATCATAAGGGTTTTCTTATCAATAATATTTATTACGCTCGAATTATTTATATTGGGGTGTATTTTTAATCAATAATATGAAGAAAATAAATTTTGGATGTGTAGGAAAGATAAAGCTTAATTCATATCACCCACTTTGTAAAAATGATTTTGGAAGAAATGCCATTAAGGGTTTTGGATTTCATCCTTTTGTAGATGGATCTTGTAGAAGGGAGCCAGATTTTGAAAATCTTTATCCCTCAATAACTGGCTTATGTCGTCAAAACTCATTTGCGCCAAAATTATGGCCTAATGACATTGTCATTTATATGTCTCTCGATAGTGAGGGTAATTCCACTTCAAAATATAGCCTTGTAGCTATTCTTAAAGTTATTGAGAGATTTGAAACTCACTTTAATGCATATCAATGGTACAGGGATAACGATCTCAAAACTCCTAATAATTGTATGGTTGAAGGAAATCCTCCAATTCCTTTTGAAATGACTGTTTCTACATATACTTCACAGAAAGATATTACCAGATTTAAAAAATATGCTCTAGACAAGCAGAAGGCAATGGGAGAAAGAATTGTAAATAAATGGAATGATGAATACCAAATTAAATCAGAAAAATGGCCAACTTTCATAGTTACCAAACCTTTCTTTAATGCAGTTTATGAAGATTTAAAACCACCAATTATCGAGCATAAAGATTTTGTGCGAATAATGGGAAGAGTCCCTAACACCAGAACACCGAATAATCTATCTGTTTCAGAACTAATTGGCTTTTGCAATCTGGCAGGCATTAAGCCATTAATTAAGTAAATTTTTCCATTTTAGTGAATAACTTGGAAATCGTAAAGTTTTCATTTATTCTAACCTTGAACTGGATTAAACGACATAACAAAACAAATGACACTTAAAGAAGCTATCCTAAAAAGCCTAAATGATATTAATGCATTAACCAATTATTCAGAGGTTTGTGCCCATATTATTAATCATAACTATTACGATTTTGGAACTGCCAAAACCCCTCCCGATACGGTGTCAGCTATACTTGGGGATTTTATTAGAAATGGAGATACTCGCGTAAAAAGGATTAAACAACCCGGTGCCCGGTATTCTTATTATTTAACGAAAAATGAACAAGATATAGGAATAGAAATCTTGAGTGGTGATACTGAATTATCCAGCTCTACTCCTGTAATCACTAAAGTGAAATCTTACTCTGAAAGGGATTTGCATCGGCTCCTTAGTAGCTATTTAAAAAATACTCAAATCTATTCTAAAACCATTTTTCATGAGCAGTCTAAATATGGGAGCGACAGCAATCAAATTTGGACCCATCCGGATATGGTAGGAGTTAAATTCCTAAATCTCCAAACTAAAGTCAGTCAGAATTTTCTAAAATCTATCAACAGGGTAGATACATTTAAATTGAGTTCCTACGAAATCAAACGGGAGATCAATTCAGATTCAGAGCTAAAAAAGGCCTACTTCCAAGCTGTTTCTAATTCCAGCTGGGCGAACTATGGTTATTTGGTTGCATTTGAATTCAGTGATAGTCTGATGGATGAAATGGAGCGCCTAAATCAGTCTTTCGGGATTGGTGTCATTGAGCTTAATGCAAATGCCTATCAGAGTAAGGTGCTATTTCCGGCTACTTATAGAGATCTTGATTTTAAGACGATGGATAAGCTCTGCAAAATCAACAAGGAATTTGAAGAGTTCATAGAGCAAACAGATAGATTAATGACTGCTCAAGAGCGCTACTATAAGTCAACAGAAAAAGAGTTGGATGAATATTGTGATTCCTATTTTGAAAGCGATACTGACATGGAGGGATATTGCAGGGAAAAGAATATTCCTAATGGCGAGAATATAACGTAATCCTAATCTTGATTTGTGGTTATAATGTGCCAACCCCAGTCCCATTTTTTACTATCGGTAACCTACCCAACCTCCAAAATCGTATCTTTAGAGACTAAACTATGATTGCTTTCGAGAATAAACCACAGATAGGACAGGGGATATATACCCTTCGCGATGCGGCGACCATTCTGCATCTGCCTTATGCTAAGGTACATAGATATGTTACCAAGTATTGGGATGGGCAACTGGGAGAGGAGTTTCAGTCGCAGTATTCTTGGCTGATAGATGGGTCTAGAGCCGTCAGTTTCCACACAGTGGTGGAACTCTACGTCATGATCCAATTGGCTGATAAGGGAGTAAAGACAGCTGAAGTGCTCAAAGCTCATAAGAAGCTGGCCGAGATTTATAATACCCATTTCCCCTTTGCACAGAAGCAGGTACTCCAAGAAATCAAAACTGACGGCAAACTCATCTACTGGAAGAATGGAGCAGATGTTATTTCTCTAAATGGCTCAGATCAATTCAACTTGGACATTATTTCCGTTTTCTTTAAGAAGCTTGACTTTGGTGAGGAGGACGTAGTATCCAAGCTATGGCCAATGGGGAAGGAGAATGCGATTGTAATCGATCCAAGTAGGAAGTTCGGCCATCCAATTATCGAAGGTAAGAACATCTATCCCGAAACCATTTTTGAGCATTTTCTGGCTGGCGATCCTGTGCCCTACATTGCCCATATTTATCAAATCACGGAGAAAGAAGCGGAGGATGCCATTGCATTTTGTAAGGATGCGGCATGATAATCTTCACGGATGAAAATATCCCTCCGCATTTAGCTCCTGGATTTCAGATGATCCAGGGTCCAGAATCTCTGAAAACAGGAATCCCATTAGAAGTAAAACATTTACCAGATCATTTCGGATACGGGACTAAAGACATAGACTGGATTCCTGAAATAGGAAGGTTAAAAGCCTGTGTGATTACCAGGGATACAAACTTATCAAGGAGAAAACATGAAATTGAGCTTTTAGAAAAGCATAAACTTGGGGTTTTCTTTCTGAGAGCTAAAGGCAAAAAATCAGGTCTTAGCGTATGGCAAATGGTGGAAATGCTTGCTCGTTCCTGGCCGGAAATAGCTAAACTTGCAGTAGAGGAAAATAGACCTTTTGGATATGAGATAGATTTAAAAGGAAAACTGAAGAAGATTTTTTAGAAATTGAATCATGGAGTTAAAAGAACTTAGGCAGAAGATCAAGGACGCGCCAAGCAGTGAATTGTTTGCTAATCAAGTAATTCAGATTAACCTTCCTAGGGTAAGTATGAATAGGAAGTTTATAGGTGTTTCGGCATTCTATGAATATTTATTAAATCAAATTGAAGGATTTCAAAGTTTTGAAGGAGAACTTCCGGAAGAGCTGAATACCTCAAAAAAATATTTCCTAGATTTAAAAAAGAAGATAATCTCATTTATCCAAAGTTATCAGAATGTTGATGTAAATAGTTTTTCGAATGTTTGGGGTAGAGATGTGGGAAATTCTGTGTTAGCTAGCAGATCTACCTTGATATTTGAGTTCGATGCGCCTGTAACAAGTTTTTTATTAGAAATATATCAATCGAAAAAAAGGAACTACAAAGGGGCTCTAGATTATGTCTCAGACACAATTGTTGTAAATGAGCTTCGTGAAAAAAACTATCTCAACGGGCTTATTCTAGCATATGAATACTTTCAAAAGGGAGAAACTGAAATTGAAAAAAGGAGAGTTAGGGAGAAGTCCTCTTTAACTCGTCTTAGAAATCAGATTGACAAATATATATCTGATTCGGAAAAGGACTTTATAGAACTATCAAAAGGTTTTGAGTCAAGTGTAAAGGCTACGACAGACGAAATAATTGCTTACAAAGAAGAGAAATCTGGACTTTACGAAGAGTGGTTTGAAAGTACTTCTGCCAATTTCTCAGAGTTTGATACCGCTTCGAAAAAAAAGGTAATAGACTTAGAGACGCTTTACAGGGAAAAGTTGAAACTCGAAGCCCCAGCCAAGTACTGGAATGATAGGGCTGTAAAGCTTAGAAAAGAGGGTAACCGTTGGCTTATAAGTCTCGTCATTTTTACACTTGTAGGAATTGGATTATTTATTCTTTTACTTAATTTTCTTTCTAATGGAGTTTTGGAGGATATTTTCAGTGACACTGCTACAGCTATCAAATGGTCTGTTATCTTCATTACCTTTGTCTCTTTCCTTGCATTTTTGATCAAAACCTTTTCCAAGCTTACCTTTAGTGCCTTCCATTTAGTAAGAGATGCGGAGGAGCGGGAGCAGCTGACCATCGTGTTTTTATCCATGCAAAAAGAACAGGCCATCGATCCTACTGAGCGTCACTTGATTATGCAGTCGCTTTTCAGTAGGGCAGATACTGGGTTATTAAAAGATGAAGGATCTCCAACAATGCCGGGGAATATTTTTGATAAGATTGTGGCAGGTAATAAATAAAATATTAGTAATATAAGTCTTCAAGTTTTTCAAAATCAATGTTAACCACAGAAATCAGAAACAAGGTTCAAAGTCTTTGGAGTAGGCTTTGGTCCGGTGGGTTTTCCAATCCTATTAGTGCCATTGAACAAATTTCCTATCTCCTGTTCATGAAACGGCTTGAGAATTTTCATGCTGATACTCCACAGGAATACAAATGGAGCCATTACCATAAAATAAAAGGCAATGATTTAATTCCGCACATTAAGGGTAAGGTTTTTCCGTACATCAAAACTCAACTTGCCCGAGAGGGTGATCCTTTTGCCGATGCTATGGAAGATGCCTCTTTCCGCATCAATGATCCTACACTGCTGGAAGATGCCATAAAGTCCATTGATGATATTTATACCGAAATAGAGCGGCAGGAAGCAGAGGACAATCAGCATTTTCAAGACATTCAGGGTGATGTGTACGAGCACTTGCTAAAGCAAACAAGTGAAGCAGGTAAAAATGGACAGTTTCGTACTCCACGACATATTATCCAAATGATGGCCGAAATGCTAGACCCCGATTTGGATGGAAAAATCTGTGATCTTGCTTGTGGTTCGGGTGGCTTCCTCGTTGGGGCTTATCAATACATTATCACCAAATATTCTTCTCAGAAAGAAGAAGATGTAAATGGACTGCCCAAAGGCATAGATGGCGATTTGCTTACTGAGGAACAAAAAAACAAACTCAAACAAAATACATTTTACGGTTTTGACATCGACCAAACTATGGTTCGCATTGCTACTATGAATTTAATGATGCATGGAATTACACGCCCTGACATAACCCATCTTGATACTCTTTCTGATCGGTATGAGCAGTATGAAGTTGACCGCTATGTGGAAATTTGGAAAAAGGAAAATGAGAATGAACCGGTTTTAGAAATTGATGACGAAAAAAGGCTAGAGATCAGCGCAGAGAAATACCGCTACATTTTGGCTAACCCACCTTTTACGGGAAAGATAAACAGCCTTACTATCAGTGAGAATTTAAATCGCGCTTACCAACCAAAATATAAGGATGAGGAAAGGGTTAGCCAAACTGTGCAATCTGAACTGTTATTTCTAGAACGTATAATCTTTATGTTAGAAGAAGGTGGTAAAGCTGCTGTTATTGTACCAGAGGGATTACTATACAACTCGGGGTCTGCTCATAAAACTGTCCGACAGGTTCTTATGACAGATTGCGATCTCGAAGGAGTAGTTTCTCTTCCAGAAGGTGTATTTATGCCGTATACAGGGGTAAAGACGTCTATTTTACTCTTTAAAAAGGGGCAATGGAGGAATAACCAGCCCCAAGAAACAAAAGTCTGGTTTTACAACATGAAATCTGATGGTTATTCTTTAGATGCTAACCGAAGAAGGTTGAAAGACCAACCGCTTCCCGAAGCTATCAAAGGTTGGAAAGACAGGGATGATGAAGATCAAAGTGATAGAAAACTTCAACATTTTGCCATACCATATGAAGAAATTGCACAAAATGGTTTTGAGTTAAATTTCAATCTCTATCAAGATTTTATTTATGAGCCGAATGGTTATCGTGAACCAAAAGAGATACTTGAGCAGTTGAATTCGCTTGAAACGGAAATTCTAAAAGGGTTAGAAGAAATTAGAGCATATGAGTTCTAAACGAGTTAAAATAAAAGACCTTGTAGATCTCATAAATGGACACCCATTCAAACCAGAAGATTGGGGGCAAGATGGTAGGAAGATCATAAGAATACAAAACCTGAATAACCCTGATGCCGAGTTTAATTACACCACGAGGGAGGTTGATGAAAAATATATTGTTAGGAATGGAGATATTCTCATTTCGTGGGCAGGCTCACTTTCTTCTTTTGGGGCATTTAAATGGTCTGATAAAGATGCTCTTTTGAATCAGCACATTTTTAAAGTGGTCTTCAAAACAGAAGAGGTAGACCATTCCTATTTTCAACATGTTGCAAACCAAGCATTAAAGGAATTATTACAAAAGACAAGAGGGTTAGGGTTAAAACACCTGAAGAAAGGGCAGATAGAAGAATATGAGTTCGAACTTCCAGATAGTGGGAAACAAATAAGGATAGCTAAAGGGCTTAATCTTATTCAAAAATTAATCAGTGTTCGAATAGAGACATTAGACCTATTACATGATTATTTGTCGAATAGCTTTTTAAAGATGTTTTTAGAGAATCGGCAATTTTTGGAAGATTCTAATTCTTGGGGAACCATCGATGAAGTAATTGAGAGTTCAGTTTATGGAACTTCTAAAAAGGCAAATACCAATGGCGCAGGTATTCCAGTTTTAAGAATGAATAATATAACATATCGGGGAGAAATTAAGCTTGATAACTTAAAATGGGTTGAATTTTATGAGAGCGAAAGCCAAAGACTATCCTTACAAAACGGTGATGTTCTGTTTAACAGGACTAATAGCAAAGAATTGGTAGGAAAGACAGCTGTATGGGATCGAGGTGAAGGCTATACTTTTGCAGGATATTTAGTTAAAATAGTTCTGAAAGATAATCGAATGACTCCTTATTATTTTTCAGGGTATTTAAATTCAAAATTTGGCAAGAAGATACTTTTTAGCAAAGGTAAATCTTCAGGAAGTCTTGTGAATTTTAGTCCTCCTCTCTTAAAAAGCCAAAAAATTCTAATCCCTCCAATGGAGCTTCAAAATAAATATGATGCTTTACATATTGAGATAAATAACCAGAAGAAGCAATTAAGAAAATCTCTTGAATTGCTTGAAGAATTCTTCGAAGCCTTTTTGTATAAAACTTTTGGAAAAGTAAAAGAAGCTGAGTCAGATGACATAGATAGGCTCATGAATGACGAAATTCAACTCGAACTCTTCCTTAATACCATAAACACTTCGGATTATGAGACTGAAGAAGAATACAATTTAGACATAGAACGTTTGCACAAAATCCTTGACCGAACCATACTGAAAAACAATGAGGATTCAAAGTATTTAAAAGGCATTGTGCAGCGATTAGAAGGAGACAAAATAATTCTCGAAACCAATAAAGAATATAAATACCGTAAAAGCGATGAAGCTACTCAGGATAAAGATCAGTAGCGAGTTCAGCAGCCTTCAGGAAGGTTTTGAGCTACACTTTCGCGATCCTTTTAAAGAAGGGCGTGATACAAATGAGGATTGGCAGCAATTTCATCCTTTCTGCTTCGCAGGTCTTAATGGCAGCGGTAAATCAAATGTACTGGAAGCACTTTCAGGAATTTTCTATCATCTTGAAAGTTGTGCTAATGTCAACCAGCCCGAAAACTTCAAGGAGCGTTTCAAATCACAAGAGGGAAAACCAGATGCTTATGAGTTAGCCTATTACATTAAACCAAAGACTGAAAAAGGCGAGTATCAAATCGAAAACATGGTATTGGTTATGGTGACTAAGAAAAAGGACGAATCACCTGAAATGAAATGGCAGCCTTATCCATTTGAAGGTGAAAAAATGCGCGATGTTGAAATTGTTTCTAAAGAAAAAGCTACTATTCCTGCTCCAGGCAAAAATTACCTTCCTGACCTTATCATTGCTTATTCATCAGGGGAAAATGAGATACTCAGCATTCCATTCCTGAAAACCCGGCTGGTACATTTCGATGAATACAAAGAAGCCATTGCAGGCAATATTGACTATGAAAAGCCGGAAAGCAACATGGTATACATCGACTATGAAATGAGTCAGGCTGTGTTACTTTCTAATTATATGTTTCAGGATAAAGAATCCGTATTGAAGCCACTCGATAAATACCTGGATATTTTAGATATCAAGCGGTTTCGAATGAACCTCAATATTGGACATCAACTCGAAAAACAGCCTATACTTAAACAGTTTGAAAAAACCCTTCAGAAATTCAAAAATTGTGGAACGGTAAGATTTGATAACGGCAAAAAGCTTTTACTGGATTTTTGGGTTAACGATGATACCAAAGAAGCCTTTCGCAAGAACTTCAAAGGTGGAATATATGAGCTTTTTCAAGCATTTCAAGTACTGTACACTCTTAACTACCGAACCGCAGATTATGGTGCTAAGTCCGAAGTATATGGATCTCAAGGTTACTATACACACGGAAAAATTAATATGCCGGGCCCATTAGACAAAACCTTTTATTTTCTGGATTACTACATCCAAAAACGAATGAAGGGAACAGGTGAGATTAAAGAGTTACTACTCAAACAACTATCAGACGGAGAACAGCAATTTCTGCATTCATTAGGCATTTGCCTCATGCTCAAAAGCAAAAGTGCACTTCTTTTGCTTGATGAGCCTGAGACACACTTTAATCCTGATTGGCGGTCAAAATTCATTAGCACACTAAAAAAGAGCTTGGAAGTCACGGGAAGCAATGACATAGGGCGGGATATTCTCATTACTTCACATTCACCCTTTATCATTTCTGATTGCCTACCCGACAAAGTGATTTACTTCAGACGTAAAAAGGAAAACCAAAAAGAAGTGGAAGGGATTAGTGCCCGAGAATTGAATTTTAAATCATTTGGAGCTTCGGTTGACATCATTTTAGAAGTGCTTTTTGGAAAACGTCAATCTATTGGAAACCTTGCTCGAACAAAGTTGCAGTACGACCTTAAACAAGTAAAAACAAAAGCCGATGTAGATGCCATCAAAGAACAGGTTAGCGATATGGGCGAATCCATTGAAAAAGATCTGCTACTTGCCAGCCTCAACCAACTTAACCTGCAATAATGCTTCGAACTATCACCCCAAAAGCAAACGATCCCATTTTCGGCCTACAAAAACTGGCAGAACACATTGTTTGTGACCTATGGTGTGAAGCAGATGAAAATGACTGTCTTAGCAAGTTAAAGATGGAACATGAAACCATTGTGAATGCCTACGGCTGGTTAAAAGATGAAATACTCTCAATTTACGAGCGGTGCGAAGGTTTAAGTCCGGTTGAGTTACTGAAAATTAAGCAAGCCTTTCATCAAAATAATGACATCGAGGAATTGTGCAATGGTAAACCTCCGGTTTACCTGGACAATCTTCCAGCAGTGGTAGAAGATAAGATGAAGCCCTTATTTGTCAAATTCTATGAAGAACTTTTGGAAAGGGCTAAAGTTGATGGTGATAAACTTGAGTATTACGAAGCTCTATACAAAGCCAATCGTTTTCATAATTGTACCTGTTGTGGTTTTATGAAATTTGATACTGGGCAACTTGAACGAAGAGAAGCCTATGACCATTATCTGCCCAAATCGAAATATCCCTTTGCAAGCATTAACTTTAAGAATCTTGTTCCTCTTTGTTACAAATGCAATTCGGACCAAAAGAAAGACAAAGACCCGATTGAGGGAGGAAGAAAAGCGTTTTATCCATTTCGTACACAACCTATCAATCTTGAAATTTCGACTACACTTTCAAGCGAATTTGTTAATTCACTATATGATTCGGTTGTAAATGATATAGACGAGATTGATACTGTACCACCCAAAATTAAAGACATTGAAATCACCATTACCTCAGTTGAACAGGAACAAGTTGAAACCTGGAATGATTTGTTCCGCATAAGGGCTCGCTTTTCAGAAACAACAGGTCAATTTAGTTTTCGTTTGCTTAGGAAAATGAGTAGGCATTTTAGGTCTGAAAAAGACAAAAATTCCTCATGGAATTATATCCAGACTTTAGATCATTACATTGACGAATTTAAACCAGATCCAGATTTAGATGAGAACTATTTAAAAATACCATTCTTGAATGCTGCTAAAAAGTGTGATTCTCTAATCGAAGTATATGGTTGATTTTGTTAATGTAAACTTCACGTATTAAATAAAAATAAAGAGGGTGTAAGATAAACTCTGTCTAAAGCATTAAAATTTAGTTAAAGTTTATAAGATAGAGCAGTATGAAAGAAGAAGAATCAGCATTCAAGAAAAAAGTATTAAAACAGTTTTTATCAGGTGACAACCTATTCGGAAAGGATGGTGCCTTAGCACCTCTACTGAAGGATTTTCTGGAAGAATCCCTGCAGGCAGAGATGTAAGATCATCTCCGGGATGAAGAAAACGGTTGGTCGTCGGGAAACAAGCGAAACGGCACAGGCAAGAAGACAGTCAAGAGTGGCCTTGGTGAAGTGAAGCTGGAAACACCTCAAGACCGTGATAGTAGCTTTGAGCCAAAGATCATAGAGAAGAGGCAACGGATATTGGCAGACAGCCTTGAAGATCAGATTATAGCCCTCTATGGCATGGGTAGCAGCATGCGTGATATATCCGCCCATATCAAGGAGATGTATGATGCTGAGGTATCCACGGAGGTTATCATTGATATTACCGACCGGATCATTCCCAAGGTAAAAGAATGGCAGAACCGCCCGTTGGAGGATATTTACTGTATCGTATGGCTGGATGCCATGCACTTCAAGGTTCGGGAAGATGGTAAGGTGAAGCATAAGGCCCTGTACAATGTTTTGGGTATCAACAAGAAAGGAAAGAAAGAGCTGTTGGGGATGTACCTGTCTGAAAGTGAAGGTGCCAACTTCTGGTTACAAGTGCTAAGTGATCTGCAGCACCGTGGGGTAAAGGATATCCTAATCGCCTGTACAGATAACCTGACGGGCTTCCCTGAGGCAATCCAGTCTATTTTCCCTAAGGCTGAGGTACAGCTCTGTATCATCCACCAGATCCGCAACAGTCTGAAGTATGTGGCCAGTAAGGAGCAGAAGGAGTTTGCCGCTGACCTGAAACTTATCTATGGGGCAGATACCAAAGATCAGGCAGAGTCGGAGATGTTACCAAAAACTATCTTTTCCAATTTATTTTCAGATCATTTTATAGGTTGGACAATGCAGGGCTTTCAGCAGAGTTTAAGGTGAAATACTTCGACCTCATGCAGCAAAACAGATTTCTTAAATCTATTGATCCAGTTTCTATTCTAAAAGCGTTAAGTGAAATTCTAACGCTGAAGAAAAAGAATAGCTTTCAGTTCTCTTTTACTACTAAGATGATCAATCTAATTGATCCTAGTTATCCAATCTATGATTCTAAAGTTTCAAAGGCCATTATTGGATCATCTAATAGTCCTAGCGGAGATTTTGAAAAGAAATTAAAAGTTTATTCAGCAAGACATGAAGTGATTAGAGAAACCTACGCTTATATTATAGATAGTAAGTCCTTTGGGTCTATATTCTCTGACTTTGATAAATCCTTTCTAGGTAATGAGTTATCGGAGCTTAAGAAGCTTGATTTTATCTTTTGGTGCTACGGGAAGCTGGTGCATAAGCTTGAGTCTAAAGCTGAGTTTAAATTTTTTTGAATTGAATACAATTATTCCCAATTGAAATCCAGAAATACTTTTGGGTGAACTTTTAAAATTTTAGCAAATCTTTCCAGTTCACTAATCCCAAAATTTGTTTCTCCTCTCAAGACTCTTCCAATTTGCCTATTGTCGTCAGCTTGGAATAATTCTGCAATTTCTTCCTGCGTTATATCTTGTTCATCAGCAAGTTCCAAAATCTTGGAGCTGACCTTATCAATAAATGCTTGGTTTTTGTAATTTGGCTTTCTTCCCACATAACAATAGTCATGAATTAAGTAAATTTTTATTAGGACATATTTGTCCTTTTATAAGTTATTATTAACTTAGATGCGATTAGAGAAATCTAATCTGCAAACTTTCATATTGAACGCATTTGCACTTGTGAGTCTCGTCTTAGGAAACTGGTAATTTCAATTGAGGAACGGGATAAATAAGTGAGGATGCTCACGCCTTTGGCGTGGGCTACTTACTTGCTTGTTCCTCAGGTATACCAGTACCTCTAAGACAGCTTGTTTGAGTCCACGCCTCTTTTTTGGCTTGTTCTCAACTTGGACTATCGTTATAACCCAAGTATCATGGAACAGATGGTGATTTTTTCTGGATTAAGTTGCTTCCCGGGATCAGTATTCCGGAAGAAGGATCTGTCTGCGCTTTTTTACATTGGGTCACATTGCTCATTACCTATTGCCTGTTATTCATTACCAGAGGAGCAGGGCATTATCGCGGTAGATCGCCTGTATCCCCTGAAGCCCAAGAATCCGATTTGAAGGATTCGACTTTTATCGCCGATTAAGGGGAGGTGCACATCCCTGAGCAGATCGGTTACCACACACTCACGTCAGCAAGCTCACAGTAGCCGGTAGAGCTGACACATTTCTTAGTATTTATTTATTGCTGGTTCGACAGGCTCACCACAAGTGGTTGGCCAAGTAGGCTAAGGTGGAAAAACTATGTCTTGTGATAAGTAGCAAGTAGCAGGTATCAAGTAGCAAGAAGCTAGAATCAAAAGTTAAGCTTGTCTTCCGAAGGTAGGAGGCAAGAACCTAGCGTCGTGATTCTACTTTAAGCTTCCTGATTTTCTACTGGTCTCATTGCGGACAGGTGCTAATACGCTTCGACTTCGCTCAGCGTGACAAACATCGGACACCCGACACCCGACACCCAGCATTACAAACATCAAAAGCATGAAAAAACATCTATTCACATGCTTCCTGGCATCGCTATGTCTATACGGAAGCACACTCCCAGCACAAGTTGCTGATTCACCCGGGGCGGATTTACCTCATAGGTCTAGCCCCATAGTCCCGCATGAATTGCGGGACACCCATCGGGGCGGGGGCACCCGCTCCGATACTTTGTCCATCGGCGACCGGATTCCTGCTGGGATTGAGTTCTCAGAGGTATTGCAGTTTGATTCGGATAAGCTACGGCTGGATGATTATCGGGGCAGGTATGTGATCCTGGAATTCTGGGCACCCACCTGTACGGCAAGTATCGCATCGCTACCAGAGATGGATAAAATCCAAAAGAAGTATGGGGATCAGCTGGCGGTTCTTCCGATTACGGTTTTTCCGGAAGACAGAATTCAGGAGACCATTTCTGGGATTGAACGTCTGGATGCCATGGAACTGCCCTTGGTGGTGGATGCCTGGAAGTTGAGTGCCTATTTTCCCCATTCGGTGATTCCACATGTAGTGGTGCTGGATCCTAAAGGAGAGGTGGTTGCCATCACGGGGATAGAGGATATCACCACTGCCAATCTGGATGTACTCCTGAGTACCGGTGAATCCTCCTTTAGAACCAAGAAAGATACCCGTGTTCGGCTTCCGAAAGGGGAGCGGCTGATCTCAGGTGCTGCTGAGGTAGGCAATAAGAACATCTGGTACCAGTCTGCGATGACAGGATACATTCCTGAACTCAGTGGAGGAGTCTACCAAAAGTTTGAGGGGATGTCCCACATCAGGATTACGAATAAACCCTTGTATAACCCTTATCAACTGGCTTATTCAGGAAGGAGTATGGTGGATTATTATGGGAGGAATCGCTTTGAAGCCATAGGTTTTGACGAAGAAGAACTTACTTCTGATAAAGTTGGCAATGACTATCTGGAATGGATGGCTGAAGGCAACCATGTGTTTGGCTATGAGCTGATTGCCCCTGCCCATACGAACCCCTATGAATTGATGAAATCTGATCTGAAACGCTTCTTTCCACATATAGAAGCCAGTGTAGAGAAAAAGAAGCGAATGGTGTATGCGCTGGTGCAGCAGGAGGGAAGAAACTATCCACCTTCTACTTCAGCGGAGAGCTCATACAGCATCGATGGAGGCCTGGAGATGACCAACCTGATTATTCAGGGGTTGGTTCATCATCTCAATGTGGTCTTTATGCGGAACAGTCCTTATCCGGTAATCAATATGACTGGTTTGGATTATCCCATAGACCTGAGTCTGCAGGCAAATCTGAGTGATGTGGAAAGCATGAGGGGAGCATTGAAGGAAAAAGGCCTAGACTTGATTTTGCGAGAGGAAGAAATCAATGTGCTGGTGTTGAGGAAAATTGGCGAACCTAAACTACTTGCCTTATGAGAACTCTTCGATATCTATTGATTGGTCTGATGGTCTTTGTTTTTCAGACCTTGCAGGCGCAGGAGTTCTTACAGGGAACGGTATTGGAAAAGGACAGTGGCATTCCCATGGCCGGCGCATTGGTTTTGATTACTCCGGATGTAGGCTCCACTGTGGCCGATGAAGAGGGGGAATTCAGGATGGAGCTAGAGGCTGGATCCTATGAGCTCAGGATTAGTTTTATGGGGTATAAAACCCTGACCAGCAAGGTAACTGTGCCGGTGGGAGAAGAGCTTCTGCTGGAGTTGGAACCCATGGAGATGGGATTGGATGAAGTGGAAGTGGTATCCACAGGATATCAGGAAATCCCAAAAGACCGTGCTTCTGGATCCTTTGTGACGTTGGATGAGGAGCTGATCGACCGAAGGGTCAGTACAAACCTGGTGGACAGGCTGGAAGATGTGACCTCCGGACTGATCTTCAACAGGGCAGGGGACCAGACCCGAGACCCCATCTCCATCCGTGGAAGAAGTACACTGGGGGTGTTCTCCCAGCCTTTGATTGTCATTGATAATTTCCCCTATGATGGAAGCCTGGATGATATTAACCCCAACGATGTGGAGAGCATCACCGTATTACGGGATGCTGCTGCCGCTTCTATCTGGGGAGCCCGGGCAGGGAATGGGGTGATTGTGATCACCACCAAGTTAGGTAAGCGGAATCAGGAGATGAAGGTGAGCCTGACTGCCAATTCCAACTGGATCCAGAAGCCCGATCCCTTCCTTTCCCCGGTCATGGGAATCAATGAATTTATAACGATAGAAGAACAGCTTTTTGAGTCAGGGTATTACAACAGTACCTTTTCCAATCCTACACGTCCTGCGGTCACCCCGGTAGTGGAGACACTCTATCAGGAGAGGGAAGGGCTGATCACTGCTGAGGAAGCTGACCGACGAATTGCCGCTTATCGGAGTTATGACCTTCGGGAGGATATTCAGCAGTACCTCTACCGTCCTCAGCTGAACCAGCAATATAATATTGGCTTGTCTGGTGGATCTGCATCCCACAGCTACATGATATCCTTGGGCTATGATGACCAGCGACTCTCTGAGGTAGGCAATTCCAACAACAGGTTTACTTTGAATGTGAAAAATGATTTCCGTTTGGTTAACGATAAGCTGGGCGTACAGGTAGGTTTTTATGGGGCCAAAAGCAGGGAAGTGGATCAGAATGCAGGTCCGGGTGATCTGAGTTTTACCTCGGCCCAGACCATGTATCCCTATGCCCGGCTGGCAGATGAAAATGGCAATCCACTGGCTGTAACCAATAGATTTATCAACAGTTTTAAGCAGGAGGCAGAAGCAGCGGGCCTGCTTGACTGGGATTACGTTCCCCTGGATGAAATAGGGCTCAGTCCTACCAAGGATTACCTGGATGACTGGAGATTGAATCTGGGAATGGATTATGCCTTGCTCAAAGGGCTGAAGGCCAAGATACTCTATCAGTACTGGCAGATGAACTCTCGTAGCGAAACTCTGTATGACCAGGATAGCTATTACGCCAGGGAGGAGATCAACCTATTCAGCGAATTCGATGAGAATGGAAACCTGATCCGGAATATTCCCTACGGCGGGATTTTACAGCACTCCAGCAGGTTATCCAACAGCCATTCAGCAAGGGCAATGGTGGAATATGCAGGTGATTGGGGTAATAAATGGGAATTTAACTCACTGGCTGGGGCAGAATTGAAAATGCTGGATTTTGAAACATCCAGTCAAAGACTGTACGGGTACAATGCTGAAACGGGCAGTACCCAGAAAGTGGATTACCTATCTGTTTTTCCCCAGTATAATTTTCCATTGATCATGTCTCCGGTTACCCATGCGGATGGTGTAGGGGCTGGGGCAGACCGCTTTTATTCCCTGTTTGCGAATGCCTCGCTTAGCTATTCAAATCGCTATCTACTCACCCTGAGCGCCAGGAAGGATGCTTCCAATCTATTTGGGGTAGAAGCAAACCAACGGGCAGTACCGCTTTGGTCGGCCGGCCTGGGCTGGACGCTCAGTGAGGAAGACTTTTACCACTGGGAGGGCATGCCCTATCTAAAACTCAGGGTTTCCTATGGTTTTAACGGCAATGTGGACCGAAGCCTTTCTGCCTTTACCACTGCAAGAATAGCGACCAGAAATACATTGACCAATTTGCCTTATGCGCAGATTGTTAATCCCCCTAACCGAAACCTTCGATGGGAACGGATCAAGATCACCAATGTAGGGCTGGATATGGAAAGTAAAAACGGCAGGATCTCCGGGACCTTGGAATTTTACCTGAAAGACGGGCTGGATCTGATCGGACAGTCTCCCTATCCCCCGAGTGCGGGTATATTGACCTTCACCGGTAATAATGCCTCCATGCGGACAACAGGCTATGACCTGCAGCTGAATACCAGAAACCTGACAGGAGGATTGAAATGGAATACTGCCTTTTTGCTGTCTGGCCTTAAGGAAAGAGTGACTGATTATGAGATAGAATCCCCGGTAGCAAGTATTCTCGACAGAGGAGCAAGTGGAGGGGGTGGGGGAGTGAATTATCCGGTGGAAGGAAGACCGCTGTTTTCTTTCTATAGTCTGCCATGGGCAGGTTTAAATCCGGATACTGGAGCTCCTCGTGGGCTGCTGGATGGAGAGCCTTCCGAGGATTACCGTACCCTGGTCAATGAAGCAAGCCTGGAAAGTATAGTCTTTCACGGTCCAGCCAGACCCACAACGTTTGGATCCTTGCGGAATACCTTCAGCTATAAAGGGGTTAGCCTTTCTGCCAATATCAGCTACCGATTTGGGTATTATTTCAGAAGGACTTCTGTACAATACAGCAGTATCCAGATGGGAAGAGGTGGACACTCGGATTATGAGTTGAGATGGCAGAATCCGGGCGACGAGCTGGTAACCCAGATCCCTTCCCAGCCTGCTTCCATAGATAACCTAAGAGATACCTTCTATCGCAACAGCAGTGTCCTAGTTGAGAAAGGCGATCATATACGGCTTCAGGATGTCCGCTTAGGCTATAGCATTCCCAAACAGGGAACCGGGCTTTTCTCCAAAATGGAGCGGGCAGAACTCTTTCTTTATGCCAATAATCTGGGGATGATCTGGAAAGCTACCGATACAGACTGGGACCCGGATTTTGGAAGGCAAATTCCCAGAAAAAGTATAGCCTTTGGTATCCAACTTGATTTTTAACAACAACTAAAGGTAGCCGGAGACTTTCTTCATAAAGGGGAGGAGTGATTACCTCCAAAATCTAAAATTCCGGCTTAGCTGTGGAGCCAACTGGCTCCACGGCACCTTTTAACTTAGACTAAAATACTATGAACAGAATAAACATAAAATTAACAATCCTCGGGTTCAGCCTGCTTTTATGGGGCTGTGAGGGATATCTGGACGAGAAGCCCAACCAGAATCTGGTAGTGGTGAATACCCTGGCTGATGTGCGGAGTCTTCTTGATAATTCAAGTGTTTTTAACGAGCAGCCTGTGCTGGGGGTGTTGGCAGCAGATAACTATTACCTGGCTGATGATGGCGTGGCAGATTTATCTGTTTACCAGATAGGTTCTTATTTCTGGATGGACGATCCTTTTCAGGGAGACTATGTAGGCGATTGGATTTCTCCCTATGAGCAGGTGTTCTATGCCAATGTGGCACTGGATGCATTGGCTGATTTGGGTGAAAATGAAGGGGAGGAATCCGCTAAACTCAGGGGCGAGGCCTTGTTTCACCGTGCTTATGCCTATTATCAGTTGCTTCAGTACTTTGCCCCGCCTTACCAGATGGCTGGTGGAAATGATCAGTTGCTGGGGATTGTGCTGAAGGATAGCCCTGATGTCAATGAAGTGGCATTTCGATCCAATCTGGAGGAATGTTACCGGAAAGTACTGGATGATCTGAATGAAGCGGTGACTCTTTTACCGGATTTTCAGCTTCCCAAAACCAGACCAAGTAAAGTTTCTGCGCTGGGAATGCTGTCCCGTCTGCACTTGACCATATTTGACTATCAGGCGGCTGCAGCTACGGCAAGAGAAGCATTGGAGCTATATCCTGATCGGCTTGATTTTAGGGAAGCGGATGAGAATGCCCGCTTTCCCTTTGAGCGGATGGGAAAGGAGGTCATGTATTATTCCGCTTTGTTGACTATAGCCTTTAATTATTCCTCCCAAGTATATGTGGATACCGTATTGGCGGCATCTTATCAAGAGAATGACCTTCGTCTTCCGGTTTATTTTGACTCAGTAGGTCCAAATAGGCTCTCCTATACAGGAAGGCTGTCCGGTACCACTGGCATGTTTGGAGGTCTCAGTGTGGGAGAATTGGAGTTGAATCTGGCAGAAGGATTGGCTAGAACTGGGGATGAGGCCGGTTCCATAGCGGTGTTGGAGGAGTTCTTTTCCAGGAGGATTGCTGGTGATGAAATTCCAGCGGTGGATTTCGAAGGGAAAGAATTGATTCAGTTTATTCTGGATGAAAGGAGAAGGGAGTTGATCGGTAGGGGGCTCCGTTGGACTGATCTGAGGAGGATTAATCAGGAAGCTGATTATAAAGTAACCTTGGAAAAATCTTTGAATGGACAGTCCTATATCCTAGAGCCTAATTCTTTGAAATATACCTATCCTATACCTGATGATGAGATTATATTATCCGGTATCAGGCAGAATGAAAGGTGAAAAAATTCCCAGGGAAGGATCTCCCTGGGAATTAACCTTTTATCATAAGGCTACATAAGTGCCTTCTTCCAGATTCTCTATGGTGCCAAATGGATTGTCATTGACAAACTCCACTTCACATTCCTGAGAACTTGCATCACATCTATAATCCACAAGGATCTCCTCATCGGTAATCTCACGATAGCCGTTGGTCATCGCATAGTCGGGATGAGAATCTGGGGTCCATACTTTGGTTGCAGTTTTTTCAGTCACCATAGGCGGTACATTCATGGCCATGGCCAAGGTTGCTCCGAACACTAATCCCAGTGCTGGGAGCATTTTTGATATTGATTTCATAATCTTGTCGTTTTTGGGAGTTGCCTCCCGGTTGAACATAGATTTTACTTGGTTCCGCTGATGCGGAGCCCCTTCCGAGGACTTCATCCTTCGTGAGGAATCCGCCCAAGGACTCCATATCAGCGGGTGAACCGTCCGGGTTGCCCCGGTTTTGGGAATCGGTTCGGATCCCTGCACCGCCGAGTGTTGGTTGGCCTTTCTACTCCCAACCCTTAGAAAGGAGCGGTGCTGTATTAGTTATTTGAAATAATTTGATCCTGAATTGGAATAAATTGCTTTTGATATTTTTTGCAGCCCAGGCCTTTCCTTTGTGGGCTGTAGGGTGGCGGATTGACCTCCGTCACCCTTAATTTTTTTATGAATTTAGATTAATAGGTACTATTCCGAATAAGAGTTTAATTTTGGGTTCTGGAAGCAGTTAATTCCGGACTAATTAAAGCTTAACAACCTGTTAAAAGCCTGAGGCACTAGCCTTGGGCTTTTTGCTTTGGAACATATAGAGTCCAACTACTGCCAGCCCGATTAGAAATAAATTCAGTATGAAATGTTCAGCCCAACCCAGACTGTCAATAATTCCTGCGCAGTTGCAGGGGACCCTGGGGAAAGCTCCTACCCAGATCAGTCCCACATAGGTGGTGAAGACGGTGAGCAGGAGGATACTTGAGAGGTATCCCCACCATCTGCTGACTGAAAAGAGCAGGAGCCCGGTGATCAGCAACTCAGTGATTGGTACTGCATAAGCTAGCGCTTCGGCTAGTTCCCCTGGAAAGGTTTGGTTACGGAAGGCATTTCTGCTGGCTTCCCAGCGGAGCAGTTTGTCCAGGCCTGTGTAGATGAATACAGCAATTAAAATCAAGCTGCACAGTCGGTTAAAGACTGTGGTTCGGTTATCCCAATTGCGTCGATTTTCTGTAACAAGTGCTTCCATTTTTAACCTGTTTATGATGAATCTCTTTGCTTTTTTGATTCTGTAATAAAATTATGTAATCGGATTTACATACGCCCCCGACAAATGTCGGAAATGTGATATGGGGCTGAAATCTCCGACATTTGTCGGTTTTTTAGGGGGCAAACCCTTATCAACTAGTCTGTTATTTGGTTTGGAATGATTTGATAATTAGATTAATAGTCGGGATTTGGTTAAAATGTGTAGTGGAATTGTCGCTTACTTTTTTTACCTGCCTGAGTTTGTTGTATTGTTTAAGCGAGTATTTTATGGAAACCAAGTATAGGCAACTGTTGATTGATGATGTAAGTCAACTAATGGAATTGAGCGAGGAAGACTTCGAAATTGTCTTTTCGGAATTGGAGCTAAAGCGTAGCAGAAGGGGACAAATACTTAAGAAGGCGGGTCAATCGGATAAGGTAAGTAGGTATCTATGTGAAGGGTTTATTGGTTCTTACAGATATTATAAGAAGCGTCATGCTTTATCTGTGATTTACCAGCGGACTGACACGGTGTTTGATGAGCGTTCTTACCGAACCGGCTTTCCAAGTGATACCCTGTTAAAATGCATCTCCGATGTAATTTTTTATGAGTTCAGCCTGCCCTCAGAGCAGGATATCTTGGGTAAGCATCCTAAGTTTTTGGCACTAGCCCATAAGCTCAGTTTGCGTATTAATGAACGGAATGTCGCGGTATTGGAGCTGAGTCGCAAAGGTCTTAAGAAAGGGTATCATGAATTGATGCACCTTTTTCCCGGAATACTTCCTGAAATCACTTATGAAGAATTAGGGGATTTTTTTGGGGTTTCCCGCCGGACGGTGGAGCGGTTTAAACATGATCTTAAAAATTCAAAACCATGAATGACATAGGTTTTCATACTGCTTTACAGATAAATACTAAGGATACGGATGATTCTGTCCTAACATGGGCAGAAACCTGGTTGGTGAATGATGCAGGGGAAATAGATGAAGAGGTACTGGAACGATTTCGGAGTCAGCGCCTTAACTGGTTTGCTTGCTACCTTTTTCCAATGATGGAAACAAATAAGCTGGATAGTATTGCTAAGCTGTTTTTTTGCATGTTCCTATTGGATGATTTATTGGATTTAATGGAAGGGGAAGAGGCAGAAAGTCTTTTGGAGGAAATGACTCAAAGTGAATTGAAGCAGGGCAAACATCTATTGTCACAGCTGGGCTTGCCCATAGATGTATGTTATGAAAAGGTTCTGGGATATTTTTCTTCCGATAATCAGAAAGCTAGGTTTAATCATGTATGGGACTTGTATGTAGCCGGGCTTCAATGGGAAATTAATAATAAGAATGGCATATGGAAGCTTACCCTGGAAAATTATCAGGAGATGAGGCCACATAGTTCAGGGGTTTTCATCGCCATTGAATTGCTTCGAGAAGATCGAGGTTACTATCTGTTTGATACGAATGAATTGGAAAATGATATTGCGAGGTTTATCTGCTTGTCAAATGATCTGATTTCCGCATCTAAAGAGTACCAAATAGCGGATAGGCATAATGAAGTGTTGTTGCTTTCCGAAGCGTTTGGACAGGAGGAGGCAGTTAATAGGGTAATGGGAGAACTAGCTTATTTGAACAAGAAAATCATCAAAAGTAGCCAGTTGATTAGCAGTGTGTCCAAAGAAAATAAAAGTTGGGTAGATAGCCTACTCTTGCTATTGGGAGGCTGTCTTTATTGGTCTGGGGAAACTGAAAGGTATGCTGATTCCGGTGATTAAAGCCTGGCTTTATATTTCGGATATTCTTATTTTGGTAATGAAGGGAGAAGGGGAGCAGAAGTTCTCCATGATCGTTGGCTTGGAAATGCAGACATGCTTTGGATTATCTTTTTAAAATAATGAGTTTTAACTATTACAGATTAAGGTTTAGATTCTTCATCTGTAGATTTAAAAACCAAAACTATTCCAAAAAGCAAAAGCGCTTTGAGAATACACCTCCATTCTGACGATATTATTACATGACGCAAAATGTTTATCAAGATGATTCATTCGAAAACCCTTAAACTCGATTAACTACAAAAGCAAATTCGCGGATTACTGATAAATGATAACAAACAACTGGGAACAAGCATGTTTAAAAAGCCCTAACTGCGTCAGGCTTGCACAAACACGTTGTTGAATACTAGTTGTCTTTTTCGAATACGGTCGTCCAGGAACGCTCTTCTGCTAAGGGTTCTAAATTTACCTTCGTTTGAACAGTGATAGTCCTGGCATCATTACTCAATTCCCAAACCTCTGTTATATATACAAGCATTTGTTCCCGGGAATTTACCTTATATGAATTATGGAAAACGGTTTGACTAAACTGCGTTTCAATGCAGTGTAGCTTTATAATTTCAGATTTTGAAAACAGCTCCGATATTAAAACTCATATAAAAATTCTTTCCGCTTTTTTGTTCTGTAGTGTCAGTGAGTCCAAATAGATTAGAGTTTTCAACGACCACTAGAATTTTAGGCGATATATTGAATTTATATCCGATTCCACTGCTAATTCCAAATTGCGTAGAATTCGCAATGGTATTTATGCTAACAGAACCATTTCCATCATTATAATTTGCTTCAGCGTTAGTCAAAAACCCTACACCTATTCCATAATTCACGTGCCAGTTCCGTTTTGTTCCAAAATGATAATTCATAGTCAATGGAACTGTAATGTATTTTGTTCTTTCGGAATATTCGGTAGTAAAAATTGCAAGGTCAACTTCGTTAGTTCCCATTTTTTGATATAACAAACCTGTACGCAAACTCCATCGGTTGTTAAAAAAATAATTTCCATAAATCCCTAATTGAATACCAGAAACTGGTGAGGAACCGAAAAGGAAAGAGTGCACTTGATAAGAAGCACTATATCCAACTAGCGGTGTTAATTCAATATTTCCTTTTTCTCTCAATTGACCATTACACAATAAACTGCTCATTAATAGTCCAAAGCAGATTAAATATTTCATTTTCGATCGTTAATGTGTGTTCTTCGTCCTCATTTGCTGGTAACTTATATATCCTTCTCCCACTCCCCATTGCGTTTATATTGCAATTCTCTACAGGCGTTCGGGGTTCTGCTGTGTCTAAAATAAGGGTTTCGTCGATACCACCCAGCGGGCTTTGAATATTTTTATTTGAAATCGAAAGGTTAGCTTCAGGGGCAAAGCATCTTTGACTATGCACCAGAATCAAATGGAGCAAAGGACTACGAAATGCTAGTCGAGGAAATTATCACCAAACTAAACTGGAATCAAAATGGTCTGACTGCGCTTACTAAGCATTATGGGATTTAAAACTTGGCATAAGTTAATTTTTCTTTCTTGCCAAGTAAGATCCTATGTATCCAATTAGTCCGGCAATTACAAGTAGAGAACCAGAGTAGCTGTTTATCTTGTTAATTACCATAAGATATGTCAAGGTCGCAATTGTGAGTAAAGCAAAAAAGAATAAAATAACAGCGGGTTTTGTCTGAAAGAAATCATTGTATTCAATTCCTTTACGTGAGTTCTTGTAAAAGTCACTTGTCGTTGAATCATGGGCAGTTTGATTTCTAATAAAATTCTTGAAATCCCATAGAAGGGCTTCGAAATCATCATTCTTGTTCCAAACTCTACTCTTGTATAGTGTAATATTTCTGTTGGCTAGTTTTAGCTTAAAGGTTTTATCACCGCCAAAATTAAAATCGGAAAATGCTTTAATTTTATCGATATCTATCTTCTTTGTTCCTGATCGGAGGTATTTAAAAGTAATGGCATTGGTATCGAAAGTAATCTCAATTGGTCTCAGTCCGAATTTTCTAGCTAGAAAGTATGCAAATAAATTAGCTGTCACGAATAGAGCTATGAATTCTATTCCTTGTGTTTTGGAGAATAAAATTAGTGGTAGGATCCATCCAACTGACATCTGAATTACAAGACACCAAAAACTATACACATGAATATTATAGGTTTTAGAATTCATTTATTCAATTTGCTATAATAGCTCCAAAACGGCTTGAATAAAGTGCGTTATCAACGCGCTTTACTTTTTGTTGACGTTAGTTGCTTCATTTATGTGATCCTTTAATTCTTCTTTGAGTCGATAGAAATATTGGAGTTTTTGATCAATCAAGGTCTTTTCTGAAACGGGTTCTCTGATTGATTTTGGAAGGTCAAAATTATCTGAGATCACCTCAATTGAAACTTTATCACCCTCCGATAGTTCACTATTAGCCCAATCAGCATGCTGTCTAGTATCTGAATTTAATCCTCCTACCGAAAGATCCAGAACTTCAGCCTCGTCATCTTTTCTTCTAATCGAACTAACGATGCATGTAACTACTGAATTTTCTTTTTCAAATCCAGCACGACAAATTTCTTGGCCATTAATGGAAACTTTTAATCCGAAAATTTCTTTCATAATCACTTGTTTAATGCCAACACTTGCGGTTTCGAGCTCCCACTGCCCTATTTATTGTATCGTGTCGCTATCACCCACAAATCTTAGATAATTTCACTTTTACCAAATTAAGGATTTCGTCGATCCCACCAAGCTCACTTTGAATATTTTTATTGAAAATCGAAAGCTCAACTGCAGGGACAAAGCATATTTGACTATGCACCTGAATCCAATAGAGCAAAGGAATATGAAATGCTAGTCGAGGAAATTATCACCAAACAAAACGTTATTAGCCTATGGATTTTTACCACCTGTTGTTGCTCTTCGTTTCTCAAGTTGTTGCAGAAGTAATTGTTCTAGTTCGTCAGAATCAATAGATAGAGACCTAGCCATTATTGTTAAAGGTGATCCGAGGGTTCTGTGGTTAGACCTCATCGTTCGCTTTGCCAATACGTTTGTTGTCCGATCAATATACTTTGCAGGTTTTCTTGTTTTGACAATAATGAGCTTTGTGTAGGAAATTTTCACTGTTCTAAAACCTGTTATGTCGTCCCACTCAATCAAACCAATTTCGAAGTTATTCGAATTGACCCATATACCTGCATCTGAGATTCTCAATCCAATCTTCGAGTCAACGAGTTTTCTCGTAATGAATAATAGGCAAACCCCGAAAAACATAAGGCTTGCTATCCCGGCAAGTCTGATAAGCGTTGGACTTGGGTATCGAAACGATATGAAGGTGGACGGCTCATATGAGAATACAATCCCTAGCAGCACGAACATGAGTGCCCCAATAAAATAAAGAGTAATCTTAGTTTTACTTAGTGGGATTTCTATCACTCCATTCATGCATTTAGTATATGAAGCGTAGCCCGCCGATACAATGTTACAAGCAGTCATTCACAACCCTAATTATTTTTTTTTCCTCTCTTTCAAGTACTTAACAAAGTCCCAACCTGTCATCATTCTATTTTCTGCAGGTGTCCTTGTGGGGTTCATATCTGCAAATTCATTTTAATATAATCCTTCACATTCAACAGTTTTGTGATAGGCTAATACAATGTCGACAAAGTTGTTTTTGGTAAAGGAAAAGATGGAGCTTTCTATTTTGAATCAATTGTTTAATAATCTGATAATGAGAAGTGTATAGGCTGTTAGTGATTGTGCTTTTTATAGATTGCCTACCTGTTTCGAAGGTTTTATAAACGGGTTGATTTAGGTTCAGAGATCATCCAACTTTTTTCTGATATACTTCTCCGTCCAATCTTTTTCCTCCGTGGATACTTTGGTGAATAACCTTGTTGTCGCCACGGGTAGTAGCCAATCATGGATCTGACTTGTAATGGTGTTAGTGAGCTTCATATACTCCTGAAGGTAAAATTTGGCAAACAGCTTTCGGTACCTGTTGTGCAGTTGAAAGTAGTGTGAAGAGGATTTAAGGATGGGGGCAGGAACGGGGTGCTCCTGTACCAGTAAAGCATGCGCTACATCAGCGATCGGGTTCCCCTGCAATGCTTCCTGCCAATCCAGAATTATTGGGCCTTTTGCTGAAAAAATGATATTCTCTTGATGTAAATCGTTGTGGCAAAGCCTGTCGGAGTCCGGGAGGCCCCGGAATAGATTTAGTATTGTTTCAGTGATTTCCTTTCCCAAACGGCCCTGGCTAGTAAGGATCGTTTTTTCCATAAACTCCCGTTGGCTTGGAAAATCCGTCACCGGAATACTGTGCAGATCTGCCTGCAGCCGGGCAAACTTTTGGGCGTATAGTTTGATTTTGTGCGGCGCTTTCCTGAGTATGTTGGTGATGGTTGGCCCTTTGATATGCTCCATCACGATGCCTGCCCGGCCATCAACCAGGATGATGTCTTTTACTGCAGGTACTGGCAGACCATAAGCCATAGCTGCCTTGGTATTGTTAGTCTCTCGTTGCACATGACGGCTGCTGGTCTCTTTTCTAAACAACTTCACCAAAGTGTCAGGGCCATACAAGTAAATTTCCGACTGTTCTCCAGCTGATATCAATTCACCGAGTATCAATTCAGCTGGCGTTTAAGAGAAATTCGCTGAAAAGGCAAGTACAAAAACATGACTACCCGCACAACTTGGTAGATCATTTTCTTAATGTACCGCTTTCTGCTTCTTAGAAAATTATACTTTTGATAGAGCATTTGTACGGCTGCAGATGCCAATACATGTGCGCAGATCTCATTTTTTCGGTTTCTGAACTCCGGACGCATCACGTCAAGGATCATGATATACCTCCTTTGTGAAGTGTGGTTCCAAGCGGTATGCGTTCTTGCGTCGCAAAAAGGGAGTGTTATTCCCTCTTCCCATTCTTTTATCTGGTTGTCAACCTGGAAGCCACAGTCCGGTAACCTGCCAGGTATGGAAAGCCCCATATGGCACCTGATCACCGCATCGGTATCACCCTGATGTGGGTTGATGTTGGATTGTGGTTCCAATATGCTTAATGATGCAGATGTACAGCCTGGCAAGGATTGTAGGATCTTCATGGTCTGTGGGCAACGGTTACAGTTCCGGTGGTTTTTCATGTTCCAGAAGATCAGGCCCATAGTCTTCCACTTTTTTGGAGGAAAGGACATGGATTTGTTAATCTTATAAGGCTGTAGCCGGTCCGGATCTTCTTCAATCAGGCCAAGAAGCTCATCTCGGATGACCTTCCAGTTTGCCTCCAGGGTTTTCGTCCATGGCAGTTGCTCCCGCTCGTAAAAGGGAGGATGGTTTCCCTGGTATCTGCCGCCGAAAATACTGTACCAGGGTTCTGAATCCGGGTTTGTATGTAGTTCTTCTTCTTTGGAAGCGATTTCCTGGGTATCAATGTTCATTGGAAAATTCATTTAAAACTCTTTCAATTTCGTCAGACCAATAAGTACTAAGTTGCCCTTCTATCATGCCCACCAAAATTGTATGCTGCTCATTCACCAGATCATGCCCTCCTGGAATGTAGGAGATCTTGAAATCTTTAAGTGAGAAAAGCGCCCATTTCCTGATGTTTTCCGGGGATAGCAATGGATCTGATTCACCGGCAATGACCATCACTGCTGCAGCTACCGCTTCACTACTGGGCTGATAGGTTTCCAGGATCTGAATATCCGCCCTCAGCAGGTCTGTTGTCCTCTCCAGGGCTAGTCTCCTTCCTTTGTTAGGGATGTTACCTTCGTATTTCTCCAGTACCGCATCAATAAATTCTGCCTGGGGCAACTCATGGATGGCATTGCCCTTCCGGGTCCCCGGGGCATTGCTTCCAGAGAGAAACAAGTGGTCGGGGGTACGCTTGCCCGCTTTTTGCAGCGCTATATAGCACTCATATGCCGTTAAAGCACCCAGGCTATGCCCAAAAAAGGCATAAGGCGCGTCTGGTGGATCAAATGCCTCAACCAGCGATGAGATTAGCTGAGCCATGGAAGTGCAGGGAGGTTCTTCCGCACGGTCATCCCGTCCCGGAGACTGTATGCCGATGAGCGTGATATCCGGATGGGTCGAATTTACCCATGATTGAAAGGCCAGTGGGCCGGAACCGGCATAGGGAAAACAATAGAGGGTAATAGCCGACTTTCCTTCCGATTCCTTCAGAACTTTAAACCAACTGCCGGCAGTGACCTCTTTATCATCCTCAATGGCTGGAGTAACTTCTTCCAATACAGGTTTTTCTGCACCGGTCTCTTCTGTTTTTTGTGGATCATAGACTAGCTCAAACAGGTGGTCGGACACCGCCTTGATGTGTGGATAGTTATAAGCCAAGGTGTTGGGCAGCTTGACCTTGAAATACTGTTCCAGCTTGGAAGCTAGTAAAATAGCCATGAGTGAATCCATTCCCAGAAAGTTAAACCGCTTGTCATCAGGGATTTCATCGATGGATTCAATCAGCATGACCGACCTTAGTTCTGTTCTAACCATCTCTTCGATGAGTTCTCTAGCCTTTTGAGGGGAAGATTGCAAGATATGGTAGAGGTGATCTCGGGAGGCCTCGGGAGCAGCGCTAATTGATATTTCGGCCACCTGTTCAAATAAAGAAGGCTGCAAAGTGAAGTCAATGAACGACCTGTATTTTTTCCAATTGATCCTGCTGATCAGGGACAATGGGCGCCCTGTACCCAGTTGCAGTTCCATAGCATTTAGCGCTTCCTGGGGAGGCATAAGCGAAAATCCCATTTTATCCAACACCATACTTTCTTCCGGTTTGGCGCTCATGCCTACCTTATCCCACGGACCCCAATCGATGGAAAGGGTTTTTTGGCCTGCTCCATAGCGGTATTGGCTCACCGCATCCATGAAGAAGTTTGCGGCGGTATAATGGCTGAGATTGACTGAACCCCATAATGCTGAAACCGAGGAGTAAAGGATAAAGCAATCCAGGTCATGTGACTTGCTGAGCTGATGAAGTGCCCAGGTACCGGCTACCTTGATATCAAGGGTATCAAAAAACTGCGATTCATCCAGCTCCATGATTTTGGAAAACCAGTTGACCCCGGCGGCATGCAGTATCCCTCGGATTGGTATGTCCCGTTCTTTGAGTGAAGTAAACAGTGCTTGCAATTTGGGGATGTCGCGCACATCCAAGCTGGCTATTTCTATAGTTGTACCTCGCTCTTCGAGTGTTTGTAATTGTTGCACCAATTCATGTTGAGCATGATCTGATCCTATTGAAGCCCATTCTGTCCTTGGGGGTATGGTTCTGCGGCTGATTAACACCACATGACGGGCACCTTTTTCCACCACCCACGAGGCGGTTTCCAAGCCTAGACCTCCCAAGCCACCGGTAATGATGAAAGCACCATCATTACGGAAGACAACAGGTTCTTTAAGTACCGGTTTGGCCGGGATTAATTGCTCCACATATTGTTGTCCCTGCCGGATGGCAATGCAATTTTCATTTTTAGGTAGAAGAATTTTACCCATAATCTGAGCGGCTTTTTCTTCGGGCTTGATTCCAGGCTCAAGATCGATCATCCCTCCACGCCATTCTGGATGTTCCAGATATAGGGTTTTTGCAAAACCCCATAGTGGTGCAGAAGATAAGTTGAGGGTAATACCTTCACTTGGGATAACCTGCTGTATGCCCTCAGTAACTATCCATAGCGGAGGAGTAATAACCACCCTTCTTAGCGCTTTTAGAAATGGGATAAAAACACCAAGTTCTTTTAGTACAGTTTCTTTGAGGTTATCCGTATCGAGTATTGCTCCGGTTTTTGAGGAGTTTTTGGGTAGGAATACCACCTTCCATGCATCTATATTTGCTCTACTTTCACTGGTTACAATTCTGTTGAGTATATTAAAAATTGAAGTGGAATCCATGCCAAAGGAAATCACTGCATCAGGCTTATGGCCGTTCTTCGCACCCACACCGACCCAGAATACCTGATGTCCCCTCTTTCTGATCTTATCCAGTAAAGCTTGTAGGGTAGGCGTATCTTCTCCCAGGATAATCCATGAACTATTGGCCCTCAAATCCTCAATTTCATCGGGTAGGATCAGTTTTCCTTTTTTTACCCAGCTAAGATCATAATGGATGTTTGAGTCTGTCTTCAGGTCATTGGCAGGAACCGCCTGTTTATACTCAGGATTGTAAATCGGGCCGGCAAATGCTGAAATGTTCTCGGCTTCAAGCCCTTTTACCCAATAGCGCTGCTGGTTAAATACTACTCCCGGAATTATTTCCGGATACTTTTTGCCATGAAGCAAAGCTTGCCAATGAACAGACCAGCCCTGCTGATACAGTTGCCCCACCGAATCAAAAAAGTGATACGATTCCGTACGGCCTGCTTTAGGCCTGCTTAAGGTTCTCAACAATACCAGGTCTGATCGGTTGAGGCATTCCCTGACTGCTAACAAGGTGCCTGCCCCGGGGCCTACCTCCAGGAAATAACGGATTTCTTCCCTGGCCAAAAGCCCGGCTGCTTTAGAAAACCGGACTGTATTGCGTAAGTGGTTTACCCAATGGTTTGCACTGGGGGCTTCCTCTATTTCATTGCCTGTGGTAGCCGAAATCCAACGTTTCACCGGACGTGAAAAGCTGAACTGTTCAACGTATTCACGGAAAGGTTCCAGAATAGCATCCAGCAGGTGGCAATGAAATGCTGCGTTTGTAGGCAGGGGGTGAAATTCAATACCCTGATTGGAAAAGTGCTCCACTACCTTATCTACTTCTGCTGACTCACCTGCAATTACCGTTTTTCCAGGACTGTTTACTACCGCGACCTGTACTTTTTCCTTGTTGAGTATTTTTTCGATTTCTTCATAGCCAGTAAAAATGGTTACCATCTTTCCTTTGTCAGGCAGCGTTTCTATCAACTCAGAACGCTTCAGAAGGATCTTCATTCCTGTTTCTGGCTCAAAACATCCCGAGAGACAGGCGGCGGCATATTCTCCCAAACTATGCCCCAACAATAGCTGTGGAATAACCCCGCATTCCTGCCAAAGTGTTCCCAGTGCATATTGAATGGCAAAAAGAATTGACTGCTGGTACTTATGCTGCCAAGGTTCATATTCATGTTGTTCGAATGCAAGTTGACGGAAGGATAAGGAGGGATCTATATCCTCCATTGCTTTGGCACAGCGGTCAAAAGCATTCCGGAAGACGGGAAACTGATGGTAGAACTCCCTGCCCATTTGCATAAACTGTTCCCCCTGACCGGTAAACAGAAAGCATATTTTATGTTCTTCACCAGGGGGGATGCTTACCGGATCAGTAGTTTGAACAAATCTTTTAAGCTGGCTGCTGAGTTCCACTATATCCTGAGCCAGGAAACAGAGCCTGTATTTCAGATGCGATCTGCACGTGGCCTGCGTATAAGCAATGTCATTGAAGGATAAACCAGGATTTGTTTCCAGCCATTCTATCCAATTCCGTGCTTGCTGGACAATTCCTCCCGCAGTATGGGCTGAAAGCGGGAAGGGGAGGGATGCTGATTTTACTGTTGGTAATTCGCTTTTTTTAACCTCATCGTGGTTGGGGTGGGCATTCCCGGGTTCTTCTAAAATGACATGGGCTAGTGATCCTCCAAAACCAAAGGAACTAATGGCTCCTCTTCTTTTTTCATTTTCCGGGTTCCATTCCCGGGGTTGCATGGGGATCTCCAGCCGGGTATTTTCAAGGTGGATGCGTGGGTTTAGTGTATTGACATGGATTTGTGGTGGGATTTGCCGGTGTTTAAACATGAGCAATACCTTGATTACACCGGCTATGCCTGCTGCTGTTTCCAGATGCCCGATATTGGCTTTTACCGATCCCACATAACAGGTATCTTTTGCGGTAGCTCCGTACACTAGTCCTAGCTGTTCCATTTCTACAGGGTCTCCGGTAGGTGTTCCGGTACCATGGGCCTCCAGGTAATTGATTTGCCTACCCTCAAGGCCGGCTTCATCCAGGGTTCGTGTGAGCAGCCTGTGTTGGGCAGCTCCGTTTGGATAGGTGATACCCATGCTGTGCCCGTCCTGACCAATGGAAGAACCTTTAATTACCGCCAGTATGCGATCCCCGTTTTTTATAGCCTCCGATTGCCTTTTAAGCATGACCAGTCCGCAACCCTCTGAGCGGACATATCCGTCTGCTTCAGCATCAAATGTTTTGCACCTGCCTGTCGGAGACATCATTCCAAACTGTGAGAGTGTGATGGTGGTGCCGGGAGAAAGAATAGCATTAACGCCGCCAACTATTGCCTGTGCACAGTCACCTCTGTAAATGGCCTGTACACCCAAATGAAAAGCGGTAAGCGATGAAGAACAGGCTGTATCTACCGCCATGCTGGGGCCTTTCAGATCATAGAAATAGGACAGTCTGTTGGCCGCTACACTGTTGGAGTTACCCAAACCTGAGTAGGCATTGAAGCCATTCATATCCGGGGTAAGCTTTATTTTCATGTACAGGTAGTCATTATTGGCTATGCCCACAAACACGCCCGTGTCGGAGTTGCGCAAGTCTTCTTTTTTCCAGCCGGTATTTTCCAGTAGCCTCCAGGAGGTCTCCAGCAACATCCGTTGCTGAGGGTCGATTTCAGGGGCTTCGTAAGAAGATATACCAAAAAGACCCGGGTCAAACTGGTCAATAGTATCAGTCAGGCCAGACCATTTGGTGTTCATCCGCCCAGGCGTGGCTGCTTTTCGGTCATAGAAAATATCGTTGTCCCACCTGCTTTTAGGTATTTCGGAGATGCCATCCACGCCTTGGATCAGTTGCTCCCAAAACGCTTCAGGACTGTTTACACCTCCCGGAAAACGGCAGGCCATCCCCACAACCACGACCGGGTCCAATTTGGGTAAAGCTGGTAGTAAGGGTGTTTTGGCTCCCGTGGAATAGCGCGTTTCCAATTTACCGGTTTGATAAAGCTTTAGGCACATTTTCCTCGAGATCTTGTGATTGGAAGTTTTCGGAAGCATGCCTCGCGCGATCAGGTGAATGGCATCGGCTGTGATGCCGTAGCACTCTGTTAAATTTGCCTGAATACGTTCGGTAATCTTGCTGTATTGGCTAGGTTGGGTGTGACGGTGTATTTCCTGAAAGACCAGCAGCCTTTCCCTGTCCGGTCCGATTTCTGCCAAGCAGGCGGTAAGGTCATTAATTTGTAGCTGGTCCTGCTTGTACCGGACTGCATACTCCAGGTCTTCGGCACTGTAATTGGCACCTCTTACAATTACAATTTCTTTTTTCCTCCCGGTAATATAAAGAAACCCGTCCTGGATAAAACCCAGATCCCCAGTGGCTATTATCGGTTCTTGCTTGCCGGAAATAGTATGGAGCTCAGCATTCAGGTATCCGGTTGAATTGTAGGGAGCCTCGAGTATAATCTCCCCTTCCTGTGTGTCAGGGAGCTTTTCTCCACTTTTCGGATCCTGTATATAAATAGTCCCGATTTCCTGGTCTATTTTATAGGGGGTTAATTTTCTTTGATACTTGCCCACAGGCCGGTCAACAAAATGATTAAGGAGGTCTTGCAAACCTTTACCACCCCCTGCAACGAGCAACGTAGCTTCTGCCAGGCCATAAACAGGCCGGATAGCGTTTTGGGAAAAGCCTATGGAGGCATATTTTTTTGCAAAGCGTTTCAGGATGTCGCAGGGAACGGTTTCAGAGCCTACATATAAATGGTTGAAACAGCTCAAGTCCCAGGCCTCAGCCGGGGCTACTTTTCCTAGGCACATTTCCAATGCAAAAGCGGGGGCAGCAGCTGCTGTGCCCTGATAATCATGGATGGCCTGCAACCAAAGGCCGGGGGAAGCAAGGAAAGATGCAGGAGGTAAAAAAGCCCCGAACCCGGATTCATAAAGGATGGTAAACAAATGACCAACCAATCCCATATCATGATGAAATGGAAGCCATCCTACTACCCTTACACTTTCCTTACGCTGAAAGACACGATACATTTTAGCCAGGTTTTCCAGTACCTGGCCATGGGTGAGCATTACTCCCTTTGGGGAGCTCGTTGAACCTGATGTATATTGAATGTAAGCCAGATCGTCCGGAGAAATATCAGGCAATGGCTTCTGATCCAAAGAATTTTTATACATAGGCTCCAGAGTAAGCACTTTGACGAATGAGGCAACTTCACTGCCTAATTCATCAACCAAACTATTCTTTTGAAGTTCATTGACTACCATTACGGTAGTAACCTTTCCTGACTTCAGGGTATTTTGTATTCGGTCTATGCTGGTCCTGTCCCGTTTATGCCGGATAGGAGGCAGGGGGGCCGGCACACATCCGGCCAGTAGGCATCCAAAAAACGCGACAACGAAATGTTCCTGTTCTTCAACAGGTAGTAAAATCACCTCGCCTTTGGCAGTTTGATTTACCAGCTGTTGAGCGACACGGATGCATCTCTGCTTAAGAGAAAGAAAGGTGAAATTTTGGGTTTCCTTACCCTGTTTATCTAAAAATACCAGGACTTGATCCCCGGCTCTTTCCTCAGGGAAATGCAAGACCATATCCTGAATAAGTATTCTTTTCTCGTTTATTTCTCTCATGTGAAACAGGTTGGTTTTAGTGTTTGGCTATGGAATCAGTGACTTAGGAAGGTTCCTTGCTAGTGCTGCATTTTTTCCTTGCCTACACTCTGTGGTATTTCCAGTACACTCCTGACCGTTTGACCATTGTTGCCTATTCCGGTCAGGGTTACCGATGTGGCATCTTTCGGAATAGTATAGATCCCTTTTTTAATTTTTTCTTCCTCTATGGTGATGTCTCCGGGGTCTAACCTGAGCGACTTAAGGTTGGCAGTGATCCATGACAGGTTCCCGTCAACTATTTCAAAAAATTGGATCATCGGGTGCGTGGTATCTTCGGTATTGAGGTAAAAAACATCCTGTGTAAATCCTGGCTGGTAAATCTTCAAAGTCAGGGAGTTGTTTCCATAAGAAGCATCTACGGCCTTCCAATGCATAGGATCCAGTGCAAACGCAATTTCGGTGAGATCATCCTTTTTGTACTTGAGGAATACCAATTGGACAGGTTTTACCTTAAATACAAAGTCGTGTTGGGCAGGTTTTTTGAATCCATGGATAAGGAGGGAATAGGTTACCGATTCGGGCATAAACTGGGCGTTGTGGTTACCGATATTGTATAGATCGGTAAGCTCCATCCCCGGATTGGATGTAAAAGGTGCGAGCACATTGGTTTTTCTGGTCTGCAACCACTTCATCTCACTGCTGCTTCCAAACATTTCTTTCCAGGTGAGGGTGATTTCCTCATCGGCTCCAACCGTTTGCTCTTCCATCGGATTAAAAACAGTGATCAAGGGCGGAACCTGCGTAAGTGTGATGGATTCCGGTGGCGATTGGTTGCCTCCTGCCCAGGCAGTGGCTACATAGGTGCGCTGGGAATCGGTATCGGAACCTACACCCACAGCATCGCTGTTTGAATAAGGAGGAGTTTCGAAGGATTTTTCACCTTTTCCGTCAGGGTAACCTGAAATTACCACTTTGGTGCTGGCTGCACTCTTGAATTGAAGGTTGGATTTTTGGTCTAACCCCACGACAAGTGGATCCAGCCAAATAATTACACCCAACTCCTGTGCTTTTTTGGTTACAGGGACAGATGTTGTACCGGAGTTTGCACCAATAAATTCGTGGATATCGATGACTGCCGTTCCTTTCACGTTGTTTATAGGAATGTCGTTGAATGTAATTTGAATGGTTTCTCCCGGATCCAGCGTAGTATCTTCCGTTACTGTTACAACGAAATTTTCCCCATTCTTATCGACGGTAAATGGAGTGGGAACATCACCTGAACCGAAGTTCAAATTGGTAACGAGATCATCTTGATTATCTCCAAAAGGAAAAGTGACAGCAATAGTGTCCCCTCCACGGCCTGACTTAAAAGTTATCGGTTTTCCAGAGATGGGGTTTTGGACAACAAGTTTTAGATTGTCTTTCGAGTTAACGAATACAGCGTCTGGCAGAAAGGAGTAGTTTAAAAATGCGCTCATGGGTTCTTATTGATTAGGGTAGTTCCTATTTTTTTTTGTTGAAGTTGGACAGACTCAGCCAGCCTTCAATCAAACTTAAAGGTTGGGGTGACAGGGATGCTTGGGGTATTTGCTGCGTTACGCTCATATCCGGCTGCCATTCGGTCACGTCTTTTCTGGCTAACCAGGCCCAGTCACCCCTCACTTCAGCAGGTGTAGGCATCCTGATCTGGCTAGGGTCCAAGAGCAACGGCCCTGTACGGAAAGTGGCCGACAGGTTTTCAATGGCTGCGGTGACCGGCCCATTAGGAAGTGAAATGCTACTTCCAGGCAGGCTTCCTGGAATGATCGGCAAATCTCCTGTTGGGTCCATGATCAGCGTAAGTTTTACGGGTCCACCATTTGCTGCAAGGGTGACCAGGTGATCTGTGATCACATAGCCCGAAGTAGGGGCAGGGCTTTGTGTTAAAGCAGATTTCACCTGATCCAGTGTAAGTGAAGCACCTCCCGATTTAAGCAGTCTCTGTAACTCTTCAGTCTCGCTGGTTAGTCCATAGACCTTGTAAAATTTTGTGTAATCATCATTGACGAAATAGCCCATTACGCCATTTTTTTTCATGAGACTGTCGCCAATGCGAACGTTGAATTTAACCTTTAAAAAGGGAGGATCCTGTGGGTTGAAAATTCCATTGTTGTTATAGTATTCACCCGTCTGATACCACCCCTGATTATAGGCAGGATCTCCAGAAAGGGTCAGCTCCACTTCTGCCCTTACTACAGCCAGTGGCCTACCCAACAGTACGGAAAGGTTATTTCCTCCTGTCAGCTGGTTGGTAAACCATAAGTTAGAGTCGATGGCATTCATCAGCTCGGTATAAGCCATCGCACCGGTGTTGGTAGTTCCGGTTGATAAGAGGGCATTGATGAAATTTTGAAGGTGCTGGTTGGATAAATCCGGGAGGGCGCCTAACGCAGTATTTCTACCGGGAGCAGCGTCCCAACGGATGGTCAGGTTATTGTCATTCCCGGTCACTTCCCTCCGCACTTTGATCACTTCGCCTTGACTGCTGCCGCCCGCATCAAATACCATGAGGGCATCATCCAGGTAATTGGCCATTACCCATCCGCAGATAGGGCTGGTGCTATCTGAGGAATTGGTAAAAATCCGGTCATCGTCATGCTGCAAAAAGCGAGGGGTCATCAAGGCATCCTGTGTAAGCCGGGGAGGCAACTGGCCGAATTTACCGGTGTCACTACCGGTATAATTAGGGCTACTGGTGGTCAGGTCAGGCGACCATACGATGTTTTCGATGGGGTCGTCCGGGCCTAGTAAATTGCTTTTTCCCGGTAATATCTGTCCGTAAGAATCTACCAGCCACAGGTCCAACACCTGGAAATGACCTGACCGGATAGGAAAAAACGGTCCTGCATCCGGGACGCTTGTAGATCCGGTAACAGGATCGAAGTATGAATTTCCTGAGAGCTGATCCTGAATGCCGGCATCCAGTGGTTGGTTTTTCATGGTATTCAATACAGTGTTGAGCTGCAGGTTAAACCCTGCCATGGACTGTGTCACCATATCCATATAAGAAATGTTATTGGCTACCCATTGAAGGTTTTGGATGGTATTTTTAGGCAGGTTTTTGAAGTTGGTATCATTCTTAAACGTGGTGAATTTGGTTTGGATATTTTGTGTTGTTTTCTGGTTCAAAATGGCCCTGCCCTTAAAGACGATTTCCGGGGAAGGTGATTTCAGGGCTGACCCCTGCCATGAATAATCCAGTTCACCCAACTCCCAATCCACCAAGGCATCTGCCACTTCAGTAGAGGAGGGAAACCACTTGATTTTCCAGTCCATAAAAATAGGGGTCCACGGGTTTTTGTCAGGTCTGAAAGCCACGCCCACCGGGTCTGGCAGCAGTCCCCCGAAACCACAAGCCGCAGTCAATGCCTCTGTGGGAGGCTTGGTTTCAAAATCCGTCCAGCAGGAGGTTTGCTGGGCTTGAATTTTAGCCGTAAGTTCTTCCAACTGATTTGTCTGGGGAGTTTTTCCGGCTTTTTCAAAATAAGTGTTTGCAATCAGCTGGGCATTGCTGGTATCCAATAAAAGTACTTCCAGCCACAGGCTCTGTACTTCTTTCGGAAAGGCATTCCAACTTGCCAAAGTCACTTTACCCAACAGATCCTCCCATAAGATAGCAATAGGCTCCTGCTGTACTGGGGTATAGGTCACGCTAATGGATGTGATGGTCTGGCCGGTGAAACGGGTAGGCAACAGTTGCGATACTCCGTTTAACTCCGGGGGCAAAAGTTTTGTGTCTAATTCACCACCACTGATCAACACCACCGGATCCGCAGGGGAAGCCACCGGATCCAGATCTACTGCCTTTAAGACATATTCCTCACCCAGGTCCACCTGAAGGTTGTCACCGGAAGTTTTGATGGTATTTTGTATCGTAATTTGCAGACGTTGGTTTTCAGAAAGGGAGCTGCTTATCGCTTTGATGCTTCCGTTTGTTTTTTCAGTCAAAGTAGTCCAATTATCCGGGTTAATCGTAGAGCGATTGTATGTCAGGTATTCCTTTTTCATGGCCAGCGCATAGAGTTCGAGCTGTTGGGTGGATATAGTCCATCCGAGTTCATTGAGTGCAGCCTGGTCTGTGTTCAACTGAATGAGCGCCTGAGTCTGTTCCGGATTTAACGGGATGGACTGTTGTCCCTGTCGATACATATCCGCTTGTTTCTGAGGTTTTGATGTGCCCTCCGACCGGACCACGATCCATTCCTGTCCCCGGTATTTTTTGTCAAACTGGGTATCATGGAGCATGCTTTGGGCCCACTCCGGGTCAGTCTGCAAGTCAAAAAGCAGATCGCGCTGAAAGGCTTCCAGTGCAATGGCCAGGTTGGGAATGTCCGCTTTGGTTATGCCTGAACCGGGTACTTCAGCTGCCTTGGTGGCCATGTAAGTTGAAATAGCCTCTTCCGGGGTATTGGCAACCGACAGGGTCGGTAACTTCTGCTTGCCGTCAGAGCCGATAGGGGCTCCGGTTCCGTACGATTTGTTTTCCCCTTTCCACTGTACGGTGGCTACCATGGAGTGATAGAGCGCCTGGGTCGGTAAATCGGAAGCACCGGATGAGATGCCATTTTGTTGCTCCCAACTATGCCAGGCTTCTATCATGGCTTTGGCCTGCTCAGGCAGGTTCAGCGATGACGGATCCCATACGCCGGACAGGCCATATTGTTTTTGCCATGCCTGCCAGTCGGCTACCGATTGTTCCACGTCCTCAGATGTCCAGTTAAATTGGCTTTCAAGGAAGGATAGCCAGTTTTTGTCCGAATCTACCGGCAAATGGTATAAGGGGTCCTTTTGAGGGTCAGCATACCAACCAATAATGGAGTAAGAATACGTTTTTGTTTCGTCGGGGAGTTTGTCGTGCAATGCAAATACGTTCTGGATATTGTCATAGCTTACAGCCCAGGTAACATCCCCCGGCCCCACGGCTTTTAATTCAGCAGAGCCGGAATCTTCTCCGGTAAACTGGCTCAGGGGTACCTGAGTGCCTATTTGACGAACACCCAGATTAGTATCTTCATAAAAGGGATACTGGTTTACATTTTGAATATTACCTCCGGCATCCACAAGAATATCACTCTGGACAATGGTAGGCGTGCTGTCAGGAGCTATGCCGGGTCCACTATAACCAAACCGGGTGATCAGCCAACGGTTAGGAACCAGAGGGAATACTACTGGAGCCCCTTCCGTGCTTTGTTGTTTTCCTTGTCGAAGGCTATTGGGGAGGGTCCACATCAGGTGTGCTCCAACCGGAGGGCAGCTGCCTTTGGAGAATGGGTCGGGCTGGGCTGTCTTGCCATACCTCCATAAAGCATAGTAGTTATTTTTTAAATTGGCCCAGGTCGTCTGTGCATTCACATCTCCCTGTCCTATGAGCAATACATCGGTGGGGATGGGGATTAACAGGGAAGGGCCGGGCCAGACAGCGGATTTATTACTCATAGTTTTTCTTGATCAGTGTTGGTGGAAGGAGTACAGGGAGGAAAGTTGCTTCCTGACTCATAGGGTTGCTTTTGTGCGGTCTTTGTCATCTGAATGGCAAAACCGCCGGAGGTGAGCTTCCCGTCTTTGCTAGCCCCTGAGGGCAACGTGCCGGAAATATTGTTCACCAATCCCCCGATATCTACGACTCCTGCAGGCTGGCCATTTCCTGAACGAAAAGAACCATAGCCTCTTAGTTTGGTGCCATGCCCGTCTTCAATTTGAACTCCGGCAGGGTAACCACCCTCCCCAAGACCTCTCAGAAACAGGTGGAAATCACTCCCATCCTGTGGCGGGTCGTTGGGAAATAAGCCGAAGTGAAGACCTTCGCCTGGTTGGATAAACTCCACTTTATCCGGAACACCGGAAAATATACAAAGCAGTGTGTTGGACGAGAGGGTGTCCATCCTGAGAATGGGCAGGGCTTTTCCTTCCTGCGTAGGGTTGATCTCAATTCCTGGAAAGTCGGCCACCACCTGTGAGCGAAAAATGAAACCTGTGATGGGACCACCTACTTCACCGGAACCGGAGGGGGCTGCCTCCCGTAAAGTTGATCTTAATGTCATTTGTGCACTATCCACCTGGTCATAGATCTGTTTAAAGAAAGAAAGGTTGAAAACCGCATCGGCAGAAGAAAGTACACCCACACTCATGGCTCCGTCAACCAGCCGGTCCAACCAGTTTCTGTCTAGGTAGAAGAAACGGATTGATTCAATGGGCAGAAGACGGATATCAGGCACCAAATATTCTACTGGCACACCATAAAGCAGTGTTAATTGTGCCAACCAGTCCTTTAAATGATCAGGGAGAACAGGAGGGGGGGATTCGCCTGCCTGCGCCTGAGCCAATTTGATGACTACATCTGAATGGAGGTTTTCCCGATTTGTTAGTGATGTCATGGCTCTATTGCTTAATTTTTTGGTGTAGTTTCAACAGCGGGTCCTCATCATTTTCTTCAATGGCTTTCTTTTCTACTTCTGTGAACACAGCAGGGAATTGATCTGTGAGCATTTTTTGTTTTCTGGTTTTTAGTGTATCCCAGTCCACCTTTTTAAATGCATCTGAAAAGAACGACCGTGTGGCCGCATGCAGATTTAGTGGTCCCGCACCTGACATCTCGCCCTGAATAGATGCTGCCGCAGCCTGTGTTTTTTTCTGCTTTGCCTGATTGATAATGGATTTGAGGTATTCTGCACGCCAGTTGAACATACCCTGGGCAAATGTAGCATCCGAAAGTGCCAGCAATCGCCCAATTTGCCAGGCGGCACTGTAGGCATGGTTGAAAATTCCCGTGCCGGGATCATAATGCATGGCGTGGTCAGAGTAAATATAAGGTCCGTAGTTACCGCCGTCTTGAGGCTGCGAGGATCCACGTTTTGTAGGTGAGGGTACCAATGGCCCCCGGTACCATGAGGTGGCATTTTCTCCTACCCGCATTTTGTTTTGGAGCGCCACATAACCGATATCCAAGGCTTCTTTGGCTGTTGCGTTTTTTTCTGTTGCTTGGTCAGTTGACAGTTGGATCAATGAAGTGCCGCCGTTGCCAGGCTGGCAAATGGCTTCCATCATAGTGAGAAATTCCCGGTCAAATTTGGAGGTTGTGAATTCCCAGCTTCCCAGGTGGACCAGCCTGATCTTGCTAAAGCTCCCAGTAATGCTTGCACTATTGAGATGGTCCTGATGTCCTTCGAAAGACACCAGCAAAATCATGTTTCTCTGGCCTACTCCCGGAACCCTATTTCCGATACATAAAGAGAAACAGCCGTCTGCGTCCATGTTCAGGATCACTTTTCCATCCGTATTTACCGCACGGGCATGAGACAGGTACTTCAGCTCTTCCAGTTTGGGGGCAATGGCCTGAAAGTACTCCAGGTCTATATCAATTACAGTTACTTTCTCGTCATCGCTTCCTTTGAATTCAGTACCCAAATCGGGAGGGAGTACACCTGCTCCTGGGTTCACAAGCTGGCTGGTAGAGACCGTTTGGGGGGTACTGATTTTACGGCTACTGCTGGTTTCCAGGTATTCAGCTTCGTATAAAGTCAGTAAACCCATCCAGGGGGTGTCTTCGTTTTGGGTAGTCTTCCCGGGGTCAATGGCGCGTGACCAGGGTAAGCTAAAGTCGTTAAAAACTATATTGGGCAGGAAGTTTGCAAAGTTGCCTACCTGATTGGGGGGAGGGAATAGTGAGTGGATGTTGCTGGGCTGCAAAACAAACCTGGGGCCATCTATAGTCAGTTTTTTTAGGGCATCATACTCCGGGTTGTCGCCGGAGTCCACCACATTTTGAATCGTTTGTTTTGCGGAAAGTGTATAGTTATCTGTTTTCAAAGGAGGCTGTATGGAGTCAAAAAATTGAATGTCTCCTGCAGCTACAGTTCCCGGATCGGTAATGATACTATTGCTCATCAATTTGTTGTTTTTGAATTAATTTAACACTGGTCTTCCTGTGAGATGAATCACCAAAATCAATCCCGCACTGCACAAGTGAGAGTTGATGGGCCAATTCACTTTTCATTGCTTTGTTGTCACCCAACGCATACATACCCAGGATCTCTGTCTGCTGATCGGTCAGGGAGATCAGTATTCCATAGTAAGCACTGGCCTTTGTCGGGGCGTCGAATAACAACAGCGTGTTTTCCCCGTAAGCCTGGACAGCCGTTGCTTTGAACGCTCCGCTTTTGGACGGCACTTCATCTGCGGCAACAGCAATCCCAATTGACCCTACACCAGCTTTTCCTTTCAGCAATACGCCAAACACCTGGCTCTGTCTTGGGAAAACCGTTTGGATCCATCCCTTTCTTGTTGTATTCCCCGAAGTTTTCACCAGGTTTTGATCCACCAGATCGCTGGCTTTTACATGCCCAATCCGGCCTGTCCGGGGTTTTATTTGCCGGCTGTTTTGTGCTCGGATCAAACACCCATCGGCCAGAAACCAACCGCTGTTAATCTTGGAAAGCATGGTGTTTATTTGCCAGCCGAGAACAGCATCAGGGTTGGTTTCAAACCCCTGGACAAGGACCTGGCCTGTTTCGGCTGGAAGCCCGAAAGTTTCAGGTCCGCTGAAATGTTCAAAACCCAGCAAGCTGCCGTATTCATCAAAACTGGCGATGAGGCTTGGCAGCTCTCCGAGTAACTCCAGATCAAGGGATAGTTTAGGGTCAGTCTTCCATACCAGAGTGGTACCATCATATAGCGCTTTGCTGCGGGTGCTACAAAAATCCGCAAGTGAGGACAGATAGCTCTCATTGGAAATTTTGTGGGTGGTTTTCCATTGTCCTTTCGCTTTTCTGGCCAGTTTCGGAAGATGAAAAGCCTCCGGGGCATCCCTGCTTGTAGTTTTGTAGGTTTGCAGTTGGGCCACCAATTGAGGCTCCCGGATAGGAGCCGTTTCTGTGGCCACGTCCTGGGATGGGCTTTGTAATAAGATGGGCTTGCCTGCCTCTACTACGCCATTGTTCTGATAGATTCCTATTCTGGCGAGTACAGGGAAGTCTTGCAGAATGAGGTTGGCCGATGACGCCATTACGACTAGGCTGGGATCCAGTGGCGCGTTTATAGCAGAAGCCTGCAGCGCACGGTAAATGTCATTTCGGTTCTTAACCACGGTCTCATCCATGATAGTCTGCCTGATCATGGTAAAGGCCTTTTTCTGATCCTCAGCAGGATAAAGTTCCGCTGACGGATAGTTAGGGGTAAAATCATAGGACAATCTCCTGACATCACCGGTTACATATGCCAGGTTTTCCAACGGGAATTCAGGAACAACTCCTGAATATACATATTGGCTTGCATCCAGCACTAGCCCGTAAAGTACATTGGAAATGAGCATGGTATCCGGATCAGGGGCAACCTCGTGGTCTAGTTCTGCCCGCGACCACAAGGCAGATGGGGCCCCGTTAGTGTTTCCGGTAAGGTTTATGTTTCGTGCTTTCAGGTTTATTTCGGCTCCTGAAGCATCAGTTAAAGCAATGGTCATGGGAGAGACCAGTTGATCCTCTTTCCCCATAGGCCTTACCCCGACATGACTACTACCCTGCAGGGAAGTGTCTGATCCGGATACCGTAACTGTGCTGCTAGGAATGGCTGATGCTACTGTGAGTTTCCAAGGTATGGGATTTAGAACCCATTCATTCTTACCAGTTCCTTCTTCTCCATCATTACTGTCTCGTTCCAGTCCCGTTTGTGCCGTCCACTTCACCACCTGCTGGTCAAGGCTCTGCTGACTGTTTTCATCATTGAGCATAACCACTCTTGCGTTTGACAGTACTGGACTCGGCGAGGAAGATGTTGGAGCTGGCAGGAAGGATGCTTCAAATGCAGACCAGTCCAGGCTGGCCGTACTTGGATGGTTGTCCTGGTTGCCGATAGGTATGGAGAAACTGATGATATACCAGTCAACTTCAACTTTACCGAATACCGGAGGTCCCTGCAGTTCGAGTGTACAACCCAGCTTAGCTACCAGTCGCACAGACACACCTGCTATGGTGGTCTGGAAGCCTGCATAGACGGTTACTCCGATGCCTACATTGAAATAGAAAGGTTCCCATTCAATGAGGAAGTTGGCGTAGGCATCCAACCCTGCAATGAGAGGACCTGCATCGAAGGCTATTTTCAGATATCCCCCGGACATGATGGCAGTAGGGCAGATGGCAAAGTATGCGCCACCGGAAATAGATACTTTTCCTACCGAGAAATCCAGCTTCCAGTTAATCCCCAGGCGGGGTACATCAGGATAGTAAACAGGCCTATTGAATGCCGGGTGATACCCCCCTAGGGTGACTACAAAATCCCCGGCTGAGATCATTCCTCCATCTTTGAGAGGGATGTCTTTAAACCATAGGAAGAAGGCAAAACCCCCGGTTAGTTTAACGTCTTTGGCCAGAACGAATGAATTGGGAGTCAGCTGGGCCTCGGCAGAAACATATCCTGCCGCAGGACTGATGGTGACTTTGATGGCCAATTCCATATAGGCCAGGGCAAGATTGGGGCTAACTTTGGGAGGAAGTGTAGCTGTAGAGACCCCCAACAGGTTGAATTCAAAGTCTTTGCCAAAGCTAAGGAAAAGCAGTGCGGTAGTCTCTAACAACTGAAAGGAAGAGAACTTGAGACCTGCGGCCAACCAGTATTGGCCAACCTGTGGACGTATAACTTCATTCAGTTTCAGCAGGGCAGCCATGGGGTCTTCTCCTTGGGTAAAGGAACCGTCTGCCACCCCCTTCACCAGCGGGAAGTTGGCTACCCCTTCTATACCTGGAAGATCCAGGCCTCTGTTGTAGGCAAACCCTGCGGCTATACCTTCAATGAAAAATGCAGGGATGCCTCCCAGCGGAGCATTAAGCACTCCGAAAATAAACATGGAGGTTGAAGTGTCCCCATTTTCCATCTTTATTTGGGCATATGATCCTAAAGCTCCAAGCGAGAACTTTTTAGCCGAAAGGATGGCCACGCCGGTGTATTCTACAATACCATCCGATTCACTTTTTAAGAAGCCGGCATTAATGGTGACACCTCCAGTATAATCAACGGCAAACCCATCCAGGTCGATCGTGTATTTGCTCCAATCTGTGGGAGCTGTGACCGGCATACCCACACGCAGGCCTTGGAGTGCTGCTTTGAACCCGGCCAGTTCAAAACTTCCTGAACTGATGAAGTCAAGCAATGGTGGTGTTTTTTCCCCTTCCCATCCCAGTCCAATGTTTTCAATAAACAGCGGGCCGAAACTTCTCTGTACAGGGATGATCACCTCATGCCCGTTTCCGGTGTTGCTGCGCAGATTTACCCAAAGTTTATCTATATAGCCAACATCAACTGAGAAACGGGGATCAGTTGTTTTATTGTCATCGTCGGACTCGCCTGAACCGAGCACGTTTTTTGCAATCGGGTTGTTTCCTCCTCCTTCAGTTATGGTTTTTGGAGAGAGGGAAAGCCCCATCTCATCCATGGATAGGCCTGCCCCGAATTGTATCTTGATGGGCTGGTCTCCCCGGAATTGCAGGTCAAACAAGGCACGTGGATCGACAGACCCAAGTTTAAACCGGCTCAGGTCCACAATGGGTTGCCCGTTTTTGCCGATGATGTCGAAGCCTACATTGTTTAAAACAAGGTTAAAATAGGTAAAGTCAACGGAGTAAGAATCGTTTCCGTTTTTGGCAATAGGAACATACAAACCAATTCCTCGGTCACCAAATGCCGGAGTCCCGTTTACACTGTTAGTGATCCAATCGGTGTTTTTTCCTCCCAATTGAAAAACAAGATTAGGGATGGCTGAAATAGAGAGATTTGGTGCCTGGATGAGCAAACCATAGTAGCCATCCACCTCGGATTTGGGGCCGATAATGATTTTGCCCTCTTCACTGAAAGAGAGCAGCGTCCATTGCTCTTTGAGCAGTGTAAAAAGGAAGTTTCCTAAAAATTCCTTAGGTGTTAATTTAGCAAGTTTATCGAACGATGTGAGGACATATATCCCTTCGGTATCTTCTACGAGTTGGGTAGCTTCAAGCAGCAATGCAGGACTGATGGCGGAGGACTTGATCAAAGGAGCCTGCAACCATGTTTTTACCTGATCCTGATTCAGTACCAAGAGCGATACATAGCGAGGCAGTACATCTTTGATCACATTGAGCATCCATGATGAAACTTTGTCACCGACATTACCACCGCCAAAGAAGTTTGGCAATAGTTCTACATTCAGAGCAGAGGGCGTTCCCATGTTGCTTGGATCAGCAAGCGGGTCGAAGCCAAAATCAAATTGGCCATTACTGAAATTGATACTCAGACCCGGGCCATTCAGGTTTTCTATGGGCACGATCATATCCAGACCAAAGGAGATGTCAAATTGGCTCTTATCCAGGTTGTAGGCCACTCCGGTCGGAGCAATCTCCATTTTAAGCAATTTCATATCAGGCAACTCGGCCCCGGCCCATAAGCCAATGGAGTTCGAAGAGTCCAGACCGGCAAGCAGCTTGAAGGGCAGTTTGGCACTTGGTATGTATTGAATCCTTCCGTCTATTACTGACAACAGGGAATCTTTAGGTAAGGCCAGCTTGAGCAGGTCTGCTATTGCGGTGGCTGTATCGTTGGCATTTGCGGTAGAAAAGCGTTGTTTTACCCATTCAAAGGCTACTTTTTCCAACTCCTGAAGCAATGCCTCCCCGCTCAGCCCCTCAGTTAATGCCTGTGAAAAGGCACTGATAATATTGCTGACCAGGTCATTAACATGCATTTTTGTTGCAAATCCATCCATGGCCGCCAAAAACTTTCCTGCATCGCTCGTACCGGACGGGTACTTGGCTAGCAGGAAGTTCATTAATTTAGGGACCACCTCATTGATCACTACTGCAGATCCGGTAGCCAATGCCTGTCCAGCCAGCGTGCCCCATCCCTGGAATGGCAATAGTTGTACCCCCAGTCCTGTAGGTTTAGCCGTAGTGCCTTGTGAAATGCGGAACTGAAATTCTTTATCATAAGCCACATGTGTGAAAAAACCATCCTGAAGCGAGGGTATCGTAGCTTCGAGGTCTAACCCTCCAGAAAAGGCGGGCTGATAGCTTTCGTTTAGGCTTACACCAAAATTCAGGTTTTTAATGGCCGCTTGATTACTCACGATAGAGATGGTATCTACGCCAAAGTTGAAAATTGCCAGGTTGTTTTCTCCTGTCATGCCTACTTTGAATCCGTAAGGCAGACCGGTCAGTTCCATCCCCTTACCCGGGCTAGGGGTAACCTGTATGTCGTTGTATGTCACTTCAGGTAGATTACCCAGCAGGGCGATCAGTTTTGGTACACTGAAATTACCCTGATTGCCCAGTACTTCGTCTGAGAGTATCCAGCCCAATGGGTCCGATAAAATACCCATCATGGACGGCATGCGCCAGATACCATCTTCATCCTTGCCTATGCCCAGGCCTTCGAAGATTTTTTGAACCAATTCATATTTGCCAAGGAGTTCCTCTTCGAAGATTGCATTGAGGAGGATATTCAGGGTATAGGCTGGGGCGAGTTCCGATACCTGATCAACGAAAGCCGATGTATTAAAAGGGTATATATCCAACGGGCTTGCCGCTGGTTTCTGGCCATCACCCCAGATAAGCTGAATTTCAAATGCAGGAGTTTGTAAGGCACCGTTGTTCATGCGAAGCCCAAGGGATGAAGCCAGCGTCAACCCAATTTTGGGTATATAAATATCTCCCGTGAATGTGAGTGTTTCATCACTGATGTTAAGCTGCAGATTGCCGTACAGGTTTACAAATTCTCCAAGAGAGATTGCATGTTCAGGCAAGATGTTCAAGGAAATAACCCCATTTGTTGTGGTACTGAAGGTAAACGGTCCATAGCTTGCAGGAGGTTGGTTGGAAGCTATTTGAGTGGCGAGGGTTCTTACGGCATTTGCATCGGTAAAGAAGTTCTCAAATCTGGACGTAAGTCCTTGAACAGGATTGGTAAACACTTCGAGCACCGCCTCGGGAAGAAGCGGGTAGCCCTGGTTTACAGGTCCGCAGATATGCAGTGCAGAGAGGAACTGCAATGCCGGCACAGGAAGAGAAGGTATGGTAATACCGGTCACTTCCTGTAAGAAATCAAACAGTTCCTTTCGATGGGCAGGATCCATCAGCAGCGATTTGAACTGGCTTTTTAAATAAGCATCCGAGCTGGCCAGTAAAGCATTCCAGCCACTGGTGTTGATTCCGTAAGGTGCCTGGTCATTGGCTCTAGGCAGAGTAAGCCCAATTAATTGCAGAAGTTTATAGGTGGTTTGAAATCCGCTGTTGTCGGTAACCGCTTCCACGGTTGTGGCAGTTTGCAAAGCGCCATTGAGCAACGCCAGAAATGCAGCTTGCAGGTTTGATGCAAAACTATCGCTAAGAAACTGTTCCAGCGTTACCAGATCATCCTGAAAGTCAGTGCCAAGTTGTGCATTGACTAACGTAACCACAGGTTTGACGTTGACCTCGCCTTTTTCTAATGAGAGGGTCAGACCCAGCATAATTTTATCAACATTGCCTATGCTCCCAAGATCAACCAATTTGGCATTGGGGATGAAAAGTGTGCCGATGAAATTCAGCGAGGGAACATCATCAATAAATTCTATTTTTTTATTTTGGGTTGAATATTCGACCAGATTCAGCCTTTGTTCAAGGTTAAAAGCAACTTCTGGTTTGCCTGAACCGGGATACTTGAATAGGTCCTGTCGGCCAAATCCAAGCCCAAGGTTTTGTTTGCCCGTGTTATACCAAACAGGTAGATTAAATCCAAAAGGAATGGGGGTGATCCAGGGGTCGGTGAATGTGCCGCTTCCTAAAATGGCCGGGGCATCCTTTGTTCCGGACATGGTATAGGCCAGCAATCCAAGCACGCTTTTACCCTTTGTGTCAGTATTAAAAAGCTGGTCTATCTGTTTGTTAAAGTCTGTCCACGGATCGGTGAAGCTGGTAAAAGGATAAAGTTCAAATCCTGACCAGGATAAACCGGATTCCGGGAAAGCAGGGGCGGTGGTTAAATCTTTGACCAGTCCCATGGCACCGGCAAGGAATAGACCCGGTTTGGACTGGGTCCGTAAGAGCATGGTGCCCAATGCTGAAACCAGAAAAGGACCAAAGGTAGATGCACTTTGCTTCACCAGATCCTGGAGGGTTGACTGGTCATCAAAATTCAGGTCTGTGCCCAAAGCGGTAGGAGTTCCATCTACCACCAGAGTCGGTCCCTTTATCAGCATGGACCATGACCAGCCACCGTTTTGGTTCCAGGTGGCTGATAGCTGGGAGGTATCTACTTTTACCTGCATGCCACCTATAGCCGGCGTTTCGAAACCTTTTGGCAGGGTAAGCCGTGCGGCCACACCAGAGAGCCAGTCAGCTGTAGTATGGCTAAAATTCCCGTCTTTTGGCAACCTGATGGTGGCGGCATCCAGAGCCAGAGAGGCTACAATGTCGGTGCCTTTTAGCGTAAGCTCGGGGGCAAGTTCGAGGCCCAGGTTCAGGTTGATGTAATCTGTAATGCTTTCCTGAAAGCAAACCAGGTAAGCAGGTAAAGTTTGGTCTTTTATGGAGATCCCGGCTTTCCAGGGATCTTGTTTTGTTCCACTACCGGAAATGTTGATCGGTAAAGAGTCTGTGGAGGCTTGCAGAAGCTGGGCGAATGACTCCACTACATAATAGAAAGCTTCTTTTCCGGAGACCTGCTGTTGGCATGAAAGTACGTTGGAGTAATAGCTGGCCCATGCACCAATCGGGTTGGTGATAGAGGTGGCCATGCCTGATGGAGAGAATGGAGGAATAAGGTTTTCAGGCCAATTGGCTCCTGCTGAAGAAGGAGTCTGTAATCCGATTAATGTTCCGATGCTCTGGGAAAGCTTTTTGTTTTCCGTGCCGAATTCCAAGAGGCTCTGCAAGCCTTCGCTCAGGGCCACGGCTCCTGCATTGGCCAATTGGCCAGGCGAGAGCAGGTTAAGCGTGTCGTAATGCGTGCTTCCGATGGTTACAGCATTAAGGCCAAACCAGGGCATCATACTGGAATCTGACCCCAACGACATACCGCCTTCCAGGGAGCCAATGGAATATGCTTTGTTTTCGAGGGTAAATTCAGCCAGAGGTTGAGCTTCAGTTTTATTTTTGAGATTGAATTTTGCGGTAAAATTGATGGAAGGAGAGAGCCCGATGGCGTCCCCGGTAATCTGGAATCTTGCCAATTCGCTTTCGGCCTGCATCGTAAAAGCTATGCCGGAGCTTCCAAAATCAAAAGGTGATCCTGAAAATGCCATGCCTGGATACAATACCCTGGTACTTTCACCAATCACCTCAGTGCCCATGGAGAGGCTTAATGTTCCTATAGTGCTCACATCCAAAAGTGAGATCAGGAAAGGGGAGCTGCGTGACCCATCACCCGAGACACCAATATCTTTTTTAAGGAAACCTGAAAGACAGGAAAGCCAGGTTTTTAGGGTATTGTTATCAGCAGCAATAGCATTGAACCAGTTCAGAAAAATGGTTTCTGCATTATTATTTTTGGCTGCATTGAACAACTCATACCATTTTAGTATTGGGAGGGTGGCATTTGGGGCGCCTTCAACCTTGGGTACCTGAGAGCTCAATCCGAAGAGCGGCGGGAAGTACTGTATGTTTCCGCTGAGTTCAGGGAATACTTTGCTCAATCCACCCACAAATAGGCTGGAAGCCGTATCCATAATCTTTTCAGCGGTGATAGCCTCCAGGTCGGAGAGAGAGCGGTTGGAGGGTTTGTCTTCCCCGGCTAATTGAAGACCAATGATTTCCACACCCAACTCAAACGGGGATTTCCCGGCTATTTCTTTGGCCAAGTCTATATTGGCATTGACTTTTACTCCGTTAAATTGAATGCCGTTGATGTCTATAAGAGGAGAAGAAGGGTCAGGTCCATTGACGGCTGCTCCGAAAACGATGGGGAATCCTTCTGACACAAAAGTCATTTTTACCGGGTCATTGCTATCCTCGGCATCGACAGCAACGAAAGGAATAAGGCCCCATACGGCTGACTGCAATGTTGACGGACTACCAAATTCCCAGGCATGATAGACACCGACACCCATGACAGTGCTGCTCCCGGATTGATAAGTTACCGCATATACACCCGTATTAACATCTTTGCCATCCTTTTGGTATTTAATAGGAAACCAGTTGCCTAAAAGACCGGGGTTTTGAATGGGTATGCCAAAAGAGTTTCCTCCTATTTTGCCTAGAAGTTCTTCAAATAAAGTATTGAATTCAGCTGGATTCTTAACAATTCCTGCCTTTGTACTCACGTACGGGTTATTGAACCATTCAGGAATTAATGAGTACGAATCATCTTCATTTTTTTTTAAAAGTCCGGTGAGCACTCCCAGACTGCCAAGTATTGGGTCCAGATCTGAAAAGCTTGAGTCTGGTGTTTGAAGAACAGTTGAATCTTCTTCAAAAGAGGAGGTTGATAGCATTACCACGTGGTGTCGGTTTATTCGGTATAAGTATCATAAAAAGGTGTCGGTTAAATTACCCTGCTGGGATCCAGTAAACGTAGGTATGCGCTTAAGGCATGGTTGGTGTCCTCAGGAATGTCTAAAGAGCCTAACAAAGGGACTATATTGTTCAGTGGGTTCCAATAAGGAAGAGTCTTTAGTGCTGTGGCAATTTTGTCTTCTGGACGCAGGATCTGGTAGCTGACAGTGCCAAGGCTTTCGTTGAACAGGTTAGCCATATTTATACTGGCAAAATAGCTCGCTCCATAGGTATAGATTGCATCTATATGGATGGCGGGAGTAGTATTAAAAGTCAGATCAGCCGCCATAAGGTTGGCAAGTGCACCTCCAAACCCATGGCCAATCACATATAGCTTTCTGTCTCCCTTAAGTGAAAGGACCAGTTGTTTTATCTGTTCGCCTATCGCCTGGCTATTGGCATAGTAAACGTTATTGACGCCTGAAGTTACTATTTGGTTATAGGGAGTTCTGGATGTTGCGCCGTTGGTATCCATCATCAGCAGTTCTTCATAAGTGATGCTCCCGCGAAAGGCTACTGTCAAACTATTTGAAGTACTGAAAATAGCTGCTATGACCTTGCTGTCTCCAAAATCAATGATTTTTACCATTTCTGTTGGGGCCGGATTTCCAGGTTGTTGCGCCTGTAGATAGGTCATCGCCATAAACTTGCCTAAGTTAAATGCCAGCGGTTGGTTAAAACCAGCCGGTGGATTAGGTATGATAGCAGGAGTAGGGGTTGAGATAGGGGATTCACCATTGATTACTTTCAGGTAAAAGTTTGAATCCCGCACTTCCCAGGGCGTATAGTATGGTGTAGGCACGGACGCAGGTAAAAAGATTGCTTTTCCCAGTGGAGCAAATCCTATAGTGGAGGAGGGTTGATCAGGAAACTGATCTATTTTTAGGGCTTGCGAGCCAGCCCTAAGATTATACCCATTTTGGACTTTATTGTTATAGTACAGTTGAAATTCAGTGCTGGCGAAGTTTCCGGTACTGAACACATAGGAATAAGGCTGGGTTAACTGCGGGGGATCTTGTTGGTTGGGACCCTTGTTCCCCGGCCTGAAATCAATAGCTGCAATTTGTGCAAATGACCCTCCTAGGCCCATTCCTGTGATGTAAAGTGGCTTTCCCTTTACCCCAGGGTTATCTAAAAATGACAGAATTTCCCATAACGCATTCCTCAGTAAAGGGTATGCTGCCACATACATGCTTAGGACTGTTGCATCAGAGGGGGCTTTTCCTACGACAGCTTCCGGTAACAACTGCCTATTACCTGGCAAAAAGCCCGAGGTATAATTCCCAATGAAATTTGCCCATTGTACCCCAACGGACAAACAGGCAATTACATCTTCCCCTACATTTCCATAAGAAAGCAAAAGTTGAATGTTGCCTGTGGGCTGGGCAAATACGGACCTTGAAGAAAGCACTTTCCAAGTAGGAGGCAGGCTGGGGCCGTTTAAATCCGCACCTGCGGATGAGGCTGCCAACTGCACCAATACGCCCAGGAGTGTTTTTTCATTGATGTTACCGGATTGCTCTAATTGTTTGCTCGATTCGGTTTTCATGTGTGATGGAGGTTAGCTGGTGCATTTTAGTTCGGTATGGCTTTAATTACCGGAGGTGCTCCAGGATTACCATTACCGCCAGGCTTACCATCGTCTCCATCAGGGATCCCTGTCCCTTTATTCCCCTTTAATCCACCCGTTGCTCCATTTGTATGGCCAAAAAAAGGACTTACTGAACCTGATCCTGAATAGGTAAAGTAAACCTGTGCACCATCTCCGCCGTCTCCACCTCTATTTCCGTCCCCTCCGGTTCCCCCATTACCCTGAGGTCCTGTCTGAGCTGTGGGGCAACCTGAGGGGCTGTCACCCGGAGGGCCGCCTGGGCCTCCATTTCCAGCTGGCCCTCCATCTCCTCCTTTTTGGCCTTCCTGGGCACCGGCATAAATGGCAATATTTCCTTCGATGTTGGCGATTTGGCAATAGAGTATTGGACCATGCGATCCATGTAATCCTTCGTGTCCGTGTCCACCATTTCCACCGCCAGTACCTTTTCCACCGTTAGTCGGGCTGGTTTTACAATGACTTCCGCACTTCACTCCATTTTGTCCCTTTTCACCGGGAGCAGTAGGAGTAGTTCCCGGTGTACCGCTTTCTGCCTTTTGGGGTTCGATTGCCGGTAGTTCACACCTTATGGTGTAGGTACCGCTCGTAACCTGACCTTGTTGAATTAATTTCTGACAGCTCAGGTAGGCAGTTCCATCACTTTCAATCTGTCCGCCCTGTTCTACCGTTAAGGTTCCGAAATTAGGGGCCACTCCATCTTTCAAAGTCAGTATTTCCCCACTTTTTACTGTATAATTTTCTGCAGTAAATGCAGCAAGGGTTAGAGGGAATGATAGTTTATTGATCAATTCTATATTTGCACTCCCTACTTTATCAGGGTTACCAATCACGTAAGAAAGGGCAATTTTTTTTAGTTGCAGCCGATCATCTTTTGAAAGCTCACTTTTATTCTTACTTACCGCCAGGTTAAGTGATGGTAAATAGTCAATATGGTCATCGCTTCCTGTATCCGGTGCATTTATCAGGGCTTTTAGCTCATCAAGTGATTTGATGGTTATTATCTTTGGGGGCACTGAGGATTTCGCTGGATCCTTCGAAAGGATTAATCTTCCATTTTTAACTTCTTGAGGGAAGACAGACTGTGCCGCAGGTTCAAAACCAAGCCTTTGATTGAATGCGTGAAAATTTTGTAGTTGCTCTTTTGATAAGGACATACTTTAAAAGATTATAGGTTAAATGAAAAATTTCTGAATCTAAAAAATTGGAAACCAATTCTATTTTTAATAATTAGTATAATTATAATAAATTTTAAATAATAAAACAAATGACTAATTAAAAATAATCTTCCTCCCAGGAAATATTGGGATTTTAACACTGCTTTTTATAAAAAATGGCGGTATGATAAATTGGTAAAAGCCCCCTAATTTTAATTGATTTAACCCATCTGGTAGTCCTAACTAGCACTGATGTTGCCAAAATTTATAATGAGAGGCTAAGCAATTGATTAATTTTATTGAAATGGAAATTCATATCGTAGTGGCTGGAAATGATGGAAATTTATCATTCGATGCTCATGCACGTATCTCTGACCTCTTGACCAGTTCAATGAGAGAAAAAATAAAGAACTTTCATTCTTTAAAGGATTCTCAGGCTTTCATGATTGGACGGTACCTGATGGTTCACTCCCTAAAGAAATTGGGGTTTAGTGATTCTATTCTTGATTCTGTTAGATTTAGTGATACCGGCAGGCCATATCTACCAAATTCCACAGCCGATTTTAATCTATCTCACTCTGGTGACTATGTTGTTTGCGCTTCTGCACGAAATGTGAGAATAGGGGTTGATATTCAAAAAATTTCTCCCATTAATCTTAGTGATTTTTCTAAGGTTTTTTCTGTTTATGAACTGGAAAAATTTGGTAATGCAAATGATACAGATGCTGAACTAATTGCCTCTTGGACAATGAAGGAGGCTGTAATCAAAGCTGATGGTCGAGGGTTTTCTATTTCGCCATTGGAAATAGTTCTGAAAGATTCAAAATATGCCTACTTGAATGCCGATATATGGTACATTCAACCTATCCCTTTTGATCCTAAGTATTTTGTTCATATAGCTTGTGACCAAGTTATTAAGCCAGAGAATATATATATTGAATATATCTGTATATAAAATACATTTTATATTTAGTTAAAAAATATAGTTTTAAATTTATTGACTGATTCTGGAACTGGATACTCGTATCTTTTGTGTAGCGATATTGTATATAAGGTAGAAAATCAAAAATATTGCGGTAAACCAAGTATGTAGCGACAGGGTGCTGGACTTCATCATCTCAGGCTTTCAAAGATGTACTGCTACTCCCGACAGTGAAATAAATGAACTTCCAAACGGAAAATCAACAGTTTCTTCACCGCCTGATCCATTCCTTGAATTTACCTGCCTTATTCTGGCTAACTGTAATATCATCGGGGAAAGAAGGGGATAGGTGTAGAAGAAGTTTTCCATGGCCGTTGGACCGAAAGTCCTGACAGGCCTGATATTGGATAATCATTTTCCTGTTTATCCTGAAAAAGTCATCTTGCGGTAATTTGCGCTCCAGTTCATCAAGGGTTTCATTGAGAAAATAGCTGGACTGGCTTGCAGTGACAAGGTAGTTTATTCTGTTCCGGTGATAAATGTATCGGATATCCTGAAGCGGGATTGGAATGGTTCTGTTTCCCTGCTGTACCAGTAGGGTTTTCCGCTGGGTTTGTTTAGAAGGTTTGGATTCCTGTTTTCTCAGGATATGGTAGTAGATTAAGTAATAGATATTGAATAAGAAAACAGGCAAGGCCATTAAAGGGAAGGAACTGTGGGTACTGGGGTTTCCTTGGACTGTGTTGATTTCAAAATACCATTGGTAAATCGTGAGGAAAAACAAATCAATCACGCCGGGCAAGAGTACTCCCAGGGAAAACTGTAAGAGCAGCCTAAGCAAGGGCTTTTCTTTCCAATCGTATTTCCTGTCCAGCTGGAAGGTAACCTGATGGACGAACTCCAGAAAGAAGGCTGCAATGAAAAAAGCTGCCAGAAGTTTGATGTAAAACGGGTTGTTGGAAAGCGAATCCAGGTATCTGGCACCGCTTCCATACATCGCCAACAACAGTGCGGCGGTGGTACATAACAGTATCCGAAGAAATTGGTCCAGGTATCGTACAGGTAGCTTCTTAATTTCCAAAACTCAAGTTTTTGCGATTAGCATATAAATGACATTGGTTATTTGTTGTTTCGAAAACGGGGGTTATAGGTGTATAAGTTAATAAACTCTTAATTAATTCAGTGATCCTGGCTTTTATTGGGGCCTTTACCCATTGATTTTTAAGAATTCTTTGCCTTGGTTTTAAGTTTTTTGCTTCGATTTACCCTGTTGAGGCCGTTTTTTCATTCCTATTTGGAACGGGTTCATCCAGTAAATCACCTGATTCATGTTCTTGGAGCAGTTTTTTTTTGTGTTTATCTCTGGGGGAAATTAGGTTTGCTCTGTACCTGAATGGGTACTCAGGCCTAGTGATTTTCAGACCCGCGGGCAGTTTTAACCGGGGATTAGTTCCCATAAAATTGTCAGAACATGATAGCTAATGAACATTTTAACCTGCTTTATCTTCAGATGAAGGAGGAGGTAGGGACTATAGGGTCATCTACCAGCAACCCACTTCGTGCGGCAGAGCAATCCTACCTGATTGTCAGCAACTACTGTGACCAGGTAAAGGCACCAAAAACCTTTAATTCCCCTGAATCAGAGGTAGTGTTTTTTAAGAAGATCAGGCCCGGCTTTGAAGCTGAGCTTCTATATTTTGGTGAACTCTATTATATTCTTTCCACCCTGCCAAGAAGAAGGAAGGACAGGATCAGGCATTTTGCTAAGCAGTATGCTCCTATCCGGTTGTTTTATAGAAGATATCAATTGCTGTATGAATACTGGAGTCTTGGAAGATCGGATTGTGATAGTCAACTCTTTACCCGGGATAAGGTGGATGCCCCTCTGCTGATTATGAGTCCGCTACCGCTTGGGGATAGCCATTGTACCCCTGCAGGAAAAGTATTTGCCAGATTCCGTGCATACAGTGAGCTACACGGATTTTTGGACAAGGAGATTAGCAGATTGGAAAACAGGACAGCAAAGGAGAGCCAAGTGCTTAAGTGGACGGCTACCAAGGCAGCTTTGGTTGAACTGGCCTATGCCCTGAAAGCTACCGGGGCTATTAATAACGGCAATGCTTCCATCCGGGATATCGCCACTCATCTGGAGCGGGTATTTGCTCAGGATCTTTCCCAGTTTTATAGAACCTTTCAGGAGATCCGTATCCGAAAAAACAGCCGGACTACTTTTCTGGACCGCATGAAAGAGAAACTGGAGCGTTGGATGGATAATACGGATTTGAACAGCAGGGGGGAAGACTGATTGTTTTTTCTTTTTTTTTCTCCCCCTTCGGAATTCGGTGTGAATATTTTTTCTGATTCTGACGCAGGTTTGTAGCAACAAAATCAAACAGGTATGCTGGAAAATATTTCATGGGGAGTCTTTTTTAAGCTACTCGGAATAGTGCTGACTTGCTACTATGGGGTGGTAGTGATCCGCTACTTCCGGGCTGATGTTTTCGCTGTTCTGCTAAAGGGAAAAAGAGTGGGTCTGCCGGGTTGTTATGATAAAAACAGGGAGGAACCCAAGCGCTCTTCCATGGATAGTTTCTATGCTTTGCTGGAGGAACTGGACGCTGAACTCATGGGCAGTGCCGGAACAAAAGCGGAGTTTATCCAACTCCTTCGCCAGAAAGTAGGGCAGTATGGATTGCCTGAGTCCAATGGGGCACGCAAAATCCTTTTGAACCACTTGCTGCTTGCTGCGAAGGCCGGACAGGTGGATCTTGAAGAAGGGGATCTTCTGGACCTGTTCAACGCCTTACCAAACTGATCATTCAAACCAACTAAACTCACATGCTATGAAATCGAGCCTGCCTGAGGCAGAGAGGCATGTCGAAGATCGTCACAAACAAGGATGATTATTCCTCATGCGAGATTCCATAGCCTGTCCCGACTATTCGGGATGACCATAAAAAAACAAAAATAAACATATGAAATCGAGCATGTCGATAACGACACACACTAGGATGTTTATAAACGCTGTGAGATTCCATGTGGCCATTGAAATACAAATTATAAACACATGAAAAAGACTAGGAAATGGATTAGTGCAATGCACTTCTTGCTACTCGCCGGAGTGGTGAATGCCCAGGACGGAAATGCGGGTATCAATGAGGCTACCCAGCAGGTACGGGGATACTTCCAGTCGGGTACCGGGTTGATGTATGCCATAGGTGCCATTGTTGGATTGATTGGCGCAGTCAAGGTTTTCAACAAATGGAACAACGGAGAACCGGATACCGGAAAAGTTGCTGCCGCATGGTTTGGTTCCTGTGTGTTTCTGGTCGTGGTAGCCACGGTTCTTCAGAGTTTCTTTGGCGTCTGAGGCTATGCTGGATACGGATCTGCTCAGGCAGCGACAAATGGGGGTGCTTCCGGAAATTGACATTGCAGGACAGGTTTTTACAATTGATCTGCGGCTCAATGAGCTGAGAAATACTCATTCCCCAGATAAAAAGTTGGGTCTGGATGAGATGGTGACAACAAAGGACGGACAGCATTACCTTTTTTTCTATGACCGTGAAAACCAATCCATTCTACATGCTTCTCCTGATCTGCTCAAGATTCCTGATAAAACGGTCTTGATGGAGATCCCGGATGAACTGGGGTTGGATCCGGTAGGGATGGCCAGAAAGTATGGACTGTGGGACGAGTATTTTTTCAAGATGCATCCTTATGATGGAACGCTGAAGGGAAAGGTTGTCCCTCTGGACAAATCAGGGTTGCCGGAGTATGTGGCAAGAAATCAACAAGAACAACAAGGTCTGCAGGAAAGACAGCTGCGGAAATTAGGTTAGCTGCCTGGAGAGCGCTGGTGTATGGTTTGGGTCTTAGGGATTACCAATTCAATCTTATTCTGAATTTTAATTAAGCTTTTACATGATCAAGTACAACGTCAATAAAGGGATCAACAAGCCCATGGAGTTTAAGGGACTGAAAGCACAGTACATCGGATACCTGGCTGCAGGACTGGGACTTACACTGCTTGCTTTTGCACTTGGGTATGTTATGGGCTTGTCCATGTACCTGTGCCTTGGGCTGGCGGTGGTGCTGGGCAGCGCCGATTTATTGATCGTGTTTCATCTGAGTGCTACCTATGGGGAGCATGGGCTGATGAAGAAAATGGCCCAGACTCAGGTGCCAGCCAGTGTGGTAATTAGAAGCAGAAAAATCTTTTATAACCTGATCAAACGCAAAGCATGGAGTTAGCTGATTTATTTCCAATCTATAAAGTGGAGCATGAGCTGATCCTTTCCCGGGTGGGGGACATGACAGCGGCCTTTGAGGTGGAATTGCCTGAGGTGTTTTCCCTCAGTGCTGCTGGATTCGAAGGGGTGCATCATGTATGGAATAAGGCAGTTGGGGTACTGCCCGGAAATACCGTGCTGCACAAGCAGGACTGGTTTACAGATGCCGCATATCAGGGGAAGTTTGAAGGACAGGATCATTCCTTCCATTCCCTTTCCAGTGAGCGCTTCTTTACGGAAAGGCCGCGTCTTATCCACCGCTGTTTACTGTATATCTCCAAAAGACCTAGAGGAAATAAGCTGGGGAATTCGGCTGTTTCCAATCTATTGAGGAAAACCCTTGTTCCGATAGAGCTGCTGGAAGGCAATGCACTGGAGGAGTTTCAGAATGTACTCGGTCAGCTTGTACAGATTCTTGGGGATGCAGGAATTGGGTTGAGGCGGTTGGGTGGGGAACAACTGGCAGGAACTCCGTGGAAGCCGGGTGTTTTGGAGGAATACCTGAATTTGGGGGAGGTGAATCTACTTCAGGATATTCAGTTCAAACCTGAGTGGAAAATAGGAAGCAAGTATGTGCAGCTCTATAGTCTGGGGGAGGTGGAGAACCTGCCTTCCTCAGTCAGTCCACATAGAAGTTATGAATCCTATGGGACCGATCAGACGGATTTTCCAATCGGTTTTTCCACGCCTGTCTGTGCCCTGTTACCCTGTAACCATATCTATAACCAGTTCCTGTTTGTGGAAGATTCTAAAAAGAAGTTGAAAGAACTGGAATCCAAGCGGCAACGGCTGGAGTCTCTGGCCAACTATTCCAGGGAAAATGCCATTGCACGGGATGCTACAGCGGAGTTTCTAAATGAGGCCATTGCGACAGGAAGAAAGGCGGTTAAGGCACATTTTAATGTGATGTGCTGGACGGATAGCGTACAAGAGGTAGGAATGCTGCGAAATCTAACTGCAGGTGCGCTGGCTAAAATGAATGTGGTACCCAAACAGGAAACCGTTGGTGCACCGCAGATTTTCTGGGCGGGTCTTCCTGGCAATGAGGCTGCTTTTCCGGTGAATGAAACCTTCTATACTTTTATTGCACAGGCTACCTGCTTTTTCAATTTGGAAACCCACTACCGGACTTCTCGAAGTCCTGTTGGAATTCGGCTGGGAGACCGGGTTACCGGGTATCCTGTCCATGTGGATCTATCGGATGAGCCGATGAAGCTGGGGCTGATCACCAACCGGAACAAGTTTGTATTGGGGCCTTCAGGATCAGGAAAATCCTTTCTGACCAATCACCTGATGCGTACTTACTATGAACAAGGGACACATGTGGTATTGGTGGATGTGGGGCATTCTTACCATGGACTCTGTGAGCTGGTCGGGGGATATTACTTTACCTACGAGCAGGACAATCCGATCCGTTTTAACCCTTTCTATGTGGAAGGAAGAAAGCGGCCGGAAACTGAAAAGAAGGAAAGTCTTAAAACCCTGCTCATTGCGCTGTGGAAGAAGGAGGATGAGGTATTCAGGCGCTCAGAGTATGTGGCAATTTCCAATGCGGTATCGGGATATTTTGAGCTGTTGGAAACTGACTTGGAGCTTTTTCCCTGCTTCGATACTTTTTATGATTTTCTCAATGATGAATTCAGGGAGGTTTTAAAGCGGGATGGGGTCAGGGAGCATGACTTCGATGTGGACAATTTTATGTACGTGTTGCGCCCATACTACCGGGGTGGGGAGTTTGATTACCTGCTGAATGCACGGGAAAATCTTGATTTGCTGCAGCAGCGCTTTATCGTCTTTGAGCTGGATAACATCAAGGATCATCCCATCCTCTTTCCGGTGGTGACTTTGATGATCATGGAAATCTTTATTTCCAAAATGCGCAAGCTCAAAGGGGTCAGAAAGATCATCCTGATTGAGGAGGCATGGAAGGCGATCGCAAAGGAGGGGATGGCAGAGTACATCAAGTACCTCTTTAAGACGGTACGGAAATTCTTTGGGGAAGCCATTGTGGTGACCCAGGAAGTGGAAGACATCATCTCCAGCCCGATCATCAAAAATGCGATCATCAACAATGCGGATGTCAAGATCCTGCTGGATCAGAGCAAGTACCAAAACAAGTTTAAGGACATCCAGGAGTTGTTGGGTTTGACTGATCAGGAGAAGGCAATTATTCTATCGATGAATAAAGCCAAGGAGCCGGGCAAGATTTACAAGGAGGTATATATCAGCATTTATAAAAAGGTGTACCGGGTGGAAGTGAGCCGGGAAGAATACCTCACTTATACGACCGAGGAGCGGGAGAAAATGAGGGTTGAGGAATTGACCGCCAAATACGGTAGCCGGAAAAAGGCGATTGAGGTGCTCTCTAAAGAACTTGAAACCAACTAGCTATGAAAATAAGAAAACGAATTGTGATGATGGTACTGCCGCTGCTTATAGGTTTGAGCGCGTTACCCGTGCAGCAAGCAGCTGCGGTTCCCATCGCGGTGATTTTGGAAGTTATAAAGGCTGGGGTGAAAAAGGTCATCCAGGCTATTGACTTGAAGGTTCAACGCTTGCAGAATCAGACCATCTGGCTCCAGAATGCCCAGAAGGTATTGGAGAATAAGCTGAGTCAGCTGAGGCTTTCGGAGATTTCAGAGTGGAATGAAAGCCAACGGAAACAATATGACGAGCTCTTTGAGGAACTCTGGAAGGTCAAGCGAATCATTACGCAGTTTCAGCGGGTGCGGGACATTGCTGCGATGCAAAAACAGCTGGTCAGGGAGTATCAAACTACCTGGGAAGTGATCAACGGTTCTCCTGCTTTGGCATGGGAGGAAAAAAGGGTGATCTCGGGGATATATCAACAAATCCTGGAGGAGTCTATACAGAACCTCAGCCATCTGACTGGGGTGATGACTTCATTTACCACCCAGATGAATGATGCGGACCGCCTGGCTTCCCTTCATTTGGCAGAGGACAGAATCCGCAAAAATCTAGTGGATTTACGGTCGCTGAATTCGCGGAATATGCGCCTGATCCGTTCCCGTGAACTGCTGCCGCTCAACAACTTAAAACAGAACTATGATTTGGATGGACACTAGTTATTCTTGGGGAGTAAACAGGGTGATTCTCCTGCTGGGTATGATGTGTGTTGGACTGTGTGTTAAGTCCCAGACTCTGGAGGAATGGACCAAGCAGAAAAAGCTGCAGACCAGCTACAAGCTCAATCAGATCGCGGCTTTGGCTTCCTATCTGGAGGTGGTAAAAAAGGGATATGACATAGCCAGGGTAGGATGGAGTCTGGCCGGTGACATTCAGGCCGGTGAATTCTCGCTCCACACCGACTACTTCGGGGCTTTGGTTGCAGTTCATCCGCTAGTCCGGGATTACCCGATTGCACTTGAAATTGGGAAGGTGTATAGACAGCTTAACAGGGAGGTGGATTGGATGGATAGGTTTCTGGCTGATCAAAGCATGCTGGAAGAGGGGGAGGTGTTGGCGGTCAAGAGATTCAATAGGGTAAGCAAAGCGCAGGCGGATGTGCTCATGGATGAGCTCCATGAGTTACTTACTTCGGATTCCTATGCTATGGATGATGGGGAAAGACTGACTGCGATAGATGGGTTGTACGAGGGAATTCAACAGCTTTTTCAACGCTTAAAAGCCTACAATGGGCGTATTCGCTCACTGGATTTGCATAGGAAACGAAAAGAAACCCAACTCCAACAGCTAAACAGGTTCTATGAGGTTAGGTAAAATCAAACAGGTCATTGGGCTGGGGATGCTGCTGCTGGTATTGCTGCAACCCTTTTCCGGGAAAAGCCAGAGCCATGAGGCTACACAGCTAATGCTGAATTACGAAAAGCTGATGCAGCTAAAGGAAATCCTGGATCAAATGCATAAGGGGTATGTCGTTCTGGAGCAGGGATATGCTAGGGTAAAGGGGATAGCCGAAGGTAATTTCAAGCTCCACGAGGCATTTTTGAGTGAACCACTCAAGGTGAGCCCTGAGGTCAGAACGTATTACCGTGTAGCAGATATTATTCAATACCAGCAGCGGATTTTAGGCGAATATAAATCCACCTATGCGAAGGTTAGCGATGGGGATTTTTTTTCTAAAGCGGAACTCGCATTTCTGGCAGAAATGTATGAAGGGCTGTTTAAGGCTTCCCTTCGTAACCTCGATGAGCTGGTACTGATTCTTACCGCTGGGGAGCTGCGCATGTCGGACTTCGAACGGTTGGAAGCCATTGATCGCCTGCATGTTGAAATGTCTGGTCTCTTGGTCTCTCTCCGGGATATAAACACAGAGATTAATTCACTTGGAATTCAACGGAACAGGGTTAGAAATGAACGAAAGTCAATCCTGGAATTAAACGGAATAAAACCATGAGGAAACAAGCCATTTTATTGGTGGGAATTGTATTCCTACTCAACGGATCTGCCCAGGCACAGGCTATTTCAGGAAGTGTAGAAGGCCTGCATGAGGTATTGGATCAACTCTACGCAGAAATGATTCCACTGGCCAATGGGCTGATTACCGTTGCAAGGGCGGTGGCAGGATTTGCGGCCATCTGGTATATCAGCATGCGGGTCTGGGGTCATATTGCCCGCTCGGAACCCATTGATATGTATCCCTTGCTTCGGCCTTTTGCAATTGGGTTGGCTATTATGCTCTTTCCGCAGGTATTGGCGGTGATTAACGGGACTATGAACCCCATTATCAGGGCTACGGCTGAAATGGTGGAAGGAACGAACGAAGCTATTGCCAATCATATCTATGAAATGGAGGCGGAGCAGCTTGAGCCTTATATCAACCACTTGCTCGATAGTGGTGAACAAAAATACCCTGAAAACCTGAAGGACATGGGCTTTTTTGAGCGCCTGGCAAACGAGGTTTTTGTCTTCAATCTGAAAGCTATTATCAGCAAGCTGATTTCTGAATTCTTGCAGATGCTGTTTTTCGCCGCTGCCTTATGCATTAACACCATCCGCACCTTTCAGCTGATTGTGCTGTCCATTCTTGGTCCGCTCGTTTTTGGGCTCTCTGTATTTGACGGGTTTCAGCATACCCTGGCAGCTTGGTTTGCGCGCTACATCAATGTGTCCCTATGGCTCCCGGTAGCTAATATATTCGGTGCCATCATCGCTAAAATTCAGCTCAATATGATGGTGCTGGATGGGGATTTTACTTCTTCCTTGGGCTACCTGGTCTTTATGGTCATTGCTATTATCGGTTACATGACGGTTCCCAATGTGGCGGGATTTATCGTGCAGCCGGGTGGTAGGGACAGTCTGCTTAATTCTGCCACGGGGGCAGCCAAGTCCAGTGCCTTGGGTGGAACCCAGGTTATTCAACAGGTCATCAAATAAGTTGCTATGTTTCAAAATCTCAAAAATCTGGATACTGCCTTCCGCCATGTCAAATACCTATCCTTTGCAGTCACCCTGGGTTCCCTCTGCCTGTCAGGCTACCTGGGAATGAAGGCAATACAGGCAACGCAAGCTGCACAGGAGCGGATCTACATTTTGGCGGAAGGTAAAGCTTTGGAGGCTTTTTCGGCTACCAAAAAGGAAAACATACCGGTAGAGGCAAGGGATCACGTGAGGATGTTCCATTATTATTTCTTTACGCTGAGTCCGGATGAAAATTTTATTATGGAGCAGGTATCCAAGAGTCTGTACCTGGCGGATGGCTCTGCCAAAAGTGTTTATGATAATCTGCGGGAAAGTGGCTATTACACCCAAATCGTATCAGCCAATATGAATCAGACTGTGGAGACGGACAGTGTGAGCATCTCGATGGATTCCTATCCTTTTGATTTCAGGTTTTACGGAAAGCAAAAGATTGTCAGGCCTACTTCGCTGGTGACCAGAAGTCTGATCACCCAAGGCAGGCTGCGGCACATTGACCGCACGGATCAGAATCCCCATGGATTCCTGATTGAAAACTGGGAAACCCTTGCTAACGAAACGATAACGGTGAAGAAGCGATGAGAATATTGGGAATACCTGTTTCTCCTGCAATTCGGGAATGTGCCTTTCTTGAACACTATGCTGCTCTGTTTTCTAAAAAGGTCAACAGGCTCCCGGAGTCGGCTAAAAAGCGATTGATAATTGGGTTTATTCTCCTTTGTGTAGCGGTGCTAGGTGGGAATTTGATGCTGGAGATATTTATGGGAAATACTACTTCCCTGCGTATTCCAGCGTGGGAACCACCGCTGATTTATTTCGACTCCCTTGACTATGAACCAAAAACTATAAACCAATAACTAAACCATACCATGCAACAGCTAACTGATAAGCAGAAAAAAGAGCGCAAATTTTTACTTGCACTTCCTATTCTTACCCTACCATTCCTTTGCCTTGCCTTCTGGGCCATGGGAGGGGGTTCGGGGGAACCAAGTATAGGCGAACAGCAGCAAGGATTGAACATGACGCTGCCGGAAGCACAGGTAGAATCGCCTGCGTTGACTAAACTGGAATCCTATGAACAGGCGGAAGTGAAGGCTTCCAAAGTTCGGGAGCAAAGGAGGATGGATCCCTTTGCTGAAAGTGCAATAGAGGAGGAGGATGCTTCACCTCGTTTTATTGTACCTATTGGGCAGGAAAGCAGATTGCAGGAAACGGAAAACGAGGTGCAGGAAAAAATGTTTACCCTGGAAAAACTACTCAACCAACCCGATGTGCAACAGAAACCTGCTGTACAGGTGATTGGCTCAGTTGAAACCGAAGAACCTGGGAAGCTGAGTGATTCTGCCGATCCTGATCTGCAGAGGCTGGAAGCTCTGATGGCATCCGTTACAGGCCCGGGATTGGAAGACCCCGAGATGGAGCGGATTGATGCTATGCTGGATAAATTACTGGATGTGCAGCATCCACAACGGGTGCATGAACGCATGTCCCAGACAAATGATCAGGAAAGGAAACCTGTTTTTGCAGTCAGTTTGGATCAGGATGACCCGCAAGCGGATTCTCCTAAGGAATCTGTTTACAGTGGGAGGGAACGAAATGGGTTTTATTCTCTGGAAAGCGAAACGCCCTTATCCTTTGCACGTGTTCGGCCTGCTATTGCTGCACAGGTGACCAAGGATCAGGAAGTGGTAACGGGGGCTTCCATCGAAATGGAACTGACCCAGTCCATGTTCATTGATGGAGTGGAGTTTTCGGCGGGAACGCCTATAACAGGAGTCTGTACATTGGATGGTGAACGGCTGACTATAGCAGTCCGGAGCATCCGTTCCGGGAACTTGATTGTTCCTGTGGATTTGGAAGTGGTGGATCTGGATGCACTCCCCGGAATAAAGATTCCCAATGCCATTACCCGTGATGCAGTCAAGCAGGGAGCAGGGGAAGGGATCCAGTCTATGAACAGGATAGGGATGTCATCCTCCTGGGAGGCGCAGGCTTCCATGGCCGGAATGGAAACAGTAAAAGGCATCCTGTCCAAAAAAGCAAAGCTGGTCAAGGTCATGGTCAAGGCAGGTCACCCGCTGCTGTTGTCTGATCAGTCTGTTAACTAATCTAATCACTTAAAAACCATTTTCTATGAGAATTATTATGGTATTGATAGCGTTTGCGCTATCCCCGATTTGCTGTGCCCAATTCGTTCAGGAGGCACAGACTGAAACCTATCCCCTCCAGATCGGATGGGACAAAACCACGGTGCTGGTTTTTCCTTATGAAGTGGTCAGTGCGGATTTTGGAAGTCCCGCTGTGTTGTCTGAAAAGGACAAAGCTGCGCCCAATGTGCTGAAGCTGAAAGCTGGAGTTAGGCATTTTACTTCCACCAGCATGTATGTGATAACCAGCGAAGGAAAGCTTTATCCTTTTACAGTGGACTTCACAGAATATCCGGATGCCAAACCCATTGATATCGGAAAACAGCAGGAGGTCGAATATGCCAATGTATTGTTGGAAGGATCGGCCATGAATGCAGCTGATATTTCTGCTGTGATTAATGCCATGTCCCAGCGGACTCCCGATAGATTATCATGGGGAAAAAAGAGGGGGATGGTCCGGTTGGGATTGGGAGAACTAATTGAGAAGGACGGGCTGCTCTTCCTTCAACTGATCCTTGAAAATGAGAGCTGGGTGGACTATTTGACTAAAAAATGGAGGTTTACAGTTCAGGACAAAAAGCAGACGAAACGCACTGCAATCAGAGAAGTGACCCTAGAACCCGTTTCATTCAGTCCTTTTCAAGGCGTTGAAGGGAGGTCTGCAGGCTTGGCGGTATTTGCATTTCCCCGGTTTACCATCTCTGATGCAAAGGAACTTTCCATTCAGGTTTTTGAAAGCAATGGTGACCGCAATCCGGTCGTGAAGCTTTCAGGAAAGAAACTGCTTCAGGTTCAACCTATTTTAATTTCAAACCATAAATAACATAATCATGACGATCAAGGAAAACATACAGGAACTACAGGACCGGCTGAAATACTCAGGATTCGGAGAGACGCTGAACAAAGAGCTTGAAAAACAGGTGAAGGCTAAGAAAAGTGATTTTGAACTGAATATGAGCAAGGAGGTAGGGGATAAAAAACTAGACTACGGCTTACATTTTAGAAAGTCGGATGAGGGCAGGTATTATTACAATGGCTTTGATGCTAAATTAAGTACACCTGAAGGGAAGGAGCAGTCCCAGCGATTTTACAATAACCAAGGGGTTTCAGCAAAAGAAGCCTTGAATCTATTGGAAGGAAGAGCAGTGTTTAAGAGTCTGTTCAACAAAGAGGGAGAGCGGTACAACGCATGGCTTCAGTTGGACCTGGGGAGTAAGGACGAGAAGGGACAGCACCCGGTCACCCAATACCACCAGAATTATGGGTTTAAACTGGAGGATGCGGTACAAAAGCTTCCTTTAAATAACATGGGGTCACCGGACCAGCTTGACCTGCTACTTTACAGCTTGAAGAAAGGAAACCGTCACGAGGTTGACATTATAGGGAATGATTCGAGGTTTTTGCTGGAGGCCAATCCTAAATATAAAACAATGAATGTCTATAATGTAGAGGGAAAACGCTTGAAAATCAGTGATTTGAATGCAGCTCAAGACCAGGTTAAAGCTGAAGCAAAAAAGATTCCCGAGGCCCAGCGTAAATCAAAAGGAGTGAAGGTGTAAGTTTTTGGAAAGTGTGTTGGTGAAATTTTTTAATTAAAACCCGGTGTAACAGCCGGGTTTTTTGTGTGCTTGCATTTTTGAAGGTTTCAGGCAATGCTAGTGCAAAGGGATGATAAGAAGTAGGTCTTTTCATTTCGACTGGTAGATACCAAGCTGGTTTTTGCCACTGCGTAAAAGTAGTCACCAAGTCGTTAGTGACCCACATAACCATCCGAATAGGAATCTACTTCCATCAGAACAGGATAAACGATTAACGGCTAACTTGGTGAAAAAGCAAAAAGCCTTAGATATGCCGATTTTGGACCATTTAATTGTAAATGCAGATAGGTGTTATTCCTTTGCAAGTGGAGTAGAGCTTTAAAATTCCCTCCTCCTTTTTTTATTCGACCTAAAGTAGTTTCAATAGGTGAATGTCTGACGATGTGGTTGGCGGAATTATTCAGAATCCGAATATTTCCTTCTTCTCTCATAAAACTTTTCTTTGAAAAACTGACTTAGTAAACCAAACGGATTGACAGGGAAGGCAACAGTGATAAAATCCTATTTGCTTGATGTGGATCAGATTTTTGAGGTATTCGACGGTAACCTATAGCCTTCTTCCTTTTTCCGGCGAAACAGGGCTTTAGCATAATGAGGATGCCAGACTGAGTTTTACACTTAATCCACTTTAGCTATTCTGCACTTTTGACTTTCGGATACCTGCCTTCATCCATGGTGGCGTTGAATGGTTTTTGAAGAGTAAAAAACTAGACCATGCCCCAATTTAAGATGGGCATGGTCCTCATTTAATGTTTAGAAAAGATCGGAGAAACGGCTAAATGCTTACCACTACTTTTTAGTGTATCTGAGGGGTAGGTTCAGCATTGGCATAACGTTTTATTTGAACTTTATTTTCCCTACGTTTTTCCCGACTTCTATTCCTTGGGTTAAGCCAACTTCTATTCCTGCTCGAAAATGGATTCCTCCGTATAGTCTGGACATAGCCGCTTCATTGGCAAACTCAAAGAATGAATTATAACTTCGTGGGCTTCCGTCAATGTCCCCCCTTGAAACGTGCATGTTGTCGGTAAACCCATAGTTTTCGCCGAAAATGTCAGTCAGAACTTGGGCAGTAGCACTTGATTGAACTGAATGTCCGGAGGAATATTCAGGAAAAGGAGGGGTGTTCAAAGGAATAGTCCAAGTATCATCGATGTACCGATGAACGTAAGTGATAGGTCGGATTAGATTGTAGGTGTACTTTGCATTCCAGCAGGAAATAAATGCATCATTGATGGCTATTCCCAACTTCGCAAGTGTAACGACTGTCAATTCTAAACTAGCCTGTTCTTTCTTTAAAACACTCAAAGCAATGGAAAAAGAATGACCTCCCGGGGTGGACGTTCGTTGGGGATCGTCTGACCAAAAATCTGCTATGGTTTTTTGAGCTGGCGTCAAATTATTTACGACATGATATACCTCGTTTGCCTCCTCAAAGAATTGTGAGCCTGACTCTGTTGAAAATGGTGGTGGAGGGACAGGCAATGTTCCTTCCCTATTTTCAGTCAACCATATTCTCGCATCTTTCCAGTAGGGTTGTAGTGCTGGGTTATAATCAGGTAAAGTTGGTTCCCAAGATCCCGGAGTGGTCGGAGGGGTATAGGTTGATGGGAAATTATTTGCGTAAGCTTCTTGATACGTATCCGAATCTGCAAAATCCGCCATCGCTTCTCCGACTAATGATCCATAGGCAATTGATCTTTCTTTGATCGCAAGTTCTTCTGAAGTGTACTTTTCAATCCAATCAGCTTCCATTTGTGAGATAGCCGCTTTGTTTTCACCACTAGCATTGGGGAAAACATTAGCTACAATTCTTGCCAATGCAGAATTTGCCACCAAGTCCCAATTGTATTGCTCTCCAATGGTTGCTTGGGGTACTGTGCCAACTGGAAAAGCACTGAGTTGACCTTGCAAGGTTTTATACTCTGGCATTCCGGGTAGGACACTTTCGTACAATCCAATCCCGATATAGCCCATCGCACGAGCTACTACCGGCGGAGAGAATCCGGGGGTGTCTCTTGAGAGAATTAAAATAAGGTTTCCCCAATCATACACTAAATCGGAACTATAAACTGAGGCATTTGGTGTTGTGATTTGTTCTGGTCCATTAGTAGGATCGCAGGAAATTAGAAATAGTGTCGTTCCAAACAGGAAGAACAGAGATTTTAAAATCTTCTTCATTCTTAAATAGATTCGCTTTAAAATTGATTTATTCTTTTTAGTCTGTGTTTTTTGGATTGTATGGCCTAGTACATTCGCTTCGTTTTTGTATGACTGATTAGTGACGATTTTTTTTGAAATAAGAAGCTTTCCAGGGTGTAGGCTCTGTCAAACCGTAGATGTAAAATGTCCTTTAACACTAGTTGACATGCTTGGTCGTATCATGGCGCAAAGGTAGGATCAGGCATTGTATCAGTACATCCCTCTTTTGGGTGGTATGGTCGTTCTTAACTCAATTAACTAACAAGGTGTAAAAGTGAAAAATCTGTTTCTCTTAGCTCAACAGCGAGGCTTGAATAGATATAAATGAATAGATAAAAAACTGAGCATGCGCTTAACTTACATTTCATCAGGATTATATCATACCTCATCCCATAAGGGAATACTTAAAAAATTAAATCCTATATATTTACTTTTTAGTATTACCAAAAGATAGTTATTCCTTTGATGAAGAACCTCTTCACCTCGATTGCAGTATGTTTTTTTTTGACAGTTCTCTCCCTTTGCTCATATTCTCAGGATAATGGGTTTTTACTTAAGGAAATCCAGTTGCCTGAAATTCTTAAAAAACAGATCATTACTCACGTAGAGAAGGATAATTCCGGTCTTCTCTGGTTTGTGACCAACAGTGGATTATTTCGGTACGACGGTAATGAGGCAATTCTCCTGGATAAATTCAGCAACCCGGAAATTGCACACAGCTCGATAACCGACATTTTAGCGGACCAGAACGGTAACCTGTGGATAGGGGGGCTGGATGGGCTTACAAGATTTAACCTGAAGGATTGGGAGACTATTCGCGTTAAAACGGGTGATGAAGGGGATGGAGGAATCTGGAATGAGTCTGTTCAGTCGATTGGGCAAAGTGAAGATGGACGAATCTATGCCGGTACCTTGGATGGGAAACTTTATCAGGTCGTGGGAGATAGCCTGGATTTGGTGGTTGATATCAGCCGGCATTTCGGAGACCTCTTTCCGATGGCGTCTATTTACAGTATCGAAGAGGCTTATCCCGGGGAATTATGGATGAGAACCGAAATTGGAAAGGTGGTCAGAATTAATATCGACAACAGGGAAGCTCCAACCCCGGAGTACTTTGGTCTCAAAGAATTTGAAGGACAAGCAATTCGGGATATTTACTTTCACCCTTCAGGTAATTCAATATTTTATATTCCCAGACTAGGCTTATATTTATTTGATACCCGTTCTGGATCTATTGAACACTTAGCCCCGGAACAGGCAACTGACCTAGGGAAAACCGGATCTGTATATTTTACACCCTTTAATGATGATGAGGTGTTGATTTTTACCAATCAGCCAAACATCGGAAAGGAGAAATTATTTAGGTATCATTTCCATAAGGATTCCTTTACAGTACAGTTGGTTTCTTTTCCCGAATATCTTCAAGACAACTACATCGATTGGCTTCAGAATACCGGCTCCACTTTGCTCATGTCTTTGAATAACCTAATCGTGCAGCTGGTACCTGTCAAAGAAATGTTTGCCTCAATGTTTTCCGAGCCTGTGGCTATCAATAGCATACGGAGTGTATATAAACATACGGATGGAAAGCTGTTAGTCGGCTCCTATAAGGACCGCTTTATTTCGGTTGATGAAGCATCAGGCAGAAAGAAATCCATCGCCAATCCATTTGTATATGATATGCTTCACTGGAATGCTGATACGTTAGTAGTAAGTACTGAAGGAGATGGGTTGTTTTGGTACGAAATAAACAAAGAACGGCTCACCCCGATAACGCTGAGTCCAGACCGAGGTCAGAACCGCACCCGCTCACCACGAACCTATATGACTATGCTTGCAAAGGCAGGCGACACTTCATTATGGGTGGGGACTTATTCAGGACTCTTGCTGGTAAATCCTTATACACAGACCTTCCGGCCAATCAGAGACGATCAATTGGTTCAGACTAAAATTTTGAGCTTGTCGGTGAATGAAGAGAAAGTTTGGCTTGGAACGCCTGCCGGTTTAGCTGAATGGGACAGTCGGACCGATTCGCTGAGATACCCTGTCCAGGGCTATCCCGTATATTGTATTACCCGGGTGGGATCAGAATTCTGGATTGGCACCGAAGGGAAAGGTATTCTCGTATTGGACAAAAAGGGGGCGGTTAAAGACACCATTGATAACAGGGATGGACTGACAAATGATATTGTCTATAGTCTTGAAGAAGAGGGGGGATTTGTGGTAGCAGGGACGCAAAATGGGTTAAGTATTATTAACAGGGAAACCAACTCCATTCAAAATTATTCTCAGCTTGACCAGCTTCCTGCGAATGAATTCAACCATTCCGCCTCTTTTAGTCAAGGTGATACGGCTTATTTCGGTACCATTAATGGATTGGTACGCTTTAGTATGTCAGATGCAGGTACTCCTTTTAACCCTATCTCTCCTGAGCACATTCCCCTTTTGGTTACTAGTCTTACTACCGAACGAAGCGGGGAGGGCACCCTTCAGAACTATTCGCTCCCCTATCAAACCGAAAGCAGGATAGTGATCGAAGCAGGGACTCGTTATTTTTCAATCAGTTTTGGAGGGCTTAGTGAATACGCTTCCCAATTGCAGTATTTTTATAAAATAGGCAAGCAAAGGGATTGGTTCCCCCTGGGAAATCGTAAAGAAATTACTTTTGCGGAAATGCCTCCTGGCAAGTACAACATTGAGCTGAACGCACGCATGCCGGACGGACAACAGATCGGCTCTGTTTTGCAGGTGCCGCTCACCATCAAACCCTCTATGCACCAAACGCTATGGTTTAAGGGATTGATCGTATTGTTTATCCTTCTTATCCTTTGGGGTATTTTCAAATATCGGGAAAATGTCCTGCGCAAAGAAAGGAAGTTACGTATCAAGATTGCAAGTGATCTGCATGATGAAGTGGGGAGTTCTCTTACCCGTATTTTTTTCCAGGCGGATATGTTGTCGTCAGGATATCAGCCTTCAAAAGGAGGGGAAAAGCAGTTACAACAAATTGCCGATACGAGTAAAAATGCGTTGCTAACCATGAGTGATATGGTATGGTCCATCGATTCCCGTTTTGATACTGTACAGGATTTGATCACTCGGATGAAGGACTATCTGTACAAACTCCGGGAGGAATTGGAGATTGATTATAGCTTTGAGGTTGAGGGTAATCCTTCTTCACGTCCGGTGTCGCAAATCGTCCGGCAAAACCTGTTACTGATATTTAAGGAAGCACTTACCAATGCGATTAAATATGGGGATGGGTCGGAAATAGCTATTGAGCTAAATTTAGAGCCTTCCATGAAACTGAGTGTTAGAAATAACTATTCTGGCAAGAATGGATTAATCGCTGACCAACAAGGTGGCAGGGGCTTGGAGAGTATGCGTCAACGGGCAGAAAAGATGGGTGCTGAATTGGCTATAAGCGCAGAAGGGGAGGTTTTCCTGATCAAACTGCGAGTTAAGTGACTTTAACCTGATACTACCCAAAAGGGGGATGTGCTGTTAAGAAGGCTATACTTACCTTTATATAATGATACGCTTAGGAATTATAGAAGACGATGAGCAGATTAGAGAAATGTTGACTGGTTATTTTTATGGTCAACCGGGATTTTCTTGCCTCTTGTCTGCTTATTCAGTAGAATCATTTTTTGAGCAGTGGGACGAAGGGATTTTTTTGGATATAATTCTTTCGGATATCGGTCTTCCGGGTGAGTCAGGGATAAAAGGAGTACAGCGGATTAAGAAACATGCACCCAAGTGCCAGGTGATTATGTTGACGGTGTATGATGATTCGCGACGGATTTTTCAAGCGCTGTGCAATGGCGCCTCAGGTTACCTTCTCAAGCAGACTCCACTGCAGAAAATCAAAGAAGCGGTAGTGACCCTCCATGAAGGCGGTGCACCTATGTCTCCCGGCGTTGCACGCAAGGTAGTGGAGTATTTTAACCCTAAGCATACCGAAGACCTTCAGGAAAAGCTGACTCCACGGGAAGCACAGGTGGTGGAAGCAATCGAAGAAGGTCTCACCAATAAGGAAGTGGCCATCCGACTGGATATTTCACTGGAGACGGTAAAGTACCATGTCAAGAATATCTACGAAAAGCTGGAGGTGAACAGCCGCCACGGGTTGATCAGCCGAAAGTATAAATAGTGCTTCTGGGAATCGCTCCCCCCCAAAAGAGGGATACCATCTTGATGGAAATAGTGCTCACTTTGTAGCGCTATGGAAAGTTCGCTACTACGTCTAAACATGCTATTTTCCCGCTTGGGGAGGACTTTGCTTTTTATTTTATTAAGTATAGTCGCGTTGGCCGAGCAGCCTTTTTTCACTAGCTGGCAAACCAATACCGATACCGCAAGTATTACCATGCCGGTAAACTCTCCTTTAACCGGGTTCTATTATTTATCTGGCTGGGTCGATGGCTCTATGGAAGCTAATCTGACCGGTGATATCTCATTTACCTATACTAACGCAGGTGTGAATACTGTTGCCCTCACCGATAGTTTTCCAGTTATCCAATTTTCCAGCGAATCAAGTGGTAGGGTCAAGGATCAAAAACTGCTGAGTATAGAAGAAGGGAGTTTCAGATCTGGCTTTGTTCAGGGTATTGTTTCTCCCAAATCCAAAGTCTTAAATCCGATCAGATTGCCATCTGACTTATTAAATTTTATTTCATAATTACTGCAGAAAACATGTTTTACAAGAACAGTGGCATTATTTCAACGTGCTTTTTAAATTTTTTAAAATCAGTGTTTCAGGAGTGCAAAGCTAATTTCTTGAAATTTGTTTCTCGCCCTTTAAAAGAGGGAAGCGCCTTAGGTATGCTAACCCTATTGTTAATGATGGGTTATCAATCCTCACTAAGGTCGCAAACCGTACTTGTACCAGGTGATATTGCTTTTTTAGGTTACAATACTGATGCTAATGGTTCTGAAGACCATTCTTTTTCTTGGATTACGCTAGAAGATTTATCTGTAGGAACGGTAATCTATTTTACCGAAGAAGGTTGGAATGCCAACGGTAATACATGGTATGCGGGAAACGAAGGACATTATTCATGGACTGCTACAGGAGCAACACCTGCCGGAACAATTATCTATGTTTATGAAAATGGGTCAACAGATATTTTAATATCTTCTGTTGGCAGTATGTCTTCCCTTTTGAGAGGAACTAGTTGGAATCTCGCGGGAGGTGATAACCTATTTGCTTACCAAAGCACTACTGGGGCTAAGCCTAACTCCCCTAATTTTCTATCTGGACTGAATGGTGACGATAATTTTGCCCACACGACAGGTTGTGACGCTGCAAATAATTGGTTCGATTGTCAGAATTGTACAACTGCTGGACAGTCATGTGCTACTACTGGAACTGGTACTTCCGGGCTTCCGAATGCACTAACCGATGGAACCAATGCGGTTGCTTTGTTTCCTAATCCACATAATGAAACGGACAACGCAAAATATAATGGTGTATTAACAGGAACTAAAGCTTTTGTATCTTCTGAAATAAACAATAGAAATAATTGGATTTATGATGATTCAAATGCTTTTACCATTACCTCAGCTGCATATAATACGCCAAATATTGTTCCTGAAATTACAAACACGCCTCCCACAGCAACAGCTCCTCTGGAACCTTCTGTAAACGAAGATGACGTCAATGTAGCCTTATCAAATACGATGCAGGTAAGTGATAGCGATGGCGACAATCAGACGTTAACCTTTACGGTCACCGGAGGTACATTAACGCTTGGAACTGTTGGAATAACTTTTGGAGGTTCAGGAAATGCTTCAGCGAGTTTTACAGCTTCGGGAACCTTGGCTGCAATTAATGCGGCACTGGATGCAGCTACGTTTACCCCGACGCCTAATTTAATTGGCGACGATGCAGGTACGATCTCCTTTGTATCCAATGATGGGACTGCTGATTCCAATACTGCTTCGGTTACCTTCAATATCACCGGGGTAAATGATGCCCCGTCTTTCTCCGGAACAATTAGAAGGATAGGTTATACTGAGAGAGGTACACCTAGTAGGTTTAATGGAGGGGGAAACTTGGCGGTGACCGAACCAGACGGAGATGCGCTTACAGAGGCCACAATACAATTTCAAAGATTCTTTGATGATGATGCATTGTCAATTTTAAGCCCCGGGCCATATGAATTTACCAGAAACGGAAGTCTATTCACTCTATCGGGAAATGGGACATCGGCCGAAATGAGAACGGCTCTTGAATCTATCGAATTTAGTAATTCGGGTTACGATCCAACCAACGGCGGTGTTAATGGGGTCCGATATGCCCAAATAGTGGTCAAAGATGAATTTGGAAACGCTTCAAATGGTCTCAATTTAGTTATACAGATTTTAGCCATAAATAACGATCCTACTTACACTGGGATTCCGTCGGATATTTCCGTTATTAAGAATTTCCCAAGTGAAGTGGATCTTTCAATAGCTACTTTGGAGGATATAGATTCTGGTCTAGGTAATATCACTGTATCCCTCTCAGTTTCAGCTGGCTCATTAACTGCAAGCAATAGTCAGGGAGTTTCTGTTTCCTCCCCTTCAGCAGATGTGCTGTTTCTTGAAGGATCAGTTGGTGCGTTAGACGACTTCCTGAATACTCCGTCAAACATCAGGTTTACTGGAGAAATTGACGCACTGCTTACACTATCCGCAAATGACGGTGGGAATACAGGGAGCGGCGGAGGAACTTCTGTTTCATTCGGGTCTGTGAATATCAACGTGGAAAATCCATCTCCGGTCGCAATACCACCAGTTGCTCCACTTGTAGAGGAAGACGATGAAAATGTCCCATTATCCAGTGATTTTAGTGTAACTGATTTGAATGGGGACGATCAAATGTTAACTTTCACGATTACAGGAGGGACACTTTCCATTGGGACGACTGACATTACTTTTTCAGATGGGTTAAATGGCTCTGCGTACTTCACCGCTTCCGGCACATATGAAGCTATAAATAATGCCCTATCTAATGCAACTTTCACTCCGACTCCTAATTTATTTGGAGAAGATGCAGGGGTGATTTCATTTACAGCCAATGATGGGACGTCTACCTCTGCGGAGGCTTCAGTGACGTTTGATATAGTAGGAGTTAATGATGATCCTACTTTTGAAGGCATACTAAACTCCATCACAGTAGAGGAGGATGAGTATCCGGCCTATCTGAGAAATGCGCTGTCTTCAGGAATATTTGAAGATATAGATGCGGGATTAAATAATGTTTCGTTGACCATAGCTGCTTCTCAAGGTGCTATCCTTATAGGTAATCCAACTAGTTATGGAGTTACACAATCAGGCCATAATACTTCGACGCTGACTCTCAACGGACCGGCGGCGAACATTGAATCTTTTTTAAATAGAGATATAACTGTAGCTCTGGTTTTGCCGGAAAACCAAAGTGGACCAAATGCTATAACGATAACGCTCACCGCAAATGACAATGGAAATACTGGAACAGGCGGGGGAAATGATGTAGTAGTCGGCACTGTCAATGTAAACATTACCCCGGTAAACGATGCTCCTGAAGCAATAATTGGCACTATGCCTTCTATCAATGAAGATGATACAGAAGTGCAGCTCACTGGATTAATGGAGGTAGTGGACGTGGATGAAGATGATCAAACGGTGAGTATTTCTGTTGTTGGTGGTACTGTGAGTTTAGGTGCTGAAGGAATTACATTTGGGGGGAGCGGTAATGGAACCACCTCCTTCACTGCATCGGGTTCTTTGTCTGAAATCAATGGCTCTCTCGCTTCAGCAACATTCACCCCTACACCTGATTTATCAGGTGAAAACGCTGGATCGATTTCTTTTTCTGCCAATGATGGAACAGTAAACTCAAATGTTGCATCTGTGAACTTTGATATCATCGCAGTCAATGAAGAGCAGACAATTACCTTCAATGAAATACCTGAAAAGACCTATGGTGATGCTGATTTTGTACTTGGAGAAGCAACTACTGATCTTGGATTGACAGTAACATTTACTGCAGCAGATCCTTCAATTGTTGAGATTGTTGGGAATACAGCAACTATCTTAAAAGCAGGTTCTACTTTAATTACTGCTACGCAAGAAGGTGGAGAAGATGCTGACCCTGCAGCCGAGGTTCAACAAACTCTTGTTGTCAAGAAAAAAGAACTGACTGTCACAGCAAATGACAATCAATATAAGGTGTTTGGAACCTCTGATCCAGTTTTTACTTATTCTGCAAATGGGTTTGTTAATGAAGAAAATGAAAGCGTATTATCAGGAAGCTTAAGTAGGGAAGCTGGGGAAAATGTTGGGGAATATGAAATTGAAATTGGAACACTAGCAGGATCTAACTATTCAATTGTCTTTACTAGTGCCTTATTTACAATCACACCTGCAAAGGTTGGGGATATCACCTTCGAAGATG
>NZ_FPBF01000013.1 GCF_900116615.1 Algoriphagus locisalis
CAAACAGACTGGAAAGGGAACTACCGAGACCAGGTACTATATAACTTCCCTGAAAGCGGATGCAAAGCTGATCCATGATGCGGTAAGGAGTCACTGGGCGGTGGAAAACAACCTCCATTGGAGTCTGGACGTGATCTTCAGAGAAGATGCCTCACTAAAGAAGAAAGACCACTCAGCACTCAACTTCAATATAATCGCCAAAATGGCGCTTACACTGATCGATCAGGAGAAATCAACCAAAAATAGTAAGCCCTCCAAAAGACACCTGGCTGCACTGGATGACGGGTATAGAGCTAAAATCCTTAAAATCTAAAAGCGATTTCCCTGAGTTTTGGTGAAAGTGGTAAATGAAGAAGAGGAATTGGATTATTATCCATTTGAGATCTGGGAGATTATAGAAAAGTGAGCAATCTATATTTGCTAAAAGCGCAAAACTTTCAACAGACTGAGTAAGCTTTACACAGGTGTTTTAGGTGAAAACCCCTTTAAAATGGATTACCAAGCTTGGGAATGGTACTTGTAAGAATAGTGACAGAACACTAAACCAACTAATTTTCTTATGAGAACAAGTAATGTAAACCAACCCGCAGCAAAAACCTTCAGTAGAAAAGCAAGGATTACTGGAGCTGTGCTGCTTTCTTCATTTTGCCTAGTCGGTATGACTTCATGTGAGGATGAGGATGATGATCCGATTTTGACTACCTACAATCAGCAAGATAGAAACTTTGCGATTGCAACTTCACAAAGCCTGAATGCTCAACTGGATTTCGGTCAGCTAGCGCTAGATAATGGAGAAGATGATTCTGTATTGGAATATGGAACTATGCTTGTATCCGAGACTACCGAAAGCAAAACTGAGCTGGAAGGTATTGTTAACGGAACTGATGTTGATATTTCTGACGAAGTTTCAGACGCGATGCAGGCAAAATACGATGAACTAGCTGCATTAAGCGGTGAGGATTTCGATATGGCTTTCATAGATTTCCAACTGGAAACCTTAGATAACGCGATGTCTATTTATGAGAATCAAAATGACAATGGGGAGAACAATACCTTGAAGGCATTTTCAGACAAAACGTTAGGTAAAGTGAAAGATCACAGAGAAGATGCCAGACTTGTCAAAATAGAATTAGAGGCTGAAGGTATCTAATTTTAAAAATCTAGGAAGTCAGAATGTAGGAGCAGCTGATTAACCCAGTTGCGACTGCGTGATGATTTCTTTGGAGCCGGTTTTCCGAAAGGGAACCGGCTTTTTTTGGTTTTTAACCACAAAGTCCACAGAGGATGACGCAGAGGCCGTAGTGCTATAGTTGTCTTGCTTCTCCAGAAGCAGGATTTATTTTAGGAATAAATCTGCAGCCACTTCCTGAGCTTCTTCGAAATTCTGATATCCGCAAATCACCGCTTCAAAATCAGACATATCTCCCAGATGTTTTAGTGCCAAAGGATTTCCAAAATGAACCAGAATGCAGGGTTTTAACTGCGCTAGGTTTTTGATTTCAGCCAAAGCAGCCTCATCCATACCGAATTGATTTAGCGGTTTGTGGGAGGGGACAAATAGGGAAATAATCACTTTTTCGGCGTCATCGGTTGAGACTTCACTTAAATCTGACCCGTACTTTTCATTAAGTTTTTTTGAGAAAGTTGTCTTTGAATTTCCATAGAAGCACTGTTGTGAAAGTTTGTCATCAGCTGCAAGTCTCTTCAATTCTGCAGAATCTATTCTACCTGAAACTACTGATACGTATTCATTTGCAAGTTTGGTTTGCAGCTCAGCATGACTTTCCCAATCAAATGTTGGCACTTCCAATTCTTTGAAATCAAATACGCCTAGTTTCTCCTTAAGCTTCCAAAGCTTCTCGAAAACAGCATCAATTTCTTCTTCGGAAGCATGTTTTGCGATTTTTTCTATTCCTTCTTTTACATGATCAGAAAAACAGAGAATGTTATTTCCAGCGTGAAAGGCTTCCCATTCAAGTTGCCCCGGTTCTGGAAATAAATTGGCAACAGCTTTCATATTCAGGGCATCTGAGATCACTATACCTTGAAAACCCATTTCGGTTTTCAGTAAATCTGTAATGATCTCACGAGAAATACTGGAGGCGATTTCCTTTCCCCCAGACAAGGCGGGAGCCGCTAAGTGACCCACCATGATCATTTCTACGCCTTTTTCGATCCCAAACTGAAAGGGGTAAAGCTCTTCTTTTTCCAGCTCTTGCTTTGTTTTCTGAATCACCGGCAATCCCAGGTGGGAATCTGTCTGCGTATCACCATGACCTGGGAAATGCTTTAGGCAAGCTCCAATTCCGGCCTGTTTCATTCCCTGATACATAGCGAGTGAAAGCTCAGCTACCTTTTGAGGATTTGTACCAAAAGAGCGGTAGCCAATTACGGGGTTAGTTGGATTGGTATTTACATCGGAACAAGGTGCAAGATTCAAATGAATTCCCGCTGCTTTCATGTCCAAACCCATTCTAAAACCACCTTCTTCTATCAGTTCTGTTGCATTTTGCTGAATCGCCCCTAGGGTAATGGCAAATGGATATTGAGGAGTGTTCTCGATTCGCATTGCCAGTCCATATTCTCCATCTATGCTGATCAGCAAAGGTGTTTTTGAAAGGGCTTGATAGCGGTTAATCAGTCCGATCATTTTCTCCAGTGTCCCGCTCATATCCAATACTTCTGCTCTTTTCTCGAAATTCGCAGCAGCTGAATGCCGACTATGAAAAAATGTCAATCCGCCGATTTCCTGATCAAGAATCAGCTTTTCTATTGCTCGGTAGTTCTCCTCTGTGTCATGGATAAATGCAGCGGGGGAGAAGCATTGGGCGATTTTTTGTTTGGTGTTCATGGTTTTACAATTAGCATAGACTTAATGAAACTTCATGATTCTGCATTCGACGTTCATCATTCGAAATTAAAATAATGAATGAAAAATGATGAATTTTGAATAATGAAGTATGATCGAGTACTTCCGAGATCACTCAATTTTTTTCCCAAACTCCCTCGGATATTTCACACTTGCAGCGATTGCCAAGGCTGGAATCATAGCAATCCCCACCCAGATAAAGAAGCCGGTGTAGCCCAGCCATTCTTGGATGTAGCCGGAGAGCATTCCCGGGAACATCATTCCCAGGGCCATAAAGCCTGTGGCCAAAGCATAATGTGAGGTTTTGAAAAGACCCTCAGCCAGATAAATCAGGAAGATCATGTAGGCAGCAAAACCGAATCCGTAGCCAAACTGCTCAATGACAACGACAGTCCCGGCATAGACAATATTATCCGGTTGGAAGTGCGCTAAAGCGATATAAAGTAAATTCGGAAGGTTTAGAGAAAGTGCCATAGGAATCATCCACTTGCCCAATCCATCTCTGGAAATGGCGATTCCGCCGAGAATTCCACCAAGGAGCAATGCGATAACGCCAATCGTTCCGTACATAAAACCAACTTCAGAAGTACTCAACCCTAAGCCACCGGTTCGTCTTTCTTCCAGCAGAAAAGGGGAGGCCATTTTCACCAGTTGCGACTCTCCAAGTCGATAAAGGAGTACAAATGCCAGCGAAATTCCGATATTTTTCTTGGTGAAAAAAGTGCTGAATACCTTCCCAAAACTTGCTTCTCGTGCAGGTTTTTCAGGTGCTTCTTCCTCTATTTTTGGCGTAGCTAGGAAATTAATTGCTGTAAGTAAAAGCATCAGCCCTCCTACGATTATCATGGTATAGGACCAAGCTTTGGTATTGTCCCCAAGACTAGTTTCCAGATAGCCAGCAACCATCACGATCAGTCCATTCCCTGTGATCATACCAACTCGATAAAATGTACCTCTCAATCCTACAAAGAAAGATTGTTGCTCGGGCTTTAGTGCGATCAAATACATGCCATCTGATGCGATATCATTTGTAGCTGACGCAAAAGCACCCATCCAGAAAAAAGCTAAAGTCAAGAAGAAAAAGTTATTGCCAGAAGTAGTCAAGCCAACTCCTAAAAAGAAGAATGAAAGCACAAGCTGCATAGATAAGAACCATCTTCGCTTGGTTCCAAGCAGATCTACAATAGGGCTCCAGATCGGTTTGATTACCCAAGGAAGGTAAAGCAAACTCGTATAGAGACCGATGTCAGAATTGGAAACTCCTAGCTGCTTGTACATAATGACAGATACCGCACTGATGATGATGTAGGGTAGTCCTTCGGTCAAGTATAGCGAAGGAATCCAGATCCATGGAGTTTTTTGGCTTGATTTGCTCATGATTTTCGGATCAGATTTTTGTAGATACTGATTTCTGATTCCTCTATTATTTTTGCGTTAACTGTCTTTTCGTAAAATTCTGCTGGTCCCACTCCGCCAATGATAGCATAGGCATAGCCCATTTCCCTCATGGATTCCAGTGATTTTATCAGAAGGATTTTTCCGATTCCTTTTCCTCGCTCGGATTCTAAGGTACCTGTGGGGCCAAAGAAGTTTCTGGCCGTGCTTTCGTAGCAGGCAAAACCAAGGATTTCATTTCCTCTTTGCGCCAGCCAGCATGAAATAGGCTGTCTGCTGAAAGCTACTTCCACTTCTGACTGCCAATATTCCCCGAAATGCGCCAAAACCCAATTGCTCACTAAATGTTTTTCTGGTGCAATAGCTCTCCTAAAGATCACTTTCTCCTTTTTCAAAATCCGCGCTTCTTCGAGAGAAACATCCGGCAAACCGATCAATCGGACAAGCATGTCTTGCATAGGTTCTGATTTAAGGGATTTGGTAAACTTGAGTTTGTACTATTCTACCGTAATGGTCGATCCATCGAATGGCAAGATATTCAGTATTTAGACTTTTCACTTCCAAAGTTCTCGCTCTTAAGCCACCAACCCAAACCGGATGAATTTCTGAGTCTGCTAATTGACCCAGTTCATTGGCTCCCTGAATCAAGGCATAGCGAATCGCCGGATCCAGAGGATTGGCCATGCGGATAGTAGTCAATTCAGAATTGGCTTCCACACTAAACACAACTGGAGTATCAATGATTGATGGGCTTTTAGGTTGAAAAGATGGAGGTAAAGTTGGCTCGTTATAGAGTTCACTTTTCAGTAATTGCGCAACATCCTGATTTTTGATTTTCATGGATTTGGCAGAGAAAAATGCGTTTCCCTGAATCGTCGGTAGCGTACGGGTGTAGGAGATCTGTGTGTTTATCTCCCGCGGATTGTCCCAGGCAACATCCGAATCATCGCGGATCTTGTAGGGGCCATTACCGATATAAATGTTGGTATTGTAGTGGTTTTTTGCCCACCAGTCATTCAGTATTCTATGTGAAGCAAGCTTGTGATCCATACTCCAATAGAGTTGCGGGATCATGTAGTCCACCCAGCCATTTTTCATCCAAAGCAAGACATCCGCATAGAGATCATCATAATTCGTCTGCCCCGCGCGCGTAGGGGAGCCTTTTGGATCCATGTTTTGATTTCTCCAAACTCCGAAAGGTGAAATCCCAAACTGCACCCAAGGCTTACTTTGCTTGATGGTTTGGTTTAGCGCCAAAATCAATTGATTGACATTGTCTCGCCTCCAGTCGTCCTGTGATTGACCTGGCTTTTTGTATTTGTCATAGGCGGCCTTATCAGGAAAAGCCAACTTAGCCACTTTGTAAGGATAGAAATAGTCATCAAAGTGGATGGCATCAATGTCATAGTTATCTACAATTTCTTTGATCACCGCAAGTAGATGGTTCTTCACTTCTGGCAAACCTGGGTTATAGTAATACTTGGTGTCGTATTTCAGCATCCAGTCACGGTGCAGATTATAATCATGATCAGGACTAAGATCAGAAGTGTTGAGATTCATCGTTGCCCGATATGGATTTAGCCAAGCGTGAAATTCCAACCCTCTTGCATGAGCTTCCTGAATCATCCATGTCAACGGGTTTTCGGAAGTGTTCGGAGCTTTTCCCTGCTTTCCGGTTAGATACTTTGACCATGGAGCCAAATTACTTGGGTAAAAAGCATCACCAGCAGTCCTGACTTGGACGATTACGGCATTGAAATTCAGGTTTTTATAATAATCCAAGAGATTTATAAAATCTTGCTTTTGCTTGGAATAGGCATCATCTGGAGATATAGGCCAATCGATATTTGCCACCGTAGCAATCCAAACTCCTCGAAATTCCCGAGGCATTTCCTGCATTTGATAGGTCAAAGGCTGTAAAGCCACTGGGGCCATGGTTAGGGGCTTTTCAGGCAGATTAGCGCCGTTAGTAGGTGTGTTCGGTGAATTACCGATAGTGCCAGATGGTCTAGTTCCAGGCGATGCAGTTTTTTGAGTTTTACAGGCAGAGAGTATGAGGCTAAATGCCAAAATTAGAAATAGATGCCTAGAAAGGAATTTCATAAATGGGTAATCAGAGCGTTGGTACAGGTTTCAAATTTAAGTCTTCCAGATTTTTTCGGAGTTTCTTCATAAATGCATCTCCGGGATCGGTTTTGACGGTGCGGTAATCAGGATCAGCTTCTTTCCACAGGTCTGTGGTCTGGAAGTTTTGGTATTCATGATGGCCAATTACATAGTCGATTTCATATTTTCTTTCCAGATATCTGATAAGTTCTTCGTTGGCTTTCAGCTGCTTCTTGGTCAGAGGCATGTCATCGCTACCTATATTTTCGATGCCGATAGCCAAGTAATTCAACCCGATGGTATGTCTGGCAAACGTAGTGTCCGGCAATAGTCTAAAAATCGTGCCGTCCCGATCGATCAGAAACTGGCTGGAGACATTTAAGTTACTCGCTCCGGTCAGATCCGCTCTGCCGGCTATGGTTGCTGGGTTGAATACATCAAAAGTCACCTCTATATTGGCGATTGCAGTCCAGTGAATTACCACCATTTTGGGGTCAATTGAAGCAGTTTCCTGTTCCAATCCATGACGATCCTTGAGGTATTGTAGGGAGAGGTTTTCCCGCTCCTGATTCCAAGTAATCGGTTTTTCTATGATTCTGAAGGTGGATTCAGGGCTACAGGAAAATTGGCAAAAAGATAAAAATGTGAGTCCTACTAGGTAAAGAGAGCTTTTCAATAGTCTGAACTTCATGGGCTTCGGCGAATTTGAAATGCAGGTGCGATAGCTTCAAATTTGATTTTCATAGCTAAACTACCCAGAATATTGCAGGATAGGCAATGTTAGGAAGCTATTTTTTGCCAGAATTTTCAAACTCTTAAAAACTTTGCAAGTTTTTGCTGTTTTCGTTAGTTTCCCAAACTCAACCACTTTTACCCCATGCTAAAAGAAGAAAGACAGAAGTATATCTTAGATCAGGTTCATCTGCATCACCGGGTTTTATTGAATGATTTATCAGATTCTTTAAACGTCTCAATTGACACGGTAAGACGTGATGTGAAGGAGTTGGATAAGGAAAAAAAGCTCAAGAAAGTGCATGGCGGGGCAACTTCTTTTGGCTTCATGACTTTCACGAAGGACGATGGAAATATCTACCTGAAGTCAAAGAAGATATCCATCGCTGAGAAAACCGTCTCCTTGCTTTCAGACGGGCAGGTGATTTTGATGAGTGGAGGAACCACCAATATGGAAGTTGCGAAGCTGATCCCGAAGAAGTTGGTACTGACGGTTTTTACTCCAAGCCTTCATGTGGCGATGGCTTTGCTGGAGCATGAGAATGTGGAAGTGATTTTCTTGGGAGGGAAATTGCTTCACGATGCGAAATTCGCAGTGGGAGGCACGGTAGTCAATGCCTTGTCGCAGTTAAGAGTAGATCTGTGTATTCTTGGAACAGGCTATTTGGATGCTGAGTTTGGGTTGACGGAGTTTGATTGGGAAGTGATTCAAGTGAAGCAGGCAATGATCAGAGCAGCGAAAAAGACGGTCATTCTGACTGTTTCTGATAAGCTTCATTCTGTGCAGAAATACAAGACTTGCGATATGACAGCTGTTCATACGTTAGTTACAGAACTTGATCCATCAGATCCCTTGCTGGATTCTTTTAGACCATTTGAATTGATGTTGGTTTGATGGTTTACAACTTAGCAATCTCTAGCATGTATTGGCATTGGAGATTCGAGGCGAAAAAACTATGGAATCTATGATTCTATGCGGTGCAGAAAGATATAACCGCATATACACATAGAGAAACATAGAAAATTAATCATTGCACTTCCCTTTTCTCACTGATTTGGCTTCGATTGCTTTGTTGATTTATGGTGAAAAATGGGTAGTCTGAAGGCTGCAATTGTGTATTGTTTTGGATATGCTATGGAAACTATGATTCTATGTGGTGAAAAAAGATCTAACCACATAGGCACATAGAGAAACAGAGTTCTTTATATCTATAATTCATAATTTGATTTCGCCCTTTCAACCCAATTCATTTCAAGGCGACAGAGATAAGATTTGCGACCTCCGTGAAATCTCCGCGAACTTTGCGGATAAAAACCAAAAATAAAGCTTCCCATTTCTGAGAAGCTTTTCTTTAATTATCTTTTTTCTTTGGATGGAAATCATCGTCGTGTGCGCCGTCCTTACAGCACTCTTCCAATTTTGCATAGGCTTTTGGGTCGCGCTTCAGAGAGTCTGCATTGTATCCGACCATGGTAATTCTCTTTCTGAGTTTGTCAGGATCGGTTTTGGAATCTAAGTAGGCAATGTTTAGCACCTTGGTTTCCAAATCTAAGTTGACAGATTTCACGCCTTTTTCGAAGGTGAGATCCTTTTCCAGTGTTTCCTTACACATCTCGCAAATTGCGGATGTCTTAATGCCGATTGTTTTTACTTGTGCTTGCGCTGCAAACGCAAAAGCCGCGATAAAGAAGGTTAAGATTAGCTTTTTCATTATTTCGTTAGTTTATTTTTTATTTATGTCTTGTTTTATGTTAGCATGGAGATGAAAGCACTATCGGGGGTGTAAAACATTTACATTTAGGCTACTTCCGTCTCCCGTCTTCGGTCTTATATATCAGAGAATAGTTTGGGTTACTCAATTAATCTTATATCTGATCCCTGTGTAAATCACACGTCCAGCGATTGGCCCCCAGGTCATGGAAGCGTCGAAGTTCTGCCCAAATGGATTTTCAGGATCTATGATTGGATTTGATTGTTTAAAGTTTAATATGTTTTCTCCGCCTAGGTATATGCTTCCCCAGCGAAAACCTCGGCTCACTTGTGCATTCAGCATAAAGAAATCCGGTGACTCACTTGGCTGCTGAAATTCAACCGGACTTTCGCTCGTATTTGGAATTCGCATAGGTCCGTTCCAGTTGAGCGTCATATCCGCTTTCCACTTATCATAATCCGTAGCATATGCTAGATTCATGAAGAATCGGTTTCTACTGGTAAGTGGCATTTGCTGTAGTATTCCATTAGTGGTCATCAGCATCTCGTAATGCTTGTAAGCCGCCTTTGCCTCAAACCTATCCGTGATAGGATAACTGGCTTCTATCTGAAAGCTATTCGCATAGGATCCATTATGTAGGTTGTTGATGACGAGTTGCTCAGAACTTACATCGCGGTCATAAACCAGTTGATTGATGAAGTTGGTATGAAAGTAATCAGCTACTACACTTAATGGACGTTCATCTACCGTAAAGCTACCAGCCAAACTCAGTCCGGTATTCCAAGACTCTTCGGGTTTCAACTCCGCATTGAAAACTAACTCTCTTGATGATATCCAAACTGAGCTGTTTTCCATCAAGGCATTTGGTGTTCTATAGCCTTTTCCTACGGAACCTCTTACGGTCCAATTTGGAATAACTTCCCATCTGGCATGAACTCTAGGTGTGAAATAGGTGCCAAAGAGATTGTGGAAATCTGTCCTTGCTCCGGCTACTAAAGTGACCCGATCGTTAGGAATGAAGTTGTACTCGAAGAAAAGCCCAGGGACTTTTTCTGTTCTGTACATGGCAGTATCAAGTCCCTTTGGAGAGTTAGAATCAAAGGTTTCTTCGAAATCATCGTAAAGAAAACTTGCTCCCGTCTTGTACTGATGAAAGCTTGAACCCAAGATGTTCTGATAAATGAAATTTCCGTAAGCGGTTTTCTCTATGCCCTGATAAATTCTTCTTCCAGCTCCACCATTGAAATCCTGATAAGAAAGGGAGTATTGAAAACCCCAGCTTTGGGTAGGTTTATCAGGATAGATCATTCCGAGTTTACCGAAAATCTCTGCTTTTCTTGTGTCCATTTCATAGCCATACATACTGCTGGTGGCTAGATCACTATTGAAGTCAAAGCCTTTTTGGCCTCCGGCATTGTCTGACATAAAAAGATTTACTCCTATTTGTGCCATCAATCGATCTCCTTCATACTTGTATCGATTCAGGAAATTTAGTTGCCTGCTTTTCGGCAAATCCAGAAATTCATCGTCATTTCCATCTATCTCAGAACTTAGTTGGCTGGCGTGAAAGAGTACGCCTGAACTCCATTTTTCAGAGATTGGAATCTGATGGTTTGCATTGACTTCCATTCTTCCAAAGGAATTGAGGTAGGCATTCAGGTACCATTTATCCATGGATTCTGGTTTGAATAGATCTACGTTGATCTGTCCGGTCATGGATTCGTAGCCATTAATTACTGTTCCGGCACCTTTTCCCACATCGATGGATTGAATCCAAGTGCCGGGCACGTAGGTTAAGCCTAGTCTGGAATTTAGACCACGGATATTCGGGATTCCTTCTCTGCTGATCAATACGTAGCGACCATCCAATCCCATCATTTGGATCATTTTGGTGCCAGTGACAGCATCTGCATAGGAGACATCTACCGAGGCATTTGTTTCAAAACTCTCCGAAAGGTTGCAGCAGGCAGCCTTTTGAAGTTCGTTTTCGGTAATTAAAATATTGAGGAAAGGCGCTTCATCCACCACAGATTCAGAACGTGCCCGTACTGTAACACCTTCCAGAGCTTCACCACTTTCCTGAAGTGTAATGAGCATTGTTTTGTCAAAAACAGGAGACAAAGTATCTGCTTCATATCCTAAATAGGAGACGACGATACGATCAGTTTTAAGTACATTTTCCAACTCGAATTGACCATCCAAGTTGGTGATAGCACCTTGATCTTTGTCAAGAACTTTGATGCTCGCCCCGACAAGAGGCTCTTTGGATGCTGATTGTACCTTGCCTATTATGCTGTATTGAGCAAAAAGAAGGGCTGGCGCAAATAGACATCCTATAAATAGAAATAATTTGTTCATAAAGATTGCTTGTGTGTAAAGAGATTACAGTTCGCCAAAGGCGAATAAAAATCAAGCAGTTCTTATATAAGGAAGGATTGATGGAGTATGTTTAGATCTGGAATAGGTAGATCCGGATAGAGGAATTCTGGGTTAGAATCCTCAGTATCTTCGATTGAAAGGCCAGGTATGGTTAATACATAAGCTAAAACAAATTCTGGAGAAATCTGAACTTGGGAATGTGCTTTTCCGAAATAATCATCCGAATCTGATGATGCGTATTCATCTGAGCAGCAATCAGGATCTTGGTTCATATTTTCGCCACAGCAATCGGTCTTTTCAGGTGCGATAGAAACCTCTGTACTTTTTAGCTCATCGCCACAGTAATGCGCCGCCAAGGTCAGATTGATCTGACCGGTCAGGAAAAACAGGAGCATTAATGATGAGATGATTGTTTTCATGCTTTGGCAAAGGTCGGCAATTCATTCTAAAAAGAAAAACCTACCTCCTTTACGATATGTAAGGAGGTAGGTTTCAGTAATTTTGAAACAAGTTATTATTCTGAAGAAGCTTCAGGAGGCGAAAACTTCACCACTTGATTAGGAATCGGTTCAACAGTTTTCAGATATGCGTAGATCGCTTTTAGGTCATCTTCTTCCATTCCAGCGTACATCGTCCAAGGCATTATTGTATTGAATTCTCCCGGCTGCACCTTAGGTAGCTGATATCCTGAATCCAAATACTGCTTGAATCTTTCCACAAACATACCTTCAGACCAGCTTCCCAATCCGGTATTCTCATCGTTGGTTAGATTGGCTGATCTAACTACCGAACCATCGGGAAAGGCAAATTCTCTTCCACCAGAGTATTCTTTCCCTGCCAGAATAGTACCCTGAGCATCCACAGGACTATGACAATCCATGCAAGCAGCAGCGTTCATTAGGTATTTCCCATAGGCGACTTGGTCAGTCTTAGCTGGCTTAGGTTGAGGTGAAGCGTCTTTTGGAATTGTTTTTAGAATAATGCTTACGGGGAAATCAGCTTTTGAATCCGGGATTTCATTTTCTATAGGTTCCAATGTCCGTATGTAGGCGATGATGTCATAAATATCTTCGGGATCCATTTTGCCATAGTACCCATAGGGCATCAAAGGAAACATAGCCCTACCCTCATTGGTAACTCCTGTGGTAATCAGGCGGTATAACTCTCCATCCGTATAATCCGAAATCCCGAAGGGTGTAATGTTTCTTGCATAGAAAACTCCCGGAAATCCCATGCTTTGATCAAATCTGTCCCCTCCAGAACCAAATGTACCCGGTGCTATAGGGCCTGAAAGCTGAGAAAAATCCCGTGCGGAATGACAGTCTATGCAGACTGTGACATGATTGGCGAGGTAAGTTCCTCTAGCTACTCGGTCGGGACTGTGGCTAATGGTTAGATCTTGGGCAGGACTGACCTTTGGAAAGGTGAAATTCACAAATGCTACTCCACAAACAATCAGAATAACAAAGGCGCCAAGTAAGTAACCAAGTACTTTAAAAATCTTTTTCATAATAAAAATGGATTTGGTATATGAAAATTTACTGTTTAATCTAATTGCTTGATTATAAATCCCTTAAAAAATTTTTTAAAAAAGAGGAATCGTTCTAAAAAATCTTGGTATGTTTTTAAATTCCATGGATTAAATCCTTTGGTTTGTATAGTAGAAGAGTTTTTCTTTAAACTTCGTCAAGTATAAACCTCTGAAGGTGTTATTCAATTCTTATGAAAAAGAAAAGGGTTGTTGTCAATCTAAATTTCCTGACTTTCCGTTCTTGATATTTGTTACATGAGATCTTTAGGTGAACATTTTCACAATTATACAAAGCCATCTTTTTCCTTCAATGCGTAGAAAATCGACACTACTAACTCTTGTTTTCTTTTTTTTGGTTTTTCAGCATGTCTTTTCCCAAGCTATTCAGCCGTCAGCTCAAGAAACGGGAAAGGCCAAAATCGGTCTGGTGCTTTCAGGTGGGGGAGCTAAAGGGATCGCCCATGTCGGGATTCTGAAGGCCTTGGAAAAGGCAGGTATCCGTCCGGATTATATAGTTGGAACCAGTATGGGAGCTGTAGTAGGTGGACTTTATTCCCTGGGATATAGTGCAGATGAGCTTGAGGAAATCATCCAAAATATCGACTGGGGCTTGGTAATCAGCAACCGGGTTAGTTTCAAAGACATTGCATTTGAGGAAAAGGAATACTATAACCGCTACTTACTCGAATTTCCTGTGGTCAATGGAAAGGTTGCTTTTCCATCCGGTCTCATAGAGGGACAAGTGCTTTCTGATGTGTTGCATTATTACACCTGGCCATCTAACAGTTATGAAAGTTTTGATGATTTTCCTATTCCTTTCCGATGTGTGGCGACTGACATACGTACCGGAAAGGCACTAGTGTTTGAAAATGGGTATTTGCAAGATGCGATCCGTGCTTCCATTGCGATTCCTACAGCTTTTACGGCTTTTGAACTAGATAGCACCTCTGTGGTAGATGGAGGTGTGGTAAATAATTTCCCGGTGGATATAGCCAGGGAAATGGGAGCGGATATTGTGATCGGGGTGAATGTAAGTTTTGAAGATTTTCAGGAAATAGATGAACTGGGAGGCTTTGGAGGAATACTTATGCAGATAGCCATGGCTCCGTCTCTGAGCGTCACCCAGTCGCATATCGATGCGACAGACATTTACATCAAACCGGATTTAAAAGAGTTTTCTACTGGAAGTTTTAGTTCGTACCGGGAAATATTGGAGCGGGGTATGGAAACAGGAGAGGAATTCTATCCACAATTTCAGCAGTTGGCGGATAGTCTAGGTAGAAATGATTTGGTGGAGGGCCTGAAAGACATCGAAGATTCAGTACAAATTGGAGAGGTCAATATCATAGGGAATAATCTTTTTTCCAAAGACCTGATCAGATCAAAACTCAACGTAAAAGAAGGAGATCAGGTGAGTAGAGAGGATTTGGAGTCAGGGGTTCGAAGGATTTTCGGGATGAATGGATTTTATAAGGTGGACTATACGCTTGAAAAAGGTGAAGAAGCTAATTTCAATATGAAAATCCGCATCAAAGAAAAGCCAAGTACACTGCTGAGTACGTCGATTCACTATGACAACCAGTTCTCCGCTGGTGTGCTGCTGAACCTCACCGCAAGGGATGTATTGGGGCATAATTCCCGAACAGTAGTGCTTGCCGACGTCTCTGAAAATCCAAAGTTGAGGCTGGACTATTACAAATACACTGGAATAAACAAGAAGTTTGCCTTCAATCTAAGGGTAAATTATCTCCGGCAGCAACTGCCGATCTATGAAAACGGGGAGGAGCAGCAAGTGGAAATAGGACGGAATACCCGTATAGAAGCCCAGATGATTTCTACCTCTTCGTTGAAACAAGCATTGTATGTGGGTGGTGTGATGGATCTTTACAGATCAAAGTATAAGTTTTCTATAGCCAGTATTGACGATCTGAAAAATGCCTATCAGAATTATTTCGGTGGGAGAGTGAAGTATTACCGCAACTCCCAAAATGATAGGAATTACCCCACCAAAGGTGCGGAGAGTCTGCTTCAGGCTACCCTACATTTCAAAGATTGGTTAGGTATAAATCTCCGTCCAGGAGTGGACTCACTGCTGCTTGATACAGATTCGGGGCCAGTAATGGTGTCAAATAGGTTTTTAGATAATCTGTTGGATGATATCACCCCAAATCCCTACCTGACCATACTTGGGAGATATACCAAGTTTTTCCCGTTGGGTATAAAATGGCAATTTGTACCGGAAATAGCTGGAGCATTTGTCATTTCCGACGAGGGGGAGGAGAAGCTTTTCAGCCAAAATTTTGTCGGGGGATATCAGAACATTCAGTTTACTGATACTAGATTTTGGGGCTTAAATTATGCAGAAGTCCAGACCAGTAATTTCCTCAAAATAGGAGCCGATTTTCAGTTCATTCCCTTCAATAAAATTTATTTGAGAGCTGGCGCAAATGTGTTGGGATTCAGTGAGCATTTGCCGCTGGATGATCCAGAGTTTTTGAGCGCGATAATGCAGGAAGGCCATTATTTTGGCTACGGAGCAGATATTTCCTATCAGTCAATTCTGGGTCCTATCAGTGCAGGAATCAGTTCGAATTCCAACGATTCAAAGCTTAGAGCTTACTTCTCTTTGGGCTTTAGCTTTAATTATTCTGATCGATAAAGTAGGCTTAGGATAGCACTGAGAAGCTTACTTTCTCAAAATAAAAGTCATTGCCTCTCAAGAGAAAGGCAATGACTTTTTAGATTATTTTTCTTCAAGCAGAGATTCCACAAGTGCATCAATATCACGCAGGTGATTTTGAACTATCCCAGCACTGTATCTAGCGCTTGCAGCTCTAGCAGAAGTTTGGATTGTTTTTAATTCTGCACGAACAGCAGCACTCACATCTGAACGACTTCTCTCATCTTGAGTCATTAAAGCAGCGAGACGCTCCACATGGGCTCTTTGAAGATTTCTACGGAAAGCATCAATATCCTTCGAACCAGAAAGCTCTGACCAGATTCCTTTTCTCAAATCAGATAACATCTGAGTCATAGAATAAGCAGACGAGCCATTCAAAGCCTCATTTTCTATCATACGCTCCAATCTGTCCATTCTCAAAACACTGCTTAGTAATCTTGATTGCATACTTCCGATTGCTGAGATGGCACCACTAGGCTCAACGTTGTTCAATATTTCTGATTGAAGTAGCCAATCAGGCGTAGTGAATACATTTTCATTCATAAACTTCATTGCATTCACCTGCTCAGCTTTGGCAGTTGGTGTGTAGGTAACTCCTGGTTGATCTGTAGTTTTTAATTGCTCATATACACCACCAATGTTGGTTACCACATGATTGGCATATCGACTCCAAACGCCGAGTAATTCTCCATACAATTCTTCCAAATCACCATATCCTTCGCCATCAGTAGCAGTCCATTCTGCAAGATTTTCTGCGACAATTTTCAAGTTTGCCAAACCATAGGTACTTGCTTTTATAGCGTCATCTCCCACTGATTCAGTTTGAGAACTTGGGTCATAAGAATTACCCCCACTGAAAAGATACTTAGGGTCGCCTGCCTTTTCTCTAATCCAGCTGTTCAACGTAGGTTTTTCAGCCTCTGGAGAATTTGCATTTGGGATATATCGGTAGCCCCAGTTTATTGCATAGTTGTCATATGGCCCGAGCATTCTTACCCAGCGCACACCTTCGTCACCAGGCTGAGCTACATAGTTATATCTGGTATAGTCCATGATAGTCGTTGCCAATCCCCATTTCTGGGTGAAGGTAGCCGAACGCAAAGAATCAGTTGGGTAAGCATAGGATGCTTTCATGTTATGTGGCAATCCCAGCGCGTGGCCTATCTCATGAGAAATAACTCTTCTCATCATTTCACCGATTTCTTCTTCTGGGGTATCTAAGGTTCTGGCAGATGGATTTGCAGCGCCAGTTTCTAACATGTAGCGGTTTCTATAAGAACGCAAGTGATTGTGATACCAAACGATATCACTTTCTATGATTTCACCGGAACGGGGATCAGAAACGCTTGGACCCATGGCATTTCGGGTTGTGGTAGCAACATAGCGAACGGTGGAATATCTGGCATCTTCAGCACTCCAATCAGGATCTTCCTCAGCGGTGGGAGCATCCTTTGCTATAATCGCGTTTTTATAACCTGCAGCCTCGAAAGCTACTTGCCAATCTTCAATTCCTTGTCGGAAATATTTTCTCCACTTCGCTGGCGTTGCCGGATCAAGATAATAGACAATTGGCTTTACTGGTTCCACCAACTCACCCCTGGCATAAGCTTCAGGGTCTTTTGGCTCCAGTCTCCATCTTCTGATGTAGGTCTTCTGATCTGATTTCAGTGCCTCAGAGCCGTAGTCAATCTGTCGTACAGTAAACCAGCCTACTCGTGGGTCATGCAATCTTGGCTGCATGGGTTTCTCAGGAAGCAAGTACATAGACTGGCTCATTTCCATAGATATCGTGCCAGATCTAGAATTTGATGGAGGCGAAGTGGCATTGTAAGTCATATCATGTCTTACCTCAATGTTCTCCGGATAGCTGGCCATTCTTGTGATAAAACTTCGGTCTTTATCCAGATTTCTAACCTGATAATCTCTTCTCATAGAAGCAGATAGTCCACTTAATGCAGGGATATCCGAAAGAAACAGATCATTTACCTCAATCAAAGCAGCTGTGGAATCCGAGTTGAAACCTTCTATTTTGAATGAAGCTAATATTGGGTTGTAGTTGTTAGCATCCACCGAAAGTCTAATCGGCAAAGAATCCGCGGCAACATTGTCAAAAGAAATGGAGCGAAGTAGAATGCTATTCTGCATTCTAGACCAGTGGATCACTTGTTCATTTGACTTAGAACCAGCAGTGGTGTATCCACCACCTAGCCCATCGGCGATTTTAGAAATCCGGCTTACCAAAAGCATGTCTTTCTCCAAAAGATCAAAAGGGACTTCGTAGTAGCTTTTATCTCCAACTTTATGAACTGTAAATAGTCCTTCATCGGAAACTGCCTCATCGGTTACGATTTCACTATATTTTTTGAAAGGACTTTTTTTAGCCGGTTTGGCTGCTTCGCTTTGAGCTGCTGGCTCATCTTTGGCATTTTTCTTATTCTTTTTCTGCGCAAAACTTGCCACACTAAGTGTCAAAAGAAATGCGGTTAAAAGTGTAGTGGTTTTTCTCATCAATGTTGCGATTGGTTTGTGAGAACAAAATAGCTGGAGAGCTCACAAAATAAAAGGAGTCATTTTTGGTGACTCCTTTTTTATAGGATGAAGGGTTTGTTCTTTGTTTTACAAGCTTTACTTGATTGGATTTATCGTCTGAATACTTCCATCCTCCAAGTGCTGAAGTGGCGCTACTTTGATATTTCTCAGGTGTGTTTTTCCGGAAAGCTGGGTGTCATGGTAGTATATAAACCAATTGCCATCTACTTCCACAATGGAATGGTGATTGGTCCAGCCTTCTACAGGATTTAGGACTACCCCTTGATAGGTAAATGGTCCGTATGGATTGTCTCCGGTAGCATAAGCGATGAAGTGGGTATCACCCGTAGAATAAGATAAATAGTATTTGTCTTGGTACTTATGAATCCAGGCAGCTTCAAAGAATCTTCGGTCATTATCGCCGTTTAGCAGCGGGTTACCATTTTCATCCAAAATCTTGATTTCCTTCGGAGTCTCCGCAAACTGAAGCATATCGGCACTCATTTTAGCTACGATAGGTCCTAATGCTGGCTCATCATCTGCAGGTAGTCCGTCAGTTGGAGCAGCACCTTTATCGTCAAATTTATTATTTCTGTATTTCTGCAATTGTCCACCCCAAATGCCTCCGAAGTACATGTAATACGATCCATCCGAATCAGCGAAAACTGCAGGATCTATACTGTAGCTTCCCTTGATCGGCTCAGGCTGAGCGGTAAAAGGACCGATAGGTGATTCTCCTACAGCAACACCGATTTTGAAGATGTCTTTTTCATCCTTTGCTGGGAAATAGAGGTAATACTTCCCGTCTTTTTCTGCTGCATCCGGCGCCCAAAGTTGTCTTTTGGCCCATGGAACATCTTCAGCTCCCAGTACTTTTCCATGATCTGTAATAGTTCCGCTAGGAGAATCCATGGAGTAAACATGGTAATCCATCATATTGAAATGTGCTCCCAAATCATCTTCAGGAACGTCTGACTCCACGTCATGCGAAGGGTAAATGTAGATTTTGCCATCGAACACATGTGCCGAGGGGTCTGCTGTGAAATGGTCTGAGATCAATGGCTCCGAAAGATACTTGGAAGAGGTGTCTTGCATCTCTACCTCCTCGCTGACCTCGGTAGTTTCTGTGGGTGAGCCACAGGATGCCATAGCAAACAGCGCAAAATAAGCGGGTAAATAGTTTAAATGGTTCTTCATGAATAGGTTTGATTGTTTAATTGCTGTCAATATAATTTGAAAAAGTGAGTTTTCAGAACTATTGTGCTTAGGCATGCAGCTGACTTTGAAATTGGATCAATCTTATAAAGCGTGATTAGCCCTTATTGCTTATCCTGCCTTATCTGGAGATGATGGGTTTCCATTTCACAGGCTAAATTCTTAATCAAAAATTAGCCAATAGGGGATTTAAAAATTTGCAAGCCTCGTACTTTACTAATTTTTCGAATACTGAAATGAGGGATTTATTCTCCCCTGAAGCTCTTGTTGAATAGATTTCAAAGGATCGTTTACGATTAATTTCTGGACGCCCCCTAGAATTCTTATAAATGATAAGCTACATCAATTTTAGAATTATTCAAATAAGGTTACCAAATCGCTACTGATCTAAAAAATATAAACCCTAACTATCAATATTTTAGATAGTTAGGGTTTTTAGATGTAGAGAGTGGAGGGAATGAGTCTAGCTCTTAAATTACTGTTTATCAGCAATTTATAATTATTTATTTTTAAAAACGCCACAATAGACACTAAATATTAAGTGATTGATTGTCAGTTATTTGTAATCTACCGTTTTTCGATTCCTGTATTGATAATGAAAATTGAATGAACTTAATTCCGTGTAAAATCTACAAAATGTATTACGAAATTTTAGCATAAATATGAGATTGTTGGTTCACTAAAATAAAATGAGGGATTATACTATAATTAGGATGTACTAATTCACTAAAACAATGTGATAATGAGCTCTGTATCCACCTTATTTGTGTAACCACCTTATTCTTTTTAATGCCATTTTTTTAGAAAACCAGATTCTGAATTTCAATTTTGGCCAGGATGAAAGATTTATCCTCAGGAAGTTTTGGGAAAAGAGAAGGTCACGTCGATAAAATGAGAGGGGATCGCAGTAGTATTTGGAGAGGAAATGTGAAAATAGATAGTAACTTTAATCTAAGTTTTTTCAAAAGAGCTACTTTTTAAGCGAGAAATGACTGATAAAATCCCCCTGAGCAGGTAGAAAGGACTTCTGATGCTTTTATATTGCAGTTTAAATTCAGCACGAATTAACCCACAATAACTTACGAAATGCCAAGGATGCGATATCTTTTTATAGTTTTCTTTTTTCTTCCTGTATTAGCCTTTTCTCAGGTGTCAAATCAAGCATTATTTTTAGAATTAGACGATGCGATAGCCAAGAAGGATGATTATGAGTCGATTAGACGACAGGAGATTCAAGATTTGAAAAATAATATTAGCGCCATTTCAGAGGAGAATCACCTAGAACTATTTACCGAATTTCAACAATTGCACGAGGCCTTGTTCACCTTGGATTTTGAAGAGGCGATGAACTCTTCTTTAGGCATGTTGGAACAAGCTAAGCACTTGGAAGATCCCGAATTAATAGCTCAAGCTAGAATTAAAATCAGTTCAACCTTATTGGCTGCTGGAATTTTCAGCGAAACTAAGGATACGCTGAGGACAATTGACAGCAAGCAGTTAGACCAGAAAACCCAATCTGAGTATTTTTTTATTTTTTCCAGGTTATATATAGACATGGCAGATTACTATCAGCAAGCCATTTACTATGATTCTTTTAGGGATTTGGGAGTCAGTTATCTGGATTCTGCGGTGACTACGGTGGATCGCAACTCTTCGCACTATTATTCTTATAAAGGCTTAAAGAATATCAGGCTGGGAGAGTTTGATGAAGCAGTTAAAAACTACGACCTCCTATTTGATAACTACACGCTAAAGGGAAGACAATATGCAATTGACGCTAGTACCTACTCCTATGCGCTGGAGCAGGTGGGACGCACAGATGAGGCAATGGCCTGGCTTATACGAGCAGCTATTATGGATATTAAGCTGGCAAATAAGGAAAATTTCGCATTGATAAAGTTGGCGGATATTCTTTATCAACAAGGCGAAATAAAACTATCTAGTAAATACCTCAATGTGACCTTGGACGATGCTACCAAATACGGGGCATTGCAGCGAAAATTTCAGATTTCTCAGCTTCGCCCGATCATAGAAACAGAAAAACTCAATATAGCGGAAAAGCAAAAATCACTATTTCAGCAATATGCTATTGCAGTAACGGTACTTTCATTAGTAGTACTGGTGTCATTAGCCGTGCTTTTTTTCCAGTATAAGAAACTAAAGGCTGCAAAAGATCAAATCAATGAAAGAAATATTAAGCTCAGGGAGGTAAACCTAATCAAGGAAGAATACATCGGGTTCTTCTTTAATACAAATTCCGATTACATAGACCAGATGGAGCTTTTCCGCCAAAAAATAGACAATAAAATCACCCAAAATAAGGTGCATGAAATCCGCCCCATTCTGAACAGCTTTAATGTCAAAAATGATCGGGAGAAAATGTATCAAACCTTTGATCAGGCATTTTTGAAGATATTTCCGGATTTTATTTCCAAATACAATTTACTTTTTGAACCCGAACATCAGGTTCAGCTGGAGGACTCCAATACGTTGAATACAGAGTTGAGAATTTATGCACTGGTTAGGTTGGGGATCCATAGTACAGATAAGATTGCACATATTCTGAACTATTCTGTTAATACAATTAACACCTATAAGACGAGGGTGAAGAATAAGTCAAAAATCCCCAATGAAGACTTCGAAAAGGAGATCAAAAAAATTCAATTTACCTAGAGTGCCTTTTTGAGCTTTATGCTTGAACTCTGCATTTTTTACACTTACAAACCTAACTTTTCGTTTTTTTAGCCAGAGATTTGGCCAAAATCCTATTATATTTTTCTTTAATAGGTTTAAAAATAATCTTTTATAAGATGCTGTAAATAAGTTATTTACATTTTTATTGTTTAAATATTTGCTATATACGACTTAGATTTTTTGTGATTTTATGGGGGTAACTGAAAATTAGTCCTACCGAATGTCTCGAAAGTGTTCGGTGAGAATAATTAAGTAATAACCCAAAACAATACCCAAAATGAATCCTTTACACTCATCTCAGAGGCTTCCTCTGCCTCACTCCATTTTTACCCATCTTAAGTTGCTTGTGGTAGTTCATCGAAAGAGCACTTTCGATACTTCTCTTATTTACTAGTTAATTTATTCGGCTACCTACTTTCTTTTTTCTATTTGTATGCAATCGATTCCGAGCACAGTCTTTTGCGTGATTTTCTGCATCAGCAAGATTGCATAATACCTGTGAAAAATCTGTAGTGGAGCTATTTCCCAAAATATTCTAATAAACATGGTATGAACAAAAACTACATTTTAAAAACCAGCATAGCTGTTAGGTGTTTGGCAGTCTTTCTGATGATCGTCTTCAGCACCAATTTCTCTGAGGCTTTGGCACAGAGCAAAACAATTTCCGGAACTGTTTCGGATAATTATGGAATGACCCTTCCCGGTGTGAGTGTCTTGATCAAGGGAAGTACGCAGGGAACGGTCACTGATTTGGAGGGAAAATATGTCTTGACTTCTGATGGGGATATAGGCACTTTGGTCTTTTCCTACATTGGCTACACCACACAGGAAGTAGTACTAGGCAATCAAAACGTTCTTGACATTACTTTGGAAGAGGACTTACTTGGACTCGATGAAGTAGTAGTAGTCGGCTATGGCGTGCAGCAGAAAAAGGATATAACAGGTGCTACCTCAAGTATCAGTAAGGAAGACATGAACCAAGGAGCCATCACCAATCCCCTGCAGCAAATCTCTGGACGTGCCGCTGGGGTGAACATCACCCAAATTGGCAGCGAGCCTGGTTCTCGACCTACAGTCAGGATACGTGGGATTACTTCACTCATAGGAGGTAGTGATCCCTTGGTGGTGATAGATGGAGTACAGGGCAACCTCGATTTGCTTAATCAGGTTCCACCATCTGAAATAGAATCTATCGATGTGTTGAAAGATGCTTCTGCCACTGCTATTTATGGCTCTAGAGGTGCTCCGGGAGTAATTATCGTCAGTACCAAAAGATCGAAATCCGGACAGGCTACGATAGAATATACAGGTTCTGTCTCAGTAGATCAAATAGCTAATGAGCTCGAAGTACTCGATGCGGAAGGCTGGAGGGAACAGGCTAGAATCTGGAATGTACCTTTCTCTGAAGATCATGGATCAGACACAGATTGGTACGATATCCTGACCCAAACAGGCATGACCCAAAATCATACGGTCGCTCTGGGAGGTGGCTCGCAAAACTTTAACTATAGAGCATCTGTCTCAGCTATCCTTCAGGATGGTGTGGTGATAAACTCAAGTAACAAAAATTATATCGCCAGTATATCCGCTACCCAAAAAGCCATTGATGATCGATTGACAATGACTTTTACGATGAATAACAGCATCAGACAGAATATCGGCAGTCCGGGCGGTGTGGGAAGAGCTGGATTTACTTCTAACTTAATTTCCAACGCCTATGTGTCCAAGCCTACTGATCCGGTGTTGTTTGAAAACGGTGATTATTTCTTTGATCCGAATGTATTTCAGTACATCAATCCTTACGCTGTAGCTGAAACGATCATCAACGAACGCGAGTCCCGCAGTCAGTTTACCACATTCAGAACTGATTTTGAAATAATTGACGGGTTGAAAGCAGGATGGTTTGGCAGCTGGAGAAAAGTGGATGTAAACTCTGGGTATTATGCACCAGCGGCTTCTACACTAGCTGGAGCTATTGATCAGCAGGGAATCGCCAATGTCAATACCAACCTCACGGATGAGAAACTGATGGATATTAGCTTGGCCTACGACAAAGATTTTGGCAAACACAAAATCAATGCAATTGGGGTGTACGAATGGCAAAGACAAACCTACCAAGGTCATTTTGCACAGACGAAAGGGTTTATCAATGATCTGACCGAGTATCATGCACTACAACTTGGCTCAGTAAGCAGGTATTTGCCAGGTGATATTTCATCCTATAAAAATGACCGTACGCTTGTTTCATTTTTAGGCCGGGTCAACTATTCTTTCGCTGACAAATACATTCTTACTGCCAGCATGAGAAGGGATGGGTCTTCGGTTTTTGGAGAAGAACATAAGTGGGGGCATTTCCCATCAGTTTCCGCAGCATGGAGAATCGGTGACGAAGGCTTTATGCAGGGACAAAATTTGGTCAGCACGCTCAAGCTTAGAGCAGGATACGGAATTACCGGCAACCAGCAGGGACTTTCTCCCCAGCAATCCCTACAGCTAGTGGGAGCTTCTGGCAGCACGTATTTTAATGGAGGTTTGATCACAAATTTTCAGGTGACTCAGAATGCCAATCAGAACTTACAGTGGGAGACGAGACGTCAAACCAATGTGGGTATAGATTTCGGGTTTGCACAGGATAAAATAAACGGAACAATAGATGTTTACACTGCCACTACTGATAATCTCCTATTCAATTATGCTGTTCCGCAACCTCCATACCCTTTTGGATCTATAGCTGCAAACGTGGGTAGTTTGAGAAACGATGGTCTTGAATTGGCCCTGAACTACCATCTTTTGGACAACAGTGACTGGAGTATCACGCTGGCAGGAAATGTCACTTTCATGCGAAATGAAGTAGAAAGACTGAGTGGTACCATCGGAGGAGTGGAAGTCAATACGAATTATGTGGGTTGGGGATTCAATTCATACCTGATAGAAGGTCAGCCGATCGGTACATTTTATATTCTGGAAAATGACGGTAAAGAGTCTGGTACCAATGAGGAGTTGGTGGTGGACAGAAATGGTGACGGAGTGATTGATCAAGGCAATGAAAGTCCGGATCGGTACATCGCAGGTACAGCTTTGCCAACATTCACCTACGCATTTACGCCAACAGTCAAATTCAAAAACTTTGATCTCTCGATGGTTTGGAGAGGTTCAGGAGGGAATATGATTTTTAATAGAATCAGAAGAGACTTTAGTCTGTATGAAAGTCTAGGCAAATCAAATATGCTGGTGAGCGCAGAGAATTTGGGACTTTTTACCTCCCAGTATGCCTCTGATCTCTGGTTGGAAAAAGGTGATTATGTCCGTTTCGAAAACCTGGCGATAGGATACACTTTCAATACCGCCAAGATTAGGAACATCAGTTCCATGAGACTCTCTGTAGTCGGTAACAATCTGGCCTTATTTACCAAATATTCAGGACTGGATCCTGAACTGAATCTATCTGGTGGAAATGGAAGTGGCTTGGATGCAGGGATCTATCCGAGAACCCGCAGCATAGCTGTAGGACTGCATGTTTCATTTTAACCACCTCTAAAAGACTAATTTATGAAGAATATAATAACACTATCGATTTTGGCACTTCTGACATTGGGGAGTTGTACTGATGTAGGGGAGAATGTATATGATAAATATGCGGCAGAAGATTTCTATGGTTCTGCAGAAGGTTCTGATGCTGCATTGGCTTCTGTTTATGCTCAGCTTCCAGGAAACTGGGGAGGAGTAGGCTATGCAGGGGCAGACAACGGCTGGTATGATCTCAACTCAATGTCTTCCGATGAACAGGTAATCCCTCACCGTAATACAGGTGACTGGCAATTGGACTTTGCAAGATTGTATCAGAGGGAATGGTTGCCTAATGATGGCATCAATAGCAATGCCTGGAATTGGCTTTACCGATCAGTTTTTCTTGCCAATCTAGCAATAGAGCAGTTGGAGCTTGCAAACGCTGAGCAATCCAAAATTGCAGAAGCAAGGGTACTTCGCGCCTTCTTCTACTATCTCTTGATGGACGATTATGGTAACATCCCTTTCTTTACCGAGAACAATCTTCCGGCAGATCAGATCCAACAGGTTTCAAGACCGGAGGTTTTCGCTTTTATAGAGTCAGAATTGAAAGCTAATCTGGAAGATTTGCCTACGACCAAGGGCGGAAATTATTATGGAAGGTTTAATAAGTGGGCAGGCTATACCTTATTGGCAAAATTATACCTAAATGCGGAAGTTTACACGGGGACGCCGAAGTGGCAGGAATGTCTTGATGCGATCAGTGTGATCGAACAAGGTGGGTTTTCACTGCATACGAGCGCAAATGATTCGAGTTTGCCTTTAGGCTCAAAATACTACGAATTGTTTGGTGATGTGCTTCCTGATGATGAAACTATCCTGGCAATATTCACTACGGTGGATGTGGTAGGTAGAAACATCTTTATGATCAGAAGCTTGGGTGGTACAGATGGAACTCTTCTGGCGGGTGCCGGAGCTTGGAATGGATCTGTGGTTCCTCAGGAGTACGTGGAGAAGTTTGCTGACAATGATATCCGGAAACGACAGTTTCGATATGGGCCAGATCCATCAGGCCCACAGCCAGCAGGATTTATAGAATATGCCTTAGAACTGGACAATCTGGACAATCCCGGTGCAGATAGAAATGCAGGAGCCAGAAACACCAAGTTTTGGACTGCACTTCCGGCAAATGGCGGAGGGTCATCCAATGACTTTCCTATCTATCGCTATGCAGATGTTTTGCTTATGAAGGCAGAATGTCTGGTAAGACTTGGGGATGCTGCATCAGCAAAGCCTTTCATAGATCAGGTGAGACAGAGAGCGGGTCTTTCAGGTCTCCCTTCTGCTCCAACCTTAGAGCAGATTTATGATGAGCGAGGCTTTGAACTTACTTGGGAAGCACACCGAAGACAGGATATGATCCGGTTTGGCACCTTCACTCAGGAAAGGTATCTGGTGCCTGCAGTGGGTGACCACTTCAAGTTGTTTCCAATTCCTACTTCGGCATTGAACACCAATCCAAATTTGACTCAAAATCCAGGCTGGTAATCTCAAACGTAAAATCATGCAAAGAATAATCAATTTATATACTGGTCTAATTCTGCTCCTTGCTTTGGTAGTAGGATGTAATGAAGACCCAACGCTGACGGTGCTGAGAAATGTCTCATTCACCGAGCCGCCTATTTCCTCTACTGACCAGATTGTGCTCAGTGCAGATAACATGTCCGATTTAGCACTGACAGTCAATTGGACTCCGGTTGACTACTATATCGAAGCTCCTGTAACTTATTCAGTTCAGTTTGCTGCGGTAGGTGATACGACTAATTGGGGTAATGCAGTAACTGTGCTGGCAGGGGACGATGTCCTCACAAAGTCATTTACACAAGAGGAATTGAATACTATTTCCCAGGAACTGGAATTTGAGGCAGAAGTTGCTAGCCCATTGGTCATCAGAGTGAAATCTTATGTAGATCGGGATGCATTCTCTGCCCCGGTGGTAGTTCAGCTGACACCCTACAAATTATTCACTGGTTTTCCATCCCTATGGGTGCCTGGAGAATACCAAGGGTGGGATCCATCTACTGCTTCTAGGATTGCCTCACCTGAAGACAACGGTGTCTATGAAGGCTACATCAATATTCCCGAAGGAGGAGAAACCAATCAATTCAAATTCACTGCTCAACCGGCATGGGAGCCAATGGCTTACGGTGACGGGGGAGCCGGTGTTTTGATTGAGGCAAATTTTGCCGGAGGTAACTTTGTCGCTCCATCTGCTGGGTACTTTTATTTAACCGCAGACTTGAATGAGATGACCTACACGATGACCAAAACGACTTGGGGCATCCTTGGAGATGCTACTCCAGGAGGATGGGACACTGATACCCAGTTGACATTTGATCCTGCAGAAAATATTTGGAAAGTAACTGCCGAATTAAGCAATGCGGGTTCTTTCAAGTTTAGAGCAAATAATGCCTGGGCATTGGATTTTGGGGTAGATGCTGAGGGAAATATTCAGTATGCCAACCACCCGGTGTTTGGATATAATCCTGACCTGAGCAATTTGACAGTTCCTGAATCAGGAACCTATACCATTACACTGGATCTCAGTGAGCCTGGTGTTTACAATTATAGTTTGGTGAAAAACTAGCCCACCTAAAGAAGAGGTCAAGCTTAATTTTCTTGACCTCTTTATTTATTTTCCTTTAAACCTAATGAATAGTTCATGATTACAATTCCAAAAGTAAACCACGATAAACTAACGCATCTAATGCTGAGAAGTGCGGTGATTGGATTGCTATTTATCATCTCATTCTCACTGAATGCCTGCCAGTCTGATGAAATAATATTTGATACGATTCCACCTACTGCGGAGAAGGATCCAGTTCAGTTTGGAGTTCCATTCGACAATGTTCCCCTGACCAAGGATATCGCCATGTATGAGGTTAATATTTTTGGCTTTAGCGGTAGTCAGGACTTGCAGGGAGTTACCGAGAGATTGGATGAAATCCAGGCTTTGGGAGTGAATGTGGTCTGGTTGATGCCCATACATCCCATCGGTGTAGAAAGAGGAATAGGGTCACCTTACGCGATCAGTGATTTTGAGAAAGTAAACCCTTCCTTTGGCACCCTTGAAGACCTTCGGGAATTGGTTCAAGGTGCTCACGACCGGGACATGGCAGTCATCTTGGATTGGGTGGGCAATCATACTTCATGGGACAATGTTTGGATGAAAAATACTGACTGGTACACCAAGGATGGGACAGGTACCATCATTAGTCCTGAAAATTGGACGGACGTTGCAGATCTTAATTACGAAAATCAGGAAATGCGGGAAGCTATGCTCAAGGCCATGAAATATTGGGTACTTGAAGCAAATGTGGATGGATTCAGGTGTGATTACGCAGGTGGAGTGCCTACAGATTTCTGGAAAACGGCAATCACCGAGTTGAGAAGTATTCCAGATCGGGATATTATCATGTTTGCTGAATCAACCAAAAAGGAGCTTTATTCGGCTGGTTTTGACTTGACTTTTGGATGGGATTTTTACGGAGCTCTCAAGAAAGTTTATGAAGACGGTACGGATGTACGTGGCTTATATCCCGTAAATCTTGCAGATAACAATTCCACTCCTGATCAGACGGATATCCTTCGATTCACTACCAATCACGATGATACAGCTTGGGATGATACGCCAATCGCACTTTTTGATGGTCTCCGCGGATCTATGGCAGCCTTTGTGATCACATCTTACATGGGGGGAGTTCCACTGATCTACAGCGGCCAAGAGGTAGGTAATACAGAAAAGCTTCCCTTTTTCAGTTCCAATCAAACGATCATAGACTGGACTCGAAATCCCGAATTGGCATCGGAATATGCATCCCTTATCAAATTTAGACTTTCCAGCGATGCCATAAAAAGAGGATCGATCCAGAGCTATGGAGATAATCCAGATGTGTTGATTTTCAAACGTAGCTACGAAGATCAAGAGGTATTGGTGATTGTAAATACCCGCAACCAGCAAAAAGAAGTACCTGTCCCTACTGAACTGGTGAACTCCGAATGGCAAAACGCAATCGAAAATGCACCCTATCAAGTAGGGCAGACCATAGAATTGCCTGCATACGGGTATTTGATCCTTTAAAACTAGCCACAAAGGAATTTCAAGTTTAGTATTCAATATAAAATGAACTCAGGCCTCTGGCAGTTGAGAAGTTGCGCCTCTAGCGCAATAAAGAAGAATTACAATGAATAGAATATATTTAAAAAATACCTGGATTGCATTTGCAATTCTCTTATTGGCCAGTTCCTGTACAACTTCACGGAGTCAGCAAATAGGGGATAAGATCATGATTTTCTATCCTGAAAATTTTATACCGGATAGAATGCTTCCTTCCATGATGCTTTTGGAAGAACCTGAAGAACGAGGTGCAGTTCCTTCTGAGTGGAGGGTTGTTCCTGAGTTTTCGGAAAAGGACGGTAAAAACATAGCCAAGATCGCCATTGAAGAGGGAACTGATCTTTACGGCACAGGTGAAGTACTTGGAGGTTTGAGTAATAATGGCAAAACTGTCCAGCTTTGGAATACCGATAACTATGCCTACAAAAGAGAGGATGGACGTCAACTTTACCAGTCTCACCCTTGGGTCATGGCTGTGAGAAAAGACGGATCTGCTTATGGGATTTTGATAGACAATACCTGGAAGCAAAAGATTACACTTACCAATCCAATCGTCATAGAATCAGATGGGCCTGCTTCGAGAATTATCGTCATTGAGCGAAATAGTCCTCAGGAGTTGGTGATGGCATTGGCCGACCTGACCGGAACCATGGAAATGCCTCCTCTTTGGGCATTAGGATTTCAGCAAAGTAGGTATTCTTATACTCCTGATTCTAGAGTGAAGGAAATTGCAAGTGAGTTTCGCAAGCGGAAATTACCGATAGATGTGATCTGGATGGACATTAACTACATGCAGAATTACAAAGTATTCACCTTTGATTCCCTTGCATTTCCAAATCCTGCCGAGGTGAATGACTTTTTACATGCGCATGATTTCAAATCCGTTTGGATGATAGATCCTGGTATCAAAAAAGAACCGGGATACTTTGTGTACGACCAAGGAACAGCCGGGGATCATTGGATCAAGACCAGCAGTGGAACTGAATACAATGGAGAGGTTTGGCCGGGAATATGCGCCTTTCCTGATTTTACCAGGCCTGCCACGAGAGCCTGGTGGAGTGGCTTATATAAAGATTTTATGGCTACAGGGATTGATGGGGTATGGAATGACATGAATGAGCCAGCCGTTTTCAATACTCCAGAAGCCACTATGCCAGAAGATAACCTACATAGCGGAGGAGATGAACTTCCAGCTGATATTCACCGCAGATACCATAATGTGTATGGCATGCTCATGGTGAAAGCCAGTCGCGAGGGAATTCTGGATGCCAATCCAGACAAGCGGCCATTTGTGCTTTCCAGAGCAAATTTCATGGGAGGACAACGCTATGCGGCTACTTGGACCGGAGATAATTCTTCTACCTGGGATCATTTCAAAATGGCAACCCCAATGGTTTTGAATCTTGGGCTTTCTGGACAGCCTTTCAGTGGCCCGGATTTAGGCGGCTACAGTGGAAGTCCAGACGAAGAGTTATTAGCACATTGGACTACAGTCGGGGTATTTTATCCATTTAGTAGAAATCACACCGAGTCCAAAACCAACGATCAAGAGCCATGGGCACTTGGTAAAAAAGTGGAAGATATCTCACGGGTTGCTTTGGAAAGGAGGTACCGTTTGATGCCTTACCTGTATTCTCTTTTCTATGAAGCTGCACAAACTGGTCTTCCGATTATGCGGCCAGTGTATTTTGCGGACGTGAAGGATACCACCTTGAGAAAAGAGGATGAGGCATTTCTATGGGGAGATGATTTGCTGATCGTACCCAAATGGTCAGAGAATCCTTCCTTGCCGAAAGGGATTTGGAGGTCGGTCTCTATTGTTGGGGAGGATAGTGCAAACGATCCCTATCAGCCGGATATCAAATTGCGTGGAGGAGCTATTGTGCCAATGGGGCAAGTAATTCAATCGACTGTGGAATACAAACTTGATTCACTGACCTTGCTGGTCAGTCTGGATGAGAATATGCAGGCAAATGGGGATTTATATAGCGATGAAGGCGATGGCTTTGGATACAAAGACGGAAAGTTTACCATGACGGAATTTGATGCTTCTGTTATAGGGCAAAACACGCTTAAAATAAGCGTAGCCAAGTCGGATGGTGATTTGCCAGTTGCAGATCGGTATTATAGAATCGCATTGGTAGGTGAAGAGGGGATGCGTTATTCTGATTGGATATATGGAAAGAACTTGGAAATCCCCCTTGGCAATCTAAAGAAGGAATAGGTAATGGGTTATGGTGAGTCTAATTAGTTATAATCGTTTTGACTTGAGTTAGGTGTTTATTTAGGAATTCTGAAATACGATAAATTACAGGGTTAGTGCTTTATTAATTGGGTGTGTTTCAGTTGTATTTAGGGACTTTGAGGTTTGTGTAAGAAGGATAAGTTGTATTTAATTAATTATGAAATAATGAAAAATCATTTTGTTAGGTATATGGTGTTAACGGTTCTTTTGATTGTAGGAACCAACATTGAAATATTATATGCGCAAACATCTTCTAATGTTAGTAAATGGCCAAGGGGTGTTACCTATGAAATCTTTGTACAGTCCTTTGCGGACTCTGATGGAGATGGAATTGGTGACATAATAGGGATGACTTCAAAACTAGACTACCTGGAAGACCTTGGAGTAGAAGGTATTTGGTTGATGCCGATGAATCCCTCTCCTTCTTATCATAAATACGATGTTTCGGATTATTATGATATCCATCCAGACTATGGAACCTTGGATGATTTCAAAACCTTTGTGAATGAGGCACATAAAAGAAATATTAAGGTGGTCATGGATATGGTGCTAAATCATTCAGGCAGCAGACATCCTTGGTTTCAGGATGCCCTAGCAAACGAAAATAGTCCCTATAGAGATTATTATGTATGGGCACATAAGGATGATCCGCAGACCCAGGTTTCTGGAAAAATCATTTCCGGAGATTCTAATAACCGTACCCGTTGGAATAAAGTAGAAGGGAGTGATTATCTGTATTACTCATATTTTAGCCGCAATATGCCTGATTTGAACTATGATAATCCAAAACTCAGGGAGGAGGTTTTTAAAATCGGGAAATTTTGGTTGTCTGAGATCAAAGTAGATGGTTTTAGGCTAGATGCAGCTAGGCATATTTTCCCGGATGATAGACCGACAGATAATCATAATTGGTGGGTTCAATTTCAGGATGAAATGAAAAAGGCAAATAAGGATGTGTATCTAATAGGAGAGGTTTGGGCATCTTCAGATATAGTAGCCCCTTATTTAAAAGGACTTCCTGCTTTATTTAACTTTGACATGGGAAGTGCAATCACTACAGCAGTTAATGAAGAGAGAGAAGGGGATCTTACGACAAATCATAAAAAAATAATTGACTATTATACTACTGTAAACCCAGAGTATATTGATGCTACTTTCCTTACCAATCATGATCAGGTCCGGATTATGAGCGCGGTAAACAATAGTATGGATAAAGCAAAGATGGCGGCTGCGCTTCTACTCACATTACCCGGTTCTCCATATGTTTATTATGGTGAAGAGATTGGAATGCAGGGCAAAAAGCCAGATCCGAATATTCGGGAGCCTTTCCTTTGGCAAGCTAAAGAAAGTGACAATTATAGGGCTACCTGGATTGATCCGAAGTATAGCACAGATCAAACTGTTATTCCGGTCGAGGAACAACTAGAAGATGAAAATTCTATCTATAACCACTACAAAACTTTTATAAAATTAAGGAACGGAAGTAAGGCACTTACCTATGGAGATATTGAGCCCATATCTCTAAATAATCCTGCCCTGTCAGTATTTAAAAGATCAACAGAAGATGAGTCAGTGCTAGTTGTTCATAATCTTTCAAGCCAGGAAGTTAATTTAAAATTCCCTGATTCTCTCAAAGAATTTAGACACGAATTATTTAAGAGCAAGGATTCTAATTTGAGAAATAATGGATTATACCTACCAGCCTATAGTACCATTGTTTTGGGTAATTAACATGGGTTTCTTACGGACTACCTCCTAGGTTTTGAATTCTTTCCAGTCTCTCATAAATGACCTGCATATATTTTTACTAAAACCAAAATAGTATGGAGTTTTCATAAAGTACATTGGTAAAGGAAAGCAAGTCGGAAATAGGGACATAGTCGGAGAGTCTGAAAATGGCTGAGCTTCAAAACCTCACCTTTGAATACGAAGGAGAAACCTACGTCAAGTTCAACGTCGCCAAACTGAAAGTACCATATCAGTACGGTAAAACCCACACGGTTTACGTTTCTATGAAAGAGCCGGAATCGGAAGAATCTTGATTGAAAAGCCCTTCGGGGCTTTTTTTATGGTCGTCACTTGATTATATTTTAGGAGTTTCTTTTTTTCAAACCCTTCTAAATGGATGGAAATGAGCTTTATTTATCATCATAATGTCCATAAGCACCCAAAACCGTAACTACAATTTTTAAACAAGCCTGTGCTTTCTGTCAATCCTTCTCGACCAGGTGTTCTGCTGATAGTATTTAAGTTTTTCTGGTTTGCCTGTGCCTGTTTCTGGGTGCTCCTTAAGTTCTTGAATTAATGTGAACACCTTCTTTACAAGGACCTTGTTGCCGGTTTTTTTAAGTTTTTCAATATCTTCTAATGCTTCTAAAGTGAAAACTATCTCAAAAATCATAGGCCAAGCAGTTCCTTCAGTTGTGCGTCAGATAGCTTAACCGTTTTACCCTTATTGTAAAACTGAAGGCTTTTTGATATTCGCTCTTGAATGGTAGGGTCATCAAAGAAACGATCATTTTTCACCTTATTTGAAATCTCATAAATTTTATCATTGCCTCTTTGAATGATAACCCGCTCATTTTTATCAATCAAATCCAGATATTTTTTGAGATTTTGGCGAAATTCTCTAGTGCTTACTACAACCATGGCTTCAAATATTTGTGTACACAATGAGATACACAAAGTTAAGCGTTAGAGTTCAAAAAATTAAAGTGAATAGATTTGATTTTGTAAGGGTTACAATTTCGTTAACACTTACATGTGCTGTTCACCTCAGATTTTCACTTTCCTGGTCATAAAAGAAATCTGCATCAATCTTCTTACGGTATTCCCCCATGCTGTCTTTGTGTAGGAATGGCTTGGTAAGTTTTTTAATTGGCAGTCGCCAACGGCGACACAATTCCTAAATTACATGCAATAGTTATTTATCCGTGCGATTGGAAAAATCAATGCCAGCGATATTCCGTATCAGCTAGAGGGTCTAAATCATCAAATTCTGCAAAGTCCTTATTCTTATTGCTTTCCCACCACTCAAAGTATGAATCAGCAACTTCTTGCTGAAGCTGGGTGGTTTGATCCAAATATTCAAGGTTAACCCGATTTTTCACAAATGGATTTTGGGACGGGAATGTGCCAATCAGGAATTCACTTCCTATCGATCTTGCCCTGATGGATTCAACTGTCCATAAAATATACATGCCCAAAGAACATTCGGGAAACCAAGCTGATGAAATACCATTTATAGGATAATCAGAAATTATTTGGGTTTCATTTCGATAGGATAAAAGTTTAGGAATGTCATTGGAGTTGAAATCTGGAAGTTCCCAATGCTCATAATCTCCTGCCTTCAATAGTTTGACGTAACGTTCCACATCCATTTTTGGTGGCTCTGATTTGTCCTCACAACCAAGGAAAATCAAAAGAAAAAAGATTGAAATAGGAAGTCGTATTGCTCTCATTACTTACTAAATTAAAAATCCATACCTAGTTTTATTTTAAAAATAGTTGATTTTTAGGTCTTTAGAAAGTTATTCTGGAATTTTTAGCTCATCTAAAGGGATCACCTCTGGGTGGTTTATTGTCTTTCTGCTTTGAATTTCCATTGACGCTACATCTTTCTGTTTTTCGGAATTGGTAACTCCGGCCAAGCATATCGTCGATTCCTATGGGATTTGTTAAAACCTTCATTGCCTTTAATCCAGGCAATAAATTGGCTGGTTAGCTGATCGCTCATGCTTACGACATTTTTTTCAGAATTGAATGCAAAAGCATCACCTCTACAGTCCTATCTGGTCGGACAACCTTTTGATCCAATCGCATTTATCCTAAAAACCAAAAAGCCTTTCTGCGTCGCAGAAAGGCATTCTAGCTAGTATTTTCTTTTATTTATCAAGCATCTTCTTTAGCAATTGCAACTTCTCATTTTCTGATTCCAACAAGCGCTCGTAAAGTTTTTTGTTTTCTTCCATCGTCTCAATCAGCTTATCAATTGGATTAAACGTCGGTTGATAGTTAACAGAACTGGCTATGAGCGTAGAGTGATCTTTGCTTTCACTATTATAAGTATTTGAGATAATATTAAAAACAGCTTCCTCATTAAAGCTCTTAATCGCCTCAGCAGGAACTTTTAAAATCTCAGCTACCTGGCGAAGCAATCCATCCTCTATCTCTTCCTTTTGCTCGAGTAGGCTGATCTTCTTTTGGGACCAGTCCTCCCCAAGCTCAAATGCCAAGGCTTCCTGCTTGATGCCCATCATTTCCCGGAATCGCTTGATGTTTCTGCCGTGGTGGATTTTATCGTTCATAGTCTATAAATACAATGGAAAAATAAGAATTTCTCCCGAAAGGGAATAAACTAAATTATTCCATTGGGAGACATGATCCAAGGAAATGTCAAATTTGCCCGACATTTTTTATCAGAATAAACTGATGAATTGGGCTGAAACCCAGATGGACTGGAGCATCCCTATTTTACCTCCCGCTAAAGCAGGTGCCAATTTATGAGATGGATTCCATCATTATGTATAGGAATGTGGCTTTAGCCCATTCTGAAAAATTGATTCTCACACATCAAGGGCTTTAGCCCAATCCTAGAATATTTTATCCCCATTTTTCTTCTAATTTATTCCATCTAGGAATAGTCTATTCTACTGAAAGTCATGAATTTGGCTCAACAACAAACAGTCAAAATCATGTATCATTACCTCAATACCTTTGAAGAAGATAGCGTATGTGAAAGCATGCTGGATTGTCAGAGGGGATTGTATCGTTTTTTCTGCGATTATTGCGAGTTGAGCTTTTGGAAAAGTGACCTTACGACAATTTTTGAGCAGGTATTGCAGGATAAACCCAGTTTTAAGGTTCTTAGTCCCAAATCGATTATTAACCAAGGTGGAGAATTTTTGCAGCTTATTTATATCGGGTTTTACCTCTGCCAAAAGACACAGTTTCCTCCCTGTCCAAATCCAAGCTGGAAAGATCTGGTCCTTAAGCATACTCGAAAGAGAACACCTTCATTGGTTGACAGAATCCGCCTATTACCCCGCTACCTGAGCCCAAAGGAGATTCGAGATCCTTACTTATTTCTTAAAGATTTTTACTATCGGCGGCAATGTCCCGACTGGGCCAGGAGATGGAATCAACTGATTGAAGAGGCATTTACTAGTCTTACTTTTCTTGAACCCGAAGATTTAGAGGGTTTTCAGGCTGATTTCCAAGATTTTCATAAGCTGCTTGAAGCTACTTATCTGATCTATGTCCGGCATTTTAATCCTGAAAAGCCCCCCGGATATGATTCCTTTTTCTTGAGGTATCCTGTGATGTTTTAATCTAACTGACTACTAGAATGGAAAATACTTTCAAAACGTTTCGAAAAAAATACCGCTGTCAATCTAAAGCCCAAGCCTTTCGGGTGGTGGAAGAGCTTTTTGGATCCATGGCAGACCTCCCATTTTGGCTGAAAAAAGTATCAAAGATTCAAAATTCAGTATTCGATCCAGATCCCGACTATTCGGTATTACTTCCCGATACAGTAATGTATAATGGGCATCTGTTTTTGAAACTTATCCATGCAAGTCATTGCTTCATGGATTTTCCGGCCTTGTCAAAGGACGGTATGAAATGGGAACACTTGGTTGATGATTGGACTGAAAATAGATATTTATTCCAATCCCCGAGGGATTCATTTTATCATCTGATCGAATACTGTCCGAAGTATCTATCGCCAGAGCAGGTTTTAGATCCGAGTGGTTTTATCCGAAAGTTTTTTAAACGCAAGAAATTGAAATCATGGTTAAAGCGATGGAATCATTTCAGGGAAGCTTCCTTTTACACATTTTCGATTGTCGAAGAAATGGAAGGGGAGTATCATAAAGATTTCCAATATTTTCTAAAGCTCACCGAAGCCTGCTACCTGATCTATGTTCGTTTTTCTCCCACTCAGAATTCAAAAAACCATGATACAATTTGAAACCAATCAGGCACACGATGATCTTTTCAACCTGTTTCCCAAAAATGAATTGCATGAATACCTCTGGGAAATGCTTCAGGGCTGGATGATTTTCCTTACCCAGCGGGAGAAGGATGATATGGATATTGCCACCCGAATGTATTTCTATGAGCTATTAAGCCATTTGCTGAGGCATCAATATCAAAAAAAGCAAATAGAGAAGGACGGGCCAACTAGTGCTAAAATGGATGCACTTTGTTCCGCATTCATCGAACTCCTCCATCCTTTGGCAATCTATGAGCATCATGTCACATCTATCCGCCATTTGTATTTGCTCCTGCCACACCTCAGTCCCAGTGAACATGATGAGTTGGAAAAAGTGGTTGAATTTCTGGCCTCAGCAAATGAAGGCCACCAAGTTCATTGTATCTCTGCTTCCTATCTGAGAAAAAGCCTGACTGAAGGCAATCCGTACCTCTGGAAAGAAGTTCTTCCAAGCCAGACGAAATATCTCTCCCCGAATTTTGAGGAATTACCAACCCTAAGTCCCGAAGATCGGAAACAGATATTCACCAAAGCTGCAGAGAGGCTTGAAGATGGGTTGGACAAAGCAAAGGAGTTCCAATCACTTGCTAAGCAAACCAATCTAGAAATGACACCATTTCTGCTTCATCAATCAGCGGAGATGGCTCTTAGGGCGATTTTGATGGCTTGGGAAAAACTGGAAAAGAAAACCCATGAAATGCCCATGAGAATTGCTTCTCACACAGAGGGATGGCTGTTTTGGGCATTCCATGTGGCAAATGAAAATCAAATTATGAACACATGAAATTAGGATATTGCTTCGCTTTGCATCCAAGTATAACCCCGAATTAGGGTCAATTTTTTCTCCAGAGGAGGAAAAACTACTTAACCTCCTGGACAAGTGTTATACTAATTCACGCTATCATGCCGGATTTAAAGTGCCTGAAAAACTTCTTCCCAGCTTGGAGTGCAAAGTCAATTCAATAATTGATTTGGCTACCAGTGAGTATGCAAAGTTAGTTGATCTTGCTGGGTAAACTTACCCAAATGCTTATCAGTCACTTACCAAATACCCCCTAAATACGAGGATAATTCGGGGTGAATTCGAGTTTTTTACCGCTGGATGTGGTATAATCCTCGTAGCATAATGGTACGAAAACAGCAATATCCCCACATTTGGTATCGGTGAACCTGCCCCTTACTGCACTTTTGAGCAACTTGTGTATGACTTTCAAAGATCCGGAATATGATCGTCCAGTGGTACATAAAGCAATTTTTATATAAAAGTTTAAAAATGTATTTGCATTCAATTTCATAAGCTAAATCAACTCTTCCGCTCAATCTTTTCGTCCCTATTCTGCCCACGTCCTTTCATTTATTCAGTTTCCAATTGGCATTGATCGCTATAAGCTTGGAGTCGTTAAGAAGTTTTTTATGCCTCTAGAATTCCTCACCAAGTTAGTCCTCTGGGCTCTGGGCGACCGAAAGCTTCCAGCATAAAGCCGCTTGCTGCGCTGCGCTTTTTATTCCTTTGCCTTTCGGTCTTTGTCGCCCACGGCCTGATGATGCTTCATAATTCATTGTTTCACAAAAACCAAAGAAGATTATGGAGACTGCAGAAAGAAAAATTGATTTGTTTGAAGTAGCTGAGATTAAGCTGAGCTACAGTGCAATTGTAAAAAACTCACTTCGTCCTAAGGTGAGTAGTTCCAGACAAGTATATGAAGTGTTTGCCAAAGCCTGGGATCAGGACGGGATAGAGTTTGTTGAGGACTTTAAGGTAATGCTCCTGTCTAGAGCAAACCTGGTGCTGGGCATTGTGAACATCAGCTCAGGAGGCACCGCAGGAACTGTAGTGGATGTGAAATTGGTCTATGCAGCTGCTATTAAAGCTAATTCCAGTTCTGTGATTTTAGCGCATTGCCATCCGAGTGGGAATCTGCTGCCATCAGAACAGGATAAGCGCTTGACCCAGCGAATCAAAAAAGCAGGTGAAATTCTGGATATTCCAGTGTTGGATCATTTGATCATGACAGCCGAAGGATACTATTCCTTTGCAGATGAAGGGGATTTTTAGGGCTCTTCTATTAAATTTTTTATAGACTTTCTAACTAACTAGGAACTATTCTCTTTTTGAGCTTATGATTTGTCATAAATCAGTGCGCTTCAAAAGGTTTTTAAGCTGCTCGAATAAGAAAAAAGGATTTTAAACACCTGAAAATACTTCTACTTATGATAGTTGGGACGATCTGTAGATGAAGAAGGTAGGAAGTGTTTTGAAGTAATTTTCACATTTGTATAATACGAGCTTGTTAGAATCCCATGGGGAGATTAGTTTCCATTCTCCGGCTCGGATTCATATCTTTTCATGATGACTCTTTTTAGTCTTTCTTCATGATCGTCTCCCCATTGACCCAGAACCGATATTACGGGGATTAGCGTTTTTCCAAATTCCGTTAGACTGTATTCCACTTTTGGAGGCACCACTGGGAAAATTTCTTTTGAAATCAGTTCCTGCTCTTCCAATTCTTTAAGCTGGATGTTTAATACCCGTCTGCTGGCATCCGGGATTTTCCGTTGCAACTGGCTAGGACGCTTGTGTCCTTCATTGATAAACCACAACAGGCGTATTTTCCATTTGCCATAGAGCACCTCGGCGATAAGGTCAAGCCCACAATCCAGGTTCGGTAAAATTTTTCTCTCATACATGCTACAAAAATAAGCCTATGTGACGATAGGTGCTATAGGGGATAAATTTATCCCTATCCGAATCGTAATTCCGGTACTTGTGCTTGCCGCCCATAGGACTGAAATTTGTCCAAAAGAAAAAACATGGAAGAGCAATTTGATTTCAACAATGAATTGGCAGGTAAAATAGCGTTGGTTACAGGTGGTACCAAGGGAGCTGGAAAAGCGATTGCCAAGCGGCTGTCCCAGGCTGGCGCAACTGTCATTGTCACTGCCCGGAATAAGCCTGAACCAAAGGTAAGTGGGCAATATTTTATTTCAGCAGATCTGTCACATCCTGAAGGGGCAGAAAAAGTGGCAAAGGAAGTTTTATCAAAATTTGGTAGGTTGGACATTCTCATTAATTCTCTGGGAGGGTCAGAAACCAGGGCAGGCGGTTTCGCTGTATTGACCGATGAGGATTGGGAGCAAACGATACACATGAATCTGCTCGCACCAGTGCGATTAGACAGGGCTTTTTTAAACCAAATGCTAGATAGGCAAAGTGGAGTGATTATCCATGTCGCATCGATTCAGGGAAGGTTGCCGCTATATGACTCTACCTTGCCTTATGCTGCTGCCAAAGCAGGACTTATCAATTACAGTAAAGGTCTGTCCCAAGAAGTCTCCCCAAAGGGGATCAGAGTGTTGACAGTCTCTCCGGGATGGATCATGACAGGCTCTTCATCCAGAATGATGGAGAGGATCTCAGAAAGTTCTGGGTCTTCCCTGGAAGAAGCCACCCAAAGCGTGATGGATGCCTTGGGAGGCATACCGATCGGACGTCCGGCCCAGCCGGAGGATATAGCAGAATTTGTTGGGTTTTTGGTCTCTCCAAGGGCAAAATACCTCACAGGAACTGAATACATCATTGACGGGGGGACGATCCCCACAATCTAGCTCTTACTAATTCACAAAAAATAATCTTAGTTAAATCTAAACAATTGAAAAAATGAAAAATGAAATCCCGCAGGTAGTTGCCCAATTAATCGAAGCGCAAAAGCACTTTGACAGTACTTCTTATGCCAGCTGTTTTACTGAAACAGCAATTGTTTTTGATGAGGGAAAAAACTATTCAGGAAGAAGGCAGATCAGGGAATGGATTGAAAAGGCAAATCAAGAGTATAAGATAAGCATGATCCCGCTGGAATATTCGGAAAGCGACCAAACACTGAAAGCTGAAGTCAAAGGGCAGTTTCCCGGCAGTCCTATCGTGTTGAACTATCAATATGAATTTAATGACGGGCTGATTCAATCCCTGAAGATTGTCTGAAAATTGGACTTCAAGGGAGTTTGAGGGGCGAAAGACCCTGGGTTTAAGATTCATTTTGATGGATTTTTTACCCATTCCTTCTTCCCCCAAGTTAGCCTGCTCCGGCCACATTAGGCAAGAGAAGTTGGCATAAAGCCAACGCTCTTCCCTCTGTTGGTTTATTCCGCTTCCTGCTTCCTTGCTGAAAGGTCAAAAAGTCAAATTTTTTAGATTTATGCTTCTTTTTTGTCTGAACTTTTAGCGTAATAAAACAGCAAGCATGCACGAGGGTCCATTTTCTATATCTGGCTATTAAGTGTTATACTGAATGGAATGGTGGGAATTAATGGTTAATGAGAACGCTTTTTTTATTGGAAAAGTCTCATAGCAACAAGTAGGAAAAACATCGGTTCAGAGCAATTAGATCTGATCTTTTTCGCCTTTCGTATCAATTATATTGAAGTTTGGGTTTGTTTTTATGGCTTTTAAATATAGTTTCACTTTTGAAATACTGTGAACTAAAAGCAGTCAATAAAGCTGATTTTTAAAAAAAAAAGCGCCTTAGTACTATTTATATTATGTCTGACCAAAAGTCCGAAAATTCTATTTTTTTAAAATTGAAATTGTATTTCGAGGAGGAGGGGGAATACCTGAATAAGGATGTTTCAATTACTGCCATTTGTAAAAAGATAGGTTGTAATCCACGAGAGTTTCCAAAGTTGCTCAAGGACGAGTGTGGGATTGGGATTAACCGTTTAATAAATCAATATCGAATCCGGCATGCGATAGATATGATTGAAAATGGTTACCTCAAAAGGCTTACAGTAGAGTCTTTGGCAGAGGAAGTAGGCTTCAGATCTAGAAATACTTTTTACCTGGCTTTCAAGAAAGAAACAGGCTTGAGTCCCTCTGCTTTTGTTGACTCTGTGGTGGATTTAGAATGGGTAGGATTGGTAAAGATCTGATTAGAACTAGGTAGAGCAATTTTATTTGGCATTTCTTCAAATTTGCTGATTTTTTACATACGTAATTTAAAGTTTTTAGAATACTGAAATTAGCAGTTGGGTTTGGCTTTGTCCAAAAAGCCCCCAAAACGTAGCTTATTGCATCATATTGCAGACAAATTGTTTTTTTTTGCGCTTGGATTTACGGCGTTAATGCTTCTAAAACCAGTCGGATTACTAATCTGACTTTTTAGGTTTCTCAATGCAATTATTTCTGAAAAAATGCTGTACACAAACTATATATTCATTTCAAAACGGTTTTTGATTTTACTAAAAACAGAGGCGGAAATGGGCTCTCATTACATCTTGAAGTTTATTACACTACAAAGTTTGTTCTTGGGAATCTTATGGATGTTAACCCTGCTATTCTTGCTAAGCTGTCGAATATGGAATAAAGACGGAAGGGCTGTACTACAAGAAACTTCCAATTCAGTGACACGAAGTGGTTTTAGTGCTTCTGGTGCTTTTGGCTGAAAGCCCCCCGAAAAAATGTAAAAAGCACAGCTGCCTCAGACATCATCGCTTCCATAGAATTCTCGGCGATTAAATCACGCCTAAATCAAACTCAGTCTTCCTTTAAATTATCAGACAGTTTTTATGAAACACTTTATACGTTTTCAGCATGTTTTGCATGGTGAAGTCAATCAACTCAGGATTACAATTGGAATAATTCTGATGCTAATTTTTGGTTCGTCTGCGTTGATGGCTCAGGGAAATACGTCATATGAATTTCCGACAGGAAGCAAGGTCACCTTAAATGGGGCTGCATTGGAATTATCAAACAGGAGCAGTTTTAGTCTGGAATTTTGGGCAAACTTTAGTACGACATCTGGTATTGTAAACCTGGTGGATTTTTCTGGTGGATTAGAGGCAGGAGGCCTAGTTTTAATGGATGGAAAACTGACAGTTGATCTTTCCTGTGATTTTGGATGCCTAACCACCAGTGAAGCTATTTCAGTAAATATAGGTGAGTGGTATCATATCGCAGTTGTGTTTGATAGCGGGTTATGGGATTTTTACGTCGATGGAACTGCAAGGGGAACAAATTTACCTGATCAGGGGGCGCATAGCACAGTTCCGAATTACACGAGCCTTGGGGTAACAGACCTTGTGTTTGGGTTTCAAAATCATAGTGCGGTAAATGATTTTGCAGGGAAAATTGACGATATCCGACTATGGAGTTCTGCTCGTACCCAATCAGAGATACAAAATAATCGTAGTAAAGAAATCGCAGGAAATGAAGCAGGTCTCATAGGCTACTGGAAACTTAATGAAAGCAGTGGAACTACAGTTTCCGACAGCCAAACCAATGCAACAGCTCTAAATGGGACAAGTAGTGGTGTTTTATTTGGCAGGGATGGTGCGTTTCAATCAGTTGCTCAACCTACTGTTAACACTACAGTCGCATCTTCCATAACCGCGACTGGTGCCACTTTAACCAGTGAGGTCGCAGCTGATGGCGGAGCTACAGTCACAGAGCGTGGTTTTGTTTATGCGACTACTACTAATCCAACAACAGCAAACACGAAAGTGCCGGATGACGGTACAGGAACAGGTGCTTTTACGGAAAACATCACAGGCCTTACTGCTGGTACAACTTATTATGTAAGAGCTTATGCTACCAACAACGCGGGAACAAATTATGGAGATCAGGTAAGTTTTACGACGGGTGCACCAGCGCTTGCCCCTCTCCAGTCACTGTACTGGCCAAACGAAAACATCGACAAAATAGAAGGGATTTCTCTGACCGGCTCAAGCCGTCAAGATATTGTAACTATTGCAAGCTCTGGGTCGATTATTGCAATTGACATTGATCAGATCAATGAAAAAGCCTATTGGTTTGATCAAACTGATTCAAAAATTTATAGATCTAATCTTGACGGAACTAGTATTGAAGAGTTTGTGTCAAACCCAGGTTATGCTACCACCATTTTTGTGGATCATGTAAATGAATACTTGTATTGGCCCAATTACGAAGGTTCAAAAATTGAGCGGATCAAACTGGATGGAACCGGACGAGAAGATGTCATCAGTGCATCGGACCCAATAGGTATCAGCGTAGATGTAAGTGGTTCGAAAGTTTATTGGTATGATCAGACTAACGGGAGCATATATAGGGGTAACTTGGATGGATCTGGCAGTGAAGAATTCATCTCCAATCCCGGTTTTGCTACTACCCTTTACATTGATCAAAAAAATAATCATTTGTACTGGCCAAATAATGAAAGTTCGAAAATTGAACGGATCAAACTGGATGGTACCGGACGAGAAGATGTTATCAGTGCAACGGATCCAATAGGTATCAGCGTAGATGTAAGTGGTTCGAAAGTTTACTGGTATGATCAGACTAACGGGAGCATATATAGGGGTAATCTGGATGGAACTGGCAGTGAAGAATTTATCTCCGATCCCGGTTATGCCACTACTCTTAGTATACCCTGGGAGCTGCCAGCCAATACGCTCCCTACAGTGGGCACTTCTTTGGTTAGTTCTATAACAGCTACTGGAGCCACTCTTAGCAGTGAAGTTACCAGCGATGGCGGTGCCATCGTCGATGAACGTGGCTTTGTTTATGCCACCAGCTCCAACCCAACGACATCAGATATAAAATTACAGGATGGTAGCGGAACAGGATCTTTTGAGGAAGCCATTACCGGGCTTACTGCCGGAACAACCTATTATGTAAGAGCTTATGCTACCAACAGTGCAGGCTCAGCTTATGGAAATGAGGTGAGTTTTACGACGGGTGCAGCTTCAGGAGGAACAGAATGTACTGTTTCAAACCCGTTTGATGATAGTAGTGATGAAGTCTTTGATGGTCACTTAGGGCAATCCTTCGTAGCTTGTGAGTCAGGTACTTTAAAATCGATCGGCTTACTTGTTACTGCTGGCTCTACGAATACAAATGAGACTATAAATATCTATTCTGGTTCTTCTACAAGCCCTGGTAACTTACTCGGAACTGTTACCGGACAGACACTTACTGAAAATGGAGGAAACCCGACTAACTATGCTGTTGTTGACTTCTCTTCAGAAAATGTAAATGTATTGAGTGGACAAACCTATACGTTTGATATTCCTACTGGTGCAAATTTGGTTTTCACAAATGACAATGGCTATACAATTGGTGGTCTATTCTATTTAGGCTCGCCATTCGGGGGAAATCTTGACCTTGTTTTTGAGGTCGTTATAGAAAGTGGCGCTTCTTCCACCACCCCGACCATAGCCACCTCAGTCGCCTCTGAAATCACAGCTACCACAGCAACTTTAAGCGGAAATGTAACTGATGATGGTGGAGCTGAGATAACTGCACGCGGAATCGAATATAGTACCACTAATGGGTTTGCGGAAGGTACTGGAACGCCGGTTGCAGCTCCTAGTGCAAGTACTGGCGAATTTACGGTAGCTACATCAGGACTGGTGGCTTCTACAACATATTATTATCGGGCTTATGCCACAAATAGTGAAGGCACGAGCTATGGAGATCAGGTGAGTTTTGAGACGAATGCTCCCACCATACCTCTTACAATAAATGCGAACAATGGATTAACCTTAAATCAAGGAACAACTCAATTTATCGGTTCAGGTGACCTAAATATTTCTTATGACGAAACATTTGTAGCATCTGATATTACATTTACTATTACTTCAGCAGTGTCATACGGAGTTTTGTTCATAGATTCTAATCAAAATTTCCTAGTTGATGATGGAGAGGTAGAACTTGTTGAAAATTCCACTTTCACTGCAGAAGAAATTGATGGTGAACGATTCAGTTATAAGAATACTAGTGCGAATCAGAGCGCAGATAGCTTTGTATTTAAGGTAAGTGATCCCAATGGAGGAGAGCTGAACAACCAGACGTTTAGTATTACCATTAATTTACCTGAAGTACCCACTGTGACCACCACAACTGCCTCAGGTATTACCGCAACAGCAGCAACATTAGGCGGAAACGTTACTGATGATGGTGGTGCAAATGTTACCGAGCGAGGGATTGTTTACAATACGACAGGAACACCAACTACAGCCGATACTAAGGTTCAAATTGGTAATGGAACTGGGGAATTCTCTCAGGAGATCACAGGGCTGAGCGCCAACACCGAATACTTTGTCCGTGCTTATGCGATCAATGATGAAGGTACGAGCTATGGAGATCAGGTAAGTTTTACTACACTTTTACCTCAAAACCCTCCATCTATTACCTCTACACCTTTAACGACTATTCCTTACGGTCAATCCTATCAATACAGCATTGAAGCTTCTATTGAGAATGACCTGGAAACTACCCTTACGGCACCAACCTTACCTTTTTGGCTGACTTTCAGTTTAGACGGACAAAGTGGCGCCACTCTATTTGGAAATGTTCCGGCTGGAGTGTCATTGACTGGAGTGGCAGGGGATGATGAGGGAAATATTTACGCTATTCGTTCAAACGCGACAGAAATATTTAAAATCCAACCTGATGGCACGACGACTTCCTGGAAATCCGGGATGCATTCAGGAAGTGTTTATGCCTTACATATTGCCAATGGATATGTTTATATACCGAGGTATTATAACTCAACTCATTCCATTACTCGAGTTCCATTAAATGATCCCTCGGCAGCGGAAGAAGTATTCCTTTCTCGCGAAGATGGTGCATTATCATTGACGGACAAAGACGGATTTATATATGCAGCAAACATTGAAGGAAATGAGATATTGAAGATCAATGAATCAACTAAAGCAGTTGAAGTACTTTTAAATTCCACAAATGGGATTCCTAATTGGGGTCCTTTTGGATTAACTTTTGATGAACTGGGAAATCTTTATATTGCTACTTGGGGTGATAGAAGCATTTTAAAATATGATGGAACTACCCTCAGCACAGTCCTATCGGGCTTGCCGAATGACGTTTCTTCCATCAGAGTGGATAAGAAAAGTAATTTTTTCCTTTCTATGAGTGGTGGGGGGGTGAGAAAATATACTTCAGATTTTAGCTCTTTTCAGGTGGTTTCCCTACTAGAAACGGATAATGTTTGGAGTCTTTCCTTTACCTCAAGCGGAGCCTTGGTTTATTCGAAGATGGGCACAAATGAAGTGTATCGTCTTCAAACTGGTGCCATATTAACTGGGACTCCTGCTAAATCAGATACAGGAGAACATCCCGTAGTATTAAGGGCGAGTAATTCTAACGGATTTACAGAGCAGGAATTTACCATCACAGTAACTGATGAGACAGGTCCTATAATTTCAGCATTGAATCCTGAAAGCAATGCCACTGATGTAGCCTTACAACCCACTCTTTCTATGACCTTTGATGAGGAAGTGGTTTTGGGAAATACTGGAGTTTTCAGTTTGGGTAAAGTCGCTGAGGATGGCTGTACTATCACTCCATTTTTGGAATTTGATCTGAGTGACCCGACTGATAAATCAGCCTTTACATTATCCGAAGATAAACTCACCGTCTCCTTGACCATCACAGAGAACCTTACTGTAAATACGCGGGTGGTTATGGCGGTCCCTGCAGGTTTTGTCTTGGATTCATTGGATAATTCATTTGCTGGATTTACCGCTAATACCTACACTTGGTCATTTACTACTCTTAATAAGAATGAGCAGGCCATTACCTTCCCAGAGATTGGCAACAAGACAACAGCTGATCCCGCCTTCACCTTGGGCGAGGCAGAAACAGATCAGGGATTAACGGTAACTTATACTGCTGCAGATCCAACTGTGGTAAGTATTACTGGAAATCAAGCAACTATTCTCAAGGCTGGAAGCACCTTGATTACTGCTACACAAGAAGGGGATGATCTGAATTTTGCTGCTCAGCCAGTAGAAAGGACACTGACTGTTTCTGGCCCTCCAAGTATCACGAGCACTCCTATCCTAACTACCCCATATGGGCAGTCTTATCAATACAGCATTGAAGCTTCTATTGAAAATGACCTGGAAACTACCCTTACGGCTCCTACCTTACCTGCTTGGCTAACTTTCAGTTTAGACGGACAAAGTGACGCTACACTATTTGGAAATGTACCAGCTGGGATAGCATTATCAGGAGTGGCTAGTGATGATGAAGGTAACATTTATGCAATTCGCTCTGATGGAGCAGAAATATTTAAAATCCAACCTGATGGCACAACGACTTCCTGGAAGTCCGGGATGCATTCAGGAAGTGTTTATTCCTTACATATTGCCAATGGATATATTTATATACCGAGGTATGGAAATTCAACCCAATCCATTACCCGTGTTCCTGTAAATGATCCTTCTGCACCTGAAGAAACTTTTCTTTCCCGTTCAGGTGGGATAATGTCTTTGACTGATAAAGATGGTTTTATTTACGCGTCAAACTATGCTGGTATAGAGGTTTTGAAAATAAATGAAGCCAATAAGACCGTTGAGGTGTTGTTGAATTCCACAAATGGACTTTCTTCTAACAGGCCGTTTGGATTGACTTTTGACGAAGATGAGAACCTATATATATCAACTTTATCAACTACACTCTTGAAATATGATGGAACTACGGTCAGCACGGTTCTATCAGGCTTGCCTAGTGCTACAACATCAGTAAAACTAGATAAAAACACTAATTTTTATATTTCTTTTGCAGGTGGAGGAGTAAGAAAATATACTTCAGATTTTAGCTCTTCTCATGTGGTTTCTCTACTGCCAACTGATAATGTTTGGAGTATTTCCTTTACCTCAAGTGGAGCCTTGGTTTATGCGAAGATGGGCACAAATGAAGTGTACCGTATTCAAACGGGTGCAATGTTGAAAGGAACAGCTGCTAAGTCAGATCTTGGAGACCATTCTGTAGTACTCAGAGCAGAGAATGAAGCTGGGTTTACAGAGCAGGAATTTACAATCACAATAACTGATGAGACAGGCCCTATAATATCAGCATTGAATCCTGAAAACAATGCCACCGATGTAGCCTTACAACCCACTCTTTCTATGACCTTTGACGAGGAAGTGGTTTTGGGAAATACTGGAGTTTTTAGTTTGGGTAAAGTCGCTGAGGATGGCTGTACAATCACTCCATTTTTGGAATTTGATCTGAGTGACCCGACTGATAAATCAGCCTTAACACTATCCGAAGATAAACTCACCGTTTCCTTGACCATCACAGAAAACCTTCCTGTAAACACTCGGGTGGTTATGGCGGTCCCTGCAGGTTTTGTACTGGATTCATTGGATAATTCATTTGCTGGATTTACAGCTAATACCTACAGTTGGTCATTTACTACAATCAACAAGGTTGAGCAAACGATCACGTTTGGTGAAATAGAACAAAAGACATACGGTGATGCCAGCTTTACTTTAGGTAATGCAGAAACTGATCAAGGCTTATCAGTAACCTATACTGCCGCTGATCCGACTGTAGTGAGCATCACAGGTAATCAGGCGACTATTTTGAAACCCGGTTCGACTACAATCACCGCATCTCAGGATGGTGATGATACCCGATTCCCAGCAGAAAATGTAGAGCGAACTCTGACAGTGGCTAAAAAGGGATTGACCCTCAATGTTGACGCAGACCAGAGCAAGGTGTACGGCCAGACCGATCCAGCCTTGACCTACACGCTGACAGCGGGTGAACTGGTCGGAGAAGATGCCTTCAC
>NZ_FPBF01000002.1 GCF_900116615.1 Algoriphagus locisalis
AACGTCTCCCTGTCTGTTCTCAGGTTACTATTTTTTTCGTCTTACATCACTTCAAAGAACTTAGTACCACGCATTTGTGGTTCTGGTCAGATGCCTCAATCTTTCGATTTCCGCTCCGTTTTTTCCCCTTCCTTGCTGAAGGGAGTGCAAAGGTAAGAGCTTATTTTTAAACCGCAATAACCTTTGTGAAATTTATTTTGAAAGTTTTCAAAGGCTAATCCCTCGATGCTTTAACCCCTCTCTTCAGATGGGTGCGCAAAGGTAAGAACTCTCTTTTGACTTCCTAGCCCCGCAGCTAAATTAATTTCCTATTCTTTTTTCAAACCTTTTTAGAGCCGATCTCCGCTCCTGCCCTGACACCGTCTGCGTCGTTTGGGAGTGCAAATATCTACCTTTTTTATTTAAGGGCAAGAGCAGACTGGAAGAAAATTGTGGAATTACATCTAACTCGTTGATTACAAAAGAAAAAGATTTTAGAGGGTCAATTTACCTGTCCCATCTTCAAAATTTAACTGGTCTTAAAGATAAATTCAGAAGTACCATTAGATGTTAAAACAATTTATTTTGTAAAGAGAATTTGAATTAATACCTAAAGGTCGGCAGCTCAGGATAATACTTTTTGCTAGGGTCTTTTAAAGAAAAAACATACCTAACCGAAATCTCATGAGCTCCGCCCGAAACTCGCTGACCTAACTTGGAAATAGAAAAATCATAGCTATACCCAAAATCCAAGCCTGAATCAAATTCAACTCCAATAAGTCCAATCAATGACTCACTATTAGGCAGATTATACTTAGTAGGAAGTCCCCTATACCAAAAGCCAAGGATCAAAGGCTCGAAATAAAACTCTGCTCCTATGTCAAGTTGATCGAATACACCTTGAGATTTGTAATTAAATGCTAGAGCTAGCGACCTTTCTTGATCCGTATTATTGAAATAATCATTAATATTCCCAGGAGCCAAATTAAACCTAACTCCTCCGTGAAAAGAATACTTGACCGGAAGCCTGTTTGAATTCACTTCCAAATAGCTGATCTGAGGCTCCAAAAGATGAAAAGCAGAAAAACCAAACCAAAACTTTTCCTCATAATATAAAAGACCTGCATTCATGTCTGCAGCCCGCAACCGACTGTCACCAGTAAACCCGTTGCCTGGTTCACCCACAATCACTCCCTTATCTATGTCTATCTGAGTACCCAAAATCACTTGATCAAAAAGCACATCCCGTGATAGGAAACTCACTTGGGTTCCAACATGTAGGAACCGCTTTTCTCCCAACCTTAGTCTATAACTATAAACCAGACCTATTTCAGAAGTCGTGCTTTGAGTAAAGGACTCCCTTGCCCCTGATACAACGACTCCTATTCCCGAGTTATACTTTTTAGAGAAAAAATCTGCATAAGCTGTGTATGCTATGAAGCTTTGATCCAATGCAGGCCACTGATTACGGAAATTAACCCCCACTCTCGTTAACTCGGTACTTCCAGCCAAAGCAGGATTCAGATAGAAGGGGTTTGCATAAAACTGAGAATACTGAACATCTTGGCCATGTACTTTGACAACAAGAAAAAATAGAATAACTATAAGGTGAAATCTAGGCATCATCGGATTAATTTGAATTTACCAGACTTAGTTACCTTTTCTCCATCGGTAGCTACAGCATCATACCTATACACGTATATCCCCGCATCCAGCAGCTTTCCCTCTAATTTACCGTCCCAACCCGGAGTCATAAAATCATCAGTTTGGAAAATGAGATCTCCCCAGGTGTTAAAAATCGATAGCTCACCTGAAATCAAACCTTTAGATTTTGGAAGAAAAAATTGATTGGAACTAGCGAGCGGAGTGAATCCTGTTGGAAACATTAATCTGTAACTTCGAATAATAGAAACTCTTTTAGTCAGAGATGCCTCACAGCCCCACATGTTAGTGACGGTAAGTGTAACATCAAATTCACCTTTTTTACCATAAATGTGAGTTGGATTTTTCTCAGTAGAAACTGATCCATCTCCAAAATCCCAGCTCCAGCTTTGAGCACCATTTGGAGATAAGTCTCTAAATTGAAATTCATCATCAGGAAAAAACCCACCATCTTCTTCACCTTTCACGCCTGTGCCTCTTATTTCAAAGTCGAAATTAGCGATAAGCTCTTCCTCAAGAATAACAACTTGCAAAGACTCAGGAGATGAGTAGCAAGCTAAATCCGCATGCTTAATCTGCAATTGATATTCTCCCGAGATTGAAACTTCCTTCATTTCATCATTCAAATAGGTTTGGCCTCCGTTGGAAAGTTTATAATCATAGGTAAATGGGTCATAATTTGAAATACTGTTTGTCACATCCACTGGCTCCCCAGGAATACAACCAACAACTGGTGATTCGAAATCAAAATCAGGGAATTCCGGAAAACTCACTGAAATCACATTGGAAATAGCAGGACAATTTTTCCTGTTAAAAGCCTTCACCAAAAATTCTCCCTGCGATCTTGCCGTGTATTGACTTGAAGTAGCTCCTTCTATTAGTTGATCATCTTTGTACCATTCATAGCGCTCATAGATCTCTCCGCCTCTAGAGGTAAAGGTCACTGATTCTCCTCCGCATAATCTAACTTCTTCTACGATCTCAAGATTATCATCTTCAAAAATGCTTATCGGCTCCGGAGATTCTTGAATTTTTAAGGTCATTGCATTTCCCGAGGAGCTTTTCCCATACGTATCAGTTATGGTGTAATAAACAGTGACATTTTGATCAGTAAAGCCTTCATTTGGAAAAAATGTGAAGTCGCCGCCATTGGTCCCGGCTTTGAACGTTCCTTCGGGAATTTCCAAAACCCTGTTTTCTTCCCTACATTTTCCTTGGGCACAGATATCTTCTGTCTCTGCGTCTATTTCGTCAAGCGAGCTATAAAACTGCAGACACCGAATTTCGCTATTTTCATTTGGAAGAATGACTTCTTCATCCGTGATGAAATATGTATTCTCTTGTCCTTCGCAGGAAGCAAAATCTGTGAAATCGACACCTGAAGGATTTTCCAGACCAGCATCATTGGACACTTCTACGATTAGATTTCTGATTTCATGAATGTTTGTTTCACCACCCGTAGATGCTGCGAAGCCAATTTTCAGGAATTCCGGTGCATCAAAATTAAATGCATTTCCCGGGAAAATAGTTATCAAACGAGGCTCTCCCGTCTGGGTGGTAACCTCCATTTCCAGTTTAAATAAATACCCCTCTCCACTGGGATGCGGCTGCAAATCAAGATAAACCTTCCTGTAGCCAATCTGATTGGGATCTGTCACTCTACTCGTACCTTGGCCTCCAGAACTTAATGGAAACCTAAAGTCCACATCCAAAGCCAAAACCTCCTGTCCCGGCAGTGGGGTATCCGTTATTTTCCCAATGACAAAATCATATCCATTCACCCCGCTTCCTCCCTTCCGTAAAGAAATAGCGTTTGGAAAAAGACCTGGACTCCCTCCTAAAAAGCCACCAACTTTTCCTTCGGACGAATTACCGAAATTCCCAAAACTATCAAATCCCAACCCCAAATATCCACCTGTCATTCCTGCCTGCCCATTGCGTTGCGCGTACCCAAAAGAGCCTCCAAAACCCCCAGGTCTAAAATTCTGAACAACTGCATCGAACAGAAACACTGTCAATCCGTCCGCTCCTGTTCCACCATACATGAAGTATTCGAAAGAAGCTTTGATGCCATATGCAGGCGAAAAAGGAATGTCTATATAAACGTATCCATTTTGCTCTTGCTGAGCATCTGTCAGTCGCAACACACCATCCTGAAGTCTAGCGCTTCCACCAAATACTGTTGAAGCTCCTAAAGACTCTTGATCAGCAAACGTCTCACAATACGGAAAACCTACTTGCGCCATAGTATCCGTACTGAAAAAAAGGCAGAAAAATGCAGAAGCTAAAAGTAAAATCCTCAAGTCTTTCATTGGTTAATAATGGGAAAGCCAAAATACACTTTAAACAACAAACAATAAAAAAGCCCTGAATTATTAATCCAGGGCTTAGCATTTTGTTGTGTAAATTTTAACGCATGATTGTCTGCGTTCGATCAGGTCCTACAGAAACCAATTTGATCGGAACATTCAACTCTGTCTCCAAGTATTCTACGTAATCTTTCAATTCAGCAGGAAATTCCTCATAAGAATGGATATTCTCTAAAGAGCAATTCCATCCTTTCATGGTTTTATAAACCGGAGAAACCTCTTGCTCTGTGATCTCAAAACTCAGTTTGTCAATTCTTTCTCCAGAAGGCAGTTCGTAATGTGTGCAGACCTTGATTTGCTCAAAGATATTCAACACATCACCTTTCATCATGAATAATTGCGTAACGCCGTTGATCATGATGGAATAACGAAGTGCTGGTAAGTCTAGCCAACCGCATCTTCGTGGGCGGCCAGTGGTACTACCGAATTCATTTCCTTCTTTTCTCATGTCTTCACCATCCTGATCGAATAGCTCAGTAGGAAAAGGACCACTACCAACTCTGGTGCAATACGCTTTGAAAATTCCGAAAACCTCACCGATTTTAGAAGGAGCAACGCCCAATCCTGTACAAGCTCCGGCAGTCATTGTGCTACTACTAGTCACAAATGGATAGCTTCCAAAATCCACATCCAATAGTGAACCTTGCGCGCCTTCAGCAAGAATCCTTTTATTAGAATCCAAGGCCTCATTTACCACGTATTCGCTGTCAATTAGATTCAGAGTTTTGAAAAACTCAATTGCAGCGAAAAATTGCTCTTCCATTCCCGGCAATTCATCCAGTGTATGACTGTAGAATGAAAGGGTAGTTTTATGCTTTGCAACTAATGCCTCATATTTGTCTTTGAAATCAGGGCTTAGAATATCACCTACACGCAGTGCAGTTCTACCTATTTTATCCTGATAGGTTGGCCCGATACCTTTCAATGTTGAACCTATTTTCTTATCCCCTTTGGATTTCTCCGAAGCGGCATCTAGCAGCTTATGAGTAGGAATGATTATCGTAGCTTTCTTAGAGATCACTAGATTTTTCATGTAATCAATGGAAAATTTACCTAAACCATCGATTTCTCTTTTTAGGACAATTGGATCCAGAACGACCCCATTCCCTATTATATTCAGTATTTGTGAGCGAAATATTCCTGAAGGAATCTGATGTAAAACGTGCTTTATTCCGTCAAATTCCAATGTATGTCCAGCATTAGGACCACCTTGAAAACGGGCTACAATTTCATACTTAGGCGCTAATACGTCCACTATTTTTCCTTTTCCTTCATCTCCCCACTGGAGACCTAGAAGTACATCCATCTTCATTTGATGTGCGGTCTTATCTGTTACACTTGACTTTTTGAAGCGTGAAATTTGCGATAAGCCCAAAGAAAACCAAGGGAAAGAGCGTAATTATTTCTCTTCGTTCAGATTAACATCGTAATAATACATGACATCCTCATCTGGCTGATCTTTGGCTCTGAACATCAAACCATAATTGGTATTTATGAAAGTGGTAGATAAATCCTGATTAATTTCTGACAAATTTAGCTCTCCTACCTTTTTGAAATTTGAATCAAACACTTCCAAAAAAAGCGATGCATCCTTCTTTCCTTCCCCTTTAACCGCTCTAACATAAACATTGAGATCTTCAATGAAACTAATCGATCCGAATCTAACTTGATTGCGCCAAGCTTCTTGCCATTCCCACAATAACTCTCCAGAATCAACTTCGCCTTTATAGTTTTCGGGTCTTCTTTTTTGAGATGGAAAAAACTTGGATTCGAAAGTATAGGTATGGTGTAAACCTGAATTTAAATCATAAATTAAAACATCACTAAAACTAGGGTAGCTCACCACTAGTTTATTCCCAAAAACGCTCAGTTGCGGTTCATCTCCCCCTCCCATTGTCAAGCCTTTCCACTTAACATTAAACCTAGTATTATAATAACGAGAGGAGTCTAAGGCCACAGGCAAATTAAACATGGAATCTTGATCTACACTATATCCAATTACCTTGATTCGGTTCTCATAATCATAGATAAAATATCCAATATTATCATTTCTATCCAAACCGGTGAATTCCCGAGATCCTCCAGAAATAGCTAAGGCAGGGTATTCCAAATCTCCAAAAACCCCATATTCTTGTAAAAACTTACTAGACACCTCCTTGGTTTGAACCTTCTGTCTGAAAAATTGCTGGCTATTAATGAAAATATTAAATTTTCGTGTACTAAAATAGGTAAATACTGTACCCACCCCAGAAGGCCCCTCAATTTCCATAATATCACCGTCCTGAGACCAAGCTGAATCAGCAGAAATATAAATGCTGTCCAATGAATGGGCAATTCTATTATAAATAGTTCCCTTGGTTTTAGAGGAATCAAGAAAAACCATATGATTCCCGTCAGTAGTAAGGCCTCCATCCCCTATAAAAAACTCTTTGCGGTCAGAAACCTCCAGTACATAGCCCTGTTCCGAGATTGGCTTCTCAGAACAGGAAAAAGAAATAATTAATAGACAATAAAAGGAACTATATCTTCTTTTTAAACTCATCAATTGAATCAAAAACTGTAAAAATATTATTCAGCTTGGTGATTATCAACAATTTCTTCACATGCTCAGATGGAGCAGTCAGATATACTTCGCCGTCCTTGTTGCGCATTTTAGTGAGCATGGTGATCAGAAGACCGATACCACTTGAACTAATATACCTCACCTCACTAAGGTCAACCACAAACTTTTTCACACCTTCTTCAACAGCATCTGAAACAACTTCAACGAGCTTAGGACCAACTTCATCTCCTATCAAATCTCCCTGAATGAAAAGGTAATTTGCAAGCTCATCTTTGCTTGTATTATACGTTAGTTTCATAGTGTTTCTTCTTTTCTATTTTCACAATTCTCCTTATGGCAACTGCCATACAATATTAAGGAGTGGTGTAGAACTTTGAAGTTCAATATTTCACCAACTGTATTTTGAATATTTTGTATCCTAGGGTCGCAAAATTCCAGTACCTGATTGCAATCTGTGCAAATCAGGTGGTCGTGCTGCTTGAAACCGTAGGATTTTTCGAATTGGGCGAGATTTTTCCCAAACTGATGCTTGGTCACCAAATCACACTCCACCAGGAGGTCAAGGGTATTGTAAACAGTGGCTCGACTTACTCGATAGTTCTTATTTTTCATACTGATGTACAGCGACTCTACATCAAAATGTCCTGACCGGGAGTAAATCTCTTCTAAGATGGCATAGCGCTCCGGAGTTTTCCGTAGCTTCTTTGTTTCAAGATAGGCTGTAAATATCTTTTTTACCTCTTCAAAATGAGTAGTATTCAAAGGCATTAGCTGGGTATTTTTTCAAATATAACTTTTGTAAGTAAGAAATGATTCAATGTATCAATCAAACCTTGAAACCTTTAGTATTCCATCGACTTCCACAAGATTTTCAATCAGCTTATCAAGATGCTCGGTACTATGCACATAAAGTTTGATTGTACCTTCAAAAATCCCTGAATCAGAATCCACGGTAATCGACCTCATATTCACTTTCAATTCGTTGGAAATCACTTTGGTGACATCATTTATCAACCCTACTCTATCGGTACCAAGGATTCTTAACCCAGCCAGAAAAGCAATTTCCTTTTGGCTTGTCCATCTTGCTTTGATCACCCTATTGCCATGATTGGAAAGCAACTCCAGCGCATTAGGGCAGGAAGTTCGGTGTATTTTGATTCCTTCATTCACAGTCACAAATCCAAATACATCATCTCCAGGGATAGGATTGCAGCATTTAGCCAAAATATAATCCACTACATCCATATCCTCTCCAATCAAGAGCTGATCGTGGTCTGGACCTTTCAGGCTTTTTATCTCTTTGGTAAACGAAGACTCGTCTCTGACTTTCTCCTGACTCGATTTATTTTGAAGCTTTTGGGTAGCCTTAAATTCCTTGAATGACTTAATCGACGTGGGATCAATAGCTCCAATCCCAACTCTATAATAAAATTCATTCGCCGTTTTCAATTCAAAAAACGCACGAAGTTTATCAACAGATTCGGAATTGAACTCCATCTTCATCTGCTTCATCTTGCGCTGCACGATCTCCCGTCCATCCAGAATAGCAGATTTTTTATCCTCACGTAGTGCATCTTTGATTTTAGCTTTTGCCCGGGTAGTTACTACATTGTTAAGCCAATCTTCGGTAGGCTTTTGCTTATTAGACGTGAGAATTTCTACCTGATCCCCATTTTTTAATTTATGTGAAATAGGCACCAGGCGCTGATTGACTTTTGCTCCAATGCACTTAGCCCCTACTTCTGTATGGATTTCAAAAGCAAAATCTAAAGCAGTTGAGCCAAAAGGCAACACCTTCAAATCACCTTTTGGAGTAAAGACAAATACTTCATCATGAAAAAGATTTCCCCGGAAATCATCCATAAATTCGATCGCATTCCCATCATTGGATTCGAGCAAGCCACGTACCTGAGTGATCCAATCGTCAAGTCCTGATGGTCCCTTTGAGTTTTCCCTGTCTTTATATTTCCAATGAGCAGCATATCCACGCTCAGCTATTTCGTCCATCCGTTCGGTACGAATCTGTACTTCCACCCATTGGCCAGTGCCACTCATCACAGTGGTATGTAGCGATTCGTAGCCATTCGAGCGCGGTGTACTGATCCAATCCCGAAGTCTATCTGGGTTTGGTCTATAAAAATCTGTCACAATAGAATACACTTGCCAGCAATCCGCCTTTTCACTTTCCAAATCACTATTCAGAATAATACGAATTGCGAAGAGGTCATAAACCTCCTCAAAAGGAATCCCCTGCTTCTTCATCTTATTATAGATGGAAAAAACCGATTTAGGACGTCCTTTGATTGTAAAATCCAATCCCGTTCTTTTCAGTTCTTCCTCTATCGGCAGGATAAAACTCCTGATAAATTTGTTTCGATAGGATTTTGACTCATTGATTTTGAAAACAATATCCTTATAAGTGGCGGTGTCTGTATATTTCAAATACAGATCCTCCAATTCAGATTTAATGGTGTAAAGTCCTAATCTATGCGCCAATGGAGCATAGAGGTACATCGTCTCAGACGCAATCTTCAGCTGTTTGTGTCTTGGCATGCTAGCCAGCGTCCTCATATTATTGAGTCGGTCAGCTAGTTTAATCAGGATTACACGCACGTCATCAGAAAGCGTGAGGAGCATTTTCCGGAAATTCTCCGCTTGTTGGGAGCTTCCAGATTCAAAGACTCCAGCAATCTTCGTAAGACCATCTATGATCGTCATGACCTTGTAGCCAAACTCCCGCTCTATATCCTCAAGCTCCCACTCTGTATCCTCAACCACGTCATGAAGCAAAGCTGCGACGATGGAGGTAGTACCTAAACCGATTTCTTCTACACAAACTAATGCAACCTCAAGTGGATGGTAGATATAAGGCTCTCCAGACTTGCGACGCATATCTTTGTGCGCCTCCAGCGACACATTAAATGCTCTTTTTATCAATTTTGCATCCCCAGGCTTAAGGATGGGTTTTGCCTGTCTCAATAGCTTGCGGTAGCGCTTGAGTATTTCTTTTCTTTCTTCTTCTATGTCCACTTCAATCATACAGGAGGAATTTAATACAAAAATGGGCAGAGACTCATCTTGTATCAAATGATAAATATTTTTTTTTGAATGCTATTGCATTTTATTTAATAGTACCTACATTTGCATCCACAATTGGATTTGGAATCAATATTCATATCTGATTTGTACGTATTGCGGATGTGGCGAAATTGGTAGACGCACTAGACTTAGGATCTAGCGCCGCGAGGCATGGGGGTTCGAGTCCCTCTATCCGCACTAAATACCGAACCCTCAATCACTCAACTGTCTTCAAAAGCAGGGAAGGGATTGGGGGTTTTTAGTTAATCTTCATTATTAAATTTTGAGCTTTGGAAATCACACAAGACAAGCATTCAGCAAATCAAGCTTTAATTAAAATTAAATTAAACGAAGCAGATTACCAACCTAAGGTTGACGCAAAACTTAAGGACTTTGCCAAAAAATCTAACATCAAAGGATTCAGACCTGGTAAGGCTCCTATCTCTATGGTGAAGAGCATGTATGGTACCTCTGTACTCGTAGAGGAAATCAACTCTATCCTTAGCGAATCACTGAATACTTACTTGAAAGAGCAAACTTTCAAAATCCTAGGGGATCCACTTCCTCAAAATCAGGATGCCACTATAGACTGGAAAAACCAGAAAGATTTTGAATTTGATTATAAAATCGGATTCGTCGAAACTGTAGATCTAACCCTGGACTCTAAAATCAAAGCAACAAAATACTCCATCAAAGTAGATGACAAGTTGATCAACGAAACACTTGACAATCTTAAGTCTCAGTATGGTAATAGCACTAATCCGGAGGTAAGTGAAGAAGGTGACCGTATCTACGGAGACTTGAAGGCTACTGAAGGTGAGTTTGAGAAAACTGTTTCTTTGGATTTGACTAAAATCACTAAGAAGCTTGCAGGCAAATTCATCGGCGTAAGCAAAGAATCTGTCGTAGAATTCGAAGCGAAAGATGTGAAAAAAGGTCAGTGGGAAGAAGCTTTCGGACTAAGCGCAGAAGAGTCTGCTGATCTAGAAGGAGCTTTCACTTTGACTGTTAAAAACATCAACAGAACTGAGACTGCTGAAATGAACCAGGAGTTTTTCGACAAGATATTCGGTCCTGATCAAGTTTCTTCTGAAGAGGGATTTATCACTAAAGTACGCGAGACGCTTCAGGCTAATTACGACAAGGAGTCTAAGGTATTCACTGAGGAGGAATTGAAGAAAGTATTGACAGATGCTGCTAAAGTAGATCTGCCTGAGACTTTCTTGAAAGAGTGGTTGATGATTGCAAACGAAGGCAAAGTGACAGCTGAGGATATCGAGAAGGAATTTCCTATCTATGCTAAGCAATTAACTTGGTCTTTGATCTCTAACGAGATTGCTACCAAAAATGAAATCAAAGCTGAGCACGAAGAAGTGATCGAGAAAACCAAGCAGATGGTTCGCGAGCAATTCGCAGCCTCAGGTCTTGGATCACAGATGGAGGACAGCATGGATATGTTCGTTGACAACTACCTGAAAGGTGAAGAGGGTCAGAACTATATGAATATGCTTACCTCAATTCAAAACGAAAAAGTACTTGCTTTCGCTCTTGACAAAATCAGCGTGAAAGAAAAGGATATTACTATCGATGAGTTCAAGGAACTTTTAGATAAGTAATTCGCTTAAATCATCATAAAAAAGCTCTTATTAAAGGGCTTTTTTTATTTTTGCTTACCACAACAAACTCGAAAGATGATTAACAAAGAAGAATTCCGTAAATACGCCATCCACAACCAAGGCGTGAGTGGTACTGCGTTTGACCAGTACACGCAACATATTGAAAACATGACTCGCTCTGTAATCGAAGAGCGACCTCAGAATTTCAGAGAAATTGACGTATTCTCTAGATTGATCATGGACCGTATCATTTTCCTGGGAACAGGGGTAGATGATCATATTGCGAATATTATTGTAGCACAACTCCTTTTCCTAGAATCAGTGGATTCTAAGAAAGATGTTTTACTTTATGTCAATAGCCCAGGAGGATCTGTGACTGCCGGTCTTGGAATATATGACACGATGCAGTTTATCAGCCCAGATGTTGCGACCATTTGTACCGGTATCGCAGCTTCTATGGGAGCAGTGTTACTTGCAGGAGGTGCCGCAGGAAAAAGATCTGCACTAAAGCATTCCAGAGTGATGATTCACCAGCCCTCTGGTGGAATGCAGGGAAAATCCACAGATATGGAGATTTCCTTGAAGCTTATCCTTTCCATGCGTGAAGAATTGTATGGAATTCTTTCTGAGCATACTGGAAAAACCCCAGAACAGATCGAAAAGGATTCAGAAAGAGATTATTGGATGAAAGCGCCAGAAGCAAAAGCTTACGGCCTTATCGATGAAGTACTAGTTAAAAAACCAAAATAATGGCTCAAGTTACCTGCTCCTTTTGCGGTAGAAATAAGAAAGATGTAGATCTAATGGTGTCGGGCATTTCTGCTCACATTTGCAATTTCTGCATCGATCAAGCACACATGATACTTGGCGAAGAAGACAAAGCCAAGAAACCAGGTGATGCAAAACCTAAAATCAAACTCAAGAAACCGAAAGAACTCACAGCATACCTAGATCAATACGTTATTGGTCAGGAAGATGCGAAGAAAGTTTTGACGGTGGCTGTGTACAACCACTATAAGCGGCTTTTCCAAAAAGACGAAAATGATGAGGTAAAGATTGAAAAATCTAACATCATCATGGTGGGTGATACGGGAACAGGTAAAACCTATTTAGCCAAAACTTTGGCAAAAACGCTAGAAGTACCTTTCTGTATTGCTGATGCAACTGTTTTGACAGAAGCTGGATATGTAGGGGAAGATGTGGAAAGTATCTTGACTAGATTGCTCCAAGCTGCGGATTATAATGTAGAAGCTGCAGAGCGAGGAATCGTGTATATAGATGAGTTGGATAAAATCGCAAGAAAATCAGATAATCCATCCATTACCAGAGATGTAAGTGGAGAAGGTGTGCAGCAGGCAATGTTGAAGCTTCTAGAAGGCACTGTGGTAAACGTACCACCTCAAGGCGGGCGTAAGCATCCTGATCAGAAAATGATCGCTGTAAATACCGAGAATATTCTCTTTATCTGTGGCGGAGCATTTGACGGTATCTCAAGACATATCGGCAAGAGATTGAATACACAACCAATGGGATTCAGTAAAGCTGCGGCAGATGCAGTTGCAGATCGGGAAAACCTTTTGCAATATGTGACAGCTCAGGATTTAAAAGCTTTTGGTTTAATCCCAGAACTAATTGGCCGTCTACCAGTTTTAACTCACTTAGATCCATTACATGCTGATGCATTGAAAAGAATTCTTACTGAGCCTAAAAATGCTTTGGTGAAGCAATATGCCAAGCTGCTCAACTATGAAGGAGTGAAAGTTACTTTCGAAGAAAGTGGCGTTGATTTCATCGTAGAAAAAGCAGTAGAATTCAATCTGGGAGCTAGAGGATTAAGATCAATCTGCGAAGCGATCATCACCGATGCGATGTACGATATTCCATCAGATGATTCCATCAAAGAATTGATCATCGATGCTAAATACGCTCATGAAAAATTTGATAAGTCGAAGTTCAAAAGACTTCAAGTAGCCTAATATCAAGCCCTGCTTCATCCGAGGCAGGGTTTATTTTTTGTCCAAACCCTCTAGTATGAGTGAAGCGGTATTATCGGAAGCACTCCCCTCTCCGATTTGCTCTTTGATCAAATCATAACCTTGAAGCATTTGCCCCCGGTAAACCTGATTGCCTAAGATCTGTTGAAGTTCAGACTTCAGATTTGGGATAGAAAAATCATTCTGAATTAATTCCTTCACCACTTCTTTGTCAGCAATCAAGTTCACCAAAGAAATATAAGGCACGCGGATTAGATTCTTTGCTATCGCATAAGAAACTGAACTTGTACGGTACACAACAATCTGAGGAACTCGAAACAAAGCAGTCTCTAAAGTGGCTGTACCAGATGTAACCACCGCTGCAATAGCATGTGAAAGCAAGTCATAGGTCTGATCGTAGATTACCCGAATCCCAGCATCCACACCTCGCTGATAAATCTCAGTACCAAGATCTTTCACTCCAGCAATGACAAACTGAGCATTTGGAAATTCCTTCACCAAAGCCACCATTCTATCTAGCATCACATTGATCTCTTGCCTTCTACTTCCTGGAAGCAAGGCAATAATTGGTTGATAACTGAGTTCATTTTTCTGGAAGAAAAACTCATGGGCTTGAAACTTTGGGATTTCATCCAATAAAGGGTTCCCCACATAATGAACCTTCATGTCATACTTCTCAAAAAATCTAGGTTCAAAAGGAAGAATAGCGTAAATGTGATCAGTAAATGCTTTTAGCTTCAAAGCACGTTTTTGATTCCATGCCCATACTTTTGGAGGAATGTAATAATGAACCGGGATATTATTCTCTTTGGCGAAAGCGGCAATTTTCATATTAAAACCGCCATAATCTACCAGAATAATTGCGTCTGGTTTATAGGCCAAAATATCTTTCTTAACAATACTGAGGTATTTCAATACTTTTCGAAATCCCAAAACCACCTCCAAAAACCCCATCAATGCAATTTCAGCGTAATCAACAGCCAAGTCAACTCCAGCTTCTTTGGAATAACTCCCCCCCATTCCTCTGATGTCTAAATCCGGTTTTTTTGACAAGAGTGACCTTACTAAGTTAGAAGCATGTAGATCACCTGAACGCTCGCCGGAGATGATGTAGAGTTTGTGAGGGGAAGTCAAGTCTAGTATTTGTAAGTGGTAAACTGTAAGTGGTTAGTTTTGTAAAATCAGAAGAACACGATTGATGAAATTTACTTTTTAGCAATTGTACAGAATAAAGGTGCTTTCGACATCATAGCATTCAACTTTTGATTTATGATCTCACATGTTTTAACAATTAAATCTCTTTCTTGAGTACTAACTAACTCGCAGTCCAAAGCGACTTCGATCCAATGTTGGGTTTCATATTGCTCTGCATCTGAGTCTGTAAGCTTAGCAATAAAATGATTGATATATCTTCGCTTGGCCCAGCTTTCAGCAATTTGCGCCCCGACGGATCTTGATGATCTTCTTATCTGATCAGTTAGAGAATACTTTTCCTCTTTCGGAAAATTATTCGAAATCGAATACACATCCTTTGCTAATTGCCTTGAAAGCTTATAAACATCTAGCTCATAATAAAAATTAACGTATGCCATAATACCAATTGTTTAAAAATAATCCACAACAAATACTACTTACAACTCACTACTTACTGAAAATCTCACTCTCCGAAATACTCCACAAAATTCCTAGGAGTCTCGTAAAGCGTAAGTTTATGCAGCCCCCCCTGTGATGTAATTTCATTCACAGCTGGCTCAAGAATCTTCCAGAACTCCATAATCAGATTTTCACAACTGGCCAGTTTCCCTTGCATAAAATCAACATCCACGTTCAGATTTTTGTGATCAACTTTCTCAATGACCAAGTTTCGGATGATGGCACTTAGCTTCTTTAGATCCACCACAAAGCCTGTTTCAGGGTCAGGGAGTCCTTTTACCATTACTATCAACTCAAAGTTATGCCCATGCCAATTGACATTGGCACAAGGTCCAAATACTTCTACATTCTTCTCGTCAGACCAGTTGGGATTCCAAAGCTTGTGAGCTGCGTTGAAGTGTTCTTTTCTACAAACGTAAATCATTACCTTTTCAAATTGGGTGCAAATTTAGTGAAAAGATCGAGTAAACAGAACCACTTGACTATATCATCTGAATAGAGCTTGTTATGAAAAGTCTAGGGTAAGGTTTGAATAAAATAAATAGCATCATCTTCTTTCTTTAGATTTAGCTTTTCTTTTTTAATCAACTCTGCAGCTTCATCTTGCTTTTCTTCAGGCAGGGATGCAATTAAGGATTTATTATTCTTGACTTCAGAACAATCGTCATTACTGCAAAGAAATACAGTCATGCTTTGAATAAATGCCTTCCCCATGACGGAACCATAGGATGAGGCATTTGAATCTTGTCCAATTGCACTTGTATAAACTTTAATTAGTGTCATCCCATTATTTTCAGCCAGTCGCTCATAGAACAAGTTGGCATTAGCAGGTCGATAAAGCCCTTTTTCAAACACTTTCTGCTTACCATCAATAGTAATTTTAAAATTTTGAACCTGCCTTTCTTCTAGCGTAAAGACATCAAACCCCTCTTTGTATTCCAATTCATTCGTGTAGCTATTGTATCGGATCAAACCTCCAAATACAGATCCATTAGCAAGTAAAACTTCACCTGCTACAAAATCAGTGAAATATGGATTGCCTGAAACGTCAGGGTTATTAGCTGTTAAAGGGGTCCCATTTGCTATATTTTGAAGATTAGTCAACTGACAAACGCCATAATGGGACACAAGCAGAGTAAGTAGGATTAAAGAGAGCTTTTTCATTCGTTGGTTATAGTTTTTATTTTCAATGGTAATCAAAAAAGGAGGGACTTCCGCCCCTCCTTTAAATTATTTCAAACTAATTCTAGTTTTGAGAAATGCTGATACCTAGCTGCTTGAAATTTTCGCTTGGTAACACATCAGACCCATTACCTTCCAGTTGCAAAACTAGCGTTACTGGAGTAGCATCTGTGTCATTTGGAAGAGTCTGAACTTCAAGTTCACCGTAGCTTGAATTTGCTGGGATTACCAAAGTACCAGGAGTAGAATAATGAACCCCTTCTACAGCAGTAGTCTCACCAGATACTACAGAGTAATTGATAGTAACATCACTAGTACGATGAGCACTAACAAAATTCACTCGAAATCTAACTGTCCCTGAACTCTCGCTGATAACTGGATTAGACGATGTTACAGGAAAACCATAATTAGGTACCCGAGTCAACAAAGGAAATACCTTTCCTGGAGACGGAGAATTAAGAACTGTAGCATCAAACTCAACCACAGACCCATCAAATGTTTCGTAGGCTAGCTCCTGCTCTATACAAGAGGAAAATGCTAAGGCTACGAGTATTACGACATATTTTAATGATTTCATATCTTATAATTAATAACCTTCATTTTGAACAAGATTCGGATTCCCATCGATTTCTCTTTGAGGGAGTGGCGCAAGAATTCTGATATCAGTAAAAGCTACGTCACCTTGAGGCTTGATGATATCTCTTCCTAAACGCTTCAAATCAAAATATCTTTGACCTTCAAATGCCAATTCTATTTTACGCTGAAGTAATATTTCTTCACGAATTTCATCTGCGTCTGAACTTACAAACGCATCTAAACCTCTTGCTGCTCTAAATGTATTCAGGTCAGCAAGTGCAGCGTCTAGATTCAGTGCAGCACCAGCATAAGTCTGTGCTTCAGCTCTATTAAGAAGTACTTCAGACTTTCTGAGCACTGGAGCATTGTCCACATAAGGAACACCAGACTTACCCATATATTTAGTCACTTCTAATTTAGGTCCACTTCCTCTACCATTTCCTACAGCATAAAGTTCCGCTCTAATGTCAGCACCTCTAGTAACTGTATAAGCTCTAGGGTCAGAACCTGATCCCGATGCTGATACGCCGATTTGCTCAAGTAAAAGTGCATTTGGAACAAAGTCACCCCATCCACCTTGGCTTTGAGGATTTCCCAAATCAATAATAGAAGTTGTAGATGATTGTAAAGATTCGTTTACTCCACCGACTCCTTCAGTTGCGTTGAAGAACCTAACCTCGAACATTGACTCTGGATTCGACTCAGATCTCCAACCAGCTACGTATGCATTACCAGATAGAATTACTCCTGAATTGCTTGCTAAAGCTTGTGTAGCAGCAGAAACTGCAGTCGCATAATCCTTTCTGTACAATGCAACTCTAGAAAGTAGGCCATAAGCAGCTCCTTGAGAAGCATAGTATGGATTAGAAGAGTTGGAAAGTAGAGAAATTGCATCGTTCAAATCTGCATAGATTTGTGAATAAACAGCATCAATAGTTTCACGAGCTGGTAGTCTGGTAAGCGCTAACTCAGTGGAAATAACACCTTCCAACACTACAGGAATACCACCTTTGTTTAGCTGATCTACTACAGCACCCGGCATATATGCATACACCTTAACCAAGTCAAAGTAATAAAGCGCCCGAAGAAACTTCATCTGACCATTCCAGGAATTAGCTTCATCCTCAGAAACCGGAGGTGTTTCTACAAGGTTTGGAATAGCTTCCAGAATCAAATTGATTTCGTTAATAGCGTAATAGCTATTCTGCCAGTTGTTTATGTGAGTATTGAACTGGTTACGCGCCTGGTTAATCTGACGTCCAGAATTACCAGTAGCTACACCTAAGTCTGCCAATGCATCTGCATCAACTATTAATGCTCTACCATAATTATCAGCAGAACGAAGTCTTGCATAAACAGAGTTAATAGCAGCAGTAATACCACCACGAGTCTCAAGTGCGATGCCTGCATCGATAGATTGACGTGGATCTATTTCCAAAGCGCTTTCACAGCCACTCCCGAAGAGAGTGACGCCAACAATCCCTAGTGTAAGGAGATTTTTGAGTGATTTATTAAATATTTTCATTTTAATGTTTTTAATTAAAATCCTACTTGAAGACCAAGAGTAATATTTCTTGTTTGAGGAATGATACCTGTAGCAGAGCCCAAGAATTCTGGATCATATCCAGGATAACCATCAGCATAAGTCCAAAGGTTGACTCCAGTAGCATAAATTCTCGCTCTAGTCAAGCCGATTTTGCTCAATAAAGCAGGCTGAAGATTGTACGCCAAGGAAACTTGCTTCAATCGGATGTAGTCAGCATTGAATAGGGAAGCACCTCCAGTATTCATTCCAGATGATCTTGGCTCTGTACCTCCTGAATAAACTCTAGGCTGGTAAGTAATTTGACCTGGCTCAGTCCATCTTGCATCGTAAGTTTGCTGAAGTGCATTCAACGTCAATCTTGAAGCATTTTCTCTCATGAATCCAACCTGACCGTCAGGGATTAATCTTCCATATTCATATTGGAAGAATACTGTCAGTTCCAATCCTTTGTATGAGAATGTATTATTCATACCTCCGTACCAAGAAGGAAGTGAGTTTCCTAGGATTTTTCGATCTGCAGCTTGCACTTGATATTTTAAGTTACCATCTATATCATACCACATCGGACGACCAGTAGCAGGGTTAACTCCAGCATATTCATAAGAGAAATATGAGCCTAAAGATTCACCTACCCGGATAGCAGGATCAGAAGGAAGCTCTGTTAATCCATCATATAAGGAGGTTAATTCGTTTTCTATATAAGTAATGTTGAAATCTGTATTCCATCTAAATCCACTAGGGGTATTGACGTTTACTGTACTAATTTCAAATTCCACACCTCTGTTTTCTAAGCTACCGACATTTCTGGTAACTGAGCCAAAACCATTAGTCCAAAGGATTGGCTGAGGGAATAATAAGTCGGTAGATTCTCTGTTAAAGACATCAATAGCACCGCTAACTCTGTTTCCGAACAACCCATAATCTAGACCAATATTGAAGGTTCTGTTCTTTTCCCAAGATAGCTCAGGGTTAGCAAGGCCTACAGGTCTAATACCACCAGACCCATTATAAGTACCTACGCCTTGATAAAGACCTCTTGAATCGAAGTTTCCAATTTGGTCATTTCCAGTGATACCATAGGATACTCTAAGTTTCAATTCCGAAATCGTTGAGCTTGACTTCAAGAAATCTTCTTCTTTTAGGTACCAACCCGCTCTTATTGAAGGGAAAAAACCGTAAAGATTGTCTGCTCCAAATCTAGATGAACCATCATATCGACCTGTTAGGGTAACTAGATATTTTTTATTGTAATCGTAATTAACCTGAAGGAATGTTCCCAATCTCTTAAATCCAGTCCAAAAAGAGGTGATATCCTCTGGAATCGCTGCAGATTGTACAGTTCTAAATTGGAAAGTAGGAAATCCTGTCGCTGATCCTGAGATACCTTGGTTTGTCTCCTGACGAAACTCGATACCGTAAATACCAGACACATTATGAACAGAGTTAAAGGTTTTGTTATAGCTCAAGGTCTGCGTGGTAATGAAGTTAACATTCCAGTTAGATTGAATAGAACCTCTACCTTGAACACCCCTTCCATCTGGAGTTCTTGGATCAGTGTAATCTTCTCCTTGAACTAATCTGTAATCAAGACCAAATAGGGATCTGAACGTCAGATTGTCTAGAATTTTATAATTAGCTGCAATGTTACCTACAAACTGATTCGTGCGCTGCTGACCTGAATTATAGCTATTTACAGCAATTACGTTTTGATTTAGAATACCGCTGATACTTTCGTTGAATGAGCCATCTTCGTTGTAGATTGGGTTTTGCGGAAGAACTGTCGCTGCCGAGAAGGCAGGGTTACCCAAAAATGCTCCATCTGTTGCAAATGGTGTGTTTTGGCTGAAAGTACTCAAATTCAAATTAGTCTCAAATCGTAATTTACTATTAGCTTGAGTAGCTAATTTGACAGCAAATGTTCCTCTTTGGAAATTAACAGGGCTAACAGTAGCTTCTTGCTGATTGTATGATCCAGAAAGGAAATAAGTAGTTCGGTCATCACCTCCAGACATGGATAGCTCATAATTTCTGATCTGCCCTGTTATAAGTGCTTCTCTCTGCCAATCGTAAAAATCAAAATCAGCTGCGATTTGATCCAATTCATCTCTTGTAAGTGATTGCCAGTTACTAGGAAGTTCACCCATGCTATTAAGTGCATTAGCCTCTGGAAGCCCGTTACCTGCATTGGTATAAGCTTCTTTACGTAATTGATACACTTCTGTACCGTCAGTTACATCAAGATATTTTAACGGTTCGGTCGTACCCGCATACACGTTAAAAGTAAACTGTGCTTTTCCCGACTTACCTTTTTTGGTAGTGATGATAACTACACCATTGGCAGCCTGCGCTCCGTAAATAGAAGCAGAAGCAGCATCTTTCAAGATTTCCATGGACTCGATGTCATTTGGATTCAAGAAGGCTAGCGGATTGGATTGGGTAAAGTCTGCATCATTTCGGCTGTTCAATTGAACACCATCTACAATGTAAAGTGGTTCATTTCCAGCATTTACAGAACCTACACCTCTAATTCTGATGTTTACAGCTCCACCAGGAAGTCCATTTGCGGAAGAAACTTGAACACCCGCAGCTCTACCTTGCATTGCTCTGTCAAATGACTGCAAAGGCAAGTTCTCGATAAGCTCTCCTTTGATTTGAGACACTGCACCAGTGACCTCTCTTTTAGATTGAGTTCCGTAGCCGGTCACCACTACCTCACTTAGTAGTTTAGCGTCTGGCTCCAACATAATTGTGAAATCGGATTGATTGCCAATAGTTATTTCCTGCGAAAGGAAACCAACAAAACTAGCGACCAATACTCCTCCACTTTGTGGAACACTTAATGAAAATTTACCATCAAGGTCCGTTGCCGTACCATTGGTGGTTCCTTTTACGATTACTGTTGCTCCTGGCACTCCAAGGTTATCCTCCGTAGAAATAACCGTACCAGTAACCACGCGGTCTTGTGCAAAAGCTATTGCACTGCATAAAAACCACATGAGTCCTAGAAGTAAAACTTTCCTCATATTTGATTGATTAAGGTTTATATTATGTCCAATGATATTCTTATTGACGCAATATCGCAACACAGTAAGTTACATTTTTAACCTGCAGCCAGTAAATTATAATAATGGAAAATCCTTATTTCATCGTTTTTACAGAATTATAATTGGAAAAAACTCAGCTATTGATCCATTAATAAATTTATGTTTTGTTATTTGAATGTTAACAAAAGTTAATTTTTTACTAAAATCAGCTCATATGGAGGCTAATTACATAAGCTATTCTAGCAAGTAATTTAAATTTCAGAATATGCCCCTTATACAGAATTTTAGCAATCACAATAGAAAAATACATTACTATTATTGCTCAAAATAACATTTTAATGAAATTATAATCTGATCAAACATAGAGAAAAAGTTCAAAAACCTTTACGCATAGTTTAAAGATTTAAAAAATAGTCGAACATATTGGGATTTTATGTTAACGGGATATTAATATTTGGACAACCGGCTTTTTGACTCCCAAGAATTATTAGTAAAACGGCAAGTACCTAACATAAACACTAAGAGCACTTTGCCAGTCCGAAATCATAAATCATAGACATTCTAACCAAATGATTCCAAAGACTATGTTGACATCATTTGAGACAAGCGCAACTTAAAAAAATCCATTTTTTTTACAAGATCTTGATTGTAATCCTGCGATTCAATGCTTGATTACTAGGACTGTCATTCTTAACCATCGGCTCTTTGTCACCCTTTCCTTCTACCAAAACCCGACCTTCATGGAAGCCCTGATCCATAAGATACCGCTGCACGCTCTGCGCACGTCGTAAACTAAGATTCTGATTGTAACTTGCGCTACCCACATTATCAGTATGCCCTGTGATCAGAATATTCACATTTGGGTTTTCTCCTAAAAATTTCACAAGCCTTTTCAAGGATGAAATTGACTCGCTTTTCAGCTCATATTCATCAAACTCAAAAAATACATTTTCAAAAACAAACTCCTCTCCCGCAGCAACAGGGACTAATTCCACCTTTAAATCCTTTACGTTTTTAATATTGTCGCGTTCTACATTGAAAATTTTTGGCAAATACCCTTTTTTCTCCACATAAAGCCCTGATATAGCTTTATCTGGATAGATCATGGTAAATGTACCCGTTTTTCCATCTGAGTTGAACCGGTATAAAGTACTGTCATTAGTCAGAGAAACAAGCGATAAAGTAGCGTCAATTGGCTCTCCCGTCTTTGAATTAAAAACCTTGCCTTCAGTCACTGTCAGGTTTTCCCCCAGTGGTATTTCTTCGGGGAATTTGAATCGATATAGCAAAGAGCGGTCATGCTCTTTCTCGGATGTAGTTAGTTCGGTGAAATAGGCATAATCCTTTTGCGCAGTGATAAACAAAGCCACTTGATCCAATTGGTCATTGATTGGCCAACCAAGATTTTCTGGTTTTGTAAATTCTCCATCGAGCACCTTGGAAAGCTGAATGTCCATTCCCCCAAACCCCGGGTGACCATTCGAAGAGAAAAACAGGATCTCGTTATTAAAAAACATAAACGGCGAAATTTCATCCTTCGGCGTGTTTACTACATCTCCTAGGTTTTTTGCTTCAGACCAAGTCGCATCATTTTGCATGACACTAAACCAAATGTCATTTCCCCCAAATCCACCTTTTCTGTTGGAAGAAAAGAATAGGACTCTACCATCAGCTGAAAGTGAAGGTTGGGAATCCCAGGATCTAGAATTGACATTTTTCCCCATATTCCTTGGACGCTGCCACATTCCATTTACCTTATAAGCTATATACAAGTCGCAACTTCCCTCGGAATCAGGGGCATCACAGGAAGTAAAAATCAATATATTCCCATCAGCAGTCACAGAGCATGTCCCTTCGTTATAAATAGAGTTAATGTTTTGAGCGATACTTTGTGGCTTGGACCAATTTCCTTCTGGAGAAACAAAAGACATAAAAATATCCTCCTTGTCATTATTTCCGGTTCCATCCCGCTTTGTAAATAAAATCTGTTCCCCATCAGCAGTTAATACTGGGAAATATTGAAGCTGAAATTCATTAAGTGGAGCCGGGAGCTTTTCCTTTTCTATAGATTGAAAGTTCCCTACTTGCGAAGCCAAAAACTCCATTTGATCTTGAGTCTCTACATACGAGATCGACTTTTTGAAATTTTCATCCAACAAGGGGTCTATCGTTTCAAATTCATCTACCGCCTCGTGAAATTTACCTTGCTTCAAAAAAATATGAGTCATCACCCAGCCCAAATCCGCCTTATGCTTTACTGTAGCATTTTTCCCCGATAGTCGAGACTTTCCTGCGCTTATTGTTTTCTCAGCTTCTTCGAGTTTACCCTGCGTAATCTGCAGCTGAGCCAATTTTACATAAGCTTCCATGAAGGAGGCTTCGCGATTAATTGCGTCTTGATATTTACCTATAGCCGCATCATACTGCCGGGAAATAGTGAGTTCTTCACCCTCCTTATACATCTTTATTGCCCTGCCATCAATGATCGAATAACTTTGCGCATTCGCGAAAGAAACGATCAAAAAAAGAAGAATTCCGACTAGAACAGGGCGCATGGACTTAGGGTATGTCCATAAATTTATGAGTTTGAAGCGAAATTTTCCATTTTGGGCGATTTTTTGCAAAATCAATGATCACCGGAATAAACTTTTCGGCCTTGCTCCACTCAGGTTGGAGACGTTGTTCGCAGTTAGAATTTACCAGCTCCGCATGCTCTTCTGCAAAAGCAAAATCACTTTGATGAAAGACCACCACTTTCAGTTCGTCTGCCTGCTGATAAATGGAAGGATGCGGTTTTTTGAATTTCTTGGGAGAAAAGCAAACCCAGTCAAAATCACCCGAAAATGGGTGAGCTCCTGACGTCTCAATATTAGTAGTAAATCCTTTGGATTTCAAAAGTGCCGTCAGAGGCCCCAAGTCATACATCAAAGGCTCTCCTCCAGTAATGACCACCAATCGACCCGGAAAAGCCAATGCATCTTCCACAATCTTTTCTATGGCTAAAACCGGCCACTTGCCAGAGTCCCAAGATTCCTTGACATCACACCAGACACACCCCACGTCACAGCCTCCAAGCCGGATAAAATAAGCGGGATACCCGGTAAATCTTCCTTCTCCTTGTATCGTGTAAAAAGCCTCCATCAACGGAAGCTCCAATCCTTTCGCTACTAACTCCTTCGTATTCATATTCAGCTGAATTTTTGATAAAGCGGGCAATTGAACCGCTGGGTGAATTATGCCGCAAAGGTAAGGGTTTGGATTGGAAAATTCGAAGATTGAAAATTGAAAGATAATTAAGGAAATAATTAAGGCTTGTGAACAATCAAAACAGCTTACTGAGGATCAATTACCAATTTGAATTCAAAAGCCCGCCAATTTTTCTATTTTTGCAGGCATTGAGCTAAAAAATAAGAAAAAAGACAATCATGGCGGAGTACAACTTTAAGGATATAGAGAAAAAATGGCAGGCTTACTGGGAAAACAACCAAACTTTCCTTGCCAAGGTAAATCCTGACAAACCTAAATTCTATTCTCTCGACATGTTCCCTTATCCATCCGGTGCTGGTCTGCACGTGGGCCATCCACTGGGCTACATCGCCTCGGATATTGTCTCCCGCTTTAAGAAATTGAAAGGATACAACGTATTGCACCCGATGGGCTACGATAGCTTCGGCCTGCCTGCTGAGCAGTACGCTATCCAAACTGGTCAACATCCAGCGATTACTACCGAGCAAAATATCACCCGCTACACCGAGCAATTAAAAAATATTGGTTTTGCCTTCGACTGGAGTAAAGAAGTGAGAACTTCCAATCCAGACTATTATAAATGGACGCAGTGGATCTTCATGCAGCTTTTCAATAGCTACTACGATCAGGATGCTGACAAAGCACTTTCTATAGATTCGTTGATTTCTAGATTTGAAAAAGAAGGAAATGCGAATGTAAAAGCTGTCTGTGACGACGAGACCCCAAAGTTTACCGCAGAAGAATGGAATGCTTACTCCGAAAAGGAAAAGCAGGAAATGCTTTTGAAATACAGACTCACTTTCTTGGCAGAAACCACCGTTAACTGGTGTGCAGCCTTGGGAACTGTGCTTTCTAATGACGAAGTGAAAGACGGATTCTCTGAGCGCGGTGGACATCCTGTCGAGCGCAAGAAAATGATGCAGTGGTCCATGCGAATTACTGCCTATGCTGATCGCTTATTAAAAGGTCTGGAGAAAATAGATTGGTCTGAGCCAATCAAAGAAATGCAGCGGAACTGGATTGGTAAATCCATTGGAGCTGACGTGGTTTTCCAGGTAAAAGATTCCGATCAAACGATCAAAGTCTTCACAACCCGTGTGGATACTATATATGGTGTCACCTATTTGGCTTTGGCACCAGAATCTGATCTGGCGGCCGCACTGATCACAGAAGACCAACGGGAAAAAGCTGAAGCCTATATAGAGGTAGCAAAAAACCGCTCAGAGCGTGAGCGTATGAGTGATGTTAAAACCATCTCTGGCGCATTCACAGGATCCTATGCGATCAATCCATTCAACGGAGAAGAAATCCAGGTATGGGTGGCCGACTACGTTTTGGCTGGATATGGAACTGGTGCTGTAATGGCAGTACCAGCGCATGACGAACGGGATTACAATTTTGCGAAGCACTTCGATCTAGAAATCAGACAAGTGATCGATGGCTCCATGGAGGATGGTTCATTTCCGGGAAAAGGTGGCTTGATTATCAATTCTGGCTTCATTTCAAACCTTTACATGAGAGATGCAATGGCAAAAGCCATTGAATTTTTAGAAGAAAAAGGCATCGGAAAAGGCAAAATCCAATACAGAATGCGTGACGCGATTTTCACCCGTCAGCGCTACTGGGGAGAGCCACTACCGGTTTATTTCAAGGATGGACTTCCGTATTTAGTAGAAGAAAAAGACCTGCCTTTGGTTTTGCCGGAGGTAGATAAATACCTGCCAACTGAGGACGGAGAGCCTCCACTTGCTCGCGCAAAAGACTGGAACTATAAAACTCCTGAAGGCGAATTTCCTTTGGAAAGAAGCACCATGCCTGGCTGGGCCGGTTCTAGCTGGTATTTCTTCAGATACACCGATCCAAAGAATGAAACTGCCTTTGCTGACAAAGCAAAAACAGATTACTGGGGAGCGGTAGATTTATACATAGGAGGTTCCGAACACGCTACTGGGCACTTATTGTATTCCAGATTTTGGACCAAATTCCTTTATGATATTGGAGTAGTGAGCATAGACGAGCCATTCCAGAAGATGATCAACCAAGGCATGATCCAGGGCAGATCTAACTTTGTGTATCGTGTTAAAGGAACCAATCAATTTGTGAGCAAAGGATTGAAAGATCAGTATGACACTTTTGAAATGCATGTGGACGTGAATATCGTTTACAACGATCAGCTAAACCTGGATAAATTCAAAGCCTGGAGACCTGACTTGGCAGATGCTGAATTCATCCTGGAAGACGGCAAGTACATTTGCGGAGCTGAAGTTGAGAAAATGTCCAAATCCAAGTACAATGTCGTTAATCCTGATGACATCATCGAGCGATACGGCGCAGACACCTTGAGATTGTACGAGATGTTTTTGGGTCCTTTGGAGCAATTCAAACCATGGAACACCAACGGCATCGATGGGGTTTTCAAATTCCTTCGTAAACTCTGGAATCTATACCACAGCAATTCCGGTGAGTTCCAGGTTCCGGACGCTGAGCCAAGCAAGGAAGAATACAAAGCCCTACACAAAGCCATCAAGAAGATGGAAGAAGACATGGCCAGCTTCTCTTTCAACACTTCTGTGTCCAGCTTTATGATTTGTGTTAACGAACTCACAGCTCTGAAAAGCAACAAACGTAAGATCCTAGAGCCACTGGCACTATTGGTATCACCTTATGCTCCGCATATTACTGAAGAACTTTGGAGCTTGTTGGGTCATGAAAGTTCCATCACGGAAGCTACCTTCCCGGCTTTTGACGAAAGTTATTTGAAGGAAAGTGCTTTCGAATATCCGGTGATGATCAATGGTAAAATGAGAGCAAAACTCAACTTGGACCTTTCGCTTTCCAAAGAAGAAATCGAAAAGGCAGCTTTGGCTGATGAAACCGTTCAGAAATGGCTGGAAGGTAAAGCACCTAAGAAAATGATCGTAGTGCCAGGCAAAATAGTCAACGTGGTCTTATAAAGACATTATAATCAATATTTAAAGCTCATCCTGTGATAGGTTGAGCTTTTTTGCTTTAATAATAAGAACTATTTTAGATACTAAATTAGCTCGTAAAAATCATGTCTGACAAAATAGAAAATATTCAACGGATCATAGAATATTGGGTGAATTCCTCTGAACAAAATCATCAGACAATGAACAATTTATTCAAATCGAAAGACTATAACTGAAGTCTTTTTATTGGACATTTGGTACTAGAAAAATTACTGAAAGCTCATTATGTCAAGTCTAATAAGAAACATCCAATATTTATTCATGATTTACTTCGATTAACTTCGCAAACAAATTTAGACGCTTCAGAAGAGCAGAAAGATTGGCTTGATGAAATTACTACTTTTAACCTAAATGTTCGTTATGATAATTACAAACAGGATTTTCATCAACTTTGCACCAAGGAGTTTACAGAAATCTGGATCAATAGAATAGAAAAACTCAGAAAATGGCTGATCAACGAATTATAAATATACTTAACAAATACATTGAAAGCATCCCGGAAAAATTTGGGCTAAGAAGCGCTTTTCTGTTTGGTTCGTATTCCAAAGGGTCTCAAAAGGAAGAAAGTGATTTGGATATAGCTCTTGTTTTAGATCACATGGATGACTTTTTTACCACTCAAAATGAACTTCGTAAACTGAGGCGCTCAATAGATTTGAGGATTGAGCCACACCCTATTAAAACTGAGGATTTCAATTCCAAAAACCCTTTTGCACTTGAAATTAAAAGTACTGGAATTAATTTAGTTACGACTATTTGAGGCCGCTACATCTAGATGAGTCTAACCAAAATCCTCTACATCACTCCATCCATGCAGTCATTTGTCAAAAGTGACATCAAAATGCTGTCAGAGTACTTTAGAGTTCAGGTTATCAATCAGCCTTGGGGCAATAAAAAGCTTGCACCACTGAATTTCATCCGACAGTTTTTCGATATGCTTTTCAACATCTCGGGATCAAGGTTTATACTGGTCAATTTTGGAGGTTATTGGGCTTTTTGGGCCACCATCTTCGGAAAGGTGTTTTTCAAAAAAGTCTTTATCATCACCCACGGCACTGATTGCGCGTCCATTCCAGAAATCAACTATGGAAGTCTTCGCATCAGTTTACTCAAGCGAATTTGTGATTTCAGTTACAGGCGAGCCGCAGCAATCTTTCCAGTGAGTGAATCCCTGATCGAAACTGAGTTGCTCTTCGATCCTGAGATCACCTCCAAAAAACAAGGACTTCATCATCATTTCCCTAAACTCGAAACGCCAACCGAAGTGATTTATAATGGACTTGACGAAAATCAATGGACCTTACCTACTCACAATAAGCGAATAAGAAACAGCTTCTTGGCAGTCATGTCTCCCAGCCAATTCACTTTAAAAGGTGGTGATCTGATTCTTGAAATCGCTAAGAAATACCCGAACTGCAGTTTCTATTTTGCAGGTGTGCAGCCTTCAGCAATAGCTTTTGAAAACACAGATAATGTACATTTTCTTGGATTTCTTTCGCCAGAGGAATTAAAAACTTGGTATCAAAAATGTGAATTTTACTTTCAGCTTTCCAGCTTCGAAGGATTTGGCTGTGCGCTCTGTGAAGCAATGCTTTGCGGAGCTATTCCTATAGGGGCTCACACAAATCACATACCAAATATCGTTGGTGATTCAGGATTTATAATCAGGAAAAAATCACTAGAAGCCGCGATTCCTATCATTGATAAAGCGCTCAACGCTCCCAATAAAGATTTACTTTCCATAAATTCACGACTTCATATTCAAGCCAACTACTCACTGGCGCGGAGAAAAAAGAATTTAATTGAGTCTCTAGAGCGATTTACAGGCGAGTCATACACCCACTAATGGAACACTTCTTAAGCAAACTCTCAAGGAATTTATATGTGATTCCCGGTGGTTTTTTTGTCACCAAATTGTTTCGAAAATTCTTCTCTTCATCTAGCAAGACTGAAAACTGGAGAAATTTTGAATTTAGAGGCGTATCCATGAAAGTGGACATTGCCAAACAGATGGGTAATGCAATCTACTGGCGAGGTGCGCACGATTGGGCCCCTATTTTCGTTTTGGAGAGATTCTTAAAAGCTGGAGATACCTTCATCGATGTGGGAGCAAATCAGGGGGAATATTCACTTTGGGCAGCGAGGAAAGTTGGAGATCAGGGAAAAGTAGTAGCTTTTGAACCTATGCCTCAGCTTTTTGGCCAATTGAAAGAAAACATCCGACTCAATAAATCATTTCAAAAGTCAATTATTCCAGTTCAGCTAGGACTTTCGGATAAAAAGGGAGAAGTGATACTTTACGCAAGTGAGGATTCTAACGAGGGAACCAACACCATTTACAATACCGATAAGTTCAGCATTGAATTGGGAAAAATAGAGCTTGATACCCTAGACCAACAATTACAGGAGCTAAACATAAAAGACGTAAACTTCCTCAAAGTAGATGTAGAAGGAGCAGAACTTCAGGTTCTCAAAGGAGCTCTCAACACACTTAAAAAGCACCGTCCAATACTTCTCTTAGAAATCAATAAGGATGCCTGTATAGCTGGCGGGTATCTTCCGGAAGATATATTAGAATTGCTAAAGCCATTTAACTACACTTTTTCGAAAATTGGGCTCCGAGGATCCTTAAGTAAAGTAGAGCAACTTCCTGATTTCTGTAACATTCTGGTTATTCCTCAGTAATCAAAGTTCTGAAACTCTAACCGAGAGAACCCATTCTAGAAGAATACCAACCCGACTACCTGCGAATCTTCAAAAAAACCTTGTGGTAAAATCATTTATAAATTCTGTTTATCCCAAATATTCAAAATGCCTTTTCCATTTATGCCAAATTTTCAATTCAAAACATCTCTTTAACATATTTTGACTTATTTAAACCAGTTTTTTGAATCTTAACAGAAAATTGATCTAAATCAAAGATTTTTTAAACCACCTTTTGAAATATTAACAAAATGTTAAAAAATATAGCCATAAAAAAAGGGGGCTTTTTGGAAAAAGCCCCCGAGAGTGGGTCTATTGTCAATCATCTAAAACCAAATATACTTTTGTAATCCTTGCTGTGTATTTGTTTTTTTGATCTTTATGTTTCGATAAACATAAGGAAAATGTTTTAAAGCGCCCAAAAACAAATAATTATTTTTTGGGATATTTTCACATAAGAGATGTCTTTGCGACCCCCAATCTTTATTTAACTAGCAAAAACCTCTGTTATCTCTTCATAAAGGAATTTTTTCAGTTCAAAACCTATTTTTCAGTATCTTCAAAAGTGTAACCACTTATTATGAAGAAATTATTTATTGTATTGGGCGCAATCGCAGCGATATACTTTGCCGCTACGCTGATAATACCTCCTTACATAGAATCCCGAAGAAACCCAGTCAAATCACCCCCACCCTACTCTGTCTCCACAGAAGCTCAAGCAATCTATAACCGCCTGGATTTTATAGCAGATTTACATTGCGACGCATTACTTTGGGGAAGAGACTTAACCAAAAAAGGAAGTAGAGGCCAAGTGGATTTCCCGAGAATGAGAGAAGCCAACGTAGGATTGGAGATGTTCACCATTGTTTCCAAATCTCCTGCCGGGCAAAATATGAAAAGCAACACAGCGGATGCTTTTGACAACATTACACCGCTCACAATTGCAAAAGGAGAATCGCCAGCCAACTGGTTTAGCCTGATCAACCGCACTCTTTCCCAGTCCCGACAGTTGGCAGAATTTATAAATGAGGAAGAAGGAAAAGCAATTTTGATCAAAAGCAAATCAGATCTAAGCAGACTTTTAGAATCCAGAAGAAAAGACAAATCGGTAATCGGCGGCATGCTGGGAATAGAAGGTGCGCATGCACTAGAGGGAGAAATTAAAAATTTAGACCTTGTTTATGAAGCTGGAGTTCGAATGATTGGACTGACGCATTTCTTTGACAACGAATTAGGTGGCTCAGCCCATGGACAAAGTCAAGCAGGCTTGACTGAATTTGGGAAGGAAGTCGTTAGAAAAATGAATGAACTTGGAATTTTCGTAGATCTAGCCCATTGCTCTCCTTCCATTATAGATGACGTCTTAGAAATGACAACTAAGCCAGTGATGGTATCGCACACTGGTGTTCGTGCAGTTTTGGATTCACAAAGGAATTTGAGTGATACCCAGATTCAGCGAATTGCTACTAATGGTGGAATTATTGGAATTGCATTTTTCGATGAGGCGGTTGGAGTACCAGAATTGCCAAATATAATCGCATCTATAAAACATGTGCGTGACTTAGTAGGAATAGAACATGTTGCCCTGGGCTCAGATTACGATGGCTCAGTAGCCGTTCCTTTTGATATCACGGGCTTTCCGCTCTTGGTGGAAGGCATGTTGGATGCTGGATTTAGCGAACCAGAAATCGCTGCGGTAATGGGCGAAAATGTTAAAAGATTCTTCTTAGAAAACCTAAACTAATGAACGAAGCGCAAATCCATCAGGAAAGCAAATATTTCCAAAAACTTCAGGAATACCTTAGAGAATTTGTGTATGGGGGAATTGATGGAGCGGTAACGACCTTTGCTGTGGTAGCTGGCGGATTCGGAGCAAACCTTGACTCTGGTATCATTATAATTCTGGGCTTCGCCAATTTGCTCGCTGATGGATTTTCCATGTCAGTAGGAGCGTATTTGTCTGCCAAAAGTGATAAGGAAAATTATAAAAAACACGAATCAATCGAATACTGGGAAGTAGAAAATCTACCTGATACAGAACGAAAAGAAATCAAAGCTATTTACAAAGCCAAAGGATTTGAAGGGGATTTGTTGGAGAAAGTAGTGGATCAAATCACCTCAAACAAAGACCTCTGGGTCGCTGAGATGATGAAGGATGAGTTGAATCTGATGGAGGATGCCAAAAGTCCTTTCAAAATTGGACTAGCTACCTTTATCTCATTTCTGATCGTCGGTTTTATACCTCTTTTAGTTTATCTCTGGACCTTTTTCTACCCTGCCGACATCAACACTTTCTTCTGGACAAGTATGCTTACCGGATTGGCATTTGTAGTAATAGGAGCGTTAAAATCCATTGTAAATCAAACCTCAGTAATAAAGAGTATCGCCGAAACGGTTGGTTTAGGCCTATTGGCAGCACTTGTCGCCTATTACGTAGGCGATATTCTCGAAAACTTTTTTATCAAATAGTCATGCAAACCATAGATGAAGTACTGGTCCGTATGGATCAAATCGTAGATGAATGTAGAAGTGATCAATCACGCATCGGCTACTTTGCCATTCTCTATAGACAGGTAACACGCAGAATCCGGGATGGCATTTTAGTTCGTGAATTTGAGGACAATCCGAGGATGGAACGTCTGGACGTGCTTTTCGCTGGAAGATTCATTGAGGCTTATGATTCTTGGAAGAAAAGCCAAAAACCAACCGAAAGCTGGCAGCTAGCTTTTGAGGCGAGTAAGCAAAGTAAGCATCTTGTGCTTCAGCATTTATTCCTTGGCATCAATGCACACATCAATTTAGATCTGGGAATTTCTGCCGCTGACACGATGGGATCAGAACCCATCGTCGGCATTCAAAACGATTTCAACAAAATAAATGCTGTTCTCGCAGAATTAGTAGATGGAGTGAAAACCAATATCAGCACAGTTTCTCCGATTTTTGGATGGCTTATCCCATTGGCAAAAGGCCGCGATGAAATGCTACTCAATTTCTCCATCCAACTCGCGAGAGATGGCGCATGGAAATATGCAGGAGAATATTATGCTTGCGAAGACAGAAATGCTTCTATTTTAGAACGAGATCATAACATCGCCATGCTTGCAAACAAACTAATCAACCCTGGGAAATTCTTGTCTTTTATGGTGAAAATAGTCGGATTCGCAGAATGGAAATCTGTCACGCGCACCATGGATCAGCTCGATGCCGTAATCAAAAAGGCCCAAACGATTTAAAGAAACTTAAAAGATGTATTCTTCCAAAAACTTCTCACATCCCAACACTGGGATTTGTGAGTAATAAAAACCGTCAGAATCTTCGGTGACAATAACTTCACATTCACTCCCCAATGCAGAATAATACTCCAATCCATCCTCAAAATCCTGCACTTGACGATTTGAAAGAGTGTCACTGACGGTCTCCTGATCCACAGCAGTCATCAAAAGTTTCTTTGACAGCATCTCAATCTTCAGCTTTGCCATATCAGATCCAGATTTCTTTTCAGAAAAATAAAAGGATATCGCTAGGCAAATCGGGGAAGTATAAAGCTGAACCCCTCCTCTGTCTGCCAAGCTAAGCACTCGTGAGGAAATGGGAAATAATGGATACTCCTTGTTGAGAACTGAAATAATCACATTAGCATCAAGGAAGACTTTCATTTCTTGGAAGAAAAGAACTCATCTTTTTGTTCCTTTCTGCTTGGAGTTCGCCGGTATTCGACGCGACCTTCCGCCACAAAATCCACCCAGTCCGAAACCGGCAGATCTTCTAGTGATTTGTAGTTTTTGGAGGTAATCTGCGAATAGAGATATTCTGTCAGTCTAGAAAGGCTGATGTTATGCTCCTCAGCAAATGACTTTGCACGATCGATTACATCCTTGTTGAATGATAAGGTGACTTTAGTATCCATAACGCTGAAATTTATGTACGTAAAGATATTATTTTCTATACGTAACTTATCCAAATCTTACATTTTTTTTTTACAAAACGCTATAAATCAGGATATCAAAAACCCAATACAAAATCTAATTTTTGACTAACTCTTAAAATCAGATTCAATTTTAGAGATTTCAGCTTCAGTTTGAGCTTTATTTTTTCGGTTAGTTTTCTCCTTCTGTAGATCTGTCGCATAGAAATGCGTGTCTTGGAAGTAGCCTACTCTTGACTCCGATTCACCTCTTGCAAAAGTCCATTTCTCATCTTTAAAGAGTCTGACTTTATCCTCGTGCAATTCCAGATATTCGTCATAAGGACCACGAGGTGAAATTAATTTAACAAAAATCGGAGCAGTCTCAATCGCTATAAAAAGTAGCATGATAAAAACATTTGCCATGGACATCGCTGAGCTCTCCGTAGTCAATGCGTCCAGAGCTTCCATTCTGGCGGCGAGTCCATCAAAGCCGTCGATTCCAGGTTGCTGCTTTTCAAATTCAGCCTGACGCAAAGCCACAAAACCCCGAATCTGGGCCTCCAAAGTATCTACTCGAACTTGATTTCTAACTCTCAGCTCATTCAATGTCACCTGAGCCGCATCAAGTTGTCCCTCCTTCTTTTTTGCATTTGTGCCAAGACCAACTATTCCGCTTGTGCTGGCAGTTTTTTCTCCAAAACGCTCTGCATCATATTCAACCTGAAGCTGATTTCTATATTTTTCGAAGTCCAAAACTTCCGCATTTAGAGTGTCAATTTTAGCTTCTAACTCTTGAATCTCTGGAAACCCCTTAGCTAAGTTTAGCTTCGATTCAGCTATAAATCCCGTTCTCTTCTCATCAATCTTCCGATCAATTTCCCGCTCAAACATTTTCAATTCCAATGGCTTTGATATGACCAACGCAAGTAAGACCGCCAATACCAATCGTGGAATAGCAAGTTTCCACTCACCCCAAGCGTTTTCTTTTTTCCTCATACTGGAAACAATAAATCGATCCAGATTGAATATCATCAAGCCCCAAAGCAGGCCAAAAAAGATCGCAGGCCAGATAGACTGAAAAACAGTAAACAAAGCATATCCAGCCGCCAAAGCGGCAAGTACTCCTGTGAAAAACACCGTAGCCCCGATACCTATATACTTATTAGACTCCGTGGGTGATCGCTTGAGCAGGGAGAAATTGGCTCCACTGCAAAACCAGAAAAAACGAGTAAGTTGTTTCATGCGGGAAAATTGGGTTGATATCAATAAATACAACGCTAAAACTTCACCAAAAAGATGGACTTCAGAATTTTCAAGCCCAAATGTGACGAATACTAAAAAAAAGTTGCTTTGCGATCATTCAATGGCTGTTGACTGTGATTAAAAGATGAACAATTCCCCATTGGTCAAATTCTGATTATGTACGAACTGTACGAAAATGCGCGGTATCTGCACGATTTTGTTCAGCAAGTTCTATTCAAATAAAAGGAACTGGAAATTCCACGGCTACATGTGTATATTTAAAAATGAAAAAACCAATCTCCGCCTTCCTTTTATTCTTCCTAGTCCAATTCTCATTTGCCCAAGAACTCCCTTTCCAAGAGGAGGTAAATAATAGGGCAAAAGAAATAGATGATGCAGGCTGGAAAAAAGGAAGCGTCGTATTCACAGGAAGTTCAAGTGTGCGAATGTGGAAAAATCTTCAAGATCAATTCCCCGATGTAGCAATAATAAACTCAGCTTTTGGCGGTTCGACTGCCGATCAACTGTTGATGCATTTGGACAAAACTATTCTCCGCTTTGAGCCTTCCAAAGTGTTCATCTACGAAGGTGACAACGACATCAATGCAGGGCAGGAAATATCAGAAATCATGAAGAACCTGGATGCATTGGTGACCAAAATTCAGTCAAAGTATCCAAATACTATTGTAAACCTCATCGCGGCAAAGCCAAGTCCATCAAGGTGGGACAAGAAGGTTTCCTATCTTGCTTTAAATGATCTGATCCGTCAGTACGCAACCACACATGACAAGGTGCATATTGTAAACATCTGGGACATTATGTTGGATGACACAGGCAAACCTAGATCAGATATTTTCATCGAGGACAACCTCCATATGAATGAAAAAGGTTATGCGCTTTGGAAAGAGATATTTACTCCATTTTTAGCAGACTAAAACTGATAAGACAGTCCCAAAATCACTTGCTCAGATCTAAAATCTTCCTTTCGTTTGATCACCTGATCAAAATTTAATTTCTGATCATTCAAAACACGCTCATATCTTAGATCTAATCCTACAGGGCCAAAATTCAAACCCAACCCAAACTGATAGCCAAAAAGTAGATCTTTATCCGAAGGAGAATTAAAGTAATCCGCATAATTATCATCCAAGATATAATGGAAAGAGGGCCCTCCAACTATACTGAATAGTTTGAACAAATGCATTCCTACCATCACAGGAGCATCTAAGCGATTTGCTTTCACTTCCCCGAGGCCTGAGTCAAATTTGGAATGGGTGTAAACCATTTCAGGTCTCAAGAAAATATCATACGAAGCCAATTTATAAAAAGCCCCAAACTGGTAACCTGCGGAACTTCCCGGATCTTTCCAAATTGATCCCGCATCTTTGAAATATTTGCCAGAAGTATTGTAACTCAATCCCCCTTTCAAACCAAAACCCGAACCTTTATGCTGCGCATTTGCTTGTAATGTTGATAGAAAAAGCAGAAGAAAAACGAAAGGAATAGCTAATTTCATAAGACACAGGTTTATCAGAATTCACTCAAAATGTAATCCATAAGACAAACCGAGCACGGTTTCATCTCGTAATTCAACATATTGAAACACTATATACACTGCACCCAAAAACAGAATTGCTTAAATTGAGTTTGGTGTATAAAGATTACCATATCACCCAAAACAAAAAAAGAACCAAAAAGATGTTAACCTCAAATAAAATTATCACCCCAATGCTATCACTTATCGTGGCTCTAATGTTTGCCTGTGGAAATACTTCTGTGAAAAACGAAGGAGCCTCCACAGACTCGGACAAACTAGCGGAGTATAAGGGCAAGACAGAATTAGCCACCTTTGCGGGAGGTTGCTTCTGGTGTGTTGAAGCCCCTTTCGAAGGAGTAGATGGTGTAATCACCGCTATTTCGGGATATGCAGGAGGCAAAGAGAAGAATCCTACTTATGGTGAAGTATCCAGCGGGAAAACCTCTCATCGTGAAGCTGTACAGATCACCTTCGATCCTGAAGTGATCAGCTACTCAGAGTTGGTTGACATTTTCTGGCAGACATTCGACCCCACAGATGTAGGAGGTTCCTTCTACGACAGGGGTTCCCAATATGAATCTGCTATTTGGTACCATGACAGCGAGCAGAAAAAAGTGGCTGAGGAATCAAAAAAACTGTTGGATAAGTCGGAAAAATTCGAAAAACCTATCGCTACCCCAATTATCAAATACACTAATTTTTACGCGGCCGAGGATTACCATCAGGATTATTATAAGAAAAACCCTCAAGACTATTATTCCTACAGAAGTGGATCAGGTCGTGACAAATTCATCAAAGCTCACTGGCCTGAATTATCAGATGAAAAATACAAAGCTCCGTCCAAATCAGAGTTGAAAAAGACACTTACAAATCTGCAATATGAGGTAACTCAGGAAGATGCTACAGAATTGTCTTTTCAGAATGAATACAACGGCAATCATGAAAAAGGAATTTATGTGGATATCGTTTCTGGAGCTCCGCTTTTCAGTTCAAAAGACAAATATGAATCAGGGTCAGGCTGGCCGAGCTTCACTAAGCCAATCGATGCAAGAGCACTGGATAAACCAACTGACGACGATCTGGGGATGCTAAGAGTAGAGGTTCGAAGCAAATTTGGAAAAAGTCATTTAGGCCATGTATTCTACGATGGCCCTGAGCCGACCAGCTTACGCTATTGCATGAATTCAGCAGCGATGAAGTTCATTCCCAAAGAGGAGATGGAAGCTCAGGGATATGGAGATTATCTCTGGTTGGTTGATTAACGCTGTAATAAGAAGACTACTTTCGGGTAGTCTTTTTTTATTAGCTTATTTAGGGCTATTTTTTTTGATGGCTTTTATACATAAAAATCAAGCCTATATCTATCTTTAAGCAAACTTACTCTCGTTATGAAATCGAGCATGACTAAAAAGTCACACACTGGCATGATTATAATCGCTGCGAGATTCCATATGGCCTTTAAAAATCAAATTATACACAGATGAAAAAATTCGCGTGGATTGCCGGTATTGTTTTAATCGGAGTTTTGGCTGGGATATTTTGGTATAAATTCTACTTCGTATTTGGGGAGGGCGTAAAAGCAGGAAGCTTGAACTACTTCGTGAAAAAAGGGGTAGTTTTCAAAACCTATGAAGGACGTGTTGTTCAGGAAGGGTTTCAAAGCCCTACAGCAGGCGGACTACAAAGCAACGAATTCAGGTTCAGCGTGACAGATAATGAAGTAGCTGCTCAGCTAGAAAGAGCCTCAGGCCAGTTTGTTGAGCTTAGATACAAGGAATATAATGGAATGCTGCCTTGGAGAGGAACTAGCAATTTTGTGGTGACAGAAGTTCTTACTGTCAAAAACACCGGTAAGACAGATGGATCTGCCCTACCGTATGATCAATGATTAAGGCTTAGTCCAATAATCAACTACCGTCACCTTATCCAAATGTGGCCCTAGAATCGCTCCAAAAGCTTCATGAGCTGGATGCGGCAAATAGGCGTCCCTTGCTTCTTCGGTATAGAAAGTAAGTGTAAAAGCATGAGTCAAGCCTTGGTTTAAGCCCTCGGGACTGGAGTTTGTGCCCCATTCAAAATCCTCAATCCCATCAATTTCGTTTTGAAGATTACGAAAAGCATCAATCACAGATTGAATATCCTCTTGTGAGGATGTTTCTTTGAAGCTAAAGTAAACATTGTGTCGTAGTACTGAATCAGGTTTTGCAGTCATAGGTACTTCTTGGATTTCTTCTTTGGTTTCTATTTCGGTGGTTTTTTCCTCTTTTGGAGCACAGGAAAGTGCCATAACTAAAGGAAGGAAGTAAATAAGTTTTTTCATAGTTGTTGGATTTTTTTCCAATCTAGGGAGATTCAACAAAAAATTCTACATCTCCAGGCAATAGCTAGCTTTACCGCAGCATAATTTATAGAAAATAGGCATTTTGTACTATTCAATCTATATTGAACGAAATTTTAGTAGATCTACGAAATCAGAATAAATGAAAACCACACGCTACGCTATCCCTCTCTTTCTTTGTATCCTCTTCATCATAAATGTCAGCTGTACTTCAAGTAATGAAGAGACCACTGAATCTAGAGAAGGAATCTACGAACTTGTTAAAGTTGACTCATTTCAGGTGAATAATCTCACCAGAATAAACATCTTGGATTACAGCTCAGAGGAAAAAATCTTTTTGGGCTACTCCACAAGTGAAGACGACTTACTTGAAATCTCAGAAACTGGTGAAATATTAAAAAGAACAAACAGGAAAGGTGAAGGACCAAATCTTTACGGAAACTGGAATCCGATCGGACTAGGGTTTGGACCTAACGGACAAAGAATAGTGGAATTACCTTTCGCCGTTTTCAGCTACGACAAGAATTATGAGGTATTGCAGCAGTTTAGAATCATGTCACCGCTACCAATCCGTGCAAATACACCATTCGGAAAACCTCCATACTACCAAAATAGTGACACAACATTTCTACTGGTAGGTCCAAGTAATTACTTTACTGCAACTTATTTAATCCACAATCAGGAAGGCAAGGATACACTTCAAAACTTCTACCAACTGAACATGCAGAATGGTAATGTGAAATCAGTGATCCCATATGCTGAAAATTCCATCTACAATTCCACCGAGAATATCTATCCAGAACTAATGGGAAAATCATTCTCCGTTGATCATGAAAAGAATGAATTGGCAGTAGTCCAAAACTTAGATACTGATATATTAATCTACGATCTGCCTGGATTGACGCTTAATCGTACCATCCCAATATCCCATTCTGAATTCCTCACGTATGACCCTTTACCTATTGGCACTCCTTTTTCAGATGAAAGAGCAATCACTTTGAATAAATTATCCGCGAGAAATCAAAAGCTTTTCAGCTTTGGAGACAACACATATTTACTTCAATATTTCACTGGCATATCACAAGCAGAGTATGAAAGTAGAAATTCTGAAGAGGACCCCTATGTTGGACAATTTGATGAAAATGAGCAACGAATACTGATTTTCAAAGATGGAAAGCAACTCACGCATGAACTCCCAGGAATAAAGAGCAGTCTAAAATTCACACTTCCTGACAACAAAATACTGGTACAAGAACCTGAAAATTCGGACATTGAGGAGGAGTTCACCCGCTTTTCCATCTATCAACTTCAAAAGAACTGACTATGAAATCGAGCATGACGCAAGCGACACACAGCCGGATGATTAGCACCCTGCGAGATTCTCCCGAATCAAGTTCGGGACAGGCTATATGACCTTTAAAAATCAAATTATAAACACATGAAAGTTGCCTTTTTCAGTACCAAATCTTACGATAGGCAGAGTTTCGATCATTATTTACCCGAATCATCTCACGACTTCACCTATTTCGAACCCAAACTAGATCACAACACTGTAGCTCTTGCGAAAGGATTTGACGCCATCTGCACCTTTGTCAATGATCACTTGGATGAGAAAACCCTCAAGAAGTTAAGTAAACTGGGTGTGAACACTATTGTATTGAGATGCGCAGGTTACAACCAAGTAGATCTGAAGACAGCTGCAGAATTAGGTTTCAAAATCTGTAGAGTTCCTGCTTATAGCCCTGAGGCCGTTGCTGAGCATGCTTTAGCCCTCCTTATGACACTTAGTAGGAAAACACACAAAGCATATAACCGTGTCCGGGAAAACAACTATTCACTGGAAGGACTATCTGGCTTTAACATCAACGGAAAAACAGCTGGCGTAATTGGAACTGGGGCAATCGGAAGAGCATTCTGCAAAATCATGCTCGGGATGGGATGCAAAGTTCTGGCTTACGATCCATACGAAAATGAGGAACTCACATCTCTCGGTGTTGAATACCTTGCCCTGGAAGAGCTTTTGGCCAGCAGCGATATCATTTCACTCCATTGCCCACTCACTCCTGACACTTTCCATCTGATCAGCCAAAAAACTTTAGCTCAGATGAAAGATGGGGTGATCATCATCAACACCAGCAGAGGCGCCCTTATAGAAACAAAAGCGGTGATAAAAGCACTGAAAAGCAAGAAAGTTGGGAATCTCGGAATTGATGTTTACGAGCAAGAGGAAGATTTATTTTTTCAAAATCGCTCAGAAGAAATCCTTCAGGACGAAACAATTGCCAGACTAATGACCTTCACCAATGTTCTTATTACCGGACATCAGGCATTCCTTACCAATGAGGCTTTGGCACAAATAGCGACAACTACGCTAGAAAACCTTGACGAACTAGAGGCTGGAAAGAAGCTGACCAATGAAGTTGTTTGGAAGGAAGAATAGCCATTCCTTTTAAAGACAAAAAAATGCCTGCAAATCATAGATCTGCAGGCATCGAACTTTGTATTTCTTAATTGGGCAAAGCCCGACTGGAATTACTTAGCTACTTTCACGTTCACAGCGTTAACGCCTTTTTTACCTTGAACTACGTCATAAGTAACGTGATCGTTCTCACGGATTTCGTGTACTAGACCTGAGTGGTGTACAAATACATCTTCACTGTTGTCTGCTGGTGTAATAAAACCAAAACCTTTGGTTGTGTTAAAGAATTTTACTGTTCCTTCATTCATGATTACTCGTTTTTAAATTTGGTGTTTCTATTATTTTGTTGTTGTGCATTGTTGGGATATTCTCTACGAGGAGCATTCTCTTTCCTTTGCGGATTTTCTTTTTTCGGTGGTTCTGGTTCCGGCGGAGTGTCTGAGATGTTACCAAACTCATCCACGTACGCAATCATATCGTCCAGATCTCCACTTTTCGGCTGATCCTTACGAGCAGCCATTTTTTCTTGCTTTTCTCTCTTTTTTCTTTTTTTAAGTTCTGCTTTTTGCTTTTTAATGAATGTGTTTTGGTTTTTTGACATTGCGGCGATTTTAATTGACAAATGTTATGGCCCTACCGGTTTTTCCGGCCCGGCCTGTCCGGCCTATTCTGTGGATATAACTATCCATAGACATGGGAAGCTGGTAATTGATCACATGGGATACATCAGCTACGTCTATACCTCTGGCTGCTACGTCGGTTGCAACCAGCACTCGGGTCATTCCGGTTTTGAACTCATCTATGGTTCTGTTACGGAAATTCTGAGATTTATTACCATGAATCAACCCAGACTTAATGCCGGACTGATTTAATTGCTTGCTCAATTTATCTGCGAGTCTTTTGGTTTCAGTGAAAATAATCACCTTATCCAGATCAGCTCCTTTGAATAAATCAGCAAGTATATCAAACTTATTCTTACCATCAGGCACACGAATAATCTCTTGATCTACATTCTCACTGGTGGTACCACCTGTGTTTACTTTTATCTCAACAGGATTGTTAAGCAATCCATCGATAAGCGCTTTTTGGCTTGGTTCCAATGTGGCTGAGAAAAGCATAGTCTGGCTTCTCTTAGTCATTAAATTTACGAGTTTTTTCACATCGTGAACAAAACCCATATCCAACATTCTATCAAACTCATCCAACACAAGCGTGTTTACTCGGTTGAGATGCAGCAATTTACGATTAGAAAGATCCAGCAACCTTCCTGGGGTACCTACAATTACATGAAGTTTTCTACTCAATGCTTTAAAGTCAGAATTGATATTAGTTCCACCTATAAAAGTGTTAGAATACAAATTCATTCCCTTGCTTAAACTCTTAAATTCCTCTTCGATCTGCAGCGCCAACTCACGAGTTGGAGTAACGATCAAAGCGGTAAAATTCTGAGGATCTAACTTCGCATGTTCAATAATCGGAATCAAAAACGCTCCGGTTTTACCCGATCCAGTATTTGATATCCCAAGAATATCTCTTCTATCCATCAAAGCAGGAATAGCCTGCTCCTGGATGTTAGTCATACTTTCGTATCCCTTTGCTTCTAGATTTCTCAATAAAGATGCATTCAGCTTAACACTGGAGAAAGGGGTCTCTGAACGGAATCCTTGCTGTCCACTAGGCTGAGCCTTTTTGACAAACAAATTTGGGTCAAGCTTGGATTCTTTTTTCTTATTTTGAACTGGCCTACCTGCAGGACGAGAATTTCGTCTTTGGTTTGCAGGTGGTCTTGTACTGCTGTTTCTATTACTATTCATGACTAAATTAGGCTTTGATTGGCTCCATCTTGGGTTCGTTTCCCAAGACATAGAGCATTTTAAAATGGTCCAACACAGCCATTAAAAAATGTGGTTTTGAATAATAAGGCACGTTGAATTCCTCCGCGGTAGCCTTTACAATAGGAGCTATATCCTTATAATGCACGTGGCAAATATCAGGAAATAGGTGATGCTCTACCTGGTAATTTAACCCACCAACAAACCAAAACAGTAGCTTTGATTTAGGAGCAAAATTGCAGGTAGTAGCCAATTGGTGAAGTATTCTTTCTCCCTCTACGACCCCATCGGTATCGGCTTTAGGGAAATCAACCACTTCTACGATATGCGCGATCTGAAACACCATCGTAATCACAAACCCGGTCACAAAGTGCATCATGATGAAAGCCAAGATTATCAATCCCGCAGAAAATGGAGAGAAGATAATCGGCAATCCAAGAACGACTGAGAAGTAAGCTATCTTGAGGAAAATCAATTTGACAATTCCCTTTTTGTAAGCCTTTTCACCACCCTTTACCAAGCCTTTATTATAATACCTTGTGAATCTGATGAAGTCCTTCGCTGTCACCCATGAAATAGTAGAAAGCGAATAAAAAAACCATGCATACAAATGCTGGTACTTATGTAGCCCATTTTTCTCTGCATTCGGGGAGAATCTCAGAAAGAAAGGCGCATTTATATCATCGTCATGCTCGTCTATGTTGGTGAAGCTATGATGAAGCACGTTGTGTTGAAGGTGCCAAACCATGGAGCTTGCTCCCACCATATCGAGCGTATAGCCGATCCAAGTGTTAATTTTTTTGTTTTTAGAATAAGACCCATGAATTGCATCATGCATCACTCCCATACCTACGCCTGCCATGCCGAACGCGGACAATAGATAGCAGCCAAATAATTGAAGGGTAGTAGTAGCTACGCCGGTGATCACAAGAGAAATGGGCACGACATACAGGGAAAGTAGGATGATGGTTTTAACAACCATTTCTGCATTTCCGTATTTCGATTTGTTTGTGGACGTGAAATGTCCATAAACTCGCTTTCTTAATGTTTGGGAGAATTCAGATAATTCTGATTCTGAGAACCTTACTGTCTTAATGGCACTGAAATTAAATTGTAAATACTATTGTTTCCCGTGGGATTTTCTCTGCAGGTTTTAATTCGAAAAATGAAATCAATCATTTAAGAATTAAAAAAGTAGAAAGATGAAGAATTAAAACCTTGCGAGGGGAAACTCCTGAATTTGCTACTTAAGCAGGTTGATAATCAACGCATACTTTATTTCAAGTAAAAAGGTTATCCGTGGACAGCGCCTTTATGCGTACAAAGGTGAGGAGAAGATTTCGCATATCCTAATAACGCTTAATCTCATCCAAAACTCGTTGCCTAAAAATAAGAAATATGTCTCCAAAAATGCAAAATTTAAGCGCTAAAAAATTCCCTTTTTCTAGAGATTCTGAAAATGGTAGAATTCACTAGCAATCATCCCCAACAAATTTAACCTGCTGTAAATCAGATCATCTCGGATCAATTCCATCTCCAGTTAACGATTGCATTTATATGGATCATCCTCACCTTGTTATATTCCTGAGTTGGTTTGAGATCCTGGTTTACGAGAGCTTCCTTATTCATCAGAAGTAATTGAAAATCTAACTTTGAAATCACTGCAGGAGAATACTTTACCCCTAAGTTGATTTGTCTGTAGGATGGCATGTTGTATTTATTTTCCGAAGGGGAATCAAGTGCTGGAAGCCAGTGAAAACCAAAATGAAAAAAAGGCTTTATTGAAGAATTGGGAATTGAATATTCAGCAAAGGCTGTCAATGCATCCAAGGAGCCAAACCCCTCATTCCTTTCACGTGGAATAAAGGTAAACCAAGCGTCCTTGCCCCACTCTCTGGGACTGAGCCATAAACCCTTCCCTCCAACTTTAGAATAATTTAAATGAAGATTCCAAGCAGAATTATTGAACCCAACTCTGGTAGAAACTACCCAGTTTTTGTCTTTTGGATTTTTATACCGGAATAATTGATTTCCATTTCCACCATTTCCAAGACCAGATTGAAAACCCGTCTGAATTCCCCAAAGCCAGACAACTCCGGTACTTTCATGTGTCCATTTACGATTTCCCTGAATCCAAAGTGTATTTGAAATATTCTGCACTATGGTATTGGAAACGGATAAATCGATATGCTCCCATGCTTTTTTCGCTTCCAAAATCCCAATCCAATCACTTTCTGTTTTACCAGCATATTGCGAGGCCTCACCATCTGGATTTCTACCTACAGGAAAGACCCCAATACTTTCACCTACCAAAAGCCATTCACTTGTCCCTCGGACACTCATCTTTGAGATTCCCCAGGCAGAGAACTTCCACTTATTGGCCGTACTCAACCACACATTACCCCCTTCGACTCCTGTAGGAGAAAGCCTGCCATCTTGGGCATTGATCCAATCTGATTCTATAGGCATCCTACCCACAGTTACCCCCCAAGTGGAAGTGGAGTATCCTACAGATAAATTCTCTAACTTCCCGAAAAATCGGTCTTCTTCATTTAACAGATCGAACAAACCAACTTCATATCGGTTATTGCCTCTACTGATCGGATCTGGTGCTAGTAGGTCACTACTCCAGAGATTTCCAAAAACCCTATAGCCTACACGGAATTCCCAATTTTTATCGTAATAAAGTTTAGCACCCAAATTCAAACTGGAACCTAAGGCATAATCCTCCTTATATTCCTCATTCGGGTAGGCGGTATTCATCCAAAACATTCTAAAATGAACATCTGGTGAAACCTTCAGTTTTTTCTCTGGCTGCTGCGCAAAAACGGAAAACTGGACTAAAATCAGAAATCCAAACAGGAATCTTCTCATTTTTTGGACGCTTCTTTTATCGCCTGAAAAGGCCCAAACTTATGCTGCTCCTCCGAAAAACCATCAGAATATGGGCCAAACGGATGATCCATTGGCTTCTTAGAAATATCCGGCCAGTCATCCGGAAACTCCCGAGTTGGCCTTTCCAAACTATTGACATAAGCAGCCACATCCCAAGCTTCCTCATCTGATAGAATTGGGTTTTCATAGGTAGCGCCGAAAGGCATATTAGCACGCACGTACCCTGCAAATCTTGACAAACGATAAAGACCAGCGCCTTGATTGTAGCTATGCTCTCCCCAAAGTGGCGGGTAAGTATATCCAGACCCATCTGCTTTCATCAGTCCTTGCCCATCGACCATGTGACAGACCGCACATTGACTCTCATAAATTGTTTTACCCTTAAAAGGATCAGCAGCTCTTTCGAGCAAAGGGACTTCATACAGTCCTGCACCTTTTGGCTTCTCTCCTTTTGGCACATCTTTCCCAAGCCAGTTCATATATGCCACCATGGCTTTCATTTCCTTGCTATCATTCGCCAACCCCTCGCCATTCAAACTGCGCTGAAAGCACCCATTGATTCTCGATTGTATATCTTCTGATTTCCCGGATCTTCCACGAACCTTTGGATAAGTACTCTTGACAGCAGAATAATTATTTCCTAGTGGCAATGTTCCCGCCTGCAAGTGGCAATTTTGACAATTCAGGCCGTTTGAGATCTTCTTGACTTTCCCATTTGGCCCTAGGTATTCTGAAGTAGTTACAATTAGCTCCCGGCCATAGTTGATCTCATCAGCATTTGGTTCTAAATCAACAGAAGGCCAATCGGGTGCTACCCACATCCCATTTGGATCCATCAGAGAAGGAACTTTTGCAATAACCTTTTCCTCAGGAACTACAGTCAGATTCTCTAGTGGAGCTTTTACTCCTACCGAATCAAAGTAAAGAATGCCGCTCACAAGACCCACAAGTAAAAACACCGAAACAAGAAGTCCAGCGAGCAGAGGAAAGAGCTTAAATAAAGTAGTAGAATCTTGACTCATAATTACTTGTTCAAGCTACAAAAATGATCCTTTTCTCCCATTGAAGATGTGACGAAGATCACTTAGAAAGAAATAATAGCCAAAAAGCTTAAATCATTATCTCATTTGGCTTCCGCCAAAAAAACCTGCTTGCCTTCGACAGTACCCTCGACGACAAAACCACTTCCCTGTTTATAAAGATGAAGATCCAGTTCATCCCCCATTCCGCATTCCGCCAGGTAATTAATTAAAAATGGCAGAGTATGGCAGCCGTTTTCCCGAAGAATATTCTCAACCCAGCGCACATAACTGGTATTATTGACATGATTGTTCAGATCGAGATCAGAGTACCGAACTCTCAATTTCTCTGATTTCAACCGCTCACCTTTCAACCTGATTTTTCCTGGCTGCCACTCCGGCTTTTCTTCAGGATTAAAGAGCTCTGGAGGCAGCGCCTTTTCCGGTCTAAAAATCCGCTTGGTAAGCACATTCATCAAAACCCATGAGCTCATTGCCCGAGCTAAAACATCACCGGAAGGATCGGTGATGAGAAATTCCCGAAATGCAAAAAGCTTGTCAACTCCCCTACCCGCTGTAAAAACCTTGATCGAATCACCCCAAGAAGGCAGGTTCACACAGGTAATATCAATCCTTGAAAGAATCCAGGATAAATTCTGCTCTTGCAGGTTCCTCCCAAAATCAGCTGAATCAGCATGTCGCCAGGCTATTTCCTGAAACAAATTAGACAATGCCGTCAAGCTCAACTTCCCATCTGGATCGACCTGATAGGAACGAACTTCAAAATCTTTTTGAAACTGAAAGGAAGGATTAGAACTCATTTTGCTCGGCTTGGTGAAGGCTTGACCGGAATTAGGAAGACTGCTTTTCTAACACTTGAAAGTAAAGTAATTCCCAAACCTGCCACAGCAATTAATGCAAAAGACACTTTCAAATTAAATAATTCCGCAATAAATCCTATCAAGGGCGGGCCCAGCAAAAAACCAAAGAATGAAATGGTGGAAACCAACGCCAACGCTACACTTGGCGAGTACAATTTGGAACGCCCAGCGATACTGTATGAAAGAGGGATAATAGAAGCCACTCCAAGTCCCACCAGTAAAAATCCTGCGGTAGCCATGGTTACAGTTGGAAAAAGCACTGCCAAGCTTAGCCCAAGAAATATCAACACTCCACTCACTTGGATCACTTCTACCTTGGTAAATCTGGCAGCTACTTTATCAGTAATAAATCTTCCTGCTGCCATAGTCCCCATGAATGCCACGTATCCCAGCGCAATTAAAGACGGATCGGATTGGATCACTTTTTTGAAATAAACCCCAGACCAATCAAACATGCAGCCTTCTGCCATCATTCCCAGAAATGCAATCAAACTGATTCTCAGCAAGAGTGCATCAGGCTTTTTCATCACCAATCCTCCTCCACTGTCAGCCACTTTCTTATCCTTGATAATATAGCGCTGTGCAGAAAGAATAATTACTATGGAAATGGCCATCACTACCCCATAATGCTGTGCCGGTGAAAAATCCAGATAAATCATCAATGCTCCTAAGCCCGCGCCTGAAAATCCCGCTAGACTCCACAAGCCATGAAATGAAGCTAAAATACTTTTCCCCATCTCATCTTCCAAAGCCAAACCTTGGGTGTTCAATGATATGTTCATCACATTTCCCAACATGCCATACAAAATCAAAACAGGAATCAAAAACCAGGTAGTGGGCGCCAGCCCAATCAAAGGCAAAGTCATCGCATAGGCAAAACTGCCAAACATCACCACTGAGCGACTGCCATATTGATGAACCGCCCAACCTGCGATCGGCAAACCAATCACAGAACCCAAAGGCAAAAACAAAAGCAAAGTACCCAATTGCCCTTCGGACAGATCGAACTTGGCTTGGATATCCGGAATCCTCGCTGCCCAAGAGGCAAAGCAAAGACCAACGAAAAAGAAAAATGCCCCTAGGGCAACTCGTCTTTTGGAAAGTGTGTTCATGTAACTAGCTAGGTTGAAGAGGCTCACAAAAGTAGGCAATAGTAGGTCAAAAACCTGCCTCTTTCAGAACATTGCCTAGGTAAACCAGTTACCTTAGTCTAATTCACCTTACACAGAAAAACATGGAACTGGTCATAGCAGGAGCCGTAATCGTTACCGCCATATTTATCGTCCGCTTTATTATCAAAAAAGTTTTTGATTGAAAAAACCACTTCCTTTTCAGAAAGTGGTCGTGTAATCCAATTTTATTGAATTTTCAGCTTATTAATTCGGAAGCTTGTCTGAGAATTTTCCATACACCCATGTTCCTGCGATGGCAGAGAGTAGTGTAATAAGCACCACTGTAAACCCAGAACCAATCTGAGCAAAAAGCGGCCCTGGACAAGCTCCTGTGATTGCCCATCCTAGACCGAAGATAAAACCTCCGTAAATCTGGCCTTTTCGGAATTCTTTGGTAGGGATTTTAATCTCCTCACCAGCAATGGATTTGATTTTCAATCGCTTGATCAACTGGATGGAAATAATACCAGTCACTATTGCCGAACCGATCACTCCATACATGTGAAAGGAATCCAAACGGAACATTTCCTGAATTCTAAACCAGGAGATAATCTCAGCCTTCACAAACACGATCCCAAATAACACCCCAAGAATCAAGTATTTAACCAAAGCCAAACCTTTCTCTCCTGACTCCTGAGAGTTTGGCGCATCACAAATGGCTTCCTGTATAGTTCTTTCTGCTACTTTCATTACCTATTATTTAAAATCCTACCAACTTCATTAAAGGAGCCAAAAACACCTGAGTCATCAGAAAACCACCTGCCATAAAGAATATGGTGGCAACCAATGATGGCCATTGAAGGGAACTGATTCCCATGATCGCATGACCTGATGTACACCCTCCTGCGTATCTAGTACCAAAACCAACCAGAAATCCTCCCAAAACGAAGAATACTAAACCTTTTGCGGTAAATAAGTTTTCCCAAGAGAAAATATCCGATGGCATTAAACCACTGAAATCAGTGATCCCCAAGGCTGCCAAATCAGCTTGCGTTTGGCTGGCGATTACAATTTCATCAGGATTTGAAATAAAGGTAGTTGCTACTAATCCTCCCAGTAATACGCCTACCACAAACATGAGATTCCACATTTCCTTCTTCCAATTGTATTGAAAGAAGGGGATTTTAGCAGGAATACATATCGCGCAGACATGACGAAGGGAAGATGAGATCCCAAAGCTTTTATTTCCCAAAATGAGAAGTGCAGGGACAGTAAGCCCAATCAGTGGCCCAGCCACATACCAAGGCCAGGGCTGGGAAACCCAGTCAATTAATTGATTCATAAGTTTTGTATTCGGGTGATTTTAATAATTGTGATTGGCACAGAGGTCAGAAACCACTTTTCCTACCTTGATCGGCTGGAAGACAGGAGACCGTAGACCGAAGTAGTTTACGCTAGTGTTAAGCTTAGTCTCATGTGCTTTCCCTTATTTAGAGGTGGAATTCCACTGAGATATAGTTAAAGCAAGTGGTCTGTTAGGACACAGACCACGGCTCTCTACTATTATTCTAGATTCTAATGTCTTAAATCTAATGTCTTAAGTCTTGACACTAATCACTTGTTACTCAAAGCAACGTAGTCGGACAAACGTACTCACTCACTTTAATCTTCTCTGATTCCTTGATATCCTTGAAACCGCCTTTGATATCAATAAGATTATCATAGCCTCTTGCTCTCAGGATGGAATTAAAGACCATAGATCTATATCCGCCTGCACAATGCACGTAGTAAGTCTTATCCTTGTCTATTTTTTGCATGCTGTCATTGATGTAATCAAGGGGAGTGTTTTCTGCGTCCAAAACATGCTCTGAAAGGTATTCAGACTCTTTTCTTACATCGAGTATATTGATTTCAGAATTTTGATTTTGTCTTTCAGCTAGCTCATCTACAGAGATAGATTCGATTTGATCAATCTCATTTCCAGATTTTTCCCAGGCAGCGATACCTCCCGCCAAGTAACCAATTGCATAATCATACCCCACACGCGCCAATCTTGTGATCACTTCCTCTTCTCTTCCTTCTTCTGCGACGATCAAAATCTGCTGCTTCAGGTCTGGAATCATCGCTCCCACCCAAACGGCAAAACTTCCATCTATTCCAATATTGATTGAATTTGGCACAAAGCCCTTGGCAAAAACCTGAGGAGCTCTAGTATCCAGAATCAAAGCTCCGGTCTCATTTGCGGCAGCTTCAAATTCCACTGGAGTGAGTGGCTTCACGCCTCTCTCCAACACCGCATCGATGCTGTCATACCCCTCGATGTTCATCATTACATTTTGAGGAAAATACGCAGGAGGTGGAGTCAAACCAGTAATCAGTTGCTTAGTAAACTCCTCTTTGGTCATTTCCTGAAGCGCGTAATTGGTTTTCTTCTGGTTACCCAACGAATCTGAAGTTTCCTTACTCATGTTTTTGCCGCAGGCAGAACCCGCTCCATGAGCTGGATAGACGATCAAATCATCCGGTAAAGGCATAATTTTATTTCTCAACGAGTCATAAAGATGACCTGCCAGTTTCTCCTGAGTCAGATCCTCCACGACTTTCTGAGCCAAATCCGGTCTTCCCACATCTCCAATAAACAAGGTATCTCCAGTAAATATTGCCTCGGGATTTCCTTCTTCATTATAAAGTAAATAGCAAGAGCTCTCCATCGTATGACCAGGGGTATGGATCAGTTTGATTTTGGCTTTTCCTATATGAAACTCCTCCCCGTCTTTGGCGATGTGAGCAGCAAAACCAAGCTTCATATCCGTAGGACCATAAACTATTTTGGCACTTGTCTTCTCGGCCAAATCGATATGCCCTGACACGAAATCAGCGTGGAAGTGGGTCTCAAACACATATTTGATCTTAGCGTTTCTTCGCTCAGCTTTCTCAATATATGGCTGAACTTCTCTTAGCGGATCTATAACTGCCGCTTCTCCATCTGACTCTATGTAATAGGCTCCTTGAGCCAGACATCCTGTATAAATTTGTTCGATTTTCATATTTCTGATTTTTTTTCCAATTGATAGTCAAAAGTAGAGCTTTGTCAGCAAGCGTAGAATGACTTTTGTCACAGAACACTTGGACTTATTCTTTGATGGTACTTTTGAGGGTATTCACTAATTGATGGGCAGGTACCACTCCTGATTCACGCCACAAAATTTTCCCTTTTTGGAAAAGGATCAAAGTCGGCACTCCACGGACTTGGAATTTGCTCGCAGCTAACTGGTTTTTATCAACATCCACTTTGACGATCTTTACTTTATCACCCATTTGCTTGGAGGTATCCTCCAAAATAGGCTGCATCATCTTGCATGGACCGCACCAGGTTGCAAAGAAATCCACCAAGACAGCTTGGTCTCCATCTATCAGTTCTTGGAATGTTTTGGCTTTTGTTGACATGATTTCTAATTTTTTGACACAACAAAAGTAGAAGCAAAATCAGTTCAACTCAGTAATTATTGTCACATAGGGAGGGAAAGCAACTGCGCCTAAGTTTTAAAATACCTAAAATCCCCCTAATTGGCATTTATTTTTTTTATTTTCGCCAGTCAAATTCCACTTATTAAATGCTCAATTACAAGCAAATCAATAATCTGACCGGTTGGGTCGTTTTTGCGGTAGCTACTCTTGTTTACGTTCTTAGTGTCGAACAAACTGCCAGTTTCTGGGATCCAGGAGAATTCATCGCCGTTGCCTACAAGTTACAAGTCCCTCACCCTCCAGGAGCTCCTTTCTTCCTTTTGGTGTATCGCATGTTTAGTTTCTTCGCATTTGGAGATCCGCTGCAGGTAGCCTATTGGATGAATATTGGAAGCGCTTTATTCTCCAGTTTCTCGATTTTATTCCTTTTTTGGTCTATCACTTTGTTTGGCAGAAAGCTCTTCAACGTAGTGGAAGGGCAAGAAAGCAAAGGCGAAACCATTACATTAATGGGGGCTGGAATTGTTGGTTCATTGGTTTACACTTTCTCAGATAGTTTTTGGTTTTCTGCTGTTGAGGCCGAGGTTTACGCCATGTCCTCCTTCTTTACGGCAATTGTGATCTGGGCATTCCTGAAGTGGGATGTGATCAAAGATCCCCGCGAGGAAAACAAATGGATGATTTTCATCGCCTATTTGGTAGGTCTTTCTATCGGGGTTCACTTGTTGAATTTGGTGACATTACCTGCTTTGGCTCTGATCTATTACTTCAAAAAGTACGAAAACCCTACGCTAAAAGGAGGCCTTTTTGCCATGTTCCTCGGTGGAGTGGCACTGATCATTATCAATAACTTTATCATTCCTGGCTTACCTAGTTTGGCGGGTTCCATGGAGATTTTCTTTGTCAACAGCATTGGACTTCCTTTTGGATCTGGAATCGTGGTTTTCATTCTCTTGTTTTTTGCAGCGGTTTTCTTTGCCTATAGATATTCCCGAAAAAAAGGAAATGCCATCCTCAACACGTGTCTCTTATCTTTTATTTTCATCCTAATAGGATACTCCAGTTATGCGCTGATCGTAGTGCGTGCGAATCAGGATCCGATTATCAATGAAAATGCCCCAAAAGACATCATCAGCTATGTTTCCTATTTGAAACGTGAGCAATATGGTTACAGACCTTTGCTTCATGGACAGTACTTCACTGCCCAGTTGGTAGCTCAGGAAGAAGGCGCGCCTGTCTATATGAAAGGCAAGGACAAGTATGAAATCGTGGATTACTCTTTAGTAAACACCTACGACCCTACGAAAACAACTATCCTTCCTAGAATTTATTCGAACCAAGAAAGCCACAAAAGACTTTACCGTCAAAAGCTTGGCCTGAGAGAAGGACAAGAGCCTTCATTCGGAGACAACATTTATTTTATGTTCTCGCATCAGTTGGGACATATGTATTGGCGCTACTTTATGTGGAATTTCTCAGGTCGAGAATCCGACTTCGGCGATGCACCATGGATAGGATTCACCGATGCGTTCAAAGATTACCCAGATTATATCACAGAAAACAAAGGGCATAATAATTACCTGATGCTTCCGCTTTTACTAGGAATCATAGGTCTATTCTTTCAGGCTAAAGCTGATCCAAAGTCTTTCTATGTGAACCTTATGCTATTCCTAATGATGGGTGTGGTGCTGGTGCTTTACCTGAATTCACCTCCGGTCGAGCCAAGAGAGCGGGATTACATTTATGTCGGTAGCTTCTATGCCTTTGCAATTTGGATAGGACTAGGCACCATGGCGATAGCCCATATGATCGGTAGAGCGACTAAAAACCTAGCAACTGCTGGCATTATTGCTACCCTGCTTACGCTTCCTGTGGCAGGTCTGATGGGCGCTCAAAACTGGAATGATCACAACAGAAAAGGGAGATATTTCTCAGTAGATTCTGCCAGAAACTTCTTGGCATCCTGTGCTCCTAACGCAATTTTGTTTACCGGTGGTGACAATGACACCTTCCCGCTTTGGTATGTGCAGGAAGTAGAAAACTTCCGAACCGATGTCCGGGTGATTGTATTGAGCTACTTTGATACGGATTGGTATGTGGAGCAAATGACCCGACCAGTAAATGAATCTGAAGCATTACCATTCAGTTTGGATGCCAACCGCTATCAGAAAGGCACGAATGATGTGCTTTACGTGATGGAGAGAGAAGGCATGAATGCCATTTCCGTGAGAGAATATCTGAAACTATTGAACTCTGGATCAGATCTGCTGAAAATGGAAACTGGCGGCAAGTCAGTTGCCAATATGGTTCCTTCTCGAAATCTAATTCTGGAAGTGGATAGCACAGCTGTTGCTAATAAAGACATCATTCCTGAAGAATTTGCTCCGCTTTTTGCTCCGCAAATGAACTTGCAGGTGACTGGAAACTATGTCACCAAAGGCACCTTGATGCTGATTGATCTTATCACTTCAAACAATTGGGATAGACCAATCTACTTCAATAATACTTCTCTAGCGACTATTGGAATCAACGTCCAAGACCATGTAGTAATGGAAGGATTAACCTATCGATTGCTACCGATAAGAAAGCCTGAGTATGTTCGCGATGAATTAGTCAATGCTGAGCTGGCCTATGAAAACTACATGACCAAGTTTGCTTTCCGTGGCATGGACAATCCTGATGCTTACTTGGATGAGGAATACAGAAGATTTGCATCCAACCATAGAAGTGCGTTAAACAGCATCGTTATCGCTTTGCTGGATGAGGGAGACATGGAAAAAGCAGCTACTCTTCTGAACTATGGCTTAGAAGTAATGCCAAACGAGGCAATTCCATACGATTTGTCCAGCGGACAATCTGCTCCCCTGTTTTTCGAAGTTGGGGAAGATGAAAAAGCGCTGGAAATCATCGACAAATTGTCAAAGAAATACCTTGATATGATCGAATTCTACACCGAGGAGAACAGGGATTATGACAGGGATATGATGGTTTCTATTGAGATGATCAGGTTTTTCATTCCAATACTCGAAGAACGCGGCTATCAGGAAAAAGCGCAGGAGCTAAAACTTAGAATGGAACAATTCCTCGGCCCTCAACAAAGCGGTGGAGGAGTTTTGGATAGGAGGTAAGCTGATCTACTTATTGAGAAAAGGGACTCGGAGATGATTCGGGTCCCTTTTTTGGTTATTAACCACATAGTAACCATAAGATTCCATAGAATCCGCATGCACAAATCTGAATAAAAACTAAGTGTGGATGTGTTTTTAATGTTTTATACAAAGAACATTTTTATTTAAAATTGATTTATACATAAAGCATTTTTGTGTTATTTTTGTTTTACCAATAAAGCATTATGGAAAATCTTATACTGAAATCAAATCTCCTTTTACGAAACCAAACTTTGGATTTCAAACGTTTTCTCTTTGACAAAATAGATTGGAATGATCGTTTGATCGGGATTCTTGGCGCAAGGGGAACTGGTAAAACCACCATGTTACTTCAATTAGCAGCTAGGGAGTTAAGTGAAAAGAATTCTGGACGTGTCCTCTACACTTCGCTTGACGACATCTATTTTTCCGCAAACACATTGGTAAGCCTAGCTGAGCAATTCGAAAAACTTGGAGGAGAAATACTCATTTTGGATGAAGTTCATAAGTATCCAAGCTGGGCAAGAGAAATCAAAAATATCTATGATTTCCAACGTAACTTAAAAATCGTATTCACAGGTTCTTCTATCATAGATATGATCAAGGAAAATGTGGATCTTTCGCGCAGGGCAATCTTTTACAATCTTCCTGGACTTTCCTTTAGAGAATATTTAAAGATTTCTGGCCAAGGGGATTATCAAGTAATCACGCTAGAATCGCTCATCAAGAACCACGAAGCCATAGCTTCTGAGCTAACAAAAGACTTCAAGCCGTTAGCACATTTGCCGAACTACTTAAAATCTGGCTATTATCCCTTTTTCAAAGAAAACCCAAATACATACCCTATCAGGATAGAGCAGGTTTTAAAATTAGTGCTCGAAATAGACCTTCAATTCATTAAAGGAATCGATTCCAACAATCTCAGGAAACTTTACCAATTGCTTTACATTCTTTCTCAAAGTGTGCCTTTCACTCCCAACATCAGCAAACTGAGCGAAAAAATAGGCATTACGAGAAATACTTTACTGTTGTATTTGAGCTACCTCGAAAAAGCAAAAATCATCAACTCCCTACAAGCCTATGGAAAATCGACGAGTATACTCCAAAAACCGGACAAAATTTATCTTGAAAACACTAACCTAGGGTACGCTATATCAAAGCAGGAATTTAATACAGGAAATGAGCGGGAAACTTTCTTTCTGAACCAACTAAAAAATGCAGGGCATGAAGTTCATCTACCCAAATACGGGGATTTTTCTGTAAACGAGAACTACTTTTTCGAGGTTGGCGGCTATAATAAATCTGCTACCCAGCTTAAAAATCAGGTCAATTCCTTTGTCGTATCAGATGGACTAGAGGTCGGATTCAAATCAAAGATTCCGCTTTGGCTCTTTGGGTTCTTGTATTGAAAACCAATTACAGTAGAATGTAAAAAACCAACTTTTCCGTTCAAATTTATATTCGAATTAAACGCTGTTCTCAAGATGATTTCTTGCTGTTCTCTGCGACATTCTCCGTGTTCACTGCGGTTAAAAACTTCTCAAATAAACCGCTTCACTATCCAAAATATAATAGCAAGTAGGAATACAACGATGGAAATCTTGTTGATCCCATGCATCATCCGGAGATTGTAATTTGACTTTTGATTGGGGTCTGGCTTTTGGAATACGCGAACGAAGTAGTTTCCGAAATCACCGAACTTGAAGAAATCTTTGAATTTATTATTTTCAGACATGGCTTAGTTTATTGGGTAAACAGACGGGAATGGAGAATGGTTTATTTTAACTTTTGAAGTGTCGGCCTGAGCGTCCCGAATAGCTATCGGGATCGAAGCGTCTCCTCGAAGGTTTATATTTTAAATTAAAACCTTCGAGGTTTTAAAAACCTCAAAGGTTAGATAACCTCTGGCTCATTCCACATCCCGTCCTCTTTGATGATTTCTATCAATTTGTCCACAGCTTTTTCGGAAGGCACAGAACGCTTCATCACCTCTTTTCCTTTGTAAAGTGTGATTTTCCCTTTTCCAGAACCTACATACCCGTAATCCGCATCAGCCATTTCTCCTGGACCATTCACGATACAACCCATGATTCCGATCTTGACGCCTTTGAGGTGATCCGTTCGCTTACGGATCATAGCTGTTGTCTCTTGTAGGTCAAATAAGGTTCTACCACAAGAAGGGCATGAAATATATTCTGTCTTGGACATTCGAGTCCTTGCAGCTTGCAAAACCCCAAATCCTACAGAATTATGAAGTTTGATTTGAGCTAAAACTTCCTCACGTGAATGTGCTTTCTCCTTTTCTAAGGAAATAAAGATTCCATCGCCTAAGCCATCTATCAACAAACCTCCTACGTCAGTTGCGGCATAAAGCATGGTTTCATCCTGTGACTGATCTGGATAGCTTACTTTCACAATCACAGGAATCTCCGACTTGGCTTCAAGCAAACTTACAATGGCTCTTCTCAAAGCAGGCATTGCATGTTTATTCTCTGTTTTCAGGATCAAAACAGTATTTTTTCTTTGCTCAGCCAACACGATTGCTTCAGCAATTTCTGTGTCAAAAACTTCAAGGAAATTCAATTCTGAATGGAATTTCTCAGCGGTTGAGAAACTCATCAAATCGAAGAGTGGGAATTTATTTTGCTGGTCAGAACCTACAGTCCAAATCGCCACATCCTGGATTTCCTTCATGCCGTTTGGCAGCATAAAAGGAATTGGATTCGCACCAGAATAAACGAAGTCACAACCCTGATCATTCATTTTCCACTTGTCCAGTTCTGGCAAATAGAAATGACCTACTGACTTCATCTCTTTTTCGGTGATCTTATCAATCTTGGAAATATCCGTGATTACTCGAGGTACATTATGACCCCCAAAGTTGTAAATCTCAGCACTGTGACGTTTGAAATGCTCGCATGGATTTACAGGGTAGTTTTCAATTGTCTTTATCTCAGCATGTCCTTCTCTGTGAGCATAGCGATCAATTAATGCCTTAGCAACTGGCGCTTCAAACTCAGGATCTTCAGTAAGCGAAACACGAACTGTATCTCCCAATCCATCTTCTAAAAGCGTCCCAATTCCCACTGCAGATTTGATTCTGCCATCTTCTGCTTCTCCAGCTTCTGTGACACCTAAGTGTAAAGGATAAGGTTTGAAACCTCCCTCATCCAATTTCTCCACCAATAAGCGGTAAGCTTGAACCATCACTTGCGTATTGGATGACTTCATCGATATTACGATATCGAAGTAATTCTCATCCTCGCAGATTCTCAAAAACTCCAAGGCGGACTCCACCATTCCCAGCGGCGTATCGCCATATCTACTCATGATTCTATCAGAAAGAGAACCGTGGTTAGTACCGATTCTCATTGCCGTTCCGTGCTCCTTACAGATTTTCACCAGAGGCAAAAAACGCTCACGGATACGATCCAACTCTTCCTGATAGGTAGCATCAGTATATTCTATTACTTCAAATTTCTTTTTATCCGCATAATTCCCCGGATTCACACGTACTTTTTCAACGATCCTTGCAGCTACTTCTGCAGCATTGGGAGTAAAGTGTATATCCGCAACCAACGGAGTGTTGTATCCTCTTTGACGAAGCCCGTCCTTAATGTGGCGAAGGTTTTCTGCCTCTTTGATACTTGGAGCGGTGATTCTCACCAACTCGCAACCAGCCTCAATCATGCGGATACTTTGCTCGATAGAGCCTTCTGTATCCATTGTATCAACTGTGGTCATCGATTGTACTACGATTGGATTATCTCCTCCAATTACCACATCTCCGATTTTCACCGGAATGGTTTTTCTCCTGGAATAACTCGTCAAGCTATCGCAATACAGCTGATCTAATGATTTGATAATTGGCTCCATGTGGGTTATATATCTCCTAATTGAGGTCGGATTACTAATTCTTCAACAACGGATTGGGGCGAAAGGTTATAAGCGGCCCAAACTGATTCGGCAACATCGGTTGCTTTCATGAATCTTTCTACTGGCAAATCCACTCCTTCCCAACTCGCAGTATAAGTCGCGCCGGCAAGGATGGAAGTCACTTTAATTTGATGCGGTTTCAATTCTTCCCGCAGGCATTTGGTCATTCCGAGCATTGCCCATTTGGACACCGCATAGCTTCCTCCGTTCGGGTAGGCCGTCAATCCTGCAACAGAACCCAGACTGAAAATATGTCCGGACTTGCGCGCGATCATATCTTCTGCAAATCCCCGAGTCACATAATAAGCCGAGAAAAGATTCGTCTCCATCATCAACTCGAAATTTCCCTCAGGCTCGTTATGAATAGCTCCCGGTAAGAAAACGCCGGTATTATTTACCAAAACATCCGGGGTCGCCACCGCTTTGACTTCACTGATCAAGCGAGTTACATCTGACTTTTTCGAAAGGTCTGCCTGTATGGCCAGCACCTGGATATCTCTGTATTTTGCCTGCAGTTCCTCCTGAAGCGCCTTCAAATCAGCTGTATTTCTCGCACAGGTAAAGATATCAAAACCCTCACTTGCAAATCGTTCTATGATCGCTCTTCCTATTCCTTTGGTGCCTCCGGTGACGAGGATGCTTTTACTCATTTGGTTAGTGTTTTAATAGTTAGTATGACAACTATCCAGCTTGTGCAAAGGTACATTTTTTTATCAAAACAGTGCCGAAACTTGCATTCTCCCCACATGAACTATTCGGTCAAGCCCTTGTGAATTTCTACCTTCATACACCAGATTTAATTGAAGTCCCTCACCTATTTTCTGCAGCCAATTCACATTCCAAGTGACATTTGTGCCTGGAGTCAAAGCCTGAAGCATTTCATAGCCAACTGGCGAATTAGCAACTCCATTGTAATCGATCTGAATCAGTTTTAGATTTCCTGTCACCGTTGTCTTCACAGCTCTCGCAAAGCGAAGATCCAGTCCTACTTGATTCAATAGAGCTTTTTCCTTGAATTCAACGTTTGCAGTATTGACTTTTCCAGTGAAAGAATAAGTCGCTGTAGTCCTGAAATACGGCGTAGGTTGCCAGGAAAATTCCGGTCCAATCTGATTTTGCGTGATGGTGTAATTTCGATTATCCAAAAAGTCAGAAGCTGAAAGCCGATTGCCTGTTCCTGCAATAATCCTCAAAGTAGTTTGCCCATTGAAATTATATCGAGTATTCAATTTCCAATCTTTTTGAATCAGATCTTCAAAACCTCCAGAAAGCAATTGCTTAAACTGGGAATCGAAATAGGATAAATCAAATCCATAGCTTGCTGAAGCACGATTAAAGAAAAAACTAGACCTGATCACTTGCCTAAGAGACAAAACATCTTCCCTATTCACCCCACCTACAAAAGGATTTATGCGATCCACAAAGTCGTCAGAAGTCACCTTTTTCTCTACACTTAGACTCGTGGTGTTAGAAAACTTATGCAGGAAAGACCTTAGACCTCCAGCCTCCTTCCATGTTTCGGGGAATTTAGCCTGAAGTCTATAATTTAGAATACTGGTGTAAGCCTGAATGTAGGTGTCTGTAGGCACAAAGATCTTAATGTATTGCTTTTCCTCTGGATTGATTGCCAGATAAAACTCGTTCAGCTGCTGCACACCATCACCATTATCATCCCGCCAAGTATGCGTACCATCGCCATTAGGGGCTGGCAAAAACACAAATTCGCGCTGCAACTCGCGCCCGTTCCCTATGGCATAGGAAATTTCATTTCGAATTAGATTTTTACCCAAGCTTCCTTGATAATCTAGCTTTCCCATCACATTGAGCTCCGATTGCAGATCACGCTGCAAATAGTCAATTTCCCGATAAGTAAACGTACTGCTCAAACTGTGCTGAGTCCATTGTTTTCTGAACGTAAAGTTGGAAGTAAATGCTCTGGTGTCATTCTGTAATTCACCCGCAAATGGAGCTTTGTCCTCCCGCCACGCCGCATCTGCCAAGAAAGAATAGCTAAGGGAATCATTGCTCCGAAGATAAATCAAATGCTGTTTGAAGTTCATTGCAGTACTTACAACAGAGTCAGTTTCGGCGCTTCTCAAGGCATTCTGGTCAAGAGAAAATTGGTAACCTGGAACAATGATTTTGGAATTATAACTCACATCGCCGAGGTACCGAGTCCAGTCAGATTTCAATGTGTCCTGCGAAGAATTCAATCGAAAGAACTCTTGTCTAAGCCTGATTTTAGAGCCCAACTGAACATTCCAATTGGCGGAATGCTGAGTCCCGTTCAGTACATTTCCTCTATTTCTCAGGTAAAAAAGATAGTCGAATTGATTGAGCGCATCTTTTTCAAAACCAATTCCTGCACGGAAAAACTGCTCTGACGCCGCACTTTCCAAAGCCTGCTGGCTGAGTCCCCAATCCCGATCAAACTCAATGTATCTGAATCGATCAATGAAATTAAAATTGGTGGAATTGTATTCGTACTCGGTCTGCCCTTTCATCATGTAGCCTTTGAAAAGTGAAGATTCCCTCCCTTCACTTTGCAAACCAACCTTTATTCCCAGTCCCTGGTTGTTATCGTCGTCGAGCTCAGAAAAGAGATTCTGATCTTGAGAAGAGAGTGCCAATTCGGTATAAAATTTTTCATGTTCATTCAGCCTAATCCGAGTTCCTGCTGTCACCATACGCTTGCTATCCGGAAGAGGCAATTGAGACAAAATAGAGTAATCTCCTTGGGGTTGACCATTCAATCTTGGCACGTACTCATAAACTGTCCCATTGGACAACTGACTGGAACGTCGATAATCTCCCAACCCAGCGCCCACCTGGGAAAATCCCAATTCATAATGAGCCAACTCAGGATCATTGGAATATTCGTAATAAACCATTGGATTTCCCAGATCATCAAATTCGGTAACTTTCTCATACAAAATCCTATTCTGATCAAATGCAACACTGTCAATTCGTGGTATTCTTGCAAGCTCGGCACTATCTCCCACGGAAGCCAGCAAGCCCAATTCCTGTTGGGAAAACTCTGTGAAAAGTGGTCTATTCCGATTGTCCTTTTCTTGATAATAATTCAGGTACACATCCACCTTTCCGTTGGTCTGGGTATGATTCGCTCCAATGATAGACCGGGAATAATTTCGCTCAGCATACTCAAAATCAATCCGTACACGGGAATACTGAGTGATCAGAACTTTGGGTGTAAAAGTGATTTCTGCCTGATTGTAATCAATCACATAATCCTCGTTAAAACCACGTCTAAGCTGTTTTCCATCGAGAAACACCTTTTCTGAATTCGCCATGATGATTACAAATCGCTCATTATTTGGGCCGCTAACCCGATACGGACCGAGTACGCCTTCTAAAATCGGCAATTGAATCGAAGCAAATTTCCCTTTGGCTATGGAAGCAAACGCCTGCGAACTGGCAGTCCAATTCTCACTCATTTTGTAATTGGAAGTAAACTGTAAACCCTGCACATTTTTGTAATAACGAAGAAACTCAGATTGCCTCTGCTGCAAAACCACATCCCCGGCAGCCAAGCTGAAATCATCGTTATACAGCTCAATCAAGACATTATCAAAGTCCTGGATTTGCTGCGTATTTCCTTCAGGTTGAAAAGGCACATTTTGATCGGTAATGCTTGCACGGATTTTAAGATTATCTGAGATATCACCTTCCAGCTGCAAATTGAGCGCAGAGTTGACAAATACGTTTTGTGTATTTCCGAAAGAAATCCCTCGGGTCAAGCTTCCGGATTTGTATAGGTTGGTGGTAGGAAAAAGCTCTTCCCTAAAATCAAAAGCTGGCAACTCGGCCATGCGGTTGTCCTTGAACCGGGCGGTGGAGTCGTAGTCTGTGAGTAAGGTGCGACGCGCTACAGGCTGATCAAATCGAACCGAGAAAGTCTGATAGCAAAGCAATACTGAATCGGGCTTGGCTTCATTTTCAAAAATAATCTGGAGCTTATTGGTACTGAGATCATATTTGAACTCATAGGCTCCCCCACTCTTATCGGTAATTCTGATCGTTTCTTCCAACAGAGAAAGTGAATCAACAATGGCGGCATTTTCAAATGCATCAGAGGGTACCCATCGGCACTTTTCCTGAGCTTTTACCGAAGTAAAAAAGCCCAATACTAAAACCCAGAAAAGTAGCCAATGACGCATGCTCACTCCGAAATGCCTTTTGATTTGAAGGTACTAAAAAGATGAATTACCCCATCAATGGAAAGGTGAGATAGAATGTCGTGCCTTTACCCACTTCAGTTTCAAACCATATCTTGCCTCCCGCCGTTTCTACACCACTTTTTGCGATAGCTAGCCCCAAGCCTGATCCAGTGGACTTAGTTGAGAAATTAGGAATGAATATTTTATCCTTCAATTCGTCAGTGATGCCCTTTCCATTATCGGTGATTTCCAGAAAAACGGCCTGGTCAGTCATCCATAGCCAAATACGGATTATTGGTTTCACTCCCGGATCCACTGATTGAATTCCATTGATTATTAGATTTGAGATAACTCGTCCGAAAAGTTTATCGTCGCCTAAAATCGGAATGTCATTTGTAAATGAATCGTCCTGAAAAACCAACTCCACTTGCTGATCTCCGCTGAATAACTCCAGCACTTTATTTAGCACAGCTTTGAAGTTCATCAACTCATTATTTGGCAAAGGCATTTTGGCAAATGTGGAAAAAGAGGAAGCAATTCCGCTTAGCGCATCTACCTGATGGATCAAGGTCTCCAATGATCTCTTTAGCTTTTCCGCATCATCCAATCTTCCAGCATCCTGCAACCTGATCAAATGCTGTAAAGTAAGCTTCATCGGTGTAAGCGGGTTCTTAATTTCGTGGGCAACTTGCTTAGCCATCTCCCGCCAGGCAGACTCCTTCTCCGTGGAAGCAAGTACTTTCTTAGAGTTTTCCAACTTGAAAAGCATGTTGTTATACTCATTTACCAACAAGCCAATTTCATCCTTAGAACCCCAATACATAGGCTCATTGTCTTCCAAATTCGTCGCTTTTAGCTTTTGCGTGAGCAGTTTAAAAGGAAAAGTAAGGTTGGTTGAGACAAAGTAAGAGACAAATAAAAACAAGATGAAAATCACCACAAAGGCATTGAAAATATTGCTCAGCACATCTGCAATCAGTGTATTCAATTCTTCTTCCGATTCAAAAAACGGAACAGCCAAAACCCCTAAATTGCCCTGGCTGGCAGTAGCTGGAATAGACAAATAAACTGCTTTGTATCTCAGTTTCCCGATTTGCTCATCAGCCAAATACTGACTTTGACCCATTTCCTCAATCTCAGAAAGTGCTTTTGGATTAATTAATGGTGCTAAAATCTTCTTGTCAAAGATGTTAGGGCGATTGGTAGATTCCAGTTTTCCCTCGACATTATAAATATGAATATCACTCGCAATGGTATTTGCCAATTCATTTACCTCTTCATTCAGCTGGTCGCTATCCACGCTATCCAGACTCTGATTATTCAGGAAGCTTCCAAGATTACCTCTGATCAATGCTGCTTTTTGGATATACTGCCGATCAAGATCGTCACGATAGCTATTTGCCAAAAGTCCTATCGTGATAATACTAATAATGATTATCGGGAAAAAGAATGCGAAATTAAGGTATAGCTGCAGTTTGGTGGAATAGTTGAATTCAAAATTCTTCACTCCTGTGATCAGCGTATTGATCAAAATAGACAGGAAAGTCATGATCACGAAAAGCACAAAGAACAAGGAAATATTCCCGAAGAAGTGAGAAACAGAAATATTCTCGGAAGAAACAATAATCAGTTCATCTCCATTTCTAATCCCAAAATGATGGTAACCATTCTGATGAACGCCTTCTGTCAATAATGCTTTTCGACTCAATACCCGCTTAAACCCATTGTTCAGGTAATTGAATGATCCAGAATTCCTGATGAACTCTTCCTCCTTGAAAATGGCATAATCATAAAGTACAGGATCAAGCTTGTCGTTATATTTTTTATCCAACAACAACTTTGGATAGACACTGGTCGGCTGAACTCGTAGCTGCCGAAGCTCCAGAAAAACGGTGCCGAGCGAGGAACCTTCTTTGCTCATTGGTATGAAGGCAATAAAGCGATTCCCATTATTGGATTCATTACCGCGGATAAAGTACAGGTCCTTAACACTTGTGGCGTAATCACTTTTAATATATTCAAGCTGTATATCCTTGAGATTTTCTGAGTTGGAAGAACCCAAGATTTGCTGACCTGAGGAGGAAAAAATTCGGACTTGCACTTCAAACTGATCGAAGTAATTATCCAGGTAAATTCTCCTGATTTTGGTTTCAATAGGGTCTTTTGAGAAAAGTGGATCTGCTATTCTATTTTGGATGAATAGGTCACTTTTGATTCGAGTGAATATTTCCCCCAAGAAAAACTCAGTCATCACATCATTTTCAATGAGGTTTTGATTTGCAAAGCGGGTTTTAGATTGAATCAATTCACTTTTCTCGGTCTGAAAAGTACTTACACCAGAGATTATTGCTGTGACTAGACAAGCGAAGAAAAAGGTAAGGAATGTGTCAAGACCGAGCTTAAAGGCATTTTTGAATAATTCAAGTCGAATAATAATAACTAAGAAAATCAAATGGATTAGCCACACAATCCCACCCCAAAGGGAAAAGAAAAATATCACTGCGGCAAGGGGAAGGCCGATAATTGCAATCCATTTGTAATACGTTTTTTTGAGTTTATTGATCTCAAGAAGCAAACTAAACATCGTAAGTGAAAGCAACACATATACCGCTCCCCAAAGGAAAAGCATGAAGAAACTTATGCCTTTGAACCAATCAAATGAAGGTATAGAGCTAATATCCAAGGCCCACTGCGAGTTGATCATCAAATCCCTCGGGAGTGACCAAACCAAATACATCCCGATTGAGCTGACCAGGAAGGAAAAAAAGAAGAAGACCAGAAACTCATTGTGGGACTTTAAGACCTTAATCTTCTCATGCATTACCTTCGAAGCAAGCTGATAGATTACCATGGCCAAAATCAATACTCCACAAAGCGTGTTGATCAATAAATCTCCAAGACTAGGGTTAAACCAAGAAGAAGCATAATTGGCTGAATCAAATAAGGATAAATTCAGATAGTTACTTGGGAAATCGAGAAGTAACATCATAAACCTAAATGCCCCTAAGACAAAAATTGCATAGCTTATAGCTTGCCATCTTCTTCCTGATTTCCATTTGCTCAGCACAAAGTCAGAGCTCAATAGAAAATAAAGTAAGAAAACCGAAGTGAAGAAAATCAGGATTGCAGGATTTACAACTCGACCAGCTGGACTATATCCAAACAGAAAGTTGATTCCAAAAAGCGGAATCCCAGCTGGATTCTTAACAGCCAATTCTCCTTCTTCAGGATTGGCAAACAGCTCGAATCTCCCATTTCCAAAAATCTCAGGATTCGGCCCAGTTATTAGGTAATTATTCTCAATATTCCCAGGCCAAATCAAACGAAGCACGTGAAGCATGACATAGTCGGCTCCGTTCCTTTTGACATTCCTTACCTTCAACAAAAGCGTGCCATATGGATCCTCTAGCAGCTGGTATTCCTTGGTGAGATCTACTTCAGCAAAATCCAGCGTCAGCGTAAAGTCTGACCAGTATAAAAGCTCTTTTTCAGGACTTAAAATGAAAAACGGATGTCTGTGGGCGGGAATACTGATTTGGCCAAAGCTTAACGTATCATCTGGTCTCACATCCATAAGGATCTGGATAAAATCCTCATCAAATTCCTTATCTACAGCCTGAACTCTATTCTGTAATGCTTGCAAATACGTATCCTGATCACTTTTCTGAAAGAAAAAGAAATTCAAAACCAACACTGCAAGAAGAGAGAAAATACTGATCAAGATGATCAGGCGGCGGGAATCATGCTTCATTTAGATGTAAAATAAATATGATTATCCGCAATCTTGCCATTAACCAAAATTCTTTGCCCATCCGGTCAGAAGACCGAAGACGGGTGACCGAAGCGTCCTAAGTCTTAGAGTTAACCAAATTCTATAATGCTTTTGGCTTTTAAACGATAGTAAAGCGGATATCTATAAAAATAAAAAAGCAAAGTCCTTGATCAAACTTTGCTCTTCTATTCGTTTAGTGCATGGCAATTTTAGCTTTTCTTTTCTTGGCATTTTTATACCAAAAGTACCCAATCACCATCGCCATTAGGTAGGGCATGACAAATAGGTACATGATTCCAAGATTCAATCCAGCAGCCACGCTGGTATCTCCATTGCTTACATTATTTTCTACTGATGCACGGCACATGGCACATTGTGCAAAGCTTGCAGTGTGCAGCAGTAATCCTATAATTGAAAGAAATCCTATTTTTAGAGCTTTTTGCATACTTTTTCCTACGAATGAATAAGAACGCAGGTTTTTAATGTAGATAATAAGGACTGATCATAAAGTAAACAATCACACCAGTGACTGTCACATAAAGCCAGATCGGATAGGCAAATTTAACAACTTTTCTATGCTTGGCATACTGCTCCGTGTATCCATAATAGTATGCAAACAAAATTGGGAAAAGCGCTACTGCTGCCAAGATGATATGAGTAATCAACAGGAAATAATAAATGCTACGAATTGCGCCCTCTCCACCAAAGGATGTGCTTTCTGCCGCAGCATGGTAAACTACGTAGGATACTAGAAAAATTGCTCCCAATCCAAACGCTACTGTCATAAAAGCTCGATGAAAAGCAATATTTCCTTGCTTGATAAATACTAATCCTGCAATCAAGGCTAAGGTTGCAGCAGAATTTATAACTGCATTCAGATGTGGAAGAAAGTAAACCCACTCAGCTCCCAAATCAATTTTAGACGGCATAAATATAAGCACCGCCACAACTACCGGAATAAGTACAGAGATCCCTATCAGCCAACCTTTTACCTTTGCCTCATTTTTTGGCAAATTATTCTGTTTCGCTTGCATGTAATAACACTTTAGTCTCTAACATTAACAAATCAACATCTTCTCTGGAAGTACCGCTATAATACCCTCGGATCCTTCCCTGCTCGTCGATAAGCATAAACTTATCACTATGCACAAAGTCATCCGGAACTCCCATCCCGTCAACAGTGGGGATAATAAAACCACATTTGGCAAGATCGTATGTTTCTTGCACTCCGCCCGTAAGAAAATCCCATTTACCCGCAACTGCATTATGTTCGGATGCATATTCTTTCAAGATCTCAGGCGTATCATAAGTCGGATCTATGCTGATTGACATGATCCTTACCTTATCCTCATCCCTAAACATATCATTGACACGCTCCATCTCAGCAGACATCTTCGGACAGATACTAGGGCAAGAAGTAAAGAAAAAATCGACTATTGTAATCATTCCTTCCATATCTGACCTACCTACTGTCTTACCTTCTTGATTAGTAAAAGAAAACTCAGGGATATAATGCTGAGTGGTATCTGCTACCGGACATTCTTTGAATGGATTATCCACTCCTTTTTCAAAATAGACAGGAATATCATAGGTGTTATTTCCAAATCCTTTAAGAAACAGGAAAATCAATATAGGCACCAAGAGTATGCATACCAGCACTAGCCCTTGTAATAATCTCAAACTTCTCATACTAGTGGTTTAACAAAAAAGAAGGTTAAAGTTCTTCACTTCAACCTTCTTTTTTGAATTTATTTTGAAACTCTGATTAGAACCAACGCATGTTGAATATATCCGAACCTTCTTTGATAAGAACTATTATCAGCCAGAAGAGAAATGCGATAGGAACCAGAATAGAATAGATCAAAGGCTTTACCTCATCACCCAGGTGCATGAATTGCATGATGATATATTTCGCTTTCCAGATGGTCAAAGCCATAAACAATACATAAAGTATTATTCCTCTTGGCATAGTGAAAGCCATTAAAAATTCTGCTGCGGTAATAAGCGCAAGAATCAAGGCCGTCTTGCCAATCTTTTTTATCTTCTCCCTATCTCTAGGGACAACATTAAGTGTTGATTTATTTTCTTGAATATCCATAATTCTAATAGTTATAGCTTAGATCAGGTAGAATAAAGTAAATACAAAGACCCATACAAGATCTACAAAGTGCCAGTACAATCCAATCTTCTCTACCATCTCATAATGACCTCTTCTATCGTAAACACCAACTGCAGCTTGATAGAAACATAAGAATAATAGAATAACACCTATAGTAACGTGGAAACCGTGGAACCCTGTGATGAAGAAGAATAGGTTTGCAAAAGAAGCAGGTCCATATTCATTTACTAGGAGATTTGCACCAAATACAGTTTCAGTTACATTTCTACCCAGATCATTGATATATGTCAAAACTACGCCTGTATCGGATCCATGGATAAAGTGACTCCACTCCCAAGCTTGACAGCCCAAGAAAGTTATACCACCAACCAACGTCCAAAGCATCCATTTCACTACATCATTCCTGTCATTTCTATGGCCAGCTTCCACAGCTAATACCATTGTTACGGAACTTGCAATCAAAATGAACGTCATCAAACCTACGAACACCAATGGCGCATGAACTCCATGCACAAAAGGGATAGCGTCGAAAACTAATTCAGGTATTGGCCAGTACTCATTCGAGCCTACAAATTCAGTTGCTGGTCCGGCATAGGCAGGATAACTAACACGAATAGCTAGGTAAGTAATCAAAAAAGCGGCAAAAGTAAAGATATCCGAAAGAAGGAAGAACCACATCATGAGTTTTCCATAACTGGCTTTGAGAGGTTCGTTACCACCTCCCCAGACGCCTCTTTTCGGGCTTACTCCTATAGCAGTAGAATGCGCAGACATAAGATATTGATTTGTACTTGGTTTATTTTAATGATTCAAAAGCAAAAACATAAATAGATACAACCACAATGCAGCTAGAAAATGCCAGAAAGTGGTAGCCATTTCAAGTGTATCCATGGACTTGGAATGCACTTCATATTTATAGGTCGAAATTAATACAATAATCAGAAATATCACACCGCTGATTAAGTGAACAGCATGCAATCCCGTGAAAACGTAAAGAAATGAACCCGATGGATTGCCGACAAAAAACACATTTTCATCAACCAGCGCCACCCAACTGTACCACTGACCAACTAGAAAAGCTATACCGAATAAAACTGCCAATCCTAGTCCTGTTCTAAGCCCAGCCATATTGTCCTTTTTAGCAGAATAATAGCCATACTGTAGGAATAAACTACTTATAATCACAATTCCTGAAGTGTACCAGAAAATTGAAGGCAGATCATATTCCAACCAATTTCCTTCCGACTGTCTCACAATATAGGCACTAGTGAGTGCTGCAAAAATCATCACTATAGTCACTAAGAAAAGCCACAAAGCAAATTTCTTAGGATGCATAGCGATCGGCTGATCTACTAGATCGACATATTTGAGATCCTTTTCCATCGTTACGGTAGTTTATCTAATAAGTAAGCAATCTGTACGATTGGCAAGTAAAGGAAAGAGCCAAACATGATGCGTAGCGCAGATTTACGTGAGCGATCTTGCATCAGGGAGAATGTCTGAGCAAGGAATAAAACTCCGCATAAGGTTGCGATAACTCCTGAGGTCATACCAGTTAATCCAAAATAGCTAGGTAGTAAGCCAAGTGGAAGTAGGAATAAGGTGTAAATCATAATCTGAATCGCTGTATTCAGATCTTTTCCACCACCGCTAGGTAACAACTTAAATCCAGCAGCTTTATAATCCTCATCGCCCACCCATGCAATCGCCCAGAAATGCGGGAATTGCCAGATAAACTGAATTCCAAAAATAATCAATGCCTCATGGGTAATAGAACCTGTAGCGGCAGTCCAACCTAGCAAAGGAGGTAAGGCGCCAGGAATAGCTCCTACAAAAACTGCGATAGGCCCAACTCTTTTTAAAGGAGTATAGGCAAACACATATAGCACCATACTTAAGATACCTAGCCAAGTAGTGAGTGGATTGGTGAATATCCAAAGTAAGGCCACTCCAATCACAGCTACAATGGAAGTGACCCAAAGTGCTTCTTGAAGAGAAATAAGTTTTAATGGAAGAGGACGGTTTTGGGTACGCTTCATCAGCTTATCCAAATCCCGCTCTAGGATTTCATTTGCAGCACAGGAAGCTCCACTAATCAAAAACCCGCCAAGTGCGAGCCCCAAAAAGCCAGACCAACCAAAACTAACCCCACGATCACCAAGTATGTAACCAAATACTGCTGAGAAAGTAACCAAGGCTGAAAGCCTTAATTTAATTAGCTCAGCGTAGGCTTTGAATTTACTTATAACCTGGGTACTAAAATGGTCAGTTACTTCAACTGTCCTCATGATCAATTTGTATTTAATCGAAACTGAATGTTTTCTCTGATTTCGAGAAGCAAGATGACTTGCACACCGATGATGAGAGAACCTAATAAGAGATGGATAGGCTGAAGAAAAGCAGGAATACCAAAGTATGCCATTGCCATTCCTGTAGCTATTTCCAGAATAATCAGAATCATCAAGACCTGAGACCAAAGATTTACTTGAGACTTTCTAAGGGTATATTTGAATGCCCAAAAGAAATACAGCAAATGGATTCCAAGCAGAACAAGCGAGAAAGATCGATGAATAAGAAATTCGAATCCTATTCTACCAATCCATTCATTCCGAAGCATATCGCCAAGTGAAGCTGAAATTATATCTATTTGCTCCCGAACCTGAGTGCCAAGAACAATCTGAACAAACATCAAGATAGTTCCTATCAATAATATAAGCTCAATCCTTCGCGGAACATCCATTTTTACTCCTTTGGACTGAATCAACTTCCCAGATCTATGATAAGTGTAGATCAGCAAAGAGACTAGTAACAAGGCTAACATCATATGAAAGGTAATCATCCAATGAAGCAAGTTAGTAGAAACCACTATTGAACCAATCCAACCGATGAAGACAACTAGCACTAGACTAGCCATAGACAAGATCGGAATCATACGATCAAGCTTTCCAAGTGGAAATGATTTCCACACAGTAAGAATAATCATCAAACCAATCATTACTCCTGCCAATCGGTTCAGGTATTCAATCCAGGTTTTAACCGCATTAAATTCCTCTTCTACAAGAATGGATTTGTCATTAGCTATTTCTTCTGCCTTTTCTGAGAATCCTAATTTTTCAAGTGTTGCCACGAACCTTTCGTTCTTGGCTAATCTTTTATTGAGATAAATCTCCTGATAATTTGAAGGCAATTGTTCTACGCTTGTTGGAGGAATCACACTTCCAAAGCATTTTGGCCAATCGGGACAACCCATTCCAGAACCGGTACTCCTGACTATGCCTCCAATTAGAATCAGTAAATAAACAGCTATCACCGTGATTAGACTTACCCGGCGAAAGCTGCTTATAGATTTATGAGTGGCTTGTTTCATTAGAAACCAGTACTTCCTCCTCTTCTTTCATAATCTCCAGCTCTACTTTTACCAATTCCTGCTCATGAGGAAGATTGGACTCCGGAGTAGCAGAAAGCGGAACTGTCTGAGGAATGAAATCCTCTTCAGCACCTGGCTTAGAGTAATCATATGGCCATCTGTACACTGCAGGGATTTCACCTGGCCAGTTTCCATGTCCTGGCTCAATTGGAGTAGTCCACTCCAGAGTATTTGATCTCCATGGATTCTCAGTTGCTTTTCTACCTTTGTACATAGAGTAGAAGAAGTTGAACAAGAAGATAAACTGAGCAGAGAAAGTAATGATAGCTGCAACCGAAACGAACATATTCAAGTCAGTGTACATGTTAGCAAACTCAAAGTTTGTCCAGCTGTAGTATCTTCTAGGGAAGCCAGCAATACCGATGTAGTGCATAGGGAAGAATACCATATAAACACCAACGAAAGTCAACCAGAAGTGGACATAGCCTAATTTGGCATCCATCATTCTTCCAAACATTTTAGGGAACCAATGATAAACCCCTGCTATCATCCCGAAGAAGGAAGCAGAACCCATCACTAAGTGGAAGTGAGCCACTACGAAATAAGTATCGTGTAATTGAATGTCAATCGCTGAGTTTCCAAGGAAAATACCTGTCAAACCACCTGAGATAAAGAAAGACACAAGCCCTATTGAGAACAACATCGCCGGGGTAAAGATCAAATTACCTCTCCAAAGCGTGGTAAGGTAGTTGAATACTTTTACCGCAGAAGGCACCGCAATGATCAAAGTCAAGAACATGAAGATAGATCCTAAGAACGGATTCATACCAGATACGAACATGTGGTGAGCCCAAACCACAAAGGAAAGAACTGTGATACCAAGCAAGGAAATAATCATCGCCTTGTATCCAAAGATTGGTTTTCTAGAGTTTGTAGCAATTACTTCTGAGGTAATACCCAAAGCTGGAAGTAATACAATGTAAACTTCAGGGTGACCTAAGAACCAGAACAAGTGCTGGTACAATACTGGGCTACCGCCTGTGTTTGGTAGTGCTTCACCACCTATATAGATATCAGAAAGGTAGAATGATGTACCAAAGCTTCTATCAAATACAAGTAACAAGGCAGCTGCAAATAACACTGGGAAAGACAAAAGACCGATCACAGCTGTCAAGAAGAAAGCCCAGATAGTCAGAGGAAGCTTAGAAAAAGACATCCCTTTTGTTCTCAGGTTAATTACTGTGGTAATGTAGTTGATACCACCCATTAGAGAAGATGCGATAAAGAACGTCATCGCTACCAACCATAAAGTCATTCCCAATCCAGAGCCTGGAATAGCTTGCTCCAGAGCAGAAAGAGGAGGATAAACCACCCAGCCCCCAGCTGCAGGACCTGTTTTAAGGAACAGAGATATAAACATGATCACACCGGATAAGAAAAACAACCAGTAAGAGAGCATATTCATAAATCCGGATGCCATATCTCTTGCTCCAATTTGCAATGGAATCAAGAAGTTGGAGAATGTACCACTTAAGCCCGCTGTCAATACAAAGAAGACCATGATGGTTCCGTGCATGGTGACCAGTGCCAAATAGAAAGTAGGGTCCAATTTCCCCGCTTCATCTATCCATCCACCTAAAAGGGGGCGAAGGAAAGACATATCCATTTCTGGAAAGCCTAATTGTAGTCTGAATAAGATTGAAAGAAATCCCCCAATAAGAGCCCAAAACATACCAGTAACCAAGTATTGTTTTGCGATCATTTTGTGATCCTGGGAGAATATATATTTGGTTACAAAATTATCATGGTGCTCATGATCGTGATGATCGTGCGCTGCGTCATGATTTGCGACAGATGCTGTTGACATAATCTATAATTTTGTTTGTTACTTTTCGCTTAATTGAATTTCTGCAAGCTCTTTAGTCTCTGCCGGAAGATCCGCTGCTAGTGCTGGATTATTCTGGATAAAAGATTTTTGCTCCGCAAACCACTTCTGGTACTCAGCAGGTTCCACTACCTGAATTATCTTTTTCATAGAAAAGTGTCCCTTTCCACAGATCTCAGTACAGGCGATCTCATATTCGAAATCTGGATTCCCTGTTTCCTCACGCATTTCAGCAGTAGTTTTAGTAGGGACAAACCAGAATCTAGTAGGCATACCTGGCACTGCATCCATTTTTAATCTCATGTGCGGTGCAAATACGGAGTGAAGCACATCTCTTGCTCTGATTTTGAATAGCACTGGCTCACCTTTAGGAATTACCACCACTGGTGACGAAAAGTCATCGATGGAGTTTTTATCAGTAAAGTCAATACCGTGGGAATTTGTTGCAGTGATCAAACGGTAATCGTAATCTCCGAGCACCTGGTCTTTACCTGGGTATCGTACTTCCCACGCAAATTGATAACCCATGATCTCTACAGTATGAGCATTCTCAGGAGCCGGAGCGGTGATATCCGACCAAGCTACCCAACCAGAAATAACCAAACCTGCCAGAACAATAGCCGGAACGATTGTCCAGATAATTTCAAGCTTGTTGTTATCTGGATAGAAAGATGCTTTTCTCTTCTCGCTATACTGATACTTGTATGGAAAAATGAATAGCAACACATGAGTAATGAGGAATACAATACCAGTGATGGCCATTGACCACCAGAAAAGTGAATCAGTAATCACACCATGCTCTGAGGCAATTGGCAATTGATAGTTATCAAATTCTTTGATAGAATACCAGAACATTAATGCTCCTCCTGCTACCAGGAAAACGATGAATAAAATTGCATTAATCTTATTACTCCCTGAAGCGATCTTCTTATCAGATCCTTTTACAACAGAGACTAACGTTTGGATTCTATAGACCATCCATATTATGGACAATATCAAAAGAACCCCTACTCCAATCAGAAATCCGTACATACCTTAGTTATTTCGGCTGTTATTAAATGTGATGATTATAGCTTTCTTCAAGCATTGGATGGTTTTTAGGAACCAAATTACCTTTTGCTAATCCAGAAAGGACTACAAATGTAAAGGCTGCACCATAAACCAAGAACATTCCTACTTCCATAAATCCTACGCCACCATTATGCCCTAGTGTACCCGGCTGAACCATTAGGAAGAAATCAACCCAGTGTCCAGCGATTATCAAAGCACAAACTAATTTCAAGAATACTCCATGTCTTTTAGAATCTCTTGTCATTAATAACAAGAAAGGAAGCACAAAGTTTAGCCCTAGATTGACAAATATGAACGGGCCATAAATATCGCTGGACAATCTTTCGATAAAGTAAACAGTCTCTTCAGGAATGTTGGCATAATAGATCAACAAGAACTGAGAAAACCATAAGTATGTCCAGAAGATTGTGAAACCAAAGATGAACTTACCTAAGTCATGCACGTGGTTTTCATTGACCATCTCCAGCAAGCCTTGGCTCTTCAAAAAGATAACAATCAATGTAATCGTGGATAGACCAGCTACAAACCAAGAGGAGAAAACATACCATCCAAACAAGGTGGAAAACCAGTGTGTGTCAATGGACATCACCCAATCCCAAGCTGAGATAGAAGAAGAAACTGCAAAGAAAATTAAGAAGAATGCAGACCAGCTTCTGATTTTGTACCAAGAAGAGGTGCCTCCAATAATATCTTCATTGTAAGTAAACTGTTGGAACTTCTTGAAAAAGAAAACCCAGAATCCAAAGAACAAAACCATTCTAAAGATGTAGAAAACAGGGAAGGTTCCTTTTGCCATTGGCCAGTAGAAGAAAGCTCCTTTTCCATCAATAATGCTATCGTATTCTGGAGAAGATTTATCGAATAAATAAGCGTGAGTCCAGTGAAACAAATCATGATTTGCGACAAAGAACGTTACGATCATCAATACCCCTGCAATTGGCAACCAATTACCCAAAGAAAGCATAACTCTGATGATAGCCGTGGACCATCCGGCCTGAGCTGCATATTGAATAGCAAAGAAGAATACGCCTATTATAGCTATACCAGTGAAGTAAACATTATTGATCCACAAGTTGGCATAAAGACGCTCGTACCAATGAAATGCATGTCCTTCTGCTTCTGCTGCTTCGTGGTGACCACCACCAAAGATTGCCATTAAGACACCGATGATAAGTAGTGCTGCTCCGATTCCCAAAACCGTAAATACGATCTTTTTGGTAGCTGCCGTGAAATCAAATTTTTGATCCAGATTATAGTGTTGTACGTGATGAGCCATAATTAATTAGCTGGAGTTTCTACTTGTGATACATCTTGGTCAGCTACTTCCTCTGCTACGACTTCCGTCGATGCAACTGCATTATCAGCATTCTGACCTCCTTGGAGTTCTTGCTTCACGTAGTGAACAATTTTCCATCTGTTTTCAGGTGTAATCTGAGAAGCGTGAGCTCCCATTCTACCTTTTCCTTTAGTAATAACATGGTAAATATGACCTTCAGAAAGTCCTACATAAGCACCACCTTTAAGGTTGGCTACACCACCGATAATTGCACCTACTTTACCATCGCCTTCCCCTCCGGCACCATGACATGGAGTACAATAAAGTCCAAATAGCCTTTTTCCATCTACTAAAACCTCATCATTTAATTCGATTGGGTTCTTCATGTTGGCTCCAGCTTCTTCTATTTCAAAAGCTTTATAACGATAAGGCAAGTAGCCCTCCTTATTTCTAGGAACAGTATTCGCAACTGGCTCACGCATGTTCATGTTGTGAGGATTGTTTATGTTACTGTTGAAATATTCTCCTTTTCCATCTTCGCGGGTAGAAATCAAATCTCCCTTAGTCTCAGAATCTGTGATCTGCGTCAAAGGTTCATAGGCTACCGAGTGGTACATCTGAGGGGCATATTCCAGGCCTTGATTTTCGCCTCCGGCTCTACAGCCTGCAAGGGCAATCCCTGCTACTGCAATCCCTAAAATACTTAGTGTCTTAGCAATCTTCATTTTTCCAGATTTACTATTCAAAACTTTTTTTATTAACCTCTGATGCTCCAGAAGATTTCAATATCTCTTCAATCTTAGCCAGTTCCATAGCCGAATTATTTGCTATGTCGATTGCCATGACGTGCTTATCATCAGTGATTCTCAAATCGAAGATTCTAGGCTGTGCCCAAGGCTTCAAGTTTGTGCTCACCATGAATACACCTACCATTCCGAATGATGCCAACAAGACAGTCAACTCAAAAGTCACAGGAATAAAATCAGGGAAAGCTCCGTAATCCTTACCACCAATGATCATTGGCCAATCAAACTTCATCATGTAAAACTGCATCGTCAACGCCAAGGTAGTTCCTAGCAATCCGAATAAGAAAGCTGCTATAGGCAACTTACTTCTTTTATATCCTAGGTAATCATCTATCCCGTGTACAGGGTATGGTGAATAGACCTCATGGATTTTAATACCTGACGACCTTACTTGCGTGATTGCCTGAAGCAATACATCTTCGTCTTCATAAACTCCAGTAACAAAATGTGTATCTCTTTCCATGATTATTTATGCACTTTATCAGATGAAGACTTCAATACAGATTTCACTTCTGCCATGTTGATTACCGGGAAGAATTTGGCAAACAAGAAGAACAGGGTGAAGAACAAACCAAACGTGAATAGGTAAACTCCCACATCAGCCCAAGTTGGGTAAAACATCGCCCATGAAGATGGAAGATAATCTCGGTGTAGGGAGGTTACGATGATTACAAATCTTTCAAACCACATCCCGATGTTTACTACGATAGACAACGCGAACGTTGCTACGATAGAAGTACGGATTTTCTTAAACCAGAAAAGCTGTGGAGAGATTACGTTACAAGTCATCATTGACCAGTATGCCCACCAATACGGACCGGTAGCACGGTTGATGAAAGCATACTGCTCTGCTTCTACTCCTGAGTACCAAGCGATGAAGAACTCTGTGATGTAAGCAATACCTACGATTGAACCTGTGATGATAATTACAATGTTCATCAACTCGATGTGTCCCATTGTGATGTAATCTTCCAGTTTATAGACTTTACGCGTAACTATCATCAGCGTCAATACCATGGCGAAACCAGAGAAAATCGCACCTGCCACAAAGTATGGAGGGAAGATAGTCGTGTGCCATCCTGGTATTACTGAAGTTGCAAAGTCAAAGGATACAATCGTGTGTACAGAAAGTACAAGTGGAGTAGCCAAACCAGCAAGGATCAAGGAAACTGATTCATATCTGCTCCATGATTTTGCAGCACCATCCCAACCGAATGAAAGTGCTCCGTAAATAATCTTTCTTAATCCTGTGGCTCTATCTCGAATGGTAGCGAAATCAGGAATCAAACCAATGTACCAGAATACAAGTGATACAGAGAAGTAAGTTGATATCGCAAACACATCCCAAAGTAACGGGGAGTTAAAGTTTACCCAAAGTGATCCAAAAACGTTTGGAAGCGGAAGTGCCCAATAGGCTCCTAACCATGGACGACCCATGTGAAGAACCGGGAACATAGCCGCACAAATTACAGCGAAAATAGTCATTGCTTCTGCAGCACGGTTGATGGATGTTCTCCACTTCTGTCTGAAAAGTAACAATACTGCTGAAATAAGTGTACCAGCGTGACCAATACCAACCCACCAAACGAAGTTGGTGATATCCCAAGCCCAGCCTACAGTTTTGTTAAGACCCCACATACCGATGCCTTCCCAAACGGTGGCAATCACAGCAATGGATCCTAAAGCCAAAACACCGGCAGACGTAAGGAAAGCTAGAAACCATCTGATATTTGGTTTTGCCTCTACATGCCGTGACACATCATGTGTCACATCATGGTAGGTTTTACCCCCGGTAACTAACGGCTCGCGTACGGATGAAGTAACCTGCATAGTTTATAAAATTTTGATTACGCTTCGTTTAAGTCTTTATTTCTGATTTTGGTAAAGTACCAAACGTTTGGACTCACGTTGATCTCTTCCAATACATGGTATGCTCTCTCCTCATTCACTTCTTTCAATGCTGAAGTAGTGTTCTCCTTGATTTTAAGAAGTTGGGAAACCTTAGAATTCGAATCATTCATGTCTCCGAATACCAAAGCATCAGTAGGACAAGCTACAGCACAAGCTACATTGATGTCACCATCTTTCACTTTACGCTTCTCACGCTTAGCTTCTAGCTTACCCGCTTGGATTCTCTGCACACACATGGAGCATTTTTCCATCACACCACGAGCACGAACTGTTACGTCTGGATTCAAGACCATTTTACCCAAATCATCGTTTTGAGCTACATTGACTCCAGCGAAGTCTTTGTTATCATGGTATTTGAACCAGTTGAATCGACGAACTTTATACGGACAGTTGTTTGCACAATATCTTGTACCAATACATCTGTTGTAAGTCATTTGGTTAAGCCCCTCAGAAGAGTGGGTCGTTGCAGCTACAGGACAAACAGTCTCACAAGGAGCATTGTTACATTGCTGACACATCATCGGCTGGAAGGTAACCTCAGGATTGCTAGCGGCTACTTCCATAGCGCTTAAGTCATCAGCTGGAGCATCAGAAGAATAGTAGCGGTCAATCCTGATCCAAGCCATCTCTCTTCTGTTCAACACTTCCTGCTTCCCTACTACTGCCACGTTGTTTTCAACCTGACAAGCAACAGAACATGCAGAGCAACCGATACAAGAGTTCATATCGATTGCCAAACCCCAGTGATGCTGAGAATATTGGTGTCCTGACCAAAGAGAAATTTTAGATGGTTTTACAAATTCTCCATCCTTGTAAATATGTGGATGAGATCTGCCTGCAGAAGCATCTTTCTGGTATTCGCTCAGCACAGATTCCTGGATTACGTTTTCACGTCCCATGAAGGTCTGGTGAGTTTGCGTACGGGCTATTTTATAAGAATCACTGGTTGCAGAAACCTCTACGCCTGAAGTAATATCGAAATTGACAAAGCCTTTAGAAGCATCCAGTAATTCGTAAGCGTTAACACCTACTCCGTTTGCAACTCGACCAGCTTTTGTTCTACCGTATCCTACAGCCAAACCAAAAGTACCTTCTGCCTGACCTGGCTGAATCATGATCGGAACGATCAAGGATTTACCATTTACAGTGATAGAAGCTTTGCTAGTATGCTCTTCAGATTGAGTGACACCATTTTCTGATGCCCACTTCTGAGTCACTGTTAAGTAGTTATCCCAAGTCGCCTTAGAGATAGGATCTGACAATTCTTGAAGCCAAGGAATATTTGCATAAGTACCGTTACCGATACCCACTTTAGTATAAATAACCAATTCAGCAGAAGCATTATCAGCAGAGTAAGCTTTTGAAACCGCAGAAGCAGCAGCACTTACATCTCCTACTGGAGCTAAAGGTGCAGAAGTAGAAGTGATAGCTAATACACCATTGTACAAGGTCTGATCCCAGAATTCCTGGAACGTTCCACCAGTCTCAACCTGAGTGAAAACATCACCCTGCCAGTTAGCCTGAAGGAAATCATAATAAGAAGTAGTATCACCAGCCCAAACCAAGAATGACTCTTGCGCTTGTCTTGTATCAAAAAGTGGAGAAATGGTAGGTTGAGCTAAAGAGAAGTGACCTTTCTTAGGCTCAAAATCATTCCATGACTCAAGGAAGTGATGATCTGGAGCTACTATTTGTACTAGAGAGGAAGTCTCGTTTAGAGTACCGTTAGTAGAAATACTCACTTTTGCTTTTGCAATACCGGCAGCGATTTCTGCTCCTCTTGCAAAATCATAAACCGGGTTACAGTTGTAGAAAATAACTCCACCAACTTTACCAGCATTCAAATCAGTGACAAACTGATTCATTTTAGCGTCATCCCCTTTTCTGTAATATGCAGGATTAGCGAAGTCAACTGTAGTGCCGTTGCTTCCAAGCAATTCATTAATTGCATTGATTACAACTTGTACATTTGGATCATTTGATCCAGACACCACTAGAGAAGCTCCTCTGCTAGCCCAAAGGTCAGCAGCAGCTTTATCCAGATGAGCTACCTCAACTGCTGGGGCTGAAACTGTAGCAGCACCCGCTTTCTTAGCGATTGCATTGTAAAGTGCTAAAACTGCCAAACCGCTTTGAGAAGCTTTGATTGGAGTTCTGTAATCAGCATTTGCACCAGCAAGAGATAAGGTAGATTCAAACTGATAATGTCTGGACATTTCAGGCTTCTCCTTGCTGATTTTTCTTGTCTGAGCATATTGACGCGCAAATTCAATTGGAGAAATCCAAGAACCTAAGAAGTCCGCTCCGAAGGATACGATAGTTTTTGCCTTGTCAAAAGAATAAGAAGGAAGAACTGCAGCACCATAATAAGTCTCAGCAGCCTTTGTAATACCGTAATTAGAAAGAGGATCATACATGATCACTTCCACATTGCCATTTGCGTTAGCAAATTGCTCAATTGCCAGCATGGTAGAAGGAGAAATAATTGTATTAGCTACAATCTTCACAGCTCCTGCAGAAGCCAAAGCAGATTTTGCCTGAGCATCAACAGTTTTCCAATCGGATGGCTTACCACCACTGTAAGGTACAGCAAGTCTTTCTTTATCATATAGAGAAAGTACAGATCCCTCTACGATAGCATTTACTTTTCCCTTATTAATAGGAGAAAGTTCGTTTCCATCAATTTTGATCGGACGACCCTCTCTTGTTTTTACTACGATGGAAGCATAATCGCCACCTGTAGCATAAGTAGATGCGTAATAGTTAGGAATAGATGGGTTGATATCAACCGGCTTATTCACATAAGGGATCATCTTTCTGACAGGAGCCTCACATGCTGCCAAAGAGGCTGCTGCTAAGCTGAATCCCATCACTTTCAGAAAGTCTCTTCTGGAAGCACTACCCTCTTCGTTGAGTGTAGAAGGAAGCTCAGGGAATTCCCTGTCCGCGTTCTTTACAAACTCTGGATCGTTGTTGAGCTGCTCAAGCCCTTTCCAGTACGTTTTTTTATTTTCCTTCATTTTATGATATAAGAATGAATTTGCGAAAAGAATAATGAATTAATAGTGGCACTTAGCACACTCCAAACCTCCGATGTCTTTCACCTTCAAGGCATCTTTAGAATCAGTGTGTATCTGAACCAACTTATCATAGTAGGCGTTGCCCTCAGTTTGGATCTCAGTCTGTCTGTGACAATCGATACACCAACCCATAGTAAGCGCGCTATGCTGACCAACTACTTCCATTTCCTGAATAGGGCCATGACAAGTTTGGCATTCTACTTCTCCTACCACGACGTGCTGGGAGTGATTGAAATAAGCCAAATCCGGAAGGTTGTGAACTCGCACCCATTCGATAGGCTGGTTGTTGTCAACCGCATCGTATATTTTCTGAATTTCTGGAGAAACACCTTCTGCCCCTTGTACATTCTGCACATGGGTGTGGCAGTTCATACAGATGTTAGCTGAGGGGATGTTGGCAGATCTTCCGATTTCAACTCCAGTATGACAATACTGACATTCGATCTCTAATGTACCTGCGTGAAGGGCGTGAGAATAAGCAATCGGCTGCTCTGGAGCATAACCTTGCTGAACGCCCACAGAGTAAAGGCCATCTAGTGCTGTCTTGGCAACTAAAGCGATTACCAGTGCTGTCACTATAACGACAAACATATCGCTTTTAAAAACTTTGCTAAGGTTGGTTTTTTGGTTGACAAACTCCTTGTCATCCTCATCCAGCTCTTGCTTGGTCAGATACTTGGTCAATACCGAAATAATCAATCCCAAAACAATAAGAATCAATAGCAAAACGACTACAAGTACACCAAGAATAATGGTCAGGTACTCATTAGGAATCCCACCTTCTGCTGCTACCGCACCACCTTCTGTTCCTCCTGCTGCCGCCGCAGCTGCTGGGTCAGCAGTATCACCGTACTCTATATAAGCTAAAAGATTATTTAGATCATCGTCACTCAAAAACTCGTGAGAGATCATCACTGTATTGTTGTACTCTTTGTACAAATCATTATAATACGCATTGCCAGATGCGATTACAGCCTGAGAATTCTTAATGAAACTCTTCACTAATTCGACCGGAGCTCTGTCCGTCGCACCTCTCAAAGCAGGACCAATCAGCTTCTGATCTAATTTGTGACATGTCTTACAATTTGCATTGAATACAGTCTTACCTGCTGCCACTGCTTCGTCGCTATTTGCTACTGCCGGATCTGCTGCAAAAGCCTGCATTCCGATCAGCATTAAAAACAGCACTGCCAGTGTGTGGAAATTCAATCGAACCCCTACTAACGAGCGTTTGGATAACATATTATAGCTAATTAAATAGTTTATGCGGTTTTATATAACCCCTGCAAAGGTACTACCCGAAGCCAATTTTTCAAACTAGTGAGGGATAGAGCTGGATGATTCATGTCCGCTCTATTTGATTTCATATATAATTGTATTACAGGTGATTAAGATTTATTTTTGAAGCAGAATTTAATTTAGAATCTTTATAAATAGAATGTATTTCACATGCTTTTCAAACTTCCATTGAAATCCCACGATAGAAGGCTCAAGTTTATTCAATTCAAAAGAACCAAAGGCCGGTTTTTTTATCATAGCTTTAAAAATATCAAGCACTTTATTGCAAGGAAAAAGATATTACCTACATTTGCATTCCAATTCTGATTGGTCGAGTGGCCGAGTGGCTAGGCAGAGGTCTGCAAAACCTTCTACAGCGGTTCGAATCCGCTCTCGACCTCATCCAAAAGCATTCATTTCGGTGAATGCTTTTTTTGTTTTACATCAGATTTTTTTAAGGTCGATTTCAAACCAGTGATGTAATTCTTTTTCCTCTCATTGCTATTCAGGCAGGCATTCCTTAGTTTAAGTTTTAAACCATTGATAATCATGCCTCGAGACATCACATTACACGTGAATGGAAAATCCCAGACCATTTCTGCTGACCCAGAAGAACCTCTTCTTTACATTTTAAGAGCCGAATTTGATCTCAAGGGAGCAAAATTTGGCTGTGGACTACAGCAATGTGGGGCGTGCATGGTACTTGAGGGAAACTCTGCTCAGCCTACTTGTCTTAGGCCCTGTGCCAGTTTTGAAAACACCCAAATCACAACACTGGAAGGACTTGCAAAAAGTGACAAACTTCATCCTATACAGCAAGCTTTCATAGAAACCCAGGCTGCGCAGTGCGGTTATTGCCTGAATGGAATGATTATTTCAGCCGTCGCATTGCTGCAAAAGAATAGCTCACCTTCTGACCTTGAAATCAGAGAAGGACTTAACCAGGTACTTTGCCGCTGCGGCACACATGCCAGATTTATCAAAGCAGTCAAATTGGCTTCTGAGAAAATAAACTCCGAATTATGAAAGATCATTTGCCTACAAACGAAAGCCGTCGCTCATTTCTAAAGGCTACAGGACATTTGATGATTGGGTTCAATCTCCTCCCCCTCTCTTTTTGCCAGACAAAAGCTGAACAAACAGAGATTCCGCCTTATGCTGGTGTTCCGCTACGCGCCACGATTGACAACAAGCTAGTTGACTCGTGGATTCGCCTGGATGCAGCTGGACATCTGACTGTACTTTCAGGAAAGCAGGAACTCGGCCAAGGAATTAAAATTGCATTGATCCAAATCGCCGCAGAGGAATTGGACATAACGCCAGAGCGTTGCCACATCATCAATTCCGATACCGGACAAACTCCCAACGAGGGATTTACCGCAGGCAGCAACTCTGTAGAAGGCAGCGGAAGCGCTATTCGCCAGGCCGCTGCAGAAGCAAGACAGTACCTCTTGAAGATGGCAGCACAAAAATGGAATATAGCTCCCGAGAGCCTACAGGTAATAGACGGAACGATCAAGTCTCCATCTGGGGAGAAAATAAGCTACTGGGAATTGCTAGACGGAAAGTTTATCGAGGAAAAAATCAGCGGAGAAGCCCCCTTAAAAGCTCCAAAGAATTATAAGTACGTAGGCCAACCGCTGCAGCGGGATGATATCCTGAAATTGGTGAATGGAGAATCTCACTTCGTACATGATCTGAAAATGCCTGGGATGGTGCATGCAAGAATCCTACACCCACCCTCTTATCAAGACAAACTTCAATCAATAGATCTGAGTGAAGTCAAGGCATTGCCTGGTGTATTGAAAGTCATCCAAAACGGAAGCTTTCTCGCAATAGTTGCTGAGCGGGAATATCAGGCAATAAAAGCCAGAAATCTGATGGAAGCTGCTGCAGTGTGGGACAAAAAAGGAATTCAGGTAGCTCAGAATCAGCTTTTGGAAGACATCCAAAAAGAATCAGGCCAGCCTGAGGAAGTTATGGCTTCCGAAGGAATCGAGCAAATTATTACTTCGTCAGCTTTGAACCATCAGGCAGAATACTTCCGCCCCTATCACATGCATGCTTCTATAGGACCATCTTGTGCAGTTGCCCTTTGGGAAGAAAACCTGCTTACCGTTTGGACTGCTACCCAGGGAGTTTACCCTGTCAGAAATACACTATCAGACCTATTTTCTATTGATGCGGAAAAAATCCGCTGCATAGGAGTACCGGGTTCTGGTTGCTATGGACACAACGGTGCAGACGATGTCTCCGGGGAAGCCGCGTTGATAGCCCGGGAAATGCCGGGAGTACACGTGCGCTTGCAATGGATGCGCGACGATGAACACAAATGGGAGCCTTATGGCACTAGCATGGCCTTTCGTCTTTCCGCAGGCATAGATTCTGATGGCAACTTGCTGGCTTGGGACAGTGCAGTTTGGTCAGATTCTCACAGTACCAGACCTGATGGCAGAGCAGGAAGTTTTGTTTCAGCTAGGCACTTGGATCCTCCAATTGAATTTAGAAAAGGCGGTTGGTCAGGCGGTTCACACCGAAATGGAGTTCCTGAATACACCTTCAAAGCTAAACAGCTCCACTTATTCGATTATCAAGGCCCACTTCGCACTTCATCGCTACGGGGTCTGGGAGCGTATGCCAACACCTTTGCGATGGAGTGCTTTTTGGATGAATTGATCCGAAAATCCGATAATGACCCTGTTGCCTTTAGAATTAAAAATCTAGAAGACCCGAGGGCCAGGGCAGTTTTGGAGGAATTGGAGAAAAACACAAATTGGAAGTCTAGGGCCAAAACAGCTAATAATGGATTTGGAATCGCCTACGCCAGGTATAAAAATGCCACCTCTTATTTTGCAGTCCTTGCAGAAGTGGAAATAGATAGGCAAGCTAAAAACTATAGGCTGAAAAAACTTACAGGAGTGATAGACTCGGGGCTGACTATCAATCCAGACGGCCTGAAAAACCAGACGGAAGGCGGAATGATCCAATCTGCCAGCTGGACGATGATGGAAGAGGTGAATTTCGATCAAAATGGAGTTACAAGTACCGATTGGAATTCTTACCCGATTTTAAGGATGGTTGATGTCCCGGAAGTAGAAGTTCATATCATCGATAGACCAGAGACCAAACCCATGGGTGCGGGGGAAGCTGCGATGGGTCCGGTGGCTGCGGCAATCGCCAATGCAGTGTTTGACGCAACGGGAAGTCGAATCAGGAATCTTCCGATTAAACCTGAAAAGATAGATTGGAGTAAAGTCTAGTTTGCCGAGAATCTAAAAACTTTTATGATTAAACGCATAAATGCACGTACTAGAATTATGTTTTGTGCTAGCTTGGAAAAATCCCCCTCCTCCCCCTTAAAAAAGGGGGAGTTGCGAAACTTCAGCATTAAAACCAAATTTTAATTGGCTACGTGCAGATAAACGGATACACCTAAAACTTTTCAATCTCCCAACAAAGCCGACACGTTAATTTCCACAAGCTTTGTGTTCCCTTCAGAATTCTGAGTATTTGCATACAGTTTTTCCCCGCTCCAGCTCAATCCCACTATTCCAGTATTGATCCATTCACTTTCCTGAAAATCCGTCACCTGAATCAACTGCCCTGAAGACAGATTCTTAATCCAAACCTGTGGTATTCCAGATCGATCTGAGACAAAAGCTAAAATATCTGAGTTCTCCCTAGAAAAAGATGGATTGCTATCGTTCCAATCTGACACCTCTAAGTTGCTCAATGCAGAGGGGCTTCCCGGGTCAACCCCCACTATATCATAAGAGAAACCAAGGGAGGTTTCTTTAGGAAAAGCCAAGCTATAAGCCAGAATATTATCCTCAGCTGAATAATCCATTCCTGCTAAATGGATTGGAGCATTTCCCAGAATTTCTTCTTCTCTTATCATGTTTGAGGTATCTTTTGTGACTTCAAACTCAACAATTCCAGACTCACCTTCCCCCAAACTATCCAAAAAATAAAGCATAGTGGAATGTGCCGCTCCAAACACAGGGAAGTAACTCCTAAAAGAATCTCTGGCATGTTCCTTCACATTATCTGAAGCCACGGTATATTCCTTAACAGCAGATGAATTTTCATCTATTCTCACAAACGCCAAATTAGCCCCACTCGCAGACCACGATGGAAATGCCCCATTTTCTAGGACCAAACTGGAAGCCTTATTTGTTATATCAAACAAAAAAATCTGTTGAGGATTTACAGTGGCACCTGCTACTGAAACTGAATATGCAATGGTTTGTCCATCAGGAGAAATCTGCGGATGTGTGATGTAATCAAACCCATCTTTTTCAAAAATGATATTAGGTGCAGGAAGTTCATCCGGAACGACCATCACACGATTCGTTTTATTGCTCACATCCGCACGTTTGGCTATTACAAAAAATTCCTGCCTTACCCCAGGCTCTAAGCCCTCCACGAGAAAAGTCGTCTCTCCTGCAGGAGTTTCTGCTAATTTATAATTGGTTGAATTGCTAAGAGACTTTGTCCAAATTTCGTAGTAAGTCGCAGGTACAGTAGTCGGGCAAAATCCGGCACAAAACTGATTTGAGAGCCATGTGAGCTCTACTTTGTCTGAACTGACCAATTTTGAATACAACATGGGAGCTTCCAACACGCTACCTTCCGGAATAGGATCATCGAAATTTTCGCAGGCTGAAAAAATTAAAAGGAACAACACGAGTATGGTAAAATTCTTCATAAGTCGATTTAGATAAAACCTATACATTTTTTAATGAATCAAAGATACGCACAGGGCATTTTAGAATTGATATCCAACACCGAGCTGAACGCCCAGTTCCTGCAAGATCTGTTTGTAGTTTCCTTCATTTTCAAAAGGAATAACACTATGCCTTTTGTAATTGGAAAAAATGGAGAAGGACAGCTTATTGGTATTAAGTTTTGTCCCAAGACCAACCAAATACCCAACACCACTTTGGTCTGACATATTATTTCCTTCGGATAGCTGAAAATCCAGCACTGGGCCGGCTGCTGCGTAAAATATTCTACCGATTTTATACTCAGCATAAACAGGAATAGAGAGCATTTTAAAATCAGGATTATGATTATAAGCGATGCTAAGACAATTGACGCAGGGCGGAATATTAGGATAATAACTTACCTGTGCAAAGCCATAATTTACACCTCCCGTCAGAGAGAATTTCTCGCTAATGCTTTTCGACAGTAAAACGCCAACCTCTAGTAAACTCTCAATATCCGCAGAACTGGCTCCATCGAGATCCTTGTTCCAATTGATCTGTGCTCCCGAAACGCCAAAATAACCTTTTACCTCTAGCCCAGACTGCGCTGTAACCGAAAGACTTATTAAAAGAATAATTGATAGTAAAAGTGCATTTTTCATAAGCTCGAATTTAATGGCAAAACTAGTTAAGCCAAGACGAGGACAAGAACCAATGTGCTACAAAGCAACAAAACTTCATTAACCAACGGCTACCGCTTTGGATCAAGACTCCAGACTTGGATCTGATATAATGAAGTCTTTGGACTTCGACTAGCATCATAGACGGGCAGTCTGAAGACTACATCGATTCCCGGCACAAGTCCTAAGACTTACGTCAAAGTTGAGCTTTTGGAGAAGCAGGACAGCTATGAAAACCAGTAAGACTCCGTTTAGCCTGACAACTGCGTACTTTGCGTGACCTTTGCTCACTCTGTGGTTAAAAAATCATCCACAAAAAAACGCCGACTTCTCAGCCGGCGTCTTCCAATATGAAATTTCAAATATTAAATCTGAAATTATTTTTTACCTTCCATTTGCTCTTTCAATTGAGTCAAAGCGTCCAAGTCACCAAGAGTTGACTTCTCTGCTGGAGCTGAAGATGAAGTAGAAGCAGAACCTGAATCAGATTTCTTCTTCGCTTCTTTCTTAGCTGGCTTCGCTTCTTCTCTGAACATTGCAGTGTGAGAAAGAACGATTCTCTTATCATCTTTAGAGAATTCAGTTACTTTGAAATCCAAAGACTCACCAACCTCAACTTGAGATCCGTCTTCTTTTTCCAAGTTCTTCACAGTAGCAAATCCTTCAAGACCGTAAGGCAATTCTAGAACTGCACCTTTGTCGTTTTTAGAAACTACAGTACACTTATGATCAGATCCTACAGGGAATACTGATTCGAACGTATCCCAAGGGTTTTCTTCCAATTGCTTATGACCAAGAGCAAGTCTTCTGTTGTCCACGTCAAGCTCAAGAACAGCTACTGCTAGCTCATCTCCTACTTTCACAAACTCAGATGGATGCTTGATTTTCTTAGTCCAAGAAAGGTCAGATACGTGAACCAAACCGTCGATTCCTTCTTCCAATTCAAGGAATAGGCCGAAGTTAGTCAAGTTTCTTACCACACCTGTGTGCTTAGAACCTACAGCGTACTTAGTACCCATGTCGTTCTTAGTCCAAGGATCTTCAGTCAATTGCTTGATACCAAGAGACATTTTTCTGTCGTCTTTGTCAAGAGTCAATACTACAGCTTCGATTTCGTCACCTACTTTCACGAAGTCAGCAGGGTTTCTCAAATGCTGAGACCAGCTCATTTCAGACACGTGGATCAAACCTTCAACACCTGGAGCAAGCTCAAGGAACGCACCGTAGTCAGCTACGTTTACGATCTTACCTTTCACTCTAGATCCGATTTCAAGGCTAGACGCCAAAGAATCCCAAGGATGAGCAGTAAGCTGCTTCATACCCAAAGAAATTCTCTTCTTATCATCATCAAAGTCAAGAACCACAATCTGAACTTTCTGATCAAGTTGCAATACTTCTTCTGGATGATTGATACGTCCCCAAGAGATATCTGTAATGTGTAGCAAACCATCTACACCACCTAGATCGATGAATACACCGAAGTTGGTCATGTTCTTGATCACACCTTCCAATACTTGACCTTTCTCAAGGTTGTTTAGGATCTCAGCTTTTTGTTTCTCAAGATCTTTCTCGATCAACACTTTGTGAGATACTACTACGTTATCATTTGCGTGGTTGATTTTCACCACTTTCACTTCCATTTTCTTACCTACATAGATATCGAAATCTCTGATAGGCTTCACGTCGATCTGAGAACCTGGCAAGAATGCTTCTACACCGTAGATATCTACGATCAAACCACCTTTAGTTCTTCTTTTCACCAAACCTTCGATCACGTTGTCATGCTCAAGGGCATCTTCGATGTCCTGCCATGCACGTACGATCTTAGCTTTCTTGCGGGAAAGGATCAACTGACCAAGCGCGTTTTCTTGCTCTTCGATGAATACCTCTACAGTATCACCTGGCTTGATGCCATCAAGATCACGGAATTCAGAAAGAGGAACCAATCCATCAGATTTGAAACCGATGTTGATGATTACATCCTTATCATTGACACCTACTACAGTACCTTTGATTACTTCCTTCTCAGTGATCTCGCCCAATGTACCTTCGTACATTGCAGCCATCTGCTCACGCTCTGCTTTTGAATAGCCTTCACCAAAACCTTTGGTTTCGAAGTTATCCCAGTTAAAATCTTCTTGTTTAGACATAATAGTACAAACCCTGAATAGCAATAGTCCTCGGGTCAGGAAACTATCGTTTTTAGTTGTAAATCAATGTGTTAAGCAAGCCCAGCACACTCCATTCACTCGAACGGACTGCAAAGGTATGGAATTATTGATAAATGAGAAGTTTCGGGAGAAAAATTAGATACGAAACACGAGTAAATTCAAAAGCCAGCGTCTCCACTGGCTTTTTTGTTTCTTTATAATAAATCAAATCCTTTTCGCATCGCAAAACTCTCTCTGATCCAACTTGCAAGTCTGGCACTTTGTGCAAAATCTAAGGTCTGCTGTCCATCGGAGTAGGCTTTCTCCGGAACTTCATGCGATTCATAGATAATTCCATCTGCTCCAGACATCACGCCTGCAAGTGCCATCTGAGGAACATAAGCACGGATGCCGATTCCATGGGAAGGATCTACAATCACAGGCAAGTGTGATTTCGCCTTCAGAATAGGAATTGCATTCAAGTCCAGCGTATTTCTGGAAGCTCTCTCGTAGGTTCGGATGCCTCTTTCGCAGAGAATCAATTTCTCATTCCCACCTGAGAATACATATTCGGCAGACTGCAAAAGCTCTTCGATCGTACCGGAAATCCCTCGCTTGATCATTACTGCTTTGTCCACTTTGCCAAGCTCATCCAGCAGGTTAAAGTTCTGGGAATTTCTCGCGCCAACTTGATAAACATCTACATAAGGATACATTTCTTCGATTTGGGAAGTCTGCATCACTTCGGTGACGATCTTGATTCCCGCCTCGCTCGCGATTTTATGCCAGAGCTTCAAACCTTCCAACCCCAACCCACGGAAAGCGTAAGGACTACTTCTTGGCTTGAACACACCGCCACGCATCATCTTAATGTCATTTTCCACACAGTGCGCTACTACAGCGCGGATTTGTTCTTCGGATTCGATGGAGCAAGGACCAGTGATCACGGCCATTTCCCCTTCTTTGATGAATATATTATCTCCTAAATCAACCGAAGTTGGCTTGGCTTTCCATTTTTTGGACACCAATTTGTATTCATCTGAAACAATGTGAATGTCAATTATTCCATCCATCTGGCCGATTTTGCGGATATCAAATTCCTTTTTGCCTATACCGATGAGGTAGTCGCCAAGTTGTGTTTTGACTTCTGTAGTTTTATAGCCGATATCATTGACCACATTGATCAATTTATCTTTTTGGCTGTCGGAAATATCGGGTTGAAGTTGGATAATCATTTTGAGTTACGAATTATGAAGTACGATTTACGAGGCTTTCTTAAGTATTGAAGTTGAATTTCAACGTAGTGTTTGAGGTTAGGAAATATTTCAATCTTTAAATCTTCCAGTTTTTCAATTAACCACGGATTGAATGTAGTTCTGAATGTCTTTATTCAGATTTTTTGAATCTTTTACTGTCTTGATGAACGCTGAACCGATAATGGCACCATTGCTATATTCTGACGCTTTGGAAAAAGTCTCAGCATCAGAAATCCCAAAACCAATCAATCTTGGATTTTTTAGATTCATCGCTTTTACCCGCTCGAAGTAGGCAATCTGCTCATCACTAATTCCAGCTTTCGCTCCTGTAATGCTATGCGATGAAACCATATAAATAAACCCACTCGTGTTTTCATCGATTTCCCGGATACGTTTTTCACTGGTTTGAGGTGAAATCAAAAAGGTATTCACCAAGCCATATTGAGCAAAAAGCTCTTTGTAGTCATCCTGGAATTGCTGCATAGGCAAGTCTGGTAAAATCAATCCATCCACTCCTACTTCCTTGCACTTTTGACAAAAAGCCTCCATTCCGTACTGCATGATTGGATTCAAATAGCCCATCATCACCACAGGAATATGAATTTTTGCACGAAAACCTTCTAGCTGAGCAAATATTTTCTTCAATGAAATGCCATTTTCCAAGGCGATCATATTGCTATCCTGAATCGTAGGCCCATCCGCTACAGGATCTGAATAAGGCACACCAATCTCAATAATATCCGCTCCTCCAGCCTGTGCGGCTTCCATGATAGGCATCGTATCTTCCAAAGCCGGAAAACCAGCAGTGAAGTAGATCGAGAGAACGCGCTCCTTTTTGGTGTTAAATAATGTATGTATTCGGTTCATATTTTCTGAATTGAAAAATTTGAATATTGAAAGATTGGAAAATTATGTTGAAAGGTGGGAAAGTGGTAAGGTTGGAAAGTTTTGACACTTCATTATTCAAAATTGGACATTATTCATTCGAAATTATTTACAAATGATTTTCTGATTTGCAGAATAACAATCGAGGTTCAGATTCATATCGTAAATCCGACATCATAAATCCCAAATCCTTAATTCTTCATTCTAAATTAATTCAGAAGAGTTAGTTTCTATAAATTCCGATGGAGGTTCAAAACAAACTAGTAAATCATAAATCAGTACTGACCCCATTTAATATATGTCTCCAGATCCTTATCCCCTCTTCCAGAAAGATTGACCACAATCACATCGTCTTTGGCAAATTCTATCATATTCAGGGCATGCAGCGCATGTGCCGACTCTATAGCAGGGATTATCCCTTCCAGCTTGCTCAGTTCAATCCCAGCCACCATCGCATCTTTGTCCTCCACTGCTACAAATTCACCACGTCCCACATCAAACAAATGCGCATGAACTGGTCCGATTCCAGGATAATCCAATCCTGCAGAAATCGAATGCGGCTCAACGACCTGTCCATCCTCAGTCTGCATCAAAATCGTCTTGGAGCCATGCAAAATTCCCGGTGTTCCCAGTGCCGTGGTCGCAGCTGATTTGCCAGATAGCACTCCCAGGCCTGCCGCTTCTGCAGCCACCAAACGAACCTCCGGCGTATTATAATAATGATAAAAAGCACCAGCTGCATTTGATCCGCCTCCCACGCAAGCAATCACAATGTCTGGATTTTCTCTACCTTCTTTTTCTCTGAGCTGCCATTTAATCTCCTCAGAAATCACAGATTGAAATCTGGCGACCATCTCTGGGTATGGATGTGGTCCTACTACAGACCCAATGATATAATGCGTATCAACAGGATTATTGATCCAAGCGCGCATAGCTTCGTTGGTCGCATCTTTTAGCGTTTTGGATCCGGAAGTCGCAGGAACGACTGTCGCTCCCAGGATCTTCATTCGCTCTACATTCGGACGCTGTCTGGCAATGTCAATTTCACCCATGTAAACCGTGCATTCCATCCCCATGAGTGCACAGACTGTAGCAGTCGCCACGCCATGCTGACCGGCTCCGGTCTCAGCGATGATCCGCTTTTTGCCAAGCTTTTTCGCCAAAATGATCTGACCTATGGTATTATTCACTTTATGAGCGCCGGTATGACATAGATCTTCACGCTTCAGGTATATTTTGGCACCGTATTTTTCAGAAAGTCTGGATGCAAAATACAAAGGCGTAGGACGACCAACGTAATCCTTCAGCAATCCTCTGAATTCATCCTGAAATTCCTTCGAAGCCAAGATGGCCTCGTAGTTTTCTTTCAGTTCTTCGACATTCGGGTGCAGCATTTCGGGGATATAGGCTCCGCCAAATTTGCCATAAAAACCCTTTTCATCTACTTGGATCATATGTTTTATAGTTGATAGTTGATAGACCATAGACTATGGTAGCTCAACAAAATTCTATGCTATTATTTTCCCTTTAAACCTCTTCAGTTTCTCTATGTTTTTCAACCCAGGAGCATCTTCAAATTTCGAATTCAAATCAACTCCTGCCAATTGCGGCATTTTTCCTGCCAGTGCTAATATTTCAGAAGCACTTTCCTCATCCAGCCCTCCACTTAGGATAAACCCTTTTTCAAAAGGGTATTTTTCCAAAACCTCCCAGTTGAACCGCTTTCCAGAACCACCATGCTGGGTGGTGGCCGTATCAAACAGAAAGTACTCTATCAACCCCACGTAATCTCTCAATGTTTCCCAATCAATAGACTCTCCCACCGAAATGACTTTCCAAAGCTTCTTACCGGTTTTCAATTTGAGTTCCCGCACATATTCCGGGCTTTCCTCTCCATGCAACTGAACAACAGACAGGTTAAATTCCTCCATTTTATTGAGTACAAATTCAATCGGTTCATTTACAAACACCCCTACTTTTGGCACATCTGTGATCTTAATAGAGTCTGCAAAATCGCCCGAAACATACCTGGACGATTTGGAATAAAATATCAATCCCATCCAATCAGGATTAACCTCTTGAATCAGGCTTTGGATATTCTCAGGATCACGCATCCCACAGACCTTGATTAGCATCAGATACTTACGGTTGATTCTTTAGCGTGCAACTTCTTGTATTCTTTGATGAAATTGTAAGCTGCTTGTTCTGGACGGCTGGATTTCATAAAGTTTTCACCTATAAGGAACCCATCGAAACCAGCTTTTTTCAACGTGATCAAAGTAGCAGGATCAGAAATTCCGCTTTCAGAAATCTTCAGGAAATCATTTGGGATTTTGTCCACCAAATCCAAGGAGGTTTGCAAAGACACATCAAATGTTTTCAAATTTCGGTTGTTCACCCCAACCAAATCCAACTCATCACAAAGACTTCTTTCCAGTTCTTCTCCATCATGAACTTCCATCAGCACTTCCAGCCCAAGGCTTTTTGCGAAAGCAGCCAATTCCTTTAACCTAGCGGGCTCCAAAGCAGCTGCGATTAGCAAAATGCAATCAGCACCAATTGATTTTGCTTCAAGAATCTGATATTCATCTACCACAAAATCCTTTCGGAGAATCGGGCAAAAGTTAAACTTTCGAGCTTCTTTCAGATCCGCATTACTTCCACCGAAGAAATCGGTATCCGTCAAAATCGATAAAGCCGAAGCACCAGCCTGCATATAACCTATGCTGACAGCCTCCACGGCTGCTGCGCCATTAATCAAGCCTTTGGAAGGTGACTTTCTCTTGAATTCAGCAATGATTCCTGATTTCTCGGGATCACATACATACTTCTTCATAGAAACTACGCTTCCTTCGAAGAAAGGGCTTTTCTCCAACAATTTCACCGGTACCAAACTGCTTCTCTCGGCTACTTCAATGTGCTTTTGAGCAATTATTTTATCTAAAATGTTCATATTATTTTAAGCTAAAGAAACTGAGGTTTTAGGATTGACAAGCCCTTCAAATACTGCCAAAGCTTTCCCGGAAAGCAAAACTTCCTCTGCTTTGGCAACCGCATCCAAAAAGGAAAGACCTTCTTCGGCTGTGACTAGTGCGGCTGCCGAATTTGCCAATACCACGGCATTTTGGCTTGCTGTACCTTTTCCTTTTAATATGTTTTCGAAGATTTTAGCAGATTCTTGTATGGAATTTCCTCCTTTGATGGACTGTGCACTTAGCTTTTGCAATCCCAGATTCTCCGGTTTCAGGACTTTTTCTCCCTCATTGGAAATCATCTTGAAATCTCCAGTCAATGAAATCTCATCGTATCCGTCCAACGCATGAAGGATGGAAAATCTACCCTGCATCTCCTGATACAAGTATCCATAGAGCCTTGCCAATTCCAGACTAAATACGCCCACCAATTGTTTACTTGGGAAACTAGGATTAACCATTGGCCCAAGCATATTGAAGAAGGTTTTCACGCCCAGATCTTTTCTGATAGGACCTACGTGCTTCATCGCCGGGTGGAAAAGCGGGGCATGCAAAAAGCAAATCCCAACCTCATCTAGACTTTGTCGGATTTTATCAATATCACTGGTAAACTCATACCCAAAATACGCAAGCAAATTAGAAGAACCGCAAATGGAAGAAACCCCTGTATTACCATGCTTGGCTACATTCTGACCAGCCCCGGCGACTATGAAAGAAGATAAGGTAGATATATTAAATGTATCCTTCCCGTCACCTCCTGTACCGCAGAGATCCATCGCATCGTATTCGGCAATCTCCACTGGAATACAACGCTCCAGCATAGCCTGCCTAAACCCAGAAAGCTCCTCCACGGTGATACTTCTCATCATATACACGGTCATAAATGCCGCTATTTGACTCTGATTATAATTTCCAGCAGTGATGTTTTTCAGCACCTCACGTGCGTCATCACGCGTTAGCGTTCGATGCTCGATAAGATGGTTTAATATTTCCTTCATAATATGGGGGTGTTGTTGGGTGCTTTTACAATTAATTTTCCAACCAGTTCTTTATGATTTGAACTCCATTCTCAGTGAGAATGCTTTCTGGGTGGAACTGTAGGCCACGGACATCAAACTGCTTGTGGCGAATAGCCATGATTTGATTATCGGGCGTGCGTGCTATTACTTCCAGGTCATGAGAAAGGGTGTTTTCATTGACAACCCAGGAGTGATATCTACCAATACTAAAAGTATCGGGAACGTCTTTGAAAAGCAAATCATCCTCCACTTTTACAATAGAAGCCACTCCGTGAAGCACTTCTGACAAATTGATCAAGTCTCCACCAAATGCTTCACCGATCGCTTGATGACCGAGACAAACTCCTAAAATTGACTTGCTGGAAGCATATTTTTTCAAGAGCTCAGGCATAATACCTGCATCTTCCGGAACGCCTGGACCGGGAGATAAAATTATTTTATCGTACTGAGAGACATCTTCTAAACTGATTTTATCATTTCGGAAAACATCCATAGTTTCACCATAACCAAGCTGGCGGACAATATAAACCAGGTTGTAGGTAAAGGAATCGTAATTATCTAGGACGAGGATTTTCATTTTAATTAATTGAAAGATTGGAAGATTGGAAAATTGGAAGATTTATATCCCTTCCGCCGTCCTCAGCGCCACTCTAAGCGCTTCCAACTTATTTGCGACTTCTTGCAGTTCGGATGGAATGGTTGATTTGGCGACGACCCCAGCACCTGCCTGAAATCTCAATTGATTGTTTTCTGAAACAAATGATCTGATCAATATCGCATGGTTGAAATCTCCATTGAAGCCTAAGTAACCAATGGCTCCTCCGTAAAACTCCCGGGAAACATTCTCCAGCTCATCTATCAACTGCATAGCTCTATACTTAGGAGCACCTGAAAGTGTGCCTGCCGGAAAGGTATCTGCTACCAACTGCAGCGGATTAGTGTTTTCTGGAAGTTCCCCAGTCACTTTGGATACCAAGTGGATCACATGGGAGTAATATTGAATCTCTTTGAAGACATCTACAGTGACTTTCTCAGAAGATCTGCTCAAGTCATTTCTCGCCAAATCCACCAACATCACATGCTCCGAATTTTCTTTTGGATCGTCATAAAGCTTGCGAGCCAAAACAGCATCTTCCTGATCATTTCCGGTTCTTCGAAAAGTCCCGGCAATCGGATAAATCGTTGCTTTTTTATCTTTAACCACTATTTGGGCTTCTGGTGAGCTACCAAAAACCTTGAAGGAACCGTAGTCAAAATAGAATAAATACGGAGAGGGATTAACCGATCTAAGTGCGCGATAAACATTGAATTCATCACCTTTGAAAGCCGTACTGAATCGCCTGGAAAGAACAATCTGGAACACATCACCTTTAAAGCAATGCTCGCGACCTTGATTCAGAATCTTCAAAAATTCCTCATCAGTATAGTTTGAGCTTTCTTCTCCCTCTCTTTTGAATGTATAGCTTGGAATATTTTTATTCGATAGCAAGCGCTCGATTTCATCCATGAGTTCGGGATTCTCTGCACCTGCTACTCTATGCTCCAATAAGTGAAGCTCATTCTTATAATGATCCACCACGATGATATTCTGATAGACTGAATATTGCATCATCGGGACATCAGATGGTTTGGTATTCTGCAGGCTGATATCTTCAAAATAGGCTACCGAATCATACTGAATGTAACCAAAAAGTCCATTTGAACTGAATTTGAAGCCATCCTGTCCGGTGTCAAACTTGCTCCCGAAGGCTCGTAAACTCTCCATCAACTTCTGGTCAGAGCTCACTTCGTAGGAAACTGAATGCCCAAGAGGCAAGGTTTCCTCCACTTTTCCAGCATTAAACTTGAAAGTAGCCAAAGGATTAAAACAGATGTAGGAATAGCTGTTTTCCTGCCCATGATAATCAGAACTTTCTAACAGAATCGGATTGGCAAAACGATCTCTGATCTGCAAATAAATACTTACAGGCGTGATGGTATCTGCCAGTCGCTTTCTGTAGGTCGTCAAAATCGGTAGTTTTATTCGAGTCATTTCGTAGATATTTTTTCATGAAAAAAGGCTTACCGGAAATCCAGTAAGCCTTTTATACTATATCGTAATGCAAAATCAAATGCAGGGGCTTTCTAAACTTCCTTTTGGAAAGAGTAAGAATGCCACCACCAGTATTTGTTTGCAATTGTTTTCATAAGAATGAGCGCAAATTTAGAAAGGGAATCTTAAGGACAAAGCATCCGCACATCTTTTTTATCAAAAATTTAAGCTTTGCTAATTCAAAAACTTAAACAAAGGGGGTTCACAAGGGCTAGTGTCTGAAACTATAAAAACCTTAACACGTTGACGACTAGTAAATAACGGTAACTAAAATGAAATATACCCTACTCCTCCTAACACTAGTTTTTGTGATTCCAGGAATTGCAAAGGCACAATCTTCAGCAGAATGGACTGCTCCCATGCATCAAGTAAATTTTAAAGCTGATTCAGGAGAAGAAGCTAAAATGGAAATTGACAGGGGCTATCGCTACGCTGACCTTGATTTTGAAGGACGAACATTCCATTTGTTTTTCAACCACGACGATAATCAAATTAAGAAGGCGCGAATTGTAGAACCTAAAACCAATCTGCAAATCGCCAGAGGACGGGGAAGCTATTTCTGGGGTAGTGCAAGATTTGAATTCGTAGATGGAGAAGTTTACAAAGTCAAAAAGAAAAGAGACGCAAACGGATATGAAATAATAGGCCCAAACGGAACGCTATTCAAAGTAGAAAACCATGCAATCAGTCCAGTGAAACCTTTAAATGAGAAAGATTTTTTGACTCAGGCATTTTTCGTCTTTGAAAGAATTAAAGTAACCCAGAGCAATCCATCGGATGTGATGATATATTACTCAAGCTATTATCCAATTGGACCAAATGAGTAATTTCGCACCTTTCACTCATTAGTATCATGGCAAAAGCATTTCCACAGTATTTCAAGCGAGTATTTGACGATTATCAAGTTTTGGTTCAGGTGAATCCTGAAGATTTTACAGGAATTGAATTGATAGTTCAACCTGATGGAAAAATCGAAAAAACTGACATGGAGTTTGACGAAGAGATTTTTGAGGACCTGGCTGCGGATGAATTCATCCACTGCAACGTACTGGAATTCCAAATGCACTTGGCGAAAACTCGGTAATTTCAAATTTGAGATTTCAAATTTGAAATTAATCTACCTCATTGTCAGACTCAAAACCTCAAAAGGATTGAAAATAGCGTAGTAATATTGTAAAGGATCATTTTCTCCTTACCTTTGCGCCGGCGGCACGACCAGCTCCTGCTGAATCCCCCAGGTCCGGAAGGAAGCAAGGGTAGGTGGTTGAGCGGTGCGATGCCGCTTCTTTTTTGCCCTATTTTTTCCCGGGCTTCTAGAATCAAGTTCCAAATCTTGATTAATCTTCTAACTTTGTTTCCTACAATCAAATCCATTTGAAATCATCCTTCAAATAGGCTTTTACGCTACTTCAAAATTTTAGGACGCTCGGAACAAGCCTATGAAAAGAGGTTTCAAAACCTATTAAACAATTCAAACATGAAATTCTTTATTGACACAGCCAATCTAGGTGACATTCGCGAAGCTTATGACCTAGGAGTTTTAGATGGCGTAACTACCAACCCTTCCCTGATGGCCAAAGAAGGCATCAGCGGTGATGAAAAAGTAAGAGCTCACTACAAAGCGATCTGTGATATCGTAGATGATAAAGTAAGCGCTGAAGTCATCGCCACAGACTTTGACGGAATGGTGAAAGAGGGGAAAGAGCTGGCAAAAATCGATGACAAAATCGTAGTGAAAATCCCTATGGTCAAAGATGGTCTAAAAGCACTTAAATACTTCCAGAGTGAGGGAATCCGTACCAACTGTACCTTGATTTTCTCTGCTGGACAGGCTCTTTTGGCAGCTAAAGCTGGAGCTTCCTACGTTTCTCCTTTCATCGGAAGATTAGACGATATCGCGTTTGACGGCATGGACCTGATCGCTCAAATCGTACATATTTATGGTAACTACGGCTTCGAGACCGAAGTTCTTGCAGCTTCTGTTAGACATACCATGCACTTGCTGAAATGTGCTGAAGTAGGCGCTGATGTAGTGACCTGCCCATTGAAAGTAATCACCGGTCTGTTAAACCACCCTTTAACTGATTCTGGTTTGGCAACGTTTTTGGCAGACCATGCCAAAGCAGCTGGAAAATAACTTGTAAAAGACCGGCTTTTGTCGGTCTTTTTTTAATTTCCCCTATGTATATAATAAAAGTAAAAGGCAAAGCTAAAATTCCAGACTACATACAGATCAGAGATGAAAACTTTGTATTGGTAGCCTATTTCAGAGCTGATAGGCCATTAAAAAAGATGGAGAAATTTGGGCTAGAAGGAAAGGAAGATGAATTGGAAGCGTTAATCAAAGAGCTTCCGTTTGGGAAATTGCAAAAACTAGAACTATAAGAATGGATTTCAGTACTCAGCCTGTACTTCAGGTAAATCAAGCAACGATCTTTCAAGGTATAGACCCTATCCTGACTGATGTAAACTTCTCTGTGGAGCAGCATGAATTTGTATTTCTGATCGGCAGAACCGGCAGTGGAAAAAGCTCCCTGCTTAAAACACTTTATGCCGATTTGGAGTTGAAAAGCGGTAGTGCTGAGGTAGCTGGGTTCAACCTTGAAAAAATAAAGACCAAGGAAATACCTTTCTTGAGAAGGAAAATCGGGATTATTTTCCAAGATTTCCAACTCTTCAATGACCGCTCGGTAGCAGAGAATCTAGCTTTCGTGATGAGAGCTACGGGCTGGAAAGACAAATCAAAGATAAATGCCCGAATGGCTGAAGTGCTACTTTTGGTAGGATTGAACAATGCTTCCAGCAAAATGCCTCATCAGCTATCGGGTGGAGAGCAACAGCGTGTCGTGATAGCAAGAGCTTTGCTCAATGAACCGTCAATTCTACTTGCTGATGAACCAACTGGAAATCTTGATCCTGATGTAGCAGATGGGATCTTTAAGCTTTTCCAGGAAATAAATAAAAAGGGAACTGCTATATTGATGGCAACCCATAATTATGATTTACTTCGTAAGTACCCATATCGAGTATTGAAATGTGAGAAAGGAGAACTTCAAGATAGTAAGACACACGACGTTTCGTACGGTTCTTCTTATTGATAATTATGTATATCCGCTTTTTTGCCAGTAAAGAGACTAAAGCATTATAGGATTTGGTCAACACTAGCATTGAGGCTACTTCGGTCATCCGTCATCGGTCTTCAAGCCAAAAAACCAAGGAAAATATGGCTACTGGCATCATTGCGGATAATCATATTAATAATAATAATACCTGATCAACCAGAAAAGGAATTCAGTCGTTTGTAAAAAGCAAAACTTCCCAAATATGAAATCTACCCTAATTACCAGAGCTCTCTTTGCTGTGATCCTGAGCGGATTACTTTGGAGCTGCGATAAAGATGAAGATCAAGATCCCATCATCGAAGAGCCTACGGAACCTACGCTAGAAGAGGACATCAATAATTGGATCTTCGCTGTAATGAACGAAGTCTATTACTGGAGGGAGAATATGCGAACTCCAATTGCTAAAACTTCTGATCCAACAGCCTATTTCAACTCCTTATTAAATATTCCTACTGATCGGTTTTCAGTCATTTACCCTGATTATCAGGAGCTGATCAATTCACTTCAAGGCATTTCCCTTGATCCAGGTTACGAAGCAAAATGGTATGGAGTAGCTGACTCAGACGACGTTTATGGAGAAGTTATCTACACTAAGGAAAATAGCCCTTCTTCTTCCCTTGACCTGAAAAGAGGCGATCTGATCATTTCAATCAATGGAACACGATTATCCAGAAGTAATTTCAGTGAACTGCGAGGACAGACAGGAATAACCCATACTATCTCTACACTCAGATTCAATGAAGAGACTTCAGCTTATGAACCTAAGGAAGATCTCTCCATCACTCCGGTACAATTCTCAGAAGATCCCAATTTCCTAGATAGCGTTTATACCATAGGTGATCAGAAAATCGGCTATGTAGTGTATAATTTCTTTGCTCCTGGCACGACTGATGATAACACAAAGTATGACCAAGAAATGGACGCTGTTTTCGAAAAGATGAAAGCTGAAAATATCAATAATTTGGTCTTGGATTTACGCTATAATGGCGGAGGATTTGTATCCTCTGCAGTTAATTTAGCCAGCTTGATTGGACCAGGTGTGTCGAGCTCAGACATTTTCTCCAAGACGAAATACAATTCATTTCTCATGGAAAATGTAGAAGGATTAAGGAACGACAACAGAAATTTCTTAAACAAGCCACAAAACCTAGGAAACATTCTTACAGGCAATCGTTTATACGTTCTGACTAGTAGCGGAACGGCGTCCGCCTCTGAATTAATCATCAATGGGCTAAAGCCTTACATGGATGTTTTCTTAATTGGAGATGTCACCTATGGTAAGAATGTAGGATCTATTGCGATTGAAGATGAGGAGAATCCAAAAAATGCTTATGGACTATTACCTATAATTTCACAAAGCTTCAACAGTCTCGACCAATCAGATTACACAACTGGTTTTGTGCCAAACGTAGCTATCAACGAAAATACGGAGCGATTACAAACCCTTGGAGACGTGAATGAGATTATGCTTAGAACAGCCATCGAACAAATCACAGGAACACCTTCTTCGGCCAGAGTAACTAAGCTAGACAGAATAGAACTAGCAAACAGCTTAGACGGTAAAATCCGAATGGGTCAAATGATCGAATCACCACTTAAGGACTAATTAAATAACATTGGATTATTTGGAAATTTTAGAACCAAGATTTCCTTTGTAAACCTTTATTGACAAACAGATTTGCTTAAAAAAGAGGCTAGCCAAAAGGACTAGCCTCTTTTTTTTTCTCATTATCAAATTGTTAAGTTTCTTTTTTTCAAACACTTCTTGCAGAAATGCCATTACATTTGAAATCCAAATTTGAATAACATGGAACTAGTAGCAAGTTTTTTACTCATATTATCCATTTACTTTCTGGGATGCCTAGCCCTGGTTCAAGAAGTAGTGCGGCCTAACAGACAATTAATCATAGAAGGTGAAACCAAAAAAAAACAATGGACAACGAACTATCCGAAAATCCTTTCGCTTAGCTTCGCCATTTCTTTACTGACCACACTCATAGCTTATTATTTATTTCTCAGCTGAAGTAAATGACTTCAAAAAAAAAGGTCGCCAGATTACTATCCGGCGACCTTTTTTGTTTTTGATATCTTTCTATTCAAACAAGTCGAACTTCAGACCGAAGTTAAGACGAGCATTGTAGTACTCCATCTGCATCGTACGGGAACTTATTCCCTGATAATACCTTAGAGGCTGATTTGTCAGGTTGTTTCCTTCGAAAAACACCCTCCATTTAGGATTGATAGCATAGGAAGCATTCACATCCAAGAAGGTCTGCTTATCATAGTAACGATCTTCAAATGCATCTCCGCCTAGCTCATCCAGGTAATCAGAAGCATAATTTAATGACACCCGAACCACCAAACGCTCATTTTCATAGGAGAGGGATGCGTTGAACATATTGTCCGCCGTGCCAGGCAATTCTATATCTTCTCCATCTCTGCCTTCGATTCCTGTGGTACTGGACTTGGTGAAGGTGTAATTCATGTAAATCCCAAAACCTTTCCACAATTGACGCTGTATAGAAGCTTCTAAACCATAAATATTGGCAGTTCCTCCGTTTTCTGGTCTGGAGTACTGAAGATCCTCACCGAAAACTGGGTCATTGTAACTTTGGGAAGTGATCGTATAGACAAAATCATCCAGATTCTTATAAAATCCTCCAAAGGAAAACAAGCCTATATTATCGAAGTATTGCTCACCCATTACATCAAAATTCATTGCTGTAGTAGCCTTCAGGTTAGGATTACCACGTGAAAGCTCCTGATCTTCAGGGCTGAACTCCGCATAGGGAACCAAATCAAAATAATTAGGTCTAGCGATGGTATTAGTCCATGCAAATCTCAAAATACTGTTTGGTGTGAAATCGTATTTCAAGTGGACACCCGGCATCAAATTAGAGTACTGCTGCGTTCCTTCAGCAGATGATACTTCTTCGTTATCTATATCAAAAACATTTCCATTATAATCAATAGCGGTATGTTCAAACCTTAGACCCGCTATCGCAGAAAATTTCTCCGTAAACTGATGATCTGCCATCAGGTAAGCAGCCGTAATTGTTTCTGTTGCATCATAATTACCAGGAATATATTCTTCCAATAGGTCAGACTCCTCAAATTGGTTAGCATCTTTCAAATTTATACTTCCAAGGAATTCAGGAGTGGCAAAAGAACCTACCTGATATTGAGAGCCTGCAAGAAAATCAGGGTTGCTATAGTCTCTGGTAGGCACATCTCCCAGCGTTGCACCAAAAGCATCTTCGTCCAGGGGCTCATACTCAAAGTAGTTATTGTCACGCTCTTTTACTTTGCCTCTATACCTTCCTCCAAACTGCAATATACCCTTTGGACTATAGGGAAGCTTGAAGTCCAGCTTGGCATTCATATCTTGGTCAAAGGTAAATCCGCGCTCTTCACTCATTGAATTAAACTCCATATTCAGATTATCAGCAGGATTTTGAAGGTATGCAAAAGGCTTGCGGGAATTGGAAAGGTCCACTTCTACTGCTTGACCGGAAGACCTATAGGCAATGTATCGCTCATAAGGTCTGGTTTCAGAAGCCCTCGCGTAGGTCACATTCCAGTCCATTTTCAGTTTATTGAAAAGATGGTCCCCGCCGAGAGTCACGTTGTAAACCCTCTGATCTTCTAGACGAGCATTGTCATTTCGCTTATCATCCGACCCTCCTTTAGTTTGATATTCTACTCTTCCGGTACCATTGAATTTTCCAGAACTTATCTCTGTAAAATCACCTTCGTCAAACATGTCATCAAGTTCGCTTACCTGCATTGCAAATCTGTTTTCCCAATCGTCACGATGATTGTACATCCCCGATAGAAATAAGGTGTGACTGTCGTTCAGCTGGTAATCAAATGCAGCGCTTGCGGACCTTCTCACCCGCTGCACCTGATATTCCCGAATTTCAAAATCTTCCAGGGCAACTCCATTTTCAGATTCATACCAAGTTGCTTCCACATTGTCCGAACCGAAGTTGTGATTGTTGTAAGATCCGGAAAAAATAGCCCCGAGTTTATCATTAAAGAAACGCTTCCCGATGATCAACCCACCTGTCCAAATTGGTTTATTAGACAGCAAATTGATACCTGAAGCAGCAGTTCCTGAGACCCGCAACGCATTGGGAGCTTGGCGAGTAACCAAATTGACTGAGCCTCCGATGGCATCTGCATCCATACTTGGAAGTACAGCTTTGTTCACTTCAATAGTCTGGATCATGTCTGATGGAATCAAATCCATCTGTACATTTCTGTTATCTCCTTCTGCAGAAGGAAGTCTTTCCCCATTCAAAGTCACAGAATTTAGCTGAGGCGCAAGTCCGCGTATAATGATATTTCTAGCTTCACCCTGATCATTTTGCATGGTGATACCGGGAATTCTTTTCAGCGCATCCCCAATATTTGCATCCGGAAAACGGCCGATTTGATCAGAGGAAACCACATTGGTGATATTTGCATTGTTCTTTTGTTGGTTAAGTGCTTTAGCCTGACCTTTCAGCCGATCACCCATCACTACAAATTCCAAGCTTTCGATGGTGGTCTCATCCAGTTTGAAATTCAGAATGGTAGTCTGGCCATTTTCTACTTCAGTATCATGGATCAAAGAACCATAACCCAAGTAAGACACTTCTACTTCATAAGATCCTGCTGGAAGGTCAACAATGGAGAAATCTCCAGTTTGATTGGTGATAGTACCAATTGTGGTCCCCTTCAAAATAACATTTGCACCTGGCATGGATAGGTTCTGTGCATCGATAACCCTACCTCTTAAAACACCCTGCGCTAGCATCTGATGACTCAGGCAAAAAGCCGCGATCAAGGTAATTGCTCTTAGTAATTGATTTTTCATAACTATGAGGTTGAAAGATTAATTTTTTGATTTTAAAATGTCACCAGCCATGTCTTCCCAGCGATAGATCTGGAAGGTTTTGTCATCTGACATGGCTACAAAAAGTCCGTGAGGAAAATCAGGACCCAAAGCCAAACTGATGGATTCGGACCCGTCACTGGAAATTGTACTTGCGGCGATTTTGGTGATTAAGCTATGCTCATGTGGATTGGAAGCAGAACCTTCCCTTGGGAAAACATGGAAAAGATTTGAACCTTGGTCCGATACTAAAATGTATCCAGTGGTATCATCCAGCTTATAAATGGAGATTCCCTCGTGATCATCAGAAAATCCCTCTTGGGCAAAAAATGCCAATTCTTCATTTCCTTTCTCAGGATCAGCGTAGTACTTTTTCACTCCAACTCCTTCGTCGGAATAATAGATATATCCTAATTCAGCATCTACGGCTATTGCTTCTATTTCTTTCTTACCAGAGTAAGAGCCAAACTTCCGGACTAGATTCAGATTGATTTCACCATTTTGACCAAGGATCTCATATTGCCATAAGTAAGTCCCATCAGTCGGTCCATTTTTTCTTCCGGCGATTACATAATTCTTACCGGTGGTTTTGTCTTGAAAAAGAGCAACTCCCATCAGATCTCTGTAATCAGGACTGGTTTCGCCTTCATACACTTCAATTCCTCCAACATTTATCTCCTTCATATCCGGAAGGCTGAAAAACCTCAATTTGGATGTCATTCGCTCTCCGGTAACTGCAAAGTCCACGGTGCGATCCTCTAGATCTAATCCGTATCCCACATCCACATTATTGGGACGCTGGATATCCCGTACTATCAGTGAATCGATTGCTTTGCCTTTCAGGTCAAATACATAAAGAGCGCCCTCGGCATCCTTATCAGTACCGATGATCAGGCTTTTGCTTGGATCTGAAGGATTCACCCAAATTGCTGGATCATCAGTATCATGAATCACCGAGTCTGTCACGTAGATTGGCTTCACTAAGCTTTGTTCTACTGCTACTACTTCCTCTTGTTGTTGAACTGGCTTACTACAGGAACTTACGAGAATCCCCAGTGCTGCTAGCCCATAAATTAGTCTGTTTGTTGACATAAGATTTTGAATGGTTATGATGCTACAATGTTAGCTCCGATGGTGGCGTTGGACTAGAATACACCGTTATCAATTGGGCAACAATAGAGAAAGTGACCGTTAACAGAACCTAAACAGAATTTGAAAAAACTATCCTAATCATTTGAAAAACAAACAATTACATCATGTTAAAAACAGATTAACAAATTGTAAATCATATACAAAGAAGAAATTGCTGTAAACTATCGTCCTTTTTTAGGTTCAATTTTTTACGAAGCCGATATCGGGAAATCCGAAGGCTATCCATGGATATCCCCAGAGAAGAAGCGATCTCTTTCGAGTTCAAATTCAGACGCATCAAGCTCGCAAGTTTCATTTCTGCCGGAGTTAGCCCACCGGATCTTGCCTGTATGTTTTTGAAAAAATCCTGATGCACTTTTTCGAAAGTATGCTTGAAGTCATCCCAGTCTGTATCGTGTGAAAAATTAAAATCAATCTGCTTGATCAGGTTTCGGATTCTTTTCTTTTGCTCTTTCGGATCTTCTTCCAATATGCTCTTCAGTTTAGTCTGAATATCTTCAAGCATCTGATTTTTGTCTATGACATGCAAAGTCTGCGCAGTAAGAGATCTTGAATGTGCTTTATCTTCTGCTTGCATCTTCAATTCCAGCAGCTTTAGGTTCTCTTTCTCTGTATTGATCAATTGCTCCTTCACCTCCAATATCTCATCCTGTCGCTGCAGTAATTCCCTATTACTTCTGATTTTAAGCTTTTGTCGATTGAATATCACCCAACTCAACACACATAACAGGCTGACTAGAAATAGTAACAACCATTTGACTTTTGCATCAAAAATCCGTGTTTGCTCCAGCTCCTTGATCTGCTGATTTTTGGTGAAGAGATTATATTGCGCTTCCTGAATGGCCAGCTGCCGCGTGGACTCCTCGGTAAAGACCAAGTCACTCAGTTGTCGGCTTTGCTCAAGGTATTCGAAGGCGTTTTCATAGTCCCCCATCTCTGCATAAGCCTTTGAAATATCTACCACTGCCGACTTTTGTAAATTAAGCACTCCTAGTCGTTGGCTCATTTCAGCAGCCTTTTGGGAAAACTCCAGGCTTTTTTCAGCATCTCCGGTTTTGCGAAGCACATCCCCAAGATTATTCAGGTTTCCAATCAAGCGCAGGCTATCCCCCAATTCAGAATTCAATAAAAATGCTTTTTGAAAATTGGAATAAGCCGAATCATACTTCTCCAAGTCTTCGTAAATGCTGCCAATATTCTCCCGGACAAAAGCAATCTCGGATTTCATCCCCAATGATTCAAACAGTGAAAGTGATTCTGTCTGATACTCCAATGCTTTTGGGTAAGAACCCATTTTTTCAAACATCCCACCGATGTAACTTTTCGTCTCTGCCTCTCCGGCTTCATCCTGGATTTGATTATAGATTTTCAATGCCTGCTCATGTCGCTGAAGTGCATTTTCGGAATTCTTTATTCTGTAGTAAACTTCCCCCAACACATTATTTACCTGAGCCAAACGCTTCATTTGCAGATCCCTCTCAAAAATGTACTCCGCTTCATACAATGCTTCTGTAGCTTCCTGAAACATCCCGAATTGAAAAAGTATTTTGCCCCGCAACAGCTGGATTCGGGCTGTCAAAGAATCCATTTTACTGGATCGGCTTTTCTCCAGCAATTCAGAAGCAACTGCAAAAGCGGATTCTGGTGCACTTTTGGAAACTATCCATGCTGAATCCAATTGTTGAGTAAGTGATTTTAGGCTTTGTGCCAAAGAAATAGCTGAGCAAAAACAAGATAAAACTACAGCCAAAAAGCAAATTCGTTTGAGACTTTCCATAACCCATAAAGATCTGTGAATTAAGTCTCCAAGCTGTTAAGAAAAAGTTTCCTTTCAATTACCTTTTACTAACTATCCCAGTGGCATTTCTTAGTCACTCAGATAAAATTTTCCATAAAAAAACCGGCATCGCTGCCGGTTTAGAGTTCATTACGCAAATTGATCAATTTGTTTTGGCAAGGTTCTCTTTGGCAAAATCAAATGCAGGCTCTAGGGAAATAGCTTCCTCAAATGCCGTCTTTGCTTCAGTTTTAGAGCCTTGATCCAAGTAGATCATTCCTTTCAGATTCAAAGCGGCTGCTTTCATACTGATTTCCTGCGTTTCTGTTTGAGATTTAGGAAATCCGACTTTATCCTCTGGCTTGGCATTTTTAATCAACATATTCATGGAATTCAAAGCCTCAGGATATTTTTTCAAGCTGTATTGAATATACCCGGTTTTGTAAAGGCTGAAATTATCACCGCTCAGCAAATACAGACTTTCGAAGTAAGGAAGCGATCGTTCCAAAGCGCCAACTTGCTCTAAAGAATAGGCAGCAATCTCTAGAGAAGGAATGCTTTTATCATTGACTTTCAGCACATCCATGGAGACAAGAGCTGCTGACATGGATTGTCCTGATTCGTAATAAAGGGAGCCCAACATCTCTATGTATCGGATATCCTCAGGATTTCTGACAATCAAATCGTAAAGAGAGCTCTTCGCAGACGCCATGTCGTTGTAACGCAAGGCAAGTTGGTAAGCGGCCTGATCAGCTGCATTCAGGGTTTTCTTGAGTTTTGGGTCAAGTCTGGCAACAGAATCGGCTGTTTGGGCAATAGTAGTGCTGGCACAAAAGGCCATAAGCAGCATGAGAAATACGTGCTTCATTTTAGATAGAATTTGATTTAGTTTACGAATTTGGGCGATCTAACACTGGGGACAATCCTTTGGATTTGGCAATCTCCAGCATCAATTCACGAGCCTGTTCAGGATTATTGTGAATTTTGCCCTCCAATATAGCTTCTTTAATTTCTTCTTTAATATCTCCAACGATTTTTGAAGGCTCCAATCCGAAAATCCCCATGATTTCCTCTCCGGAAATAGGCGGTTGGAAATTTCTAACCTGATCTTTCTCCTCCACTTCGATGAGCTTTTGAGCTACTTTATCGAAATTCTCCAGATACCGTTTTACTTTCTTGTTATTCTTGGAAGTAACGTCTGCCCTGCAAAGTTTCATCAGATCATCGATATCATCCCCAGCTTCGAAAAGCAATCTTCTCAAGGCTGAATCAGTGACCTCATCCTTCACCAAAGCAATAGGCCGAAGGTGAAGTTTCACCAGTTTCTGCACATATTTCATCCGATCGTCCATAGGAAGCTTCAGTCTTCTGAAGATCGCAGGAGTCATGCGCGCACCTTTATCCTCATGACCATGAAAGGTCCAGCCAACTTTTTTATTGAAGCGCTTGGTGGCAGGCTTGGCGATATCATGTAAAATTGCCGCCCAACGCAGCCAAAGATCATCACTTGTCTGACAAACATTGTCCAGTACTTGAAGCGTATGGTAGAAATTATCCTTGTGGGACTTGTCATCTACCGAATCTACGCCTTGCAGATCCACCATTTCCGGGAAAAACTCATGGAGTAATTTTCCGGCAAATAGTAATTTAAATCCGTAGGAAGGTTTTTGGACTTCGATTATCTTATTCAGTTCTACGATAATGCGCTCGCCCGAAATGATCTTCAGTCGATGGGCATTTTCACTCAAGGCATAAAATGTATCTCCATCGATATCAAAATCCAGCTGAGCAGCAAAGCGAACCGCACGAAGCATGCGCAACGGATCATCCGAAAAGGTAACATTGGGTTCGAGCGGGGTGCGAATCAATTTCTTTTTGATGTCAGACAAGCCATCAAATGGATCCAGCAGATCACCATAATTGCCTGCGTTTAATGAAATCGCCATCGCATTGATCGTGAAGTCCCTTCGCTCCAGATCTTCCTGCAGCGTGCCAGTTTCTACAATTGGATTTCTTGAATCAGCTCTATAAGATTCTTTTCTAGCTCCGACAAATTCCAATTCCCAATCGTCGAGTTTCAGCATCGCTGTACCGAAATTCTTGAAAACCGAAAGCGGCACATGCTCCTCGTATTGCTTAGCCACTTCCTTGGCCAATTCTATCCCGCTACCTACACAGGTAAAGTCTATGTCTTTTTGCCCGCTTTTCTCTCTTTTCAAAATCAAGTCTCTCACATAGCCGCCCACCACGTAGGTTTCTAACCCCAAATCGGCAGCTGCTTTTGCTACTTTTCCAAAGACTTCGAATTCGTCAAGGTGTGATTTGAAATTCATCCTTTGATAATTTTGACATCCCCGTCTGGTCCCAGATACATTTCTTTCGTGCTGGGACTCAAAAGTGGAAATAATAATGGAGTTTGGAGCGCTGTATCTTCTTTTGAATCCAACTTCACTAGAACTGGCTGAGAGATTTGAAACAGTAATTTGTTCCAGTTTGGCTCCAGAATGAGACTAAACTTCAGCACGCCGTCTATGATCGGGCCATTTTTAAGAATACGATTTGCCGGACTATGATATACTGTCGGCTTGTTAGCATATTCTACAATGTCCAGAGAAACCTCCGAAAAGGGCTCGCAAATCGTACGGATCTGGAATAAATCAAAAAGTAAAAAAGTCCAGTCTTCACCCATTTCGGCCTTCCAAAGTTCTGGCTTCATGAATGTGATTACCTTTCCATTTCCTTCTTTCAGATGAAGAATACCTTTTTCCCTAAAAGCTGATAGTAATTGTGCGTGATCCAAAGCGGTTTATTTTTTCACAAAAATAATCAGAATTTTGAGAGCAAGCCATTTTGGGATAAAAGCAAAAAAACCTTCCTCGTAGAAGGAAGGTTTTGGGAAAGCTCCAGAGTATTTATTATTTATCCTCCTTTTCCAGTTTTCTATTCATGAAAAAGCTAGCCATCAGGCCTATTCCTCCAAAAATAAAGATACATGAAGTATAGGCTACACTTTCTTCCATGCCTCCTGAATAGAACATCGTACCCACTAACACTCCTACGCCTATCCCAATTGCCAAAAGGGCAATATTCAGGATAAATTGTCCAAAGCTGTACTTCTTGCCGGAGTTGAAGAGCTTTGCGTCAGCACCGTTTTCAATGAGTGCTAACCTTTCTTTATTCCGGGTAGTCAAGAAAATATAAATGACTCCGAAAATAGATGAGAAAATAATCAATGTAACTAAGATGGTTTCTGCCATGACCTGTGTGTTTTTTCTTCTTGGATGTAGAGAAGCGTAGAAAAGGTTACAAGACTTATGAAAAAACTGTAACTTTTTTTCAGGGAATTACATCCCATGTGAAAATGCGATTCCAGGAAGACCAATTTTATATAGAACGTACGTTACGGGGGAATATGAATGCTTATGGACAATTGATCCAAAAGCACGAGAAATATGTATTTACACTTGCGATGCGTATTCTTAAAAACAGAGAGGAAGCTGAAGAAGCTGCTCAGGATGCTTTTATGAAAGCGTATCACTCTTTAAAAACATTTGAAGGAAAATCAAAATTCACAACCTGGCTCTATACCATCGTATATAACGAGGCGTTAGGAAGATTGAGAAAGTCAAAAAACTATACAGTACAACTGGATGAAGCAGAGGATTTGGCAACTAGTCCTTCAGAATATTTAGACGGATTGAAAACACTTCAATTAGCTGATAGAAAAGAACTTATACAACGAGGATTAGACACCATAAAACCAGCAGAGTCAGCAGCGTTAACGTTGTTTTATTTAGAAGAACAGAGTATTAAAGAGATTGAAGATATAATGGGACTTACAAGCTCCCACGTCAAAATCCTGTTGCATAGAGGCAGAAAAAGCCTTTTGGAATCCCTTCAAAAGATCACAAATACTGAATTAATTCATTTGCTATAATCCCATAACAACCGAAGTAAGGGTAAAAAACAAAGTAAAATCAGCCACACGCAAGTATGCTTAGTATAAATAAAAAAGAACAGATGGAAAAGCGAGAAAAAGAAGAAGAATATATCCGAAAGTTTATAACCGAACTAGGCACAGAGTCTCCCTCCAAAGGCTTTCATAAATCCGTACTTTCTAAACTAAATCCTGGTACTTCCAGGTCAATTTACAGACCAGTGATTTCTCCTTTTATGTGGAAACTCATAGGAGGAGCTATAGCTACGCTAGTTATTTCTGTTCTATTATTTGTACCGAATGACAATCAGAATCCATTAATTAACCAGATTCCGGAATTTTCACTTCCGGAAGTTGCTGTTTCTCTCCCAAAAATAGCATTGCCAGTGATTGACATTTCTCCAATTGTACTTCAGTCATTGGTGGTATTTACCCTTATGGCATTTCTAATGGTCGTCACCAAAATTCGGAAATGGCGGATTTTGGGCTAAGTTCTAAGCATAAAAAAAGACAGCTCAAGGGCTGTCTTTTTTTATGCGTTAAATAAGGAATTATCCTCTCAACCAGTTGATGAAAGTCTGATAGCCTACACCAATTTCTCTTGCAAATGCTGCTTTAGTTTTCTTACCCGCAGCCTCTACTTTCTTCCACTCTTCTACGATTTTACTTTTTTCAGCATCGGAGAAAGTTCTTCTTTTAGAAGTCTTAGTAGCAGTGCTATTACCTGTTACTAGGGAAATCAGCTCGTTTAATTCGTTTAAGAATCTACCGTCATTCAAGTGAAGACCTGCAGCTTCCAATTTCTTAATTACTTGATCTTTTGGATTGACAGGGGTAACTGCTATTCCCTTAGAAGCTGCTTCATGTAAATCAATTTTACTTCCATCAGCTGTTACATAAATAAAACCATCACCTTTTTTCAGGTCAGCAATAGCTTCTTTGATTAGATCTCTCATATTTTTATTCGTTGATAATTAATTATTACAAACTAAGCGCAATATATATAATTATCATATCTGAAATAATTTCATTGAAAAATAAATTGCTTTTTTAACAAAAAATACGATACACCTACGACTCTATAATTGTGTGTGTAATTAGATATCCATTGCTTCACAGGGGTATTCGAGTTAAAATTTCGAACAATTGCATTATACTATAGTTTTTTAAACCCACTATTAGAAAATTTAGCACATAATTCTTTACTACTAATTTCACTTTGACGAATACTTCTTTGCTCCGGAAAGTTTGAAAAAGCATTTCCTCCTAGCCTCTAGATTAGAGAAATCAGAACTTGATTCCATTTCAATTAAGACAATGGGGATATTATATAAGAAAAATGATTTATTTAGTTTCTTCTTACACTAAAACTCAATACACTTTCGTTGTCGCATCTCAAGATTTCTATTTCTTAATTAAACAAAAAATCATCATCTATGGATTTAATTAAAATGAGATAGAATACACTAGCATTGATACTATCAGGATGTTCCTCAAACTCAGTTCAACCAACTGTATTTATTAACTCGGCGAATTAACTATAAGGCATTCGCTATCAACTCATTAAAACTTATTATCAGTTAATTAATATTCAACCACACACTGATTTATAAGGGTAATTTCTCACAATTTAGCATTCATTATAGTTAGGAGTTTAATAAAAAAACGAGGTAATGACTGGAAAAAAAGTCAAACAAGGGCAGCAAGAAACTAGGCTCTGACAACCCATTTTTGAAAAATTGTCACGTATTGTCAGCTTATACTTTGTGACAAAACCAGAAGAAATTCGAGAAAAGTGAGGTATTTCAAGTTCAAAAAGCCAGAAATCGGGAATTTTTCCATAATTTTGAGCCCCATAAGAATCCAACCAAAATCCCATCCTCCCCCATTCTTATGGCTTCAAGCACCAAATACATCTTTATTACCGGAGGCGTCACCTCCTCTCTCGGCAAAGGCATTATTGCAGCTTCACTAGGCAAGCTATTACAGGCCAGAGGCTTCAGAGTGACCATCCAAAAATTTGACCCGTATCTTAATATCGACCCAGGAACTCTAAATCCTTACGAACATGGAGAATGCTATGTGACGGATGATGGAGCAGAGACTGATTTGGACTTAGGGCATTACGAGCGCTTTCTGAATATCCCCACCTCCCAGGATAATAACATCACTACGGGTAGAATTTACAATAATGTGATTACCAAAGAGCGTAAAGGTGAATTCCTTGGCAAAACCGTGCAGGTAATCCCACATATTACCGATGAAATCAAAGCCAATTTTTATAAACTAGGCGAAGACGGAAAATTTGACGTCGTCATTACAGAGATCGGTGGCTGTGTAGGTGATATCGAATCACTCCCGTTCATTGAAGCGGTTAGGCAAGCAAAATGGGATTTGGGATCAAATAATTTCTTGGTAATACACTTAACGCTGATTCCATTCCTAAAAGCAGCAAAGGAATTAAAGACCAAGCCAACCCAACATTCTGTAAAGCAATTGCTCGAAGCAGGTATTCAGCCGGACATTCTGGTATGCCGTACCGAATATCATCTGCCTTCTGATGTAAAAAAGAAGCTTGCACTATTCTGCAACGTGCAACTGAATAACGTGATCGAAGCAATGGATGCGGACTCTATTTATGATGTCCCCTTGCTGATGAAAAAGGAAAAGCTGGATGAGCGAGTGATGACAAAGCTCAAGCTGACTTCTAAGGAAAACACGGATCTGGAAAACTGGAAAGATTTCCTCGGGAAGCTTAAAAATCCTACACAAGAGGTAACCATAGGTCTTGTCGGGAAGTATGTATCTCTTCCAGATGCGTACAAATCAATTATCGAAGCCTTTACACATGCAGGTGCTTCTATCGAGTGCGATGTAAACCTACGCTTGATTTCATCGGAAGAATTAAATCCAGATAACATCGTTCAAAAACTAACGGATTTAGACGGAATTGTCGTAGCGCCAGGCTTTGGTGAGCGTGGTTTTGAAGGGAAAATCGAGACCGTGAGATACGCTAGAGAAAATAAAATTCCGTTCCTAGGGATTTGCTTAGGAATGCAGGTGGCTGTGATTGAATACGCCAGAAATGTACTCAACCTAAAAGACGCAAACAGCACCGAAATGGATCCAACTACTACTAACCCAGTAATTGGATTAATGGAAGAGCAAAAAAATATTGATCAAATGGGCGGAACTATGCGTCTTGGTGCGTATGCTTGCGACCTCAAAAAAGGAAGTAAAGCTTACCAAGCCTATGGAAAGTCTAAAATCCAAGAAAGACACCGCCATAGATATGAGTTCAATAACGAGTATTTGAAGGAAATGGAAGCCAGCGGGATGATAGCCACAGGCAAAAACCCAGAGACAGGTTTGGTAGAAATAGTTGAAATCAAAAGCCACCCATGGTTTGTAGGAGTTCAATTCCACCCAGAATATAAAAGTACAGTACTTACCCCTCAGCCACTGTTTGTGAAATTCATACAGGCGGCAGTTGACAAAAAAATTAAATAAAACTCCCCGAAGCCTCACTTTCGGGATTACGATTAATCTTTATGGACAGAAATCAAGCAACTGGTTTGATTCTTTTTGCAGCGGTTATCCTTGTTTATTCGTATTTCTTTGCGAGTACACCTGAGATACCTGAAGCTGAAACAGCCAGTGCCACCCAAACAGAATCAGTTCAATCAAATGCAGCTAGCCAACCCCCATTAGCAGAGACAGTTTCTGAAAATGATAGTACGCTAGATGCTGCAAGACTTGCAAAATACGGTGCATTAGCAACCTTGACAGTAGGAGAAGAAGAAACACTTACCCTAGAAAATGACTTAATCCAGGTTGAAATTTCTTCTAAAGGAGCGCAGGTCAAAAAAGTAATCCTAAAAGAATACAAAAGCTGGAAAATGGAGCCTTTGGAACTCATCAATGCAGAGAGCTCCAATATGGATTTCATCATCGAAAGTAAAAGTGGCCCGCTCAACCTAGGCGATCTTTATTTCAGCCCGTCTGTAGAAAGCAGCCAAAATGAAGATGGCGTGTCCATCCAGACACTAACACTTCAGGCAGGTACAGAAAGCGGGCAAATCATCCATACGTTCACTCTTGCTGACGGCAGCTACCAAGTACACAAATCATTTGAAGTAGATCGCTTCCAAGGAGTATTTACCGGAAATGCACTCGCACTGAACTGGGAAGATCAGGTAATTGCGCAAGAAAGTAACCTTGCAGAATCCAGAAGACAAGCGCAGCTTAATTACTATACTACTTCAGGATCATTTGACAACCTCGGAGCTGGCAATGATCTGGAAACTGAGACTATTGCCGAGCCAGTCAAATGGGTAGGTTTTAGCCAGCGATTCTTTACCGCAGCAATGATTGCTGACACTGAGTTTCAAAGCGTGTCTATCACCCAAAGTACTCCTGAGGCAGACAGTACCATCGTACGGAATATGGCCACCAGTCTTTCTATCCCTCTTCAAGATGGTAAGGCTGGATTTACATTTTACTTCGGACCAGACCAGTACAACACACTCAAAAAAGTCACTGATGGCTTTGAAGACAATGTGGACATGGGATACTTTTTCGTCTCATGGGTGAACAAATACATCATCGTGAATCTTTTCGCCTTTTTGGAGAAGTTTTTCACCAATTACGGGGTGATCATTATCATCATCGTTTTCCTGATCAAACTGGCGCTTTTCCCACTTACCTATAAATCATACATCGGTATGGCCAAGATGCGTGTGATCAAGCCTGAGATCGATGAGCTGAAAGAGAAATACGGAGACGATGCCACTAAGATGCAGCAGGAGCAAATGAAGCTCTTCTCCAAATTGGGAGTAAGTCCTATTTCGGGATGTTTGCCAATGGTGCTACAGATGCCATTCCTGTTTGCCATGTTCTTTTTCTTCCCAAATGCGATTGAACTGCGTCAGGAATCATTCCTTTGGGCAAATGATCTCTCTACCTACGACGTGTTTTTCAAACTCCCATTTACCATCCCTTTCTATGGATCCCATGTGAGTATGTTTACGCTCCTGATGACGGTTTCTCAGATTATTTACACGCACTTTAACAATCAGCTGACTACAGCAACAGGACCAATGAAAAACCTGGGCTATATCATGCCTGTGATGTTCATGTTTATCTTGAACTCCTATCCTGCAGGTCTGAGTTTCTACTATTTTGTGTCAAACATGGTGACATTTGGTCAGCAAGCTTTGATCAAGCTATTTGTAGATGATGAGAAAATCAGAGCAAAAGTGGAAGAAAGCAAAGCGAAGAATGTCAATAAAAAGAAATCGAAATTCCAGCAAAAACTGGAAGACGCGATGAAAGCAGCTGATAATTCGAAAAAGAAATAAATCAAAAAAAGAGCCCGATATGGGCTCTTTTTTTTGCTCTAGTTATCCAGAAGGAACGTAATTATTCGCAGGAATAGCTAGTGTAATCATCCTTGAAAAGTGACCAGATCTTTCCATCTTCATCCCGATAAGTGATCGCCTGCGTACGCTTACTGATCTCGATATTCCCATTACTCACCACCGTAGTCCCATCGACAAGCTGTATCGTGCATGGACCGTTCACATCTAAAACATCCACTAAGTCTGTCTCCTCAAAAAGGCTACAACTCGCTAAACCAAAAAACAGAACAGGCAGGTACTTTTTCATTAGTTATCTCAAAGGGCTAAAAGGATTGACTAAAATGAGTAAAAATTACTTCTAAAAAAAAATGGATTTATACACCTCAGTCAGCAGCGGCTAACAAGCCACCCGTTTGATTGAGCGTTGTGACCTCGTCAGAGCCTTTCCCGTATCAGCGGGAATTCAAATACCGAAATTCGGCACTGGCTCTGAAACCTTCCCGAACCCTGTTCGGGATGCGCTATTCAGTAGAGCTATAACAACGCAGCTAGCAATAATAGAACTAAAATGAAAAAAGCCCAACCGTTAGGTTGAGCTTTGTGACCTCGTCAGGATTCAAACCTGAAACCTCCTGAGCCGTAATCAGGTGCTCTATTCAGTTGAGCTACGAAGCCGAATTGGAATGCAAAGGTATTTAAAAATCGATTTGATGCAAGCGCTAACCCCTAAGAATTTTTATAATTTTCTTTGCTAGCTTACGTTCCTACTTAAGAATAATTAAGATCAAAAGAGGGGTAAATCCTCTGGGATTTCCTATTTTTGCCCGCATTGAGTGCATTTAAGTAAACCAATTTGATGAAAAAAATATACACCTTCCTGCTCGCTTTTGTTTTAATTCAAGGAGCATTCGCTCAGGACAGCTTACAAATCGCCAAAAAACCAAAGACTCCAATCGGCGGAAGACCAAATATCCCAAGTGATTTGAAGTTTGAGTTTGGCTTTAATCAACTTAACAATAGATCAGAGGACCTAGGCATCAATTTCTTTGCCTCCCGCACTTTCAATGTTTATTATCAATACCCTGTAGCTATTTTTGGAGACGCATCTGGATTTACTATGGACATAGGAATCGGAGTCGGTACAGATAAATATGCCTTCAAGGACGACCAGACTTTGTATAACAATCCTGCACTGGGACCTGAATCCAGCATATTGCGGGATATCACAGATGTATTGGGAGACGATATCAGGATTAAAAAGAACGTCGTTGCTGCCAACTACTTTGACATGCCGATCGACTTCGTTTACCACTTTAATAAAAACAACTATTCTAAAGGCTTTAAAATAAGTGTAGGAGGTAAAGTTGGCTACTTGTATGAGTCGCACACCAAAGTAAAGTATGAGGATTCAGACAACCTGAAAAGACAAATCAAAGACTCTCAGAATTACGGTTTCGAAAAATTCAGATACGGAATATCTGTCAAAGCCGGTTCCCCAGGATTTTATGCCTGGAGTTACTTCGGGCTGAATAAGGTATTTCAAAAGGGTATGGGACCAAATGGCACAGAAGCCACTCAAATCAACTTTGGTGTAGCGGTGAACGTTTTCTAACAATATTCACGACATAAAATTAAACCGGGGTAAGACTCGGTTTTTTTTATGCCCAAATCCAACTAAAACCCACAAAGCATAAGACGAAGCCAAACAACAAGCCAACGTAAATCTCAATAGGCCTGTGCGCTTCCAGGTACAATCGAACAGTAGCAACTAACCCAGTCAAAATCAAGGATGCAAGTAGTGGATATAGGGGTTGAAAAGTAGGGAATCTAATTCCCAGCACAACTACCACGGCAACTAACCCTCCCAATCCTGTCATATGTGCCGACATTTTCCAGGCAAAGGTAACTAGGGTAAGTCCAACAATTGCCAAAGTAATAACTCCAAGTACCTGCCATAGAATGGGATCCAGCTCCTTCTTTTGGTATAAAAAATAGACGGTAAGCACATAATAAATACTAGTAACCGAAAACGGGATAGCACGATCCTTTAACTCTGCCATGTGAACGCTTTTAAGCGTCCCACTCAATCGTAAGCCTAGAATGGTGATCATCGGAATCGCCAAAGTGGACAATACAATCAAGTAAAAGATTCGGACTTTAAACTCCTGAGGGATACTAGTGGACTCCGGTACGCTAAACAACATCAATCCAAAAACTAAACTTGGAATGACCAATGGCTGTAAAACAACTGAAACAATCAACGAAAAAATTCTCCCCACTACAATTCTTTTCTTAATCTAGCTACAGGGATTTGAAGTTGCTCACGGTATTTCGCAACCGTTCTCCTCGCAATATTGTAGCCTTTTGCGTTTAGCATTTTGACCAACTTATCGTCAGAGAGTGGTTTCTTTTTGTCCTCAGCATCCACCATACCTTGGAGGACAAACTTCACTTCACGATTACTTACATCTTCTCCACTATCGGTAGCTATACCTTCTGAGAAAAAGTATTTAAGCGGATAAACACCAAATTCGGTCTGGATAGCCTTACTATTTGCTACACGGGAAACAGTAGATATATCCATGTCAATTCGTTCCGCAATATCCTTCAAGATCATCGGACGAAGGTTGGTTTCATCCCCATCGATAAAAAACTCTTTTTGATACTGGAGTATAGCCTCCATAGTTCTCAAAAGCGTGTTTTGCCTTTGCTTGATCGCATCGATAAACCACTTGGCAGCGTCTAGCTTTTGCTTGACAAAAGTGACGGTCTCCTTCAGCTTTTTGTCTTTTTTATCACTTTTATCATACGCATCGAACATTTCGGAATAGGATCTTGAAATCCTCAATTCAGGCGCATTCTTAGAATTTAGGCTGATTTCAAATTTACCTCCCACATTGGTCAGCATGAAATCCGGGATAATGTACTGCGTACGCACCAGACCATCTGCCACTCCTCCTGGCTTGGGATTGAGCTTAGTGATCAGATTGACTGCATCTTTCGTCTCCTCGTCTGTAAGATCACAACGCTTCTGAATCTTGGAATAATGCTTCTTGGTAAACTCATCGAAACAGTCATGCATAATTCTCAAGGCATTCATCACTGTTGGATCATCAGGATGCTCTTTGCGCTCAAGCTGGATTGTCAAACACTCCTGAAGATTTCGAGAGGCTATTCCTGCTGGATCAAAATTCTGGATTTTTCTCAAGATCTCCTCCAACTCATCTATATCCGTTTCTATATTCTGGCTGAACGCCAAATCGTTGATAATAGCTTCTAGATCTCTACGGATATAGCCGTCGTTTTCTATGCTACCAATTAATTGCTCACCGATGATTTTTTCTCTCTCGTCAAGTCTAAGAAAGCTTAACTGCGAAACCAGCTGCTCGTGAAGTGAGGACTGACTGGAAATAGGCATCTCCCGGTCTTCTTCATCAGCATTGTAGTTGCCGTCACCCTGCATTTTATATCCTCCGTACTCGTCGTCCAAGTAGTCATCTATATTTACATCGCGCTCTTCCTTTATAGATTCCTCTTCGTAGTTATCATCAAAGTCGTCCTCCGCACTGTCCTTTTCTTCTGTTTTTCCCTCTTCCAGCGCTGGATTAATCTCGAGTTCCTCTTCGATTCGGGTATCCAATTCGGCCGTAGGCACCTGCAGCAATTTTATAAATTGTATCTGCTGGGGTGATAGCTTCTGGGAAAGTGATTGGCTAAGATTTAACTTTTGCATTCAGTATTTGGTAAAACCTGCTGTTTGGGTTCAAAAAAGGCCTTTTCTCTTGAAAAAGCCCTAATGCCAAAGTTAGGAAAAACGAGCAATTTTTTGATAAAAAGCTTATTTAATCGTTTTTTTGCATTCCTTTAAATTATTAGCAGGACATTAAATTCTGCATTAACAAAACACCAAATGGCATTTAACAAACGGGTCAAAATCAAGACCATCCTAGACACGAATCCTATCGGGACAGAAGTGACACTAATGGGCTGGGTACGTACAAAAAGAGGAAACAAAAATGTTTCATTCATTGCACTGAATGACGGCTCCATTATTACCAATTACCAAGTGGTGGCTGACCCAAATTTGATTTCAGAGGAAATCCTGAAAAAATGCACCACTGGAGCATGCATTAAGGTGACCGGAAATGTAGTAGCGTCACAAGGTGCAGGTCAGAGTTCTGAGTTAAATGCTACTGCAATAGTAGTATTAGGCGAAGCTGATCCTGAGAAATATCCTTTACAGCCTAAAAAGCATTCCATGGAGTTTCTTCGGGAAAATGCTCACTTGAGAATGCGCACCAATACATTTAGTGCGGTTTTCAGGGTACGACATGCCTTGGCTTTTGCTGTGCACAAATATTTCAACGATAAGGGCTTTTTCTATATACATACACCTATCATCACTGCATCTGATGCAGAAGGAGCCGGAGAAACATTCAAAGTCACAACGCTCGATTTGAAAAACCCTCCTAAAACGGCAGAAGGTACAATCGATTACAAGCAAGATTTCTTCGAAAGAGAAACTAACCTGACTGTATCAGGCCAACTAGAAGGGGAATTGGCCGCTATGGCTCTTGCTGATATCTATACTTTCGGTCCGACATTCCGTGCAGAGAATTCAAACACTACTCGCCACTTGGCTGAGTTCTGGATGATCGAACCAGAGATGGCATTCTACGATGCGGAGGACAATGCTGATCTTGCCGAGGACTTCTTGAAATATGTGATTCGATATGCACTGGATAACTGTGCAGAGGATCTTGCTTTCCTTGATTCCAGGCTTCAGGAAGAAGAAAAAGTAAAACCAGCTGATCAGAGAAGCGAAATGAGCTTGATGGATAAGCTGAAATTTGTAGTGGACAATGACTTTGTGAGAATCACCTACACAGAGGCAATTGACATTCTTAGAAATTCCAATCCGAACAAGAAAAAGAAATTCTCTTACCTAATTGATGGTTGGGGAGCAGATCTACAGTCTGAGCACGAGCGGTTCTTGGTTGAGAAGCACTTCAAAAAACCGGTGATTCTTACTGACTATCCAAAAGACATCAAGTCCTTTTACATGCGTCAAAACGACGATGGAAAGACCGTTGCTGCCATGGATATCCTATTCCCCGGAATCGGCGAAATAGTAGGAGGATCACAGCGGGAGGAAAGAATGGATGTCCTGACTAAGCGAATGGAAGAAATGAACATTCCTCAAGACGAGATGTGGTGGTACCTGGACACACGCAGATTCGGAGCAACACCACATGCAGGTTTCGGATTGGGTTTTGAGCGAATGGTGCTCTTTGTCACCGGCATGGGAAATATCAGGGATGTGATCGCATTCCCTAGGACTCCTGGAAACGCAGAGTTCTAAAAAAACTAAATCCTCGGCATAAAATGTCGGGGATTTTTTCTATGGCCAATTCTCGGGATTTCTTCGGACATCGAAAATCTCCAAAATGATAAAATTTGAAGCATCAAACCTATAAAATAGAATAACTTGCTTTTGCAAAACGAAAGAATATATACCTCTTTCTTTAGAGTATATTCTTCCAATTTCAGGGTTTTCGCATAAAAGAACTAAAATATTATCAAGCCTTTGAACAAATTTTCGCGATGTACTAACCCCAAAATTATTAACCAAATACTTCTGAATAAAAGACAAGCTTAAAGATGCCTTTTTCATCATTCGTATCTTCCTCATGTTTAAATAATACTTTTCTTTACATCCGACCAATCAATAAGATTTGATTCATCAAAACTTTCATCGTAAGACTTAAAAAGTTGGTCTTTCTGCTCTTCCGTAAGCTGAATAACAGAAGTGCCATCATCTACTTGGTTAACAATATCTATAAGAATCTCTAGCATTACTTCGTCAGAAATTAAATCGACTTTTTGCTTTAGCGTTTTCTTCAATTCAGCTACCGACATGATTTTTAGTGCTTTAAATAAGTGCAGATGAATTTACAAAAAATAAATTAACTCACCACTTTTATCCTTTTTGCAAGAGGAATACATACCAAACTACAGGCAATAGCGATATATCCCACTACATTGTAATTGGTCAATTCTCCCGCAGCATTTTCACCGATGATTATCCCTGCAAGTAATGACGCAGCACCTGTCGCTAATTGCTGTACGGCCGAATTGAAGCTCAGAAAACTCCCTCGATTCTCCGGTTTGGAAGTGCCCGTCACAATTGCCGCTGCCGGTACATATCTGCCATTTGACGTCACAAAGAACATCGTGGAAACCATCAAGACAAAAGGAATGGGTGTAACACCCAAATGGGTAATGATGGCAATAGGGATCAGATTTAGAAGCATGAAAATGATAAAGATCTTCTGCTTACCATACTTATCAGAAAGCTTCCCCACCCACGGCGAAGTAAAAATCGTAAATGCGCCCCCAGCCATATAGATGTAGGTAAGTTGAAGCTCAGTAAATCCAACGTTTGCAACAGTATAAGGACTCAAAAAAGGGATAATCATAAACTGCCCGAACATCATCATAATCGAAAGTGTAATAGCACGCATTTGATTTGAATCACTGGTCACTCGACGAATTACCACCAAAGGATTTGGCCGTACTATGTCATTTTTAAGATGCGCTGTGATAGTAGGGATGTATCTTACGATCATTCCCAAAGCCAAAACTGACAAGCCTGTAAGAATAAAAAATGGTGTATGCCAATCCGATAAACTTGCCAAAAACAAACCAAGTGGTACACCAAGAACTGAGGCTACTGAAAATGCAGCCATTACCAAACCCATGGCTCTGCCTCGTCTGGAATCAGGAATCACATCTCCGATAATCGCTAAAATCAATGCTGAAGTCAGACCTCCAAATAACCCTGAGATCACTCTGGCAACCAAGAGCACGGGATAGCTGGGAGATAAAGCACAACCCAAAGTAGCGATCGCAAAACCAACATAAACCCAAACGAGAATTTTCTTTCGATCAAATCGATCCAGAACAAATGCCCCAAAGAAGCTGGAAATTCCTGCACTGAATGTATAGCATGACACCAATAACCCAAACTCACGAGGGGTGATATCAAAGATCCTCATTAACTGAGGACCTAAGGGCATCAAAATCATGAAATCGACAATGTGGATAAAATTAATGGCCGCTAAGGTCCAAAGCAGTAGCTTTTCTTTGTTCATGGTAAAATTGGATAAGCAAAGAACCTAAGAGAAACAGATAAAGTTTACCTAGGAACAAAGAATCAGAAAATACCCAATTGAATATAGGTATCCGGAATTGCGGCGATAATATCACTGGCAATCATCGATCTCCTTTTGGATTTTGAAGCCATTTCCCCCGCCAATCCATGTTGATACACCCCACAAAGCGTTGCATTCTCAGGAGAATAGCCCATCCCCAGAAAAGACGTAATCATTCCTGTAAGCACATCACCTGATCCTCCAGTTGCCATGTATTTGGTGCCGGACGAATTTACAACCTGCCTGCCATCTGGCAAGCTAATGACCGTGTTAGCACCTTTAAGCACGAGAATCAACTCATTGTCAACAGCAAACTTTTTAGCCATTTCCAAGCGCTCTATATGATTGCGAGCTAAACCTACATGCCTGTTAAACTCTCCTATATGAGGAGTTAAAATTGAATTCTTAGGAACTAAGGATAGTAGATCAGGAAATCTAGCCATAATATTTAACCCATCTGCGTCAACAACGATAGGCTTTTTGAAATCCTGTAAAAACTGTCTAAATAAACGCTCTCGATTTTCTATCCCCCAACCAGGACCAATTCCCACTGCATCGTAAAACTCCGGGTTTGGAATCAAGCCCCAAGAAGCCATAGCCTCAGGAACAGCCGTCTGAATGATAAAGCGCTCAGAGTCTTCCATATGACAGGTGACCAATCCAGAGCCAGTTCGCAAGGCACTTTTCGCACAAAGAATGAGTGCTCCCATCTTACCGGGACTTCCCCCCAGAAGTAAGATTTTACCCAAATCACCTTTGTAGCTAAATCTATTAAAAACCTTATGTAATGAAGGGATATGATTGGCTTCAAGGTAATGCATCGATGAGTTAATGCCTTTGTAGGCAGCATTTACAACCCCAATTTTAAGTACTACCAGATCCCCAACATACTCGGCATTTTCAGGAAAAATCAAGGAAAGCTTTGGAAACTCAAAACTAACAGTGAAATCTGCTTGCACTGCCGTGTTTGAAATAATTTCATCAGAAGGCAAACCAGAAGGAATATCGACACTAATAACCTTCCCTTTGAATTCATTTAGCCTAGTAATGTATTCAACTGCATAAGGTCTTAGCTCACCATGCACCCCCACGCCAAGAAATGCATCTATCAAAATAGAGTTCTCTGGAAACTGCCAATCTTCAAAGGATAAAATTTCAATTGACTTTGGGAGTTTATTATAGTTCAAAAATCCATCAGTACTTAATTTATCTGGAGATTCAAAACACTGAAGGATAGAAACTGAATATGAATGCTCCGTTAAAAGTCGGGCGATAGACAACCCATCGCCTCCATTATTCCCCGCGCCAACAGCGATTAGAACGAATGAAGCAGTAGAAAAACCTTGGCTCAAATACCACTTCACAAAAGCCGTCGCAGCAGCTTCCATCAATTCATGGCTTTCTTGTCCAGTTAATTTTAGATGCTGCGCATCAAGTTCTTTGACCTGATCTCCAGCTAGTATTTTTTGCATGTTATACTATTTCAGTTTCCAACCCCTTTTTTGGGATAGTAACTAAAAGTAGGAAACCTAAGCCAACAAGAAAAAATATACCAAGAGAAAGAGCTGAGTTCCTCATACTTCCTGTGAGCTGCTCAATAAAACCGTAGGAAAAAGTACCTAGTACAATGGCCATTTTCTCTGTCACGTCATAAAAGCTAAAATAGGAAGCATGATCAGTAGTTTCTCTAGGTATTAATTTGGAAAAGGTAGATCGGGATAAAGACTGTATTCCGCCCATCACTAACCCTACTACGAATGCCAAAGCAAAAAACTCATAAACAGTATAGACATAATAAGCTCCAGCGCAAATGGCCACCCATACTAACACCATGATTACCAAACTCTGCTTATTTCCATATTTTTTTGAAATATATGCAAAGAAATAGCTGCCGGCTATAGCCACTATCTGAATTATCAGAATGGTCATGATTAGCTGATCACCTGGCAACCCAAGTTCTTTATCCCCAAATGTAGCTGCCAGATACATGACGGTCTGAACCCCCATGGAATAGAAAAAGAAAGAAGCCAGAAAGCGATTCATTACTTTTATTTGCTTCACCTCGTTCCAAACCTTGCGTATCTCTAGATAGCCTTTGAGTAGAAATTCCTTCTTAATATCCTTCCCAAAGGGATTATGAGGTAATATTCTAAATGGAATCTGAGAAAATCCTGCCCACCAAAGCCCAGTAATAAGAAAGGAAACTCTAGCTGCCATACCATCATCAGATAGCATAAACCATGAAGGGAACTGGATCATAAGTAGATTTATTACCAATAGTATAACGCTACCAATATAGCCTAGTGCAAACCCTTTCGCACTAAGGATATCAAACTTGTCGGGAGTAGAGATTTCAGGTAAGTATGCGTTATAAAACACGATACTACCAGCATATCCTACACTCGCAAGAATACTGAAACAGATACCCCACTCTAGATTTGGACCGTCAAAAAAAAATAAGGCCATACAGGAGATGGATCCCAAGTAGGCAAAAAACTTCATGAACTGAAGCTTTTTTCCACTTGCATCAGCAATGCCGGAAAGAATAGGAGAAATAAGAGCAATTATTAAAAATGAGAAGGAAATGGAATAGGAATATAAAACTGTGTTTACAATTTCAAACCCAAAAAAATCAACAATATCATTGGCATTTAAACCTTTAGTAACGCTGTTGAAATAGACTGGAAAAATCGTAGATGTAATCACCAAGCTATAGACTGAATTAGCCCAGTCATACATGGCCCAGGCATTTTGAACCTTCTTGGTGTTTTTAAGAATTGACAGCATATATACTACAAAAAAAAGCTATCCCGGAAATCGGGATAGCTTTCATATATTCAATAGAATAGTTTAATCGTTATTTACTTTACCAGTTGAAGCGTACAAAATTCTTCTAGCATCAGCTTCTCTCAATTCGGTTTGAACATCGGAGATAGGGCCCATTTTCACATCTCTATCAGCTTTCATAGAAATAGTAATCAGTCCACGATCCGCTTCAGGTAGCAAATCACGCTCTTGGTTTACCCACTGAACAATATCAGGAGTATTCAACAAGGCATCATTGGCCTGTACTCTAGGTTCTGTACCGTAAAGTGCTGTATTCTTAGGCTTACCAATGAAGATATAAGAAATAAGCGTCTTCTTCTGAAGCTTTTGAAGCTGGGTAGCTTGAGGAATCTTCTGCTCCACCAAGATCTCCTGATCTCTTAGCACGGTTGTTACCATGAAAAAGAACAGTAGCATAAAGATAATATCCGGTAACGCTGAGGTTGGGATATTTTCCGAGACTTTATTTTTCTTTCCGAACTTTCCCATCTTAATTTCCTCCTATCTTATTAGGTTCTGCAATAGATATCGCCATTGGAATACCTTCTTTGCCTCGATCTTGTAAACTCACTTCAGCATCATTCTTACCAGTCAGAGCTCTATACTCATCAGTGCTTAAGTTGACGCGTTCAGCATAGATATCAAAATATGCCTTTTTGGTCAAGTCAAATACCTCAAGGTATTTATCATAGCTGGTACCACGGTCTGTTTTGATAGAAACTACAGCTTCTCCTGGATCATCAGAAGATTCTGGAAGTTTTGCAGACAAGGCTTTCAAAGAAGCTGGAAGCGTGTTATAAAGCGCGGCTGCCTCTTCATCTGGAGCACCAAAGTTTAGGATAAACGCTTTGATATCTTCATCTAATCCTTCAGGATCATCTCTAAATTCACCTTCAACCAACAATTGATCGTTAGCATTAAGTAGGATTGTAAAGATATTTCGCTCGTTCAGATCAATCTTTGGAGGAGGATTATTTGGATCTAGCTTCGGAGGAAGAATATTCAAAATACCCTTATCCGATGCGATCGTAGTGGTGACGAGAAAGAAGATCAGCAGCAGGAAAGCAATATCTGCCATAGAGCCTGCATTGACCTCCGTACTCATTCTATTTTTCTTTCTGGCCATATTACTTTATCGCTTTATTCAATTCTGTTAATACGATGCTAGCTAGAGCAACGATTGCAAGAATATAAGTGGTGATAAGCATTCCGCCAACCAACTGAGATCCGCCAGGAGTCAGATTGAAAGGAGAAGCTTCAAACTTAGGAAGTACTTCATTGCTTGATATTGAATAAGCTATGAAGAATAATACAACTATACCAACAATTCCCACTGCAGTTTTAAGCAAGCTTTTTGGATTATCCAAAGACTTGATTAATGGCATTAAAACAGCCACTACAGCACCAACTGCGATTAGGATGTAACTTCCGTATAATAAGATGTCATAAGTATCCATAATGTAGTTTTTCTTTGAGGTTAACTTTTTTATTCAGGTTCAACAGAATTGACGGATTACTTACCAGTCAATTTATGTTTAACCAAGATGTCAACCAATGTAATGGAAGCATCTTCCATGTCATTCACCAAAGAATCAATTTTAGCTACACAATAGTTGTAGAACAACTGAAGGATGATCGCTACGATCAAACCAGCAACTGTAGTCAAAAGGGCGATTTTGATACCACCTGCTACTAGAGAAGGAGAGATATCACCTGCTGCTTCGATAGAGTCGAATGCACCGATCATACCAATTACTGTACCCATGAAACCCAACATTGGAGCAAGAGAGATGAAAAGAGAGATCCATACTAGACCTTTTTCCAATCTACCCATTTCTACAGAACCGTAAGAAATAATAGATTTTTCTACCATTTCGATTCCTTCAGAATATCTCATCAAACCTTGGGTAAAGATAGAAGCTACAGGGCCTTTGGTGTTTTTAGTAACATCTTTAGCTGCTTCTACTCCTCCTGATTCAAGAGCATCTTCCACTTTAGTCAACAATTTCTTAGTGTTGGTGGTAGAAAGGTTCAGGGTGATGATTCTTTCTAATGCAACCGCAAGACCCAAGATCAAACAGATCAATACTGGAGTCATGTAAAGAGGATCACCTTCGATGAATTTCTCTTTTACAACTTGGTGGAAGCTTAGCTCCTCTTCAACGATCTCATCGTCAACAATGGCAGGAGATGCAGCAGGCTCAACTGCTACTGGGGTTGGTTCTTCTTGTGCTGCGGTATCTGCATCTTGTGCGTTAGCGATAACAGGTGCGAATAGGATGCCTGCAAGCATGAACAAAGCGATTAACTTTCTCATAATGTGGATTTTAAATAGACTTTTGATAAAGGTTAAATGGTTTCTACTCTAGAATCGAGTTTTAAAGTTATCATTTTTTAAATTCAAAAAACAAACGACTCTTTTAGAATTTTGTGAAAAATCAGGCTTATATCTCAGGATTAAGCAAGGTTTTACACGAACGGACATATTTCCTTTTACATTTTAAAAGGTTACATCACTTCAAAACTCGCGACTAAGGTTCTTATTTTTTCGCAGAAAGAAAAATTAAAAATCCCTAGAGCGCTAAGCTTTCTTTTAAGCAAACTCAATATCCTGATTTAATGGCAATTACAATTTGGCACAAATACCATTTATATCAAGATGAATCTTTTGGAAAGGACAATAAGTTGCAAAAATCTTATAACAAACCAGCTACACTGCCCAATAGAATTAACAAAGTTTAAACTTTTTAGAATGCTTATATGGAAGCTGATTCCAAATCATCCCCAGCTCTGTAGGATATCGACCCGAGTTCACGAATTCTTGAAACCCGCTAGTGCTCTAAAATAAAAAGCCCTAACCATCAACAATTCAGACAGTTAGGGTTATATGATGTAGAGAGGAAGGGATTCGAACCCTCGATACCCTCACGAGTATACACGCTTTCCAAGCGTGCGCCTTCAGCCACTCGGCCACCTCTCTAGATGATTTTCTGATCCAGAATCCCGAATCGGAGTGCAAAGAAAATTATTATTAATGCCCTTTCCAAATAAACATGAAAAATAGCCAATGAAATTGCTCTTAAGCACTCATCTCCCCTGCCAAAGGCACTTTTAACTTGGCGATAATCTCTGAGTGTCTGCTTTCCTGACCTAGCAAAAACATCAATTTAGTCACGGCTGCTTCGGTGGTCATATCCGTACCACTGACCACTCCTACACTCAATAACTCCTTACTGGTCTCATATCTACCTTGGATCACACGGCCCCCATTACATTGAGATACATTCAAGATAATGATCCCCTTTTTGATTGCTCTCTGCAATGATTCCATAAACCAGGCCTCGCTTGGGCTGTTTCCAGATCCGTAAGTTTCCAAAACGATCGCCTTTAAACCTTTGATGTTGAGCGTGGCATCAATTACATTCTGCGTGATCCCGGGGAATAATTTGAGAATAAGCACATTATTATCAAGTGAATTTCTGTTCACCAATTTTTTATGTGTCTCTAGGGGGCGAATAGCTTGTGTATTATAATCTATCACAATACCGGATTCCGCCAGAGGTGGATAGTTCTCAGACTCAAATGCATCAAAATGAACACTTTGAACCTTCTTGGAGCGATTTCCTCTTAGCAAAAGGTGATTAAAGAAGATACATACCTCAGGTACAATAGGCTCTCCATTGATTTTTGCGGTAGCAATTTCTAAGGATGTCATCAGATTTTCCCTAGCGTCAGAACGCATTGCTGAAATAGGCAATTGGGCTCCTGTGAAAATCACCGGTTTATTTAGCCCCTGAAGCATATAACTAAGCATAGAAGCCGAGTAGGCCATAGTATCTGTCCCGTGTAGCACGACAAAACCATCGTAACTATCGTAATTTTCATAGATAATATAGGCCATGTCCTTCCAATGACTCATCGTGACATTCGATGAATCAATCGGCTCTGGGAAGGAAATTACTGTGATGGCAATATCCATCGTGTAGAGAATAGGAATCTTCTCCAAAATCTGTCCGAAATTAAATGGCACTAATGCCCCGCTATCATCGTACGCCATCCCAAGTGTCCCTCCAGTATAAATAATCAATACTGAAGAAGTTTTGCTGGTACGCATTGCGGTATTTAATCGTACTATCTTATAATTCATGATTCAATCTCACGGAAAAGGTTGAGGGCGTTTTGTTTTGTCTTAAGAGCTACCTCCTCTTTCGAAATCTGTAGGTAATCTCCTATTTTCTCTGCAATAATAGGTAAATAAGCTGGAGAGTTCCTTTTTCCTCTAAATGGCACTGGAGCAAGATATGGAGCGTCCGTTTCCAGCACTAAATGCTCAAGGCTAACCTCAGGAATAACTTTATCTAACCCGCCGTTCTTAAAGGTAGCAACGCCGCCAATCCCAAGTAAAAAGCCCATTTCAATAATTTGCTTTGCTTGATCTAGATTCCCATTAAAGCAATGAAAGATCCCTTTCAGCTTTCCATCATGCTCCTCACGTACGATTGCAATTGTTTCATCCATTGATTCACGGCAGTGAAGTACTATGGGCAAGTCTCTCTCTTTCGCCCAATTGATCTGAATTCTCAATGCTTCTTTTTGCTGCTCAAAAAATGTCTTATCCCAATATAGATCTAATCCAATTTCCCCAACAGCTGCAAATTGGCGCTTGTTCAGCCAGTCTTCCATTATAGCCAGTTGCCCACGAAAATCCTCCTTTACATCGCAGGGATGCAAACCCATCATCGGAATGCATAGCCCAGGATATTTCTCCTCACAATCCAGCATTGCTGAGATCGTCTCTACATCTACATTCGGCATGTAAACCCGCTCTATGCCAGCATCTCTGATGTCTTGGATCACCTGATCCCGATCCGAATCAAACTTAGAGGAATAAATATGTGCGTGGGTTTCTATGTAGGTCATTGGTAAACTCTGGTCTTCCATTTTGTCTTGGAAGGCCAAAAATAGTAAAGAATAGTAAGGACGGTAGTACAGAAATTATAAAAATCAAAAACTAGGAGATAAAGCCAGTTGATTTTCACCCTAACTTTACTGGTTAAGCCAATCAGGAAAATGCCTTGTAGAAGAGACTTGAATAAAGCTAAACTCAGCCCTAATGATGGCTTCAGAACAATCAGCCCTATTGCTGCCACAAAGTAAACAACCTGTATTGCTAGAATTAACTTCCAGTAAACCGGCAAGGTCATCACTCCACTCATCCATCGCTTTCGCTGATCAAGTAAAGCTTTGAAACTGACTTCAGGTTTGGTGATGGCAAGCATTTTGGAACTTACCTGATGAGCGATTTTGAAACCTGACTTCTGAATAGCTCTGGAGATCTCAAGATCCTCAGTGAGACAAAAAGGCAAGTCCTTAAAACCTCCAGACTTCTCATAAGCTTCTTTACTGATCACCATGTTGTTTCCAAGTCCTGTTGTCTGAATCCTCATGTCCGTGGCTACTTTGACAAACCCTAGGGTCAACCACCAATCAACTTCCTGAAACTTTTCCAATAAACTAGTTGCCTTCACTTGGGTAATCCCTATGAGCAGACCGACATTTTTGCTAAAACATGAAACCCCTTCCCGTATCCAATTGGGATTTACCTCACAGTCAGCATCGGTAAAAAAGTAATATTCACCTGTGGCTTTTTCCTCCAAAATCGCCAGCGCATTTGCCTTTCCATTTTGATTATAAAAACCAGTTTGGGAGGAGCTCACTGTAAGAAAAGTTCGGTTTGGCATCCTTCCACACCAGTCAGTCAGTATCTCAGCTGTAGCGTCTGAACTTTGATCATCAGCAAATAGAAATTGTATTCGATCCGAAGGGTAGTCTAATTTTTCAAAAGATCTTAGCAGATCAGGAAGATCTTTTTCCTCATTTCTAGCCGCTATCAGCACAGAGACTTTTGGAAAGTCCTCTTTTATTGGCTTCGAATGATCTTTCCAGAAAAAACGCAGCAGAACCCATGCTACTACAAATTGGATATAAAGTAGCCCTATGACTAGTTGTGCAAGTATCACAAATAGCGCAATCCAAGCAATCATAACACATCGGTTTTCCAGCCCATCTCCTGAATATAATCTAGGTATTGCGGCAAAATCTTCGGCAAAAGTTCTTTGGTCTTCAATTGATCATGAAAGACCGCAACACAGCCTTCCTTCGAATGCTTAATAGATTTTCTTAAAACCAATTCAGGGTCCAGGCTTTGATCGTAATCTCCCGAAAGCATAGACCACATTACAATCTGTTTGAATTTGGAAACCTCCACAGCTTGTCTTGAACTGATCAAACCGTATGGTGGCCGAAAAAGCTTAGTTCTGACCCCCATTACATCTTGGAGGGCTTTATCGCAAAGTTCAATATTATCGAGATAAACCGACTTTTCTGTCTTCCAGCCATGGAGATGATTAAATGTGTGGTTACCGATTTTATGGCCTGAGCTGACAATGTCTTTAGCTAAAGATGGATTCTTTGCCACATTATCACCAACGACAAAAAAGGTTGCATTCTGATTTCTTTTGGCTAATTCCTCCAATACAAAATCAGTGACGCCAGGCACAGGCCCATCGTCAAAAGTCAAGAAAATCGTATTATCTGCTGCACTTTTCTTCCAAATCCGCTCAGGATAAATCATCTGAAAAAGCCTTGGAACGGTATGCCATATCATGCTATTGAAACTTTAAGCTGAGCAAGGTCAAGTCATCTCTCAGCGGAATGTCTTTCGAAAAAGTGTTGATCTTCTTCAGAAACTTTCGATGAAATTCATCAGGATCCAGCCCTCCATTTTTAGCCACAAATTTCTCCAATCGCTGCTCTCCAAATTCCTCTCCGGATGGATTCATAGCTTCGGTCAATCCATCAGTGTAGAGATGCAAAGAAAAATCAGTCAATTTCTCACGCTTACCTACCTCCAGGAAAGGCAGCTCATCAAAAGCTCCTAGAATAGTGGTACCTGCGTCCAGATTCTCTCCTTTTTCTGCGCCTTCTCGATAAAGCAAAGGTGGATTGTGCCCGGCATTGACGTAGGTCAGTTTTCGGGTTTTGAAATTGAAATACCCTAGGAAAAACGTTATGAATCGCTCGCCATGCGTATTTTCATACAAGGTGTAGTTCAATTGCTTTACTACCATTTCCAAATCTGCATCGCTGCGCAAAAGCGTACGAAGAGCCGCCTGGAAATTCGACATCAGCAAAGCCGCCGATATTCCCTTTCCGGAAACATCTGCAATACAGAAATAGACTTCATCCTTGGATTTTCGGATCAAATCATAATAATCCCCGCCCACCATGCTGTGAGGAAGATAGGTCACTTTTGCCTTCAGTTCCTTGTCAATGGGCAACTCTGCCGGGAAAAGCATCTGCTGAACCTGCGAGGCAATCGCAACTTCACGATTTAAGATTTCCTGCTCCAGTTGCTTTCTGGCAAATCGCTTATTTTCCAAAGCCACTACCAGAATATTCGTTAAAGCCTGCGTGAAATTTAGGTCTAAGTCCAGACTCAAATCCTTTCGCTTGAGGAAGAGAATCGCCAGCATTTTGTCCTTGTGATAGACTGGCAGATACGTTTCAAGCTCCGCAAAGGAGTATTGTTCTTCTAATTCCAACCTTAATTCTCCCGTAGCTTTTTCATCCACCACCTGATCGGAAGAAATCAGCTTGGGCACATTTCCTTTGACTCCGTGGGAAATTTTATTTTCAAAAGCCCCCTCTTTGGCAACGTATAGAATCAAGGATTTGATATTCAAATGAACTAGGCAGGTAAACTTGAAAATATTAAGCAAAACTGCCTCTGACTGGTTTTCATTAATAGCCTGGGTGATCTCCAGAAGAGATTTCAATTGCAGTTCCTTTCGTTCGAATTTGTGTGTTTCTTTGATCAATTCTACAGTGTATTATGTGCCATCAGGCCTTTTTTTGTTGCCAAAAAGTGTAAATCTTTTCCTTCTTTGATAATGTCAACTTCCCCAAACCGCTCGGTATCGGGATCATCTAGACATTTGATAAAACCTTGTTCATAGAGACTTTGCAAAGTGGAGAGTAGCAAATCCTCTTCCCAAGCTAAGGCTTCCGCAAGGTAGGAATAGGGCTGGACAAAATAGAGTTCGTCCATCAAGTCAAATTCTTGGTCGTTCATGATTTAATTTTCAGATTCTAAATTAACACTTCTCTAGTTCTCCCTGCCTTTCCAAGTGAATTTTCCACTTAAAGCCGCAATCCCAACTCGTAAAACGTAGAAAGGATGTACCACTGAAATTTGGAGTATTGCACCAGTATTAAGTTGCCTTCCCATTGTTTTAAGAACTTTGCCTAGGCTCAGTTTTTCAGCAGCGATTTTGATCAGCCAAGCTACTCCAAAAGTCAGTAACCCTTTTGCTCCCAGAAGTACTAGATACACGCTTCCTATCCATACCAACTGAATAAGAAAAGCTGCTATTGCGGAGCAGGCATGGGAAATAGAAAAATGTGCTCTCCATTTACTTGCCCATCGTACACGTTGACTGATCAAAGAATCCCAAGTAGGCTCTGCTTTTGTCTTAACACTTGTATCTGCTGAAACCAAATAGTGACAAGCATCTTTGCCATACTTTGCATGGATTTTCTTTAGCAAAAACTCATCATCCCCAGACGCCACTTGACGATTCCCTTCATATCCATTTACTTCCTCAAAAGCCTCCTTTCTATACGCCAGATTTGCAGCGCTACACATCAAAGGCTTCTTCTGCGCAAAAGAATAATTAGTAAGAACTAAAATACTAGCCCAGTCCATAGCTTGAAAATCCGCTAAAAAGCCCGGCTTCTCCTCCACCATGACAGTTCCTGTTACCAGCTGAACTTTTGGATCTTGAAATGGCAAAACCATACTTTCTACCCAATCCTCTGCGAATTCACAGTCAGCATCTGTACAAAGCATGATTTGTCCCTTTGCTTCCTTTACTCCTACTTCCAGCGCACTTTTCTTGCCCAGGTTTCCACTTTTCAAAATTCTGACATAGTGATCCCGCTTAAAGGTCTTTTGCAAAAGCGCCAAAGAATTATCTTCAGAATGGTCATCTATCAACAGAATCTGGAGATCGGGATAGGTTAATTTCTTCAAATTCAAACACAAGCCTGGAATATTTTCAGCCTCATTTCTGAAAGGAATAAGCAAAGTCACTGCAGGAACAAAAGTCTGATCCGCAGATATTTCAGATTTGGGCGCCCAAAATCTACTCATCCACCAATGCAATGTGAAGTAACTCAGAGACCAGATCAGGTAAAAACTTAGCATGTTTTGGGCTAACTTGCAGGGGTGAGCAAAGAACAAGAAAAAGCACCAAAGGAAAAAATCATATTAGGCATAGATCCGGGAACCAACGTGATGGGCTATGGAGTGATTTTGACCGAAGGAAAAAAGTACAAACTCTTACAGTACGGTGTGATTCACCTTAAAAAGTATGGAACGCATGAGTTGAAACTCAAGAAGATTTTTGAACGAATCACAGGAATTATAGAGGAGTTCTTACCTGACAGTGTAGCCTTGGAGGCTCCTTTTTTTGGGGTAAATGTGCAATCTATGCTGAAGCTTGGTCGAGCGCAGGGAGTGGCAATGGCAGCAGCATTGGCAAGAGATATACCGATCACAGAATATTCTCCAAAAAAAGTAAAGCAATCTGTGACTGGCAATGGAAATGCCTCCAAAGAGCAAGTTGCGGCCATGCTTCAGACACTTTTCACGATAACTGAACTTCCCAAAATGCTGGATGCAACTGATGCGCTGGCAGTGGCCTTATGCCATCACTTTCACGAAGGCAGAATCCAGACTAAAGGAAGAAATGCTGGTTGGAAATCCTTTATTGAAGAAAATCCAGATCGGCTTAAAAAATAAAAACCCGGCGCTAACCGGGTTTTTACTTTCTTATGGACTTTTAAAATCGTTTAGAAATCATAGCCAAGTGAGATTTTCAATACATTGTTTTTGACATCCTGATTGTAATAATTGACACTTTGGAACCCTATATCATAGCTCACTTGTGCATTTAGACCCAGTGGTAAGTTGGCACCTACTCCGACTACGCCGGAAATATCATAGCCTCTGATAGGCTCGGTAGTAGATTCAGTGCTTCCATCTGAAAACTCACGATTCCTAGAAACTAATACAGATCCTTGTGGGCCTGCAAAAACATTAAGAAATGGAAGGAAATTAACACGGACTAAGACGGGTACATCCAAATAACTTAAAAGCTCTTTGTCAGTAGATGGTGATCCGTTCAAAAGATTTGTGTACCCCTTCTGAGAATATTGAATCCCTGGCTCAAAAGCCAAGAAACCAGCGCCAATCTTATAGTACGCTCCCGCATGAAACCCTGAGAGAGGATCAGAATCAAAGTCAGAGAAATTCGCACTGCTGAAGCCTGCACGAAGCCCAAATTGTGCATGCGCTGTTCCAAACAGCCCAAGGACGAATACAAATGCCAAAAGTTTTTTCATGGATTCATTGATTAGTTGATAGAGTTAAATTAGAAGTTTTAAATAAATATTAGCTTAAAATCCTAGATATTTCCATTTTTACAAGCAGTCTTAACTTGCTTCTTTTTAAATTAACTGTGTCAAAAATCGCACTCATAATCGTAGCAAAGCGCTACCGCAACTTTTTAGTAAAGAACAAATGGAAAATTTCTCAAGTCTTTTCAGCAAATTCCCTACCACAAGTATTGAAGCTAAAGAAGCTTTCGCAAGTCATCTAGAAGAATTTGAAGTAGAAAAAGGCTTTTTATTAGAGAAAGAAGGGCAAGTAAGCAAGTACCTTTACTTCGTGGCTCTAGGTTCTGCACGAAGTTATTACATACGCGACAATCGTGATATTACAGTCTCCTTTACCTTAGACGAAGAATTTGTCACTGCCATGCATTCTTTCATCACACGAAAACCCTCCTACGAAAACATTGAAACGATGGAGAAAAGCAAGGTGTTCAAAATCTCATACGATAATCTCCAAGCTTGCTTTCTTGAATTTCCGGAGCTTGAGCGGGCATACCGAATGATTTTGGAGCAATACTATATAGTGCTGGAAGAGCAACAGATCTTCACCAAATTCAAAACTGCTAGGGAAAGATACCTCGAATTGATGCAATATCGGCCAAAAGTAATCCACAAAGCTTCAGTGGGTCAAATCGCATCATTTCTCGATATGACCATAGAAACGCTCAGTAGAATACGGGCAAGAATCTAACTTTCATAATTTCCCTCAATCAACTCCCACTTCCCTTAAACTGATCCTCCTTATAGGCAAAAAGCACATTAAAGGTAGTCAGGGAACCGTAGCACCTGGTGATGTACTGCTGGAGATGCACGCGATCCTCATCATCCAGTTTCGGGTGGTTGTTGATATTTTGCTCCAAAACCCGCAGCTTTTCCCGCACCATCACAATCTTGTGAAAGAAAGTTGCCATAGGAATTTCCTTGGATTGCAGGCTTTCGTCATTGGGCTCGAAAACCACATTGCCACCCATCCATTTTCCACCGAGTGGTACGATGGGTGCTCGCTCTGAAGTCTGGATTAAAGCTTCACGGATGGCTTTTTCCACATCCTTCATCGTGAGCATGGGAAAATCAGGAACCTTTGCTTCCTCTACAGTAAAACCCTCGTAATCTCTTGCGAGGGTTTTTACTTCCTCCGTGTTATAAAAATAGATTTTGTAATAAGTGTCGTCCACAGAAAGGATCATCCCTGTGCCGAATTTTGGGTGGGAAAGCTTGCTTCCCGGTGCTAATTCACTTGCTGCTGCCATATTTTCAAAAAAGATTTAGAAGACCAAAATAGGCAATTTTGCGAAAACCTAAACTGTCTATAGTCCGAGGAATACTCAAAATTTAAAATAAAAAGAAAAGGCTGCAATCCCTTGCTACCTTCCTTTATTTCAAGCTTTGAAAAAGCAAATCAAACTTCCGTTAGTACCATTTTCGATTTTCTTTGAGCAGCTGGTTCTTTTTTCGCTTTATTCCTTCTCCCCCACCAGATCAAAAATCCTGTTACCGGAAGTGAGGCGATAATCGCGCTTAGGAAAAAAGCCAAAATCTTACCCGGCAATCCTGCTATGGCTCCCACGTGCACATCATAATTCATCCGCATGATTTTCTGAGCGATTGTCGCCTCTTCGAATCGGTTGTAAAAATGGTCTACTGGAAGTTCTTCGAGCGTATTCTGATCAAAATATCTATAATCAGATTTCCAATAAGTCGATGCATCGGGATTGGCATTAGCAGCAAGGGCAGATCCCTCAAATTCAGGCGGATGAACTTCTATATATTCAGCATCGGGATATTCCGCATTCATTTTCATCCACACCGCATCCAAAGCAGGGATCTCTCCCTGATAGGTTTGGGTAGAATCGGATAAAGGGTTGTAATACTCTACAAATTGATCTCCACCGGAAGCCATAAAGTAAAGCCCGTCTCTAAACCAAATAAAACCCCAAACCAAACCGGTAATCGCGAAAACCAAGGCAAAAGTCATCACATAAAAGCCCAGCACCTGATGCAAATCGTAATTCTTCCTTCTCCATCTTGCTGACCACTTGATCTTCAAACTTTGATTGAGATTCTTCTTTTTCTTTGGCCACCAAAGGATCAGACCAGAGATGACCATAAAAAGGAAAATTAGGGTGAAACTCGCTACTACAGGCTGACCGATTTCCGGCGGTAGCCAGAGGTAAAAATGCCCGTCCAAAACGATTCGGAAAAAGTCTGCGTACTCCTCTTTGAGCTTCAGCACCTCACCAGAATAGGGATTGATGTAGGCAATCTGGTAATGGTCATTTCCCTCTCCATAGCTGAAGAAAATCGCCTGAACGGATTTTTCTTTGTTAGGGTAAAGCAACGCATGCAAATGACCTTCTGGATAGGCCTCTTCTGCGATTTTTGAGATTTCGCTGGGAGGCAAAACAGCTTTGTCCTCTGGCTCCACATGCAAAAAGGAATAGGTCAAATCCTTGATCTCTGCCTGAAAAGCATAGATGCAACCGGTCACTGCCACTATAAACACAACGAGCCCGGATGAAAGTCCGAGCCAGAGGTGTAGTTTATTTACGGTCTTTTTAAAATTCATCAAAATCTATAATTAAGGCTGATGGAAGCATTACGCAAGTTCTGCGGAGTCACGGTTGACCATCCTGAATAGTATTTCTGATCTGTCAAATTGTTCACTTTCAAAGCCAGGAAATATCTGGAACCTGTATAGGAAAGTGAGGCATTGTAAACCTGGTAAGCAGGAAGCGCAAAGCTACCGATATTTGCTCTATTCATAGTAAGGTATTCGTTTGCAGCATTTCCCCCAAATCCTACTCCGAAGCCTTTTAGTGCTCCAGCAGAGAAGGAATAGCTCGCCCAGAAGTTGAACAGATTCTCTGGACCAGCTTCCTCAGGACGAAGTCCCAAATAGCCACTTTCCGCATAATCCTTAGTCACTTCAGCGTCATTTGTACTGAATCCAGCTACCAAGTTCAAACCTACCACCGGAGTGGCGATCACGCTGAACTCAAAACCCTTGCTGACTACTTCCCCACCCTGTATGGAGTTGTTGATATTAGTCGGATCAGTCATCACACGATTGGAAACGGTGATGTTGTAGTAGCTGGCGGTGGCAGAAATTTTATCTTTGTAAAGATTGGTTTTCACCCCGAATTCCAATTGATTGGCTTTCTCAGGATCAAAAGTTTTTAGCCTGTTATTGGTCCCGTCCGCATCGCTTACATTTACTGGAGCAATATTCACGAAGCCATTCATGTAGTTACCAAAAATGGAAACCTTGTCCTTCACTGGCTGATAAACTATTCCAAATTTTGGAGAAACAGCCGTCTGGGTATTTTCTTCAGAATCTGTTCCCCAAGCTTCATTCTTGAAATTGTCAATTCGCACACTTGCCATGGCGGAAAGCTGAGGAAGCAATTCAATCACATCAGATACATAGGCACTCATGATGCGGGTATTTCCGGTGGAATTTCCTTCGAAAGAACCCTTCAACAAATCATCTACGCCAGCTTGAGTCAATACACCTGTATCCGCTCCATCTGAAAGCGTCACTACACCATTTCCTACCCATCCTGTGCTGCTATTGATCAAGTCAGCGTCGTAATAATCCAAACCAACGATCATCTTATTTCTCATGGAACCCAAGTTGAAATCACCGATGAAGTTCTGCTGAATATCTGTAGTGACGGTTTGCGCATTTCGGTCAGAGATAAATCTGGTAAATGAATCTCCATCACTTGCATCAAATAGGTAATGATAATATCCGTCAGTTTTGGTGGAGCTTCTGGAAACTACCGTCTGTGAAGTCCAGTTGTTAGAAAGCTTGTAAAAAGCCTGCGCCTGAAGTGCGTAAGAGGAGTTGTTGATGCTGAGCTCATTTCCTGTAAAGGATTTCTCATAGTTCCGCTCAAAAGGATCGATGGAGTCAAAAGTCAGCGGATTATTTCTGTTCAAGAAAATCATCGGAGCATTCACCGAATTCGAGTTCAAAAATTCGGTATTGATCAGGAAAGTCAGTCTTTCGCTCGCTTCGAATTTGAAGGAAGGAGCAATGAAAAATGAGTTTCTTCCCCCGGCGTCCTGGAAAGTATTATTGGACTGATAGGCTGTATTCACACGCATGGAAGCGTTTTCGTTCAGCGGCACATTGACATCGCCAATGATTCTGTTCAGGCCATAGCTTCCTGTGATAAAACCAACTTCACCTTTGAAAGTATCAGTTGGGCGCTTGGTCGTGATATTGATCAGTCCTCCGTAAGAAATCACAGAGCTACCAAAAAGCGTCCCGGATGGGCCTTTGATCACATCCACAGTTTCCACATTTGCCGGATCCAGACCACCGTTGTTCAAGCTTGGCATTCCGTTCACCATAGTTGGCTGCACTGCAAAGCCACGCATGGAATAGTATTCCGCTCCATCGCCTCCACGTCCTGTAGATTCCCAAAGTCTGGTGATACCTGTGGCGTTCTTCAAGGCATCATTCATGTTGGTCACTACTTGGTCTTTTAGTAGTTTTTGGGAAATAGAATTGTAAACCTGAGGATTCTGCAGATCCGTAAGTGGCAGCTTCGCAATGGTGAAGTTACTATCTGAGTAAAATCTATTGGAAGATAGGTCTGTTACGATTACTTCTGACAAATCTGTGGAGCTTTCTGATAATGTGAAATTAAGGGAAAGGGCTTCTCCTGCGTTGAGCTGAATGCTTTTCTCCTGTGTTTCAATTCCAACAAAAGAAGCAAACACGGTATAAGTACCTGGCGCAATGTTCTTGATTTCAAAAAAACCATTTCTATCGGTCGCCTGGCCTTTTGCAAGGCCTTTGATCCCGACATTTACAAATTCCATCGGCTGATCATCCGAAGTAGTTACAAATCCTTTGATGCTGGCAGACTGGGCGAAAGCGCCAAAAACACAAAGGAAAAATAGGCTGGGGAGGAGTAGAAATCTACGATTCATGTTGGTTTGGTTTTCAAATATTTCACAAACCTATTACTTAGATTAATTCTAAACAAGCGTTATTTAGAATTAATCTAATAAAAATATTGAATGAATATCTCTACCCTTTCCCACACGACTATCATCAAAACATTAGATATATTTGATTCTTTACTTTTTTGCATCTCTGGCAACCCAAATTACAGGAGATTTGGATAGTTTAGCTAAACAACTTCTTTGCTGATGAAACGCATTCCCTACTTAAGCATCCAAGCCATCTCGGTTTTTTTGGGCTTCACCTTCTGGGGCTCCGGCATGGCAAAGCTCTTCTACGAGCATCAGTTTTTTGGATGGATAGGGCCGGTTTGGTTGATCGAAGAACTCGAACCTTACGGACTTGGACTTTATGGAAAATTCATTGCGCTCAGCCAGATCACCATTGGCTACATGCTGGTCACCATACGCTATAAGCTTCTTGGCAGCATCATGATGCTTCCGCTGATTGGCAATATCCTGATGGTGACCATCTCATTGCAATGGAAAGGAACTCCATTTGTGCTTGGCTTCCTGCTTTTACTTGATTTGATCCTACTTTGGCAATACCGTGACTTTTTCAGGCCACTTATCGATGAGGGTAAAAGTAGATTTGATATAAAACCCAGAAAAATCAGGACTAGAAATGGGCATTTGGTATGGCTTGCTGGACTTGCTTTGCAGTTTTTTGCTATCCAGGTTTCTTATTGGAATTGGCCGGCAGCCTGCGGAGTGGTTTTGATGGGATTGTTACTTTCCGGTCTAAGCTTCAAGGTGGATAGAATGCATTCGATTTTAGATCAAAAATAAATTCTTTGCCTCTTCAATTTATTCTAAAAAACTTTGAAACCCACCAATTTACTTTTTCTACTCATAAAAACGTAAGTAGTTAATAAATAGCTATTTAATTATATAAAACAGGCATTTCAATTAGCTATTCCAGCATAAAACCGATATCTTATAGCTTTCTTTTTAGTGAATACTTTTAACCATTTATTTCATGTCTTATTTAAATTCTCCCCGCTTGACTTTTTCGGGACTGTTTCAGGCAGACCCTTCCACAGTCAACAATGATCCTACCCACTTCAACAATGAAACCTTCAAGCCGAGTTTTCAAAAAATGCAAGAAGGCAAAAATGCCAACGGCTGGTGGAACCCTGAAGGCACTGGCAACTGGCGATTTCTGAATTGCGAGGTAAAAAGTGTAACCTACCTTGATGGTACATCCACCACCAATGAAGCCGATGATCCTGTTCTGAGCATGTCCATCATGGATTCAGGCACAAAAGTGGCAGGTAAAATCGTCGATCTAGATACTCAGCAACAAATGGTCTCCGCCCTGTGGGGATTAGTCGTACGTCTGGTTTCTGGAGAAAAAGAAATCCTAAAGGCGGATTATGAGGTGGCTTCATTCACCAATATCTGGATGAGTAGGGCTCCGGCTCTCAGTGGTGACACCACAGCAGCAGCCATCTATCAATCTGTCCTAAAAAACATTCATTGGGATATTGACAATTCAGATTCTCGCTTTCTCAAAGAACTTTATCTACTAGGAAGGTATCAACTTTCTATCCAGTTTACTGTGGATCTCTACGACATGGATCATACTTCTCCACAGTTTACCATTGGCAGAATTACGGGATCAATAGCACCTCAATACAGTGAACCCAGCTTTTTCACCATTGGAAGGCCACTTTTCCCGCAAACCAGCAAGGTAAATTACGCAAATGCTATCGTAGATCTGGAACAAAAAGCAGTTGTACTGGACCTTGCTAATTCCTTTCCTGTAAATCCCGATGGGAACTTACTGAACAATTCCAATTTATCCCTGGCGGTACTTGACAGTTCTGACAACAATAAGCCAATTGAAATCGGTGTAATTGATTTCCAAGATCCAGGCTGGTATTCTGTGAAATCAGGAATTATGAGTTTCCCTTTAGCCGATAAACTGGAGCTTGTAGAGAACAACCCCTTGATCATCTTGGATCAAAATAACAACGTGCTCTTAAAGGAGAGTTTAGAATATGTTTGCGCAGATAAGTTTGTGTTTTACCTCAATCCAGGCGAATCTTGTGAAGTAGAATTCTATGCCACTTCGCTAGGAAAACCGCTAGGCAACAGAACCATAGAACTGCAACTCAATGCTAGTCAATTTGGCCCTACCCCTCCTCAGGTTGGATGGCCTGAATCAGCACTGTCATTCCCTGAAACAGTAACGCTGGATGACGCTGGAAAAGCAAAAGTGACCATCATTGCCGGTGATCCTGGCAATCCTCGGGGATATATTGATGGACAGGTTTATGGTATCGCTTATAATCTCTCCACAGATCTTTTTTCAAACTGCAATCCTTCAAATTTCATCAGTATCCTGGTATTTGACAAAGTACCCGAAGATAAAATAGCCAATCCTACTTGGGATGACATTCAGCCTATAATGCAACAGTATGCCAACCTTTACCCGCTGATGTCGAAGGGAATATTTAATCTGGCTGATAAAGAAGTTGTAGATGCCAATGCTGAGATTTTAAAGTTCGTCTTTGGCAAGGATAAAACTGATCCCAATTACATGCCAGCTACCAGGGATCTTTCACGCGATAAGTCTGCTATGATTCTAAACTACCTGAACTCAGTCTTGAATCAAGCTGCCCCAAACGACTCAGTCACTTTTAAAAAATTATAACCCCCAAATCATGATTTTTCTTAAGCAAATTTCCATCAATACCATAGAAGAACTACGTACTGCTATACAGACAGCTATTGAGCTAGAACACTCTACTATTCCTCCATATCTAACCGCAAATTTCACTCTGAGCAACACCGGCAACGATGCTATTTCCAATGTGATCAGCTCGGTAGTCGGTGAGGAAATGCTTCATTTATCTATCGCCTGCAACCTGCTCAACGCGATAGGAGGAAGTCCAATTCTAAATCAACCGGAATTCATCCCTAAGTATCCTGGTCCACTTCCCGGAGGTGTAGATACAGGTCTAATTGTTCCTTTGGAAAAATTCTCCGTTGAGTTGGTCAGCGATGTCTTCATGTCCATCGAAGAACCTGAAAAACCTATTCATATCAATGCATTGACCGGAGCAGAAGGCTCAATGACCATTGGGCAGTTTTATCAAAAAATAAGTGAGAAACTCATCTTTTTTGAAAAAGAAGCCGAGAAATCAGGTCAAACCATCTTTACTGGTGACCCTGACAAACAACTTATTTACCCGAAGTTTTTCCCTGAAAAGCTACTATATCCGATCAAAGGATTGGATGCTGCGCTGAACGCCATAACCATCATAGTGGATCAAGGCGAAGGCACAGGCACAGATCCTTTTGTAAATCCAGATGACTCGGCGGTCGAAGAGCCAGCACATTACTATCGGTTTCAGGAAATAGTCAAAGGAAAATCCCTGGTCCGGGATAGCTCAGGAGGATACTCCTACTCTGGATCTCCAGTGGCATTTGATCCTAAGTCTGTTCCAAATATGAAAGCCAATCCCAAAATGGCTGATTTCCCTGTCAATTCCCTCGCCTATCAATACAGCAAATTGTTCAACTTTACTTACACCAGTTTATTGAACTGTTTGCATTTAGCTTTCAACGGCCAACCTGAAAAAATGGATGATGCAATGGGCCTGATGTTTTCTCTCAGACTTTATGCAGGCAAATTACTAGCAACCCCATATCCAAATTGCCCAGGGTACGTAGCCGGCCCCAGCTTTGAGTTCGTAGCCAATGAGGAAGTTCCTAAAGAAGGAAATCCTTTTATGGAAAAGGCGTTTTTCAAAGCAAACTCCCTAGTGACAAAGATTTCGGTAAGCGACATAGAAAAATCCAAGGATTTCTATGTAAACCTTCTGGGATTCACTGAAGATGAAAGGTACAGAATCAATGCTGGAGGGAATTTCGGCAACGAATCCTATGTGCAACTAAATCTATTAAAAGGAGGTCAAAATATAGTGACACTTGGGCTTTATAAAGACATTAGCCAGCCTTTTGCCCCAGCTCCTCAAAATGGCACAGTACCAAGTTTTATCGTGGAAGATATTGAGACTACCCTTAAGATTTTCCAGAAGGAAAAAATCAAAATAGATTCGCAGGATGGTCAAATTATAGTATCCAATACTTCAGATCAAGGATATGTAGATCGCTTTTTTTTCTTCAGAGATCCTGACAATAACTCCTTTGTTATCCGGGAAAACATGACTTATACCAATTAGTCAATCTTAAACCTACAGATTCAAGAGACACCTCAATACTTGCTTATTGAAGGTGTCTTTTTTCTGAGAGGGATTTAAATGGGGACTTACAATTAAATCAGATTTAAAAATTCCTTAATGCATCTAATCGCTAGAACCTCACATTTATTCCCTTCTTTACAATCTTATTTTATTAAAATCCTGGCTTAATGAATACTGCACCTAAGTTCATATTTACATTTCTATTTTTAGTAGTCTCATCCTTTCCTCTTTTCGCGCAGAAATTTCTCCCAACCGATTTTCCAGACCGTATCATTCTTACCTGGTCGGATGACCCAATGACTACCCAATCTGTAACCTGGAGAACATCCGCAGCTGTAAAGGACTCAAAAGCACAATTCATCCTTGCCCCAAATACGCCAATTTATTTAGACAGCGTGGAAACTATGGAGTCCAAGACTGAATTTCTAGAAGTGGATAGCGTGCAGGCAAATTACCACTCAGTGACATTTCGAAATTTAGAACCCGCGACCACTTATGCCTATAGAGTAGGAAATGAAGGTACTTGGTCGGAATGGTTTCAATTCACAACGGCACCGGAAAAAGGCACTCCTTTCTCCTTTGTTTACTTCGGAGATGCGCAAAACAACCTAAAATCCCAATGGTCTAGAGTCATCCGTCAGGCCTATTCAAATTTGCCAAAAGCAGCTTTCATGCTTCATGCAGGAGACCTGATCAATAGAACGCAATCGGACTCTGAATGGGGCGAATGGAACCATGCAGGTTCTTTTATCAACGGCATGATCCCAAGTATAAGCACCCCTGGCAACCATGAATATGACAGTGAAGAAGACGGCACCTTGGTTTTGGATTATCATTGGAAAAAGCAATTCACACTGCCTGAAAATGGCCCTAGTGAGTTTTCAGAGTCCGTTTATTACCTAGACTATTCGGATTTGAGAGTGATCTCTCTGAACTCTCAGGAAATCGTACAAAATGAGGTTTCCATGGAAACTCAAAAAGTCTGGCTGGAAAAAGTCCTTGCTGAAAACACACAGAAATGGACCATCATTACGTTTCACCATCCGATATATTCATCAGGCACTGGCCGTGACAACAAGGAGTTCCGCGAGGCATTCAAACCGATTTTTGACAAGTACAAAGTTGACCTCGTACTTCAGGGCCACGACCATTCCTATGGCCGGGGCAGAAACCTTCCTTCTGGGGTAGCTAATCAAGACCCTGAGGCACAGGGCCCAGTATATGTGGTTTCCGTCAGTGGGCCTAAAATGTACAACCTGACCTTTGACAAGTGGATGGATCGCGCGGCCTCCAACACCCAGCTGTATCAAATTATTTCTATCGAAGGCAACCAGCTTCGCTATGGTGCCTACACCGCCACAGGTGATTTATACGATGCATTTGACCTGATCAAGGAAGAAGGAAAGCCAAAGGAATTCATAGATCGTTCCGATAAAGCTATCCAGGAGGCAATCGAACTCACTCCAGGTTCGGAAAAGAAAATGACTCCTGAAGAAATGGCTGAATACATGCGTACCTACAAAAATGGTAATTGACAAGAGTTCAATGCCTCTGGAAACTCAACAAAGTATAGTTTAATTGGGTTGAAAGTAAATGTAGAAATAGGTAATCTGGCTTATTTATTGCCCTATAATTACTTTAGTGAAAAGTACATTTACTTATATTATTTAAACACTCAATCCCATTAAACGCTTTTTCGGTAAATTTTTGAAGATTCTGGGTATTACGATAGCCGTAATTTTGGTAATCGTAAGTGCCTTGATTCTATTTATCCGCAGCCCTTGGGGTCAGGGGATAATTGTGGACAAAGCGACCTCCTACGTTTCTGAAAAAACAGGCACTGAAGTATCCATTGAGCGCCTTTTCATTACTTTTTCGGGAAATATTTATCTGGAAGAATTATACCTAGAAGACACCAAAGGAGATACCTTGGTTTACTCAAAAAACCTGGAAGCGGGAGTTGCTTTTGGCCCACTACTGACCACTGGAAATATCTCTGTCACCAAACTGGATTGGGAAGGCTTGGTAGCCCGAGTGAGCAGAAGCGCAGAGACTGAGCAATTCAACTTTGACTTTTTGATTGAGGCATTCTCTTCCCAAGCTGTGGATTCTACACAAACTGTAGCTGCAGATACTACCGCATCCGATCCTTTAAAAATCAAACTTTCTCCCATTTCTCTGCGAGATTTTGACATCAAATACCTCGATGAAGTGATGGGTATTGATGCTGAGATATTACTGGGAGAATTGGATGTGACTATTCCGGGTTTGGATTTGGAGGAATATGAATTTGATATTGAGGAGGTAACTCTGAAAAACACTAAGATCAAATATCATCAGACAAAACCGTTTCCTCCATCAGAAGAATCTGCTGAGGAATCTCCTTCGCCAATTGTAAATGTGGATGAACTAGTCCTCGCAAATGTCAGTGCTGATTATGTAAGTGAACCTGATAAGCAGAATGCGCAAGTTCAGATCGGGAGTCTACTGGTAGAACTTCCAAAAGCAGACCTGCGCACTCAGACCATTGAACTTACCACCCTGGCATTGGATAAATCCTCTATACTTTTCCATGATTTCTCCACAGATACTCCAGTTGAAAGTTCAGAAAGCACATCCGAATCATCTCCATTCGCCTGGCCAGATTGGATCGTTGAAGCTGAGAAAATTGACATAGACTCCACAAACATCGAATACAAATCAGCAGATGTAGCCGTGCAAAAAGGCAGCTTTAATCCTGAAGCAATTGTTATCTCCAACCTGAGATTTGATGCTGAAGATTTGTTCCTAAAAGACGAAGAAGTTGGGCTAAGCCTGCAGGAATTCCATTTTCAGGAAGGCAGCGGATTTGCGTTGAAAGAGTTTCAGTTTGATCTGGAGGCTGGCAATGACTCCGCTGAGCTGGACAACCTTTTACTCGCCACTAACAGAAGTAATCTCGATGCTACTATCGGATTAGAATACCCTTCTATTCAAGCACTGATAGATGATTACGAAAGCCTGAAGTTTGACTTGGAAATCAATGAATCCAAATTAGATGTGCGTGACAGCTACTTCTTCGATCCAACATTAGCACAAGACACGCTGATCAGAGAACTGGCCAAGGATCCTATCTTGCTGGATTTGATTGCCCGCGGAGATTTGAAAGACCTTGATATTCCAAGTTTAAACCTCCATTGGGGAGCAAGTGATTTCTCTGCAAATGGAATGGTAAAAAACCCGATGGACGTTGACCTACTTTCTTTTGACTTTCCAGAAATCAACCTTTTGACTAATAGAGAAACACTACTGAAATTCGCAAAAGAAGAAGATTACGGGGTAAAGTTTCCTGAACAACTAGACTTGCAAGCAAGTGCCAGTGGAATGCTGGATGACCTTCTTGCTGACCTGGATTTACAGACCGATATGGGTAATATCCTGTTAGCTGGCACCTACCAAAACGATGGACAACTAGCCTTCGACGCAGATCTGAAAGTAGATCAACTTCAGCTTGGCAACCTTCTCAAGCAACCGGAATTCGATACTTTAACTTTTGAAATCATCGCTAATGGTTCTGGCTCGGATCTGAATAACCTGAACGCAGAACTCTCCTCCACTTTTGAGCGACTTCGCCTGTATGGATCTGATTATTCAGGTTTGAAGCTGAAAGGTAAACTGGTAGATGGAGCGGGAGATCTAGAGGCAGGTTTGAACTCAGAATTTCTGGATTTCTCCTTGCTGACCGAACTAGACCTGGATTCTACCAATTCTATTATCAATCTCCACCTCGATCTGGAAGGTGCGGATTTCTATGCACTTGGCCTTACGGCTAACAACTACAGAGCCAAGCTAATATTAGATGCTAATTTTGAGGGAAATCCAGCCGAATTTGACCTTAAAGCACTACTCCATGAGGGCACTATTCTCTACGATGATCGCAATTATCCATTGGGAAAAATATCTTTAGAAGCCAGCGTAAGAGAGGATTCTACTAGCGTGGACATCGCCAGTAAGTTACTCAACGGGTATATGCGTACCAATACCAACCCGACCGACCTAACAACCGCTTTAACAGCGCATTTCAGACACTACCTGGATGAATTAGATTCCTCGTATCAAGTGGGGGAAGGAAACATAGTCATGAATATGGATCTGAAAATTTCAGATGATCCATTACTCACAGATGTGCTATTGCAAGGCTTGCAGGAATTTGATTCGGCAAGCATCAAAGCCGATTACTACCAAGAGATCGATTCACTTACAGCTACTATAGAATTCCCTTATGTCAACTATGGGGGAACTGAAGTGGATAGTCTTGGGCTTAGAATTCGCTCAAATGAAAACGTGTTTCGCCTCTACTTTGGTTTTCAGGATCTGACTTCAGGACCACTCAGCATGGACAAGACCTTCGTCACCGGTCAGCTGGCAGATTCCCGAATGTATTTTGATTTTCACTCCTATGAAGACGAGGAGCGCACTTACCATGTGTCATCTGATATCGGACTTGATGGTGATACGCTAAGCTATCATGTTTCCTCAATTGATTTGATTTTGAAAGGTGAGCAATGGAATGTACCGGAGGAAAACCTGGTGAAATATTCCGGGGAAAGCCTGGAGTTTAAAGACTTCACATTCAGCAAAGCGAATCAGGAACTGTCCATGGTGAATAATGTTGAAGGTTTTACTGATGAAAATATCGCACTGGTCTTTGAAGGGTTTAGACTTTCTACGATTACCAGTTTGCTGAATCCTGAGGAAATCATCGCTGGCGGCAAAATGGACGGCAGGCTTGTGGTAGAAAATCCTTTTGGCGCTACTGGACTGATGGGTGAGCTTAGGGTGGACAGTCTGAAGGTGTTGGATGTACCACTCGGGAACATGAATTTGGACGCAACGGCAAAAAGTCTGGGTAACTACATATTGGCATTAAGTCTTAAAGATGACGGAGTGGATTTCGACCTGAATGGTGAATTCGTAGCAGACGAAGCAGGAGGAAACTTTGACATCCAAATGGATCTGAACAGAATTGAAATGCAGAAAATTGCAGGTTTGTCTCAGGACCAGATTTTGGATGGATCAGGGTATTTATCAGGCACCATCACGGCTAATGGCACCACAAATGAGCCGAAGTATGAGGGAGAGTTTCAATTCCATGAAGCTTCATTTGTACCTGCACAGCTCAGCACGAAATACATACTTTCCAACGAAACCATCCGTGTAGATAACGAAGGGCTTTACTTTGACCAGTTTACCATCCGTGACACAGAGAGTAACACCTTTGAGATAGACGGAACAGTATTTACTGAAAGCTATATCAATCCATCTTTTGATTTGAAACTCACCGCTGACAATTTCCTGGCAGTAAACTCGACCGATAAAGAAAATGATTTGGTTTATGGAAAAGCAAGTCTTGATGCGGATGTCACCATCAGAGGCGACTTAGTTCTACCGATTGTGAGAGCTGAACTTGGGGTGAAAAACAACACTGATTTAACCGTAATTATCCCAGAATCGCAACTTGACTTAGTGGAGCGTGAAGGAGTAGTATTGTTTGTCAACAAAGAAAATCCTTACGATATCCTTACCAGACAAACCGAGGAAACAACCAGTGCATTCTCTGGATTTGATATTCGGGCACTGTTGAAAACTGATCCAGATGCTCTCTTCACTATCGTCATTGATCCGGCTACCGGTGATAATCTGCAGATATCCGGAGATTCCGATCTGCAGATGGATATCAACCCAAATGGACGGATCACGCTGAGCGGAAACTACGAAATCACTGGCGGACATTATGAAATGTCACTTTACAATCTGGTGAGCAGGAAATTTAAAATCAATCCTGGAAGTCGAATTACCTGGAACGGCGATCCAATGGATGCCTCCATGGATATACAGGCAATCTACGAGGTGGAAACGGGAGCTTCAGAGCTAATGTCAGCTCAGCTTACAGGAAGCACTAATCAGACCCAGAACCAATATCAGCAGCAGCTTCCTTTCTTGGTTTATTTGAATGTCAAAGGCGAATTATTGAGACCGGAAATATCTTTTACACTCGACATGCCAGAGAACCAACGAGGGGCATTTGGCGGAAATGTATATTCCAGGGTTCTACAGATCAACGAGCAAGAAGACGAGCTAAACAAGCAGGTTTTCTCACTTTTGGTACTAAATAGATTTTTTCCTTCATCGGGCAGTGATGGCTCAAATGGCGGAGCAGAGGCAATTGCAAGAAACAGCGTTAGCCAAGTGCTCTCTGACCAAATGAATGCGCTTTCCAGTAAGCTTTTTGGGGACAGCGGCTTCCAGGTAGGTTTTGATGTGGACAGCTATCAGGATTATCAATCAGGGAGTGCACAGAACAGAACTGACTTGAATATAAGTGCCCAGCAGACGCTATTTGATGATCGACTGATCGTGCAGGTCGGCAGCCAGGTTGATCTGGAAGGAAGTTCGCAAAGCTCCGAGCAGGCAAATTCGGTGTTGGCTAATATCAGTTTCGAATACATGCTCACAGAAGACGGAAGATGGAGAATCCGAGCATTCCGCAAAAACCAATTTGAAAGTATCATTGATGGGCAGCTTATCGTGACCGGTGGTGGTTTGATATTTAACCGTGAGTTCAATGAATTCCCAGAACTCTGGAGGGCGCCAGATCCTGAAGAGGAAGACAAGACTAATCCAATAGACGAACTGGAAGAAAAAAGCAACAAAGAAAAAAGAGCTGAAAGAAGGAAAGAAAAAAAGGAGGCAAAAGAAGCACAGGAAAATGAAGATTAAACATTTCATATCGACGTTAATCTTAATTCTGCTTGCAACAGTCTATAGTTGCAATGTGAAAAAGTTTATCCCAGAAGGGGAATTCCTCTACAAAGGAGCCGATCTGAAGGTGAATACTGAGAGCCAAATCAACGAGTTGGACCAAGTAGAAGAAGAATTGGAAGGTCTTCTCCGTCCAGAACCAAATAGTAAGATTTTTGGAATGTACGTAGGGCTCTGGGCCCACTACAAAGGCACCCAGGAAAAGCCCGGATTCATTAATCGTTTTCTCAATAAAAAAATAGGTGAAGAACCTGTTTATTTCAGTCAAGTAGATCCATCTAGAACTGAGGATCTTATTCTTAACAGACTGGAAAATCGTGGTTTTTTCTACAGCACTACAGATTCCGAAGTGCTCCGAAAGGGGAAATTTGCATCAGTCGATTATACTGCTGAGATCTCCACTCCATACACGTTGACCGAAGTGGTGGTGGAGCGAGACAGTATGGAAATTGACAAGGAAATCATCGCGATGATGCAGGAAACCAAGCTGGATTCTGGAAGTAGGTTTGCCCTGAACACCTTGAATGCAGAAAGGGCTAGAATCGATTCCACTTTGAAGGAAAAAGGCTATTACAATTTCAATTCTGACTTCCTGATTTTCGAGGCTGATACTAATATCTCCGACAGCCTGCGCTTATTCAAATTATACCTCAGGCTCAAGAAAAATGTACCTCCTAACGGAATCATTCCTTACAAAATCGACACAATCAATGTCTTTCCGAATTACTCAATCGATGAAGATGGGGAAAGCCTGGATACGACATTTTATGACAATAAAAACTTCATCCAAGGCAACTTGGTATTCAAGCCAAAGTTGCTAAATGACTACATTCTTATACAAGACGAACAGCGATATAATCCTACGCTTTCCAAATTATCAAGTAACCGCCTAAGCACAATTGGTAATTACAAATTCGTAAATCTGCGGTATGAGGAACTAGCTACCAATGATTCTCTGGGTCATTTGAAAGCGAGTTTTTACTTGTCCCCCATGACAAAGCGCTCCGTCCGAGCCGAGCTTTTGGCTGTCTCCAAATCAAACAACTTTGCCGGTCCGGCTCTGAATCTGGTGTATCGAAACAGGAATCTTTTCAAAGGTGGAGAAACGCTGAATTTGACGGGAAGAATAGGATATGAATTTCAGATTGCCGGAGGAGAAGACAGAAAGGGGCTGACCTCACTTGAACTGGGATTGAATGCAGATCTGATCTTTCCACGGGTGATTTTCTTCGTTCCGATAAAAGAGAAATTCAGCTATTCGGTACCAAAGACGAAAATGGGTGTAGGTGTAGAATACTTAAGTAGAGGTGGCTTATATAACCTTAATTCAGTTTCTACCAACTATGGCTACTTCTGGAATGCAAATCAGTTTGCTTATCATGAGATCAATCCGATCAGTCTGAGTGTAGTTAACCTGAGCAAAACCTCTCCAGAATTTGACAAGATTTTGGATGACAATCCATTTTTGAAGCGAAGCTTCGAACAGAATTTTATTGCTGGAATCAATTACACATTCAATTACAACAAGCTGAATGACAGATTTCGTACACATGGATATTTCCTAGGAGTAGGTTTGGATTTTGCTGGAAACACTCTAAGTCTTGTTGATAAAGCTATTGGCAAAGATGACGGCAAGTTTCTGGGATTGGAATATGCCCAATATGGCAAGGCTGATCTGGATCTTAGATATCACCTAAACATCGACAAGAAACAAACGATAGCTACCCGATTATTTGCAGGTGTCGGAGTTCCTTTTGGCAACTCCTCCTCTTTGCCCTATGTAAAGCAGTACTTTTCCGGTGGACCAAACAGTGTTCGAGCATTTAGAATCAGATCTATTGGACCAGGTACCTATCGACCAGAAAATTTCGATGTAAATTCTTTCTTCGACCAATCCGGTGACATCAGGTTGGAAGCAAACATTGAATATCGCTTTCCGATTGTCTCGCTACTAAAAGGAGCCTTATTTATGGATGCCGGAAACATCTGGCTGATGAATGAGAATGAAGCGCTGCCTGGAGGGAAATTCACCAAAACCTGGTGGAACGAACTTGCTGTAGGTACCGGAGTCGGTTTGCGTGTGGACATTCAGTTTTTTGTGATCCGATTTGATCTGGCCACTCCAGTTAGAATTCCTTATCTGGAAGAAGGGGAACGTTGGGGCAACACATTTGACATCGGAAGCAAAACTTGGAGAAAGGAAAACCTGATTTTCAATTTTGCAATCGGGTATCCTTTCTAAAGAGTACTATGATGTAGTTTTGTTATTTTGGAACATCATTTCTACCTGCCAATTTCCCAAAAAACCGCTCTAACTCAGTATATTCAAGCAGATAATAATTGACTTGATGAACACCTGAAGTCAATATGAAATCCGAAAACTGGTTCCTGAATCAATTAACACCCACTATACCAATCGTCTCATGAATAACGACTTCAATATCTGGGAAAACAACCGCAACATTTACCTGAAATTTCTCATTCACAACTCACTTGAACAACTAAACAAGATTCCTGAAGGATTCAACAATAACCTGATTTGGAATATTGGCCATGTGATAGTCGTACAGCAGCGTCTGGTCTATGGACTTGCAAATCTGCCCTTGAATATTTCCGATGATTTGTTTCAAAAATATAAGCCTGGTACAAAACCTGAGCTGGCGGAACCGCTGGAGACAGTAGAGCTTTTCAAGGAGTTATTGATTGAGCCAATAGAGCAGACCAAATCGGATTTTACATCTGGAAAACTAAATGACTATTCACCTTATACTACGTCGAAAGGATTCCATTTAGCCAGTGCTGCAGATGCGATCACTTTTAACAATTACCACGAAGCGATGCATCTAGGTACAATGGTAAGCCTGCTGAAATTCATCAAATAACTAATTCGCCATGAACAGGATCTCCACTCTTGCCACCGCCATTTCAGTTTCCTTTAGTCTCGGCTTTTTTGTACATTCTTTTTTTCCTCCATCAAAACCAGAACCTAAACAAGTAGAAAACATGAAATTAGGAGCATTTTCTGTTAGCCTCAGCGTCAAAGACCTTAGTAAATCCAAGGAATTCTATGAGAACCTTGGTTTCTCCGTTTTCGGCGGAGACATGAAAAATAACTATTTGATCATGAAAAACGAGCGTACTCTGATCGGGTTATTTCAAGGTATGTTTGAAGAGAATATTTTGACATTCAATCCAGGATGGGATGAAAATGCGAAGAAGGTGGAAGGCTTTCAGGACGTGAGAAAAATCCAGCAGCATCTTAAATCCGCGGGAGTAGAAATAATCAATCCGGCAGATGAAAACTCAGAAGGTCCCGCCAGCTTTGTGGTAAAAGATCCAGATGGAAATATGATTCTCTTTGATCAGCATCTTTAGTCGCAGCCCTTTTTAATACTTAAACTCACTTATGAATAAATCAAGCACAGCGGAAATACGAGAAAGATTCGATAATGATGTGGAACGTTTTTCCAATCTCGACACCGGACAGGTCGCAACTATCGATGCCAAAATATCTTTGGAACTCATCACCGAAGCAGCAAAACGAATTGTGCAAAATGCTGAATCTATTTTGGATGTAGGCTGTGGTGCGGGTAATTATTCGCTGATGATGCTGAGCAAAATCCCAGATTTAAACTGCACGCTGCTAGACTTGAGCGGCAAAATGCTCGAAAAAGCGATGGAACGTGTTTCTGCAGAGACTAGCGGAAATGTATCTATTTTTCAAAGTGACATTAGGGATGTGTTGTTGCCCGATGCTTCTTTTGACATTATTCTGGCTGGAGCTGTACTTCATCACTTACGGGATGATATTGACTGGGAAAGCACATTTACGAAGCTGTTTAAACTCCTCAAACCAGGAGGATGCTTGATGATTTCTGATCTGATCACCCAAGACACAGCACTTCTGAATGCCTACACCTGGGAGAGATATGGAGATTATCTGGAAAGTATAGGAGGAAAAGAATATCGAGATAAAGTATTGGGCTATGTGGAAAAAGAGGATTCCCCTAGATCGATGAATTATCAACTGGAATTGATGAAAAGGGTGGGTTTCAGTAAGGTTGAAATCCTTCATAAAAACATGTGCTTTGGTGCTTTTGGAGGGATAAAGTAACTGAACAGGCCACCAGCCATTTATAAAAAACCAGTGGGTTTTCAAATGAAAATCGAAGTCAAATCCTTATTTTGGATAACTACTGTTTTTAAGACAAACCCATGACCAACCTACCTTTATCTGATCATAAACGATTGGTTTCCCTTGATGTATTCCGGGGGATCACCATGTTTTTATTAGTTGCAGAAGCTGCTTCCGTTTACCATACACTCTTGGAGGCCAATCCTGAAGGTGCTTTTCTACATCCCTTCTTTTTACAGTTTACCCATCACCCTTGGCATGGGCTTCGATTCTGGGATTTGATCCAACCCTTTTTCATGTTTATAGTGGGTGTGGCTATGCCATTTTCCCTGAATAAGAGAATGGCAATTGCCAGTGACCGAAGTAAGGTGACTCGGCATATGCTAAAGCGATGCTTGCTTTTATTTCTATTTGGAACTGGTCTCCATTGCGTATATTCGGGTGAGTTGGTTTTTGAGCTTTGGAATGTTTTGACCCAGTTGTCCTTTACCATTTTGGTCACCTATTTTTTACTAGATAGGACATGGAAAGTACAATTAGGCATCTCAATGGGTTTACTTGCCTTGACGAAAATCATGTACAGACTTTATAATCCGGAGGTACCTTATGAGCATGAAACTAACTTCGGGAATTACATGGATCAGATCCTGATGGGACAGATCAATAATGGCGGTTGGGTAGCAATTAATTGCATCCCGACTGCCGCGCATACGATTTGGGGAGCAATTTGCGGGAATTTGCTTCTTTCCAAAAGGTCAGAGAAGGAAAAAATTAAAGCTCTGGTAATTGCGGGAGTTCTTGCCTTAGCAATTGGATATGGCTTGGATCTAGTAGGAATTACTCCGATTATCAAGCGGATCAGCACCACTGCATTTGCTTTTGCTTCTGGAGGTTGGGCGATGTTGGCGTTAGCTTTCTGCTATTGGTTGGTAGATGTCAAAAAGATCAATTCATGGGTTTTCCCTTTCGTGATAGTAGGCATGAACTCAATTTTTATTTACCTCTTTGCAGAGATTTTAGGACATCGCTGGCTCTATGGATTTATTGAGATTTTCAGCGCAGGAGTGTTAAATGCCCTTGGAATAGGTGAATCGGCTATCGCGATTATTACAGCTTTTCTGACCTTAGGAGCCATGTGGTATTTATGCTATTTTCTATATAAAAAGAAAATCTTCTTTAAGATTTAATTTCCTTATGGTACAGCAAAGAAGCAACGAAAAGACATGGTATGATGCAACTTCTCTAGAAGCAGCATACCAGAAAAAAGGTGATCCGACAATCGGATCACCTCTGAACTTTAAAGTGCCCCAACTACACTTTTAAAGTCCCTTCAATGGAATCATCCATGGTTTTTCCTGAAATAGCGCTGATCAAAACTTTGATTCCAGCGACTGCATTTCCATGCTTATTGTCCCAATAATATCCACTGTCAGGTATAAATTGAATTACTGAGATTCTAGGGTCATCTTTTCCTTCGGTAAACCAAGCCTTGACAGTAGGGTCCCAAAGTTCTTCGATTTTGGCTCGGTCATCGGTAATTACCGCATGCCCATTAAGCTCCAAAAAGTCAGAATAAGATGAACCTTGAAAATATAGTGTAACATCCGTATCTGCAGCAATCTCCATGTTTTTCATGCTGTCCTTGGCACTCAGAAACCAGATATTTCCGGCATCATCTGTTTTCTGAACAGACATAGGCCGGGATTTATGCGAATTATTTAGGCTGGTAGAAGTGACAAAAAAGCAGGAGCCTGACTTGTCGATCAGACTACGGATTTTCTCCACAGCTTCTGACCCCATCAAATCTTCTTTATTTTGTTCTTCTTGGTTTTCGTTAATCGAGTTCATGGTATAGTTGGTTTAGTCTTTCAATTATTAACCTATAAGTAGGTTCAATTGAAATATTGCAAACCCTCTGCCCAAGAACATACTTCTATTATAAAATCCACCAAAGTAGCCTCAAAACATCATTAGAGATTATTTAAGAGGTAATCCTTTCTTGACGAAAGAAAAGATCAGTGGATTAAACCATAGCAATAATACCTCAATAGGGGAAAATGATTCCTAGGCTGGAATTAACCAAAAAGATCAGAACTTAAATAACGATCACCCCGATCACAGGTAATGCAAACTATAAGACCTTCTTTCAAAGTCTTGGATAACTCAATAGCAGCATGCAAAGCACCACCGCTACTCATTCCTGCGAGTATGCCTTCTTCTCTAGCCATGCGACGAGTCATCTCAGTAGCTTGATCCTGACTTACATCTATGACTTGATCCACGCGGCTTGGATCAAATATCTTTGGCAAAAACTCAGGTGACCATCTTCTGATTCCAGGAATACTAGATCCATCTGTAGGTTGAGTCCCTACGATCTGAATGTCAGGATTTCTTTCTTTCAGATATTTTGAAACACCCATGATAGTGCCCGTAGTACCCATAGCAGAGACGAAGTGTGTGACTTCCCCATCTGTAGCCTCCCATATTTCCGGCCCAGTGGTTTTATAGTGAGCCATGTAATTGTCAGGATTACCAAACTGATCTAGCATGAAGTATCCTTCTTTGCTCAACTGCTCAGCTAAAGTCCGAGAATATTCTATCGTCTTTGCTGCAGGGGTCAAAATCACCTCAGCTCCGTAAGCCTCCATAGAAATTACTCGCTCTTTGGTGGAATTGTCTGGCATGATCAAGGTCATCTCTAAACCCAGCACCTTGGCGACCATGGCCAATGCAATACCGGTATTTCCACTTGTTGCTTCTACCAACTTGTCGCCGGACTTGATTTCACCCCGATCCATCGCGCTTCTCAACATATTATAAGCCGCTCTATCTTTTACACTTCCACCGGGATTCTGTCCTTCCAGCTTACAAAAAATCTTAACTTTTGGATTTACTGGAATATGATCCAACTGGATCAACGGAGTGTTTCCTATTAGTTCGAATAGCTTCATGAATGTAGAGTTGAAATTTGGTGTCCAGAGAAGGCCAGAAGGAAAATACTTCTAGTGACTTAATTCATCCTGGTCATTTTTGAAAACATACATATCTGTCACGGCTGAATCCGCGTGATACATTTGAGTTTGGTAATATACTTTGCTTTTCGGAGCCACACTTTTTGTCAGCCAGACATTTCCGCCTATGATACTGCCCTTTCCTATGACAGTATTTCCACCAAGTATCGTTGCTCCAGAATAAATCACGACTTCATCTTCTATAGTAGGATGTCTCTTGTTATCTGCATCAGCTTTATCCACACTCAAAGCCCCAAGGGTCACGCCTTGATATATCTTCACGTGATCACCGATAATAGTCGTCTCCCCTATCACTACACCTGTACCGTGGTCTATGCAAAAATACTGACCAATCGTTGCTCCAGGGTGAATATCTATCCCCGTGCGACTATGCGCAAATTCAGTAATCATTCTTGGAATCAGTTTGACACCAAGTGCATTTAAAGAATGTGCGATTCGATAAGCGGAAATAGCATAAAATCCGGGGTAACTTCTTAAGATTTCTGTTCTAGATTTGGCAGCAGGATCACCGGCAAACATTGCATCCACATCTTGATTGATCCAGTCAAAGACCTGCTCAAGATTAAGAAAAAAAGAATCTGCTAGTTTGGATCCTATCCCCTTGTGCAAATGAGGATTTCTCTCCAAAATCGACGAGAGATTTTCCTTCAATTTCATTAAGGAAGCTTCTATCTGTGATTTATCGCTAATTTTCTCAACTGTATATTCTGGAAAAAGCAAACCCAGTAGATCTTCGAAATACTGCTGAATTACTTTAGGAGAGGGGCATTCTGAGCAATCTTGATGTGCTTTGTAAAGTTTTGAAACAAAAGATTCCATGAAAAACAGGTTAAAAGTATCTATAGCACAAAACCCACACGAATCACATAAGGTTCACCATAAGGTGACCGAAGGTTGTCATGCAATACATTGTATAAAAAAGTAAAGTTAGCACCGCCTCTGGAACCAAATGGGGCAAAGTAACCGCCTCCGAGGAAAAGAGCATTCGACCAAATTCGCTCAAATTGGTCAGATAGTAGGTTATAATTATCAAAATTGATCGATTCATATTCTGCATGCGCGAAAATATTCGGGAAGATGTTATACCTACTAAATACCCTTCCACCATAGGAAGAGGTCTCGCCGCCTATGTAGCGTCTGTCATTGAAATACTGATAAGTAATCCCCACTCCAGAGGAAAATTTTGGAGTGATCATCACCCCCACAAGCGGGGAAAAGTCAATTAAAGTAACGGTACCAAACTGCATCCCAAAGTTTCCGCCGTAATACAATCTCTCTTTGAAAGGAATGGAATCGCCATCATAGATTTCCCGCTGCGCAAATGCGGAAGTTTGAAACAGGACAAACCCTATAAAAAATAAGAGCAGGTATTTACTTTTTAACAATGACATAGAGATCTTCAGAGTTTTTCTTCATTAAGTACTTTTCACGGGCAAACTTCTCCAAGAGTTCAGGATTGCTCATCAATTCCTCTCGCTCAGCCTTGATTTTCTCTTTTCTCTCTAGATAAAACTCCTTTTGATCTTCAAGCTGGCCTAATTTATTACTCAACTTTACCTGATTCACCACATTATTAGAATCAATAAAAATCATCCATGCAATAAAAAAAACAAGACCCAGAAAATAAAAGCTTTTGGTGTACTTAAGGTATTTGCTCATATGTCATGATTGTTATTGGGCATCAAGGTACAAAAATGGTGCAAAAAAAAGACAGCCTAACGTGGTAGGCTGTCTTAAAATAAAACTTTTCGTAAATCGCTAAATTAGAACTTGCCGTTGAAAACAGCTGAATCTCCTAATTGCTCTTCGATTCTCAACAACTGGTTGTATTTAGCCATACGGTCAGATCTAGATGCAGAACCAGTTTTGATCTGTCCGCAATTCAATGCTACAGCAAGATCCGCGATAGTAGAATCTTCAGTTTCACCTGATCTGTGAGACATTACTGCTGTAAAACCTGCTTTGTGCGCAAGATTCACTGCATTGATGGTCTCAGTCAATGTACCGATTTGGTTTACTTTGATCAAGATAGAATTGGCAGACTTCTCTTCGATACCTCTCTGAAGGAATTTTACGTTAGTAACGAAAAGGTCATCACCTACTAGCTGGATTTTATCACCGATTTTGGCTGTCAACATAGCCCAACCTTCCCAATCTTCTTCAGCACATCCGTCTTCGATAGAATCGATAGGGTATTTTTCAGTTAGCTCAGCTAGGTATGCAACCTGCTCTTCTCTGCTTCTTGCTACTCCAGTAGAACCTTCAAATTTGGTATAGTCATATTTACCATCTACAAAGAACTCAGAAGCCGCACAGTCCAAAGCGATGGTCACGTCATCACCAGCCTTGTATCCAGCCTTCTCAATAGCGTCCAAGATGCTTCCAAGAGCTTCTTCAGTTCCGCCTGAGAAATTAGGAGCAAAACCACCTTCATCACCTACAGCAGTGCTTAGCCCTTTGTCATGAAGGATTTTCTTCAAGTTGTGGAAAATTTCAGTTCCCATTCTCATCGCTTCTGAGAAAGTAGGAGCACCAACTGGGCGAATCATAAACTCTTGAAATGCGATAGGCGCATCAGAATGAGATCCACCGTTGATGATATTCATCATTGGCACAGGAAGTGTATTTGCATTTACACCACCTACATATCTGTAAAGAGGCTGATTTGATTCCATAGCTGCAGCTTTGGCAACTGCCAAAGAAACACCAAGGATAGCATTTGCACCTAGATTACCCTTGTTTGGAGTACCGTCAAGATCTATCATGATCTGATCGATCATATTTTGCTCGAACACATCAAAGCCTACCAATTCGGATGCAATGATGTCATTTACATTTGCAACTGCTTTAGTAACACCTTTGCCCATATATGCACCTTTATCTCCATCGCGAAGCTCTACTGCCTCATTGATACCAGTAGATGCACCACTAGGTACAGCTGCACGTCCAAAAGCGCCATTTTCTGTGTAAACATCTACTTCTATTGTAGGATTTCCTCTAGAATCGAGGATTTGTCTTGCATGAATTGATTGAATCAACGTCATAGTTTTAAAAGGTTTAAGGGTATTAATTTTTATTGATTAAAGAAATAAAATCGTCAAACAAATAGCGGGAATCATGTGGTCCTGGAGATGATTCTGGGTGGTACTGTACAGAAAAAGCTGGTTTATTTTTCAGCCGGATTCCGGCAACAGTATTATCATTGAGATGCACATGCGTGATTTCCACATCAGAATTTTGCTCTGTATCCTCACGAGTAATATTGAAACCGTGGTTTTGAGAAGTAATTTCACTTTTACCGGTTAAAATATTCTTAATTGGATGGTTTAATCCACGGTGCCCATGGTGCATTTTATAGGTAGAGATACCGCAAGCTTCAGCCAAAAGCTGATGTCCGAGGCAAATTCCAAATACAGGCTTTCCTGTTTCCAAGATATCTTTGGTAGTTTTCACCGCGTACTCCATTACAGCTGGATCACCCGGTCCATTTGACAGAAAATAAGCATTTGGAGCCCATTCTTCCATTTCTGAAAGAGTTGCTTTCGCAGGAAAAACCTTGCAATAGGCACCACGGTCAACCAAACTTCGAAGAATATTCTTTTTGATCCCAAAATCCATACAGGCAACCTTAATCGAAGAATTTTCATCGCCAACGAAATAAGGCTCTTGAGTACAAACTGTAGATGAAAGCTCAAGTCCATCCATATCCGGAACCTTATCCAGTTCGGCTTGAAGACCTTCCAAATTATCTTCAAACTCTGAGCTGATGATTGCATTCATTGCGCCTTTAGACCGAAGATGTCTTACTAGCTGCCGAGTATCTATATCTGCGATCCCCGTGATTCCATTCGACACAAGATAATCCTGTAAAGAACCTGAAGCATTAATACGGGAAAATACGTCTGAAAAGGTGTTAACGACAATACCTCCGATAGTTGGATGGTCAGATTCCACCTCTTCATCTATCACGCCATAGTTACCTATGTGGGAAGTAGTAGTTACAATGATTTGACCAGTATAGGATGGATCTGTATAGATTTCCTGATATCCTGTCATTCCGGTGTTGAAGCAAATCTCACCACCATTAGTTCCTGGGTTACCGATTAAAGAACCGCGAAAGACCGTGCCATCGGCCAAGAGTAAAGTTGCTTTTTGTTTGATCATTTTGCTAAGTAATTGCCCAAAGTTAAATATTTATTGGGAAGGAAGTTAAATGAAAAGGGTATAAAAAAAGGATTGAACAAATGTCCAATCCTTTCAATATCGTGAATCCACTGATCAACTTATTTGTTATCAGTTTCTTCTTCAGCGGAGTCAGCAGAAGCTTCAGGTGCCTTAGGCTCTTCAGCGTCCTTTGCAGGAGCTTCTTCTACTGCTGGTGCAGCAGTTGCTTTAGTTTCCTCAGCAGCAGTAGATTTACCAGAACCTCTACGAGATCTTCTAGTAGTTTTCTTAGCAGGCTGAGCATCTTTCAACATCAATTCGTTGAAGTCCACCAATTCGATGATACACATTTCTGCATTATCACCCAATCTGAAACCAGTTTTAATAATTCTGGTATATCCACCTGGACGAGTAGCTACTTTAGCGATTACTTCACCAAATAGTTCGATGATAGCTTCCTTATTTTTCAAATAAGCGAAAGCCATACGTCTATTGTGCGTAGTATCTTCTTTAGCTCTTGTTACCAGTGGCTCCAAATACTTCTTCAATTCTTTTGCCTTGGCAAGCGTTGTTGAGATACGCTTGTGAAGAATCAGCGAAGTTGCCATATTAGAAAGCATTGCTTTTCTATGAGCGGCCTTCCTTCCAAGGTGGTTAAATTTCTTACCGTGTCTCATTATTATTTATTCTTCATCAAGTTTATACTTAGAAATATCCATCCCGAAGGTCAGGCTTTTTTCTTGGATAAGTTGCTCTAGCTCAGCTAAGGATTTCTTACCGAAGTTTCTGAATTTCATCATGTCAGAAATTTCAAGTTTGGCAAGGTCTCCCAAAGTCTTCACGTCAGCAGCTTTAAGACAGTTGAATGCTCGAACAGAAAGGTCGAGATCAGCCAAGTTGGTCTTAAGAAGCTTTCTCATATGCAAGAATTCTTCGTCGATTGGCTCCGGCTCTGCTACTCCAGTTGAATCAAGAACCATAGTCTGGTCAGAGAACAACATAAAGTGTTGGATAAGGATTTTGGCAGATTCCTGAAGTGCTTTCTCCGGGTGGATAGAGCCGTCAGTAGATACTTCCAAGATCAATTTTTCGAAGTCAGTCTTCTGTTCTACTCGCGTATTCTCAACACTGTATTTCACATTCTTAATAGGAGTGAAAACCGCATCGATAGCGATAGTACCGAAGATTTGCTCTTTTGGTTTGGATTCTTCAGCTGGTAGATACCCTCTTCCCTTATCCATCGTCAATTCAATCTCAAAGTTTTTGGTCTCGTCGATATGACAAATAACCAACTCTGGATTTAAGATTTCGAAAGAAGAAGTAAACTTAGCAATGTCCCCTGCAGTGAAGACAGACTGATTTTTAATCTCAACAGTGATTTTTCCGTCAAATGCTTCATGCACCTTTTTGAATCTCACCTGCTTAAGGTTCAAAATAATATCTGTAACGTCTTCAACTACACCTTCGATGGTAGAAAACTCATGCACTACACCAGGAATCTTGATGGCAGTGATGGCATAACCTTCCAAGGAAGAAAGCAAAATTCTTCTCAGGGCGTTACCGATTGTAACTCCATAGCCTTTTTCGAGTGGTTTGAAAGTGAATAAGCCATGAAAATCATCGGCTTTTTCCATTACCACTTTCTCGGGCATTTGAAATGCTAGTATGGACATATATCTCGTTCTTTTTTAAAAGCTGAAAATATTAAAATATTACTTAGAGTAAAGTTCGACAATGAGTTGCTCCTTGATATTCTCTGGAATATCATCTCTGCCTGGAACACTGACGAATTTGCCGGTCAATGATGTGCCATCCCACTCTAACCAGGAATATTTATTAGCACCTCTACCTGCTAAGCTGTTAGTGATTGCTTCTAGAGACTTAGATCTTTCTCTTACAGAAACTACATCACCTGGCTTAAGTGTAAACGAAGGAATGTTAACTACCTCACCGTTTACAAGCACATGCTTGTGAGAAACTAGTTGTCTAGCACCTCTTCTGGTAGGGGAAATTCCCATTCTATATACCGTGTTGTCCAATCTAGCTTCAAGAAGCTGAAGAAGGTTCTCTCCGGTGATTCCAGTTTTTCTGGAAGCAATATCAAACATCTTAGCGAATTGTCTCTCCAATACACCGTAGATGTATTTTGCTTTTTGCTTCTCAGCAAGCTGGATTGCATATTCAGACTGCTTTTTTCTTCTACCTCTTCCGTGCATGCCGGGAGGGTAGTTTTTCTTTGCAAGTGCTTTGCTATGTCCTTCTATAGCTTCGCCGAATTTTCTGGCAATCTTTGCTTTAGGACCTGTATATCTAGCCATTGTATTACAATTTTATGATTAAACTCTTCTACGCTTAGGAGGACGACAACCGTTGTGCGGCATTGGAGTCACATCGATGATCGTAGTCACGTCCAATCCTACATTTTGCAATGTTCTGATCGCTGATTCACGACCAGATCCCGGACCTTTTACGAAAACTTCGATTTTTCTCAAACCTAAGTCATATGCTACTTGTCCACAGTTTTGCGCCGCCATCTGAGCTGCGTAAGGAGTATTTTTCTTTGAACCTCTGAAACCCATTTTACCGGCAGAAGCCCAAGATATTACTTGACCTGCATTGTTGGTAAGAGAGATAATGATGTTGTTGAAGGATGCTCTGATGTGAGCTTGACCTACAGCTTCAACCTTTACTACTCTTTTTTTACCCTTTGCTTTATCGTTTCTTTTCTGAGCCATAATCTAAATCAGGTTTTATTTAGTTGCTTTCTTCTTGTTAGCAACTGTTTTTCTCTTACCCTTCCTTGTTCTGGCGTTGTTCTTGGTGTGCTGACCACGAACTGGAAGTCCTTTTCTGTGTCTCAAACCTCTATAGCAACCGATATCTTGTAGTCGCTTGATGTTCAATTGGATCTCTGACTTTAATACACCTTCGGTTCTGAACTCTTCTGCAATAATGTTACGGATAGCAGTTGACTCATCGTCATCCCACTCACCTGCTTTTTTATCGAAAGAGATACCGGCCTTGGTCAGGATAGCTTTGGCTGCAGATCTTCCTATTCCGAAGATATAGGTAAGTCCGATTACGCCACGCTTATTGTCTGGTATATCTACACCTGCAATTCTAGCCATAATTTAACCTTGTCTTTGTTTAAACTTAGGATTCTTCTTATTGATGACATACAATACCCCTTTTCTACGGATAAGCTTGCAGTCAGCACTTCTTTTTTTGATGGATGTTTTTACTTTCATCTCAGTCTTATTTATATCGATATACAATTCTGCCTTTACTCAAATCATAGGGAGACAGTTCCAACTTTACTCGATCACCAGGAAGAATTTTAATATAATTCATCCTCATCTTACCAGATATGTGAGCGATCAGTTGATGCCCATTCTCTAGTTCCACTTTGAACATCGCATTAGACAATGCCTCTTTGATCGTACCGTCTTGCTCTATTGATGTTTGCTTGGCCATATTAGAATTTAAAATTCTCTTCTATGTATTTATGAGAGGTTAACACCTCTGTTCTATCTTCAAATATCGCTACTGTGTGCTCATAATGTGCTGATGGTTTTCTATCCGCAGTGCGTATAGTCCATCCATCACGCTCTTGGACAATATTCCGTGTACCAAGATTAATCATGGGCTCAATTGCGATCACCATTCCATCTTTCAGTAAAGGACCGCTTCCTTTCTTTCCATAATTGGGAACTTCAGGGCCTTCATGTAGATTTCTACCTAATCCATGTCCTACTAGCTCTCTGACTACAGTGTAGCCCTTTGCTTCGACAAACTTCTGGATGGCATTACCCACATCACCTATTCGCTTCCCAAAGACAGCTTGCTCAATTCCAATGTAAAGTGAATCTTTGGTGGCTTTTAATAATGCTTTGACAGCAGGAGAGACCTCACCAATAGGGTACGTATAAGCGGAATCGCTATGAAAACCTTGGTGAAAGACTCCACAATCTACTGAGATTATATCGCCATCTTTCAATTCATATTCACTGGGAAAACCATGTACTACTACTTCATTCACAGAAATACATAGTGAAGCAGGAAATCCATTGTAGCCCTTGAATGAAGGTACTCCATTATGATCCCTGATAAACTCCTCAGCAATTTTGTCTAGAAAAGAGGTCTTTACCCCTTCCTTGACATATTTCGCTACTTCCCCATGGGCTTTCGCTAGTATGTCGGCACTTTCTTTTATTAACTTAACTTCTTCCGAAGTCTTGTAGTTGATCATCTTAGGCAACTTGGTAATTAGAAGGATTATTCTTCACATTACCGCTTTTCATCATGCCTTCGTAGTGTCTCATCAACAAGTAACTCTCTATTTGTCTCAAAGTATCCATGATAACACCTACCATAATTAGTAGAGATGTGCCACCATAGAATTGAGCAAACTCAGCACCTACTCCAGATATAATCGCAAGAGCAGGAAGAATAGCTACCGCAGCTAAGAGAATAGATCCTGGAAGAGTAATCTTGGAAATAATTCCGTCGATGAATTCCGATGTGGGAGCTCCTGGCTTAATTCCTGGAACGAATCCTCCATTTCTCTTCATGTCTTCAGCGATCTGCTCAGGGTTAACTGTAATAGCAGTATAGAAGAATGTGAAAAGAATGATCATTGCTGCGAAAAGCAGATTATACTGCCAAGAAGTGAAATCACTGAACGTAGCTCCAATGTAGTTTGCGATGTCATTCTCCGAAGCCCAGATTTGAGCGATCAAAGCTGGTACGAACATCAAGGACTGAGCAAAGATAATTGGCATAACTCCAGAAGCATTTACCTTAATAGGTATATACTGTCTTTGTCCACCATACACTTTACCCCCCACTACTTGTTTCGCATATTGTACGGGAATTCTTCTTGTCGCTTCAGTCAAGGCAATAACCCCAACTACCACGAAGAACAATACAGCGGCTTCAATAAGAAGAAGCAACATACCTGATGTACCTTTCTCTAGTCCTTCAGCTATAATAGCTCCAGGAAATCTAGAGATGATACCAATCATGATTAGCATAGAGATACCGTTACCAATGCCTTTCTCAGTGATTTTCTCTCCAAGCCACATGCAGAACATGGTACCGGCAGAAAGTAAAACCAAGGAACTAAACATAAATAAAGTAGAGCTAACCATAACTGCTCCTGTAGGCATAATAGTAGCGGAAACATAGCCGATACCTTGCGCAATAGTGATCAGGATAGTCAAAACTCGAGTGATCTGGTTGATTCTTTTTCTACCAGATTCACCCTCTTTTTGCATTTTCTGAAAATATGGTACTCCGACAGTCAATAACTGCAACACAATGGAAGCAGATATATAAGGCATAATGCCTAGACCGAAGATAGATGCGTTACTGAACGCTCCACCAAGGAAGGTATCGATCAATCCAAAGATTCCTTCTGGAGCATCACCTAAACGAGAAGGGTCAACACCTGGAAGAACTATGAACGACCCTAATCTGAATATGATCAAAAAACCGATCGTATTCATGATTCTAACTCTAAGGTCTTCGATAGAGAAAATGTTCTTAACTGTCGAAATAAACTTTTTCATTAAATTAAATTGTGTTTACCGTTCCACCCGCTTTCTCTATGGCTGCTGCTGCAGTTGCAGAGAATTTGTGAGCAGTTACGTCTAATTTGGCTTTCAATTCACCTCCACCGAGGATTTTGATTTTGTCATTCTTAGAAGCTATACCATGAGAAACTAAAGCTTCCATGTTTACAACTTCAAGATTGTATTGCTCAGCAATGCCTTGCAATGTATCCAAATTTACTGGTTTGAACTCAACTCTGTTCAAGCTTTTGAATCCAAATTTAGGAACTCTTCTTTGAAGTGGCATTTGACCACCTTCAAAACCTAACTTAGACTTATAACCTGATCTTGATTTTGCTCCTTTGTGACCTCTTGTAGAAGTTCCACCTCTACCTGAACCTGTACCTCTACCTATTCTCTTACGATTTTTGGTAGATCCTTCAGCTGGTGTTAATGTATGCAGTTTCATAATTAAGCTTCCTCCACTTTTACAAGGTGATTAACTTTATTTACCATACCGGCAATCTGAGGCGTATTTTCTACGGTCACTGACTTGCTGATACGACCTAGTCCCAAAGCAGTAATAGTCGCTTTCTGATCCTTTGGTCTATCGATGGTACTTTTGGTTTGCGTGATTTTGATCTTAGCCATTTCGATTATCCGTTAAAAACTTTAGACATTTTAATGCTTCTCTGTTGTGAAACAGCGATCGCATCTCTTAGCTGAGTCAAAGCTTCAATAGTAGCTTTTACCACGTTATGAGGATTGGATGATCCTTTAGATTTTGCCAATACGTCTGTAACGCCGGCACTCTCCAAAACTGCACGCATTGCACCACCTGCGATAACGCCTGTACCTGCTGCTGCTGGTTTGATCAAAACAAATCCTCCTCCGAATTTACCGATTTGCTCATGAGGGATAGTACCTTTCAAAATTGGCACTTTTACCAAGTTTTTCTTAGCATCTTCGATACCCTTAGTGATTGCATCTGTTACCTCATTGGCTTTACCCAATCCGTAACCGACAACACCTTGGCCATCACCCACTACAACAATTGCGGAGAAAGAGAATCTTCTACCACCTTTTACCACCTTGGCTACTCGGTTGATAGCTACTACTTTTTCCTTTAAATCTGTATCTGTAGCCCTGATAGGCTTTTTTCTTAGTTGAGACATAGCTTATTAAAATTTAAGGCCTCCTTCTCTGGCACCATCTGCCAAAGCTTTCACATTCCCATGATACAAGTAGCCATTTCTGTCAAATACTACGGATTCTACTCCGTTTGCAACAGCTCTCTCAGCAAGTTTTTTACCTACTTCTTTGGATACTGATACATTAGCGTTAGCCTTTGCTCCCAATTCTTTGGAAGAAGCCTGTGCCACAGTCTGACCTTTAAGGTCATCGATAAGCTGAGCGTATATGCCAGTGTTGCTTTTGAAAACTGACAAACGAGGTCTGGAATCAGTACCAGAAATCTTTCTTCTGATACCCTGCTTGATTCTAAGTCTTCTGGAATTCTTATTAAATGCCATAACCTATTATTTTTTAGCGGCAGTTTTACCAGCCTTACGTCTAACTTGTTCACCAACGAAGCGCACACCTTTTCCTTTGTAAGGTTCAACCTTACGAAGTGATCTGATTTTTGCAGCAACTTGTCCAATCAATTCTTTATCTATCGATTCTAAGGTAATGATTGGATTCTTACCTTTTGCAGTCTCAGCTTTAATAGCTACCTCTTCAGGAAGCATCATAAAGATGTTGTGAGAGTAACCAAGATTCAATTCAAGAATCTGCCCTTGGTTAGACGCCTTATAACCTACACCCACAAGCTCCAAATCCTTCTTGTATCCTTCAGAAACGCCTATCACCATATTGTTGATAAGTGATCTGTAAAGACCGTGAATAGACTTGTGTCTTTTGGAATCAGTAGGTCTAGTGACAACGATCTCGTTGTCTTCTACTTTCACTGTAATGTCAGGATTCACATCCTGAACCAGTGTACCCTTTGGACCTTTAACAGTCACAGTTCCATGAGCTGTGACGTCTACAGTAACACCGCTGGGTATATTTATTGGTTTTTTACCTATTCTAGACATGATAGTAAATTAGTATACGTAGCAAAGAACTTCTCCACCTACACCCTCAGTGCGGGCTTCTTTGTCTGTCATCACACCTTTGGAGGTGGACACGATTGCTATCCCAAGACCATTGATTACTCTTGGAAGCTCCGTATGTTTCACATATTTTCTCAAACCTGGTGTACTAACTCTCTTCAAGCTTACAATTGCATTTTGTTTAGTGACAGGATTGAATTTCAGAGCAATTTTGATAGATCCCTGGGGACCATTTTCTTCAAACTTGTAATTCTGAATGTATCCTTTGTCGTGCAATACTTTTGTAATCTCTTTCTTGATGTTAGAAGCAGGGATTTCGACGATTCGGTGAGACGCTTTGATGGCGTTTCTCAACCTTGTCAGATAATCAGCTATTGGATCAGTCATTGTATTTTATAGTCTAGCTACACCCGTTTTGGGCGTGCAAAGTTACGAATTGATTTTTATAATAAAAACTACTGTCGTTATTTTACCAGCTGGACTTTGTCACTCCAGGGATCTTGCCTGCTGAGGCCATTTCTCTGAAGGTTACCCTGTTGATACCGAACTTTCTCATGTAGCCCTTAGGACGACCAGTTAGTTTACATCTGTTGTGAAGTCTAACTGGAGACGCGTTCTTAGGCAGTTTGTCAAGAGCTTCATAATCACCGGCTGCTTTCAGCGCGGCTCTTTTATCAGCATACTTGGCTACCAGACGCTCTCTTTTTCTCTCACGAGCTTTGATTGACTCTTTTGCCATGACTATTCTTCTTTAGTTTTTTTAACGAAAGGCATTCCGAAAGCCTTAAACAATTCTAAACTTTCTTCATCTGTTTTAGCAGATGTCACGAAAGTAATATCCATACCGGAGATTCTGTTGACTTTCTCAATGCTGATCTCCGGGAAGATAATTTGCTCTTGTACACCTAGTGTATAATTGCCTCTTCCGTCAAAACCTTTATCAGAAATACCCTTGAAATCTCTCACACGTGGAAGTGCAATAGTGATCAAACGGTCTAGGAATTCGTACATGGTCTGACCTCTCAAAGTAACTTTAGCTCCGATAGGCATTCCTTCTCTCAACTTAAAGTTGGAAACGGAAGTTTTTGCGATAGTCGAAACGGCTCTCTGACCAGTGATCAAAGAAAGCTCTTCTACACCTTGGTCAACCAATTTCTTATCTGCTACAGCTGCACCGATACCTTTGTTGAGAACGATTTTCTCCAACTTAGGCACTTGCATTACTGAAGAGTATTGGAATTTCTCTTTCAAAGCAGGGACGATCTCGTCCACATATTTTTGCTTGATTCTTGGATTAGCCATTGATCACCTCCCCAGTTTTCTTAGAGTATCTTACTAATTTACCGTTTTCGCCTTCCTTGCGACCAGTTCTAGTGGCTTCACCACTTTTAGGATCTACAAGCATAAGGTTACTAATATGCATGGAAGCTTCTTTCTTATCGATTCCGCCCTGAGGCTTAGCAGCAGTAGGCTTCACGTGCTTAGTGATCATATTAAGACCCTCTACGATTGCTCTACTTTTTTGCTTATCTACGGAAAGTACTTTTCCAGTTTTGCCTTTGTCATCACCTGCGATCACTTTTACAGTGTCTCCAGTTTTGATGTGAAGCTTTGTTTGCTTGTTCATTTTTCTTTCCATGATTACAATACTTCAGGAGCCAATGAAACGATTTTCATAAACTGCTTCTCTCTCAACTCTCTAGCCACTGGGCCGAAGATACGCGTGCCTCTAGGCTCGTCGTTGTTGTTCAATAACACAGCTGCGTTGTCCTCGAAACGGATATAAGAACCGTCTTTTCTTCTTATTTCTTTACGAGTACGCACGATTACCGCTCTTGACACGGTACCTTTTTTCATGCTGCTGGAAGATAGAGCAGATTTTACTGTCACAACGACTTTATCGCCGATGGAAGCATATCGCTTCTTGGTTCCTCCCAATACGCGGATTACTAGTACCTCTTTGGCACCAGAGTTGTCCGCTACGCTTAGTCTTGATTCTTGTTGGATCATAATTACTTAGCCCTTTCAATAATTTCAACTACTCTCCAACGCTTGTTCTTACTCAGCGGACGAGTTTCGCTTATTTTCACGAGGTCACCTGGGTTACACTCGTTGTTCTCGTCATGAGCCATAAATTTGGTAGTCTTAGCAACAAACTTACCGTAGATAGCGTGCTTTACGCGACGCTCAACTGCTACAGTTATGGACTTATCCATCTTGTTACTAACCACTTTACCAACTCTTTCTTTTCGAAGATTTCTCTCTATCGTAGCCATATTCTTTTGGTTAGCTATTATTTCGCAGCCAATGCAGTCTTTAATCTTGCGATAAAGCGCTTGGTCTCGCGGATTCTGTTAGGATTCTCTATAGGAGATATCGAGTGCGCAAACCTAAGTTTGGTTAGATTCTCCTGCTCAGCGACTAGTCGCTCGGCGATTTCACTGTTTGAAAGTGAATTGATTTCAGTATTTTTCATAGTGCTTATAATTCAGCGTAATCTCTACGAACAACAAATCTAGTGCTTACAGGTAGCTTTTGCTGTGCAAGTCTCAACGCCTCTTTAGCTGTCTCCTGGCTCACGCCAGTAGCTTCGAAAAGGATCGTTCCTGGCTTGATAACGGCCACCCAATACTCAGGAGCACCTTTACCTTTACCCATACGAACCTCTGCGGGCTTTTTAGTGATAGGCTTGTCAGGGAAAATTCTGATCCAAACCTGTCCTTCTCTTTTCATTGCTCTCGTCATTGCGATACGAGCTGCCTCGATCTGACGGGAGGTGATCCATCCTGCTTCAAGGGACTTGATGCCAAAGTTGCCAAAAGAAAGCGTGTGCCCTCTTTGTGCAATGCCTTTGACACGGCCCTTTTGCATTTTCCTATATTTAGTTCTTTTTGGCTGTAACATGAGTTCTCACTTATGGGCGAAAATTAGTTATTTCTTTTTCTTCGTCTTGGACCATCATTTCTCTTAGGACCTGCATTACGAGCACCTTTAGGCTCATTAGCTGCTCCTTGATTAGGAGAAAGATCTCTTTTACCGTACACTTCACCTTTGAAGATCCAAACTTTGATGCCGATCAATCCATAAACCGTAAGGGCTTCTGACAATGCGTAATCAATATCTGCTCTCAATGTGTGAAGAGGAATTCTTCCTTCTTTGTACATTTCAGAACGGGCCATTTCAGCTCCGCCTAGACGTCCAGAAAGTTTAACTTTGATTCCTTCCGCTCCCACTCTCATGGATGCTGCGATAGCTTGCTTCATAGCTCTTCTGAAAGAAATTCTTGCCTGAAGCTGCTGAGCGATTGATTCACCTACCAATTTCGCATCCAATTCAGGACGCTTGATCTCGAAGATATTAATCTGAATATCCTTGTTGGTGATATTCTTAAGCTCTTCTTTCAGTTTATCTACTTCGGCTCCACCTTTACCAATTACAACACCTGGACGGGCTGTATGTATCGTAAGAGTGATTCTTTTAAGCGTACGCTCAATAATCACTTTAGAAATACCTCCCTTAGGAATTCTGGCAAGGACGTACTTACGGATTTTCTGATCTTCGTATAGTTTTTCAGCGAAGTCTTTCCCACCATACCAGTTGGAATCCCAGCCTTTGACTACACCAAGTCTAAATCCTATTGGGTTGATCTTTTGTCCCATAGTCTGTTCTTAATTTGCCTTTTCGTTTGTTTCTACTACATCAGCGGTAACATCCTGATCGTTGAATGAATCAACTACTAGGGTTACATGATTTGATCTCTTGCGGATTCTGTGGCCTCTGCCTTGAGGAGCTGGTCTTAATCTCTTAAGCATTCTACCTTCATCTACCATTACAGTTTTGATGAAAAGGTCAGCTTCTTCCAGTTTGGCATCAGGGTTTTTCGCCTGCCAGTTGGCTACAGCGGAAAGCAACAACTTCTCAAGTCGAATTGCTCCATGGTTAGGAGTGAATTTCAATATGCTAAGTGCCAATCCTACTCTCTTGCCTCTGACAAGGTCAGCCACAAGGCGCATCTTACGCGGAGATGTAGGGACATTATTTAATTTTGCTAATGCTTCCATGATTATCTCTTTCCTTTATCTTTTTTGGCAATGTGGCCTCTGAAATTTCTGGTAGGAGCAAATTCACCTAGCTTATGACCTACCATGTTGTCTGTTACAAATACTGGAATGAATTTATTCCCATTATGCACAGCGAAGGTATGTCCTACGAAATCCGGAGAAATCATTGATTTTCTTGACCAAGTCTTGATTACCGATTTCTTTCCTGATTCGTTCTGAGCATCCACTTTCTTCACAAGATGGTGCTCGATATAAGGACCTTTTTTTAATGAACGTGCCATAATTATTTAGATCTTTTGCTTACGATGAACTTGTTTGAATACTTCTTAGGAGATCTTGTTTTCTTTCCTTTTGACAATAGACCTTTTCTAGATCTAGGATGTCCTCCAGAAGAACGACCTTCACCACCACCCATTGGGTGATCTACTGGGTTCATTGCTACACCTCTTACACGAGGACGAGCTCCGAGCCATCTCTTACGACCGGCTTTACCCAATACTACATTCATGTGATCACCATTGGAAACAGTTCCAACAGTTGCCATACACGTATTTAGTACAAGTCTCATCTCACCAGATGGAAGTTTTACAGTTACGTATTTCCCGTCACGGGCTACGATCTGCGCATATCCTCCAGCACTTCTTACCATTGCGGCACCTTTTCCTGGCTTCAATTCCACACAGTGTACAATCGTACCCATTGGAATGTTCACCACTGGCATAGCGTTACCCACTTCTGGAGCAACGTGCTCACCGGAAATCACTGTCTGTCCTACTGACAAACCTTCCGGGGCGATAATGTAGGCCTTAGCTCCATCTGCGTAATATAGTAGGGCGAGACGTGCCGTTCTGTTTGGATCGTACTCAATAGCTTTCACTACTGCAGGTACTCCGAACTTGTTTCTTTTGAAGTCCACGATACGTAGTCTTCTCTTATGACCACCGCCGATATTGCGGACAGTCATTTTGCCTTCATTGTTTCGTCCACCTGACTTCTTGATAGGAGCAAGAAGAGATTTTTCCGGCTTTGACTTAGTTATCTCGTCAAACGCTGGAGCTACTCTGAATCTTGTCCCTGGAGTTACAGGCTTCAACTTTTTAATTGCCATGATATAGATTCAATTAAATTTCTCCGTAAAAATCAATCACTTCACCATCGGCTACTTGCACGATTGCTTTCTTGAAAGCGTTGGTAAAGCCTGAAACCACTTTAGCTTTGGTGTATCTAGATTTATGCTTTGCAGCATATCTGATGGTTCTGATAGAAACCACTTTCACACCAAACGTTTTTTCTACAGCGTTTTTGATCTCAGGTTTCTTCGCAGTTTTCTCCACGATGAATCCATAAACGCCTCTTTCGTTCATGGCTGAAATCTTTTCTGTAATTAAAGGCTGCTTTAGAATATCCATTGTCTTATTTCGATAAAATGGTTTCCAACTTACTGATAGAACCTTCGCAGATCACTAGGTGATCAGCATGAAGTACCTGGTAAGTATTTACATCATTTACAGTCACAACTTTTGCCTTTGGCAGGTTTCTGCTGGAAAGGAACACGTTAGTGTTTTCCTCAGGAAGTACCAATAACGTCTTCTTATCTCCTAGAGACAATCCGTTTAGCAATGCCAAGTAGCTCTTAGTTTTTGGAGAGTCAAATGATATGCTTTCCAATACTGACAGGCTGTTATCTTTCACTTTATAAGTAAGTGCAGATTTTCTGGCTAGTTGTTTTACCTTTTTATTCAATTTGAAAGAATAGTCTCTTGGCTGTGGGCCAAATACTCTTCCTCCTCCTCGGAATAGTGGCGACTTGATAGATCCAGCACGTGCACTACCAGTGCCCTTTTGCTTCTTGATCTTACGAGTAGAGCCAGCTATCTCATTTCTCTCTTTAGACTTGTGCGTACCTTGTCTTTGGTTAGCCAAGTACTGCTTTACATCAAGGTAGATCGCGTGATCGTTAGGTTCGATTGCGAAGATCTCATCAGACAAGCTGATTTTTCTACCTGTGTCTTCTCCTTTTTGATTAATTACTGCTAATTCCATGGCTTACTTCTCTAGAATAACGAAAGAATTTTTAGGACCAGGTACAGAACCAGAAACCAATAGTAGGTTTTTGTCAGCATAGATTTTCAACACTCTAAGGTTGACTACCTTTACTCTGTCTCCGCCCGTTCTACCAGCCATTCTCATTCCTTTGAATACTCTGGATGGCCAAGAACATGCACCAATTGAACCTGGGTGTCTGCCTCTGTTGTGCTGACCGTGAGTTTGTCCACCCACACCAGCAAAACCATGACGTTTTACTACACCCTGGAATCCTTTACCTTTTGAAGTTCCGATTGCATCTACGAAGTCACCTTCGATAAATACTTCACCAGCCTTCACAGTAGCTCCTAGATTTACCTGGCCTTCAAACTCGACCCGGAATTCTCTGAACTCAACAACTTTGTGCTTTGGCGTTGTACCAGCCTTTTTAAAATGACCGATCAATGGTTTTGGCGTATTTTTCTCTTTACGCTCACCATAAGCCAACTGCACGGCGTTGTACCCGTCTGTTTCAACGTTTTTTACTTGCGTCACTACACAAGGACCAGCTTCTATTAGCGTGCATGCGACGTTACGTCCATCGGCACTGAAAATGCTAGTCATTCCTACTTTTCTACCTATTATACCAGACATCTTTTATAAGATAATATAATAACCCACAGACATTTATCTGCTGGGGCTCCTTTTAAAGGACTGCAAAGTTACTGAAATAAAATTCTGTAACAAATGCGAAATCCTAAATTTTACTATGAATATGAAATTTTTCGATTGTGACTCAGGCATTTATAGCTCCTATATCACTACACGAACCCTCTAAAGCAAAAAAGACCCGCTCCGAAAAGCAGGTCTTTTGTATTTCAACCCAGTCCGATCAAACTTTGATCTCTACATCAACTCCACTTGGAAGCTCGATTTTCATCAAAGCATCCACAGTTTTGGAAGAGTTTGAGTAGATATCTACCAATCTCTTGTAGGTACAAAGCTGGTACTGATCTCTGGCTTTCTTACTTACGTGTGGAGATTTCAACACAGTGAATTTCTCCTTTTTAGTAGGCAATGGAATTGGCCCTACTACTACTGCGCCAGTGGCTTTCACTGCCTTCACGATCTTCTCTGATGACTTATCCACCAGGCTGTGATCGTATGATTTTAGTTTTATTCTGATTTTCTGATTCATCGCAAATATTATTTAGTCCTTCTGACCTTTTACTGTAGCAATTACACCTTCGGCAATGTTGTTAGGCACTGACTCGTAGTGAGAGAATGTCAATGAAGCTGTAGCTCTACCGGATGTGATAGTTCTTAGATCAGTAATGTAACCGAACAACTCTGACAATGGTACAGATGCTTTGATTACAGAAGAGGTACCCTTAGTATCCATTCCTTTCATCAAACCTCTTCTTCTGTTCAAATCACCGGTGATTGGACCAGTGTATTCATCAGGAGAAACTACATCTACAGCCATTATAGGCTCTAGCAATTGAGGCTTACATTTTTTAGCTGCTTCTTTGAAACCAAGTCTAGCAGCTAATTCGAAAGAAAGCGCATCTGAATCGACATCGTGGAATGATCCGTGGAACAATCTCACTTTCATCGACTCGATAGGATATCCTGCCAAAGGACCATTTTTCATGGACTCAGCAAAACCTTTCTGAATAGAAGGGATAAATTCCTTAGGAATTACACCACCTACAATCGCGTTTACAAAGTCAAGTCCTGGCTTGATCTCACCAGTCTCAGGATCTGGATCTCTAGGGCTAAGTTCGAATGAAATATCCGCAAATTTACCCTTACCACCTGTTTGCTTCTTGTAAACTTCTTTATGTTCAACTGAACCAAATAACGCTTCTTTATATGCAACCTGAGGAGCACCTTGGTTGATCTCAACCTTGAATTCTCTCTTCAGACGATCGATGATGATATCCAGGTGAAGCTCACCCATACCTCTCAAGATAGTCTGGCCAGTTTCGTGATCCGTGTTTACCTGAAGTGTAGGATCTTCTTCTACCAATTTGGCGATAGCCATACCCAATTTATCAACATCTGCTTGAGTCTTAGGCTCAATTGCATATCCGATAACCGGCTCAGGGAATACCATTGATTCAAGAACCACTTTACGCTTTTCGTCGCAAAGTGTATCTCCAGTTTTGATATCTTTAAAGCCCACTACTGCACCAATATCACCTGCTCTTAAGGCATCGATTTGGTTTTGCTTGTTAGCATGCATTTGGAAAACTCTAGAGATACGCTCTTTATTTCCAGAACGGCTATTGAATACATAAGAACCGGAATTCAAAATTCCAGAATAAGCTCTTACGAAACAAAGACGTCCTACAAATGGATCTGTAGCGATTTTGAAGGCAAGTCCAGCAAAAGGCTCAGTTTCGTCAGGAGAAATCCTAACATCTTTTTCCTCATCATCGAGATCGTGAGCAATGATATCGTCCTTGTCCATTGGAGAAGGAAGCAATTCCATTACTAGATCAAGCATAGTCTGAACTCCTTTGTTCTTGAATGAAGATCCACATACCATAGGTACAATCTTCATGTCAATTACTGCTTTTCTCAAAGCTGAAAGGATTTCCTGCTCAGTGATGGAATCAGAATCCTCGAAGAATTTCTCCATCAATGACTCATCATAATCCGCAACTGCTTCCAGTAAATACTCTCTGTATTCCGCAACTTCATCAAGCATATCTTCAGGAATCGGAACTTCTTCGAAAGTCATTCCGAAATCATCCTCATTCCATACGATTGCACGGTTGTTGATCAAATCAACTACACCGCGGAATCTATCTTCTGCACCGATAGGAAGCTGCAAAGGAACAGCATGGCTGCCTAGCATTTCCTTCACCTGCTTACAAACCTCAAGGAAGTTTGCACCGGCACGGTCCATTTTGTTTACGAATCCAATACGGGCAACTTTATAGTTATCCGCAAGTCTCCAGTTGGTTTCGGACTGTGGCTCAACGCCATCTACAGCACTGAAAAGGAATACCAATCCATCGAGAACACGAAGTGATCTGTTTACTTCAACAGTAAAATCAACGTGACCGGGAGTATCGATGATGTTGATCTGGTATTTTTTCTCTCTGTAATTCCAAAAAACGGTAGTAGCAGCAGAAGTAATTGTAATACCTCTTTCTTGCTCTTGAGCCATCCAATCCATGGTAGCTGCACCGTCGTGAACCTCACCTATTTTGTGAGATACGCCCGAATAAAAAAGAATTCGTTCTGTCGTAGTAGTCTTACCTGCATCAATGTGCGCGGCAATACCAATATTTCTGGTAAGTGTTAAATCTCTTTTAGCCATATTGATTAAAATCTAAAGTGTGAGAATGCTTTGTTGGCTTCTGCCATTCTGTGCGTATCATCTTTCTTCTTCACTCCGGCACCTTCGCCTTTGGAAGCAGCGATAATTTCGCCAGCAAGTCTGTCCATCATTGTTTTCTCACCTCTTCTTCTGGCGTAGCTGATCATCCATTTCATTCCAAGGGCAATCTTTCTGTCAGGTCTGACCTCCATTGGAACCTGGAATGTAGCACCACCAACTCTACGACTCTTCACCTCTACGGATGGAGAAATATTGTTTAGCGCTTTTTTCCAAACTTCAAGACCATTCTCACCTACTTTTTCCTCAACTTTTTCTACTGCATCGTAGAAAATTCTGTAAGCAATACTCTTCTTCCCATCGACCATTAGGTTGTTCACGAATCTAGTTACTAGCGTATCGTTGAACTTCGGATCAGGAAGAATATATCTCTTCTTTGGTTTCGCTTTTCTCATTTTTTCTAACTGTTATAAAGTATTATTTCTTTGCCGGAGCGCCTTTTCCAGCCTTCGGTCTTTTAGCACCATACTTAGAGCGACCTTGCTTACGGTCTTTTACTCCTGCGGTATCTAGTGCACCTCGGATGATGTGATATCTCACACCTGGTAGATCTTTCACACGACCACCTCTGATCAAGACGATCGAGTGCTCTTGTAGATTGTGACCTTCTCCAGGAATGTAAGCATTCACTTCTTTTCCGTTTGTCAATCTCACCCTGGCCACTTTTCTCATTGCAGAGTTTGGCTTCTTAGGGGTTGTAGTATATACTCTGGTACAAACTCCTCTTCGCTGCGGACATGCGTCCAGAGCTCTTGATTTTGATTTGGTCTCCAGTGTAGTTCTACCTTTTCGTACTAACTGTTGAATAGTAGGCATTAACTGATAAAATTTAGTTTTCCCGTAAACTGTTAAATTTTGGACTGCAAAGGTAAACAAAGTAATAAGAGTAACAAAGCTAAGCAGTTATATTTTTGTTAGGCCTCGCCCGGCGTACCGAAACTAATCGGAAACTGAGGTGCTCCACCCGATTGATTAATCTTCCCAAATGCTGCTTCATACTTCTCAATGTTATCTTTCAGTGCAGAAAGCAATCGCTTGGCATGATCTGGAGTTACGATAATCCGTGATTTTACTTTGGCCTTTGGCACGCCTGGCATCAAGCGAATGAAATCGATCACAAATTCTGAATTGGAATGTGCGATCATCGCCAAATTAGAATAAACCCCCTCAGCTACTTCTTCTGAAAGCTCTACATTGATCTGCTGATCACCTTTTTTTTGTCCGTTGTCGTCTTGCATGATTTTAATATAGATTAAAAAAAGGCCTGTCGTGAAACAGGCCTTTTGAATTAATTTATTAGAATATTACAGGATTGCTTCGCTAGATCTTTTGCTAGACGAGCGCTCCATGTTTTCTGAAAGCTTGTCGTATTCTTCCTGAGAACCTACAATCATCGGCTGCAATCTTCGCTGACCGGTACCGGCAGGAATCAAGTGACCCACAATCACGTTCTCTTTCAGACCTTTCAGTTCATCCCGCTTACCTCTAATCGCTGCCTCGGAAAGCACCTTAGTAGTCTCCTGGAAGGACGCTGCAGAGATAAATGACTCTGTACCCAAAGATGCTGCAGTGATACCCTGTAGTGTTGGCTTAGAAACCGCAGTCTCAGCATCACGTACTTGTACCAACTTAAGATCTTTACGCTTCAAGCTAGAATTCTCATCTCTCAATCTTCTTGCAGAGATAATCATTCCTGGCTTCAATGTAGATGAATCACCAGCATCCATAACCACCTTGCGGTCAAGAATATTATCATTCTCTTCTCTGAATGCCCACTTGTCCACAACTTGGTTTTGTAAGAATCCAGTATCCCCAGCGTCAAGGATTTCAACTTTTTGCATCATTTGAGATACAATCACCTCGATGTGCTTATCGTTGATTTTTACACCCTGAAGTCTATAAACTTCCTGGATTTCATTTACCAAATACTCTTGAACAGCAGTTGGACCTTTGATCGCCAAGATGTCATTTGGAGTAATCGCTCCATCAGAAAGTGGCTCACCGGCTCTGATAAAGTCATTCTCCTGAACTAGGATGTGCTTAGATAGAGACACCATGTATTTCTTGATCACACCATCTTTAGATTCGATGATGATCTCTCTATTACCACGTTTGATCCCTCCATAAGTCACTACACCGTCGATTTCAGAAACTACAGCCGGATTGGATGGGTTTCTTGCTTCGAATAGCTCGGTAACTCGTGGAAGACCACCGGTAATATCTCTTGTCTTACCTACAGACCTTGGAATTTTCACCAAAATCTGACCGGATCTTACTTTATCTCCTGCTTCAATAGCCAAGTGAGCACCTACTGGAATGTTATATCCTTTAGACTCCTCACCATAGTTTACAATGATTGCAGGGTTCTTAGTTCTATCCTTAGTATCGATAATTACTTTCTCACGGAAGCCTGTCTGATCATCGGACACTTCTTTGAAGGTAACGCCTTCTACGATTGCTTCAAATTCAATTGTACCATCGAACTCAGAAAGGATAACTGCGTTATATGGATCCCACTTACAAAGCGTCTGACCCTTAGTAACCTTATCCCCCTCTTTCACATCCACAATAGCACCGTAAGGAGCATGATTGGAAATGATGGTCTTACCGGTTTTAGGATCATTGATCTTGATTTCTCCAGATCTACCCATGACCACCGTAACTGGCTCGCCATCTTTGTTGGTAGTCTCGATTAATCGTAACTCCTCGTCAAATTCCACTACACCGTCGAACTTCGCGATTACGCTGGCTTCTACGGCCATGTTGGAAGCTGTACCACCTACGTGGAACGTTCTCAAAGTAAGCTGTGTGCCTGGCTCACCAATAGACTGTGCTGCAATAACACCTACTGATTCACCTGTCTGCACCATATGCCCAGAAGAGGTTAGGTTTCTTCCGTAACATTTACCACAAACTCCGCGACGAGTCTCACAGGTCAATACAGATCTGATTTCAACTTCGTCGATACCAGCTTCGTCGATCAATTGAGCGACCTCATCTGAGATCATAACACCTGATTCCACGATTAACTCGTCTGAAACAGGATGGAATATATCGTGTACAGAAACTCTACCAACAACACGCTCAGAAAGAGGCTCTACGATATCGTCGTTATCTCTCAATGGCTGCACCATCAATCCTCTCAAGCTACCACAATCGTCTTCTGTGACAATCATGTCCTGAGCCACATCTACTAGACGTCTGGTTAAGTAACCCGCATCTGCAGTTTTCAATGCAGTATCGGCAAGACCTTTACGTGCACCGTGTGTAGAGATAAAGTACTCCAATACATCCAGACCTTCTTTGAAGTTAGAAAGAATCGGGTTTTCAATGATCTCACCGACAGAACCTTGAAGGTTTTTCTGTGGCTTAGCCATCAAGCCTCTCATACCACCCAACTGACGAATCTGCTCTCTAGAACCACGGGCTCCTGAGTGCATCATCATGTAGATCGCATTGAATCCTTGCTTATCCTCTTCCATCTGCTTCATCAGATTATTAGTCAAATGCGAGTTGGTACGAGTCCAGATATCAATTACTTGATTGTATCGTTCATTATCAGTGATTAGACCCATTAGGTAGTTGTTCCAAACCTGGTCCACTTCCTCTTGAGCTTTATTAATCATCGGCTCTTTTTCTTCTGGGATAATTACATCATTCAATCCCATGGATAGACCACCTTTGTAGGCCATCTGAAATCCAAGATTTTTGATATCATCCAAGAATTGGGCAGTACGTGCCATTCCACAAACTTTAACCACTTTAGCGATGATCTGCTGAAGTTTTTTCTTGGTCAAAAGCTCATTCACATAACCTACTTCTTTTGGTACAAACTGGTTGAAAATCAATCGACCTGCAACAGTCTCAATGATCTCATCCTTGTATCCTCCATCTTCGGTTCTTACCTGCACTTTACATTTGATATTCGCATGCTTAGAGATTTGCTCTTCGTTCAATGCGATAATCACTTCTTCGGTGCTGTAGAATGTCATTCCTTCACCTGCAACCTTCTCCTCTGGAGTAGATTTCTTACCCTTGGTCACATAGTACAGACCCAACACCATATCCTGAGAAGGTACAGTAATCGGAGCCCCGTTGGCCGGGTTCAGAATGTTGTGCGAAGAAAGCATCAACGTAGAAGCTTCCAAAATAGCCTCATGTCCAAGCGGTACGTGAACTGCCATCTGGTCACCGTCAAAATCGGCGTTGAATGCAGTACATACCAATGGGTGAAGCTGGATAGCTTTTCCTTCTATCAGTTTTGGCTGGAAAGCCTGGATACCTAGTCTGTGAAGCGTAGGAGCACGGTTAAGAAGCACAGGGTGTCCTTTCAGTACATTTTCCAAAATATCCCAAACCACTGGATCTTTACGATCCACGATTTTCTTAGCTGACTTTACTGTCTTCACAATACCTCTTTCGATCAGTTTTCTGATGATAAAAGGCTTGAAAAGCTCAGCTGCCATATTTTTAGGAAGACCACACTCGTGAAGCTTCAATTCAGGACCTACGACGATCACAGAACGACCGGAGTAATCCACACGTTTACCGAGCAAGTTTTGACGGAATCGACCCTGCTTACCTTTCAACATATCAGAAAGAGACTTCAAGGCACGGTTTCCATCGGATCTTACCGCATTTACTTTTCTAGAGTTATCGAATAGAGAATCTACAGCTTCCTGAAGCATTCTTTTTTCGTTTCTCAAAATTACCTCTGGAGCTTTGATGTCGATCAATCGCTTCAGACGGTTGTTTCTGATAATAACTCTTCTATAAAGGTCATTTAGATCGGAAGTCGCAAAACGACCACCATCCAAAGGAACCAAAGGACGCAATTCAGGTGGAATAACAGGAACCATACGAACGACCATCCACTCAGGGCGGTTTTCAATTCTGGTTCTAGCGTCACGGAATGCTTCTACTACTTTAAGTCTCTTAAGTGCTTCTGCTTTTCTCTGCTGAGAAGTATCAGTAGCAGCCTGATGACGAAGTGAGTAAGAAAGGTCATCCAGATCAATTCTTGCCAATAGCATCTCCAACGCTTCAGCACCCATTTTGGCGATGAATTTGTTAGGATCCTCATCGTCAAGCATGTGGTTTTCCTTAGGAAGCTTGTCCATGATATCCAGGTATTCATCTTCAGTCAGGAAGTCTAGATACTGAACTCCCTCTTCTGCTTTGATACCTGCCTGGACTACCGCATAACGCTCGTAATAAACAATCTGATCAAGCTTCTTAGTTGGAAGACCAAGAAGGTAACCGATTTTATTAGGAAGAGATTTGAAATACCAAATATGAGCAACCGGTACTACCAGTTCGATGTGCCCCATTCGCTCTCTTCTTACTTTCTTCTCTGTAACCTCTACACCGCAGCGGTCACAGATAATACCTTTATACCTGATGCGCTTGTACTTGCCACAATGACACTCCCAATCCTTTACAGGACCAAAGATTCGCTCACAGAACAATCCGCCCATTTCAGGCTTGTAAGTTCTGTAATTGATGGTCTCTGGCTGGGTCACCTCACCGTTTGAGCTATCCAGAATAGATTCTGGGGAAGCCAAACTGATGGTGACTCTGGAAAAATCATTGTTAAGTTTTTTATTTTTTCTGAACGCCATAGTTTTTTGAAAGATATGTAAAGGGCTCTTGCGAGCCCATTCGCTTTATTAATCTAGGGTAATTTCAAGAGCCAAACCTCTTAACTCATGAACCAATACGTTGAATGATTCAGGAATATTAGGCTTAGGAAGGTTTTCACCTTTCACAATCGCTTCGTAAGCTTTTGCTCTACCAATTACGTCATCAGACTTCACTGTCAGGATCTCCTGCAGTACGTGTGATGCACCAAATGCTTCCAGTGCCCAAACTTCCATCTCTCCGAAACGCTGACCACCAAACTGAGCTTTACCACCCAATGGCTGCTGCGTGATCAATGAGTATGGACCGATTGAACGTGCGTGCATCTTATCATCTACCAAGTGACCCAATTTCAGCATGTATGCAATACCTACTGTGATCGGCTGATCGAATTTCACACCAGAAAGACCATCGTATAGGTAGGTACGTCCGTAAGCCGGTAAGCCTGCCAATTCCAATTCATGAGATACTTCTTCCATGGAAGCACCATCAAAGATTGGTGTAGCATATTTCTTATCCAGTTTCTGACCGGCCCATGCCAATACAGTTTCGAAGATCTGCCCGATGTTCATACGAGAAGGTACACCTAGCGGATTCAATACGATATCCATTGGGGTTCCATCCTCAAGGAACGGCATATCCTCGTCTCTTACGATTCTTGCTACGATACCTTTGTTACCGTGACGACCTGCCATCTTATCACCTACTTTAAGCTTACGCTTTTTAGCGATGTAAACTTTGGCAAGTTGAACAATACCAGCAGGAAGTTCATCACCTACTTCTAGAGTGAATCTTTCTCTCTTGAATGTACCCGCAATCTCATTTCTAGAGTTGATGAAGTTTTTCACCAAGTGAGAAATCAACTCATTGGTATGAGGATCATTAGTCCAATCGTCAAGAACGATATCAGAAATTAGGTTAGCCTCTTCCGGAACATTGTAATTACTCTCATCTCTGTAAGGGTTCTTAGCAGGGAAAAGATTGTTTTCAATGTTCTTCTGGTTGAACTTCTGTCCTTTGGTGATGATCTCATCTCCAAACTTATGCCTAACACCTTGAGAAGTTTTACCATCAAGGATAGTCACCATCTTATTGATCATTCTGGCTCTGATAGCCAAAAGATCTTTAGAGTATCTAGCTTTCAGTTTTTCAACCTCAGCTTTAGCTTTTGCTCTGACGTCCTTGTCTTTCTTAGGTCTAGCGAAAAGCTTGGTCTCGATTACCACACCATTCAAGGAAGGTGAAGCTTTCAAGGAAGCATCTTTCACGTCACCTGCTTTATCACCGAAGATTGCTCTAAGCAATTTCTCTTCTGGAGTAGGATCAGTTTCGCCTTTTGGAGTGATCTTACCGATGATGATATCACCTTCTTTTACTTCAGCTCCTATCGCGATGATACCATGCTCATCAAGATTTTTCACTGCTTCTTCAGAGACGTTAGGTATTTCAGAAGTCAATTCTTCTTCACCTCTCTTCGTATCACGAACTTCAAGCTGGAATTCTTCTACGTGGATGGAAGTAAAGATATCCTCTCTAACTACTCGCTCAGAGATTACGATCGCATCCTCAAAGTTATATCCTTGCCATGGCATGTATGCCACTTTCAAGTTTTTACCTAGAGCTAGCTCACCGTTATTAGTAGAATATCCTTCTACTAGAACCTGACCTTTTTTCACCTTCTGGCCTTTCAGCACCAAAGGAGTAAGGTTGATCGTAGTATCCTGGTTAGTTCTTCTGAATTTGATCAAATCATAAGATTTGTACTCATCTGTGAAATTCACCAAAAGCTCATCATCAGTCAAATCGTACTTGATGACAATTTTCTTAGCGTCCACATAATCCACTACACCACTTGCTTCCGCAATGATGAGAGATCTAGAGTCAACAGCTGCTTTTGCTTCAAGACCTGTACCTACAATAGGTGCTTCTGCTTTCAACAAAGGAACTGCCTGACGTTGCATGTTTGATCCCATCAATGCTCTGTTCGCATCATCATGCTCCAAGAAAGGAATCAATGATGCAGCAACAGATACAATCTGATTAGGGGCAACGTCCATATAGGTGATTTCAGATGGTTCCAACACTGGGAAGTCACCTTCAAATCTTGCTTTTACTTTTTCATTGATAAACTTGCCATTCTCGTCCAATGGAGCGTTTGCCTGAGCAATGTTATGATCATCTTCTTCTTCGGCAGTTAGGAATAACACATCCTCAGCTTTCAAGCTCGCTTTACCATCCTTCACCTTACGGTAAGGGGTTTCAAGGAAGCCCATTGAATTCACCTTTGCGTGAACACAAAGAGAAGAAATCAAACCAATGTTTGGACCTTCTGGAGTTTCGATAGTACACAGACGACCGTAGTGCGTGTAGTGAACATCCCGAACCTCAAATCCTGCTCTTTCTCTAGATAGACCCCCTGGACCCAAAGCTGAAAGTCTTCTCTTGTGAGTCAACTCCGCCAATGGATTGGTTTGATCCATAAACTGAGAAAGTTGGTTTGTACCAAAGAATGAATTAATCACCGATGAAAGCGTACGAGCATTGATCAAATCGACTGGTTTAAAGTCTTCATTGTCACGAACGTTCATTCTTTCACGGATGGTTCTAGCCATTCTAGCCAAACCTACACCGAACTGGCTGTAAAGCTGCTCGCCTACAGTTCTAACTCTTCTATTGCTCAAGTGATCAATATCATCGACTACAGCTTTAGAGTTGATTAGTCCAATCAGGTATTTTACGATGTTGATAATATCTTCCTTGGTAAGGACGATTTTCTCAGAATCGATGTCAAGACCTAGTTTTTTGTTGATTCTATAACGACCAACTTCTCCTAGATCATAACGCTTGTCAGAGAAGAATAAGCTATGAATTACCTCACGAGCTGTTGACTCATCAGGAGCTTCAGTATTTCTCAACTGACGGTAGATAACCTCTACTGCCTCTTTTTCAGAGTTAGAGCTATCCTTTTGTAATGTATTATAGATGATAGAGTAATCAGCAACGTTCACATCTTCTCTATGGAGAATGATGCTCTTCGATCCTGAATCCAAAATCATTTCAATGTCTTCGTCTGTAAGTACAGTATCACGTTCTAGCAATACTTCATTTCGATCGATAGAAACTACTTCACCAGTATCTTCATCTACGAAATCTTCTACCCAAGTTCTTAGAACCCTTGCAGCTAGCTTACGACCAGCTACTTTCTTCATTGCTGTCTTAGTAGCATTGACTTCCTCAGATAGACCGAACAAGTCGAGAATATCTTTGTCAGAGCCATACCCAATAGATCTTAGCAAAGTGGTTACTGGGAACTTCTTCTTACGGTCGATATATGCATACATGACATTATTAATATCAGTAGCAAATTCAATCCAAGAACCTTTGAAAGGGATAATTCTGGCAGAGTAAAGTTTCGTACCATTTGTATGCTTGCTTTGCGCAAAGAATACACCTGGAGAACGGTGAAGTTGTGAAACAATAACTCTTTCAGCACCATTAATTACAAATGACCCCTTCTCGGTCATGTATGGAAGATTACCTAAGAATACTTCTTGCTCAATCGTTTCGAAATCTTCATTATCCTCGTCGTGACAAAGTAATCTCAACTTTGCTTTCAACGGTACAGAGTAGGTCAAGCCACGGTCAATGCATTCGCCCACAGAATACTTCGGTGGATCTACTGCATAATCAATAAATTCTAGAGTGAAATTCTCTCTGGAATCACTGATTGGGAAGTTTTCTGCGAATACTTTAAATAAACCGTCTGCCCGGCGTTTTTCTGCTGGTGTATCCAGTTGAAAAAAGTCTTTGAAAGACTGCAACTGAATATCTAGAAAATCCGGATAGCTTTTGACCACCTTAATGGAGGAGAAACTTTTCCTTTCGGTTTGATTCTTGATAGCCAAGGTAGTGTATGTTTATGGTGAAATGTTGATATCGGAATAATCTTATTTCCGATTAGAATAATGCTATTTTAAACCTGTGCATAAACAGGAAAAGACCTGACTAAAATAGTCAGGTCTTAGGCTTGAACCCCAACCTAATAGTTGCGGTTCAGCAAATTATTTGATCTCTACTTCAGCACCAGCTTCTTCCAAAGACTTCTTCAAGCCTTCAGCTTCGTCTTTAGCTACGCCTTCTTTCAACGCTTTAGGAGCTCCGTCAACTAATTCTTTTGCCTCTTTAAGACCAAGACCAGTCAATTCTTTTACAAGCTTTACAACTGCCAGTTTTGATCCACCAGCAGCTTTCAAGATTACGTCAAAAGTTGACTTCTCTTCTTCGGCTGCAGCTTCTCCAGCACCAGCACCACCTGCAACAACTACTGCACCTGCAGCAGCTGGCTCGATGCCATACTGATCCTTAAGGATATCTGTCAATTCTTTAACCTCTTTTACAGTCAAGTTTACCAACTGATCTGCAAGTTGTGTAAGATCTGCCATTGTATTTGAAATTTAATATTTGTTTGAATGATTTTTTTTAACTTATTTTTCTTCTCTATCAGCAAGCGTCTTAAGCACACCAGAAATATTGTTCTGGCCACTTTGCAATGCTGAGATAAGATTCATTGCTGGAGACTGTAGCAAACCGATAAGGTCGCCTAACAATTCCTGCTTTGATTTCAACTTTGAAAGCATTTCTAGATTTTCCTCACCGATGAAAATATCCGCATCGATAGAAGCGCCTTTGAATGCTGGCTTAGTTGCTTTTTTACCTAATTTTTTTCTGAAGTCCAGCAATACATTTGCCGGAAGGTTACTCGTCTCGTTTGAGAAGATAATTCCAGAGAATCCTTTCAATGCTTTATCTGACAACTCAGAATAGTCGCCATCTAAATTTTCCAGTGCCTTGCTGATCAAGGTATTTTTATAGACTTTGTAATCTACACCTTTGTCAAAACAAGCTCTTCTGAATGCATTTACCTGCGCTACAGAGAAACCTGAAGCATCAGTGATATAGAAGAAAGGGTTTTCTTTAAATTTCTCAGTAAGACCGTCGATTATTACTTTCTTTTCGTCTCTAGTCATGATTAAATTCCTTGAATGCTACCCTTGTCCACTGCAATTCCAGGAGACATTGTACTGGATAAATGAATACTCTTGAAATATGTTCCTTTGGAAGAGGAAGGCTTTAGCTTGGAAATAGTAAGGATAAGTTCTTTTACATTTTCTTCGATCTGCGCTGCAGTGAAGGATGCCTTACCGATACCCGCGTGTATAATTCCAAATTTATCAACTTTGAAATCGATTTTACCCGCTTTTACTTCTCTTACTGCCTTAGCTACATCCAGAGTAACAGTTCCTGATTTAGGATTTGGCATAAGACCTCTTGGTCCCAATACTCTACCCAATCTACCTACTTTCGCCATTACGTTAGGCATAGTGATGATGACATCAATGTCAGTCCATCCGCCTTCGATTTTAGCTATATAGTCATCCAAGCCTGCGTAATCTGCACCTGCTTCGGTTGCTTCTGCTACTTTGTCAGGAGTACAAAGAACCAATACTTTGATGTCTTTGCCAGTACCATGAGGAAGCGCAACAACGCCTCTTACCATTTGATCTGCTTTACGTGGATCCACACCCAAACGGATGTCAAGATCTACGGAAGCATCAAACTTCGTCATAGTAATATCCTTCACGATAGTAGAAGCTGCCTCCAGGGAGTACACTTGGCTTGGGTCGTACTTAGAAAGAGCTTCTTTTTGCTTTTTTGTTAACTTAGCCATTGTTTTTTATTTATACTTCCCAAGGGGCTTTTCCAGATACTGTGATTCCCATGCTTCTTGCTGTACCAGCTACCATTTTCATAGCAGACTCAACTTTGAAAGCATTAAGGTCAGGCATTTTTACCTCTGCTATCTCCTTAACCTGATCCCAGGTTACTGATCCTACCTTCTTACGGTTTGGCTCAGCAGATCCGCTTTTAATTTTCGCAGCCTCTAGCAACATGTTTGCTGCAGGAGGAGTTTTTACTACGAAGTCAAAAGACTTGTCTGAGTAGATTGTAATCAATACAGGAAGCACTTGACCCATTTTATCTTGGGTACGTGCATTGTACTGCTTACAAAACTCCATGATGTTCAGACCCTTGGAACCAAGAGCCGGACCTACTGGAGGCGACGGGTTTGCCTGGCCACCTTTCACTTGTAGTTTTAAATAACCAGTGATTTCCTTAGCCATTGCTTAGTCTTGTTTTTCTACTTGTATAAAGTTTAATTCGACAGGAGTATTTCTTCCGAAGATCTTAACCATAACATTAAGTTTCTTCTTCTCTTCAAATATCTCCTCTATTGTTCCGGTAAATCCACTGAAAGGACCGTCCATTACTTTGACAGTCTCTCCGACTATAAATGGTGTATCCAGTTTCTCTGCGAACTCGTCAATCTCTTCAACCTTACCTAAAATACGGTTGATTTCTGACTGACGTAGTGGCTCAGGGGTTTTGGAAGCCCCACCTGAGTTAGATCCTAAGAAACCGATTACTCCCGGAATGCTTGTAATTACGTGATTGGCCTCACCATTTGAGAGATCCGCATTAACTAAAACGTAACCAGGAAAGAAGTTTCTCTCTCTAACACGCTTTTTGCCGTTACGCATCTCATATACTTTCTCAGAAGGTATAAGGACTTCAGGAATAAAATCTCCAATATCCTGTCTGGTAATTTCATTATCCAGATAGGTTTTAGTTTTTTTCTCCTGTCCCGCTACTACTCTGAGTACGTACCATTTATGTTCAGCCATTCTGTAATGTCAATTCAATTAGAATAAATCATAAAACCATGTCATGATGTTTTCAAATCCAAGATCCACTACACCTATGAAAAGGGCAAAGATCAAAGATGCTACTAACACCAATACTGCACTATTTTGAAGAAATGAAAATTTTGGCCATGTGACCTTATTTACCATTTCATCATAAGATTCTAGAACAAAGTTTTTCAGATTCATAGTGTACTTAACTTACTGGCACGGGCAGAGAGATTCGAACTCCCATCAACGGTTTTGGAGACCGCTATTCTGCCGTTGAACTATGCCCGTGTAAATGAACGCCCGCTAAAGGGAACGCAAAATTAGGTATTGATTGCTTAAGAAACAAATGCGATCCCAAAATAATTTGAGATCGCATTGTATAAATAGTCAATCTGTGATTGATGATTAGTCTAGGATTTCAGTAACCTGACCAGCTCCTACTGTTCTACCACCCTCACGGATTGCAAAACGAAGACCTTTCTCAAGAGCAACTGCATTAAGCAAAGTCACTTCGATAGTCACGTTATCACCTGGCATTACCATTTCAACGTTTTCTGGAAGTTTGATCTCACCAGTAACATCTGTAGTTCTAAGGTAGAACTGTGGACGGTATTTGTTAAAGAATGGCGTGTGACGTCCACCTTCTTCTTTAGAAAGAACGTAAACTTCAGCGTTGAAGTGAGAGTGAGGCTTCACAGATCCTGGCTTACAGATAATCATACCACGTTTGATTTGTGATTTTTCAATACCTCTTAGCAATAGACCTACGTTATCACCTGCTTCACCTCTGTCAAGGATCTTACGGAACATCTCAACACCAGTTACTGTGGACTTAAGTCCTTCAGCACCCATACCGATGATGTCAACTGCTTCACCAGAGTTGATAACACCTCTTTCGATTCTACCAGTAGCTACAGTACCACGACCAGTGATCGAGAATACATCTTCTACAGGCATCAAGAAGTCTTTATCAATAGCTCTTTCAGGAAGAGGGATATAAGAATCGACAGCATTCATCAATTCCATTACAGTTTCAACCCACTTTTCTTCACCGTTCAATGCACCAAGTGCAGAACCAGCGATTACTGGGATGTTGTCACCGTCGAATTCATAGAAAGAAAGTAGTTCTCTGATTTCCATTTCCACAAGCTCAAGAAGCTCAGGATCGTCAACCATATCCACTTTGTTCATAAATACTACTAGTTGAGGTACACCTACCTGGCGAGCCAAAAGGATATGCTCTCTAGTTTGAGGCATTGGTCCGTCAGTAGCTGCTACTACTAGGATAGCGCCGTCCATCTGGGCAGCACCCGTTACCATGTTCTTAACGTAGTCAGCGTGACCTGGACAATCTACGTGAGCGTAGTGTCTGTTTTCAGTTTGATATTCTACGTGAGAGGTGTTAATGGTGATACCTCTTTCTTTTTCTTCCGGTGCATTATCGATAGAAGAAAAGTCTCTTAATTCAGATAGACCCTTACTAGCCAGAACGGTAGTGATGGCAGCAGTCAAAGTGGTCTTTCCATGATCTACGTGACCAATCGTACCGATATTAACGTGCGGCTTGGAACGGTCGAATTGTGCTTTTGCCATGCGTGAAAATCCTCAGTTTAAGTTTAAAGATAAATTTATTTTTTTTTCAATATAAGCCGAAATGAGCCAACGAGGGGATTTGAACCCCTGACCCCTTCCTTACCAAGGAAGTACTCTACCCCTGAGCTACGTCGGCTTAGACTCTTATGCTTTCCGAAGAAAGCAAAGAGCGGGAGACGAGGCTCGAACCCGCGACCTGCAGCTTGGAAGGCTGCCGCTCTACCAACTGAGCTACTCCCGCTTGTAATCTTTCGAGATGAAATCATCTCTGCCGCTCTACCTCTAAGTATGATGTCTTACGATTATACCTTGGAGAGCTACTTCCCTATCAATCCGGTCTTATCCAGATTTTTTAGCCCTGCAAAATTAGAAAAAAATTTTGCATTTAGACAATGGTGTGGGGGAAATAGGATTCGAACCTATGAAGACTTAAGTCAACGGATTTACAGTCCGTCCCAGTTGGCCGCTTTGGTATTCCCCCAACTAGCGCTACTTTTCAAACCACTTCACCGGCTTTTCTATCGTAACGGATGGCAAAATTAGAGGCTTTTATTAAAGATACAAAACATGCATTTCAAATTTCTTGAGATTTTGCCCATGTTTTTCCCAAACAATTATAAATCAATGCATTAATTTTCGTCTTTTAAGGTTTCAAGAAAATAATTATAGTACGTGACTAGCTCACTATCGCTTTCTTGAGCTGCTACCTTGCTGATTCTTTCCAAAATGGCAGCATCGTCTGAAAATGCAAGCAATCCCTGAAATGCTCCCAAACGAATGTAAGTTCTGGTGTCATTTCCCATTTTATCCAACAAAAAATCAACGGCCTTCCCCTCTCCTTCTTCCGGAGACCGACTAAAGTACTCGCTAAAATACCCCAAGTAATAATAAAGTCCTTCACCCGAAATAGTATTAGCCTGATCTAGAAACCAATTTCCTTTGCCGGCCACCTCATTGTTTATATAATATTCAGCTATGGGGATCAACATTCTAAAATTCCGCTCACTTGCATAGCTTTCTACCACAGATGGGTCTATCAGCTCTGAGCTGGCACTAACTAAGCCCATCAAAGCAGATCCAGCTACCAAATAAGAAGAGTCTTTAGCCAATTCAATAAAAGCGGAATAGTATTCATCAGGTGAAAAAGCGGAAAGCGCATCAATTGCCCCCGCTCTCACAGAATTTCTCTCATCACTTTTCGCAAGCTGTAGTACCTTCCTAGCTAGTTCAGGGGTATCCTTCAGCCAATCAGGATATCCCTGAAGTATGGAAAGAGCGGATTCTCTTACAGCCCAGAATTCATCCTCTAATGCGGCTGGAATAATGGACTCCAACTCTGTCACTGCTTCCCATGCTGCCAAACTATCCAGTGCTTCATATCGAGCTATTCCAAACTCAGACGACCTGAATTGAGATCGCATCTGATTGGCGTTTAATTCCATGGACTTAACAGCCAACAGGTTTTTCTCTTCATCGATGAAGACTAAGGCTACCGGGTTTTCATTCTCCAAAATAATTTCCTGATACTCCTTTGTGATCATAAATTGCCGACTTTTTCTATCACGCTCCTCGTACCAACTTATTTCCAGCGGCAGTTGATAAAGAGGCGTTTCAAGCAAATTCTGAGTTTGTCTGACAGAAATCAGCACGTTGCTTGGGTCTGAATAATCTACCTCAAACTGAAGCTCAGGATGCCCTTTGTCTAGAAACCATTGATTGAAAAACCAATTCAAATCCTCCCCAGAAATCTTTTCAAAAGCCAATCGGAGATCATTTACCTCAACATTTTCAAATGCGTGCTGCTCCAGATAATACGTTAGACTTTCGTAAAAAACTTCAGCTCCCAAATACTCGCGAAGCATATGTAAAATCGCTCCTCCCTTCGAATAACTATGGGAATCAAACATATCCTCAGCATCTACATACTCAAATCGAATCAGATCGACTTGTTTTGTTTCTGCTTCCGCAAAATAATTTTCGGTCTCAGCAATCAATTTAAGTTTGGCTTCATCCGGCCCATACTTGTATTCGTTCCAGAGGAACTCGCTATAATTTGCGAAGCCTTCATTCAAGGTGAGGTTTGCCCAAGACTCGGTAGTCACATAATCTCCAAACCACTGATGAAAAAGCTCATGTGCAATAATGTAATCCATCTCAGAATCAATGGCTTCACGTGCTGTAAGACGCAGTTCCTCCATGAAAATGGACGCCGTTGTATTTTCCATAGCGCCTGACACAAAATCACGAACGACTATTTGATCATACTTAGGCCACGGGTATCGCACACCAAGTAGCTCAGAGAAAAAACCAATCATTTCCGGCGTATTCTGAAAGACCTTTTCAGCCCCTTTTTCATACCCTTTCTCTACAAAGTATCCTAAAGGAACATCTTCCCATTTTGCCTCCACTTTTGAAAAATCGCCAATCGCAAATGCGGTTAAATATGCCGAATGAAGAAGCTTCATTTCCCAATAATCCTTTCTAAACCCATTCCCCAGATCTTCCTGCTTGATCAATTCTCCATTGCCAATTGATACCAAGCTGTCCGCCACGGTCAATTTTATCAATTGAGTGAATTTCTCATTTGGACTATCTATAGTCGGAAACCACTTGGAGTTATGCGCAGTCTCCCCTTGCGTCCATATCATGGTTGGTTTATCCGGTACGGTGTCCAGCGGATCTATAAAATACAGACCTTTTGTATCCGTGATTGCTTTGCTTCCTCCTCCGGCATTTCGCTCTGGAAAAGCGGTGTAGTCAAATGCTATCTGAAAGGTGTCGGCCCTTGTCAATTCCCTAGGTAGGTGAATATAAATTTTCTTTTCATCGTACTCAAAAGGCACTCTTTCCCGCTGCTCGCCTTGAATAAAAAAAAGTTCATCAAACTCAAAATCCTGGGCATCTAAAACCAACTCATTTCTGGAGAGAAAAAAAGGTTTGACCGTTAGTTCAGCTTTCCCTATAACGGTTTGCGCTTGATAGTCAAAAGCCAAGTCTAAGTCAGTATGCAAAATATCAAAGTCCCTTCTTACCGATTGTTTGTAAGAGGCAATCGCCTGCTCCTTCTTGGCAATGAGTGTTTTTAACCTGAGACTATCGGAGCTGGAAACATGGGCGTCGCTTTCTGTAGCTTCACCACCTCCAGTGACTGACACATCTGCGGACTTACATGAAATCAAAAAAAAGATAGAAAAAGTCACACAAAAGCTGGATAAATACCATGAAGCTTTTTGCTGTAATTCATTGAGTGGATTCATATTTAAAACTTCTGAAAAAGAATCGGTTTTATGGGAAATTGTATATTCGGGTTCAAATTAACATGAATGTTTACAGTTACAATCCAAAACAAAACCTATTCGGTCGAAAAAACCGATGAGACTACGCAAGTCAACGGCAAACCAATACACTGGGATCTTCAGTGGATTTCAAATCGAAAAATCCACCTGATTTCTGAGAATAAGTCGATTGAAGCTGAATTGATTTCCCTAGATAAAACAGCAAAAACCATCCAAATCAAGCTTGGTGGTAAAATCTCTAACCTACAGCTCAAGGACAGGTTTGACCTACTTTTAGAGCAATTGGGAATGAACTCTACAGCTTCACAGGCCTTGAAGGAAATCAAAGCTCCTATGCCAGGTCTTATTCTTGACTTGAAAGTAAAGCCTGGAGATGAGGTCAAAAAAGGAGAAGTTGTTCTTATTCTCGAGGCCATGAAAATGGAAAATATCCTAAAATCACCCGGAGACGGAATCGTGAAAGCAGTGAAAGTATCGCTCAACCAAAGCGTAGAAAAAAACCAAGTCCTGATTCAATTTTAGCTTTTATGCCTAGCATAATGAAATGAAGAAATTATATTTGTCGGATTATTTTGTGCAAATCGAGCTACGCCCGATTCTTTTTCAGTCATTTTGCTAAAGCTTTTAGCCCTAACCTGAAAATAAAAACGCCTCAAATAATCGCAACAATAGCGAAAACAAACCTCTGAAAAAAAACAATTAATTACCGATGAAATCGAGCCTGCCTGAGGCATGACTAAAAAGTCAAATACTGAAATTTCCCGATAGCTATCGGGATCACCATGCGAGATTCCCCGTCCGACTGACGTAAGCCGGGCGGACATATGGCCATTAAAAGACAAATTATAAACAGATGAAATACAAGAGAATACTGCTCAAACTCAGTGGAGAAGCGCTAATGGGTGATAAGAGTTACGGCATTGATCCAGTTAGACTTCAGCAATACACTCAGGAGATCAAAAAAGTACATGACATGGGTGTAGAGGTGGCTATAGTAATCGGAGGAGGCAATATTTTCAGAGGCGTGCAAGCCGAAAAATCCGGAATAGACAGAGTGCAGGGTGACTACATGGGCATGCTGGCTACATTGATTAACGCAATGGCGCTTCAAAGTGCACTTGAACAAGGCGGAATGTACACGCGCTTGATGTCAGGTATCAAAATCGAAAGCGTCTGCGAACCATTTATTCGCAGAAGAGCAATCCGTCACTTAGAAAAAGGTCGTATTGTGATTTTCGGAGCCGGAATTGGCAACCCTTACTTTACTACTGATTCTACGGCTAGTTTAAGAGCGATCGAAGTAGAAGCAGATATTGTATTGAAAGGTACCCGAGTGGATGGAGTCTATACCGCTGACCCGGAAAAAGATGCATCAGCCACAAAATATAAAACCATTTCATTTCACGAGGTGTATGAAAAGAATCTAAACGTCATGGATATGACGGCCTTTACCCTTTGTCAGGAAAACAATCTACCCATCATTGTTTTTGATATGAATCTGGCAGGAAATCTCAGCAAATTGGTTCAAGGCGAAGAAATTGGTACTTTAATCACCACTTTATAAGTAGTTAACCATGGAAGAAATCGAATTATACCTAGACGAAGCAAAAGAATTGATGCAAAAAGCAGTGGATCATACTGCTGCCGAACTTTTGAAAATCAGGGCTGGTAAAGCCATGCCTAATCTTTTGGATGGTATCATGGTTCAATATTATGGAGCAAACACTCCATTGAACCAAGTATCCTCAGTCAATACGCCTGATGCCCGCACCCTTTCCATCAAGCCATTTGAGCGCTCGATGATCTCAGAGATAGAGAAAGCGATCATCAATTCTGACCTGGGACTAGCGCCGCAAAACAACGGGGAAGTGATTATTCTTACCATCCCAGCGCTTACAGAAGAGAGACGTATTTCTCTGGTGAAGCAAGCAAAGCATGAGTGTGAGGGTGGAAAAATATCCCTAAGAACAGTTCGTAAAGACATCAATGACGAGCTGAAAAAGCTTCAAAAGGATGGTGCCTCAGAAGATGAGATAAAAAGAGCAGAAGATGTGGTTCAAAAGCTAACTGATCAGTTCTCTACCAAAATAGATGAATTGCTCGCGAAAAAAGAAGTGGACATTATGAAAGTCTAATCTTTCAAAACTGAAACAGAAAAAGCCCGGAAATCCGGGCTTTTTCTGTTTCTAACAGCATTATTCTAGTTTATATTGATAAACGTCGCCACTCCAAATCTCACTCCACCGCGCAGGAATTTTGCATCTTCAAAGCCTGCCCCCAATTCTACACGGAAAATCCTAAATAGATTATCCAAGGAGTAGCCCACTTCCCAGTAATTCGGGGAATTGTCTGTTTTAAGGTAGTTGAAGAAAATATTTTCCCGCAATCCCGAAAATCTAAGCATGGGCAATTGAGTGAAAATAAACTTTCGGAACTGGTAATGCACAATACCTGAAAAGTACTTGGAATTCGTGCTGTATTTATAATAATCCATAAAACGATAATTAGACGCCGGGCCAAAGTTGGAGAAGATCGTACGATTACCTCCGAAATGCTGGAAATCCGGGAAGTAAACCTGCTCATTGGACAGAAATGCTCCGGCGGTAAGGTTGAAATCCAGTTTTCCGCTTACCCCAAACGTGTAGTCATGCTGAATTCCCAGTTCTAAATGATCAAAATCAGACGCGGTACCAGTCGAACCAATTCCGCCAAATGCCTTGGTGTAAGCTACTTTTACCAAGGGTGAGCGGTCTGCGATGGCATACTTCCGTCCGTTTCTGATCCCGTACTTAATTCCCGGTCGCCACTCCAGCTCTGCATTCAATTTCAAAATATCATGATCAGCAAAAGAACCTGCACCTGTCTCTACATTCTCCGGTCGATTTGGGGAATAAACGCGCTCTGGCTTATTGTAAAAGCTGTAATTGTTCGTATTGAATAATTCTGTTCGCTGGGCGTAGGTCATATTCACGCGATAAGTAATGCCGCTATTAACCCGATGAGCCCAGTATGCCTGCCCAAAAGTTTGTTCGTATAGTTTCATGTAATTTTGCCTAAAGAGCAACGAGTAAACTGCATTCACCTGCTCATTGATTGGCTCTCCTCCATTGAACTGATAAATATATCGCCCGCCTTTCAGACCGAAAGTAGTCCCGGAAAGATTGAGTGTGCTGGACCAGCGGAAATCTACTTTCCCATAAAAGCGATTGCTCGAAAACCCATAGCGGAGCTCAGGTTCTATATTGAAGCTTTTTCGCAGGATACTCACACTGTCTGCAGCTTTGGTGTTTTTCTCTTTGCGGTAGAACAGCCCTAATCCCAGCTTGAATCCTTCCACTGTATTGAAGGAAGTTTTAGTCCAATTTTGCTTAAATCCAATGGAAGCACCTTTTCCTAAACTATAGGATGCCCCATTCATAAAATCCAATGGCCTGTATTTACTACGGGCCTTTTTCGCCACAGAATCTACATCACTCATTTTGGCCACCTCCACTGTCGCCAGACTATCATCCCGCTGATATCCCTGGATCTCACTTTCGGTCAGGGGAACCGGGCGAATACTATCCCAGTAAGCTTGATCATATTTTTTAGCCATGGAGTCCACCTCATAGTAGCTTTCTTCGATCACATCCGGTTCATCACGCTCTTTCAGGGATTCCTTCTCATATTCATTCATGAGCTTGCGGTATTCCTTTCTGGTCTTTGGTTCTTCCTTCGCTAATTGCTCCAGCGCGGAAACAGACTTATTAAAACCAACGGCCTCATCAGGCACTTCCTGTACTTTTTCGTCTATGATCTCCGGCACTACTTCCAGGTCAGGATTAAGCTCTATCTCGTATTCACGGGTAGAAGCCAGATATTTGAAATTGCCCTCAAACCCGAAAATCTTACCTCCGAAATCATAGGTATGTGTCAGAGGCATCCAGACATTCTCAGCCACCGGAGCATACTGTTGTTTTGCAGTAATCTGAAAGCCAAGCAATGACGTCTGAAGGTTTAAACTGTGAATCGCCCACAAATCCTCAATAATGTAAATGAACCCTTCGAAGACCTGCTCTCCCCTAGACCTCGGAGTTACTTTGATCTTACTCACCAATACATTCTGATCGAAGAAGCTCCCTTCGTATTTAAATTTATAATACACAAATGCCGAGCGGGAAAGCGGTGAGATGATACCGTTGATTTTCTCCTGATAGAAGGTAGTCTGTATGTATGGCGCTGGGGAGGTGGACTGATTGTCTCCATTCGTTCGGATGGATATCACTTTTTCCTCTACTTTATTCGGCTGGGTAAAAGTGATCCTGGACACAGACTCCGAGGTGTATGCTTCATCCAGTTTGAATCCTTCCTTTTCTATGGTTTTTCTGAGAAAAAAAGGAGCGTCGGTCAATTTCCCCGTACCCTTCAAATAAACGGTCATGCTGTATTTCTGAAGCTGAAGCCTATGGTATTTAGCTTTGGCAATAGCCTTACGCATGATAGTCAATGCGGGATCTTCCGCTCCAGCCCGCACTTCTACCTCTTCCAGCGTGTATTCCTGTGGCTCAAGCACAAAGTCCTTTGTGATCCATTCATCCGTCACAATGATGGTTTCCAGCTGGGATTTGTAGCCTAAATACTGGATTAAGACATCATAGACTCCTTTGGGAAGCTTGTATTCATAGTTGCCTTCTTCGTTAGTCGGGACGCCATCACCTAGATTTCTTACATACACCGAGGCATAAGCGAGCGGTTCTCCATCTGCTGTTTTGACTTTTCCACGTATGCCTTGGGCATGTGTAGGATTGTGAAAAAGTAAGGCAGAAAAAGCAATCCCCAAGACAAGAGTTAATTGTAGTTGTTTTCTCATAAAAGTTGGTTTACAGCTAAATATAATCAGCTTTTCAAAAACAACATTTCCAATTAGTTTCTTTTAAGATGAATTTACAATTCTTGCCTGGAGTAGATACCAATCCTCACTATTAATTAAGGATATAAGCGTTGGATAAACTAAGGCAAATTTTCTCATCCAAAAAGACAGGCTTTTGCATTTTTTTTATCAAAGTAAAATTGGACTTCAAAGCAAAAAAGCGCAAGAGAAAATTATCTTCATTTTTTTGAAAAAAATCAAATTCGTGACTATTCGAAAATGGAAAACGATTTCCATTGATAAAATGATAGACAACTATAACTATTTGTAAAAATTCAGCAATTAAAACAATATTCTGTTAAATCGTTTTTTTCGAATTTCAAATTCGTGAAATGTTAATAATTGCAAATTTAAAATTATAATAACACTTTCGAATTGAAATATAAAATGCACTTTCTATTTCTAGATTAATTAACAACCAAACCGTATGCGAAACTATTTACTGAAACTAAAGACGTTTCTACTTGCACTCGCGCTCATTTTCTGCGCTAATCTGGTAGCTAACGCACAAAGCAGAACAGTGACGGGAACTGTCATGGACCCGATCCTCGGAGAATCAATCCCGGGTGCTACTGTATTGATCAAAGGTACCACACGAGGTACAGCTACTGATCTGGATGGGAAATTCTCCTTGGATCTACAGGCAGGCGATGAAGTTCTTGTAATTTCCTTCATAGGCTACCTTCCGCAAGAGGTAGAAATCGGAAATCAGACAAACATTACTATTAATCTAGAGGAGGATATTCAAAGCCTTGAAGAAGCAGTAGTAATAGGTTACGGTACTCAGGACAAAAAGGAAATCACTTCGGCAGTAGTTGCTGTGAAACCTGAAGACTTTAACAAAGGAAACGTTTCAAACCCAGCTCAATTACTTCAGGGTAAAGTGGCAGGTTTGTCAATAACCAGACCAGGCGGAAACCCAAATGCCGGATTCAATGTGCGTCTTAGAGGACTATCGACTTTCGGAGCCAATTCATCTCCTCTAATTGTCTTGGACGGTGTGATCGGAGCATCCCTAGACAATGTAGATCCAAATGACATCCAATCTATCGATGTCCTGAAAGATGGCTCGGCCGCTGCTATCTATGGAGCAAGAGGTTCTTCAGGGGTAATTTTGATCACCACGACTAAAAAGAACCCTAAAGATGGTAGAGTAAATGTGTCCGTTAATTCATTTGGCACAATGGATCAGGCGACCAATTTGATCCCTATTCTTTCTCCAGAAGAGTTTGTAGAAAGAGGAGGCACAGATTATGGCAGTGCTACTGACTGGAGAGATGAATTGATTGACGATTCTTTTTCCTATACCACTAACGCAAGTGTTTCTGGAGGCTTCAACAACACCAACTACATGGCTTCTGTCAACTACAGAAACAACCAGGGAATAGTAAATGGGGTGTCCAATGAACGACTAAATACGAGAATAAACCTTTCACAAGGTGCTCTTGACAATAGATTGAGACTAAACGTGAATTTATCATTCACTAACGTAGATCGTGAATCAATCAATAACGATGCATTCCGATTTGCAACGCTTTACAATCCAACAGCGCCAATTTACGATGATTCCCAGGCTGCTTTGGAAAGATTTGGCGGCTACTTCCAAGCGGACGTGCTCGACTTCTTTAACCCTGTGGCACTTGCCAATCAGCAAAAATTCGTGGGAGAGACTAAATCTGCGTTAACATCCTACAGAGCGGAATTCGATCTGCTTCCAAACCTGACGATCTCTGCACAGTATTCTCAGGACAGGAGCAATACCCTTTCCGGTGATTTCTGGTCAAAGCAAGACTACCAAGTAGGGCTAAATGCAGATGGATCTGCACAAAGAAGAACTAACGATCGCGTACAGAAGATTTTCGAATCTACTTTACGCTATGAGCTTGATCTTACTGATGGACTAAATATGACCTTACTTGGTGGTGTGGCTACTCAGTCCACCGAAAACCAAGGATTTAATGCACGGGTGAAGCAGTACCTTTTTGATCTGGGCTGGGACAACCTTGGCGCAGGAGCAATCAGAGTAGGTGCCAATACGGAAGTCGCTTCATATGCCAATCAGGATCAGCTAAACTCCCTATTTGGAAGAGCCAATTTCAACCTGAATAACCAATTCTTCTTCTCAGCATCTGTGAGAGCAGAAACCTATTCCGGATTTGGAGAGAATAACCAAACTGGTGTTTTCCCGGCAGTTAGCTTAGGATCGGATTTCACGCAACTCTTCGACATGGGGCTTTTCAGCCAATTCAAGCCAAGAGCTTCCTTTGGTGTGACGGGAAACCTTCCCCCATCGCCTACTTTGGCATTGGGTGTCTATGGTAACGGTAACCGAGTGGACCTAGATGGAGATCCTCTGACGCAAAATGATGTTTATGTGGGTATCGTTCAGAATTCCAATCCAAACAAGGAATTGAAATGGGAGACCAAAGCGGAAATTAACGTTGGATTAGACTTTGGTGTGTGGAACAACAAATTAACAGGTAGCATGGACTATTACATCAGAAATATTTCTGATCTACTTTTCAATGTACCTGTAGCACCTGGTACACCTAATGTATTTGATCCAGGCCGATTCAATACCGTTTCTTCAACTTGGGTAAACCTTGCTGATCTTAGAGCTGCGGGATTTGAATTCGCTGTAAGTGCTCATGATATTTCCCTAGGAGGTATCAAATGGCACCCAAGTGTTAACTTTACACTATATGACAAAACTACAATCGAGAGCTTGTCAGCCGGTGATCTGGGCTTTGATGAGTTGAGATTTGCGACTCCTGGATCTCCGGGACAAAACAATAACCCAATCATCTACAACAGAGTGGGGCAAACGTTAGGTGATTTTTATGGCCCTGTGCTAGAAGGATTTACTGACGGTGGTGAATACATCTTATCTACTACTGATCCAGATAAATTTGAGAAAATCGGTAACGGATTGCCAAAAGGAGAATTTGGATTTGCAAACAACTTCGTTTACGGAGGGTGGAATTTAAGCTTCTTCTTCAGAGGAGCATGGGGTCATGACTTGTTCAACTCCTACAGGGGATTCTACGAAAATCAAGATGCTATTTCAAACACTTGGAATTCTGTAGTGACCGACAAAACGCCATTTGTCACTTCTTCTCCTACTTTCAACAGCTCCTACATAGAAGACGCTTCATTCATTAGGTTGGACAATATGGAATTGGGATATAATTTCACTACGCGATCGCCGAATCTGAACTCCCTACGAGTTTATTTTGCTGCGCAAAATCTGTTCACCATCACCAATTACACCGGAATTGATCCCGAAGTGAGAATCACAGACGCTGAAAATGGTAATGGATTCACTTCCTCTCTTTCTCCGGGTATTGAGCGCAGAAGCACCTACTTCCAGACTAGGTCATTTACCTTGGGTGTAGCTCTTAATTTCAAATAATCAATCTAAACACAAAGACATGTTAAAATATATAAGTAAAATTTGTCTATTGGTTCCAGCATTATTTCTCTTGGGATCCTGCTGGGAACTAGAACAAGAAGTACTTGATGGAGTGACTCCAGAAGATGTCGCAAACAGTAATAATCCACAACTCATCGAAGTACTTAAGGCATCTGCTTATTCACGAATTGTAGGCAGTTGGGGTGGACACAACGGTATTTGGTCTATCAATGAGATCGCTTCCGATGAAATGGTAATCCCGCAGCGTGGACCAGATTGGGAAGATGGTGGAATTTGGCTTAGGGTTCACAAGCACGAATGGACTACTTCAGAAGATGCAATCAATAACTCATGGGACTATTGTTTTACTGCCATTGGGGAAATAAACAACTTAATCATTGGTTTCCCTGATGTAGAAGCATTGGTAGCAGAGCTAAAAGTTTTACGTGCGCTGCCTTATCTATGGCTTATAGACTCCTTTGGAAACGTACCTATCGTTACCGAAGAGTCTTTGGGCGGTAATCCAGCAAACAACACACGTCAGGAAGTATTTGATTTTATAGAGCGGTCCATTTTGGATAACATAGAATTCTTACCAAAAGAAGATACTAGAACCACCTTGAACTATTATTCTGCCCAGGCGATGCTGGCGAAGCTATACCTCAATGCAGAAGTATATACAGGTACTCCAAGATGGGCTGATGCTGAAGCTGCTGCCAATGAAGTGATCGCCGGGCCCTATTCTTTGAGCTCAAATTTCTTTGCAAACTTCGCGACCAGAAACAGTGGTTCTACAGAAAACATTCTGACTCTTCCTTACGATGAGAATAATGCAGCTGGACTAAACCTAGCCATGATGACGCTACATACGGTTAGCCAAGCCACCTTCGACCTGACAGCACAGCCATGGAATGGCTATGCATCCATGGAAGAGTTTTATAACAACTACGATGATGCTGATGTAAGAAAAGACGCATTTCTGGAAGGCCCTCAATTCGCCTCTGATGGCTCAAGGCTACTTGATCAAGCTGCGGAAGCTGCCGATCCTGATGGCCAGCCTTTGACATATACACCTGAAATCAATATGCTTTTCCCTAATGGACTTAGACAGGCTGGAGTAAGAATAGGTAAGTTTGAATTTGCTTCAGGTGCAGGCCAGGAGTTAAGTAATGATTATCCTCTATTCCGATTGGGAGAAATAATCCTGACTAAGGCTGAAGCCGCTTTTCGTCAAGGAAAAACCGCAGAAGCACTTGATGCCTTGAATCAGGTAAGAATGAGAGCAGGTCTTGAGCCGCTAGCTAGCATAACACTGGATGCTATTTATGATGAAAGAGGATTTGAAATGTTTGCTGAAGCTAGCCGAAGAACGGATATGATCCGATTTGGCAAATTCGGTCAGCCTTGGTGGGAAAAGGGCACTTCTCAGTCTTTTAGAGAATTATTCCCAATTCCCTTGTCACAGATTAATAGAAATCCGAATTTGACACAAAATCCAGGCTATTAAGTTAAGCTTTAAATAAACTAAAAAAGGAAGTGCCTCAACTGCACTTCCTTTTTCACTTAATTAGCATTAGAGTTCTAGATTGCACCCGATTAAATTTCCGTTTTTCAGCACATAGTCTATCTTAATGCTTCAATTGCCAGACAAATAGTACGCTGTCCGACGACCGAATTACACCCAATGAAAACCCCGAAACACCAATTCACATTACATCTGCTTGTCCTACTTTCGTTGAGTATTATTGCTTTCTCCTGCCAGTCAGAGTATAAACAACTAGAGGCTGAGCAGCTCGCTTCAGAAAAAACTTACAATGAAATCTTCCTAAATCTAGAGCTCGGAATGGACAAAAAAGACTTTTACGAGAAGTGCTGGGAAATGAATAAGCAAGGAATCCTAGTCAATGGACCCACCGAATTATCCGTAGAATACAACGTAGAAATGCCATCTGCCATACCTACAAAAATGCGCTTTTACCCTAAATTCGAACAGGATAAAATCTACCTAATGCCAGTTGACTATTCCTATACGGGATGGGCACCTTGGAACGAAGAACTAGCCGTAGAAAAACTCAGAGCAGACGTAGTTGCCCTGTATGAACAATGGTACGGAGAAGGCTTTATAGAAGTCAGCAGCGAGGATGGTTCGCAGCTCGTCTTTGTTAAAATAGACGGCAATCGAAGGGTAAGGATTTTTAAAAAGAATCTTTCAACCGTCAGAGCCGAAATCGTCGATCTGAAGATTCAAAAGCAGCTTGAAGAGAACCCATCATGAATAATAAATTACTTGTATTCTTCATTCTCACAATTTCCCTGTCTTGTGCAGAAAAAAAAGAAGAAGCTCCTACCCTATTCCAATCCATTGATCCGGCTTCTTCAGGAATATCCTTCCGAAATGACCTACCCTTCGACGAAGAATTCAACATCTTCACCTACCGAAATTTCTATAACGGTGGCGGAGTAGCGCTGGGTGATGTAAATAACGACGGACTTCTTGATATCTATTTTACGGCCAACCTAGGTCCAAATAAGCTGTACCTGAACAAAGGAGATTTCAAATTTGAAGATGTAACTGATATTTCCGGAACTGGAGGATCTAGAGCCTGGAGCACTGGAGTGTCCATGGCCGATGTGAATGCTGATGGATTGTTGGATATTTATGTCTGCAATTCCGGTGACATCTCTGGGGACAACAAACAGAATGAGCTTTTTATAAATCGGGGGGATGGCACATTCACCGAGGAAGCTGAAGCCTATGGCTTAGCAGATCAAGGCTTTTCCACTCACGCTGTATTTTTTGACTACGACAAAGACGGAGACCTGGACGTTTACTTGCTGAACAACAGTTACCAGGCAATCGGCAGCTTCAACAAAATGCAAAACGAGCGCCCAAAGCGTGATTCGGTGGGCGGAGATAAGCTATTCAGAAATGATAATGGCAAATTCATCGATGTCAGTGAAGAAGCTGGAATCTACGGATCGATCATAGGCTTTGGGTTGGGGATTACCATTGGTGATGTCAATCAGGATTCATGGCCGGATATCTTCATTTCCAATGATTTCTTTGAAAAAGATTACCTCTACATCAATAATCAGGATGGAACCTTTACGGAGTCATTGGAAACAGCCATGCGCTCCATTTCTGCAGCATCAATGGGTGCAGATATAGCCGATATCAACGGAGATGGATTACTGGATATTTTTGTCACAGATATGCTTCCAGAGCCTCAATCACGTCTGAAGCAAATAACCACTTTTGAAAACTGGGATAAATTTAAATTCAATAAAACTCACGGATATCATTACCAATTTTCCCGAAACATGCTCCATATCAACAATGGAGATGGCACTTTCAGCGAAATGGGCAGGCTTGCAAATTTGGAAGCTACTGACTGGAGCTGGGGAGCATTGATTTTTGATATGGATAATGATGGCAAGCGGGACCTCTTCGTGGCAAATGGGATATATCAGGACATCACGGATCTGGATTACCTGAATTTCATCGATGACGATGCTACCAAAAGCAAAATCATCTCTCAGGAAGGGGTAGATTACAAAGCTCTGATTGATCCTATTCCAATTAATCCTGTTCCTAACTATGCGTTTAGAAATCTGGGGGACTTGGAGTTTGAAAATAGTACCGACGCCTGGGGACTTGGCGAAGCAATTCACTCTAACGGAGGAGCCTATGGCGATTTGAACAATGACGGCACACTCGACCTAGTCGTTAACAACGTCAACAATCCCCCTTCCATCTTCAAAAACCTAGGGCGGGAACAAAATCCTGATAATCATTTCCTTCAGATTCAACTGATCGGAAAAGATAAAAACACACACGCCATTGGAGCGCAAGTAAAACTGATCGCTGGTGAGCAGATTTTCTACACTGAGCAAATGCCAAACCGGGGTTTTGAGTCTTCCGTAGATCCAAAATTGACAATCGGCCTGGGAGATGTGAGAAAGTTGGATCTCCTGAAAATCCTATGGCCTGATGGTAGTTTTACCCAGCTCGAAAATGTTCAGGTAGATCAATTACTTAAACTAGATTGGAATGAAGCAAAGCCTCTGGCTGAAGGGCAGCGTTTCTTCGAGCAAGCCGCAGCTCCAATGTTCCAAATGGAAAATGAGCCAAACCTTGACTTTACCCATAAAGAAAATCCCATGGTGGATTTTGATCGTGACCGTCTCACATTTCACATGTATTCTACTGAGGGGCCGGCTTTTGCTAAAGCAGATCTCAACGGAGACGGTATTGAGGATTTATTTTTTGGCGGAGCCAAAGGATACTCAGGTAAACTATACCTCAGCACAGCATCAGGCAAATACAAAATATCCGAGCAAGGGGCATTCGAAGGAGATGCGATTTCCGAAGATGTTGATGCTGTGTTTTTCGATGCAAACGGAGACGGAACTTTGGACCTGCTGGTCGCTTCCGGCGGCAACGAATCAGGACTGGGAGCCCCCGAGCTCACAGACAGACTTTACCTGAACGACGGCAAAGGCAATTTTACCAAAAGCGACCAACCAGCCTTCAATTTGAACCGGGGAAGCAGCTCAGTGGTACGAGTACTTGACCTCAATGCAGATGGCTTTCCAGATTTGTTCATTGGGGGCAGACTGGTTCCCTTCGTCTATGGAGCACCGGCTAGCAGCAGCATTTGGATCAATGATGGTCAGGGCAATTTCACAGATGAAACGGCAACTTTTGCACCGGAACTAAAAGAAATCGGCCTGATCACCGATGCCCAAGTGCTGGACTGGGACAATGACGGCGCCGATGATCTGGTGCTTGTGGGCGAATGGTTGGCTCCTGTTTTCTTCAGAAATACGGGTGGCAAATTGCAAAAAATAGAGATGCCAGAACTGCAAAACCTCAAGGGCTGGTACAGAGCTCTGGAGGTGGCAGACTTGGATGGCGATGGACTTCCCGATTTGATTTTAGGAAATAACGGGCTGAATTCCCGTTTCAAAGCTTCTGAAAGCACCCCAGTCCGAATGTATCTAAATGATTTTGATCAGAACGGCTCGATAGAACAAATATTTACACGCCAAGAAGGTGATGTTCAGGTCCCTTATGCACTGAAGCATGAGCTGGAAAGGCAAATACCTTCTGTGAAAAAGCAGTACATGCGATACAGTACATACAATAATGAGACGCTCACGGATATTTTCCCTAAAGAGGTTTTGGATAGATCCATAATCTCCGAGCTAAACAATCTAGCTTCGGGTGCACTCATGAACGAAGGAAACGGTAAATTCTCCTGGAAACCTTTCCCTAGATTGGCTCAGCGTTCGTATGTCTTTGCCATCCAGGTGACAGATCTGAATGAAGATGGAAACCTAGACTTGATTCTTGGAGGAAATTTATTTCATGCTAAACCAGAAGTGGGAAAATATGATGCCAGCTACGGGGATGTACTTTTGGGTAAGGGCGACGGGACGTTTGATTTCTGGCCAAATGCGGAACACGGCCTGCAGCTCGAAGGTGACATACGAGCATTTGCTGAGCTGGATAAAGGCAAGTTATTGGTAGTGAAAAACAGCGCAAAAGCTGAGATCTGGAAGTATTGAGCTTGAAAAAATGAGGAGATTATCAGTCGTATTTCTAATAGGATTAGGGGTTGTTTTTTCTTGCCAGGAGAAAAAAGAGGAGACACTTTTTCAGCTGATGGATAATGAGCAAATCGGGATAAACTTTGAAAACACCCTCACCTCAACTGACTCCCTCAACATCCTCGAATATCTGTATTTCTATAACGGTGGCGGAGTGGCTGCCGGTGACATCAATAATGACGGATTGGTAGATTTGTATTTTGCTGGCAACCAAGTTTCAAACAGACTTTACCTCAACAAAGGCAATTTTCAATTTGAAGACATCACCAAATACGCTGGAGTAAGCGGAAACGGAGGATGGTCCACCGGAGTGACCATGGCCGATGTAAATGGTGATGGTTTGCTGGATATCTATGTCTCTCAAATCGGCAATTACAAAGGGCTAATCGGGAGAAATAGGCTTTACATCAATCAAGGAAACAATCAATTTAAAGATCAGGCAGATGAATATGGGGTGGATTTTGTGGGATTCAGTACTCAGGCAGTTTTTTTAGATTATGATCGGGATGGAGACTTAGACTTATACCTGCTGAATCACTCCGTGAAATCCCCAGAGGTATTTGCGCAAGCTAAGCAACGAACCATCCCACACGAATTGGGAGATAAATTATTTAATAATTTAATCTCTGAAGGCCAAATTGGCTTTGAAGATGTAACTGAAGCTTCAGGTATTTATTCCAGTATTCTTGGTTTTGGGCTTGGAGTGGGTGTAGCAGATTTCAATGATGACGGCTGGCCAGATATTTACGTTTCTAACGACTTCACCGAAAACGACTACCTCTACCTGAATCAGCAAGATGGCACCTTCAAAGAATCGTTAGAAAACCTCATTTCCAGTACCAGCCGATACAGTATGGGAAATGATCTGGCGGATTTAAATGGAGATGGATTACCTGAGATTTTCACAACAGACATGTTGCCTATTGATCCATCCATCTGGATGAAATCCGTGGGAGAAGACAAGCAGGAAGTCTATCAAATCAAAAAGAAATTTGGTTATTCCGATCAATACGTCAGAAATCATCTACAACTCAACCAAGGTAAAGAGGGCTTCAGTGAGATTGCCCTTTTTTCCGGAGTCTTTGCTTCTGACTGGAGCTGGTCTCCCCTGATTTTTGACATGGATAATGACGGACTGCCTGACATTCATATCACTAACGGAATAGAAAAGCGACCAAACGACCTGGATTTTATCCAATACAGCCAACAGGCAGCATCGACTAGTAGCATGACTGAGATCCGCCGTAAGCAAATCGAAATGCTTCCAACGGTCAAATTGCCAAATTTAAGCTACCGGAACCAAGGTGGATTGCGCTTTAAAGACGAATCCAAAACTTGGGGTTTAGATCAACCCAGCTATTCCAATGGCTCTGCATACGCAGATTTGGACAATGACGGTGACCTGGATTTGATCATCAATAACCTAAATCAACCTCCATTTATTTATCAAAATCATTCAGAAAAATCAGGAAATTCCTTTGTCCGGGTTAATCTCGCAGCAAAAGGAAAAAACACTCTAGGACTGGGAGCCAAAGTAGGCGTTTACTTCGATGGAAGATCCATTTTCCAGCAATATTCCGGAAGCCGGGGGTTCATGTCTGGCACTTCCTCCACCTTGGTTTTTGGCTTGGGAAAAGCGCAGGCAATTGATTCAATAGCTGTGGATTGGCCAACTGGCGAGCGTGAGATTTTCCAACTAGATTACATCAATCAAACTTATATTCTTACCCAAGGAAAAGGAAAACCAAACCTTAGCCAAAGAGGAGCGAAACAGCAAGTGGATTCATTTCCACAAATCCCATGGGAGCATCAGGAAAAAAATACGCTGGATGAAACCAAACGCGAGTATTTAACTCCAAAAAGTTTTGCGATCATGGGGCCTGCACTGGCCGTGGGAGATGTAAATAATGACGGTTTAGAGGATATTTATGTAGGAGGGGCTCAGGATCAAGCAGGTTCGCTCTTTATCCAACTTCCCTCCGGAGAGTTTATCAAAAAAGAAAATAGCATCTTCGACCAACTCGCTAAAGCGGAGGATGTCGTCGCAGAATTTGCCGACTTTGATGGAGATGGTAATCTGGATCTCTATGTGGGAAGTGCAGGAAACGAATATAAAAGCGGTGCACTATTCAACTTTGACCGCATATTTTATGGGAATGGCCAGGGGGATTTTCAGTTCAACCCGATGGCACTTCCCAAAATAGGAGAAAACACTTCTACGATAGCTATTTACGATGTTGATGCAGATGGTGATCTGGATATTTTTGTGGGTAGCTCTGTAGTCAGTGGGGATTACGGCGCGTCTCCGAAGAGCGTTTTACTGATCAACGTGGGGAGGGGAATATTTCAAGACAAAACCAAAGAATGGTTTGGTTCTGATGCAGATTTAGGAATGATCAATTCGGCAGTTTGGGCTGATCTGAATGCCAGCGGGAAAAGTGAATTGCTACTCACAGGAGATTGGCAAGGGATACGGACTTTCGAAATTATCAATAGCCAATCACTTCGCGAGAAAAAGGTTAATGGACTGGAATTTTCTGCCGGATGGATACAAAGCCTAGCGGTAGCAGACGTCAATGTTGATGGAAGACTCGATATTCTGACTGGGAATCTAGGACTGAATACGAAATTGAAAGCAAGTGTTGAAAAACCGCTATGGCTCTATCATGGGGATTTTGACGAAAATGGGCAGGCCGACCCATTAATCTTTCATTACATGGGTGATCGCCTTGTTCCTTTTGCCAGCAGAGATGATCTGATCAAACAGATTCCCGGCATCAAGAGAAAGCATAGCTCCTATCAAGACTATTCCGAACTGAAAGGTCCTATTGATCTTTTCCCGGAAGAAGTATTAAGCAAATCTTCCAAACATGCTGCCTATGAATTTCGCTCGGGAGCGTACCTTCAGCAAACTGACGGAAGTTTTAAATTTGACCCCTTTCCGGATCAAGCACAACTCTCTCCCATTTTCTCTGTCTCCTGGTCTCAATCAAACAAGTCAGTCTTACTGGGAGGAAATTTCACTGGCTTTAGAGTAGATCTGGGAATCAATACAGCAGCGTCTTTCACTTCCTGGCAGTGGGCAACAAATGGCTGGAAAGAAGCAACTTTTCAAAATAATATCCCTCAGAAATCCGAAATAAGAATCATAAAAAAAATTAAGATTGGTGAGCATTATTATGGACTTGCTGCTAGTAATTCAGGACCGATCTATTGGATCGCCCTAGACTAAAATCTTTGATAGTTGCTTAATTTCCAATAGCTTTGAATCCCAAACCGGAAGTGAAAAAACCCGTAAATCCAATCTAAAGAAGGATTTCGTACAGAAACAAAGCAAAAAATTAAATCCCAAAATATGCGTACCGTAAAATTTATGCTCTTTTCAGGCATACTCCTGATTGCAGCCTCTTGCGCAAAACAAGTAGATTATTCCCAAGCCATCACGGATGGGCAATACATCAGCGAGGCACAAAATAAAATCACGGAAGTAATCATTCACGATATTTTCTCCCCTCCTGTAGCCGCTAGAATCTATAGCTATGCTTCTCTGGCGGCTTATGAAGTAGCAGCATCCGTTGATCCGAATTACGTGTCGCTTCTAGGCCAGTTAAATGGATCAGAGAAAGTAGTTTTTACACCGTCTGAAAAAGTGTATCCACCCTTGGCTTCGCTGGCAGCCTATTATTACGTAGGAACCGGATTGATTTTTTCGGAAGAATTAATGAATGAGCACAGAGATGCCACCTACGAAACCTTGAAGGAAAAAGGTATTCCTGAGGATGTGTTTGAGGCGTCCATTGCCTACGGCAAAGAAGTGGGAGATGTGATTAAAGCGTATTCATCCAAGGATAATTATCACCAAAGTCGGTCTTTCCCAAAATTCACTGTAACTGATAAAGAAGGAACTTGGCAGCCCACGCCACCTGCCTACATGGAAGCTATTGAGCCACATTGGAATAAAATCAGAACCTTCGTTCTTGACTCTGCTTCCCAATTCAAGCCCTTACCTCCCCCTGCATTTTCCACTGATCCTGAAAGTGAGTTTTTCAAAGTAGCCAAGGAAGTATATGACGTGGATAGAGCTTCTTCCCAGGAGCAAAAAGAGATTGCGCTTTTCTGGGATTGCAACCCTTACAAAATGAATGTAAAAGGTCATGTGATGTTTGCGGAGAAAAAAATCACCCCAGGAGGACACTGGATGAGTATAGCTGCAATAGCATCCAAAGCTGCTGACAGAGACTGGAAAGGAACTGCCGAGGCATTGGCAATGACAAGCATCTCTCTGAACGAAGCGTTTATTTCTTGCTGGGATGAGAAATATCGCAGCAACGTGATCAGACCGGAAACCTACATCAATCAGCATATAGACGAGCAATGGGTGCCACTATTACAAACTCCACCATTTCCTGAGCATACCAGCGGACACAGTGTAGCTTCTGCAGCTTCAGCCTACACCTTGGCTCATTTATTTGGTGATGAGTTTCATATTGTCGATAGCTCAGAAGTAGCTTATGGATTACCTATTAGAGAGTTTGACTCTTTTTCCCAAGCAGCGGAGGAAGCTGCACTTAGTAGATTCTATGGAGGAATCCACTACCGGCCAGCCATTGAATATGGAATTACAGAAGGTAGAGATCTTGCAGCCTTCATCTGGACAAAAGTGGACACCAAACCGAAAAATGTAGCTAGTAACTAAGACCAAAAGCATCCGCCAAAACGGATGCTTTTTTGTTATCAAATCATGAAATGCGGTGATTGATTGAACTCATCAAGTCTCTTCTTGTTTATATTTTGAGAGTTATTCTATATCTTAACCTTTCACCTTTTTGAATTGGACTTTTCCTTTTCTTGTTTTTAAACTTACTATTCATGTCAAAAACCATTATCGTTTCCAATCGCCTGCCTATCAGTTTAAGACACCGCAACGGTCGATTTGAGTTCAAACCAAGTGCTGGAGGATTAGCTACAGGACTTGGGTCAATCTATAAAGAGGGGGAGAATATTTGGATCGGATGGCCGGGAAATACCGTTGACGACCCCGAGCAAAGAGCAGAAATCATCCTTGAACTTCACGACCTCAAAATGGCTCCTGTTTTCCTTTCTAAGGAAGATGTGGAAGAGTTTTATGAGGGTTTCAGTAATGAGACACTTTGGCCAGCTTTTCACTATTTCACCCAATACATGGTTTATAACCCGGAGCACTGGGAGGCTTATGTACGGGTAAATCAAAAGTTCTGTGACGCTATTTTGAAAAAAGCCGGACCAGATGACACCATCTGGATTCATGATTATCAATTGCTTTTGCTTCCTCAAATGCTCCGGGAAGTATTGCCAAATGCCACCATCGCTTTCTTCCAACACATCCCATTCCCATCTTACGAGATCATCCGGATGATTCCTTGGAGAAAAGAATTGCTTGAAGGCGTTTGCGGGGCAGATTTGATTGGTTTTCACACCTACGATGATATGCGCCACTTCCTTAGCGCAGTAGGTAGGATTACTGGATTATCCAACGAAAGCGGTTATATCCAAGCGGAAAACAGAATCATCAACGTGGATTCCTTTCCAATGGGAATTGATTACGACAAATTTGCGAAGCAAGCCAAAAGTAAAAAAACGCAGCGGTTTGTACAGGAATTTGGTAAGCAAGTGGAAGATCAAAAGCTGCTGCTTACCATCGACAGACTAGATTACTCCAAAGGAATTCCCCAGCGGATTCAGGCTTTCAACCAACTTTTGGAGCAGCACAAGGAGCTTCACGGCAAAGTATCTATGATCATGATCGTGGTTCCAAGCCGCGACAAAGTCCAATCCTATAAAGAACTAAAAGAAGAAATTGACCTATTGGTAGGTCGTATTAATAGCGAGTACTCCACATTGAACTGGGTGCCGGTACATTATTTCTACAGAAGCTTCCCATTCGAGGAGCTTAGCGCATTTTACAACATGTCTGACATCGCGCTGGTAACTCCGCTGCGTGACGGTATGAACCTAGTATGTAAAGAATTTGTAGCAAGCAAAACCGATCAGACAGGCGTATTGATTTTATCTGAAATGGCAGGTGCCTCCAAGGAGCTTCAGGATGCAATTCTCGTCAACCCCAATGATAGACAAGGCGTAGTCGATGCGATCTTCAATGCACTTTCTATGCCTCAGGCTGAGCAAATAGCCAGAATCAGCAGCATGCAGGAAAGTCTGAAAAAATACGATGTCTTCCAATGGGTGAAAGTATTCATGGATCGGCTGGACCATGTGAAGAGAAAGCAGGAAGACCTTACCTCCAAAGATGTGGATGCTAAGGTGATGAATGAAATTCAGGCCAGTTTCAAAAAGGCAAAAAACGCTGTTTTATTTTTGGATTATGATGGTACACTTACCGGGTTTCACTCCGATCCGCAGAAGGCCTATCCTGATGAAGAGTTGAAAAAAATAGTGAAAGAATTAAGCGAGCTGGCTCAAGTGGTAGTCATTTCAGGAAGAGATAAGGACACACTTGGAAAATGGTTTGAAGGTCAAGCTATCGACATGATCGCTGAGCATGGGGTATGGGTGAAAAAGAAAGAGAACCAGGGAGACTGGGAGCTTTATGCCGAAGTGGAAGATGGCTGGAAAGAGGACATCAGACAGATCATGGAGTATTATGTACTCAGAACCCCTGGTGCATTCATTGAGGAGAAACATCATTCTCTTGTTTGGCATTATAGAAAAGTGGAAAGCGGTCTGGGAGATCTCAGAATGCGAGAGCTATTCAGTCATTTGAAATACATGGCCAGGGGTTACAATTTGCAGGTATTGGAGGGAAATATGGTCTTGGAAATCAAACGCCCTGACATCAACAAAGGCCGTGCTGCCACGGCGATGATGAAAGGTTCGGAATACGACTTTGTTTTGGCTATCGGGGATGATTGGACAGATGAAGACACCTTCAAAGCAATGCCGAAAAATGCCTACTCCATCCGCGTAGGCTATGCATATACTCAGGCCAATTATAATATCAAATCATTTAGACAAGTGAGACAGCTGCTGCAGAAGTTGACTTCTTAAAACGGTTGATAACAGAATTAAAAAAAAGGGGTGAATGATTTTTCGCTCCTTTTTTTTTAGTTCAAGTCTATTGACGGTATGGTTCTATTGACTTGGACCTTTTTAAATGCAATCTTCAGACTGCCAATTAACCTAATAGTTTTTGATTATCACTAGCAGCGGAGCTCTCTATAAATGGGAAAATCAACAATTATTAGGTGATGCTGTGCCTTTAGGTACTCTTTAGCAGTCTGAAGACTGCAATACTTTAGGTCCAAGCCCGCCTGTCGTCGGACAGGTCTGAAGACTTAGACCAATCACTCCTCCGCGGCATAAACTCCTACAAATACTTTTTATACAGATTATCCAGAATTCTCTTATCTGTCTCTGTTAATGGCGATTCTATATCCCGCTGGATAAAATGCAGCTTAAATGATCGAACAGCTGCTTTTTCATCACTTACGTCGTAGCCTATTATTCTCAATGCCAGAACTGGATCCAGCGTATTAGACGGTAAAGAATCCGCAGTGGAGAGGGGAATTGAAGTAGAATTCTGGGAAGAAAGGACAGGAAAAACTTCCTCTTCATCATACCAAAGCCCGAATCCTTCTTCGGCCAGCTTTTTCCATGGAAAATAAGTACTTGGGTCAACTTTCCTCGATGGAGCTAAATCAGAATGTCCAATAAAATTGGCAGTGGGAATACCATACTTCCACTTGAGTCGCTTGAGCAAAACCAGCAAACTTTCTATCTGCGCCTGAGTGAATGGCTCACTTCCGATATTATCCAACTCTATTCCTATGGAAGCCGAATTCAGGTCGGTATCATTCCCCCATTTTCCTCTCCCAGCATGCCAGGAGCGCAGGTAATCATTCAGCATCTGCACGATCTCCCCATCTCTGCCTACGACATAGTGTGAACTTACCTGCGTGCGGGTGAGTGTGAAGGTATTAATAGTCTGCTCCAAAGAATCCTGCGCCGTGTGATGAATGATCACATAGTTAGGTTTTCTGACGCTGAAGTTCGTCGTCCCCACCCATTCATCAGTGATGCTGAGTGTATCGTAATCAAGTTCTACCTTTGTTTTTGGGATTTCTTGGATTGTAGCAGTGGCTTCTTTGACCGCTTTTTTGTGGGCTTTATTGTTCTCACGGTAGATGTCTTTTGAGCAAGAAATAAAAGCGAGTGAAATGCTCAGGAATAGAAGCGTAGAGAAAATTCTTTGGAAACTCATAAAGTGTACTAGTTAATCAGATTCGGAAGCTACAAGTATTGTACTAAGTCTAAAAACCAGCGATAGAAAAGTGATGGATTATGAGGATAACCTTTGAGATCTTTTTTGGATCTCAAAGGTTTATTGGTCAAAAAATTAAAAACTTCGAGGAGATCCCGAAGTCTGACGACATTCGGGATTACACCTCAAAGGTTACATCCAGTCCAAGTTTTGTAGAAGCGGGAAAACACTAAGTTGCGCCCTCCGTGTCACCCTCAGTGAACTTTGCGGTTCAAATGAGTATCACAAGAAATTCGGCCTATCCAGCTTTCTTCCTATCCGGAAGGCAGCGTTCATCAAGCCCACATGTGAGTACGCTTGCGGAAAATTCCCCCACTGACTTCCTGTCTTCTGGTCCACATCCTCAGAGAAAAGATGCAGGTGATTGCAATACTTCACCAGTGTCTCAAATCCTTCCACCGCTTCATCCAATCTACCAACGCATGCCAGCGCTTCTATATACCAGAACGCACATATCAGAAAAGTAGTCTCAGGCACTCCGAAATCATCCATGTGCTTGTAGCGATAGAATAGGAAGTCCTTTGCCAACAATTCATCTTCGAGGGCCTTCAGGTGATCATTTGCCCGCTCCAAGTCTTCCCCGAAATACCCCATCGTAATCAACTGCAATGTGGAAGCATCCATGTAGGTAGAACCTAATGCCTGTCCATAGGCTTTCTTCTCTGGCAGGTAGCAGGATTCAATCTTTTGAATAGCAACATCACGAAGCGCTATCGCTTTTTGGTACATGCTGTCGTCTTTCAGACGAATCCCGATTTTTGCGGCAGCACATGCTCCAGCCCAGTGAAACAAGAATGTATAACAATGCTCCTGGGCTAGATTTCTAAACTCCCAAAGTCCCGCGTCTTTCTCGTTCATGGTCGCTTCGATTTTATTGAGCAGGTTCATGATCATCGGTTTGGAGCTACTTCTCTCCTCCTCGGTAAAACGCTGATCCGAATAAAGTGGCAGCAAAGAAACCAAAACTTGACCGTAAAGATCATTCTGAATATGGGTATAAGCCTGATTCCCAAAGCGAACGGGCTTTTCTCCAAGATATCCATCCAAATCTGAGATCTCCTCTGTCAGCAGGGAATCCCCTGTGATGGAATACAAGGGCTGGTAGCGCCCATCGGGTCCTGGTCGGAGATTATGGATAAACTCGAAGTATTTCTCCAATTCCTCAAAGTGACCCAAGCTATTGAAACAGGTTAGTGTGTAATAACTGTCCCGAATCCAGCAGTAGCGGTAATCCCAGTTTCTGGTAGATCCCGGAGACTCGGGCAGACTCGTCGTAGAGGCGGCGATAATTGCTCCTGTATCTTCGTACTGGTGGATTTTGAGAATCAATGCAGAGCGAAGCACAAGCTTCTGATGGAAATTAGATATGCTCGTGGACTTTACCCATTCCTGCCAATAAGCATTGGTAGCGTGTAAAAACCGCTCAGCTGTAGTTTCTATAGGAGCCTCTAAAGGTCTTCCATAAGTGAGAACCAGGTAAATAGGTTTGTTCAGTGCAAAAGCTTTCCCATCCATAATATAACTCAAAGGGGCATTGGTAGAAAGTCTAAGCTCCTGGTCTGTATCCATAAAGCGGATGTGATTAGATCCCATGCTGGCTTTAAGTAATCTAGCTCCATGCTCAGCTGAAGGCTGACATTTAATCAAGATTTTAGGGGAACCGGATAGGGCTTCGATCTTTCTGATCAGCATCAATGGCTTGTAGTAACGATCGAAGTTTTTGAATCTGGGTGCAAAATCAGTGACAGCATAGCTTCCCTCCTCTGATTTGACCGTTGTCTTCAGGACATTGGTGTTTTCCAAATACTCCTGAGAAGACTTAAAATCTCCAGACTCAGGATGGATGGTAAACTGCCCACCCTTTTGTCGATCCAGCATGCCCCCAAAAATAAAATCAGAATCAAATCTTGGCAGACACATCCAGCTGATATTAGTGTCCAGTTCCACATGTGCGATAAAGGCGCAATTGCCTATTACCCCACTTCCATAGGTATGTTTGTTCATTAAGGTCAGGTTTGAAGTTGAAAAGTCTGGCTTTTGGGTCAGCATTCAAGAAAGCAAAAAAGGGGATAGCATGCAAAAATCTGCTTGCCCTATTCGCCTTTTATTCCCATAAATCCATTCTGAAAGCAACACAAAGCCCAAGCGGAGAGTAAACCTAAACCCAATACTAAAAATCAAATTCAACCAGAAAAAGTATAGGATTTCCCTCCTTGTCCAAATCTCCACTTAGGCTCTTTAATTTACTAAAATGAGGGGAAGTACTTTGATAACTTTCTATCCCTGCCAAAACATTATGAGGATTTGCCTTAAAGACAAATTTATCCCCAATAACGGCTACTGGAACTGCTTTAGGATCAAACGTGATTTCATCTGTTAGATTCGAGCGTTTATAGACTATAGACTTACAAGATTTAGTTGAATAGAAATAAGCCCAAGCTTCACCTTCCACAAAGAAGGCCAGATACTTGTAGTCTTTTGTTTCATAAAAATCAAAAATATTACAGTACTGACTTCGCGCATTAGAAATAGCCTGTTCAGGTTCAGAACTACTTAGCAATTCGTTAATATTTGATTTCTTCTGCTGAAAATCAATGTACAGATAGGGAACCGGTCTTTGAAAATCATTGATTTTAAATAGCGTATCATTCAGCTGACGTCTATAAATCGCGTCTCCTCCAGGGGAATAATACATAGGATTAACCAGCAACACATTTAAAGCCCTGGTATGATAAGGGAAAAATGAGCTTACTTTCTGGAATTCATTCGTGGCAAGCACAAGGTTATCAGCATCTCTACCAGCACCAAGAAATGCATATCCCTCATTATACTTAATGAATTTTTCTCCGACGAAACCATCTATTTTGTCCATCGATTGGTAGTCTCCATTGATATCAAAATTAAGAAACCTTCCATAGTCAAGAACTTTTACTTGGTCATTGAGAATATCAAAATCCATTGCCTGAATTAACACCCCAGGCCCTTCTCCGACATGGCCTATGAATCGTAGGAATTTTCCATTTTTATCAAAGACAAAAACCCTTCTACCATAAATAAAATCCAAAACATAAAACTCATCCTTATAATAACGGAACTTATGAATATTACTAAAAAAAATAGGCGTTTCGGATCCGTCGAAATTATCAAAGGGAATTATACTCACATCTGGCTTAATTAACTGAGAAAAGTGGACATCCGTTTTTTCTTCTGTCAAATCAACCGATATTCTATCTAGGTCAGAATCCTGATTCTTTGAACCACACCCGAAGACAACCAAAAACAGTAAAAAGAAGGCATTCTTATTATTCATTGCTATTTTATTAAGAAGACCAAAGGAAATTATTCCTTGGCCAAGAGTAAAGTCTCACTTAAGACTTCGGTATAAGTTTATTATTTTTTTTAATCGCAAGGATTAGTTTGAAAAGAACTTAAAAATAGTTTACACAACGTAAAAGTAGGTGTAAAATGCAAATATCTTTAATTCAGATGATTAACTAGCTATATGCTCAGATTTCTGATTTGCATAATCCTCCTCTGCTTTGGAAGAAATCCTAATATGTATATCCGCAATTGCACCAGTAAAAGGTAAAAAGCGACTTAAAGTATGGTTAACACTAGCATTGCTGGTACTTCGTCACCCGTCATCGGTCTTCCAGCCTGATAAGCAAAGAAAAAGAGATCACTGGCATCATTGCGGATAATCAGATCCTAATATAATCCCTGTTCCCTAATGAATTACAGAAAAGAAGTTAATAATCAAACCGAACAAGATTCGGCTCCCGATCAATAGTCACTCCATAGATTGCTCTGCTTTCCTCATCTACTGAAAAACCTAAAAGAGGATAGTCTAACTGGTATTGGCTTAATACATTACCTTCATAGTCAAACTCAAAAATTCTATTCGGATTGTCCATGTCGCTAATCTCAGAACTTTTCTTACCGAAAAACAATGCAAAAAAAGATTTTTCTCCCGGAAATACATCAACGTAACGGCTAGTACCGGACGGACCCATGTCAGGCATTTGATAACCACCCCAATAACTTATTTTAAAATCTGGTATCCCCTGAACAGGACCATATATAGTCTTGATGGACATGGTTTCCAAATTTACAATATCAATATAATCTACCTTTACACCTGCTTTAATAGCATAGCTCTTATCCTTACTTGCTTTGAGCGAACCTTGAAAAATATTACTCACCAGATTTGCATCTAACTCCTCTTCTTTATAGCCATTTGGCAATTCCTTTCCTTTGATCATATCCCTCCAATCACCAAACATCGCCAAAGTATCCCCGGAAATGGACAAATGCAGATATTTTGTCCAGCCATCTACCGTATTTGCCAGCAAGGTGGTATCAGAGGTCAAAGTCGGGTTGGTTATATAAAAGGTTGTTTCTGGTGCTTTGAACTGTGATTCGGCTAACCGTGAGGTGTCTGCAAAATTAAAGGTAGAAAACAACCTTAACTCCAAGTCATAAACCTGAAATTTACTGGGGTCTGACAGTGCTTCCACCTGCGTGATGGTGGCAACTTCCCCCGGTCCCATCCCATCCTTTCCTTTAGTCTGTAGGTAGGTCATGCTTTCCAAATCTATAATGTGCAGCTTATCATCATGAACATTCTTTCTTTCAAAAATAATTGCCTTACCGTCGGTGACCAGAATTCCTCTGGGGTTCAAAACTTGTGAAAAAGCATATTTGTGTCCATTAAGAGAAACGACATCTGGCAAATCACCCTCCGTAAAAGAAGTATTGGTTATTTCACTCTCCTTGCTTTCACATGCAGCAAGAAAAACAAGTGTTAATAAAATATAGAGGTTTTGTTTCATGTGTTTATAATTTGATTTTTAATGGCCACATAGCCTGTCCGGATCCGCCGCGGCGGACGGGAGAATCTCGCAGCGATGATATTCATGCCAGTGTGTGACTTTTTAGTCATGCCTGTCTGCATCAGGCAGGCTCGATTTCATCTGTTTATTTTTAATATTTAATTGTCAGATGGAATGCCCAGTATAATCATCCCCTTGTGTGAGAACTCTTCTCATGGGCATTTCATGTATTTATAATTATAAAGGGTATAAGGAAAAAGAGGAGATTTTTCATCCCCCCTTTTCAAAACTTTCCAAGTTATGGACAGTACGAAATACCTTCTTTCCATTCGGACTCGGCAGTGAGGCCATATCTTGGATGAGGGCAATCATCATCAGTAGCACAACAAACTCCTCCGTAGGAATTGCCTTCTCCCGGATCTGGATCCACACTTGCCTGACCAAAACTGGTAAAACTCGAAAACATCATAGCCCCCATAAAGGCCATTCCAAATAGTAATTTTTTCATGATTGAAAATAGTTAAAGATTGTTTAAAAAATCCCTGTCGGGATTAGGTCTCACTTAAGACTTCGGTATAAGTTTATTATTTTTTTTTTTTTAATCGCAAGGATTAGTTTGAAAAGAACTTAAAAATAGTTTACACAACGTAAAAGTAGGTATAAAATGCAAATAGCTTTAATTCAAATGCTTAACTAGCTATATCCTCAGATTTCTGATTTGCATAATCCTCCACTGCTTTATAAGAAATCCTAGTATAATCCCTGATCCCTAATGAATTTCCGAAAAGAAGTTAATAATCAAACCTGACCAGATTCGGCTCGCGATCCACTGTCACTCCATAGATTGCTCTGTTTTCCTCATCCACTGCGATGCCATACACCGGAAAGTCCAACTGATAGTGGTTTAGGATATTCCCTTCGTAGTCAAACTCAAAGATTCTGTTCAGGTTTTCAGGACTACTCAGTTCTCTGAAGGGTTTTCCTCTAAATAAGGCAAAGAAAGAATTCTCACCTAAAGAAACATCAGCATACCGGGTAGTTTTTTCTCTGCCAAAATCAGGCATTTGATAACCCCTAGAATAAGCAATGTCAAATCTCTGAAACTCCTGAGATGGACCTATGATCGTTTTAGATTTGTATCCATCTAGATCAATAATGTCAATGTGGTCCACACCAGTTCCAACTTTCACTACCATTTCACCATTTGCATTAGACTTGATCGGCCCCTGAAACATAGTACTGATTAAATTGGGATCGAGGTCCTCTGGAGTATATCCATTGGGAAGTTCCCAATGACGGACTGTCTCTTTCCAGTCTCCCATCAAATGAAGAGTATCCCCCTCCTTCGTCAGATGAAGATATTTAGTCAGACCATCGACCGCACTTCCAAATAAGGTTTGACCCTTGCCCCAAGTCAACCGGGTTAAAAAAAAACTAGTCTCTGGTGATCGAAATTCCTCTTCTGCAAGTTTATTGGAATCCAACAAATCATACTTTGAGAATTTACGGATTTCGGGATCATAGGCCCATACTTTGTTTTCTTCTCCAGCATCCTCTATCTGTGAGATCACGGTAATTTCTCCAGGTCCTAGTCCATCGATTCCCTTAGACTGAAGGTATGTCCCTGATGACAGATCAATTACATGGAACTTATTGTCATTGACATTTTTTAATTCAAAGACTACAGCAAGTTCATCTTTTATCATTAGCCCTTTAGGATTGACTATTTCTGGAATGTTATATTTCTCACCGACAAGTTCTGTAGGATGTGGTAAATCCTCTTCAGTAAAATATATGATATTGTCACGCTCCTTAGAATTACAAGAAAGAAGATATGACACAATTATTAATACCAAAAACCTAGCTATTTCAGCAAATTCAAATTGATAAAGAAGGGGAAATACTCCCCTTCTTTTCATAATTAACAACCTGATACGCATCTAGTCCAGGTTGACAGGTAAACAGTACCAAATGCTGGATGATCACAATCCTCTTCAGATTGACAACAAACTCCTCCATATGAGTTCGTACTTCCTTCAGGACAAGGTACTTCTTCCTCCTGTGCCATTAGTGTCACACTCGAAAACATCATAGCCCCCATAAAGGCCAATCCAAATAGTAATTTTTTCATGATTGAAAATAGTGAAAGATTGTTTAAAAAATCCCTGTCGGAATCAGGTCTCACTTAAGACTTCGGTATAAGTTTATTATTTTTTTTTTTTTAATCGCAAGGATTAGTTTGAAAAGAACTTAAAAACAGTTTACACAACGTAAAAATTGATGTAAAATGCCAATAGCTTGAATTCAAATGATTACCGACTTACACATACAACTTCTTATATTGGATATAGTCCGCTACTCTTTCGGGGAGAAGGTGCTTCCCAGTTGCAAAAAACGAAAAAGATCACTAATCAAATCGCACCAGATTCGGTTCAGGATCTACTCCCATGGCTTAAAAAGCTCTATGCTCAAGCTCTAATAGAAATCGAAAAGGATACGAGGCCAAAAGATAGGAGCCATTCTAACCTACACTACCCTTCCAACTCCTTAATGAGCATCTTTATTTCCTTCTCTGAAATTGAAGCCCTTTCAGCTTTGGTGAATATCCCTATCAAAAATATTATGGAATTTGAATAAACTACATAGGTAATCAATCTGGCAGAACCGGATTTACCTTTATTCATACTAGAAATTGGAACTCTGATTTTATAGCAGTTTTTGTAAACTTGATCACCTAAGGCAGGCGTGATTATCAGTTCCTTCGCAATCTTGTCTAAGTCTGTTAGAATTTGATGGATATTTCTTCTTAAGCCTTTTAAGATCTCGTGAAAAAGCTTTTGTCGGAACTAATCTATAGGTCATCTTCCATTTCTGAAAAAGATGAATAGGATTTGTATTCAACTTTTCCTGCCTCCATGTCTTTTGCTTCTAGGTAGCCTTCTCTGATATCGGAAAGATCCTTATTTTTAGCAACACCTTCGGTTGAAACTACTTCGAAACCAATATACATAGCCTCAAGCATAGCCTTCACAAGGTCAAGCTTGGATTTATCTTCGGTTTCAATAATGATTTTTTCCATAATTCAAGTTTACAAAAATTTTATCGTATTAGTTTCAAAACCATGACTAAGAACGGCTTATATAACCATAATGTCTCCAAGTACTTTTCAGAACTAAAACCATCTCAATAATCAAACCGAACAAGATTCGGCTCCCGATCAATAGTCACTCCATAGATTGCTCTGCTTTCCTCATCTACTGCGATGCCAAATAATGGGTAATCCAACTGATATTGATTGAGAATATTCCCATCGTAGTCAAACTCAAAGATTCGGTTGAGATTATCTGCTTCACTGATTTCCTTATAGGTTTTGCCATTAAATAGAACATAAAATGACTCATTCCCAGGATAAACATCCATATACCTTGTAGTAGAATTCCTTCCGAAATCTGCCATCTGATACCCTACGCTATAACTGATTTTAAATTCAGGAAAATCTTGAGTCGGTCCATAGATTATTTTGCTAGACTTATTCACTAAATCAATGATTTCAATAAAATCTGCTTTTTTACCAGCATTGACAAAATATTTTTTGCTTGGATCCCCTTTCAAAGTACCCCGAAAAATAGTACTCACCAAATTGGCATCTAGGTCCTCTTCCTTATATCCATTAGGCAATTCTTTGCCTCTAATCATATCTTTCCAATCACCAAACGTGGATAGAGTATCACCAGTAGTAGTCAAATGAAGGTACTTTGTCCAACCGTCCACCAAGTTAGCTAGCAGTGTTTGATCATTTGCCCAAGTAGCATAGGTTATAAAAAATTCCGTCTCGGGAGATCTAAACTCCTCTTCTGCAAGCTTGTTGGTGTCCAATAAATCATACTTTGAAAATTTGCGAACTTCGGGATTGTAAGCCCAAACCTTATCTTCTTCTCCAGCATCTTCAATTTGAGTTATAGTAGTGGTTTCCCCAGGACCCAATCCATGAATTCCTTTTGAACCTATATAACTCCCTGACTCCAAATCAATAATATGGAACTTATCATCGTATTCCTTTTTACGTTCAAAGACGACAGCAAAGTCATCTTTGATCATTAATCCCCGTGGATTGACTATTTCTGGAATGTTATATTTCTCCCCTACCAAGTCTATGGCTTGTGGCAAATCCTCTTCAGTGAAGTAAATGGCTCCATCAGATACGTTTTGTTCACAAGCGCTAAAAGCAAGCAAAATAATGCTAAAAGCAAAAATGGGTAGAGTAGATAAAATTGATCGCATAAAAAGAAAAATTTAGAGAAAGGCAGGGTACCTATTTTTACTTTTCTTACTTGAAAATCAACAAATGAAACTGAACTAAGCAATTTAAATTCAGCTTGTTACAAATAATAACACTTACACACTACATAGAACTTCTTACACAGGATACCCTGTCTTACCTCTGAAAATAGGAAACAATTAACTAATATCTAAAAACAGCAATACCTGGATCCTTATCGGATGTCACTGCATAAATTATTTGATCTTTCTCAGAAACGGAAATAGACCGGATGGACAAATCAGTCTTGTAAAGTGCTTTGGGATTACCGGATAAATCAAATTCAAAAATAGTGTCAGAATTCACTCCAGATTCCCTTCTTTGGGCACTCGTCTTTCCTATATAAACTAAAAAGACCGAATTGTTACCGATAAAGATATCTGAGTATCCCTTAATGGTCTCGTTGGACAAAAAAGCTGCGATTTCGTTACCTTGATTCTCCACTTCATAATCAATCTCATACTCCTGCGGGCCAATTAGTGAAATAGATTCCCCAGAATGAAGATCTATCAATTGAAAATTCTCGAATTGGCTTACAGCATGTCCCAATATATGATTAGATGGATTATATTCTAGAAAACCTTGGTACATGCTAGAAAGTAAATACCCCGTTTGTTCATCTACAGCCTCCTCCTTATCCCAAAGCTCAATTGATCCTAACCTAGTACCTAATGTGTCGAAAATTCCAAATTTGTAAGAATCTCTTGTCATATAGGAAATTATTTCATTTTCACTTTTCCAGTTCATAGAATAGCCAAGAAACCATTCTTCATTCTGTCGGATGGTACGTTTTGCCAAGACACTGGTATCGACCAATGAAAATTCATAAAAACTTTTCCCATTAAGATCATATGCCCAAAAAGTATCCTTATTGAGCCCTGCATCCAATTCCCAAATCCCGGATCGAATCTCACCTGGGCCCTGACCTATTTTCCCTAAACCTTTTTTATAACTCAATGTATTTCTATCTAGGATATGAACTTGACTGCCTCCTCCCCCAAGGTTAGATACGATCAAATCATTACCTTTCACCACTATTTTCCTGGCATTTAAAATACTATCGTAAATATATTTTTCTCCGGTTAGCTCATGTACGCTAGGAAATGAATCAAAGCTAAATTTGATTTCTTCAGTTTCGCTTGCTCCATTATGAGTACAGGAAAGAACAAGAAAGGTGAAAAAGAATACAAGTCTATTTTTAAACATATAAAAGCGAGATTAACCTACACCCATTTAAAAGGTGTAGGCTGAGTTTAAACTATGTTATGGACAAAATGGCCCAGGTTTTTTAATCGAATCTGACCATGCTCCACCTAACCAATCTTGGCAAAACACATCAGCTTCTTGGCAACAAACCCATTTTTCATCCCCTCCAGGATCCACACTCCCCTGACCAAAGCTGCCTACACTCGAAAACATCATAGCCCCCATAAAGGCCATTCCAAATAGTAATTTTTTCATGATTGAAAATAGTTAAAGATTGTTTAAAAAATCCCGGCCGGAATCAGGTCTCACTTAAGACTTCGGTATAAGTTTATTATTTTTTTTTTAATCGCAAGGATTAGTTTGAAAATAACTTAAAAACAGTTTACACAACGTAAAAATTCATGTAAAATGCAAATAGCTTGAATTCAAATGATTACCCTTACAAATACAACTTCTTATCTCGGATATAGTCTGCTACTCTTTCAGGGAGAAGGTGCTTGCCAGTTTTAAAACCAAACATCGAACCTCACTAAGACTACTCCAACTCAAGAAAGTCATCCAATTGCTCCTGAAATAGCTCAGAAATTCCCGGCTCTGCGCTTAAGATTATATCCTCTCCTCGTACAAAATAAGACTGAATCCATATATTCTCGAAAGAAACATTCACTAACTTATTGTGTTCAAAAAAGCTATTTTGCCTATCATACAACACAGAAAAAGGATAGTCAAATTCTATAAGAAATTCAACTAGCTTTTGCTTGTTCATCTTATCGTTCTCTCCTGCAAATACCCAAATCACCTCAAGTTCAGGGTAATTATCATGCAAATCTCTCCAAAGGTCAGGGTTGACCTTCATGAAATATGGATTACGCTGAGACAGATCTATATATCCGACTAATTTATTTGGACAGTCTAGACATAACGATTCAGAATTACTCCCAAGTTGGATTTCCTCTAAGCCGTCTGGAAAAGTAATCGTAGTTGGATGATCACTACAAGAACTGAGGAGGATAACAACTAGTAAAAGGTAACTTGAAAGGCTTTTCATTCTTTTACTTATTAATTTTTGTGGTAAGCAGAACAGGATAATCGTGCTTTCTCTCTTCAATATTAGCAGGTAAATTACCACCTAATTTCTTTTGCAGAACCGAATGATAGGTCAAAAACGTAATTTCCCCATTTTCCATCTTTATAGGATCACTGTATAGCTCCTCTTCTGAGGATGTGCCATCCCAATAGCTTGATTTCCCATTATCCTTACTGATGAGAAGTAATGTCTTAAAAGAACCAGACTTACCTTGAATATGAATATTTACTAAGTAATGCGTTTCATCTTCAAATACAGCTTTAAAAGTAGCAAATCCATTTTCCTGAAGTCGGCTAAATCCTTCCATAAGATCCACCTCCCAAAAATCATCTGGAAGAGCATATTTGCCCATATCAATTTCCAAAACCGGATTTAAGACCGCATCCGAGTATTTATAAATTCGATTATTAAAAATTTCGGCATAGAGTAGATTCTTATCTGATTCATAGAAATTTCGCTCCCCCATAGGCAGCATTTCATTCTCATAGTCATTAGGCAAAAAAGTGGATTGAATGGACCCAGAAGGATCTATCAAAACTACTCGGTCGTTTACTAACGGCAGGTTATATCCACCTGCCAAAAGAAATCCCCCGGATAACGGTATTGTAAATGATCCCGCCAGATAGTCAGTTTCCAATACAGTCACAAGCTCCCCAGCGCTATCTATTTTTATGATCTTGGTCTGATCTCCTAAGGAGGACAAAACCATAAGATTGCCATCAGCATCTATTTGAAAATCCTGCAAACCCAGCAATTGGCCTGGGCCTTCACCTACAGAGACTTCTGCTCCCAGATAGTTTCCTTCAGGAGAAAATTTATGGATTGCATCTCGTGTCCCGATGTCCATGATGTAAAAACCATCTTTTGCTTGACGCACTCTCAAGTCCAGCCCCATCAGGTTAGACTGATTGGTTTCTAACGGAATGAATTCCAGAATTTCAAACTTTTCTGTGTCCAGGAGTTCTGCTTCCTCAAGTTCATAGTGAAGAATACTGTCGTTAGAAACTTTTTCAGGCTTGCTTCTGCAGGAATCAAAAACGATAATGAGTACTAATAAAGAATATAATTTTTGTTTCATTCAGTTTAATTTTCAGTAAAGAAAAAATAGGAAAAAAGAGGCCTAAAGCCTCCTTTTTTTAAAAGTTACAAAGAACATTTGTAGCATTCAAGATAAAATCGGGAGCATAAAGATCCAGTTTGATAGTTCTCACAATTATAGACCTCTACCTCACCTGAGCACCAATACATTCGCTGATAGCAAGGGTCTGGCTCATTAGGATCCACTCCTGCCTGCCCGTAGCCAGATACGCCTGTACACATCATAGCCCCCATAAAGGCCATTCCAAATAGTAATTTTTTCATGATTGAAAATAGTTAAAGATTGTTTAAAAAATCCCTGTCGGGATTAGGTCTCACTTAAGACTTCGGTATAAGTTTATTATTTTTTTTAATCGCAAGGATTAGTTTGAAAAAAAACTAGAAACTTATTTACATAGCAAATACCTGTGTATTAGCCTCATTTTTTACAATGAAAGTTGCTTCATCTGTTATGCAGCTGCACAACTGAGACTGATCACTGAGACTGCCTACTGATAAAGCTTCTTATCCCGGATATAATCTTCCACTGAATCGGGTAACAAGTATTTGACGGATTTGCGTTTATAATTAATTGGTAAATAAAAGTCCAATACTAAGTAACAATTGGAAGTTGTGAAAAAGACTTCTAATCGATATCTAGCTCGAATTCCAAAATGAAGACAAGTGCATCGGGATGCTTCATCGTAGCTTTCTCCAAGGCTGAGCCAGCAAATGCAGGGTCTTCACGGTTCAATTGATCGGTATTAATCAAAGCCACAAATCGAGACCCATTTACTCCAACTACTTTAGGAAACGGTTGATTGTCAAAACTGAGGTCATTTTTTAAGTTCTCAATTCGAAATGTGCTGCCTTGACCTGTTGAGGATAAAGCAAGTCTAGGAGAATCCTGAATAAAGTAGAGAAAAATAAATTGTTCGGGGGTAGTTTCCAAAATAGTGAAAAGCGAAGGTTGATTTGCCAAACTTTCGCGAAAACCATTCAATCCTTCCTGATTTTTTATAAAATCTGTATTCTCAGGTTTTTTGACTAACGTACCTTCATATTCTATTCCACTAAATGGTTGGATCTCCCCATTATCCACACGAATGATCTCGGGGTTAAAGGAGGAGTTAAAGATAACTTGAACTTGATTTCCATTCACAAGTTTGTGAAATGGATTTGGAGGACTCAAGAAAAACTCAATACTATTGGGCAAGTGTGAAGATATTAATTTTCCAGATTCATCTACAAAAGCTAAAGCATCTGCTTGCCCGCCTCCTGTAAGGCCTACAAAACCCGTTTTTGTCTTAGCTAACTTACGAAAGGGAATTTCTAAATTTATATGTTCAAGTTGCTGAAATGAACCATTTGAAAAAGACAAAGGGACAATTTTGCGACCGATCCCATCTAGGACATAGATATTCTCTCCTTCCAGCCAAAAGTCATTAACGGCCCGAACTTCATTTGGGCCTTCTCCTTTTTTAAGAGGGATCCCCAGTGCACTCCCAGTCTTTTTATCGAATACAAAAACGGATTGAGAAAGAGTAAAGTCTCCAATCACTATTAATTGATCCGAAAAATCGATTTTATCTGATTCAAATGGAATTTGATTTGGCTCACCAGTCAAGGGATAAAATTTCACCTCTCTTACCAAAGAAATCACATTCCGATTTTCAGAAGATTCAGGGGGAATTACTATTTTATTCTCATTCTTGCTAGGTGTATTGCAAGAGTACAGAACACACAAAATCAAGAAAGCAGGAAAACTAAAGTTTTTTAACATTTTAATAAATTATGGGACAAAAATCCCCCTAGGTAAATCTAGGGGGACTTAAAATTATGAACAAGTAGTAGATTCACCACAATTACAACTAATTCCATCACCGTTTTGATGGCATATTAGTCGAACGACAGCGTTATACCAATTGCAACGAATTGATTCAGTTTTACACTGGAACCCGCCTTCTCCCGGATCTGGATCCACACTTGCCTGACCAAAGCTGCCTACACATGTACACATCATAGCCCCCATAAAGGCCATTCCAAATAGTAATTTTTTCATAAGATTTAAAATTATGATTGATTTAAAAAATCCCGGCCGGAATCATGTCTCACTTAAGACTTCGGTATAAGTTTATTAATTTTTTTTTAATCGCAAGGATTAGTTTGAAAATAACTAGGAAATTATTTACAAAACAAATAAATGTGTATCACTTTCATTTTTAAATTGATAGCTGCTTCGCCTGCTATGCAGCTGCACACTGTGACTGATCACTGAGACTGCCTACTGATAAAGCTTCTTATCCCGGATATAATCCGCCACACCTTCTGGCAGTAGGTACTTGACAGATTTCCCTTCTATAATGGATTTACGGATAAAGGTCGCTGAGATATCCAAAAGTGGTGCGTCGATCAGTTTGATATTCGGATGCTCAAAAGTCTTGGCCTCACCCGGACGCGGATAGACGAAGATCTCATAGTTGTCCAGAATGGTTTGGTAGTTTTTCCAGCGCTTCAGCTGGGTCAGATTGTCCGAACCTAAAAATAAGCAAAACTGATGCTGTGGGTATTGGTCAGTCAGGTAAGCGAGGGTATCGATGGTGTAGCTTGGCTTAGGCATAGAGAACTCCACATCTGAAGCCTTGAATTGGTAATTGTCCTCGATGGCCAGCTCCACCATTCGCAGTCGATCAAATTCATGGATCAAAGACTGGCGTTTTTTAAGTGGATTCTGCGGACTGACCACAAACCAAACCTGATCTAAATCGGTACGGTCATGAAGTGTGTCTGCTATGATCAGATGACCAATATGTATGGGATTGAAGGAACCGAAGTATAAACCGATCTTCACTGGCCTACCGGGCTAAAAATTCGCTGACCAGGTATTCTGCCTCTGCACTGGACTTCGCAAACTCATCATTCACTACTGTCACATCAAACTGTGGCTCAAACTTGGATTCAAACTCAGCTTTGAACAGGCGACGGGAAAGTGATTCTTCGGATTCTGTGCCTCGATCGCTGAGTCGGGTTTTGAGTACTTCCAGACTAGGCACTTTCACATAAATGGCCAAAGCATGTTCTCCGAAGTATTTCTTAAGAGCCAATCCACCTTTCACATCCACATCGAAAATCACGGCTTTGCCTGAATCCCAGATGCGTTGAATTTCTTCCTTAAGTGTACCGTAGAAGTTGCCTGCATAGACTTCTTCCCATTCGATAAAAGCGTTCTCGTCTATTTTCTTGATAAATTCCTCTTGGGTGAGAAAGTAGTAATCTTTGCCATGGACCTCATGTCTCCCACGCTTGTCACGTGTACAGGCAGAAATAGAAAATCCCAGATTTGGGATATTTTGGATCAAATGCTTCACTAAGGAAGTTTTGCCTGATCCAGAGGGAGCAGAAAAAATAATGGCCTTACTTTGTGTCATGACTACTTGATATCCTGAATCTGTTGACGGATCTTATCAGCCAATTCGTTAGGTACAGCGTGTTTGGTACATTTTGTTTTCAATACATCCCGGATAGCCTGTTCCAGGTGGTAATGCTCAAAACATGGTTGGCATTTGGCTAGTTTTTCCTTCAGGACTTCCTTGCCAGAATCCTGCAGTTCTCCGTCCAAAATACTTTCTAGCAGCTCGAAGCATTTGCTCTCGTCACTGCATTGCATCTTTCGCTCTCCAGATGGGTTTTCATTCATTTCCATGGGTAATTTTTTTATTATTCCTCCTCGTCCGTATTATATCCCATATTTTGGGCATATCCTTGAAGCTTCTCCTTCAACAGGTTTCTTGCGCGGTGCAACCTGGATCTTACTGTCCCAATCGGGATATCCAGGATCTTGGCCATCTCCTCGTAAGTGAACCCTTCCAGGTCGCACAAGATTATCACTGTACGGAAATCAACTGCCAAACTATTCAAGGCATTGGAGATCTCATCGCCGAGCATATCCTTGACGGATTCTGCCCTGAGATCGCTAGTACTTTGGTAGTGAACGTCATCCGAGTTGTAATAAGTTTCAACTTCCTGATAATCTACCTTCGTGGGCTGCTTGGATTTCTTCCTGTACTCATTGATAAAGCTGTTTTTCAGAATCCTGAAAAGCCAAGCTTTGGCATTCGTACCCTGCTCAAATGAGTTGATAAATCGATAGGCTTTCAGGTAAGTATCCTGCACAAGATCTTTGGCGTCATCCTCATCGAAGGTGAGCCTGTAGCCAAAATTGTACATTGAGTCTATGTGTGGCATAAACTCCCCATCGAAGATGGCATTTTTCTCTTCCTGAGAATATTTTCTGCGCTGAACTTCCGACATAAGTTTCAAAAGTAACAATTGGGTGAAATTTAAACTAGGAATTAGGAAGAATTCAGGTGATTTCGTTTATTTTGTTACATGGTTTGGCTCTTTACAGCCACGAATTCCCCAGCATTTTACGGATATGTTTTTCATTAGATTGCTCTCCAGACTCCCAATGTCTGTTTTGTACCTGTTTTCAGATTTTCTCTACCTTATCGCCAGGTATGTGATCAGCTATCGCAAAAAAGTGATTGATGAGAACTTACTTCACGCTTTTCCCGAGAAAACTCCGGCAGAACGAAAGTCTATCCGGAACAAGTTTTACAGGAATTTCACCGATGCGTTCTTTGCCGAAACTATTAAAATGCTGACTATTTCTGAAGAAGAACTGCGCAGAAGGTTTCACGTAGTAAATCAGGAAATCGTCGATGCCCCGGTGAAAGCAGGAACTAGCTCACTAATGATGGCAGGCCATATATTCAACTGGGAAATGGCAATACTCGGAGTAGCACTCCATACAGAAGTCGATGCCGAGACCGTGTATCTCCAGCTGAACAATGACTTTTTTGACAAGTTAATGTTAAAAATCCGGACACATTTTGGCGGAATAATGACGGAGAAGAAGGCTTTTAGAAGAAGTATGATTACTATGCGAAGCCAACCGAGAATTGTACATTTGGCAGCGGATCAGCGACCTCCTGTTTCAGACAGCAGATATACGAAGGAATTCATGAACCGTCCGGCTTTGTTTTTCGAAGGCGGAGAAGTTCTGGCAAAGAAAATGAACTTACCTGTGTTCTTTGGCACTATCACTAAGGTGAAAAGAGGACATTATCGCTTTGAATTCGAAAAGCTGGCTCAGCCTCCGTATTCGGATCACGCTCCCCACAGCATCACAGATGAATTTTGCCGAAGGCTGGAGGAAAATATCAGAAACCAACCGGACCTATATCTCTGGAGTCACAAACGCTGGAGAATTTGATGTATTAAATTGAAAAATTGGAGAATTTCTCAACTCCCTTCTTACTTCAGTTAAGAAATCTGATTTCTTTAATTGTACTAAGTTGAGTCATGGCACGATTACTAACTTCTTGACTCTTGATTCTAAAATCTTGATTCTAGCTACTTATGTCTAGCATCTTGAATCTAAAAATAAATGGATTACCTCGATAGTTTAAACCCAGAGCAGCGATTGGCTGTAGAACATACAGATGGACCGGTGATGATCATCGCTGGTGCCGGATCCGGCAAAACCCGTGTGCTCACGTACCGCATCGCTCATCTGATATTTGCCAAAGGCGTAGATGCCTTCAATATTTTGTCGCTGACATTTACCAATAAGGCCGCTGCTGAGATGCGCCATCGAATTGAGACTGTTGCCGGACTGGAAGCGAGAAATACCTGGATGGGAACATTTCACTCCGTATTTGCGAAGATCCTGCGTGTTGAAGCTCCTAAGATTGGTTACCCTTCCAATTTTACCATTTACGATTCAGATGATTCCAAATCGCTGATCCGTACGATTGTGAAAGAAATGCGTCTGGATGACAAAGTGTATAAAGCAAATGCCGTTCTCTCCAGAATTTCCGGAGCCAAAAACCGTCTGATCACCTGGAAAGTATATCAAGATGATCCTTTCGTGAAAGCGGACGATGAAGCTGCCATGAAACCCAAAATGGGTGAAATCTACCAGCGCTATCAGGACAGGCTTTTCAAAGCCGGGGCCATGGACTTTGATGATTTGCTTTTCAATACCAACATCTTATTCCGTGATCATCTCGATGTCCTGAATAAATACCAGCAGCGGTTTAGATATGTGATGGTGGATGAGTTTCAGGATACAAATCTTTCCCAATACCTGATCACAAAAAAGCTGGCGGCAGTTCACCAAAACATCTGTGTGGTGGGTGACGATGCACAAAGTATCTATGCTTTTCGCGGCGCGGATATCCAAAACATTCTGAATTTCGAAAAAGATTATCCAGATCTATTTGTAGTGAAACTGGAGCAAAACTACCGCTCCACCAAGATGATCGTAGATGCGGCTAATTCCATCATTGAGAAAAACAAAGCCCAACTCAAGAAAAACGTCTGGACTTCCAACAGTGACGGAGATCAGATTGAATTGGTCAAAGCCAGTACAGATAGTGAGGAAGGCAGAATCGTAGCTTCCACTATTTTCGAAGAGAGAAATACCAAAAAGCTAAATAATAGCGATTTTGCTATTCTTTATAGAACCAACTCCCAATCCAGGGCGATAGAAGAAGCCCTTCGCAAATTGAACCTGACTTACAAGATCGTAGGCGGGCTTTCTTTCTACCAAAGAAAGGAAATAAAAGATCTGATGGCTTATATGCGATTCACGGTAAACCCTGTGGATGAAGAAGCTTTCAAGCGGATTGTGAATTATCCAAAGCGGGGAATTGGTGATACTTCAGTGGATAAAATCCTTGTAGCCGCATTTGATCACGACATGCAGCTGTGGGAAGTGGTGCAAAATGCTCATAGCTTCATCGGTGGTCGAGCAGCCAGTCAATTGGATGACTTTGCTACGATGATCAAAGCGTTTAAGATCGAGGTTGAACGCAAAGATGCTTTCGAGGCAGCAAGTAGCATTGCGAAGCAAAGTGGCCTTTTGCGCGAGCTCTATGAAGATAAAACCATAGAAGGACTCAACCGCTACGAAAACGTTCAGGAATTGCTGAATGCAATCAAAGAATATGTGGACAACGAAGAGAATGAAGATAAAAGCTTAGGAGCTTTTCTTCAGGAAATCGCTTTGCTCACAGACAATGACCGGGACAAAGACACTACGGACGCCATCACACTGATGACCATTCACTCTTCCAAAGGATTGGAATTCAAGCAGGTTTTTGTGGTGGGAATGGAAGAGGATTTATTTCCTTCCCAGATGATGATGCAGAGCCGGGAAGACCTGGAAGAGGAACGAAGATTATTCTACGTGGCCACGACTAGAGCCATGGATAAGCTTTATTTCACCTATGCCCTTACTAGATACCGCTACGGGAGATTGCTGAATTGCGAACCAAGTAGATTTCTGGAAGAAGTATCACCAGACTGTATTAAGGTGAGCAAAAAAGTATCTTCGAAGGAAATGCCAGGAGCCTTCCGTAGAGAGGGTTTACCGGGCACATCGGAATCTTCAGGTTATATTGGAATTAAAAAGAAGCCGGAAACCAGGATGCCAACTGCAATGAAACTGCATACGCCAAGTCCTGATTTCAAACCTTCTAACACCAACAATCTTCAAGCTGAGCAATTGGTAGAACATCCGAAATTCGGCTTTGGAAAAGTTCAAAAGATTGAAACAGAAGGAATTAACCGAAAAGCCACGATTCAATTCGAGCATTTTGGTGAGAAAACATTATTACTTAGCTTTGCGAAGCTCAGAATTATAGACTAATCATCTGCTCCCTGCCTTTTGGTAATTTTTTCATTACCTTATATAGCGCTAAACGGGATGCAATATGGAGCCACTAGAACTAGATAAACAAAAACTCATTTTGAAAGAATACGGCAAAAACATTCAACGCCTCGTTGATCATATCACGGCGATTGAAGATCGTGATAAGCGTACCCAGAGCGCATATACAGCAATTGAAATCATCAAGCAATTGAATCCTTCGCTGAAGCAGGAAAACGACCAAAAACTTTGGGACGACTTGTACATCATGTCGGATTTCAAACTGGAAGTAGATGCGCCTTTCCCAATGCCTGAGAAGGAATTGCTAGGCAAAAAGCCATTACCAATTGGCTATCCTACCAGTGAAATCAAATTCAAACACTACGGCAGAAATATCGAGAAATTGATCGAAGGCGCTATCAAGCTTGATGATGACGAGGAGCAGGAAGCAGCTATTATTTTTATCGGTCAGCTGATGAGGAGCTTTCATTCTACCTGGAACAGAGAAAATTTTGATGATGCCATAATCTTGGACGACATCAAGACGTTATCCAAGGGTAAATTGCATATCGATCTGGAGAAGGTTAGGGAAAACGGATTATTTGAATCCAACACTCACCGGGACTTCAAACCACCACGTCAGGAAGAGCGCACGAACAGTAAAAACAAGCGATCAAATCACAACAATAAGCGTCGCTCAAATAACGGACACAACAAAAAACGTAGAAATTAATGGGGTCATTTCGGGTCAATGGTGGAATTAAACTCAAAGGAGAAATAATTCCTCAGGGAGCAAAAAACGAAGCACTTCAGATTCTTTGCGCAGTTCTCCTCACTTCGGAGAAGGTTACGATAGACAAAGTCCCAAACATCGTAGATGTAAATAAGCTCATTGATCTTTTGAGCGAAATGGGAGTGAAAGTCACCAAAGAAGGTGCAGAAACCTATACTTTTCAAGCCGACGAAGTCAATCTTGACTTCATGGAAACGGAAGAATACCTCAAAAAAGCTTCAGCTTTAAGAGGCTCAGTAATGCTTTTAGGGCCTTTACTAGCAAGATTCGGGACTGGAAAACTTTCCAAGCCAGGAGGAGACAAAATTGGTCGCAGAAGAATGGACACCCATTTTACAGGTTTCCAGAAGCTAGGCGCAAAATTCAATTACGATTCGAAAAATGAGATTTTCCATATCGATGGGAAAAATCTAAAAGGTTGCTATATGCTCCTTGACGAAGCATCTGTAACAGGCACTGCAAATATCGTAATGGCTGCTGCAATGGCAGAGGGCACAACGACTATTTACAATGCAGCTTGTGAACCTTATCTTCAGCAGCTTTGCGACATGCTAAACCGTATGGGAGCAAAAATCTCTGGAGTAGGATCTAATCTTCTGACTATAGAAGGAGTAAAAAAATTAGGCGGAACCAAACACAAAATGCTTCCGGATATGATTGAGATCGGATCTTTCATCGGCCTCGCGGCCATGACCCAATCCGAGATTACGATCAAAGACTGCCAGATTCCTAGACTAGGAATTATTCCTGAGACTTTCCGAAGAATGGGCATCAAACTGGAGTTCCGAGGAGATGATATCTTCGTTCCTGCGCAGAAGCACTACGAAATCGAAACCTTCATTGATGGTTCTATCTTGACTGTTGCTGACGCAATCTGGCCAGGATTCACTCCTGATTTGTTAAGTATCGTTTTGGTTACTGCTACCCAAGCAAAAGGAACCGTTCTTGTTCACCAAAAGATGTTTGAATCACGCTTATTCTTTGTGGATAAGTTGATCGACATGGGAGCTCAGATCATTCTTTGTGATCCACATAGAGCCACTGTAATCGGTTTGGACAGAAAAACTGAACTACGGGGAATCCGCATGACCTCTCCTGATATTCGTGCAGGTGTTGCCTTGCTTATAGCGGCGCTTTCGGCAAATGGAACTTCCATCATTGATAATATCGAGCAGATCGATAGAGGCTATCAGAACATCGATGATCGATTGAGAGCTTTAGGAGCAGAAATTGAGAGGATTTCCTAATTAGAAAATACCTATAGAAATAGCAGGCTTTGGAATCAAGGCTCGCTATTTTTTTTTGGCAGAATTACTTAATTCCTAGCAATAAGATTTTTCAACAATACCTTCTAGTCCCCGCAAAATCAAGCAATTAAAAACAGATCTGTTTAGCTAAACTATTCTGAGATTAAAATAAAAACCCAGTCATTATTCTCCGACTTCTACTCTTCCCATATTTTTTGGTAAATTCTGGCTCGAAAAGCCAAAAAACCTATATGTCAAAGAAAAAACTCAGAAGTCAAGATTGGTACGGACGCACAGGAAAAGACGGTATTATCTATCGTTCCTGGATGAAAAACCAGGGTTTTCCACACCACCTTTTTGAAGGAGATAAGCCAGTAATCGGAATCTGTAATACCTGGTCCGAGCTAACTCCCTGCAACGCACATTTTAGAGATCTTGCCGAAGCACTCAAGCGTGGAATTTGGGAAGCCGGCGGTTTCCCTCTAGAATTCCCGGTGATGTCGTTGGGCGAATGCTCGATTAAGCCTACAGCCATGCTTTTCCGAAACCTGGCAAGTATGGATGTCGAAGAAAGCATACGCGCTAACCCGATGGACGGCGTAGTACTTATGTGTGGATGTGATAAAACTACCCCTTCCTTAGTAATGGGAGCGGCATCGGTAGATATCCCTTCAATAGTACTTTCAGGTGGCCCTATGTTGGTTGGACGGTATAAAGGAAAAAAAATCGGAACATCAGATATCTGGAGATTTGCAGAAGAGTTCAAACTCGGCAATATGACCCAAGACGATATGATAGAAGCTGAGGCATCCATGTCCCGCTCTGTGGGACACTGCGCTCCCATGGGGACAGCATCTACAATGGCTGCCATGGTTGAGTCACTTGGTCTTTCATTACCGGATAATGCCACGATTCCTGCCGCTGATTCACGACGTAAAGTTCTCGCTCATATGACAGGCATGAGAATCGTGGAAATGGTGAATGAAGATCTGAAAATGAGCAAAATCCTTACTCGTAAAGCATTTGAAAACTCCATTATGGTGAATGCAGCTTTAGGTGGTTCCACTAATTTTATTCTTCACCTGACTGCTATCGCCAAAAGAATTGGAGTAGATGTTGACTTGACTGATTTTGATAAATTCTCTTCCATGATTCCGCTGATCGCGAATGTGCAGCCATCTGGAGAACATTGGGTGGAAGACCTCTTTTATGCAGGAGGCCTTCCTGCGGTAATGAAGGAAATAGAAAAACACTTACACCTCGGTGAAATCACAGCGAACGGAAAGCCTATCGGAGAAAACTTTTCCAAAGCACAATGCTACGATAGAAACCTTATAGGAACTTTCGATAAGCCTATTAAACCAGACTCTGGAATCGCAGTACTAAAAGGAAATCTTTGTCCAAATGGGGCTGTAATCAAACCTTCAGCAGCAACTCCTAGCCTATTGACGCATACTGGACGTGCCGTAGTTTTTGAAGATATTGACGATTACAAGGCAAGAATAGATACGGCGGAATTGGATATCGATGAAACCTGCGTGATGGTCATGAAGAATGTCGGACCAAAAGGCTATCCTGGAATGCCAGAAGTTGGTAATATGGGACTGCCTCAAAAGCTTCTAGCCAAAGGCATAAAAGATATGGTCCGTATTTCTGATGGGAGAATGAGTGGAACAGGATACGGAACTGTAGTCTTACACGTTTCCCCAGAATCAGCTATTGGAGGACCTTTGGCTTATGTTCAGAATGGCGATATGATCGAGCTAAATGTACCCGAGCGAACTTTGAACCTGATGATTTCTGAGGAGGAATTTGAAAAGAGAAGAGCACTTTTCAAACCTTTAAACCTTCCTTATGAACGTGGTTATGTCAACCTTTTCTTGGACAAAGTAAACCAAGCTCATGAAGGAGTAGATTTCGATTTCCTTCAGGGAAGCTCTGGATCTGAAGTGAAAAGAGATTCACATTGAGATAAAAACAAAACTATCCTATCATTGAAACCCCAAAAGACCGCTATTATCACTGGAGCAGGGCAGGGAATTGGCCTGGCCATCGCAGAGAAGCTAGCAGCACAAAGTGTAAATCTTATCCTGAATGACTTAGAGGAAGGTTTAATAACTGAAGCCTGCAAGCGGATAAGTCATATTCATGGCGTATCCGCACTTGCAGTTTCGGGCGATTCCAGTTCTGAGGAGGTTATCGAGGCTATGATCCAGGCTGGGGTCAGAAATTTTGGTTCCATTGATATTCTGGTGGCTAACTCAGGCATCACCCTATTCGGTGCATTTTTGGAATATTCCAGAGCGGATTTTATGGAAGTCACGAGAGTCAATCAGGCTGGCACTTTCTTTCTGGCTCAGGCTGCTGCCAAAGTCATGAAAGACCAACCAAATGGAGGTGCTTTGCTGTTTACCTCATCTGTAACTGCCCATCAAAGCCATGAAAACCTTGGCGCATACGCAATGAGCAAAGCAGCAATAGAAATGCTGGCTAAAAACTTGGTTCTCGAACTTGCTCCTTTTAAAATCAGAGTAAACACCATCGCTCCTGGAGCAACTGTAACGAATAGAACTATTCTCGATCCAGATTATGAAAAAACCTGGTCAGAAATCACCCCACTGGGCCGCCCAGCCTCAGTAAGAGACATCGCCAACGCCGCCGCTTTTTTGGTCTCTGATGAGGCAAAACATATCACCGGCCAAACTCTAATTATCGACGGAGGCTGGAGCAGTGTAAGCCCCTCACCCTATGCCTGAAAACCATCAAATAGCCTTGCAAAGCCTAAAGCTCTACAAAAAAGCAGCAGCACCCTGGAACCTGGAAGGAGAAGGAATTATGTTGATTTTTAAATTTTCAAAAAAATGGATAGAAACCCATGGGAGTTTACCGGATCATTTGAAAGGAAAATTCAAAGGAGGCTTTGGGTACCTTATGCTAGTAAACTATACTTCTTCTCCAGTAGGACCATACAAGGAATTGCTTTTTATCCCTGGTAAATTTTCTTTGTACAACAAACAGTCAATCACCAAAATCTATGTAAGCACAGAAGTAAGCACTCAAAACGGTCGAACCAATTGGGGAATCCCGAAACAGACACTTTCATTTACTTGGGATAAAACAGATGGAAATGAGCAAATTCAGTTGAAAGATGGAGACAAAACTATTTTCTCCTGCAAAATAAAATCAGGCGGTCTATCTTTCCCGGTTTCCACGAGCTTTTTGCCCATAGATCTCCACCAGTTATGGGACGGTGTCGATTTTTTCACCAAACCTTCAGGAAGTGGATGGGGCAAGCTTGCCAGTGTCAAAGAGCTCACCATCGACTCTGAATACTTCCCCGATCTCACTTCTAAAAACCCACTTATTGCGGTGAAATTCAACCCTTTTCACATCAAATTCCCGAAAGCAACTTATGCTGTATAAGGATTTTCAAGAGACAAATATCATCATCACAGGAGCCTCTTCAGGTATCGGAAAAGAACTGGTTAGACTATTATTGCCATCAAAACCACAAATCCTGGCCGTAGATTTTGACGCCGCTGGTTTGGGGAAATTACAAGTTGAATTCCCTGAAATCCACATTCTGGAGGCTGATCTAAGCAGCAAATCGGGAAATGAAAAGATTTTAAATTGGATTTCAACGCGTTGGAATAGAGTGGATTTTTGCTTTGCCAATGCAGGAAAAGCGGAGTTTGGACCAGCGGAAAACCAGAATTGGAAAGAAGCAGATCAGCTCTTCCAATTAAACGTCCATAGCCCAATACAAATTGGCTTAGCGCTTCGCGAGCTTTTCCCCAAGGCTATTTTCCGCCTGGTCATTACAGCCTCAGCGATGTCCTTTTGGACCATTCCTGGCTACAGTTTGTACGCCGCTTCCAAGTCGGCATTACTTCAGTGGGCTAGGACAGTTTGGGCTGAGAAAAGTGGCGACTGGCTTATCTTGGTTTTTCCGATAGCGACGAAAACGAAGTTTTTTGAAACAGCAGGAAAGGACATTCCAAAAGCTTGGCCCATGCAAAGTCCTAGCTGGGTGGCAACCTCAATTCTTCGTGGGGTGGCAAAAGGGAGAAAGAGAATTTTTCCTTCCCCACTTTTCCTCAGCATGTTGGTAGCAAACCGGTTTCTGAGATTTATAAGACCTCTTTATCAGCTACTTGAGCAGCGTAAATATAAAAAATGGTTGAAAAAACATTCTGAATCTTAAGTCTGTTAACTTTATCAAAAAACCATTGCCATGAAAAACCTAACATTTATACTACTGCTAGTTTGGGCATTACAAGCTTGCCAACCCAAAGAAACCACACCAGATACCTTGCCTATGAAAGTGGCAATGGCCTATGGTTTTGACAAGTTTGACGAGGTGAATTCCATCGCCTACACTTGGAATGTGCAGCGGGACTCTTTGAATGTTTTATCACGCGACTGGAAATGGAATATCAAAGATAACACCGTTTATTACTCAGGTACGGACACCACATTTACATACAGCCTTGATGCAGAACCGTTACCGGACAAAGATGCTGGATTTGTGAATGACAAATATTGGTTCATGATGCCATTCCAATTGGCTTGGGACACGGGATATACCTACGAAACTGAGGAAAATGTACCTACACCAATCAAAGGCGATAATTCTACCAAACTAACGATAATCTATGGGTCTGGCGAAGCAGAGACTCCAGGAATGGGATACACACCAGGAGATGCCTATGATTTGTATTTAGATGAAAATCACAAAATTTTAGAGTGGACTTTTAGAAGAGGCAACGGTGCAGAAGGAAGAACCTGGACTTGGGAAAACGAAGAGAAATTTGGCCCGATTACCCTTGCTAAAGACCACATGGGTGCGGATGGAAACCGGTTTATTTGGTTTTCCAATATCTCAGTTAATTAATCCACATAGAAAACATAACTCAAGCCGTTTGTATCAAGCAAACGGCTTTTTTTATTACCCTGATAGAACTCGAAAATTTGCAAAAGACGGGATTCCCTGTGCTGATTAGAACAAAGCATTAGAGCCAAGTACGTTTAACCCATCATTTCAAAACCATCGCTTCTTCACTTGGCTTGTAACCTATTCGATGTGCGAGCACATAAAGTGAATCCCCTTCATTCATCTCAAATGGAACCTGATAAACTGACCAGGAATCCTTTGCACTTTTCTTAAAACCTAGAGATGCTCCCTTGGTAGCAGAAGAAAGAGAAACCTTACCATCCTCAAAATTCACTTCAACCGGTTCAGTGGTTGGTGCTTCATCAGCTCCATTCCACCACTGACTTACCATTTCCATTTCAGGCATCGCTCCCATATCTCCATAATCTTCTATCCATTTTAAATGGGCATTACGCAGCTCGGTAAGCTTATCTGCATAGTCTGGATTTTTTGCTAGGTTATTGAATTCATAAGCATCAGTTTGGGTATCATATAGTTCTTCTTCAGGCTTGGTCTCATCAAACCATCGCTCTTGATTTTCATCCAACTTTCCTTCCTCATGAAGCTCCAATAAATGAACCATCAGCGGGTTGCTCAGCCTATAGCGAATGTTTTGATAGTTTGGCTTCTCAGGCATATAGTTTTTAATGTATTTAAATCGCCCATCACTCACTGCCCGTACTCGATCCACTTCCGAATCCATTCTATCCCGCGCCGCATAGATATACTTCCGAGGTTCTGACTTTTGGTTTCCCATGAAAGCCTGACCCTGCATAGTATCAGGTATTTTAACTCCTGCCAAAGAAAGTACTGTCGGGCCAAAATCCACAAAACTCACCAACTGATCATCTACTGTTCCAGCTTTGATAAAGGGAGCTTTCACAAAAAGCGGAACCCGCAATCCCCTATCGTATAACTCTCTCTTGTAATAAGGCATGCCATCTCCATGATCTGAATAATAAAAAATGATGGTATTCTCATACAATCCATCTTCTTTCAACTGCTGCAAAAGTTCTCCGACCTGCGCATCAAAACGCATCACATTGGTAATAAACCGAGCTAAAGTTCTTCGCGTAATCGAGTCATCAGGATACACCGGAGGCACTGTCACATCAGCCGGATCCACCAACAACTCTTCATTTTCTCGTGCCCAGACTTGGGACTCATGAGTAGTAGTAAAATTGAAAATCGAGAAAAATGGCTGATTTGGATCTTTTCGGTTTCTCCAATGCGCTTTATTACTACTCTCATCCCACATGGTACCCGGAGCTTCAAACTGAAAATCCTCTTTTACATTGTTGCTGGTATAATAGCCAGCCATGCGCAGGTACTCAGGATAGGTGCGCATTCCTTCAGGAAGCACCGTAGAATAAGATTTATGACCTGGGGGATAATTGTCACCGCCTGCTGCGGAAAAGGAAAGAGTCCTCATATGCATCGCTCCAATTGAAGTCTGATATGCGCCTGTGATAAGCGCTGCACGACTTGGAGCACACACACCTGCAGTAGAAAAAGCATTGGTAAAAATCACTCCAGACTTGGCCAAAGAATCCAAAACGGGTGTTTCCCCACCAGTGCCTCCATACACTCCTAAGTGCCCTGGGGACATATCCTCATTTACAATCCAAAGAATATTGGGGCGCTCCGGGTAGTTTATTTCCTCAGGAGCTTTTATCTCCTTTTGACAGGAAAAAAATAAAAATGAAAGAAGGCAAATGGAAAGTATATGCTTCATAGGTCAGTGGGTTTAAGGAATTCAAGATATCCCATTTACCCTAGAAATTAAAACCTTATGATCATGCTCTCCCACTCACTCCATAGAACATTTTACATTTCAGCCATTAATACCCAAGTTCTTTGGAATGAAACCCAGCTTTGGTAACTTCAAGTAACACTAGAAATAATGCAACTTATACAGCTTATGAAAACTGATTTTATATGCACTATCCCGGTACTTCCTTCCCAGAATATTGCACGGGATCTAGATTGGTATTCACTAAACTTTGGGTTTGTGAAAACCTTTGGGGATCATATGTACGCTGGCATGCGACTGGAAGGGATTGAGTTGCATTTACAATGGCATGCCGATACACCTGATGACCCACTTCTTGGAGGATCTGTTGTCCGTATTTTTGTCAAAAACATAGAACCTTATTTTGAGTCTCTTGTGATCAAAGGGGTACTGAATTGCAATAAACTTCTTAGAAATACAGCCTGGGGTACGCATGAATTTGGTCTGTACGACTTGAATAACAATGCGATTTTTGTCGTAGAAGACATAGAATCCTCAGCAGAAAAAACTTCCTGAATTTGGATCGAGGGTTTCAAATTCCTTTTGCTTTCCCCTACTTGCATCAATGAAACAACAACTGGGACAAATCGCGATTTTTCTGACTAAAAAACAACTAATCAAAATATTCGTTTAAACCTAAATTCTACCACTAATCATCAAAAAAAACGTTTAATGTAATCAACGTTGATTTAGTTGAAATTAGATAATAGCTATTTCCATCTTTAAACACTAAACATTCTTACTTATGAAAGAAGAATCTAATTCAATCCGTTTTTGGAGCAATTGCTCTTATTTGCATGCTTAGCTTGCCGCTAAGCTCGGTATCCCTAGCCCAAGGCTCGGTAGGAGGAGGAGGTGATCCAAGTTTATGTTCATGGAACCCCCAAACAATGTCATGCCAAGAAACTTTCACTGTCCATGGGTATTGTGCAACGTATCCACCGAATTGTGACGGACCAATTGTCAACCCTTAACTCCATTTCCGGCATGTTATTGCATGCCGGATTTTTTCTGCTATGAAATCAGCGTTTCTAAATCTTACTCTAGCAATACTCTTTTCTCTTATTTATTCATGCTCCCCATCTAAAGAAAGTGCTGAAAAGTCGCTTATGGATTTTCATGTAGAAGAGCTTACTATCCCCATAGGACCTGAAGTTGACCCTTATACCATGACACTTCAATATGTGGATGGGGATTTGTTTTGGCATAATAAAAACCGAAGCACCATATCCAAAATCATCCTATCCAACAGGCAGGTATCAGAATTTCTACGATATGATGAAGAGGGGCCACAGGGTGTGGGAAATATTGTTGGGTTTTATGTATTCGATCAAAATAAAATAGCGTTTCCTGCTCCAGGAAGGCGGATAGCTATTTACGATTTGGAGACAGATAAAGTGAACCGGATTAATCTGAGTGATTTTAGTCCTGACTATTCAGATACCAAATCCATTACACGCTACACCTCAACTTTTCATTTCTGGAACAATCAATTAATTCTTCCACAAAGTATTTATTTCAGATATCCCTATGAAATTGCTGAGGGGTTAAAAAAGTTTAATCCATTCGTAATGCTGAATTTGAATAATTACACGATTGAAGAAACGCCCTATAGACTTTCTAAATCCAATTTTGGAGAAGATTTTAATATACCTGAAATATTATTTAGTAGTAAAGCGAAAGAAATTTATATTTTCCCTTGTTATTCCAATCGATTGGATTTAATCAACTTAAATAGTAATGCCTCCAAATCATTTCATTTAAAGACTAATATAATTCCAGATTTTACTAATAATTATTTCTTAAATGATGCTAAAGTAAATCAATCTTTGGAGCAAAATATGTCAGAATACCTATCCGAGCCGCAAAATCTAGGAATCCTAGTTGACCCTTATAAAAACCTGCTTTATCGCATGACTTGGCCGGGTACCGGCGTACCCGAAGGGGTATCTTCCATGAAATTTGTAGGAACACCCTCCCATTTTATTCTCAGTGTCTATGATGAGAGCTTTGACTTGAAATATGAATTTGAATTACCCGAGTATGACTATATCCCACATCAGTATTTTGTCTCCGAAAAAGGTCTTCACCTATTTGGCAATCATCCCGACCATCCCGACTCCAAAGAAGATCAACTCGTTATCCACACCTTTGATTTTTCTAATTAGTCTGCTGATCGCCTGCACCAGTACCCAGCGGGAAGAGTCTATCCTGAAGTTTGCGGAGTTTTATGATTTGTCCTTAGAGGATTACAATCAATTAATCTTCGTCCCTAATGATGGCTGCGGCTCTTGCATCAGAGAAGGAAAGGCTTATATCACTGCACATATTGATGACCCAAAAATCCTGCACATCTACGTTTCCAGATTTCATAGTGATTTATCCCAATTGAAGGATAAACCTAATTTTTTGTTAGACAAACAAATGAAAGCGCTGGATTTTGGGATTGTAAGCACAGGAACAATGATCTATGAAGTCGCGAAAGATTCTTTGTATATAATTCCTGTACAATAAATTCCCCTTTAAAAGAACCTGCTCTTCGAAACTCTTTATTTAACTTGGATGTAACCTTGACATTCAATCAAAAGAATTGTAATCTTCAACATACACCTTTCTTCCTAATCCTACGAATTACAAATCCTGAACAGAAGAAGGCCATTTTCATAGAAGAAGACATAAAATCCTCAGCAGAAAAAACTTCATGAATCCACATCTCAATTTTCAAATTCCTTTTGCTTTCCCCTACTTGCATCAATGAAACAACAACTGGGACAAATCGCGATTTTGGTAAGAGATTATGATGAGGCGATTGAATACTACACGAACGTTTTAGGCTTTGAATTAATTGAGGACACGCACATCAGTGACATCAAACGTTGGGTACGGGTAGCACCTACTGGATCTACATGCCAGTTGCTGTTGGCAAAAGCAACCGATGAGCTCCAGAGAAATCAAATTGGCTTTCAATCTGGAGGAAGAGTTTTCCTTTTCTTATATACTGACAATTTCTACCGGGACTATCATAACTACACTGCAAAAGGCGTGGAATTCATTCGTGAGCCTTCCGAGGAAGCTTTTGGGACTGTATCAGTTTTTAAGGATTTGTATGGGAATTTGTGGGATTTTATAGAAAGAAAATGATAGGCTATCCTTAAAGAATTCCTAATTTTAAACTCATCTATTTTAAATTCTTCATTGGAAACTCAACCCAACAACCCACTTCACGGAGTAAAGCTTGCAGACATGGTCGAGCATCTAGTAGAATTCTATGGATGGGAAGAGCTTGGCCAGCGAATAACTATTCGATGCTTCACGCATGATCCTTCGGTCAATTCTAGCTTGAAGTTCCTACGTAAAACACCCTGGGCTAGAGAGCGAGTGGAAGGGTTGTATCTGAAGTCGTTGCGGGATGCGAAGAAAAAGTGAGTTTTACTCTCGCAGCGGCGCGGCGACGCAGCGAAAAAAAGTTTTTAATGACTTTAATCGTCTGAAGAAATTCTCAAGACGCGTCATAATTCATTGTTGAATCGCATTTTTACTCTCTGCGATCCCGATAGTCATCGGGACTCCATATACTTTGCGGTTCAAACAATCAAGACCTTCGAGGAGATTCCTCCTACTTTGTAGTCGGAATGACACCTCAAAGGACAGAAAAAAAGCCCGAAGTAAACTCCGGGCTTTCCGTTTTATGGTCTGTGGTTATTATACGTAGTTATTCAACATCACCGGCATTACCAGCATCAGGATGTCTTCGTTTTCGTCTTGCTCGGCTGGAAGGATCAAACCTGCACGGTTAGGAGCTGAGAACTTCAAGCTCACTTCCTTGCACGAAAGGTTATTCAACATTTCCACCAGGAATTTTGCATTGAATCCGATTTCGATATCCTCACCATCGTGTTCGCAAGAAAGTCTTTCATTTGCTTCGTTTGAGAAATCAAGATCTTCTGCAGAAATCATCAATTCACTACCAGTCAATTTCAATCTCACCTGATGCGTAGTTTTATTAGCATAGATCGCGATTCTTCTCAATGAGCTCAACAATTCAGAACGATCAATAGTCATCACGTTCGGGTTTTCCGCCGGGATTACGTTTTCGTAATCAGGGAAACGCTCGTCGATCAGACGACAAATCATCTTGATGTTATTGAAGTTGAAATAGGCGTTTGACTGATTGAATTCTACAGTCACCGGAAGATTTTCAGATGGCAAAGTGGACTTTAGCAAGTTCAAAGCTTTACGTGGAATGATCAAAGTAGCTGCTTCCTGAGAAGCGATATCAACTCTTCTATATCTTACTAGTCTATGTCCGTCAGTTGCTACGAAAGTTGTATTCGTAGGGCTTAGATTGATGTAAACACCCGTCATCGCAGGACGAAGCTCGTCAGAGCTAGTTGCGAAGATTGTATTGGAAACAGCAGAGGAAAGCACCTCAGTGGACATATCTACTGAAGTGGCGTTGCTTACTGTAGGGATTTTTGGAAAATCCGTTGCATTCTCACCAGCCAATCTATATCGCCCATTGTCAGAACTGATTTCTACCGCGTAAGTATCGTGATCAATGCTGAAAGTCACCGGCTGCTCAGGAAGATTCTTCAACGTTTCTATCAAAATCTTTGCAGGCACAGCGATATTTCCATCTTCTTTGGCCTCCACGCTGATCTCGGTAATCATAGAAGTCTGCAAATCAGATGCAGTAATGGTCAATTGACTCTCTTTGATCTCAAAAAGAAAATTTTCCAAAATTGGCACAACAGGATTGGTTGTTACCACACCGTTGATAGCCGAAAGCTGCTTTAATAATGCAGAAGAGGAAACAATAAATTTCATATCGTAGGGCTTAATTAATTTTTACTTTTGAATGGGGGTAAATTTATAAATAAATTCTAATTCGAACCGTCGTATAAATGATTCTCTGAAAAATTAATGGTATAGAACCTGTTTTTCTTTCCTAGTTTACTCTGCGGCTGAATTTATTCTTTCGAATCCACCAGACAAATCCTCCAAAAATCGACAATACAACTACCGGAGCTAGCACGTTCAATCCTTGCCAAAATGTCTTTTCCTGCGCAATTTTAGCCTTATTCAAAGGACGAATCTGAAATGTACGGGTACGGGAAGCAATGATTCCGTCCGGATCAGCAAGGTATTGGGCCAAGTTTTTAAGAAAAAGCTTATTTGCAAAAGTTGTTTGGCTATATGGATCTTCTCCCAACGCCAATGGTGAACCATCCTGAAGATTGGTCAATGCCTGAAAGACATCTCCATCTCCGATCACTACCACTTTTCCATTCCCACTTTCTTTAAAGTCTTCTTTTGCGAAGCCATCTGGCAAAAATCGGTTTTTATATAGAGAGGTAAATTCCCCTTCCAGCAAATAAGCTAGTGGTAGATTCTTTATGCCAAACTGCTTCACATCTGGCTCTTGCTCCATATCCTCAAAAGCTACACGCACTGGCGCCGCCAAGACCCTAGACAGATCAGAGCTAAAGATCAGCGGAGTTTTGATCACTCCATCTGCTTTCACTGTATCCAGACTACTTGCAAATCGAAATTCAACCACATCCAATCCCTTAGTGATCGCATGCTCTTGCATTCGTCCAGCTAGGATATAAAATGGCCAAGGCAAGGAAACCATTTGTTGCTGATCTCCAAAATTCCCTCCCATCACAGGAATGTATCCAAAACTCAAATCCTGTATCAAATCCTTATTTACACGGATACCATAGCGGAAAAGAAGCTTGTCCAACCCCATATCTAAAGGCATGGCCAATGTGCCTTCTCCTCCCGCATTTTCAATATCAACCGCCACACCATCTAGCAAAACAACCAGATTGCCTCCACCCATCACGTATTGATCTAACAAGTAAATCTCTCGTTCGGTGTATGTTTCTTTTGGTCCTTGGATAAAAATCATCTTAAAGCCAACCAAATCAGCTGGGGTATTGGCCTGCTCAAGTGGCACTTTGAATAATTCAAAATCCCCATCCAGCGCTTCAACCATTCCATAACCTTCATCGGTACTCATTTCCCCATGACCCATGATCATGGCAATCGAGGAGGATTCGGGAGAAATCAGCTTTCGAATGGCGTTGCTCAGCTCGAATTCCAAATTCTCGATGGATTGATTGAGAGTTTGATCAGGACTCATTCCCCGCTCTCCTTTGAGAATCAAAGCTCCAGTTTCATACTCTGCATTACTGACAAGAATACCCGGAAAAATCAATTGCGTCTGCAAACCAGTAGCTTGCTTGACAGAAAGGTTCGTTGGGTTGATGCCATATTCAGTCAGAGAAAGTATAAACTCCTTTTGCTTGTCCGCTTCAATACTCCGAGGATCAAAGTATGAAAAAGTGATTTTTTCAGGACTATAAGCATTGAAAGTCCTAACTGTTTCTTCGATGGATTTCTGCAATCTCCTCATACCACCTTGCAGATTTTCACCTACCAAAAGAATATCCACATGAAGAGGTTCAGTAATTCCTGAAAGTACTTCTTCTGTAGCCGGATGAAGAGAATAGCGTTTTTCCTCAGTCAGGTCAATCCTGAAATTCAGGAATTGAGCCAATAAAACAAATAGCAAAATCCCTCCGAAAAGAATCAACCATGGCTTAGCGATATGTAAGGCGGTATTTTTCATTTATTTCTCAAAACCAATACTGCCCCACCCAAAAACAACCAGATCATCCCAAACAAAAAGAATAGATCGGTAGATTCAATCACTCCTCTACTCAAATTGATGTAGTGAAAACTCAAACTCAGATCATCTGCCCAATAAGAAATATCTCCCAGCTGCATATCTGCCAACGCTGAGAATCCAAAGTACAGGACAAAGCATAAAAACACGCCCAAGACGAACGCAACTACCTGCTGGGAAGTAAGCGAACTCGCAAATAGACCCACAGCAGCGAATACTGCTCCGATCATAATCAATCCTATCCAAGACCCGAAAAAGCCTGCCTGATCCAGGTTTCCTACCGGGTCTCCAAGCTGAACGATACTATAGAAATAAAATAAAGTGGGTAATAGTGCGACAAGAACCAGACAAAGCAAGGCAAAGTATTTGGCTAGAATAATCTGCACCAAAGAAAGTGGTGAGGTCCTCAATAGCTCCCAAGTTCCAGTTTTGCGCTCATCGGCAATAGCCCGCATAGAAAGTGCAGGAACTAGAAATGTAAATACGTATGGTGTGTATGTGAAAAGTGCTTCAAGATCTGCATAGCCATATTCCAAAACACTTGTTTCTGGAAAAACCCAAACGATCAAGCCTAATGCAATTAAGAATAACACAAGCACTAAATAACCCAAAAGGCTACCAAAAAATGAATTGAATTCTTTTATGAAAAGGCTTCTCATTTAGTGATTTCTCTAAAAATTAATTCCAGATTTTTCTTGCTTTGATTGAGGCTAATCAGATTTAATGAACGCTCGTTGACAATATTCATTATTGCTTTTCTGGCAAATGTCGGATCGGTTGTGGAAATAAGTACCTCGCTTTTCCCTTTTGCGCCAAAATCAATTTTACCCATGGATTCAAACCACTCCAGCTCCAATTCTTCTTCCGTTTCCAACACAAGAATAGTCTCGGCTGAATTGGATTTTAGATTTGCCAGGGATTCAGAAGCTAGAATTTTTCCTTTGTTTATAATGACTACATCATGGCAGATAGCTTCAACTTCCTGCATAATATGAGTAGAAAGAATAAGGGTCTTATCCTTTGCCACTTCTTGAATCAGACTTCTGATTTCTACCAATTGATTTGGGTCAAGTCCAGTAGTTGGCTCGTCCAAAATGATCACTTGGGGATCATGGATCAAGGCTCTCGCTAGACCTACCCGCTGCCTATAACCTTTGGATAGTTGACCGATTTTCTTGTGCTGCTCTGGTTCGAGTCCTGTACGGTGTAGCATTTCCTTGGCTCCGGACTTCAATGCTTGCCCAGTCATCCCGTATAAGCCTCCTGAAAATTCCAGAAATTCCCGCACGTACATGTCAAGGTAAAGCGGATTATGCTCAGGAAGGTAGCCAATAAGCTTACTCACTTCCTTTGGGGAATTGATCGCATCCTTTCCCATCACCGTTACTTCACCGGAATTGGCAGAAATGTACCCGGTAATCACCTTCATGGTAGTTGATTTCCCCGCTCCATTTGGCCCCAAAAACCCAAGTATCCTTCCCGGCGTTGCCGAAAACGACACTTCATCGAGTGCTTTTTGGGTTCCATAAAGTTTGGTGAGCTGGGATACTTCTAGTGACATGTAGCTTTTTTAGTCAGTCAAAAGTAAGGAAAAAATAGAGTTTTCATGAGTAGAAGCTCGATAGAAGAGAATTGATCCTGAGATAGCTTTGGATTTGGATTGTATTTTACATTAAAAAGCTTGTATTTACAATACATGATATCTTGTATTATAAATACAAGCTTTTATATTTGTATTGATTTACAGGATATTATATGATACAAAAGCAGATATTGGGAGAAATAATCTTAGATCAAAATGAGAATTTTCTTCAAAAATCACTTATAGCAAGAGAGGAAAACTTGCCCACCTACTCTAATCAGATCTTGATAGTAAGTGGAGTAAGGCGCTGTGGAAAAAGTATTTTGATAAGAAATAGCTTCTCTGAAAAGCAACGTGGACTTTACCTGAATTTCGAAGATCCAAGATTAGTAAACTTTGAACCCACAGACCTCTCTAAGCTAGAGGAGCTGAGAGATGAATTTGGCAAAACCGCCATCCTGTTAGATGAGCTCCAATGGGTAGAGGGTTGGGAGGTTTTTGCTCGTTCCTTACACGAAAGAGGGCAAGCGCTTTACATCACAGGTTCCAATGCCAGCATGCTTAGTCGGGAACTTGGCACCAGACTAACCGGGCGGTATAAGCAGATAGAATTATTCCCTTTTAGCTATACAGAGTTTTTAAGTTTCAAAGGCTTAGCTCCAGAAGAAGCGAGTTTCGAGTCCTATTTTCAACTAGGAGGATTTCCAGAATATTTACAAAATCAAGATCAGGAATATTTAAGGACACTTCTTCGAGACATATTGACTCGAGATGTGGCTGTGAGAAGAAATATAAGCAACGAAACCCAGTTGATCAGACTGGGAGTCTTCCTTTCGTCTAACATAGGGAAGGAGTTCAGCTATTCCCGAATGGCCCAACTTCTGGAAATAAAATCAGTCCGAACAGTGATAGATTATTGCGACTACCTGGAGGAAAGCTATCTGTTTGACTTAATACCCATGTATTCGCCATCAATCCGCAAGCAATTGGCCAATCCCAAAAAAGCCTATTGCGTAGATCCCGCATTGGCATCGGCAAATTCACTTTCTTTCAGTAAAGATTTAGGACGAAGACTGGAAAATTTTGTGTATCTACATCTGCGTCGATCATTCCAAACGATCCATTACTTTAAAGCTAAAAATTCGGAATGTGATTTTCTAGTCAAATGGAATGAAGAAGTAATCGGCGCAGTACAAGTCTGTTGGGAATTAACCCCTGATAACCTACAAAGAGAGTTACAGGGACTAAAGGAGGCAATGAAAGAAACCGAACTTAGCTCTGGCTATATCATCACTTACAACCAAGAAGATCAATTCGAAGAGATCACTGTGACACCAGCTTGGAAATGGTTTCTAACCCCTTCCAAAAACTATTTCCTGCATTAATCCGCACCAAGCTTCTCCAGCAAAAGCTCAATCTTGGTGATTCCTACATATTCTGCCACTAGCTGCTTTTTACCATCATAAACATAAATAGAAGGCACACTTCTTACTTGATAGTAACTCGCTACTTTCATCTCAGAATCAAGCAAAAAATGAACGTTGTTTTTGTCTTTAATTCCTAGGCCATTTGCAAAGTCAATCATTTCCTCCATTGGCTGAACCGTGGTGAGGATGATATTGTAGTCCTCAAACTCCTCAATTCTTTTGGAAATCTCACCAAGCTCCTCTTGACATAGGTGACAGGTGGAATTGTAATAAATGAATAGGGTAGGCTTATCACCTGCCGCAGCATGAATAGATGTTGCCTTTCCATTGATATTATTCAAGGTAAAGTTTGGCAATTCGCTTGGAGCGGTAAGAGTTATAGCGGCTTCAGCAGGCGTACCTATCTGAGTTAAATACCCAAAATATGCCGCGCCACCAATAAGCACGGTAATCAGAATAATCAAATTAGTTTTTTTCATAGCTCAAAAGATATCTTTCAAAATAAACACATAACTCGCTGAAAACAATTTTAAAACATGGCAAATGGCCATTTTCTGGTTTAGAAAACGAAAGTATATCTCCAAGAAACACCGATGTGTATCTATCAAATTATCCATCGGTGTTTAGAGTTGAATTAAATGTACTGTGCTATTTCTTTCCTTTTGGCCTCAAAGGCCTGCATTCTACATCAGCCACGAAATAATTGGGGTGAGTTTCTAACGTTTGCACCATAGTAGTCGCGACGTCGATGGGTCTCATCATGTTCTCATTGGCACTAGCACCTTCTATGTCATCAAAGAAATTGGTTTGAATGGAACCCGGAAAAATTGTAGAAACCTTGATCCCGAAATCCCTCAGTTCCATGTAAAGTGAGTGTGAAATTCCGCGTACTGCATGCTTAGTACCAACGTAGCCTGCAAATTTATTCACACCATTTAAGCCAGCAATAGAAGCCACATTCAAAATATGTCCTTCATCTGCAGCTTTCATGCCTGGGATCAAGCGCTTGGTGGTGTAGAAAATCCCATGGACATTCGTATCAAACATTGCCTTCCAGTCATCTGAGGAGAAAGTTTCCGTATCCCCAGCGACCCCAAATCCAGCGTTGTTTATCAAAATTCTGATATCGCTTCCTAGTTTTCGAGTTGTAGCTTGAAACGCATGCTCTACAGACTCTTCTTTTGCTACATCACAGTTGAAAAAATGGAAGTTTTCATGCTGAAAGTCCGGAGCATTTCTCCCCCAGCCAGCGACTACAGTTCCTTTTTCAATTAACAATTTGACTACTTCCAGTCCTATTCCCTTGCTCACGCCGGTGACTACCGCGATTTGATTATTGAGTTGCATAGATTGTATTTCATGTGTTTTTAATTTGTATGATTATCCGTAATGATGCCAGTTACCTCTTTTTCTTTGCTTATCAGGCTGGAAGACCGATGACGGGTGACCGAAGTACCAGCAATACAAGTATTTGCCATACTTTAAGTCGCTTTTCGCCTTTTTTTGGTGCAATTGCGGATATACATATTAATTTGTTTTAAATAGTCACATGGAATCGCGCAGCGTTTATATACACGCCAGTATGTGTCGTTATCGACGTGCTCGATTTCAAATGATTTCTAGTACAAAAGTATTTCAGAAAAAATAGTTCTAACAAATAAGAGATTTCAACCAACTTACTCCAAAAAGCTTGAGCATAAGCACATTTTTCTAAATTTGAATACTAACAACGCAAACCACGACCATGAAAAAACATTTACTCCCTCTAATCCTAGTTCCAATGTTAATGGGTACAGGAACGCTTTTGGCTCAAACTGAGCTCCGACCCGCAATAGACAGTAAGGCAAATTCCATCGAAGCCAAAGTGATTGAATGGAGAAGGGATATCCACATGTATCCGGAACTGGGAAACCAAGAAACGAGAACAGCTAAGAAAATTGCTGATCATCTTCGTTCGCTTGGAATTGAAGTCACGGAAAATGTAGCCGTAACTGGAGTTGTTGGAGTCTTGAAAGGCGGAAAGCCTGGCCCGACGGTAGCACTACGAGCAGATATGGATGCGCTCCCCGTAACCGAACGTAATGATTTACCCTTCAAATCTGTGAATACCGCAACCTACAATGGACAGGAAACCGGCGTCATGCATGCCTGTGGTCACGACTCACATGTCGCTATTTTGATGGGTGTGGCAGAAGTACTTGCCAGCATGAAAGATGATTTGCAAGGCAACGTTAAATTCCTATTCCAGCCGGCTGAAGAGGGCGTTTTTGACGCAGAAATGGCTGGAGCAGAACTGATGGTTAAAGAAGGCGTGATGGACGATGTGGACGCGGTTTTCGGTTTGCATATCAATTCTCAGACTGAAGTCGGAAAGATTGGCTATCGTTCTGGTCCGATCATGGCAGCAGTGGACAATCTGGAAATCACCGTCAAAGGTGTTCAGGCACATGGAGCTTATCCTTGGTCCAGCGTAGATCCAATCGTAACAAGTTCCCAGATCATCATGGGACTGCAAACTATTCTTTCCAGAAGTGTAAATGTCACGCAAAACCCAGCAGTGGTCACCATCGGAGCAATTCACGGCGGGATACGTCACAACATCATTCCGGAAGAAGTCAAATTGATAGGAACAGTTAGGACGTTTGGAGATGAGCAGCAAACCCTTGTTCATAAGCGGATTAATGAGATTGTATTAAATATTGCTGAAAGCGCAGGAGCAACCGTTGACCTGAAGCTTGAGAAACTATATCCTTCTACAGTGAACCACCCTGATTTGACAAAGGAAATGCTTCCATCATTGGAAGCGGCTGCAGGAGCAGAAAACTTGATTTATCTGAACCCTGTGACCGGAGCTGAGGATTTCAGCTTTTTCCAACGGGAAAAACCGGGGGTATTCATCTTTCTAGGAGGAATGAAAAAAGGCGGTGATCCTCTGACAACACCTTCACATCACACCCCTGGATTCTATATTGACGAAGGAGGTTTTGTATTGGGAATGCGAACCTTGAGTTATTTCGTTGTGGATTATATGGAAAAGAATAAGTAGAGAGTCTTTAGACATAAGTATCAAGACACATAAGTATCAAGACATTAGAAAAAACCCGATTCGTCATGGATCGGGTTTTATCTTACTACTCAACTTTGAATCAAAAAAGAGGCGGAATTTTAAATGAGCCCTCGTGGTATTTTTCGAAAATAAATTTCTCCTCAGACAACTTCTTATAGGCGGCTACCTTTCCCGAAGTATCATTAGTAATAAATGAGTTTATTAATTCCTTGAAAGAAGTAAGCTTAAGTGCTTGCTGTAGTCCATGACCATCGTTGATCAACAGCAAGGTGCAGTTATCATAATATTCTGCGAGTACATCGTAAGATTTGGAGTAAATCAATTGATCAAAAGCTCCTCCGATTACAATCATTTTCCCCTCAAATTCCAGTAACCGATCGTAGTTGGTTCCATAGAAATCAAAGTTGCTACTTTGAAAGGAGCTCCAGAGGGGGCTACTCATTTTTTTCATCACTTCTAAACTCAGATTGCTCTTATTCAGAGAATCTTGAAATCCTGAGAGTGCAATCGCATGCTCAAACAACCGCACCACTAACGGGATGTTGTTTTGAATATCCTGCACATTGGCTAATCCCGTCAATACATCCTGAAAAGTCAGAAATTCTTTCAGATTCTCTTTGGATAAGGACTTTGCGCTAAGATTCTCTTTGTCATAATTTGCATAGAAACTAAAATCAACCTGCTGCTCATCACTAAAATTCAAATCAGGAAACACTAATACTGAGGAAGGAAAACTCAAATTCTTTTGAATGTCAAAAACCAAGGGGTTGACACTGATCATTCTGCTTACATGCTGAGGATATAAGGATAAATAATGCTGCAAAACCATTGCAGCCGAGGAATATCCAAACAAAATCACTTGCCCATCCCCAAGCAATTCCTGCCTAATTACTTCTATATCAAGAGCTACTTGATCTTGATCGTAAAGAGTGTAGGCTAAATGATAATCAAGACTCCCAGTCATCATCACACCTCTTTTTAGCTCCTCATTATCCTTCCTTCCCTTGATCAAAACAAAATTGCTGGACTTAGGAAAATCCAGCAATTCATAAAAAGGCAAATAAAGGCCATCGAAAGCATCCTCTAATAGAAACACAGTTTCCTTTTCTGCGTCAAACTGATTTAAGAACTCAACTTGAATTTCGATTTTTCTTGAATCGGGTAATAGGTGGTTGTATGGAACCAAAAAAGATTGGGCCTGAAGAGAGGCACTGACAAACACAAAAAATAAAACTAATCTCACATCTCAAATTTTATCATTGTGAATAAAACTTCAAGCAGATGGAGATTAGTTTTAGCGAAAATTAACCTTAGGCAGGTACACCTATTTTCCTTTATTCTTCTGATGCTTGGTCTTCAGCTGATTTCTGTTGGTCTTAGCTTTGGAGTTTTTATTGCCGCGCTTTTTCTCTTTTTCTTGAGCTTCTAGGTGTGGATTTGGCTTCTTATGCTCTTTCTTCTCATGAAATGCTCCCTTATAATCAGGATTATCTCTTTGCAGTAATCGATCAAGCTCTCGGGCATAAGCTTGTTTTTCCTCAAAAGGAGTTGGGGTAATATCAACTTCAGATGGGATTTCCGCCTCTTCTACTTTCAGTCGAATGATTTCCTCGATTTTTTCGAAATGATATTCCTCTGCAGGATTCACAAAACTGATTGCTTTTCCTTCGTTGGTAGCACGACCTGTTCTACCGATTCGGTGCACATAATCCTCATAAATCAGAGGCACATCAAAATTCACCACGTGAGAAACCATGGTCACATCCAAGCCTCTCGAAGCAACATCCGTTGCCACCAAGATCCGCACATCTCCGCCTTTAAAATCCTCAATAGAATTTATTCTTGTATTCTGTCCTTTATTTGCATGGATCACTCGAACTTCACCATAACTTCTATGGCTCAAGAAGGCAAAAACCTCTTCTGCATTTCTTCTTGATCTGGTAAAAATGATTGCTCTATTGATTTCCTCATTTTTAAAGAGGTGAGCAAGCAAACTCAACTTCGTTTTAATATTTGGCACCAAATACTTCACTTGACCAATAGTCTCTGCCGTGGTAGCCTGAGGAGTAACTTCTACTCTTTCGGGGAATTCTAAAAACTCAGCCGCGAATCTGTCAATGCGCTCACCGAAAGTCGCAGAAAAAAGTAGGTTCTGTCTTTTCCTAGGAATGATTTCCAAAATCGATCGGATTTGGGGCATAAAGCCCATGTCCATCATTTTGTCAGCTTCGTCCAAAACCATGGTTTTGATTTCCTTGGTCAGGATTTTCCCTTTTCTATAGATATCCAAGAATCTTCCAGGAGTAGAAACGATGATATCAACACCTTTTTCGATTGTTTCAATCTGAGTTTTTGGCCCCAAACCTCCATAAAGCGCAACCATTCTCAAGTCAGTATTTGCGGACATTTGAACCACCACTTCTTCGATCTGCATGACCAACTCACGCGTTGGAGCCAAAATCACCGCTCTGGCATGATCGCCTTGTGCATATTTTACCTTCATGAGAACCGGCAACACGTAGGCAGCTGTCTTTCCCGTCCCTGTTTGAGCAATTCCCAAAACATCATGTCCTGCAAGAGCCAGAGGAATTGCTTTTTCCTGAATAGGTGTAGGATGAACATAGCCGGCATCCGCCACGGCATTTAATAGCTGTCGATTTAGCTTAAATGCTTCAAATGTTGAGGCCTCATTGCTCATGATTCGTTAATTTTGGTTGAAATAGTAAAATCCAAAAAGGAGTAAAGATGAAAAGTATTCTGATCACCGGTGCAAATATAGTCAATGAAGGCCGGATAAGTCCGGGCGATGTGTTAGTAGAAAATGGAAGAATCTCAAAACTGGGGAATGACCTTAGTGCTGAGCAAGCTGACATTCATATTGATGCTACCGGAAAACATCTTTTCCCGGGTCTAATCGACGATCAGGTTCACTTCAGAGAGCCGGGGCTTATCCACAAAGCTGAGATCTATACCGAAGCAAAAGCCGGAGTAGCGGGTGGAACCACCTCTTACATGGAGATGCCAAATACTATCCCACAAGCCACTACAGTAGAATTGCTGGAACAGAAATATTCCAGAGCTGCAGAAGTTTCCTTGGCGAACTACTCCTTTTTTATGGGTGCAACGAATAATAATCTGGATGAAATCATGAAAGTTGATTTTGAAAAGGTATGTGGATTAAAAATTTTCCAAGGCTCCTCCACAGGAAATATGGTGGTGGATAATATTGAGTCTTTGGAGGGGATTTTCAAAGAATGCAAAGCTATCATCGCTATTCATTCTGAAAATGACAGCATTATCAAAGCTAATTTCGATGAATACAAAGCTAAATATGGTGATGATATCCCAGTGAAATTTCACCCAAAAATCAGGTCAGAAGAAGCTTGCTACGATGCCTCAAGCAGAGCCGTAGCCATGGCAAAAAAGCACGGAACACGCCTTCATATTCTACATATCAGCACAGCAAAGGAACTGGAGCTTTTCACGAATACAATTCCTTTGGAAAAGAAAAAAATAACATCTGAAGCCTGCATTCACCACATGTGGTTTGCCGAAGAAGATTACGATACCAAAGGAAATCTGATCAAATGGAATCCGGCCGTGAAAACAGCCAAAGACCGCGAAGCAATTTTCAACGCAATGCTTGACGGCACCATTGATGTGGTGGCAACCGATCACGCTCCGCATACGCTAGAAGAAAAAGGGCAGGTTTACACAAAAGCTCCTTCCGGTGGACCGTTAAATCAGCATAGTTTGGTTGCTATGCTAGACTTCTACCATCAGGGAAAAATCAGTTTGGAGAAGATCGCTCTGAAAATGTCTCATAATGTAGCCACCCTATTTAATATTAAGGAAAGAGGATTTATCAGGGAAGGATATTTTGCTGATTTGGTACTGGTGGACTTAACTAATCCATGGAAAGTGGAGAAAGAAAATATTTTATCTAAGTGTGGCTGGTCTCCTTTCGAAGGCCATACTTTTCAGTCAAAAGTCACACATACAGTCGTTTCTGGACATTTAGCGTACGAAAACGGTACATTTAACGAAGAGAAAAAAGGCGAGCGCCTGAAATTTTCAGGAAATTATTAATGATCCTATTGCGCTAATTCATCTTAATTATTACTTTTGCAGACCATTTGGAAGAAACCAGTCCAGATTATTAAATGGTGATTGTAGCTCAGCTGGTTAGAGCGCTGGTTTGTGGATCCAGAGGTCGCCGGTTCGAACCCGGTCTTTCACCCAAAGAAGCCCCTCCTTGCGAGGGGCTTTCTTGTTATAAAGAGAACCTATTGGCACAGCATTTGATAAATCCTGCCAGAACTAAACCAACTTCAGATGTTTACTTTGTTCAAAACTTCGCCAAAATTTCCTCAGGTAAAGCCTATCAATATTAGAATGGCAAAAAGCTATATGATGAAATTTGAAGAATCGCTAAGAAATTTCGAAGAAATGCAAAAAGAAGCGATTCATTCTTGATTATTTAAACAAAAACAGAAGGTTATGGAAACATAACCTTTATTTTTTACCAATTCATTTTTCTTGTCGGTGCAAAACTCTATTTTTAACCACATAGAATTTTTCCCGCATGAGTTATATCCATTTCGATAAAACACAACTTATTAACCTGAACTATTCCCTCGAAAGAGAGATCATCAGGTCCAACCGTTCTGGCGCTTATACCAGCACTTCGATCATCTGCTGCAATACGCGCAAATATCACGGATTGCTAGTAGTACCTCAGCCAAAAATCGACTCTCAAAGTCATGTAATGCTCTCGACCGTCCACGAAACGGTAATCCAGCACGGCGCAAGTTTTAACTTGGGTATCAGCAAATTCCCAGGGAATTATTCTCCTCGAGGCCATAAATACTTGGAAGATTTTGATTCTGAACCTATTCCTAAATTAACCTACCGTGTAGGAGGAGTGCTTTTGGAAAAAGAGCTGATTCTAGATACAAATAGAGATCGATTAATGATTCGCTATACGTTATTGGATGCGCATTCTCCTACCAAAATACGCATTCAGCCATTTTTGGCCTTTAGAGGATATCACGACCTATGTAAGGCAAACACTTATATCAACAAGAAGTATAAAAAAGCTCCAAATGGAGCAGTTTTCCATCTTTACGATAAGTACGACCCACTTTATTTGCAGGTGTCAAAGAAGGTCGAGTTTGTGCCAGCGCCTGATTGGTATTACAATGTGGAATACATCTTAGAGCGCGAGCGAGGCTATGACTATCAGGAAGATTTATATGTACCTGGATATTTCGAGTTTGATATTGAAAAGGGTGAGTCTGTCATATTTTCCGCAGGACTGACAGAAGCAGATCCAAAAACACGTCAAAATGCCTTCGAGAAAGAAATCGCACGAAGAATCCCACGAAGCAACTTTATAAATTGCCTAAAGAATTCAGCGGGTCAGTTTTTGAGACAGCGTGACGGAGACACAAGAGTCATTGCCGGATATCCATGGTTTGGCTGGTGGGGAAGAGATACTTTCGTAGCAGCTCCAGGCCTTACGCTTACCATTGGTGATTCAAAAACTTTTCTAGATATCATGGACACCATGTCCCGAGATCTTAAAGGAGCCATTTTTCCTAATGTAGGAAGCGGTGTCACCACAAATATGAATTCTATTGATGCGCCACTTTGGTACTTCTGGGCATTACAGCAATACATTATATACACCTCAGATAGTAAGACTATTAAGGATCGCTATTTAGGCAAAATGAAAGGGATTATTGATGGATACCTGAATGGTACAGACTTCAATATCCACGTTTTGGAAAATGGTTTAGTATATGGTGGCGAAGAGGGAAAAGCACTCACTTGGATGGATGCAGTAACACCAGATGGCCCCGTGACACCTAGAATGGGATGTCCTGTAGAAATTCAGGCACTTTGGTATAATGCGCTATGCTTCTATCATGAATTGACTGGCGATGAAGAAGTCGCGAGTCACGCGGTAAAAATCAGCGAAACTTTTGAAAAGGAATTTTGGTCAGAAGAACATGGACACTTAGCTGACTGTATCAACGGGGAAGAAAAAGACTGGTCGATTCGTCCAAATATGATTTTCGCCACCTCTCTGCCTTATGTGATGCTTAGTGATGATAAATGTGACGCAGTACTCGAAACAGCAAAAGCTAAACTTCTCACCACAAGAGGAATGCGATCACTTTCTCCTGATGATCCAGCCTATAAAGGTTACTACTTTGGCGATCAGATCAGTAGAGATGAAGCTTATCACAATGGTACCGTTTGGGTTTGGCCCTTAGGTCATTTTGTGGAAGGATATATTCGACTACATGGTAAATCTGGTGCCAATTTTATAAATAAAATCGTAAAAGGTTTTGACGGGGTGATGACTCAATATGGAGTAGGTGCAGTAGCAGAGATATACGATGGAGATCCGCCGCATCGTCCGAAAGGAGCGATTTCGCAGGCTTGGAGCGTATCAGAATTGCTTAGAATGATGGATTTGGTCAAAAAGATATAAAAGACTTTTTATGAAGGTGCTAATGTTTGGGTGGGAATTTCCACCACATATTTCTGGAGGTCTTGGAACAGCGTGTTATGGCTTGGTCAAAGGGATGGCCTACCATAACCAAGACATCATATTTGTAGTACCTAAACTTTGGGGAGACGAAGAGCCATTGGCAGATTTTGTCAATGCAAGTGATGTTACAATAGATTATCGGGAAAAAAGATTCAAGAAATTCTGGAAGAACCTGACCTACTTAGAAGTGAGTAGTTTTTTGGTACCTTATCTCGGCCCGGATGAATTCAAGAAATACACAGACTATACTATCCATGACCGGACAGATGTAGATGAAAGTGTGTTTTCAAATAAATTTGAGTTTAGCGGGAAATACGGAAAAGACTTGATGATGGAAGTGTCACGCTATGCTTTAGTAGCAGCACACATTTCCAAAAACAAAGAACATGACATCATCCATGCCCACGATTGGCTTTCTTTTCCTGCAGGAATTGCTGCCAAAGAAATAAGTGGAAAGCCTATGGTAGCTCATGTGCACGCAACTGAATTTGACCGCTCTGGTGAATCTGTCAACCAAGTTGTTTACGACATCGAGCGAGCCGGAATGGAGGCAGCTGACCATATCGTAGCAGTAAGTCAATTGACCAAAAATATTATTATCAACAAATATGGCATTCCAGCCAATAAGATAACTGTTCTTCACAATGCTGTTTTGGATGCCAGCATTATCAAATCCAGTTACAAAAAGAAAGTTCCTGAAAAAATTGTAACCTTCTTAGGTAGAATTACCTTCCAAAAAGGCCCCGAATACTTCGTCGAAGCAGCAAAGAAAGTCATAGAACGTGATCCTAACGTTCGATTTGTCATGGCAGGAAATGGAGATCTTTTGAATAGAATGATCGACCGAGTAGCTGAACTTCGAATGGGTACAAAATTCCATTTCACAGGATTCCTAAAAGGTGACGATGTAGATCATATGTATGCGATCTCGGATGTATATGTGATGCCTTCTGTCTCCGAACCCTTTGGCATATCGCCTCTAGAAGCGGTAAGACACAATACTCCTGTAATCATATCCAAGCAATCAGGTGTGGCCGAGGTTCTAAATAATGCTATCAAAATTGACTTTTGGGATATTGATTCTATGGCAGACGCTATTTTCGCACTGCTACATTATGATGGTATTTCTAAGATGTTCAAAGAGCTTGGAACTGAAGAATTGAAAAAATTAAAATGGGAGCACGTGGCTGAGAAACTTGTCACTGTGTACCAAAAAACATTATCGCAGAAACCATGAGAACCATATGCTTTTACTTCCAGGTTCATCAGCCATACCGTCTGAAGCCTTATCGTTTTTTTGACATCGGGGAAGATCATCATTATTACGATGATTTTCTCAATCGAAGCGTGATGAGAAAAGTGGCGCAGAAGTGCTACTTACCTATGAATGCTCTGCTTTTGGAGATGATCAATAAATACAATGGAGCTTTTAAAGTGAGTTTCTCCATGTCAGGTGTATTTCTGGATCAGTTGGAAGCATATGCGCCTGATGTACTCGAAAGCTTTCAAAAACTAGTGGCCACGGGTAATTGCGAGTTGCTCAATGAAACCTACGGTCACACATTAGCAGCTTTGAAAAGCAAGGATGAGTTTCAAAATATGGTGAAAAAGCATCAGCAAAAGATTAAAGATCTCTTCAATGGCTATCAACCAAAGGTGTTTAGAAATACAGAGTTGATTTATTCAGATCAAATCGGTGCTATGGTTGCTGACATGGGTTTTGACGCCATATTAACAGAAGGTGCAAAGCACATTCTTGGATGGAAGAGCCCAAATTATGTTTACGTAAACAGTATAGATCCAAAGCTAAAAGTATTGTTAAAGAACTTCCAGCTTTCGGATGATATCGCATTTAGATTTGGGAACAAAGGTTGGGATGACTATCCTCTCACGACGGATAAATTTGTGAAATGGATTAACAATGTCCCTCAGGAAGAAGAGACGATTAATCTATTTATGGATTATGAAACTTTCGGGGAACATCAATGGGCTGAGACAGGAATTTTCGAATTTATGAAAGCTCTTCCAGATGCAGTATTTAGTAAAACCAACTTCACTTTCTCAACTCCTTCAGAAGTTGCAGCAAAGATTTCTCCCGTTGGAAAAATACATGTGCCTATCCCAATCTCTTGGGCAGATGAAGAGCGTGATTTGACAGCATGGCTTGGTAACGACCTTCAGGACGAAGCCTTCGATAGGCTTTTTGAAATGGAGAAGTTGGTGAAAGACATAGATGATGATGAGATACAACGTGACTGGACTTACTTGCAAACCAGTGATCATTTCTACTACATGTGCACCAAGTTCTTTTCTGATGGAGATATACATGCATATTTCAGCCCTTATGATTCGCCATACGACGCATTCATCAACTACATGAATGTACTCAGTGATTTTATGATTCGTCTGAAGGAAAAAATCAGCGAAAAACAACTTAGCGCATAGGACTTTAAGGTTCTTAAGAACACTCGTTAGGCCGATTTTTATCGGCCTTTTTTTATACACAAATTTCACACGAAAGACTCAGTCACCTTTTCTAGTCATTCCACTCACGTTGTGATTTTTCATTCCTTTTCAGAATACAATAGCTAATGCATTTGCGTTGCCAATAGCTGGTTTTCAAGGGATTTGATCAAAAAAAAGAAGTCGTAGGACTAATTTTTTCATACGACAAATGCCCTATTTAGCGGACCAACTAATGATTTACAAACAACCCGATAACCAACTTAAACATCTGTTTATCAATTATTTAAATATATTTTTTTCATCATTTATCTCTTAGTACCATTCTCATGCTATTTAAAAATCCCATGTCTATATTCTAATTTAGAGTCCTCGGTAAGAAAATAATGTCTTTTACAAATAACTCTAATTATGAAAATCACACTACTAACACTTCTACTACTTTGGGTAGGAATATTCCAACCAGCAGATCCGCTTATATCAGCAAAGGATTACGATGTCCATGAATTTCACCGCAGCAAACAATCATCAAAATCACCTAAGCGTGTTTACATCCAAAAATTCAGAGCCTTATTTGAAGTTTATGAAGAAGCTTCAGCGAGTACAGCTGGGTCTAAAAATGATCGGGCAAATCGAAGTACTACTGTCTCAGGAACTAATACTAGAATGGGGGTACAACTAAGCGGAGTCGATATTCCTGATTTTCAAAAAATAGTCGATGATGCTTACGCAGATTTTGTAGCACAGCTGGAAGCTGAAGGCTATGAAATCATTTCTGCTGAAGAAGCAGGAAAAACCGATTACTATTCTGGCTACACAAAAATAGAAGGTGGAGCTTCTTCCACTGATCAGGCAACTGGCTATGTGATGGTGACTCCTACAGGATATGATTATTGGGTTACGGGCGTTTCAAATAGTGGGCGTGAAAAAGGCACATTCACAGATACAAGTTCGAAATTATCTAAAGACCTGGATGATGCATATGTTGCTGAGGCTACCTTTATCTTCCCATTTGTGAATTTGGACGCAAGCTCTACCAGCTTTGCCAATTATGCATCTTCTAAGGTAAAGGCAGATATTAATTTAAGAATGGCTGCAGCAGTTGGCGCTGCGGATAATGAGCAAATGAGTTTAGGTAAGTTTGCCAAAGGATTTACCACCTCACCAACACAAGAGAGATTAGCCTCCCAAGTACGTTTTGTAGCTGGTCACATGGCGAGCTCACCTCTATTTGATTCCTCAACTGCGCTAAAGAGAGATGTGTATTTCGGAGGGATCTTTGCCGAAGACAAATTAGTAGAAGTTACCTCTGCCGAGGTTGCCACTTTCTCCAAAACTGCCTATCCTCAACTGGTGATGGTTTCCGGAGGAGAGATGACCCTTGCTTCTCATTACGTAGCCTGCGATCATGATAAATATATCGAGTTTGCTCAGGGCTCAATAAAAGAAATGATCGGAAATGGGATATCTAATTTTAAGGAACTTGTAAAAGATTAAATTGGAGGTAAACTAAAGAAAAAGGTGCGTCATGTGATGTGCCTTTTTCTTTAGTTTAAAGCTTAATAACTCTCCTTATCATTCGGAAAATCCTTGCTCTTCACATCTTTGATGTATTGGCCAAATGCCTGCATCATGATCCCTTCTAAATCGGCGTATTGCCTTAAAAATCTTGGTTTGAATTCTTGAGTAATTCCAAGCATATCATGCACCACTAGAACCTGACCATCTACACCTCCACCTGCACCAATTCCGATTATTGGAATAGTAACGGATTCAGCTACTTTCTTTGCTAGGTCAGCAGGGATTTTTTCTACCACGATAGCAAAGCATCCTAGTTCTTCCAAAAGCTTGGCGTCTTCCAGAAGCTTGGTCGCCTCAGCGTCTTCTTTAGCCCTTACAGTGTATGTTCCAAACTTATAAATCGACTGTGGAGTCAAGCCCAAATGCCCCATTACCGGAACTCCAGCACTGAGTATTCTAGCCACAGATTCTTTGATCTCAGATCCACCTTCCACTTTCACAGCATGTGCGCCGGATTCTTTCATGATCCGGATAGCAGAGCGCAAAGCCTCTGAGCTATTCCCCTGATAGCTTCCAAAAGGGATATCCACCACCACAAAAGACCTGCTCACTGCTCTTACTACTGAAGAAGCATGATAGATCATCTGATCCAGGGTAATCGGTAAAGTAGTCTCATGCCCTGCCATTACGTTAGAGGCAGAGTCACCCACAAGAATGATATCTATCCCGGAAGCATCCACAATTTTGGCCATGGAAAAATCATATGCCGTAAGCATGGAGATCTTCTCACCACGATCTTTCATTTCTTGAAGAATATGCGTAGTGATCCTTTTGACGTTTGCCGAAGAGTGTACTGTCATAGGATTAGTGTAGGTAAACGACGTAATTATCTCCCGAGAAATCTACTTTGATATGTTCGTTGAGCGTAGTAGAAAGTTCAAATCCTGTGTAATCAGGACGAATCGGAAATTGTCCATGACTGCGATTAACGAGCACAGCGATTTCCATTTTATAAAGTTCCTCATCCAAAAATGGCTTCATGGCATAGACCAAAGTCTTTCCTGTATTGAGTACATCGTCCACCAAAATCAATGTTTTCCCTTGCAGATCTATTTCATGAGAAAGCTTCACTTCTGCAGTAGCGATGTGGGCTTTGTCCAAAATAATATCTGTTTGCTCGATAGTAAGAGAAGATATAGATCTAAGTTCTGTAGCTAGGAGGTCTGAAAGGGTTTCTCCCATTCCAGAAATTCCTGCAAGGACAACGGCTTTTGAATTGAGATTTCGCTCATAAATCTCATAAGCCATTCTGGTTATTTTCTTCTTTATCTGCTGGTGATTGAGTACTTCGCTCATGGTATATTTCAAAAATGAAAATTAGGCCAATTCTACTTGGATTCAAAATCAAGCAGGCACCTTATCTATAGTCATCTTCTTCGTTTAGAATATTCAGATAGCTTTCGTAGCGGTAGGGATGAATATATCCAGCCTCCACTTTTTCCAGCACCACACAACCTGGCTCATTCACATGCTGGCAATTATTGTATTTACACTGCCCCAGGTATTTTCTCATTTCTGGGAAATAATGGGAAAGCTCATTGTCTTCAATATCCAAAATCCCAAACTCCTTAATTCCAGGAGTATCGATCAAATCACCTCCATTTTCCAACCCAAAAAGCTCCGCAAAAGTGGTAGTATGAACACCTTTGGATGTAAACCCAGAAACTTCTTTGGTGTGCTGAGCCGCCGCTGGAACCAAGGCATTAAGCAAGGTAGATTTACCTACCCCAGAGTGCCCTGAAATTAAGGTGGATTTGCCTTTTAGAACAGCATCGAATTTTTCTTTCAAATTCTCCTCTTTCAAAGCAGAAACCTCCAGCACCTGGTAGCCCAAAGGCTCATAAATCTCATGTATATCCAACAGCCAATCGTCTGCTTTGTCTCCAGACATTTGATCCATTTTGTTCACTACCAAAATAGCCGGAATACGAAAACTCTCCGTACTGACTAGAAATCTATCAATAAATCCCAAAGAAGTCCTTGGGCTCTTCATCGTAATGACAAGAATCGCTTGGTCTAAGTTGCTGGCAATGATGTGGGAGAAATGAGTTTTCCTGGTGGATTTTCGGATCACATAGTTTTCCCTCGGCAAAATATCCGAAATCACTGCTGTCTCCTGATTCTCTTCTTTTTCCAATTTCACCCAATCCCCAACCGCAATAGGATTGGTCAACTTCAGGTCATCCTGCTTAAATTTCCCCTTCAATCTGGAAGAAACCACTTCTCCATCAGTCTGAACGAGATACCAGCTCCCAGTAGATTTTATGACTCTTCCCCTCATACCTCTGAAATTAATTTCTCCACCTTATTTATAATTTTTGCCGCTGCTCCTTTATTCATTTCAAGCCATTTCTGAGCCGATTTCACGCTTTGCTGATAAAATCCCGGCTGCTCTAAGTTCTCAAAAACCGAGTTCAAACTTTCTGCATCATTCACTTCAAATCCACATCCATTTGCTTGACTTTCTGCCGCCTCAGGAAATTTATCCGTTTTCACCAATTTGCCGAAAATGACCGGAACTCCGAAACCGATAGGCTCCAGGATATTATGAAGGCCTTTGCCGAATGCTCCGCCAACATAGGCTACTCTGGCAAATTGATACAAGGAGCTTAACATTCCAATATTATCTATAAAAAGCACATCTGGAGAAAGGTCAGAATCCCAAAGTGAATACCTAACAGCAGACAAAGTTAACTGATCAGCCCATCGATTCATCGGCTCGGGATTCAAATCATGTGGTGCAACAATCCATTTGTACTTCGGGTTAGCATTCATCAATGGAATCAACAAATCCATGTCCTCTTGCCATACCGAACCAGCCACAAGTGTTGGCTTATCGGAAACCCATCTAGCCAATTCAGGAAAGTCCTTAGGATTCTTTGCTGTTTCCGCCACTCTATCAAATCTGGTATCACCAGTAACACTAGTCTTTTGGTAATTTATAGATTTCAGCAGGTCATAAGTCCTGTAATTCTGTGTAAAAATGTAATCGAATTGAAATAAGATACTTCTAAAAAAACCATCTCTCTTGAAATAAATCTGATCTGATCGAAATGAAGCTGAAAAGAGGAAAAGCGGTATTCCCTTAGCCTTCACCAACATAATGTGATGATACCAGAGATCATATTTTACAAAAAAAACCAGAGCTGGTCGAAGCGTATTCACAAATCCATCAGCCTGGGTCTTACTGTCTAGAGGTAAGTAGGTAATAAAATCCACATTGGGCTGAGGCTTCTTAATCACATGATCAAAGCCAGAAGGGCTGAAAAAACTCACAGCGATTAATTGCGCAGGTTGTACGCGCTTTAACTCCGCAATTACTGGTCTAGCTTGTTCATACTCACCCAAAGAAGCTACATGAAACCATGCTAAAGGGCCTTTATTTTTAGACCTAAATGCAATCAGCCTTTGAAATAGATTTTTTCTGCTAGATGAGAAATGCCTAATTTTGGGGATAAACAATCCGGCTAGCAGTAATAGTATCCTGGCAAAAAATATCCCGATTCGATAAATCCATTTCATTATTCAAAAGTAGTTATTTGACCTGAAATAGTATTATTCATGATTTATCCAGTCTCAGCCGTTTATTAGAAAGTCAGTTTTGAAGTTTTCTACAAAAAACACTGACTAGCCCGTGTATTTCCCCCTAAAATTAGCTACTTTCAAAGCCTTTGTTTTTCAGGTAGCTATAAAAGTTCAGCTAATAATATGATTAGAGTTTTATTTGTTTGTTTAGGTAATATATGCAGATCTCCGCTTGCAGAAGCTATTTTTAATAGTAAAGTAGAGCAAGCTGGAATGAAATCACAATTTAGGTGCGATAGTGCAGGGACTTCTGATTTCCACATTGGGGAGCTGCCTGATGAGCGAACAATAAAATGTGCGGCTAAATATAATTTGCCCCTGAATCACCGAGGAAGGCAAGTCAATCGTACTGATTTCAGAGATTTTGAATACATCCTGGCTATGGATGACCACAACCTCCGAAACCTGAACAACCTAAAAGTGAGGTATGGCTTCAAAGACAAAGAAATTCACCTGATGCGAGATTTTGACTCTGACACTTTAGGCTTGTCAGTACCAGACCCATACTATGGAGGAGAGGAGGGATTTGAGGAAATTTATCAAATCTTGGACAAAGCGCTTGACGGTTTTCTGGCGCAGGTAAAAGAGACCCACCATCTTTATGCTTGACCAGCATGAGATCTATGAGCAAATACTTTTTGAAAGCCTAGGCTCCATGGCTGAACTAAAATCAGCCTCCCTTGTCGCGGCAGGAAGTCATAACCAAGGCATACGAATCGAGTGTAATTCAGGTGTTTTTTTCCTTAAACTTAATTTCGATCACGAAAGAGACATTCTTAAAAAAGAAGCTGAAGGATTAGCTTTGCTACGAAATTCCACCTTTCTGAAAGTTCCAGAAACTTATGGAAACGGAAGGGTTGGCGACTATAATTTTTTACTTTCTGAATTTATCCCCGAAGGAAAAAGCAAACCTGAGTACTGGGAAAACTTGGGGTTAGGTTTAGCACATTTGCACTTGACTTCCCAAATTTCATTTGGCTTAGAAACAGACAATTACATCGCATCGATACATCAAAAAAACTTACAAACAGAAAATTGGGTTGATTTTTACATCGAGCAAAGACTGGAACCTTTGATTGGGAAGGCCTATTTTGATCGCTTGATCCCACTGGAATTCTTGAAGAAATTTCAGGAAATTTATCCGAAGCTAGGGGAACACCTACCTAAAGATAAACCAGCATTACTCCATGGAGATTTATGGTCTGGGAATGTAATCGTAACACCGGGTGGGGAGCCATGCCTGATAGATCCTGCGGTTTATTTTGGCCATCGGGAAATGGACTTAGCCTTTAGCCGGCTTTTTGGAGGGTTTGATTCAGGATTTTATACTTCATATGAATCCGTTTTACCGTTAGAACCGGAGTTTGAAGAAAGAATGGGGCTATATAACCTCTATCCTCTACTGGTGCACTTAACGCTTTTTGGGGTGGCCTACCTCCCTGGAATCGAACGAATAATCAACCGATTTGTAAGGTAAGCCCACCCGTATTAAAGAATTCAAGCCAGGTTTAAAGAAACTTTCCCACCAGTTTTTACGGCTTGGAATATTGCGTCTATAATCTTCATATCCTTCACTCCTTCTTCTCCATTCACTGGAACTTCCGGCCTTTTCCCATCAAAAATTATAGCCGCCATTTCATCCATCTGAACAGTCTGATGAGTGACAATTGGTTCATTAAGTGGCCCCTTATGTGTCATCCCTTTGATCGGCCCATAGCCTGTGGATGGTTGCATTTCCACCCAGCCTTTGCTTCCATTCAGGTAAAACCTGTCTAGGTTATTCATATTGTATGTCGATAGACAAGAGGCAATTACTCCACTTGGAAAACCAAGCTGGAAGGTAATCGTCTCATCTATTCCTTCTTTAAATTTCTCAGGATTAGTTTTCACCTCTTGGGCTGTTACCCAGATTGGCTCTTCACCTACCATATATCGCGCTCCGTTGGTCGAATAAATACCTATATCCATCATTGCTCCACCACCGGAAAGGGCCGGATCCAAGCGCCACTGAGTCGGATCTCCAATAGTAAACCCGGCTAGTCCTTGAAAAAACCGGATTTCTCCCAATTCTCCGGCTTTCCGCATTCTGATTACTTCCAGCGTATTAGGCTCGAAGTGCATTCTGTAGCCTATTAGCAGGTGAACGCCAGCAGCTTTACATGCATCGACCATCTCCTGTCCATCAGCAGCATTGACCGCCATAGGTTTTTCGCAGATGGCATGCTTTCCAGCTTTCGCCACTCGGATGACTTCATCTTTGTGCAGGGCATTTGGTGTAATCACATAGACTGCATCAATGTCTGGATTATCTTTAATCGCGTCGAAGTTTTCATAGTTGTAGCAATTCTTCTCTGGAATTCCATACTTCTCCCTCCATTTCACAACTTTTGACGGTGTACCGCTAATCACACCAACCAACTTTACTCTTTTACAACTTTGAATAGCTTCAGCCACCCGAGTTCCGTAGCTGCCCAGACCCATGATCGCAACTCTTAAGGTTTTTTCTTCTCGGGTGAAGTCAGAAATAGAATTTGCCATAGTTGAAAAGGGGGTCAAGGTGGGAACTGTCAATGCCATTGCGGAAAGACTTGCTTTCTGCAAAAATATTCTTCTAGTCTTCATAGGTCAAGTTTAGGTTAAAGTGATTTAGTGTCCTGAAAATATTGATTTTTAGCCAAATACTCTTGAAATAAAGCAAATGACTTCTGGCAGATCCTAGTTAATCCTCCTGACTATCTGCACCGTATGTCTTGTGCTTTGCTCCAAATATACCTGATAGCCTTCCAGTAGCTGTGGAAAAGAGGCCATATCCGGATAGAGAACTGTGAGCAACTCCAACCCTTCGTTGTACCTGATTTCGAAGTCCTTTTTGAGTGCAGAAAGCAGCTGCTCCAACTTGAACAGTTGGGAATCTATCACAATGGAAATAGAAATCGCGGAAGTCTGCAGCATGTTCACCCGGAGCTTCAGCGCTTGCAATTGTTCATAGACCCGATGAATATGTTTCTCTTCAATGAATGTGAAATCCGTCACCTTTAAGCTGACGAGAATCTGATCTTTCTTCAAAATTATCGTGGGCAAAGGATCTGCTTTGGCCTGAGAATGGATCTTGGTTCCCGCTTCATCTGGATGGAGAAAAGACTTGACGAAAAGTGGAATCCCAGCATTTGCCAAAGGTTTAATCGTTTTTGGGTGAATAACGGAAGCGCCATAGAAGGTCATCTGAGCCGCTTGCTGATAATCCAGCTCTGCAAAAAGCGTCGTATCATTAAAAATCTTTGGGTCAGCATTGAGTACGCCTGGAACGTCTTTCCAAATAGTCACGGAGCCTGCATCAAGACTAGCAGCTAAAATAGCCGCTGTGAAATCCGAGCCTTCGCGGCCTAAGGTAGTTGGTCTCCCCTTCGAGTCAGAACCGATAAAACCTTGCGTCAACACTGGGAATTGTTCCAATTTCGGCTTCAGCTGAGCTTGACACTTCTTACGGGTTTTACCCCAATCTACTCTTGCAAAACGAAAGTCACTGTCAGTGCATATCAATTCCCGGGCATCCTGCCATAGCACTAGTAAGTTTTGTAGGCACAAATACTCCATGACGATTCTTGAAGAAAGCAATTCTCCAAAACCAATGATACGGTCATAGTACTCGTCGTAATTTTCCTTAGAAATTGGCTGGTTCAGCTCATGCTGAAGCTGTATAAAGTAATTTTCTACTTTGGGAAAAATCACATGACCCTCAGGAAATAGCTCACTGCAAATAGCCAAATGAAATCCTTTTAAAATTGTACTATTTTGAGAAAAATCCTGATTTGCCAATTTAAGTGAAAGTATAGCTTCCAGCTGATTTGTTGATTTTCCCATCGCAGACACTACGATTACAAAATTATTTCGCAATCGATTACGGATAATTTCAGCTAAGTTTTTAACTGCAGGCGCATCTTTCACCGAAGCCCCTCCAAATTTGTAAACCAGAGTTTTTGTCATTAAAATTTTTGTTTATTTTTCAAAAAGATTAAACCACCAATTGAACTATTCCAATAAATGAAAATCCTCCCCTATCAGCCTGATCAAAGCGGCTTAGCTTATTCTGTCGGCACTACCCTAGATCGATTCATCAAACTTAAGCAAAGCGACTTCCCTTTTGCTTCAGGTGAGCTATCCCAACTCTTGCGTGACATCGCACTCGCCGCCAAGATAGTAAATAGAGAAACCACACGAGCCGGCCTGTCCAATATTGGAGGTGCCTTCGGGCAGGTAAATGTACAAGGTGAAGAGCAGCAGAAACTTGATGTCATTGCAAACATCCGGTTTATGCGTGCTTTGAGTAAAGGTGGCGAAGTCTGTGCCATAGTTTCCGAAGAAGAAGATTCCGTGATTGATTTACAAAATAACTCTGGGAAATATGTGGTAGCTATAGACCCACTTGACGGTAGTTCTAATATTGATGTGAATATTTCCATCGGAACAATATTTTCTATTTACAGAAGAAAAACTCCAGCAGGAAGCCCAATCAAAGAGGAAGACATTATGCAAGCAGGCACGGAGCAGGTTGCTGCTGGTTATGTGCTATATGGGTCCTCTACGATGCTCGTTTATACCACCGGATGCGGAGTAAATGGCTTCACATATGAGCAGTCCTTGGGAGAATTCTTCCTTTCTCACCCAAATATCCAAGCTCCAAAGAATGGGGAAATCTACTCTGTAAATGAAGGAACTGAGAAAGAATGGGAAGAAGGAATAAAAGCCTTCATCGATCAATGCAAGGACAGAAGATATTCTGCCAGGTACATTGGATCATTAGTTGCAGACTTTCATAGAAATCTCTTGAAAGGCGGTATTTATTTATATCCAGCTACCAAGAAAAATCCTTCGGGGAAACTACGCTTATTGTATGAAGCAAATGCTTTGGCGCTGATAGCAGAGCAGGCTGGCGCCATGGCCACGGATGGATGCAACCGGATTCTGGAGATTCAACCGACCACACTTCACCAGAGAACACCGCTTCTTATAGGTTCATCTGAAATGGTAAAAGAAGCTGAAGCATTCATGAACTGTTCTGTAGAAAAGCCATTTTCTTAAGCAGGTCATGTAAATAAGCTGCAAGATTCAAAAGATGTATTTTATCTTGCAGCAACTTTACAACGCTATGAAAAAAAACAACCTATATCTGCCTATCGCTCTCTTAGCATCAGGCATCGCGCTAGCCACTTCCTGTGCACCAAAAGAAAAAGAAGTCGAAGTCGAACCTATTGACGAGACTTTCGCTGTTCAGACCGAACAGCTATTAATCAATGTTGACACCCTTTATACTGAATTTGATAACCCTTGGGGTATGACCTGGCTTCCAGATGGCAGAATGTTGGTCACTGAGAAAGAGGGAGAAGTTCTTATTTTCAAAGACGATAAATACACAGGAGAGAAAATCCAAGGCCTCCCTGAAGTTTGGGCTCAAGGTCAGTCAGGACTTTTGGACATTACAGTTCATCCAAAATTTGACGAAAATGGCTGGATCTACATTTCCTACGGCAAACCAATGCCAGACAGTACCTCTGCGACTACGATTATGAGATTCAAACTGGAAGGCAACAATGCTGTGAGTCAAGAGGAATTGATACAGTCCGTTCCAGCCTGGAAAGGCGGAAGACACCTAGGCAGCCGTATTGTATTTGACAATGATGGATACCTTTACTACTCCAGTGGAGAGCGTGGGGACACACCTACAAATGCACAAGATTTAACTAATTCGCATGGAAAAATCCACCGTATTCATGATGATGGCAGAATCCCAACTGACAATCCATTTGTAGATACTGAAGGGGCAGTTGCCTCCATTTGGACTTATGGTAACAGAAATCCTCAAGGACTTTATTTCGATAAGGAAAACAACAAACTATTTGAAACTGAGCATGGTCCACAAGGCGGTGATGAGTTGAACCTAATCGAAAAAGGCAAAAATTACGGATGGCCAGTGATCACTTGGGGAATCGACTATGACGACACGCCAGTTTCTGACATTCAGGAAAAAGAAGGTATGGAGCAACCACTTACTTACTATGTGCCTTCTATTGCTACAGCAGGAATGACCATGGTAACTTCCGATAAATACCCCGCTTGGAAAGGCGATATCCTGATTGGCGCTTTAGCAAAAATGCACATCAACCGAGTGGATATGAATGGAGCAGTAACCGGAAACCAAGAAGTCATGTTACAGGACATTGGACGTGTTCGCCAGGTATCTCAAAGCCCAGATGGTTATATTTATGCCATTACCCAAGGTACAGGCTTGCTGGTTAAATTGATCCCGATTAGGTAAGCAATACTAATAGAATTGGAAAGGCCACTTTTGGGTGATTGACAACCCAAAAGTGGCCTTTTTTTTCATTTTCGTGAAGCTTTCTTATCACAAACTCCTCACCAAAGGCTCCATAAAATATATTATTATCAAGCCTACTCTGCTTCTAGAGAAGCAGGATAACTCTGCTCCCTCTGCGTAAAACTCCGCGTCCTTTGCGGTTAAACCTACACAAAATCCACATCCACATTAAATGGATATTTCATCAAAAACTGAAGTGCTTCTTCTATTTCCAGATCTTCAAAAAGAACCCGGTAAAGATTCTCAGTAATCGGCGCACGAAGATCTGCTGTCTCCAAAAATGCCTTAATGATTCTCACGGTATTGATCCCTTCAGCCACCTCGTCCATATCCTCAAGAATAGTTTCCAGCGTATCCCCTTTTGCTAATCTATAGCCTACGGTGTAATTCCTGGAATGAACAGAATTACAAGTCGTGACCAAATCTCCTATTCCTGCTAAACCCATCACGGATTTGATGCTTCCGCCAAGTGCATTTCCAAGGTGAATCATCTCCACCATTCCACGGCTAATAAGTAGCCCTTTGGCATTTTCTCCCAAACCCAAACCTGCCAGTGCACCTGCTGCGATGGCGATGATATTCTTCAGCACGCCGCTGATTTCCACACCTATAATATCTGAGTTTCCATAAACCTGAAACTTCTCAGACCTAAGTAAACTCTGACCCTCTAGGATCACTTCATTGTACTTACTGGCTATCACTGTAGCAGCAGGCTGACCTTGAGCTAGTTCTTTGGATAGATTTGGCCCTGCCAAACATCCTACTCTCACCGCCACAGTCTCCTGAAGAATCACCTCACTCATAGTCAGAATTTGACTTCGTTTGATTTTCTTGACAGTTTCCAGGGTTTCGCCTTCTTTAAGGTTTAGGCAAAGCCCTTTTGTACCATGAATAATCAAATGATAGGGAAAAAGGAAAGGAGAAAAAATCCTCACCACATTCTGAAAGCCCGATGAAGGAACCATAAAAAATAACACATCGCAGCTTTGGCAAAGTTTCTCTGGGTCACTTGAAGCTATGATTTCCTCATTCATAGCCCTTCCCTGCGCAGTATGAGTTGCGTTAATTTCATCCACCACTTCCTGCTTTCTGGCATAGACCATCACAGGGTTTTTGGCAGCTAGGATATTTGCGATGACTGTTCCAAAGCTACCTACCCCGATTACACCAATACACTTTGGTTTAGTAGAGTTTTTCGAGTCCATATCCTGTTAATCTGTTGTGATAAAAATAAAGTAAGCTCATATCCTCAGTCCCTATGTCCCCATTTTTATCCTGAACAATTGGACGCTTGGCATGATACATCCCTACATTTTCTATTCCCAGTCTGATGATTTCGGCCAGATCAAGGGATAAATGCGGCGCAGTATTGATCAGACCCTGAGATTTCAGCTCCTTTATTTTATCCAAAACGAGCTGACAATTCTCCTCAAACTCATCATAAGAAATAGAAATATCTTCTTCGGGAAGTCTCAATAAATCGAATAAATCCAGCTTTCTATTTTGTTTTTTGATCATTTCAAACGCAACAAAAGCAACCAAATGTGAATTAAACACCCGATTGATCTTATGAAATTCCTCCACTATGCGCTTTCCGAGCATGTTGGTGTATTCTTCCTCACGCTGACTATCCACAGACACCTTTCCATCGGAAATAAAATAATCCCGAGTGTTAATCACCCGGTTATTTTTATCTAAACTCCTACCTTCAGCATCCACATAATTCCCGAGTACATCCATGGCTTTTCCCACAGACACGGAGATATCAGATCCTTTGGTAAAAAACTTGATGAGGAACTTGGAGATCTTATATGAATTCGAGAACTCATCATTTTCCTTATAATATCGCTCTTGTCCTGTGATACTCAAATGGTCCCGAATCAAACTTGGAGCTTCCAACACAAAGTGATAATTAATGGTCACAGGTACGATAAAGATCTTACCTGAAATATCATTAACACCATTTTCAAAGTTTGCCCGCTGCGCCTCGATCGCAGTACTCAAAAGCCCAAGTTTGAGCTTTGACTCGATCATTCCACTACGGGATCTGGTTCCCCCGGGGAAAAATAAAGAATGGCACCCAAACTGAATAGCTTCCTTGGAATAGGTCTTCAGCGTCTCCAGATACATCAGATTTTTCTTCCTTCTATCCACTTTGTAAGCACCAAGTGAATTCATGAAATACGCAAAAATCGAAATATTGAATAGATTCAATCCTGCTCCATAGATGAAGGGAGGCAATCCTAAAACGGATATAACCCAACCGATCAAGATACTATCAAGGTTACTGAAATGAGTAGGAACCATCACTACCGTGCCTTTGGTCGCCAGGTCGCGCAATTGATCAGTTTGCCCGGTAATTTGGATCTTGTCCTGAAGAGTATATTGATTGCTGAATATGGATTTAAACCCTTTTACACGAGCCGCATTTAGCAAACGCGAAAAGCCATAGGTGACTACTGATCGGGTAAATTTATAGTGGGTAGTCTTGAAATTACTGGCAATTTCCTCCGCATAGCGAGCTGTAATGCTATTCAATATTTCTTTATACGCCTGAAGCTTTTTGGATTTGCTTTTGGAATTTTCTGTACTTGTCTGAACCAAAGCTGACTTTACCCCACTCCAAAAGGACGAGTCATCATCCGGGTCCACCACCCAGGGATTCTGTTTAATCCTGAGTTTTTCCCGGTACAAAGTTGTCTCCAACTCTTCCTTGAGAATATCAGGATTGTTTCCTGTGAGATTGAGAATCCTATCCTCCGACAGGTCAGCCACTTTCTTCACAAATTCCTTCCGCTCTCTAGCTAGCTTCACTACCGGCCATTCGTCTTTGCTCGGGTGAATCGGCTCGTACTTATGTTTGATGTATTTCTCCTCCAAGTAGCTCACATTAATTAAAAATCAAGTCAAAGATAATGAAAAAGCCCTTTCCACGATGGTTAAGCAAAGTGAAGAAAAGGGCAAGTTTATCGCTTTGATTTGACAAAAATAGCAACAATTGCCGAGGTAACAGTCCCCATCAGTAGAGCTCCTATCACAGACTGAACTATATAGCTCTTCAGATTAAAATAAGATTCAGCTTCCTCCTGAGTCATTTCCCCTTGACTTACCGCATATTCTATGACATTTAAAAAATATTCAGGAGTGATAAATTCAGTGGTGATATATTGAGTTAGCGGGCTGAGGACAGCTACAATGACCGAAATAATAACTCCAGAAATAAACCCCTGTTTATAGCTCATCAATCCATAATAATAATTCTTTTTCTTATCCAGTAAGGCAAAAACATAAATGACGATCGAAGGGATTGCGACGAAATTTGTGAAAACCGGATGATCAGCAATTTTTGCATCATGATACCCCAAAGACTTCTCTAAAACCATCCAGGCTAGCATCATCAATACAAATAGTAATGCCCATTTGATTTCAATTTTGAATTTTTTCATAGCTTCTAGGGTTTTGAATGCAAAAACATAGATACAAAATACATAATTTCTTAAAATCAGCGTCATTTTTAATTGATTGCTTCACCTAGCCCACCAATCCCTTGTCCATGAGAGAAAGGGTATTATTTTTACAGCATCAAAGACCGGATGAAACCAGACCTTAAGCAAATACAAATACCAATAGAGAATGAAATGGCTCAGTTTGAGCTGAAATTTCGGGCCTCTATGAAATCTAAGGTCAAGCTCCTCGACCATATTACCAACTACATTGTCAAGCGCAAAGGAAAGCAGATGCGCCCGATGTTTGTTTTTTTAACTGCCGGAGTTTGTGGCGGCATCAACGACTCTACCCATAGAGGTGCTGCACTCATAGAATTACTACACACCGCAACGTTGGTTCACGATGATGTGGTGGATGATGCGAATTACAGACGTGGTTTTTTCTCTGTAAATGCACTTTGGAAAAACAAAATATCTGTTCTAGTAGGCGATTACCTGCTTTCCCGGGGATTACTGTTAAGTGTGGAGAATAATGATTTCAAACTGCTCAAGATCGTTTCCAACGCTGTAAAAGAAATGTCTGAAGGCGAATTGCTACAAATCGCCAAAGCCAGAAAACTCGATATCACAGAGGAAGTTTACTACGATATCATCAGACAGAAAACGGCCAGCCTCTTGGCTTCCTGCTGTGCTGTGGGAGCATCCAGCACCGACAGCAGCGATGAAACTATCGCCAAAATGCGGGAATTCGGAGAAAAAGTAGGCATGGCTTTTCAGATCAAAGACGATCTATTTGACTACGGAGAAGATGAGATAGGCAAGCCAGTTGGAATCGACATCAAAGAAAAGAAGATGACTCTTCCGCTGATTTTTGCTTTGCAAAAAGCAGACTGGTTGGAGAAAAAGAAAATCATCAACCTGATCCGAAATCGCAGCGAAGACAAAAAAGCAGTGAATCAAGTTATCAGCTTCGTAAAGAAAAGCGGTGGGCTGGAATATGCCAAAACCATCATGGATAGATTCTATGCAGAAGCACTGGATATCCTAAAAACTTTTCCTGAGTCAGACTACAAAACCTCGCTGGAAGGCTTGGTGAGTTATACTATTGAAAGGAAGAAGTAGGGTTTGATTTAGCTAGAAGACGGGAGACCGAAGTGGCCTCAATTCTAGTGTTTACCTGATAATAAGTGACTTTTAGTTTTTAGATCACTAATGCAAAGATTTATCATATATTTTGCATTTCGCTCTTATTGAACTTGCCCTATTAAATCTTAAGTCTGACGTCTTTGATAGTATCATATGATAGTATCAGCTTACTCAAACTAGATCTTAAAGTGACTTCAAATACCCCTTAAACTCCTCAAAATCATTCTCCATAGACTTTACTTTTTTCTCTCCATCCATAAAAGCTGCTAATCGCTCTGGAAGCTCAAGTTTCAAGTTCAATGCCTTTTCTACCGTTTCTCTGAATTTCCCAGGATGAGCAGTTTCTAAAAACACGCCTTGGAAATTATCATTTTCAGCCATAAAGTGCTTTAGTCCTTTGTAACCAACTGCTCCATGTGGATCAAGGGTATAGCCAGACTTTTTCACTTCTTGCATCACTTCTACAGTTTCAGCATCAGAGTAAAAATAACCTTTCACATTATCCTTCAGCAGTTGTTCATCTTCTCCGTAAAGAGCCAGAAGCCGAGGGAAATTGCTAGGATTTCCCACATCCATACTATTGCTGATGGTTGCAATGGACGACATCACTGCGAAATTAGCCCCATTCAAATAATCCGGAACCACTTTATTCACATTGGTAGCAGCTACAAATTTATCAATCTGCAAGCCCATTCGTTGCGCCAAAATACCAGCAGCAATATTCCCGAAATTCCCTGAAGGAACAGCGAAAGCTACTTTTTTATCATTTTCAGGAAGTCTGGAAAAAGCATAGAAATAATACAGGCACTGTGGAATCCAGCGAGCCACATTGATAGAATTCGCAGAAGTCAGCAACAGCTTTTCATTCAGCTCCGCATCCAAAAATGCTTCCTTCACCATTCGCTGACAATCATCAAATACACCATCAACTTCCAATGCAGTGATATTTTGGCCTAGCGTAGTAAACTGCTTTTCCTGAAGCTCACTTACTTTTCCTTTCGGAAAAAGTATAATCACATCCACTCCATCCACTCCCAAAAAGCCATTGGCTACCGCACTTCCAGTATCGCCAGAAGTCGCTACCAGCACCCGTACTTTCCGGTCGGATTTCTCCATCAGCATACTCATCAATTTGGAACAAAAACGTGCCCCAAAATCTTTGAATGCCAATGTAGGTCCATGGAAAAGCTCCAAGCTATAAACATTTTCCTCCACTTTCACCAGTGGCGCATCGAATGTCAGCGTATGATCCACCAATTCCTTGATCTGCTCTTGGCTGAGCGCTGAAGAAAACAAGGCGCCAATCACCTCATATCCTATTTCCTGAAAGGTCATTTCAGGAAGTTTGCCCAAAAGATCTTTTGGCAAAACAGGAATCTCAATTGGCATATAAAGCCCTTGATCCGGCGCCAATCCTTTAATCACTGCTTCAGCGAGATCTACCTGATGGGCAGAATTATTTGTGCTATAAAACTTCATACTCTTATTTTTCTTCGACGATGTAAGCGCCTTGGGTGTTGATTTCAGAGAAATAAACATCTACTTCAAGACCAATTTTTGAAAACATTTTTTTGCCTGCCTCACCAACAGCTTCGGCAGTTTCCTTTCCTCGGGAAAGTGCGAAAAGCGTAGGGCCTGATCCTGAGATCCCCATTCCTAGAGCTCCAGCTGATTTCAAAGCTTCTCTGACTTCATAAAAACCTGGCAATAAAACTGCTCTGTAAGGTTCTGCGATCACATCACGAAGAGATCTGGAAATGAGTTCAAAATCACTTTCATATAATCCCGCAATTAACCCAGCCACATTTCCAGATTGTATAGTCGCATGCTTCATGGGAATCTGATCTCTCAATACAGATCTGGAATCCGCAGTTTTCAGTTCATAATGTGGATGCAATAAGGTGCAATACAAACCTTGAGGCACTGGCAATTTGATCACATCCAGAGGATGATAATCTCTGACCAAAACAAATCCACCCAACAAACTAGGCGCAACATTATCTGCATGTCCAGCTCCACAAGCTACTTTCTCCGCAGCTATCGCAAAAGGCAACAAATCTTTTTTCTCAAATGGATCACCCAAAAGCCTGTTTGCAGCAGCTAAAGCAGCCACAGCACTTGCGGCACTTGAACCCATTCCCGAGCCTAAAGGCAAACCTTTGGTCAGGTAAATATTCATCCCGACTTTGGAATCCAATTCATCCAACATGGCTTGAATAGCCACTGCGCAAGTATTTTTCTCTGCTTCAAGAGGAAGCTTCCCGCCGTCTCCATCTATGGAAACAACAACCAATCCCGGCTCATCTTTCAGAACCAGCTCAACAGTATCGCCCATCGCATCTATCGCGAACCCGAGGATATCAAATCCGCAAGACACATTCGCGACAGTAGCAGGGGCAAATGCTTTGACAGAGCGCATTATTCTCTAGTGTAGTTACCGATACGAATCACATCTGCAAATACTCCTGCAGCAGTCACGTCCGCCCCAGCTCCAGGACCTCGGATGATCATTGGTCTGTCGCGGTATCTATCAGTTGTCAACAAAATCATATTATCAGATCCACCAAGTCCACTGAATGGATGCGCAAGTGGAAGAGAATTCAATCCAACTTTGGCTTTGCCATTCTCCAAAGTCGCCATAAAGCGAAGTTTTTCTCCTTTTGCTTCAGCTGTTTTTAGCATTTCAGCAAAGTCTTTATCATGTGTTTTCAACACTTCAAAAAACTCAGGAACAGTACCTAAATTCTGACAATCCTCAGGCACCATGCTTTGAATCTCGATAGAATCAAACTCCAAATCCTGCTCTGCTTCCCGTCCCAAAATCAGAATCTTTCTCGCCACATCCATTCCGCTCAAATCATCTCTAGGATCTGGCTCAGTAAAGCCGAGTTCCTTGGCTTTTTTCACCACCTCAGAGAAAGGATCACCTTTTTCTAATTCGGAGAAAATGTAATTCATCGATCCAGAAAGCACCGCTTCGATACGGATCACCTTATCTCCACTTAGCATCAAATCCTGGAGCGTGTTGATTACAGGAAGTCCAGCGGCCACATTCGTTTCATACAGGAATTTAACGCCACGTTTTTTCGCCAATCGCTTAAGTGATCTATATTGCTCCATAGAACCAGAATTGGCCTTTTTGTTTGGAGTTACGATAGCAACTTTAGCTTCCAAAATCTGAGAATAAAGCTCTGCCACATCCTGACTTGCGGTACAATCCACAAATACAGAATTGGAGAAGTTCATCTCTTCCATGGTTCTGATGAATTTGCCTAAGTCGGTTTTATCATCAGAATCACTCAATTCGTAGGGGTTGGAAAGATCAAAACCATCTTCGTGAAAAGCCATATATCGGCTATTAGCAAGACCGTGAATCTGAATATCCAATTCATTGTCACCCCGTAGTTTTTGCTGTTGGTTTGCGATCATTTTGATCAAAGCCTGACCGATCAGACCTGTACCCACCAAGAATACGTGAAGCACTTTGTTTTCTGAAAGGAAAAATGCCTCATGGAGTGCATTCAACGCCTTTTGCAAATCAGGCTGAGGAATCACAGCTGAAATATTCAACTCTGAACTTCCCTGAGCAATTGCACCTACGTTAATGTTGTTTCTCCCCAAAGCCCGGAACATACGTCCCGATGCTCCTGGATTATGCTTCATATTTTCACCAACAACGGCAACAGTAGCCAAATCATGCAGCAGGACAACCTCATCCATTTCTCCGGATTTGATTTCGTAGAAAAACTCCTTTTCCACCGCTTCTTTTGCTAAATATGATTCTTGGGTTTTGATTGCTAAGCAAATACTGTGTTCTGAAGAAGCTTGTGAGATCAGCAAAATATTCACTCTTGCTTCTGCCAAAGCTTTGAATACACGGCTTGTTCCCACCGCAGAATCCAACATTCCAGCGCCCTGCACAGTCACAATAGATACATTTGGAATAGAGCTTATCCCTTTGATCAAGGCACCCGGACTTACCTCTCCGTTTATTAGCGTACCTGGATTTTCAGGCTCGAAAGTATTTTTAATATAAATAGGGATGCTATTGCGCATCGCAGGCTGCATAGTCGCTGGGAAAATAACTTTTGCACCAAAATGCGAAAGCTCCATCGCCTCATTATAACTCAGCTGAGGAATAGTAAATGCAGTATAAACCAACTTAGGATCGGAAGTCAATACTCCTGAAACATCTGTCCAAATTTCAAGACATTCGGCATCCAAAGCTGCTGCGAAAATAGCCGCAGTATAATCAGACCCAGATCTACCAAGCGTAGTAGTTTCTCCTTTTTCAGTAGATGCGATGAAACCAGTGATTACTTTGATTCCATCATGCTTGGAAAAGTAGTTTTTGATGGCAGCATTGGTGATATCAAAGTCAACTTTTGCCTGACCAAATCGATCATTGGTACGGATAACTTCGCGTGCATCAAGAAACTGAGTTTTCAGCCCATGTCCCTGCATGGACTCTGCAAGGATAAATGCCGCCAATCTCTCTCCAAAACTCGCCACATAATCCAGCGTACGAACAGAATTTTCCTTGATCAGGTAGATTCCATGAAAGAGATCTTCAAGCTCTTTAAATCGAACTTTAACAAAAGTCATCACTGTAGACTGACTCTGTACAGAGATCAGCTGTCGAACAATGGTCAGATGCTTTTCTTCCAAAGCCTGTAAGACTTCACGATATGCCTCATCTCCTTCTCTAGCCAATTGGGCTATCTTCAATAAGCTTTCCGTTACTCCACCAAAAGCTGAAAAAACGATGGCTGTTTCATGTTCTTTGAGTGTTTCCTTAATGATGGAAAAAACTCGCTGTATATTTTCTGGGTTCGCTACGGATGAGCCACCGAACTTGATGATTTTCATAAATAAATAATACTTCTGGAATTAATTACTGGGAAATTAAAATAGACCTATAAAAGGCCTCGGGGGCGGGTACTTTATAAATTGCGACGGGATTAACCCGTAATCGTGGTACCAATCCATGTCGTCATAGAAAAAGTGGTGCAGGCTCTCGTTTCCATAGCTGGAAGTAGATCTAGGTCTGAAGAGATTTTTACTGCAAATACCATAACTGGACAATTGACAGGACAATCTTACTGCCAAAATTTTTATTACCCAAACAATCCATTGGAGATTTTCAAAAAAAACTGAAAGTCTATTGGAAATAAAACAAGAATTTCCCCAAAAACTGAAAATCAAATAGAATCATTCACTTTCTTTCAATATGACAAAATTGAATTTGGATGCAAATTCATTAAATTGATGGAGTACTAAACCCTGCCTATATGAGAGATCTGAAAAACCTGTCGTCTGGACTAATATTCCTGATATTTGTAAGCTGTGGTAGCACAAAAGCTATTAACCCTCTCAATCTTTTGACTGGCAATGCCTGGGCACTCTCTTCCCTTAAGGGCCAGGGCCTGGATTTAAATCAGTTTAGCGGAGGACTGCCTTCCCTTAATTTTCTTGACGATGGTAATCTTGCTGGGTTTTCGGGATGCAATAATTTCTCTGGAACCTTTATGCTGGAAGGTAGCGGACTTCTGCTTGATCCTGGAGCGATAACAAAAAAAATGTGCCCTGGAAGAGGGGAAGAAGAATTTATCTCAGCCATGAACCAAGTAAAAGATCTGAAAATAAGCAAAGACAAACTCACCCTACTCGATGGTACCACCGAGTTGATGAGTTTTGTCCCCAAGAAAGATTAGAGATGATCTATAGCAATTCTGTGATCGTGAGTTTTCTGCCTCTAAATTCTACTTGATCACTTTTCTTCCGTCCTACTAAAATCTCACCCAATGGAGAGCTTTTACTCAGCATGAAGAGTTTTTGTCCATCGACAGTTACTTGTCCTAGGCTTATTGAAATCAAATATTGGTCAGACCCAACTTGAACTAAACTACCCTCCTGAACTGTAGGTGATGGCTCTTTGATTGCCCGGAATCTACAAAGTTCATCAAATTCATAGGTTGCTTGCTTAAGCTGATTCTCGACTGTCATCAAGTCTCGAGACATGGTCTCTCTGCCAGTTTCAAATTTATCCCCGGCACTACTTTTCGTGTCTTCTAAAATCCCTTCATTGATCGCTTTGCGCTCAGTTTTCAAAAGGTTGATTTTCTCCTTCACCTGCGAGATCGCAGTCTGGTAAATTTTTTCTTTAAACGTATTCATAAAATATCAAGAGCAGCCGTCTTTTCGGCGAGTATCGATGATGTAAACTATTTTCCAGCCTGAGGCCATTTTTACTAATTGAAAAGAATTCACGCCACAATGGCTGAATTTGTCATTGAAATAAAATTCATAGGGAGTCCATGCTGTTGCCATGGGTCCATCTATATTAATCTGGTAATCGGTAATCCTTTCATCTAATTTTGCCTCTACGGGCAGATTACCAATCCCCTTCACAAAGTCTGCCACAGACCCAGCCTTCACTATACCCGTTTCTCCGGTGGTTTCTATGGTCTGCATGATTGCATTTTCGGAAAAAACTGCCCCAATCTGGTCTGCATTTTTCGCACGCATCCCATCAAAAAGAGTTTCAATCACAGCTTTCACAGCAGCCTCTTCAGACTGGGAATAAGCTGGACACATAACCATAACTGCGAATAATGTGATTAATAGATATTTCATCTGTTTATAATTTGCTTTCAAAAGGTCAGATAGTCTGTCCCGAACTCGTTTCGGGAGAATTTAGCATGGTTGATAATCATATCAGGGTGTGAGGTTTTCCGCAATGCTTGATTTCATTTTTAGAGCGTTAAATTAAACTTCACCATAAAGCTTAAATGTCATATTTCTCAATGAATGTGTATTAACAGCATAATGCATTGCCTCAGCGATCTCGTCTGCCCGAACCCATTTGCTAAAATCGGCTTCCGGCATAGATTCTCGATTAGGAGGAGTATCGATAATACTTGGTACAAATACATGCGATCTAATCGGCGTGTTTTTGGTTTCTTCTCCAACTATTTCCGCAAGGGTAATCACTAATTTCTTACTCAGAGCATAAGCCAACGCACTGCCTGCATCCTCCAACTGAAGTGCTGGTCTTGCTCCTACAAATAGAAAGGTGCCTTTTTCCTGCTTCTTCATATGGGGTAAAAAGCCTTTTACTAAGTGAAAAGCTGAGAAAAAATTCAGGGTAAACATTTTCTCCAAATCCGACTGACTCGTTTCTGATATGCCTCCCATAGCAAATCCTCCAACCAGGAAAGCCAAAGCATCTACGTCTCCGTATTGCAGATAATACTCTTTAACAAATCCTGCAACTGCTTTTTCATCAGTCACATCTACCTCATACGAGTCATCGGCCTCCTCTACCTCATGGTTTTTTCCAGGTTGTAAAATCGCAATGACATGATATCCTTCACGCTTGAACTTCTCAACAACGGCCGAACCTAAATTTCCTCCTGCGCCTGTGATAATGATATTTCTGCTCATACTACTCCAAAATTCTTTCTGATATTTGTTAAAATTAGGCTTAATTTTTCGAAAAGGCATGAATCAACTTAAAAGCATCATTAAGAATCAGGAAAACAAACGCAGGAGAAATTTTTTTTTAAAGTTCATTCTGTTGGTGATTTTGATGGTAGGATTTGAATCCAATAGTTGGTTTAGTCCATTTTTTGAATCCCATATAATCGCTTCAAATCTCATCCGAGCGATTATTTTTCTATTGAGCGGAAACCTAATCATCTCTTTGGCCAGAATTATTACGCTGAGATTTTACCTACAAAAAACCGAAGAAACTAAAGTACAACCCAACTTTGTGATTGGGATAGATCGTCTTTCCACTTTGCTCAATATCATGATCATTTTGATCACCCTGATGCTTGCTTTTGGAGTACGTCCACTGGAATTCTTGACTAGTATCACCATCGTCGCAGCAGCCATCGCTTTGCTTACAAAAGATTACATTACAAATATTGTCAATGGCCTGATCATGATGTTTTCAGATCAGTTGGAAATCGGTGATAAGATTCTGATTGGGAAAAACGTAGGGTTTATACGAGATATCACGCTGATCAATATGGTGCTCAAAACAGAGACAGGCGAAATTGTAATTGTTCCAAATACGCTTGCCTTAACTTCTGAAGTGGTAAATTACTCCAAGAATAATGCACATCAAGTAATATTCGATTCTGAAATCCCTTTCTTCTCTAAGTTACAATTGATTGACCTGGAGCAGCAACTGAGTAAAGCCTTGGGGCCATTTTCAGAGTTGGTTTTTGTTGAAGGAGCGCAGCTGAATGTGATCGAGAGAAAACCTGAAAGTATGATCATCCGCTACCAATTCCCTATTAAGTCTGGGGAAAAAGCTACTGAAATCAGCGTAAGAAAAGCTATCAACCAAGAACTTATCAACTGGTCCGATGAAAACCGAAAAGCCTAATTATTTCGATTTGGTGTATCAAGTCGTTCGTTTAATTCCAAGTGGTAGAGTGACCAATTATGGTGCGATTGCGCATTATTTGGGCATAAAAAGCGGAGCAAGAATGGTCGGATATGCCATGAATGCAGCACATACTATGACCGACGTTCCCGCGCACCGCGTAGTAAACAGCCAAGGCCTGTTGACAGGAAAAGGCCATTTCGAAACACCTACCAAAATGCAGGAATTGCTGGAAATGGAAGGTGTGAAAATAGTGAAAGATAAAGTCCAGAATTTCGACAAGGTGTTCTGGAATCCAGAGGTGGAGTTGGCTTTGTAATTATTTCCTCCTCAACAAATACAAACCAATAAACATAATCAACCCATTCAGAATCAGGGCCTCGAAGCCAAATTTGTAACCCCAGAAAAGTTTTTCAGAATTTGATGCAATGGCAAATGTGAGTACTGGAGCAAAAACTGCCAGGTAAGGAACGAACTTATCTTTCACTTGCCATTTGGTAAATAATCCAAAAGCATATAGTCCAAGCAAAGGACCATAAGTATATCCTGCAATCACAAATACAGAATTGATCACACTTTGATTATTGATCACATGAAAAGCCATAATCACCAAAAACATCACAAATGTGAAGGCGATGTGGACTTTTTTGCGAACGGACACCCGCTTTTCCGCAGGACATCTTTTTTCTATCTCCAAAAAATCTATACAAAATGAGGTGGTTAGTGCAGTCAGTGTAGAATCTGCACTGGAGTAGGCCGCTGCTGTAATTCCCAACACAAAGATGATCCCTGCAAATGGCGAAAAGTATTCTGTAGCCAAAAGAGGAAATAACTCATCTGTTTTCATAGGAATCTGCACTCCCTGAGTTTCGGCATATAAAAACAATAAAACACCTAAGGAAAGAAACAGAAGATTCACAAAAACAAGAATGATTGTAAACCAAAACATATTCTTCTGAGCATCGCCGATGTTTTTACACGTCAGATTCTTTTGCATCATATCCTGATCCAAGCCTGTCATCGCGATGGTGATAAATGCCCCTGAGATGAACTGCTTGAAGAAATTGGTACCAGCTTTCCAATCCCAATTGAAAATCTGCGACCGTGGATCACCGGAAACAGCTTTGAAATAATCACTAACTCCATCGAAGTTCAGTTCATTTCCAACCATAATAACACAAACCATCACAGCAGCAAGCATAAAGAATGTCTGCAAAGTATCTGTCCACACCACGGTCTTGATACCTCCACGATGGGTATAAAGCCAGATCAACCCAACCGTAATCAATACAGAAACCCAAAATGGAATACCTAAGGAATCAAATAGGATCAACTGAAGTACGCTAGCTACCAGAAAGACCCGGATAGAAGAACCTAAAGTTCTCGAAAGAATAAAGAAAAAAGCACCTGTCTTATACGACCAAAAGCCAAACCGATCATCTAGGTAGGAATAGATCGAGACGAGATTCAAGCGGTAATAGAGCGGCAGCAGAACCTTGGCAATTGTGAAATAACCAAGAGTATATCCCAAAACAACTTGGAAGTAAAAGAAGTTAGAATTACCGACTTCCCCAGGGACTGAAATAAATGTAACCCCTGAAAGAGAGGCTCCTATCATCCCAAAAGCAACCAAAAACCAAGGCGACTGACGGTCACCGGTGAAGAAGGTGTCGGCAGAAACTTTGCGGGAAGTGAACCAAGAAATAAGGAATAACAGTAAAAAATAACAACAGATTACCAGGAGGACTAGTTGGGAATTCATAAATCGTATTGAAGTGGGTTCGCTAAGTTGTCCAATATTCTTAATTTTGCAAAATGAATCATTCAAACGACCCACTTCCATACATCGAGGAATCAGAAGTTCTGGTGGAGGATTTGATAGATATTGAATCCAATGACCTGATTGTCTATAATGACGAATTCAATACATTCGATCATGTGATCAAGATTTTGATGAAAGTCTGTAAGCACAGCATTGAGCAAGCGGAGCAATGCACGATCACCATCCACTACAGAGGAAAATGTGCGGTAAAAAAAGGCAGCATTACTGAGCTAAAACCTATGTGTGAAGCTATATTAGATGCCGGAATCCAAGCCGCAATCGTTTAAATCCACCCAGAATTGAATTTTCCTTCCAAACTGATAGAAGATGCAGTCACCGAGATTTCCCGTCTTCCGGGAATCGGCAAGAAAACTGCCCTTCGACTAGCACTTCATCTTCTCAAGCAACACGAGGCAAATACTGAAGCCTTGGCGTTGGCCATCACCCGTATGCGTACTGAAATCCAGTATTGCAAAACCTGCCATAATATTTCTGATGCGGAAGAGTGTAGCATTTGTATGAGTCATCGTCGTGATGGTTCAGTGATTTGCGTGGTAGAGGATATCCGGGATGTACTGGCAATCGAAAACACCAATCAGTTTCAGGGGAAATATCATGTGCTAGGCGGAGTCATTTCCCCTATCCAAGGCATAGGTCCCGAGGAATTGAAAATAGATTCTTTACTGTCTCGGGTAGAAGAAGCTGCGCAAAGTGAACCTATCAAAGAGGTGATTTTAGCCTTGAGCGCTACGATGGAAGGCGACACTACATCCTTCTATCTGGCAAAAAAGCTGAAAGAAAAAGGCATTCAAGTTAGTTCTATTGCACGTGGAATACCTGTGGGCGGAGAATTGGAATTTACTGATGAAGTCACTCTTGGCCGAAGTATCATGACTCGAATTAATTACTCAACCGAGTAATATTTCCTTTGCACAGGAAAAACCTAGGTCTATATTTGCAAACCCAAAAGGGGGATTAGCTCAGCTGGCTAGAGCGTCCCGACATTGGTCGGGAAGGTCATCTAGGTAAACTTATCATTTAATGGGGAATTAGCTCAGTTGGCTAGAGCACTACACTGGCAGTGTAGGGGTCATCGGTTCGAATCCGTTATTCTCCACGAAAGCTTCACAGAAATGTGAGGCTTTTTGTATTTTCAGGGCATGTACTATGTATACATCCTTTATTCTCCCAAAACTGACAAGTATTACACAGGCTCGACAGACAATTTGGCTTTACGCTTAATACACCATAATTCCAGCTCAACACCATCTACAAAATCCGGAGCTCCAAATTGGATTTTGAGCTATTCAGAATACTTTCCCGATCGGACTTCTGAACTCAAAAGGCAATTAGAAATCAAAAAGAAGAAAATATATCAAATGGATCATTTCCGAAAACCATGCGGATTAGCTCAGCCGGTTAGCACGTCCCGAAAGCATTCGGGAAGGTCATCGGTTCGACTCCGTTATCCTCCACTTCAAAAGCTTCGCAGGAATGTGAGGCTTTTTGTTTTTTTTTAAACTGAAGACAAGAGGTCTATTTTAATCCTCTCAAAAAGATCTACCTAAGATTGTTTAAATTCGCATGACATACCACCCAACTGGAAATCAACATGCGAAATAGTATTATTATTCTTTCATTTTTTATAGCCAGCCTAAGTTCCTGCTCCTGCAATCCTGAAAACATTGCAAAATTCGCATTTAAAGGAATGGAAGCGATGATGGGTAAAGGGTTTATGCCTTCTGAGGAAATCAGAATGCTCGGCAACTTCCAAGGAATGAATGTCAACCTCAGCAAATCAACTGAAAATGACTCCACTACTTCTACGATTTTTCTGAAATTGGAAAATGGCGATCCACTTGTTTTGGGAAATCAGCCAGAAGTTTTGGCTAGAAAATGCGCCGAACTTTACCTCCGAGATTTTGAAAAAGCTGAAGAATATCAACAAATTACAGTACAATTCATTCAAACAGATCCTAAAAATCCGGAGAATGTTGCCATGCAGGAGTACATGTTTAATACGAACGATTTTTAACTAAACCTATTGATTATGGAATTACCTAAGGAATACAAAAAACCGCCTACCTCACTGGGTGAATGGATTATCGCAGTCTTAGTAAAACGTCTTCCTCTGATCGGCCTGATCATGCTCATCGTGTGGGCAACAGATAAAAACACGGATCCAGATAAGGCGAACTGGGCAAAAGCAGAATTGATAGTCAAACTTATCATTTTCGCTCTAGTAATAATTTTTATAGCGGTTATTGGCTTTGGTGTATTCGCCAATTTTGCTGATGATGTCAACTGGTCCGACTTCGATTAATGGAAATAAAAGCTTTCTGCTCTGACATTGACGGTACCCTACTCAATGCAGCGCGCGATTTATCACCTCGACTCAAAGCTGTGGTGAGCGATTTACCTGCGGATTTCCCCGTGATTTTAGCAAGTTCACGCATGCCTGATGCGATGAGGCATTTGCTTCATGACATGAATAGATTTCCGCAACCTTTGATCTGCTACAATGGCGGCTATGTGCTCAGTGCAGATGGAGAGGTACTCGAAGATGTCAGTATCCCGGTTGATTTGGTTGCCAAAATACTTCTCTTAACTCAGAAAACTGATATTCATGTGAGCTTATATCAGGGAGAAAAGTGGTATGAGGAAAAGGATGATTATTGGTCACAACGTGAGGTAAAAAACACGAAAGTTCAATGCGATTGGCTTCCTGGTCACGAAGTCGTAGATCTTTGGACAAAGAATAATTCTGGTGCCCACAAAGTAATGTGCATGGGAGAGTCCAATGAAATGGCCTGGCTTTTTGGAGAATTGCACTCAGAGCATTCCCTTGATTTGCATTTGTATAGATCCAGCGCAACGTATTTGGAAATTGCTCCAAAAGCCATTTCAAAAGCCACCGGACTTCGAAAAATCCTTGAGCATTCCTATGATTTTGGGATGGAATCAGTCGTTGCTTTCGGGGACAACTATAACGACATAGATTTACTACAGTCCGTAGGCTGGGGAGTCGCGGTTGACAATGCCCGGATGGAAGTGAAAGCTGTAGCAAAGGAGATCACCCATCATAATAAAGAAGATGGTGTAGCTGCTGTGCTGGAAAAAATTCGGGATATGAAATTTGAAATTAGCCCTGAAATCTAGATTCTTAGTTCTAAAATCTTGATTCTAGACTCTTGACTCTACAATATCCCAGATCCATCTTCAACATCTTCAATCGCCTGAGTCAGAAACTTCTGTAATGGAATCATTTTCCTAAAACCATCCAATGCGATGTTGATAAAATTTCCTGATTCAATATCTCGGTCAGCAATTTTGGAAGACACCGTAAAACTCTTTAATCTTAAATATTCTATAAACTCATGATCAGCCTCGTAATCCCGCGGGCTGGTCTTGAGTTTTTCCCCTTCAATTTCTCCGAAAAGCGACTTGAACTCCTTTTGGTTTTCGATTTTTGCGAGTTCAGATCCCGAGTAATCAATTTCCTTCCTGATTTTTTTCAACGTATCTCCCTGCGGCATCCAAATTCCTCCAGCGATAAATGAATTGCCTGGCTGAATCTGTAAATAATAGCCTGGTTCTTCAGACTTTTTACCTTTCGGAGAAAAATAAGCTCCGAAATTCGATTTGTATGGAGCCTTATTCGCAGAAAATCGAATATCCCGATTTTGTCTGAAGACGCATTCCTTCGGTTGAAATGCCAGCATCGCAGGCTCCCATTCCCCAATTCCTTTGAGGATCACTCCCACATCTTCTAAAAACTCAGCTCTGGTTTCCTGATACCATTTCTTATTGGCATCCATCCATTCTTTGGAGTTATGTTCGGCAAGGGCAGCTAGAAAAGGTAAGTATGGGCGCATTAGGTTTGTGTTTTGAAACTATAGAAATCTGAAAATCGTCAAAAGGCTGACTTGAGAATAAACTTAATTGAATGAAAATTGATTTCAACATTGGAGGAAACTTCTTAAATTAAATCGAATAATCCAGAAGTCATGACAACGAAACTAACCATAGACATCAACGAAGCTATAGCCGAAAAAGCAAAAAAATATGCTGAAGAACGCGGTCTAACATTATCCGAATTGGTTGAAAACTTTTTGAGAGAATTACTTGAATCAAAATCTAAGCACGATTAAAAAAGAATTTAAAATTTTCCCAAAGCAATAGGCAAAAACTGGAAATTCAATTTCAAAAAGAGATTAAAAAATCGCCCTCTTCAAATAAAATCCACCAAACCTTCCATCTTCATTCCTCGGCTTCCTTTGATCAAGATCAGGTAATCTTCCAAATTGCTATCCTGTAGCCAATTTCTGAAAGAAAAAGGATCAGGGAAATACAATGCTTTAGGATAATTAGCCAAGGCAGCCGCGATTAACTGACCCGTAAAGCAGACTTTTTCTATCTGGTATTCACTGATAATTTCTCCTAGTCGGGCATGCTCAGCTTCTGCATGCTCTCCCAACTCAAACATATCTCCGATGATCAGCATTTTATGCTTTTTCCCAGTCATTTCACCGAAGGTGCGAATTGCAACTTCCATACTGGATGGATTAGCATTATAAGCATCCAAAATGATGAGATTGCTTCGCTTCTCCATTAACTGTGAGCGCATGTTTGAAGGCTGATATGCTACAATTGCCTCAACTGCTTTTTCCATTTCCACTCCAAAAAACTTCCCAATCGTCAGCGCAGTAGCGATATTCCCAAAATTATACGCTCCGATTAAGTGACTTAGAAATACGGTGCCATTCTCCTCAACGCTGAATTTCACAAAGGGATTTGCTTCCTGAAAAGTCACTTCGCAGAAATCACCAGAGTTAGGATAGAGAACTGGTTTATCAAATCTCTTGGCCAAATTTGACAAAATAGTATCCTGGGAATTGATAAAAACCTTCCCTCCATTATCTCTCAAGAACTGGAACAATTCCGTCTTGGTCTTCAGCACTCCTTCCGGCCCGCCCATTCCTTCGAGATGGGCTCGACCAATATTTGTAATCACACCGTGAGTTGGCTCCGCTATTTCACAAAGCTCCGCAATATCGCCCGGTTTGTTGGCTCCCATCTCCACGATGGCAATCTCATCATCATCCTTGATAGCCAATAAAGTCAACGGAACACCGATATGATTATTCAGATTTCCGACGGTTGCAGCAGTTTTAAATTTCTTGACCAAAACAGCTTTCATCAACTCTTTGGTAGTCGTTTTACCATTTGAACCCGTCAATCCTATAATTGGAATCTCTAAAGTTTTCCGGTGATAATTCGCCAAATCCTGAAGCATTTTCAGTCCGTCTTCTGCCAAAAAGTATCGCTCATCTTCTTCCACAAAATGCTTTATGTCATCAATCACCACTACAGATGCTCCCATTTCCAAAGCCTTAGGAGCAAATGCGTTTGCATCGAAATTTGGGCCTTTCAGCGCAAAAAAGATATTTCCTTTTTCGATCTTTCGGGTGTCCGTACTGACTCCAGTACTTTTTTTGAGGAGGGTATATAAAATGGAGATATTCATCGTTTTCGAAGGAATTAATTCCCAAAATAAAGGAATCATTTACATCTTTGAAGTGAGACTCACGTATTAATTTGTCTTATCGATCACCATTCCATGCGCAAAATCTGGATTTTCATTTTTCTACTCAGCAGTTTTCATCTGAATGCACAAGAAGTTTATCGAATAGATCAGTCTCCGCAAGTAGAAATAAATGGTGTTACTCTGAGTAGTCCATTTACTGGAGGAATTAATTCCGCCCAAATCGAGACTATCGACCTGACTGGCGATGGAATCGAAGAATGGGTGACTTGGGATATCAATTCCAGACAACTACTGGTTTTCAAAAAGGCCGGTGAGACATTTACTCATCTGCCTGAAATGAGCTATTACTTTCCCTCGGACATTAGTGGATTTGTAGTCTTAGCCGACTTCGATGGTGATGGAAAAAAAGATCTTTTCACTTCGACTGCGCTAGGAATAAAAGCTTATAAAAACACTTCTACCAATTCGCAGATTTCTTGGGAAGTAGCTCAAAATTTTCTCAGACTGGATGGCGCTGGAAATATGCAAACCAACAACCTCGACACTCCACTGATTCAGGATCTAGATGGAGACGGGGATTTAGACTTAGTGATTTTCCATTTTGCAGGAGGCGATTACATGGAGTTTTATAAGAACACCAGCGTAGAGCGAAAAGGAACCGCAGACATGGATGGTTTTGAATTCCCCATCACTCACTGGGGAAAGTTTGAATTTTGCGGCTGCGGAGATATTTCCTTCGGAAAAACCTGCTCTGGACAAGATTTGAATTCTCGAATTCTTTCGGACGAAAATGACAAAATCCTACACGCCGGCGGACATTCAATTTTGTATCAGGATCTGGATGGAGATGGATTGGAAGATCTTCTTCTTGGACGTGATGAATGCAACATTCTTTATTTTCTTCCAAACTCCGGCTCCTCGATTGAGCCCATTTTCACCAGCTTTAGCAATTCCTTACCATACTATGGGGATTTGCCCACTTTCCCGCTTTTCCATATTGGACAACAGAATGACGACGAACTTCTTGTGTCCTTAAACACAAGTGAGGCTTCCTTCAATTTCGGAATTGATTTTACCAATTCAATCGTAAAAATTGATGCGCAGGGCAATGCTGATTACAATTTCTTACAAAATCAGATGATTGATTTGGGAGAAAATACTAAGCCTTTCCATATTGGGAGCAACACAAATGGCAACTTAGTAATTATCTCAAATAGAATTAAAAATGGAGAAGTAATCGCCAGAGAATCCATGTTTTCCCTAGAAAGTGGTGTGTTCATTTTTGTAGATATTTTCAATGAGGCACTTGAAAAGCTAAAACTTATAGATGCCCAAAAATTATATTTCAGGGATAAAGAAAATAGACTTCACCAGCTGATCACCGGAATATCAAGACAAGGAAGCATCCCAACCCAGCTAGTTTATGAATTAAATGAGTTAGAATATCTGCCACTTACATTGACTGGTTACCTACCCCAGCGGGGGGATTACCTTCAGTTTTTCAACTTTGAGAATGAAGATCACATGCTTGTCGCTTCGCAAAACGGGAGCTTGGATTTATATCAAATTGATTTCGCCTCAAACACCGCAGTTCTTCAAGCTTCAGACTTTCTAGAGTTCAAGGATAATCCAGCAAACCGAAATCTAAGTGTGGCAGTAGTAGATAAAACCAACCCTGATCTCTATGTAGTTGATCAAAATGGAATAATCAGTAAAGTCGAGGACTTTATGCAATCCGCTACCATTTCGGAAGTTTTGGTCCAAATCGGTGATACGAATCGTCCAACTCGTCTGGGAAGAAACACTTGGATAACCACCGCCACAGATGGCTTCTATGGCACAACTGATTTGATTCTGGGAACTAGCGCCGGGGGATTGATTTATTTAAGTTCAACTGAGGAATCAAATCCTGACGAAGACGAATACCAAATCAAAATATACCCGAATCCAAGTAGTGGCCCAATCAAAATAATTACGAATAAAAGTTCCACAGGTACTTTGATCAGTTCACTTGGACAGGAATTATTGAGAGATATTGAGATTCCCGCAAACAGAGACATTGAGATTCAGGCTGACTTTTTAGCTCCTGGATTATATATTTTAAGACTGGAGTCTGAAGGCAAGTTTAGAGAATCGCGCAAAATCTGGATACGCTAAATACAGGACTGACTTTTTGGATAGTCCGAAAAAAGGTACTTTCGGATTAAATATAAATCCATGAAATCGAGTATGGCATATAGTTACACACTAGTAATGATATCAAAGATGCGAGATTCCATGTGGCCATAAAAAATAAATTCAAACACATGAAGAATATCTACTTACTAGCAATCTTGGGGATCTTCCTGATTTCTTGCTCTTCAGACAAGGCCGAACCTGCTGATCTGATTTTTACAAACGGTATCATTTACACAGTCAATGAATCCCAACCAATAGCGGAAGCAGTAGCCGTTAAAGACGGAATGATCCTAGCCGTAGGATCTGTAGAAGAAATCGAAAAACACAAAACTGAAAGCACAGAAGTGATCGATTTGAATGGAGAAACCATGACTCCAGGTATCATCGAATCCCACGCCCACTTGATGGGAATAGGCTACAACAAGCTGGAACTGGACCTGATGTATGTCAAAACATACGATGAGCTAGTTGAGAAAGTAGCCGAAGCTGTCGCCAAAGCAAAGCCAGGCGATTGGATTACGGGTCGTGGCTGGCATCAGGACAAATGGATAGAAAAGCCTGAGAAAATAGTGAAAGGCTTCCAGACCAATGAGCAGCTCAATGAAGTTTCACCTGACAACCCTGTGTTTTTGAGACATGCGAGTGGTCATGCAGCTTTCGCCAATGGCAAAGCATTGGAGCTAGCGGGCATTAGCAATCTGAAAGGCGAAAGACCGGGAGAAGTAGAAGGCGGAGAAATCATTCTGGATGAGTTGGGCAATCCTACGGGAATACTTTCAGAAAAAGCAGCAGGTTTGGTCGCTAGATTGATCCCCGCTGAAACACCGGAAAGAGCGGAGGAAGCATTGACTTTAGCTTTGAAAGAACTAAATGAAAAAGGAATCACGAGTTTCCATGATGCTGGAAGTGGACAAAATGTGATTGACCTGATCCAGAAATTTAAAAACGATGGAAAGCTTACCGTCCGCCAATATGTGATGTTAACTGGTACTCAGCCAGCTCTTTTGGAGGAATGGTACAAAAAAGGACCGATGATTGACTCAGCAGATCACATGCTGACAGTTCGTTCGATCAAGCTGAACTGCGATGGGGCTTTGGGGAATCGTGGAGCTTGGTTGTTGGAAGATTATTCTGATAGACCTGACCACAGGGGTCATGAGACTTTACCGATGTCGGTTGTTTCTGAAGTATCCGAAAAAGCAATTCCAGCGGGTTTTCAGGTCTGCTCACATGCTATTGGCGACCGCGCAAATCAGGAAATTCTTGATCGCTACGAGACTGCTTTTGCAAACTACCCAGATTCCAAAAAGCTTAGATTCCGCATCGAGCATGCACAGCATATACATCCTGATGATATTCCTAGATTTGGTGAACTAGGCGTGATCGCTGCGATGCAGGCGATTCACTTAAGTTCAGATCGCCCTTGGGCTATCGATAGACTCGGTGAGAAAAGAATTATCGATGGCGCTTATGTTTGGCAGAAACTAATGCAATCAGGAGCTGTGGTAACCAACGGAACGGATGCGCCTGTAGAACCAGTAGATCCTATCCCTTCTTTTTATGCTTCTGTGACGCGTAAAACGTTGCAAGGATTGCCAAATGGCGGCTACGAAGGAGATCAGAAAATGACTCGTGCCGAAGCTCTGAAATCATACACTTTGGATGGCGCATTTGCAGAATTTGACGAGGATTTCAAAGGCTCAATTGAAGTAGGAAAAGCTGCTGACTTCACAGTTTTTGATAAGAATATTATGGAAGTTCCGGAGGATGAAATATTAAATGCCAAAGTTGCTATGACCGTGGTAGGAGGAAAAGTGGTGTATAAGAAGTAGTGGTCAAGTTTTTAGTGTAGTATTTTTGCCAAAATAGATTGCCGCTTGTAGGCCCAGCGGGCCATCATCTTAGTAGAATTTATAAACCACATTAAACAACAATAGCTCCGTAGGAGCGACACTATTATTCAAATTAAAGGTGTCGCTCCTACGGAGCTTTGCTTAGTCCGAAACCATCAATTCTACAAAGATTTCGCTCCTCTGGAGCTCATTTAAGGAAGCAATCCTAAATGTGAAATTTGTATACGCTCTCAATTTAATATCCGTTATTACTTTTCAGTAGCTTTTGAAACCTTATTCACCAAACAGGCCCAGCGGGCCGATATCTTTGTAGAATGTAAATGTCAATATTAGCCAAAGCCCCGTCAGGGCGGTATCTTGAAAAAGCTTTAAAAGGTGTCGCTCCTATGGAGCTTAACTTAAACTAAAGACCGTCCTTTTCTACAAAGATTTCGCTCCTCTGGAGCTCTCCAATTCTTGGCTCAGCGGACGGGTGATACCTTATTTAAATGATGAATTTTCAGAACTTATAATTAAATTAATCTCTTCATTTCCACCTAAATGTAGAGACCATGGCGAATACCTACACCCAATTATTAATTCAAGTTGTATTTGCCGTGAAGGGAAGGCAGAACTTAATTCTCGAGAATAATAGAGAACATATCGAAAAATACATCTGTGGTATTATTTCAAACAAAAAATCTAAACCTCTGGCAATTTATTGTAATCCAGATCACTGCCATGTGCTGGTTGGACTTCACCCTACAGTCGCAGTCTCGCAATTTGCATCAGACATTAAGGCTAATTCATCTAAGTGGATTAATGAGCAAAAAATAGTGTCAAGAGAATTTGAATGGCAAGACGGTTATGGCGCATTTAGCTATGCTAAATCTCAATTGGATATTGTAGTTAAGTACATCCTAAATCAACCAATACATCATCGAAAGGTTACATTTAGAGAAGAATACCTAGGTTTTCTAAAGAAATTTGAAATCGATTACGATGAAAAATATTTGTTTGATTTTTTGGATTGAAATAGAATGTGTCGCTCCTACGGAGCTGGAATCATCACATAAAATAAAGGCAAAAATCAACATTTTATTTCTGGATTCATGCTTGCCCGCCTGATATGCGCTAAGTCCAATAGCTCTCTAATTAATTACCTCGAGAGCAAAGATTTCAGACAAAGTGACTTTTCTTAATCCATCGAACTCACAATTTTTCCCTATTTTCAAATCTGAATCAAATACTACTATGAAAAAACTCTTTACCTTTTTCTGGCTTTTTTGCCTGATATGCAACCTGTCATTTGCTCAAGATGACACACCCAAACCCATGACTTGGAAGGATATTCCAACCTGGAAATCCATGAACACAGGCACATTCCAAATCTCTCCCGATGGCAAATGGGTTGCCTATGGGATGACTGCTCTTGAAGCGGACGGAGAAGTGATCCTTCAATATGTTAGCGATCCAGATTCCACTCAAACTTTTAAAATCGGATTTACTACCTACCCTTCCATTGAATTTAGTGAGGATAGTAAGTGGATTGCTTTTAAGGAATATCCGACTTTCAAAGAAAAGGAAGCCAATAAAAAATCGAAGGGCAAACCTCTTCATGACAAGCTTACCTTGATGAAGTTGGGCTCCACAGATAAAGAAGACAAGAAAACGTTTGAAAACGTAAGCAATTTCTCTTTCAACAGAGATGCCTCCACACACCTTGCTATCAACCTTACTAAAGATGGTGGTGGAGATGCCAAAGGTTCTGATTTGTTGATTTATCATCTAAATAGCAAAAAAGCTCAAAACCTCGGAAATGTAGCTGAGTTCTCATTCAACAAAAGCGGTAACTACCTCGCTTACACGGTTGATGCTGCAAATCAATCCGGAAACGGCATTTACTTGTTGAACATGACGAATAACAGCACTACGGTGCTGGACTCTGATGACGCTGCCTATAAGTCAATCAACTGGACTGAAAAAGGTGATGCTTTTGCTGCGCTAAAAATGGTCAAAGACAAAAAGTATAAGCAAGATCAGGGGAAATTGGTTGGGGTAAAAAACCTAAGCAGTCCTCAGGTGACCGTTTATGATCCTGCGAAAGATTCTACAGGATTTTCTAAAGAATACACAATAAGCCCAAATCGTCGCCCGATGTGGTCAGAGGATTTGACCAGACTTTTCTATGGTATTCATCCTTTGGTTTTGGCAAAAAAAGAAGATGTCAAAAAAGAGTTGGATAAGGACTCTGTGAAACTTGCAGAGTCTGAAGCGATGAAAAGAATCATGGCTGACACTTCGATGAACTCAATTGCAGACCTGAAAAAAGCACTTTCGAAGTTGGATTCCGGTAAAGTAAGTCCAAAAGCCAACGACGCCGACAAACCAGATATGACTATCTGGCATTGGAACGACAGCCGTCTTCAGTCTCGTCAGCAAGTACTTGAAAACCAAGATAAAAACTACAGTTTCTATGCCATGTACAATGTGGCTTCCGGCAAACACATCCCACTTCAGGACAGTACCATGCGTAGCTTAAGCATTCTGGATAAGGAGAAATATGCGATTGGTTCAGATAATCAGACATATGAACTTCAGAGCAATCTTGATGGACAGAATTACCAGGATTTTTACATCGTAGACCTCATGACTGGGGAGAAAAAGACCCTTTTCACCAACTTCTACCTTCCAGGCTATTCTTCCTACCCTCGGAGTTCTCCAGATGGCACTAAGTTGATTTATGGTTATGATGGAAATTACTACAGCTACGATATCGCGTCAGGTGAAGAAGCAAATCTGACAGCTAGTTTGCCTGTAACTTTTGTCGATGAAGATGACGATCATAATGTGAAAAAGCCGTTACAAGGCTCTCTTGGCTGGAGTAGCGATAGTCAGTATGTGTTATTGAATGATGGTTGGGATATCTGGCAAGTACCTGTGACTGGAAAAGAGAAAGCGGTTAATTTGACTCTAAATGGAAGAACTGATAAGATCAGATATCAATACAGATTCTCGCTGGATCCAGATGAAAAAGGCATCAATCTTAGCAAGCCGCTCTACATCAGAACCTATGGTGAATGGACCAAAAAAAGTGGGATTTCCAGGATTAATACTTCCAAAAAAGGCTTAGTTTCAGGAGCTGAGACGTTGGTATGGGAGGATGCCAGCATTGGATCGCTACAAAAAGCAGAGGATGCTGAAGTTTACTTCTTCAACAAAGAAAAATTCAACGAGCCAGATCAGATTTATGTCGCTGATGCTTCGCTTTCATCCCCAACAAAAATCACCGAAAATGCACCTGATGCAGGAAATTATTCTTGGTCAGCAGGAACAAGACTGGTGGATTATGTTTCCGACAAAGGCGATACGCTACAAGGAGCATTATTCCTACCAGCAAATTATGTAGAAGGCGAAAAATATCCGACTGTAGTTTATTACTACGAGAAGCTATCCCAGACTCGCCACAACTGGGTAAATCCTGGCTATAGCGGAACTGGCTGGAATCCGAACATTTACACCAGCAATGGCTTTGCTGTATTTATTCCAGACATCGTTTATACTATGGATGATCCGGGCATGTCTGCCGTATGGTGTGTAATTCCCGGTGTGAAAGCTGCCATTGAAACGGGGGTAATTGATGCAGAGAATATTGGTATTCACGGTCATTCGTGGGGTGGTTATCAAACTGCATTTTTGATCACTCAAACAGATATGTTCAAAGCTGGTGCTGCGGGCGCTCCGCTGACCAATATGATTTCCATGTATGATTTGATTTACTGGAATTCAGGTGGAGGAAACATGTCGATCTTTGAGGCTTCTCAGGGCAGATTTACTGGAGGTCCTTGGGAAAACTGGGAGTCTTACGAGCGAAATAGTCCAGTCTATCATGTGAAGAATGTAACTACACCGCTTTTAATGCTTCACAATGACAAAGACGGTGCAGTGGACTTCACTCAGGGAATAGAGTATTACTCGGCTTTGAGAAGATTGAAAAAGCCAGTGATTTTGGTACAATACAAAGGTGAAAACCACGGCTTAGGTAAACTTGAAAATAGAAAAGATTACTCCGTGCGGATGATGGAATTCTTTGACCATCATCTGAAAGGGGCGGAAGCTCCGGAATGGATGTCAAAAGGAATTGACAAGATCGATCTTGATGAACACCTGAAAGAAAGAGCATTTTAATTTGAGAGGAGCTATAAAAGGCTCCTCTTTTTTTTATGGCCTTTCATTGAAAAGCCCTCTCTTATCATTTAAAGGTTGGGGAATCACTGCACATTTGCTTTCTTTAACGCTCCATTCGCTAAAGCGAACCTAACCACCCATGGAAGAAACCACCCAGGAAAAAAGCGTAAACTCTGAATTTGATTTTACGAAACTAAGCTCTATCTGCTACGAAGACACCGACCCCAACTATCATGAACATCTCGAGACATATGTGTATGACCAGGATTTTGATACTGTCTGGGATAGCTATGTAAACATTTCACCAGAACAAGCCTGGAGCGGAAAAATGATTCATTTCCACCAATTATATTCCAGAAAAACCGGAGAAGAGGTTTTTCCAGGGCAAATTTATACCGGTGGAATGGGTGAAGGCCAAGTGCTTATTTTGAATTTACATGTCTTCAATGGAGCCATAAAAATTCAAGTAGGCCATGAAGTCATGGAGATAGACAAATCGAAAAAGCTGATCCGAATTTGCTACTTGGAAAACTCTAAATCTGAAGGATCCCAGTTTATTCGATTCAATTCCCTTCCGAATGGAAAAACAGAAGTTTCCCACAAAACTTTTTACCGAAGTGGCTCTTGGTTCAGAGACAAAGTCATTTATCCATATTTTCACACCAAAGCGATCAACGAATTCCATGGGAACGTGCGCAATTGGATGATTTCAAAAAGCTAAAAACACAATTCTCATTATCGAAGGAGTCTAGATATAGGCTCCTCTTTTTTTATGTCTGGCTTTGTGTTTGTAACTTTTAGAGAAACAAAGTTCATCCACCAAACTTTTTTGCCCATGATAGAGGACAGAGTAGAAACTTTTGACGCCATTATAGTTGGATCTGGCCAAGCAGGAAATCCTCTTGCTTTGGCGCTAGCCAAGGAAAAATGGAAAGTGGCAATAGTCGAGAAAGCTGCACTTGGCGGAACTTGCGTCAACACCGGATGCACTCCCACAAAAGCTTACGTGGCAAGTGCAAGAGCCGCGTGGGCTATAGCAAACGCTCCTAATCTGGGAATCGAAGTACCCAAATCGCCCAAAGTCAACTTAAAATCAATCAAGAAACGAAAAGACAAACTGGTCAACCAGTCTAGACTTGGAATCAGAAAATCTCTGGCAGATTCACCTCAGGTTACGATGATTAGAGGGACAGCTTCATTCATAGATAAAACTAGATTGAAAGTTGGTTCCAGAGTCCTGAAATCTTACAAGATCTTTCTAAATGTAGGCGCCAGAGCTAGAATTCCAGAGGGATTTGAGGACGTTGACTACCTGACAAATACGTCAATTCTTCAGCTTGAAAAATTACCTGAGCGTTTAATAATAATAGGCGGAAGTTATATAGGATTAGAGTTTGCGCAGATTTTCAAACGCTTGGGATCAAAGGTCACTGTCTTGGAAATGGGCGATTACCTGATTTCGAAAGAAGATCAGCATACCTCCGAACAAGTCCGGGAAGTTTTAGAAAAGGAAAGCATAAAAGTGATCTGCGGCGCGCACTGCCTCAAAGGGAAAAACAAGAAATCAGATAGTGTAACAGTTTCTTTTCAAAAGGACGGAAAAGATCAGAAAATCAGTGGCACTCATTTGCTAATCGCAACGGGAAGGATGCCCAATTCCGATCTCTTGAAACCAGAAAAAGCCGGTTTAGATATAAATAAAAGAGGGTTTATCGACGTGAATTCCAAGTTGGAAACAAACATTGAAGGGATCTTCGCTTTAGGTGATTGCAATGGAAAAGGAGCTTTTACGCATACAGCTTACAATGATTATGAGATCATGGAAGATCAGCTTTTCGGAGAAAAGAAAAGGACTTTGGACGATCGGATCATCAACTATGCTTTGTACATCGACCCGCCATTGGGTAGAGCAGGAATGACACTTTCTCAGGCAAAAGAGTCTGGGAAAAATCTGTTGTTTGCCCGCATGCCGATGAGTGAAATCTCCAGAGCAAAGGAAAAAGGAGAAACTCAGGGTAAAATGGAAGTAATCGTAGATGCTGAAACCGAGCAAATTCTGGGAGCCGCAGTATTTGGAACTGGTGGAGATGAAATCATTGGTACATTTTTGACCGCCATGTATGGTAAATTGAGCTATAAGACCCTAATGAAATCCGTACAAACGCACCCAACCGTCACGGAACTGATCCCAACCTTATTACAACAGCTAAAGCCAATTAAGAACTAATGAAAAACTCACATAAAGTATATGCCATCCTGAATATGATCGTGCTTGTCGCAGTGATATTCTGGAATTATTGGGTGAATGCTAAAGGCCTAAATGGGAATACTGTGAGCTCCCTAAGTTCAGATTATGAAAATCTATTTACTCCAGCTGGCTATGCCTTTTCCATATGGGGATTGATCTTTTTGGCTCTTTTCGCACAGGCTATATTCTTTATTTACCGAGCATTTAGCCCAAAAAATGATTCTGATTTTCTCTCCCAAATTGGCCCCTATCTGATCATGGCTAACATAGGTAACGGACTATGGATCTACATGTGGCTCATGGAGCATACCGGAATTAGCGTCATAGTAATGCTTGGAATATTGGCAAGTCTGGTCATCATCATTTTGGCCACCAATATGGAACGATGGAATGCTCCACGTCCGATTATCTTTTGGCTCTGGTGGCCAATTGCGCTTTACAGCGGTTGGATCGCTGTGGCAACAATTGCAAATATTTCTGCATACTTGGCCAAAGCTGGCTGGACAGGTGGAATTCCAGAAGAGACTTGGGCTATTGTGATGATCATCCTTGCCGTCATTCTGAATCTATTTATGATTGCTACGAGAAACTTAAGGGAATTTGCTTCTGTGGGCGTTTGGGCGTTGATCGCAATTGCAGTGAGACACTGGGGAAGCATCTCAAACTTACAATGGACAGCACTGATTGGAGCAATCGTGCTATTCATCGCCATTAATATCCATGGGTACAAAAACCGATCAACCGCCCCATTTAAATTTAACCAAACCAACTAATATGAGAACCTTAAACAACACTGAAAAATTTGCTTTGGCAATGCCAATATTGGCTGCAGCCGGATTGATGTTTTTATCACATTCTACTCAAGCTCAAGATCTGGAAACAGTTCCCTATGTGGATCTTAAGAAATACGCTGGAGAATGGTATGAAATAGCATCATTCCCGCAGTCATTTCAGAAAGGTTGTACGTGTACCAAAGCAACTTATACTGCCAATGAAGATGGAACTATCAAGGTCGAGAACTCCTGCAATCTTCCAGAGAAAGGGAAAACCAAAACCTCGATTGCTAAAGCATTTGTAGAAGATGGATCTGGAAATGCCAAACTCAATGTCCAGTTCTTTTGGCCATTCAAGGGCAAATACTGGATTATAGATTTGGCAAAGGATTACTCCTATGCCGTGGTAGGTCATCCGAATCGCAAGTATTTGTGGATCCTTTCACGAACTCAGGAAATGGATCAAGCTACTTATGATGGCATTTTACAAAGAGTCGAGGAGAAAGGCTTTGACCTCTCCAAACTCGAAAAGACGATACAATGTGACTGAGATAAATCATAGTTAAAAAAGCCCGCATATCATGAATATTCGGGCTTTTTGCCTTTCTAAGTGCTTATTTTTGATGTAATCCTTGCCAATCAGATTTTTTCTAGGAGCGATTCTAACAAAATAATCTTCCCCAAACGGTGGAATTAGGGGATTTTTCGATATTATTAGACTCAATTCCATCCAGACCTCAACCGGAAGGCTATTGAATCAAATCTTAACTTTTCTGATCATGGAATTCTTAAATGGGCTAGATCCTCAACTAAAAATATTCTGGTACATCGCCATACCGGTTTCATTGATTTTTGTCCTACAGACCATCCTCACTTTTGTTGGAGGAGGAAGTTCGGATGGTTTGGAAGCTGATTTTGATGGAGATTTGGATGGTGGAGAAGCTCCATTTCAGATGTTTTCGCTTAGAAACCTAATCAATTTCCTTCTGGGCTTCAGCTGGACTGGAATCTCTTTTTACAACCTTATTCCAAATACCACCCTACTTATACTTATCAGTTTAGCGGTAGGCTTCGCTTTTGTCTATTTCTTTTTCCTCATCATTAAGCAGATTCAAAAACTCGGAGAAGACAATACGTTCCGTCTTGAAAAAACGCTGGACAAAATTGCTGATGTGTATCTGGCTATCCCAGGCAGAATGCAGGGAAAGGGCAAAATCATGGTCAGCCTGAATGGTTCAGTGCGTGAAATAGACGCCATGACTGAGCAGGACAAAATTGAAACCAATGCCACCGTAAAGATCAAACGGGTAGAAAGTGGCAATATCCTTATCGTAGAAAAGCTTTAACTTAATTCTTTTATGGATCCTTTAATTCTCATCGTCGTCGCGACGGTTGTCGCCTTTGTGACTATTCTGGCACTTGTCTCCCGCTACAAGCGCTGCCCATCTGATAAAATCCTTGTGGTCTATGGCAAGACCGGCGGAACTTCCGCTCGCTGTATTCACGGTGGTGGCGCTTTCATCTGGCCAGTGATTCAGGATTATGCTTACCTGGATTTGAAGCCGATTTCCATCGAAGCTAATTTGACAAATGCACTAAGCCGTCAGAATATCCGCGTGGACGTCCCATGTCGATTTACAATTGCTATTTCTACCGACACAGATACGATGAATACCGCCGCTGAGCGTTTGCTAGGCTTGGCTCACGAGCAGATTCAGGAACTTTCAAAAGACATCCTTTTCGGCCAGTTGCGCTTGGTAATTGCGACCATGACTATCGAAGAGATCAACTCTGATCGAGATAAATTTCTGGAGAGCATTTCTAAAAACGTGGATAGCGAGCTAAAGAAAATCGGCTTGAAACTGATCAACGTCAACGTAACAGATATCAAGGACGAATCTGGATACATTGAAGCGCTAGGTAAGGAAGCTGCTGCAAAGGCGATCAATGAAGCAAAAATATCCGTTGCTGAGCAAGAAAAAATCGGAGAAACCGGAAAGGCTTTAGCCGATCGTGAAAAGGATGTTCAGATCGCAGACACCCAGCGGGACCGCGATGTGAAAATTGCCATAACCAATAAAAACCGAGAAGTAAGCATAGCCGAAGCTGCCAAAGATGAGAGTATCGGTAAAGCTGAAGCACAGCGAGATACACGGGTTAAAACCTCCGAAGCAAATGCCATCGCAATCAAAGGAGAAAACGAAGCTAAAATTTCCATTGCGCAATCCGATGCGCAACGGAGGGAAAAAGAAGCAGAGGCCTTAAGAATCGCTCTAGCATCAGAAAAAGTACAGAGTGCAAGAGCGTTGGAAGAAGCATATCTTGCGGAGCAAAAAGCAGAAACAGCCAGAGCGGACAGAGAACGTTCTACTCAAAATGCAAACGTGGTAGTTCCGGCAGAAATAGCCAAACAGCGTGCTATCATCGAAGCGCAAGCAGAAGCTGAGCGAATCAGAGAGCAAGCGAAAGGTGAGGCTGATGCTATCTTTGCCAAAATGGATGCGGAAGCAAAAGGTCTTTATGAAATCCTGACTAAGCAGGCAGAGGGTTACCGTGAAGTAGTGAGCGCGGCGGGTGGAGACCCAACCAAAGCATTCCAGCTTCTTTTGATTGAGAAACTACCTGAATTGGTAAAAACTCAAGTAGAAGCAGTGAAGAACATCAAGATCGATAAGATCACTGTATGGGATTCAGGTCAGGGTGAAAATGGAAATGGCTCAACCGCCAATTTTGTCTCAGGAATGATGAAAACTGTTCCGCCATTGAATGAACTCTTCAATATGGCAGGGCTAAACCTCCCAACTTATTTGAAGGGAGAAGACCTTGTGGAGCCCCCAAAACCTGAAGAAAAAATGAAACCTGAAGAAGAATAACTTTAATGAAAGCCCGGCACTTACCGGGTTTTTTTTATACCCAAGATTTACTTGAATTGAGCACAGATATTGTACACTTTTGCAAAATCATCCTAAAAGCACCTTTCATTCTAATGAAAAAACAATTACTTACCCTTGTCCTATTGGGTTTAGCAAATCTTGTATTAGCCCAAAATGAATTCAATCACTGGTCTATAGAGACAAACGCTGGTTTTAATAAGGCTATGGCTCCACTCACCCCAGGATATCTTTCGCCTACCTTGAACATTGGGCACCTTGACTTTGGCGTGCGCTATATGTTCAATGAAAAATTCGGTTTGAAAGCCGATGGTGGATTTGGCTCTTTTTCTGAAGCAAAAGGCAATAGTCCTGAATTTACCACAAATTACTTCAGAGGAAATATCCAAATGGTCGCCAACCTAGGACGAATCATGAACTTTGAATCCTTTACAAGGAACTTTGGAATACTAGGCCATTTTGGGGCTGGAGCTGGCCGATTAAGTTTTGAACAGACTATTCTCAATACACAGCCGGACTATGTGTACAATTTCATTACTGGATTGACTGCACAATTGAAATTAGGTCAGCGTATAGCGCTAACGAGTGATATCTCCATGATTTATAATGGCAGACAAACTTATACATTCGATGGAAATCAATACAATGCCTCTGAGCAACCAATTGATCCATTAGTGAATCCACTCGTGCACGCGCCAGGAACATGGTGGACAGGAACATTGGGACTTAATTTCTACCTAGGAAAACATGAAGAGCATGCCGACTGGTTCATCGCTGCTGATAAGTATGCCACTAAAGAGGAATTGGCTACTGAGATCAACGGTATCAAAGACATGTTGAAAGATTCTGATGGTGATGGCGTTCCTGATTACTTGGATAAAGAACCGAACACCCCGGCAGGAGCCAGAGTTAACTCCGCAGGTATGGCCTTGGATTCTGACGGTGATGGAACTCCTGACCACGCGGACAAGTGTCCATTCCTTCCTGGCCCAGCATCTACCAATGGGTGTCCCGTTGAAGAAGTAAAAGAGGAAGTTGATTTCTTAAAGAAAGCTATCAACGATGGTTATGTAAATGTTTACTACGCATTCGATAGCGCCAAACCACTGGGATACTCTACAAGCGCAGCCAACTATGTATCTAACTTCTTGAAAAAAAATCCAGGTGTAAGTATTGAAATCACAGGGTATGCTGACGAATTAGGCCCTGAAGATTACAACATGAAACTTTCTGAAAGAAGAGCTAAGGCTGTTTATGACATCCTGATTTCTTCTGGAGTTGACTCTTCAAGACTTTCATACAAAGGATATGGCGAAGACACTAGTGTGGATAAATCATCTGCTGATGCAAGACAACTAGCTAGAAGAGCAAGCTTCGAAGTGAAATAACAATTATTTCGACCTGATCAAAAACCCGGTTTCAAAAGAGCCGGGTTTTTATTTTATCTTCGCAGCATGTTTATTCTATCTGACACCCCTTCTTTGGCCAATCATTTCCTAAGAGAAATGAGAGATGTGCGCATCCAAAATGACAGGATGAGGTTTCGGAAAAATCTAGAGAGAATGGGCGAGATTTTAGCCTATGAAATATCAAAGTCTTTCGAATATTCTCAGGAGACTATTCAAACTCCTCTCACGACCACCACTGTAGATTCTACTACAGAAAACCCAGTAATCATCTCAGTAATGAGAGCATCCTTACCCTTTTCTAATGGCTTTTTAAATTACTTTGATAAAGCCGAAAGCGGGTTCATCGGTGCTTTCCGAGATGAAAGTTCACCTGGGGAAATCAATGTTCACTTGGGGTACCATGCAAGTCCTAACCTGGAAGGAAAGATTATAATCTTGGCAGACCCTATGCTAGCTACAGGCAAATCACTCGTCGAGTCTATCCAAACGCTACTAAGCCACGGAACCCCAAAGCATATTCATATAGCCTCAGTAATTGCAGCTCCTGAGGGCATCCAATACATCAAAGCAAACATTTCTTGCTCCTACTCCCTATGGATTGGAGCAGTTGATGAAAAACTAAATCACCAATCTTACATCGTACCAGGCCTTGGCGATGCAGGCGACCTTTCTTTTGGCCCAAAACTTTAATCACAGTATGCTTCCATATTTTCTTTTATTTCTAGGGCTTATCATTCTTTTGTACGGAGGAAAAATCTTAGTGGACGGCGCATCTGCCATGGCTGTAAAACTAGGCATGAGTGCTGGTCTTATCGGAATGACTGTGGTTGCTTTTGGAACATCTGCCCCTGAGTTATTGGTGAGCTTAAATGCAGCATTGAAAGGAAACAGTGATATTTCTATTGGAAATGTAGTCGGTTCTAACATCGCCAATATCGGCTTGGTGCTAGGAATAAGCGGGATTTTTTATCCTATCCTGATTAAGCGCAGTCATATCAAAATTGATTATTTGGTCACTTTATTGGTATCAATCCTTTTTTACGGATTAAGTTATAACGGACTCATCGGCTTTTGGGAAGGTATCTTACTTTTCGGATTATTTATAGGATTCAACATTTATCTATTCAAAAGCCCCTCAGCTGATTTGGTAGATAATACTGAAGTAGAAGAGGAAATAGAGCAAGTGAAAAATTACTCTTGGTTGGCTTCTATTGGCTTATTCGTCGGTGGTGTGTTAGGGTTATATTTTGGATCTGAACTCTTGGTGACCAATGCTGTAAAGATCTCCAGAGAATTCGGTGTTTCCGAACGTGTAATCGGAGTGACGATAATTGCTATTGGCACAAGCCTGCCAGAGCTAATCACCTCAATTATAGCTGCTTTATCCAAAAGAACGGATTTAGCACTAGGTAATATTCTTGGCAGTAACATCATGAATATTCTATCCATAATCGGCCTCACAGCGATCATAAAGCCGATTGGAGTTTCGCAGGAATTTATCGATTCAGACTTCCTTTGGATGCTTGGAATTACGCTGTTCTTATTCGTACTGATGCGTACGAAGATGAGAGTTTCAAAAGTGGAAGGGACCCTGCTCTTGCTTAGCTATGCTGCCTATTTGTTCTTCCTTTTATGATCGAAAACATCCTTACCCTGCTAGGAATTTACTTTCTGAGTTGTTTTAAGTTTCTGGCTGCACCTGTTCTAGGTTCTGCTGCAGGGTATTCAGTTTTAGAAAATATAGTGATAACTATCGCTGGAATGATGACCAGCGTATTGATTTTCACACTTCTTGGATCCAAAATAAAAGCTCTTTTCGAAGGGAATTTCCAAAGAAGACCCAAGCTGATTTTCTCCAAGAAAAATAGGCAAATAGTTCACCTATGGAGAAAATACGGAGAAATTGGCGTCGCTTTCTTCACGCCATTATTGTTTACACCTATAGGCGGCACACTGATCATGGTGTCCTTTGGTGTCAAAAAAAGACATATTTACCTCCATATGCTTTGGAGTGCATGTCTTTGGGCAGTAGTGATCAGTTTGAGTATTGATAAAATATTAGCAGTGCCTTTTGTTCAACACTTATTCATCTAGCTCTTCATCGGGCAAGATTTCTATATCTTTTATCAGAACCCGCTCAGAAATAGCCTGTCCGGTTAAGGTTGCCGCCAATCCACCCATGGCAGTTTCCTTGTAGCGGCTTTCCATGGAAGCCCCGACTTCACCCATCGCTTCTACACATTCATCCACAGGAATTACAGCGCTTACATTGGCTAAAGCGATCTGTGCTGAACTGAATGCAATGGCCGCTGCGCTGGCATTTCTAACTACGCAAGGTACTTCTACCAATCCTGCGACCGGATCACAAATCAGTCCCAGCATACATTGTATGGTCACTGCCACCGCATTGAAAATCTGGTCTGTATTTCCACCTAGGCAATACACAATCGCACCTGAGGCCATAGCCGCCGCAGAACCAGTTTCTGCCTGGCATCCTCCTACAGCTCCCGCCAGACTTGCTTTTTCTTCAATTATCAAAGCAATGCCTGCACCTACCAAAAGTCCTTCTACAATCTGCTCATCGCTTAATCCGTGAATTTCCTGAAGGGTAACCAAGGTACCTGGAAGTATGCCGCTAGCTCCTGCAGTTGGGGCGGCCACTACTCTTCCCATGCAGGAATTGACTTCTTTAGCTGCTAAGGCTCTGGAAATTAACTTTTGAAATTCTGGAGAAAGTACTGATAAGGGATGATTGAAAACCTTCTTTGCACCATTATTTATCATTCCTGACCTAGAAGTCATTTCTTCCTCCAGACCTGTCTTCACAGCTTCTTTCATCACACCATAAGCTTGCAGAAGACCTGCTTTGATCTGATCATTTGAGCCGTTTTTCTGATCTATTTCATATTCGATCACAGATTCGGGTAATGATATTTTTCTTTCTTCACAATAGCTTTTCCAGCCAGTAAAAGATTCGAATAAATAACTCATGATGAGGTGGGTTTATATACTTTTATGAATAAATGAAATCAGGACAGAAACCTTAGTTTCTTTGATTACTTGGTTTGAAGCCGGGTGACCGAAGATCGGTGTACCTTAATTCTTAGAGTTTAACTAAACCTAGGTAGCTTTTGATCCAGACTATTTTAATTAGAAATCAAACTTCAACGTCTGTTTAATCGCTGGATCCAAGCTTAACGCTACAGGACAGGTCTTTGCCGCATTTTTTAATTTCTGGATCATAGCGGTGTCACTTATCGGATTTTCCCAATGGAAATCAACAATGATTTCACTTATTTTCCGGGGAGAGGCCTGCATTATTTTGGTCACTTCCCAGGTCAAACCTTCTAAAGATACAGAATCTCTATTTGCTACAATTCCCATTATAGTCACCATGCAACTCCCTAATGCGCTAGCAACCAGGTCAGTAGGAGAAAACTTCTCACCTTTCCCATTATTATCAACAGGAGCGTCAGTAAGGATTTGGGTGCCAGACTGAAGGTGCTCAGACTCAGTTCTCAAATTCCCTAAATATGAACTTTTTATAGTGGGCATAAACTCTTATTTTTAAAATCAGTTAAAATACTTACACCCAAAAATAGGGCTATATTTTCGACCAATTCGAATGAACAAACTGAAATTCATTTTACCGCTGCTAATACTTTCATTTTCCTTTGAATCTTTTGCACAAAGAGATGACATTGGCAATTACGATTACGATAAGGAATACATGTTTGGCATCAACAAGAATACCAATGGAGGATTAATTGGTGGTTTTGTTTTCAAAGCAGGAACACGTATCGACGACACCCAGTTTAGTTTCTGGGCACTAGAGTTTTCCAATGTCAAAAACCCAAAAGAAACCCGTTATAACACCGTCTTAGGCAACAGCTATATCTTTGGAAAATCTAACTACCTCTATTCAATCAGGCCTCAGTACGGTAGAGAAATCATACTTTTCAAAAAAGCCCCTAATCAAGGAGTTCAGGTATCTGCTTTGGCTGCAGTAGGCCCAACCTTTGGCTTAATCGCTCCTTACTATATAGAATATGCACTCAATAGAGTAGAAACTGTTCGTGAACAATATGACCCAGAAGTCCATCAAAGCCGATTCAATATTTTAGGCACTGGACGATTATTCGAAGGGCTAGGACAGTCTGAATTTGCCTTCGGGGCTAACTTGAAAGCTGCCATTAACTTTGAATTTGGGGTTTTCCGCTCAAATGCAACAGGATTGGAACTTGGATACATGCTGGAGGGTTTTACCAAAGAAATCCCGCTGATCCCGACCACAGAAAATCGTCAGTTGTTCCAATCGGTCTATTTCACCTTTTTCTACGGGTTCAGACAGTAAGTCAACTTGGGTTTTGCCCGCTGCTGACTTACCTTTGCATCAAATCAGAAATCAATGATCGAATTACCTGTAATTTCCGAAGAAGCAACTCGCCGAAAAAAGCCAGATTGGCTGAGAGTAAAACTTCCTGTGGGAAAAGAATATGCCAAAGTCCGCAAGCTGGTAGATGAGCATAAGCTTCACACGATTTGTGAAAGCGGCAATTGCCCAAACATGGGCGAATGCTGGGGAGCTGGTACGGCTACCTTTATGATTTTGGGAAATGTGTGTACGCGTTCTTGTTCATTTTGTGCTGTAGCCACTGGCCGACCGCCGGAGTATGATACCGATGAGCCAAGAAGAGTAGCCGAAGCTATCAAACTCATGGGCGTAAAACATGCCGTTTTGACTTCTGTGAACCGTGATGAATTGAAAGATAAAGGTGCTGAGATCTGGTATCAGACCGTGATTCAAACTAAAGAACTTTCTCCTGCCACCACAATTGAGACACTTATTCCAGATGTAAAATCAAACTGGGATGCACTATATAGAATGATTTCAGGAGGGCAGGAAGTAGTTTCCCATAACATGGAAACTGTGGAAAGCCTTTACAGAAGAGTTCGTCCACAGGCAAAATATGCACGTTCTCTAGAGCAGACCAAATTGACCAAAGCGTACGGTAAAAGAACCAAAACTGGTATTATGCTTGGATTGGGAGAGAAAAAAGAAGAAGTCTTCAAAGCTATGGACGATCTAGCCGAGCATGGTTGTGATATCCTTACTTTAGGACAATACCTTCAGCCTACCAAAATGCATATCGAAGTAGCCGAATTTATTCACCCTGATCTCTTTGCAGAATACAGAGAAGAAGGATTGGCTAGAGGATTGAAGTATGTGGAATCAGGGCCGCTTGTGAGATCATCTTACCATGCTGAAAGACACGTCAACGTCTAGGTTTTCAAAATAAAAATTGCAGGCACACTTTCGGGTGTGCTTTTTTTATGTCTATATTTTAAATAGTTTAAGCTATTATTTTCACACTAACTTTTAAACTTATGGTAAAAATTGAAAAAATCGGAGTGGCTTCTGCTGCCAAAATCTATGGATTGACTCTTGGTATTCTTGGCTTTGTACTCGGTATATTCTATGCATTATTCCTATCTGCATTCTCTGGGCTTATAGATGATTTCCCTATCGCTGGAGCAGGAGGCATAGGGATAATAATGGTAATTGTTTTCCCCATTATGTATGGAATTATAGGTTTTATTGTAGGAGCATTGGGTGCAGTGGTTTATAATTTTGTTGCGTCAAAAACTGGCGGATTGGAAATTCAGCTTTCCAAAGATGATGAGATTCCGATGATGTAAAATCAGAATAAGACTTTAAACTTAGCTTCCCCATCGCTCGGTCTGACAGCTGTGTATTCCGCGCTTCCTTTGTGTACTCAGCGGTTAAAACGAAAAAAAGGGCTACCAAATCGGCAGCCCTTAACTTTTATACTTCGAAGCTAATTAAGCTTCTTCGCTAGCGTAAGCCTCCACAGGAATACAGCTACAGATCAAGTTTCTATCACCGAAAGCAGAATCAATCCTACGCACAGTTGGCCAGAATTTATTTGCTTTCACATATTCAAGAGGATAAACAGCTTTCTCTCTAGAGTAAGGCAGATTCCAATCATCGGTCAGAACCATCATTGCAGTGTGAGGTGCATTTTTCAATACATTCTCCACTTTATCAGCCACTCCATCTTCGATCTCCTGGATCTCAGCACGGATAGAAAGTAAGGCATCACAGAACTTATCCAATTCAGCTTTAGTCTCCGACTCCGTAGGCTCGATCATCAAAGTACCCGCTACTGGGAATGAAACTGTAGGTGCATGGTATCCATAATCCATCAAGCGCTTCGCGATATCTTCCACTTCTACACCCACTTCTTTGAAAGCTCTGCAATCCACTATCATCTCGTGCGCCGCTCTTCCTTGAGTTCCAGTGTAAAGAATAGGGAAATGATCTTTCAATCTTTCCTTGATATAGTTCGCGTTTAGGATTGCCATTTTCGTCGCATTTTTCAAACCATTTCCACCCATCATCGCGATGTAAGCATAAGAGATTGGCAAAATGCTCGCGCTACCGTATGGAGCAGCAGAAATCGAAGAAACAGCTTGCTCTCCACCTGCTTTTACCACAGGATTACCAGGAAGGAATGGTGCCAAATGACTTGCGACGCAGATCGGGCCCATGCCAGGTCCACCGCCACCGTGAGGAATACAGAATGTTTTATGAAGATTCAAGTGACAAACGTCAGCTCCAATTCTACCTGGACTAGTCAAACCAACCTGAGCGTTCATATTTGCTCCATCCATATAAACCTGTCCACCGTTTTCGTGAATGATTTCACAGATTTCCTGAATAGCTACCTCAAATACACCGTGAGTTGATGGATAAGTCACCAGTAGGGATGACAAATCTTTTGCATGAGCAGTTGCTTTTTCTCTAAGGTCTTCGATGTCGATATTTCCTTTTTCGTCACACTTCACCAAAACCACTTTCATTCCAGCCATAACAGCGGAAGCAGGGTTTGTACCGTGAGCGGAAGTTGGGATCAAGGCTACATTTCTATGGTAATCGCCTCTGCTTTGGTGATAGGCACGGATTACCATTAGGCCAGCAAACTCACCCTGCGCACCAGAATTTGGCTGAAGGGAAGTGTCTGCGAAACCAGTAATCTCATTTAACCAGTGTCTCAAGTTTGCAAAAAGCTCTTGGTAACCAGCAGTCTGATCGGTTGGAGCAAATGGGTGCATCTGTCCGAACTCAGGCCAAGTAACTGGGATCATTTCCGCTGTAGCGTTCAACTTCATCGTACAGGAACCCAAAGAAATCATGGAATGTACCAATGACAAATCTTTGTTCTCCAATCGCTTGATGTAACGAAGCATCTCGTGCTCACTCTGGTAATCGTTGAATACCGGGTGAGTCAAATATTCTGATTTTCTCACCAGTCCTTCTGGTAACACTAATTCGATCTCAGAAGCCAACGCAGAAAGATCTGGAGCTTCCACGCCTTTTGCTTTCGCAAAAACCTCAACAACTGCAGCAATATCTTCTAAGGTCTTAGCCTCATCAAAAGACAAAAACACCGTGTCGTAATCGTAACGGAAATTCATTTCTGAAGAAAGTGCCAAGGACTGAATCGCATTAAGCGATTTTGACTCAATCTTTACCTTGATCGTATCAAAGTAATTCTTGGAAGGAACTTCATAACCCAATTGTCCAAGAGCCTTCGCAGTTAGTTTTGCAAGACCATGAGTTCTTAGGGCAATATTTTTCAAGCCTTTAGGCCCGTGATAGACTGCATAGAAACTAGCCATGACAGCCAATAGCACCTGTGCTGTACAAATATTTGAAGTTGCTTTTTCTCTTTTGATATGCTGCTCACGTGTCTGCAAAGCCATTCTGTATGCTTTGTTTCCTTCACGATCCTGAGAAACACCAATAATTCTTCCTGGAATCTGACGCTTGTAAGCCTCTTTCGTAGCGAAGAAACCAGCGTGAGGCCCACCATAACCCATTGGCACTCCAAATCTTTGAGAAGATCCAACTACCACATCAGCTCCCATTTCACCAGGGGCAGTCAATAATGTCAAAGCCAAAAGATCAGCTGCAAATGCAGTAGTCACATTATTTTCTTTGGCAGCAGCAACTAGCGCAGAATAATCACGTGCTTCGCCGTCAGCATCCGGATATTGGAACAATACCCCATATAGATTTTCATCAGTCAGGTCTAACGAATCAATAGATCCGAAAACCAACTCTATTCCTACTGGCTCAGCCCTAGTTTCAAGTACAGCTTTGGTCTGAGGGAATACTTTTTCGTCAACAAAGAATTTTGTCGCATTCTTTTTCTCTCTTGGTTTAACCGCAAAAAGCATGTTCATCGCTTCAGCAGCTGCAGTTCCTTCGTCTAGAAGAGATGCATTAGCCAATTCCATTCCAGTCAATTCCATCACTACAGTCTGGAAATTGATCAAAGCTTCCAATCGTCCTTGAGCGATTTCTGCCTGATAAGGAGTGTAAGCAGTGTACCATCCTGGATTTTCAAGTACGTTCCTCAAAATCACTCCAGGCACTAATGTGTCATAATATCCCAAGCCTATGAATGACTTGAATACTTTGTTTTTAGAAGCAAGTTTTTTGAAATCCTTCAAAAACTCTGATTCCAACTTCGCAGCCGGAAGATCCAACGGGCGCTCCAGCTGGATAGACTTAGGTACGGTTTGGTTGATTAATTCCTCTAAAGTTGAAGCTCCGATTTTCTCCAGCATCGCTGTGATCTCTGCATCTGTCGGGCCATTGTGTCTGCTCTCAAATTTGACAGCATTAGAAAGATTGATCTTCATATAAGAACGTTAAGACGATAAACTATTTGGGCTTGAAATCTGCTGATTTTTCAAGGTGCAAAGGTACAATTTATTGAAAGATAATGCTTTCAAGAACCTAGATATTTCCTTTTTGTTCGATCAAAATTTATAAACGGTTTATTGTAGGGCAGAAAATTTCTCTAGTTTAGCGCCTGAAATGCAAATAGATTGAAATCAGACCTTTACTAACCTCACATTTGTGAAGCGATCCTAAAGCCATTTCTATTTATAATCAGAAAAAAACCTAACTATAATCAAATGAATAAAAGTCTGTTATTGACGGGCGCAATGGCTCTTGGCCTAGCTCTTCCGTCGTTGGCACAGGCACCTGCACAGGTGAAATACGCCAACACCATCACCGCTGGAGACCTGAAAGAGCGTCTTACTTACCTAGCTTCTGACGAAATGAAAGGCAGGGACACAGGTTCTGAAGAACAAAAAGTAGCTGCAAATTACCTAGCTGATTTCTACAAGAAAATCGGATTGGCAGGGCCAGTTGATGGAAGTTACTTGCAGCCAGTAGAGTTGGTTAGCGCTTCTTTCGGAGAAGTTTCTTTGAAAGTTGGTAAAAACAAACTTGTCAATAATGAGGACTTCGTTTTCATCGGCGATGGGGACATGAAAAAAGCGGCTAAGACTGACTTGGTTTTCCTTGGTTTAGTGTCTGAAGAAAATCTTGCTAAAGTTGACGTAAAAGACAAACTAGTCGGCATCTGGGCTGTAGGTGTAAGATCAAATGATCTTCTAACTCAAGTAATGGATGCAGGAGCAGCAGGAATTGTGATTGTAAGCATGGAAGGTCAGGCAAACTTTGACCGTATCGCCAATCGTTACAAAAGCTTAGCCGGAAAAGGAAGAGTTGGTTTCCCAAAAGAAGTGGAGCAAAAGCCAGTTTTCATGGTTAGCTCTGATAAAATGGCCGAGTTATTCAACACTCCTGTGGAGGATTTGAAAGAAGCTGCAAAAACAAAACCTGAGTCTATCAAGTCTCAAAAAGCTACTTACCAAATCGAGAAGGTAGTAGAAGACATAGAGAGTTCCAATGTGATGGGTTACCTGGAAGGAACTGATAAAAAAGACGAATTGGTAGTGATTTCCTCGCACTACGATCACGTAGGTGTGAGCAGCACCGGCGAAGTGTTCAATGGTGCTGACGATGATGGATCAGGGACTGTGTCTGTAACTGAAATCGCTGAGGCATTTGCTGCTGCAGCTAAAGACGGAATCAAACCAAGAAGATCTATCCTTTTCCTAAATGTAACAGGCGAAGAGAAGGGCCTACTGGGATCTGAGTACTATTCAGAACACCCAATCTTCCCATTGGAAAACACCGTGACCAATTTCAACATCGATATGGTAGGCCGAATCGACTACGAATATCAGGATGCCGAAAACACTGATTTCGTATATGTAATTGGTTCTGAAATGCTTTCTACGGATTTGAAAAAGATCCTGGAATACAACAACATTACTTATTCTGACTTGATCCTGGATTACAGATATGATGCTGAGGACGATCCAAACAGATTCTATTACAGATCAGATCATTACAACTTTGCTAAGCATAATATCCCTGTTGCATTCTTCTTCAATGGTGTGCACGATGATTATCACCAGGTAACTGATACGGTCGATAAAATCGAATTCCCGCTAATGGAGAAAAGAGCGCGATTGATTTTCCATACGGTTTGGGATGTAGCCAACAGAGAAAATAAGCCAAAAGTAGATGGCACAAACACTAGAACTGAGAGATAATTCAGTTAATTCTATGACCACACAAAGGCTATTGGAGTAATCCAGTAGCCTTTTTTATTGGTAATAGTAAAGCAAATACTTGCACTTTCATTGCTCCTTTTCTTACCTACGGGCTGATTGTAAACAAAATATTATTGTGACCTCCGCGTCCTTCTCTGCGAACTTTGCGGTAAAAAAAAATTGATTCTACTTTTCCAATCGTCAAATTTTATAAAAAGGTATCTTTGCCTCACGAACCCCAATCCAAATCCCGTGTACAAATCCCTACTCAAGCCACTCTTTTTCCTTAAGAAACCTGAAGATGCTCACCACTTTACCGTGGATTTGACACGCTTCGGCTTCAATCTTCCAATAATTGGTTCGATCGTGGAATCCACTTTCAAACTGGAAGACAAAAGACTTGAGTGTGAGGTTTTTGGATTAAAATTCAAGAATCCAGTTGGCTTGGCGGCAGGTTTTGACAAGGACGCTAAGGTTATCGATGAAATGGCTATGCTTGGGTTTGGTTTTATTGAAATAGGAACCTTGACTCCAAAACCTCAAGAAGGAAATCCTCTGCCTCGCATGTTTCGACTTCCACAGGACGAATCACTTATCAATCGCATGGGGTTCAATAATGGAGGAGTGTTTGAAGCCGTAGAGCGTTTGAAAAAAAGAAAGTCCAATGTTTTGGTAGGTGGGAATATTGGCAAAAACAAAGTCACTCCAAACGAAAACGCGGTAGATGATTATTTGATTTGTCTGGAAGCCTTGCACGATCACGTGGATTATTTCGTCGTAAATGTAAGCTCGCCAAACACTCCAAATCTCCGTGATTTGCAGGAAAAAGAGCCACTCAAAGCCTTGCTGCAAGCAGTAAAAAATGCCAATGACCTGAAGTCTAAGCCAAAACCCATCTTGCTAAAAATTGCTCCGGACCTAACAGATGGACAATTAGACGATATCATCGAAATTGTACAGGAAACCAAAATCGATGGAGTAATCGCGACCAACACAACTATCGACCGTTCGCAATTGACCACTTCAGAAGCTGAAGTCCAAGCCATCGGTGCTGGCGGAGTAAGTGGAAAAGTTTTGGCAAAAAGAAGTACCGAAGTCATTCGGTACCTATCCGACAAGTCGAATAAAGCATTTCCTATCATAGGAGTGGGCGGAATCTATTCAGCCGAAGACGCAATAGAAAAACTCGAAGCTGGGGCTAGCTTAATTCAGGTGTACTCGGGCATGATTTATGAGGGACCTGGGTTGATCAAAAAGATTAAAAAAGGATTATTGGCTCATTTTTCGCACTAATTTGTCAATCTAATTTCATTAATCTTATCTTAAATCGGATTTGAATCGCATACATGGCCACCAATTCACCAAGGACCAATACTTTTAGAAAAAAGGGAGAACCCACCAAAAAGAAAGGATCAAGCTTCAAAGCGCCGAGCTTCTCATTTGGTAAGTTCAACTCCACCAAGCTTGTATTGACATTAGGCATTTTTCTGATGTCAACAGCAATTTTTCTATTCATCGCCTTTATCAGCTATCTGCTGAATGGTCCAGCGGATCAGAGTTTGGTCATGAACAATCCTGATGAAGCGATCAGACAAACAGCCCGTGAATCCACCAATTGGCTTGGGTATCTTGGTGCTCAAGCAGGCAATTGGATGATATATCGTTGGTTTGGTGTCGCAGCATTTCTATTTCCTCCATTTCTGTTTTTATTAGGATTTAAGTGGGCTTTCAAGATCTCACTTGTCTCACTTACCCGCTACACCACCTTTGCACTTTTCTTCACTTTCTGGCTGGGATTACTAACAGGATATGTGGTTATTTTAATTGAAGGATACTCCTACTGGAGCTTCCTTTCAGGCGGTTTTGGCTATGAACTGGCAAAACTTTCTGCAGATTTCCTGAGCTGGGGCACGTTCATTTTGCTGGGCGGATCTATGCTCATATTCGTGATCTTCTTTTTTGATATTGACAAATTAGACTGGTTTAGTAGCAAAGCTTCGGATTCTGAATTAGAAGAAGATGAGCTGGATCCTGCTACGGGTGCTGCGCCTTCCGTGAAAAACCCATTCAAAGACGATGAAGAGATCGAAGATGAAGAGGAAATTGATGACGATGGAAGTTCTTGGGTTGTCAAAGAAGATAAGGCAGATGAACCTATTGAGCTGCAGCCTGAGTCGAAACCCAAGCCGAAAAAGGAGGAGATCGTTTTTGATGTCCCTCAACTGAATATTCTAGATCCCGTCGTAGAGCGAGAAACTGAGAATAAGGTAGAAGAAAAAAGTTTCTCCGTGGTAAAACCCTCTGGAGAAGAGAAAACTGCTGAGGAAGTTGAGAATCTGGATGCATATGATCCAACACTGGACCTTCCACATTACAAGTACCCTACGCTGGACTTGCTAAATGAATACGATGTCCAAAAAGTAACCGTAAGCCGTCAGGAACTTGAGGACAATAAAAATAAAATCGTAGAGACACTTGAAAACTTCAAGATTGGAATTCAGGAGATCAAAGCGACTATTGGACCGACTGTTACGTTATATGAAATTGTACCTGAACCAGGTGTAAAAATCTCCAAAATCAAGAATTTGGAAGATGATATTGCCTTGAGCTTAGCGGCATTAGGAATTAGAATTATTGCCCCAATTCCTGGTAAAGGAACTATCGGTATAGAAGTGCCAAACAAAAACAGAGAGTTGGTTCCAGCTCGGGCAGTCTTGGGCACAGAGAAATTCATGCGTTCAGATAAAGATCTTCCTATCGCACTTGGAAAGACTATTTCCAACGAAGTCTTTGTGGTTGATCTGGCAAAAATGCCTCACTTATTGATGGCTGGGGCGACTGGTCAAGGGAAGTCAGTAGGCTTGAATATGATCTTGGCTTCCTTGATTTACAAGAAGCATCCATCCCAACTGAAGTTTGTACTCGTCGATCCGAAAAAGGTAGAATTAACCCTTTTCAATAAGATCGAAAGACATTTTCTGGCGAAACTACCTGGAGCGGAAGAGGCTATTATCACCGATACCAAAAAGGTAATTTACACGCTGAATTCCCTGTGTATCGAGATGGATAATCGATACAATCTTCTGAAGGATGCTGGCGCTCGAAACCTAAAGGAATACAATGCCAAATTCATCGCTAGGAAACTCAATCCGGAAAAAGGCCATCGCTTTATGCCATATATAGTATTGGTAATTGATGAGTTAGCGGATTTGATGATGACTGCAGGCAAAGAAATAGAAGGGCCAATAGCGCGTCTAGCTCAGCTCGCTAGAGCCATTGGTATTCATTTGGTAGTCGCTACACAAAGACCTTCTGTGAATGTGATCACGGGTATTATCAAGGCGAATTTCCCAGCTAGACTTTCTTTCCGCGTGACTTCCAAGATCGATAGCCGTACCATTCTAGATGCAGGTGGAGCTGATCAGTTGATCGGTATGGGAGACATGCTTTTATCTCATGGTTCCGAAGTAACCCGAATTCAATGTGCATTCTTGGACACTCCTGAAGTGGATTCTATTTGTGATTGGATTGGCGAGCAAAAAGGCTATTCAGATGCCTATTTACTTCCTGAGTTTGAAGGAGAAGATTCTGATAATTCAGTGGGCGATGTTGATTTCTCTGACCTTGATCCACTTTTCAACGACGCTGCCAGACTTCTGGTAATGCATCAGCAAGGAAGTACTTCTCTAATTCAACGAAAGCTTAAATTAGGCTACAACCGCGCGGGAAGAATCATCGATCAGCTAGAAGCTGCAGGAATCGTCGGCGCATTTGAAGGGTCTAAAGCCCGCGAAGTACTTATTCAGGATGAAGCTAGTTTGGAACGGTTATTGGACAGTCTGTAAAAGCTGTTCAATTGGTTCAAACAGCCCATTTACATGAAAAAAATCGCCTTAGTTTATACCCTTTTTCTTGCCGTATTATTCTCTTTTGAAGCTTCAGCTCAGAAAGATCCAAAAGCCAAAACCGTTTTGGATGCCATGAGCCAAAAGTTTCAGGCCATGAATGGCTTCACTGCAAATTTTGATTTCACCTTCCAAGACGAATCCGGCCCTGGAGATCGACAGTCAGGTGAGATCGCGGTGAAAGGCGAGCAATACCGACTGAAACTCCCGGATCAGGAAATCTATAACGATGGCAAAACAGTCTGGACGTACATCCAATCTGATAATTACAAAGAAGTGACTATCAATGATGCCGACCAGATGGAAGGTGAATTAACTCCCTCGAACATTTATAGACTTTACGAATCTGGCTACAGCTACAAGCTACTCGATGAAAAGCAATTCCAAGGAAAAACAGCGCAGATCGTAGAGTTAAAAGCTGAGAAAAACAACGCCCCTTTCGAACAGGTGAAATTGATGATCGATAAAAGCACTTCAAATCTACTTGGCTGGGAGATGTTTGACGGTCAGGGAGGAGTATTCTCTTACACGTTCAAGAATCTAAAACCTGAGGCTAATCTCCCGACTTCTTATTTTGTCTTTGATACCAAGCAATATCCAGGGATAGAAGTTATTGACCTAAGGTAATCGATTAATTTTTCCTTATACTAGTAGTCTTAAAACTACTATCATGAAGTCATGAAGAATAGATCACTTTATTTTATTCTAGCCCTAGTTATTTTTTCTTGTCAGACAAAGGACAATCAATTTGAAAACGCTACAGATGACCCACCTAGCTATTGGCTGGAAACACTAGACTCTGTCACTGTAAAAGACATTCTTGTGAGAACTTTCATGTTTCAAACAGCTGATAGTGCTCATGTTATCTTTAAAGATGCTGCCTCATCTGATGTCTATGTGTTTGATAAAGCTGGAAATCCGATAGATCAATGGAATAAGACTGGTGATGTACCTGGAGCTTTATCTATGGCTGCAGGAAATTTTAAGCTAGATAAGAATGGTAATCTTGTAATCCTAGACATCATGAATGGGCTGAAAGTATTCAAGAAAAATGGCGACATCGTTCAGAACTTTGGAATCTATCAGCACCAATGGAGTGTAGGAGGGGCCTTTTCCCTTTTCAAATCCTATCAAGTCATCGAAAAAAACGGGAAGGAGTACTTGCTATATTCTCTCGATGTAATCGACGAAGCCCCTGAAGAATATGGTCCAGAATACCTCCAAGCCAGAAAAAATCTGATTTTGACAGATCTTGAAACAGAGGAAACTCAAACCTTTTTACCATTCCCAGAAGGATCTCAATTTCTAAATGGAAATGTATTTTACTTCAGTGATTTCAGGCCAGTCTTCTCCTACAACCCAAAAACGCAAGTGCTTTATCTACTATTTCAGAACGAGCCCATTCTTTATACCTATGATTGGTCTGGGGATGAGCCGATTTTGAAAGAGAAAAAAACATTGAATCTGGATGGCTTTGTATCCAATACAGGGTACGAAAAAGGAGCTGTGGATTTCCCGAAAATTGCAGACTATAAAGTCAACCCCTTTCCTTCGCAAATACTTAATTTGGAACAGTATGGAGATGACTTACTGATCACTTATAAGCCTACTCCTGCAGACAAGGCAGATATCGCAATGGTAATTTCAGGAGATGCCTCCAAAGAATTGAAGAAGACGCTTTCGGAAGAAATAAAAAAACGAACCGTAGTGCTGACCCCGAATGGTGACCTTATCCCAGTGAACTTACCAGAAATGAACCCGTATGATTTCGTTGTCCTTGGAGAAGATATTTGGTGGATGAAAAAACATACTGGAGAAGAAGAGCAGGAGGATTTTACAGTCTATCGAGGTAGGCTGGTGAAAGAATAAAAGCAGTTTCATTTTGCTATCCGTTTCGTTCACAGATTTCTTTGAGTTTTTTCAAGGCTTTTGGCCAAGCTTCCGTGAAAAAATCATCCATTTCCATAGTAGAGTCCAGGTCAACTAAGAGAAGTGTATCCTCTCCCTTTGCCTCCAAAGTATATTTCTCGTGTGCTCCCTTCCACATTTCAATCTCTTCACCTTCCAATACTTCAACACCGTCTTTCAAAACACCAAGATGCTCAATGTCAACATGTTTATTCTCTATATTTTTAGCAACCTTGCTCACCATTCCATTTTGATTTCCTTCTTCTCCTTGTGAAACAAAAAGAATTTTACTACCCTCCTCCCAATTACCTAAGTAAGTAGATCCTGGGGAAAAGACATCTGTCCACTCCTCATAAGTTGGCTTTTCGAGCATAGCTGAGTAAACTTCCGCTGGAGAACTTTTGATCAAAATCTCATAATGTAGTGTAACCAAATTTGTATCGGATTCTGCATAGGTTTTGAAATTGTTTAAAATAGCCTGCCAACCATCTTTTTGCATTTGGACTGAATTCTCCATTTCAGCTTCGAAAACCTCCACTACTTCTACCCCATCAGGAACCTCCATGAAGGAGACCTTTACCTTACGCTCGTCATCCATGATGTAGGTGTAATAGGAGTGCTTTTCAACCTCTTGGTAAACCCCGCCAAAATCAAACCCCATACTTCCGTCTTTTGCTTCCATTCTGGAAGAGAAACTCCCTCCGGGCTGAAGATCTACAGCTGCTTTGGTGGTGTGCCAATCAGATGATGCATTATTCCAGCGAATGATATGTTTTGGTTCAATAAAGTATTTCCAAACTTTTTCCAGAGGTGCATTTACAGTCACTTGAACGGTAATCTTGGTTTTTTGTGTAGTTGTCATGGTTTTCTGATTTGTTTTTAAAAATTTACTCAACAAATTTATTGAATGCATCTACCAGTCACCCGGTACAAAGCAGACAAATGAAAGTCAAATTGCGACAGGAAATCCTAACTTAAATTTATGAAAAATATTGCCATTCTAGTTCCAGAACAATCTGTTTTGCAAGCTATTGCCGACCCACAGTATTGTTTCTCAGCTGTCAATGAATTCCTAGTCAGATCTGGAGGAGCGCCACTTTTTCATGTTGAACTTGTAGGTTTAAATCCTGAGGTCAAATTAAATGACAAACGCTATTCCGTATTTCCAGATCAACTTCTTCCTACTGCCACCTCACCAGATTTGGTGGTGATCCCGGCACTTTTTGGAGATATGAAAACGGCTGTAGAAGCTAACAAGGCTTATATTCCTTGGATAAAGGAGCAATATGAATCAGGAACCGAAATCGCATCGCTTTGCGTAGGCGCATTTCTGCTGGCAGCTACAGGTCTGCTGGATGGTAAAAAATGTTCTACCCATTGGGGATTTACAAATCTTTTTCGTGAGCTCTATCCTGAAGTGGAGGTACAAGACGGGACGATTGTGACCGAAGAAAATGGCATATACTCTAGTGGCGGAGCAAATTCCTACTGGAATTTATTGCTGCATTTGGTAGAGAAATATGCAGACAGGGAAATCGCAATTCTTACAGCCAAGTATTTTGCTATAGATATTGACCGCGATAGTCAAACTGCATTCTCAATTTTTAAAGGTCAAAAAACCCATCAAGACGACGCTGTAAGAAAAGCTCAGGAATATATCGAGAAGAAGATTGAAGAACGCATTACGGTAGATGTTCTGGCCGATGAAGTCGCTGTGGGGCGCAGAAGTTTCGAGCGTAGGTTTAAGCGCGTTACCAACAACTCAGTACTTGAATACATCCAACGCGTAAAAGTAGAAGCTGCAAAGCGAAGCTTTGAAACCACCATGAAGAACATTACTGAAGTCATGTTTGACGTGGGATATACTGACACCAAAGCCTTCCGAACTACCTTCAAAAAAATTACCGGACTCACTCCAATCGAGTACAGAAATAAGTATAATAAGTTGGCGAGGATGAATTAAGCTTAAATATTCACTATTCACTTAATTCCAGCTTGGTGAAGTAAAAATGTCTTTTTTAGAAATCCTTTTTGAATCATCTTTTTTCTTTATGAGGTGAAAAGCAGGAAAACTTTGAAATTTCTGTCTAGTTGAATGTTTTGGCGGTTTTGAGAATTGGATCCATTTGAATGATTTTGAAATTCATTTCCACCTCCTATTATTCGTACGGTATGAGTGGGCGAGTAAGGTCCGCCTCCTTTTTCTTTTTTCAGTTTCAACGATTTTGTATAGGTGTAAAACATTGTCGAACATTTAATCTATCACTTTGTGCACACGATGTGTGCAGAATTTAAACTCGGTAGTTCAACTTTATAGGCCTTAACTGTTTCCATTTTTACTGTTGCTTTTTCACGACAATATTTCATTTTAACGACAAATTATTGTCGCTAATTTACTTTTGCGACAATAAATCGCTATTATTGTCGCAAAAATGATTTAGTATCATGAATATTCCGAATACGCTTGATAGTATTTTGCTTGCTTTGCGGTCTTTTCCCAAAGGAGCAAGTCTCGAAGAGATAAATGAAGCGCTTCCTATTTCTATAGAGAAACGCACGCTGCAGAGAAGACTAAAAAAACTTAAAGAAGACCATTTAATCTATACTGAAGGTGGATCGCATGCCACTCGGTATTTTATTAAGGATAAAGCTGCATTTCCTTCTAAAATCGAAACGAAGTACGAATCGTCAATATCAATCCCACTTTCACAAGAAGGCAAAGAAGTTTGGGCCCTGGTCTCACGTCCTGTAGCACAACGAAAACCTGTCGGACATGAACGAAGTTTATTGGAAAATTACCGTCCCAATATCGACAGCCTTCTCAATGAATCAGAAAAACAAAAACTGGCTGAATGGGGAAATACCAGGAATGGAGAACAACCAGCAGGCACCTACGCCAGAGAAATATTGAATCGCCTTATGATCGACCTTTCTTGGAATTCAAGCAGACTGGAAGGCAACACCTATTCCTTGTTGGATACAGAGCTGTTAATCCATAACGGAAAAACCCCCTCGAACAAATCCCCCATGGAAACCCAGATGATTCTCAACCACAAGGAGGCTATCGAGTTTTTGGTAGAATCGTCTGATGAAGTGGGCTTCAATCTCTATACCTTTCTCAATCTCCATGCCTTGCTTTCAAACAACCTTTTACCCAATCCAGCTGCCTCAGGAAGGCTCAGGACATTTGGCGTAGGGATAACAAACTCGGTATTCACCCCTCTGGGGTTTCCTCAACTCATTGAAGAATCTTTTGACTTAATCCTGGCAAAAGCAAAACAAATCCAAAATCCATTTGAACAAGCTTTTTTTATACTGGTTCAGCTTCCCTACTTGCAACCTTTTCATGACGTCAATAAGCGAGTATCCAGATTGGCTGCCAATATTCCATTGAACCGACACAACCTTGCTCCTCTTTCCTTTATTGATGTGCCGGAAGTAAGCTATATCAAAGGAATGCTTGGGATTTATGAATTAAATCGCCTAGAATTATTCAAGGACGTTTTTCTGTGGGCTTATGAGCGGTCAGCCTTGAGGTATGCGGCCATTCGTCAATCTTTGGGCGAGCCGGATCCTTTCCGAATGAAATACCGAGAAGAAATACGAGAAGTGGTTGGCCAGATCGTCAGAACTACAACGGGCAAAGCAGAAGCATCCAATAAAGTGAAATTAGATGCCCGAAAACTGCATGAACCTGATCAGGGGCACTTCATTGAAGTAGTGGAAACCGAACTTCTCGGGCTACATGAGGGGAACTTTGTGCGGTATAGAATCAAGCCGTCCGAGTTTTCTGCATGGAAAAAGTCTTGGGACTCTTAGCAAGATCAATATTCAAGAGGACAAAAAGTGGGACAAATCCTGGGACTATCTGAGTAAAATGGAATCAACTTGAATCCACAACCTGCACCAGAAACCCTATAAAACACAAAAAGTTGACCGTAAAACGATCAACTAATTGCTTTGTAGCGGGAACAGCGCTACAAACTTGTCCTGATTTTCTGTTACTTATAAGAAAAGGGGGACAAAAAGGGGGACAGGTTCATTTTGCTTTTACAATTTAAAATTTATTTGAATTGAACCATGTCGAACCTCTCAAAACATGTGTTTATAAGCCGTATAGACACTTTTTATGTTTATAATTTTTGAATGATCTTTTTTCTTTTTGATGTGAAATCAGAAAACGAACCTATTTTAGCTAGGGTCAAATCTAGAAAATGAACCTTTGAATTTCTTGTTAATTTGAAAGTATTTGAGTTGTCTCAGGATTGAAATAATTTGAATGATTTAGAATCACTTTTCTACCTCGTACAATTCGTACGGTACGAGGGGTACGAGGGGTACGAGCCGTACGAGGTGTACGAATTTTAAGATGCCTTTTCCTTTTGCTGGTTTTAAAATTTCCTTTTAACTCGTTTATCGTAGGCTATCCTTGAGGCTTTTAGTCATTTTGGAATCCATTTGAAAGGGGTAGAAGTTCATTTCCACCTCATACAATTCGTACGATACTTACCGTACGAATTTAGGATTTTTGAGTACTAGTCTAAAAAATCTGATAGTTACTTTTTGCCTTCTTATTATAGAAACATTAATGAAATTAAATTGTGCACACACTGTGTGCATTTTTAATTCATCATTCAATTCAAAAATTGGAAAAATACACCTTCCTTCAAATCCCAGATTCAATACATGACAAGAATCATTTAAATCAAATCAGGATAAGCCGCTAATTATGAGTATTTTGCAAGAACGATTCTTAGTATTCAATCTTTCATTAAAACATAAAACTTATGAGAAAGCTAAATTTTTATGAATTCTCGAAGACTCTACCCATTCTATTTTTATTCCTTTTGGTAGCATGTGGTAGTTCGCATGAAGAAAAATCTGACACAGAAAACATCGAGGCAACAGGTGAAATTATTGCCGAATTGACAAGTCCTCCCTTTGCACCTAAACCCATTGGTAGTAGGCCTGCAAGGAAAGTCATCGTTGACATGGAGATCCTTGAACAAGAAATGGAAATGGCCAATGGGGTATCCTATATCTATTGGACATTTGGAGGTACTGTTCCTGGAAGCTTTATTCGAACACGATTGGGTGATGAGGTAGAATTTACGCTCAAGAATCATCCTGAAAATAAGCTTCCGCACAATATCGATCTCCATGCAGTGACAGGACCAGGCGGTGGAGCTACCTCTTCCTTTGTAGCACCCGGTCATGAAATCACCTTTTCTTTCAAAACCCTCAATCCGGGACTATATGTCTATCACTGTGCAACTGCTCCAGTAGGAATGCATATCGCCAATGGTATGTATGGACTTATCTTAGTTGAACCACCGGGAGGTCTTCCGTTGGTAGATAAAGAGTTCTACGTCATGCAGGGCGATTTTTACACCAAAGGCAATCATGGAGATCCAGGCCTACAACCATTTGATATGCAAAAAGCGGTGGATGAAGATGCCGATTATGTTGTATTCAACGGAAACACGCATGCACTTGTAGGAGACGATGCGCTTACAGCCAATGTAGGCGAAACAATCCGTCTTTTTGTTGGAAACGGTGGACCAAACCTTACCTCAGCTTTTCATGTCATTGGAGAAATCTTTGACAGAGTTCATGTAGAAGGGGGAGATCTGGTCAATCACAACGTTCAGACAACAAATATACCACCGGGAGGAGCTGCAATGGTGGAATTTGAAGTCGAGGCACCAGGGACACTGGTTTTGGTAGATCACGCTATTTTCCGGGCTTTTAACAAAGGAGCACTTGGCATGTTAAAAGTAGAAGGAAGTGAAAACTCAAAAGTTTATTCTGGAACAATTCAGGAAGGCATTTATCAACCTGAAGGTGGAACCATTCAAGAAATGCCGGGAGCGGGTCCTGCCCCTGCTCAACCAACGGCTGCTTCTCTAGACGAACGAATTGATCTGGGCAAGCAGATTTATGCTCAAACCTGTCTGGCCTGCCATCAAGCTGAAGGACAAGGAATTCCAAGTGCATTCCCCCCCTTGGCCAATTCAGATTTTCTCAATGCAGATGTAGACAGAGCAATTGGGATAGTTCTCCATGGTTTATCAGGCGAAATCACAGTAAATGGCTCTACCTATAATTCAGTCATGACTGCCCAAACGTTATCGGATGAGGAAGTAGCCAATGTACTTACCTATGTATATAACAGCTGGGGAAACAACGGCACTGAAGTCACGCCGGTAATGGTCACACGCGTTAAAAGTTCACACTAAAAAATGACCAAATATTGGACACTCGTTCTATGCCTATTTTCAAGCTGCATTACCTTATGTGCTCAAAATGCCATGAAAACTGTAAAAGGGGGCTATATCCGTCCCCTTTACAGCCTGGATAGCAGTCAAGTATATGTGGATGATTTTTTATTGGACGAACATGCTGTAACTCAGGAGGAGTACTTGGCTTTTGTCAAAAACTATCCAGAGTGGCAAAGAGAAAACGTCAAATCCATTTATGCTGATGAAGCTTACTTACGGACTTGGGAAAACTCAACAAAACTAGGGGCAACAATTAATCCCCAAGCACCAGTCACAAATATTTCCTGGTTTGCAGCTAAGGCTTATTGTGCATGCATAGACAAAAGACTCCCAACTGTAGACGAATGGGAACTAGCAGCAAGAGCTGATGAAACCAAACCAAACGCTCAAAATGACAGCTTGTTTAATCAGCGAATCATTCAAAGCTATGAAACCCCCAAAACCTATTTATTGCCGGTAAAAAGCACCTACAAAAATTACTGGGGAATCTATGATATGCACGGACTGGTCTGGGAATGGACCAGCGATTTCAACAGTGTCCTGATCAGTGGTGAGTCGCGACAGGATGGAGAGGCAAATAGAGACTTGTATTGTGCCGGAGCTGCAATCAACGCTACCAATCTACGAGATTATGCTTCATTTATGCGCTATGCATTTCGGGGCTCTATTAAAGCAATCTATTCCATTCAAAATCTTGGCTTTAGATGTGCTAAAACCCTTTAACTATGAACAGGCTTCTATCAAATATCTTCTATCTATTGCTTATCCTTTTTGTAGTCAGCTGTTCCCAATCTGCCAAAGATTCCCACGAAGATCACTATGTATGCCCTATGAGATGCGAGGGTTCTAAAACTTATGAACAGGCAGGGACCTGTCCTATTTGCAAAATGGAACTTGTAAAAACAAGTGATCTAGAAGTTCCTCTAATGGCAGAAGGGGAAGTATCTGAAGCATCTATTTTCAATTTAGAATCTCAATGGGTCACTCAAAATGAGGACACCCTCCAATTAAAGGATTTTAAAGGCAAACCCTTTGTTGCTGTGATGGTATATACTAGTTGCCAGGCTGCATGTCCCCGATTGGTAGCTGATATGAGAAATATCAAGTCAGCTGTGAATCAATCAAATGTACAGTATGTCCTCATCAGTATTGATCCTGAGACTGACACGCCAGAAAGACTCCGGGAATTTGCCCAAGAAGAGCAATTAGATGGTGATCAATGGACACTTCTCCAGGGTCAACTGGACGATGTGCGGGAGTTCTCCAATGTAGTGTCGGTCAAATACAAAAAAATATCACCTATAGACTTCGCACATACCAATATCATTTCAGTATTCGATCAGGAAGGCGTTCTTCAATTCCAACAAGAAGGCTTAGGAGCAGATTATTCACAATTTATTGAAGAGGTAAAATCTTTAGTTAATTAAAGTCGCATAAACCTTCAGGGCCTTATTTAAGTCAATCAAAATAAGGACTTTTCAATAGCCCAACTTTGTGTTAGGTCACATAAAATCTAACTTTTCTCTTTATTCGTCATTGAGGCAAAGGAAAATGGCCATCTAGTTTACGGCTACTTCAATCATATTTTTTATTTCCGATATATTTGTCGGAAATAAATTTTCTCATACTTTTACTCCCACATACTTTCAAGATGTTTTCTAAGGCGTGCGAATATGGAATTAAAGCAATGATCTACATTGCAACCCAATCCCTTAAAGGAGATCGGGTTAAAATCGGTGATATCGTAGAAAAGGTTGGATCACCAGAGGCATTTACAGCCAAAACCCTTAGCATACTGGTAAAGAATAACCTAGTCGAATCTTTAAAGGGACCCTATGGAGGATTCTTTATCCAACCAGAAAATATGAAAAGCATCAAAGTCATCCACATCTTATCTGTAATTGATGGCGACTCTATTTTCAAAGGATGTGGTTTGGGATTAAGTGAATGTAATGCCAAACAACCTTGCCCCATGCACTCAAAATTTGTCAAAATCCGTGCTGAGCTAAAATCTGCTTTAGAATCAACCAACTTACTGGAATTAGCTAAAGGAATCAAATCAGGTGAGACCTTCCTCCTGCGTTGATCCCTTTTTTTGAATCTATTTCCGATAATTTTATCGGAAATAGATTCAAATATAATTTAAATGATCTAACACTTAGTTATTGATATTCAAATGAATCGAACTGTTTACATCACTCTTGGGCTTCTATTACTTTCCATGAAAGTTGAAGCTCAAACTGTTCCAAATCCGAATATCGACCAATGGTGGTCAAGCCCCGGAGTCATAGGAACTGCATTATTAATAGCTATTATCGCATTTGTCGCCTTGCTGATAATTGGCTCAAAACTTTCAGCATTCATCCAGCGAATTCAAAGTCATACCAATCGAAAAGAAAAAGAAGAGATAAAATCTGATTTGATCAATTGGGAAGAGGAAGACTTAGACTGGATTTTGGAAAGACGTAAAGCTGCCAAAAAATATAAACTTTCAGGAACTGAACACTCTGGAACTAGTTCTTTTGAAGATCAGCGTGGCTTGGTGTCAAAAGTCACAAGAGATCCTGAGAACCCTATTGTAGATGAAAAGAAACACGAAACGATTCGGCTAGAAACTCCACAGCCACTCCGAAACATAATGATCTGGTATCTAGGGTCCGCCGTATTTTGGTTGGTCTTTGGGACCTTAATCGGTCAGTATGTCGGCATGAAATTTATATGGCCAGAAATGGATCAAAGCCCTTGGCTTTCATTTGGTCGCCTACGCCCTGTGCACACCAATACTGTCTTCTGGGGATGGGCTTCATTTGCAATGGTGGGATTAGGATATTTTGTCATTTCCCGGACTTCGAACACGAGGGTTTTCTCCTATTCCCTTGCCAAAACAGGCTGGTATTTGATGAATCTAGCTCTAGTTTCTGGCAATTTACTTCTAATGAATGGTGTTAATAACGGTGGCGGTGAATACCGTGAATACATTTGGCCAGTCATCGTATTATTTGGATCAGGTCTCATCCTCACTTTATACAATTTTTATAAAACTGTCGCAACCCGAAAAGTCTCCGAAATCTATATTTCGAATTGGTACCTCTTGGGAGGATTAATTTGGACAGTGACTTTGATCCTAATCAGCTACCTTCCCTCCTTCCAGGATGGACTTGGAGAAACAGTCATACAAGGGTATTACATGCATCAGGGTGTCGGGATGTGGTTTATGACCTTTACTCTTGGTCTCATATATTATTACCTCCCCACTTCACTGAACAAACCTATCTATTCCTACTCCTTGGGAGTTCTTGCCTTTTGGACGCAAATGCTGTTTTATACACTAATTGGCACTCATCATTTCGTGTTTAGTCCTTTGCCGTGGTGGTTACAGACGGTCGCCATTGTCTTTAGCGCGGGGATGTTTATTCCAGTGCTATCTGGCACGACCAACTTTTTGATGACGATGAAGGGAAGTTGGAGTGCCATATCCAAGAGCTATGTACTTCCTTTCTTTCTAGTCGGGGTAGTTTTCTACTTCGTTGGATCAACACAAGGCAGTCTCCAGGCATTCCGGTTGACCAATTTCATCTGGCATTTTACAGACTTCAATGTGGCTCATTCCCACATGACAATGTATGGTATCATCACCTTTATTCTATGGGCTTGCATCTACTCCATCCTTCCGAAAGTTACAGGTAACGAACCATCATCATTGGCTGTTGGCATCCACTTTTGGTTGGCCTTTATTGGGCTTTTCGCATACATGATTTCACTAATGACCGGAGGAACACTTCGAGGCCTAAGTTGGATTGAGGGCGAATCATTCATCAATTCCGTCATATTAATGCAACCCTATTGGGTTTGGAGAGCAATCGGAGGTTCACTGATGTTTGTATCACATTTAGTCTTCGCCTACAATTTCATGGTCATGGCTAAAAAGAAAAAAGTCAGCGCTAAGAAAATCTCACCCGCTTTTACCCCTGTTCACTCCTAATAGAATCTCTCATGTTTGACTTTCATAAAAACCACAAATTACTTGTAAGTACTGCATTCTTAGGTTTTGCGATACTCAGTACAGTGATCGCTATCATGCCAGCCATGAAACTTCAGGAAGTTCAACCTTTGCCCGGTATGGAGGAAATGAGTCAGGAAGAATTGAAAGGGCTACAGATTTATGTCTCAGAAAACTGCATGGCATGTCATACCCAGCAGGTAAGGAACATTGAAATGGATCAGGTATGGGGACAACGCCCCTCCTTGGCCTCAGATTATTTCTATAGCAAGCAACGTCTAGACCTTTGGCGACAATCCCCTTCTCTTCTTGGTAGTGAGCGGACGGGACCTGATTTGACCGAGGTCGGAAAAAGACAGCCAGGAAAAGAATGGCATCTGCTCCATCTATTCAATCCACGAATCGTTGTCAAGGAATCAATAATGCCAGGTTATCCATGGCTTTTTGAAGAAAAGTCTCCGGCCATGGTGACCAAAAAGGACATCATTGTACCTGTTGCAACCGAACTTCTAAAAAATCCTGATCATAAGCTCGTTGCAAAACCTGAAGCACTGGCTCTCGTGACCTATCTTCAGTCCCTTTCCCAGACTAATCTAGGAGCGGAACTGAGTCCCGGATTCATCCCATCGACTCGCAATAAATCTGATGACAAATCCGACAATATCTCATCAGAATTAGATGGACTACAATTGTACAGCGAGACATGCTCCGCTTGCCATCAGCCAAGAGGTGAAGGAATCACCGGGGCGTTCCCGCCATTAGCGGCAAGTGAAATAGTTAATGACCCCGACCCAAACATCCTTATCCAGATTATACTTTCCGGTTATGATGCAAGAGCAGAATTCGGAGTCATGCCAGCCTTCGGGGACATTTTAAATGATGAAGAAATCGCTGCCATAGCTACCCATGAAAGAAGTAACTGGGGCAATAATGCTTCGGAGGTAACAGCAGAGCAAGTGGCAGAAATCAGAAAGTTCATCCAAAACCAATAATCCAAATGCCATGAAAAAAGCATTTCTAATTCTCTTGGCCTTTTCTTTTTCGACCTTACAGGCATTGGCTTGTGATGTTTGCAAAAGAAATCAACCAGAACTCTTGCAGGACATCAGTCACGGAACTGGCCCTCAATCCAATGCTGAATATTACATCATTGGAGGAGCTATTCTAATTGTACTATTCACACTATTCTATAGTCTGAAATTTCTTATCAAACCAGGTGAAAGAAGCCCTGAACATATTAAAAAGCTAATCCTCAAACCTTATCTAGAAATATGAAAGACAATCGAAAAATCAGGGTATTTCTAGATGAAGACCCGGTCCCATTTGCTGAATTTAGTCCACCTGTCAAGTTTGTTCTCGACACCACCAAAATACCAGATGGTCAACATCAATTACGAATCGTAGCCCAATCCACTATAGGTAAAGAAGGCGTAAAAACGGTCCCTTTTGAAGTTAGAAATGGGCCGTCAATCGCAGTAGTCGGATTAAAAGAAGGAGACATCGTTACCGATCAGATTCCCGTGACGATCAATTCATATGGAAGTGAGCGCAATGACTTCTTCCTAATCCGTGGTTCAGAAACTCCCAAAGGAATCCCTGTTTGGGTATGGGCAACTCTGATCTCATTTGTAGGATTTGCCTTATTCTATATCACCATGTACTGGAATCCCGACAATTACCAATCTTTCTTCTAATGGAAAAAACAGACATAAAAAACCTGAAAGATATTCAACATTTAGTTGACACATTCTACAGCAAAATCAGAAAGGATAAACTGTTAAAAGGAATCTTTGAGGGGGTCATACAGGATCGCTGGCCGGAGCATCTGGAGAAGATGTACCGATTTTGGCAAACAGTGCTTTTGGATGCCCATACTTATCAGGGAAGCCCATTTGCACCACACGTCCATCTACCAGTTGAAAAAAAGCATTTTGATCGCTGGGTTCAACTTTTTTTTGAAACTGTCAACTCTAATTTCAGCGGAGAAAGAGCCGACCGAGCCAAATGGCAAGGCGAACGAATGGCCGAAATGTTTTATATTAAGATAAATTACTACAACAACTCCTCTGTCTCCCCTCTTGTTTAATCAATATAAACTCAAACAACCATGGAAAAGAAAAAGCCTCTCAAGCGTCACCCAGCACTTCAACCTCTTAGCCATGACCACCATCAAGGATTGCTACTATGTTGGAAGATCAGACAAGGATTTAAGCTGGGAATCGAGCCCTCTCGAATCAAAACTTATTGCGAATGGTTTTGGGAAAATCATCTGCAATCTCATTTTGAGGAGGAAGAAAAAGTTATTTTCCCTGTGCTGTCCGCACAAAACTCGTTGGTTAAGCAAGCACTGAGCGAACATAAACGTCTTCGTAATCTTTTTTCCAATTGGGAAAATCTGGAACTAACACTTGGACAGATCGAAGAAATACTGGAGAAGCATATCCGTTTTGAGGAGCGAATATTTTTTCCAGCTGTTCAGGAAATAGCCACACAATCGCAGTTAGAAGAAATAGCTGAATATGGTCAAAAGAACAAATTTGTGGAAAACGAAACAGATCCGTTTTGGATTAATTCCAGTCTTTAGTTCTTGACGAATCCAGACTTGCTTTTGAAGTCCGTTCCAATCTCCCCCATAGCTTTTTGGTTTTGAAGTATTTGGTAAATCTGGAATTGGTAGGATATACTCTATTTCTGGTCATGTTATTAAAAACCATAGCAACCAAAAGTAGGATGAGACTACCGCTCAATACCGGAGAAACAACATACAAAAATCCCAATGCCTTGATTTTTTCTGTTCCGATGACAGCGATTAGTGCTGTGGCACCTCCTGGAGGGTGAAGTGTCTTGGTCACTTGCATGAGCACTATGGAAAATGCAACCGCCAATGGGGCTGCAAGCCATAATATTTCAGGAAACAACTTATACATCACCACGCCGACAAACGCAGAAATCACATGCCCACCTACCAAATTTCTAGGCTGGGCAAGCGGACTCTGTATAGCTCCATAAACCAAAACTGAAGAGGCTCCAAATGACCCGATCAAAAAGATATTCTCCTCCCTTGTCAAAAAGCTCGTCTGATAAAATGCAATAGCACCAATCCCCACAAATGCCCCGAGAAAAGACCATAACTGTTCTTTAAAGTCGACAAGTGTTTCCCGATAAATAATATACTGAGAAATCCGAAACGCGCGCTGGATATGTTTTTTCAATACAGAATTGATTTAAAGCCAAAAACAATGTTTTCTAAATAGGATTGGTTAAGGCCGCTGGGATTCTATTTTTTCCATCTGCGAATGAATAAAGGGAATGCGAGGTGCTAAAAAGTAACCGGTCAAACTTGCTATCAAAATGGGCACAAAGTGACCGAAACCTGTCAATACACTCAAAAGAATTGTGGTGCTCACAGGTGTACGTGTCACACAGGCATTAACTGCCGCCATGCAGCTCACCCAAGTCAATGTTGGATTAAGTCCTGGAAACAATTCACAGAGAACCAACCCTAAGCAGGTACCAACAAAAAACAAGGGAATGATAAATCCACCCCTCCAACCGGAAGTCACGGTAATGGAAATGGCTATGACTTTCATAACCAATATCAAAAGCAATGCATCCCAGCTTAGGTTTAGACCAATCAATTCATTGATTTCATGATGCCCAAAATAACGGGTGATCGGAAACCCGAAGCTAATCACTCCCAAAATTAAGCCTCCAATTGTGGTTTTGACATAAATAGGCATGGGCACCAACTCAAAGACTTTTTTACATGTCTTGGTGCAATAGATAAAAATCCAGGCAATTGCAGATCCTACTACTGCGATTCCAAAAGCATATCCGAAATCAAATACCCCCTCGTAACTGTACTGTGGAAAATCCCATGTGGGTCCCAATCCTAAATGAATGATCAAAGCAAAAACAATGTAGCTAAAACAACTTGCTACCAAGGCAGGAATTACAGCCCGGTAGTATTCCAGCATATGTTTGTGATGAAGTATTTCCACTGCAAACAAGCTACCTCCCAGAGGAGCACCGAATAAAGCGGTGAATCCGGACGCCATTCCGGCAATACTGAATGTTCGCAATTTCTCTCCTTTGAGCCTGAATATCTTACCTAACCAGGTACCCGTAGATCCAGTCACTTGTACTAGAGGTGCCTCCGGCCCCAGACTTCCTCCTGCCGCTACGCAAAGAAGCGAGGATAAAATCATGGATGGATTATTCTTGGGGTTAAGCTTTCCTTTGTTGAATCGGATATTGTTGACAATGAGATGAATCTCTCCTGGATCTCCTATCCAATGAATAATCAAGCCAGCTGCCAAACCCGAAAAAGTCATCAAGGGGATAACCATCAATCCATCGAACCCTTTCATCCAGTGAATTATTGACTCTAATGAGATCCAATAAATCCCTGCAATTCCCCCTCCAATCAATCCCAATAGGGCCCATAACCAAAAGTCTCTCCCAAACAAAAAAGGATTAAAGCGGATTTGTTGATCCAAAAGGTTTGAATAACCTATAATTTTACGTTTCTGTTTGAGCTTCAAAACCCCTTCAATTTAATCAGGCTGGCAAAGTAACAGGATAAATAGGCCAAAATAAAGGAAAATCATCCTTATTTGTATACTGATGTCGCTTAGTATAATGGCATGTAAAACTGTGTCTCCTCGGCCAAGTGACACCAATTCAAAAACTGTCGTCACATCCGTTAATACGGTCTCATATCCCCTTTTTTAAATCATTTCTTCCAAAAAGAATGGCTCCAATAGAGTCTTCAATATTTGCGAATCTGTTTGGGAAATGATTTGATAGCTTTTTTCCTCTTCACATCTAAAAGCATCAGACCCATCACATTCAATATAAAAATCAAGATCACTACTCCATTGATAATCCCACCCAACTGTTTCCAATAGAAAAATGAAAGAAAATCCCCCAAGATTCGCACAACTAAAGACAGTTGAAAAATTCCAACCCAGATGTACAATATTGAATGATAAGGCTTTGAAGCCTGTCCCAAAACTCCTGGCAAAATAATCGGAGCGTGAGCAAAAATCATCGAAAACACAAAACCCAAAAAGAAGGTATGGATCAAAGCATCATAAGAGACTCCCCACATAGCATCCATCAAATAACAAAGTCCTGAAACCACCAGCCAAACATAACCACACCCCAATGTAACAGCAGTAAACCGATGGATTCCTGGCTTTTTGACTGACTTTCTTATCATATCAAAAAGCAACAGCCACAAAGCTGTTAAACACAAAGAGATCCCGGTCAACCACTGTCCTCCAAAATGAAATGGAAGCATGTAGGAAATCACAAAAAGAACAAGAAATAACACGAGAAAACTTCTAATTAACCGACTCAAGGGCAGGAATCTTGTCAACTCCAGCCTTTCACCTACTATGGTCAACAGTAAAAATCCCATCCACCAAAGAATGGAATTGGCATACATCTGAAAAATGAGAAGATGAACATTTCCGATCAGCCACATTGCGGCGCCTATCCACATCACTTGATGAGCCAAGTCTGATTGCTTCAGATTGATCAGATAAAAGACATAAACCAACCCCAAGGCTCCTACCACCAAGCAGTAGAGCGCAAATTGACCCCATCCGAGGTAAAAAAATAAGATACTGAAAGCATTAATTGCAGGAAAGACAAACAACCAATTCTTTTGAAAGGTGACAATACGCTCAATCAGAATGACGGTCCCTAAAAAGCTCCCGGTCATGATAGCACCGTGGTTCAGGTAGATTTTGGATACCGGAACATCATACCCCAATCGAAACCATCCGGTTGATATTCCCGATATAAGGCAAAAGAGTACCAAAACAAAGAAGGGAGCTTTATTGAGCCAATGCCTTTTCATGGGAAGTCATTTTTTCACTTTGAAATGAAATGAAACAAATTCCAGCGACTTGAATCAATGCCAATAAAAAAAGCATGAGATGCGATTGAGGCAACAAACTCTGGAGGACCAAAATCAACTCTGTCGCCACAAAAGCACTTAAAAATATCCCAAATCCAGCTTTAGATAGAGCTGTCAAACGAATTAATCCTAATTTCAGAAAATGAAAAAACAACCAAGAAGATATAAAACCGATCAATACCAAATGCAAATAGGCGATGACTATCGGTCTGGAAAAGGCCAAATCACCGACATTGGGAATCGACGACAAACACAGTAAAATATGCTGAACAATAACTGCCAAGGTTCCACACCAAAAAAGAAGCTTTTGCCAGACCAAATCACTAGTAACGAGCGAATCCAAATGGCGAAGTATAAACACCAAGAAACAGCCCAACCCGACTAGCTGAATAATCGCTGCGACACTAGCTAGGAAATACCAAATAGACTCTGGCTCCATCCATAAAGTTGAAAGAACATATGCAGGAAAAACTGCCACTAATTTGAGATAAAAACCATACTTCACTAAAGTTGTTTGAGTTTTCACCCCATTTCTCTCCAAATGCCATAGCAGCAGTCCCATTGTTGCAAAAATAAACCAACCGTTATATTGGAAATGCAGGTAAAAATATATCAACGAATGGTAAAGGTCTGACTTTCCATAAATTGATGAAACAGGCCCCAAAGCAAATGGCGCAAGATTAGATATCAACATCAGTATCAGAGCACATTTCACAAAAAGGAAAGAAGCTCGATGCGCATCAGGCAAATCAGGCTTCACCTCGCGAATAAACACCCACGAAAAGTACATCGCAGAAAGAGCGTGAATGGCAGTAAAAATGATTGACCAAAGTGCGTAACCAGTCAGGGGAAATGCCACCAGCATTCCTAAATTGGCAAACTGTAACACAAAAAACAGCCGTACATATTTTCCTGATTTATATCGATTAGCAGGCAAATAAGTATAGACAAGCAGACTGAACAGTCCCATAAAAACCCATCCCAAAAATGCTAAATGGGAATGTCCATGAAGGACAAACAAGTAGTTGAAACCAGGTATGGGTTGCAAAAAATGGAAACGCAATAAACTGCCAATCACCCCAACGATCAGCAAATTGAATAATGCTATTTGAGCTCCCCTCCTCAAGTCCAATTCATTTTTCATGTGAATCCAGTTTACAACCAATATTTCCAGATATGGGCCTATAACCTTCTGTTGAATATTAATACTTACTACCAGTTTTGGAATCATAAAAGGTAATCCAGACACAATTCTGGACTACCTTTTCAAGCAATTCTTATATCAATCTTGAAATTGAATTTCGTCAAATAACTTTTTGGCAGATGGGAACAAGATATTGTTTTCCAGATGGATATGCTTGTGAAGATCAGCTTCAAACTCCTGCAAAATAGCGTAAGTGACTTTAAAAGTCTGACATCCGTCTGGAGGGCATAGGTAGCCATTAGTGAGCTCCGCTATTTTGGCAAATCTTTCACCCTCAGCCTCATGATCATCCTCCATCATAGCAATTGGGTTTGCAATATCATTGAAATGAGGTTTGGAAATCGGAAGTCCAGAATTCTTGGATTCCACCATTGTCTTGATATATGGGAACAAAATCAATTCCTCTTTTTTCATGTGGACAGTCAAAGCCCCTGCACCTTCCAAAAACAATTGTTTAATCTCAAATAGCTCTGGATGTCTATCCCCATGTACATTACAAAGTTTCTCTAAATAGAGTTTTAGAGTAGGAATTGTCGCTTCCACATACTGATGATGAACCTGGATAATCAACGCTATCAGCTGATCTAATTCCATAGCTTCCCAATTTTGGCTGTCTTTGATTTTGAAGGTTTCCTCCAACTCAGCGATAACCACTTCCAAATTTTGGTTCTTGTTTTTGCACGCCTCTTCCAGGGTGATTCCACCCCCACAACAAAAATCAATCTGATGTGAGGTAAAAACAGCTGATGTTTTAAAATTGGAAGCTACAATTTTTCCGACTTTGGTTTGCGCTAGATTTTTCATATTTAAGATATTAAGACCTTTTTATCCTTTATTAAATTGTTTTTTTTTACACTTTTAAGAAACTATTTCCGGAAATCACACCATCCTTCAAATCAGCCAGTTGGGTATTGACCAGAACTCCTTTTAACTGTTCTCGAATTACAACGAAATTATTATGAGCAGGGCATGGATGTACAGAACTACATTCATCCAAACCTAAAACACAACCTCTGATTATCCTGTCACCATCAATTGCATTGACTACTTCCAGCATTGTGATAGGCCTATCCACTACCCTAAAGCCACCATTAGGACCTCTCAATGACTGCAATAGGTTAGCCCTTACAAGTTGCTGTAAAATTTTGGCAGTAAAAGCTTCGGGAGAATCAATGGAACTTGCCACTTCTTTCAGCCCCGCAAGCCTCCCTTCACTCTGTACTGAGCTTAAATAAATCATGATTTTTAAGGCGTACTCACAAGCCTTTGAGAACATAACTTTTGTCTTTTGTTATGTAAAAATACGAAAATGAAATATTTTCGGACAATTTTATCCTTATTTATTTTTTTACCGAACTGTTGATCTTCCAAAGCCTGGAAGGCTTGCCAAGAGTTCACCTGTAACAAGGACTAAGGGGATAACGCAGATTTGATCAATTCCCTTTAATTTTTACCCGCCTATTATTGCTTACATTTCATCAAATTCGAATCGATTTGAGTGCTTTCGAATTTGTTTTCGCATCTGTCAACATCCAAAAAGTACAAATATCCAACCCATGCCCTTCAAAAATTGGAGGACAAATTAGCCTTGAAACTGGGACAAAAAGGGGGACAGAAAGAGGGACAAATTTGAGTTATTTGGGAGTGATTGGAATCGATTTGAATTGACAACCTGCAACAGTACCCATATAAAACACAAAAAGTTGACCGTAAAACTATCAACTAATTGCTTAGTAGCGGGAACAGCGCTACAAACTTAGTCTGTTTTTCAGTCAGTTATAGAAAAACTGGGACAAAAACTGGGACAGGTTCATTTTGCTTTTACTATTTTAAATTTATTTGAATCGTATCATTTTGAACCCCTTCAAATGTAGCCCTAATCGCCGTATAACCCCATTTTGTGTTTTTGGTTTTTGAATGATCTTTTTTCTTTTTGATGTGAAAAGCAGAAAACGAACCTGTTTTCTGTATGGTCTAAATCAGAAAATGAACCTTTGAAATTTCTGCATATTTGAATGTTTTAGCGTTTTTCAGAATTGAATTCATTTGAATGGTTTTGACTCTCATTTCCACCTCGTAAAATTCGTACGGTTCGAGGGGTACGAGGTGTACGAGGTGTACGAATAAAAATTGATTTTTAACAAGTTGGATTCGTGCAATTAGTCGATTATTTTAATTACTTCCCCACAGCTAAGCATGGAAGGGCCGAAATATGGGTTGACTACTTTATCCTGGAGACTTAACCAATCTGCGCCTCTATTACTATCTGCCATAGGACAATGTTGAACATATATTTTTGAAGGATAGGGATGGAATTTCTCTGCCATTGATACCATTTCATCAGAAATATTAAGGAAGTTTTTTCTCACCTCATCAAGTGATTTTTGCTCAACAAACTTATCAAGATGGGTTTTAAGATTGTTTTCATATTTCATCCAACTCATATGGGATTCACCTTTGAATTTGCTCATGTTTACTTTTGAAATGATCGATTTCATTTTCCTTGCGGAGTTCAAAGAGGCTGTTAACTTATCTTGGGTCAAGGCATCTTTTAACTCAAAATAGCTATCAAAAAGAGGCTTTAACACATTTTTAGCATCTTGAGATATGAATTCGGGATTTGCAGTAGCTGAGGTAATTGAAACAGGCATTGCCATACCGCCATGATTATGCCCAGACATTGCTGAACCTCCATCAGGACTCATCATGCTTGGTTTTCCTGCCAATTGGGCAGCGGCATCTATACTGAATGTGCCATTCACTGCTATTTCTTCTCCTGGCAACAACCCCGATTCTATTTGATAATGATCCCCCAGAGCCGGGCCTAGAGTCACTTCTCTCAGTTGGAAGGTTACGGACTGATTGGTAGCTGTCTTAACGTATACTACTGAACGGGTTCCAGTCCACATTACCGCAGTTTTTGGCACCACAATGCTATTATCCTTTGAGGAACCTTCACTCTCAACTTTTCCTGAAACAAACATCTCCGGCTTGAACTTCAGGTTAGAATTGCTCAGTTCCAGCCTTGCTTTCGCAACTCTAGTCTGAGGATTGACCATGGGGTCTATGTAGCTAACCTTTCCTGTAAAAGTCTCTCCTGGAAGTGACTGCACAGTAAATTCAATCTCATCACCTTTATTAATCCATTGTAATTCTGACTCATAGACATCAAATAGCACCCAAACTTTGCTGAGATCAGCGATCTGATAGATAGGCTCTCCACGGTTTACATAATCACCCAGATTCACCATTTTCTCAGTTACGTATCCAGAAACATTAGCTAAAATTGGTACCTGTTCAGTTACTTTTCCTGTTGCCAGAATTTGATCAATTTGACCATCTGTTAATTTCCAGTTTTTCAGTTTTGATTTTGCAGCAGCGAAAAGTGCAGGCTGAGAATCCTTAATTTTCTGAGCCTGAAACAATTCCTCCTGAGCTGTAGCCAATTCCGGAGAATAGAGTTGTCCTAAAGTCTGACCTTTTTTAACATACTCTCCTGTAAAGTTGACTGTCAGATTTTCTATTCTCCCAGAAATATGGGCTGACTGGGTATAGTTTTGGCGTTCATCAGTTTGGATCTTTCCATTGAGCCTTATTGACTTGTCACTTGAAGAATTTCCAACGACCAATGATTGGATTCCTGCCAATTGCATAGCAGTAGGAGACATTGTGATAGCCATTGGGTCAGCTTCTGCATTTTCATTTTCCAGAGGGATCAAATCCATTCCACAGATAGGGCAATCACCTGGTTCATTCTGTCTTATCTGAGGATGCATGGAGCATGTGTACGTAATAGGGATTCCTGCAATCGATTCTACATGATCATGTTCATCCGCTTCCATGTTCGGAGCTGTATCTGGTTTAGTCAGCCAGCCTACAGCTATTCCTACCACCAATACGGTGACAAGCATTACAAGCTTGTTGTTGAGTATATTTTTCATTTTTGCGATCTATTTTTAATCTACCCAAGAGGCCTCTCCATATGTAGATTTTAGGGTTAATTCAGAGTTTTTAAATAAGTTGTAAGCTCATTCCGTTCAGAATCAGACAATATTGCCTCTCTGTGAATCAGTGTATAAGAAGGGATAGGCATTTTTTCTTGCTCAATTTGTTTGATCATACTTTCCAATTTCATCTTTTTCATCCGCCCAGATAGACTACCAAATTCTGAGAAATTTAACTCTGCCATTCCCTCTCGGATATGCTTATCTAATAGCCAGCCTGCTGGCTGAAAATTACTGTACCAAGGGTAGTTGATCTGTTCACTATGACAGTTGTAGCACGATGTTTTAAGCATCTTTCCTATCTGGACTGGGGTATTATTTAGAATCAGAAAGTCATCGGGACCTGCAGGTAGGTTTGGATTGTGGTTGGTGGGAATGAATTGAATTCCCACCAATACAATTATGAGTATAAACAAGGAAACCCAGATTACCTTTTTCACCCGACTTCAATTACTTTTTTGACAGAACCACAGGTTTGCATCTTTCCAGCAAACAAAGGATTAACAATTTCTTCTGAATCACTCAGCCACATGCCCCCCTCATTATTATTGTACATTGGGCAGTATTGCTCATAAAGTTTTCTGTCCGAACCTACAATGGCCAGTAGCTCTTCAAAATCCTTACCCATGGCCTGAAAATGTTCAATCTGATGATCCATTTCGCTTTTAGCAATGTGCTCGCTGTGTTCTTGAATAACTTCAAGAATTTCAATCACAGTTGTTTTATTATCCGTAGATACCTGATCGAAAGAGATCATTTTGGCGTTTTCAGCAAGTTTGGAGGCTGCTTTGGCAGCATCCTCTTTGTTGTTGGCACTTAGAGCTTTCTTAATTTCCAAGTATTCGTTAATAAGTTCTGTTTTAGAAGCAGTTCCGGCCATGGTCATTTCTTGATCCATATTTTCCATAGTTTCAGACATAGCCTCATGATCATGTTCTTCTGATCCTTCAGCGTGGTCATCTAGTTTTTTCTCTCCACAGGCGATAAGGGAAATTGCCAGTCCGGCAATGAGTGCCAGCGATAAAATTGATTTTTGAGTTTTCATAATTTTGAATTTTAAATTGGTTACTTAATTGATTTAGATGCTCACAGGGAATTATAAGTAAAGCACGTTTATTTAGGATTTAATTTGTCTTTTTAATAATTGTGCGTTAAGTGCTACGATCACAGTACTGAGGCTCATCAAAGCTGCACCGATTGCAGGGCTAAGAATAATTCCTACACCTGCTAATACTCCTGCAGCCAGAGGTACTGCCACGATATTGTAGCCTGCCGCCCACCAGATATTCTGCATCATTTTTCTGTAAGTGGCCGTCCCGAAAAGGATTAAATTGGCAATGTCTTTTGGATTACTATTGACCAAAATGATATCGGCAGTTTCAGCAGCAACGTCAGTTCCTGAGCCCACTGCGATTCCCACATCTGCCTGAGCCAAAGCAGGTGCATCATTCACTCCATCTCCGGTCATTGCGACGAATTCACCTTTCCCCTGAAGGTTTTTAATAATCTTTTGCTTGTCTTCTGGCATTACCTCGGCATAGTAGCCATCCAAACCCAGCGTTTCACTTACAGCCTTTGCAACTATTTCATTGTCCCCTGTTGCCATAAGAACTTTTATCCCTTGCTTTTTGAGGGTATCTATTGCCTCTTTGGATTCCTCTCGAATTTCATCTGCCAATGCGATGAAGCCGATTAGTTTTTCATCCGAAAGAACAAAAACCACAGTTTCGTCTTCTGTTTTAAAAGCTCCTTCTGGTTGTTCGATTCCTTTTTGTTTTAATCCTCCAGGGCTTAAAATGCTGATTTCTTTTTCATTGAGATTAGCTTCTATACCCATTCCAGTGATATTCTAGAAGTTTTCTGCCTTGTCAAGTTTCAGATCTAGTTCTTTGGATTTCCTAACTATTCCAGCAGCTATAGGATGCTCAGAATTATTTTCAAGAGCAGCTGCGATGGCAAGTAATTCTTGATCGTCAGTTTCTGCATTTACACTTTTGAATCGAGTCACTCCAAATTCCCCCTTTGTCAAGGTTCCAGTCTTATCAAATATGATGGTGGTCAGTTTTCTAGAGTTTTCAAAAGCTGTCCTGTTGCGAATCAATAAGCCATGCTTGGCCGATACAGAGGTGGAAATCGCAACGACCAATGGTACTGCCAGTCCCAATGCGTGGGGACAGGAGATTATCATAACAGTTACCATTCGCTCCAGCGCATAATTGAAGTCTTTTTCTAAACTTAACCATACTACCAGCGTGATAATCCCTGCTGCCAAAGCGATGTAAAATAACCATCCCGCTGCTTTATCTGCTAAATTTTGGGTGTTTGACTTTGTCTTTTGCGCTTCTGTCACCAACCCGATTACTTTGGACAGATACGAATCTTCACCGGTGTGCTTCACCATTATTTTCAGCGCACCGTTGTCATTTACTGACCCACCTATTACTTCATCGTCTTTTTGCTTGGCTACAGGCTTGGACTCCCCGGTAAGCATGGATTCATTTACATGACTGCTTCCTTCGAGAACCTGTCCGTCAGCTGGGATTTTCTCACCTGGCCTCACCAGAATGGTGTCTCCAGACTTTAGCTCTGCAATGGGTACATCTTCGGATTCTCCATTGTCCTTAATTCTCCTTGCTTCGGAGGGCATCATCTTTGCAAGTTCTTGCAAGGCATTTGATGCGCCCATAACAGATTTCATTTCTATCCAATGCCCCAGCAACATGATGTCGATTAAACTGACGAGCTCCCAAAAGAACATTTTTCCTGATAAGCCAAATACCACTGCGGAGCTATAGAAGTAGGCTACCGAAATAGCCAATGCTATCAGGGTCATCATACCTGGTTTCCTCTTTTTCAATTCATCGACCATGCCGATTAAGAAAGGCCAGCCACCGTAAAAAAAGACTATTGATGAAAGTGCAAACTGTAGGTATCTATCACCGTCAAATCTGAATTCATACCCTACAAGGCTCTGAATCATCGGTGCAAGGACTACTATTGGTAAGGTGATCACTAATGAAATCCAAAATCGTTTTTTGAAATCTTCGATCATATGCATATGATGCATGCTGTGATCATGTCCTTCCATTCCTTTCATTTCTTGCTTTTCCTTATGAGGAGAGGCATGTTGCGTACTGCTGTGATGTGAATGATCCATAGTGTAGCTCTTTTAGTTTTAATTGAATGCTTAAAATCTGACAGTTAAGCCCCCACCAGCACCGAAACGGTTATCATAAAGTCCCATCAATGAGAAATTTCTGGAAAGGATATAGCTAGCTCCGGCAGACCAAGTAGTTTCTCCCTTATAATTTGAGTTTTCTCCGGATTCAGGAAGGGTATCAGTCCACCCAAAATCCATTTGATATTCATAATTTGCGAAGATGGTGGTGCGAGGGAAGACCATAATCTCTCTGCTTATCCGGAATTCTGGTCTCAGCTTACTGTCCATTCTTACATCGAGATTGAATAGGTATGGAGTTAGGAATCGAATACCGATCACGGCCGTTGTGCTGATTTCATCCAGGCTTTTTTCGATTTCATTTTCCATGTTTACCCCGGCAAAGACTCTGAAATAATCATAGAGGTATCGCTCGTAACTTACTTCTGCCTCAAAATTCTGGTTGTATCCATATTCTAAGTTCAGGTTCAGTTGATTTCTGATATTGGATGACATCAGGTTCAGTCCGAGCATTTGAGAAGAAACTTCTGCCGTCCCCCAATTAAATAGGTCGTCTGTTTCATGGAGGAGTTTTTTTAAAGGAAAGCCTTTCAATCTTGGATCACGTGGGGTGTCGTAAGAGAACACGCGTGCCATACCACCCATCATGTGATAGAGAACATGACAATGGAAAAACCAATCACCTTCCTCAGTCCCTTCAAATTCTATAGTGATCTTTTGCATTGGAGGTACATTTACGGTATGCTTTAGCGGTGAATATTCTCCTTTATCATTGATCACCCGGAAGAAATGCCCGTGTAGGTGCATGGGATGATGCATCATCGTAAGATTGTTTAAAGTAATTCGAGTTACTTTTCCACTTTCAATTTTGATCTTATCAGCTTCTGAAAGAGGGACTCCATTCATACTCCATATATATCTCCACATATTTCCTGTAAGATTCAGTAGTACTTCATTAACAGGTCGGCCGGTGGGAAAGCTGGTCTTCTCAGGGGACTTGAGGTAGTCATAATTGTACTCAGCAAACATGTCCATGCCCGGTGTTTTATCCATTGATGTCCCCATTTCTATCTTGTCATTCATCTGCATCGAATTATCCATGGGATCATTATGGTTCATGTTGGAATGGTCCATGCTTTTCGTAGAAGGTTTACTAGTAGAATCAGTGCGATTTTTCTTGTCCATCATTTGGGAATGATCCGTGCCCATGTCTGTGGAATTCATTTTTGAATGATCCATTTCACCCATATTCATTTCATCACCCATCTGCATTCCCCACTTGTCCATCATTTCTTTGGGATCCTCCTCAGATGGCTTAAATTTCATAGCAGGAGCACCCATTTTCATGTCCATTTTCGCCATTTTCATCATCATATCTATTTTATCGGGTCGGGGAACATCAGGAGCAGAAATAATATCTCCCTTTCCTAAGAAGGTGGAAGTTTGTCCAGAACCATCTTGCACAGTAGCACGGATTTCCAATTTGCCCTGCTGTGGGATCGTAACTATAAAATCATAGGTTTCTGCTATAGCGATAAAAGTTTTATTGTGAGCGATAGGCACCACGTCCAGGCCATCGGCTGAGACAAGTAATGGATCCTTACCTCCGAAAGTCAGCCAGAACTGAGAGGAAGCTGAACCATTGATGAAACGCACACGCACTTTTTCTCCAGGGCTAAAATCTGGATATTCAGTAGTGGTTTCCCCATTATTCAAGAATGCATTGTAATAGATATCTGCGATATCCGCACTTTCCATTCGTTGTTTCCAAAAATTAAGCTGGGCACCAAATCCGCCTCGACTAATCACCTGATTCAAAGGAGTTGCAGTTCCTTTTTTGATATTGTACCATTCGTTACCGCGCTTGAGATTCCGTAATACGTTTTGGGGTTTTTGATTAGTCCAATCAGAAAGAACAATCACTAATTCTGAATCATAGGATAATGTTTCCTCCTTAGGTTCAATCACAATAGAACCATACACTCCACTTTGTTCCTGGAGCATGGTATGGGAATGATACCAATAGGTGCCAGCTTGTTTCAGTGGGAACTCATATTTCTGAGTTTCACCCGGCTTGATGGGGGGTGTTGTCAAATAGGGTACTCCATCGAAGAAATTTGGCAATAAGATGCCATGCCAATGCACAGAAGTCTCTTCGTCCATTTCATTCTTGACATAGATTACAGCATAGCCTCCTTCTTTAAATCGCAGAGTTGGCCCGGGAATTCCATCATTTACCGTCATTGCAGCGACAGGCTTTCCTGCCTTCGAGACCATTGCTTGCTTTAAAGTAAGTGTATAGGTCGAAGTATCCGTCGGTATCTCTTGGGAATAACCAGTCGCAATGGTTACAACCATAAGGGAAAGCAATGTGATTAGATGAGGTAATTGGTTTAGCTTTATCATATCTTATTACTTTTTAGCCTCCAGTCTTTTGATCATATCCTGCATCTGGGCTATTTCCCGCTTTTGGGCCTCAATGATATCTTGCGCCAGTTTCTGAGCCTCTGGATCTTGAAGATTCGCTTTTTGGCTTACCATGATTGCTGAAGAGTGATGTGGGATCATTGCTTTCATCCACTGCACATCTGCGATCAAAGTCTGATTTCTTAGCATAGTCAATGTGCCTATGAAGATGATCAGCGCGGAGCCTAGGATCAGGTAGTTGACTTTTTTGTTCTCGTACATTCCCCACATAAATAACATCATAGAGATGGCCATGGGCGCCACCATCAAAATAGTCATGTAGGTTCTGGTGGTGCTGAGCATCACATGCTCGAAAAGATCTGCATTCAAAAACATGACTGCATACATAATGACGAATGAAACTGCCATCATTGCTGCGAATTTTACATAGCTTTTGCTTTTCATAATTAGTAGGTTTTAGCGGTTAGATAATTGATTTGTGCCAGGGAAGTCTTGTATGTCACTATGGCTTTTAATTTCATTTTTTGGAATTCCAGCAGCTGCTGCTGTACTCGTAATACCTCTTCGAAGTCCTTTCCAGAATTGCTATAGCCATTGTAAAGCAGCTCCAGTGTTTGTTCAGAAGTCACCACTTGCTTACCATAGAGGCTGATTAAATCTTTCTGGATTTGCATATCGGAAGAATAGCGGTAATAAGAACCATAGAGCTTGTTGCTCAGCTCTGCCATTTCCAGTTTGTAAGATTCCTGCATAAGTTCTGCCTCCTTCTGAGCTCCCTTGTATTTTGCTCTGAAAATCGGAAGACTCATCGTGATCATAGGCATCAAGACATTCTTGCCATTATCTGCCATAACGACATCTGTTCTTTCTCCGACCAGGACATAATCCACTCCAGCTCCCAGCTTCGGCATTCCTTGTTTTTGGGCAACCAACACAGAGGCTTCACTGGCTTGAATTTTCAGATCAATGCTTTCCAGCAATGGATTTGTTTGAATAGAATCAGGGGAAAGCATCTCGTCAGCATCCCATATTTCCAGCTTTTCTGAAATCTCTACCGGAGAATCATGAGACCTGGCAAGAAGGGAATTGAGCCAGGAATTGCTTCCTTTTATTTTCATCTTAAGTACCTCCACGTTTGTTTTTGATGCCTGAATCATGATATCTACTCGTAGTGCATCGGCTAGCGAACCTTGTCCATTTTCAAATTTTGAAGTAGCAAGTGAATAGTAGGTTTCTAAAATTCTCAGATTTTCTTCCTCAATAGCTATTAACTCGTGGGTCTCAAGCAGAGGATAATAGACTGCCGCCAATTGATTGTATAGCTGGTTTTTAGCATCCAAGAATTCCTGATACTTCGCTTCAGCCATTAAGGATGCTACATCTTCTTGTGCACGTAAGGTGCCAAACCAAGGGAACATCTGAGTTAAGGAAAAACGGGCTTGTTGCGGCCCCACACGGGTTTCCACTGGTGATACAAAATATCCAAATGACAGATTAAGATCTTGTAATGAGCCAACTTGTGATATTTTTTCCATGGCAGCTTCGAATGCCTTGTATTTGGCTTGAAGCCCTGGATTGTTTTCGGCTGCCACTAGAAAATAGTCTTCTAAGCTTTGCGAAGCAGCTGAGAAACTCATCCCCAGAAGCAAAAGAAAGGAAAGTGTGAAAGTTCTCATGTTCAGCTTTTTTTAAGTTTTCGTTCTTCCCGAATGGAGTAAAGAACTGGTACAATAAAGTAGGTGATAGCTGCTACGATCATTCCTCCAAAGGCTGGAATAGCCATAGGAATCATGATGTCCGATCCCCTTCCAGAAGAGGTTAAAATCGGAAGCAATGCAATGATTGTGGTAGCTGAAGTCATCACGGCGGGCTTGATTCTTCGCTGACCAGCTTCCACAATAGCCATTCGTATTCCTTGTGGAGTATCAGTTTTATTTCGTTCAAAACTTTGATCCAGATATGTGGCCATTAACACTCCATCATCAGTGGCAATACCAAATAGTGCAATGAATCCCACCCAGACTGCTACACTTAGATTGATCTGGTGAACTTGGAACAGGTCTCGCATATTGGTACCGAAGAGATCAAAATCAGCAAACCATCCTTGTCCATAAAACCAAAGTGTGATAAATGCACCACTGAATGCCATGGCTATTCCAGTGAATACCATCAGGGAAGTAGTGACTGATTTGAATTGGAAATACAGAATCAAAAAGATAATAGCCAATACTGCCGGAACGATGATACTCAGCCGTTTCTCAGCACGAACCTGATTTTCATAGCTACCAGAAAACTTGTAGGTGATTCCTGCGGGCACATCCAGCTCCCCTGAATCAATTTTGCTTTGAATCAATTGTCGTGCATCTTCAACCACAGTCACCTCAGAGTTCCCATCTCTTTTGTCAAAAAGCACATAACCTACCAAGAAAGTCTCCTCGCTTTTGATGGCTTGTGGGCCACGTTTGTACTCAAAATCCACGAGTTGTCCTAAAGGGATTTGAGCTCCGGTAGGAGTTGGAACAAAGATCTTAGCCAAACTTTCGGGGTCATCGCGCAATTCTCTTGGATAGCGGACACGCACAGGAAAACGCTCTCTGCCTTCCACTGTAGTGGTTATGTTCATTCCACCAATAGCTGTTTCTATAGTCTGCTGCACATTTTCTATAGTCAGTCCAAATCGCGCGATTTTTTCCCGGTTGATATTAAGGTGCAGGTAAGGTTTTCCAACGATTCTATCTGCGAAAACTGCTTCCTCTTTGACGGATGGAACTTGCTTCAGGATGTTTTCCAGTTGTATTCCAAAGTTCTCGATAGTCTGCAAATCAGGGCCATATACTTTAATACCCATAGGTGCTCGCATGCCGGTTTGAAGCATGACTAGTCGAGTTTCAATAGGCTGCAATTTAGGAGCGGAGGTGATACCCGGTATTTTGGTAACTGCGATGATTTCTTTCCATATATCATCAGGAGATTTGATATGTTCCCGCCAGTTTCTGAAATACATGCCATCCTCGTCAGGAATTAAGTTTTTGGCAGGCTCATTTTGTGCGATTGCGTCTTGGTTGGAAAGGGTGTCTCCCGTAGTAAAAATGAATCGGTCTTCCTTGTCAATTTTAAACCGCTGTTTATGGCCCTTTGCATTGAGAAGATATTCTGGTTTATAATTAATAATATTCTCATACATAGAGATCGGTGCCGGATCCAAAGCTGATTCAGCTCTACCAAGTTTTCCGACCGTGAGATCTACTTCAGGAATATTGGTCAGCAGCATATCCAGTTGGCCGATGATTTTTCTGTTATAAGCAATGCCGGAATGCGGCATGGCGGTTGGCATCAGCAGGAAGCTACCTTCATTCAGGGAAGGCATAAATTCCTTTTGCATACCTGGGAAAGTATGCGTTAGACTAGACCAAGGCTTACTGGATTGAATATCCCAGCCAACCAGATTGGTGGTCTTTGGGATTAATCCAAAAGTGGTATTAAACCCAAGCCAAACCGTAGCTCCAAAGAGAATCAAGACTGCCGGTATAGTCAGGAAGATTGCTTTGTGATCCAGGCACCAGGTTAATACACGTTTGTAATTGTTTTCCAAAAGGGTGAATGCCCCCAATATCAAACTCACTAGAATGGCGACGAACAAGACATTGGAGAATAGAGAACGTGAAGCACCAAGTGGCAACCAATACGTCGCTAATAACCAAACCACACCACCTATTGCCAGAATAATTTCCAGTTGGTTATATATAGGACGGATGCGCTTTGGAAACACTATCGCCTCTTTCTCTACATATAATTTGGCGAAGGAAATAATGCCAAATAGTAACAAAATAATTCCTGCCCAAGTGTAGCCGTAAATCAGTGCGCCTACTCCTAGAATTAGTAATAATCCATTTCCTAGAAGCTTATATCGCTGATTTTTGATTTTGAAACCAAAGAACACATGAGCCAACATGGGCAGAATAAACAAGGATACGATCAATGCTGCTATAAGTGCAAAAGTCTTGGTATAGGCTAAAGGTCCAAATAATTTCCCCTCGGCAGCCTCCATTGTGAAAACCGGAATAAAACTCACAATAGTGGTGGACACAGCGGTAAGGATTGCAGTGGCTACTTCTGATGATCCTTTGTAAATGGTCGTGACCAACTTCTGCTCTGGAGGAGCTTCATCGATGTGCTTGATAATGTTTTCTGAAAGGATTATCCCCAAATCCACCATCGTACCGATGGCGATAGCTATTCCAGAAAGAGCTACAATATTTGCATCTACCCCAAAATAGCGCATCGCTATAAAAACCATCAGAATTGCAATTGGTAATAAGCTTGAAATCAGAATAGATGCTCGCAGGTTATAGACCATCACAATCACAACCAGAATAGTAATCAGAATCTCCAAAGAAAGCGCCTCCTCCAAGGTGCCTAGGGTTTCCTGAATCAGTGTAGATCTATCGTAAAATGGAACAATGGTCAGCTGGCTAATACGACCATCGGCTAAGGTCTTTTTTGGGAGGCCAGGAGCTATTTCTGTGATTTTCTCTTTCAGATTGTTGATGACCTGAAGAGGATTAGATCCGTATCGCGCGACTACTACACCGCCGACTACCTCAGCTCCGTCTTTATCTAAAAGTCCTCTTCTGTTGGCTGGTCCTAGGCTTACCACGCCAATGTCTTTTATCCGGATCGGAACGTTTTGTTCCACGGCAACCACCGCCTCTTCTAAGTCCTCTACCTTTTTGATATAGCCCAAACCGCGCACTAAATATTCTGCTTGGTTGATTTCTATGGTTTTGGCACCTACGTCCCTATTGGATTGCTTAACTGCCTCCATGACTTTCATCAAGGGAATATTATAGGCTTTAAGCGCGTCGGGATTTACATCTACCTGATATTCCTGTACAAATCCACCGATTGAAGCCACTTCCGAAACGCCTTCCACGGCGTTTAAGCCATACTTAACAAAGAAGTCCTGAACAGTCCTTATCTCGTGAAGATCCCATCCTCCGGTCGGATTGCCTTGCTCATCTCTTCCTTCCAGTGTGTACCAATATACCTGGCCTAAAGCAGTGGCGTCAGGACCCAGTCCCGGCTGAACTGCCTCTGGAAGCAATCCTGCAGGTAATGAACTGAGTTTTTCCAGGATTCTTGATCTAGACCAATAGAATTCTGTGTCTTCATTGAAGATGATGTATATGCTGGAAAAGCCGAAAATAGAAGAGCTACGGATGGACTTTACTCCAGGAATTCCTAATAGATAGGTAGTAAGTGGGTAGGAGATTTGATCCTCAATATCCTGTGGAGATCTACCTGGCCATTGGGTGAAAACAATTTGTTGGTTTTCGCCAATGTCAGGAATGGCATCAACGGGGACAGGATCTGATGGAAGAGAACCTACTTTCCAACCGAAGGGAGCTGTCACAATTCCCCAAGCTATCAAAGCGATAAGCAAAAGAACTGTAACTAATTTGTTTTCAAGAAAATACTTGATAATTGAGTTAAGCATGAAATAATCCTAAGAAAATGGAATACTGGATAAACTTTGCTACAAGCAATTGAGCTCATAGAAAAAGGCGGTCTGTAAGACCTAAGTTTACCTATCCGGATTAAATCAAGAAAGATTGAAAAAAAACAGTATAGTCCTTATCAATCGCAGGGGGAGAAATAAATACGTTGGAATATTCAGTTGTAGGAACTGGATCTATTCCAAAAATGAATGTTTGTGTGAAAGCTGCTACAAAAATAAGTTGGGCAGCGTCGAGGTTTATTACTTTAAGATTCTGATCACTGTCATTGTGAATGAGTTCAAAACTATTTTGGCAGCATTCATCAGCATTGCTTAAATCTCCTTGATCACTCGAAGGAGATTCCGATTGATGTTTCATTCCGCAATCCAAATTTTTTGCTGAAAGGCCAATTGCATTTAACATCTCAGATCCCATGCATATATGGCTGCTCTTCGCCAAACCGATGTTTGCGAAAAGAAGTAAGAATGCTAAAACTATGGAAAATGATTTCTTCACTATTACAATTATAGGCTTTTCACATGAGAATGAAAATAAATCCAATTGAATTCTAGGACACGTAATAATCCAGATAAGGTTACCGCTTATAAAAAAAGACAAAAAAAATTCCTCCCTTGCTCAGATTGGGTCGTAGCTATACCTCATCACTTGAATCTGGGATTAGCGATTTTGTGCAATAGCCTTGCACTACTTTATTTCATAGATTTGCAGAATATGAAACTGATAAGAAACAGATCTTTTATTGCTTTGCTCCTTTTGGGGATGCTATCGATGAATTTCGATCTATGTTGTCAGATTCAGAAAATCCCGTTTTTGCTTTCACATTTTGGAGAGCATAAAGTTTTGCATGACGACTCCGTATTTGAATTCGTAGTAGAAGATTATATTGATCATGGATCAAACAATACCAGCCATGATGAAGAAAGTCATGAAAATTTACCTTTTCATGGCAATCATACCTGTTCACACGCTCCCATCTATTTCTCTTCAATAAATGATTTTTCTGTAGTCCGGACTTTTAATGAGAAAGTAGAGCCAGAAACTTACTATACCTTTCTTTTTACTTCACCAGTTTTAGGTGAACTCTTTCAACCTCCTCGGAGCTAAATTTCCCGCTTTACACCATATTTACCCTTTTCGTTCAGCTCTTTTCACTAAACTGATTAGGTCTGTTGTGCGCGGTTTTTTCTAAGGGCCCCTGAGCCCATTTCCATTTTATTACATAAAAATTAATTCCTTATGCTGGATAATATAATCCGGTTTTCAGTTAAAAATAAACTGATTATCGGGCTACTTACCATAGGATTGGTCATTGTGGGAGTGTATTCACTCACCAAGCTTCCCATCGATGCAGTTCCTGATATTACCAATAATCAAGTACAGGTAATCACCACCTCTCCCTCACTGGCTGCTGAGGAGGTAGAGCGTTTAATTACCTTCCCCATTGAAATCACGATGGCCACAATTCCTGATATCGAAGAGATCCGAAGCTTTTCCCGTTTCGGGCTTTCTGTAGTTACTATCGTATTTGAGGAAAATGTGGATGTCTATTGGGCAAGACAACAGGTCAATGAACGAATGTCCGAAGTCAAAGAGCAGATTCCTCCGGATATTGGAGCTCCCGGGATGGCTCCTATCACTACAGGTCTTGGTGAGATTTATCAATACGTAGTCGGTGTAGAACCTGGCTATGAGGATAAGTACGATGCACGAGAGCTCCGGACTATTCAGGATTGGATAGTAAGAAGACAGCTGCTTGGGACACCTGGTGTTGCAGATGTGAGCAGTTTCGGGGGATACCTCAAGCAATACGAAATAGCGATTGAACCTGATAGATTGAAATCTTTGAATGTCTCGATAGCTGATATTTTTAAGGCGCTTGAAGATAACAATGAAAATACCGGAGGTGCATACATTGAGAAAAACCTAACAGCCCTATTCATACGAAGTGAAGGCCTTGTTGGATCTTTTGAAGATATCAATAATATCCCAGTGCGAGTGAACGAAAACGGTATTCCCGTCCTGATAAAAGATGTAGCTAAAGTACAGCTAGGGAATGCTGTCCGCTATGGAGCGACTACCAGAAATGGTGAAGGTGAAGTAGTCAGTGCCATAGTAATGATGCTGAAAGGTGAAAATTCTGCAGAAGTCATTGATAATGTTAAAGCTAAAATTGATGAGATCAGAAAAACACTTCCTGAGGGGGTTACCATTGAGCCTTTCCTAGACCGTTCCAAGCTGGTTATTAACGCAATAGGTACTGTGAGCAAGAACCTCATCGAAGGGGCACTGATCGTTATTTTTGTCCTTTTGCTGTTACTGGGCAATCTGAGGGCGGGTTTGATTGTGGCTTCAGTAATTCCTTTAGCCTTATTATTTGCTTTCACCCTGATGAATTTGTTTGGGGTTTCAGGAAACTTAATGAGTCTGGGTGCTATAGATTTCGGGCTGATTGTGGATGGGGCTGTTATCATTGTTGAGGCGACGATGCATCATCTTGGGTTAGTCAAAAAGGAAAGAAAACTGACACAGTTAGAGATGGACGATGAGGTATTTCTTTCGGCCAGCAAGATCCGAAATTCTGCCGCTTTTGGGGAGATCATCATCCTCATTGTTTACTTGCCCATCTTGGCATTAGTTGGCACAGAAGGAAAAATGTTCAGGCCTATGGCGCAGACAGTAGCCTTTGCTATATTGGGTGCTTTTATTCTGTCTCTTACCTATGTACCGATGATCTCAGCTCTTTTTCTGAGTAAAAAGCTGAGTAACAAGCCGAATATTTCTGACAAAATCATGAGTTTTTTCCATGGTTTTTATGATCCTTCTATCCGTTGGGCTATGCATCATAGAGGGGTTGTACTAAGTGTGGCACTGGTATTATTGGTGGTATCAGGTTGGGTTTTTTCAAGATTGGGAGGTGAGTTTATTCCTACCCTGGAAGAAGGGGATTTTGCAGTGGAAACCCGTGTGGTTACCGGTTCCTCCCTTCAGAATACCATTAAGGCAACCACCCAGGCTGAAAAGATACTTTTGGATCAGTTTCCTGAAGTAGTAGAGGTAGTCTCCAAAATAGGAGCTGGTGAAATTCCAACAGATCCAATGCCTGTAGAGGCAGCTGATATGATGATTATCCTAAAAGATAAAGGCGAATGGACATCTGCCACGAACCGGGAAGATCTGGCGAATAAAATGTCTGAAGCATTAGCTGTTTTGCCGGGAGTGAACTTTGGGTTTCAACAGCCAATACAAATGCGGTTCAATGAATTGATGTCCGGTGTCCGGCAAGATGTTGCCATAAAAATTTATGGGGAGGAATTAGACCAGCTTTCTCAATATGCCAATCAGATAGGTCAGATAGCCAGAGGAGTGGAAGGAGCAGAAGATATTTACATAGAGGAAGTGACAGGTGTGCCCCAGATTGTCATCGACTATAAACGGGCACAATTGGCAAAATATGGCTTAAGCATCAAAGAAGTAAACCGCTCGATCCAGGCAGCTTTTGCCGGGGCTTCCGCTGGGAAAGTTTACGAAGGCGAAAAGAGATTTGATTTAGTGATCAGACTTGACCAGAACAAAAGAAATGAACTGGAGGATGTCCGGAACCTATTTATAGCCCGGGCAAATGGGGATCAGATCCCGTTATATCAAGTTGCAGAAGTCTCCGTGAAAGAAGGACCTTACCAGATTCAGCGGGACGATACCCAGCGGAGAATTGTGGTGGCATTCAATGTGAGAAATAGGGATGTGGAAAGTATCGTCGACGAAATTGAAAGCAAAATAGCAAATGCTGTTACTTTTGAATCTGGTTATTTTGTGACGTTCGGTGGGCAGTTTGAGAATCTGATTGAAGCGAAAGAGCGGTTGGGGGTTGCGGTTCCACTGGCACTATTGCTGATCTTTGTATTGTTATTTTTCACCTTCGGGTCAATAAAGCAAAGTATTCTGATTTTTACTGCGATACCGCTTTCTGCCATTGGGGGAATTTTTGCTTTGACGTTGCGAGGGATGCCTTTTAGTATTTCAGCAGGAATAGGATTTATCGCACTTTTCGGTGTAGCGGTACTCAATGGTATTGTGCTGATAGCTGAGTTTAACCATCTGAAAAAAGAAGGCATCACGGACGTATTTGAGCGGATCTATTCAGGTACACGCACCAGACTGAGACCCGTGATTATGACTGCTTCTGTAGCATCCTTAGGCTTTTTGCCTATGGCGCTCTCTTCTTCAAGTGGGGCAGAGGTTCAGAAACCATTGGCTACAGTAGTTATCGGAGGACTGATCACTGCCACGATTCTGACTTTGGTGGTTCTGCCTGTTTTGTATTACTATTTTGAAAAAGGATTCAGGAAATCCACCCGAAAGATAGGATTGCTCACTATCACCTTGCTAGCTTTTATAAGTATCCCAACTTTAGCACAGGAAATCCAACAGGTTTCTTCCCTGGATCAGGCAATAGATCTGGCGCTTGAAAATAATCCCAACGTAAAAGCAGAAGCACTAAGGCTGGAGCAGAAGCGGGCTTTAAAGGGCGCTAGCTGGAATATTGGCAAAACTGCTGTGGATATAGAGTATGGTCAGACTAACAGTGCATTTACCAACGATTCCCGCTTTTCAGTTTCACAAACCTTTGAATTTCCGACTACTTATAGCAGACAAAATGGACTGGCTGAGGCCAAAGTAACTTCAGGTGAATTGGCCGTTGAAATGAGTAAAAATGAACTCATCAGAGCTGTAAAGTCAACTTGGTATGCGTTATGGGCAGCAAAGGAAAAGGGAATTCTGCTCCTTAGACAGGATAGTATTTATTCCCGGTTTGCATCAGCTGCCACCTTACGCTTTGAGGCAGGGGAAACCAACCTGCTTGAAAAGGCAACTGCTGAAGCACAGGTGGCTGAAATTGAAGCATTATTGGCACAGAATCAGGCAGATGTTGAGATCAACTTGAGAAGGCTGAAAATGCTTTTAAACTCAGATGCTGCTATCGAACCTAATTTGGGTAAGCTTGAGCAAAAGCTTTCTGAGGTGTCCTTAACTTCATTAAGCGTGGATGGTAATCCAACACTAACCTGGGTTCAGCAACAGATTGCAATTGCAGAAAAGGAAAAGTCAGTGGAAAAATCACAGTTTATGCCTGATATTAAACTGGGGTATTTCAATCAATCCTTTAATGGCCCGGGTGAAACTATGGCCGGTAATCCGGAATTTTTCACCTCTAAAGATCGATTCGATGGTTTTCAGGTTGGGTTGGCAATTCCGATTTTCAGCCTGAAATCGCAGTCCGCAACCATTAAATCCAAATCCATAAGGATAGCTGAAGCTGAACAGGAGGAAGCGGCATTTACCAACGAGCTTGAAAATCACTTGGCCTCTTTACTTCTGGATTACGAAAAATACCAGACAAGTTTGGCTTTTTATGAAGCCAATGCTCTGCCCCAGGCCGAACTCATTCTAAATCAATCTCAAAGAGGCTTCCAAAGCGGTGCAATCGGTTATGTGGAATATACTCAAGGGTTAAACAGAAGTTTATCAGTAAGTTTTGATTATCTGGATTTGCTCGACAAATCCAATCAGACACTTATTCAGATTGAATTCATATCTGGTATCAATTAAAATGAAAAATATGAAATCGAGCATGACTAAAAAGTCACATAGAAGAATGAGTTTAACCTTTCACGATTCCATAATACCATTTCTAAAAATCTTATAAAATGAAAAAATATATCATAAACAGCCTATTTGCCTTAACAATAGCAGGCTTTATAGCTTCCTGTAATTCAAAAGTTGAAAGTGTTGAAATTCAGGGAGAGCACGAAGAAAATGAATCCAGGGTAGAACTGTCTCAAGCGCAATATGAGGTGACAGGGATCGAGCTGGGTAAATTGGAATTCAAGGAAATTGGAAGTGAACTTATGGTGAATGGGGTGATTGATGTCCCACCGCAAAATAACATTTCCATTACCATGCCTTATGGAGGTTTTGTGAAAAACACCACACTTCTTCCGGGCGATGCTGTCAAAAAAGGGCAACTGCTTGTATCCATTGAAAACCCTGAATTCATTCAGTTTCAGCAGGACTATTTAGAGAGCCTGGCTAACAGCTCCTATTTAAAGTCTGAGTACGAGCGTCAGGAGAAATTGTATGGTGAACAAGTGGCTTCCGGAAAAACCTTTGAAGAATCAAGAAGTAATTTTCTGGCCAATGAAGCCAGGATAAAGACATCCAGGGCAAAATTAAAAATGATCGGATTTGATCCCGAGAAAGTGGAAACAGGAGAGATTAAATCCGTGGTAAACATCTATTCCCCTGTATCCGGATCGGTATTGGATGTTTTTACCAATATTGGCAAATACGTTAGTCCGCAGGATGTAATCATGGATTTAACCAATTCAGATGATTTGCATGTGGAGCTTTCTGTCTATGAAAATGATATTCCTAAAATTAAGAAGGATCAACGCATCAAATTCAACATTGCCAATACGGATGAAGAATGGAGAGAGGCGCATGTGTTTTTGGTAGGTAAGGGAGTGAGAAAAGATAGATCAGTGACGGTTCATGGTCATTTTGACAGCAAGAATACTGATTTGCTCCCAGGAATGTATGTGACTGCCAAAATAGAAATCGCTACGGAAAAAGCGTTGGTAGCACCAGATGATGCTGTAGTACGTTTTGGTGAGAAGCATTTTATTTTTTCCTACTTGGGGGAGCGGGATGAAAATGGACAGCCAGCTTATGATTATGAGATGATAGAGGTAATGATGGGAAATAAAGAAGATGGGTTCACTCAGGTAACATTATTGGATTCCGCTAGAAACTATGAAGATATCAAGCTGGTGACTGAAGGAGCTTTTACGCTGCTTTCAAAAGCTAAAAACAGCGAAGAAGAAGGTGGGCATCATTGAAAAACAAAGGAAAAATACGCTAACTGGTATATGAAATCATGGAAAAGGAAAAAGTAGAACATTCAGGGATATTCGGAAAAAACAGTGAATTGATTTTCTCTATTTGCTGCGGTGTTTTGTTGGGAATCGGGTTTGGTCTCAGTTTTATGGAGTCCGTTCCTCAGTGGGTTAGTCTTGGGTTTTATATAGGAGCCTATTTTTTTGGAGGCTTCTATACTGCCAAGGAAGCAATTGAGACTATTCTTAAAGGAGGGTTTGAAATTGATTTCCTCATGTTGGTCGCAGCCATTGGTGCTGCGATCCTTGGGGAATGGGCAGAAGGTGCGTTGCTGTTGTTTTTATTTAGCCTAGGGCATTCATTGGAGCACTACGCTATGGGAAAAGCACATAAATCGATTGAGTCCCTAGCTACTCTGGCTCCCAAAACCGCCTTGAAAAAAGATGAGAATACTACCACAGAAGTTGGTATTGAAGAATTGAAAATTGGGGATATTATTTTAGTCAAGCCCAACACCCGCATTGCAGCCGATGGAGTAGTAATCAAAGGTAGTAGCGCCGTTGATCAGGCACCCATCACAGGTGAGAGTATTCCGGTGGACAAAGTTGCTATGCAAAATGCTGATTCAAATGAATTATCTCTTAAAGATGTTCCTGAGGAAAGCCGTGCATTTTCAGGGACTATAAATGGAAATGGAACCTTGGAAATAAAGGTGTTAAAATTAGCCACGGACTCCACCGTATCAAGATTGATCACTTTAGTCAACGAAGCAAAGGCACAAAAGTCTCCTACTCAGTTACTCACTGATAAGTTCGAAAAGTATTTTGTCCCTTCAGTGTTGGTTTTGGTGGTGATACTATGCTTTGCCTTTTTGGTCATTGATGAGTCTTTTAGCCAAAGCTTTTATAGAGCGATGGCAGTTTTGGTAGCTGCGAGTCCATGTGCATTGGCCATTGCTACACCCAGTGCTGTATTAAGCGGTATAGCCCGTGCTGCCAAAAAAGGAGTGTTGATCAAAGGGGGGAGACCCTTGGAAGATTTAGGCGTTTTGACTGCAATCGCTTTTGATAAAACAGGAACACTCACTGAAGGAAAACCCAAAATCACAGAGGTGATTGCCCTGGAAGGAATTTCCAACGAAGAATTACTTGCAGATGCTATAGCGGTGGAAGAGCTGAGCGATCACCCACTTGCCAAAGCGGTAGTTAGAGACGGCAAAGAGCGAATGGATGGCAAAGAAATTCCCAAAGCGGATTCATTGGAAGCAGTGTTGGGTAAAGGAATTAAGGCCAATGTGGGTTCGGATAAAATCTATATCGGAAACCTGGATTTGTATGAAGCTCTGGATGATAAAAAACCTTCTGATGAGATAGTCAAAAAAATTGAAGAGTTGGAGTCCAACGGCAACACTACTATCCTTATCAGAAAAAATGAGAACTATCTTGGAATCATTGGGCTGATGGACACTCCTAGGGAATCAGCCAAAGCTACCTTAAGTGAACTGAAGGCGATTGGGATTGAAAAAATGATCATGCTCAGCGGAGATAACCAGAAAGTCGCCGATGCAATTGCCAATGAAGTCGGACTGACTGGTGCAAGAGGAAGCTTACTGCCTGAAGAAAAAGTGGAAGCTATCAAACAATTAAAGCAGTCAGAATCCAAAATCGCCATGGTGGGTGACGGGGTAAATGATGCTCCGGCTATGGCTGCAAGTACCGTAGGTATTGCCATGGGAGCAGCAGGGTCTGATGTCGCTTTGGAAACTGCCGATATTGCGTTGATGGCTGATAAACTTGAAGTATTGCCTTTTGCAATTGGGCTAAGTAGAAAAGCCAAGGGGATTATCAAGCAAAACCTATGGATCAGTTTAGGTGTAGTCGGCGTATTGATTCCTGCTACGATCTTTGGATTCGCCTCTATAGGCATTGCAGTGCTAATTCATGAAGGTTCAACAATAGTCGTTGTAGTAAATGCTTTAAGGCTGTTGGCATACCAGCGAAAATGAATAAGCCACAGTAATGAAATAGAATAAATACTTATACAGAGAGGATATTTTAACTTAAAAACAATAGTATGCTACAGATACTAGAGCAAACGGAAAACAATATCATAGCAACAAAAGCCTCAGGAAAATTAACTGAAGTTGATTACAAAAAGCTATTACCATTATTGAAGAACGCGCTCGGCAAACATTCTAAGATTCGATGGTATTTTGAAATGGTTGATTTTGAGGGATGGGAACTGAAAGCCTTTTGGGAAGATGTGAAATCTGATACAAAACATGCCAATGACTTTGATAAAGTGGCCATGGTAGGCGAAAAAAAGTGGGAAGAAAAAATGTCTGACCTAATGGGTTTTTTCAGTTCAGGTGAAGTTAAATACTTTGATATTTCAGAAAAAGAAACTGCATTCAAGTGGATTAAAAAATAACAGCTAGTCAGTGGCAAAAAAAGATAACAATATCAGGACAGCCTTTTTCCTGAATTTAGCCTTTACCGTGTTAGAAGTCACAGGTGGTTTGATTTCAGGCAGTATCGCTATTTTAGCAGACTCACTCCATGATTTTGCTGACAGCCTTTCACTGGGTGCAGGCTGGTACTTCGAAAAGAAATCCAGGAAAGGAAGTACGGATAATTATTCTTATGGATATGCCCGGTTTTCTTTATTGGGTGCGATGATAAACGCGGTGACATTATTACTCGGATCAATCTATATAGTTTATGCATCTGTTGAGCGAATAATAAATCCACAGAACCCTGATGCATATTGGATGCTTGGCATTTCATTTTTGGGTATAGCCTTAAATGGAATCGGTGTTTGGAAGTTGAAATCCGGTAAATCGATGAACAAACAGGTTATGATGATTCATCTTTTAGAGGATGCTCTTGGATGGGTTGCTGTTCTTGTTGGGAGCATTGTCATGTTGCTATTTGATGTTCCAATATTGGATCCTATTCTGGCCATTGTTATTAACCTTACTGTTCTTGTATTTGCTATGCATAAACTGGTACAGGCACTAAAAATACTGCTTCAAAAAGTTCCGAAGAACATCAATCTCCCTGAACTTCGTCAAAAAATACTTTGCTTGGACAAAGTTAAAGAGGTTGAGCATTTACATATATGGTCGCTAACAGAGGAAAAAGCTGTGGTCACTGCACATGTTATAGTTTCAGACATTCGATTATTATCGGATTCAAGTGCTATAAAAGAGAAGATTCATGCAATTTTAAGCGATATAGATACCGAACATATCAACATTGATCTGAAGAGTTCTGATTGATAATATATATTTAAATCTTAAAAATCTTGCTGTCAAAAGATAAGCTAGTCAACATGCAAAAAACAATCTTTGAGATAACCAAAATGGACTGCCCTTCGGAGGAGAACCTTATCAGGATGAATTTGGACGGTATTTCCAGTATTGAAAATTTGGAATTTGATATCCCAAACCGGAAACTGACAGTTTTTCATCAAGGGGAAATTGAAGCCATCGAAAAGTCTGTTGTGGACTTAAATTTAGGAGGGAGGAAAATTTCCACCGAGAAGACTGACCAATCGGTCTTTAAAGAACACACTCACCAAAAAAAGTTACTATGGTCTGTCCTTGCAATAAATTTTGCGTTTTTTCTAATCGAAATGACCACAGGAATTATTTCCAAATCTATGGGGCTGGTTGCCGATAGCTTGGATATGCTTGCGGATAGCTTTGTGTATGGGATAAGTTTATTTGCAGTGGGGGGAACAATATATAGGAAAAAGCGGATTGCTAAATGGGCTGGATATTTTCAGATCATACTTGCGATCATCGGATTTGTAGAGGTATTAAGAAGATTTTTTGGAGTCGAGAAGCTTCCGGATTTTTCAACAATGATTATTGTCTCAATTCTTGCCCTCATGGCGAATGGAATTTGTCTTTATCTGTTGCAAAAATCGAAAAGCAAAGAAGAGGCTCATATGAAAGCAAGTATGATTTTTACTTCAAATGATGTGATTATTAATTTAGGTGTAATTGCCGCAGGCCTATTAGTTCATTGGCTAGAATCCAGTACGCCAGATCTGGTTATAGGAACAATTGTTTTTGTCTTGGTTGTTCAAGGGGCATTTAGAATTTTAAAAGTGAGCAAATAGAAAAACATGAAGTGATTTTATTCGAAATAACGGTAGGTAAGGATAATTTCAGACTAAGTAAAAATATTTGATTTTAGGATATTGACGTTGCAGAGTATTGGATTTTTAAAACAAAAGTAAAAATGTATTTAAGCATTTGCTTAAATAAGAAGTTTTCTTATTTTTGTATTCATGGATATCATTTCTTGTATTAGGCAACAAGCGGACGTTGAACAACTAAACCGCTGCAAAAGCCGAGTTTTTGAGCTTCACGAATCCTTCGACTATTTATCAAAGGGACTTGAGCTGGCTGGGAATAAGGTCAGGTTGAAAATTCTTTTCCTGCTTTATGAAGAGAAACAACTATGTGTATGTGATTTGAGTGATATTCTAGGAATGACCATATCGGCAATTTCTCAACATCTCAGGAAACTCAAAAATCAGAAGGTCATCGAAGCTGAAAGACAAGCGCAAACTATTTTCTACTCCTTAGCTGAAGAGTATAAAATCCTGCTTAAACCGATATTCACATTAATTGAGGAAAATAAAGTTTTCGAAACTGTATGAAGAAAGATAATACACTAATCGGCGCAGGAGTTCTATCATCCTTTACGGCTTCCATATGTTGCATTACTCCTGTTTTTGCTCTTGTCGCGGGAACAAGCGGGATCGCATCCACTTTTTCCTGGCTTGAATCAGCAAGACCTTACTTTATTGCTTTTACAATTTTGACTCTTGGTTTTGCTTGGTATCAGATTTTGAAACCTAAAAGAGAAGCGGATTGCCATTGCGAAACGCCGGCTAAACCGAAGTTGATTGAAACTAAAACATTTTTGGGTATTTTGACTGCATTTGCTATGCTCATGCTTGCCTTTCCAAGTTACTCGCACATCTTCTACCCCAAGACAGGAAGCCAGACGGAACTGGTTGACAATGAAAATCTTCAGACCGTAGAGTTTTCTATCAATGGGATGACATGCACAAGTTGTGAAGAACATGTAAACCATGAAGTGAATAAACTTTCTGGAATAATCAGCTCGACCACATCATATGATAACGGCAATGCTGTTATACAGTTTGACAGCTTAAAAACGAATGTTTCTGAAATTGAAACAGCAATAAATAGCACAGGATACAAAGTAACAGAAAGAAAGGAAAAGTAATTAGCATGAATGCCCTACTTAAATCAATAATCACCTGCCCTGAGTGCGGAAATCAAAAAGAAGAAACCATGCCGACAGACGCCTGTCAATTCTTTTATGAATGTGAGAATTGTAAAGTGATATTAAAACCTAAGAAGGGAGATTGCTGTGTTTATTGCTCCTATGGAACAGTGCCTTGTCCTCCTATTCAAGATAACAAGCCTTGTTGTTCTTAAACATTGAAAAAATATAAATATTGATAGCCCCTATTTATCTTCATAGAGTAATATCTGGCGTTACAAATTTTTCAATTCATTAGGGTTTGCAATTCTAAATCATTTTTAGCCATCAATTGCAAGTAGTCATTTTTCCCTTTATCCAGCTTTTTTGCCTCTGCACCGTGTTGTAAGAGCAGTTTTATGGACACTATCCCGAAAAGTGTGTAAATGAATTTTAAGGTTGGTTAGAATTTTAGACGGTTTTCAAACATAATCATAAATTGGTTTAGGATTGTTCCCCAATCCCGGATTGGCATTGTCCATTTTTTGGTGGATTCGTTGACAGCCAGGAATACGGACTTCATCACTGCTTCGTCGGTTGGATAGGAAAGTTTATTCTTGGTGTATTTTCTGATTTTCCCATTCAGGTTTTCGATGATATTGGTCGTGTAGATGATCTTTCTGATTTCCATGGGAAAAGCCAGGAATGCAGTCAGTTCCTCCCAGTTATCCCTCCAGCTTTTGATCGCATAGCCGTATTTCTGACTCCATACGGACTCTAACTGATCCAATGCAAGGGCTGCTGCTTCACGGTTTGGAGCCGTGTAGATTTCCTTCATATCAGCTGTAAATGCCTTCCTGTCCTTCCATACCACATAACGACAGGCATTCCGGATCTGATGGACAATGCAGATTTGCTTCGTGGACTCGGGAAAAACTGATCTGATTGCATCTGTAAAGCCTTTCAGGTTATCCGTGGCGGTGATCAGGATATCCTGGACGCCTCTGGATCTCAAATCTGTCAATACACTCAGCCAGAAGGCTGCCGATTCGTTCTTTCCCAACCAAAGACCGAGAACTTCCTTTTTGCCATCCGTGCGTAGGCCTATGGCTATATAAATGGTTTTGTCGATCACTCTGGAGTTCTCTCTGACTTTAAACACAATCCCATCCATCCAAACGATGCAATAGACTGATTCGAGTGGTCTGTTTTGCCACAGGGTAATATCCTGGGAAACACGCTCGGTGATCCGCGATATGGCGGAGGTGGAAAGTTCGATGTTATAGAGTTCCCTGATCTGTTCCTCGATATCGCTCACACTCATGCCCTTGGCATACAGGGAGATGATGATGTTTTCTACTCCCTGGGCCATGTTTTTACGCTTGGGCACAAGAGCAGGAGTAAAAGATGCGTCTCTGTCGCGGGGAACCTGAATCTCGGATACCCCAAACTGGTTTTTGATTTTTTTCTTACTGTGGCCGTTTCGGGTGTTGTCACCGGCAGAAGTCTGGTGCTTATCGTATCCCAGATGGGAATCCAGTTCACCTTCCAGGATCTGTTCGACCCCACGCTTCTGGATCTGGGCAAGGAAAGAGTACAACTCTTCACCTGTTTTAAACTGCTTGAGGAATTCCTCGCTTAGGACATCTTCTTTTTTCATAGCTTTAAATGTGTAAAGTTACCCCGAAAAGTTATTTCCGTAATTTTTCCAGGCCTTTCAATGGGCCGAAAAATTCCAGAATAACTTTCCTACACTTACACACTTAATGGGATGCTACCGTTTTATGCAATCGACTTGGTGGAATTTATTTACTGTATCGTTTGATTGTAATGAATGGATTGCCCAGCCAAGTGGGGTGCTGTTATAAGTCTTGTCTTGTCCATCAATTTTGGTCCCAGACCTTATTAGCCGGTCGACTAATTTATCCCTACCACAAAATGCTGCCCAGTGCAATGCAGTTTCACCATTGTTCTGATACGTATAATGAATGTCAGCACCTCTTTCAATATAAAATATTCCGAGTTTTTAAGCGTGAAGACTGGCTGCAGCAAGAATGGGAGTTCCACCACCATTAATTTTGTTGCCATCTATTTTTGCTCCATTTTCCAAGAAAATCTTTGCAAATATGATTCCATCATCATCCGAAATTTTTCTCGCAAAAATAGCATCGCAAATCCTATGAAGTGGGTGTTCTTTTTGTCTACAAAAAAATTCGAAAGGAATCGTAATTCCTTCGTTTGCCAGATTAGGATTTTCTGAAAGTAATTTAGCCAGCACCTGAAAATCTTTTCTCTCAATCAATTTTTTGACCTTTTGTGTAAATATTTTCATTTTAATCAGGGTTATGGCTTCAAATTAAAGTCTTAATAAATAGTTTCCAGATTGTTTTCAGCATGAAAATAATCATTTTTCATTGCATCAAACTCCATATTTCCCTTTTTAGGAGCAACTCAAATTTACTACTTTTCTGAAAAAGGAATATGGCTTATTAGAGCTTCTATATCAGACTACCTTTATTTACCGCTATCTTGAAACAGTATATTAGATAGCCTATACTTTTGATATAGCTAGATGAATTTTGGAGAATTAAAAAGGGCAACAATCTGAGAGTATTAATTATATAAATACATCTTTACTCTTTTACTTTTTTTTAAAAACAACTCTGAAAATCAATCAAATTATCTAATTATCTGGTCAGCAATAAAATTTTCGGGAACTGCCCTCATATAGGGAGGAACTTGCTAGTTTAAATTGTCACTATTATTCTTGATTTGATGCCTCCAAAATATTTATAGCCAAAAAAGAGAATGCATGGACAATTTTAGTTCTTTGAGTAAACTTGGTGTATTTTTCACCTTCAAAATTAAGATGGATATGCTCTGACCAGCTGTGGAACTCGCCATTTTTTGCATCGTATTTAAATTCATGAGCTAATTTGTTTCTCAATCTATTTAGCTCTGTCAAAGAATAAATTATAGAATCTGAATGTGGTGATTGCCCCAACAGGTGTTTCAATCTGATTACTTTTGAGTAAAAGGACAACTTCTCTGGATCAGGGTCTCCCATTCTCTTTAAGGCTATCTCAATTATCTTTTCAAGAAAAACATGACCATTTAATAGTATTAAGGAATAGTCGGAAAATCTGTCCAAATTGCCCCAGACAGCTAATTCTAATAAAGGATCTACTTTATCTCCCATATTCTAGTATATCATCTAAGAAACTTTAAGAATCGTTCTGCAAAACCGTAGGGAATACGCCTGTGAGAAGGAATGAGTTTATTTATAGTATTTGAGAATGCTGGAACAAATTTTTTATCCCGGAAATGATTATCAAACATTCCCCAAATCCTTTTTGGAGATTCAGTTAGGTAAGCCTCTGAATTTTCCCAATCCGAAACATGAGTTAACAACATCCTTTTAACACATACCTTCTTGTTAATCAATCCCTTAGTTAATTCTTCAAATCGGTCACTAAAAACATCTGCAAATAATGCTGTTTGAAAAACCTTCTCATTAACAACTAACAAAGGGAAAACATGGATCTGTTTACCTACCGGAAATCCTTTGTCAAACAAAGGTGCCTTTTCCAATAGGTTTGAAACAGAATTATAAACTTGGTCTACTCCAAAACGATCAAAAAATTCATCTCTACCTAATTTATATAAATCCTCAATATCTCCACCATATTTTGAATTATCATTGACACTCCCTCCCTTAATTTGACCCACAATAATTTTGTTATTGTATCGAAAATAAAAATCCGAAAATTCACTTCCACCCTTCGAATCTGGAGTAATTAGCTGATTAAGAGTTAAAAAAATAGAGTGGCGATATTCTTTGAATATTCTTGAAAGAATACCACAACAATATTGCTCGAAAAACCTACCAAAATGGCCTCCTAATTCTTCTATAGCTTTATCTTGTTCTGATCTATCCTTGCAACCTTCTTTTAGGCAATCAAACCAAAAGTCATTTATAAACTGTGAATAGCATTTTTCTACTAAAAAAACAGAATCTGAAAGAAGATAGTCATTATCATTTACCTTTATCAATGGAGATTTTCTTATTCCAATAAACTTATATAGATCTTTATTCTTAGTCCTTTCACTTAAGGCCTCTAAAAATGAATCTATCTCTTTAGAAGGATAACAAAAACCAAATTTTTTATCCTCATAGGATTCATGCATTAATACCCTTTGGACTCTTTGTAGAAATTCATTGGGTAAGCATCCATAGTTATTCTTGAAATATTGGATCAACTTCTTTGAATACTTTTCCACTTTTGAAAAGTATTCTATCAACAGAAACCCTCTATAAATAGTAAAAACAGGATTGGACTCAATGGATAATTCATTGATAGGCAATAATGCCGGATTCAAATTTTCGAAACTTGGATTCTTTAAAGTTTCCTCCGAACTGTCACCGATTTTTATTAACTCAGAATTTACAGCTAAAATATATTTAAAGAGATTCTCCCATTGATCAGCATTCTCAAATTCAAAATCATCAATAGGTAGAATCTCTTGACTTTGTGTAACTTCTTCCATCGCAAACAAAAACGTACCTCTGTGAAAAATTGCAGGTATTGCCAATCCTACAAAGTGGGTAGTTAAAACTCGAAAACATGATTTGAAGTGCAGATCTGACTTTAGAAGATATCGCAAAATCTTTATTTGCGTTTCAAAACTATGATCAAACTGAGTTTGATTTTTCGGCTTTAACAAGTAGTTCAAATATGCCAACTCAAATAAAATAGCATCTTTCGACAACCCTTCTAAAAAAGATATACGAGACGTCGGATCTTCATTGAAAAAGGAAGAGTATTCTAAAATTACTGTAGCTTTTGGAGCTAATCTTGACATTACGACTAAATGTATTTTTTGCAACAGCTATCAATAGAATCAAAATCCAATGTACAGTGTGAACTCTTCATCTTGCGGGCAAAATAAATCTTCAACTAGTGCTATTAAATCCTCTCCAAAATATATCGTGTCTTCTGAAATTCGGAAGGGCTTTTTCCATTCATCGAAAATCATACCCACAATTGGCTTTTCAGTGTTGTAAAATATGTAGTATTCCGCTTTGTGCTCATCACAGTTTCGATTCACTTCACTTCCCCACTTAACTGACCATGCTAACCTTTCAATATACCATTCTTCACTACCAATAATTTGAGGTGGTTGAAAATTACCAAATGGCCTTCTTGCGTGCTTAATATCCTCAATAAAAGGTGAGCATGAAAACAAAACAGATTCTCTTACCTGAATCAATACTCTTTTTGCCTCCCCAAAAATTTCTGCAAGCTGATTTGAATTAATTTCTTCACCATTGTAAGAAAAAGGAACAAACATTATGTCTGGCTGCCATGTAACTCCATTTTTATTTATCCTTATCCCAGAAAAGAAGCCTCCAACACCTTGTCTAATGATTTCCTCCTGAACCCCATATGATTGGGTAACAGCTATGATCGAAGCCAATATTTGCTCATCCGACCATCCTTTCACCTCAATTTGAGCGAAAAAATTTTCGGTCTGATTAATAAAAGACTCACCTATCGAACCAGAATGCGCTACTTCAAAGAAGTCATGCTGTATAATTCGTGAATTATTTTTGCCGTTATATGAAATCAACCTTGGAACATTTTCATCCATATAACCTATCAATACCTTAACATCTTTATCACTAAATGAATTTTCAACAGCTTTCAGAATATCTATCACATTTTGAATCTCCAAGTACATTTTAAAATGCTTTATTCCCTCATGAGCCTCCTCTATTGTACCTGAAATTGCAAGAATGACCTTATTTTCTAAGTCGTATAGCTTAAGCCACTTTTCTGAAATAGTCTTCCCTTTCTCAAAAATTTGCTGTTCTCCAAAAGATGTTAAAGGTCTATTCGATTCGTAGGTTTTATCTGAATACGAACCTGGATAGTCTATGGTGACAACACTGTCCCCAACTAAGAAAACCGAGTTGTAATTTTTCCAACCTAAAATATATGTCATAATAAAAGTTTAAATCAACTGTCCCACTCTACTGACTACCCTATATTCCAGATCTTTAAATTCTTCGAAATGAGCTTTGCCGCATTTAATTTTCATTTGTTCATCGGGACTTAATCTATAAACATCAACGACAGGCGTTCCTGTATCCTTGGTTTCGGCGACGAAATAGATCTTTTCCTCATTTTCAAATACTACCGCCCAGTCTGGATTATAATTTCCTATTGGCGTTGGGATTTTGAACCAGTTAGGCAATTTGAAATAAAACTTTACTTGTTCGCTGCTTTCGCAATCCTGGGCAAATTGACTCTCAACACCTGAATCCAGAGGGATATATTCTTCATAAATGGTTTTTGAAGAGTCCTTTACCTTGTAGGAAAAGGTATTCAAATATATTTCCAGTTCCTGAGATTCAAAAAGGGACATTTCATATTCCTTGGTACCAATCTTTTGATATTTAATTCCATCTATCATCAGGTAATGTAGAACCCTCTTGATAGTCTGAATGGATAAATCCAAAAACAATTGCGGATTAATCAAGATATCTTCTATCCTTCCAGACTGAACTAGGATTTGCTCAATAGTGGTTCTTGTCAGTTCAGTTTTACTTTGGATATAGCCCAAAACATCTGGAATCTTCCAGGAATAACCACCATATGATTCCAGTTTGTCACCAGCATATTCTGTTTCTACTCCCGCTGTACCCATATTGATCCTAACTTTAGTAGATCGAATAGATGGGGCGTTGATTTTTGGAAGGTCTTTAAGTTGCTTTGCTGCTTTGTCAATCAGATCCTCCGTTTTATAATCCACTTTGTACGTGGTGCGTTTTTTGAGCTTTTCCCAGATATCCAAAAATGCCGGATCCGCCTCAAAGCCCTTCCTGTATTTGATTGCCATGCGGGTTTGTTTGTTCTTGACTCGTCCGGCAAATGACACACCGCATTCATCCTCGATTTCCTGTTGAAGACTATTGGCAAAATCTTCATAGGATTCATTCGCAATTACCGTCAGTCTATTGATATTCCGGTCATAGGTTCTTTTTCCGTCCTGATCTACAGCAAGTCTGAGACCTCTTCCGATTTCCTGGCGCTTCTTGATTTCGGATTTTGTTTCATTTAAGGTACATATCTGAAATACATTGGGATTGTCCCAACCTTCCCTCAAAGCAGAATGTGAGAAAATAAATCGAAGCGGATTGGTCAGTCCAAGCAATTTTTCCTTGTCCTTCATGATCAGACTGTAGGTATCATCATCCGCTTTGGTTTCACCCGAGGTATCCTTTATCCTTCCCTTATTGTCTTGGGAAAAGTAGCCATTATGCACATCCTTCAGTGGAAATTTATCCAACTCTTTAAATGTAGGCTTAGTCATAAAATCCAAATAGATCTCCTCAAACCATTGTGCAAACTTTCCTTGGGTAGGAATACCGGAAGCATCATACTGCCTATAGTTAGCAACTTTATCAATAAAAAATAGTGAGAGCACTTTGATGCCCTGCTTGTTGAGAAGCTTCTCCTTTTTTAGATGCTCTTCAACAGTTTTACGGATTTGGAACTTCATCACTTCTTCAGTCAAACCACCCTGGCTATCTCCTTTATAAATGATATTCCCATTGGAAATTGTGATACAGTTATTCGCTGCATCTATTTCTTCAATCAGATATCCATCAGCGTAAACCTCTCTCTCATTAGAAAGCTCGTATAAATCATCTCCTACTGCGACAGTTACAGATTTCTTTCTCACCCCGCCTTTTTCATTGCTATTTATAGCAAGCTTTGCAGTGACTTTTGTTTTGGTTGCTTTGACCGCTTCTACGGATATAAATGCATTATTAAAGGCATTTTCTTCCATCACTGAATCAACTTCGATTTGCTTCACTAATCCCAAATCATAGGCTTTCACAGGGTTTAAACTATAGCAAAGATTGTATTGATTTCGATGGGTAGCAGAATATCTGAGAGTACACAAACCTTGCAAATTTTCAATTGCTACAGTTCTTTTCTCTGTCTCCATGTTTTGTGGCTCATCTACAATCACCACTGGATGAGTTGATTGGATAAACTCCAATGGTTTTTGGCCATTCAACTTGTCATTGGGCTTATTGATGATGTTTTCATCCTTTGAAAAGGAATCAATATTGATCACCAGAACTTCAATCGTGTTTGTGGTCGCAAAGCCTCTCAAGGATGAAACCTTTGAACTGTCATAAACTTGGAAATTGAGCGGAGTATTGTCATAGAGCGTTTGAAAATGCTCGTGGGTAATTTCCAGATTTTTCAAAACTCCTTCTCTGATTGGCACAGAGGGCACCACGATGACGAATTTCTTAAAACCGTATAGTTTGTTCAATTCATAAATAGATCTCAGATAAACGTATGTTTTACCCGTTCCTGTCTCCATTTCCACGGAAAAGTGCATGCCGTCCAACTTCTTAGAGAGAGGCAAGTCATTATCTGATTGTACTTGTTTCAGATTAGCCAGAATTTGCTCTTCGGAAAGAACAAGGTTATTGCTGACCCCATTGATCAAGTTCAGTGTTCCTTCTTCCTTGAGGTTGAACTCTACCAATGAATCCTCTAAAGGTTGGCCTTCAAAAATATCTGTTATGGACTTGACAGCTTTTAGCTGATGGTCTAGGTTTGACTCAAAGCTTAACTTCATTTCTTCATCTTATCAAATTCCACTTCAATTTCTTCAATAGTCGGAAGACTGCTCTTGAGATTATCGGGTAAGTTTTCCACCAATTTAAGCTCACTCACTCCCATGGGCTTATTGATGTCCCTTAGGGCAAATTCCACCTCAATATTACTTTTGTCTTTGCATAGCAATATCCCGATCGTAGGATTATCGGCAACATCCTTAACCAAGCTATCTACTGCCGACAAATAGAAATTTAACTTTCCTGCATACTCAGGGATAAATCGCGTGTTTTTCAGCTCTATTACCACATAGCATTTCAGGCGGGTATGATAAAAAAGCAGGTCCAGGTAATAATCGCTTTCTGCAACTTTTAAGTGATACTGGTTTCCTATAAAGGCAAAACCCTTCCCAAGCTCCAATAGGAATTGGGTGATGTGCTGGATCAATTGTTTCTCAATATCACGCTCTCGATGTTGTGCGTCCAGTGTAAGAAAATCAAAAATATAGGGATCTTTCAGTGTTTGATTTGCAAGATCTGAAAGTGGCGCAGGCAAGGTTTCTTCAAAGTTATTGACTGAATTACCTATCCGACCAAACAAATTGGTTTTGACCTGGGTATCCAATATATCTCTGCTCCAATTGTTGGCGATGCATTGTTCCGCATACCAAAACCGGAGTTCCTTTTCTTTGATTTTCTCGATCAGGAGGATATTGTGACCCCAAGGCAATTTTGCCACAAGCTGTGGCAAAATTGAAGCTTCTGGATATTCCCTGTAAAAGGCCAACATCCTACCTAAATTTCTTTCTGAAAAACCCTTGGTGCCAGGAAGGTCCTTTTGCAAGTCTTTGGACAATTGAGGTATCACACCGGCAGACCAACCCTCTTGGCTTTGCTTTTCAGCGATGGATTTACCAATCTCCCAATACAATAGAATCATCTCAGAATTGACTGCTACAGCTGCCTTGACCTGAGATCTTTGGATTTTTTGTTTGATGTCACTAAAAAGTGACTGATAAGCAAGTAACTCCATGGATTAAATCGTCTTGAATTCTATCCCCGCATCTCTCATTTGCAGGACGGTATTGGTTTTCAGCTGATCATTCTCCTTAAAGATCCTATCCAAAGCAATGACCTTGGTGGGCTTTGCATCGATCACTTCTTTGATCGTGTCTTCGGGAACTTTGTTCAAGATCAAAACCAGCTCTTTTCCATTGATCCAGTAGGCATCTGATCTTTTCTCAATTTGGCTATTGAGGTCTTTTCCGCTCTTAAGGAGGAGTTCATAGACCATGCTTTCTTCAGTGGCAGTCTCAGCCACGGGATCAACAAAGAGCTTGATCTGCTCGGCCAAAGCCTGGGCATTGTGACCGGAAAGCTGCTTCCATTGCTTGAAGTTGCTATCATCCAACTTAAGTACCTTGAAACCCAGATCCTGGGTTTGTAGCGATTGGATTTTTTCTTGGAGGCTTGCAATTTCTGTTTTTGCCTCGTCAGTCGGAATCTCTCCTTCCAGCTTTTTAATTTTTTGTCCAAGCGAATTGACTTCCTCATCAATTTCACTTTGGATCTTATTTCCTGCCCTTCTGATTCGCTCTTTAGAAATATCAACAATGGAAAAATAACCTGCCTTAAAAGCCTCACTTTTTTCCTCACAAAGCTCGGGAAGCTGCACGCAGACATATTTTCGGTTGCCTCCATCCTGCCTGTTTAATTCCATAACGGCCTGAGCAGTTGTGCAAGAACCAGCAAAAAAATCCAAAATAAGATCCGATTTACCAGAAGTTTGATTGATAAGGTCACTTATTAATTTGCTTGACTTTGGGAAGTCAAAATATCTTTTGTCAAATAGATCATCTATTTCTTTTGTTCCATCTCTAGTGAATAAATCATTACCAACAATAGAAGAAAAGCCTGGCAAAACTTCACTAATATCAGAGAGGAAAACTTTCCGTCTAGGCCTCCCTTCTTCTGACTCAGGCCATATAATTCTATCTTCAGAAATAAGTTTAGTCATGGTTTTTATATCATATCTCCATCCCATTTTTGGGCGACCGTAGTTAATTGAAGTCTTAGGATTTATCAAATCATAATGAAGATTTGGACGACTGGCTTCATCCTTAAGCCCAACCATATTTGAACTAGCCCAAGAACCTCTTGGGTCATTATCAGGATTTGTATAACTATTAGTCTTGCGAGGTGTACCAATAAAGTGTCTCAAACTATTTGTTTTCGAAAAAACAAGGATATACTCATGATCGATAGAGACACCAGTAACAGTTCTATTGTCCTTATTTTGCCTACTTTTCCAAATAAATTCTGCAACAAAATTTTCCTCCCCAAATACCTCATTCATTAGCAATCGAAGGTTATGGACTTCATTATCATCAATGGAAACACAGATCACTCCATCCTGTCGAAGTAGGTTTTTGGCCAGATAGAGTCTTGGCATCATCATATTAAGCCAGTTACTATGATACTGCCCATTTTCCTTGCTGTTCTTTTTGAACATACCATCCTTCGTCATGTAGCCATCCTCGTCCTTATCGCCTACCCGCTTCTCATATTCAGCTTTAGTTTCTGAAAACTTGTCAGGGTAGATGAAAGAGTCATTACCGGTATTATAGGGAGGGTCGATGTAGATCATTTTGACCTTGCCAAAGTAGCTCTTCTGGAGCACCTTCAGCACTTCCAAGTTCTCACCTTCTATGAATATGTTTTGGGTTTCATCAAAGTTTACGCTTTCATCTTTGGCAGGAACCAGAGTTTTAGTGGAAGGGATTTGCAAAATTTTAAAAGCAGCACTTTTTCCCGCCCAGTTGAGCACATAGCGTTCATTTGAAAAATTGATGTTCTCACCTAAAGTGGCTTTGAGCTTTTCCCAATCGATCTGATTTTCAGTAAAAACCTCAGGAAGCACTTCCCTCAAAGCTTTCAATTTTTCTTCAGTGGGTGAAAGGCTCTTTCCATCCATTTCTTGTGTAGTACGATCTGACATTCGTCTTTTATCTTTTGCTGTTTTTCAATTGGACTGATTTGCAGGATTTTGATCCACCAGGAGATCTTTGGCGCTTACTTGGAGGATTTTGGCTATTTCAAAAAGAATTTCCAAACGGGGCTGTTGACGATTTTGGACGTAGCTATTGACCATATTGTAGCTTTTCCCCAGCTGCTCTGCCAGCCAAGTTTGGGTAATACCCTTTTCCTCAAGCACTTCTTTAATCCTGTTCATCTCTTTAATAAGTCCGAAACTAAAAATAGAGAAAAAAACCAATTATCTCATTTTTTGAGATAGGCCTTTTAATACAAACTTCATATTTAATGAGTACTAAGAATCGGTTCAAGAGAATTGGTGAGCAAAGATCTGATTGACTATACTCTCTTTAAACTGACAAATTGTGTCATCCTTTCAAAAATATCTGTTAGAGGTAAGTATCTGGGAATCTGAGAAAAGAAGAAATAAGTTAATTTTAGCCGATTTGAAATATTCATCCTTCATTGTCCCTAAAACTTCCTCTCAATGACAAGAATTATTTGTGACACCATGATTTGGTATGAATTGAGCAAAAATACAATTCAGGTTCCCGACCCAAAACAATACACTCTAGTATGCACAAAGCTTTCATTAATGGAATTGGCATTTTCGCCAAACAACCTAATAAAACTAGCAGAGGTACAAGCAGCAATACGAGAAATTGTTAAAGTTAAACCACAAATCATTTTGCATTACCCTTGGGATCATGCTACCTCATTAATTGATAAGGATTTTGAGTTCGATTTTGAAATTGAGGAAGATTTGGCAATTGGGTATCTAAATTTTCTTCTTAATCATCCAAAAGAAGAATTGTTTCCAGATAGTTTTAAAGAAAACCTTGAAGATATTTCTTCCACCCGGAGAAAAAATTTTCAGGAGTGGGCTGATTTCCTTAATAATCTTTACGGTCGTAACAATGAAATCAAAAGAACCCTAAAAAAATATTCAGATGCGAATCGGCATTTACTTGATTTTAAAAAGTGGTTTATACACAAATTGAACGAAAGGGAATTGGGCACATATTCCGTTGACACATTTCCTTGGGAGCAATTTGAATTCTATACCTCAATTGGGGCATCCTATATGAGAAAAATGATGTTTTCTAGGATGAAGGCGGATGGAAACGATGAAAATGATCTAAGAAATATGATTTACGCCCAGCCTGGAGATAAATATTGGACTCTGGAGAAAAGGTGGAACAACCTTGCTAAAGAAGCAAATATGACGAAATATTTATATCAGCACAATGAATAATATTTTTATATAAAAACATCTTTACTTATTTACATTTTTAAGAACTCTCTATAAAAATTAATCGTAAACTAATACTATAGACCATCAAGTAAACTATCTGGTTATGTGGCCAATAATAAAATTTTTAGGAACATTATTCATCAGCTTCATTGCAATGATTGGGGCATTGGGAGCAGAAAATCCTTTTCCACTTTTTGCAGTTGCCTGGGGAGTGTGGATCCTTTATATCCTGAGCCTACGAGCAAAAAGAAAAAAGGAACTAGACAGAGAAAGGCTAATCAGAGAAATTCTGGATAAACTCTAGAATCCAAAAAGGAATTTCATAGAAGCGAAAGATCCCAACAGAAAAAAACAAAACGAACCAACGCTAACCAATGTAAAGCCCATTCTGGAAAGAAAGGGCTTTTTTAGGTGCGCATCTTGGATCAGGGAAAGGGCAAATCCAGTTCCAAGAAATAATATCACGATTAGCAAAGGTTCCGACATATTGGTTTAAGTGATTTAGCCTAAGAAAAGTTAAGTTAGTAAAAACCGAAGCATAAGAAAAAGAGGGGGAATTACTCCTCCCCCTCAGCTTGAATTCCAAGTATGTAATTGGCTGCTTGGTGTGCCTTTTGTGCTGCATAGATCAGCATTTTTGGATCATCTTTTAGAGGCTTGAGCCATCCTTTGAGGTAAGCCAAGGAATTTTTAAAATTGACTTCCTTAATTCCAGCGTAAGCATTTAGAAAGCTTGCTCCCATTTCCGCAACTAATTCTTCCTTAGAATATTCTGCAGATTGGTACCCCACCAAAGCAGGTCTTTCTGAAAATCTACCTAATCTTCTTGAATGACCCGTAGAATGGATTGCCTCATGAAAAAGCACGGAATAAAATTGCTCCTCCCCTTGGAAAGCTTCTTTCTCGGGCATATTGATATAATCATTGACAGGGCTGTAATAAGCTTCATTGCCTTGATAAACGATATTTGGGCAATCACTGTAACCTGAAATAATAGCCTCGCAGGTTTCAATTGGCGAAAAAACTCGCTCCTCCTCGGTGTTTTGTATTGAAAAATCGATCCCTTCTATTTGATCGATGTTGAAAACCGTCCAGATAAAGGGGGTAAACTTCCTGCCCAAAACATCCTCGTTTTCGCCTTCTTCATTAGTAGTCTTTTCCTTGACAAACTTGGAGATCTTCCAGAATACAACCTTTGTTCCTTTTTCATCCTTTTTTACATTTCCACCCAATTGCTTTGCTTGTTTGAAGGTTAGGAAATAAGGAGTACTAAATTTCTTTGAAGTTGTCACCCAGGCAAGCCACAGTGCATTAAAACCTGTATAAACTCTGTCTGAAGCATAATTTTTCGGCCCATTTCTAGGGTTCCAAACTTGCTCCCAAGTAAGGTTTTCATTTTGGATTCCCTCGATGATTTCATTGGTGACAGTCTCCGCTAGTTTGTTGAAGTTTTCCCAAGCTTTCATTTTGATTGATTTTTAAGTGATAAAAAGGAATTTGTCCTAGCCAAAGCATCCACACTCATATCCAAGGATGTTAGGAAACTCGACCCGACAACTACTGAGCTTTTCCCGAAAGTCAGGACAGCATTGTTTTTTTGGGAGAGCGGGGATATTTGACTGAGAAGTGACATTTTTTTTATCCACTGGTGTTGAGGTACCGACCGACAAGCGTCTATGGAAAACTGGGTTCTGGGCATGGCAAAAACCTGAATGAAAAAGTCGGAGGCAGTCCGTAGGAAACAGTCTTTTTCACATCAGGGCGAAGCGAATTTTTGACGATCCCAGATTCTGGTTTTCATCTTTGCTTGATTGGGCGGACTTAACGCCAGTAAAAACCCGGAACGGATCAGACAACCCGCTTGGAAGAAAAACGCTCCCTGACGTTCGAAAAGAAAAGCGGACAACGGCTTGCCCCCCAAAAGGAGGCTTGGGCTACTGCTTCACCAATAGGACTTCCCAATTAACAGGCTTGACGGGAAATGAGTAAAGGCTGAGTGAAGTGAAGCGGTAGCCTTGGGGAGTGAAAGCTCTCTCCGGAAATGAGGAGTAAGGAGCATTCATTTAAAAAATGTCGTGAAAGAATCTGAATAGAGGGAGTGAGCGAAACGAAGAATAGGCTTAGGGATAGAAGTGGAAATCCTTTCTCAGCGAAGGCCTGGGGCTCACAGAGAAAGATTGAGAGCGGATAGCCTGACCGAAAGGAAGCCCCTATAAATCGATAGTATTCTTAAAAATCCCCACCTTTACACTTCAAATTCATAACCATGTCCACTCCTATCCACGTCAGCAAAAAGCTAGAGAAATTGATCCAAAAGGATATCACGCCTTCGGTTGGTGATGAGAATACAGCGATCTTGGGAAAATGGAATGCTACGGTATTTTATGTCAACCGAAGGAAAAACTGGTTGCTATACAACCCCAAAACCCACTATTCTCTGATACTGGAAAACCTCACTGCCAAAGATCTTCCAAACATTCGTGAGAAAATCAGCCAAGAGCTTCAACTACAGCTAACGGTCGATGGAATCAATGCAACTCAAGAACAAGTCAATTGGCTCTTGGACGAAATTAGATTCCACTCCACAGATGGAGATCGCAGTGCCTTGGGATACATAAACCAGATTATGTTCACTCTTGAATGCCATCTGGACGGAGCATTCTATCGAAGCCTAGCCCAAATTAACGCCTACCTAAACGACAGTATCTTCAGTCTGGACGGTGTTTCCAAATACACCAACATAACCAAACCGAGGAAGGAAATGGAAAAAATTCTAAAAAACTATCTAGCCTCAAGTTTGGAAAAGCCCATTGATCCTGGTCTTTTGGATTGATTGGTTATTTCCGGTATCATTCATAGGACGTTCTAACTAAAAATCAGCCCAATTACGAAATAAAAAGAGAGCCCTAAAGCTCTCCCTCATCTGCAAAGGAATAATATCCTTCTGATGTCATGATCAAATGATCCAACACTGGAATATCCAGAATATTTCCAGCTTGCTTGATTCTCTGAGTCAATCTTTTATCCTGTTCTGATGGCAGTAAATTTCCAGAGGGATGATTGTGGGCAAGCACGATTGATTGGGCAGCACTTTTAATAGCAGCTGCATAGACCAGTTTTACATCTACTACTGTTCCGGCTGTTCCTCCAGAGCTAATGGTTACAATTCCCAGCACTCGATTGGCTCTTGATAGCAGCATTACTTTAAAATCCTCAACAAACTCAATTCTATCATCTTCCCAGGCTTTAGCAAACACTTCATATACTTGTCTTGATGTTCCCACCTTAGGACGAAGTGAGTTTTTAACTTTTGTACTGTAGCTCAGCTTAATCTCAGCTACTTCAAACAAATCAATTTTTCTTTCGGAAGCCTCCATAATCTTTTTCGTTTTTGTGGAACAATGAATTATGAAGCACCATCAGGCCGAGGGCGACAAAGACCGAAAGGAAAAGGAATAAAAAGCGCAGCGCAGCAAGCGGCTTTATGCCGGAAGCTTACGGTCGCCCAGAGCCCAAAGGACTAACTTGGCGAGGAATTCTAGGTGCAAAAAAATATTAAATATCAATGACCTTGAACGATTAAAGTTACTGGGAAATAGAATAAATGAAAGGATAGTGTCGGACTCCTCCCATTCCATTACCTAGTTTTACCTAAGTAAGTATACTTTAAATCAAAATTACCAATCTGGCGTCGAGAATTTTCTTTCTCTCTCATATTCAGCAAATTTATATTCTGATTCGATCCTCTTCTTCAAAAAATTTTTGATTGGGATCATGGCTAATTTATCATCAAACTTATTAACTAACTCCAAAATATTCGCCCACCGTTTGGCATTAATTTCACCAAAACTGACATCTCCCCACATAACACCGGCATTCCCAATCCAATCAATTGATTTAAATAACTCTAAATCCGAATTGATAGCTAGAAAATCTAAAAATGCAACATCAAAATTCTCTTTAAAGCAACTTCTAATTGTTTGAAAATAGACTTGAATTTTTTTTGAATCCTTACAATGCTTTTCAATTTCCTTTTGAACAAAGCTATATCCCTTCTTGCTCGATTCTTGATCCAACTCTTTAAAGAGTATAGAATGCGCATGATATCTATAACCTAAGTATCTGTCATTCTCAACGAGAAAATCGCTTACCTCTGTTATAATTTCATCAACTCCTTCATATTTCCAAACAAATCCGAAGCTAATATCCTTTCCTCCTCTCCCATTTCTTTCAATTTCTTCTAATTGATGAACAAAATCCATAAGAAATCCAGGATACGATTGAAAAATTGCCTCGATCCCCTTACCCTTAAAGTCAAATATTTGAGAATGGTTTATTCGAAACTGTTGAAAATAAGACTTGCTTATCAACACATAATCCGCATCGAATAAATCTAGATTTTTTTCAAAGACATCATCCTCAAAGGCAATTACTAGACCTAAATCATCATTCTTCTTAGATATTTTTGACAAAACTGTTTTTGAAAAATCCTTATCAATCAAATTGAATCGAGAAAAGTCCTCAACATATAAGTAGGTATATCTATCAATACTTTCAATTAAATCAAGTAAGCGATCACAATAAAACTTGTCAATAAAATCTGTTGGAAGGAGTCTAAAAAAACAAATCTTCCAATAAAGACTATTCTCATTCTCCCATTGCTCAAGCTCAGACCAAATCTTCAGACACCAGCTAGGTGAACATCTAGCAATAGCACTTATTCCTCTATGCGGAAACTGTAGCCCTTTAGGGAATTCTCCCAAAATTTTTTGAAATAATAGAAATCCTAATTCATTATTCTTTTTGAAATTCTCTTCAATAATAATATCTACAGATTGTCCAGCTGGAAAATAATCCCTCACTTTAACGCATTGAATATTTTCAATAGCAGTAAACAGTTTAGGGAATTCAGATTCATCACCAAATAAGAAATAGCTCTTCAATTCCTCCGATTTAAGAGCACCATACTCTTCCCAGTTATCGAACTCAAATTCTTCTTTGTCCCGGAATTTATCCCAATCCAACTTTCGATAAGACAAATAATCCTCTGTTAGGAATTTTTGCTTTAGTTCCCTATATGATCTGTTGGTAATCCTATCCTCTCTATCAAAGCGATAAATCATCTCTTGCACACAGTGTGCATACTTAAAAATCATTGGCGAGAAATTTTCAGAAACGAAGGGAACAAGTAGCCCCAAATCAAAATCCATGACTTCTGGCTCCAATTCATGGTAACTAGGCCGAAAATCCTTTATAACCTCGTAAACCTCATGAGGAAATTCATCAAAACTTAGAAAAAGTTTCCTCCAAATACTAGCTCTCAAATCCTCTGTAACTCGATAAAACGGTAGCGGATACTCATACCAAGAAATAGAATGATTTCTTCCTCCCTCAGTTACATGAAATGATTGCTTCAAGAAGAATTTTGAAAGATCAAAAAAAGCAGCCAAATAATGGGCATTACCATTATTTGCTTTCTCGATAAGGATTTTTATAAAGTCAACCTGTCTTTTAAAACCTAACCTTTCATCCTGGTGGGAAAAAATTAAAGTTTCTTTAATACGCCGGATAAATTCTGGAAGATGCTCGGGTTTCTTTCTAATAAATTCAAAGCCTAAAAGAACGGCTGTATCAAAACAACTAGTAATATGATTGAAGAATCTCGAAATAAAATCTAATGTCCTCTCCTTCTCAAAAACAAAGTCATTAATCTCATATTTAGTCATATAATCCAAAGAGTCTGGCTCTGGCAATTCAGAGATCTTAGTGTGAAAATATGCCAATGTGTCTTCTGGTAAATAAAACCAAAACAAGTCGAGAAAATCGAGAGCTGCATCTTCATCTTCTGATTTTCGCTGAAGATAAATATTCAAGTCTTGGTGTATTTTTGTAAAAACATTTTCATAACCAAATGAATTGTTAGCTGGGATGATTGAATCCTTGAATCTGGATTTCATGGCAGGAAAAAAATTATTTATCAGGATGTTAAATGATAAAATCTGGTCCTTAATAAATACTTTATAAAAAAAATAGGTTGCCATTACTTGTTCTGAAATCCGAACCCTATTGAACTGAACCTCAATTAATTCTCGTTTATGCAACTCTTCAATCGCCTCATTAAAATCATAGTAACCAATTTCAAAAAGCTGAAATATTGACTCTAAAAGGCTCTTGTCATTCCGATTAATTGAAAAGAAAAAAGATATTATCCCTAATACCTTCAAAACTTTTCTGTCATTAAACAGATCAAAATCAGACATGAAAGTACCAAAGTAAGAATCAAATAAATCCGAAACATCCCCGATCAAAAATTCCTCATGTTTCATATTTGCAAGTCTGGAGGCCATTACTGCTAATCGGGCATTTCCATCGCTTAATACGACAATTCTTTTTTGGTATTCGTGATTATGAATTTTAAATGAGTCGCTTGAAATAATCTGGATAATCTCCTCATCAGAAAATTTCTTTAAATCAATCACCTCCTTTTCAAGATCAAAGGTTAAATTTTTAACGTCATCGAGTGCATAATTTCTAACTGTGACTAGGATTTTAATTCTCCCTTTCCTTCCTTCTTTAAAAACTCCCAAAATTTGAGTAAAATTCGAAAGCTGTCTGTTGGCATCATCAATAAGCAAAATATAATCCCTATCAACTTTGAGTTGAATTTTTAAATCATCAAGTATGTCCACACCCTTTTTAGCAATCGCAAAAGAAACGTAAGAAGGATTTAGCTCGATAAACTCTTGAATCACCTTTACCCCAATTTTGGTTTTTCCAATTCCTGGAGCTCCAGATACTATTAGTAAATCCGTACTCTCCAAAGATCCAAGTAACTCTTGAAGCTCCTTTTCTCGATGAAGGAATTCATTATCTAAAGGGGTAGATAATTGATGAGCCTTGTTATTATATTCAGAAATAAACTTATCAAAAGGCAAAATTTGCCCCGTCTCTATCGGAATACCTAAAAAATCTCTAGACAAAAGGAGATATTTTGATTGAATTTCAATTGCTAAAGTATCAATACCTATTAGATCAATTCTCTTTCCTAATTGTTGAGCATAGCCTTGTATTTCTACTTCTTCTTCCATAGTCAAGCGAGAATTGAAGCATATTACAATTTGATCCAATTTTTCAGCGGGCACTCCTGTTTTTTCCTCATCTAGGCATTTTTCGATATCTGCTTTGATTTTTAAAACTTTAGATTCTGCCTGCGTTGTATACTCAATGCATGCAAGTTTATTATCATGAAGTCTCACAAAACTATCGGGTGTACCTATTTTTGTTTTTTGCTTACCGAGCTGGCTTCCAGTTCTATTGAAGCTTCGAACTCCTTCTTCCCGCATCATTAAATATGTATCACAAAGGTTTTGAAATCCTGCTGGGTCTATTGCAATTAATTTTTGTTCGATAAGTTGAAGTCTCCCTGTCATAGTCTAATTGTTCGAGTAAATCCCAAAAATCAATTATTGGCGAATTTGGTACAATACATTAAGCGTCAAAACTGGAACACTCCGTCAATTCGGGAGTTGATTTCTTGCCAGTTAATTCAAATTAAGGATTTGGTTTGTAGTAACAAGCAGCTACCATCGAATATTTGAAATACTCCTTAATTTGATATTATTAAAGTAAGTTTCACCTTGGATGATCATCACAAAAAAAGCCCCGAAGGGCTTTTTAATCAAGATTCATCCGATTCCGGCTCTTTGATAGAAAAATAAACCGTGTGGGTTTTTCCGTACTGATCTGGTTCTTTCAGTTTGGCGAGGTTGAATTTGACGTAGGTTTCTCCTTCGTATTCGAAGGTGTGGTTTTGAAGTTCAGCCATGTTGAGGCTTACTTCGACTATTTCCATGTTTTCGACTTTCTTGCCTTTTCCGATGTACTTTTTTGAGAATGCCATAGTATTTTGGTTTTAGTTAAAATTTATGCAGGTCATTTAGGACGGTCTGGAAAGTGATCAAAAATTAGAATTTAAAAACTGGGAGGTAGTCCGTAGGAAACCCTGTTTTTTGAAAAATTCTGCTAGAAGCTCCAATTTTTTGAAACTGACAAGCAGTTCGACCTTTGTGCATACAATTGGATAAAACCAGAATGGGGCATTAGAATTCATCGACATGAAAGGCAGTTGAATGGAAAATATGACTCGTAGCTAAATCAATCAATATTGATCTCATCTGCCAAAGGAACAGAAGTCTGATCTGAGGGCAATGCCTCATAATCATATTCTCTATATACTTCTCCATCTGCCAAAACTCGAATACTAGCAGACATCAGATCAAACGTATCATCAGTATTTCTATCCAATGGAACAGCATTAAATACAAATCCCAAGCTGTGGATATCGGAAGTGGATTGAACCTCAAGAGAACTCGCTGAAGGTTCATACGTAACGGTGTAAGAATTCCCTTGTTCAATTATCTGAGTCCACTCCAAAGCAGAAGGTTCAATCAATTGGGGAGTGACAAAAGTGGATGTGCCGCTCAGCATGGTATGAACTGTAAAAGTCACCAGGTAATCAGAATAATCTCCTCCCATTTCGACTTCAATGGTCACGTCTTTTTCCACCAATTTGGGTTCTTCATCTTCGGAGGAACAGGCGAAGAATAGGCTGGCAAGAACAAAAAGTAAAAGGTAATTCAGTTTTTTCATTGTGGAATTGGTTTAGTAATCGTAAGGATGCTGATTGCTAAATATAGCAAAACCATATTATTTAACCACATCCCAAGCCTGTTGATTGAGTCCGTAAAAAGACTCAACTGCTTTCTTTTTGGGCTTGAAAGTCCGTACTGTTTGCCTCACTCCTTGCGATATGCAATAGGTTCGTAGCGAAAATGATTGAATGGATTCTGAAGAAACTTTCTTCGCATTTTCGAACTTAACAAGATCATTGCTCAAACGGTAGGAACAATATCGATCATGGATTAAGTCCTGAACTTTGCAATCCATCACTCTACCCAAAACCGATGAACCGAATACCGTATTGATTTTGGCTCTTTTGGCGATTTCCTCGAATGATTTTTTCAAAAGGCACTCATCAAAAGCTGCACCCACAACCATAAAACCCGCCTCCTCAAATGAAATCCTAGCCCTAAACTGGTTGGTAAAAAAAATCAAGGAAGCATAGGAATCCGAGACAAAAACCGAGCGTGTGGTCTCGGAAAAATTTAGACTTGAAATCCCATAGGAAGCTCGTTTATTATGATAAAGACTGAGAACCTCTTGATCGACAAGCTTACCGTTTTGATCAAAAAAATCAAATAGGACCTGCCCATTCTCATCTTGAACGGCATGCATGGAAAAAAGGCGCTGAATATCCTTTTCAACGCCCTTGTAAGTCAAAATATCAAATGTCCCGTTCCTGGTCATTGTCTTGCTCTCCACTTTTCTTTCTTGGATTTCTTCCTTCTTCAGTGTCGATACTGTTTAGCCGCTTGATTTTGTTGATATCAAAATCATCTCGGACTTCTTTTGGGAGATTATCATCAGCGGAAATTTTGGAATATTCCTCCTTGATATTGTTTAAGTCACGGACTGCATCTTTGTCATTAGGATTTCTGGAAATTCTACGTTCTACTTGTTTTTGAACCTGTTTGACAGCTTGCAAATAGCCTTTACTATAAGCCTTTTCTTCCTGGCTTTCCTTACCCAACATCTTTTGCACACCTGTGATCAGCAAGTAAGATATCCCTCCATCAAGCAATACCGATAGGACTAAACCCCGATTGTTGGACCGAATGCCTTTGGGTGCAGAAGGTGAAAGTTGAAATTCGGTACCGTCTCCTAATGCCACGACTTCTCCTTCCTTGTATTTCTTTTTTTGCTGCGGACTAAGCGCTTCCCCATTGACCTCTTGATGAGCTGTAATATCCCTGGGATTGTAAGACAGAAATTGCTTGGTTCGATGATCGTACTCTATGATTTCTGACTGAATATTCCCATCCTTATCCACGTAGCTTTTCTTCAAGTTTGCCAATTTCTTCTTGACCAATTGATTTCGTTCTGATTCGCTCAAATCTGGATGAGGGTTCGCTTCTCTATAGACAGGATCAATTCGTAAGGACGGGTTCCCATCTTCTCCTCGAACTATGGAAAGTCTTGCCGGCAGCTTATCTATCTGGATCTCTTTCCCCTTCAAATCTTTCAATTCGACGATATCAGTCATTTTCCCATTTTTCAAGGCATGGACTTCTTTTTCCGGAATGGTAAAATTTCCGTCTTTGACGATTCCGAAAATCTCCAAATCCCTCATTGGTAATGCACTTTGATTTTTCATATTGTTATTGGTTTGATATATAGGTTAATAGCTCTTCTTTACTCGAAATCCTGGAAATCATCTGGATGAAAAGCGTAGGGCTGATGTACTTCTGCCCCTTTTTGATGGTCAAATGAAGATGATCCCCTGTTGACCTTCCTGTACTTCCAGAAATTCCGAGCACAGAACCTGGTAAAACACTTTCGCCTTTCGATACAGACACATAGGATAGATGACCGTAAACAGCCTCGTACTTTCCGTGCTGTACTTTGACAAAGTTTCCCAAAAGTGGATCTGTTCCTACCGATTCAACTCTACCGTGCAGCATAGAATAGACTTTGGATCTATTGGTTTTAAGATCAATTCCTCGATGAAAGGAGCGATCCTTAGTAATCGGGTCAATCCGATGTCCATACCTCGATGTCACGGAAAAGCTATCCAATGGGAGAGAGGCGAGCAAAACCTTATTCTCTTTTTCAATCGGCTGAATCAGTTGGGAATAATTGCCCAAATTATCCGGGACTGTTTCTAGGGAAACTGCCTGTCGCATCACTTTTACTTTAGGAATTCCCTTTTGGAATTGATGGGTATTGAATTGTGCAAATCCATTCTGAGAGGCAAGAAGAAAAAGAGCCATACCTATAGTCCAATTCATAGAAGTTTTGATTTAATCTACAGTAGCCATTTCTCGATGTCTTTCAATGATTTCAGTTACTTGACAGTGAATTTTCTCAAAGTTCTTTTCTAATATTTCCTCCTTTTTCCCTTTGAAATCATAGTATTTCGGAGTAGTTCGATAAGAGCTTTCCTCCTGCTTTATTTCCTTCATGTCAAGATTTACCCGACAATGCACGTTGGAGGTTTTATATTTTCCGTCGAATTCAGTTCCCTCTGTAGCGATTATCCCGGCAATCTCCCCTGTATGCATGGAGGCAATTTTTCCTGCAGGAATAAGCGGTTCGTACTTTTCGCTGTAGGACACCGACGTTCTTTCTCGATCAATGGAAACACTCTGTCCTAATTGCTTTCGCTTGCCAAACATCATTTCCAACCAAGACAAAGTATCCTTATGCCGAACTGAGCCACAAAGGACATTTCCGATTACCGAAGTCATGGTAGAAGCCGTTTCTTTCCCCTGTAACTGGTTCAACTGAGGCAATTCTTGGAGCCCCAGCAACACAGCTACTTTATTACTTCTTGCAGTTGAAATCAGATTTTCGATTTTGTGGATGTAAAAGGTCGGTGCCTCATCCGCAATCAGGGCAGTTGGCAGATTCCCTTTGGTGTTGATCAAACGAGTGAGTCTATTAATTACAACCGAATAGCATGTCCCGGTAATACTTTGTGTTTCGGTACTATTGGCCAGGACCAAAACAGATGGTGAGTTGGGGTCTGAGATTTTGAGGTCAAAATCATCTCCACTGAATACCCAGGCTGTTTCCTTGTTGTTAAGTCTGGATAGGAAAATTTTCAGGGTTCCGACCTGACCTTCCAGTTGCTTGAAAACCTTCTTTTCGTAGGCACTTCGAAAAGGAGAAATCATTGACCTGAGCTCTGGGTATTTGGTTAGGCAGTCGAAAATATCCTCATAGTCTCTATTGAGGAAATCCAGCACATGGGCAAACGTCGAGTACTTTCCTTCCTCATACCTGGACACAAAGAATATACAAGCGGAAAGAAAGTTGATGGCCGATTGTTCAAAGAATTTGTCAGCTCCTCCCGAGGAATCGGATTTTTGAAGAGACTGGAAAATTGCCTCTGCAGTTTCGGATGCATTAGCAACTGTTTTCAGATAACGTCTATTGATTGGATTAATCCGTCTGGAGTACTCTACCTCATCCAAGTTAATTACATGGAATTTGAAATTTGAATTTCTCTTTTTGTCTTGAGCTTTCAGGTAATGGAAATAAGCGATCTGCGCCAAATCAGGAAACTTGAAATCATACAGACACATCGTAAATCCTTTTCCGATCATCTGTCGGATAAAGGGATTGATCACCCCAAAAGACTTTCCGGAACCAGGTGTTCCGATCACAAAGGTTCCACGGAATGGATTGACTAAATTGATCCAACCGTTACGGACTTTTCCCTTGTAATAGAATTTCATGGGGATATTGACCGAATAGGGATTTTCGATCTTCTTTTTATCCTGCATAAAGGATTCTCCCTCGATATTCCATTCATCCTTGCCCAGTCCGGATTTGATCATTTTGGACACATTGTCCAATGATGTATGAATTAGGACAGCCCCAATGAATGTACTCAAGATGTAACCGACATTTTCAATGGAAGTATAGTCGATTACCAAAAAAGAGTTTTCCAAGGTGTAGATATAGACCGATCCAAAAAAAAGGATCAGCCCAAACGCCAAGGGAAAAATGATTTGGTTTTTCGGATTTAGATCCAGGTTCTTTTTGGATTTTGTACCGATGGTAGCAAGGCAAATCGCAAATAGGATGGCGATCTTCCCAATTAAGACATTTTGATAGATTTTCAGATTAAGGAGTCTATCAAAAAGCGGAAAAAGAAATTTCCCTATCTCTTCCATTTCCATCAGCTTCGGAGCATAGACAAACATTAGAATGTCCATGAACACCATCAGATAAACGATGAATTGGAATGTACCATGAAGGCTTTTTAACTCTCTTTTCTCATTCATGCCCATTTTTTAAAGTGTGTCTGCATTTAGAAGATCGGAGTATTTGACCCGCATCTTGAGTGATCTCCCACTGATTTGGGATTCTGTCAATTCGATAGTAAACACCTTGGAATTGGGGAAAGTCACCTTTTTGAAGACATAGATATTTCGATATTTCTTATCAAAGCTCTCTGTCGAAAACAGTTGGTATTCGGGTTCAATCTCTATGGACTGAACATTGGTAGCCTTGAGAATTCTCTTATCCTCAATCTTAAACCTGAGCTGGTCCAGGTCAAACTTTAGGTTTGTTTTGTTTTTGAAGGAGATGTCCAAAAAGATATAATCATCAACCGTATAGATCTTGTTGACTTTCCCCGTGATGCCGTACTGAGTGCTTTGAGTGATTTTATTCTTTTTTTTATCCTTGAAAGCTTCAGTTGCAAAAAATCGAAGTTCCTGATCACTCATGGGAATCTCCCCTACCTCCAATGGATTCGTATTGATAGGAAGGATTTCAATCTGAGTTTTCAGTTGGCGTTCGTCATGTGAATACCAAAGATCATATTGGGCAATAAACTTCTGGCCTATTATGGTCACCACTCCAAGGGATTTATTATATCCGTTCAAATCAGAAACACTGTCCCGGACTGCCTTCACTCGAAACACATTTTCCAAGGGAATATCCCCGATCATATCGTTTGTGGAAATATCTACATACTGGATCGGTTCCGGAGAAAGGAAATGGAGGGATATTTCCTCGTCAATGTAAACTCTGGGAAGCTGTGTTTTCAACAAGGTTCCATTCTGTTGTGCAACTACCGAGATGGAAATAGACAAGAATAGAAGAGTTATCAGTTTAAGTTTCATCGCAAATCAATTTTGGTTTTGGATCATTTTTTCATTGTCCTGAAGCTCGTTTGGATCGATCAGGTAAACAGAGGTTCCATACTTAATATTAGCCTTGTTCTTCTTGATGGTTTTGGAAACAGCCTGGGAAGTTGAAGTGAACATTCGTTGAAGCGCAGACATATACAGCTGGCTCAAATCATCTGAGTTTTGCTGCATATTGATATTCATTCCACCGGTGGTATTGCTTCCGAGTTCCTTGGAAAACTCCCGAAATGCAGAGGCAGGAACATACAGCCCTTCCATTCCATCTACGTCATGAATAGATAGCTTGATTGGGAATATCTGATCACCGAGCATAACCGAAGAAATAGTCAATTTCACCCGCTGAGCTTCATAGCCAGTGATCAGGGCATAGAGGTAAGTGCCTTTGCTGACTATGGCATTCCCGATTAGAATATCATCCAAAAGCCTGATTCTTAATCTTGCTCCTAGTGTCCCATTTTTAATATCCTGGTCAATGATCGCCTCAATAAACCTCCCCCTTTTCTCACGAGTGACGGTATTGAACATTGTGGCCGAACCTGTGGTCTTTTGGACTCGATAAACCTCCCTTTCGGTTTCCTGCTTTGGTGCTTCTGACTCTTTCTCTTTTTGCTGTTGTTCCTGAAAGGACGGATCATTGGCTTTGGAGATGGAGTCTATCACAGCCATCTGAGCCTTGAAGAGATCCATCGGATCTTCGTATTTATTTGCTGGGCTAGTTGTTTTTGCTCCCTCCAATTGGTTGATAGCCTGCAACAGTTCTTCATCTTCTTCAGAAAAGCTTTTCTGCCTGGAACTTCCTTGGGAAACTGGTGGAACCGGGTCGCTGGATTTAGATGGGTTTGAATAAAAGCTTGAGTTTTTTAGGGCATTGTCAATGGAATCCAATAGCCTCTTTTCCTCTTCGTTGTATAGGCTCTTGATCTGACTGGATTCCTCGATATCGAGTTCCAATCCTTTGATGGCAGTGTAGCCGTCATTCTTCCTTTTATAAGTTTCCCGCGACGCATCCAGTTTTGTGTCAATCGGTTTGTTTTGGATCTTTTCTGAAACTTTCCCTATCTGAGCCTGGATACCGCTTGTTCCCTGAATGGGTTGGTTTGGGCTGTCCTTGCTGAATGATTTATAGCCGTAAAACAGCAAACACAAAAAGGGAAGCATGATAATCGGCAGAATGTATTTTGGCTGTTTAAAGTCAATGTTCATCTTCTTTCGGTTGATTGTTAAAGTATTGCAATTGTTCAATCGCTTTTTCTAGGTAAATGGAATCTTCTTTTGAAATGGATTCCTGGGATATGATCCGTTCAATCTGAGTCTTCAATTCGTTCATCTGAATTGCCCGAGAAGAGAGTTCTTGCAGGGCTGAAAGTTCACCGCCCAAATCACTGGGAATGGCATTCAGTCCTTTTTTATTGCCTTGGGACTGATCGCCCGATGTGGGCTTAAGGACAAAAAAGGTCAGAATGAAAGAAGCCACAATAAGAAGGATCATAACGCTAAAAATTACTTTCGCATGCCGGTCCAGAAAGGCCCTGGCCAGCCCCTCGAGTACTTTTACCTGTGGCGAGAATTCATTTTTGAATTCTTGGAACACGGTCGTGTCTCTTACTTTAGAAGGTATTTTTCGAAACATTGGAGAGGTCTTTATTTTCTATGGTTTTCCAGTTCGTGATCAATACCCCATGGCTGTTGTTTTCGCTCCTGGGTATATCGATCAAATCACCCTCAGTGACAATAGATCTGGTGATCGTTGCGCTTCTTCGGTCGATCTTCTGCTTGCCGTAATAGCGGAACCTGTTTTGGTCAATTACAATCGAATCTGTCTGAATAGACAAAACTGAACTTGATGAAAGGATGGAATTGAAATAACCTTTCTCTTTCAGGTTGTTGTATTGGCCTACTCCGGTTTCATCCACAAAGTACATGGCCTTTTCCATCTGATATTCGATGTGTTTATCATCGGGAGCCAGGTTAAAAAAGAGGCTGTGGAACAAGTCCACTGCTGCTTTGTACTCTGCTGGTCGGTTCATTTGCATATTGGTCTGCTTCGCCAAAATGGGAATGTCGTTATCCAGGATATAGATGGACTGTCTCGCGTTAGCTACCTGTTGATAGGCATAGGCTGATACAAACCCGCAAATGATGATGGAGGTCAAAAAACTTCCAATAGAAAGTATGGTTGCCAACCTGATTTTTGATTCTATGTTTTTGATGATCATGCTTAGATTACTTTAGCTCTGGAAATGGTTTTGGTTGCGGATGATCCCATTCTTCCTGCAGTGGTTGCAGCTGATGAAATACCTGAAGTAGATATGATCCAAGTGGATATGGAGGGAACTGTCAGAATTGCAATGGCACTGACGAAAAAAGCGACGATGACCAGCCCGAAGCTCAGCAAGCCATTTCCTGCAAACCAAGCCATCTTTTCAAGCCTATCCACTCCGCCTCCTGTGGAAAGTAAATACTCATACTTATCGATTTCAACTTCCAAAGCATATTGCTGGAGCCTTCCAGTGATATATAGGATCAAAAAAGCGACACCTACATAAAGATTGACCGAGACGAAACGGGCTATCCAGGTAGTAAAAGCATCTCGAAAAGCCGGTAGGATACTGACCACCACCGCAAAAGGACCAAGAATGACCAGCACAGTAGAATAAATGATCTGGATCATGAAAATGATATAGACGCAAATCCTCAGAATCCACATTGCAATCAGTTCAATAATCTGAGTTACCAGCAGTTGAAGACTGGTTTGCATTCTGATCCGCATTTGCATAATCGGTGAAAGGATTTGGTCTGAAAAGAACCCTTTTACACCGTCCACGATCACAGTTCCCAAATCCTCATCTGAATCCTCAGCCTGATCCGAAGCCATTTCAGTTACTGCTTGGTATTCTACCAGCTGATCACCCATCTCCACCATATAAGCGGCACGGTCAAGACGAAGAGAATTATTAGTGTCGTTCTGCGTACTGAATAGAGCTTCTGTCTTGGCCGCAATTAAATCAGTGGGAAAAGCAATGATCTGACAGAAAATTGGCCACCACATGAGCAGGATCACCAAGGCGAAGGGTCTTAAAAGCGGCATGATTTCCAACCTCTTGTCCCCTGCCATCATTTCGTAGCACTTTAGACTGAAAAAAATCAGCATGAAAATACAGGCCAAGGTCTGCGCATCCCTGATAAAAGGGTCGGAATGAGCAAATCCATAATCTCTCATTTCTTCGAAAAAGGTCATCACACCTCTATCGTAAATACTGTTTCCCTGCAAGTAGCTGATAGTCTCCTTGTACTCGTCATGGTTGACAGACTGGGCAAATCCCGTGATCGAAAAGCCCAGGAACATTAAAATTCCGGTGAAAAGCTTCTTCATTTCAGGACTTGGGTTTGGTTGGCGATTTTTTTGGCTATGTCCACTTCATCTTGCGAATTAGAAATAGTGATTTCACCATTTTCTTTTCGCTCATGGAGCTTCCGGAAGGCTAGCATATTGGCTGACATATCCAGCTTATATTGCCATTTTTCAAGGATATCCCTCATTTCAAGCATAATCCTGTGGTACATCAGGATTCGCTGACCTCGCTCCATATCTAGGGTCTTTGAAAAACCGTACCGCTCTGAAAGAGAAGCCATGTTATCTAAATACCATTGATAGGCTCCATGGTCGGTGATGTACTCCACCACCTCTGGGGCACTTCCCTGAAAAGCTGAGGAAACTGGATCTTCCAAAGGCTTGAGTTCCTTCTTATAATAGAGTTGATACAGAGGATCCGAGGCCGAAAGTGCACCTGAAATCCGAGCCATTTCTGCATTAGCCAAATTCTTAACGGTATCCGAATGCTGTTTATAGTAGTCGGAAGAGATCTGCATCGCAGCAGCCAACCCAAGCCTCTGGGTCTGCTCTCCTGTGGGTGATAAAGGTCTTCTGTCCAGGTCAGGATAATTGGGATGCAATGCCCATGTTGAGTACCACAGGTAGTTAATAGGGATCCCTAAAACTTTGATGGGCTTTGGATAAAACTTGTCTTCATCCCATTGCTTGAAAACCATTCTTTCCTGTTGGGCTATGATGGCCTTATCCTTAATTAGAGTTTGTCCATGACTCTTGAGACTAATGCAAAAAATGATTGAAATTGTAAGTAAGATTCTCATCGTGTTAGAGTTTTCTTCTTGATGATAATTTCATTGACTAGCCCTAAATCCTTATTGATATAGGATTGATAGGGATTAAGTGATCGGATTACACCATTGGCTTTCGCCCAATAGATGCTGTTTTTTGCGGAAAGCATCAGAGCACGGATTACCTGCAGTTCCTTCTGGACAGTATCTAAAAGTTCGTCCCGGACATTGTAATTGATCAGCAGATTTTCACCTTCTTTTAAGATCAAGCTCGACACTTCGCTAGCAAGGTTGATGCTTCTGGATTTAGCTTGAGCAGTATATTCTTCGACAAAAAGAAATAGGAGTGGATTATCAGTGGCAAGCTCGAATGCCTCAGCTGAAATTGATTTGATATCAAGAACAGTCTCTGCAATCATCTTTACCTGAATTGCATCCTTAAATCCCTCATTGACCTGGGTCAGAGACTTAACTATCATTGTCTGAACCATCGCCAAACTGGATGAATTGACAACGATATCATCAGTATTTTGCTTGATGACATCCAGCGTTTGGTGATACCCTATTTCGCTGACATTCCTCATAGCAGCATTGGCATTGACAATCGCAAAATGGTTTCTGTCAAATACCACTGTCACTGATTGAGAATATGCCTGGGCGACATTGATAAACAGCAAAAAGAAAATGAGCTTTTTCATCTGGAAAGTGTTTTGGCGTTCTGAATGATTTCGTCTACCAGTCCCATTTCTGTTGCCACATATCCCAAATAAGGATTGACCCCTAGTTTTTCCTGCAAATGATGCTTTAGAGATTGGGAAGCGTTGTAAGAAATACCATTGATGTCTCTCAGCTCCTCAATAATGTACTGAAAAAGAATCCTTCGATCTGAGACTTTCATTTGGTTGACTACTCCTATGCTGGCCGAAAGACCGAGGAGGTAGTTCATCAATGAATAGGATCTTTGGACAAAGAGCTTTTCCGTCTTGACGGCAAAAAGGAGTAGAGCAGGATCTTGCCTGCAGTAATAGAGGATCTGCTGTTGGTTGTCAATGATGGAATTGACCAAGGGCCCAGCCGTTGTACCTATTCCGATTGCATCGATGACAATAGAAAGCTTGGCAAAGCGTTCCTGAACCGTTCTGTATTTTTCTTTGACCGTTTTAACCAGGTTGTTATTGACCTCCTCATTGACAGCATTTTTTCCCTGATTTGTTTTTGCCTCCTTTTGCAAATTGTACTCGGACTTAGATTCCTCTACCAACTGATGAAGTAAGGCTACATTCGTTTGCGCAAGACTTGTCCCGATATTGGCAAACAGAATAATTAAGCTTAGAATCAAGGTTTTCATGGCTGCAAGGTTTTGGCTTTTCTGGCGATATCCTGGGCGAGTTGGATATCCAAATTGATGTATCCCTGGAAAGGATTCAGGGCTTTGAAAACTCCCTTCATTTGGGCAAAGTACATTGATCGGTACATGCCGTAAGTGTAGGACCTCAGGATTACCATTTCGTTCAAGATTTGGTTGATCAACTTGGATCTTTCTCCGGCATCCATGAGGTTATTTTCTCCACCTTTCAGGACAAAAGAACTGACCTCCAAGGCAAGTGAAGTTGCCCTTTGTTGAAACATGGTAGCGTTTCGCTCGGCAAACAGAAGTAAAGCAGGATTCTCACCCGCCAGTTCCATCACATCATTTAAATCTCCTGAAATAGCGGTTGCCATTCGTGCAATTTCCTTGACATTGGAAAGATTGGTCAAAATGGAACTGACTTCAGAAAGACCCTTGTAGATTTTATCCTGCATCGTATTGACAATGGTCAGGTTTCCAGTGATTGCCAGCTGGCCCCGTTCAATCAAAGTCAACCTTTCATTAGTCGCCTCAAGTTGTGAGTCAATTACTAAAGCATGGGCGGCAGTGGCAGCTGAAACAGCCGGGTCCACATAAACAGTCTGACTAAAGGTTGATCCTGAGAAAAGCAGCAATATGAGTAGTTGAAGATACCTAATCATGCTATGCGGTAATTCGGTGAAAGAAATGTATCAGTGAGCGGACATCCTTCTTTGTTGACCTTCTCGAAAAATCTATGAAGAGTCAGATTAGAAGTAGTAAAATCCTCTACAAATGCGTCCAACCCCATTTTATAGCCTCCAAATGCATTGGCATAAATTTCTACTGCCGATTTTTCTGGCTTTTCGGTGGTGTAGGTTAGGTATTGGAAGAGTGACACCTCTACCCCATATACTTCGCCTGTAGCCCCTCTTCTGATGTAAACTTCCTTGAATCTGCCGCGCCCTTCCTGGTTGTCCAGTTGGTTAATGGTAAAAATCTTCCTTCGCTCCTTCTCACTGATGGAAAGCAAAGAAGCAATCTGTGAATAGTTGTCTTTGAACTTGGTTTGGTCCAGGAGACAAATCGTATCCGAATTGTTGATGATACTGTCCTTCACCACTTCATTTCCGATGATATCACCAAGTTCCTGGGTGACTACAATCGCCTCCCCCCAAAACTTCCGCACCGTTTTATACAGATATAGAATATACCCAGCCATCAAAGGAGAAGCGATGGCTTTCCATGCCTCCTCAATGATCAGGGCTTTTCGGTATTTTGAACGAAATCTCATTTTCTGGATAAATACATCCATGATGATGAGCGTCACAATTGGAAAAAGAACCTTATGCTCCTTGATACTGTCAATTTCAAAAACCACAAATGATTCGGTGAATAAGGATTGGTCAACCTCTTCGTTTAGCAGATTTTCAAACTCTCCACCTTGATAGAATTTTTTGAGCACAAATCGGAATTCATCCAGTTCAAATGTGATTCGCTCACGCTCCATAATTTCCGGAATTGTCTCTAGGGCAAAGTCATAAAAGCTATTGAAGCAAAGCCGATCAATTTTGCCTTTATCAGAGAAAAATGAAGAATAATAAGCTGAAATGGTGTACGAGATCACATCGGCTTCCACCTGTGAAACGGTACCTTCAGCTGTCTTCCATAGAAGTGAAACAAGCGTCAGGAGATAGTCTTTTTTCTCGATGTTGTATTCCTCTTCAGCAATGGCAAAAGGATTGGTGGTAATGGGCTTTTCTTCGGTGTAGGTAATGTATTTGCCATTGTAATATTGACACAGTCCTGAATAGGAATGTCCCGTATCCACGATCACCACATCCATCAACCACTTAGGATCAGGCTGCTTGTTCCACATGCAATACTGCTCCACCAGCGCATTCATAAAGAATGATTTGCCCGACCCGGAAGGCCCCAATACAAATTTGTTTCTATTGTTGATCCGATTAGTCTGCATGGGCAAATCTGAGGGATCAATTTTCAAGGGGATTCCCTGTCTATCGGTGAATCGAATCTGAAAACCACTTTTTTCATCTTGATTCAGTGATTCTTTAAAGAAAAAGCACAATGCAGCATCTGCAGTGGTCAAAAAATAATCGTAAACTTTCAGTTCAGCTGTATTGCATGGAAGGACAGTCCTGAACAACTCCAATTGGTTGTAAGAATTTTTATTGGCAATAATCCCCTGCTGAAATAAGGATGACTCTACATAGTTGCAAGCGCCCTGAATATGCTCCTTCTGAGCCGAAACCAAGACATTGAAATGACAATTGACTAAAAGCTGATTGTTCCTTGTCACATCCTCCAATAGCCTATTAATGTCCTGGACACACATATCATTGGCAGGGTCTGGGATTCCCGAATGCCTCTTTCGCTTGACCTCAAGTTTGTGTTGGGTTGGTCTTTGCTCTACGATCTCGATGACCTGATTGTAAACAATGGTCTGGAAATTTGGGACATCAAATAGAAAACCCATGTTATCAATTGGAAATCCTTTGAGGCTATCCTTGTCACTTCTTTCTGAATGTGATGCTATCGTTTCGGGAAGCTCTACCTTATCGGTGTCAACCAACGAAATAGATCGGAATGCCCTGGCGCCACTTTCCACTTGGTTTTCTACTGGAACCAAATTGTCCAAGACAATTCTATCCTGATAGAAATTCATACTGAGAATCCTTTTCACATATCGGTCAATCTCGGTTTTATTCAGAGCATTAGATTTAATCCCTGATCGCTCAAAAAGATCTGTTACCTTTCCGATGGATTGAATAAAATCATTCACTGATTTTTCACTATACCTTCCTTTTGACCGCTTGGTGATGACCAAATAGGTATTGTGGGAAACATATTCTCTACCCTGAAAATGTTCATCATATTTCCGCTGCAGGTACTCCTTTGAATTATCTTCATGATAGCTTTCAGTGGAAAAAACATCCTGCTTTTGGATCAAATGACCTTCTCCTAATATTTTGATGACATTCGTATATAGCTGGTGAAAAAAGTCGTACCTGGAAGGATCGGCTGAATATTGGACTACAGGGTTTTCAAGTTTCAGAATCAATCCGAAATCCCCATTTAGATTAAAAAGTAGATGGAATCCTTTGAATTCAGTTTCAATGCCCGCATAGGGCAACTTAAATTCATTCCTTTTATTCTTCAATATCATTTTTTAGGTTTTAAGGATGTTGCGATTTGGAATACTCCTACATGCCTTGTTTTGCTATGCAGCCCTTTTTTTTGTTGCTGAGAAGTAAACAAAAGGCCAATTACTATTGCTGAAATTGTGATTACACCACCTGCGATCATGCTGGTCAAACTCCCGATAACTCCACCCAGCACGACTCCGATGATCAATGAGGAAATTCCCCATCCGATAAATTTTCCTTGAAATCCACGATATATAAGGGGCTTTTGAAGCCCCTTATATATTGGAAATTGCTTAGCCATTAGACACCGAAAAATGCCTTGATGACAACACTCACCAGCACTAGGAAAATGCAGGAACCCAGCCATCCCATCAACTCTTTGTTGATATCTTGATCGCCTTGATTCCACTTACTGTATACTCGGAAACCTCCTATAATCCCGACCACTGCACCGATCACCAAGCAAAGACTTGCGACGGGATCCACATAAGTCAATAGAGAGGATTCAGCGGCTGTAATTCCCTGTACTCCTTGGGCATGTGCAGAAATTGAAACAATGGCCATTGCTAAGGCACTTGAGATCTTTTTTGTGGTTCTGTTGAACATGATTTTTATGGTTTTAGTAAGAAAATATTTCATGGACTATTTTGAATTGGTTGTAAAGTTTTAGGTAAGTGGAACTCCGTAAAGTCCGCTAAGAAAAAAGCCGATAGTTGCGAGAAACAAGCATGCTCCAAACCAGCTGATCACCTGGACATCAATATGATGACGTCCCATCTGCCAATTGTTGTAAACCCGCAGGCCTCCAAGCAATCCTGAGATGGCACCGGAAACAAGAGATAGTCTTGACAATGCGACGTAAAAAGATTCCATATCTGATTCTACCTCTTGGAATTCTTCCACTCCTGGAGGAGTCTGCGCCAACATTTCCATGCTAGTCAAGGAGAGAATTAACAGGGAGCACAGAAGAAAATGACTTGCCTTCATGAGAACACTACTTTCTTTTTCATTTCGATTGTGTTCTCTTTGGCCAGAGCAAAAAGGGAATCTAAATTGGTCACTCCGCCCGTTGACTTGATTGGATTTGTCTCCTTGAATTCCATTTTCTCCTCTTGTCCCTCTGTGTTAGTTGAAGCAGCTTTTTCAGGTTTTGGAGTTGATTTGTTTACTAAATCTTCCTCCTCAACGACCATTGGCTTTTCGTCAAATTCTGATAGATCTGACTGGAATGCATAAGAAGGCCTTTCCTGAGATTTGGCACGATGCGGTGTCCTTAACACATCAATGACGACGTTGACCGCATAGTACACTACATAGAAAAGGGCTAGGTATAGAAAGAAATCTGTCCAATTCATAGCTTTAGTTGGTTTAGTGATTTTTTAATTTCGTTGACCAGTTCAGGATTGTTTTCTAGAAAATCCCAGCATACATAATTCACGAGAGAGGTGACCTTGATCCCAAACAGGTAATTCACATGTTTGAAGACATCCTCTATTTTAGAATCCATCCGGATAAGTCTGCGGTTTTCTCCGTTTACTTTATAGTCCCGAATCCGCTCTAATAGCTCATCCACTTCTGAATTCCTCTCTTCACTACCGAAATTCTCGCTGTAGGTGGACTCTGCCTTTTTTTCTTCGCCAGGAGTAGGGATTTCGCCACGAACTCCTTGTACTAGTTTGTTTATATAGTTTCCACTTCCCATGAGGATTCGTCTATGTAGTCATTGAATATTTTGTTGAAAATTGGGTCGAGAATTGGATCCAGTGTTTTTGGAGAGTAGGAAGTAGTTATTCTTTGAAAATCAATCCTATCAGAAACCGGCGAGGTCAATTCTCCAAACTTGCTGAGTGCCTGATTTACACTGTCCAGCGTTTCATATTTCACGGAAGTTTTCACTCGGTTTGGGATCAAAATAATTTTGCTCTCCGGGTTTATCTTTTTGACCACATAGCAAAATTCAAAAGTGCTTGTCACGCTGTATTCATCGTAACAAAAGGGACATATGATCAACCCTGAATCTTTAAAAACCTGGACCAGATTGTCGTCTGCCATAGTTCCTGCAAGGTCAATTACAGTAAGTAGATTTGGCACTTGGGCTGCTTCCTTGCGGATGTTCCTGAATCCAGAAATCTTAGAAAGCTCCACCTCGTATAGCTTCTCATTTTCCAACAAATCCGAATTAAGGTGCTTGTTATAAAGTGACTGCTGAAAATCCATATCGACGACTTTCACCTTCCTATTCTTCTTTTGGACTGAAAAATTGGAAAAGAGTACCGCCAACGTACTTTTACCGACGCCTCCTTTCTGATTGGCAAATAGAATGATCATGGTTATTTTTTTATCTGGTAATTTCATTGTCTCCTCTGCGTTTTTTCCTTCTTTTCCTTCCATGGATAGCCTCATCATCTTCGTCATTGGCTGCATGTAGTATGGGTATCAAGTCGAATTCGTCCTGGTCTTGTCCTAAAGAATGCTCTTCGGATAGGTCTAAATAATCTTCCAAAGCTTGCTGTTGATTTGGCTGTAAAATATCCTTGGTGGAAACAGCTCCTTGTGAGGTCCTCAGGTAAGTCCACCCTTCTCTTAGCTCAAACCTTAATGAATGATGTTCTAATCCTTGCCGGATAGTTGAAAAGTCGTTGAATGCTGATCTTAGCTTAACTTTACCTCCAATGAAATCAATGGTCTTGGACTTGTCCGTATGATAAGGTTGTTGCTTACCTTCAGCTTCAAGCAAGCGCTTGATTGGAAATACCTCACTTCCTTTGAACACATTCTTATTGGAGCTGTCTATAAGAGAAAAGCCGTAAGGTGTCTTTGCATCCTTTCCATGAAAAATCAATTGAACTCCAAACTTGGCCGAGAGGAAATCCCCTAAATCTGAGCGGTACCCGATATGCTTATTTGATTTACTCCTGTATTTCGGTTCAAATAGTGGGGTTGGGTCAGTTTTGTAGATTCTCGAATACTTATCCAGAATTGCTTTTAGCTGATTAGCTCTAGTATTATCCAGTTCATAGGATTGGAGATTTTGATTGATCTCAGAAATAGGGATTCGTCCCTGGACTGATCCGTACTTGATCAAAATTAGTTGTTGATCCTTTTCTTTGAGCTTGTATCCAAGATTCTCCAATAGCAACATTCCCTGAGCCTTAGTACTGAAACTGAATTCCCGAAGCGTATCAGAAGCTTTATTGGCCTCCTGCTTCGGATTCAATCTCATGATCTCATTGATCGCTTCCTGTGCTCTTATTCTTTCAAAAGAATCGTTGATCTTCCTGCCTTCCTTATCAATTCTTGAGGACACTATATGGACATGGTTATTGGCCGTATCCTTATGGAAAACAATCAAAAATGGATTTTTTCCATACCCCATTTTATCTACCCACTCATGTGCAATATCAGTCAGCTCCTCTTTTGTATATTCTCTCTCCTTGCAGCTGATCATCGCATGAAACTGCTTGTCCCTGACTATGGAATTTCGATTGGAATGAGCAATCAGAAAGTTCTTCACCTCATTAGGACCTATTTCTTTGGTGTCCTGGAGATACCCAAAATTGCGCAACCTCATCAGTTCCCCTTTTTCATTTTGGGTTTTGTTGGTGTTGTAGGTCACGCCCTTGAAGCTGCTAGTACTTGAAAGAATTTTAGCCCTCATCTGATTACCTTATAGATTTGTTTCAAAAGCTTATTCATAAAATCTCGATGCTCGATATGTTTTGACATTAGCATAGTATGATCCTTAAAAACCGAGGGAGAAATTTTGTCCCTATAGGTATTTGCATGTTTAGCCAATTGGTTGATATTATTATTCACCCGAGCCTGTTCAGAGACCAGTTTTTCAATGGAATTCAAAAGCCCACTGAGGTCAATGATTTTGGTTTCTTCACTGCTCAGCTTCATCCTGATCAATTGACTCAAAGACATCTTTAGTGACTGACTTTCCTCTTTTAATTGGGTATAGATCTCCGGTTTTAACCTGACAGAAACCCAAGAAAGATTCTCTCTTTTCTCTTCCATGGCTGCGTGTTAGCAGGAGTAAAGAATTGGAATTGTGCGGTGAAAAAAAATACCTAGAAATGCGCAAAAATGACAAATAGGCATATATGCGTATATAGAAATATATATACGCATATATGCCTAGAGGGCGGCTTTACACCCAAAAATTTGAATTATGAATAGGAGTTTAGAGAGTTGATCAGTTCCACCCGGTTTTTACTCTCAGATTTTTTGTAAATCGTCTGAAGGTGCTTGTTGACCGTTCTTTCAGAGATACAAAGTACATCAGCGATCTCTTTACTGGTCAGACCTTGCGAGACTTGCTCTGCAACTTCACACTCCCTTTTAGTCAATCCTAATTCAGAACACCTTTGGGAGAAAAAAGTGGTAGAATCTATGTGCTGCTTTAGGTCAATATCATCCAGCTTTTCGAAGACCTTTCTGTTTTCATAAATCATCTTTCGGATGAACAGAAAAGTAATGAATATGAAACCTCCATTGGTACACAATACTTCGACTAACTGGCTAGCATCCACATAGCTGAAAAGTGGTAGCAATACCCACGGAAGAGCTGCCGAATAAGTCAGAATAGCATCTAAAGAATGTTGATACCCTTTGAATTTTTTTCGAATACTCAGGAAAATCCTAATGACCAAATAGATGGCATAGCCCAAAGGAATAGCCAATCCATACCAAAGGATAGTAGGCAGGTCATCTAATAAAGTAAGTCCGACACAAAAGAACAGAAAGAAGGGAGCAAAAAGAAAAAGCCAAATACCGATTCTTGCATCCCACCTTAAATCCTCTAAATCAAAAACCTTGTAGAAATAGAATGGGAAATATGCACCCATTGCAAAACCAGCACCATAGGCCAAATTGATCTGTAGCTTGAGAGAAAGGGCAAGATCAGGATCCGGAAACAGCCCTCCTGCGATGTTATAAATGATCAACAGGGCTAAGAGTATCAGATAATACTTTCTATTCTCCTCAGAAGGTTTTTGCAGGTATAGGACCAACTGTGAGACAAAAAAAAGCAACTCGCAAACGACAAAAATAAATGTTACCAGATGCATTTCAGTTCCAAAAATTGTCATGGCATATCCTTTCTGTAGAAATAAAATGGGAATCCAAATTCATTGGATGATCTATATACTGAGAATCCAAAGCTTTCATACCATTTGAAATTACGTGCTGTGGAAGTCTCCAAGCAGACAGGAAGATTCTTACGCTTTGCAATGTCCAGCACTGAATTCATAAGGCTAGACCCCTCTCCTTTTCCCTGGCTTTCCGGCTCGACACCAATGAACCACAGGTATAGAAATGGCTCTTTCGGCTGAGCAGTTTCTATGCTTGATTCTCTCTTCAGAACTTTTGGAATCTTGGGAATTCCTATGCCTTTCAGAGCAAGCTTCAAATCCCAAAGCCATAAGCTCAATGGCTTTTGCTTTTGGGTAGAATATTTGATCAGTACACAGGATTTTCCAGAATCCGATATGAAGACTTCTCCATTTCTTAGACAGTTCTCCAAGCTATATTCCATTAAGACTTCTCTTCCTTTTGATGAATTCCCTACCACAAAGTCAACAGATTTATTCCCCTCAAAGGAATCCACTAACACTTGAATGACTTTTGCCCTATCTGCTTCTAAGAATTTTCTCATGTTTTAGTCTCTTAAAATTTAACCGAGTTGCGAGGTGAAATCCCTCCATTTTGGATGATTCTGCTAGGAATCTCTAAAAGGGCAAGTGCGTGTTTGGGAGAAAAATTCGTCAGAATTTGTGTCACAAATACACAACTTGCAAGGCACACGCAAAGGATGCTATACCCCCTCATTTCTACAAAAAACCGTTCACTATTCAACGGTTCAAAAGCTGTCACCGTATCGCAAAACCATAAAAGTTTAAAATTAAATTCTAACTCTTAACCTTGAAGACTAGAAGATTTGCTCTTACTTCATGATATATCTAGATATTCCTATATCTGGATATATATCTGTATATACGCATATACCAAATCCCAGAAATACAGTAGAACAGTTTTGAAATACACTTATAAGCATATATTTGTCAAATAATGCCATTTAGAAAACTGGCGGGAAGGAAGAAAACCTGTTCTTTTCTCCAATTTCAAATGGATTCTGATCATGATAAATCACAGAAATTGGATAATTTGTAGATGCAGACTTGACTATTCCGTGTGAATATATCTACATATACAAATATATGGTTTTGCGATATTTTTGAAAATTATATAGCTTTAAAAAAAGTGAAAACTGACTACTAGTGACTGAAAATCAGCGATTAAAAATCATCCGGAAATTTTTAGGTATGACCCAAGTGGATTTTGGGACATCCATAGGATTGACACAGGCTGGATATTCAGATATAGAAAGAGGCAAGAACAATGTCTCCGGCAAAATAAAAATCATGCTGAAGCAGGTGCACCAGGTGAACTTGGCCTGGCTGGAAAGCGGTGAAGGAGAAATGATAGACACCATCATCCCAAATGAGAAATGGAGTCCAGAAAGATTTGCTGATGACCAAAAACAGATCGAAAACCTAAAATTAGAAATCGACCGACTCAACGCTGAAAACAAGCTTTACCGTGACCTCCTAGATTCAAAACTCAAGATGATAGCTACGCTTGAGGAAAGGTTTGGAAAGGGATAACTGGATCAGTATTTAAGATAACGTCTCGGTTAAGAAAAGTAGGGCTTTAGAAGCAATAAACTGTCCACCGAAACCAAAGTTGGTTAAATGAACAACCCTTTCTGAAAGTCATGTTACATTGGTAGCAACTGGCTTTTCTTTTAATATGCTAATTCCCATACTCTCCGTAATGTTTCAAAGACGATTGGCATCTCATTTTCAAATTGGGCTTGACTTATGTTATCTCCAACATGTTTAGCGAGTTGTCTTTTTTTCTTTCCCGTAAAAGTCTTTTTATCTGTTTCATTAACTGCATCAAGTTCAGCTTGTGTTTTTTTCCAATTACCGTATGTAGCATCTACTTGGTTGGGATAATATTGTTCTAAATCTCTATGTGGAATCTGGAAAAATTGATTGTTGCGGTTTAATTCAGGGTTTCGTTGTAAAAAGTCTGTTACACCACCTTGAGTTTGAGCACTAGGTGTGTCAATTAATATAACCTGCTTGGTATTGTAAATGCTTGTATTTAGCGGTGTAAAAGCTTTTTCGATAGCATTAATTGTTCTTTCAGCTTGGTCAATATCACCGTTTGCTTTGATTATTTGAATTTTAGGTCTGTCTGAATAAAATCTTCGTATAACTCTTGTTAAGAATTCAAACTCACTTAATCCTTCCACAATTAAAAAGTTCCTTGGAAGTAATAAATCTGAAGGACTACCCCCGAGTAGTTCAAATACTATATATGGTTTAGATAGGTCGTCTGTTGGCTCTATTTCTGTCGCCCCTTCATTTTTCTCAGCTTTAAATATTTTTTGATTGGGATAATTATCCGCTACAAAAACTGACGAATGGGTATTGATAAAAACTTGGTCTGTCGATTCAGAAAGCTCGTGAAGAACGTTCTTTAAATTTCTTTGTGCTGTTGGGTGCAAGTGCAATTCCGCTTCGTCAATGAAAAATAGGAATGACTTTCCTTCATCTTCGCTCTCTTTTCGGAACTCTGCAAATGTTTGAATAATTGCGAGCATTAAAGCTCTTTGCATTCCATCTCCTTTTTCTTCTGCGGATGTTTCGATACCATCGTCAACAGTAGTTTCGAAGTTTTTTAGAAGATCATCAAAAACTGGTGCTGTAACTTCAAAATTCACTTTACTGGTATCTGGAAATTGCTTTTCTAAATTGACTTTAACTTTTCCACCTATTAAATCAAATTGAGTTTTTATTTCTGAATCATCTCCTTCAAATAATTCTTTGAATTTATTTTGAAAATCTTGGTATTGTTGATTGGATTCCAGAATTGCAGATAAAACACCCGAAAGCATTATACCTATTGGTGTAGTCTTGCCATATTTTGCAACTGAATCATAATATTGTTTGGTATTGATATACTCGAATTTTGGTAAAAAATCATTTAGCGCTGCATCAAACCCGGTTCCTGGATTTACTTCTGCTCCGTTAACAAATACTTTTCTTTTATTAGGAGTTGTGCTGTTGCGAGAAATTGTAACAAAATCCGATTCTCCCAAGACATTAAGTATTTTGGTTTTGTTTCCTTCGTGTCTCATTTTGTCCGCTCCATTCTGTGCTCCTGAAAATTCTATCTCAACCAAAATTTCAAGGTCAGACTGCCGCTTAAACTTTAAATCATTAGAAAGTCCGCCACGACCTGCTCCATTAAAAAAGAATTCAACAGCTTCAAAGAAATTAGTTTTTCCACAGTTGTTTTGGCCAACGACAATATTGAAATTATCCGTTTTGAACTCAGTCGATTTAATTGACCTAAAATTTTCAATTTTTATTTTGGATATTTTCATTTGTTCGTTTTTTTTAATTTGTTGCCGGCGGTTTGTGTATGGTGCGTATCCCGCAGGGTATGCACACCTTGTTGTGTTTTCGTGCTTTATTTTTTCATTTCTATCCTTTGGCTTAGACATACTCTTTGACAATCTTTCGCTTGTGCGCCTGCCTTCAGCGAATTGGCAATGTGTATGGATTTTAGTATCTGGCTCATTCCTTAAATGTTAAATATGGATTTAGATTAGTCATTTTCCATACCTCATCTTCTTCGTCAAAATCAAAATAAACTCCAATCGTATCATTAACTGAGGAGAAATCGATATCCGATTCGCTAACATCTTCAATTATTTTAAAGTCAAGGCTTATTAAATATTGTTTACCATTAATTATTTTGGCAACTAGCCTCTTAGTATAATTATGCTGGTCACCAAATGTAAAATTGGATATTGGTTTTAAAACGGTTGTTTCTCTCTTAGAGAATTTAGATAATAATACCAGCCATTGGTGAGCTTCTGGGGATAATGAAGGTTGATATTCTTCAATATTTTTAATTAAATCATTCTTGTAGAATTTGATGCTTTTATCCCATAATTCTTCATCATACAACCCACTAATTTCATAAGCGGAGGATCTTGATCTAACGCCTGATTGATAAATCTTCACACTTACTAAATTTGGTAAACCAAGTTCAGCTAAAATGGATAATTCCTCTATAGTTTCTGCCTCTTCAACAAGCTCTCTGTTCTTCAATTTTTTTGAGATACCATTTAAAACCCAGGGAAGACTATAAGAATAATATTTTGTAACAATACTTGTTGCATGGTCTAGTGAAGCAATTTCTGCCAAAGGAATTGCCTTTAACCATCTTTCTCTTATTTCAGCTCGATTTGTACTTTCAATCAATTCATTAGACAAAACATTGATTTCATTGATTTCGTCTTCAATATCTTTTAGTAGCTTAATTTTTGTGTCAATGTTTATTTCATTTGATAGATATTCTCGAATAATATATATCAACAAGTCTAATTTATCCTCAATTTGAAGGTCGCTATTTAGTGGTATTCCAGATTTGATTATTGAATTCCATTTTTCCCTGTCATCACCTACTTTGGTAATAATTCCCTTTGTTCTGGCTTTTAAAAATTGAATTACTTCATTACCAGTAATTCCCTCAGTTTGTTCGGCTTGAATAAAAGCCAATGAACTTCTAAAATAGTCATCAGTCCAGTCGAAGTTATTATCGGTACTGTTTATATTGTGTAAAGAGAGCAATCCATCATCAATCCAATCCAGAGCATTATTTATTGCTTCAGTATTTTCATGAATTTCCGATATTCTATTATCTGCTATCAGTTCAATTAGATTTTCGAACGAAATATCATTAGAGGTTGCAACCGATTTCAAAATTTTAATTAACTCCAAGCAGCCACTTTGAGCCTTGTCAATTTTTGCTTTATCAAAGTAACTAGATATCAAATTTAGTTCTTTTGAAATTGTTCTATTCGTTTTACCTACTGTATCTAGAGTTACCAAAATTTTGCCTTCGTGATCTATAAATGCTCGACCTGCCCTGCCAGCAATGTTCCAAAAATCTCTTGATGTAATAAGGTCACCTGCTTGATATAAAGTTGAAAATATTACTGTTGAAATGCCCAAATTAACACCTTGACCCAAAGTGGATGTAGCAATTATAACTCTAGGTTTTTCTCTACTCATTAGTCGCTCAAGTGGCAATCTAACATCAGACAAAAGATCACTGTTATGACATAGGATGCCTTTTCTTGCAAAATACAGCCATTCAGATTCTTCTCCATAAGACTCAATACATGCCAATTCAAATGCTTTCCAATCATTATGATTTTTAAAAATAAATTCACTTTCATCTGAAAGGCATTTGTCATATTCTCTTGCCATTACAAAAACAGATGCTTTCAACCCAACAAAAATTAAGACAGGCCCGAAGGTTCTTAGCTTATAAGCTGTGCTTGCTATAGCTTGATTTTTGTTTTCAGGAAAAAACCTTACTTTTCTCTGCCTTGGTTTTAAAGGTTGCTCTTCACTTATTACAAATCTTGGGTTAAAAGAATTTCTCTCTGTATCCGTACTTCTCCAATTAAGATCAACTGAGCTACCATTCCACTGAAGAATACCTAGCCTCTCATCTGAGGGTCTCCAATTTTCTCTAAATACGCTGTCGTGTGAGTTGGTGAGCCATTCTGCTAAATCTTCAGCATTTGGTAAAACTGCTGATAATATTAAGAACCGTCCATTATTTTGTTTAATAAAATATCTTAGTTCTTCGTAGAAAATCTCATTTACAATTAGTCTTTTATCAGCCCCTAATAAATGACCTTCATCAATAACCACAAGCTTTATTTGATTCAGGATTTCATTATTTCCTCTCAGCATTGCTTTTGCTTTTTCAGGAGTTGCTATAATTACATCAGATTCATCTATTAATTTCTCATCTAGTTTGCTGAATAAGCTGCCACCATATAAATGCGATACGGAAACTCCGATATTATGAAATATTTCGTCCAAAGAGTTTTCAATTTCGTAAGCCAATGACTTAAAAGGAGCAATATATAAGACTTTGCCTTCTTCGTTTTTTGTAATACAGTCTAATATGGCAATTTCTGCAATTCTTGTCTTTCCACTACTTGTGGGAATACTTACTACACACCCTGTGTTTTCCTCATTTAGTACTTTTGGTAATGACTTGCGTTGAGTAATGAATAACTCATAAATTCCCCCGTACTTTTTGTATGTTAATGACTGAATGTAATCACGAGCAAGTCCAGAACTTATCTCAAAATGTCTTTCAAGTGAGTTCCATAAAGAGGCTTCTGAAATACCATCTGTTATTATTATCAATAACCTAATAATCCACCAAACATCTGGTTCGTTTTTGATTTCAGCTATCTCTTTTAAAGTTGTAAGGTTTGATTTAGCCAATTCCAAAAGACGTTTATCGCCTGTATAGAAGTATTTGATAAAATTGTTTAGGGATTTTGAAATAGTTATTTCATAGATGTATTTACTAGACTCTAATTCATTTTCATTTTGAGATAAATTCTCATCCAAATAATTTTCATCAACCATCATGTTATTAATTATTTCTATGATTTGATGATAATTACGTGCGAGAAATAAAGAAACTATTTTTGAAATAATAGTGTCATTTTCAACCTTCTTAATAAGAATGAATGCTTTGGAATATTGAAAACAGACGTAATAAGATAGAGCAGAAATAAGCCCATAGTAATTACCTAATTTGGTTCTTACTTCTGGTGAACCGTGAACATTTTCTAATATGGAGGCTCCTTTTTCTAAAGGGTAAAGACCATCTTTTAAATTCTCTTTTTCAATAAATCTACAACCAATATTTAAATAGTGGAATGCTAAAAGATTTAATTTATCATCTTTAATGGTGTATTTTGGGAAATTCTCAACCTTTTCCGAAGTGTTGTATAAGATATATCTTGCGTTCGCTTGAGCAATTAAATTTTGAAGTGTTGAATCTTTTTCAATCCTATCTAATTTTTTTTGAATTTGATCAATCGTCATAATGCTGAAGGATTAGCAATTAGTTGGTTTGCCTTCTCAAAAACCAGATTTATAAAGTTTTCAGGATTTTTAATACCAATTGAAATAAAAATTAATTCAGGATTATCATTATTTAAATTGCTCTCTACGAACCTAGAAGTATCCTTATTACTAAATAAAAGTCCTGTGTAAATTAATTGTCCCTTGTCTTTTATATCTTGTACAATAAAATCATCAAGTTTTAAGGCTAGTTCAACATCACTCTTAGCAATTTCTTCAACTAAGAAAGAATATGAAAGAGGCATTTTCTCTTTTTCTAATGAAGCAGAAACATCATTAACGACCTGTCTTGAAGGTTTTTTTCTAAATTTTGATTCTCCTAGATAAATTTTCAAATCATTGCCACCTTCAGATTCAAATAAGTCAACCATCAAAGTGTCATCACCTTTAATAGCTTGATCCACATTAGGATTATACTTTAGTTTAAAAACTTTAATTAGTTCACGATTTAACGTGCTTTGGATATATTCAGTTAGTAGTATTTCTGTTGCGTTTCCTTTCTTTACCTTATCTACTATTGGCAGTTTTCTATATTGTTCTGCATATTTTTCAAAACCTAACTCTTTGTATTTTTTCTTGAGTTGTTCTAACCGAAATGTTGAATAATGATGTTTTACTAATGTATTTGCCATCCATAAAATTAAATCTTCATTTTCTTCTTCATTTTTCTCGGTTAATTCTCTATGGCATTTGGTTGCCGTAGCAGGTATATCATTTGCATCCAACCAAGATCCAAAAGGGTGGTCTTCTTTCGGATGGTTTCCTATTAGTTCTATCTGTTTAGTCATTTTATTATTTTACCTAGCGTTTGCTAAAAAATAGCTCTTTTAGTTTTCAGGACCTGACATTGTATTTGGCAAAAAACCATAGGTGCTATTTGTGTTGGGGCTCTTTTTCGCATGAAACACAAAGGTTTGGCTAAACTGCGTTTTAATGCTGTTTAGGTTTTGTTAGGCACTTTTTATTTTTCTTTCAAATTTCTCTAATAGATGCTTGTCATTCACTTGAGCATGTAGAAGTTTTAAAGCTTCATCCGTTGGCTCTGCAAGTGGGTGCTGACCATTTCCATAAATCCCAATACTTTTCTCAAATTGCTCATCTTCAATGTCTCTCATAATGAGTCTCACCTTTTCACAAGCAGATTCGTATCTATATGCAATTTCAAAAAGTTGGTTCGTCTTAAATTCAGAGATTATATATCTATGAACCATTTTGTTCCTTTCAAGATATAGAGACTCGAGTTCTTTGAAAATTTCGTCATTTAATATTCTCCTCTCCTTTGCCAACGAATAGACTTTTCTTTCCATTATTGGTCTGTCCGTTGGAGATTGATAAAAGTATTTAATGTCCATTTCATCCGTAGAATCATCCAACTGTTCTCTCATAACTATTGAAAGTCTCAGATAAGCATCTATCTGGTTGGCAACTACAATTGAAAATTCAATCATAGATTCGTTTTCTAGTGCGGTATTTTTTATGTCGAATGAGGCAGCTAAAGAAGCCATGAATTTTTCATACTTATCAAGGTCAAATGCCAATTTTCTCTTATCTGGACTTAAAAGTTGAATGGTTGATAAAGCATTTTTGACTCTTTCAAGTTCTTTGAGAATTTCTTTATCAAATTCCTTGGCAGAATCGTAGATATACTTTGCCATCAATGTATGGTCTTCTACGGTTGCTCCCCAGATGCGCATATTAAATCCATCATCGTCCATTCTGAACTCCTTAAAATCGAGTTCTGATGTGTTGTATTTTTGAATTTCGACATTCGGGTTTAAGGGCTTTTCCTCTTTGGAATAACAACTGATTTGAAATGACCAATCAGGGTTATTATATGGCTGAAAACTAAATGGTGATTTTTCTTCATAGCCAGCTCCAACGTTGGCATATCTCCATTCTGTTGGTACTTTTATTACAAACTTACCTGAAGGCTCTGTAAACCATTTCATATTATTCTAATTGTACCTAACGATTGTATTTCCCCAATTAGGGTAGATATCCTTAAGTAATTGGTGATATTCCCCATTTATTTGACATTCATACTTATCTCATTTCTGCCTTAAAAAGACATTTTAGATAAATGGCACCGTCAAGAAAAGGATTAATCCAAACAAAAAAAATACCCTGTACAGGGTAATTTTATGTATAAAACCCGGAAAATTGGATGTTTCGCTTCTTTAAATGCCACTGATTTTATATGATACTACCCTTTAAAAAATCATTCAAATCCTCAAACCCCTTATATCGATACCTTTGATCGGTGACTTCTGTTTGAAATCTCCATATTCCTTCAACATCTCTTGAGCTGATTTTAAGAGTTGATATCAGCTTTTCAAATTTATTTCGGCTACCTTTTAGCATCTTCAAGTCCCAATCAGTAGAAATAGAATTCCTTCGACAATAATGATACAGTTGGGCAGCTTTCATAAAAAAGTTCGTGTACTTTTCACCGGTGGCATCGTCATCCAAGTAAAGGTCCACCACTTCACACTCTACCAAAACATCCAGGATCAGACTTAATTTCAAATTGGCAGTACTGTTTAAAATAATAGCTTTGAAATCAGTTGCTCCAGACAACTTCAGATAACTCAGAAAGTCAAACCAGCCTTCGAAGATTTTTATCCTATTAGGAGTTCCAAGGATTTGTATAGAAATACCTCCTCCTAGAATATTCACTTTGAAAATGGAAGATCTAAGCACCCATCCACCAGATTCATTGGGAAAACCAACAGCGAAGTACTTCCTCCCTTTATTTCCCCAATGTACTTCCTTAGCGAAATCCGAAATCTCATTAGGCTCTAGCCCCCTGGTTCGTATATAATTCACCAAAGCCGGATGAGAAACCCTCTTTACACTTTCAATCTTAATCTTCGGTGCGGCCTTTGGCTTATTCGTTGGTATCACGGTTCTCTCTGTTGGAAAATCAGAAAGTTGCTCAACTGACTGGGCAAAGGTTTTATTTTCGAAAACCTGGACAGCTTCTAAAACATCCCCTCCTCTTCCTGCAGCATGGTCATACCACACATTGGTTCTATGATCCACTGCGATGGAACCAGTCCGCTGTGAGAGAAACCCAAAGAAATGCTCCTTCCCTTGCATACCTTCATATTTCAGTGCTCCAACACTCACTAAGCCCTGGAAATAATCTATTATAGAGAAGTCCCTTTTGATTCGACTCGCTTCATGTTTTAAATCAGTATAATTCATGGTTGGTTTTGTGTTAAAGTGTTTTCACTAATTAAAAAAGACAGTTGATTTACAGCCACTTGAAATCAGTAGCTATTTTTCTCTTTTGCTGACATTTGATAGAAATACATCAAAAAGAAAAAGAAGGGTAAGAGGTATAAAAATTCGTACGGTTCGTACACCTCGTACCCCTCGTACAGTACGATTCGTTCGAATCTGACTATTCCTCGAACTCAGTCTGTTTAAGCCACTTTCGCACCGCACCTTCTGACACACCTAATTCCAGGGCGATTTTCACATTCGAATAGCCACTCTTTTTCAGTTCAAAAGCTTTATTCTTTACCAGGGCTTTATCAGCTGCATCGAAGTGCTTGAGATGCTCTGACTCTTTTCCATATTCTAAAAATTTGAAGGAGCTGAAATTAGACTCTTTACCGATTTTGCATACCACTACATTCTCTGAAGGAAATTGAAATGCCCCGTACCGGACTTTAATCTGTTTCAGATATTTAATCGAAGGATCTTTTTGACTCTCCCCTACTGCGAAGCAGGAATCGATAAGATTGATAAAGCTCTTACTCCCCTGAATGTCATTCCTACTGATGGGAGCAAATAAATTCCTCTTGGGAGTATGGGCAATTAACAAGATCGACCATCCATACATCTTCTTTAGATTATTAAGCCGAATGAGAAATGGAGTAGTATTTTTTGCTTTCTCGTTGTCAGAAATGACACAGGACAGATTATCGATCACCAGGATCTTTGCTCCGGACTCAGTGGTTTGGCTTTCAATCTCACGAAAGAGGAAGGATTCGTAATCATCTACCGATACATCATAACCATAAGGATTGATTTCAGCTCTTAAAAATTGTTCACTGAATTCGAAATGGTCAAACAAGATTTCTTTATCCTTATCGTGTTGAGCATATCGCATTTCAAATTGCTTGGCTGTCAATTCAAGGTCAAAGTAAATCACCTTGGATTCAGGAAGCTCCATTTCCAGGTCTAGCGTCGAAATTCCCTTTGTCACACTATCAATGATTTGAACAGCTAGCAGAGATTTACCCTGATTTGTATCGGCAAAGAGGATACAAAGCTCTTCTTCATACCAAAATGGGCCAAATATCTTTTTGGGGATTGGTTTGCTTTTGGCTTCATCGATCCACTGGTTAGCGGATTTGATGGTTAAAAATTCACCATTTCTGGGTGCATTAGAATTAGATTCTTGATTTAATAAGGTCATACTTTTTGGCATTAATATTCCAGGCAACATTATTTCCCAATGCTGCAATTAATTGTTTAAGAATAAATTGATTAGATCAGTTGATCACCAAGGATTGGTGCTGAATGGAGAGAGATGAAAAAGTTGGGAGATCAGTCTTGCCTAAGTTGACTTTGATTGAAAGTTTTACCAATTTAGTACACACTTTTAATTACAGAAGGTTAAAAGACAACTTGGAACTGCCCACTGGCTTTTTCAATAAAAGGAAAGGATGGCCGTCCTTTCCTTTTTAATTTTCAAACTCTCCAGCGTAAAATCTTTCCACCTCTCTCTGGTGGATAAAGCGTCTTTTACCTCTGAACATGGAGCGGAATTCCTCTCCCCTAGATTCAGAAACGGACTCCATTTTGGAAATGGAGTAATGGGATTTCACACCTGTAGCCTCCATGAATTCTTGAAGCGAAAGCCATTCATTTTTGATGGACTTGTCGGAGTCCCCCGAACTCATGTTTGCGATTTTCTCTTCCAGCTTGTTAAACTTTTCTTCAAGCCATTTTTGGCTAACAGCTGAAAACGGAATAAAAGTGTCTTGATTCATCTTGTTTTGAGTTTGATTTACTCAAATATAGGCAAAAAATATAAAATCGGTCACTCGTGTCCGATTTATTTAGCAAAAAGAATTACTGTTACAAATTTTAATCAGAGATTAAGGCATTCCCTCTATTCCATAGTCTTAAATCTTGACTTCACTCAATGGCACTTAAAAAGCCCAAAATATCCTTTAGAAATTCTTCAGGCCTTTCGTAGTGAATATTATGCTCAGTATCTCTGTAAATTTTGTGGGTTATTAAATCTGGATGCAAGTTTTTCAACAGCTCATTTTCAAGTTGAAAAGGAAATAAATCATCTTCGCTAACTGGATCTAAAATCAACATTGGCACTTTCAAATTCCTAAATAAAATTAACGGCTCAATCATAACCATAGACCTAGCAAATAATGGAATTTGAGAAGGCTTTCGAATATTCATTAAAAACTGTTCACTTGAGGCCATGTGGAACAACTTCTCAACTCCAGAACCAATAGTCCAAAGGCTATCTTTATCTTGATTAATCCAAGCCAATAATTCAAACTGTAATCCGCTGTCTTCAGGATCTTGATACTCTCTATATACCTCAAATTCAGTCTCCAATCGTTTATAAGCTACGCGATCTTTAAACAGGTTATCGACTAAAACATTCAATTCTTCGTCTTCAAGGGATTGATAAAAAGTGTTAGCTGCTACAGATCCACCATCTTCCAAAATCAGTGCTTTGACCCTATCTGGATAGGAATCATAAAAAGCTGAAGCGATATACCCACCTCTTGACCAACCTCCAATGACCGCATTTTTTAACTGTAAATGGTCCATCAAATCCAAAATATCATCAGCCACATGATAGTGAGAAACTTCATGATGTGGAATAGGCGTCAATCCATGACCATAATAGTCTATTGCTATAAGATAGTATCCTTGTGCGGTTATCTTATCAGCTAAATCCTTGATTTCATAAGAATTGGTAAAACTTCCATGAATCCAAATGACAGGCATATCCTCGTCATTTCCCCAAGTCAAATAATGCATATTGGTATTTCTTGTTCTTAAAAAATGCCCATGTTGCTTCTCAAACTTTTCGAATTCATTTTTAGCCAGACTATACTTATCAAATATTTCGTCTGAGCTAGAAGACTGGGCAAAACATTCCAGACTTAAGAGAAAAGCTAATCCACCTATAAAAATCAGATTGCAAAAAGCTATCTTCCACATATTTCTTCAGAAGTAAAATCTCATACCTAAATAAATTTAACCTAATCCAAACGAGATTGGCTTGAGCTCAATATAATGGCGCATTTCTGCATCAAATTTCTCATTCAGCCATTTTTTTAATTTAGAAGAAACTCCTTCTCCCTCCTCATCTGTCATCCTTAATTGCAACCTAGTTACTTCAGGCCAATTAAGAGACTTGTACTCCAAATAATAATCAAAGACTTCCTTGATGGCAGGAACATTCATAATCCTACTAAAAAGCTCCGTATCCAGATGACGTAAAGCAGACAAGAACCGAACTGGTCCAGCCACTTCATACAACTCAGCTAAATCCTGATTGATACTCCAAAGGATTTCCTTTATCTCTCTATCCTCAAAGATGGAGTCAAAATAGTCAACCACCCTTTCCAAGGTGACCTTTTCATAGGCTTCATTCACTATCATAGACGGCGTAAATTCTACTTCCAAAGAATCCTCAAAGTAATCCCGAAGCATCTCAATATACTTAACTTCCTCCTCAATGATTCTGGATACTTCTCGATTTAAAGTACTAAGATCACCATCATGATCCTTTACAAATTTCATCCCGATTCTAGAAGCAAATTTGGTCTTGACATTCTTGTATCGAACCATGACGTACAGCGGAAATCCAGTGGCAGATTTGCCTATCTTTTCCAGCTCATTGCCATGATAATGTTTGATAGCCAGCTTGCTCTTCTTTTGCATAATCACCTTTGAATGAAAGAAAGAATTCTGTTGTAGGATTCAACCGTCCTTCGTTCAGTATAATACTTTTTTAAAACCGATCCCGGCGAGTGACCAAAAATCATCCTAATATCATTATCATCCATTCCCAATCGATCAGTCCAGGTACCAAAGGTCTTTCTTCCTACTTTATTGGAAAGCACATCTGTAAAGCCAATCATTTCTGCCAGGACTTTTAAATGCTGGTTGAACTTCTGTTCAGATATTGCAACACTCTTTGGGAAAATCATTTCATCATCCTCGACATAATACTTTTTGACGATCTTCTTAGCAGTGTCATTCAAAGGGATCCAGAATTCCTCACCATTTTTCTTTCGCTCACCCTGAAGCACAAGGTGGTTCGGATTTTCCTTCAGCAAATTACGGTCAAATCCCTTTTCATTACTAATTGCTATCAAATCATTGTAATAGAGAGCGGTATTACACAGCAAAATGAAAATATCTCTGGTGATTTCAAGCCTTCTTTCTTTTCGGTCGAATTTCAACTCTAACAGCTTCTTATACTGCTCGTCATTCACATAGATGATCTTTTCAGGTCTTTTATTGGAATCTATATCAATTCCTTCAAAAATTCTCTTTCTAAACGGGATTGCATACTGGTCACAGTATTCTCGATAGATAACCTTCAAGCGATCTATATACTTCGCTAACGTGGTATCTGAATTGATTTCTGTCTGATCACTTCTCATGAAATCCACAAACTCCAACACATAGTTTTCGTCAACATCTGCCATGACAGAGGTCTTTTTGTAAGATTCAATAAGTTTTCTCAGAGTTACATATACTTTCTTTGTTCCAGCTACCTTTTTGGAAGTAGCTCCAAAGTTGATCGAATAATCAATGAATTCGGAAACTTTATCACTAGCACCAGGAGCATGAACACCATTCACACCCTTCAACTTTTTCCCTTGATATTTTACCAGATAAATATTCTTCAACTTTTCCGCAGTCAGCAATTCATTTCTCATAAAAAAATCCTGGACAATCACTTTAAGCCTATGAATTTCACGTGCAATTGCCCGATTGTGAAACTCTGCATACTGATATTGGCTATTCACCCATTTGGTTGGTTTGCCTGACCAAGCATTTTTAGGAATTTTCTCAAGTTTGAGATTGATGTATTGTCTTCCTTTTCGATTTATGCACAAATAAATAGGTTCTCCTCCCAAGAATTTCTTCTTCTTCGGATTCAAGACTGCAGATATTTTAATGTCGATCATGCATGAAGATAACAACAAAAATAAAATCCAAAAAAGGAAGGGGGACAAAAAGGGGGACAAATTAGGGGACAAAAAGGGGGACAAAAACATCCGAATTAAACAGAATCAAATAGATTCGAAATAATGCTAAACCCCTGAAAAACAAAAAACTCCGAACAATTTTTACATTGTCCGGAGTTACCAAGTAGCGGGAACAGGACTCGAACCTGTGACCTTCGGGTTATGAGCCCGACGAGCTACCAACTGCTCCATCCCGCGATATATTTTTAAAGCTTAAAGCTTCATTATTCTTATCTAAATCTGCCCTTGTGGCTAATTGTGATACAAAAGTAGGATTTTATTTTTGTAATGCAAACTAGAGGCTAGAAAAATATTTTAATATCCGCTGTTAAATTGTATCATTTCAGACCAGGTTGTATGCCCTTAATAGTATTGAATACAAGAATAGTTATCTGTCTATTAATTGATTAGACCTATTGTAAGCTAGCCTTGGCTCATTATACTTAATAGCCAAATTTTATTTCGCCAATTCACTAAAAACGTCAGGAGTGTCTAAAAATCAAGTACCTTTGTAAAAAATTTCTACACATGGATACACCAAAACATCAGGCAGGCTTCGTCAACATCATAGGAAAACCAAATGTGGGCAAATCCACCTTGATGAATATCCTTGTGGGTGAGCGACTTTCGATCATCACTTCCAAAGCACAAACCACACGCCACCGAATTATCGGCTTGACAAATTCCGATAATTATCAAATCGTTTTTTCGGATACTCCGGGAATGCTTAAGCCTCAGTACGAGCTTCAGAAGAATATGATGAGCTTCGTTAATATCTCTCTGGAAGACGCCGACATCATTCTTTTTGTCACTGATTTATATGAAACTGATGCAGATATTGAGCATGTAATCGAGAAAATCAACGAGTCTGGCGTACCCGTTCTTTTGGTGATCAATAAGATTGACCTCGCCAAACCAGGTCAGCTAGAAGAAATAACTACTTACTGGACCTCTAGAATTAAGTCGGAATTGGTAATTCCTATTTCCGCAGGCGAGAAATTCAATACGGAGAAAATCCTACAGGAAATTCTGGACAGACTGCCTGAGCATCCTGCATTTTATGACAAAGCGGAACTTTCGGACCGATCCGAGCGGTTCTTTGCCTCTGAGATTATCCGCGAGAAAATCTTCGAAAATTATAAAAAGGAAATCCCCTACAGCTCTGAAGTCTCTATTGAGGATTTCAAAGTAAAGAAAAATATCATCAGTGTACGTGCCATTATCTATGTGGAGCGGGATAGCCAGAAAGGCATTATCATCGGCGACAAAGGTGCTGCACTAAAGAAAGTGGGAATACAAGCCCGTGAAGAACTCGAAAAGTTCTTCGGTAAAAAAGTCTTTCTAGAAACCTTCGTAAAGGTGGAGCAGGACTGGAGAAAAAATAAATTGAAACTGAAAAAATTTGGGTACGACCCAACCTGATCATGGCAAATATAGTAGCGATAGTAGGAAGACCTAACGTAGGTAAATCCACACTTTTCAACCGACTAGTAGAGGAAAGAAAGGCGATTGAAGACAATATGAGTGGAGTAACACGTGATCGCCATTACGGGCATGCCCAGTGGACCGGTAAATTCTTCTCGGTAATCGACACTGGAGGATACGTAACTGGCTCAGAAGATATGTACGATGCGGAGATTCGAAAGCAGGTAAAGCTTGCCATCGAAGAGGCTGACGTTATTCTTTTTGTGGTGGACTGCCATACCGGGCTGACTGACTTGGATAGCGAGTTTGCTAAGGAACTCAGAAGCAGCAAGAAGCCTATCTACGTAGTTGCCAATAAAGCTGATAATCAGGAGAAAAGCTTTGCTGCTCATGAATTTTATGCATTAGGAGTAAGTGACTTTGAGGTTTATCCTGTTGCTTCTGCCAGTGGCAGTGGAACTGGAGAGCTCCTTGACGCAGTGGTGACGCACTTTGAGGACGACGGAGAAGAAGATCCTGATGCGGATACGCCGAAGATTTCGATTCTCGGAAGACCAAATGCAGGAAAATCTTCTTTTTTGAATGCTTTAATTGGTAAAGATCGCTCCATCGTAACAGATGAAGCAGGAACTACCAGAGATTCCATTCACACCCGTTACCAACTTTACGGACAGGATTTCATCATTACTGATACTGCGGGAATCAGAAAGAAATCCAAGGTAACTGAAGATGTAGAATTCTACTCTGTGATGCGTTCTCTAAGAACATTGGAAGAATCCGATGTAGTTATGGTCATGGTGGATGCCACCAGAGGAATGGAAGCACAAGACATGAACTTGATCTCCCTTGCGATCAAAAACAATAAAGGGGTAATGATCATGGTGAACAAGTGGGATTTGATCGAAAAAGACCACAAGACCATGGGCAAGATCAAGGATGATATGTTGGAGAAATTAGGTGAAAACAAATGGATCCCAATCATCTTCACTTCGGTGTTGGAGAAGCAGCGTATCTTCCAGGCAATTGAGCTAGCCGTGAAAGTCTATGAAAATAAAACCCGTCGTATTCCTACTTCCAAATTGAACGATGTCATGCTTGCAGAAATCGAGCGATATCCCCCGCCAGCTTGGAAAGGAAAATATATTAAAATTAAATATTCTACGCAGCTGCCGACCAAAAACCCAGTCTTTGCATTCTTCTGTAACCTTCCTCAATACATCAAATCGCCCTATACTAGATATTTGGAAAACAGGCTTCGTGAAAACTTTGATTTCGAGGGAGTTCCCGTAAAAATTATTTATAAAAACAAATAAAATATATTTAAACGGTCTATTGTTTTATTGATCAAAACTGTAATACATTTGCAGTGTAATTAAGAAAACCACAAAAAATGAAAAAAGTATTTGCAATTTTCGCAATCGCTAGCATGTTCGCTGTAGCTTCATGCGGTAACAAAGAAGTTAAAGAAGAGACTGTTGAGACTATCGAGGTAGTTGAAGAGCCAGTTGTAGAGGAAGAAATCATCATCGAAGCTGATACTACAGTAGTAGTAGAAGAGACTGTTGAGGTTGTTGAGCCTGCTCAATAATTCTTCCCTTCCTAAATGTACTGAGTCCCGAATTTTCGGGACTCTTTTTTTTTGTACTTTTCACAATGACTTTAACTGAATCCCTGAGGCAAATTCTGGTAAAAAAAATCCCTGCATCTGCTGTCAATTATGCTGTGGATCTTTGGGAAAAAGAACCTTTTTCTTTCAAAACTACTGCTTCCCGAAAAACCAAACTGGGAGACTTTAGATTTCGCTCCGATAGACCGCTTCAAACTATCACCATCAACGCCGACCTCAACCCGTATCAGTTTCTCCTTACTTACATTCATGAAGTTGCGCATCTTCATGCATATGTGCAATATGGCCGAACTATTGCACCACACGGAATGGAATGGAAATCTACTTTTCAGCGATTAATGCTACCTATGCTGTCAACGGATGTTTTCCCAATCGATCTACTCATTCCTTTGCGCAAGCACATGAATAATCCCAAAGCCAGCTCATCCCGTGACCTATTTCTGATGAAGGAAATGAGTAAGTACGATGAAAAAAGTATCAATTCCGATATTATTTTCCTTTCTGATTTGAAGCCTGGGAGTCGGTTTTTGCTTTCTGGAAGAGAATTTGAAAAAGGAGAAACACGAAGAACTCGGGTATTGTGTGAGGAAGTGAACTCTGGCAGAAAATATTTGATCGCACAATTGGCGAAAGTTAAGCCCAGTAATTAATCTCTTTCCTCTCCTATCTGGTTATCTGGCTGAGAAAAATCCTTCGGCTGAGGCAAATCCGAAAGTGAATTTATCCCAAAGTATTCCATGAATTTTCTGGAAGTTCCATACAAAATGGGTTTTCCGAGCCCTTCAGATTTACCTTTGATATCCACTAATTCCTTTTCCAGAAGCTTCTGAACCGAATAATCACTATTCACTCCTCTGATTTGCTCGATATCTCCCTTAGTTACAGGCTGCTTGTAGGCAATAATTGATAGGGTTTCAAGCTGAGCCGTTGACAGCCTCTTCTGGGATTGCTGCCGCAAAAGAATCCCTATGGAAGTTTGGTAAGCTGGTTTAGTCAGAAATTGATACCCTCCACCAGACTGCTCCAACTGAAATGAAAACTCCTCTGACTGATATTTTTCAGTCAATTCACTAATAGCTTGATCAACATGCTCATCAGGAACCTCCGCCTGAAACATTTCTGAAAGGCACTTTATAATCTCCCCCTTGGGTAAAGGATCTGGAGCACAAAAAATCAACGCTTCAATATGCCTGTGGAGAAAATCCAAAACTTATTTTTTAGCGAGTTTTGCCTCGATAGAATGCATGGTATGCGGCACAGCCATCAATCTTTCTTTTGCGATCAGCTTACCAGTATCTACGCAAATACCGTAGGTGCCATTCTTGATACGGATCAGGGCATTTTCCAAATTATAAATAAACTTCTGCTGTCTTGCTGCCAATTGATTTTGGCTCTCCCGCTCTAAGGTATCAGCCCCATCTTCAAGGAGTTTTGAGGTAGAAGCAGTATAGTCAGTACCACTATCATTCTTCTTACTCAATGATTCTTTCAGCGCATACAATTCCTCTTTTGCACTCTGAAGCTTCTTTAATATTATCCCCTCAAATTCCTTCAATTCTTCCTGAGAGTATGCGGTCTTTTCTTCCTTGCTCATAGCCAACTAAAATTAAGTAATAGTATTGGGACGGTTCTTTTTTGAATTAGTTCCCTAAAATACATGTACGTGTTGGATTTCCAAGGAATCCAAGACACCCTTTTCGCCTAAAATTAAGTTCGATAGCCGATTTATCTTGTTGCTTGTTAAAATCAACCAAGCAAGGAAAACGCTTCCCTATTGACAAAAGAAAGCTAGCTACATTTCAAAAACCTGATAATCAATCCGCTAGAAACCCAAGAGATTATTGATTCTTTCAAACTAAAAAAAACTCTTATTAATCTGGACTTTTAAATGCCAAAAAAACTTATTTGAATCGAATAAACTGACTAAAGAAGGAGAAAACTAAGTCTAAAGAAAAAAGCCATCATGCGACGGCTTTTTCTTCAAGTAATATCTTCTTCAGTCGATTTTGGAGAACCAAGAGTTCGACTTCAATCCGATATTTCATAGTTAAGTATTGCGCAACCTCCTTGAGGTCTTTGCCATGTTGCAGGTGAATAGTCTGCAAGGCTTCATTGATTAGGTCTTTGTCCATGATTTTGGGGTGTTAAGCCTTTTAAGATACAATTTTCTTCTATTTAAACCCTCAGATGCGCCTAAAAAAATTAAAGCCTAGTCGCAACTACAACTGTTTTCCGAATAAACATCACCTGACCTGACAAGTCATAAAGTTCAACCAAAAGCACATAATAGCCTGGCCTGACGATTTTTCCCTGGCTATCGGTACCTGTCCAAGTAAATAAACCAGTCGAGCCCAAGAGCACATTTTCAGCCAAGGATTGAATCAATTGCCCAGAAGTACCATAAATTCTAAAACTTCCAATCCATCCCGGCTGGTCTAGCTCATACTTAATGGTGGTAAAAGTATTTCCATTACTTCCTTCCGGATCAAAAACTTCAGGCTCGATTTGAATTAATTCGCCTACAAACTCACCAGAAATCACCTGCGAGTTCTTTCGGCCAGGCGTTGCATATTCTTCAATTGATGATGCCGAATGCCAGTTGGAAGAAACATTCGCTGAAGACTCCGTAGAAAGTCGCTCAAGTGACACTCCTTTCGGATCTCTCAAAAGTGGGTGGTGAAGATCTTCAGAATAGGCAAATGACTCAGCAATTTCCTCAGCAGAATCCAATAAAACCACCGTTCCTCCGGCAATTGGATAGCTTGGAAGTGTAGCTATTTCCAAAAACCTTCCAAATGCAGACTTGGGGTAATCCATCTTTAGCATTTCCGTATTGGTAGAAATGGCCAAAAAACCCTTTGGAGGAATTATAATTGAAGTTTCGCTCAGTTGCTTCACTTGATCTACTTCTCCAGAGTCATTAAAATTTGCAAGTTTCCAATGACCAACCTCCAAGTAATTTTCTGTGACATTGATCAGCTCAACAAACTTTGGCGATCCAGTCCTTGGATTGAATAACACCTCATTAATCAACACATCTCCAATCACCGCCTGCTTTGGTAAAACCATTTGAAATGGCTCGGATTGCAATAATTCATTACCAGAGCAATCAGTAAGGCCATTGATCATCAAACTATACAATTTATTCTCAACAACTTCCTCAGAAAAGTTAATTTCAATCTGATTGGAAGCTGGCTGAAAGATCGTATCAACTTGCAAACTTGGTTCAAACACAAAATTTGTTTGATCAAAGCCAGCGAGAATAGGCTTCGAAAATGTCAGCACAAGAATTTTAGAAGATGTGAATTGATAAGAATCCAAAATTGGTGCAGTTGTATCTGGCGAAAGATCGAAGATTGAATTCTGTCTTCCAGGCGTACCGCGAAGCGGATCTACTGATGCCACTAACAAATTGGATTGTTCGCATGCATAAAAAGGATTTGCAACCTCTAGGCTATAGCCACCATTCGCAAACTCACTTCCTCCCCAACTGCTCGTAGAATATGAAATCATATCGATGAGATTTCCCAGATCATCTTTTAAACTGAGTTGATCTGCTGAGTTCAACAAAGTAGGCCAACTGCTAACAGGAATCACTTTTCCATATTCCTCCAACTGCGGCGCTTGAGTCTCTGGTGCCAAAATCAGAAATTCACCTGGCTGAATCCATTTACTTGGGAGACTTACCGTAGATCGAGAGTTTGACCAGGTAACTCCCTCCAGTCTCACAGGATAGTCACCCACATGTAAAAGCTCCACATATTCCACATTTGGCAGATCCAGATCGGCTTTTGGAGCTGGCATGATTTCATTGATCACAAGAGTCTTAGGAGGGATAGAAGTTGGATCAAAAAACTGAAAAGATACAAGCGTGTCCTTAAGGAAATTTCCCTCTAAATCAGGAATTTGAGACACCCCAAGTTCATAATTTCTCACCATTTCCAGCCTTTCTTTAAAAGTCAGATAAACTAGGGAATCAGCCACCAGTCTTGCCTCTGATGGTTCCACCCCATCCAAACTATAATTGAGCAAGAATTCAGAAAAGACCGGATCTAACGCCTCATCAAATTGAATTTCCACTTGGCTTTCATCAAATCCACGAACTCCAGTGACTTTCGGAGCAGTTTTATCCTCCACAAATTCCCCGAACTCAAAATCATCCATCAGCCATTTGGCACAAGTACCGGAGCCTGGTCCATACTGGATTTTCAGCCTGAGAAAAGCTTCAGAATTATCAGAAAGACTATCAGGAAGAGCTAACTCAAACAGCCTGAAATCTTGATCTTCATTACTAAACTCATTTGCATTTCCTACTATTTCCCATTCTGAATAATCTCCCTCCAATTGACTTCTCCAGGTGTAATAAACCAAAGCAGGTCTATCACCTGAGCCGTTTTTCGCAGACCTAGCCCAAAATCGTACTTTGGGGTCTTCAAATTCTTGGGGAGAAAGCCGAATGATCACTTCCCCGTCAAAAGTGGAAATCGGCTGAACTGCTAAAGCCTTGCTTCCATTTCTGCCTAAACCATTTGCCTGATAAATCCTCGAAGAAGTTCCCCTGACTTCATTCCCATACCATCCAGACATAAACTCATATGGATAGTTTTGAAAAGTAAATTCGCCCTCAAAATCCTGAATTTGATTTTCGATTGCAGCTTTTACTTCTTCAGCTTTTGCAAAAACTGAAACAAAGATCATTTGCCAAATAAAAATTACGCCAAACACCTGCATAGCAATTAAAAAGTCCTGATTAAATATACTTATCAAAATGATCTCAAACTATGATTTCTGGTGATTTTTATAGGAAAATGGCTAAAATATTTACACAACAGGTCTGAAAATGAATCCATAGCCCTTACTTTTGTGCTTCGAAAATTTTCAACAACTACTTAAAATCTGATGAAATTAGCAGTGGTAGGAGCTACCGGCTTGGTAGGCTCAGAAATCCTAGAGGTGCTAGCAGAGCACAACTTCCCTTTTGACGAACTTCTATTAGTCGCCAGCGAGCGATCAGTAGGTAAACAGATCGACTACAAAGGTAAACCTTACACTGTAATTGGGCTTGCAGAGGCTGTTTCATTGAAACCTGAAGTAGCTATATTTTCAGCTGGCGGAAGCACTTCTACAGAGTGGGCTCCAAAATTCGCTGAGGTTGGCACGATCGTTATCGATAATTCTTCTGCTTGGAGAATGGATCCGACCAAAAAACTGATCGTTCCAGAAATCAACGCTAAAGAACTGACTAAAGAAGATAAAATCATCGCTAACCCAAATTGCTCTACCATTCAAATGGTATTGGCGCTTGAGCCTTTGCGTAGCCGCTACGGCATTAAAAGAATTGTAGTGTCCACTTACCAGTCTGTGACCGGTACGGGCAAAGCAGCAGTGGATCAGATGATGGCAGAGCGTGCTGGAGAAAAAGCAGAAATGGTCTATCCGCACAAAATTGACTTGAACGTCCTTCCTCACATCGACGTGTTCCAAGAGAATGGCTACACGAAGGAGGAGATGAAAATGATCAAGGAAACGAAAAAAATCTTCAGCGACGATACAATCCAAGTAACTGCGACTACGGTGAGAATCCCAACCATGGGAGGCCATTCTGAAGCTGTGAACGTAGAGTTCAAAGAAGACTTTGATTTGGCTGAAGTACGTGAATTGCTTAGTGCTGCTCCTGGAGTAATAGTACAGGATGACCCAGCTAATAACGTTTATCCAATGCCGCTCAATGCTCATAAAAAAGACGAGGTGTTTGTAGGCCGGTTGAGAAGAGATGAATCTCAGGCCAACACATTAAATATGTGGATTGTTGCTGACAACCTGAGAAAAGGTGCTGCAACTAACGCCGTGCAAATCGCTGAATACGCGCTCGCAAACGGCTTGATTTAATGGATTTGACCCAATATCATCGGGCCGACTTCCAACAATTTGTGCAGGATCATCTTACGGAAGATCCTGCACTTTTGCTTTTTAGGTATCAGGGAAAAACTGATTTCGACTTAAAAGCAGCCGTGCAACAAATCTCTGCACGACAAAAAGCCACCAAGAAACTTCCTTCTTGGGCTTCCAATCCTCAATTGATTTTCCCAGCTTCTATTTCATTGGAGCAAAGCTCATCCGAGCAAACAGCCGAATACAAATCTAGAAACAGATCAGGTGCACTGATGATTGACCTCACAGGTGGCTTTGGCGTGGACAGTTACTTTTTAAGTAGAGACTTTGAAAAAGCCATTTACTGTGAGCAGCAGGAGGAACTGGCTGAAATAGTCGAGCAAAATCTAGAAGTATTTGCACCAAAGAAATTTGAAATTGTAAAAGGTGATGGATTAGCTTTTTTAGCGAAGACGGATAAGCATTTTGAACTGATCTATGCCGATCCAGCACGTAGGGGAAAAGGCAATCAAAAGCTCTACAAACTTCAGGACTGCGAGCCAGACGTAGTCAGTTCTTGGGAAATGATGAAAAGTAAGGCAGATTCGATTTTACTGAAAGTGTCACCGATGCTCGATATATCTCAGGCAATCTCTGAGCTCCCTGATATTCAAAAAGTCCAGGTGATTTCCGTCAAAAATGAAGTGAAAGAATTGCTTTTGCATTGGAAGAATGAAGCAACTGAAATTCCTGTAACAATTGAAGCTATTGACTTGGGAGCAAAAGAAAGCAGTTTTTCTTTTGAGCTAACTGAAGAAGTAAATAGCCAGTCTGAATATGGAGAAGTAGAAAAATATTTGGTTGAGCCTTTTTCCGGAGTATTGAAAGCAGGGGCTTTTAAGACTTTCGGAGCTCGATTCGAATTGAAAAAGCTAGACTCAAATAGCCATTTGTTCACCTCTTCCGATTTCCCGAAAGATATTCCTGCTAGAATATTCAATGTGATTCAGGAAGTGACACCTAAGAAAGGGGATATCAAAAAGCTTTTTCCAACCGGAAAGGCAAATGTGATCACTCGGAATTATGCTAGTGGCTCTGAAGTACTAAAGAAAAAACTCGGCGTAAAAGATGGAGGAGATGACTTTTTAATAGGAACTAAAACGCAGAATGGTTTTAAGGTTTTTTGGTGTAAGCTAGCTAAGTCAGAATAAGAACCTTTTGATTGGCATAGGGGTTGCGAACTCTGCGAAACCTTTGTGCACTTTATGGTTTAAAAGAAAAAAAGTGAAGGATCACTCCTTCACTTCTTCATAATCGACGTATTCTCCGCCTTTGATATCTTTATGTATCTTTTCTTGTTGTCGTTTTGGCACAAAGTCCACCACAACTTCATCCTTAGAAGCAGAAGCATGGCGCTGAGCGCGTTGCTCCTCTTTGGCTACTTCATTCACTTGCTGGGCAAACTTCGCTAATTTACTTCGAAGAAAATATCGGATCAGCTGGCCAAGAAGCCAGCCAATCCCTAATAGAATAACTACAAATTTTAATAATGAGCCCATCGGCTATAGTTTATGGTTCTAAATTATCTACTCAAATAGAGATTTCTCTCTGCGTAGATTTTCAAGAAATAATCATCCATCAGATCTTCGATAAAGTAAATCGCCTCACCTGTGGATTTCATTTCCGGTCCCAATTCTTTGTTCACTTTTGGGAATTTATGGAAAGAGAAAACTGGTTCCTTGATAGCATAACCCTTTTTGTAAGGCTTGAATTCAAAATCAGTTACTTTTTTCTCTCCCAACATTACCTTTACGGCATAGTTTACATAGGGTTCTCTGTAAGCTTTGCAAATAAATGGTACCGTACGAGAAGCTCTTGGGTTCGCCTCGATAATGTAAACCTTATCATTTTTGATCGCAAACTGTATGTTGATCAAACCTACAGTTCTGAGTGCAAGAGCGATTTTCTCCGTGTAAGTTTCGATCTGGCGAATCACCAAATCTCCCAAGTTATAAGGAGGAAGCACTGCATAAGAATCACCTGAGTGAATCCCAGCAGGCTCGATATGCTGCATGATTCCGATGATATACACATTTTCACCATCACAAATCGCATCAGCCTCGGCCTCGATAGCACCTTCCAAGAAGTGATCAAGCAAGATTTCATTGTTCGGAATATCTCTCAAGACATCCACTACATGCTGCTCTAACTCTTTTTCGTTGATCACAATCTTCATACCCTGGCCACCAAGCACATAACTTGGGCGAACCAACAATGGGAAACCAATCGTCTTGCAAAGCTCAAGCGCTTCGTCAGTATTATGTACAGTTCCAAATTCAGGGTAAGGAACGTCTAGGTCTTTCAATAAGCTGGAGAATCTTCCTCTATCTTCCGCCAGATCCAAAGCCTCAAAGCTGGTTCCAATGATTTTGATTCCGTATTTCTCCATCTTCTCAGCTAGTTTCAAGGCGGTCTGACCGCCCAACTGAACGATCACACCCTCAGGTTGCTCATGAAGAATGATTTCGTAGATATGCTCCCAGAAAACCGGTTCGAAGTATAACTTATCGGCGATATCAAAGTCTGTTGAAACTGTCTCTGGATTACAGTTGATCATGATGGTCTCGAAGCCACATTCTTTGGCCGCCAGGACTCCATGAACACAAGAGTAATCGAATTCAATTCCTTGACCTACTCTGTTTGGCCCAGAACCCAGAACAACTACTTTTTTACGGTCTGACTTTACAGACTCATTTTCAGTACCAAATGAAGAGTAATAATACGGGGTTTTCGCTTCGAACTCAGCCGCACAAGTATCCACCAGTTTATAAACTCGTTTGATACCCATTTCCTTATAACGCTTGTCGAAAACTTCGCTTTCCAAGCAATCCAACAAATGCGCAATCTGACGATCAGCATAACCTTTACGCTTAGCCAGATCCATCAGTTCCACAGGAATTGTATCCAATTTGAATTTCTCTATTTCCTTCTCTAAGTGGATCAATTCTTCGATTTGCTTCAAGAACCATTTGTCGATCTTGGTCAAATCCTGAATAGTCCTGAAAGAGATCCCAAGCTTGAATGCGTCATAGATATGGAACAATCTATTCCAGCTTGGATTAGCAAGAGAGTAAAGTATTTCGTCTTGATTGCGAAGTTCTTTGCCATCAGCACCTAGCCCATTTCTTTTGATCTCAAGTGACTGACACGCTTTTTGAAGTGCTTCCTGGAAGTTTCTACCGATTCCCATCACTTCACCCACAGACTTCATCGATAGACCGAGTCTTCTGTCAGCTCCTTTGAATTTATCAAAGTTCCAACGAGGAACTTTCACGATTACGTAATCTATAGAAGGCTCAAAAAATGCGGAAGTTGTCCCGGTAATTGAGTTTTTCAACTCATCCAAGTTATAACCTATCGCAAGCTTGGCAGCTACTTTTGCAATCGGGTAACCCGTTGCTTTAGATGCCAGAGCCGAAGAGCGGGACACCCGAGGGTTGATTTCGATGCCGATGATTTCAGAATTGTCAGGGCTCACTGAGAACTGCACATTACAGCCTCCGGCAAAGTTCCCGATGCTATTCATCATCGTGATCGCAAAGTTCCGCATGCGCTGATACGTGGTATCTGGCAAGGTCATCGCCGGCGCTACCGTGATGGAATCACCTGTATGCACACCCATCGGATCAAAGTTCTCAATAGAACAGATCACGATCATGTTGCCTATATTATCACGCATCACTTCCAGCTCGTATTCTTTCCAGCCTATGATACTTTGCTCGATCAAAACCTCATGAACCGGAGAGGCCTGAAGTCCAGCAGATAGCGCTTTTTCAAATTCTTCAGCTGTTTCTACGAATGCTCCACCAGCACCTCCTAGGGTGTAAGAAGCTCTGATGATCAATGGAAAACCAATTTCTTGGGCGATTTCTTTCCCCTGAAGGAAGGAGGTCGCTGTACCGCCTTTACAGACGCCAACACCGATTTTTTCCATCAGTGCCTTGAATTTCTCACGGTTTTCGGCAGTATCGATCGCATCGATATCTACCCCGATCATATTCACGCCATATTTTGCCCAGACTCCACCTTTTTCGCAGTCAATCGCGAGATTCAAGGCTGTCTGTCCACCCATGGTAGGAAGGACGGCATCGATGTCTGGATGGTCTTTGAGAATTTGTACGATGGATTTCTTTTCCAAAGGAAGCAAATACACATTATCGGCCGTGACCGGATCAGTCATGATCGTTGCAGGATTGGAATTGATCAGCGTGACAATGATGCCTTCTTCACGAAGAGACCTTGCTGCTTGGGAGCCTGCGTAATCAAATTCGCAAGCTTGACCAATAACGATGGGACCTGAACCAATGATGAGAACGTGCTTGATGCTGCTATCTTTAGGCATTAGAGAGGGAGATTGAAGAGAAAGTTTTGCTTAAGTCCAAATTGGGGCAAAATTAAAAAAATATTCTGAAGGGGCACGGTTAAATCGTAAAGAAATCAAATTAGCCCGTTGAATTGTCTGCAAAATACTTCCAGAATTATTTCGTTTATGGCAAAGAATTGAGTTGGTTTTATTGGTAAACCAACAAATGGCATTTATTATTGTCTAATCATAAAGATCAAAAGGAAGATAATTTCTCATTCCATTTTTTCGATAAATCCAAAACAGAAAACCAGTAGTTAGATGAACAAAAGAATAATCACCCTGGGAGAAATCATGCTCCGCCTTTCCACACCTGGACATGAACGATTCGTCAACGCTCAATCCTACGAGGTGAATTATGGTGGAGCAGAAGCAAATGTGGCAGTCTCTCTTGCTTACTGGGGGTTATCAGCAGCTCACGTCACTTCATTTCCAGATCATGATATCGGAAAAGCAGCCGTAAACACACTTAGATTTTCGGGTGTGGACACTTCTTTTATCCGGTATAATGAAGGAAGAATGGGCGTTTACTTTGTGGAAAACGGAGCTATGCAGCGTTCTTCAAAAATCATTTACGATCGCTTTGATTCTGCTTTTGCAAAAGTGAATGTAACCGATTTTGACTGGGAAAAGATATTTGAAGGAGCAGATTGGTTTCACTGGACGGGGATTACACCAGCAGTATCTCAATCTGCAGCCGACCTTTGTAAGGCTGCCGTGCAAGCCGCTTCAAGACTTGGAGTAAAAATCAGCGCAGACATAAACTATCGCCGTAATCTATGGCAATACGGCAAGGGTCCGATGGATATCATGCCGGAACTGATCAAACCTTCACACTTGATCATTGCGGGATTGACAGACTTCGAAAACTGCATGGGCATCACAGAAACAGATTACTTGCAAGCCTGTGAAAAAGCAAAGACCATTTGTCCTTCTCTGAAATATGTGTCAACCACGCATCGGGATTCTATCAGTACATCAGAAAATAACCTAAGCGGAGTTCTTTGGAATGGGGAATCTATCCTCGAATCAAAATCTTACGAGATGACTCATATCGTTGATAGAATCGGAGGCGGAGATGCCTACATGGCCGGTTTGATTTATGGCTTACTCAATTCAGACGATCAGAATGCACTGGATTTTGCAGTGGCAGCTTCTGTACTGAAGCACTCCATACCAGGTGATGCCAATTTCGTCTCTGTAGATGAAGTGAATCAGCTGGTGGAAGGAAAAAATGTAGGTAAACTTTTACGATAAAGTAAGTATGCGATTTTCAACTAATGAAATGTTAAAAGCAATGGCGGATACAAGAATGATTCCTGTATTCAATCATGTAGATATAGAAGTAGCCAAAGGTGTACTTGATGCATCTTATAAAGCTGGAATTCGGGTTTTTGAATTCACCAATAGAGCAACAAACTCACTCGAAGTTTTCAGGGAGCTTTATGAATATGCGGGTAAATATTCGGATATGGTGATGGGAATAGGGACCATTTTTACCACCGAAAACGCTAATGCATTTATAGAAGCCGGTGCAGATTTCATTGTGTCCCCAGCTTTGATCCCTGAGCTTGCTGTTTTTTGCAATTCAAAGGATGTCTTTTGGATTCCAGGATGTGCGACTATGTCTGAGATTTTTCAGGCTAAAAAACTTGGTGCGACCTTAGTGAAAGCTTTTCCGGGAAATGTGGTGGGTTCGGCATTTGTAGCTGCTGCCAAATCCGTTTATCCAACGCTTCACATTATGCCAACTGGTGGTGTAGAACCAACAAAAGAAAATCTGAAAGAATGGTTTGATGCTGGTGTGTATTGTGTAGGAATGGGATCTCAACTTTTCAAAAAAGACTGGATAAAAAATCAGCAATACGATCTCTTGGAGGATAAAATAGCGGAAACGCTGCAGGTTATCAAAAACTTGTAAGATGTAGATAGTGTAAGTGGTAATTGGTTTTTTGTGAACTATTTACCACTTACAAATTTTACTTGGAACGATGTAAATTTCATCCTTTACTTTTTCGGATGAGTAACCAGCTCATAATACTGCTCCAACAAAGGCAATCCAAAGTTTCTTGATTTCATTTCGCTGATCTTACGGAAGCCCATTTTTTGATACAGACTGGCGGCAGCATCTAGTCCAGCAGTGGTGTATAAATAAGCGGCATCGTAGTTAGACGCTGTGTAAAACTCCATCCACTCCTTCATTAACCTACTTCCGATTCCAAAACCACGAAATTCTTTTGCCAAGATAAAATACCGCAACTGGGCTCGATTAGCAGGGCGATGCATCAGTAATACAAAGCCGACCAACTTTCCTTCACTTTCTACCACCCACACTTTATCCCGTTTCAGATTATATGCGCGATAAAACTCCAGCAGACTTTCCATCACATAGGCTTCGAAACCTATCCCAAGATCATGTTCTTCTGAATAGACTTTGCCATGCAATGCCGCCACCTGCCCAAGGTCTCCTGGCTCAAGGGTATTTCGGATAAAAAATTCAGGCAGCTTTTGCATGCAATTAAAATATGAAATAATGGGGAAATCTCACTCAGTGGTGTGATAAAATAATAGCCACCCTTGTGAGGTGGCCATGTCTTAATCTTCGGTATAGTTGAAACTATCAACTTGTTCTTTGATCCAGTCGTAGTATTTTTCCTTACGAAATTCTATCCACTCCTTTTTGTATTTGGAGTCATCGATCAAAAACTTAAAAGCTGTATTTGCTTTTGGTTTGGTCAGTGAGCTGACTAGATCATCCGCTAGGTTCTTTTCTTTGACACGGCGGTCAATAAAATCCTGCATCATCTGATGCTCCTGAGCTGGCTCCATCTGAGTAAACTCGGCATAATTCTCCGGGTTTTCCTCGATCTCATCCAGTACATCCTCTTCCGCCTCTGTCAGATCATAATTGTAATAATCCTCGTCATCCGGCATCTGATGAATTCTTTTCTTGTCGATCTGATAGAAACAGATCATTCCTTTGAGTAATTGGGTTGAGATAAGGTCTATCTCCTTTTCAGTAAGCGAAAGCATTGATGGTTTACAAAATTTTCAGAAAAATAGTGAAAGTCGAATTCTGATCAAATTCTAGTGTTAATTAAGCAATTGAAGCACCAATATAATGGGATTTAATTACTTGAATCAAGAATTTTTGAAAGCATTTCAATATCAATCTCGTGACCTCCGGAAAAAGATAGCTTTTTCACTTCCTTACCCAGGTTTTTGACCAAATCCTGCTGTTTATCAATGCTTTCTGGAGTAATAAATTCATCCTGATCCCCGAGAACCAAGGTCAGTTTAGTCTTGTAAAATTTCTCACGCGCATCTTCCAAAATCAAATCTTCAGCAAACCCGCCTGCCCATAGCACCAATTGATCCACCTCACCTGTCCAGCGACTTGCCCAACGTGTGGCAGTTGCCGCTCCCTGAGAGAATCCCAACAGGTTAATTATTGGAGTTTCAGCGTACTGCGAAAGCAGCTTCTCCATCAACAGATCCAAGTAATTATGGTTGTTTTGAATAGCTATTTCCCGTTCATGTCTAGTCATCCAGTTTGCCCCAACTCTTCCGGAGAATCCATTGAGATAGCCGTAATTCGTTCCTTCAGGCGCAACAAAAAGTCTCTCGGCAGAATCAAATCCCTGAAATTTTCTCAGGAAAAATTCAGCCAACTGCCCATAGCCATGTAAAATTAGCCAGATTTCTTTCTCTTCGAAAGTAGGCTCATGAGAGACAGAATACTGTGCTTGAAACTGAAAATTGATACTTTTCTTCAAAACGTATAGTATAAAGATTCTAAGTTACTTCTTAGAAAAATAGATAAGGTGCAGATTCGGCTATTCCCCCTCTTCAAAGTGGGCAAGGGGGATTTCGACTTCGCTCCAATCTGACAAACGTCAGTTATAAAAAAGCCTAGATACTCCACAAGAAACTATCAAAACTCTAAGCGTTCAGATCGTCAAATTTAAATGGCAAAAGGGTCTGAATCCCAAGAAATCGGAGAACACTTCCATCAGGATTTTGAATTAGGATGGAGATTGGCTGGTTAAATCGCATCTCCATTTCATTGATCGTCTGCCTGCAAAGTCCGCAAGGCGACACTCCCGCCCAGATCTCCTCGCCTTTTCTTCTTGCTACAATTGCTATTTGCTTCACAGCCAGATCCGGAAAATTAGCTCCAGCATAACCTAGCACCAGTCGCTCAGCACAAACTCCCACGGGAAAACTTACGTTCTCCTGATTGCTCGATTGAAGAATCTCACCAGACTCAAGCCGGACAGCTGCGCCTACATGGAAATCAGAGTAAGGCGCATAGGCACCTTCAGACACTTTTCTCGCACGCATCATCAGTTGCTGCTCTTCAATATTCAGTTCCTCCCAAGCCAGCTCTTCAAACTCGGCTTCTATTTTTATTTTCTTGCTCATCGTTCCCTAATTGGAGTTTTCCTAACGATTAAGGTAGGGAAATGTTCCTTTTTATATTCTCTCCTCAATTTTTTACCCTAAAATATATTCTCCATTTTCGCTTCAATAACCCAACATCCAATGCATACCATTCTGATTTTAGGCGGCGGGAAATCTGCCATATTTCTGATCGATTTCCTCGCTGAAAGCTGCCAAACAAAAGACCGCAAATTGATTTTGGCGGACATAAATCTAGCTTCTGCTCAGAAAAAGCTTAGAAATCAGCTAAATACCGAAGCCCGTCAATTAGACATCGAAGATGCAGGTGCTAGACAATCTTTGATCAAGGAAGCCGATGTGGTGATTTCCATGCTTCCTGCTTTCATGCATCCCCTAGTGGCAAAAGATTGTTTGCAATTTGGTAAGCACTTTTTTTCTGCTTCCTATGAGTCAGAAGAAATGCGTGAAATGAAAGTGGAAATCGAGGCAAAAGGACTCTTTTTCCTTAATGAGTGCGGCCTAGACCCAGGTATCGATCACATGTCCGCCATGCAGATCATTGACTTCATTAAGTCAAAAGGAGAAGAAATCACCTCCTTCAAATCCTTTTGCGGTGGACTTCTAGCACCGGATTCTGAAGATAATCCCTGGAAATACAAATTCACCTGGAATCCAAGAAACGTGGTGCTCGCAGGTCAAGGCACTTCCCGCTACATAGAAAAAGGCGATTTGAAGTTTGTTCCTTACCACCAGCTTTTCAACCGGCTGGAAACGATTCAGTTCCCCGGATTGGGGGATTTTGATGGCTACCCAAACCGTGATTCCCTCAGCTACAGAAAGGTATATGGATTGGAAAATATCAGCACCATGCTCCGCGGCACGCTGCGAAGGGATGGATACTGCAAAGCCTGGAATGTATTTGTACAGTTAGGCATGTGCGATGATAGTTTTCAGATGAATTTACCTGAAGGGACTACCCTGAGACAGTTTTTAAATTCTTTTTTGCCTTACGACCCTGCACTTTCTGTGGAAGAAAAACTAGGGAGTCTAATCCCTGATTTTGATTTTCCAACTTGGGAGAAAATTCAATGGCTGGGGTTTTTCGGAAATGATCTACTTCCAAAAACAACGGGATCACCTGCAGCTATTTTGCAGGCTATTCTCGAGAAAAACTGGAAGCTTTACCCTGAAGACAAGGATATGATCGTGATGCAGCACCTTTTCGAAATCAAAAGTTCTGAAGGCATCAAGGAAATCAGGTCAAGTTTGGTTTGTGTCGGTGAAGACTCCACTTACACAGCAATGGCAAAGACGGTGGGGCTTCCCTTGGCTATTGCGGTTGATTTATTTCTGGATGAAAAGATCCATTTAAAAGGCCTTCACCTTCCAGTGCTTCCGGAGATTTATAATCCGATTTTGGCTGCGCTGAAAAGCCATGGAATCAGCTTCCGCGAAGAAGTAAGAATAATCTGATCAATATTCAAATCGCTTATGCTAGGATTGAAGTTCAAATTATGCAATTCCCCCTTTAAAGGGGGCAAGGGAGATTATCTAAATTTACTAATAGCTGGAATTCGTCATCTAATTCGATTCAAACTCAAAAACCCAGCAAAAATCCTGAAACTAATCTAGCATAGCTTTCATGAGGCGTTCCATCCTCATTTTTGATAAAAATGGCAGAGATTTCTAACTCCTTCTGCTTTCTGGAAAAACCACAAATCTCTCGTTGAATACTTTTCCCAGGTTTGTCTTGAAGGGTGAATTTAACTCTGGGAAACAAGCCATGGCTTGCTGCTTCCTTTTGGAAATCCTGCATTTGTCTTGGCGGAAGAATAACCCAGAATTGCCCGTTCTCAGCAAGAAGCTGTGTCACTTTTTCCAGTAAATCCTGAAAGGAAAGCTCGTCTGTATGCAAAGCCATGTTGCGCTGCGCATCGGATGATTTCAGATGATCAGGAAAATAAGGTGGATTACTAACGATCAGATCGTATTTCTGCTGAGATTCAAAGTCCTGAAATTTCCCCTCCCAAAGCTGCATGCGATCTGAAAAAGTATTTGTTTGAAAATTCTCCAAGGCTTGAGTTGCAGCTTGAGAATCTATCTCAACTGCCTGGATTTTCGCATTGGGAAATCGCTGAGCAAGCATCAAGGCTATTACCCCAGTACCGGTTCCTACATCCAATATTTGCCTCGGTGATTCGACTTCTGCCAAGGTTCCAAGCATCACTGCGTCTGTACTGATTTTCATCGCACAGCGATCCTGATTGACCCGAAACTGCTGAAACTGGAACCAGGAATTGGCCATTAAGTACGGGCTTTGCTGAAGAAGCTCATATTGAACCTCGGCTTGTCATCCATCACATTCAGATCATCCTCAGACACCCGCTTCACGCTCTCGATAGTATAGAATGCTTTCTCGTCTATGCTTTGCACTTTGTCCACAAACTCCTTCAAACTGTCTCTTTTCATCACGGTAAAAAGCAGATTTACTTTACCAAATCTTCCTTCTCCACCGACATTGGTAAACCTGAAATCCCGTTCCTTCATGTATTCAATCAGTTCAGGAAGTGGTTTCGGAGTGATCACCCGCACGAGTACTCTTCCCAGTGCCAATTTTTCCTCAAAATACATCCCCACATAGGTACCTGTTCCAAACCCACCCGCATAAGCCAGGTAAGACAATGGATTATCTATGTTTTGAAAAATCTGACCAATCGCGAGAAGCCAAATCAATGCTTCAAAAAACCCTAAAAACGGCGCTATATTCTTTTTCCCATTCATCATAAACATGATTCTTAGGGTGTTGATCGATACATCACCTACTCTTGCACAGAAGATAAGCAAAGGCATAATCAGGTAGTCGAACAATTGTTCTGACACGCCTAGGGATTGAAGGAATTCTTGCATAGCAAACAGGGTCTTAATTTGAGCGCAAAATTACACCCTATTCCCATGAGAGCGAAATAATATTTGGAATTAGATTTTACGGTCTCTCCCTGCTGACATGCCGAAAAAAGTGAATGCCAGAGCAAAGAATAACAAGAAGAAAATCAGCACATTCCAGTTATCAAAAAGATCTAGCGATACGCCAAAAAGAAAAGGCCCAAGCGCTGCCAAATAATACCCCGAGGACTGCACCATGGCCGAAAGTTTGGCAGTAGTCTGATCCTCAGCCGTACGCAAAGCGATCAAGGTATATGCGATACTCAAACTTGAACCCATGCAAAGCCCTACAATTCCCAACGAAGCATAGGTCACGAGCTCATTTTCTATAAATAAGCCCAAATACCCCAGCACATAAGCTATTCCCACGGCCAGTACCACTCCGCTTTGTTCTCTGAGTTTGATGAGAAAATTAGGAGCAAAATAAGACCCTACTAGAGAAACTACCTGCATCATGGAAGACACAAAACCAGCCTGAGCAGGAGTCCAACCTCGGGAAATCAACATATCCGGAAGCCAAGTCACCATGGTAAAATACATCACGGATTGACAGCCCATGAAAATAGTAATCTGCCAGGCCAACTTGGATCTCCACACGTTTTTTGCAGGATCAGTGACTTGGTGGAGACTTGCCTTGGGACGCTGAAGCTGTGGAATCCACACGATCATCGCCAACACCATAAACACAGCCCAGAAAGCCAAAGACCCACGCCAGCCAAAATCCCAATCCACCGCAATCGGCACACTCATTCCTACCGCAATCGCAGCAAAAAGCGACATCATCGTCGCCAGCAAGGCTGTCATCAAACCTAGCTTCTCCGGCAACCTGACTTTGATCAGCGGAATCACCAGCACATTGGCGATTACGATCCCGACCCCAGTCAGCGCAGTGCCAAAGAGCATCAACTCAATCCCGCCCAACACACGAAGAATCACCCCAGCGGTAAGAATCGCAACTCCCAAGAACACAGCTCTGCCCATCCCCAAGCGTTTTCCTATCGCGGGAGCAAAAAGCGAAAAGGTCGCAAAAGTCAATAATGGAAGTGTCGTGAGAAATCCCGCCAAGCCATTGGATAAGCCCAAGTCCTCCCGGATAAATGGAATCAACGGCCCAACCGACGCAATCGAAGTCCGCAAATTGATCGAAACCAGGATAATTCCGGTGATGAGAATGGATTGGGAGGAAAGAGATTTATTCAAGACTGAGGTGCAAAAAATCGAAGGGTTTTTCGAATGAATTTAACGACTAGTTAAGCGGGGCAAAACTAGTGAAATTTCACTTATTTATATGTTGCAATACCGATCGTGCCGTTGGCACTCGTGAACACAAACTCCATCCTAAACCCAGAATTGCATTCTGGGCTTTTACAGGCCTTGCCTTTGGCAAGGATTTGGAATTATCAAGGACTAATAATTGCAGTGAAATCAGTAGGGCAACAGCAGAAGCTCATAATTGATAAAAAGCATTCAGATCAATTACTAGTGATGTGCACTTTGTGCCAACGGCACAACCAATAACAGCCCCGAATACAGCGCAGTGAAATTCGGGGGTAACCAAACCAATGCGGACCTAACATGAGTGCCAACGGTACGATCAGTATAAAAACATCCTGAAAAAATTGTGCCTCATAAACCTACCGTACATCTGTCGGGAGCTCCGCCTCGGGAGATTTAATATTCTACCAAAACCTTCGAGGTCAAAAAAAGACCTCAAAGGTTACCTGCCTGTATCAACCCCAGCTTCCTATTAATCTCCGAGATCTCTATCCCTACCTGCTGTAGCGTCAGCGGCTCCTGCGGAAACTCATCACTCATATAATATTCAAATTTCCATATCTCCCGGATTTCTTCAGCCGGAACTTTGTAAGGTGTGTAAATTGGATTTAGCGAGCGTAACAAAAAGCTTCTTTCCTCCACCTGAAAACTCAGCATCTTAAAACTAACTCCCTCACTTGCCGTCACCACCACACAGGGGGTTTCTTTGGCCAATCTCCACTCAGACAAGTACGAACCGATCACATAGGCTCCATCCGCGATCGGCAACATGCTGTCTCCTTCAGTTTGGAACATGCGATATTTTTTGTCCTTGGACAGATTTGGCAGGTTGAAAACAGGCAGGGTACTTAAATACTCCGGATCTCCAAAACCTCCCAAGTAACCCGCTTTCGCCTTGATCGGCACGAGTTCTATGTTGTCCTCATTACTTGAGCTGACGGTGGTTGCGAGAATCCGAACTTTCGACCCACTCAGAAATACATCATTTCCAGCTTCCAGATCACGGATTTTCAGTTCGCTGAGCTTCGACAAATCCACCCGAAGCAGCGTATCCACACTCATCCTGAAATAATCCGCACACAGCAGCAAATCCTCGATCGCGGGAGACTTACTATGTCCATTTTCATGCGCATTCAGCTTGGCGCGCGTCATGCCAAGATTCTCAGCTAGCATGTCCTGACTCAATTTGCGTCGCTTTCTGAGAAATTTCAGATTGCCCGCCCAGAAAAAGCTTTGACTTCCCATTTTATTTCGATACAATTAATGACAATAAATTGATACTAACACTATCAAATATAGCAAGTAATCTGAGAAATGGAAAGGCATATCGTGCATTTGGATCTGGACACGTTTTTTGTGTCTGTGGAGCGGTTGAAAAACAACGCATTAAAGGGAAAACCCGTCATCATCGGCGGTAGCTCCGATCGTGGAGTCGTAGCTTCCTGCAGCTACGAAGCCAGGACATTCGGCGTGCATTCCGCCATGCCTATGAAGCTGGCGCGACGACTTTGCCCTTCGGCCTTTTATGTCAAAGGGGATTTTGACAGTTATAGCAAAAGTTCGCGCTTGGTCACCGAAGTGATCCAGGAGCAGGTTCCTCTGATGGAGAAAGCTTCCATCGATGAGTTTTACATAGATATGACAGGGATGGATCGCTTTTTTGGCTGCGAAAAATTCACCAAAGAGCTACGCGAAAAAATCGTCAAGGAATCAGGTTTACCCATTTCCTGTGCTTTGGCAGTGAACAAGCTGGTATCCAAAGTTGCCACGCATGATGCCAAACCCAATGGGCAGACCACTATTCCTTTTGGCACAGAAAAGCCTTACCTCGCACCACTTCCCATCCGGAGAATGCCTGGAATAGGCGAAAAAACCTCCACATTACTGGAGCGGATGGGCGTGGAAAACATCCGCTTGCTCAGCGAAATACCACCCCGGATGATGCAAAATCTCCTGGGAAAATGGGGAATCGATCTTTCACGCAAAGCCAACGGAATTGACGAGTCGCCAGTCATCCCTTACACAGAGCAGAAAAGTATCGGTACAGAAAACACCTTCGAAACGGATACGATTGACATGGCTTTTCTGAACAGCCAACTTGTTCGGATGACCGAGAAAGTCGGTTTTGAACTTCGCCAAAAGCAGAAGCTCTGTGGCTGCATCACGGTGAAGCTACGCTATGCAAATTTTGACACCGTCAGCAGGCAGTGTATGATCTCTTATACCAGTTCGGATGAGGTGCTTTTGCAGCGGGCCAAGGAACTCTTTGCGAAGCTCTATGACCGGAGAATGCTCGTGCGTCTGGTCGGCGTGAAGGTCAGCCACCTCGTGCAAGGTTGCCAGCAAATCGACCTTTTCCAAGACACCGAAGAGGGTGTAAACCTGTACCAAGCCATCGACTGGATCAAAAACCGCTACGGCGAAAAAAGCCTGACCCGTGCCATCACCCTAACCCGCGCCTAAGATGTTCATCAATTGTAAAACCTGGTTTAGCTACCGCTACGGCACCTTCAGCACCGAGAAGCTCGTGGATACTGCAGCCGAGCACGGCCTATCTTCCCTTGGTCTCACCAATATCAACAGCACGGCGGACCTCTGGGATTTTGTGGATTTTTGTAGGACAAAAAACATCAAACCTATCGTCGGAACTGAGATCCGAAATGAGGACAAGTTTTGCTATTTGCTTTTGGCAAAAAATGATATTGGCTTACTTGAGATCAACCGCTTCATTTCCCAGCATTTGCAAGCTGAGCAGGCTTTTCCAGAGCGTCCCGAGTGCTTTTCGGAAGTTTTGATTATTTATCCTTCCGGGAGTTTTGCTGCGCAAAATCTAAAGACACATGAGTTCATCGGTGTGCTGGCAAGTGAGCTAAACCGCATCAAAAAGCAGGAAGTGGAAGCTTTCCCCAAGAAATACATCATCCGGCATCCGGTGACTTTTCAGGACAAAACTGCCTTCAACATTCACCGTCTGCTGCGAGCCATCGGCAAGAATACCCTGATCAGTAAGTTGGGAGAAAAAGACTTTGCCTCACCGGAAGAAATGTTCGTTTCAGAAGCAACACTGATGAGTGCTTTCCGGAATTTCCCCGGCATGATCAGCAATACCCTGCAGCTCATCGATTCCTGTGAAATAAAGACCGAACTCAACACTGACAAAAACAAAAAGCACTACAGCGCGAGCGGGGAAGACGACAGGATTTTACTGGAAAAGCTGGCTATGGAAGGCTTCCAGTACCGCTATGGAAACAATCCTGTCGCCAAAGCACGAGTGATCAAAGAGCTGAAAATCATCAATGATCTGAATTTCAACGCCTATTTCCTGATCGTCTGGGACGTGATCCGCTACGCTCAAAACCGTGGTTTTTACTACGTGGGCCGTGGAAGTGGCGCCAATTCCATCGTGGCCTACTGTCTCAAGATCACTGACGTGGATCCCATCAAACTCGACTTGTATTTCGAGCGATTTCTCAATCCACACCGGACCTCACCGCCGGATTTTGACATAGATTTCTCCTGGAAAGACCGGGATGAAGTCATCGATTACATTTTCAAGCGCTACGGCAAAGATCACGTTTCCCTGCTGGGAATGTACAGCACCTTTCAGCGAAGAGCCGTGATCCGTGAACTCGGGAAGGTTTTTGGTCTGCCAAAAGAAGAAATCGACCAGCTCGTCCGAGACAAGGATCAGCCGATGAATGAGGATAAAATCCAGCGCACCATCCTAAAATACGGTCAGCTGCTGGAGAATTTTCCCAATCACCTTTCCATTCACCCGGGCGGGATGCTCATTTCCGAGAAGCCCATCTATCAATACACGGTCAACGAACTTCCTCCCAAGGGATTTTGCACGGCGCAAATCGACATGTTTTTGGCAGAGAAAGTCGGCCTGTTCAAACTCGACATTCTCAGTCAGCGGGGACTGGGGCATATCAAGGAAGCGATCCGACTCGTGAAGCAAAACCGGGGAATCGACATTGACATTCATCGGGTAGAGGAGTTTATGAGCGATCCGAAAGTCGCCGAGCAAATCCGAAAAGCAGATACCATCGGCTGTTTTTACATCGAGAGTCCGGCCATGCGGCAGCTCCTCACCAAACTGAAATGTGACGATTACCTCACGCTGGTTGCGGCAAGCTCCATTATCCGACCTGGCGTGGCACAGTCGGGAATGATGAAGCAATACATCGAGCGCTTTCATGATCCCGAAAAAATCATCTACCTCCACCCCAAAATGAAGGAACTGCTGGAGGAAACCTTCGGTGTGATGGTGTATCAGGAAGATGTGATCAAAGTTGCCCATCACTTTGCGGGCTTGGATATGGGCGAGGCGGATATTCTGCGCCGAGCCATGTCCGGCAAGTACAGATCACACAATCGCTTCAATGAGATCCGGGAAAAATATTTTGCAAACTGCAAGAAACTCGGCCATGATGATACTGCCTCGGCGGAAATTTGGCGGCAAATGGAATCTTTCGGCGGCTATTCCTTTTCAAAGGCACACTCGGCTTCTTTCGCCGTGGAAAGCTATCAGAGTCTGTACCTGAAGACCTATTTCCCCATGGAATTCATGGTGGCGGTGATCAATAATTTCGGTGGATTCTATGCCACAGAATTCTATTTCCACGAGCTCAAGCGTACCGGAGCCAAGGTCAATCCCCCCTGCGTCAATCGCAGTGAGTACCTCACCAATATCCGTGGCAAAGAAGTCTTTGTGGGCTTGATCCATGTACAGCAATTGGAGAAAAAGCTTTGTGATCTGATCCTGCAGGAAAGGCTGGTCAATGGAGATTACCTGAGTTTGGAAGACTTCATCGAGCGCACGCAAGCCGGACCGGAGCAGCTGAATATTCTGATCAGTGTGGGAGCTTTTGGATTTACAGGTTTGGGAAAAAAGAAACTCCTTTGGAAAGCCAATTTCGCCCAAAAGCATCTGACCACTATTCCTGATTCTCCGGCGCTTTTCAAGGAACCTCCCATGGATTTTACCCTTCCCGATTTCCCGGATTACCCGCTGGAAGATGCACTGGACGAGATCAATGTGTTGGGTTTTGCGTTGACGGATATGTTTCGGCTTTGTGCCCATGATGGCAAGGGGACCGTGCTGGCAGCCCAGCTTCCTCAGTTGCTAGGAAAAAATGTAGAAGTCCTCGGCCAGCTCGTGGTCACAAAAGATGTACGGACCATCCATCGTGAACACATGGCTTTTGGAACTTTTCTGGATCCCAAAGGTGACTGGCTGGATACGGTGCATTTCCCGCCTTCGCTGAAGCGTTTTCCTTTTCAGGGTAAAGGGTTTTACAAAATGCGAGGCAAGGTAGTCGAAGATTTTGGCACCTTTGCCGTGGATGTACATGCCATGTGGAAAGTGGGGTTGAAGGGGAAGAAGGAGGTGGAGCCGATCTCTGTGCTTTCTACTCTATCTGCATAAAACAAACAATTTAAAATTATAAAAAACGATGAAACTCAATATCTATGAATACTTTCTGATCATCTCACCAAATCAGAAAATCTGTGAGTTGATCATGCCGTACAAACAACATTTTACGAAAAAGTACGGCTGTACAATGGCGGACATTTTCAAGCCGCATATCAGTATTATGAACTGCCTGCAATCAAGTTACTGGGAAACTCGACTTATTGAAAACCTCAAACGATTTGGAAAAACTGTGGAGCCATTTAAAGCAGAACTAAACGGAATCGGTCAATTTCCTAATACTGTGTTTGTCGATATTTTCAATAAGTATCACCTCGTGCAAATTATAACGGAGCTTAGTCAGTTTACCAACCCATTGCTCTACAAACCACAATTTCATAAAACTCCTCATATCTCAATTGCTAGAGGAATGACTGCGGAACAACATGCTCTAGCTTGGACTGATTGGCAAAATCATGAGATCGGAGCGTCTTTTGAAGTGAATGAATTAACGCTTTTAAGACGTCCAATAAACACCAAGCGAATCCGGAAATTCGATAAGATTGCCACTATACCTTTCACTGGAGAGGAAATAGCAATCCAGCAACTCAGCTTGGATTTTGAAACGATTTTCAAATGAGAGATAAATGGTTTAGCTTACATACACCCAGAAATGATGCAATGCAACCTTTGAGCCCCCTTTTCTTAAATGATTTGATTTCAATCGAGCAATCTTATCAAAGAACACTATTTGAAGTTTTTCCTCTTCTGACCAAGAAGCATCTGAGACCCATTGATTAATAGCTGAAAACCAGTGATTGAAATCCTGTGTTTTAACATAAGCTATCATACCACCTTCAGGCAATAAGTTATTCCTATTGTTCACTCCATGATCTTCCTTCCTAAAACGTTCAATTCCTCCCCCTTTGCCAAAGACATATTCGTACTCTTCCCTTTTTGAGTCTTTGGGCGTAGGAAGAACTTTGGCTTCTATTGTAAAAAATAAATTGGCTCCTTTATAAACACCAATATCTACTGTACTACTACTCCTCTGAGCATTTTCCCTTTGAAAGCAAAATCTAGAAGCACATTTATTGGTCATATAAACGCAGAACGCCGTTGAATGCTGATTTTCATTTTTCTTCACCGCCAGAATTTCAACGAATTCATCTGAAGAAGTGAAATTTGGCAATTCTACTTCCAAGTATGCTATCAGGTCATTTACTAAATGAGAAGATTGAAGGTTTTTAAAAGATGAGACCCCTGACATACTTAATATCCCTCAGCTTTAAAATCCGAAAAAGTTTCGTCTGCATCTCTCAAGGCGATGGACTTTAGCCAATAACGTAAAGCATTCGGCTTGATTAAGTAAACACAATCAAATCCATCAACATGATCATATAATCGAACGATTCGCTTGTAAGCTGCTCCTCGGTTGGTAGTATCATGGTTGATTAGACTCTGAACAGAATCATCTAATTGATTGGCAACAAACTCTTGTTTCAACTTTCCATCGACGCCAAACCCAATTTGATAAACTGAATAGGAAGGCATTCTATATATCCTGCCTGACTGCCAGCTGTTTCCACCCTTAGCATAGATATCATTTAATTCCGAGCAGATTGCTTCTCCATATTCTTTAAGTTGCTTTTCTTTTACTGGATGATGGAGGATTGCGCCGCTAGAGTTTTTCGTTATGGCTTTGCCAAGGTGTATCTCATAAGTTAATAGGTCATCTAATAAAATTTGATCTGCATCTGAAATTGTTATCAAATCCTCCTTGGTTGCAAAAGGAATCATATCCAAATCCTCTTTTACAATTGTTGTTTCTTTATTAATTAGAAGCTTTGAACTAGTTGCTAGCATGTAAGCTTTCAGCAGCTTATAATTATCCTCTATATAGGATTTAATTTTAATTAAGTCCTCTTTCAGCGGTGCGTGTATTCCTACAAAACTTATATTAAATGGTTGAGAATTTGTGAATAATTGCATTGGAATCGATTCTAAACCCAGAACTTCTGCCAAAATCAAAACAGGTGGCTCATATAATTCTTTGGTTCTAGGTGCCTCGAATTCTTTGTTAATCTCCTCAACAAAAGAAAAGCCTAATTCCCTATTGAATTTTCTTTTTGTGTCCAATGTATTTTTACCTGTCAGATAAGGTGCAAGATATTTTTTTGTAGTACTCCCACCAACTTTATACCCTGAACTATATTTCCATTTAGAATTCTCTTCTTTTTTTCTATAAATATACCTCTTCAATGTAGGAAGAAGACTTAAGTTGTGAATCAAATGAAACAACCTCCCTCCACCTAGCAAATTTGTTTTCCATACAAATTGCTTTTCTGAATCAACCGCCCAGTTCCATTTTACAAGATGTCTGTCATATTCATCAATTTCAAAACGTACCTTCTGTTCTACAGAAATTGTACGTTTTACGACCGTATGGTTTATTGATTTGAATTCAGAGGGCTTGTTCTCAGCAAAGAGGGTTACCACAGGTGTTCTACCAACCTTTTTTCCGCTTCCCTTTTTCACAAAAAGAGATTCTCTTAAATGAGTAAAATCATAAATATCAGATACGGAATAATTAGTAAAAAGACTTTCTCTATAATCTTTAGCCTCACTGGATTTGTCATACAAAATCACATTGGATGGTATGATCATACAAATACGATCCGCTAACAACATGGAAGCCTCAAAGAAATGTAGTGCAAAGTTTTTTCTCGGAATTCTAGGATGTTTTAACCCCAAAGAATCAAGAATTTTTTGATCCAGCACCTTTTCTTTCGAAACATTTTTTTCTGGATTAAATGGAGGATTCCCAATTACTAAAGAAAAATGCCTTCCTTCATTTTTAGCATCCAGAGCCCATTTGAAAAAGCCTGTGGGTGGCTTAACTTCTACAATGTTTTTGGTGCTTAGGTCTTTAAACTTCAATTTCCTCCACACTTCTTTGGGAGTTAAATAATCCAATAAAGCTGTAGTAAGGCCGAATATGGTCACGCGGACAGCAGTCCTTTTCACGTCAACACCGAAAATATTATCCTCCATTATTTTCTGCGCAGTCCATGCATCTGGATATTGAATTTCTCCAATCTCATCACTCTTAGCGATTGCCCACCACTGTAATAATCTTTTGTACGCGGCAACTAGAAAAACGCCTGATCCACATGTAGGGTCCAAAATCTTATAAATTCCATTATCTGTAAAAGATGATGGAGGGTTTTCAAGTGGCATTACTTCATCCACCATGAAATTGACCAAATGAATAGGAGTGTAAACCACACCTTTCTCACGGCCTTTTCCATCTCGTTGAGCTTCCTCTTGAATAAAGTTTTCGTAAATAGCGCTAATTACCTCTGCAGGTAAATGTTGAAAACTATATTGTTTCCATAAAAAAAGCTGCTGAGTATTAAGGTCGCTTTCAGCTCTCAGAAACTGAGCAAACAAGCTCAAATCTGTCTTCTCAATTTGCTCTTTTTCTAAAGGAGTAAATTGATCAAAAATCCTTCCGTTGAATTCTGTAGAAAGATCACCAAGAACATTCAAAAGCTTTCCGTTTTCTACCGCTTCAACAAAACTATGTACTTGATATTTGGAGAATATCTCATCGAGAGTTGATTGACCTAAATCCTTTTTTTCTTCCAAGAACTTCACCAAGATACTTAGGACCAATATCTTGTCTATGGTTTCTTGTTCTAGTTTTTTACTTCTCTCATTGAAACCCTTTCTGACTTTCATCAGATAATTGATAAGATGCACGTACGGACTCTTTTCAAAATTTATCTGGTTTTGATTTTCTATTTGTTCCCAAAATGTCCCTGTTCCAAATAGATGTGCTGCGCTATGTTCCTTATCAAGTGCTTTTACTGCATCTTCGGTAAATTTCAAATTCTCTAAAGACAGTTCATTTTCTCTGACTTTTTCAGCTGGATTTCTGGCATTGTAAATATCTAATCTCGTTTTTCCTGATATGATATAAACGTCAATTTTGCCCTCACTCCAGAGCGCTGCATGTATTTCTTTATGCCTGGGACTGTTAACAGGAACATCGACCTCTTGGAACACACAAACTACTGGCTCAGACTTATAAGCTGCTATATCCTCCTTAGTTTTAAAAAATCTTCTGAAAAAAACTGCGTAGGCATTAAGTTTTTTCACCTCGGAAATATACAAGCGTTCATAGTTGTTCTGAGCAGCTGAACCTTTGCTACACAGAACAAGTCCATTGTCTTCTGTAAAATCGAGGATTTGGGTTTTCATAATTCAAAAATCAGAGTCTTCTCGAAAGATGTTCAATGTTATTTTGAGGAGTCTCATCCCAAATTTATACCAAATAGCTTGAAATACTAAGCAATAAATGCCTGCGACATAGTCTGTCAATCTTTCTTTAGCCTTAAGTGTACTCCATAAAAAAGAACAAAGTCCCTGACAAATTTTGCTCTTTCTCTCTAGATGCACATTGGCAAAAAGAAATACATCCCATATTAATGTATTCTGATGTACCAGCAGAAATAAATCACTTCACCTGCTCTTTGATCCAATTGGTAACAACCTCAAGAGCTTCTGGAGAGAAGGTCTGCTCTATCTCGGCATACTCGCTTGGTGAGCCAGTCTCCGCTTCTTGAAATAGGTGATTCAACCCAGGTATTTCAATCGTAGTCACATTCGTATTACCTCCTTTTGCCAAGGCAGCTTTGATTGCTTCCAGATTCTCTTGCGCTGGGACTTGGAGGTCTTTCTCTCCATTGATTGCCAGTACCGGACAGCTTACTTTTTCCAGAGCCGGGGCAGGATCGTATTTGATGAAATACTGCATCCAAGGACTCGTGAGTTGACTTACTTGAGCCGAGACAAACTCCTCCTCGCTCATTCCTCCGGGAATATTTTCAGCAGGGATATTTCGGAACACCTGAGTCATGTAGGCTTTAATGCCACTTTGTAGCTCATCGTCACTTTGCTCTTTTACCATGATTTCAAATGCTTTTCTGCTGATCATATCATTTTCAGCCAACTGACTGGGGCTCATCCCGGATACTTCCCCGATAAGTTCCTGCTGAGCCAGAAGTAACTTGTCTCCCCGAATTCCGGTACCGGCAAGTAGCACGATAAAGTCAATGTCATCAGAATCAGCAGCCACCATCGGTGCGATAATTCCACCTTCACTATGCCCCACAAGGCCGATTTTACTTTTGTCTATTTCTGGTCTTGCCTGCAAATACTGCACTGCAGAAGCTACATCCGTGGCAAAGTCAACGGAGGTAGCAGAACTGAAATCACCTGTGGAAGCCGCTGTCCCCCGATCATCAAAGCGTAAAACTGCAATTCCATTTCTAGTCAGGTAGTCCGACAAAACCAGAAATGGCTTATGCCCCATCAATTCCTCATTTCGATTTTGCGGGCCAGATCCGGAAATCAGCACTACTGCTGGGTAAGTCCCTTCTTGCTCTGGCATGGTAAGCGTCCCGGCGAGTAATATTTCCGCCTGCTTATTCTCAAAAATCACATCTTCCGAACGGTACGGAAACGGCTTTGTAGGCTCCTGTGGCCTGTTCACACCTACTTTTTCTATTTCCTCCCTGGAAAGATTCATGGGAAAAGACTGACCTGCCTGTTTGAATACTCCTATGATGATACCGTCATCACCTAGGCTTCCTTCGTAGTTGATATTGGCGTTGCTGACTGAGATTTTCAGAATGCTATTTTCAAAGCTGGTGGAAGTGACAGGAATCCCAAATGCAGCTTGGTCTGGACTGTCCATGGTCGCGCTGTAGCCACTTTCTGTTTTGGTGATATTGAACACCAATCGAAGTTGAGTTCCCTGAACTTTCAGCGCTCCATTCCACTGACCGGTGATTTCTTGGGAGAAAGTGAACGTGGAAATCAAAAAACTAAGTAATACTATAGAAAGGGTCTTCATGGTTAATTATTGGTTTGCTAGTAGTGGTCGAAATTTTTCAACTGAATACAATTGGGAAATTAAGTAAATTTTAGGAGTCTATATTCTACAAAGACTATCCCTCGATTAAGAATGCTATGGCAAGGCTAAGCTTTAGTTGGTGTAGCAATTCTATTTTCCTATTTTTCCAAAATACAATTTCGATAAACCCACTCAACCCAAAATAATTGCTTACTCTTTTTAGTTTTCTTGCCTTCACAGGCTTCGTCGCCATCTATTCTACCTGGATGCTACGCAAGCAAAACCTTGCTACTCAAGACGGATATTTTCTTGGTGGTCGCAGCTTGACGGGCGTGGTCATCGCAGGTTCCATGTTGCTGACTAATATTTCCACAGAACACCTCGTGGGGATGAATGGATCTGCCTATAAAAACGGGGCGATTATTATCGCTTGGGAAGTCACTTCCGCCATCGCTTTGGTGATCGGTGCGCTGTACTTTATCCCGAAATATCTGAGAATGGGACTGACTACTATTCCGGAGTTTTTGGAGAAGAGGTTTGACAAAATGACACAGGCTCTGATTTCCTTGCTGCTGATTATTTCTTTTGTGGTGACACTTTTGCCTATCGTACTCTACACCGGAGCAATAAATATTGAATCGATTTTCGGGATTTCAGAAACGCTGGGCATTACTCAGGCTGAGGGAATATGGCTCACTGTAGTCGTGGTAGGAGTAATCGGAGCAGTTTATGCGATTTTTGGAGGTCTGAAAATGGTCGCTTACACAGACACGATTAACGGTTTTGGTTTACTCATCGCAGGTTTGCTGGTTCCTGTTTTTGCGCTTTGGGATATTGGAGATGGAAATGTGATCGATGGCTTAGTCAAAGTCTTCAATAATGCTCCTGAGAAATTTAATGTGATCAGTACAGAGCCTTCAGTTGGCCCGGGATCTCGGGACTCCATTTTGCCATTCGAAGTGCTTTTCACCGGATTGATCATCAATCAACTTTATTTTTGGACCATGCACCAATCCATCGTACAGAGAGCTTTGGGAGCCGTAAGTCTAAAAGAAGCACAAAAGGGCTTGTTGTTCACTGGTATTTTGAAAATTCTGATTCCTTTGGTGATTGTGCTTCCAGGGATTATTGGTTTCTACTTTTTCGGAGATACCCTTTTTGATTCTCAGGATAGTGTTTATCCAGAACTTGTCAAGCGTGTGCTTCCTCCTTGGATGACTGGATTCTTTGTAGCAGTAATCATGGGAGCAATCTTGAGCACCTTCAACAGTGCTTTGAATAGCGCGGCGACTATTTTCAGCCTGGATATTTTCAAAGTCTATATTAACAAAGCCGCCAAGGAAGGGCAGCTTGTTCGAATCGGAAAATGGGTCTCGGCTATTTTGGCAATAGTATCGATAGTAGTTGCTCCTTTTGTGGCCAATGCTCCAGCTGGACTTTATCAGCTTTTACAGCAGCTGAATGGTATCTTCTTTATCCCGATGGCGACGGTGATTATTGCCGGATTCTTTTTCCCAAAAGTATCTGCCGCTGGAGCCAAAGCAGGACTGGCATTTGGGCTTGGATTCTACATTTTGATGGATTTGATACTTCAGGTCAACCTCCACTTCGTTCATATTTGGGGGATTGAGTTTATCCTCAATCTGATTGTGATGCATTTGGTGTCTGCACAATTCCCGGTAAAAACTCCGTTTGTAATGGTGGATTCAGGTAAACTGAGCATAGTTCCTTGGAAATATGCCACAACTCTGGGATGGATTTTGATTGCAATCACAGTAATTATTTATGTAATTTTAGGTACAATCGCTTAAGGCTATGGAAACTACAGAAAAGGAATTCAGAAATTACGATCATGTCGATATCAAGGCTGCTGTGAAGGAGCATTATCGAAAAATGCGCATGTATCAGACCTACGATTATGTAGAGCGGATGAAGTCAAAATATCTGAAGTTTGACAAGCCGATGAATCTGTGGGATGCCATGGAAAAACTCAATGCGCTAATCGATGTGAGTGATCCAGATCTGGATTTGCCTAACGTGCAGCATTTGATTCAGTCAGCTGAAGCCTTACGCGCAGACAACCGTCCTGACTGGATGCAGCTGGTTGGTTTGATTCACGACCTTGGCAAGGTGATGTATTTATTCGGTTCTGATGAGGATGGAACGAGTCAAGGCGAGCAGTGGGGATTGGTAGGAGATGTATTTGTGGTTGGGGCAAAACTGCCTGACACCTGTGTCTATCCTGAGTTCAATAAACTGAACCCAGATATGAAAGACCCTCGCTACAACACCGAATTGGGGATTTACGGGAAAGGTTGTGGCCTAGACAATCTACAACTCGCTTGGGGGCATGATGAGTATTTTTATCAAGTCTTGAAAAACCATGCTGAAAATACCATTCCTGAAGCCGGAATGGTGATGGTTCGCTACCACTCTTTTTACCCTTGGCACAACGGCGGAAGTTATTCACAGTTTGAAGCTCCTCAGGATGCACAGTACAAGGAGTGGATTCTGGATTTCAACCAATATGACCTGTACACCAAGTCTCCAAAGATCTATGATCTGGAAGATGTGAAGGATTATTACTTGCCTATTGCCGAAAAGTATCTGGGAAAAGGGCCAATTTACTGGTAGTCAACATTTTTTAAACTAATTCCTATTACTTTTCAATAGTATTCTATACCTTCTTGAAGTTTTAAGTCGCATTCGAAGCTCGAATTTTTGGATGGTATTGATATGCAATATCCGATAAATGCGAAATAGTAACTCCAACATTGGAGACGTTTTAATCCTTTTTTGAGCTGAGATTCTGCGATTTGATTTATTTATCAATTCACACAAATTTTTAATTTTTATGTCAACTACTCAAAATCCGAACAACGATTGGAAAGGAGGATTCGAACAATCTAACAAAGCTTTTTCCTATCCAGATCCAGACCTCTCCTCTCTTCCCATGTTAGGTAACATGGACAACATCGACAAGCTTCAGCGGCAGCAAGAAGTATTGTGGCCAGAATTCAGCTGGGAAACACAAAAAGGAATGCCTGACCCAAAGAGGTGTTTTCAGATGTTTGCCCCAGACATTTCCCGCCTTGGATACAATGATGAAGGACGCGTCTATTCAATCATCTGTCCACAGCAAGGACTATGGATCAAGGAAATAGGCTGCTTAAATGTAGAGGTAACAGTAACTGGACAGCGAGGCTGGGCAAATGAAGACACGAGAGAAATGGCAGCTGACATGTCCGTAGTAGGTAAAATCTGGTTTAGCCCAAGTGCAACTCAAAAACCATTGGTGAAATTTCTCTGGAGGATGTTCGAAGAAAGTGGTTTGCCTTTCCCATTCAATAAGGCAAATGCAATTATAGTCAACACCTATGATCCAGGTAATCCTAACCAAAAGGAATTCCCTCTTCGCAAAGGTGTAACTCAGAGATTTGAGAGCCCAGAATTTGCTGACCATAGCGATGTAGCCTGGACTGTGGCTAATGTAGAGGTAGAAATAGGCGAGATCAACTCTACAGGCAACTCTGATGTTGACTATTTCAATCAGCTCGTCATGAAACTTTTTAATTTAGGAGCGGGAAATATGTTGCAATCAGGAAACATTCTTACCTGGAACGTCTGGTTTACAGCGCCATCTGTGGTGGATCAAGAGGAGTGGAAGAATCACGCTGAAAAATGGAGGGAATCCATAGATGCTGATCATGGCTCTCCAGATGGGCCCGGCACTACTGCTAAGTATTTTGATGGAACACCATTTCATCCAGTCGAGGAACTAATTGAAAAAGTAATTGAAGAGATTATCTCGCATATAGTAAGTAATTCTGTATTGAAATTCGATTAACAAAAAAAGCCCCGGAATTCATCTCACGTAGATGTATTCGGGGCTTTTTTCGTTTACTAAGTTTTGGTTACGGATGAAACTGTCCTAAAAATTCGGTGTCGCTACCAATATTGATTTCATTTAATCCTCCTCCATTTTTTTCACTTACCCCAAATCGAAGATTAAACACGCATTTATCTCTAAATGTAGCTTCGGAAGAACCGCTTTGTGCAGGATTGCTGATCGTCACACATTTGTCTCCAATTTTCACATAAAGCGTGTTGTCAGCATATACCTCGAATTCACCAACTGTCCCATCAGGGAAAGGGCTGTTCGCTTTTGCATATTGCATAGTTAATGTGTACTTGCCTACTACCGATGAAGCAACAGTACCAGCGGACTCGCCACTTGCTATAGTTCCTGCGCACACTGTGCCGCAATCTCCAACTTTTGGATCATCGTCTTCTTTGGAACAAGAAGTAGCAATCATTGAAACTGCGAGGAAAAGGATTAAAAACAGTCTAGAGTTTTTCATTTGAGAGTTTGTTGACTTGAATACTCAAAGCTCTTCTAATCTCATCAATCCGAAAATACGGCAAACGCACTAGTTTGTAGAGAAAGGCAAGCTATTGTTCAGCCTATTTATTCTCCTGATTTCTTCTTTACCGCCTCCACCTGTAGTTTGATCAGATCGAGCTGTTCTTGCGTTTTCTCTTTGATTTGCGATAGCTCACCAACTTGAATACTCAATCCTTGTGATCGTTTTATCTCATTTTTAACCAGCCCTTCCATTTCTCTCAAGCGTTTGCTTTGAATCTTATCCTGACGGACGTATTCCCGAAACAACAGGTAATGAAGCAGTCCAATACTGCCTAAAACCAATAAGACTAAAATGCCTAATAAGTAATTTTCAAAAATGGATAGGACCATTAAAAGATGAAAAGATGTAGTCCTTCAAAACTATATAAACCAATAGCCAGAAATAATACGGCAAATGGACTATTTACCCTTCTTTATCGAATCCCTTATTCACCTGTTGGGATTATGCCTTTGGAATTAAAAGTGTTACGGATGTGCCTTTGCCTGTTTCTGATCCTATTTCTAGCTTTCCGCCAAGCTCCTCAGCACGTTTTCGCATATTATATAATCCATTTCCAGGTTTAATGGTTGACTCATCAAACCCTGTCCCATCATCCTTTATTTCCAGTTGGAAATCCTCACCAACTTGAGCTACACTTACCATTATTTGGCTGGGATAAGCGTATTTAAGAGAGTTTTGAATTGCTTCCTGCACTATTCTGTAAATCTGTATTCCCTCAGATGAAACCATACTAAAGTTTGGATCCAGACTTTTATCCACCTCAAATTCAAAGTTGATTCCAAGTGTGGAAATTCCAGCTCTCTCCAGGTAATCAGAAATTCTTGCTGAAAGTTGGCCCAAGGTAATTTGGCCGGAGTTCATTGCCCAAATGGTATCACGAAGCTCAGTGATTGTTTGCTTGGTGAAATTGGCAATTGAATCATAGCGATGCGTGAGTGTTTCCTTGATCGGGTCAAAATACTTGAGGTTTTCTATCGCAGAAATGATAAATGTGAGCTGTGCCCCGATATTATCATGAAGATCACGAGAAATCAACACCCGTTGTTCCTGAAGCTTGTTTTGAGTATCGATTTGTGCCAAAGCTATTTTCAATTCGCCTTCCTGAGTAAGTTGACGGTTTTTCAGCTTTTGCTGAGAGTAAAGAAGATATCCCACCAAGCCTAGGACTACTGCCAATACCAATGAGCCATACACTTGAAAATTCTTGGCTCTAAGTTCAAGTTGTTGACGAGCAATGGCTGCATCCTTTTGCTCGGATTGGTAGCGCGTTTCCAGATCAGTAGTGAGTTGCTGTATCTCCTGCTCCGTCAATTTCTTATTTAGATCTACATAAGCTGAAGTGTAATAAGCAGAGCTATCCGGCATATTTAAGGCTGCATACACTGGAGACATGAGAAGGTACATGGATGCAATATCATCCTCAGCATTTTGCGTTTTGAAATGCTCCACGGCACGCAAGTAATATTCTCTGGATTTCGGATAATCTTTCAAATCATGGTAGGATTTGGCCAGATTCGATTCGATCAGCGCATAGTCATAGTCAGCACCGACCTGCTCAGCCAACACCAGCCCCTTTTCTGCATAAGAAATAGCGAGATCACTTTTTCCTTGGGCATTATAGAGTGTAGCTAGGTTATTAAAAGTTGTAGCAGTGTAGTAATCGCTACCCCCTTCAGCTTGAAAAATCTGAAGTGCCTCCAAGTAGTTTTTTTCTGCATTTTCGAATTCTTTCAGGTTCTTATTGATATTGCCAATATTCACCAAGGTATGAGCCAAATTGAAGTCATCATTCTGCGCCTTTCGGTATTCTGCTACTTCCTGCATTATTTCTAAAGCCTTTGGGTAATTCCTCATTTCCAGATAAATCACCCCAATGTTATTTCGCACGAAATCAGCATTCCTATCGTTTCCTGTCCGCTCGAAAAAACTCAATGCTTTTAGGTAGTTGACCATAGCAGAATCAGACTGAAAATCCCGCTGATATACAGATCCTAGGTTGGTGATGGTGCCGTAAATCTTGGTTGAATCCCCTGTCTGATAGCGTAGTTTCAAAGCTTCCTGATAGTTTTTTCTAGCTTCTATCAGCTCACCTTTTTCCATATTTGCGTAGCCCAAATCGCTGTATGCTTGAGCTAGCATCACAGGGTCACCAATAGATTTTGCCACTTCTATATTTTCCTCTCCAAATAGAATGGCCGTATCCTGAGAAACTGGCACATAATACCAAGTCAGTTCTGAAAGTATTAAAGAACGATCTTCGGCCTTCTCTGCTTTAGAAAGCTCGGTTTTGAGACTATCCAGTAACTCGGAAGAAGTCTGGGCAAAAAGTATTTGCGTAAATAGAATGAAGGAACAAATCCCTACGAATCGGTAAAAAGAATACATAAACAATTGGTTTGGTGGGAAATAAGTCAAAAAAGATTTCTCTAGCAAGGTTCTATTAAAAGTGGAGAATAATTTAAATAAGAATAGAATACCGAGATCATTTCTCCCAAATCTTATTTATCTGATTGAGAAAGAGTTAAAAATAAAATTTACTATGGAATCCTATGATTTGTTGATACCAAACTATTTCTGAATCTTAGGGTTCTTATAGTAGAGATAAACCCAAATAAATACACATGCTAGATTTTAATCAAAATGAAAATCAGCGGATGATCGCGCAGATGATTCGTGATTTTGGAGCCAAGGAGATCACACCATTCCGCAAGGATTGGGACGACAGGTCGCATTTCCCCATAGAACTTTTTAAAAAACTCGGAGACCTCGGATTGATGGGAGTTCTGATCCCTACCGAATATGGAGGATCAGGATTTGGGTACATGGAATATGTAACGGCAATTGTGGAGCTTTCTAAGTTGGATCCTTCCGTTGGGCTTTCTATGGCAGCACATAATTCCCTTTGCTCAGGTCACATTCTAGCTTTTGGCTCCGAAGAGCAGAAAAAGAAATATTTACCCAAACTGGCTACCTGCGAGTGGCTTGGTGCCTGGGGTTTGACTGAGCCAAATACAGGCTCAGATTCTGGAAATATGCGAACTGTCGCCAAGAAAGAAGGGGAAAACTGGATTATCAACGGTGCTAAAAACTTCATTACACATGGAGTATCGGGTGACGTGGCAGTTGTGATTGCACGAACCGGAGAAATTGGGGATTCCCATGGAATGACCGCATTCATCGTAGAACGTGGAACTCCAGGATTTGAAGGTGGTAGAAAAGAAGATAAAATGGGAATGCGTGCTTCTGAAACTGCAGAGATGATTTTCACCGATTGTAAAATTCACGAAAGTCAAGTAATCGGAGAAGTTGGAAATGGCTTTATTCAATCTATGAAGGTTCTGGATGGCGGAAGGATTTCCATTGCTGCATTGGGACAAGGGATTGCGGAAGGAGCACTGGAAGCGTCTATTCAATATTCCAAAGAAAGACATCAATTCAATAAACCGATCAGTTCCTTTCAGGGCATCTCTTTCAAGCTTGCCGACATGGCTACTCAGGTAGAAGCCTCCAGTTTGTTGATTTTCAAAGCTGCGGACCTCAAAAACCGTGGAGAAAAAGTGACTTTGGCAGGAGCCCAAGCTAAGTATTATTCTTCTGAAGTTGCTGTTTCTGTGTCTAACGAAGCAGTGCAAATCTTTGGCGGATATGGCTTCACCAAGGATTATCCTGTTGAAAAGTTTTATCGTGATTCTAAACTTTGCACAATTGGCGAAGGAACATCGGAGATACAAAAATTAGTGATTGCAAGAGAAATCTTGAAGTAAAGCCTATTTACTAAAAACTAGAAAAGCCTGAAATCTTCGCAGATTTCAGGCTTTTCTGTAATGTAATTTTGGCGATCGTAATCACCAAATATACGTTTTTGGCCTCAAATCCTGCAAACTACACCCCTGCTACCATATACAGTCCCGCCGCCAGTGCAGCTCCAACTATTGGCCCTAATATCGGAACCCAAGCGTATCCCCAATCCGAACTTCCTTTGCCTTTAATCGGTAAAATTGAGTGCATCAACCTTGGCCCAAAATCACGTGCTGGGTTAATCGCATATCCTGTGGTACCGCCCAAACCTAAGCCAATCACCCAGATCAAAAATGCTACAGGAATAGCTCCCAGAGAACCCATTCCAATCGGCGTTCCTTCCGCATCTCCGATTTTTACTCCATTTTCCACTCCACTGTTGTAGAGTATCACTAAAATCAAGACGAAAGTCCCAACTAACTCTGAAAAGAAATTTAAGGGTAGGTTTCTAATCGCTGGAGAAGTACCAAACGGGGCGGCTTTTAACCCAGCATCATCCGAAGCATCGTAGTGATCTTTATAAAACAGCCAAGCTATTCCTACTCCAATCATTGCCCCCAAAACCTGCGCAACAATATAGCCTGGCGCCATCGCCCAATCAAATTGACCTGTCAACCCCAGACCTACAGTAACAGCCGGATTCAAATGCGCTCCGCTGTATGGGCCAGCCACGACCACTCCTACATAAACGGCCAATGCCCAAGCCGTGCTGATCTCCATGATACCTCCGCCATGTCCTTTGGTTTTTGGCAAAAGCATGTTCGCAACCACTCCTGAGCCCAATAACATTAGCAAGCCAGTTCCTATTAATTCTGCTAGATATACATTCATTATTCTACCCAATTTTTAGAGCGCTCTACTGCTTTGTGCCAAAAATGTATCAACTTTTCCCGTTCATCTTTTTCCATTCTGGGAGTAAAGCTTTTATCAGCGTTCCATAGAGCCTGTATTTCCTCTCTGTCTTCCCAGAAACCAATGGCCAGTCCTGCTAAAAATGCTGCACCAATAGCGGTAGTTTCGATAATTTCAGGACGCTTGATTTCGCAATCCAGCAAGTTTGCCTGAAACTGCATCAGGAAATTATTGGCTGTAGCTCCTCCGTCAACGCGCAGCTCCTTGGTTGGTTTACCAGCGTCTTTTTCCATTGCCTTCAGCACATCATACACTTGGTAGGCAATCGCTTCCAGCGCTGCCCTGGCCATATGAGATTTCTCTGTCCCTCTGGTGATACCAAAAAAAGCTCCCCTCGCGTTTTGATCCCAATGCGGCGCACCCAAACCTGAAAGTGCTGGCACGAAGTAAACCCCATCATTGCCATCAATACTCTCTGCCAGGCGTTCGCTTTCCCTGGAATGCCCGAAAAGTTCCAATCCATCCCGCAACCATTGAATCGCCGCTCCACCAATAAAGACAGAACCTTCCAAGGCATAATTGATCTCATCACCAATTTTCCAAGCTACTGTCGTGAGTAATTGATTTTTTGAGCTGACAGCTTCTGTGCCTGTATTCATCACCAAAAAACAACCCGTTCCATAGGTAGTTTTTGCCATGCCAGGCTCGGTGCAAAGTTGCCCGAAAAGTGCAGCCTGCTGATCTCCAGCAATTCCCGCAATTGGGATTTTTACACTTAATACGTCACCTGCCGTCTCACAATAAACTTCGCTACATGATTTTACTTCTGGCAAAAGTGAAGCAGGAATGTCAAACAAATCCAATAACTCCTGATCCCATTCCTGCGAATGAATATTGAAAAGCATGGTGCGACTCGCATTTGTGATATCTGTGATATGGGTTTTCCCTGATGTGAGGTTCCAAATCAACCAGGAATCTACCGTTCCAAAAGCAAGTTCTCCTGCTTCTGCTCTCTTTCTAGCACCATCTACATTGTCAAGAATCCACTTGATTTTGGTAGCCGAAAAGTAGGCATCAATGATTAGACCTGTCTTAGAAACTACCATTTCAGAATGGCCTTTATCCTTCAGCTCATTGCAGTAATTGGCCGTTCGGCGATCCTGCCAGACGATGGCGTTATAGATGGCTTTACCGGTTTTCCTATCCCAAACAATGGTTGTTTCTCGCTGGTTGGTGATACCTATAGCAGCAACCTGATTTGCTTTGATTTTTTTGTTGACTAGACTTTCTATCATCACTGATGATTGTGAAGTCCAGATTTCTTCAGGATCATGCTCCACCCAACCTGCTTTAGGAAAATGCTGCTTGAAATCCTTTTGGGCAACGGAAAGAATCTTGCCTTTTTTATCAAAAAGAATAGCTCTAGAACTTGTGGTACCTTGGTCTAGAGCCATTATATAAGTTTTATTTTGGCTCATTTTGGGTTGTTTGTGGGTTATTTTTTAATCAAATATTTCGAAGCTGTCCTGTTAAAGTCAGCCAATTCAGATTCTATCCATTCGACCTCTTTTCCCATTTCTGTAGCCATCAATTTTGCTACGGTGGGAGCCGTATCTATTGCAGCTTGCGCATCCAGAAATAGCATTCGGATTCTTCGTGCCAATACGTCCTCCACCTTCACTGCCATCTCTTCCCGTACTGCCCAGATCACTTCTGCTTCTATGTTTGGGAATTCAGGATGCAGTTTTTCCTCCCAAGCTTTGTTTTCCTTTGTAAGATCTTGGATAGGTTTGGCATCAAAACCATAAATGCCCCAGTGTCCGGCTGGAACATGATTGGTGGCACCATGGATTTTCATATCCAGAGATTTACTTTCTTTCAGTTTTTCTCCAGTGACTTTAGTGAAATACTCCACAGTATCCTCACCCATTTTTCGGAAAGTCGTCCACTTTCCACCAGTTAAAGTAACCAAACCAGAGTCTGATAAAATCACCTTGTGAGATCTAGAAATTTCTTTGGTTTTGGTACTTCCTTCTTTTGGCCTGGCGAGCGGTCTGAGACCTGCGAAAACAGACTTTACATCTGCTCTAGTTGGCACTTTAGCTAGATATCCGGCAGCCGTCTCCAACACAAAATCTATTTCTTTTTGAAGTGCTTCAGGTTCCAGTTTTGGCTTTTCCCGAAGTGTATCTGTGGTTCCCACCACAAGTTTTCCATGCCACGGAACTGCAAAAAGTACTCTTCCATCTTTCGTCTCCGGGATCATCAGGGCATCCTTTCCACCCAAAAAATCTAGATCCAGCACCAAATGAATCCCTTGACTTGGCTGAATCATTCTTGAAGCCTCGGGATTATCCATTTGTAAAATTTTGTCAGCAAAAACGCCAGTAGCATTCACCACCATTTTCGCATTCACCACATATTTTTCTTTAGAAAGCTTATCCGAAACACGCAGACCAGTGAGTTTTCCAGCCTCATTTTTCACTAAACTCGTCACACTGACGTAATTCAAAACACAAGTACCTGCTTCATCGGCAGACTGTGCGAGATTCAATGCCAGCCTGGCGTCGTCAAACTGCCCATCATGATAGACAACTCCTCCGTATAGTCCTTCTGCCTTCAATCCGGGGAGACGCTTGAGGGTTTCTTCAATGGATATAAATTCTGATTTTCCTAGGCTTAATCTGCCAGACATCCAGTCGTAAACTTTCAAGCCAACGCTGTACATCATGCGATCTTTCCAGGTATAAATCGGGATAATAAACGGCTGATCATGAGCTAAATGAGGTGCGTTTTGCAATAGCTTCCCACGCTCCTTGAGCGCTTCAAACACCAGCCCCACGTCACCTTGGGCGAGGTACCTCACACCTCCATGCACAAGTTTGGTGCTTCGACTGGAGGTGCCTTTGGCAAAATCAGATTTATCAAAAAGAACGACTGAAAGTCCTCTGGATATAGCGTCTAGCGCTACTCCTAGGCCTGAAGATCCACCGCCAATCACGGCGATATCCCAAATTTTAGTGCTGTCCTGTAATTGTTTAAGGTTTTCTGGGCGATTCATAGGGATTAAAAATAGTGATTTTAAGGTAGGGAAAAATTGGGAAAAGAATGTCCTGAACCGCTTTAAGAATCGCCTAAATTAGACGGTACCTTAAAAATCCTTATAAACTTTTCTCGAGACTTTAATTCCATTGGAACGTAATTGAATCACGTAAATAAAATTGTATTCGGTTTCAGCCAAATCCATATAAGGTTCTGCTATATCTACAAATTTATTTGCAAGCTTACTTACAGTATTGCTATGTCCTACCACTAGCACATTACCTTCAATACTTCTAAGTTGCTCCACTAGAGCATCTTGATTTTTAGGGTCATAAACTTTTATTTCCACTCCTGCCTCGTTTGCAGTGGGTGCAGCTGTCAACCGTGTCCTCTTATAATCCGTGCTAAAAACGTGGGTGATTTTTTGGTCAGCTAGAATCTGTGCAAGCTTCCTGGCTCTTGCATTGCCTGCTATCGAAAGTTCAGGATCATTTCCATCCAATTGCTTTTCAGCATGGCGGACGATGTAGATAGTTTTTGGCTGCTGCTTACTTGAGCAGGCTGCAAAAAATAAGATGCTGATGAGAATAAGTACGAGGTTTTTCATGGGTAAAAGTTAAAGAATTCTTTAAATGAATAATAACCGGAAATGGAAAACAAAAGCCTAAAGAAAAAAGACTAAATACATACACCTAGGAGATAAAAGCAATCAGTCTCTGCGTAAAATTCCCCTCCTCTGCGGTAAATAAAAAAACCTTCGAAATTAATAAAATCCCGAAGGTAGGTTAAGTAATTATCCGCTAAATGAATTATCCAAGTGCTGATCTTTCGTTTTTATGGTTTCGAACTCTAAGAATTGCTCCCAGAACTCTTCCTCAGGCACAGCGGCTCTGAGATAAAGTTTCTCCTTTTTGATCGGGTGAACGAATACCAAATTGAATGCGTGGAGATTAATACTCGCATCTGGATTTGGCTTTGCAAAGCCATACTTGATATCTCCACGAATCGGGCAACCCATAGATGCAAGCTGTACCCGGATCTGATGCGGACGACCGGAGACAGGCCGAACTTCGATCAGCCAGTGATCATTCATAAAGCCTAAAGTCTTGTAATTCAACTCGGCTTTTTGTGAACCGGGAACCTCACGATCATGGGCAGTCACTACGTTTTTCTGCTCGTCTTTCACTAAGTAATGAGTCAATTTACCCATTTCTTCCCTTGGCTTTCTTTTCACCAAAGCCCAGTAAACTTTGTGTATTTCTCTCTTGCGGAAAATCTCCATCATGCGCTCCAGCCCTTTGGATGTGCGGGCAAAAGCGACCAATCCACTCACTGGACGATCCAGTCTGTGAATAGGATGAAGAAAAACCGCTCCAGGTTTGTCGTATTTCTTGGCGATGTACTCTTTGAGGTAATCTGTCAAGGTCTTATCCCCAGTCTTATCTCCCTGCACCAGAATGCCGGCAGCTTTGTTTACGATCAATAGGTGGTTGTCTTCATAGACAACTGTGAATGGCTTCTTTTTCATCTGTTTAATATTTGTCTTTCAAATGCCACATGGCCTGCCAAGAACTTGATTGGGGAGAATCTAACAGCGCATTTAAGAGTTGTTCGATTTCATAATCAGCTACAAAGGTAAGGATTTCACAGGAGTTGAATGATTGATTTTTCGAGAGCTTTGGAAAGGGATAAAACTATGACTTTAACAACTATTAGGCGAATTATCCGATATTTTTACTAGTGTACTAGGGAAAATATCTCATCCTGTCCATTAGATTTCATGTCGCAAGAACAAGTTAATCCGTGAAAAATCTCACCGCTTTACTCTTGCGAAACCTACCTTCACTTGTTTCACCCATGCCTTTACCAGATCCAATCTATATTCAGTCAAGTGCGCCTCAGGATGATACTGAATTCCAAGAATCGGCAGACTCTTATGCGCCATCCCCATGATTTCACCAGATTCAGTTTCCAATATCACCTCGAGTTCCTCTGGCAAATTGGCTAATTGTAAAGAATGGTATCGGGTTACTTTGAATGCTTCTGGTATTGCTGCTGTGAAGGAATGTGCAATAGTCTTTCTGACTTGATGAACTTTGCCATGTGTAGGAACTGCGTTCTTTTTAAGTTTGGCTCCAAAAAATTCACCGATTGCCTGATGCCCTAAGCAGACTCCCAGTACGGGTACTTTATCGAAATATTCAGCGAAGATCGCATTGAGATTACCGGCATTTTGAGGAATACCTGGCCCTGGAGACAGGATCAAGCCATCAAATTCCAACTGTTTAATTTCCTCCAACGACACATCATTACGGAGCACCAGTAGTTCTTCACCTGTTTGCCTCAGTAGATCAGCCAGCATATGGCTGAAGGAATCAAAATTATCAATCAGTAGAAGCATCTTTGATTTTCTCCACCACCTCGTCCAGCTTTTTCAAACTCTCTTCTATACTAGGGAAAAACGGCTCAATTGCAGCGACAATTCCTGGCGCTATGGGTTCGATGAAATAAAGCATTTCCGAATCCTTTGTCCATTTCTTGGGCATTTCTAACTTGAACAAACTTGCCTGCCAAAAGAATAAGCTGATAAAAAAAGCTGCTTTTACAGCTCCAAATAGAGCTCCAACCACAGCATCCAGCGGTCCAAGTAGAACCATGTCCATCACCTGCTTCAGTATCCAGCCTGCGACTTTGATAAATAATAACGTGAGCACAAAGACTACAATAAATCCAAAAATAGGAAAGCCTAAGTTAAATTCTGTGACATTGTCAGCAAGCCAGTCATTCATTGGGTCCATAAAATACAGGCCCAAGATCACCGCCAACACAAAGCCAAAAAGGCCTAGAACACCCAGAAGGAAACCTTTACGGTAGCCTTCATAGGTTCCTAGACCCAGAAGGATCACTATGATGATATCTATTATGCTCAACTTAATTGTTCAATAAAGCTTTCACTTTCTCAGAAATCACCTTGCCGTCAGCTTTTCCTGCCAGTTCCTTACTTGCCACACCCATCACTTTGCCCATATCTTTGGGACTGGATGCCCCGGTTTGTGCAATGATTGCTTTGATTGCAGCGGTAATTTCCTCGTCTGTCAATGCCTTTGGAAGAAATTCCTGCAGCACTTCCAGCTCAGCCATCTCTACTTCATACAAGTCAGTTCGGCCTTGCTGCTGGTAGATTTCAGCAGAGTCCTTACGTTGCTTTGCAGCTTTGGTCAACAGCTTCAACTCATCCTCTTCGGTGATTTCAGCTTTTGCCCCGCTTTTCGTTTCTTCCAAAAGAATCAGCGACTTGATAGCTCTCAAAGCTCCCAGACGGGTCTTATCTTTTGCGATCATTGCTGATTTAATTTCACTTTCTATTTTCTGCTTTAAACTCATTAGTCCTAAGTTTGTGTTACACTTCTAATAATAGGGACAAAAATACCTTTTTCGACTCGGATATGACTAAGCTAAGCGTAAATATTAACAAGATCGCCACTCTACGCAATGCTCGTGGAGCGGATAATCCTAATGTAGTGAAAGTAGCACTGGACGCAGAGCGGTTTGGTGCTCAGGGAATTACGGTACACCCAAGACCTGACGAACGGCACATCCGCTATCAGGATGTGATCGATCTGGCAAAAGTAGTAACGACTGAATTCAACATTGAAGGCTATCCTGATAAACGTTTTATGGAGCTGGTACGCTTGGTAAAACCTGCTCAGGCAACGCTGGTTCCTGATCCTCCTACAGCCATTACCTCAAATAACGGTTGGGATACGATTTCCAATCAGGGAATGTTGAAGGATATAGTCGCTGAACTTCACGAGTCGGGAATACGGGTTTCTATTTTCATTAATCCGGAGATAAAATACTTCGAGCCGGCAAAACTTACAGGCACAGATCGTGTAGAGCTTTATACCGAGCCTTATGCTTCCAATTATCACAAGGATAGAGACGCGGCAGTCAAACCTTATGTTGAAGTAGCAGAAATAGCGAAAGCGCTTGGACTTGGATTGAATGCCGGACACGATCTGGATTTGCAGAATTTGGCATTTCTGAAACAAAGCATTCCTTATCTGGATGAAGTGTCCATCGGGCATGCTCTAGTTTGTGATGCCTTGTATTATGGCTTGGAAAACACCATTCAGATGTATAGAAGGAAGCTGGAATTGTAACTATTGCCCGGTGTTTGTTGCCCGATGCCAGATGTTATGTCACATATTAATAAAATGCTTGAGTAGAAAAATAGAGGTTTGAGGTCCAAATAATCTCGTAAATCGTAATTCAAAAATCGTAAATCCAAATGCAGTTAAATTTCAAAAAACTAGGCGCAGGAAAGCCACTAATAATTCTTCACGGACTTTTTGGCTCTGCAGACAATTGGTTTAGCATTTCCAAAGAACTCAAAGACAGTTTTACTCTATACCTCATTGATCAGCGAAATCACGGAGATTCTCCACAGTCTGATGAGTGGAATTACGATGTGATGGTCGAGGATTTAAAAGAACTCATGGATAATGAAGGTTTGGACAAAGCCTTTCTGATGGGACACTCCATGGGAGGAAAAACTGTGATGAATTTCGCGTTGAAATACCCTGAGAACGTAGAAAAATTAATTGTTGCGGATATTGCTCCCAGATATTACGCGGTTCATCACCAGCGGATTTTGGAGGGATTAAACTCCCTGGATCTGGAAGTGATCGGTTCTAGAAAAGAAGCAGACGATCAACTGGCAGAATATGTCCCAAACCTCGGAGAGCGTCAGTTTCTGCTAAAAAGTCTAGGTCGTGGTTCTGATGGATTTGAGTGGAAAATCAATCTTCCTGTAATTACCGAGAATATTAATGAAGTTGGAAAGGCGTTAGCGGATGGAAAAAGCTTCTCAGGCCCAACCCTTTTTTTGGCAGGGTCTAACTCGAGCTACATTCAACAATCCGATCTAGATGATATTGATGCATTTTTCCCCAATAATGAGGTAGAATTCATCGCAGATGCAGGTCACTGGCTACACGCTGAGCAACCAGATGCGGTCGTGGAGGAAATTAGAAGGTTTTTAAAGTAAGGTCTGATTTTGGATGATTTCTTGACTCATAAAATAATTTCCGCACTCAGAAAATCTTACTTTATCTAACTTTCCGTTCTTTTTTAAACAACGAATTTAAAATGCCCAAAGGAAAACTCTTCCTCATTCCAAATGTCCTCGCGGACAACACACAAGATGCTGTCATCACTCCGCAGGTGAAAGAAGTGATCGCAAATACCAAAGTCTATCTGGTGGAGAATATGCGAACTGCAAGACGCTACATCTCTAGCCTCAAACTAGGAGTAAACCTAGACCATGTCCACATGGAGATTTTGGATAAGGGTACCTCACCTGAATTCATAAACAGACTAATGCAGCCACTTATGAATGGTGCGGATATTGGAATTATTTCAGAGGCTGGATGCCCAGGCATTGCTGACCCGGGAGCTTTGGCAGTGGAGCATGCACATAAAAAAGGGATTCAAGTTGTACCACTTTCAGGTCCTAGCTCCATGTTTTTGGCCTTGATGGGATCTGGCTTTTCTGGTCAATCCTTCGCTTTTCATGGCTATTTGCCCATAGATAAAAAAGAAAAAGCTGCAGCGATAAAAAAGCTAGAAGCAGAATCTCTCCGTGAAAGAAGAGCCCAGATTTTCATGGAAACTCCTTTTCGCAATAATCAGTTGTTGGAAGATTTGCTGAGGACACTTGCTCCTCAGACCAAACTTTGCATCGCAAAAAACATCACAGGTTCGGACGAAATGATCCTGACCAAAACGGCTCAAGAGTGGAAGCAACTTCCTCTTGACCTGCATAAAATCCCCACTGTTTTCGTACTTCAAAGCTTTTAATGCATGTTTACCATAGACGCCCATCTTGACCTGAGTATGAATGCACTGGAATGGAATCGTGACCTCACGTTGCCTGTTTCGGAGATTAACGCGAGAGAAAAGGGACTTACCGACAAGCCAGATCGTGGCAATGCGGTGGTCTCTCTACCCGCTCTCCGTGCAGGAAATATCGGTTTGGTGGTCGCCACACAAATTGCCCGTTACGTAGCTCCAGGGAATTCACTTCCGGGATGGCATTCTCCAGAGCAGGCTTGGGCTCAGACCCAAGGTCAGCTGGCTTGGTATCAGGCGATGGTAGAAAAAGAGGAAATGGCTCAGATCAGAAATCGCAGTGAACTAGATGCTCATCTGGCTCTTTGGGAAAATGGCGAGGATAATTCCAGCAAACCAGTGGGATTCATTCTTTCCTTGGAAGGAGCCGACTCTATTGTGAATCTGGATTATTTGGAAAAAGCCTATGAATATGGGCTTCAAGCACTTGGCCCAGCACATTATGGTCCTGGAAGATATGCTCATGGTACAGATGCTTCTGCTCCTTTGAACGAACAAGGCAAGGCATTGCTTCGCAAAATGGATGAACTGGGGATTATTCTGGATGCAACACATTTATGCGACTTGGCCTTTTGGGAAGCACTGGATATTTACAAAGGCCCTGTATGGGCAAGTCATAATAACTGCCGGGCGCTGGTGGATCATAACAGGCAATTTTCGGATGAAATGATCAAAGCGCTGGTTGATAGAGGAGCTGTCATCGGAAGTGCAATGGACGCTTGGATGCTCAGTCCAGCTTGGGAAAGAGGAAAGTCAACCCCCAAAGAAAGAGCCGTGACTTTGAATACAGTATTGGATCACATGGATCATATCTGCCAAGTTGCAGGAAATGCAAACCATATTGGAATTGGCTCAGATTTGGATGGCGCCTTTGGAAGAGAGCAAGCTCCCCATGACATAGAGACTATTGCCGATCTGAGCAAAGTGACTGATTTACTGAGACAAAGAGGGTATTCAGAAAAAGATGTAGAGAAGGTAATGCATGGAAATTGGCTGAATTTCCTGAAGAGAAACTGGGGATAACTGGGGAAAAATTGGACAATTCCTGTGTCTTTCTTTTGCATAAATAATTCTAATTGAATTATTTAGCGAAAGCTAAACGCAAACCACCAATTTATGAAGTTCAAACATTTACTTACCCTTACCTTAATTTTCCTTTTTTCGGCTTCCTTTTCATTTTCCCAAAAACTTCAGATTACAGCAAATCACTCGGATGCAAAATTTATTTTGCTCAATGATTACGATGATTCTGACAAACAGGAATTAGGAACTGGGACTATTGAGTACAAATTAGAGAAAGACAGTCGCAACCGGATCAAAGTCACCAAGCCAGGCTATGAGCCGGTAATCAAAGAATACAACAGAGACTTAAAATGGGATAAGGATCAATACATTGCTCTGGATGCCAGAAGGGTAGAAATCACTGCCGAACCTTATGATGCTGAGATTTATGTCGATGGTAGAATGATCGGCACAAAAGCGATCTACCTGATCATCCAAAAAGATCGTTTCCATACGGTAGAAGTTAGAAAACCTGGATTTGCCCCAATCACTAAGAGCTATTATAACTCTCCAGACCGTGAAACTCCTCCTGGCAAGGATTATTTCGAATTGAAAGACCGTCAGGTACGCTTGGAAGTCATACCAGCTGATGGAACAGTGACAACCAACGGTGTAAGCGTCGGTAGAGGCAATCAAGACATTAAAATCCCGCTGAACGACTGTGTAACAGTCACTGTCAATAAAGACGGCTATGTAGAGTACACCAAAGTATTTTGTAACAAGCCAGATACGGATCCAGAACCTCCAGTAAGGGAAAAAGCACAACTAGAAGATCGATTGGTGAAAATAACCACGAACCCAACTGACGCGATAATTGAGATTAACGGAAAAACGGTAGGTAATGGCAGTTATGATTTGAAAGTTCCCAAAAATGGAAGTGTGGAAATTCGAGTAAAAAAAGATGGGTACGTTCCTCAAAAGAAAAACTATTACAATCAGACCACAATGCAAGAGCCGCCTGTAAGCGACCTCATCGAAATGAATGTGGATGAGGCTTACACTTCTTCCGTTTCGTCAGATTTGGCTAATGTGAGAATAACAGTACCTATAAATACAGCTCATTCTCCTGAAGAAGCGTGGAGAATTCTGAGTTCTATCATCACCAGATACTTTGATATTCTAGAAACAGTTGATTTCAATACGGGCTATTTGACTACTTCTTGGCAGGTTGAAAACTTCCAGTCCAGTGTCATCCGAACCCGTGTCATCGTAAGTAGTGGTGGAAATTCCGATCAGTTAGCTTATGCTATCAAACTGATCAGTCAGGAAGCCTACCTAGAAGACCAAAACCAGGTGACAGTGAAAGATGATGAGAAATTTCATGATTGGGCAAGGATACTTAAAAAATATGAAGGGTTAATAGAGGAAGTTCAGGCGAGATTACAGCAATAATACATTCCTTACGCCTCCAGTTGATTGTTACTGGAGGCGTTTGATTTTCAAAGAATAAATAGCCTACATTTTTTCAACGATCGGAAGTTGAATCTAACCAAGATTAGAATCGACTGGACTCTTTCATTTGTTACACATCTTACTTTTATATATAAACAATTAAAGTAACCTCAAATCCCATCGCATATCGCTGTACGATTCATAAGAATTGGCAAACTTGGTGGATGATGCAGAGGAAAATTTGGATGCCGTGACTGATCTTGGCCCAAAGCTCTTGGCAAGGTCGATTGAAAAAGTAATTCCTCCCTTTATTTTATCCTCATTTGTAATCAACCCATAAAGCTCGTAGTTGACCGACTAGGTCTTCAATTATCCTGATTTTTTTAGCTGTTAACTCTTCTATGCTTGAATCATTTTTTTTGTTTGAACTGCTAGAAGTATTTGAAGGCCATGGGTGTAACCTTTTGCCGGAATTAGCTAGGAATTGCTTTTCAAGCGGTATTTTCTTACCTAAGTCTGAATTAACCTTGGCATAAAGTTTATCTGAGACGTTAGTACTTCCCCGCCAGTAGTTAGGATTATAAGGAACCATGCTTTCCAATCCAATTCTTAGCATAGCTTCTCTTAAATTCTCTAGATCTTCCTCATTTACAGGTTTATAATTTTTTAGATGCATTTTCTCGGAAATAGAAGCTTCGTTACCCAGTTCAAATGGTCTTGGAGGAAATAAATTTCTTTCTCCAAAAAACTTGGCTTCCAACCCAATTTCCGTCGGTAAAATGGTAGTGTTTTGCTTATCAAAAGACACTGATAGCACGCCACTGATTTCCCGATTTCTCGCGCTTCTGTTCAATTGTAAATTTAAATATTTGTAACTCGAAAAATTGAAAATCAACTTATCGACCATTTCGCCACTGCTAGTTAGATAAAGAACCCCTTCTCCAACTAAAAACAAAGGAAGTTTAGCCTCTAATTTGAATTGGTCTTTGACATTGAAGTAAATTACATCAGTGTTGTCTTCAACTCCATACTTGAAGTCATAGTACTTTATACTTTTTTCATCCAATGGGCCCGATACCTCCAATGCTCTGTAGATTTCTCTGGAATAAAATGGCAACATCCCATATTCTTTATCTCTAGTGGATTGATTGAAAAGTTCGACTGCAATGGTATCTCCCTGTATATTCCAGTGGAAACTTCTTCTGATTTCCATGGGAACCAAATGATTATAAGAGTCTCCAGAAGAATTAGTATTTGCAAAATCCCAAGGCTTCCACTTCTTATTTCCAGAAAGTAGCGACAGGCCATCTGCTTCAAAAAAATCTAAAATTTTTCCTTTTTGCCTGACCAGAAAATATCCTGAAAAGGCACCTAAATGAGGAGAAGAAATATACTCGGCACTCATGCGCTTTGAAAGCTGCTCTACATGGTCCCTAGAATCCTTAAAAAACTTAATTTCAAAAGTCTGTAAAGCCACATCTTCATATTCCAAAATAATTTTTGTCAGTCGATTTTCTACTACTTGGAAAACAGTATCCCTATAAAAAAGACTTCTTATCTGAAATGATTCGCCGATAGGGAGGGAAACTACACCAACACTATCTGCCAAGGCCTCTACCTCGCCCGCTTGATTATACACAGGCAAAAATGGTAGAGAAATCCTACTTTTCCCATCCTTGAAAAAAAATTGGGCACTACCTCTTTCCTCTACTTGAGCAAAAAGTGGCGTGACTACAAAAAGCATCAGTGAGATTAAAACCTGAGTTTTGACTAACTTATTAGATGTTATCATAATTGTATCAATTTTTTGGTAACTCAAACCTTAAAATCCTTATGGGATCCTCCTCCTTGTCTGCTCTGTACCTAAACTCAGCATAATAATAGGGTGCTTTATAACCTACGAATCGAAAGTCTTTGGGAACTTCTACATCTCCTATCAAGGTGTCATCTCGGTAGATCTGAAGACCATCTGCGGCTGAATTAGATTTGGTGTACCCTCTAAACAGCAGACCTGTCTCTTTGACATAATCAAGTGAAAAATAATAGCTATACCGCGCCCTATCCAACTCCCTAACCGCATCATACTCTTCTATACTTTCAGCTTTAAAATTTTCATAAGCTATATTCATTTCCTTTCCAGCAACTCCAAAAGTATAGTGTGCTTCTCCAGCATCACTCAACTTATATAAGATACTATCTGCCTCATATCCTTGAATATAGGTATCCGCATTCAGATAGGTAAAAGGTGCACCAAGCAAAGTGGACAAAAATTGAAATTGGTTGTAGATATTTGAATACCTGCCTTGAATAGCTACTTTGCCATCATCAGGATTGATTTTACCTAGAATTCGTGCTTCTCGATAATAGGTCTCATGCCATAAGTAATTAAGATCTGGATGAGGAATCCCCACTGAAAACACCAGATTGCCTTTGTAGTCATGACTTAGTTTTAAAGGTCCATCTAAAGTCTCATAGAGCCCAATATAATCCGCCTTAGGATTCTTCAATAATTCCTCGTAAGGTGTTTTCTCATGATAAAAATCCAATTGTCCTCTCTTCTCTATTTCCCAATTTTTATTGATTAGGTGATAGTCATAATTGCTACCTAACAGTACCAGGTAATCACCCATCACCGTTTGTTGTAGGATGATACTGGTCAACAAATTTGGCCCATCTCCTTTTCCCAAATAGGTTGATCGATGAACTAGATCATCAGAAAAAACATAGGCTGAGTCCAACCTTTTATCTAAAAGCGTCAAACTATCATTAAAAATTACCCATAATCCAAGCCCTGAGTAAAAAAACGATTCGTTCGTTAAGGTATCGATTTTGATGTTCTCTATAGACAAGTCTTTTTTGGGATAATATGCTATCTCTTCGCCTTGATAGGTCAGCTCTTTATCTTGTTGGCAGCCAAAGCATATGGCAAAAATTAAAAAAAAGAATAGGTAATTACTTTTGTGTTTCATAGGTAATTAGGATTCTGTTCCAAACTGCTTTATTGACTGTACTGGTTTTGTTACCTAAAGTAAAAACATCACTGCATTTTTTGCACTAATTAAAACTTCAAAAAAACCTATCGACTAATAAAGCGGTTTTAAAGAAAGAAACAAGTTTTTAGTTATTTTTTTGCTTTTTTCCTTACCTCAAAATCGAAGTAAAAACCGCTTACTAACTTTTACATATACCTTATGTGCAAAATCAAGTCTATTGTCCAGCTTTCTCTAGAACTCACTGAAATCGGTGAAGGTGACGGAGGCAATTTAGGTGCTCAGATATGGTCGAGGGTGCGGGATTTATGGAGGATTTGGGATTTAATTTTGTAATTCACCATATTGGAATGATGTGCGAAGAGGGATCGTCGCGGCAGGTCATCGGGCTACTTGGCAGCGGAATTCTCAATGTCACCCCCATTATAGAAGATGCTTGGCCGATTACCAAGTAATGTAACTTTTGAAAAAAAGCATAGTGGTGAAAAGTGTGCTAAAACCAGTATAATATGAGATTGAAAGACAAAGTAATTATCGTCACCGGAAGCACTACAGGCATAGGAAGAGCCATTGCCAAAAAAGCAGTGTCGGAAGGTGCCAAAGTAGTAGTCCATGGACTGGAGGAGGACTTGGGAGCCCAAGTAGTTTTAGAATTGGGGGAAGAAAATGCTGTACTGCTTATAGAAGACATTTCGGACGATGGTGCTCCTGATAGATTGGTTGAATTAGCTATTCGGAAGTGGGGTCGGTTAGATAGTGTCGTCAATAATGCTGCAATTGTAGCTGCATCTACGATTACGGACACCGATAAGGATTTTATAAGTAGGATTTTAGGAGTAAATACCATAGCTCCTTGTCTTCTGATTCAAGCAGCATTACCCTATTTGATTGAAAGTCGTGGTGCCGTTTTGAACATAGGATCCATCAATGCTTGGGGCGGAGAACATAATCTTTTGGCCTACAGCATTTCCAAAGGTGCTTTGATGACCATGACCAGAAACCTCGGGGATTCACTTTTCCGGGAAAAAGGCGTGAGAGTGAATCAGATCAATCCTGGCTGGGTGCTTACCGAAAATGAAGTTGCCCGAAAAAAGACCCACGGACTTTCGGATGACTGGCATGAAAATCTGCCAAAGGTGTATGCTCCGGCGGGGAGACTGATCTATGCCGAGGAAATCGCAGTGGCGGTAGTTTATTGGCTTTCGGATGAGAGTGGGCCTATTAGTGGCCAGGTAGTAGATCTGGAGCAATACCCGATGATTGGCAGAAATGTACCGAAAGATGCGAATACAATTCCCCATAAGTAATTTAGAAAAATAGTTACCACCGAAAAACACACCTTATGAAAGAGACTAAACTACTTGCCAAAATGCTATTTCCTTCCCAGTGTCATTTGGGAGAAAGCCCCTACTGGCATGCAGGAAGGCAAAGTTTCTTCTGGGTGGATATAGAAAACGGGAAGCTATTCGAGCATCATTTGGCATCGGAAAAAACCTCTATAAAATCATTTCCGCATCGCCTGTCCTTAGTATTGGAAGGAAAAGAAAATGAGCTGATTCTGGCGCTCGATCGCAAAATAGCCTCTTACGATTTGGTAACGGAAGAACTGAATTGGTTGGCGGAAGTGGAACCTGACTTTACGCTAAACCGCTTCAATGATGGGAAATGCGATGCAAAAGGAAGGTTGTGGGCAGGAACGCTAAGCAGGGAATTCACTGAAGGTTCAGCTTCACTCTACAAAATAGGGAAAGATCTAAAACCTCAAATGCAGCTCGACCAACTGACCATTTCCAATGGAATGGCCTGGACCGAGGATAACAAAACCTACTATTTTATAGATACGCCAACCCATGAGATTAAGGAATATGCTTTTGATCTTGAAAGCGGGAAAATTGAATTTAAGCGAATTTCAGTAGAAATAGCAGAAGATTTGGGAGCTCCAGATGGCATGTGCATAGATCGCGAAGGAATGCTTTGGGTGGCTCATTTTGGAGGGGCTGGGGTTTATCGCTGGGACCCAAACTCAGGAGAGTTATTAGACAAAATTGATATACCCGCGCCACATGTGACCTCCTGTTGCTTTGGCGGAGAAAATCTGGATCAATTATTCATTACCACAGCCCAGGAAAACCTTTCACCAGAAGACTTAAAAAAATACCCACAAAGTGGGAATGTGTTTTTGGTGAAGACGAATGCAAAGGGGTTTGATGCGAATCGGTTTGAGTATTAAAAGAAGTAGCATTGCTAGGAATCCCTGTCCGACTGGCGTCTGCCGGGCGGAGAACCTAGATCTAGCGTTTAGGAAACGCTTGTTCTATCCATTGAACTACAGGGCCATATTTTTAAAACCTCCCATTTGAAGGTCGCATTTTTATTTAGCATTTAGCAATTGCTTGCTCTTTCCTCGTCCGACCGAGTCATCCGGGCGGGCCCGTCCGACTGGCGTCTGCCGGGCGGGCCTGTCCGACCGTGTTAACCTGATCCGCTCATCCGAATAGCTTCGGCCGGGCGGGCATTGAACTATGGAGCCATAACCTTTTTTAAAAACTTTCTCCCACTCGCTGTTTTAAAATACTTCTCTCTCTGAATCGCCTCAGATAGACTTTCAAATCCCTCAAAATAAACAATACTAAATGGGATATAAGGCCGTATTGATTTAGTCATCCCTGAGTTATGCTGAGCTAGTCTTTTCTCTAGATCCTGACAATGACCTTTATAAAAATATTCGTATTTCTCACTTTTTAACACATATGCATAGAACATCTGATGAACGTTAAAGTAAAAAAATCAAAAGTAGCCCTGCTAGGAATCGAACCTAGATCTAGCGTTTAGGAAACGCTTGTTCTATCCATTGAACTACAGGGCCATATTTTTAAAACCTCCCATTTGAACGTCGCATTTCTATTCAGCATTTTGCAAATGCTTGCTCTATCCCCGTCCGACCGAGTCATCCAGGCGGACCCGTCCGATTAAATTCATCCGGGCAGGCTCGTCCGACCTAGTTATCCGGCCAGGCATTGAACTACGGGGCCATTGATAATTATTTTGCAAGATATAAGAAAACCCCTCTTTTAGGCAAATATTCTTTAGCCAACTTATGGCTTTACAAGGATTTACACTATCTTTGCACTCCAAAATTAGGATGGACGGGTTCCATCCACTCACTAAATACATTATAATTTATGTCAGTAAAAATCAGATTAGCACGAAGAGGTAGAAGAAAAATGGCTATCTACGACGTGGTTGTAGCTGATGCAAGAGCTCCACGTGATGGACGCTTCATCGAGAAAATTGGATCTTACAATCCAAACACGAATCCTGCTTCTATCAACATCAACAATGAGCGCGCTCTTAAATGGTTGTTGAACGGAGCTCAGCCAACAGATACTGTAAAAGCTATGCTTTCTTACAGAGGTGTAATGCTGAAAAAACACCTTCAGATTGGTGTATTGAAAGGTGCAATCACACAAGAACAAGCAGATGCGAAATTCGAAGCATGGTTGAACGAGAAAGACACTAAGATCGCTGGTAAGGCAGAAGGTATCTCTGCAGCTAAAGCTGATGCTAAGAAGAAAGCATTTGACGCTGAGACTGCTAAGAACCAAGCAAGACTTGACGCTATCAAAGCAAGAGAAGACGAGCAAAAAGCGCTACTAGCTGCTGCTGAAGCTGCTAACAACCCTGCTCCTGTAGAGGAAGAAGCTGCTACTGAAGAAGCTCCTGCTGCTGAGGCTGAAGAAGCACCTGAAGCAAAAGCTCCAGAAGCTGGCGAAGACGAAGCAAAAGCATAATATAAATCCCCATGAATAAGGACCAAAGCTTTCAGTTAGGCTACGTGTCTAAAGTTCATGGACTTCGTGGAGAAGTAATGATAGTGCTGGATGTCGATTATCCTGAGGATTATGAGACGCTGGAGCACTTATTCTTAGAGCAAAAATCCCGGCTAGTGCCGTTTTTCTTGGAGCACTTTGTACTCCAACCCGGAAATAAAGCATTGGCAAAGTTTGAGGATCTGAACTCGCTGGATCAGGTAGAAGATTTGGTTGGATTGGGAGTTTATCTTCCCTTGACAGCACTACCAGAACTGAAAGATGACCAGTATTTCTTCCATGAGTTGATCGGATTCGAAGTCTTTGATGAGACGGAAGGCCTGATCGGACCTATTCAGATCGTCTATGATCTGGAGACACAGAATCTCCTCGGAGTCACACACAAGGAAAAAGAAGTGCTGATACCAATTCAGGACGGAATTATCCAAAAGGTGGACAAAGCAGCTAAAAAAGTTTACTGCCGATTACCCGAAGGTTTACTTGAAATTTATCTGGAAGACTAACCCATGCACATTGATATCATCACTGTAGTACCGGGATTATTGGAAGGGCCTTTTGCACACTCCATTCTGAAAAGAGCGGAGGACAAAGGACTGGCCAGTATTCGCGTGATCAACCTACGGGATTATTCAACGGGCAAGCAAAAGCAGGTCGATGACTACGCTTTTGGAGGGGGAGCCGGGATGGTGATGTCCATTGAGCCTATCGCTCGATGCATAGAAGCACTTCAGAAGGAACGCGCGTACGATGAGATCATCTACATGACACCCGATGGAGCCACCTTCGACCAACCCATGGCCAATGCACTTTCGCTCAGCCAAAACCTATTGATCCTCTGCGGTCATTACAAAGGTGTGGACGAGCGGGTGAGAGAGCGATTCATCACCAAAGAAATCAGTATTGGTGATTACGTACTTTCCGGAGGAGAATTAGCAGCAGCTGTAGTAGCTGACGCGGTGATTCGCCTCATCCCGGGAGTATTGAATGATGAGACCTCAGCGTTGACAGACTCTTTCCAGGATGGACTGCTGGCACCGCCGGTGTACACTCGCCCCGCAGAATATGACGGGATGGAAGTACCCGATGTCTTGCTGTCAGGACATGAGGCCAAGATAAACGAGTGGAGATTTGAAGCATCGGTTCGCCGAACCCAAGAGAGAAGACCTGACTTGCTCAGAGACAACCAAACGGGGAAAAGCGACACAAAATCGTATAAGAAGTAATTAAATAAGCCACGCGTTGGCAAACAGCGAAAGCATAAAAATATAAAGCTATGAGCGATCTAATGAAAATAGTAGAAGCGGAATACAGCGAGGTTAGAGCTAAATTCCCTTCATTCAAAGCTGGCGATACCATCAACGTACACGTACGTATCAAAGAAGGTAGCAAGGAGCGTATCCAGCAGTTCCAGGGAACTGTGATCCAGCGTAGAAACCCTAACTCTAACGGTGAGACTTTCACGGTAAGAAAAATATCCAATGGTATCGGTGTAGAAAGAATCTTCCCTATCATCTCTCCTGCGATCGAGCAAATCGATCTATTGAGACAAGGTAAAGTAAGAAGAGCTCGTCTATTCTACCTAAGAGGACGTCAGGGTAAAGCTGCACGTATCAAGGAAAAAATCAGAGTGAGAAAGTAATATTTCACACGACTGAAATCAAAAAGGAACTCAGCAATGGGTTCCTTTTTTTATAAGCTGAGTTGAAAAGGAATGGTCAATTCGCTAAAATGACTTTTAGCCAGAAAAAACTTACCCCACAGATACTTTTAAAAGGATTTAACGTTAAATAATTGGTTAGCAGCAATTTGAAACGCATTTTTATCAAAAATTTTCAGCTATGAATACTTCAGTATCTTTCGACCCCAGCTACCGACTTGCCAAAGTTTTCATTCGGCTAGGGATGATCTTTTCGGCAGTCATGGTGGCAGTATTTCTGTACATGATTTACCTCGCCTCATTGGGCATATTGACGGATTGGGATCTGTCTATTCAGACTGAGTTTTATGACTACTATCCTACAGCCAACTCAGTCTTTTGGCATGTAGTATTCTTTTCCATGCCTGCGTTGGGGTTTTTAATTAGCTTTTTGGTTTTGGGCTGGTTAGGCAAAAAAATTGAACTAGAAAACCAAGCTACGCACCAAGTACACTAAGTCAACTATTTTCTAAAATCCTGCGGTTATTCAAACTATCACTGGTGATTTACATTTCCATCTAAAAACCCAATTCTTCGGATTATCGAGAAAGCCTACTAAACAAGCTCATCGTCGGCAGCTTATCCATATTGGGTGTAGTTTTCAAAAAGGGTGATAAACAAAAAAGAGAGCCGAAGCTCTCTTTTTTGTTTATTCTATTCCTCTAAAATCTACATCAAAAATCAACACTGAGTTTTCAGGTATTCTTTCTGTAGAGTTACTCCTATATCCCCATGGTGAAGGAATAATGAGCTGAGCTTTCGAGCCAGGCCTTAAACGCCTGAAAGCAATATCCCAACCCTGGATCACCGTCCCAGAGTTAATTTGAAAAGTAAAAACCCGGTAATCTCTACCTTCTACATAGATATCACTGTCTTTCGCCACATCTTCATCAGTAGTATCAAACACCGACCCATCACTCATTAAGGAGCCTGTATAATCAGTGTATATGACATTCCCATTAATTGGACGTGTGCCTTCACCTTCTTCCTGAACAATGATCACTACACCACTCGGGTCATGGATACGATAAAGACTATCTATTTCAGCAGTCTGAAGGTACTCTACGATCAAAAGACTGTCTTTGGCAAGATTACCCTCTAGATCGTATGGAGGCCCTGTATCAAAAGGGTTCTGTGCATCACAACTAGCAAATGCGATGGCTAAGATTAAAAATAAGAAAATACTTGTGCGTTGTATCGTCATGTTATTCTTGTGGTCCAGGTAGCAACTCTACGAGTTCTAGTTCAAACATAATCGGGGTATTTGCCGGAATCCTTCCATCTTGAGTACCCTGTCTTCCATAAGCGTGTCTGGAAGGCATAAAGACCGTAGCCTTGTCTCCCTTTTCCATATTCAAAAGACCTACTTGAAAGCCAGTGATAAGTCCTTGTGTGCCCAAAATAAACTCAAGCGGCTCATAATCTCTTGCGGATGAAAAGATATTATTATCCTTAGCAACTTGTTCTAAAGAGGTATCAAAAACTTGATTTGAAAGCAATCTTCCTGTGTAATTTACACTAAGCGTATCTCCTGGTTCTGATTTTAATCCAGTACCGCCTAATTCCTGCCATACAATAGTAATTCCGAAGCCAGCATCATAAAGCTCCCTTACACTGACAATAGAAGCTGTATCCAGGTATCCATCAATCTCTGCAAGATCCTCATTGAAGATCACTTCGTCAGTAGCTTGCTCATCGATACAAGATGCTAAGGCAAGACTTCCTGCAATCAGGCTTAAAATGGAAAATACTCTAAATTTCATCGTAGTTGGTTTTGTTGTATTAATTTGAATTATCTACTCTACGAAGCTTACTTTACATCCGCTACATCAACGTCGAAAATAAGGATAGAGTTAGCAGGAATTTTAGCTCCCATCGCATTCTCTCCATACCCAAGAGGGGAAGGAATCAGAAATTTACCTTTTGATCCTTTCTTCAAAAGCAACAAACCTTCATCCCATCCTGGAATAACTTGGCCCATTCCTACTGATACTGGAAGTGGCTCGTAGGGTCTTCCTTCGGTGAATATTCCTTTTTCCTTTGCAAGCGCCTCAATAGAAGTATCGAATAAGGTTCCGTCAATCAGGTATCCAGCATAGTTTACAGACATCGAAGTACCAGGAGTAACCGGATCACCAGTTCCCTCTTCTTCGATTATATAATAAAGTCCACTCTCAGTCTTCTGAGCTTCCAGACCTTTCTCTGTAAGGTATTCTTGAATAATCTTGTCCTCTTCAACTAATCGCTCTGCGGCTCTTTCTTCTCTCTTCACTTCTTCAGCAGCCATGACCTTCTCGAAGTAAGCCTGAATAGCTTCTTCGTTCATGATTTCAAAAGCTCCTAATCTTACTTTGATCACATCATCTTCCTTCAGAAATGGAGGAAAGTTATTCCCGAAAACAGTCTTAGCTACAGATTCAAAGGCAATACTATCGCCTTTTCTCAAGCCCGAAAAAATCTCATCCATTCCATTAGTGACAGCCATAGAATCATTTACCTGCATGTAACCGGGAAAAGGTTGTTCAAGGGTAGAATAAATCACGGAATCGGTAGCCGTCACTATCTCAAGGTTGTAAAGCAAAAACTCACCATTCGGAGCTTTTTCATTTCCTTCTTTCACATACGTATATTCTATACCGTCTTTCTCTGTGACTTTCGTTTTTTTACAGGAAGTCAAGGTAGTTGCTCCCACTAATAGAGCTAGGATTGCCAAAAGGCTTTTTGAATTTTTCATCAGATTATAATTGTTTTTCAAAGGTCATATCTAACTGCAGCAAGCAGAATTTAACTTCTGATTTCCGACAGGCTCGATTTCTTAAAGAATGTGTGATTTTTCAAGGAATTAGGGCAAGTTGCAAGGCTATTTAATCTACAGTAGCCGGAACAACCCGGAATAAATCTTCCTGATGTTCTTCTACCAAAGTTTCAAATCGCTCAACGGTATCTTTTAAACTCAATGTGGACTTACCTCCTGAGGCATTTTTATGTCCACCTCCATCGAAGTATTCTGCAGCAAACTTGTTGACAGCCACTTCACTGGAAGATCTGAAAGAGATTTTGATACCATCTTCGCGTTCCGAAAATAGGGCAGCCAGCTTTATCCCATCCAAAGATAATGCATAATTGACCAAACCTTCGGTATCGCCAGTGCGGCTTTGGTATTTTTTAAGATCTTTTTTGCTGATGGCAAAATAGGCCATATGAAGATCCTCGTGAACAACTAAACGGCGGCTGATCGCAAAGCCTATAAATTTTAGTCTGTTTACCGAATTGGAGTCATAGATCCAGTTGGCAATCTGGGAACTGTCAGCTCCCAAGTCCAGCAATTCTGCTACAACTAAGTGAACATTCTTGGTAGTATTTGGATGTCTGAATCCACCTGTATCAGTCATAATGCCCGCATAGAGACATTCTGCTATATCCTTGTCAAGGAGATCTTCATCACCAAGCTGCACCACCATCTCATACACCAATTCGCAGGTCGCCGCGGCTTGAGTACTCCATACACGGAAATCCGCAAAATCTTCAGGATCCTGATGATGATCTATATTGACGATATATGCGTCCGACATACGGATCATTTCGCCCAATTCATTTACCCTATTTAAAACCGAGAAATCCAGACAAAAGATTATTTCCGCTTCATTTAATTTCTTGGTAGCAAGTTCAGTCTGCGAAGGATTACTAAAATCCAATACAGAATCATTGCCTTTCATCCAGTTTAGAAACGAAGGATAATCCGTTGGAGTCACCACAGTTACCTCATGTCCTTTCTTGAGCAGGTAATTAGCCAATCCCAAAGAAGATCCCAATGCATCGGCATCGGGCTTAACGTGAGTAGTGATGAATATTTTTTTGGGTGAAGATATCTCTCTCTTAAACGAGGCTAAAGCTTCCATTTTATACATTTAGCTGCTTTTTGGCTCTTGTAGCTCGCAAAGGTCAGGAATTTTTTGACAATTCCCAATTATACTAGTGTATTGATAATGAGTACTCTAAGGATTAGCTTAAGTTGATTACAAGTAATTTGGCTCTTGTAAGCTCCACTAGAAGAGCAATAGATTGAATGTCCACTGCTATAAAACACCAAGCTACGTTCATCTATCTAATAGTATTAGACTAAAATAAGCGTATAAAATCACCTATTTATTTGTGTGAATCGCTAATTCATAAATCTCAAAAAACTCCTGCTCAATATCTGGATTACTTGGGGCGACCATAAAATATCTTCCATTTCTACAAGTAATATTTCTCCTCTGTAAGATTTCATCGAATTGTAGTGGAACCTGCTTCCCTTCACTATCCAAGGCTATAGTTTTACTCTTATATTTATCTCTCATTTCTTGATAGAACTGCTGCCTTTCTTCTGAAGCCATTGATTCAAAAGTTCTATTACGATCAGTGGCATTATATCCAGGGAAATAGTTCACCAACCAGTATTCTCCAGCTTTCAAGATATGAGAGATTCTTCCTGAAGTTATCCCATTGCCATACAAATGAACATCATTAACATACTTCGAAGCACCTTCGAAATAATGGTATTCCGGGAGATCTATTGTAAAGCTCGATCTTAACTCATAAGGTGGATCAGCTGAGAATTCATAAATAGCAGGTTCTATCCCGTATGTCATATAAATAGAATTGCCCACTAGCTCCGCGTTCGGACGTGTGGCGGCGGTATGATAAAACTTACCAGACCTAAACAGACTGGTATCGGGTAAATTGTTGAATCTCTCTATTTCACCTGTCGCCGGATCAAGCCAAGTGAGAAATTGAACTTCTTCGTAGAATTCCGGCTCAGAGTAATCTCTTGGCATATTATTCTGGCCTGCGAAAAGCAGCTTGGTATTATATGGAATTAAAGAAATGCCCATTCCCCAAGCTAAACCATAAGGAAGTGAATAATCATCTGGTTTAATAAGGGAAACCAAAGTCCCATCAAACTCATACGTTAACAGCCCTTGGCTTCCATATGCAAAAAACTTCTCCCCGTCCAAAAACTTTAAAGTGGTCAACAATTTTCCATAAGTATCCGGAGTATCCCTAGACTTGTAATGTTCAAATAACACTTCCCCAGAGAAGTCAGCTATATAAATGGTAGCATCTGATTCCCTATGCTCCATAAATAATACGTGCTCCCCAATAGGGTCAATATCATGTACCGTAAAATTTCCTAGATAATCAATCCGGATGGTATCTATAATTTCTATTGAAATTCCCGGTTTTGCAGATGAATACTCTAATTCACCTCCTCCTCTGGAAGAGCATGCCAGGAGAATCATTAAAAGTCCTAAGAGGTATATTTTCGATGCTAGAAAAAGTAAGAATTGCTTTGCTTGATTCTTCATGAAAAGTCACAGTTTGATTACTCCTAATAATTTCCAAAAAAAATAAATGGAGACAAAGGGTTTAACTAAACTTAACTCACTGAGGATCTAGGGCTTATTTCAGGACAAATGAATTTTGATATCCATGCATTTAAAGCTGATACATAAATCACATTTTAAGGAAGGAGAAACCTAGATTCAGCTGAATCTGAATGAAATAGCGCTTAATTTTTGAATTTATTTCGGATTACCACGGGGATTCCCCTATTTTTGCGCCCGATTTAAACCAATGAAATACCAATAACATGGCAACTAACAGAACATTCACCATGATCAAGCCTGATGCTTTCTCAGCAGGCAACTCAGGAGCAATCCTTAAAATGATCGAAGAAGCAGGCTTCAAAATCGTAGCCATGAAAGCTACCCAATTGACTCCGGCTCTAGCTGGTAAATTCTACGAAGTTCACTCAGAAAGACCATTCTACGCTGATCTTTGCTCTTATATGTCTTCTGGCCCAATCATCGCAGCGATTTTGGAAAAAGATAATGCGGTGGAAGATTTCAGAAAATTGATCGGTGCTACCAATCCTGCTGATGCTGCAGAAGGAACCATCCGTAAGATCTTCGCTAAGTCTATCGAAGCGAATGCTGTCCACGGTTCTGACTCAGACGAAAACGCCGCTAACGAAGGAGCATTCTACTTCTCTCAGACTGAAAGAGTAGGTTAATTCCCACTGAAAATAAAATTTAAAGCACTCCGATTTGGGGTGCTTTTTTTATTTGTATTTAACCACAGTGAGCGCAGAGGATGACACGGAGAGCGCAAAGTAGCGTTATCCTGCTTCTCCAGAAGCAGGATTTTTTTGACCCCACTACTCACTGATGCAAGTCTCCTAGCTTGTGCCAATAAGAATGTAGTCTTCAGACGACAATTTAGGTGTTTGCTTTAACGATAGCAGTCTGAAGACTGCATTATCCTGAGTCCAAGACTGAAGTCTTGAACTAAACATCCAACTTTTAACATAATAAACCCTAATTCCCTGCATTCATTCACACTCAACTTTTCTAAAGAAATCACTTACGTACTTCTTATCACTTAGTGAAATAAAAAATACGTATTTATAGACTGGAATATGAGTAATCATAGTATTTATTACAAAAAAAGTACTTTTAAACCTTTTCAAGACCTTTTTTAATACTTATTCTAAATAAGTATTTATCTAGATATTTATTTGTAATTACGTATTTATACTTATATTTGAGTTCTAAATTACGTAGCCATGAAGAAAGTTATTGTCATAGGAAATGGAATGGTAGGATATAAGTTTTGCGAAAAACTAGCTTCCCACCCACTTCGCGATCAGTTTGAAATCACCGTTTTCGGCGAGGAATCAAGACCAGCTTACGATCGTGTTCACCTAAGCGAATATTTCACGCTGGACTCTGCGGATAAGCTGCTGTTGGCTGCGCGAGAATGGTACGCTGAGAACGGAATCACCCTTCGAACAGGTGAAATGATCACGGATATTGAAACCGAGACCAAACGTGTCTTCACCCATAAGCATGACTATTTCGAATACGACTACCTGGTTTTAGCGACGGGATCTTCCTGCTTTGTTCCGAATATTAAAGGTGTGGACAAGCCCGGGGTATTTATCTACAGAACCATCGAAGATCTTGATGCGATCAAGGACTACGCTCAGAAACTGAAGCATGAAGGGAAATACAAGGCTTCTGTTTTAGGTGGTGGATTGCTAGGTCTGGAAGCAGCAAATGCAGCAAAAGAGCTAGGCATGCAAACGGAAGTGATTGAATTCGCGCCCCGCCTTATGCCCCGTCAGCTTGACAAAGCTGCCAGCAACATGCTTCAAACCAAGATTGAAAGCCTAGGGATGAAAATTCACTTGGGCAAAAACTCCCAAGAAATCGTAGGAGAGGGCGGTATAGAAAAAATTAATTTTACTGACGAGACTTCGCTCTACACCGACATGCTGATCATTTCCGCAGGCATTCGACCTAGGGATGAATTGGCAGTGAAAAGTGGCTTGAAAACCGGTGAGCGCGGTGGAGTTTATGTAAATAACAAAATGGAAACCTCCGATCCGGCGATCTACGCAATCGGAGAAGTGGCACTTTATAATAATGGAATATACGGACTAGTGGCTCCAGGATATGAGATGGCTGGAGTGGCAGTGGACCAGATCACCGGGGGAGAAAAGCTCATGAGCCCATCCATCGACATGTCCACCCAACTAAAATTGGTTGGGACTGAAGTCGCGTCATTTGGAGACCCATTTATCGAAAATGACGAGGTCACCGCGATTGTTTATGAAAACAAACAGCGTGGAGTTTATAAAAGAATCAACATAGCCAAAGACGGTTCCAAACTTCTCGGCGGAATCATGGTCGGAGATTCTTCAGATTACAATACCCTGTTTCAGCTCTACATTAATGCGATGAAGCTTCCAGAGAATCCGGAAGATTTGATCTTGGGATCCAGAGGTGGAGAAAGCAAAAGCGCGCTGGGATCTGTATTGGATCTTCCAGACACGGCTCAGATTTGTTCCTGTGAGGCAGTCAGCAAAGGAACGATATGTGACTCAATCACAAGCGGCGCATGCTGTTCTTTCAAAGATGTAGTGAAAAGCACCAAAGCTTCCAGCTCCTGTGGTGGCTGTAAACCCATGGTGACGGATTTGGTGAAAGAGACGTTAAAGTCCATGGGACAGGAAGTGAAAGAAACGATATGCGAGCACTTCGAATACAGTCGTCAGGAAATGTACGATCTGGTAAAGCTCCACAGCATCATGGATTTTGACGAAGCGCTGGATCGCCATGGCAAAGGACATGGTTGCGAAACCTGCAAACCTGTTTTGGCATCGATTTTCGCAAGTATCTATATGGAAACCGCCAATCGACAGGCTCCTATCCAGGATTCGAACGATAGATTTTTGGCAAATATTCAAAGAAACGGCACCTACTCCGTGGTACCAAGAGTTCCGGGAGGAGAGATTACTCCTGAGAAATTGATGGTATTGGGACAAGTTGCTAAGAAATACGATCTCTACACCAAAATCACCGGCGGCCAGCGAATTGATCTTTTTGGCGCGCAGCTCCATGAGCTTCCGATGATCTGGAAAGAATTGATTGATGCGGGATTTGAAAGTGGTCACGCCTATGGCAAATCACTTAGAACTGTTAAAAGCTGTGTAGGCTCAACCTGGTGTCGCTATGGATTACACGACAGCGTGAGCTTTGCGATCCGAATCGAAGAACGCTACAAAGGCCTTCGTTCGCCACACAAACTCAAAGGTGGCGTATCCGGATGTATCCGCGAATGCGCAGAAGCAAGAGGAAAAGACTTTGGTGTGATCGCGGTAGAAGGCGGATGGAACCTGTTCGTCTGTGGAAATGGCGGGGCTACTCCAAAGCACGCAATCCTTTTAGCAGAAAAACTAGACGACGAAACCTGCATCAAATACCTCGATAGATTCCTTGTGTATTACATCAGAACAGCTGCCCCTTTGCAACGCACAGCTCCTTGGCTGGACAAGCTGGAGGGTGGCATAGAATACTTGAAAAAAGTAATAGTGGAAGACAGCCTCGGAATTGGTGAGGAACTGGAAGCTGAAATGGAAGAATTGGTGCAGCGCTATGCATGCGAATGGAAAGAAGCCATCGAAGATCCACAGATGATGAAGCGATTCAAGCCTTTTGTCAACTCGGATGAGACCGACGAAAGCTTGGTTTTTGTCCCAATGAGAGATCAAAAAATGCCTAGACCTTGGTAATCCAATAAGAATAAGATCATGGAAGAATTATTAAAAAACTATCAATCTGTAGCTGAGGAACATGCTATCCATTGGATCAAAGTAGGTCAAACGGATGACTTTCCAGAGAATGCGGGAGCCTGTGTGAAATACAATGCCAAGCAAATAGCAGTGTATCATTTTACCCGAACAAACTCCTGGTATGCCTGCCAAAACCTTTGTCCACACAAGATGGAAATGGTGCTCAGCCGTGGCATGACAGGGGATTCTCAGGGAATTCCAAAAGTGGCTTGTCCGCTTCATAAGAAGACCTTTTCCTTGGAAGATGGCAGTAATCTGAACGGAGAAGAATATAGTATTGCGACTTATCCGGTCAGGATTCAGGAGGGAAATGTATATATTGGATTCGCAGATTAATCCAATTGACACATGAACAAATTCCAGAAAGCAATCACATTGATCGATCAGGTCAATGCGGAAGACCCCATCAAAGAAGTAGTTGCTGGAAAAGAGATTGCAAAAGAACTGTTGTACTCCATCCGTATGACCGAAAAACTGGATCAGTTTGATCCCGAAGCTTCCGAGGCTATGCAGCTCGCTGTCAGAGCACAGCACATCGGCAGATGGAAAATCCCGAGATCAGATTACCCGATGGACAGAGTCGGTTATCTCAGGTGGAGAGAAGAACTGAAAAAGATGCATGCGGACATGGCTGCTGAAATTCTCCAGGAAGCCGGCTATGATGAAGAGACCATAGAACGAGCAAAATTCCTGATCAGAAAGAAGCAATTGAAAACAGATCCTGATACTCAAACCATGGAAGATGTAATCTGCCTGGTATTTCTGGAATATTATTTCGAGGAATTTGCTGCCAAACATGAGGATGCCAAGATCATCGATATTCTTCAAAAAACCTGGGCTAAAATGTCTGAAAAAGGACATAGAGCCGCATTACAATTACCATTTTCTCCTTCAAGCTTAGAATTAGTAAAGCAAGCTATTACTTAAACAAATGACCGGTACACCGCGATCGCTTGATCAAGAAACTTTTAATCGTCTCCGAAGACTCTATATTATTGCCTTAGGAGCAATTGCCTTTTCTCTGATCGCGAGCCAACTTCTCATCAGAAAATACCTGAATGATCAGGAAAATGATAGCCGGCTGGTCAATGTGGCTGGTCGTCAGCGAATGCTGAGTCAAAAGCTAAACAAGGAAGTGCTTTTGCTCTCTGTGACAAAATCTCCTGAAGCAATTCCTTCGCTGACCGACTCGATTCAATACACCATGGATCGCTGGGTAACGGCTCATCAAATCCTACAATATGGAGATGAATCCCAAGATTTCAGTGTAGAAAATAGTCCTGAAGTAACCCAGATGTTTGAGGAGATCAACCCTTACTTCAAACAAGTAATTGAAGCCACCCAAAACTTCATTTTTCTAAAATCGGCCAATTCTGCAGATTCAACTGCTATTGCCGCGCAATTGAAGACCATAAATACCAACGCGAATAGCTTTTTGGTGAAAATGGATGAGATTGTAAACCAATATGATTCAGAGGCAAAGGCAAAAGTTGAGAGCCTAAAGCGACTAGAGTTACTCATCACAGTCTTTACGCTTTTAGTTTTGGTGGGTGAGTTTTTGATCATTTTTTGGCCTTCAGCAAAAGCTATGAAAGCAAGTATTCACGAGCTGATGGATGCAGAGGAAAAAGCTATCCGAATGGCGAAGAATGCAGATATCCTGAGCCAATCCAAAGAAAAGTCGGTTCGGGAACTACAAGCATTGAGTAAAGCAATGGACCAGATTCTGCTATTTGCCAGAATCACCCCTGAAGGATACATTACCCATATTGGCGAGCGTTTTAGCAGACTTTATAAAGCCCAAAAATTCAATATCAACGCGAAGATTTCCGATTTACTTTCCCCACTTGAGAATGAGCAGCTTACCATAGATCGAATCATCGCGGAAAACAAAAAAGCTGGCTGGGAAGGGGAATTCAAAACCACCTCTCAGACAGGGGAAGACATCTGGCTGGATGTATCCATGATCCCTTTCAACTCCGCTGAAGACAAATCCGAATTGATTCTGATTTGCCTGGATATCACCAAGCGAAAGGAATTTATGCATCAGGTGGAGCAACTCACGAAGGAGAGTTTTGAGGAAAAAATGCATCAGCAAAAGGTGATCTCAAGACAAATCATCGAGAACCAGGAAAATGAGCAAAACCGCATCGCCAAGGATATTCACGACGGAATCGGACAAATGCTTACTGGGTTGAAGTACTTACTAGAAAGCGTGGATACCACGGATCCTGAAAAGGCAGAAGTGAAGATCATCAAACTCAAAGAACTCACCTCAAACATTATTAAAGGTGTAAGAACTGCGACGTTCAACCTTACCCCTCCTGAATTAAAGGATTATGGAATTGTGCCGGCACTCACGGAATTGACTCAGGAGCTTTCCAAGCTTACCGGTAAGGATATTGTGCTTTTCAACAAATCTGAATTTTCTCAGAGATTGGATTCTTTGGTAGAAATCAATCTCTATCGCATCACTCAAGAAGCGATCAACAATGCCATCAAATATGCCGAGTCCTCTCATATCATCGTCACTGTCTCGCACAGTCAGAATATACTTAGTATCATCGTCGATGACAATGGCAAAGGCTTTGACAAGTCAAAACTGAAGTCCAAGCCAGACGAAGAAGGGGGAATGGGATTAACATTTATGCAGGAGCGGGTGAAATACATCAATGGAAGGTTATTCATCAATTCATCCCCAAATGAGGGCACCAAAGTCACGCTCAACATTCCTTTGACTTAGATTTCCTAGATTTTTATACGTAAATTCTGTTACTTTACTACGTATTTACTTAAGCGCATATGAACCCAATAAAGATAGTTTTAGCAGATGACCACGAATTGGTACGTGATGGAATAAAATCATTACTGGAAAGTGAAAAAGAATTTCTGGTAATTGACGAGGCATCTGACGGAATGGAAGCGCTGGAAGTAATCGCAGTAAAAAATCCCGATTTACTTATTGTGGATATCAGAATGCCAAAGATGAATGGGCTCGAAGTTGTAAAGGAAATGACCAAATCTTTTCCACATATCAAAAAACTCGTCCTATCCATGCACGATTCGGAAGAATACGTAGTGGAAGCTATTCAGGCTGGAGCAGATGGTTACCTGTTGAAAGGATCTTCTAAAAGCGAGTTCTTGAAAGCTCTACATACAATTTCCGGCGGCGGGAAGTTTTTTGCCGGAGATGTTTCCGCTTACATCATCAATAATTTTGTCAACGGAAAAGCTCAAACTTCTTCCAAATCCGATGTACTTCCTGAGGAATTGGCGAATCTGACGAATAGAGAAAAACAGATTCTCGAACTTATACTGGAAGGAAAAGGAAATACTGAAATTGCGGACGCATTAGAGATAAGCAAAAGGACAGCGGAAGTCCACAGATTTAACCTAATGAAAAAGATGAATGTCAAGAATCTTGTGGAGCTCACCACCAAATCTCGAGAATTAAATTTGATCTAAACACATGTGTAAACTGGGATGCGATACACGTGAAGATAGTGGTCAGTAATCAGTTGCAGTGAAAGTGGTTTAAGACAGTTCCAATAGAAAGATTTTAATGCTTAGCGATCCGAGGCCAGGAGGGCCGATATCTTTGTAGCATAGGGGATCATCGGCCCAAACCAAAAGCCCCAGCGGGGTGGCACCTATTGAATTTTTTCCTTTATGTCGCTCCTACGGAGCTTAGAAACATCGTTACAATGTTTTCTACAAAGATTCCTCTCCTACGGAGCTACAAAAATAATATACATCGAATTTGATTGATAGAAATCCGAAGAGTTAGTTGATTCACTCCCTTGCCAGTAACAATGATAACTTGCCAAGCGGAATCCCTTTTTAACCCCTACTATTAAAGAAACCTCATAAGAAAACACTAAGTTTTATAAGTAGTCATTAATCCATTTAGAGCCGATCTAAGTGTATTTTTTATTTTTTATCTAATTTTATTACATATTTATTATAGTAATTACGTATTTATACTTACTTTTAACGAAGATAAAAATAAGTATTATGGAACCACTACTTACACACAAGGCGACACGGTTAAATCTTCTTGATATTAAAACCGTTCCGATCCGGACTTTCTGGATCACTTCTATCGCATTCTTCATCTGCTTTTTCGCATGGTTCGGCATAGTCCCATTCATGCCTGATGTAGTCAAGGACCTTGGTCTTACTCCTTCACAAAAATGGAATGCTACAGTTCTTGCCGTAGCAGGAACTGTTTTCGCCAGACTACTTATCGGGAAACTTTGTGACAAATATGGCCCGAGGCTTTGCTATACCTGGCTACTAGTATTGGGATCTATTCCTGTTGTCCTCAGCGGATTAGTACAGACACCTATGCAGTTTATGATATGTAGATTGTTAACAGGATTTATCGGTGCTTCATTCGTCATCACCCAAGTTCATACCTCCTTGATGTTTGCCTCAAATGTAGTAGGAACAGCTAATGCAACTTCTGCTGGCTGGGGAAATCTAGGCGGAGGAGCAAATAGACTTGGAATGCCGATCATCGCAGCAATAGTCATTGGCGCAGGAGTAGCTCAGTCAGATGCTTGGAGATATTCCATGGTGATTGCGGGAATAGTCTGCTTTACGATGGGTTTGGTTTATTACTTCTTTACCAAAGACACACCAGAAGGCAACTTCAAAGAATTAGAAGCTAAAGGAGTGAAAGTTCCTACTACTAAAAAAGACAAAGTTGGCTTCATGGAAGCTATCAAAGATTACCGTGTTTGGTTGCTTTTTATCGTGTACGCTGCATGCTTCGGTATCGAGCTGACTGTCTATGGAACTATGGATGACTACTTACAGAACACCTTCCAGCTGGAGAGAATCACTGCTGGAAATATCGTGCTTTCATTCGCATTGATGAATATTTTCGCTCGAACTCTTGGCGGGTATTTTGGTGACAAATTTGGAAAATTACGTGGTTTAAAAGGCCGGGTTTGGTTTTTGGCTGCGATACTAATCGTGGAAGGGCTAATGCTCAGTATGTTTTCTCTGGCCACAGGCCTTTTTGTAGGCTTCGCACTACTGATTGCATTCAGTCTGTCCGTGCAAATGGCAGAGGGGGCTACATTCTCTGTAGTGCCTTTTGTAAACAGAAAAGCTATAGGATCGATCTCTGGAATAGTTGGAGCGGGAGGAAATTTCGGTGCTTTCATCGCCGCACTTTTCCTAAGCTCCAAATCGGCTGTGGCTGAAAAGGCCGCATTGATTGCAAGTGAAACGCTTGGAGCTGAAACCGCGGCAGCCGCACAATCAGCTGCAGCTGCTTCTGCAGTATCGGCTGGCTACTTAGTTATTGGCGGAATGATCGTCATCTCCGGCATGGTGGCGCTTGCAATCAGATTCAGTACCGAAGATGAAAAAGTAGCAGAAGTGGAATTAAGCAAATTGCAACCTGAATTAGTCCGAATAGATAATTAACTTGAAGCACCAGTCCCAAAATAGCTCTTCTGCAATTGACCATTTGTCTTGCGGATGAGCTATTTTGTCTTAATCTATTTCCAATTGTAACTCTTGAGTAGTGATCCCAGATAAAAAAATCAAAACCACTTGTTCCTACTGCGGCGTCGGCTGCGGAATAGTTGCGGGTGTGGACGCTCAAAACAAAGTACAGGTCGAAGGCGATCAAAGTCATCCCGTTAACCAAGGAATGCTTTGCTCAAAAGGCATGAATCTTCACTACGTGGTGAATGATACTACCGACAGAATTCTATATCCTGAAATGCGCTGGAGCAGATCTCATCCTCGTGAACGGGTAAATTGGGAAGACGCATTGGATAGAGCTGCTGGTGTTTTCAAGTCCTTAATTCAGAAATATGGGCCAAACAGTGTGGGGTTTTATATTTCAGGCCAATGCCTTACCGAAGAGTATTACATCGCCAATAAGCTGACAAAGGGCTTTTTGGGCACAAATAATATCGATACCAACAGTCGACTTTGCATGAGTTCGGCCGTGGTGGCTTACAAAAAAACTTTCGGGGAAGACTCAGTTCCCATTTCCTATGAAGATATAGAGCTAGCTGATGCTTTTTTGATCGCTGGCGCAAATCCAGCTTGGTGTCACCCAATCCTGTTTCGCAGACTTGAAAAACATAAGGAAAAAAACCCGAATGTGAAGATCATCGTAGTCGATCCACGTAAAACGGACTCTGCTACTTTCGCAGACATTCACCTGCAAATCATTCCGGGTACTGATATTATTTTGTACAATGCTATCGGTAAAAGAATCATAGACATCGGGCTGGCTGATAAGGAATTCATAGAAAAAAACACGGAAAACTACCAGCAATACCGCAAGCAAGTGATGTCAACTTCGCTCAAAGAAGCTTCCAAACTTTGCGGAATTTCTGTTGATGATATTAAGAGAGTAGCTGAAATCATTGGAGAATCTAAAGGATTCATCTCTATGTGGGCAATGGGGCTTAACCAAAGTGCCATAGGTACGGATAAAAACTTTTCCCTGCTGAACCTTTCTTTGGTGACTGGTAGAATTGGAAAGCCAGGAAACGGTCCTTTCTCACTAACAGGACAACCTAATGCAATGGGCGGAAGGGAAGTCGGCGGAATGGCCAGTTTATTGGCAGTGCACAAAGACCTAAACAATCCAGTTCATCGGCAGGAAGTGGCGAATTTCTGGGGAGTAAATGAGATTTCCCCGGAGCCGGGATACTCTGCCACGGAGATGTTTGAGGCGTTGGAAAGTGGGGAAATGAAGGCTGTTTGGATCATTTGCACCAATCCAATGGTGAGTTTGCCGAATTCGAAGAAGATCGAAAAGGCAATGAAAAATGCCAAATTCGTAGTCGTTCAGGATATTTCACACAAAGCCGATACATTGGAATACGCAGATTTGGTGTTACCTGCAGCTGGCTGGTTGGAGAAAGAAGGTACGATGACTAACTCTGAGCGCAGAATCTCCTACCTGAACAAGGGCATCAATCCTCCGGGAGAAGCAAGACCTGACGTAGAAATTCTTTGTGATTTTGCCCGTAGAATGGGTTTCCGAGGTTTTAATTTTAATAATACCGAAGAGATTTACGAGGAATATTGTGCCATGACCAAGGGCACGAACATCGATATTTCCTTCTTGAATTACGATAGACTTAAGAACGAAGGCACTTTCCAATGGCCAGTTCCGGAGTACAGACATGTGGGAACACCACGCCTTTTTGCAGACAATAAATTCTACACTCCGACTCAAAAAGCAATCTTCAATATTCCCGCTCAAATCGAGAATACTTCTGAAAAAACAAGCAAGGAATATCCGCTGATTCTTACCACTGGCCGTGTTCGTGATCAATGGCACACGATGACTAAAACCGGGAAAGTTTCCCGACTTCGCACACATTATCCTAGCCCGGTTTTGGAGATCAATCCCATCGACGCATACCTAGACAAGGTAAAAGACGGAGATGTGGTGGAAGTAAAAAGCAAAAATGGAATTGTCCGAGTAAAGGCAAAGCTTTCAAAAAGTATTCGTGAGGGTGTTGTTTTTCTCCCGATGCACTGGGGAAAGCAATTGCAAAGTGACCTCAATCGAGCAAACAACTTGACAAAAACTGTGGTCGATCCGCAGTCTAAAGAACCGGATTTCAAATTCACCACGGTATCAGTTTCCAAGTACAAGAAAGCCACTGAGAAAATTGTGGTCGTAGGTGCTGGAGCGGCAGCTTTCAGATTTATACAAAACTACCGAGAACATAACGAATCGGATCAAATTCATGTATTCTCCAAGGAGCCTCATCCTTTTTACAACCGGGTACTTTTGCCTGAGTATGTAACCGAAGAATTGACTTGGGAGCAACTGCAGAAGATCAAGGAATATGAACTTCAAAAATTAAAAATCAGCCTCCACACTGGTCTTTCCATAGAAAAAATTGATCCTGAAAAGCAGGTTGTGGTCGATGATGATGGAAAGGAATATCCCTTCGATAGGTTGATTCTGGCTACAGGCAGCAGAGCTTTCATCCCAAAAGATGCGCAATTAGACCTTCCAGGAAGATTTACGATGCGGAATAAAATTGATGCGGATCGATTTAAAGACTACCTGGATTCAACCAAATTACCTCCCGAAAATCAACATGTAGTAATCATAGGAGGCGGTTTGCTCGGTCTGGAACTCGCTGCAGCACTACAACACAATCGCGTAAAAGTGACAATCGTGCAGCGTGCTTCCCGACTCATGGAACGACAACTTGATGAGGTGTCAAGTAAGCTACTTTCGCTGGATGTTCAGGAGCGGGGAATTCACGTGTATTTTGACAATGAAGTGAGCACAGTCTTCGATGACGAAGAGCAAAAATCACTTTCTATCACCCTAAAAAGTGGTAAAATAATTTATGCTAATGCCGTAGTTTACGCCATTGGTACTCAACCAAACATTAAAATCGCTAAAGATAACGGCATTTTATGTGGTCGTGGAATCAAGGTAAACCAGCATTTACAGACTAATTACCCCAACATTTTTGCCATTGGTGAGATTGCGGAATTCGAAAACCAACTCTTCGGAATCACCTCAGCAGCAGAAGAGCAAGCGATGATTTTGGCGAATTATATTGCCGGAGATGTCAGCAGCATTTATAGCGGATCCGTGCTGATGAATATTCTGAAATTCAAGGATTTGGAACTGTGCAGCATTGGTGATATCATCATCCCTGAAAATGATGATACCTACGAGGAAATCATTTTCACAGACATGAAACGGCGATATTATAAGAAATGTATCGTCAAGGATGATCTTTTGATAGGAGCCGTATTGATGGGGGACAAAAATGAATTTGCAGAATTCAAATCCTTGATAGAGAACAAAATCGAGCTTTCCGAAAAGAGAAAATCACTACTTATGGGCTCATCAGACACACGACCTGTCATTGGTAAACTAGTCTGCAGCTGTAGTCGTGTAGGAGAAGGAAACATACAAGAAGCAATCGCAGGTGGATGCGTAGATTTCACTGAACTGTGTCAGCAAACTGGCGCTGGTTTAGGCTGCGGAAGTTGCAAAACAGAGGTAAGAGAAATTCTTCATCAATCAAAAGTCCTTGCATGAAATCGTCCTTTCATAATAATAAGTGAGATGGTAGTGTCAGCCTGAGCGAAGTCGAAGGCTCTTTTAAATTTAAGTAAAATTATTGTCCTCGACTCCGCTCGGACTGACACAATTTGCTGAAAAAAATAATACGTCAATAGGTAGGACAACATGTTCCGGACAAGGCTATCTGACCATTGAAAAGTAAACAGATGAAACAGACATTCTCAAGAGTTGTAGTTAAAGGCGGAGTGCTATCTCCTGCTGAACTAAAGCAGATTTTGGAACTGGCAGAAAGTGCTGGTTTAGACACAATTTCTTTGGGCTCTCGCCAAGACATTCTATTCATCAAGGATGAAGATAGCTTGGAAATTGATGCTCAGGACAAATTCCAGTTGGTTTCGCCTGAAGAAATCGGCGTGGAAAACATCGTCTCCTCTTATGTTTCTTCTGATATTTTCCCGAATACTCCTTGGCTCACAGGTGATCGATATCTGTATATTTTGGAGCAATTTAGAGTTCAGCCAAACCTTAAAATAAACATCACGGATCCAAAGCAGCGCTTGGTTCCGCTGTTTACAGGCCATCTGAATTTCATTGCATCTCAGCATGAAGATTACTGGTATCTATACGTTCGACTTCCGGAATGGGAAGATACCATGATGTATCCTGCGCTGATCTACAGCTGGGATATGTCGAAGGTAGCTTCGGCTATTGAGGATATTCTTCAAGAAGAACCCGAAACTGTGGAATTCCTTTTTGAGTTGGTAAACGACGCTGTGGACTCCAATAATAGGACTGTTGATACTCCTCTGGAAGTGCCTTTTTATCCTTTTCCCTATTATGAGGGAATCAATCGCGTAGGTGATGATCGCTATTGGTTGGGGCTGTATTGGAGAAACAACAAGTATTACACTGAGTTTCTGAAAGTACTTTGCGATCTCTGCGCGGATAGTAAAATTGGTAAAATCTCCATCACTCCCTGGAAGTCTATTATCATCAAAGGAATCCCTGAAAACACAAAGATTGAATGGGAAAGACTACTTGGGCGTTACGGAATCAATGTGCGTCACTCCATGCTGGAACTGAATTGGCATCTTCCTGTTAACAACAAATCTGCTCTTAAGCTTAAGGAGTATTTGGTGGAAAACTTTGACAAAAGAGACATCAGTACGTACGGATTGACTTTTGGAATCACCGATTACACCCGAAAAGCTTACTATTTCACCTCTATTATTATTGAGAAAAACCAGCCTCCAGTTGGATTGGAAAGCATCAAAATCCGCAACACCTACAATCTGCTCTATGCCAAAAACTTTGACCCAAATACTCAGCAATACATCGTGTATGTACAGGAGGTGGATAAAGTCGAATTGCCAGGATTACTTATAGAGCTAAGTAAGATGTATTTTGAGCAGCTAGGTAAAAAGCCAGCCGGTTCTAAACAGCAGAGTAAACCAAAGGAGATGGTCAAAACAGAGGCATACCAATGCTCCGATTGTCTAACAGTTTATGATCCCGTTTATGGAGATTCATCTCAGGATATTGCTCCGCTGACTCCTTTTGAAGATTTGCCTTCGGAATATCATTGTTCACTTTGCGAAGCACCGAAGTCTAAGTTCACTAAAAAAACGTTTGAGAAGCAAATAGATTAAGTAAAGACTAATAGACTGTATTTCAATCAGTTTAAAAAAGGGTCACTATTTTTCCATTTTTAAAATACTTAGTTTTTTACGTATTTTAATTAGGTTTTAATAAGTACTTTTACGTATATTTCTTACGGAAATAACTTATTGAATCATGAAAAAAATTTTTACTCTGCTCCTCACCCTATTGGCCTACTATCAAGTTGGCTATTCTCAGGAATTCACACTTGATGCGGATATTCGTCCAAGATTCGAATATCGTCACGGCTTTGGAAGTCTCTTCCCAACGGACGCCAAAGCAGCTGCATTCGTAACGCAGCGATCTAGACTCAATTTGGGTTTTCAAGACGAAAAGCTAAGCCTCTATTTAAGTGTACAGGACGTAAGTACCTGGGGCGACACCCAGCAACTCAGCGCTGAAGATGGTAATGACTCTTTTGGCCTTTTTCAGGCATGGCTTCGCTATTCTTTTACCCCCAACTGGGCAATCAAATTAGGCCGTCAAGTCATATCGTATGATGATCAGCGGATTCTTGGGGGAGTGGATTGGGCTATGCAGGGAAGGTTTCATGATGCTGCTATGATCCAGTATTCGAAGGATAAGTTCAAGCTAGATTTAGCTTTTGCTTACAATCAGGAGAATCAAAAAACATTGGGAAGCGATTACACCATTACTGGTTTTTTCTCCTACAAAACCATGCAAATGGCTCACCTTACTAAGTCATGGGACAAAGGATCGATTAGCTTTCTCTTTATGAATAATGGTTTTCAGAAGTACACCAGCGACCCGGTTCCTCAGACAGACGGACTTTATTACCGCCAGACTACAGGCACTTATTTTACATTCACGCTTTCTGCTCTCACTATTACGGGTTCAGCTTATTTGCAAACCGGAATGGCAAATGCCTCTACAGATCTGAGCGCATACCAGTACATGATTGAAGCAAAATATAAAGCTGGAAAAGTGACTTTAATTGGGGGCTTTGAGTCATTGAGTGGTACAGATCAAGCTGGCGAAGAAAAGAATAAATCCTTCTTCCCTCTTTATGGTACCAACCATAAATTCAATGGATACATGGATTACTTCTACGTGGGAAATCATGCCAACAATGTAGGACTGAACGATTTCTATGGCAAAGTAGCCTTATCAATCGGCGAGAAATCTACTTTGGGCCTTAATGCTCACGTGTTTTTTGCCAACGGTGAAATGGCCGACGATTTATCACAAAATTTAGGCACAGAGCTAGACTTGGTTTATGGTAACTCGCTGGGAAAATATGTGAAAATGAATGTGGGTTACTCTCAGCTATTTGCCACGGAAAGTATGAGTGCTGTGAAAGGCGGAACAAGTTCAGAAAACACCAATAACTGGGGTTGGGTGCAATTGATTGTGAATCCTAGATTGCTTACTTATAAGTTCAAGGAGGATTAATCAGAAATTTTTCATAAAATTGGCAAAGGTTACCTTTTTAGGCAACTTTGTTAGGGTGCAAACAACTTACTTTAAATGAGCGAGTTTAAAAGAGAAATCGGATTCTACGAAAACCATTTCAAGGATTTCTATTTTAAACAACAAAAAGTTGTCAGAGAGAAAATTGACTGGACCCTAATGGTTATAAGGACTACTCGGGTGGTACCTGAAAAATTCTTCAAGCACCTTACAAATACCGATGGACTTTGGGAAGTTAGAATTTCAGCTGGCAATGGAATTTTCCGAGTGTTTTGTTTTTTTGATGAGGGAAATTTAATTGTTGTGCTAGGTGGCTTTCAAAAGAAAACACAAAAAACGCCTATTAAGGAAATAAAAAAGGCAGAACGGCTTAAAAAAGAATACTATGAAAACAAATAAAAGAATTACCTCATTCGACGACCATTTAGATCAACAATACGGGAAAATCGGCACTGAGTCACGACAAAAATTTCAAGAAGGATTCGAAACTTTTAAAATAGGGGTATTGATTCAGGAGGCGAGAAAAAAACAGAACCTCACTCAGGAACAACTCGCAGAAAAAGTAGGAACTACGAAGAATTACATTTCGAGAATTGAAAATAACGCGAGCGATATCCGATTATCCACATTGATGAGAATAATCCGAGAAGGACTAGGAGGACATTTAACCCTTAATGTAGAAGTGTAATCCTGCCAATAACTTTTTAATTGGATTGCTCGAATTTCTCTTTCGCTCCGTCCAAATAGTCAATAAAAGCCTGAATATCGGTATCATAACCTTTGGGTTGGGCTAAAAGATTTTCATTATGATCCAATATCACATAGTAAGGCTGAGCATTATTTTGGAAGCGGGTAATCTGAAAATCAGCGTTTTGCTTTCCTAATGTTTTTTTGACCTTATTGTCGTATTCAGAAGTGTACCATTCACTTTCAGGAAGTTCCAATCGCTCGTCGATGTAAAGTGCCACCATGACAAAATCTTCTTTCAGACGCTTTAATACCTGAGGATCCACCCAGACATTTTCTTCCATCTTACGACAATTCACACAGCCGTGTCCAGTGAAGTCAATGAGCAAAGGTTTATTGGCTTTTTTGGCAGCGCGCATTGCTTGCTCATAATCGAAATAACCTTGAATTCCATGAGGGATCTCCAGTGGGATATCAGCGTATTTGACAGGTTCGCCAAGGATATTTTCTCCAGCTTCAGTATTTAAGCCACCAGTCATTTTAAATTGCTGAGTGGACATCGGCGGTAGATAGCCACTTAGGTATTTCAGTGGAGCTCCAAAAAGTCCGGGAATCATATAGAGCACAAACATGAATGTGAACAATGCCAAAAGCAGTCTTGGCACTCCTATAGTTTCCATAGGTGAATCATGTGGAAGGCGAATTTTACCCAAAAGATAAAGTCCCAATCCTGAGAAAATCACAATCCAGATGATCAGGAAAATATCCCGATCCAGGATTCCCCAGTGGTAGACTAAATCAGCAATGGAAAGGAATTTGAAAGCTAAAGCGAGTTCCAAGAAACCCAGAACAACTTTCACAGAATTCAGCCAACCACCTGACTTCGGAAGTCTGTTCATCCACTCCGGGAAAATGGCGAATAAGGTAAATGGAATAGCGAATGCAAGTGAAAAAGCAAACATTCCTAAGATTGGTTTAATCAATTCCCCTCCAGCGGAAGAGATCAAAATTGATCCCACAATTGGGCCTGTACAAGAAAAGGAAACCAACACTAACGTGAAAGCCATGAAGAAAATGCCTGTCAGACCTCCCTTTTCAGACTTTTCATCGATTTTATTCACAAAGCTGGAAGGCAAAGTAATTTCAAACATGCCTAGAAAAGCGAGTGCGAAAAAGATGAAAATCCCAAAGAAAAACAGATTTGGAAGCCAGTGCGTTGCCAGCCAATTGGCGAACTCAGGGCCTTGGATAGCTGCTACGGCGGTACCGGCTATCGTATAAATAGCAATGATCGACAACCCATAAATAATGGCATTTCGAATCCCCGTTGCTTTGCTTCCTGCACGTCCAGTAAAGAAGCTCACTGTCATTGGAATCATAGGGAAGACACATGGTGTTAGCAAGGCCGCAAGTCCAGCCAAGAAAGCCAACACCATAAAACCTAGTAGCGACTCGTTCTCCTGAATCGGAACAATTTCAATGGATGAATCCGCATTCTCTTCCCCTACCTCATTAAATAGATTTTCATCGCTGTCAGCAGAAGTATTTGTGGAGTTAGACGATTGAAAAGGAATTTCAAAGTCTTCCTCAAAAGGCGGGGTGCATTTTCCGGTAATATCATTACACATCTGATATTCCACAGTACCTTGAATAGTACCGGAATCAGCTTTTAGGAGGATTGCTTGCTCAAACCTCCCTTTTCCTATGAAGTATTTAACGTCACCTTCCCAGATATCCTCGTACTTTGTCTTGGGGTCAATAGCCGTAAAGCCTCCTTTTAACTCATAACCCGCTGGATTATCCAGCTTCAAATTTGCCAAAATTGGACCGAGCTTCGGATCAAAATCATTGGCATAGATATACCAGCCAATTGGAATTTGTGCATCGAACACCAGAGTAGCTTCATCACTATGCACAGGGCTAGGCTCGAGGGAAATCGTCCATTTTGGTGGAGCTACAATCCCTAGTTCTGCTGATTCCTGTTGTCCTGCTTCTCCAAAAACTGGAGTGTTTGTTTCTTGCTTTGCTGTAAAAGCTACCTCAATCTCTTCATCATAATTGACACACTGACCAGTTACATCAGAACACATCTGATATTCCAGTGTTCCTGAGATTTTTCCTGAAGTAGATTTAGGTACAAAAGATTGCTCAAACCGCCCTTTCCCAATGAAATATTTGACGTCTCCTTCCCAGATATCCTCGTACTTTGTCTTGGGGTCAATAGCCGTGAAGCCACCTTTTAACTCATAACCCGCTGGATTATCCAGCTTCAAAGTTGCCAAAATCGGACCTAAATCCGGATTAAAATCATTGGCATATATGTACCAGCCAATTGGAATTTGGGCCTCGAAGACCAAAGTCGCTTCTTCACCTTGAACAAGATTTTTTGGCTCGATGGAAACAGTCCATTTTGGTGGAGCGATAATCTGTGCTTGGGCGTAGAAACTGAAGAAAAGCAATGCCAGTAGCAGTAGTTTTCCTGATTTTCCTTTGGCTTTAGTCATGAAGTTGGAAAAGAAATGAATTGAGAATTGGGGGCAATAGGTGGGTTTATTTTTCGCTTAGTTTTCTAAACTGACGGAAGAATGCCGCGATAGTTTCTATTCCAATAAAGTAATTTTTCACGCCATAATGCTCATTCGGCGAATGCAGCGCATCTGTGTCCAGTCCAAAACCAAACAATATCGGATCAGAACCTAGTTCCTTTTGGAACAAAGCAACGATAGGAATAGATCCACCTTCACGGGTAGGAATTGGTCTTTTACCAAAAGTCTCCTCCATAGCTGCCTCAGCTGCCTTGTATCCAATAGACGAATCGGAAACGACTGCCGGTGCGCCACCATGATGAGCTTTCACTTTCACCTTCACGGATTTTGGAGCGATGGATTTAAAATGATTTTCGAACAACTCAGCGATTTCTCTCCAGTCCTGATCAGGCACTAAACGCATGGAAATCTTTGCATGAGCTTTGGACGGCAAAACAGTTTTTGCTCCTTCGCCAATATATCCACCCCAGATTCCATTGACATCCAGCGTAGGACGGATCCCTACTCGCTCGATCGTCGTGAAACCATTTTCTCCATGAACATCATCAATGTCCAATTTCTCTTTGTACTCATTTAGATCAAAAGGAGCTTCGTTCAGACGCTCTCTTTGCACAGCCGTCAACTCCTGCACTTTGTCGTAGAAACCTGGAATTGTAATGTGTTTGTTCTCATCCTGCATAGAAGCAATCATATCACAAAGCACATTAATTGGGTTGGCAACAGCTCCTCCGTATGTACCTGAGTGAAGGTCTCGATTGGACCCGGTTACTTCCACCTCCATGTAAGCCATACCTCGTAGACCGACCGTGATGGAAGGATCTTGCATGGAAATCATGTGCGTATCAGAAATCAAAATGACGTCAGCTTTCAGTTTCTCTTTATTTTCGATTACGAATTTGTCCAGGTTGTCAGAGCCGACTTCCTCTTCTCCTTCGATCATGAATTTAACGTTGCAAGGCAAATCACCAGAAGCCATCATCGCTTCAAAAGCTTTCACATACATGTAAAACTGTCCTTTGTCATCTGCTGATCCACGGGCGAAAATTGCTCCTTCCGGATGTATTTTTGTCTTTTTGATCACTGGCTCAAAAGGTGGAGAATCCCAAAGCTCATAAGGATCAGCAGGCTGCACATCATAATGCCCGTACACCAAAACTGTCTGTAAAGCAGGATCAATGATTTTCTCTCCGTAAACAATTGGATACCCTTTCGTCTGGCAGATTTCCACTACGTCAGCACCTGCTTTTTCTAGACTTTCCTTTACAAAATTAGCTGCCGCAAAAACATCATCTTTAAATTTGGGATCGGCACTTACCGACGGAATGCGGAGCAAATCCAATAATTCATTAAGAAATCGATCTTTGTTGTCACGGATAAAATCATTAACAGCCATATATCTGGGGATTATTTAGTACAGCTTCAAAATTATCCTTTTCAGCCTGAAATGCCTATTTTAAAAATGTAATTGTCAGTAAAGAAGACAGTAAGAACGAGAGAACCTGGTGAGTTTACAAAAAAAATCAAACCACATAGAATCATAGAAAAGACAGCTGTAAAAAGCTTTGTGCTCTTTGTTTGTGCTATAAAATGATTTTATCACAAAAGTCATAAAGGCATCAATGTTAGGACTGCTCGTACCATTAAGATTAGGTATGAATTCTCGACTCTGAAACCTATGATTCTATGTGGTCAAAAATTTTAAACCACATAGAATCATAGAAATCATAGCTTTAAAGTGCATTGTGGACTTTGTTTGTGGTGAAAATGGCTTTACCACTAATGCCATGAAGACAATTTTCCTCAGATCGCTTTCACATTCACCTCAATATTGCCTCTGGTTGCTTTAGAATAAGGGCAAACTTCATGAGCTGCATCTACCAATTTTTGAGCTTCTTCCAAAGACGCTGCATGCGGAATTTTCACATGAATATCCACTGCCAATCCAAAATCTCCAGGACCATAATTTCCTAAATGAACGTTAGCTGTGATCTCGGAATCACGTAAACTTGTCTTGCCAGCTACAGCTCCCAAAGCTCCTCCAAAACATGCTGCATACCCGGCCGCGAATAACTGCTCAGGATTGGTTTTTCCTCCTTCACCCCCAATTTCCTTCGGCATGGCTACATCAAAATCAATTAAACCATCATCTGTTTTAACATGACCTTTTCTTCCACCTGTATTAATGGCTACTGCTGTATAATCGACATTCAGTTTTTTCATCTTAGTTGATTTGTTTTAGTGTTTCAATAGTTATTAACATCTCTTGAAGAATTTGGTTTAGCTCAGCTATATTTAATTCCGAAGCTTCCTTGAATTTCCCATTTAATAGGCTTATTTCTTCCTGTACTTTCGATTGGAGTGACTTCCCCGGATAAGTCAATTCAACATGTACCGTTCTTTCATCAGCTTCTCCTCTCTGTCTTTTTACAAAATTCATTGCTTCCAGTTTTTTCAACAATGGAGTCAAAGTACCGGAATCCAGGTATAAGCGCTTCCCGATTTCATTGACCCTCAACCCATCTTCCTCCCAGAGAATACTGAGAACAAGAAATTGCGGATAGGTCAAATTCAATTCATTCAAGGAATTTTGAATGAATTGAATCATTAACCTTGAACTGGAATATAGAGAGAGTGAAAGCTGATGAATTGGAGACATTAGTTTATACTTTAGGTTTTATACAATTTAACCGTATAATCTTAAAAGTGGAAACTTTTCATGATGAGATAATTGATATCCACCGGAATCTAGTGTAGAAGAAGAAACTCTTTTGGGAAATTTTTACTTTTGATTCACAGAAGCCCATCTTTATGACGATACAACAACTGGAATACCTAATAGCTGTAGATAAGCACAGACATTTTGGCCACGCCGCAGAAAGCTGTTTCGTGACTCAACCTACCTTGAGTGCGCAGCTCAGCAAGCTAGAGCGAGACTTAGGGGTAATCCTTTTTGATCGGAGTAAAATGCCAGTGATCCCAACTGAAATGGGCGTACATATAATCAAACAAGCCAAGAAGGTCGTTTCGGAGAGTAAGGGAATTTTTGAATTAGTAGCCGATATGAAAGGTGATATTTCAGGCGTGATTAAGCTGGGAATTATCCCTACGCTTGCCCCCTATTTGTTGCATCTTTTTATCCGGAATTTCCTCGAAAAATACCCGCATGTAAAGCTAGAAGTGCAGGAAATGGTAACGGAGGATGTGGTGAAAAAGCTGAAGAACGATGAGTTAGATCTTGGTATTATAGTTACTCCTTTGGATGAGGCTGGAATCGTGGAAAAGCCGATGTTTTATGAAAAGTTTTTTGCGTATCTATCCAAGGATCATCCCCTACTCGATGAGTCTTTTTTCCAGCCTGAAAAAGTAATAAAGGAAGATTTCTGGGTGTTACAGCAAGGACATTGCTTTAGGGATCAGGTATTAAATCTTTGTGACCAAAGCTTGAGCGGACCTAAGAATTTCCACTATGAAAGTGGCTCGCTGGAAGGCTTGAAAAATATGGTGAACCGATACAAAGGAGTAACGCTTTTACCTGAATTAGCTACTTTGGAACTTTCCGAAGAAGAAAAATCGCGGCTTAGGCCATTTGACGGTGTATCTCCTACCCGGGAAGTAAGTATAATACTCAATCGAAGTTTTCTTAAACAAAAATTAGTAGAGCTCCTTTACAAAGAAATCACTGACTCCATCCCGAAGCATATGACGTCCAAGGCACATGGAAAAATCGTCAGGTTTAAATAAGCTTACTGTTTGGTAAGAATGTAATGATCTGCCAGGTCTCCAGTGATCATATTGCCCTCCATATCGAGTTGCCAAAGCTTATTCTCTCCAACTTTATATTGCGTTGGCCCATTGCTGACTTTTTCTAGCGTGATGATAGATCCGGTTTCATCCCAGGTAAAATTCCCCATATCATCTTCCTCTAGCGCATCATTTCGCCCAAAGTAATGTGTTGACAACACATAAGTTAGATCTTTATTGAGTGTCAGAACTGTTTCAATTCCCTCACAGCTCGCGCAGGGTACGGTACCTTTATAGGTGCCATTCCAATCAAGAGAAGTAGCGGAATTGTCTGATGTATAAACGATGGGTTCCTCTAGGACAAGCTCTTCCTCGACTTCTGTTTTCTGTTCAGGTTTGGAGCAGGAAATAAGGATAGCAGATAAAGCAAATAGACCTATTACGATACGGATTCTGTTCATGAAAATGATAGTCTGATTAGCCTGAAACATCAAGAATTAAACCGAAACTAATATTTTGAATAAATTTTAGAGCTTTTTTTGAAAAAAGCAGAAATGAAATCTCATGCTATTTAATCACAAAAAGAGGACTAAAGCCCTCTTTTTCCGCCTTCAAATGCTAACTAATCTAAAGTGATTTTGGCCCCTGGGACAGGTAACCTACAATCACAACTTCAGTTAACATTCTATTCTCTAAAAATTCAGCTTGATTCAAATCCATCTCCGCGCGAAGGTTCAGACCTTCATTACTCAGAATTTCCGCTCTATTCTTATATAGTTTTGGAGAAAAGGGGTTTTCTGCCAAAGCTTGGCTCACTGCGTCTAAGGGTGAAACCTCAGCCTTTTTCTGAAATGATGTCAAAAAAGGATTTGGCGGAAAACCAGCGCCTTTGGATAATTTGAAATCAAAGCTCATTAAATATTCTTCACCGTAAGTTTTTCCTTCCAAGTAAGATGGATCCCAGTTTTCTCTCAGCAAGTTAAGCGTCCTTGATACTTCCTCCTCAAATGCCAAATCACCCGATAAAATCTCATAATCTCCTGTCATAATGCCTCGGGAATCCATAGCGATAGAAACTACCACCAGGCCTTCAGTTTCAGTTTGACGCAATTCTGTAGGATATTTTAAATTCTTTGAGAGCAGCTGATTCATCTCTTTACGAGAATCCGAAGTCTGAGCAAATGTGCTAGTTATGCTGAAGAGGAATAAAAGCAAAAACAATCCAGGTAACTTTTTCATGATGAATTTAGGTTAAAGGGTTAAAGTTGAAGAATACAACTTACTGACTGTAAACGGTCTAGGCATAAAAATGTTCCAACAACTTAGTTATCAAACAGGAATACTCACTTAAACACCCCAAAATGCCAAAGAATACCGGCAGGATCGTGAAGAAAAAATTCATTGCCCCAATCCTTCTTTACGATTTTGCTCAGTTTAGTCCCGGGAAACTTATCGGGCAAGCCTAAAACTTTAATAGCTTCCCAATACGACTCAAGATCCTCTTCTATTTCCAGGAAAATCATGGTGTTTTCACACCAAGGCTTTGAATAGTAATCTTGCAAATAAAAGGCTAGCGTATCTGTGACTCTAACTAGTGACATCTTAGGATCAAGAGGTTTTACTTCAAAACCCAATACCTGATAGAAACGAATACTTTCCTGGTAATTTTTGGAACCTATAAAAGTACGGATAGATTTAGCTGGATGAATCATACGCCGAATTGTGTTAAATGGTGATCAAGATGCTTATAGAAAAGACTATTCCATTCCTCAGCAGTTAGGGGGCCAAAGGATAATGATTCCTTGCCTTCAAAATAAGGAATACCCAAATCTCTGGTTTTCTCTAAAAAGCCAATCAGTCGATCTTTTTCAGTCTCAAAGTCTCTGCGCTCGGCAATAATAAAAGCAGGTGCAGTTCTGGCATTTCTCGGGTAGGGCTTTTCATTTACAACACCCTTTTTCACAAAGGTTTTCAATAAGAAACGCATAAAGGCATTTGGCTTGGGGTGCATGTCAGTATATGCCATCTCATAGGCCACACAGCAATGGGCCATCATTTGATCTACACGCATAATTCCCCATCGAGGCGTAGTCTCTGGAGTCAGCTCATTTATCCTTTCGATCAATTCTTGGACTATCTGAGGATGAAAAATATTCTTCATGGCTTAGCTTCAGCTGGTTGAATAATCAAGATAAGCAAATGAAGCCAAAAACGAATTTTCACAGAGTCAGAAATTTATTTTAGCCAAATATCACTGGAAACAACATAATCAAATCCCTAATTATCAATACCTTAAAATTATTATGGTTTATATTATAAACTTATTTACATTTGAATCGTTGAATCAGGAAAAGCACAAAATCATGGAAAAAGAATTAACAAGTTCGGAGTCCTTAGCGATCATCACAGATATGATTGCAAAGGTGAAAAAAGAAGCTGCGGGAGATGGAAGCTTTCATCTTCTACTTTGGGGATGGGTAATTGCCCTATGCAATCTCGGCCATTATACACTTGAGAAAGTCGGGTATGAACACCCTTATTACATATGGATTACAGTCATCCCAGCATCCTTCATTAGCTTCTACTGGAGCTATCAAAAAAGAAATAAAGCCAACTTCAGAACACACTTAGATCTGATCTTAAATCAAATCTGGATAGGGATTTTTATAGCCATCCTTATTGTCCTCGGGTTTATGCCTATCCTAAGATTCAATCACAATCCAGTCATTTTGTTATTGGCAGCGGTGGGTATGTTTGCTACGGGAAGCATTATTAAGGTTTCAATAGTGAAGGTTGGCGGATTGCTATTGGCGATTGCAGCTATTATAGCATTCCTCGTTTCGGTATCAGATCAGTACTTGGTTGCTGGCATTGCCATGGTTTTGGGATATCTTGTGCCTGGTTATTACTTAAAAAACACTTATCGTGAGCGCGTTTAAGCCTTTAGACCCTCTTTTACATTCTCAATTACGTTTGGCTGTCATGTCACTATTGATTAGCGTAGAGTCTGCTGAATTCACATTTCTCAAAGAGAAAACTGAGTCCACTGCTGGAAATCTAAGCGTGCAGTTAGATAAACTAGACAAAGCTGAGTACATCAGTATTTCAAAGTCATTCAAAGGAAGGCGTCCGCTTACTACCTGCTCCATAACTCAAAAGGGAATCAAGGCTTTTGAGAGCTATGTGGAAAATCTTAAAAATTACATCACTTAAAAAAATTTGATTCTTTAGTTTATACCATAAACCAATTTACATAATTATGAAAAAGCTATTAGTATTAGTATTCCTTTTTGTTCAGGTAATATTCAAGGCAGGAGCCCAAAATTACGAAACCGACACTAAGGCAAAGCAAGAGGTAATAAAACTGAACTTTCTCACAGGAAAATGGAAAGGAACAGGCTGGATGATGGGTCAGGACATGAACAAACACACATTTGATCAAACTGAAAATGTACAGTTCAAACTAGACTCCACCGCAATTTTAGTAGAAGGAAAAGGGGTATCAAATGGAAAAACCGTTCAGGAAGCAATGGCAATCATCACATCCCAAAATGAAAGTAATCAATATGATTTTCAATCTTTTCTTCCTTCGGGGCAAAAGGGCACTTTCAAATCGGAGTTAATTAATGGAGCATATTATTGGTATCCCACGGATTTTATCCGCTATATCATGCGCGTCAATGAAAAAGGTCAATGGTTTGAAATCGGAGAAATCAACAAAGCAGGAACCTGGTACCAATTCTTTGAGATGACTCTGGAAAAGATAAACTAAATAAAATAGGCTCAAAATTGATTTTGAGCCTATTTTATTTAATCCAAAATCACTTTTTCCCGCTTAGGGTATTTGACTTCATATTGCAGTTTGAGTTCCTGCTGAGCTCCAGGCTGCAGGGTTATTTCCCAAGTCACAATTCCAGTCTGAGGGTCTAGTTTTCCTCCTGAGAGGCCTAAAGCTTCTACGCTAATATCAGAATTGACAGAAACTGGTATTTGGTCTTCCACGTTGATTGTCACTGCCTGAGACTTATTGTTTTTCACCGTGATTTTATACTCTCGACTCTCAGTAATGTTTGATCCTATCGCCCGCTTTTTGGAGAACTCGTCATTTTTCTCCCGCTGGATCACAATGCTTCTGTCTCGCCCCATGGATATTTCCAAGGTGTCCTGAAGTGATGAACCGTTCAGTATTGACCTGCCAACAAATCCATCTTCAAAGTATAAATTACTTTCTCCTTCCAACAAACTGTATTGACTCCAATCGGCAATTTCTGCGATTAAAAACGCATCATTATCAAGTTTAGGAACCACCGAGTATCTATACGAAGCATCCACTTGGTAATTCTTCAAGTCAACCAGAGTTTTCTCTCCATTCGATTTGATCGAGTAAGGCTCTGAAACTTCGATTTCGACAGTGGTTTGATTCTCGACCACCGAAGTTTGCAGTGCAGGTGCTTCACTTACTTCCGCCGAACTCATTCCTCTTATTTTTATATTAGACCCAGTGATAGATTTCTTTTGTTGAGCGCCATAACCGACGACAACTACTTCCTCCAACATATTTGTACTTTCGTCAAGGGAAATATTTATTCTAGATGAATTGATCGCTATGTCTCTAGGTTGATATCCTATAAAGGAGGCATTCAGCTGACTCGCTCCAGAAGGTAAGGTCAAGGAATAATTCCCATCAATATCAGTAACAGTTCCAATCGTGGTACCTCTCACCATTACTGTCGCTCCTGGAATCGCTTCACCATCTGCTGCACTTGTGATTCGGCCAGAAACTGAGCCGAAGTTTTGAGTCCTGGGATTGAAGGTGGTCAATCTGGCGAAATTCAATTCCCACTTTTCTAAATCAGGAATCTGCCCGCCTTGATTAGGATTACCATTTGAAAATCTGAGTTTGACATTTTTCCAGTCCACACCGGTATTTTGATATACTTCTGCTTTGTAGGTCAGCGAAAGAGGAGAACTCACATTTTTCACTCGGACATCATATTTTGGATACCAGCCTGCATTTGCAACTAGGTAATTGATTTCCAACTTAGCTGTTCCAGCCCGTTCAGCTTTCACCCGTATTCTGATTTCTGAAGTGGATTCATTTGCCGATTCTTGCATGGCCGCAATCTGATTGCTAAGCTTATTCATCTCATCATTTTCCTTCTGAATATTAGCTTGGATTTTCAATTCCTCAGCCTTTATTTTCATAAATTCTTCGTCGTAAAAGTCCATTGCTTGCTTTAACTCTGTCAAGCTTGACCCATTTTGCGTCCCTCCAATATTTTTGTTAGCATTCAGCAAACTGGTTTTTTCTTTCAGCACATCCAGTCGTGCCATTTCTATACTTTGATTTCTCTGGATAGCCAAAATAGAATCCTGAAGCGTTTTTACTTTTTCTCCCACTTTTTGCTCAGATAAATAATCCAAACGTTTGTTGACTGCCTGGATCGTAAAATCACCCATACCTTTGACCTGAATACTTTTTTCATCCACATAGGGAGAAAGGCCCTTAATCAAAATGAATGATTCACCGGCTGAAATCTGACCGTTGGAAGTTTCAAAGACTTGGGCTCCTGATAGGAAAACGGTGACTTCTTGGATCTCTGACTCAAAGGTCGATTCTTTGATTTCTTGGGAGAAACTAAAAAAAGACACAAGACAAAGTGCGAGTAAAAAAGGTAGTTTTTGCATGAATTGTGGGTTGAACTTTTAAGGAAGTAAAAATTTAACGAGAAACGAAATCCCGAGTTCAACTTCACTAAGTTAAGCAATCAAAAAAATCAGTTTCTCTATCCGCTTTCAACGAAAAGTAGGTGAGACAATTCAAGTAAAAAGCCCGGTTAAACTAGTTAATCGGGCTTCTTGCTTATCAAGCAGTTTGTCCAGCGTGTTTTCCTTCCCGGAATTCCTCCACCATCTTCTTATTAAAGGCAGGCAAATCTTTCGGACTTCGGGAGGTGACTAGGCCACTATCTACCACCACCTCTTCATCTACCCAATGTGCACCTGAATTTTCTAAGTCCTTTCTGACCGATGCAAAGGAAGTCAACGTGCGACCATTTGTAACTTCAGCTTCTATGAGCATCTGCGGGCCATGACAGATGGCTGCCACTGGCTTGTGGTCTTCGAAAAAGCTCTTGACGAAATTCACTGAGGTCATATCTCTTCTTAACAAATCTGGGTTAATCACTCCTCCTGGAAGCAACAAGGCATCAAAGTCAGAGGCACTCACTTGATCCACTCGTGCATCTACTTTGATTGAATCACTCCAATCGCCATTTTTCCAACCTTTTATTTGATCATTTTCAGGAGATATAATTACTACTTCTGCGCCTTCTTTTTCAAGGGCTCGCTTAGGTTCTGTCAATTCTGATTCTTCAAATCCGTTAGTCGCAAGAATAGCGACTCTTACATCTTTTAATAAACTCATGATTTTAGTGGTTTAGTTGGCAAATACTTTCATATGGAGAAAGTAGCTTCTGTTTGGAAGCATTTATAAATTCACCAAGACTGTTCCAAAAAAAGAATCCCGCCTGAGTGTAAGATAGGCGGGATTGTGGTTTTTAAATGATTGGACTTATTCCACGATTTGAGAAACTTAAGCAAATATTCGGGAAGAGCTTAAAGTGGTGATTCAACTCACTACTTGAAATCCAAATAGCTTTTGCTCAGCCATTTTTCTTCCAAACTCATTTTACACCAGCCGTCAGATTCTTTAGAAATGAATACTTCTTCGGATTTCATCAAGTTGTCCACAATAGGGAACCCCGTGCCAGGCCCACTTCTTACACGTAGCACATTGGCATTGACTGTGGCCCGTTTTACCTCGGTAGTATATCGGCCATATACCCAGTGAGATTGGCTATTGGAAATTTTCAACCAGCCATTTGCTTCCTCATAAATCCTCAGAATAGCGCCAAGCTGGGCAGCTTCTCTATCCGAAGCTTTCGAAGCAGAGCCGTTTGGTGCCGTTCGCACATTAAGCGAAGAAGCTGTGACAGCTACATAGTGTATGATGGAAGGAGGAGCATCTGTAGGGTGAAAGCCTGGGATCGCCTGAGCAACCATCGGGAGAAAATAAGTCTCGCAGTCCTGGGGTTTATTTCCTCCAAAAAATGCCGTGCCTGGACAGGATTTGTTACCTCCAGTACCATTGTTTCTTTTCCCAGTACTTAACTCGTACCAATGGTGATATATAATGCTAATTGTATTGATAGGTAGTCTGAATTTATCACAAAGCGCAGCTGTCATTTGGACTATGGCCATTCTATGTTCGTTGGTCATGGAGTCACCGTCGGTATCAAAATTACCCAGATGCTCTATACATATGGAATCTCGATTAGCTCCAAAAATACATGCTGGTGTAGCTTCCAACGATCTGCCTGTAACAATAGTACCATCCGGGAAACTGGTGAAATGTTGTCCTATATCACTCCAGCCGTTGTTTCGAACATGATGATTCTTCATGGCCAATTGTCTGTCAAAATGATTTCTTCCATTGAAATGAGTATAGTTAGGACTCCAGGTATGATGCTGCTGCACCGTGATAATGGTTCGTGCAATACGCTGAGACTGGATCCAAGGAATAAATTCAGCAATACTCATTTTCAAAAATCCATGTTTGCTTTCCATGATTAATAGGGTTAAAAGTTAAAAATCAGATCTTTAAGTTAAGCAGATTTACGCAAGCTTCGAAAATGAAGGAATGATAATTTTCATTTCATAGTAACTATAGTAATAGCTGCATATGGTTTGGAACTCCTTATTCCTTAATTTCCCAAATGCCGATTCTTGCTTAATAGTTGAATGAAATATATTTTCCATCTTTAACTCATTATGAAAGCAATTGTAATTTTCTCGCTACTACTTATCGGCCTTTCGCATGGCCTGATTGCCCAAAATAATTACCAAGCCACTATACTGGAATTTCAGCATGAACTGAACGAGGAATTTAAAAACCCTAAGGAGTCTCCGCTTACTAAAAAAGAGCAGGATGAATTCAAAGGACATGATTTCTACCCAATCAATAAAAAATATCATGTGATTGCAAAATTCGAAAAATTGCCTCCGCAAAGCTTTTTTCAAATGAAAACTACTGCAAACTCACTAAAAGACTATGACATCTATGGGGTTGCGACATTTGAATTCGGTGGAAAAGAATATCAGCTCCATATCTATCAAAGTCATCAGTTGAGAACCCAGGAAAAATACAAGGACTACCTCTTTTTGCCTTTTACTGATCTAACCAACGGAACTGACACTTATGGAGGTGGAAGATATATGGGCTTGAGTATTCCTGAAGGAAACACAATTGAATTGGATTTCAACAAAGCATACAATCCCTATTGCGCCTATGCGGCTGGGTATGCTTGCCCTATTCCGCCAAAAGAGAATGATTTGCCTGTGAAGATAGAAGCGGGCGTGAGAATGAAATAAAGGTGATTATTTGCTTTCTCATAAGACAATAATATTCATCAGATTCATCCTGGAAGTTTCGTCCATCAGATAGGTTTGGTCGGGATTGAGTTATCGATAGATAGTTCTCAAGCTTACTTAATCTCGATGGCTTTCAAGATATCTCACCGATTTACATTCCAGGTTCTGGCTAGAGGTTGGCGATTTCTATAAATATCCTTAAAGGACTTCCCAAATCTAGTTGAGCAAACATCGCACACATAAAAAAAGCCCCAACAACTAACTTGCTGGGGCTTCGATGCTATTGATAATTCTTAGTTTCCTTTTTCTCCAATTGAGATCATCGCACATCTGAAACCAATATGGTTGGTAGCAGAATCTTGGTGCATAAATCTTCTGGTACCAGGAGCTAGCCAGTAAGCTACATCTCTCCAAGATCCTCCTTTATATACTCTAAGCTCATCTGTGAGCATAGAAGTCATATACGTATCCTCTTCATCATCTGTCCCATTATTTCTAATTGGATTGAGGTCATCCATGTCTTGGTAAGAAAGTGGACGGTAAATATCCTGAACCCACTCGTTCATGTTTCCAGCCATGTTATATAGTCCGAAATCATTTGGAGCATAATTATAAACATTGGTTGGGATAATATCGCCATCATTTGATTCTCCTCCGGCAATTCCTCCATAATCACCTCTGCCTCTTTTGAAGTTGGCAAGCATATCACCTTGCTTACCTTTTCTTTTTACATTGTAAGGATTACGAACACCTCTACCATCCCATGGGTAGATACGGCCATATTCCTGATTTTCATCCAAATATTGAGTACCAATCATCGCTTTAGCAGCGTATTCCCATTCAGCTTCAGTAGGAAGTCTATAGTCAGCTAGTGCCACTCCTCTTTCTACCAGTTGACTTTTGGTAAACGAAGAATCGATTCCCCTGTCTTCTCTGATTATTTCCTGAACATATTCAGTTCTCCATTTGGAGTATGCGTTCGCTTGAACCCAAGAAACTCCTGCTACTGGGTAGAAATTAAAGCCTGGAAATCTGAAATAATAGGATTGGTACATGTCATTGAACGACATTTCACCACCTGCCCATACATTATCCTTTGGCTCGAGTTTAAGAAGTGAATCTGCACTCACCTTTTTCTTCATATTGAAAAGAAACTCCCGATAATCGTTATTGGAAACTTCTGTTTCATCCAGATAGAAGTTGGCAAGGGTAACAGTTCTTTCCTGATTATCACGGAAAGCCATCACATCCTCTTCCTGAGAGCCTAGCACAGCTCTACCGCCTTGGATAAATTTCAGATTTGGCCCTGGGATTTGCTCGGCATTTTTTGCTACAAAAAATTGAGTAGAATCATTTTCATCAAAACTGAATTCTGCTCCGGTGGTAGCACTTTTTTTACCAGGCTTACTTGCAGTTCTTCTGCCGTACCCAGGAGTTTTGTTACATGAGGTTAAAATAGAGCTTCCGACTATTGCCAAAGCTGCTACCCACATTCCCCAAGATTTGTTACTCAGACGCATATTTCTAATTGTTTTAGGTCTTTTTCAGTGTGCTAATATAATTGCAATGTAAAGCACTTGCAATGATTTGAGTTGAAGTACTTGGATTCCTTTTGACAAAAAACAGCCAAAATCCCAGAAATTCAACAAATTCGGTAGCCAAATCTGCAATTTTTATGCCACTAAATTATTTTAAAATCATGCTTCATTCATCTCTTTCAGCTTAATCTGAGCCTTTGAAATCGTAGAAACATTCGATAATGTAAGAATCAAACGGTTTTTGTACTCCTTTATTTTGCAAAATTTACTATTCATCTGTGCAAATCGCATAATTTTTTGGAAAATATCTGAGGAATAATAATCATCTCGGGTCGAAGGAAGTAAATGGCACTTCATCAACCCTCCCTTCAAGACAAGTTTCTCAATACCAAGTTTTTCGGCTTTCCATCTCAGGCGTACAGTTTCCATCAAATCTTGTACAGATTCCGGCAATGGGCCGAATCGATCCAGCAGCATAGTCGAGAATCTAGTCAACTCTTCCTCATCCTTGATTGCATCAAGTTTAGAATAAAGCCCCAGACGCTCACTGATGTTCCCAACGTACTCTTCAGGTATTAATAATTCCAAATCTGTCTCAATCGTACAATCTTGCACAAGCACTTTTACCTTTTCTGTGAGATCCGTCTCGAATAAAGCTGCAAATTCATTTTCCTTCAGTTCCTGAACAGCTTCATCGAGGATTTTGTGGTACATCTCAAAGCCCAGATCAGTGATAAATCCGCTTTGCTCCGCTCCTAATAAGTTTCCAGCTCCACGAATATCCAAGTCCTTCATAGCCACTTTGAAACCATCTCCCAAATCAGAGAATTCTTCCAGTGTCTGCATCCGCTTCCTAGCCTCAGCTGTCAAACCGGACATGGGTTGTGTGAGCAAATAGCAAAATGCCTTCTTGTTACTTCGCCCGACACGACCTCGCATCTGGTGCAAATCACTCATTCCAAACATGTGCGCACGGTTAATTATAATCGTATTCGCATTCGGTATATCGAGTCCTGACTCAATGATATTGGTAGAAACCAGCACATCGTACTCGTGATGGATAAAATCCACCATGACTTTTTCCAGTTTTTTCCCATCCATCTGACCGTGAGCTCCAACTACCCGGGCATCAGGGACCAATTTCATGATCAAATTGGCTATGGAATCAATTTCCCCCACACGATTGTGAACAAAGAAAACCTGCCCACCTCTTCTCAATTCATAAGAAACTGCATCCCGAATCACTTCTTCCTGGAAGGTCTGAACCTCCGTAGTCACCGGCTGTCGGTTTGGCGGAGGAGTAGCGATCACGGACAAATCTCTTGCTCCCATCAGGGAAAAGTGCAAGGTTCTCGGTATCGGCGTGGCAGTTAAAGTCAAGACATCCACATTTAAACGCAGATTCTTTAACTGATCTTTCACTTTCACCCCAAACTTCTGCTCCTCATCAATCACCAGAAGCCCCAAGTCCTTAAACTCAATGTCCTTATTGACGATTCTATGGGTACCTACGAGGATATCAATCTCGCCGGTTTTCACCTGAGCGATGATTTCCTTGATTTCTTTAGCAGTACGAAATCGGTTGATGTATTCGACTTTCACAGGGAAATTATCCAATCGTTCGCTGAAGGTCTGGTAATGCTGCATAGCCAGAATGGTCGTCGGAACCAAAATGGCAACCTGCTTTCTATCATTTACTGCTTTGAAAGCCGCACGGATTGCAACCTCGGTTTTCCCAAATCCCACATCTCCGCAAACCAAGCGATCCATTGGATAGGACTTTTCCATATCTGACTTCACATCTTGGGTGGCAGCAGCCTGATCGGGTGTATCCTCATAGATAAAGGAAGACTCCAATTCAATTTGCAATACCGAATCCTGGTGGAAAGCAAATCCCGCCGCAGATCTACGTTTGGCATACAGGGCGATCAAATCTTTTGCAATGTCTTTTACCTGCTTCTTGGCCCTGGATTTCTTGTTTTCCCAGTCTGGAGAACCCAGCTTTGACATGGCCGGAACGATGCCTTCCTGCCCCGAAAACTTTGAAATTTTGTGCAAGGAGTGAATGTTCACATATAGCAAGTCATCATCTCTAAAAATCAAACGAACGGCTTCCTGCATTTTGCCTGCGACGTCCACTTTTTCCAATCCAGCAAATCGGCCTACTCCATAATCCACATGAACGATGTAGTCACCGGGATGCAGCGCTTTCAGCTCTTTAATCGTAAGCGCTTTTGATTTACTGGCTTTGTCACGGGTCTTGTAGCGATGAAAACGCTCAAAAAGCTGATGATCTGTGAAACAGGCTATTTTTGATTGCTTATCATCAAAGCCCTCACGCAAGCCAAGAAGCATACTTTGCACCTGCAAGGTCGGGTCTAATTCTTTGAAAATCCCAAGTAGTCTATCGATTTGCTTTGCATTTTCCGCAGTCAGAATGTTGACAAAACCTTTCTTTTCATTCTCAGAAAGTTGGGTAACTAATAAGTCAAAATTCTTATTGAAAGAAGCCTGAGGCTGAGATTCCCATGTGGATTGTTTGGCATTTTTCAGGTAAAATTGCTTCCCAAATTCTACCCGTGAGAAATTGGCCGATGTTGTCGCAAAGTCAGCTCCTTTGTCAAATAAATCAGAAGGACCGAGTACTGTTTTTGTATTATTGGTTTTTTTGACGATTTGGTCAAAAGCGAGTGAAGCCTTGTGAAAACACTCGTCCATCACATCCAGCGTCAGCTGATAATCCTTAATCCAGACGATCGTTTGCTCCGGCAAAAAGCCCAAAAATGACTGCCTTACTTCCTGCAAAAGCTTGGTTTGCACGTTTGGAATCAATGAGATTTGATCTACACTGGCAATAGAGAGCTGTGATTCGGGATCAAAGGTGCGGATGCTTTCTATCTCTTTTCCAAAAAGCTCCAAGCGGTATGGGTTTTCATTGGAAAATGAAAAAACATCCAAAATCCCGCCGCGTATGGCAAATTGTCCGGGCTCATAGACAAACTCCGTACGCTCAAAATCATAGCTAGCGAGGATTTCAGAGACAAACTCCATATCAACTTGCTCCCCAACTTTGGCCGAAAAGGTATTCTCCAGAAGTGAGCGTTTGTTGATCACCCGCTCATAAATGGCTTCAGGATAGGTAATAATAATGCGTGATTTGCCTTTCTCCTCCAGTACAAGATTTAGAATCTCCGAACGCATCAGGACATTGGCATTGTCTATTTCCTCGTACTGATAGGCACGCTTGAAACTGGAAGGGAAGATCATATGCTCTTCGGTGTTCAGGAGATTCTGAAGATCCGAATTGAGATAAGCAGCTTCTTCTTTGTCTTGGGCAACGATAAGATGAAAACCTCCTTTTGTCTGAAACAGCGCTGAAAATAATACCATATCCAAACTCCCTGACAATCCCTTGATCTGGTATGAAAGCTTATCGCCATTTGAAATTTCATGAGCGATAGTCTGAAAAATTGGGTCTGATTGGTAAATGGAAAGAAAGTCTTGACGATCCAAAAGCGTGTGGTTTTAATACTTAGGTTGGTGGGACAAAGTTAGCGCTTTATGAATTCCTGATTTTCATTCTTGCTTTTTTTCCCTGCTAAGTAACACGGGAAGGCAATAAGAGTTCAGAATTAAAGAAACTAGACTTGACGGGAGTTGCACAGAAAAAAAAGTAACCTATTTACTCTTCAAGCTCTCCCAATCTTTACTTCATGTAGCGTAAATGATTGATTTGACACAAAACGTTTCCTGAGGAATAGTCACTTGAGAGAAAAATAAATAAGGCTAATTTCCACATTTCTTCTTCAGTGTTTTTGACATGTTATTATTCTTCCATTTGAATTGCATGGATTTTTACGTTATAAACCTTAAGTCTATTTTTATCTAAGAATTCTTGGTCAGTACTATAGTCCTTAGGATGTATTATAAATACATTCCGTCTAGAAGATTCTATCCTAACCCAATCATGGTAATTTAATTTGGAAGAATAGAAAGGTGAAGAGTTTATAACACTTCCCCACGTGACAGTTTTTGATAAAATCACATCTGGATCTAAGCTACCATGGAATAAACTAACTTTTGCCAGTGTATCGCTATCATAAGGTGAGAAATAGTAAGGAGGAACACAGCAAACTTTATCGTTTGAAAGATAAAAAAAAGTTGAATCCGAATTTGAAACACTTTTTTCTTCCCAACTTTTGCTATCATCAATAATGACATAAACGCTATTGTCAACCTTACTAATACTAACCGAAAATTGCATTAAAATTAATATTATTGTCCACATGGCTTTGTCAACGTTTCTGCCAGATCACTCAATAAGCTCTAGCCCTATCTTTACTTCATATAATGTAAATGATTGACTTGACACAAAACGCTTTCCGGAACAATAGTCACTTGAGAGAAGAATAAATATCTTTTTTTTATTTGTTTTCAATTTTGCCCATGATAGTAAATTATTGATATCTGAAGTAAACATCGGATTACCCTGTAGTATTTCGCGATAGCTCATAGTCATGGTGGAGGGCTTATCTTCAGGATATATATAATCATGACCAAGAGTAACCAATCCCCTAGTATCTCTATAATCCAGCACAATAAAGAACCTTTTTGGATTTTCACCTCTTTCTACATACTTAGCAAGCTGACAATTATTCACGATTAACACTACAAAGTCAGGAGTAGGAGGTTGAGGTAGAAACCAGAACGGTATAATTAAGATCAATTTCCACATAACTTTTTCAAAAAACCTGCAGTATAATTATCCCTGTAATATTTATCATATGGTGAAGCAATTGGAGAACTTGTCTTGATTGCCTTCATCTGCGCATAAGCAAAAGTTTTGTTAAACCCACCCCAAAACATATTTTTATAAAACTCCACAGTGACCCCATTTGGATAATCGCCATTCCTTTTCACATAACTGTTCAAAGATTGATAATCTTCCGGGAACTGATATTTGTGAATATTCATTAGCGCTTCGCCCATTTCACCCATCAGATTCTCTGCCATATATTTATGCTGCATATTATGTGGAGATATTTATGTGGCGTAATAAATATTGACATAGTTATTGAGATTTTCAGCAAAATCCCCATCCAAAGGCGTTTCTCCATTCGCTTTAAGTGCAGCATATATTACCCCATGAACTAGCTCATATATATTTCGATGAATCACATTATCCCACCAGTACTAATGCTAACCTCATAAACTTTAAATTCGTAGTCTGGATCCAAAGAACCTTTCACTAAATAATCGTCTTCATAAATAATAAAGTAAGTCTCAAGGCTACTTAGGTGAAACCAATCAGTATATCCCATCTCTTGATCGAACCAGACGATCTTGCTATCTAAATCCTTACGGGTAATTACCTTTTTTCGGAAGTCAATATCATGAGAAACTCTGATATGCAGATTTGGGTCATAAAAACCTTCTCTCATATATTGAAAGCTTTCAACACCGTCGGATGATCTGTCATGAAAGACTGTATTTGGTTCCAATCTATTAAAGATAATCACCAATTCTTTCTTATCAGTATCGATAGAATTTTCTATTTCATCTTCAACCTTTTGCCCGTTGCAAGAAGCAAACAACACAACAGTCCATAGTAAAATATTGAGTCTCATAATTGCTATTTACATGTTTCATTGAAATTGGCTGCAAAACTCTGATATTTCTCCATAGAGTATCTTTCTGGTAAATCATACCTCCACTTATCAGTCCATTTCAAACCATTCCACGCCATACCTTTATAAAAATCGGGAGGTAACCCATGTGGATAAGCTTTTTTGACTTCGGGGTCATTTAAAAATTCCTGTTTACCCAAATAGGGATGGATTAACTTTAAAACATCAGACATTCTATCTACTATTTTTTCAGCCATATAATTGTGATGTACGTCTGCATCACCATACTCCTTGTAGTATAATTCAACATACTTATTGAAATTGTATTCGAAATTTGCATCAATTGCGGTGCCCTTTTTATTGCCAATTGCCACATATAGTTCCGCATGGATTATTTCGTGCAATATAGTATGAGCAATTTCAAGTGACCCTCTATTTAATTGGGTCGAGTTAATAGTTATAACTATATTATTAAAGCCATAAAAGTCATTCGTTTCTGCGGCGGCTTTAGGATCTATTGTTTTTCCTACTGATAACACTACATTTCTAGAAACAGATGTTTCTCCAATAATTGCCAAGTTTTTCACAAATTGTGTTAACTCAAGTTTTCCTAAAATACACATTAGCTTTTCATTGTCTTTAAAGCTTTTATGTTTCTCAATTCTTAGATTAGGTGAAGGGAGCGTTGGTGGCGTATATTGCGAGGGTCCTCCACCGCCTCCTCCACTTCCTCCACTTCCTGATGAAATACCTCCCCCTACATTCACCCATTCACATACCTTAGAAAAGGTAGTGTCAAGATACTTTGGTGGAGAACTACTACCTCCCACAGTCGTGACCTGATACCAGTCTGTAGTGGTCTCAGTACATTCATAAACCATCTTTGCACTAGATGAATCTGTTCCTAATTGGCTTTCCTGCGATAGCGTTCTAGAAGAGACCTTTGTCCCCTGCTCAATCCGAAATCCTATCAGATGATGCTCATCGTAGGAAAAGAGATCAATCCACCCACTCCATTTCTCATCGATGCCCAAATAATAGAGATCGTTAAAATCCCTGTTTGAATTCACATCATCTGGAAAGTAGCGAACAATCAAGGGATCAAAACGCTCTTCTACAGGATCTTTTACAAACATGATATTTTGAATCGCTCCGCTTTCCAGGGTATTTTCATCCTGAGATAAAGAGGGAATATAGAATTCGGCATTATCCAGATTGATTTCAAAAACTTCCCGCCCATCCGGGAAATAGTAATGGTGAAACTTGTCCCAGTCAGGTTCCTTCTCTAAAAAAGGAAGAATCAATTCCTGGGATTCGGTCCGGAAGTTGACTCCCTGCTCAGGCAGTCTGAGTTTAGATTTGTTTTTGTCAAACCAATCTTTAACTAAGACAACCTCTGTGTTTTCACTTATCTCGCCAATTGGAATATCATTTTCTTCATTTACGCAGGAAGTGATTATAAAATTTACAGCGATCATTAAGATCAGAAATCTCGGAAAACGCAATCTATCCAGATTTTTGCTGAGGGAGAGAGTAAAATGTGTTTCATAAAAATCAGTTTAGTTAGCCTATAAAAACCTGCTTTAATTTCTGAATGAAATGGTTAAAATCCAATATCTTCAAATAAAATTTATGTTTTTTAACTCGCTTTTACTAATTCTATAGAATACCGATTTCTTGTTTTCTTCAATCATCTCCGCTTCCACTACATTTCCTTATCTTTGTCCCCCGATCATTAAATCAAAATACGCCCTCAACATTAAAGGGAGGGTATTGACATATAATTCTATGAGTAGAGAAGTTCGCGTAAGATTTGCCCCATCACCGACGGGGCCGTTGCATATCGGCGGTGTTCGTACAGCGCTTTATAATTACCTTTTTGCCCGCAAAAGGGGCGGCAAGTTCCTTCTGAGAATAGAGGATACGGATCAAACCCGCTTCGTGCCTGGTGCAGAAGCCTACATTCAGGAATCGTTGGAATGGCTAGGCATTTCTCCTGACGAAAGCCCATGGAACCCAGGTGACTCTGCGCCTTACCGCCAATCTGAGCGTAAGCCAAGCTACATGCAATACGCACTTGACTTGGTAGAAGCCGGGCATGCTTATTACGCATTCGACACCTCTGAGGAATTGGAGGCCATGCGTGAGCGATTGACCGCTGCGCGAGTGGTACAACCGCAATACAACAGCATCACTAGAACTCAGATGAAAAACTCGCTGACACTTCCTGATGAAGAAGTCAAAGCAAGATTGGCATCCGGCGAACCTTACGTGATCCGGGTGAAAATACCACGCAAAGAAGAAGTGCGATTGAATGACATGATCCGTGGTTGGGTGATGGTTCAATCTGCTACACTGGACGACAAGGTTTTGATGAAATCTGACGGGATGCCAACTTACCACCTTGCAAATATCGTGGATGATCACTTGATGAATATTACCCATGTGATCCGCGGTGAGGAATGGCTTCCATCTGCTCCACTGCATGTATTGCTATACAAGTTTTTTGGCTGGGAAGATACCATGCCTGAATTTGCCCACTTACCTCTTTTGCTAAAGCCTGATGGAAACGGGAAGCTTTCCAAGCGTGATGGCGATAAGTTAGGGTTTCCAGTATTCCCTCTGAATTGGGAGAATAAATTAGATGGGGAAACAGCATCTGGATTTAGAGAATCCGGCTATTTACCGGATGCATTCCTAAACTTCTTGGCTTTCCTCGGTTGGAATCCTGGAGACGACCGCGAAATCTTCTCTTTGGAGGAATTGATCGAAGCTTTCTCGGTAGAACGAATAGGCAAGTCAGGAACCAAGTTTGACATTGCGAAAGCAAAATGGTTCAATGAGCAGTATTTGAGAGCTAAATCAAATGCAGAATTAGCGCCGCATGTGATTGCTGATGCTTCCAAAGAAGGGGAAATTATCCTTCAGGACACAGCAGAGGCTCTAGTTGCTTTGATGAAAGAGCGCGTGACCTTCCCTTCGGAAATTTGGCAAGGAAGTAAATTCGTGGTAATCGCTCCTACCGAGTTTGATCAGGATGTGGCTGGCAAACGATGGAATGCTGACGCAGTGACAGTTCTGACAGCTTATGCAGAGACCCTGGAAGGTTTTTCAGGAACCTATGATGCAGAAACTGCCAAAGCAATGCTGGGAGAAACTGCCGAAGCAAAGGAAATTAAGCTTGGTAAAGTAATGCAGGCAGTTCGCCTTGCGGTAACAGGTGTAGGTGCTGGACCGGATTTGATGGAGATTTTTGCTATTTTAGGACCAGAAGAAGTAGCCAAACGGATTAGATTTTCGTTAGCTACTTTGGATGTAATCAGCTAAAAACACAAGCTATGACTAAGAAGAAAAAGAAAAACGAAGACCCTAAAGTTCATGAAGATTTGAACGGCTTCAAGATGAACATAAATTCCTTTGGTGAGATCTCCTCCTCCTTTTCAATTGATAAAATCAATGAGTTTCTCAATAAAAATGTGGAAGACAAAAAGCTCAAGGATAGAGATGACCTAGACCTGAAGGACAAAAAAAAGTAACAACCCCTTTCACTCCAGAATCCAAAGAGCTCCAGTTGGGGCTCTTTTGTTTTGGAATTTCAACTGCTATTAAGAATAGATGGGAGCCCCAACTATTAATTAAAGATATCGTTTAGCATTTATTCTTACACCTTTAATGCTTGCCAGAAGGCTCTTGATTCTTGGCTCTTAGATCTAATTTCTCAACTTATCCTCCTAAACACTTCCTTCCCAAACCTTTTAATTGGTTACTTTTGGATATGAATAGAGTATTGCTCACCAGCATTTTCATTATAGTCTCTTTCGTGGTCAGCGCCCAAACCAGCGTGGGGATCCGTGGTGGCTACGCGACCTCCACTTATTCTTATCGACCTACACCCAGCACCCGCGGGATTTCAGTGGATGGACTCGGCACGCCTACTTTCGCCTTGGTTTTTGAGCACTTCAATGCCAAAAACGCAGGGTTAGAAATAAATCTTCAGTTTCTACGCTTAGGATTCACGCAGATTTCAGATGAAGACATAGAACTTGAGCTAGTCAATGAAACCCAGTTTGACTACCTGAAAATCCCGATGCTTTCCAGCTTTTTCCTAGGAAGATCCGGTAGATTCCAAATCAAACTTGGGCCACATCTAGGCTATCTGCTTCAGGCTAAAGACATCACCCGTGAATTTTCTGGTGCCACACCAGCAGAAATCCCAACCTATGGTGGTGCCGATGACGAACCTAACAGAATCATGTATGGTCTAACAGCTGGAGCAGGTATTTCCAAGCTTTTTGGTAAAAGCACCCTGGCGGGAGAAGTCCGGTTTTCCTATGACTTCACCAATCCTGAGGGACAGGATCGTATTTTCGAGATGAGTTCTACCAACTTGGAGTTTACGCTAGCGTATCTTTTTAGAATAAGAGATTCGAAAATTGAAAGATTGAAAGATTGAAAGATTGAAAGATTTATACTCGTAATTTTATAATATTCAAATATGTATAGCCGCTTTTCTACCAGTAAGAAGGCAAAAGCAGCATAGTGTATGTTAAGCTTAAGAATTGAGGCCACTTTGGTCTTCGGTCATCGGTCTTCCGGCCGGTTGAGCAGAGAAATATTGGTTACTGGCATCATTCCGTATATCCATATATTCAAATTTTTCAATTGTGCCTGTCATATATTGGATTCATTCCCCGACTAACTTATGTAAATGAATCGCAGTCAGCTTGATCATATCTTAAAAGCTCACCACAGGGATGCATACCTATGGGCTAGGCAATGTTGCTCTTTTGAGGATGAGATGGCAAAGGATGTGCTTCAGCAGGCATATTTGAAGATTTTGGAAGGGCAGGCAAAGCTAAAGGATGCATCAAAAGCTAAAACCTGGCTCTTTTCGATCATTAGATATACCGCTATTGACGAGATACGAAAAGGCGGAAATGTCGTTTCGCTTTCCGATTCTTATGATCCAGTGGAGATCATTGAGGAAATAGATGCGACTGATTATGAAGGGATAATCAAGCACTTACCAGAAATGCAGCGAGAGGTGATTTTGATGGTTTTTTATCATCAGATGACCATCGCGCAAAGTGCCGAAATCCTACAAATCGGCCTAGGAACCGCAAGAACACATTACGATCGCGGGAAGAAGAAACTCAGGGAATTAATTACTAAAGTTCAAATCCAGGAAGAATATGGAAAATAATGAACAACTAGAACGGTTTTTTGATCAGATGAAAAAGCAGGATGAGCACATTGAAATCCCAGCTTTTCCAGAAGTCCAAACCCGGAAATTCGGTTTTTGGATTCCTACAGGAATAGCTGCGTCTATGATCTTTGCCTTCCTGTTTATCCAAAAACCAGCGCCTGTTGAAACTCCAGCTCCTGAAGTTGTGATTATTACACTTCATGAAGACGAAAATCAAAATCAACATTTCACTATAGAAGAAAGTACGTTCCTAGACACCTGGGAGTCGCCTACAGCTTCTTTATTATCAGAATATTAAGCCAAAAAAAATGAAAAAAATACTCTTCTTATGTCTTATGCTGTCCGCAGGATTTGCAACAGCCCAAGACCTCTTCCAGAAAAATCTATACTCTGCAGATAGGGTGATGGAGCTCCGAAATGATCTTGATCTCAGCGAGGCTCAGGCCACCAAAATCAAGAAAATCCATAGTGAAAATGCAGGTAAGTTCAGCACCATGAAGTGGGATCTGGATGATGAAACCAAAAAGCTTAAAGCACTTCTTGACGAAACTAAAATAGACCAAGTAGCTGTCCAGAAACAAATGGATAAGGTATTAGCGCTAGAAAACTCACTGAAAAAACAGCAGCTGAGCACGATGGTGGCGATCAAAAATGAATTAACCTTCGAACAGCAAGAGATCCTTCAAACACCTCGGGCACAAACTGTAAATGGAGTTAGCATTGCAGGATATGGCAAAAAATCAGTCTCTTCAGGTGACCATGTGAGTGGCTACACATCAAACTACCGAGTAGGCAAACCCCTTTATGGAGTTGCTGAACCTGGATCTTCATCCAACCCTAAAGTATCCGTGGTCGTGGCAGGGACTAATAACTCTGAAAACCCACCACTCTATATTATCAAATCCAAAAATACAGACCTTACTATTCCACACGGGGCTTTGAAGGATATCAATCCGAATGACATTGAAAGTATTAGCGTCTTGAAAGACAAGTCTGCCATTGACCTCTATGGCGAAAAAGGTGAAAATGGAGTAGTTATTATCACCTTGAAAGAGTATCCTAAAAAGTAATTAGATTCTTGGTTTTATAAATGGAAAAGGAGTCCCGCAATTGTGGGACTCCTTTTTTTCATATAGTTATTATTTGATTTTTAAAAGCCATAACCTGTCCCGTGACGAAGGATACGGGATGGAATCTCGCATGAATTATAATCATCCCAGCGTGTGACGCTTGAGTCATGCCTGTCTGCATCATGCAGGCTCGATTTCGCATTAATGTCTAATTCTGACAGGATTTATCCTAGTGGGAAAGAAATCAGTTACATAGACCTTTAAACCCTTTTCTTGGATAAAGTAGATGATTTTCAATTCAAAATTACTTGTCTCCCGATGTAGCACAAATCGAAATTCTTCCTTTTCATTCTGCAGATACTTTTCTTTTGTACCTCTGGAGGGAAAAAGCGCTAAAGATTGGACTGTGTTTTCAATATCAGCTTCTATTTCTAGTGCTCTCTGTAAACTAAAATTATGGATAAGGTATGGCAAAACTTCCTCTTGATACCTATGCAATGCAGACTTAGAAATTTCTATTTCATAGCTTTTTCCTTGAGCCATCGCCTATTTTGATTTCCAAAATCCTTTAGTGAAACAGTTTCACCTCTTTTAATTGACTGGAGAGACTCTTTAGTTCTCGATTCTAGCTCAGCCTGCTCAATCAATTCTTCTAATCTTTCTAGCACGGATGTATCTTTCATTCGCATTACTCTTTCAATCAGTTCTAACTTTAGAGTTTCTAGCACCATTTTTTAAATAGTTTAATTGAACCAATAATTTAGCAATCCTCATCCAGTTTAAGTTCAATCCAGCTAAGTTTTTTCAATTTCAATCCAAAAACCTCCAGCTTGCTTTGTGATCCTTTTTTAGAGGTTGCCCAGCCACTTTTGCTCTTAATATTTCCACTGGCATCGCATTTTGGCTCAATACCAAATCATGGTATTCTTTCTCGGTCATTTTTCCCGAATTGACTACTTCGTCTCTCAACGAATAAAACTCAAGCGCCCCGATCATATAGGCGATTTGATATAATGGCCCATATCCACCTTCGAATGATCTTCTTACCTCAGCTTCGGCATTAGCGCGCTCATGGCCAACTTTATCTACCAATAAATCAATACACTCTTGAGGAGTCATCTTCTCCAGATGATAATTCAGTGAGAAAATGATCCGTGCACAGCGGTGCATTCTCCAGAACAGCATCCCCACTTTATCCTTCGCATCTCGCGGGAACTCCTTGTCCCAAAGCACAAACTCCCAATACAACGCCCAGCCTTCCGTCCAAAATGGCGTTCCAAACATGCGACGATGAGTCATATTTCGCTGGTTCATAAACTGCTGCAAATGATGCCCAGGAATCAATTCATGCTGCACAGTAGCTCTGGAAAAATGTGGGTTATTTCCTCTCATACTCATCATTTTATCGGCATGACTCATTTCAGAAGTTGGGTATGCGATCTGAATGGATTCCCCTCCCAAAAAGAATGGGCTTATCCGCTGACGCTCAGCAGAGATCATGATCGTTCGCCAAGTTTCTTTTGCCAAAGGAGGCACAGTCACCAAATCGTTGGATTCCACATAATCAGTTGCTTCCTCTGCCAATCGGATCACTTCAGCTGGCCATTCTCCAGCCGGGAAATACGCTTCTTTCACCATTTCCAAGGCAGCTTTCCAGTCGTTACCAAACCCCAATTCGTTGGATGCTTTTAGCATTTCTTTCTCGCACCAAGCAAATTGCTTCTCCGCTTCCGCGATCAGTTCTTCCGGACTATACGCGATCATCTCAAAAGCCAACTGCTTCTCTAAGGCTTCTCTGCCAATAGGTCTTCCGATAATTCCACTTCCATCATCTTTCACCGAGTTGGTGTAGTGCTCACGCAATGCTTTTGCATACCCTTTCATACTTTCATCAAGCTTTTTCCAAGGCTCGGGCATCCACCAAGTGAACATGGGATCATAGTCGAAATAATAATTATATGCCTCCCCAGTTGCTCTATCCACAGCTTCTACCGCACTGGCAGCAAGATCAGCTTTCTGCCAGCTATTGTACTTTGGAGTTGAAGGCAGGTTTTTTAATTGCACATCCACTTGCTTCGCTACTTCATTCCAGGAAGCAGCAAGTTTTTGAGGTTCTGGCATTTTGGCTCTTCGCCTTCCCTGATAGAAATCCTCAAGGGGCTTTGAAAATGCCAAAACTTCAGATATTTCATCGAAGGAAGCTTTTTCTATAGCCAACTCAGCCAATTCTTTTTCCAGGTAATTCCGAAAAAGTACATAGTCTATTTTACCATCCTCTGAAAGAGAATTGTAATTCACCTTACCCAAATTGTTCAAATACTCCTGATTGAATTTCTGGATTCTGGAAAAATATTCATCAGAAAGAGAGTTGGAATACAATCTTCTCAATGCCCCATAATCGGCTTGATAGGTCTGGATGGTTTGAGCTAATTCGATAGCAAAACCCAAAGTAGCCATCAAACAGAAGAATAGAATTAGGTAGGTTTTTTTCATAAGAATGGAGGTATTTAAAACCTTAAATTAAATCTTTTGAGACTAAATCATCAAAATGACTCCTTCATATAGCCCATGAATTGTAATTCTTTGATCAGCGGTAAAACTTATTTTTAACAATAACCCTCAAACATTTTGTAATCAATTACTTATATTGATCCAGAGTCACAGCTTTTTCAGAAACTGAACCAAACAGGAATTACTTAAGAGTCTTGACCAGAGTTTTACTAAATCATTTTTAACTATTGCTTTTGCTACATCAGGCCACTTTTTAGCCGTAGCGGGAGCGATGCCCCCAAACCCCATACATATGGAATTAACGATCACTAGTCTGTCAAAGACCTATCCCAATGGAGTAAAGGCTTTGAATGACATTTCTTTGACTATCCCGCAAGGGATGTTTGGACTTCTCGGACCAAATGGAGCTGGAAAATCCACCCTGATGCGGACTATTGCTACGCTTCAAGATCCAGACTCAGGGAGTATCACGTTAGACAATATTAATGTCTTGGAAGATAAACAAGCAGTTCGTGAGCGCTTAGGATATTTACCACAGGATTTTGGTCTTTATCCTAGAATAAGTGCTGAGGTGATGCTTGATCATATTGCTCAAATGAAGGGCATTGGAAACAAATCCGAAAGGAAAGTACTGGTGGAAAGCCTACTTCAAAAAGTAAATCTTTACACTCACCGAAAAAAAGGTCTTGGAACTTATTCAGGCGGAATGCGCCAGCGATTTGGAATTGCTCAGGCTTTGGTGGGCAGTCCCTCACTAATTATCGTCGATGAACCAACTGCGGGACTGGACCCTTCGGAGCGAAACCGTTTCTATAACCTTCTTTCAGAAATCGGAGAAAACACAGTGGTTATTCTATCAACACACATAGTTGAAGACGTGAATACCCTTTGCTCAAATATGGCCATCATCTGTCAAGGAGAAGTTTTGATGCAGGGAAAGCCAGCCGAGGGAATTGCTTCAGTAAATGGTAAAATCTATAAGAAATCAATAGAGAAATCAGATCTGGGTGAATATCGTGAGAAGTACTCTGTGATCTCCACCAAACTGCTGGAAGGAAAACTCAGCCTAAGAATAGAGAGTGATGAAAATCCTGGAAATGGATTTGAAGCGGTTCCTGCAGATTTGGAAGATGTGTATTTCAGTCATATTTCTAAAAAAGTGGATCCCATCACGATTTAATCTGAAGCCATGTTTTTAGATATTTTCATTTTTGAACTAAAATATAGATTCAGTCGTCCCGCGACCTATATCTATTTCTTGATGCTATTGGTGGTCCCATTGCTTTTGGTGGGATTTGGGAATACTCCAGCCTCTGAAAAGGTCTATCACAATGCGCCGATTGTGATTGCAAATCTTCAGTTGTTGATTTCGATTTTTGGGATTCTGATCGCTTCCGCTGTGATGGGAGTTCCTATCTACCGGGACTTAGAGCACAAAACCGGTACTTTCCTGTTTAGTTATCCAATTTCCAAGTTTGCCTATTTTATGGGTAGATTTTGGGGCTCTTTCGCAACGCTGGTATTTATCTCTTTTGGTAGCCTTGTCGGATTTTATTTGGGGACGTTGTTTGGGCCGCTTTTCGGTACAGATGAGCTGCGTTATGGTCCAAATTTGCTGATCAATTACCTGCATCCTTGGATTACACTTTCTCTTCCAAACCTTTGGCTGGCAGGTTCACTCTTTTTTGCACTGATTGTATTTACCAGAAATATTAAGTCAATTTACTCTGGAGGAATAGTTGTTTTCATCATTTATTTACTTGCAAATTTTCTTGCACAAGATATAGAAAACAAGGATTTGGTGGAGATCATGGATCCTTTTGGAATCAACACGTTCGACTTTCAAACGAGATACCTAACACCTTTTGAGCAAAATAACTTTATCCTTCCCGTAGTTGGCAATTTGCTAATCAACCGATTGCTATGGATTGGGGTTGGAATCTTTTTTTTCGCAGCTGCTTACGCTAGATTTAGCTTTACCTATTTCTTTCAAACCCAGCAGAAAAAACCCAAAGCAGAAAAAGAAGAAACGAAAGCTCCCTTGCTTCAAAATGTGCTTGTTAAAGCAAATTTTGCAGGAAACTATCAGTGGAACAGTTTCAAAACACTGTCTAAAATTGAGTTTCAAAACATCTTCAAAGACATCTATTTCAAATCGATCTTGCTCGGTGGATTGGTGTTTTTGATTTTGGATTTTTGGATAGGAAATACGCTTTATTCAGTTCCAAACTTCCCCTCCACCTCCTTTTTGATGGAGTACAAGACCTTTGATTACAACCTCTTTGTATTCATCATTATTGTGTTTTTCACAGGAGAAAGCTTGCATAGAGATAAGTCCTCTGGATACGCTGTCATCAATGATACATTTCCGGTAAAAGACGGAACAGTGATCGCTTCGAAGTTTGCCGGCATGGCTTTTATCTGTCTGATGTTGGCCACTATCCCCATTTTTGTAGGATTGGCCGTACAGACTTTGAAAGGTTATTTCAATTATGATCTAGGCGTATATCTGGTCGATAGTTACTTGATCTCCCTTCCTGATTACCTACAAATGGTGATGTTGGTATTTGCGGTGCATTTGGTGGTCAACAACAAATTTGCGGGTCATGCCGCAGCAATTGGGATCTGGGTTGTGATGATCATATTTCGTGATTTCGCAGGATATGATTTCAATCTATTCTTTTTCTCCTACAAACCGGGTTACCGCTGGAGCGACATGAATGGGCTGGGACATTTTGGGGAACCGCTTTTTTGGTTTAACCTCTATTGGACTGCCATTGGCTTATTCCTGATTCTTTTCTTCAGTATTTTCTACAGCCGTGGTACGGAGAATTCACTCAAGAACACCTTGAAAACAGCCAAAGGAAGATTGACTCAAAGGACCTCCTTAGCGGCATACTTATTTCTGATTATCGGGATTGCCGCTGGAGCCTATATTTTCAATTCGGTAGTTTACCTGAATGGCTATCGAACAAGCGATGAAGGTGAGTTGCGTCAAGTGACTTATGAAAAGCAGTTGAAGCAATATGAGTTTATAGCTCAACCTAAAATCACCAAAGTCAATCTCAAAGCTGATCTTTATCCAATAGAACGGGATGCCAATTTTGAGGCGGCTGTACAGATGGTGAACAAAACCAATGAGCCGATTGACTCAGTTCATTTCAACAGTACCAGTTTGACGGAATTTGAGGTTTTCTACCAAGGGGAAAGTTTACCTTACCGCTTTCCCTTAGTCTATGAGCCTGCCAAATTTCAGATTTTTGGTAAAAAGCCAGTCCGGGAATGGTATAAAATCACTGCACTTCCAGAAACTTTGATGCCGGGAGACACGATAGATCTTGTCGTCAAAAGCAAAGTAATCAACGAGGGATTCCCCAATTCAGGATTTGGTCGAGAGCTGGTTTACAATGGTAGCTTTATTGCAGGAGGAATGCCTGAAATAGGCTATTCAGCTAATAACGAACTGAATAGTGACGAAAAAAGAAGAGAATATGATCTCCCGGAAAAGCTGGAAGATCTACCTCCTCATGACGATCCTTATGGGAGAAACACACTCCTATTCGCTGATGAAGCTGACTTGATTCAGTTTGAGGCTACAGTAAGTACAGTTCCAAGTCAGATCGCTATCGCTCCTGGATACTTGCAGAAAGAGTGGGAAGAAGAAGGACGTCGTTATTTCCACTACATACAAGATACACCGATTCAGGCATTCTTTTCTGTTCTTTCGGCAGAATACGAAGTACTTCGGGATAAGGCAACGTTGAGTTCTGGAAAGGAAGTGGATATCGAAATCTACTATCAGAAGGGTCATGAATACAATCTTGACCGCTTTGTGAACTCCTATAAGGATGGGCTCAACTATTTCTCAGAAACCTATGGAGACTTCCAGTTCAGGCAAATGCGGATCCTGGAATTTCCTCGCTATGCAGGTTTTGCGCAGTCATTTCCTAATACTGTTCCCTTTGCAGAAAGCTTCGGTTGGGTAGCTGATTTCTCTGACCCCAACAGCTTTGACTACGTCTATTACGTAACTGCGCATGAACTTGCACATCAATGGTGGGGGCATCAGATTACTCCTAATTATACCCGAGGAGCTAATTTAATCTCAGAAGCGCTGGCTGAATTCTCAGCATTGATCCTTTCAGAAAGAAAGTACGGCAAGGAAAATATGAAGCGATTCCTAAAAGACGAATTGGATGATTACCTAAGCGGAAGATCGAATGAAGGCAAAAAGGAAAATGTCTTTATCAATTGCAATCGCGCATACCAATGGTATAACAAAGGAAGTTTAATTCTTTATGGACTTCGGGACTTAATCGGTGCAGAAGCGATGGACTCTGCACTTTATAATTTCAATACCGAATTTGGCTTGCGTGAGGCGCCACCTTTCCCTGGAAGTTCGGATCTCTATAGACACCTAGCAGCAAAAACACCAGATAGCTTAATGTATTATCTGGATGATACTTGGAATAAAATCACCCTTTACGACAATAAAGCTGAGGAAGTGACCGCGACTAAAATAGCCGATGGGGAATATGATATCACTTTGAAATTAAGGTCTCAAAAGCTCTATGCCGATTCAGGCGGACAAGAGTCAAATGCCGAATACGAAGGAGATTACATCGATGTGGGAATCTTCGCGGCTGATGATCAGGATGAAAACGGGAAAGATCGTGTCAATCCACTTTTTGTGCAGAAATATAAAATCAAGCCGGGTGAAACCTCACTCACCATCAGAGTAAAAGGTGAGCCTGTAAAAGCTGGAATCGATCCATACAACAAACTGATAGATCGAATACCTGATGATAACACCATCAGCGTGGAGCTAAAGTAAAACGAAAAAGGGTCGTTTCGAATTGAGACGACCCTTTTTATTATTTCCTTTTTCGCAGCAAGGCTACCAATATCAAAACAAAGATAGCTCCTCCTACTACCCAAGCCCAAGGCTGTTGGTACCATTCTTTCTTACCGATGTTCACATCGATATCTAATCCTCCATCTTGAGCATATGCCACTACCGAAAAGAGCATTGTCATTAGGAATAAAAATACACTCTGCGAGTACTTTTTCAATTGATTTTTCATGATTGTATGGTTTTTATTTGAATCTAATATTATAAGTCGCTGCTACTCCAATAGCCTGAATATCAGCCCATGGTTCAGATGTAAATACCTGATTATAAAAAGCGAAAATATTCCAATCGTAATTGTGATAGCCAAGTTGTGGGCGTATGTAAAACCCGCCATCACTGGCGATATCTCCGGTCAAAAAGGTGTAACCTACATCCGTACCCACAAAGAAACCTGAAGGTTCAGGGTAATATCTCAGCATCAATCCCAGCGGGATGGCACCAAAGTCAGGAAGATTTTCCTTCCCAAAATAATTGGTGTATCCTGAAGCTACTCCAAGTCCGAAATTATCCGTTCTCATAAACTGCGCTGCCACATCCAGACCAAGCGCAAAAGAAGAAAAGTCACCTATGTCTCCTACCGGTACTCCCATATTAAGACCTAGTTTCAGCCAGGAGTTATCTTCATTGATATCTTCGATTTCTCTGGTGGCTTGTGCGTAAGTAGCGAAAACTGCCATCATTAAGGCAAATGATAATACTAATTTTTTCATTTTTGGTGTTGGTTTGTTTTTCCTCTTGTCTTGCCAAACCAAATGCCATGAAAAAATCGAAGCTTCCAAAAAATGGTCTAAAAGCCTCTATCCATGCAGTTAACAGGTTTTAACATATCTATTCCAGATTTCTGAAAAAACAAATACACCAACACCGTACACCCTACTTTGGGGAATATCCTTCCCAATAAAGCGCGATTAACCCATTTTTTACTCCAATTTCCTCCAATCTTTTGGGGTCATTTCCGTGAGCCCCTTGAATGTCTTGTTGAAATGGGAAAGCGTCTGAAAACCCACTTGAAACGAAACTTGGGATATACTTAAATCAGTCTCTAACAGTAATTTCTTGGCTTCGGTGACTCTTAGCTGTTGTACATATTGCGTAAAAGTCCTCCTAGTCCTCAGTTTGAAAAATCTACAAAATGCTTCTTTACTCATATAAGCCTGTTCAGCAACTTCCTCCAAACTTATCTGCCTTTTGCTATTATCAAGGATGAATCTCATCACCTGATCCATCCTGCGCCCATCTCTCTCAGTCATTGTTTTCATAACGGGGATTTGGTTCAAAGCCACCATATCCATACTCGTAAAGTCCAACAGAGACAATATATGAATGCAATGCCGTAACCTAGTGAGCCCCGAATAATCGCCAAACTCAGCTAGCAACGAAGCTATCTCTTCTCTAGTCTCTCCCAAAATCTTGAAGCAACCAGCTATTTTCTCATTTAGATGAATGAGATCATGGAAGTCTTCCACCTCCGAGAAAGCCTTGTTCATCGCTTTAAAATCAAAAAACAATGTATTCCCACCTATCTGGAGATTGCTGTCCTCCTCGTAATAAGCCGAATCACTTCGGAAAACATGCGGGATACTTTCCGGGAGCAAATACACATCTCCAGGCTCAAACCTCCCCACATAATCACCCACCAGGAGTTGTCCACGACCTTCCAAAATCAGTGTCAACTGGGCTTGGGGATGCTGGTGAAGACTGTCGTAAAAGTGTTTTCCGCGATCTTCTTGGTATTGTATAAATGAATTATCAGACTTTGGAATCTGAAAGGATATAACTTTACTCATATGTCATAATAGGCTTGAATTAGTAAATAAACCTAAATTTACTTGAATTATGATCAAAATAGTATCATTATTTATTAAAAGACAACTTTCATACATTTGATTCCTACCCTACCTTTGAAATAAAAAAAGCTATGAACTGGAAAGGCGTATTCCCTGCTGTAACGACTAAATTCCATGCCGACGGAAGTCTGGACATGGATCTATTTTTCAAAAACATCGACTACCAACTAGAATCCGGCGTTCATGGTATCATTCTAGGCGGAACACTCGGTGAAAGCTCTGTGCTAACTCAAGAGGAAAAGATCACATTAACCCGTGAAACGGTAAACTATCTGGACGGTAAAGTCCCTGTGATTTTGAATATCGCTGAAGGAGCAACTCAAGAGGCACTCTTCTGGGCTGCCAAAGCTAAAGAGCTTGGAGCTGCAGGTCTGATGATTTTGCCTCCGATGAGATATGCTGCGGACGCAAGAGAAGTCGTGGCTTATTTCAAAGCTGTGGCAAATAGTACTGACCTACCGATCATGATCTATAACAATCCAGTGGATTACAAGACTTTGGTCACCTTGGATATGTTTGCTGAGTTAGTGGAATGTGAAAATATCCAAGCAATCAAAGAATCAACTCGGGACATCTCCAATGTCACTCGAATGAGAAATAGATTTGGTGACCGATTCAAATTGCTTTGCGGTGTTGATACGCTTGCTATGGAAGAATTGGTAATGGGAGCAGATGGCTGGGTTGCAGGTTTGGTCTGCGCGTTCCCAAAAGAAACAGTGACCATCTTCAATTTAGTAAAAGAAGGCAAAAACGATGAAGCTAGAGAGATTTATCGTTGGTTCTTACCACTCTTGGAACTTGACATTCATCCAAAACTAGTTCAATACATCAAGCTTGCTGAGCAACATTGCGGTATTGGAAGTGAGCATGTAAGAGCTCCGAGATTGACATTGATCGGGGAAGAGCGCACACGCATTGAGAAAATCATTACGGACGGGATTGCCAAAAGACCTAAGCTATAAGCTTTAAGGCAAATGGCATCTGACTTGCACGTTTTTTACTATCTTCAAACTATTAACCTTTTAAACCTACAATTCCTATGATTGACGAAATTTTCAACGCAGCCCACGAGGCTTTCTTAACGTACAAAAATCTCCCTGCAAATCTCAAAGCAGACTTCTTAGATACCATTGCGGAAATCTTGGAAGCCAACCGAGCTAATATTGTACCTGTAGCGGTAAAAGAGTCTAATCTTCCTGAAGGGAGAATCAACGGTGAACTGGGAAGAACAACCGGCCAAATTAAACTTTTCGCAACCATGGTAAGAGAAGGAAGTTGGCTGGAAGCGACTATAGACCCAGGAGATAGAAATCGTGAGCCAATGCCAAAAGCAGACATCAGAAAAATGCTCACTCCAATCGGACCAGTTGTGGTCTTTGGTGCGAGTAATTTTCCACTTGCATTTTCTACGGCAGGAGGAGATACTATTTCAGCGTTAGCAGCTGGTTGTCCGGTTATTTACAAGGGTCATCCCGCTCACCCTGAGACATCCAGATTGGTAGCCGAATGCATACATAAAGCTGTAATCAGTTCAAATCTACCTGAGGCAGTGTTTATCCATGTAGAGGGAGGAATCGAAATTGGACAAGCTTTGGTGAAGCACCCGCTTGCAAAAGCAGTGGCATTTACCGGTTCTCACAATGGAGGAAAAGCGCTATTCGATCTGGCAAGTCAGCGTGAAGAACCTATTCCTGTTTATGCAGAAATGGGATCTGTGAATCCTGTTTTCACTTTCCCAGAGAAACTGGGAAATGAACTGGTTCCACTCGCACAGTCTTACGTGAGTTCCTTGACTTTAGGCTCAGGACAGTTTTGCACCAATCCAGGATTGATCTTCGTACCTAGTTCACATGCAGCTGCTTTTGAAGCTGCTATGGCTAAAGAAATCAAGGATATCGCCGGCTCCCCAATGCTGCATCCGGGCATTGCCAGTGCTTATTATGATTCCATAGAGTACTACCAAAGCCGTCAAGAACTTAAGTGGATCAAAGTAGCAGACCCTAAGCATCTAATCAACGGAAGTCCGGCTTTAGCTGAGATAAAAGCTGCAGACTGGATCGCTGATGATGTGTTCCAAAAGGAAGTTTTTGGAGCCTTTGCTTTGATGGTCGTTTATGATTCGCCAAATGAATTGATGGAAGCTGCCAAAAAACTTCACGGACAATTAACAATCACAGTCTGGGGAGACATTCCTGAGCTAAAGGAAAATGCTGCACTAATCAATATCCTTGAAGAGAAATGTGGCAGATTGCTATTTGCAGGTGTTCCTACAGGTGTTGAAGTCGGCTATGCAATGCAGCATGGAGGACCTTATCCATCCACTACAGATTCCAGAAGTACTTCCGTAGGTGCTGGTGCAATCAAGCGTTTTGCTCGCCCAATTGCCTTCCAAGATATGCCTGCTGATTTGTTACCAGACGCTTTGAAGAATGATAACCCAATGAAAATAGTAAGGCAAGTGAATGGGAAGTTTACGGTAGAGAAAATTAACTGATTTGGGATTTTAGATTTGAGATTTACGGCATTATGCTGGACTCCATAGGTCATTGAAATGATATGCGTCTAAATCCACTTTACCACCTTCCAACTTAAAACACTAGCTCAATTTCCCAATATTTCAATTTTCCAATCTTGAATTAGTTCATGTCAACACGACACACTTTCTCCTGCATCGATGCCCATACCTGCGGCAACCCGGTGCGGGTAGTTTCTGGGGGAGTTCCCTTTTTGAAAGGCGACAACATGCTGGAAAAACGCCAGTATTTTCTGGATAATCTAGACTGGATCAGAACAGGATTAATGTTCGAACCGCGAGGTCATGATATGATGTCTGGCTCAATGCTTTTTCCACCACATAATCCTGAAAATGATGTGGCTGTGTTGTTTATTGAAACAAGTGGATGCTTGGCGATGTGCGGACACGGAACGATCGGGACTGTGACCATTGCCATTGAGGAAGGATTAATCTATCCCAAAACTCCCGGAAAGCTTAGACTGGAAACTCCTGCTGGCCTGGTGCTAGTGGAGTACAAGCAGGAAGGCAGAAAAGTCAAGTCCGTCAAGCTTACGAATGTGAAAAGCTTTCTGGCTGCTGAAGGCTTGGAGATTGAATCCGATGAACTTGGAAAACTGAAAGTGGATGTTTCTTACGGTGGCAACTTCTATTGCATCGTTGATCCTCAGGAAAACTTTCCAGGATTGGAGCATTTCAAGGCTGAACAATTGATTTCTATGGCCCGCTCGCTTCGCAAGAAGATGAATGAGAAATATGAGTTTGTTCACCCAGAACACCCAGAAATAAAAGGACTTTCGCATGTGCTTTGGACGGGTAAAACGCTTGACCCAACTAGTACTGCTCGCAATGCAGTATTCTACGGAGATAAAGCTATAGACCGCTCGCCTTGTGGTACGGGAACCTCAGCTAGATTGGCACAATGGTACGCAAAAGGGCTTTTGAAACCAGGTGAAGACTTCATCCATGAAAGCTTCATTGGCTCTAAATTCATTGGCAGGATCGAAGAAGAAACAGAAATTGCCGGCAAACCAGCCATCATTCCAAGCATCGAAGGCTGGGCAAAAGTTTATGGATATAACACCATCATACTTGATGACGATGACCCGTATGTGCATGGATTCCAAGTGATTTAGTCCTTTGAGGTGTCATTATGAGCGACAAAGGAGCGAATAATCTCCTCGAAGGTCTTTTCTGAAAAGTACTTATTAACTAAACCTTCGAGGTTTTATAAACCTCAAAGGTTGTGCTATAAAAATGAAACCAACAATCATCATCGGCGGCGGAGTAATCGGCCTTTTTACTGCTTATTTTCTTGAGAAAGAAGGAATAGAAGTACAGGTAATCGATCAAGGTGACATGCAAGTGAATTGCTCCACTGGCAATGCAGGCATGCTCGTGCCTAGTCATATTATTCCTTTGGCAGCTCCAGGCATGATCAGCAAGGGTATTTCTTGGATGTTTTCTTCCAAAAGTCCATTCTACATCCACCCGCGTCTTGATGCTAAATTACTGAAATGGTGTTATCAGTTTTATAGAGCAGCCAATCCAAAACACGTGGAGCGAAGTGTTCCAATTTTGAAAAACCTGAGTTTACTCAGCAAAGCACTTTATCAGGAGTTTCGGGATGAGCATCCTGAATCTTTAATCGCTCTTCAGGAGAAGGGTTTGATGATGATTTATCAGACCGAAGCCGTTGAAAAAGAGGAAATCGAATTTGCCCATCTTGCGAATGCCAACGGTTTACAAGCAGATATTCTAACTCCAGAGGACATTCGAACTTTCGAGCCAAACCTAGAAGTAAAAGCCCGTGGGGCAGTCCGTTTTCCTGGAGATGCCCATTTGGATCCGGGGAAACTCTATGGCTTCCTAAAGAGTTACTTACAAGAAAAAGGAGTGAAATTCTTGCCAAATACCACGGTAACTGATTTCGAAAAAAGCGGCAATACGGTCAAAGCCGTTATCACGGATAAAGGTAAAATCGATGCAGAGAAAGTAATACTTTGCGGAGGTTCTTGGTCGGGAGAGTTGGCAGATCTGCTTGGTTTCAATCTTCCAATGATGGGTGGCAAAGGCTATTCCTTCTTGCAAGAAAACAAGCCTGAGATCATGCAATCTTCGATTTTAACAGAATCGAAAGTAGCGGTAAGTCCTTACGGCGAGCAAATACGCTTTGGAGGCACCATGGAAATTGCCGGTACCAATCAATCTGTAAACATCAATAGAGTGAAAGGGATTTTTGAATCCATTAATCGCTTTTACCCAGACTTCGAGGCAAAGTTTCCGGAACAAAATAAAATCTGGAAAGGCCTAAGACCATGTTCACCAGATGGACTTCCATACATAGGTTTTGCTCCAGGTTATTCCAACGTAATGGTAAATTCAGGCCATTCAATGATGGGTGTGAGTTTAGCTCCAGCTTCTGGCAAAATCATCAGCGAATTACATCAGCAGAAGGATACAACTTTGGAACTGAAAGGTTTTGAAGTGGATAGATACATTTAAGTACTCTAAGGTATTCAGAACCTCGAAGGACTTTTTTTGTTTACTGTTTTTTCAAGCCATTTCATTAACTTTCATTTATGGAATCAGATAAAAAAGATCTTGTAGAAGAGCCGTTTACAGAATATGGAAGGTATTCTTATGCGGACTATTTGACTTGGGAGATCGACGAGATGGTCGAACTCATCAAGGGAAAAGTATTTCGATCTGCCGCTGCAGCGCCTAGACGAAAGCATCAAGAAATAGCTGGAATGTTATATTCTCAATTTTTGATTCACCTTGAAGGCAAACAATGCAAAGCATTTATCGCCCCATTTGACGTAAGGCTTCCAGTGAAATCCCGAAAGAATGAAGACATATTCACGGTAGTTCAGCCTGATATATGTGTGGTTTGCGATCGCTCGAAATTGGATGATGCAGGATGTGTCGGAGCGCCGGATTTAATCGTCGAAGTGCTTTCCCCAGGAAACAATAAAAAAGAGTTACAGAACAAATACGAAGTTTACGAAGAGTCGGGAGTTCAGGAATATTGGATTATTTCTCCCTATGAGGAGACTTTGATGATCAATACGCTCACTGCTGGTAAGTATATTTCTTCCAGACTTTTTACACGTGGAGACATCGTCAAGTCTGAATGCATCGCCGGATTTGAACTGGATCTGGAAGAGTTTTTTGAGAAGATAGATTAGAAAGTCAAAAAAAATCCCGCCTCAGGAGAAGCAGGATAACTTTTGTAAGTAAGACAGAGTTTATTATCAAGTCGTATAAACAGAATTGAACATCACATAGTCGGTCGTCAAATCTGATCCCCAGCCTATTCCTTCTTCTTCACCGGTATTCAGCTCCATATGCACTCTGATATGAGATTCACGAAGAAGCTTTTTCATATAGGATTTTTCAAACTCAACAGGATTTCCTTTATCTAGTACTTGGACTAGATGTTTTTGATCTCCGATGAAAAGATTTACTTTTTTGTAGTTGAAGGCCACCCCGGCATTTCCAGCTGCTGCAACTATTCTCCCCCAATTTGGATCTCTGCCAAACATCGCTGTTTTCACCAAAGTCGAATCTGAAATAGCCCGAACCAATGTTCTGGCAATAGCCTCTGATCGAGCCTTGGTCACTTTGTACTCTATAAACTTAGAAGCACCTTCACCATCCGAAACAATCAACTTAGACAAGTGCGTCAGCATTTCCAGTAGTTTCTCCAAGAAAATCTCATATCCCGGATCATCCTTAGATTTCACTTTTCTATTACCAGCCAAGCCATTCGCCAGCACGGCCACCATATCATTGGTAGAAGTATCCCCATCAACTGTAATCATATTGAAAGAGCGATCTACACAATAGGAGACAGCTTCTTGAAGTAGCTTCTCATCAATATTAAAATCAGTCACCACAAAAGCCAGCATGGTTGCCATGTTTGGATGGATCATCCCAGAACCTTTGGCTACTCCGCCCATATTTACCGTCACTCCTTCATATTCAAAATCGATGAAGCCTTCCTTGGCAAAGGTATCAGTTGTCAGGATTGCATTCGCCACAAATGATCCGGCCTTAATTTCTCCGCTTAGTTTAGGGATATTGACTTTCAATCCTTCCACCACATCTTCGGTAGGGAATTCCACTCCAATAATACCCGTAGAAGCTACAATCACATCCTCTTCAGGAATCCCAAGAGCTTCTGCAGTAGTTCTTACCATTGCTTCAGCTCCCTCTCTTCCTTGATCTCCAGTACAGGCATTCGCATTTCCTGCATTACAGATGATCACCTGAGCGCGGTTGTTTTCAAGGTTTTTCTCGGTGATTTTAATAGGCTCAGCACGGACTTTATTTTGAGTCAAGGTACCAGCTGCTGCTGCTGGAACTTCTGAATATATAATGGCCAAATCCCTTTTCATGGATTTCACACCAGTGTGCGCACCCCAGCATTTGATGCCACGTACGTTTGTAATATTTTTAATCATCTTTTTCTAAATTATGATTTTATAATTCTTCTTTTTTGCCAAAAAGCTAACTATTCATAGAAGCAGCTCATTTCTAGCATTATGGCGACTTCGGTCTTCGGTCTTATGGCTTCAATGGCACTTGGTTCAATCCAGCGGACTCTGTCAAGCCAAACATTAAATTCATATTGTGTACGGCCTGACTTGCGGCGCCTTTTAGCAAATTATCGATTGCTGAGATCACAATCACTCGCTCCGTTCTAGCATCCCAAACAGGAAACACATCGCAAAAATGACTTCCACGCACGTCTTTGATTCCCGGAGCTTGGTTCCTCAATCTAACAAATGGCTTGTCTTTGTAAAAATCACGATAGATCTCAGTCAATTTTTCCTGATTCATTTCGCCTTTGATTTTGGCGTAAGCGGTCACTAAAATCCCTCTATCTACGGGCAGCAAATGAGGCGTAAACTGAACCGCAGTTTGGCTACCTGCCAATCCACCGAGTTGCTCTTCGATCTCTATAGTATGTCTGTGACCAGCGATTCCGTAAGCTTTGAAATTCTCATTTACATTGGAAAAATGCGTGGTTGCGCTGGCTTTAATACCTGCTCCTGTGAGACCTGATTTGGCATCGATGATCAAGGACTTCTCTTCGACCAGCTGCTTCGCAAAAAGCGGAGCCATGCTCAAAATCGATGCGGTAGGGTAGCAGCCTGGATTTGCAACCAAGGTTGCCAACTTAATTTTGTCAGCAAACAGCTCCGGCAAACCATAAACAGCGCTCGCAAATCCTTCTGGATAACTGTGCTTTTTGTTATACCATTCTTCATATACTTCTTTGTTAGAAAGTCTAAAATCACCCGAAAGATCTATAATTTTCGCTCCTGAATCTTTCCACTTTGCCACAAAATCCATGGAAACACCATGAGGCAAAGCCAGGAAAATCACATCCAATTCTTTATTACTGACTTCCTCTGCACTTACCAAAGGAATATCTAATCTGCTGAAAAACTGTGGGTGTAAGTCCGAAAATGGCTTGCCCACATGTGATTCAGAAGTGATCATTTCTATAGAAACTCCTTCATGATTCAGGAGTAATCTAGCCAACTCAGAACCTGTAAATCCAGAGGCTCCGACTATGGCTACTTTTAATTTTTGATTGCTCATATTAGGCGGATACGGTGGTTTCGGTTAAGATTTCGTCAAGTTTCTCCAAGAAAATATTCAGCTCATCTCTGCTAATGTTGAGTGCAGGAACTAGCCTTAAAATATTTCCCGCAGTAGCATTTGCCACGATTCCTTCCTCAAGCAATCTCAACACATAAGGCTTGGCTTCAGACTTCATTTTCACGCCTAGCATCAAACCTAATCCTCTCACGGACTCAAGTTCATCATGCTTTGCAATCAATTCTGCCAATTTCCCTTGCAGCCATTCGCTGGTTTCAGTAGCTCTTTTGCAAAGCTGCTCCTCATTGATCACCTCAATAGTCGCTATCGCAGATGCAGCTACAAGTGGATTTCCTCCGAAAGTCGTTCCGTGATCGCCAAACTCTATGGCACTTGCTACTTTTTCATTACAGAGAACTGCTCCTATCGGCGCGCCTCCACCTAGGCCTTTGGCCAAAGTCATGATATCTGGCTGTACTCCGAAATGATCTTTCGCAAACCATTTTCCAGTCCGACCGATACCGCATTGGATTTCGTCAAAAATCAACAGTATGCCTTTCTCATCACACAATTTTCGCAGTCCTTCCAAATACGCTTTTTCTGCAGGAACAACTCCTCCTTCACCTTGAATAGGCTCTACAATCACTGCTGCAGTTTCGGCATCAATTTCAGCTTCTACCGCTGCAAGATCATTAAATGGAACTTGGGAAAATCCTGTTGGGATCGGCCCAAAACCTTGTTGATATTTTTCTTGCCCAGTTGCTATGGTCGCCAAAGTTCTTCCATGGAAAGAATTGTGCATGGAAATAATTTTCCCACCCCTTTCATGCTTGTGCGCATATCTACGGGCAATTTTAATAGCTCCCTCCACAGATTCTGCACCGGAATTCGTCAAGAAAACCCGATCCAATCCTGAGATTTTAACAAGCAATTCACTAAGAGCAACCTGCTGTGGACTCACGAAAAAGTTAGAAATATGCATCAACTGAGCTGCTTGCTCCTGAATCGCTTTCACGACTTTTGGATGGCAATGCCCCACATTATTTACTGCAATTCCAGCCAATAAATCAATGTATTCCTTACCATCTGCATCCCAGAGTCTGCTTCCTTTGCCTTTAATAAACGCTAGTGGAAAGCGATTGAAGGTCGGTAAGTAATTTCCTTTGTCTTTGGTATATAAATCTTGATTTGTCATAGTCTTTTATAGGGTCAAAGTGGTTCCAATTTTTTCATTGTCGATCACGTACGTTGCGATCTGCTCAGGCCTGGTGCCATTCAGGATAATTGCTTTTCCCACACCTTCTTTCAATGCCAGCATACAGGATTGAATTTTTGGAATCATTCCACCCTGAATGGTTGTTCCCATATGCTTATTTACAGCATTTTCATCCAATTCACGAATGATAGATGCAGGGTCGGGATAGTTGAGAAAAAGTCCATCCACATCCGTTAATACGATCAATTGGTTAGCTTTTACGGCTGCTGCGAGTTTCCCGGCAAAAGTATCCGCATTGATATTATAAGAAGTGCCATCTGCTCCATCTGCCACACAAGCGACAACAGGCACATAGCCAGCTTCGCAAAGTAAATTAACCAGGCTATCGTCGATTTCAGTGATCTCACCGACCAAACCCAAATCGACAATACTGCCTTCAGCTGATTTGTGATGATATTTTTTGGCTCGCACCATCCCTCCGTCTTTACCGGAAAGGCCGACAGCTTTTAATTTATTATGATTTAGCGTGGATATCAAGTCAGCGTTGACTTCTCCGATGAGAGCTTTTTGGATTTCTGCGAAAGCAATGGCTTCCGTCACTCTGAGGCCATCCACAAATTGTGATTTGATGGCTGCTTTTTCTAGGGCTTTATTGATAAATGGCCCACCTCCGTGTACCATGATGACTTCAAATCCCGCTTCCCGAAGTTTAAAAATCTGTGCCGCAATTTCCTGCTGCAACTGGGGATTCACCATCGCATTCCCACCATATTTGATGAGAATTCTTTGCTTAGACATTTCTACTTTTTTTATATTTAATTGATTTTTTCCGAACCTGACTCTCCCTTATGGAGGGACAGAAATAGAAACAAATCAGAATTGAATTACAGTATTAGAATGTTGATAATTTGATAAATACAGGTTTAACTTATTTAACCTGCCATTATTTAAACAACCTTCGTACCGAAAGAGGATATTTTGCAGATTAGGTTCATCTTATTGAAATAGTGAAACAAAAAACTCTTAAAAGTCAAAAGACAAATATTTCTTTGGTAACAAAGGCTGACAAGCTGGCAGTTTTAATTTTAAATCTAACTATCAAATCCTAACACCCCCTCAATATTTTTTGGAGAAATTACGTCAAGAGTCGCCTTCGGGTATGCCGCTGTGAATGTAGAAGGAAACCTAACTTTGGCTTTTTCGCTCCACTTACATTCTATTGCTTTCATGCCTTCTTCTGATTCTTCTATAAAATCAATTTCCTGCTGTGCCGTTGTTCTCCAGAAATAATAGTTAGCATCCACGTTGTTATAAGCCTGATACTTCATCCGCTCTACGATAAAGTAATTTTCCCATAGCGCTCCCACATCCGTTCTATTTAGAAAAGGATTGAAATTTCCTAAAATCGCATTTCTGATCCCGCAATCGTAAAAGTAAATTTTCTTCCCTTTCTTTAATTCAGTTCTTATATTTCTGTTATACGCTGGAATCCTAAAGATTACGAATGCCTTTTCCAGTAGGTCTATGTACTTTTCTACCGTAATCTTATCCGCTCCTACTATTTGCGCTAACTCATGGTAATTAACTTCACTACCAAGCTGAAGCGCCAATGCTTTAAGCAATTTCTCAAGCAAAATCGGCTTTTTGATTTGCTCCAGCATCAACAAATCTTTGTAAAGATAACTTCCCGCAAGAAGTTTCAGCAACTCCTTTTCTTTTCCTACGTGTGTGACAATTTCCGGATAATACCCATAAATCATCCGCTGCTCAATTAGACGTTTTTCAGCCAATAAACCATGATGATTTACCATTTCTCCAAAACTCAATGGAAAGAGAAAGAATTCAAATTTCCTGCCTGTCAAAGGTTCATTCGAGAGATTTACCAAATCAAATGCAGATGAACCCGTAGCAATTACTTGCACGTCTTTGAGTTGATCTACGACTATTTTCAGAGTAATCCCAATGCCTGGAATTCGCTGCGCTTCGTCAATAAAAAGGATTTTATGATCCCCTAGTAAGTTCTTTAACCGCGTAGCTGTGGTATCTGTTAGCTCCGATCTCACATCGGCTTCATCTCCATTTAGATATAACCAGGTTTGACCAGATTCTTCCAATAATTTTTCGCAGAGTGTACTTTTTCCAACCTGTCTCGGCCCTAAAACCAGGATGGCTTTATTTCTGAACAAACGCTCTTTAATGGAAGAGAGAAGATTTCTAATAATAGCAGTTTGTGACATAGTAAAGAGGGCTAATCACAAATTTAATATAATTTTTGTGATTCAAATCACAAAATATAGCTATTATTTGTGATTCAAATCACAAAAATCACGGATACAGTTTAGTTTGAAATAATTTAAAACCAGTACAAACCGCTCTTAATTTGACTCCAATACCTTCACCATCTTATCAAATCCCTTTTTGATTTCTGTGAATTGTCGTTCCCGGGAAGCTTCCAAATCTTCTTTTGTAGCATTGGTGGCCACCTCGAATTGTTCATAGATTTCAGAAAACTCTATAGAACGCTGATTCCCTTCCAATCCCCAAGTCGCCAAATAAGCACCTAGCTTTTCTACCTTCAATCCTACATGCGGCACCGCATAACTCAATGCCGTAATCGCTCCATGCAAACTCGTGCCCACATAGCATTTCGCATTTGCGATCAGGTACATGATATCCCAGATATTGTCTGCATCAAAATAAGTAAAAGGGCTTTTCAAAAGTGTCCCTATCTCCTGAAGAGCTTCATGATCGTCGTGATCCAATGCTTTCCCAATTGGGCAAAGGCAGATTTCAGTATTCCCTTTTTGATAAATCTCATCCAGACCATCCGCAATGGTCTGCTCATGACCGCGTGTGGTTTTCTTATTTATTTGAGCAAAAACATACTTTCCAGAATGCTCAGCCACATATCCAGCCACCTCTTGGGTGACATTTTTATGCAGGAAATTCAACGGGTAAAACTCAGACATCAAAATCGCTGAATCAGGAAAGAGGTCAGCGCTCAATCCATTTTCCTTTAAATTATTCACTGTCAATTGATCCCGCACTGCAAAATAATCCGCATTCTGAAGCTTATCTTTCAAGAAATCATACTTTTCGAAAGTGGCTACACTTAACCCTGATCCACCGAGAGAATTCAGCGTCACAGATTGTACTCCGGCAAAATCTGATTTGTCAAACACGAAAGGAAGCGTGGTCTTTCCTTTCAGGATCTTCTTAGTCCAGCCATTGAGATCCAACAATTTATTTACCCGGACATGCCTCTTATTAATTTGTTGGAAAAGTGGATTCAGCGCAGCATAAAGCGAATTCCATGTCACTCCCAATGCCTCACCACCCGCGATAATCACATGAACAGGATTATTTGGATCATTACAGGCTTTGTAAAACTTCTGTAATCCCTTGGTCGGCAAGCCTCCAACAGATGTAAGATCACTCTCAACCAAACCGAAATACTCAAATTTAAAATCCTTACCGTATGTACTCAATTGCCTTTCGATCACCAATGGAAAAAGTAAATCCCCGTAATTGTATCGATCAAAGGCTCCAATAATTAAGACTTTTGTCATGTGTTTGTTTTTAGTCGTCAGGCCATAGACCACAGTCCACAGCTGGTAAAGCTGAACCTCGAACGCTTAACTAAATTGCCTTTGGGACAACCTTCAACGCTACTCAGTTCAGAATAATAATATCCTTGCAAAAAAGATACTTGATTTTAAATCCAGAGAAATTAAGCTGAGGAACTATTTTTGGTAAGTAGGACGTAAATTCAGTACAAAATCATCAAAAGACTATTTTGAGCACCAAACCAGTTGCAGTCCACCGTATTTTTTCAGGTTCAGTCTGGGGAATTTTAGCCAAAATCCTGGATGCTGCCGCCAAGTTTGTTACCATACCCTTATTGGTGGGTTTTTATGGCAAAGCGGACTACGGATTGATCGCTTTGGCCTTTTCCCTCAATGCCTATTTAAGGCTAATGGATTTGGGAATGAACGTGGGTTCCGTACGCTTTTTCTCCATGTGGGAAGCCAAAGCTGACTGGCAAAATATCGGAAAAGCTTCAAGATCCAGCATTATTTTCTACGGGACGATTGGTCTGGTCAATGCGCTGATTTTCATATTTATGGCCAACTACGGCCAGTTTTTCTTCAATCTAAAACCTGATCAGATCCCGACGTACAGGATCATGATGTACATTCTTTCGGCAAGTACAGTTCTCAACTGGCTGTCGAATGTGATCATCCAACTCCTCAGCGCCAAAGACGAATTGGGTTATGTGAATCGGGTGACGGTGGTCAGTAGCGTATTGAACTTCATGGTCGCAATTATCGCCATTCATTTCAAGTGGTCACTCCCACTTTATTTTCTTTTCTATACGATTTCCACGCTTGTCCCTATACCACTGAATATTTTAAAGTTGGGAGTTTTTCCGATCCCTAGGACTCAACTTCTTAAACCACAATGGGATGGGAAGATTTTTAGAGAAATAATCGGCTACAGTTCTGCGATATTTCTGATGGGTTTATTCCAGCTCACCGCAAATGAATTACGGCCAATCTTATTGGCAAAATTCGCCTCGGGTATCGATGTGTTGACGGATTATCGTGTAATTCAGACGATTGCGATGCTGATCATTTCCTTTGGAACGATCTTCCTTCAGGTACTTTTACCCTCAGCTTCCAAAGTATATCAAGAAGGAAATCATCCTAAGATGGAGAAAATGGTTTTCACTGCCACACGATACATTTCTATCTTTTTAAGTTTTATTGTCTTTCTGCTGGTGCTGAATTCGGAATCAATTCTCCTCCTCTATATGGGGAAGGATTACCTCCATTTGGCGGTTTGGCTGAACATTTGGCTGCTCACTGTGCTACTCAATATGCACAATACTCCCGTGGCTAGTCTGGTTCTTTCTTCAGGCAAAACCCGCTTCCTGATTTACTCCTCCGCGACGGCTTGTATTCTTTCCCTTCCGATTACAATCATTCTAGCTCCCACGCTAAATGTAGGCGCTGCGGTTATTGGGTACTTAGCTTACATGCTGATTCAGATCGGTTTTTTCTATATTTATTACATTCCAAAAGTGCTGAAACTCGATAGCAAGAAGATTTTCTTTGGCGCATTTTCTCCTTCTGTACTGGGTGCTTTGATTGCTTTCGCAGTCGCTTTTGGAGCTGGAAAATGGATAGAAATGCCGGAAGGTCTGTTAGGAATGATTATCAGCTCCCTTATTTTCACTACGGTTTTTGCCGCAATTCACTTTCTGTTTATCATCAAATCAGCGGATATTGAATTTCTACGCACAAAACTTTTGAAAAGAAAACCATCCAATGAGCAAGAATAAATTTTCGATTTGTATTCCTGCTTACAAGAGCAAATACCTGCAAGAATGCATCGCTAGCATACTTGCACAGACCGTTGCGGACTTTGAACTGATCATTTTAAACGATTGCTCGCCTGAGCCAGTGGAAGAAATTTCGCTAAAAAATCAGGACCCACGTATTCGCTATTTCAAAAACGAAAAGAATGTCGGTGCTTATGATTTAGTGGACAATTGGAACAAATGCATAGAGTTATCCACTGGGGAATATATCGTCATAATGGGGGATGATGACCGTTTAGCACCGGATTATTTGGCAGAATTTGAAAAGCTGATTCAATCCTACCCAGACTTGAATGTCTACCACTGTCGCAGCAAAATCATCGACGACGATGGAAATGATGTGATATTAACTCCAGCACTTCCGGCTTTTGAATATGTTTATGATTCGATCTGGCATCGACTGCGTCAATTGCGCTCAAACTACATTTCAGATTACGTTTATCGGGTTACTTCCTTGAAAGCACAAGGTGGTTTTTACAAACTTCCGCTTGCCTGGGGGTCGGATGATATCACCGCCTTTATCGCCTCAGCAAAAAAGGGCATTGCTCATTCGAATAAACCCGTCTTCGAATATCGAAGCAACCGTCTTTCCATCACCTCCACAGGAAATGACCTGCATAAAATGATGGCTGACTTGAGCTATTCGGTTTGGCTGGAAGATTTCTTGAAAACCAATCCTCCACATCCTTCTGAAAAAGTCATTTACAATCATTTGCTGAGGGAAAAAGGCAAGTACATGCATGATAAGAAGCTTTACACGATGATGCTTTCCATGCGAAGCAATCCTCTGGAGAAAGCAAAAACCTGGATGAATGCGCGGGATAAGTTTGGTTTATCCATCAAGGACATCGGTCTTTCGCTTGCGAAAAGCATGAAATCAAAAAGCTCCTGATGGCTATGAATTCACGCACCAAAATCATCTTCAATCCCTGCGAAAACAAGGAAAATCAATACATCGCTATTCTGGTGAATGGCTTGGAAAAGCATGGCTATGACGTAAACCGGTTGGATGATTTTCTTTCTTCAAGCAAGCATTATCAGTCCATCAAATTGCTGCATTTGAATTGGTTTGAAAATCTGGATGACAGCAGTGCCGCAAGTATGTGGAAAAGCTATTTCCGGAAATTGGTGGTGCTAGCAGCGGTTAAATTTGGGAAGAAAAAGCTGGTCTGGACCATGCACAATAGACTTTCACATGAGAAAAAATCAGGAAAATTAAGTAGGGCTTTGACACAGAAAATCGTTTCACAGGCCGATGCCATCGTGATTCATTCAGCAGTTTCCAAGGAAATATTGCAAAGCCAATACCCAAAACTTACCACTAAAATCGTCCACATTCCCCATCCTGATTTCGTCGATGTATATGGCCCGATGATTTCAGAAAACACCGACAAAAAGGGCACAAAATTGAAGTTGCTTTTCCTGGGTGCGATCAAACCTTACAAAAACATTGAATTGCTGATTGAGGTAGCCAAGAAATTTCCAGAAGCAGTTCATTTAACTATAGCAGGAAACCCGAATTCAGAAGGTTACCGAAGTGACTTACAAAAGGTAGCCGAAGGTGCTGGCAACATTTCTCTTCAGTTGAAATTCATCCCGGATGCTGATTTACCAAAATACATTCACGATTCCGACTTGCTTATTCTTCCCTATTCTATGGAAAGCAGTCTAAATTCGGGAACAGTCATTTTAGGCTTTTCCTATGGCAGAACAGTCATATGCCCGAAAATTGGCACTATTGATGACTTAGGAGCAGGTGAAGATGTTTTTGATTACCGTTATTCTTCTCAGGCCGAGCATCTTCAGGCATTGGAAAAACAAGTTCAAATAGCTATAAAGCTGCATCAAAGCAACCCAACTTCTCTGATTGAAAAAGGTCATAGAATGAGGAGTTTGGTACAAAAGAAAAACAATAAACAGGACGTAACCGATAGTTTAATCAAGCTTTACGAAAGCTTATTAAATTGATATTTCTTTTTCAGCTAACCCCAACTAATGAAAATAATATACATCAACTCTCTTTATAGTCCGCTGATCGAAGGTGGCGCAGAGATTTCCCTGAAACTTATCGTGGAAGGCATGAAATCTCTCGGACACGAGGTCGTGGTCTTGAGTTTGATGCCTGAAAAAGGGGTAAATACCGAGCAGGTTGATGGAGTAAAGGTCTACAGAGCAGGTCTGCAAAATGCCTATTGGCCATATTCTAAGGCCAAAAAAAATAAGCTTGCCCGACTCAATTGGCACTATCAGGATCAATCAAATGAAAAGATGTCAAGTGTAGTAGAAGAAGTTTTGGAGGTAGAGAAACCTGACATCGTTTCTTGTCACAACCTTGCAGGATGGTCTGCTGAAGTATGGAAACCCATAGCCAAAGCAGGAATTCCTATCGTACAAGTGCTCCATGATTTGTATTTGCTTTGCCCAAACAGCAACATGTTTAAAAACGAGCAAACCTGCGAAAACCAGTGTTTGAGGTGTAAACTTTTGCGCAGCAACCATGCAGAAAAATCAAAGCAAGTCTCGGCCGTTGTAGGTATCAGCAATAGCATTTTGCAGCGTTTTATTGACTTTGGCTACTTTTCAAACGCTTCTAAAAACATTATTTACAATACGCGAACAATTCCAAATCCTTCTCCAAAACGGCCTAGGAAAACCGAACAACCCATTCATTTTGGCTATTTGGGCACACTTTCTAAGGTAAAAGGATTGGAATGGCTGATCGAGCAATTCAAAACGCTGGACTTCGAAGCTAGCTTGAGCATCGCAGGAAAAGGAAATAAAGCCTACGAACAACATCTCAAAGATCTGTCATCAGGCGCTACAATTGAGTTTGTAGGCTATGTGAACTCCACTGAATTTCTAGCAAACATTGATGTACTTATAGTGCCTTCTCTTTGGGAAGAACCATTGGGAATGGTAGCAATCGAAGCGCTGGCAAACCACGTCCCTGTGATCGCTAACAAAAGAGGCGGACTTCAGGAAACTGTGAAAGACGGAGTCAATGGACTTTATTGCTTTGACCATTCATCGGATTCCTTAAGCGCTGCGATGCGTCAGCTTTATTTTGAACCCGAGCTATACAATCAGTTTAGCAAGGTAGCACGGGAGTCGGTTGCTTCAATTTTGGATGCTGATCGTATGATAGAAGAATATGAGTCAGTTTTGAAACATGCTTTGAAGAAATCCCAAACTGCTATTTCCAAATGAGCACACCGGAAATCACATTAACAAATCAGACTTCAGTCCTAGAAGGAAATCAATGGAAAGCTATTTCCATCGCTGAGACACTGTTTTTGCTTTCGCTGATTTCCATGTTCTTACCGGTAAAAGTTTATCCCCTTATTTTCCTGGTGAGCTCCTTCTTTTTTTACAGAGAAACTCCTCAGATAAAATACCCAAATTGGTCAATTGCTTTGGCTGTTTTTAGTAGCTATGCAGTCATCAGCTATTTGATTAACTATCCAGGCGAACCACTAGCGCTGACCAATATCATTAAATTAGTCATCAATTTCTCCTTTCTCTTTTTCGCAATCAATTGGCTTGGCTCACGGGAAAATGAAGCTCTAATCAATAAACTGGACACGGTTCTTCTGGTAGTCTTGGCCCTTTCCCTAGTCCAGCTTTTGATATTTCATCAAGCTTACGATTTCAGCTTAATTCTAGGCAGTGACTCTTCTGGAGAAGCAAGTGCTTTGTATAGAGATACACTTTTTTATTGGGGACTTGATGACAAAAACATGTTCGGAGCTCGCATTGCCTTGATGGGTTTTTCCTTCATTGCTATCCCTTTAGTGTTGAAAAGTAAGCTATCGATCTGGAGAATTGTCTTTGTTTTTCTGGTGGCTTTTCTCAGTCTTTCCCGAACTCCAATTGTTGCGTTATTGATTGGAGTTTTCATGTTGATTTGGTTTTCTGTGGATAAGAAATGGAAAATTGGACTAGTAATCTTGATCGCCATCTCACTCCCATTTGTCCTTCAAAAAGTAATTAGAGTAGATTCTTTGACTTCTTCAAATGATGGAATGGGCATCCGACTGGTTTATTGGACAGCTTTTTTTGAACATTTTGATAAAATCTCCCCTCTGGGAAATGGCTTTCTAAGTGCGCCGGATTTCCTTGATACTTATGCAGAATTCTATCGTGGAGAACCACATATCCATAACACCTTCATGTCCACTTATCTCGAAATGGGAATCGTTGGTTTTATATCCTTCATGACATTTATAATCTGCTTTATGCAGGAATGCTGGCGAAAAATGGGCAATCCACGTCTTTGGATTGCGCTTTTTCTTCCAATCCTGGCAATTATGATGATTCTATATTCAGGGTATGACAACGACGTAGTGATGTATTTCTGCCTGATTTATCTGATCGGTACTCTTCAGGAAATCAACTTCAAAAAAATAAAGATCAGCCTATGAATCGACAGAAAAAAATATTGATTGATAGTCGCTGGGCCGGGAATACAGGAATCGGAAGGCTGTATCAGGAAGTCATGAACTATGCTCCTTCTGAAGCTTCCTGTGAATTTGTGCAAAGCAAAATGGGCTTAGGAAGTTTGCTGTCTCCTTTGATGCTCGGTGAGGAAATTAAGAAGTCTAGTGCGGAGGTATTCTACAGTCCTTCTTTTATGCCTCCGGCTTTTTCGAAGATTCCCTTCATTTTTACCGTGCATGATTTGATGCATTTGTTTTACTATTCGAAGCTGCATAAGATTTACTATGAGCAGGTCATTGCTAGGCTAGCTCCAAAAGCCAAGAAAATCATAACCGTTTCGCATTTCAGCAAAAGCCAGCTGGTAGAACTTCTAAAAATTCCTGAAGAGCTCATAAAAGTGATTTATAATGGAGTGGATAGTCATTTTCTTCAAAATGAGGAAGAATATGAGAGCATTCGTCCCTATTTTCTTTACGTGGGAAATCGTCGAAAAAACAAAAATGTACCAGCCATGCTGACGGCCTTTGCAAAGGCTAGAATTCCAAATGACTTTATGTTTTTTCTTTCCGGTGATAACGATCCAGATCTTGAAACATTGATCTTGAGCCTAGGAATTCAAAAAAGGGTTCGGTTTTTGGGTTTTATCGAGGAAAAAGATTTACCCAAACTTTACAAAGGCGCCCATGCAACTTTGTTTGTATCCCTGATGGAAGGTTTCGGCTTGCCCATCATAGAATCCATGGCCTCAGGCACGCCTGTCTTGACTTCCAATACCAGCTCTCTTCCTGAGGTGGCCGGAGGAGCGGCACTTTGCGTGGATCCCACGGACATTTCCGCAATAGCTTCTGGTATAGAAAAACTGGTGAATGAAGAGGAATTCTATGTGGATTGCATGGTGAAAGGTTTGACACGGGCGCAGGAATTCAGCTGGGAGAAAACAGCTGCGGAAACCTGGGACACCATTTTAGGTTAAAAGCATTCAACTACATGATCAGAAATATCCAATTCTTCTTTTTATTGCTACTTGCATTGCCTTTAGCTGGCTTTTGCCAAAGCGATTCCTTAAAGCCTGGGAAGAAAATAAATGTGCTTGAAAAGGGAGTTTTGGCAGCATCTGAAAATGATCAGACAGATGCAATCCAAGGTGTGATCGACCAAGCAACGGAAGGAGATACGGTGTTTTTCCCAAAAGGCATTTATTTGGTCAGAACAATTCTTCTAAAATCTGGAGTGAATATTCAGTCAGAAGGAACCATCAAACATCACGAGTCTGCCAAAGACGGACAATATTCCATAGAAAAACAGAATTCTCCCAATCCTTTAATTTTGGGACAAGGAGTAAGGAATATCAGCATTTCACTGAAAGGAGAATCAAAAAATGAGGGGATCTACCTTCTGAAAAGCCATCAGATCCGAATATATGACAGCGAACTAATTGGAGATTCTACCAAGCGAAGAGCGCATCCTGGAATCATGACTTTTCAATCGAGCGGGATTGATATTGCCAATACAAAAATCCATCATTTCGGAATGCCAAGAGCAGAAACCCACAGCTATCAGCCGGGAACAGGTGTCCGTATTTTGTCCAGTAATACAGTTTCCATTCATGATTCTGAAATTTATAAAAATGGGGAAAACGGTGTTTTTATCCATGGAAGCAGAAAGGTGGAAGTAATCAACAATGTCATCCATCACAATGGAATGTCTGCGATACAGGTGGCTTTTGGGGATTCTGGCAAAGAAAAAGATTACAATTTCTCCTACAATGTACTGGAAGAAAATGCCTCCGATGCCATCGATATTAATAACCGATCCAAGGAAAAAGCGAAGAATATAGCATGCCTGATCACAGAAAATATCACTTGCGGAAATGGATTTGTGAAAGGAGAATCTACTCCAGACGGATCAGGAATCGTGACACTGATCAATGTGGCCAATGTGCTGATTTATAAAAATGAAGCTTATCGAAATAACCGTCCGGCAATCTATGTGGAAAGCTGCGGAGTGATCCTGGGAAAGAAAAACTGGGCTGATAATCAGGTGGAAATTACGTTGGATTTGGATGAATTGGTACTTGAAGAAAACAGGTTCAGCAGTATCAATTTGATTGCGAACACTAAAGCGCAGAAAATTCATCTCAAAAATAATGAGCTGGGTTCTCTTTCCCTTCCGAATGGAATCCAGGTCGAAGAATTTATCGTTGAAAACAACAGCTTTTCACACGCCAACTTCAACCTGAATTTGAAAGGGAAAGTGGAATTGATTGGAAATAAAATCGAAAACTCCTCGAGAAATCCCACAATTCTAATCACTGAAGCGGACAACGCACGGATTGAAAACAACGAGATTCTGAGTCAGAATTCCTCAGCCGTTATTCTCAGGAAGACCGCTAAAAACGTCCAGATCATTGGAAATCAGATCAAATCTTTCAACACAGCCATTTTTGACGACAACTCAAAAGAACTGGTCGTGAAAAACAACAAGGTAACTTCCATAGCCGGAGGAAAGGAAAACCAGGCTTTTCGAAGTCATTATCCCGATAATCTAATTTTGGAAGGAAATGAATATCGGGGCATAGCCAATACAGAAACGGTAATATTCGTAGGAAAAGGGAAAGCCAGCGTATCGAATGAAAAAATGATTACCGGAACAGCCAATTATGGAGTAGTAGATATCTCTGGCAATTAACCTCTGAGCAATGAAAGTCAATCTTTTTATTCCCACGCTAAACGCAGGCAAGACCTGGAAAGAGGTACTCGCTGGCATTGCTATGCAAAATCATCCGATTTCAAGACTTGTCATCATAGACTCTGGCTCAACCGATGGCACCCTGGATCTGATCAATGAGGAAACTTGTGATTTGATTCAGATTGACAAAAAAGACTTTGATCATGGAGGCACGCGGCAAATGGCAGCGGTGACCTTTCCGGATGCGGATATTTTTGTATTTCTTACCCAAGATGCGATACTCGCAGATTCCAATTCGATCAGGGTGATGGTGGAAGCTTTGGAAAAAAATCCTGAGCTAGGAATGGTCTATGGCCGACAACTCCCACACAAAAATGCCAAGGTTTTGGAGACGCATGCGAGGCTTTTCAACTACCCAGCGGAGTCAAAAACAAAGAGCCTAGAAGACGCTGACCGCTATGGAATTAGAACGATTTCCTGCTCCAATTCTTTTGCTGCCTATAGAAAAACAGCCTTTTTTAAAGTAAATGGCTTCCCAACAGGCTCTATTTTGGGGGAAGACGTATTAATTGCAGGTAAAATGTTGTTGGATGGATGGAAAATGGCGTACCTTTCGGACTCCAAAATACACCACTCACATGATTATTCTGCCATTGAAGAATTCAAGCGGTATTTTGACATCGGAGTATTCCACGTCAATAACCAATGGATTTTCGAACACTTTGGCAGGGCAGAAAGTGAAGGATTCAAGTATCTCAAATCAGAACTCAACTACACTTTTAAACACAACCCACTATTGATCCCAAAAAGCCTAGTCGCGACGGGAGCTAAATTTCTTGGGTATAAACTGGGACTGCATTATCAATCTCTCCCAGTCAGACTTCGTAAGTCATTCTCTATGACCAAGGCTTATTGGCGTCATGCCTGAACCCATCAGGTAATATCTCTCTCAATGTGTGGACAGCCTCCACATAATAAATGTTAACAATTTCCCAAAAAGCTCTTGAACAGCCAATATATAGGCGTGTTTTTGCTTGGCATCCCTATTGGATTATGTCAGGCACCACAGTATTTGACTAAAAAAATTAAACCAATGATACCTAACTCCACACATCAACAAGAAATTGTTTTCAAAGGCTACCAGTCGGGGCGCATAATCCCTGACCTTTATTCTTTAACAAACATTTCAAGAAGCACTGTATCACAACGAGTGAATGAGGGCATAGAAGTAACGACAAGATTTGCAAAAAGAACATTTGATATTTTATTTTCTTCCCTGGCAATTCTTACAGGTTTACCTGTTTTCCTAACATTAATGGCTATCACCAAATTGACTTCAAAAGGTCCTGTTTTCTACAAGCAGGAAAGAATCGGTAGAAATGGACAGCCATTTTATATCCTTAAGTTCAGAAGTATGATCGTGGATTCTGAGTTAAATGGCCCACAGCTTACTTCAGACAATGACCCTAGAATCACCAAATGGGGTAATTTCATGAGAAAAACCCACTTGGATGAACTCCCTCAGTTCTTCAATGTATTGATGGGGGATATGTCCGTAGTAGGTCCTAGACCAGAGCGTGCACATTTTATTCAACAGATCGTAGCAAGACAGCCACTTTATACTCAGTTGCTGACTATCCGTCCGGGAATTACTTCTATTGGACAGGTAGATTATGGTTATGCAGAGACAGTAGAAGAAATGTGTCAGCGAATGATTTTGGATTTAAAATATTTGAGCCAAGTCAATCTATTGACGGATTTAAAAGTGATAGGTCAGACAGTAATGACAATGATCAATAAAAAAGGAAAGTAATAAACTATTAACCACTAATTCACCAATAACAAACGGCATCCTCCTAGGTTGTCGTTTTTTTTTGTGAAAGATTAAATGAGTATGCTACTAGTCATGTATAATTACTTTGAATATTAAATCCAATCCATTATTTATACTGATCTCATCAACATTCACCCCGAATAATGAAGAAGACTGTTTTAGAAGATATTGGATTACTGATACTGAGGTTAGGCGCTGGAGGTATGATTTTAACTCATGGCTATCCAAAATTGATGCGGTTTTTTGGAGAGGAACCCATCAAATTCATGGATTTTTTAGGCTTAGGCCCAGTGGTCTCTTTATCACTGGCAGTTTTTGCCGAGTTTATCTGTGCGATTCTTATCCTTATTGGATTCAAGACCAGGCTAGCAACGATCCCTCTAATAATTACAATGCTAATGGCTGCTTTTGTAGCTCATGCATCTGATCCTTTTGGAAGGAAGGAACTACCTCTTTTATACTGTACTGTCTTCATATGTGTACTTATTTTCGGTGCAGGAAAGTTTTCCATTGATGGCATGAGCAACCGCAAATCCATGTACTACGGAGGATAACCTTTCTAATTAATCAGGTAAAGCAAAAGCTACGTAAGCATCTCCGCTTTTTGTGCCTTTTCCTCCACCACATGCGATCACGAGGAATTGCTTACCGTTCATTTCATAGACAGCTGGGGTAGCGTGTCCCGAAGCTGGAAGTTTAGCTTCCCAGAGAATCTCTCCAGTTTCCTTGTCAAAAGCTCTGATCATCTCATCCTTGGTGGCAGCTATAAAAAGTATTCCTCCAGCTGTTACTACTGGTCCACCATAGTTTTCAGTACCTGTCGGAGCAAATCCCTGACCACTTAGTGAATCTATTTCACCTAGTGGAACTTGCCACTTTTTCTTACCCGTGCTCATATCGATCGCAGTCAAAAGACCCCAAGGTGGATTTGATCCATAAACACCTTCTTTGGTCACCAACTTTTTATAGCCATCCATATAGTAGCGGGGAAAAAGTTGGGTTTTTCCTCCTTCTATCTCCTGCTTATCTCCTACTTCCAGAGCTTTGTCCATCAAATACTCTAAGATCACTTTTCTGTTTTCGGTAGAAATATGATCAAAAGCCGGCATCGCTCCTCTTCCTTTGCGAAGCAAAAGATCGAGTGAATCATAAGTGAATTTCTCCTTCAAATCTAGCAAACTAGGAATGGTTGGCGGATTCCCTTTCCGATCTAGCCCATGGCAATTGCCACAGTAATTTGTGTAAACAGACTTGCCCACATTTTCAAAATCTGCGTTGGGAGTCATTCCTATAATCCAAGGAATCTGATTGGCATTTACGTAGAAAGTCTGTGTTTCCGGATCAAAAGAAGCTCCGCCCCATTCTCCGCCTCCATCCATTCCCGGGAAAAGTACGATGGGTTTCTCCGGGTGAGGTGGTGCCCAAGTATCGCCATAAATCGCATCTTCGAGTTGATTTCTGATATCGGCTTCCCATTCTGGCTTAAGGCTCAGAATACTGGATTCATCAAACACCATATTCATAAATGGCTCCGGCAAAGTAGGAATTGGCTGAGTGGCGGACGTAAATTCCCCCGGCATGACAGACTGGGTAACTTCAGTTTCCACAATAGGCCAGACAGGCTCTCCAGTGGCACGATCAAAAACATACGTCATTCCTTGCTTGGAAATCTGGGCCACTACATCTATCCATTCTCCGTCTTTTTGAATTCTAATCAGATTAGGATTTGCAGGAAAATCCCGATCCCAGACATCATGGTGCACCGCCTGAAAGTGCCAGATTCGTTCTCCCGTTTGAGCATTCAAGGCAATTAGAGTGTTAGCATAGAGATTATCTCCTTTGCGATAGCCACCCCAAAAATCATAAGTAGCTGATCCTGTCGGTACAAATACAATTCCCCGCTCCTGGTCCACGGTCATTCCAGCCCAGTTATTTGCACCGCCGATCTGTTTTATAGTAGCTGGATCCCAAGTCTCATAACCAGGTTCTCCTTCCTGAGGAATGGTATGAAAAATCCATTCCCGCTTTCCAGTTCTGATATTGTAAGCACGAATATGACCAGGCGCAGCATCCAAGCCTTCGGATAGTCGCATTCCTATGATCAGCAAATCTCCATAAACCACTCCAGGAGCATTGGCTACGATCATAAAATCCTCCCTCTCGGTATCCAAACCTTTGCGAAGATCGACTTTTCCCTCATCTCCAAAACTCAGAATCGGCTCACCTGTCTCTGCATCCACTGCCATCAACCAATTCCCAGCTCCAAATAGGATACGTTTGTCATCGCCATCTTCCCAGTAACTCACCCCACGATTGGTGCCAGCCCAGGAATTCTCTCCACCCAATACCTCGAATGGGTCAAACCGCCAGACTTCTTCACCTGTTGAAGCATTCAAAGCAAACACATTCAACTTGGGAGTAGAGCCATAGAGCAATCCATTCACGACAATTGGCTGACATTGAATCTGAGAACTGGCAGTGGCATCACCGGTATTGTAGGTCCACGCCACTTCGAGTTGGGAGACATTGTTTTTTGTGATTTGGGTCAATGCCGAGTATCGAGAACCATCCGCCGGACCTCCATAATGAGACCAATCTGTATAATCGATTTTGGCTGTTTTTGGCTGACAGGCAGAAAAAAGTAAGAGTGAGCCAAAGACAACTTTGAGTAGGGGTTTCATGAATAGGTCAGGATGGGTTTGAAAGCAAAATATCGGGAATTACCGGCGAAGGAAAAAACTCTTCTCCAAGAGTCAATTTCTCAATTAGGTTTAAGAAGAAAATCACCCTCTGGAGAAGCAGGATAGTTATTCTACAGATTTCTTTCTCGAAAAAATCTTATGCACTCCGTAAATCACAAAGCCTAACCCAGTCCATAGTGCCATGTCGGTAATCTCCTCTATTTGAGTACTGCTAAGTAGCCAGATCGTAGCGACCATTCCTGCTATTGCCAGTGGAATACCAAACTTCAACTTGTAGTAATCGGCGTCTGGCTGGCTTTTGCGCAAGCGAATCAAAGCTCCGCAAACCAAGAGGTAAATCAGCAATCTTGCGATGACAGAGATCGCCAGCGAACCCATAAAATCCCAGACTGTGGCCACGATAATAATCAGAAAAGCAAAGAACAAAACAGCTACCGATGGAGTCCTAAATCGGAGATGAATAAAGGAAAAGATCTTTGGGAATTGCTGGGACTCACTGAGCGCAAAGGGCAATCTCGAACCGCTTAAAATCTGCACATTCAAGGTTCCCAAAATCGAAACAATCGCTCCAATCGTAATAAATAAGCCTCCACCATAACCCATAATTCGGGATGCAGCATCTGCCAAAGGCTTGTCTGAAGTAGCCAAATCAGGAAGTGTACCTATAGCTACGACCTGAATTAAAACATAGAAAACAGTGATAATCAGCGCCCCGGTCATCAACGCATAGGGAAGGTTTTTACGTGGATTCTCCACCTCTCCTGAGATCACTAAACCAGCCTCAAACCCTCCAAACGCAAAAATCAGCAACAAGGCAGAGTTTGCAAACTCAGGCATTGGCGGAGGTGAACTGAAATCAAAAGCTTCAGCATTTAAAAAGAAAAGACCAATCACAATAAAGATCGTCAGCGGAACCAATTTTGAAACCGTCAGGATATTTGTGGTGCGCGTGGAGTCTTTGATCCCAAGTAGATTAATCCCAGTTAAAACCCCTGTGATTCCTACGATCATCAGAATTCTCATCCATTCTTCCTGAAAAACAGGAGAGAAAAAGGACATGTAGATGACAAGCAAATTGACTAAGGTAGCATAGCTAAAAAGCCGAGTTAGCATCAACACCCAACCTACAGCGAAAGCCGGAATATTGCCAAAGGCTTCCTTAATGTAAAGGTATGGTCCGCCAGTTCTATCAAAACGAGAACTCACCTCCATAAACACCAAAATCAGGACCAGCATCACTACAGCACAAACACCAAACGCCAGCAAGGAATAAGGACCCGAAAGAGCAAAAGCTTTGGCAGGAAGGCCAAAAATACCCGCTCCTATGACAGAATTTATAATCAAAAATACCAGATCCCATCTGCGGATCCCTCGCTTAAGCATAATGTAGAATTAGGTGAATGAAGGTATAAAGTAGGGAGAAAAATCAAGTATCAAGTACAAAACTTGATCATCGGCAAATGGAATTTAAGTGGGAAAAATGGAAATTTTCAGTCCGTTCTCCGTGAGTTCTGTGGGATAAGTCTCTAAATCCCCGCAAGAGCCGACCTTCAATTTCCCAGTCTTCAAATCAAATCTATATTCATGCAAGAGGCAAACTATTTCGTTTGTCTCGGTTAATGTCCCTTGAAATAAAGAAGCTCCACGATGGGGGCAATCTGACTGAAATGCATAAAAGCTTTCCCCCGATCTCACCAAAGCAACGGTATGCTCATCCAAGTGAATTTTATGAATTGCCTCTTCAGGAATCATTTCCAAAACTTGGCTTTTCGAACTACCCAAAAAGAATGTTTTCATAAGAAGGAATTTCTCTGTTCAAAAGGAATCTAAACCACAACATAAACAAAGCATTGGTTTTCTGCAGAAACTTCCTGAATTTAATAGAACAATAAATCTCCTGTAACCATGAAAGCTTTACTCTTACTATTCACCGCATTTTTAAGTTTCAATTTAGCGATTGGGCAAAACCTGGAAGGTTCATGGAGGCTCACCCATCAAGACGGGCAAGAGGTTAAAGATATGGAATACATCAAAATCTATCAGGATGACTATTTCGCCTTTGGAGCAAAGCGAGTAGCTGACAATCACTTTGTGAGTGCTGGCGGAGGTCCATTTTCTTATGTAGATGGAAAATATCTTGAAACCCTGGATTTCTTTACTCTGGATCCATTTCAGGTAGGGAAGACAAATAAATACAAGCTGGACTGGGTTAATGAAAAGATGGTCATCTCCTCAGAGATCAACGGCAAAATGCTCGTAGAAATCTGGGAAAAAGTATCTGATGAGAAGAATGATCTCACCGGAAACTGGGTTATCACCGGTAGAAAAAGAGGTGAGGAAATCTCCAGATCTACCCCAGGAGCAAGAAGAACGGTTAAAATCTTAAGCGGAGGCAGATTTCAGTGGATCGCTTTCAACTCCGAAACCAAGGAATTCTCCGGTACTGGAGGAGGTACTTACACTGCCAAAGATGGAAAATACATAGAAAACATCACCTTCTTTTCACGTGATGATAGTCGTGTGGGAGCCAGCCTGGATTTCAATTACGAGGTCAAAGACGGAGAATGGCACCACAGCGGTCTCAGCTCCAAAGGCGATCCTATTTATGAAATTTGGACGCCGTATGCGATTGGATATACTGGGAAGTGAGAATTCTGAAGTTTGAAGTTTGAAATTCGAAGAATGACTATTTGTAAATATCCTTTGTGTGTCCTATAGCAATGACTCCTACTAAAAGAACTTTATCTTTAATCTCATAGATTACCCTAAAGTTCTGAATTCTTATTCTAAAGGCCGGTCTACCTTTAAGTTTCTTGTAGCCTGATGGTCTAGGATTGTCTGCTAAAGAAATTATAGCTTTTAGGATTGGGTTAGCCACATTATTGGATAGTTTATCCAATTGCTTTTGAGCCTTTGAAGTTAAAAGAACCTTATACTTACTCATTATCCAAACTTCTCTTTTTCAAATAATCTGAAATCGAAATACGCTCTCCACTATCGGAAACTTTCGATTCATCATACAGTCTGATATCCTCCAGTTCATCCAACTCATCCATCATTTTCTTGTAATCATTAATTGGAATGATAACTGCAACTTTTTCTCCCTTAGGATCTGTAACAAATTGATGTTTTCGATATTGAGTATCCATGCTTCAATTTAATTGAAAAAGACAAATATTTATTCAACTCATTCATAATGAGCAAATAAAAAAAGGAGCCTTATCAGCTCCTTTCTTATTTATTATGCTTCTACAACGTAAAGTTCTTTCAGCTTTCCGACTGTATAATCTACTTCCTCTATGGTATTAAATCGGCTAAAGGAGAATCTAACAGCATCCCGCTCTGGCGTGTGATTGATCGCTCTCAGCACATGCGAACCAACTGTGGCTCCTGAGCTGCAAGCCGATCCTCCAGAAGCTGAAATGCCTTCCAAATCAAGATTGAAAAGCAACATACCACTATTGGCTTCGGATGGAGGTAAGCTTACACTGAGAACTGTGTACAAACTCTTATCCAGATCAGCAGAAAGACCATTGAACTCAACTCCAGGAATTTCCAGCGTCAGGCTATGGGCAAAATGCTTTTTGATTGCTTCCACATGAAGTTGGTGCTCAGCCATGTCTTCATAGGCGATTTCCAATGCTTTTGCAATCCCGATAATCCCAATCACATTCTCCGTTCCACCACGCATATTTCTCTCCTGCGCACCTCCGTGAATCAATGGATGGATTTTTTTATCCTTTTTCACATATAAAAATCCGGATCCTTTTGGCCCATGGAATTTATGTCCACCAGCTACAATCGCATCCACTGGAAGAGACTTCATGTCATGAACATAATGACCCATAGTCTGCACCGTATCCGAATGGAAAAACGCTCCGTATTCTCTTGCAAGTGATCCGATGTGATTCAGGTCATTCAAATTGCCAATTTCATTATTTGCATGCATCAACGACACCAGGCTTTTTGGATTTGTTTTCAGCAATTCTTCCAGCTGATTCATATCCAATTCACCTTTCTCGTTTACATCAAGGATACTAAGCTTGATGTGGCCTTTTTTCTCACACATCTGCAGTGTATGAAGCACCGCATGATGCTCAAGTGGTGAGGTGATCGCATGCGTAATGCCATGGCTTTCTATCCCACAAACTATTGCTGTATTATCAGCTTCTGTTCCACCAGAGGTAAAGAAAATTTCGGCAGGAGTTACATTTAACAATTCAGCAACCTTCTTACGTGATCTCTCTATGGCAGTTCGGACCTCCCTACCAAAACTATGGACAGAAGAAGGATTACCGTAATGATTTCTCATAAAAGGAATCATAGCTTCGATCACCCGATCGTCCATGGCAGTGGTGGCTGCATTGTCTAAATAAACTTTCATCGTACTCGTGTTGGGTTGTATATTCTTTCTTTAGAGCTAATCTCAAATCATTGAAGCATTCACTACTTCTTTGATGTCGGCAATCAGCTTTTTCGCCAAGTGCTCTGCAGTAGCTTCCGACTCAGATTCAGAATAAATCCGAATAATCGGCTCTGTATTTGACTTCCGCAAATGTACCCATTCCTTTTCAAATTCGATTTTTACACCATCTATGTCGTTGATAGGGTGGTTTTTATATTTCTTTTTGATCTCAAGCAAAATATTATCGACATCAATCTCAGGAGTGAGCTCGATTTTATTTTTTGAAATATGGTAGTTTGGATAAGTCGCTCTTAGTCTGGAAATTGTCTTTCCGAAATTAGCCAAATGTGTCAAAAACAACCCGATTCCCACCAAGGCATCACGACCGAAATGAGAAGTTGGATAGATGATACCACCATTTCCTTCTCCACCGATCACTGCATCCACAGCTTTCATCTGGTTAACTACATTCACTTCTCCTACCGCTGAAGCATTGTAAACTCCCCCTCTTTTTTCTGTCACATCACGAAGTGCGCGAGTTGAACTAAGATTGGAAACGGTATTTCCTGGGGTTTTAGAAAGCACATAATCAGCAACTGCAACCAAAGTATATTCTTCTCCAAAAGCTGACCCGTCTTCATTGATAAATGCCAAACGATCCACATCTGGATCAACTACAATTCCTAGATCATAACTTCCTCGTTCAAGTTTCTGAGAAATATCTCTCAAGTTTTCCGGAAGTGGCTCAGGATTATGGGGAAAATGACCGTCTGGAGTACAGTACATCTCTTCTATTTCTGTCACTCCCAACGCTTTCAAAAGCATAGGAACTGCGATTCCTCCAGTGGAATTCACGGCGTCAACTACCACTTTGAAACTTCTGGCTTTGATCGCTTCTACATCTACCAGTTCCAAGTCCAAGACATGCTGAATATGGCGCTCGATGTAGTCATTAATTTGCGTATAGCTTCCAAGTTTTTTTACTTCCGCGAAAGAAAAATCCTCCTTTTCAGCTTTGTCAAGAATGTCTTTTCCTTCAGCATCCGAAATAAATTCACCTTTAGCATTCAACAACTTTAATGCGTTCCACTGAATGGGATTATGGCTAGCAGTAAGGATAATTCCTCCACCGGCTTTTTCTAAAGGAACCGCAAATTCTACCGTCGGAGTGGTACTTAAACCAAGATCGATCACATTGATCCCCATTCCTTGGAGCGTAGCCGAAACTAATCCAGAGACCATCTCACCAGAAAGACGTGCATCTCTACCGATAATTACCTTAGGATTATTTGTTTTCTCGAGTACCCAAGCTCCATATGCAGAAGCAAATTTGACAATATCAATGGGAGTAAGTCCATCGCCGGCCTTACCTCCGATGGTACCTCTGATGCCAGAGATTGATTTAATTAGTGACACGTATGGTGGTTTGATTTGATTAAAAACTAGTGAATCCCGTCAGGAAGCAGGGTTTCTTTTATTTGAATTTGGCCATGACCTTATCGACTTCATTGTCTGGATTACCACAGCTGGTATCACCATCCATGGTCTTACCACAGAAGCCGCAGGTCGCTCCTTCTTTATTAAGAAAGGGACTTTGGGAGGCACAAGTACCTTTGAATTCGCCGTTTTTGAGGAAAATGAGCCTTACCGACATCAAAATGAAGAATAAGGCAACGAAACCAAGGGTAATAAATACGGTAATCATAACGAATAAATTTGCGTAAATTTAAGGCTTTCCACCGAAAACGTCCACAAACCTAGCATAGTTTCCTCACCCATGACAAATTTGAGCACCCGAGCCGAGAAATTGGCAGCATTTGACAGATTACTTACGATCATGGATGAACTCAGGGAGCAATGTCCCTGGGACAAAAAACAAACGACAGAAAGTCTCAGACATTTGACCATAGAGGAAACTTTTGAGCTTTCTGATGCAATTCTCGAAGGCGATCCTGATGAGATCAAAAAAGAATTGGGTGATATTCTCCTTCATATTGTGTTTTATGCCAGAATCGGATCTGAGGAAGGCAACTTCGATATAAAGACCATGATCGATGCGCTTTGTGACAAACTCATCAGAAGACATCCCCATATTTATGGAGACACGCAAGCTGAGGACGAGGAGGCTGTGAAGCAAAATTGGGAGAAAATAAAACTCACCGAGAAAGGTAATAAATCCGTCCTCGGAGGAGTTCCAAAATCACTTCCTGCACTGATCAAAGCGATGCGGATTCAGGAAAAAGCTCGTGGTGTTGGGTTCGATTGGGAAGAAAAAAGCCAAGTCTGGGAAAAAGTGGAAGAGGAAATGCAGGAGTTCAAAGAAGAATTCAATGTGGCAGACGAAAGGGAAATCGATCCCGAAAAAGCCAGTGGAGAATTCGGCGACCTTTTATTTTCCTTGATTAATTATGCCAGATTTATCGACATCAATCCAGAGGAAGCTTTGGAACGAACAAATAAAAAATTCATCAAGCGGTTTCAGTATTTGGAATCTGCGGCAAAGAATTCTGGAAAAACTTTGAGTGAAATGACTTTAGCGGAGATGGATGTGTATTGGAATGAAGCGAAATCAAAGTAAAATTTGTAAGTGGTAAGAAGTAAAAGGTAAAAAGTGAAAAGTAAAATCAGGACGTGACAGAAAGAAAAATAAGAATCCAATGAACAAAATCATATTCACAAGTGAAGCTCCGGCGCCGATAGGGCCATATTCTCAAGCTGTTTTGGCTGGTAACTCGCTTTACGTGTCCGGACAAATCGCACTTGACGCTGAGACAGGAGAATTGATCAATGAGAATATCACCGAGGAAACTCATGCGGTGATGAAAAACCTGGAAGCAGTACTTAGAGCTGCTGATTTCACATTTCATGACATTGTGAAGTGCAGCATTTTTATAAAAAACATGGATGAATTTGGCACGATCAATGAAGCCTATGGACAGTACTTCAAATCAAATCCTCCTGCGCGTGAAACCGTAGAAGTAAGTAAACTCCCTAAAAATGTCAATGTAGAAATATCCTGCATTGCCGTCAAATAAAAACCTTGAACCTCCTGCCATACGATAGCGAAACCTTAGTCAGTGCTCTTTCCAAAGAAGAGGTGCTAAGCCACTTGAATCGTGTGACAAGGGAAGTCAATTACCTGAATCCGAGAACTCAAGCCAAGAAAGATGTACTTTTCAATGGATTGGTGGGACAGAATGGATTCAGAATATCCAAAGTTGTGGACAGGGCAGACACATTTCTACCTTTGATTTTGGGGAAGATCGAAACTACGCAGCGCGGATGTATTCTCTTCATCAACTACCGCCTGTTTCCTGGCGCGCTTTTTTTCATCGCATTCTGGTCTGTCATATTACTTTCCTTTACCGGATATTATTGTTTTGCCCTTCCTAATTATGGCTATGCCGCCATCTGCTTCGCACTAGGTTTGGTAAATTATATCGTAGCAATGTATTTCTTCAATCGGCAGGTGAGCGCTTCGCGCAAAGTCTTTCACCAGCTGATCAATTTCCAGATGAAGGATTAGCCATTCTATTTTTAGGGAAAAATGGCTTTTGGGGTTAATTTAGCCCCGCAAAAAAAGAATCAATAAAACATACAATATGAGCATCCGCATAGAAAAAGACACCATGGGGCCTGTAGAGGTGCCTGCTGACAAATACTGGGGCGCACAGACCCAAAGATCCATTAACAATTTCAAAATCGGTGGCGAGAAAAACCGCATGCCGATTGAAATCACTAAAGCTTTTGCGATTTTGAAAAAAGCGGCTGCTCAGACCAATGCTGAACTTGGCGTTTTGGATCAGGAAAAGGCTGATATTATCAGCACCGTTTGTGATGAAATCCTGGAAGGGAAGCACGACGATCAATTTCCTTTGGTCATCTGGCAGACAGGCTCTGGTACGCAGTCCAACATGAATTCTAATGAAGTAATCGCCTACCGCGCGCATGTGCTTCTTGGTGGTTCTTTGGAAGATGCCAAAAAGAAAATCCATCCTAATGACGATGTAAACAAGTCTCAGTCTTCCAATGACACCTATCCTACTGCTATGCACATCGCTGCTTACAAAATGGTGATGGAAACTACGATTCCTGGAGTTGAGAAACTTAGAGATACGCTTGCCCAAAAAGCTGAAGCTTTCAAAGATGTAGTGAAAATCGGCCGTACACACTTCATGGATGCTACTCCTCTTACCTTAGGTCAGGAGTTTAGTGGATATGTAGCCCAGTTAAATCATGGCTTAAAAGCTTTGAAAAACACCTTATCGCACCTTTCTGAATTAGCATTGGGAGGAACAGCTGTAGGAACTGGTCTTAATACTCCAAGAGGATATTCTGAGCTAGTTGCAAAGAAAATCGCTGAGCTTTCTGGACAGCCATTCGTGACAGCTGAAAATAAATTTGAAGCACTTGCTGCTCACGATGCCATGGTGGAATCTCATGGAGCTTTGAAGCAATTGGCAGTTTCTCTGATGAAAATTGCAAATGACGTGAGAATGCTTTCTTCCGGTCCAAGATCTGGAATAGGAGAGATTTTGATTCCTGAAAATGAGCCAGGGTCTTCTATTATGCCAGGCAAAGTAAATCCAACACAAGTGGAAGCCTTGACGATGGTTGCTGCTCAGGTAATGGGGAATGATGTGGCTGTTTCAATAGGCGGATCAAATGGTCACTTTGAATTGAACGTATTCAAGCCATTGATCGCTTCTAATTTCCTTACTTCCGCCAGACTTATCGGCGATGCATGTGTATCGTTCAACGACCATTGTGCAGTTGGAATCGAGCCAAATACGGCGATGATCCAGAGACATTTGGAGAATTCACTGATGCTAGTGACTGCTTTGAATCCACACATTGGCTATGAAAATGCTGCTGCGATTGCCAAGAAAGCACATAAGGAAGGATCAAGCTTAAGAGAAGCAGCAATTGCACTTAACCTATTGACTTCAGAGCAATTTACTGAGTGGGTGAAGCCTGAAGAAATGACGGGGAGTTTGAAGTAAAAATCATTCATTAATAAAAATAAAAATGGTCCCGTCAGAGCTGTCGGGACCATTTTTTTATCATAACAAGCAATAAAAATCTTATTGATCGAGGTCATTTAGTAGTGCTCTAATATAAGCATCAGTAATATTTTCTTGGTCAGATTTATCATAAATGGAAAGCAAATAAACCGTATCCTCAGTAATAGCAAAATTGGTTATCACTCTTGCGCCTCCAGACTTCCCTTTCCCTTTTGAAGCAATCGACAACCAGATTTATAACAATTTTTAAAAAGTGGAATGCCTTCTGTAGGATTAACTTCAAGTTTTTCTACCAACTTAAGGTATTCTGATTTAAGCGAATAATACTTCTTAAATAGCTTTTTAAGCTCCTTTTCGAATTCAGGTACAGATTTGACTTTATAAGCCACTGCTAGTCAATTAAGTCTCTAGCATCTTTAGCATTAAGCTTACCCGCTTTCACATCAAGCATTTCTTTGTAACCCTGCGCCACACTTTCTGCAATTATTTTTGATTCCTCACCACCATCAGAAGCAAAGAACTTAATATTCAGAGCCTTTAAAGCAGTCTTTATTTCCTTAGATCTTTCGCTACTTTCGACTTCTATTACAATAGTTTCCATGCTGTTAAGTTAAATAATAAATGAATGAAATTGATAAAGTGATTTTATACCTAATAGAAACTAATTTCCCTCGATGACAAAATCATTTCGGATTTTTCAATTATAGAATAATATATAACCAAAAAATGGCCCCGTCAGAGCTGTCGGGACCATTTTCACATGGTGTTACTTTGTCGGTATCTCAATAGTGTCTTTTAAAAGTTTCTGAGCTATATATTCTTTTAACTGTTCAAAATTCATATTTAAGGTTTCCTCAGAAATTTTCTCTCTTGCTTGACGCATCATTTTAACTGCATCGAATTTTTTTTTCCTTATTAGTCTTCATAGCTAATCAAATCTTTGGGACTTCTAATTTCAATAACGGGATAACCCAATTTAAGATTTACTGAGTTATAACCATTTATCCTTTGAAGATTAACAATATGTTTAAAGGTCCAACTTGCCAACACATCAACTTTGTGAATAGTTGCGAGAGCAATATGCCTACAGTCCTCAAGACTCGTTTTTCCAACTACTTTTTCGCTTATGTAAGCATCTGCCAAATCAACCGCCTCCCGTGTTAATTCAACTTTCTCAAAAACGTCTTTACCAAAAGAAGAAAGTAAATGCTTTACTCTATCAGGAGCATTTAATAATTCAAGCAATACAAGATCCGAGATAACAAAACTAACTTCTCCCTCTTCAAACATTCTGAAAAAGGACCTAGTGACATCTTTAAATTCTTCATCAAAGTAACCGCCTACTATTGAGGTGTCAATGTAAATACGTTGTTTATGCATATTTCACCCTCAATTTAGATCTACTTACTCATTCGGTGTCAACGGATTAGATTTTCTAATCAATCCATCTGGTAATTCCCCCTCTGTACTCGCTACAATCGTACAAACAGTCGCATCACCAGTGACATTGACCACAGTTCGGAACATATCCAAAATACGATCTGGAGCGATAATCAATGCAATACCAGCGGCTGGAACACCAATCGACTCCAGAACAATAATCAACATAATCAATCCAGCTCCAGGAACTCCTGCAGATCCGATTGAAGCTAGCGTAGCGGTTAAAACAATCATCAACTGCTGCGTCAAAGTCAATTCCATACCCAATGCCTGCGCTATAAATACCGCTGCCACACCTTGATAAAGGCTGGTTCCATCCATATTCACCGTTGCTCCTAAAGGCAGAACGAAACTGGAAACCTCCTCTGAGACTCCTAACTCTTCCTCCACTTGCTTCATCGTAACAGGAAGGGTAGCAGAACTTGAACTGGTAGAAAAAGCCAGCAATTGAGCTGGTCTGATTGCTTTGAAGAAATCCTTGTATTTCACTTTTGTGAACGCCATCAAAATCAATGGATAGACGACTAAAATCATGGTGAAGAGCCCTCCCAAAACAACTAAACTGTATTTCAATAAGGCCATCAATAATTGCACTGCGGAATCAGGGTTTTCTCCTGCTATCTCTACAATCAAGGATGCCATCAAAGCAAAAACACCAAAAGGTGCAATCATCATGATGTAATTCACGATCTGGATTATCACATCATTCATCCCATCGAAAAATGCGATCACAGGAGCAGCTTTACCCTTGGGGATTTGCAATAATGCTATCCCAACAAGTATTGCAAAAAACACAACTTGCAGCATGGCCGCATTATCTGTCGTGGCTCTGAAAACGTTATCAGGAACGATATCGACCAATGGTTGCAAAGGACTTTGCTTTTGCAATTCTGCCGCTTGACCTACTCTGGAGCCAGCGTCACCTTCATACAAACTCATTAGATTCTCCCTCGTTTCAGGAGGAAGACTTTTGCCTGGTTTGAAAACATTCACCAACACAAGGCCAATTGTCACTGCAAGAACAGTGGTGACTAGATAGGTGCCGATAGTTTTCCCGCCTATCCTACTCAATTTGGAAATATCACCAAGATTGGAAACACCAACGATCAAAGATGCCAACACGAGTGGCACTGCAATCATCTTTAGACCATTGATAAAAATGGTCCCAAATGGTTTGATATAATCTAATGTAAAAGAATTGGGAATTGCAGTTTTAATAACCACTAAGCCAAAAATCAACCCCAGAACAAGTCCGATGATAATTTGGGTATGTAAGGGTATCTTTTTAAACATATATATCTGGGTTAGAAGTCTTGCAGTTTATTGGTTTTTGCTAACAAAATATAATCAGCTATGACTAAAGCGGCCATTGCTTCCACAATCGGTACAGCTCTAGGCACTACGCAAGGGTCATGACGCCCTTTACCGGAAACTACCACTGCTTCACCGGCTTCGTTAAGAGAATCCTGATCCGTCATGATCGTAGCCACTGGCTTAAATGCCACATTGAAATAGATATCCTCACCATTCGAAATACCACCTTGAATTCCTCCAGAATGGTTGGTTTTCGTTCTTACTTTTTCTCCTTCCTGGAAAAAAACATCATTGTGGGCAGATCCACGCATTTTCACACCCTCGAATCCACTTCCATATTCGAAGCCTTTGACAGCATTGATGCTTAGCATGGCTTTACCCAGCTCAGCGTGAAGTCTGTCAAATACAGGTTCACCGATTCCAACGGGTGTATTCTGGATCACACAGCTCACCACTCCGCCAATGGTATCCCGATCTTTTCGCACCGAATCGATCAGTTCGATCATTTCCTCTGCAACTGCAGGATCTGGACATCTTACGATATTCTCCTCTGCTTTTGCTAAGTCAAGCTCTTCATGACTTTTCTCCAACTTCAACTCTCCAACCTGGGACACATAAGCCTGAATTGAGATTCCCTTTGTTTCCAAAAGCTGTTTTGCGATAGCTCCCGCAACAACACGAGCCGCAGTTTCCCTTGCAGAACTTCTACCTCCACCTCTGTAGTCTCTCAATCCGTACTTCTCAAAGTAGGTGAAGTCAGCGTGAGAAGGGCGAAATTTATCTGATATATGAGAGTAATCCTTACTTTTTTGATCTGAGTTATTGATGACAATCCCAATAGGAGTTCCGGTAGTGACACCTTCAAAAACTCCGGACTTGATCTCAAACTCGTCTTCTTCCTTGCGTTGAGTGGTAATTTTAGATTGACCAGGCTTCCTTCTTTGCATCTCTGCAATGAGTTTCGCTTCGTCTATTTTCAGTCCTGCCGGGCAGCCTTCGATGATTACCCCTAAAGCTAGTCCATGTGATTCACCGAAAGTGGTGATCTTGAATAGCTTCCCAAATGAATTGCCCATTATCTCTTTCTAATTATCAAAATAGCCAACAATGCTACTGCTATCAGCAGGAAAACGTTGATTGCGACCGTAAAATAGTATTTATATTTCTCGTTTAAAAACCTGTTGTCTTCGGTGGAAATGCGATCATAAAGTCCACCTAATCGCTGACTAGAAATCGCCTGATTGACTTTACTCTCACCAACCACTGTGATTTTAGCTTCAGGTCTTAATGTATCATACACAGCACGCTCTGGGTCAAAATAAACCCATTCGAAATTCTTCGATAGATCTACAGCTCCTGCCTCATTTATCGTGATGTAGTAATTGAATTCCTTAATACCGGAAACCCGTCCGTAGCCACGATTTATCTGCTGGCGGACATTAGGATCATACGTATTCAAATTCGCTGTAGGTATTCTTTTTGGCGCAGACACCGCATTGATATTCCCAACTCCGCTTACGCCAAAATTATAATCAAAGCCCTGTCCAGTCTCTACTTCTATGTTTGTAATGTTTTCTCTTAGCTGAAATTGGCCTACGCTAACCTCATTTTTGAGCGGATGAGGAGGTAGAGGCTTGACCTTGATCGTCTTTGGATTGGAATAAAAGGTTTTGAAATCCTCTTGTCTGTTTGCTCCAAAGAAAGTCGGGTTCTTGGCAATTTTGTATTTGATCATCTCCCAAGGAATTCGTGGGATAGTAATTTCTCCTTCGGAAAAAGGAAAAAAAGTAGCCTCATACACCTTAAACTTTGTCCACCTTTTACCATTAATAGTCACCTGCTCAGGATCTATATTACTGATATTGAAGTTTTCTTCCCAGGCATTGGTAGGCTTGATTTTCTTCAAAATATCATCCAGCTGCCTGCCTGGCTCGTGAAAATTAAAAGGGGCCTGATTGGATTCAGACATGTAAAAAGCCAGACTCACATTAACTCCCTCTCCTTGATAAACCTCCTCTTTATCCACAGAAACCGAGAAAAAAGCATCATCCTCTAGCTCCACATATTCTGGATCTTCTACAGCTGATCTCCCAAAAAAATCGGCAAATGGATCTGTAGCTGATCCTCGGCTAGTATTGGAACTTGTAGCATCACCAACAGCTATTTTTTTTCCTGGTGAAGAATAGGCCTGGCCATTGATCGTGAGCTCGAAAGAAGGCAGCGTGAAATCACCTTTTCTGCTTGGTTTGTAATATTGAATGATACTATTTGAGCTACTCATCTGCCCGTTGATGAGGTTCATAGACGAGGATTGGGAAATTCCCTGCTTTTGGAAACTCGGGATATCTGGAAACTGATCGTAAGATTTGATTTTTTCGTTGCTGAGGGTTACTTTGATAGTGAAAGTTTCATTCAACCCGATCTCAGCAGGTCCAAGCTCAATTTGAACTTCCTGAGCTTTAGCCATTCCTGTAACTAGGAAAAAGCTACATACGAAAATGAATCGGACAAGCGTTTTAATCATGATTGCGAAAATAGGGAATATTCTACTCTTTGATTTCTAAAATAACGCAACATCTAGAGAAATGCCTCCGTATTGAAACTTAAAATCAGTTAAAACCTTAAACTCTTTAGACTATGATCGAATATGTGAAGACTATCTTACAAAAGGTCAGCTTTTCCAAGTATTTGTTTGAACGTGAGCTGAGAAAGGGATTAAGATTAATTTCACCCACTGAAATTCAGGAATTCAAAGATTGGTGCTACCAGATGTTTGGCAAAGTGCATCAGGTAATTCTCAATCGGTATTTCGAACCAGCATTTTAAAAGAAAGCCCCGACCATTTTTGGACCGGGGCTTTTTCATATATGGTAGTTGGTATTTTTTTAATCTTTTGTAGCAAAGTCAGGATAAGCACGCATGCTGTGCTCATTGATATCCAAACCTTCAGTTTCTTCTGCTTCATCTACTCGGATGCCAACGGTCTTTTTCATCACAAAGAAAATCACACCAGCAAAAATCACACAGAACACACCAACGGCAGCTACTCCTATCAATTGGGAGAAAAACTGGCTTACGCTAGCCAAATCCCCAAATATGCCTACGGCTAATGTACCCCAAATTCCACCAACTAGGTGAACTGAAATCGCACCCACAGGATCATCAACTTTGATCTTGTCAAAGAAGACTACAGCTAGCACAATCAAACCTCCACCAATCAGTCCGATGATAATTGAAGAATTAACCCCCATTTGGTCAGCTCCAGCAGTAATACCTACCAGGCCAGCCAAAATACCATTCAATACCATGGTGATATCGTAGGTCTTAAACATCAAATAAGAAACTATCAATGCTCCGAAAGCTCCTGCGGCAGCAGCCAAACTCGTAGTCACAAACACTTTGGAAACCAATCCCGGATCTGCACTTAATACTGATCCGCCATTGAATCCAAACCATCCGAACCACAGCAAGAACACGCCAAGTGTAGCCAGTGGAATGTTATGGCCAGGAATCGCAGTCATTCCTCTGGAAGTATATTTGCCTATTCTAGGGCCTAAAAGTGCAGCGCCAATCAGCGCTCCCCATCCACCCACTGAATGGACAATCGTAGATCCTGCAAAATCATAAAAAGGTGTCTCAAGTGTATTTAGGAATCCACCACCCCATTTCCACATCCCTACGATAGGATAGCAAATCCCTACATATAGAAAGGAGAAAAAGATAAATGGCCCAAGCTTTACTCGCTCAGCAACAGCTCCAGATACTATAGTAGCTGCTGTAGCTGCAAACATGGCCTGGAAAATAAAATCGGTAAAGTAGGTATAGCCAGCGTTATAATTGCTCGTGTCCCAACCTTCCGGAAGCGTAAGTCCAAAACCTGCAAACCCGAAGAAGGAGCCAGCATATTCTGCTCCTGGGTACATCAGGTTAAATCCGACAAAAGCGTAAGTCAAAAGCCCGATGGCAGGAATAATAGTATTTTTGAATAGGATGTTAACGGTATTTTTTGAGCGAGTCAAACCAGCTTCTAAGCTGGCAAAGCCCAAGTGCATGAGGAAAACCATGGTAGTGGCAATCATCATCCATAAGTTATTGACGGTAAATAAGTCTTGCATTTGATAAAATAGGTTCGGTGGATAAATGAGTAAAATTAAAGTGCCTGCTCGCCAGTATCGCTGTTTCTGATTCGATAAGCTTCCAGCACATCATAGACGAAGATCTTTCCGTCTCCTACCTGACCAGTTTTACCCTCAGTGAGGATACAGTTGATCACAGGCTCCACCAATTCCTCTACCGTGACGATTTCAATTTTGGTTCTAGGAATATATGCCGGCTCATAAGGAACGCCACGGTACATTTCAAGCCTGGCATGCTCCAAGCCCATACCTTTCACCTCATAAAAGGTGAGAAACTTCACTCCAAGAGCAGCCACACAGGTGTGGATCTGGTCAAAGCGGGAAGTCCTGATAATCGCTTCAATTTTTTTCATTTTTTCAATGGGTTTAATGGTTTTTTGAATTAATGGCATAAAACTAAACAGAAAATTAAATTAATTCATATTATGGGTAATTTTTTACCCAATTCTGAAATGAGACACCTAGTATTCTTTATTTATGGAAGAAATGAAAGCCTATAACTGATCCATAAAATAGCAAACCCTCAAATTCAAGTTTAAATCAAAACCGAGTGAATTTCTTGAAAGAGGTACATTCCCTTGCCCTCCTAACATAAACACTTATTTTTGCCTTCGATTTATAAAACCTACTATGAACCAGAAACCAACACTTTTATTACTTGCTGCAGGAATGGGGAGCCGCTATGGCGGAAATAAGCAAATCGATGGATTTGGCCCTAATGGAGAGACTATCCTTGAATATTCAATTTTTGATGCGATTAGAGCTGGATTTGGCAAAGTTGTATTCATCGTCCGCGAAGAAATCCTCGAAGTCGCCAAAGAAAAATTTCTTCCAAAACTTGAGGGCAAGATTGAAGTTGACTTTGTAATTCAGTCCCTTGATAGTTTTGTACCTGCAGAATTGAAGCAAGCCGATCGTAAGAAACCCTTTGGGACGGCTCATGCAATGCTTTGTGCGAAAGACGTAATAAAAGAGCCTTTCGCTGTCATCAATGCAGATGATTTCTACGGAAAAGAAGCTTTTGAAGCTATCGGCAAATTCCTCACAACTGAGGTAAAATCAGACCTGCACGCGATGGTAGGCTATGCAATACAAAATGTTCTTTCAGAAAATGGTACCGTAAGCCGTGGGGTCTGCGAAACCAATGAGAAGGGGCATCTGACAGGCATGGTAGAGAGAACTTCTATCGCTCGTGAAGGAGATAAAATAGTAAGCAAAGGGGAAGGAGAAACTTTAGAAATCACTGAAGGAACTCCAGTAAGCATGAACTTTTGGGGTTTTCACCCAGCTGTTTTTGCTGATATTGAGAAAATGTGGAATGACTTTCTTCCAGCTAACCTCGATAATCTAAAATCGGAATTCTACATCCCAACCGTTGCCAACAACCTGATCAAAGCTGATGAAGCAGCCTTTGATATTTTGGAAGGTGGTAAGACTTGGTTTGGCGTCACCTACACAGAAGATAAACCTGTGGTGATAGATTCACTGAAAAAATTACATGATGCCGGTGAATATCCGGCTGATCTATGGAAATAAGATAAAGGAGCTTCGGCTCCTTTTTTTATGGCTTTGTATTGACAACACCATCCTCCAACGAAAAGAAAACTACCTCAGAGTCCAACTTTGAAAGTATCTTCTTTGACCTCTCCGGTCTCGCATCGGTCAAAAAAATCTGCCCAAAGGTATGCTGGGATATTAGCTGCATCATTTGAGCAATTCTTAGATCATCTAGCTTATCAAAAATGTCATCCAGTAAGAGAATTGGCTTTTCTCCTTTTTCCTTCTCGAAAATCTGAAATTGAGCCAATTTCAGAGAAATAATATAGGATTTTTGCTGTCCCTGGCTACCAATCTTCCGAATCGGATGCTCACCGATCATAAATCCAAAATCATCTTTGTGGATTCCTGCATTACTATTTTTGGTGATCATATCTTTTCTCCGAAGGCTTTTGAAATACTCTTCAAAGTCCGCTCGCAAAGCTTCAGTCTCATAAATCACGCTAACCAATTCCTGACCTTGGGAAATTTCTGAATAGTGGCTTTGCAGTAAAGGCGCCATCTCAGTCAAAAGCTCATTTCTTCTTGCTGATAGGACGATACTAAGCTCGATTAACTCAGAATCATAACTATCCAAAAGGGTCAGATCACGTCTTCCAGTTTCGGCAAACTTCTTCAGTAAAGCATTCCGCTGTTTTAGGTAATGATGATATCGAATCAATTGATCCAAGTATGCATGATCGAGCTGAGAAATCAGTCCATCAAAAAACTTTCTTCTTCCGTCTGATCCTCCTTTGATCAGCTCTGTATCATCCGGCGCAATTAAGACCAAGGGAATCAGTCCAACATGCTCGGAAGTTTTCGCCAGTGCCTTTCCATTTTGGTAGATCTGCTTCTTTTTCCCCAGTTCTACGGTACATCTCACCTCAAGCTGCTTTTCCTCAGCAAGCTCAAATTGACCTTTAATCGCAAAGAAATCTTTCTCGTGCTGCACGTTAAGACTATCGCTGGATTGCACAGCGCTTTTGGTCAAAGACAGGTAATGAATCCCATCCAGCACATTGGTTTTCCCGCTCCCATTCAAGCCTACAAAGCAATTGATCTCACGGGAAAATTGGAGTCGGGTCTTCTCGTGATTTTTAAATTGTAAGAGTTCGAGAGACTTCAGGTGCATGAGATTGGGTAATTATTTCGAAGGGAGCCTGTTATTTAGGGCGGGTTGATTATATTTGGATCCTAAAATTAGCATATTTTCATCATTACGATATGGCAAAGAAAACTGCAGCAACGAAGTCCAAAGTAAAATATTCGAAGGAAACCTACACCTTTTGGTACGAGAGCATGCTCTTAATGAGGAGGTTCGAGGAGAAAGCTGGACAACTTTACGGTCAGCAAAAAATCAGAGGATTCTGTCATTTATATATCGGTCAGGAAGCTTGCGCTTCCGGAGCTATTTCAGCATTGACCAAAGACGACAAGTGGATTACCGCTTATCGTTGTCATGCGCATCCACTTGGATTGGGTACTGATCCAGGAGCTGTTATGGCCGAGCTTTTCGGTAAAGCTACGGGTACTACCAAAGGAAAAGGTGGTTCTATGCACATTTTCGACAAAGAGAAAAACTTTATGGGAGGCCACGGAATCGTAGGAGCACAAATTCCTATGGGTCTTGGAATGGGCTTCGCCGAAAAATATAAAGGAACCAAAAACCTGGCAATTTGCTATATGGGTGATGGTGCTGTTCGTCAGGGAGCTTTTCATGAAGCGTTAAACTTGGCCATGCTTTACAAGACTCCTGTGATCTTCGTCATTGAAAACAATGGCTATGCAATGGGTACTGCTGTAAAGAGATCCTCTAACGTGGAAGACCTTTCTACTTTGGGAGAATCTTATGACATGCCATCATTTGCAGTGGACGGGATGAATGTGGAAGCCGTTCACGAAGCTGTAGCTGAGGCTGCTGACAGAGCAAGACGAGGCGATGGCCCGACTTTGCTTGAGATGAGAACTTACCGCTACAAAGGACACTCCATGTCCGATCCTCAGAAGTACAGAACCAAGGAGGAAGTGGAAGAATACAAGCAGCGTGACCCGGTAGAACAGGTTTTGGCAACCATCAAGGAAAATAATATTCTCAGCGAAGAAGAGATTGAGGAAATCATAAAAGGCGTAAAACAAAAGGTAACCGATGCGGTGAAATTTGCAGAAGAATCCCCTTGGCCTGACGGACAGGATGCTTTCAAGGATGTTTACATCCAGGAAGACTATCCTTTTGTGATGGAATAAATCAACAAATACATAACCTCTTAAAAGCCATGAAGACAGAAAGCTTTCATGGCTTTTTTATTGGGCTTTGTAGAAATTATAAAAACCGTATATTTGCGGCTGAAATTTGAGTAGCATGGCAACGAAACAAACTAAAAGAGTACACCCTGAGCATCACAATGATCTTTTGGAAGATCCTTCCGAAATAGCATCTAGATTAAGTAGAGGTGAGACTTTTTTAAAGCAGAATAGTAAGGTACTAGCTGGAGTATTAATCGCAGCAGTGGTTTTGATCGGAGGGATTTTATTTTTCCAAATCAATAACCAAAACCAAAATGAAGAAGCGCAGAAGGAAATGTTCCAAGCGGTGTATTTCTACGAGCAAGACAGCGTTCAACTAGCTTTGAATGGTGACGGTATCAATGCAGGACTTCTTAATATCGTAGATGAGTACCCAAGAACTGATGCTGCAAATCTTGCGCATTTCTACATTGGTTCAATCTACCTTTCTGAAAGAAAATACGAAGAAGCAATCAGTGAATTGGAGCAATTCTCAGCTGATGACTTCTTGGTACAAGCAAAAGCTTATTCCCTAATCGGTGATGCAAACATGGAGCTTGGTAATACTGATCAGGCGATAGCCAACTATAAAAAAGCGGCTGACTATGATGAGAACAAGTTTTTCACACCCAAGTATTTGACCAAACTTGCTATCGCTCAAGAAGCTGCCGGCAATATTCCTGAAGCAATCGCTGCCTATACTGAGATCGAAGAAAAGTACTTCGAGTCATTCGAATTTTCTGCTGCACGAAAACATAAAGCTCGCTTAGAAGGTCTTGCCTCTAAGTAATGCTTTTTATATAGCATACTAAGAAGAGTAAGGCCCTGCGGTCTTACTCTTTTTTTGTTTTACTCAGATCTAAAAACTGCCAAAACGAACAGCAGCCTAACCTAAATTTATCAGTTTAAAATTCTTGGTTCTTATTTCTAGCCCCTTGGCTCTTGATACTTGATACTTGATACTTGATACTTGATACTAAAAATCCTGACTCTTGATTCTTGGTTCTCTAATAAAAACTTTAAAAGCAATCCTATATGGCAACTTCTCTTAAAAGCCTAAGTGCACATTCCTCTAAAAACGTTCAGGATATCAGTGGTAAAACCTTTGGGATCATCGTATCCGAATGGAATGAAGACGTGACAGAAGCACTTTATTCTGGTGCATACCAGACACTTATTGAAAACGGTGCAAAAAAAGAAAACATCATTCGCAAGAATGTTCCTGGATCATTTGAACTAACCCTTGCTGCTCAATGGCTAGCCCAAGAAGAAAGCATTGACGCAGTAATCTGTTTAGGATGTGTCATCCAAGGTGAAACCAAGCACTTTGATTTCATCTGTGATGCGGTGGCGCATGGGATTACAAATGTGGCCTTGAAATATAATAAGCCGGTGATTTTTGGAGTATTGACCCCAAATACTCAGCAGCAAGCCATGGATCGCGCTGGAGGAAAACATGGTAATAAAGGCGACGAAGCAGCAATTACAGCTGTGAAAATGCTTGGATTCTAAGACAAAAACCTATTAACCTATAATCTTCAACAGTATGAAAATCATGAAATTTGGAGGCACATCCGTGGGCCGTCCAGAACGCATGCACCAGGTAAAAGACCTAATCACCCGCGGTGATGAATCAAAAGTCGTAGTTCTTTCTGCTCTTTCCGGTACCACCAATTCATTGGTAAGCATTGGAGAAGCCCTAGCAGCTGCAGATAAAGTTTTGGCAAAGTCTAGAATCGATGAGCTTCATGCGCATTACAATGACTTTTACCCAAAATTGGTAAAGACTGAAGCAGCAAGAGAAAAGGCTCAAGAGATCATCAAAGAGCACTTTGAGTTTTTGAATATACTTTTGAGAATCTCTTTCAACGAGGCTATTAACCGCGATATTCTTGCTCAGGGAGAATTACTTTCTACCAAGCTATTTCATACCCTTTTGGAGGAGTTGGAGATCCCTGCGGTATTCCTTTCTGCCTTGGATTTCATGAGTATTGATGAGAATTCTGAGCCGGAACTTCAGAAAATCTCTGATAAACTTAAAGCAATTCTTTCCCAGCATCCTGACGACACTATTTTTATCACTCAGGGTTTTATCTGCAAAAACCACCTGAATGAAGTTGATAACCTGAAACGTGGCGGATCTGATTACACGGCTTCACTTGTTGCAGCAGCAATCCAAGCTACGGCTTGCGAGATATGGACTGATATTGACGGCATGCATAATAATGATCCTCGTATCGTGGATAAGACACGTCCAATTGCAGAAATGTCTTTTGACGAAGCAGCCGAGCTTGCTTACTTCGGAGCGAAAATCCTTCACCCAGCATCTATCTGGCCAGCCCAGCAATTTAACGTACCAGTGAAATTGCTGAATACCATGCAGCCTGAAGCTCATGGAACGCTGATAAAAGCTGAAGTGGATTCGGTTGGTGTAAAAGCAATCGCTGCCAAAGACGGGATCACTGCAATCAAAATTAAATCCAGCCGCATGCTGTTGGCTTATGGATTTTTGAGAAAGGTGTTTGAGATTTTCGAAAAATATAAAACTCCGATCGATATGATTACCACTTCAGAAGTGGCAGTATCAGTGACAATTGACGATTTAAGTCATTTGGAACATATTTTGGAAGAGCTTGGAACATTCTGTAGTGTAGAAGTGGATAGAGATCAGACGATTATTTGTATCGTTGGAAATATGGTTTCCGAAAGCAAAGGAGCGATCCAATCCGTGATTGATTCGCTCATAGAATATCCTGTGCGTATGGTATCCTTCGGGGGAAGTCGCCATAACGTTTCCGTTTTGGTAGATTCCAAATTCAAAAAGGAAGCACTGCAAAGTCTAAATCAAGACCTGTTTACTTGGTAAAATACATAGCCGGCCTAGCGTCGGCTATTTTATTTAGACTCATTCTTAGTACTTTTGAGGGATGTCAGCGGAAAACGATAAACCAGGCTTTCTTCAACGCCTACAAACCAAATGGAAATTAGATAGCCTGCTTCAGGTTGTATTGGTTTTGGTGGTTTTTGCCTGCACCGGATTTACCATTCTTTTTATTAAGAATCCTATTCTTGACTTCTTCGGTGTAGAGAAAGGCGGATTTGTCAACACGATTCTTTATTTACTTTTAGTTCTACCGCTCTATCAGATCTTCCTGCTTATTTATGGCTTCATTTTCGGCCAGTTTAAATTCTTCTGGGAAAAAGAGAAACAGATTTTCAGGAGGATAGGAGGATTGTTTTCTAGAAAGAAATAGACGCATTTCAGAATCCCCTTAACTTTTACTAACTTCTCGCGTTAGTAGATTGAACTCATATGATTCTATCATTTGGATCAAAGGAAACTGAAAAGATTTGGAATGGTATCAGAGTGAAAAAATTACCTCCAGACATTCAGCAAACCGGTCGAAGAAAGTTAAGAATGCTGAATAACTCGCAAGAGATTGGAGATTTGCTTATACCTCCGTCCAATCGATTAGAAAAACTAGCAGGAAATTTCGCTGGTTATTATAGTATTCGAATTAAAATTCAATGGCGAATAATTTTCAAGTGGGAAAACGGAAACTCAACACAGGTAGAAATAGTAGATTATCATTAACAAAATGGAAAAATTAGCAAACATACATCCGGGAGAAGTTTTGAATTTGGAGTTTTTAGTGCCTCTAAATATCACTGCGTATCGATTATCTAAAGACCTTAATATCCCTCAAACTAGAATTTCAGAGATTATTAAAGGAAATCGTAGGATTACTGCAGATACAGCTCTCAGACTGAGTAAATATTTTGGAAACTCAGCTAAATTCTGGCTTGGCCTACAAAACGACTATGATATCGAAGAAGAAGCAGCTCAAAAAGAAAAAGAACTGAATCACATTAAGCACTTCGAAGAAAAGAATGTCGCTTAGCTTTCAGATCAGGAAATCCTACTCCAATTTACAGCAGTGTTCTTCTGTTGCTTGATCTGTCGGAGAATTGGCGCATTTTCCGGCTGAAGCAATTCCGGATCATTTGCTAAAAGTTGCTGTGCTGCATCCCTAGCCAAAGTCAAAATCGGCGCATCCTTACTCAGGTCAGCAATTAATAAATCCGTGATTCCACTTTGCTGGGTTCCCATCAGATCCCCAGGACCACGCAATCGCAAATCCACATCGGCAATCTCAAAACCATCATTGGTGCGAACCATCGTCTCCAATCGCACCCGCGAGTCCTTAGAAAGCTCATACTTGCTCATTAGGATGCAATAACTCTGCTCAGCGCCTCTTCCCACTCTGCCACGCAGCTGATGCAGCTGAGACAACCCAAAGCGCTCAGCATTCTCTATGATCATCACCGACGCATTTGGAACATTCACTCCCACTTCGATCACGGTGGTCGCAACCATGATTTTTGTTTCCTCTTTCACGAAGCGCTGCATTTCATACTCCTTAGCATCTGCTTTCATGCTGCCATTCACTATGCTGATTGGATAGTTAGGAAAAGCACGGGAAATACTTTCGAAGCCGTCCATTACATTCTTCAAGTCCATCTTTTCAGACTCTTCGATCAATGGATAGACGATATAAACCTGCCTGCCTTTTTTAATTTCTTCATTGATAAAGCCGAAAACCTTCAGTCTGTCTTTGTCATAGCGATGCACAGTCTGAATAGGCTTTCTCCCTGCCGGCATCTCATCGATCACCGATACATCCAAGTCTCCGTAAAGTGTCATCGCCAGCGTCCTAGGGATTGGAGTCGCGGTCATGACCAGAACATGAGGAATAAAAGCCTCATTCTTAGCCCAAAGTTTCGCCCGCTGAGCTACGCCAAATCGGTGTTGCTCATCGACGATTGCTAAAGCTAAGTTTTGAAACTGAACCACATCTTCTAAAAGTGCATGCGTCCCGATCAGGATTTTGAGTTCTCCGGAAAGTAATTCATCATGAATTATTTTTCGGGCAGACTTCTTAGTCGAGCCAGTCAACAAAGCAATTTTCAGCCTCATCATATCGGCAAATTCCTTCAAGCCTGCATAATGCTGTGTAGCCAAAATCTCCGTCGGAGCCATCAGACAAGCTTGGGCGCCCGAACTGATCGCAATCAAAGCACAAATAAAAGCAACCATTGTTTTGCCACTACCCACATCACCTTGAATCAAACGATTCATCTGCTTACCCGATTTCATATCTCCGTAGGACTCACGAATTACCCGCTTCTGAGCATTGGTAAGCTCGAAAGGAATATGATTGGTATAAAACTCTGTGAGTAGCTCTGTATTGTTTAAAATCTGACCTCGAAACTTTTCAGTTCGAGTCAATTTTAGCATCAAAAGACGAAGTTGTAGGTAGAAAAACTCCTCGAATTTCAATCGCTTTCTAGCCCGTTGTAGAAGATTAGGCTCTGTGGGGAAATGGATTTGTCGAATAGCCTCCTTTTTCCCAATGAGCTGGTACTGCTGCAAAATATCCGCAGAAATAGTCTCCTGAATATGTGGAAAGCAAACTTGGACCAACTGATCCATGATTTTGGAAATCCCTTTGGAATCCAAAAATCTTGCTTTCAGCTTTTCTGTGGTAGAGTAGACGGGCTGGAAATTATTTCTTTTCTCATTTGCTGAGGTAAGCGGCTCCATCTCGGGATGTGCTATGCTCCACTTTCTGCCAAATTGAGCTGGTTTCCCCAGAAAAACATAAGCTGCACCTGGAGCAATATTCTTTTGAACCCAAGCAATTCCTTTGAACCAGGTCATTTCCATTTCACCTGTTTCATCAGCTACATGCGCGACGAGTCGCTTTTTATTACCCATTCCAATGAGCTCCAGTTTTCGGATTTTGGCAACAATCTGAACAGATTCCATATCTGAATACAGTTCTCGGATCTTAAAAAACTTCGTTCTATCCTCGTAGCGAAACGGGTAATGCTGCAAGAGTTCCCCGAAGGTGAAAATATTCAACTCCTTGTTGATCAGAGCGGCACGCTGTGGACCTACTCCTTTGAGAAATTCTATTTTAGTGTCAAAAAAACCGGACAAGGAAAATTGATTTTTGGGTTAGGACAAATTAAACCCACCCAGTCCAATTGCCAATAAAAATGACTGGAATTGTCTGAAATCAATTTCAGGATTGTGTGATTGACTTCCAGATTTTCTCTAGCTCGGACTTACTTGCTTGGGTGTTTTTCAGCAAAATCATTTGATTCTTGGCACGATCAAAGTTCTGCTGTGGATATTCTACTTTGTAATACACATTGCCTTGTAGGTGATCTGTGAAAAAGCGAAGTCCCATAATGCAAATCATTACTTCTCCGGCTATCAAGAGCGACTGGCTTTCCTCAGCTGTTGCCAAGGTTTTAACCCCTTCCCAATAGCCTTTGATTAATTGCTCGAAAACTGGAATTTCTAACTGGATTCTTTCCCAGTTTCGGCTAGTCTCGGATTCGGAACAAGCCACCGTTCGCACCAAATCACCAAAATCATACATCAAATACCCACTCATCAGGGTGTCCAGATCGACCAAAGCCTCTACTTTTTGTAGGTCATGTGAAAAGATCAGGTTATTGATTTTGGTATCGTTGTGCGTAAGACGGGTTGGAAGGATGGATTGGAACTTTTGGTAAGCTTCAATAAGATCCTTTTGACTCAAGTAGAATTCCAGAACATCTTGATCTTCCTGAGAAAGTGTTTCTTGTCCAGCGGCCACCTCTTGCAGCTTTGCGAAGCGCAAATCCAATCTGTGAAAATCCGGAATACATTCCTGCAATTGATCTGTATCTACAACTTTGCCCCATTCTGCAAAAATCCCATAAGCTTTGGCTGCCAAATAGGCTTGATCCAACGCACTGATTTCTTGGATCGTCTGACCAGAGACAAATTTAAATAATCGAAAAAGGCGTCCGTTCACCGTAGTTATCAACCTATTATTTGAATTCAATAGAGGTAAAGGAAGCTGAAAAGGCAAAAAAGTATCGTTCCCTTGGGATTTCACCAATCGCTGATTATGCGAAATGCGCTCAGGAAATTGGAACACGCCATTGTTGAATTCCTGCAAAATAAATTTAGAATCTCCAGACTCTATCAAATAGGTACCGTGGATCAGCCCTGCTCCGAAAGCCTTAAATTGGAAATTTTCAAAAGGATGAAATTTGTAATTGGCAAGAATGCCAGCCATCTGTTCCTGATTCATGGCCCAAAGCTATAGCTTCACGTTCAATTCAGAATTATAAGGCACAAAAAAAACCGATCAGTTTGATCGGTTTTTGAAAATATTTTAGAAAAATCAATCGTTTTGATAAACTCTCAAAAACCCATCATCCTCTGAACTCACGACTAATAAGGGTTTTCCATTTGGACTTTCATCCGCGGAAATAAATAACACTCCTTCTGGAGCATCGCCTGTTTCCAAAACCTGCACAAAAGTAAACGAAGAAGTTCCAGTCAACTCATACACCATTACAGCATCCACTCGCTCCAACCCTACGAATACCAACGTTTTTTCATTGATCATCCCGATCGTTACTCCTTCAGGTTCTACTCCTTTATTATCGCCTCTACCGTCATCATATAGATTTGGAGCTACTGCTAAAAAGTCTTTCTCCAAACTGTTGTAATCCATCACCATCGCACCACTGTTGCCATCCCAAACTGTAAAAGATCTAGCTCCTATGCCATAGAGTTCTTCAAATATGCCATCATTATTTTCGTCTCCGGCGCTAGTGGTCACGGTATATCTACCCAAATTCTCATCCTTTTGTAGCTCTTCAGCATCTGGAAAAGCCACAGGATCAAGCTCCAGATCTTTTACTCTTTCTTCCTCAGCATAGCCATCATAATCTCTGGTATCGCCTTCATTCACCGTGATCAGGTAATTTGCACCATTTACTGCATAGCTAGCCAAAGCATCTGGCAAGAAATATGAAAGCAACGGCCAGCTTTTAAGGCTTACCTCATCATCCCTGTCGCTAGCATCCAATTCATTTCCAGCAATGGAATTATCTTTTAATCCAAAAGGAAAAACATCCGTGATGGTTTTAGTGCTCAAGTTCACCTTGGCCATTCCGTTATTTTCCTGCAAAGTCACCCAAGCAAATTCAGAATTTTCATCAATTGCCACGTATTCTGGCTCCACATCCTGAGCCAAAGTCGCACCTGGCCCGAAAACTCTAAAGCCATTTGACATCAAAGTTGCCTTCTGACTTTCGAAGCTTTCAAAACCAAGCGTCACAACTGAAAAGTTGGAATTCACATCTATCACTGATATTGAACCTACGGGATCAATCGTGTATTCGTCATTTGGCTCACCTTCATTGGCAGTGACAATGTATCGTGCATTTGGGCTGAATGTCACCATATCCGGCAAAGCACCTACTGTAACCTGTGCAATTGGAGTTGTCAAATCACCTGTGTTGTACACGATCACCGTACCATTATTCGTTTTGGTATCCGCTTCCACAGCCATAGCAAGCATTCCATCCTTCACAGCCACACTATTCACTCCTCCGCCAAATTGGGTCACGTCAATAGAACTGCTGATCACAGGGCTGAGTGGATCAGAAAAATCCACAACATCCACCTTCGAATCTTCGCTGTTGTTTACTACGAAGAGCTGATTGGTCTCTGGGTCAAACGCCGTAATTTCAGCAGCTGCCGCTCCACCTATTTGCAAAGAGGAAATTTGGCTAAAATCTATAGTTGTAATTGGAGTTGGTGTGGGGTCACTCTCATTACAAGCTACCAGTGCTGAAAAAAGCACGATTGATAAATATCTTTTCTTCATGTGATAAAAGTTAAATTGGTTAAAAATCAAAGCGCAAGTACACACTTTGATTTAACCTCATCATGAATCTGAGATTAGCCTTTGGTTAAGAATGATCGAACTGGTGATTAGATTACTTAATATTAGAATGCAGTTGCTGGCTTTTAGTAGCATTCAATTTCTAGGTGAAGAAGCGTATATAATTTCGATTAAATGCCGACTTGCCAAAATTCTGAGCAATCTTCGACAAAGCCTTTTCCTGTTTGCTAGAAAATAAATACATTAGCAAAATTTATCTTTTAAGTAGAAAGCAATTTTCGAAAAAATTTAAAGAACTTGTAAATACTAATCATTATGAACGTAACCGCCATAGACTGGGCGATCATTGCCGCTTTCTTTATTATTTCCCTTCTGATAGGGCTTTATACTTCGAAGCAAGCAGGATCCTCTGCCAAAGAATTTTTCCTCTCAGGTAGAAATATGCCTTGGTGGTTATTAGGTGTTTCCATGGTAGCAACCACTTTCTCAGCAGATACCCCAAACTTGGTAACCGATATTGTAAGAAAAAATGGTGTTGCAGGTAACTGGGCCTGGTGGGCATTCTTGCTGACCGGTATGTTGACCGTATTTGTCTATGCAAAACTCTGGAGACGATCTGAAGTTACCACCGACTTAGAATTCTATGAATTACGCTATTCTGGCAAAGGAGCTGCTTTCTTGAGAGCCTTCCGAGCAATCTATCTCGGTGTTTTCTTTAACGTGGTAATCATGGCAACCGTGTCACTTGCCGCTATCAAAATAGGTGGTGTTATGCTTGGCCTTACCCCTATTCAAACCTTATTGATTGCATCTATAGTCACTGTGGTTTATAGCTCTCTTGGAGGTTTAAAAGGCGTTTTACTGACAGACTTTTTCCAGTTTTTCATAGCGATGATAGGTTCTTTCGGGGCGGCTTATTTTATCATTGACCTTCCTGAGATTGGGAGTTTGAATAACCTTTTGACTCACGAAAATGTGGCTGGGAAACTTGATTTCCTTCCAGATTTCTCCAATCCGAATGCATACATTCCACTTTTCCTGATGCCAATCGCCATCCAGTGGTGGGCAACATGGTATCCAGGTGCTGAGCCTGGAGGAGGAGGGTACATCGCCCAACGTATGCTTTCTGCAAAAGATGAAAAAAATGCAATTGGAGCAACTTTGTTTTTCAACATTGCTCACTATGCCATGCGTCCATGGCCTTGGATTTTGATTGCGCTCGCGTCCTTGATCATTTTCCCGAATATATCAGACTTACAGACGGCTTTTCCGAATATTCCTGTGGATAAATTAGGAGACGATTTGGCCTATTCTGCCATGCTTACCTACCTGCCCACAGGTTTGATAGGTATTGTTTTGGCATCCTTGATTGCTGCAGTGATGTCCACACTTTCTACGCATTTGAACTGGGGGTCTTCCTACATCGTGAATGATTTCTACTTAAGATTTATGAAGCCAGAAGCTTCAGATAAGGAATTGGTTGCAGTAGGTAGAATTTCTACTGTGGTGTTGATGATCCTTTCCGCAGTTTTAGCATTAGCTCTTTCAAGTGCATTGGATGCATTCAATATTTTACTTCAAATCGGTGCAGGTACTGGCTTGATCTTTATCCTGAGATGGTTCTGGTGGAGAATCAACGCCTATACAGAGATCTCCGCAATGGCAATTTCATTCGTGGTAGCTATTTTCTTTGAGGTGATTAATCCAAAAGTAGAATGGATTATGATTCCAGAAAACCAGGCTTATTTGAAGTTGATTTATAGTGTAAGTATCACCACTATTGGCTGGTTGATCGTGACGTTTATAACTGCTCCTGAAAAAGATGAAGTGCTACTTTCATTTTACAGAAAAGTAACTCCTGCTGCCTTTGGATGGAAAAAAGTGCTCGATAGATATCCAAATGAGCGCCAGGTGATCGGTCGATTGCCTAAAGAAATCGGACTAATGATGATCGGCTCAGTGATGGTTTATGCAGCTTTATTTTCCACTGGCTTCTTTATTTACGGTAATATGCTCGGCGGATTTATAGGAGGAGCCATCGCTCTAGTAGGGGGAATCATTATTATTAGCTCCTGGAAAAAAATGAGTTAATCCTCAAATTTTACAGAATTCATCAAGTGGACCATGTCCTCCTTGATGAATTCTATTACCGGAGCAAGAGAGTCATTTTTCATAGCAGTATTGAAGTACAAGGCACCTCTGAGGAAATTATCAGTAGAATCGGTGACAAAAAACTGAAACTGCGTAGGCACTTCGCCTGAAAGTTCTGCCACTACTCCAGTATATCCCTCTGGAGTTAAAAGTACAGCTTCCTCTATCCCATATGCCTTCACTTGGTGCTGTGCTGTCAATTGAAAAGCATCACTGGATAATTGCCTGAAATTGACTTTATCTCCATCTATTCGCTTGTAGGTTAAGTGCACTTTTGCCCCAAAGTCTGCATAGTTCAAATTGACCCATGCATCTTCTTGAAGATTGAAGGAATCAGCCTCCACTTTTGAATAAGAAGAGTAATCGATCTGATAAGGATAACCCTCAGAAAGCCGCTCGAAAGAATGTTCTGGCAAATCAATGCGGTTGTAACCGGGAGGCTTTGGCAAATATGTCTCATCACAGCCCATTAACCCAACTAAAAAAAGCCCTATGCATAGATGTTTCCTCATGGTTTAAAATTAGACAAAGTGTTTGATTTGGCTGGAGAATAATTGAAATTTAACAAAATAACCAATCGCTATTCAAATGGAAAAAGCACTAAAAATTCTCTCTGGCAGTATGTTAATTGCCATTTTTATGATGGTCGCCTCTGCCGCCACAGCGCAAACGACTATGGACGAGTTCATGAGCAAATGGCAAAACAGTAAGCAATTCACTATTGATGTTCTGAACAAAATGCCTGAATCCGGTATGGATTACAAAACTGATCCGGAAGCAATGTCCTTTAAAGAGCAAATTCATCACATTGGAAATGCGATCGTTGGAATCTCGCAAGGATTCTTAAAAGGTGGTGACCCAGGATTTACGATTGATTTGGCAACTGCGTCTAAAGCTGATTTGGCAGATTATGTTGCCAAATGCTATGACTATGGCACTGCTACGATGAAGGCATTATCTGAAGCAGATGCTGCCGAATCCATGGATGTTTTTGGAAGTACTGTAACAAGGCGCCAAGTGATGGCTTTACTCATGGACCATTCTACACACCACAGAGGATCTGCGATTGCATACCTGAGAGCCGAAGGCGTAGAGCCACCAGCTTTTGTTGGTTTCTAAGAATAATTCATAATCTATAAAAAAACGGCAATGATTGATTTCACTGCCGTTTTTTGTTTCGTGGAAAAACTACTCTCTTATCCAAGCCACTTTTTCATCCATACTATCTCTTTTGCCTTCAGGCCAAGTATCACTCGCTGGCTTGGCTACATAGAAAAAGCCCATTAGCGCATCTTCTCCTTCCAATCCAAAATCTTCTCTGGCTTCCTGCCAGAAAGTAGGCCCACCAGTTCCCCAATAAGCCGCTAAACCATGAGCTGAAGCCGTCAAGTACATATTCTGAACAGCCATAGAAACCGCTGCGATCTCTTCCATCAATGGAATTCCTGCTGATCTTTTCAGGATAATAGCGATCATATGAGAGGCTTTCAATGGTTGCTGCTTAAACTTCTCATAGGTAGCTTCCAAAAACGGCGTTCCATTCTTCTCAGCGCGAAGCTTATACATGTCAGCCTGATAATCAGCAAATTTCTTCAAGCCTTCACCTGTATAGACAATAAACCTCCACGGTTGAGTCAATTTATGTGTTGGAGCCCAGCGCGCATTTTCCAGCATCTCTTCGATGATAGAATCATCAATTGGATCATTTTCCTTGAATTGTGCAGCAAACATGGATCTACGTCCACGTATGATTTTGTTAACTTCTTCGATATTGAAATCGGGCTTTTGCATAAAATATAGTGATGATTAATTCTAGTATTGAATTTGAGTAAGGCTTATTAATCGACAAAAGTTTCCTTGATCACGGATTTACATTTTCTGATTTCTGCCTGCGATAACTTGTCAAAAGATTTTACAATTCTTGATCGATCAATCGTTCGGAGCTGATCAATCGCAATCATTCCTTTTTTGCCATCATGATACACAGCAATTCGAGTGGGATACTTTTTGAGGTTTGTAGTCATCGGAGCGATCACAATGGTCTGCAGATGCAAATTCATTTCGTTTGGAGAAATAACAACATACGGACGTGTTTTCTTAATTTCGCTGCCGACGGTAGGATCTAGGTTTACTAAAACAATGAGGTATTGTGTTATTTCCATTCTTCAAGATGGTCATCGTCAATTCCCTCGTAAATTAATTGTTCATCGTCACCTTGAGCATGCATTTCGGCAAAAGCTTCTCCCCAGCCTTCACGTACATTTTTTATGGGTTTCAACACGATCTGGTCTTCTTCAAGTATAATTTCAACTTTATCGCCCAGATTATATTTTTCCAAAATGGTTTTGGACAATCTGAGGCCTTTAGAATTACCGATTTGAATAATTGAAGCTTCCATATTACCTTATTTTGTAATTACAAAGTTATAACGAAATTCTCACTTCGCCTAGTTATTGCTATTTGAAAAAACCCTTACGCTAAGTCTCCACACAAAAGTTGCTTTCTCAGATCTGGCTCAAACTTCTCAATGGCATACCTCAATGCCGTCCTTGGCATAGTCTGGTAGTTTTTTCTTAAAAACCCCATTTCTACCTCAAAATCCATGTTACCGATCTCCCGAAGCATCCACCCTACAGCTTTGTGAATTAAATCATGCGGGTGGTAAAGCAGCTTTTCAGCTAAGGCCAATGCATCTTCAAAATGCCCTCGCTTGATCCAATAATAAGTACTGATCATTGCCACTCTTTGTCTCCAGAGATGATCTATTTCCGCAAATTCATAGAATAGATCTTTGTTTCTGTTCAAATAATAATGCCCCAAAATATGATGACAGGAGCTATCCACCAAATCCCAATTATTCACATAATCAAGGTGGGACAAATAAAAATCTACCAACTCCTTTCGGTCAGGATCTGACTTCAGCTTTTGATAGCGATAAACAAGAATGTAGATAGCCGTCAGCCTCACTTCATGGTAAACATCATGCAATAGCTCATCTAATTCTGAGTAGCTAATCTCCTTAAAAACCGCCTTGGCTATTTTGCGTTGCTCGGGTACTTTAACTCCCAGAAACTGATCTCCTTCACCGTATTCTCCCGGTCCTGACTTGAAGAATCTGGGGAAAAACGCAGCTTTTTCAGGAATAGCTTTATCTGCAAGAGATGCTTTGATTTGCTCAGTTAAGACGCTCATGGCTAAAAGTAAATAACCTTACTCTTTTCTAAAAATCGTCTCCTCCGAAATCTCCGCCTTCTCGTCTGCTTTCATTTTGACCACTTTTCTCCTTGAATCCTCCGAATCTATAAGTGAAAGCAAGAGTTCCTACGCGGGTTTCACGCTGAAATACACGCTTCTCATCAAATCGCGGATTGTTGGTCGTAATTCTGAAATTTCGTGTATTGAAGATGTCACTCACATTGGCAGATATGGTCGCTTTTCCGTTGAACACATCTTTTCGTAAGCCTACATTCACACTGTATTGAGGCTCGATCTGACCCTGTGGAAGAACTATTGGACCGCGGTAATTCCCCTGAACCTGCACGTTAAACCAGTTAGGAATTAGCCAATTTGCAAGCAAATTCAGCGTCCAGCTGAAATTCTCATTGCTGAAGTCATCCTCGATATTTTCAGCATTGATCTTAGAATAGAAGAGGTTACCTGTCAACGTCGCATCCAGATTGTTAGAAACCTGGATCTGATTGATCAGCTCAAAGCCAGTGCTAGATCTTGTGTCTGCGTTTTCACGACTTTGGATAGCAACATTATCATCAGTTAGGATGGTAATACGTGTTTCTACATCTGTGCTATATCTATGGTAAACAGTAGCATTTAGCAAATACCTCTCCCAGCCTTTCATATAGCCTACTTCATAGCTATCTGTGAATTCCGGCTGCAAATATGGGTTACCTATGCTGAAGTTATACTGATCCCTCACTCGGTAGATTGGTGCCAGATCCCAGATACTTGGTCGTGATATTCTTCGAGTGTAATTCAGCGTCAATTCATTTTCTGGAGCTAATGTATAGCTTAGAAAAGCGCTAGGAAACACATTGAAATAATTGTTTGGAATGCTTTCATTATTTCTGACTGTTTCGCCTTGGGTCTCGGTGTATTCTCCTCTCAGGCCTAGCTGGTAGCCAAACTTACCTTTGGTATTTCTGTAGGTGAAATAGGCAGCATACACATGCTCGTCAAAATCAAAGGTGTCAGACAAAGTATCCACCACCACCGGTTCAAAATCTGAAAACTGATCGCCTTGGGCAAATTCCTGGCTCCACTGCCAATTGCCAAGTGTGGCTTTCAGGCCAGTCTCGATAGATGCGCCATTAGCAAACGGCTTCTCATAGTCCAACTGTGCAACGTATAGATTACTTGTTCTTGGTCTATCATTGGTCTGAACAAGTCGCTTGATTGGATCTGAATTGCCGTCAGCATCAAAATACTCCTGATTAGATAAGTCTGATTGTGAACGGTTATCATAGGAGTACGAAAATGAGGTAAAGAGCTTTTGCCCAAGGCTGTCGAAGTTTAAGGTATAGTTTATACCTCCTTCGTAATTTCCACTGTTACTCCATTCATTATTTTCTCTTACAAAACTAGAATCCACTGAGCCAGTCTGACTGATATTGAGTTGGGTCACATCAGAATATTCAATTTCATCATCAAAATTTCCTTGGAAATAAACTCCGAACAAGCCTCTCTCAGAAATATTGTAATCCACTCCAGTGCGAATCAAATGCGTCTTTTCCAACTCATATCCATCCTGCTCTTGCTCCAGACTGGGAGAGAAACCCTCCAAATAATTTGTTCGGGAGCCCTCACCGGTTTCTATTTGCCGGCGATCTTGCCAGTTATATGAAGCATAGAAATTAGCTTTCTCAGTACCATAATTCAGGTTGACACCGGCTTGGTATTTTTCCCGTGTACCAATTGAAGCATTTACCTGTCCGTTGAAGCCTGTCTTTTCATTCTTTTTCAAAACGATATTAATAATTCCACCTACACCCGTAGCATCATATCGGGACGAAGGGTTGGTAATCAACTCAACAGATTTGATACTATTCGCAGGAAATTGTGATAAAATACTTTCGGTATCGTCGCCGGATAGGTTAGACGGACGACCGTTGATGTAGATCAGTATATTTCCGCTTCCCCTCATGGTGATGCCGCCTTCGTCATCCACTTGGATCGAGGGAAGTGTACTCAGGAGCTGTGATGCAGTCTGGCCTTCAGCCACGATGCTGTTTTCTACATTGTAAGTTCGCTTATCTATGTCAGATTCAAACATAGACGTTACGCCTTCCACTACTACTTCATCGAGATTTTGAGCATCCTCCTCTAGGGTGATAGTCCCCAGGTTTACAGAGTTCTTGTTTTCGCTAAGGCTGATTTTTTCATAAAATTCCAAATACCCAATAAAACCCACTCTCAAAATATACTCTCCGGGAGCGCTGGTAAATTCAAAACTCCCGTCCAACTCACTCATTCCTCCAGTTACAAGCGCGGAATCGCTTGGGGTTAGTAAAGCGACATTCGCAAACTCCAAAGCTGCCTCACGCTTACCATCCACAACTTTTCCCTTGATGCGGATATCCTGGGCTAACAAATCTGCTGAGGATGCTATGAAAATGAAAAGAATAACTAATGGTGAATATTTATTCATAAGAATAGATTGAAAAGAGGTATGTAAAATTGGCGATTCTTTAGGCTGATATTTAAATATTTAAAAATCAACAAATTACTATTGAATACACTATGATTAACTTCTAAAAAGCACTAAGGTTTTACTTTTTGGGCAAAAGATGTTCTATGGAAAAATGTCTATATGATGAGAAAATTACCTGTTCCAACGGTATCGATTTTCTCTTCCTTTGAGAAATTTAGTATTCCATTGGATAAAATTTACCAGCTAGAGATTCAATTGTCTATCTTTCCATATGATTAGATTATTTTTCATAATGGGCTGTGTGCTAGCCTCTATTCTAGTTAACACTCATTCCATCGCCCAAGCTACGCAAGACACCAATCCCCAAACTGATCTCCAACATTTAGCCTCTCTATTTGAAGATGCTGAGCCAAGTGATTCCATTACAGGGGTCTATTTAAAGAATCTTATCCTCCAAAGTGAAAATTTGAGTGAATACGACCTGATGGCAGATTATGTACTTCAACTGGTCCATCATCCTTCATCTTCTATTCAGGATCCTGAGCTCAAAAGACGATTGCTCAAACAGGCTATATCACACGAAAATGAGTTAAGTAAATCGGAAGACAAGGGAAATCTACATTTAAAATTGGCAGGGAATTATTTTGACCTAGAACAATTCGATTCTGCCATTATGGAGTATGGCAAGGCCATTGAGAGATTCTCGGATAAGGATTCCATTTTTATCGCAGATTCATATTTCTTCAGAGGACAGGCCAGGGACTATAAGGGCGACCTTGTGGGTGGTATGCAAGACTATCAGTACGCCAGAGATATCTATTCAAACCTTCAGGACGAGGAATATGTGAATTATGTAGATGGAGGAATGGCCATTCTCTTCAGCAAATTTGCCATCTATAATGAAGCTGAAAAAATCAGAAACTCATTGATCACTACATACCGACAAGCAAAAGACCCTAGAAATGTTGCCATCCAACTTTATAATCAAGCCGAGGACTTTGGAAAACAGGGGAGGTATGAAGAGCAAAAAATCTATCTTCAGAAAGCAGATTCCTTGACACCCTTTGACCAGCGGGATTTCTACACAGAAAGTATGATCAAACTTTCTCTCAGCAATTACTTTGGAGAACATGGTGATATACAGAAGCAAAAAGAATATTTCGAACAGGCAAAAGAGATGCTGCCGGAAGTGCCGGAAATAGCTACTACAAATCCTGTTTATCTCAATGCTAAAGCGCTTTTAGCATACTCAGAAGGAAATTTTTCCGCTGCAAATCAGCTTGCTAATGCGTCTCTGGATGCAGCTAAAAAATCAAAGAATATGGATCATTTGATCAAAGCATACAAGTTGCTAGGTGATACCTATAATGACTTAGGGCAGTCTGCAAAAGCCTACGAAGTCAGACAAAAATTAACTCAATACACCGACTCCATTTTCTCTGCCAATCAAGCCACTACGTTCTCCTATTACCAAACCCTCTATGAAACAGAGCGGAAAGAAAAAGAAATTCTGACAAAAACCCAGGAGATAGAAGCAATAAGCCAACGAAACCAGGCCAGATTAAGATTGATTGGTATTAGCGTTTTTTTTCTGATCATCTCCGGGGTAGTGATCTTCCTTTGGAAGAATTTACAGCACGAAAAGAAGAAGAAAGATATGCAATCGAGATTTTCTCAGGAGCTACTGAAAAACCAAGAGGAAGAGCGCGTGCGGATATCAAAAGATCTTCACGATGGCTTAGGCCAAAGCTTACTTCTGATCAAAAACAAAGTGGCTCTTAACAAGGACAACACGACCGGAGAGCTACTCGATACCGCGATCAGTGAATTGAGGGCTATTGCCAGATCCCTGCACCCAATGCAATTGGAAAAACTGGGATTGAGCAAAGCTGCAGAAAATTTGCTTGACCAAATCGATCGCGAAACAGACATTTTTGTTTCCTCTGAAATTGAAGACCTCAAAGGAATCCTGAAAAAGGAAGAAGAACTACAACTCTATAGAATCTTGCAGGAATCTATCAACAACGTTCTGAAGCATTCCCAAGCCAGCGCCTTGCGTGTTATTTTTAATAAATCGGGAAAAAGGGTAGAGTTGAGAATTGAAGACAATGGAAAAGGCTTTGATTTCTCCGAAAAATTGAATGATTTTCAGAGTCTTGGTCTAAAAACACTTAAAGAGCGGATTGCGTCTGTCAATGGAAGTATGAAAATCAACAGTGAAAAAGGAGTAGGAACCAGTTTAAGCTTTATAGTCTATGTCTGATCAAAAACCTACTGTAGTAATAGCCGATGATCACCCAATCTTATTAAAGGGGTTGCAGGAATTTTTGGGCGAACTAGGACTAGATATAGTCGGGAAAGCTAAAGATGGTCAAGCGGCCTTGGACCTTATCACCACACTGAATCCTAAACTAGCCATCATAGATATGGAAATGCCCTACAGGACAGGGCTAGAAATTGCGACTGAATGTAAGACCTTAGGGCTGGACACCAAAGTCATTTTACTCACCCTACATAAGGAGCTATACCTATATCATCAGGCCAAGGAGTTAAATCTTTCTGGCTATATACTAAAGGAATTTGCATTAGAAGACCTTTCCAAAGCTGTTTCTATTGTACTGGAAGGTGGACAATTTTTTAGTGAGAAAATTTTCGAAGGAATGAAAGAGAACAAATTCCAGACAGAGGAGACACCCTTAACTCCCTCCGAAGTCAAAATTCTCAGATTAATAGCTGTAGGGCTTTCTACGAAGGATATTGCTAGTAAACTTTTTATCTCAGAACGGACTGTGGACAAGCATAGAAGCAATATGATCACAAAGCTACAACTTGAAAAAAAGCATAATTCTCTGCTAATCTGGGCTCAGAAGAACCGAGAAATCATTGATTGACAGTACATCGCAAAAAAAATAGGTATTAATACGTATTGAGTGGCTTTACCAGATTTGGTAAGTTTGATTAATTAATTCTTCACAATTAATTTTTTGAGAAATGAAAATATCTAGTCTTCAGGGGGATTTCAAAGTGATCCAAACCATAAAAAATCGAGACGAATTATTAGTCTTAGGTTCTTGGAAGGACTTGGTTAGGATGTTTGATAGCAACAGAACATTTCTTGTAAATAGAAATGAATCACTTTTTGGCATTTATCTATGCAAACAAGAATGTGCAGAATTTATGAATAAAATAATACAGGAAATTGATTACCATGAATGGGAAGACTTTAAAATAGACAAACCCTCATTCAACAATCAATTCCACGCGTAAAGGGTGATTTTTTCAACAATAAACTTCTAGGGCTGCGCGGATCATACGATCTACGGTTTTTTCAGCTTCTTTATCAAACTCTCCGGTTGGGCGATTAGCCACAATAGCGTTTAAACTTAACATACGATGATTCAGCAGCTGTCCCATAGCGTAGTAACCTGCTGTTTCCATTTCAAAGTTTGTCATCTTCAGGCCTGATACTTCCAGATTGGCTAGCCGCTCAATCATATTTTCCATTTTTGGCTTAAGCCTTATTTCCCGACCTTGGGGAGCATAAAAACCAGGAGCAGTAAGGGTCACTCCTCTATGAAATTCAGCAGGTAATTTTTGTAGAAGTCGAGACGATGCAGATGCTTGGTATGGCAAAAAAGTGAGGTCGAGAGTTTCTTTTACCAGATTTGCCCAGGCCTGACTGCCTTCTAGCTTCGGATAAAACTGCATTAGCGTATCAACCCCGACAGCAATCTCCGATGCCAACAAACTCCCAACTGGCAGATTTGCTTGCATACTTCCTGAAGTGCCTAGTCGTATGATCTCCAAACTGGATTCTACTGGCTTTACGGTATGAGTTTTAAGGTCAACATTCACCAAAGAATCTAGCTCGGTCATCAGAATCTCCACATTGTCAGTCCCCATTCCTGTGCTCATGACTGTGACTCTTTTTCCATTTAATCGCCCTGTATGTGTGACAAACTCACGCTTGCTGCCCTTGAAATCAATCTGGTCAAAATATTTTGAAACCAAAGCTACCCGATCAGGGTCACCCACTGTGAAAACAAGAGAAGCCAGATTCTCTGGCTTCAAATGCAAATGATAAATGCTTCCATCAGCATTTAATATCAATTCGGATTCTGGAATTTGTCTGCTCACACTACAAGTTAGGCATTTGATTTTTCTTTGCCTTTACGCACAAGGCCTTTATATGGGTTGTAGCCATTGGTATTTTTCTGATAATAACCAGTACCATCGTAAGTACGCTTATCAGGATTCTCCTTGCACTCGGTAGAGCAAGCTCCTTCCATCTCCCAACCACATTCTTCGCACATAGGCACGTGGGCATTGCAGGTAGAGTTGGCGCAATTGACCATCCGGTCAGATGGAGTTCCACAAACATGACATTTCGAAACGACCTTGGGGTTTACCTTATTCACATCCACCGCTATTCTATTGTCAAATACGTAGCATTTCCCCTCAAAGTCTTCTCCTCCGGCTTCCATGCCGTATTTGATGATTCCGCCATGAAGCTGATACACATCTTCAAAACCCTGCTCCAAAAGAAATGCAGAAGCCTTTTCACATTTGATCCCGCCTGTGCAGTAAGTCAACACTTTCTTATTCTTCAAATGCTCAAGTTCTTTGACCTTCTCCGGGAAGTCGCGGAAGTTATCGATATCGAGCGTCAAGGCATTTTTGAAACGTCCCAGTTCATGTTCATAATTGGATCGAACATCCAAGATCACGACATCTTCCTGATCTTTCAATTTCTTGAATTCCTCTGGATCAAGATGCTTGCCTGTGCGCACATTCGGATCAAGGTGTCTCAACGCACTGTGAACGATCTCAGGTTTGTAACGTACATGGATTTTGGTAAATGCGTGTTTGTCATGAGAATCGATTTTGAACTCGGTCTTCGCAAACCGCGGATCTGCATGGATGTATTCCATGTATTTCTCACAGTCTTCCACCAAGCCAGAAACGGTACCGTTTAGCCCCTCATCAGAGATGATGATCCGGCCGCGGATGTTGTTTTCTACACAAAAAAGGTGATGCTGCTCACGGTATTCTTCAGGATTCTCAATCTTGGCGTAGCAGTAATACAGGAGGATTTGATAATTGGTGTTTTCCATAACTTGAGCCCTGTTGCGGCAGGGTGTTTTTAGGATTTATGATTTACTATTTCAAATTTGAAATTAAAAATCTCAAATTCATTTAACTTTTGCAGCTGGGTTACCAAACACGGTTTCGTTTGCTCCTACTGTCGCGATTACCACAGATCCAGCGCCTACGCGAGCATTTTTACCAATAGTCACTCCAGAAACGATAGTCGCTCCAGAACCGATGAAAGCTCCTTCTTCGATGATCACGTCGGAATTAATTACTGATCCGGCACCCACTTGCACAAAGTCACCCAACTTAGCCTTATGCTCGATAACAGCCGCAGAATTGATAATACAGTGACTTCCTAGCTCTACGCCTGCACCGATATTCACATTGGCGTTGATAAAATTACCATGGCCGATGATCGTATCTGTGGATATATATGAACGCTGATGAATGGCATTTACAGGCTGAACTTTGCGACGCTCGTTCAACAATTCCACTAAGAACTTGCGGTATTTAGGATTTTCTTCGGCTACAAATGCTTCTGTCTTCTGGCCGATTAACTTCAAGAAACCGTCATCCTCAGGATTTCCAAGTACCGAAACGGTATTGATCTCTGTTCCGTGGATTTTCTCGTCCTCATCTAAGAACCCAAAAACAACCACATCGTTGCTGTTGAAAATCTCAAGTGCGGAATGAGCGATGCCTTTTGCACCAAAAATTATAACTGGTTTTTCCATAGTTTTCTGCAATTCAGGCTGCAAAAATACAGGAATTCACTGGCTTACCCAAAAATCATTTGGATTCTGATTTGATCAGCGCTTGTGCAATTTTACACTGCAGACATTTCTTCGGTTGGCAATAATTCTTAAAAAGCCCAATCATTCCCTGGGAATCAAATGCATTTCCGGCTGTCCAGCCATAGGATTGGAATTTAGTGATGATATGATTTTTCTCGGCAGAAACCTCCTGCAAGAGATCAAAGCAACGTTCTTGCCAGTCAGGCTCTTCGAAATACCGTCCATAGGCAAACCAAAGTGGAATCACATAATTGATAACCAAAAGCTCCAAAACCGTAGTGGAAATACCCGCGCTAGTCTGCCTTTCGGAAGGTTTGCCAAAGCTGTAATGATACTGCCAATAATCACTGGACTTGACTTTGAGCAATTTTTTGAAGCCTGCAAAATCATGAGAATCCTGCATCACAGACTGAAGTAAATTCGGAGCCTTGGAAAGGATCGCGGCTAACTGAGCAATCCTTAGTGTTGGAAAATTACTGGGCCGAACTCCCATAAACGTCCAATGCTGACGCTTCATAGGAGAATCCCAGACATATTTCTTACGATAAAACTCATATTCACGAATCAAAAATTGAACATAAGGCTCTTCCGATTCCGAGGGAAGCAAGCCTGCCTGACCTAAAAGAATAGCCTCCAAAACAGGTAACTGATCTCGATGCTTTTGAAGTACTTTATAAGGGACTAACATAGCCAGTTCACTCATCGCCTCATTGTTTTTCTTAAATCCAAAGCAGGTAAATAACCATCGATAGGCGGTTTCTTCCCAATCGTCAGTTGTGGATTTGAGAATCTGTAAAATCAACGAAGACTTTTCCTGAAGCCTTTCTACCAAAGCTTTCTCCAACGTGGAAAACCTAACAATTTCCGGCGCGTCTTTCAAACCATGTGCACAAGGCAAGTCAGACTTGTAGTCAAGCATACGCTCATAATTCCGCCAGATGTCCAAGTAAATCAACCCTTTCAGTTCAAGTGTGGGCATAGGAGTTCCATCATTTCTAAGCACCTGCAGATCATCCTCCCAAACGACATGTAGCACGACAGAATTATAAGCGGGATTTCCTCCATGCGCATGCTGCTTCCAATCGCTGGCCAGTCTGTGCACCTCTACATGACCGTGGAGTATTACGCCGCCGATGACCACCACCGAATCATGGAAGTCCGGTCCTTCACCTTGATTATGGAATCCTACCTGCACTATTTTCAGCTCATCTCCTGAAGTCGTGTGCAGTTTAGTCTTTTCGAAATATTGGTATTTCCATACTAGCTGTAAAAAATCTTCTTTGAAAGTCATAAAAGTATCGATTAAAAACCATGTGAATTTAACCAAAAACTAAAAAACAAAAAAGTCAGGAAACCCTGACTTTCAAATTTATAGATAATGAAAAACCCTATTAAAGATACATTTCTAGTAAGTTCTTCATTTCCCCTTGGAGTTTTTTTGCTTCCTGCCTAGCAGCTTTCCCAAAGTCTTTTTCCCCCGAAGCATAGATGATCCCCCGGCTTGAGTTCACTAACAGCCCACAAGTGGAATTCATGCCATACTTTGCCACATCTTCCAGGCTACCTCCTTGTGCTCCCACTCCCGGTACCAAAAAGAAATGATCAGGAACAATCTTTCGGACTTCCCCTATCAATTCACCGCGAGTTGCACCAACGACATACATCAGATTTTCAGGAGTGCCCCATTCTTGGCTTTTTTCCAAAACCGTTTGATATAACGGTTTCCCATTTTCGTCTTTGATCAACTGGAAATCCATAGAGCCGACATTGGATGTAAGCGCCAAAAGAATCACCCATTTGTCCTCAAACTCTAGAAAAGGAGTCACACTATCTGCCCCCATATATGGCGCTACGGTGACGGAATCAAAGTCCATTTTCTCAAAAAAGGCCTTTGCATAAAGCTGGGAAGTATTTCCAATATCTCCGCGCTTAGCATCTGCAATCGTGAAAATTTCCTTAGGTATAAGTTCGTTCACCTTCTGCAGCGTCTCCCAACCTTGTGGACCCAAAGCCTCAAAGAAAGCGATATTCGGCTTGTAAGCCACTGCATAATCTGCTGTTTCTTCGATTATCTCCTTGCAAAAGCTAAAAATCGGATCAGACTCAGATTTCAGATGTGCAGGGATTTTATTGATATCTGCATCAAGTCCAACACACAAAAAGGATGATTTTTTCTGAATTTGGGAGAAAAGCTCGGCTCTGGTCATGAAGTCTAGGATTTCGGCAAAGGTAAGAAACCATAATGGCATAGAAAAGGGATGAAAATCATCCTAAATTGAGCCAGAAAAATTCAAATATTTCGCGGAAAAATTAGTTTGAATTGGAATGTTTTTAATATTTTAAGAGAACTTTTATTCATATATAGACTACTCAAATTAGCTATACATTTTGTCTGGGCAATACTAAATTTTACTAATCAAAACAGAAAATGAAATCCTATATACACAGACTCTTTTTCGTTATTCCATTAATCCTTGGCTTGTGCTCCTGCAACAAAAATGTTTCTGAGGATCAAGGGATTCGGAGTGAAAATCAACTGAAGATTAATTATGCTAAAGCAATAACTCTTGATATTTCAGGTGGATTTCCTAAGCTTCAAGGAAACCCTATTTTCTTCTCAGACGAAAATGATTCTTATTTCTATATTCAAACAGCTAATGGAATAGGGACTTTTGATTTACAAAAAGGAGGAAAACCTATTTCAATGTTGAAACTTAGTGAAATAGAAAACTTCCGGGGAGGCACTTCTACAGCGCAAAATCATTTTTTACCTGTATCCAAAAATGAATTTCTCTACTTTGACAGGATAAATGATGAAATTTATGAGATTGAAAATTCCAAAGTGACAGCTAGTCAAAAAATGGCAAGAATAATGAATTCCAGCCCAAAGCCTCAATCTGGATTCCTCAAATTTGCTATTAAAGAAGAAAATATTGTTACACCACTGAATGTGCTGGAAATCTACGCTAGACCACCATATAACTATCAGAAGCTTGAAAATACTATTGGAATTTTTAAAAACAGCCTGAAAGAATTTGATTCAGAGATGCTCCTTCCTGAAAAATATTTAGGCAATAATGTAAATGCTTATGATATGCTGATTTCCTTCGATTACGATCCGAAATCCAACCAATTTATTATCAACTACCCTATCTTGGATGACCTGTTAATCACCAGTGATTTTGAATCTATTGAAAGAATAAAAGCTACTCCAAAAAGTCAATTTGTTGATTTGACAAATCGTTCTGGTGAAAAAATGGGAGAATGGAAAAAGGAATATTATTCAAGTAATTCCTTTTTTGCTGTCTATTATGACCCCTTTCGAGAACTTTATGTGAGACATTATCGAGAAGCTTTATCAGAAGTTGATTATGAATCTTTGGCGGCTAATTCTTTTAAAATGTTAGATCCAAGAAATAAAAATTACCTGCTTTTTTTAGACAAATCAGGTAATGAAATGCATACCATGGATGTCTCTGATTATAATCATTTATACATCCATTTTGGAAAAGAAGGAATGTATATCCTAAATGATACAGAACTGGAAAATGAAGATTCTTTGACTTTCAGCTTGTTTACCATCAATAAAAACTAACCGAAGTCAATCTACGCGAATTAAAGAAAAACAAATAACCTCTTAAAGGGATAAAAGGAAAGCCTCAAAAGCCTTCCTTTATTTTTTTCATAAATCCAGCAAGACCAATTGCGCGTGTATTTTCTCCCAAAGGAAATTCATCCTTGCCGGCATAGATGAAGTAGCGATGATCCGCTGATATATCATCTACAGCATTCAGGAAGCCTTTTGAGAGCTTTGGACTCAAGGTTCGCTTGATTTCTATCGCCCAAATTTCTCCGTTTAGACTCAAAACCAAATCAAGTTCTGCTCCGCCCGAGGTGCGATAAAATCCATAATCAGCTCCTTTTGGCAAGACAGAAATTATATTTTCGATAATGAATCCTTCCCAACTTCCGCCTACCACAGGATGTCCCAGCAGATCATCCAGTTTGGTCAGATTCAATAAAGCATGTGTTATTCCCGAATCTCTGATGTAGATTTTCGGAGACTTCACCAGACGCTTGCCCACATTCACCAACCAAGGTCTGACAGAACGAATCAGCAAAAGATCTTCAAGCATTTCCACATAGCTTTTCACCGTAGGTGAAGTCAGATCCAGACTTGCTCCAAGTTTAGAAAGATTGATCAACTGCCCTTGCTGGTGAGCGAGCATGGTCCAAAGGCGGCGAAGACGATTGGCAGGCACAAATTGTGCAATCTGCGGTATATCTCTTTCCAGATAGGTAGTGATGAAATTCCCTCTCCATGTCATACTGGATTTATCAGAGCTTGCCAAAAAACTATCAGGGAGACCTCCACGAAGCCAGAGCTTTTCAACATGACCTTCTATCGAATCCACTTCCATTACATTGAATCCTGGAAGTTCTTCATAAGCAATTCTTCCCGCCAGTGATTCGGAGGACTGGCGGATCAGATCTAAAGAAGCGGAACCTAAAATCAGAAATTGGCAGGAGCGCAAGCCCTTCTTTCTTCGTCGGTCAATCACTCCACGCAAAAGCGGAAAGAGATCCGGCATGCGCTGGATTTCATCCAGAATGATCAATTGGCCTTCGTGAAGATCAAAGTATTGCTCAGGCTCAGCTAACTTGCTTCGGTCTGAGGGACTTTCGAGATCCAAATAAATTGACTGGGGATCGATGGTTTCCACAAGCTCCTGCGCCAAGGTAGTTTTACCTACTTGCCGTGGGCCAAAAATCGCTATAGCCGGAAAATCAGGTATCAGTTCTTGGAGTTTCAATATCAAATCTCGTACAATCATCCTTGCAAATTTAAAATCAAATTTTAAATTTGCAAGGATGATTTTTTATTATTTCATTGAAAAACAGGTATTTAACTAGTTGGAGTCAAAATTAATTGAAATCATAGATCCTGTCAGCGAAACCAGTGCTGTGATCAAGAAAAAGATCAGACTAAAAGCGACTGCAATCGCCTCATCTATTCCTGCGTAAGTGTGCGCATAGACGAAAACCAGTTCCCGAGCGCCCACTCCACCTATAGTCAGAGGCAGCACTGCCACGATCGAGGAAAGTAAAAACACCAATTGATAGGCAAGAAAATTCTCGGTCACTCCAAGGCTTTTCAAAATAAACCATGCGCATACTAATTGTGCCAGCTGTCCAGCCATTGACCAGGCATTCGCCTTCCAAAAAGAGGGCAGAAAAGCTTTAAAAAGGAGTTTTTGTATCAGCCAAAAAGCAGGAAAAACCAACAATGCAGCTATTCCAACCATAAGCTCCCAAGGAATTTGCGAAGCAAAAGGCAAAGTCAAATTCACTGGAATAATCAAGACCAGCAGCAAAAACACGATGGCGACCAAACCTCCCAAACGATCCAGAAGTGAGGCTTTAACCAGCGACTTGACGAAAGTTTGATAATGCTTATTCAGCAGGTAAACCTTATAACCATCACCGCCAATTCCACCTGGAAGAAAAAGATTGTAAAACATCCCAATCAAGTAAAGTTTGATATTGAGCTTTTCAGAGATGATTAAACCAATGTTTTTGAAATAGAGATTTAAGCGAAATGCAGTAAAAAGCTTACTGAGCACAAAAGTGAAAACCGCAGGCACCAGCCAAAGCCAGTGAATAGTTTTGGTGATTTGCCAAAGCTGCTCGGTGTCGATTTTTCGAAAAACAAGAAACAACGCCAAGCCGGTCAAAACCAATTTCAAGGCAGTTGTTAATTTCTTCTTAAGAGAACGCTCTGTTTTCGCCAAAATTCAATTCCTGTATAAAAACCTAGTTGGCTCTGCCTATTTCCTGCTGCACCGCGACTGCAGGTTCCAGCACACCCTGAAAAACAGATTTGATGCTATAGGTTGTCTTATCCTGAGACTCGAAGTAGGTACGGACAATAATCTCTGCTATAATTCCCGTGGTGATAAACTGAATACCTCCCAGCACCAAAATAAAACCTAGAATCATAATCGGTCTTCCCCAGATATCCTCGCCCATGATTTTCAGGATGAGCAAGTAAAAGTTGATCAATAAACCAATCAAAAATGCGATAATCCCAATTCCTCCAAACAAGTGAATTGGGCGCTGGAAGTACTTTTGAAAAAATAACATCAGAATCAAATCCGACATCACTTTGAACGTTCTGCTCAAGCCATATTTGGATTCACCATGGATCCGTGGATGATGCTTGACATCCATTTCAGTCATTTTCGCTCCTTGCTGCTTTGCGAGCACAGGAATAAAACGGTGTAATTCTCCATAGAGCCCCATTCCCTGAGCAATCTCAGCTTTGTAAACCCGAAGCGTGCAACCGTAATCTTTCAAGTAAACTTTGGTGGTATTTCTGATCACCCAGTTGGCGATTTTACTTGGGATTTTGCGAAGCACAAACCCATCTTTTCTATTCGCCCTGCGGCCTGCTACCACATCCCATTCCTCATCGATTGCTTTTTGAAGCATCACAGGAATGTCAGTTGGATCATTTTGCAAATCCCCATCCATCGTAGCAATGTATTCGCCGGTAGCCATGTCTATTCCTGCTGCCAAAGCGGTAGTCTGACCAAAATTCCTGTTGAAAATAATCAGCTTAGTACGACTATTTGCATACTTTTTCACCTCAGCCACAGTCCTATCTGTAGAACCATCCTCGATCAAAATCACCTCATAATCGATCGCCGCAAGCGCTGCATAAGTTTGTTCTAAAAGTGGCTGGATATTATCCTCCTCGTTGTAAACAGTGATTACTACAGAAATAAGTGGCTTGGACATGGGATAAAATTTTGTCAAAAATACGGTAAAATACTTCCTAGGACAAAAAAGCTGGGATTCGCTTTCGGAAGCCAACGAAAATTTGGTGTGACAAAGTTCAATCACATTATCTTTGCAGCATGTCTTTAGTCACCTCCGAAAATTATCAAATCAGCCCTTGGGTAGTCATGATTGCTTTTGCCATTCTGATTGGCCCTTTTGCATTAAGCTTCCATATGCATTACCCGGATGAGATGTACTATACGGATGCGGCAGTGAAAATGCTGCAAAATGGGGACTACCTCACGACCTATTTGGGAAGTGGGGAATTGAGATTTAAAAAGCCAATTGGTACATATTGGGCTGTTTTGGCTGGTTTCAAACTCTTTGGAGTTACTCCATTTGCCTCCCGTTTTTTCTTTTTAATTGCTGGAGCTTTGACGATTGGATTTACCTATTGGTCAGCAAAAGTTCTTTTTGAGGACAAAAGAATAGCGGGACTTTCGGCTCTGATAATGGCATCCAACCCCGTATTGATTTTCAGTGCGACGCGCTCCATTCCTGATGTATTGCTTGTTTTGACCATGACCGCAAGTGCTGTTGGATTTGCAGGATTGATCCGCTTTGGTGATGCTACGCCGAAGAAATACCTGTGGATGCTATACATCAGTTTAGCTTTGGCATTTGAGGTCAAAGGCCTTCCTGCGGCTGCTCTGGGCGGGATTGGAATCATTTATCTGCTCTTTAATCCTTGGAAAAAAATCCCATTCAAGACACTTTTTCATCTCCCATCTTTAGCGGTAAGTTTATTTATAGCCTTGTTTTGGTTTGTTGCCATGTGGAAAATCCATGGACCAACCTACTTAGATAGTTTCTTGGAAGATCAAGTGGGGACACGGGTAGCTTCCCGCTCCCTTCTCATCATCCAAAATGGTTTTCTTGCGCTGGGAATTCTGATTCTGATTTTTCTTCCTTGGGTACTTTTTAGCTTCGCAAAAGCTAAAAAACCCATCGCAAGTGCCAGAAAAGAGGATCCCGTATTCTTCTGGTTTGCGATACTCTGGGGCTTAGCAATTCTCGGAATGGGCGCCATGACCAGTAAATTCTACGAACGCTATTTACTTCCTGTAGCTCCGGTGTTAGCTATTCTATTAGCTTGGATTCTTGTAAAAGCCGACTTTGAAAGCAAGAGAACTGGGTTAAAAGTCACAAGTTGGTTTTTCCTTATCCTGAATTCCATTGTTTTCATTTTCAGTCTTTGGCTCAATTTCATCTTGGGAGCAAGCGTGCTGATTTGGCTGCAACTTGGACTAGCCTTGGCCATTTTGGTCTATTTGGGAAAACTCACTATTCAAGACCTCAAACTCCCAAAAGCAATCGGCTATGGGTTTATGCTTTTGTTCTTTTTGATCTCTACGGGCACATACCAGATTTCCCTTCCTGATCAAGGTCAGCAGGTCAAAGCTTTTGTAGAAAATGAGCAAATTGATCCAATCGAGAAAATTGGGTTTATAGGAAACCTTCATACGAGCAGTAAAATCAGAATTGCTTTAGGCACAGATTTTCAAATGATCGATTTGCCGCGCTATGAATTCCGGGAGGAACTCAATAATTACGATAGACTAATAATCGAGGACAAGTACCTCGATTCTATTGACGCATCAGGTTTCCAAAAGAAAGTTGCATCCCTAAATTGGGCTTCACGTGCTATTCCAGATTTATTGAAGAATGCAGGAAACTCAGATTTCGAGCAAATCTTAGCCGAAAAAGGCCAGAAATATTACTGGCTGGAAAGATGAGATAAATGAACAAAACTCGAAGAATGTACACTTATTAGTCTAAATGAAAAATTAGTAACTTCACGCTATGACACTTGAATCCAATAAATTAGATACAATTAAAAAGTACTTTGAAACAAAACCTGTTTTAAAGGCCTATTTATTTGGTTCATATGTCAGAAATCAAGCTAATCACCAAAGTGATATAGATATTCTCGTTGACCTTGACTACTCCCAGAGAATCGGCTTACAATTCATTCAAATGAAATTTGACCTGGAGAGGCTTTTAAACTCCAAAGTTGACTTAGTTTCTTCTAATGGATTATCAAAATATATTAGGCCAATCGTTGACAGTGAAAAACTTTTAATTTATGCTAGGTAAACCGGGAGATAAGGTTCGCATAAATCATATCTACGATGCCATACTTGAAATAGAATCATATTTGCTAAATAAGGACTTTTCTGACTTTGTGAAAAACTCGATGATGAGATTTGCCTGTATTAAGCAAATGGAAATTATTGGTGAAGCATGCAATCACATTTCAGTCGATACAAAATCTAGTTTTCCATCGGTCGAATGGTCTCAAATTATTGGTATGAGAAACGTTTTTGTTCACGAATATTTTGGGATAGATTCTAATCTTGTCTGGGAAATTATCAAAAATGATATGCCTATTCTAAAGGTGCAAGTCAAGAAAATTTTAGATACGATAGAATAAGCTTTCTAACCTTGTTACATTTCTGATAAAATAATTGAATTAGAAGAGGTTCTTTAGCCAAAATTGATTCAATAAGTATCTGGCATGTAAGGATTAAAAGTTACTAATTTCCTCCAAACCTGAATTTTGGCAACACGAAGCGATTCACCGCGAAAAGTAATCGGCAATTCCTCTTCGTAGATCAATTCCTGAAAATCTGCAAATTCTCCAGGTGAATCATAATTCCAGCTAACGAAAATCCCCACTTCATCTTTTCCCAGAAATTGTTCCAGCCCTGGCCAGAGATCAAACTGATTCTTGCGTGCGCCCATATTCAGCATATAGGTTTGGGGATGCTCAGGCAGATAAAAGGAAAGTTCGGAAGCCATATGATAGGTTTCGGAGAAAATAAAAGCATCCTGAATACCTAAACTGTCTTGTATTGAAACCAAGCGCGCAGCTAGAGGCTCGTAGCCAGCCATTCTTCTGAAAGCTGATTTTTCCACTTTCTTAATGGCAGGAATGCTTTTCATAAACGTAAAGTCAGGAAGCAGAAAAAACAGTGGTAATCCTATGCTCAAACCCACTCCCCAATTCCGAATTCTTTGCCAAGTAAGACTTTGATTACAAACCCAGGCTGCCATCACTATCGACAAACTACCATAAGCAAAAACTGGCCAGTTCACTTCAATGGAAGTTAGAAAACTTAAAAATGCAAAACCAGCCCAAGATATTATTGCCGGTAAAAGTAAATAGACTTTTGCTCGGACCTGGCTTTGAATAGTTTTTCTAAACGCTCCTACGAACAGCGGAAGCATAAATACAGAAACCATTGCCAGCTGCCCTCCTATATATTCGAAGAATTGCCCAAAAGACTTTCCTGCATCAAAGGGTTTAGATTCTCCTCCACCACCGCTGAGTGCGGCCAAGTGTTTAAAAGTGTCGAAGTTATTTTGCCAGTTCCAGATTAAAGCAGGAATGAAGCCCAATAAGGTGATTAACACAAAGAGAATATAATTCTTGCTTTGAGCCTTCCAGCTTTTCGTATAAATAAGATACAAAAGAAGAAAAGGAAAGATCAGAATCATGACCATTTTGGCCATCAGTCCAAATACGGCAGCCACACCAGCCCAAACCCACCAAGACTTTTTACCATCTTCCAATCCTCTGTAGGCTAGATAAACACTCAACACCCAGAAGAAGGTAAGTGAGCTATCAGTCATATGAAACGTAGAAGCCAACCACCACATGGGCATAGCCTGAAGGATCATCGCTGCCCAAAATCCTACCTTTGGAGAATACAGATGTTTACCGAAGAGGAAAGTAACCCAAGACATCCCCACACCGCATAAAATGGCATTTATCCTTACTCCCAGTTCGGTATTGCCTAAAATGGCTGTGCTGAGGTAATTGAGAACGGCGACCAAAGGAGGCTTGGAGTAATAGTGCCAGGCCATATTCTGAGACCAAAGCCAGTATTGGGCTTCTTCAGTAAATAGGTCTATTTCAGGGCGAAACGTAAATAAAACCTTGGCGATCACGAGCAAAAGTGAAATAATCCAGAAATAGACGCTGTAGCTTGTTGATCGTTGCATTGACTAGGAATTGGAATAAAAAAAGGCATCCCCCATTACTGAGAGATGCCCCAAATTTAGTTAGGCTAGCTTATTACTGCTTAGCCAACACTACTTTTTCTTTGTGTTTTTTGATTTGACGTCTTAATCCTTCGATTGCATCATCAGAAGCCGCTTCGAAAGAGTCAGATTGGCTTTTGGTGAAAAATTGCTTTCCTGGCACATTCATTTTGATTTCTACAATTTTATTCGAGTTGTTGTCATTTTTGTCGAGCCTCAAAAAAACCTCTCCGTCTATGATTTGATCATAGTAAGTATCCAGTTTGTCAGCTTTTTTCTGAATAAAGTCGATCAGTTTGCGATCGGCGTCAAAATGGATGGAGTGCATCTGCAGTTTCATATTGATTTGCATTTAGTGGTGAACAAATAATTTAATTTATGCTTTCGGATGTGCCTGTTCGAACACAGCCTTAAGTTTTTCCATGGAATTGTGCGTATAGACCTGAGTGGCAGCGAGATTTGCATGACCTAGCAAATCCTTTACGGCGTTCAGGTCTGCGCCTTTATTAAGTAAATGAGTGGCAAAAGTGTGTCGCAATACGTGAGGACTGCGCTTAGATGTCTGCGCAAAAAGATCGAGATAATGCCTGACGATGCGAAAAATCATCATAGGGTAACTTTGCTTTTGTTGATTGCTGACAATAAAATACTCACTTTGACCTACTTTTGAAAACCTTTCCTCAAATACTTTTTTATATAGCAAAATATTCTGTTTTAAGCCTTTTGTAATAGGAATTATTCTTTCCTTTTTTCTCTTTCCAAGCACTTTGACCGAGTCTTCGATTAGATTGATATCTGACCATTTCAGACCTATTAATTCCGATAGCCTGACGCCGGTGAGGTAAAGAAATTCCATCACCATTTTATCCCGCTGTCCTTCGAAGGTCGGCTCGTAAATGCTTTCGTCTAGAACGGCAAGAATCGTCTCTTCCTGTACAAACTCGGGTAATTTCTTCGGATTTTTAAGACCTTTTAACTTATACGTTGGATCCTTGGAAATGATCCGTGATCGCAGCAAAAACTTGTAATACGACCTCAGAGTGGCGATTTTCCGATTCACCGAAGTAGTGCTTAACCCGCTATCTACCAGATCAATTACCCATGCGCGGAGCTCGGGATGTTGGGCTAAATAAATTTCATTGATATCAAAAGAAAGTCCCAAAAACTCCTCAAACTGGGTCAAATCCCGACGGTATGCGTCCACAGTATGAGGGCTGGCTTTCTTTTCAAACTCTAAGTAATTGATAAAGGAATCGATCATATGTCACGTAACTCTGGAGATAAGTTAGAAGAAAAACTGGCAAGTAGTATCCTGATGATTCACAAACGGGCATAAAAAAAACGCACTTGCCTGATGACAAGTGCGTTTGGTATTGGAAGATCAAAACTGATTACTTCGCTGCTTCTTCTTGTAGATGCTGCTTGTAAGCTGCTTTGATTACTTGTGCTCTTCTTACTACGGAAGGCTTAGTGAAAGCTTGTCTCGCACGAAGTTCACGGACTGCACCAGTCTTGTCAAACTTCTTTTTGAAACGCTTTAGCGCTTTCTCGATTGATTCGTTCTCTTTTACGTTAACTATGATCATATCTATACACCCCCTTTCGTGGGCACAAAGGTATTGATAATATTCTAAAAACAATAACACCACTGGTAATAAACTCTTTTCCACGGCTTGATATATAGGGCGTTTTGCCTAATTTTATCCTGGATCTTATTTCTTACGACGTGAACACCCACAACTTCTTCAAAACCTACCTGCTCGCCCTTAGCATCCTAACCGTATCTTTCACCCAATCTCAAACAGCATATTCTCAAGAAAACCCTGAGAAAATGGAATGGTTCAAAGATGCCAAACTCGGGATTTTCATCCATTGGGGAATCTACTCAGTAAATGGAATCGACGAATCCTGGTCTTTTTTCAATGATTACATCAGCTATGAGGATTACATGAAGCAGCTTTCGGGCTTTACCGCTTCCAAATTCGATCCTGAAAATTGGGCTAAATTGATCAAATCCAGCGGTGCAAAATATGCTGTGCTTACAGCCAAGCATCATGATGGTGTGGCACTGTGGGATACTAAGGCCTCAGATCTTTCTGTGGTGAAAAAGACACCTGCCGGGAAAGATTTGGTAGGTCCGCTGATGAACGCTCTGGAAAAAGAAGGGGTTAAAAAAGGCATTTATTTCTCTGTGCTAGACTGGTCTCATCCTGATTACGATAGAAATACAAGAGAGACTTACCGGTATAAAAATGATCCAACCCGATTCAAGAAATTCACAGATTTCAATTTCGAGCAACTTGCTGAATTATCCGAGCAATACAATCCAGACTTATATTGGTTTGATGGAGACTGGGAGCATACCCCAGAAGAATGGAGAAGTGCAGAGCTCAAAGAAAAATTATTGGGCTATAACCCAAATTTGATCATCAACTCCAGACTTGGGCCGGGCTTTGGGGACTACGATACTCCTGAGCAAGGAGTACCCGTAACAAAGCCAAATAGTGAGTATTGGGAATTGTGCATGACTATGAACAATAGCTGGGGCTATCAAGGAAACGACCATCAGTACAAAAGCCCAAGTGAATTGCTTAGAATCTTTGTGGATTGCCTGCATATGGGAGGAAATCTGCTGATGGATTTTGGTCCTAAGCCAGATGGCACAATTCCAGAGGAAGCAGTCAATATCCTCACTGAGTTTGGTCGCTGGACTAGCAAGCATGAATCTGCGATCTACGAAACTCAGGCTGGAATTCCAGACGGACATATTTACGCTCCTACCACACTTTCCAAGGATAAGACGATTCTTTATATCTACTTGGATTACAAGGTGAATGAGTCTCTAGCCATCAAAGGGTTAAAAAACAAAATCCAGCGTGTCTGGGTAGTTGGCAATGGCACAAAACTTCAATCCAGAGAAGTAGGCAAAATGTACTGGAGTGCAGTACCAGGCATGAAATACATCGACATCCCTGACCATGTATATGACAAGGATATCACTGTATTGGCGGTTCTGCTAGACGGTCCTGTAGATCTCTATCGGGAAAAAGGCGAGGTGATTGAGAGTAATTAATTTACGGAGCCCAACGTTTAGTGCTTTTTGTCTATGAACTGAAGAAACTAGTTCTTTTCGGGCTGGTAATCCATCCAATCCACTTCTAGTTCAAACGGATAGTTAGGCTTCTCCAGAGAGTTCGGATTCCCTTCCACTGCCCAATCCTGAGTATGCCAAAAATTCATTCTATACTTAGAAGCATGTTGTGGGATTCCAAGCTTTGAACCTTGGTAATCCCAAAGTGTAAGTGTGTCTGAAGTTTCCGGATGGATCATCCACCATCGCATTCGATCACTTTCCCAATCAAAACCATACGTATAAAACTGAGCGGAAGCATCGTAACTTTCGATTGCTGGAATCGTCTCAGGCATATTTTGCAATCCTTCTAAAGGAGTAGGTTTACCATCGTAATTAATTTTGGAGATGGTCTCAATGATTTCACCTTCGGCAAGATTGATTATCCTTCCTATGCGCTGAAGCTTGCCTTTCTCGCCCGTCCAGGTTCCCACATAGATGATCCTTGGATCCGCGATTAGCCATTCAAAGTCTATCTCACTCAGACCTTCTTTGTCATCCTCATGGTATGTAAAGTAACCCACTACAGCACCAACATTCGGTTGCCTACCTTTTACATCAGGCACTTTTAGGCGAGTGGAATAAGTCCCGAAGTGTGTAAACTTCTTTGAAATGATCTCAGGGCCTTTACCCGGTCCTGCTTGATCTAGAGGATCTAGTTTAAAGGAAAGAATTTTCTTTCCTGGATCAGTCGGGGAGTCCACGCCCATGTTAAACTTAAAATCGCTTGTTGTACCAGTCGAACCATAGTAAAAGTACCTCGATTTTGATTTCGAAAAATCTTCATGAAACTGTTTTTGGTACTTCTGGGAATCACTTTTGACCAAATGAACCAACGATACAACTAAGAGAACAAGCAGAAATTTCATAGTCGAAGATAGGATAAAACAAATAGCAATTGATTTTGGCTTGGTTGATTGGCTTTCAGACCATTGAGACGTAGTAAGTAAATTTTCAAACTAAATATTTACCCCCTTCATTGAACTTAACCGTTTATAAAAACGAAAAAGATATTTTTTTGTATTTACCGTTTTAAAAATGCAGCTTGAACTAAGCTAGCTTTTTAAATATCTTTTTATCTTAAACAAACTAATCATAAAATCGAGCATAATTTTGGTCTCACAATGAAATAATTGTTATTCAAGCGAGATTCCATATGGCCTTTAAAAGACAAATTAAAATCATATGAAAAAAATGATGATTTTAACCCTCGCCGTACTAGGTATGGTCTTGGTTAGTTTTGCAGTGGTGCAGCCAGCAATGGCTGATATGCCAGCGCCTTGCAATGAAACAATTGCTGATCCATATGGTTGTGCTATCAGAATTTGTGGAGAATGTATTATGACTTTTTGCCCAGGTGAAGCTCCTATTCCATCCTGTGGGCCAACAATCACACCGTAATGAAACGATTCACTTTAGCGCTAATTTGTATTATTTCAATTAATGCCTGCTCCTCCCCTGAGAATGGAGGAAGTCCTCCAGATTTGGCTGAGTTGGTTATAGTCGATTCTATTCGAGTAAATGAGAATAATTTTTATTTGAACGGACAAGGGCAAATAAAAATAGTAGGAGAAAGCTTAATTGCTGTCTCCTCTATTAGAAAACCCGCCATTGGATTAATTGACCTAAAAACCGGTAATCAAATCGCTCAGATCTCAGCTTCTGAATTCCCGGAGGCTTCATTTTTCCCTTCCTCTTTTGACATAGTAGATTTCCCTGTTCTATATATTGCTGATAGATATAGCAATTCTATCTATGAATTTAACATATTGGAAAAAAAATTTATCCGACGAATTAAGCTACAGATCCCAAGTGAAAAAGTAATAAAAATTGCTCTAGGAGAGTTTCATAAAACGAGTTCAGGATTTCTTGTAGAGCTAACTACTGGTAAAGTGGATACTATGCATCCCGATTATTACCGAAATGCAGGAAATCTGATTTATTCATTTAATAGTAATGGAGACAGCATCGGTTCTTTCTTGAAATATCCAGAAATTTTCACCTCTCAGAATGGCACAATTAACTCACAGACCTATTTGAAATCCACCCATTTCAACAATTCATTTCTCTATTCTTTCCCTCAGGAGGGAAAAATAAAACGAATTAAAGATAAAGCCCCATTTAGCGTCATTGAAGAAATGGATATTCCTGAAGCTTTATATTTTGATCAAACTCTTAAAGGTCTAGACAGAATAGTAACTTTTGATGACTTTCAAAATGGCGAAAACATCCAATTTCCAAATAATCATTATTTCAATTCCATTTTAGAAAATGAAACCCAAATTATTCTTGAAACATGGATGATGAATTCAGAAAAACCATCTAATCCAAGAACATCCAACCTTCTAATCTATGACAAAGCAGAAGAAACATGGTACGAAACCTCCAATCCACGAAATATCCTCGATATTGGTATGCTCGCAGGAGTAGTCAATGACACCCTTTATTTCTACGAAGGTAGTCTGATGAAATCAGACGAAAAATATATCAAAAGAGCTGTCCTTAAGCCTATCGACTAATATGGATTGATTACATCCAACAACTTTCTCAAAGTTCCAAGCTTTGGAAAAATTGGTCTTCCAGCTAAACAAAAAAAGGTCTCCCATTCACACAGGAGACCTTTTATATATATTGAAATGAATTGCTTTAAGCGACTACTTTCTCAGCTAGCAATACGATTACATTATCTTTTACTTCCACTACTCCGCCATCCACGACCATGGATTGCTTTCCTTCAGGAGTGGTAAAGGAAACAGTTCCCTTTGCCAAAGCCGAAACGATAGGAGCGTGATTATTCAGCACCTGGAATGATCCATTGGCACCAGGGAAACTGGCCTCGGATACTTCACCCTGAAATACTTTTTTGTCCGGTGTGACGATTTCTAAATGCATGGAATTTTATATCGTTTGGAGACTTCTATTCTGAAAAAAATCAGCAAAAGCCTTCGGTAAATACTATAATGCTATTGGTTTTCGGTTATCAAAACTGACAACCGAAAACCGACAACTGAGATTTATCTAACTTCAGCCAACATTTTCTCTCCCTTAGCGATGGCATCTTCGATGCTACCTACCAAGTTGAAAGCTCCTTCTGGAAGGTGATCCAACTCACCGTCCATAATCATGTTGAAACCTTTGATGGTATCTTTGATATCTACCAATACACCTTTCAAGCCGGTAAATTGCTCCGCTACGTGAAATGGCTGGGAAAGGAAACGCTGCACACGTCTTGCTCTGTGTACGACTTGCTTATCTTCCTCAGAAAGTTCTTCCATACCCAAGATCGCAATGATATCCTGCAATTCTTTGTAACGCTGAAGAATCTCTTTCACCCGCTGCGCACATCCGTAGTGCTCTTCACCCAGAATATCAGGAGAAAGAATTCTAGAAGTAGAATCCAAAGGATCCACCGCAGGATAAATTCCTAGCTCGGCAATCTTTCTAGACAATACAGTAGTAGCATCCAAGTGAGCGAAAGTCGTCGCTGGAGCCGGATCCGTCAAATCATCCGCAGGTACATAAACCGCCTGAACAGAAGTAATGGAGCCGTTTTTAGTAGAGGTAATACGCTCCTGCATGGTACCCATTTCTGTTGCCAAAGTTGGCTGGTAACCTACCGCTGATGGCATACGTCCAAGAAGTGCTGACACTTCAGACCCTGCCTGCGTGAATCGGAAGATGTTATCGATAAAGAATAGGATATCCTTACCAGCACCATCGCCTTCACCGTCTCTATAATATTCTGCCAAAGTCAAACCTGTCAAGGCTACTCGTGCACGCGCCCCTGGAGGCTCGTTCATCTGACCGAAAACAAAGGTTGCTTTAGAGTCTTCTAGTTTTTTCAAATCCACTTTGGAAAGATCCCATCCACCTTCTTCTTCAAGGCTGTGGACGAAGTCATCACCGTAAGTCACGATGCCTGACTCGATCATTTCACGAAGCAAGTCATTTCCTTCTCTTGTTCTTTCACCTACACCTGCAAATACAGATAGACCAGCATATGCTTTCGCGATGTTGTTGATCAATTCCTGAATCAATACAGTTTTACCTACACCAGCACCACCGAACAAACCGATCTTACCGCCTTTTGCATAAGGCTCGATCAAGTCAATTACTTTGATACCTGTGAAAAGTACTTCTGTAGCAGTAGAAAGATCCTCAAAACGAGGAGCAGATCTGTGAATAGGAAGTCTCTTACCAGCCGGTAAAGCAGGCAAACCATCGATAGCTTCTCCAACAACGTTGAAAAGACGGCCTTTGATGCCTTCGCCGGTAGGAACAGAAATAGGAAGACCAAGGTCTCTTACTTCCATGCCACGAACCATCCCTTCAGATGAGTCCATTGCGATAGTTCTCACTCGATCTTCACCCAAGTGCTGTTGAACTTCCATTACGACCACTTGGCCATTTTCTTTGGTAACTTCTACCGCGTCAAGGATATTTGGCAGCTTACCGCCTTCAAAGGAAACGTCCACTACGGGCCCGATCACTTGAGTTATCTTTCCAATATTTGCCATTTGATAATTGAAATGTAAAAAGGATGTGCTTTTTGAATTCGACCGCAAAATTAACCAATAATGCCTAAACCCAAAGGATATTTGGGAAATTAATCTACTAAGTCTCCGCTTTTTACAATTTTAGCATTTTTATTCCCATTATTTGGTACTCTCACAAATCACACTTATTGATACCTAGGTTATAAATACTGAGCACCTATTATAAAGCGCTCATTTTTTTAAGAACTTCTGCCTTGTTTTTATTTGGATTCAATCTAGTTAAGATTACATTTGCACTGTATTTAAACTTAATCTAAATAATGATAAAGCGATTTTTACCACTTATACTTAGTGTCATAGCGGCTTGTTCTTCTCCTTCTACTGATAAAGGAGAAGAATCTACAACTCGTAAAATCATCACAGCTGGCGGAACAATCACTGAAGTGGTGGATGCGCTAGGATACAGCGAAGAAATCGTCGCTACTGACATTACCTCTACTTATCCTTCAAGAATGCAAGACCTTCCATCGATAGGTTACAGAAATCAAATCAAAGCAGAAGGAATACTTGCTTTAGGCCCGGACCTGGTACTTATAGAAGAAGGTTACCTGAATCCTGATGTAGTCACTCAACTCAAAGCCGCTCAGGTAAACATCCAGATTTTCACCAAACCTACTTCCGTGGAAGGTACCAAAAAGCTTGTCACTGATGTTGCAGCATTCTTTGAAGAAGAAGAAAAGGGCAAAGAAGTGAACGCAGCTATCGATACAGATATCGCTGAGCTAAACGGTTATTTAGAATCCGTTGATAGCACTCCTCAAGCAATATTCATCATGGCAAGAGGTCCAGAGACGGTATTCATCGCAGGAGACAAAACTTTCGCCTCAGAAATGTTTAAGCTGGCAAAAATCGAAGGAATGGCAACTGGCTTTGATGAATTCGCTCCAATGACACCAGAATCTTTGGTGTCCATGAATCCTGAATACTTGGTATTCTTCGAATCAGGAATTCAAAGCGTAGGTGGAAAAGACGGCTTGGAAGCGATCCAAGGAATAGATCAAACCACAGCTTACAAAGAAGACCATATAGTCGCACTTGACGGCCAATACCTTTCTGGTTTTGGTCCGAGAGTAGGAAAAGCAGCACTAGACCTAGCTAAAGCAGTTCGTCAATAATTACTTATGAATTTCGCATTGAGTCATACAAAGATCCAACGTCAAAACCTTACCCTTTTTGGGTTTGGTCTGGTGCTGGTTTTGGTGGTAATTGCATCCCTTTCTTTGGGTGCTTTTAGCATACCTTTTCCGCAGACTCTCGCGATCTTATTTGACCAAATCGGAATAACTACAGGAACTTTCGAAGTCCAACAAGCGAATGTGCTCCTACAAATTCGCATGCCTCGCGTTCTCATGGCCATGCTGGTAGGCGGAGGATTAGGAATAGCCGGTGCCGCATTGCAAGGCATGTTCAGAAATCCCTTGGTAGAACCAGGATTAATAGGAGTGAGCACAGGCTCAGCCTTGTTTGCGGTGATATTCATGGTATTGGTGCCCACTATTTCTTCTTTGGCTTGGATCAAAACTTTGGGATTGCCGCTCTTTGCATTTGTTGGCGGATTAATCTGTGTAACGGCAGTTTATCAACTATCCAAATCCCAAGGAAGAACCGATGCCGCAACATTAATTTTAGCAGGCGTGGCCATCAATGCACTGGCAGCCGCATTGATAGGATTGGTTTTGTTTTTCGCCGATGATTCCGCTTTGCGAAGCTTCACATTCTGGAGTCTCGGCGATCTAGGAGGAGCAACTTGGGCGAAGATACCAGTGAGTTTGACACTTATTGGAGTTCCATCCATTCTATTACTATTCAATTCCAGACAACTCAATGCATTGGCGCTTGGTGAGCAGGAAGCATTCCATATGGGTGTAAATGTGCAGCAAGTCAAAGTTCGCTTACTAGTGTCTAGCGCTTTGATCGTAGGGGTTGGAGTGTCCATGGTGGGAATGATCGGCTTTGTAGGCTTGGTCGTTCCGCATTTGATAAGAATTCTTTTCGGCGCAGATCATAGATTGGTACTTCCGGGTTCATTCCTGCTAGGAGCAATACTGATGAATTTTGCAGATCTGATCGCGAGAGTGATTGTTATCCCAGCCGAAATGCCCATAGGTGTCATCACCGCTTTGATAGGAGCACCTTTCTTTATCTGGCTTATTTTTAACCTGAATAAAACTAAAAACTGATGCTTCAAGCTTCCAATGTACATTTTTGCATCCGCCAAAGACCTATCGTAGATGAAGTCAGTTTGGAGCTGAATCCAGGGGAAATTCTGGCTGTTTTAGGACCAAATGGCGCTGGCAAATCTACTTTCTTCAAACTGCTTTCCGGAGAAATCAAATGCAAACATGGTTCAGTAGGTTACAATGGCCATGAAATCAATAAATTAAAAGCCCGTGATCTTGCAGCAGTAAGGGCTGTGATGCCTCAGCATACCCAAGTCAATTTTCCGTTTACTGTGCAAGAAGTCGTCGAACTAGGCCTAATCAGCACCAGAGTAAAACAACCGGCAAAGCTTATCGAAGAAGTTTTGGAGGCTACAAACACTTCTCATTTGAAAGATCAGATTTTCAATAATCTTTCGGGCGGGGAAAAGCAACGCGTACAGCTTGCCAGAGTGCTGGTTCAAATCTGGGAAACAAAGCCTTTTCCGCGGTATTTGCTCCTTGACGAACCTACTTCCAGCTTGGACATTGCGCAGCAGCATGCCGTGTTGAAAATCCTCCAAACACTTAAAGCCAGAAATATTGGGATTCTGGTGATTCTACACGAGTTGAACCTGGCAGCACAGTATGCGGACAAAATCGCTCTCCTTAAGAATGGTCTGATCGCAAAGTCTGGGACTGTGGAAGAGGTTCTGGAGGAAAAAATCCTGGAATACGTCTTTGATCACCCGATACAATTAATTCAAAATCCTGTCACCGGCGGAGTGCTCATATCTGCAGCTGCTCAGGCGAATACATCTCAACCCTCATTTAAACAAGCTTAACCATGGAAACTATCCAAGAATCCGCCCAATCCCTAAAGCAAGCATGGGATAACCTAAAAGAAACTGAGCCACAACTGAGAATCCGTGATGCGGCTGCCAAACTTGGTGTGACGGAAGCACAACTTTTAGCGACCGGTATCGGTGCAAACGTGATTCGTCTGACTGATAATTTTACCGAGCAATTGGAAGAATTCCCAAAACTTGGTCGGGTGATGTCCTTGACCAGAAGCGAAGGCTGTGTATTGGAGCACAAAGGTCCTTTCCAGAAAATCGAAATGCATGCTGCCGGACCACACAAGATCGCTACGGTGATCGGTCCGATCGAGCAACGTGTGTTTTTCGCTGGCTGGAAATTTGGCTTTGCAGTGACTACCGAAACTCCCCGTGGTACCATGAAAAGTTTGCAATACTTCGACAAAGCCGGCGAAGCGATCATGAAAGTTTACTTACAGGAAAAATCAAATCCTGAGGCTTATGAGGAATTGGTGAAAAACAACACGGCAGCTGATCAGTCTAGTGAATTGGAACTTGAAGCTTTCCCGGCTCCTGAATACGTAAGCAAAGAAGAATTGGACTTCGAAGCCTTCTCCAAAGACTGGGAAATGATGAAGGATACGCACGATTTCTTTGGTATGCTTCGCAAATACAAACTGAACAGACAAGATGCTGTGAAGTGGATTGATGATAAATGGGCGTATGAAGTGGACAGACTTTCTGCACGAAAAATCGTGGAAACTGCCGCTGAGACTAAGCTTCCGATCATGATTTTCGCAGGAAACAAAGGCAACATCCAAATTCACCAAGGCAAAGTGCAGACGATCCGCCAAATGGGAGATTGGCTAAATGTGCTTGATCCTGATTTCAATATGCACTTGAATGAGAATGTGGTGGACAAAGCCTATGTGGTCCACAAAAACACGGAAGATGGTTTGGTATCTGCAGTGGAGCTTTTCGACAAAGAAGGCGAAATGGTTGCCCAATTCTTCGGATTGAGAAAGCCGGGACTTCCACAGAAACCTGAGTGGAAAGCATTGGTAGATAGCCTTTAGATAATTGTGGTTATCTGTATTGAAGTCAGTAACCTTTAATTCTCTGCTATACTGGCAGGAAGACCGATGCTTCGACTTCGCTCAGCACAGGTGACGGATGACCGAAGAAGCCTTTTTCGCTAGATTTTACCGAATTCTATATCGCTTTAGTCTTTTGGTGTTACAAGAACGGATATATAAATAAATATCAGACGGAAGCCGAAACTCCCGTCAATTCAAAAAATTTTATGCATATGCGTAGATTTGATCTAAATAAACGCTTTGTTATTTTCTCCCTGCTTTTGCTTGCAATGCCATTCTGGACGCAAGCACAGACTGTCTTGAAAGGAAAAGTAGTGGATGAAAAAGGAGATGGGATTCCCCACGCTACGATTTGGCTGGAAAATGGTAAAGGAGAAGTGGCTGATGAGCAGGGTAAATTCACCCTTTCCCAACTGCCTAAAGATGGCAAACTCAAAATCTCAGCTGTGGGATTTGAAACCCTTTGGGCAACTTGGTCAGCCGGAAAAACTTCGGAAACCTTCACCTTATCCTCCTTCACTTCCGACCTGAAAACGGTGGTAGTCACTGGGAGTTTTGAACCGCAATCTGCCAAGCAATCCGTCTATCAAGTACGGACAATCGGCTCCGAAGTGATTCAAAACCGGGCTCCAAGCAATATTCAAGAAGTTTTGAATACAGAGTTAGGTATTCGATTTTCTCAGGACAACGCATTGGGTTCAAGCAATATGGAGCTTCTCGGAATGTCCGGCCAAAACGTAAAAATCCTGATCGACGGTATTCCGATGGTTGGGCGACAAGGAACTTCCAATGAGATAAACATCAATCAAATCGACATCAACCGCATCGAGCGGGTGGAGATCGTAGAAGGGCCGATGTCCGTAGTCTATGGCGCTGATGCGTTGGCAGGAGTAATTAACATCATTACCAAGTCAGATGATGCTGAAAAATTTGATCTAAAAGCCAGAGTGCAGGAGGAAACTGTTGGAAGTGAATACAGTCCTTTTGATGGAAAAGGCTCGCATATCAGAAGTGCGACTGGAAGCTATCGCCTGAAAAACTGGGATTTCGGGGCTTCATTTTCCCAGAACAATTTTGGCGGATGGAAAGATGAAAAAACCGGAAGGGATTATGAATGGCTGCCTAAAGACCAGAACTTCCTAAACCTAAAAGCCGGTTGGGGTAATGAATACTTAAACCTAGAATATCAACTGGACTTTTTGGATGAAACAGTTTTTGCTTATGGCCCTGATGCCCGATTGGAGGTATTGGATCAGGAATTTATCACCAGCCGCTGGATGCATAGACTGAGCGGAAGATGGGATTCCAATACCACTTTTGGACTGACCTGGCAGGGAGCATTTACAGATTACACTAGAGACAACGAAACTTGGGTAAGCAATGTGAGAACAGGAGAGCATTACCAGTCCCAGGCTCCAGGAGCCAATACAACCATAGATTATAACGGCTTCAGCTGGAGAATGATCGGTGATTGGAAAATTGCTAACAGCTTCAAACTACAGCCGGGAATCGATCTTAATCTGGAAGAAGGATCAGGAGAGCGAATCACGGACAATGAAGGCATCCAGGATTATGCGGTATTCCTTTCTGGAGAGTGGTCGCCTTTCCCTTCAATAAAAATAAAACCAGGACTTCGCAAAAGCTGGAATTCCGCATACGATGCACCGGCACTGATTCCGTCGTTGAACACCAAATTTGCGCTGAATGAAAATCTTGATCTGAGAGTAGCGTATGCAAATGGTTTCAGAGCGCCATCAATCCGTGAATTATATTTCAACTTCTTTGACGCAAGTCACAGCATCACAGGAAATCCGGATCTGAAAGCCGAAACTTCAAACAGTTTCAATGGCTCATTAGATTGGAAAACCCAACTTAATCCGACTTGGAAAATCTCAACTGTATTGGGCGCTTTTTACAATGATGTAAAAGACAGAATCGCATACGGTCAAGATCCAAGTGACATTCAAGTCACAACACTATTCAATGTGGAGCGATACAAAACCGCTGGTTTCACGCTGAGCCATACAGAAAGCTTCAAGAATCTTTCGGCAAATCTAGGTTTCTCCTACATCGGTAGATACAATTTGCTTTCGGAGGAACAGACTGTGGTGCCGGAAATGAGCTGGACACCAGAGGTAAATACAAACCTGACTTATCAGATTTTGCCATGGAAAACCACTGCAACACTATTCTACAAATATACAGGAGCACTTCCTGGCTATGAAACTATCGCTGATTCAGACGGAAATCCCTCCGCCAAAGAAATCATGCTGGATGGTTATTACTGGATGGATATTTCATTCAAAAAGGATTTTGGAAAGCATCTCTCTGTGAATGCAGGAGCCAGAAATATTCTCGATGTAAGACAAATCAGTAGCACTTCTGAAGGCGGAGACGCCCATGGAGGTGGAGCCCAAAGACCTGTAGGCTACGGGAGATCATATTTCATTGGCCTCACTTATCAACTAAATAAATAATTATACAAACTTAAACACAATGAAACAGTATCATTTTCTAACTCTTACAGCCTTATTGGCTGGCGTAACGCTCCTTTCATCCTGCGGTGATGATGATCCAGAACCAGTAATAGTTCCACCTACAGAATCGGGTCTGATCGAAGTAGATGGTGGCGGGGCAGAGTATCCCAACACAGCATTTATTGACTTGAGTAAAGGCACACAGACAGCAGTAGCCAGAGAATCATGGGATTTAGCTTTCGCCACAGGATCAGAATTCAAAGTCCTGATCAACGGTACTACAGGAGCCATGGCTTCTGCTACTGGCGAAACTGATATCAATGCGGTATCTGCAGCGGGTATGACGTCTGCAGATTCGGCAGCCTTAGTTCTTAGCCATACAAATCCAATAGGAATTCTTCACGTTGACAATCCTTCAGATCCTCTTTCTAGTCCAATTATTTCAGCAGTAAGTGCTAATGATGACAATAACGAGGTATATATTCTTTCGAGAGGAGCAAGTGCTGTCGATGCTAAACCGCTTAAAAAAATCAGAATTATCAGAAATGGGGAAGGCTACACACTTCAGCATGCTGATGCTGACGCTACTGAATTCAGCTCTGTAGATATTTCAAAAGATAGTGATCTAAACTTTGTTTATTTCAGCTTTGAAGATGGCATCATAGATGTAGAACCTGGCAAAGCCGCATGGGATATAGCTTGGAGTGCTGGAACTTCTACTACTCCATTCCCATCAGCTCCAAATGGCACATTAGCATACTTCTATCAAGATCTAATCTTTCATAATATTTATGGTGGCGCTGCAGCTGTAGAAGTTTTAGAAGAAACAATTGCTTATGAAGCCTTTATAGAAGGTGATGCAATTGGACTATCTTTTAACACTACTGATAGACTATCAATAGGCTCAAACTGGAGAGCTGGCGGTGGACCTAATAGTGCTCCTGTAGTGAAGGAAGATGTTTATTACGTAATAAAAGATGCTGAAGAGAACATCTACAAAGTAAGATTCTTATCTGTAACCAAAGACGGAGAAAGAGGTAAGCCAAGCTTGGAGTTTGAGCTTGTCTCCGAAGAATAATAGCAATAATTAGGTTCAATGTTTCGGAAAGACCAAGTGCGGCAAAAGCTGTTCTTGGTTTTTTTATGTTAACCACTGCGTTTACAGAGAGTAACACGGAGGGCACAAATTTAATAGTTGAACTGTTTTTCCAGAAGCTTGATTCATTCGTTTTATTTTGAAACCGATTTCTAAAAAGGGTGAAGCAACATAAATAAAAATCTAAAATTGCGCCCTTTGCGTAACCCTCTGTGTTCTCCGCGGCTAAACAATTAATCCAACACTCGTCTAGCAAATAAAAATGCCTTTGACCAGTAATTATTACTGAGATAATCCTCCGAAACCCCAAGGGAAGTAGATGAGTGAATAAATCGAACATCTCCACGCGAGGTCTCCGTCACAATTCCGGAGTGAGTAACTTGCTTTCTCCTTTTGCCTGTGGCAAAAAACAGTACGTCTCCTGGCTTGATTTCATTTGTACGAATGCTTTTGCCCATTTTACTTTGATCCGCTGAGATTCTAGGCATCGTAACTCCCACAGAATAAAAAGAATGATAAACCAAGGCAGAGCAATCCATGCCTGCTCGAGTGGTGCCCCCATAGCGATAAGGAGTTCCTATATAACTTCTGGCGGTCTGGATCACAGTATTAAAAGGCTCACTGGCAGCTTTTCGTTTGGATGCGCAGGAAGTCGCAAGCATCAATCCCAAAACAAGAAAAAAAGCGGTAAAACGGAATTCTTTGCGCAGCATAGTGGTTTTTGTTCCTTCAAGTATAAGATGAAGCCGATCAGGAATCAACCTTTTTTCATCAAAAATGAGAATCGTTTTGGTAACTTAACGAGCGAAACCAGAGATTATGAGTAAAGAAGAATTCGCCAACCTTCCTTTTCACAAAAAAATAGCTACCCTCTACACAGAAGGCACTTTCGTGGTGGGCATTCGCTATTATAAGCACAAGGTGAATTTGTATTTGCTTGAAAATGAATATGTCGAGGTCTTCTACAATCACAAACAAGACAAAATCGATAAGATTGACTTTTTGCCACGGGATCATACTCGAATGAAATTCTATCTGGATCAGATAAAGTTGGCGTGAAATTTCCCGCAGAGAAAACCAATTTGCATAGAATCGTTTACCGCAGATCCACGCAGAAAAACAACGCTGATTTGCGCGGATTTTTGATGGAATATATTCGCTCTGTTGTTTTCCAAGATCCGCGACAATCTGCGGGAGTTATCTGCGAACATCTGCGGGAAATAGCCAGGAAAGGAATCAGTCCAGTGGTAAATCCCAAAAAATTCAAGTAATTCGCAGTGTTAAGTCAACTAGCTATGAAGAGAAAAATTGCCCTGGTGACAGGTGGATATACTGGAGAATCTGTGATTTCCCTGAAAAGTGCAGCTGTGGTGGAAAAAACCATTGACCGTAATCTATACGACGTTTACAAAATCCTGATTTATCCTGGAGATTGGCATTTTCTTTCCATTTCCGGAGAAAAAATCCCTGTGGATCTCAATGACTTCAGCATCAGGATTGGAGATGATAAAATCACCTTCGATGGAGTATTTAATATCCTTCATGGTTCCCCCGGAGAAGATGGTAAACTCGCAGGCTATTTTGATATGATCGGTCTTCCATACACTACCTGTGACCAGCTTAGCTCTGCTATCACGATGAACAAGGGCTACACCAAAGCTATTGTGGACGACATCGAGGAACTTCATATTGCCAAATCACTACAGCTTTTTGAGAACTCTGCTGCCAATCTCAAGCGTGTGGAGAATGAGTTGACCTTACCGCTCTTTATCAAGCCAAACAATGGAGGGAGCTCGATAGGTATGTCCAAAGTAAAAACCTGGGAGGAATTACCTGAAGCCTTGGAAAAAGCTTTTGCTGAAGACAAACAGGTGCTAGTAGAAGAATTCGTATCCGGTCGCGAATTTTCAATCGGATGCTACAAAGGAAAGGGAGAAATCACCGTCCTTCCAGCTACAGAGATCGTAAGCAGCAAGGAATTTTTTGACTTCGAAGCCAAATATGTAGCCGGAGTAACAGAGGAGATCACACCAGGTCGCCAAAGCGAAGAAGAAGTAGCGCGAGTAAACCGCATAATCGCTAAGATCTACGAAAAACTAAACTGCAAAGGAGCGATCAGAGTAGATTACTTCCTTCAAAATGAAACAGGTAAATTTTATTTTATCGAAGTAAACACGGTTCCTGGACAAACGGAAACCAGTTTGATTTCCCAGCAAATCAAGGCAATCGGAATGGAAGTAAAGGACTTTTACACGGAGCTTATTGAAGAGATGTTTTAGACTCTCGGAGGTCAGTGAAACACTCAGTTTCTAGGTGCATTCGCAGCTTGGAACAGTCTTTGGGCAATTGTAAGTCAAATACAAAAGTATTTGGCTGAGCCTACACTTGTCCCCGTGAAAGGCCAATAACAGCAATAATCTGATGAGCCCTTGTGAAAGTTTTTTCTCAGAGCGGGGATAGTACAACTCAGCAAGTGATCCAACTAAACCCGAAGGAAATGAAGAATTATTTGCTATTATCCTCCCTACTCGCAGTGATTTTTGGCTGCGGACCGACAGAAACTCAACAAAACGATATGACAGAACTAGTAACCGAATGGAAAAGCACCTCAGCCAAAGCTATTAGTCTGTACGAGGAAGTGGGGGATAAGAACTATGTGGTCAATAGCACTGAATCAGAGGGCAACGAAGAAGAAATGGGCATGATCACCTACAACAATCAGGAAACTAGCTGTGAGGCAGCCTATGAAAGTTTGAATACCTCCATGGGTGAATTTATAGCCACTTGGAAAGAGCAGTCGCAAAAAGTAGATGACCTGACCAGCAGTATGTCCACCGGAAAATGGTCGGATGAGGATCAGGAACTGATGGAATCTCTGAAGCAGGAAAGAGCCCAAAAAGACACACAAATCGAGCAATGGAAAGAGGAGCTAAAGCAACTCAATCAGCAGTGCGGACTAGACACGGAAGCCCTAGTAATCCAGGAGCAAGAAAGCTAAATCAAGCTAAAAATCTTCAGAAAAACCGTTTAGAATCAGTTCTGAGCGGTTTTTTTGTTAGTACCCTGCTGACTGTACAACCCAGAGCGATCCCAAACATATTCCTTTAGGCCATGCCGCTTTCTGAGTATAGGATAAAAGTAAAACTGATTGTTTCTAAATTCTGCAAATTGTTCTTCGAGAGTTTTTGCTTGAGAAAGTGTAGCTTCTAGCTGCTTTTCACCAGGAAAGGTAGGATAGTTAAAATCAGCTAAGACTTTCAATAAAAAAGCCTCCCAAAAATTCAGGAGGCTTGATATGTTACAATCCAAATGCGGATTTGATTCGATCTACGTAATCCAATTTTTCCCATGTAAACAACTCTACATCGAGTTTGATCTCATCTCTGTACGGAGAATAGAAAGTCTTGGTCACAAACTCGTTAGTTCTTCCCATATGACCATAGGCTGCCGTTTCCTCATAGATGGGATTTCTTAGCTTCAGTCTTTGCTCGATGGCATAAGGACGCATATCGAAGAGCTCCTCTATTTTCTTTGCGATAGCTCCATCATTCATATCCACCTTGGCAGTACCGTAAGTATTGATATAAATACCCATTGGCTTGGCTACACCAATAGCGTATGAAACCTGTACGAGGACTTCATCCGCTAGGCCAGCAGCCACCATATTTTTAGCAATATGACGGGTAGCGTAAGCTGCAGAGCGGTCAACTTTTGATGGATCTTTTCCGGAGAATGCTCCTCCACCGTGAGCGCCTTTTCCGCCATAGGTATCTACGATGATTTTTCTACCTGTCAAACCTGTATCCCCGTGCGGTCCACCGATAACAAACTTTCCGGTTGGATTGATGTGATATTTAATCTCAGAAGTAAATAGCTTCTGGATTTCTGGCTTTAGCTTAGCAATTACCCTTGGAATCAAAATCTCGATAATATCAGACTTGATTTTGGCAAGCATAGCTTCTTCCTCGTCAAAATCATCGTGCTGGGTAGAAACCACTATAGTATCAATTCTCTGCGGCACATTTTCGTCAGAATATTCTATAGTCACCTGCGCTTTGGAGTCAGGACGGATATAGGTGATATCCTTATTTTCTCTTCTCAACTCAGCCAATTCGCGCAGGATCATATGCGAAAGATCCAATGCCAACGGCATGTAATTCTCAGTTTCGTTGGTGGCATAGCCGAACATCATTCCCTGATCACCTGCACCTTGCTCCTCTGGACTTTGACGAACTACGCCTTGATTAATTTCAGAAGACTGCTCGTGAATCGCCGAAAGCACGCCACAAGAATTCCCCTCAAACATGTACTCGCTCTTCGTATAACCGATTCTATTGATCACGTCACGGGCGATTTTCTGCACATCTAGATAAATATCAGAATTCACCTCGCCTGCCAAAATCACCTGACCGGTGGTCACGAGCGTTTCACAGGCTACTTTAGAGTTTGGGTCGAAGGCTAAAAAATTGTCAATTAACGCGTCAGAAATTTGATCTGCGATTTTATCTGGATGCCCCTCAGACACTGACTCTGAGGTGAATAAATATGCCATAAATAAATGTTGGTAATGCGTAATTTTAAGGAAGCCCAAAAATACGGGAACTAGGGGAAATAAAAAATTGAAAAACACGGTCAATAGTAAAGTAGGATAATTTTATCACCTTAACCCAAAATACTTTAACTTATCACTACGTTTAGAGCTTACCATCATACATTAAACTTCTGAGCATCATGAGAAATCTTCTTTATACAATTTTGATACTTCTGTTTTCAGGATGCTCTACAGAGATTGAAGATCCAGAACCCTTTGTGCCACTTCCCATCGGTCCAGGAGGATGTAACCCTAAAGACATTTGCTGCTTTGACCTGAGTGAGAAGTCTGGCGTTTATGATTTGTTTAGCAGCTGGGAGTTTGCAGGATTTCAGACCATCTCCAACGGTCATGAAACTTTAGACAACCTGACTTGCCTTGCTAGAAACGCAGTATTTGCACTTGGAGGGGAAGATTACGATAATCTATTCAAAGTAACGCTTCAGTTTTCTAATGAGGACTCTAAGATCTCAGCATGTGAGAACTGGGCAGCTTTTAATCTCAGAACATTTTCAAATAAAATCACAGGTTGTTATTCCAGTAGCGAGGCAGGAAGTCTCTCAATGCTTACTCCTGAAAAAGGGATAGAGTATATACCGAACTACGCTTCTACTACTTTGCCCGTATCAGTATTTGAAGATGATTTTTTGAAGGCAATCCAGTCTGTGGAATCGTATGAGATAAAAGGCAACAAACTTTATTTGAGCTCAAAAGGCATACGGGAAAAACTCCTTTTTATCGCAAATGAAAATTGACTTAATCGAAGAGGACTTATTCTTTTTTATGATTATCCGCAATCTTGCCAGTAGCCATATTTCCTTTCTTAACCATAGGAAAGACAGCAGACAGCCTTGAAGCAAGTGGTATCCGAATCCTATGATACATTTATAGTTTTACTGGTATAAAATCGGACAATAGATTCTATTTTAAAATTCTCTTATTCATGCTTACGGCTCATAAAAATAAACTGAAGGTATAATCAGAATCGCATTATAAACTCCATGAAATAAAATCGAATACCAAATGCCATGATTAAGACGAATATAACTGAGCATCAACCCGATAAAAAACTGAGCTCCAACCAGAAGTGGTATCCAATAGAAATGAGACACAAAATCAAAATTGCTAAAATTCCCCAAATGGACCACCCCAAAGAAAATTGCTGAGGTGTAAACAACAAATTTGAGGTTTACTACCTCTTTCTGGCTCACACTAATTAACAAGAAAATCATATAAACTAAAAAAGCCACTAATAAAAACCATTGAGTACTCATCACTAAAAATGACAAAATCATACTCCACCAAATTGAAGATTTTTTCAAATCAAGGTGAAGCCTGAAAATCGGCTCTTCTATCAAAGGCGCAAGCAAAATCCCCAAGGGTACGATCAACCACTTATTTATTTTAAATATTTCCTCAAACAGGGAGTCAAATTGATCGCCGATCAAATAATTCATTAAGAGCCCAAATGGAATAACTAAGACGAGAGCAATGAGTAAAAAAGCAACCATACTCCTCGCTGACATTGGTGTATAGGATTCTGCTTTTACCGGATTTTTTGAAAAAGCGAGAAAATCTTGAAAAGTAGTTTGAAGCATTTGAAAGAGTTCTGTGTCAGTGAAAAACAATTAACATCCACTATTTACTAAAGAATACTTAGTCAACCAATCTAAATTTGGTTTTTAAACGTTTTCTTCTCAAATATTAAGGATAGAAATAAAACACCCGTAAATCCTAGCTATAAAAATCCTGCTGTCCATTTGCTTGCATCAAAAAGTCCTAGAAAAAGGAAATCAATCCTACAAAATGAAGTAGTCCAATAAAAATTAGCTCAGAAGTAATAGACTTTTTGTCAATATTTTGCAGGGTGTTGATAAAGTCCAGATCGATCCCAAACATATTCCTTTACGCCATGCCGCTTTTTGAGGATAGGATAAAGGTAAAATTGATTGTTCCTAAATTCTGCAAATTGTTCTTCAAGAGGTTTGGCTTGAGAAAGTGTAGCTTCTAGCTGCTTTTCTCCTGGAAAGGAAGGATAGTCAAAATTCTCCCAGAAGCTAGGGTGATATCGGGCTTTTCCAGAAATAAAAATCCAGCCATTATACAGATCAGTATGGTAGTTTATTGATCTATCAGAATAAACTCCTGCCACGTGGGCTTGATATTTCTCAGACAACTGTTGATTGTCTAGTATTTCCATGCTATAATCCATAGCATAAAGCTCTGCATATTCTTTAACCTCTCGGGTAATAGGGTTTTGCTCAGTTTGATAACCAAAATCTGTATAGGTCATCTGGTAATTACCATAAGTAAATAGGTATTTACCATCTGAATCTCTTCTGAATTTTACGACAGCTTCTCTCTCCTTTTGTAAATAGACTTGTCCAACTTTATCATCCATCTCTCGCTCTGGAGGAAATTTCTGCTTGAGCTCCATCATATGAATCCCATAGTCCTCTTGATCGATATAGATTATCGCATCCTCTAGTAAACCATACAGACTATAACCCCATCTAGAGGCACTACTTTTTACTCCATCATCTTTTGCCGTAATAGCCAAAACATAGACTTGCCTATCCCCAATTTTTTTACCGCCAAGCAGTTCATATTCAAACCAATTAAGCTTGAAATCCCAAAGTCTATAAGGAAGGCTAGGGAAAATAAAATTCCCAATTGCTCCCCTCGGTCTTCCTGTTCTGGTCGTTAAAACCCCATATTCCGTTTTCTGAATATTACTTATGGCCATAAAACTATAATTATCCCCACTGGTATTTGGTTTTCTGGAATGCTTTTTATGATACCCTTCAGAATGCATGTACCCCTCCGCTCGAGTCAAACCCTGGATGGTGTCATTAGCCCAGATAAGTTCCCTGTAAAAAACTTCGATTTCATGTGCTTTAACGTACTGCGTATTTACAAGATTCTCCTTAGCGAGTTCCATTATTCTTTTAGGATGAAAATCCAAAACTATAGCTTGGTCTAGCTCATATTCGCTGGGAATGATCTTTACTTGAATAGGGGGATTTTTCAGATCTTTTACGTAAATCTTAGTCGATTCATAGCCAATGTGCGAAAAGACCACCTCCATATTATCCTGGATATCAGCAGGCAATCGAAAATTAAAATCTCCATCTAGGTTACTTACTGTCCCTTTTCCAAGTTCGGTGATTATGATATTGACAAAGGGAACTGGTTCTCCTGTAGCCAAATTGGTCACTTTTCCATTTACCAAAATTTGGGAATATCCAGTAACTGAAAACAAGAGGAGAATCGAACAAAGAAATTGTTTCATTTCACATTTATTTGAGACTCAGCAAATAGAAACCTTGTTTTTCCGTCTGCTCATTAAAATAGCCATCCGCCACATAGCGATCACCTATTTTCCCGAGAATCTTTTTTGGATTTCAATGCAAGTAATAAAACACACGCAAATCCTAGATAAATAAATCCTGCAGTCCATTTGCTCACATCAAATAGCCCTAAAACAAGAAAATCATCCTCTATATCGGTAAATAGAAAAACATAAACGGAGTTCAATGCAAAAACAAGCATTAGAATCCAGAGAAACCCATTAGCGATTCTTTCCATCATCATTATCTACTAATTCATGGGATGGTTCACCTCTTAGTCCTCTTTTGAATTCATCCCAGTTTGCAAAAAAGTAAGATGAAACTAAAAAGGAAACTGTAAATACTAAAGCTTTAACAAGCGAAGAATTCTTCATGCCATTGACTTTAAAATGAAAAACTATTTCAATTTAAAAAATTAGTCAATAGCTGCAAAAAATCAACTTGATTTCTTCACCAACCCCTCCGTAATCTCATTCATCGCTTTGACTTTGTATTCAAAGTCGCCTTTAAGGGTTTCACGGTAAGCATTTAAGTTGTCCAGCAAATCATCCAATTCCTCAGGAAGTACATCTTCCAATAGTTGGCGAAGTCGCTTGGCCGCTGTTGGGGATTTCCCATTGGTACTGATCGCCACTTTCAGGTTGCCTTTGGTGACAATTCCACCCAGGTAGAAATCACATAAATCCGGCGTATCCGCCACATTTACTAATAGAAATCGCTCTTTTGCCTCGTCTTGGATCTGCCGGTTAACCGCTTTATCATCAGTAGCTGCGATGACTATATGTTTGGCGCCCAGATATTTCTCATGATACACATCCTCGATCATAGTGACTGTATCAGTGGTCTCTGCCAAGTCGATAAAACTTTGGGAAAACTCCCTGGAAACCGCTGTCACCTGTGCTTTTGGACTGGATTTGAGTAGAAATTCCAATTTCTCTGTACCCACATTTCCACCCCCAATCAAGAGTATATTCAGTTCGTGAACTTTGAGGAAAATGGGATATAAATGGTTCATGTGATTTCAGATTTGAAATTTCAAATTTAAGAATTCCACAACTTCATTATTCGAAATTCAGTATTCTTCATTCGAAATTAAGATGAAAGTGCAAAGTACATTTTCAAATCCCCAAAGATGCCATATCGACCGAGGAACGAGAGAGAAATCTCCTCGAGATATTAATCTATCCCAAGTCAAAACAAATTAGAGATTTCTCGCTTCGCTGCGAAATGACTCTCAACGTAAAACGATTTTGAACTATACCTTCGAGGTTTTAAAAACCTCAAAGGTTATACTTCACCGCTTCCCGGTAAACTTCAGCTAATTTAATGCTTTCGCGTACAACTTCACCGATGATGATAATTGCCGGAGCCTCTACTTTATTTTCAAAAGCCTTCTCCTCGATATCATGCATGAATCCAGCGGTGATTTTTTCATCTCTGGTGGTACCGCTTTGAATAATCGCGATGGGCAAGTCCTGTTGGCCAAACTTCCTATAAATTGCAGCTATTTCAGCCAATTTCTTGGTTCCCATCAAGACTACCAGGGTAGCTGTTGATTGGGCTGCAAGAGACAAATCCTTGGAAAGCTCACCGGCAGAAGTCGTCCCAGTGACCACCCAAAAACTCTCAGAAACACCACGCTTAGTGACTGGCACTCCTGCAGCTGCAGGAACTGCTATTGCCGAAGTAATTCCAGGAATCACTTCAGTCGAAATCCCAAACGTCTCTATATAATCTACCTCCTCTGCTCCACGCCCAAAAACAAAGGGATCTCCGCCTTTCAGACGGACTACATGCCCATGCTTTATGGCTAGGCTCACGCAAAGCTGATTGGTATCTTCCTGGGGCAATGAATGTTTTCCCACTCGCTTGCCCACAAAGATTTTAAGCGCAGATGTTGGTGCGTGATCAAGTAAAACAGGATCGATCAGCGCATCATATAACACCACATCGGCTTTGTTCAATGCCAAAACCGCTTTTAGCGTGATCAACTCGGGATCTCCCGGACCTGCGCCAACAAGCGTTACTTTCGGTTGAATTACGGTCTTCATGCAGTCACCTCTTCCTCACGGTAGCTTTTCAGCAGTCCGTAAATTTCCAATGCCTGTGCAGCATAGGCGTTTGCAAATTCTTCAGTAGGCTCGTTCTGATTGATCTGGTAGATTTTCTCAGCGAAAGTTCCTCCCACATTGATTTTGCCACTTTCTACAAATACCTCATCGAACTGCTTGATAATATTTGCATAAGAATTAGTGCTCACACTTTCGCTAAGCAAAATCGCTTTGGCAGCATTGATCAAGCCTGCATAGTGATGGTAAATGCTATCTGACCAGCGTCCTTCCTCCAGGCATTTCTGAGCGATATCGATTTTCTCTTTGGCTTCCAAAAGAAGTGTTGCGACCAAGTCAAGAACCACACCGGCACATTCTCCTACGCCCACCGCGATCTTGTACTCCTCAGTATTTCCCCAATCCACGTAATCAGCCGGAGTCACAGTAGATGCATCTCCAAGTTCCTTCAGCAATTCATAGAAATAGATCTGACCTTTCTCGTCGTAATAACTCAAGAAATCCTGCCCATTTGCATTTGCTTCAAAATCATCCAGTAAAATTCTCAAGGCTTGAGGTCCTCGTTTGCTAGGAATTTTAGTCACTTTATCTGCAAATCTGCCATTTCCATCTCCCATATTTCCCCCTCCAAGCAGAACCTGAAGTGCAGGAATTACAACTTTCCCAGATTTCATTGACATACCCTGAAAACCAATGTGAGCCATATTATGCTGACCACAAGCGTTCATACAGCCTGAGATCTTGATCACCAAATCCTGATTTTTCAGGTATTGTGGATATTCGGCAAGAATCACTTTTTCAAGTTCAGCGGCAATACCAGTTGAACTTGCAATTCCTAGGTTACAGGTGTCTGTTCCTGGGCAAGCCGTAATATCTCCCAATGAATTATAACCAGCAGCCGCCAATCCGATTTCTTTCAATTCCTTGAAGAAATAAGGAACCAAATCCTCCCGAACATCACGGATCAAGAAGTTTTGACGAAGGGTAAAGCGAACTTCAGCACTCGCATATTTCTCAACCAAATCGGCCAGTTTTCTAGCCTGATCTGTGTAGAAATCCCCAAGAGGAACTCTTACTCCAACAGAAACAAAACCTTTTTGCTTTTGAGGCAAAATATTGGTTAGTTTGAAGTGCTCAAAATCCAGCCCAAGCTCTTCTTCTACAGTCGCAGATGGAGCTTCAGGTAGCTTTTGCGCAGTATCATAAGATTCATGATCTATAGGATAAGACTTAAATGGAAGTGCTTTTTTCTCATTTTCCACCAATTCCAAAAACGACTCCAAACCAATATCCTTGATCAAGAACTTCATTCTGGCCTTCATTCTCTTCGCACGCTCTCCATGACGGTCAAAAATCCGGATCACTGCCTCTGCAAATGGAATTATCTGATCTGCCTCCACAAACTCTGAAAACACATCTGCGTGTCTTGGCTGAGATCCTAGACCTCCACCAAGCATGACTTTAAATCCACGAACTTCTTTGCCATCGACAAGCTGAACTTTTGGGATAAAACCCAAATCGTGCAAATAGCTCAGACCTGTATCTTCATCAGAAGAGGAAAAGGAAATCTTGAATTTTCTCCCCATCTCCTGAGAGATCGGATTCCTCAAAAAGTATTTGAAGACAGCATCTGCATAAGGAGTCACATCAAATGGTTCATTTGCGTCGATTCCTGCAGTTTCTGAAGCCGTCACGTTTCTCACGGTATTTCCACAAGCTTCACGGATGGTGACATCATCGCGCTCCAATTCCGCCCAAAGCTCAGGTGTCCTGTCCAAACTCACGTAGTGAATCTGAATATCCTGACGCGTGGTGATATGAAGTCTTCCTGTAGAGTATTCATCAGAAACCTTGCAGATTCTGCGAAGCTGATCTGAAGTAACTCTTCCGTAAGGCAGTTTGATACGGATCATCTGCACGCCTGGCTGACGCTGACCGTATATTCCCCTTGCCAATCGAAGGCTACGGAATTTCTCTTCGTCGATATTTCCACCTTTGAAAAGCGCAATTTTCTTTTCTAGGTCGATGATATCTTGTTCTACAATATGATTTTCTAATTCTGTTCTAAAGCTTTGCATGGCTGTAATAGGTTTTTGTCTGGGTTGGAAAGTTGGAAAGTGATAAGGTTATTAAACCTCTACTTCCAATTTTTTAATCATTCTATAAATCCAACCGAAACGGTATCATACTCTGCTTCATCGATTAGGATGAAGCTTCCATTTGACTTATTAGTCTTATAAGGATCAAAATGAATGGGCTTGCTCAATCGGAAATGAACCCGCCCTATGTCATTTAATTTTAAGGAATGAGCATCTTCTGCTCCTGTGAAATCCGTGTGAATTCTGGACTCTATTTGATCTACTTTTGCCAAGACACGATTTACTCCGTGCTGCAAAATATACTTCTTGCCTACGGTCAAAGCCTTGTTGTTCACCTGACAAATGGTGGCGGAAATCTGCTTTTCACTGGCTGGCAATTCCCCGCTTTTCACTAACATATCTCCGCGGCTCAAGTCCACTTCTGTTTCTAAGGTGATTGCAATAGAACTTCCTGCAGAAGCTTCTTGAACTTCCTGATCGAAATAGTGTATGCTTTTGATTTTGGAAGTATTCAATGAGGGCAAAAGCGTTACTTCATCACCTACTTTCAGGTTACCTCCGTAAAGCATTCCTGAAAAACCCCTGAAGTCATGCCAGGCTTCGGTTTTTGGACGGATGACATATTGCACAGGGAATCTCGCCACAGAACTTGGTTCCAAGTCCGATGGCTCAAGCACTTCCAGGTGATCTAAAAGTGTATTTCCCACATACCAAGGCATCTCTTCTGACTTTCTGGCGATATTTTCACCTTTCAGCGCCGACACCGGAATAAAGGTAATCTGGTCCTCAGAGAAATCTGATTTGGCTACCAAAGCATCAAAATCAGCTTTGATCTTCAAGTACACTTCCTCATCATAATCCACCAAATCCATCTTGTTGATCGCAACGACCACATGGCTGATTCGAAGGAGATTTGCGATAAAGAAATGGCGATAAGTCTGCTCGATCACGCCTTTTCTGGCATCGATCAGAATGATCGCCACCTGAGAAGTAGAAGCCCCGGTCACCATGTTTCTCGTGTACTCCACATGACCAGGAGTATCCGCTACGATAAAATTGGTTTTCGCAGTATTGAAATAAATATGTGCTACATCGATGGTAATTCCCTGCTCACGCTCGGCTACCAAGCCATCTGTTGCCAGAGAAAAATCCAAGTAATCATATCCGCGTTGCTTGGAGCTGCGCTCGATTGCTTCGATTTTATCTGTGGTCAGAGATTTGGTATCGTAAAGTAATCGCCCGATCAGCGTGCTCTTGCCATCATCGACAGAACCTGCAGTAGCGATTTTTATTAGTTTTCTATTTTCAGACATGTTGTTCATTTTTTAGTTGATAGTCAATAGACCATGGTTAAGAATACTTTGTACATGGTACATTGTACTTCGTACAATTCTAGAAGTACCCGACTTTCTTTCTAGTTTCCATGGCCGCTTCGGATCGCTTGTCATCAATTCGTGCACCACGCTCGGAAATGGTAGATAGACGAATCTCGCCCACTACGTCTTCCAGAGAAACTGCTTCCGAAAGGACCGCGGCAGTACAAGTCATATCTCCCACCGTTCTGAACCTTACCATTCTTACTTCAACTTCTTCGTGGGCCTCTCTGAATACATGCTCATTGGCTGTCCAGATCATGCCGTCCCGGAAGAAAACTTCCCGCTCATGCGCAAAATAGATTGATGGAATCTCAATATTTTCGGTTTTGATATACTCCCAAACGTCCAATTCAGTCCAGTTGGAAATCGGGAAACAACGTACATTCTGTCCATTATGGATTTTTCCATTTAGCATATCAAAAAGCTCTGGACGCTGATTTTTCTCGTCCCACTGACCAAAGTCATCTCTTACTGAGAAAACCCGTTCTTTCGCTCTGGCCTTCTCCTCATCCCTTCTCGCTCCTCCTATACAAGCATCGAATTTGAACTCTTCGATGGCATCCAAAAGCGTGGTAGTCTGAAGAGAATTTCTGCTTGAATATCTACCGCGCTCTTCACGAACTTTCCCCTGGTCTATGGAATCCTGCACATTGCGCACGATCAACTCCAATCCGAGCTCTTCCACTAACTTATCCCGGAACTCAATGGTCTCAGGGAAATTATGCCCAGTGTCCACGTGCAATAAAGGAAAAGGAATCTTCGCTGGGTAAAATGCTTTTTGAGCCAATCTCACGAGTGTAATGGAATCTTTTCCTCCGGAAAAAAGCAAAACCGGACGCTCAAACTGCGCCGCCACCTCACGGATGATGTGGATCGATTCTGCTTCTTTCGGATTAGGAATTAATAGGTTGTTCATTTCCTTACTATTTATGTCTTCTGATTGACTTCATTATTCGCTATTCGATGTTCATCATTCTTAATTAATCTTTTAATATCGAATGAAAAATGATGAGATAATGAATGTTGAAGTTCTAATGTCTTAAGTCTAAAATCTTATGTCTTGATTCTTGATTCTAAAATCTCAGATCTCACTTCGCATGCAGCCCACACTCCTTTTTTGAATCTTCCCACCACCATCTTCCGGCTCTTGCATCTTCTCCTTCCATAATCGCCCGTGTACATGGAGCACAGCCTATGCTGATAAAACCCTTGTCGTGAAGTGGATTATATGGAATATTCTTCTCGCTTATATAGTTGATCATGTCTTCAAATGTCCAATCCAATAAGGGATTGAACTTCAGAATCTGATTTCCTTCATCACATTCGATGCGTTTCATTCCTGATCTATTGGCTGATTGCTCGGCACGAAGTCCGGTGATCCAGACATCATTTCCCGCCAAGGCTCTTTTTAAAGGCTCTACCTTGCGGACAAAACAGCAGGACTTGCGGTTTTCAACCGAGTCATAAAACCCATTTATTCCAATCTCCGAAACCAGTTTTTCTACAGATTCTGTATTGGGATAATAAACTTTGATATTTTGCTTGTACTTCGCTTCAGTTCTGGAAAGCAGATCCAAGGTCTCCGGAAACAATCTCCCCGTATCCAGGGAAAAGATCGAAATCGGTAAGTTTGTCTCTGCGATCAATTGCGTGATTACCTGATCTTCCTGACCCAAAGAAGTAGAGAAAGTGACTTTGCCGGGGAATAAATCCGCGATCAAGGCCAATCCTTCCTGAGCACTCAATTCACTCAACTGAGCCTCTAACTCATGCATATTCTTTTCGAGTGTCATCTTCTTTTACTTTAGGTACAGATTCCCAGATTCTCTCATGGAAATAAAACAGGATGATTTTGGAGAAAACCTCAACAGATCCAATTGATAACGCCATCACGAACTCTCCAGTCACGAAATAGGAAATGATAATGGTGTCAATTGTACCCACGATTCTCCAAGAGATAGACTTAAGCAAGCTCTTCGCATTGCTATCTTTTCCCGGCTTGCTGGCAAACAGCTTTTTGAGTGGTTGGTCTAAAATCATACTAGGTTTATTACGAGCATAAAGTACAAAAGTATATAAACCCTATAAAATATATAGGGTTTATGGTAAAAAATTTTTATTCTTCTTTTAGAATATCCTCTAATGTCTTGTTTTCCAGTATTTTAAGAGTTTCATCTCTTACTTGGATCATCACTCGATTTATCCCGCAAACAGCTTCATTTTTGCACTCATCGCAGGGTTCGTAATAGTTTAAGCTCACGCAAGGAAGCAAAGCAATTGGTCCATCCAACAGGCGGATCACACGGGAAAGTGGAATATCCTTGGGTTCTTTGATCAGGTAATAACCTCCACCTTTTCCTTTTTTGCTTCCCAGCATTCCTGCCTTTTTGAGTTCCAAAAGTATATTCTCCAAAAACTTATGGGAAATCCCATGCTCTTCAGCAATCTCTTGTATCAAAACTGTCTTCTCATCTTTGTGTCTTCCAAGATAAGTCAGGGCATGAAGGGCGTATTTGGTCTTTTTAGAAAGCATAGACAAAAATAAGCTTTTTGGCGGAATACCCTAGTGTGGAGGTAGGCTTTGATTATTGAGGAAAAGGATGAGGTTAATAGTAAGAGAATCGAGAGTTAACTCCCTTTCTTCAATTCCCCTTTTTAATCAACAACGAATCCATTTCCAAAGCCTTGATGAAATTAAATTTAAGGTCAACTTCATTTTCCGATTGGAATGTGATATTATATTTAACATATGGTTCAGTAACTAACATTGTGTCTAATATTTCAGGACTAACTATTCCCAAAACATCTTGAAGGTTCAAATTTGTAATAGTTAATATATTATCTTTTGGTTTATAATGCCCAGAATTTGAATTCAAAAAAGGAATTCGTTGATACTCCATTTGATAATTCTCTGTTATCACTTCTCCAGGCTCTTCTGAGATCCCAAATTGCAGGTACCACAAAGTGATTAAGCCTAACACCAAGTTCCATCCTCCATGTAGTAGAAAAGCCCATATAATAGATTTATTAAGAATTACCCAACTAAATATTAAACCGAGCGAGAAAGTAACTCCAAGAAAGGGTATCCAAGACCAACTGAGATTAGCTTCCTTAGGTAAATGAAGAGAACTGAAGAGTAGGGATGTGAGAATAATTAATATATCCAATATTAAGCCATATTCATATCTTTTATACAAAATAAAAAGTCCATATATAATCAATACGAATATAAACACATTGATATTCCAGCCTGAGACAAATAAACTCATTGGGGTGAGAATTATAAAAAGGCCTTGAAGTATTTTGCTTTTTGACAGAAAGCCACGAAACCGTATCTCTTCGTATAATGGAGCAAATAGTACAGGTAATATGAAAGTATACAAATAAAAACTTGAAAAACTAGACTGCTTTATATCAGTCAGCGGTGGTGCTAGCTGAAAAAAAGCAATAAAGAAAAGTACCAGTGAAAGCAATATGCTTCCACTGATAAGTAACCATTTTTTTTGATTCATTAAGTTATAGGATTAATCAGGCAATTGACAGTTGACTGTACACGTACTTTCACTAAACCATCCTCCTTCTGTTACTTCCAATTCAGCCACTCCGCCTGCGTTTGCACAATTGTTTAAGGCTAGTGCACAAATACTATATACATCATCTCCAAGTTCATCCAATATAGCAGCCAAAAAATATGCTAATGGCCAACACCACGGACATGCAACCGATGTTCTAGAATTAGCTGAACCCATTGAATCACTCGGTGGTATTGTGAAATTGAGATTTTCAAACTTCAAGCCATTACTAAGTTCTACATCAAATGATATAGTACCGGGTTTTGACTCATCAACGTTTAGCAATTTTAAATACTCATCAGTCACCTCGTTTTCGATTATGAAACTATCATCTTTAAGCCTATAATTTTCTTGAAGATTTTCAAGATTAATATTTAAAGATTCAGTATCATACAAAAACTCATGTTTTCTTGAGTTTCTCTTATACTTAGTAATTGTCCCCTTAGAATTATCATTAAAGATATAAGTGTTTTCACCAATTCTGAGTACACCTTTGTTATCATCTTCTAGAGCTTGAGTAAGATCATCATTTAAAATAATTTCTGTTTGATCAAATTCACATCCGAAGGCAAAGTATGCCAAGCATACAAGTGCCATTAATTTAATTGTCTTCATTTTGCTTAAAAATTTTAGAGTTGTTGATTTATTAAAAAGTCTTCGGCGCTTTAAACTTATTTCTAATTTATACTTCAACCATTTATGGATCCAAATTCTTAGTATAAAAATTTTTAAACTACTCATATAACCAACTGACAATCAGCTATTTTATTTTTAACTCACGCAAAAATCCCATTTATAACGTGCTATAATTCAATTAGTTAACAAAACTCGAAAAGTTGATTTCAAACTGCATATTTTTACGTTTGAAGAGTCAAAAACGAAAAAAATCCCCGAGCTTCTCGGGGATTTTTAGAAAATTAAACTCTCCAAAGGTTGACCCCGATAGCTATCGTGGGCCTTGGAGGGTAGCTACTACCAATTACAACAACTCTACACTTCTCTTTACAAAGGCTGTCAGATCTTTACCTGTTAGCAAACCTTGGGAAAGAAGCGCAAGATCAAATGATTGCTTGGCTATTTTGATCTTTTCTTCTTCGGTTGCTGCTTTCAGAACTTTGTCCACTACTGGGTGATTTCCATTGATGGCCACTTTGTACGCATCAGGAAGGGAACCGTAGAAGCCCATTCCTCCGCCACCTGTGGCAGCCATTTCCTTCATTCTGCGCATGAATTCCTCCATGGTGATTGTCACTGGAAGTTCCTCCGGGCTTAAGCCTTCCACTTCTACTGTGTAAGTCTTATTGTTGATCGCTTTGTCGAAGATTTCCTTCACTTCCTTGCTCTGATCTTCAGTCAGTAGGTTGGCGTAAGTCTCATCCTTCTGGATCAGCTTCTCGGCTACATCGGCATCTACGCGTTTCAGAGACGTTTTTTCCAGTTTGCTTTCCAAATTCTGGATAAAGTGACTATCTATCGGTGAGTCCATCACTAAGACATCGTAGTCTTTCTTGTTGGCAGATTGAATAAATCCATCCTGCTTTTCCAAATCAGTTGCATACAAAATGACCGTTTGCTCATTCTTGTCTGTTTGGTTTGGCTTTACTTTAGACTGGTATTCTTCGATTGTGAAGAATTCGCCATTTGTATTTTTAAGTAATGCGAAGTCTTTCCCTTTTTCGTAAAATTTCTCCTCAGAGATCATTCCGTATTTCACGAAAAGTCCGATATCACCCCATTTTTGCTCGTAAGCAGTTCTGTCTTTTTTGTAAAGCTCAGCAAGCTTGTCTGCTACTTTCTTAGTGATGTAAGAATTGATTTTCTTCACATTCCCATCCGCCTGCAAGAAGCTTCTGGATACGTTCAAAGGAATATCCGGAGAGTCAATCACCCCATGCAGCAACATCAGGAACTCTGGTACGATGTCTTTTACCTCATCGGTGATAAATACCTGACGGCTGAATAATTTGATCTTGTTACGCTGAAGTTCGAATTCGTTTTTCACTTTAGGGAAATACAAAACTCCCGTCAAGTTGAATGGATAATCCACATTCAAGTGAATCCAGAAAAGTGGATCCTCAGACATTGGATAGAGTTCCTTGTAGAATTTCAGGTAATCCTCGTCGGTCAGATCGCTTGGTGATTTGGTCCAGATAGGAGTAGTAGTATTGATGATATTATCAACTTCCACTGACTTCCATTTCTTCTCGCCTTTGTCATCCACTCCATCTTCTACAGATTCGGTTTTCGTGCCAAATTTGATCGGAACAGGAAGGAATTTTGCGTATTTGTCTAAGATCCCCTGAAGCTTCCATTTGTCAAGGAATTCTTCAGAATCTTTGTTGATATGTAGAATAATGTCGGTTCCGCGTTCTTTTCTTTTTCCTTTGGAGATTTCGAAAGAAGTAGAACCGTCACAGGTCCATTTAGCGGCTTCCGCGCCTTCTTGGTAGGAAAGTGTGTTGATTTCCACTTTGTCAGCAACCATGAAAGCCGAGTAAAAACCTAGCCCGAACTTACCTATGATCTCATTGGCATCTTTGGCGTCTTTGAATTTCTCTACGAATTCCTCAGCCCCTGAGAAAGCCACTTGGTTGATGTACTTTTTGATTTCCTCAGCAGTCATCCCCAGACCTCGGTCGGAGATGGTGATGGTTTTCTTTTTCTCATCAAAGCTCACTTCCACAGTCGTATCTCCGAGTTCGCCGGAATACTGACCTAATGTCGCAAGTCGCTTGATTTTTTGTGTCGCATCGACAGCGTTGGAGACAAGTTCTCTTAGAAAAATCTCGTTATCAGAATAGAGAAACTTCTTGATAATCGGGAAAATGTTCTCGGTATGGATCGAGATCGTGCCTTTTTCCTGCATGGCTATAAATTAGTTTAGTTAAACACAATGTTTGTCGGGCACAGAATTGCAAGTGTTGTTCCAAAGGAGATTTGGTGTCATTTTGGCAGTTTCGATTTGGGATTTCTGATATACGATTTCAGATTTGTCGGACCGAAATCCGAAATCCAAAATCCGAAATCAATATATTTGGCGATGCTAAAGGTAATCTCGGTTCTGATCAGTAAAGAAGTCACGCTCGAATGGCGGCAGAAATTCGCGCTGAATGGGATTTTGCTTTATGTGGTTTCGGCAGTTTTTATCACTTATTTAAGTGTAGGTGCTAGACAAGGGAATATTTCCACTCCTACCTGGAATGCCCTGTATTGGATCATCATTCTTTTCTCGGCAGTGAATGCCGTGGCAAAAAGTTTTGTGCAAGAGCATCAAGGCCGTCAACTCTATTATTACATGATAGCATCTCCCGAAGCGATTATCCTTTCCAAAATCATTTACAATACAGGTCTGACGCTAATTCTAGCACTTTTGGGGTATGGCGTTTTTTCAGTAATTTTGGGCAATCCTATTCAAGACCAAGGCTTATTTCTACTCAATTTGGTTTTAGGAGCAATGGGTTTCTCGGCAAGTTTGACCATGGTAAGCGGGATCGCTTCCAAAGCTGGAAATAACGCCACACTGATGGCCATACTAAGTTTCCCGGTAATCATCCCGATTTTGCTGATGGCCATCCACATTTCCAAAAACGCAATGGACGGATTGGACTGGAGTGTAAGTGTGGATAAACTTTTGACACTTCTGGCAATCAATGTCATCGTAGCAGTGACTGGGTTTATTCTGTTTCCTTATTTGTGGAGGTCGTAGTCTTCTTAATTTGGAGTTCATCATTCATCATTCGTGATTTAAAATTGAAAAATTGGAAGATTGGAAGATTTGAAAATTACTCACCAACTCGTCGTATCCTAAACCTCCATTTATTTCTCGAAAAATAGACTTCCTAAAAAGTCAAAATTAAATCCCATCTTTAATTATCTTCTCTGTGAGCTCTATGTTATCCTCCGCGAATCTCCGCGGTTAAAAGAACTCACAAAAAGCAGCGTTTTCAGGAACTTATGCCTTATTTTTGCGCTTAAATTAGCAAAAATGCCCTATGCGCCAATCCTGGTGGAAATTTCTTGCAATTGCCCTGCTGCTGTACACACTAATCGCAGGCTTGCTGATGGACGTACCTCGACTACCCATCTTAAACGAAACTATACGAGCACTTTACTTCCATGTGACGATGTGGTTCGGCATGATACTCATGCTAGTCGCTGCTGTGTACTATAGCATCAAATACCTTCGCACCAACGACATTAGGCACGATGACATGGCGATAGAATTCACCAACTCAGCCATTCTATTCGGAGTATTGGGAATAGTAACGGGTATGCTTTGGGCCAAATTCACCTGGGGAGACTACTGGAGTAGTGATCCCAAACAAAATGCTTCAGCCATCGGGATATTAATGTATTTCGCATATTTAGTACTAAGAAATTCACTAACTGACTCTCAGCAGAGAGCGCGTATCGGAGCCATTTATAACATTTTCGCCTTCGCGGCTTTTATTCCCCTTATCTTCGTATTACCAAGATTAACAGACAGTTTACATCCTGGAAATGGTGGAAACCCCGGCTTCAATGCCTATGACTTGGACTCCAAACTTCGGGCGGTGTTTTATCCGGCGATTATTGGATGGACACTTTTAGGTAGCTGGATCGCAACTGTGCGCGTCAGAATGCGTAGGGTGGAGAGGACAATTGAAGACCGAATGATTAATTCCTGATAAATGAAAAAATTACTAACAATAGCTCTTTTGGTTTTCAGTCTTTCTGCTTTGGCACAAGAGAAAATCCCTGTCACTGAAGCCGATTACACCAATAGCTCGGTAGAAATGGCAGATGTCATGCGTTCAAATGGTAAAATCTATGTTTTGGTAGGTGTCATCGGGATCGTTTTCGCCGGGATCACCGTCTATCTCATCAGAACAGATCGTAAAATCACCAAGCTCGAAAAAAATCTTCATTCCTAAAATTCAATAATCTTATGAAAACAGGACATTTAATAGGCCTAGGAATCATTGCAATATCAATAGTAATTATCATGACTTCCATCGGTGATGCAAGTAGCTACGAAAGCTTCACCACTGCCAAAGAAATGAAGCAAAATGGAGATGACAAAGCGATTCACGTAGTTGGACAGCTGAAGAAAGATGGAAGCGGAGAAGTGACTGGTTTAAATGTGCGAGAGGACAAAGTTTCTTTCACTTTCATGTTGGTTGACAACGAAGGAGTGGAGCAGGAAGTGTTTTACAATGAGCCAGTTCCTGCGGATTTCACCCGCTCTGAATCTGTGGTGGTGATCGGTTCATATAAGAACGACGAAATATTTATTGCCGATAAAATCCTGATGAAATGTCCTTCAAAATATCAGGAAACTGAAGTGCAGGCGGCAGGAATGTGAGTAAGAGCAGTTAGAATAAAAAATCCATGATCAATACCTTTATCGGTAATCTTGGCCACTTCATGACAATAGTGGCCTTCGTCAGTGCACTGACTACCGCATACGCTTACATTCAATATTTCCGCGCTAACGAAATCGACAAAGCCAGCTGGAAAAGATTCAGTAGAATCAGCTTCGGTATCCACGGCATTTCCGCAGTGATGATTGCTGTGTCACTTTTTGAGATTATCTACAATCATCGTTTCGAGTATTTTTATGCCTACTCGCACAGTTCGGAAGCGCTACCCGTTCACTATATGATTTCCAGCTTCTGGGAAGGCCAAGAGGGAGCTTTTATCCTTTGGATCTTTTGGAATGTGGTGCTGGGAACCATCCTTATTTTCACCAATAAGTTCTGGGAAGCGCCAGTAATGATCGTTTTTGCACTCGTGCAGGCATTCTTGGTTTCCATGATATTGGGTGTTGTGATTGTGGATTTGAAAATCGGCAGCTCGCCTTTTATTCTCTTAAGAGATGCGACTCAAGCGCCAATCTTCCAGATGAATCCTGATTTCGTTCCTGAAGATGGAACAGGATTGAATCCACTTTTGCAAAACATCTGGATGGTCATTCACCCTCCAACACTCTTCTTGGGCTACGCTTCGACTTTAGTCCCTTTCGCCTTCTTGATGGGAGGACTGGTGACCAAAAAGTATTCTGAATGGATTCGTCCAGCGTTGCCTTGGGCGATTTTCTCCGCTATGATCCTAGGAATGGGAATCATCATGGGAGCTTACTGGGCATATGTGACGCTGAACTTTGGCGGGTATTGGAACTGGGATCCGGTGGAAAATGCAGTGTATGTACCCTGGCTCATTTTAGTAGCTTCGATCCACACCATGATTACTTACAAGAAAAGTGCAACGGCACTTAAGACCTCGATTGTCTTAGTGATTATGACTTTTATCCTAGTGCTTTATGCCACTTTCTTAGTGAGATCAGGTGTATTGGGCGACGCTTCTGTGCACTCATTCACCGACCTTGGGCTATCCGGGCAGCTGCTGATCTACATGCTTTTCTTCCTAGTTGTGGCTGTAGTCCTTTGCGTGATCAATTGGAAACATATTCCGACTTCAGAGAAAGAGGCTTCAGTTTACTCCCGTGAGTTTTGGGTGTTTATCGGTGCCACTACACTTGCATTGATGGCATTTCAGGTGATTCTTCCTACTTCCATTCCAGCTTGGAATGCGATGGTGGAAAGTTTCGGAGGCATATCGAATATGGCACCTCCGGCAGATCAGATAGAATTCTATACCAAATTTCAATTGTGGTTTGCTGTAGCCTTGGCTATGCTTACGGCCGTAGGACAGTTTTTCTGGTGGCAAAAAATGGACAAAAAAGCCCTGAAAGATGCGCTATTGACTCCTTACATCATATCAGTATTGCTATCTGCAGCGATTATCGTTTTGGCCAAAGTCTTTGATTGGCAATATATGATCATCGTCCTTGCGGGCACATTTACGATTACTGCCAACTCGGTAATTTTAGCCAAGATCTTGAAAAAATCTACGTTCAAACTAGCGGGTGGCTCTTTGGCGCATATTGGTCTAGGTATGATTCTGATCGGAATCATGTTCAGTTCAGGATATTCCGACACCATTTCCATCAATATGTCTGGCTTGACTTACAGCAACAGCTGGGAAGATGAATTGAACAAAGAGCATGTGCTACTTTGGATCAACAAGCCTACTCAGATGAAGGACTATACGGTGATTTACCGTGGTCGTCAGAAGAAGGTAAAAGGTATTTCTGAGTACGTTCCCGCGAAGATTCTTGAACCTACAGGTAAAGTAAATGAAGCCCTTGCTTTGGAGGATTACAAAGATTACTTCAAGAAAGGAGATAAAGTAGCTATCGTGCTGGAGGAAAACGACTACTTCCAGATCGAGTATTACCAAAATGAAGTGCTGAAGTTTTCACTTAGTCCCATGTCTCAGTTCAACGAGGGAATGGGTGGGTTGATTTCTTCTCCTGCTTCCAGAATCTTTATTGACAAGGATCTTTATACTTACGTGGCAGCCATGAATGATTCTGAAGATCCAGATTGGAAAGAAGATGAAACCTATGAAGTTGCTCCTGGCGAGCAATTCCACATAGCAGACTTCGTGACTTACTTTGATGGGGCTGATGTGCTGAAAGAGCTCGATGGATATGTCCTTCAGGAAGGTGACGTCGCTGTGAGAGCAAATCTCCGAATTTTGGATTACGATGTAGAGAAATTAATTCAGCCAACTTTCATCATTAGAAACAACCAGGTTGGAAAACTACCAGTGGTAGATAATGAGCTCGGAATCAAAGTGAGTCTTGAAAATATCCTGCCTGAAGAGAATAAGTTTGTCTTCAAAGTCAATCAATACCAAAAAGACTATGTGGTGATGAAGGCTATTGTAAAGCCTTATATCAATATTCTCTGGATTGGAACTATCATTATGCTTGCTGGATTTACGGTAGCTATATTCAGAAGATTTGATGAGTTCAAAAAGATGCGTGATAAAGGAATGGAGATTTAAAGTAGAATTCTGAAGTCAAAAAGATAAAGTTAGAAGAATAACAGAGCCCGGGGATAAATCACCGGGCTCTGTTACTTCAAGCAATTTTCTAGTCTATCGATAACTCGATTTTTAACTGAGTCAAGTCTTCAAGCAGCTCCTGTTTCATTTTCTGAGTGTATATCCGGTAAATATCACCTGAGTTTTGAAACTCTACCAATCTCTCAAAATCCCGAAGCCGTGCAGTCCATGTGACGCCATCAGTAACTAACAAAAAATAGGTGTCATTACGCTTTTCACTGATTATTTTCTGAACATCACCAATTACATCACTTTGCTTACTTCCAGTAGCCCCATAGGCCTTAACTTCAATCACGATGCTTGGTTGTTGGGTTGAAGGGATACAAAAATCTGCTTTTGCTGTGCTGAGTCCGTTTGAACCAATAAAGCTTTTCCGTATCTCGAATTTATCAAAAACCTCCCCAACAATAATCTCAACAAAATCTTCTAGATTCTTTCCTCTCGTTTGACCTTTTATTGCACTTCCTCTTCCCATCTTAAGTCTTTCTTGAATTATATCCTTCCAAGAATATTTCCTTGAAGACATCTCGTTAATCTTCCGAACAAGTCCAAGTTTATTAAGAGTTCTTGTATATCCGCTTGGATCAAACCTGAATGAAGTTTTTCCATACCCTTTCGGGTTCTCAAAGAAGATGGCTTTTAAGGTCTCCGTAAACTCATCTTTTGATTGTTCGAGAATAATGCGAAAAAGTGTGATAGAAACTTCAAAATCCTGTTCAAGTAACAAACTAAGGTGCTCTTCTTCTAGATCCCCACTTTGCTCCAAATTGTTTAGGTAATCAATGAATTTAATTGCAAAAGCATCTTTCCAATCTGTCACCACTTCACCTAAATCTGCAACCAATTGACTTTTTGTCTGTGTATGTCTTCTCATATTAGCCCTGACCAATAACTAAATATTCATTTACATTTGATCTCAATACGGAAGAATGATTACCAAAATGATATTTATGTGGCTTTGTTTTGACTTCAACATCATCTTTATGATTTTTCATAATACTAACCAAAGTCTCTAAATCTGGATAGGCGTTTGAAGAATAAGAAAGAACTAGAGTACTATCGGAAAATTTATCAAACATCTCTTCAAACGCTTGAATGGCAGTCTTTCTATAGGAAAAAGGAGTATGTTTTTTCTTAATTTTTTTCACTTTCGTGTTTTCCATGATTTCTTCACCTTTCCAATATTTAGATAAACCTTCCAAAAAGTGGTATCTTTTTACATAACAGTTATCATCTGAAGCAGGAACATAGGGAGGATCCATATATACCAGATCAGGTTTATACATTTTACTACCGAAATCGAAAACATTCAGGTTAAATGAAGCATTTTCTTTATGGTTATCGAATACCACTTCATTATAGATCGCTACTTGCTCTACAAAATGCTGCCTCATTGACAATCGTAAATCTCTTCTCCCATCATTGTATCGATCTAAATTCCCTGAAATTGTAAATACACCACGAGGTTGCTTCTTTAGGCAGGATCTGAATAAGGCAGCATAGGCTAAAGCTCTTTTATACTTAGAGCCTATTTGACCAATGTTTGATGAAATTTTATCTAAAAAAAGTAGATCAGCTTGGTCATAGAAAACATCTTTGAAAGTTCTTTGGATAAAATCCTCTGACTTCACATCCATATCAAGCAAAATGGACATATCATGAGCATTGATTTTGTCAGTATTATTTTCAATTACTCCCTTAGAAATAACTGAAGAAAAATTTAAAAAATCATTAGAGTAAACTTTCTTGTTCATCGATTTCATCATGTACGATACTACACCAGATCCTGAAAAGGCATCCAAGGCTGAATCAAAATCTAAACCCTCCAAAGTTTCGTGAATCCAATGAACTAGTTTGTTCTTGCTTCCCATGTATCTCATTAAAGGATACTTAGATACTCTATGCTCAACAGAGATCTCTGAATCAAATGGAAATAGCTGCAAGTCTTGCATTTTAACTTTTACGTTTGCTCTTAGTAATACTACAATTTAGAAGTTACCTTATTCTAGCTTCCAATCAAAAAATTATACCAGCAACATCCCCAATATCTCATCCAGGTATTCTCTGGAATTGGAAAGTCTTGGTACTTTATGCTGTCCTCCCAGCTTCCCTCGTTTACGCATCCACTTTTCAAATAATCCATGCGGTGCATGATGGATGATTGGTTCAATTAATGCCAGCCCTTTGTGTCGCTTAGCATCGTAATCGGAATTGATTTCTCTCAAATGCTCGTCCAAAAGCCTGTCAAACATGGCCGGATCTGATGGACTTTTCTGAAATTCCACGATCCATTCATGGGCTCCTTTTGATCCAGATCCGTCAAAATAAACTGGTGCTGCAGTAAAATTGGAAATCATAGCATCTGTATGTTCCGCTGCGAATTGAATAGCTTTTTCAGCATTTTCTACAATCACTTCTTCACCAAATGCATTGATGAAATGTCTGGTTCTTCCGGATATCCTGAAACGATAAGGAGTAGTGGAAGTGAACTTCACCGTATCACCAATTTTATATCTCCAAAGTCCACCATTGGTGGTAATCACCAACGCGTAATTCTTTCCAACCTCTACTTGAGACAATGGAATCACTTCCGGATTTTCACTATCCCACTCTTCCATGGAGATAAATTCATAGAAAATCCCGTAGTCCAAAAGCAGCAATAACTCATCAGAATCTTTCTGGTCCTGAATTCCAAAGAATCCTTCAGATGCATTGTATGTTTCCATGTAACGCATCTTTTCCGAAGGAATCAGCTCCTTAAAAAGACTTCTATATGGACCAAAAGCAACCGCACCGTGGAAAAATATCTCCAGATTTGGCCATACTTCTGTGATGTTTTTGGCTTTCTTGAGCTCTAAGACTTTTTGCAAGAGAACGATGGTCCAGGTTGGAACCCCAGCCATACATGTCACATCTTCGTCCATGGTCTCTAGAGCCATTTTTTCAATTTTGGCTTCCCATTCTCCCATCAGGGCAGTTTCCTTGGAAGGAGTTCTGACGAAATAAGACCAAAACGGCAAGTTCTCCATGATCACTGCAGAGATGTCTCCAGCTCTTGCGGTTCCCAGAGGATTTAAAGGATTTTGATCAAGAGTCCCACCAATCGTGAGGGTCTTCCCGGCAAACATCCTGGAGTCAGGGTAATTGGCCATGTAAAGCGCAACCATATCCTTTCCACCTTTATAATGACATTCTTCTAGGCTTTCATGGGTAACTGGGATGTATTTGCTTCGACTTGCGGTAGTTCCGGAGGACTTCGCAAACCATTCTATTTCTCGATTCCAGATCACATTATCCTTCCCTTCCATCGTTTTGTCGATGAATGGCTTGAAGCTATCATAGTTTCTTATGGGAACTCTCTTAGCAAAATCAGCATAGGATTTTATCTCCGAAAATCGATGTTCAATACCAAAATCTGTATTCTTTCCGGCTTCCAGAAGCTCCTTAAAAATTGCCTCTTGAACGGCAATCGGATTTTTCTTGAAATTTTCGATTTGACCTAGGCGACTCTTGAAAATCCAAGTCATAAGGGAATTCAGAACCGCCATTAATTAAAAACTTTTCGTTTCAACTCAAAATTAGATCCTAAATACACTTTTCTTACTTGCTCATCGGCTGCCAATTCTTCTGCTGTTCCTGCTTTAAGAAGCTTCCCTTCGAACATCAAATAAGCTCTGTCTGTAATAGACAGCGTTTCGTTCACATTGTGATCTGTGATCAAAATGCCGATATTTTTTGTTTTTAGCTTCGCAACGATAGTCTGGATTTCCTCCACAGCGATAGGATCCACACCTGCGAAAGGCTCATCCAATAAGACAAACTTAGGATCCACTGCCAAGGCTCTAGCAATCTCAGTTCTTCGTCTCTCACCGCCGGAAAGTACCATTCCAAGGTTCTTTCGCACGTGAGTCAAACTGAATTCTTCCAGTAAACTTTCCACTTTTTCTTTGCGCTCCTGTTTTGGCATTTTGGTCATCTCCAACACGGCCATGATATTTTCTTCTACTGAAAGCTTACGGAAGACAGAGGCTTCCTGAGCTAAGTATCCTATTCCCAGCTTTGCTCTGCGGTACATTGGCAAACTGGTGATATTATCATTTTCCAGAAAAATTTTGCCTTCATTCGGCTGAATCAATCCCACGATCATATAAAATGAAGTGGTTTTCCCAGCTCCATTTGGTCCCAGAAGTCCTACAATTTCACCTTGACTAACCTCCACAGAGATGTCATTCACCACCCGGCGACCTTTGTAGATTTTTACTAAATGTTCGGCACGAAGAATCATATCAATCAAATTTGATGTCTTTCACGTAGAGTTGCAAACTACTCTTATCGCGAAATACATTTTCCCGCATTTCTGCAACTATATCAAATCGCATTTTTCCGCGAAGCATATTTACTGTCGTCAAGTCAGGATCCTTTGCCCGATCTGCCATTCCAAATCCCAGACAAACTGGTGTAGTCACTTGACCATCCTGTACTATTTTGAACCTCAGATGTTTATCCTTAAGAACAGTCACATCTTCAGCATAAACATTCGCAATTCGGAAAATCGGTTCGGTATTTCCTGGCCCAAAAGGCGCCATTTGCTTCAAGATATTATAAAACTTGTAATTAATCTGATCTAAAAGCAATTCATCGTCAACTTCTATCACCGGTTTCCGATGAACTTCCTCGATTCTACTCTTCACCACCGCCTCAAATTTCTCCTGAAAAGCTGGAACATTCTCCACGGGAAGCGTCAATCCCGCAGCATACATATGGCCTCCAAACTGATCGAGCAGATCTGCGCATTCTTCTATAGCTTCGTAAATATTGAAGTCCACCACAGATCTCGCACTTCCGGTTGCTTTGCCATTGGACTCCGTCAAAATAATAGTTGGTCTATAATATTTCTCAATACAACGACTTGCCACGATTCCAATTACACCTTTGTGCCAATCTTCCTTGAAAAGCACAGTAGAATTCCACTCCACCAATTCTTCTCGGGAAGCGATCATTTCGAATGCCTCCTTGGTGATATTCTCGTCAAAATTCCTTCGAGTGGCATTTACTTCATCCACCACTTTCGCTCGCTCCATAGCGCCTTCCAAATCGGAAGAAATCAGTAATTCAACAGATGCCTTAGCATGTTCCAGTCTTCCGGAAGCGTTAATTCTTGGGCCAATTTTGAAAACCACATCAGAGATCCCAATGTCTTTTTCCAAATTACTGCTGAGCATCAAAGCTTTCAAACCAGGTCGTGGGGTATTATTCAAACGATCTAGTCCGTAATAAGCAAGAATTCTGTTTTCTCCTGTGATCGGAACGATGTCAGCCGCAATACTCACTGCCACCAAATCAAGATAAGCATCCAGCTGGGAACTGTCTATGCCACGCTTCATTGCGATAGCCTGGATTAATTTGAAGCCAACTCCTGCGCCACTTAATTCCTTGTAAGGATAATTACAATCAGAGCGCTTGGCATCCAGAACCGCCACCGCAGCAGGGAGTTCATCACCAGGCGTATGGTGGTCACAAATAATAAAATCAACGCCTAGCTGAGTCGCCAAAGCCACTTTCTCAATGGCTTTGATACCACAATCCAACGCTATAATCAGTTTGATATCATTTTCAGCAGCAAAGCGAACTCCTTTTTCCGAAATACCATAGCCTTCCTTGTAGCGATCAGGAATATAGAAAATCACATCGGGGTAGAAGGTTTTTAGAAAACCATACATCAGCGCCACCGCCGTAGTACCGTCCACATCATAGTCTCCATAGACCATGATCTTTTGTTCTTTAGCAATTGCTTCCTGAATTCTATCTACCGCCTCGGTCATATCCTTCATCAGAAAAGGATCGTGAAGCATCACCAGCGATGGACGGAAGTAGCTCTTTGCTTGCTCAAAACTCTCTACCCCCCGATTAATCAGCATATTGGCCAATGTCGGATTGACATTGATCTCTTTGCTCAGCTGATCTATTGCCGGTTGTGAGGTTTTGGGCTTTTGTTTCCAGAGGTACTCCATGAAGCTAATTTAGTAAACTAAGTTTCTTTTGATCTTATAAATAAAAGTATTGGTTCTATAATCGACTATGGTAGCCTAAAAGTTTACTTCGAAGCAAAAAAAGCTAGCCTTTTGCCTTCTTATATTTTCCCCAAAAATAGGCTGGGAAAATAAGTGCTTTGAGTTTCCAATCATTTTTCTCCGACAAAGTCAAGCTGGAGTCCTCATGCACAGCACGATACATTTTCCCTGCAAAAAGGCAATGGCCAATCAGCAATACAAAAACTACGGCGTAAATAATCAATTCGGTCATTTCAGGTAATGCGTTCAATGTGGTAAAGACAGAAGGTTTTGTGGCATCTTGGAGTTACTTGATCCTTTCTGGTTTTATTTACGATTTTCGAATTGCGATTTACGGCCAATATGTGAGAGTTAAATTTCACCTCACTTCTGAGCCTGACTGATGTAATTTTCTAATGTCTTGAATCTAATGTCTAACGTCTTATCTAGCTTTCTTCAAAATCAACGCCGCCCAATTGTCCTTACTTTGCTGAGAAATCAATTCCAGGCCAAGAGGCTTTGCGCAAGCATCCAAATCTTCTATATCCTCAGTGTAAAACCCGCTAAGAAGTAAAAAACCCTCAGATTTCAACAAATCAGCATAGATGCTCATCTCGTCCAAGAGTACATTCTTATTGATATTGGCTAGGACGATATCGAATTCACCCTGGGGATTTACTTCTCTGATCGTACCCAGCTCCATTCGGGTAGTGAGTCCATTCAGGTCGAAATTCTCATTTCCATTTTCCACACACCAATCGTCTATATCAAAGGCTTCGATTTCACTGGCTCCGAGTAAATGTGCCATGACAGCCAAGATTCCTGTTCCAGAACCTACATCCAATACTCGCTTGCCTTGATGATCGATCTGACCTTGATGTCTTAGCATCTGAAATGTGGTCGCATGATGCCCAGTGCCAAATGACATTTTTGGGTTGATCACTATTTCGTGCTTGAACTCAGGCTTACTTGGGTGAAAAGAAGCTCGAACATAAACCAGATCATCCACGGCGATGGGATCGTAATTTTTTTCCCACTCTTCATTCCAATTAACCTTAGGCATTACGCCCTCTTCCAAAGTGATTTCAGCATCCACTTTATATTGGGCTATCACTTCATCGAAAGCGCCTCGATCAAAATCTGACTCCAGCGTATAAGCATCGATTCCCTCCTCAGTTTCGAGGAAGGAATCAAAGCCTATCATGGATAGTTCTGCGATAAGGATTTCCCGGAATTGCTCCAGGCAGGTGATTTTAAACTCCAGGTAATCCATTTTTTATTAGAATGATTTGATAATATCCACGAAATCACGCGACTTCAAAGAAGCTCCACCGATCAATCCGCCATCTACATCTGGCTTCGCAAAAAGCTCCTGTGCATTCTTTGGGTTACAGCTACCTCCGTAAAGGATTGACGTGTTGTCAGCGATATCTTTTCCGTACTTAGTAGCGATGTGTCTTCTCAAAGCTGCATGCATATCCTGCGCCTCCTCAGAACTTGCAGTTTTTCCAGTTCCGATAGCCCAGATTGGCTCATATGCAATCACGAGCTTCGAGAAATCCTCAGCGCTCAAATCAAAAAGACCTTCAGTCAATTGGAACTTCACATTTGATTCGTGGGTACCTGCAGTTCTGATCTCCAATGATTCTCCACAGCAAAAGATAGGAGTCAAGCCATTAGCCAAAGCAATTTTCACTTTGGCAGCAAGCGTACTATTGCCTTCTTTGAAGTACTCACGGCGCTCGCTATGGCCGATGATGACAAATTGTGCTCCGAATGAGGCTAGAATCTTTGCAGAAACTTCACCGGTGAATGCTCCAGCTTCTTTATCAGAACAATTCTGAGCTCCGATAAAAACACCTTTTGCTTCACCAATCAGTTTTTTAACAGGGAAAATATGTGGAAAAGGAGGATTTAGCACCGCGATGGCATCGCCTGAATGCTCGTCCTTCATCATATTTAATATTTCGGAAGTAAGGGTCTGACCTTCTTCGAAAGTCATGTTCATTTTCCAGTTGCCGGCTACGATTTTCTTACGCATAGTGAGTTTTGAAAATTTAATTAGGTTTGATAAAAAAGGGATTCGATCTAATTTGGTTTAAAATTACAGAAAATGTCCAGTTGGGGAAAGTATAAGCCAAATGAGTCAGCAAAAAACTCTTGGTCGGAGGAAGAAGCTTTTGAAAAGCTCACCACTTACTGCGCGTATCAGGAGCGCTGTCCGTGGGAAGTAAAGAGGAAACTCTTCGAAAAAGGCATTAAGGACGAACTTGCGGAAAAACTAATCGCTGAGTTAACCTCAGCAGAATTTGTGAATGAAGAACGTTACGCGAGGTCTTTTGCCAGAGGCAAATTCAGACTGAAAAAATGGGGAAGGAACAGGATCCGGATGGAATTGAAGATGCGTGAAATTCCAGAAACATTAATTCGAAAAGGGCTGACAGAAATCGATCCTGAAGAATATTACGATACGCTTCTGACCCAAACGGAGAAAAAGTGGGAAAGTACTCGAGAACCAGACACCTACAAAAAGAAATTCAAAGTCACCCAGTATTTAATGAGTAAGGGATATGAGATGGATTTGGTGAAGGAAGCGGTTGAAAGCTTGATTAGTGATCAGTCGCAGTAGATGGTCGCATTTTCGTAGGTTTTACAGCTTTAGCGCAAGGTCTTCAGACTTACTTCATTGCAGTCTTCAGACTGCCTCTGATTGTTTAAACTGATAGCAGTCGAAGACTTCAATAGAATATGTCCAAGTCTGAAGACTTGAACAAGTGTAGGAAGTATAAACTGCAACTGAACCCTGCCTACTAACTTTCCACCATCTCACTCATAATCTTCGCAGAAAGCAAACAAAGCGGAATCCCTCCACCCGGATGCACGGATCCTCCACAGAAGTATAGATTTTTGATCGAGGAAGAATAATTCGCGTGGCGAAGGAAAGCTGCAAACTTATTATTTGAACTATTCCCATAAAGAGCTCCTTGGGCTGAGGAAGTCTTGGACTCGATAGTACGTGGATCTAGAATTCCCTCCACTTCGATTAGTGATTCTACATCAGTTTTCAGAATCCGGTTGAGCTTATGAAGAATATTTCTTTTTGCTTCTGCGATCATTTTATCCCAATCCTGCCCTTGATTATTCGGGACGTTGATCATGGTAAACCAATTCATGCATCCTTCTGGAGCGTCGTCTGATTTGTGCGTGGAAGTAATATTTAGATAGATCGTAGGGTCATCGTAGATCGTCCCCTTTTTGAAAATATGCTCGAATTCCAGCGCATAGTTATCTGAGAAGAAAATATTATGAAGGTCGAGTTCAGGAAAATCACGCTTGATTCCCCAGTAAAAAATCAGTGCAGAACTAGACTTGGGTTGCTTGAGCAAAAGTTTGGGTTGCTTCTCCTCTTTCAGGATGGTCTTGTACGCGTTGACCATATCCATATTGTTCACCAGCAGATCAGCGAACTGATCTTTCCCCTTTACTCTAATTCCTGATGCCTCTCCATTTTCCACTAGGACCTTTTCTACTTTCTGTCCAAAATGATAATTCACGCCAAGTTCTGTAGAAAGTTTATATAAACTCATCGTGATGTCATGCATTCCTTTTTTCGGGAAAAACGCACCGATATTAAATTCCAGATGGGGAATGATATTCAGCGTAGCCGGAGTCTCATAAGGGTTTGAACCGTTATAAGTTGCATAGCGATTGAAAAGCTGCACCAGCTTTGGGTGGGAAAACTGCTTCCGATTCGCCTCATTCATGGTGGAGAAGATTCCCAATTTCCCCATTCTCAGATAAGACTTAAGCGCCTGGGGATTTGTCCAGGTATCCAATTGATGAAGCGAGCGATTCATAAAGAGTGGCGCAAGGCTATCGTAGATAAATGCTGATTTCCTGAGTGCTTCCCGGATGTTTTGTGCTGGCTCACCTAATTTCGTCTGCACTTCCTCTGCAAAGCGGTTGATATCGGAATAGGCTTTCAACCTAGTGCCATCTTCCCAGAAATACTGGCAAGCCACATCGAGTTTTTCATATTCAAAGTAGTCTTTGGGGTTTTTCCCGGCCAACCGGAATAACTCATCCACCTGCTCTGGCAGGGTGAAAAGCGATGGCCCGGCATCAAATCTATACCCTTCAATTTCTATTTCAGACAGCTTTCCCCCTGGATAGGAATTTGCCTCGAAAAGTTCCACTTGAAAGCCTTTTAAAGCTAAGCGAATGGAGGAAGCTATGCCGGCAATTCCCGAACCTATGATTATGGCTTTTTTACTTGATGACATATCTGTAAAACTAGGAACTGAGAAGTTCTAAAAAAGTTAAAAAAAGAGAAATAGTAAATCGATTTGACACTTCAGCTCAAGTTTGAGTTCAAGAAGCTGCATTGGGGACTTTTATACTATATGAATGGGAGGAAGATGACCTTTGTTAAAGTCAATGGAACTGAAGACCTTCAAAAAAGCAGATAATCATCAAACTACCATTAAAAATGAAAGCATCTGTAATAAGGGAAAAATCAATGATAGTGGAAGTTCAGTGCAATTTGAGGCAAAAAATCCCTCATTATTTATAACTTTCGCAAACTTCAGTGATTTTAATTAGAGATAAACTAAGATGATTTTTAGTTTTTTCCGACTCTATTAACGGTTGGGTTCTCTTAATTTTTAATAAACCCAAAGAATATTCTGCTTGATTTGTTTATGCCAAAATTTGCAGTTTGAATTGTTCTATCCGTACACCATTCTCTGCAATTTTGGCAGGCTTTTCGTAAAAATAGATTTTATGAGCAAAAAGATTTTGGGCCTTTTAATCTTTCTTGTATCCGCTCAGACGGGTTTTTCACAAGATACGCGGCCGTACAAAGGGGGCTATACCTTCAAAGGTCTCAGAGGTACTGCCGAACTTACCTATACCTTGGATGAAGAGATGGAGCCAATTCTCAATGGCCCCTTTACCTTCAATTACAATAAAATGGACAGTTTGCAAAACGGGCTATTTGTAAAACTGCAGGTCAAGGGCACTTACGAGGAGGATCTAAAAGATGTCGCTTGGTCTTATAATCAAGAGACCCATCAGATTTCCATACAGGATATACTCAACCGTGAGATTCAAGCTTCCTTAGCTTCCAGGCATGTAGAGCTAGAAGCAAATTATGAAAATGGCAGCTTAGAAGGCCAATGGGATTACTTGGAAAAAAACTGGCAAAATAACGAGTACCTAAACCTATTTGAGGCTCAAGATCTTACTTTTCGAAAAGACAGTTTGCAAGGCTCCGTAAAACTTATTTCAAGCAATCCAGAAAAGCAGTATCAAATCTTCGGGCAGGTCAATAAAGAAGGTTTGATGGAAGGGAACTGGGATTTTTTCTATCCCTTAGATAGCGCAGTGACTATTCACGAGACCAGACGGTACGAAAAAGGTTTTCTCATCGGCCTTTCTAAAATGAATAACTTAAGCAATGAAAAACTCGATGAGGTGGTTTTTTACAACGCTATTGTAAAACTAGACTCCCTCAATCAGGGATTTGAAGTGGATTACCGAGTGTCCAGTCAAGCCTTTGGACTAATATTCAATGATGGATATACCGAAAACAGTGATGAGTTTCGTGAGCAATACTTGGGAACTTCTCTCTTACAAGATGCACTGAGCCGGATATTACAGTTCGAAGAAGATTTCTTTTCTGAAGATGGGTCGCTGGTTAAATATCCCTTGGCTACCCGCAGATTTGTGTACGCAGTCTCTGAAGAAGATCAGATTCGCTACGATGAAATAATTGATTATTTCGATCGATTGAAAGCTCAGTCCAGTCAAAAGGCACTTCTAGACTTCCTTTCTCTAAATCAAAACACCTCGGACTCTTTAGCTTTCACAGCGGCATACGTAGATTACCTTAATGACAAGATCCAAAGTTATGAGCAGGTGATAGGCCTGCTCCGAAATGGAGAAATCAAGTATTTCGATACTGAGAATTACGTACAGGATGGATTGAATTTCCTGCACCCAACAGAAGAAATTACCTATACTTATAACACCGATCTTCATGAGAAAACCCTAGAGTTCCCTGAGCTCTCCGAGCAAAGAAATCTGGGAATTGACCTGCTTGCGCATATAGAAACCGAATGGGAGTTTTTTGAGCAAACTCTGGGCTTCATTCAGCAACAGCAAATCAATTTCAGACAGACTAATGAACTGGATGTCCTGGAAGAGCGAATTTTATCTGAGAGAAAGCTCGTAAACGAAATCAAGGACTCCATAAACGTAACCTCAGAACGGCATCAAATTTTGTTGGATTCTGTGCATAAGCATCTGAGTATTGACAATTATCAAAGCCTTCTGGATGTGTATAATAACACGGAAGGGTTTTTAGAAAAAGCAGCCATAGGAGATGAACTTATAGAGCTATTTCTCTTCCAGCAGGAAAAGCTGCCCGAACTTGGCAGATATGAAAACCTGGGAAGTTTTCTCCGAAAGGAATTTACCGCAAAGACCCTAGATCCATTCACCTTTGAAACTGACTTCGAATATTTGAAGCAACAGGATCTCATTCAAGCAGCTGAGGAGATTATTGACTACGAACTAGATCTAATTACTAAATCAAAGGACTTCCGCGAAATACAGGCTCACCTGATCAATCTTGATGCCCTTGAATCCCGACTTTTGGAACTAGAGGGAAAGAATACCAAACGATTGGAAAGAAATATCCGCAAGGTGTCAGGAAATATCAATCAACTTAAAAAACTACTTTCCATATGAAGTGTGATTTTTTAATTCTTCTCTTGAAAAAGGTGATTAAGCCATTATGCATGGTATTGCTAATGGCATTTCCCATGGTGTCTATGGCACAAGAAGACCCTGATGAGCCGGAGGAGCGGATTACTTCTCGTAGATCCGAACTTTGGAATGGACTCTACACCAAGTACCGGATCGGGGAGAAGCTTTTCTATTACGGAGAGTACCACATACGGACACGGGATCATTTGATAGAAAACATGGCGCAAATCTATCTGAGATTCGGGCTAGCCTATATCATCAACAAGAATCTAGAAATCACCGGAGGAATAGTCACTCCATTCTACTGGGCTCCTCCTGAATACGCTGAACAAGATCAACCCTATGATAATGTCGTGAATCAGTTCAGGTTTTGGCAGCAGGCACTCTTTATCCAGTCCCTGGGAAAAGCTAAGCTATACCATCAGATCAGAACAGAACAGCGATGGAAAAGAGATTATTATGTTGGTTCTCCTTTTGAACTCTCCTTCCGCTGGCGCTATAAGATAGCATCCTACATTCCGCTGAATTCATACAAGTTCCAGCCGGGAACGTACTTCTTGTCGCTTTACAATGAAGTCTTTATCCAATCAGGAAAAACTATCGTCCGCAATCCCTTCGAAGACAACCGGGCTTTTGTGGGCATGGGGTATATATTGAATGAAAACATCCAGTTTCAAGTGGGTTATGCCAAAAGCTGGCAGCAACGAGACTCAGGTATCAATTACAACAATCGGGACTTAGTCCGCTTTTCAGTGTATCACAACTTGGATTTCACTAAGAAGAAAAGTCCTCCAGTGGACTTTCAGCCTGTTTTTTAACCCGGAATAGCATAAAAGGAATTTTGTTAAAAGTCAGAGTCAATGTAGCGACTTTGGCTAGGAGTACGTAAGGATAAAGTACTTACCTGCTTTTTTATGAAAAACTTACTACTACTTCCTCTCTTAGGAATAATTTTCTTTTCCTGCGAAAAACTTGATGAACCGGACCTTTTGGGAACCTACACCTACATTCCTGAAGGCTGTGATCCCGGAGCTAATCCTGAATTGGGTTGTGCAAGTACTCTGACACTTTCTCCCGATGGAGTGGCAGACATTCTGCCAAGTGGGGATATCATGTATAGAACTACTTTTAAGGTTAGAGGTGAAAAAATCATAGTGGCCAAAGCGGATGAGGTGATAGACCAATACGTATTTCGCTATGTGGATAATTCCACCTTGAAAAATGAAAGGGATGGAGCTTTGTGGGTGAAGTGACAAACTAATTTGATAGCCATCAGAATTTGTCTAAAAGCAAAAAACCTCTAAGATCACTCTCAGAGGTTTTTTTGATGGCTTTTCTTTTCTTACAACTTCTCGAATACTCTTCTAAAGCTAGTTGCCTCAGCGATTCTTCCATGAAGTTCAGCAATTGGAACTCGCTCTTGCTCGGTAGTATCTCGATGACGAATGGTTACTGTGTCATCTTCTAGAGTCTGATGATCGACTGCGATACAGAACGGTGTTCCGATCAGGTCCTGACGTGCATAACGCTTACCGATTGATGCTGCATCTTCATAAATGATATTAAAATCATATTTGAGTAGCTCTACGATTTCCTGACCTTTTTCTGGCAGGCCGTCTTTCTTCGTGATAGGAAGAATTGCCGCTTTCACCGGAGCAATAGCTGGATGTAGCTTCAGGTACGTTCTGCTTTTCTCCTCAGTTTTCTCTTCCGTATAGGCGTTGCAAAGTGTTAACAAAAACAAACGATCTGCCCCGATAGAAGTCTCGATCACATACGGGATGTAATTCTGATTGACTTCCGGATCGAAGTACTGCTGCTTCTTTCTGGAGAATTCCTGGTGTGATTTCAGATCAAAATCTGTTCTGGAGTGAATTCCTTCCACTTCTTTGAAACCAAATGGGAAATCAAACTCAATATCCATGGCCGCATTGGCGTAGTGAGCTAGCTTCTCATGATCATGTTTTCTAAGCTTTTCCGCAGGAGTTCCCAGTGCCAAATGCCATTTCATACGCATATCCGCCCATTTCTGATACCATTCCAGCTCCGTACCAGGACGCACGAAAAATTGCATCTCCATTTGCTCAAACTCACGCATTCTGAAGATAAACTGACGGGCTACGATTTCATTTCTAAACGCCTTACCAATCTGGGCAATTCCGAAAGGAACCTTCATTCTGGCTGTTTTCTGCACATTCAGAAAGTTTACGAAGATACCCTGAGCCGTCTCTGGTCTTAGGTAAATGGTCGTGGAATCCTCAGCCACAGAACCTACCTGAGTCGAGAACATCAAATTGAACTGACGGACATCTGTCCAGTTGGAAGTGCCGCTGATAGGGCATTTGATGCCTTCATTGGTGATCAAATCTCTCACTCCATCAAGATCTTCTGCTTCCAGCAATCTTGCCAAAGCTCCTGTTAAAGCATTTGCTTTTTCTACATCACCGGCTCTTTCAAAAACTGCCGCATGTTCTTCTACAAGCACATCAGCACGGTAGCGCTTCTTAGAGTCCTTGTTATCGATCATAGGATCATTGAAACTGTCCACGTGACCGGATGCTTTCCAGGTGGTAGGATGCATAAAAATCGCTGCATCTATCCCTACGATATTGTCCTGAACCCGTGTCATGGTTTCCCACCAAAGGCGCTTCAGGTTATTTTTTAATTCCACGCCATAAGCACCATAATCATACACCGCCTGTAGGCCGTCGTAGATCTCTGAACTTGGGTAAACAAATCCATACTCTTTGGCATGGGAAATAATATCTTTCAATTGCGCGTTTTCCGCAGGAGTTTCTGTTTTTGCCATAGGCGCAAAAATAGGGAAAATGAATGAATCACCGTAATAAAATGAAAGTCTCGAAACATAAGTAGCCTACATAGCTGCAAAACCAAAAAGGTCAACTCATCGCTGCGTTGACCTTTTTGGTTGTTGGTGGTTTTATTTTTTATCTAAAAGTGTATTTCACGCCAACCCCACCTCTAAGATAAGTGTGCGAGTGATTGGCTATAACCGGGGCTGCTTCTATCAAAAAGCCTAGATTTTTGGTATTGAAAGGAGTGATCAATACACCGACAGGAATTGCGACATAGATATCGTTATGATCGTCGTGATGCTTGTGGTGATGATCACCCAACAAACCCAAACCAGCGCCTACATAGGCATTGACCTCACTTTTACGTACGAAATTATAGCCTCCCATCAACTCCAATCCTATATCGTGACCGACCCCAAGTCTTGCTTCACCAAAGAATTCTTTGTCCGGGTCAGTTCCTACTGTGATGAACGTATCAGACGTTTGGAAATTCAGGCCAACTGAAACTTGGGCTTTAGAAATGGATATAAATGCAAAAAGAGCAAATGCTAATAAGAATACCTTCTTCATGGTGGATTAAAATTATTTCTAATCTTTTACCCCAAGAAAGAGCCAAAACTTAAAAAATCACCATCCTCCTTCTTCTTTTGAAACCCTTTTTCCTTCTTTTGCACTTGCAAAAGAGGATTCTATGATCTTTAAAACACTGATAGTCTGAGGAATCGTGATGTCCAGAGTTGCTCCTTTTGAAATGGCATCAGCAACATTCTGATAGAGAATTCTATAATTGCCCGGAATGGTTTCATACAATTTAGTTTCTTCGTTGAGGAAAATTTTTCCCCACTTTTCCTCAGTTTCCACACCCCAAGCCGGACCTTCTGGCTTTTCGCCTGCTTTGAAGGCCGCTTCCTGTACGTCCAAACCAAACTTCTGATAAGATCCATTTTTACCCAAAAGCAAAAACTTTGGCGTCGGCACATTCACCAAAGCACCCGCAGTTACTTTTGCTTTGAGTGAACCATAATCTAGCGTGATATCAAAATAATCGTCAGCAATTGCTCCTGTTCGTTGCTTTCGGATATCAGCCTGAATCCAATTAGGCAAGCCAAAAAGCAATACTACTTGATCTATCAAATGAGATCCTAAATCAAATGTGATCCCATTTCCTGGAACTTCCTTCTCTCTCCAGTTCTCTGTAATATCCGGGCGAAAACGATCAAAATGTGATTCCAAATAAACCAAATCGCCAAGATCTCCCTCACGAACCAACTTTTGCAAAGTCATAAAATCCCCATCATATCGACGGTTGTGAAACACAGAACAGATCAGTCCTTTCTCTTCCGCAAGTTTATTTAATTCCTCAGCTTCATGTGAGAAAATCGTTACGGGTTTGTCCACCACCACATGTTTTCCTGCTTCAAGGAACTGCTTAGCCATCGGAAAGTGAAACTCATTTGGTGTCGTGATCACAATCAGATCAGCAACGTCAGCATCAAGCAACTCCTGCAGGCTTCTATAGGTAGTCACATCAGCGTACAATTCCTCGCAGCGATTGGTGCGTCGCTCCACTGAGGCCACGAGTTCAAGATCTGGACACACATCAATAAGTGGTGCATGCATTTTCTCAGCTACAGAGCCAAAGCCTACGATAGCGGTCTTGATAGGATTACTCATTATTATAGATTCATTTCATGTGCCTTGTTCACCAACTCAATTCGGGAGCTCACCTGAAGTTTCTGGTGGATATTCTTTCTGTGAGTCTCGATAGTCTGCTTACTTAGATTCAGCATCCGGGCGATTTCTTTGTTTTGAATTCCCTCCTTGATTAAGTGGATTATTTCAGTTTCCCGGCGCGAAAGTTTATACTTCGTTCGGAATGCATCAAAATATGCGCCTTGCAAAGCTTGTTTTTTTACACGGTCAAAATTCAGCACATGCCTACCTTCAAAAACTTCATGAACGGTAAAAATCAACTCGTCAGGGTCAGCATCTTTTAATATAAAAGCGTCTGCTTTCTCATTGATGCATTGTTTATAAATCTTCTCCTCATCGTACATTGAAAGCACGATGACCTTCAGTTGCGGATGATTTTCCTTACAATGACTTAAAACGCCAAAGCCATCCATTATTGGCATATTGAGATCGGTCAGCACTACATCTGCCTCATTATCTGCAAGATAGTCACAGAGCTCTTTACCATTGGGAAAAACTCCAACGACCACCAGGTCATCTTCTTCCTCTAGGATTCCTTCGATTCCTTTAGCAAATAATTTATGGTCGTCAGCCAGGGCAATCCTGATCATGAAAGGTGGGGATTATTGTATTAGGGGGATTAAACTTCAAATTATACCCTTATTTCTAATTTGGCAAGGTTAAAGTGATTTCTGTTCCCTTTCCTACAGCAGAAGTAAGGTTAAATCCCCCACCGATCGTCTCCATTCTCTTCTTCAAATTGAACATGCCACTACCGGTTGACTCCTGAGAGGCATCAAATCCCTTTCCATCGTCCTTAATCAGAATTTGTTTTCCCTTCCCATTTTCATATATCCTAATCTTTATTTGATCAGGGGAGGCATGCTTAATCGCATTATTGAGAGATTCTTGAATCACACGGATTAACACCAGTTTTTGATCCTTGGGTAAATCAATGAGTTCAAAATCCGCAGCCAATGAAGTCTCACAAAAACCTGTGGCATGAATTCTCTCTAGCTGTTGGGAGATAAATTCATTGATGCTGATAGATTCTACCCAATCCAGATTTAATTGCTTGGAAAGGCCGCGCACTTCTTGAATCGCCTGAGCAAGTATCTCTTTTCCTTCTGCTTGTTTTTCAGGTTTGATGGATCCAAAATTGAGCTTTGCCAGAGAGAGTAACTGACCAATATTATCATGAAGCTCTCTTCCTATATGAGTCAGCGTTTCCTGCTGTATTTCATTCTCAATATTCAGCAAAGTCTTCTCATGTTCCGATTTGACTTGATCCATCTTTTGGCGGTTTTGGGTCTGGCGCTGCCTATGGATAAAAACCATGGAAATGACGAAAGTGGACATGATTCCGCCAAGAAATAGGGTGGCAAAAATGATGACGTAAATTTGATCTTCAGTTGGATTCATAAGAGGGCTCTTTTTCAAATATTCTAGAAATATGCGGAGAGGCGACAGATAAAGTGAGTATTCCAAGCGTAACAAGGGACATGATATCGCCTATGGTCTGTAGGGATTCACCTAAAACTGGGTTGACCTTATAAAGGTAAAATAAAGCCACCGAGGAGATGTAAGACAGGGAAAATGTGAACATAATAAATGTCATCTGCCAAAAGGAAACCAGTTTCAAGGGGTTGCTATCCAAATACTCCTCTTGCGTAATCATCCCGATGAAATAGAGCCCACATCCGACTAAGATCATATTTGCCCCCAAAGCAAATATGATGGGTTGATGTAAATACATTAATTCTATGCCGGATAACTGCAAGAATACAATGGCTACTACGAAAATATACATCATCCAGGTGATATATATCCTTTTAGAAGGAGCTAGCCATATCCTTATCAACCCTAAAAAAAGCAATACCCCTATCTGCTTGTCAGTTATGTTAAAAAGCCAAAGATTGAACTGGGGATATTGAGTGTTACCAAGAAAGGCGTTGACTGATTTTTTAAATTCATAGTTGTAATTTGTATAAAACCCAACATTTTGAAACAACACGCTAAGTACCACGATCAATAATGGAAGCCAATAGTGAACATTTGCTCTCAATTCTTTTGGCAATTTGAAAAAGCAAATTAATCCTATCATCAAAAGTAAATCCATAGGGATCGTGTACTCATTAAAAAAAGCCTCGATAAACCTATCATCCATATTCCTTCTATTTCTCTTAAGTATTTGTGATTTTATTACTAGAAAGGTTATAAAATTTAGAATTGGATTAGGCAGTTAAGAACTGCAAGCGATTTTACTCTAGCTCATTTTAATTCATAGATAGGATCACTATCAAAGACCTTCGGAAGAAATGGAGAAAGAATTATTATCACAAGCATTAATCTAATAGAAATCCCAAAAACCCTATCTATATGTGCCATATTTATGGCGATCTCCTTACTGATTCCATAAATGTAAATTCTAGCAACGGAGTTGATATAAATCAATGAATAAGAAAACAACAGAAAGGTAGTTTGCCAAAAGGAAATTAATTTCAAAGGTTTGGATTCTAAATAGTGGTCATTTGTGATCATCCCAATAAAATATAACCCACATCCTATCAATATCATATTAGCTGCCATAGCTCCAATGAAAGGCTGATTTAAATACAAAGGCTCTATGCCAGTAAGCTGTAAACTTAAAGAGATGAGGAAAAACAGGGGAATCATCCAATCAATGTATTTTTTCTTGGACGGTTCCAAAAAGCATCTAATTAAAAAAAGATAAAGAATTGTAGTGATTTGCTTATTGGATATATTATATAACCATATATTATAAGAGGGATTCTCGGTATTTCCGAGAAAGGCATTAGCTGCTTTTTTGAATTCATAATTATAATTCAAATATGCGCCTATCGCTTCATAACAAACAGAAAAACCCAAAATCAGTAAAGGAAGCCAATAGAGACTATTGGCTTTTTGTTTCTTTGGCAATTTTAGAAAGAAGTAGATTCCGATTATCAGAAGGATATCTACCGATATCGTATAATAATTGAAATAAGTATTCCAAAATTTACTTTCCATATTTAGGAAATATCCGGCTCGGGCTCACAGAATGGAGGGCAACACATCCCGTCATTTTGAAATTCATCCTCCTCACCAGTCAAAGTAATCTGGTCTTCGTCAAGATTTGCAGCCCTCATCACCAGTGTCAGTGCACCGGTCAATTCCTCCACTTCCTTAGGATGATATTTTGCTGCTACTTCTTCAGTGTATTCAGTGATATAAAACTGAATCCCTCCTTTTTTAGGATCCTTATCAGCTTTAGCCAGTAAGCCCTCTAATGTTTCTCTATTGAAAAATATCCAATTAGTCTGATCCGTTTTATCCTTGCCTTTTTTGTTTTTGGCTGGCTTTCCTTTCTTCACTTCCTTACTGTACTTTAACTTCATGCTTTCGAAGTCTTCTTTTGAAATTTTCATAGAAAAATATTTTTTAGTTTTAGGTGTAATGAAACTGTAGAACTTATTCCCCAAAAGATAAGAAGATTATATCTCTTGAGACAAAAAAAGGAGCGAGTATATCACCCGCTCCTTTTAAAAACATATTATGCTAAAACTTAAGCAACTTTTTTGGCTTCTTTAGCAACATTTTCATTGTCAATTTCTCTTTTCATCAAATCCACTACAATCGGAGTAGCGATATAGATCGAAGAATAAGTACCTACCAATACACCTACAAATAAGGCGAAAGAGAAGCCTCTCAATACTTCACCACCAAATACCAAGAGCACAATCACCACAATTAACGTAGTGAATGAAGTAATCAAGGTACGGCCTAGTGTCTGATTGATAGCATCGTTAAAGACCTTCACCAATTTGCCTGTGCCTCTATTTTCAATGTTTTCACGAATACGGTCAAACACAATCACGGTATCATTTATAGAGTAACCAATCACGGTCAATACCGCTGCGATGAATACCTGATCGATCTCAAACGTTGCTCCAAATGCACTTGCAATAGCAAAGGCAGCAATCACAAACAAGGTATCGTGTATCAAGGCAATGATAGATGCCAAGGAGAACTGCCACTTGCGGAACCTTAGTAAGATGTATAGGAAGATAGCGATCAATGCTACGACCATGGCTTCCACCGACGATGCTTTGATATCGTCTGCTACAGTAGCACCTACTTTTGATGAACCTGTGATGGCAAATTGACCGGTTGTTAAAGATTCAGCATCGTCAGTAAATGCTAATCCTGTTACGGCTGCAATTCCCTCTTTTACTTTACTTTCTACTTCAAGATTAGACTCAGCATCATCCTCATTTACCAAATAAGAAGTCGTCACTTTTAGCACATTGTTAGAACCATAAGTTTTTACTTCCACTGATCCATCAAATTCACTATCCAGACCTGACTTTAAATCAGAAGCTGCCATCGGCTCATCAAATGCGACGATGTAAGAACGACCTCCTGTAAAATCAACTCCGAATTTCAACCCATTTACTGCCGCAATACCAAGACCGATCACAATGATTGAAGTCGAGATAAGGTAAGCAACCTTTCTTTTGCCCAAGAAATCTAGATTCAATGAGCTTAATGAATTCTTAGCAAACGGCGTGGCAAAACTGATAGAGCTCTTATCTCCCTTCTTGCTCATCCAGGATACAATCACTCTAGTGATGAATACTGCTGAGAAGAAAGATGATGCAATACCGATCATCAATACAATTGCAAAGCCTTTTACCGGTCCTTGACCAAGTGCAAATAGGATGGCACCTGTAAGGAATGTCGTGACATTCGAATCCAGAATGGCTGAAAATGCTTTGTTGTAACCTGCATTGATCGCTGCAATCAGCCCAACCCCATTGCGAAGCTCTTCTTTGATACGCTCAAAAATCAATACGTTCGCATCAATGGACATACCTATCGTCAATACGATACCAGCAATACCTGGCAAAGTCAACGCTGTACCTAACTGGGCAAGGATTCCTAGGATAAAGAAGATGTTGAACACTAATGCTGCAATAGCTACCAGACCACCTTTTGAATAATAAGCCACCATGAATAGAACCACGATTGCCAAACCAGCTACCATTGAGATCAAACCTTGGTTCAATGCTTCCTTACCCAAAGTTGGGCCGATGATGCTTTCTTCTACGATCTGAGTAGGTGCTGGAAGAGAACCTGATTTTAGGATGTTTGCCAAATCCTGAGCCTCTTGTAAGGTAAAGTTTCCAGAAATCTCAGATTGTCCTGATGGAATCTCACCGTTTACTACTGGAGCAGTGTAAACATAGTCATCCAATACTACGGCGATTCTCCTACCGATATTTTCAGCAGTCAGCTTTCTCCACTTTCTAGCACCATCAGCGTTCATCTGCATAGACACAGCAGGTCTTGAAGTCTGGTCCAAAGCCTGACGTGCGTCAGTAACCACGTCACCTTCTAGTGGAGCTTCCTCAGTCCCTCTTTCAGTTTTAATCGCAAAAAGCTCCAATGTTTCGCTTCCGTCTTCTGCCTCAAAAGGCTTCACTCCCCAAAGAAGCTTGATATCTCTTGGCAATAAGTTTTTATAATCCTCATTTTTAATGATGCGGTTGATCGCCATCGTATCGCGAAGCTCGTATGCCAATCCATAATTAGGCTTAAGCAAGCTGAATAAAGGAGAAACACTGTTGTCACCTGATCTAGAAGGATCGATTTCTGCCAGTTGCTTTTCTAGGGCATTTTTTAAAGAATCCTCTTCTGTTAGATTTTCTGTAGATACGGTATCTGCAGCTACCTCTGCTGTTGATTGATTTGCAGCTACCCAAGCAGAGTTTACTGACTCTAGCGCTGCAAATATTTCATTGGATTCAGCCACTTCCCAGAACTGAAGTTTTGCTACACCTTGCAGTAGGTTTCTTACTCTTTCCTGATTGTCAACACCTGGCAATTCGATCTGAATACGACCAGAACCCTGAATTCTCTGAATGTTTGGCTGAGAAGTACCGAATCTATCGATACGCGTTCTTAGGATATTGAAGGAACGCTCGATCGCATTTTCGATCTCGTTGTCGATGATCTCGAGAATTTCTGAATCAGAAGACTCCAAAGAAATACGACCTCTATTGGCTGCCGTAGCGAAAATACTGCTAAGCTTTTGGTCTGGACTATTCTTTTGGAAGGCTGCATAAAATAAATCAACATACTTCGAATTTGAGGTCTTAGCTTCTTCACGAGCCTCTTCCACAGATTTATTGAACGCCTCATCCTTAGGATTGCCGGCAAGTCCTTTTACAATCTCCACAGGGGAAACTGCCAAAGTCACGTGCATCCCACCTTGAAGGTCAAGACCCAATCCAAGCTCAGTTTCTTTTACCTCTTGGAAAGTATAATCAGCTCCTAGAAAGCTATAAACCGGAGCTCTCCAGATAGAATCCAGATAGCTTTGTCTTTTAGAAAAATCCACGTTGCCGGATGCGTCAGTCGCATATTCCTGGGCTCCTTTTTGGATATTGTTTGATACAAATGTGAATGACAGATAGTACAAGCATAATGCTGTAACGATCACTGTCAAAAACACAATGACACCTTTGTTTTGCATGAGAAATTGAAATTATTAATTGATTGTAAATACAGATTTATGGCTATCCTGAGATTCAGGTAGCGGGATTTCAGCAGAAAATTGCTGGATAATTAAGGCCCCTTGGTGGATATTATTCGCTCAAAAAGTATTTCTACGAGCTGATTGGGCTGAAAAACAGAAGTTGATTCGGTAACAAAAGAGGTCCCTTCAAAGCTTACTACATCATGAATAAGATAGAGAATGCTGTGTGACACATGAACCACAAAGGGAACTACCGCATCTACTGCTACATTCAAAAAAGTCTGATCCTGATCCGATGACGAAGGCTTTTCCTGCTTTTCTATTTTAGTAGAGCCTGCATTTTCAGGAATATATTCTACACTGGAAATAAATAAACACAATAGCAAAGCTAGCATCACCGTGAGGCGCTGCTGGAATAAATTGCTATTTCGTTTAGTTTCTTTCATGCGGCGCAAATATAGCCAAATATTTAAAATGAGCGATTCTCTGTTTAGAATTTCTGAAGCAAGATATGGAAATCAGAACAATCTATTTAATATCAACAAGTTAACAGAATTAAATCTCAGCCATTTAAAGAGATCTGGCTCTCAAATAGGTACGGATTACATCTAAGGCTTTGTCGAAATTATGGTTATTCGGCACGATCAGGTCGGCATCGTTCATAAATGGCTTGATGTATTTCTCATAGGTAGGCATCACGTGCTGCTCATAGCGATACAGCACATCATCCAAATCATAGCCGCGCTCCACTTTATCTCTGATAATTCTTCGCTTAAGTTTGATGTGATCCTTGGCGTCTATAAAAACCTTCAAGTCCAAGAGGTTTGCCAGCTCTGGATAATACAACACAAAAATCCCTTCTACGACCACAACCGGAGCAGAAGAAAAAGTTAACATCTTGGGTGTTTTCGCTGAGTTATTAAAGGTGTATTCTTCACGATGAACCGTCTCGCCAGCTTGGATTTTACGGATATCAGCCGCGTACTCTTCAAAATCTATACTTTCCGGCCTATCAAAGTTATGAACCCCGTGATCATCAATCGGCTGCATCTCTCTTGGCTTGTAATAATTGTCCTGAGAGATCAAGCAAACCTCACCGTCCTCGAATGAACTTAGCAATCGCTCTAGAAAAAGTGTCTTCCCGGATGCAGAGCCGCCTGTTATGCCTACGATGAATGGTTTTTTCATTGGGCAAAGTTAACGTGATTTTCTTCTTTAAACAGAATTATATATGGCTCAAAAAGGAAATAAGTTCGCTAACTGCCTTTCCACGATGGGAGATTTCATTTTTCTCGGTAAGATTCATCTCGGCAAAAGACCTTGAATACCCTTTTGGCAAAAAGACTGGGTCATACCCAAATCCCCCAGCACCAGTTCGAGTCCTTAATATTTCTCCTTCAGCCACGCCTTCAAATTTATACTCTTCATCACCCAGTAACAGGGCAATGACCGTTTTAAATCGGGCGGTGCGAAGTGAAGTGTTTTCAAGGTTTTTGAGTAAAAGATCAATATTTCTCTCATCACTGCGAGGTTCGCCAGCATACCTTCCAGAGTAAACTCCCGGTTCGCCTTGCAGCGCATCCACTTCCAATCCAGTATCATCTGCAAAGCAATCCACACTAAAGTGTTCTTTAACGTATTTGGCCTTTTGAAAAGCATTATGCTCTAGTGTGTCGCCAGTCTCAGGAAGCTCTTCCAGACATCCTATATCTTTCAGAGAAACAATTTCAAAGCTATCACCCAGTGCAGCTTTTACTTCCTCAATTTTCTTTGGGTTGTTGGTAGCAAAACAAATCTTCATCCCTCAAAAATAGTGGATAATGAATACTTGCCATGATGCCATTAAATAAAATTCCCTTGATTGATGGGCTAGAAGACCGAAGACGGGAGACTCCCGCCAAGACGGGACAGGCTTAAGCGGCCTCAATATGAGTATTTACCATCCATGAAGACGCTGTTCATGATACTTTTGAGAACTTTTATGTTCAATTCTAATCCCAAACACCATTTCATCCAGTACCATTAAGCTTTTGTAAAACCTGCTTTATGTCTGTGCATTAAAAATTAGAAACCTGTAATTTCGAATTCAAAGTTTGATTCAAAGCCATGAAGAAAATCACCATTTATTGCGGTTCTAGAAAAGGAGAAAGCACAGTTTATGAAGCAGGCGCTCGGGCACTGGCTCAGGAAATGATCAAGCGAGATCACTCTTTGGTGTATGGAGCGGGTAGAGTAGGACTGATGGGTGTGATCGCGGACGAAATGTTAAACGCTGGTAAAGAAGTATTGGGTATCATCCCGCAGAAATTGGTTGATCGGGAAGTTGCTCACCGAGGCTGCACAGAACTGATCATCGTAGAAACCATGCGTGACCGCAAATGGCTGATGGCGGAGCGTGGAGATGCATTTATAGCAATGCCTGGAGGTATCGGCACTTTGGAAGAACTTTTTGAAATCATGACTCTAAACCAACTCCACTATATTCAAAAACCACTAGCCCTGTATAATGTCAATGGCTATTATAATAAATTGATTGCATTTTTGGAACATGCCATGAAAGAGGGATTTATGTATCCCGAGCAGGAAGAGTTATTGATTGTGTCTGATGACCCTGCAGACTTATTGGATCAAATAGATTCCTATGAGGCAAGAAGGCCTTCGGATTGGGGCTGAGGGTGCTGGACGTCGGGTGTCCGATGCACGGTTTCAGTCTGAGCGCAGTCGAAGACAGTGTGTTCATCCAGTTTAGCTATCCAAATTAGCGCTAGTATTCAATGTTAAAAGTTTGAAATAAGGTCCAAAATTGCTTCAGATCAAACTTTATAATGATAAATGTAAAATGTTGAATTTCGAATAATGAAGTTTGGCCAAAGCATCGGTCACCCGTCATCCGACATAAAACAGAATTTAAAACCATCCTAAAAAGATAATTTGCTATTTTTGCGAAGCATGATCCAAAAACTCTTTCCATTAGATAAAAACTACATTCTTAGACAAGCTCAGTCCGTGCTTGAGGAAGAACTTATTGATCGAATGGTTTTTGAATTGAAGCGTTCTTATACAGCCTTGTATAATCCCCTTCAATTGATGGATGAAACGTATGCTCAGATCCTGGATACGTTTATTTTTCCCAGAGAGCGGGTACGCCTGATCTACCGTCAACTTTGCGGTATTTATCGCTTTAAGCATGGAGACAATCAATTGGAAATGCTTTTTGATGGGAGAACTCACTTGGAGAAATTTCAGGAGGATTGGTCTGCAGCTTTTCTCAGATATGTACGTGAACTGGGAATCTATGAGCAATACGTGAAAACTATGCTCAGAATGACTTTACTTTTTGATACCGAGTCCAGAGCCGAATGGGCAGAAAACCACTGCAAAGCTTTTATCAATCAATACTTCGAATTGAAAGTGGTGAAAAGACATGGTGAACTAATTTTGAAAGTCGGGTAATCTCGAATATTCTAAAATCAACTAAGATTATCTGCAGGTTGGTTAAGACCAACTCAACGTTGTCCGTGGGTGGACAAAATTTTTCAAGTTCGAACGTAGGCTTCATCATAATCCTTCTATTGACGCAATTAATACACATTTCACTTGGCTTTCTCTTTGCAAAAACTGCAGTGCAAACCAGTCTGTCAGCGATATGATCATCAATAATTACTTCAAAACTGCCCTCAGAATTCTTCGACGAGAGAAGAGCAATTCCATTATTAACATAGCCGGACTGACTCTCGGGATTACCGGAGGTTTGATTCTTTTCTTGCTTGTTGCAAACGGGTCCAATTTTGACGATTATCATAAAAACAAAGACAGAATCTATCGGGTAGTCACCTCAGAGAAGACCAGCAATGGAGAGTCTTTCACGCAGGGAATCCCTCCGATTCTGGTCAGCGCATTTCAAGATGATTTAGAAGCAGAAGTGGAAACTGCCACCTTTACCTCCTATCGCCGCAATTCTATGATCGGCTTTGCTAAGCCAGACGGTTCATTTTCCAAGGTGGTAGAACCCACGGGGGTCGCCTACGCTGAACCTTCCTTTTTCGATATTTTCGATAGAGAATTTTTGATTGGTGATCCTTCTAGCATTGAAAGCCCAAATACCGCTTTGATCTCAAAGACCTGGGCTGAGAAATATTTTCAGAAAGAGGATCCGGTGGGTGAAGTAATTAAGTATGATGACAAGGATTTTAAAATCAGTGGCGTCCTAGAGGATTATCCTGTAAAAACCGACTTGCCTTTTGACTTGATGCTTTCATATGCAACTATCAAAAAGGAGAAAGAAGGCAGCGAATGGGGTGGCATTTCGGATACGGATAATTGTTACTTTTTATTGAAGGAAAATGCTTCAATAAAAAATCTGGAAGCTCAGTTGCCTGGATTTACGGAGAAATACTACGGAGAAAAAGACAAATCCGGCTTTGGAAAGAATTTCCTTATTCAGCCACTCAATACACTTCATAGTGATATGCGATTTGGCAACTACAACTCAAAAATGCCCTTCATAGCCAAAGTAACTTTTATAGGTATTGGGTTAGTTTTATTAGTTAGCTGTTGCATCAATTTTGTCAATTTGACTACAGCCGCAGCAGTGAAGCGAAGCAAAGAAATCGGCATCAGGAAAATTCTGGGAAGCTCCAGATCCCAACTCATTTTCCAATTGCTCAGCGAAACGCTTTTAGTGACATTTATCGCCACTGGATTCTCGGTTATTTTAGGGGAATTCCTGTTGAAATTCATCAACCCTTATTTAGGCCTCAATATCTCACTTCAATTAACTTCAGGCCTGTCTGTTTGGATTTATCTGATAGGTGTCATGATCATTGTCACTCTCCTGTCAGGACTGTATCCAGCTTGGATTATCTCTTCTGGCAAAGGCGGAAAAGTGTATTCTTCCAATAGTTCTGAAAAGAAAAGAGGATTCTCCATGCGCAGTTCGTTGGTGGTAGTCCAGTTTTTCATTTCCCAGTTCTTTATCATCGCGACCTTGGTCATGTATTCTCAGTTTCAGTACATTCAAAAAATAGATCTTGGATTTCAAAAAGATGCGATTGTGACTTTGCCAATTCCGGTGAATGAACAAGTGGATACCATACAAAACCAAAGTGTGATGCGAACGCTGAAAGGTGAATTGCAACGCTTATCAGGCATTTCTATGGTCAGCCTAAACAATGCTCCACCATCATCAAGTGGCGTTCTTGGCACCAGTTTTACCTTGCCGGGAAGTGACGAACCAATCAGTACCCAGATCAAAGAAGTGGATGGCGATTACATCGACTTATTTGAACTGGAACTGCTCGCCGGAACTGGGCTTTCTGATATGGATACCATGTCCGGCTTTGTGGTAAATGAGACATTAGCAAAAGCTGCTGGCTATGAAGATTATAAGGACTTGGTGGGTGAACAAATAGACCTTTGGGGAAATATGATGCCGGTAAAAGGTGTTGTAAAAGATTTTAATACCACTTCTCTTTCCAAACCTATGGAACCTGTGATCTTACTTAATAATCTAAGTGGTTTTCATAATATTTCTCTCAAACTGGAAGGGGATAGTTTCGAACAAAACCTTGCGCTAATCCAAGATAAGTGGGAAGCTGCCTATCCGGAGCATATATTCAGTTACAGTTTCCTAGACGACCAGGTGAAGAATTTGTATAACGGGGAAAGAAAAACATCCACAACACTTGCCTTATTCTCTTCCTTGGCGATTTTCATCGGCTGCCTAGGTCTGTATGGTTTGGTGACCTTTATGGCCAATAACAAAACAAAGGAGATCGGCATACGAAAAGTCTTGGGAGCCACGTCTGAAAGTATCGTATTACTTTTCACAAAGGAGTTTTTCAAATTGATCTTTTTTGGATTTGTATTGGCTGCTCCGATTGCAGGATTTGTAATGAATATGGTGCTAAAAGAATTTGCCTACCAGATTTCTCTAGGACCAATATTGTTTCTTTCCGGACTCGGAATCACATTCATCATCGCCTTTATCACCGTTGGGTTTAGGTCTTTTGGTGCGGCTATGGCAAACCCTGTGGACTCACTCAGATCAGAATGATGGGTTGGACTACCTCCATTTTACTTTGATGTAATCATCAATTTTCTGAAACCTTTCTGGAATTGACTTGAGAATACTTGCGCGCAACACTTCAATCAATGCTTCCTTGGTAAAGCTACTTTGGACGACAAGACTGATCTCGCGCACGGGTTCCGGAGAGTCAAATCTTCTGATTCTTTCATTTCCAGATTCTGAAAGCACAGCCATTTCAGGTACCAGCGTATACCCCACTCCTTTGTCGACCAATCGAATCAAAGACTCAATGGACCCGCTTTGATATTCAAAACCAAAGTTATTTCTGGTTCTATCGCTTTCGCAAATTGCCAAGGTCTGTTCTCTAAAGCAGTGTCCCTCATCCAATACCAGCATTTGATTGGGATCCAATACGGCTGGAGTGATATGCCATTTTTTTGAGAAAGGATGATTTTCTGGCAAATAGAGGAGAAAGGGTTCATTGAAAAGTGAAATTTCCCGAATCGATTTTTCTTCGATCGGAGTTACTAAAATCCCGATGTCAAGCGTCCCTTTTTGAAGCTCAGAGATGATTTCCAGGGTTTGAAGTTCCCTAATCTTCAGTTTTGTCTTAGGATTGGCTCGAACGAACTCAGGCAAAAACAAGGAAAGTAAATAGGGCGCAATGGTGGGAATTACCCCAATTGTAAATGTGCCTTCTAAAGATTCCTTTTCATCCAGGACAAATTCATTCAAATCGGCCACTTCCCGAAGAATTTGGCGGGCTTTCAGAAGGATCTGCTCCCCGGCTTGTGTAGGTTTTACCGGCTTGGCGTCACGATCAAAAATTTTGACTCCTATCTCTTCTTCCAACTTTTTGATCTGCGTAGTCAAGTTTGGCTGAGAGACATGGCAACTCTCAGCAGCTTTCACAAAATGCCGGTGATTATCCAAGGCTACGATATACTCTAATTGATATAGCGTCATATAACCCAAAGTTATAAAGAGATAACAATTATTAATTTGATTGATAGAAAATTCATAGACAACTTTGTGTAACAATTTTGAAAACTAAACCTTACAATATTATGAGCAGCAGAATGCTTGGCTTGGGTGCTGAATTCCCAGCTTTCGAAAAAACCGCAGTAGTTTCTAGAGAAAAAGGACAAGAATTCCAGACGATCAGCAACAATATCCACACTGCCGACGGCAAATGGATGGTGATGTTCTGGTGGCCAAAGGATTTTACTTTTGTTTGCCCAACTGAAATCGCAGAATTCAACAAGAATGCAGGTGAGTTTGCAGACAGAGACGCAGTATTGGTAGGCGCATCTACTGATTCTGAATTCGTTCACTTGGCTTGGAGAAACAACCACGAAGATCTACGTGACCTTAAATTCCCAATGCTAGCTGATACTTCTAAGTCTCTTGCAGAGGAACTAGGTATTCTTGAAGCAAACGAAAAAATCGCTTACAGAGCTACTTTCATCATCGATCCTCAGGGAATCGTTCGTTGGGTATCTGCATACGATCTTTCTGTAGGAAGAAATGTAGAAGAAGTATTGAGAGTGCTAGATGCGCTTCAGACTGACGAGCTTTGCCCATGTAACTGGGAAAAAGGAGAAGCTACCTTGAACCTGAACTAATTCAGATCTCAAACCTAATTTCAGCAAAGGAGGTCTCAGGATCTCCTTTGCTTGTTTTCAAACCTTAATCTTACATCATGGAAGTATTAAATGTAAATCAATCCGTAGCCGAACTTTTGGAAGTAGTAGGATTGAATGAAGAGTTTACCAATGAATCTTTAAGAAATCTGGGCGATTCTGATTCCAGATATGTGAAGGATTTGAAACTCAACTTTAAGACCATTCTTAAAGGCGATAAACTAAATCAAAAGGAAGTGGCTTTGATGGGATTGGCACTAGCGGCTAATGCAGCAAACAATCCACTTCAAGCATTTTTTAGAAAATTGGCAGAGGAAAACGAAGCGACTGTAGCCGAAATCGGTGAAGCAGTAGCTTGTGCTTCTTTGCTCAGCAGCAATAACGTACTGTACAGATTCCGCCACTTTGTAGAAAAAGAAAAGTACGGGCAAATTCCCGCAAGACTCCGTATGAACATAATGATGAATCCTGTGTTAGGAAAAGAGTTCTTCGAATTGATCTCAACTGCAGTATCAGCAGTGAACGGCTGCCAGATGTGCGTGGCTTCTCACGAAAATCACCTGATCGAATTGGGATCCAGCGAAGAAAGAATCTTCGAATCCATCCGCATGGCATCTGTCATCACGAGCATAGTGAAGGTGATCTATTAAGAATTATAGTCCGGTATATAAATGCAAAAACCTCCTGAGTGATCGGGAGGTTTTTTTGTTGACAATTATTTTAATAACCTAATAATTTCATTTTTTAGTTTGGGTAAGTGGTTGATCAGAATAGACCAAATATTTTCATCTGAGATATTGTCATAAGCATGAATAACCTGATTTCTAAGTCCTACAATGGATCGTGCATTTTTGATTTTGTCTTCAAAAGAAGGATCTCTTTTTAGAATTCGATTAAGTGCTTCACCAACTATTTCAAGATGTCTCTCCACTGCTCTTTTTCTCATGGAATTCTTATTGTAGTGGTAAAAATTTTTCTCCTCAGCCGGGAAATAACTTTCTATTTCCTCAATTGAAAAATGAATATCATAAAGCCATTTTTCGATCCTCTCATCTATAAATTTGCTGCTTATTACGATCAATGGATCGTATTAGTACAGGGTTTTTTAGTGTTTGTTCTTCGACTAAATCAACTTTTCGTTTGAGCAACTTCTCCAATTTATTTTTCAGATCTAGGTAATTGTCAAAATAGTTGAACAAATCGATCTTTTGGAAGGACACCAATAAATCTACATCGCTTTTGGGACTAAACGATTCCGATGCGACAGAGCCAAAAACATAAAGTTTATCAACTTTATGGCTGATGCAAAGCTGAATAATCTTCTCAATATTGGTTTGGATAATTCCCATGCTTAAAAATACGAAATACTCTGAAATACCCTAAAGACAAAAGCTCGCCAATATTCTTAGCGAGCTTTTACATTCTCTGAAAACCGATCACTGACCACTGCCAACTCTTATTTCCCCCATTCGGTATGGAATATTCCTTCTCGATCCGTACGCTCGTAGGTATGCGAACCAAAGTGGTCGCGCTGCGCTTGGATAAGATTTAGAGGCAGTTTAGTAGAAGTATAGGCATCGAAGTAACTCAATGCAGAAGAAAGTCCCGGAACAGGAATTCCGTTTTTCGCAGCAAAAGCAACTACTTCACGAACTGCAGGTAAAGTCCCTTGAACTTTAGGTACGAATGAAGGTGAAAGCAACAAGTTAGGAATGGAATTATCCGCAGTGTAGGCTTCCGCGATATCAGCCAACAATCCTGCTCGGATGATACAGCCTGCTCTCCAGATTTTGGCGATTGTAGACATATCCAGATCATAGCCATAATCTTTGGAAGCATACATCAACTGATGCAATCCTTGCGCATAAGCGATGATAAAGGAGAAATACAACGCTTGCTCTGCCTGAGCTATCAGTTCTTCCTTTGCGATATGTGCTACCTCTGGGCGAGAATATAATTCGTCTGCCTGTACTCGTTCATCCTTCAGCGCAGAAATCTCACGCATGCTTACCGCCATATCGATGGTCGGAACAGGAATTCCCAAATCCATCGCATTCTGAGAAGTCCATTTGCCTGTTCCTTTTTGCTTGGCTTTATCCAAAATCATATCCACCAAATCAGCAGAAGTCAGCTCATCTTTTTGGGTAAATATCTCTGCGGTGATTTCTACCAAGAATGACTGCAATCGGCCTTTATTCCAAGTATCATAAACCTGATGAAGTTCCTCATTGGATAGGTCACAGGATTTTTTCAGCAAATCGTAAATCTCCGAAGTCAGCTGCATCATGGCGTACTCAATGCCATTGTGCACCATCTTTACGTAATTTCCAGCTGACTTTGGACCTAAATAAGCCACACATGGTTCTCCTTTGTATTTTGCAGAAACTGCCTCAAAAATTGGCTTTACGTATTCGTAAGCTTCTTTGTCTCCGCCAGGCATGATGCTTGGGCCTTTTCTAGCACCTTCAGCACCTCCAGATACTCCAGATCCAAAGAAGTGAATTCCTTTTTCTTTTAGATAAGCCTCTCTTTTGTCGGTATCGGTGAAAAATGAATTTCCTCCATCAATGATAATATCTCCTTTGTCCAAAAGTGGCAAAAGGTTTTCTATTGCACTATCTACGATTTTTCCAGCAGGTACTAGAAGCATGATTTTCCGTGGAGTAGATAAAGCCTGAATAAAAGTTTTGACATCCGTCGTGGCTTTCACATTATCCATGCCTTCAGCTTCAACTTCCATAGCCTTCACCTGAGCTTCGCTTAAGTCATATCCAAAAGCTCTAAATTTATTGTCAGCGACATTCAAAATAAAATTTCGCCCCATCACTCCTAGGCCAACTAATCCAAAATCGTAATTCGTATCCTCCATCGTTTCTTTGTGTTGTTTTTCAAATTTGCTTCTAAGCCTACCAGCTTGCAAGGTTAGAAATAAATATGGGTTATTTTTGCGTCTATTGCCTCCAAAATTAATGGATTGAAGGTTGGCTTTCTAGTAAGATTGATAAATTTGTGACCGCCCAAAGCAGGGTTTTGATACAAAAACCATAAAAATACGCCTCAAGAAATGAAAAAAACACAAAACCAGATGCTTATAATTTTTGGTGCGTCAGGTGATTTGACTGCACGAAAACTGGTTCCGGCAATATATAACCTCTATAAGGGTAAGCATCTTCCAGAAAATTTCGTGGTTTTGGGCGCTAGCCGAAGTGCGATGACGGATGAGGAATTCCGTCAGAAAGTAGTTCAGGAAAGCGAGTTTTTGAAGGATAAAATCAGTAAGGAAGAGAAAGCTTATATAGCTGCTTTTGCCGAAAAGCTATTTTATGAAGACTTGGGGGATGACTATGACAGCAAGTACGATGGGTTGGCAAAGAGGATTCAAAAGCTGAATAAAGAAAAGAGCTGTGATGAAAATTACATCTTCTACCTATCCACACCTCCAAGTTTATACGAAGTAATCGCTAAGAATCTTTGCGAAGCTGATCTTACCACAGAAGAAAATGGCTGGAAGCGCATCATTGTGGAGAAGCCTTTTGGATATAGTTTGGCTACTGCTCAGGAGTTGAACGCAGGTTTGCACAAGTATTTCAACGAACCTCAGGTTTATAGAATTGATCATTATTTAGGGAAAGAAACTGTTCAAAACCTACTTGTAACGCGATTTTCCAATTCTCTTTTCGAACCTACCTGGAATCGCAGATACATCCACCATGTGGAAATCACCAATGCAGAAACTGTCGGTGTAGAGAAACGTGGCGGGTATTATGACAAGTCCGGCGCACTTCGGGACATGTTTCAAAGTCACTTGCTTCAAGTCGTTTCCCTTATTGTGATGGAGCCACCCATCAATTCCAGTGCTGAGGAAATCCGGGATGAAAAAGTAAAGGCCTTAAAATCTCTTCGCATAATGACAAGTGACGAAGAATTGGCAACCCACACCATGAAGGGCCAATATGTGGCTTCGACTATCGATGGCAAAAAAGTAAAGGGCTACAGAGAAGAAGACGGAGTTGATCCTGATTCTAAAACGGAGACTTTTGCGGCAGTTAAGTTTTTTGTAGACAATTGGCGTTGGAAAGATGTGCCATTCTATGTCCGCACAGCGAAGTATATGCCGACAAAAGTGACTGAGGTGGTAATCCACTTTAAGTCTCCGGCGCATGAGGTTTTCAAAAGCCAGGATGCATACCAGAAGGACAATAAAATCATCATTCGTATTCAGCCTGATGAGGGAATCCTGATCAAGTTTGGAGTGAAAGTTCCGGGCTTGGGCTTCCATGTGGAGCAGGCAAATATGGATTTCTACTATTCAGATCTCGACTCAGCAGAGATTATGGATGCTTATGAGAGATTACTATTAGACGCTATGCAGGGAGATGCAACACTTTACGCGAGAGCTGATGAGGTGGAAGCTGCCTGGAAGTTTGTAGATCCAATTTTGAAATACTGGCAAAATGAAGATGTACCAACTTACGGTTACGCAGCGGGTACTTGGGGACCTAGAAACTCAGATGAAATGTTTGAGGGGCATTTTGGCTGGAGAAATCCAGGAAAACGTCTCACTGACGAAACCGGATTCTGTATTCTGTAATCCTTTTTTACCGCAAAGTTCACGGAGAATTTCGCAGAGGGCGCAGTTTATTAATTAAGCTTTCGCTAAAAGTGGGAAAACTTAATTAATCCATCCTGCGATCGTAATTATAAATTTTCAAACTCAATGACACTAAAAATATACGATACCAAAGAGCAAGTTGCCGAGGAATTTTCTGAATACTTCCGAGACTTGGCAGCTAGCGATCAAACGATCCACGTTGCGCTGTCAGGCGGCAGCACTCCGAAGATTATTTTCGACTATTTGGCAGAAAATTTTGGAAGCGAAATCAACTGGTCAAAAATCAAGTTTTACTGGGGTGATGAACGCTGCGTGGCACCGACAGATTCTGAAAGCAATTATAAAATGACAGTGGATCACCTGCTGTCAAAAATAGAAGTTCCTTTCTTCAATATTTTCAGGGTTTTAGGAGAAAATGATCCCGAAGAAGAAGCTCAGCGCTACAGTAAAGTCCTATCCGATGAATTGCCGATAGTCAACGGAATACCACAATTCGATCTGGTCATGCTCGGCATGGGTGATGATGGACATACCGTTTCTATTTTCCCGGATTCCATCTCTCTTTGGGATGCTAAAGAAAACTGCGTGGTAGCTACGCATCCTGACTCAGGGCAAAAACGTGTGACGATTACAGGAAAAGTCGTGAACAACTCCAAAGCGGTAGCTTTCTTGGTAACAGGAGCTGGAAAAGCAGAAAAAGTACAGGAAATTGTGATGCTTGAAGGAGATTTTGCCAACTACCCGGCTTCACTGGTCAAGCCTATCAGTGAGAATTTAACTTGGTTCCTTGATCGGGATGCAGCAAAAAATCTAGATTTTTCTGAAGAGTATTAGAGCAACTAGTGATACCATGGATAGGCCTATATACGGGTTAAGGTTATTTAACTATTAAATCAGGCATTCGTATAGTTAAAATCTGGGGATTGAAGTATCTTAAGGTTCAATCTAGTACATACTCATGCGAAAATTAGTAGTTATTCTTTTTTTGTTGACTTGTAAATCAGTTTGTGGACAAGATGGAATAATTAAACCAAAGGATATTTCTACACTTGATTCCGTTATTTATTCGCTGGAGAAGGAATATGAAAATAGTATTGTTCCTGATTATTTCTCCCTGCCACAGACCACTTCTGATTATTTTGAGATAAAAACCAGTGACCTAGATGGCTTTAGCGAAGTATTCAAAAAGGCAAATAGCATTGAGGAGTTGATGGCTGCATATCCTCAATTGATTGTGGATAGAAGCTTGCTTATCATAAAAAGCCAGTACATTGATTACAAGGATAATGAGGTGATAGCTATAAAAACGTTTGAAATAAAAAACAATAGAAATCACGAAATAGTCATTCCATATTCTGATTCTCTGGAAAAGCAATTAAAATTTTTTGAATTCTATAAAAGCTACAAATCCGATCTTTACACTATTTCCGGATTTTTTTTAGAAGATTATTTTCAATCGTATAAAATTCCGGAGAAGTACGCAGACTGGCTTTTTTATGGGGATGTACTTATTCAGCCTGAGGAGAAAATTTTTATTGTTGAAAATAAATCAATGCCTGACTTCACAACTACTGAGGAAACGATTATTGATTCATTGGTTTCTTATTTTGATTTAAAATCCGGAAAACCATTTTACCCAAAGGATCCCAATAATTTAAATCATTATAGAGATTCTCTTGAAATGTGGAGGACAAAAAGGAAATCAGATTTGAGTAAGATTTATGAAGAAGATGCTACTTTCAAAATCCTTTTGGACAGTGCACTTACTTTTGCCGAAAAATCCCAAGTCACAAATGGAGACTTAGAAGATTTTACGGCACATTTACTATCAAAAGAGCGGGCTTTAAATCTGATGAGGCTTAATCAGCAGGTAGGTTCCTGCAGTTTTGATAATGGTCCACTAGAGCAGCAGAAGAGGATCGCAAGGCTTGCGGCTGAAACCCACGATTGGAGCATATTTATCAAAGCTTTTTTAAACGTGATGAATGACCAAGTCTCTAGAGTAGCTGACAATTCTATAGCTTCTGAGGCTCGCTCTACCTATGTGCAAGAGCTAAAAAAGCTAGATTTAGACATGTACAAAATTCTTCTTGGGGCAAACTTAAAAGTGAAGAATGGAGATCAAGCACATTACTTTGCTGATGGAAGCAAGATCGCTCAGGCTTTTGCCAACCTAGAGGAAAATGATCAAGAATATTTTGAAAATACACTTGTACGTATAATCCAAGACAATTCTGTTGATGATTTTAATAAGCTCCACCATTACAACACTTTTCTCAATTATCAATATTTTCAAAACAAAACAGATGACTCTCTAAGAATTGCGGATAAAATAAATTCGCTTACTCCTTATTTACCTTTTACCATAAAATCCAGGATAGAGAATCCAAATAAACAATTGTCCGAATTGCTTCATCGAGAAGCCAAGACACTAGAAAAATTTGAAATTTTAGACTCCGATATTGGCAACATTTTATCCTACAGCTACAGTGGAGATTGCTGGATGGCAGATATGGTAGAAAAAGGCAATGAAAGCAATATTGTATATAATCTCACTATGCCCATAACGGACGAAATAACTCCATTTAATAATTTCACCACTCATATGTCTGAACTCAAGCGGAGAATAGAAAATCATGATTTCATCCAACAAATAGCAAATCAAAACCTCTCCAATAGGATCTATATAAACTTTACAGACGATCGGTCATTTGCCAACTTTAAAGATAGAGTCTTGGAGAAAATCCCTGAAAAAATAAAAGAAAGTGAGTCGTTTGAAAATGCTTTATCCTTTTACATTACCTTCTCGAATAGACGGTATGTGCGGTTTATCCTATTGGAAAATAACGCTGTTCTGGTATTGGGAATACCCGAGGGGTTTACTTTACCAGGCTATGATTTTGATGAGTTGGTTACCGCTACATCAGAAGGATTTTTACACAAGAGTTATGACAGCTACAAATTGTTCAACGAAAAGGGGAAGATGCTAAATTAGCCCTGATAAACCGACCTAAGGCATAGTTTCCAGAGATATCAAGCTCTTCCTTCGAACAGCTCTTTCTCACGTCTCCTTTTGGAATTAAATCCCTACAGGATACCACCTGATGGCATTGCGCTTGACTTTTAATAGACTTGTAACTTGACTTGAACTTTGTAATTAATCGAACCAATTCTGATCTGAATGAGAACGCTATTTTCTTCCTGTTTCTACTTCCTTTTGATATTTCAGACTGGTTTTTCTCAGCAACAAGCCACAGAAACCTGGCCTGATGGAAGCGAGATCTCACCTTGGTTTCATGATTATTCCAAAATCAAATTGGAAGACCTAGGCAAGCAGTATGTCTTGACTGATTTTGGGGTTGAAAATGACAGCAGTATCATACAAACGAAGCAAATCCAAGCTGTAATTGATGAGGCTGAAAAAAATGGAGGTGGGGTCATCATAGTCCCAAAAGGCACTTTTCTAAGCGGAGCGCTATTTTTCAAACCCAAAACCCATTTGCATGTCGTGGAGGGCGCTGTATTAAAAGGCTCAGATGATATTGCAAATTATCCTTTGATTCCTTCTCGTATGGAGGGTCAAAACTTGGATTACTATGCCGCACTTGTCAATGCCTACGGAGTTGATGGATTTACTATTTCTGGCCATGGAACAATCAACGGAAATGGATTGAAATTCTGGGAGGCTTTTTGGCAGAGAAGAAAGGAAGATCCCAACTGTACTAATCTGGAAGTATCTCGACCACGGTTGGTGTTCATCTGGAAAAGTAATGACGTGCAGGTTCAGGATGTAAGTCTCATCAATGCAGGCTTCTGGAGCAGCCATTATTATCAATGCAAAAACATTAAGCTACTTGATCTCACGATTACTTCTCCACATGAACCTGTCAAAGCACCAAGTACTGATGCGATTGATCTGGATGTCGTATCAAACGTGCTGATCAAAGGATGCTACCTCGCAGTGAATGACGATGCGATAGCACTTAAGGGCGGGAAAGGACCTTGGGCAGATGAGGATCCAAATAACGGGGAGAACACCAATATCATCATCGAAGACAGTGAATTTGGCTTTTGCCATGGAGCACTTACCAATGGTAGCGAATCGATTCACAATAAAAATGTGATCATGCGGAATATTAAGGTGCAGGATGCTGTACGCCTATTGTGGCTGAAAATGCGACCTGACACTCCACAACACTATGAATACATTACCTTAGAAAATATCACAGGCAAAGTCCGCAGCTTCATCTATGTGAAGCCTTGGACTCAGTTTTTTGATCTCAAAGGCAAAGAAGAAGTTCCTCTTTCCTATTCGGACCACATCACCATGAAAAATATGGACTTGGAATGTGATATATTTTTCGATGTGGCGATTACAGAGCACGATAGACTTTCCGATTTTACATTCGAAAACCTGAATATACGAGCTGCAAAAGCTGATTTCGAACCAGACTTTGTAAAAGGGTTTGAAGTAAAAAATGTGGTAGTAAACGGTAAAAAATTGGACTGATCACCGCATACAAGCAATCAATAAAATCCTGAAATTCGCGGTTCTAATCACCTCGCAAATGAAGGCTCTTCTCACGATCGCACTGCTAATTCTTTCCAATACCTTCATGACTTTGGCTTGGTACGGCCATCTAAAGTTTGCCGAATGGAAATGGTTCAGTAAGCTGGGTTTGGTTTCGGTGATTTTGGTGAGCTGGGGAATCGCCTTATTCGAATATTGCTTTCAGGTTCCAGCCAATAAAATAGGCTTTGATGGCAATGGTGGTCCTTTTTCCTTGGTTCAACTGAAAGTGATTCAGGAAGTGATCACGCTGGTCATATTTATGATTTTTTCCTTAATCGCTTTCAAAACTGAGACCTTCAGACTCAATCATCTTATTGGATCCATATTCTTGGTTTTAGCCGTTTACTTTTTCTTCAAGAAGTAGTTATATCCCCTCATAGATTATAAATAAGGGTATGGATAAATTTCATTTTAGTCACCGCAGCTGAGCTGACCACAAAAGGATACGCATCGGGCACTCCCATACTTCTGTTCAGACTATTGATAGCAAATGATATGGGTGCCCAACTTTGATAGATTTTTTCAAAGTCTCTTTTTTCATAAGGATCAAAGGTAAATGCCCCTTTTAAGCTCTTTTCTTTGACGTTTGGGTTAACTGATATCCCATAGTAATAAGCCGTCTCGGCCATATCCATGATGTGTAAATAATGTGCCCAAGTCTCCGCCCAATCCTCCCAGGCATGTGAACTAGCATATTGGCTGATAAATGTCTGCTGCCAATTTGAAGGAGCTCCTGTTTGGTAGTAATTCTTCAGCGCTTCACCATAATCTAAGCTGTCATCACCAAATAGATTTCTGAATTCCAAAAGGCGCTTTTCATTGTTAGCCACTAATCTATCCCAAAAGTAATGACCCACTTCGTGGCGAAAATGCCCGATTAGCGTACGGTAAGGTTCTGACATTTGCTTTCTCATCTGCTCTCTATGCACTGAATCCGCTTCAGAAAGTAAAATTGTAATCAATCCATTTGCATGGCCAGTCATGATCTGACTGTCTCCCTGACGGGAAATAAAATCAAATGAAAGTCCAATCTCAGGATTTGTCTCCTGGGGAGGAATAGCTAACTCAAGCTTCAGTAATTGATAAACAAGTCTGTGTTTTGCAACCTCAAGCTTCTGCCATTTGGGAAAGTTTTCTGCATCAGATAAATCTGGAATAGTCCTATTGAGTTCACAGGCAGGACAAAACTCATTGTCTTGCTCTGCTGGAATCAACCAATTGCAAACTCCCAGATCTTTGTTTTCGCAGTATTTATAAGCCTTACCTTTTCGATCAGAAATAAGGGGAAATTTACTGGGATCAAATGTGAGCATTGTCGAAGTAGTGCTGGAATAACCAGTAAGATGCCCACATTTTTCACAATGATCGTTTTCGAAATAAAGTGGATGAGCGCAATTTCCGCATTCAAAAATTTTCATATCGTTTTTGCTAGGTAAGGTAAGATAGGAAGAAGTTTAACTCACATTTCAAGCCAGTAAAATAGATTTCCTTAATTCTACCAATGAATCGAATCAGTAAGCTTTTTAATCTCATTCTTTTTAAAACACATGAGAACTTCACGATAATAGTATATCTCTTGAGGGAATAAAAAATCACAGTATGGGACAAAATTCACCAATTAAGCCATATTCACTCGTTGGCTTCCAAAATCAAAGACAATCTGACCAAATTTACGTTACCCAAACCATCAACGGTGAATGGCAAGACAACAAAATATTAACACAGTAATAGTCATTTTTTAGAAATAATATTTGTAAATTCATTATACTAACTACAACCCCCACTTTTATGAAAAAACTCGTTGCAGAATTTATTGGAACCCTCTGGCTAGTGCTAGGTGGTTGCGGAAGTGCCGTATTAGCAGCAGGTTTCCCTGAACTGGGAATTGGATTCGTCGGAGTATCTTTTGCCTTCGGCCTTACTGTTTTAACAATGGCCTATGCTATTGGTCATATCTCCGGTTGCCATCTCAACCCCGCTGTGACTGTGGGACTTTGGATCGGAGGAAGGTTTGATAGCAAGGATGTCATAGGATACATCATCGCGCAAGTTCTGGGTGGTTTGGCAGGCGCCGCTATTTTATATACGATTGCTACAGGCAAAGCTGGAGTAGAGCTAGGAGGATTTGCCGCAAATGGCTATGGTGAGGCGTCTCCGGGAGGATATAATCTGGCTTCCGCCTTAATTACAGAGGTAGTGATGACCTTTATGTTTTTGACTATTATTCTTGGATCTACCTACCCTAAATCACCGGCTGGATTTGCAGGAATTGCCATTGGTTTAGCCTTGGTTTTAATCCATTTAATCAGTATTCCTGTCACAAACACATCCGTAAATCCTGCCAGAAGCACTTCTCAGGCTATTTTCGCAGGAGGAATTTACTTGCAACAATTATGGCTTTTCTGGCTTGCACCGATTGTGGGAGCCGTTTTAGCTGGAATTGTTTATAAATACCTAGCGCCAAACGAATAATTAAAGAAAAAAGTGAATATTTGTAAGTAGTATTTTCTATTTATAATATATCCCATATTAATATGAAGTATTTAAAGATTTTAACTCTTGTATTGTTTTTTGGATTGGGAGCGTCACTTGAAAGTAATGCTCAGGAACTAGGTATTCGTTTTGGTCAATTCGGAGGAAACAATGTGGCTATTGACGGAGTGTTTGCCCTTGGCGAATTCAGTAGAATCCATGGAGACGTCAGCTTCGGGTCAGGCGTTGGCATTGACCTAATTTGGAACCCACTCTACAGACCGGTGGGATCAAGTGATTTCAACTGGTATGCCGGTTTTGGCCCGTCAATTTATATCGATGATCCATTCTCTTTTGGAGTAGCTGGAGAGATAGGCATTGAATATGCATTTGAAGAAGTACCTATTGTAATCGGTGCGGATTGGCGACCTACTCTTCGTATTGTCGAAAACACTGATTTCTTTGCAGATGTCTTTGGTCTCAATATCAGATGGCGATTTGGTAATATAAATTAATAATTAGAGCAGGTGATCCCTGCTCTTTTTTTATGCTAAAATTAGTTGACGGTGAATTCCTTATTGAGCGAATGCAGGGGAAAGGCGGCTGGAGCTTTGTGAAATTTCCAAAGGAAATTATGCCCTCTTCCAAAGCCTTTGGAATGATGAAGGTATCCGGCAGTATCGATGATTTTTCTTTTGAAGGGAAACATCTCATGCCCATGGGAAATGGGTATATTTTCCTTCCATTAGCCAAACCAATACGCACAAAAATAGGCAAGCAGGAAGGAGACATCGTTTGGGTGAAACTATATAAAGAAGAAATCCCGGAAGAGATCCCGCTGGAATTAATAGCGTGCCTGAAAGATGACCCTGGAAAATATGACCTTTTCCAAAAGCTCTCTAAAACAGATCAAAAACACTGGATAGAATACATCTTTAGCACTGATAAGATCGAAGAAAGGTCAGACAGAATACTTAAGTTACTTCATCAATTGGACAAGTCTTAGAATTCTACGATTAAGCCCACGGTCGGCAAAACCGTCCCGGCCGGGTTGTTTAGATAGTTCAATTGATATCTTGTAGGGTCAGCTGAATCTACTAATATATTGCCTTCTCCATCTCGCTTAGGCACTAACAAAGGAGGTTGCTCCGCTTTGAAGTTATACACATTCTGGATATCTATATACCAATTCAAATTCCATTTTTTGAAGTAGTACTTTTTGTCCAGCCTCAAATCCAGCTGATGAAATCCCTTTAAACGAATTGCGTTGATTTGATCATAATCCAAAATAGGCTGATTTCTCAAATCCCAATTACTAATTAAGCTTGACTCCTCATAGTCATAAGGGGTATAAGGAGTCCCACCTAAGAATCTCCATCTCGCTCCAACTTCCCAGTTATTTCCAAATCGCCTGCCCGCTGTCAAACTGATTATAAATCGATTGTCCCATGAGGAAGGCACATAGCCGTCGGTATTAGGATTAGTAAACTCACTTCTTACCAAAGTAAGCGCGGCAATCCCATAGAAATTGTCGAAAAGACGTTGCTGGGCAAGCATCTCCAACCCATAAGCTCTACCTTCCGAATTGGACTCCACAGGCTCATTTCCAATAACCCCAAAGTCTGCTCCAAGGTTAGCCAAAGAAATCCCATTGCGAAGAGAGGAAGGGTAATTGCTGTATTTCTTATAAAATACCTCAGCTGTAAAACGGCGATTTTTCTCCGGAACTAACCACTCGATTCCACCAATCAGTTGTGAATTTCGAATGAAAAGCACATCATTAAGCTGATTGACTAGCTGCCCATCTTGGTCCTGAAATCCCAAAACTGTATAGGATGGTTTCTGATAATATATCCCTGCATTGGCAGTGGCAAAAAGATTAGGCCTCAATTGGTAGGAAAAAGAAACGCGGGGACTGAGCTGGTTGAACGGGTTTTGGGCGGTTTCCCCAAAATCAGCACCGTCAATTCTAATTCCACCTGTGATCAGCAAACGCTCATCATACAGATTCTTGCTGGCAGACAAAAAACCACCGTACATGTTGTAATTGCTGGTAGATTCTACGGAAATCACCTGCCCGCTACTGGCAAGGGTAGCCCGGTCAAAATTATTGATGTAATACCTGGAGTACTCATAGTTAACCCCGTATTTGAACGTGTAGCCATTTTTGAAAATACTGTTTTCCGCACGGAATTTATTCTCAGACTCTTGAGATAGGTAGTTAAACAGCAGATTATCCTCATTGCTATCGTCATTGCCAGAATACTTCACAGACTGATTGTTCAGCATATTCCTGCTGAGCACAAACGTCCAGAAACCATTTTCCCTAAATCGCTTCAACCTGACTCCCGTGGCATAATTCCATTGATTTTGGACCGGTAGCACATTCAAAAGGTAAAGGCGGTTTTCCCGCTCCTCCTCCGTTTCATCATCGGGAATGTCCTCGTTCAACACAAACTTATCTATCGCTCCCACTCCGATAAAAGTAAGCTCTGTTTTCTCGTTGATTTTGGTAGTAGTTTTCAATTGAAAATCATTGAAAGTCGGAAGAAAAGGTAAGCCAATCAGTTTGAAAAGTCCTTGTAAATAGGATCGGCGAGCTGAAAGCAGATAAGTTGTTTTCTCTCCAATCGGCCCCTCGTTGGACAAAGTCAATTCTGAAGCGCCCACGGTTAGCTGAGTTGCCATTTTGTCTCTACGTCCTTCTTTGAGCTGAAATTCAAAAAAAGAACTTAGCGCATTCATACGATTCGTAGGAAATCCGCCGGCAATCAAATCCACATTTTTGATCAGATTGACATTCAATATCCCGACAGGTCCTCCAGAAGATCCTTGGGTGGCAAAATGATTGATAACAGGCACTTCTATCTCATCGATAAAGAACTTATTTTCGTTTGGCGCGCCACCACGAATCAAAATATCATTCCTGAAGCTCGGCGTACTTGCCACACCCGGTAGCGCTTGTATCACTCTGGAAATATCCCTGTTTCCGCCAGGATAGCGCTCTATCTCATTAGCATTAAGCTTTCTTACCGAAAGCGGTGTCTCTTCGGAACGGGAAAACTCAGAACTAACCACTACTTCTGAGAGCTCTGAAGCATCCTCGGTTAGGACAAAGTCCAATTGAACCGGTCTAGCCAAAGTGACCTGTATCTCGAATTGGGTTTTGGTTTTATACCCGACAAAACTTGCTCTTACATTGTACAGCCCTGGAGGAACATTGGTGATTTCATAAAAACCCTGCTCATCTGAAATAGCTCCTAATTCAGTATTCAATAGGAGAACATTAGCGAAGGCAACCGGCTCATTATTTACTGGATTGGTGATTTTACCACGAATAACTCCCTGAGAATAAGTGGTCGCTGAGAATGTAAAAAGAGATAGTACAAGTAGAAATATCCTCATTTAAAATATAAGATAAGTGTGGTGACTTTACCCTTGCTCGATGGATTGAGATTCTTTGACCCGCCAAAGTCTCCACCAAGGAGTGCCAGGCGAATCATGGTGCTCATAATGGTATCCAAAGAAATAGCAGGTAATAAAAGCCCAAAAATGGTTTTTTGATTGTGTAGTTGAGTGATGTTTGTTGTCATTTACTCCCCGATGCGGCAGATAGGTACCAAAGAAAAAAAGCTGGAAAGTAGATAGGACCGCTGGAAGCATCCAGAATACGATCAAGTTCTCTGTAGGGAGGAATAGCTTCAGAATATTGAATGTCACAGCCATCAAAAGAATTTGCCATATGGTAACGTATTGCTTGATAAAGCTGAAATACCAGGCAAAGAAATTATCAGATTCATGGTAATCCGGATCTTGATCTGTGGCTACAAAACGATGATGCTCGTGATGCTTAGGGAAGAGTCTGCTGTAGAAATTATAGGAGAAAAGTAGGGCTGTAGTCCAGCCAAGAGCTTTGTTGATCTTTTTGTTGGAAGATACCAAGCCATGCATCGCATCATGGGAAGTGATGAATAGTCCGGTATAGAGATGCATTTGAATTAACACGCCAAAATAAACGAGCGGATCAAACAAGGAAAGCGGATAATTCAGAAGGAAAATTAAACTGGCAAACCACAGGATAATAATCACCGAGGCAATCAAAATTCCTTTTGGGTCAACAGTCGCATAATTGATTTCTGACTTCATACCGGCAAGTTGGGAATGTTTTCTCAAAAAGTCAGGATTCTTTCCCTCACCTGCTCCATGAGCCACATAGGCGTAGAGGTTGCCCCACATATTCCCACTTGGTCATTATCAGTAAACCAATCACGCTCTATTTGGTCAGAGTTAGAGACGAAATAGGTATTTGGGTTGGTGTCCTTACAAACGTTGAATAGAACTTTGCCATTAGAAGACTTCGTACCACTGACAAAAACTATTTTATCAAATTTGGTGGCAAAATCACGAAGTTCTTTGTCCCGATTGGAGACTTGTCGGCAAATCGTATCATTCGTGTTGACGGCTATGCCATTATCCTTGAGTACATTATTGATCTCGTAGAATTTATCTGTGCTTTTAGTCGTCTGGCTGTACAGCGTGATGTTTTTGGGGAGATTTTCTAAGTCCAATTCGGAAATATCCTGAAAGACTACCGCTTCATTATTAGTTTGACCAAGTAAACCGATCACCTCAGCATGTGCATGCTTTCCATAGATGTAGATGGAATCTCCCTTGTCAAATGAATTCTTAATACGATGTTGCAATTTCAGCACTACCGGACAGCTGGCATCGATCAGGGTAAGATTGTTTTTTATAGCAAGCTCATACGTAGCAGGCGGCTCACCATGTGCGCGGATAAGCACATTCTCGTCACGGAGTTCTTTAAGGACATCATGATCAATGATTTTCAAACCCTTCCTTTTCAGGCGATTTACCTCTTCATCATTGTGAACTATGTCACCCAGGCAATACAAATGCCCAGTTTCATCCAGGATATCCTCAGCCATCTCAATGGCATAAACTACCCCAAAGCAGAAGCCTGAATGTGCATCAATCTGAACGTGAAGATTCTTCATAACCAAATAACTTAAAGCTTATTGAATTGTTTTTCTCTTTATGAAATATTCATAAAACGAGACATTCATCAGCAGCAATGTCATAGAATAAATCGTATCCTCAATCGGCACTGTCCATATTCGAATTCCCAGATTTTCCGCATTGTTATATATCACAACTGGCTCCGGGGTGGTTCCTCCAGTGAGCACTCCATTACAAAGGATAAAGGGAATGAGGTGAACCAAATAGGCAAACAAAAACCTGCCCATGTATTTATCCTTAAATATCAACCAGTGAACTGCAAGCGCCACAGCTCCTACACTAAAATTAACTGCGGTGTACATTTTATCAAAATTGATAAATGCTAAAATCAGCAATACCGGTATCATGATATACACAAAGTACTTTCCGGCAGGTTTGAAGATATCCTTTGGGAAAAAGTAAATCAGCACCTCATAGATGAACATACAGGCGTATGGCACGGTGAAGAAGAAAAGCCATTCTTCTAGAGGAAGCTCAAAAAAATAAATCCCCAGTATATACCTTGGATTGAATTCCCAGATTCCAATTAGCGTAAACCAATGGTCCCAAATCAAAAAGAAAACTGCCGTGATTAAAATGGCCGGAAACAAAGCATACCACTTGCTAGCAAATTTAATCCTTGATTCGAAAGACCGAACCAGAGGAAAGGAAATTGCAAATAGGTTTACCGCCAAGTAGAGGTAGATTTCCATACTTAGCTCAAGCCTAATTTACTTCCGAAATAAGTTCCAATCAGCAAGCTGAATTTTTGGGAATTAGGAATTCTGATACGCTCATGAGCTATTTTGGCAGCAGAAAGTCCCTTGATTTTATCAAATAATTTCTGATAATATAAGTAAGCTACTTTCACTCCTAGCTTTGCTCCATCCGGAAGATTGGCAATGCCGATAAGCGCTTCGTCAAAATCCTTTTGAATGTCTTTTTCTATCAGTTCTTTAGCTGACTTATCGAATTGCTCAAAAGCAACACCCGGGAAATACACTCTTCCCCGCTCTTCGAAATCACTTTTGATATCACGCAAGAAATTGACTTTCTGAAAAGCAGAACCCAGCATTTGAGCCGGTCTCCTCAGTTTCTGATAGGCTTCTTCATCTCCATCTACAAATACTTTCAGGCACATCAATCCTACCACTTCCGCCGAACCATAGATATACTCTAGATACCTATCATCATTATAGGTAGTGAAGTCCAGATCCATTGCCATGCTACGGAAAAATGATTCGATCAGCTCATGGTCAATATCGTACTTATTTACAATCATCTGAAAGCCGTGCAGCACTGGATTCAAAGAAAGACCAAGCTCAATTGATTTGTAGGTTTCCTGTCTGAATTCTGCCAATAATTTGGCTTTGTCATGGGTATGAAACGTATCCACTATTTCGTCTGCAAAGCGCACAAAGCCATAAATAGCATAAATGGGCTGATGGAATTTCTTGTCCAAAGTTTGAATACCAAGGGTAAAACTGGTACTGTAGCGCTGGGTGATCAGCTTGCCACATTCCAGGCTGGTTTGGTCAAATAACTCCTTTGCGTCCATGAACTTTAATATACTTGTTTTATTACGAATTTTCCCGAATAACCTCTTTTGCAACGACATAGCCAGAAATTAATGAGGGAGGAACTCCCGGTCCCGGTACAGTCAATTGACCTGTATAGAACAGATTTTTTACTTTTTTGTTTTTCAGCGAGGGCTTTAGTATTGCCGTTTGCTTCAACGTATTAGCCAAACCATAGGCATTCCCTTTGTATGCATGATAGTCTGTTTTAAAATCTGAATGCGCATAAGACCGCTTGAAGATCACATGAGAGCGTATTTCCTGACCGGATATTTTCTCCAGTCGATCCATTATTATATTATAATATTTTTCTCTGGTCTCCTCAGAGTCTTCCAAATCAGGAGCTAGTGGAATAAGCAGAAATAAATTTTCCATCCCTTCTGGGGCGACTGTATCATCGGTTATAGAAGGCACACAAGCATAAAATAAAGGGGCTTCTGGCCATCTAGGGTTAGAATAGATCGCATCCGCATGTGGGCCAAGAGGCTCATCAAAAAACAGATTATGGTGGCGGAGGTTTTTCAACTTCTTGTCCACTCCCAGATAAAAGAGCAAACTGGACGGAGCCATCACCCGCTTATCCCAATACTCTTCACTGTAGTTACTGTATATGGGATTGATCAAATGCTTGTCCACATGGTGATAATCTGCTCCTGCTATTACCAAATCTGCATACACTTTCTCTCCGGATTTCAATCTCACTTGCTTGGCTGTACCCTTCTCTATTTCTATCTCTTCTACTTCTGCATTGTACCTTATTTTCACTCCTTTTTCTTCAGCTAAGGCTACCATTCCAGCAATGATCTCATGCATTCCTTTTTTGGGATACCAAGTACCTAAGGCTATATCCGCATAGTTCATCAGGCTGTAGAGGGCTGGTATATTCTCCGCAGTCTCTCCGAGAAATAACACCGGGAATTCCATCAAGCGAATGATTTTCTCTGCTTTGAAAAACTTCCTCACATGAACTGCCATGGACTGAAACACATCCATACGCATGACATCCCTTAGAAGCGATAGAGATGTAAACTCTAAAATAGAGCGACTGGGCTTTTTCACCAAGTCATGAATTCCTACTTGATATTTATACTTGGCCTGCGCCAAAAACTCATCTAATTTCTCCCCAGCACCAGGCTCTATTTTCTCGAGCTTTGATTTGAATTCATCCAGATTTGCAGGAATATCCAAGATATCATCCTGTCCATATACCACCGCATACGAAGGATCTAGGCGTATTAAATCGTAATAATCAGAGGGCTTTTTGCCAAAATGCGAAAAATAATCTTCGAAGATATCGGGCATCCAATACCAGCTCGGACCCATATCAAAGGTAAAACCGTGACTTGAAAATTTCCTTGCTCTTCCTCCGGGAGAATCATTTTTCTCCAGGAGGGTAACCGAATAATTATTGGCAGCAAGATGGGTTGCAGCAGAAAGGCCTGCAAACCCAGACCCAATTACCACCGCATGTTTTTTCGTCATCTGATTAGTTAATGTGCTTATAAACTGTCAAATCTTCCTTGAGATATTTCCTAGCAATATGAATTCGATTTTTTACAGTTCCAATTGGAATATTCAGGCGGTCTGCGATTTCGTGGTATTTAAAACCTCTATAATAAAGCAAAAACGGCGTACTGAAAATCTCATCCAATCTTTCAATGGCTTCAAAGATATCCTCCATCGCAAAATCCCCATACGCAGAATTTTCTATCAAAGCACCACTGGAATTGATAAAGTGGAGATTGTCCGTGGTATCTACGAAAGTTGCTCTTCTCACCATTTTCTGATAATTGGTGATAAAGGTGTTTTTCATGATGGTATAGAGCCAGGCTTTCATGTTAGTGCCCTCAGCGAATTTATCCTGATTGGTGTAGGCTTTCACCATAGTGTCCTGAAGCAAATCGTTTGCGTCATCCAAATCTCTTGTCAGTTTTAATGCAAAGGGCTTTAAAACACCAGAGAGTTGATTTAATGAGTAACTGAATTCTACTGAGGTCATAATCTTGCTCTTTTTGTTTAAACAAACCTAACATTCATTAAACAAAATACCAAGCCTTTGATTAATATTTTTTTCATTTTGTTAAACAAAAAAGACACGAACTATCCGATTTTTTGAGCAAAAGCGCCATTAATGAGCCAGTGAGCTTTTTTTGAGCAAAAAAAAAGTATTCACTAGGAATACTTTTGTTTAATAAATTTAAAATAAATCTAAACAATCTGCTCTTCCATCTGGACTAGAATGCGTTTGATTTCTTTTGAATATGCAAGCGAACAGATGTTAGACGGAATGGAAAGTTGTTGTTCTACACTTTGCAAACCTGACACAAAAACCTTTGCCTCCGAAAACTCCCGTCCTAGCATAGTTAAATAATCCTGAATATTTTCCGGAGAAGGAGAGGTAGTGATCACGGTAAAAAGGAAATCGGGACGCTGCATATTATATACAGAGATCAAATCCGCATCTGGCGTATTTTGACCTAAGTAGATGACCTTGTGCCCGTGTTTCTTGATCAAATAGCTACTAAATAGAAGCGATATTTCGTGTAATTCTCCTTCCGGCAGGAATAACATAAACGTTTTACCCGTGTTTTTCCCCACTTCTCCGTCTATAGCCACAATAAGTTTTTGGCGGATCAGATTGGAAATGAAATGCTCTTGGGCTGGTGTGATAGCTCCGGTAAGCCAGAGCACTCCAATTTTGGTAAGGAAGGGATAAACCACCTTTATTATGGTGTCTTCAAATCCCAATTTGATGATACTGGTGGAAAGTACTTTTTCGAACCTATCCTCGTCCATTTCTATCATACAGATCGTAAGCGCCTGGATCTGATCGTTGTAGTCGAGGGATTGATCTGTGAGCCGTATGATCTCTTCGCTGATATCAGTGTGACTCATTGAAGCGATTTTGCTGATTTTAATGCCATGGCTATTTAGCATGGCTACATTCAGAATCCTCTTGAGATCTTCGTCATCGTAGTAGCGAATATTAGTATCAGTCCTTTTAGGATTGACTAAGTTGTACCGCTGCTCCCAGATTCTTAGGGTATGCGCTTTTATACCTGAGAGTTGCTCCAGATCTTTTATTGAGTAGTTGCTCACCTTTTTTAGTTCTTAAAATATTTCCTCGGCACTAGAAACAGGCCAAACGAGACTGCTCCTTCTCTTTTTCTGCTTTGATGATGAGCCTGATGGGCTGAAAAAATTCCTTTCAAAAACCCCTTTCTAGGCCTATCCAGCCATTTCATTCTACGATGGATCAGTACGTCATGGAGAAAGAAATACAACATGCCATACATACTGATTCCTATTCCGATCCAAAACCTGTAATCCAGATCTCCTACACCAAGAAATATCAGCAGAATGGCGATACTCCCAAATAAAAGCGAAAAGAGATCATTCAATTCAAAAAATGAATCTGAATGCTCGTGATGAGTCTTATGGATCGACCATAAAGGACCATGCATTAGGTATTTGTGAATTGCCCAACCCGACAATTCCATCAAGACAAATCCCAATATACTATACCCTATAGCTTCAATCATCAAGTTTACAACTTAAGCTGTTTCTTTTTGTTTTCGTTCGTAATGAATTAACTCCGGTTTTTAATACAGGAAATCAAACCTGGAGCGTAAAATTAAGAATTGTAAAAAAGAGAATCATCGCAACCAGCAAGAAAGCGGCCAGTGGATTCCCTTTATCAAAGTTACCTTTTCTATAGATCAAATGGATCAAAAACGCAACTATAAACCAAGTCAGATAGTTATCAGCTGGAATAACCCCTGACTTCCAATACCAAAAGTCCAAGGCCACCGCTACAGGTTCCATGATGTAATCAATCAACGTCATGGCTGTGGCTCCAAGTAAGGCTGCATAATAATCATTATCGGTAACCTTGTAGAAAACGGCTCCGGTGAGATATACCAAAATAAACCAATTGATTCCAATGACGATAGGTACCTGCCAAAGCATGGGTCCCAGCGTAGGACCATACACATAATCTCCGAAAATATACCCGGTATGAATCCCGATCAGCTCGGCACCAAAGCCTATCCAAAAAGCAACGGCTGCAAAAATCGGAAATGCCTCTGACCAACCTCTATGAAATCCCAAAACCAATAAGAGCGTAAGGATAAGCTGAGCCGGTGTGAGCATCAGGAAATAGTCTCGGTATTCCGGCAAACTTAATCCTATGGCTCCAACGCCATATAGCGCAACCACCACAATTTTTGCTATAATCAATCGCTTATTCTGTGCTTCGGGGGGAGCTTTCGCTATTTTATGCATTAACTGAGGCGCTTTTGATTAAAGAATATTCACTTATTCGGGTTTGGATTCCTAACTTTGAAATCTCAAATCTGTTTGCAAAAAAACGAAATTCCAGCCAAAATTCACTGATATGATTCTTTACAACATCACGTTTACTGTCTCCAACGATATAGAAGAAGATTTTGTACAGTGGATGAAAGGCACCCATATCCCGGATATTTTTGCCACTGGGCTATTTACTGAACATAAATTCTTTAGATTACTCAACAGCCCAGACGACAGCGTAACGAATTATTCTGTGCAGTTTTTTGCAGAAAACACCCGCAAACTGATCGAATACGAAAGTCGGTTTGCAAAAGAACTTCGCTACGAAACTCAAGCCAGATACGGCGAGAAGGCAATACCGTTCCGCACGCTGATGGAGTCGGTGGGTTAACTTTAAAGCAGGGAGGCACTAGTTTCGCCCCATTCGGGGCTGCCAGACAGGTTCTACCGAAATGCCCCCGGCTTTGCCGAGGGTTATGAAAAGTTACAATCCTTCGGGTTTTTCCTATCAAGATGACCTCTAATCAGCTATGAATTACGCAAGGATAGTATTCAATGAAGTGCTTCATTTTTAAGCCAGCTCCGAAGGAGCCTAACCATTCATGACCCTGTACGAAGTGCAGGGAACCAATGACGATGAAATGGATGAGCCCTGAAAGGGCGGAACTTTTACCAAAAAAACTTAACTTTCTTAAAACAAACTTTTTTAAAAAATGACTTCTTACCGACAAATGTATTACCATGTCATATTTCATACCAAGAGGAACAAGCCTTCCTTAGATTCAGATTGCAAAGACGTTTACAATTATTTATGGGGAATAGTTAAAAACAAAAAATCAAAACTGTATCAAATCAATGGTATTGAAAACCACATTCATTTGCTAGTGGATATCCACCCCACAAATGCTGTTGCAGATTTCATGCAAGATTTAAAAGCCTATTCAAGTGCTTGGATTAAAAAATCAAAAGCACATCCACATTTTACAGGTTGGGCAGACGGATATGGGTGCTTTACCTGTTCCATTCATGAAAAGGATAGATTAATAAATTACATCAAGGGACAAAAGGAACATCACAAAACAGAAACCTTTGAGGATGAGTATCGAAGAATTTTGATTGAAAATGGAATTGAGATTGATGAAAGGTATTTTTTGAAATAGAAAGAAGTTTCGCCCCATTGGGGGCTGCCATCCAGGTTTTGTCTTCATAACCCCCGGCTTTGCCGAGGTTTATGAATAGTCGCAACCCTTCGGGTTTTTCTTCCAGAGCTGTTATTAATCAGGTATGAATTATCGAAGAATAGTATTTAGGGAAGTGCTTTTTTATAACCAGCTCCGAAGGAGCCTGACCATTCATGACCCTGTACGCAGTGCAGGGTACAGGAAACTAGTAAACAAAGTAGCCCCGAAAGGGCGGAACTTTTATTCATTAGGCTTCACCATACTATAAAATCTTACTAGCAAAGTTAAATTACCTAGAAGTTCAGCTTTCAGAGCCAAAGTCTCACACCGCATATTAGTATCATTCCACCCTATTTTTTTTGAATAATTAACATTTTTTAGTCGGTTTTCACTTACAGATTTTTTAGTTTTAAGGCTAACCCTCCTGTAAATGAAGAGACTACTTATTTTTTCCTTTCTGACTATTTCATTTTTTTCCTGCGGAGAAAAAGGCATCTCCAAAAAATCCGAATCCGATAACATTCTAGAAAACCTGACTTACTCAGTGGATACTGTCGTGGTAGATCCTGGAGATGAGCTCATCAATCTCGCTATGGGTCTTTACTTTTTTGATGTTTCCAACGACTCCAAAAGACTCTATCAACTAACACCAAATGATCAATCGGTAGCTGTGATCGACCTGGACCGACTGGAACTGATCAAAAAAATCAAATTCGAAAAAGAAGGACCAAACGGAATAGGCTCATTCCCAGCTGATATAAAAGTGTTGCCAGGCGAAAACTTCATGTTTTCAACCTTTCAATCAGCGGGGGTCTTCGATTCTCAGACTTCCAAAATAGATGACATTACGCTAAAAGCTGAGCAGTATCCAGAACTTGGGATAGAGGAAAGTCAAGACATGAATTTCCAGATCAACATCAGTGAAAATGGGGATTACCTCTATTCCCTTCCGGGAGGAATTATGGAAAGTAACAGAGACTTGGTGGTCATAGACAAATCCAACAATACCGGTAAAAAGTTTGACATTCCTGCGTTGGACAACACGGGGAAGTTCAGCATTATGTTTTTCAAGGACGGCATGGCAGAGATTTCTATGGAAGATTATTTCATGGATGAATACCAAGGTGATTTGTATCTCTCCTCTTCGGTTACCAGTGATTTATATCGCTATAACTTCCAGCAAGACTCGCTGCAACTATTTTCCTTTCCCATCACAGTAAGTCCCAAAGAGAAAACCGAACTTCCAAAAAGAGAAGTCTCCTCCAAAAAAGAACAGCAGGAAGAATCCCAAAAAGTACGCTCCCAAATATCCTTCAAACACCTCATGTGGGATGAATCCAGAAAGCCTTTTTTTAGGATTGCGAGCATTACACTACCCAGTGAAACCCCAGGTTCTCCAGCAAAAATCTCGGTGTTTCTATATGCCTTTGACACTAACATGAAGCTGGTTGGAGAGACCTTGATAGATGATCTAAAAAGCATTCCTGAATCAGCCTTCTTCAAAGACGGCAAGCTCTACTCCTATGTCAATGTCGAAGACGAGCTCGGCTTCGCAGTATTTACTTTTGATTTTTAAGCAACTATGAAAAAACTACTAACAATTTCCCTTCTCGCCTTACTTGCCGCCTGTGGCGGTAAAGAATCCGATTCCACAGAACAAAAAAACATTCTCGAAAACCTGACCTACACTGTGGATACAGTAGTAGTGGATGCTGGGGAAGACTTCATCAACCTAGGTTTTGGCCTGGGTTCATTTGACCTGACGTCTGATAAAAGCCAGTTACTGTTCTTTCAAAGTAAGCCACTAATGCTCGTTACAGCGGATTTGGATGAGCTCAAAATCCTGAGCAAAGCAGAATTTGAAACGGAAGGTCCCAACAGCGTGGGAGCTTATACCCGTGGTCTTAAGGTAGGACCATCGGGGGAGATTTTCATCAAAGGCTATAACGGACAAGGTATTTTCACTCCTGACGGGGCGATGACCGAGAACCTGAGGTTTTTTCCTGAAGGCTTAGATCCTGACTATGCCAATGACTTTATCAAGGTGTATGGCGGAGGTATTTATGATTTCGGGAGCAATAAGTTTTATACTCAACCTTACGGTGAAATTGAAAAACTCAATGAACTGTGGGTTATAGACCCGGTTAGCAAATCCTTCAAATCCTACCCTATTCCAAAAATGAAATCGGTAAGAGACAGTGAGATCACCTTGACCCAAAAATCAGATCAGGGAACTACAATGAATTACTTTGGTCCATCAGCCTACATGGATATGGAAAACGGTCAGTTGCTGATTTCGGCAGGAACGATGAGTGGGGTTTATACATTGGATCTTGAGGCTGACAGCGTAAAGTTCATTGACATAACCCACCAAACTGTTCCAAATGAATGGAATATCACCGTCATGAACGAATCTAGCAATGAAGCTGGCTTTATGGAAGACAGGCGGAAAATTGCCGAGCAGCTGAATTTCATGGATTTCAAATGGGATGAGACTAGGCAGATGTATCTGCGCTTTGGGAAAAAGACTTTTTTTGGCGAAAACAGAGCAGATCCCCCTACCTATGAATTATATCTTTTTGCCTATGACAAGGACTTTAATGTATTGGGAGAGACCAAATTGGAAAGCATCAAAACCATACCTATCTCTTACTTCTTCAAAGACGGCAAGCTCTACTCCTATGTCAATGTCGATGACGAGCTCGGCTTCGTAGTTTTCACTTTTGATTTTTAAACCCATGAAAAGACTTTTAACTGTTTCATTTCTTGCATTGCTTTCTGCCTGCGCTGGTAAAGAGCCTGAATCAACTGAACAGAAAAACATCCTCGAAAATCTTACTTATTCGGTCGATACACTGGTGGTAGATGCAGGAGAGGATTTTCTGAACTTATCCCGTGGATTAGGTGAGTTTGGTCTCAGCGATGATAAAAAAAGGCTGTTCTTTTTTGAGAGTGAACCACCTAAGCTAGTTGAAGTGGATTTGGAAAATTTAAAAGTCCTGAAAAAGACTGAATTTGAAGTAGAAGGACCAGACGGTATTGGATCATATTTATCCGGTTTGGAAATAGGCCCTACTGGAAATCTGTATATAAACAGCTATGCGACCGTAGGGATTTTCGGTCAGAACGGAAAAAAACTACAGGATTTGAAATTTTTCCCTTCTGGAATAGATTCAGCTTTGGCAGAAAATAATCGGACGCTCTTTTCAAGAGCCGTGTATGATTTTGACAGCAGAAAAATTTATAGCCAACCTACGTTTCAAGATGCTCAGGATCATATCCTATTAATTCTCGACCCCGAAACCCAAACCGCCCAATCGCTGCCTATACCCAAAATGAAAATAGTGGATGATTACAGCGGGACTTTTACAATTGAATCTGGAGGCTCAAGCATGATATCATTTTATGCTGTTGCGAGTTTCTTCACTTTTTTCCCAGGGGAATTGATCCTATCCACCGGTGCTATGAGTAGTATTTATAGATATAATATTCAAACAGAGGAGCTAGCTTTTATTGATATACAGCACCAATCTGTCCCTAACGTAATGAAAATAGAAATCCCTAAAAATACTTCAGATCCAAAGGAGGCTAGTGATATTCAGAATAAGATTTTTGAACATATCAATTTTATGGAAATGTTATGGGACGAATCTCGTCAACTGTATTTTCGATTTGGCCTGAAAACTTTTAGAGGTGAAACGAAAGATGATCCTACAACTTTTGAATACTATCTTTTTGCGTATGATCGAGATTTCAAGGTACTGGGAGAGACCAAATTGAACACTATAGAAGGTTTATTGTCGAAAACTTTCTTTAAAGACGGCAAGCTCTACTCCTACGTCAATATCGATGACGAGCTAGGCTTTGCAGTATTCACTTTTGATTTTTAAGGAACTATGAAAAGACTACTCATTCTTATTCTAATAACGATAGTTTGTAAATCCTGCACTAAACAATCCAATGAATCTGAGCAGGACGAATTTGAATTTACTTACTCAGTTGATACTGTGATGATAGATTCAGGCGATGAGTTTATTTATTTAAACTCGGGGTTAAGAATGGCAGCCCTATCCCCAGATAAAAACTTACTTTACAATTATAATCATAGTTCATCAGAAATTGAAGTTATAGACTTGGGTCAATTGAAATTGACTAATCGAATAAAAATGGAAAAGGAAGGGCCTAACGGCACAGGTAATCCCAGTAGCATAACAATAAGTCTAGATGGGAGATTCTTTTTTGCTACCAATACTGAAATCCGAGAATTCAATGCTCAGTTGGATTCCATGAAGCAGTATAAATTCAACGGAAAGAAGTTTGAAGTTTTGAATTCTGATGAGACTATTAATTCCCCTTTTGTGCTTTCTCCAGACGGGAAGTTTGCACTCGTTAATTATGGACCTATCGAATATTTTGAAGTAAGAAATGGGATTTCTGCGCTTAATTTGGCTGATTTTAAACTTAAGAAGTTCCCATTAGAATTATTTGAAAGATCTGATCCCTATCATATCTCCTTTTCCGAAAACGGACAAATAAGACTGAAAACGATCGAATCAATGCATATCGATCCAATAGATCATCGAGTGCTAATTTCCTCTCATAATTTCAACGAAGCTTATCTATTAGACCTGATCTCAGATTCCTTAACAAGAAAGATATTTGATTCGAAGCTGACTCAAAACATCAAACAGATACCTGCCAGATCCACTGCAAATTCACGGGAAGAATTTCATAAATTATGGAATGGAACTAAAGACTACGTGGAGTTTGGTAGATTCTACTATGACGATTTCAATGAAAAGTTCTGGAGGTTCTCACAGGATCTCGATCGCAAGATAGGAGACTCAGCAGTCTATAAGCAGATAACGACCATTTTTGATAAAAACCTGAATCAACTCCACGAGGAAGTAATCCCTATTCCTTATTACGGATTCAAGTTCTTCAAAAACGGCAAGCTCTACTCCTATATAAATGTCGAAGACGAGCTCGGCTTCGCAGTATTCACTTTTGATTTTTAAACCCAACTATGAAAAAACTGACTCCTCTTATTTTACTCGTCCTTTGTCTGGCTTGTGGTAATCCAACAGATAAATCCAATCAGGAAGAAGTTAATTTTACTTTTCGGGTGGATACGGTTATGGTGGACGCAGGTGAGGAAATCCTCTTTCTCCAATCGGCCTTAAGCCATTCAAGCCTTTCTGTGGATCAAAAGAAACTCTTCAATTTTTCTCCCAAAAGTGAGCTGGAAGTTATTGATTTGGAAAGCTTGAAGTTGCTTGACAAGATTGCCACAGATAAAGAAGGACCACTTGGTACAGGCTGGCCTTACGCCATCCAAGTCGATCAAACTGGAAATATGGTTTTTTATGGGGTTGAGGAAGTAAGGGTTTTTAGTTCTGACTTGAGCTCCATGAAACGTTATCAACTTACTACCGAGGCTTTGTCAGGGCTAGAACCTGAGATGTTATCCATGTTTAACCCAAAGATCACTTATGGTAACCTACTCTATGGGATATATGAAACGCTCGAACAAGTACCTCAAGGGATTGCAATTGTTTCAATGGAAGATGGTAGCGTAAAAAAGATTCCACTAGATCTGGCTGGTAGAATAGCCCCATATACCTATTTATTAGGATCAGATAGAAAAGTATTTGAAATGATCAACTTGGAGCTAGTCGATAAGTCGCTTATCCTGTCCACGGCATACGCCAATGAAGCGTTGATACTGGATTTGGAAAGTGATTCGGTAACAGTAAAAACCTTTCACTCTGAATTGACATCTGACAAAAAGAAGATTCCAATCAGAACATCGGCTGAGACAATCAATGAAATAGATGACCTCATAAAGGAGTCGAAGAAAGATGTAACATTTGGCCAATTCTATTTCGATAAAATGCACCGGAGGCTTGTACGATTTTCCCGGGAACTTGACCGGGAAATCGGTGACTCCTTGATTTTTAGAAATGTACTTACGGTCTTTGACAAAGAGCTGAATCAGCTGGCTGAGACCGAAGTGTCCGTAGATCCCTTTTCCAAGAAATTCTTCAAAGACGGAAAGCTCTACTCCTATATTAATGTCGAAGACGAACTCGGCTTCGCAGTTTTCACATTTGATTTTTAAAAAACTATGAAAAAACTACTTACGATTTCATTACTTGTACTTCTTTCAGCCTGCGGGGGAAAGGAATCTGAAACCACCTCTAGATCCGAAAATATCCTGGAAAACCTGACCTACTCGGTAGATACGGTGGTGGTGGATCCAGGGGAGGAAATCATTAATCTCAAATATGGGCTATCCAGTTCTTCAATGAGTCCTGATCAACAAAAGCTCTATAAGTTTGATGGGAATACAATGCAATTGCAAGAAATCAATTTGGATAAATTGGCACTTACAGCCAGCTTTCCATTTGAAAAAGAAGGGCCAAATGGGGTAGGCCCCTTTGGAAATACACTCACCTCTCTCAGAGATGAGCTATTTCTATTTAGTGGTCATAATAGAATTGGCAAATTTTCGAAGACCGGTGAGCTATCGCAGGACTTTGATTACACGATTGATGAGTTACTTGAAGGTGAAAAAGCAAAGGGGCATATGCTTTCTCAATTCGCTTATTTGGAAGGAAATCAACTGGGATTTTTTTTGGAAACCAATTTTTTTGATCCTGTATTCAATCTCGTATTAGTCAACTTTGAAGAAGAGAATTCAAAAGTGATCGACCTTCCAGAGATGGATATAACACATGATTATAGAGTCGTCACGGATGATAATGGTTATAAAGTGAGTATTACACAGGAAGTAAATGTACAAACTATAAATTCCAAAGCTTATGTCTCCAATACGGTAAGCAGTGGCATATACCGTTATGATCCTGAACTGGATACCCTGCAATACATCACTTTCCCTCTTACCCTTACAGCTACCCAAAAGACCAGAAAAATCAAAAATGAGGTGTCGTCAGCAGAAGAACGAAAAGAGCAAACGGCATTGATAAATTCTGAAGTACGTTTCAACGAACTTCTTTGGGATGATAAATCCAATCAATTCTTCCGCTTCAGCTCTATCCTAATCCCTAGCAATTCTGAAGAACCAAGCAAAAAAAGTGAAGTATTTCTTTCTGCTTTTGACTCACAACTCAACCTGATAGGTGAGAAAAAACTGGAAGAGCTCTTTACTGTACCCGAAAATGCCTTCTTCAAAGACGGCAAGCTCTACTCCTACGTCAATGTAGGAGACGAACTCGGCTTCGCAGTATTCACTTTTAACTTCTGAACCCATGAAAAAACTGCTTACGATTTCCACTTTAGCTATCCTGGCCGCATGTGGTGAAAAGCAATCCGAGTCAACTGAACAGATAAACATTCTCGAAAATCTGACTTTTTCCGTGGATACAGTCGTGATCGATGTGGGGGAAGAGATTTTTATGCCGGGGGCTTATTCGGCCTTTGCGATCAGCGAAGAGGAAGATCGTGTTTTTACATTTTACGAGCCTGAAGTGGAAGTTCACGAGATTGATTTGAACAATAACAAACTTGTGGCGCGTCATAAATTCGAAAAAGATGGCCCTAATATGATTCCTAATTATGCTAATTATTTACAGGTTTTAAATGATGACGAGCTATTTCTGGGAAACTTCTATACGGGAGTAATCTTTACGCTTGATGGGAAAAAAGTAAAGTCTCTACCATTTCAGGCAGAAAAATATTCAGGTTTCGATCCGGATTTTTCTATGTCTATGGGCAACTCAATTACTCTCAGCTCAGATAAAAAAACGGCACTTTTTTACCCAAATGAAGGGATAGGCGCTCCTGATGGGCTAGCGATACTCAACGCTGATGAAATGAGTGGTGAATTAGTAGCCCTACCGGCTTTAGAGATGTCGGAAAACTTCCGGATCAAGATGAGTGATGGTTCCATCACTTTTGGTCAATTACAGAAAATCAGCTGGGTCAATGAGCAGTTTATCCTTTACAGCGGAACGACCTCTGATATTTACTTATATGATCAAACAGATTCATTACGCTTGGTCACCTTTCCACATCAGCTTGTACCCAAAATGAAAACCGGAGAATTCCCAAGTACTGCGGACACTTATGAAAGACTCAGGGAAGTAGGGAGGGAAATCGATAAACAAATTACTTTTTCCAATTTCTATTGGGATAAAACCCGGCAAATGTATTTCAGACTGGCACAAATGAATTGGGAAGTAAACGAAGAAGCGCAATCTTTCAGCGCAGACATTTACTTGTTTTCATACGACAAGGACTTCAATTTGACTGGTGAAGCGGAAGTTGAAGGGTTAGATGCACTTCCATTCCAAAGCTTTATGAAAAACGGCAAACTTTACTCGCGCTGGGTGGTCGGCGAAAACCCAGCCTTTATCGTTTACAGCTTTGATTTTTAGAGGCATGAAAAAACTACTTCCATTTTTAGCCCTTACATTTTTTGCCGCTTGTACGGAAAAGCCTTCTTCTGGAAGCAGTTTGAGTGAAACCGAGTCCACTAATATCCTTGAGAACCTGACCTTTTCCATCGATACATTGATGGTGGATACTGGGGATGATTTTATAAATTTTGCCCCTATATTCAGTACTTCATCTTCTCCTGACGGCCATTACTTTTACTTAATTGATAAGGACCTCAAGCTTCAGAAAATAGATTTGGACGCGATGAAGATAATAAGCTCTTTTTCATTTGAAAAGGATGGCCCTAATCGTCTAGTCCATAGCATTAATTTTCAGGCTATCGGGGACGGTTACTTTTATTTTCCCTTGTCTCCGCCGTATCCACAAATTTTTGATGCAAATGGAAACAAAATAAAACGTTTTAAAATGGATCTGGATAAGATAGTAGAAGGCTATCCCATTGATGGAAGATCATTAATTATTCGGATTATTCCGGATCCAAAACGAGGTGGTTTGTATTCTATGCCTATGAACAATGAATACAACACTCATTTTCTAGCGGTAATCGACTCGCTGGGAGGAAGAACTAACTTGCTGGAGCTCTCTGAATTTAAAAAGGCCAACAAATTCGAAATTCGGGGTAAAGGATTAAAGAGCATGGAACAAGTCTCTATCCAATATTTTAATGACCTCGTTCTTATTTCCTGTACAGTTGGAAACGCTATATATGTCTATGATCTTCGCTTAGATAGTCTTTCCTATAGAGAATTTCCACATGAGCTTGTTCCGCTGGAAAAAACCGGAGAAGTGAAAAGCTTTGTTGGGAGCAAGAGTGAGTTTGATGAGGAAATAAAAAAACGAGCAACTAAGATCAGCTATCGCAATTTCATTTGGGATGAGAAATCCCAACGTTACTTTCGATTTGCCAGTCGTGCACTATCAGTTCCTATAGAAGGAGAAAAGGCTGAAATGGAAATATTCCTATGTGCTTACTCAAAAGATTTAAAACTGATTGGAGAAACCCGATTAGAAGGTTTATCAAACGTCCCGCGCATGCCTTTCTTCAAAGACGGCAAACTCTACTCTGATGTCAATGTCGAAGACGAACTCGGTTTCGAAATATTCAGATTTAACTTTTAAATCTATGAAAAAACTACTTACGATTTCAGCTCTTGCACTACTTTCAGCTTGTGGGGAAAAGCCTAAATCTGAGGAAGTTGCTGTCGTAGAGGAGCCCAAGAATATTCTTGAAAATATGACCTATACGGTCGATACGGTGCTGGTCGACACAGGTGATGATTTTATAAATTTTGCATGGCCTTTTATTAGTTCGCCATCTCCGAATGGCAATTATTTCTATGTTTTAGACTTGAAAAATGAAAAGCTTCAGAAAATAGATCTGGATCTGATGAAGCTAACAGATACGTTCACCATTTATAAAGATGGTCCAAATAGTCCCGGTTCTATTTTAGGTGTTACCGCTCTTCATGATGATCAGTTTTTCTTTTCCCAATTGCATCGCCTCTCTGTGATCAATAAGGAGGGAGAAAAAACAAGGTCTTGGATACTTGATGGGGACAAAATAGTAGAGGGATTTTCAGCTGACGGAGGCTCTGTGTCCAATCGGATAATTTTGGATAAAGACTTTAGTAGGCTTTATTCACTTCCACTGAATTACGAGACGAGGGATACATATTTTGCAGTATTGGATTCTGCTGGGGAGAAAATAATGCTAGAAGAACTGACTGAATTCCAAAAGGCTAACAAATTCAGGATTCAAGGTGATTCTGAGGGAAAAGGTGAATTTCTACACCTCCAACAGTTTAATGACTTGGTACTCATTTCCTGCTCCGTTGGGAATGGCACTTATATCTACAACCCTAGCTTAGACAGCCTTTTTTACAGGGAATTCCCTCATGAAATCGTCCCTCTAGAAAAGACGGGAGAGGTAAAAAATAAGGTAGGTGGTAGAGCAGAGTTTGAGGAAGAATTAAAAAAGCTAAACCACCAAATCAATTACTGGAGCTTCCTTTGGGATGAAAAGTCTCAGCGGTATTTCCGCTATGCCAGTAGAGCTATTGGGTTCGATGAGGAAGGCTGGGCAAAAGAATTTGAAATATTTTTCATGGCTTATTCCAAAGACATGGAGCTAATCGGTGAAACTCGATTCGGGGAATTCTCCACAATCCCTTTTGGATTATTCTTTAAAGACGGCAAACTCTACTCCTACGTCAATGTCGAAGACGAGCTAGGCTTCGCAGTATTCACTTTTAACTTCTGAACCCATGAGAAAACTTTTTACGATTTCATTGCTCGCTTTACTTGCCGCTTGTGGTGGCAAAGAATCCGATTCTACAGAACAGAAAAACATTCTCGAAAACCTGACTTACACTGTAGATACAGTGGTGGTTGATCCTGGCGATGAGATCATTAATCTCAAATATGGGCTTATCATATCTTCATTGAGCCCTGACCATCAAACGCTCTATAAGTTAGATGGAGGTACAATCAAGTTGCAAGAAATCAATTTGGATAAATTGGCACTTACAGCCAGCTATCCATTTGAAAATGAAGGGCCAAATGGAGTAGCGTCGTTTGGAAGTCAACTCACATCACTGGGCGATGAAAAATTTCTCTTTAGTGGGCCTCATAAAATCGGTAAATTTTCGAAGACCGGTGAGCTATCGCAGGACTTTGATTATTCCATGGACAAGCTCCTTGACAGTGAAAAGCACCAAGGTAATATGCTTTCTCAGTTTGCTTTTATTGACGAAAAGCAAATGGGATTTTTACTGGAGACCAATTACAATGATCCCGTTTTCAACCTAGTTACTATTAATTTTAAAGAAGAAAATTCAAAAGTGATTGACTTGCCGGAAATGGATGTAACGCATGATTTTAGAGTCATGCATATTGATAATAATTACACATCTAGGTGGAAACAATCAGTTAGAATACAAACTATAAATTCCAAAGTATATATCACCACCGAGGTGAGCAGTGGCCTATACCGATATGATCCTAAACTGGATAGCCTGGAATACATCACTTTCCCCCTTACTCTTACAGCTACCCAAAAAACCAGAAAAATCAAGAATGAAGTGTCGTCAGCACAAGAGCGAAAAGAGCAAACGGCATTGATAAATTCTGAAGTACGTTTCAACGAACTTCTTTGGGATGATAAATCCAATCAATTCTTCCGCTTCAGCTCTATCCTAATCCCTAGCAATTCTGAAGAACCTAGCACAAAAAATGAAGTTTTTCTTTCTGCTTTTGACTCCCAGCTCAACCTGATAGGTGAGAAAAAACTGGAGGAGCTCTTTACTGTTCCCGAAACTGCCTTTTTCAAAGATGGTAAGCTTTGGTCTTTTGTCAATGTCGAAGACGAACTAGGATTCGCAGTATTCACTTTTGATTTTTAAGAAAGCATGAAAAAACTATTCAAAATTTCGATCCTCTTATTTGCTTCCTGTGGTGGGGAAAAATCAGAATCCACAGAAGAGGTGGAAGTACTCACCTTAGAAAATCTTTCTTACACTACGGATACCTTAGCAGTGAATATTAGTGATGAAATCTTCAACGCTTATGGATACTATGGAGATGGGTTGAGCCAGGACGGAACCACCATCTATCTTTTTAACGATCAAGAATCTGAAATCCATGAGATAGATGTCAACTCAATGACTCTTGTTGAACGACATCCATTCGAAAAAGACGGACCTAATAAAATCCCTTCATTTGTCAACTATTTCCAAACCCTTCCCGGAGATGAGTTTTTGCTTTCAAATTCCAACAGTTCGGGGATTTATTCTCTCTCTGGCAAACTAGTTCAAAAGCTAAATCTTACAACCGAATCAGTCAGCGGGTTTGATGAAAAAGCCAGTTCTTTTCTTACCAATAGTATTCATATTACAGAGGATAAAAGTAAAGCCATTACTCTTCCTAGAGCTTTCAGTGGAGGTATTTCCGGATTAGGAATCATTGATCTTGCAAGCAAAAAGGGGATAAACTTAGAACTTCCCGCCATGAAGATTACCGAAAAATATAGAGTGACTTTCAGGGAAGGAAACGGTTCTAGCAGCGCTGGTGATTATGAAAATCTTCAAATGCTCAATGGCAACTTTGTTATTTATAGCGGTGCCACATCTGATATCTATTTATATGACCCATCTCTTGATTCTTTGTCACTACTCACTTTTCCGCATAAGATAGTCCCCAAATCCAAACAGGGGAATTATCCAACAGAAGTGGACTCCCCGGAACTAATCACTGAGATTAGAAAAGAAATGGGTAAGGAAATCCGCTTTGGGAGGTTCTATTGGGATGCCAAAAACGAGCGATACATGCGCTTTGCCCAAAAGAACAAATATGATGTGGAAGGAAAGATGATCGGCGGAGAATTTTATGTATTCACCTATTCCAAAGACTTCAAACTAACTGCAGAAGGAGAATTCAAAAACTATAACCCCAACCAAAATATGGGCTTTTTTAAGGATGGAAAGCTGTATTGCTACACTCCCGTGGATGAAATCCCAGGCTTTGTTGTCTATACTTTTGATTTTTAAAAATTAAATATGAAAAAACTGTCCCCCATTTTAATACTTATTATACTTACTTCCTGCGGTGGTAAAGAGTCCCAAACCAAGGAAGCTAAGAATATCCTTAGAAACTTTTCCTTAAAAGTGGACACTGTTCAAGTTGATGTGGGTAACGAGTTATTTGTTCCTGGCTCCTTTACCCTTCAAGATTTCAACACTGATTTGTCAAAAGCTTACCACTTTTATTCTCAAAATGAAATCCACGAAATAGACATCAACAGCCTAAAACTAGTGGGAAGGCATGTATTCGAAGAAGATGGTCCCGACTTAATACCTCAACACGTCAGTCACATGCAATTACTTCCTAATAAGGAAGTTTTCTTCTCTAATTATACCCAACTATCTTTTCATAAGTTGACGGGCGAAAAACTAACTACTCAAAAGCTTCTTCCTGAAAATATTGATGGAATTCCTAATGACGCAAGATATTCACTTACCAATTCGATTCATATCAGTCCGGATAAATCCATCATCGTGAGCCTTCCTAACAACCAGGGAGAGCCGATTGAAGGGCTTGCAGTGATCAACATGCAGGAGATGATTGCGAAAATCTTACCCCTACCTGCTTTAGAGCTAACGAGCAATTTCCAGATCGTATGGAGACTAGCAAATGGTCCTGCTATTGCCACTTCAGGAGATCACCAAAAGATTCAATTGCTTAATGACAAATTCCTAATCTATAGTGGATCGACATCGGACATTTATTCCTATCAATGGAAAACAGACTCATTAAAAATGCATACGTTCCCCCATCGTTTAGTCCCTTTAAAAAAGACCGGCAGCTATACAACAGAGGTTCGGACTGCTGAAGATTTACGTGCTGTCTCCAGAACATTACAAAAAGAGATTACTTATGGGCAGTTTTACTGGGATGAGACCAGAAATTCTTACTTCAGGTTTGCTTTCGATAATAAGCAGTTTAATGATATGGGAGGTGCTGTAAAGGCTGAAGTTTACCTGTTCTCATACGATGAAAATTTGAATCTAACTGGAGAATCCAAAGTAAGTGCTCTTAGGTGGATGCCTACAGGCAATTTTATGTCAGGGGGAAAACTTTATATGAACTCTGTGCAAGGAGAAAATCCAGCATATATCAGGTACACTTTTAATTTTTAAAAAAACCTATGAAAAAACTACTTACACTACCATTCCTTATTGCGCTCTTTTCTTGTGGATCTGGATCTTCGGATTCCGAGGAAATATCTGAATTTCCCTTCTCTTTCACCATGGATACCGTGCAGGTGGATCCTGGAGACCACTTGGTGTTCATCACCAATTACATGAACTCGGCAGCTGTTTCTCCAGATCAAAAGATCTTGTATAACCTGAACACCAAAGCTCCCGAACTAGAGATTATAGATCTGGAGACATTGGCATATCAGGAATCCATTCCCTTGGAAAAAGAAGGCCCAGAGGGAATAGGCACTTATGTGTCAGATTTTGCGGTGTCAGAGGGTGGAGACTTTATTTTTCAGGGCTATAGATCCTTTGTAAAAGCCAATTCTGATCTCGACCAATATGAATCATTCAAGTTTGATGCTCAGCATCTAAAGGGCGATAGCTTGGCCGAAAAGGAAGGCGTGGATTTCGGTTCCATTCCATCTCTTGATGGAAACTACCTCTTTGGGACTTACTCAGTTCAGGAGTTTGGAGGGGCGGCTAAGGGGTTCGCTATTGTGGATTTGCAAACCAAGGAGCTGCAAAAAATCCCCATCCCAGAACTGGAATCACTGACAGATTTTAACATCAATCAGTATGACGATAAGGGAAATCCCCGCATGAGTACCATCGAGCGTATTTGGATTTTGCAGGTAGGAAACAAAGTCTATTTGACGAATACATCCCGAAATGAGGCGTTTATCTATGATATGAAGTCAGATTCCTTACAGAAAAAGTCCTTTCACTCCACGCTGACTTCGGACTCCAAAAAAGGACTTTACACCAAAAATACCAACAGCGACAAGGAAATGGACGATGCCTGGACTGAAAAGAACAAAGAGGTAAACTTCAACAATCTGGTGTATGATGATAAGAACAAAAAATTCTGGCGAGTAAGTACTGAAATGGATCGCATGATCGCCGACTCCGTAGTGACCAAAAAAGTTCTCACCATTTTTGACCAAGACCTCAATCAGCTGCATGAGCAGAAGATAGATTTTAACATTTCTCAAAGCCTGGCCTTCTTCAAAGACGGCTCACTCTACACATTCATCAATCTGGAAGACGAGCTTGGCTTCGTCAGAATCAAACCTACCTATGAATAAAATTGTACCCTATATTTTACTTTTTACTATCCTTTCGTGTAGTGAAAAAGTCAGTTCAGAAAATGATGAATCAGGCAATATCCTTGAGAACCTAAGTTACTCGGTAGATACTATCGTGATGGACTCTGCCGGGGAAATATTGGCTCTTTCTGAAGGTTTTTTCACCCCATTTGCTACTTCGGTAGATAAATCACAGCTACTTGTATTTGAAGGCAGTACGAGCACCTTAGACCTTTTTGACCTGGAGGAGAACAAACTCCTCAAAAGAATACCTTTTGAAAAAGAAGGCCCAAATGGCGTAGGAACCTATGCGCAAATCATCCAATCCCTGAGTGACAGTACCTTCTTTTTGCATGGCAATGAGAAAATAGGATTCTACGATTATGCCGGAAATCAGGTAAAAAACCTCAAAATAACTCCAACGGGCATTGATCAGGAGATATCAGATAGTTTCTACTCCCTCTATCAAAAAACCAAAATCACCCAAGACCAACAGTATCTCACTTCTTTCCCCGGAGAAATGATGAAGGAGAAAAAGCAGCTGATGATCATGGACATTGCCACCGAAGAAGCGAAGTTGATTGATCTTCCAGAAATGGATATTTCGTCCAAGTTTCGGGCAATTTATTTGGAAGCTGGAGGAGGAATGTATGTGGAGCCATATCAGGTAACTGAGCACGAAGGCAAGCTCTACATCACCTGTGGTACTATCAGTAGCGTCTATGAATATGACCCTGCATCGGATAGTCTTAGTTTTATTCCTGTGAAGCATACGATCACTCCCAATTCCAAAAGCGGGGAAATCTTGACAACTCCTAATTCTGGAGAGCAGTGGTGGAGTGAATACCGCAAAATCGTCGGTCAGATTACGTATCAGAACCTGCTTTGGGATGAAAGCAGAGAGATCTTTCTGCGCCTAGGTAGAAAAATAGCACTTGGAGATTCTCCAAAAGACCCAAGCTCGACAGAACTTTTTCTATATGCTTATGATAGCGAAATGAAGGTTTTGGGAGAAAGCAAGCTTGAAGGCGTAGACGAAAGTCCACGGGTATATTTCATGAAAGACGGCAAACTCTACTCCTATGTTAATGTCGAAGACGAACTCGGCTTTGCAGTATTCACATTTAATTTTTAAAACCATCTATGAATAAACTACTACCAATTCTAATCCTTAGCGTCCTTGCTTCCTGCTCTGAGAAAACTGATTCAAAATCCTCCAACTCCAGTAATCTAAACTTCACGGTAGAAATAGACACCGTGCAGGTAGATCCCGGAGAGGATCACTTTATTTACTTATCGAGAAATCTAAGTACCTCTACACTTAGTTCCGATAAAAAAACTCTTTACAATTTCAATCCCAAAGTACCCGAATTGGAAGTAATAGACCTTGATGAGCTATCGCTCAAGGAAGTTATCAAACTGGAAAATGAAGGTCCGACCGGGATCAACGCAGCGAATTCCTATATGCCGATGATGGATGTGTCTGACAGCGGCGAACTCTTCCTAAACAGTTGGTCATACCTGATCAAGCTCAATGCAGCTAAGGATAAAATGAGCCGGTATTGGTTTACGGCGGATTCCTTGAAGGGAGACTCCTTTTCAGAAATGGAGAAAATATATCCGGAGGGAATCTTGTCCAGAGACGGGAATTTTTTCTTTAGCAGCTATGGGCTTCAGGACAATAAAAGTCCAAAAAGTGGTCTGGCAATGGTAAACCTCAACACGATGGAACTTAAAAAAATACCACTGGATATTTTTGAAAAGATCGACAAATACGCAATTGTCTTTAGTCCAGAAGAAAACAGCAAAATGTCCATTACAGAAACTGTTTTCTTTAGTTTTTTTCAGAACAAAATCCTCATCTCAACTACAGCCTTTAATGAAATCTATATACTAGACCCGGCGGATGGCTCCATTGAGTCTAAGTCCTATCACTCCGAAATTACGGATGATTTCAAAGAAGGGAATTATGATAAAAGAGCCAATTCCCAAGAGCATCTTTTTGAACTCAATAAGGATAAATTGAAAGAAGTGACTTTTGGCAAGTTTTACTATGACGATCAAAACGAGAAGTTCTGGAGATTCTCAAAGGATTTGGATCGTACGATAGCTGATTCAACTGCTTACGATGTTGTGCTTACCATTTTTGACAAAGACCTCAACCAGCTTCACGAGGAAAAGGTGGAATATTCAGAAGCCGGTTCCCTTACATTTTTCAAAGACGGCTCACTCTATTCATATATTAATCTCGAAGACGAACTGGGCTTTGTCCGAATCAAACCTACTTATGAAAAAAACTAGATTCCTATTTCTGATTTTTCTGGCAGTTTTGACTAGTTGCAGCACTAAGGAAAGTGCAGAAAACACAGAGGCTACGACTATTGATTTTTCTTATGAGATAGACACTGTGCAGGTAGATCCAGGAGATGATCATTTTATCTACCTATCGAATTACATGAATACTGCCACCCTCAGCTCGGACAAAAAACTGCTTTACAACTTTAATCCTAAAGTCCCCGAATTGGAAGTAATAGATCTTGATGAGTTAACAATCAAAGAAGTAATCAAACTGGAGAAGGAAGGCCCATACGGGATTAATGCAGCGAATTCCTATATGGCGATGATGGATATCTCGGACAACGGAGACCTCTACCTGAATAACTGGAACTACATGATCAAGCTAAACGAAGCCCGTGATCAGGTGAGCAAGTATTGGTTTACTGCGGATTCACTTAAGGGAGATCCTATGACCCAGCTCGAAAAGATTTATCCAGAAGGACAGATTTCTAAGGATGGTAAATTTTTCTATAGCACCTACGGAATACAGGATAACAAAAGTCCGAAAAGTGGTCTGGCAATAGTAAACCTCAATACAATGGAATTGAAAAAAGTACCTATAGATCTTTTTGAGAAAATAGACAAGTTCTCCATTGTCTTTAGCCCAGAGGGGAATAGCAAAATGGAAATTTCCGAGACAGTTTTTTTCAATCTTTTTCAGGATAAAATTTTAATCTCCTCCACGACATACAATGAAGTCTTTACGCTAGATCTTGCAGATGAAACTGTAGCCCAGAAGTCATTTCACTCTGAACTGACCAACGATGAGAAGGAAGGCAACTATCAGAAAAGGGCCAATTCTCGTGAAGAGCTTGATGAGCATGTTAGGGAGAAGGCCAAAGAAGTGACTTTTGGCAAGTTGCACTTTGACGATCAAAATGAGAAGTTCTGGAGATTCAGCATATCATTAGATCGTATGATCGGAGATTCTGCGACATATCAATCCGTGCTGACCATTTTTGATAAAGAACTTACCCAAATCCATGAGCAGCGGGTGAGCTACTTAATGAATGTGCCTTCCTTTTTAACCTTCTTCAAAGACGGCTCACTCTATTCATACATTAATCTGGAAGACGAACTGGGCTTCGTTAGAATCAAACCTACTTATGAAAAAAACTAGATTCCTATTTCTGATTTTTCTGGCAGTTTTGGCTAGTTGCAGCACTAAAGAAAGTGCAGAAAACACAGAGGCTACGACCATTGATTTTTCTTATGAGATAGACACCGTGGAAATCGACCCAGGGGAGCACTTAATCTATATCACAAGTGGTATGAGGACAGCTGCTGTTTCTACTGATAAAAAGATTCTATACAACCTAAATCCTGATGCCCCCGAACTAGAACTCATCGATTTGGAAGCTCTAGCCTATAAAGAATCTCTTCCTCTGGAACTGGAAGGTCCAGAAGGTATTGGTATGAACGTTTCAGATTTTGCCGTCTCGGAAAAAGAAGACTTTATTTTTCAATCTTATCAATCTTTCATAAAGGCAAATTCTAAGCTTGACCATTTCAAAAGCCTCAAGTTTCAGTCCGAATACCTATCAGGAGATACCTTAAAAGAAAACGAAGTAATCAATTTTTACTTTGGGGCCATCTACTCCAAAGATGGGGATCACCTTTTCGCTACCTATTCTGAACAGGGGCTGGGAGCCATTATTAAAGGGCTTGCCATAGTGGATTTGCAAACTATGGCGCTGAAGAAAGTCCCCATTCCTGAACTGGAATCACTTGTTGATTTTAATATCACTCGTACTGACGAGAATGGAATCCGATGGACTAATAATCCTGAGCAGGTATGGCTAATAGAGGCCAATAATAAAATTTATCTCACCCATACTGTTAGAAATGAGGCATTCATTTATGATTTGAAGGCTGGTTCCTTAAGTAAAAAGACATTTCACTCTATACTAACCGCAGACGCCAAAGTAGGCCAATACATAAAAAACACCAACAGCAGGGAGGAAATGCGAGATGCATGGGCTGAGAAAAACAAAGAAGTTGAATTTAACACATTGATTTTTGACGATACGAATAGAAAATTCTGGAGAGAAAGCCAGGATTTGGATCATATGATTGGGGATATGCGGGTGATGAAATCAGTACTAACCGTCTTTGACGAAAACCTTAATCAGCTTCACGAACAGGAGTTAGACTTTTCCATTTCTGAAAAAATGGCTTTCTTCAAAGACGGCTCACTCTATTCCTACATTAACCTGGAAGACGAGCTGGGCTTCGTCCGAATCAAACCTAGTTATGAATAAATACCTAGTTCTACTTTTACTACTTGCCATTGTAAGCTGCAATGCTGAGAAAAACTCTGAGAAATCCTCCATAGGAGATTTTGAGTTTTCCTATACAGTGGATACAGTAAAGGTGGATTCTAAGGGATTGTTATTAAATGTGCAAGGAGGATTTTTGAGCATGTCCGTATCCGCTGAAGATCAAACCTTATATTTTTTCAATACTTCTGAAAAGCGTCTTGACTTCATTGATCTAACTAATTATGAGATTAATAGATCAATCCGGTTTTCTTTGGATGGTCCAAATAGTATTGGTACCCAGACTCCCTATGAATTTAGATCCATAAATGATGGGACGATCATTATTCCTTCGTTTGATGCTATCCGAAAAGTAGATTCATCAGGACTAGTACTGGACATTTACAATTGGGACAATATTGCCTTTCAAAAAGGCAATATTCCAGAGGGTAATATCCTGAGTTTCTCTGGTGAGTACAATGAAAATGGGGAAGTTTTTTATGGAATATATGGCGTAGCTCGGGGAGGAAACAGATCAGGTGTTGGTTTGGCTATTTTAGACATTCCGAACTTATCCGTTCAAACCATTGAAGTCCCATTATTGAAAAGAACGGAGGAATACAAAGTAGTATTAGAAGGGGAAATGTCAATTTCAAGTGGAGACAAATACTTCTTTCAATTAGTAGATCAAAGGGTTCTGATCAGTACAGAATCCTTTAATTCAATAGCTGTTTATGATTTAGGTGAAGGGACTTTGCGGCAATTGGACTTTCAATCTGACTTATTACCAGCGAAAAAACCGGGAAATTTTCCAAAGAAAGTAAATAGCCAGAAAGCACTTGAAGATGCTTTACAATTAAAAGCTAAGGAAATCACTTTCGGCTCATTCGAGTGGGATGCTGAAAGGAGGCACTTCCTTAGATTTAGTTATAAGCAATTGGGAATTGACCCTCTGAGGTATGATACTTTCCTCTCTGTATTTGATGAAGATTTTAACTTGATTAATGAAGTAAAAGAGGTTCCTATGTTAAATGGAAACACTTTCTTTCACAATGGATATTTACACAAAGGAATCAACATTAATGACGAACTAGCCTTCGTCCGCTTAAAACCAAATATTACCTATGAATAAAATTAAACTTCTTACCCCTATTATTCTGGCGGTTTTGGCCAGTTGCTCTTCCAAAGAGAGTTCTGAAAGTAGCTCTACTACCTCCTCCGGAAAGATATCCTACGAACTGGATACCGTGATGGTAGATGCCGGCGATGAAATTATTTACATAAACAGGAATTTAACTACTTCAGATATATCTGCTGACGAAAAGTATTTCTACAACTTCAAAACCGGATCCAATGAACCCGGCTTGGAAATCATAGACTTGGAGAACCTCAAGCTAGAACGAGTTATCCCCATGAGCATGGATGGACCAAATGCCATCCGGTCTCCCTATATGTCCGATGTGTATTCGCTGCCTGATGGCAGATTTTATCTTTCTGATAGTTACGAATTGTATCTGTTTGACCAAGAAGGAACTAAGCTCTCATCGCTCACTTTTGCAAATCATGAGTTTGAGGGAGAAAATCTACCTGAGGAATTTCGTATAGGTCTCGACCAGGTCCTTGATCGGGAAAATAAACGCGTACTTACACTTTATGCTGACCAAAAGCTGGAGAAAGCACCACTTGGGATCGCGGTTTTTGACCTCGAAAAAGAGCAATTTTCTTATAAACCCATGCCGGCATTGAAGGAAATGGAGAAATACCGCATCAATTTCTACATAGATGGTAATCCTATGGGAGCCATGTTTTCAAACTTTGAACTCATGCCGAAGAACGATACCTTGATCCTATCCAATAGCGGTTCAAATGAATTGTTTTTCTATAATTTGAAAACAGATTCTCTCAGCTCCAAAGCATATTCCAGTCAATACACCAGTTTTGAGATTACTAGAACTTTTCCTGAGCGTGTGGACTCGGAGCCGGAATACAGGGATTTGGTAAAGGAAACCCAGAAAAATGTACGCTACGGTCCATTGATTTTCGATGAAAAGCAGGAAGTTTATTGGCGGTTTACTAAGGAAATGGATCGCATGAAAGGCGATACCATCGTGCACAAAACAGTACTCACGGCCTTTGACCAGAATTTTGATCAGCTTTCCGAAGCACTCCTCCCAGAAGAATATGTCCTAACTTATAAATTCTTCATGCGTGATGGAATGATCTATTCCTTTCTAAATATCGATGACGAAGTGGCATTTGTACGGCTAAAACCAACACTATCCTATGAATAAATACCTAGCACTTCTTCTTTCGGCAACTATTTTCGCTTCCTGTGATAAGGCTCCTGAGAAAGTGGAGGAACCCAGTTTCTCTGTTTCCCTCGATACCGTACGCGTTGATGCTAAAGGGGAAATTCTCTTTTTGAACTACTTCTTAGGAGTTTCCGCACTAGATCCTTCGCAGAAATTTCTCTACAACATGAATATGATGAAAACTGTTCTGGAGAAAATAAACCTGGAAACCCTGAAACTGGATACTCTTATACAACTGGAAAGGGAAGGTCCTAATGGCGTTGGCGGCCCTTCAACTATAATCGCCTTGGAAAATGGAGGTTTTGTATTTTCCAGTAATTACACGCTCACGTACATGGACTCCGGTTTTAAAGTATCTAATAAACTTACGCTTGCCAGAGAGAAAATTATTACTGACTTACTTACTACAGGTAAAAGCATAAGTGCACAATCCAATGGCATTTCCAGCGATGGTAGATACTTGGCGGGAATATATGAAACCTCAGAAATGTCGGACAAACCTGAGGGAATCGTATGGTTTGATCTTGAACAAGAAACAGGAAAGCTTATCCCTACTCAAGCGCTGGATTTCATCAGGGAAAATAACTTAACATTAGAACTAGACGGGGAGATCAGAGGAGGTTTTTCCACGGCTGTATTTTTTGAGCCTAGCAAGGATAAAATTTTATTCTCCCCAACTTCCAAGAACATGCTCATGATCTATGATTTGGCTACTGACTCCCTGATCACCAAAAAGTATCAAAGTAAATTAACTAGCAATGAGCAAAAACCAGGAGAATCAAAAACTATAACAGACCTCAACGAATTCAGTAAGTTGCGAGAGGAATTAATTAAAGATGTTACGTTTGGATCATGGGAACTAGATAGTAAAACCGGCTACCGCTGGAGATTTTCGCAAGAACTAGATCGCACAATCGGAGAAGATAGCCTGATCTTCAAAACTGTGGTAACGGCAATAGATGAGAATTTTGAACTGTTGGGTGAGGCGCAACTTCCGCAGGATTTTGTATTTCCATATAGCTTCAGGATTCGGGATGGGATGCCCTATGTATTTCTGAACATCGATGACGAGCTAGCTTTTATCAGACTTAAACCAACTTTTACAAATGAATAAACTCTGCTTCCTCTTATTTGCTTTTATAGCGACAGGCTGCTCCTCAGAGAAGAAATCTGAAAGCAGCGTGGCAAACGCTTTTGACTTCTCTTATACCATCGATACCGTGATGATCGATGCGGACGATGAATTTTTGTTTCTGAATATGGAGCTATACTTCTCGGATTACTCTGCCAAAGAGGGCTTACTGTATAACCTAAACCCACAATCTGGCAGAGTTGAGGTAATCGATCTTGACAATAGAAAACTAGCCAAACTGGTTCAGTACGAGCTAGAAGGGCCAAATGGGATTTTGGAAATGGCCTTAGTAGGTATAAAAAAAGCTTCCTCCGGTGATTCCTTTTTTATGAATTATTATTCGATAAACCACCTCGACTCTTCGGATAGCAAAATTGCCTCTTACAGATTGACCAATGATTTTTTGAATGGAGAGAAGCTGGCCGAAAATGAAGAAATAGATGGTATGGGACAGATAGATTCACGTGGAGAATACTTTTCAAGCTTTTATGGGAACTATCAAGAAAAGGGAGGCATACGCGGCGTAGCACAAATCCATTTAGCGGACAGCAGCCTAAGTCTTATCCCATTAGAATTTTGGGGAGACCTCGACAAGTACGAAGTAAACATGGATCAAGGTGGAGGAAGAGCCATATCGGCACCTGAGGCAAAATTTCTGGTGGCGAATGGAGAGGGTTTTATCGTCTCTACAACAGCAATAAATGAACTCTGGCAGTATAGCAAAGAGCTGGATAGTGTAATCCATCGTCAGTATTCCAGCCAGTTCACAGAAAATATAAAGCCTGGTAAATTCCCACAAACTGCAAATAATCAGGAGGAATTTGATCAGCTTATCCAGCAAAAAGTAGATGAGGTCGTATTTGGTCCATTAGTGAAGGATGAAAGTTCAGGTCGTTTTTACAGGTACTCGCGCGAGTGGGACAAAAGTGACAATAAATACACGTATGTACTCACCATTTTCGACGAAAACCTTGATCAGCTCCATGAGGAAAAAATGAGGGAAGAAGTAAGCATCCCTGGTAAGTACATGCCTGGCAGCAAGACCTTCGTCCACGAAGGGATACTATATAGTTTTCTCAATATCGAGGACGAAATGGCATTTGTGAGACTCAAACCAACATTCGATTAGGAGTAAACCCAAGGAACTTGACCAATAAGTTGGCTTTATGGATTATAGCCTTTAATTTTTAGGCAATGAAGCAGCTCTGTGTATTGGTACTTTTATTCATGATTGCCTCTTGCGAGGAAACACCGGTAGAAGTACAGCTTGCCGCAGCTAATGTCTCTCCTGAGTTTAATTATGTACTTGATACCGTTTTTATCGAGGCCGGAGAGGAGCAGATTTATCTGGAAATGGATCTGAATATGTCGGATTATTCGGCTAGAGAAGGAATTCTGTACAACCTTACTCCAGAAAGCGGGAGAGTAGAAGTGATTAACATGGAAACCTTGAAATTGGACAGTATCATCAACTATAAGATTCAAGGTCCTAATAGTGTGAAGCAGTATTTCCCTTTCGGCCTAAAGAAAACACTTTTTGGAAATACCTATTTTAAAGAATACAAAGTCCTCCACAAGCTTAACTCCGAGGGCAAAAAGATCGACTCCTACGAATTTATAAACAGAAAACTCTCCGGCGATCGACTTCCCTTTGACACCGAGATCGATGGGCTCGGGGAGATAGCAGACGACGGATCCTATTTGGCAAGCTTCTATGGCAATTTCAAAATTGGGGGAAACGTGCTGGGAATAGCGAAAATAAATCTGCTGGACAGATCTCTAAAGCTTATTCCGATTGACTTTTGGGATGAACTGAAGCAATATACCGTCACCGTAGATTATGATATTGGCAAAAGAAATAGTTCTCCCGAATTGAAATTTTTGCTATTGAATGGTCCAGATATCATTTTGTCCACCTCCGCCAGCAATGAGTTGTGGTATTATGACGCTGAGAGTGGCAAAGTCATCAATAAAAAATACCACAGTCAGATCACTGCTGATAAGAAATCCGGTAAGTACAGAGAGGACATTACGGATCAACGCTTATTTATGTATTGGGTGAAGCGCAAAAATGACGAGGTGACCTTTGGACCTTTGCTCAAGGATCACAAGGCCCAACTCTTCTACCGCTATAGTCGTGAACTGGACAAAAGCGATCCTCAGAAACCAAAATATGTCTATGTATTAACCGTCTTTGACGAGACACTAGAGCAGCTCAATGAGTACAGATTGCAGGATAACATTCCGATTATAGGCAAATACTTCGAAGAAAAAACCTTCGTACACAAAGGCTCCATCTATTCCTATTTGAAACGCAAAAACGAGCTAGCCTTTATCCGATTAAAGCCAAGTATTGAAAATGAGTAACACCTCGACACCGATGTTCGTGTCACAAACATCAGCTAACCACCACCGTGGTCTGTGTCCTCAAAGACCAATACTAATAATAGAAAAGACAAAATCGGTTTCTCAAAACCGCCGATGTTCATGTCAAGAACAGAGGCTTTATCAAAACCGTAAAGAAGATCATGCATCAGCATAAAATTTTGAATCTATCACTTTCCAAATGACAAAATACTTACCTCTCTTCATCATTCTTTCAATTGTTGGTTGTGCTGAGAAAAGCCAGAAAAGTGGACAGTTAAAAGATCTGGAGTTTTCATATACAATAGACACTGTGAGTATTGATCCAGGGGAACATTTGTTTTTTTTAGGACATGGATTGCCAAAGGCAAAGCTGTCTCCAGACGAGCGATATTTGTATTTTTTCGATGACTATAATACTACATTCGACAAGGTAGATTTGGTAGAAAATAAGTATGCTGGGACTATTCCTCTAGACAAGGAAGGCCCAAAAGGGATTGGTTCTGGGTTTGATTATGCTATTAATCCTGACGGCTCCTTTTTAGTATTAACAAGAAAAAACTTGCTTCACATAGATGAAAAGGGTGATTTACTTACTTCTGAACCAATAGTAGATAGTTTATTTGAAATTGATCAAGAAAAGCAGTTTTTTAGATATGCTCAATTATCCTCAGATCAACGATACTTTTTTGGGCTTACTTCAGCTAACAACCAAGGACGCCTCCTTGGATGGATCGATAGATTGGATTCTATGTATCACGAAGTGAAAGCTGATAGCATGGCCTATACTGAAAATCTAAAAATAGATCTCGGGGCAATGTCGATTTCAGGTATAAAAGAAGTCAAATACCTCAACAAGAAAATTTTGCTATTCCACGATGAGGGGATAGATATCTACAGTCTAGATCCAACAGATGGGAATTGGGAATTCCATGACAATAATCCTAAACTGATAGAAAAGCGAAAGCCTGGAAACTATTCAAAGACTGGGGAAATAGCAGATGCCTCTAAGATCCTAGCGGAAAAAAATTTAGAAGTCTATTACCACCCCATGGTTTATGATTCTGAAAACAAAAGGTACTATCGGGTAGCAAGTAAGAAAAGGGAAAACCAATCAAGAGGTACCGTTTCTGATCAAGTCCTATTTATTTTTTCTGAAGACTTTGAATTGATTCATGAAGAAGATTTATCTGATTTTTCTACACCTCTTACTGGATATTTCATCAGAGATGGAAAATTCTGGATGAAAAATAATGATACTGAAGAATTAGAATTTCTTGTATTTGATTTTCAGCTGAATTGATTCAAATAGGATAAGAACTGTGTCCTCTGCGCTGTCTCCGCGTCCTCCGTGGTTTAAAACAACCGAAGGTCAATCATCATGGCACAACTCAATTTACATTTTTCTGAACCTTCATCCCTCTTGACTGTTTTCTGAGTAATGAGACCTTCCAAGCAACAACTCTCCCTATTTCAACGGATTGAAAGACTGCATCCCTATGAGACCATGCTCTATCTGGGCATGTTTGGAAGTGGACTCATCTTCTTATTTCTGACTTTTGCGTTTCTGGTTTCCTCCCGAAATCTTCTGGCAGGCATGAACCAAACCGTGCCACTTGCATTTCTTATATCCACTTTTTTATTGGTAGTCAGTGGCTTCTCAGCGACCACTATCCGAATTGCATATCAGGAAGAAAACACCAACAAACTACTCAGCACCCTCAGAAATACGGTACTTCTAGGTTTTGCCTTTACCGTTTTACAGATTATTGGCTGGTTTGAATTGAAAGCAAAAGGCATAGAATTCACAGGAATCCCAAGTGGTAGTTTTCTTTACGTACTCAGCGGCATACATATTTTTCACCTATTAGGGGCAATGATTTTTGGCTTGATTCTCTTTTTCCAACTTGAAAAAAGCAGAACGGATGAAATAAAAAAGTTAATAATCCATACCAATCCCTTTGAAAAAATGCGTGTTCGCTTATTCACCTTTTACTGGCATTTTATGGATGGTATTTGGCTAATTCTTTTCCTGTTATTTGTCCTTAGCTTTTGAAAAATGATGAAATCGAGCTAGTCGAAAACGACAAGCATCACATAGGAATGGATAATGCCCAAGTAGCCACTGTTTTAGCAGATAAGCCTATTGTTATGGCGGGGAGGGGTGACGCAGCAGTGAGCCAGCGGCTGGTTTGCGCGCTGAAGCTTTGCTGGCGTCTTGGCCTTTTGGTTTTGGGCCAAGCCAATAGAACAAAGAAATCTAGGCTGACTTCTATAAAAGAACTAAAGATCTAACACTCAAAAAAATGAAAATCAACCTCTCCACTCAGGTAAACCAAGATTACCTCTCAGTAAAAAACGGCTTTGACGAAACGCTCTTCACTAAGCTAAGTCCGCCATTTCCACCCGTGAAACTAGCCAGATTTGACGGTTCAGAAGTTGGAGATTTGGTATCTTTGGAATTGAATTTCTTACTTTTCAAGCAAAACTGGACCAGCGAAATCACCGAAAGCAGCACCACTGAGTCGGAATATTTTTTCGTTGATAGTGGCACAAAACTTCCCTTTTTTCTGAAAAAATGGAGACACAAGCACAGAATCATCAAACACGGAAAAAATTCGATTATCCGGGATGAAATCGAGTTTTCTGCTCCTTTTGGACTGGCTACTTTGCTTTTATATCCTGCGATTTACCTTCAGTTTTTGTATCGTAAACCCATCTACAAAAAGATTTTCGCTTAGATCTCCTGAAGATTTTCACAATTCTCAATCTCGCAATCTCCATACAGCACCAGGGAGTGGGTTCTAATTGCTGATTGAAATGATTTTCCTATTTCTTCCTTGATCTCGTTGATTTTGGGATCGGAGAATTCCCGGATTTTGCGGCATTGATTGCATACATGGTGATCATGATGCTTGTAGGTAAGCGCCTGCTCGTAGAGCGCTACTTTGTCTTTGAACTGGTGTTTGACAGCTAGCCCACTTTCCACTAGAAGATCAAGCGTATTGTAAATAGTGGCCCGGCTGATGGTGTATCCTTTGTTTCTCATACTGAGAAACAGCCCCTCCACGTCCATATGCTCGTCTTCTGGAAGGGAATAGAGTTCATCAATTACTGAAAATCTCTCAGGAGTTTTCCTGCTTCCTTGCTTGGTAAGGAAGTTTTCAAAGATTTTTTTAGCCTTTTCAATGAGGGCCTTGTCTGCCATGGGTTTGATAGAATTAAAAATAAAGATGAGTCATTCTCAAATTTTTGGCAAACCTGATCAAGCAATCTCAGTAATTTGGTTTCAGTCTAATTAAAATAAGACCTAATTATTCAGTAAACAGACCTTTAGAAATTGGTAGTTTTTCTAAGATTCCGTATAATATTCCCAAAAGACAGTAACTTATTAGGACGATCCGGGTTTTCAAAACTATATGTATAAACGCTTACCCCTATTCCTTATACTTTTTTTCATTGGGCAGATACTATGCAAAGCACAGGTGCCTGGATTCTTCATGAAGGAGGATAAACGCAAGGTGACATTACCCTTTTACTCCTCAAACAGTCTGATCATCCTGCCGGTATCGATTAATGGAAGTACCCCTTTAAATTTCTTAATAGATACAGGTGTCCGCTCTAATATTCTTTTTAGCAAAACTCTCGGAGACGCGCTGGATTTGGAATACACGCGTAGGATAAAACTAGTAGGCGCTGACGGCACGGAAGATTTAATGGCCTCAGTATCTCCGATTAACAACTTTGATTTAGGCCCGATTGAAGGGATATTCCAAAGTTTACTTGTGTTGGAACAGGAGTTTCTTGAGCTAGAGTCTGTGATCGGGATTCCTGTTTATGGGATCTTGGGCTACGAGTTTTTCAAGTATAATCCTGTGAAGATTAATTATGACGATGGGAAAATAATTTTTTACAAATCGGGTGCACTGAAGTGGAAACCGCTGTTCTACCGAAAGGTAAACATGGAAGTTCTCGACAATAAACCCTACATCAATGTGACGGTAAAGCAAAAAGACGGATCTGTACTGAAGCCAAAACTACTCATCGATACCGGAGCAAATCATGGCCTTTTGCTTAACCGTGAGACGTCCGAAAACATCACCATGCCATCACTTTTTATAGAATCCGCTTTGGGGCAAAGTCTCGGAGGGATACTTTACGGCTACGTGGGTCGGATAGATTATATGAAGCTGGCGAATTTCAAGCTGGACGAAGTCCTCACTTCTTATCCAAATGAAACCCCATACAGCTATGTGATCAAAGAATCAGGACGTTCTGGAAGTTTGGGAGCTGAGGTGCTTGGACGCACCAGACTTATTTTTGATTATCAGCGAAACCGTTTGCTCGTTCGGAAAGCAGAGAATTTTTATGCGCCTTTCCAATTTGACATGAGCGGGATGTCCTTGAAAAAAATCATAGATGATGACAATAGAATATATATCTCCGAAGTTCGTCCAGGTTCTCCCGCCGGTAGAGCTGGATTACAAGCCTACGATGAAATAATGGTAATCAATAAAGTCCCTACCTTCATTTGGGATCTGGCGGAAATCAACAAGTTACTTAGATCCGATCCTGGAAAGAAAATCGAATTGGAGGTCCGTAGGTATGATGGAGATGATGTCAGCAAATACACAGATCTCAAATTCACACTAATCCTTAAACAGCAGATTTAAGGAAGTAATTTCTTGCGTTCAGATAAAAGCGGTAATTTTGAACGAAGGAAGGCTGAATAATCAAACCTCCTATTCCAAAATACGTGAGTATTCAAGTTGTAATAAAACAATTATAAACAGATGAAATCGAGCATGACTAAAAAGTCACACATTGGCATGATTATACTCACTGCGAGATTCCATCCCGTATCCTTCGTCACGGGACAGGTTGTGACCTTTAAAAATCAAATTCTAAACACATGAAAAAATTCTTAATTCCTATTGGCATCCTTCTGGTGCTTGGTATTTTTATTTACACCAAAGCAGTTGGAACGTATAACACTTTTGTCCAAAAAGAAGAAGTGATCAATGGACAGTGGGCTGAGGTAGAGACCCAATATCAACGCCGCTCTGACCTAATACCTAACTTGGTAAATACAGTGAAAGGCTATGCGGATTTTGAGCAGGAAACCTTGACAGGCGTGATCGAAGCAAGGGCAAAAGCTACTTCTGTAAACGTGGATGCATCAAACCTTACTCCTGAAAAACTAGCCGAATTCCAAGGCGCTCAGGACAATCTTTCCGGTGCATTAGGCAGATTATTGGTAAGTGTGGAGCGCTATCCTGAATTAAAAGCAAACCAAAACTTCCTTGAGCTACAGGCTCAGCTGGAAGGCACAGAAAACAGAATCGCCGTAGCCAGACGTAATTTCAACCAGTCTGTACAGGATTACAATTCCAATCTCCGCACCTTCCCAAACAATATCTTTGCGGGTTGGTACGGATTTGAGCAGAAAGGCTACTTCGAGGCATCCGCAGGAGCCGAAAATGCACCTACTGTTCAGTTTTAAAAACTACCATTATGGCTGAGAAATTATTCTCAAAAGCAGACCGGGAAGCTATCGTCAATGCGATCCGGTCTGCTGAAGTTTCCACCTCTGGAGAAATTCAAGTTCACATAGAAAGTCGCTGCAAAGGAGATGTCCTAGATCGTGCGGTGAAAGTGTTTGATACGCTGAAAATGCATCAGACCAAAGATCGAAACGGGGTTTTATTTTACCTCGCAGTAGTCGATCACCGTTTTGCGATACTCGGCGACAAGGGCATCAACGAGGTAGTCCCGGAAGATTTCTGGGAGAAAATAAAAGAACACATGACCGACTTATTCAAGCAAGGTCAATTTACACAAGGTCTGATCGACGGCATCCACAAGGCTGGCGAGCAACTTGGACAGCATTTCCCGTATCAGGGTGATTCAGACATAAACGAACTTCCTGATGAGATTTCTTTTGGGTCATAAGATCCTACCAATACCATTTATTCTCCTGTTTTTCGTCATTGGCCTTCAGGCTCAGGACTTTCCCCCTGTGCCCAATCCACCAAAGCTGGTGAATGACTTTACCAATACCCTTTCCACAGCTGAACTAGCACAATTGGAAAGTAAGTTGGTTGCTTACAATGACAGCACCTCCACCCAGATTGCTATCGTAATGATGCGATCTGTAGGACAATATGATATCGCTGACTATGCCATCCGACTGGCTCAGTCTTGGAAAATAGGTGGTGCTGATAATAACAACGGCATATTGATTCTTGCCGCTATGGAAGACCGCAAAGTCTTTATTGCGACAGGGTATGGTATGGAAGGTGCAGTTCCTGATGCTTTGGCAAAACGGATCGTAGAGAATCTGATTCTCCCCAATTTCCGTCGTGAAGCCTATTTCCAAGGACTGAATGAAGCAACTGATATGATTTTCAAACTGGCTTCCGGTGAATACAAGGCAGAGGATTTGGAGTCAAAAGGAAACTCCGGAGGGGCCATTTTTATGATCCTTTTCTTGATCTTCATTTTCATCATTCTCCCACTTCTCAAAAACAGAAATGACAACAACAACCACATGGGAGGAAGAAGCGGAGGAGTAGATCTCTGGACCACCATCATGCTGGCCAATATGCTTGGCGGCGGCGGCAGATCTTCTGGCGGCTTCGGCGGCGGTGGCGGATTTGGTGGCGGTGGCGGTGGCGGAGGAGGCTTCGGAGGTTTTGGAGGCGGTGGCTTCGGCGGCGGTGGAGCTGGCGGTAGCTGGTAATCCAAATTCTGACACTAGTAAAAACGCTTTGATTAGCGTTTTTTTTTGCGCAAAAATTACCTGAGCTTCATTGTAGAAAGTGGTTTTGAAAATGAAAATGCTTCCTGAATCAAATAAATACTTAGAAAAGTAAGTATTTATACGTAATTTTTTATAAGTTTAGCCAAGATTAGAATACAAGATGATTTCAGTTTCTGAAGCTTTAGCATTAATTAAAACTCACACGAGCCAATTACCAAAAGTCGAAATTCCACTCAGGGATTCTTATGGATGTTTTTTGGTGGAAGAGCAGGTAGCTCCCATAAGCTCACCATCATTCAGGCAGTCTGCAATGGATGGTTATGCTTTTCGATGTGGAGAAATCTATGAGCTGGAGGTCATCGGAGAATGCAAGGCCGGTGATGCTCTGGAATTTGATCTGCAGGATAATCAGGCTGTGAGAATCTTTACAGGTGCGCGCGTTCCTGATCAGGCAGATACAGTCATCATGCAAGAGCATGTTGAGGTAAACGGAGAGAAAATTTCCATTCAGAAAATGCCTGAAAAGACTACGAATGTGCGGGCAATCGGCGAACAAGTACAGGTTGGTGAACAATTGCTCCCAGCTGGGACAAAGATCACTGAATCCATAATCGGCTTTTTGGCTGGATTTGGAATCTCTGAGGTTTTAGTCTTTAACAAACCCAAAATTACCCTTATCGTAACCGGAAATGAACTTCAGGAGGCTGGTAGTCCCCTGAAGCCCGGATGCATCTATGAGAGCAATGCGATCATGCTGGAATCTGCACTGAAATCAAGAGGATTTGATTCAGTGCAGATTTTAAAAGTTGCCGATGATTTGGAAGCTACCAAAAAGTCTGTTGCGCAAGGTCTAGAGGCTGATGTGCTGCTGATCTCTGGCGGTATTTCTGTTGGTGACTATGACTTCGTCAATGAAGCATTGCAGGCCAATGGAGTTCAGGAGATTTTCTACAAAGTGAATCAGAAGCCAGGTAAACCTCTTTGGTTTGGAAAAAAGGGCGGTAAACTGGTTTTCGCATTACCTGGAAATCCCGCCTCATCCTTGACTTGTTTTCTGATTTATGCACTATCAGCTCTGAAAATCATGTCAGGAAATCCTGATGTTGACTTAAATTTCCAGACCGGAGTTCTGAAGCATCGCACGTTTAACAAGTTTGGAAAGACCCTTTTCATCCTCGGAACAGAAAAAAATGGTGAGGTAGAAATTTATCCAAAACAGGCCTCTAGCATGTTGATTTCTTATGCTTTGGGAAATGCGCTGGTATTGATTCCTGAGAATTTGGAAGTTTTGGAAGCAGGTGAAACCGTTCAATTCTTGGCAGTAAACAGAAACTAAGATGAATGCGACACCAAGCACTTGTACTCAAGATATTTCGGCCTATGTCCTCTGTGGAGGAAAAAGCGTTCGTATGCAAGAAGAGAAAGGTTTGGTCCTTTACAAAGGCAAGCCTTTTATCCGCTGGATTATTGAGGCGATTATGCCCATTACTTCCAATATTATTCTGGTGACCAGCAATGGTGATTACAGCTTAGTGGGCCTGCCAATGATTGAGGACATTTATGCAGAAAAAGGGCCAGTTGGAGGGATATATACTGCTTTAGAGCACAGCAGTACTGAGCAGAATTTGATTCTAAGCTGCGATATTCCAAAGATTAATACAGCATTGTTAAGCAAAATCGCAGAGGAATCAAGCGTAAATGATTCACACGTCACCTTTGTCAGCGATGGAAAGAATGATTATCCCTTAATAGGCATATATAAAAAGACTGCAGTAAAAACCTTCGCTGATGCCATTTCAGCTGATAAATTGAAACTTTGCCCGCTGGTGAATATGATCTCTCATCAGAAAATCATTATCAATTCTGATGAAAAGGCTCATGTTCAAAATGTAAATAGTAAAGCCGAATTACTCTCACTCAACCTACTTGACCAATGACAACACTCACTGGAAAATCACCGAAACTCACTCTCCTAGGTGCAGGTCCTGGCGACCCGGAACTACTTACTTTGAAAGCAGTAAATGCGCTGAACAATGCAGATGTGGTACTCTATGATTCCTTAGTAAATGAGGATATTCTGGCTCATGCGAATCGTGCTTTGCTAGTTTTCGTAGGTAAACGAAAGGGGAATCACAGTCATACGCAGGACGAAATCAATGAGCTGATTGCGGATTATGCCATGGAATTTGGCCACGTAGTACGCGTTAAAGGCGGAGATCCTTTTGTGTTTGGTAGAGGAAAAGAGGAGGAAATTTATGCTTTGGAAAATGGTATAGAAGTAGAAGTGATCCCAGGTATTTCTTCCAGTGTGGCAGTTCCTGCTTCGGTAGGAATTCCTGTAACCAGTAGAGGAATAGCGGAAAGTTTCTGGGTAATTACAGGCACCACAAGTGAGAGAGAACTTTCAAAAGATCTGACTTTGGCAGCCCAATCATCTGCTACCGTAGTGGTATTAATGGGCATGAGCAAGATCGCTGAGATCGCCGCTATCTATACCAGCGTGGGTAAAGCTGATTTGCCTGTAGCAATCATCCAAGATGGAACAAAATCAGCCCAAAAGGAAGTGGTGGGAACCATTCAAAATATAGTAGAAATCAGTCAGAATCAAGGAATAAAAGCACCCGCAGTGATTGTGATTGGCGAAGTGGTGCATCTGGCAAGAGTGAAAAAACAACTCCAGGAAGATTGGGTTTTGGAAGACGAATTTATTTTTCAAAACCTGAATACCTTGCCGTTTAGTAATTAATCCCAGCGATCTGTATTAACTTGAAGCTATGATTACAGTAAACTATTTTGGAAATATTGCCGAAGCCACTCAAAGTGACTCTGAAACACTAGACCAGAAATCTATGAGTTTGGAGGAGCTATTGAATTTGCTAGATTCCAAATATGACATTAGAAAATTCCAGTTTCAGGTTGCCGTTAATCGTAAAATCATACCAAAGCAGCAAGTTTTGACTATTTCAGATTCAGACGAAGTTGCGCTTCTTCCACCATTTGCAGGAGGTTGAAATGGAAAGATTCCAGCGTCAAATAATTCTTCCCGGAATCGGGACTTCCGGTCAGCAAAAGCTAAAATCCAGTCGTGTGCTGGTCGTGGGAGCTGGAGGTTTGGGCTGTGTTATCTTGCCATATTTAGCCGCTGCTGGAATAGGAAAAATCGGAATCATTGATGGAGATAAAATTGAAGAGTCCAACCTTCACCGGCAAGTCTTGTACGCTTCGGAGCAGATCGGTCTTTACAAAGTCAAAGAGGCGGCAGATGCTATTATCAAAAAAAACCCTGGCCTAGAAGTTCTGGTGTATGAGGAGTTTTTGACTGCAAAAAATGCACCTGAAATCTTTTCTGACTTTGACCTGATCATAGATGCTACAGATAATCTGTTTATCCGCTATGTCATCGACGATACATGTGTTGCCTGCGGCAAACCTTTCGTCTATGGATCTATCCACCAATTTCAAGGACAGGTATCCGTTTTCAATTACGAAGGTGGTCCGACTTACCGGGATATTTTCCCCGAGGAAAATAAATCTGCACCGAATTGTGCCGAGGCTGGAGTACTGGGTACGACGGTTGGTTTGATTGGAATGCTTCAGGCAAATGAGGCGATGAAAATCATTTTGGGAATCGGAGAAGTGCTTTCCGGCAAACTTCTGATCTACAATTTACTGAACAATACCCAGCAAGTATTTGAATTTGGTAATGCACCCAAGTCAGAAAAGCGGCATATTTCTGCTTCATTTAAGTTGATTACTGCGGAGGAAGCTCTTTTGGGTGAGTCAGTTTTGTTGGATGTGCGAGAGCAAGGTGAAATGCCCCAAGTGAATCTAGAAAATGTTCAACAGATTCCGCTTTCCATTTTGGAAAAGGAATTGGGAAGCTTGGATAAAAGTGCAGAATTTAGAATCTTTTGCCAATCTGGAGTCCGAAGTAGAAAGGCAGCTGATTTACTATCCCAAAAGGGATTTGAGAAGTTGAAGTTGATTCGCGGCGGAGCACAAGACCTGCTACTTGAAACAGAAACCAATAGGATAGAAAAGGAATGATATATCTAAAAACTACTTATATAAAGGGTTGAGGTTCAAATTTGGTAATTCCCCCTTTAAAAAGGGGGCAAGGGGGATTTTCTCTTGTAAACCTAAAAACAATAAATGAAAAAAGTATTTCTTGAGGGAGCTATCTCCCCTGAATTTATAGCAGATTCCATTGCGAAGCATCAAGGCAAACATAGCATTGGCGCACATAATATTTTCCTGGGTCAGGTACGAGCAGATGAAGTTGGTGATAATAAAGTCGTAGCCATAGAATACACGACGTATGAGGAAATGGCGAATGAAAAGCTTCATGAAATCCGAGAAGCAGCTTTCGAAAAATTTAACCTGACTTGCCTACACATTTACCATAGTCTGGGAAAAGTGGGCGTTGGAGAGATTTGCATTTTCGTCTTCGTTTCGTCACCGAGAAGAAAGCAAGTTTATGAGGCTACAGAATGGCTAGTGAATCAAGTAAAAGAGCATGTCCCAATTTTCGGGAAGGAGATTCTGGACAATGCCGACCATCAATGGAAAGTAAATAGTTGAGAAATTTAGAAGCCTAAAGTCTGAATTCTGAAAGGGGATTGAATAGATTGGTAGAGACTGAGTCAAGTGTCATCCTGAGTAAGAAAAATTGACAAAAGAGTGATGGCGGTGTCGGACTGAGCGAAGTCGAAGTCTATTTTAAAGCAAGTAATATTATTGTCCTCGACTCCGCTCGGACTGACACTCGAAGGGTCATAGTTTAGACTAACAAGAGTAGAGATTAAAATTAGAAATGGTAGATATCACACATAAAGTAACCACACTTCGTACGGCAAAAGCTCAGGCGATTGTACATGTTAGTTCGGAAGAGACGATCGCTGCAGTGGTGGAAAATCGGGTGCCAAAGGGCAATGTGTTCGAAATGGCGAAGGTGGCCGGACTTTTCGCAGTGAAAAATACCCACATTACCATTCCGGATTGTCATCCTCTTCCTGTGGAATACACTGCCGTGGAATATGAAATTGATGGCCTGGAAATAAGGATTTACATCACTGTGAAAACGGTGTATAAAACTGGAGTGGAAGTAGAAGCCATGCATGGAGCTTCAGTGATTGCGCTGACGATGTATGACATGCTGAAGCCGATTGATAAGGGAATTGTAATCCGGGAAATCGGGTTGGTAGAGAAGACTGGTGGGAAATCCAGTTTCAAAGACAAAAACCCGAAACTCATCCAAGCGGCTGTGGTTGTTTGTTCAGATTCTATTTCCAAAGGAATCAAAGAAGATAAAGCTGGAAAAGTGATTATGGATAAGTTGAAATCACATGGAGTAGAAGTGACTTCCTATGAAGTGATTCCGGATGAATTGGAGCTGATTAGAGCGAGGACTTTCGAACTTACGGAGAAGAACCAACTGGTGATTTTCACCGGTGGAACTGGCCTTTCTCAAAGAGACGTTACTCCTGAAGCCTTGGAGCCGATATTGGAGCGAAGGATTCCTGGCGTGGAAGAAGCCATTCGCAGTTATGGACAGAAGATTATGCCATTTGCGATGCTTTCCAGATCTGTGGCAGGAACAATTGGTGACAGTATAGTTTTGGCTTTGCCGGGATCAACTAATGGAGCGAAGGAATCAATGGATGCGGTTTTCCCGCATGTATTGCATGTATTTAAAATATTAAAAGGAGCCAATCATGACCCAATCGGGTAATATTCAGGAGCTAAAAGATCGATTTGGGCGTGTCCACAATTACTTGAGGATTTCGCTTATCGAGAAGTGCAATCTGCGCTGTAGCTACTGCATGCCCGCTGAAGGAATCCCATTAAGCCCAAAAGCTCACCTGATGAGCGCGGAAGAAGTGCTGGAGTTTGCCAGAATTTTTGTGGGCTTGGGAGTGAATAAAATCCGTCTCACTGGAGGGGAACCTCTGCTTCGCAAAGACATAGGAGTCATTCTAGAAGGACTTTCAAAAATGCCAGTGGAAATATCTCTGACTACCAACGGTTTGCTCGTCGATAGGAATGTGGATAACTTTCAAAAGCTTGGAATTAAAAAGATCAATTTCAGCTTAGATACGCTGAAAGAATCCCGCTTTCAGGAACTGACAAGAAGAACAGGCTTTCAGAAAACACTGGATAATTTTGAGCTACTACATGACAATGATTTCGATCTGAAAATCAACGCTGTCCTAATCAAAGGAGTAAATGACGATGAATTGGTGGACCTAGTAAATATGACCAAAGACTACAAGGTCTCGGTTCGTTTTATAGAATTCATGCCTTTTGACGGAAATAGCTGGGACAGATCTAAGATGGTTTCCGAGAAGGAAGTGCTAAATCATCTGGGGGCTCATTACGGAGTTGATCGAATTTTGTCCCTACCGGATGAAGCTAATTTCACTGCCCGAAAATTTAAGGTTCAAGGCTATAAAGGTGACTTTGGAATTATATCTTCCGTAACCAATCCATTCTGCGGTACCTGTAACCGGATCCGTCTGACAGCCAATGGTCGCATTAAAAACTGTCTTTTTTCCAATCAGGAAACCGATTTGCTTGCTGCAATGCGGGCCGGTGAAAATGTGGAAAACTTAATTTTGGAATCCATTCTCAATAAAAAAGCAGTGCGAGCAGGAATGGACAGTATGGAGAAATTATCCGACCCAGCACTTCATTCTGATAATCGAAGTATGATTGCGATTGGGGGGTGACGCACAGCTATGATGAGTGGGGATTAGAAAGCACTAACCTCTCGTCTCGCGCATAGCCACGCCTTGATTAAAGTTTAAAAATTATGGAGGACTTTCTTATCCTCACGAAAGTATCCCGAGCGATAAAACCCCATTCATTCATAGCATTTGTTGGGCTTTCGTGTTTTCAATTTCTTTAGTCAGTTAGTCCCAAATGTTCAGGATTATGTTGTTCGATCGAGATTAGGCTTTCCTGAGAAATTCAGTTCTAGAGTTCGTGAGTTGATACTTTTTACCTGGCTTTTCCACAAGCCCGTTTTTTGTTAGCCATCCCAAAGCAGTTTGAATTTCTTTATGAGTTGGAACGGATTGGTTAATTCCATCTGCTATTTGGAATATTGATTCAAAGTTCGCTGCTTGCTATTCACTCGCAAATGCAGTTGACAATAAAATCCATGAAATTGTCTGACTACTCATTTGTTCTTATACATCTTCTTCCTTGTTTTATTATTTGTAATGTTCAATAAAATTAGTCCAGTCCATCTTTTATTCGCATAAAGTTCCTCTGGTTCCTTGTCGAGCACTTCTATTTCCACATTGTCTGCTATGAGTTCATTTGCTAGAAAATTTCTTACTCCTTCATTGATGTCAAGGCTAATTGGAATTCCATCTACAACCATAACAGGCAAATCCTCATTGTCCGATTTCATCATTGGTCGAGTCGGTTTAAAGAACCGATTTTGTATCATCGTTAGTTGGACTTGTTTAGTTGTGTCTTTTAATGAAGTCAACCAAGCAAGATTCTCACCACTCGTCATTCCTATTCCATATGCTGGCTCTGAATTCTGGCAAAATCCCGGAAAACAGATAGTTAGAATTAGTGATATGATAATTAGTGATTTCATTTACTCCTAAGTTTTAGCATGAAGCCCAACATTTTTATATACGTAACTTCCGAAGCCAATTGCTTGAATATTTCCAATATCCACAGGTCTTAGGGAAACATCAAGACTAAATTAAGAATTTCGGTCAGCTAATTTAAGATGAAAGAGGTGAATTGGAAATCCAAAGATCAATAAATCGAGATTCGAGAAAGGGGTTTCTACATTATCAACTCATAATTAGTGCTTCTGCCACCGGCCACCTCCTTTTGTAGAATTCCTTTTTCTATTAAATCATTGATATCCCTGACGGCTGTGTCTTTGGAGCATTTTGTGATTTTCGCCCATTTGGAGGAAGTTAATTTCCCCTCAAATCCGTCGAGAAGCATATTCAACATTTTCTGCTGGCGTGCATTCAGAATTGTTTTAGCATGTTCTTTCCAGAAGTTGGCTTTGATCAAAACCGTTGTCAATGTGGAATTGGTTGATTTTAAAGCTCCAGAAAGACAATTTAAAAACCAGAGCATCCACTGAGTTATATCTAAATTTCCTTGTTGGGTTTTCTCTAAGATCTCGTAGTACTGCTTTCTTTCTTTCCTGATCTGGGCAGACATGCTATAAAATCTCTGGGTACTTTGATCAGATTGAGCTAATAACATATCCGTCAATGCCCTAGTGATTCGTCCATTACCATCTTCAAATGGGTGAATGGTCACAAACCAAAGGTGTGCTATGGCTGCTTTTAAAACCAGGTCTAATTCTTGGTTCTGATTATACCAAACTAAGAATCGGTTAATTTCTTCTGGAATAAGCTCAGAGGCAGGCGCTTCAAAATGAATCTTTTCTTTTCCTAATGCACCTGAAACAACTTGCATCGGACCAGTAGTGTCATTTCTCCAATCAGCGACTCTAAGTTTGTACATACCACTGCGTCCAGTGGGAAATAATGCTGCGTGCCAATCAAATAGTCGTTCTTGGGTTAATGGGGCAAAGCAATTTTTCGTAGCATCAACCATCATATCAACCATACCGTCCACGTCTCTATCAGATTCTATTGATCCTGCGATTTCCATCCCTAGTTTGCGGGCAATGGACGAGCGTACCTGATCAAGAGATAAAATTTCGCCTTCAATCTCTGAAGACTTAATGACATCAAGGGAAAAGGCATCAAGTTGTGCTTCGTTCTGGAGTTCAAAGCCAAGAGATTCCATTTTTCCAATTAGCCTTCCTTGGAGATTTCTGACCTCGCTGAGAGGTTTAATTAAGGAAGTGATTTCCCAAGTGAAGATTGGCCATTGCTGTTTCTGATGTATGTAAGGCTTTAATCGCGGCATAATATGCTATGAATATATGGCCATTTCGGGACAACTTGAAGATATTCACCTTATTTTTTGCGACGAATATAGGCTCTATTCGACGTATTTTTGGCTAAAAACCTGATTTTGGAGTCTATCCTCAACAAAAAAGCCGTCCGTGCCGGATTGGATAGTATGGAAAAATTATCCGACCCTGCGCTTCATTCTGATAATCGAAGTATGATTGCGATTGGGGGGTGATGACGATTTTAGATGAGTAAGGAGTCGTGGACTGTTGCCGCAGCGGAGGATCCTCAGAGGACACTCGTATGCCCTATTCTGGTCTGTGGTGACACAGACCAGGACTAAGTAAAGTTAATGTTTCACCTTGCTTCCTTCAGACGCATCATCCTTTTGGCCACCAAATAAATGTAAGTCACATCTAATATAAAAATCACCGAACCTATGTACAAAACAGGCTCGTGAACTCCTCCTCCTGTCTTTGAGCCAAGGATCCCAAACATGATGGTCAGAGGGAGCGTCCCTATAAATTTTGCAATCGCCAGAATCAAGGATTGCCCCTGCAAACCAGGTCTTCGATAATACATGCGGATAAACAGGATGGACATCAAAATACACTGAAGAAATCCCATATAAAGGGCTCCAAGGACTATTCCAACCCATTGGAAAACAAAATGCTGCAAGATCAGGCAACCTATTAGGTACAGAATTGCCTGAAGGTAAAAAGTACGTTTGCTGGTAGTTACTTCTTTTGGCCCATAGGTAAAGTACGTGTACAAAATCCCGCAGTCCAGCAACAGCCAGAAGGCATTGAAATAGGTAGAGACATGTGTGCCAAACTCAAAGTAGCCTGGGAGAGTATAGTAGAGTTCCCAAGTAAAATTAAGACCTAGTGCTATAAAGGGAATTCCATAGGACTTATCCCTATGGCCAAGCCTCAATGCTTCTATATAGGTCATGATCCAGCCTAATCCACAGATGGAAAGCAGGATGGTATTAGTAGTCATAAAGAATTTAAAATCAACAAAATGAAACTCATTTCTAATTGAAATTGAGGATGAATACCTGCGGAAAAATGCCCTGTTCTACTTCTAAAGGGGCAAATCTCTTTTCAAAAGGCCTAGCAAGTTACAGAAAAACAGAATAATTGACCGACGAATTTATAAGAAAGTGATTTTTGTCAGGTAGGGCACTTTTTCCTACCGCTGAGCACTTTGTAACTGGATATTCTGCTAGATTTCAGCGTATTTTATGAAAACAAAGTAAAGTTGACGCTAAGCCCTAAACGGCATCTCGATCATGAAAAATCAATTGACAAGCTTTCTCACCCAATTGCTTGAAAAATCATCTAATCAAAAAGGACTGGATTGGCTGGAGAAACAGGTAGAAAAAATTGCCTTTAACCGCACTCCTTCAACGTTTTTCCTAGCTTTCAGCCAAGCTTCCAGATTCTTCAAAAAAGATAAACTCACGATTTCAGCTGATTCGAAAGAGCAGGCAAATGAACTGGTAGTAGGCTTTCAACCCGAACATTGGGATGAATTGCAGACTGCACGTACGGTGTTGATGCTCAGTTATCCACAGGAGAAAGAAGCATGGTTTGTTGCAATGAATCAGCTTTTTGAAACTGCAGACATGCATGAGCATCAGGCCCTTTTCGCAGCTTTGCCCCTGATGCCTTTTCAGGAGGATTTGATACCTAGAGCTATTGACGGTTTGCGAACCAATATCTCTCTTGTCTTTGATGCGATTGCGTTGAATAACCCATTTCCGGCAAAGTACTTCCCGGAAGCCAATTGGAACCAACTAGTGCTAAAAGCAATATTCATGCAGCGCCCGCTTTATAGAATACAAGGATTGGAAGCGAGAAGAAATCCAGCTTTGGCTGCGATAGCGCGTGATTTTGCACATGAACGCTGGGCTGCTGGAAGAGATGTCATGCCCGAAATTTGGAGACTGGTAGCTCCTTTTGTCAATGAAATGTATTTGGAAGATCTGAAGAAAACGTTAGCAACTGAAGATGATCTTCAAGTGAAAGCTGCGCTCTTGACACTAAGAGAATCTGCATACAATGAGGCAGCACAATTACTAGAATCTTACCCCGATCAAGTAGCTACACTTGATATGGAAGCTATTGCTTGGGAAAGCATCGGCTCGGAGTTTCAGCAAACTCGGGTATAATCACTAATTTTACATTCTCGTATTAGACAAATAGGTATATCCTCTTTCTGCCAATTTGGAATTAAAAGCGATAGAGGAGAAAGTCAAAAACTAGCACTGAGGCCGCTTCGGTCTTCCAACCAAAAACATTAGAAAATTATTGCTCTTGGCATTATTGCGCATTTTCACAAAATTTAAAATCCATGTATATAGATCCTCATATTCACGTCGTATCTCGCACAACTGATGACTATGAAGCCATGCAAAAAGCTGGAATTGTAGCTGTCATCGAACCAGCATTTTGGCTAGGACAGCCAAGAACGGAAGTAGGGAGTTTCAAAGATTACTTCAGTACGCTGGTAGGTTGGGAGCGTTTTCGCGCCAGCCAATTCGGAATAGTACATTACTGCACGATGGGTTTGAATTCTAAAGAAGCTAACAACGAGCCTTTGGCGGAACAGGTGATGGAACTTTTGCCATTATATGTGGGCAAAGAAGGTGTGGTCGCAATCGGTGAAATCGGCTATGATGATCAGACCGAAGCTGAGGATAAATTCTACAGGCTTCAGTTAGAGCTGGCCAAAGAAGTAGATCTACCGGTACTTATCCACACGCCTCACCGAGATAAAAGAAAAGGAACGATTCGTAGTATGGATGTGTCGGAAGAGCACGGCTTGGACCCGAAAATGGTAATCGTAGATCATAACAATGAGGAGACCGTAAAGGAAGTCCTTGACCGTGGATACTATGCAGGATTCACTATTTATCCACATACCAAAATGGGTTCTGAACGTATGGTAGAAATCGTGAAGCATTATGGACCAGAGCGAATAATCGTCAATTCCGCTGCGGATTGGGGGATTTCAGATCCTTTGGCTGTGCCAAAAACAGCTGACCTAATGCGCAAATCAGGAATTAATGAAGAGCATATTAAGCTTGTCACTTACCAAAATGCTTTGACTGCTTTTGGCCAAAGTGGACAAATGGATGAGCAGGATTGGTTGAATGCAGCTCCTTTGGACCAAACCAAAAAGATGAGCGGTAATTCAGTTCTTCGTGGTGGACAAACACCAAGAGTAGAAGGTTCTTCAGATTTTGTAGAGAATTAAATATGGGATCATCCCGCATTTTTGCTTACCTCCAACTCACCCGCCCTGCCAATGTAGTCACTGCCATTGCCGATATCTGGGCAGGATTTGCAGTTGCCGGAGCATGGGCTTTGATAGCAGCAGATTGGGGATCTGGAAGCAATGAGTTTCTGATAAATTTAGCTTGGCTTTCATTGAGTACAATTGGATTGTATGCTGGTGGAGTTGCTTTCAATGACGTCTTTGATGCTGAATTAGATGCTGTGGAAAGGCCAGAAAGACCCATTCCAAGCGGAAAAGTGTCCATATCTTCAGCGGCTTGGATGTCTTTTTTATTACTTGTAGTTGGAGTAATAGCAGCAGCACAGGTGAATTTTATTTCCGCAGGAATAGCATTGGCCGTCGCTGCGCTTGCCGTTTTATACGATTACTGGGGGAAGCATCAGCATCTTTTCGGGCCTATCAATATGGGACTTTGCCGAACGGGAAATTTACTCTTGGGGGTTAGCGTAGTTCCAGAAATTTTAGCTTCTTTTTGGCCATTGGGATTTCTTCCTTTAATCTTTGTAGCAGCCATTACCATGATCAGTCGCGGAGAAGTGCATGGCAAAAATAGAAGTGCGCTTTACGGAGGATTATCCATGTATGTGATCGTGATAGTTGCAATAGCCGCAATGCCCTTTCTACATAACACTGCTGCATGGCAAGTGCTACCATTCTTAGCTTTGCTTTCTTACATGATTTTCCCGCCTTTGATCAAAGCTATTCGCAGCCAAAATCCAAAACTCATAGGCAAATCAGTAAAAGCTGCCGTTATTTCCTTAATTATTGTAAATGCTTCCATTGCCTCATCTTTCGCAGGATGGAAGATTGGAATATTTGTGCTAATGTTGTTGCCAATTTCCCTTTGGCTAGCCAAGAAATTTGCTGTCACCTAACACCAAGAACTAAAAGGAGCTCGGAATTGTATTTATTCCAGCAAGCAACTTAAGCCCGTACCCTGTTGATTATGAATACGATTATTGAACAATCATTTTCAGTACCCTTCCAATATAAAGTCTGTTTTTCAGAAGAAATTTTTTCTCCTGAGAATAAATTATTTGTAGATATTCTTTCGAAAGAAAGAAAGTCCAAAGTCCTATTCGTAGTGGACAAAGGGGTTGCCGAAGCTCACCCAAAATTGCTCAGCCAACTAAAAACCTATTCAGATGTCCATTCAAAGTCATTTACTATTGCATCTGATCCTATTGTCGTAGTAGGCGGAGAAGCTTCTAAAAATGACGAGGCTATCTACGAAGAAATTGTTGAGGCAACCCATTTGTATGGAATTGACAGACATTCTTATATCGCGGTAATCGGCGGCGGAGCGGTTATTGATATGGTCGGGTTTGCAGCAGCAATTTCCCACCGAGGCATTCGCCTGATAAGAATACCAACTACAGTTCTTTCCCAAAATGACTCAGCAGTCGGCGTGAAAAACTCGGTGAACCTTTTCGGCAAAAAGAATTACCTAGGGACATTTACTCCGCCTTATGCAGTTCTGAATGACTTCAATTTCCTCAAAACCCTAGACGATAGAGATTGGAGATCCGGAATTTCCGAAGCTATAAAAGTAGCTTTAATCAAAGATTTGAGCTTTTTCACTTGGATTGAGGATAATTCCCCGGCTTTGGCTGCAAGAGAAATGGCTCCAATGCAGGAGTTGATTATCCGATGCGCTCAGATGCACTTGGATCATATTTCTGGAAAGGACCCCTTTGAATTTGGCTCCTCACGCCCATTGGATTTTGGACATTGGGCTGCGCATAAACTTGAGCATTTAAGTGATTTTAGAATTCGTCATGGTGAAGCCGTGGCAATTGGAATTGCCTTGGACTCTACTTATTCTCACTTGAAAGGATGGATTTCAGAAGACGATCTATCCAGGATTATAGCTGTATTTAAGACCTTGGGCTTTGAGCTTTTTGCTCCAGAATTAGCTGGAGATCATCTCATCAAAGGATTAAAGGAATTTCAGGAGCATTTGGGAGGACAACTTACTATCATGCTTTTAAAAGCTTTGGGCAAGGGCGAGGAAGTTCATAAAATGGATCATGAGCTAATCCATCAGGCTATCGATTTACTCAAAAGTTACAACCAAAAACAAAAATTGGTCACCAATTAATTCAGCACAAAATCATCTTTATTCATGGAAATCAAAGGGTTTCACCTCAGTTACTGCAGCAATATTCACCCAGGAGAAAGCTGGAAGGCCACTTTTGAAAACCTGAAAAAATATATCCCTGAAATAAAGGAGCGATTGGAGGTTGATAAGCCTTTCGGCATTGGGTTGAGACTTTCTCACGAAGCTAGTCTCCTACTTGAAAAACCGGAGCAACTGGCAGAATTTAAAAAATGGCTGGAATCTGAAAACGCCTATGTTTTCACTCTGAATGGCTTTCCGTACGGAGATTTTCACAGAACTACCGTAAAGGATCAGGTTCATTTTCCAGATTGGACCACCAAAGACAGACGAGATTATACGATCAGATCTTTTAAGATTTTAGCAGAGCTGTTGCCAGAGGGAATGGACGGTGGTATCTCCACTTCCCCTATTTCTTATAGACATTGGTTCAAAAGTGAAACTGAACTGAATGCCGGAATGGAGGTGGCAACGAAACACTTACTAGAGGTTGTAGCAGAGTTAGCTGAAATCAAAAAGCAAACTGGAAAGTCTCTTCACTTGGATATTGAGCCAGAGCCGGACGGGATCTTAGAGAATTCCGATGAGATGCTTTGGCTATTTTCAGATTGGTTGCTGCCAATTGGAAAACCATGGCTTGCAGAGAAATTAGACATTTCAGAAGAACAAGCTGAGGAAGTTTTGAAGGAACACATTCAAGTTTGCTATGATGTTTGCCACTTCGCGATTGTCTATGAAAAGCCGGCAGACACTTTTACCAAATTTGAAAAGGCTGGAATTAAAATTGGTAAAATTCAAATTTCTGCTGCCTTGAGAGTGCTCATCCCACATGAGCCAGCAGCTAGAGATTTACTTAAGGTGAACCTCCTTCCTTTTGAGGAATCGACCTACCTGCATCAAGTTGTTGCTAAAAGGAAAGACGGAACGTTGAATTCTTACTCTGACTTACCAGAAGCACTTAAAATATTAGACCAAACTGAGGAAGAAGAATGGAGAATTCATTTCCATGTACCCGTCTTTTTAGATAATTATGGGGCTCTAGCCTCTACACAGGATCAAATTTCAATTGTACTCAATGAAATTTTAAAAAATCCTTCTTTGACAAATCACTTGGAGGTAGAAACTTATACTTGGGAAGTTTTGCCAGAAGATACACGCCTAAGCCTAGGCGAATCCATCTCAAGAGAGTTGGCTTGGGTGATCGAAAAATTAAATTAAAATGAAAAAGACAGTCGTCTTAGATATAGTAGCACTTTCGCCTAGAGTAATTGGAGAGCATACACCATTTTTGAAAAAGTGGATAGAAAAAGGCAAGCGTGCAGTGGTAGAACCTGTTTTGCCTGCGGTGACTTGCTCCGCGCAGTCCGTTTACCTCACTGGCAAAATGCCAAATGAGAATGGGATTGTTGGAAATGGCTGGTATTTCCAAGACGAGTGCGAAATCAAGTTTTGGAGACAGTCCAACAAATTGGTACAATCGCCAAAGATCTGGGAAACTCTAAAGAAAGAGAATCCTGATTTCACTGTAGCCAATATGTTCTGGTGGTACAACATGTACTCCAGTGTTGACTTTGCTGTGACTCCACGACCTCTTTATTTGGCAGATGGACGCAAAGAACCTGATTGCCATAGCCAGCCCATGGAATTACGGGATAGACTTCAGAAAGAATTAGGACAATTTCCCCTTTTCTCTTTTTGGGGACCAAACGCGAACATAGAATCTAGTAAATGGATTGCAGAAGCTTCCAAGAAGGTGGACGAGTGGCACTATCCAACATTGAACCTAATCTACATCCCGCATTTGGATTACTCACTTCAGAAATATGGGATTGATTTTGACAAAATCGGAAAGTACCTGAAAGAAGTAGATGAGCTTGCAGAGGATCTTATCTCCTACTTTGAAAACCAAGGAACTCAAGTGATTTTGCTGTCAGAGTACGCGATCACCACGGTGACTAAACCAGTTCATTTGAATAGAATTTTCAGAAATCAAGGTTGGATTCAGGTTAAAGATGAGCGGGGGTTAGAGACATTAGATGCAGGAACCTCTAAAGTCTTTGCCGTGGCGGATCACCAAGTAGCTCATGTCCATGTGAATGATCTAAGCTTATTGCCTCAGGTGAAAAAGCTACTGGAAGAAACTCCCGGGGTAGAATTGGTTCTGGATGAAGAAGGTAAAAAGAAGCATCATCTCGATCATGAGCGTTCTGGAGATTTGGTGGTGATGGCAGATAAGGAATCTTGGTTTACTTATTATTTCTGGCTGGATGATGCAAAAGCTCCGGATTACGCCCGTTGCGTAGATATCCACAAAAAGCCAGGTTACGATCCAGTAGAGCTGATTTTGAATCCAGAAATCAAAATTCCTATGCTTACTGTAGGCTCAAAAGTGTTGAAGAAAAAACTAGGCTTCCGGTACTTGATGGACGTCATTCCGTTGGATGCAACTTTGGTAAAAGGTGCTCACGGACGATTGAGTGAAGATGATTCTGATAAGCCTCTCCTGGTTTCCCAGGACAAAAGTTTACTTAATTCAGAAGCCATTCAACCTACTGATGTGTATGATTTGATCCTGAAAGCTGTTAGGGGGAAATAATTTGAGATTAGAGGTACGAAATTTGAGATTTTCAAAAATTTGGGATTTGAGCTTATCTTTTTCAGAGATAATTTAAGGTTCCGGAATTTATTTATTGCAGAGTTGGCAGTGAAAGCAATCAATTCATTTTCATATATTTAGTTTCTAATGAACACTAGTATGACAACCGTTAAAGAAGAGTTTCATAAGCTAATTGAAGAAATAGAAGATGAGAATCTAATTGCCTCGTACTTTGAGTTATTTCTTCATTTGACCAAGAAGAAAGATGGGAGTTTGATGCAAGGACTAACTAACCATGAAAAATCAGAACTTTTACTTAGCTATATTGAAAGTCATAATAACGACAATTTGGTTAAACACGAGCAGCTCTATAATGAATACTCCAAATGGCTCGAGAAATAGTATGGACGAAAAGAGCAAGTAATAGCTTTAGAAGAATTACTAATTATCTAGAGTATGAATTTGGGGAAAAGACAACTAGAAATTTTATTTTAAGAACTTTCAATGTAATAGACCTTCTCAAGGCCAACCCTGAAATGGGGACGATTGAAAGCTTTGAATTAGGAATTTTTGGCTTTTTGATCACCAAGCATAATCGCCTCTTTTATAGATTTAGCCAATTAGAACTAATTCTTTTAAACTTTTTTGACACTAGATCTCAGCGCCCAAAATTTTAGGTTTAATTCCCAAATATATGAATGCAGGACTTCGTTGAGCCTGTTACCATTCCAATTCTTATTTTTGAAAAAAAAATCATTCATGCGCATTTCCGGTTCCCGATACTTATACTTTTCTTTTCTACTGATTTTAGCTTTCGCCTGCGGCAAAAAGGAAGAAAGCTGTGAGCTTTCCTCAGCTATTTTAGATCAAGACCTAACAGTCAACATCACACGATTGGAACAGGATTTTTTTAATGCAAAATCTGCTGATGACTTTAAGTTTCTATTTGAGGAACATCCTGAATTCACCAAGGAATACTTGCAAATGGACCTTTATCCTAGCCCTGATACCTTAGCCTCGGAACTTTTGGCGATTCATCAAGACTCATCTATGCGAGTTCTGTATGACTCAGTGCAAGCAGTATTCAGTGATTTTTCTGATGTGGAACAGGATCTAGAAAATGCCTTCAAAGCAATCAAATATTACTTTCCTCAATTTCAGATTCCAAAGGTTTACACCTTCACTTCTGGTTTCAATTCCGACTTGATTGTGACAGATGATGTGATTGTGATTGGACTAGATTATTTCTTGCCTCCTTCCCATACTTTCCAGCCCGAACTACCACGCTACATGGCTGAGCGCTACGATCGCCCGTACATAGTCCCAATGATCGTGATGGCTATCTCGGCTCGTTTTAACGTAACTAATCCACAGGATAATAGATTGCTTGCTGAGATGATTTATTATGGGAAAACCTATCACTTCACCAAGGCAATCATGCCCTGCACTTCAGATCAATACATCATCGGATACACGCCTGAGGCTATTTCTGAGAGTTTTGACAATGAAGAATTTATATGGTCCCACTTCGTGGAAAATGAATTGTTGTACGAAACAAATCCCTTTGAGATCAGAAAATACATAGGGGAAGCGCCATTTACCGATGCCATTAGTACCAAAGCGCCAGGAAGATTGGGAAGGTGGTTGGGCTGGAATATTGTGGATGATTACCAATTCAATCAGGATGTGCCTTTGGACGTATTGATGGCGGAACCTGATGCCGAGAAAATTTTTAGAGAATCGGGTTATAGACCTAGAAAAGCAAACAATTAAGTTCCTGATTAGCAAGTATCAGGGATTAAACTAAAATAAACCTGTGATTTTTCTACGAAAGTCTTCAGGATCAAGAATTAGGCTTAAAAAAAGCGAGCCTAGATACCCAGACTCGCTTTCCCACTTCAACCAATCTAATTTATTCTGGCAATATCACTTGATCAATCACGTGAATTACTCCATTAGTCGCATGTATATTTAACATACTTGGAACAAGGCTGCTTTCATTGATCGTAAGTCCAGGAAGATCCACAGTCAGATTTTGACCTTCCAATAATGTAGGAAGCTCTGCTCCATCTCTTAGATCCTGAGAAAAAGCTCTAGCTGGTACGACATGATAAGTAAGCACATCAGTCAAAAGATCAATATCAATTTCATCAACCCCACTTACGCCTAAGGCATCGTACAGATCTTGGAAAGCTGCATCAGTAGGGGCAAAAACTGTCAAATTATCATCCATTCCACCACTCACTGCATCTACTAAACCAGCTCGTGTAAGTGCTGCTACCAATTGGGTAAATTCCGGTGTAGCAGCGGTAGTACTTGCCACTGCAATTTCAGCGATACTTTGCGTAGGAGCTGTGATTACATAATCCAGCGTATGGATCACTCCGTTGCTAGCCATCTCATCTACAGCTGTAATCATAGTATTACCGTTAATCCAAATACCTCCATCTGGATCCACGCTCACGTAAAACATATCACCTGTCAAACTTGTCACTGGCCCGGCCTCAACATCTGCTGAAGTTACATTTCCGGATACAACATGATAGCTTAATATATCTGCCAAATCTGCACTACTTAACAATGCATCAGCTGTTAGGCCATTATCAGAAATAAAATCTCCAAAAGCAGCGTCTGTAGGGGCGAAAACTGTAAAAGGACCTGTTCCGCTCAAATCATCATCCAATCCGGCGGTTATTACCGCAGATTCCAAAATAGAAAAATTTGGATTTTCTACTACTACATCAACGATATCATCTGGTTCGGGAACCATATCGTCGTCGTCATCATCGCACGAAGAGAATGCCATCGTGCCTACTACTGCAAGTGAAAGCGATAAATATCGCCATACTTTAATTTTCATTGAATTCATGTTAGTTGGTTTTTGGTTAAGAATTAAGTTGGACTAATGGAACCAACTAACCTCCAAATGGTTTTGAAAAATTTGATTTTTTTTTAAATAAAGCAGCATTTAGCATGTTATCTATAAGGTTATTACCTGTAAAAAACGGGCAAGGTGTGAATTTAAAATAGGAAAAAACAAGAAGTTCTGACTGGATTTGTCAAGCAAAAAAACTGGCTAAAAAGCTGTTTATGCCATCAAAATGTCTTTCCTGCCTACAGAATTTGGCGGGGAATTCTTTGGACCAATTGCATGATTTAATCGGGAAATCGCAAGCTCTTTGCTGAAATATTGCTCCGCCAACTTCCGTGAGTTATTTCCCATTTTTTCCAGTTGATGCGGAGCACTTTCTATTTCTTCTAGCTTCGCAAAAGCTGAATTTACCTTCGATGGCAAACAGGAAATTCCGAGTTGATGAGTCTTCACCAGATCATAAACCCATCCTTTGTGATTGACCAAAATAGCTTTCCCGGCTGCCAAAGCATCAAAAAATTTATTCGGACTGTTGGTTTTCAAAACAGGCAAATGAGCAAAAGATATCCAGGAAAAATCCGCCAGACCCAGCACTTCATTTACTTTATCTTTCGACCCAAAGGGCAAAAAACGGACATTCGAGAGTAACTTTTCGCTAGCAAAATCCTGAAGTTTTGACTTGTAGCTTCCTTCTCCCATAATGAGAAATTGCCAATTTTTACCTCGGATTTTGGCCAATTCCGCAAGCGTCAACAGTTCATCCACCGCATTTACTTTACCCAAAGCTCCTGTATAGGCAATGGTCAAGGAGTTTTGCAATCCATATTTTTGAAGGGAAAATTGGCTTTTCTCCATAGGGAAAAACCTATCCAAATCTGAGAAATTTGGAATTAAATGAATTTTCTGGTTTGGAGTGACCTTCCTCAGGTGATCTGCGATTCCTGGAGAAAGTGCCACCAAACCCATAGCACGTTGGTAAATCTTTCTCTCCAGCCCTTTCAAACTACTTTTCAACACCGGATTCTTAATCGCTCCAACTTCTATCGGTGCCTGTGGCCAGAGATCCCGAACTTCAAAAATATAAGGAATAGCCAAGCTCTTTTTCGCCCATAGCCCAATCAAACCGGTAGTAAGCGGCGTAGAAGTGACATACAGTAAATCAGGTCTGGGAAGTTTTTTGATGAGTTTTTTGGCTTGACGGACATAGTTTAGAAAGGCCCAAGACCTTTTTAAAAATCCAAATTTCTGATCGTAAGCCACAGGCAAGTAATGCACTTTGATCCCATCTATCCAGCGCTGATCGTAGCCGTTTATTGAGCCGCCAGTGATCATTTCCACTTCATGCCCGGCATCCACCAATCCCTTCGCCAAGTGATAAGAGCGCACGGCTCCACCTTCGGTCGGGGTTTTGAAATATTGATGAATGTAGATTATCCTCATAGCTTCTGCAATTTCACCCATTCTGCGAGAAGAAATAGATTGTAGAGGGTTAAAAAATGATGTTTTGTGCCAAGTTCAGGCTTAGCCGCTAGCCTTCTCATTTCCGCTGGAAAAAACTCTCCATGCGTTTTTTCAAATATTTTAATAGAGGAGAATATTCGTTTTGCAAACTCACCGTTCTCAGCAAACCATTCTTGAAGTGGCAACCCAAAGCCCATCTTCTTCCGCTCAGAAATCCATGATAAATCAAGCTCATTCAGAAATTTTCGAATCCAAGGCTTTCCTTTTAGTAACTTTTCATCTTTTACACTTCTCCATAAATCCAGCATGCAAGCATCCAGGTAAGGCGATCTTCCCTCGATGCTGTGAGCCATCAATGCATTATCCTGAATCTTCAGCACGTCCTGAACTAAATAAACCTGTCGGTCAAAATCCAGCATTTGTTGGTATTCAGGGAGATTTTTGTCAAAAATTCTCTCGTAATCCTGCGCCAGGTCAGCGGGCACGTTATCCAATCCCGAGAAATTGAGAAAGGTGTTTTGAGGGGTTGGATCAATTGCCGAAATGAACTTTTGGTAACTTCTACCCAGAGGTAATTTCCCAAAAATCCCTTGAAATCTTAGCAGTAAATCCTTTCTCTTCTGATAAATATCAAAAGCCTTATGCCGCTGATATCCTCCCCATAGCTCATCGGCTCCAGCTCCTGAGACCAGCACTTTCACTGATTTCTTCGCCTCCTTTCCTATCATCCAATTCAGGAAACCTGCCGAATCTCCGATTGGCTGATCCACACTTTCCAGATACTCTTCCCAATTTTCCCAAAAGGCCTTTTGATCGATTTCCACCAGCTGATGATGTGAGGGGAATTGCTTTGCAAATCGAATAGCAGCGTCTCCATCAGCATACTTCTTTCTACATTTTTGCTCCAATTGGATTGTATATGAAGGTAATGGCTTGCCAGATTCCTTGTACCAAAGAGCATAAAGCAGTGAGCTATCAGCTCCTCCACTGAGTTGAATCCCTACTGGCACATCCGCGTGAAACTGTCTTAGGATGGTTTCACTCAAAGAATCTTTGAAATCAGCAAAAGTTGGTTCTGTTTGAGACTTTATTTGGTTTGAAATAGTATCCCATCTAAAGGCAGAATGATTCAAAATCTTTGTGAACCTCGCAGGCTTCCATTCATGGATTCCTTTATAAAACGTATTCCCCAACATAGGAGCTCTGCAATAGTAAAAAGCTTCAAACTGTCTGACTTCCAATTGCGATGATTTTAGCTTTTGAATACTTCGACATTCAGAGGAAATGATCAAGGCGTCTGGGCTTTGGGCATAGTAGAGTGGCTTTTCTCCATTGCTATCACGAGCTACCAGAACTGATTTTTCGATCAAATCAATGTAAATAATAGCATACATTCCTTGAAGTTTCTCTAAGCCTTTGACTCCAAAAAGTCTAAGTACATGTAAAACGACCTCAGTATCCGATTGGGTAATGAAGCAAATCCCCATTCTAAGTAGAGAGTTTCGGATCTCTTGAAAATTGTAAATTTCGCCATTCCAAATGAGTAATGAACGACCATCCGGAGCCATAAAAGGCTGATCAGCTTCTGCTCCTGTATGAATGATTTTCAGGCGATTTACTCCGATCCAAAGTCCTGGCCAAGGGCTGAAACTTCCTTGCTGATCTGGACCTCGGTGCATGCTTTGTTGAAGCATACTTTCGATTGCTTCTTCATTCGCTCCCTTACCCCAAATCAGATGAATCCCGCACATTAACCTTCAGTTTCGATCTTCGTTATTTTTCCTTGATTTTTCTCAAAATACCTACACAAATGCGTCAACGTACATTCTTCACATTTTGGCCTACGTGCCAAACACACATATCGTCCATGTAAAATCAGCCAATGATGCGCGATATGTACATACTCCTTGGGAATATGCCGGATCAGCTGCTTCTCTACGTCAAGCGGAGTTTTGGCAGTTTGGGAGACTAAGCCAAGTCTTTTTGAAACTCGAAATACGTGAGTATCCACAGCCATATTCGGTTGATTCCAAACGACTGAAGTAATTACATTCGCAGTTTTTCGACCCACTCCAGGAAGTTTGATGAGCTCTGGAACCGTCGATGGAACCTCACTTCCAAAGTCTTCCACGAGCATTTTCCCCAAGCCCAACAAATGCTTGGTCTTATTATTCGGATATGAAACGGTCTTGATGTAGGGAAATAGCTCGTCAAAATTCGAAGCTGCCAAAAACTCAGGTTCTGGGAATTTTTCGAATAAAGCGGGAGTCACCATATTGATCCGCTTATCTGTGCATTGTGCTGAAAGTACCACTGCACAGAGGAGCTGAAAGGGATTTTCATACTGAAGTTCCGTCTCGGCTACGGGCATATTTTCCCGGAAGTGATTGATGATGGCTTGGTATCTTTCTTTTTTCAGCATATTATGAGTTGGTAAATTAACCACAGGAGATCACAGAGATTTACGCAGAGAGCGCAATTATAAAGTGTTATTTTAAAATAAATTGACGCAATGCTAGTGAATTTGAGATCACATAATGGCCGGACTGCGCGAAGTCTAAATCTCAACTATACTCTGAGCGAAATGCTAATTTATAAGATGCTCGGATCAATCCCATTTTTGAAAACAAATACGTATGATAATATTCTCAAAAAGCCAGAATAAACCATAAAAAGCAGTTTTTGCAGGATTGATACCTCCTGTTATTTTTTGGTGAAGACATAAAGTTTAAATTCGGGAAACTACCGGCTATGCAACACCTCAAAACCTTATTTGTACTTTCCTTTTTTCTCACTTCTTCCGCATTTTCCCAAGAAAGGCCACGGGAAAAAGGGATCATTATTGGCGTACTTCCGACTGGATCGATCAATGCGATTACTGACGTTCCGGGAGTAAAAGTGGGGCATTTCACCAAAATCGAAGGAGACAATATCCGTACAGGAGTTACTGCGATTTTACCCCATGGTGGTAATATTTTTCAGCAAAAAGTGCCTGCAGCGATTTATGTGGGAAATGGTTTTGGAAAGCTGGCTGGCGTCACCCAAGTGCAAGAACTGGGAAATATTGAAACCCCTATTATTTTGACCAATACGCTAAGTGTGGCTGCTGGAATCGAAGGTGCTGTTCGGTATTCTTTGGGACAAAATGAAACTGCCCAATCTGTCAATGCGGTGGTGGGAGAAACGAACGATGCCTACCTGAATGACATCCGTGGAATGCATATTTCTCCTGAGGAAATTATCCAAACGATCCAGGCTGCTCAATCCGGCAAAGTCGAGGAAGGAAATGTGGGTGCTGGCACAGGAACGGTTTGCTTTGGCTGGAAAGGTGGAATAGGAACGGCTTCCCGTAAACTCCCTGAAAGTCTTGGTGGCTACACTGTCGGGATCTTAGTCCAAACCAATTTCGGAGGAAATCTGCAAATCGATGGAGTTGCCGTGGGTGAGAAAATGGGTCAATATCCATTTCGGAATGCTATGGAAAAATCAGACGGAAGCTGCATGATAGTCGTGGCTACTGATGCTCCTGTGCTAGAAAGAAATTTGGAACGAATGGCAAAACGCGCCATGATGGGTTTGGCTAAAACCGGTGGTATTGCATCCAACGGATCAGGTGATTATGTGATCGCATTTAGCACGGCAGAAGAACTTAGAATTCCCTACTCCGCTAAATCCGGAACCTTGGAAAGTGCTGAATTTGTACGAAATGATGATATGAGCTCACTTTTTATGGCAGTAATAGAAGCAACAGAAGAGGCGATTATCAATTCCTTGTTTGCCGCGGAAACTATGGAAGGAAAGGATGGACATCAGGTCAATCAATTACCAATCGATCAGGTGATGAGCCTGATGAAGGAAAATTAAACCAAAAACATGGGGAGTATTGACCAGAAAAACCAATTGGAATTAACAGACAAAGATTGCTGTGCTGTGGATGAAAAAGTCAATCATGAGGGACATTCCCATGATGATGGACATGATCATGACCATGCTGCGCCTGAAGGTGAAAGCATGCTGAAATTTTTTGCGCCAGCTCTTTTTTCATTTGTGGTGATGCTGATTGGATTGGGGTTTGATTACATTTTTCCACAGGATTGGTTCCAGGGATTGATTCGCTTTGGTTGGTATTTAATCGCCTATTTACCCGTTGGTTTTCCTGTTTTGAAAGAAGCTTGGGGCAGCATTCTGAAAGGTGACATTTTCTCTGAGTTTCTGCTGATGGGGATCGCTACGGTTGGCGCTTTTGCGATCCAGGAATATCCAGAAGGGGTTGCAGTGATGCTGTTTTATTCCGTGGGAGAGGTTTTTCAGGCCATGGCAGTCACGCGCGCAAAAACCAACATCAAGACTTTACTGGATCAGCGACCTGATGAAGTGACGATTTTGGAAGGGAATTCTACCAAAAAAATCAAAGCTTCCAGCGCAAAAATCGGGGATATCATTCAGTTAAAAGCTGGGGAAAAACTTGGTCTAGACGGAGAGCTAATTTCTGAAAAAGCTTCATTCAACACCTCTGCGTTGACCGGTGAAAGCAAGCCTGATTCCAAGCAAAAAGGCGCAATTGTCCTCGCAGGGATGGTAAATCTGAATATGGTATCGCAAGTCAAAGTGACTACAGCTTACACTGATAGTAAGCTTTCCAGAATTCTTGAATTGGTTCAAAATGCGACTGCTCAAAAGGCTCCTACGGAACTTTTCATCCGAAAATTCGCCAAAATCTACACACCAATCGTGGTCTTTCTGGCGATTGGAATTTGCTTTTTGCCCTTCCTGTTTGTGGACACTTATGAATTCAGTGATTGGCTTTATCGCGCACTGATTTTCTTGGTCATTTCTTGTCCCTGTGGCTTGGTGATCAGTATTCCGCTAGGGTATTTTGGAGGAATCGGAGCAGCGAGTAAAAACGGCATTTTGTTTAAAGGAAGTAATTTCCTGGATAGCATCGCTGAGATCAAAAATGTGGTGATGGACAAGACAGGTACAATGACTGAAGGCGTTTTCAATGTTCAGGAAGTGCATTTGGAGCCTGATTTTGAAAATTCCAGAATACTCGATTTTGCCAATGCGCTAGAAAGTAAAAGTTCCCATCCAATTGCCACAGCGATAAAAAATCATGTGGGTGAGATTGATTCCAGCATTGTCTTGGAAAATGTGGAGGAAATTTCTGGACATGGTTTGAGAGCTCAGGTTGAAGGCAAGGAATTGCTTGTAGGTAATTTCAAGCTGATGGATAGGTATTCGATTCCCCACTCCATCGATCCTTCCAACATTGTTTACACGGTGGTTGCGATAGCCTATGGTGGGAAATTTGCAGGCTTTTTGACCATTGCAGATAGTATCAAAGCAGATGCTCAGCACACCATAGCTCAACTGAAATCTATGAATGTAGGGATCACCATGCTGAGCGGTGACAAAAGCAATGTGGTCAAGTTTGTAGCCGACAAATTAGGTATTCCTAATTCTTTTGGAGACCTACTACCTGAGGATAAAGTAGAAAAAGTCAAGGAAATCAAAGCCCAAAAAGGGACAGTTGCCTTTATCGGCGATGGAGTAAATGATGCTCCTGTAGTCGCTATCTCTGATGTGGGGATTGCCATGGGGGGATTGGGAAGCGATGCTACGATTGAAACTGCTGATGTGGTGATTCAGGACGATAACCCGAGCAAAATTCCAATGGCAATTTCTATCGGGAAAAAGACCAAGCAAATCGTTTGGCAGAACATTGGATTTGCCTTTGGGATCAAAGTACTGGTCTTAATTCTGGGCGCTTTGGGGATGGCGACCATGTGGGCTGCAGTTTTCGCTGATGTAGGAGTGGCTTTGCTGGCGATTTTGAATGCGATTAGAATCCAGAGGATGAAGTTTGATTGATGGATTTATCAATGATTTGATTAATCTTTAACGTAGTGAGACAGGGTAAAGACTAACTCTTTACATATTTCCACCCAGGGCCAAATAAAGATCGATTCGTTGTGAAATCTTTTGACTACGGATCCTTAGCAGATTGATTTGTGTGGAATACAGATCCATTTGCTGGCGAATCACATCCCGCATATCTGTTTTCCCGACTTCGAATAGTTGTTGCTCCAGCTCAAAGGCCTTTTCATTACTTGCCACTGCATTCACGAGAAACTGCTCCCTTCCATCTACTGTTTCGACTGCATCTAAGGCATTTTCCACATCTCCTATCGCATTTAGCACCGTTCTGCCATAGATCTCTGCGGCTTCTTTTTGCTGGGAATTTCTGATTTCCACATTTGCCTTCAACGCTCCACCCTGGTAGATCGGTGCAAACAATTCGCCTCCTATACTTCTGATGGGATTGGAAAATTCTGGTCGTAAAGTTACCACCTGGCTAGTGATAGCCCCAAATCCTCCAGTTAAGGAAAGTCTTGGCAATCGAGCTGCCTTCGCTTCGCCCACACGATAAAATGCAGAATTAAATCGCTGCAGTGCTGCCAACACATCCGGTCGCCGTTCCAAAATCTGAAAGGGTATTCCAGCAGGAATAGCATTGGACATTTCGATCAACTCTTCATTTATCTGGATTTCTGCAGCGGGGTATCTTCCGAGAAGAATCTCCATTGCACGTAATTGATTGGCATAGGCAAGTTCAAGCTGTAGTAGACCATCTTTGAGGTTATTTAAATTCGCCTCAGATACCACCAAATCTATTTCTGTCCCGATTCCGATTTCAAATCTTTTAGTGGCAACATCTACCATCATTTCGGAGATACGTATCATCTCCTTTGCCAATTCAGTTTCCAGATGAATTTCTGTAGCCAAATAGTATGACTTCGCTAGCAGTGCTGCTAGCGATAAATGAGCAAAAGAGACTTCGCTCTCCAAAGCCAGCAAATTTGCCTCCTCAGCATTTCTGGCATTTCTTAGCTTTCCCCAGAGATCAATTTCCCAGGAAGCGGAAAGAATAGCACCGTTTAGCCCACCACCCAGATCACCACCCAGTTTGGTGTTTTGTCGGCCTAAGATTGAAAAGGCAGGTCTCAGGGCTGCTTTGGCCATTTCCACGTATCCCATAGCCTGATCGATACGAATACAACTGATTTTCAAATCGTAATTGTAAATCAATGCTTCCTGTACCAAAGAATCCAATTGAGGGTCGTTGAAATCACTTAGCCAGTTGCTCGTGATGGTGGAGTCAGCACTACTAAATGCAGTGGATTGCCAGGTGGAAGGCAGGATAAAATTGGCAAAAACCTGTTCCTGCAGCTCTTCGCTTGAGGTTGGGGCTTTTACGGCACAAGTGGTCAGCAAAACTGCAGCAGTTGCAAAAATTAGAAAAGTTTTGAGTTGTTTGGATAATGCTCGCATGGTTTAATGGAGTTTGAGTACTAGCCAATCCATTTTAGTGCCTACTCTCAGGATTACTTTTCTAACCAGATGGATGATTTTGCCACGCTCGGTATAAATTGCTCCTTGTCCTACCGCTCCAGACGCTAGAAAAAGATCCTTATCCTCTTCAGCTATCTTCAGGCGAACTGCAAATCTACCTTCGTGAAATTCTGTCTGCTGTGTATCAGGAATCATCCCGCTTGCGGTCAATTGCCCCTGGGCATTTGCCCAGACAATATGCTCCACTTCACATTTAATGATCCGGTTTGGATAGGTTTTAAGTGCGATTTCTGCCTCGTTTCCATCCTCCACATAGCGTAGTTCATTTTGGTGGAAAAGCGCGGTGACCCACTGCTCATCTTCTACAAAACTCATCACAGGCTTAATCGGAAACTGTACTGCCATAGCTCCGGGACGTAGCTGCAAATTGATGACACGTCCATCTGCCGGTGCATAAAAAGTGGTTTGGCTCAGATCCCATTCCGCCTGGGCTATTTGTGCCTTGGCTTCCTCCAATGCGGATCTGGCTTGGGCTATTTCTGAAAGTTCTCCGTCTGATGACTGAGCAGACATTTTTTGCAAAACCTGTGATTTATTCGCTTCTGCAACCGCTATTTGTCCTTGAAAATTTGCCAGATTAGTTTGTGCTTGTTCATAGTCAAATTTGGATCCAGCACCTGATTCTGCCAGTGCTTTAGTCTGTTCCAATCGTTTGATAGCCAGGTCGAGTTGGGATTGGATGACACGGATTTGGCTATTTGCGGAGGTCAGCTGAGATTCCAACTCCCTATCATAAGCACGGGCGCTGACTACTTTGGCTTCTAGCATGGGTATTTTAGCCTCCAGATTTTTGATTTTAAGTTCAAAAGGCTCAGGATTGATTTTGAATAGTACATCTCCTTTTTTCACATGTTCATTGGGCTCAACTGGGACTTCTACTACTTGCCCGGTAACTGTAGGCACGATCTCTACTGTGTAGTTCATGACACGGACATCGTGTGAGCTGGGCGCATAAATGTTCAGAAGCAAGATCAGCATAGCGATGGCTACTACGGGAATTGTAATTACAATTACCTGAGAAATAGTGTTCCAAGGCAGCAGTTTGTATTTGAAGAAAATCAGCCAGACAATCCCGCTGTATATCAGTAACAATAATATTTCCATGACTTACTAGGTTCTGAGAAGAAAATTGATTAAAAATATTAGGATTTTGGAGATCATTCACTGCTTGCTTTGAGAGCTTTATCCTGCTTCAAATCTTCCATGGTTTCTTCATGATAATCGCCTTTATCCGTTCCATATGCCATTTTATAAAAGACGGGTTTAGAATAAGTCCAAAGCCAAGCTAAAGGCCATAGAAGGCCACCAAAAAACAGGGAAAGAATACAGAGTGTTTTGATGGCTTCTGCCTGAGGATGATTCCTTTTTTCTGCGATTTTTTCAGGTAGAACATGAACCATGAGAAAAACAGTAATCAGTACAATTGGTGCTACTATCAGGGCAATCCAACTGACCACCTCAGCGATCTTATCTTCAAAAGTGTTGGCAAATGCTGTCTCTGGGATGAGAATGAAACTTACCAGAAAAAGGAAAAGAGAAGATTTGTGATTGAGTTTGGGAAGAAATTTTGAGGTTTTCATAGCCAACAATTAATTCTAAAAATGACTTGACTAAATATAACTTATTTTCCAATAAAATATCTGATTTGTAGACTTAGATCTATATTAAATACTAAATATTGAATAATTACAGCTAATAATTTTGTCGGAAGTAATGCATGAAAATGAGCCTTCTCCGCTTTCTCAATAGAATTAATTTGCTGTTACATAATTTTCGACTATCTGTCCTCCATATTTTTTGAACTTTTTGAAGAAAGAGAAATATATTGAGTGTTAATCATCATTATTCCTATGAAACCAACCTTCACAACTTTACAGATTGCCTTTCTCTTTTTATTTATTTCATTTAAGTCCTTTTCCCAGACCTACGCTGAAAATGGTATGGTCGTCTCGGACCACGTCATAGCTTCCCAAGTTGGAGTTGATATTTTGAAAAAGGGTGGAAATGCTATCGATGCTGCCGTAGCAACAGCTTTTGCCCTGGAAGTAACTCATCCTGAAGCCGGGAATATCGGCGGCGGAGGATTCATTGTTTTTTTAAATTCTGAAGGCGAGGTTACTACGTTTGATTTTCGTGAAAAAGCACCTTTGGCAGCCAGCCCAACCATGTTTTTGGATGAAAACGGTAAGATTAAAGACAACTCAAATCATCAGGGATTGCTTGCAGTTGGTGTTCCTGGCACCGTGGCTGGACTGTATCAGGCTCATCAGAAGTATGGTAGGTTACCTTGGGCTGATTTGGTGAAACCCTCTGTAGAATTAGCCAAAAAAGGATTTACCATGTCCTGGGGTCTTTACAATGCTGCTGTGCGAATGACTGACAGAGATCCTTCTGAAGATATCATGCAGAATTATTTCAAAGGAAAAGATGGAGAAGTAGTAAAACCTGGGGAAACCTGGAAGCAGCCGGCTTTGGCAAAAACACTTAAGGAGATTCAGAAACATGGCAGAGATGGTTTCTACAAAGGCTGGGTAGCTCAGGAGATCGAAGATTACATGAAGGCAAACGGCGGAATTATCACCAAAGCCGATTTGGAGAAATATGAAGCCGTGGAGCGTGAGCCCGTGAAAGGGACTTTCAATGGTTATGAGATTTACTCCATGCCTCCACCGAGTTCCGGCGGAGTTGCACTGATAGAAATGATGAATCTGATGGAGCAAGCGAACATCGCTGAAGTGGAGTTCAACTCCACAGCCTATGTTCATCTAGTTGCCGAAGCAATGCGAAGAGCTTTCGCTGATCGAGCTGAATTTTTAGGTGATCCAGATTTCAATTTGGATATGCCATTGGATAGATTGCTTTCAAAGGATTTTGCAAAAAAGAGATTTGAAACTCTTGATATGACCAAAGCTTCGATCTCTGATCCTGCGCAATTTGGCCACCCATACGGAGGAGACAATACCACTCATTTTTCTGTAGTGGATAAAGACGGCAATGCCATCTCCATGACTTATACGCTAGAAAACTCTTATGGAGTAAAGATGGGATCAGATAAGTTGGGCTTTATCTTCAACAATGAAATGGGCGACTTTAATCCTGTTCCTGGCGAAACCACCGCCACAGGTCAAATTGGCTCTGATCCGAATTTGGTGGCTCCTGAAAAAAGAATGCTCTCTAGCATGACTCCGACTATTGTGGCAAAAGATGGAAAACCCTACTTAGTTATTGGCAGTCCGGGAGGAAGAACGATTATCAACACGGTGTTCCAGACGGTTTTGAATGTACTCGCTTACGATATGAGAGTAGATCGTGCTATTGAGGCAATGAAAATCCATCATCAATGGTTGCCAGATCGCATTCTGTACGAGCGAAATCTACTTTCACCAGACACGAGAGAAGCATTAGAGAAAATGGGACATACACTTACGCCAACTACCAATATTGGTGTGCTGATGGGAATCACCTACGATGCTTCCAAAAAACTTTACACCGGAGCTGCTGATTCTTCGAGCGAAGATGGCGGGGCAAGAGGCTATTAAGGTGTATTTTGTAAGTGGTAAAAGGTTAGATGTGAAAGGTGTAGGGCTTTCTGGGTAAGATGTGATAAGTAACAGCATGGTGTAACAAGCCTCGATACCAACAGAATTACCAAATCAATAATGATTTAGTCTCTTTAGTAGAAGAATTACAGATAAAATATAATTGTGGAAAAAGATACAGGCTTACTAAGAGAAATTGGTGTATGGGGTCTCTCAGCCAACATTGTTAATATTATTGTCGGTGCAGGAATTTTTGTTCTACCTGCCATCGTAGCAGAGATTATGGGCTCTTCGGGGATCTTTGTTTATCTATTCTGTGGATTTCTGATTGCTTTGGTAATGCTTTGCTTTGCTGAGGCAGGAAGTAAAGTGACCCGATCCGGAGGAGCTTATGCCTATGTGGAAACGGCCTTTGGACCTTATACTGGTTTTTTGGCAGCAGTATTTATGGTGATGGGCAGTGCGTTTTCGGATGCTGCCGTGGCAAATGCGCTGGTAGAATTAATTGGATTGGCCTTCCCGGTTTTCAGCAATGAATACATCCGGGTTTTACTACTTTTTCTGATTTTTGGAGGCTTGTGCTTTCTCAATGTGATTGGGGTGAAGCAAGGAATTGGGCTGGTGAAAATCAATACCGTAGCGAAATTGACTCCTTTGCTCTTACTTATAGTATTCAGTTGGAAAGATGTTTCCTTCTCCAATCTTATGATTGAAAATGCTCCTTCCTTCAAGAATTTTGGTGCCGCTTCTCTTATTTTATTCTTTGCTTTTCAAGGTGGAGATGCAGGACTGACTGTAGGCGGAGAGATCAAAAACCCTCAAAAAACTGTTCCAAAGGCGATTTTCATAGGAATCACCTTTGTGCTAATTCTATATATTCTGATTCAGACTGTTTCTCAGGGTGTTTTGGGCGCTCAATTACCAGAATTTAAAGAGGCTCCCTTAGCTTCTGTGGCAAATGTTGTTTTTGGACCAATTGGGTATTCGCTGTTATTAATCACTGCAGGTGTTTCTATGTTTGGCATGCTGAGCGGAGAAATCCTTAATCTGCCAAGAGTGCTTTTTGGATTGGCCAGTGATCGCGTGATTCCTTTGGAGAAATTGGCAGCAATCCACCCTAAATTCAAAACTCCCTATTACTCCATTCTACTTTATGCGGGAATTGGTTTTACACTAGCTGCTATTGGCGGCTTTCGTCAGCTAGCCGTAATTGCTTCGGCAAGTATGTTGTTGGTTTACTTTGGCGTAGCCTTATCCGTAATCAAACTGAGAAGAAAAGAAAAGGCCAATGTTGGTGATTTCAGAATACCTTTTGGCTACACCGTTCCGATTCTTTCGGCAGGAATTATCCTCTTTTTCCTATCCAATCTTACTGGTTACGAAAAGACTGGAATTCTAATCTTCATAGCTGCGCTTACTTTGATTTACTTTCTGGTAAAAGCAGTTTCAAAAGGAAAGCAAAATCCTGACTAACACTTGTAAAACCTTACCTTCAACACATTACCTTAAACTAACCTTACCTATGGGACTATTTTGGGATCTTATCCAGCAAAGTCAAATCCAAGATCATAAATCCAAAGCTGAATCGCTGGAAGTCAGAGTCAGGAATCTAGAGTGGGAACTGGCAAATACCAGAGAGCTTTTGATAAAAACACTCAAAATACTCGAAGAACAATCTGGAAGGGACATCGATGGGGATGGAAGAATTGGGTGATTATACTATAGCAAAGTTGCTAAGCTATTCGAGCCAATAGGGGCAACGACTGAAATTATTCTTATTTTGCTTCTTGCTTAGTCCTCTTTTTTCAATGCTAGCTCAGTTTACATGGATTTTATACTTCTGATTATTGCTTTTAGGTTTCTTCAAACTCACGCCCAAACCAAAGCGCATTTCCCGGAATGGCAAGGAATATTTCTAAAGGCCCTAATCGCTTCTTGCGTTTTATTGGCCATACAAGTAGTGTTTGATAGCCTTGAAGAGGTAATGCGCTGGGTGGCACATGGCATCAATTTATATGTGATTTATGCTGCTTATAATAGGAAGGTATTTGAGCCGCTAAAGCCCTTCGTTTATGCATTTTCCCCAGTAGTGCTGGTACATGTGGTCGAAGATCTTACTGCGCTGATAGCTCCGGATTTCTATGATAGTTGGGAAAATTTGTTTGGTACAGCAGCCATATTTGCGTGGATCTGGCTTGTAGCGCAGTTTATAATCAGCAGAAAGCAACGAAAGGCTTTAGAACTTGAGCGGATCAAAGCAGCTACCCAAGAGCTGGAATTCAAAAAGTCGCAAAAGCTAAAAGACGCGCTGGAAATTCAAGTAGCTGAGCGTACGGCTGAAATTACTGCCCAAAAAGATGCGCTGGAAAAGACGCTACACGAGCTCAAAGCTGCCCAATCACAATTGGTGCATTCTGAAAAAATGGCCTCGCTGGGTGAGCTTACTGCAGGCATAGCACATGAGATTCAAAATCCGCTAAACTTTGTGACCAATTTCTCTGAGCTCAACCGAGAGCTTCTAGAAGAACTGAAAATCGAACTGGCAAAGGGTGATTTGGAGGAAATAAAGCTGATTGTAAGCGACATAGAGGCGAATGAGGAGAAAATAGTTCATCACGGAAAGCGTGCAGATGCAATCGTAAAAGGCATGCTCCAACATAGCCGCAGCAGTACAGGCGTGAAAGAGCCTACAGATATCAATGAACTCGCAGATGAATACCTACGACTTTCTTACCATGGATTGAGGGCAAAAGACAAGTCATTCAATGCGAGTATGGAAACGGATTTTGATGAGGAAGTAGGGACGGTAGATGTGATTCCACAGGAGGTAGGCAGGGTGATCCTGAATCTGGTAAATAATGCGTTTTATGCAGTTTCGGAAAAGAAAAAGCAATTGAGTGTACTTCAGGATTCGGAAGTAGCCAAAAACTATAAGCCGACAGTTTGGTTAAGTACAAAACGAATAAAAAATGGTGTGGAAATCCGGGTGAAAGATAACGGCACAGGAATGCCGGACTCTGTCAAAGACAAAATATTTCAGCCATTTTTCACTACGAAACCAACTGGACTTGGAACGGGCTTAGGGCTCTCATTGAGCTATGATATCGTGAAAGCACATGGTGGAGAATTGAAAGTAGCTAGTCAAACAAGCACTGAGGAAAGCAGTGGGGAATCTTGGACAGAATTCTTTATTTCCTTGACCAATTGAAACCTCTGCAACTACTAATTCAAACCTATTTATATTTTATGCATATCCGCTTTTCTGCCAATAAGGAGGCTAAAACAATATAGCACAAGTTAAACTTTAGAATTGAGGCCACTTCAGCCTGTCCCGCCAATGCGGGAGTCTTCGGTCATCGGTCTTCTGACCAGGTGAGCAAGGAAATATTGGTTACTGGCATCATTCCGTATATCCATGTTATATTTTTCAAAATTGCACTATTCAAATTTCAACGTTGCCCTTATTCTTCGGAATTAAGTAAGAATCACAGGTTTTTGTAGTATGTAAACATTTCACCAATTATTAAAAAAGTGCAAAAATAGTTTTATGTAAAACATTTAATATGGCATAAAAATATTTACCTTTTGATATCTTTTTAGCACATCTGGGCCATCGGATCTATACCAAATTGAGTTTTTGCAATGAGAAATTTTCTCTTTTTTGTGGGAGGCATTTTACTACTGTTTTCCTGTGCGACACCACAGGAAGACACTACCGTATCTACACTTTCTCAGGCTGCTCTTCCGGATCTCATCTCAATAAGAGATCTCCCAGATTCCGTTCAGCCAATCAGCATTAGTATAGCTGAAGTACCGCCACCCCTTCGAATTAAGATCCCTACCCGATCTGCTGGTTCATATTCTCACATCAATGAGTCAGGATCGCTGACTCGTGTCAATTTAGAAATTCCGGTTTCTCAAAACTTACCCTATTTGACCGATGAGAACGATCAGGTGGTACGTGATGTAGCTGGTAAGCCCTACATCCGAGGAGATGGAGGAGTTTCCCAATTCAAAAATTACTCCACCGATAATGGTCTGGCTTTAGACGCAGTGAATAGCGCTATTTTAGACAGTAGAGGACATTTATGGTTCGCTACCAACGGCGGCGGAGTCAGCAGATTTGACGGGATAGCTTTTACGAACTATACAACCTCCCAAGGATTAGCAGGCAATTCAGTTCGAGTTGCCTTAGAAGACAGTAAAGGCATTTTATGGTTTGGAACAGTGGGAGGTGGGGTGAGTCGTTATGATGGCTATGTTTTCACCAACTATACCACGTCAAATGGCTTGGGGGATGATGCGATTTTGAGCATAATGGAGGATTCCGAAGGCAACATTTGGTTTGGAACCTACGGTGGCGGAGCAAGTAAGTTTGATGGGAAATCATTCACGACATTCACTACAGCTGAGGGACTAGCTGATGATGTGGTTATCAGCATTGCCCAAGACCACTCGGGAAATCTGTGGTTTGGCACAAATGGCGGTGGAGCAAGCAGATACGATGGAAATACGTTTACCACTTTTACTGTTACAGAGGGGCTTTCCTCAAATAGAATCCGGAGTATTAAAGTCGATCATTCCGGCATCATTTGGTTTGGAACGATAGGCGGTGGCGTGAGCAGATTTGACGGGCAAAATTTCAAATCCCTAGGTCATGAAGATGGGCTGGCAAGCCTGGTAGTCCGCAACATCGCCGAAACGAGAGACGGAATTCTTTGGTTTGCTACAGAAAATGGGGCAAGTAAATACGACGGGACACACATGACTACCTATACTAGGGAGCAAGGTCTGGCGAGTAATAGTATTCTGGACGTGGTGATCGATGCTAATGGCAAACTTTGGTTTTGTACAGAAGGGGGTGGAGTAAGCCGGTTTGACGGAGGCAGTTTCACCAACTTCACCACCTCCCAAGGTTTAGGCGGAAATATTGTTTTGAGTACCGTTGAAGATAAAGAGGGAAATCTATGGTTTGGTACTGCTGGAGGAGGCCTTAGCCGTTTTGATGGAGAAAAGTTCACCAGCTATACTGCTACTCAAGGACTAGCCGGAGAAATAGTAAGCAGTAGCCATCGGGATCAAAATGACAACCTTTGGTTTGGAACAGGAGGCGGTGGAGTGAGCATGTACGATGGCGAAGCATTTACTACCTACACCACCGCGCAAGGATTGGCAGCAAATGAAGTGTATAATATCAACGAAGATGCCCGAGGGAATCTGTGGTTTGGGACAGATGGCGGAGGAGTCAGTAAGTACGATGGCGAAGCATTCACCACTTATACTTCTCAGCATGGTTTAGCAGGAGACGTGATTTTAGGTATTGCAGAAGATGACTACCGAAAACTATGGTTTGGCGCTGCAGATGGTGGTTTGACTAGATTTGATGGATTAGCTTTCACAAATTTCTCTTCGGCTCAGGGACTTGCTGATAACGCAGTAATCAGGCTGGTAAAGGATGCCCAAGGCAATCTCTGGATAGGTACTGAAAACGGACTAAGCATTTTGAGTGCGGAGAAAATCAAGCAAATAGAAACTGTGATCAAGCTCGATGATTACAAACCAATTTTAGAAGATTCTGTCTCTTTATTCCAAAACTTCACCACAAACGATGGCCTACCGGATAACGTAATCCTGCAAATCACAGAATTGCCCAATGGAAAAATGGCGGTAGGCACCAATCTTGGCATAGCGGTTTTTGATGGTGCCAAAGAAGGTAAACCATTAGATTCTCTGCGAAATATTGAGATTTTTAATTCAGAGACAGGATTTCCAGTCAAAGACCTTGTTGATGGCCAAAATGGAATGTACGTAGATCAAAAAGGTATCCTTTGGGCCGGAACGGGAAATAACAAAACAGCGCTAGTCCGCTTTGATTACAATAAATTAAAAAGGAATCACACCGCACCCTCCGTGTTGATCAAGGAGCTTAGGCTAAATGAAGAAGTCATCTCATGGCATAGCTTAAGCAAGCAATATGAGGCTATTTCTACCAATACTTTCCCCCGTACCATCGATGAATTAATTGTTTATGGCAAAGAATTGAGTAACACAGAGCGGGCAGAATTGCAGGATAAACACAAGGGAATAGACTTCGAAAGTATTTCCAGCTTTTTTACCCTACCACAAAAACTAGTTCTTCCTTACAAAAACAACGACATCAATATTGATTTTGGTACGGACGAACTGTCCAAGCCATTTTTAGTCGAGTACCAATATATGTTGGATGGATACGATGAAAACTGGAGTCCAATCCTCAGAAAAACAACAGCCAATTTCGGTAATATTCAAGAAGGTAAATACACCTTCAAAGTAAAAGCTCGATTCACCGGCCCAGTAGATTCAGGTGCAGGAGAGTGGACTGAGCCCATCAGCTATAGCTTCGAAGTCTCGCCTCCTCCGTATAGAACCTGGTGGGCTTATTTGATTTATGGCTTGCTATTCATTTCCCTGATTTACCCGATTTCTATTTATCAGCGAAATCAGGTTATCAAAGCTGAAAATGAACGGACTAAGGAACGTGAATTAGCGCACGCCAAGGCCATAGAAGTAGCTTATACCGAGTTAGCTTCTACCCATGAAAATCTAAAGGATACCCAAGCGCAGTTGCTTCATTCTGAAAAAATGGCTTCTCTAGGTGAGTTGATGGCAGGCATTGCGCACGAAATTCAAAACCCGCTGAATTTTGTAAACAATTTCTCAGAAGTGACCAACGAGCTAGTCAAAGAAATCAAAGAAGAACGGGCAAGACCCGATGAAGAACGGGACAAAGAGCTAGAAGACGATATTCTTGAGGACATAGAAAGTAATCTGGAAAAAATCACCAAGCATGGGAAGCGTGCCGGTGCTATCGTAAAAGGTATGCTTCAACATAGCCGAAGTGGCAAAGGATCAAAAGAACCCACTAACCTTAATATGCTCGCCGACGAGTATTTGCGATTATCTTACCATGGCTTACGCGCCAAAGACAGCTCATTCAATTCTGACTTTGAAATGGACTTTGACTCAGACCTCCCCTTGATTCCAATGGTAAGTCAAGATATGGGCAGAGTTTTGCTAAACCTGTTCAACAATGCCTTTTATGCTGTGAACGAACAGAAAAAAGAAATGGGAGAAGACTACAAACCGCTTGTAGCTGTGCAAACCTCGAAAGTTGAAATGGGTAAGGACAAACAGGGCATCCAACTCAAGGTAACAGATAACGGAAAAGGTATCCCCAAAGCAATTTTGGAAAAGGTTTTTCAACCTTTCTTTACGACCAAGCCAACAGGGCAAGGAACCGGTCTTGGGCTGTCTTTGAGCTACGATATCATCAAGGCTCACTACGGCGAAATCCGGGTGGAGTCCATCGAAGGAAAAGGCACAACCTTTACAATCAACCTGTATATTTCACCCGCCAACCCAAGTTAATTATGAAGAAAAGCTACCGTCATTTATCAACTTACTTCCTTTTTCTATGCTTGATAGTGATAGTCGTGTCCTGCCAACAAGGTGGCGTAGTACCTTTTCCCGAAAACCCATCAGAATACAAAGAACCCAGTGTAAAGCCATTTGAGATGCCTATGGGCAAGCCGCTCACATGGATAAAAATACCTGCAGAGAAGGTGCCCAAAGCTGTAAATCACACCATAGATTTTAGCAAACTACCTTCCAAACCCTTTGACATTCTGGATTTCAAGCCGCTAAAAGCTGCTCCTGTAGCTACGTCTATCCCTTGGCAGAATGAGGAAGAGATTACGTTGAATTTGGATACGATTCCGGGTGTTTCCATTCCTGTCAAAAAGCAGCTTTTATTGGAACCTCAGATTACCAAACTGGCATTTCTTTCCAAGTCAGATTTATCCAATTCGGGCATTTTGAGAATCGGCCAGACCGAGGGATTAATTGGCAACAAAGTTTTTGCTATGGTCACTGATCTCAATGGTATGATTTGGATTTCTACTGAGCGAGGACTTTCTAAATTTACAGGAGATCAATTTGAAAATTACAATGTGCTTCCTCGAAATCCAGATGGACTCATAGACTACATTGTTGACCTGGAGATTGCAAATGATGGCAGTCTGCTGATTTTATCGCAATTGTCCGGTCTTTACGTATTGGATATCAATCACAGTTTACTCACCAACTATGAGATCGGGACGCAGTTTGCCAGATTATATGAAGATGAATCGGGGTTGTTTTGGCTCGCAAATCTTAATTCAGGGATACATTTTCTAGATCCTAGCAAGAAAAAACTCCATTCGATGAAATTTCTTACCAATCCAGGAAATTTAACCTCAGCCGGCATACATCTGGATAAAGCCAAAAATCTCTGGTTCGGTCTGAGAGGAAAGATAGGAGTTTTTAACCCTGCACGAACGTCAATTAAATTTATCTCAGCAACTGCAGGAATAGGCTCAGAGTCGTTCTTCTATGAGTTTACGGAAAACGAAAAAGGTGAAGTTTGGGCTTCCTCAGCAGAAGAAAAGCCTATTGCTATTTCTTTAGAAGAGGATAAGCTGATTCGGCTTGGTCCGGAGCAGGGTTATTATGGCAAAGCCATGTCTGTGACCTTTGACTTGCATAATCGCGCTTGGATTACCGACCATGACACCATTAGCCTGTATGATCCCGCTATTCAAAAAATAAAGAAAATTCATACCGGAGCTAAATTTGCCGGTACTAATTTCCCTTCTGCTACCATGACAGATGCCAAGGGAAATGTTTGGTTAGGAACGGAGAATTCGGGGGTGCTTTTGATTGATCCTGAAGGAATGCTTTCTCAGCACTTCAATGCCAACAGCGGCTTAGTAAATGATGAGGTCTGGGGAATCCAAGAAGGTCCAAACGGGATGGTGTGGATGGCGACTTATGAAGGAATTAACATTTATGACCCTGAGAAAGAGAGAATTTATCTTCTCAAGTTCCCCGGCAATGCAAATACAAATAACCATCGCTCTGTCTCCAGAATATCTGATCATGAACTATTATTTGGAAGTTTTGGAGGCTTCACGCTCATTGATCTAAACACCACTATTGCGTCGGTTTTTGAGCTAGACCCGGCGGTGTCGAGGATTGCTTGGAAATCCATCCGAGATTCCAAAGGCAATGTCTTGCTCGGAACTGTGGACGGCGTACTCAAGTTCAACCCAGACTTAAGCTCCCTCGAAAAAACAGATGAAGATTCTGGGCTTGCGTCCAGCAGAGTATGGCTGATTGAAGAAGATAAAAACGGTAGAATCTGGCTGGGGAACGACATCGGGATAGACATTATAGATCCGGAGTCAGGCCAGGTTAGTTACCTGAGCGGGAGTACAGGATTGACCAGCGACTTTACTTCTATTATGATCAAGACTCAAAGGGACGAACTAGTAATAGGCGGTGATGCAGGATTCTCGATAATAGATTTAACAGCTAATACCATCACAAACTTAACACCTGAACAAGGCCTGAATCCTCCTGTGATGTATGACATGGTAGAGGTAGGAAATGACCTTCACATCGGTTCTGATAATGGAATAGTAGTTGCTAAGCGTCCACAGCCTGAAAATCCAAAAGCTATTTGGCGCTTTTATAACTATGGCAAAAGAGAAGGTTTCCCTTTTAATGACTACAACCAGGCCACAGCGACTTTCACTTCAAACGGGAACGTATGGTGGGGAGCTGCACCTATCATGTCTGTCAATACGCAAATCCCTAGAATTGACACACTCCCACCAGCGGTGGTGCTTACCAAGATCAATATCATGGATCAAAATCCTGATTTTCTCGGGACTAATTTCATCAAGAGCCTTTTCACTGATGAAGATTCGATTTGGAATACCGATCACACGGAATTTTATACAAAAAAAGACATACCAAACGACAGCAGCTATTTGTTCCAGAATCAAATCTTGTGGGATAGTGTCGATTTGGTGAGTAAAATGCCTGTAGGCTTAGTCCTGCCTTTTGATCAGAACTCCATGAATTTTTCCTTTATGAACCAGGATGTGCTCGGGAGGGATAAAATCGTCTATCGATATATTTTGGAAGGAGAGGATGATAGCTGGTCTGAAATAAGTAGCCGAAGTACCACCCAAAATTACTACAACCTTCTTCCCGGAGATTATAACTTCAAAGTCGCTACACGGGGATTCAACGGGATTTGGAGTGAGCCAGCCAGTATCAAGTTTACCATTTCGCCTCCTTGGTGGCAGACTTGGATAGCATATTTGGTTTTTGGGTCCTTATTGGCAGCATTCATTTATGCCATCGTCCAGGTGCGATCCAAATACCTGCAAAAGGAAAACCGCATTTTGGAGGAGCGTGTATCGCATAGAACTGCCCAACTCAAAAAGAGTATTGATGAGCTGAAAAATGCGCAAAGTCAACTAGTACAATCCGAGAAAATGGCTTCTCTGGGTGAGCTGACAGCTGGTATTGCCCATGAAATTCAAAACCCGCTGAATTTTGTCAATAACTTCTCCGAAGTAAGCAGTGAGCTACTCGAAGAAATGCGGGAAGAACTGGATAAGGGTGAAATCGATGAAGCCAAAGCCATTAGTTACGACATACAGCAGAATCTGGATAAAATCAATCAACATGGTAAGCGGGCAGATTCCATCGTAAAAGCCATGCTCCAGCACAGTAGGATCAGTGGTGGCAACCGCACCTTGACAGACATCAACATGCTCGCCGATGAATACTTACGATTGGCATACCATGGCCTGAGAGCAAAGGATAAGTCCTTCAACTCCTCGATGAACACCGACTATGATCCAAATGTGGGTAAAATAGAACTCGTGGCTCAGGAGTTAGGCAGGGTTTTGCTTAACTTAATAAATAATGCTTTTTACGCAGTGACTGAAAAAAAGAACGAAAACAAAGCTGGGTACGAACCACTTGTCCAAGTCAGTACGAAGCGATTGGGGGATTGGGTAGAGATCAAAATAAAAGATAACGGCAAAGGAATAAATGAGTCCGTCAAGGATAAAATTTTCCTCCCATTTTTCACCACCAAACCTACCGGACAAGGAACAGGGTTAGGTTTATCAATTAGTTACGATATTGTAAAAGCACATGGCGGAAAACTTGAAGTAGAAAGTCAGGAAGGAGAAGGCACTGAGTTTAGTATTCGATTACCGATAGATACCCAAAAATATGGATAATGTACAAGAAGAATGGATTGAGAAAAATAGGGAGTTAAAACGCCTCCTGGAAGTAAGAACTATGGAGCTTGAGAAATCCCTTAAAGATTATCAAGAGCTTCAGGAGCAATTGCTTTTGCAGGAAAAACTAGCAAGCCTGGGGCAGCTGTCTGCTGGCATAGCTCATGAAATTAAAAACCCAATCAACTTTATCAATAATTTTTCGGAGCTAAGCATAGAGTATGTAGAAGAAATCGTGGAAGAACTCCAAAAACTGGAACATGACGAAATAATTGGGGATATCGATGAATTGCTGAAGGACATCAGATCCAATCTTGAAAAAATCCTCCAGCATGGCAAGCGGGCAGATGGTATAGTCAAGTCCATGCTGATGCACTCCAGAGGTGGACAGAGTGAATTTGCCCAGACCAACTTGAATGGCTTACTTCAGGAGTTTGTGAATTTGGCATTTCACGGAATGCGGGCCGGAAAAACCCCCATCAACGTGAGTTTTGAGTGGGATTTGGATATAGAAATAGGATTGGTATCCATTATCGCAGAAGACTTCAGCCGGGTAATAGTCAATCTCTGCAACAATGCCTTTGATGCTATGAGAAGCAAACTAACCTTGCTCTCTGAAGGAGATCAGAAAACGACCTATCACCCAAAATTGATCATTAGAACCAAACAATCAGAGCACAAAATAATTACTGAAATAGAAGATAACGGAGCTGGAATCCCAGAGCCCATTTTGAATAGAATTTTAGAGCCTTTTTTCACAACCAAAAAAGGAAAAGAAGGTACAGGACTAGGCCTGTCAATAACCCATGACATAGTGAAAGCCCACAAAGGCAGCTTGTCGATTATATCCAAAGAAGGGGAGTTTACCAGATTTGAAATTACATTACCATCCATATCACCAAAAGCATGACAAAAATATTAATAGTCGATGATGAGCGAGACGTAGAACTACTTTTTCGTCAGAAATTTAGAAAAGAAGTAAGAAGTGGGCTTTTAGAACTTGCCTTTGCATTTTCTGGCGATGAGGCACTGAAGCTACTGGATAGCGAGCATCCTCCAGAGGTTGTCTATGTATTTTCAGATATCAATATGCCAGGCATGACAGGACTGGAATTACTGGATCGGGTGAAAAGCCAATTTCCAGCGATCAATGTCAGTATGATTTCTGCCTATGGAGACACCGAGAATTATAAAAAAGCGATGGAGTCAGGAGCAAAGGAATTTTTCACAAAGCCGATTGATTTTGATTCTTTGCGAAAGGAAATCGGTAAAATTATCAACCAAGAGTAGATCATTAAGCTATGTCTAAGATACTAGTAGTAGATGATGAGGCGGATTTAGAAGTCCTTATTACGCAGAAATTCAGGCGTAAGATCAGAGCTGGAGAATATGAATTTGTGTTTGCGCTGAATGGTCGCGAAGCATTGGATATCTTGCAGTTGCAGCCGGATATCGACATGATCCTTAGTGATATCAATATGCCGGAAATGGATGGATTGACTCTTTTGACGAAGGTCAAGGAACAAAACCCCTTACTCAAAGCGGTGATAATCTCTGCCTATGGAGATCTGGAAAATATCCGTACGGCTATGAACCGGGGCGCTTTTGATTTCATCACCAAGCCGGTTGATTTTCAGGATTTGGAAATCACCATAGAGAAGACTCTTCAGCATATCCATCAGATCAAATCAACCCTCACAGCGATGAGGGAAAATAATATTCTGAAAATGTATGTGGATGAAACTGTGCTCAATTTCATGGTTGGCAAAGAGTCTGAAACATCCCTGATGGAAAACGAAACCGTAGAGGCTACCGTGGCTTTTGTGGATTTGGTTGGTTTTACAAAAATTTCAGAAAATGAAGAGCCAAATGTCGTGGTGCCTTTACTGAATGAATACTTTGATCTGATGGTCCGTGAAATCATCGAGGAAAAAGGCGCTGTGGACAAATTCATTGGAGATGCCGTGATGGCTGTTTTCAAAGGGCCGGATCAGGTGGCAAGAGCGCTCAGAGCCTGCGTAGCGATCCGAGACAAAATGAATGCAATGCCCATGTATTCTGAAAAATCCAATTTTAGCCCGAAAGTCTCCATTGGACTCAATGCGGGTGAAATGGTGTCCGGAAATATCGGTTCGCAGTCTCTAAAAAGATTGGATTACACCGTCATTGGTGACGCTGTAAATATAGCCTCCCGACTTCAAAGTGCTGCTTCGCCTGGCCAAATATTGATTCTGGAAAAATGTACTGAAGGAATCAAAGAATTGTTTACGTTCAAAGATTTAGGAGAATTCACGCTAAAAAACAAAGCCAAACCAGTTTCAGTCTTAGAGGTGGTAAAATAAGGTAGCTCCATTGCTTCTTCCTCCAGCTATTCTTTACTTAGCCCTGTGAATACTAATTTCCTCATGGCCACTTCGTTCATACGATTTCTGACTTTTCAGAAACTAATGAATTATGCCCTTTTGGCCTTCTCTTTTCAGGTTTCAAGAATCGTAGGAAGACCTATTCTTTGGGGACAGCCTACCACACTTTCAATTGAACCCACCACCAGCTGTAATCTTAGATGTCCGGAATGTCCTTCTGGGCTGCGGGATTTTTCACGCCCGACAGGAATGTTGCAGGAAAAGCTTTTTAAGCAAACCATAGATCAAGTTCAAGATCATCTTACCTGGCTACATCTTTACTTTCAGGGCGAGCCATTTCTGAATCCCAGATTTTTGGAAATGGTAACTTATGCAGATTCCAAGGGCATTTTCACCTCCACCTCCACCAACGGGCATTACTTGCAGGAAAAACAAGTAGCTGAAATTCTTCAAAGTGGTTTGAAGCAGTTAATTGTTTCCATAGATGGGATCACGCAGGAGATTTATGAAAAATACCGAGTTGGAGGAAATCTGGAAAAGGTGCAGAAGGGTTTAAAATTACTTTTAGAAGAGCGGAAAAAGGCCAAACAAAACTTCCCACGAGTAGTCTTGCAGTTTTTAGTCACTGGACAAAATGAACATCAACTGCCCGAGCTGAAACGCTGGGCAAAAGAAATGCAGGTCGATGAACTTCAACTGAAAACTACGCAGATATACGACTTCGAAAATGGCTCCGGGCTAATCCCGTCCGACTTGGGCTATTCTAGGTATATCCCTGCGGGAAATGGCAAATGGAAACTCAAAAAACGCATAGAAAACAAATGTTGGCGCATGTGGCAAGGCGCTGTAGCTACTTGGGATGGTAAGATCGTCCCTTGCTGTTTTGACAAAGACGCTAAGTTTGTCATGGGTGAGTTGAAAGCCCAATCCTTAGCCTCCATTTGGACTTCCCTGCCCTACCAAAACTTCAGAAAACAACTTCTAAGCGACCGATCCCAGATCGAAATATGCAGGAATTGTACGGAGTGAGTGGTGCTGCATGATCATGAATAAAAAACTATTCCAACTCTATTTATATGGTCTATCAATTCCTTGTTTTCTATTTTGTGAAATAAAGAAAGGTCAATTTTCCAAGGGAGAAGTAGATCATCGAGTTTCTGCTCTATTTCGAATAATTCAGTAAGTGTCACGCTTTCTCCTACAATAGTGAGATCTATATCTGAGCCAACGCGAAAAGTATTTTTTGCTCTGGATCCATATAAAAGAACTGATTCAATTTGAGAATAGTCTTTGAATACAGCATTGATCGCGTTTATATCTGCATTATCAAGACCTATATTAATCATTGAAAATATCAGATTGAATTCCACCTTGTTTTGAATCCATGGTATTTTTAAAATCTAGAAATGCTAGATAGTATTCATTGATTACCATGCTGAAAATTTCATTTGCAACTTCCTCATTATAGGTATGGGAGGTCCTGTTCCTGCTACTTACCATATCCATCCACATTTTTCCATTAGCTATCAAACCTACTTTGTAGGCCTCCCGGATCGCATCTTTTGATCCATAAATTTCCGTAGCCCCGCTCTCCATCAAAAAATCCTTCATCACATTCCACGCAAGTTCATGCGTATATTCAAACCGCTGAATTAAACCTTCTTTGATAATATCGTCTCCAGCTTTGAACTTATTTTCATCAATTTCTCCATCTTCAAAAAAATCTGTTTTTATCCTTAAAACTGCCTCTTCCAGCTTTTGGAATGCTTTCTCATAATTTTTGAAGCGCTGTTTCCATCTTATATCTTGATTGCCCATGTAGTAAAGTTACAATGAAATCGATACGATTAAAATCATCATTAAACACACAGGGGAATGATTATTCAGGGCATTCCATATGACCGCTAAAAAACAATTATAAACAGATGAAATACAGTAAATTATATTGTTCGACGCTTTGATTCTACATTTGCTTTTATAATCATTTCAATACCGGAGCGTATAGTGATCTGTTTAGGTTTTTGGAACTATATTTGGTAGAATTAAGAAATTCATGGATTTTTAATCTCCATATTTGTTCTTGATTCACCTGGGACTTCCTTTTCTATATGATTTCAATTATACGATTCTCTTACTTTTTAGCATTTCTGGCCTTACTAGGGCTGATTATTCCTCAAACTTTTGCACAGGAAATAAACGATGCCAGTAAAATTCAAGTGGATGAACTTTCCGATGAGCAAGTTCAGGAGTTACTAGGTCGGGCAACTGACGCTGGACTTTCAAAATCAGAGTTTCTCAAAGCACTGGAACTTCAGGGCATGCCTCCTAGCGAGGTAGCCAAGATGAGAAAGAGAATCGCTGAAGGTGGAGATGAATCTGTCAGAAGTACCAAAATCTCAAAACGAGATGACCGTGAGCAGGCCGATCTGGATGAAATAGCCTTAGGTATGTTTCAATTTTCAGATGGGTCATTTAAAAAGCCGGACGGGAATGAAATCTTTGGGACATCTCTTTTTTACCAAAGAAACCGCCGATTAAGCTTCGAACCGAGTCTGAATCAGGCGACACCAAAAAGCTATGTATTAGGCCCTGGAGACCTGATTTATGTAGATATCTACGGTCAATCCGAGCAATATTATGAAGCTAAAGTAAATCCAGACGGATTCGTTCTCTTGGATAATATAGGGCCAGTGTCTGTGTCCGGGAAGTCCATAGAAGAAGCTACAGGAATCCTGAAAAACAGAATTGGAAAATATTACTCAGGACTTCTAGGTAGCAGCCCCAATACATTTCTTCAAGTGACTTTAGGAAATGTAGGCTCTATAAAAGTGAATATCCTTGGGGATGTTCGACTTCCTGGCACCTTTACGCTAAGTGCTTTTTCTACCGTATTCAATGCACTCTATGCCGCTGGTGGACCCAATGAAAATGGCTCCATGCGAAAAATCAAACTGGTAAGGAATAGCAAGCAAATCGCTGAAATCGATGTGTATGACTTGCTGATAAATGGAACTGCCCAACTAGACCTGAAACTTCAGGATCAGGATGTGATTCACGTGCCACCTTATCTTTCCCATGTGAAAATCAAAGGCGAGGTAAAACGCCCGATGGTCTTTGAGGTGCTGGAGGAGGATACTTTTTCTGATCTACTCAGCTACGCCGGAGGATTTACTGATGAAGCTTTCAAAGACCGTGTAGCTATTTCGAGGATTACAGGAAATCAGCGCTCTGTTTCGGATGTGTATCAGAATCAGTTTGACATGTTCATCCTGAAGGGTGGGGATGAAATCAGTGTTCAGCGCATTCTCGATCGCTATTCCAACCGGGTACAAATCAAAGGAGCGGTGTATAGAGAAGGCACTTTTGCTTTAGAAGAAGGGCTTACTTTGTCTCAATTAGTGAAAAATGCAGAAGGACTTCGCGGTGATGCCTACACCACCCAGGCAAGTATTTTGCGCACCAAAGCTGACCTGAGTACGGAAATGATCCAGGTGAACCTTCGCGGTGTATTGGATGGAACGGCTCCGGATGTTCCCCTCCAACGTGAAGATGTAGTGAGAATTGCCAGCATCTACGACATCAATAATGAGCAATATGTGCAGATCCTCGGTGAAGTGAAAAAGCCTGGTGTTTACCCCTATTCCAGCGAGATGAAAGTAGAAGATTTGATTGTGATGGCTGGAGGATTCCAGGAATCTGCCAATGCTCAGGATATAGAAATCGCCAGAAGACTGGAAGATTCGGACTTAGGCACTTTGGCGGATATCATTCCCACACAGGTAGATCCGGACTTGGGTTACAATCCAGATTCCCCTTCTCTAGTGCCATTTGATCAGGTGATCGTAAGGAAAAGAGCGAGTTTTACCATGCAGAAGTTAGTCGCGGTAGAAGGCCAGGTAAATTCTCCGGGAATCTTTGCTATCCAAAGCAGTGGCGAGCGAATCTCAGATTTGGTCAAGCGATCCGGTGGTTTGAATCAATTTGCTTATGCAAAAGGGGCAACCTTAATTCGAAGAACTGAATTTTTCAACACAGAATCTGAGCAACTTCGACGCCAGCGAAACCTGGAAGGCCTGAAAATGAAACTGGCTGAAGATCCGAGCAATTCGGAAGCTCAGGCAGAATTGCTACAACGCTTATTGACTGAATCTCCAGAAGCTGAATCTCCAGTAGATAATCAGTTGGCGCAAACCAAAAAAGAATCCTTGGATCAAATCGCTTCTGAAACACCTGGGTTCGCTGTGAAACTTAAGGAAACCGAGGCTGTTGCGATTGATTTGGAAGAAATACTACGAAATCCAGGATCCGAAGATGATATCCTCTTGGAAGAAGGGGATATTCTTTCTGTTCCTAAGTTATTTCAAACAGTGCGAATGCGTGGAGATGTGGTTTATCCTACGACACTAAGACATGAATCAGGTCGCAGTCTGAAGCATTATATTAATGGGGCTGGTGGATTTGAGCGCCGAGCCAACCGAAAGCAAACCTATGTGGTCTATGCCAACGGTGCAGTAAAGAGAACCAAGGGTTTTCTGGGAATTAGAAATTATCCTCCTGTAGAACCTGGTGCAGAAGTAATAGTCCCAACCAAAGGACCAAAAGTACCGCTGAGACTTGGAGAAATAGTGGGAATTACCACAGGATTAGCTACGCTTGGATTAGTCATTTCACAAATCAACTGGTAGTAATGGCAGGATCAAAGCATTTTACAGACAACCAATTTACGTTCAAGGAAGTCATTCAAAACTTCTCCAGCTGGATCTCTTATTTCATTTCCAAATGGAAAATCCTAGTCCTTGCAGGCTTACTTGGAATTGGGTTAGGGGCTTTGGTGTCAATTTTTAAAAAGCCTGTTTTTATCGCAACCACATCATTCGTACTCGAAGATGGGGATACGGGAGGAATGGGAGGAATGTCTGGATTAGCGTCATTGGTAGGTGTAAACCTAGGGTCCATGGGCGGAACCAGCGGACTTTTCCAAGGTGATAACATCATGGAACTGTACCGCTCAGAGCGTATGCTGAATGAAGCTTTATTAAGTCCTTTTGATGAGAACCAATTGCTGATCGATCGATTTATTGAATTTGAGAAAATCGATAAAAAATGGGCTTCCAAAGTGGATATAAAATCAATGGACTTTTCCATTGCAAGAGAAAATTTCACGGTTTCGCAGGATTCAGTAGTCAAAGAAGTCACGCAATTGGTACGTGAAAATCAGCTTTCCGTGGCCAAACCGGACAGGAAGCTGACCATAATCCAAGTGAGTGTTGCGTCTAAAGACGAGGCTTACGCCAAGGTTTTCAATGAAAGATTGGTAGAGAATGTCAATGAATTTTACAGGGAAACTAAGACCAAAAAAACCAGCGAAAACCTAGCTATTCTTCAGTCACAGGCAGATAGCGTAAGGAAAATATTAGACGCCAGTATCGGAGCTTTTGCATCAGCTACAGATCGCGTTCCTAATGCCAACCCATTACTTTCCTCAGCAACAATAGAAACCAAGAAGCGACAGATCGATGTGCAGGCTACGGGTGCGGTTTATGAGGAAGTGGTGAAGAATCTGGAAATCGCAAAAGTCAATCACCGTAACAATTCGCCACTGATTCAAATCATCGATTCCCCTAGATTGCCTCTAGACCGCTCAGATGTAAGTCTGGCAAAAGGCATAGTCTATGGCTTGGTGATCATGATGCTGCTTTCTTTAGGTTGGTTGTATTTCCGAAGGCTTTTTCAAAAACATGTTCAGGAAAGCTAAAAAATAAGCTGGCATGCTAGAAAAAATAAGGCATTTCAAGCTTAGCTATTTATATCGGAATAATTCGGTTCAAAATTTTCTCTATTTAGGGCTAATTCAGGGTACTAATGTTCTGATTTCCATTATTTCAGTACCATTAATTATTCAACGTGTTGGCGTGGACCAATTTGGCTTGGTCAGTTTAGCACTTTCGGTTATTACTTCGCTGAATATTGTGGTGGGCTTCGGCTATAATTTTAGTGGACCAAGAGAGGCATCTATCCACCGTCACGATTCAGTCAAGCTTTCGAATCATTTTTCATTAGTTCTGTATAGCAAACTGTGTATAGTGCTGCTATTACTAGTAGGCATCTTTTTTCTTATTCAGCTTACGAGTGCCTTTGAAGAGTATAGGGTTATTCTGGCTTTCTCAACCATAATCCTAATAGCTGAGGCCATTCAGTTGGTTTGGTTTTTTCAAGGGATAGAAAAGACAAAAATCGCCAGTATTGTCAATGTGTTAAGCAAACTTTGTTACCTACTGGCGATCATGTATTTTATCGATGCCCCAGATAAATCAAAGTATGTGAATTTTATATGGGGGACGATTGCACTTGGTTTTAATCTCGGTTTAGTTTTTTTCTGTTTACGGCAGTTCCAGATACACTTCGGGAAGCCAAATTTCAGGCATATTATAAAATCAGTAAGGGAAAATGCTAAGCTGTTTTTCTATAATTTGATTTCCCACGTTACGGTAAGTGGTGGGATCATTATCTTAAGTTTTTTCGAAGGATCTGCTCAATTGGGGATGTATGGACTAGTCGAGAAGGTAATTATCACACTTAGGTTTTTTCCTTCTTTGGTGGTGTCCGCCACCTTTCCAAAAGCTTCTCATCTTTTTGTCCATCATAGAGAAAGGTTCATCCCGTTTCTTATGAAAATTTCGTTGATCGGCATTACTGTGACAGGACTGATTTCAATTACTGCTTATTTATTCTCTCCTGAGATTGTCAGGTTTTTGGCAAAAAGCCACTTGCCAGACTCCATTTTATACCTGAAAATCCTGTGTTTTATACCTTTTCTATCCTCTATCAATATTTTTAACATGATGTATTTTTTAACAAAAGACCTACAGCAGCTATTAATTAAATCTTCTGTGATTAATAGCATATTCATGCTAACTACAGCAGCCATACTTACTGCCATGTATGGCACGATTGGGTTATGCATGGCCTTAATATGCTCTGAAATATTTACAGCCATTACCTGCACTATATTTAGAATCGGTCACTCTAAACGTGTGAATTAAATTATAGGGAGGGATCAGCCAGCATTTGAATTATGCTGGTTATTTTATCTCCCCATTTTTCCCAGCTTAGTTCATTTTCGTATTTCTTCAGTGCACTCGTTGACATTTCTTCATATCTCATAGGATCTCTGATCAAAAACTCCGAATAATCCAAAAAGTCATTGATACTATGGGCTAAAAAGCCATTCACCCCATGCTCCACCTGACTGGATATGCCGCCGGTGTGTGTGGCAATAACTGGAATACCAAAAGCTGCCGCTTCATTGAGAACTATTGGAGTACAGTCTGCTTCTGTGGGCAATAGCATCAAGTGCGTCTGCATCATGATGTAATGAAGTGCTTCGCGATCAGCCTCATTATTCTTATCCAAAAAAGGAATTATCGTGATATCCCTATCCTCAAGGTCTGGGTTACAGCCACAGATGGTCAATGATACGGGATAGCCTTTTTCTTTAAGGAAATTATAAACTGTAACTGCTTTTGCCCCACCCTTTCTATGCCAGTCAACGCCAAGAAACAGGATGTTGAAACCCGAAGATCTCTTTTTCGCAAGCTGGTTCATTTCTCTGTGGGGAACCATGTTGGCTCCGAATTTCGCTATAAATATTTCGATCCTTGATTTTTGGTAATAATCGCTTACGAAATCTGCTGCCCATGCTGACGAATATACACACGCAGTGGCTACTTGAATTGCTTTTTTTTCGATTTGGTTTGATTCTCTCTTAGATCTTTCAGAAAAAACCTTGTACTCTTCGTAATAATCACTAATCTGGGCAAAAGAAGAATCTGAATAATAACATATTGGAATTACGGTTTTTATAAAGGCAATTTCAGTGGAAGCGGCTGGCGCAAATATGACATCAACTCTTGACTTTTTTAATCGTTTATTTATGACTTGAGCGTAATAGCGACTAAGTATTGAAGAGCGTAATTTGTCATATTCTTTATTAAAAACTGCTCTATGAAATACAGCAATGCATTCTAGCCACACCCGAATTAGTAAAGGACGCGCAATGGGAGCTATTACTTCTACATGTTCAAATCTGGCTTCAAGTTCTTTGAGCATGTAGGAATAGATTCCTGACCACGACTTTTTGTCATCAGGATCTTGAGAAGTGATGAATGCCAGAGATATTGAATTCTTTTTTCTGATCACATTTAGTGAAGTATAGTGATGTTGATTTATAAAAAGAGCATCAAAAAAATAAAGGAGTTAAATTCTGTTTGTACTTAATTTGGGAACTGTTTATTCCGGGGGTTGAGCTATTGTGCTACAATTCCGGCTAATTTACCGTTATTTTTTTTTAAATGATTAGCTCATTCAGCTCTGATTAAACTACGTTAACTTTTACTTGCCTGAATTAACGGCAACAGGATATAAAAGGAGGCATAATGGTTTAGTTCTCCACAGCTAGGTGAATACTGCACGTTAGACTTGAATACTCTTTTTCTGTCTAGCTTCGTTCAAAAAAGGTAGCCTTCCCGATATCTTCAAAATTACCTTTAGTATCAGGTAAGCCCCAATCAAAAATTTAATCTAAACTTTGACCTGATAAATACCATGAGCCTTAATTTTTGGGATGTATCTTTGGCTTTAGATTGGAGTTCAGCATCGCTATCTTCATTGGTTTTTAGACTACCTAATAAATTGAAATGAGTACCCGTTCGTATCCTTCAGTAGCAGTTGTACTGATTAATTGGAAAAATTATGCTGATTCCAAAAAATGTTTGATCTCATTGCAAGCATGTAGTTATCCAAATTTTAAAGTTGTGATGATTGACAATTTTTCCGAGGATGGATCAGGTGAAAGACTTCAACATGAATTCGGGGAGTTTGCACATTTCATATTTACTGACAAGAATCTTGGCTTTTCTGGAGGGAACAATGTGGGATTTCGATATGCGCTTCAGGAAAAGTTTGACTATATCATGGAGCTGAACAACGATACAGAGATGGAGCCGGATTTTTTAGAAAATTTAGTGTGGTCTATAGATGATAGGCCAGAATTTGGAGCAGCTCAACCTTTGATTTTTTACAATGGTAATAGAAGAAATGTAATTTGGAATGCAGGTGGAAAGCTTATTCCAGCATTGGGGCTTTCGCTAACAAAAAAGGAAGGAAAAACTGATCTAAGTGATGTAATAGCCTCAGAAACCGAGTGGACCACCGGATGTGCTACACTTATAAAATCTGAGGTACTGCGTCAAACAGGACTTCTGAAAGAATTCTTCTTTTTCGGCTCCTTTGAAGATGTGGATCTCTCCATGCGTATCCGTGAACAAGGCTACAAATTATGGTTCGAACCAAGCGCCGTGGTTTATCATTCCGTGGGGAGTTCCTCCAGCTCAAAGACCAAAGGTAAAGAAGGTTTTCTAAACCCAATTGTGCATTATTTGGCTCAGCGAAACCAAATAATATTCATCAAACATCACACTAAAAATATTTTTATACCTTTAGCCGTCACAGTCCAATTTGGAAAAATGATTCTTTATACTGCGTATTTTTTAGGCAGATGGAGGCTACAAAAATTGCGGATGGTCTGGAAGGGGTTTGTGGATGGGCTAATAAAAACGTACCATGATTAAAATAGAGGAGATAAAAAATAGAGTTGGGGAGTTTCACGCAGCTGAACCTTTTCCACATTTAGTTATTGACGATTTTGTGGATAAAGAATTCGCAATTTCCCTTTCTGCGGAGTTTCCGGTGATTGATGACAGTAGTCTCTTTACTTATTCCAATCCTTTAGAAAAAAAGTCTGCACTAAATGACTGGAATAAATTCCCCGAGTTTACCTATAAATTTTTTAAACACCTGTGTTCTGAGGCTTTTGTAAATCAGCTAGGTACCCTATTGGGAATCAAATTATATCCTGATTTTGGGCTGCATGGAGGTGGGTGGCATATGCATCCTGATGGGGGTAAGCTTAATCCACATTTGGACTATAACATCCATCCTAAACTTGGATTACAACGGAGGATCAATTTAATCATATACCTGTCTGAAGATTGGAAACCTGAATTTGGAGGGCATTTTGGTCTATGGAGTAACGACCCTGAAAGTAATCGTCCCCTAGAGTTAAGAAAAGAAGTTGAAGTGAGGTTCAATCGAGCCGTGATTTTCGACACTACCTATAAGTCTTGGCATGGATTGAGCCGGCAGGTAAGTAGTGGAGGCACCAACATTCGTAAATCTCTGGCTATCTATTATTTATGTGACCCGCCGGTAAATGCTGAAAACAGGCAGCGCGCACTGTACGCTCCTACCGAAGATCAATTATCTAACCCTGATATAGAAGAATTTATCCGAAAAAGAGCTGATAATCAGCTTTATAAAGATCATTATATTACCAAAATTTGATTTGGATCTGTTCGAATAATATGGAAAATTGTTTGATTAATCAGTGATTGACCCTCCGGGTTGATTAATTTGCTTATCAGCCTAGTCATCTTTTTCTTTCGCTGATCTAATTTTGGAAGCTCAATGTCTTTACTATTTTTCCTTTTGATCACAATCGCTGTAGCTGCCGGATTCCTTTGGGCGACTAGGAAAATGGTATTTGAAGGAAACTGGGACTATTTTATTTTTTTTCTACTCGGATATCTTCCTATTTATATAACATGTCTGAGCCTTGTTTATCTGGTTACCCGCTCTCCAGAAGCAGTGTTAGTATTCCAATCGCTAAAAGAGCTAATTGTGTTAATCGCTGCATTTGCCTTTGTGATCTTCCAGCGAAAACCATTTGACTATGCTTTACGGCTTCAGACTACTGACTGGTTAATGATATTCTTTTTGGGGTTAACAGTGCTATTTCTTGTTTTGCCGATAGGACTTGCCAGTTTTACCAATAAGCTATTGTATTTCAAGGGCATGATAATTCCTGGTTTAATATATTTCTTGGGTAGAAATTCAAGAATGACCGAGATCGACCTTACCTATGTTTTTCAGTTTCTTTTTGTGATTACGATTGCTGCTTTTTTGGTAAATGTGTTTGAAGGGATCATCCTTGACACGCATTTACAGCAGTTCACCGGATACGCACTTTTTAATTTAGAAATCAGTGGTCTCGAGCCTGCTGGCCATTATGGGCTGACTTGGACATTTGAATCTACCAATGCTATGAAGCGCTTCGCAAGCTTCTTTGCAAATCCTTTGGAACTCGCCAGTTCTGTATTAATGGGTTTTTCAGCCGGATTGATCTGGTTTTTGACTTCCAAGAGAGGCATGAATTGGTTTTACATTTTCATTATGTTTTGTTCTATTGGTAGTTTAATATTTGCATCTTCCAGGGCAGCTTTTGCCGCATTTTTTATCATGATTATTTTTATTGCCATTGTCTTTAGGCTATTTAAGCTTATAGGGTTTGGAATCTTCTTCTTTCTCCTTTTTACAGCATATGTTCTTTTCTTTGCATCTGACGATCTATTATTTTATGTAATAGACACCCTAAAAATGCAAGACACGTCAAGTGTGGGTCATGTCGTTGAGTGGGCTCTTGCCTTTGACTCTATGCTCAGCAATCCACTGGGAATCGGGCTGGCTATGAGTGGAAATTTCGGAAGTGTTACAGATGAATTACGGGTAGGAGGAGAAAATCAGTTCTTGATCTATGGAGTCCAATTGGGTTGGCTGGGGATGTTATTATATATAAGTATGTTGATCTCTGGGATACGAGAATCCATTATTGTTTTTAAAACCTCAGATAATCTAAACATTGCAAGAATTGCATTCGTGGCAGGGACTGTAAAGGTGGGTTTACTACTCCCTATGTTCACCGCCAATGTTGAAATCTATGCATTCGTTTCTTGGATTTCGTGGTGGATGATTGGGCTTAGCGTAAGGGAATATTCTCGGATAAAATTGGAAACCAATAGAAATGGATTAAAAATTTAATTGTATGATTTTATATAGAAAATGTCCGATTTGTGGTTCAGAAAATCTTAAGGGGTACGCAATAGACACATATAGAAAAGGCCCACATATCTCGCGAGTCCAGTGTTTACATTGTGAATTGGTATTTGCCAACCCAATGGCAGATAGTCAAGAATTAGCTGACTATTACACCAATTATTATGACAAGGATCACTATTTAGCTTTTGACTATAAAAATCATATTCTAAATCACTTTGAAAGAATAAGTACTTTAAATCCTGCACAGATAAAAAGTGAATCAAGATGTCTTAATAAGTTAGTGCCGGATGGTAGATTCTTAGACATCGGTTGCGGTTTGGGACTTGGATTAGCCTATGCTCAACAATTAAACTGTGAATTATATTCGACTGAATTTGATACCGGGGCCTTGGAATTTGTAAAAAGTAATTTTCCTGTAGAAACTTATCAGGGTGATATCTGGGAGGCAAAATACCCTGATTCATTTTTCGATTTTATCCATATCTCACATGTGATAGAGCATGTGCTAGATCCGAAAGCCTATATCGAGGAGATGAAGCGGATAGTAAAGCCCGGGGGATATATTGCGATTGGGACACCAAATATGTCAAGTAATCTTTATCGCTTTCATCGCTGGGCTAAAATGCTAAATATGAACGTCCCAGACGTGATTGATGGTCTCGAGCATACATTTATTTTCCCTAAAAAATTACTTCGTAAAATTTGTGAAGAGCAAGAGTTGAAGATAGATGATCATTATACACACAATTTAGGAGAGACATTTAGTAACTTACTTCGTTACAAGATGCCTGTCAGCAAAAAAATAAACAGACTTATTCAAAACGCTTTTCAGGTAAATCAGTGGACTGTGTGTAGGAAATAGTACCTGATATTCGACCTGTGAAAACTAGTGATTCACCGAGTTACGCTTAACTTTGATAAAATAAAATTTCTGAATACCCTCGTGTTCACAAAACATAATTGACTGATTATGAAAGAAATTACCTTAAGAATTCCAGAAGAAAAGTTAGAATTCATAATGGAGTTGATCAAACAGCTCGATTTAGAAGTGGCAGGATCTAATGAGATACCCGAAGAGCATAAAGAAATAGTACGCCAAAGAATTCAGAATTCAGATTCTTCAAAATTACTTTCTTGGGCAGAGGTGAGAAAAGATTTAAAATATAATGGCTTTTGAAGTCCTATTGGAACCCTCTGCCAAAGAAGATATCCAGCAAGCTTTATATTTTTATGAAGAAAAGAGAGAGGGGTTAGGCAAGAAATTTGAGCTGGAACTTCAACACTATTTCCAACTTTTGGAAACCAATCCTTTTTCCAAATCAGATATGACTCAGTTCGCTGCTTGCCTCTGAAGAAATTTCCTTTTATGATTCACTACACATTAAGCGAGGAATATAGAAAGGTGGTGATTAGAGGCATATTTCATACTGCTAGAGATCCTCAAGATTGGAAATTTCGCTAAACTGACAGAATAACCCACCACATGAAAGTCCTCCTCGATCTACAATACCTCAATGTCGCCACAACAGGCATCAAAACCTATATGATGGAGCTGGCGCATGCAGCGCTGGCTTATCCACACCCGGACATTGAGTGGGTTTTTTCGCATGATCCTGAGGAGCAAAGTGCGGATCAGACATTCAAAGGCCCGCAGACTAAAATCCATCGTCTCAATTACCACATGGACTACTTTCGGTGGAAAGAATTTCAACTTCCAGATCTGATCAAAAAACATCAGCCCGATGTGTTGATCTGTGCGGATTTTGTCTCCCCCGCAGCTTCTTTGCCCTGCCGCAGACTCACTGTAATCCACGATGCATTCTTTTGGCAAATGCCTCAAAACTATCCCAAATGGTGGAGAACCTACTTTTTAAGCTTGATAAGAAAAGGGTTGAAAGAAGACACAGAAATCATCACCACGACGGAATATTCCCGTAAATCCCTTTACAAATACCTGAAGAAGATATACCCGATGACTGTCATTCATCAGGCACCTAAAAAGTTGGCCAATGGTGTCGATCCCTCATTTTTGGAAAATCACGGCTTAAAGAGCCAACAATATTTTTTACATATTGGCACCTTTGACAAAAGAAAAAATCTGCCGCTACTTGTCCGCTCATTTGCCGATTTTCTCAAAAAGACAGACTCCAATTTCAAATTGGTTTTGGCGGGAGGAGCAGGTCAAAGCACCCAGATGAACGATAAGCCTGTCGTAAATGAGCTTGTAGCAGAACTTCATCTTCAGGATAAAGTGATATTGCCTGGATACGTCAGCGATGCGCAAGTCAGATCATTGTATGAAAATGGATTTGGATATGTTTTCCCTTCCGAAAATGAAGGATTTGGCATTCCCATCGTAGAAGCGATGGCTTTTGGCTTGCCTGTAATACATTCAGATCAGCCTGCCCTAATGGAAGTAGCGGGTCAAGCAGGTCTAGCTGTCAAAACAGGAGACCAGCAGGATTTGACTGAAAAAATGATACTTTTGAGCAGCGAAAACAGCCGGCTTGAAACGATGATTGAAAAAGGAAAAGAGCAATCCAAGAAGTTTTCGTCAAAGAATTTTATTGAAGGGTTTCAAACTGTAATCCTCAAAAATTAACACTAACGATCCAATTGACTGTACTTTTTCTTAATAGTTCTTCAGATCTATACGGTTCCTCCAGGATTCTGATAGAAGTAGTAAAAACTTACAAAGAGGCAGGTCTCGTCCCTGTGGTGGTGATGTCCGAGCCGGGACCGCTACAATCTCATTTTTTGGAACTGGGAATCACCGTGAAAATCCAGAATCTAGGAATATTGCGCAGGAAGTACGTAAACTTCTCAGGGCTCATAAACAGATTAAGAAAAAATGTCGAATCCCTACGTTTTCTCGACAAACTTCATGATGAATATCAATTTGAGCTAGTGTATTCCAATACATTGGCAGTATTGGCTGGAGCACATTGGGCCAAGAGAAACAAGGTTCCTCACATTTGGCATATTCATGAAATACTACTTGGCCCGAAGCCTTTGGTGAGCCTATTGAGAAGGCTCCTGGACAACACCACTCCAGCTCCCATTGTAGTTTCTGAAGCTGTGAGAAACCACTGGTCAACGCGTTTAGAAAAATCCAAACCAGTCGTAATCCACAATGCTATTTTATACGATCATTTTCTTTCGCCAGAGATAAAAACTCCTTTAAATCTGGAATTAGCAGCTAATAAGGTAATTATCACCATGGTGGGTAGAATTAATCCGGGAAAAGGGCAACTTTTCTTTTTGGAGATGGCTAAAATGATTTCAGCATCCTATCCTCACTGTCACTTTTTGCTCGTAGGAGATCCATATCCTGGGTATGAGAATTTGGAAGTGGAAATGAAACATTTTATCACTGAAAATAGACTTGAAAACTCCGTCACAAATCTTGGTTTTCGAAAAGATATAGCCTCAATTTTAAAAGCAACAGATATTTTTGTCCTGCCTTCAATTTTACCAGATTCATTTCCTACGGTTATTCTGGAAGCTATGGCAGCTGCCTGCCCAGTGATCGCGACCCGATCAGGGGGTGCATCGGAAATGGTGGTTGATGGCAAAACAGGCTATTTAATCCCAATTAACGATCTCGATAAGGGTGTAAATGCGTTAATTAAGTTAATTTTGGATCAGGAACTTAGAGAGCAGTTTGGAAGTGCTGGTAGAAACCGTGTTTTGAAGGAGTTCAGTTTGGATAATTTTAGAAAAAACATTGAAAACCATCTATGGCAGCAGCTAAAAAGAAATTGAAAGTAGCCATAATGGGGGCAAAAGGATATCCCTATGTCTATGGTGGATATGACACCATGGTCAAAGAACTTGGGGAGCGACTCGTAGCCAAAGGAGTTCACGTACGGGTTTATAACCACAAAGCCCTTTTTCAAGAGAAACCTAAATTTGTAAATGGTATAGAATGCATTTACATAGGAGCGATTGAATCTAAAATCGGCACTCAACTTTCACATACTTTCTTTTCCATGATGCATGCCTGTTTTTCAGATGTGGATGTGATTTTCGTAGTCAATAGCGCGAATGGACCTATTGGTTGGTTTTCCAGACTTTTTAGGAAAAAGACAGTGATCAATGTAGATGGCTTGGAATGGCTCAGACCCAAGTGGAAAGGTATGGGATCCAAGTATTTCTTCTGGGCATCAAAAATGGCGACGAAATACTACGATCAGCTGATCAACGATTCTGATGAAATGCAGCGGGTTTATAAGGAATTATTCAATGCCGACTCGAAAGTCATCGCTTATGGCGCAAATCCTAAGGCAGATGTACCAGCAGACCCAATTGAGAAGTGGGGAATCAAATCACAAGAATATTTCTTGATCGTAGGCAGACTTATTCCTGATAACAATGCGGACCTCATTATTGATGGGTTTCTAAAATCAGATTCCACACGAAAACTGGTGGTTGTAGGTGACGTTCCTTTTAATGACGAATATGCTAATGTCTTGAAAAATATTGAGGATGAAAGACTTTTGTTTTTGGGATATATCACTGATCAGAATGAATTGGCAGCCTGGTATTCTCATTGCTATGCCTATTTTCATGGGCACGAGTACGGCGGCACGAATCCAGCTATGCTGAAAGCCCTTGGCTTTGGCTGTGCGATCCTAGCACTGGACACGCCATTCAATCAGGAAATGCTTCAAAATGGAAAACACGGATGGTATTTCAAGAAATCAGCAGCCTCCGTTCAGGACATCGTAGAGGCAGCAGAAAGCAGTAAAGAGCGTATGGCATATTTCCGCAGCACTGCCCGGGAGGGACTTATTCAGCGATACAATTGGGACTATGTGACTGACCAGTATTTGGAAGTATTCCAGAACCTGGCGCGAAAAAAAGTGTCAACTCACCCACCGGAAAAACCAAAATTTGAAAAAGTGGAGAACTGAGAATTACCCTTCCTTAGGTGAACTTTCAATGCTGTTTCCTACTTTCATAGATATAATTTTTAACCCTAAATAGTTTAACCATGATCAGAAAAGCAACTGCCGTATGGCAAGGAACAGGTAAAGATGGCAAAGGTACTTTGACTACGCCAAGCACAGTTTTAGACAAAACTCAATACTCATTTGGATCCAGATTTGAAAGTGGAGTAGGTACAAATCCTGAAGAATTGATCGCAGCGGCACACTCAGGCTGCTTCGCTATGAAATTGAGCTTCAACTTGCAAGAGGCTGGCTTTACAGCAACTGAACTGGATGTGACAGCTAACATCACATTTGAAGAAGGAACACTTAAGAAGTCTCACTTAGTCCTAAAAGCAAAAGTCGATGGAATCGCTCAGGATAAATTCGATGAGCTAGTGAAAGACGCCGAGGAAAACTGCCCAATTTCCAGAGTTTTGGATTTGGAAATCAGTGTGGAAAGCACGCTAAATTAAGAGCCAAGAAGCTAGAATCAAGAGTTTAGATTTTGGTATCAAGTATCAAGTATTAAGACTTAAGACAAAGGAACGGCGCTTGGAAGGATTTCAAGCGCCGTACTTATTTCTTGAATTTCAAATTGCCAAACCTCTAATTTCAAATTCTAGCTCCATCTCCTTTTCCTCCAGTTTTCCTGCTGTTCGGAATTCAGAAAAGTCCAGGCGATAAATCTGGTTTTCTTGTTTCCGTGCGTCATCTGGATGATTTTACGATCAGAAACCCGTGCTTTTTTCAAGGCTAAAACCAGCTCCTTCAAATGCTCCTCTTTGGAAACTAAGGAGGTAAACCAAAAACAATTGAACTTGAAAGTAACACTTTCTCGGATCATCTTGTGTATAAAAGCAAGTTCGCCGCCTTCGCACCAAAGCTCGTTGCTTTGACCTCCGAAGTTCAAGGTGATTTTCTTGTCCACTTTTCCTTTTAGGTTTTTGACTTTTCTGGTACTTCCTGCCAAGGCCGCTTCTTGGGATTCATGAAATGGAGGGTTACAAATCACCAAATCAAACACATCGTCAGACTTGACGATTCCAGTAAGAATTTCTTTGGAGTTTTCCTGTAGCCTTAACGTAACTTTTCCTCTGAATTGAGGATTGGAATAAAGATTATCTTGGGCAGCATCAAGCGCCTTTGGGTCGATTTCCGACCCGATAAAATTCCATTTGTAAACTGTACTTCCAAGTAGGGGATAGATGCAGTTTGCACCAACACCAATGTCTAAGGCATTTATCTTTTCACCAGTTGGTAGTTTTCCAGCATTACTTTCTGAAAGCAAATCTGCCAAATAATGAAGGTAATCTGCTCTGCCAGGAATAGGCGGGCAAAGAAATCCAGCTGGAATATCCCATTCAGAAATATGATAGAAATGTTTCAGCAAAGCCCGGTTGAGTTCTTTGACCGCTTTAGGATCAGCGAAATCAATACTGAGATCACCATACTTATTTTCTGACACAAACTTGCCTAAATCAGGCAGAGTGCTGATTAAACTTGGGAAATCGTAACGCTCTCGATGGAGGTTATTGGGGTGAAGGTCAGTTTTTACTTGTTTGGTTTCTTTCACTTTAATCAACTTCAAAGATAAGCTTCATGGTAATCGAAGCCGTTTTGTTTTTGTCTGCGGTGTTAAATGTTCCGCCCCAAGAATAGTCTTCTCCTGAGTTTTGTCCGGTGATCTGAAAGATACCCATATTTGCTGAGATCAGATCGCCGAGATCTCCTTTGGAGTTTTCGGCGATGCGCTCCGCACGAATTCTAGCATCTTCGGTGGCTTTGGCGATCATTTCCAGCTTAAGAGATTCCAGTTCGGTGTAGTAATATCGAGGCTGCTGGGAATAAAAGGCTATTCCTTGATTTAGCAATTCGGTGATTTCCCGCGAGATTTTCTCTACTTTTTCTACCTCCGTAGATTCGATTTTCAAGGATTGATTGAGCGTGTATCCATCAAAAGTTTGGCCTAAGTAACGCCCATCATTAGAGTAATTCTGCTGGTATTTTGGGTTAGTATTCACCGCATTAAAAATCAATTTCTCGGCTGGAATTCCTTTAGAAATTAAATAGTCTGAAACGAGTTTTCTGTCTTTTTCCAGATCGGCGTACGCTGACTTTAGATCAAAACTTTCCCTGCTGAAATTCCCTTCCCACACGACCAAGTCAGAAGTGAAATTGCTCTCTCCCAAGCCCGTGACATTGATTGTGCCCTGAGGTCGGTTTCTGTTGATAATAGCATTTCCCAGTACGATAGATGCAATTATGATCGCTACTGCGAAAAGAATGGCGGAAAAATTCTTGTTCATGATTTTAAAAATTAAGTCTTCAAGCTAGGTAACAAATAACCCGCCAAGTAGCGGGTTTTAAGGATGTTTAACCATGTATTAAATTAATTTCTGAAAGTTCCTTCCCAATCTGATGAATCCCAGATAGAATTTTCTGAGTTTGTTTATCAGAAGGTTTTTTTTGCCCTTGTACATATTGAGAAAGAAGTGTCGGATTCATGCCTATTTTTTCAGCTAAAAATTTAGAATTCAACACTTTATAGTATTGAAAGAATTGTTGAAAATCAATTTCAAATTTCAAATACTCTGCCTGAAAACCTATGTTTTCTTCCTCAAAATAGAAATTGACTGCTTCCAATGCATTGTGAAGTAATTCCGGAATAGTAGCTCCAGTTGTGAAAATTGCATAAGACTCTGAAAAAGCTGAAAAACCAGTGTCAGTCTTTTCCAAAATCATTTTAAGTTTTTGTGTCTTCATCATCGTTCATTTAGCAATTCCCGCATCTTTCTTAATCTTTTTCTCAAGACCTTTACCTACCTCTTTACTTCCATGGTTTGAAAAAATATGATCCCCATTTTAGTAGCATGTTTCATTTTAAGATGGGATCCTTTCTGCGAAACCGAAAACCAGCCATCTTTCTCAAGTAACCTCAAAAGTTCAGAACTCTTCATATAACATTGCTACTAAAAAATGATTCCGAAAGGTAAACAATAATTTACCTTTCGGAAAATAATAAATCAATTAACTCGCTGCTTAAACTCCTGATCTTTGGGATTATCCAAATCAATAAGATAGCCATTCACCACCGCGTATTTTCTAACTCCATCCTTCTCCAAAAAGAAATTTGTGCTTTCTCCCGTTTTCCAACCTGAGGAGAATGATTCGGTACTATTCAGCACCAAAATCGGAAGCTGATGAAAGTCGCCTTTAGCTCCATTCTTTACTTTCACTGCCAAATATCCCTGTTTCAAAAGCTCCATTGCCTTTGCCTCATTTATCGAATTCATGGATTCAAAGGCTGTTTCATAGACTTTTCCCTCCTCATATTTCAACCCAGAAGCATCAAATTCCTCCAAGCCAAAGTAAACCTGTAAGTCACCCAAATCATCCACCGAAGCTGAAATATAGAAGGTGGTGTCCGAAGTGATATCTCTTCTTCTGATGCCCAGGTCAACCGGATAATATTTTCCATTGACAGGTACTTGCACCTCATTAAGTAGCAAATCTACCAGTTGCAAGTCGTTATTAGGAATAGCAAAATATTCCTCCGTAGTGTATTGTTCGTAGCTTCTGGTTGCGATCTGTTCTAGCGCATTAAGAATAATCATAAAATTGAGCTGACGGATGTACTGCTTTTCCGGATCATTAGGATATCCTCCCGACTCGATCAAAATCGTGCTTGTCCCCCACTTGGTAATATTATCTCCGAAAGCTCTAGGCTCAAAAGCATCATTATATTTCCCAACATGACCTGGCACCACTTGCTGCAAAATCTCATTCATACCCACGATAGTCTGCATAGCTCTAGTTCGCACATCATTCACATCAGTTGCATAATTATATGCTGGTGCCAAAACTGAAATCGTTGCTTGCTTGGGTGATCCGGTGGTATTATAATAAGTTTGCTGATCGTGCAGATTGAAGCCAAATTCAGGTTCGAAATCATCTCTAGCTCCTTTTAAGATAATTGCTTCTGGAGAAATTTGGGAAATCGCATCGCGGTTCAAATCTATGTCCAGAGCATTTCTGCGTTTGAATTCTTCTGCTCCATCCGGGTTGATCATAGGGATAAATTTGAGATCCAGATTTGATCTCAAAAGATCCCGAAGTCCATCAAACTCGTCTCCGCTGGCTTCCAAAAAGTTGAACAAATCGAAAAGAGACATGGTGGCTGTACTTTCGTTTCCGTGCATTTGTGACCAAAGCATCACTTTCGTCTTTCCATCTCCCCAATCCAAGCTGGAAATACTTCTGCCTTCTACCGATTCACCCAATTTAGAAATCTCAAAAGAATCTGAATGCTTTTGAATCAACGGTTGCAAGTCAGCATGCTTAAATCTTCTATGGATGATCGCAGCTTCCTTATATTTAGAATAGGCTGCTTCGAGCGTTTCAACAGAAGTTGAGGTTGACGTGAGTATGGTTGCCGTTTTACAACTAAATGTAAAAACTAAAAACAGCAAAAACAGGCTAATTGATAGGTTAGGATTGACTTTCATATATATTTCTATTTACCTTGAATAAAATGTAAATCTATCTATCATTCAAGCAAAAAACAGGTTAATTTTGCTTCAAATAGAATATTTCCCCAAATGAATTTATCCTTTCAAGTCGTCGATCTTCCACTCAAGCATACATTTACCATCGCGCACCAAAGCAGGGATGTGCAAGATACACTTATTGTAAAACTGCAAGATGGTGCACTTTCTGGTTTGGGTGAATCTACGACAAATCCATTTTACGGCATGACCATTACTAATATGTCGGAATGTTTGGAGAATTTCAGACCTATTGTAGAAAAAGGTGAATGGGAAACTCCTGCAGAACTTTGGGATCTTGGTAGAGAAACATTCAAAGAAAATCCTTTCGCACAGTGCGCATTGGATATGGCCGCTTGGGATCTTTATGCAAAGAAGCAAGACAAAAAGCTTTACGAATTGCTCAACCTAAATCCTGCTGATATTCCTTTGACCAACTTTACGATTGGAATCGATACGGTAGAGAAGATGGTGACAAAAATGAAGGAAGTTCACTGGCCGATCTATAAAATCAAGCTGGGCACTTCGGATGATTTGGCAATTATCCGTGAGCTCCGAAAGCACACCAATGCGGTTTTCAGAATTGATGCTAATTGTGCCTGGACAGCTGAGCAGGCCATCGCTTATTCTGAAGAATTGGAGAAATTGGGGGTGGAATTTATGGAGCAGCCACTCGGAAAGGATGATTTGGAGGGAATGAAGGAAGTATTTAAGCACAGCAAATTACCAGTAATCGCCGATGAGAGCTGCATCGTAGAATCCGATGTGAAGAAATGCCACGGCCTTTTTCATGGAATCAATGTGAAGTTGGTGAAAGCCGGGGGGATCACACCTGGGCTGCGAATGATCCATGAGGCGAAGGAACTCGGAATGAAAACCATGGTAGGCTGCATGACTGAATCTTCCGTGGGAATTACTGCAATTGCGCACATTGCACCGCTATTGGACTATGTAGATATGGATGGAGCGATGTTGCTGTCAAAAGATCCTGCCAAGGGAGTGGTGATCACTCCGGAAAAAATATCCTTTCCTGAAGGAAATGGAATTGGAGCAGAAATGATTTTCTAAGTATCAAGTAATTAGACACTAGTATTAAGATTTTAGATGCTAGAATTGAGCCAAGATCTTAAATCTAACAGTCCAGATCTTGGTGAAATAGCTCTTCAAAAAGCAAAAAACCAGAGCGATTTTCTATCACTCTGGCTTCTTATTTCTATTTTCAATTCAGAGTAAAATCCGAAATCGTATATCTCAAATCCCAAATCCTCTCTCTTATCCCTCACTCACGATTAGCTTAAAGCCCTCTCCGTGGACGGTGATGATCTGTACTTTCGGGTCATCCTTGAGTAGTTTACGGATTTTACTCAGATACACATCCATGCTTCTTGCATTGAAGTAGCTATCATCTCCCCAGATTTGCTTCAGGGCGTGACTTCTGTTTACCAAGTTGTTGATTTCAGAAGCAAGTAGGCGGATCAACTCATTTTCCTTTGAAGTCAACTTGTGACGTCCTTTTGGCCCATCTAAGAACTGCTCATCGTAATGAAGCGTGAAGCCTCCGAAAGTATAAACTTTTAGCGGGTTGACATCTTCATTTTTATGCGTTCGCTTCAAGATCGCATTCACTCGAAGAAGCAATTCCTCCATGCTGAAAGGCTTGGTGATGTAATCATCAGCGCCTATTTTGAGACCTTCTATGATGTCATCCTTTTGGTTTTTTGCCGTTAGAAAAAGAATAGGCAGATTTTCCTCCACTTTCTTGATCTCTTTGGCCAAGGTGAATCCATCCTTTTTCGGCATCATAATATCAAGGAGGCAAAGGTCAAATTTTCCCTTCTTGAATTTGTTCCAACCTTCTTCCCCATCGCGACAAAGCGTAGGCTCGTACCCTTTCATTTCCAAATATTCCTGTAGGATATCTCCCAAATTCGGATCGTCTTCGACCACTAATAGTTTCGCTTTACTCATTGTTTCTTTGGTATGTTAATAGTGAATGAGCTTCCTTTTCCAAGTTCGCTACTTACTTGAATTCCTCCTTTATGCGCTTCCAACATGGTTTTCACATAGGAAAGACCAAGGCCAAAGCCCTTGACATCGTGTACATTTCCTGTGGGAACCCGATAGAATTTATCAAAAATTTTCCGTTGTGCGTCTTTATTCATCCCAATTCCTTCATCCTTGATCGTAATGAAAACTTCATCTGGACTGTCATAGGCTCTGATCATGATAAATGGATGCTCTGGCGAATATTTATTCGCATTGTCCAGCATATTGTTGAAAATATGGGTGAGGTGAAATAGGTCACCTTGGACCATCGGGTCATTCAGTTCATTCATAAAGGTGATCTGTCCACCTTTTTTCTCTACCTGAAGCCCAAAATGATCTACTGTAGTTGCTAATATCTCAGCCAGGTTCAAAGATTCTATTTTCAACTTAAAATCCTTCTTATCCAACGCTGCTGCCTGAAGAACGTTTTCCACCTGAGAAACCAGGCGTTTATTTTCATCCTTTATGATTCCCAAATATCGGGAACGAAACTTGTCCTGGCTGGATAATTCAGGATCCTGAAGTGCCTCCACAGCCAAACTTACCGTAGCCAGCGGCGTCTTGAATTCATGGGTCATGTTGTTGATGAAATCATTTTTCGTATCGGAAAGCGCTTTCTGACGGATGATCACTTTGATGGCGTAAATGAAGCAAGAGATAATAACAATAATAAACAGGATAGAACTGGATAAAGGCAGCCAAACTTCACGAATCACATGGGCATTTTTTTCAGGAAAATAAACTGTCAAGAAATTGGGCTTGCCAAAGATGTCATTTGGAAAAAGTCTCGCCTGAATTCCCTGTTGGGCTAATACAAATTGCTGCTGGACAGGCCCGATTGGCATCAATGAACGGTCGTCCTTAAGTAACGCTAATTCAAAGTCCTCTGTAATATTTCTTTCCAGCAAAAAACGCTTCAGGATCCTTCTTACGTTCGAAGTATCCATTCTGTCCAAAATTGCTTTTTGCCCAGCACTTATTTCATCAACATATTTGTTTATAAAATCAATTTTTATGTTTGTTCTATACACTTTCTCCAAGGCATCAGGACTAATATTAAATTCCGGCATCATTTCGACTTCTACCTGACTTGTACTTTCAGCTGCACGACGTGGTGCGTTTTCCAACTTACTTAGGTATTGGAATTGCCGCTCTTTTTCTTTGAGCAAAACCTCCATTTCATCAGGAGTGAACATCTTTGCCGCTAACTCAGGAGTCATGTAGGCGAAAAAAGCCTCTAACTCCTCCAGCTGGTTCATATCAACACCTTGTGATTCAAGGATTCTTTTGAAAGTCTGACTCACTCTAGGCGCAGGCTCTTGAAAGAAGGAATCCACCAAGGAAGGTCTTGGTCTGGTAATTCGTCTGGAGCTCACAGTTAGGTCAAAATCAATCGGATCGATTTTTTCAAAAAGTGACCTGTTAATAATTGAATCCTGCATCATAAAGCCATAAAAAGCGGCTGATGTTTCTCCTTTCTCCAGCTCATCAACTGTGGAGGAAAGTGCTTGATAAACATTTTGATCAAAGCGCTCCCGATTGATACGAATTGCATTTTTCACCCAATAGAATTGGAATCCCATCAAACCAAAGCTGGCCAGGGACATCAAGACTATGATTAGGGTAATATTACTCTTCGACATTTCACAAATTTAATCCTATAATCAGGCCAAGGAGAGAGCTTAACAATATTTAACCGCCTCAAATTCGGCTAAAAGGCGATTACTTTCATCTCCTTCTTCTATATTTAAACTCGAAAACAGCGTTTTCTTAATTACACTATAACTTATGAAAATAGGGGGCAAATGCCTCCTTTTTTTGTTATTTGGCTATCTTTGCCCGCAAATTTCAGACAATGTCCGCACCGCAACATCCTACTCAACTTCAAGGAATAAGCTTAGAATCTATTGCTCAGCAATTCGGTACTCCCCTATATATCTATGATGGGGAAAAGATCGTGACTCAGATCAAATCTTTACAGACCGCCTTTGCAACTGTTCCTTTGAAGATCAAATACGCAACCAAAGCACTCTCCAATATCAGCATTTTGAAGTTGGTGAAAAAGGCAGGTGGGGGCGTGGATGCTGTTTCTATCGAGGAAGTGAAGATCTGTATGCTAGCGGGTTTTTCTGCTTCTGAAATCATGTACACTCCTAGCGGGGTCAATTTTAGGGAGATACAGGAGGCTGTGGAACTAGGTGTGATGGTCAATCTGGATAGCATCCCCTTGATGGAGGAGTTTGGTGCTGTGTACGGAGATACTAAGCCAGCATGCATTCGAATCAATCCTCATATTATGGCTGGAGGAAATGCGAAAATCTCTGTAGGTCATATTCAAAGCAAATTTGGGATTTCTATACAGCAGTTGCCTGAGATATTGGATGTTGTGAAAAAATATGCTATCAATATTGTCGGTCTTCATATCCATACAGGCTCTGATATTCTGGATGCTGAGATATTTCTAAAAGGCGGTAATGTGCTTTTCGAAGCAGCTATGAACTTCCCAAATCTAACCTTTCTGGATTTTGGTGGAGGGTTCAAAGTTGCCTACAAGGCTGGCGATCCATTTACTGCTATTGAAGAAGTCGGGACAAAAGTATCTGCTGCATTCAATGTATTCTGCGAGAAATACGGAAGGAAACTTGAGCTATGGCTAGAGCCTGGTAAGTTCCTGGTAAGTGAATCTGGTTATTTGTTAGTGGAATCAACTGTGGTAAAAAAGACGCCGCAACTCACCTTTGTAGGAGTTGACTCTGGATTGAATCACCTCATCAGACCAATGATGTACGATGCCTTTCATGATGTATATAACATAAGCAATCCTGAGGGAGAATTGAATCCATACAATGTGGTTGGGTACATCTGTGAAACAGACACGCTCGCGAAAGACCGTATGCTGGCAAAAGTCAGCAAAGGGGATCTTTTGGTATTCAAAAATGCTGGGGCATATGGCATCAGTATGGCCTCCAATTACAACTCTAGGCTACGGCCAGCAGAGGTTTTGGTCTGGGAAGGCAAGGCGCAGTTGATCAGAAAACGCGAAGAATTTGAGGATTTGCTAAGAAATCAGGTGGAAATAGCGATTTAATTTACGCTTTTACTAATTGTATATCCTTTGGTATAATTATTGAGCTCGCATGGACTAATTCACGTGCACTGGATTTATTCGGTGCTTCAAATTAAAATTTTGAAACTCATTTGATTGATCGCCCCCAATCCTAAGCCCTAGAGGTTTCAAATTGTTAATTCATACTAATATAACCTTTGCCATTTTACAAATGCATAAATTTGGCTGGTAAAGGCGTAATTGTCTATGTATAGGAGAATAATTGGTATTTTCATAACTATAGGGGCTGTTTGTTGCATTTTCTCCAATGTAATAGCTCAGGACACCCAGTATTCTCAATTCTACGCAGCACCTTTATATCTAAACCCAGCATTGACAGGTGCTAGTGAATTGACGCGCATCGGTGTCAATTACCGAAATCAATGGCCTGGACTTGACCAAAACTTCAATTCCTATTCTGCTTACATTGACCATTACATTTTTGATTACAATAGTGGTATTGGACTAATCTTCAATGGAAGCCAGGAAAGCATGGCTAACTTATCTACCAATGAAATTGGGCTTTCTTATGCCTATAGACTACAGCTTAGTGAAAATACTTTTTTCAGGATTGGAGGAATGGTCAGCTACATGCAGCGAGATGCATTTTTCTCTGATTTGGTATTCGGCTCTCAGATCGATATTATCAATGGAACTATTGGCGGTATCACAGATGAACTTAATGGAATACCGATTGATAGCCGATACAGTTTCGTAGATTACAGCGTTGGCGGGATGTTTTATACCAACAACATCTGGCTAGGAGCCTCTGCGCATCACCTATCCGAACCAAACACGTCTTTTGTAGATGATCAGATTTCAAAGCTTCCAATGAAACTTTCGGCACAAGGTGGAATTAAGTTTGACTTGGGCGGAGGCCGAAGAAACTACTTTACCCATGCCTATTCAGAACGATCAGTTTCATTTGCTTTTAACTATAAGCAACAAGATCCTTTCAATCAACTGGATGTAGGAGCCCAGTTATTTTTAGAACCAATCGTTTTGGGTCTTTGGTATAGGGGACTGCCTACTAAAAATGATTTGCCAAACAATGAAGCCATCATCGGATTGGTGGGGATTTCTTTAGAAAGTGGATTGGATATAGGGTATTCTTATGATGTAACTATTTCAAAATTGGGTTTGAAAAATAGTGGCGGTGCACATGAGATATCCCTGACTTATAGTTTTTTATGGGGAGATCCAAAGAGTAGAAATGCGAGAGCTAGGACTATTCCATGCTTTAGATACTAAGCATGGCCAAGGAGATACTGGCACAAAGCTGAGATGCTATTTGTGACTAACCCGGCAAATTTGATCAGTCAATAAAATGTAAGCAAATATTACAAAATTATGCTTAGAAGTAAGCTGTTTAATATTTTTAGCTTCTTTCCCGTGCTAATGTTATTTTTCCCGGGCGGTTGGTTGTATGCCCAAGAAATTGATCCTGTTAATTGGGAAATCTGCGAAGGTGATCCTGTCACCGTGGAACCGGGATTCGACCAAGCTGGAAGTGATGCAAACTATACTTGGTATCATGATGCTGGCGGTACAGTGGCGATTACAGACGGAACCTACAATGGCATAGAATATCAACTGGGTAGCGATGGTGAATTGACCATTCTTGGATTGAAATATGAACCCACTGCAAGTACCTACATTCAAGCCTCGACTTATAATTACTACGTAGAGCTATCCGGATCTAATGTGCCCCCGACCCCTCTGAAGCATATCAAAGTTCGTGTTTTCCATGTACCAAGACTCCGGACTAACAACCCTCCCGCAGTATGTGATCCGGATGGGTCTGTAGATTTAAGTTCATCTATTGATGAGTTTGACCTCGATGTTTATGATTATCAACTAGTCAGTCCTTCGGGGAACGCCGTTTCTATTGACGATATCTATGACCAACAGGAAAATGGTACTTACACCGTCCGTAGTAGCTTTAAGGAATTCGAATGCTGGTCGGAATGGAAGTCAATAGATGTGACCATAGCTCTTTCAACGTTAGAACCCGCTTTTGACTATGAGGCAAATCTAGGCACGGGAAATGTGCTGAGGAATGGAACTGCGCAATTGCTACATCCCGTAGATTTCTTTGATGTCACGCCATGGGCAGTCAGTTCATGGCATTGGGACTTTGGAGATGGTCATGAAGCTACTATTCAAAACCCAACACATACTTTTGCGGCCAAGGGAATCTACACCGTAGTTTTAACTGCGGAGGATACGATTGGTTGCTTGCATACTTTGGAGCGATTGATCGAAGTCCGAGATGATTACCTCATACTAATTCCTAACGCTTTTTCTCCCTCCGGCCAAAAGAACAACCATTTCAAACCAGAATACAAAGGAGTAGTGAAGATAGAATTCTATGTATTTAATACCTGGGGTGAGCTACTATTTTTTACCCAAAGTCTCGATTCCGAAGGCTGGAATGGCACCTGGAAAGGCAAAGTAGCACCTGAAGGAAATTACATTTACAAAGGGGTTTTTATCACAAGCTCTGGAATGGAAGTCATCAAAGATGGAGTTTTTAGTTTAATCAGGTAAACCAGTCATTGATCGTTTTTGAGAAATTATTCAAAACTGAAAATCCCTAAACAGGTCTGATATTTTTGAAAGATTAGGCAATTTATCGTCGAAATCCAGGAAAGACAGAAACCAATCAAATCATACTTCGCTTCGGTTACTGAGCTGAAAAACAACCAATTAAATTTTTCTTAGAAAAAAGTTTGTAAAATCTTAATTTTTTTTCAATCCCAGTAAAATGGGGCCTTTTTGATTTTATAATCATAAAAAAGCATGATTTCCTACCTTTTTTGACTATGGTAATATTAGAAGAAAAATAATACTTTTTTTAGGTGCATTTCGTTTTAAGAGCTTTTTGTCAGGCTCTTGCATAATAAAATAATTCTACACTTATTTCGGAATATCACATCTCAAAGAGAATATCATTTTGCTGTATATGATGTACATAAAATAATATTCTTAAAAATGAAATGCAGTAATCTTGATTTATAAGACAATTTTACAAAGTTGAAAAGTCACCCAGTTTCACTCAACTACAAAACTCTTGAAAAAGGTATATTCTACATATTGCCTAATGATACCCGCACTCCTTTGGAGTCTGATGGTCTTTACCTCTGCCTCTGCTCAGAGGACGATAAATACTAGTGCTCAAACGCTGGAGAACAGCAGAATATTTCAAACTGAGGACATTTCAGTCGAAGTTTCTGGTAAACTTGCGCTTTGTTCTCATTCAGAAAAAGGAACGATCATTCTGGATGTCACCGGTGGTGTGGCCCCTTATACCTACCGCTGGAATACCCTACAAACGACTAAGGACCGAACCAACTTATTTGCCGGTACCTACACGGTTGAAATTACGGATGCTGTTGGCAATGTACACACCGAAAGAATTGTGGTTCAGCCGCCTTATCCGCTGATTCTTGAGCCTTTAGAGAAAACTGATGCGACTTGCGGTTCTGGAAATGATGGAACTGCGAAAATAAGCGTGAAAGTAGGCAGAGGTGAGCCTTATCAAATCACATGGAGCAACGGATTGAAAGATACTTGGGAAGCGCACAATTTAGCTCCAGGTACTTATTCGGTAACAGTTGCAGACAAATATAACTGTGATGTCACCACTTCCTTTGAGATCAAGGCGGCTTCGGAGGGTATCCAAGTATCTGAAGCTATTCAAAACCTAAGCTGCTCCGGACAAAAAAATGGTGCTATCAATCTGAGCATCAGCGGTGGACAATCACCTTATACCTACATTTGGAATACTGGATCTACTGCGCAAAATCTTACGAACCTAGCTGCGGGTACATATTCAGTATTGATTAAAGACCAAACAGGTTGTTCTTTTCAGGCTTCTTATTCTATCCAAGCGGCTACTGCTATCCAATTAAATGAAACGATAACACCGGAAAGCTGCGCGGGATCAAGCAATGGAGAGATACAAGTTATGCTAGAAGGAGGTTCTGCTCCATACACTTATAAGTGGAGCAACGGCCAAACTTCAGCCAAGCTTAGCAATGTAACCGCCGGGAATTACGCGCTTACCGTCACGGATGCTTTGGGCTGCACTATCGAGAAGCAATTTATTCTTGGAACAGCCTCAGAGCTCGAATTGGAGTTAGTAGAAAAAAATGATATCTCGTGCGCTGGTGCAGATACAGGATCTATCCATTTAAAAGTAGCAGGAAATTCAGGCACCTACACCACTACTTGGCTGGACGATTCATCTGCTGGTTTAAATCGTGAGAACTTGCCTGCCGGCACCTATCAACTCATAGTAGCTGATGAAAGTGGTTGTACCGTAAGTAGCTCATTTACCATTGCGGAAGCTCAGCCCATACAAGCAAGAATAGAAACTGCCTTAGATGTGGATTGTGCTGTAGGTACTATTACAGGAGTAGCGTGGGTATCGATACAAGGCGGAGTTCAGCCTTACCAAATCTCATGGAGTTCAGGGGAAACTGGCTCCCGAGAAATCAATTACAATTCTTCAGGAAACTTGAAAGTCAGCGTGACCGACGCTTTTGGCTGTAATTATCAAACTGAAGTAAGAGTTGATTTCCCATCCCAAATCAATAAGTCAGGAAGGTTGGATTTCGACTATAGAAAGCTAGAGATCAACAGCGAACCGGAAGTGCAAATTGACGAAGAAATCATCTTCGAAAGTGTCATTTCCGAAGAATTCATAGGCTGGGAATGGTCCTTTGGTGATGGAAAAGCCTCCAAGGAAAAAGACCCGATTCACATCTTCGAAGCTGCCGGAAATTTCGAAGTTACGCTTACAGCATATGATATCTACGGATGTTCCAGTGTTGAGAAAAATATCATCCAAGTAAATGCGCCTTTAGAGTTTATCACCATACCGAATGCTTTCACCCCAAATGGAGATGGCCTGAACGACACGTTTATCCCCAAATTCAGAGCTGTTTCAGAATTCTCCATGACTATTTTCAATACATGGGGAGAGAAAATTTACTCCACTACTAGCCAAGAAACAACGGGCTGGGATGGAACACACCAAGGTCAGGCATCACCCCCTGGCAATTACTTATATCAAATCACCTACACCTCCAAAGATGGCGAGCAATTCACCAAAACCGGAGGAGTCACCCTTATAAGATAGAATATGAAAAACGTTTATCTGCTACTTATTACCCTGAGCTTGCTTTTCCCAAAAGCGAATGGGCAAGACATTCAATACTCGCAGTTTTATGCTGCTCCTTTGTATTTAAACCCAGCAATGACTGGCGCCTCTGAGATGACAACTATTGGAGTCAACTATAGAAATCAATGGCCTGGACTAGATCAATCATTCAACTCCTATTCAGCCTATGCGGATCATTACATCTTCAGCGCAAACAGCGGTGTGGGTCTAATTGTCAACAGATCGGAACAAAGTATGGCAAATCTGAGCATGACTGAGGTTGGAGCTACGTATTCCTACAGAATGCGATTGGGTTTCAGATCTTTCCTTAGAATGGGTGGACAGGTGAGTTATATGGAACGAGATGCTTATTTTGGAGACCTGGTTTTTGGTAGCCAGATCGATGATCAGACCGGTACAGTAGGCGGTAATAGTGGAGAAAGTCTGGGCGAGGGCATCAGTCATCAGTTTATGGATTACAGCTTCGGAATGCTTTTTCATAATGAAAATATCTGGTTAGGACTTGCAGGACATCATTTGACGCAGCCTAATATTTCTTTCATGGACGGGGCTAACAGCAGATTACCGCTTAAAATATCTGCTCATGGCGGAGTAAAATTTGATCTATCAGGCGGTAGCTCGACAGAATATCTGAATCAAAAATTTGGCACAAAAGAATTGACTTTAGCTTTTAACTATAAAAATCAAGGTTCCTTTTCTCAATTAGATATGGGAGCACAAATAAACATTCAGCCGATTGTGCTGGGCGTTTGGTACCGCGGAATCCCTGTACAGCAAGAAAATTTACCAAATCATGAAGCAATCATCGGACTTGTAGGAATCTCCCTCGGTGGAGGCCTAGACGTTGGATACAGCCATGATTTTACACTTTCTTCTCTGGGAAATGCCAACACAGGCGGAGCCCATGAGATCAGCTTACGTTATAGCTTTCTTGCTACCAATAAACGAGGCGCAGGTAGAACTTCTTCAATGCCTTGTTTCAAGTATTAATCAAAACAAAGTAGCGGAAAAAGGGCTTTCACTTAAAAGCCCTTTTTTATGCCCAAAACATTACGATTGATTCTTGGAGATCAACTGAATGCCCAGCATTCTTGGTTTGATGAGAAGGATTCCTCAGTGACTTACCTCATGCTTGAGCTCAGGCAAGAGACTGATTATGTAGCACATCATATTCAAAAAGTAGTTGCGTTTTTTCTAAGCATGAGAAACTTTGCCCAGCTTCTCAATACCCAAGGGCATACGGTCCACTATGTGCAACTAGACCAAGAAGATAATAGTCAGGATTTAAAGAAAATGATCCAAGGAATGGTCAAGAAACACCACTTTGAACAGTTCGAATACCAACTCCCAGACGAATACCGACTTGATACCCAATTAAAATCAATCTGTAAAAATCTGTCTATTCCCTGTCGTAGTGTAGATTCAGAGCATTTTTTGACAGAGCGGGAATACGTGAAAGACTTTTTCCATGGGAAGAAAACATTCCTAATGGAGAGCTTTTACCGACAAATGAGAAAAGACTTTACGATCCTGATGGATGGAAAAGAGCCACTTCAGGGCAAATGGAATTTTGATCATGAAAACAGAGCTGCGCTGAAAGATAAGCGCCTTTTGCGAAAGCCTAAAACCCACCCCAAGCCAGTTTCTGATGTGGTGAAAATGATAAAAAAGGCTAACGTAAAAACCATTGGAAAAATAGCCGAGGAAGAGTTTACCTGGCCTTGCTCCAGGGAGGAAAGTCTGGAGGTTTTGGACCACTTTTGTACACAGCTACTGGTTCATTTTGGTGACTATCAGGATGCTTTGACCACCTGGGATCCCTTCCTTTTTCACTCCAGGCTGAGTTTTGCCATGAACACCAAGATGCTTTCTCCACTGGAAGTAGTTCAAAAAGTAGAGGCTTATTGGAAGGAACATCAAGACACGATTGCTATTTCTCAGACGGAGGGATTTATTCGTCAAATCATAGGATGGAGAGAATATATGCGGGGAATATACTGGGCAAAAATGCCTGAATTTGCAGAATTGAATTTCTTCAATCACCAGAGAAAACTCCCTGATTGGTTTTGGACAGGTGACACCAAAATGAAATGCCTTAGCCACTCCATCGGTCAATCATTGGACCTGGCTTATGCGCATCACATTCAACGATTGATGGTGATCGGTAATTTTGCTTTGCTAGCCGGCATTCATCCCGATGAGGTGGATCAATGGTATCTGGGTGTATATATCGATGCCATCGAATGGGTAGAGATCACCAATACGCGTGGGATGAGCCAGTTTGCTGACGGAGGGATTGTGGGAACCAAACCCTACGTTTCATCGGCAAATTACATCCATAAAATGGGCAATTACTGCAGTCATTGCGCTTATAGTTCTAGCAAAAAAGTTGGTGAGGGAGCTTGCCCTTTCAATAGCCTTTACTGGCATTTTTATAATCGAAACAGGGAAAAGCTGGAAAACAACCCCAGAATCGGAATGGCATATCGTACGCTGGACAAATTGAAAAATAAGGAAGAATTAATTAATCAGGCGGAGGAATACTTGAAGAATTTGGATGACTTATAATCCTAGAGAGAAAGCATAAACGTTCACCCTCCGAAAAAAACACCATGCAAATACCTTCCAGGAGCGAGGGTAAACCCTCCCGCTAAAATGATGGCTCCTACATAAAGTAAGATCATTTTTCGCTGATGGGTTTTGACTTTTCCTTTTTTGATGGACAAAAATGCTGTGGGAACAGTCCAAAAAACAAGCAAACAAAAAAGATGAATGTATCCGAAATGTTTGAAAAGTCTTTCTCCCACTTGTGCTTCAATAAACAGGGCGATAACAGCAGTAACCATCATCAAACTCATGTATAAAGCACCAAGCTTTCTATGCGTTAATCCACCTTTTTTTGCAAAAAGTAAGTAAGCTCCCAAAAATATGCAGGGCACTACTGTCGCCAAATGGCTAAACATCAAAATGTCGTAATTCATATCATCTAAGTAGCTCTTTGCGTCATTTCCACCCTGGTTTTTGGAAGGCTTTCCGGGTAATTTTTTTGTATGAACTCAATCATTTTCTCCCGAACATACACACGTAAATCCCAAGCTATGGGTGAGTTTTTGGCACTCACCAAAATACGGGTTTCTACGGTGAATTCTTTCGCATCTGAGACTTGAAGCACCTTTACTTTTTTGTCCCAGAGATCTGTAGTTTCTAAAATCCTGTCCAATTCTTTTCGCAGCTCCTCAAAAGGAATGGTGTAATCTGTATATAAAAACACCGACCCAAGTAAATCTCCGGAGGTTCTGGTCCAGTTCTGAAAAGGATTCTCAAGGAAATAAGTGGTGGGCAACACAAGCCTTCGAAGGTCCCAGATTCGCACGACGATGTAGTTCAAATTTATCTCTTCAATCCACCCCCATTCTCCCTCTACGACCACTGCATCTTCCAATCGAAAAGGCTGGGTAAAGGCAATCTGAATCCCGGCGATCAGCGTTCCAATGGCTTTCTGAGCGGAAAAACCAATGATTATCCCCGCAACTCCTGCTGAAGCAAAAAATCCAACACCAACTTTTCGTACAGATTCAAAGGACAGTAGAATTAATCCTATACCAAGCAGTATGATAAGAAAGTTGGCAATTTTCACCAGTAAATTGATCTGGGTTAAAACTTTCCTTGCCCGAAGATTATCTTCTTGTGAGATGTCATATTGCTTCAGAAAGATCCTCTTGACAATTTGCATACCCACTAAAAGGCACCAAGTGAACCCAACGATGATAAGGACTGTATTGATATGTGGTAAATAAGCAAAGACTCCCTCCCAGTTTTTAGCTTCTTCCCCGAAGTATAGCTTGGAAAAAGCAAGGGCAAATGTGACCAGAAATGGGATTACCAATCGGGAATAGTATTTCATACACTCAATTTAAAAAGAATTAAACTTAAACAGGCAGAGGTTTTATAGCCTCTTAAAAAGGTGATTTTGGGCGAGTTGAGTTTAGAAATTAGGCAATTGAGATCAGAAAATCAAAAATGGCCACTCTTGTTTAATCACAAGGCACGGGAGTTAACGCCATTTGATGACTGTAATCCAAAGAATCAATATTGACCTGAACAGGAATTCCATCCACAGATTTCATCTCGCCAAACCCTTCTTTCCATCCTTCTTCAGTGTTTTTGAATACCACCTGACGCTTTGAAGTAACACCTTCAGATTGAAAAGTGTATTCTGCTATGATCATATTATCACGGATTTCACCTTCGATTGTACCGCTGTTCTTATCTTTTTCATAGATGGAATAATCTAAGGTGCCAGTGATATTAGTGCCGTCAACATGTGTGGTTAGTAGTACTGTATCTTTTTCCCCAAAGTATCTAAAGCATTCCGTGTTGATTTCTTCGGCGTGCTCTTCATCTGGGGAAAATGCTACATCAATTGGGGAATCTTCCTTAGGGCCTTTGCAGGATAGTATTGCTAAAACAAAGATTAATATGGGTATTGAAGCTTTCATGGGGATTTTTGTTTTATTCACCCTTAATAACACAAAAAGACCGCCAATTGCTTGACAGTCTTTTGGTTAAAAAAGCTTGCTAAGGTTTATTCACCTATCCACTCAGCCACGAAAAGATTCGTATCTCTAGTTCCGCCGTTGTTTCTATTGGAGGAAAAAACCAAATATTTGCCATCGTTAGAGAATACCGGAAATGCATCAAAAGTGCCATCGTGTGTAATTCGCGTTAGCCCAGTTCCATCCAGATTAACCATAAAAAGGTTGAAAGGATAGCCTCTTTCCGTTTGATGATTTGAGGCAAAAATGATTTTTTCTCCAGATGGATGGAAGAACGGTGCCCAGTTGGCTTTGCCAAGGTCAGTGATTTTTTTTACGTCCGTTCCATCAGCATTTGCCACATAGAGTTCCATGCTCGTTGGCATTACCAGACCTTCTTTTAGCAAATCCTTATACACTTTTACGTCTTCCTCAGAAGTTGGTCGCGAAGCTCTCCAGATGATTTTGCTGCCGTCCGGTGAGAAAAATGCGCCACCGTCATATCCCAAATCTGAAGTGATCTGCTTCACATCTGTGCCATCAATATTCATGGTGAAAAGCTCCAAATCACCGGTTCTCAAGGAGGTGAACACGATTTTATCACCTTTTGGAGAAACTGTAGCTTCCGCATCGTATCCCGGTTCGCTGGTCAGTTGTGAAAGTATATTGCCTTCCAAATCAGCTGTGAAAACGTCGAAGGAATCATAAATAGGCCATACATACTTGCCGTCTTCTCTTCTCTCCGGCACCGGCGGACAATTTTCCCCTCCTGGGTGCGTGGATGCATAGACTATACTTTTATTATCTGGAAGAAAATAAGAACAAGTCGTTCTTCCTAAACCCGTACTCAGACGTTTGGGGGTGTTATTTTTCAAATCATCGGTTTTCCAATTGGTATAAAATATCTGATCGCATTCTGCTCCCCACTCACTGTAGTCCGATTGAAAAACCAACATGGAATCGTCAAATGACCAATAAGCCTCTGCATTATTTCCCCCAAAGGTCAATTGCTTGATATTTTTCAGATACTTCATTTCCTCAGGCGTCAGCAGCAAAGAATCTGATGCCGAATGTACTGCTGTTTCTATTTCAGTTTGAACTTCTGTTTTTGGGCTGCATGCAAAGGAAATCAGCAGCAGGGAAAAAAGGATTTGTCTCATTTTAAGCTATGAATTATTAGAATTGCTGCGCAAAGTTACCATTTATTATCTTTGGCAAAAGATGATAAAAGACATGAACTTTTCACCAAAATATACGCTAGCTGCAGTTGCAGGAGCATTACTAATATGGAGTTGTGATACTGCTCCTTCAGATCAAAGCATAAAAGCTGGATTAAAAGAAGATGTAACTTATCTAGCTGCAGATGATCTTGGAGGTCGAGCTATTGGCACAGTAGGCGAGCAAAAGGCGGCTGAATACCTTGCGGCTGAGTTCAAAGAAGTAGGTTTACTGCCAAAAGGTACCGAAGAATATTTCCAACCATTCACCGTATCAAAACCCACTAATCCTCATGAGGAAGCCGTAATCGGAACAGACGGTGAAGGTGTGACAGGAAGGAACGTGATAGGCTTCATTGACAACAAGTCTGAAAACACCATAGTCATCGGAGCGCACTTTGATCACTTGGGAATGGGTGGAAATGGTTCTTTGCATCGTGGCGACTCTGCGATCCACAATGGAGCAGATGACAATGCCAGCGGGACAGCTGCTTTGGTGGCTTTGGCTAGAATCCTAAAACATGAAGAGCACAAAAGCAACTTTCTATTCATCGCTTTCTCTGGCGAGGAAAATGGCCTTTGGGGTTCGAATTACTTTGTAAAAAATCCTACCATCGAGCTTTCGCAAGTCAATTACATGATCAACATGGATATGGTGGGTCGATTGAATGCTGAAAAGACGCTTGCAATCAATGGTGTGGGAACCAGTCCTAGTTTCCTTCCTGCCTTGGATTTGGCAAATGCAGATAGTTTGAAATTAGTAACCTCTGAATCTGGTGTTGGCCCTTCGGATCACACTTCTTTTTACTTACAGGATCTTCCAGTACTACACTTTTTCACCGGGCAGCATGAGGATTACCACAAGCCTACTGATGATTCGGAATTGATCAATTTCGACGGTTTGCTGCTTGTGGTGAAATACATTGATCGCTTGGTGGATCAATTGGACGTAGAGCCAAAACTTGCTTTTACCAAGACGAAAGATTCCTCAGGTGATTCTCCAAGATTCACAGTTTCCCTCGGCGTTGTTCCGGATTATCTTTATGATGGAAAAGGCATGAGAATCGACGGTGTCTCTGAGGACAAACCAGCTCAGGCTGCTGGACTGATGAAAGGTGACGTGGTAGTGCAGATGGGCGATTCTACGATTGTGGATATGATGAGTTACATGAGAGCGCTAAGTGCTTTTCAGAAAGGTGATGAAGCCACAGTAGCCTATGAAAGGGATGGAGAAAAGAAGGAAGTGAAGGTTGTTTTTTAAGAGCCAAGAAGCTAGAATTTAGAATCAAGAGTGTAAAAAAACATACCCCGAGATCTCATCAATCTCGGGGTTTTGTTTTACCTTTTACTGTTAAAGTAAAATATAGATTTTCTTATTTTACTTTCGTTCCGTATTTCTAAGCCTTCAAATACGCTTAAAATCAAGGGGTTAATTGATTGGGTTCGCTTCCACGCCCTCGAAAGTCATTTTCACCGGCTTGATGGTCCCGTCTTCGTTGAATTCCAGCACGTCAATCGCAGTCACACGGTGATCTCTGCCTTCATTTGGAATAGGTCTGCGGTGATAGACCATATACCAATCATCGCTCCCCGGCTTTTGAATCACGGAATTATGACCCGCTCCAGTGGCGATAGTAGTGTCTTTTTCCAGAATGGTGCCGATTCTGTCCCAAGGGCCATGGATATTGTCAGACATGGCATAGGCAACTTTGTAACTGTCATTTGTCCAGCCACCTTCAGACCACATAAAATAGTATTTCCCTTCTCTGATAAATACAAAAGGTCCTTCTACGTAGCCTTCCGGGGTGATTTCATGGAAAAGCTCTCCATCCTCCCAAGGCTCAAATCCTGTGAAATCGGCATTTAACTTACCAATGTTACAGTGACTCCAGCCTCCGTAAAGCATATAGTATGTGCCGTCGGTGTCTTTGAAAACGAACTGGTCAATAGGTTGCGCGTCATTATAAAACTCTGAAAGCAAAGGTTCGCCAATATGATCCTTAAATGGTCCACTTGGTGAATCAGCCACAGCTACACCCAATCCACCAAAATGGTTGATATCATTATTCGGATCCCAGCCCGGGCGGCTCGGTCGCTGGATGTCGTTGGCAGAAAAGAAAAGATAATATTTCCCGTCTTTTTCGATTGCAGCTGGAGCCCACATCGCTTGTCTGGCCCATTTGATAGCTGCGGTGTCGAGGATATTTTCATGCTTTTCCCAAGTCACTAGGTCCTTGGATGAGAAAGCATCGAAATGCAATTGATCGGTATATCCTGCGGAAAAAGTCGGATAAATCCAGTATTCATCCCCAAAGACGATTCCTTCAGGATCTGCGTACCAGCCTTCAAAAATAGGATTTCCGGCGCGCTTAGGAGCTTCTTTCTCTTCTACTGTTTTTGGGGAAGAGCAGGCAAAAGCTAAAGCAATAGTCCCGGTTAATAAAGTATAGCTAAGTTTCATAATAAGGGGTAAGGTCGTATGAATTGGAAATTTAAGCAGTCGGATTCAAATGAAGATGTGTCTGGTGTAAAAGTGTCAAAATATGAGGTTTTTCTTATCATGAGCCGATTAAATCTATTATTCGGCTCATAAAATAGATTATTATGAGCCGAATAAGCGGTATATTTGGCTCATGAGTTTTAATTGGGAACAGTCGGATTGGCCAAAGTTTACCTACAAAGAAGGTAAATCAGGAAAACTACTGCCTGATTTTCTTATGAAATCCGGGCAATTATCTGGTGTGCTCACTGGTTTGTCGGAAGGAAATCAGACTGAACTGCTTCTGGAAATGATGGTAGTAGAAGCCATCAAAACTTCCGAAATCGAAGGGGAATTTCTCAGTCGCCCCGATGTGATGTCTTCCATCAAAAAGAATCTGGGAATCCATGAGGAGCAACCCTTACTGGTCAAAGATCAGCGGGCAAAAGGAATAGCTAAACTGATGATCAAGGTACGATCTGAATTTGCCCAAGACTTGACTCAAGAAATGCTTTTTGAATGGCATGAGCTGCTCATGGAAGGCAATCGCTATGTCGGAACTGGTCAATGGCGAGTGGACTCTTCGCCTATGCAGGTGGTTTCAGGAGCTATCGGAAAAGAAATCGTGCATTTCGAAGCACCACCTTCGAAGCAGGTTCCTTCAGAAATGAATGCCTTTATTTTATGGTTTAACGAAACTGCTCCCGGCAATACAAAGGAGATAAACAATCCGTTGATCCGGTCTGCGATCACGCATTTGTACTTTGAGTCGATCCACCCCTTTGAGGATGGAAATGGGCGAATCGGCCGTGCTTTGGCAGAAAAGGCCCTGCATCAGGGTCTGGGTCATGCAACCTTGATCAGTCTTTCCAGTACAATTGAGGCGAATAAAAATGAGTATTACAACGCCTTAAAAAACGGACAAAGTGCTAACGAAATCTCAGGTTGGCTGGATTATTTTGCCTATACAGTCCATCATGCACAGCTGAGCGCAGAGGAACTGATCAACTTCACACTTCAAAAAGTCAAGTTTTTTGATCGCTATAAGGAAGTATTGAATGAACGCCAAGTCAAAGTTATCAATCGCATGCTAGCTGAAGGCCCAACTGGTTTTGAAGGAGGGATGACTGCTAAGAAATATATTGCGATTACTAAAGCCTCGAAGGCGACAGCCACACGGGATTTACAGGCTTTGGTAGAATTAGGCGTCTTTTTGCCGCAAGGCGGAGGGCGAAGTGTGAGCTATGAATTGGTAATTAATGGCTAAGAGCAAGACACGGGTATCAAGATGCTAGAGCTAAATGGATTGTAAAATTGCAAAATTTGAAGACTGGAAAATTGGAACAGTGACTTCGTCTATTGAAAGCTGGCATTTTTTACGATTCACCCTCCCAGAAAGGGGGATTTCTCCTATCTTTGTGCCTGCTTTTGAGGAGGATGTTTCCTTGATCGCGTGAGGGATAGCAGCGGTATCGGCGAACCCCGATAGTTATCGGGGGAAGTCGATAAGAGCGGATAGCCCGACCCCGGCTTTTTCAGACGGGGGCACGCCCAAAAATAAATTATCACCTACTTGCCCTTAAGAAAGGATACAGTGAAGACATATCAGGAATTTAAACAAGTGGATTATCCCGAAATCGGGGAATCTGTATTGAAGTACTGGAAAGAAAACCAGATTTTCGAGCAATCAGTAGCCAACCGTGACGGTGCGGAGACATTTACTTTTTTCGAAGGCCCGCCTTCTGCAAATGGTACGCCGGGAATTCACCACGTGATGGCGCGAGCGATCAAGGATGTTTTCTGCCGATACAAAACGCTTCAAGGCTTCCAAGTGAAGCGAAAAGGCGGTTGGGATACGCACGGCTTGCCTGTGGAATTGCAGGTGGAGAAGGAATTGGGTATTACTAAAGAAGATATCGGGAAGAAAATCTCCGTAGAAGAATACAACCAAAAATGTCGTGAGACGGTCATGCGATTCAAGGATCAGTGGGATGAGATGACCGAGAAAATAGGCTATTGGGTGGATCTGGATGATCCCTACATCACTTTTGAGCCGAAATATATAGAGTCGGTTTGGAGCTTGCTAAAGAAGCTTTATGAGAAAGATCTGATCTACAAAGGCTATACGATTCAGCCATATTCTCCTGCGGCAGGAACAGGATTGAGTTCACACGAACTGAATCAGCCTGGAACTTATAAGGACGTAAAAGATACTTCCATCACTGCCCAGTTCAAATTGAAAGGCGAGGAAAATACCTACATCCTCGCTTGGACGACTACGCCTTGGACTTTGCCTGCCAACTCAGCTTTGGCTATCGGAGAGAACTTGGATTATGTGAAAGTGAAGACTTTCAACCCATATACTTTCGAAGCTTGTACGGTGATTTTGGCGAAAGCCAGAATGAATTCCTACCTGAATCCAAAGGCAGCTGAGCTGAAATCGGAGGATTACAACCGCGGCGACAAATTGATTCCATTCGAAGTAATCGAGGAATTCAAAGGAAAAGACATGTTGGGTTGGGAATACGAGCAATTGTTCCCGATAGCTGGTTTGGCGCTTGCACACCCAGCTTTCACGGTCGTTTCTGGTGACTATGTGACTACCGAAGATGGTACGGGCATAGTCCATCTTGCGAAAGCATTTGGTGCGGATGACTTTAGAACTTTGGCACAAAATAATGTGCCTGGTGTCTTCGTGAAGGATGAGCAAGGAAAGGATCTTCCGATTGTGGATAAGCGAGGAAAGTTTATCACTATGGTAGGTGAATACCTGCTGGAAAAAGTAGCTGAACATGGCATAACTGCGCATAAAGAATATGGTGCGGATGATTTCTATGTGAAAAACTACACCGAGGATGATGAGAACGCGGCGGACTTTAAGAGCACCGACGTGATCATTTCTATCATCTTGAAAAATGAAAATAAGGCCTTCAAGGTCGAGAAATACGAGCACAGTTATCCACACTGCTGGAGAACTGACAAGCCTGTGCTTTACTATCCAATGGACAGTTGGTTTATCAAAACCACAGCTTACAAGGATCGATTAGTGGAGTTGAATAAGACTATCAACTGGAAGCCTGAGGCTACCGGGACGGGTCGTTTTGGCAACTGGCTGGAAAATCTTGTGGATTGGAATTTGAGTAGATCCCGATTCTGGGGCACTCCGCTTCCTATCTGGAGAACTGAGGATGGTAAAGAAGAGCGCTGTATAGGATCTATCGCTGAGCTTGAACAGGCGATTGAGGAATCTATCGCAAAAGGATTCATGGAGAAGTCACCTTATGAAGGCAAGGAATTAGATCTGCACCGTCCGTATGTGGATGATGTGATTTTGGTTTCTGCTTCTGGAGAAAAAATGGTACGTGAATCAGATTTGATCGATGTTTGGTTTGATTCTGGAGCCATGCCGTATGCGCAATGGCATTATCCATTTGAAAACGAGGATATTTTCAACGCCAACTATCCGGCAGATTACATAGCGGAAGGTGTGGATCAGACTCGCGGTTGGTTCTTCACACTACATGCGATTGCGGTGATGTTATTTGATAGCGTGGCTTTCAAAAACGTGATTGCAAATGGATTGGTGCTGGATAAAAACGGTAACAAAATGTCCAAGCGATTGGGCAATGCAGTGGATCCTTTCAAAACATTGAAAGAATACGGCCCAGATGCTGTCCGCTGGTACATGCTAAGCAATGCCAATCCTTGGGATAATTTGAAATTCAATCTGGATGGGGTAACTGAGGTGCAGCGTAGATTCTTTGGCACACTTCAGAACACCTATAATTTTTTCGCGCTTTATGCAAATCTGGATGCTTTTGTCTATGACAAATCCAAAGCTATTCCAGTTTCAGATCGTGCTGAATTAGATCAGTGGATCGTTTCCAAACTTCAGTCTTTGATCACTGAAGTGGAAGAAGCGATGGACAATTACGATGCGACCAAAGCAACCCGCGCGATCATGAGTTTCACAGTGGATCAGCTATCCAATTGGTACGTGCGACTGGCAAGAAAGAGATTCTGGAGAGGTGAAATGAATGCGGATAAACAGGCGGCATACGAAACGCTCTACGAATCTCTGCTTACACTTTCTCAGTTGATGTCTTCCTTCGCTCCATTCTATGCAGATTGGTTGTACCAAAACTTGACTGAATCCGGAGTCGAGGCTAAATCTTCCGTGCATTTGACGGATTGGGTGGATGCCGATTCAGCTTTGATCAACAAAGATCTTGAAGAAAGCATGGAGTTGGCTCAGACAATTTCCTCTTTGGTTCACTCACTGCGAAAGAAAGAGAAAATGAAAGTGCGTCAGCCTTTGCAACGTATCCTAATTCCAATCTTGAAAGAAAAAACAAAAGCTCAGATCGAGCATTTGGCAGAATTGATCAAGTCAGAGGTGAACATCAAGGACATTGAATTCATTGACGATGCTTCCGGAATTTTGGTGAAAAATGTGAAGCCAAATCTTCCCGTTCTAGGAAAGAAACTAGGACCGAAAATGCGTTTTGTCGTAGTAGCAATAAATAAATGGGAGCAAGCCGAAATCGCTGAAATTGAACGCGAGGGTAAAATCTCTGTAGATGTAGAAGGCGAAAGCCTGGAGTTGCTTTTGGAAGAAGTATTGATCACTTCTCAGGATATTCCTGGTTGGTCTGTAGCTTCTGATCAGGGAGTAACGGTCGCACTTGATGTGACGCTTTCTGACGAATTGAAGCAAGAAGGTGTGGCACGTGATCTTGTAAACCGTATCCAGAATCTACGTAAGGATATGGGCCTTGAGGTTCAGGACAAGATTAACATCAAGATCGCTGATGATAATGAGTTGGTGAAAAATGCACTAGGGTCTTTCGGAGAATACATCCAAACCGAAGTACAAGCGCTGAACCTGGAGCTTTCTCCTGCGTTGGATGGAGCTACGGTACTTGATATGGATGATTTTGAACTAGCTGTTTTGGTAGAAAAAGCCTAATAGCAAAACGTATATAATGAATAAATACCTGAAATACTTTGGCATTGCTTTATTGGTAATCCTGATAGATCAAGCGGTAAAAATGCTGGTTCACTTCCAGATGGATTTTGGCTCACCAGGGCAGATTCCGATTTTCGGAGATTGGTTTAAGCTGCACTACACCACCAATCCGGGCATGGCATTCGGTATGGAGTTGGGATCTGACTATGGCAAATTACTTTTGACTTCGTTCAGACTAGTAGCGATGTGTGGGATAGGTTATTATCTATATCATATCATTGAGAAAAAACAGCCGAGCTTATATATAGTATGTATAGCGATGATCTTAGGTGGAGCTATTGGCAATTTAGTGGATTCTGTATTTTACGGAGTGTGGTTAAATAATGCGCCTTACAATGCTTCAACACCTTGGTTCCACGGACAGGTAGTGGATATGTTCTATTTTGACATTTGGGAAGGTTATTTACCTGAATGGCTTCCAGTTTGGGGCGGTTCCTATACTGCGCTTTGGCCAATTTTCAATGTAGCAGATGCTGCAATATTTGTGGGTGTAGCTATGATTTTAATCTTTCAAGGAAGGTTTTTCCCTGAAAAAGACGAAACTTCTACCACCATAAAAGACGAAGAAGTAGATCAGGTTTCTGAGTAAAAACTCATCGCTTTTAATAAAAAATCCTTCAAGATCATTTTTGGTGATTTTGAAGGATTTTCATGTTTTCAGCCAGATAATTGCCATAAATCAAGTATTTGAGCTGTATTTTTTGTAATTTTCAACTTGCTTTCCCCTTTTTTGGGAACATTAACCCTGACTTGACTTCTTTTGCTTAACCCCGATTATATAGAAGTTATGTCCTTTCGACAATAATATGATAGTAGATGCTGATAAGCCCTTTCAGATAGTTTATTCTATTTACAGCCACGAGTCTTTAGGACTTCTTCTCGAATCTTTTGTAGTTCAAATAGATCCTCAAGGCAGGCTTTCTTTAGCGTACCAAAATATTAGCTCCGCAAATGCGAGTGAATTTGATGCTGGATTGGATAAGACCGATTATGAGTTGATAAAAATCATGGATTCTATGAATCCTGAAGTGGTAGTGAAGCCTTTTATCAAGCGCGGTAACATCAGACCTAAGCAATACCTGGAGAAGATTTTTGATCCTAAAACGGAAGATAAAAAGACGCAGGACTTAATCGAGGAAGTCATTGAGAAAAAGCGTTCGAAAATAATGCCCTTGCTAATCGGAAAGCGACTTTTCGAAATGGGAAGTGACGGAAACCCTGTGTGGAAAGAAATTATTGTCAATGCCGAGCGTGCAAGTGTATTATTTCATTTTCACAAAAATGCTGAAAACACACACTATTGGCCTACTATAAAATACAAAGGAGAAAAACTAGACTGGCAATACAAAAACGGCTATTTCATCAGTAATGAGCCAGGATGGCTTGTTGTAAATGGTCAACTTTTTCACTTTGAAAAAGGAATTGATGGCAAGAAACTCAAGGCTTTTCTGAATAAAAAGTTTATTGTCATCGATAAGCGAATTGAGCCTAGCTACTACAAAGGTTTTATGGCGAATTTGATTTCCCAGTTTGATGTAGAATCTGTTGGGTTTGATATCAATATTGAGCGTGGCACTCCTGAAGTATTTATTAATATTTCTGATCTCCCTGGAGGAGGCGGAAAGAATCTCTTTGGGGAAGATGGGGAGAAATTAGAAGAAGATAAAATCGTTTTTGAGCTTAGATTCAAATATGGAAATATTGATTTCCCGGTGCAGACGCCAAGTTCGGAATTACACGGCGCATCCGTGAGACTGGAAGCAGGTGATGATAGTTATACATTTTATAAGACTATTCGAAGTACGCAAAAAGAAAAGGCCTACATAAAGTTACTACGGGACAAAGGCCTGGAATTTAAGATGGGTAAGGATGCGTTGCCCAAAACTGAAGCTTTTGAGTGGATTGGCGAAAACGAGGATTTTCTGGATATAGAGAAAATAAAAATTCTACAAAAACCCAATCCAAAAGGCAAAGTCTATAACATCGGCAAAGCACAGATATCGATTGAAGTCAATGAGAATATTGACTGGTTTGATGTGAAAGCACTTATCAAATTCGGTATTTACCTCGTCCCTTTTGCGAAGCTGAGAAAGCTTTTGCTTCAAGGCAAAGCTGAATTCGAGTTACCAAACGGTGAAATTGCGGTGATTCCGGCATCTTGGTTTGTAAATTACTCCGAGCTGTTCAACTTCATGGAAGACCGTGGTGATGAAAACTCCATGGTTTTGCGCAAGCATCACTTAGCTCTAGCCAGAGAGATGGAAATCGGAAATCTGGTACAGGTCACGTTGAGCAGAAAGCTGGAAAGGCTGAGAGATTTTGAATCTATCGAGGAGTATGAGTTGCCTGCAAACTTTGAAGGAACACTCCGACCATATCAGCATGCAGGATACAATTGGCTTCGATTCTTAAATGAATTTAAGTTCGGAGGATGTCTGGCAGATGATATGGGTCTGGGTAAAACCGTCCAAACACTTGCCTTGCTCGCACATGAAATGGAGGCAAATCCTGGTTTGACTTCGTTATTGGTAATGCCAACATCCCTGATTTACAACTGGGAACTGGAGGCGAGGAAATTTACCCCTGATTTGAAAATTCTGGTTTACTCCGGGACTCAGCGTATCAAAGACCCATGGAGATTCGGCGACTACGATCTGGTTTTAACTTCTTACGGAATCACCCGACTGGATATTGAAGTGCTGAAGGATTTCTATTTCAATTACATCATTTTGGATGAATCCCAAGCAATCAAAAATCCAGGAAGTAACATAGCCGGAGCAGTAAACCAGCTGAAAAGTAAGCAAAAGCTAATCTTGACAGGTACTCCTGTAGAGAACAGTACCATGGATCTCTGGTCCCAGATGAACTTCATCAATCCGGGACTGCTAGGCAATCAGAATTCTTTCAAAACACAATTTTTACAACCTATAGAAAAACAAGGAGACCTGGATAAGTCGGCGAAGCTTCATGCGATGATCAAGCCATTTATCCTAAGGAGATTGAAATCGCAGGTAGCGACAGACTTGCCTGAAAAGATCACCAATGTGAAATACTCGGATATGACGGCCGCGCAAGAGGAGGTTTACGAAGAGGTGAAAAGCTACTATCGTGAGAAGATTATCTCGGATATACAGAGCACCGGAAGAAATAACCAACAGTTCACCTTGCTTCGTGGTTTGACCCAACTTCGCCAGATCGCCAATCACCCAAAACTGGTCAGAGATGACTACGAAGGTGAGTCTGGTAAGCTGGAAGATGTGACTTACATGCTTCAGTCCACTATTTCGGAAGGCCATAAAGTCCTTGTATTTAGTCAATTCGTAAGACATTTAGCTATTGTAAAAGAATATTTGGAAGAGCAGGGAATTCCTTATGCATACCTGGATGGTACTACAAAAGACCGTCAGGCGCAGGTGGAGAAATTCCAGGAAAATGATGATATCAAAGTTTTCTTGATTTCCTTAAAAGCTGGTGGAGTAGGTTTGAACCTGACGAAAGCAGAATATGTATTCTTGCTAGATCCTTGGTGGAATCCTGCGGTGGAAGCCCAGGCAATTGACAGAGCGCATAGAATCGGACAGGAAAACAAGGTGATCATCTACAAATTCATCACCAGGGGATCTGTGGAAGAAAAAATCATGGCACTTCAGGATCGTAAGCTGGCACTTGCTGGCGAGCTGATAAATACGGAAGAAAGCTTCATGAAGAGTTTGGGCCAAGAGGATATCGCCGCATTACTGGAGTAAAAAATTCAGATTCATACGAAAAGGGCAGAACCATAAATTCTGCCCTTTTTTTATTGGATTGATAGTCAACCGCATAGAGAAAGGTCATATTTAATTAACCATAAATTCTCATTGAAACTTTGTCAATAGCCCAAATATTTTTCTAAATTAAATCACATAGTACCACTACACTACCTGCGCATGCCTAGAGCCAAGTCCGATAAAGATCGGAAAATCTTTGTGCTGGATACTTCTGTGATCCTTTACGCACACAACTCCATTATGAACTTTGCCGAGCACGATGTGGTCATCCCAATCACGGTGCTGGAGGAACTTGATCAATTCAAGAAAGGCAATGATACCAAGAATTTTGAAGCCCGGGAATTCATCCGATTGCTGGATAAGCTCTCACAGGATCATATGATTCATGAGTGGACTCCGCTGAATGGCAAGACCAAGGGGAATTTCCGAATTCTCATGAATCCGGAGAATCAGGTCAACGCCAACGAGATTTTTGGGGAGGAAAAAAATGACCATAAGATTCTAAATTGTGCCTTGTATCTCAAACAACATGAGAAGGGCAGAAAAGTGATCTTGGTCAGTAAGGATATAAACCTCCGGCTGAAGGCCAAATCCATAGATCTTCTCGCTGAGGATTATGAGACGGGTAAAATCAAGAATATCGTTGAGCTGGAGAATACCGGCAAATACATCCTTGACAACATGGATCCCGAGCATATCAACAAGCTATATGAACAGGGATACATAGAGGCAAAAGCAGTATTGGGCACCAGAAAAAGAAAGTCCAACGCCTATTACATTCTAAAGAGTGATAAGAATTCTGTTTTGGCTTATTACAACTCAGAGGAAAGTATTCTTGAGCGGGTTGACAAAAAGCTAGCATATAATATCAAGCCTAAAAATGCAGAGCAGACTTTCGCGCTGCATGCGATCACCAATCCAAATATCCGCTTAGTCTCTATTCAAGGAGTTGCCGGGACGGGGAAGACTTTACTTGCTTTGGCGGGAGCTTTGGAGCAAAGAAGAGAATACAAGCAGATTTTCTTAGCGAGACCGATCGTGCCACTGAGCAATAAGGACATCGGTTATTTGCCTGGAGATATCAAGTCAAAGTTGAATCCATACATGGAGCCACTTTGGGATAATTTGAAGTTTATCCAAAATCAGTACAAGGAAACGGATAAGGAATTTCAGAAGATCACTGAACTGGTAAATCAGGAAAAGTTGGTGATTCAGCCATTGGCTTATATCCGTGGGCGTTCTCTTTCGAATATCTTCTTTATCGTGGATGAAGCGCAGAACTTGACTCCTCATGAGATCAAGACGATTATTTCCCGGGCCGGAGAAAACACAAAAATCATCTTCACTGGAGATGTATTCCAGATCGATACGCCATATCTAGACTCACAGTCGAATGGCTTGTCCTATCTGATTGATCGTGTAAAAGACCATCCACTTTATGCTCATATCAAATTGGAGAAAGGCGAAAGATCAGAACTAGCGAATCTGGCGAATGAGCTTTTATAAAAACTCCCATTTTGACTATAAACAAAAAGCTGTCTCTGATGAAGAGACAGCTTTTTGTTTAATTAGGGCTGTATTTTTTCCATAAAGCTAAATTCCCATCCGCGTTGTGCGATTATTCCCTTATCACCAAAGTCATAGACCGCTAGATAATACGGGCTAAAATCCGCATGAATAAGGGTTTCTTCTCCATTGTTTAGATCTACACTATATAATCCATCTATTCGATAAGTACTGTCCGGTCGGTGGCTTTTATAGTAGATGAATTTGCCATCAGAAACATTGAACTTTCTAAAAAGATGCCTATGTCCTATATCTGATTCTTTGGATTCAAAAACCAATTGCTCGTCTTTATAAACATAAGTCCTAGGATATTGGATCTCAGCTCCACGAGGAAAAGGAAGTTTCTCCATATAGAATGTATATCCGTTTTCATCTTTGTAAAGAAAGTATGCGTCTTTGTCTGCCTCTGGAAGAGGGCTTAAGCTTAAATCATTTGGCTCTACAAAGTAATTTCCAATAACTAATTGGTCAAAGTTATCCTCAAATATTTGGCCTTCGATCTCTCCCAACACAGTAACCTCCCCAGAATTAACATCTATGGATTTTTTAAAAGGAGTAGGTGAACTCCTATCGTTAACGATCAATTTATTCTCAATTATTCTGGATATGCTTCCATATCCCCTTGAATAGCTTCCCATGGGAATAGACTCCTTAGTTCTAATGTCCATTCTGTTTAGAAGTGAGATATCAGGGTTAAATGTGTCGTAAGATTCTATGTGTATAAATTCATGGTCTGATGCAGCGCGAATTAGTCGTGCATAAACCTCATCTTCAGTGAAAAGGGTCTCTACTGAGTGATTTTTAAGATCTACTCTATGGATGTTATATTTATTACCGATAAAATCGCTGACAAACATTATGTCTCTAGAAGGACTAAAATCGTAATCTTGCCATAGGTAAAATTCTGCGAACGGCTGAAAAGTATATGCTTCTGCAAAAATGTGCCTGTAAGTTGGTAATTGGAAGGTATATCGTGTATTTGGATTGTAATAATCCACAGCTTCTACTAAAAAAAAATAATCCTTAGCAGGGTCGAATTGATGTGATACACTTGCTGCCAGCTTTTCTTGTGAATTGTATTCGGAAGTTGTAAAATCAGTGTGATTTAAGGTATCTTCCCCGGCCATTAGGAAAATAGTTTTGAACTGGTAGCCATGGATTCTATCAAATTGGAAATTAACCACAGAATCGGACTTTGGCATGGTAATAAAAATCAATTCATCGTCAAGTCGAACATATTCAACAGGATCGGGATTTGGGGTGAGAGGTATTGGATCATCCGCGCAGGAACTCAAGAAAATCACTAATAAAGAGGCTAATCCAGAAAGAAGATTATGGTGTAGTCGCATGGCATAAAGATTCGTTGAGTTAAATTACGAATATTCAACTTTTTTGTTAGTCTTGATAACTAAAATTCATGATTATTTAATTTGGGGAGCAAAGCATCTATTGGGCTACTGATAGATTTTAGTAAGAGCTAGGTGCTTAAATCATCTGTCAAAAAAAGAGCATCACTTACTTCTCAATTTATAAACCACAGAATACTTCATTCCTGCTGAATATTTCCCCGGCCCGATCATCTCTTGAGGTTTACGACCATCAGAGTAAAGGATATAAGTGTATTCATCAATCTTCCCACTTACAAATGAAATATTGAAGACATTGTGAATATCAGGATTGACATTTTCCAGAAACTTAATTCCTAGGTAAATTCGTTCCTTAGGATTCACCTCAATGTTTTTTGAAGATAAATCGATATAAAGTCGGCTTTTAAGTTTTGGTGTCACCAAATATTTTTCAGCAAAATCTTCATAATTAGCTTCAGGAGCACCATTTATTTCCCTGCTTACAACTGGTTGAACATAAAAGCCTAATGAATCTAAGGCCCAGTCATAGTTGAAAAACAGCTCCATACCTTCCACCTTTATAGATGATTTCTCTGAATTCATAAAGCCAATCACAGTTGCTACCTTCATTTTACCACTAGGTCCAAATACTTTCGCACTGTTTTCTGTGTGCCTCTTAGTAAAGTTTGAATATACCAGAAGCTCATCGGTGGGAATAATGTCTACTTGTTCCAATTCGATAATCTTGGAGTCTTGACCCCATGCTTTTAGACTCAAAAGAGAAGCTGCTAAAAGGAGAAATAAATAGTTGCTCATGGTAAGTAAGATATAGAAAATAGAAATTGCCTGCTTTTCCTTTATTCTTATTTAACAAACTATTAAAAACTCTGCTTAGAGATTGGTGCGTTCCAGAAATTAGATTTGCTTGTCTGGAAATTCTCTGATTAAACATTCCCATTTCCTCAGAGGAGTAAAACAAAACAGTCTTCCATCATTTTTCAAAAATTTCTATAACGATTTGTAACCCATTGTCTTTTAAACAATTGTCCATCTGTGGGTTCTAGCTGTTCAAAACCGTACATCATATTAATGCGGCCTTACACTAACACACTGATTTATAATTAGTTAAAATTTTGGGTCGCTTTTTGGAATATAGCAGACATAGAAATTAAACCAACTTATTACTGCCATGATTACTTCATTATTCTCCCAAAAAAACATTTGTGCTGCATTGGGCTTCGTAATGGCAATTACCATTGTTTGGAAAGCTAAAGTAGAAACAAATCTTGCTCAGCATACTGCCCTTATTGAATATACTGAACCAACTTACAATACCGGCATCCCATTAAATTCTGAAGCTGAAAAAGCATTTGAATTCAAAAAAATAAGGACCGAAACTTCGGTCCTTTGATAATCTTACTGGGTGAAATTCCCATAACGAATACTCGTAAGGGTAGATTTGGTTGATTGGTTAATCGAAAGAGGTGGGTACTAACCCACCTTTTTGTTTTCCTAACTTTCTGTAATAGTACTCAATTTTGCCAGAAAACTATTGTAGTACTGTCTGCCTACTTGCACCATCGCTCCAGAGCGAAGCGTAATCTCTTTGGTATTGAAGCTTTCGATTTGTCCCAAATGAACAATGAATGACTTTTGTACTCGTAGAAACAATTGTGAAGGCAGAATTTCTTCAATCTCCTTCATGGATTTTCGGATATTGTAATCTCTATTTTTGGTGAAGATGGTGACCATATTTCCATTTGCCTCCACGTAATAAATATCATCGTAAGACACCCGCTCAAAAGCATTATCTGCTTTGATAAAAACAGCATCGGTGACTAGAAAGGGACTGTCACTCACCGGACTGGCGGTGGCTACTTCACTTACAGGTTTGGTACGCTTGTTATAGAGAACAATCTCCACTATCGCATGAATATCATTTGTATTGAAAGGCTTCACGATAAATCCGGCTGGATTGATGCGTTTGGCTCTTTCTATGATGGTGGGATCTGAGTAAGAAGTCACATATACCAATGGCGCATCCACCATTTGTTTTACGATTTCTCCCAATTCTATCCCGTCCTTATCGCCTTTTAATTTGATGTCCATAAAAATCAAATCCGGTCGATATTTCTTTATGATTTTAATACACTGATTTGCAGAGTTAGCGATGTCTGTGTTGACATAACCGAGGAGTTCTAAGATTTCCTGGATATTCTCTGCGATACTGATATCGTCTTCGACGATTAAGATCCGCTCTTCTTTCATTAGATTTTGGCAGATATTGCGTTTGAGGTGAAAAGTAAATTAACATGCTGTAAACAGCAATTACTCTCTAGTTACATAAAATATAGCGAAAATCAAATGCTTTTTACTGGATATGAAATCATTTAAAGGCTCATCATTTCCTTGAATCGGGCAGCTTGTCTTCTACTGACTTCTATTCTGTCCCCTCCTCTCAAAGTGACTACGAGACCTCCATTGAACCATGGCTCTATACCTTCTACCCAGCCGAGATTAATGATATGCTTTCTGCTGGCGCGGAAAAAAGATTTTTCATCCAATCGCTCATCCAATGCATTTAGCGATTTGTGGATCATTGGCTTAAAGTTGTCAAAGTAAACTTTGATGTAATTGCCATCAGACTCAAATAAACGAACATTCGAAAGCCTCACAAACCAGCATCTATCACCATCTTTCACAAAGACTTGGTCTTCAAGCGTAAGCTTCTTTTGGCTATGCACCGATAAGCTTTCCTCACTTTTTGTGTAACCATCTATTTTTCCTTGCAGCTTTGTAATTGCTTCTTCCAGGCGCTTAGGTTCTATTGGCTTTAGAAGATAATCCAAAGCGTTTACCTGAAATGCTTTCAAAGCATATTCATCATAGGCTGTGGTGAATATCACATGGGGCACATTATCCAATTCTTCCAACAGCTCAAAACCAGTTTTCTCAGGCATCTGAATATCCAGAAAAATAACATCTGGGTTCAGCTGTTCTATTTTGTCTTTGGCATCATCTACATTTACCGCTTCGCCGACTACATCTACACTTTCAAGCTGATTTAAGAGGGTGATCAGTTCTTTTCGTGCTAATCTTTCATCATCTATTACAATGGCTCGCATTTTTCTTGAGTTTGTTATTCGAATGTAACTTTTTGTTTCGGGATTTTGATTTCAGTTATGACGAACTGAATTCCTGAGTTGAAGATACGGAAGCTTGCTTTATCTCCATATATCAATTTCAGTCTTTGTACTGTGTTGCTTAATCCATGGCCTTGTTCATCTTGGGAATTCAACGTAGGCTGATGGGTAAGTTGACCGCTATTTTTGACTTGAATATACAAATCATCGTGTAAACCTTCCCTACACTTGATCTCAATCGTTCCGCCCTTCACTAGATTGGAAACCCCATGCTTGATCCCATTCTCCACGATAGTCTGCAGCATCATAGGTGGGATTTTGTAGCTGAATGCTTCATCCTCTATGTGATACACCACGTTCAGCCTTTCTTCAAAACGAATAGATTCAAGTTCTAAATAATCTTTTACCGTATTTAGTTCCTCTCCAAATTCTATGGTTTGCTTCTTATCCATCATCAACGAAAAGCGTAGCATATTGGAAATTCTCGTGATGGCTGTCTTCGCTTTGATGGGATCTTCATCCACCAGTGCCCTTACGCTATTGAGCGCATTGAAAATAAAATGTGGGTTAAGCTGACTTTTGAGGTGGTTAAGACGGATTTCATTGATTTTGGCTTCGTACTTCAAGGTCGTATTGTAATTGTCCAAAAAGTGGACTAAAAAGTAAATCACAAACCAGAGTGCGAAGATGAGGAAAGCCAAAAAGATGTTGGACAAAATCACCAAAACCTTAAAATCTTCTGTGGGATTTAGTATGCCAAAGGCAATGTTGATCAGGATTTGTGCTACGAAATTAGCCAGTGAGAGCGCTACAATGGCCAGAAAAGACTGGAACAATAGCTGAGGAATACTCAGTTTAAACCAGTTGTATTCTTTGACTACATGACGAAGAAAGTGTGAGGAAATAAGATTGGTAACGGCAAGCACAATAAAGGCCCAAATCTGAACTGAAGCAATTTCTCCCGTCAGAGAGGCTAAAGTAATGGTGACCAAGGCAAATCCGCCCCAGCCTAATATCTGCAAAAACCAATAAAGCCTAATTCTGTTCATAATCGACCAAAGATAAAAAACAGAGTTGTGGCCTTTTTTATAATTTGATAAAAGGAGGATACCCTTGATTATTTCCCTTATTAGCTATTTAATTCCATTTTAAGGAATTTGCCGGTATAGCTGTTTTTAGTATCAGCCACTTTTTCCGGAGTTCCTTGTACCACGATTGTTCCGCCTTTGTTACCACCTTCAGGACCCAAATCCACGATGTAATCTGCCATTTTGATCACGTCCATATTATGTTCGATGATCAGGACCGTATTTCCTTTGGCCACCAAGCCATTTACTACCAGCATCAGTAATTCTATGTCCTGGAAGTGAAGTCCCGTAGTAGGTTCATCTAAAATATAAAAGGTCTTTCCCGTATCTTTTTTAGAAAGTTCAGTAGCTAATTTCACACGCTGAGCCTCTCCACCGGAAAGTGTGGTGGCATGCTGGCCAAGGGTGATGTATCCCAAGCCAACATCATTAAGTGTCTTAATTTTTCGGAGGATTTTTGGAAGTTTATCGAAAAACTCCACCGCTTGCTCTACCGTCATATCGAGCACATCGGAGATGGATTTGCCTTTGTAGCGAATTTCCAGCGTTTCCCGGTTGTATCGCTTTCCTTTGCAGGTTTCGCAAGGTACGTGCACATCTGGCAAGAAATCCATTTCGATCAGCTTCATGCCTGCTCCTTCACAATCCTCACATCTACCTCCTTTGACATTAAAGGAAAAACGTCCTGGCTTGTAGCCTCTAATTTTGGCTTCAGGCAGTTCAGTGAAAAGGGTTCGGATATCAGAAAACACACCGGTATATGTAGCTGGATTTGACCTAGGAGTTCTGCCAATTGGAGATTGATCGACTTCTATTACCTTATCCAAGTGCTCCAATCCTTCCACACTTTCATAAGGCATCGGGTTTTTCTTCGAATGGTAGATTTGCTGATTAAGGATTGGGTAAAGCGTCTCGTGAATCAGTGTACTTTTCCCACTTCCCGATACTCCAGTAATACAAATCAGTGTCCCTAAGGGAAGCTTAAGGTCAATATTCTTTAGGTTGTTGCCAGTAGCTCCTTTGATCAATAAAGATTTTTCTTTCCCATTTCTACGCTCTTTGGGAACGGGCAAGCCAATCTTTCCAGCAAGGTATTTTGCTGTAAGTCCATCTGTTTTTAAGATTTCGGCAGGTGTGCCATTCGAAACAATATGTCCGCCATGTCTCCCCGCTCCTGGTCCCATGTCCAATACATAATCTGAAGCCAGCATCATGTCTTTGTCATGCTCGACTACCAAGACAGAGTTGCCTAAATCGCGCAAGCTTTGAAGCGCCTGAATCAGTTTTTCATTATCTCTCTGATGAAGCCCTATGCTAGGCTCATCCAAAATATAGAGTACTCCGACTAACTGCGTACCAATTTGAGTGGCCAAGCGGATTCGCTGGGCTTCTCCACCCGAAAGGGTCCGCAAAGGCCTGTTTAGAGACAAATAATCCAATCCAATATCTAATAGAAAACCGATTCGCTTTCGGATCTCTTTTAATACTTCTGCAGCGATGACATTTTGCTTCTCAGTAATCCTGCTTTCCAGTCCCTCAAACCATTCACTCAAGGAGCGAATGTCCATCACTGCCAATTGACCGATGTGCGTATCGTCAATTTTGATATGAAGGGCCTCTTGCTTGAGTCTGTAGCCCTGACAATCCGGACAGGTTTGAGTGATGGTGAATTCACTGACCCAGTCCTGGATTTTATCTGAACTGCCCTCTTGGTATTTTTTCAAAAAATTTATGATGCCCTCAAACGTCGTATGCCACTTCGTTCCGGGATGTTTCACAGAATCTACAGCTACTTCAATCTTATCTCCGCTGAGAAGTATATCAACTACATGCGGAGGAAGTTTTTCTATTGGCGTACTCATGCTGCACTTGTAGTGCTTTAGAATAGCCTCAATTTTCTTAAAAATCCAAATATCACGATACTCACCGAGAGGCGCTATTCCTCCCCGGGTGATGCTCAATGTTGGATCTGGAATAATACTTTCTCGGGTTATCTCTTCAGTAATTCCCAGCCCATTACAGGTAGGACATGCTCCGTACGGGCTGTTGAATGAAAAGGTATTGGGTGCGGGCTCCTCGTAGGATAGTCCAGTCTCGGGATCCATCAAATACTTAGAGAAATGGTGAATCTCACCTTCTTCATCCCGAATCATGATTACACCTTTGCCATGCTGCAAAGCAGATTTCAGAGATTGAGTAATTCGAAAACGATCTGATTCTTCGGCAACAATTCTATCAATAACTATCTCGATATCGTGGATCTTGTATCGGTCCACTTGCATTTTGGGAACCATCTCCATCACTACGCCATCTACACGCACTTTGGAGAATCCCATTTTACGGATCTGCTCAAAAAGCTCACGGTAATGTCCTTTTCGCCCTTTCACCACCGGAGCAAGGATATAAAGCTTCTTATTTAAGAAATTAGTAAACAGTAAGTCAATGATCTGATCTTCCGTCTGACGGACCATTTTTTTGCCCGTGAGATAAGAATATGCATCCCCTGCTCTTGCATATAGCAAACGCATGAAATCATAAATCTCCGTGACTGTACCTACAGTAGATCGAGGATTTTTGGAAGTTGTTTTTTGTTCGATGGCAATCACCGGAGAAAGCCCATTAATCTTGTCCACATCTGGACGTTCCATTCCTCCTAGGAAGGATCTTGCGTAGGCAGAAAAGGACTCCATGTATCTACGCTGGCCTTCCGCATAGATCGTATCAAAAGCCAAAGAGCTTTTTCCACTACCACTCAGACCGGTAATCACTACCAGTTTGTTCCGGGGAATCTTTAGATCTAAATTTTTGAGATTATGCTCTCGGGCTCCAAATATCTCTATGTATTCTTCCTGTGCAGGAGTGACTTGACTCATATAATCGGCGGGCAATTTTAAAGGGCAAAGGTACGGAATTTCAGCTGCATGAGACAGTAAAGTTCAAAGAGTATAACCAGAGTAAGGAGGATTGGTTCAACGGATTGACACAGTTTGACGAGTATTCTTACTTCTACCTATTCAGGTAAAGTGATCTCATAGGTTTTCCCTCGCTTCACATTAAGGTCTTTGTCGCGAAGCCATGGATTATACAACTTCAATTCCTTGTAATTACTTCCCTGCTGTTTAGCCCAGCTCGCGAGATTTTTAATGTCAGCACTTACTGTGACTGTTTTAAAATTTGGGTTCTGGTAGTAGTCTGACTCCCTCAGGTGAAAACCAAATTCCCCCGGGTTTTCAAAAATCACCTTGAAGGCTAGTATTCTAAAAAGATACCTGCTCGTCTCATCATTGAGGTATAGCTCGTAATAGTCTTTAGCCAATTGATCCTCCTGTCTTCGTGAAAATCCAGCTTGACCCATGTTATAGCTTGCCGCCACCGCCGTCCAATCTCCAAATCTCTTATGAGCTTTGTTTAGGTACTTTGAAGCAGCAAGTGTGGCCTTTTTCAGATGGTATCGCTCATCCACATCATTGGAAACTTCCAACCCATATTCTTTGCCTGTGGACTCCATGATCTGCCAAAACCCCCTTGCTCCGGCAGGTGAGGCTACGTTCATCAGAGCGGATTCAGCCATTGCCAAGTATTTGAAGTCATCAGGAATCCCATTCTCTTTCAGCATTTGTTCTATTTCAGGAAGGAATTTGCTGGAGCGCTTCATCAGCAAAATCATATTGGACTGCCAATAAGCATTTACATAAATTTCCCGTTCTAGTCTTTCTTTCACATCTTCTATTTCCAATGGGACTTTTTCTCCCGCAAAAGTCAATTCAGTAGGAATGTTAAATAATCTAACTGTGTCTCTAGACGACAACGGCATGGATTGGAGCAGCTGTACATTAGCTACACTTGGTTCAGAAGTGGATACTTCGGGGGTTTTCCATATCGCATATCCGGCCAAGCCTAAACATAGGATTAGCAAAGCGTAGATCAGAATTAAGTGCGATTTGTTCATTTTCTATAATATAGGTATTGTTGCGCAGCAGCTCGCTGCAAAATCCAGTCAAACGGATTAGAAATTCGGACTCAATAAATATTTGTTGTAAAAATCATCGATCACTTTGACTGCCTCAGTTGCATCTTCTACTACGGCAAATAGGTCCAGATCTTCTTCATTGATATAGCGATGTGTCAAAAGGGTCTTTTTGATCCAATCCACCAATCCTGACCAGTAATCTTTACCCACCAGCACGATAGGGAATTTCCCGATTTTGTTTGTCTGTATCAAGGTCAGCGCTTCGAAAAACTCATCCATGGTACCAAAACCACCCGGAAGCACCACAAAGCCCTGAGAGTATTTGACGAACATGACCTTTCTCACAAAAAAGTAATCAAAGGTAATCAGCTTATCGCGGTCAATATAAATGTTGTCAAACTGCTCAAAAGGAAGGACGATATTCAGCCCCACAGACTTACCTCCTTCGGAATGTGCGCCCTTGTTACCTGCTTCCATGATACCAGGGCCACCGCCGGTGATCACTCCATATCCATGACGAACCAGTTTGGCAGCTATATCTTCTGCCATTTTGTAGTGATGGTGGTCTCTCGGTGTCCGGGCCGATCCAAAAACAGATACACAAGGGCCGATCTTAGCAAGCTTCTCAAAGCCCTCTACAAATTCAGACATTACCTTAAAAATCACCCAGGAGTCCGCACTTTTGATCTCACTCCAATCCCGCTCTTTAAATGCCAAGCGGATCTTATCTTCTGCATTTTGATTTTCTAGATTGCTCATAAGCTTCTTTTTATTAAAGAAAACGATCTCTAGACTGAAATGGACAGTCAATGGAGTACTATTCGGAAAGTATAAAGTTAAACAACTGACTTTCAATGCAAAAAAATAGTAGCTCTGGAGAATCAATCGACCCATACTGGTGTATTTTTGCGCCACTATTTGAAATATAGAGATGAATCTCGCTGAAAAATCTCAAGCTACCCTGGACGTGTTCAGTGAGCTGGAGTCAGAAACAAAGCAATTTGTGTCTGAGAGTGGATTAGGCTGTGTATCAGGATGCGGTTTTTGCTGTGCAAATCCCAGAGTACCAGCTTCCCCGTTAGAATTTCTGCCATTGGCCTTTGACCTCTATGCCAAAGGCTTGGCCGAATCAACTTTGGCATCTCTGGAAAGCAGTGAGGAAGGCGCCAGCTGTGTGATGTATAAACCGCAGTCTGCGGACGGAAAGCAGGGGTTTTGTGGCAACCACACCAAAAGAGGTATGATCTGCCGACTATTTGCCGCCTCAGCACGCCGCACCAAGTATGGCAAAAAAGACCTCATAATCTGCAAAGTATTGAAGGAGGAAAAACCTGAAGCTTACCTGAATACAAGTGAAAGAATAAATAAGGATATGGATATTCCGCTTGCTACGGCCTTCTACAGCCGATTAGACGAAATAGATCAGTCTCTTTGCCAGCAATTCACTATTAATGAAGCAATTGCGTTTGCCTTGGAATTAGTTTTGAGATACAAGTTCTATGAGGAGCAAGAAGTGGATGTGATTGCATAATTTTTTTGCTCCTCTCAATTGAAGTATATTGTGGCTTAGTTCAAAAATAGGCTCTCACAAATTTTTAATTATGCTAAAAATCGGAGAAATAGTACAGACTGTCAAAGGAATCGTAGAGACCAAGATTGATATGGTCAAACTGGATATACAAGATCAAGTAGCTGGGATTTTAACCAGATTGATTTTTCTAATCCTGATGGGCGGAAGCCTCCTATTGGTCTTATTGTTTCTGAGTCTTTCACTTGCCTTCTTCCTTAGTCAGTATTTTGAATCTCCCCATATGGGATTTTTATTGGTAGGACTATTATACCTAACGATTTTGGTAATTTTATACATGCTCCGGGACAATGACGCCACTGAAGAAAAGATGCAAAAAGGATTGAAGGGGTTTATTTTTAGAGTAAGGATATTTAAAAAGCGCCAAGAGAATGAATAAGGAATTGAAAAGAAAAGAGGAAGAGCTGGAACAGACTTTGGCCAGACAAATGGAACTTTTCAAAGCTGAATCCGGCGATTGGCTGAAGATTGGTGGAGTAGTATTAGCCGGTGGTTTGATAGCGCTGGCGATAGTAAAAACACGAAAAAGCAGAAAAGATAAGAAAACTGAGGAAGCACTTTTTGTACTTGAACGTGAGGGATTGCTGACAAAAGATATTGAGAAAAAACTCACTGAAAGCTCCAAATCAAGTTTTTGGCCTAGTATGGGACAGCGACTTCTGATTTTAGGACTTGCTTTTGCAAAAGAGAAATTTCTTCCCAATCTATTTGCTGCTCAGTCAGAAGATGTCAACACCGAAGAAAAAAGTCAGTAGGATCCTAAAAAATTTTCATGCCACCGGGACAAAAGGTCTGGCTTGGTTGGTGGATCCAGACAACTTTATAAATTCAGCGCTTTTCGAAGAAGAGTTTGCTTGGGTGAAGGACTCCTATCTGGATTTAATTTTTGTGGGTGGAAGCACGCTCAGTCGGGATAATTTTCGGGAAGTAGTAACATCAGTGAAAAAAATTGCCGGGAAAATCCCCGTAGTAATTTTCCCAGGTTCACAGATGCAACTAGCCGAAGAGGCAGACGCCATTTTATTCCTTTCCCTCATCTCTGGTCGCAATCCCGAATACCTGATTGGACAACAAGTCTTGGCTGCACCTATCATTAAAAAAATGAGGTTAGAGGCACTTCCCACGGCTTATATGCTTGTTAATGACGGCGATATTACTTCCGTGCAATATGTCACTCAGACAGTTCCTTTACCAAATTCCAAACCAGATCTGGCGAAGGCAACAGCACTTGCTGGCAGCTATTTAGGGATGAAATATTTCTTTATGGATGCTGGAAGCGGTGCAAAAAACCCTGTGTGTGGTGAAGTGATAAAAGCTGTAAAAATGGCGACTAATAAGCCTATTCTAGTCGGCGGAGGGTTAGATTCTTTGCAAAAGGTAAAAACAGCCTATGAAAGTGGCGCAGACCTCTTGGTGATCGGAAATGCGATAGAGAAAGATTCCAGCTTTTTGGCCAAGGTATTGGATTACAAAGTACTTCTGAACTTATCCTTAAACGTTAATTAAGGAATCTCTTCTTCTCATTTTCCCGGCAGGAACCCCATACATCATCTTAAATCTGCGGCAGAAGTATGCAGTGTCTTTGTAACCCACCTCTTTGCCTATATCGCGGATTGACTTCTTGGTAGTTCTCAACAGCTCCACAGCAGCTTCCATGCGCTGATATTCTATGTAATCCTGAGGATTGATACCAGTGAGCATTTTGAAATATTGACCTACATAATCCTCAGATACATTCGCCACTTTGGCCAAAATCTTATTGGATAGATCGCCTCCGAGGTTCGTCTTAATGAAATTAAACAAGTCAATCAGACGTGGATCTTTGAAGTAAGTAGCGTTGGTAGAAAGCTCTTCGAGGAACAATCTGTTTTTAAGAATATGGCGGAGAAGCTCAATTACAAGCAACTCAGTATGGGATTTGAGCGCTCGTTCTTTTCCCACGTTGCTCACTTCCACTTCTTTCATCAAGTCCTCAATAATAGTCGCCAATCGATCATTAAACCGAATGATAAATGGCGGAATATCCAGGGAGTTAAAAAAGTTTACTACATCAAAAACTTTGGATTCAAATCCAAGGATAGAAATGCAATCATCCTCGGTACTTTTAATCTCTCTGAAACTAATACTCTGAAGATACTTTCTCTTGCTTTCCTGAAACTGTTCTTTTGAAATCTCACCTTTTTTGGAACCTCCACCTATGGTGAGTTTAGTTTTTTGGTCGGCTGGCAAGAAAAGTACTTCTCCTTCGTTAAGTAATTCTTGGTCTTCCCCAAACTTTAGTGTCCCATGATGAAGAAGAATCAGCGTATTGTCCGATTCAGAATAATCTGTAACTGAAACAGGTTTTTCCACTCGGAAATTATTTCCTCGTATAAACCTGACATTGACCGATTCGATCACCTTATTGTAATATTCCATGAATAAGTATTAAAAAAAACTGAGGCACAAAAATATAATTTTTTTAACGGATATTCATAGAATTTCTATAGATGGTGTTAAAAAAACAAAAAAGGGCATAGTTTTATTTAACTATACCCTTTTCTGAATAAAATAGTTATTACCTAAGAATACCTCTGGATATAACTATTTTCTGAATCTCTGAAGTACCTTCATAGATCTGGGTGATCTTGGCATCTCTCATCAAACGCTCCACATGGTATTCCCGCACATAGCCATATCCTCCGTGGATTTGAACTGCTTCTACACTTACATCCATTGCTACCTTGGAGGCATATAATTTTGCCATGGCAGAAGCATGAGCGTAATCCTCTCCCTGATCTTTTAGCCATGCTGCTTTATACACTAAAAGTCTAGCAGCCTCGATGGTTGTCGCCATATCAGCAAGTTTGAATTGTATGGCTTGATGCTGGCTAATCGGTTTGCCAAACGTTTTTCGTTCTTTGGAATAGGCTAGCGCAAATTCATAAGCTCCTGCTGCGATTCCGAGTGCTTGTGCAGCAATTCCTATTCTGCCTCCGTTTAAGGTTTCCATGGCATATTTGAAACCAAATCCTTCTTCCCCTATTCGGTTTTCTATAGGCACTTTCACATCGGTAAACATCAACGAAGTGGTGTCAGATGCTCGGATTCCTAGTTTATCTTCCTTATGACCAGAAGTAAAACCTTCCCAGCCCTTTTCCACGATAAAAACAGAAATGCCTTTATGCCCTTTGCTGTGATCTGTTTGGGCAAAAACTAAATAGGTATCCGCTTTTGAGCCATTCGTAATCCAGTTTTTGGTACCATTTAAGATGTAGTGATCGCCCTCAAGGTAAGCTTCCGTTTTTTGTGAGGTGGCATCAGATCCCGCTTCAGGTTCTGATAAGGCAAAAGCGCCAAGTTTTTGTCCAGAAGCCAGAGGTTTTAAGTATTTCTCTTTTTGGGCTTCGGAGGCGTATTTTTCCAATCCCCAGCAGACTAGGGAATTGTTCACAGACATGATCACGGATGCCGAAGCGTCTATCTTGGATAATTCCTCCATTGCAATGACATAGGAAACAGTGTCCATTCCACCACCGCTGTATTTGGGATCTACCATCATTCCCATAAAGCCGAGCTCACCCATTTTTTTGATTTCTTCTTCTGGAAATCTAAAGGCAATATCCCGTTCAATTACTCCTGGAAGCAAGTCATTTTTTGCAAAATCTCTTGCCGCTTCTTGCACTGCTCTCTGCTCTTCTGTTAATTCAAAATGCATAATTATCTCTTTGGGTTTAGCTATCTGCTTGGAATATATGGCAAAAAAAAAAGAGGGACAACGTTTGCCCCTCTTCCAAAATTTTATTTGATCTGTATCAATCCCGACCGCCGAAGAACACCATAATGTAATATGCTAAGGTGGTCAATGCCGCTAATGCCGCTACTACATAAGTCATGGCCGCCCATTTAAGTGCATCTTTCGACATGGCATATTCATATGGAGTTACGATATTTCGTGTCTTCACCCAAGCCAACGCTCTATTACTAGCATCGAACTCTACAGGTAAAGTTACCACTGTAAAAAGCGTGATTATTGAATAAGATCCCACAATTATGTATCCAATAAATGGAACAGGAAGTCCTAAAGCAAATCCACCAAATAAAGAGGCAATCAAGACGAAATTTAAAATTTTACTGGCACTATTTTGAAGCGGAACTAAAGTCGATCTCAGATTTAACCAAGTGTAAGATGTGGCATGTTGGACTGCGTGGCCACACTCGTGAGAAGCTACGGCCGCTGCAGCTGCATTTCTACCATAATACACATCAGGGCTTAGGTTGACTGTTTTGTTGGCTGGATTATAATGGTCGGAAAGCTGTCCTTCCACTGATAAAACCTGTACATCCGTAATGTTATTGTCTGCCAGCATTAGCTTGGCAATCTCTGCCCCAGACAAATTTGCCTGCAGCGGGATCTGAGAGTATTTCTTGAATTTGCTTTTCAGCTTATTGCTGACCACAAATCCTGCAATTGCGAATACGATAATGATGATAAGAAACATAATTTATTTGGTTTGCAGGGTTGAATACGTTTTAAGCTTCCTTGGGTTCGGTATGAGATGGTAATTTCATCATTATTAACCAGCTTACAAGGCCTGCTATTAATACAAGGATTACCTGAGTGCCGTGTATGATAGCTGCGAAGATTTTTCCATCTACCTCCGATATTCCAAGCTGTATCAAAATGAAGGCCACGAGTGCGTGAAAGGTTCCAATACCCCCTTGAACAGGAGCCACCATGCCAATACTGCCCATTACCATGACTAAGAGCACTTCTCCTGGAGACAAATTGGCAGTGCTTGGTATCCCAAAAGCAATAGTGTACATCGTTAAAAAATAGATCACCCAAAGTAAAATTGAACTTATCCAAAATCCTGCTGGATTTGCCAGCGTACCAATTCGTTTGAGGCCCGAAAAGATCTCTCTAAAAAAATGTTGGAGTTTATTGATTATTCCATGGTCACGAAATCTCTTGAAAACAAAGAAGAGAAATAACGCTAGAACGGCGACCCCACCAATGGCTATAGGAAGATTCGAGAGTATTCGCTCCCCCAATGAATCAATCGATATTAGTTGATCTGCCAAGTTTAGAAACAACTCTTTTTCGACAAGAAATGCTAGCAAAATTACAGAGACCAAACAGAGTAAATCCACACTTCGCTCTACTATAACAGTACCGATCAAATAGCCTATTGAGATTCCATTTGTACGTGTGAGCACCCCGCACCGGGCCACTTCTCCAGCTCGAGGTATCAGCATATTTACCAAATATCCAACCATTAAAGCATGATAAGCGCGAGTTAATGTTACCTTCTGTCCTTCTTCAGTATCAATCAACAAGGTCCAGCGCCAGCTTCTGATGAAATACCCAAGTATTGAAATCATAATTGACAATACAATCCAGGACCAATTGCTAGACCTAACTTGATCTATTAACGAGTCAAGCGCGATATCTTTGTACAATAACCAAAAAATCCAGACAGCAATTCCTAAGGAAATCACTACCTGGATAAATTGTTTAATGTTTTTATTCCCCATCAGATGAGTTTATTTTGCTCGTCTGGGAAAATCAATACCGGCTTGAATTTTTTTGCTTCCTCTAATTCCATTCCTGCGTAAGAAATGATAATTACTATATCTCCCACTTGGGCTTTTCTAGCGGCAGGGCCATTTAGGCATACTTGTCCAGAGCCTCTTTCTCCGGTAATGACGTACGTCTCTAGTCGTTCGCCATTGTTTACATTGACGATCTGAACCTTCTCATTTTCGATTAGATTCGCTGCATCCATCAAGTCTTCATCGATGGTGATTGAGCCTACATAGTGCAGTTCCGCCTGGGTAATCTTCACCCGGTGTATTTTGGATTTCAGTACCTGAATTTGCATTGGTTTAATTTTGCCGCAAAATTAAAGAATTATTGGAAGGTTGTCGATTAATCTGATTTTTCCTACGTAGGCCGCTACACAAATTGATGATTTTTGATTTGCATCAAACGCTGAGTATCTCGTAAAGCTTTCAGGGTGAATCAGTTCGAAGTATTCCAAACTAGCCAGAGGCATTTCCTCAAAATCGTGGTTGATTTGATTCTGGATCTCAAACCATGCTTTACCGGTTAAAAGTTCCTGCTTTGCTTTTTCTAAGCTGTTAATCAAAATCAACGCTTGTTGTCTTTCGTCTGTGGAAAGGCGCATATTTCTAGAGGACATCGCCAGTCCATCCTGCTCTCGCCGTGTAGGCACTATTACCAGTTGGACATTCATGGACAAATCTTTGACTAATCGCTTGATGATTCCAGTTTGTTGTAGATCTTTCTGACCAAAGTAGGCTTTATGAGGTCTGATTATGTTGAACAACTTTGAAACAATTATCCCTACGCCATTAAAATGACCAGGACGAAATGCTCCTTCTAATACAGTCTCAAGATTTCCAAAATCAATACTCAATTGTGGCTTTTCGGGGTAAATATTTTCTGTATTAGGGACAAAAACAAAGTCAACTTTTTCCTCTTTAAGTTTAGCTAAATCTGCTTCTAAAGTATTCGGGTAGTTATCAAAATCTTCCTGATTATTGAATTGCGTTGGGTTTACAAAGACAGAAACTACTACAATATCACATTCAGATTTGGCTTTTCTTACTAGGTCAAGATGACCTTCATGCAGTGCGCCCATAGTGGGGACCAAACCTATGGATTTGTCGTTTTTAAGAGAGTTAAGCCAGTATTTTTGCCAATCGGCTCCAGTATAGACTACTTGCACTGGGAGAGGGTTTAGTATGGGTAAATAGGGGCAAATGTATATTATTATTCAACAAAACAAGGCTATTAAGGCTTTTTTTATTATCTTTGCGCAGTTGTTTTTTCACCTCAACATTAAAATCCAATAAACATGTCCAAATTACGTATCCTCTACGTTGCCAGTGAAATCAACCCTTTTCTCCAAACATCAGAAGTCGCCAATTTCTTAAGATCCCTTCCTCAAGCTATGCAAGAGCGTGGAATGGAAATCAGAATCTTAGTGCCGAGATTTGGTCTGATCAACGAGCGAAAGAATAGACTACACGAGGTAGTGAGATTGTCAGGAATCAATATTGCGGTAGGAGAAGAGGAGAAACCTTTGGTGATTAAAGTAGCTTCCATTCCAAATGCGAAACTGCAAGTTTACTTCATTGATAACGAGGATTACTTCCAGCGCAAGCATGTATTCCATGACAAGCAGCAGAAATTCTATGAGGACAATGACGAACGCGCGATTTTCTTCTGCAAGGGCGTGATAGAAACTGTGAAAAAACTAGGATGGGCCCCGGACATCGTTCATTGTAATGACTGGATGACCAGCTTGATCCCAATGTATTTGAAAACCACTTATAAGAGCGAGCCTTTATTTAAGGACACGAAGTCTGTATTTGCGATCTACAACAACGGATTTTCTCATACCTTTGGCGATGATTTGTTAAACAAGGTTAAGATGGTGGATATAGATGACGCTATTTTAGCACCTTTGAAGAGCAAAGACTTTACAGGATTTATCAAGATGGGCATGGAGTATGCAGACTTGGTAGTCAAAGGCGGTGAAGTTTCCGCAGAATTAAACCAACTAATCGAGGATTTCTCAAAAGACAAGAAGTTTGACATCAGCATTGAAGCAGAATCAGAAGCACAGGCTCACGAAGAGCTATTCGATATTTACACGAATCTCGCCAGTTAAGCTGGCCTTTGGCGCAATCGCGTCCCTAATCCTTATTAGTTCATGTAGTGACCCTGCCACAGTAGGCATTGAGCTTGCTCCCGGAAACAACCAGATCGGTGTTGTTTTCGAGGAGTTTGAGCTGCCTGCTTCGGTAGTTTTATTGGATTCCTTCAATACCACCAACCAAGCAGTGCTGGTGGTGGGAGAAGAGGAAGACGATTTCTTTGGTAAAACCTCGGGCACCGGATATTCTAGGCTTTCCTATAATGCCAATTCCAATTTTCCAAAGGAAGATGCGGTGTTAGACTCTGTATTATTCAGGCTAAATGTACGAGTGATCAGCGGGACTGATTTAGATCAGGGAAAAGCCTATTCTGTCCACAAACTCACTGAAAACATCCTGGATACTGCCTATTATAATTACGATGAGCTGCTCTATGAGGAAACACCTTTTGCATCTACAGAAGTTGTTTTCGGAGAGGAAACAGATACTTTAGTTTCATTTCCTGTAAACCAGGAGTTTGCCGAAGAGCTTTTTGCTGATCTAAAGGACAGCGTTTTCTTTCAAGATCCTTTTGTATTTAGAGACTATTTCCCAGGAATCGCATTAAAAGGAAGAGCAGGAGATAACGCATCAATCGGTGTAGGCTTAGGTACTAGCACCGGGATCACTGCCTATTACCATTACGAAGGAGATACTGTTTCTTCAACCTATTCCCTTTTAACAAGTGTTAGCTTATCAGGAGGAGGTAGTGCAGCCGCGAGGAATTTCAGTGGAATTAAAAGCGATAGAAGTGGAACACCTACCCAAGTGGTCACAGAATCGAATCAAGCCTATGATGTGGGTTCACTAGTAGGAATTAAATCTGGAATGCGCATGGCCATCAAATTGGACACCAGCCCATTAGATGAATTTCTAGACACGCTATCTGGTGTTACTTTCAACCAAGTATTACTCGAAATCGGCGAGTTGGAACCACAGGATGAAACTGAAAGATTACCGGCTAATATTAGAATGTTTTTTACTGATTCAAACAATGAAGTCCTTACCTCAAGCGATGGAACCGAATTAACCGTTCAAGCGGATGGTTTTCCACAGGTACAACTCGATGAAGATGGAGATGAAATTCCCAGCACTTCTAATCCAGCAACACTATTCTATGATTCTGAGGAAAGAGTATATAGTGAATTAATAACCTCCCATGTGAATGCAATATTTCGTGGTAAACTTACAAGGAGAGACTGGCTTATCTATGGCATAGATTCGAAGCAATCTCTTAGTCAATTGGTGGTAAACACTAATAGAATTAAAGTTAAAGTAATCTACTCCAGATCTAGATAGTTAATATCTTAGTTTTTGGAAAAATTTAAATAATCCACTTTCTAATTTTTAGGAAGTGGATTATTTTTTTTGGCATGAATACTGTTTCTTTGTCGAAGTTCAAACCAACCGATAGAATTTTTAACTATGTGCGGAATAGTAGCGTATGTGGGACAGCAAGAGGCTCTACCCATAATTATTAAAGGTCTTAGAAGATTAGAATACCGAGGTTACGATAGTGCTGGTGTAGCTTTGCTGGATAACAATGGAGTAAGCATCTACAAAAAGAAGGGTAAAGTTTCCGAATTGGAGAAGCATCTGGAAAGCTCTTCTGATTTAGAATCAAAAATCGGAATCGGCCACACCCGCTGGGCTACACATGGTGAGCCTAATGATGCCAATGCGCATCCACATTACTCCTCTTCCCAAAAAATCGCGATGATCCATAACGGCATCATTGAAAACTACGAGGTTTTGAAGAAGGATTTGTCCAAAAAAGGTTACACTTTTCAATCTGATACAGACACGGAAGTGTTTATAAAATTCATAGAGGACATACAACTGAACAATCACTGTAGTCTTGAAGAAGCACTTCGTTTGGCGCTTCACAAGGTGGTGGGTGCCTATGCTATTGTATTGATCAATAAAGAAGAGCCAGATACGTTAATAGCTGCTCGCAAAGGTTCCCCTTTGGTAATTGGAGTTGGAGAAGATGAATATTTCTTGGCCTCGGATGCTACTCCGATAATTGAGTACACCAACAAAGTGATTTATTTGGATGATTTTGAAATCGCGGTAATCCGCAACAACAGACTTCAAATCAAAAACATTGAGAATGTAGAAACCAGCCCATACATCAATCAACTTGAAATGGAATTGGAAGCGATCGAAAAAGGTGGCTACGAACATTTCATGATGAAGGAAATCTACGAGCAACCTAAGTCAATAGCCGATTGTTTAAGAGGTCGTTTGGACGCAAAGTCTGGGCGCTTAGTGCTGGGAGGTTTGCGGGATTACATGAATAAATTCCAAAATGCCGAACGAATAATCATCACAGCCTGTGGCACATCCTGGCATGCAGGACTAGTAGCGGAATATCTTTTCGAAGAATTTGCGCGCGTTCCAGTAGAAGTAGAGTATGCCTCTGAGTTTCGATATAGAAATCCAGTCATAGGAGAAAAGGATTTTGTGATTGCGATTTCGCAATCTGGCGAAACAGCAGATACTTTGGCAGCAATTGAGTTAGCCAAATCCAAAGGTGCCACGATTTTCGGAGTATGTAACGTAGTTGGATCTTCGATTCCTAGAGCGACCCACGCGGGATCCTATACCCATGCTGGCCCTGAGATCGGGGTCGCCTCCACCAAAGCTTTTACAGCACAGATTTCTGTTCTTGCTATGATGGCACTAAAGCTAGGATATCAAAGAGGGACATTGCCTGAAAGTAGATATATCCAGCTTTTGCACGAACTTGAGGCAATACCTGGAAAAGTGGAGCGTGCCTTGAAATCTAATGAGGCGATCAAGTATATCGCTGAGGAGTATAAGGATGTGAGAAATGCTCTTTATTTGGGTAGAGGGTACAATTTCCCTGTTGCGCTAGAAGGTGCGTTGAAGCTGAAAGAGATTTCCTATATCCATGCGGAAGGTTATCCAGCAGCGGAAATGAAGCATGGCCCTATCGCTTTAATTGACGAGGAAATGCCAGTCTTTTTCATTGCTACTAAGGATAGCTCTTACGAAAAAGTGGTAAGTAATATCCAGGAAGTGAAAGCCCGAAAAGGAAAAGTGATCGCGGTAGTCACAGAAGGTGATACACAAGTGAAAGCTATCGCGGATCACGTGATCGAAATTCCTGAAACCCATGAAGCTTTTGCCCCGCTGGTGGCTGTCGTTCCGCTTCAGTTGCTTTCTTATCATATAGCAGTGATGCGTGGATGCAACGTAGATCAGCCGAGGAATTTGGCAAAATCAGTAACTGTAGAATAATAAGGAAAGGCTGTCACATCTGACAGCCTTCTTTAATTACATGCTCCTTCTTCCCATGAAGTGAGTCCTGCCATATCGGCGAAGCAAGCATTTCCATAGGTTTTGCCATCGCAGCCACAAACTGGCGCATACTCCTTAGTACAACCTCCTTCTTTGATCCTTTCCGGATCAATACATTTCTTTAAAGGTTCCTCCTTTTCACATGCCAGGGCAAAAAGGGAAACTACGCAAATGAGTAAAAGCAAAGCCTGTTTCATAGTTCTGAGACGAAATTAAGACAGCAAATGCTACTTGCAAATCTAATTTATAAGTCAGGATGAATATTCTGCCTCCGGATAAATTTGCCTACTTTTGCGCAGCGAAAAAAATACTATGCTAGACAAATTACAATCAATCAAAGAACGTTTCGAAGAAGTAGGCCAACTGATCGTTTTGCCTGAGTCCATGGCTGATATGAGCAAATACGCCAAACTGACGAAGGAATATAAGGACTTGGAAAAAATTGTAACTGTTTATAACGAGTACAGCTTGGTGCTGCAAAATATTAAAAGTTCTAAAGAGCTTTTGGATAAGGAAAAAGATCCTGATTTCAGAGAAATGGCCAAGGCAGAACTAGATGAACTGCGACCTAGAAAGGAAGAGCTTGAAGATGAACTGAAGCAACTATTGATTCCCAAAGACCCTAATGATGCTAAAGATTGCATTCTGGAAATCAGAGGTGGTGCTGGAGGAGATGAAGCGTCTATTTTCGCCGGCGACTTATTCCGCATGTACCAGCGTTTTTGCGAAATGCAAAATTTAAAACTTACCGTCCTGGATTTAACATTTGGCTCTGCCGGAGGATACAAAGAAATCATTGCAACGATATCAGGTGGTGATGATGTATATGGGCGGATGAAATACGAATCTGGGGTACATAGAGTACAGCGTGTACCTGCTACAGAATCCCAAGGGAGAGTTCATACTTCGGCAGCATCAGTTGCAGTTTTGCCAGAAATGGATGAGGTGGAAGTCACTATTGATATGAATGATGTCCGTAAGGATACCTACTGCTCTTCTGGACCAGGTGGCCAATCTGTAAACACTACTTACTCCGCAGTACGGTTAACTCACGAGCCTTCAGGATTGATCGTAACCTGTCAGGATGAAAAGTCGCAGATTAAAAACTTCGAAAAGGCATTGAAAGTATTGCGGTCTAGACTATACGAAATCGAACTGGCCAAGCACAACGACGCTGTGGGTGCTCAGCGTAAATCCATGGTAGGATCTGGGGACAGATCGGACAAGATCCGAACCTACAACTATCCCCAATCACGGGTGACGGACCATAGAATCAACAAAACTGTATATAACCTCCCCGAGGTAATGGATGGGCATATTGAGGATTTTATCTCCGCACTTAGATTTGCAGAAAATCTTGACCGGATGAATACCAGTGGATTAGAAGATTAGGCTGGAGATTTGCATAAATTCCAGTTGAATTTTATTGATTCTACGAATACTTATTATCTTGAAGATTAAACCATCAAATTTTTATGATTATTACCGGAGAAAGAGAAATAAGATTAGTGACCTGGAATGAGGCGCATTTCCACCAACTCTATCCTTTGGCCAATAATCCCAAGATTGCGATGAATCTGAAGGATAGCTACCCACAGCCCTATACGATTCATGATGCCCGCCACTGGATAGAGCACAATCAGAAATATAATCCACCCCAAAACTTTGCTGTAGAGTATGAAGGAAGACTTGCCGGATCTGTAGGTTCGGAAAGAGGAAAGGACGAGCTCCGCACCAACATGGAGTTAGGCTTCTGGATAGGAGAGCCTTTCTGGGGAAAGGGAATTGCTACCGAGGCTGTAAAACTGTACACCAAGTATATTTTTGAGAAGTTTGATATTGAGCGAATCTTTGCTCAAGTCTATGATTTCAATGGACAATCCATGAATGTGCTGGAAAAGGCAGGTTATTTCCCTGAGGCCATTCTGAAAAAAGCATTTGTAAAAAATGCTACCGTTGGGGATATTTTCCAGTATGTGAATATTCGCGGAGAGCAGTAATTTTCGGCGTTTATAGCTATTAGTTCACCACCACCTTTCTTACTACCACGCTAGAATCAGTGTATAGCTGTATCAAGTTGATTCCTCTTGGCAGGTTTTCCAAGTTGATTTCTTTGGTATTACTTGTTAGAGATAGGGATTGGATAATTTGTCCAAAAGCATTTATGACTTGGATCTGCTTATAATTTCCAGCTCCCAGTTGCACTTTGATTGTTCCTGAAGATGGATTTGGATAAATAGCTAAGGTCAGATCCTCCTTTTCTGGCAAGCTGGTAATCACGTTCACATTTACATTCACTATTCTAGCCAGGCCTTCATTGCATTCGTTTTCAGGGGTAACGCTAAGCTGAAAATCTCCTTCTTTTTCCCAAAGAACAGTCACTTTTTCTGTGCCTTGTCCTTGTAGGATGGATCCTCCATTGTCTGAAATATTCCAAATATAATTCACTCCTTCCTGAACTGGAATAGCATATTCTGTTTGCCAAAGTCCTGTTTGTAGCTCACCCAAGATCTCTCCGGGCTGATCAGGAGGCCTATTTACAGCAATTGGTTTTACCACAGGATCAGTCTTTCCACATTGATTTTCCTGAATCACTCGCAGCTCATGAGCACCAGCGCTGGTCCAGCGTACTTGGACTTGTGAACTTCCTTGACCTTGCGTCACTTCTCCCCCGCTCACCTCCCAGGTATAGCTGAGGCCTTCCTGAGTTGGAATGGAGTAAGATTCAGTTTCTTCTAGGCAGACAGCTCCATTTCCTGCAATTTGAAGAGGTTCTGTTGGAATAGCAGATACTGTCACCCCAAGTGAAGAGGTTGTTCCATTTCCACAAAAATTCTCCAAACTCACATAGACCCCATTCCTTCCGGGGGTATTCCATTCCACTTCTATAGCATTGGTTCCTTGGCCAGAAATAATCTCTCCTCCGTCCACACGCCAAACGAGCTGGGCGCCGGGAACACCTTCATCGGTAATAGAATAATTTGCTACGGTCAAGCATATTTCACTTTCTCCTATAATTTCGGAAAGTCCGGAAGGTTGAATGCATTCATATTTTAGGATAGTGCCATCATCCCCTACGGCAAAAGCAACAGTGGGATTTCCCACGCTTATTCCGCTGAGATTTCTAGCTGTTCCGCTGGGGATCTGTATCCAGGATTCTCCCCCGTCTTTTGTCTGGAGCACAAGGCCATTTTCCCCGGAAATAAATCCCAAAAACTCATCCCAAAAATCAACCGAAGTGAAGTTTTCGGTAAAGGGAACATCTATCTTTCTCCAGGTCCTGGCCATGTCCTCAGACTTGAGGATTACTCCTGCATCACCTACTATTACGGCAGTGGATGAATCCAATTTAGAAAGGGCATTCAGGTTTTCTGTAGTCAACTTTGGTAGGTTCTCCCATACATTTCCTCCATTGGACCAACTGATCTGTCCATTATCTCCCATGGCAAAACCTACCTGGAAATCAAAAAATGTAACATCTCGGAGGTTCTCAGTGGTGTTTGATTGAATACCAGCCGCATCCCATGTTCCACCTGAGTTGAAGGATCTGGCGATGTACCCATTGGTGCCGGTAGCATAAAGGACAGATGTGGCGAAAAGAAAGAATCCAGCTATGGTTTCTGAGGTTTGGGCTGGAACAGGAACCCAGGAAGATCCGCTGTTTGATGTTCTGAAGATTTTTCCTGAATTAGTCCCAACATAGCCAAAGGAATTGTTCCAGTAGTCCAATCCAACCAAATCCACAGCTTCAGGAATAGGTCTAGAAACTAGTGAGGTAGCGCCGTTAGAAGTTACATACACTGCTCCCTGCTGACCGATAATGTGTCCAACCCGATCCGTTTTGAAATCTGTTCCTGTGAAATCATTCCGGATACCCGCCAATCGCTGTGTATAGCTGCTTCCCGCATTCGTTGAAGAAATCAGGTAGCCCTCCTGTCCAACTGCATAAACCAGGTTGCTTTCAGGCTTAAAATCCAAGCCCTTGAGGCCTCTGGTATTGGTAGCTCCTAGATTTGCTTTTCCGAATGTTGCTCCTGAATTGGTGGAGCGAAGCGCAGTAGCCTGGTCACCCACTATCGTCACAATGCGAATGTCGAAACGGCTAATGGCTATTTTCCTTAAGTCGGTAGTAACAGGCGATGTTTGAGGCAACCAAGTATCGCCACCGTCCAACGTTTTGAGGATATTGCCGGCATCTCCAACTGCGTATCCGATTAGCGCTGTTGAAAAAGCAATTCCATTAATATTTGAAGAAAGACCAGAATTCAAGGCGGTCCATTCATCTCCACCATTATAAGTTCTGAAAATCAGACCTTGATTTCCTGCTATATAGGCGGTGTCCGTATTAATAAAGCTGAGATCATTTAGGCTTTGGCTTGTTCCAGAAGCAATTTTGACCCAGGTATCGCCTTTATTTATGGAGAAAAGAATTTCTCCACCTCCTGAAGTCGCCAATATTCTATTTTCATCGGAGATATCTACACTAAGCAAGGATTGAACTGAACCGGATGGTTTTTGAGCCCAGGTGTTTCCCCCATCCAGGGTTTTTAGTATTAGGCCATTTTCTCCCACCGCCAGACCTACATTTTCATCCCAAAAGGCTACATCCAGTAATTTCCCTTCAAAACTCACAGGTAATTCCTTCCAAGTAAGGCCACCATCGGCTGTTTTTATAATGAGGTTTTCCCCTACACTAAATCCTACCGTATCGTCCACCCAGGTGATGGCCTCGAGATCAAGACCCCAGCTTTGCATTCTTTCCCAAGTTTGGGAAAAAAGCTGTGTGCTGAGGAACATCCCAATTAAAAACAGACCGATGGTTTTTTGCATGTGTAAAAGATGAATACAACAAAAATAGGTTATTTGAACTCTTCTCAAAGAAATCTATCAACTTGAAGAAATTACCTTGCGTAGATTAGTTATGCTTAAATTTAATACCTGTACTGATATAGTAGATTTACCAATTGATCAAAAACTAATACTCATGAAGCGCTCCACCTATATTATAATCTCAATTATTGTTCTAGCGGCTTGCGGACCCCAAGAGCGCGTTTCCAAGGATGTATTTGATCAGGTGAACAATGCTATGGAAGCCAAGAAGCTTTCGGAGGCACAAATCACCCAAGAAGCAATGATCTGGGGAGACTCAATCAGTAATGAGGCGCAGCAGCAACTGATGAGTAGTCTTCATCAAGCTGTAGAAGAAAAAGGATATGCGGGAGCTCTGGAGTTTTGTAATGTAAATGCGGCCCCAATTGTGAACGACTTGAGTAACAAGCATGGCGTAGAGATAAGAAGAACTTCCTTCCGTGCCAGAAACCAGAATAACTTACCTACGGAAGCCGAGTCTGCCTTACTCGAAGCCTATCAATATAATGTAGAAAATGGCATACAAAGCGAGCCCAATATTCAGAAAATAGAAGGCGGAGATGTTTTGCTCTATACTAAGGCAATTGTGATTCCCTCGGAATTTTGTTTGGCATGCCACGGAGATTCGGAAAATGAAATAGAAGCAGGTCTATTAAACAAGATAGATTCGCTTTATCCGACTGATTTAGCAAGAGGTTTTAGCGTTGGAAATTTGAGAGGAATGTGGTCTTTGAAAATTCCAAAAAAGGCTGTTGTCAATCGCTTGTAAAAAGCGCTTATATCAATCGATTGCATACCAATTTTAGGTCATTATTAGATATTTTGTTACACAACGATTTTTTCGTTAAATATAGATATTATTCAATTTTTCTCCGAATAACACAATAATGATCTGTTAAGGTCATAGTTAACCCCCGATTCAGTCAAGATTCAGTCAATTTTTAGCAAAAAACAGTTTGGTTTTGCCAAAGCATAGGGAGAAATTGAATTGTTAAATTTTATTAATTAATAATAAACCCCTATGCCAATGAGAAACTTTACTCATTTAAAGCTATTAAGCCTGACAATAATCTTTTGTCTAGGACTTCTTAGCACTGCATTCGCACAGACCCGGGAGGTGTCTGGTGTGCTTATTTCAGGAGAGGATAATCTGCCTCTGCCTGGTGCCTCTGTACTCGTCAAAGGTACGACAAATGGTACCGTCACAGATATCGACGGTAAATTCACCCTAAGTGTATCAGGACCTTCAGATGTGCTGGTTGTGTCTTTTATAGGTTTCACTCCTATGGAAGTACCTGTTGGCTCCCAATCTACCTTCAATCTCACCTTGCTTCCTGACACCAAGTCTCTGGAAGAGGTAATTGTGGTAGGTTATGGTGAGCAGAAGAAAGAGACGATTACCGGTTCCGTAGCCACTGTGAAAGGTAAGGAACTGAATAAGTCTCCAGCCATGAACTTATCCAACTCTATCGCTGGTCGTATGGCAGGTGTGGTAGCCGTAAACAGAAGCGGTGAGCCGGGTTACGATGGATCAGGTATTCGGATCCGTGGTTCCAATACCTTGGGAAATAATGATGCTTTGGTAGTAATCGATGGTATCCCTGCAAGAGCTGGTGGTCTAGAGCGATTGAATCCAAATGACATCGAAAGTATCTCTGTATTGAAGGATGCATCTGCTGCCATCTATGGAGCAAGAGCTGCTAACGGTGTAATTCTCGTAACTACCAAAAGAGGTACTACTGGTGCTCCTGAATTAACCTTCCAAGTAAATCAGGGGTTTGCCCAACCTGCTTTGCTACCAGAATTGGCCAATGCTGCTGAGTATGCAAATGCCTTGAATGAAATCAATATCTATGAGCTTCCTACAAATGAATGGGCTGCTGCTAACGAGGCTTACAAGCAAAATGGAGAATACACCAGACCAGATGGTCAGGTAAGAACAGCTCCTTATTCACCAGATGAGATCGAATTGTATAGAAATGGTTCGGATCCTTGGAACTATCCTGATACAGACTGGTATGATGAGACGCTGAAAACCTGGTCTCCTCAAAGCAGATACAATCTACAATTAGTAGGTGGTAGCGAAAATATTAAGTATTTAACTTCTCTGGGTTACCAAAACCAAGATGCTTACTACAAGAACGCAGCTACAGGATATAAGCAGTATGACTTCCGTATCAACCTGGATGCAAATGTAAATGAGTACATAAAAGTAGGACTTGGTATCTTGGCAAGAGAGGAGTATAGATTCTTCCCGACCAGAGGAGCTTCAAATATTTTCCGTATGTCAATGAGAGGTAAGCCAAATCAGCCGGCTTACTGGCCAAATGGTCTGCCAGGTCCAGATATAGAAAACGGGGAAAACCCAGTAGTCATCACTACTAACCAGACTGGATATGATCGTGATAAGCGTGATTATATCCAGACTACGGGTAACTTGGAGATCAAGATTCCAGGAGTAGAAGGATTGAAATTTACCGGTACAGCCGCCATTGATAAATACATTCGTATCACCAAAAGATGGGATATTCCTTGGACTTTGTATGAAAAAGGGAACGGTTTCGAAGAAGATGGAGTCACTCCTATATTGGTACCAAGCAAAAGAGGTCCTGCCGAGCCTAACCTGAACGAAGGCACCAGTCATCAATTAAATGTACTCTTAGGTGGGGTATTGAATTATGACAAGACCTTCAATGATGTGCACACACTGAATGTTGTTGCCGGTGTTAACCGGGAAACAATTGAAGGAAATAACTTCAGTGCCTATAGAAGGTTCTTTATATCTACTGCGCTAGATCAAATGTTTGCAGGTGGTGACTTACAGAAAAACAACAATGGTGGAGCTTTTGAAAGAGCCCGTCTGAACTACTTCGGTAGAGTTGCTTATAACTACAAGGAAAAATACCTTGCAGAATTCCTATGGAGATATGATGGCTCATATATCTTCCCTGAAGACACAAGATTCGGTTTCTTCCCAGGCTTGATGTTAGGTTGGGTAGTTTCAGAAGAAGATTTCTGGAAAAACTCTTTGGGTAAAACCTTTGACTTCTTTAAAATCAGGGGTTCTTGGGGTCAGTTAGGTAACGATCAAATTGGGGAGTACCAATTCCTTTCCACCTATGGATTTAGCTCGTATATAGCTGATGGCACTGAGACTAAAACGCTCTTCGAAACCAGAGTACCAAATCAGGCGATTACTTGGGAAGTGGCAAATAACTCTAACTTAGGTTTTGAAGGACAGTTCCTTCAAGGCAAAGTTTTCTTCGAGTTTGATATGTTCTATAACAAGCGTACTAATATTCTTTGGCAGAGAAATGCTTCTGTACCAGAGTCCACAGGTCTTTCCTTACCTGCTGAGAATATAGGTGAAGTAGAGAATAAAGGATTTGACTTAAACCTCGGTGTACGTGGTGGCAAGGGAGAATTCCAATGGTCTGCGAGCGTAAATGGTGGCTATGCCAAGAACAGTATTTTGTTCTGGGATGAATCACCAGGAGCTCCTGAATGGCAACAATCTACCGGAAGACCTATGAATACAGGTTTGGTTTATCAGTATGCTGGGGTATTCCCAGATCAGGCATCTATTGATTCTGAGACATTGGATTACTCGGCTATTACGAATAACCTACGTCCAGGTGACATGAAGTATGTAGATTACGATGGAGATGGTGCGATCACTCCTGATGATAGAGTGCGTATGGACAATAATAATATCCCACTATTCCAAGGCGGTATTAATCTAAATGCAAACTGGAAAGGTTTTGACGTGGCTATTTTGCTTCAAGGAGCGGCTGGAGCTAGACAATACATCAGTGGTGGAGAAGCAGGAAATATCGGTAACTACCTATCAGATATCTACGATGATAGATGGACAATCGATAATCCTAGCAGCACAGCTCCAAGACTTGCCAATAGAAATGACCAGTACTGGTCTTCGAATAATACCTACTGGTTTAGAAGTTCTGATTATTTGAGATTGAAGAACGTGGAAATAGGTTATAATATTCCTGCAACTTTGACTGAGAAAATCGGCATCAAAAATGCGAGATTCTATGTGAATGGATTGAATTTAATTACTTGGAGCAAGACTAAAGTGTTTGATCCAGAATCAGACAATTCACTGGGTCAATATTATCCTCAGGCTAGGGTAATCAATACAGGTCTTTCTGTTTCATTTTAAATAACCCAAAATAATGAAAAGAAACATAAAATATATAATAGCAGTCTTTGCAGCAAGCTTAACATTTGCCAGCTGTAATAGCGACTTTCTTAACACCGATCCGCTTGGTGAAATTTCACAATCTGCGGTATGGGGTGATCCAGCTTTAGCAGATGCATTTGTGACTGGAATCTACCAAGGTTTTGGTCAAGGTGGATTTGATGAGCAAATGCTTGCTTCGCTTACAGATGAAGCTATGTTTACTCACCCAGGTCGTGGTATTACCACTGTAACTGAAGCAAGAGTTAACTCTGCCGATCGAGGATGGGCTAACTATTCTTATAACTGGGAAAATATGTACAGCTATATCCGTAGAGCTAATATTGCGATTGCGGAGCTTTCGGATCCACAATTTCCTAATGATGGTGGGGTAGTTGACCGACTATTAGGTCAGGCTAAATTCATGAGAGCTTATTACTATCATCAGCTGGCCCGCTATTATGGAGGAGTTCCACTAGTTGATCGTCCTTATGAATTAGGTGAAGAAGATTATGAGTCGCCAAGAGCAACATGGGAAGAGACAATCAACTTCATAATTGCAGATTTGGATGACGCTGTAAGTTTATTGGAAGGCCAAGATATGGGAGAAGGCAGAGCGAGTGAATTAGCAGCCTTGGCACTTAAATCTAGAGTATTACTCTATGCTGCCAGTGATCTTCACGATGGCCCTACAGCTTCAGGTAATTCTCCTACATTGGCCAGTTTCAGCGATTTAGAGTTAGTTGCATACGCTGGAGGAAATAGAACAGAAAGATGGCAAAGAGCTCAGGCTGCGGCAAAAGCTGTTTTGGACAAGACTACTGGTAACTTATATGGTCTTTCAGAGCCAGTTTCTCACGAGGAGGGTATTGCTAACTACATGAATAACTCTCTTTCCAGAAATGGAGGAGAAAATGAATTGATTTTAGCGAGATACTTTATCAATTTAAAACAAGAGAATGGTGGTCGCCAAGGGCTATACAATGGTCCAAACGGCTACAATAACTGGGCAGGGAATAGTCCAGTACAATTGCTTGTGGATGATTACGAGATGATGGACGGAACCGAGTTTGATTGGTCAAATCCTGAGCATGCCAATGCTCCTTATGACAACAGAGATGCACGTTTCTATGCCTCTATCCTATATGATGGAGCTCAGTGGAAGCCTAGATCTACTGCCAATCAGCCTAAAGATCCTTTGGGACAAATTCAAACCGGTACATATGAAGTAACAGATGCTTCTGGAGCTAAAGTAACCCACTTCGGCCTAGATACCCGTAACAGTTCTATAGAGGATTGGAATGGTAGCTATACTGGGTATTACGTGAGAAAGTTCATCGATCCAGACCCGGCAATTGTAGATCAGAATACTTGGCAGGAAATTCCATGGCCTTTGATTAGATATACCGAGATTGTTCTGAATTACGTGGAAGCATCTCTAGAATTAGGTCAGGAAGATGAAGCTAAAGCTTGGTTGAACCAGATCAGATTCAGAGTTGGCCAGCCGGCGATCACTTCTACAGGTGAGCAGTTGGTTGAAGATTACCGAAATGAACGACGAATCGAATTAGCCTACGAAGAGCAAAGATACCACGATACGCGTCGTTGGATGATCGCTGAGGAGACCTTAGGTCGTAAAGCGAATATCATCAACATCACTGGTACCTTGAAGCCAGGAGAAACGCTATCTACGTATCGTTATGATCCAGAGATTTTCGACTATGAATACCAAGTCTTTCCGATTGATCCAGGAAAGGAAAATAGAACATGGCAAGATAAAATGTATTTCGTCCCAATTCGTAGGGATGAGATTAACAGAAATTCAAACCTGATTCAGAATCCTGGAATAGAATAAAGTAAGAATTCTTATAAATTTGATCTAAGCCATTCCATTTGGGGTGGCTTAGATTATTTTATCTTATGACCAAAAGAACACTAATATCGGCTTTGGGTCTCAGCATACTGATGATGTCTTGCACAGAAAATGACAAGTCAAGCGCAGCTGATAATCCCTCAATTGCCAACACCCCTCCTCTCTTTACACTATTGACTCCCGAGCAAACCGGGATTACTTTTTCCAATAAAATAGAAGAGAATCTGAACCTCAATGTCCTGATGTACGAGTACCTCTACAATGGAGGTGGAGTGGCAGTCGGGGATCTCAATGGAGATGGTTTGGAGGATATTTATTTTTCTGCTAATGTGAGTGGCAATCAGCTTTACCTGAATCAAGGTAATCTTACATTCAAAGAAACAGCCCAAGCTTCCGGAGCAACGGGAAGATCTGGTCCCTGGAAGACCGGAGTTGTATTTGTCGATATCAACGGCGACAACAAACTAGATATTTATCAATGCTACTCAGGAAATCTCCCTACAGAGAAGCGCACAAACGAACTTTTTGTCAATCAGGGAAATGATGAAAACGGAACTCCTATTTTCAAAGAAATGGCAGAGGAATACGGAATTGCATCAAACGCCCCGAGCACCACAGGCAGCTTTTTTGACTACGATCTGGATGGAGACCTGGATTTATTTCTACTCAATCATAACACCAAATCCATCCAAAACCAGGATGTGAATCTGACTAAAGTGCTTATGCAGGAAAAGCACGAGGCAGGCCCGCAACTTTTTGAAAACCGAGATGGGAAATTCGTTGAAGTCACTCAAAAAGCAGGAATCTCCAGCTCCAGCCTATCTTATGGTCTAGGTATAGCCATTGCAGATATCAATCAGGACGGCTGGCCGGACCTCTACATTGGCAATGACTACTCCATGCCCGATTACCTGTATATCAATCAACAGGACGGCACCTTCAAAGATGAAATACTTGCTCGAATGGGACACACTTCCCATTTCTCTATGGGAAACGATATCGCTGACATCAACAACGACGGTTTACCGGATATTTTCACCCTGGACATGCTACCTGAAAGTAATGAAAGGCAAAAGCTTTTGCTTGCTCCGGATAATTTTGAGCTATTCAAGCTGAATGTGGACAAAGGTTTCCACCACCAGTACATGCGTAATATGCTTCATGTAAACTCAGGCGATGGGACTTTTCAGGAAATCGGGCAGTTGGCAGGATTGTCAAATACGGACTGGAGCTGGTCATCCCTTTTTGCGGATTTCGATAATGACAGCTGGAAAGATCTCTTTGTCACCAATGGATACCTGAGAGATTATAACAATCAGGATTTTCTGAAATACATGGACAATTATGTGCGTACTTCAGGAGGAAAGTTGAAAAGGGAGGATCTGCTCAATATGGTGAAAAACATGCCTTCCTCGAATCTGACCAATTATATTTTTCGAAATTCAGGAAATCTGACTTTTCAGAACCAAACTGCATCCTGGGGAATCAACCAAATCGGCAATAGTAGTGGAGCTGCCTACAGCGACCTGGACAATGACGGAGATCTTGACTTGATCGTCAACAACATCAATACCCCGGCTTTTATCTATGAAAATCAGACTAGCCAAAGAGATGGAGGGAATTACCTGAATATTAACCTTGCCGGATCGGGAAGTAATACTTCGGCATTTGGAGCGAAAGTTGCCATTTTTACCGGTTCAGATGTACAGGTGCTGGAGCAAAATCCGTTTCGGGGATATCAATCATCCATATCGACTACCTTACATTTTGGTCTGGGGAAAGTCAAAGAAATAGACTCACTTCGGGTCACATGGCCAGGAGGGCAAATCACAAAGCAATATAAAGTTGCCGCCAATCAAACCTTAGCCTTAAGTGAAAATGAAGGCCAAAGCTTCCTTCCCGAAAAGCCAAAGGCCTCTAAAGCCTTCCTGACAAAAAAATCAGATTTGGCTACTGAAGCAGGACGGGAATTCAATGATTACAAAAGACAACCCCTGCTGATCAATCCTATTTCTGGAAATGGAAAGGCAATGGTAGTCGCCGACTTTACCGGTGACGGAAAAGAAGACCTTTTCGTCGGAGCAGGTTCCAATGCCAGCGCTTCATTATTTACCCAAAGTTCAAATGGAACCTTTGTTAAACAGAATTCCAGCGTATTCGCGTCAGCATCCAAGGCTGAAGATTCGGATGCCATCGCCTTTGATGCCAATGGTGACGGGAGTTTGGATTTATATGTTGCAAGTGGCGGGGTTTATGACTTCAACCTGGGAGACGATTCCCTGAGGGATCGTATGTACCTGAACGATGGCAAGGGCAATTTCTCCCTTAGCCCAGATGCTCTTCCCAAAGAAGCTTTTCCTACCGGGACTATACAGGTTGCCGACCTTAATTTTGATGGGTTTCCCGATTTATTTGTGGGCGCCAGAGTCAATCCCGGCCAGTTCCCAACTTCCCCAGGAGCAAGGATATGGATCAATGATGGCCAGGGAAATTTTTCAGACCAGACCAAACAACTTGCACCTACCTTTGTCAATTTGGGGATGCTGACTGACTCCGGCCTAGCAGACCTCGATCAGGACGGAAAACCGGAATTGATAGTAGTCGGTGATGCGATGCCAATCCAGGTTTTTTCTTTTCAAAATGACAGGTGGCAGGAAACCACGCTCAATTACTTTGAAAAGCATGAATTTGGTTTTTGGAATAACTTGACTATCGCAGATTGGGATGGTGATGGTACAGTGGAGCTATTGGCAGGTAACCTAGGCACCAACTCCCAAATCAAAGCCAGTAGCGCCGAACCAGCCGAGATTCTTTATAAGGATTTTGACGGAAATGGCTCTGTAGATGCATTCTTGGCCTATTACATTCAAGGAGAACGATATCCTGCTGCCAGCCGGGATGAGATTCTCGGACAGGTGCTGTTCTTGAAAAAACGGTACTTGGACTTTAAGTCTTTTGCCAATGTGAAAATGAGTGAGCTTTTTACTCCGCAAGAACGTCAAGGAGCAAACTCGATTTTTATCAACCGACTGGAAACCAGCTATTTTGTCAGAAATGAATCGGGAAAATATCAAGCGAAAGCCCTACCAATTCAAGCTCAGTTTTCTCCAGTCTATGCTTCTGAAGCCGTAGATATGAACGGAGATGGTAACCTAGATATGGTATTGGGAGGAAATAATGACTACGGAAAACTGTACTTTGGTAAATATGACGCCAACCATGGCACTGTCTTACTTGGCGATGGCAAAGGCCAATTTACGTTTGTCAATAAATCAGCAGCTGGCTTGGATCTCCGTGGAAGTGTACGAAAGATCACAGCTCGCAAAGACCTGTTGATTATATATTTGGATAACTACACAGTAAGCATCTATTCCCTCCACCCATCAAAAATGGATTAAATCACAAACCCTATACGCGTATATTTAGTGCTAAAGAATTTCTCTTTGAACATGTTTAAGAATAACTCAAAATACCTAGTGGTACCTGCCTTGATGCTGATGAGCTTTGATGTCAGCGATGCCAACTTTGAAGCCTACACCCAGAAAATCCCCGGAACAGAAGTGACTTTCCAAATGACCCCTATACCAGAGGGAACCTTCACCATGGGATCAGAAAGCTCTGAAAATGCTGACGAGAAACCCGCCCACGAAGTGAAAATCGCTCCCTTCTGGATGGGTACACATGAAGTGACTTGGGATGCCTTTGAGCTTTTTTTGGATAAAAACTACGAGCTGGCGATTTCCGAAGGACCGATCGGCGAATTGGTAGATGGGCTGACCAGACCAAGTATGCCGTATCTTGATATGACGTTTGGGATGGGTAAGGAAGGCAAGCCAGCCATAGGTATGACCCAGTATGGAGCCATTCAGTTTTGCCACTGGCTTTATTTGAAAACAGGTATTTTCTACAGGCTTCCAACTGAAGCGGAATGGGAGTATGCAGCAAAGGCAGGAACGGATACCCGTTTTTTCTTTGGTGATGATCCGGCCTTACTTGGAGAATATGCCTGGACCAAAGAGAATTCGGAAGAGAGCACGCATCCTATCGGAGAAAAGAAGCCTAACCCTTGGGGTCTTTATGATATTTACGGAAATGTACTGGAATGGACTTCGGATCAATATGATCCAGAATTTTACGCTACATCTCCTTCAGATAATCCTACGAACCCATCGACTGACCTCTATCCTAGGGTCGTTCGTGGCGGAAGTTACGATACAGAAGCCGAGGAACTGAGTTCTGCCGCACGTTTTGTAAGTTCTGCGGATTGGAAGCGAATCGATCCACAGATCCCCAAGAGCCAATGGTGGTTCCCGGAAGCTCCTTTCTTGGGATTGAGACTGGTGAGGCCACAGATCCCACCGAGTCCAGAAGAAATAATGGCTTATTATCAAGCCGCACCTATCACTGATTACTAACCCTTAATACCTATACTTATGAAAATCGATAATACGCGAAGAGACTTCATCAAAACATCTGCCTTGGTAACTGGCGGATTGATGACATCCCCTTTTATTTTGCCAGGCGCCTATGCTGCCCCTGCCAATGAACTGAAACTTGCAGTAATAGGCTGTGGTGGCCGTGGAACCGGTGCTGCATTCCAGGCTTTGGCTACAGGACATAATATTAAAGTTGTCGCTATGGCGGATGCCTTTAGAGACCGACTGGATAATGCGCACAAAGCCTTGAGCGAGAAATATGGAGATAAAATGGCTGTTCCTGAAGAAATGAAATTCGTTGGGTTTGATGCTTACAAAGATGCTATGGCTCAGGCAGATGTTGTGATCTTAGCGACACCTCCAGGTTTCAGACCGATTCATTTCGAAGAAGCGGTAAAGCAGGGAAAACAGGTTTTTATGGAGAAACCAGTAGCAGTAGATGCTGCCGGTATCAGAAAAGTACTGAAAGCAGCCGAAGAAGCTAAAGCCAAAAAACTAAATGTGGTGGTAGGTCTTCAGAGACACTATCAGGCAAATTATATAGAGACAATCAAGCGAATTCATGATGGCGAAATCGGTGATATAATCAACGGTCAAGTCTATTGGAACGATGGTGGCGTGTGGGTAAGAGAGCGACAGCCGGGGCAGACAGAGATGGAATACCAGATGAGAAACTGGTACTATTTCAACTGGCTTTGCGGTGACCACATCAATGAGCAACATGTACACAACATCGATGTGGCCAACTGGGTGAAGCAAGGTCCACCTGTAAAAGCAGAAGGAACCGGCGGACGCTTGGTGAGGACTGGTAAGGAAAACGGAGAAATCTTTGATCACCATGTATTGACTTATACTTATGCTGATGGTACAGTAATACACAGTGAGTGCCGTCACTTCCCAGGTGCGCAAAACCGCGTAGATGAAAGTTTCCAGGGAACCAAAGGAACTGCATTCCTAAGTGCTGGTAACCACGGTATTCTGAAGGATTGGAAAGGCAATATGCTGTACGAGCATGATCGCAAAAATCAGCCAAACCCCTACCAAGTGGAGCACGACCTACTTTGGGAGGCGCTGTTCAACGGGGAATATAAATTTGCTGATGCTGAAAATGCCGCAAACAGTACCATGACTGCGATCATGGGCAGATACGCTACCTATTCTGGTAAGCCACTCACCTTTGATGAGGCGATCAATGGCACGGTGGATTTGATGCCAGAAACTTTTGCCTGGGATGCTATGCCGAAGATTCTACCTGGAGAAGATGGCTATTATCCACATGCTATTCCTGGAAAAACTAAAGTGATATAATCATGGAGAGAAGAGGATTTATCAAAAAAATCGGCTTAGGAAGCACTGTTTTAGGCGCTTCTGGAGCATTGAGCTTTCCTTCATTTGCCGGAGGCAATGCAGAGCCAACTTTCAATATGGATTTTGCACCGCATTTCGGAATGTTTAGAAATTCTGCTCCTGGTGGGATTGTGGACGAATTGAAATTCATGGCTGACCAAGGTTTCAGATCTCTGGAAGATAACGGTATGCTTGGCAGATTAGTAGAAGATCAGACCTTGATCGGCAAAACGCTTGAATCTCTGGGAATGAGAATGGGTGTTTTTGTGATCGATGGAGGTGAAAACTGGAAAACTTCCCTGACCACTGGAAAGAAAGAACACGAGGATCTTTTCGTAGAGACCTGCAAAAAATCCGTGGAAGTAGCCAAGCGCGTAGGTGCAAAATGGATGACTGTGGTACCTGGTTATTTCGAAAGAAACCTTCCTATGGGAGTACAGACTGGCAATGTCATTGAAGCCTATAAGCGTGGAGCGGAAGTATTGGAGAAAGAAGGTTTGGTCATGGTAATGGAACCCTTGAGTGACAACCCGGATCTTTTCCTACGTCATGCGGATCAGTCTTATATGATTTGCAAAGCCGTGGACAGCCCTGCATGTAAAATCCTGTACGATATCTACCACATGCAGCGGAATGAAGGAAACCTCATCGCGACCATGGAAAAGACCTGGGATGAGATCGACTACATTCAAATCGGAGATAATCCTGGCAGAAAGGAACCAGGAACCGGAGAAATCAATTATAGCAATGTATTCAAATTCATCCACGAAAAAGGTTTCAAAGGTGTGATGGGAATGGAGCACGGAAATGCTTCCCGCGGAATCGAGGGTGAAAAAGCATTAATCCAAGCCTATAGAAAAGTCGATATAGTCTGATTTTAAAATTTATATGATTAAGAGAAAGTTACTGGCGCTATCATTTTTGGTAGCGCTTTTTTCCTGCAAAAAATCTGAGGAAACCCTAGCGGAAATGCCCACTGGATGGGAAGTTTTGGAAACCCCGGTCGAATCCTCCTTGCGAGGGCTAGCGCCACTTACAGGCGATATAGCCTGGGCAAGTGGAAGTAATGGGACTTGGTTGCGCACATTGGACGGGGGCCAAACCTGGGAACATGGAGTCATAGCCGGACTGGACACAGTGGATTTTAGATCAATACATGCTTTTGATGCGATGACGGCAATTGCTGTTTCGGCAGGTCAGCCCGCGGTGATCTACAAAACATTGGATGGGGGCAAAAACTGGGAATTGAAGCATCAGGAGAATGAATTGGCTTTCTTGGATGGGATTAGCTTTTCATCAGAATCCCGGGGGTTTGTCGTTGGTGATCCGAGTGAAGGAAAGTGGACCATCCTGCAAACAGCAAATCAAGGTGACACCTGGTACCCTCTTGATTCATTGCCTGGAGCGGTAGCGGGGGAAGCAGCTTTTGCCGCGAGTGCTACATCTCTTTTGGCTGAGGGAAACCAACTATGGCTTGGTACTGGAGGCAGTGAGTCCAATCTGCATTATTCTAAAGATATGGGCAGCAGCTGGGAGAAGTTTACCAGTCCATTTGTTCAGGGAGAGTCCTCCCAGGGGATTTTTTCGATTACCAGCATAGGAGAAGGTGAAATCGTGGGAGTGGGCGGAGATTATTTGAAAGAGGATCTACAGCAGGGAGTTTCAGGGATTTTTGTACCCAATACAAAAGAGTGGGTAGTTCCAGAGCAAGAGCCTAGAGGATACCGATCCGGTGTTGTTTATTTCCCGATGCAGAAATGGTTAATAGCCGTAGGACCTAGTGGTTCGGATTACTCAAAGGATGCAGGTATTACCTGGCATTCTTTTTCCGACGAAGGTTTTCATGCGGTAAAAATGGGCCATGCAGATGGCTCTGTTTGGGCATCAGGTGCAAAAGGAAAAATCGCTAAATTGAAGTATTAAATAGTATAGATTGAAATAGCTATGGGCAATGTGAGGTAAACATTGCAGTAAATTTTACATCTTGGCTAAGATTATTAGTCCTAAGCTGTAGTATCTTTAGCCTAATCCTCAAAAACCAATAACCCTGATTTTATAAACCATGTTTGAAATTATTCCCTCCATATGGCTAATCAATGGAAAATGCGTCCGTCTTAAGAGAGGAGATTTTTCTACTGAAGAAGTGATATCCCATAATCCTTTAGAGATCGCGCAGGCTTTTGAGTCCATCGGGATTCAGAGACTTCATTTGGTGGATTTGGATGGTGCACGTAGAGGAGAACCCAAAAATTACCATATCCTAGAGGCAATAGCTGGATACACTGAATTGAAAGTTGATTTTACCGGCGGTATCACCACCGATGGAGATGTAATCAAATGTTTTGAATTTGGTGCTAGTACCATCACGGTCAGTTCTGTGGCTGCAAATTATCCAGAACGTTTTGCTCAATTTATCCTTTCCTATGGAAGGCAAAAAATCAATTTGGCAGCAGACACCAACCCTTCAGATAATAAAATAAAAATCAGGGGCTGGCTTAAGAAAACAGAAATTGATCTTTTTGATCATATTTCTTTCTTCTATGAAAGAGGTCTGAAGTATCTGAAATGCTCGGATGTCTCCCGTGATGGCGTCATGCAAGGACCTAACTTTGCACTCTTTCAATCTATACGTGACAAGTTTCCTGAGATAAATCTAGCGGCAAGTGGTGGTGTGAGAGGAATAGATGATTTCCGAAGACTAAAAGACATGGGTGTCTCTGCATCAGTGTTTGGAAGAGCTTATTACGAAGGAATGATTAGCCTTCAGGACTTGGAAAAATTTCTTTCAGAAGGCTGATTAGTCAGCCTTGAACTTATCTACTATGTAGAGAAAAATATTAAACGATAAGGTAGAGGAGGTTGTTTCTGGTTTTTTCCCTTCTCCGCTAACCTGAGTGTCTTTCTTCGGGGCAACGGTTTTAGCACTTGTCGTAGGATTAGCAACTACTACAGGAGGCTGATTATCACCTACTTGAACATCCCCTACATCAGACATATTTTCTTGTGACTGAGGCTTTGAAAGAGGTCTTTCTCGCTCACCTTCAGGCTTATCACGCTCACTTTGAGCCATTGCGCTCCCTGCACAAAAGCATAATCCAAGGACAGCTAGGCTGATGATGGTTAATTTCTTAAAGGAAAAATCTTTAATTAGGGTCATAATCGATTAAGGTAACCTCTCTATTAATGAAAAGGTTTCGTAAAGGGCTCATAAAATTAGGAAAAAAATCCACTATGCAAACGATTGACTTCAAAGATTTTGACAAAATAGAATTGCGCATCGGAACAATTCTGCGGGTGGAACACTTTGAAAAAGCAAAAAAACCTGCTTATAAAATTTGGGTGGATCTAGGAGAAAAGTATGGTGTCAAAAAATCTTCCGCCCAAGTCACAGCGCATTATTCGCCAGAAAACTTGATAGGGCGACAAGTGGTCTGTGTGTGCAATTTTCCTCCACGACAGATCGCTGATTTTATGTCAGAGATTTTGATCACCGGGTTCAGTGACGATGAGGGAAATATTGTGTTGACTTCCGTGGAAAGGCCAGTGCCAAATGGAGCAAAACTACATTAGGTAATTTTAAAATATGGGAAGTCTAGGGGGTTTGGAAAATCAAACTCAAAACCAGTTTCAAGAATCTTGTGACCTGATACTAAGCGATCATTCCCTAAAGCTGCATTCTGATAACTTTTTGGGCCTTCTAAGCCAAGATCTTGCACATTACGCTCATAGATGTCTTTTCTTAGTGCATGAGTAGGAGCGACACCATTATACGTCTCATTCCAGAGTTCTTTTTCAATAATCCAAGCCAGCATCCTAGCAGCATCATTTCTATAGATAAAATTCACACGGGTATTACCATTTACATTTTCTTTACCTGCCACATATTTACCTGGAATTCTATCATCTCCAAGTAGTCCGCCGAATCTTACAATGGTAAGATTATTCAGTCCCTTGAAAGTATTTTCTCCCTTCAACAGGGTGATATTCCCTGTATTTTCAGATACGATCTCTTCAATTTCAGTATAGGCCTCTGCTCTATTTTGCTCAGGATAAATGCCCGTACTGGACACAAAAATTACTTTCTTGATGCTCGATTGATCGACCATACTTCTAAGAAATTTCAATTGCTCCAAGTAAACTTGCCCATCCGTGGTCCGGGATCGTGGAGGAATATTTATGACAAGGACTTCACTTGTAAACAGTTCCTGAAAGCCCTTTCCCTGAGGAAAAGGAGCAAGTGAAAATTGGATAGCATTTATGTTTTGCTCTTTGAGCTTTGCTTGCTTTTCGGCCGTGGTAGTGCTTCCCACTACTTCATACCCTTTTTCCTGAAGCACGTACGCCAAAGGCAAGCCAATCCAGCCTAGGCCTATAATAGATACTTTTGTCATCGAAAATTAAAAGAAAAAACCTCTCAGAAATCTGAGAGGTTTGTGATTGTTAGTCTTTTTTAGGGATCGTACCCAGCAGATAATCCCACAAAGGAGTACTCACTCCAAACGCTACATCAGGATCCTTGTAATGGTGAATCGCATGATGTACCCATAGGACTTTCATGAAATTCTTTGGCGGTTGCATCGCATGCACCAAGTAGTGAATCCCAAGATATAAAGCGTATCCCAACAAGAAACCTGGCAAGAAATAGTAAGCCAAATCTCCCATGGTCAATTTGAATATCAAGTAGAGTATAGCGGCATAGGCAGCACTCACGAACGGAGGCATCGCCAGTCTGTACTTATCCTTAGGATAATCATGGTGCACCCCGTGTACAGTGTATTGCAATTTATCCTTGATGGGAGTGTTTGGCTCCATGTGGAAAAAATGCTTGTGCATCATATATTCCACCAAAGTGAAACCTATATAGCCTACCACAAATAGTAGGACCGCTGTTCCAATTCCAACAGAAGTTTTCTCAATACCAAAATATATAGAAACACCACCCAATAGGATAAAAATCGCAATTGGCATCCATATCGGTGTCCGGGTTAATCTTTCAAGAATAGGGTTGGTGAACATCTGGGCTGTGCCAAAGTTGTCCGGCTTATCCAATCTTCCGATCTTTTTCATACGCTACTGATTCTAATTTTACTAAACTTTCTGAGACTCAATTAAGAATCCACTTGCAAAGATAATCCAAAACGGTCTTTTGTCACTGAGATTTTAATGACAATAATCAGTTTTTAATTAAATCTGTGCCATTGTTGATTCTATGGTCTTCTGATAATAAGAGACATAAAGAGGTAAAATATTGGAAATATCGAACTCCTTAGCTCTTGCAAGGGCATTTTTCTTAAATGTCGGAAGATTTGCATCATCCAAAATATAAAGTGCTTTTTCCTTCATGTATGGAATATCCCCGATTTTTGAGACGAAGCCTGTGACACCATCGATATTCAGTTCGGGAATACCTCCAGCATCAGAAGTGAGTATAGGCACTTCACAGGCCATTGCTTCCAGGGCGGCTAAGCCAAAACTCTCCTTCTCAGAAGGCATCAAAAACAAATCTGCAACAGAAAGAACCTCCTCTACAGCATCCAACTTCCCTAGAAAACGAACATCATCACAAGTGCCTAATTCACGGCAAAGTCGCTCCATTTTATCACGCTCTGGTCCATCTCCTACTAACAGCAATTTGGCAGGAATCTCTTTTCTTACTTCGTAAAACACTCTAATGACATCCTCTACCCGCTTTACTTTTCTAAAATTGGACGTGTGCACCAAGAGCTTTTCTCCATTCGGACAAATCGCCAATTTGAAATGTTCTTTCTTCTGGCGTTTGAACCTTTCCAGATCAATGAAATTTGGAATTACTTCGATTTCACGCTGAATATCAAAGAAACCATAGGTCTCTTTTCTTAAATCCTCAGAAACCGCTGTCACTCCGTCCGACTGATTGATGCTGAAGGTCACTACCGGTTCATAACTCGGGTCTTTGCCTACCAACGTAATATCTGTCCCATGAAGTGTGGTAACTACAGGAATTTGTATTCCTTGAGTTTTGAGAATTTGCTTAGCCATGTACGCGGCAGACGCATGCGGAATGGCATAATGAACGTGAAGCAAATCCAGTTTTTCATATTTCACTACACTCACCATTTTACTGGCTAGTGCCAACTCATATGGTGCATGCTCAAAAAGAGGATAACTTTTAATATCCACTTCATGGTAATATAGATTTTCGCTAAAAAAATCTAGGCGGGTGGGCTGCTTGTAGGTGATGAAGTGAACTTCATGACCGATTTTCGCAAGACCTTTTCCTAGTTCTGTTGCTACTACACCACTACCTCCAAAGGTCGGGTAGCAAACAATACCTATCTTCATAATTTCGTTGGGCTGGTTATTTAACCTGATTTTTAACACGCATTAACCCCTCTTTTGTTCAAAATGGATGTTAATTAAGCAATTAATAAAGAATTTTAAGCGAAAAGGGCTGAAAACCAAGCGTTTTGGAATTTTAATTCTTACTTGCAAAAATCAAAAAACCCTTTGGAACACAAATTTTCCAAAGGGTTTTTTCTAATCAACTGGCTACTGAATTAGCCTTTTTTGCTCTCACTAACCGCATGATGTGCTGCTCTGGCAGCAAAAGCCATGTAAGTCAATGTAGGGTTTTGAGTGGAAGTAGAAGTCATACAAGCTCCATCAGTCACATACACATTTGGTACTGCATGCAGTTGATGATTGCCATTGAGCATGGAAGTTTTCGGATCTTTTCCCATGCGAACCCCGCCCATCTCATGAATGTCCAAACCAGGCGTTCTATGGTCATCATTGACTCTGATGTCAGTAAACCCTGCTTTCGCAAACATTTCAGAAACCTGCTCCTGATAGTCCAAAATCATTTTCTCGTCATTATCATCGTAGGACACATTGAATTTCAAGGTTGGAAGACCATATGGGTCAAGCTTGTCCTTGTCCAAAGCAATGTAGTTTGACTCTTTAGGAATAGTCTCTCCCATCATGTGCGAGCCTACTCTCCAAGGACCATCTGGTGGAGTTGGGTTTAGCATGTTATTTTTCAAATCCATCCCAACTCTAGCATCAGCCACATATCCACCTCCACGATATGCACTAAATCCTCCCGCATAGCCCCGAAGGAAATCGGTTTCCTGCTTTTTCACATTTCTGAAGCGCGGAATGTAGCCACTCGTAGGTCTGCCGCCAGAAGTGGTATATTCCATAAATCCTTCATAAGAACCATTTACCTGTGCCCGGTAATTATGGAAAGCAAAGTATTTACCCAAAACTCCACTGTCATTCCCTAATCCATTCGGGAATCTGGAAGAAGTAGAATTCATTAATATGGCGTTGGAATTGATCGCAGCGGCATTTACAAATATTACGTCGGCGTAAAACTCTTCCATTTCCTTGGTATGTGCATCAATCACTCGTACACCCGTTGCTTTTCCTTTTTCCTCATCGTAAATAATGGAATGAACTACCGAATCTGGTCTTAAGGTCACATTCCCACTTTTCAACGCCCAAGGAATCGTAGAGGAATTACTGCTGAAATATCCTCCAAAAGGGCAGCCGCGCTGGCAAAGGTTTCTATTTTGACAGAAAGCACGGCCTTGTGCAGTAAACTGCTCATGAGGTCCGTTGATGTGTGCACAGCGAGCTGAAATCATGTGACGATCTCCTCCATAGGTTTCCTTTAGTTTTTGAGCAAAATGCTTCTCTACAATATTCAGCTCATAACCAGGCAGAAATTCTCCATCGGGCAAGGTATCTAGTCCATCAAGGTTTCCTGAAACACCAGCAAATTTCTCCACATGGCTGTACCATGGCGCAATATCCTTGTAGCGAATCGGCCAATCGACAGCAAAACCATCTCGTGCCGGACCTTCGAAATCATAATCTGACCAGCGCTGCACCTGTCTAGCCCAAAGAAGTGATTTTCCTCCTACCTGATACCCTTTGATCCAGTCAAATGGTTTCTCCTGGATGTATGGCTGTTCAGCATCTTTAGCAAAAAAGTGCTCTGAGTCCTCCCCAAAGGCATAACACTTGGATACAATTGGGTTTTCGTCCAATACTTTTTGAGGTAGTTTTCCTCTATGTTTGAATTCATAGGGAAGCATATTCGTGGTCGGATAATCCTTGATATGCTTTACGTCTCTTCCTCTTTCGAGCAGAAGAGTCTTCACTCCCAAATCACCAAATTCTTTTGCAGCCCATCCACCACTGGCTCCGGAACCTACTACTATCGCTTGATAGGTCCGTTCTTGTTTGTTTCTGATATTCAGATTAGCCATTGATTCTAGGTTTTTGAGTTTCTGAGATTAATGCCGCTCCGTTGTAAGGGCCAGGGATCAGAGAATAAGGAATAATTTCTGTCTGAATGTACTCGGAGGCCATATAGCCTTGCATAGTGAGTCGTTTAGTCGTATTCAAGAAATACATGATTGCTCGGTCCTTTTCTTCTTCAGGAGTTTCTGCAGGCTTCAGATCAATACCGGCTTGGATAAGATCCTCTTTCTCTTTGGCAGTTAGTTTATCATACTTCTTGCCTGCCTTATTTTTTGCATAATCTGGAAAAGCTGCCAAGCCTGAGCTAAAAAGCATCTGATTTTCAGAAGTCATGCAATCATTCACCATCACGAGAATAAAGTCAGGAACCTCCAACTCTAGTGCGCCTTTGAGCTCTCCTGCTGGAATAATTGTATTGGAAATGTCTCCCAAAAGCTGCTTTTGTGATGCAGTTACTTTGAGATTTTCATATGCTGCTAGGATATCATCTGAGCTGAAATCACAGGAAGGAATAAGGGCAAGTCCTCCGGAAATCAGCGCGAGATGCCTAAGGGCTATTCGTCTGTTCATTTATTCAATAGGTTTTGGGTCCTAAAACTTGGCTTGAATCTAGCCAAATCAAAGATTAATTACCACTTAATTTTGATCTGCTGTCCATTACGCCTTTTAACCAATCCTCATGAAGCATTAGTAATTCTGCAGTAACCTCAGGATGCTCCATTTTTAGATTCTTCGATTCAGTACTATCCTGAGATAAGTTGACTAAGTAAAGATCATCCGCTTCAGTAAATTTCAATTTATTGGCAGGATCTCGAGGGTTGCCAAGAAGTTTCCAAGGGCCTTTCCGAACTGCCCAAGAGTTAGTGCTGACTTCTGGATTTCCAGTTGCCCAATGCATCACATCATGTCCGGAAGCTTCATTATCGTAGATCACATCTCTCAAACTAATGCCATCCATATCGGTTGCATTCGGCAAATCTACCCCAGTAAGGTCGGCTAGCGTTGGGAACCAATCCACACTTCCAGCCCATTGGTTTCTTACCTCTCCTTTTGGAAGTTCTCCACCTGGCCAAGAAATTATCGCTGGAACACGAATCCCTCCTTCCAGCATACTGAACTTAGCTCCATTGAATGGTCCTGCATTTCCTCCACCAAAATATGCACGTTCCTCTGTGCTATGTCCATGATCGGATTGGAATACAATGATCGTATTATCCAACTGGCCAGTTTGCTCCAAATGATCCAAAACATTTCCTACCAATTCATCCAAGGTGGAAATAAAAGCCGCATACTCTCTGCGAGGACTTGGTAAATCCTTGTAATGCTCCAACCAACTTGGTCTGCCTTGATAAGGATAATGCGGCATATTGATCGCCCAATAGATAAAAAATGGATTTGCAGATGGTTGAGTAAAGGCTTTAACTTCCTCCACCATCAAGTCACCAAAGAATTCTCCTGGTCTATAGATCTCCTTTTCATTTTGATACAAATCATGCAGGTTTGGACCACTCCAGAAGAAATAATGGGAGTAATTGTCTATACAACCCCTTTGATGCCCAAAGAAATAATCAAAGCCCTGTCCGTTTGGAAGCTTCTCTGGTGTATGTCCCAAATGCCATTTACCGATAGATGCTGTCCTATAACCTGCCGGCTTAAACAACTCTGCGATAGTAATCTGCTCGGTTGGCATGCCTGACTTACCCTCTGGATCATGATCAGGTATGTCCACATTCCCGTATAGCCCTGCATTATAATTATATCTGCCTGTCAAAAGCCCTGCTCGGGAAGGTGAGCAAACTGGAGCCACGGCATAGAATTGCGTAAAGCGAACACCCGATGCTGCCAATCGATCTAGATTTGGGGTAGATAAATCCGTTGAACCGTAGCTATTCAAATCCAGCGTGCCTTGGTCATCCGATAGGATTACAATGACATTAGGTTTAGTAGGCTTAGAGGAAGTAGCTTGTTTTTCCTCTTGAGTACATGATGCAACTAATAGGGCTGCGCCCAAAATTAGAGCTAATTGGGATTTCATGGTTTTCAACTTTCTAATATTATTTTGTCAAAACTCCCACTTCCGCAAAAGTCGCAGGGTTTCCATCTGCTGTCTTGATTGCTTTCAATCGAATGAAACGAGCATTTACTTCGTCAAAACGGATGATTTGCTCGATGGGACTATTGACAATGTTTGAGAATTCACCAGAAGCTACTTGTATCCAGGATTTTCCATCGGGACTAACTTCAAACACATAATTGGTGATAAATCCACTTGGATATCTAGCCTGCATTGGCATATAGGTAAAGCCTTTCAGAAACACATTTTCTCCCAAATCTACGGTGACACTATTGTCTTCACTCGTGAAATAAGACCCAGCTTTTTCATCTAGTGCCAAAGCAGATTTTTCGGTAGCGCCAACCCATTTTGATTTTGCCAAATCAACTTCAACGCGGAGTGGATCACTTTTCTTTCCAGACTCAGGATTTAGTGAAATGGCCTGCAAGGTGCTTGCTTTAGCTATGGAAAAAGGCGCTGAATATTTCTGACTTGCTGCGCTTGGCTCAGATCCATCCAATGTATAATAAACTTCCAATCCTTCATCCGGAGAGCTTAGTGTTACTTCTCCAGAGGTAGCTCTGGAATAATTTGGCGGCAACAAGAGCTTAGGCGCATTGTAAATTCCTATTTCAGAAATAACAGGAATGTCCTTTCCATCCGTAAATCTTATCCGCACTTTGGCAGCAGTGACATCAGGGAATCGAAGAATCCTTTTATGTCCAACGGTAGTTGCTTCAGCTATTTTCTCCCAGTTTCCTTCAGCTTCTTTTTCCAATACAAACCCTTTCACCCGCTGCCCAAGAGGCGTGTATTCCTGAATTAAAAGTCGATTGAAAGTCATTTCTGTACCAAAATCAAGGGTAATCTCCCCAGTCTTTCCTCCATCAGGAGTGGTCCAATAGGTCTCATAATTTCCATCCAATACATTTTCCACTTCATATCCAGCTCCTCTTTCCTTATTAGCACTGGCTCTTGCCTGTGGAGCTAAATTGTTAGAGAAATCCTCTTTCACTTTTTCCCCAAACTTCAAAATCGCCTCCACATCATTTTCATGAATCAACCCACGTGTGTCCACTGGGAAGTTGATCAGTAAAGAGCTATTTCTACCGATACTTTTATAGTAGATCTCTAATAGCTGCTGAAGCGACCTGACCTTATGGTCCTCATATTTATGATAATACCATCCCGGGCGAATCGATACATCTGCTTCCGCTGGCACCCAATGTGTACCGTTTTCTTGACCAGTTGCGTATTTTTGCGGGTAATCTGGCATCCCAGCATAAACAGAGTCCCGCATCAAATTTGACCAGGTGGTTTCGTAGGCAAAACCATGCTCATTTCCTACCCAACGAACATCAGGCCCGCCGTCGCTGAACATCATCGCTCCAGGTTGTAATTCACGAACAAGTTTGTAAGTATTCGGCCAATCGTAATAGGTTAATTTATCTACTTTTCGCGTCTCGTTTGCTCCTCCATAATACCCGTCACCGCCATTTGCACCATCAAACCATACTTCGAAAATATCCCCATAATTGGTAAGCAATTCGGTTAGTTGATTTCTCATGTAAGTGATGTATTCCGGCTTGCCATAGTCGGGATGATTTCTATCCCAAGGCGAATAATAAATCCCGAATTTCAAACCGTATTCCTTGCATGCTTCCGCTAGTTCTTTGATCAAATCACCTTTTCCATCCTTCCAAGGGCTATTCTTGATAGAATGCTCTGTATAAGCCGAAGGCCAAAGCACGAATCCGTCATGATGCTTTGCCGTAATGATCAAGCCTTTCATTCCAGCTTCGGCGGCTACCTGCGCCCATTGTCTAGGTTGGAGATCTGTCGGATTGAACATCTCTGGTTTTTCATCACCAAACCCCCATTCTCTATCAGAAAAGGTATTCATGTTGAAATGCACAAATCCATAATACTCCAATTCTTGCCAAGCGATCTGCTTTGCATCTGGGACTGGAAGAACTGGCGCGGGCGGGGCAACTTTTTCTTGACAGAAAGTAAGCGTAAGCAAAAGTGCTAACCAAAGTGAATTTTTCATAGGTGATTAATTAAGACAGAAAATTAGGGCTTTCGCCTCAATATTGAAAGAAGTATCTAAAGTAAAGACTTTAGAAATGACCTTTGGTGGAATGGCGGTGTTAAGTTCAATCGAAAGGTTTTAATTTGCGAGATGAATAGAATTTTTATGTTGATATTTCTGCTGATTTCATTTGTGAGTGAGGCGCAGATTCAGATTAAAGTGGTTGATGCAAAAACCCAAACTCCCTTGGAAAATGTACGGGTTCATCCTGAGAATGGCAAAGCCCAAATTACCAATGCATCAGGAGTTTTAGCGTTCTCCGCGTCACAAAATCAGGTTTTTACATTCTTCAAGTCAGGTTTTGATACTTTTTCTGCCACTTTTGGAGAAGGAGAGCATACCGTAGAGTTATACGAAAAATCGCTTAACCTATCCGAAGTTACTGTTTCAGCATTTGAATCCGAGCGTCCTCTGCTAGAGCAATCCGCGGCAATCGCCGTTGTCTCGGAACAGGATTTTAGTCGTTTCAATGAAACCTCCATTGTCAATTCATTTAATACCAAACCGGGCGTTCGCATTGAAGAGCGTGCTCCTGCGAGTTATAGGATTTCTATTCGTGGCAGTTCGATCCGAGCTCCATTTGGCGTGCGGAATGTGAAGGTGTATTGGAATGAAGTTCCTTTTACCGCTCCAGATGGCACCACTGCTCTGAATTTGCTGGATCTATCCAATATCCGAAATGCGGAAGTCATCAAGGGTCCATCGGGAAGTATCTATGGTGCAGGAAATGGTGGTGTGGTAAACCTTTACAGCCCCGCAAATCCAATCGGAGGAAGAGTTTCAGCAGACTTTATGGTTGGCGATTTTGGTATGACCCGCTATCGATTGGGAATTTCTCAACAAGTTGGAAATGGTGGATTCGAGGCTTCTTACGTAAGCCAAAAATCAGATGGCTATAGGGAGCAATCAGCCATGGACAGGCAGGTATTCCAACTGGGGGGATTTTTCTCTGTTTCAGACAAACAGCAAATCCGAACTCAACTGTTGGTTTCCGACTTAGATTATCAGATCCCGGGAGGACTAAATGCGGACCAAGTAGCGGAAGACCCGACTCAAGCCCGGCCTGGTTCGGTGGAACAAAACAGTTCTATTTCCCAGCAATCTGTCTTTGCTTCACTGGAGCATGTATATACCTTCTCTTCGAAAATCAAGAACTCTACAACCCTCTATCTGAATACTAATGATTTTGAAAATCCATTTCTTTTGGATTATAAAAAAGAGCTAGGTTTTGGATATGGAGGAAGAACAAAGTTTACTTATGATGGAAAATTAGCCGGAAAATACCTGAGAATCATCGCGGGAGGAGAATATCAAAGCAGTTTGACGGACGCACAGAATTTTGGAAACCGAGCCGGAGTAGCGGATACGGTACGTTTTGCAGATAAACTTCGGGCAACACAGGGGTTTTTGTTTCAACAAGCGGAATGGAATCTTACCGAAAGTTTGTTGCTGACTTTTGCACTTAGCGAGAATTTCAGCAGCCTGGAAATTGATAGACAAATCGACGCTTCTGGCGGAGACTTAGGATTACAAACCAGAAAATTCGATCCGATTGTCGTTCCAAGGTTTGCGGTGAATTACCAATTCAACGACTATTCTGGGGTGTATGGGAGTATCAGCAGCGGTTTTTCCCCACCAACTATCGATGAGGTGAGGACTAATGAGGGAAGTTTGAATTTGGATCTGGAAGCTGAAAGGGGAATCAATTATGAAGTTGGATACAGGATGGGAAAAGGAAAGCTGAACCTGGATCTGACCGCTTTCTACTTTAAACTTGATCAGACCATCACAACTTACACCAACCCTCAAGGCGTGGTGCTTTTCAGAAACGCAGGTTCCACTGATCAAAAAGGAATAGAAGCAGCGATAGACTATGCTTTGATCCGAAATCAAACAGCTTTTGTGAGAGATCTAAAAATAGGGACAGCATTCACTGGGAATTACTTCACTTTTGCAAATTATCAACAAGGAGACAATGACTTCTCAGGAAATGACCTGACTGGGGTCGCTCCAAATACGCTAGTTTCCCGTTTGGATCTTCGAACTGCGCTAGGTTTTTACCTGAATTTCACCCATCAATACGTGGATGAGATTCCGCTGAATGATGCCAATACAGTTTATCAGGATTCCTATAATTTGGTCAATGCAAGATTCGGCTGGGCGAGAAGTTTTGCAGGAAAATGGGAATTGGAGGCTTTTGCCGGTGTGGACAACTTGCTGAATGAAAGCTATTCCTTAGGCAATGATCTTAATCCTTTTGGCGGAAGATACTATCAGCCCGCACCGACTAGGAATTGGTATGGTGGGGTGAAAGTGGCGTTTTTGTATTGAGTTTTAGACGCTAGTAGCTAGACGTAAGACAAGAGACCCATTTGGCGCAAGGTACTATCTTTCGAAACAAGAGTTTTGTGAAAATTTTTACCTTTACGATACCGGAGAGGAAGCATACAGTGATCGTTCACTTGGATGTTTACCTTGTGTAGTGCCGACTTGATCGGCACTACTTTTTTCAGCTTTTGCAAAGCTGACCGGAGAGGGAAGCTCCAGCTCCTGTTCTTTGGATATTTGGGGTTTATAATCATCTTCAAATGGGGTGTTGTTTTTCCATAATGCGTAGATGGTGGTTAGAATTTTCTTTTGGACAGCCACATAGCTTTTCATTTTCAGGCCATGCTTTTCGAAGGTACGATCGAA
>NZ_FPBF01000007.1 GCF_900116615.1 Algoriphagus locisalis
GCTGCGAACACTTTGCCCAGGACATCATGGGAAGGTATCCCATTCTTAAAAGGGAAGAATCTGCGAAGCCAGTCAAGCTTGGCACGACCAAAAAGACTGATGGTCGTCCAGCTATCCATCCCGCTGACAACAGCGGCAATGGAAAGGAACAGGATTTCATCAAGAGGGTAAAGGTGGTTGCCTTTGGCTATACGTCGGGGATCTTTCAATTCTGAAAAAAATGAGGAGAAAGCCGGGTGTACTTTCTGGTCTAAATCTGGATTGGCCATTTTTTTGACCACTCCCAAAAATATCCAATAATTCTTAAATTTCAACGATTTTTAAAAGCGATTTCCCTGTGTTTGAACCGAGGCAAGCGCACTTTAATGCGGTAATCTCTTTAATTTCGCCCAATGGATTTCAAATTGACACGAATTGCCCCTACTCCCAGTGGATACCTACATTTGGGAAATCTTTATTCTTTTTTGGTTACCAAAGCTTTGGCGGAAGAAACTGGCGCAAAGATCCTTCTACGAATAGATGATCTGGATCGAGAGCGATATAGGACTGAATACGTTCAGGATATTTTTGACACGCTGGACTTCATGGAAGTCAGCTATGATCAGGGACCGAAAACAGTTCAGGAATTTGAGCAGGAATGGTCTCAAATCCATAGAATGAACAGCTATCTGGAAGCTTTGGAGCAAATTCGGGAAAGAAAACTTGTCTTTGCCTGCGATTGTACCCGGAAGAAAATCCAGCAAATGGACTCTTCAGGCTATTATTTAGGTCATTGTCAGGTTAGAAATATCCCTTTGGAAAGACTGGAGACTTGCTGGCGCATGGATACTTTTGATACAGATTTCATTAAAATCAGGACCTATACAAGCGGAGAAAAATCCTTCGTTCTCCCTGAAGATTCCGCATTTTTTATCGTAAGAAAGAAAGACAAACTACCCGCTTATCAGCTTACTTCAGTCATAGATGATGTGCATTATGGAGTCGATCTGATCGTAAGAGGAAATGATCTTTTGGGATCCACCCTCGACCAGCAAATCCTTGCTGATGAACTTGATCTACCTTCTTTCCAGAAAGCGACTTTCCACCACCATCCCCTTTTGAAAGGGTCTAAAAACAAAAAACTCTCCAAATCTGAAGGAGCCACTTCTATCCAATTTTTAAGGAAAGAGGGGAAGAAACCGACTGATATTTACCAGATTTTGGGAGAGATGATTGGTTCAACAGAACCTTGGATTGATTTTGAATCTTTCAAAAAACATTTGACTATCAAGGGAAACTGACAAATATAAAAGCCGAAGAATATTCTTCGGCTTTTATATTGACTGATCTAATTAATCCTTTTAACAGTAAAATGATAAAAGGATTGCATGATGCCAAACTCAAATATTGAGGTGAATTCGGTCTTCCGTCATCTGTCTTCCAACTTAATCATACTTCGCAGGCATGTCCGGAGCTACCATAGATTTCTTGATAAACTCGCGGATATCATCATTGGAAGTCTCCAAGTCCTCAGCCCTCAAATACATCATGTGACCACTTCTGTAGCCTTTCCAGGAAAGTCTGTCTGCCATCCTGCCTGATGGATCCATTTGCCAGTGGTTGTATTTTGCATTGAAAAAGTCTGTTCCGCCATCATAATAGCCAGATTGGGTCATTACGTGCAAGTAGGGATTTTGGCGCATGGCATCTGCCAAATCATAGCCTGTGTTCTCGTTAGAGCGATTCCAAGGATGTACCGGGCCAAAAAGATTGTAAGTCAAATCGGTTTTATACTTGAGATGCTCTCTCACATAGATCTGAAAAGATGGGGCGAAAGCATGATTCCAAGAAGACAAGGCTGGATCAAAATCAGGTCTTGAACCTGTGCCTGCATTGTCAAAACCTTTATATCTACTGTCCAATCTACCGATAGTCATTCCTTGATCTCTCAGTAATTCTTTCCAAAAGAAATTCGTAGGAATTAATAGATTATGCTCAAGCACCACTTCTTTGCTTAGCCCCGAATACAAAGCATATTTGGTAGCTATGGCATCTCGCTCAGCTGCTGATAGCAATCCTCCCTTCACTACTGCGGGAATCAGTTCATTGATGGTGAAAGCTTCTACTTCAGGTAGGAATTCTTCCAAATCCTGGCTTTGAAGAGATGCATCCAATGCTTTGTGATACCAAGCCGTAGCTGCGTAATAAGGTAGATAGTTGGAGGTATGGATAGGTGCTCCGCGTTCAATTCCAAGTTCAGTCGGAGAAACCATGATCACCCCATTAAAATACATCCAGTGTGAATTTTGGAGCTGCGCTACCAAACCTGCAACACGCGTAGTACCATAACTTTCACCGATTAGATACTTTGGCGAAGCCCAGCGCTCCTGACGAGTTACAAATGTATTCACCCAATCCGCCAAGTATTTGATATCGGAGTTAATCCCGAAGAAAGTAGAGCGATCCACTTCTTCATCTACAATCCGCGAATATCCCGTATTCACTGGATCTACATAAACGATGTCGGCTACATCCAGAATTGAATGTGGATTTGACTTCACACCGTATGGCTGAAGAGGATATCCTTCCTCATCAATATTCAGCACCACAGGCCCCGTATAAGCGATATGCATCCAGATAGACGCCGATCCCGGTCCTCCATTGAATGAAATCACTAGCGGCCGGGTAGTTTTATCTGAAACATCTGTACGCTCATAATAGGTGTAAAATAAAGAAGCTATTGGTTTCCCTTTTTCATTCCAAACAGGCTGGGTTCCCGCTGTTGCTTTGTAAGGAACCTTCTTGCCTTTGATGGTAGTCTCATGGGTAGTCTCCACTGCCGACTCTATTTCTATATGTCTTTCTTCCTGCGCAAAAACAACAGAAAGCAAAGCCATAAAAAGTACTGTTAAACTAAATTTTCTCATAAAGTATAGGGTATAATTATTCGATTTTGAAAGTACTAATTGTTAATACAAAGCGGAAAAAAATTACATAGATGGACACAATTAGTTCACTTTGTTCACGGCAACTAAGCGGGCAATCACCACCGCTGGATAGAGAATTCCAATAGTAGAAAGAAAAACAGAGAGCATTTTTGACATAACCTGGATTGGATACAAATCGCCAAAACCGACCGTTGTAAGCGAAACTAAACTAAAATATATGTACAAAGCGAAATCCTTATCCAATCCCTCCAAAACTACGTCTCCACCTATCCCTGACCCTGTAGTCAGATAGATAATCTCAAAAACAAAAGAGCCTAAAATCGCTACTAGCAAATAAACATTGACTGCGCCAATCACCCTATAAATGTTTACTTCATCATCTCTAAATAACAGCCTGATATTCAAAAATATAAATACAATCATATTCAAAATACCAACGATACGCTCAACCAAGTAAAATTCATATTCATACTCTGAGAAACGCAAAACTCTAAGCCCCAATTGAGTCATAAAAAGAATTGCTGTCAATCCTATCAAAAGCTTATTGCGGGAGGACCAGATTCCGGTAAAAAATAAAAAAAGAAAGACCGAATTCACGAAAAAGGCATGTACATGCCCATATTCAATCAAAATGGGTAAGACAAAAACAGTGAAGAGTAAAATCACCAGAAGCACAGCAAAACTGGTATCAGTAAGCCAATAATCCGTGAAGGAATTAAATGCATATTTTACTTGACTTCGCTTCTTATTTACAAATTGATTCATCTAAAATGGGTTAATACTCATAAATCAATATTTACGCTTTAGTCAATTAAGGCAATAATCTCCCTTTCAGCCAATCCATCATCAATATCGCTCTTTTAAAATATTCATGTGATGTTCAAAATGCCCAGGAATGATCCAAAATAGTGCTCGTGGAGTTATGGGATTACCACTAGCGGTACCAACAAGGTCTAAGGTGTCTTCATGCAATATTCGAAGAAGGGACAATAAAGCCATGCGCTGACTTACAAAATCATCCATTAAGTGGTCGAGTGGCACATGCCCAAACCTGGCATTGAGTACATAAGGATCCTGATCAAAGCCCGGTAAGGAGGATTTCTCGCCTCTTGCAAAACAGAGTGCCCTAAAAGTCATGATCCGCTCTGTGTCTATCATATGGCCAAGAACTTCCTTAGGTGTCCATTTCCCTTCAGCATAGGGCTTATCTGCCCACTCAGCTTCCTTATTTTTAAACAATTTTAAAAGGGAATCAGATTGTTTTAATACCAGCTCTTCATAGTTGTTACCAGAAACTAGTTTGAGGTAGGTAGAAAAAAAAGGCGAATAATCACCTTCTTTCGGTTGATCTAAGGTTTTCATGTAAAAATTCTTTGGGGGAAATATATATCGGATAAATTTAAGTCATAAGTATAAACCACATCTATATCATGCATAAAAAATTACTCACAATCTTACTTGCACTTGGTTCTCAATGGGCGATTTCGCAAACCACCATTATCAGAAATCCAGAAATCGCTCAAATGATCTCGGAGATTTCAGCAGATTCTCTGGAGCATCATGTGAGAGCCTTGGCATCCTTCAATTCCCGACATACCTTAAGTACAGATCAGGAAAATGGGATGCCGGCAGCACAACGCTACGTTCTTTCTAAATTCAATCATTTTGCGAAGCAATCATCAGGGAGAATGAGTGCTGAGATTGAAAATTTCACTATCTCAGCTGATAATCGGCGGATTAAGGCTGATTCTCCTGGTGCGAATGTAGTCGCAACATTAAAAGGAACTAACCCAGCAGACGACCGAATATTTATCATTTCGGCACACATGGATTCACGGAACAAGGATGTGATGGATGCTGAAGGAAGCTCACCTGGCGCGAATGATGACGGTAGCGGAACTGCAACTGTGATAGAACTCGCTAGAATAATGGCATCTCACGAGTTTTCTGCTACTATCATGTTTGTGGCATTTACCGGAGAAGAACAAGGATTAAAAGGTGCAACTTACATGGCTGATAAGGCTAAATCCGAAGGTTGGAACTTAGCAGCTGTGTTGAATAACGATATCGTGGGTAATAGCAGCTCATCGGAAACACTGATAAAGGACAACTTAAAAATGAGAGTTTTCTCGGAGACTATTCCAGCTTCGGAGACCGAGCAAGAAGCTAATATCCGTCGCTATACCAATGCTGAAAATGATAGCAAATCAAGGCAACTGGCTAGGTATATCAAAGAGCATGGAGACAAATATGTAGATCAATTCGAAGTAAAGTTGATTTATCGAGCAGATAGATTCCTGCGAGGAGGTGACCAAACTCCCTTCGCGAGAAATGCCTTCACTGCGGTCAGAATGTCCGAAATGAATGAGGACTTTATCCATCAGCATGAAAACGTTCGTGTAGAAGATGGTATTCATTATGGTGATTTACCAGAGTATATGGATTTCGAATACCTGCGAAAAGTATCTGCGGTAAACTTGGCCTCTTTAGCTTCTCTGGCTAATTCTCCTGACCAACCTCAGGAGGTCAAAATAGATGTACGAGGATTGAGTAACAAATCCACTTTAATTTGGGATGCGCCGGAAATCGGCAAAGCTGTGGGGTATTACGTACTTATGAGAGAGACTTCATCTCCGATGTGGGAACAAAAATTCTGGACAACAGAGACCACATTGACATTGCCCTATTCTAAGGACAATTACTTCTTTGCCGTGCAATCTGTCTCTGAATCAGGAGCAGAAAGCCTTCCTGTCTTCCCTACTCCACTTTCCAGATAAGCGAATTCTTAATTAAATCAATTCCAAATTCAATAGAAATTAACTGAAATTGGAACTCCAATGGCTATATTTAGTTAATCATTTGAAACATTATACTTATGAAAACTAAAGAAATCGTAACGCTTCAGCGTTCATTACTTGTCGATACAGAGAAATTGCTCAACCAACAGGTGGAAATGGAAGGCACCTCTTCTGCGTACTATCTTTCTATGGCCTCTTGGTGTCATATGATGGGGTATGAAAATTCGGCAAAATACCTCTACACACATGCTGATGAAGAGCGCATGCACATGATGAAAATATTCCAATACATCAATGAGGCAGGCGGACATGCTATTCAACCGGAAATCACCGGAATTAGACATAACTTCAATTCTTTGAGAGAGATCTTTGAATTGATTTTGGAACATGAAATCAACGTGACCAAGTCTATCAACAACATCGTCGATCATGCTTTCTCCAAGAAAGATTTCGCTACGTTCAGCTTTATGCAGTGGTATGTCACCGAGCAACGAGAAGAAGAAACCATGTCTAGAAGAGCATTAGAGCTTTTTGATATCATTGGCGAAGAAGGAGTTGGTCTTTGGACGATAGATCAGGAGCTTGGCAAGCTACATGCTGCTGCCCATCCTGCAGAATAAATTTAAAGCGACTTTCGAGTCGCTTTTTTTTTCCAATCTTTAATAAATACAATAAAACACGCAATATTTATATTACTGTTTGACTATCAACTCTTTGGGTGAAATTCTTTTGCTAGTATGGATTTTTTCTTATTCTACTTTGGCATATCTTAATGCAAGTTTATTTCAATCCACCCCTTAACACATCCTGTTGCTATGAGTTTCAATAAGAGCCAAGCGGCATTTTTCCAGGCAATAAAACTTTCATTACCCAGCTATAATTCTCTAGTTGACGAGATAGCAGAGATTTTAGAAATCAGCATAGACAGCGCGTACAGGAGAATCCGAGGCGAAAAGTTACTAGACTTTACAGAGCTAGAGATCCTATGCAATCGGTTCAACATTTCAGTTGACTCCTTTTTCAACTTGAACTCTAAGAGTATCCTTTTTCAGGGAAATCAAAATGACTATCAAGAGAATAGCTTTATGAAGTGGATGGAAGATGTCTATGCACAGCTGAATCTGGTGAATAGTTTTTCCAAAAAACACATTTATTGGCTGGTTAAAGACATGCCGCCTTTCCATCATTATTACCACAAGGAGTTGGCGGCTTTTAAGTTCTTTTTCTGGAGAAAATCCATTCTCTTTAATGAGAGCCTGAAAGACACCAAGTTTTCCATAAAGGATAATTCCTACGACCAGTTTGCCGAAATCACCCAGAAAATCCTCAAAGCCTACCATAAAATCCCGACCACTGAAATCTGGAACATAGAAGGCATAAGTGTTACGCTGCGTCAAATTGAATTATACCATGAAATGGGTATCATGACATCCACAGAGGACACTTTGTTTCTATACAATTGCATGATGGAGGTGATCGACAACCTGGAGCGAATGGCAGAGAAAGGAAGGAAAATCATCCCATCGCATCCCGACATTGAAGGAGCAGACTATAACTTTTTTGTAAATGAATTCATTATTGGAGACAACACCTTCTTTGCTACTATGGATGAGCAAAAAGTAACTTATCTAAACCATAGTGTCATCTATTTCCACGGCACATCCGACCCAGTTTTTAATAATGCGATGTTCAGAAATCTGGAAAATCTGATCAAAAAATCTACCCAAATCAGCGTAGTCTGCGAAAAAGAGCGGAAACAATTTTTCAATAAATTACGCAAGAAAGTAGTAGAAAGAATCAATGCCCTCCCAGTGGAAGAAGAGTAAAAACCCATTTCCTAACCAATTCTTTCGGATAAAGCTTAGAATCTACTACTTTTAAGCTTGAAGGAACCTACTTATGAATAGATCAATCAAATACAGTTTCGCTAGCCTTGCTCTAGTTAGCACTTCGTTTTTCTCCTGTCAGGAAAAAACTTCCGAAGAGGTGATCGACGAGGACAAAATGGTAATAGCCAGCAATCCGGCACCAAAAGAAAAGATAGAAGGGATGGCTTGGATCCCAGGTGGCGAATTCGTCATGGGAACCAATGAAGCTGAAGCATATTCTGCGGAGAAACCAGCCGTAAATCTGAAAGTAAATGGATTTTGGATGGACACCCACGAGGTCACTAATGCTGAATTCAAAAAATTTGTAGATGCTACTGGCTATGTTACGCTAGCTGAGAAAAAACCAGAATGGGAAGACCTCAAGAAGCAATTGCCACCAAATACCCCAAAGCCAGACGATGCACTTTTGGTTGCGGGTTCCATGGTTTTCAGTCCGCCTCCCTACGCAGTTCCTACTCAGGACATTTCACTTTGGTGGGTGTGGGTAGAAGGTGCCAACTGGAAAAACCCAGAAGGTCCTGAATCAAATTTGGAAGGTAGGGAAAATCATCCTGTAGTTCATATTGCATTTGAAGATGCACAGGCTTATGCAGATTGGGTTGGAAAAAGACTTCCTACAGAGAATGAGTGGGAATTTGCTGCCCGTGGTGGCGCAGAAGGTAAGCGATTCGCTTGGGGAGATGAACTGACTCCAAATGGGCAGTACTTGGCAAATACATTCCAAGGAAACTTTCCTAATGACAACCAGAGCCTTGATGGATTTGAAGGAACTTCTCCGGTAAAATCCTTTGCCCCAAATACATTTGGACTATACGATATGATCGGAAATGTCTGGGAATTGACAGGCGACTGGTATGACGCACTGAAATACGCCAGACTGGCTGGGCAAGCGCCGAAGTTGGATGCCAAAATGAATCCTTGTTACAATCCTGACAACCCATACGCTATGGAGCGCGTGATCAAAGGTGGATCGTACCTTTGTGCAGATAACTACTGCGTGAATTACCGCCCTTCTGCCCGTCAAGGTCAGGCTTTTGATAGCGGAACTTCCAATGTAGGTTTCAGATTAGTAAAAGACGCTGAGGATAAAACAATCAGCATGAAGTGATACTAGTTAGACATCAAAAAAGGTGGTTTCTGAGTCAGAAACCACCTTTTTTATTTTACAGTTTTCTTCACTAGAATAAAACTAGTTTTTCGCGATACTGAAAGCCTCGCTCAATCGGGACGGATGAACGCCTACCAAAATGGAAAGATTTTTAATTCTCCCCTTGCACAGTATGCAGTTTAACGAAAGCACACTCATACTGCGACTGCGAACTTTGCATTTACTTTTTGCTCTCCGTGGTTAAAAAAATCATGGCAAATCATATCCTTTGGTAATTCTTTGGATATACTTCCCTAGAATATCAAACTCCAGATTGACCAAGTCTCCTACCCTCAACTGATGAAAATTAGTGTGCTCAAAGGTGTAAGGTATGATTGCTACTGAGAATCTACCTGGACCAGAGTTAAAGCAGGTCAGGCTTGTTCCATTAATGGTGATTGATCCTTTCTCTACAGTCACATTTCCAAGACCATGCTCAAATTCCAGATCAAAAACCCAGGAGCCATTTTGATCTGTAATGTTTTTCACTGTCCCTACCTGATCCACATGACCCTGCACAATATGACCATCAAAACGGCCATTTGCAGGCATGCAGCGCTCCAAATTCACCCGCTTCCCCACTTTCCACTGCGATAGATTCGTCTTCTGAATAGTCTCATCTATTGCTGTCACTCGATAAGAATCCGGCGTAGTTTGAACGACGGTCAAACAGACTCCGTCATGAGCCAAAGACTGATCTATTTTTAATTCAGAAGCCAATGTGGACTCCAAATCAAAGTGGACATTGGTGCCATCCTGAGTTATATTATGTATTGTGCCAAAAGCTTCAATAATTCCTGTAAACATAGCGGTGAATTTAACTTTCAAAGTTTCAATGACTAAGCAATAAATGCCCCATTCAAGTTCAAATTAAGCCAAATATTCCTTTATCTTCGACCGCAGAACCACAAAAAACCATGCCCCTACTCAAACTCGAAGACACTTATTTACATAAAGGAAAACGGAGAGCTCTAGTGACTTTGTTACGGGAAAAAGGAATAAAAAACGAGCGTGTTCTTCAGGCTATCAACACCTTACCAAGACATTTTTTCTTCGATTCAGCACTCATTTCCCACGCTTACGAGGACAAAGCTTTCCCTATCGGTGAAGGTCAAACTATTTCGCAGCCCTATACCGTAGCCTTCCAAACTGAACTTCTGGAGATTAAAGAAGGAGATAGAATTTTAGAAATCGGAACTGGATCTGGATACCAAGGAAGTATTTTACATCTACTTGGAGCAGAGGTATTTACGATAGAATATCAGAAGAAATTATTTGAAGGAACCAAGCGATTCTTAACGAGATTGGGAATAGAAATGCATCTTTTCTATGGAGATGGAACTGGCGGTCTTCCTGCCTATGCACCTTATGATAAAATAATTGTGACAGCTGGCGCTCCTGTGGTCCCGGAAGCCTTGATTCAGCAACTGGAAATAGGCGGAATTCTGGTAATTCCTGTTGGTGATAAGCGAAAACAAGCCATGCTAAAAATCACCAAGAAATCTAATACCAAGGTCGAGCAGGAAGAATACGAGGGTTTTGCTTTTGTTCCACTTTTGGGGAAAGACGGTTGGGGTTGAAAGAATTTGAAATTGAAAATTTGATATTTGATATTGTCGGTATTTGAAATTTTTTCAAAATTAAATTCCGATATATCTTCTTGAATTATTTTCCAGCCAAATTTTATTTCTATTTTTGTTAAAATTTAGATTTATGAGCACAAAGAAATTTGCAAGAGAGTCAGCAGTGATTATGACCGAAATGGTCCTTCCTAATGATACCAATACATTGAACAATCTCATGGGAGGTAAACTGATGCATTGGATGGATGTGGTGGCTGCCATCGCTGCTCAGAAGCATTCAAACAGCATCGTAGTAACCGCCTCTGCAGATAACATTTCGTTTCAGCAACCAATAGCTCTTGGTAATGTCGTAACACTCAAAGCACAAGTGACTCGTGCCTTCAATTCTTCCATGGAGGTTTTCATCGAAGTTACTGCAGAGGACATTCCTGCAAATAAAAAGGTGATGACCCATAGAGCTTTTTTCACTTTTGTCGCTGTAAATGAAAACAACAAACCCTCAAGAATTCCTGAGTTAGTTCCAGAAACTCCCGAAGAGATTGAAAACTTTGAAGGCGCACTGAGAAGAAGGCAACTTCGATTGGTACTCGCAAAAAGAATGAAACCAGAGGATGCAGTGGAATTGAAATCCATTTTCAATTTGGACTGATCAAACTATAAAGTCATTAAAAAAGTGAGGGGTGCTAGAGATATTGCCCCTCTTTTTTTGTGTTAAGGGGAATTTTGAGCAATTTCCCGACATGGAAAATATGAGCATTCAAGAGCTCCAGCATATCATCACCGAGGAGCTTTTTTTCTTTGAAAAAGAACCTGAAGCCGGTCAGGCAAATCAGGAATCAAATCATACTTCTGAGACAGAAAAACCAAAGACTCTTCCGAAAACTGTCCATATAGATGGTGTAACCCCTCCAAAAGAAGAACTAAAGCCAGAGCCGCTGAGTGTTCGTGGTAAATTCGAAAAGGGAATTCTCGTACTTCATGAAGAAGAGCAGCTCAGACCCGAGGTAATGGAAATGTTGGTGAATATGATCAATGCCGTGGGGCATTCCATGAACGAAGTTGGGCTACTTTCATCCAAAGAGCTGGAAGGTAGAACGCTAGCCGAGCTCTATGACCTCAATGCGCATATCGTTCTGAAGTTTGGTCGCCTGAAACACCCTATAAATGCGCTACCGGCATCGGATTATCAGATTCATACAGAAGGAGAAACCGAATACCTTTTCGCAGATGCCCTAACTACAATTTCTGAAGAAAAGGCGCTAAAAGGCAAACTTTGGAACACTCTTAAAATACTCTTTAACATTTCTAAAAAATAATGAGTCTCACACCACAACAACATACCTGGGCAAAGCGCTTTCGCTGGATTTCACTCATAGAAGGTATTTCCACTTTAGTATTATTTTTCATTGCTATGCCTATGAAATACATGTGGGACTATCCGCTGGCCGTCACTTACGTAGGTTCAGTTCATGGGGCTCTTTTTATCCTCTATATCTGCATGGTTTTCCCTACGGCACATAAGTTAAAATGGAATTTCAGCAGAACATTCTTTGCGATCATTGCTTCAATTATCCCCTTTGGCCCCTTTATTTTTGATAGAAACCTGAAAAAAAGTCAACACGTGAATTTGTAAGAAATGGCCTTAATCAGCAAAAAGAAGCGTATTTTCCCGATCAGTCCTGGACTGAGGCGCTATCTGATTAAGTATTCCCGTGAGGTGGATATTCCTATTCACTACCATGAATTGCTACGCTATTCAAGCTCCATAGCACTTTACGATTCCAAGGAACAAGACACACTTTGGGAAACGGTTTTCTATGATCAATCCGACCGGGAGGAGATTCACCTGAATGTCAAAAAAATCTATGCCCTACTGAAAGCCGGAGGGGATATGTCGGTGATGGAGCATCTGTATGTAGATCGGATAGACCTCTGTGTCTATGGAAATACACAGCCGTTTAGGGTAAGAATTGTAAATAGAATCAATGATAATTTTGATTATTTCTATGTGAAAAATGCTGATGCTTCGAGAGTTTACGGGTTGGAGTTTGAGCATTTACTTTCACCAAATAGAATTTCCTATCTGGTTCATCAAAATACGCTGATTGAAGAACATATCGCAGGAATTCCCGGAGATTTATTCATGCGTGCTCACATGACTGATCCTCATTTGAACCCCATTCGATTAGCTAAGGAATTCGTCAAATTCAATGAGCGTTGTTTTGTGAGACTTCTCGGAGATATGCACTCCTCCAATTTCGTGATTGACGTCACTCCCGACTTTGAAGAAACCCATTATAGGATCAGGGCAATAGATTTTGACCAGCAGTCTTATGAGGGAAAAAAATCGATTTACCTGCCCCAGTATTTCAAAGAAAACAATGTATTGATTCAGCTGGGAATGAAATACATCACCCCCGAATCCATGGCTCAATATCAGAAAGAAGAGCGGGCGCTTATAGCCACCCGACTCAAATCTTCCCGACAAGGTATTCTTGATATTTTGCGTTCTATGGAGCAAGACACCATTTCCCTTCCGGAAAATATCACCTCTTTAAAAATAGACTTGGCGAAGCACTATGGAAATGATAAGTTCTTGGACTGTAAGAACATGGGTCAAATCATGAAAACTAGTCTTGAACAACTTATCAAGAAATAATTTAGTCTATTTCACTAGTCTACGGAGATAGCCACCATACCCACTTTTCCCCAATTTATCTGCAGCCTGAAGCAGTTTTTCCTCTCCGATAAACCCTGCTCTATAGGCGATCTCTTCGATGCATCCGATCTTTAAACCTTGACGCTCTTCGATTACTTCCACGAATTGCGCAGCCTGTAAAAGCGATTGATGAGTACCCGTATCCAGCCAGGCTGTTCCCCTATTTAGGATAGCCACTTGCAATTCACCCAGCTTCAGATATTCATTATTAATATCAGTTATTTCGAGTTCCCCACGCGGGCTGGGCTTGATCTTTTTAGCTATCTCCACCACTCGATTGTCGTAGAAATAAAGCCCAGGAACGGCAAAATTTGATTTTGGGTTTTCTGGCTTTTCTTCGATGCTGATCGCCTTCTGATTCTCATCAAATTCCACTACGCCGTATCGCTCAGGATCATTGACATGATAGGCAAACACAACCCCGCCAGTCGGCTTAGTATGCTCTTTCAACGTCTTATGAAGACCGGATCCGTAAAATATATTATCTCCTAAGATCAAAGCGACATCATCGTCTCCAATGAATTTTTCCCCAATGATAAAAGCCTGAGCCAAACCATCCGGGCTCGGCTGGACTGCATATTCAAATCTGCATCCCACTTGGGAACCATCTCCTAAAAGCCGCTGGAAAGCCTCGCTATCTTCTGGAGTCGTAATAATTAGCACTTCTCTGATTCCTGCCATCATCAATACAGAAAGCGGATAATAGATCATCGGCTTGTCATAAACCGGCATCAGCTGCTTGCTGACAGAAATAGTCAGAGGATATAAACGAGTGCCAGACCCACCGGCCAAAATAATTCCCTTCATATAGTTAGTTGTATAAGTTTCATAGATCAATTCCCCATTATTTCAAAAATGAATCCAAATCTATCGGCGACCAATTCGGTATGTAATGAATTCAATAAATAGTCTTCGCTAAATTCAGCGATAAATGATGTAAAATAACGTTAGATTAAGGCTTAAAGCTACTGAAAGCCCCATAATTAAAAAAATAAGATAAGAAATCAAGGATATGAAGACACTGTTTGCTGCTTTGGGAACGCGTGGAGATATCGAGCCGTTTTTGGCACAGGCTGAGATTTTTGCTGAAGCCGGTCAAGAAGTGATTTGCCTTTTTCCAGAGCAATTTAGAGAAACAGTGACCCAACTTGGGTATGAATTCATCGGCTTTGACAGAGGCTTTCTGGAATTGTTGGAATCTCAAAGTGGCAAAAATATCATGGGAGGCGGAGGAAATGTCTGGAACCAGCTCAAAAACTATTTCAAGCTGGCTAAAAGCTCCTTGAGTTTACAGCATCTACTTATCGCTCAGCAGCGGGATGCGCTCAAAAATCTTAATCCCGATAGAATTGTTTTTCACGCCAAATGCCTGTATTTTATCCTGGCAGCTATGGCTGATCCAGCTAGATTTACTTTTCTCACTCCCATTCCATGCCTCACCCATCCTTCTTCGGAATATCCGCATATTGGATTTGGAAAATGGAAACCCTTTGGGAAAGCCTTGAATCTAAAGTCCTATAATCTGGTAAATGGGGCTAGAAGGCTTGCTATGAAGAAGTTTCTCGGCCAGTACTATTCAGATTTTCCTTCACTAAAAATCTCTTCCAAAAGCATTAAAAACTTTGAATTAAACGGTCTGAGAACCATTTACTCTATTTCTCCTTCACTTTTTCCCAGACCCATAAATTGGCCGGAAACTGCACGTATTGTAGGCTATTATTTTAGAAATCAAGTCAATAAATTCCAGCCTTCAAGAGAATTGGAAGAATGGCTGGAGAAATATCCAAAAGCTGTGCTAGTCACTTTTGGCTCAATGAGTAACACCAAGCCTGCCGAACACTCCAAAACAATAATTGAATTACTTCAAAAGCATCAGATTCCTGCAATCGTCAATACTTCCTGGGGAGGATTGGAGAAAGTGGAAGGTAGCGGAGAATCCATTTTCTATGTCAATCAAATCCCCTATGACTGGATTTTGCCAAAACTATATGGGATGATCCATCACGGGGGCTCTGGTACTACCCACCAAGGAGCGGCGCATGGGTGTGTGCAACTGATTGTTCCTCACATTATCGATCAATATTTCTGGAATAGGATTTTAGAAAACCGTGGATTAGGACCACTTGGCAAAAGTATCCATGACTTGGATGTACAAAAATTTGAGATAGCTTTGGAGGACTTTTGGACAAATCCTAGCTATGCAGAAAACGCTAAAAGAATTTCCGGAATGGTCAAACTTGAAACGAACCGGGATACAGTGCTTAACCTTGTTTTGAACCCAAAATCAAGCTAAATGAAACTCCAATCAACTTTACTTCTGATAATTTTTGCTCTGGTAATCTTGAGCTGCCAATCAGATCCTGAAATCATTTTCGAATCTCAAGTGAATGAAGATTACAGACCCATTTACCATTTCACGCCGGAAACCGGTTGGATGAACGATCCAAATGGACTGGTCTATCTGGATGGGGAATACCACCTTTTCTACCAGCATTACCCAGACAGCACAGTCTGGGGTCCTATGCATTGGGGACATGCTGTTTCTACCGATTTGGTGAATTGGGAGTCACTTCCGATCGCACTCTATCCAGATAGTTTGGGCTATATTTTCTCTGGAAGTGCCGTTTTTGATGCGGAAAACAGTTCTGGATTAGGCACGGATGAAAACCCTCCGCTGGTCGCCATATTTACCTATCATGATGCCGAACTAGCGAATACAGATTCCGAGACATTTCAGAGCCAGGCAATAGCCTTTTCACTGGATAAGGGCAGAACTTGGGAAAAATATGAGGCAAATCCAGTCTTACCCAATCCGGGAATCCGGGATTTTCGGGATCCAAAAGTTTCTCAAATCACAAATCCAGATGGTTCGAAATCCTGGTTGATGACTTTGGCGGTGCTAGATCAGATTAATTTCTACAGTTCCCCGGATTTGAAAAACTGGAGTTTGATTGGAGTGTTTGGTAAAAATATAGGCGCGCATGGCGGTGTTTGGGAATGCCCTGACCTACTTCCCTTCAAAACCCCATCAGGAGAAGATAAATGGGTTTTGCTAGTAAGCATCAATCCCGGCGGACCACAGAATGGCTCTGCCACACAATACTTCATTGGTGACTTCGAAAATGGCCAATTCACCCCAGACGATACCATGATCCGCTGGCTAGACTACGGACCGGACAATTATGCAGGAGTGACTTACAGCAATCTTCCAGCTGAGCAAAACAGAACGCTTTTCATAGGATGGATGAGTAATTGGCTCTACGCAAATGAGGTTCCGACGGTGGCATGGAGATCAGCGATGACTGTTCCAAGAGAGTTGAGCCTTTTTGATGTAAATGGCACCTTACTCTTAAAGTCTGCTCCTGCCCTAGAACTTGAAAAACTTCGATCAAAGGAGTTTTTAGTAAATGACCAGAGTTCAACTTTGCCCTCTGAAGCTGTTGAAATTGCTGCTGAAATCGAATCTGATTCTTTTACGATGTCATTTTCCAATGTAGCAGGTGATAGCCTGATACTATCTAAAGAAAATGGCCTCGTAAGTATAGACCGGAGAAAAGCCGGAAAAAGTGATTTCAACAAGTATTTCGCTGCCATTCATTCGGCTCCTATGAGCTGGGAAGCAAAGGAAATCAGGATTTTCATGGATGCTTCTTCTATCGAATTGTTCGTAAATGACGGTGAATTGGCGATGACTTCTATCCTATTTCCATCTAGTCCTTGGCAAAATGTAACTGTATCTGAAAATGTCGATTCCTTAAAAATATATAAGCTGAAAAAATAAGAACCTGTCTCTATTGACTTCTCGGAAAATTATGTTTTACATTTAAGCACAATTAAAAGTAAAATGAAAAAACAGCTATCATTCCTAATGGTTTCCCTAAGTTGGATCTTATGGTTTATAGCTGTTTTTGCATTTCCTCTCACTACCAAATCAGCCGACAGTGGCTACTCTCTGGATTCAGTTTCGAGTTCAAGACAACTCACTAAAATCCAGTTTAATTCTACTGCGGAGCTTTTAGAGGTTCCAGAATTCAAAGTCGATTGGAGCTTGACTGCAAAGCTGAATTCGGACTTCAATTTTGAACAAATCAGTCCATACAAGGCTTATTTATCACCTTCATTTTTCAAAAAATCCTCTCCACTTTTCGACGTTAAAGACACCTTTATCCACTTTTTCTACACCTGGTAAAATCGAATAGAATCCCACTCTGCGATACAAAATCGCATAAAATTCTCTTCATTTTAACCACATTCCTATGATCTCAATAGATCCAGTCACACTTGCTGTGACTTCATTTGCTATGGTGGCTACGGCTTCACCATTCGTGTACTACAGTTATAAACTCAAGAAATTAACTACAGCTAATCTTGCCTCATTCGAAGAATTTTCGACCTCCAATAATGCTGTCCCAACTCAGCATGAGCGGTGGAGAAATCATTACCATTTGGGTTTGGATTGCCAAAGTAAAAAGTTGGTTTATCATAGATTTGGCAGTTATCCCGAGCAGAGTATCATTGATCTCAATGAGGTAAATAAGGTAAGCATTCAGGAAAAAAGCCATATGATTCATGTTGGAAAAGAGAAGCGACATATCTTAGAATACCTGGCTTTGCAATTTCACTTCAAAGATTCAAGTCATTCACCCAAAACAGTAGAAATCTACGATGGCGAACTCTTTTCTGACCTAGCCGGTGAGCGCAGTATCGCTGAAAAATGGCAAAGAATTCTTGAAAAAAATCTAAAGAGCCCCATCTAAAGCACTCGCATAGCCCAGTTGCTAAAGTAAAACTTGCTTGAATTACTCTCTTTCAAAAGACCCGGTCAGGTGACTGGGTTTTTTAAATTTTATACCTCCTTAGTACTAGATTAAAATTGATAATTTGTAACATTATATCTTTTCAAACCAACAAACGCCATGTCAGACTCGCCGATTCATAAAGAATACTCCAATGGGGAAGTAACCATCACCTGGGAACCGCATAAATGCATTCATTCCAAAAATTGCATTTCAGGATTACCGGCTGTTTTTGACTTCGAAAAAAGGCCTTGGGTAAATGCCGAAGGAGCCAGCACCGAAGCCATAGTGAAGCAAATAGATACTTGTCCGAGTGGAGCTTTGGGATATTATTTTGCGGAGCAAAAAGAAAAAAGCACAGGAGATGTAATGTCCGAGCAACTAGTAGAAGTAGTTCCAAACGGCCCATTGATGGTTTACGGAAATCTCCAAGTAAAGCTTCCCAATGGTCATATCAAAAACCAGAGTAAGGTTTCGGCCTTTTGCAGATGTGGATCCAGCCAAAACAAACCTTTCTGTGACGGTTCGCATAAGAAAATAAACTTTCAAGGATAAAGGCAAAACAGATGCGTAAAGTACTCGTCCTTTTTGCCCATCCCAAGTTTGAGCATTCTGAGGCAAATCAGGCTTTGATACAGGCTGTCGATGGATTGGAAAATGTAGAGATCAGAGATCTGTATGAGCTCTATCCTGATTTCAATATTTCTATCCAGGCTGAGCAGGAAGCACTTTTTGAAGCCCAAGTGGTAGTCTGGCATCACCCGGTCTATTGGTACTCATGCCCTCCGCTTATGAAGCAATGGATAGATTTGGTCTTGGAATTTGGCTGGGCATACGGTCCGGGGGGTATTTATTTGAAGGGAAAATACATTCTCAATGCCATTACTACCGGAGGCTCCCAAGAAGCCTACCAACATGAGGGTAGAAATAAGTATCGCATCGAAGAATTTCTAAGGCCTTTTGAACAGACTGCCAGGCTTTGTCATATGAATTATCTGGCTCCTTTTCAAGTCGCTGGAACTCATAAAATTTCTGCTTCCGAATTAGCTCTAAAAGCAAATGAATATAAGGAACTGTTGCTCAGTCTTAGAGATGAAGGTGATCTTAACTCCTACCAAAACCGCTAAATTTTAAGCTTATGAATGGATTTTTAGCAAACGCGATCATATACATTTTAGCTGCGATCATTTGTGTTCCGGTGGCCAAAAAACTAGGAATGGGCTCTGTCTTGGGCTATTTATTTGCTGGAATTCTCATCGGCCCCTACTTGCTTGGCTTTATCACCAATGAAGGCCAGGGGCAGGATATCATGCATGCGACCGAGTTTGGCGTGGTGATGATGCTGTTTTTGATAGGATTGGAACTTGAGCCAAAAAACCTCTGGAAAATGCGAAAGCTGATTCTACAAGTAGGATTGAGTCAGGTTTTGATTACAGCTGCATTGGTATTTGGCATTGGGTTATTACTAGATGTGCAGTGGCAAATCTCCCTAGCCATTGGACTTTCTATGGCGCTTTCTTCTACAGCCATTGTCTTACAGTCTCTAAAGGAGAAAAATCAGATGAACGGCCCAACGGGAAAACTTTCTTTTGGAGTTTTGCTGATGCAGGATATTGCCGTGATCCCAATTCTGGCGCTATTGCCTTTATTGATTTTCGGTGAAGCTTCACAAGTGGCAACAGATACTTCAGGCATGCACGGCCTTATTGACAACTTACCTGGATGGGTTCAGACATTATCAATCTTTGCCGCAATAGGAATAGTTGTTCTTCTCGGACAATTCGGATTTGGACCGCTATTGAATTGGGTGGCTAAGACCAGACTCAGGGAATTGTTCACAGCTTCTGCTTTACTTATCGTAGTGGGAATATCTTTTTTGATGGAATTAGTAGGTCTCAGTCCAGCTTTGGGTGCTTTTTTGGCGGGAGTCATTCTAGCCAACTCTCCTTATCGGCATGCACTGGAGTCAGATTTGGAGCCTTTTAAGGGACTACTTCTAGGTTTATTTTTTATGGCTGTGGGATCGACGATTAATTTCAGCCTAATCTTCAACAATGCTTCCACTATAGTTTCTCTCACGCTAGGCGTCATTGTATTGAAAACCATCATTTTGCTTGTGATTGGTAAAACGAAGAAGCTTAGCCTCGGAAGTAATCTCAGCTTTGCCATCGGGCTTTCCCAGGTTGGTGAATTTTCCTTTGTCACCTACGCCTTTGCACTTCAACTGGGTATTTTTGATCAATCGATTTCTGATACACTCATGGCCGTGACTGCTTTGAGTATGACTATCACTCCCATCCTATTGGTGATTCTGGATAAAGCTGTCATTCCTGCCATTAACAAATCCCATTCAATCAGTGAAAAAGAGATGGATAGCATTGATGAGCACAACAAGGTTATTTTGATCGGCTTTGGACACTTTGGCTCTACGCTGGGCCGTTTTCTTAGGGCAAATGGCGTGGAAGCTACGATTTTAGATGCAGACCCTGATCGCGTAGAGTTTTTGAGGAAAATGGGTTTCAAAGTATATTTTGGAGATGGAACCCGCGCAGAGCTGCTTCATTCGGCAGGTGCCGAAGAGGCTTCTATTTTAATCTCAGCATTGGACAACACAGAATATAGTCTCAAGCTAGTGGAACTTTGCAAGGAGGAATTCCCGCATCTGGAAGTGATGATTCGGGCAAAAAACAGATACGACGCCTTCGAACTGATGGAAATGGGTGTGAAAAATATTTACAGAGAACACTTGGACACTTCTATTCGAATGGGAGAAGATGTGTTGAAAAAACTTGGGTTTAGAGCTCATACTGTGCACAGATTGGCAAAGCAATTCCGGGATTACGATGAAGATGCATTGAAGGTACTGATGAGTCTGAAGGACAATAAGGAAGCTTATGTATCCAAAATCCGACAGCAAATAGAGATGCAGGAAAGTCTGCTAAATGGAGAATTGATGCGAAAGTTTTCGGTGAACGATCATACCTGGGACAGCGATTCGATAAAGGAGGCAGAGAAAACTTCATAGGTTCAACTCTTCTATTTTTCTAATTGGAGATTCATTTCCAATCCACATACCTTATTTTTTTCGTAGGTGAAACAACATCTACCTGTCTATCAACTGCTTATTAGAAAAATTAACAACCCTATTTATTGTTAAATAGCTAGTTTGAAGTAGCGAATTTTCAATTAAACACGTTATTTCAATCCATGGGAACCAATCAATCCCTTTTCTCATTTTCTCTGAGATTAAAATACTAAAAAGGAATACTAAAATTTTCTGAACCATATAAACTACTGCTATGAACCAACACTTTACACTACTAAAAAAAGCCATTGAAGTATTTCACTCCTATGGCATCACACTGATCGGACAGCAAAAAAATGCTGATTTTATTCAGCAATTAAACATGGATCCAGTGTTTATCAATGGATTGATTTTCGAGCTGGAATACCAGCTTCATGTCATTTTCCAAGAGGAGAAATTAGGCGCGGTTCATACACCAAAGGATCTGATTGCTCTGCTCTTCAATATTCCTCAAGAGAATTAACCACGAATAGGAAAGCTAAACCAACTAGAAAGGGCTGAAATAAAAATGTATTTCAGCCCTTTTCTCATCTATAAACTATTCTACTTTCTTATATGGAGGATTTTCCAAACAATCATCAGTCGAGAGGCATATAAAGGCTAAGGTCGAGAAATCATCTTCAATTATAAATTCCGAAACTCCGCTCACCTCTGCGGGGACAAGTTGATCTTTGGTTCCAAAAGGAAAATCTGTAGAGCTGGTAATCAAATACGTATCAAATTCCATAATCAATTTAAGTTTGGAAGTACTAATTTCTTCTACAAAGTAGCTTCCATATACTTCTCTTAAATACCCAATTGTATCCTCAGACCCTAATTCCCTGACTATTGAAGTTCCGAAAACGGAGCCATCCTCCTTTATTTCAAAACTATCTAAAAAGCTAAACCCTCCACTATCTTTCACTCGTGACCAGGAACCGGCGAGAAGTCTTTCTGGAGTAATTTCTTCACTATCCTTGCATCCGATTAGAGTGACAAATACACAAATCAGCAATAATTGTTTTTTCATAATTCTGGGTTTTGCATTTGAGTTTAAGTTCAAAGTACCCTCTCATAAATAATTCCTAATGAACTGGAATATAAAGGCATAATGGTATGCAATTCGGAATTATTATTTCTGAGTTGAAATTCTCTGGATTGGTTGACTATTTCCATCAAAGTAAGCTGGTCTTTATCCGAATACATTTCCCCACTTACTTGATTGGTGTAATGCTCCGTGATTAGTACAGTAATTTTGTTTTGGCCCACTTGATAGTTTCCATCGTAATATTCAATAAAACCTAAAATATCTTTGGTCTCAAGATCCCTGAAGTAAGACTCATAATGAACCTTTCCATCAATTTGGAAATCAATTGAATAAACGACTTCATAGGGAGGATCGAAATTTAAATCTTGGAATGCTTTCTCCCAGTGATATTGTGTCAAGACTTCAGGGTTAACCTCTTCATCTTCTTTGCAACTAATGAGCACAAAAACAATAATAACGAGTGGTAATAGCTTAAAATTCATAGGTATAATTTTATAGGTTTATAAAAAGTTAAAATTTCGTAAAAGATATTCACAATCTCAACCTATACGTAAATCGGCATCGAAATGATACAAGCAATGCTAAATTTTGCTGGCATACTACCGCAGTCGAAAGTACCTTGCACTCACAAACGCAACACTAAAAAATGGAAAAGAAAACTTTACCAGGAAGTATCAGGAAAAACATACAAATAGATAGCGAAGTCACCATTGTACAGAAACACCATCAGCAATCTGGCGAACTCACAGAAGGCTTTGTGAAGAAAATTCTCACCTCCTCTCCTACTCATCCACATGGCATCAAAGTGATGCTGGACACCGGGGAAGTTGGACGGGTAAAGGAGGTCTTTGTAGAAGACTAACTAGACGGTTGGACGATGTTTCTTTTTTAATCCATTTAAGAAATTCCTGAGAATCTGGTCTTTGCAAGGTCTGTATTGCGATTGACTAGGCTTTCTGAAAAAGGCACTCAACTCGTGCGGACTTATATGCATACCTACAGAAGAAAGAATTTCCAGCACATCATCTTCTTTCAGATTCAATGCAATTCGAAGTTTCCTGAAAATGATATTGTTATTTAAAGACTTTTCGGGCTTTGGATCCTCACCTTCCTTTTTTCCTCTTTTTGTTATGATAAAACCATTCAAAAAAGCTGCGAGATCTTTGTCAATAATAGCCTGAAAATGCTCCTCGTCATCATTTTTCAAAAAATTTGCTACTTCCTCCCGTTTTAGATCTAATCCTCCATCTTTAAAAATTTCGACCATTTCAGGGTCTTTGAAGTTGAAAATATAGCGTATCGTCCGTAAAATATCTGAATTTGTCATGAATGCTCTTTGAGTGTGTAGTTCAAAGGTAAGGATGAATTAGGAATTGCTGGATGGAAATAAGCAATCAAACGTTTTTCATGATTTCAGACAGATGAAAAAGCGTGCCGGTGAAATTAGCTCACAGTTGTCCTGCTTATGAAAAGAACATAACCGCATTATGAGAATACCGCTCGTGTGAAATGAGCTTTGACCCTGGTTCAAGAATATTAACTTGCCTGGCGTAAGACAGGTCTGAAGGCTTGTCCTACGCCAGGCGGGATTGATTTAAAACCCGGAAGTTGCATCAACCCTGCGGAGCAGCTTCAGCAAAACTTATCATCCAGTTAATTCCAAATCGGTCTGTGCACATACCGAAATAATCACCCCAGAAAGTACTTGCCATAGCCATTGTCTCTTTTCCATCAGCAGAAAGTTTAGCAAAATAGGCATCAGCTTTTTCCTTTGAATCTGTATTGATTGAAATGGAGAAGTTATTTCCTACGATAATAGGCGCTCCGTGTCCTCCCGTATCAGAACCCATCAAAACGCATTCCTTACTGATAGGCAAACTGATATGCATGATTTGGTTGCGAAACTCATCTCCAATAGGATAGGTTGGGTCAGCTGGCATGTCTGAAAATCTACCTACATGGGCGAATTCACCACCAAACACAGAGCGATAGAAGTTGAAGGCATTTTCACAGTTTCCTTCGAAGGTCAAATACGTGTTTAAAGTTGTCATAGTGCTTTAGGTTAGTATGGATAGGATTTATTTACAAGTTGTATTGAAAAGAAATTAGTGCATTTAATTTAGCAAAATCAACTGACTTCACCTTCACTCCTACACCTCCATCAGCTTCCATTTACCTTTTCTGAAAAAGAACAAGGATACCAATGAGTGAAAACTATGGCTAAAAGCAATCGAAATAAATATTCCCAAATGAGCCAAACCAAGTGGAAATGCAAGCACATAAGCCAGCGGAATTTCGATAAACCACAGCACCCCGATATTGATCCATGCGGGAGTTTTAGTATCTCCTGCCCCATTAAATGCCTGCGTCAACACCATGCCTACGGCAAAGAAAACATAGCCTAACACCACTACCCAAAGACCTTGCGCAGCTACTTGCTGTACCTCTGGAATGTCCGTAAAGAAACCCGCTAATTGTTGGTTGAAAAGCAAATAGATGCCAGTTACCGAAGCCATGAAAATGACGGTATATCTTGTCGTCATCCATACCGCTGTCTCTGCACGATCAGGTTGCTTGGCACCTAAATTTTGCCCTACCAAAGTAGATGCAGCACCAGATAAACCCCAGGCTGGTAAAAGAGTGAAAATCAATATCCTAAACGCGATAGTAAATCCTGCCAATGAAGCTGAACCAAACTCAGCGTTCATACGCGTAAGAGCAATCCAAGAAACTGAATCGATTAGAAACTGCCCCATTCCACCCACTGCGATTTCCATAATTTTCTTGATAATTTCCCAGGAAACAACAATGTTTTCCTTTAGGATTTTCAGCTTGTGCTTACCGTTGAAAAGATGGTAAAGCTGATATACCACACCTACTCCTCTTCCAAACGTAGTGGCTATTGCAGCTCCTTCCAGACCAAATCCTTCAATATTCCCAACTCCAAAAATCAGGATTGGGTCCAGAATTATATTTAACCCATTGGCTATCCAAAGTGAGCGCATCGCATGATGTGCCTGTCCTGCTCCCCGAAATGCACCATTCAATAAAAACAACAGCATAATGGCGGTATTACCGGCGAAAATGATTCGCGTGTAGTTCACTCCGGTATCTATGACAGTTTGCTCAGCTCCCATCAAGCCCAGGATATCCGGTGCGAAGATCCACCCTAGAATTCCCAAAACGATTGATATCGCACCACCCACAATCAGTAATTGAAAAGCAGCTGCTCCGGCTTCCTTGAATTCTTTTTCCCCAAATCTCCTCGAGATCAGAGCTGTAGCAGCCATACTTATCCCAAATCCCATGGCATAAACCAGAACAACAACCGACTCGGTCAAGCCAACCGTAGCGATGGCATGCTCACCTAATTTGGCTACAAAAAAGATATCCACCACAGCAAACGCTGATTCCATCATCATCTCTAATATCATGGGAATCGCAAGTACGAAAATGGCTGTTTTGAGGGAAAGACTTGTAAAATCCTGCTCTTTGCCTTGCAAGGCGTCTTTAATTAATTGCCAAGTCATTGGGGGTTTGGAAAAATTTTGAATGGCGAAAGAAAAGAAATTTTCTGAGGATCAGAAAGCAGGCTGAGTTAATATACAGTTACTAATCGCATATCAGACATATTTTGTCGCTTTTAGCCTTCTCATTAAAGCTTCCCTATTTCATTTACTGCAATCTCTTCACCAAGCAATAGCCATATTTTAAAGCTGGTCTCGACAAGCACGACCACCGCTGCTCTTTAGAAACAGGAGGGAGGAAAGGGAATTTAGGCCATGGCCTAAATTCCCTTTCCTCCCTCCTCACCAAACCTAACCTGGTCACCGAGCTTGCCGAGGTGATTCAAACATTACCATCAAATTACTTTAATATTCTATCAATGAACCGATTTCCTATCCACAATCACATGAGCATTTGGATGGAGCCAAAGCAGAGAAGCCGGCAAATCTGTCCTGATTTTCCCTTCTAAAAGTAAATCCAATGCCTGCTTTTTGCCATTGCCAGTGATAAAGAGTATGACCATTTTCGAAGACATAATATTCCCCACGCCCATAGTCATACCTTGAGTTAAGGGAATTCCAACCTTCTCGATCATTCCGCTAGCTAAAGTCACTGGATGCAAATTTGCTACATGGCAATCCGGTTGAAGAAATTCCGAAGGTTCATTTAAAGCAATATGTCCATTGATCCCAATACCGAGAATACAAATATCTATGCCAGCAAATTCAACGATTTTATCCTGAATTCTATCGCATTCTGACTCTGGATCATCGGTTTCCACGTCAAATGAAATGTAACGATCATCCTTTATCTCCAATTTTTTAACCAGCTTCTCTTGAATATCATACTCTGAAGTGAATGTAGAATCCTTGCTCAATCCCACCCATTCATCGAGCTTGATCACATTCATCCATTCAAAAAAGCCAGGAGTATCTAGGTGTTTTTCCACCATCAATTCATACAATCCTGCCGGAGAATTCCCACTGGCTGCGCAAAAAAGCAAATCTGGATTGATCTCAACCTCTGCATGAACGAGCTCTGCCCCTAGCTGAGACATTTCTTCGTAGTTTTTGCAATTGTGTAGTTTCATGGCCTAAGTTATCTGTAAAAATGAATGTGAATTATGATTCTATCAAGCTGATTTTCAATTGATTTACTCCTTACTTTTCAACATACTACCCTATCCCCGTTCCCAGCCAATCGCCCCGATGTCTGATCGTTCTTATTTTCCAATGGCCAGTTTTGTAATAAATAAAGGCTACCAATGCTGCTATAAAATTGGAAATCGGGAATGCCCACCAAATTCCCTCGAAAGCCAGCGTAGTTTTCTGAGAAAGTACAAATGCTGTTGGAAATCGTACGATCCATAAACTAAAGATGGAAATCAATAAAGAAGCTTGGGTAAACCTAGCACCGTTAAATAGACCATTTAAAACCTGATTAACTCCCAAAAGCCCAAAACTAGGTGCCATAATTCTAATAAAAGTTGCTCCGTCTTTGATCACTTCCGGATCATTTGGGACGAAGAAAGCCGTCAATGTCTCCGCAAAAACAAATAACAAAAGTCCTATTCCAGTCAGCCCAAAGAAGGCAACTTTCACACTTAGATTACCAATACTTTCAGCTCTTTTTATTTTAGAAGCACCAATATTCTGACCTACCATGGTTGTGGTGGCCATCGCTAGTCCTTGCGCAGGCACAATTACTAAACTCAAAATTCTTGCCCCTATCCCATAAGCAGCTACCACTCCGCTTCCAAAACTCGTAACCAACATAACTAAAACCGTCAAAACCGCAGAGCGTGAGGATTGCTCTAAACTGGCTGGAATACCCAATTCAAACATTCGCCTGATCCACTGGAAGTCTGGTTTCATATCCGCAAGACGGATTTTGATGCCTTTTTTACCTCTAAACAAAATCACAATTCCGACCAGAGCTGATAAGCCTTGCGTGATAATACTTGCCACAGCTGCACCAGCCACACCATAGCCTTCGATGGAACCAAAACCAAAAATGAAAAGTGGATCTAAGACCAGATTTAATAATACCGTCCCAAGCACGATATACATGGGCATCAGCACATTTCCAATGCCTCGCATCAGCGATTGGAAAGTGAAAAACATAAAGAGAAAAACAAATCCAAAGGATGAAACCTGGAAATACTTGACCGAATCATCCAGCGTTTCTGGCCCAGCACCCACCAAATTCATCAAAGGAGATGCGCCAACATAGCCTAAAACGGCCAGCATTGCCGACACAAAAAAGATAACAACCACCGTCTGAGAAGCACTGAAATCTATCATTCGCTGATCATCGGCGCCTTTGTATTGGGAAACGATAACTGTACCCGCCAAAGTAAGCCCAGCCCCAAGAGATAAAACCAAAAACAAAATCGGAAAACTGATACTCACTGCTGCTACAGCATTTGCCCCAAGTCTTCCTAACCAAAAAGTATCGATTAACTGATAAGCAGTCTGGAGAATATTAGCCATGATGATCGGCCAAGCCAAGGAAAAAAGGCTCCTGATTAAACTCCCTTGTGACAAATCTGACTTTTTACTCATTCATCTAAAATCTAGCTTTTCACTTGATATCCTAAGATGCTAGTAATATTCTGAAATCAGAAATTTGTGCTTCAAGAAGAAACCGCTTTGGTTAAATTTTTATTTGGGATCATCTTCACGCTATAATCAATCCTGCCGTCCCCGCCACAGTATGCTGGACTTGCGACTTGATACGATCTACTCGCTACTTATATCTAAAATCCTAGCTCTTATTCCTTTTCACTAAAATCTAGCACCTTGACTCAAGATTCTTGAATCTTGATTCTTATGTCTTGATTCTAGCATCTTATTACTTGATACTAAAGTCTTGCTACTCCCAAAACCTACTCTTCCCCAAAAATCTCCTTCACTACCCAGCCTTTTCCCCACTGCTCTTTTTCTTCCTCTGTCCATAGCTCAGGATAGAAAATAACCTTCTGGAAGCGCGGAGGCAGGTATTTCTGCCAGTTCGTTCCGCCAGTAGCAGCTATGTCAATCGGATCTCTTTGGAGAAAACGTACCGCAGATTTATAGTGCGCCAATGGCCAGAAAACATTAGCTTTCAGGTCAAACTGCTTCATCTCCTCGGTCAACTCATCAGATGGATCAGACAAATCTATGTACCGCTGCCAAAGATTCTTGCGTCTATAGGCATCGATAAGATCCATCAGTTTTTTGCTGTATTTGGCTTCAAAATTCTTCAGCGTGAGCGTTTTCTCACCTGTCGCCAATTCTACTGCTCCCTGCTGCCAATAGAGGTTTTCAAAAATCTCATCCGTCGGCGTATGGAAATCAGGATCTGTACGCTTATCCAAAGCAACTAAATTAAAAGCATCTGCTGCCATCAGTTCTATCTCTCGATATTGGGCACTCTGGAAACCACTTGCAGGTAGCAAAGACATTCGGAATTTGAGAAATTGTTCCTGTTCCATGCCTTTCCACATCATCGCAAAAGAGCCGATCAACTGATCAAAATACATATTGATCCGCCCCAATCTAGCTTTGAAAAATTCCTCCGTAATCGGCTGAAGTTCTGCAATCTGCTCCATCTCAGAAATAATCAGCTTGAAATATAGCTCCGTGATCTGATGATAGATAATAAATATCTTTTCGTCTTTAAATGAGGTCTTTGGCTGCTGCAGCGAAAGCAACACATCCAGATTGATATAGTCCCAATAGGCCAAGTAATCCGCATATTGCAACCCTTCCAGGTAAGAAAGCATATCCTGACCGGAAGCTTTGAATTTCTGCTGAAGCAGTTCAATTTTATCTAATATCTTGGGATCAAATTGGGATTCCTCCATGAGTACTTTTAGGATAAAAAGGTAGTATTTTCGTCAGCGATCTAGTTAATTAGGATCAGCTGGAGATTTTAAAATCCCGACAAAAGTCACAGATTCATTCTATAAAACCAAAAAAACCATGGAGTCAATTGAAATCCGAAAGTCATTAAAGCAAGATACCTTCGAAGGCGTTGATTTTTTAGACCTAGATGATTTACTCACAGATGAGCATAAATTGATCAGAACTTCCATCCGGGATTTTGTCAAAAAGGAGATATCTCCTTACATAGAAGATTGGGCCCAGAAAGCTCACTTCCCTACAGAAATCGTCAAGAAATTCGGTGATGTAGGAGCTTTTGGACCGCAGATTCCCGAGCAATACGGAGGCGGCGGCTTGGATTACATTTCCTATGGTTTGATCATGCAGGAGATTGAGCGAGGGGATTCGGGCATGCGTTCAACGGCATCTGTACAAGGTTCGCTGGTGATGTACCCTATCTATAAATTCGGATCCGAGGAACAGCGAAACAAATACCTACCAAAACTAGCTTCAGGAGAAATGCTGGGTTGCTTCGGATTGACCGAACCAGATCATGGTTCCAACCCATCCGGAATGGTGACCAACTTCAAAGATATGGGTGATCACTACTTGCTCAATGGTGCCAAAATGTGGATCTCCAATTCACCGGAAGCAGACATTGCGGTAGTCTGGGCAAAAAATGAAGAAGACCGAATTCATGGTTTGATCGTGGAGCGGGGAATGGAAGGATTCACTTCGCCGGAAACTCACGGCAAATGGTCGCTTCGGGCTTCCTGCACCGGAGAATTGGTATTCGATAATGTAAAGGTTCCTAAAGAAAATCTACTTCCTGGCAAATCAGGTTTGGGAGCGCCACTGATGTGCTTGGATTCTGCACGATTTGGCATCGCCTGGGGAGCAATCGGCGCTGCGATGGACTGTTATGAGTCTGCAAGAAAGTATGCTGCTGAGCGTATCCAATTCGGGAAACCAATCGCAGGTTTTCAATTGGTACAGAAAAAGCTCTCTGAAATGCTTACCGAAATCACGAAAGCCCAACTTCTAGCTTGGAAAGTAGGCAAGATGATGAATGCCGGAAAAGCCAAAACTGTCCATATCTCCATGGCAAAGCGAAACAATGTGGAAATGGCGCTTAACATCGCTCGGGAAGCAAGACAAATCCATGGTGGAATGGGCATCACAGGAGAATATCCGATTATGCGTCATATGATGAATTTGGAATCGGTAATCACTTACGAAGGAACCCATGATATTCACTTGTTGATTTTAGGTCAGGAGATAACTGGGATTCCTGCTTTTGTGTAGGGAATTTTACCGCGGAGGGAAACGCAGAGGGCGTAAGAATAAAAATTCATATCCATAATAGTGTCATCTATATTTCTAGGTAGATTAGTTTTTAGTATAACTTGAAAAATGAATGGACAAAGATTTTTCATTATCCCCTAAGCAGATTGAAAATCGGATTTTTTCTATCCGAGGAGTTCAGGTTATGCTAGATAGTCACTTAGCGGAGATTTATAATGTCACCACAGGAAGACTAAATGAGCAAGTAAAGAGAAATAGTGAGCGATTTCCTGAAGACTTTATGTTTCAGCTTACGCAAGTCGAATGGGACAATTTGTTAGTACAACTTGCTAAATCGAATCTAAGATCGCAAAATGCGATCTTAGAAAATGAAAGAGGCAAACATCGTAAATACCTTCCTTACGTTTTCACCGAACAAGGAGTAGCTGGATTGTCAGGAGTACTTAAAAGTGAAACTGCTACAAAAGTTCATGTGGCAATTATGCGAGCTTTCGTAGCAATGCGCAAACTGATTCAGGGAAACCAGTTAATTTACGACCGCTTGGATCGTCTAGAATTAAAGCAACTTGAAACCAATCAACAATTTGAACAGGTATTTAAAGCTTTAGAAAGTAAAGAATTGATCCCGAATCAAGGTGTTTTTTTTGATGGGCAAGTATTTGATGCGTATGAACTAGCATCAAAAATTATTCGATCTTCCAAGCAAAGTATACTATTGATAGACAACTACATCGATGAAAGTACGCTTACCCTTTTATCAAAGAAAAATGAAAATGTGGAAGTGCTTTTACTAACCAAAGTAATTAGCAAGCAACTGAGCTTGGATGTAGAAAAAGCCAATGCCCAATATGGCAAGTTCATAGTAAAGCCCTTCACAAACAGCCATGATCGTTTTCTAATAATTGACAAAACGGAGATTTACCATCTAGGGGCATCGCTAAAGGATTTAGGTAAAAAATGGTTCGCTTTTTCCAAGCTTGAAAAAGAAAGTGTAAGTAGCATGTTGAATAAGATATCATTGTTAATTTAAGCATATGATTGGTAGACAAAAATCATTAAAATTATTTCTCTCATGAAGCCAGACAAATCCATGGAGGAATGGGAATCACAGGAGAATATCCGATCATGCGCCATATGATGAACCTGGAATCAGTGATCACCTATGAAGGAACGCATGATATTCACTTGCTGATATTAGGTCAGGAGATTACTGGGATTCCTGCTTTTGTGTGAGGGATTTTTATCGGGAGGAGGGCACGGAGCGCTCAATTAGAGATTAATAATATATATAGGAAATAACCCCAATTGCGGAAATAGTACGTTACCATTTATTACTATGCATATCGTTAAGTTGAATATTACAGGTAAACAAGTTGGTTCGGAACAGTTCTTTGAATTCTCAGCTTATTACTTTTGATCACTATATCGGACTAATCAAATAATAAATCAAGAATGGCAGTATGAACCTATTGAAGATGGATTAAGTCTGAACCTTTTTTGTCCTGAAAAAGCTTCATATTCTGAAAAAAATTCTACCATCTATGGTAACAGATGGAAAAAAAGAATTGAAGAAGAGTTAGAATGTATATTTGAATTCAAATATATTGGATTAGACCCTGAATTTGGAAAAACTATCATTCCACAAAAGCTAGACTTTTTAATTCTCAAAGCAGCAAGGTTTTCCCCATTAATAGAAGGGGAATCAATGAGTCAAATTCCATTATATAAAATTCCTTACACCCATCATGATGGTCAATCTTATAATGATATAAACTTCTGGGAAGACAATTACCAGCAAATTGAGGGTCTTTGGTATAATAGTGTAGTAGGTGAACGATGGACTCAAAGTCAATTACAAAATCATGATAGTGATTTAAGTAAACAAGGGAGAGATTGTTGTAGAAAAATTGAGGAAGTTACTGGTGTGCCCACATACTATTTCCTTTTCAACTATAGGGCTTGGGGTCAAAAAAAAGATAAAGAAAGAAAATGCCCTAACTGTGGACAAAATTGGCTATCGCAAGATTTAACACTTAATGATCATTTTGCATTTAAGTGTGATGATTGCAGATTAGTGTCAGAACTTTCATCCAATAAATAGAAAAACAAAAAGGTAACAGGATGTATAACGCATTTTACAACAAACCTTAACTTCTCCCCACTAAAACACTATGCCCAAATCCAAAACCAAACAAACCCTCCGAATCCTCTTTATTCTTGCAAGTATAGGTTCGCTATATTTTGTTCCTTGGCCGTTGGTGAAAGCTTGGATCAGGCCCCTACCCGATACGGTTCAGGAACAGCTGGAAGAAGGTGTTGAACAGGGCTTTGATGGAATGATTGTTTACGTGGAGCAAGGCGGAAAGTCCCCAGAGTTTTATGCCGCAGGCTGGCACGATCGGGAAAAGAAAATCCCTGCCTATCCTCAGGCACTATTTAAGATTGCCAGTATCACTAAGCTTTATGTTGCTGTGGCTACCACTAAGCTTGTCAAGGAAGGACGCTTGTCTCTGGACAAAACGGTAGCTGAATACTTTCCGGAACTGGCAGGAAGGATTGAGAATTCGGATAGAATCACCTTGAGGATGATGGTGCAGCATAGATCAGGCATTCCCAACTTTGTAGATCATCCAGATTACTGGACTAATCCTCCCAAGAATAAGGAAGAGACTTTAGCTTATGGATTGGATTTACCCGCTGACTTTGAACCCGGTGAAAGCTATGGCTATTCGAATACGAATTATAGGCTGATCTCTGATCTCATTGACAAGACGGTTGGCTATCCTCATCAGCAATATATCCGGGAAGAGATTCTGACCCCACTTGGGCTGAAAAACACCTACACTTCCCTAACTGAAGTAAATATGGATGAGGTGATGAGCGGGTATTACGTGGGTGTTGACCAAGATTTCAAAACAGAAAACACAGGCTTAATGCTTGCCACTGCTGAAGATGTGGGGATTTTCCTTCGGGCGTTAAATGATGGCTCGGTATTCAAGGAAGGGGAACAGGAGATCTATACTGACATTTATGTGTACGAACACACCGGTTTACTTCCCGGCTACCAGAGCATCGCCAAGTACTTCCCAGACATAGATACGGTGGTCATTCAGTTTAATAACACCAGCAACTTTAATGGCTATGATTGGAGTTTGGCAGAAATTATCTACGGCCGTGTGGTGAAGATTGTGAGACGAAACAAGGAAGGGTGATTGCTCTAAAAATGAAAAATCTGCGTAGAATCAGCGTACTTTTCTGCGTAAATCTGCGGGAAACACTCATTCACTAATTCAATACCGTTAAGCAGATTCAGCAAAAAAATCAGGAAAAGACAAATTTTAAGTATTTTTGGTATATGAACATCAAAGACAAAGATCTAAACCATATCAAAAAGCTCTGTGAAAAATACAGGGTTCGGACATTTTCTGCATTTGGTTCAGTTAACCGCGATGATTTTAGTGATGATTCCGATATAGACTTTGTTGTGGATTTTGATGAAAGTGACCCATTCAAATACACCGATTTATATTTTGGGCTTAAAGAAAACCTTGAGAATTTATTAAAACGCCAGATTGACCTGGTTGAAGAGCGAGGAATAAAAAATAGATTTTTTAAAAAAGAGCTTAATGAAACAAAAGTTCTAATTTATGGACAATAAGGTAAGTGCTTGGCTTGAAGACATAAATAGATCTATTGACGAGATTTTTGAGTTTCTTCCAGAAAAAAGAGATTTTTTCGAATATCAATCTGACCTCAAAACAAAGAAAGCAGTAGAGAGAAATATCGAAATAATTGGAGAAGCAATTAATAGAATTTCAAAAAACAAGAGTAGTCAGTTTGAAATAAAAAACGCTCAAAAAATCATTGGAACAAGAAATAGGATCGCTCACGAATATGATAATATTTCCGACGAACTTATTTGGACTATTATTATCCGAGAGTTACCTAAGCTTAAAAAAGAAGTAATAAAATTAATGAAGTAATGATTCATCAAAAAAGCCTCACAAAATGATTTTGTAAGGCTTTTTAAATGATATTCGAATTCCTACTGCTTAATCAACCTCCCTACAAAAACTCGATTATCCTGGCTTTCGACCATAATCACATAAGTTCCTGCAGAAAGTCTAGCTATGGCAAGTGTGACAGCATTCGAACTTTGACGGATTACCTCCACACTAGAGCTGACGTCCTTACCGCTATTATCAAAAATCCTCATGGAATTCTCCGCAAACTCCAGATCTCCCATGGCTTGAATTTCCACTTGAGAAGAAGCTGGGTTAGGATAGATTTTCAATTCCTCAGAGATCAAGATTCCCGGATTGAAAATGCCAGAGATAGTCATCGTAACTGCAGCAAGTCGCGTGGAACATCCTGCCTCATTGGTCAATTCCACAGAGAATTCACCCATTTGATTTACTGTCAACATTCGCTGAGTATCTCCTTCTAGCTTATCTCCATTTCTAAACCATTGATAAGTGTAATTACCTTCTGGAGCTCTTAGGATATTTCCGTCCACAGCGATCTCTCCACTAGGTTTAGCCTCAGTTTTTACTTCGAATTTGGTAGTTTCCACCAAGCAACCACCAGCTAACCGAACTATGGCATGGTAACTTCCTCCCTCGGCTATTTCCAATGTTTTACCGGTTGCTCCAGTAATCTCAGTTCCGTTTCTTCTCCATCTTAGCACTTCGAATTCAGCTTCTGAAGTCAAAGTCAGTGTTTTATTATCTCCAGCGCAAATAGAAGCCGGACCAGTAATTTTCACGTCTGCAGTGGCAGTTTCTTTTACAGTAAAGTCAGCTGTTTCAACCAAGCATCCTCCTGCAGTTCTAACAATTGCCTGATAAGTCCCTGCACTTTCGATTTCTAAGGTTTTCCCTGTAGCGCCGGCAATCTCCGTTCCGTTCTTTCTCCACTTCACCACCTCAAATGCAGCTTCAGATTTTAGCTCCAATGTTTGCTTTGTACCAGCACAAATGGATTCTGAGCCAGTAATTGTCACTGGCTTTGCACTAGCTGTCTCCACTATAAAATCAGCTGTTTCAACCAAGCATCCACCTTCCGTTCTTACGATAGCCTGATAGGTTCCAGCACTCTCAATTTCCAATGTTTTTCCATTGGCTCCAGTAATCTCAGTTCCATTTTTCCTCCATTTCACGACTTCAAAGCCAGCTTCAGATTTTAGCTCTAATGTTTGCTTTGTACCAGCGCAAATGGATTCTGAACCGGTAATTGTGACTGGCTTTGCACTAGCTGTCTCGACTATAAAGTCAGCCGTTTCAACCAAACATCCTCCTGCAGTTCTAACAATTGCCTGATAAGTCCCTGCACTTTCGATTTCCAATGTTTTTCCTGTGGCTCCAGTTATCTCGGTTCCATTTTTTCTCCATTTCACTACTTCAAAACCTGCATCAGACTTAAGTGTCAGTGTTTGCTTAGATCCTTCACAAATCGATTCAGAGCCTGTAATCTTGACTGAGGTGGCATTTGCAGGATTTACGATGAATTTCTCTGTTTCAAAAAGACAGCCTCCCACATATCGAACGATAGCATGGTAACTTCCACTATCTTCGATCTCCAAAAATTTTCCGGTTGCACCACTTATATCAGTCCCATTCTTTCGCCAACTTACCACTTCGAAAGCTGCATCTGACTTTAATGTCAAGGTTTGCTTAGTTCCAGCGCAAATAGAATTAGAACCAGCGATGGTGACAGGGCTAGAAGTAATACCTTTAACCACAAGTACAGCGGATTTTTCAGTTACATTCCCCGCATTATCCACGGCTCTCAATTCTACCCTAATCTCTTTCCCTACATCCTCACAAGTGGCTTTTGTTTTGTTTAAGGTCACTTCCTTGACGCCACAATTATCAGTAATTAATTGAATAAAATCCTCCGGACTCAATTCTACTTGACCTTTGGTCAGATCAAGCTCAAGTACAAGATTTTTGGTTTCTAGAACTGGCGCTATTTTGTCTTGAACAACTACCTCAATCTTATCCTCCCAATTATTTCCCTTATCGTCTTTGATAAGGACAGTGACCTCTTGAGCGCCTAGATTTTCACAGGTAAAGTCAGACTTACTTAATGATACCGTGTATATAGAACTGATTGGCCAATTCGTGAAAACCTGCTCAGAGGTTAAGGTCGCTTTTCCTTCATTAGAAAGCCCCAGCTCTAACCTGTCTTTTACTTGAGGCCTTTCTTCGATAATCCTGAGAGGAATTTTTAAGCTCACCTCATCATTATATACTCTGCGTTCTATTTTCTGCAGGTTATAGTTTTGATCCATAACGGGGAAAACATAGACAGGAATAAAATTAATCAAAGCAAACTCCTGATCTCCTTCTACCTTTTTCTCCAAGTTCACTTCCAGGTGTCCGTAATGCTTTCCTCCATCAACCAAAACGGGGTTTGCACCAGAAGTATTCCATTGCTCCACAGAACTCTGATCAGCTGTCCATTTTCGATAAGGATTGTAATCAAGTGTATTAAATGGATTACCTAACCAATCTCTCTTTTCCCCTCTCATTCCATCACCAGCTACACCTACATCATAATATAAGATCCCTTTTCCATCTCCATCCTCATCCACAAAGCTTCGTTCGAATAATTCATCATGTCCAGAAAAGACCGCTATTACGCCATAATTTTCCAGCAATGGATTCAAGACCCGCAAAGGTGTTCCTACCTGTCCAACAGAAAGTTCATGATTCATCGGCACGCCATGCTCACCTGAGGAATAAGCAATGTGGTGATATTGAACAAAAATCAACTGTCCATTTTCTTTGGCATCTTTCAGATTTTCTTCCAGCCATAAATACTGATCGGATCCGGGTTCAAAACCACTTAAATCATTACCCCCGGCAGCATTGTATTGAGCAAGCGTGTAGTTTTCCTGGGTATCTGTACCGGGTAAAGTGTATTGCTTGCCAGTAAGTTTTGGTTGACCGTCAAAATCAGTGGCAGTCTGATCAGGCGTACCATTACTGGAATCCAGTGTCAAAATAGTCACAGGACCATAATCTACTCTGTAGTAGCTCTTTTTATGCTTCTGCAAAGGATCTTCTACGGGCGTTTCAAAATAAGTGTGGAAACGATTTCTCCCTACAACCGGAAGGAACTCCCCTCTTTCATTATTCCCGTATCCACCACTAATAGCTCCATAAGACTCCCAATTACCTAGGGCTGGAATAATTGCATAACTGGACAACCCCTTTCCCAAATCCCCAGCATTGTGCCTAAAAAACTCATCCCAAGCGGGCTGATAGCCTGCTCCCTGCACCAAATCTCCTGGCATGATGATAAAATCAGGATCGCGTTCATTGATGATTTTAAGGTTTTCTTTATAGCCAACTTCCTCAGTCAGCATATAATTTGGTAGCTCTATACCTTGTTCTACAGTACTACCAAACTTTTGTTTCCAAAGTTCTGGAACACTCGTAATTGGTCTAAAAAGTGGGTTTCCTGGATACCATGCTCTGTTGGTCACTCTTCCTCTTGGGTCAGTTTCGGAGTCAGCTAAAGCCATAAATCTAATCTTATCCCAACTAGACTTCGATACCGGCATGGTAAAGGATCCTGCATAGTCAACACCTCCGAGGCTCACTACATAATCTACAGCAACTCCAGCCGGCAAATCAATAGGCATTCTATAGCGAAAAACCTGATCACTTTTTATCCAGCTTCCTTGCTCTAATCCATCTATTGTTTGATTTTTTTCCTGTGAGGTATAGTAAATATTCGGTACGGACTCACCTGCCACTTCACCTTCATACAGTATTTCGCCAGATTCTCCTGTAAGCTTTATTGAGCTCGTTGCCAAAGAATTACTAAACCATGTCAGTTGCATCTTTCCCTGCCCATAAACCTGCAGGAATGGGTAAATTCTATACGGATTTACTTCTGCGACATTCAATGAAGTGAAAGCCAAGCATATCAACAACCCAATACTAAACAGTAAATGTTTTTTCATAATTAAACAGTTGAAGTAAATCAGACAAACCTAGAGGATAAATGCATGAATTACAGTCCCTAATCTACGAAATATCGGTCTCTATATGCTTGCAATCGTAAATGAAAAGTAATCAGACTATTCCACCCGACTTTTCAACAAAAACAACTGAACAGGATTCACTGGATCATTGCTGAAAACGTAGATATTTCGCTGATCTATTCCTTTCCTTCCCACCGGATCAAAAACCAATTTGAGTACCATTGATTCTCCCGGATCCAGGGTGGTCTTAGGCATTTCGAGCCTTAGACAATCACAATTTCCTTGAACCTTTTTGATTTCAAGAACTTGTCTGCCTTTATTGGTGAGCATCACCTCCTTTTGCTGAATTGAGGTTGATTTAATTGTTTTTAAGTCAATTTCCCTAGGTTCTATTACCAACTGAGGCACTTGATTCAAATCATCCTTAGAAAATGGCGCATAATACTCAAATACATCAGCTAAAACATTTAAGGCAATAAATCCAGTGCTATCTTTCCAAGTAAGGGAAACTTGATCCTCAAAATACCCCAAATCATTTTTCATCGCTCCATCATAAGCCACCTGAAGTAATCCACGGTCGTTTGGCATGATAGAATCTGTAAGCTGAGCCACTTGAATGTACTCCGGCCCTATAAATTGAAGGCTATCTTTGTAAAAAGGGGTATCTCCAAAATTATACACTTCCACCTCCTTTAATTTTGGCACATTGGTAAACACCTCTCCCACATTGATTTTCTCCAGTCTGAAACCCAAATCTCCTTTGCGGGTTCTATAGGTTCCTTCAGGATCACTTGCTCTTGGGATGGCATTTCCTTCTATATAAAGTGTATCCTGAACTCCCTGTAAATTTCCTTTCACCACTATCATTCTAGAGAAAAATCCAGCCCCGGAAGAGGGGTCAAATGAAACCTGTAAAGTCCCGCTTTCTCCTACCACCAAAGTATCCTGAGTGTATTCTACCGTAGTACAACCACAATCAGTCACTACTGTCTCAATATAAAAAAGAGAATCCTGCGTGTGGGTAAACTCAAACTCTGCCACTTGCGGTCCCTGCTCTTCCAAGACAGTACCCAAATCGACCTTATTCACCGCCCAGATTAATTTAGGTACGATAGTATCTTGAGCCTGTGTAAGTTGAGTGATAAAACAGAGTAAAAGAAGCGCAAAGAGGTTTTTTGGAATTCTAATCATACCCGCAATTAACGCATAATTTCAAACGTATTAAGGACTGTTTTACTTAATTTGCAGCAAAATCAGACCAATGGCAAGAGTATTAACAGGCATTCAAAGCAGCGGCAGACCACATTTGGGAAATATCCTAGGTGCTATCGTCCCTGCGATTGAATTGATCAAAGAGAACAAGGAAGAGTCCTTCATTTTTATTGCAGACTTGCACTCACTTACCACCTCCAAAGATGGTGAAGTAAGGAAGCAAAACACTCTGGCGGTGGCTGCGGCATGGCTTGCTTTTGGGTTAGATATCGAGCATACGACCTTTTATCGACAGTCAAGAAGACCTGAAGTGGCTGAGCTGACTTGGTATATGAACTGCTTCACCCCTTTTCCTATGCTCGCAAATGCGCATAGTTTCAAAGATAAGTCGGAGCGTCTTGCTGATGTAAATGCGGGTCTCTTTACCTATCCTGTTTTGATGGCATCGGATATCTTACTGTACTCGGCTGATTTGGTTCCTGTAGGAAAAGACCAAATGCAACACCTGGAAATGACCCGGGATATCGCTTCTACCTTCAATAGAATTGTGGGTGAAGATATCCTGACCATTCCTGAGGCAAGAATCGATGAAGTGGTAAAAACCATTCCTGGCACTGACGGTCAGAAAATGAGTAAATCTTACAATAACTTCATTGATATTTTCCTTCCGGAAAAGGCGCTGAAGAAGAACATAAACAGCATCGTCACGGATAGCAAAGAACTGGAAGATCCAAAAGATCCAGACACGGATAATGTCTTCAAATTATACAGCTTAATCGCATCAGAAGAGCAAACTAAGCAGATGCGGGCTAACTACGAAGGAGGAAATTATGGTTATGGTCATGCCAAAAAAGAATTCCTTCAGCTGATTCTTGATAAGTACAGAAAAGAGCGTGAGCTGTTTGACTTCTACATGAATCACCCAGACGAAATCGAAAGAAAACTTTCCGCAGGCGAAGAAAAAGCCAAGGCAGTTGGAGCAGAATTGCTGGATAAGGTAAGAGTGAAGTTGGGGTTTAAGTAAGTTCTCTCTCCCGATAGCAGACGCGGCGTATTCTATCTCCCGCAACGGCGCAAAGGCGCAATGTTGATGTGAACCTTTGAGGTGTCATTTCGACTGAGGGACGAAGGAGAAATCTCCTCGAAGGTTTAAATTCCTTATTCCATGAATATGGCTCCGTCAACATCTGACGGAGCCATTTTTTTATAATACCGATCGTGCCTTTGGCGCTCGCCATGTAATCACTATTCTTACTTAACCCAGAATATCATTCTGGGCTTTTACTGGCCTTGCCTTTGGCAAAGAGCATTAAAACTCAATTGAAAAGTTGTGCCAACGGCACCAATAGTAAAAGCCCTGAATGCAGCGAAGCGAAATTCAGGGCTTAAACCAAATCAGAATATTTAGAGTGCCAACGGCACGATCAGTATTCCTTACGATTCAAAAACAAACCACAATAAAAACCTTTGCGGAATTCTTCGCGTCCTTTGCGACTTCGGGGTAAAAAACAAAAAACCTTCGAGGTCCTAAAGACCTCAAAGGTTAGGAAATCTATACAAACTCTTTAAATACCACCGAAGCATTATGCCCACCAAAGCCAAAGGTATTGCTCAAGGCTACCTTCACCTTTTTTTCAATTGCTGATTTGGTGACAATTTGAACTCCTTGAGGAATGGCAGGATCTAAGGTTTCAGTATTGATTGTAGGAGGGATTATTCCTTCATTGATAGCCTTCACACAGAAGATTGCTTCAATAGCCCCTGCAGCTCCTAGCAAATGTCCTGTCATAGATTTCGTCGCGGAGATATGCAACTTATCATAGTTACCATCCAGCAATCTTGAAATAGCCTTAATCTCACTCAAATCACCAGTTGGTGTAGAAGTGGCGTGGGCATTTAGGTAATCTATATCCTGCATGGTCAATCCAGATTCTTCCAATGCGAACTTCATGCACTGAGATGCACCTGCTCCTTCGGGATGAGTTGCAGTCAAATGATACGCATCGGCTGTCATAGCCGCTCCTACCACTTCTCCGTAGATTTTGGCCCCACGCTTTTTGGCATGCTCGTATTCTTCCAGAATCAAAGCCGCGGCTCCCTCTCCCATTACAAATCCATCTCTGTCCACATCAAAAGGTCTTGATGCGGAAGTCGGTTCTTCATTTCTAGTGGATAGCGCTTTCAAAGCATTGAAACCTCCCATGGCAGCTTCAGTAATCGGTGAGTCCGAACCTCCAGTGATGATCACTTTGGCTTTTCCCCACTTGATGTAATTAAAAGCATCCATGATCGCGCTATTCGAAGAAGCGCAGGCAGTCACTGGCGTATAGTTGATCCCCATAAAACCATACTTCATCGAGATTACTCCAGAAGCCATGTTCACTAGGTATTTGGGAATAAAAAATGGATTGAAGCGTGGAGTAAGGTCGTTTGCTACGAACTCCTTCATCTCCTTTTCAAAAGTATTCATTCCTCCTTGACTGGTGCCCCAGATCACTCCGGCATCAAATGGAGAATCCAATTGAGACACATCCAAACCAGCATCTTCCATAGCTTCAGCAGCTACGTATAACCCATATTGCGTGTAGAGATCAGAGCGTTTGATATCATTTCTATCAAGTCTCTGGGTAGGGTCAAAGCCTTTTAGCTCACTGGCAAACCGCGTTTTGAACTTCTCCGCATCAAAATAAGTGATCGCTCCCGCTCCGCTTTTGCCTTCTTTGGCGTTCTGCCAGTTGCTCTTTACATCATTTCCAAGAGCAGACAAAGCTCCCAAACCGGTAATAACTACTCTTCTAGAATTCATTCCTTTTAATTTTCATTGCTTCGAAAATGCCTACAAACTTTATGATGAGAGATCTTATTCGATAGGCAAAGGTAAGCGCAACTTTTACCTAAATAAACTTTACTTACATGACTGGAAAAAATCCCCCTCAAATAGAAAAACCCGGCTATTCACCAGGTTTATTCTATTTGCAACTCGATATGACAAATCCGAAATCATAAATTTGAAATCCGACATCTAATTATCTGCTTCTCCAAAGATCCTTCAGCTGTCTGCCATTGATCAGCATCACAAATCGTGCGGGATTTGGGATCAAAACAATACGTACATCTTGCTTGTCAAATTGCTCCGACTCAATCGGAACACCTTGCTGACCTCCTACCTCGTAGCTCACGACACCATTGGCATCAGGAAGCATAGGCTTGTAGGCATTGGCAATGTAGGCAGTAGGTAAAAGGATGTCCGTGTCAGACTGTAACTTCTCCTGGATTTTCTCGATTTCAGTTTCAAGTCTATCCTCATAGTTTTCATTGAAATCATCTTCCAAATCATGAAGCTCTTCTTCAAGATCATCATATCTTTCGTCGCTATAATCCATAGCGGCTAGTTGATTTCTTTTTTCTACTATTTCGGTAAGCTCTTTATCCAGCGTATCCCAATTCATTCTGTTCAGTTTTTTTGATTTGAAATGCAAAGATGGGGAATCCCTTTTTTTATGAAGAACTATTTCAAAGAAATTAACTCAGCAAGAGGATTTTTCCGTTTCGTCCCGGTTTGTTATAAGCTGCTATTGCAGCCTTTACTTCAGCAAGAGGGAAAGTTGCTTCCACCTCCACTTTGGAATCTTCATCCATCAGAAAAGCCTGCGTCTCCTTATAAAGTTTGGCTCGATCTTCATTTGAGATCCGCTGCAGAATACTACTCAGCCAGAAGCCTTCTACTGTAATCTCCTTGAAAATCATCAATCCTGTCTTAAGTGGCATAGGCTTTCCGCTCAGTACTCCGAAAACGTACATCTTTCCGAATTGCTTGATACAAGTCAATGCTTCGGCTGCCAAATCTCCTCCTACTGCATCAAATACGGCTGAAACTCCTTCTGGAACCACCTCACTGATAGCCTTTTTCAAGTCTTCTTTCTCCGTATTAATCACCAAATCAGCCCCGAGATCAGTCAAATGCTTTTTCTGCTCATCATGTCGAACGGTACAGGCAACTTTGATTCCTTTGGACTTGGCCACTTGTATGGCAAATTTCCCAAACGCAGATGCTCCCGCAGTCAGCAGTAGCCAGTCTCCGGATTTCAATTCAGATTTATTGACCATTGCTACAGCAGTCACAGGGTTGACAAAAGCCTGACAGGCCACCTCAAACGACATTTCTTCAGGCATAGTAATGACTTGCTTGGCCGGCAAAGTGATATATTCCCTCCAAGTCCCCATATTGGTTCCTTGGGCGGTAAACATCACTCGCGTGCCCACAGGCACCTTTCCATCAGCATCAGACTTACTTACTATTCCCGCTGCTTCAAAGCCCGCACTACTCGGCAAATCAGGCTGAATTCCATATCTACCGCGGATAAACATCAGGTCAGAAGGATTGATATTTCTTGCTTTGACTTGAATCTGAACCTCGTGGGGTTTTGGCTCGGGAGCAGGGGATTCTCTTACTTGAAGCACATCCTCTGGGAGCCCGGTTTTTTCAAAAATTACTTCTATCATATTCTATTGAAATTTCAGATTTGCAATTACTTCTCTTTTAACTACGATAAATCTTCATTCGTTCAGGCATACTCTTGATCTTTCTTTACCTTGAGCGCAGAAAATAGCAAAAATGACCATCACTACTATCTGCATCATTGGAGCTGGCAATCTCGGGACGAAAATTGCTTTGCAGGCAGCAATTTCTGGTTTTCAGGTGCAGGTCTATGATGTGGACCACAGCAGACTTCAACGTTCTTCTACAGAAATGAACCTCCTGATAGATCAACTGAATAAATCAGGACAAAAAACTAACGTCCCATCAGTAGAAGTGATGGAACGGGTTTATTTTACTTTTAATCTAGCGGAGGCCTTACAAGCTGCTGATGTAGTCATTGAAAGTGTGACTGAAGACGCTGGAATCAAATCTGAAGTTTGGAAAGAAATAGGGAAACTAGCCCCAGCACACACCATTTTCACAACAAACACGTCTTACCTCCTTCCTTCCCAATTTGCAGAGGTATCAGGAAGGCCGGAGAAATTTTGTGCATTTCACTTTCATGATGTGTTTCACTCCAGAGTGGTGGACATTATGCCTCATGAAGGTACCGATGCTAAAGTGATTAGCATCTTGGAGGGGCTTGGGCGAAAACTGAATCAAATACCAATTTTGGTTAAAAAAGAACATTCTGGATATATCTTCAATACACTTTTGATCGCCTGGATCGATGCAGCAGGCAGACTGCTGACAGGCGAAATAGCCGAAGTAGAAGCCATAGATAAATCTTGGATGATCAATTTCAATATGTCTGCTGGCCCATTTGGGATTTTGGACAATGTGGGTTTAGACACAGCCTGGCATATCACCAGTTCTAGAAGAAACCCTTCCTCAAGAGCTTTTGCGGCTCTTCTCAAAGCATATGTGGATCAGGGGAAATTAGGTGCCAAATCGGGCGAGGGCTTCTACAAATACCCCAACCCTAGCTATAAAAGCGTAGATTTTTTGAAATAATCAAAACATTTTCGGCTTAAATAAGATCTAGTTTTAGAAAATACCTCGTAATTGCTCCTACCCTTTAATCTCCCTTATGAATTACTTTTATTTATGTCTTACCCTTGGCATGCTGTTTTGGAACAGCGCAGAAAGTAGAGGTCAGATCTCAGCTAGTCAAAACTTGAATTTTCCTGCCTCCTTACATTCCCAAGCTGAAATTGCCCAAGTAGATTCTACTAATTACACCTTGGAAAAACTGCTTGAAAATGAAAACAATCTTGATTTTGCTACTTTAAAATATCCAATAACCGATTTAGGTTTTACAGATAAGACCTTCTGGTTGAGGTTTTCTTTGGAAAATAACTCTGAGGAAGCCCAGACTTTCTTTTTGGAAACTGCCCGCCCTATCACAGATGTGGTTCATTTATATCAATTTACTGAAGGAAAACTTATTTCAGATCAGCTGAGCGGTGATTTGGTCAGTTTTGATGATAGGCCATTTAAGCACAGAAAGCTGATCTTCCCGATTACGCTTGAACCTAATTCCTCGTCCAAATTTTACATCAAATACCAAAGTGATGGTGAAGTAATTAACCTTCCTCTTCTGTTGAATGACACCTCATCGCTGGTTAATTCTTCATTCTTCAACCAACTGATATTTGGGTTTTTCTATGGCATCCTCTGTATCGCAAGTGTGATGTACCTTTTCTTTTATTTTGGAATGAAGGAATCCAGCTTTCTTTTCTACGTAGCCTATGTAGTGTCAGTCGGACTTCTTCACTTAAATCTTGATGGGTACTTTTTCCAATACATTACTCAGGAGCAGGGCTGGTTTGCCAATCGCTCCCTGTTGATTTTCGCAACTTTGAGCTCACTGGCACTCGGGGGCTATAGCTATGTTTATATCAATGCACCGAGACTCACTACTCTCATCAAGCGTTCGTACCAAATCCTTTTCATTGCACATATTTTCTTGTTAATAGCGATTCTGACGTACACAGCAGGACAGGCTCTCTATTACCCGGCTGTCAATATTCTTGGGATTTTAACGTTGGCTTTGATCATCACGAACATTTTCAACAGTTACATTACCAAAACGCCAATTGATTTTTTCTTTACGATAGGCATTGCCTGCTTGACTTTTGGCTTCGTGCTATTCATTTTAAACAACTTTTCCCTGATTCCCAATTCTTTTTTCACAGCAAATGCTTCCAAAATCGGTACTGGAGTAGAAATCATATTCCTATCCCTTTCTATGGCAAATAGAATACGCTTGCTGAAAAGCGAAAAAGAGAAAATGCAAGAAATCGCATTGGTGCAGTCTCAGGAATCCAATGAAATAAAGTCTTATTTCCTTTCAAACATGAGCCATGAATTGCGAACTCCGCTAAACGCAATCTTGGGACTTTCCAAATCAATTATAAGCAGCACGGATGATCCCAGTATCAAAAACAACCTGGAGGTAATCCAATACTCCTCTATGTCTTTATTAAGTTCCATCAATGATATTCTTGATTATTCTAAAATCGAAAAAGGTGAGTTGAAGCTTGCTCGTGTGGACTTTGAACTCAATAAAATCATTAAAGAATTAAAAGTGGTAACCAATCAAAAATCACGGGAAAAAGGGTTGGAATTCATCTATGAAGAGCGAAATAACATAAATTCAAAACTCCTTGGGGATCCTATTCGCCTCAAGCAAATCATATCCAATGTCCTGGATAACGCGACTAAATTCACCCAAAAAGGACAGGTAAAATTAGCTATCAACACCGAAGAACTTCCAGGGAATAAGGTCAGAATCAACTTGGACATAGCCGATACCGGCGTAGGGATAGCCAAAGAAAAGCTGGATCGGGTGTTCGATTCATTCAGTCAGGAGCAGATCAATGACAAGCGGAAATATGGGGGTTTTGGAATAGGTCTATGCATCGTAAAAGCCTTAGTGAACCTTCATCAGGGTGAAATAGAAATCAATTCTGTCAAAAATAAAGGAACTCAGGTAAGCATAAAGCTGGAAATCGAAAAGTCAGAAAAGTCTCTGCAAAACCAAGAATTGATGACTCCTTCACAATCCGAGAAGCTAATGAATGGTAAGCATTTGCTAGTGGTAGAAGACAATACAGTAAACCAGCTGGTAATCAAATCTATTTTGAGGAAATGGAAAGGGGTAACCTTTGATTTTGCAAACCATGGAATAGAAGCACTGGAAGCCATGAAGACATCTGCTTATGATGTGGTGCTGATGGATCTGCAAATGCCTGAAATGGATGGATATGAAGCTACTCAAGAAATCCGTTCGGGGAACTCGGGAATGAATTCCAAGGATATTCCAATTATAGCTGTGACTGCAGATACCACCGAAAAAACGAAAAACCGGGTCTTTGCAATTGGAATGGATGCTTATATCACCAAGCCTATAGATCAGGAATTACTTTTTTCCAGTGTGGAAAAAGCGCTTTATCTGGATAAAATCAAGCTGGATATTGAGCTTTAAATTAGTTCTGTGATTCGAAAATCAACAAGGCTTTTATGGTTTTGTAGATTCCGGATTGTAATCCATAGGCAACAAATCACCCACTCGCTCCCATGCGATGTATCCTTCTACTAAAATCCCAAATGGATCTGCATAGCTCCCATTTGCGTAAATTTCCAATTCCTCTAGTTCGAGATGAATTGTAGAAACCTGATTTCCAAGCCTCCCAGGGCTGGCTCTGCCTCTGAACTCCACGCTTTCTAACTCCTCGGTGTAGGTGACATGCACGTAGTCACTGAAGCGTAGCATCACTTTGCCCTCAGCATTCTTGGTGATTAGTTCCTTTGCCGAAAAAGGACTAGAAACCAATTGATTAACAAACTTACCGGGATTGGAAGGATCAGGGACTCGGTAGAGCCTTCGTAGGACAAATCCCTGTTCTTCTGTAGTTCCTTCGTAAATTGACCTGATCAGGTGCTGTAAACTTCCTCGATATGCTTTTTCACGTTGTTGTTCGACTTTTCTCTGCTTTCTTCTAGACAAAGTTGAATCGGGTACAAAGAGTGGATATCCGGCATAAAACACATAGCCATCCTGCCTCTGATACCTAAATTCTTCTAGTAAATAGTCAAGCCGGTAGCCAAGGTTCGGATTTTCAATTCTCAGGATATCTGCTGCAGTCACTTTGAGCACGCCTGTTTCACTTTGATCATCCAGTCTCAAGATAGTTTCATCGAGAAACTTGCATTGGAGTCCATTTTCTGAAGTTCCAAGAAAATAAGCTTTGAAACTCGCCAGGTTCCTGTACCAAGCTGGATCACGGTTTACCTTGACCTCTACCAAGTCCAATTCCTCCTCACTTGGAGTTAGTAAAAACCGGTACCCCTGAGGCTTTAATTCTTCTGTAGATAAACTGAATACTAGCCCATTATATCCCAACATACGAATAATCACTTCATAGTTTCCTTCGGGAATAGACAAAGAGAATTTCCCATTTTCATCTGCAGATACACCAAAGGTGGTATTCGTGATAAAAACAGTGGCATATGGAATCTCTTCACCCGTATCAAAATCAGCCACGGTACCTTGAAAAACCAGTTGGGCAAAAGCCATATTCCCACCTAAAAACAAAAACAAGCCTAAAACAATCTTTCGAAGTATTGTAATAGGCTTGTTCATTTTATTTCTGGTAGGTAGGTTTTACTTACTTTTTCTTGGCGAATCTCCCTCCTTTTTTCTTGGGTTCAGGCTGGTTTTCTATGATATGAATCGTCTCTTCGTAAGTAAGTGTTTCGGCCTCCTTATCTTTAGGGATTTTGTAATTATTCTTACCCATCTTGATATAGGGTCCCCATCGACCATTCAATACCTGGATTTCAGGGTTTTCATCAAAGGATTTGATATGTTTTTTGGCATCAGCTTCACGCTTATCCTTGATGAGTTGGATTCCTTCTTCTTCTGTGATGCTCAGTGGATCCATTTCCTTTGGAAGGGAAACGAAATTGCCATCATGACGCACATAAGGGCCAAACCTTCCGATAGCAGCCACCATTTTTTTGTCCTCAAACATCCCGATGTCACGAGGTAATTTGAACAATTCCAGTGCATCTTCCATCGTAATATTTTCGATGAACTGGCCTTTCTTCAAGCTTGCAAACTGCTTTTCTTCATCTTCCGAGTCGCCGATCTGTACCAAAGGACCAAATTTCCCAAGTCGAGCAATCATTGGCTTCCCACTTACAGGGTGATTTCCAAGTTCACGGCTTGTATTGAGATCTTGTCTGGCGATTTGCTCAGTGTCTTCTACATTCTTATGGAAATTGCCATAGAAAGAATCCAACATATCCTGCCAAACCTGTCCACCTGCAGCGATATCATCAAATTCCTTTTCTACTCTTGCAGTAAAGCTGAAGTCAATCACATTCGGGAAATGCTCTACCAGGAAGTCATTCACCACCATTGCAATATTGGTTGGGAAAAGCTTCTGTTTCTCAGCTCCAGTATTTTCAGTTTTGGTGGCATCTTTAAATTCACCACCTTTTATGATCATTTCCACATAATCTCTAGGCGTACCATCTCTGGATTCCTTGATTACATATTCACGTCGTTGAATGGTAGAAATGGTTGGTGCATAGGTGGACGGTCGTCCGATTCCCAACTCTTCAAGTTTCTTCACTAAAGAAGCTTCTGTATATCTAGGAGAAGCTCTGGAGAAGGTCTCCCGGCCTTTCATTTCCTGAAGACTAAGAGCTTGACCGATGTTCAATGGAGGCAATAAAGCCTTTCCCTCATTGCGGTCTTCCTCTTCCGGCTCATCATCGGTGTCTTCAAGATATACTTTTAGGAATCCATCAAACTTGATGATCTCGCCCGTTGCGACTAGATTTTGCGGCTGATTTGAGATATCTACCGTGATGATCGTCTTCTCCAATTCCGCATCTGCCATCTGCGACGCGATAGCACGCTTCCAGATCAGCTCATAGAGCCGCTGTTCGTTGCGATCTCCCGATCCATGGGTATTGCCAAAGTCAGTTGGTCGGATGGCTTCGTGAGCCTCCTGAGCCCCTTCAGACTTGGTCGTGAATTTTCTTGATTTGTGGTATTTGTCACCGTATGAACTCTGGATTGCACTTTTAGCTGATGCCATCGCGTCATCCGATAGATTCACACTATCTGTTCTCATATAAGTAATCTTACCAGCTTCGTAGAGTTTCTGAGCGACAGACATAGTTTGAGCAACAGAGAAATATAGCTTTCTACTCGCTTCCTGCTGAAGTGTGGAAGTGGTAAAAGGAGCTGCTGGAGATTTTTTCCCAGGCTTTTTCTCCAGATTAGCAACTGAAAAATCAGCTTCTAGGCATTTCTTTAGGAATTCCTCAGCCTCAGCTTTCGTATCAAATTTCTTTGGAAGTTCCGCCTGGAAAGTTTTGCCTTCTACTTCGAAAATAGCGGTTATTCTATAACTTGACTTGGCTTTATGCTGTTCAATTTCTCTTTCTCTATCAACAATCAGCCTAACTGCTACAGACTGAACCCGTCCTGCGGAAAGACCTGTTTTGATTTTCTTCCAAAGAATCGGAGAAAGTTCAAAACCCACCAAACGATCCAAGATCCTGCGTGCCTGCTGGGCATTTACCAAATCTATATCTATCCCTCTTGGGTTTTCGATGGCTTTGGTGATCGCATTTTTGGTGATTTCCCTGAAGACAATTCTTCGGGTATTTTCATCCTTTAGCTTTAATACTTCCTTCAAATGCCAAGAAATCGCCTCTCCCTCGCGGTCATCATCACTCGCTAGGTAAACAGTCTCTGCATCCTTCACTAAAGCTTTGAGATTTTTGATCACATCCTTTTTATCGGCAGTGACCTCATAGGTGGGATTAAATCTATTTTTAATATCGATCGCTTTATCGCCTTTAGGAAGATCCCGAACATGACCGTAGCTGGATGCGACCTTATAGTCCTTGCCCAAGTATCCTTCTATGGTTTTGGCTTTGGCAGGTGACTCGACGATAACAAGGTTTTTTGACATAGAAAAGCAGTTTTTCTGGGCTTTCAAACCCGATAAGAAAAGCTAAAAATAGACGGCATTGTTTTCTCGTCCAAATATTTAAAATTGCGTTGCTCGGATTTGGTGGGATTTTTGATTCAAGTGCCTTATACTTTTACAGGCTTAAACCACTTATCATGAAGCAATTGTTTTTACTCAGACACGGAGAAGCAGGTTTTTCTCAAGGATCAGATTTTCAGCGCCAACTCACCAAAAAAGGCAGAGATAGCCTGGATCGTATGGGAAAAAGCTTAGAAACAACCCTGAAATCCGTGGATTTGATGTATTGCTCAGCTGCACGACGTACTGTAGAAACTGCTGAACTGATCGAAAAGTACATCCATATTAAAGACAGAATTTTCACTATGGATATTTATGAAGGCAATGTAGGCAGCATGATTTCCTTGCTGGAAAATACAGCTCCTGACGTGGAAAACTGTCTCTTTATAGGACATAATCCTACCATCAGTTTATTACTATCGCATATTAGCAATGAAAACTACATTGGATTGCAGCCCGGAATGATGGCTGTGATAGACTTGCAGGTACCGGAATGGAAGATGCTTGGCTTAGGCACTGGAACATTGAAGGAAATCATTCAATAAGCAACAATCCATTAAGGGACCATTGAAAAACCCACTTTTAGATTCTCATCAAAAAAAAGAACACAATAATTAAGTTTTTGACCCCACTCCTATTATATTCGTAAAATAATTCGGCAATCAGCGAAGTTTAACACCCAGTATTTTAAAATATGTTGTTTTTTTGAATTTTAATAAACCCTCTCGATTCGGAAAGTTTACCCGAAGCCCCGCCCAAAATACTCAAGTGGTTCCATCGCCGCGGAACCTTCAGTTACATGCTGATCAATGGCTAAAAATTAGAGTACCCTTTTAAAGAATATACATACCCAAATTACGATTACCGATTAAAGTGCTAGCATGAATATCTTCGAAAGAACCGAATATTGCCGCTTTCTTCACCCAGCCTCTGAATAGATGCAGTTCCTACGGAAGTTTAGAAGAGCAAACAGTTTTCTGAATTCTTTAGGAAAAAGAACCAAATTAAAATGCGAAAAGCCCTGAATTTTACGGTTCAGGGCTTTTTTATTGGTCTATGTATTACTTTAGAAATCAGTGGACATATCGTCCAATTTCAGTTTTTTGATCCAGATATTTCTGAAGAAAACATCATGTCCTTCTGCCTGAAGTTTCAGTCCTCCAGGTCTGTCAGTGATACCTTTTCCGCCGTCATTTCCTCCATCTAGACCAGAATTTGGTCCTCCCCAAACTTGTTGTATCTCCTTGTCTTCATGAATTTTCACACCATTTAGATAGACTGTTGCACGAGGCTTTGCTACCAATTTCCCATTTTCAAAACGTGCAGCTTTGAACACAATATCATATGCATTCCATTTGCCTATGCCATAGTATTCCTCAGAAGTAGGAATATGCTCATTAATCAATGCACCCAAGCCGTGATCACCATAATCTCCGTCTAGTATTTGCACCTCGTACCTGTTCTGCAAATACACGCCACTATTACCACCTTCGTTTTTGATAAAAAATTCTACATGAGCTCGGAAATCTTCAAATTTATCTTTGGTCACTATGTCCGCAGCGCCATATAGACCGCCAGCTGCTGCCGGATCATTACTACTAATTGCTTTGCCTCCGTCAACGGGATCCGATACTTCAGGCCATTTAATGGGATTTTCAGCACTAAATCTTGGGCCTTCCCAGTACTCCCAGTTCTTTTCTACCGATTTCTTCGAGCCGTCTAGGTATAATTTAGCTCCCTTTTCAGGCTTTACTCCTACACCAGTTTGAGCCATCGTAAGTGTGGCAGCTCCTAAAAGTGCTAGAGTGAAAACAAGTCTTTGCAAAAATTTGTGATTCATATGTAGATAGATTTGAATATATTTTTTCTCTAAATTAAATAATTGAACAAGTCTGATTGGTCAATTTGGTTAATTTTAAACAAAATCAAGCTGTTTATAAGATGAATTCAAGAATGAAACAAATGAGTTCTATGGGATTGGTTAAAATTTTTCCAGATTCTCCCCAAATCAGCTTGGGACAAACTTGATAATTCTTTGAAAAAAATTAGGAACACATGAAATCGAGCATGTCGGAAGCGACACACAGAGGGATGATTATCTCCCAGGCGAGATTCCATCCCGTATCCTTCGTCACGGGACAGGTTATGGCCTTTAAAAGACAAATTATAATCATATGAAATCAAGCATGACCATAACCGACATACAGAGGGATGTTTATAATTCATGCGAAGATTCCATGTGACCTTAAAAAAAATTATAAACACATGAAATGGGAAGGAAAAAGACGAAGCTCCAATGTGGAGGATAGACGTGGTCAACGTGCAGGAGGTATGCAAGGCGGAGGGTTTAATCCCATGCTGATCGGTCCATTGATCAAGATTCTATTCTCCAAAACTGGTCTAATCATAGTCGGAGGAATTATTGTAATATCTGTAATTACTGGCACAAACCCTCTTTCGTTCTTAGGAGATTTCATGGGCGGCGGCGGCCAAGGCTTTACTATGGAGACCAATTACACTCCTTCTGCGGAGGAAGATCGACTGGCAGCTTTCTCTGAAACCATTTTGGCAGATACCGAGGATGTCTGGAATCAGCAATTGGATAATTACCGGGAACCAACCTTGGTGCTTTTCAGTGGACAAGTTTCTTCTGCATGCGGGATGGCTTCCAGCGCAACTGGCCCATTTTATTGCCCGGGGGACGAGAAACTGTACATCGACCTGAGCTTTTTCAAAGAAATGGAAGTAAAACTGAATGCTCCGGGAGACTTTGCACAAGCGTATGTCATCGCACATGAAGTAGGGCATCACATTCAGAAAATCTCCGGAATCACTTCGGAAATGGATAAACTGCGAGGCCAGGTGAGCGAAAAAGAATACAATCAATTATCCGTTAAACTAGAGCTCCAAGCAGATTTTTTAGCAGGAGTTTGGGCGCATCACAGTCAGAAGTCTGTAGGTTGGATGGAAAAGGGTGACTTGGCTGAAGCCTTAAATGCCGCGAATGCAATCGGAGATGACCGCTTGCAAAAGCAGGCAACCGGAAGAGTGACGCCAGATTCCTTTACCCACGGCACCTCAGCTCAGCGCATGAAATGGTTTAAAAAAGGCTTTGAGACTGGCGACATCAATCAAGGCGACACCTTTAATACCAACGACTTGTAAGAAACCTTAATTTGTTTCTAGCACTTGGATTTGAGCTGGATTAATCTGATGGATGTATTGGCGAAGGATATAATAAGTCTCTGGTACTTGCGCCACAAAATCTAATTGCGAAGGAATGTCATCAGTAAGCTGGTCTTTTTCCAGAAAGGAAAATTTGCTAAGCATTCCGCTTTCAAACATGCAATAGGCGTTTTCATTAGGATTACGACCATCCAGACTGATCAAAAGCTCTTTTTGGCTCTCCTTTATTTTCTCCATAAACTCAGCCACTCTCTGATTGTATTCCTTGGGTTTCTCAGTAAAATGGCAAGCACCGTTGCAACTCATATCCTCTTCAGGTGCGCAATTCACTTTCCTAAGCCCACTTAATTTGGGACATAAACCATAGGTTTTAATCCCAGTCTTCAGGAAGGCATTCGCTTCCTCCATAGAGAAAAAAGATTCTATGGGCTTGAAAAACTTGGTAATCTTCGAAACCTGAAACCTCCCATAGCCTGAATTGTCCTCATAGTGAAACAGCCCAAATAGACGCTTTGGCATTTTCAAAGCGGAATTATACTTGGGCCATAGACGTTTGATTTCCAAGGCTTCAAATAGAAGTGCCATAAGTTCACTTCCAGTGAGTTCCCATTTTAGATCAAACACTTCAGTCTTAAGTTTTTGCTTGAGGTTAGGCAGTAACTGACCTGAAAAATGGTTTTTAAATCGTTCTTTGATATTAATCGCCTTACCGACATAAATTACTTTTCCACGCTCATCCAGCATGTAATAAACTCCACAGGCAGTTGGGATTTCTTTGAATTTGGAGTGAGGAAAATTAGGCGGAAGAAAAGCCTCTCCGGTGTTTTTCTTAAGGGATTGGTTGATGATTTGATAGTCGGACTTGATCATCCGATCAAACAAAATAGCTGTAGCCCTCGCATCTCCCATCGCCCGGTGTCTCGCTTCAATTTCGATTTTTTGGCTTTCACATAGTCTCCCCAAGCTATAAGATTTCATACCTGGATACACTTTTCTACTCAACTTTACAGTGCATAGTTTAGGTGTTTTTAGCTCCTTCCCAACTTTCAAAAACGCCTCCCGAAGGAAACCATAATCAAAACTGACATTGTGGGCTACGAAAACTCTATCGTTAAGTAATTCCCATAACTCATCCTGAATCGCCTCAAAAGTAGGCTTGTGCATCACCATGAAATTATCTATTCCAGTCAGTCCAGTAATGTAAGTTGGGATTGCCTGCTCGGGATTAAGCAGCGTCTGGTATTCTCTGATAATCGATTCCCCATCGTGAATCAAAACTGCTATTTCAGTAATTCCACCGTATTTGGGCGCGCCGCCAGTGGTTTCTATATCTACTATGGCAAATTCCATTGCCTAAAAGTAAGGATTTGAATTTTTAGATAATGATGTGGTGTCAGAGAATGACAAAGAATCAGTTCAATAACCTTTATATGATTTGAAATAGGATCCATTTACAGCCCAACCACAGACCAAAATTTCAGTTCCTTGTAGTTTTTTACCTTTTATCCCATAAATGCAACTTTGTTTCATTTGTTCTAGTTTATAATCCCGACGCCTACTACTTTTGCATTGTGAATTTAAAAACAGGACTACTTATTACGGCTTTCATCTTACTTGCTGCGTTTAGCATCCAAGCCCAGGATTGCAAGCTATCCATCAGAGGTAAAATTATCCACTTGGAAAATAACGAACCCATTGAGGCTGCTTATGTGTGGATAGTTGAGGCGGAAGAAGGCGCTGTAAGTGACCAAAATGGAAACTTCACAGTAAAAAACCTGTGTCTCGGCACTTATACGCTTACCATACAATACATCGGTCATAAAACTATAACAGATACTGTCAACTTAGAGTCAAATAACTACAGCAAAACTTATCGATTGGAAGATGAAGCGCTGGAACTTAGCGGCGTAGAAATTCACGGTCATCGGGATGCTGTACAAACTACATCTTCAGTATCTGCCCTTTATGGCGAAAATCTACTTGAATCTAGAGGTGAAAACCTGGGTGAAAGCTTAAAGAGAATTTCAGGAGTTTCTACTTTTTCTACTGGAAACAGCATAGCAAAACCAGTAATCCATGGAATGCACAGCAATCGAATCATGATCATGAACAATGGCATTCGACTGGAAGGGCAGCAATGGGGTGCAGAGCATGCACCTGAAATTGATCCTTTTCTAGCTGATGAGATCACTGTGGTAAAAGGAGCAGAAACGGTAAGATATGGCCCAGAAGCAATGGGAGGAGTCATTCTAGTCAATCCAGCCCCACTTCCCACCAATAAATTCAGGAAAACGAGTCTAAACCTGATCGGCGGAACTAATGGCAGAATGGGTAATATTAATGTGGTGCATGCGGGTGGCTCGGAAAAAATAAAAGGCTTCGGATATAGGATCCAGGGCTCTGCCAAAAGATCCGGTAACATTAAATCCCCTGACTATTTTCAGGATAATACAGGAGTCAGTGAGTTAAATTTGAGTACTTCCTTGGGATACAGCACCTCCAAACTTGGTGTGGAAGCCTATTATAGCCTATTCCATTCTGAGTTGGGAATCTTGAATGACTCCCATACGGGCAACCTATCCGATTTAGAAAATATCATTGAAAATGGCCGCCCTTTCGGAGATGGCGAGTTCACCTATGACATCGTAAATCCCAAACAACGGGTAACTCACCATTTGGCCAAGCTGAAGTCGCATTATCACATCTCTGAGAGTTGGAAAGTGAATTTCCAGTATGGTTTTCAGCTTAATCACCGACAGGAGTTTGATAAGCGAAGAGGAGACTTGAATGAGAAAGCAAGCTTGGATTTAGAGCTTTTTACAAATACCCTGGATCTCTACGTAAACCATACGCACAAGAATGAACTCAGTGGCACTTGGGGTTTGAACCTGATTCAGCAGGCAAACAGCAATGTGCCAGGTACGGGAGTTACGCCCTTGATACCTAACTACGACATGGTAAATGTAGGAATGTATGCCATGGAAAAATACTCCAAAGGGCCACTCGAAGTGGAAGCGGGAGTGAGGTTTGATTTCAGAAATGTGAATACTGCCAGATACATCAATCAAGAGCTTCAGACCGCTGATCTGAATTATCAAAATTTCTCAGCATTCCTTGGAGGTCTTTATCACATCAGTCCAGATTTGACCTTCAACTCCAATCTCGGCTCGGCCTGGAGACCACCAAATGTGAATGAATTATTCAGCGAAGGTCTGCATCATGGAGCTGCAGCAGTGGAAATTGGCGATCCTGATCTGAAGTCAGAAAAATCACTGAAATGGATCAATGAGCTTCAGTACGATGGAAACAAGACCCATCTGGAATTCACTGCTTACTTGAATCCTATTCAGGATTACATTTACCTAAATCCCACAGGTGAAACGTATGTGAGTTTGAGGGGCACTTTCAATGTGTATGAATACTTGCAGGCAAATGCATTCTTCTACGGATTTGATTTTGCTGGAAGCTATGAATTCACTGATAAGATTAGCGGGTACTTAAAAGGCGCTATCGTACAAGCAAAAAACACAGAGGAGGATAATTACCTTCCTTTTATCCCTTCAAACAGACTGGACTGGGGCGTCTCTTATGACTTTGCCAAAGCCACAGATTCGCGCACAAACAAACTAACCTTGAGTAATGTGCTGGTGGCTAAGCAAAGTAGAGAGCCTGATTTCGACATTGCACCTGCTCCCCCTGCCTATGCACTCTTCAACCTCGCTTACAATAGGCAACTAACCGTTGGAGAAAACAAGTTAAATCTTGGACTGCAAGTACAAAACTTATTCAATACCAACTACAAAGATTACATGAACCGCTTCCGATACTTCACTTACGATATGGGAAGAAATGTCCTTTTAAAAATCAATTACGAATTCTAACCGACTACTTTATGAACACAAAAAACAAACTTTATTTGATCGCCTTTGCATTTGTTTCATTTGCTATGGCAAGCTGTTCCAGTGAAGATCCAGTACCTGAAAATGACGGCGAAGTGATCACAGATGTCACGCTGATGTTTCAGGAAATTGACGCCAGTGGGAATGCGGTAGGTTCACCAGTTGAGTTCACTGCTTCGGACGCAGAAGGAATTGAAGTGGGTGGCGCGCCAACGATAGAAACGGTGATGTTGGCCAAAGGTAAAACCTATGAGATGTCTATCGAAGTGTATAATTCCATTGAAAATGAAAACATCACTGAGGAGATCCAAGAGGAAGGTGATGAGCACCAGTTTTATTTCTTAGGATCTGCTTTCACTAGCTCTCCATTCCTATCTTATACCTATGATGATGAGGGCACAGAATTGATTGGATTGAAAGGCATCGTATCTGTGCAGCAAAGTCCAGGTTTTAGCACTGCGGAGATGCGGGTGATCCTTCGTCATGATTTAGACAAAAACTTTCCTGGAGCTGACAACCCAAATTTCACAGACTATGCACAGGCAGGTGGTGAATCTGATTTGGACATCACTTTCCCTGTTGTAGTAGAATAATTACAAATCCCTTATAAACACCAAAAGCAGCGAAATCGCTACTTTTGGTGTTTAAGCCTAAATCCAAACCATTAAAAATCAGGGGAACAAATCGTCATCTGCTCAGCATCAAATCGCCCAAGTTCCTCTACGTTGGAACCTACATTTCCAGCTACCAAAATCACTTCGTAATCCGGTCCTTCATTTGCCAGATGCACTTTTACATGACCATCGAAAGTCTTCATATCTTCAAAGCTTAGCTTTGTACCATCCATCAAGGTGCCTAGGACAGTTTTACTTAGCAGATCTGCACCACTCACCGGAGTAAGCATAACTGCCATAGGGGCATCCGGATCTGTATAGCTTCCGTAGTGTAAATGAGCTGGAAAGGTGGTGGCAGCTGTACTTCTTTCTCCGACTAACTGTATGGTAACTTCCAGGTTTCCATCTATCAATTCTCGGACAGAAAAAGTCCCACTGTAATCAAAATCACTGGCTTTATATAATTGAAAATCCAATTTTTGTCCCGTATAAAGATCTTGATCGCTTTCAGAGCACGATCCAAAACCAATCAAAACTAGAAGTACTAAAATTACATTTCTCATAGGTCTATTTTTCTAAGCTCAACGGAAACAGATTTGCATCTGTTCGGTTATTTCTGAAATTACAAATTCATTTGGAATTCTTTCCCTTTTCTTTGGGTAGGTTCACCGCCTAAACTTCCTCGTTAAATATACTTATGAAAGAAACGCGTCTGGCAATTGGTTTGGATTATTTTCAAAAGAAAGGCTGGACGCTTTTCCCGTTTCAAAAGCAGACTTGGAATGATTACCTCGACGGGAAATCCGGGCTATTAAACGCCCCGACAGGATCAGGAAAAACCTTTGCGCTTTGGTTTCCTGTCATCTTGGAATACATCAAGAACAATCAGGATACGTGGCAAAAGCCTAAGAAAAATGGTATCCAGCTAATATGGGTCACTCCGCTCCGAGCACTTGCTCAGGATATCCAAAAAGCAATGCAAGAAGTCTGTGAGACCATTGGGCTGCCCTGGCAGGTAGCGGTCAGAAATGGTGATACAGATTCTAAAACCCGCGCTGCGATCAAAAGAAGACCTCCAGAGTGTCTGATTACCACTCCAGAGACTTTACATGTGCTGATTTCCCAAAAAGGTCATGCAGATCTGTTTCGAACCGTTCAGGCTGTGGTTGTTGATGAATGGCATGAATTGGTAGGAAACAAGCGAGGGGTTCAGGTGCAGTTGGCACTGGAATACATGCAGTCAATCTGCCCAACCACCTTCCGCAGATGGGCGGTGTCAGCTACCATAGGGAATCTGGAAGCTGCTGCCAAGACTCTTCTGGGGGAAGAAATGCCTACTCATATCGTAAAAGCTGATATCAAGAAGCAGATCATTCTAAACACAGTGATTCCTGAAGAAGTGGAGAAATATCCTTGGCATGGACACCTGGGAATCAGAATGCTGGATCAGGTAATCCCTATAATTGAATCAGGGAAAACCGTACTTCTCTTTACCAATACCCGGTCACAAACTGAAATCTGGTATCAGAAGATACTCGAAGCCAGACCGGACTGGGCAGGCTGGATTGCCATGCATCATGGTTCCTTAGACATGGCTGTCCGCGGATGGGTGGAAAATGCCCTGCATGAAGGGAAATTAAAGTTAGTCGTATGTACTTCTAGTTTAGACTTAGGAGTTGATTTCCGTCCGGTAAACCGGGTCATACAAGTAGGAAGTCCAAAAGGAGTTTCAAGATTTATGCAAAGAGCTGGGCGAGCTTCTCATCAGCCGGGATTGCCCTCTGAGATATTCTTTGTACCTACTAATTCCCTGGAATTGATCGAAGCGGCTGCGCTTAGAGATGCGATAGAAAAGGAAGAAACGGAATCTCAATTCCCTCCGGTTTTAGCTTACGATGTCCTGATTCAATTTTTGGTAACACTCGCAGTTGGCGATGGATTTGAAGAAAAATCAATTTATGAAGTAGTCAAAAAGTGCCATTCGTATAAAGACTTATCTGTGGCCGAGATGTCTTGGGTTATGGACTTCATCACAAAGGGAGGAGCTTCCCTTGGGAGCTATGAGGACTTTTTGAAGGTAATTCAAACAGAGGATGGACTCTACAGAGTCACGAATAAAAAGATTGCAATGAAACACAGATTGTCCATGGGAACGATCGTTTCGGAAGCAATGATCAAGGTGAAATTCAAAAATGGTGCTTACCTCGGCACGGTAGAAGAATCCTTTATTTCCAAAATGAAAATCGGTGACCGTTTTTTCTTTACTGGTAGAAGCCTTGAATTGCTTCGCGTAAATGGGTTGACAGCTACAGTGAAAGTCTCTGAGAAAAAGACCACAAATGTAGTGAGTTGGATGGGTGCAAGAATGTCGCTTTCATCTAAGCTGGCAGATAAAATCAGGGAGATTTTTGAACTCTACAATCAAGGAATTTCGATTTCAGAAGAGATCGTCCACGTATCCCCTATTCTGGAGCTTCAAAATCGCCTTTCTATAGTCCCAAACCGGGACACATTTCTGATAGAAGCACATCAAACCAATCAGGGATTTCACCTCTTTTTTTACCCTTTTGAAGGTCGGGCAATTCATGAGTTGATGAGCGCTTTGATCGCCTACCGAATCAGTGTGAGCTATCCTGTGACCTTTAGCATGGCGATGAACGATTATGGGTTTGAGCTGCTTTGCGACAGCTATATGAATATTGAAGAAATACTGGAGGAAGATCTCTTTTCTCTTAAAAACCTACGTGAGGACATACTACGCTGTGTAAATGAGACGGAAATGACCCGACGGAAATTCAGGGAAATCGCAAGTATTGCTGGCTTGGTTTTCCAAGGATACCCAGGAAAACCAACTACCTTCAAGCATATTCAAGCCAATTCCAGTCTGCTTTTTCAAGTCTTCGAGCAATATGACCCTGAAAACTTACTATTGAAACAAGCGCATGGAGAAGCGATAGATCAGCAGATGGAGGAAGATAAAATGATTCATGCGCTGCAAAAAATAAACGGTCAATACTTAGTTGTAAAGCATCCAGTGCAGTTCACACCTTTTTCATTTCCAATCATGGTAGATCGGCTGAGCAGAACATCGATTAGTTCGGAATCAATAGAAGATCGGATCGCTAAGATACAAGCCCAGTTTCAAGTCATGGATTAATTAGCTCTCCAGAAGAATGGAGTGAATAAAATCAGGAGTGTAAATAGCTCCAATCGCCCAAGAAGCATGATTACCGAAAGGAAGATTTTTGCCGTAGGCGAGAAAAACGCAAAATTATCCACTGGACCTACTTTGCCTATTCCCGGACCCACATTTCCCAAAGAAGTAGCTACAGCACCTAAGGAAGTAGCAAGATCATAGCCCATCAGAGAAAGTGCCAATGCTCCCAAAACAAAAGTAAGTAGATAGATCAGCAGGAAATTCATGATATGTGTGATGATTCTCCCGGTCACCCGGTCTCCATTGATCATCAGCGGGACTATTGCTCTTGGATGAACCAATCTCTTAAATTCCAGCCATGAATTTTTAATGAACGTCAGGTGACGCACGAATTTGATCCCGCCTGCGGTAGAACCCGCACAGCCTCCCAAAAACAACAACATGAAACAGATAAAAGTCACTCCTTGACTATACTGCGTGTAATCATCGCTCACGAAACCTGTGGTAGTCACAATAGAAACTACCTGAAACAAAGATTTACGGAAAGCCAATTCATGGCTCACTCCGCCATTGGCAAAAATCGGGTAATAGAGGATAATAGAAAGTGCCAAAAGCGCCAAACCGTAGGTTTTGAACTCATCACTTCGCAACACGCGCTTAAACTTTCCAATCAAGCCAAAATAGATTACCGTAAAGTTGGTTCCTGCCAAAAACATGAAAAAGATCGCTACATACTGTATAAATGCTGAATCGTAGTAGGCCATGCTGGCATTTTTAGTAGAGAAACCTCCCGTAGCCAATGTAGTCAAGGCGTGATTGATCGCATCGAAAAAGGTCATTCCTCCTACCCAGTAAAGTGAGGTGGCCAACACTGTAAGCCCTACATAGACATACCAAAGGCGCTTTGCTGTCTCAGAAATTCTCGGGTGAACTTTATCCGAAGTAGGCCCGGGAGACTCTGCTACAAAGAGCTCAATCCCGCCGATTCCCAAGAGTGGAAAAATTGCGACTGTTAGCACGATTATCCCCAATCCTCCAATCCACTGGGTCATACTTCGCCAAAAAAGCAACCCTTTTGGCATAGCTTCAATATCTGTCAGAATAGAGGCTCCCGTGGTAGTGAGACCCGACATGGTCTCAAAAAGAGCATCTGAAAAGCTCCCTATTTCCTGACTAAGCACGTAAGGAAGCATCCCAAAGCCAGCCATAAAAACCCAGCTCAAAGCCACAATCAAGTATCCTTCTCGCTTTCTAATATTTTGGTCCTGCTTTGAAAAAGAGAAAAAGAGCGTAGCACCAATTACCATAGTGATCACAGCCGAGCTCAAAATCGGCCAGGGGTCCTCTTCAAAATGAATAGAAAAAATAATCCCGGGAAGCATCAACAGGGAAATCAGCACCAAGAGTGCGCCCATGATTTTCCCGATTTCTTTAAAATGGATCATCCCTTAATGAAACAGTTTTTCCAGCGCATTTTTTGCTTCAGGCAGCGCCAAAACAATTGCTTTATCATTCAAATCCAGCTGAAAATCACCGTCAGGGATAAAAACTTCCTCTCCTCTGATTACTCCGGCTACGATAGCTGAATCCGGAAAATGCAATTCTCTCAGCGGATTTTTGATCAATCGGTTATTCTTACAGACGGAATATTGGATAAACTCCGCATCTACACCATAGATACCGGAAACTGCTTCCACTGTACCTTTTTTCAAAAACCTGGACACTTCATTAGCAGCTACCAGCTTTTTGTTGATCAATGAATCCACACCTATACTATGGGAAATATGGATGTACTCCCGTGTATCTACGTGGGCAATAGTCTTGTAAACCCCATGATTTTTGGCTGTCAAACTTGCAATAATATTGGTCTCGGAGGATTCGGTCAAGGCAAGAAATGCATCCATCTGCTCTAGGCCTTCCTCGATGAGTAATTCTACATTCTTATAATCACCGTTGATCACCAGCGAGTTTTTGAGATTCTCTGCCAGCCATTTACAGCGTTCCTTGTCCTTGTTGATTAGCGTTACCCGGAAATGGTCTTCCAGCCTAAGCGCTGTGGTCAGCGCCATATCATCCCCACCGATAATCATCACATTCTTAATGGTATGCTTTTCCTGACCTAGCACTTCCATGATGGTCTGTGTATTTTTCTTATTAGAGATGAAAAATACGTGGTCGTTATTTCGGATGATTGTACTTCCCCTAGGGATGAGTGTTTTTTGATCCCTGAGAATCGCTATGATCCGAATGTCATCAAATATAGGGTTGGACTTGGTGTCCATTATCCGCTGATTGACTAGAGGATTGCTTTGATCTAGTGTGATCCCCACGATATTCAGCTTGCCACCTTCAAAATCGAAAACTTCCGTAAAACTGGAATTCTCTATCATGTTGAAAATATGCTTGCTGCAAAGCATAGTTGGTGAAATCAAATTATCTATGCCTAGATTTTTGAAGTAGGACATGTTCTCTGATTCCATGTAGGAGTGATTTCTCACTCTGGCCATCACCCGCTTTGCACCAAGTTGCTTGGCCAAAACTGCAGTCACAATATTGGTTTTCTCAGAGGTAGTCACAGCCAAGACCATGCTTGCTCGATTGACGTTGGCGCGTTTGAGGATCTCAAATGAGGTAGCATCTCCCTGAACTGTTAATACATCGAGCTTGGAGGACACATAGTCCAATACTTCTCTGTCTGTATCGATCAGCGTAATATCCTTATTATCGTAACTTAATTGCTCAGCGAGGTGGTAACCCATATCTCCAGCACCGGCAATCACAATATTCATCCCCATAGAGGTAATTCAGGTGATTTTTGAATTGGCAAAAATAATAGCTTTCTAAATGGTAATCAGATATTAAGCAATTTCTTTTCTGCCTTACGGGTCAAAGTAACAAAGCTAAATCCTAAAAATTCACTTTTGAGTCAGTTTTTTGAAGGGACATTTTCAAGACTTATCTCCTTCAATTGGTTCAATCCTCGAGAAGCTTACTGCTTTCAGCTTCGGGCAATTCCTGAATGTCTTTAAGCTTTCGCTGAATAACTCTCGTCCGGGCACCGACCAGCTTGTCTAGTTCAGAATTGGCTTCATTTAGCTTCTTCTGGGTCTTTTCGATCAACTCTCCAAACTTCCCAAACTCAGTTTTGATCGCTCCCAAAATCTGCCAAACCTCCGAGCTACGCTTCTGAATAGCCAGCGTCCGAAACCCCATTTGAAGACTATTCAAGATTGCAGAAAGTGTGGTAGGGCCAGTGACCAGCACTTTATATTCCTGTTGGATTTGCTGAGTCAGTCCAGGTTCACGTAGGATTTCTGCATAGAGGCTTTCTACTGGGAGAAACAGAATGGCGAAATCCGTAGTGTGAGGAGGATTGATGTATTTGTTCTGTATATCCTGAGCAGCTTTTTTTACCGCTTTGAAAAGCTCAGTTCTAGCCATTGTAATCTCTGCTTTAGACGCTACTTCATACGCATCAACAAGCCTCAGATAAGACTCCTGAGGGAATTTCGAATCAATCGGCAATAATACAGGCTCATGTTGACCGGGCATTTTCACCGCGAATTCCACCCGCTCGCGGTTCCCTTTGCCAACTTCTGCATTTAAAATATACTGCTCTGCAGTAAGCAGATTCTCCAAAATTGCCTGCAACTGATATTCACCAAGCACTCCCCGGCTTTTCACATTGGTCAAAACCCGCTTCAGATCCCCGACTCCATTTGCGAGACTTTGCATTTCACCTAGTCCCTTTTGTACTGCCTGAAGCTGATTGCTCACCATTTCAAAAGACTGTCCCAAACGGGTTTCCAACGTCTTCTGAAGCTTTTCATCTACTGTCTCACGGATCTTTTCCAAGCGCAACTCTGTAGTTTTCATCAAATCCTCCTGCCTTCTGTTCAATTCGGAAAACTTCTCCCGCTGAAGTGAATTAAACTCTTGCACATTTTGTCTAAAAACCTCTCCAAAAGACTTCAACGCCTCATTTTGATCTTTGGAATTGGCTCGGATACTGTTAAATACCAACTGAAACTGATTCGCCAGATTCTCACTAGCCTCACGTCTGGATTGCGCCAAAGCTACTTCTAGCTCTTTGCTCATTCTAGCAAGTTCTGCTTGCAAAAAGGCTTTTTCCTGCTCATTATTCTTTCGTAGAAAAAATAAAAGCATGAAAATCACTTGAAGAATGATTACTACAATAATCAAATACTCAATCGGCATATGTCATCAGTTTGGGTTCTTGAAAGTAGTCCTTTCGTACTTCCACCCCTAAAAATGAGAGATATTTAGCGACAGATTCCGTCGGTATTTCTTCCATCGGCACATGAGCAGCATTGTCAAAAACAACCAGTTTAGATCCAGGAATTGCTTTTTCTAAAGCATACCCCTGAGTTACAGGAATCCACGAATCCTCTTTTCCCCACATGATCAAAGTAGGCATATCCAACCTGTCAAAGTCAATTCGTGATTCTCGCGGTGCTCCCATTCGATCCAAAGTCGCTTTTCTATTCCCCTTCCGAAGCATCAGCTCATAATACCGGGTAATGGCCTCATCAGTGACCTTTTCGGGATCAGCATACACTTGTTTCATATTCATCCCAAAAAGAAACTTGGGAGTGCATTTCAGAAGTATGGATGAAAGCACTGGATTCTTTGCCAATTTAAAAATCCAAGGATCACTTTTCTTTGATTCTTTTAAATCCAAATTTTTATTTAAAGTAGAAGGAACACCTGAAGCATCTACAAAATTCAAAGAGAGCACTTTATCTGGTCTAGTAGAAGCTACCTGCATCGCCACTGCTCCACCCATAGAATTACCCGCCAAGTGAAATTTATCAAGATTCAGCTTTTCAGATAACTCCAAAACCAAAAGAGAGTAATCTGTCAAACTATATCGCTTCAGCTCATCTGGACCAGTAAGTCCATGCCCGGGAAAATCGATGGAAATAGTCAAAAAGTAGGGGCTCAACTCTTGCTGCCAAGCATCCCAGGTATGCAGTGAAGAAAAGCTACCATGAAGGAGAATTATTGGCTCACCTTCTCCTATTATCCGCACATGGACATTGATACCGTCTAGGGAAATAAAATGGGATTCTCCTGTAGCGTATTTTTGCTCAATTTCCTCTGCTGGGATATCATTTCTATAACATAACCCTAAAAAGAACAAACACGCGAAAAGAATAACAGTCAATACTTTTAAAATTCGTTTGATCCAACCCATAAATTCGGCTTTTTTGAAATAATGTTTATTCTCGGTAGAATAGAAAAAGTACAAAAATTCTACCCTAATCTCTAGCTAAACCTTTAAAGATAAACCTTGAGTCTTAAAACATTTTTTAAAAATCTCGGGCCGGGCTCTATCATCGCCGCTGCTTTCATCGGCCCCGGTACGGTGACCGTCTGCACTTTGGCCGGAGTCAATTTTGGGTTTGCTTTACTTTGGGCATTGGGATTATCGATTATTGCTACGGTGATTCTGCAGGAAATTTCCGGCAGACTTGGATTGGTGACTGGTCAGGATCTCAGCCAATTGATACGTAATCAAACCGGAAAGCCACTTTTCAGAGTGTTCTCCATGATTCTGGTGCTGATAGCCATTGGACTTGGAAATGCCGCTTACGAATCCGGAAATATATCAGGAACCAATTTGGGATTGCAGGTTTTCTGGGATGCACCGATCATCAATGTTGCAAGTTTTGAAATACAAACAGGAAATCTAATCCTAGGCCTTTTTGCTTTTGCTATACTTTGGCTGGGAAATTATAAAGCGCTGGAGCGAATACTGGTTGCTTTGGTGATATTCATGTCTATAGCTTTCTCAGTGACAGCCATTCTCACAAAACCCGATTGGTCAGCTGTTTTTTCAGGGTTTATCCCAAGTTGGAATGACGCAAATCTCCCAACGCTTGTCGCTTTAATCGGAACTACCGTAGTTCCTTACAACCTGTTTCTTTATGCCAGTTTAGCCAAAAATCGTTGGTCAGGGTCTGAAGATATTGTATGGATGCGAAGAGATATTGCAATTTCCATAATTCTAGGCGGGTTGGTTTCCATGGCTATTTTGATGGTAGGAGCAGCAAATACGAGCAGCGAAATCAAAAGCGCTATTGATGTATCCAAAGGTCTGGAAGGAGTCTTCGGAAGCTTTGCAAAATACTTGATGGGATTTGGCTTGATGGCAGCTGGACTTACTTCCAGCATCACTGCACCACTGGCTGCTGGATTGGTAATCTGTGGAATACTGGGCTGGAGTCAGGAAATCCAATCCCGATCCATGCGAGCTTCGATGGGAGTAATCGTAGGTCTGGGATTACTTTTTGCTTCCTTAGGAATCAAACCTGTGCAATTGATCACGCTTGCCCAACTGGCTAATGGAGTTCTTCTTCCACTTATCAGCGGATGGATTATCTGGGTTGCTTCGCAAAAAGAAACACTAGGGGATTACCGAAATAGATTAGGCTACACTTTCCTGGCGGTTTTGATCTGGCTAGTCACTTTGGTCCTGGGTTTGAAAAGTATTTTGGCGGTTTTGGGGATTACATTTTAGTAGAATTTTTCAGCAGGTTTTACTTGAATTATTCTATTCTAATTCTATCCCACTCGCTATCCAAAACACTATAATAAATCGTATCTCTTCGTCTTCCATGCGTAAGCAAGGTGTGGCTTCTCAAGATCCCCTCTTCTACAGCACCTAATTTTAGCAATGCTTTTCGGGCTGGCATATTCAGCACATCGGTTTTTATTTCTACGCGCTTGAGCTTTAGTGTCTCAAAGCAATAGTCCAGCATCAAAAGCTTCATCGCTTGATTTATTCCTGTTCCATGAAACTTTCTTCCAAGCCAAGTCCAGCCTATTTCTATGCGTTCATCTCGTTCAGAAAAATTTCCAAAAGCAGTACTTCCCACTGCTTGATTGTGGTGTTTGTCCCAAACCAAAAACTGTAAGCGACTTCCAGCAAAAGCAGGCTTTGCCCATTCTACAAATTCCTCAGGGACGCTCAGGTCATAAGTGAAATAAGTCCATAGACTTGGATCAGTTGCCAAGGACATCAAAACAGGAAAATCCTGCTCTGTGATAGGCCTGAGCAGGATTTTATCATTCTCTAAAACTAAATTCGGATTGAGCATTAGCCTAAAACTTCTGTGATTGCTTGATTATAAAGTTTGACCTCTTCGATGGTGCCGGTTGAAATTCTACACCAGTCAGTTAAGGGTTCAAATGGCCTGCCGATGATAAAACCTTTGTCATACATCACCTTGTTCAATTCTTTGATAGTTCTTCCAGATTGGAAAAAGATGAAATTGGCATGGGAATCTAAATAAGGCAATTTTAATTCATTTAGAGTATGTGTAAGTAAAGCTTTTGCTTCATTCGTTTTCTGAAGAGAAAAGTTGTAAAAATCAGTATCCAGTAGCGCTGCTTTACTCGCTTCAATCGCCATAATATTTGTATTGGCGACCACGCGATCTGAAAGCATTTTGGCCAACTCAGGCTTTGCTATCAAATACCCCATTCTGATTCCTGCTAGTCCATAAACTTTAGAAAAAGTACGGGAGACGATTACATCATAGCCTTCCTTCACCAACTCAACCATGGACGGGTAGTTTGGCTCCTTGATGTAATCGTAATAGGCTTCATCAGAGAAAACCACCGCTTGCTTACTTACCGTTTTGCAAAAATCAACGACTTGATTCGCTGGAAGTAATTTGCCCGTTGGGTTATTCGGATTACATAGAAAAACCATTTTAGTTTTATAGGAAACACGCTTTTCTATTTCCTCCAGATCGAAGTCTAAGTCCTTATTCAGAGGAACCCAATTGATATCCGTACCCCATACCTCTGCATAATTCATCATGGTCAAAAAAGTAGGCGAGCAGGAAATAATCTCTCCCCCACTGCCAAAGGTAATTCCTGCAATCTTTAGTCCTTCAGTAGATCCTGCGACTAGTACAACATGATCCTCAGGCACCCCCTCTTTTTCAGCGATCATTTTGACTAGATCAGCATTGTAGCCCCAAGGATACCTACAGCCATTATCAAAACCTTTAGTCATCGCCTTTCTCATAGATTCAGAAGGTCCATATGGATTTTCGTTAGAGCCTAAGCGAATAGGTGAAGCTATGGATCTGGGGTTAAACCTTCTGACTTCCTCGGCACTAAGCGAACTGATGACACCTGTAGTTCCTAAGGCAGCTAAGCCAGTGCCAAGCGAAGCTTTTTTTAACCATAATCTTCTTGAAATTCCTGACATAATTTCACCTTTTAATTGTTAAAATAATAATATATAACCGCACCTATTGGAATATTTTCATCAGTAAAGATCTTTTATTAACAATAGCCTGTTTGGTATAAACGACCTATTATAAAATTATCTATTATTATTTGTTAGTGGCTCAAAATAATTATTTAAATTATACAAAAGCGAAATTAACCCTAAACCCTAATATTCATGAAAAAGCTATTATTTTTCTTAGTCTTTGGGATGCTTTGGGTAAGTAGTCTCAAGGCTCAGCAAACGCAGTATATGGTATTCGAATTTGTCAAAGTTGAAAACGAGCAACTTTTTGACTACATCGAATTTAAAGATTTAATGGAAAAAGTTTACCGGCAGGCGCTAAGCGACAAGAGAATCAAAGGTTGGGATTTCTGGTCTTTACAATCCGGTGGCGATCGTTCCGATTTTCAATACATCATGGTCACCTATTACGATGATCCTGTGAAAATGATGAATGGGCTCGATGAACAGTCGATGATGGAATACACCAAAATTGCCTACCCGCATCTGAACAGCTTACAGGTGAGCAAATTGTTTCAAGAATCACTGAGTATGCGTGATATGCCCATGAGGCTGTATATGCGAGAGATTGCACATACTAATGATAACTTCCAAATGAAACCAGGTGTATTGGCATCTTTCGATCTGATGAAAGCGAAAGAAGGGAATTTTGAAGCTTATGAAGAGGCTGAGTCAACGACATTCAAACCCATACACCAGAAGTTTGTAGAGCAAGGTTTGATGGGACATTGGAGCTTGCTGAGAACGGCACTTCCTCTTGGGTCTGAAGCCAAATCCACGCATTTGACCATGAATGTGTATAAAGATTACATGCAGTTTTTCAATGCCCAATCCTATGAGGATATGAATCAAACAGAGGCACAACGATTAGCTGTAAATGAAGGGTTAAACTCCAGAGATCAAAAATGGGTTTACCTGGCAACATTAGAAAACGTAGTTCGATAGTCCGGTTGGAACTTACGCGGGAGGCTTCGGAAGGAGCTTCCCTTTTTTTATGTCAAATTAGAAAGACATAATCAATGCTCAATGGACAAAGAGATACAAAAAAGCTATTGGTGTTTATAAAAGCGAAAAAGCATCAAACCCAGCAATGGACCAATAAAAAGCATGGCCAATACTCTATCTATCCTAATCCATTCCAGCAGAAATTGAGCGAACTGGATACTGACAATTGATAATGCAAACCCCATAGAATTGACAAGAGTAAGTGCAGTACCGCGATATTCCGCAGGTACACTTTGAGCTACTAAGGTGGAAAACTGTGGTGAATCTGCTGTGATAAACATTCCCCAGATTAATAACAAACTGATCCAAACCCAACTTGGTAATCCAGACGCAACAAGCACCAAAACACAGCATAATCCAGAGCCTATAAGTGCTACTTGTGCCACTTTTGAACTTCCTTGTCGCTTCGCTATCACTCCCCCTATAGCACAAGAATATGCACCTATTGCTATTACAAAAAAGGTTAGTAAGCTATCACTTGCCTCCATAGCTTCATTTCCCTGAAAAAAAACAATCAAAACAGGCACGAACGCCCAAAAAGTATAAAGCTCCCACATGTGTCCAAAGTACCCCGATGCGGCACTTTTCAATGGCGAAATCCTAGATAGCTTGGTTAATAAACGAAAATCAAATTTGGAATTGATCTTATGAAAAGGCCCATCAGGAACAAATAAACCAACTATGACTCCTCCAAGCAATGCGAGTCCAGATGTAACCCAGATTACTATTTGCCAGGAAAAATCCAGATCAAGTCCCTTCAGAAGATGAGGAAAAGCGGTGCCCAAAACCAAGGCTCCTACCAAAAAACCTAAGGCTGCACCAAGCCCTTTTTGATAGTAGTCCGCGGCGATTTTCATACCTATGGGATAAATCCCAGCTAAGAAAAACCCGACCAAAAAGCGGCAAACCAGCACAACTGATAATTGCATAGGTAAAACAACAATCAGCAGATTCACGCTGGCTGCGAGAATAGAGCTGACCAAGAATATTTTACTCGGTGAAAATCGATCTGGAACAGAAAAAAAAGCAAATACTAAAGTCCCCAAAATAAACCCGAACTGAACTACAGATGTGATAGTAGCCAAAATTTCAGGCTCATTGAGAATTTGGCTGATTTCCGGAGCTACAGCATTACCGGCAAACCAAAGCGAAGTGCCGAGAAATTGAGCAATGACTATCAAAATCAAGGCACTTCGAGATGTTAACTGGGAATTCAAGCTCCTAAAATTCCTCTGATAGTTTTCACTTCATCAGGACTAAAAGTAGAATTCTTCACAGCAGCTACATTATCATCCAATTGCTCAGGCTTGGAAACTCCCACCAAAACGGATGTAATTCTTTGATCTTTTAGCAACCAGGCGATCGCCATTTGAGCTAGCGTTTGCCCTCTCTCTAATGCAATATCATTTAGCTTGGAAATCATGCTGATTTTTTCATCAGAAATCTGCTCAACTTTCAGGTATCTACCATCTTTGGCTGCTCGGGAATCTTTAGGAATTCCTTTCAGATATTTATCAGTTAGTAATCCTTGCTCTAGTGGAGAAAAGGCAATGCTTCCAACCCCTTTTTGGCCCAAAACGTCCATCAAACCATTTTCTACCCAGCGATCAATCATCGAATATCGCGGCTGATGAATCAAAAGTGGCGTACCGAGACGTTCCAAAATAGCGTAGGCTTTGGCAGTATCTTCTGCACTATATTGAGAAATGCCTACGTAAAGTGCTTTTCCTTGGCGTACTAAAATATCAAGAGCACCCATGGTTTCCTCAAGTGGCGTATCTGGATCAGGTCTATGATGGTAGAAAATATCCACGTAATCAAGTCCCATTCTCTTTAAGCTTTGGTCACAGCTCGCCACCAGATATTTTTTGGAACCATAGTTCCCATAAGGTCCAGGCCACATATCCCAGCCTGCTTTGGAGGAAATTATCAGTTCATCTCTTAAGGTGCCGAAGTCCTTTTTCAGCATTCTCCCAAAATTCTCTTCTGCGGATCCAAATGGAGGCCCATAGTTGTTTGCCAAGTCAAAATGGCAAATCCCAAGGTCAAAAGCACGACGAAGAATAGATCTGCCTAGGGTAAAATCAGCATTGTGACCGAAATTATGCCAAAGTCCTAGGCTGATTTCAGGCAGTACTAAGCCACTATTTCCGCACCTGCGGTACTTCATCTGATGGTAGCGATCAGCAGCTGGTTGATAAGGCAAAAGAGGTGAATGATCGTTAATATCCATGATTTGTAGGTTTAAATGTTAGTTTAAGCAAACCAAATTAGAGCGATTAAAACTGATATCAAACCTAAGACCATAAGAAGCAGTCAACTTTTCCATAAGTAGCCTATCCAGTTATGGTATTTTATACCAGCAGCAGCTATTACAGCCATCATGCCCAAGTTAGTCGGAGTGATTAAATCCATTAATCCTCCTGCATATAGATAAATCACTACTGCAGAAAGAATAATAACTGGGTAAGGGAAGGATTATTTCATTTAGAAATATGATTATGGTGAAATATAGGACAATACTTGAATTGCTATTTCGGTTCTAAAACCCTGCTCGTCTCTGGAATTAGAAAAAAGAAAAATACCCGTATCGGTTTCATTGGAATAAAACAATAAGCTTGAATAACCGGCTTGACCTCCAAAATGACCAATCCAATCGGCACCCAATAGTTGAATTTTCTGAAAACCTAAGGGAATTTCATCCTCAGTATCAAGCCAGCTTAGCGCTTCGGAGTATGCGCCAGCATGGCCTTTTAGCAAATGCGATAAGGCTAAACTCATGTCTTTGGTGGTGGTCACTAATCCTGAAGAGGGAGAAGGTAGAATTTGAAACTTGATTTTTTTCGGCCCAATCCGCTTCCAGAGAAAGGTTTTCTGGTATCCAGTGATCCCAGTTTCTTCAATTGGCCAGATATTGACAAACTCAGAATTCAACATTCCCGAAGAAGCAAAAACTTCTCTTTGCATGAGTGTGCTGAAATCATCTTGTTCTGATTCGGCGAGCAAATAACCTAAAAGGTCGAAATTCGAATCCGCGTAGAAATAACCTACATATCCATAATCGGTAGTATGTGGCGTTTTCTGGAAGCCTACTCCCCAATCATGCAAAGTCTGGGTCTTGGAGGATGACATGATTTTTTCTCTAAAATTCTTATCCCTAAGTCCAGAGGTATGACTGAGTAAATCTCCAAATTGAAGATTTGCTAATGAAGAAGTATTGATATCCTTTAGACCTAATGCTGCCAAGGAATCCGTTGCACTTATCCCGCTTTTCTGGAGGGTACCTGCTACACCTAAGGCGGTAAATATTTTGGAAATAGAAGCCACCAAAATTTTACTATCTACCGTTAGAGAATCCTTTGTATCTAGATTTTCATACCCGAAAGCATCCAGGTAAACCACTTCTCCCTTCTTTACAATCGCAACAGAAACACTAGGTAATAAATAAGTTGACATTGCCTGCTGTAGGATGGAATCTACCCCCTCTTGCATGCTGTTTACCTTTGCAGCGGGTTTGATCCGTACTCTTGGAAAACTACGCCACCATTCCCAGATAATGAATAAGGCAGACCAGAAAGCCAATACTGCTAAAAACACTTTGATTTTCTGCTTCATGGAGAAATGGTCTTTTACTCAAAATTTGCTTGAATCACCTGAACAGTTTAAATCCAAGTTAAGCAGCTAAACAAAGAAGGAACAGCGTTGTCCTACTTGCTATCCATATGAGAGAAATCACAATCAAGACTTTCCTGATTCCAATCACCCAGTTTGGCAGCTGAATTATAAGTGCTCTGAATAAACTCAAGAAGCATTTCAGCAGGAGCGGGTGACTTTTGAACATCTGCATAATTCAACATAAATTCCCCCATGTCCTTGCTCCAATAGGCACTTGCCGGAGACACTTTAGCATCCTGAAATTCAGGGTAATTAGGATAGCAATATGCATAGAAAACTGGCATAGGAAATTGCTCACTTCCTGGCCAAAATCCTACACTGAACACCTCATGAGAATATGCCTCCTGCATCACGGAAGTAGGTATATTAGGCACTTGACCCGAAAATTTAGGTGCTTTATTACCAGAAAAGCGTGTGTATGCCAAGTCAAAAGACCCCCAGAAGAAATGGATTGGACTACTTTTACCGGTGAATTTGGTTCTGAATACACCAAAAACATTTTGAATTTGTACTAAAATTTTCCAAAAGGTTTGAGCTGTATTTGCTTGATACATCAAGCGTTTCTTGTTTTTTGGAAATGGTATTGGATTGGGAATCTCATTTGGGGTTTCGTGAATTTTCACATTTACTCCCAAAAACTTCAACTTTTCCATCAATTGTTCATAGAAACTAGCGACCGTCTGCCCCCCCAATTCAAATCGGTCTCTCGTGCCATTACTGGTTTTCAGTCTCAATTCATGATGAATGAAATCGAATTTGATCTCAAAAACTCCATTTTCATAGGGAATCAGACCTGTGGTAAGACCTTGCGAATCTACATAGAGTGATACATGCCAAGAATGATTTTGCCAGGGAGATTTCTTCAGACGTACTTTTCCGACAATCTGAGTCCACTGATGCAAGAGATAAATGGTGTCTTTGTTCTCTTCAAATTGAAATGCAGGCCAAGAATTCTTTTTCGATGCCATAGGTAAAAGTTTATCCTTCAATTTATAGGTTTTCCTTCCTGAACAAAAATTAAATCTCAGACTTTAGCATTTTTCCAAAAGTAATTATCCCTGAAGTAGCATTTTCCAAGATATAAACAACCTTTTTATTTAAGCGAACTCCAGGACTAGTCGGGTCAATCAAAAATAACTTGCTGCTAGCTGGCACAAAATCCACTAATCCTGCAGCTGGATAAACCTGCAATGAAGTCCCTATTACTACAAGAATATCCGCAGTCGAAACAAGCTCTATAGCCAAATCCATCATGGGCACCTGCTCGCCAAACCAGACTATAAATGGCCTCAACTGACTTCCACGCTCGCATTTATCGCCTTCTTTGATCTCCCAGTGATCCAGATCATATACCAATGTTGGATCCAAGGTGCTCTGAGCTTTCCTCAACTCCCCATGAAGATGAATAACTTTAGTGGATCCAGCGCGCTCATGTAGATCATCGACATTCTGAGTGATGATAGAAACATCATATTCCTCTTCTAATTTTGCTAATGTCAAATGAGCTAGGTTGGGTTCACATTCCAATAATTGCTTACGGCGCTGGTTATAAAAATCCTGAACCAATGTGCGATTTCTTCTCCACCCCTCTGGGGAAGCCACTTCCATCACATCATGACCTTCCCAGAGTCCCCCAGAATCCCGGAAAGTCTTGATACCACTCTCCGCAGAGATTCCAGCCCCACTCAGTACTACCAAATGTTTCTTTTTGCTCATGATTTGTCGCAATTTTATTATTTACTTTTTGCCCACAGATTAACGCTGATCAAAATCGCAGATTGTCGCAGAATTTGAAGAGTACTGCGTCAAATTGAGCTAAAACATCTGCGCAATTTATCTGTGACTATCTGCGGGAAAAGAAAGCTAGAAACTTTTAACTAAACCTGCACTTAAGGTACTTAATCTTCTCTCCTTTGTCAGAAAACATCTTTTCGTAGCGCGTCTGTATCCCAAAGTGATCATCCTTCCATTCGGATTGGTAGAAGTCATGCGTAAAACCAATCACTTCTAAGTCTTCTCTGGATAGGAATAGCTCCAATGAATAGTTGAAAAGATCTGTATTATCAGTTTTGAAGTGTAAACACCCGTCTTTCTTCAGCATGGGCTTGTACATATCCAAAAAACGTGGAGAAGTCAATCTACGCTTTTCGTCTCCATCTCTGGGAAAAGGATCCGGAAAAGTGATCCAAAGCTCAGAAATTTCATCTGGTGCAAAGTATTTCTCCAATAGTTCTATCTGAGTTCTCAGGAAAGCCACATTCTGAATACCTTCTTTGGTCGCGGTAGAGCTACCTTTCCAGATACGGCTCCCTTTGATATCTACGCCAATAAAGTTCAGATTGGGAAAATTTCGGGCTAAGCCGACAGTAAACTCTCCTCTTCCGCAGGCGAGTTCTACAACAATTGGATTTGAATTCTGAAACTGAACTTCATTCCAGTTTCCTTTGATCGTTTCAAAAATTGGCTTTCCAGCCTGGATTACATTTGGATTCTCGTCGTTCTCTTGGAAGCGAACCAGTTTTTTTCTACTCATCTAAAGCTCTTCGATTTCTGCAACCACAAAAGTACTCCCTCCCACAAAAATCAAGTCATCTTCTCCTGCATTTTTTCTGGCAAATGCCAAAGCTGCATTAATATCAGGAATTACTTCACCTTTTAAACCCACTGAAACTGCCTTTTCTGCCATTTGATTTGCTGGAAGAGCTCTAGGTAGTTTAGCTTCGCAAAAGACATAATTGCCTGATGCAGGAAGCATGCAAAGCACTTTGGAAATATCCTTGTCCTGAACCATACCGAGGACCATCCACAGCTTATCAAAGCTGTAAGTTTCTAATTGTGCCAATATTTCTCGAAATCCAGCCTCATTATGTCCCGTGTCACAAATCACCGTCGGATTTGTTGAAAGCGTCTGCCACCTACCTTTCAAGCCAGTTAATTCAGTCACATTTTGCAAACCATCCAAAACTGCTTTGGATGGAAGATTCCAGCCTTGACTTTTCATCTGAGAGACAGATTCTAAAATACCCGGAAGGTTATATTTCTGATAGTTTCCATTCAGTCCAAAAGTCAAATCAATCGTTTCCTCTCCCTGTGCCGTGGTCTGTGTCTTCACAGACCACTCTGACTCTTCACTAATGACAACTTTATACATGGCCTTGCCATCCTCTTCAGAAACTTTTGAAGCAGTCCAGTTTTCATCAGCAAATGTAATTTGAGCATTCATCGCATGAGCCTTTTCAATGAAAACAGGCTTCGTCTCTACATGCGTTTCGCTGATCACCACAGGTACATTTTGCTTAATAATTCCGGCTTTTTCACCCGCGATTAAAGGTAAAGTATCACCCAAAAACTGAACATGGTCAAAACCTATATTGGTAATCAAAGAAAGCTCAGGCCTGATGATATTCGTACTATCGAAATTGCCTCCCATTCCCACTTCCACGATGGCGATATCCACTTCCTGTTGAGCAAAATACCAAAAGGCCATCCCAACGGTCATCTCAAAGAAGCTAGGCTTCAATTCATCGAGAAAGCTTTTATTTTCTTCCACAAACTGAACGACTAACTCAGGACTGATTTCCAGTCCATTAATTTTAATTCGCTCAGTGAATGATTTAAGATGTGGGGAAGTATAAAGTCCAGTCTTGTATCCTGCACTTTGAAAAATAGCGGCCAAACTATGGGAAGAACTTCCTTTCCCATTAGTGCCTGCCACATGAATTGATTTGAATTTATTCTCTGGATTTCCTAAATGATCGCAAAGAGCAATTGTACTGGCAAGGTCCTTCCTGAAAGCAGATGCTCCCACTCGCTGGAACATGGGAAGGGAATTAAACAAATAATCCAGCGTCTCCTGGTAATTCATTGCTTAATCTACCTTAATAACAAACGTGATCTTGCCTGTAGAGAATTCTGCTGCAGCACCGCCTTGCTTCTTGAAGGATATCTGATTTACTACCTGACGGTAATAAGCCAAAACATCATTTGAAACATTGTATTCCAAAGGAACCGCCTGCACTACTCTACCGAGATCATCAATGGTAATTTTAAAAACTATTCTACCATTACGGGTAGAAACTCTATCATTGATATTCGGTCTATTCGCAAAATCCCATCCCGCAAGGTCCAGGCTATAGCCATCCCCTGAGTTCGCTCCTTTTCCAGAACCCACGCCCATAATCGCTCTTCCGTCCACGGTGCCTTTCGGGTCGCCTTCATCCCCTTTTTCATTGGAGGTTCCTTGCGCACCACCAGAAGCTGGTGTAGTTCCCTTTCCTGAAGTTCCACCTGCACCAAAGATTGCTCTCTGATCAATTTTAGGTTTTTCAGGTGCTTTTTGAACAGTTTCCTTTTCCTCAGCTTTAGCTGGAGTTTCTACCGGCTTGGCCACTTCCTTTTTAACTGGTTCAGGTTTTTTGGTTTGTTCGGTAGCTTTTTCCTCTCCTTTTATTGGAGAAGGTTTTGTTGTCACAGCTTTATTTACAGAGGGTTTCGGCTGAGCAGCTGGTTTAGCAGTCTCAGTTTTGGGACTGGGAGGAGGTGTGGCTGGTTGGGTTACAGCTTCAGCTATTTCACCCGGTGCAGCATCTTCTACTACTGGTGTTGGAGTTTCTGATGGCGGCGCTGGGCTATTTCTTTCGCCAGAACCTGTTGGTGTGAAACCCAGATTTAATTCGAGTCCGAATGCAGGCAAAGGTGGCACGGGTTGCTTCCAAACCACAATAAAATAGAGCGCAATCAAAAGCAACACGTTGAAGATAATGGTGATTATCCACGATTTCTTTTTGCTTTCGTTCTCTATTTTATCTGCATTCCAGTATTCCATTGATTTAGAATGGTTTTGTAGCTATGGAAACATTTGCTTCTAATCCTGCTGCAATTCCTCCGATCTCCACCAGATACTCTACTGGAACATCTTTATCTATGTGCAACACGACTTGACCTTTCTTATCCTTAAGTAAAGAAGTCAATTCCCCCTTGATTTGTTCCCTTGGGACAATTTTGTCGTTTACAGAGTACTTCAAATCCTTAGTAACTGTAACGGTAACTTCCTGCATTACGATGTCTGAAGTCTCGCTGGAAGGTAAGTTTACAGGCAGTCCAGAAGGCGTGATGAAGGAAGATGTAAGCATAAAGAAGATCAACAACAGGAAAATAATGTCTGTCATTGATGACATGCTAAATGCTGGATCTACTTTATTTTTCGCTTGAAGTCCCATAGTAATTAGTCTTGAAGCAAATCAATAAATTCTATCGAAGAATACTCCATATTGTGAACAAGCTTCGATACTTTCGATACGAGATAGTTATATCCCAAGTAAGCAATAATACCTACCACTAAACCGGCTGCGGTAGTAATCATCGCTTCATAGATTCCTTCAGAAAGAAGCTTTGGCGAAACCATTCCTTCTTCCTGTGCAATGGCAATAAACGCTTGAATCATACCTGCGACTGTTCCCAAGAAACCAATCATAGGGGCCGCTCCGGACACTGTTGCTAAAAGATTCAAGTTTTTCTCCAACTTGTAAATCTCGATTTTACCAACATTCTCGATAGCTACTTCGATATTTTTTAAAGGAGAACCAATACGCTCTACACCTTTGGCAATCATATTTGCAACTGGCGTATGTTCACCTGCACAAAGAATTTTCGCCTTTTCGGTCTGACCACTTTGCACCAATACTCTCACTTGATCCATCAGGTGGGTTGATGTTTTGGAAGCCTTATTGAGTGTAATTAATCGCTCAACAAAGATAAAAATCGCAAGAATGAACAAAAGATAAAGCGGAACCATCATGTATCCGCCTTTGATTAACAGGTCAAGAAGTCCTATGTCATTATTGGTGGCACCCATCGCCAGGCTATCTGCTGCAGAAAGTGTATCTGTAGAGAGCGTTTGAAGTAGAATCATATTAATATTTCAAAATCCATAAATCTTCTGTGTACTGGTCCTTAACCCGAGCTAGCTCTTCCGTCATCTCAGTGAAGCCGATTGAGCCTGCTATTGCCAAACGATAATTAGTGACATCTTCGTATGGTAGGATCAAATAAACCGTTTCTGCTCTATCCATGTATTTCTGTGCCTCCTCGATAGCCATAGCTTCATTTGGGAGGCTACCGACAACTACATAGAAATACGGGCGGCTGGCTTTTTCTTCAACCCGGACCAAGGTTCCTGATACCTCTGACGCAATAGTTGTACCAGTTTGAGCTGATTCTGCGACAGGTGAAACAGAAGTTATAGAATCTGAAATAGATGGCTGATTATCACTTAATTGAGTTTCTTCAGTTGGGGTGGAATTGAGGGATACTGCATCATTTTCTTCCGCTGCCAAACCTTCTATAGGTCCTGAAACAAGTTCCTCCGAATCCTGATTTGGAACCACAGACTTGTTCATTTGCCAAATAATCACCAGGACTACCGCCAAGGCCAAAACAGCAGCAATCCATATCCAAGAATTATTGGATTTTTTTGCTTCTATTTTTTGTTCTTTCTGCTCAGGTTTAGAGGCTTTTTCTTCTTCAGCAAAAGATGGTTTTACAGATTGTATAGTTCTCTTTTTAACTTCACTTACATCAATTGGAGCTATTACTTCTTCCTCTCTTTTAGGCGCATCAGTTTGAGCCAAAGGCACAACTTCTACATAGGGAAGCCCATAGTCTTTTGGATCAGTCCAATGCTTATTATCTGTCGTTTTACCAGTCATTGTTTTCGGGGAATGTTACGAAACTAATTGAATTGAGTCTAAAGCCCAACCCAATGCCGCAAACAATCTTAGAATTTAAATGAAGCGCCACCTATGAATTGAATTCCTCTCACAGGATAGTTTAGCCAGCGCATATTTCGACCATTTAGGAGATTATTGCCTTCGGCAAAAATTGAGATTCTATCCGTAATGCCATAATCAGCTTTCAGTTGCAAATCAGCAATAGTCTTCAATTTCACCACTTCATATGGGCCAGTTTCTCCAAAAATATCGCTTAAATCATGGCCACGTGCCTTGATCCCTCCCATCAAATTCAAATTTGCCTGAACAATTAATCGCTTGATTGGAGTAATCTGATTGTTGACTCTCAATTCCCAAATAGGTCTGTTCCAGGCTTCCGCCTGCGTGCTTAGATCATATTGATAAAGATCTAATCTACTATTCAGAGAATACATATCTGAGAATTTATATCCCAATTCTGCATTGATATTGAAAACCGTAGTTTTTTCATCATACACTAAGCTGAATCTTGCTGAATCAGAGGTGACCAAATTATTGGTGTAATTATTCACAAAGAAGTGCATCTGATTGTAGCGGCTCATATTGATCGCACCACGATAACTGAATGCTCCACCAAACTGACCTTCTATCCCACCTTCAACTTTGTAATTCTGAATAGTATTAAGCAATTGATCACTTGGTCCCAAGTATGGGTTTTCACTTACAAAACTGTAATAAGTATTACGCTGCACGTCTCCTGAGAATTCTGCAAAAAAGCCAAATTCCTCAGCAAACTGATAGTTTGCTTTTAATACTGGAAACACATGAAAATCGCTTGATTTATCCTCCACAGAATCATTTTCTGACACGAGATTTAATCCTGCAGTGAAGTTAAAGTCGTTGTATTTGTAGGAAATAGTAGGACGAACAGCGAAATAAGTTCTCTTCAAAGAATAATTTACATCTTCAGGACTTGTAGAGAAATAGGATAAGCCGACTCTACCTGCCCAATCTTCTGTAGGTCTGAAAGTCAAACTTCCCTCAGCTCCAAATTGGTTTTCCTTCACCATGTAGCTATCCGTGAAGTTTCTGAAGCTCAACTGACCTTCATATGAAATCGGACCAACTTTTTCCAGTTCCCGGATACCGGCTTTCGCTTCCACAGCATGCAAGACATTTCCGGAAAAGCCAGTAAACTGCCCAGTTTCATCTATAAGAAAGTTAGGATCTTCTCCATAAAACTGATAACTGTCCTGATTCCAACTTAGCCCTCCGAAAATCTCAAATAGATCCGTAAAGTAACTCCCATCAAAACCTAAATTCGTATGCGCCTCTTTGGACTCCTCAGCCAAAACCGGCCCTTTACCAAAACTCTGGTGATTCAGCTGCAATGAATAATTAAAGTCAGCAATGTCAGTTCCCATGTATCTAGCTTCCAAAAGTGGTGAAGCAAAGTTTCCATATCCAGCCTTTATATATCCTTGATAGAGGTCTAATCTCTCAGGAGTATAAACTTTCTGGGATGGTTCAGCCTTCAATTCCAAAGGTTTTAGATTCAAAGGATAGCTGCTCACCAAGTAATTATATTCATTTAAGCCAGTGGGTTTTGGCAAAACTGGAAGTTTCTCATACATCCTAGGCTGCACTGGTACTGTCAATACACGGTCTTTTCGGATCACAAATTCCTGATCAGTCACTGCTCCACGTTGCTGGGTTTGTGCCAAAGCCCATCCGGATGTCAAACCGATAATTCCTGTCAAAAGGATAGTTTTCGCTAGCTTCATCATGGTTTAATTAAGAGTTTGAAGTTTGGATTGAGCCATTTCTTTTATTTCTGGATTGGTAGAGTTTTCCACGATAGATTCCAAGGTGGCTTTTGCCTGGAACTCCTCCCCGCTCTTCACATAATTATCTGCCAGAAGCAAAAATATCCTACCATACCAGTAATCATAATTGACAAATGAACCCGATTGGTCAAAAATCAATTCATTGGATTGCGTGATTTCTCCTTTTTCCTGAGAAGCAAGGGCCAATAAATAGAGCCCCTCAGCACCCTGCTCAGTTTTATAATCAGCAACCAAAGCCGTCAAGGTCAATTCCGCCTGTGGTTTTTGGTTTAACCCATTTTGGGATTTGGCTTTGATAAGCAATGCCTCTGGGGAAGTCTCTGGAATCACTCCATCTAACGTTGCCAAACGCTCCGCTTGAGTGATCGCCTGCTGATAATTCTTTGTTTCAAAGTTTGCAATCATCAATCCCTGGACTGCCTCAGCTTCCTCTGGTTTGCTTCTGGCATTTTGTACCGAAGTCTCCAGATAAGGTATTGCTTGCGCAAAGTTTCCTCTTTCCAATTCGATTACTCCGATCTTTTGCATAGCCCGAAGTCGCTGTGGTGAAGCGGGTTCACGTTCCAAGGTTTTAAATTGTGCCAAAGCTTTATCCATATCACCTACCTGCATGTAGCTATCGCCAAGGAAGTACAGCGCATCTGCACGCTGTGCTGATTGAGGATAACTCTTCAGGTAGTTCTCAAATCCACGTATCGCCTGCGCATAGTTTTTATCGAAATACGTTCCTTTTGCAGCCTCAAACTCTAAAGATTGTACACTACCGTTACTTGGATTTGAATCTTTGTATTGGGTCAAATAATCAGAAAATTCCCCAGATCTACCTTGGAGTGCAAGTGTTTCCTGAAGACCTTTAAGTGCGGTCTCAGCATTTTCAGAATTTGGGTGATTATTTAATATTGTGCTGTAATCCTTCACCGTCTGATCGTAATTCTGAAGGGAGAAATTTGCCACCGCTCTGCCTTCCAAAGCATAAGGAACAAAAGGACTATTCGGCTTGGAGCTCAACAAATCAGAGAATGAAACCGACGCAGCCTGATAGCTTGTTTCCTCCATATAAATCTGCCCACGCTGATAAAGCGCATCCTCCAAGTACAAACTATTAGGGTAGCGGGAAATCAGTACATCCAGTTGACCTAGCGCTTCCTGATTTCTGGATTGGAAATTTTGTACTACAGCCAATCTGTAATAAGCGTAATCCGCACCAGAATTCCCTTCATTGATGGCCTTTTGGAAAGTAGAAGCGGCTTCACCGAATCTTTTCTGAACATAGTAACAATCCCCTAATCTCAAAATCGCATCGTCGTATTGCTGCTTATTGGCAATAACCTGTCTGTTTTCAGTGAATCTTCTGAATTGATCTTCTGCTTTTGAATAGTTTTGAGAATTGAAGTATGCGTAACCAAGTCCGTAATAAGTCTTAGTAACCGTTCCGTTTGTTCCTGAAGGACGATTGCTCAGTACTTGCTCGTAGGATTTGATCGCCTGAGGCAAATTATCCGCAGCAGAACTGATTTCTCCTTTCCAGAAGTAGGAATCCAACACCAGGTTTTTATCCACCGGAAACTTCAGTGATTTATCCAGATAAGCCAAAGCCGGATTCCACTTTTGGTCACGGTAATAAACCATGGCCTGATAGAAAGCCACCTTTTGGTAAGCCTCCTGAATTCTTGGAGACTTGTTGGTGATTTTATCCATTTGCTCGATTGCCCGCAAATAATCATTTGTATTTACAAGCGCTTCTGAAAGCAAATTCTCCGCTTCTGCTCTGTATTTACCAGACGGGTAAGCTTCTACATATTCATCCAAAGCTGTAATCGCAGACTGGAAACTCCCCTTCTGAAGATTTACCTTGGCGTAATTAAAAATAGACTCTTCTTTAATGATTGGATTGAAGTCAGATTTAGCAGCCGATTGAAAACTGGTAGAAGCAAACTGATAATTCTCCAATTTCAAATAGGCATGAGCCAAATAATAACTGGAAGCTTGACCGATTTCATCTTCAGATGAAGCGGAAACTTTCAGGTAATCTGTCGCTCTTTGGTAGTTTTTGATTTCAAACTGAGATATCCCTGCTTTGTAAATTTCATTTCTACCTAGCTCTTCACTTGGACGGGAATTGATGAAAGCGTCATAGTTCTCAGCTGCCTTTGGGAAGTTTTTCTTAGCATAATATGCTTCGGCTAGATACAAATAGATCAAATCCTTTTTCTCCAAATTCTGACCATTCGTCAACTTAGGCTCTGCATAGCTGATCAACTGATCATAACTACCTTGTTTATAATATAGCGCTGCCAATAGATAAGGAACCTTGTTGGCATAAAAAGTAGATTGTGAAGCTGTCTGAAGATCAGCGATTGCTTTACCGGTATTCCCATTTTCCATTGCGATAAAGCCACTATAGTAATAGGAATCAAAGCTTGCCTGTTGATTAAGCGCTTTACCCGCATCAAAATATGGAGCGGCTTCAGCATACTGATTGAGCTGAAAATAGGAATATCCCTGTTTGAAAAGTACCTCAGCTTGATTTTCCAGAGGCAGCTTTTCTGAATCTACCAGTTTGTAGCTTTCTATTGCTTCCGCGAAATTTCTTTTAAAGAAAAAGTGATCTCCCAAATACAAGCCAGCAGTAGTTACCGACGGATCATTTCCATGATCAAAAATGTATTGCTTCATCAAACCCGGACCATCTGGACTTTCCAATTGGAGAGCGGCCATAGCGCGATTTAATTCTGCAGCTTTGGCTTGACCTGAATTAACAGGCTTTTCCAGAAGTCTGGAATTGTCATAGATACTTGCAGAATATAGCTGCTTATCAAAAAGGGCCAGATTGTGATCTAGCTTCTGTTGTGGACTCGTCTGATAGAGGGAAGACTGGGAATATGCCTCTAAACTAAGTCCAAGGCTCGAACCGAGCAGGCTCGCAAAGAGCACAAGGTGGTATTTCATCTGCTAATTTTTAGGTTTTTAATAGCCAGATGGAAACTAGCATATTACAATATCCAGTTGTTTGGAGCTTGAAATAATGCTGGATTTCAAATAGTGGCTTAGGTAATCAATGCAAAATCTTGTAAACAAGCTCTCGGAGGTTTTCTGCTTCGCTTAGACTTCCGGAGTCAACTCCTTTAAAACGAAGATCGGCCTCTTTGATGTATGCGAACACATCAATTACCTTGCCCAAATTATAGTTTCTGGACGCTACTAAATATTCTTTGACCACAAATGGAGGCAGTCCCAAAAGGCTGGCAAGCTGCTGCTCACTGGCTCCAGTTTTCTTGGCTTGATGGATTAAAGCAATTCTGGTGAAGTAGTTGAACATCAGTGAAAACATGGGAATCACCGGGTTTGCCTTTGGGTTTTGGATGAAATAATGGATGATTTTATTGGCTTTCACCACATCCTTAAATCCTATAGCCTTCAAAAACTCAAAGTTGTTGTAATCTTTATTAATCCCTATATACTTGGAAATATGCTCATTGGTGATTTTCGTAGGTTCACGAAAATTGATCAGCATCTTCCCTATTTCATTGGAAAGCACTTCTAGGTTATTGCCGATAGAATCCGATAACAGTTGGGCTGCTCGGTTATCTATTGAATGCTCTGTTTCCTTGATAAAGCCCTCAATCCATTCAGTCAACTTGTAATCTTTTACTTTGTCCGAACGCACATAGACAGTTTTCTTATCTAGCTCCTTGTAAAGTGCAGATCGACCATCCAATTTTTTATACTTATGCGCAAAAACCAAAATCGTACTCGGAAGCGGATTTTGAACGTAGTTGACCAGTAATTTCTGAGAATCTTCTTTGGTGAGATCTGACAAGCTCTGAGCTTCTTTAACGATCACTACTTGACGATCCGCCATCATCGGGAATTTCCTCGCATTATTAAGGATCAAACCGACATTTGCGTCTTTTCCATAAAGCACCACCTGATTGAATCCACGCTCATGCTCAGCAATTGCATTCTTTTCAATGTAATCGGTAATCTGATCGATAAAGAAAGGCTCCTCCCCATCCAAAAAGTAAATGGGAGCAAACTTTTTCGCTTTCAGATCTTTAAGTACAGCTTGTGGTGTTTGGGGCATAAATCAGGAATAATCTCAAGCCTTAAAGATAACAGGCCTATCCATTTGCCTGCAAAAACCAAGGAAAGATTCTTTGGTAAACTATTCAGGCGTTAACTTTGTCTTTGAAAGAGAAACAGTTTTCGACGAGCAGTCAGGAGACTGTATTTGGAAAAGTCCAAGTCTGAAGACTTGAACTAGCTATAAAAAAACACGCCATCTGCGTGAACTACGCTTACTCTGCGGTTAAAAAGAAAAGATTATGAGCTTCGAAAAAGGAATAGAATTATATAAATCAGGGAAATTTGAGGAGGCTTTAGCCATATTTGATGGATTGATAAAAGAAACCCCAAATCAACCGCAGTTGCATCTTAACCGTGGAAGAATACTTTCCAGGCTTGGGAGAACCGAAGAAGCTTTAGCAGAATTTGACCTGATCACTTCCCTCGAACCTTATAATACTGACTTTATTTCTGACCGGGCGGTGGTTTTGCATTTGCTCAAAAGAAACGAAGAAGCCCTCACAGAATTAGACCGAGCAGCAAATCTTGACCCTAAAAATCCCTATCGCTACAGTAGTAGAGCTTATTTCAAAGATAGAATTGGAGACCTAGAAGGGGCCATTGCTGACTATGAAAAAGCGATAGAACTGGATCCTGAAGATGCAGTTTCTCATAACAATAAAGGGTTGGTAGAGGAGAAAATGGGTTATCAGGCAAAGTCAAAAAAGAGTTTTGAAAAAGCAGATGATTTGGTGGGCTACAAACCATTACAAACTACTGACCAAAACCCTAAGTCAAGTGAAGAAAACTCAGAGCTTCCAAAAGTTGGTTCAAAACCAAGTGAAAAACCTATAGTACCGGTTCAAAAGAAAGAAATGACTTTTAATCACTTCATGAATACCCTTGGCTCTGTCTTCAACAATGCGAATACCCGAAAAGAATTCGGTAACTATTTGAAGGGATTCTTTGGCGGGAAAAAGGGTGAGTAGCTGCTTTTCGGTAATCTTAATACACTATAATTTTATAATGAATTGCGTCTGAAGACGAAGCAAATCGAAAAGTAAAATCTGCGCTCTCTGCGAGACCTTTGTGCACTTAGCGGTTAAATTCTCAAAAAGACTTGATCACCCAAAGCGGCTTATTGATGAAATAGGCCATCTTTTTAGATAGACTATTTGAGAAAATCTGATCAAAAAAGGATTTCTTTTCGCTGAGTGTGACCAGAATGTCCCCTTTTGCTGTTTGCAGGTAATTTTCCAATCCCAAGGCAATATCATCCCGGAAGGACTTCAAAACGAAATTCACTTTACTGTATTTGATAAATGGCTCAATCTCCTCAACCATAGTCATATGCAGCGATTTGTCAAGAGCTTTATGCGTAGAACTGATATGCACCATATCAATCTCTGAATCAAAGAACTTTGCCACCTCAACGATTTTCTGAATGGCGATCTTATCCTCTTCCAAGTAATCGCTGGCATAAACCAACTTTCGTGGAGCTTTGAAATACACTTTCCGAGGGACTACAAAAATATCCTTATTAGACTGTTCCACTATCCTACTCGCACGGGAACCTATAATATTTTCCCGAAAATCATTTACACCTTCAGTTCCTACAACAATCAGATTGGCTTTCACTTCTTTGGCGTACTCCAAGGTTTCTTTCACAATGTTCCCTTCTTTTACTACAGAAGTACAGCTTTGCAACCCGTTTTTCACACCTTCCTTAATGACTGCACTTTGTAAATTCTGCAGTTTTTCAAGCACAAAGTCCATTTGAAACTTTCCATCCCTATCGTTAGGAGAAAGTTTCACGTAATCCTCACGATTGAGCACATGAAATAGGATGAGCTCTGCCTTGTACTTTTCACCCAATCTGGTAGCGTACTCGATTGCATTCAATGAGCATTCAGAAAAATCTGTAGGGCACAATATTTTAAAAATCTGTTCCATTTCATTTCTATTTACGACCTACAGTTAATTAGGTCAATAACCTTTAGAACGATTAACGACATTAATCAATTCCTTGTTTGCACGAATCCGAGTAATATTTTCTATCACCTGTGGCGCAGCCGCCTGAGGATTGGTCACACTTGCGATATGTGGTGTCATAGTTATTTTCCAATTTTCCCAAAAAGGATGGTTTTCTGGTAGTGGCTCCTCACGATAAACATCTAACATAGCCCCTGAAAGCTGTCCACTTTCCAAAGATTCAATTAAATCATCCTCTACCAAATGCCTCCCTCTTGCAACATTAATGAGATAAGTATTGGGATTACATTTTGAGAAAAGATCAGCATTGAGGATGTTCTCTGTGTCTGGGGTAAGCGGAAGCAGACATACCAAAACATTTACCTCTTTTAAAAACTCTTCCAATTTGTCTTTGGTGTAATAGGGAAATTCAAAATCGTTCTTTTCTGAAAAGCCAAAACCAACTACTGGAAATCCCATGTAATTGAGTTTATCCATGACATCTTTTCCCAAAGCCCCGACTCCCATAACGCCTACGGTCACATCCAACTCCGGCATACTCATATCCCAGACCTTTCGTGTTTGGTTCATCTGAAAGCGAGGAGTTCGACGATGATAATTCAAAACGCCCATCACCACATAATTGGTCATGGAAAAAGTCAGCTTTTCATCTACGATTCTCACTATGGGAATATGCGATGGAATTGATTTATCTCTGAGAATATGATCAACACCAGCACCCATAGAACTGATCAACTTAAGATTTGGAAAGTCTGAAAGTATCCCTTCAGGGTGTTGCCAGAGAAAAACGTATTCCACTTTTTCTGGCTCGTTTATTTCCGGATATACCTCTATACTTAACTCAGGAGCAAGTGCTTTAAACTCTTTGATCCAAACATCCGGTTTCTTGCCGGGACTTACAATTGCTAAACTCATAGTATTCTATACGATGGATAATTTTTGAGGATGAAAAACAAACGAAAACGTTCTGGTTTGCTCAAAAAAATGAGCATTAGAATAATTAAAATTGCCTTAAAAAGCTTCAAATTGCATCTCTTTACGAAACAAACTTTCAATTTTGACGCTTAAGAATCTTCAAACCAAATTATAACTTCAATTCCAATGAAACAAAAAATAGTCTTCTCTTTAGCCTTTTTGCTTTGCAGTATTTTTTCTTTTGCGCAGCAAATCCAAATGCCTCAGGCTTCTCCATCAGCTAAAATTGCACAGAAAGTAGGACTGACAGATGTGACGGTGGATTACAGCAGACCGAGTACCAAAGGAAGAAAAATCTTCGGTGAGTTGGTTCCTTATGGACAGATCTGGAGAACAGGTGCAAATGGAGCCACAGTCCTTTCTTTTTCTACGGATGTAATCATAGACGGCAAAACCGTCCCGGCTGGCCAATACGCGCTGTATTCCATTCCAGGCAAATCAGACTGGACAATGATTCTATCTAAAAACATCAAGCTCTGGGGAGCAATTGGTTACGAGCAAAGCGATGATCTTATCCGGTTCAATGCCAAGCCAGAGAAACTCAGCAAAAAGGCTGAAACGTTTGAAATCAGCTTTGCAAATATGACAGACACAGGTTCTGACCTTTCCCTAAAATGGGAAAATACCCGCGTGGACTTTAGAGTAGAAACGGAAGTTGACCCACTGGTAATGGCTCAGATCAAAGAATATGTAATCGAAGCGGAAAGTAAAGATCCTAGTCTGCTTTATGCAGCTGCCAGCTATTACTACACCAATGAGAAGGATATGAATCAGGCTTATAACTGGATAAATGAGTCTGTAAGTTCTGACCCCAAATACTGGACAATGCACCTCAAAGCTAAGATAGAGGCAGCTTTAGGAAAAAAAACCGAAGCAGTAGAGACGGCAACGGAAGCAATAGATCTTGCTGAAGAAGCCGGAAATCCAGACTACGTTGGCTTGAACGAACGCTTGATCAAGTCGTTAAAATAGTATTGAGCCAATTCTCAGATGGGAATACTTAAAAAGACTAAATACAAAAAGCCTCCAATTATAGAGGCTTTTTGTATTTAGGATTGACTCGTGCCTTTTGAAGGAATCACCAGCTGTAAAAGACCCGCAAATAGCATCACGGACAAGCATCCAATAGGATTGTACCAAAGAAAACCAATATCCCAAAGGTTTCCGTCCATTACATCCCCATTGTTAAAATGAACAAACAAGACAAGTGCCTGCGAAAATAAAGCCGCTATAAATACCGCGTGCCCCTTCACCCATTTCATAAAAAATGCAACTAGGAAAATACCCAGAATTGTTCCGTAAAAGAGTGAGCCTAACAGGTTGACAGCTTGGATTAAATTCTCAAATAAAGACGCATAGGTTGCAAAGAGGATCGCTCCTAATCCCCAAAAAGCAGTGAATAACTTCGAAGAAGTCAAATAATGCTTGTCTGTCGCCCCCTTTTTGATAGATCTCTTGTAAAGATCAACGGTAGTCGTGGAACCCAAAGCATTCAATTCAGAAGCTGTTGATGACATAGCTGCAGAAAAGATCACTGCGAAAAGCAACCCAATGACGCCTTTAGGAAGGTTGTCCATCACAAAGCGCATAAAAACGTAATCGGTATCTCTAGTCTCAGCCACTGGATCATTCGTGACGATAAGTTCTTTTACTTCCGCTCTGATTTCCTGCTGCTCAGACTTCAAAACAGAGATTTTCTCCCGGATTTCATTTTCCTTTCCTTTATCCTCTTGTTCTATTGCATCAAGCATTTCGAGGTAAGATGACCTGCTGAGTTTAAAATTCTCGGCATATTCAGCCTCCAAGCCTTCGAACTCACCAGCATACTCACTTTCGCGAAGCTTGTCTGTCTGCACTTTATTAAAAACAACCGGGGGTAAAAAAAACTGGTAAAACACAAAGACCATTACTCCGATAAATAGAATAATGAATTGCATGGGAATCTTCAAAAAGCCATTCATGATCAATCCCATTCTGCTTTGCGAAAGCGTCTGACCAGAAAGGTAACGCTGAACCTGGCTTTGATCTGTTCCAAAATACGAAAGGAAAAGGAAGACTGCAGCGGTCATTCCAGACCAAACATTGTATCGATCTGAAATATCAAATTCCAAGTTGATCATATTCAGCTTATCCATCTTCCCTGCTACATGCATGGCTTCCTGAAAAGAAATTGGAAGCAATTGGATAACAATAATTCCTGCCAGGATCATCCCTCCCATCATCACAGCCATTTGCTGCTTTTGGGTAATAGAAACAGCTTCAGTACCACCGGAGACGGTATAAAGGATTACCACAGAGCCTATCAAAATATTGGTAAAGGTCAGATTCCAGCCCAGCAAAGTAGATAGAATAATAGCCGGAGCATAAATGGTAATTCCTGCCGCTAATCCTCTTTGCAAAATAAACAGTAACGCAGCAAGTGTTCTGGTTTTCAGATCAAATCTATTTTCCAAAAACTCATATGCGGTATAAACTTTCAGTTTATAATAAATCGGAATAAATACCACTGAAATGATAATCATCGCCAGAGGCAATCCAAAGTAAAACTGAATGAATCGCATTCCATCTTCGTAGGCTTGTCCCGGAGTACTTAAAAAGGTGATTGCTGAAGCCTGGGTAGCCATAATCGAAAGACCGATTGACCACCAGTTCATGGAGTTTTTTCCCCTTAAGTAAGAATCAAGACTCTTCGAACCATAGGTTTTGTAAACACCATAAGTGGCTATAAGTGCCAGTGTACCAAAAAGTACTACCCAATCTAGTGTGCTCATGCGTAGGTCACTTTAAGCCAAGAAAATAAGGCCATCAAAATAAAAAGCGATGCAATTAAGCCTATATAAAGGTATTTCCAACGTACTTGTTTTTCCTCCAAAACTATTGCTCGATCAAGTTGATGAATAATTTAGTAGCCCCAGGCACGCCTGCAGGCAGTTCTCTGAAAAACGAAAGACCAGTGTAGATGTATGTTCCTTTGCCGTATTTCGCATAGATCAATGAGCCATTCAAGGGGACTTCACCAGGATCCTGGAAAGTCAGCGGTGTAGAATATTCCGGAGCTATATTAGCTTCAAAATACAACCCTCTTTCCTGAATCCAATCGTCAAAATCTGCCGCTGTAATTTTATTAGGCCCAGCTAAAACAGGGTGATCCCAATCCGCCGTAAAAGGCGAATTCTCTACAGTCACTCTATCTCTACTGATTGAAAACGGATAAGGTCCCAGCTTATTGATCAATAGCGGACGACTCACATTGTATTGCACCACCACTGTTCCGCCGTTCTCCACATAGGTCATGAGATTCTGTTGGTTGGCAGCCAGTGCCGCATTGGTATTGTAAGCTCTGATTCCTACTACGATGCTTTTATACTGGGAAAGATTAGCCAGGGAATAATCGATGATTTCTGTCACCTGATAGCCCAAAGAAGAAAGCACTGCCGGCACATCATCACCAGCCCCCATGATGTAGCCTATTTTAGCACCGGAGACTTTCCAGTCTTGCTGAATCAGATTTATGGAAGCGGGAGAAAAATACGTTAAATTGGGAATGTGGGCATAGGAAATCCTATGCGTGACTTGATCGTAAACTTTCCCATCCTCAGTAGTAAACTGAGCCACAACTTCCCGCTTTTCGTTTTTATCCAATTTGAAGGAAACTTGGTAAACTTTCTTCTTCTGAGCGATATTTTCCTCAGTACTTATTATTTCAAATTCAGACTTCTGAAGGCTTTTGAAAGTCAGTTCTCCATCTTTAACAGCTCCTTTGAAATTGACAGAGATGCTGACTAAAGGATTTACACCCGGAATTAAAAACACATTTTGGTCAGATACCTCCAGGTCGATTTCTGGTACAATAGTGAACGGCTGCTTCACCTCTCCATCTACCTGATCATTGTATTTGTATTCTAGAGGAATTACTGTTTTGAATTCCTGGTCATTGATTTTAAACATCAAATCACCGCCAGCACTAATATCATTAAATGGCTTGCCTATCATTTTCTGACTCCGCACATCATAGATAGCATCGGTAACAGGATTGACTAACCAATACGGTTGGGAAAGAGGGGTGCTTTCACTGATGGTAAATTCAATTGGAGTAATAGCTGGGGCATTATTGCTAGTCGTCTCTTTATCAGAAACATAGTAGGTATCATACAATTGAAGAGAAATATCTGAAACCAAAACAGCGGAAGGATTATTTACCACAAGACTTGCATTAATGACTTCACCAGTATAACCTAACTCTTGGTTGGTGACAAACTCCATTTTCAGTCCAAGTAATTGGAAAATCAACTCATCAACTTTCTTCGCTTTTTCCTTAAGCCATGGTGCTTTTGAGCTCAAAGCTGAAAGCTTGGAGCGAATGTCCATCAGGGCTTTCAGGTTCACCACTGGCTCAGTGAAGTTGAACTTCTCGATAGCGCTTTGAATCATAGCCTCGACTTCCTTTCCGCCTTCTATCTGAGTCCAACGATTTGAAATCCCTTCAAAAGCTGAGGTTTCGAATGATTCACCTTTGATGAATTGCAAGTGATCCTCAGCTGCACCTATTCTTGGAGTAGCACCAAAACCCTGAGATTTATGCATCGTACGGCTATCTGCGGCAATTTGGCTGTAGGTTTTACCCAATAAGCTATTGAATTCACCAACTTGAAATACCGCATACTTTTCTTTCGGGTCAGCTTTAAATTCTCCTCCAAAATTATACGAATTCCAAAAAATCCTCTTAGTCTGCCAGGTTTCTACGTAGTTCAGTTGATCTGGGAAAGCAGTTCGATCTGCTGCCAGCTCAAACGCTTCTTCTGCTAAAATAGCCGAAGTGGTGTGATGCCCATGATTTCCCCCGGGGATAGTATTGAATCGGGTAATAATAATGTCTGGTCTAAAACTCCTAACCACCCATACCACGTCGGAAAGCACCTTTTGTTTATCCCAGTTTTGCAGGGTTTCATCTGGATTTTTAGAATAACCAAAGTCCATAGCCCGGGTAAAAAACTGCCTTCCGCCATCCGTCTCACGGGCTCTAAGCAACTCTTGGGTTCTGATTTGACCGAGTTCAATCCCCAGTTCTTTTCCAAGCAAATTCTGGCCTCCATCTCCACGGGTCAAACTTAAGTAAGCTACTTCCACATGCTCCCCATTCCGAAGGGTAGAAATCAGCTGGGTATTTTCATCATCCGGATGTGCTGCCACATACAATACCTGCTTGGTTTCTTTAAGCTGAAGTAACTGGTGATAAATCTCAGAGGATGAAAGTGATTGGGCAACACAGAACAAACTGCTTAGCGAAAAGAAAACAAATGCTAAACTTCTGAACAATATAAGCTTGGTCATAAATGGGCGTAATTTATCCTTACAAGCTAGAATAAGCCTGATGGAAATAAAAACTTTTTTTGATTAAAGGAAGGAAAACTCCTTATCGGATGATAGATTTTTTGACTTTACCTGGAATGGTGTATCCGAAAGTAAACTCAAAGAAATCAGCTTTTGCCTTGTGAGCTTTGATTTGCAACCCAGCAAAAATACTGTCATTCAACCTATAACGTACACCAATCCGTTCGTAAAAACTTGTGGTTTCCTGATTCAAATGAGCTTTGTTCAAGTAAACACCAAAGGCAATGGGCATATACAATTTTTCGGATAATTTCCACTCCCAAGATCCTACTACAGCGAAGGAATTCACGTCATTGAAAGTGACATTCTCATTAGGAAATCGCTGAGATCCACCGGCTCCATAAAACCAATCGATCCCGATGCCTCCCCGATATTTATAAGATATCTCCCAAAGGTAATTAACTCCTAGTCCGCCTCTGAAATAAGCTTTCTCTCCTATTTCATAACTCTTCATACCTGTATATGCCGCAATATTCCAAAAACCTCTTTTCTCCAAAGTTGGAAAATCAGGCTTATCTCCCGGGTTGAATTCCTCCTTATCCAAATTGACGCGCAACCCAATCGCAATAGGGACAAAATTGATCCCAGCATTTGGTTTTTTGACAGCGCCATTAGAATAATGCTTCGTGCCTATTGAAGTAAAACCTTCGAAAGTATTAGAGAATCTATAGGAGGCTTTTAAGCCGAAATGTATATGTGCATTAATCGCTGTACTTACGAATCCGTTGATTTCATTCGTTTCTGCATCGTAGGGATTCATATTGAATCCTAAACCAATTTGAGCAAAATAGCTGAAATTGAGTTTTCTGTCAAAATCATTCTTACCTAATGGGAATTCACCAAATCCATAAATCCCCATGGGCCGACCTATTTCCTCATAATAATTCACTGTGGATGTGAATCCTACCCCATAACTTGGAAATCTATTGATGTAATTGTAGTACGTATTCTCTCTGCTCCTCCAGCCAAACTTGACATCTACGCCAGCATAATCAATTCTATCAATCAGCTCATTAGCCCAGTCCTTGTTGTTTCCAATGATAGGTCCATGATCGTAAGAAAACTCAATGAATTTTTTCGACTGTGCTTGTGATTCCAAAGAAACGCATCCAAAAAATATGAAAACCAGAACTGGTACTATCTGCAATCGCATCGCTACTTAAATTTTCTGATGGCAAAGATATGGATAATGTAAAAAAACAAGACAATCAATTTCATGACTCGGAAAATCAAAGTTCAAACCTATGATTAAAATGGACTATAAGGCATAAAAAAAACCTCTGAATGTAAATCCAGAGGTTTCGTAAATATGTTATGATTGATCAACCTTCTTCCAACCAGTTTGGACCTTTCAACTCGATTAGCATTTTATTGTATTTTTCCGCTTCCGCATCATTTTTCAGACGTGTATTGATTTGGAAAAGAATACCCATAATGTCTGTATTATCAGGCTTAAGTTCCAATGCTTTTTCAAAGTAAGGAATTGCTTGCTCGTAGTAGCCGTTTGATTCCTTTGTCATTTCTTCAGATCTTTTTTCCCACTCTTCGTCAGATAAAGCTCCCAATTCAACAATAATTTCTCTGGATTTCTCCAACAAAAGCGCTCCTGTATAGTAATTTCCATCATAGAATTCAGGATCTGCTTCTACAGACTTTTTATAGTCTTCCAGTGCACCTTCCATATCACCAGCTTGCTCCTTGAGGTAACCTGATCTCAAGAGAATACCAGCATTATTAGGGTCATTTTTCAAAGCATCCTGGATAGAAGCCATTGCCTCATCCATTTTATTCAATTGTAGTAATAACTGAATCTCATATTCAGCAAGGATTTTATCTTCAGGATAATCTTCTCTACCCCTCATAATCATGTCATATGCTGCTTCAGGATTTTGATCTTCACTACTAAGTATCTGAATTAATAAGTAGTACACTTGAAGTTTGTTATACTCTTCTACATCAAGTAAGTATTCGAAATGCTTCTTAGCCTCTTCGAATTTACCTAAATCATTAGCAATAAATCCTGCATTGTAGTGAACAGTGGTATCGGTAAGATCGATTTCACCTGCAAGGTCAAAGAATTCATAAGCCATTTCCTGATCTTCAGCATTATACCTTTCTAATGCCTTGTCAAAAGCAATGTTTTTAAGCGTATAAATAGAATAGGGTCTAAGATTGTCAGGTACGCCTGGCATATCCTCCGTATAAATATCTTCGCCTACTCCTTCTTCTTTATTACTTCCACCCATTTCAAAGGCTTTGTTGTAAGTAGCCAAAGCTGCCTGACCAGTTTCTACTGTAGAAGCAGTGTTACTAGAATCCGAACCAAACATTTTGGTTTCAATTTGGGCTTTTAATAAATAGGTAGCAGGATCACTTCCAGTTTCAGGGTCAGAACTGGCTGCTTCTATATCAGCCATTGCTTCGGTTAGATCTCCAGATTTGAAGTTCTTCTCAGCAGAACGAACCACTTTTTTTTGTCCAAAAGCCAGTGTCGTTGCACCGATCAAGGCCATTGATAGAATTAGCTTCTTCATTTTAGCGTATTTTTCTTGTTTGGTTGGTTATTCGTTAATTTCATTTGACTCATCTGAAGAGTCTTCCGATTCCTCAGTATTAGGGTCTTCGGTAGTAGTTGCATCAGGATTTTCATCAGTAACTTCTACTATACCTTCTAATGCTTCTACTTCCTCTTCTTTTGATATTTTCTCTACAGAAGAAATTTCGTCATTCTCTCCTATTTTGATCAATCTTACCCCTTGCGTAGCTCTTCCCATGACACGAAGACCATCCACAGAGATTCGGATCGTGATACCAGATCTATTGATAATCATCAGATCATCAGATTCTACTACTTCTTTGATTGCAACTAGGGCTCCCGTTTTTTCGGTTACATTCATTGCTTTTACTCCTTTGCCTCCACGATTGGTGATTCTATATTCGTCTAGACTGGAGCGCTTTCCGTAGCCTTTTTCAGATACTACAAGCAGGGTTGCATCCTCCTCAGATGCACATACCATGCCAATCACATAATCCTTATCATCATTTAACCTGATCGCTCTCACACCTGTAGCTGTACGTCCCATAGGTCTTACTGCTTCTTCGTTGAAGTGAATAGCCCTACCTGATTTTGCAGCAATCACGATGTGCTGGCTGCCATTGGTCATTTCCACATTTACCAATTGGTCATCTTCACGAATGTTCAATGCGATGATACCGTTGGTTCTTGGGCGACTGTATTGTTCTAGCGTAGTTTTCTTGATGACACCTTTCTTGGTCACCATCACCAGGAAGTGATTGTTCAGGTAATCCTGATCATTCAAATCTGCTACCTGTATGATAGAACGAATTTTGTCATCCTGCTCAATGCTAATCAAGTTTTGGATTGGTCTGCCTTTAGAAGTCTTGGAACCCTCTGGAATAGCGTAAGTTTTCAACCAAAACAACTTCCCTTTATCGGTAAAAATCAAGAGATAATTATGAGTGGACGCAGTGAATAGATATTCGGTAAAATCATCCTGTTTGGTACTCACACCTCGAGATCCCACTCCGCCTCTACCTTGAGTTCTGTATTCTGTAAGCGCGGTGCGCTTCACGTATCCTTCATGAGAAACAGTAATAATCACCTCCTCATTTGGAATCATATCTTCATAACTGAAATCTTCTGCATTATGCTCGATCTCTGTTCTTCGATCATCAGCATAGCGAGTCTTCATTTCTGAAAGCTCTTCTTTGATGATTTCCATTCTCTTGTCTTCGTTGGCAAGAATTTCTTTGAGCTCTTCGATCAAAGCCATGATCTCATTGTACTCATTGATGATCTTCTCTCGCTCCATTCCTGTCAATCGCTGCAATCTCATATCGAGAATAGCCCTTGCCTGGATTTCGCTCAATTCAAATCTCTCAATCAACCCATTTCTGGCTGTCTCAGGATCTGCAGAGTTTCTGATCAAAGAAATCACTTCATCCAAATGATCTAATGCGATCAAATATCCTTGGAGAATGTGTGCTCTTTTCTCAGCTTCTCTCAGTTCATATTCCGTTCTACGGATCACTACTTCATGGCGGTGATTCACATAATGAACGATCATATCCTTTAGATTCAGTGTCTGAGGACGACCTTTCACCAAGGCCACATTATTCACTGAAAATGAAGTCTGTAACTGCGTATGCTTATAAAGATTATTAAGTACTACACTGGAAATTGCATCACGCTTTAATTCATAGACAATGCGCATTCCCGAGCGATCCGATTCGTCACGGATAGCAGAGATTCCATCGATTTTCTTTTCATTGATTAGGGCAGCGGTTTTCTCCACCATGCTAGCCTTGTTCACCATGTATGGAATCTCAGTGATGATAATCATCTCCTTGTTTCCACCATCTTTGACTTCTACATTGGCCTTACCACGCATCACCACTCTACCACGGCCAGTTTCGAAAGCCGCTTTCACTCCATTGTACCCGTAGATAATACCGCCGGTAGGGAAATCTGGGGCAATGATATGCTCCATCAATTCCGCCACAGTAATCTCATTATTATCGATGTAAGCTACTATGCCATCAATGACCTCACCCAAATTGTGCGGAGCCATATTCGTGGCCATACCTACGGCAATACCTGAAGCTCCATTCAATAAAAGTGCAGGGACTTTAGCAGGAAGTACAATTGGCTCCTTTAGGGAGTCATCAAAATTGAATTGAAAATCTACCGTCTCTTTGTTGATATCCACCAAAAGCTCCTCAGCGATACGCTTCAGTCTAGCCTCGGTATAACGCATCGCAGCGGGATTATCTCCATCGACGGAACCAAAGTTACCCTGACCATCCACTAAAGGATATCTCAAAGACCAAGGCTGCGCCATACGGACCATCGTCTCATAGACGGCAGAATCACCATGTGGGTGATACTTACCGAGTACCTCACCGACGATTCTGGCAGATTTCTTATAAGGTTTGTTATGTAATACTCCCAGTTCCTGCATCCCAAAAAGGATTCTGCGGTGTACTGGTTTCAGTCCGTCACGGACATCAGGAAGCGCTCTTGAAACAATAACCGACATCGAATAATCGATGTAGGCGCCACGCATTTCCTCTTCAATGTTAATGGGTATGATGTTCTCGTTTTCTCCTTGAGCCATATAATGCTATTCACGGGGTCGATTAAGCCTGCAAGATAGTAAAAACAGAATGGTTTTGAAAAGAGATTGTAAACAGCAAAGTCGATTATATGGACTTTAATACCACTGTCCTACTTTACGGTCCTGAAAATTGAAAATACCACTTCCTCTATACTCGATCCCGTTGTGCATATGCTTCATCACTACGCCACAGCCGCCGATTTTGCAACGCTTAGTGCCCGGGAAACGAACTGCCAAGCCAACTTGCATGGCATAAACCTTTTGCTCGAGGTCTTGAAATTCAGAAAAATCAGAAGCAGCGTAGGTAAAACTACGGAAATCAGCTCCGCCTTTGACAAACATTTTGGTGTATTCGGAGAAGTCCCGCTCTATTCTAAGACCTATTCCATAGTAATTTTTATCCGAAACAGCCAATCTCGGCTCATATGCACCTCCTGCAGCCAAAGCCGGATCGTAAGACTTCTTTAGGTCTAGTTTGCCAAACTCAGCCTCAGCTATAAACCTCCATGGGTAATTCTGTCTTGCGCGCTGTCTAAGCTCAGACTGCATGTACAGATTGGAAGAAGAATAATTTCTATACCTCCAATTCAGAAATGCTCTACGTCTATTAGCATCATAGAGAACCAAACCGACTGTTCCATACAATTTATTGACTTGATAGGTAGCACCTTCGAAATCAAACTGGTAATCTCCACCCTGCATCGGCGCCAAATTGCCCCACTCCTGCCCAAAACCTCCTCCGATCGTAAGTAGATTAAAAAGGTTGACTCTTATCCCTCCATTCCAATTGGGAAACACCCAATCTCCTCCTTTCATCTCCAATGGGTTTTCCTCGGAAATATCCAGCGGATCCCCATCTAAATTCTGAAACCTGGAGAATGGATAGAGATTCGTATTGGCCGAATAAAAGCTGGTTCCAAACTGCTGATAGGCACCTCCACCTGAAATCTCAAGACTGAAAGCTTCCAGCACATTTCGGGTAATATTTCCCAATCCAGACTCACTTTTAGGGTTTTTAGCTTTTTGAGAAATCCCGAAAATATCTTCTTCCTGCGCTAAGACAGTTGTAAATAAAAAACAAAGTATAAAGGAGAAGTGTAGCTTTTTGAAATTCATATCTATCTAAACGAAGGCTTGTGACTCTTGGTGTGAAATTAAAAAAAAATGCCTCCCAATCAGGAGGCATCTTCATATTAACTTCAATAAATTCTTATTTTCCGTCAGTTGGCTTTTCAGTATCTTCGGCGTCTTCTTTTTCAGCTTCCTGCTTTGCTTTCATTTCAGCAATCATCGTATCAAGTTTCTCTTTTAATGCAGGATCTTCTTTCACAGCACCATTTACCTTATTATAGATAGATGCGCCTAGAATAGAATCGTTCATGATAAGATCAGTTTTATATTCTCTCATAACATCCTGTTGAGAATCTAAAAAAGCTTGAACCTCTTCATAAGCAGCCTTCTCCTCATCAGTTATTTCAGCTTCGGTCATCTTAGCTTCATCACCCCAGGCAGCCTTGATCTCATTGTACCGAGCTCCTCCTTGGAAAATTTCATTGTCTTGAATCATTGATTTCATTTTCTCAGTCAATGAAATACGGAATTCATCAAACTCAACTTCCATATTTGCAAACTTCGTAAGTTCCTCAGTAGTCACTTCCTCCGTCGCTTCCTGCGCAAATCCTGACATTGCAAAACATGCGAAAAACGCTCCAAACAACAGTACTTTTTTCATAAACATTGTGATTTTAATTTCTGTATAATCCTCAATAAAAAACTCAGATCCCAAAAATTCAAGATTTACGGCCACTTTTTAAGATTTTTTATGATAAATGGCTTGTCAGAATTTCAAACTACTTCAATGCTCTTTAGTTGATTGATGGTTTGGATTGGATCAGCTGAATTGAATACAAAACTTCCTGCAACTAATACATCAGCTCCTGCGGCAAGCAATTTCGGTGCATTATCGAGGTTGACTCCCCCATCAATCTCAATTTTAGTTGCTGCTCCTTTAGCCAAAATTAAATCCTTCAGCCGGGACACCTTCGAATACGTGTTTTCAATAAACTTCTGTCCGCCAAATCCCGGATTAACTGACATCATACAGACTAAATCCACATCCTGAATTACATCTGAAAGTAACTCCACCGGAGTATGAGGATTGATGGCAACTCCGGCTTTTGCCCCTAGGCTATGAATAGCCTGGAGTGTTCTATGCAAATGAGTGCAGGCTTCATAATGAACTGAAATCACAGCTGCTCCAGCATTTTTAAAAGCTTCCAGATAATTATCCGGATTTACTATCATCAAATGCACATCCAATGGTTTCTGGGCATGACGCTGTATCGCTTCTATCACCGGAATACCAAATGAAATATTGGGAACAAATACACCATCCATAATATCCACGTGTATGTAGTCCGCAGCCGAGGTATTCAGCATTTCTACTTCTCGTTGGAGATTTGAGAAATCAGCTGCTAAGATAGATGGGGCAATTAGTAAGGACATTTGTTTGTTTTTAGTGGTGTTAAAAGAGGCAAAGTTAGGATGAATGTGTAAAGAGCTATTGTCTGATTAATTTGCTTTGTTTGATCAAAGCTCCGTCTTGCATCTGAATCACATAGAACCCTGGTTTCACTCCTTGAAGTAAGATTTGGAAAGGTTCTTTAGGACTTGCTCTATTCAAAGTTTCATTTTCCAGAGCTCGACCATTTAGATCAATTAGGGTAAACTCTGCATGCAGACTATTTCCGAAATAGATATTTAATTGATCACCAATTACAGGATTAGGATACACGCTCCAAGCCAAAGTCTCTTCATTATCCTCCACGGCGAGAATCTCTCCATAGTAAGCTCGAAAGAAATTAGGAATGCCATAACCTAATATATTATCTGGTTCATCTGCCTGCGTTCCACTATTCAATAAGGCCTCAATCAATTGATCCTTTTTCCATTCTGGTTTGGCTTCCCAGAGTCCAGCCGCCAATGCAGTAATCTGAGGGGCAGAAAAAGAAGTGCCATTCGAAAAGCCTTGACTGCCATCTGAGCGAATCAAAGCAGCTCCCTGTCCCAACGCCGCTAATTCTGGCTTTATTCTTCCATCGCCAGTAGGTCCCCGTGAACTTGAATTAGCAACATTCAATTCTTTATTTACCGAACCTATCGCTAGAATTCCTTTTGCATCTGAAGGAGAAGTTAATGTAGATTCTCCTGGCCCGTAATTCCCGGAGCTATTGACAACTAGAACCCCCTTACTTGCAGCTATGCTTGCCCCTCGTGCTATAATGGTCGTTTCCCCATCCAACTCTTCTAGTGTATAGTTCATCTCAGGATCATCAAAATCCCAATAACCCACAGAGCTGCTGATTATATCTGTTCCTAAGCTGTCTGCATATTCAGCAGCTCTCACCCAGTTGTATTCTTCCACCCAATATTCGGTAGCAATTTCCTCAGTCATGGATAGGATATAATCTGCATCAGGAGCCCCAGCAACTAGTTTACCTGGCTCGTTGGAGGCAATAAGGGACAATACATTCGTACCATGTTGATTATCAGAATATACATCTTCATTCCACGGTCGCACAAAATCCCTTGTTGCGATTATTTGCCCGTTGGTTTGAAGGTGTGCCAAAGAACTTGCCGTTTGAGCACCAGGGAATCCGGCATCAAATACAGCAATAGTAATTCCTTTGCCAGTGAAGCCTTCTCCATGCATGATATCTATACCCAATAAGTTATTCTGAAAATCGTAGGTCTCTTCATTTGTCGTTAATACTCTAGCGCTTCCTGCTTCTGGAGGACAAAATCTATTAGTAACTGAGGCAAAAATTCTTTTCCCAACCCGTGCATTTGGACTTGGGATAAATCCCCTTCCTACCAACTCTACTCTATCTACAAACGGCAGTGCTTCCAATTCCTTGACTTGAGTAGCGTCTGTTACCAATAAAGTAGCATTAAACCATTTGCTGGAATAAAGGATATAATTGGACTTTTCGTAAACCGCATCCACATATTTCTGAGCAACAGGAAGGTCCAAACTATCCGGCGCAACGCCTTCTTTAACTCTCCGGGCTAAAGCTTTTGCCGAAAGAAACTCATCTGGTCTTTCTAGAGAAAGACTCTCTTGCGGTTTGTACTTATAAAATACTGCATAGCGATCCTGAGCAGCTATACTGCCAGATAAAAGCATTCCCAGTAACACAAAAGCTAAAAATTTAATTTTTTCCATAATCGCTCAATTTCATGTGAACTTTAGACCCTGAATCAATCAGCATATCACCCAGGCAATCATTTCTGGAACAGTACGTCAATACTTCATCGTACTTTTCCACCATGCCTATTCCTTGTTCATATAACTCATATCGGATATCTCTATACGTCACCTCATCGTCACTTGCCTCCTGATTGACACGAATAGAATTTCCCGAAGAAATTAATTCAAAATCATCGGCCACATCATCTCTGTAGATGTTGCCATTCCATATTGCTCCGTCTTTAGGAGGGAAAACCAAGGTAACCAAGGGTTGGTTATCAATCGTGCGAACCAATGCTAGATCTCGCTGAATGAGTGTGTATTCTACTAGGGAACTCCAACTCGACTGATCTGAGGATTTGGAGCGATTCACAATAAAAACCTGCTCTCCTTCTGCATTAATATAAAAGCTCCTAATCCGATCCCTGTAGAAAAATGTCTCTTGTTCAAAATCATTTTCACCAAAATAGATGGTTTGACCCACTTCATAAATCCAAAACAATCCTACCTCCAATGGCTGAAAATCAAAGCCCAAGTTACTCTTCGGCTCTTCTATTTCTCTATCACAAGAAGCAAAAAGCACAAGTAAAATAAATATTATAAGAGGTAGCTTTCTTTTCATTTGACACTATTCAATGACTAAAAATACTAGGATTTTCCTAAAGATAGTCTAAGTCCAGATGCATACAGTTTCGAAATACTTTTTTCTAGCCAATCATCCTGTTTAACTTAGCGGCTTCAAAATTTCAACCATGGCTTTAAGCACTTTTGTAAAAATAAGTGGCATCACAAACCTTTCTGATGCCCGATATTGCTCCGGTATGTATGTGGACTTACTGGGTTTTTCTCTGGAAGCAGAATCAGATAAATATATCACAGCTACTCAATTCAGCGAAATTACGGGCTGGGTTTCCGGTCTGGAGTTCGTCGGAGAATTTCTAAGCTACGATTCAGAGCAAGTCTTAAGCACCTTAGATAGCTATCCAACTGTAAAGTGGATCGAGCACGATAGAATAGAGCCTTTGGTAGCGCTGGAAGGCAAGGGTTTTGGCTTGATTTATAAAATGGATTTAGAAGAGGTTCGTCATATTGAACTCGAAGTAGCTGAGAAACTCAATGAATCTGGAATTATTTTCCATATCACTTCTATTCATGAAGAGCTGAATGAAGAGGATAAAAAGGGAATAAAACTAATAAGTGAGCATTGCCGGGTGATTTTAAGCGCGGGTATTTCTGCCGAAAATGTGCAGGAACTGATCGAAGAGTTGAATCTCTATGGTATCTCTCTCACTGGAGGAGATGAAATCAAACCGGGTCTTAAGGACTTTGATGAGTTGGCGGATATTCTCGAAGCTTTAGAAGTTGAAGATTAGGTTTTATGGTTATTCGAAATGATGCCAGTTACCTAAATCCTTTGCTAATCTTGTTGGGAGACAGATGACCGAAGCGGCCTCAATTCAATAGTTTAACATATCCTATATTGCTTTAGACTCCTTACTGGCTAAAAATCTGTTATTCTTATTAGTAAATTGGCAAATCAAACAAAAAGGCTATTGGATCAAATCCAGTAGCCTTTTTTACTTCTAAAACTTAATCCTTAAGCCGGATCAAATAAGTCAGATGATTCATATGGACTGTTGTCCCCTGTGAAAAAGGAACCGTCAATAAATCTATGGCTGATTCCTATATCCCGAAGTTCCATCATGTCGTGATCATCCAGGCTGATTTTGGCGGCGGCCAAATTACCAATGATTCGCTCCTGATTCACAGACTTAGGTATAACGGCAATTTCTCTGGCGATAGACCAGGCAATCAGGATCTGTCCAGCGCCCACTTTATGTTTGTTAGCAATCTCTTTGATGACAGGGTCTTCCAATAATTTAGGGTCATTTTCATGCCTTTCTGCCCGGGAATCAGGAGATCCCAGCGGTGAATAAGCAGTCATCAAGATTCCATGCTCCGTGCAAAAATCCACCAACCCTTCCTGCGGTAGATAGGGTTGCATCTCCACTTGATTCATTTCTGGCTGCTGTCCGCCCACTTCGAGAATTTCATTCAACTTATTCTGATTGAAATTTGAAACACCTATGTGTTTTGCAAAACCTTGTTCCTTTACTTTTTGCATGGCTTCCCAAGTCTCCGAGATAGAGACTTCCTCATAGGTATAAAAGTCATCTCTTTCCTTCGGAAAGCCTACACCAGCCTTAAAAGCAATTGGCCAGTGAACCAGATACAAATCAACATAGTCCAGCTTGAGGTCAGAAAGTGATTTCTGTAAAGCTGGCAACACCTGATCTTTTTTATGGGAATTGTTCCAAAGCTTGGAAGTGACAAATAGCTCCTCTCGCTTTACCAATCCTTCGGAAATTGCCTTGGCAATTCCCTCTCCTACTTCATTTTCATTTTGGTAAACAGCCGCACAATCTATATGTCTATAGCCTGCCTCAATAGCCCAATAAACTGCCTGAGAAACTTCCCCCGGCTTGCTTTTCCATGTTCCTAAACCTAGGATCGGAAGTTTATCTCCGTTTTTAAAACTTAAATGTTTCATCGTATAAAAATTTTAATCGTTTGTTTGAGTCTATTATCAAGTAAATCTCAGGAAAATTAATTCAATCTATTTGCTAAATATTTCTTAAACCGATTCATCACCCACAGGTGAATCCGCGCTTGGGTGTTTACATAAATCAACCAAGGCAATCTAGGAACAAACTCGTGAATAGCGGATATAATATAGCGATTGTCCAGAACTCCCCGAAACTCTAACCATCCATGGTCAAATCTTTTCACCAGCCATCCACCTGAAATATAGAATAGCTGTCGATTCACCTCGCTTCGATCTGGAATTAAGGTCAATTCCAACATGGGCTTCTTCGTCCAAAGCAGGTAAAATACAATTTCACCACTTTCCAGCATTTTCCCATTGATCCAAAACTTAAAGAAGGTAGGTAGCCAAATATTATAGCGCTGAGCCACCCAAGTGGCAGTATCTCCCTGAGGGTTTGCCATACGCTGAATACTACGAACCGTATTCTTGACCTTATCCTGGGGATGAAAAGTTGGATTTTGCAGCTCAATCGTAGAATCCAACGCCTCCCTAACTGATTCTTTGTAACTCAGGTAATCAATGGCTTTCTCCTGAAACTTCAACTCTTCTGACACGGTCAAGGTATGCCTGAGACTTTCTACCAAAGGCGAAACCAATTGCGGTGGCGACTCACCAAAAAAACCTACCCAAAGTTTGGAGAGACCTAAAGAAAATACTGGGACAGAAAACACCAAACGCTTCTTGCCTAATTCCTCGGCGGTTAATTCGAGCATTTTCCGGTAGGAAATCACTTCTGGATTTCCTATCTCGATAGCTTTCCCATAGACATTTTCATTGCCTACACAGGTATCAATAATATCAAGAGTATCGCGCAAAGAAATAGGCTGGGTAAGAGATTCTGTCCACTGAGGACACATCAGCACGGGCAAGTTCTTGACCAAATTTTTGATCATATCAAAGGACGATCCTCCCGGCCCAACAATGATCGATGCACGGATAGCTGTTAATTTGGCAGATCTTGATCCAAGCGTTTGCTCCACTTCCAGGCGACTTTTGAGATGCCGGGACAACTTCTCGCCTGTCTCCTTAGGCAAAAGACCTCCCAAATAGATGATTTGCTTTACTTTATTAAGATGGGCAGCCCTACTGAAATTATCTGCAAGTAAGAGATCTGTGTCCTCAAAACTACCTTGATTTAGCCGAGTAGATGCATTCATGGAATGAACCAAATAAATAGCAACATCTACATTTCTAAGCACTTCTGTCGTACTGGAGATCGAATAAAGTTCCACCTGCTTCCAAGTAACTTCCGGATAAGGATTATCCTTTACCTTCTTGCGGCTAAGGGCTATAATATTGTATTTGTGACGGAAATGATGAATAAACCAGCGTCCCACATAGCCACCGGCTCCGGCAATTGCTACGGTAGGTTTTGAAACAGTAATAGGTTGATCAGTTAATTCCATAATTAACTAACCAACCTATTAATTGGTGTTACTGTTCAGGATATGCTTAGTTTTCTTGAGCTTTTTCTAAAGCTTCTGTGGTAGTGAAATACTTCACGATCATATTTGGCACTTCCCATGCCGGCATATTTTTGTTGGTGAAATACTCCAAATACTTCTCTGTAACTTGTGCAAAGTGCGCTTCATGCCCATTATGGTATTTCTCAGGGATGATCACTTTGTATTTTCCATCACTGATTTTCTCTAGATCTAATCCTGGAAAGCGATCCTGAAGTTTTTCTTTTACCAAGCTAGCCAGCGCTTCATCCTGCCCATCCAGAAGCTCCACATATAATGTGGCTACATAATTCTCATTTGCACCTTGTTGAATAATCAGATTGGCTTTGCTACCACGCATCATGCTATAATGTGTATCGGCCGCTCCTTCCGGTGCTTGAAAATTCCAGATTACACTCACTTTGGAATGAACCCCCTTCAAGGTGTAGTTCATCTCACCGTTGCTATTGACACTCAATTTCCCATCGGATACATTTTTCTGCAAGAAATCAGAGAACTCTTCCTTCCCTGTAACCTGCTTGAATTGTTCCAAATCCATCTCCGTTGCCCAAAGTTTGGCAGTCTGCATCTGCACATCAGAAGTATCCAAAGTCACGCCAGGAAAAGCCTCCCATTGGATCAAATCCACTAAGTGAGTTGTCACGTCCACAATTCCTGTCCCTTCTACATCCGTGTCGAAGAACCAATCCGGCCTAATCAGAGGGTTTCCGGAAACATACTTGAAGAAATGGTGAACAGATTCCTTAGTAATTGCTGGGTTTTCAGGTGAGCCTTTTTCTAATTCTCCGAAAACCTCAGGAACCATAGAAAGCTCTTTTTGCAAAATTGTACTGATTTCAAAGCGCTCGGTCATGATGTCATAGAGAAGCAAATCATTTTGCTCCGCCTCCTCAAAGGCATTGATCAGCTTCTTGAATCCTTCTTTATTGATCACCAACGGCTTGTCCGCATAGACATGGATCCCGTTGGAAATAGCCGTGGATATATAATCAATCTTACGATCATTTTTCCCTGCCACCATCATCACATTGCCAGGCTTGGTGGAGATCATTTGTTCCAAATAATCATCACCAGTACTTACCTGCAAGCTCCAGGCGGTTGGATTTTCTTCCCGGTTGTTGTAGCCGGAAAGGCGATTCATATGATCCTTGAGCTCAGCTCCTTCCGGTGCAAACACATAAACTGTAGAATCCACCTGAGGATACATGGATTTATGGATCAATCCGGCATGAAAATGTCCCGGGTCTAGGGACATTATCGTAATCTCAGCGGTGGATTTAGGAGCTTCAGTCACAGTTTCTTTATTTTCGCAGGAAAACAAAATACCTGCGGCCAAAGCTACTAGAGCAGTATTTTTCAAAATATTCTATAATTAAACTTTCACATAATTAGTACCATAAGGCGCACGCTGCGGTCTTTCCAACATTGCATTTGCCTCATCATCATTGATAAACTTTTCAGCAGCAGCATCCCACTCCAGTTTTCTTCCAAGCTTCATGGAGATGTGCGTCACAAGACATACTGAACAGGAACGATGGCCGATTTCTACCGGGGAAAGCAATTCATTATTTCCCTGAATAGCTCCCAGCCAGTTGCCATGATGCTCATCACTTCTGATCAACTGAATCTCATCTGGGCCGATTACTGATTGCAAAATTTTGGGATCTGAAGCATCCAGCGCTTTAGCACTATTCCCTTTTGCCACCGGATCAGATGCAGAAGCCACATAGCTACCTCTGGAAACCCAGATCCATCCTTCCGTACCTTCGTAACGAATACCGTTTGGATAGCCACCACTGGTGTACATGGTGATGCCATTGTCGTATTCAGCTTTTGCCATAAAGTCCCCATGCACATTCCACAGACCAGACTGAGGAAACTCAGCCACTGCCTGAATGTATCGTGGACCTGTAAGCTCCGTGTCCATTCCCCAAGCTGCAGAATCGTAGTGGTGCTGTCCCCATCCAGTGATCATTCCCGCACCGAACTGCTCCAACCTCAACCATCCCGGACGGCCGTATCCTCTTTGCGGATGCACACCAATCTCTGTGTAAGGGACTTCTGGGGTTGACCCTAGCCACATGTCATAGTTCAAATTGGAAGGAACTGGCATAGGATCCGCTTCTGGGCCAGCTGGATCGCCTGGCAAACCTACTTTAACTGTATGAAGCTTACCGATTCTACCATTTCTCACCAATTCTGCAGCGATTCTAAACTGCTCGCTTGAACGCTGCTGGGTACCGAGCTGAAGAACAGTACCCGATTTTTTGACCGCATCAACCAGCTGACGACCTTCTCGGATAGTCAAAGAAGTAGGTTTTTGTACATAGACATGCTTCCCCGCCAAAGAAGCTTCCATAGCCGGCTGAGAGTGCCAGTGATCTGGAGTACTGATTACAATCGCATCAATATCCTTATTCTGAAGCATTTCTTTGTAGTCTCCATATTGCCTGACATCCAGGTAAGCTGATCCCATTTTCTTGGTGTAGTAATCTTCCACCAACTTTTTGCCATCAGCCATACGGTTACTATCCAAATCAGAAACTGCGATTACGCGTGCTACCTCATGACGCATTACGCCAGGCAAATCATGATCACGTGCAATTCTACCACAGCCTATTTGTCCAATGTTGATTTTATTGCTAGGAGCATTTTTTCCAAAAACCGATGCTGGCACTATCGTAGGAAATCCTATCGCTGCACTTGCAAGGGCGCTGTTCTTAATGAATTCTCTTCTTTTCATCTTCATAAGGGTTATTTATGCGGGTATAGTTTATGCAGGTAAAGTATTGGTTTTTCTGGGTAACAAAAGCTTCCATACCTACTAGAACTGAAAGCATTGCTGATTTTTTTTTCTGTTACTTAACAAACGCTCTCCAGTACGCTTCTGCTTCCTCTTTTGTCATTTTACCGTCATAGACAATCATTCGGTATTTTAGCGCGTAGCGTTGATTTTGCTTCAGTTCCCAGGACTCATGACGGATAGGAGTAAATTCTATAAATACATTTCCTTCTCCATTGTACTGGTCTTCCGGCCAAACGCGAAGGGGTTCAGGAAAGGCTTTATTGGTGTTATGGCTCAAAAACAAGATACCGCTTTCTCCAGAGACATCCTCAGTTTCACCTTGTACGATGACCCATCGGGCATTGGTGCCATCTGCAGTTTTACGCGCATCGCCCTCTGAAGTGAGAATGGTGCTGTTAGCCTTTCCCCATTTATCAGTCGCACGGAAACCGATTCCCCCACCATAGCGGTAATCATCCAGAAGAATCCCGCCCGGAATTTTGGTTTCAATGGTGCTTGTATAATCTACCATGTAGCGCCCTTTGTCCGCTGGCTTTACTTTGATACGAAGATCTTCTTCGATAGCAATTCTTTCGTTATCTGGAGCCTTGAGGTCGATATGATTCTGACGTACATTTAGCTCTGCTGCTCCACCTGCTTCTTTTTTGGAAAGCACATGAGAAAAATCCACTCTTCCCTTCCCGTCACCCAAATTCCAAAAGTCAACCTCGCGTCCAGAGATGGTCGCACGGGTCCAAGGACCCCATATTCCATAGTGGTGATAATGGTCCTTTGGCTGAATTCTAGTGAGAACTTGCCCGGATGGAGAAGTTAATGGATGAATAAACCCAGATTTTGCAAAATCTTTTTTCACGTCTTCAGGAACGTCTTCCACAGCAGTTTGATAGGTCAAAACAGGCTGATTATCAATCACGAAATCAATTCCGTTAGTTGTCTCTTTTAAGGATACTTTTTGCGCGTAAACCGACACTATTAAACATAGGTAAAGTGCTGGTAAGCAGAAAATTCTTTTGAATATCATATAAAATTCAGGTTATTGGGATCGAATTTTAAAGATATAGAATTCTAAATTATCGACTAACCCATTCATCCAATTACCCCATGAAGAAGATTATTATCTACGGAATCGTTTTCCTAGCTTCTGTCAATTTCGCCCTTGCCCAAAACCCAAAAGAGATTCCGTTGGATCAAGCATGGAAAGACAAAATCGAGGAGTTAGCTCCTGAAAAAGCCAATTTCCCATTCAAAAAGAAAAAGAAAATCCTGGTTTTTTCACTCCACACAGGCTTCTGGCACTGGGTAAATCCCCACACTCAGGCAATGATCGAAATCTTAGGGGAGAAAAGTGGTGCTTTTGAAGTGACTGGCAGCACTGACATCGCAATGATGGAAAAGGACAAATTGAAAGAATTTGACGCAGTGGTTTTCAACAATACCAATGCGAAGGGTGACTACAGAAATCTCTTTGTAGATGTCTTCAGTGAAGACGCCTCTATGGATAGTGTAGCCGTTTGGAAAAAAGCCAGCGAACTGGAAAACAACATCATTCAATACGTGAAAAAAGGAGGAGGAATTCTCGTGGTACATGGAGGAAACACCATGCTGAACAACTCCATGGAGTTCTCCAAACTTATAGGCGGTAGCTTCGATTACCACACCAAGCAGCAAGGTTTCCAAGTGAGAATTGAAGATCCTTCTCATCCCTTGACCAAGTCACTTCCCGCAGAAGGATTCAATCATGTGGACGAGCCATACTTCTACAAGAATGCTTACGAAGAATTGGACTTTCATCCCCTGACTTACTTCAACAATGCGGAAATCGAAGGCCAGAGAAAAGGTCAGGAGAAAACCTCAGGTAAAACTTATGTGTCCTGGATCAGAAAAGATGGCAAAGGAAGAGCGATGTATATTTCCACTTCCCACAATGCCCAAAGCTTCGAAAATGCTGCGGTCCTCGCCTACTTCCTGGATGCACTTCAGTATGTAGCTGGAGATGTGAAAGTGGATGAAACGCCTATTGGAAATTGAAAAATTTGAAGTTTGAAATTTAAAATTTGAAAGTCCAGTAATTGAACTGTATGTGAGTTAAATTACTGGGCTTTTTTTCTATTAAATCCGAAATCAAAGTTCCGAAACCCGAAATCCCTAAGCTTTCTTCACAAATTCACTTTTCAGTGCCATCGAGCCAAATCCATCGATCTTACAGTCGATATTGTGATCTCCTTCTACCAGACGAATACTTTTTACTTTGGTGCCAGCCTTAATTGGTTTGGGAGCTCCTTTCACCGGAAGGTCTTTTATAATGGTCACTGAATCCCCATCTGCTAATAAAGCACCATTAGAATCTTTGACTACGAGTCCTTCTTCTACTTCTTCCTCAACATCATTGTATTTCCACTCAAAACTACATTCTGGGCAGATCAACTTTTCATCTAACTCATAGCCATAAGGCGAGTTGCAGGCGGGACAAGGAGGTATATTTTCCATGCCGCGAAGATAAAGGAAATTCTCTTTAGGAGACGGAAAGGGAATTAAGTAAGGGTTGACCAAGCCCAAACCCATTTATTTTTTAACTCAATAAACTGGCGTAAAACTATGAACTACAGCCTCTGCAGCTATGCGTCCAGATGCCATTGCGGCGTTGATCGAACCATTTAGCAGGTAATCCCCTGCAAGAAAAACATGATCAGAAATCTTCGTTTCGGTGAATGGAATGGTTCCCTTCATATCTTCAACGGTGGGAATAGCGTAGTCTATGTAATAGGACTTTACAAACTTGAAATACTCCGCATTGATCCTTGACAGGGTTTCTAATTCAGTTTGAACTGCTTTAATCAACTCCTTCTCTTTAAGATGAGAATTTAAAACAGAAACAGACAACAAGGCTCTTCCATTGGTTGAATATGCTGATGATACATCACTCATAAAGACCAAGTTATTGATCAGGTGATTATCTCCTGGAACCAAACCTAGCATAGCCCTATTCATAAATGACTTTTGAAGGGAAAAATACAGGGTAATCACTGATCTGGATGGGGCAAATTGTCCTTGCAATTGCTTCATAATTTTATCAGGCTGTGTAGCGACTATTATTCGATCAGCATCCAAGGTCTGCCCATCCTCCAGCTGAATCTGCTGGCCCAGTAAACTGGACACTTTCGTATTAAATCTGAATTCTGTACGCTTCAATTGCTTTCTAAGCATATTCGGAACCTCTATCATTCCTTTTGCAGGAATCCCGCCCAGCCCCTGGGAAAACATCTTAAACACAAACTCAAACATTCTAGAAGAGGTTTTTAAATCCTTTTCCAAAAATATCCCGCGAAAAAAAGGCTTGAAGAAGTTTGTAATGATCTGATCTGAAAATCCATAGTCAATCAAATACTTATGGGTAGTCATAGACGGCTCATTGAAAATTTCATCGATCGACTTATTCTTGAGCATTTGGGTAAGGTTGAACATTCTAACTTTGTCCAAGAAAGTACCTACATGAGAAAAGGCCATGCTAACCACTTTGAGTGGATTGCGTAAGGGGTCTGAGATAATAAATGTTTCTTTCTCTCCAAACACTATCGCACCAGGTTCGAAATACTTTAGGTTTAATTCGGATAGATCTAGGTATTTTTTCACTTCAGGATAGGCTGTCAACAGCACCTGAAATCCATGATCTAAAAGGAAACCATCCACTAAATCTGTTTTTATCCTACCTCCTACGCTATCACTCCCTTCCAAAATAACCGGTGAAAAACCTGCCTTCTCAAGTTCAATGGCTGCCACCAAACCTGCAATTCCGGCACCAATTATATAGACATTTTGCTCTTTCATGTACTGATTGTATTTGATAAAAACTTTCAAAAATAATTTTGGTAAGGGTATTCAGTGTTAACTCAGCGAAGATTGCTTTGTTTGAAATATTCTGGAACAATCTGACTGTTCTGGAATTAAAATTTTCAAGCTTCACAAAAATAGAAACAATTTGTTGCGGTTTTATCAAAATAGAATTCAACTTAAAAAAGCAGGTAAAACATGATTAACTGGATCAGGAAAATAAGCTGGTAATCGTAGCTCGACGGATTCCAGGTGGTGACAAGAATGAGCTGATAAGGCAGGTCTTGGAGAGTTTGAACTAATTCAAGCTTCTCTGATAAAATAATCATCGGCAAAATCAAGTGTTCTCGGACTATTACTACTACCATATGTCAATCAACAAAAGATAAAATCATTTTTGACAAAAAATAATAACTATATTGATGAGTTTATAGCACGATAATCTATAACCTAATGCTAGTTATAGTCTTCCTGTTGATATCTCATGAGCAAAATCAAACCCTCCTTAATCAATAAACCCTGGGCCATCACACTCATATACATGATAGTGGGTGCCTGCTGGATATTCTTCAGTGATGTACTGGTTAACAGCATCTTCAGCGATGATGTCCAAGAGATGTCTCGATTTCAACTTATAAAGGGCTGTCTATACGTTTTCCTATCTGGAATGCTGCTTTACTATTTGATCAGGCGACTATACGACCAAATCAACGGAGGCAAACAAGAGTTGGAGTTGCTGTTTACCAACCCGAATCTTGGGATTCTAAAAATTGATAAAGCGGGAAACTTCACTTATGCCAGTCCAAATGTTTTGCAAATCACAGGCTACGCTGCTAAAGAAGTAATTGGGAAAAATATCCTGGACCTTACGCCGGAAAAGTATTTGGAGGATGACCTGGATAAGATGAATGTGATAAGAGAAAAAAAAGCTGAGGGCGGATTTATTGTTAAAAAACATCTAAAAAATAAAGAAGGGAACACGACGATCATTAAAGTCTATGGAATTGCCTTGAAAGACAAAAAAGGCCAATTAACTGGCTACTTGGCGGCTTTCCAGAACATCACCGAACAGGAGAATTTTTTGAAGTCTCTGGAGTCCAAAAACAAACATCTGCAGGAGTTAGCCTCGGATCAATCTCATCTGGTACGGGCTCCATTGGCAAGAATCCTTGGCATCATCGAATTGGTTAAGGCTGTGGATTTGGCATCTTCCGAAAAGACCGAGCTGATCAACCACCTCAAAAGCTCTGGTGAAGAGCTGGATCAAGCATTAAAAGACATTTCCCAGAAAATGACCACAGAACCATAAACCTGGAGCTAATCAGATTGAAACCTAAATCTATGAATTCCCGTTGCTTAGCCTATGTGTAAACTATTGTTGTAATTTTATATCCTCTTATAAATCAATAGAAATGAAAAAGTTTTTATCCTACCTTTTATTCACTTTGGCGACAGCCTTACCTGCGCTCTCTCAATCCATAAGCTCAAATAAATACGACTTCAATTTGTCACTGCCCTCGTTAGAAGAAATCCAAGGATTGAATAGCTGGCAAGATACGCTTCCATCGATAAACTCTTGGGACAATTCGGCACAGCTTAGGCAGTTCGATAGTACAGGTAGTTTTTTAGATAAAACAGCAAGAAACAATAAGCTTCTGTATAGACAGGATGAGAATGAAATAGTCCTAAATACAGAACCGATTTACTCTTTACGAATCATAACACCAGGAGGAAATCACCCTATTCAGATCTACAAGCCAGATTCTACCAAAAATTACACGCTTCTAATAAAAGAATTTTAATAGGTATTACCGCTAGCATGATTTACCAAAACAGGTTTAGTTACTGAACCAAACTGTATGAAGTGACTACTTCCCTTCTACTCTTTCCAACTTCTATTTGATTTTTTTTCAGCCTGATTTTTCTTGGCTTTAAGTCGTTTTTCGATAGCTCCCTTGGAAGGCTTAGTTGCTTTTCTTACCCGTTTCTTGAAAAAAGCTTTGCGAAGCAAATCCTCGAACTTCCTGATAACCAATTCCTTATTTTGAATTTGAGAGCGCTTTTCCTGGGATTGCAATTGGAGAACTCCTTCCTGATCAGTTTTAGAACTCAGCTTTTCTAGCAGCATTGACTTTTCTTCTTCACTAAGCTGGGCGGAATTAGGAATATCAAATTTCAACTGAACTTTGGTTTCCACTTTGTTGACGTTTTGTCCTCCTGCCCCACCGCTTCTGGAAGTAATGAACTGAAGCTCAGTACGGAAGTCCCCTCGCTTTATTCGTTCATCTATATTTTTCTCTCCGTAGTTCATCTCTCTATTGTTCATCAGCAACACTTTCCATACTGATTTTTGACCAATCAGCATGAAAATAAAATTAGGCGTAAACTTTTCGCCAAAAAAGAGAAAGTATATACTAATTTGAAGACTGACTTAACAACGAAACCCAACAAACCATGCAAAATAGAAGAGAATTCCTGATAAAATCGGCATTAGGAGTAAGTGGACTAGCTTTGGCGCCGTCTTGGCTTCAAGGCGCTCCCGCACTGATCAAGTCTTACAACAAACCTAACTCTTTGATCAATGGAGTGCAAATAGGCTGCATCACCTATTCATTCAGATCCATGCCCGATCAGAGTGCCGAAGCCACGCTTAAGTATGTGCTGGACGCTGGGCTTTCTGCCATTGAACTCATGGGGGATCCTGCTGAGTCTTTTGCAGGCAAGCCTGGCAATCCAGTGAATATGCAGGAAATGTACCCGCTAAGAGCTAAACAGAGAAAAGGTGATGAACTTACAACTGAAGAAAAGAGCAAATTGGAAGATTTGAATCAACAGACTGAAGCCTATTCCAAAGAAGTTGCAGCATGGAGAAATAAGGTGGGAACGGCTCCATTTGAGAAGCTGCGGAAAATGTATAAGGATGCAGGAGTAACTATTTATGCCTTTAAGCCAAATGCTTTTGGAAGAAATGCATCGGATGAGGAAATCGCCTATGGAATGACAGCCGCTAAAGCACTGGGAGCTTCACATGTCACCCTTGAGCATCCATCTAATGATGAACATACACTCAGGCTAGGCAAAATGGGAGAAAAGCATAAGATGTCTGTTGGCTATCACGGGCATGAGCAGGAGACTTTTACATTCTGGGACACTGCGCTGACGCAAAGCAAACGAAATGGCTTAAATCTGGACGCTGGTCATTACATCGCAGCGGGAAATACGGACTTAATTCCTTTGATTGAAAAACAACATCGTCACATCCTCAGCATGCATACTAAGGATAGACAAACACCTGCAAATGGGAAAGGCAACTTACCCTGGGGAACTGGCGATACACCCATCCCGGAACTTTTAAATCTGATGGCAAAAAACAAGTATAAATTCCCAGCAACCATAGAGTTAGAGTATCAGGTACCCGAGGGATCTGATGCTGTAAAAGAAGTTCAGAAATGCGTTGAATTTTGCGAAAAGGCACTAGGTTAGATATGAAATTTTGTTTTCAATACTAAGCTTTTCAACCTATTTTTTGAAGCGGCAGCATCCACTGCCGCTTTTTATTTGCGTAAGAAAAAAATAAGTGCCAACAAAATTATTTTTCAGTGATTTCCCCCGCTTTAATCCTTAGAAAAACTGCCCCACTTATTACTTCAAAATAAAATTGAATTAGCATTTTATTAGTGTACTTTCGGCAGCTCATTTTGGAACTCAACGTGCTTGGCTAATCAATAATCTAGTACAACATGGAAGAACAAGAGATTCAAGATCGAAAACAATTCGAAGAGCTAATTCAGGGCCTCATTGATAATAAATATGGATGTAGCAATGACTTTCTACTACCTAGCACCGTAATCGGCCTAAGAGACACCATTCAACATCTCGCAGAATCTGGAAAAATGAAACGTGCAGGAGTCGGAAATGCGACCATCACTAAGCAGGATCATGCTATAAGAGGTGATAAAATAAATTGGATTCAGGAGAGTAGTATCAATCCATTTGAAATCATTTATCTTAAAAAAGTGGGAAAATTCATTGATCATCTGAATAAAACCTGCTTCACCTCCATCAAAAGCTTTGAAAGCCATTATTCGAATTATGAGAAAATGAGTTTCTACAAGCGTCATATTGACCAATTCAAGAGTGAGAAAGGAAGAAAGTTCTCAATTATCGTTTACCTAAATCAGGATTGGCAGGATGAGGATGGGGGGCAGTTATCGTTATACCCTGAGTCAGGCGAAACCCAAAACATCTCTCCTATTGGAGGCCGAATTGTATTTTTCCGAAGTGATGAAATGGAACATGAGGTTCAGCCCTCACATACTAAGGAAAGAAAAAGTATAGCCGCCTGGTTTAAAAACTAGCTGTTTCCTTCAACAACTTCTTCGTAAATCCATCAAATAAACAAAAGACCGCAACTCATGCTGCGGCCTTTTACATTCGGGTTTAAAACTTTTACGAATTATTTAGAAAACATGGTAAACATCCACATTCTCTTCTCCAGATCGCCTACGAATCTCGTCAACAAATCTGCTGTGGCTATATCATCAGCTTCTTCAGCCAACTTTGCAGCTTTTCTATGAGATTGGGCCAGATTTCCCAATCCATCAATTACGTGCTTCACACATCCATCACCATTTGACACATCCGTGATTTCCTTATGGATCGTATTTTTCAGATAATCTGAATAAGCATGAAGGGGCTTAAAACCAATGGTCACGATTCGCTCTGCCAGCTCATCTATATTTTCATACAACTGAGTGTATAGCTCTTCAAATTTTTCATGCAAGTCAAAAAAGTTCTCACCTTTTACATTCCAATGAAAACCTCTGACATTTTGGTAAAAGACATGATAATCAGAAAGTAGATCATTCATCTTATCTGACACATTTTTCATGGCTTTGTTATCCAATTTCAAATGATTTCCGAGTGTTGCTTTATCTTGAGTATTCATTGTGTGGTTTAGTTTAAGTTTAAAATTATACTTCTATTAAACCAAGACGCATGCCATGATCAGCGCTTCAAAAGGAACAAAGGTCTTAGACTGAAGGAGACCAATAGTATTTTGATAATTTTCATTTCAAGCGAAGATTATATACATAATGCTGCTGGTCTGCTCTGTGAAGATGTGAAAACGCCCCGTAAAAAATTCCCCAATCTGTTGAATAATGGCTCATGAAAAATAGGTAAAGGCTGCGATTTACGATGACAAAAAATTCTATGTTAGCCTGAGATTTTAGGTTAAAGCATAGATAGTTAAGGGCATTAAAAAGCCCGAACCTGAGGCTCGGGCTTGGTGGGTGAATGTATACAACTTTCCGCTACAAATCGTATTGCTTCATTTTATTGAAGAGTGTCTTCCGGTCGATACCCAATTGCTTTGCTGCTTGAGTTCTGTTGTACTTGACTTCTTCCAAAACCTTTTTCAGTACTTCAGCCTCAGCCTCAGCGGCTGCATCCTTAAGGTTTAATGACATCTTATGCGTTTTGGTATCACTGCTATCAGAATCGGAGTCAGAAAAGTTAAATTTCTTAGAATAAACTAATTCAGGCGGAAGAGCCGAAACTGACATTTTACCGCCGTCGCTCAACAAAGTTGCTCTTCGAATCACATTCAGCATCTCTCTCAAGTTGCCCGGCCAAGGATATTCTTTAAACACATCCATCACTTGCTCGTCAAAACCAAACACCTTTTTATTCAGTTCGGCATTAGAAAGCTCCAAGAAGTGATAGGCAAATGCCTCGATATCAGCAGTTCTATGCCTCAAAGGAGGAACAGTTATGCTGAATTCGTTGAATCTAAAATAGAGATCCTCTCTGAATTTACCTTCGGATACTGCCTTGCGCAGATCCTCATTGGACGCTACTAAGATTCGTACATCAATGGATTTATCTTTGGTTCCTCCTATTCTTCTCAGCTTTCGCTCCTGCACTAAGCGCAGCAAACCAACCTGGGTTTCATAAGATAAATTGGCGATCTCATCCAAAAAGATTGTCCCTCCGTCAGCTAATTCAAACTGCCCAGGTTTATCTGAAAGAGCGCCTGTAAAAGCTCCTTTTTCATGCCCCCAGAGCTCACTGCCCGCAAGTTCTTTGGTCAGTGCACCACAGTCAACTGCAATGAAGGGCTTCCCTGCACGCTCACTCTGATCATGGATCGTACGCGCTATATTTTCCTTACCTGCTCCACTTTCACCGTAAATCACCACGCTGAGGCTGGTCGGAGCGACTAAAGCAACTTCTTTATAAAGTTTCTTTGACTCGGCACCAGAGCCTTTGAGGAATTTATTATCAGGTTTTGTAGTCTTTTGGTTTGAATCTTTCTTTAGGTTGTTTGCCTTTGAGAAAGTTTCGGTATTTGATTTACTTGCTTTTGAAGCTGCCAGAGCTCGTTCTATCAAGTTGATGATTTCATCTGGTATCAACGGTTTGGTTACATAGTCAAAAGCACCGTTTTTGATTACTTCTACAGCAATTTTCACATCTGCATAGCCCGTGATTATTGCCACTTGAGTACCGGGAGAAATTTCTCTTACTTTCATCAAGACATCTCTGCCTTCCATATCTCTCAGCTTGAAATCACAAAAAATAAGGTCAAAAAAGGTCTTTTTGACCATATCAAGACCGTTTTTTCCTGAAATAGTAGTTTCTACATCGTAGCCCTTCTTTGTCAGAAACCTTTCTAAAAGCTGACAAATATCTATGTTATCGTCTATTACTAGTATTTTAGCCATGGTTTAATTGGTGTTGGGGGTGTTCACTAACTGGCTCTGGACTACCTGATCCAATCGAGCAATGTTAAAGGGTTTACTGAGGAAGTCTAAGGCGCCATTTTCTATAGCTTCCATTTTCACCTCATTATGATCAAAGGCGCTCATCATGATCACTTTGGATTGGAAATCACTAGAATTAATGTATTTCAATTCATTTAATCCATTACCATCAGGAAGGTTGACATCCAAGAAGACTAATTGAGGTTTAGATTGGTCAAACAATCGTCGGCCTTCGACAAGTGTGCCCGCAGCAAGAACAGAAAAACCTTTCCTACCCAAAAATCTGGACAAAAGTGATCTTATCTCAGGCTCATCATCTATAACTAGTATTAGTTTTTTATTCATCACATCTTCTTCTAATCGCCTCAACCCTGGTTAAATTCATTGTTTTTAAATATTAACTGTAAAATTGGGAATACTGAAAGAAAAGGTGTGGCAAAGAGCCACACCCTTTCAAATTCTAAACCTATTTCACTTCACTTTTTCTACCTTATCTTTTGCTGATTGGAGCGCCGACTTAGTTGCTTCCAATCCTTCTGATTTTGCTTCTAGGAATTTTGTCTTAATATCCCCTAGGATACCTTGGAAATCACCTAATAGGCTGTTCAATTTCTCTTTTTGTGGGCCAAAATCATCTTTGTTTTTGTATAGATAAGCCCCTACTAAAGCTCCGGTTACCAATCCGCTTAGCCAAAGAGTTTTATTTACTGCTGATTTAGTCATGATGTTTATAATTTTAATGGTTATAAGAATTTTTAATTCTAGATAATGAATTTTGGAACTGTGAGCAATTAGATTTTGCAATCAACCTGAAATTCATCTTCTATTCTTTTCTAACTACAAAAGCCCATTAGGGTTTATATTAATTAGCTTTTAGAAAGCTTTGATTTCTACCCTATACCGAGCGACCTGAAATCAAACGGAAGATTACGGCAATTATAGCTAGAACAAGAAGAATGTGGATTAATCCTCCTACGCTGTAAGCAAATACTCCGACTAGCCAGCCGATAAGGAGAATGACTGCGATGAAATACAATAAAGAACTCATAGTTTTGTTGTTTAGGTTGGTTAATTAGTTTATACCTACTAACTCAACTGGTATGCCCTTTTAGCCTAAATAAATAAAATCGCCCCCTATTGGCCCAAATAACCCTTTGAAAATAGATATTTAAGAAATCTTTTAAAAAAACCTTGCTTTACTGAGTAACAAATTCCCCAAATCAGGGAAAACACTATGGAAAATGATAAAAACCCCTCCATCCGCCAAGTAAAAATATATTCAATAGTCACCTTGATACTGATTGTAGTTGGCAGTGGCATTTCCTATTGGACAGCTGGCAGGATAGAATATTATACTAATGCAGTCATGCATACTTCCGACGTGCTACAGCGTACGGACGAATTGTATTCAAGTATTCTGGAAAGAGAAAGTAATATCCGAGGGTATGTCATCACCGGTAAGGAAGAATTTTTAACCAACTACTCCCAATCCAATATAGATGCGGATGTGTTATTGTCTCAGCTACAGGGTCTAACTGAGGACAATGCCGTACAGCAAAATAATTTTGAAGAACTCAGAGGCTTGATTAATGCCAGAGTTAGAACTTTTGATGCAACCATTGCCTATATGAAGGAGCATGGAGATTTAGAAGGCTTTCTTGATCCGTCTAAAGCCAACAATGCGCTCAGCGGCTATACAATGATCAAAAATGTGGTTTTACGGATTAATGATGTTGAAAACAATCTTTTCCAGGATCGCACTAAAAGCTTGACAAATAACATCAACGCGCTTCCGTTTATAGTAGGTCTTATTTCTGTTTTTTCAATCACCATTGGTTTGGTCACCTTCTTTTCCATCTATCAATACAACAAAGCTCAAATAGCAGCGGATACAGAAAGGTCCAAATTCCAGGAAAAGCTAAAAGATCAGATAGAGCTCTTGGATAATTCGAACAAAGAACTGGAGCAATTCGCCTATGTTGCTTCTCATGATCTGCAGGAACCTCTTCGCAAAATCACCGCATTTTCGGACTTACTCAAAGAACAATATGCTGGTAAATTGGAAGGAGACGGAGATCTATATCTCAATCGTATCACAGCAGCTGCACTTCGGATGAGGCGATTAATCACTGACCTTTTAGAATATAGCAGAGCAGGTAAAATCGAGCATGACAAAATAAAAGCAGTAAAACTCTCCAAAATCGTCGCAGAAATGCTTGAAGATGTGGAAGTAGCAATTCAAGATAAAGACGCAAAAATAACAGTAGGGAAACTACCAAAAGTATATGGGGCAGAAACAGAATATCGTCAGGTGTTTCAAAACTTGATTTCAAATTCCCTAAAATTCTCAAAACCAGATACAAAACCAGAAATCAATATCACTTCTGAGGAAGCTAGTTCAGCTCTGATTAATAAATTTTCAACACTCGATACTGACCAAAAATATCACTTGATCAAAGTAAGTGACAATGGGATAGGATTTAAAAAAGAATATGCAGAACGAATTTTTTCTATCTTCCAGAGGTTACACGGAAAGAAAGAATACGATGGAACAGGCATAGGTCTTTCGATCACACGCAAAATCATCGAGAAAAACGGAGGGGTAATTTATGCTGACAGCAGCCCCTCAAGTGGCGCCACCTTTAACATCATACTACCATTCACAAGTCGTAATCTCCGAGATAATTAGGAGTGCATTATATATATCAAAATCATACTTATCTTTTCATCAGAATCTAACCCTCATTCGTCAAAGACTTTATGCTCATGTCCTTCGAGAAACCCATCCAAATCCTAGTCGCAGAAGACGATGAAGATGATAAATTATTGATTTTAAAAGCCTTTGAGAGAACACTACCAAAGGAAAAAGTCACCTGTGTAGAAGATGGCGACGCGCTTTTGAATTACCTGCGCCGGGTAGCTCCTTACAACGATCTGTTGAAATACCCCCGGCCTGATATTATTCTCCTGGATCTCAATATGCCAAAAAAAGGAGGCAAAGAGGCACTGGCTGAAATCAAAAGCAGTGAAGACCTAAAGTCTATCCCAGTCATTATTTTCACTACCTCAAGCAATATTGATGATATACAAACCACCTACAAAATGGGGTCAAGTAGCTATATCACCAAGCCTGGGTCATTCGAGGAATTAATCAAAGTCACTGAAGAAATTGAAAATTATTGGTCTAAAACGGTCCTGTTGCCCGACTAATTGAGAACTATGTTTAGCGGAAAAAAAATAAAAATACTCTACGTGGATGATGATCCGGATGATTTCATTCTGGCCTCTAGTCTGCTCAAAAAAATCACTGATACTACCTACGAGCTGGAAGGTGCTACAAGTTTGGAGGAGGCTATTCCAAAGTTGGGCAAGAACTTCGACTTATTTTTAGTCGATTACCGCTTAGGCAAGGACACAGGATTGGAGCTAATCCGCGAAATAAAAGTTGTCAGAAAACACGCACCAGTAATAATGCTCACTGGTATGAGCACTGGCAACATCGACAAAGAAGCGCTTAATCTGGGAGTTTCGGATTATCTGGTCAAAGGTGAATTTGACGCTCAGACACTGGACAGAACGCTCAGATACGCCATTCGGGATGCGCAGTTGATGGAGTCACTGGCGAGCGCAGCCGTGAAATTCCGATCTATTTTCGAACTGGCCACGGATCCGTTTCTGCTCATGGATGACCAAGGCGAAATCTTGGAGGTAAATCCGGCGTTTCAGAAAAAATTTGGTGCAAAAGCTTACGATCCAAACTCCGATAAAAGCTTTTATTTCAAAAATTTGCTTCCAGAAGAATCCTCCCGACAAGAGCTTGATGACTTCTTTTTCAACAATCAGGAGATGTATGACATGGAATCCCTGTTGACCATTGACCACGGGCATTCCATCAACAGTCTGATCAGTATTGTGAAGCAGGATGTAAGTATCTATCAAGTGTTGATCAAAGATCTCAGCGCTATCAAAGCCAAAGAGGAAGAAGATCTCAATTTAAAGAAATTCTCCTCTACCGGCCGAATAGCCAGGCTTTTGGCACATGAGGTAAAAAACCCGCTTACCACCATTCTACTTTCTGCTGACCAGCTTCATATGGAGCTTCCTGAGTCAGTCCTGGTAGAAAGCGGTGATCTGATAGACGTAATCCGCAGGAATTGCGACCGGATCAACCACCTGGTTACTCAGTTGTTGGACAGTACACGATTTACAGAGTTAGATTCAAAGAGTCACTCCATAAATACCTTATTGGACGAAGCCCTGGAGCATGTCAATGACCGAATTGAGTTTAAAGGAGTGACTATCCAAAAAAACTATCAAACAGATATTTGCGACATCAATGTAGATGGAGAAAAGATAAAAATCGCATTGATAAATCTCATTGTAAATGCAATAGAAGCTATCCCAGAGAAAGGCGGAAAACTTCTATTGAAAACTTCCATTAAGGAAAATCAATGTAGAATTGAAATCAGGGATAATGGTGAAGGTATTCCAAAAGAAAACCTAGAGCGCTTGTTTGAGCCCTTTTTTACCAGTAAATCTACCGGATCAGGGCTTGGGCTTACCAACACGCAGAATATAATACTAAGTCACGGAGGAGCTATTCGGGTAAAAAGCGAAGTCGGAAAAGGAACCTCATTCTTGATCACCTTCAACCTCCCGGGTTAAGACTTAACAGTCAGAAATTTCTAATCCTCTCAAACCTGAAAGTTGAGAGGATTTTTTATAATAATCTTTGGACAGAAATCAGCATATCTCCTCAAACCAAGTTGGATCTTAATGATAGCATTTCAAGGCAAATTAGCAGCATTCGAGTTTAACCATTGGCAACACCACATTCCAATTCCTGATGACATCTCCTCCCAAATGATGGATAAAAAGCATCGGCGGGTTTTGATTTGGATAAATGAAGAAGGACCATACCATATGGCATTGATGAAGGCAAAGGACTATTGGTATGTACTGATCAATAAGGAACTCCGAAGCCGTTTCAAATTGGATGAAATGCAGGGTTTCTCTGTTAAAATTGATCGGGATCACAGCGAATATGGCCACGAAATGCCCGAGGAACTCCAAGTGCTGATGGATCAGGATGAGGAAGGAGCTGATTATTTCAAAAAGCTAACCCCAGGAAAGCAGCGTATGATGGTCTATACCGTCACCAAAGTCAAAAACCCCGAAAGCAGAATGAGGAAAGCTTTGGCAATTATTCATCATCTTAAGCTGACAAAAGGTAAGCTAGACTACAAGCAACTCAACGAATTGATTAAATATTACAATAAGTTATAGGAAACATTCGATGCCTTAGTTGACATTTTGTATTTTAGACTTTACTCAATTTTTCCCCTTATAATGAAGAAACTGCCAGAAATAAACTGTGATTTAGGTGAAGGCATGCCAAACGAGGAACAGATCTTTCAATTCATAGATACAGCCAGTATCGCATGTGGAGGTCACTTTGGGGATGAGAACTCGATCATTGAAAGCCTAGAGTTGGCTGTGAAATACAAGAAAAAAGTAGGTGCTCATCCCTCCTATCCGGATCAAAAAAATTTTGGAAGGAAGACTATGAAGATCTCAGACAAGGAATTGAAAAAGTCAATATTGATTCAAATACTAAAATTTGAACAATTGGCAGAGAAATCCGGAGTCCAGATGGATCATATCAAATTCCATGGTGCCTTATATAATGAAGCTGCTAAAGACGCTGAATTGGCAGACAGTCTCACGGATTTCATCGCTAATCATTTCCAAAATACACCGATATTTGCTCCGCCTCACTCCCAGTTGGAAAAGTATCTAAACCTAAAAAATTTGCATCAGCGAGTAGAGGTTTTTGGAGATAGAAGGTATTTAGATAATTACCAGCTCGTTCCGAGATCTGTATTTGGCTCACATTTGATATCCGAAAGTGAGATTTTACCTCCGCTTAAATTGCTTATAGAAAATGGCTATTTGCTCTCTGACTCGGGCAAAAAGCTACCTTTCGAAGCTGACACAATTTGCTTCCATGGAGACAATCCGGGCATACAGGACTTTTTGCCAAGCATCAGAAAAAAATTCTGGACATGAAACCCCAGTTCCGGCAAATCTCCCCATTGATTTGTGAATTTGAATGGGAAGACGAAGTCTCTGACAAGCTACTCCAACAGCAAATTAGCTTGAGAGAGGAAATCAAAAAAGAATTTGATTCAGAGATATCTGAAGTTAAGATGGGCTTTAAAACCCTTTCTCTTAGGCTTTCCAACTCGTTGAACTTTCCAGTAATAAAAGAATGGCTAGCATCTGTAAAGCCAGAAGACGCTCAAATCCCTCTTCCGGAGAAAATCTGGCAAATCCCTGTTTGCTATTCCAAAGACACCGGACGTGACTTGCAATCTCTCGCTGAAGCAAAAAATATAGCCATTGAAGAGTTGATAGCTTTGCATTCCCAACCACTTTACCGACTTCATTTTTATGGGTTTCTACCGGGATTCATGTACTTAAATGGCCTTCCAAAATCCCTTTTCACCCCAAGAAAAAGTGTTCCTGATCGAGAAGTCCCCGCTGGCTCAGTAGCTATCGGCGGCTCACAAACTGGCATTTACCCATCCTCAAGTCCAGGTGGATGGCATTTGATCGGGCAAACTCCTATTGAGCTTTTCAATCCAAAGTCAATAATTCCAGTGTTTGCGGAAGTTGGTGAGCGGATAGAATTTACTCCTATCAGTAGTCAGGACTTTGAGCGCTTGAAAAGGCATCCACAACAACCCAACTTCAGATGATCCGGGATATTGGCTATTTGAAAATCCTCAAAACGGGGCCAGGAACTTCCGTTCAAGATAGCGGGAGAACAGGGGTTGCTTTTTATGGGGTTCCAATTTCCGGAGCGTTGGATCAGCGATCCTGCGGCTGGGCAAATCACCTCCTGCAAAACCAAAAAGGTGATGCTGCGCTAGAGATATGTCAGCCCGGTCTGAAAATCCAATTTGACTCTCCTACCCTTATTTGTCTTGCCGGAGCAAAAGCGGAAGTCAAATTCAATGGAAATTCAATTTCAAGCTACGGACTTATTGAAATACAAGCATACGATCAATTGGAAATCGGTGCATTTCACGAAGGATCAGTGCTTTATCTAGCGATTAAAAATGGATTTCAATCTGAGCAAGTATTGGGTTCCAGAAGTTGGATGGAAGGAATCACTGCAAATATTTACTCAAAAAAAGGAGATCAAATTCCTTTTTTCTCCAACTCTGAAACCCCAAAATATACCGCAGCAAAACCCAGATGGGATTTTAGCTGGACTCAGGATATGAGCCTTGAAGTATATCCCGGTCCAGAGTGGGACTTGCTAGACCTGAAAACTCAGAAAAAAATTCAATTAAACAGTTTCAGCGTTTCCAGTCATAAAAACAGAATGGCAATTCAACTCACCGAATTGCTGCCACATTCCCTCCCAGAAATGCTCACTGCCCCCGTGTATCCAGGCACCGTGCAATTGACTTCAGGAGGAAAAATGATCGTTCTGATGAAAGATGCTCAGGTCACTGGAGGATACCCAAGGGTTTTGCAACTGTCAGAGCAAGCTATTGATCAGATTTCTCAAAAATGCCCTTCAGATTTAATTAGGTTTGAACTCAAAAAGCCCTGAAAAATCAGAGCTTTTTGAATTAATTAGTTTTCAATAATTACCTACCTGTAGTTGGATCGGTGTGATGTTTGTCCCAGAACTTTTCCCACAGTAGATACATTTCAAATTCAAATTTCTTTCTATTTAACTGGAGAGCAGCCCAATCCACATCTCCTTCCGAGTCATAATCCTCACTTGCAAGTAAGCCTATAGCTCCCATCCCGCCTATTTGATACATGGCACTTAAGTCAGCCTCAGGATCTAGCCCATAATTCGATAAACTTTCAATAAGAATGTCTGCTTTTCCTCTTGACTTAGGATTTGGCTTAGCGGCTTCACGTACTTTTTGAATAGCAGGAAGTAAAAGGGCTGCTAACACAGGATCCATTCCAGAATCAATTTCAAGTTGGTTTAGACCTTCATTTAGACTTTTAGGATCACTATTTCTCGGACTAAGACCCAAAATAAACTCACCAAGGCCAGCAGCTTCCGGTGCTTTTACAGGTGGTATGCTATCATTCCAAGGGTTACCTTTTCTTCCAGCTTTTCCATTGCCTATCAATTCAAAAATTTCAGCCACTGGATAAGTATGATCTGTGGATTCTCCTTTAATATCTCCAATTTTAAGGTATCCAGCGGCAGCCCTCAAGGCTCCAGCAGTCAGGTCATACTCTATTTCGTGCTCATCTCCCGCCAAGGCAGCATGGTTTCTTTTGGCTAAGTCACTCATTTTATTGCCATTTTCCATCACTGTTTCGTCGAAAATTTTCATAGAGGATATGATCACATTTTTCAATACATAGGCTTGGTCATCACTTGCTGCCATGATGGCTTTAACTTTACCCGGCGGTAATTCTCTCATCACAGCATAATAGGCCTTTTCGGCAACTTCATAATTAATGGCAAGCTTCTGCTGAGCAAACCCATCGTTTCTTCCTAACCTTGCATTAGGGTCGCCTTCCTTACTTTCTAGTACTGCCTGATCTACGTCAGAAAATAAAGATTCTTCATTTTGTGGATCACATGATGTGCTGATTAACATGGCTCCCACTCCGATAATAAAAAGATACTTTTTCATGATTTTATAAAATTTAATTGGTTGCTTTTACTGAAGAGCTTTTCTCTTCGAACACTCCAAACTTAGCAGCCGACCAATCAATAATTTTTGCCAAATCGATGAATTAGCTATTCGGATTGATGAATACACGATTCTGATTGATAGCCGAAAAAATCTGATAAAACACTGATTTAAAGGGATTTTAAGCCAAAAAAATCAGACTATCAATTGAAAACCTAATTTCATCAATCGAAAACCACCATTCATTAATAGTCTTACTTTTTAACAAGTGGAATAAGTAGATTTCAATTGTTAGTCCCGGTAAAATTCTTACCAAAAGTTTAAATTAATTACTTAGTGAAAAATCGCAAAACACCTATCAGTCCTGCTGAAATCGAAGAGATTCTACTTCACTTTTCCGATTCAATAACCGAGTTGGAAACTGAGGAAGAAATCCTTTGGGACATGGTGAAAAATTGTATTTCCATCCTTGATTTTGAAGATGCTGTGGTCTATTTGTTAGATCGTACCGGTAAATACCTAGAGCAGAAAGCTGCCATTGGCCCCAAAAATCCAGAAGGCCAAAAAATACTGAATCCCCTAAGAATAAAAATAGGAGAAGGCATAACCGGACAGGTAGCATTCACAGGGATTCCAAGACTAATAGCTGATACCAGGCTCGAACCAAACTACATCAAAGACGATGTTTGCAGACTTTCTGAAATTGCCGTCCCTATCTTACTTATGGGAAAGGTGATTGGGGTAATTGACAGTGAAAACTCCCAGCCTGATTTCTTCACCAATCAACACCTGAAAATACTCCTTGCGGTGGCTTCCATTTACGCAGGGAGAATAGCACATATTAGAGCACTGGAAACTATCAAAGAGTCTGAATTGGAACGATGGAAAATCAAACAAAAGGCCACCAGACTCCAAATGGAAGTGCTTTCTGCACAGCTTAGCCCCCATTTTGTATTCAATTCTCTGAATGCAATTCAGCACTATATATTACTGGAAGATAAAATCAAGTCCTTGAGGTTTTTAAGCATCTTCGGAAAGCTGCTGCGCTATTTCATGAGTCAAATCCACGAAGAATCAGTATTAGTACAGGAAGAGCTACAAATGCTAGATTGGTATCTACAGCTCCAGAAATTGCGATATGAAAACAAACTCATCTACAAAATTTCATCAGGAAACATAAAAAATCACCCTCAGGCAAGAATCCCAGCTATTATAGTCCAAAGCCTAATCGAAAACTTATTAGAGGAAAATATTTCCAAATCAGATGGAAATTCTAAAATAGAATTAGGTTTTCATATATCAGCAACAGAAGTTAAATTCAATGTAACGATCAATAATTTGAGCTCTTTGAATCATCAAGCAGCGACTTCAACCTATTTTAAAAGCTTAACTCCTTGGCAAGAATATGTGAGCTTATTAAATGAAATACGACCGTTTGAAATACGATCAGAGGTAGTAGAAAAGACTGCCCAGGATAAGAGTAGTTCTTTAAAGTCTGTAAAACTTATTTTTCCCAATCTAGCCCATAAATGAAGGCATTATACATTTTTCTGCTTTTTTACTTTTTGCTTGACTATGCTATTCTTGCGCAAGAAAAACCAATAATCCATCAAGTGCCTTTACACCCAAAAGTCCTTCAAATTGACTCCGTTATTAAAATCAACGAGGCGGTTGATTTTGGTCGTAGAGGCATGTATGGATCAACAGAAAATCTGGGAATTGCAAAACCAGGCATTCAGTATTGGTTCGAAATCGATCTAAGAGATCAGCATAGCAAAATCTCTGGACACGATTCTATCTATTTTTACCCCTATGGAGTGGAAAAAGGGGCAGTTTATATTGATAGAAATGGAGTACTCCTGCCCTTGGTTTACAGCACCTTGGAACAAAATGCGCTTCAACGGACTAACCTGGAAAGTCCATTTTATATTCCACTGGCAGTTAAAGATTTAATTGATGGGACAAAGATTTATGTGCTGTCCGAGTTTCTAAGAGCAACTCCCAATCTTTCCAATAAAACTTTTGCCTTCAGCACTCCCGAAGACCACCACCTTTTCTCCAATTATATACCTATCAAGTCCTTCAAAAGTCAAGTTTTGGCATTTTTCTTTTTGGGAGTAGCCTCAGTGCTGATGGTGTTCAACTTGATTTTATTTTTCAATATGAAAGAGCGCCAATACATTTATTATGGTCTTTTTCTCTTGTTCCAACTAATTTACTATTCCAGAATAAGCCCTTACCTAGCTACAAATTTCGGTTACGAACACAGTCATTTCTTTTTCTGGCTCACCACTGTTGCCCAGGTTTGCATTAATATTTTCTACCTGCTTTTTATCCGCCACTTTCTAGAAATCCCTCTGCATTTGCCAAAATTTGATCGAATTGTCAAAAGCATAATAGTTTTACTCTCTACTTTTCTTTTGGTCATTAGCCTGATCATCGTCACCAATCCCTACAGTTCTCTTCAGGCAAGTCTGATGAATTGGCAAAGGTATTTCATGGCTACTTTTGCCTTTGTCGGAGTAGGTTACTTGTGGAAAGTTTATAGAGGAAAACTGGTGTATTTCGTCATTGCGGGCACCATAGTTTTCACGACGGGAGCATTGATGACTATGTTCTTATTGGATTTGGACTATATGGTCACTGGATCCGCAATCGAGAGCACCATTTTCGCGCTAGGTCTTTCTTATAAAATCAAGACTATTAGCACAGAAAAAAGGGAAGCAGAGCGGGAAACGTTTCAGACCAGACTCGGTGCACTCCGGGCACAAATCAATCCCCACTTTATTTTCAACAGCCTAAGCTCCATCCAACATTTGATCAGTAGCGGGCAAAAAGAGGCCGCTTTAAAATACCTATCCAAGTTCAGCAAGTTTGTACGTCAGGTTTTGGAAAACTCCCTGGATGTGCATGTCACTTTAGAAAAAGAGATAGAGCTTTTGAAAGTTTACCTTGATCTGGAATCGTTGCGATTTGACCATGCTTTTTTATATGAAGTCATCGTACCAAAAGACTCCAATTTGTGCTATGAAGAGGTGCCAATGATGATTGTGCAGCCTTTTGTGGAAAATGCTATTAAACATGGTTTGATGACGAAAAAGTCTCCTGAAAAGAAACTAACAATACGATTTTTCGATCAAAATGAATTCATCCTCTGCGAAGTAGAAGACAATGGAATAGGAAGAAAAGCCGCCGCAGCACTGAAAGGGACAAACTACAGACCATCCCGAGGAATGAACCTTACCTACGAAAGATTGCGGCTGGGTAATAAATGGACTTCTTCAGAATATTACATACAGATAGAAGATCTAGAACAAGGAACAAAAGTCAGTATCAAAATTCCAAAACAATGAAAACATTGCAAGTGATCATCGTAGAGGATGAATTCCATAGCAGGGAGACCCTCAAAGCATTTTTGACAGAGTACTGTCCTCAGGTGGAGCTAGTAGAAACGGCCTCCAATGTAGAAGAAGCAATAGAAAAGATCTCTTCCTTGCGTCCCAACTTGGTCTTTATGGATATTGAGCTTCAGACAGGCACCGGATTCGACGTGATCCAGCAGGTGAAGCATCTGGATTTTCATTTGATATTCACGACGGCTTTTGAGCACTATGCCATCAAAGCGATTAAATACAGTTCAATAGACTACCTTCTGAAACCGATAGACTTGGATGAATTGTTAGCGGCAGTTCAAAAAGTAAATGCACTGATAGCATCAGAGTCCAGACAGCATATGCTGGAGAATCTTCTTACTAATTTTCAAATATCAAATCCTGAAAACCGGAGGATTTGTCTATCTACTGCCGAAGGAATGGAATTTATCCCTGCCAATCATATCAGCTTTTGCGAAGCGAATGGCTCCTACACTGACTTTCATTTGACTGACAACCGCAAATTGGTGGTCAGCAAGAATCTCAAAGAATATGAAACCCTCCTAGCTGACATGAATTTCATGCGGGTTCACAATAGTTTTCTGATCAATCTGGATGAGGTTAAAAAATTTATCAAATCAGAAGGAGGCTACATCGTGATGAATAATGATAAGCAGGTAAGTATATCGAATTCCAAACGAGAAGAATTCATGAAAAGGATGGGGATTTAGCAAGATGATTTGAAAATAAATCTCAAAAAGTAGCGCTCAAGTTTGAGCAAAGTAAATTAGCCTGCTATCTTGAGTTATCATTTTTACAACCCAAAAACCATGGACGCAGCCTTAAAAACAAAGATTTTGTCTCAGGGAATGAACCCTGACACTGTAGCACAACAAATACAACATTTCGAGAATGGCTTTCCATTTCTAAACATTACCGCCCCTGCCACACCTGGAAATGGAATAAAAGTTTTGAGCGACAAGGAGTTAAGACATTTTTTAACGACCTACCCAGAAAAAGCCTCTAAAGTAGAAGTCTTAAAATTTGTTCCTGCCAGTGGAGCCGCATCCAGAATGTTCAAAGATCTCTTTGCATTTCTGGAGGGAGATGGAGACATCAGCAAATCTCCTTTTGTTCAGAAATTCATGAATAACATCGAGAAATTCTCTTTCTATGAAGATTTGGATGAAGTATTGAAAAGTCAGGGCAGTAGTATTAATCACGCATTGGACACCAAAGATTACAAGAGCATTTTGGCTGCACTGCTCCTTGATGATGGACTTGGCTACGGCAATTTGCCAAAGGGACTGTTGAAATTTCACCGCTACCAGGACGGAAGAAGGACACCTGCGTATGAGCATCTGATCGAAGGCGTTCAATATGCCGTAGGTACAGGGTCTCTTGTAAAAATCCACTTTACAGTTTCTCCAGAGCACACTTCCAAATTCAAAGCAGAGATAGATAAAATCCTTCCTGGAATAGAAAAAGAGTTTGGGGTCAACTTCGAAATCAGCTATTCCCAACAGAAAAAATCTACCGATACTATTGCCGTAAACACAGATAATACGCCCTTCACTGAAGAAGACGGAAGTATTCTTTTCCGACCAGCGGGTCACGGTGCCTTGCTTGAAAATCTGAACGACGTATCCGCCGATCTGATCTTTATCAAAAACGTGGATAATGTGGTTCCTGATCGCCTAAAAGAGGATACCAAAAACTACAAAATGGCAATTGGTGGCTTGCTTCTGGAGGTACAGGAGAAAGTATTTGGTGCATTGTCGAACCTCGATAAATTAGTTGACCAGCAATCAGTAAGACATGCCGAGCATGTATTTACACATGATCTGGGCGCAAAACTTCCAGAGGATTTCTCTACCCTTTCGATTGAGGCTAAAGCTGCTTTTCTGAAAATTAAGCTAGACAGACCTATGCGTGTGTGCGGAATGGTAAAAAACACCGGTGAACCTGGTGGCGGACCATTCTGGGTGATGGAAGATGATGGTTCCCAATCCCTTCAAATCCTAGAAACTGCCCAAATCGATTTGGAAGATCCGACATCTAAAGCGCATTTCAATGCAGCTACTCATTTCAATCCGGTTGATTTGGTCTGCGCTACAAGAAATTTCAAAGGAGAGGCTTTTGACTTGCTTGAGTTCCGTGATATGATGACGGGATTTATTACAGAGAAATCTAAAAACGGAAAAGAACTAAAGGCACTTGAACTGCCTGGGCTTTGGAACGGTGCTATGTCAGGATGGAATACCATCTTCGTGGAAGTGCCCCTGATCACCTTTAATCCAGTGAAGACAGTGAATGATTTGCTGAGAGACGAACATCAATAATTTCGGATTGATGATTTCGGATTTCGGATTGTAAACTGAACAAATCCGAAATCCGAAGTCAAATATCCCAAATTAGGTTACTCTTCTTTTTTCCCTTCGTACAAGTCGTACTTCAGCAATCGACAGTCAATCGTACCATTCCAAAACTCGATTCTACGACTCGCCTTTAGGCCTATTTTTTTAGCCAACTCTAGGTTTCCTGTAAAAATATACCCTCTGTATCCTGCACATTTTTGCTTTAGGAAGTCTCCCATCCGCTTATAAGTAATTTCCAATTCATCGTTCTCCCCTAGCCTTTCGCCATATTCTGGGTTGAACATAATAACACCTCGTGGTCGCTCAGGAATCTCTGTTTCCGCAAAATCACACACCTGGAATTCGATCATGTGGTCCACACCAGCTGTGATTGCATTTTCTTGTGCAAATGAGACCGCTTGAAGTGAAATATCAGAGGCAATGATTTTAAGATCCGGAAGTTCCATGATTTTACTTTCCAGTTTCTTTTTCTTAGCCAGAAAAGCCTGCTCATCGTATCCGAGGATATGCTGAAAGGAATAGTGATCTCGATAAAGCCCGGGGTATCGCTTCGTCGCCATCAAAGCCGCTTCAATGGCTAGGGTACCAGAACCACACATAGGATTGATGAACGGGACTCGGGTATTCCATTCTGTCGCATAAATAGTCGCCGCAGCCAAGGCTTCCATCATCGGCGCTTTACCAGGAATCTTGCGGTAGCCATGCTTAGCAAGCGTATCCCCCGAAGTATTGATATAAACGGAGCATTGGGTTTCCTTCCAGTAAACCTGAAAAACCAAGCCATTAAAATCTGATCCGGAGTCCGGTCTTCGCCCTTTCAATTCACGAAAACGATCTACAATCGCATCTTTCACCTTTACATTGACGATCAGCGGAGTAGTTATGCTTTCATTTTCTGCTACAGAATTTACAGAAAAATAGCCATCCACATCCAGGTAATCCTCCCAAGGGATTGCTTTGAACCGGCGGTAGATATCATCTGCATTTCGCAGGTAAAAAGATTTGATTTCGTAGAGAACCTGGGAAGCTGTACGCAAATATAGGTTGAGGTCCATGCATTCTTCCATAGTAGCCCTAAGCTCCACACCTGTCCGAGTGACAGATTCCGGCACAAAACCGAGTTCACGAACTTCCTTTTCCAAGTAAGAAACAGAGCGATCCTTACAGGTGACAAAAACTTTTCCTTTGAGATTAAAATCAAGCATACGCAAAAGTAAGAAACATAGGCGGATTCTATTCTACTCTTCCTTTCAGTCAGGTAATTCATTAATTTTTGACAGGAAAAATCGCAATCGATTGCGTAACTTAATGGATATACTGCTTGCTGCAATGGTACTAAATCTTGAATTTTAACCTGAACAATAATACCTCAACACTATGAAATACACCCGGAATTTATTTGCGGTTTTACTCACTTCTATCACGCTGGCAAGCTGTGCTACCGAACAAAAAGCTGAAGATGGATGGACTGATCTATTCAACGGAAAAGACCTGACTGGATGGAAACCTGTAGCCGGTACTGCCACTTTTGAAGTCGTGGATGGAACTATTGTAGGGTCAGCAGTAGCTGGATCTCCAAATACATTTCTGATCACTGAAGAAAACTATGGCGATTATATATTGGAACTAGATCTCAAAATCGAACATCTATCGAGTAACTCAGGAGTGATGACCCGCGGGCAGTTTGACCCGGCAGCCAGAGATGGAAAAGGCCTAGTTTACGGCTATCAAATCGAAGCTGATCCTTCAGAAAGAGCTTGGTCTGGTGGTCTATATGACGAAGCAAGAAGAGGTTGGCTATATCCGCTGGATCTAAATCCAGAAGCAAAGACTGCTTTCAAAATGGGGGAATTCAACCATTACAGAATAGAGGCAATAGGCGATGAAATCAAAACTTGGATCAACGGTCAGCCTGTCGCTTATGTAGTTGATGATATGGATAAAACTGGTTTTATTGGTTTACAGGTGCATAGCATTCAGAAACCAGAAGATGCAGGCAGAAAGACTTCATTTAAAAATGTGAGAATCCAGACAGAAAACCTTGAACCTAAGCCGTTTGAGAAAGATATTTTCGTAGTAAACAACAGCTTAAACGCCCTCACAGAATACGAAAAAGAAAATGGCTGGAAACTACTTTTCAACGGTCAAAACGCTGATGGCTGGAAAGGTGCCTATAAAGAAACGTTCCCAGAATCAGGCTGGTCTGTCAAAGACGGAGTTTTGAACATTGCAGCATCTGATGGACGAGAATCAGCGAACGCTGGAGATATCGTTACTACCGAAAAATTTGCAGCTTTTGATTTAGCTTTTGAATTCAAACTGACCGAAGGAGCTAATTCCGGGGTAAAGTATTTTGTGACTTTATCAGAAGGCAATACAGGTTCGGCTATTGGGCTTGAGTATCAGGTGTTGGATGATGATAATCACCCGGATGCAAAAATGGGAAGAGACGGAAACCGCACTATGGCTTCACTTTATGATTTGATCAAAGCTGACAAAAATGCCAGATTCATCAAGCCTGTAGGAGAATGGAATAAAGGCCGTGTAGTTGTCACTCCTGACAACAAGGTAGCGCATTACTTGAATGGTGTGAAAGTAGTAGAATACGTAAGAGGCTCTCAAGAATACCGTGATCTAGTAGCGATCAGTAAGTATGAAAAGTGGGAAAATTTCGGCGAAGCCGAAGAAGGCCATATACTCCTCCAGGATCATGGCGATGATGTGAGTTTCAAAAACATCAAAATCAAGACCTTAAAATAAAATCCCAAAATCAACTATGAAGAACAATCGAAGAGACTTTATTAAAAAATCTGCTGCTGCTACTATGGGAATTTCCGCCCTGGGTTCCGCTGCATTTTCAGCAAAGTCTTATGCTAATATTATCGGAGCGAATGAACGATTAAACGTGGCGATAGCAGGATTGGGAAGACGACTTGGAGCATATTACGAGCCGATCGGCCTCAAATCTAGCAATGTGAATCTCTTGTACCTCTGCGATGCCATGGAGTCACAGATGCCAAAAGCTGCTAAAAACTTTGCGAAGCATATAGACTATGCACCAAAACTGGAGCAAAATGTCATGAAAGTGATGGACGACAAGGATGTGGATACCCTAATCATAGCGACCCCAGATCACTGGCATGCACCTGGGACTTGGTTGGCTTTAGAAAGAGGTAAACATGTCTATGTGGAGAAACCTTGCTCACACAATCCGCATGAAGGTGAGTTGTTGATTGCTTTGCAAAAGAAATACAATAAAGTAGTTCAAATGGGCAATCAGCAGCGTTCTGCGCCAGAAAGCCGTGAGATTATTGAAGCTATTCATAATGGAGCTATAGGCAAAGCATTTATGGCAAAAGCATTTTATAGTAATAGCCGAGGCGCAGTTCCAAATCCTGTTGCTGCCCCTGCCCCTGCTGGTTTAGACTGGGATATGTTCCAAGGCCCAGCTCCAAGAAGAGCCTATACTCACGATACTTGGGATTACAACTGGCACTGGTATGGTTGGGATTATGGAACTGCCGAAACCGGCAATAACGCCACCCACGAACTGGATGTAGCCCGCTGGGCACTTCAGGTGGACTATCCAAGCGAAGTATTGGTGACAGCAGAAAAAAGACATTTTGCGGACGACGGATGGACCATGTACGACACCATGGATGCCACATTCAAATTTGGAGACGGATCAATAATCCAATGGGACGGAAAAAGCAGAAATAGCTACAAAACCTATGGTTCAGATCGAGGAACAATCATCTACGGTACAGAAGGTTCAGTATATGTGGATCGGGGTGGCTACAAGCAATTTGACAGAGCTGGCAAAGAAGTAAAGAGCAATCTCTCTGGAGGAAATGAAGCAGGCACCGCACTTGGCGGAGGAGGAGATATGAGTACGATTCACATCGTCAATTTCTTCAATGCCATACGAGGTCTGGAAAAGCAAAATTCCAATATTGAAGAAGGTGCCGTAAGTACCCTGCTCTGCCACTTGGCCAACATCAGCTCCAGAACCGGTGAAAACCTGATATGTGATCCAAGTAATGGCCACATCAAAAACTCTAAGAAAGCTGCTGCTCTCTGGACCAGAGCCTATGAAAAGGGTTGGGAGCCACCAAAGGTTTAATATTCATTTAACTATATTAAAAAGCAAAATAAGATGTTCAACAAACATCTTTAGATATAATAACACAATAGGCCAGTCTAAACTGGCCTATTGTGTTTTAGGGCAAAAAACCTATAAAAAAGCAACTTTAAATCATATAACCAAGACAGCACAGGATGCTCTTTTTTATAAAAAAAATAACGAAATAAAAATATAAAAAAACAGTATTAAAACACATAGAAATATAAGAACAACTTTTCGAGTAAGGTGATTTTTTTGAGGTATCCTGAGCAATAATAGCGCAATAAAACACCTCCAAAACTTAAAACACCCCCGCTTTTTTACCAAATAAAAGGATATAGAACCGTTTATCTGCGCAATCGATTTCGTAAATAGAAATTTAATCCCATAAAATCCAGATTCAATTGTCCTATATTTAAAATGGAAATTTTACTTCGGATTTCGTCAATTGCTTTGTGATAAAATTCTGAAAAAAGATCCAATAACAAATTATTACAACAACAAACCCAATTTACTATGAAAGCAAAAATTTACTCGTACATGCGGGTAGTTCTTTTCTTGTTGCTCAGCGCTTCCTATAGCTGGGCTCAAGAAGCCGAAATCAGAGGTACTGTATATGATGAAACAGGACAACCTCTTCCGGGCGCAACTATCCTAGTCAAAGGAACAACCACAGGAACCACTTCGGATATAGATGGCAAGTACACCATCTCTAGTCCTCCAAATGGAACCTTAGTTTTCTCCTTCATTGGATATAACCCTACGGAGATAGTCTTAGGAAACCAAACTGAAGTCAATGTAAACCTTACTCCAGATCTATCAGACTTGGAGGAAGTTGTAGTAGTTGGATATGGAACTGCAAAAAAGAGTCAATTGACTGGGGCAATTTCTTCCGTAGGCTCTAAAGAAATCCAAGAACTACCCATCACAGATGCACGTCAGGCACTTCAAGGTAGAGCAGCAGGTGTAGATGTAACGCAGCCAGGATCTAAACCAGGATCTGCTCCTCAAGTAAGGATCCGAGGTAGAAGATCATTCAATGCTTCGAATGAGCCACTTTATGTAGTTGATGGAATTCCACTTGCTGGAGGAATTGACGATATCAACCCACAGGACATTACATCCATGGAAGTATTGAAAGACGCCTCAGCTACAGCTATTTACGGATCTAGAGGTTCCAATGGTGTAGTGCTTATCACTACTAAGAGAGGAACTGTCGGCAAAACAGTCGTTTCTCTGGATGCCTATTATGGTATCAATAAGGAGTTGGGGAGAATTGATGTCTTCAACGGACCTGAATTCGCAGAATACAAGAGAGAATCACGAAGAGCTGGTGGAGAAATCCCAGAGGGTCCCACTACTCCAGCTATAGATGAATCTATTTTTGAACCTGTAGAACTAGAAGGTATCGCTTTAGGCAGAACAACAGATTACCCTGCTGGACTTTTGAGAAACGGTTCTATCCAAAGCTATCAGTTGGGTATAAGTGGTGGTAGTGACAAAACTACCTTCTTCGTATCCGGTAACTACTTCAAAGATGAAGGGGTTATTATCAACCAAGATTATACCCGCTATACTTTTAGAGCGAATATTGATCATAAGATTACTAAAAACATCAAATTCGGTACCTCTACCTTGGTTTCATACAGCGAGCGAAATGGGGAAAACTTCAACCCACTTGGAGGAGCTCTTGCAGAAAATCCACTTGGAAAGCCATATGATGAAGAAGGAAATCTAATCTTCCTCCCTACGCAAGATGGATTAAGAACCAATCCATTTGCTGAGATAGTACCAGGGGCGCAAATGGACTTGACCAAAAACTATAGAATCTTCAACAGTATTTTTGCTCAATATGATATACTTCCCGGACTTAGCTACAGATTGGTATTTGGCCCAGATTTTACCATCAGCAGAAATGGAAGGTTTACAGGTTCACAGACTAATGCTCGACGTGGTGGAGCTGCTACAGGTAGTGTAGATGATAGATTTACATTCAATTATACGTTAGAAAATATTCTGAACTACACAAAGACTTTCAATGAAGTTCACAACCTAAATGTAACTGCCCTTCAATCTGTCCAAAGAGATAAATTTGAGCAGTCAACTATCTCTGTGTTAGGAATTCCTGCTGAATCCCAGCTTTTCCATAGGTTGGGAGATGCCTCTCAGATAACAGGAGCCAATACAAACCTTGTTGAATGGTCATTGATGTCCTTCATGGGTAGAGCAAACTATGATTACAAAAACAAATACCTTGTTACTGCTACACTTAGAGCTGACGGTAGTTCTAGATTCGGAGCTAACAATAGATTTGCATACTTCCCATCGGTTGCACTAGGATGGAATATTCATTCTGAATCATTTATGCAAAACTCATCAACTTTTGATCAGTTGAAGCTTAGAGCATCTTATGGGTCTATAGGTAACCAGGCTATCAATCCTTATCAAACCCAAGCCTTACTAGGTAGAACAAGCTATGCTTATGATAATACTGCAGCTTTTGGTTATAGACCAAATACCATTGGTAATCCTGATTTAAGATGGGAAACCTCCACCACACTCAATTTAGGATTGGATTTTGCGATTTGGAACAGCAGAATTTTTGGTTCATTAGAGTACTACATCACTAATACTAGTGATCTTCTCGCTCCTCAGCCACTTCCTAACTCAATTGGGTTTGGCGGCTTTACTACCAACATCGGAGAAACTCAAAACCGAGGTGTCGAACTTACGATTTCCACTCTGAATATAGAAAAGGGAAGTTTCGTATGGTCTTCTGATATCATTTTCACCAAAAACACAGAAGAAATTATTTCCTTACCAAATGGTGATGACATTTCCGCAGGAAGATTTATCGGTCAACCATTAACGGTGTTTTATGATTTGAAAAAGATAGGAATCTGGCAAACATCTGAATTGGATGAGGCTCAGTCCTTTGGTAGTGTTCCAGGTGAAATCAAAATTGAAGATTTCAATGGAGATGGCGTGATCAACTCACTTGATAGACAATTCTTAGGATCTGCCGTGGCCGATTTTGCAATGGGTTTCACGAACAGATTTAATTTCAAAGGATTTGATTTATCATTTTTCCTTTATGGAAGATTTGGATCTATGCTTAGATCTCAGTTCCATACCCAAAACAATTCACTTGCTGGTAGATATAACAATTTGGATATCGATTACTGGACTCCAAACAATCCTACCAATGCGTATCCTAGACCAAATGTGAATCAGGAAAGTGCCAAATACGCAAGTTCTATGGAATACTTTGATGGCACATTCATTAAGGTGAGAAACATCAACTTCGGGTATAATTTCAGCCCAGAAGCAGCTAAGAAGATTGGTTTGACAAATCTTAGAATTTACACAAGTATTCAACAGCCATTTATCTTCGCTAATTATCGATCTGAGCACAAAGGCATCGATCCAGAAGTCTTTATTGATGGTGAGCAAGGCGTAGGTGGAGGTATAGTCAATTCTAACGTATCCCCTGCTGTCACTTCTTACACTTTTGGTATCAATGCTAAATTCTAATCAATCATGAAAAAACTAGCAAACAATATAAAATACTGGGCAAAATCTTCAGCCCTTATCCTAGGACTTTCCATCGCTGCATCCTGTGATGGATTCCTTGATGAAGACGTTATTTCTCCTATTGGCAACGACTATCTGAACACGCCAAAAGGTATGAATGACGGCATCAACGCTGCTTACAGTACGATGCGAGCATGGTATGGTACAGAAAGAGGTAATAACCTTACCATTTTCGGTACGGACATCTTTACCAATGGTGCGGATGGCTCCTGGAAATTCATGAATTTCTATACCAATCAGTTTGATTCACAAAATGGTCACGTACGTGAGCTTTGGGATGAATTTTACAGAGGAATAAATACTTGTAATGCAGTGATTGACCGGTCGGTAAATTTGACAGGAATCTCCCAAGAGCTTATTGACCAGCGGGTGGCTGAGGCAAAGTTCATTCGTGCACATCACTACTTCATCCTTGTACAATTGTTTGGAGGTGTAGATCTTCAACTTGAAGAGACAGCAATTCCTACAAAAGTGGTAACTAGAGCTTCTGTTGCACAAATCTATGCTGCTATTATCAATGATCTGGAAGAAGCGATTCCTAATTTAGAAGCTACCAATAGATCTTCAGATTATGGCCGCGCAACTCGTCCTGCCGCAGAGCATCTGCTGGGAAGAGTGTATCTTACTAAAGGCACCTCTGAAGCAGCAGAATCTACTGATTTTTCCAATGCAGAATCAAACCTACAGAATGTGGTAAGTGATTATGGCTTTGAATTACTTCCTGATTTTGGAGATGTACATGCCTTTGGAAATGAAATAAATAATGAAGTGATCTGGTCCACTCAATATACACGAGACCCTTTGACCAATGGTGGAGGAAATAACGCACACGTGTTTTTCTTAATGGAATACGATGTGCAGCCAGGAATGATTCGGGACACCGAAAATGGAAGACCTTTCAAGCGTTATAAATCAACTGATTACACGTTGAATACAATTTTTGCAGACCGAGTAAATGATTCTAGGTACAAAAATACGTATGTGGATCATTTCCTATCTAACAACCCAGGCACATTCAACACTACCTTTGATAAGTCTAAAGCCTCTGTAACATTTGCTCAGGGCGATACCACAATCTGGCTTCCTGGCTACAATATGTCTGAGGCTGAGAGAGCAAAGTATCCCTACCAAGTCCTGACCCCAGAGCTTTATACAGAGCGGTTATTCCCTCCTATGAAGAAGCACAAAGATCCGGGAAGAGTAGATAGAACGCAGTTCGAAGGCGGTAGAGATTACATCGCCATGAGATTAGCAGATTCCTACCTACTCTTGGCAGAGGCTCAGTTTAGACAAGGCAAAACCGGCCTAGCTACAGAGAACATCAATGTGGTGAGAAGAAGAGCTGCATTTCCAGGCAAGGAAGCTGAAATGGAAATCTCTGAATCTGAGTTGACCTTCGAATTTATCACCGAAGAGCGTGCACGGGAACTGATCGGCGAACAAACTAGATGGTTAGATCTGAAAAGATGGGGAATCTTAGTGGAGCGAGTGAAGATGTATAATCCTCAAGGAGCGGCTGGCATACAGGAATTCCACAATTTGAGACCTATTCCTCAGAATCAAATTGACCGTGCCGAAGGAAATGCAAGTGCCTTCCCACAAAACCCAGGATATTAAGTTATTCAAAACTAAACGAAAGATAATATGTAAAGAGCTATTCCGAAATTCGGGATAGCTCTTTTATATTTTGTTACCGCTGTTTATTTAGTGAATGCTAGTTTAAATTAGTTTGCTCCCACAACAAGTGTAATTAATATTTATCAATTTCTGGAACTACTTTTTTATGAGGACTTATTTATTAAACAATCAATACTTATTTGAAACACATTTATTTCTAAGAAGGAGAATTTCATATTTCATTATGTTACATAATTGTAACGATTGAACGAAATACATGACACCACAGGATACATGATAAAATAGATTTTATATACTATTTATCACGCTACAAATTACAAGCATCGGCTAAAAGCAGCCCCTACAGTCTCCGAAATCGATTGCGTTTAAAATCATGGAAATTATTAGGGCGATTGTTCCATATTCATTTAAATTGAAACGTTAATATTTCTTAAACGAAATTATTAACACCTTAGTCAATTTAAATATTAACAATAAACCCTCTACTTATGCGGTACAAACTTTACAAAAACCTCTGGTTGATTGTATTTTTCCTTTGCATAAGCGTCTCAATGGCGCATGCTCAGGATGTACAAATCACAGGAACTGTTTTAGATGAAACAGACATGCCTTTGCCGGGAGTAACGGTCCTACTCAAAGGAACTACAACCGGCACCACCACAGATCTTGATGGAAAATATTCCATAAATGCTCCACGAGATGGTATTTTAGTTTTCTCCTTTATAGGATATGATCCTATTGAAAGGGAGGTTGGAAATCAGTCGGTCATAGACTTGGTTATGAATCCAAATACTTCCGATCTAGAGGAAGTTGTAGTAATTGGATACGGTACGGCCAAAAAGCGAGATGTAACCGGAGCTGTATCATCTGTGAATCCGAATAAACTGGAAAATGAAAACCCAAATTCAGTGCAGGATATCCTTAGAGGAAATGCTGCCGGACTGAATGTAGGGATGAGCACCTCAGCAAAAGGAGGAGGTTCATTGGAAATCAGAGGACAAACCTCCTTGAATGCAGGAAATTCTCCCCTATTAGTATTAGATGGGGCCATCTATTACGGTGAACTTGCCGATATCAATCCAAATGACATTGATAACCTTGAAGTGCTTAAAGATGCAAGTGCTGCGGCAGTATTTGGGGCAAAAGCAGCAAATGGTGTAATATTGATCACTACTAAAAAAGGTACACTTGGGAAACCTGTCATCAAATTCAATGTGAATTCCGGTTTAGCTACTATGGCGACCTTCCCTGATGTATATGGGCCTGACGAATTTGTCAGCTGGAGAGAAGATGTTTTTAAAAGTATCAATGCAGGTGGATATGATCCTTACGAATTCTCTGATCCTAGAACTTTGCCAAGTGATATTTCCATAGAAGAATGGATGGCTTATGATGGTTCAGCTGGTGACCCAGTAACAGTTTGGCTACAGAGACTTAATATGCAACCTGTAGAAATCGAGAATTACTTAGCAGGTAGATCTGTGGACTGGAGAGATAAAATATTCCAGACTGGATTCAGGCAAGATTATACTGTGAGTTTATCAGGTAGAACTGAAAACTTCAATTACTATTGGTCTCTTGGTTACTTAAATAATGAAGGTATCATTATTGGAGATGAATATTCGACGATAAGAAGTCGGGTAAACATTGAGGGCAAAGTAAACAAATGGCTTACAGTAGGGATGAATACTCAGTTTGCATTAAGTGATGATAGTCATGTGCCAATTAATGATGACCCAGCACCTATGTACGCAAATTGGGGTCTGTATAGAACGTTATCTCCATGGGGATCAGAGTATAATGAAGATGGCTCTTATAAGTGGAGGCCAAATGAAGAACAAAGCGGAGGTACACACCCCTTCTATGATATGAGTCATACAGACCGAGATCAAAAAGGATTCTCTATCAATTCCACTTTATTTGCATCTATTAAACTTCCATTTGGCTTCAATTTCAGAACAAATTTCAGCCCGCGTTTCCAGTATGACGAGCGTTTTTACCATAGATCTGCCGCACATGAAGCTTGGGCAGCAGAAGGCGGAGTAGCTAATAGAAGAAATCAGAAACAGTACTATTGGCAAATAGATAATATTTTGACTTGGCAAAAGACTTTTGCTGAGAAGCATGATTTCAACGGGACTTTCTTGATCAATGCGGAGAAATTCCAGTCTTGGGATAATTCCATGAATAATAATGGCTTTGAACCGCATGATAGACTTGGTTACCACAACATGGGTGGTGGTATCAATCCGATTATCTCCAGCAATGACGAATACAGTACAGGGGATGCACTAATGGGTCGCTTAATCTATTCTTATGACGGCAAGTATTCAACTACATTGTCAGTAAGAAGAGATGGTTATTCAGCATTTGGACAGAGTAATCCTAGAGCGCTTTTCTATTCTGCAGCTGTAGGATGGGTGTTTTCTGACGAAAATTTCATCAATATAGACTGGTTGGATTTCGGTAAAATGCGTTTCTCCTGGGGTAGCAATGGTAACCGGGATATTGGAAGATATGTAGCTATTTCTGATTTGAGCACAGGAAAGTATTTCTATGAAAGACCAAGTGGAGAGCTTTATCTGGTAAACCAACTCTATGTCAACCGAATGGAAAACAAAAATCTTCAGTGGGAAAGAACAGAATCTTTCAACTTAGGTATAGATTTCTCTGTCCTTAAGACCAGATTAACCGGTACAATAGAGCTGTATAAAATGTCCACAAGGGACTTGCTTGTACAGAGAAGCTTACCGGATTTTCTTGGATTCAACTTTGTGTGGGATAACCTAGGTCAAGTTGATAACAAAGGTTTCGAACTGACTTTGAACTCAACAAACTTTGAACGAAGTAACTTCACTTGGAGATCCACGGCTAATTTCCAATTGAACAGAAATGAAATCGTAAGCCTTTATGGGGATTTGGATGAGAATGGAGTAGAACTTGATGATCCAAGCAATGGCTGGTTCATTGGACGTGCAATAGACCAAATCTGGAACTACAAAACAGATGGAATTTGGCAATTAGATGAAGCAGAAGCTGCTGCTGAATACGGTGTAAAACCTGGAGATTTTAAAGTAGAGGATGTAGATGGAGATGGCAGATTCACAAATGCAGATAGACAATTCCAAGGATATACTTCACCTAGATTTCGATGGAGCTTAAGAAATGAATTTACCCTTTTTAATAATTTCGACATCTCCTTCATGGTTTACTCCTATCTAGGCCACACGGGCTCTTTCAATCAAATGAAAAACAGAGATGGTTTCTTGGATAGAACAAGTTCCTACGTAACTCCATACTGGACAGAAGAAAACCCTAACAATGAATGGGCTAGACTTAACTCCAGTGAAGGTGGAGCAGGTGGCTTTAGCGTTTACCGCAAGAAGTCATTTGTCCGTATGGAAAACATCTCAATGGGATACAATTTCCCTAAACAATTGACTGAAAAAGCAAATATCACAAACTTACGTGTGTACGGAAACATACGGAATGTAGGGTTCTATGCTCCTGAGTGGGACTTCTGGGATCCAGAGAACTCAGGCCCTATCCCAAGATATTTCACACTTGGAATTGATGTCACTTTATAAGCCTAAATTAACATTGAAATGAATATAAGAAGTAATACACGCGCAATAAAGATCCTATTGACGGGATTTGTACTAACCTTCACTTCAGCTTGTAACGAAGACTGGTTGGAACCCCAACCACTATCTTTCTACTCACCTGAAAACACCTATAACGAAGCAAGTGGACTCTGGGCAGCCTTAGTAGCATGTGAGAGAAATATGAGACATGAATATACCGGTGATGGCTCCCCTATTCTTACAGAACATATTTTCTCGGAGGTTGCTGTAGAAGGCACTACAGATAAGTCTGGTCCAGCACAGGACATGAACCTGCTTATAACACCAGATGCCAATCTTAATTCAACTGATACTAACCGTATAGGATGGTATTGGTACGAAGGTTTTAAAGGTATTAAGTATGCAAACACAGTAGTCTCCAGAATCGATCAGCCACAGGATTATGAATCTGAGGCAGAAAGAAACCACATTCTCGCTACCGCCTATTTTCATAGGTCACTACGCTACTATAGATTGACCCAGCAATTCGGTGATGTTCCACTAATCCTGGAAGAAATCGTGACTCCTAGACTTGACTTCTTTTCTACAGACAAAATGGTGATTTTGAGAAAGATGAAAGAAGACCTAGATTGGGGTGAGGAATGGATGCCAGAGACAATAGACAGAGGTAGAGTTCCTAAAGGAGCTCTACAACATTTGTTGATCAAAATCAACCTTGCCCTTGGTGAGTTTCAGGATGCACTTGCTGTTGCAAACAGACTTATTGATTCAGGACCATATGCCTTGATGCAGAATAGATTTGGAGTGGATGCTGGTGATCCTACCAAAAATGTGATTTGGGATCTTCACCGAGCAGAAAACAAATCCATAAATACTAATACTGAAGCCATCCTTTTGGTAATGGATAGAGTAAATGTAGATGGAAGTTCGGGAGGTATCATTTCTATGAGAAATGCGGTTCCTTTCTGGGGATCCAATATTAACACTCCGGCTGGAAACAAAGGAACTTCTGATTTAGCCAATTTAGCAATTGATCAAGTTGGCAACTTCGGTAGAGGAATCAGAAGATTGAGAGGAACTTGGTATCACCAAAGCATGATTTGGGATGATGAAAATGACCTAAGACATGCTCCCGGGAACTGGATGAATATGACAGACCTAGTATATAATAATCCTGGAATCAACGGAACAGACCCTTACTATGGTGAAAATCTAGAATTTAGAAACGCCGATGGAGTAGTTATTGTAGTTGATACTATCAGGAGTTGGTTCTCTTGGCCACATTACAAACTCTATGTACCAGATCCTCTTCGTGTACAGCCTCAGGGAGGGCAGACTGATTGGTATATTTTCAGATTGGCAGAATCTTATTTGTTGAGAGCTGAAGCTAAATTCTGGCTAGACGATCTTGCCGGTGCTGCAGAAGATATTAATGCAGTGAGAACTAGAGCAGGTGCTGCTCCTTACACAGCTAGTGATATCAATATCGGAACAATTCTAGACGAAAGGGCAAGAGAACTCTACTACGAGGAACCTAGGAAAACTGAGTTGACTAGAATTGCCAGAATATTTGCAATGACTGGAAAAACAGCTTACAACGGTAAATCTTATAGCGAGTCAAATTTCTCTCAGGATAACTTCTACTACGATAGAATCATGGAGGTAACGGACTATTACAACAAAGGTGTATTCACCAGACATGGTGATACTTACACCCTTAGCCCTTACCATGTGCTGTGGCCTATTCCTCAGAATGCCATCAACTCAAATACCAAAGGTCACCTCAATCAAAATGAGGGTTACTATGGTTTTGAAAACAACATACCTCCTCTTACTACCATAGAAACGGAGGAGTAATCAGAAATTAAAATCTAGTTAACGAAGGCCAATTGAATCAATTGGTCTTCTTTTTTTTAACTGTTTCATTCAGAAAAAAAGCTACTCCAAAGCTGAAGTAGCATCTAACAATATAAATCCCTGACTAGCTAATCCTGACAGGTTGACTCCCTAATCGTGATTTTAGATGGGATAGTAATCACCTGATCTATTAAATCATAGTGATTTGGCTTCGTTAATTTTTTGATTAACAACTTCGCACACTCATAGCCTATGGTCAAAGCTGGCTGGGTGATCGTTGTCAATGCAGGGTTTAGAAGACTAGCTGTCGATGCATTGGAAAAGCTAATCAACTTCAAATCGTATGGAATTCTCAAATCTGTTCTTTTTACTGCATGATAGGTAGCAAAAGCTAATTTTTCCACCGAAGATAAAATCCCATCTGGTCTGTTTGGAGATAAAAGCAACTCCTCTATCAACTTTACATTAGTCTCTTCCTCATGGCAGCATTGTACGATCATCGAAGGTTGCAGTTCCCAACCTTCACTTGTGATAGCATCCTGAAAACCCCTTTGCCGCTCCTTGCTGATAGATAAGTCCTTCCCCAACGTAAGAAAAGCGATTTTTTTGCATCCCTGCTGAATCAGATGCTTTGTCCCTTCAAAAGTACTTTCGTAATCATTTGTGATGAATTTCGTAGTTGGGATTTCCGGACTGACACGATCAAAAAATATGATGGGAAGACCTCTGTTATGTAATTTCTGCAAATGTGATGAGTCTTTGGTTTGGCTTGTCACGGACATGGCAATAGCATCCGCTCTTCCATTCAGCAATAAATTGACAATTTTCATTTCCCTCTCCAAATCCTCATGGGTATTATAAATCAAAAGATGATAGCCGTGTTCCTGCGCAACTTCTTCTATACCATCCATCACCTGAGCAAAAAAACTGTTGATACGTTCCGGGATGATTACAGCAATAGTTTTACTCTTATTTTCGCGCAAACTCCGTGCAAATGGGTTGGCATGGTAATTCAGCTTTTCAGCCATACTAATCACCTTCTTTTTCGTCGCTTCTGATATTTCGTAACTATCATTCAAAGCCCGAGAAACGGTGGATGGTGCAAGTTTAAGTTCCGCAGCTAATTCTTTTAAACTAATTCCTGAAGCCATGGTACATAGGGTAAATTGGGTTGTAAAATATGCGCAAAGTACAAATGAATGCGCTTATAAAGTTAACACCGCCTGCATAATTTCGAAATCGTTTCCGCATTTTATTAGCTATTTCCATCTGATTCGAGGTATTTTTAAGTCATTAAAAAGTTGTGGAAAATTAGCCTAAATAACCGATGCCCTATTCAACAACGAAATCTTCATTTCTATCTGATGATTTCCTTTTGCAAAATGATTTTGCCAAAATCCTTTACCATCAATATGCCAAGGACTTACCTATCATAGATTACCATAATCACTTACCTCCCACGGAAATTAACGCTAACCGAAAGTTTGAGAATATATCAAAAATCTGGTTGGCGGGTGATCACTACAAATGGCGGGCGATGCGGACCTTTGGCATCAATGAGAAATTTATCACTGGAGAGGCCTCAGATGAAGAGAAATTTAAAAGCTGGGCCAAAACACTACCCTATACGCTTAGGAACCCATTGTATCACTGGTCTCACCTAGAGCTGAAACGATATTTTGGTTTTGACGAATTACTTTCTGAGTCAAACGCCGCTGAGGTTTACAAGCACTGCAATACCATTTTGGAGCAGGACTCCTACTCTACTCAGGGTCTTTTGGCACAGATGAAAGTGGAAGTGGTCTGCTCTACTGACGACCCGATAGATTCCTTGGATCAGCATGTTTCCTTTCACAAAAAAGGGAAAGATCTCGGCATGTATCCAGCTTTCCGGCCGGATAAAGCCTATGCTGTAGAAAATCCAACTAACTACAAAGCTTATATTTCCAGCTTGAGCGACAGAGTTGGATTTGAAATTAATTCATTTGACAAATTGCTGGAAGCATTGAGCAATAGAATTGATTACTTCCATGAGCGGGGCTGCAGACTTTCGGATCATGGTCTTGAGCAATTGTACTTCTTTAACTCAGACGCTTACTCCATAGACTCCATATTTTCAGCAGTTCTTTCAGGAGATATTTTAGCCACTGAAAAAGTGAATTTCTTCAAATACACTACGCTATTGGCATTGTGCAAAATGTATCATGCCAAAGGCTGGGTGCAGCAATTCCACCTAGGTGCACTGCGAAATACCAATGAACGATCCCTTAGAATTCTGGGGCCAGATACAGGATATGATTCTATCGGAGATTTTGACCAGGCCAAAGCCATGTCTGGATTCTTTAACGCACTAAATTCCGATGATCAGCTTACCAAAACGGTGATCTACAACCTTAATCCCCGTGACAATGAGGTTTTTGCAACAATGATCGGCAACTACAACGATGGATCTGTGCGAGGCAAGATCCAGTTTGGATCAGGTTGGTGGTATCTCGATCAGAAGGATGGTATGGAAAAACAGATTAACACCTTGTCAAACATGGGACTTATTAGCTGCTTCATCGGAATGCTAACGGACTCCCGAAGTTTCCTTTCTTTTCCACGGCACGAATACTTCAGAAGAATACTATGTAATCTTTTTGGACAGGATGTAGCCAATGGTGAGCTTCCTTGGGACGAAAAATGGCTCGGTGGTATCATTTCTGATATTTGTTACCACAATGCCAAAAACTATTTCAACTTCAGTCCAAAAAACATTCAAGTCTAATTATGAGCAGTTCACTATTCTCTCTCAAAGGAAAAAAAATAGCCTTCTCCGGAGCCACTGGAGTTCTAGGCACATCCATGAGTTTATACCTGGCCCAAGAAGGAGCAGAAGTGCTAATTCTGGGAAGAACTCCCACCAAAATTGAGGAGTTGGTAAAAGAAATTCAAGCAAAGGGAGGCAAAGCCTATGGTTATATCTGTGATGTAACTGACGAAGCTAGTATCCAATCAGCTGCTGATCAGATCGAAAAAGAGCACGGTTATATTGACACACTGATCAATGCTGCTGGTGGAAATATGCCGGGAGCAGTGATCACGCCAGACAAAACGATTAAGGATTTGGAATTGGATGCTTTACGCAAAGTAATGGATCTCAACTACCTAGGAACAGCTATTCCTAGCAAGATTCTGCTTCCCCTTATGTTGAAAAACGGTAAAGGAAACATCCTAAATATCAGCTCCATGGCTGCTTCCAGGCCTATGACAAGAGTAATGGGCTATGCATCAGCCAAAGCAGCAATAGATAACTTCACCAAATTCCTTTCTGTAGAACTTTGTGCTAAGCATGGTCCAGAATTCAGAGTAAATGCAATAGCACCTGGATTCTTCCTAACTGAGCAAAACAGAACTTTACTCACTGAGTCCGACGGAAGTTTGACTGGAAGAGGAAACCAAATCATCACACATACACCAATGGCCCGATTCGGAAAACCTGAAGATCTAAACGGAGCGCTTCACTGGCTTTGCTCAGATGCTTCTGAATTTGTAACAGGAACTATCGTAGCAGTAGATGGTGGCTTCAGTGCATATTCCGGTGTTTAAGAATTTCCGACTTGAGGATTGAACATTTAATTTGATTATTGATAATTTACCTAAAATAATATGACCTATAAAATGGAGCAAACCATGCGTTGGTACGGCCCAAATGACCCGGTGAGTTTAAGGGATATTCTTCAGGCTGGAGCGACAGGAATAGTGACGGCCCTGCATCATATCCCAAACGGAGAAACTTGGTCAAGAGAAGAAATCAAAAAGCGTAAAGACATCATCGAGGCAGCAGGCCTGACTTGGTCAGTTGTAGAGTCTGTACCTGTACATGAGGTCATTAAGACCCGATCAGGAAATTACCTACAGGTAATCGAAAACTATAAGGAAACCCTTCGAAATCTTGCTGCTGAAGGCATTTACACAGTTTGCTATAATTTCATGCCTATTCTGGATTGGACTAGAACGGACCTTGAATTCGAACTTCCTAATGGTGTGAAAGCCCTGCTTTATGAGAAAAAAGCAGTTCAGGCATTTGACCTTTTCATCTTGGAAAGACCAGAAGCAAAAGCTGAATACTCAGAAGAAGAATATGCTGAAGTGAAAGCTTACTATGAAGCCTTATCTCCTGCCAAGCATAAAATGATCTTCGACAATATCCTCAAAGGCCTGCCAGGTTCTGAGATTGGATACACATTGGAAGAGTTCAAAACAATGCTAGCAACCTACGACGGAATCGACGCTGCTAAGCTTGCTGACCATTTGAGATTGTTCCTTGATGCCATCGTACCTGTAGCGGAAGAAAATGGCATGTGCGTGGCCATTCATCCGGATGACCCTCCATTCCCACTTTTTGGGCTTCCTCGTATCATGAGTACAGCAGACGATGCTCGTAGAATCCTGAGAGATCAGCCTAGCCCTGCTAATGGTTTGACTTTCTGCACTGGCTCATTTGGAGTTCGTGCAGACAATGATCTACCAGCCATGGTAAAGGAGTTTGGAGATCATATTCATTTCATCCATTTGCGAAGCACGAAAAGAGACGAAAACGGTAATTTCTTTGAGGACAATCACTTGGAAGGAAATGTACCTATGGTCGCCGTGATCGATGAAATCATCCAAGTGCAGCAAAAGCGAGGCAAAAGCCTACCGATGCGCCCAGATCATGGACACTTGATGTTAGATGATCTAACCAAAAAAACGAACCCAGGCTATTCTGCAATCGGAAGATTGAAAGGGCTGGCGGAAATAAGAGGTGTGGAAGCAGCATTGCTTTACAGCCAAAAAAAATGACAGAAAAAGAGAAAATGCTAGCTGGCCAACTCTACCAAGCCGGAGATCCGGAGTTGGTAGCAGAGCGCTTGAAAGCTAGGAAATTGGTGAAAACCTTCAATGATTCAGATCCTGAGGATACCGAGTTTCGGGTTTCTCAGATTCGGAAAATCTTTGGAAAGGCCGGTAAAAACCTTTGGGTTGAGCCTCCATTCTACTGCGACTACGGCTATAATATTGAAGTTGGAGATGATGTATTCTTCAACTTCAATTGCGTAGTTCTAGATGTGGTAAAAGTTACCCTCGGGGATAGAGTCTTTGTTGCACCCAATGTTCAGTTTTACCCAGCCACTCATCCACTTGATCCTGTCCAAAGAGGAGAAATGTGGGAATATGGAAAGCAAATTACGATTGGAAATGACGTTTGGATAGGTGGATCAGCTGTGATCTGTCCTGGCGTTAGCATAGCTGACCGGACGGTAGTTGGAGCTGGAGCTGTGGTCACCAAGAGCTTTCCTGCAGATGTATTGATAGGTGGTAATCCAGCTAAAATTATTAAGCACCTAGTTTAATACCCTTTCTGATTCCTCTTCCTGTTTACATTTCCTTTTTATTGAATAACATTTGCTTATTTTTGGGCACAATTGTTTTTAACCCTTTTGTTTTAAGTTAATGAAATCGAGCCTACCTAAAGGAGGCAGACAGGCATGACGAAAACGTCAAACACGCATATAGTTATAATGCAGGCGAGATTCCATATGGCCTTTAAAAGACAAATTATAATCATATGAAACGAGTATTAGTAAGCGGTGGCGGCGGATTTCTAGGCAGCCATCTTTGTGATAGGCTTCTGAAAGAAGGAAATGAAGTTCTTTGTGTTGATAATTTTTTTACCGGAAACAGAAGAAATATCCATCACCTGCTTGACAACAAGAATTTTGAATTGCTTCGGCATGACATCACTCATCCACTCTTTGTAGAAGTAGATGAGATCTATAATTTAGCCTGTCCAGCCTCTCCTATTCACTATCAGTTTGACCCAGTTCAGACTACCAAAACTTCGGTAATCGGAGCGATGAATATGCTAGGTTTGGCAAAGCGGTTGAAAATCAAAATTCTTCAGGCAAGTACCTCTGAAATCTATGGTGATCCTGAGGTTCATCCTCAGCCAGAAAGCTACAAGGGAAGTGTAAACACACTTGGCCCGCGTGCCTGCTATGATGAAGGAAAAAGATGTGCAGAAACGCTCTTCTTCGATTATCACCGTCAGCATAAAGTTGCGATAAAGGTCATGCGTATTTTCAATACCTATGGCCCCAGAATGCATCCAAACGATGGTCGCGTAGTGAGTAACTTCATCGTTCAAGCACTTCAAGGAAAAGACATCACTATGTATGGAGATGGTATGCAAACGCGCTCCTTCTGCTACGTGGATGATAACATTGAAGGAATGTATCGTCTAATGAATAGCCGTGACGGATTCACCGGACCTGTGAACATTGGCAACCCTGGGGAATTCACCATGCTGGAACTAGCTCAGCAAATTATTGAACTCACAAACAGTAAGAGTAAAATCATCTTCTTACCACTTCCGCAGGATGATCCCATGCAGAGAAGACCAGTGATTGAACTTGCGAAAAAAGAACTTGATTGGGAACCTACTATTAACCTTAGAGAGGGATTGACCAAAACGATCGAATACTTTGAATCAGTAATCTGAGAAAGCCATCAATCAAACTAGAAAAAGCCATCTTTTGATGGCTTTTTCTAGTTCAAAGCTTTTTCAATCTCTGCTTTCTCGAAGGCAGGATCGTAGTCAGGATTCTTTGTTGAGGGAATAGGCGCCCCATTTTCCGCCCTCCACTTCTCTAACTTACGTAACAATTCCTGAGCCTTTTCAGGATTTGAAGTTGCTAGGTTATTCCCTTCGGATGGATCATCCTTTAGATTATAAAGTTCTAATCCTCCATCTTCAAAATACTGATGCAGTTTCCAATCTCCTGAACGAATTACTGATCCAGGACGAGTACGGAAAAGCGGATCACGGGAATCATCTTCCTTTGAATCATAAGCTTCCAAATAAATTGGGAAATGCCAGAAAAGATCTCTTTCCACGAGTTCCTCTTCACGCAGCAGTGGTAATATACTTTCCCCATCCAGTTCCAAATTTCCACTTGGAGCTATCAAAGCTTGGAGTGTTGGGTAAAAATCCATTTGTGTTACCGGGGTGTTTTCTACACTTGGCTTAATTTGATTTTGCCACTTGATCAGAAGCGGAACACGAATGCCTCCTTCGTAATAGCTCCCCTTTCCAGCTCTTAAGGGATCTTGGTAGCTGGTAGCTCGTATACCACCATTATCTGAAGTGAAAATAATAAGGGTGTTATCTGTTAAATTCAAGTTATCTAAGACAGCTAAAAGTCTCCCCACATTTTCATCCATACTTTGGATCATGGCAGCATAAACGGGATTACTTTGGCCTTTACCACCCTTTTTATTCCTGTAATTTTCTTCAAGTTCTGGCTTCCCCATCAGCGGGCTATGAACGGTGTAAAAAGGCAGGTAAAGAAAAAATGAATTGTCTTTGTTTTCCCTCACAAAAGAAATAGCCTCATCTGTCAGCCTATCCGTAAGGTATTCTCCTTCCACTTTTGCTTTCAAATTGACATTGTATGGACTGAAATATCCATCCTTGCCAGGGTTACCTCTATGGCTACCCGCTATGTTTACATCAAACCCATGATCCAAAGGATCATCAGAAACATGCCATTTACCAAAAGTCCCCGTACGATAGCCATTGTCTTTGAAAAACTTACCCAAGGTGTACAGGCTGTCTTGAATGGCCTTAGCATTAGGAAAAGCGATCAACTGCCTGGTTCTCTTGTCCCCACGATCTGCAGGATCTACCGTATAAATCCCGTGCGTCATAGGGTAACGACCAGTAATCATGGTGGCTCTGCTTGGCGCACAGTTAGAAGCTCCGGCGTAGGCATGCAGAAAAACCTTACTCTCTGTGCTTAATTTATCCAGATTAGGCGTCTCGTAATAGGCTGACCCCATAAAACACAAATCTGCCCAACCCAAATCATCCACGTTGATCAAGACTACATTAGGTTTTTTTGAGTTTTCGGATTTAAGCTGCGCAAAAGAATCAGCTGTTCCAAACACTAACAACAAGCCTATAATTATATATTTTATCATGGATTAAGATTTAGACATTTTACTTCACTCACCTAATTACTTCCGACCTCAAACTTCCTACTTCCCACTCTTCGGTAAACAGCATCTCAACATAGTAACAAGGTTTCGACTTCGCTACCAATGACGACTCACTAACCTTACAACTTTCCAACCTCCTAATCCTTCGTCACCTTACTTCCCCACCAGTCAGGATTTGGGGTGTAATCGGGAGACAGCATTTTTACACGTTCAGCTTCCAAGACAGGTGTGCGTACGTTCTTGTTTCTATCCAATACTTCCTGATGTAACTTCTCATCGTACTCTGGATCATCCCTTGGCTGATTTGCATCACTTTTTGCCAAATACTTCAAAAGATCTGAAGTGAGCTTTTTGGTCACTTTTGGGTTTTGCGTAGCTACATCATTTTGCTCGCGTGGGTCTTTGCTTAGATCATAGAGCTCTACATTTTTATTTTCCCAATAATAAATCAATTTCCAATTTCCCTCCCGCACAATTGAACTAGGATCTCCACCTTGATTTCCGTAGTGCGGATAGTGCCAATAAAGCTGACGGGAAGCGATTTTCTTCCCGTGCATCGCTGGAGCCAAGCTCATTCCCTCTATATTCACACCTTGAGGCATGTTTTCATTTGCCAGTTCCAAAAGCGTAGGGTAAAAATCTATTCCGCTGGCAGGAACGTCTAACGTGATCAATTCCTTCTGTCCTGGGACTTTGATAAAGTATGGCACGCGCAAACCACCTTCCCACTGGTATCCTTTGCCGCCTCTCAGCGGCAAATTTGAAGTGGAAAAAGCATCTCCAGATGCTACTCCTCCATGATCGGAGGTAAATACGATAATCGTATTTTCATCCAATCCAGCTTTCTTCAGCGCTGCCGTCACTACTCCTACAGCATCATCCATAGCTTCAACTAGACCTGCATAAACGGGATTATCCTGATGCAGACGAATTGGCAATCTTCTTTCCATTTCAAAGCCTTGGTCAGCGATTCCATTTGCGTCAGCCTTCGCTCTGTACTTCGCCCACTTCTCCTCTGTGGTCTGAATTGGGCCATGAACGGCATAAAAAGACAACATGGCAAAAAACGGTTTCTGATGATCCTGTCCGATAAACTTAGCCGTTTCATTCGCTAGTCTCATGCTTAGGTTTTCACCATCAGGCCCTTGTTCCAGCTTGGGATTATCGTAGGGGGCAAAATATCCACCCTTCGGACTTCCTGCTTCAAAACCGCCAATATTGATATCAAAACCATGATCTTCAGGATAAGAACCTTCGCTTCCCAAATGCCACTTGCCCGCAAAGAACGTCTCATATCCAGAATCTCTCAAAGCCTCAGGTAGCGTCACATAGGATGCAGGTAAATCATGCGCATATTTCGGTGGCAAAAGTTTGGTATGCCTTCCATAATCTCTCCAAGCTTCACCTTCTGGCGCTCCTATCCAATCAGTAATCCCATGAACTGCAGGTGTCACCCCAGTCATAATACTTGCCCTTGCCGGACTGCAAACGGGCGATGCAGTATAGCCTTGAGCAAACTGATAGGATTGGGACGCTAGCGCGTCAATATTAGGAGTTTCATAATACTTGCTCCCCGTCACACTGAGGTCATGGTAACCTAAGTCATCCACCAGGATAAAGACAATATTGGGTTTGACGGTAGTTTGGGCAAAAGCCTGAAAGAAACCGAGCAAAAGCCCAGCTACCGGAATAAATTTCTTCAGCATTTGGAGGTTATTGTTATATAGAAAAACTAAGATGGCTAAGAAGAATTAAAATCAAAAAAGTAATGTGATGATAGGCAGAAAGTCCAAAACTAGCTAAGTGAAATTCCAGGGGAAGGCAAGCCTATCTAAATCAGCTATTAATAACGCTGACTTTTAAAAAATATAAAGTCTCAGCCTTCAGTCCTTTCAAAAGTAAACTGCGACTGAAAACTGACCACTGATTACTGTAAACTGAATACTACAACCCTCCTTTAATTCGTTCAGCGATTTCCGCCAACTCTTCGTTGGAAAGCTTCAGCTTAGGCCGGGTGAAGTTGATATCATCCATCGCCTTCAAAGGCACTAAGTGCACGTGGACATGAGGTACTTCCAAACCAATCACTGCAACACCAATCCTTGTGCACTTAATTGTTTTGTCCATTGCTTTGGCTACTTGCTGCGCAAAAAGATGCAAACCAGAAAGTACTTCCGGTTCCAAATTAAAAATGTAATCCACTTCCTGCTTGGGGACGACTAGTACATGACCTTTGACCAAAGGCATGATATCCAAGAAAGCTATATAGTTTTCATCCTCAGCCACGATGTGACCTGGGATCTCTCTATTGATGATTTTAGTAAAAATGGAAGCCATAATTAATCGAAAGTAAAAATCCCGACGTTGGCCGGGATTGGTTTTAAAATGTAATATCTAATATCTCAAATTGAAGTGTTCCTGCTGGAGCAACTACTTCAGCAATATCACCTACTTTTTTACCTACTAATCCTTTTCCAAACGGAGAAGCTAAGGATATCTTGCCAGCTTTCAAATCAGCCTCTTGTTCAGAAACCAAGGTGTAGCTCACAGTCATGCCATTTTTCACGTTTTTGATCTTTACGGTGGTCAGAATCCCAACCTTAGAAGTATCCAACTGCGAGCTGTCCAAAATTCTGGCATTGCCTACTACCGCTTCCAACTTTGCGATTTTCAGTTCTAAGTGGCCTTGCGCATCTTTAGCCGCATCGTATTCGGCATTTTCGCTTAGATCTCCCTTGTCTCTAGCTTCAGCAATCTGATTAGATATATCAGTTCTACCTTTTGTTTTAAGCATTTGAAGTTCATCCTTCAAGCGCTTCAAACCTTCTTCAGTATAATATTGTATTTCTCCCATAATCTACTTTATTAAAAGCCACAAAAACAAAGTAACGGTCGCAAGACGGGACCGTTACCTTGTTATTAGCTTGTATTTGATGCACAAAGATAGCAAAAGCTTTGAAACAAAGCAAAGCACCTATTTCTTTGACTTTCTATTAAAATCTTGTCTAATTCTCTTTAAAGGCCTTTTTGATCCTTTTCGCTAAAACTTTATTAATCTTTTCGTAGGATTCATAAGTCCAGCCTGCCACATGTGGACTAAACAATACATTTTCTCTAGCAGCCAGTTTTTCAAACTCAGCTTTTTGCTCGGGCGTAAACTTCTGGAACTTCTCATTTTCCAATACATCCAGCAAAGCTCCTCGTAAAATTCCCTGATCCAATGCTTCATTCAAGGTTTTGAAACTGATTACTTCTCCCCTAGCCGTATTGATCAGCCAAAATGGTTTTGCGAAGCTTTTGAGTTCTTTCAACGTAAAAAAGTCCCTAGTTTCAGGTGTAAGCGGAACGTGAATGCTGAGAATATCTGCCTCAGCTTTCAGCTTTTCCCAGATTACTTCCTGGACGAAATCGTCTCCAAAATCCATCTTGTATTTATCATACGCGAGAATATTTACGTTAAATCCTTGTAGTCTCTGGGCAAAGGACTTTCCCATATTCCCAAAGCCCATAATCCCAACAGTTTTACCCATTAGCTCATGGCCACGGTTTCCTTCTCGGTCCCAAATACCTTTTCTGACTTCCTGGTTAGCTTTTTCAATAGTATTGAAAAGTGCTAGAAGCATACCAACCGCATGCTCTGCCACTGCATCACGGTTTCCTTTGGCGGCATGGAAAAGTTTGATATCCCTTTCAGCCATATATTCCAGATCAATTTTATCCAGTCCTGCACCAGCTCTTCCAATGAATTTCAGATTTGTTGCCCGCTCTAGCAGATCCCGATCCATCGGTGTTTTGGACCGAATTATAAGTCCATCAAACTCAGCAACACAGGCTAAAATCTCATCACGGGTGATTTCTGGAGAATAGACGACTTCATGCCCTTGCTTTTCCAGCATAGGAATGATGCTCTCATGCATATCGTCAATGATTAGAATCTTCATTTTTTACAATTATATATGTAGTAAAGACATCGCTACCAAAAAGTAAACTGCCAGTCCAATCAAATCATTTGCAGTGGTGATAAATGGCCCGGAAGCTAACGCTGGATTGATACCAATTTTGTCAAGAATAATCGGTGTGATGGTGCCCATAAATGAAGCGAGAAGCACAACTGAAAACAAAGCGATGGAGACGACCATGGCGAATGACACATCAGTTTTATAGAATAAAACTACCACGCCAAAGACGAAAGTGGCCAAGATCAATCCATTCAGAATAGCGACTAAAAGCACTTTCAGAAACCTTTTGGCCATAGAATCATCGAAAATCGATTTGCTGGCAAGAGACTGCACTACGATGGATGAAGTTTGGATTCCTACGTTTCCACCTGTTGCAGTGATGAGAGGAATAAAAAAGGCAAGCGCAGTCACCTTACTTAGCCCTTCCTCAAAAAAACCTATAAACCCAGCACCAAGCAGCCCGCCGCAAATCCCAATCAACAACCAAGGAAGTCTGGCTTTGGAAAGCTTTATCACACTATCATATTCATCCACGGTATCTGATATACCCGTCATTGCCTGAATATCCTCCTCGGCTTCTTCTCGGATTACATCCAGGATATCATCGACCGTAATTCTTCCTACCAATTTATTCTTACTATTCACAACAGGTAGCGATTCCAAATCATACTTTCGCATGACTTCAGCCACCTCTTCCTGATCCATGTAAGTTGGCACAGAGATCACTTCTTCTTCATAGATATCCTCGATCTTAGTTTCGTCCGAAGCCAATACAATCCGCTTCAGGGATACGATTCCCATCAATTGCTGACGGTTGTTCACCACGAAAATGGAATAGATCTTACTTACATTTTCGGCTTGGCGACGAATCTCATTAATCGTCTGAACTACATTCCAGTTTTTATTAGCTCGAATATATTCCTTCGCCATGATACCACCTGCAGTATCTTCATCGTAGCGTAAGAGTTCGAGAATCTGATCTGACTTTACCTTATCCTGAAAGTGGCTGATGATATCTTCCCGCTCTCTTTCCAAAAAGAGATTAAGTATATCAGCACCATCATCCGAGTCCATCAACTCAATCAGATTGGCCATTTCCTGCACTTCCAACTCCTTCAGAACTTTATGCTGATTGGTAGCTTCCAGCTCGATAATAATATCAGCAGCCAACTGTGCGTCCAAAACCCTAAGCACATAAATGGATTCCTCCATGGATAGCTCATCGAGCAAAGCAGCAATATCCGCTACATTAACGCCATCAAGCGACTCTTGAATAAAGTTCAAGTCCTCCGCTTCAATCGCCTGCTGTAGGCTTTCTAAGTACTCCTTCGAAAGTTCAAACTGCTTAATGATTTCCACGGGAAGTTTCGATTGTTTGGGTGAGAAAAATAAAGTCTGCTACGTCCAATTGCTCGGCACGCAAACTCAAAATAGGATGTGTATTAAACTCCTCTGGTAGGTTAAAAGGCTTCAGGCAGTTGCGAAGAGTTTTACGCCTATTACCAAAGCCTGCCTTTACAACCTGTTTGAATAGCTTTTCGTTGCAATCCAATTTCTCGGTCGCATTTCTGGTTAGACGGATTACCCCAGAATTAACTTTCGGAGGGGGATCAAATACATGCGGAGGAACTGTAAACAGGTATTCTATATCGTAAAAAGCCTGCAATAATACAGAGAGTATTCCATAGTCTTTATTCCCTTTTGGTGAAGCAATCCGCTCTGCTACTTCCTTTTGGAGCATGCAAACGACTTCTGTCACCTGATCTTTTACTTCCAAGACTTTGAAAAAAATCTGAGAGGAAATGTTGTAGGGGAAATTACCCGCAATGGCAAACTTATCGGTGAATAGATCTTCCAAATTCATTTTCAGAAAATCCCCTTCAATAATCTTATCACCGAGTTCGGGGTATTTTTTATGCAAGTAAACAATGGATTCTTTATCAATATCTATTAGATATAAATCCAGGCTTTCCTTCATCAGAAAATCAGTGAGTACACCCATCCCCGGTCCTATTTCCAGAACTTTAGATACTCCGTTATGCCCTTTGACCGCTTGCGCTATTTGCTCCGCAATACTCAAATCGGTCAAAAAATGCTGTCCCAAGTGTTTCTTGGCTTTGACCTTTTCCATCGGTTAGCTCAGATAAATTTTTATAAATTGCAAACTCAAAATTAAGAGAATAATTCTAAAGGACTAGCTTACCCATGGAGGCTTGACCAAACCTTAACACCTAGTCCACATTATAATTTATATGCATCAACGAAAGATCAAACCCATTATCGGAATAAGCATTGGCGACATAAACGGAATCGGCGTAGAAGTCACCATGAAAGCCCTGCTGGACAACAGAACCTACAAGTCATTTACCCCGCTAATCTATGCGCATGGTAAAGCCTTGACATTCTATAGGAAACAACTGGGCATGGATGATTTTAATTTTTCACAAATCAGAAGCATAGATGAGGTTCAGCACAAACGCATCAATGTAATCAATGTCACCGAAGAATGTCCAGAAGTAATTCCTGGAGTAGAAACCCAGGAAGCCGGGAAATTTGCTTTGGAAGCATTGAAAATGGCAGTTGATGATCTAAAGGAAGGGAAAATCCAGGCATTGGTAACCGCTCCACTCAATAAAAACAATGTGAATTCGGAAGAACTTCCCTTTGTCGGACATACCGAATTCATCACTGAAGCCGTTGGATCCAAAGAGAGTCTAATGCTGATGTGTGCTGAGCAGCTTCGCGTAGGTTTAGTGACAGGTCATGTGCCGTTGGCAAAAGTGGCAGAGAATGTGACTCAGGAGCGTATTATTCAAAAAGCTAAAATTCTGCTCAAAACTCTAGAAAAAGACTTTGGCATCAATAAACCAAAAATCGCAATTCTGGGACTGAACCCACATGCGGGTGAAGACGGGCTATTGGGCGAAGAAGAAGAGCAAATCATTAAACCAGCCATTCACGCTTTGAAAGACCAGAACAAAATGGTATTCGGCCCTTATCCAGCAGATGGATTTTTCGGCATGGCTCACCAGACCAAATTTGATGGTGTATTGGCCATGTATCATGATCAGGGTTTAGTTCCTTTCAAGTCAATGGCATTCAGCACAGGGGTAAACTTCACCGCTGGGTTGCCCGTAGTTAGAACATCGCCAGATCATGGCACTGCGTACAATATAGCTGGGAAAAACGTCGCAGACGAGGGCTCCATGCGAGCAGCTATTTTCTTGGCAGCAGACATTATTCAACAACACAACCCGCAGGAATCGGATGATTGAGAAGGAAAACCAGAGATTTTTGAATAAAACCAAAGATTATTTCAATATCTCTTTTATCCTTTTATAATTATTCACTATTTTTGCGGTCTTAAATCGAGAGGAGACATCGTGAAATTCTGGAGAACATTTGATATTGAGGTCATTAAGTTCCTCGAAGGCATCCACGAAATTGACTTCGAAATCGGAGATTCATTTTTCCAACACTTCGAAGACAACGAACTAGTCGAAAAAGGTAATTTGATCGTACGGATCAAAATGAAAGTCGGAGCTAATTTAATTGAAATGGATTTTCATATTGCGGGGAAAGTAACCTTGACCTGTGATAGAAGTTTGGAGCAGTTTGAACAGCCACTGGATTTTCACGAAAAGATGATTTACAAATTCGGCGCTGAGGAAAAAGAAATCGATGAAGATGTTATTATGATTACGCGGGATACCCCGAAAGTCAATGTCGCTCAGTTGATTTACGAATTTATTTTATTGGCTTTGCCACTAAAAAAGATTCATCCTGATTACAGAAACGAAATGGATGATGAGGAATACGAAGGAGAAGGAATTTACGCTTACATAGATGGGCAGGATTCCAATGACTCCGAGAATGACTCAGAATCCGATGAAGATAATACACCAGTCGATCCTAGATGGGATCTTTTAAAAAAGTTAAAAAACAAGGAATAATCATAAACCACGCATAAAATGGCACATCCTAAACGAAAAATTTCGAAAACCAGAAGAGATAAAAGAAGAACTCACTACAAGTTAGAGGCTCCAGGTTTGGCTAAATGTCCTACTACAGGCGAAATGCACCTACCACACAGAGCTTTCTGGTTGGACGGTAAATTGTACTACAAAGGACAAGTTATCATTGAGAAAGAAATATTGGCTTAATCAGTCATCTTAATAGCTTATAAAATCCATTCGCCACTTGCGAATGGATTTTTTTTTAGCCCCAATTCAAACAGCTTGTTAATCAAGCCTATTAACCCCCGTTAATGGATTTCTTTTGGTAGAGAATGACAATTGTAATATTTTTGCCTTCCTTACAGGTTAGAATACATCCATAACAAACAGTTTTAGATGATTTTGATTTGATCATCTTAACTTAAACCAAGCATAATGGACAAACTAAGAGCCATGATCACCGGAATACAAGGTTACGTTCCGGAATACAGGTTGACCAATAAAGAACTTGAGGAGCTCGTAGAGACAAACGACGAGTGGATAGTCTCAAGGACTGGAATAAAAGAAAGAAGAATACTTAAAGGAGAAGATCAAGGCTCATCGGTAATGGGTGCTGAGGCTGTAAAAGGTCTTTTGGAAAAAACTGGCATTGACCCTTTGGATGTGGATTTGATTATTTGCGCTACTGTCACTCCAGACATGCCTTTTCCTGCTACTGCAAATATTATTGCTGATTTAGTGGGAGCCAAAAACAGCTATAGTTTCGATATAGGTGCCGCTTGTTCTGGTTTTTTATATGCTTTGCAGATTGGGAGCCAGTTCATACAAACAGGAAGTCATAAAAAAGTAATCGTAGTCGGTGCTGATAAAATGTCTTCTATTGTCGATTACACGGATAGAGCCACCTGCATCCTTTTTGGCGATGGCGCGGGAGCAGTCATGCTAGAGCCAACTACTGAAGATTTGGGCATTGTGGATTCTATTCTCAAATCTGATGGAACAGGAGCTCCATACCTGCACATGAAAGCTGGCGGAAGCCGCAGACCCGCAACACATGAAACTGTGGATGCTAAGGAGCATTTTGCCTTCCAAGAAGGTTCAACAGTATTTAAGTTTGCTGTGACTAATATGGCAGATGTAAGTGCGGAGATCATGGAAAAAAATGGCTTGAAAGGTGAAGATGTCGCTTGGCTTGTTCCGCATCAAGCGAACCTGAGGATCATCAATGCTACTGCCAACCGTATGGGAATCGGATCTGATAAAGTGATGATGAATATCGAAAAGTACGGCAATACAACAGCTGCCACCATTCCACTTTGTCTTTGGGACTATGAAAATCAGTTGAAAAAGGGTGACAACTTAGTTCTTGCCGCTTTTGGAGGTGGATTCACATGGGGTTCCATTTATTTGAAGTGGGCATACGATCCGAAATAAGTTCAAAATAAATAATACGATAAGAATAGTATGGCTAGTACAGCAGATTTTAAAAACGGACTTTGTTTGGTCATGAATAATGACATCTATACGATCGTCGAATTTCAGCATGTCAAACCTGGAAAAGGCCCCGCATTTGTGAGAACAAAAATGAAAGGGATCACTTCTGGCAAAACATTGGACAAAACATTCAGTGCAGGCGAAAAAGTAGAAACAGCCAGAGTTGAAAAAAGACCACATCAGTTTCTTTATGCTGATGACATGGGTTACAACTTCATGGACACAACCACATTTGAGCAAATTTCAATTGATGAAAAGCTCATCGAAAGAGCTAACTTATTGAAAGACGGGCAATTGGTTGACATCCTGATTCATGACGAAACAGAAACTCCCCTTGCAGTTGAGCTTCCTCCGTTTGTAGAATTAATGATCACTTATACCGAGCCTGGCATCAAAGGAGACACCGCTACCAACGCATTAAAGGCTGCTACTGTAGAGACTGGAGCTACTGTCATGGTGCCCCTTTTCGTGGAGCAAGACATTATGATCAAAGTCGATACCCGTGACGGTTCGTACTCAGAAAGAGTAAAATAACTTAGTTAAGCTGTGTGATTTCCTTAAATTACACAGCTTTATTCTTTGATAACCCATTTAAAATATTGCCTTTTGGCACATCTAAATAATAGACCTATGAAAGCAAAAGAGATTCAGGAGTTAATCGATTACATCTCTAATTCTGGTTTGGCGGAAGTTAAAATCAAGACTGACGAGTTTGAACTTTCTATTAAGAAATATGCTGAGTCTTCAGCTCCAAGAACTGTAGAAGTAGCCGCACAAGCTCCAGCGCCTGCACCAACACCTGCGCCTGCAGCAGCTCCTGCCTCAGCACCTGCACCAGCAGAGGCTCCATCTAATTTAGTAGAGATCAAATCACCAATGATCGGGACATTCTACCTTACTTCTAGCCCAGATGCTGATCCATTTGTAGCGGTTGGTGATTCTGTAAAAGCCGGTGAAACCGTGTGTATCATCGAAGCAATGAAGCTTTTCAATGAAATCGAGTCTGAAATCTCCGGTAAAATCGTGAAAATCCTGGTTAGCAATTCTACTCCTGTAGAATATGACCAACCGTTATTCCTTGTAGATCCAGCAGGTTAATTTTTTCACCCAAAATAAATAGCTGTGTTTAAAAAAATACTAATTGCCAATAGAGGTGAAATTGCCTTAAGAATCATCCGCACCTGTAAAGAGATGGGGATTGAAACTGTAGCAGTTTATTCCACTGCGGATAAGGATAGCCTTCATGTCAGATTCGCTGACGAAGCTGTCTGCATAGGTCCTGCACCTAGCCGCGAGTCCTATCTGAACATTCCTAGAATCATTGCCGCTGCAGAAATCACCAATGCAGATGCTATTCACCCAGGATACGGTTTCCTTTCAGAAAATGCAGAGTTTTCCAAAATCTGTGAAGAATACGGAATCAAATTTATTGGAGCCAGTGCCGAGATGATCAATCAAATGGGTGACAAGGCTACCGCCAAAGCAACCATGAAAGCTGCTGGAGTTCCTACTATTCCTGGATCTGAAGGGATCCTGGAAAGCATGGAGCAAGGAATCAAGCTCGCCAATGAAATGGGCTATCCTGTCATTCTCAAAGCAACTGCCGGTGGTGGTGGCCGTGGAATGAGGATAGTAAAAGAAGAAGCTGGATTCAAAAAAGCATGGGATGACGCAAGAATGGAATCTGGTGCGGCTTTCGGAAACGACGGGCTATATCTTGAAAAATACGTAGAAGAACCTCGACACATAGAGATTCAGATCATCGGAGATAAAACCGGAAAAGCTTGTCACCTGTCTGAGCGGGACTGTTCCATCCAGAGAAGACACCAGAAATTGGTTGAAGAAACCCCTTCCCCATTCATCACGGATGAGTTGAGAGAAGAAATGGGAAAAGCTGCTATCAAAGGTGCAGAAGCCATCGGATACGAAGGTGCTGGTACGGTAGAATTCCTCGTGGATAAGCACCGCAACTTCTTCTTCATGGAGATGAATACCCGTATTCAGGTAGAGCATCCAATTACTGAGGAAGTTACGGATTTCGACTTGATCAAAGAACAAATCAAAGTAGCTGCTGGAGAAACTATTTCAGGAAGAAACTACTATCCTAAGCTTTATGCTATGGAATGTAGAATCAATGCTGAAGATCCTGCTCATGGTTTCAGACCAAGTCCAGGTAAAATCCAAAACCTACATATTCCAGGTGGTCGTGGTGTAAGAATCGATTCACACGTTTACGCAGGATATGTGATTCCTCCTAATTATGATTCCATGATTGCTAAACTGATCGTAAGTGGCCAGTCAAGAGAGGAAGTCATTGTGAGAATGAAAAGAGCGCTGGAAGAATTTGTAATCGACGGTATCAAAACCACGATCCCATTCCACATAGCCTTGCTGGAAAACGAGCAATTCAAGGAAGGAAACTTCACTACGAAGTTTCTGGAAGATTTTGACTTCTCTGTGATAAAAGGATAATCAGATAAAAAAGATTGAATTAGAGAGCTGTCCAAATTGGGCAGCTTTTTTGTTAATTTTCATCAGGCCCAATTTGACCATATACATCCGCCAAAACAATGGTCATACCCACTGTGGCTGCTACACCCAAACCAAGTGTCCAGGCTAAAGTGGCTCCTATACTTTTCCGTCTCACTCTGATATAATCTATTTGATCTAAAGGAATACGAATAGCCTTAGGTTCTTTTAGCTTTTTGCCACCTTCTTTCCATAATTCCCCAGAAAGATTCCCCTGCTCCACACCAGAATACAGCAAGTAGCTCATGCGCAAGTCTTTTCCCGCTACTTTTATTTTATCCCCTCTTAGAAGATTTTGAAGTCCTGGGATTTCGTCTTCAAGCTCTGGGGACTCAATCGGATACTTGGGATTAAGATTTTTGGGATTTCTGTAAGCTTTACACGAAGTTATTAGTATAACGGAGGCAAATAGAATTAAAATTGAAGCTCGTTTTCTCATTATTACTCTAAATATTTGTGGTTTCAACCTGCTCCATTCCAACACATTTTGAAAGCTACATAAAATACTTATTCGTTCAAAGATGGTTGCTTCTAAGTCAAATTTTTCAAATCCTAAAAATCACAAAACAATCTTCTATTAATCAATATTTTTCATAAAGTTTATTTCATTTAATCAAAAAAGCACAAGAAAATAACCTTATTCATGACGGCAGTTCTGCAAATTATCGCTAGTTTAAGAGTGATTTAATTATCGATTAGACCCGAAAATGACTTACCTAAAGATCTCCACGCTTTTTACTTTCTCCTTCCTCGGCATTGCTATGTTTGGTTGTACCCAAAAGCAAACCAATGAAGTACAACTTTCCGATATCGAGCAGGTTAGCTACAATTTTCATATCCGCCCCATTCTCTCCGACAAATGCTTTGTCTGCCATGGTCCAGATGCAAATAAGCGGGAATCCGAACTTCGCTTAGATACAGAAGAAGGAGCCTATGCTGCTTTAAAAGATGATCCAAGTCAGTTCGTAATTAAACCTGGAAACTTAGAAGAGTCCACAGTTTACCATAGAATCATTTCCGAGGATCCTGGAGAGCTCATGCCCCCGCCAGAGTCCAATCTTGCATTATCAGAAAAAGAAATCCAACTGATCAAAAAATGGATTGAGCAAGGAGCCAAATACGAGCCGCACTGGGCTTTTATCAAGGCAGAAAAGACGGAGTTACCCGAAGAAACTGACTGGACTATCAATGAAATAGATCGCTTCACCCTGAAGAAAATGAAGGAAAAAGGGCTTCAACCGAATCCTGAAGCCAAATCCTACGAACTCATCAAGCGTGCAAGTCTGGACCTTACTGGACTTCCTCCTTCTCCCGAAGTTTTGGATAGATTTGGTGATTTCTCGGGAGAGCTTTCGTATGAGGATTTACTGGATGGCTTATTAGCTGACCCCGGTTTTGGGGAGAAAATGGCTATCCTCTGGATGGATATTTCGCGGTATTCAGACAGCTATGGCTATCAGGATGACAATATCAGGACGCAATGGCCTTACCGCGACTGGGTGATTCATGCTTTCAATGAGAATATGCCTTATGATCAATTTGTCACTTGGCAACTCGCAGGCGATCTTTTACCGAATGCCAACAAAGAGCAGATTTTGGCGACAGCCTTCAACAGAAACCATAAATACACCGAAGAAGGCGGGGTAATCGACGAGGAATACAGAATAGAATACGTACTTGACAAAACCAATACGGTTAGCAAAGGACTTCTTGGAATCACCATGGAGTGTGCACAGTGTCATGATCACAAATACGATCCTTTTTCACAAAAGGAGTATTACGAGATGTTTGCCTTTTTCAATAATACCCCAGAAAAAGGATATCAAGGAGATGTTTCCCAATCCAAACCTGCGAAAACTCCTATCCTATTTGTAGAGCAGGAAGATTTGTCGGGCATTATGAATTTTATCAACTACTCCGATACCTCCAAATTGAGCATCTCCGTAATGGGTGAATTGGAAGAGCAACGGCCAACTTACATTCTTGATCGTGGCGTATATGATGCCCCAACTGTAGAGGTAGAGCCATCTACTCCTTCCTCGATCATGGAATTCCCTGAGGATTTGGAAAAAACCCGTCTAGGACTTGCCAAGTGGATGACGGCTGCAGAGAATCCGCTTACTTCTCGTGTTTTCGTAAATCTGATGTGGCAGGAGATTTTTGGTCAGGGAATCGTCAAATCTGCTGGTGACTTTGGAATGCAAGGAGATTTGCCTACACATCCTGAGTTATTGGATTGGCTGGCGGTTGATTTTATGGAAAATGGATGGGATATCAATCGGCTGATGAAGCAGATACTGAGTTCAGCTACCTATAAGCAAAGCGCCGTAATCACAGAAAAACACCTGAATACAGATCCAGACAACTTATACCTAGCGAGAGCACCTCGTTTACGCCTTCCTGCGGAAAACATTCAGGATTTGGTTTTGGCTAGCAGCGGATTGCTTGTGAGAAAGCTAGGCGGCCCAAGTGTCAAACCCTATATGCCCGAAGGAATTTGGGAGGCAGCAACTTCCGGACGCGGTGAATTGGCCACTTATGTTCAGGATAAAGGAGACAAACTCTACCGCAGAGGCCTTTACAATTTTATAAAATTAACTGTCCCACCTCCCAAAGCTATAATTTTCGACTCCAGTAACCGTGACCGATGCGAAATCGGGAGAAGCAGAACCAATACCCCGCTTCAGGCCTTGGTGATGATGAATGATCCGATGATTTTGGAAGCTTCAAGGGTTTTAGCTGGCAAAATGTGGGAGGAAAATAAGAATGGTGAAATGGCTATTGAAACTGCATTTAAGCGAATAGTATGCAGAGATCTGACCACTAAGGAAAAGGATATCCTCCTGTCCTACTACGAAGATCAATTAAATAGATTCACAGAAAACTCAGACCAAATCCTTCCAACATTAAGTGTGGGAGAATTTCCTTTGGAAGAAAAAAATATTAACCCAGAGACTGCAGCGCTTATGCAAGTGATCGTAAGCATTTACAATCTGGAAGAAACCATTACCAAGAGCTAACATGGAAAAGGAAATATTAGAAGAAGGGCTGAACCATAACAGAAGGAAATTTCTCTCCAGATTAAGCCTTGGTGTTGGAAGTCTGGCTTTAGGATCGCTTTTGGTTCCTGATCTTTTCTCCGGAAAATCTGAAGCCGAGGAAGCAATGATCAGTGCCCTACCGCATTTTGCTCCCAAAGCAAAACGGGTGATTTATTTGTTTCAGAACGGAGCTCCAAGTCAACTAGAATCTTTTGATTATAAGCCAGAGTTAATCAAAAGAATGGGAGAAGAGCTTCCAGAATCCATTCGAGGAACTCAGAGACTTACAGGAATGACCGCTGGTCAATCTTCTTTCCCATTAGTTGGCTCAAATTACAAGTTTGACCAATACGGAGAATCCAGAGCCTGGATATCAGAGGTTTTTCCACATACAGCCGGTATTGTGGATGACATCTGCATAGTCAAATCCATGCATACCGATGCCATCAATCATGACCCTGCACTTACCTTCTTCCAAACTGGAGCACAGGTAGGCAACCGTCCAAGCATGGGGTCCTGGTTGAGTTATGGCTTGGGATCTGAGAATAGTAATCTTCCAGCATTTTCAGTTCTGCTAAGTCGAGGACGTGGTAACGGCCAGGGAGTGTATTCAAAATTATGGAGCAATGGATTCTTAGACGCAACGCACCAAGGCGTACAGTTTTCCAATTCTGAAGATCCTGTGCTTTACCTTAAAGACCCAGAATCCATGAGTCGCTCAGAGCGCAGAAAGATGATAGATCAAATTGCTGCAATGAATGATCTGAGCATGAAGCAATTCAATGATCCAGAGATTTCCGCGAAAGTCAAGCATTACGAAATGGCCTACCGCATGCAAACGGCGGTGCCGGAAATGACCGACGTGTCCAAAGAACCTGAAAGTATTATAAAACTTTACGGTCCAGATTGTCTTGTTCCCGGTACCTATGCTGCCAACTGTCTTTTGGCCAGAAAGCTATCAGAAAGTGGCGTCCGATTCGTGCAACTCTATCATCAAGGCTGGGATCAGCATGGCAATTTGCCAAATGAAATGCGCCTGCAAGCCGAAGATGTCGATCAGGCATCAGCAGCGCTAATTACCGATTTGAAGCAAAGAGGCTTACTGGATGAAACTTTGGTCATCTGGGGAGGAGAATTTGGAAGAACGAATTACTGCCAAGGAAAAATCCAAGTAGATAATTACGGTCGCGATCATCACCCACGTGCATTCTCGATTTGGATGGCCGGAGGCGGCGTGAAGTCAGGAATGGTTTATGGTGAAACTGATGAGTTTGGCTATAACATCACCGAAAACCCGGTTCACGTTCATGATTTCCAAGCCACCATGCTCCACTTGATGGGAATCGATCATGAGCGCATGACTTACAAACATCTAGGAAGAAGGTATCGCCTGACTGACGTCTCGGGCAAGGTTGTAAAAGATTTAATTGCCTAAAACCCGTATGCTCAAGATTTCTTCGATCAGATCAATTCTGGAAAACACGCTTTTCGTTTGGATAGGTCTTACCCTTATCATCACTTTAGCTGGAAATGCACTGGTTTTGCCCGATTGGCTTCAGGTCGTAGGCAGGAGCCATCCTATATTGCTACACTTTCCTATCGTATTACTTTTGATGGGCTTGCTCTTTTTCTGGATTCCTGGAATTGATAACAAACCTGAAATAAGAGAGATTGGAGAAATTAGCTTTTTGGCTGGTTGCAACTTTGCTGGAATTACGGTGATTGCCGGGCTGATTTTGGCACAGGAAGAATACACCGGAGAGATTTTAACCTGGCATAAATGGGGTGGAATCGCTGTTTTCGCCGGATGTATCCTTCTCTACTTTTTCAGGTCTTCAAAGGCAAACTATATCCGGATTTCCAGCATTGTGTTGGCCTTTGCCATTATCGCCACCGGACATTGGGGAGCAGGATTGACACATGGTGAAGATTTTCTTTTGGCTCCCATAATATCAAATGAAGTTGAGGTAATTCCTTTGGCAGAAGCGGAGATTTTTAACGATGTGGTTCAGCCTATTTTGCAGGCAAAATGCGTCAGCTGTCACAAGGAAGGCAAGATCAAAGGAGAACTACGGCTGGATCATATCGAAGGTTTACAAAAAGGCGGGAAATCAGGGCCATTTGTATTGGCTGGAGATTTCGAAAAATCACTGCTTATCCAGCGTATCAATCTTCCCGAAGATGATAAAAAGCACATGCCTCCTAAGAATAAAGCTCAGTTGACTGAGGAAGAACTTTTGATCTTAAGCGAGTGGGTAGCATCAGGAGCAAGTTTCGAACAAAAACTGGTTTCACTTCCTGCAGAAAATGAGCTATATCAATTGGCATCGGTAAAGTTTGAAGGGAATAAAATTTATTCTTTTGATGCGGCTGATCCTGATGATATCGCTGAACTGAATACCTCATTCCGTTCCATCCAACCTCTTTTCCCAGAGTCACCAGCTTTGGATGTTTCTTATTTTGGAATTTCAGCTTTTCAGCCTGAATCCCTCACAGACCTTAAATCTGTAAAAGATCAAGTCGTAAGATTAAGCCTGAACAAAATGCCTTTGGCAGGAATTGATCTCAAGTTCCTTAAGGACTTCAAGCATCTGGAAGAACTTCAATTGAACTTTACTGACCTAGAGCCTGAGCAGATAAAAACCATTTCTGAACTGGGCACATTGGAAGTTTTGGCTATTTCGGGAAATGAGATAGATCAGGCTTCGCTAGAAAATATTTCTAAAATGAAGTCTCTCAAAAAGCTCTATGTATGGTCCACAGGAATGAATGATCAGGATCAGGAGTCACTTCAAAAAGCACTTCCTGAGACTGTCATTGACTTTGGATTTGACGGAAAAGGCATCATCTATGAATTGAATAGCCCGATCATTTCTCAAGCAGAAATGATCTACCAAGATAGTCTGGAGATTAAGCTTTCCCACCCTATTAAAACAGCTGAGATTCGTTACACTCTTGACGGCACAGACCCAGACAGTCTTACTAGTCCGGTTTATTCTCAACCAATTTTTGTTACATCCACCGGAAAAATCGTAGCCAAAGCATATGCAAATAACTGGAAGGGCTCGAAAGTAAAAGAATCAGTTTATATACATTCTGGCATTAAACCATCTGAATTTTCATTACTGTACGAGCCAAATTCTAAATACAAGGCTTCAGGAGCAACTACGCTGTTTGATTTGGTGAAAGCCGAGGCTGCCAACCATGGTCAAAAATGGTTAGGGTTTCAGGATCAACCCATGGTCTTGGAAGTTGACTTCGAAAATTTGAAAAAGGCTAAAGAAATGTCCCTTAGCTTACTTTACAACGAAGGAGCGCATATTTTCCCACCTTCGAAAGTAACTGTTCAAGGTTTGGAAAATGGAAAGTGGGTACAGCTAGCAAGCAATTCACCCGAAGTATCACCAAAAGCTTTGTCAGCTAGATCAGAGTTATTGACTCTGGAGTTAGAAAACACAAACTACGAAAAGCTGAAAATTACCCTTACTCCACTTCCACATTTACCTAAATGGCACCCAAATGCGGGAAGCAAAGGTTGGGTATTTGTGGATGAAGTGATATTTAATGAATAGGGAGGAAAATTCAGCTTCCCTCCTTACTCAAAATCTCCTTATACATTTCAATATTCTTCTTGATAGCTTCATCCAGCTGTGGCTCTGCTATGTCCTTGATTTTTTTCATCTCATCATAGATGATCTGAGCTACAATTACTCGCGCCGCTTCCTTATTATCCGAAGGAATGATGTACCAAGGTGCGTGTTTCTTGGAGGTCTTATTGATCGCCTCTTCGTAACATTTCTGATAATCATCCCAGCGTTCCCGCTCTTTGAGATCCCCAGGAGAAAATTTCCAATTGTGCTTTGGCTTATTCAAACGGCGAAGTAAACGCTGCCTTTGCTCTTCTTTTCCAAGGTGCAGAAAAAATTTAAAAATGATCGTCCCGTTATCGCTGATCTGCTTTTCAAAGTTATTGATCTGATCAAACCGATTTTCCCAAAACTCCTCCGTGATATCATCGGCAGAATTTATCCCTGGGATATTTTCTCCCAAAATATAGGTAGGATGCACTCTAGTCACGAGTACATTTTCATAATGCGTACGGTTAAAAACCCCATATTTTCCACGCTGTGGCAAGCATACACTATGCCTCCATAGGAAATCATGCTGCAACTCCAGTGTCGAAGGAGTCTTGAAACTATGAACCACCACGCCACGTGGATTGAATTCTTTGAATACTTCGCGAATCAAACTATCCTTCCCGGCGGTATCCATCCCCTGAAGACAGATGAGCACAGCATATTTATTATGGGCGTACATCGTGTCTTGATGCTCACTGAGTTTTTCCCTCAATTTATTCAGTTCTTTTTCCTTTTTTTTCTCGGAAGCTTCAAGGTCTATGGAGGTTGGGATATCTTTTAGCGAAATCGACTTAGTTACTTTAAAGTCATCAGAGGAGATATTTTTCATTTGTAATAAGAATTTGAGTCGATAAAAAGTCTGTTTTTAAGTAAAGAACAAGATAATATTTTATCTTAACCCTACAGAAAAACACTGTCTTTTATCACTTTTCCCCAATCTTATAATGACCCAAGATTCTATCTCTCCAGGTATAAGTAATCGATACCTGGCCTTGGACGTACTTCGCGGTTTGACGATTGCATTTATGATCGTAGTGAATACTGCAGGCGACTGGAGCAACCTTTTTGCACCGCTAGCACACGCCAAATGGCATGGCTTCACTCCCACTGATTTAGTATTTCCCACTTTCCTTTTCGTAGTCGGCAATGCCATGAGTTTTTCGATGAAAAAGCTCCAGCAAATGAACACGGCTGACTTTTTCAAAAAAGTAGGTAAAAGAACCATTTTGATTTTCCTGATAGGATGGCTGTTAAATGCATTTCCGTTCTATGATATTTCAGAATCTGGAGCAATGAGTTTTATAGATTTAACCGAGGTAAGACTCTTCGGAGTATTGCAGCGAATTGCACTTTGCTACTTCTTTGGAGCGGTGGTTCTTTATTATGGAGGAATAAAAGGAGCATGGATTTTTAGCGCTATCGCACTTTTGGGCTATTGGGCTATCCTATATTTCTTTGGTGATGCGGCGGATCCATATGGTCTTACAGGCAATGCAGCAATCAAGCTCGATTTGGCACTTATAGGTTCAGAAAGAATGTATGGAGGCGAAGGAATACCATTTGATCCCGAAGGAATACTAAGCACTTTGCCAGGAATTGTAAATGTAATCGCTGGCTACCTGGCTGGCAAAATGATCCAGAAATTGGGAAATACGATGGATGCGGTCAAGAAATTACTGGCGGTAGGCTTGGTACTTATCATCGTCAGTTATGCCTGGGATATTCTTTTCCCCATCAATAAAAAGATTTGGACCAGCTCTTATGTATTGCTCACGACAGGAATTGACCTCGTTTTATTAGCTCTTTTGGTAGCTGTGATTGAAGTCAAAAAATGGAAAGGTTGGACCTATTTCTTTGAGGTTTTCGGGAGAAACCCACTAATTCTTTATGTATTTTCTGGTCTTGTTGTCACTCTTTTATCCATGATACCAGTTGGAGATACCACACTAAAAGGCTTCATTTATCAAAATTTCTATACCAGTTGGCTTTCGCCTAAAATGGCTTCTTTCCTATTTGCCTTTAGCTATATGCTTATTATTTGGGTGATCGGATTGTGGATGGATAAGAAGAAAATTTACATAAAAGTATAAATGCAATAATTTGTTAACCAGACATATACCTACAAAAATGTAACTTGACAAAGATTTTTAACCAAAGCTATATTTTTTATGAAACTTAAAATCGGAGTTTATAATGTGGAGTGGATGCGGGATCTTTTTGATACCGACGGCAATCCCAAAATGAGCGGGAAGGAACTGACCCGAAGTCAGCAACTGGCTGAAGTGATTCAGGCCATGGATCCAGATTTTCTAGGAATAGTAGAAGGTCCAAATACTTTAGTGGATGGTTCCAAAACTGCCTCCGCCCAACTAGAAATCTGGACTCAAACCTTTATCCCGGGTTCAAATTATAAAGGAGTTCACGGCTTCCCTTCACCAGGTCAACAGGAACTTTGTGCTATCTACAAGGCAGATAAAATAAATGTACTCTTCACTCCTGAGACTAAAGCAGGAAAGCGATTTGACGAGCCATTCTTGCAAGACACCACCAATCGTCTGATCAAAGAACAATACAAGCATTATCGTCCACCATTGGAACTCAGTATTTTGGGTTTGGATGATACATTAATTACCCGGGTGATTATAGCCCACACCAAGTCTAAGGGGATTTTTGACATGGTGGATTACGCCAGATTCGAGCAGATTTCTGCCCGCGATAGACTCAAGTTATTTGCAGAATGTATGTCCATACGTGAGCGCTGTGATGAGTATATGGAAAAAGACCAGCAGGTCATGGTGATGGGTGATATCAACGATGGTTTTGAGTTGGATTTCTACGAAAATAAATTCTCAAAAAGCGCGGTGGAAATTCTTTTGGGGGATCTTTGGAAGCCTGAATTTGTACTAAAATCGGTTCTGCCAAAGCCAAAACTCAACAGCTACGGATACACTCCAAATTCCAGTCGATATACAGATAGAATCACTGGAGATCAAGTAAATGTCCTGATAGACCATATACTTGCCAGTCAAGGAATTAATGTCCTAAATGGTACTGTATGGAACCCCTATTTGGAAAAGGATAATGGCACTATCCAAGGTGTGAGAAATTCCTTGATCAGAGGCGCAGATCACTTCCCCATTCTTTGTGAAATAGAAACAGCAACACCGATATAAACAATGGATCAAGCAGCACAAAAAATGATCGACAACCTTGAGAAAAACACAGGCAAAAGTCTGGATCAATGGGTTGCGACTGTTCAGAAAACAGACTTAAAAAAACACGGTGAAATCGTTAAATTCTTAAAATCAGAACATTCATTTACTCATGGTTTTGCCAATCTAGTGGCTCACAAAGCACTCAAATCAGATGCTGGATCAGTTTCGGATACGGATGAACTAATCACCAAGCAATACAAAGGAAAAGAGCACTTTTTACCTATTTATGAAAAACTCCGCGAAGAGATCAAGGCATTTGGTCCAGATGTGGAATTTGCTCCCAAAAATTCTTACGTAAGTGTGAAGAGAAAAAAGCAATTTGCCATACTAGTCCCTGCGACAAAAAGCCGCTTTGAAATCGGAATTAATCTTATAGGTCATCCTGCTGATGGAATTCTGGAAATAGATACTAAATCTAATGGGATGTGTAGTCATAGGGTTCAGTTCGGCACCGATGGGGGTATATCTGAAGAAATGATAAAATGGTTAAGACAGTCTTACGAAAACGCAGGTTAGACCATGGATCCAATTGTGATTATTTCCATTATTACCGCCATAACTGGGATTTTTGTTGGTTTGATAAGGTATTACAAATACCAGCTTGATAAAAAGAAACAGGATAAGAGGGAGAAAATAGAACTTACAGTCAATCTCAAGATACGGGAAAAATACGAAGACCTTGCTCTGGGAGAAAAGCCGCATATAGGTAAGAAACTTCAGTTTTCATTCATCAATACTGAGGAAAGTAGTATATATATCCATAAGGTGAGAGTAGATTTTTATAAAGATTTGAAATCTCTAAACGAAAGTTGGGAAAAGGAGTTGAAACCCACGGCACGGTTGAAAGAATTAAAACAAGGCCAAGAATTGCCTGAACAATTCAACCTAACGTTTGCTTCTGATAAGCACTACATTGAGCTTTTCCTTAGCAATTCCATAAAAGTCTGCACCACTCTTTCGACCGGTCAAGTAATAGAATCAAAAATTTTTATGCCCGAAATCCTTCCTTAAAATTCAATTTTGCATTTTGTGGTTCTAAACGCCCACATTATGAAACAAGGATTTTTTATAGCCTCTTTCTTACTGTTTACTGTCTTCACATTTACTGATTCGTCTTTTGCCCAAATCACGGAAGACACCTATCACAAAGCGGAATACTTTCTGAGCGGAAATATACAGAAAGAAGTTTATCACCTGGACGTGATCCCTAATTGGTTGGATGATAAGAAAAGCTTTTGGCACCAGACTTATACCGAGGATGGAAAGCGTTTTTTCCATACAGCTATTGAAAAAGGTGAAACCAAAGAAGCTTTTGATCATACGGAATTGGCAAAATTGCTCAGTGAAAAAAGCGGAGAAACCATTGATCCTAATAGCCTGCCGTTCTCAAGAATACAACTTAAAGCTGATGGCTCATTAAGCTTCGAATGGAACAATAAAAGCTGGACTTTTGCTGACGGAACTCTGGAATCAAAGAGGAATTCAAGTGATTCCAGAGATAGGTCCGTTTCAATTTCCCCTGATGGCAACTGGAAAGCTTACGTCCGCAACTTCAACTTATTTGTAGAAAATCTGGAAACGGGCGAGGAAGTCCAATTGAGCTACGACGGGAATAAAGACTATGAATATGCCTCCTACTGGGGCTGGTCAGATATGGTTCTGGGCGAAAACGGAGAACGTCCCCCTCACTTTACAGTCAACTGGTCACCAGATTCCAAGAAAATCCAAACTCAGATTGTGGATTTACGATTGGCTGAGAAGATGCTGCTCTTGGATAATAGTCAGGATGATAAATTCCGTCCCCAGCTGATGGCGTATTACCGCGCATCGCCTGGAGATACTACTGTGGTAATGTACACCCCCGTATTGTTTGATCTTGAGACTAAAGAGACTACCAAATTCCAAGGGCTATCACTGCCTCATTTCATCGGAATGAATTTCAATTGGGATAGTAAAAGTGAAAATCTCTACGGGACATACATTGAAAGAGGTTTCAAAAGTTTTGATCTAATCGAGATCAATGCTGACTCCAGAGAAATCAGAAAAGTCTATTCCGAATCCTCAACCACTCATATCAACAACAATAACATTTTTAGGAGGCTGGACAACGGACAATTTATCCTCGGGACTGAAAAATCAGGCTGGAATCAGTTGTATTTGATGGATTGGAAAACAGGCAAACTTGTCAATAGAATCACTTCAGGAGATTATGTGGTGAAAAGTTTACTTTCAATTGATGAGGAAAATGAAGTTGTATATTTTGAAGCTGCAGGAAAGGAAAAGGATGTGAATCCTTATTATTCCTTTGTTTACAGAGTGAATTTCGATGGCACAGGTCTAGAATTATTGACACCAGAAAATGCCTTTCACGACATCAGCTATCGTAATGGAAACAACTATTTTGTTGACAACTATTCTACGGTAGATCAACCGACAGTCTCAATAGTAAGAGAATTGAAAACAGGTAAGATTGTGCACGAGGTTTCAACAGCTGATATTTCAAACCTCACTGAAAAAGGCTACCAAAGCCCTAAGCAATTCACGGCAACGGCTAAGGATGGAAAGACGATTATCTATGGGATTTATTACGTCCCGACAGATTTCAGTTCCAAAAAGAAATATCCAATTATCGACTACACCTATTCCGGTCCTCATACAGACATTACGCCCAAGACGTTCAAAGCTGGCTTGATCGGTTTACAACAGCCGATGGCAGAATTGGGTTTTGTGGTAGTTACGGTGGATGGTTTGGGAACAAATGGTCGTGGAAAAGCTTTTAATGACGTTTCCTATAATAACCTTGGCGACGGAACCACAGACCATGTGCTGGCAATCAAAGAGCTAGCTTCAAAAAATAAATTTATGGATGTGGATAAAGTCGGGATATTTGGTCACTCGGCAGGAGGATATGACGCAGGTAGAGCGATGCTTTTGCATTCCGACTTCTACAAAGTGGGAGTTGCCTCAGCTGGAGATCATGACCACCGGATGGAAAAAGCCTGGTGGCCTGAAATGTATATGGGATATCCTGTAGGAGATTTTTACCACATGCAATCCAATATTACGAATGCCGCAAACCTCAAAGGGCATTTGCTATTGGCACATGGAGGAATAGACGAGAATGTGAATCCTTCAGCAACTTTCAAATTTGCTGAGGCACTGATCAACGCTGGAAAAGACTTTGACTTATTTATCTGGCCGAGCCGGAACCATAGTTTCGGAAGAACTGATGGAGATTATTTCACCAAAAAACGCTGGGATTACTTCATTGAGCATCTGATGGGAGAAAAGCCAATAAGGCATTATCAGATTCAGAAGTGAGAGGGATTTGAGGTTAAAAATTTGAAATCAAATCAAAAAAGCGCAGATCCTGAGGTCTGCGCTTTTTTGATAGACAGGAAATTTTCAAAATCTCTGAGTAAATCCTCAGATTAATTTGAATTAGGGCAGAAAGTAAAGCCTGGAAATCGATTACCTTTCTACTTCCAATTCCACCCTTCTATTTTTTGACCTTCCGGTTTCGGTGGCATTAGATGCAGTCGGTCTGGTTCCTCCCCAGCCTGATATCCTAAGGCTTTCAAAGGGCACTCCTTGCTCGATGAGAAAATCCCTCACACTTCCAGCCCGATCCAGTGAAAGCGCCTTGTTCAACCCCGGATCACCCGAACTATCAGTATGTCCGTGAATTCTAAGTTTCATTGATGGGTTTTCCAAAAGAAATCCTGCCAATTCAGTCAAGGAGGCTTTTGTATCCTCTCCTTCTAATTCAGCTGTGCCTCTTTTAAAATTTACATTTTCAAGCAGAATCATGCTTCCTGACTCTGCTTTGGTCATTAAAACCACAGTAGGTTCTCCAGTTTTGATGTCACTTAGTAAAACTGATTTAGGAAAATAACCCTCAGCAGAGATCTTCACTTCTTTAAGTTCAGAGGCTGCTAGCTCGGACAGTTTAAGCGAATCACTGGCATTTTTAGAAATAGTAGCATCACCCAATTTATAGCTGATGGAAAAAGGAACCATGGTCTTGTTCTTAGCATCTACTACAAACCAGGATATTGGATTTTCTTCCGCTTCCAGCTCCTCCTCTACCATTTTTACTTCTGGAAACCCAACAGCAGAGGAAGGGTAAATAGGGACTATAGAGACTTTTTTAGGTTTTGCAGGTTTTTCAAGTGGAGCTAAAGGCTCTGGCGCTGCTGCTACAAATTCTTCGGGAATCTCAAGAGGAACAACCGTTTCGAAAGTCAACAAATCCGCAAAACCATCACTGTTTTGGGTGCTTGTCCATACTACTTCTTCCTCATTAATGAAGGTAATAGAAACTTCAGATCCTGGCGAGCTTATTTGCTGCCACAGCTCCGGCTTGCTCCAGTTGTTCCAACCTTCGCCCATTCGCTTTGCTATAAATATATCCTTGCCTTCCGCCCCTTCATGCATGTTCGAAGAGAAGTATAATTCACCGGATTTGTTATCGTAGTACGGGCTCATTTCCTGCCCAATTGTATTGACTGAAGCTCCTATATTGACAGGTTTTGACCATTCTATTGGCCCCAGTTTCTCACTGACATAGATGTCCTCATTGCCCTTAGAGTCTTTTCCTTTTCCAGAAAGAAAAATCACGTTGCCACCAGATCCTACTCTTCCGGTGACCTGACCAGAAAGCTCCTCTAAACCAACCATAGATACCTGACGAAGAAAATTCCAGTCCGTACCAAATTTAGAATATTGGTATATCCCGAATCGTTTTCCGCCTGTGTGATATACTAAAAGTGTCAAGTAGTCTTCTAATCCGAGCGAGAAATCATAGCCATCTGTACTTAAATCGGCCCGGTGAACTGCTTCCTGCCACTGTCCAGACTCCGATTTTTTGGTCATCCAGATATCTCCCGGGTCTGTTACTCCTCCGATATTGTCTGGATGAAAAGCACGGGTAAATAGTAATGTATTATCTCCAATCCAGACAGGATTCATATCATCCTGTGGGCTGTTGGCGCCAGAAAGCGATACTACTTTCTGCGCCTGGAGGTTAAATGAAATGCAAAAAGCAAGTAGCATTGCGCCACTTGCTTTTTGAAATACGTTTTTTAAATCTCTCATAATTATTGATCCAGCACAATGGCAAATACCAAAGGTGCTACGATCGTTGCATCAGACTCGATAATAAATTTCGGAGTATCGATTCCAAGTTTACCCCAAGTGATTTTTTCATTTGGAACAGCTCCTGAATACGAACCGTAAGAAGTGGTCGAATCAGAAATTTGGCAGAAATACCCCCAAAGAGGCACATTCTCCCGTTGTAGATCCTGATGCAGCATCGGCACCACACATATAGGAAAGTCTCCTGCAATTCCCCCGCCAATTTGGAAAAATCCGATCGTACTCTCGTCTGTTGCAGTGTTTGTGTACCATTCTGCGAGGTACATCATGTATTCGATACCAGTTCGCACGGTGTGTACATTCTTCACATCTCCTGAGATTACGTGACCCGCAAACATATTTCCCAAGGTGGAATCTTCCCATCCAGGGACGATAATTGGAATGTTCTTTTTGGCAGCTTCCAGCAACCAGCTATCTTTTGGGTCAATCTGATACGAATCTTCAAGCTTGCCGGAAAGCAAAATTTTGTAGATAAACTCATGCGGAAAGAATGCTTCTCCGGCTTGATCGGCTTTCACCCATTCTTCCAAAATCACGTTTTCAATCCTACGCATCGCCTCCATCTCAGGAATACAGGTGTCTGTCACTCGATTCATGTGTCTTTCTACCAAATCCTGCTCCTGAGCGGGAGTCAGCTCACGATAATTTGGAATACGCTCGTAATAATCATGAGCGACCAAATTGAACACATCCTCTTCTAGATTTGCTCCTGTACAAGTAATGATCTGGATTTTATCCTGACGGATCATCTCTGCAAGAGAAATGCCTAGCTCAGCGGTTGACATGGCACCTGCTAGAGTAACCATCATCTTTCCCCCATTATCCAAATGGCTTTTATAACCTTCAGCTGCATCGATCAATGCAGCTGCATTGAAGTGGCGATAATTATGCTTTAAAAATTCAGTGATTTTCATTCTATAAATTTTCGTTAGAGCATCAAAATTACCCAATTTTTCCCCACAAAAAAACCCAGCCTAAGCTGGGTTTCAATATTTAGAAAATGTAAGTCAGCTTATTTTGCTGTGTCTGCAGGAGCCGCAGTATATTCTTTATTCAATCCTTCGATCACTGATTCAGTTACGTCCAAAGCGTCATTACCATACCAAACTGCACCACCTCTTGTATAGCTCAAAACCATGGTAAGATCATTTGATTCAGCATATGTTTTCAAGTATTTCTGAACTCTATCATACACTTCGCTGTATAGAGCTGCTTCGTCAGCAGACAATTCTTGCATCAAATTATCACGGTAAGTCATCAGGTTTTGCTCTTTTTTGGCCAATTCTTCCTGCTTAGCTCTCTGCTGGTTTACGGTCATGTTGCCACCAGTTTGCTGGAAAGTCTGAACTTCCTGCTGGAAACCTGAGGCTCTTCCCTGAAGATCTCCTTCAAATTTCTTTCCTTTTTCAGTAAGTTCTTCAGACTTTGTTTTGAAGTAATCATACTTATTGATCACACTATCTGTGTAAACAAAAGCAATGTTAATATCGCCTTTGGTGACTTCAGTTGAAGTGCTTCCTTCAGTAGCCGTAGAAGTTCCTGCATTTTCGCAGCCGTATAAAAGCACTGTAGCAAGGCTCAATGCACCGATTAGATTTAGTCCTCTTTTCACTTTGTTGATGTTATTGATTACAAGGGTATTGATTACAAGGGCGCAAATATAAAGAAAGTATTGATTTTACAAGAATTGTGAGCTGATCTCTGGATAAAATTAAGATCCATTGTTCAAAAATATAACTCCTGAGCTAGCCTATAAACTTGGGTATGGGCATCAACTATTTTAGAGACTTTCGCAGAATACCCTCCTCCCATGCAACACATAATCGGCGCCTGAAGTGATTTGGCTAGAGATAAAACCACAGCATCTCTTTTGTTCACCCCCTCAATGGTCATTGCTAGCCTACCCAATTTATCGCTTTCCAGAACATCCACCCCGCACTGGTAAATAATAAAGTCAGGCGTGAAATCTTTCAGAATAACTTCCAATTGGTCTTCGAGAATCCTTAGGTAATCCCTGTCCTCTGTCCCGTCTGGTAAAGCAAAGTCTAAGTCCGAGACTTCCTTTCGCATAGGGTAATTCCTTTCACCATGCATACTGAATGTAAAGACATGTGGATTTCCAGCGAATATGCTTGCTGTCCCATTACCTTGGTGCACATCAAGATCTATGACTAGCACTTTTTTAACTAAATGATTGTCAAGCAAATAATTGGCCGTAACTGCAATATCATTTAACAAACAAAAACCTTCTCCCCGATCAGCAAAGGCATGGTGTGTGCCACCTGCTATATTCATAGCTATTCCATATTCCAAAGCAAACGCCGCAGCCTGTACAGAACCATTCAAAATGGCAATTTCCCGATGAACAAGATCAGAAGACAACGGAAAACCTGTTGCTCTGATTTCAGATTTGGTTAAAGTGAGGTTTTTAAGTTTGTTCCAATATTCCTGAGTGTGGGTATTCAAAATCCACTTTTCATCAATGGGTTTTGGCTCAAAAAAATTTGATTCATTGACTATCCCTTCATGCAGCAATTGCCCTGGAAGCAACTCATACTTTTCCATTGGAAATCTATGACCTTCAGGCAATGGGTGTTTGTAAATCGGAGAAAAGGCAATTTTGAGCATAAAAAAACGCTTGAGGTTAGCAAGCGTATTAACTGTCTTCTAGATAGAATGAGTTCAATCTTCGATATCCTCCTCCTCGGACTGAAAAGCATACATGGTATCATCAAGTTCTAGGGTGTCGTCGTTGAATTCTCTGATAAAGTTTGCGATCACTTTCTCATCGATGTGGTCAATATTCAAACCAGCATCAAGACCAATTCCAAAATCGTGATGTGTATCTATATCCACAAACTCCTGGACTTTCACACTTTCCTCCTCCTCGATCTCCATAATGATCTCTGTGATAAACCAACCTATCTCCTCCTCCTCACTAGTCAATGGCTTTAAATTGCCATTCTCGTCTTCTTCGTAGGAGATGCCTTTGAAATTAGGGAATTTCTGCGCGGCTTTATGCTCTGCCAATTCATACACCTCACTGGCATGGTGTAGTCGAAGGGTATATAATGCTGCATCGTAAATCACCTCTTTACCTTGGTACATTCCAATAAAATAGAAATTCACAAACTCATCTGTGTTTTCTTCATCGGGAATAATTTTAAACGTTTTATCGAGCTTCCCCAGCTCTTCCTTTAGCTCCGCAATGCGAGTAGGATCAAAACCTGGATTTGAAATTGACATGTGGCAAATAATTAAAGAATATATACTTTTTAGTGAATAGCAATCCAATAGTACTAAATGAATCTATAATATTATATCAAAAGCTAAACGATTTTCATCAAACCAACAAAGCCTTGAGCCAAAATGCGGCTTCGAGGAAATGCTGACCTCAGAATAAAGCTGTTTATTTTCGGGGTTCTATCAATCAGAAAATCAATTTCCGAATCTCATCTTATTAACAGATAGTTCTACGAAAGTTAAAGAATTATTCAAGAGTTAAATTAAATGATATTTGTTAAAAAACAACTCCTAAACCTAATTATTAATCATTGATTATCACATAATTATCTTGAAATTAATCAATCCGTAGCATTCAAATTGTTTCCAAAAAGCGAATTAATAATGCTCAACACTATGGCAAATAAAATTGCCCACCAAAAACCATCGACTTGAAACCCTGGGATTATCCGGTCCGCCAGCATGATCATCAATGCATTGATTACCACTAGAAACAGGCCTAAAGTCACCACAGTAATTGGAAACGTAAGCACTATAAGAAGTGGTTTTAAGGTAATGTTGATCAATATAATCACAGCGGCCAGAATAAATCCAGTCATAAAAGTATCGATGTGGATTCCGGACAGAAAATATTCTGCGATCAATACAGAAATTCCGCCAAGAAGGATTTTAACTAAAAAATTCAATGCTTTATTTTTCTTCTCCATAAGACTAAAAATACATATTTACCCCAAGAATTTGCAAAACCTGATAAATATCATCTTGAAAAATGGAATGGAACAGTATTGAAATTCGTTCGTTCAATTACCGTACATTATATTTGCAGCTTTAACATAAAATCCAAACTGAGTGATAATCATCCTTTTCTTCCTTCTTCATTGGTATTTCTCTTTGTTTTGCCAAAGCTTCTTCTTGCATAGGTATGCTGCCCACCAGATGTTCTACATGAACAAATATTGGGAAAAATTCTTCTACTTCTTTACTTGGATGTGGCAGGGCAGTTCATACCTTTCTCCTAGGGCTTACGCAATCCTTCACCGCATGCACCATGCCTACAGTGATACGCCAAAGGATCCACATAGCCCACATCATACCGAGAACTTGTTCACTATGATGTGGAAGACCAAAAATATTTACAACGAATATTTCGCTTTTCGACTCAAGCCAGAAGAGCGATTTTCTAAAGACATTCCTGATTGGAATAAGTTCGACAAATTTGCAGACACCATGCTCGTCAGAGTAAGCTGGGGATTATTGTATGTTGCCATCTATGTCCTTTGTATTTCAGTTTTTGATCTACCAGGCACCCATTGGTGGATGTATTTCCTTCTTCCTATCCACTTTTTGATGGGCCCAGTACATGGCGCTATAGTCAATTGGAGTGGTCATAAGTATGGCTACGCTAACTTTGACAATAACGATCATTCGAAAAACAGTCTCTTGCTGGATGTATTGATGCTGGGTGAGTTGTTCCAAAATAACCACCATAAACTTCCTAATCGTCCAAATTTTGCGGTAAAATGGTATGAGTTTGATCCTACCTACCCTATTGTGAAATTATTGCACATGACACGGATCATAAAGTTAAGACCGGCATGATTTAGTAAAGATTTTCTGATTCCTAGACTTTTTTGCTAAGTAAAGCGAAGTCGTAGCCTGATGGCTTCAATTAGACTGATGAACTTCCAATTCTTAAACAAAAAGCGCCTCAGGAGCTCAAAATAGCCAGATTTATGATTTAAATCTGGCTATTTTTTTGGAGATCAATAGATGAATGTGCGCCCAAAAGAATTAAAAATTTAAAAAAAAATTAAAACTAAAGGTGGTTTTTTTTGCAATTGTGAAACTAAACCAATAATTTTCTTCCAATTAAAACTTAACGCCTTATTTATGAAACCATTAACTAGAGCCGAAGAGGAGATCATGCAGATCCTCTGGCAAATCGAAAGAGGATTCGTCAAAGATATCCTTACTCCGATGACCGACCCAAAGCCTGCGTACAACACTGTTTCAACGATTGTTAGAATCTTAGAACGTAAAGGCTTTGTCAGTCACAAGTCTTACGGTAAGAGTCATGAGTACTTCCCGATCGTTTCCAAAGACGAGTATCGCTCGTTTATTATTAAGAAAATGTTGGACGGGTATTTTGAAAATTCATTCGGAAAACTAACTGATTTCTTTAAAAATGATGAAACGCTGAATACAAAAGCGTTTCAGTAAGAAATCTTAAGTAAAACAATTGCTAATTAAGGAACCTGGTTTTGATATCAGGTTCCTTTTTTTTGGGTCAACTTCCTTTGAGGATTACTATTTCTCATCCTAGTCCACTAAATGATTTTTCCTGTTGCTACCGTTTAAATGATGAGGACTGATAAAGGATTGTAGGTTTCCTTTATTCCTTACCTAGACAAGGCTATATTTGCACCTCGAAAAATCACTCATTACATGAATTCATTTATAGAAGAATTACGCTGGAGAGGCATGCTTCAGGATATGACTCCCGAAATCGAAGAGCACCTGACCAAGGGAATGGCTTCGGCATATCTTGGTTTTGACCCTACGGCAGATTCCTTACATATTGGTCACTTAGTAGGTGTAATGACCCTGCTTCACTTCCAGAGAGCTGGACACAAGCCGTTTGCGCTTGTCGGTGGAGCAACGGGTATGATCGGTGATCCTTCCTTCAAGTCAGCCGAGAGAAATCTATTGGACAAAGCTACTTTGGATCACAATGTGGCTTCTATACAAGGACAACTTTCCAAGTTTTTGGATTTTTCCGGGAACACTTCCAACAAAGCCGAGCTGGTTAATAATTATGACTGGATGTCAGAATTCAGCTTTCTGGACTTTATCCGAGACATAGGCAAGCACATCACGGTAAACTACATGATGTCAAAAGACTCTGTAAAAAGACGCCTGGAAGATGGAAATGGCCTTTCGTTCACGGAATTCACCTATCAGTTGATCCAGGGCTACGATTTTTATCATTTGTGGAAAAATGAAAACTGTTCCATTCAGCTTGGTGGATCAGATCAATGGGGAAATATAGTTACCGGAACAGAATTGATCAGAAGAATGGGCGGTGGGTCTGCCTATGCGCTTACAGTTCCTTTAATCACAAAAGCTGACGGTACCAAATTCGGCAAAACCGAAGGCGGCTCTGTATGGCTAGATCCTGATAAGACTTCTCCTTATGCATTCTTCCAATTCTGGCTAAATGTATCTGACGAAGATGCCTCTAAATACATTCGGATTTTCACAGTTTTGAATCAGGAAACGATTGAAAAACTAGAAGCAGAACATTCGGAAGCTCCACACCTTCGTATTTTACAGAAGGAAATCGCCAAGCAAATAACTATCATGGTTCATGGAGAATCAGAATATGAGATGGCGGTAAAGGCTTCAGAAATATTGTTTGGCAAATCATCTACAGAAGATTTGGCAGCGTTGGATGAGCGTACTTTCCTTCAGGTTTTTGAAGGTGTGCCACAGGTTCAGATTAACCAAGCGGAATATGCTGAATTGAATACTATTCTTGATTTATTTGGTGAGGTTACGCAGGGAGTAGTTTTTGCTTCCAAAGGTGAAGCTAGAAAAATGATCCAGGGCGGTGGACTGAGCATCAATAAGGAAAAACTAGGTGATCCAAATGCTACTTTAAACTTGACTTTGCTTCAAAACAAATATTTACTGGTCCAAAAGGGCAAGAAAAATTACTACATCGTAGAAGTAAAGTAAGTCAATGATTATCAAATAAAAATGGCTTTAGGGAATTCCTGAAGCCATTTTTTTATACAACCGGATTCATTTTTACATCAGTAAATCAATAGTTTTGACCCAAGTTTAATACCTTTGGATTTTACTTTTACATTAGAAATAAACCCATGGCAGGAGAAAAAAATAAGGAGAAGCTCATTTTAGATTCAGCAGTATCACTATTCACTTCCAAAGGCTATTTAGCCACCCGAATGGAAGATGTGGCCAAAGCAGCAGGAATAAGCAAAGGACTCACCTACTTCTACTACAAAAACAAAGAAGACCTGTTCATGGCTTTGACTAAAAAAGCTTTTGACCAATTCAAGGATGAGTTTCGGGAGGAATGGTCCAATCGAACGAAAGGCAAGAGCGGACTCGATATGCTTTCTGATCTTTTGGTTAAAATAGTGGTCTTTGCGAAAGCAAATCAGGTCTATTACGACGCTATTCTCAATTTTCTGGATCTGCTGAAGAAGTATAATAATCCTGAAACCCGTCAGTTCATTGATCCCAAAACACTGGAATCCACCCATTTCCAAAAACTGTTGGAGATCCATCACGAACCTGCCAAGATTGGAATCATGATGGTAAGTCAAGGAATCAAAGATGGAAGTATCCGAGCGGAATTGCAGCCTGAAATCACCTTCTACACGATCTGGAGTATGATTATCGGTTATGAAAAAATGTTAGGTCCGATAGAATACGAAGGCAAAGACCTGAAAATTCATTCTGAAAACTGGGAACCTGGATTCCTTCGGTTGATGCAGGAGATGCTCAAAGGAACCATACAAGCAACGAAGAAAACAACAGTTCAAACAAGCTTATTCTAAACTTTCATAAGCAAAAAAAGCTGTTCTATCTGAACAGCTTTTTTTGGGTAATGATTTTCTTTCGAAGAGACTTACTCAAAAATCTCAGCAAGCTTTGCTTCTAAGCTAGGTCCTCGAAGGTCTTTTCCAATGATTTTACCATCTGGATCAATCAAATAGGTGGCTGGAATAGCATTAACCTGGTATGTTTCAGCTGCCGCAGAATTGAAATACTTCAGATCAGAAACTTGAGTCCAGGTCAACCCATCCTCTTCTATTGCATCTACCCAAGCTTCTTTGGTGCGATCGAGGGAAACTCCAAACACCTCAAATCCCTTTTCTTTATATTCATTATAAAGTCTGACTACATTAGGATTTTCCTCACGGCAGGGTTTACACCAAGCCGCCCAGAAGTCAATCATTACATATTTCCCTCTTAGATCAGAAAGCTTGACTGTTTGACCTTCAGGGTTAGGGAGCTCAATCTCCGGAGCAACTTGCCCCATAGATAGCGCTCTCATCTCATCCAACTGTTGTTTCAACTGAATAATAGACTTGGTCTCCGGATAGGTCTCATCTAGCTTAGCCACCAGACTATCCATAAACTGAAATTCATTTTTAGGATTCAATAAGCCAATAGCTGCCAAAGAAGCAAAACTATCGCCCATGCTATTGATCACATTCTTAACCTCAGTGGATTGGTTGCTTTCCAAAGCCATGGCATCTGTCTGAATCTGCTTGATGGTTTCTGTATCATTTTCTCCCATAGCCTCGTAATAGGCTTCATTGAGCGCATTTACTTTAGCTTGATAGGTCTCCATCAATTTCTCGATTTTCAGCATTTCCTTAGTATCCTTAGATCCATCGATAGCGAGGCTTTCAGGGTCTGCAAAATCATAAGAAATGCTCACGTCATCCTTGAAAAGAGCCAGACGAATGACTTTCTCCCCATACATATTCAATTCGTAGAACGTCGGTGTATCTACCGCTATTTCATAATTGAATTTCCCCTTATCATCCACCTCAAGCGTATCCAAAACTTTAGGACGGCTATCTGTGAACTGAGAAAGGACTACTGCACCGACACGGGAATTCTGTAAAGTTCCTGAGATTTCTACTTTCCCATCATTTTCTTGCTTTTCCTCACAGGAGAAGAATGACAAGAGCAATAGAAATATGATTCCGTTCATTTTGTTCATCATGGGTTATTTCTGTAATAATTCTGTTAATAATTTAGTGGCCACTTTTGGGTCAGCTTTCCCTTGGGATTGCTTCATTACCTGCCCCATGAATAAGCCCATCAGACCTTTTTTGCCCGATTTATATTCTTTCACTTTCGCTGCGTTTGCTGCCAAAACCTGTTCTACGATTGGCTTCAAGGAAGATTCATCACTTTCCTGAATTAAGTTCAGCCGCTGCGCAATTTCTAATGGAGTTTCACTTGCACTTTTCAGAAGCTCTTGATATAGATTCTGCGAAGCCGCAGTATTACTCACTTTTCCTTCGTCCACTAATGCGATCAAAGCCGCCAATGAATCTGTACTGATTGGGAAATCAGCTAGCGCAACAGAATGTTCATTCAAATATGATTTCACTGGTCCCATCGTCCAGTTAGAAGCAGCTTTGTAATTTTTGGTTTTGCTACAAAGCTCATCAAACCACAAGGCAACCTCTTTCGTCTCGGTCAAAAAGCCAGCATCATAATCCGGAAGGCCATATTCCTCCACGAACTTCTTATGAAGATCTCTAGGCAAGACAGGCATGCTTGATTTCACAGCGTTCAGCCATTCATCCGAAATAACGACAGGGCTCAAATCCGGCTCCGGGAAATAACGGTAATCGTTCAAATCCTCTTTGGTACGCATACTGGCAGTTAGTCCCGTATTTGCGTCAAAAGTTCTGGTTTCTGAAACCACTTCCTTTCCCTCTTCGATCAATCCAATCAAACGCTCATGTTCATGCTCGATGGCACGAAACACATTACGGAAGGAATTCATGTTTTTCACCTCTACTTTTTTACCTAATTCTTTCGAGCCTTTCAGCATCACAGAGACGTTAGCATCACAGCGAAGGGAACCCTCTTCCATGTTACCATCGCAGATATCAAGGTATTTCACCAACTTTTTGACTTCTGCGAGAAAAGCATAGGCTTCCTCTGGACTGTGCAAGTCTGGCTCAGTTACAATTTCAATCAGCGGTGTACCAGCACGGTTAAAATCCACCAAGGTGTCCGGCTCTTCTGCCAAATGAATAGATTTACCTGCATCCTCTTCCATATGTACACGGTTCAGAATTACTTCCTTTTTGCGACCGTCTGCCAGCTGAATCGGCACAGTTCCTCCCACACAAATTGGTCCTTTGTCTTGGGTTAGCTGGTAACCTTTTGGAAGATCAGGATAAAAGTAATTTTTGCGCGCAAAGACATTGTGGCGGGTGATCTCAGAATTGCAAGCCAATCCCATCTTGATGGCATAAGCAATCGCTTTTCTATTCACCTTCGGCAAAGTGCCTGGGTGTCCTAGCGTGATAGCAGAAATCTGAGTATTGGGAGCTTTTCCATACTCATTTGCATCAGCGGCAAACATTTTACTCTCAGTCAAAAGCTGCGCATGCACCTCAAGACCAATCACCAACTGATATTTATTCTTTAATTCTTCACTTAGCATCCGCGCGTGTTTTTCTATTTTCTAAAGGTATAACTCCTTGGCTTTGGTCACTACATTTTCTAGTCCGGCTAGATTTTTTCCTCCAGCAGTGGCAAAAAACGCCTGTCCACCACCTCCACCTTGGATTTCCTTAGCCAATTCCCTTACGATTTGACCAGCATTTAGATTTTTACTTAGAATCAATTCTTCCTCAATGATGACAGCGATTTGCGGTTTGTCATCGACTTTGGCTGCCAAAATCACAAAGGCATTTTCTACCTCATTTTTGAGTTCGTAAGCCAGTTTTTTTAATGAATCCGCATTTGGTAGTTCTACTTGAGCAATTAAGGTATTGATCCCATCACCAGCTACAAATTGCTTGAGCAATTCCACTTTAACGCCAGAAGCTTTCTCCAAATGCAAGGCATCAATTTCTTTTTTCAGATCATTTCTCTCCTGAAGCAAGTACTCGATTGACTTCATCAGATCCTTTGGGTTCTTCAGCAATTCCTGAATTTCCTTCACCAAATGCTCTTGTTTACGGAAATAATCCTCCGCAGCCTTCGCAGTAATTGCTTCGATTCTACGAACGCCTGAAGCACTGGAAGCTTCAGAAATAATCTTAAACAAACCAATTTTGCTAGTTTGGGGAACGTGTGTACCTCCACAAAGTTCTACAGAGAAATCTTTGTCAAATGTGACTACTCGCACAAAATCACCATACTTTTCTCCGAACAGCGCAGTAGCACCTTGACTTCTAGCTTCTTCAATTGGAACATTTCTTTGCTCAGAAAGCGGAATATTCTGTCTGATTTTCTCATTCACGATATCCTCTACTTTTGCAATTTCAGCATCTGTCAATTTGCTAAAATGGGAAAAGTCAAAGCGAAGCAAGTTTTGATTCACTAAGGAACCGCGCTGCTGAATGTGATCACCAAGAACTTCTTTCAGAGCAGCCTGAAGTAAGTGTGTAGCTGTGTGATTATTTTCAGTCAAAAACCGCTTTTCTGCGTCAACTTCAGCTCCGAAATTAGCTGCTGGATTTGCAGGAAGCTTTTCTACAAAATGAACGATCAAGTCGTTCTCCTTCTTTGTGTCAATTACTTTGATTGTTTCAGTATCAGAAATCAATACTCCTGTATCTCCTACTTGCCCGCCACTTTCTGCATAAAATGGTGTCTTATCCAAAACCAATTGGTACTTGTCACCTTTCTTATCAGAAATCACGCGATACTTTATGATCTGCGCATGCGCTTTGAGATAATCATATCCTACAAACTCAACTCCGTTATCTTCATTCACAATTACCCAGTCACCGGTTTCTGATTCAGAAGCGGCACGGGAACGGGTTTTCTGAGCTTCCATTTCCTGCGCAAAGCCTTTTTCATCCAACGAAAGTCCGCTCTCACGAGCAATCAGAGATGTCAAATCCAATGGAAAGCCGAACGTATCATACAGCTCAAACGCTGTTTTGCCAGGAATTACATTTTCTCCCTTTTCTGCTAATTCAGCTTTAATCTGATCCAGCATTTTCAGGCCATTGTCCAGCGTACGAAGGAAGGATGTCTCTTCTTCGAAAATCACTTTCGCAATAAACTCCTGCTGCTTTCTAACCTCAGGAAAAATATCTCCAAAATTGTCTGCAATAAGACTTGTCAACTCATATAAAAACGGTTCGTGGAAACCCAAGAACGTGTATCCGTAACGAACTGCTCTTCTCAGGATTCTACGAATCACATAGCCAGCTTTATTATTGGATGGCAACTGCCCATCGGCAATGGTAAAAGAAATTGCACGGATATGATCTACGATTACTCTGAAAGCAATGTCAGTTGGCAAATCCTCGCCGTAAACTTTGCCTGATTTCTTAGCCAAAGCAGCCAAGAATGGAGCAAATAAATCCGTATCGTAGTTAGAAGATTTGTGCTGAATAGCTCTCACCAAACGCTCAAAACCCATTCCTGTATCGACGTGAGTCGCAGGAAGAGCTTTCAAAGATCCGTCCGAAACCCTGTTGAACTGCATGAAAACCAGGTTCCAAATTTCGATAACTTGCTCGTGATCGTTGTTCACCAAATCTTTTCCTGCAATTTGAGCACGCTCAGCATCAGGTCTCAGGTCAATATGAATTTCCGAACAAGGCCCACAAGGCCCCACATCTCCCATTTCCCAGAAGTTGTCCTTCTTGGAACCCATGATGATACGATCTTCAGGAACAATTGCTTTCCAAAGATCATAAGCTTCCTGATCCAAGCCTAGGTTATCTCCTTCGTCACCTTGGAATACAGACACATACAATCTATCCTTTTCCAAGCCATAGACTTCAGTCAATAATTCCCAAGCCCACTCAATTGCTTCCTTTTTGAAGTAATCTCCAAACGACCAGTTGCCCAGCATCTCAAACATGGTGTGGTGATAAGTATCCACTCCCACTTCTTCAAGGTCATTGTGCTTACCACTTACCCGAAGGCATTTTTGGGAATTGGCAACTCGGGAATATTTGGCAGTTTCATTGCCTAGAAATGCGTCTTTGAATTGGTTCATTCCCGCATTAGTAAACATCAGCGTAGGGTCATTTTTGACCACAATCGGTGATGAGGGAACGTAGTGATGCTGTTTGGATTGGAAAAACTCAATAAAGGTGCTCCGTATTTTCTTTGCTTCCATGAAGGTTTTGAGGCAATTAAGAATGCTATTTAGGCCGAATTACAGCCGATTTTACTGGGGGACAAAATTAACAGAATTGATGGTGTTACCTGCATAGGGGTGAGAATTTCTCTCTTTGGAAAATCTCCAGCAATGGCGGAACCCATAAAAAATATTCTCGCGGCGGCGCAACGGCGCGGCGAAGGATAAAAGGTAGTGTCTTTGGCTTAATGGAACAAAAAATCTCCCGCAAGGGCGCAACTTCTAATTTCCTCCTGTTTAAGTGAAGCTTGATTTTAAAAATCAGTTTAGTTCCTCAGGAATCTGGTAATTCGTATTTCGTAGATAATATTCATTGAGATTTTCACCAATCTCTTTTATGTCTGCGCCGCTGCGTCGCCGCGAGAAAAAACCTAACATACCTCCTCGGGAATCTCGTAATTCGTATTTCTCACCTCGCAAATCTTTCTTACTTTCAATAAAATTTTTAATAACTCAACAATCACCAATGAGCTACCTAGATCAAATAACCTCTCCTACATTACTTCTTGACGAGAAAATCTGCCGGGCAAACATCAAACGAATGGCTGATAAAGCAGCTAGGCATGAAATGAAGCTTGTTCCGCATTTCAAAACCGCCCAATCTCATCAAATCGGTGACTGGGCCAAAGAATACAACATCACCGAAGTGACTGCTTCTTCTATCAAAATGGCAGAATATCTCTCTGGCCAAGGCTGGGTGAATATCCATATCGCATTTCCTTTCAATCCACTTGAAATCCCAAAGCTTAATAAAATAGCAGAAAGACAATCTATTTCTGTTCAATTGATTAATGCTGCCACTACGCAAATGCTTGTGGATCAATTAGAATATCCGGTTGGGTTTTTCATTGAAATAGACGCTGGCTATGGCAGAACCGGCGTGGAAGTATCTGACTTTGGGCTGATCGAAGAGATTTTACTGATCGCTAAAAAGTCGGACAAACTTAATTTCAAAGGTTTCTATCTGCATGCTGGACACTCCTATTACATGCCGGATATTCCAGCACTTTATGAGCAAACCAGAAATGCGCTCAGCATGCTAAAGCATAAATACAACTCTGAATACCCGCATTTGGTTACCCGAACTGGTGACACTCCGGGTTGTGCGGTGATGGAGGACTTTGGAGACATCGACGAGATGGGACCAGGGAATTTTGTCTTCTACGATTTGATGCAAGCGGAACTCGGAGGATGTGATAAAGAAGACATCGCAGTTTGTCTCGCAGTTCCTGTGGTGGACATCAAAAAAGACCGAAAGGAAATTCTAATTCACGGTGGTGGAGTTCATTTGGCAAAAGATGTATTAGTGGGAGAAAACGGCCTTAAGAACTTCGGCGAAGTTGTTTACCTAAATGAAAACGGTTGGACAATTCCTGAAAATAAATCCTTCCTGAAAAGCATCTCCCAAGAGCATGGAATCATAAAGGCTTCTGACGAATTGCTAGCCAAAGTAAAAGTTGGTGATCTTCTGGGCATTCTTCCCGTACATTCCTGTATGACCGCAGACGCAATGGGCGAATACATGACACTTGACGGTAAGATGGTGGATCATGCCGAAGGTATTGTTAAATAATCACTGGTTTTTTTATATAATATTAACCCTTAGCTCTAATGCCCTCACAACTAGAAATAACCCGCTACTTTACCCAATCCAAAGAAGAAGTGTACAATGCTTTTACTACATCAGACAGTCTGCAGCATTGGTGGGGACCGAAAGGATTTGAAATGGAGGTAAAAACATTCCAATTTTACCCTAAAGGCACAGTTCACTTTATCCTAAAGAGTAAGGATGGCTACGAAATGTGGGCGAAATGGGTCTTTACAGAAATTGAATCTCCCTCCCGACTGCAGTTCATCAATAGCTTTTCTAATGAAGCGGGTGAAACAGTCAAAGCTCCTGAAGTTCCTTTTGGCCCGGATTGGCCAATGGAAATGATTGTGGATCTAGAGTTCTATGAAGAAGCTGGAAAAACAAGAATTGATTTAGTCTCTTTCGCTCACAATGCTTCTGAAGCTTCCAAGCAGGTATTCGAAGAGAATATTGGCAATATGGAACAGGGGTTTGGAGGCACTTTTGACCAGCTGGAAAAATATCTCTCCAAGTAACAATCAATACATTTCAACCACCTCAAAACTCAATTCTTTCAACTAAAGAACATTCATGAAAGCTATAATTAAGAAGCTTGGCTGGTGGATATTTGCATTCCTTTGTACCATTATTGGCCTCTACCCCGCCCTTTATTTTATCCTAGATAGAAACTTCGGACTTCTCCAATCCAAATCTGAAGAACTCTTACTCAATCCTATTTGGAATACGGCTTTCTACACTCACATCATTCTAGGAGGACTTGCCTTGTTGATTGGATGGACCCAATTCCCCAAAGCCTTTCGGGACAAAAACCGAAAAATCCACAAGAAAATCGGGATGGCTTACGTAACATTTGCATTCTTCAGCAGCCTTTCAGGAATATATATTGGTCTATTTTCCACTGGCGGAGTTGTCAGTATTCTTGGGTTTGTAAGCTTGGGAATGATTTGGCTTGCCACCACCATGATGGGATGGCTGACTGCTAAAAAACATGATTTTGATGCACACGAAAACTGGATGATTTACAGCTATGCCGCCTGTTTTGCGGCAGTAATCCTGAGAATCTGGCTTCCAATTCTTATCACCTTGCATCAAGGGGAGTTTATTCCTGCTTATCAAATAGTGGCTTGGGTATGTTGGGTGCCAAATATGGCGGTAGCGTATTGGATAGTAAGGAGAAGGAAAACCAAAATGATGTTGAAAAGTATAGATTGAATTTGTGTGTGCTACAAATTTTATAGCTTTCACAATTTCAATTTTTAATACCTTAAAAAAATGATCGAAATCCTCCTCAAAAACAAAAAGTCATTTAAAGCCCAAACGGTGAACGAGCTTTCGGTTTCTGAACTGAATTTTCATGTCATGCAGTTCTTAGATCATAGCAATCCTGATTTGAAATGGCTGGAGCAGAATTATGGACTTGATTTCACGATCATGAAGCATTTCGAGGACATTGAGATTAGCTCGCACTTTTTGGAAAATGAAACCCAGGCTGCGTTTCACTTTTCTATCCCTTTTTTCAACAAGGAAAAAAAGATGATTGAAGAACCGCTTTTCATAATCATCACACAATCAAATCTTTTCCTATTCACCAGTTCAAATCTCGATGGTTACATTAATGAGATCTATCCAAACAAAATAATATCCTTGCAGCGGCTATCAGACCTGAAAGATATTTTCAAATTTCAGTTTGAGTTTATAGCTGATTATTTTGCTGATATCACTGAAAACTTAAGCAGAAAAATAAAATTCCTAGCCAACGATGTGCTGATCGAAAAGGAGTTTTCCAGCAATGTGATGGACGTGATTACACAAAACAACTTCAACAATCTCTTGATCAAAGAAGCACTGATAGAAACTACCCGAGTTTTGAGGTTGTATCTGAAAAGTGAATGGGAGCAAAAAACGGATTTAAAGGAAAGTGTGAGAGCTGAACTGAATGACCTCACAGCAATTTCCGATTACATCCAGTTCAATTTTGATAGGCTTGATGACCTCAAAGAGAATGTATCGAATAAGATTGACTTGGAACAAAATCATATTTTCAAGATGCTTACGGTAGTCACAGTTTGTATATCTCTACCTACTTTTATTGCTGGGGTTTACGGGATGAACTTTGAAAAAATGCCTGAGCTTCAGTTCGATTTCGGCTATCCTTTTGTTCTAATCGGAATGGTCTTTTCAGCTATTTTACCTATTATTTATTTCAAGAAGAAAAAGTGGCTTTAACACAAAAGCTTCATCAATATTATTTAAATCCACTGAAAAATCTGCGAGAATCCGCGACCCCTACTGCGCTCATCTGCGAAAAATATCATCAGAAAAAAGCCCCGATCCGAAAATCAGGGCTTATCCTACTAGTTGGTTTAATTTTTAGAAATAAAGGGTTTTACTTCTTCCTTGAGAGTCAGTAACTTTTAGATGAATGTCTTTCACATTGGTTTTGGTGAATGTATAGTCTTTTCTGAAAGCTTCTTCCTGTGTGATATGATCTGTGAAAAGTACAGTTCCATTTGCTGAAGAGATGATCTCTACATCCACGCCAGGCTCGTTTAGTCCAAAGACGCTTAGATTTACGGTATTGCTGTCAATAAGTTTTCCATATGCCATCAATGGCAACTCTGTCGCTGGAGTTAGTTTTTCAGATGTTTCTACGGTGTAAGTTACTTCTTCATCTTCTGTCACGATTTTGACCAGGTATTCTCCAGTTGGCAAGCTTTCCATATTATAAGGAAGCATCAAAGTTTCCCCTTTTACCCGCACATTTCTATTGTTAAGAACCTTTCCATCTGTGGACATAATAGAAATTTTGGCCTTGCCTACTCCCTCATTTAGAGTGACGTTGATTTTTTTGAAATTAGAGTTAACTGCGGAAAGTGCTCTCAAATCCTCACTTGCGCTGGCTACGAATGAGCTAAAAGATAATGCGCTGGCTAATGCTACTGTTAATAAAGTTTTCATAATAAGTTGGTTTAGAAGTGTTGTGCTATCCCTATTGCGAAGCGCATACCAAACCAAAAAACCAATCTTTCCTGTCAAGTATTTTATTTTGCAGAAATGAAATTTATGACCTTAAACTCAGAATTAAATTTTGAAAAAATCAAGATTTAGTAACAAAACCTGTATAAAAACTGACCACATCAATGACCGATTGTAATACTAGCGGACACTTATGGTCTATTTGTGAGATGCCATTGGTTGCACCGAACTTTAACTATTAAGGAAATTTAATCTTGAAAAAAGAATTGTATCTACCCATTTAGCTCAGATGCTAATTATTCATCTGTACGTTTACGAACACGCTTCGTCCGATAGGAATCAATTGAACAGCACAGATTCAAAAAAATCCAATTTTTAAAAGTTGATTCATGAAGGCTTTAAGGCAATTTAAACTGATCATAAGCATGTAAACTATATCAATAGCTAGGATAGAAATGCTTATTGTTTTGAAAATCCCTAACTTTTATCTCATTGTCACTATGACACAATAGCGATTTCTGTATATTCACACCACAATGAAAACCCAATTAGACCCCTTACCTATGAAAATGAAGTTACTTCTTTCCATTCTGATCTTATCACTTATAGGAATTAATTCCAAGGCTCAGGAAGCCTTGTTTGGAGCACAGCAAATCATTTCCCCCGAAATTCATGACGATAGTTCGGTGACATTCCGATTCTTTGCCCCATCTGCAAAATCGATTCAGGTAACAGGAGATTTTTTACCTACCGTGAAAATAGAATCTCCTATGGGAGAAATGGATGGACCAGGCAAGGCCGAACTTACCAAAGACGATAAAGGTGTGTGGTCATTCACATCAGAAGCGCTTTCCCCAGAACTTTATAGTTACTCATTTATAGTAGATGGGCTTAAGACTACCGATCCCAACAACCCATTTCTGACCAGAGATGTTGCTTCTGTCACTAATGTATTCATTGCGGGAGAAGGCCAAGCTGCATTGTATCGAGTGAAGGACGTTCCTCATGGTACAGTTTCCCGTCGTTGGTACGATTCCCCAGGATTAGGTATGGATAGAAGATTGACAATCTATACTCCTCCAGGATACGAGCAGTCGAATGAAAAATTCCCCGTATTATACCTATTGCATGGAGCAGGTGGAGACGAAGAAGCATGGATTGCGTTAGGCAGAACGGCTCAGATCATGGATAATTTAATAGCCCAAGGCAAAGCAAAGCCGATGATAGTAGTGATGCCAAATGGTAATGTGATACAAGATGCCGCTCCAGGAGAAGGAAGTGAAGGCATGTACAAGCCTGCCTTTATGATCCCGAAAACTATGGACGGAACTTATGAAGGAAGTTTTAAAGACGTCATCAAATTCGTAGAAAGTAACTATCAGGTGAAAGCTGACAAAGCTGATCGTGCTATTGCTGGTCTATCAATGGGCGGTTATCATACCATGCACATCTCTAGGTACTACCCAAACACTTTCGATTATATGGGCCTCTTCTCAGCTGCAATCATGCCTCGAGAAGATGCTACAAACAGTGTATATAGTGACATTGATGGCACATTGAAAACCCAGATGGATAATGGCTACAAACTCTATTGGATCGCAATCGGAAAAACCGATTTCTTATATGATGCGAATAAAGAATATAGAGCAAAGCTGGATACTATGGGAATGCCTTACGAATATGTAGAATCTGAGGGTGGCCACATCTGGAGAAACTGGAGAGTTTATCTGACTCAGTTTGTACCACAGTTATTCAACTAACTTAACTCCAAACACATGAAATTCTCAATAATTAAATCAGGGATTTTAGTCGCATTCCTTCTTGGTGCTAGTACAATCGCACAAGCGCAGGAAATCTCTGCAATGCAAGCACCAAAAGTTGTTTCCCCGGAGGTGGCTTCTGACAACAGCGTCAGCTTCCGTATCTTTTCTCCATCTGCAAACGAAGTGACCTTAAATGGTAGTTGGATGGGGTTTGGAGAGAAATTACCTCTACAAAAAGAAGAGAATGGCGTATGGTCTGTTACCACTGATCCTCTGGAATCATCCATGTACCATTACAATTTCTTCATCGATGGTGTTTCTGCCATCGATCCAACAAATCCTGAAGCATTACGAGATGGAACTCGATATGCAAGTTTGTTGATGGTTTCAGGTGAAGGCTCTGATGTTTTCGAACTCAATGAGGTTCCTCATGGCTCTATTTCAAAGGTTTGGTACGAATCTCCTTCACTAGACAGCTACAGGAGAATGTACGTCTATACGCCTCCTGGTTATGATTCTGGGAAAGAAAGTTATCCTGTGCTTTATCTCCTTCATGGCGCAGGCGGTGATGAAGATGCCTGGTCTGCACTTGGCAGAGCAAATGATATATTAGACAACCTGATTGCCGAAGGCAAAGCCAAGCCTATGATTATTGTGATGACTAATGGAAATGCCTGGCAAACCAGTACGCTCAGAAATGTACCTGGAGCTGCCGCTCCTACTCGAGAAACCTATGCAAAGTTTCAGGGGCAATTCGAAAAGAGCTTAGTGAAAGATGTAGTTCCTTACATCGAAAAGAACTATAGAGTAAAAGCTGACAAAGAAAATCGGGCGCTTGCTGGACTTTCTATGGGAGGTGCACACACGATTACTGCGTCCACTGAATATCCAGGAACATTCGGGTACATAGGCGTTTTCAGTAGTGGTATTTTTGATGCAAATGCGGACATGGCTGAATTGGAGAAAAAATTCACAGCATTGAAAGCTAGTGGTGTTTCTAAATATTGGGTTGCCTGTGGCAAGGATGATTTTGTAATGGAGTCAAACAAAAGACTACTTTCAATTTTGGACAAAACTGGATTAGAACACGAATATCACGAAAGTGAAGGAGGTCACACTTGGGCCAATTGGAGAGATTATCTTGTGCTTTTTGCCCCGATGCTTTTCATATAAATAAAAGAAAAATACAAGATTGAAGCGTAGCCTAGAGCTACGTTTCTTTTTCGAGTTCAGTTTGCAGAGTTTTTAGTCGTGTGTCTCGTGGATTAATTGTTTCCATTTAGTATTTTCAAAAACCACTAAACACTACCCTATGAAAGAATCTCAAAGAATCCAACGCCTCTATTCAAAGCAATACAATGGTGATTCTTGGCTTGGAGTGAATTTTGTCGATAAATTAAATCAAATCACACTTACACAGGCAGCACATAAATTTTCACCCTCCACCAATTCAATTTGGGAAATACTCAATCACCTCATCAGGTGGCGAAAGTTGGTCCTAGAGGGTATTCCTCATAATACCTACACTAGCCCTTTTCATAACTTCTTTCAACCGATCACCAACCCTTCCAAGGAAGAATGGCTCAAAACACTTGATCTTCTCAGAGATTCTGAAGAAGCATGGCAGGAGTATTTATCGAATTTGGACGAATCCATTTTTGATAAAGCATTTGGAGATAAGCAATACAATTATCATGAGTTAATCCATGGCGTGCTTCATCACGACATCTACCATTTAGGACAAATATCACTTTTGGCAAGGCTAACCAGAGAGATCTTATAAATTTCATTCTCCCTTTATACGATGTAATGCATTAGCTAACCTATTGATTTTTATTCCGTTTTTTTAAATCATGAAAGTCTTAGTCTTTATCTGTCTCTACATTTCCTTTAGTAATTCTTTTGGTCAAGAAGTGATATTGAAGCTTAAACAAGAGGATTCATCAGGACAAAAGAGAAATTACTTTTTCAATCAAATAATTGATGATCGCGTTCAGGAGTCCATTGGCCAAGTCTATGATTCAGACAGAAATAAACATCACGCAACTTTTGAGGGCAAATTAGAGGAGCAAGCCAAACTATTCTATAATTCCCTAATAACCCCATCTCAAACCCCAGACTATAACATTCTGATAAAAGTTTACAACCTGGACCTCAAAGAAATCTATCAGGCGAATCAGCGTGGATATAAAGGAGAAGTTCAATTGAGTCTCGGCTTTTTTGCTTTGGGAAAAGGTGAGCCGGTGCATTTAGTAGATTTCAATGGCAAAGCAAACTATGGCAGACCTGCCAATCAGCAGGCGAATGTCCAGACGAGCGTACAGCAATTATTTGCTAATAGTTGGAATTACTTCGATGCATGGTTCAGTAGTCAGGCATCAACGAATAGAGTCTTAGCGAAAACAGTAAAATTAAACATCCTTGACCCAATTTTGCCAAGCAACAAAGACACCGTGTTCTATGATCCGGCGAGACCTTTGACATGGGATGATTTCTCGGATTCCCCAGACCCAACAAGCTCCTTCAATGCAACTATTTTTAGTAGTTTATCTATTGAAGGAAATGCAGAAATAGTAGCTGGAGAAATCATTCAGACCATACTGATAAAAGTATATATGCTGCCAGATCAGTCTTGGGTAAAAAAAGCTGATACTTATGGCAACAACCACGAGCAGAAGCATTTTGACTTGACTAGAATCGCTGCCGATCGCATGATCTATCAATTGAACCAAGCGGATCTGGAACCAACGCTCTTCGAGGCTACACTCAATGACATCTATTTAGATGGTTACAGGGAAATGAATAAGCTGCAGGAATTGTACGATGGACAAACCCGAAATGGTTTAGATAAAGAAGCACAGGCTAGATGGAATATGCTAGTCAAAGATGGATTGGCGGGGAATTGGGAAGAGCTAGATCAATTATTGAAAACAAAAAACTAAAAGCCTTGGTTAGTTTACCAGATTTGAACGTCTCACAATAATTCAAAAAAACTCATCTCGATTTGCATTTTCTCATTCACCTTCTATCTTTGCCAACGATAATGGAAAACAGCAATAGAAATATTGATTTTTTGGCAACAGCACATCAGGGCAACTTGATGCACCATTTCCATCATTCCTCCTGAGGAATAGTTGCACATACCCGGTGAAGCCGATGATAGGGATTCCGCTTTTCACCACTATTTACTTACAACCTTTTATTTCTTAGCGTAACTTGCCAACATGGAACAAATAATCCGTATTGCCGTGCAAAAAAGCGGCAGACTATCTGACGATTCACTCAGCCTCATCAAAGAATGCGGCATCAAATTTTACAATGGAACGGGCAAACTCAAGTCCACTTCCACCAATTTCCCAATAGAATTCCTCTTCCTTCGCGATGACGATATTCCCGGCTATGTAGCTGATGGAGTAGCTGACCTTGGAATTGTAGGGCAAAACGAAGTCGTAGAAAAAGATAAGAACGTCACTACGATGAAAGCTTTGGGTTTTTCGAAATGCAGACTTTCTTTGGCAGTGTCCAAAGGGCAGGAATACTCCGGCGTAGAATTTTTCGAAGGAAAAAACATCGCTACCTCCTACCCAAAGATCCTTGGTGATTACCTGAAAAGTCAAAATATCAATGCAGATATCCACGAAATCTCCGGCTCGGTAGAGATTGCTCCTAGTATAGGCTTGGCAGAAGGAATCTGCGATATCGTCAGCTCAGGCTCCACCCTAATGATGAATGGTCTGAAAGAAGTAGAAGAAATCTTCAAATCAGAGGCTGTCCTGATTGCGAATAACAATTTGCCAGATTGGAAAAAGGAAATCGCTGAGAAGCTGCTCTTTAGAATCAACGCTGTACAAAAAGGTAAAAGCAGCAAATACGTGCTTCTAAATGCGCCTAACGAATCCATCGAGAAAATCATCAATTTAATCCCAGGAATGCGTAGCCCTACCATTTTGCCACTTGCCCAAGAAGGTTGGTCTTCCGTACACTCGGTGTTGAATGAGGATCAATTCTGGGAAAATATCGAAGAGCTTAGAGCTGCCGGAGCAGAAGGAATCCTAGTAGTTCCTATCGAAAAGATGATTCTATAATTCTGCACAACTATTTGCAACCCCAGACCAGAAATCATATGAACATCCTGGATAATCCTAGTCAAGACACTTGGAAGAAGCAGTTAGCTCGACCTACTTTTAAGACCAAACAAATAAATAAGATTGTAAAACCAATCTTGCGTAAAGTGAAAAGGAACGGTGATAAAGCCCTTTTCAAATTTGCAATGGAATACGATCATGTAGAATTAGAGTCTTTGTTTCCATCGGAAGTTGAGATCCAAGCCGCCTCAGCAGCTTTATCACCAGCTTTGAAAGAAGCTATAGATGTGGCCAAAGCTAATATTGAGCGATTTCACATGGCTCAGGCCACTCCAGAATTGGTTGATGAAGTGATGCCAGGAGTAGTGTGCCGAAGAAAAAGTGTACCCATCCAAAAAGTTGGCTTGTATATTCCCGGTGGAACTGCACCATTGTTCAGCACCGTGCTGATGCTTGGAATACCAGCGGTTTTAGCTGGCTGCAAAGAAATTGTTCTTTGCTCTCCACCGAACAAAGAAGGGAAAATCCACCCGGCAATTCTTTATACTGCAGCTTTAATAGGCATTACCAAAATCGTAAAAGTAGGTGGAGCACAAGCCATCGCTGCGATGACTTTTGGTACCGAAAGTGTACCGAGGGTGGACAAGATCTTTGGCCCTGGAAATCAATTTGTAACTGCGGCTAAGCAGACTGCCACAAAGTATGGAATCGCCATTGACATGCCTGCTGGACCTTCTGAAGTGTTGGTTTATGCGGATGATTCAGCAAACCCGGCTTTTGTTGCAGCAGATTTACTTTCCCAGGCTGAGCATGGGGTGGACAGTCAAGTGATTTTGGTTACCGATACCGAAAAGTTTGCGAAGCGAGTGATCAAAGAAATTGATGCTCAATTGGAGGAACTTCCTAGAAAAGATATTGCTAAAAAAGCCTTGGCAAACTCCAGAGCAGTGATAATGGATAGCACTGAAAAAGCCTTGGAACTCATAAATTTCTATGCTCCTGAGCATTTGATCATCAGTGTAGTCGAAGAGGAGGAAGCAGTTGCAGCTATTTACAACGCTGGATCAGTTTTCATAGGTAATTACACGCCTGAATCCGCGGGCGACTATGCCTCTGGCACCAACCACACTTTGCCAACTTACGGCTATGCAAGGAATTACAGCGGCGTTTCTTTGGATAGTTTTGTCAAAAAGATCACCTACCAAAAAATTACTCCTGAGGGATTGAAAAACATTGGTCCTACTATTGAAATAATGGCGGAGAACGAACTATTGGAAGCCCATAAAAATGCCGTTACGATAAGACTCAAACAGCTCAAAAAACAAAAGAAATGAAGTTTGACCCAACCCCACTACTTAGACCTCATATAGTAAACCTTCTGCCTTATACATCCGCACGTGATGAATATACCGGCAAAGAAGGGATATTTCTGGATGCCAATGAAAACCCATACGGATCTGTTACAGATCAGGATCACAACCGATATCCTGATCCCTATCAGCTGGATTTAAAAGAGGAAATTGCCAAAATCAAGCAAGTTAAGCCTTCCCAAATATTCCTAGGAAATGGCTCAGATGAGGCGATTGATTTGCTTTTCAGAGCATTTTGCAATCCAGGAAAGGACAACGTAATTCTTCTACCTCCTACCTACGGAATGTATGAAGTGAGCGCTGGCATCAATGATGTGGAAACCCGAAAAGTCCCATTGACTTCGGACTTTCAGCTACAGCCAGATTTGATTCTCAAAGCTGTAGATGCAAACACGAAGATCATATTTGTATGCTCTCCGAATAACCCAAGTGGCAACAAGGTGAACCGGGAAGACATCTTAAGATTGCTGCGTGAATTCAACGGATTGGTGGTCGTGGATGAAGCCTACATTGACTTCAGCGACGAGCCCAGCTTTACTACTCTCCTAAGTGAATTTGGTAATCTCCTCATCATGCAGACCTTCTCTAAAGCTTGGGGACTGGCGTCACTTAGACTTGGGATGGCTTTTGCCAGCAAGAAAATGATCAAAATCCTAAACCGCATCAAGCCTCCTTACAATATCTCCGGCCTGACCCAAGAGACGGTTTTGGCGGCTATAAATAAGGTAGAAAAGGTCAATGCAATGATTGCGGATATTCTTCAGGAGCGGGAATACCTAAAAGCAGAACTGAGCAAGCTTGATTTTGTCGAAAAAATCCATCCTTCGCATGCCAATTTCCTTTTGGTGAAAATCCCCAACGCAAGCCATGTTTACGACGATTTGATTGAGGAGAAAATCATTGTCAGAAATAGATCGAAAGTTCAGCTTTGCGAGGAATGTTTACGGATCTCTGTCGGAACGAGAGCAGAAAATGAAGCCTTTGTCCAAGCCTTGAGAAAAATCTACACAGAAAGCTTTAACCTATAAATGATGAAAAAGAAAGTACTTTTTATAGATCGGGATGGCACAATCATCAAAGAACCACCTACTGATTTTCAAGTAGATAGTTTAGAAAAGTTAGAGTTTTTGCCGAAGGCTATTTCTAATCTGAGAAAGATAGCTGAAGAGACAGATTTTGAACTGGTGATGGTGACTAATCAAGATGGGTTGGGGACAGATTCATTTCCGGAAAGCACCTTCTGGCCAGCACAATTTAAAATGCTCAAAACACTGGAACAGGAGAATATTTTCTTCAAAGAAATCCATGTGGACAAGACTTTTGAACATGAAAATGCTCCGACCAGAAAGCCAAATACCGGACTTTTGACAGCGTATTTTTCTGAGGACTACGACTTGGAAAATTCCTACGTGATCGGTGATCGGCTTACGGATGTTAAGCTTGCTGAAAATTTGGGGGCAAAAGCTATTTTCATAGGCGAATCAGCTGAAAACGCAGCCTTGAGCACAACGAATTGGGATGAGATTTACGAGTTTTTGAAAATGCCTCCCCGCTCGGCAGAAGTTATCCGCAAAACATCAGAAACCGACATCTACATCAAGTTAAATCTGGATGGAAATGGCCACTGCGACATCAAAACTGGCTTGCATTTCTTTGATCACATGCTGGAGCAATTAGGAAAGCATGGCAGTACAGATCTGGAAATAAAGGTAAATGGTGACTTACATATTGATGAACATCACACGATAGAAGACACTGGACTGGCGCTAGGAGAAGCTTATTTGAAAGCTTTGGGAGACAAAAAAGGGATTTATCGGTATGGTTTTCTTTTGCCTATGGATGACGTGCTTGCACAGGCTGCCATTGATTTCGGCGGCAGGCCTTGGATCGTCTGGGATGCTGAGTTCAAGCGGGAGAAAGTAGGTGATATGCCAACTGAAATGTTTTTCCACTTCTTCAAATCCTTTTCGGACACGGCAAAGTGCAACCTCAACATCAAAGCTGAAGGTGATAATGAGCATCACAAAATAGAGGCGATTTTCAAGGCTTTTGCGAGAGCTATAAAAATGGCGGTAATGAGGGACCCAAGAAATATCAATCAATTACCCAGCACCAAAGGTGTACTTTAATACCTATCCACTTAGGGTTTATTTCCTTCGCGAAAAGGGTTGCTTAAAATAAAATTCAAGGATTAGGAAAATTTCACACAAAATATTTTTCCTAATCCTTATTTTTTTGTTCATTTAGTCATGAAACGACTTTTACGTACCCTAACTATTCTTTTATTGATAATTATAAGCAGCTCCTGCTCCAGTAATCTTCAAGAAGCTCAACAATTATTCAATGATGAACAATATGAGGAGGCCATTTCTAATTTGAATCAATACCTCTTTTTCACAGTCACCGATGTGAAAGCGCTACATCTACGCGCAAGGTGTTATGAAGAATTAGGCGAAATCGAAAAGTCAAAATCAGATTACGAGCGAATTATCGACATCGACAAGGAATATGCTCAGGCGTACGGTGGATTGGCAAAATTACACTTTGAAGAAAAGGATTATGAAAATGCTGAGAACCTAATTCTGCGAGCAGCTACCTTAGACCCTGAAGATTTTGATATCATGTATTTACTAGGTCGGACGATGTTGATGAATGGGAAATTTAAAAAAGCTGAAGAGTTCCTAAGAAAAGCAGCAGATCTAAATCCTGATTATGCGCAAACATACTACTATACAGGAATGGCTCTAGCCTACCAGGGAGATGCTTTGGGCTGTGCTGCCTCCTTTAATTCCTATGTAAGCCGCGAGCCAAACAACATGGTAGGACGCTACAATCGTGGATTTGCTCTGATGAATGCAGGTTTTATGAAATGGGCTATTGAGGATTTTGATGCTGTGCTAAAGCAAAATCCAGATCATACTGAAGCTTTGGCAAAAAAGGAAATTTGCATGAAATACTTAGGCCTTTCAGCTTCTGCCAATTAATAATACTTGTCGGAAAATTGAATTATCACTTCAGCAAAGTTGAAGCTATGCGCCCTTCTATGGCTTTCTTATAATTACTAAGCGCTTGCTCACTGGAACCTAAAAACAAATACGGCTCGATCATTTCCAATTCCATCAAGTAGAATATCCCATCGACCACTACCCCATCCACCCGGACATATAAACTGTCAGTTGCAAATCTGTTTAGTAATTTCTGACAAGATGCCAGTATAGTTTCTGAAGGATTCACAGATTGAATCGTCCCACCAAAATAATGCTGAACACGAAAGTCTTTGGTCGCCGGTGTTTTTAATACGGCGTGCGAGAAATTACTGTTAAAAAATACTAGTGAGTACTCTCCTACTTTTTCAATCTCAGGTATAAATGGTTGAACCAAAAATGCCTCATCATTCACCCAGGACTGTATTTTATCCTTATAGTTGTCCCATTCTTGAGTTTCTATCTTCAAGGTGTTTTTTGCTCCGCCACTCACCAATGGCTTCACTACCCAGGTCTTTGAAGTGACTTTTGACGCAATATTCTCCTGAGAAATAGGCAATCCTTTTTCCAGAATCATACCCGCAACAACTGGAAAACCAGCAGACTCAATTTCCAAAAGATACCTTTTCGAAGAATTCCAACGAATCGTTTCCATGCTATTCAAAGATGGAATCCCGAGCTTTTCTATCTTAGCTATCCAGGCCAAAAACTCTGGATAATAGTCAAAGTAATCCCAGGTGGACTTAATAAGCAATAATGAAAACCGCTCCCATTGAACAGCTGGGTCTGACCAACTGACAATCTCATGCGAAACCTGTAGCTCGGTGAGAATTTCGGAAAGCATTAGATTTTCATCGAGTGTATTGGTATCGTATGCTCCAATCGAGAAATAACTTACAATAGCTACGTGCTTCATTCTTGCTGAATTTTTGTGCAAATCTATACTTTAACCAAAATTTATGGTCACCACTCTTCTAAAATCGCTCTTTAGCCTTACTTTTGGGCTTTGCCCCAACTATGAACCATCGTAAGCTCGTCATCATCCCTACATTCAATGAGAAGGAAAACATCCTGGAAATGATCCATGCGGTGATGAATCTTGAAGGCGGCTTTGAGCTGTTGGTAATTGACGATGGCAGTCCAGATGGAACCGGAAAACTGGTTCAAAGTCAGCAGGTAGCTTTTCCTGATCGACTTCATCTCATCGAGAGAGAAGGAAAGCTAGGCTTAGGAACGGCTTACATTACAGGGTTTAAGTGGGCCTTGGAAAGGGATTATGACTTTATTTTCGAAATGGATGCTGATTTTTCGCATAACCCTGATGACCTGATCCGACTTTATGACGCTTGCGCTGACCGTAGCTTTGATTTGGCAATAGGTTCACGGTACATCACTGGCGTGAATGTAGTCAACTGGCCAATGGGAAGAGTTTTAATGTCCTACTTCGCAAGTGTTTACGTGAAATTTATCACTGGATTGCCGGTAAAAGATGCCACTGCAGGCTTCAAGTGCTACCATAGATCTGTTCTTGAGGGAATCAAATTGGATGAAATCCGATTCGTAGGCTATGCCTTTCAGATTGAGATGAAGTTCACCTCCTGGAAACTTGGATTCAAACTGGTAGAAGTCCCTATCATTTTCACAGACCGAACGAAAGGTACTTCCAAAATGAGTCCGGGGATTTTTAAGGAAGCTGGGTTTGGAGTAGTCTCGATGAAGATCAAAAGTATTTTCAGCCCTTACAAGGCTAATCAAAGCGTATTGAGCGAATAGGATCCACCTTGGAAATCACCATCACCGGAATCAACAAAACCGCTGCAGTAAGCACAACAATCCCAAAGTTGATCATAAAAAACGCAGCCCAGTTCCAGTCAATCGGCACATAGCTCATGTAGTAACTTTCCGCATCAAGAGGGATCAATCTGAATTTGTCCTGCAAAAAGCCTATTCCAAGACCTATCAAATTTCCTATCACCATTCCCCGCAGCAGGATATTGATACCATTCCAAAAGAATATCCTCTGGATTTGCTTATTGGTGGAGCCCAAGGCTTTTAACAGACCTATCATTTGCGTTCGCTCCATGATCAAAATAAAGAGAATAGCTCCCATATTGAAGATTGCCACGAAGCCAATCAGACCGATGAATACATACACGTTGTTGTCCAACAAACTAAGCCAATCAAAGATCTCCAGGAATTTATCCTGACTACTAATCAACTTTAAGTCATAATCCATATAATCCTCTAGTATAGGAGAATATGATTCAATTTTACTAAGATCATCTACGAAAATTTCCAGCCCACCGATCTGATCATTTGTCCAGTTATTGAGATTTCTAATGGTCTGCAATTCTCCGATTATGATTTTTTCATCGAAGTTTTCCAGGTAGGTTTGAAAAATCCCTACTACTTCCACCCGTCTAAATCTGGGAGGGTCTTGGACAAAATAAAGAGTGATTTTATCTCCTACTTTGAGTAAAAGTTTATTCGCTATAAACTGACTCAGCATGACTTCATTGCTTGTCCCTTCGTCTGGAATCTGAAGCATTCTGCCATCAATCACATACTTTTTGAATCCCAGCGTATCAAAATCCTGCCCCACTCCTTTCATGAGGACACCTTCTACTTCCTCATCGCCTTTTATCAAGCCAGCTTTATGCGCAAAGGACTGAACCTTGGTAATGAAAGGTAGTTCCTGGTAGGTTTGACTGAATTGGGAGTTTAAAGAAAAAGGAGCTTCCTCAAAGGCGTTGCTCATCGTGAACCGCTGTACCTGATAGTGACCGGTGAAGCCATAGACTTTTTCAGAAACTGTACCCTGAAAACCACCCAAAACCATAAAGGAAACGAGGGAGACTGCCAGCCCAAGTGCAAGACTCCCTACTGCAATTTTATGTATGGTGGCCGAAAATCCCCCAGCTTTCTTGAAACTGATTCTTTTGGCGATGAAATAGGAAAGGTTCAAAGGACTGCTTTAATTTGTTCGATGAGACCGCAAAATAGCATGAAGCAAACGAAACTTTCGCCCTTTATTTACTTTTTGAGTTTAACACTCTTAATTCTCTCCACTTCTAGCCTGACTATGGCCAGACAAAATAAGCCTCTACCCGGCGCAGAACGTCCAGAACTCTATTTAGAACAGCTGCAAGGTAAGCGCATAGGCATTGTCGCCAACCAAACCAGCATATTGACTCACAGCGAAAATAAGCATGTGGTTGATTTTCTTCTGGAAAAAGGAGTAGTCGTAAAAAAGGTTTTTGTGCCTGAGCATGGATTCAGAGGTCAGGCTGATGCAGGTGAAAAAGTAGATAACTCAGTAGATGCCAAAACTGGCCTTCCGATAATTTCGCTTTATGGCAACAATAAGAAGCCAAAACCGGAGCAAATTCAAGATCTAGACATCCTGATTTTTGATTTGCAGGATGTAGGCGTACGGTTTTATACCTACATCAGTACGATGCACTACCTGATGGAAGCCGCTGCGGAAAATGGCAAAAAAGTCATCATTTTCGACAGACCCAATCCTAATGGATCTTACATTGCCGGGCCCGTTTTGAAAGAAGGTTTTGAAAGCTTTGTGGGCATGCACCCCATTCCGGTTGTTCATGGATTGACTGTGGGTGAGCTGGCGCAAATGATCAATGGAGAAAAATGGCTCAAAGGTGGCTTGAAAGCTGATTTGGAAGTGATTCCTGTTGGAAATTGGAATCATAGCACCCCATATAATTTGCCTGTAAAACCTTCTCCAAATTTGCCGAATGATTTATCGATCAAACTCTATCCAAGCACCTGCTTTTTCGAAGGAACAATTGTTTCTCTAGGTCGTGGCACACATTTCCCATTTCAGGTTTATGGCTATCCAGACCCAAAATTTGGTGATTTCACCTTTACTCCGGTGAGTATTGATGGCATGTCAAAGAATCCTCCCCATCAAGATAAAAAATGCTTTGGGGTGGATTTGAGAGGCGAATCTATGATGCATGAATTTACATTGAAGTATCTAATTGATGCCTATCAAAAATCAGGAAAAGGTCAGGCTTTTTTCAATAATTACTTCAACACACTTGCCGGTACAGATCAGTTGAAAAAGATGATCATGGAAGGGAAAACTGAAGCTGAAATCACTGCTAGTTGGAAAGTCGATTTGGATAAGTACAAAGAGCTTAGAACCAAATACCTGATTTACAATTGAGTTTGAAAATTTCGAATTCTAAATCTCAAATCAATTTCACGATGAACAAAAATCTTAGAATCATATACATGGGCACGCCTGAGTTTGCAGTGCCTGCTTTAGAACTACTAGTTGAGAATGGCTGGGATATCGTCGGTGTGATCACTGCGCCTGACAAGCCTAGAGGACGCGGCCAGAAGTTAATCCCTTCTCCGGTGAAGGAAGCAGCACTGAAACTTGATTTGAATATTCTCCAACCCACCAACCTTAAATCACCTGAATTTCAGGAAGAACTCCGCGCATTGAAGGCTGATTTGCAGATCGTAGTTGCATTTCGGATGCTTCCTGAGTCAGTTTGGAATATGCCTCCATTAGGCACATTCAATCTTCATGCTTCACTTCTACCCAATTATCGTGGTGCCGCTCCGATCAATTGGGCGATCATCAATGGAGATACTGAAACCGGCGTTACGACTTTCTTTTTAAAACATGAAATCGACACTGGAAGTATTATCTATCAGGAAAAAACACCTATTCTAGCTGAAGATGACCTCGGATCAGTTTATGAAAAATTGATGACTTTGGGATCGAAGCTTGTGCTCAAAACAGTCGAAGACATAGCCGAAGATAAAGTCCAAGCACTTCCTCAGGACGAATCCAAAGCGATCCATCATGCTCCCAAGATTTTTAAAGAAAATGGCGAGATCGACTGGAACAAGTCAGCTGAATCCATTCATAATCTGGTACGAGGATTATCCCCTTATCCAGCTGCTTGGACCAGGTTTGATGATAAAGTTTGCAAAATTTACAAGACGAAATTCGATCCAGCTAAGGAGACTAATAAGGCAATTGGAGAGATTCAAACGGACAACAAAACCTATTTGAAAGTCCAGACCGGAGAAGGAGTGTTGGAGCTTTTGGAGCTTCAGCTAGAAGGTAAAAAGCGCATGAAAGTGGACGATTTATTGAGAGGCTATAAATTTGGATCCTGATGGTGAGACTCATTTTTTAAACAAAGCAATTAGCAAATCTTCGCTGATTTTCGATTACTATTTTTTACCAAAACTAACCCTCATGCAATTATACTCCACCAAATTAAATCATTGAACACTTTACCTTTTACCTGATTTTTAGGAACTTGTATTGAATCAAAAACCAATTTTTAAACCAAATAATTATGAAAAGCTTAGTAAAATATTTCGTGGTACTTCTCATTTTTCCTTTCAGTTCCATCACTGTTGAAGCTCAATTCATTAAGAAAATCCAAAATGCCGCTAACAGGGGGGTGGAAAGAGCCATAGAAAAAAAGGTAGAAGAAGAAGCAACTAAAATGACCCAAAGACAGCTCGAAAAATTGTTTTCGGATATGTATGGAGATAGTGAAGGAAATGCAGCTGGAAACATAGATATGAGTCAAATAATGAAAGGCCTAGGTGAGCCTGTTGATACGGAAGACGAATACGATTTTTTTGGATACTTAACACTGGAAATGGTCAGCACAAATGCTAATGGCAAAGCTGAGGATCCTTTTCAGTTGAAATCCTATCTGGCTGAATCCACCGACTACACCGGAATGGAGCTGATAGACCCTAAAAACCCAAAAGCTACTACTGCGATGGTCTTTGATGTGAAGAACCAAGCTTCCATTGTATTCTTAGACAATAAGGGTGAAAAATCAAGCTTCGCCTACAAATTGGATATGGATGCTATGGATGAAATGGTGGACGAAAATATTGAATCAACTTCTGAGGATTATGAGGTATCTATAGAGAAAACGGGCAATACCAAGGACATCTTAGGTTATCCTTGCGAAGAGTACCATGTAGTCAGTGAAGATGGAGAAGGCTACTACTGGATCACAGATAAACCCATAGGTGGATATGCTTCATTTTGGGGCAGTAACAGCCCGATGATGACTTCAAAAGCCCAGGAACGATATGCCCAGCATTTCAACAATATGCCTGATGGCAATTTCATGGAGCTGACTTTCACTTCTACAGATTCCGAAAAAATTGACATGAAAGTGATAGAGATAAATGAGTCCGCTCCCAAATCTCTGACCATGGCGGAATATCCCAACCTCATGAATTCCATGAAGGAACAGTAATTCTGGCTTTTTTTATTTTTTATGGGGTGCTCGCCTATTATCTTCAAGGCAAGAAGGATTTTGCATGAAGATATCACTAATAGCCGCATTGGCTGCCAATAATGTAATTGGTAAAGAAAATGACCTCGTTTGGCGATTGCCAGATGATTTCAAACGATTTAAGAGACTCACTTCCGATCATTACATACTTATGGGGAGGAAGACTTTTGAGTCACTGGGAAAGCCGCTGCCAAACAGAACGCATCTCGTAATCACCCGAAACAAAGACTATGAAGTACCGGAAGGGCATTATGTGTTTGAAAGTGTAGAAAAGGCTTTTGTATTTTGCCAAAAACTGAAAGTAGATCACCTCTATGTGATCGGTGGTGGCGAAATCTATCGTCAAACCTTACCTTTAGCTGACGAGTTAGTACTCACTGAAGTGGAAGCTAGACCCGAAGGAGACACACATTTCCCAGAATTCGACAAGGAAAACTGGAAAGTTACTTTCAGTGAATACCATCCCGCTGATGATCGCAATCAGTACCCTTTCACCTACGTCAATTACGAAAGAATCCACAGGTAACATGTCAAAAAAAGTAATCTGGATCACTGGAGCTTCGTCCGGTATTGGAGAGGCTTCGGCTTATAAATTCGTAAGTGAAGGCTACCAAGTAATACTTTCTGCACGAAATAAAGAAGCACTGGAACGAGTCAAAACATCCAGTTCAAATCCTGAAAACTGCAAAGTGCTTCCTCTAGATCTGATGGATCAGGTTTCGTTTCCAGTAAAAACTGCTGAAGCAATTGCTGCTTTTGGACATATTGATATGGTCTTGCACAATGGAGGAATCAGCCAGCGCTCTTTGATCAAAGACACTCCAATGGAAGTGGATAGAAAGCTTATGGAAGTAAATTTCTTTGGCACTGTTGGATTAACAAAGGCAATTCTCCCCCATTTCATTCAGAGAAAATCCGGACAATTTGGAGTCATTTCATCCCTGGTTGGCAAGTTTGGCTCTCCATACCGTTCAAGTTACGCCGCTGCAAAGCATGCCTTGCATGGTTTTTTCGAGTCACTTCGGCTGGAGCATTTTGAGGAAAATATAGCTGTGACGATGATCTGCCCAGGATTTATCAAGACGGATGTTTCCAAAAATGCTCTGACTGCTGACGGTACTCCACTCAATGAGATGGATAAGGCTCAGGAAAATGGCATGAGCGCGGAAGAATGTGCGAAGGAGATTTTTAAGGCACTAGAAAAGAAAAAAGAAGAAGTGTATATCGGAGGAAAGGAAACTTTTGGGATTTATCTAAAACGATTTGTCCCAACAATCTTCACCAAGATTCTTCGTAAATCAGAAGTTAGATAAAATAATGAAGGTCGTTAGAGCAGAAATTATAGCCATCGGAGACGAATTGCTCTATGGGCAAATTGTAGATACAAACAGTCACTGGATCAGTCAGGAACTCGATTTAATGGGTGTCAAAGTGGTCAGGAAAACGACAGTGGGTGATGACAGAAAGGATATCCTGGCGGCTTTTGCATCTGCGGAAGCTAGAGCTGATATCATTTTGATTACTGGAGGACTGGGTCCTACGCAAGATGATCTGACCAAACCACTGATGGCAGAGTATTTTAATTGCCCAATTGTAGAGAATCCAGCAGCTGTGGAAGCAGTCACTGAATTTTTCAAAAAGCGGGGAAGAGAAATCACTCCATTAAATATTCTACAAGGCCACCTACCTGCCTGCTGTACTTATGTGCCAAATGAAGTGGGAACTGCTCCAGGAATGTGGTTTGAACGAAACGGAACCTACTGGATGTCTATGCCAGGCGTGCCGCATGAGATGAAGAAGTTGATGAGAGACTTTGTCTTACCAAAACTACCTACGCTATTTCCACTTCCCATCATCGTCCATAGAATGGTGAAAACAGTTGGTATTGGAGAAAGCTGGCTGGCGGATTTGATACGGGAATGGGAAAATGCTTTGCCTAAAAACATACGACTGGCCTACCTCCCATCCCTAGGTCACGTCAAACTTAGACTTACCGGATTTGGGCAAGACAAAAACCAAATTGAAAAAGATATCCAAAAGCAAATCGACATGGTCTTGCCCAGCATTGAAAAGTATGTGTATGGCTATGACGATGAAACGCTTGAAAGGGCAATAGGGAAGCTTTTGACTACAAGTCAGAAAACTGTAGCTTTAGCTGAAAGCTGTAGCGGAGGTTATATTTCCCACCTAATTACCAGTATTTCCGGGAGTAGTTCGTATTTTCAAGGAGCAGTAATCCCATACCACAACCAATTCAAAAATGAAATCCTTCAGGTTAGGAATGAAACTTTATCCACATTTGGAGCGGTTAGCGAAGAGACTGTCGGAGAAATGGCAACTGGAGTAAGAAAGTTATTCAACTCAGATTTTGGTTTGGCAAGCAGCGGCATCGCTGGTCCAAATGGAGGAACAGAAGAAAAACCAGTAGGAACCGTTTGGATTGCCTGTGCAGGAGAAGGGTTCGTTGAAACCAAAAAACTTCAGCTAACTCAGGATAGAATGCTTAATATACAATTGACTGGAGTAGCAGTTTTGAACCTTCTCAGAATTTGTATTACGGAGAAATAACAAATAAAATTTCTATTGAAAGGTTTGTGATCCTGTTTTATAAAATTTAATTTTAAAACTTGTATATAAACCCAATAAATCATTAAATCATAACCATGGCGATTGTAGAAATGCTAATGCCCAAAATGGGCGAAAGTATCATAGAAGGTACGGTGTTGACCTGGCTGAAAAGTGAGGGTGACACTATAGAACAAGATGAATCCGTCTTAGAAGTTGCCACGGACAAGGTCGATACAGAGGTACCCTCTACCCATGCAGGAGTGTTAAAGCAGATCCTTGCCAAAGAGGGAGATGTGATAGCTGTGGGAGCTCCAATAGCAATTATAGAGACTGAAGGAGAAGGGAAAACAGTCCCTTCAAAGCCGCAGTCTACTGCTGATTCGCCGAAAGAAGACCTGATTGCAGCAGCTCCAGAAAATACAGCCGCTATTCTCAAATCATCAGAATCAGCAAACTCCATTGACTCCGGGGATGATAGATTTTACTCACCACTTGTACAAAGCATCGCTAAGGAAGAAGGAATATCTAAGGCAGAGCTAGCCAACATACCTGGTACCGGTAAAGATTCCCGGGTGACCAAACAGGACATGTTGAATTACCTAGATTCGAGAGCGTCCTCTGTTAAAGAATCCTTGACTATACCATCTATCTCCACACCTAAAGTCCAGGTAAGCGTGTCCGGTGAAGACGAGATCATCGAAATGGATCGCATGCGAAAAATGATTGCGCAGCGAATGGTGGAATCAAAACGCATATCTGCTCATGTCACTTCATTTGTGGAAGCTGATATGACGAATATCGTATTGTGGAGAGAGCGCAATAAGTTGGATTACAAAGCCAAATTCGGGGAGTCAATCACCTATACGCCTTTCTTTATAGAAGCAGTGGCAAAAGCTATTCGGGACTTCCCGATGATCAACATCTCTGTAGATGGAGATAGAATCATACGGAAAAAAGATATAAATATCGGCATGGCGGTAGCTCTTCCAAACGGAAATCTGATCGTGCCGATCATAAGAAAAGCCGATCAATTGAACCTTGTGGGTATTTCCAAAAAAGTCAATGAACTGGCAAATTTGGCGCGTAACAATAAATTAAACGCTGATCACCTTGCAGGTGGTACCTATACCGTTTCGAACGTTGGCTCTTTTGGCAATGTGATGGGAACCCCTATAATCCCTCAGCCTCAAGTAGCAATCTTGGCAGTGGGTGCAATCGTGAAAAAACCTGCTGTAGTAGAAACACCCACCGGTGATGTGATCGCTATCCGACACAAAATGTTCCTATCCCATTCCTATGACCATAGAGTAGTAGATGGTTCTCTTGGAGGGAAATTTGTCAAGCGGGTTTCTGATTACCTGGAAGCATTTGATATCAATACTCCATTATAAAGAACAAGAAAGCCGGCTAAAAACCGGCTTTTTTATTATACTTTTTTAGCTGAGAATTTACACTTTAAGGAATATTCCTTTAGTTTCTCAGCCAGGGAAATCAGTCTGATCGGCTTCATCAAGTAATCATCCATTCCTGCTTCTGCTGCTTTTTTCTGATCTTCATCGAAGACATTGGCTGATAACCCTACAATGTAAACCTGCCCTATTTCACCCAGCTTTCTGATTTCTATGGAAGCGTCCAATCCGTTCAGCACTGGCATTTGTACGTCCATTAATATGATGTCGTACTCTTTTTGTTTGATGCTTTGTAGCGCTTCATTGCCATTTCTAACTACATCAAAAGCATAGCCCAATTGCTCTAACATCAGTTTCATGAGCTGTAAGTTTAACTCATTATCTTCAGCCAAAAGAATGCGAAGTGGGTATTCCTTTGCCATTCCATTCCAATTCATTCGTTTGGGCAGTAATGCCAAATGATTTTCTCCTGCATTTTCAGGCGCTTTTTTCACTATCACTGAGAAAGCGAAGACTGAGCCTTTACCCAGTTCACTTGTGATAGTCAACTCACCCCCCATCAACTCTACAATCTTCTTTGCGATAGCCAATCCCAGTCCAGTTCCTTGGTAACTCCTTGAATTAGAGCTTTCCACTTGGTAAAAAGGATCAGTAAGCTTGGGAATTTCTTCTGCTGGAATACCTATTCCGCTGTCCTGAACTATACATTTGAGAAAATTGATCCCTCCAGATATATGCTCTAGTTCAAGTTTCACTAAAACAGTCCCACCTTTTGAGGTGAATTTGACAGCATTTCCGACAAGATTGAGAATAATCTGATTGATTTTTTCAACATCCCCTTCCATCAACTCCTTCGTTTTAGGCTGAAGGATAGTCTTTAGTATAATACCTTTCATTTGAGCCAAACCGGATAGGATTTGAACCTGTTTTTCCAACTCATCTGCCGGACAGAAACTAATGGAGTTGATTTCTATTTTACCTGCTTCAATTTTAGAATAATCGAGAATATCCTTGATGATATTCAATAAGGAGTTGCCAGAATTTTTGATGACATCCAGATATTGGAGCTGTTGATCATCTAGCTCTGTCTGATCTAGGAGATCTATTATCCCTAGAAGTCCATTCATCGGGGTTCTAATCTCGTGACTCATATTTGCCAAAAACTCGGACTTGGCTCTACTTGCCTGATCTGCCGCATTCATCGCCTCTACCAAGCCCTTTTCCCAGATCCGCTGACTCGTGATATCCTTGGTAATCGACATCATCCGCTTTGAATCCAACGGGAAAAATCGAATTTCAAAGTACTGGTTTTCATCCTCAGTAGTGAAATTCAAGTCAACTGTCTGAATTTGCTCGGTTTTTCTAGCGAGATTAAATGCAAATTTCGTTTGCTCACGTTGCTTTTCTGGCACCAGATCAAACACAGATTCCCCTATGACAGAGGTTCCTAGTGATTTTAAGAATTTTTGATCCTTCGCATAGGACTCTAACAGAATCCCCTCATTATCGTAAGCTAAAATAATATCCGGAATGTTGTCAATAAGGTTTTGAAGGCGTTTGCCGCTTTCGATCAACTCCTGTTTACTTTGAAATTGATCAGAAATATCCGTGCATATTCCCAATCCCCCGTTGAATCTCCCCTGCTTATCGAAAACTAACTTTTCGAAAATCCTTAGTCTTACGACTTTGCCATCCGGCCTGTGAAAATCATATTCCACATTGATAAAGGATTTATTCTGGCTGATAGCACTCCTCACCAAACCCTTTACATTCAGAGCATCCCGATGACCCTCTTCTCCTTTGAAGGCATTCAAAAACTCAGATTTTGGATGTCCCAATACCTCCTCCACCTCATCTGATACTCTGGTGATCTGCCCCTTATAATCATGAAAAAACACAAAACCTCTAAGCTCCTTGAGCAATATGTTTTGCTGGTCAAACAATTCAGAAATTTCCCTGGCATTTTCTTCAAGCAGCCTTTGGGAATCAAGTCTATTTTGTAGTGAAAGCGTAAAAAATACCACAGTGCCGATAAGCAAAAATACAAATCCAGTAAACAGAAAAAGGTAAGTATTATATATACCACCGGGGACTGAACTTGATTCAATCATAAACAAAAGCGCTACATTTTCATATATACTGCCAAAATCAAAGGGATACTGTACCAAAACGCCCGAGCCGGAAACCTCGTCCTGAATCCAATCAATCTCATAAATTCCAATAATCCCTATAGAGGCATCATTTCGAATGTTCTTAAGAGATACCCTATCAATCTCCAGATCAGATTCACCATTCTCTGAATCAAGGCTAAGTAACTCCTCCCCAGCCAGAAGCATTTTCTTTCCATTATTATTTAAATAATAATGCGTGACAAAATTCTGGGTATAGCGCACAGGGTTTAATAAAAAGCTGACTTCAAATCCTTGTCCACTACCTTCAGAAAAATATAGATAATCTCGATCCAGCTTTGTAGGCACCTCTTTTTCATAGTTATTTCTTATGAAATCGTTTCTATCACTGAAAGTCATAAAAACCACAGAGTCCTGCAGATTGACCCAAACCGTATCAATAAGTCCTGGATAATTATTGAAAATTTTCCTGACAGACTTTGATAAATCATCTCTGAAATCATCCGGATCCAAATCCTCATCTTCCAGGTAATCTGTGAGCCCTACAGCAGTTTCTTCGAATCTGTCAATTGCCAGCTCAATCTCGGTTGCCGCAAGTTCTGTTTGTTTCCTCAGAAACTCCTTTCTGGATTTGATTTCTGCGTTTGAAATCGCAATAAAAAAACTAACCCCTAAGAGGATTACCAGAAACACCAAGCCTGTCCCAATAACAAGAGTTAGCCAAAAATCTCTGCGATATCCTTTTCTAGTCTTCATTAGGAACCAGGAACAATTTCTATCAAATACCAATCTAAGAGATTAAAGGGGGCTGAGTAAGCTGCCACTGGACTGAAATCGTCCTCAAAAAAGAAACTCTTTTCCTTATTTAGAATAATTGCTTTGGCCATTTCCCTCACTTCATTATTCTTACTATTGAACAGATTGAAATCTGAAACCCGATAATTATCAGACAAAATAGTCTCTCTATACACATGATTCAATAAAGGCGGAAAACTAAGTGCTTCTATCGCCCCAGAATTTCCCCCTACAATATCGCCTTGGCTATTCACGATTAAGTACTCCCCTTTCTTGTCATCTAGATAGCGACCAAAAATCTCTTCTACAGTAATATCTATTCCCAAAACTGCATATAATTCACCCTTATCGATAACCGGGTGCACCAAAGATAGAATCCAGCCTCTGCCTGCTGGATCTATATAGACCTCAGGTATCCACTTTGGGCCTTTGTCGGGATTATGTTCGAAATCTCCTTCGTAGAAGAAATTGAAGCTTGTCAGATCCAGCACTGGAGCCAAAAGAGTTTTCGAATCATAAGCAGGAAAGACTCGTGAAACTTGATCTACGGTATTATAATATACCTGAGCTATCATTCCGTACTTTTCAAGTGATGTATTGAAAAGAGAGTCCATATCATTCGTGATCAATACATTTTCCATGGATTTTTCAAAATCACTGGTGGTATTAAAAACTACAACTGTGCTTAGCTTATCGGAATCTTGAGGTTTATTGGTAGAAAAGCCCTTATCAAATTCATACTTTTTCGTATCTGCAATTTTGAGAATACTATCTCTATTTGCCAATAGAAATTCGAAATGATCCTTCAACAAAATGATCTCTTCTTCAAGCTGAGCAAGTTCAGACTCCATTTCCAAAATGATAGAATCATCAAATTCAAATCTTTGTTGCTGCTGACGCCTATCAGACGATTCGCAGGACAGCAAAAAAATGAAAACGGGGAAAATCCAAGGAGAAAAAGACTTCATAGGAATCAAACTTATCGGGAATTTATAAATTACCCACTTCTGCCCGAAATGATTCTCCCATTTCTTTGAATCTAATTTTAACTTTTTCAAAAAATTCTCCAGTCCAAAAAACCTCCAAATCAGCTTCTTCTAGCACATCAGTCTCAGGAATTTTGAAGGTCTGCTCCATCGGTCCCAATTCAAACTTGAGTATGTATTTGTTATTCCAGGAGAACACACTTATTCGAATGTCCTTCTGATTGAATTCCTTGACAACCCGCATTAAACTGTTCTTACTTCTGAGGAAAATGTAATATTCGCCTTCAGTGAAGAAGCTACAGAGCAGTATTTCTCCACAGATAACGCTACAACTTTCGCAAACTCCTCATCCTTAGCATCTGGAGAAATCAGGATAAACTTCATGTGGATGTCAGTATAAAAAGCAGGAACACCTTCGTTTCTCTCTCCTTCTACTTCCACTATGAAGTCCAGAACAGTTTTACGTTTCTTCTTCATCATGAGAACGGCATCAACTGATGCACAAGAGCCTAGTGCAGAAAGTATCATATCCATAGGAGATTGAGCTTTTTTCTCGGCTGGATCATACATATCAATTTGAACCACATTTCCCTGAGGATTTACAGCCTCGTATTCATGATCCGCTTTCATGCGAACCGTCACATTTCTTTTTGCCATCTCTTTTTATAATTACAGAATCTGAATGTTATTAGTAATTTTCAAATTTTTCAATTTTACAATCTTTAAATCTGCCTACATATTTCGGCGATACTGCCCGCCCACTTCATAGAGTGCATGGGTAATCTGTCCAAGTGAACAATACTTCACAGCCTCCATTAGTTCCTCGAAGATATTCTCATTGTTAACGGCTACTTTTCGAAGTTCCTGAAGATGCTTTTCTACCAAATCAGGATTAGCAGCATGGAGAGTTTCCAAGGTTTTGATCTGCGCTTCTTTTTCATCTTTTTCGGCACGGATCACTTCGCCTGGGGTCACAGTCGGCGATCCATCAGAGGAGAGGAAGGTGTTTACACCGATAATCGGAAATTCTCCGGTATGCTTCAGCATTTCATAATGCATACTTTCCTCCTGTATTTTGCCACGCTGATACATGGTCTCCATAGCACCTAATACTCCGCCACGCTCAGTAATCCTATCAAATTCTACATATACAGCCTCTTCTACCAAGTCAGTCAATTCCTCAATAATGAATGCACCTTGGATAGGATTTTCGTTCTTCGCTAAGCCCAATTCCTTATTGATTATCAATTGAATAGCCATCGCTCTGCGAACTGATGCTTCAGTAGGCGTAGTGATCGCTTCGTCATAAGCATTGGTATGCAGGGAATTGCAATTATCATAAATCGCATACAGCGCTTGCAGCGTGGTTCGTATATCGTTGAAGTCAATTTCCTGGGCATGAAGTGAGCGACCGGAAGTCTGAATATGGTATTTCAACATTTGTGAACGCTCGTTTGCGCCATACTTGAGCTTCATGGCTTTTGCCCAGATTCTTCGGGCTACTCTGCCTATCACTGCATATTCCGGATCGATACCGTTCGAGAAAAAGAAGGAAAGGTTTGGAGCAAATTGATTGATGTCCATACCACGGCTCACGTAGTACTCTACATAAGTAAAACCGTTGGAAAGTGTCAATGCCAACTGTGTGATTGGATTTGCTCCTGCTTCCGCAATGTGGTAACCAGAGATAGATACTGAATAAAAATTACGGATACTTTGATCAATAAAGTATTGCTGCACATCACCCATCAATCGGAGAGAAAACTCGGTGGAGAAGATACAGGTATTCTGCGCCTGATCCTCCTTGAGGATATCCGCTTGAACAGTTCCTCTCACCTTGGCGATAGTATCTGCCTTGATTTTCTGATAAACTTCTGCTGGAAGAACCTGATCTCCCGTGACCCCAAGTAGCATCAGACCTAAGCCATTATTTCCTTCAGGAATTTTTGCATTATAGGTTGGTCGGGAAAGGTTTCTGTCTTTGTAGATCCGATCGATTTTCTGATCAATCTCTTTTTCAAGGCCATTCTCCTTGATAAAGACCTCACATTGCTGGTCAATTGCAGCGTTCATAAAGAAAGCAGTCATGGTAGCAGCTGGACCATTAATAGTCATTGACACAGAAGTCATTGGATCTACTAAGTTAAAGCCAGAATACAACTTCTTTGCATCATCCAAACAACATACACTCACACCTGAATTCCCTATTTTCCCATAGATATCAGGACGATGATCTGGGTCTTCTCCGTACAATGTCACCGAATCAAAAGCAGTTGAAAGCCTTTTTGCAGCCATATCCTTAGACACATAGTGAAAGCGCTTATTTGTACGCTCTGGCCCACCTTCACCCGCAAACATCCGGGTTGGGTCTTCCCCTTCTCTTTTAAATGGAAAAACTCCAGCTGTGTATGGAAACTTACCTGGCACATTTTCCCGTAATCCCCATTTCAAAATATCTCCCCACGCCTCATATTTAGGCAAGGATATTTTCGGAATTCTAGAATCAGAAAGTGAAGTGGAGTAGGTTTTAATCTTGATTTCCTTATCCCGCACCTTGAAGACATAGAAGTCTTCAGCGTATTTGGCGGCTTCTCCAGGCCATTCCTCCAGCCACTTTTTATTTTTTGGATCAAACTCCAATTCCACTTGTGCATATACTTCCTGAAGTTCTTTGATCAAGCGATCCTTGTCCTCCACTTTCGTGTTTTGTATCGCTTCTATGGATTTGGTGATGCTGTAAAGCTGTTGAGCGATCTCCTTCTGCTCATCCACCCAGACATCGTAGTTTCTATTAATCTCCGAGATCTCAGAAAGGTATCTGGTTCTTGCTGGGGGAATAATATAAATCTTCTCAGAACTTCCTGCTGTCAAAACAAAGTCACTACTCATCTCAGGATGGCTTTCAGCAATCTTGGATATCAAAGTGCGATACAGCTGATTCATCCCAGGATCATTGAATTGGGATGCTATTGTTCCGAAAACTGGAAGCTCCTCGTCTTTTGCTTCCCAGAGATTATGATTGCGCTTAAACTGCTTCTTCACATCTCTAATAGCATCCAAAGCTCCTCTTTTATCAAACTTATTCAATGCAATCACATCGGCAAAGTCAAGCATATCGATTTTTTCCAACTGGGAAGCAGCTCCATATTCCGGTGTCATCACATACAGTGAAAGATCTGAGTGCTCAATGATCTCCGTATCAGATTGACCAATACCGGATGTCTCCAAAATCACCATATCAAATCCAGCAGCTTTCACTGTATCCACAGCATCCTGCACATATCTCGAAAGTGCAAGATTAGATTGCCTGGTAGCCAAAGAGCGCATATAAACACGTGGATGATGAATCGCATTCATACGAATTCTATCTCCAAGTAGTGCTCCACCAGTTTTCCGCTTAGAAGGGTCAACAGATATGATAGCCAATGTCTTATCTTCGAAATCCATAATGAATCTCCGAACCAATTCATCCACAAGGGAAGACTTACCAGCACCTCCTGTACCGGTAATCCCAAGCACTGGAGTTTTACATTCCTTGCTTTGCTTTCTTACTTTTTCCAGCAAGGAAGTGGAGTTTTCTGGGAAGTTTTCGAAGGCAGAAATTGCTCTTGCTACATGCTCTTTATTTTCCACTCCGAGTACAAAACCTTCTGGCAATTCATCTCCGATGGCAAAATCACATTGGCTGACCAGATCATTAATCATCCCTTGCAATCCCATAGAACGCCCGTCATCCGGTGCGTAAATTCTATTGACACCATACTCCTGAAGCTCTTTAATTTCCTCTGGAAGTATAGTCCCTCCTCCTCCACCGAAAATCTTCACATGTCCCGCTCCTTTTTCTCGAAGCAAGTCATACATGTATTTGAAAAACTCCACATGCCCACCTTGATAGGAAGTAATAGCGATCGCTTGCACATCTTCTTGAATGGCACAATCCACAATCTCCTGCACAGATCGATTGTGGCCTAAATGTATCACCTCACAGCCGGTGGACTGAATGATACGACGCATGATGTTAATTGCAGCGTCATGTCCATCAAAAAGTGATGCCGCCGTTACAATTCTAATGTGATTTTTGGGTTTATAGCTCTCAGGAATCGTAGTCATGGAGTTGGTTTAGCTTGGTAATTAATCTTTTTGATTTCTGCCAAAGAGGCTCTTTTACCTCAATCTGCTCAGTTCACAAATATACTAATTAATAGGGGGCTTCACTTTCGTATTTGTATAAAAAACAAAATATAATTTGGCTGAAACCAAAGCGCTATTTGTTACTTTCTCTCCTTATTTGAAGATTTTTTCCGACCTTGGAAATCAAGCTTTAAACCTATTTAAAGATTTATATCTGCAATTGCACCAGTAAAAGGTAAAAAGCGACTTAAAGTATGGTTAACACTAGCGTTGTTGGTACTTCAGCCTGTCCCGCTCCTGCGGGAGTCACCCGTCATCGGTCTTCCAGCCTGATAGGCAAAAAAAGAGGTCACTGGCATCATTGCGGATAATCAGATATTTTAATCTCCATTTTCACTCCTATGATCACTTATGTCAGCCCCGAAGTTGCGGTTTCTTCCGTCCAAAGCCATCAGCGTGTTTTCATCCATGGCAGTGCAGCTACGCCAACCACCCTATTGTATGCCTTGGCGGCGAGAAAAGATGAACTGAAAGACGTGGAAATAGTTGCAATTACCACATTGGGAGACATGCCTTTAGCAGCTGATGACTGCAAGGAGAGTTTTTACATGAACTCGCTTTTTGTTTCTCAAAATGTACGAAAAGCAGTCAATTCCGAAAATGGCGGATACATACCTATTTTTCTAAGTGAAATTGGCCATCTTTTTAGACGAAACATCCTAAAACTAGATGTGGCAATAATTCAGGTTTCTGAGCCGGATGCACATGGATTCTGTAGCTTAGGCACTTCTGTGGATGTAGCGAAGCCAGCGGTGGAAACTGCCAGAACGATTATTGCCCAAGTAAACAAGCAAATGCCAAGAACGCACGGGGATGGACAAGTTCACATTTCGAAGTTTCACGCTGCGATCCATGTAGATGAACCCTTACCTGAAGTGAATTATGGGGACAAAATCACAGATATTGAGCGGCAAATAGGAAATCACTGTGCATCCTTGATAGAAGATCGTTCGACACTTCAAATGGGAATCGGTGCGATTCCTGATGCCGTTCTTGACTCTCTAAAGCAACACAAGGATCTGGGCATACATACAGAGATGTTTTCTAATGGGATTTTAGGCTTGCTTAATTCGGGTGCAATTACCAATAAGTACAAGAAAAAACACCCAGGCAAAATAGTGTCAGCTTTTGTGACTGGCAGCCGTGAACTCTACGATGCCATAGATGACAATCCGGAATTCTCCTTCCACGAAGCTGCTTACGTCAATGACACCGCAGTAATTCGTAAGAATCCAAAAGTAATCTCCATCAACAGTTGCGTGGAAATGGATCTCACTGGTCAAGTCTGTGCGGATTCTATCGGGAGCTACCAATATTCCGGTGTGGGTGGGCAAATGGACTTTATGCGTGGAGCATCTCTCTCTGAAGGAGGAAAACCGATCATGGCCATGACATCCGCCACCAGAAATGGAACATCCAAAATAGTCCCATTTCTCAAAGAAGGCGCTGGAGTGGTCACCACCAGAGCACATATGCAATATGTAGTCACTGAATATGGAATGGTCAACCTTTATGGAAAAAACTTGCGGCAGCGAGCCTATGAACTGATGCGGATTGCGCATCCTGACCATAGAGAGGATTTGGAGGAAGCCATCATCAAACGATTTGGCAGCGCTGTATATCCTTTTAGGTAAAGCAATACAAGATTACAGTTTTGATTTATTCCGCTTCTGGTTAGTTTAGCAAACTTTACTAAACCCAGAATACATGAACTCCAAACAATACGCCTTTTTTATCTCTATCACTGCTGCGCTGGGTGGTTTTTTATTTGGTTTTGACACCGCTGTCATTTCGGGTGCTGAGCGAGCCATCCAGGATGTATGGAAATTAGACGATCTTACGCATGGTCTGGCGATAGCCATGGCACTTTATGGCACTGTCATCGGAGCATTGGTTGGAGGGATTCCTGCGGATAAGTTCGGTAGAAAAAAGAGCTTGCTCTGGATCGGAGCCCTTTATCTGATTTCAGCTGTTGGATCTGGAATGGCACCTGATGAGTTTTCTTTCATGTTTTTTAGGTTTATAGGAGGCTTAGGCGTTGGCGCGTCTTCCGTAGTGGCGCCTATGTATATTTCCGAAATCGCTCCTGCCAAAAACCGAGGCTTACTGGTAGCGCTCTACCAGTTCAATATCGTATTTGGAATTCTGATGGCTTATTTATCAAACTACCTGATAGGAACGGCAGGAATAGCAAATGACTGGAGATGGATGCTCGGCATGGAGGCAGTTCCGGCATTGATCTATACTGTAATGATTTTCAGAATCCCTGAAAGCCCTCGCTGGCTGATCGCCAAATTCAATGATCAAATCAAAGCCCGTGAAATCCTGACCAGAACTGATCCAGATGGAGTAGATGAAGCCATTCGATTAGCAATTATCGAGGAGCAAAGCATCAGGCAAAAAGGCAGTTTCGCTGCCCTTTTTAGCAAGGCATTTATTTCCACCACCATGCTGGCGATTTTCATTGCCTTTTTCAATCAGGTTTCCGGCATCAATGCAATCATCTATTTTGCACCGCGTGTATTCGAGATGGCGGGAATCTCAACAGAATCTGCACTCTTTTCTACCATAGGAATAGGCGTAGTTAACTTGCTCGCGACCTTTGTTGGGTTGTATTTAATTGACAAAATCGGAAGAAAAAAACTGATGTATATTGGGTCGATTGGTTACATCATTTCCCTATCACTGATGGCTTACAATTTCCTAGTGGGAGGAATTGACAACTACTGGTTGCCCATCTTTGTCTTTTCATTCATCACTTCACATGCAGTAGGACAAGGTGCTGTTATTTGGGTATTTATATCGGAAGTTTTTCCTAACGAACTTCGTGCCTACGGTCAATCTATCGGCTGTTTTACCCACTGGATTTTAGCAGCTCTCATCGCCAATGTATTCCCTTATTTTGCCAATCAATTTGGCCCGGGATACATCTTTGCCTTCTTTGCACTTATGATGGTCTGGCAACTGCTTTGGGTGAAATTCAGAATGCCGGAAACCAAAGGCCGATCTTTGGAAGAGATTCAACAAGACTTACATAATACCAATGCAGCATAAAGTAGTAGTATTCGGAGAAATGCTTTGGGATTGCCTACCCTCAGGTCCAGTACCTGGAGGCGCTCCAATGAATGTCACACTGAACCTCCATCAGTTAGGATTAGACTCAAGGTTGATTTCCGCCATTGGGAATGATGCGGAAGGCGAGCAACTCATTGAGTTTCTAAAGACTTTCAACCTGCCAGTAGATCTCATTCAAGTAAATGAAGCTCATGAGACTTCAAAAGTCCTCGTAAATGACGAAGATCCAGAGAACATCAAATACACCATTGTATCCCCGGTAGCTTGGGACTTTATTCACTGGACCAAGGAAATGGATCATTCTGTAGCAGATTCCGATGCTTTCGTTTTTGGGACACTTGGCGTTAGAAACTCAGAAAGCCTCACTACCCTTCTGAAATTGCTTCATCATAAAACCTTGCGGGTATTCGATGCAAATTTCCGCCCGCCATTTTATGATTTTGAGATCATAGAAACCCTACTTGGGTTTACAGATATCTTAAAAATCAACGAGGATGAGCTGGAGATATTTGCAGATTATTTTGTGATAGACCCAACCATTGAAAGTGTCTGTGGGCATTTAGACACCCATTTTCCTATGGATTTGATCTGCGTAACCCAAGGTTCTAAGGGAGCAATTATTTATAAAAATGGAGAAATATTTAGCCATTCTGGCTACAAAGTTCAGGTTGCCGACAGTATTGGGGCTGGGGATGCATTTTTAAGCGGATTTGTCAAAACGTATTTGGATAAACTGCCTCTGGATAAAGTTCTGGACTTTGCTTGTAAACTAGGGGCATTTGTAGCCAGCAAAAAAGGAGGAACGCCGAGGTATAAGATTTCTGAATTATAAAATAGTACACACTAGATATCAGCCTCAATTTTTCAGGTGAAAAATGAAAAGCATATGAATAGTTAGTAGTAGACACTATAGTTATACTAGGTTAGATTGGTCAACTACTAGTGAATTTCATCATTCGTCATCATCATCCTCTATCTCGCACCATGGATGCCAAAATTTATAAAAGCTCAAGCTAAGGCTTCCCTCTTTATCCAAAGATACAGATACATTCATTTGACAATAGCGCTCATCAAACTCCCAATATCTACCTGCCCAATCACCTAATAGTATTTTCTCTTTTTCCTCATCTAGCAAATACAACATCAACTTTTCATCAGCTCCATAGATTTCCGCAAGGTTCTCTATAAGCGAACCTAAAAAGACCATTTTATCATTAGAAAAAGTAGGGAGAATGAAACTAGTCAAAGTCAACATCATGGACTTCCGCACTTTCAAAATCGTAAATAATCCGCATAATGGATCTGAAAGTTCTTTGGAATAAGATGGTATTTCTTCAAAGTGTTTCATGTTGAACTCTAGATCCGAAGGCAGATCATCAGGACCAGGAAATTCCCCAAATTTAAATTCAAGCAAAGACTCCACTTTCTCAATAAAACCCATAGAGCTAGTTTTAAAATGAAACAAAAAATTTAAAGGATTTACATCAGTTCAATTTCCTAAAATCTCTGAAATTAGTTCTAGAAATGGTTGTATTTTTCTTGACTAAAAACCAAAAAATATTTCAAAAAAAATGGTCTGCATTTCTACAAACCATTTCTCTGGAATTTATCAAATCAACTATTGATCCTGCAAACTATTTTCCCATCTTCGCCATATGCCCTTCCTTAATCTTTCTCCTCAAAATCTTGCCCACATTGGACTTTGGTAGTTCGTCGGTGAAGTGAACTTCCTTAGGGCATTTATAATTGGTGAGGTATTCGTGGCAATGGGAAATGATCTGCTCCTTGGTGATTGACTTGTCTTTGGCCACCACATAAGCTACCACTCGCTCTGTGGATCTTTCATCAGGAATACCGATTACACCGACTTCCAACACACCGGGAAAGGACGCTATGGCATCTTCCACTTCATTTGGATAGACATTGAAGCCTGACACCAGGATCATCTCCTTTTTACGGTCCACAATCTTGGTAAAACCATCCTCATCCATCACTCCTATGTCGCCGGTCTTAAACCACTCTCCCATCATCACCTCAGCGGTTTCCTTTGGCTTATGCCAGTAACCTTTCATGACCTGCGGGCCTTTGATACAAATTTCGCCCCGCTCTCCTACTGGAAGGATATTTTCCGCATCATCGATAACCATGAATTCAGTGTTGGGAAGCGGAATCCCGATAGTACCATTTCGTTCTGTGCCATCGATAGGATTACAGGAAGCCACAGGGGAAGTTTCTGTAAGACCATAGCCTTCGGCCAAAGGAGTTCCAGTCACGGCCAGCCATTTTTCTGCAGTAGCTTTCTGCACCGCCATTCCGCCGCCAACGGATATTTTCAAACTACTGAAATCTAAGGTTCTAAACGATTCCTGATTTAGCAATCCATTAAAGAGTGTATTCACCCCTGTAAAAACGGTAAACTTCTTTTTGGACAGATCCTTGCAAAAAGCCGGCATATCCCGCGGATTGGTAATCAGGAGATTGTGTGCTCCGATCTTAAGCATCGCAAGACAATTTACTGTCAGGGCAAAAATGTGGTAAAGTGGCAAAGCAGTAATGACTATTTCCTCACGCTCCTTCAGTTTTGGCTTCATCCAGGCAGAAATCTGCTGCATATTAGCCACTATGTTTCCATGTGTCAATTCAGCTCCTTTAGAGACACCGGTAGTACCGCCTGTATATTGGAGGAAGGCTGTGTCGGCTAAGCTGAGTTCTACTGGTTTGAATTTGTGATTTGCTCCCTGAGTCAAGGCTGATTTGAAGGAAACAGCATTGGGAATCGAAAAGGCAGGCACCATTTTTTTGATGTGTTTCACTACCAAGTTGACTAGAATTCCCTTCAAACCTCCAAGCAAATCACCCAGTTCGGTTACGATCACGTGTTTGGCAGGAATTTCGTCTAGAATTTTCTCCAGATTATCCGCAAAATTGGCAACAATAACAATCACTTCAGCTCCAGAATCCTTGAACTGATGCTTCATCTCCGAAGAAGTGTATAGCGGATTGGTATTCACTACGATCATCCCCGCACGGATCGCACCAAACATGGCCACCGGATACTGCAGGGTATTTGGCATCTGTATGGCTACCCGGGTGCCTTTTTTCAGTCGTAAGACCTGAGTCAAATAGCAGGCAAAATCTGCACTTAGGTTGTTTAAGGTATTGAATGACATTGTTTTCCCCATGCATTCATAAGCCACAGCGTCTCCGTATTTTTTTACACTTTCCTCAAAAAGCTCTGCGACGCTGGAGTAGGCTTCGCAATCGACTTCTTTAGGTACAGATTCAGGGTAGTGCTTAAACCAGGGAAAATCCTTCATAATATCAGTTATTGTTGGGTGTGTCTAATGATTGAATTAATTAAAAACTTGGCTCAGGTCAAAAGATTTTTTTTCTATTTCAGAATTTTTCTTGCGATCAGCTCTTTCATGATCTCATTTGTGCCTGCATATATCCGCTGAACTCTAGCATCGGCGTACGCTCTGGCTACACCATAATTCCACATGTATCCATATCCACCGTGAAGCTGCACGCACTCATCAGCTACTTTACATTGCAGTTCGGTCATGTTGTATTTGGCCGCTGAAGCCATCGCTGAATCCAGTTTGCCTTCATTGTGCAGTTGCACCAAATAGTCACAGTAAATCCTTCCTTGCTCAAGCGCTGCACACATTTCTGCCAATTTGAATCGGGTATTCTGAAAATCTGAAATGGCCTGATTAAATGCTTTACGTTGCTTTACATAGGTAATAGTCTCCTGAAGCATGTATTCCCCCAAAGCCACAGCTGCCAAAGCTACCACAAGTCGCTCCTGTGCAAGCTCAGTCATCAGATACTTAAAACCTTCTCCTTCTTTACCCAGCAGATTTTCCTTAGGAACCACTACATCTTCAAAAAACAACTCGCAGGTATCCTGAGCATGCAGACCTACCTTTTCAAAGGGAAGACCTTTGGTATAGCCTTTCATCGTATTGTCCAAAAGAAGGAGGCTGATCCCTTTAGCACCTTTCTTCGGGTCGGTCTTCACTGCTACCACCACTACATCGGATAAGTACCCGTTTGTGATAAAAGTTTTGCTGCCATTCACCAGATAAGAATCCCCTTGATCAATGGCGCTGGTGCTGATGCCTTGCAAGTCACTCCCGGCTCCTGGCTCCGTCATAGCCACGGCGCCTATGAATTCTCCAGTCACCATTTTGGGAATATAGTTGGCTTTGGCTTCCTCTGTTCCAAAGTGCAGAATATAGGGCATCACGATATCATTGTGAAGTGGGTATCCTATTGCAGGTGCAGAGCAGCCACTGAGACCAAGCTCTTCAATAAAAATCGCATTGTATCGGAAATCCTGAATATTCATCCCTCCAAGATGCTCCGGAGCCTGGATTCCCAGAAATCCACTTTCACCGAGTTTTTGCCAGCTTTCCCGTGAGACCATTTTATTCTTCTCCCACTCGGCATTAAAAGGCGTGATTTCCTTAGCAATAAAATCTCTTACGCTGACTCTGAAAAGTTCATGCTCTTCAGTAAAAAGGGTTCGGGGTAATCCAAACATGGTAGTAATATTTTAGGTTTTTATTCAAATCAAAAATAGGGATTTTTAGGCTCCACATTTCCTTTTGTCTCAAAAAGACCCTCTGCAGCTCATTTTGGAACTTTTGTTGAGCGGTGCCCAAGTATCTAAACTTATGTATAGTTTCGATTCTCATAATTCAATTGCTTGCAAATGACCGATCTTACCGAGTATTCCAGTCTTGAAACTTTATCTACCCTCCCACTTTGGCAGGAAAATGAAAAGCTTCTCTCTGCAAAGCCTGCTGGCGAAAGCAATATGAACTTGGTTTTACGGGTAAAGACTAGTTTAAGATCTGTTATCCTGAAGCAATCCAAACCATATGTCAGGAAATTCCCCCAGATACCAGCTCCAATTGACAGAACTGAAATTGAGCTCTGCTATTATCAGTTGGTAGAAGATGATGAGAAATTAAGTCATTACAGCCCAAAAGTGATCCTATACAACCCAGAGCTTCATATCCTGCTGATAGAAGACCTAGGCGATGGAAGAGATCTAACTGATATTTACAAAAAAGGATATCAATGGGAGACGAACGATTTTCTGTCTATCAGTACTTATCTGAATGCCCTGCACAAGCTGGAGGTGAGCAATTTCCCCGATAACCGAGAAATGAAAAAGTTAAACCATGAGCATTTATTTGTCTTTCCATTTATGGAAGAAAATGGGTTTGATCTGGATACTATTCAGCCTGGCTTGCAGGAAATAAGCTTGAACTATAAAACTGATACTCCATTAAAAAATGCTTTGGAACGGCTAGGAAAACGCTACCTATCCACCGGAACGACTTTACTTCATGGAGATTTCTATCCTGCTTCCTGGCTCAAGACTGAAAGCGGCATCAAAATCATCGATACTGAATTTGCTTACATGGGGGACTGCGAATTTGACTTGGGCGTTTTATTTGCCCATTTTGATTTGGCAGCAATCGAGCAAAGTCAGCATCATGAGTTTTTAAAGCATTACCAACATCGCTACGCTGAAGATTTGGTCAATGCCTACCGGGGGATGGAAATCATGCGCAGAATCATTGGCATCGCCCAACTCCCATTGTCTTTATCTTTGGAGGAGAAAAAAGCACTGTTGGAAAAAGCCAGAAATCTTATTTTAGCAAAATGAAAAACATAGCTCATTTGGTTCTTTTCCTACTTTTATTTTCTGCCTGTGACAGAAAAGAGCCAGCTTCACCCATTCAGTTTTCCGATCAGCGAATCCCTGAAATAGGTTTGTCTGAAAAGCAATTGCATGACAGGATCTTGGGAATGCTTGTGGGTTCTGCCATTGGTGATGCTATGGGAGCTCCTACAGAAATGTGGTCTAGAGATGCCATTAAGCTAGAATATGGGTTTGTAGAAAGTTTGGATTCTATGGTTAGGGAAGTCTCTCCGGAAGGAATTTGGATAGCTAACCTTCCAGCTGGTGGGACGACTGATGATACACGCTGGAAAGTGTTAACCTCGGACTATTTGTTGACTCAGAACACCAATGAATTGGATGCAAGGGATTTTGCAAAGCAGATTCTCAATAGCTATGAGTCATACACGAAAGAATTTGAAAACATAAAAAGTACCGATCCAGAGCCATTTGAAGCGGTGACTTTGAAAATGGGATGGCTTCAGGAATGGGCAAAAGTGAGTCATCCATTTATAGAGGATAATTTGGTCGGGTATGCCGATTCCTTAGGCAAATTTTATGGAGGAGAAATGGTCTGTGCGGGATTGCTTTATTCACCAGCTTTAGGGGCTTATTTTCCCGGAAATCCTGAAAAAGCCTATCGTGAAGCTTACAAGCTTTCTCTCTATGATCTGGGCTACGCTAAAGATATCTCGGCACTTTCTGCAGCGATGGCAGCAGCAGGAATGAAAGCTGGAGCAACGAAAGAGAGTTTACTCGCAACTCTGAGAATTGATCCTGAAAATTATTTTCAGAGTCGCCTAGTTGGACGTACATCCCATAATATCCTAAAGAACGCACTATTGATTTCTTCGGAGTCTGCCAAACAAGATAGCCTGGGAAATAAGCTACATCCTGACAGCAAAGCACTTCAGTTCGCGTTTAGCCAGCTCGACCAAAGACTACAAGATATGCCATTTCATGCTGGAGAAATCTGGCTTCAGACGCTCACTGCGATGGTTTATTCAGATTTTGAGTTTATGGGAACGATGACCTTTTTGGTAAATTATGGAAGAGACAATGATACCACTGCTGCCGTGGCTGGCGGGATTTTGGGTGCATTTTATGGGTTCGAGAAATTACCAAAACTGGAAAGAGAAAAAGTCTTAAGTGTAAACAAAGAAATGCTTGGGATAGACTTGGAGAAAACCGCAAATGATTTGACGGCGCATATGTTAGGGAATTAGTCATTGTTTTCACCACATAAGTCCTTGAATGGTCAATGCTCAATTTTTAAATTCAATAATCAATTAGCTTAAAATTCCTATGTTCCCTTAATGTGGTTGTGGTTCAAAGTATTTCACCACAAAGGATCAAAGAAATCAAAGTCAGTATTTGAGAAATGAATAGACATCAAGGCCAGTCACTTCTATGTCTTTCTATGATTCTATGCGGTCAAAATAACTCACCACATAGAATCATAGTTTTCATAGTTCTAAAAAATGGCAAGCATTTATCTACCTAAATGAAACTCTCAAACCTTTGTTCACTTGATGACTTTGTGGTTAATAACCTTTTACCACAAAGGACCAAAGAAATCAAAGTCAGTATTTGAGAAATGAATACACATCAAGGCAAATCATTTCTATGCCTTTCTATGATTCTATGCGGTCAAAATAACTCCTCACATAGAATCATAGTTTTCATAGTTCTGAAAAATGGCAATCATTTACCTACCTAAATGAAACTCTCAAACCTTTGTTCACTTTATGACTTTGTGGTTCAAAGTATTTCACCACAAAGATCAAAGAAATCAAGGTCAGTATTTGAGAAATGAATACACATCAAGGCCAGTCACTTCTATGTTTTTCTAGGATTCTATGCGATCAAGAAAAAGCCCCAAATTTTTCAATTCAGGGCTTGGACGCAGGAAGTTGGTTTAGTATTCAAATGTAAATCTTACGGGTTCTTCCTTTAATGTCCGTTACTTCAAAATACACATCTTCCGCTTGAATACCGTTCAATTTGTAGTTTTTTCGGAACCCTTCTGGCTGATCTACCTTTTCTTTGTAGATCAATTTACCATCACTGGCTCTTCTGATTTCTACATCAACTCCAGCTTCTTCGAGGCCAATTACCAGCAGATTTACCGTGATATCATCTACTTTTTTACCGTAGGCCATCAGCGGATAGACTACTGGAGCTGGATCTTCTTTTTCTACAGTCTCTACTATATAGTTTACTTCTTCTTCATCCGTGGTGATTTTCACTTTATACTCGGCGCAAGGAAGACTATTCATGTCATAGGGCACATGCAGATCTTCATTGGCCTTGACTGATCTTTGATGGAGTTTTTTGCCATTCATATCGTAAATAGCAATTTTAGCTTTGCCCACTCCTTCATTCAGGTGGACAGAGATTTTCTTGTAATTGGTGTGAACTGATGAATTTGCTTTCAAATCCTCTGCTTCAATAGCAAAAGTACTTGTGGCTAAAAGTCCAGCTAGTGCGAAAGTGAATAAGGTTTTCATAATAATGTTGGTTTAGAGTTATGCTACTCCCAGTTGCGAACAGCGTACCAAGCATGCCAGAAAAGCCTTTCAAAGGCACTTTGAGCCCTTTTCTTGTTTACAAAAATTAACATTCACACAGAACATTATTTGGTTTAGAGCAAACCAACTTTCCTAATGTTGTATAAAAAGTGATCGTTTTGTAATAAAATTGTATTGAAGCCGAACAGTTTAGTGCGGTTTTGCAAAAAATGGAGGTTACACTTTATTACATCTGTTAGTAAAAATTAATTTTTCAAAAAATCGTAAGTGACTGAATCTAACTAATTTAAAAAACAAAGACCTGTACGCTAGTGCACAGGTCTTGTTCGCTGAGATACATAATTTTGATCTATGTCAAATCTTTTTTAGCTCTTGGGAAAGGGATTTTACCCGGTCTTTTATTGCAATTCCTGATACATCCAGATTCATAGAAGTTGCCATTAGGAATTCGTTGACTGCCCCCTGATGGTCTGTGGATTTGCCTTCGGCGAGTGTGACATAGCGCATCGTGGTCCATAAAAGTGTCTTCAATTGAGTCTCGCTATCATCAGTCATGTAATATTCCAAAACCACTGTATTGTGATTATGCCAGATAATTCGGCTCTTTACACGCACCCACTCTCCCACCTGTGCGGGTTTCACATACGAAATGTTATGATTGTAAATCACCCAAGCCGCTTGGTACTTTTTGATGAAATCCATCATCTCGACACCATATAGTTTTGGAACCTGATCTTCCCGGGCATTGAAAAAGTAATCGAAATACTTCGCATTATTCAGATGACGAAGTGGATCACAGTCTTGAAATCGGATCAAAACTCTGCTTTCTGTTTCCTTTGGGTAATGTTTCTCTGAGTTATATTCAAACATGGTTAATCTAGTATAGCTGTACTTTCAATGAGTATCACTCCCGCTTTTTTCAATTCTTCCAAAGCATTGTCACCATCTTCAGGATTGAGATTAACTGCTTTGGTAGCATCGGTGATGAGGTAAGTTTTGAAACCCAGACTTATAGCATCAAGAGATGTGTATTTCACACAGTAATCCTGAGCAAGTCCAGTTACAAATACATTCATGATCCCTTCATTCTGGAGAAAATCACTAAGTCCAGTATCTTCCCTACGAGCATTATCAAAAAAGCCTGAATAGGAATCCACTTCAGGATTTTTACCTTTTTGAAAAATCGCCTGCCATTTGATCGGGTTCAAATCTTCATGAAACTCTGCACCGGCTGATCCTTGAACACAGTGAACAGGCCAGAGAATCTGGGACAGCCCAGCTAATTCGACGAATTCACCAGGTTTTTTACCTTCATGATTTGCGGCAAAACTTCCGTGATCGGAAGGATGAAAGTCCTGGGTAGCGACTATAAAATTGAATTTCTCCTGAAGGGAATTAATCACTGGAATCACCTCATCGCCCCGGCTCACAGCCAAAGCTCCTCCGGGAAGAAAGTCATTTTGCACATCAACAATCAGTAATGCACTATTTTTAAGATTCATCGCCATTGTCTGTTTGTTTTGCTTTCAATACTAATTCCATCCGCAGTTGATGCAGATTTTCCTCCAAACCAATTGGATACAAATGTGGGTTTACTAATCGCTTATGCGTCTTGTCCAGAGATTCTAACTGACTTTGCACTTTTTCTCTGATCTGAGCGATGGTTGGAAGTTCATAAACCAACTTTCCCTTATTAAAAATTGGCTTAAGCAATACTTCCTCTTGATAAAACGCCGGCATCATGCGCTTTCTCCTCGTCGGATCATTGGGATCTATGATCAATGCAGCTTGGGGATTTAATTCTTGATCTTCCAAGTAAATCATATCAGCAACTGCCTTCCCTTTCGAGAAAAAGCGCTTCACTGTATGCAACCCAGGAATGTTGATTTTCAAAGACTGCTGGGAAAGTTTGACTTTAGGAACCCAAGTTCCATTTTCATCTCGAATTGCAGAAAGCTTGTAAACTCCTCCAAGTGCTGGCTGGTCAAATGCCGTTACCAGTTTAGTCCCTACTCCCCACACATTAATTGATGCCTCCTGCCCTTTCAAAGAAGTGATAATATTCTCATCCAGATCATTGGACGCTACTATTTTTGCGTCGGGAAATCCAGCTTCGTCCAGCATCTCTCTCGCCACGTTGCTGAAATATGCCAAGTCACCAGAATCTATTCTGATGCCTACCATTTCTTTTCCCTTGCTTCGCAAAGCATTTCCAACTTTGATGGCATTCTTGATTCCATTGACCGTGTCATAAGTATCAACAAGGAAAATGGATTGATCAGGAAAAGCATCTGCATAAGCTTCGAAGGCTTCAAATTCTGTCTCAAAAGACATAATCCAGCTATGTGCATGTGTACCTGAAACTGGAATTCCAAAAAGTTTCCCCGCCATTACATTGCTCGTAGAGGCACATCCCCCGATATATGCAGCTCGGGAAGCTGCCAATCCTCCATCAATTCCCTGTGCCCGGCGAAGACCGAATTCCAAAACAGGCTCACCTTGAGCCGCTAAATTTATTCGGGCAGCTTTGGTTGCGATCAAGCTTTGAAAGTTTATGATATTCAAAAGTGGAGTCTCCAGTAGTTGGCATTGAATCAGAGGACCTTTCACCCGTACCAATGGCGTATTCGGAAAAACCACCGTTCCTTCTTCCACAGCATCTATATCGCAGGTGAATTTCATTTCCCGGAGGTAATCCAAAAATCCTGATTCAAAGAGAATCTGACCATCCTTGCCTTTCATCGAGGCTAGGTAAGTCAGGTCTTCTTCAGAAAACTGGAAGTTTTTACAGTAATCAACAATGTAATCCAAACCTGCAGCTATCGTAAAACCTCCTTGGAAAGGATGTTTGCGAAAGAAAAGATTGAAGACAGCTTCTTGCTCTGCTTTCCCTGACTTCCAGTAAGCATAAGCCATAGTGAGCTGATAAAAATCTGTTAGAAGAGCCAGTGAGCCTTTATATAAGTCTTTCGTGATTTTCATTGATGATAGATTGCTTTATTCAAAAATAACCTGCTTTCAATTCCTGTCCAATTGATTTAGGAAAGTTGCTTCACTCTCATATTTAAAAGAATCCCCAGCAGAACAAGTCCCATTCCTACATAAACCAAGGCATTGAAAGTTTCCTCAAAGAAGAAGAACCCGAATATCAAAGCGTAAACAATTCCAATATATGTAAGGCTTGCCACCTTCGATACGTTGGCATTTTGATAGGCAATGGTCAGGAAATACTGAGCTGTCTGCGTGCAGATACCTATAAAAAGCAGAATTGCCCAATCCCAACCTACAGGATTCACCCAACCAAAAGCTGAGACAATCAAAGCAAATGGCAAGGTGACCAAAGGGAAATAAAATATAATTACCAGCGGGTGTTCCGTGTTCTTCAGTTTTCGGATGACATTATAAGCCAAGCCAGAGAATATGGCTGAAATAATTCCTACGCTCGCCCAAAACATATCCACACGAGCATCAACTCCTTGAATCACCAGAACTCCCGCGAAAGAAATGGCGAAGAATAAGAACTGAATTGGTTTTACTTTTTCTTTAAGCAGGTAAACCCCAAATAGTGTGGTGAAGATTGGTGATAAATATTGTATAGTAACTGCACTTGCCAGAGGGATATTTTGCAGTGTGTAGAAGAAGGAAATTAAGCCAATAGAACCTACTACACCACGGATTATGAGCCACTTCTTGTTGTTTCCAAAGACATTTACTTTCTGTTTTTTCAAGACCAAATAACTGAAAACCAAAGAAAATACAGATCTGAAAACGATGATTTCTATTGCAGGAATATGAGGAATGTACTTGACTGAGACATTCATCAGAGCGAAAAATATTCCAGCCAAAAGCATGGCCTGGACACTGTTAATCTTCAAAATAGTAGCTTTCTGGAGTGATCTGTTTCTAAGGAAATAAGCTGGTCAATAGTTCAAAATAGTTTACAAAATATTCAAATCTGCTCGAACCATTCCAAGATACTTTTGCTTTACTGTTTATGGCATTAAAAACTGGAAGCATTGCACCGGAATTCACCTTAGCGTGTACCGGCATAACTATTCTCAACACGGCTAAGGACTTGAAAGGAAAGGCTTTTGTGCTATATATCTATCCGAAAGATTTCACCAAAGTCTGTACAGCAGAAGCCTGTGAATTCAGAGATCAATTTGAGGCTTTCAGAAATCTGGACATTCCTGTATTCGGCCTAAGTAAGGACGATATAGAAACGCACAACAAATTCAAGAAAGAAAACAGATTGCAATTTGAGTTACTTTCCGATCCTACGGGTAAAGTATGCAAATCCTATGACGCACTGATCCCTTTGATCAAAATGCCAAAACGAATCACCTATTTAATCGATAAGGACCACAAAATTGCTGCAGTGTTTTCGGATATGTTTGAGTCAAAGGGACATATCGAGGCGATGCTGAAGGGGCTAGAGAAGTGAGAATTTCTTGCGGCGGCGCAACGTCTTTAAAGCTCCCGCTAAGGCGCAAAGGCGCAGTTTTTCTTAACTTACCACTGTTCTTTTTCTCACAAATGATTAAAGCGTCCTAAAATCCGCTCAGAACTAACATTGAGGCTACTTCGGTCACCCGTCTTCGGACTTCCAGCAACTTTACAAAATCAGCCCATCCTGCATCACCACTTTACGATCTGCCATGGCGGCTAGTTCCTCGTTGTGCGTGACGATCACGAATGCCTGTCCCAATTCTTTGCGAAGCGTAAAAAACAACTCATGAAGTCCTCTGGCGTTTTGTGTATCCAAATTTCCGCTGGGCTCATCTGCAAAAACCACGGCTGGACTATTGATTAGCGCCCTAGCTACCGCCACTCTTTGCTGCTCGCCACCAGAAAGCGTGGAAGGTTTGTGATCCAGTCTATGAGATATCCCAAGTAATTCTGCCAGTTCTCCTGACTTTTTAGCCAGCGACTCTGGGGATGTTTTTCCAATCAAGCCTGGAATCATGATGTTTTCCTGAGCAGTAAATTCCGGAAGTAGGTTATGAAATTGGAAGATAAATCCGATTCGTTCATTTCTGAATTTCGCCAAATCATCTCCTTTTAGATTAAGCAACTTTTTACCATCCATCTCCAAGGATCCCTGATCCGGCTGATCCAAAGTACCGAGAATATGAAGTAGAGTGCTTTTTCCGGCACCTGAGGAACCGACTATGGAAACAATTTCAGAAGTTAAAATTTCTAGATCTACTCCTTTTAATACTTGAAGGCTTCCATAGGATTTATGGATACCGTTGGCTTTCAGCATGCTAACATTTTTTATCAGTCCAAAAATAGAACAAATGCCTATCTCGACAGGAAATTAACGGCTTTTTTTACCGAAAAAGGAAAAACTCAGGTTTGATTTATCGAGTCTTAGGGCTTAACTTCGGGCAAAAATTTCCAAAGGATGAAATCGAGCAGGACTGAATGGTCAAAGGTGGAACACACCCAACAATGCGAGATTCCATCCCGTTTACTTGGTCACGGGACAGGTAGTGACATTTGAGAAAAAAATCATACACACATGAATATTCACGAATATCAGGCTAAAGAAGTATTAAAAGGTTACGGAGTCCGTATTCAGGAAGGTATAGTCGCCGACACACCTGAAGCAGCTCATGAAGCAGCCGTTAAGTTGAACGAGCAAACCGGTACTAGCTGGTATGTGATCAAAGCTCAGATTCACGCAGGTGGACGAGGAAAAGGTAAAGTCAACGAAACAGGTTCAAACGGTGTTGTTCTAGCCAAGAAATTGGAAGACGTCGCTGAAAAAGCTAAAAATATCCTGGGTGGCACATTGGTTACCCACCAGACTGGCCCAGAAGGAAAAGTTGTAAATAAAGTTTTGATCGCTGAGGATGTATATTATCCAGGAGCTTCTGAGCCAAAAGAATATTATTTGTCTATCCTTTTGGATAGAGCTACAGGTAGCAATGTAATCATGGCCTCTACCGAAGGTGGAATGGACATTGAGGAAGTTGCAGAACACACTCCTGAGAAAATCATGAAAGAGTGGATCGACCCTAAGGTTGGTTTGCAGCCTTTCCAAGCTAGAAAAGTAGCTTTCGGACTAGGACTTTCTGGTACAGCATTCAAAGAAATGGTGAAATTCATAACTGCTCTTTACAATGCTTACGAAGGAACTGATTCTTCTCAGTTTGAAATCAACCCAGTATTGAAAACGTCTGATGATAAGATCTTGGCAGTAGATGCTAAAGTAAATATCGATGACAACGCGCTATACAGACAAAAAGGATTGGCAGCATTGAGAGATGTGGCTGAAGAAGATCCTTTGGAAGTAGAAGCTGGAGAATCAGGATTGAACTATGTGAAACTTGACGGAAACGTTGGTTGCATGGTGAACGGAGCTGGTCTTGCGATGGCAACTATGGACATGATTAAATTGGTAGGTGGCGAACCTGCTAACTTCCTAGATGTGGGAGGAGGAGCCAACGCAACTACTGTGGAAGCTGGTTTCAGAATCATCCTACAGGATCCAAACGTAAAAGCTATCCTGATCAACGTATTCGGTGGTATCGTAAGATGTGACAGAATCGCTAGCGGTGTGGTAGAAGCTTACAAATCTATCGGAGACATCAGAGTTCCTATTATCGTAAGACTTCAAGGAACTAATGCTGCTGAAGGTGCAAAAATCATTGATGATTCAGGATTGAAAGTATTCTCAGCAATCACGCTTAAAGAAGCTGCTGACAAAGTACAGTCTGTACTGGAAGGCTAAAAAATAACACGGTACTGAAGTTTACCCTTCAGTACTTTCTGCACTCGTAGTTCAACTGGATAGAATATCAGATTTCGGCTCTGAGGGTTGAGGGTTCGAATCCTTCCGAGTGCACAAAAGCTCTAGGTTTAGCCTAGGGAATAGTTTCTAAACTTTTGGAAAGTAAAAATCAATCATGATTCATGTTAAAATTAGATTGATCGAATTTTCCAAAAGCTCACTAAAACCTGTAAAGAAATTCTTTGCAGGTTTTTTTATTAGGATAAACCAACAGGATTTTCACAATTGCCCGGAAGTTAGCTTCTTTTGATCTGAAGGAAAATAGTTTTGTTTTTGGTTTAATGAATGGGGCTTTTAGAATTCGAAGGCCTTGCAGACCTTACGTTTTCCAATCAGAAAAAAGAAAGGCCTCGCATCGCAAGGCCTTTTAAATACTAGACTAACGCTTCTAAAATCTCTATTACAGCTTTGTCATCTCCACAAAGTTGGATATTCCGGTATCAATAAGATCTTTCATTGCTCCAGATGCTGCATTGACATAGGCATCATGATCGCATTCTGCATGGTGAGAAGTAACCGTTTTTTGGTCCCCGGAAGTCATCACTAATTGCGAATACCCTGTTTTTGAAAACATATCTGATTGGGCTTGGGTAGTTTCTGTAATTTTTTTGTCTTTGAAGACACCTTCAAAAGAAACGGCTTTTTTTGGTTCTACCTTGGCGTGAAAAAGAGGGTTATTTCCGATATCCAGTCCAGATACAAATCGAACCTGCGAAAGTAAATTCGGACCACTGCCAACAAGTGACTTTTTGTTCTCACTTGGATCAACCATCGGGTCTATCCTATAATCGATTTTAGCTTTCACGGAAGTGGAGTTAGTCCAAGTGGAAGCATCCGCATCCAACATGACAAAAGGGAATACGAAATTTACTTCGGCAATGAAAACATCTCCAAGTGATTTGGACAATTTAGGTGTTGGATCTAAAAAGCTTCCACCCGATTTTTGTTTTCCGCTGTTGGTTACTGTTTTTACCAAATAATCAAATCCAGTTGGAGTAACCATAACATAGCCTGGGGCTTGCGCATCCGAAGAAGCCCCGCCTTTGACCTTAGTCCACCCTTCAAAATATTCATTCTTGCTCGCTTCATCAGCAGACATGATTTCATAACCTTGGCTTTCCAGTTGGTCCAAGAATGAAGCGTAAGCTTCATCAATCATTTTTTGGAAATCATCTACGTCCACCCCAGAAATCTGAACACCCATGCTGGTAGATGTTCCAGACGTAAAGGTGGTACGGTCGGCACGCTCCTTTTTGGAGCCTGAAGTTTGCGCAGAGGCCTCTTCAAACACCTCAAAAAGTGCGTTGAAACTACGAATAAAGACTTTTTTCGGAGCTTTGGAACCTTGCTTCTTTTTTTCAAAACTGGTCACTTTAATGTCTTTTTCTGACAAGACAGAGTTTGACCCTAACTCTACAAATAAGAGGAGAAATACGAGTAGTAAACTTTTCATGATTTTAAAGATTAAGTACACAAATTTTTGAGAAACAAGACTTAGTTCAAATAAGGCAAATGCCTTATTTGAACCAGTGCATCTAAAAATTTGAATGGAAATACTCCCTCAGCATAATCATTTAGCTCTTGGCACTGGTAGGTTTTCCCTCCTATTTCTCCATAACACGGCAGGGACTGGCGCTACCTTGGATTTGGGTACAAAAAATTTCCGAATTTAATCATCGCAAAAAATCAGTTATTTGTAGTCAAATAACCCGTTGGAGCAATTAGGGTAATCTTAAAAGGGAATCAACTTTTATAAAAATGCAGCTGTGATAGGTCCGTGATAATTAGACCTTTCCTTTCCAGCCCAAATTACTTTTCTTCTGAAACCGAATACGTGAAAAACTTCATTCAGATAGATAATATAAAAGCTGCGGTTTCAGGTTAAAAATTATATCGAGCGGTGACCAATAGAATCCGTGTTTCCCGTTTTGCCCTAAAATCCTGAGAAAAGGTACTTGTAAGTGTTTCACCTGCAAATCTCTCGGTATTGAAAACATCTCTAACGCTGAGCAGAATGCTTGCTTTTTCATTAAGGAATGACTTCTGAATACTACTGTCCACTGAATATCTGGCTAGATCTCTTCCCTGCGCTTCCACCTCTGGAGAATCGTAATTCCCTACCAACTGGAAGTTAATTCCAAAGGGAAATTTAAAGTCCTGGGTGAGCTTGGCATTCCAGGAAAATCCAGAATTTGTAAAATCCTCACCTATATTAGAACCATCTACAGCAATCCTAAATAGGGTAAGTCCACCATTCAAAGAATACCAATCACTCAACTCCGAAACCCCGATAAATTCCAGACCGTAGGACTGGGAGGAAAGCAGGTTGGCTGGCTGTGAATAGGAAATCCCATCCTCTACAATAGTGATAAAATCCAGCTGCCCATTGACTTTTCGATAAAACAGGTTGGTGGTGAAACTTGATTTGTCAAAGTTTGCCAAATGCCCAACCTCAAAGGAATTGATCATCTCAGGTTCCAGATCCGGATTTCCCCTGCGGATGTTCAAGGAATCTGTAATGTCCGGAAATGGGTTCAGTCTCCATGCTGTAGGTCGGTCTATTCTTCTGGAATAGGTAAACTTGAGCGAATGGTTTTCAGTTAGATTATACATTCCCTGTACACTTGGAAAGAGATTGAAGTAGCGCTGCTGATTCTCCTCGTCGGTATTTTTGAGGTAAGTATCGACTTTGGTATATTCTCCACGTAGTCCCAGTGCATATTCGAATTTCTCTCTGGCTGAGGAGAATATGGCGTATCCTGCATGAATCTGATCTTGATACAGAAACTGGTTGCTGATGGCAGGATCTTCTATAAAAGAGCCCGAAGTCTCCTCATATCTAAGGTAGCGGTAGTCGTTGTCAAATTTTCGGATATTGGATTTTAGGCCTGCTTCAAACTGACCTGTTTCCCAAGGCTGGATGTAATCTGCCTGCAGTACTGTAATATTCCTTACTTCATCCGTAAAGGCCTGTTCCTGTCCTGTAAGATTTGTAGGGTTCGGGTCCAGCGTATTGCCAAAAATCTCAATGTTCTGGGTTTTGAACTGATTTCTGTACGAATGACTAGCTGTGACGCGGAGCAGATGTCCGTCCTCATCAAAATTATGCTCAAAGATCAGGGCATTGTCAAGTCCCTCATCTATTTCGTCCTCGTTGTTCCGCCGCACATAATCATAAGAGTCTTCAAAGCCGTCAGGATCAAGACTGCTCAGTTGAGAGTAGAGGGTATTAGTCTGGAACTGATGACCATATTGATATACGCCTTCATAACTCAGTACATTATCCCCAAAGTAATAATCAGCGCCCAGGTTGAGGTTATGGTTTTTCTCCCGTTCCGAACCGTTGGTATTTTGCTCCAGTCTCTCCTGGTCTTCAAAAATCTCCCTTACCGAGCTCCTCTTGCTTACACCTTTCCAATTTCTGAAATTATATCCTCCAAATACATTGAATGCCCCTGTCCGATGGTTGATTCTAGCACCAGCATTCGATCTTCCTCTGGTTCCATAAGTTGCTTCCACACCTCCGTGCGTACCCAGATCCTGCCCTTTTTTCAAGATAATATCGATCACACCACCTTCTGCAGCTGCATCGTATCGGGCATTTGGATTGTTGATGACCTTGATTTCCTCTACAGCACTGGCAGGTAATTGATCCAGGTTTTGGGTCAGGGAGGAATTTCTTCCATTGATAAGAATATTCGTACCGCTACTTCCTCTAAGAGAAATAGAACCGTCTTCAGACACTGAAATCGATGGCGTATTTCGCAGCACATCCAGCAAAGTACCTCCGGCATTTGCCAGGTTATTTTCGGGAGTAATAGTAATCCCCTCCAAACTTGCCCTCACCGGCATTTTGCTTGTTTGCACCACCACTTCCTCCAGATTCTCTGCATCACTCTCCATCTCAAGTTCTCCCAAAGAAAGGTTGCCGTTCACATTAATATTCTCCAGAACTAGATCTTCATACCCAATAAAAAATGCCTTTAGGATATAATTTCCTTTTTTGGCATCAAGTGAAAACCTACCCTGCTCATCAGTATCCGAAAACACAACAGGAGATACTGATGTCATGGATTCGAACAAGGCTACCTGTACAAAGCCCAAGGATTCCTTGCTTTCTCCATCCTTCAACGTTCCTGTGATCTGAAAGTCCTGAGTTAATCCTAGAAAGGGGATACAAAACAGTAATAAAAAGAGTGTAACTTTTGGCTGTGAGTTCATCGGATACTTAGTTGGTTTTAGCATAAGTCTAACAAAACAATCTGTATTAAGTTTGAAGCTATTATCTAAACTGTATCTGAATGCTGTGGAATGGTTTTTCAAAGGTGTAAAGCAAACCAAAACCATAATTTTTACATATCTGGTTTACAATAGCAAGGCCAAGGCCTACCGAATCCTTATTGTCCCCATCTTTTTTGAAACGTCCAAGCATTTCCTTGGGATCAAAAGAAGGAGTCCTGCCGGTATTTCTAATCTGAAGCATACTTCTATCCATGAGAATATCTAGTTTCCCGCCTTCCAGATTATGCTTGATGGAATTGCTAAGGAGATTGTTGATCAGAATTTCAGCCACAAAGGGGTGAATTGGTAAGATCACCCCAGGCTGTATATGTTTTTTGAGTTGAATATCATGCATTTGGATTACTTCTTCCATTCGGCTGAGAACACTCGCCATTACCTCACTGAAATCCACGGGATCGGGTGATTCGAATTCATCATTTTCCAGTTTTGCCAGTATGGACAGAGACTTGACAATTCTTCGAATGTGTTCGTTGCTATCGAAAGCGGCTTGGATCAAAGCAGCCTGCTGTCCGTTGATGGACTCATTCATCAGCAGTTCCAGTTTGCCCCTGACTACAGCGGAAGGAGTCTGAATTTCATGCGAAAGATTTTCAGAAAACTCCTTGATCTTACGGTAGTCAGTAAGCAATTTGGTGGACATTTTTGCCAGAAAGCTATTGAGCAAATCGAATTCAGTTACACCGCTTTTCTTGAAAGTCAATGGTGTGTTTTTTTGGAGGGTAAAGCTCTGTAATTGATCTAGACTTTGGTGGAATGGACGGAATATCTTTCTGGAAATAGCCCAAAGAAAACAGCCTATAAACAGCAACTGGGCTAGAAAGACAGTCAGCATGGTGATCACGATAGTCTCAGTGATATCATCTGCCTCCACTACCAGATTATAGTACGAAATACGATAGTGCTTTCCGTTGATTTTAAACGAGCGGCTGGCTTTCAACTGAGTCTCATTTCTATTCATAGGATCATGATAGGCCAGCGTATCCCTAAGCCATAGCTCCTCCACAGGGCGATCCATGGATATTTCCTGAATCTGAAGTTTGTCATATATCAGTTTGTTTACCGGAGCACCCTGGGCTATCCTATCAGCATAAGACTCAATCTGCCTATCCAGCTCCATTCCCAATTCAAAATCGATCTCCGAACCAAGCTTTTCATAAATTACGATGGTACCGATCAGCAGAGCTGCCAAAGTGATTCCCAGAAACCACAGGCTTATGATATTGATGAGTTTCATAGGGCAGCTGTATCGAATTTGTATCCAAGGCCATAGACGGTCCGTATGTAGTCCCTTCCTCCAGCAGCCGAGATTTTTTTCCGAAGGTTTTTGACGTGCTGATAGACAAAATCAAAATTGGAAAGGTCGTCGGTGTAATCACCCCAGAGATGATGCGCGATTGCATTTTTCCCTAACACCCTGTCTTTATTGGTCAGAAAAAACAGGAGTAGATCATATTCTTTTTTGGTAAGGTCAAGTAATTGGTTTTTTACCAGTACCTGAAATTGTGAGTTGATAACAGTGATTTCATTGAAAACAACTTCATCAAATCCCTGCATTTTAGTTCTTCTATAAATGGCTTTCAGTCTTGCTAGAAGCTCTGCGAGATGAAAGGGCTTTGCCAAATAATCATCTGCTCCCAGATCCAGTCCGGATAATTTATCGTCCAGGGAACCTTTAGCGGAGATTATCAATACACTGCTGTCGATTTTTTTTTGTTTGACCAATTCCAACAGTCTCAGACCATTGCCATCAGGCAACATCAGATCCAGGATAATACAATCATAACTAAAGCTGAGAATCTTGTCCTGAGCTTCAAAAAGGCTGGTCGCACATTCACAGACAATCCCCTGATCCAACAGGTAATTACTGATGTTCGAGGTAAGCTCTGGATTATCTTCTACCAATAAAATCTTCATTGCTCAAGGTTTCTGCTTCAGGCACAACACATTAATAATATGCTACAATCAGGGATAAACTAGTACAAACTCTTGAAGCAAATCTGAAGTTAACTATAATCCAAATAGTCAGGCCTATTATTTACCATCCTTGCTGTTGACTTCAATTATAAAAGTATTAGCCGCTAATACATAGCGAAATTGTCTTTAATCTATAACTTGGCTAGATCAAAGGCTTTATTTTCCGATGACTTTTTTTAACTTATACGATGTGTGTATAAATCCCGTATTTACCACTAGTGATGCTTAGATTCTTTTTTCTGCCTTTTATAAAAAGCATAGAGAAATCGTATTTATCAATCATAAAACCAAAAACAGTTTGTAAAAACTCTTAATTAAGTCAGATACAATGACTGTCTAAACTTTTTGCATATTCGAGGATACCCATATATTTATTAAATCAAACACACTACAACATGACTAATTTTTCGCTACAGCTTAGAATCCTTTTAACGATAGTTTTGATTTCTACCGCCTTTTGCTTGCAAGCTCAAGAAAAAAACACCCTGATAGTTGATGTTGAGATATTTGACGGAGTAAATGAAAAGACTTTTAAAGGAAATGTGTGGATAAAAGGCAATAAAATAGAACAAGTTTCTGAGCAGCCAATCCAGCTTCCAGATGAATTGGAGGTTAATAAAATTGACGGTAAAGGTATGTTTTTGATGCCGGGCCTGATAGATGCACATTACCATGCTATGTTCGCCACACTGCCACAGGTAGCCTTATTGACATCAGATATTGGATTTGTAAATTTGGCAGCTGGCCAAAATGCAGAAGCCTTGCTACTTCGAGGCTTCACCAGTATCAGGGATTTGGGTGGACCGGTATTTGGCCTTAAAAAAGCAATTGACACAGGTATTATTTCCGGGCCTAGAATATTCCCTTCGGGCGCATTTCTTTCTCAAACAGGTGGACACGGAGATTTCAGACTGCCTTACGAGGTTCCTTCGGATGATTCCAAAGGGCTAAGCTATTCGCAGCGAATCAATGCAGCCGCTATTGCGGATGGAACTGATGAAGTTTTGAAAAGATCCAGAGAGCAATTGATGCTGGGAGCTTCCCAACTCAAACTCATGGCTGGAGGTGGCGTATCCTCAGTCTATGATCCCTTGGATGTAAGCCAATATACTGAAGCAGAATTCAAAGCAGCAGTGGAAGCTGCCGAAAATTGGGGAACCTACGTCACAGTTCATGCTTATACCCCCCGAGCAATCCAGACAGCAATCCATGCGGGAGTCAAATGCATAGATCATGGACAACTTATAGACGAGAAAACTGTCCAGCTTATGTCGGAAAAGGACATCTGGTGGAGCCTTCAACCATTTATGGAAGAAGAGGGAACGGTTAATACGACACTTAGCGCAGAGAGCAGAGCTAAGCAATTAGAAATGTACTCTGGAACCGATAATGCTTTTGCGCTAGCAAAGAAATATAAAATCAAGACTGCTTGGGGTTCTGATATCTTGTTCGATGCCAAAAAAGCTAGTCGCCACGGGCATGAACTTGTAAAAATGAAGCGCTGGTACTCTAATTTTGAAATCCTCAAAATGGCCACTTCCTCCAACGCTGAGCTACTGGCACTGGCAGGAAAAAGAAGTCCCTACACCGGAAAACTTGGAGTAATAGAGACTGGAGCTTTGGCTGATTTACTTATAGTCAACGGTAATCTTATTGATAACCTGGAATTGATTTCCAATCCTACAGAGAACATCGTCCTGGTGATAAAAGACGGTCAAATCCATAAAAACAGCCTCCCCTGAGGCAAAAGCATTTTTTGCAAAAATTTTGATAAAAAAGCTTCTCTTCGAAAACTTCATATACTCCCTAGTAGAAATCATATACCCGGATTAATTCCATTAAAAAAGGCATCAGAACTTTCTGATGCCTTTTTTTTCTTATAACCCAATCTCATCTAACTAAATGAGCCCGTACTAATTGAAACTGTTACTCGTAAAGGCTCAAAATATATTTCACCATATCTTTAGCATCTTCCTCACTCAGATTTGGATGTGGTGTCATAGGTGTCTCTCCCCATACGCCAACTCCACCGTTTATTACTTTGGTAGCAAGTTTGGTGATGTTCTCCTCAGAAGGCTTGTACTCAGCGGCGATTTCCTTGAAAGATGGACCTATTACCTTTCGCTCCACCAAGTGACAGGAAAGACAATCGGAATTGGCTATTTTTTGCTCACCAGAAAGTGCTACACTGGCTTGCTCACCTATGGCTTCTTCTACCTGCTCCTCTTCTACTATCGGCTCCTCTATAATAGCAGGAGCTGGTTCAGCAGGTTTCACCTCAACTGGTGTTTCCGTGGTTCCTTTGTCAGAAGTGGATTCTCCACCTCCGCAGGCAAATGAAAGTACTGCTAATAGTAGGAAAGCAGTTTTTGACATGGTTTTAGTTTTCATTCTTTTAATCTATTTATACTCAATGGCCAAGATTGAATAAATTATATTTTCAGGCCTATTAATGACTGTTTAGCGTAAACTCCGGAAGATGTCTGATTGTTCCTCCGTCCATCGCCGATTCATGTGCTAAGATACCCACGCAGGTAATATTGGCTGACTCTTTAGCATTTGGATAAGGAGCTCTTCCCTCTGATAATGCATTCAGGAATTCATTCACCAAATGTGGGTGAGATCCACCATGCCCAGAACCTTGAATGAAGGATAAGTGCTGATTGTCATCCCCATCATATACCCCAGCAGTAGTGAATCCAGCAATTTCCTCAGGAAGCAAATGACCATAATCAGGGATTTTCACTTTCTCTGGACTTTCGCCTGTATGAATTACCGAATCTTCATGCTCGATCAATGTCCATTCAAAGGATTTCTTGGAACCATATACGTCAAAGCTTTCACGGTATTGTCTAGCAGTATTGAAAAGTGATCTAGTCACCTCTGCTGCCAAATCTGAATCTTTGAATTTGATATGACACGTTTCGATAGCAAAAGGAGACCCATACTTAGGAATCAAATTCTCATCGATTCGACCAGATCCTAGACAGGAAACGTATTCTGCCTGGGCCTTTGGCAATGCCAAAACTGGCCCAACACAGTGTGTAGCATAATGCATTGGTGGAAGACCTTCCCAGTATCCTGGCCAGCCTGCCATTTCCTGTTGATGAGAAGCTCTCAGGAATTGAATTTTACCCAATTCACCTTTCTCATACATTTCCTTGACGAAAAGGAATTCCCGGCTGTAAATCACCGTCTCCATCATCATATAGGTCAAACCTGTTCGCTGAACTTCTTCCACGATCTTTTTGCAATCTTCCACAGAAGTTGCCATGGGAACAGTACAAGCTACATGCTTGCCAGCTCTAAGTGCTTTGAGGGATTGCTCCGCGTGATTCTGTATAGGTGTATTGATATGAACCGCATCGATATCCGGATCTTTTAGCAGTTCATCATAGTCAGTATATACTTTTTCTATCCCAAATGCTTTCCCGATCTCTTCTGCCTTTTCTTGATTTCTCTGGCAGATAGCGTACATATTAGACAGCTTGTGCTTTTGGTAAATTGGAATAAATTCTGCACCAAAGCCAAGTCCAATGATGGCGATATTAAAGGGTTTATTACTCATTTTAAGTGTAAGTATGTTGTTGTAAAATAAATAGGTAAAATAGGTTTGAGAATTTTATGTTTTTTAAGCTCAGGTAGAGCGGAACAGAAGGAAGTGATTATTAATTACTTCCTTCTGCTTGGTAGGTATCATTGAAAGCTTACCTGATACTTTCATTTTGTTTTGATTCAGTACTCATTGTGAAGCCCAGCTTTTGAGAAATTCCAATCCCTCCTTTGCGAAGCCATCCTGAGATGGAACGAGTGGTTTCCAGATACAGACTGCTCCGGCTAGCTCTTTCACGTCTGGTGTGAAACTCTCTATTGACACGACTCCTTGGTAGTTGATAGCCTCAAGTCCTCGCTTATAGGCATCCCATGGAGTAGTACCAGTACCTGGAGTCCCGCGATAATTCTCCGACACCTGAAAATGAATCAGTTTTTCCCCAGCCAGCTTGATGGCCGCTTCGGGATTAGGTTCCTCTATACTCATGTGAAAACCATCCAAGATCACCTTTGCTTCAGGTTCATTGATGTCAGAGATCAATCTCATCAGTTCTTCGCAGGTATTGATCAGGTCAGTTTCAAATCGGTTCAAGGTCTCTAAGGCGATATCCAATCCGAATTTTCTCGCATTTTGACAGACAATACGAAGATTAGTCACAGCTCTATCCCACTCTATTTTTTTCTGCTCAGGAGAAACCAACCTTGCTTTTCCTACAGCAGAATACATGGGACCAGCGACGAACTTGGCATCTAATCCAGCAGCTATTGCAAAGCACTGATCCAAGTATTCGAAACTGGTTTTATGAAATGAAGGATCTTCATTGGTGAAATCTCGACTTGTACCAAAAGCCCCGCAGATAACGGCCTCAAGACCGTTATCGCTAAGTGCTTGTTTCACTTCCGGTATATTGATCAGGGCAGGATCTTCCACTGGGATCTCTACTACATCATACCCAAAGCTTTTGATTTTTGGTAAAAGACTAAGCGTTTCAGAGCTGAATGGAGAAGTCCATAACCAGGTGCTAACACCGAATTTTACATTAATAGACATCTCTTATATCACTTTCATTACACCATTCATTTGCTTCCAGTGATTAGGAAGGGTACAAACGAATGGATAATCACCTTTTTGAGAAGGAACCGTCATGATGATAGATTCCGTAGAGTTTGGAAACACAAGTGCTGTAGAGGCAAGTACCTCCGACATTTCAGGAACAAAACTGTTGTCCATTCCAGTCAGATCCTGAGCCATCTTGTCAGCTGCCTGACCGATTTTTTCCAATGAACCTATGGCTCCGATCACCAAGTTGTGCTGCACAAAGTCAGGGTTGTCGAAATCCAAAACCAATTTGCTTCCTGCACTTACAATAAATGCAGATTTGTCGAAGGACATCTCGTGAGGAATAGCTGTAAGCGTGATCAAACCATCTTTTACAACTTCTATGGGTTGCTCAACAGCTGAAACTGCACCGCCGGTTTGACTTGAAGAGACCTTCTTGAGTTCAAGGCTTGAGTCATTTCCGATTCTGCCTGAGAATCTCCAATTGCCTTCGTAATCCCCTACTTTATTGCCAGAATCAAACTGCCCAACACGAACGTTCTCTGGAGATAGTGGAGCTGTGAATAACCCTTTGGTTTTACCCTTAGCTACTTCATTTCCATCAATCATCAAGCTCATGCTGCCATCTTCTTTCAGTGTAGCATTCACCAAGAATCTTTCTGATGGCAAATTCTTACGTGAACTGATAATTTTCACATCGCCATCTTGAGCAACTGCAAAGTGCAATGCATCTTTATACACATAGAGACTATAGCCATTTGTGCCATTACCCTGCGCTACCATTACGCCATCCAGTGCTTCTCTACCAGGAGCTACTTCCATCTCAATAGCCATTTCTTTTCCTGAAAGATCAGGCGGGAATAGAAGCGCATTTCGCTGACTCAGGGTATATGATTCAGTCACCAAGCTTCTGGAGATTCTATCTGCAATTCCCATTGCAGAATCTGCTTCAGATTTAGGAGCTACTTCTCTACCTTCAAAAGCAGCAGGGTGAGTCAAGGCCGCAGCAAAAATTGCTTGTGGTAAATACTCATCCTTAGCATTGTCCGCATTTTCAGAAATTGCTAACAATTTATTAGAAACATCAGCGGAAGCAGGCATTTCAGACACGGCTACAATAGCGTTTTTACGTACTTGGAGATTAGCATCTTCCATCAAGTTGGCAGCCAGGATTGCATCAAGTGCAGCCTGATTTTTAGGAATCACTCTTACCGCATTTTTTCTCACTCCAGCTGAAGGGTGGGTCAACGCTTTTTCTACCGCCTGTTGTGCTGCTGCATTATTTCCATCTAAAACACCAAGTCCATGAAGCGCCCAAAGTGCATTAATGGCTGGGGCATTCAATCCAACTTCATCTACTTCCTGATTATTGATGATTTCATACAAACCATCCAATACGTCCATGTTTTGAGTCTCAACAATCAATCGCTGAGCTGTAAGTCTCCAGAACATGTTATCACTTTTGATAGCTGATAAAAGCTCATTAGCATCAGCATCTTTCAAATCAAATACTTCAGAAGACTCATTGCCTTTGTAAGTTAGACGGTAGATTCTGCCATGCTTGCTATCTCTAAGCGGGTTGATGTAGGCATTACCTTCACCGTTTTCAAATCCACGAGGAGTTGGGTTGTGCTGAATGATGAAGTTGTACCAATCAGCTACCCAAAGTGAACCATCAGGCCCAACCTCTGCATGCACCGGGCTAAACCATTCGTCCGAACTAGCCAGTATATTAAATGCGTTTTTCTCTCTGTATCCAGAACCCTCTTCCAGTATTTTAGCATTGTGCAATACACGGCCGGTAGGTTCAGCCACAAAAGCCATTTGATTCCAATACTCCTGAGGGAAGTTTCTGGCAGTATATAAGTTGTGACCTGCAGCAGCTGTATAGCTACCATGCCAATCTACTTGTCTCAAGAATGGCGTGATATGAGGCATATCATAGTGGGAATCTATACCTGTCGCAGTATTTGGAGTTCCTTTGTAAATCGTTCTCTTTGCGTACTTGCTTTCCATGGCCAAATACACTGAGTGCTGACCATTGGCAGTAGAAATGAACGTTTCGAAGTCCTCAGAGAATCCTAAGCCCCAGGTGTTATTACTTGTACGTCCTAGGAATTCCATGTTTTCCCAGGTTGGTGTAAATCTATAGACACCTTGGCTGAAATTAAACTGCTTGCCACTCACTTCACCATTGAATCCTGAGTAACCTAAGACGCCCCAGACTTTATTGTCAAATCCGTATTTCAAGTTAGATGGACCAGCGTGAGTATCGAATTTACCCCAACCTGTCATCACTACTTCTTTGACATCTGCTACGTCATCGCCATCCGTATCTTTTAGGAATACAAAATCCGGAGCCATAGAAATTAACATTCCGCCATTTACAGCCATGATGGATGTAGGGATATTCAAGCCTTCGGCAAAAACCGTAACCTTGTCAGCCTTGCCATCACCGTTGGTATCTTCCAAAATCTTGATTTTGTCATCACCGCCTTCTTTACGAACTTCATTTGGATAATCAGTCGTCTCAATTACAAAAAGTCTTCCTCGCTCATCCCATGCAAATGCAATCGGATTAATGATCATAGGCTCAGATGCAAAAAGCTCCAATTCAAAACCTACTGGCACCTGAACTAGCTTCATTGATTCTTCAGGAGACATAGGCAACTGGTAGCGAGGTGCTGGATCTCTTCTCTCGTAATTCGGGATATCAGCATCCTCGAACTGGGGCTGAGGAATGTTGTATTCAGCCAAAAGCTCATTTACATCGTCACCTACAGCCCAAAGGATACCGTTGGCAACTAATTCCTGAAACTCTTTTTTCTCCCAAGTCTTTTCATTGTGACCATAGGCAGTATAGAATACTCTTCCTTTGCCCTGCTCACGAACCCAAGTATAAGGCTCTTTCCCTTTATCATCTACTCGCTCCATCAGGACAGTCATATCCGGATTCACCTGGCTGTGTACATAAGTCTCATCCCAAGTCTCAAACTCAGAAATCCCTTGCATCACCGGATGCTCAGCATTGACTATAGTGGCTGTAAAATCGCCGGTACCATGTGTGCTAAACTGTCCACCAACTGCCTCAACAAACCAATCTGAATTGCGGAAGCAAAAGGAAGCACTATGGATCGGGATTAATGCTTTACCGCTTTCCACGTATGATTTCAAAGCAGATTCTTGCTCTGCGCTGATCTCATCGTGATTGGCATAGATCATCAAGCCATCGTAATTATTTAATTTGGTGGAATTCAAATCAGCCACATCCGTAGTGTAAGTGAGGTTAATTCCTTTTTGGAACAAAGGTGTTTCCAGGTACATCATCAACTTTTCAGAATTGTGATGCTCACTTTCGTGACCAAGAACCAAGATCTCTATTCTTCTAGGGTCAGAGGAGGAAAGAAAGTTTTGATTGCCTTTTCCACCGCATCCTGCGAGGAAAGCCAACATTAAAATCACCATACCATAGAATGGGGATTTGGATAATTTTTGGGTTATCGAATACATATCATTAATTGAAAATTTTTCAGTGACTAAATTGCGGTAATAATTCCATCATTTCTCCCTGTATTAGCTTAAAAAATCACTGAATTATGATCTTTTTTTGCTGAATAACTAGAGAATTGTATGGTAAATCAGATAGAAATACTTGACGAAGCAGCTCTATTATCATCTATTCTCACTACCTATTCTTCTGCTACAAAGACAATTACAGCGAGTAACAAAGGACTTTCTCTTAAAGAAAACATTTAAAACCAGACTCTTTAGCCAGCATTGGCCCTAATTCGCTTATTGAACCTTGTCCAGACCTAAAGTGCAGGATTAAATGGATGGTATGATTGAGAATACTTGATGTGAGTTTTTAGAGATGAAAGCCGCTGTTGTGAGGAGTTCTACACAAAAGCGGCTTCTACCTCCTACTCACTTTTTAAGGTACTTATTTCACCACGCTGGCGATTTTATTAATCACCTCTGTTTTTGGTTCTAAGTTTCGGTCGAAAAGCAAAGGATAATTGGTTCTTCCTCTCACAGGGAAATTATTCAACCAGCTATTTCTATCTCCTAAGCCCCAAAAGGTGACCCGGGTGATTTTGTCCTTGTGTCTTTCATAAATCTCAAAAATATCAGCATATCTCTGGGCTAACTTAGCTTCGGCTTCTGGGGTGATTCCGTCTTTGTACGGATTATACTCATCAGAATTGGCGAAATTCATATTTAGATCGGCACCTTCAGCTCTTCTTGGCCTTGGGAGTACATCCACATCCAATTCGGTAACCATGACCTTGAACCCAGCCTCATGAATATCTATTATTCCCTGCTCGATTTCTTCCAACGTTGGTGAGTCCAGTTGATAATGCCCCTGCATTCCTATGGCGTCCACTTTGATTCCTTCGGCAACCATTTCTTTGGCAAAATCCAAGATACCTTTTCTCTTGGAAGCTCTCCACACGTTATAGTCATTGTAATACAATTCTGCTTCGGGATCCATTTCGTGAGCCTTGCGGAAAGCTGCTTTCATAAAATCCTTCCCGGCGATTTTGTACCAAGCTGATTCTCTAAACGAGCCATCCTCATTGAACGCCTCATTGACAACATCCCATCCATGGATTTTGCCTTTGTATCTGCCAGCCACCGTCTCTATGTGATCTTCCATTCTGGCAAGCAACGCATCTTTGGACAATGGCTCCTTATTTTCATCCTCAAAAACCCATCTCGGAGTTTGCTGATGCCAGACTAAACAATGTCCAATCGTGAAAGCGCCGATTTTTTCTCCCAAGGCCACATATTGATCCCCAAACTCAAAATCGTATCGGTCTAATTCTGGATGCACCAGTTGCCATTTCAGTCCATTTTCAGGGCTCAGACTATTGAAGTGATCTTTGATCAAAGCATTGACTTTTTCGTCAGTACTATTTACCTGCCTGGAATTCAGTGCTACTCCAATGTGATAGCTATCAGCGAAGATATCTTTTAGATTTTCACTTTTAGGGCTTTGTGCCGAAAACAGCAGGGTTAGCGACACAAAGGTTAAGGCTTTTTTTATTATCATAATATTAATTGTTAAATAGGTTGAGTGTTTAAGGAAATGTTTGTCGAACAGTTATCTGAAGAAAGCGGTCAGAAACCATGGCAGGAAACTTTCTGTTCCCGGTCAGGTCTGATTCTGTAGAAACTATTTTGAAAACAATAGTGGCGCTAGCTCATATAAGCTTCTTCGCCAAGTCTGGAACTCGTGAGCTGTACCTTCGGATACGTAGGAAACAGCATTGTATCCGGCTTCTTTTAAAGCACTTACAGCATTGAGTACACGCTCAGGATTTTCTTTACTTCCGGCGCTGATGAAAATCAAATCAGGTTTGCTGGAATCCTTCAATTCTTCCGGATTATAGGTTCCTCCGCTGAGCAAAGCGTACTTAGAAAACACCTCTGGTTTGTTCAAAGTAATGGAGTGAGTTTCCATTCCACCCATAGACAAGCCGCCCATTGCTCTATGGGCTCTGTCAGCAATAGTTCTAAAGTTCGCATCAACATATGGAATCAATTCATCAACCAAAACCGTCTGGAAAGCATCAATTTTGAAATCACGCAAGCCCCCAAACTTCACCTCATTGGTCATTCCATAAGTCATTACAATGATGAAAGGATCTACTTTACCCTCAGCGATTAGATTATCCATGATCAAGTTTGCATGGCCCTGATTACTCCAGGCAGTCTCATCTTCACCCCAGCCATGCTGTAGGTAGAGAACTGGGTAGCGCTTAGAAGTCTCCTGAGTGTATCCAGGTGGTGTATAAACAAATGCCCTGCGAGAGGTATTGGTGCTTGGGGAAGGAAATAACACTTGTTGGACATGACCGTGTGGCACATCTTTTAGCGCATAAAACTCTTCGTCGTGGGCGGGGATTTCAATTCCACTTTCCCAACGGGTAGAACCATAATAATTCTTGGCTCCGGGATCGTTAAATGTACCGCCGTCAATCGTGAGGTGATAATAGTGAAAGCCTTCGTCCATCGGTCCAGCAGTAGTTCCGGTCCAGAGTCCATCAGCATTTTTAGTCAAATCTGTTCCTCCTCTTCCTCCTAGTCCTAAACTTACATTTACACTTTGTGCTGCAGGTGCTTCCACTCTAAATCGGGCGTAACCTTGTGAGTTGACCTGAGGATATTCCTTTCCAGGTTGATTTTTAGAAGAGGGTTTGAAATCTTCTTTAATTTCTGCGTTTTCAGTTTGCGCAAAGCATACCGAACTGCTCACCGCTAGGAGAAAGACTAAAATAAGGGAATAATGTTTCATTGTCATTAAGGGTTAGAGTTATTGAAAATACGAATAAAATGCGGGTATAGAAGCTGGGTTACAAGTGCTATAATCTATAAGTCATTTACGTATTTTACTAGGTCAAAATTCATAGAAAGCCCTTTCATCTTTAGTCTTAAGAATTGGCTTAAGCCAGCCCTGCTTTCTTAAAAAAACGGATGGAGAGCGGGTATTTCCATAACTTTCCAGTGCTGGCTTTCAGCGCACCGATCAGTATGAAAAGAACATTGAGGATCATCAGAATGGTCACCGGGAAAATCCCCGTAAATAAAGATGGCAGTGCATTCAAATTGAAAGAATGACTCATGGGAAATTGCATGAAATTATTCATTGGGAAAATGATGATGGTGGTAATGAGAAGATAGATAGTAAAACTCAATATCCAGTTTAGCACATTCCTTCCATGCTGATCTATGGTTGGGTTGTTTTCTCTGTTCAGAGTCCAAAGTATAATCGGTACTACCAGCCCAAGTAATAAATGTACAAATCCTAACAATACCGAAATATGGATCAAAAAGCAGTAGGTGTTCTCATTCAGCCCAAAAAGATTGTTGGATAAAGTGAATGTTGAGGTGCTTAACAATTTACTTTTCTGGTAGTTAAACTCCTCTTCAGTGATCACTCCATCATTTAATAAAGCTCCTAGTCTTTCGAGATTTTCTAGATTTTTTTTCATAGGTCTTTAGTGGTATGGATTCGGAGTTTAAAGGAAAATTTTAAAAATCATAAGGCTTTTTTCAGGCATATAAAACAAGCTTAGATTAATGAAAAAACTTTCGAAATGCTTGTCGTCTTAAGTTGAAAAAAACTAACCTATGCTATTCCCTCTATATAGAGTTGTAGCATAGGTTAGTGAGTAGTGTATTACATTCCTTCTAATCCTTCTGCGAATCCAGCGTAAGCAGGTTTACGGTTCAGATTAAGATCCCAAAGCCCCTGTTTTTCTCCAGGAAGCCAATTGGCATTTTCAGGACTGTCAGTGACCCCCCATACGGTGATGCCGTAGCGCTGTGCCTCAGGGACATGTTGCACGTACATTTCGGCTACGTATTTATACATTTCACGTTGCATCTGAAGAATTTCTGCAGTAGGCGTGGTTGTATTCACACGCACGTCCAGCTCAGATACTTTCACCAGTTTGCCTGTAGCAGCCAGCATTTTGAACATAGAAACGATCTTATCCTTGTCCGAATCGATGTTGATATGCATCTGAGTTCCTATGCCATCGACAGTCACTCCTTTAGTTTCTATGTAGTTGACGTAGTCGATGATTCCCTGACATTTTTCTAGGCTATATTCAAGATTGTAATCATTGATAAATAGAAGATCATCCGGATTACCATATTGCTCGGCAAGTTCTATCGCTTTTACAGCATAGTCTTTGCCCAAGTAATCTTGCCAGTAGAAAATATCTGCGGCTAAATCAGTATTGCCTACACCGGTTTTCAACTCAGAAGGATTGGCATCATCCATAGGCTCATTTACGATGTCCCATGCTTTGATATAATCCTTAGTAGTAGTGAGCATTCCTGAGATCCATCGCTCAAACTCACCTTCTACAATGGAACGTTTCTCCTCATCTGTTTTGTAAACCAAAGTAGTAGAACCACCGGAAAGATTAGCGCTACTGAGCACTACATTGTCTAGATAGACGGTACCCGCAAACTCACCATAGGAAATCACAAATCGAATCCTATCATCAGCTGTGGCCACTGTACTCAAGGTTACCTGCTTCCATTCCTTTGTGACGCCCACTTGTCCAAAGCCATTTGAAGAATAGTTTGGAGATTGTAGTTCTGGACGAATGATACCTTCGGCATCGCCTTTCACCCAGAAACTCAACTTATATTCTTCTCCATTATTTAAAGGCGCTGCAAAGTCATAGGAAGTTTGTACCTCCCAAAATCCAGCAGTTTTGGATGGATTGGTTACAGAGAAAGCTTTTCCAGAACCTCCGAAACCCATTCCATCTTCGGTAACACCACGGCTAGAGCCATTGCCCCATCCTCCCCAGCCATTGCCGTTTTCGAAGTCTCCGTCAGCAACTAGGTTGTTTATTGCAGGCTCTCCTGTTGGATCATAGACGTATAGATTACTGATGTCTATGGAGTAATTTACGTTTGGTTCATAACCAAAATTGAAATGCATCTGGAAACTGTCTCCCACCACATCATTTACTGTGAAGCGGATTTCTTTCCAGGAAATATCAGTACCGAATGAGGTGCTGTCAGTACCTGTATTCATCCAATCTATGGCAGGTTGGTTGTTTTCAAGTCCTTCGAAAGTAATGCCACCCTGACCAGGAACATCGGATTTCACATAGACGATCACTTCATAAGGCTTACCTGGGATCACAGGTATCGGCGGAGTAGTAAGCTGCACGCTCTCAGGATCAGAACCTGACACGGCAGATAGCATTATCCCGGAGGTTCCTTCACCCATTCCTTCATTTTCCATATGCTTTACCTCACCTTTGGTCTGCCATCCCTCCATGCTTCCTGACATCAGTGGAGTCAAATCCAACTCATTTTTGAAAGGAGGAGATTCTACCACTAGGGGTGCAAGTAAGCCATTGAGATATCCCGCGTTTTGATTGGCATGCCATACAAGCGTGTGTCCATAAATAGACGTTCCAGCCGCTGATGCTGCTTCTATCGTGGCATTAACGCCATCAAAATTCATATTACCGTTTGACTGAACTATAGCTCCATGCTTCATGCCATAGCCGGCAGTCACTTCATGAAAATTACTGTTGATAAGTCGGTACATCAATCCTCTACTGGAGTATTGGTTCATATCTATCGCACCGCCCAATTTGAAATTGGGATTTGCGATGGTATCAATGTAGCTACCCAATGTGCCCATAGCGTTGAGGACTTCTTGTTCAGCTATATTTGCAGGCTTTTCTACCTGATAGTCATTGGTATCCATGTAGTCCACGCAGGAACTTAGTCCAATGGATACTGCCAGCACACCAATATATTTGTTATATAATTGCTTCATGGTCTCATTGAATTAGTTGTTAGAAAGGACAGGAGTAAATACTTCAAATCCTACACCCCGGTCTCTTACCACTAAGGTATCTTTGGTACTGATATTCATTTCTGGAAGAGAAATCTGATAATCTAAGTATAAGACATCTCTATCTTGATTACCCCAGCTGTTTTTCTCTCCTTTGGAAATAAACTGACCAGAACCACTAGCAGTGTAACCATCGTTAAGTGCTGAGACTGTACAGTTCCCTTCATCATCGAAGGTCAGCAAGAGATCCGCAGAAATATTTTCTCCATCTGTGCCGGGAAACGCCAAGGGAAACTCTACTTCATTTAGCGATCTGGTGATCAGCGAGTTCAATTCGCTATCCTCCAAATATTCTTCATGTCGAGTGAAAGTACCATTCAAGGCTGAATTGCCTTCAGATCCTTCAATGATGTCCTGTCCTCTTCTTAAGTAGTTCGCGTGATAAGGATTTACATACTTCAAGGCATAAAGCACAAAATCCTTCGGCTGAACAGACCAATGATCCGGATTAGTCCGCTGAGGATTGGCTACCTGCCCCATACCTGAGAGTACAGAATCAGCATTGTTTATCGCATTGATCCTTAATGGAATCACATAAGAATTTTTAATTGCTTTTGGATCATTGAAAAATCCGCTGGTAAGCTGAATTTCCACACCGCCAGTAACCTCACCTTTAGGGATAATTATAGATTCCGAAGCCAGTTGGTAATATTCTGCAGGAAGGGCCTCTACAGGATTTCCCTCAGAATCGAACATCAGCCCATCAATTAAGCTTTCATCCACCGCTACATTGATGGAGACCTCCTGTGGTGAAGCATAAACCCCGCCTGTGGTGGCGACAATCTTAAATCTTCCTTCATTGTCCATGGAAGTGTCGAAGATATCGTCCCCTAGCGTGATCGTTCGTACGGGATATTGATAAGCAAAATAAACTGTTTGGTAATCAAAATCAGGGAACTCCCAATCTTCATTTTTACATGAAACCAGGAGGAGGCAAAGCGCCAAAATTATATATGGAGTATTTTTCATGTGCTTATTAGTTGAGTTTCGAAGACCAGTAATTCAGGATTTTCTGCTCTTTTGCTGGCAGACCTGTGATTTACATTCATCACAGTAAGTACGCTCTGAGTCCTACTATTTATACTAGTTACCAATGCATTTAAAGCATTACTAACCAATTTGCTATGAAGTGAAAATGAAGTTACCATCCTGTATTTTGTTTAAGTTCTGTAAACTTCAATGTCTCACTGTATGGCACTGGGCCATAAATCATATGATCAGCATAGACTCTATTTTCTACAGGCATCACTTCATGATCACCTTCTTCTATGGTCATACCACGGGCAGTTTCCGTCAAGGAAGCATCCCATCTACGCAAATCCCAGAACCTGAAACCTTCAAAACTTAATTCTATTCTTCGCTCGTTTCTGATGAGTTCGCGCATCGCAGCCTGGTCACCTTTAATGGATTCCAAATAAGCATCACCATTTTCAGCACCGATTCCGGCACGTTGGCGGATAGCTCTGATTACATCGTATGCAGAAAAACCTGCAGTACCTGTTCCCATAGGTCCATAAGCCTCATTTGCAGCTTCAGCGTAGATCAGGAAAATCTCAGTATATCTGATTCTCGGCTTCATATGAACCTGCTGATTGGTAGAGTTAGGGTTAAGGTTCACATCCTGACGAAGCAGTTTACGAAGGTAATAACCAGTTCTGGTAGAGGTTTCTACTCTATTCAGTGCATCATTAGTAGTACCATCTATCGCAGTAGTAATTACTGTGTTATTTGGCCCAGCAGTACTTCCGTTCACTACCACAAAGTGATTCAATCTAGGGTCCCTGCCTGCATATGGATTTTGAGGATCATATGCACTGCTGGACTCGTCTATCGGAAAGCCATTAGCCATCGGAAAGGCATCTACAAAATTCTGGGTAGGGTTGATTAATCCATTACCAAATAAAGTAGGTGGATAATTATCTGCTTCGAGGTTATTGCTAGATCCGATAGAAGTACGCCACAGCACTTCTGCTGGATTTACACCACCACCGATAGCATTTAGTTCGGATGTATTTGCAAACCAGGTAACACCGTTTGGCGCTAATCCACTCACTCCACCTATGGTATTAAGAATGTCCGCAGCATGCTCTGCCGCTGCTCTCCACTTCTCAGTATCTCCGTTCGGATTGAATGCTGGGCTTGCCGCAAGAAGTGCAGCCTGTGCCATCACAGCATTGACGATCCTACCGGAAACAAGTTGGATAGCATCATCACCGAAAACCCGATTGTACTGTCCAGTTTCCGCTCCCTGAGAAGCATATTTGCTAGGAATCAGTGACGGATCAGTGATATTAGCCAAGTCATAAGGCAAAAGATCCATCGCTCTTTCTGCATCTGCGTAGAGTTGATTCATACATTCTTCGAAAGTGTTTCTAGGAATATTAAAATCAGATTCTACGTTTTGGGATTGTTCCAAAATAGGAACACCTAGCAATTGACCATCTGCCATACCACCGTGGGCTTGAAGCAAATAATACATAAACAAGGCTCTTAGTCCATAGGATTCGCCTTTTAGTCGATCTACAAACATCTGGTTTACAATAGGATCTACAGCAAAATCTACGCTGTCCACATCCTCAATCATTACATTCAGGTATTGAATGGCAGACTGTGCGCCTGTCCATTGGTTTACCGGGTTGTTGTTGGATGCCCACTGGCCAGTGGCCATGTTCAGAAACTGATTTGTAGGATTATTACTAACTGCATCATCCGTAGCCATTTCGCTGAATGACCAGCCATTTGTAGGAATTCGCAGGTAGGCATTGATCAGAAGTCCCTGAGCAAGTCGGGGTCTTTCAAGCATGTCTTCCCTGCCCTGTATATTTTCAATGGCTGGGTCTATCAGATCCTGACAGCCGGTCATCACCCACATGATGCCAACTATTAACCATAGTTTATTCTTCATATTGTTCAATTTTTGGGTCATGTTAAAATTGTGCTCGAATACCAAAATTGTAGAATCTCGTCTGCGGTGCGCTACCGATATTCATTTCCAATAATTCGCTGTTAGGACCTACAGTCAGCAGGTTCGATCCGCTGATGTATGTTCCCAATTCTTTGATAAACCCGTTACCCAAGATGCTTTTAGGGAAAGAATAAGAAATCTGGACTTTCGCCAAATCAAATCGGTTGGTGCTGTATAACCAGAAGTCAGAGTTTCTGAAATTATTCGCTCCATTCAGCGTAGTCAGTCTAGGAAAAGTAGCTGTGTTCTGAGTCTCTTCAGTCCAACGGTCTCTTACTTCCACAGAATACTTATCATCAGCATTTACCCAGAAATAATTGTTGTTCTTCATCGCATAGGCTCCACTTCTCATGGTTCCAATAGCGAAAATGGTGAAGTTTTTGAAACGTGCAGAAAGGTTTACACCCATAGTAAGTGGAGCACCTGACCATCCACCTCTTCCCAGATATACTTCATCCTGAGCATTGATTATTCCGTCATTGTTTTGGTCAATATACTTGATATCTCCAGGTCTTACTTCACCGAAAGCTTGAGAAGGTGAATTCTCTATATCATCCATGCCAGTGAAGAATCCATCGCTCTGTAGTCCCCATATCGCATCCAAAGGCATTCCCTGTCTGTTTTGATAACTATCTTCAAAATTCTCTGAGCGCTTAGCAGCTTCTGTGGTGTAATACAATCCTGACACTCCCAATGACCACTCCACTTCACCTACTCTTTTGTTGAGGTTCAATTGGAAGTCTGCTCCTTTTCTTAGGTCATTATTGTAGTTTACAAATGGTATCCAAGAGGAAATAGGCCATCCAGTCACGAAATAACTAGGATACAAAACATTGTTCTGAACAAATAACCCTGTCATTCTACTATTGAATACTGAGCCATTCAGCGTAAGTAGATTATCGAACAAGGACGCATCTAGCTCCAAACTGATTTCCTCTCTTTTCGGGAATTTCAAATTTGGATTTTCACCTCTTCTTACGTCCGTTCCGGTGTTATTAAGACCATCTTTCCACTCATACCATGATCCTTCATCTGTATAGATTGCCTCATATAAATAGTAGTCAGAAATATCCAGATCTGTATTCAGGATACCGGCAGAAACCGAGATTCTAAGGTTGTCGATCACAGAAGAGGATGACAAGAATCCTTCCTCGCTCATTCTCCAACCCAAGGTCATCGTAGGAGAGAATGCCTGTCGGTTTTGCTTTGCAAGCATTGCAGAATGGATAAATGCGCCACTGAATTCAGCATAATATTTCTGCTGAAAGTTGTATCCAAGGTGCAGACCTAAGTTCGCGTTGCTTGTCTTATGATAGATAGCTGACTCTGCGATTTGGTAGCCATTTGCTAGAAGCATAGCCGATACATTGTGCTTTCCCTTGAAAGATCTCTGATAATTCAACTGAGCTGAAAAAGACACTGTCTGACTAAACCAGTTGTTTGTGATATTCTGAGTTCTTGAACTAGCATCTTGTCCATACTTAGTCAAACTGGCAATTTGGTCTTCTCCATTGTAGTTTGTCCAGTTTGGCTGATAAACTGCATATTCATTGTCAAAGGACAAATTGTATGAAGTAGCGTAATTCAATCCAAATAGAGAACTGAAGGATAAGCCCTCGATTACGTTTCTTAAATCTGCATCCACGCCCGCATTGAACTGAAACTGGCGACTTGTGAATTTATTAGAACCACCCGCGTAGATATCAGCAATTGGGTTGGTTTGATCCAATTGGGTTCCTCCTAGTAGATATTTGCCATCGATCACGTGATCACTGGTTTCTACAAATCCCATAGAGGCTTCATCTCCCTCTTCGATGTACTCAAGAGGAATTAGCGGTGTAAATCTAAAAGGTCTCAGCGTGGTAGAACCTCCCCAGTAATCGGTATTCACTCCATTGCTATTGTAGAAAATAGCCGAAGCATCCACTTTAGCTGAGATAAAGTCATTCAAGTTTAGATCAATATTACCACGTACGTTGAACCGCTCGTTAGCATTTTCTGCCGCCTGACCGAAATCCATCACCGTTCCTTCAGTCATGAACCCTACGTTAGTATAATACCTTGCCGTTTCATTACCACCGGAGATTTCCAGGTTACCATCATATTTAGTATAAGCTTCCTGTAAATATTCTGGAGAATAATAATCCGTGTTTGGATAGCGGTAGATATTCTCTCCTGAAGAATGGTTATAGATATCCTCATTGGAATATAGCGGAGAAAGTCCGTCGTTCGTTCTAGCCTCATTGTAAAGAGACATATACTCTCCTGAGCCTAGGTATTGAGGATAGCGCTTTGGTGTATTGACACCAGCATTGGTACGCAAAGTGATATTTTGGCTGTTTGCCACACCTCTTTTGGTCGTAACCATGATTACTCCTTTAGCCGCTTTACTTCCGTAAAGAGCTACCGCAGAAACACCTTTCAAAAAGGAAATCTGTGCAATCTCCGTCGGGTGTACACTTCCAATATCTCTAGGCACTCCATCGATCAAGACCAATGCGCTAGAATTTCCCCACAAGTTGCCATTGTATCCACCTACAAAAGCTTCCATGTTTTCAAATGGATAGGTGATGTAGTTGTCACGAAGTATTTCTGGCATGTTCACATAGGATACGCCGCCCATCAAATCATTTTTATCCTTGGTTTGAAAGGCTACATTCACCTGATTACCCTCGAGGTTGCCAAATAAGACGATTTCTTCGAGATCTGGTGAAGCTACCAACAACTTGGTCTCATAGCCTGCAGCAGACACAGAGAGATAGGAATTGGTACTTACTTGGAGCTTGACTACTCCGAGGCTATCAGAAACTGCCGATACGCCATCTTCCTCACTAGTGACAATGGCACCCGTTATCGTCTCGCCGATATTGGATTTTACCACTGGACTTAGTGTGATTTTTAAGGTACCCTGTGCAAATAGTTGAAAGGGAATTGCAACTATTACGACACAGCATACCAGTATTGATTTTATATATTTCATTATGAATTTTCATTAGACGATGAACAGATAAACATCATTAGGCTTACCATCCTGGGTTTTGAGACAACTCAGGATACAAGGAAACATCCGATACCTTCAGAGGTAGCCAATAATGTTTCTCCGTGAAAGGACGCCGCAGAATCTCAACTTCTCTGATGTTGGCAACACGGTTTTCGGTAGGATCATCTGTGTTGAAGTCTCCTACTCTATCCAGCTCCACAGAAGTTTTGACTGTATATGGCTCTTCGATCAAAAGCATCCATCTACGAAGATCAGTGAATCTGTGTCTCTCGAAAGCCAACTCAACTGCGCGTTCTCTTCTAAGCTCAGGCAAGAAATCCTCTACAGATCCTGTAAACTTGCTATGAACCTGCGCCATGCCTGCTCTGTCTCGAATTACATTTACTGCATCAATCGCAGTCTTGCTAAACGTAGCACTTGGAGCATTTGGGGAGTTGTACCCTGTAGCAGCAGCTTCAGCATACATCAAATAGATGTCTGCCACTCTCATGTAAGGGACATTGATATGAAGCGAAGTACCCCAGTCATATGCATTGTCATACAAATTGGCTCTAAGCGGCACAAATTTTCTGCTCATATACCCCGTACGGCTTCCGTTGCTAAGATTTCTGTAGCTCCCGCCTGTAAAGAGATTAGCATATCTGTTTGCTTCCTGGGATTGATCAGGGATAGAACCTTGAATTACCTGCACTCCATCGTAAGTGATATCGCTGTAGAATCTAGGGTCTCTACCTTTCCAAGGATAATTTGGATCGTAGCCAGACTCAGGATCAGCCTTGGTGATATCATCAGGAAGCGGAAGGCCATTTGCCATACCGTAGTTGGCATGCACATAATTTGCCGTAGGCATAAACATGGTCGCATCACCCTGACTGATCAGCAAAGGCATAAACTGCTTAGAAATCTGATAGTTACTACCATTAGCTCCAGTAGTGGGAGCTCTAAACATCGCCTCAGTTCCTCCAGGCATTGCCCAGTTTTGTCCTGTGGTGTAGAACAAATTGGATTTCTGCGCAAAAGGCATCAAGGAATAGATAGTCTGTCCAGTTTCTATAAGCTGAAGCAATTCTCCAAAAACATCAGCAGCACGCTTGCTATAGGCAGCATCGTATGTTCTGCTACCCGTTTCAGTATAGTTCATCAGCGGACTAGCAGCCCAAAGCAAATTTTTACCCAGGTAACCCAAAGCCATAGCTTTGTTGATTCTCATGGTGTTTTTACCTATGGTATTTCTACCTGCTACCGTATTATCCCAGTTAAGTGGCAGTAGATCCGCTGCTCTTCGTAGATCTTCAGCCACTCTATTTGCAGATTCTCTATAAGAAAGACGTGGTAAACGCAGTTGCTCATCGCTAGGCAATACATAATCTATGTATGGCAATCCACCGAAATACTGGATCAACTGAAAATGAAACCATCCTCTGAAAAACAATAATTGTCCTTCTATCAATCTACGTTCTTCGTCAGTAGCATCTGTAAGTCTGTGAAGGTTTTCCAGACCCAGATTTGCTTTACGAATTCCTCTCCAAGCAAGAGGCCATAATGCTTTTTGATGGTGTCCACCAGTGGTAGATGCGTTGCCTTTGTCAAACCAGCCAACGCCGCCTCCTTGCTCAGCTTGCCAAGCCCAGAAGTTACCCCGGTCGAAATTGTAGGACACTGTGAAAGTTCCTGCGGTGGATTCGATTTCATCTTCTCCAAAGTTCCACGCACTTACCCAATAAGCTAAAGTGAAATTTGGAACAGCATGATAAAGCTCTTCTGTGAATCCTTGGAAGTTATTGAAATTCTGGAAAGCCGTTTCTTCAGAAATGATTGAATCCGGGGTTCTTTCTAAATAGTCTTCACAAGAGGACGCAGATAGAAATACAGCTACCATGAATCCACTCTTTATGATGTTCTTTATGTAGTTCTTCATTTGCATTGCTAGATTAGAATGAAACATTTATCCCAAGATTGATTCTTCGTACTGTAGGATAAGCGCCCGCCCATCCTGCAGAGGAGAAATTAGACTCACGGTCATCCGGCATATCCGTCCATAGGAGGAGGTTGTTACCATTTGCGTAAAGTCTCAGAGTTTCTACTCCTATACTTCTTACCCAATTGCCATTGAACAGGTAAGCTATTTCAGCATTTTTCAGTCTTAGGTAAGACCCGTCATACAGGTACCGTTGGCCATTGCTGTAGCCAGGCATAAGTGCTCCCCATCTAGGCATAGGAGAATCAGGATTGACATTATCCTCGGACCAGTAAGAACCCTCTTCATATACTCTATTAAGACGGTTGTTCAAACTGCTAAGCGGTACATCTCTAGTGACATTGTTTACACCATAGAACTGTACATAAAGGCTCAAACCTTTCCATTCTACACCCAGATTAGTACTGAAGGTATTTTCAGGTACACCTGAAAAACCAAATGGCGCAGCATCAAAAGAATCGATTACTCCATCTCCATTGAAATCAAGAATCTGTAGCCCTCCAGGTAGTTTGAACTGGTCATTTGCATTATGAGGAGTACTTCCATATACTTCATCCCAAGAGCTGTAGTAGCCATTGCTGATGTGAGTACGGTACTGTCCTAGTTGGTATCCTTCATCTTTTTGGTAAGCAACCTGAAGTTCAGGATCGTCACGCTCGATCACGACGTTTGCCGCATGAGTCATAGAAACGTCACCCCAAATTCTGATTTGGTTTTCGAAGGTATGACTAGCTCCTACTGTGAATTCAAAACCCTTGGTGATCACTCTACCCAAATTAGCAGCAGGTGCTGTAGTTCCATAATAACTTGGGATAGAACGGTCACCGGACATCAGGATATCCTTTCGGTCATCTTTGAAGTATTCAAAGTTACCATTGATTTTGCCGTTGAAAATATCGAACTCCAAACCAATGTTGGTTTTGTAAACAGTCTCCCATTGTACCTCAGGGTTACCCACCGAAGTCTGGCTGTACCAAGTATAAGGGCTATACTCTCCCCCTTCACCTACGATACCTAGCTGTGAGCTATTACCATAACTCCATTGATCCATAAATAGGAATCTACCTCCGATATTATCATCTCCTACTTCACCGTAACTCGCTCTTACTTTAAGGAAATCAATGAAAGAAAGTGATTTCATGAAATTTTCTTCTGAAATAACCCATCCAATACCTCCGGATGAGAAGAAAGCGTATCGGTACTCCGGAGCGAATTTCTCAGAACCGTTATAAGCGCCACTGTAATCGATCAGGTACTTGTTTTTGTAATCGTAATTGGCACGGAAAACCCAGTCTTCACGATAGGCTGGAATCACATTTCCTACTGCATCCTCTTGACGGCTCATCAGTCCCATTAGAGAGTAATGATGATCCTGGCCTACGCTACCGGCGTAATTCAATTGGAATTGATAATACAATCTTCGTTGCGCGCCTCCTACAGAGCCATTAGCTGTACCCCAGGTAACTGCCTCGCGGAAGTCAAATCTACTGTTGGCATCCACGATATCATCGTATCTGTGAATTCCCGTCTCTGGATCCACCCATTTCTGGAATGGTGTATTGTACAAGTCATTTACACCTCGGTTTGATTCTGTAAAAGAATTATCTACCGCTAGGGTACCTCTGAAATTCAAACCTTTTAAGATCATTCCCAGATCCTGGTTCAAAACAAAATTTGTTGAAAGCTGCGTGGTGGTCAGGTATTGAAGTCCACTCACTGCAAGGATTCTCACGGAGTTTTCTGCCGCTACATCATCCGGAGCATATACTCCCCATGCGCCATCGGCATAAACAGGCATAAATGCATCTGGTGGATTTGCATAGGCCGCACTCCAGAAGCTATTGGAATTACCTCCACCCCAAGGGGTTTTTCTTACACCATAGGATCCTCCAAGGTTTACCTGAAGCTTGGTACTGGAAGTCAACTGGAAATCCAGGTTACTACGGAAATTTAGTCTGTTATAATTATAACCTGGTTCGTAACCTCTGTTGTTATCAAAATCTCTGAATAAATCCCCTTCATTCTGATAATCTATGCTCGCAAAATACTGGGTGAATTTGGTACCACCACGTATTCCAATATTGGCATTATAGGCCATTGCATAATCTTTGAAAAGCGTTTCCTGCCAGTCAACATTTGGATAGCGCTCTGCTTCCTGCCAATCAGCTGGGTTTCTGTATTTATCGCGGATGGCGTAAGGAATGTAATCTGACCATCCTACAGGGTTTGAAGAAAGTTCGTTTTCGATTGCTCTGTTACGAACTCCTATAGCACTGTAAGCATCGTATTTACCAGGAAGCTTAGATACCACTTTCATGGTAGAGTTCACATTTGCAGTGATCTGAGCTTTTCCCTCTCTACCTCTTTTAGTGGTGACGATGATTACACCGTTTGCACCTCTGGATCCAAAAACGGCTGTTGCTGAGGCATCTTTCAACACAGAAATAGACTCCACCGAAGCGATGTCCATCGTATTGAAGAATTCTGGTCGCTCCACCCCATCTACCAAGATAAGCGGCGAGTTTCCATTCCAGCTATTCTGACCTCTGATCACAATCTGAGGGTTTTCACCGCCCGGCACACCTGTACTGGCGGTGGTGATTACCCCTGGCAAGTTACCGGTAAGTGCAGATCCTACATTGGAAATACCACCAGTACGCTTTAGGACTTCACCACTCGTCTGGGCTACTGCTCCTACGATGGTTTCCTTTTTCTGCTCGGCGTAGCCAACGACTATTACCTCTTCCAGACTGGTAAGGTCTTCTTCAAGTGTAATGTTGATTACTGCTTGGTTAGCAACAACCACTTCTTTTTCTACAAAGCCTATAAAGCTAAACACAAGAGTCTCACCCTCATTCACACTAATGGTGTATTCACCATCAAGGTTAGTAGTGGTTCCTCTTGTCGTATTCTTTATCCGGACAGTAACGCCTGGCAAAGCTAGACCTGTGTAATCCAAGACCTGCCCAGTAATCTCTACGATAGCGGGAGGTATTACCTCTTCGGCAGGTTTTGGCTTTTTAGGCCCATTAGTGATGTGAATATTGTCATCCACTTGCACAAATTTCAAATTTGTCTGGCTGGATATTTCGAGTAATACTTCCGACAAGGGAGTGTTACTTTTTGACAGATTCACCTTTAGCTCATTCACCGGCACCTTCGCTTTGTTGTAGGTGAATTGAAAACCGCTTTGGGCTTCTAGTTCGGTGATGACTTTATCTAGTGTACTTCCATTAAACTTGACTGTGACACTTACTTCGGCGAGCCCTTTTAATTGGGCATGACCTGTATTTGCCATCAGTACTGCTGTGAAAAACAGCTGAAAAAGGAACGCACACATAAAATATTTGGAAAGCATAATGATTTTCCTAAGTATTGATTTTTCCATACTTTTGTTTAAGATTTTAAGTGTAGTACTTGAGATTTAGCCTTTGTTTAATTTGACGATTGGCACAAAGGCTTTAGGCAGAAAAGCATTCGCTCTTCTGCCTATTTTTTCAGCTGCTGTTAGTGTAGAATTTTTCCATGGTTTGTAGATTTATGGGTTTGAAATTGTAATTGATTTATTATTGATTTTGTATTGAAAATCAGAAGAAATACTAATTCCCTCTAATACCTGATTCAAGGGTTTGTTGTGATATTGACCAGAGTATGACCAGTCTTTATCCACTTTTAAAGTGCTTTCTATAGTCACCCCAAACCACTCCTCCAGTTTCTCGATCACCTCCGGATAGCTGTCATCTTTAAAAATCAGGTACTGCTCTCTCCAACCAAATACTTCCAGAGGATCATACGCACCTTTGGATACTTCACCATTTTTGCGTTTGATCAACATTTCATTTGGAAGCACGGTAATTATCCCACCGGTTGAATCTGCCACCTCTACTTTTCCTTCTACCAAAGCGAGTTCAAAATCCTCCTCATTTTTCAGGTTGAAGGAAGTTCCTAAAACCGTCACTTGACTATTGTCTATCTCGATAATAAAAGGCCTGTTAGGGTCAGTCTTCACATCAAAAAATGCTTCGCCCTTCATTCGTACGGTTCTTTTCTCCCCATCAAAACTCTGGGGATATTCTATACTACTAGCCGCGTTGAGATGAACTCGTGTACCGTCTGGTAATTGGAATTTGTACTTCTGCCCCGCCGGATTATCAACGGTCAGCCAGGTGGTAACATGTTGATTTTTGGACTCCACCTGGTTTCTCTTATTCAAAACATCTATACCATAGACAGTAGAAAAGACCAGAAATAAAATGGCTGCTGTTTTGTGCCAACCACTCCATTGAAAATGACTACCATCTGCCCGTTGTTGATGACTCTTCTCCACGATGTCCTCATAAAGATCCATGTAAGCCTGATCAGAAAGCACATACCTTTCTTTATAATCGATCATGGCAATAATCTCTTTGGACTTCTGGAGAATCGGTCTTCTTTCTGGATTATTTTCGATCCATTTGAGCCAAAAGTGGTTTGTCTCTTCTCCAGGATTTTTCACCCACTGAATAAAAAATTCATCGTTCAAAAAATCCTCTATCTCAAAATCTATGTATTTATATTTTTCGTCCATGGTAGTGGCAGGAAGCGCGCTGGCTAGGCTTTCTCAACTTCAAATATTTCTTTTAACTTCTCCATGGCTCTGTAAACCAAGGTTCGGGCTGTTTTAACCTCGCTGAAATTCATCACTTCAGCTATTTCCTTATAGGAAAGCTCTTCTTGGTAGAGCATGATAATAGCTTGTCTTTGTCTGGTTGAAAGCTTGTTCAGCGCCTTCGCTATTTCAGCTTTCTTCTCTAAAGCAAACTCTTCGTCTATTAGCTTGGTCTCGTGAGAGGTCTCTATACAAAAAATGCTCTCCTCGTTATCTATGGATATCAGATCAGCATTTAGTTTTTTCTCTTTTTTGAGAAACTTGAAAAGTTCTCGATGGAAAACAGTAAACAAGTATCCTTTGATTCGTTGTACGTCTCCAAGTTTAGCTTGATTTTTACGCAGATCTATAAACATTTTCTGAAGACAATCTCTGATTATTTCCTCTTGCTTACAGATTTGCATTCCATAATTAAATAAGTCTGCTACATACTTTCTGTAGATGTAATTAAATGCAGCTTCATCTCCACTTTTGAAAGATGCCCAGACCTCTCGGTCTGATTTTTCAGTATATACAATCATCACCTGACTATGCTGCATGTATAGCATAGCTGAAGATTCAGTGGTTTCAATAGGTTTATTCTGGGTTTTTTTCATTTGAACAGGAAGGTATCTCCACTCTTCACTTATAAAGAGTGTTTTTGGAGGTCAAACAACCTCAAAATTTTAAATTATTTTTTTTCATACATGAAAAAATCTTTCATGCACGGCTTTTACACCTTAAAACCGAATAATAGACCTCTGTGGCAGAATATTATTCTGCCACAGAGAATTACTAGTAAATGGCCTTTTTTTAAGAAGTAAAAAAGAAACGTGGAGCTCTCAGGGAATTCAGTCTGCTTCCAGAAATTCATTGACATCCAGCCAGTGAATGAAGGCATCAAACCAGCGATTACTGGTACGACCGGGATTGCCCAGGCCAAAGCCATGTCCACCGTTTTGGTAAAGGTGAAACTCCACAGGAATACCTGCCTTGTACCAGGAATCGATCACACCAAATTGCCCTCTAAAAAGAAAATCATCCGTGGCAATGACGTTGAACATGGGCGGTGCATCTTTTGGAACCTCCACCGGTCCCATGCCTCCGTAGATCGGGCCGATAAAAGCCAGTTTCATGGTTTTGGAATTCAATGTACTGTGCATGGTCAAGCCTGCACCGGCAGAAAAGCCGATCATTCCTAACCTATCCATATCAACACCCCACTCTTCTGCTCTATCCTTGATCATCGCATAGGCAGCCTCAGCATCTTCCAGTTGATCCGAGAGATCAAAGGGAGCTGGAGCTGGTCGGGCCGGAGCATTCGATGAACCAGACGCAGGCGCTGGTGGTGGCGATAAAGTCTGGTTCATAGATTCTTTAAAACCATCCAAGGACTCAGGAGTTGGACGAAGTCGGTATTTCAAAACAAAGGCAGCTATCCCCTGATCGGCAAGTGCCTGTGCCACTTCCCAGCCTTCATTTTTCAAAGAAAGCCATCTAAAACCGCCACCCGGGGCGACAAGAACCGCTGCTCCTGTCGCCTTGCCTGGTTCAGGTAAAAATGGAGTAAGTGTAGCAGTAGTAATATTTCGTGCCATTGGATCACCCCACTGCTTAAACCAAGTTTCAGAAGCTGGTTGATTTTCAACTCCACCTGTTCCCAGCAAAATTGCATTGGGTTCATCTGGAGTTTCCAGTGGATAAATGGTACCGTCCTGAGCCATTGCGAAGGAGGCGATTAAGAGGCATGATGCCAGAATTGAGGTTTTTAATAGGTTCATGTTATTATGGGTTTTGTTAATTGTTTATATGATTCTCGCAATCTTTCCAGTAGACATATTTTCTTTGATGAACTGGCTGGAAGACCGATGACGGATGACCGAAGTAGCCTCAATGCAAGTGTTGACCAAATCCTATAATGCTTTAGTCTCTTAACTGGCAGAAAAACAGATATAGAAATATATCAATCTCTCACATCGTTAATCTTCTCTTAATTTGTACTCAAAGAGTTACTTTATTTAACCGTTGTAATATCCAGCGGACTGTATTGGTCGAACTTAGATTCATCTACAGGTTTGAAAAGAAGCTGAGAGAACATGTAAAGTCCATTTTTCCATACTTTGAAATCATGCCCGCCAGTCTCCAGATAATAAATATGCGGCACATCATTATCTGCCAAATACTCATGGGTACGGGAAGAGAACCTCAGCAATCCATCGGCATCACCACAGGAAATCCACAGAAGTTTTAACATGTCCTTGGCTTTCTCAGGATCTGGTACCAAGACTTGTGGCTCCTTCGTATTTGGAGCAGAAGAAAACCCTCCTACCCAAGCAAACTTATCCAAGTTGCCCAAGCCGAAATTCAGTGATTGTCCACCACCCATAGAAAGTCCGGCAATGGCTCTATTTTCCCTGTCAGTCAATACAGGAAACTCCTTTTCAATAAATGGAATCAAATCATTCAGCAGATCCTGCTCAAAAGTCGCAAAGGCCTGCACCTTGTCCGGCGCCATCACATTTCCTCCAGCGCTATCGTCTTTCATTGCCCTGCCATTTGGCATGACGACGATCATAGGCTCCAGCTTTCCATCCGCATAGAGGTTATCCAAAATCACCTCTGGATGTCCACCGTTTAGCCACTCTTTTTCATCGCCACCAATGCCGTGAAGCAGGTAAAGCACGGGGTATTTTTCATTTTCAGAAAAGCCCGGTGGAGTGTAAACCGTGGCTTTTCTGTCATTTCCTACCGTTTTTGAGTTGTAGGTAATGGTCTGGATTTCCCCGTGGGAAATTCCATCTCTAGTTTGGTCAAAGCCAGCCGGGGCTTCTTTTTCCAGATCCTGAGCATGGAGTTGCCCGACAAATAGAAACAATAGGAGTAATAGGTTTTTTGAGCGGTTCATATAGGTTTTGGTTAGGTTATTTTTTGGGTTAAACTAATTGGTCACTAGGCTTTAGGCTTATTCTTTCATCAGCAGCGCTGCCATTTGTTCTCCATAGCGGGACCCGAGTAAGCGATACCCCGCAGCTGAGAAATGAAGTCCATCAGCAATCGCTTCGCAATCTGCTGAGGAAATTACATAAGAATTAGGAATTACATCTGGAAGGGTGGCAATGATTGGATTCATGCTGGCGCACTTTCCTCCCTGCTCAGCACTCACCAGTTCACCCGCCAAAAGCGGTACTGAATCAGGAGCCAAGCCAAGGTCACTAAGCAGATTATCGTAAACGCCTTCTACTTTCTTTGGCCAGGATTTGTCTCCAGTATTGGATTCTCCCTGATGCAGTAAAATGCCTTTGATCACCCCATCTTTCTGGGCAATCTTTGCTAGCTCTAGCAATCTTCCATAGGGATTGCCATCGTATTGGGCAATCATTCCTTTCATCCATCCGGGAGCCGTTTCCACATAGGATTCATAACTATCTTTCTCGAAAAGCTCGATTTTACACCCACCAACAGACACATTGATGATTCCGATTTTGATGCTGTCAGGTAGACTTTCAGCCAAAGTTTTTCCAAAATAATCCCCTGGCGTTAGGCCGGTATTGCATCTACTAAGTGGTGGGATGGCTGTATACCAGTTGCCCATTATTCTGTCTAAATCCGGACAATCCACTGCCTGCAACACTTTAAATCGCTCATTTGCCACTGTGTCCTGAGGTTCAGGCTTGGAATGGCCTTCCATGTTGGACTGGCCGAAGCTGAGGAAAATGTAAAAGTTAGGGTCTTGGGCAAAGCTGCTCGCCGTAAAAAACATAGTCAAGAAACTCGCTGAAAACAGCTTAAGCATTGATTTCACCCAAAAATTGGAATGAATAGAAGGTCTAGGGTTTATCATAGTTTGGTTTTTAAAAGACATTATTCATTTTTGTGTACACCTATCATTTCGGTTGGACGAAGGCTGGAATTCTCACTCGTAGGAAAGTCAACCGGCACAGGATAAGTTACCTTTCCGCTGGCCAACCACTCAGCTGCCCGGATCACAGTAGTCTGAAATCCCGCACACCTATAAGCCGGCGGATAGGTTTCCCCTCTCCAAAGATGTCCCATACTGGAATTATAGACATTCCCCCTTCCATACTTAATTACCCATTCCACAGGCCAAGTTTTCTTAGTGTCGGTGCTATCAAAAGCATAGGAAAGCACCCTCAGATTCTCAGCGGTACCGCGTGGAAAACTGTAAACTTCAGTGTTAACTGTCTTCCATGATGCTGGATATCCCTCGTTAATCGGATGAGGGTTCAGAATTTGGATGAGCGCGTCAAATCTATCGCCATGACTCGTTCCCTTTCCTTCTCCTTTAGGATGTCTGATCAGCTGTTCTTGATCATTTACTTCCAGAGCAATTCCTGCATCTGCCGAGCGCCAACCCAAGCCGATCATTTTATCGTATTCCTGCCAATCCGGAAATGCATTATTGGCAGAGTGAAGAATATACAGACGGCCGCCCTGCTTCACATAGGCTTCCAAACTCTTCTTTGCCGCATCAGGCCAGTTTAATTTCAGATTCTGGATATTATTAGTGTTTTGAATTACTACAGCAAAGTCTTCAAAATCTGCATTCCATTTCTGCCTTTCAATACTGTCATTAGGTATGGTAGAAACTTCAACTTCAAACTTCCCACTTCCTTCCAAAATCCATTTAATCACTTTAGTAGTTTGCTTCCAATCATGATTACTGAATCCATCCACGATTAAAGCCTTATGAATTGGTTGGGTTTGGGCAGAAAGATTCTCGCTCATAAAGACACATAAGCCAAAAGCGATCAGCACAGCTAGCCGCCTCAAACTAAGTCTTGATGAATAAGATTCTTTCTTAAAATCCATAGTTTTTACTGCTTACTCAATTCTTTTAAAATCTTTATTTCGTTGAAATACTACCTGTACTTAAACTCATTTTCCTGCAACCAAAGTAATCACCTCTCCCTCAGTGGTCTTGATATCATAAAGCTCCATATCACTAAGGTCCACAGGTACAATCTCAGCCTCCGGAGAAACAATTGGATCGGCAGTCACAGGCACCTGATAGAAAGGATTCGGGTTTTCCCCACTTGCTTGCTTAAGCCCTTTCCCTTTTTCTAACTCCAAACCGTTAGGAACTCTCACGCGTAGATTACCTCCAATCGTAGATTTAATAACCGCTTTTTCAACCTTCCCGTCTTTCCATTTCAGTTCCACTACTTCAAAACCTCCTTTGGCTCTGATTCCCGTAATGCTTCCTTCTTGCCAAACGTCTGGCAAGGCAGGAAGCAAATGAATTTCTCCATTGGCACTCTGAACCAACATCTCGGTAATCCCGGAAGTACAGCCGAAGTTGCCGTCAATCTGGAATGGTGGATGTGCATCAAACAGGTTGTTGTAAGAACCACCTCCTTCGCCACGCTTAGCACTTACAGGAGAAAGCTGATTTTGGATCAGTTTGTAAGCATGATTGCCATCCAGCATTCTTGCCCACCAGTTCACTTTCCAGCCCATGCTCCAACCAGTGGATACATCTCCACGCTGGATCAAGGTATTTTTGGAAGCAGAATACAATTCCGGGGTACGAAGTGGGGAAATCTGATTTGATGGGAATAGGCCATATAGATGGGAAATATGACGGTGATGATCATTAGGATCGTCAATATCATCCAACCACTCCTGAAGTTGACCGTGTTTTCCTATGTGCATGGGAGGCAATTTATCACGCATTGTTCTGAGTGAGTCTGCGAAAGATTCATCTTTACCGAGCATCTCCGAAGCCTGAATGACTGCACTGAAGGCATCAAAAACCAATTGATTGTCCATCGTGGTACCTGCATCCAAAGAAGAACCATCGTGTGCAGCAGGTGCATTTTCAGGGGAAGTACCCGGATTGACTACCAACCAAGGTTTGTCTGGATGCTCCACCAAGAAATCCACATAGAACATTGCTGCACCTTTTAGAATTGGATAGATGGACTTCAGATATTCCTTATCACCGCTGTATTGGAAGTGATCCCAAAGATGCTGGCTGGTCCAGGCTCCTCCTCCACTCCAGATTCCCCAGAATATCGCATCTACTGGCCCTGTGATTCTCCATATATCGGTGTTATGATGAGCCATCCAACCCCTCGCACCATACATGACGCGGGCTGTTTCTTCGCCTGCCTCAGCCATCTCAGAAACCATTTTTAGGAAAGGCTCATGAAGCTCAGCCAGATTTGTTTTCTCTGCCGGCCAGTAGTTCATCTGCGCATTGATATTGATGGTGTATTTGCTGTCCCATGGCGGTGACATTTCTTTGTTCCAAATCCCCTGCAGGTTTGCCGGTTGTCCCCCAGGCTGTGAAGAGGAAATGAGCAAATACCTTCCATATTGATAATAGAGCGTAACCAACTGAGGATCATCTCCTGTCTTAAAACTCTTTAAGCGCTCATCAGTAGGGAGTTTAGAAGCTTCTGTCTCACCCAAATCAAGACTTACGCGATTAAAGTACTTCTGATAGTCTATTAGATTTGTCTTCAATAAGTCATCAAATGATTTGGTTGCAGCTTTTGCCATAAATGCCTGAGCTCGGGCATTTTCATCTCCAGAGAGATCCAGGTAATTATTAAAGTTGGTAGCAATGGCAATATAAATCGTCGCTGCGTCTGCGTCTTTTACCGTGATAGAAGAATCGGAAGAAGTTAGCGTCCCTCCCTGATTTTTGGTTTTTGTAAGGCTTTTGAATTTCACCAAGCCTTTTACTCCTTCATGATCTGTCGTAGTGCCGGAAATAGTCAATTCCTTTACTGAATTAAGGGCAACCGTAGCATTCGGCTGAGGAGTAGCCATGGATGCTGTGAAAGAAATCATCCCAGGCTTGCTGGCAGTAAGATGTACAGCAATGACATTGTCAGCGAAAGAAGCGATGGCTTCCCGGGTATAAGTTACGCCGTCAACTTTATAGCTCACTTTGGAAATCGCCCGCTCTATATCCAATTCCCTGCGATAATCTGTAAAAGCAGCATGTCCTTCAAAAGCGATCTTTAGGTCTCCCACAGGCTGAAACTTCTGCCCATGTGACTTTTTGCTTTGTATGGTTTTTGCGGCTAGCTGTTCTGCTTCCTTTTGTTTTCCTTCGAAAATCAATCTTCTGACTTCCGGCAAGGCTGCCAAAGCATCCGGGTTATCATTCCTGTTTGGACCACCGGACCAAACGGTATGCTCGTTAAGCTGAATCAGCTCATTTTCCACATTCCCATAGATCATTGCTCCCAATCTGCCATTTCCTATCGGCAAGGCATCTGTCCAAACATCGGCAGCCGGCTGCTTGTACCAAAGCGTAAGAGGAGAGCTTTCCTGAGCTTTTGTCTTTAAGGAAAAAGCTATAAAAAGCAGGACAAAAAAGGTTCTTAAACAATATTGATTATTAAGCATTTTGGGTGGTTATTATTATTCAATTCTATTTTATATAAATCCTCATTTCTACCTGTAAGGATACAAAAGCAATACAGACCTTATTAACACTAATATTTAAGCTGCTTCCGTCTCCTGTCTCCGGTCTTCCGTCTCTTGTCTTCCTTCTCCTGTCTCCCGTCTCCTGTCTCCTGTCTTCCGTCTCCTCTACACTTCCACCAAAGCCTTAATCACTCCGGTTTCAGGTTCCAGCCAGGATTTAAAATCTTCCTTCACCTTTGCGAAGGGTACACTATGCGTGATGTAGCGATCTAAGGAAACCTGCCCTGAGGCAAGAGCTTCCAACACCAAATCAAAGTCCGCTCTAGTGGCATTTCTGCTACTCATCAGCGTTGCTTCCCGCTTATGAAATTCGGGATGGGAAAAGGCAATATCCCCTTTCTGCAAGCCCACCAACACATAATTCCCTCCATGAGCGATGTATTGAAACCCCTGATTGATGGCGATCAAACTTCCGGTAGCATCAATCACCGAGTCACAAAAATCCCCGTTTGTGATCTCCTGAATGACTTTATGAGCATTGATATCTGCTTTCACCACATGCGGGATACCCCACACCTCCCGGCAAAACTCCAGTCTTTGCTCATTGATATCCATCGCGATCACGGTAGCTCCGGCAATCCTTGCAAATTCCATCACTCCCAATCCTATAGGGCCAGCTCCGATCACCAGCACAAACTGCCCCGACTTTACTCCTGCTCTTCGCACCCCATGTGCTCCTATGGCCAAAGGTTCAGCCATCGCCAGCTGCTCCAGGCTGAGCCCTTCCTTTTTCACCAAAGAAGAAATCGGCAAGGCAACAAACTCCCGCATTCCTCCGTCCTCATGCACACCGAAAACGCTGATTTTCTGACAGCAATTTGGCTTACCATTTCTGCAGGCAACGCAGATTCCGCAGTTGAAATAAGGAATGACAGTTACTAAATCACCTATGGAAAACTCTTCGTTTTCTCCGATTTCCACGATTTCACCGGCCAACTCATGCCCTAGAATCCTTGGGTAGGAGAAAAAGGGCTGGGTGCCTTCAAAGGCATGAAGATCTGTGCCGCAAATGCCAATTCTCTTGATTTTGACAATAGCCCGACCTTCGGAAAGCTGAGGCATTTCTCCGACTTGGTATTCAAATTCTCCCGGCGAGGTACAGCTTAGGATGTTCATTCTATTTTATTCAAATTAAATTCCGATAGATAATCTGCGATGATCCCTTGCTCCTTTAAAAGATCCCAAAAGGAATCTGGAATCAGGGTTTCGCAATAGGATGCATTTGCCTGAATGCGGTGCGTGGAAGTGGAATTCAGCGCCAGGGAACTGACTCCCGGCAGCTGTAGGGCAAACTGTATGCAGGCATGGGCAGGGATGACGGCCTGCGCTTCGCAAAGGGTAAAGAATTTATTTCTCCACTTATACAGCTGACTAAAGGCAGGATCGGTAGGGCTCATTTTCTGATAATCAAAATGATCACCACCCACCAAAAATCCTGAATGGAAAACAGCAGAATTGATAATTCCTACCCCATTCTTTTCCAATAACCTCATAAAATCAAACAGCTCCTTTGGATGCTGGTAGATGGTCATGCTGTTGGCTATCATCACCCAGTCAAGTGGGTAATGCTGATAGATTTCCTGGATCACTTTCCAGTTTTTGGAGCCTACACCGATGGCTTTCACCTTCCCGGCTTGCTTCAGCTCATCCAAGGCCGCATAGCCCTCCAATATATCCGCAAATCGCTTTTCATAGTCTTTTGGCGAAGCTGCCTGATCCAGATACTCATCCGGATCATGGATGGAGACCAACTGACTTTCGTAGCCTCTCAGCAGGGAATTCCCCTCTTCAAAGCAATTCAATATCCCTCTGTAGCTGATATCCTGCACCGCATCATAGTCCAGTTCTTTCCAGACATTCCGCTCAAACGTAGGCTCAGTACCCAGCAAAGGCGTACGCTTCCATCCCAGTTTATTGCTGATCAGCACCTTGTCATTTGGCACCTGCAAATCATTCAATGCCTGACCCAAGGCTTCCAGAGCCATTCCAGCCCCGTATTTTCCAGCCGTATCGAAGACAACCCCGCTGGGGAAGCATTCCATAGCGCCCAAGACCAACTCCAGCTTTTGCCCATAAGGCTTGGCCTCATAGAGATTGCCCAGCGCGCTGGTTCCTATGATCATGGATGATACTGATATGCCGGATTGTCCTAACTCCATATTCGAAAATGCTTCAAGCAAATGTTTGATGCGGGATTTTTTGGGGAAAAACCCATTTTCCCAAATCAACTAACCAATATCATAAATATGATAAAGACTATGTTGGTCAAACGTTTGACCTGCCTGTGGAAGCTTCTAACTAAAAGCTACCCGGTTTTCATGCATTTATCCTAAATTGGGCTTACCAAGAAGCCCAAAATGAAAAAGAAAAGAATCAGCATCACCGATATTGCCCAAGCGCTGCAAGTGACTCCCTCCACAGTTTCCCGGGCGCTGAATGGCGGTGGCAAGGTCTCTGAGAAAAAGCGGCAGGAGATTATTTCCCTCGCCAAAAAACTGGGCTACAGACCAAATCCCATCGCGAAGAGTCTGCTGGAAAACCGAACGAATACCATAGGATTGATCCTTCCGGAATTTACGCATCACTTTTATAGCCGGGTATTGGCAGGGATAGAGAGTGTGACCTCCCAAGCTGGCTATCAGCTGCTGATCTGTACCTCCAATGAAAACCAGAATCAGGAAATCAAATCCACGCTCACGCTACTGGATGCCCGGGTAGATGGGATTCTGGCTACGATCTCCAAGATGAATGACAAGTTTGAGCATATACAGGAAGTGATGGACAGTGGCACGCCGCTGGTGCTGGTGGATCGATTTTCGGAGGAAATAGAAACTCCCTACGTGATCTCGGATGATTTCAAGGGCGCTTTTTCTGCAGTGGATTACCTGTGCCAAATCGGGTGTAAAAACATCCTGCATATCAAAGGTCCTGATAACCTTTCTACTACGTTCAACCGATTTATGGGCTATAAGGAAGCACTGCGCAAGCATGAAATCGAAGTAAAAGAGGAACTGGTTCTGGAGAGTTCTGATCCCAAGCTGGTGGAAAAGATCCGCTTCTGCCTGGGTGATTTGCATGCGGATGGAGCGTTCACCTATAGTGATTACCTGGCTTTTGAGATCTATAAACTAGCAGCTGAACTGAAAATCACGATTCCCGAAGAGCTCTCGGTAATCGGCTATGCCGACGAACCTATTTCCACCTACATCAACCCTACCCTTAGCACGGTAAATCAGCAACCCTTTGAAATGGGTGCAATGAGTGCTAACTATCTGCTGAATAAGATCAATGATTCTGCTTCTCCTCTAGAAGCAAGCCGTGTGGACACCAAGCTAATACTACGGGAGTCTTGTAGGAAGATGGATGGGTGAGAGAAAATTTAGATTACAATATACAAGCTGAGGTAATATAATCTATTTAAATTGATACGAGGTTAGTGTTCTTCTTTCACCCTAATTCATTGTCGCTTGTGGTTGGTAACAGAAATATTATTCACCATGTATTGGCTTGTGAATCCCCTAATTCGACTTGGTCATTTATGCAGCTATTTAGCAATGGGAATATTTTGTTTTTAAAATATTGTTTATTTCAGTTAAATAATTCTCAGTAGGAGATTTAATTATTGCAGATTTCCTGTATTTATTATAAAGTTCTAAGATTTTATTTTCAGTTTTTTTGTCAAGCAATGTCAAATCAAGCATCATTGCTTTGTTAAGGTCATTAGGCTCAAATTTTTGTAGTCCGTTACCATACTCCCGTCGATTATCTTCAAATATCTCCCTTGCAATGTTTGTCAAAAGATACGCAAACAAAACGTCAACATTAACATTGTCAAACAAGCTGTTTTGAGCAGGGTAAACACAATGAAATGTTGTCAGATTGGAAATATTTGCTTCATTTCTAATAAATTTTAATCCACTTCTGTTAAAAACAGAAACCCAAATTGGTGATGGAGGACGCTTTTCTAACGAATACCAAGGAGTTCTGCAAGATGTAAGATATTTTTTGTCAACACCAGTTTTTTCTCCAAGTTCAATATACTTCAAAACATTTTCGTCCTTAGAACCGATTGCGTTTAATAAGAATGTTTGTCTATCACTCTTGATTAATGAATGGTAATTGTCTTTCGTGAAAAAATTATCTTTAACATCAATAGCTTTACAAATGCAAGGGAGTAAATATTTTTCTTCAATACCATACTGATTTGCTTTTAACTTAGAAAATGTAAAATAATCATTTGCACCTGTTGCAATACCACGAACAACTTTGGCCACACTAGAGAAAGGAATTAAATTTTTATATCTAATGCCATTTTGCTCTTGGTAATATTTACGCCACTTTACTTCTGGATCAAGTGCTTTGACGCTAAAAGTTGAGCCATCAACGCTGTTTAAAGGATACTCAGAAATGTAAGTTCTAACTAGCTCTAAATCGCTAATTCTTTTAACAGTTGAAAACTTTACTGATTGATTATTTTCATCATTTGAGCATAACAAAATGCATGCAGTTGTTAGAGCATCATCAAAAACATTCTCTTCAAAATCAAAAACGACTATATGTCTTAAAATATTGTTCTTTATTAAAGCCGATTTTACGAGTTTGCCATAATCAGAATTTAAAAACTCTGAAGGTATAATGTAGGCAAGTCTGCCATTTGAGTTTAGCTGGTAAATAGACTTTAACAAAAAAAGTGTGTAAAGATTTGTAAAGCCATTGAGTTTGATCTTTAAGCGATTTTCTATTTCGTTTAAAATTGTTTTGTTGTCATAATCGTGAAACTTAAAATACGGTGGATTGCAAATAACCCCATCATATTTATTGTCCCAATCATTGAACATATAATCCTCTAAATGTAAATTGACATTTGGGGTTTCGCTGAAAATCTCCTTTCCCTCCGCAAATATTTTTTCATCAATATCAAAGCCTTTTATAAACAAATCTGATTTTTTACTAAGTAAGGCTCTTGAAAACACTCCAAGACCAAATGCTGGTTCTAAAACGGTATTTAGTCTTTGATTTCCTAACAACCAATTAGCCATTAAAGATGCCAACTGAAATGGTGTGAAGAATTGAGCAAATTTCTTCCTATGCCCTAATGAAATTAATTTAGAGTAGCTCTTCTCAACTACGTTATCTGTCGCTTTCGATATGTCTTTAACTTCAATCATTAGAATTCATTACTATCTATATCGAGTATGTTAATCAGATTATCGACATCAAGATATGCAGTTCCACCTTTGAAGGTGACATAAAACAAAAGTCTCCCTCTATCCATTTCTTTTCTAACACTTTTATGTATGGGTTCTTCAACTTTTGATGCAATAGGTATTCCTGACTTAGAGTTTATTTTTATTGTGGTTTTGTTTTGATTTTTGGTATCCCTCTCTACCGAGAAGTTTACGCCTTCATTGTTTGAATCCGAGATTATTGATAGTATTTGCTCGAAAGAGATACCATAAACCTTATCAAAGAATACTTGAAAATAAAAATGTGGAACATTGAAAGTTTCAATCCACTTGTAAACAACCTTGATATCTTCAACTTTAGGAGTTATGGAAAGGTAATCTCTCTTTTGAATTTGTTTAATAGCACCCTTTAAAGTCCTGAAATAGTCTTTGAGTTCAGATAGCCTTTCAGACGAGCTCCAGCTCGGAACCCTAAAATCTGTAACCGATAATGTTTTAGGGGTGATACTTTGAAGCAAATCAATATATCCTTGTCTTGAAGGGTGATTTAATTCTTCCTGAAATTCTGCAAGAATTACATCTCTAGCCTGCAAGGCTATTTGACTAAATTTTTCCGTCCTAACTTGCATAGCTTCTTCATATTTGTCTATCAAGAACGCACTTGACCTTACTTCAATCCCTGCTATTGCCATTTTTACATATTCAGTAATTTTGTGGTGAGGTATTTGGCTTAAATCAAACCCTAGGTCTTTTCTGAAGTCTTCTTTTCTGAAAATTAACAAATCAGGTCTTTTTCCAATTGTATCAAGCTCTTCTTGAAAATCTTGATAGAATGTATCAAATCCATCCTCTCCTGCTACTAAGTCATCCGACTTACCATATTTAACCGCTATAAAATTTTTGGACGTTTCGTTAATTGATCTGAACACCAAGTTTTCAGCCCAATCTCCCTGCTCCTTGTTGGTAATGAAATTTGATGATGCTTGAGTAGGTGTTCTTGCAGGGTCTCGTGGAAGCCCAAAGTCCACCAAAGTAGGTGATATTGTTTTAGTTAATTCTCTTATTTTGGCGTAATATGTCATATTTAATTTTTGCTCTACAAAGTTACCTTTTTAACTCTGTTCATTTGTCTGTGAGATGGCACTTAATGGCTCTTTTGGTTTTTCAGCGTTGGCAGTGAGGGGAGAAAAAACCAAATTTGACTCTTTGTGCGGTGGGCTTTTTGTTTGTTCCCCAACCCTTGCATATTTCTTACCCCAATTACCCTCTTCCATCAATATCGCCATCCTCTACAGGTCTTCGGACTTCTACTGATCCCAAATTAATAATTTCGTCTAGGGGAATTGCGATAGAGATAGATTTTTTTTACGTAAGTAGAAATCATCTTCCAGAAAACTGCTGGAAGTTTAAAATTTGACCCAATCGGGGTAATGTGGATGAATGTCGGGTTGCAGGTTACCATGGGTTGCACCCATGGCTATTCAGAAGTTAGATCCTTTCAGGATCATCACTGGAAATTATGCACAATGAAAGTGATAGCAACCAATGAAATGATTATTTGTAAAAGACCACGAAGCGACAGTCCCGATGAGGGAAGCGATTTCGGGATGGTCGAACCTGTCAATAACCACGGGTGGAACCCGTGGAAAAGCCTCAAGATGAGGTGACAAAGCAACCCTGAAAGGGTTGAACATAAAAACATAAACCATCACGCTATTATCTTGAAGCTTCAAGCTCTAAGTATAAACCTTCACCCTATTACCCTGAAGTTTCAACCACCAAGTATAAATTTTCAGCCTATTATCCTGAATGTTCAGGTTCTGAGTATAAAATCTCAACCTATTATCTCAAAATTTCAGGTTATTAACCTGAATATTTACCCTTTTATACTGAACCTTCAGGCTTTTTACCTGAAGATTCAGTAGTCACTCCTGAAGCAAAAAAGCCGGATCCTCTCGAATCCGGCCTGGAGAGGTGATAAGCAACCTCTCAGCATTAAGTTTTAATCAGGTATTTCATTCTTTTGGCGGGGATTTTTTTGGTTTGCGCTCCCAGCGCACCATCAAATCCGCTACTACAGGCTTGGCACTAGGTACACCAAGCTTGACCGCCATCTGCGCTGACTTGTAGTAGGCGGTAGATGGCACCATGACTTCAGAGCCTGCCTCCATCAGTGTATCATCTAGATTGCTACACAGCTGGGATAGCGCATTGAAAACCGGTAATAAATCTGAAATAGCTTTCCAGTCCTTTTGCATCTCCTCCACTGTAGTAAACGGCGGGAGAAATTCAGGATTGGTGACTACATACTCCAGTACTTTCTCCACGAAAGGACGTGAGGCCTCACCCATTTTGAAGAGCGACCTACGCTCCTCATCGGTGAGGGCAATGAGCAATGGACCTAGTTTGGCCTGTAACACAGCAATGGCGTCTTTGATCGCCTGGAGATCTGCCGGAGAGATCTCGATGGAAACTTTGTTTTCCATGTTAAAAATGATTTAAGTGAAAGAAAAATTATATCGTAACTAAATTAACTAAGTAGAATCAAAAAAACAACAGCTTACTTACTATCAGTGGGTTAGGGAACTAAATTATTTTCAGAGCAGTAAATCTGGGAAGTTGAAAAAATGGGGTGTGGGCGGGGCAACATTTATGTTTATGAAGGCTTGGGTTTTCGAAGTACGTCACCTCACCATTGCAGAAACATATTGTTAGCTATCCTTATCCTCAGGTCGCTTCAATCCAAATATTACCTCCGCTCTACGCGTTCCAATTATGTTAAGATCCTTTATCGTTTTCTTATAGTTGTTCTCGTTATAGAGTTCTTCAATGGCTTTCATGTTACTTTCAAGGATGATAGCTTCTTGCTCATTCACCAAACTCTTGTTATGAGCATGCACATCATATTTGTCCAATTGTACTCCTTTCGATCTTAAGAACATGAGTAGGTATATTGTACCAACATCCCAAAAGTCTTCATAATGAATGGAGGATACGTCCACATTCACAATGCTCTTATCGCTTACCAGTCTTAGTCTTAGAACGTCGTTACGGTACTCGTATATTGCACCTAATGGTGAATGCACTCGCTTTTCAATCAGCTTGAAGTGGTACTTGTTAAGTACGTTTTTGAAAAACTTTCTTATTACAGACTTCAGTCGACCTTCTGGGCCTTGGAATAATATCATAAATGACAGCTAACGCCTAGCTATGATGAGTGGGGATTAGAAAGCACTAATCTTTTCTCTCGCACATAGCCACGCCTTGATTTAAATTTAAAACTTGTGGCGGACTTTCCAATCCCCACGAAAATATCCTGACCACCGAAACCCCATTCATTCATAGCATATGTTAGCATCTTTACTTTTTCTAGTCAAATATCGTATTGCAAGTTTTGCAAATCTTGCTTGGTCTTTTAAGGCCCGAATCACTTCCTTTTTCTCCACAAATTAGACATGGATGGTTGTTATCAGGTTCTTCCACAAAATAACTCAGATAAACAGGAGCTTTAAAATGATTACAAAGTTCCGCCCTAATTCGCTCACCTTCTTTGTTCAGTTTGCCTTCACTGTAGTTTGTTAATTCGTTATAAGCATCATGTTCAAATATTCCGCTATCTAACCAGTTCAGATAAAACCGCTGATGATAGTTTTGCCATTCTTCAATCTTAATATAAAGTGGGATTCGAGAATATGGAACTTGTTTTAAGCAGGAGCCACAAGTCAGCTCATCAGTAAATTGTAAAGAACGACCTTGAAGAATGAAGAAATCTGACGTGTTACATTCACAGTTCTCAACTCTGTCAACTTCAATTATTACGTCCATCTCTTCTAATGTTTCAGGAGTCTTGACAAGCCAATTTTCAAATTTTTCGCCCCAATATTCCCTTACCTTCGAATGTAAATGCCAATTTTCAAATGAGTCTCTGTCTCTGAATATTACAGACATTTCTAAAGATTCGTTAGTCCGTCTCAATTCTCTTGGCTCAGAATGGATGAGATTACATTGATACAATGTTCCAGAAAGACCTAGAAAATCTTCTCCAGAGTCCTTACCGTTCAGTAAGTTCAAGATTATTTTAGCTGCTACTGGTTTGTCTATATTCATTGCATTATTGATGCTAACACTAGTATGTAAGCTACTCTCAAACCCTATTGCGTCTATATCGCCATTTTCCACAGGCATTCGAGGGAGCTGCTGTGACCAAATTAAGAATTTCGTCGAGGGGGAATTGAGTGGGAGGTGAAAATTATTTTTTGCGATGATAATTGTGGGATGCTTTATAGTGTATGTCCATTCAGGATAGTCCCATCCTTTACGGTCTTTAGGTAGCTGATGACCTTTTCGTCTTCTCCCACTTCGCACACCCGGTAAGAAGGGAATGGATTCCCCCAGCTGCCGCCGAAGTGCCCGGACCATAGAAAGGGTATTTTACGGTAAATCATCTGCCCATCTACATCATGATCATGTCCATGGAAAGTCGCCCGCACATTTGGGTAGGAAGTGATCAGGTTCAGGAAGTCTGTACAGGGTACACCATGGCGGGTCCAGTCGTTTTGGGAGATATGGACGAATACGAAAACCTGAGGCAGGGAGGCATATTCATCCAAGATAGATTTGGCAAAACCTTGATCGGCACAGAGGTAATCTCCTTTTTCATTCGAACAGTCCAGCAGCAGTATGCCGGAATCCTTGGATTGGAAGGAAAAGTTGGTCGTCTGTCCCATGATTCTCTCAAAGTCTCCCTCACTGACCCTGTCGTGGTTGCCTCGGGTGACATAGTAAGGTACTTTTAGGCGGTTATAGACTTCCTTGACCTGTGGTAAAAGTGCCGGGTCATCGTGAATCAGATCCCCATTAAAAACCACAAAATCCACATCCTTCTCCCCATGGATCGCCTCAATCAAGTTGCTATGTGATGTTTCGTAGTCTGTATCAGGCTGCCCCCAGTGCCCATCTGAAGCGGTGATGAATTTGAGTCGGGTGGCATTAGGAAAGTCTATTTTCCCATAACCCATAAAAGGCATAGTCATCATCGAGGTGCCCAAGAGGCTGATTTTTTGAAGAAAAGGTCTGCGGTTCATGGAGTTAAAATAGGATTAAATGAGGAGGGTTGAAAGGTTTTTCTCTAGCTGTACATACTTATTCTTACGAACTGGGAGGTGAGAATCGGGAACTCTACTAAGCCATATCAATTAGCTGTTGTCTTCTGAAATCAGAACCAAAGGACTTTTGTAGAGGAAAATAGATGAATAAAATATTTTCGGCAGAAGTAGAACTAGCTAATCAAAACACACTAGTCATTGATTAAGCTGGTTCAATCGATTAATCGCATTTTGATTTTGAGGATACAGTTCCAAAGATTTCCGGAAGTTTTTTACAGCCATTTCTTGATTCCCAACAAATAAATATGCCTCAGCCAGGCTATCAAATAGATTGGCAGAAGTTGGGTAGAGATTGGTGGCAAATAATAAGATATTGATGCCCTTTTGGGAAGTCTTAGGGTTAAAGAGTAGCTGTAGCCCAAGTGTATTTAGATCGCCTTCCGGAAGTGATAGAGATGGATACTCACTTTTGATACTTTCGTAAAACCCGAGCAGGTCCTCATAGTTTTGCTTTCTAGCCAAGTCATTAAAATCCTGAAAGCTGAAAGCCTCTACTTCCTTCTCTTTGTATTTTAATGAAATCAGTTCCTTTTTTATCCCGTTTTCTGAAGGTTGCTTTTGGATAAACTCTAGCCCATTCGAATCATCTTTCAGATACCCATCCAGAAAGTTTAAGGTATAAACTGCAAGCCATTTATAAGATTCCATTATTTCCGGATCGCTCTTATCTTGCCTTGGATCACGCTGCTCAAACAGAACACCAAGCGTACTAAATTGGGAATGGGTAAGGTTGTGGAATTTCAGTTGGTAAGCATCACTAAAGCTAAGGCTATCGTAAAATTCAAAATTGGTATTTAAGGCAGCGTCAATTTTATCAGCCTCCAATACTTCCTTGGGAATATCCTTTTGAGAAAAATGTATAAAAGGAACATCTACTTTATTGAGGTCGAAAAAGGTTGATTTTTTCAACGTCTCATATTGGTATTTGATGCTTCCATCAAGGCTCACAATGGCTTTGATATTATCATTTCTAATTTGTGAAAGCACATTGGATAAACCACCGAAACTGAAGCCCATGGTTGCGATTTGATCTAGATCAGCGCTGGGAACCTTGTTTAATTCCTGGGTTAGAAATTCAATATCCCGGGCCTGAGTTTCCATGTCCTTTTCTGTACCTCCTTCCAGCCAGCGATTTTCAGTTCCACGACTTGGACTTGATATCACTAAGTATCCATGACTTGCCAAGTACTCACATAAAGCAAAGTTTTCAATGGACGGTGCCTGATAGCTTGGTGCGTAAATAATTACCGGAAACTTTCCACCCTCAAATTCTGCGTTTGCAAAAGCAGCGGTAGTCTCCTTGAGATGATTCTGATTTGCAGCTGTGTTTTGGTAATAAAACCAATTTAGAATCTGATCATTTGGCAAATTCTCCCATTCCTCTTCTTCTTTTAGAGTCTCCATGTAGTCCAAAACGGATATTTGCTTTTCATTTCCCCTTAGGCTCGCCGGATACCAGACACTCACTGAAATTGGTCTTGGGACCTTCTGATTAGTGTAATCGTAAATTCGGCTGTAATTTCTCGTACTGTCAGCGGTGGTATAATTTCTGAATCCTACTTCAAACTTCCCATTCTCCAGATTGAGTTGCTCAAGTGAAGTCTGAGCGATCAAAAGGGAGGTTTGAAAGAGGAGTAGAAAAGTGAGTATTTGAATTTTCATTCTTTGCCGCTTTATACCGTTGAGAGTAGGCTGATTTTGAATTTAGGACTTTTTAAAATAAGAAATCAAACCTTAACCATCATTAATGAACGGGGAAATAGATAGCTTAAGTAGGACGAAACCACTTTATCATCAATCCATATTCATGTGCCCTACTCAAAAACCAACTTGAAAAAGTCTCTCAGAGCGGAGGAAGAATCAATACCCTATCCGCTTCTCCAATTGTGTTTCACCGAACACCATCCCTGAAGAATGCTGTTTGGCAATTTCTGAGATCTCAAAGACAACTTCTGGATATTGATCTGCTAAGTCAAATCGCTCTGAAGGATCATGACCTAAATTAAAAAGAGTCAACTTCTCCAGCTTCTCCACCTTTGCAGGATAGCCAGCAGGATTATTACTGTAGAAATAGAGTTTGAAATCGCCTTTACGGACTGCAAAAAGTCGATCACCATGGTAGTAAAACATTTCCTCTCTAGGCGTAGCATTCTGCCCTTTCAAAACTGGGCTTAAATCAAATCCATCATAAACTCGATCCTGAGGCATTTTTACGCCAGCCAGACTGGTAAAAGTCGGCAACAAATCCAGTGTACTTCCCATTTTGGAAATCACACCCGGCTTCACATTTCCTGGACCCCAAATCACCGTAGGAACCCGTACCCCACCTTCATAACTGGTGCCTTTTCCCCCAAAAAGAGGACCTGCACTACCGCCCTGCTCATTGTAAACCAACCAAGGCCCATTGTCAGAAGTAAAAACTACATAGGTATTTTGATCCAATCCATTTTCCTTCAAAGCGCTAAGAATCTCTCCCACAGACCAATCGATCTCCTCAATCACATCTCCATACAATCCTCTCTCACTTTTTCCTTTGAAATCACTAGAGGCAAAAAGCGGAACATGCGGAAGAGAATGAGCTAGGTAGAGGAAAAAAGGCTTGTCTTTATTAGAATTAATGAAGCTCACAGCTTCCTCCGCATATCTTTTGGTGATGGTATTTTGATCTGCAGGCCGCTCGATAATCTCGGTATTCCGCATCAGTGGCACATTGAAATACTCGATTTTTGAGTCTGCAAAAGCTTCCTTTGCGGTGATATCGTTCACTCGATCCATGTCATTGCTGTAAGGAATTCCATAATAGGAATCAAAGCCATGACTCGTTGGCAAGAATTCAGGTAAATGCCCGAGGTGCCACTTGCCAATGGCAGCTGTTGTATATCCAGCACCTTTGAGAAGAGTCGCTATCGTATTTTCATAGGCTGGCAAACCTCCACCCGAATCCGGAAATAGTACTCTACGAGTGTTGGAATACATACCTGTGCGCACCGGTAGCCTTCCTGTTAGAATTGCTGATCTGCTCGGTGTGCAGACATTCGCCGCCACATAAAAACTTGTCCATTTTTGCCCCTCGACAGCCATTTGATCAATATTGGGAGTTTTGATCGTAGGGTGCCCAAATGCTCCTAAATCCCCATAACCCTGATCATCTGTGAAAATGATGATGAAATTGGGTTTGCTTTCATTTGAATTTTGGCTAAAAGCCAGAGGTGTGATTGAAAAAAAGAGGGCTATCAGCTGTAGGTAAATGATGGGTCTATGCATGAGGAGTTTGAATTAAAAAGGGAAGACTAGGTTCTAGGTGCTACCTCAGCAGCTCCCTTTGAATTTACTGAAAATGGTCTATTTCAAAACTACATCTTCGACTTTCGCACTCGTTTCACCTCTAATAGTCTCATAATCGCCGATCATTTGCTCCAACTTTTCCGGATTCTCTTGAGCCAGGTTGTTGGTTTGCCCTATATCACTGGTCAAATTGTACAACTGATATTCCTTGGCATTACCGATTTCAATATTCACAGATTGGATTACTGCCACACCATTGTATGGCGGAATCATAAGCCATTCACCCTTTCTCAAAGCGGTTCTACCTGTAGCTTCTATCATCAAGTCTGTACGACCGGATTTCTCTTCACCTAGAAAAGTCGGCATGAGATTTTGACTATCGTCTGTAGTTTCTGAGCTTCCAGTCAAAGCCGCCAGAGAACTCAACAAGTCCAGCTGACAAACCAAAGCCTCCGAAACCTGAGGTTGAATTTTTCCTTTCCAATACACCATAAATGGCACTCGGGTACCCGCTTCAAAAAGACTGTATTTCCCGCCTCTAAGCGGTCCAGCAGGCGTATGATCTCCCAGCTTTTCTACCGCATCATCGTAATACCCATCATTCAAAACCGGGCCGTTGTCAGAGGAGAAAATGATCAATGTATTCTCCAACAATCCCTCATCTTCCAAAGTCTTCATAAACTCACCAACCATCCAGTCTGCTTCCAAAATCACATCTCCTCTTGGCCCCATGCCTGATTTCCCAACGAATCTAGGGTTAGGCGTTCTAGGTACATGTGGCTGCTGAAATGCATAGTAAAGGAAAAATGGGCGGTCTTTATGCGACTTCACATAGCTTTGAGCTTTCTCCAAAAAGTGATCCGCCATATCTACATCCGACCACTTGGCAGCTTCTCCACCTTTCATAAATCCAATTCTTGGAATGCCATTTACAATACTATTGTTGTGGCCATGATGCCATTTCATCGTGGTTAGTTCCGGATTATCTTTCCCTGTAGGTTCACCTTCAAAATTTTGATCGTAACTCACTTCGATCGGATCATTTGGATCCAGATTTACCACATCACCATTCTCGATATACACAGTAGGAACGCGATCCTGAGTCGCTGCCATGATGTAGCTGTAGTCGAAACCTACTTCATTTGGACTTGGGCTAATGTGCTCATTCCAATCCACGTCTCCATTGCCTAGTCCCAGATGCCATTTCCCCACAACTCCAGTTTCATATCCTTGGCCTTTGAGCATTTTCGGAACAGTCATCTGAGAAGTACTGATCAGCAATGGAGCCGTTCCAGGCAGGATTTTAGCATCCTTATTTCTCCAAGGGTAAACGCCGGTCAGTAGAGCATATCTGCTTGGCGTACAAGTAGCTGAAGTTGCATAGCCGTTCGTGAAGCGAATCCCACCATTTGCTAGTTTATCAATATTCGGCGTAGAAATCTCCGTAGCTCCATATGCACTCAAATCACCGTACCCCAAATCATCCATGTAAATGATGACAATATTTGGCTTTTTGGCTTCTGTTTTCGCTGTTTCCTCTTTTGGGGAACTGCAGCTCCAAAGTATTGTGGAAGCCGTTAATCCAAGTAAAAGTTTGATTTTAAAGCTCATGATATATTAGTTCTGTATCCATACTATTTTTAAAACTTTGACATTATCAATTCATCATTCGAACATCATTATTTTTTAATTACGAATGATGAATCACAAATTAAGAATAATGAAGTAAGCCTTATTAGGCACTTCCACCTATATTCTATTCAGCAAAATTTACGGTAATTTCCTCTGCATCGGCACCTTGCAAAGTGAGACCTGCGTAAGTTTTCACAATACTTTTACTACTATCTCTCACCACTACCCTGTGCTTTTCTGTTGAAAACACCTTAGGCTGAAAGTTATTGGAATTCACCGGTAGGGAGTATTCTAATTCTCCGGTTGCTTCCTTAAAGACCGAAACCACAGGATTTTCAACTCCTTCCAAATTCAAGGTATTCAGATAACCAACTGCCTTTCTAGCATAGTTGTCTTTCTGAGAAACTGTCAGCGGCCAGCCCTCATACTGTCCTTCAGGATTGGCAATTGGATCTACATTTCTTGGCCAGCATTCGATATGCATCGTTCGCACATCTTTATCAAAAGTAATGATCCCGTAACCTGTTCCTCTATCGTAAATTCTGGCCGGTTCATATCCTGACTTATATGGATTGGCCACAGCCATGATCGTCATCTTGTTTCCAAAACCATCTTCAAAATCTCCTGTATTTTTGGTCCCGCCTGGAAAAGGCTCGTGTCCCTCTGGTACTTTTGGCCACCATCTTCGCGGCCAAAGATTATTCAGCGCAGGACCTGCAAAAGCAAATCCGGAATCACGGAATTCATCGACGCCATATTGCACGGTACTCGCCAAATGCTGATCTCCGGCGATGTGTAGCGCAAAAGCTTTTCGGATAATCCGCACCGCTTCATCCCGGCCTTTTTGCGGCCAGCCATTGGAATCCATATCGGTAGTCGGTGCATCCCCATCTACATATTCACCTTTTTCAGGCGTAGGCAAACTAGGCACGATGCTATCGATGATACTTCCTTCCGGCAATGTAGCCACGGTACAGAAGTTGGTTTGTGACAATACCGCTTTCATCTGTACGCCCGAATCCCATTTTGACGCCCAGCTTTCCAGAAAATTGAGTTGTCTTTTCCCCAATAGCTCCGCATCAATATCGTAATGCTTCTTGATATCAAAATCCCGGTTTTGAATAAATCCATTCTGAACTTTTGCTTCTTCCGGCAACACATTTTTTGGAGCTGATTTGAATTTTCTATCCTCCAAAATCGCAAAACTCACTCCTCCATATTCCCAGTCCGTGTAATAAACATTGATTCCCTGCTTTACCGGTGTAGGATCAAAAGCATCTGGTAGATGACTTGTCTGACAATCCTGAATCATATTCACCCACTCAGCAGGCATTTTGTAACCACCTTGATCTTGGGCCACATATCCCCAACCTTCATCGGATGGCGCATGCGCACCCCCTTCTCCCCAGACATTCCCATGATACACATCATGATCATCAGGAATAATGGCCGCCGGAATAGTTCTAAAAATATCTCGATATGACCAGCCAAACATATACCATTTGTGTAGGTAATCCAGATAAGACTTTTCCAAAGGACTGGTTTGGATTCCAAATCCTCCCGTCCCCTCGTAGAACTGATCTCCAAGAAAGAAAGCCATATCTGGTCTATGCTTTTCCACATTTATCGCTACCTCCTGATCAGGAAAACCATGGTCAGCATTGCAACTGAACACAGCGACTTTCAGATTATCCGAGGATTTTGGCTGAGCAGCAATCTGACCATAATAGCTGAACTCCTGATTTTTATCGGCGAGAGGTACCTCAATATGAACTCGATATGGGATCATTTCTTCCTGATTCCAATCCTCTACTCTAAACTTGGCAATCCTTCCTTGAGGGTCAAGATCTGAAGTCTGCGCAGTTTCCCATTCCGATCCTTTTTTAAGCTGAAGCTCAACTTTTAGGTTTGAGATTAGCTCTAGCGGCGCAAGCTGAGCGGTAAGTTTTAGAGTGTTTTTATGTAGGGTATATTGAGCAAAAAATATTGGCCCATAGACTTGATTCGCAGATTCTACGATTTTTTCTCCCTGAAAAACCCAGTCTGAGAATGCTACTAAACTGGTTGAATTTTCTTCCTTTTTCGGGCAATGTGCCACCAAAGCCAAGTTCCCCTGTAGATCCAAAGGAGTGATGTAATCAGCCGAAAACACAATTGAATTCTTATTGTTTTCACCCGCTGAAGCCGAAAGAGTCAGGGTATAATTTCCATTGTTGAACCTACTGGTTAAACTCAAAGAAATGGGTTGGGCCATATCCAATTTCTCTTCGCTAAGCTTATCCCCTATCATCAATTGCCCAGCGCCTGTGACTCCAACATCCAGTCCTTTTCCAAAAACTGCCGCAGATCTATAGTCTTCGAAAATACCTTTTGCTCCTAACCTAAACCCAGCGTAGGCTCCGGCATTTCCTGCTAACCCCTGATTTTTCCAATCGATAATTACAGACTGCTGAAAATCCTTCGTACTTGATCCCAACTGATGGGTAAGTATATGTAAGGCTCTATTATTACTGGAAATATTACATAGCGCTTTTCCACCGGAGATCTCCCAATCCTGTAATCGATTCCCCCAAAACTCAGGGCCTATCCACTTCATATCCGGCCAGTTTTCCCAGTTACTTTTGAATCCTTGTTCTTCAACAGAAAGCAGTTTTTTGATGCTGGTGAATCCTTGTGAAAAGAAAAAAGGTGTTGAGAAGGTAGTTAAGGCCATTGCCTTGACAGCGGATCTGCGTTTCATAGGGTAAGAGGTGGTGAAAAAGTAAATTTGGGTAATTTGCCCTAAAAAACAATGAAAAAAGGATAAGTGGTTTTTCAGGTTGGGAACTAAGAGTTGACCCAATTAAGCCCACAAAAAAACCAATGAGCTTTCACCCATTGGTTTTAGTATTTATGATGATTTATATCCGCATTTCTTCCACTAAGTAGGCTAAAGCAATATAGAATATATTAAACTTGTGAATTGAGGCCGCTTCAGCCTGTCCCGCCACTGCGGGAGTCTTCGGTCATCGGTTTTCCGACCAGATTAGCGAAGAATCTAAGGTAACTGGTAGCATTGCGGATAATCATATCATGATTTAACCTTTTTTTGATCAACCAATAATATTTCCTTCATCATCCCATTGGATGATAGTACCACGGTCTTCAGTCTTGAGGTATTGCGGAATGTATTTTTCTTCCAGCTTCACCCCATGCTTATCCATTACTTCCTGTGGCACACCGTCCCAGGCATTTGGAGTATTCCCTACATATCCCATGTATTTCCACCCTTCCGGGGTAGAGAAGTATCCTGAGCAGGTAAGGTTTCGCAGCATGTTAAACCAGCGAACTCCACCTTCATATTCAGGCTTTGCAGTGTCTGGCCAAGCTACTTCATCTACGATTTCAATCACTTCAGATTCGCTTAACTCATTGAAAGCTTTACCGAACTTTTCGTCTGATTCAAAATCCAACCACATCAGGCCACCACGCATACGCGTCTGGTTTCCAGGCTGGTCTTTCATCATAAACTCCATGAAATCCACCACACCTACTTCCGTGGCAGCAGGAGATTCATCGTCTTTTGGCATGATGATATCTACCAATGTAGAAAGTTTCTTACGCTCATCTTCGGTGAAAAACGTTTCGGAAAGTAATTCCTGATCACGCTGCTTTTCCTCTGCTGTTCTGCCACCTATAGTTCCTCCGGACAAAAGCGCATTTTCAGGCAAAGCCTGCTCTTCTGGGGAACAACCTGTCAGCAATAATCCTGTACCAAGTGAGCCGGTAAAGAGTAATTTGAGGTTTTCTCTTCTGTTCATGGTTTAGATATTTTTCTTTTTCAATTCACCTACTATATAATCGGATGTTCTCCAGGCCAAGGCTAGAATGGTCCAAGTTGGGTTTTTATCCGCCTGGGAAACAAATGGTCCAGCATCGACTACGAATAGATTGTCGCAATCGTGAGCCTGACAATTTGAATTCAAAACAGAAGTAGAAGGATCATTTCCCATTCGGGTAGTTCCCACTTCGTGAATGATTCTTCCTGGAGCCAACAAGCCATACTTAGATTCTGGGCCTGGCTTTGATCCAAGCAGAATACCACCTGCTTCTGTCAAGATCTCTTCAAAGGTGTCATGCATGTGTTTTGCCTGCTTCACTTCCTGATCTGTCCAGTTGTAATTAAATCTTAGAACTGGAATACCGTATTTATCTACCGTATTTGGGTCGATTTCACAGTAGTTGTCGTACATGGGTACACTTTCTCCTCTTCCGGACATACCCATCGTAGAGCCGTATATTTTTCGGATGTCTTTTTTCAAACCTGCACCATACCCACCATTTGGACTTGGTTTACCAAATTCGTCAGTGATGTATTTTCTCATCGAATCCATACTTCCTCCGGTGCCATAGGCTGGTTGGCCCATTCCACCCCAATATTCAATGTGGTATCCTCTGGCAAAGTCAAGTTTTTTGTTATCTCCCCACCAAGGTGTGTACATATGCAAGCCACCCACACCGTCTTCATTATATCGCTGACGATCCATCATGCTAGGCACAATTGCCATACGATCTGTCCCTGTGGAATCATGCAGGTATCTACCCACCATTCCAGAGCTGTTGCCAATTCCGTCAGGATGTGATTTTGACTTGGAATTCATCATGATTCTGGCAGACTCACAGGCTGAAGCTCCAAGTACTACTACTCTGGACTTCAGCTTGTATTCTTTCATATCGACTTTGCTAACGAAAGAAACCCCAGTTGCTTTGCCTGCCTCGTCAGTAGTCACTTTTCTCACCATCGAGTGGGTATAGAGATCTACTTTACCTTTTTTCATGGCTGGATGAACCAAGCAAGTACCTGCTGAGAAATCCGCATAAACCTGACAAGCCCTGTTACACTGACTACAGAAGAAGCAAACGCCTCTTTCTTTGCTGATAGGACGGGTAAGCATGGATAGACGGGAAGGGATCATTGGAATGCCCACCTTGTCCGCACCTTTTTTCATGTAGAGCTCGTGCAACCTTGGCTTGGGAGGAGGAAGGAAAAAGCCATCCGGCTCATTATATATGCCTTCTTTAGTGCCAAAAACGCCAATCAGCTTATCTACTCTATCGTAATAAGGCTTCAAATCATCATACCCTATAGGCCAATCGTGTCCTAGGCCATCAATACTGGCACGTTTGAAATCGTTTGGTCCGAAGCGAAGAGAAATTCTTCCCCAGTGGTTGGTTCTTCCTCCTACCATTCTAGATCTGAACCAATCGAACTCAGTTCCATTTTTGCGAGTGTATGGCTCCCCATCAATATCCCAACCTCCGATGGCTGCATCAAAGTCACCAAAAGGACGAATACGGGTACCTGCACCTCTCCTAGGAGATTCCCAGGGCGGACGTAGCTGTGTACGATCTTCATCTTTGGCCGGGTCAAAATCTCCTCCTGCCTCAACAACAGCAACAGAAAGGCCTGCTTCAGAAAGTATTTTGGAAGCCATGCCTCCACCTGCTCCAGAACCGACGATTATGACATCGTAGGCCTCTCCGGAATTTTTGATTTGAAAACTCATTAGCTAGAATTTACTTTATTGATGTGTTTCAATTTTAAAAAAGGAGCGTGGGTTTTTGGATTACCCTTCAGCTTACTTCTTCTAATGATAAATTAACAAAATAATTTCTTGCCAAACCTGCTGATTTACCTATTCAGACTGAATCCAAGGAGGGATAAGGAAGCGTTGAATCATTTAATTTAATCATAAAAATGCCCAAACGAGCCAATTTCAAGCTTTTTACACTATCAATCGCACATTCATAGATTTAAAAAAAGACCCAAAACTTCTTCAATTTTTTTATAAATGGAGATTTAGCCTTTTGAAAAATATAATTACAAAATCGAGAGGCCAAAATCTTCTTTTATTTAAAAGGCAGTCGATTTGTTTGTCTTTTTTACAATGTTTGTTTTCGGATAACCCATAATACCGATTTCAATGTCGATAGGAGTAAAATCAAAACTGGAAAGTGAGATACTGCTGAAGGTTTCGCGGATGAAACCCGTCATCAAACCGACTGTTCCGCATCGTCATGCCGGTTACCATGAATTGATTTTTCTTTCCAAAGGAGCTGGCTCGCATACCATCGGGGATGAGAAGTTTGATGTGATTCCAAATACTGGGTATTACCTCGGGCTCAGTGAAGTGCATTGCTGGGATTTCAGCAAGATTCCTGATGGCTATGTGGTTCTCTTCAAAGAAGAAGTTTTGTCCCAATACCCAAATGCTTTCAACAGCCTTTTTCAACTCTCTAAAACCTTTGAAACCGGAAACTCAGAAGATCAGATTTTCCCGCTTCTGGAGACCTTCTATAAAGAATATAAAAATGGAAGTTCTCTGGAAGTACTTTCTGCACATCTCAATCTGCTTATCCTAACTACACTAAACCTTCCTTCCTCCTCACCAAAGCTGGATTCCACGGCCATCAATCAACTGGCGCTTTTCAAAAGGTTGATAAATGAGCATTTTGCGCAGCTGAAAAATGTACAGGATTATGCGAACTTGATGAAAATTCCGGTGAGAAGGCTGAATGCGATTTGCAAAACTTCACTTAACACCAACGCGAGGGAAGTAATCAAAGAACGGGTATTGATAGAGGCAAAAAACCTGCTTACTCACACCAGCAATCAGGTAACTGAGATAGCCTACGCCCTGAATTTCACTGATTCCTCCAATTTTGTGAAGTTTTTTAAGCAGCAGACTAACCTGACTCCTTTGGAGTATAGATCCAAAATAAAAGTCTGATAATACCATTATCGGTATTTTTCTACCGTAAAATAGTACATAAGCACTAGTTATTTGTGGTTGATTAACAAACCTCAAATGAATAGAATACTTCTGCTCTTTTTTACCACAATTTTTTATGCACCAGCTTTTTCTCAAACTGGAGTAAAAGGAAAACTGATCGATCAATCCGAAAACAGTCCGTTGGAATATGCCAGTGTAGCCATATACCAAACTAAGGACAGCCTCTTGGTAACTGGGGCTGTAACAGATCAGGACGGAACATTCTCTTTAGAAAACTTAAAATCAGGCGATTACTATCTGTTAGCTCAATTCATGGGTTATGAACCCAAAGTTGTTTCAGGCATAACTATTTCCAAAAATCAACTGTTGGACTTAGGTACTATTATGCTTAGCCCAGATCAGCAGCTACTGTCTGAAGTAGAAGTTTCCGGCAAGAAATTCACTACTATGAATCAGGTAGATCGCCAGGTTTATAACTCTGACAACTTCCTCACAAGTCAGGGAGGTACGGCAACGGATGTATTGAGAAATCTCCCTGCGGTAAGTATCAATGCGCAGGGTGAAATCTCGGTCAGAGGAACCACCGGCTTTGTGGTCATGGTAAACGGTAAACCTACCCAATCCAGCCCAGAAGCTTTGCTCTCGCAATTGCCAGCAAATGCAGTAGAAAAGATAGAGTTGGTGACTTCTCCATCTGCCAAGTATGACCCCGAAGGCAAAGCAGGCATTATCAATATCATCACAAAAAAGGGAGTGACAGACGGTACGTTTGTGCAGGTAAATGCAAAAATCGGTGCTCCAAGCATAGAACCTTACGACAATCAAGACAATCCACAGCGCTATGGGGCAGACTTTACCATCAATCATAAAAAGGGAAAATGGGACCTTTCTCTAGGTGGAAACTTTCTGAGAAATGACATCAATGGAAGACGGGAAGGAAATGTCTATACGATAAGCGGTGACACGACAACTTACTTCCCTTCGGACGGAGAAAGAAGTACAGATGCCAAAACCTATTCTGGAAGGTTTACGCTAGGTTTTAATCCAAATGAATCGAATGATTTCAGTCTGGGATTCTATGCAGGAAAGAAAACAGCTGACCGAACTGCTGATATCCATTATTATGACAATCATGCAGAAGTAGATGGCGAACGCATTTACACGATGCAGTATTACAATGAAAACCTCAGAATTCGCCGAGGCGATTTTGTTTTGGGCAGTTTGGATTACAAGCATACCTTCCAAAATGAATCCCAAATCTCTGGCTCATTTCTATACGAGTACACTATGCTTGGTGGACCTACCACAAACCGAAACCTAGGCTATCCGGATACCAGCATAATCTATCAGGACGAATACAATACAAATGACAATCCACTACACGGCACACGAGCTCAATTAGATTACAAAACAGCACCGAAACCATTTGGAACTCTAGAATTCGGCTACCAATACAGACTGCTCAACCATACAGGGGATTTTGTTTACGAACGAAAAAACAATGAAACTGGAGCGTTTGAACTGGTGCCTGAGTTTTCGAGCAGGGTGGATTTGAATAGAGTTTTGCATTCAGGATACGGTCAATTGACCGGTGCAAAAGGCAAATGGAATTACTCCGCTGGCGCAAGGGTTGAAATCATGGACAGAACACTTGACTTGACCGATAAGGCTGGGACAGTGGATACGACTTACTTATATGACTTTGTAAAGCTTTACCCGTCGGCAAGTTTACAATACTCCCTAAACGAGGACCTCCAACTCAAAACCTCTTATTCCAGACGTGTAGAGCGAACTACTACGTTCAAAATGAATCCATTCCCGGAAAGAGAACATTCCGAAACTCTGGAGCAAGGCGACCCTACCCTACTTCCTGAATTTGTGGACTTGGTGGAAGTTAGTGTGGTGAAGGATTTTGGAGAAAATTCATTCACTGCTACGACCTACTTCAGGAATGTACAGAATCTAGTCAATCGCGTGAATACTGTCTATAATGACACAATTTTGAATAGAATTTATTCAAATGTAGGAACGGGAAAATCTTTAGGTTTGGAAGTTGGGCTGGAACTAAACCCTACCGATTGGTGGCAGATTTTTGCTGGTACCAACGTGTATCATTATTCCATAGAAGGAGAATTTGACAATCGTCCGATAGACTCCGAGAGTTGGATTTATTCTATCAATGCAAATACAAGTTTCAACTTTGGCAAGAACTGGGAAGCCCAACTGACGGTAAACTACCTGTCACCAACTAACACTGCGCAAGGTGAAGATTCACGATTTCTTTCCCCCAATCTGAATATCAAAAAAACCTTCTTAGATGGCAGGCTGAGTGCTACCATGCAATGGCAGAACATAGACATGGGACTGCTCTCCACTAATGAGCAAAGAATCACTACTTGGAGAGAAGGTGAGTTTTACACCACCACGAATTATGTCTATGAAGTAGATATCATTCAGTTCAACCTTAGCTACACTTTCAATAAACTGAAAAACAACTCTAAGTTTATTAAGAGTGAGTTTGGTGAGAAGGAGTTCTAAGGAAATCATTTCATAACAGTAGCGGTTCCTTTAAAATAATCGTCTTGTAGGTATCCAATATTTTAAATCATGAAAAGCCTGTTTATTCTCTTTATAGCATTACTCTTTTTCACTTCCTGTGCCGATGATCCTGAACCTGATGGGGTTCTTATTCGGGTTGAAAACAATTCTGAGGTAGATTTCAAAGACGTAATAGTGAACTCTGGATCTGGGGATGTAGCTTTTGGTACTATTAGAGATGGAAAAAAATCAAATTACATGGCATTTGAATCAGCCTATCGCTATGGTTTTGTTAGTCTATTAGCCGACGAAAAGGAATTACGGATTCAACCCCGCGATTATGTAGGAGAAACTCCCCTTGAAATAGGGTTTTACACATACAAACTTGGAGTGATCACTTCTAATACAGGGAGTCCAAATTTAACTTTGGAGCTAGTCATCGATAATTGAGCTTGCTCGTTAAAGATAAAGTAAAATTCAGAATGACTTTTTAAAGTCAATTCGGCCATAACCGCTATCTCACTCATTTTCAATAGGCTTCAAAAATCGGATAAAATTTTCTTGATTTTTTTCATTATCAATTTGGAAAAAGTGTTTGTCGGAAATAAATTTTGCTACATTTGCATCCGATTCGAGAGCAAGTCTCGGATTAAAATAAAGTTCGGGGTGTAGCGTAGCCCGGTATCGCGCCACATTTGGGATGTGGAGGTCGTAGGTTCGAATCCTGCCACCCCGACGAAACCTGTTTCAAGGGAAATCAAAAGCCTGTAAATCTACTGATTTACAGGCTTTTCTGTTTTTTATCCTTTAGTTCATATCAACAAATATCAAAAAAAATGTGTCTTATTCGGTGACATATTTTAATCCTTAAATTTAAGACCCAGAAAGTGGTTTATCTATCTGGTAATCAAAATTTTGTTTTAAAGTAATTAAACCTTATTTGATTCATTTTAGCCCTATTTGTTGTGTCTTATTCGGTGACATAATTTAAAGTGATGTAAAAACCTTTAAAACAATTCAATTGTCATGAAAACAACTAACACATTTGGAATTAGGTTTTTTATCAAAAACAACCTAATCAAAGACGGAGAGGCTCCTATCTATTCAAGGATAACCGTTGACGGAACCCGGGTGGACATCTCTTTAAAGAGAAAAATAAATGTCCACGATTGGAACCCTGTGCTGGGATCGGCCAAAGGATCCAAAGAATCCTCTAAATCCTTGAACCACTATTTGAAGGAATTAGAGTCCCGAATCATCCAGATTTACCAGGAATTCCAGATCAAAAAAAACCCCATAAGTGCAGATGCCATTAAGCATGAACTATTGGGAACAGAGACAAAGGAGCATACAATTTCCATGCTCTTTGAATACCACAATGAAAAGTACAGAAACGTGTTAGCTTGGGGAACCCTCAAAAATTATTTCACCACTCAAAAGTATGTGATGGCCTTTGCCAAATCCCAGTACGGCAAGGACGACTTTTTCCTTCAGGATATCAATTACCGGTTCTTGAATGAATTTGAGCTCTACCTGATAAACTACGAGCCTCAGGACCACCACAAGCGTTTGTCAAACAATGGGATCATGAAGCACCTTGAGCGGTTTAGGAAAGTCATCAATTTAGCACTGCGGATGGAATGGATGGTAAAGGATCCTTTTGCAAAATTCAGCCTCCGCTATCAGAAAGTAGAAAGAGAATATCTTACGCCAGCAGAACTAAAGCAGATCGAAAAAAAGAAATTTGATATACCCCGCCTGAGTTATATTAGGGATCTGTTCGTATTCGCCTGCTACACCGGATTGAGTTACATCGATACGGTTAACCTGAAAAACCATGATGTAATCATAGGTATAGACGAAGAGTACTGGATATCCATCAGCAGACAAAAAACTCAACAGAAATCCAATGTCCCCTTATTGCCGCAGGCACTTGATATAATCAGAAAGTATATGGATCCCGATAGAGCCTACGCCAAAGGCAAAATTTTTCCGTTGATTTCAAACCAAAAATTAAATGCATACCTGAAGGAAATCTCCATCATTTGTAATATCAAAAAGAACATGACCTTCCATTTGGCCAGGCACACCTTTGCCACGACGGTCACGCTTTTAAACGGAGTTCCAATTGAAACTGTCAGTAAAATGCTTGGACACGCAAGTCTCAAAACCACACAGGTTTATGCTAAAGTGGTTGAGCAGAAAGTAAGCAACGATATGAAGGAATTAAGAAGGAAGCTGGGTAATTCAAAATAATCCATTCACCACCTTCGGGTGGTGATGTGACATTCTGTTGGATATTAGCCTGATTTTGTGACCCATTAATCAAAATCTAATCTAAATGGCAGCAGAAATCATCACATTACATGACTTGGAGAGGTTTGGGACAGAACTGAAGGAAGAGATAAGAAAAATGCTTTCCAGCCTGAATGGGCAACCGACCAAAAAATGGCTTAAGTCCCATGAAGTAAGAAAGTTGTTGGATATTTCTCCGGGAACCCTTCAGCATTTGCGTGTCAATGGCACGATACCGTTTACTAAGATTGGAGGAGTGATCTACTACGATCATGAGGATATAGTCCGGCTCTTTGAAAAAAATAAGCGAGTCAACAAATTTCCAGATGATGGAATATAGGAGAACTGATCTAAACAAAAAGACAAACTTGGGATATGGGACAGAAGTCCCTCCTCTGCTTGACCATGTAAAAATTGTTTTTGACCAACAGGAGCTTGGGGAAAAAGAGGCTGTCGAGTTCTTTGACCATTTTGAAGAAAGTGGATGGAAAACCAAAACCGGGGTTTCCATCAAAAACTGGAAGCAAGTAGCAGATCAATGGATTTGGAATCTTAAAAAAACGGGATTTGATAAAGTAGCCCTTCTTAAAGCATAAAAAAACTTATCCTGAAAGTTTGGCCTTGTGGGAGTGGGTCATCACCCTATTAAATTTCCCTCATCGTCCCATTGGGCAACTATACCCCGCTGCTCGGGTTTGAGATAAATCGGGAGGTATTTTTCCTCAAGTTTTAGACCGTATCTGTCCATGACATCCTGCGGCACCCCGTCCCAGACATTCGGCTGATTACCTACATAGCCGATGTATTTCCAGCCTGCTTCAGTGGAGAAATATCCAGAGCAGGTCAGATTGCGGAGCATATTGAACCAGCTTACTGCTCCCTGGTATGCTGGCTTTGCCTTTTCCGGCCAAGCCACCTCCTCAACAATTTCGATAACCTGATCATTGGAAAGTTCATTGAAGGTTTTGCCGAACTTTTCATTGGCTTCAAAATCCAACCACATTAAACCACCTCTCATAGGAGTCTGATTGCCTGGCTGGTCCTTCATCATAAATTCCATGAAATCCACCACTCCCACTTCTGAGGCAGCAGGGGAATCCTCATCCTTTGGCAGTATAATATCTACCAGAGTTCCCAGTTTTTTTCTTTCATCTTCCGTAAAAAAGGTCTCTGAAAGCAATTCTTGGTCGCGTTGTTTCTCTTCCTCGGTTCTATAGCCTTTGGTTCCCCCACTCAAAACGGCCTGCGGAGGCAATGCCTGCTCTTCAGGAGAGCAGCCAGTCATAAATAAGCCTGTACCAACAGAGCCAGTAAAGAGTAATTTCAGATTTTCCCGTCTGTTCATCACTTAGATATTTTTTTGTTTCAACTGATCGACAATGTATTCTGAAGTTCTCCAGCTTAAGGCCAATATGGTCCAGGTAGGGTTTTTATCTGCCTGTGACACGAAAGGACCGGCATCCACCACAAATAAGTTTTTGCAATCATGTGCCTGGCAATTGGAGTTTACCACAGATCCTTTTGCACTGTTTCCCATGCGGGTAGTACCAACCTCATGGATAATTTTTCCCGGATCCAATAAACCGTAGTTGGTTTCAGGGCCTGGCTTGCTTCCCAATAAGATAGCTCCTGCCCCGGTTAGGATCTCCTCAAACGTCTCATGCATGTGTTTGGCCTGTAGAATTTCCTGATCGGTCCAGTTGTAGTTAAATCTAAGTACAGGAATTCCATATTTATCCACCACATTCGGATCGATTTCACAGTAGTTTTCATACCTGGGGACACTTTCCCCCCGACCAGACATACCCAAGGTTGTACCGTAAAGCCTGCGGATATCTTTTTTCAGTCCTGCACCATAACCTCCATTCTGGCTTGGCTCTCCAAACTCATCTTTGATGTACTGGCGCATGGAGTTCATGCTTCCCCCAGTACCATAGGCAGGCTGTGTCATTCCACCCCAGTATTCAATGTGATAACCACGCGCAAAGTCCAATTTCTTATTATCTCCCCACCAAGGCGTGTACATGTGCATGCCGCCTACGCCGTCTTCGTTATACCTATCCCTGTCGATGAGATCTGGCAGAATCCCCATCCTGTCTGATCCCGTAGAATCATGAAGGTATCTGCCTAAAGCACCCGAATCCCCACCTATCCCGTTGGGATGAGACTTGGATTTGGAATTCATCATGATCCTCGCTGATTCACAGGCGGATGCTCCAAGCACTACCACCCGGGACTTCAGCTTGTACTCCTTCATGTCCTTTTTACTCACAAAGGAAACCCCAGTCGCTTTCCCCTTGTCATCAGTAGTCACTTTTCTCACCATGGAATGGGTATATAAGTCCACCTGCCCTTTCTTCATTGCCGGGTAAACCAAACAGGTTCCTGCTGAAAAATCTGCGTAAACCTGGCAGGCACGATTGCACTGGCGGCAGAAAAAGCAAACCCCACGCTCGTTGTTGATCGGGCGTGTGAGCATGGAGAGTCTGCCGGGGATCATCGGGATATTTGCCTTATCTGCTCCTTTCTTAAGAAACAGTTCGTGCAGTCTGGGTTTTGGAGGTGGAAGAAAAAAGCCATCCGGTTCATTATAAATGCCTTCTTTGGATCCAAAAACACCGATAAGCTTGTCCACTTTATCATAATAGGGCTTCAGGTCATCGTAGCCAATCGGCCAGTCATCGCCCAAACCATCGATACTGGCCCGCTTAAAATCATTTGGTCCAAATCGCAAGGATATCCTCCCCCAGTGGTTGGTCCTACCTCCCACCATTCTGGAACGGAACCAGTCAAACCGGGTGCCGTCCTTATGGGTGTAAGGCTCGCCATCTATATCCCAGCCACCAATGGCAGCATCAAAGTCTCCAAAAGGTCTGATTCTGGTGCTCGCCCCTCTTCTCGGAGATTCCCAAGGCGGTCTCAGCTGGGTTCTGTCCTCATCCCTTGCGGGATCAAAGTCACCGCCGGCTTCTACCACGGCGACAGAAAGCCCTGCTTCAGAAAGGATTTTGGAAGCCATCCCCCCACCTGCTCCAGATCCGACTATGATCACATCATAGCTGTCCCCTGATGATTTTATCTGAAAACTCATATTTTGTACTATTTATTTAAAATTATTTAAAGTGTTCACACTTTGTTGTTGTGCCCCTAGCCTGTCAAAGAAAAGGCTTAGCTTAATTCTCTTTCTCACTGTCTTTACTTAAGTGATCAAGCAATAGCTTCTGAAAACCCGGAATCGAGGAATGCCATTTTCAGAATCGGAAAGGAAATTAAGAGGCATACGATTAATCTTTCGGTTAATTCTGGGGTTAATTGAATAAAAAAAACACTGATGTGGATTTTTTTTTATGCTAAACCATTTCGATTTTGAGCTTTAAGAGATTATTTACTCAAAATCATATACAGCCACTGATAGGCCTGCTTCAGAAGGGATTTTAAACCCCATACCTCCACAGGCCCTCAGATCAGACGATGATTACATCTTTAGCTTCCCTTTGTTGATTCATCTTCCATCTCCTCTACTTGGAAACGAATTGGTAGTCATGATCAACTAGAAGAAGACTATTTACCTGCTAGGCTGGGTGGCTGAAAAAGACCCATCTCCTTTGATCCATTTGCCAGCCTCACCGGTTAGATATAAGTAATGGTCTGTCTGTAATTCAGGGTCAATCCCAATGAATTTACCATCCGCATTCATGGGAGTCTTTCCTTCATGCATTACCTTGAAAATGGCCGTTCCTTCATCAATTTCATCAAACATTGCCACGTATAAGGATTTTGCTCCGGACTTCACCGCTCCATTGATCTGCTGCCAGAAGAAGTCCCCCTTAAGTCTTGGGATTGCATTGTATTCTGCCTCCTGATTCATATTCCCCCAGCTGAATCCAGGGAAAACCAACGGGATATACTTCACATCATTAGAGTTACACCATTGTAAGTCGGATACTAGCGTCTGGGATGAAACCTCTTCATAATTCGTGGAATTGTATCTGCCTACAGCCCATGGCATGATCACATCAGACTTCTTGATCAGATCATGGAGTTTGGTATTGTTTTCCGTGTCATTACCCAAGGACCTCCACCAGTAAGGCACCCCTAACATCACAGATACCCTATTCTGGCTTCCTTTCAGCTGATTTACCATTATAGTAGCATCTTCTATGGTGTACTTTCTGTTATCATTAAAGCCAACTCCCCATACTGCTACCAATGGCTTACCGTTTTCTCTCAAGTAGGTTGGATTCTCTTCATTATCAAAAAGCTTGTATTTATTGACTAATTCAAAATAGTCTTTCTCTACAAACTCCCTGACATCCTCACCGGTAGCACCGCTGAGATCGTACATGATGCATACTGCACGGTCGTATTTCTTTGCAGCTGCTAGTGCATTTTCCAATACCTTATCAAAATGACGTTTTCCCGCCGGGTTGGAACCCTTCACTTCCACAACAAAACGCTGTAGGTACACCCCATCAATTCCGTATTCCTTCATCCACTTGAAGTGTAAATCAGTTGTCTCTGCGTCGTAAGAGCTAAACAAGTGCGCTGTTTCCCCATTTTCAAATTTAAAATCCGTCGGGTAGGTCTTTGGATATTCACTCACATCTGCCCACATATCAATGGTGGAACATCCCGGCTGAAATCCACAACCCGATTGGTAATGGTACCAACCTCGGTTAGAGTCATCCCCTTCTGCAGCAAACCATCCCTGATATCCTGCCATGACCAATCCATCAGTGTTGGTATAGAGTAGTCCTGTCTCATCGTATTCTATCTCAGTAGATGGTTTGGTCGGAGGATCAGGGTCAGGATTTGGATTAGGTTCATTGGAATCTGAGCACCCGAAGGTGCTCAGAAGTAGGATGGATAGCCAATAGGTTAAAAACATAGTTTTATAAATTTTCATAGGTTAAAGGGTAATTCGCTCTGCTGGAACGTAGTTGTACTTTGATTCAGCGGCATTGGCGATAGCACCAATCCGGAAGAAGAAATCATCAGCTTTTCCGAAAATCGTACTGTTAGCCGCCACATCCATTTCAAGAGTAAACACCTCGTCCTTAGTCACGTCCCTGTTGATGTCATTTTCAACAGAAAATGACTGAACAGGCTGACCAACCACCGAATTGGGATGAGCAAAGAATCCGATCCTGCGCACATTGCTCGCCCCGGTTTGTTCGATGCTAAATGTGGCGGTTACCTTACCATTCTGATAGGTGATTTGAGGATTGATAATTCTCAGGTAGGGAGTCACCACAAAATCCATGGTCGTTCCTGAACCAATTGTTAAATCCTGAGCATCCACCGGGTAAAAGTTTCCTCTTACCGGCTGAACCGTATAGGTGTTTTCAAAAAGAAGCTTGTTTTCATATGTGCCGTCGTTTTTCACCACCAGGTACTGTAATCCGACCGGGTCATAGCCGTGCTCGGCAAGCTGAATAACCGTGCCGTTGATCAGGTCCTGCTCTACCAGATCACCCGTCTGGGCATCAATGAACTGACCTGAAAGACTTGCCGTTGGAGCATCATAGTTGTCCAATTCACAGGAGAAAAGCCCAATAGCACATAGACAGATTATATAGAATGAAGTTTTCATAGTATGCATGAGATTAATAAGATGGATTTTGAGTCAAACCATTTCCTCCGATGCCTGGAATAGGTCTGTAGTAGAATTTTAGCTGGAAATTCTGAGCTTCCATGGAAGGCACATTTTCCCTCACAAAAATGTAAACCGGGTCTGATTCCCGAAGGTCAAGAATCGGAAACAGAGAATGTCTCCTTCTGTTAGTGAATTCCTCTTCGTATTCCCTTCTTCGGATCAGATCCCAGTATCTCTTATTTTCAAAGGCCAGCTCCACGGTTCTTTCGCGCATGACATTTTCCAACGTAAGTGGTACTTCAACCGTATGAGCAGCTCTTTTACGGATATCATTGATCCCTTTCTCAGCAAGTGCAGGATCCCCAAGACCGCTTTCCACCACTGCCTCCGCGTAGTTGAGCAATACTTCTGCGTAGCGCATATCCATAAAATCCGAAGTGCTTTGGTTCCAGCCAGGGACGACTGCTTTGTCTTCATTTAGGAACTTCTTAAAGGAGAATCCGGTACGCGTATTATTCCCACCATAGGTATCAAAACCGGAATATTGGGACACATTCTCAGCACCGTAAGAATAGAACATTTTACCGTTGACCTCTACCTGATCTTTAGTACGAATGACTGGGGTTCCCTCTGGTTTGATAAAACCTGCCTGAATTATGATTTCCCTATCCTTCCAAGTCGAGCCAGGCACAATGACCGTAGCATGTAATCTCGCATCTCTGTTTGCAAACAAAGCAGCAGGATCATTGAACTGTATATAGGGTACCGAAGGATTAAAACCGTTATAATCTGTAACCACTCCATCTAACCGGGTCTCAAAAGGCGTTATTTCTCCTGGATTGTCGTAGGTCTCATACATTTCCACAAAATCCAAAGTTGGATTCATCCTTCCCGGATGAGGCCATCCATTGGCCAATTGGGCAGGCCCAAACCAGATATCGTAGTTATGCCCACGGTCATTTCCAGGAATTGCATAGCCTTTAATAAATATTGCTTCAACACCCGCCACATTTGGATTTTGGAACATCCCCTGGATATTCCCTGCAGCTTCTTCTGGGCTGGCCGGATTTGGCTGATATAATCCAAATGCACCACTGTTCATGATTACCTCTGAAGATTCAATCACTTGCTGATAGTATGCATTGGCATCAGAAGTATTCAATCCCACCAACCCTGCATCAGCAGCATTTCCGGATAGAGGTGCTTTATCAGAGAATTTAGCAAGAGAAGCAGCGTGTAAGGAAGCTCTTGAAATCAAGGCAAGTGCAGCCCATTTTGTGGCTCTACGCTCTCCTCCCGACCACTGCTCAGGAAGCGTACTGCTTGCCATTTGCAGGTCATTCAACAAGAAATCCCAGGTTTCCTTTTCTGTAGATCTAGGTACTTTCAGGGATTCAATGTCCCCAGAATAGGCTTGGGCTTCATCCAAAAGTGGAACTCCACCATATCTCTTGACCAAACCGAAGTAGGCATAACCCCGGATAAACAAGGCTTCGCCCAATATCTGATTCCTGTCTGATTCCGTCACATCAATTTCCGGAATGATTGCTATTAATTGGTTGACATCCCGGATCAGTTTGTAAGCTGGCTCCCACCAGGCTATATCTTCATTCCTGAAGAAATCACCAAATTCAGAGTGTACTGCCTCATCAGTCAACATGGTGACTGCGAATCCTCCATTATTGGGATCACCCCCGTTGATGTTAAATCCGTTACGGAAGTAGGCAAAATCCTCAACAGGAAGCTGTGAATAGAGGTTTGCCATATAAAGTCTCACTCCCTCAGGATCTGAAAAGAGTTGCTCGCCCTGAATCCTGTCAAGCGGTTCTTTATCCAGCACATTACTGCAGGAAGTCTGAATTAACAGGGCAAGAAGTATAAGTATAGAATAATGTATCTTGTTCATGTCTGTATAATTAGAAGTTTGCGCTTATACCAAAGTTGAAACTACGCTGAAGCGGATAGGTAAACCCGGCATTGAACAGGCCTTCCAGCTTTTCAGGATCAAATGCCTTCACGAATGGATCGGTGATAGTGAAGATGTTATGGGCGTTACCGAACACCCGCAAACTTGAAAGTCCAATGGAATTGAGCACGGCGGAATTGACTGTGTAGCCGACCTCAGCGCTTTTGAATCTCACATAAGAGGCATCTCTTCTCCACACTTCGCTTTCCGCATAGATCATTCCCACATTTTCGATCAGACGTGATGCAGGCCAAGTACCCGTAATCCACTCACTGTCTGCGTTGTATGGATCTTCTTTTCTCCAGCGATCAAAGAAATATGCTGGAGTATTAGATCCTTTGAATGCCAAAATCTCAGCATAGACTTCGTTAAATCGCACAGAATACTTAGCAGCACCTTGGAATAGGAAATTGAAATCAAAGCCTTTGTAAGAACCATTCAAGGTCAAGCCAAAAAACATTTTTGGAGTACCGTTCCAGAAGGTGGGAAGCATGTCATTACCATCGATTATTCCATCCCCGTTCACATCTTCATATTTGAAGTCCCCAGGCAATTCCCGGATATTGCCCAAACTACCGTTCTGAATAGGTGCATTGAGAATCTCTTCCTGATTGGCAAACTGCCCTTGGTACTGGAAACCCCATACCGCATCGTTGTTGCGGTCTAGATTGCCATTTCTCCAGCGATCCATACTGTTCAGGAATTCCCCTCTTTCAACATAGATATTCTTGGTTCGAGCATAGTTGAAATTACCGCTGATTCCGTAACGGAAACCATTGATTTCACTTCGGTAGCCAAGCATAAAATCCAACCCTCTTACCTGATCACTGTTCAGGTTTTCCTGTGGAAGATTACCGCCGAAGGTATTGGGCAAAGACTGATTTCTATAAGCCAGCAACCCCTCTCTGTTTCTTTGATACACGTCAAATTCCATATTGAATCTTCCATCCCAAAGTCCGAGATTAAAGCCCAAATCAAGAATTTCGGAGGTAAACCAAGTGAGTTGCTCATTCACAATAGAAGGAGACCCTGCACCCACAGTATAGGTTCCATCAATGAATTCATATCCTCCCCCACCCGTGGTGGTATAGCCACTGACATATTGGAAAGGATTTCCGGCATCTTCCCCAACTATGCCATATGAGCCACGAATCTTGAGATCTGAAAGCCAGGAAGTAGTCCCACTCATAAATCCTTCATCAGATATCCTCCAACCAAGTGAACCTACCGGGAAAAATCCCCAGCGGGAATCGGGGTGATACCGGTATGACCCGTCTTCACGGAAAGAAAACTCTACCAGGTATTTGTCCTTGAAATCGTAATTGAACCTTCCTACAAAAGAAACCCGTGCGGTCTGCTCTTCCAGCCCTCCAGCCTGCTGATTGTTCAAGCCTGCAAAGTTGATCTGATCAGTCGTATAAAAATCATAGTAACGAAGCGCCGAAACCCATCTTGACCAGGTTTGTTGCTGCTCAAACACCAATACACCACCCAGGTTATGATCTTCATTGATTTTGGTATTGTAAGACGCCTGAGCCTGTAACGTAATTCTGTTGAAATCAGAGCTTCTGTTGGAAATATTAGCGTTTCCATCCCGCTGCTTCTGTACTACATAACTATCCTCATTAGAATCATAGTTGTATAGATTGTATGCTTTTGACAGGTTCTTGTTCAGATTTGCAGTGAAGTCATAGGCCACTAAGCCTTTGAAGGCTAATCCCTCCAAAAAAGGAGCCTTATAGTTTAAAGAAACTGAGGATTGAATGTTTTTATCGGTGGTTTCATTATAACCTGTCAGCTCTCTGTTTGCAAGTGCAACGGGGTTTTGACCAGAACCTACGCTGGAAGGGTACTGAGGATTTCCATTGGCAAATGGCTGTTCGATAGGCAATGTTGTCCGTGTTCCTTTGAAAATGTTAAAGAAATTCTCACCTGGATCTGATCGCTTGTCTATTTTCCCAGCTATAAAAACCTGCGTTTCCAGATTTTTTGAAAGTTTAGCCGTTATGTTTGATCGTAGCGTATAACGCTTATACTTGATATCGTTGGATTGAAGTAGGCCTTGTTCATTGTAATATCCACCACTTAGAAAGTAATTCACACTTTCATTCCCACCACTGGCACTTAAATTCTGCTGGTACTGCCAAGCTTTATCCTTCAGGGTTTCATTATACCAATTGGTAGATTCGTAACCTGGAGCTCCGTTGATGTAGTTATTGAGAATTTCCTCGGAATAGAATGGAGCACCGGTACCCAAAAGTGCCGCATCATTTCTCATTTGAGCCCATTGAGATGCAGAAGCCATTTCAGGTACTCCCGTAGGAGTCTGGAAGCCAACCGTGCCATTGTAATTGAATTTTGTAACCCCGGCGGTGCCTTTTTTGGTTGTGACGATTATTACACCGTTTGCTGCGCGAACACCGTAAATTGCTGCTGAAGCATCCTTTAATACGGAGATACTTTCTATATCATCTGGATTCAAACGTTGAAACTCACTTCCTCCATCTCTTGGAATTCCATCAATTACATAGAGAGGTGCCCCACCAAAGCCCCGTATATTGATTGAGGTATTGAACTCTCCGGGCTGACCGGAATTCTGACGAATCTGAAGACCAGGCACTTTCCCTTGGAGTTTTTGGGCCAAGCTGGAACTCGTGGTAGTCTGAATCTCCTCTGCGCCAATATTACTGATCGCGCTAGTCAAAGATTCTTTCTTTTGGGTACCATAACCAATTACCACAACTTCTTCCAGCCCCGCAATATCTTCTTCAATAGTAACGGTGACTTCGCTTTGGTTACCTACTAAAATACTCTGTTTCTTAAAACCAATAAAGCTGAAATCCAGCACAGCACCTTCTACAGGTACCAATAGTTGAAATGACCCATCTATGTCAGTCACCGTACCTGTAGTTGTACCTTGCAGAAGTACGGTTACACCGGGAACCGGTACCTGTTTGACATCTAACACTTTACCCGATATTTGTTTTTTCTGAACGGGATCTGTTTGAGCATTCGCAATAAAAGGGATTATCAAAGTCAAAACTACAGCCAGGTAGTATTGCATGAGTTCCCTCCTGATAAGAGGTCTGTTTTTTTTCATGTTGTTTAGATTAGGATTGGGAATTGTTAAAGAAAAACCACTCAGAATGGAGCGATCGATAAGGAATAATTATGTAAAAATCATGTTTCATTGGCATTGGGTTTTAGTTTTAGAGTTAGATTATAAATAAAGTTGAGGGTCATAGGTATAACCCATTGAACAATCACCCCGATCTGATGGCTGAATAAAGCCTCCTGATTACTTAAAAAAACAGTATTCGCCTTTTCCTAAAATGAGCGACATTTAATAGTGACAGGTGGCAAAAAAGCAGGAGATAACTCTCCAGAGAATTTGTGAAGTGTAGATTTTTCATTTTGGGTTCAGTTAATGGTTAGAATCAAAAACTGTCCTAAATGAAGAACAGGGCAATTAATTTGGAATTAATAATCGCTTAACAGCCAAAAAAAAATGAAACAATCTCAAAAAAAAATTAAAAGTCCGGCAATAATCTCTCTATTTGGAAGAGAAGAATTTCAGGCCCAATAAAATTACTTAGTTTAGTTTTTAGACTTTGAAGTATCGCTATCGGGTAAAAACACTCAACACTTAAAATTCCTATGTCAAATAATAGCTCGCACTATAATTCTTTTCTAGGTTTATATTGGTGTAACACTGTAAGGACAATAACCCAAATTTCTCCACATGGAGATAGATTAAAAGCATAAATGTACGTGAGCAAAATCAAGTTCCTTTTACTTTTCCTAGTTAGCCAGCTTTTTTGGATAGGTGCCGAAGCACAGACTGGATTGAACTCGGGGCTGCACTTTAATTCCCATGAGGTAATTCAGGATGAAAGAACTTCTTTAGATTTAACACCAAATGAGCCACTTTCTATTAAGGAAAAACTCATTTTGGATTTTGACATTCGATTCAGGCCAGGAGATGGCTACTACGGCTATATTTTTAAAATGCTCGGCAAGGAGTCCGTTCCTATAGACCTGGTTTCAAATTTGGCTTCTGAAACCGAAAATTTTTGGCTTGTAGTGGGAGACCAATCTGTCCTGTCCTTTTATTGGAAAGACCTTGGTGGGGCCATTTACAACGAATGGGTAAAAATCAAACTGGTCTATACTCCGGAATTAGGAGAATTCTCACTAAGCATTAATGGAATTGAGAAAAAAACAACCCTTAAGGACTTCACTAAATTGAAAGATTTTCAGCTTGTCTTTGGATCGAGTAAAGTCCCCGAAATGCTCAACAGTGATGTGTGTCCGATGACTCTGAAAAACATTAGAATACATGACGCAGATGTCTTGCTAAGAAATTGGGAGTTAAAAAAGCATGGGAATGGCCTGGTTTACGATGAAGTAAAAACGTATGAAGCAGAGGTAAGATTTGCCAACTGGGAGATAGATAAGCATATCTATTGGCGTAAAAACAAAAAAATAGTAATGCCTGGAATCCTGGGAATTACAAGCACTCCGTCTTCAGATTCTATCTTTATTGTGGGGTTAGACCAATTGAAGTTATACAATACCACAAGCGGGGAGATAGCTACGTTTTCTTATCAATACGGAAATCCCTTCCCCTGCCTGGATAATAACCTAGTATATAATTCCCTGACCCGAGAAATTTGGTCCTACTCTTTTGATACGGTAGCCATTAATAAGCTGGACCTTAAAACCTTTAAATGGACAGCAGCCCCCGACACCTGTCCTGAGCCCGATTTATGGCATCATATCCGTCTGTACAATGCTCCTGAGAACGAAATTATGACTTTCGGAGGCTATGGGCATTATACCTACAAGTCAAACTTGATGACATTGAAAGATGGGGCAAACAGCTGGGATTCTATAAACAAATCCAGCCAAGTTCCACCTAGATATCTAAGTTCCATGGGCTGGCTAGATGATCAAAAAGTTTTGATTTTTGGCGGGTACGGAAGTCCTTCCGGAAATCAAGGAATAAATCCCCAGCATTATTATGATCTTTATTCCCTGGATCTCCAAAGCAAAAACATTGAGAAAATCCGTGAACTAAAGGACAATGTCCCTCCTTTTACGCCTGTAGCAAACGCTATTTTATCAGAAGATAAATCAAGTTTCTATACGCTAATCCATAATAACATCAATTACAATACGCATCTGCAGCTCGCAGAGATAGGCATTTCAAAAGAGTTATTCAGAGTTTATGAGGACTCTATCCCATACAATTTTCTTGACACCAAAAGCTGGGCGGGTTTATTTTTAAACACCTCGAAGTCAACGCTCATTGCAATAACCCAATCTGATAGCTTGGTTGAAATATTCCAACACGCCTATCCTCCGCTGTTAAAAAGCGAAGCCACTCAGATTGCGAAAGGAAGTACCGGAATTACTAGACTGCTTTACATTTTTATTGTGGCAGTACTTATCATTGCAGGCATTATAGCTTATCGGAAATATAGAAAACAACCTAATCCTTTAAACTCTACCGACGATAATCCATTACCCCCCACAACTGAATTACTCGGTTTACAGGAAAATAAAACCGCTTCCATCATCCTAATGGGAGGATTACAGATCTATGACAGTTCAGGAACAGACATCACTGGCCAGTTTACCCCCACCCTTAAACAACTTTTTCTATTGATCTATCTTTCAAGCATTTTGGATAAAAAAGGCATATCATCTGAATTGCTGACAGAGTTATTATGGAGTGATAAATCAGCCACCAGTGCCAGAAACAACCGAAATGTCAATATTAGTAAGATCCGATTACTTCTTGAAAAGCTATCCTCAAACCTACACCTGACCCATGACAATACTTTCTGGAAAATAGAACATGACCAAACTGTTTATTCTGATGTATTGGATTCCCTGAAATTAGTCCAGAAACTTAAATCCAACCTAAAACTTACTGAAGTCGAAGCAAATCGATTACTGAGAAATTCAGCTGAAGGAAGCATCTGTCCAAGTGTACAAACGGATTGGATGGACCAGTTCAAAGCTGACTTTACCGCTCAACTTTTAGATGCTTTGATGATTATGATTCATCGCACCCAAGATCACCAGCAAATCACAAGGATCTCAGATTCGATCCTAAAATTAGATCCATTAAATGATGAGGCACTGAAGATGAAATGTCTCTCACTTTTCAAACTTGGCAAAAAAGGGCAGGCCTTGTCAGCTTACAACCAATTCTGCAAAGACTATTCAAATATGCTTGGACAAGAATTCGAAATTGAATTCAGCGTACTATTAAATGAGGGATAACCTAAGTCGATAGGGCACAAAGTTTTGATTTGCTCCAGCATTCCTTAAACCCTAAAATTGCTTCACATACAACTAACCTGTCATGTGATATGGTAGCACGTGCAGTAAAGTTATACCCTCTTAAAATGTACATCCCGGTCTGTCTGGGCACTGAGTTTTAGTCAGACTTTGATTTTTTCAATTTATCCAAAGCTTCCAGGCCTTCCGATCCTTGATTATAGCTCGGGGAAACATTGCAATTAAAGAATGAAAGGCTTTTGCATCCATTTTGCGATCATCCAATCAACCTTTTGCGTGTCCGGGTTCGTCTACTTTATACTTAATAAGTCCTAGTCTCTTGAGTTCTAAAAATTTCTAAAACACGTAATGGTGCTTCTCATCATAGAGCAGGTGGACAGCATACTATCAAAAATTGATTCACATTCTCCAATGAGTTTAACACAATGCCATTCGGAATTCATTCTAAATCAATAAAAAAGGAAGCTTAAAGCTCCCCTTCATCTGCAAAAGAATAATACCCATCTTCAGTGACGATTAAATGGTCCAGAATAGGCAGATCCAAGGCTTTACCAATATTCACCAGGTTAGCCGTCAGCCGTTTATCCTGTTCGGAAGGCATCAGATTACCGGACGGATGATTGTGACTTAATATAATCGACTGGGCACATCCTTTCAGAGCCGCACCGAAAACCAGCTTGGCATCTACCACAGTACCGGCCGTTCCACCTTTGGATATCGTACAAATCCCCAGTACCCTATTTGCTCTATTTAACAACATGACCTGAAAATGTTCAGCCAGCTCCAACGTGTCTTTATCCCAAAAATCATATAAGACCTCATAAACCTCTCTGGAGCATCCCACTTTTGGACGTTGGTTTGATTTCACTTTTGGTTTATAGCCAAGCGTGATTTCTGCTACCTCACTGAGATTGATGATTTGATTTACAGCTTCCATAATGCATTCATTTAAGTTAGAAATTATTTAGGATGCCGTAATCAGGTGATCCGGGAGCAAGGAAGCAGGCAACGGAATAAATAGCGCAGCGGCTTTATGCCGAACGCTGCTGAACGCCCCGACCGTAGCACCGATCTTTGTACCGAAATAATAAGAACTACTCCTTATCATCCCTTTTCACAAGCTTAACCTGAAGCCTTAAAAAGTCAACGCATAAAAAAACCGGCTGTTACACCGGGCCTTACTTAGAAATTTCACCCTATTACAGCTGAGGTTCGTGCAGGAGAACTTCCTCCACTAGGAACATACTTTCCTGAGGTATCCGATGAAACCTTCCATCATTCTACCGGTAGGTGAGTACAATGTAGATGGTAGATCTATACTTATTACGTTTTCCTGGATGCTGATTGTAACCGATACCGACTTTATTCCACTAGGGACTTATTTGGCTTTAATAGTTTTTAAATAAATATTTTTAGGATTAAATGAAAATCTATTCCCTGTGCTCCTCACCACAACCATGGTAGTATCCACTTGCAAAAACCTAAAGTACAATAACTTCATCATAATCCATACAAAAAGCTCATTTTCAACAGTTTAATACAAATAATCCGTTATAGTATTATACTTTTATATAACATATATTGTATTAAAAACATAAGTTTTTGCCATTTAAAAAACCTACTGCTTATACGTAGAAATACCTATTTTATACACCACAAATATGGGGACAAAATATTTTTATTAAATTCGAAAAATTGTACACGCGGCAGGTAATTAACATATAATATTCAGAAAAGAATTTAACTTCCCTTGGTATTATAATACTTTTCTTTAGCAGGAGAAAGTTTCCCATTAATCCTTCAAAAGTTCCCTTAGTAACTTAAGCACTTTTGCTAACCAGAAATCCGTGTGGGCAATGGTATTAAAAAGCAATAAACCTCCTATAATATAACTATTATTTAATTCATCATGCTTCCAGAACACGAAAGAGATGCGCTGATTGAAAAGCAACAGCTATTGGAAAAAATCCAGGAGTTGGGAATTGATCAGCTTACAAAATCAATTGCAAATCAATTTGGCGTTCTAGGAGCCACCCTTTCAATCGTAACTGAAAACAGGGTCTGGTTTAAATCCAAGTATGGTATTCTCATCAATGAAATAGAGCCCGACCAATCTTTGTCCAGAGAGCTCTTGAAGAGTGGTAACAAGCACCTGATAATTGAACATTTAAGCGGTGATGAAATCTATTGCAATCACCCACTTCACACGATTTATGGACTGGAATTTTTTGCTGCTGCCCAGCTATACCTTGAGGATTCTTTACCGTTTGGAGTACTCTGTGTATTTGGGACGGAGCCATTGAAACCAAATCAAAAGCAACTCAAGGCACTCTCTTCTACTGCGGATCAAATTGGTCAGCTCATCAAAAATGAATTGACTGAGCGGGAAGAGCTAGCTCATGATTTTGGCAAAGAGTCCTTTATTATTAAAAAGACCTCACCTGTTGAAGAATTCGGTGGTTTCTACGCAAATACCGCAACCAACGAGCTCCAATGGAATCCTGAAAATAACCGGATCCTGAATATCAAAAAAGACTGGACCCCAAAATTCCATGACCTTGTCAACCCGATATTTTGCAAGCATTTCAATGCTAATAACGGTGTATTGAAATTGATCAATGACATCAAGAAACTAATAGACAACCCAGAGATCTCAAGGCATTCTAAATTATACCAGTTAAACTTTTCCCTTCCAAAAATTCATCATATCCATATGATTTACCACCGCAGCGGTGATGCTATTTTTGTTGTGCTGAAAGATGAAACAAATTTCTTGGAATTGGCAGAACAGGACAACCAAAAAAAAGTATTCATTCAGGAAGTAGAATCCCTATCCGGGATTGGAGGCTGGCAGTTTGAGTTGGCCAAACAGAACGTAAAATTCACCGGTAACGCATGTAAAATATTAAATATAGCGCCAAAACCAGCCTTTTCCTTGCCTTTTCTGCACTTGAATAAGCGTGTGAAAGAGTACGATGAATTGAAGAACGGAATTAAACAAGCTTTGGAATCAAAAAAAATGTATTCCGGTGATTATGAGTATATACTAGGTAAGACCTTAAACAAAACAGTTCGAATCAAAGCCAAGCCGATATTTATAAACCAAAAGTGTGAGCGATTGGTCGGGACTATTCAGGATATCACCGAAGACAAAGCCAATCTGGACATGCTTTCCTTACTGAAAGCAGATGTGCAACAGCAGGTGGATTTTTATAAATCTCTGGTCAATAATTCCCATGTATTTATCTTTCAGTTAGCCCCAGATGGAGAGCTAATGTATTCAAACAAGCAATTCAGATCAGTTTTTGGTACGAATGAACCATCAGGTAAAGATCCTTATGAAAATGAACTACTAAAGTACCAACCCAAAAACAGAGTAAAAATACAAAAGGTAATTCAAGAATGTTTGCAGTCTCCCGGATCTTCATTTCCGATTATGCTGGACAGGAAAGATACAAGTGGGAAAAACAGGATTACCAGATGGGATTGCTCCACCATAGGTGATAGCGCAGGGAAAGCACCTGGAATTCTGTTTATAGGAGTTGATATTACAGAACTTCAGGAAAGTAAGGAAAAACTCTTAGGCCTGTTGGATGAAATTACGCTACATAATGAGCAGTTGGTAGAGCTTAGCGAAGTCCTCAACCACAATGTGCGCTCCCAAGTAGCCAATCTCCAAGGCCTCTTAAACCTCATGGGTCTTATGAAAACCGCAGAGGAAAAAATGGATTATTTCAACTACCTGGATCAAACCGTCCAAAACCTAAACGAGATAACCGCCATAGTATCCTCTGTGCTTCATATCCAGAACAACAAGAACCTAGAATATGAAGAAGTAAATCTTCAGGATTTAGTAGATGCTCTGATTATGGAATTTATCGAAGACATTCTTAGTCATTCCATAGTGGTTGCAATTGATATCCCGGTTGAAAATCCAATAGTTTCAGTCAAAAGATACCTGCATTTTGTGCTTAGGGAATTAATTTCAAATGCCATCCGCTTCCGCAAAATGACCGAACCCCTGCATCTGTCTATAGCAATGCGTCGAGCCTCGGGAAAAGTGAACATAACCGTATCAGATAATGGGAAGGGTATTGACATGGCGATCCATAAAGACAGCATTTTTAAACTTTACCAAACCCTAGACGCAACACCAAAGCACAAAGGAACCGGTTTATACTTGTCAAAGATGAGAGTACTGGCGTTAGGTGGCTCAATACATTTGGAATCAACCTCCGGACAGGGAAGCACGTTTGTTATTGAGTTACCCGATGAAAAAAATTAAGCTATTGATCATCGATGACGATGCACTCTGTCTGATGATCGCAAATAAAAGTTTAAGAAAATTCCTTCCTTCAAAACTTCCCTACCAAGTGGAGGTAATCAGCAACCCAGTAGAAGGATTGAACATAATTCAAAAGCATATTGAAAGTAATATCACCTCTGAAGTAATCGTTATACTTCTTGACATCAATATGCCAATTCTAGACGGTTGGGCAGTCCTGGAAGAATTGGACATACTTGATCCTGAGCAAAATATACAAGTTTATATGCACAGTTCATCGATTTCCGAATTGGATATAAAACGCTCCAAAACATATGCGAGGGTTCGGGATTTTATCCATAAGCCATTAAATGAGATGAGAGTCAATTCGCTTAATGCTGATTTAATGGAGTTTTTATAGGGACTTTCTAAGACTACTTTTCATAAAAGAGTTCTGAGCCAGTCTCCGGTTTAAAACCTTCGATATCCTCCGATTAAAATCCTAGTAATTGTTCTATAATACTTGGGACCTTCAGTACAGCTTAAAAAATATAAATTATTACGCTTTTTATCAGTTGATTATAGCACAATGAAACCAAGTTCTCTCCGAAATCCAGCCAGTTACCTGAAAGATTTATTCTATACTAGTTATATAACCACAATAGCGTTGCTAAATAAAGATGATACTGCATTTTCGGTCCAGACAGGACATCTTACTTCTGGCTTACAGTTGCCTGATCCCACAAGTAATTAGGCTTTTGGCTTGAAAACAAGAGGCTGTTATTAGATTAAAAGCTTCAAATCATTTGCAATAAGCCTACCACATCACCACTTCCTGAGACTCGGTCCTCACATTATCCCTGAAAATATTGAACACCGCTGTGAACTCATGGGTGTTGCCCGGAAGGTTGTAGCTGGTGGCATTGGGAAACTCGTACAGGTAGCCTATCCTCAAGCGCTTGGTCAGTATTCCCAGTTGGGCATTGGTCGCATAGTCTATCCGGTGTCCTAACCCAAACCAAAGTCTATCCATAAGCAGAGCTTTGATGTTAAACTCAATGTTGTCATCCTGGTTTTTCTGGGTGCTGTACATCCCGTTTACAATCACCGCCAGATTATCACTCACTGCACTTCGGTAGCCAGCCTGGAAGATGGAGCTTGCAGGATAGGCATCCATAAACTCATCACCCGAAGTGATTTTACCGCCGTTCACCCGGTGGATCCCATAGGAGAAATAATAGTTGGCATGTGTCAGGGCTATGCCCAGATTGAAGTCAATCACATTCATATTTGAAAACTGCCCGATGTACTGTCCAAGCGTAGGATCATTCTGTTCTTCTGTAGTCAGGGCATTGCCATCCAACCGGATGCTTTGGTAGTTCAGCCCTGCTCCCAGTCTGAGGTTATGATTTTCTGTCAGCCTGATTCTGCTCGCGTAGCCTACCGTCAGTTCCGTCTCCCGAAACGCTCCGTAAGTATCGTACAGCAGATTCACAGAGACAGCATTTTTCCCCATCAAAGCCGGATCCTCCTCCCCTGCCAGTTCCCCAAAGTCCAGCTCAGTGCTGAAGAAATAGGTTTTTGGAGCCCCTTCCACCCCAGACCACTGGTTGCGGACAAAACCCCTCACCGTGGATCCTTCGTAACCCGTCAACCCAGGATTGTAATAGCTCTGGAAAAAGTCAAAGCTGGAAATATATTTCCTCGACTGGGAATAGGAAGAGCCGACTGATGCAATGAAAAGCACTGCAGTAATTAGGTGTTTTATATATTGTGTCATCTGAAAATTAATTAAAATCCTAAAAAAGGGAAGCCGGTGGTTATTCACCGACCTCCAATTCCAAGCAGCTGTTTATTTACTGAGAAGGTTAAGCATTCCACGTTTCACTTCTCCTGTTTCTCCCACTTCGATCACATACAGGTAAGCTCCAACCGGCATCTCTTTGCTGTTGAATACACCGTCCCATCTCACATCTGCATCCTCTGTGTAGAACATTCTGTCCCCGCCCACGGCAAATACCGAAATCCTTACTCCGGAATAGTATCGCAATGCCGGCACACCCCAGGTATCGTTTATTCCATCACCGTTAGGCGTAAAAGTATTGGCTATTTCCAACTGTTCCAGCGGGGTTCTCTCACGGGTAATCTGGAAGTCTTTCTCCAGCACATTGCCTACTCTATCCGTTACTCTCAACAGAATCGTAAAGTCCGTTCTGCCTTCTGCCTGTTCTCCACTGCTCCAGAATAAAATACCATCAAGTACTTCGAAGTATCCATTGTCCTGAACTCCATCAGGAAGACTTAGGGTATGGACGTTATCAGTAGGATCAATCACTGTGAATGCCCCGATCTCCTGGAAGAATTGATCAGGAGCAGCAACAAAACTGTTTGCGCTAAGTATAATATCTTCCGGTGCAGGCTTAGCAAATACCGTGATTTCCAGTGTTGGTTGAAGTTCATCAGGATTGATCAGACCGGATGGGATTTCTATTACTCCAAAATAGCTGCTAATACCAGCTTCCAAAGGCTCATATCCCATCAGATCCCATTCCACAGCAAGATTAACAAACTCTCCCGCTGAGGTGATCACCACAGTTTCAACAGGCAAATTCAACTCCGTCTCTGGTGTACCCCAGAGAACTTCCAGACTTTGGGCTACAAAGCCGGTGATTGTGTCTGGTTCATCCACTTCCGCCATCAGGATCTCAAATTCAGCTCCCACAAAGTCGATTGTATAATTATCCCCTGTAGTTAAGCTGCCTATTCCTATGGCATAGGTACCAACTTCCTCACCGGATTCTCTCTCAGGCGAACCACCAAGAATCCCCTCGTCCTCACCCATAGCAAAACCTGCCGCAGTATATGTCAGTTCGGGATCCGCTTCTCCAACCACCTTGTTTAGACCCTCATCCATCATAATCTTCAAGGTAGCCTGTGTCACACTTAGATCCGCAGTCAATGCCAGCGTGGTATAGTTCGCCCCACTAATCGTTGCCGTAACCTCTTGTCGACCCACATCCGTCCAGCTGTTGTCAGTATAGTTTACAGTTGTACCTTCAGGAAGTGTTCCTGAGATAGCAAGAGACTTGGCTGTTCCGTCATAGACAAAGCTTTCGTCTTCGAATGTGATACCTCTAATTGTTGCAGGTGTGATTGTCAGATCAGCAGTCAATACCAAGGTGGTGTAGTTATCTCCCGTGATTGTTGCAGTCACTTCTTGGGATCCTACATCGGTTCTGCTGTTGTTAGCATAGCTTACACTTGTACCTTCTGGTAAAGTACCTATAATCACAAGAGTCTTCACTGTACCGTCAAAGACAAAACTCGCATCATCGAAGCTGATTCCAGTAATGTCTGCCGGAGTGATCGTCAGATCTGCGGTCAGTTCTAATGTATTGTAGTTAGAACCAGTGATCGTTGCCGTCACTTGCTGTGTACCCACATCCGTTCTGCTGTTGTTGGTATAGGCTACCGAAGTCCCGTCTGGAAGGGTTCCTGTTATGGCTAGCGACTTGGCAATGCCGTCAAATACAAAGCTAGCATCTTCGAATATGACTCCGTCAACTTCTGCCGGTGTAATTGTCAGATCAGCAGTCAATACCTGTGTATTGTAGTTAGAACCTGTGATCGTTGCCGTAACTTCCTGTGTACCCACATCCGTTCTGAAATTGTTGCTATAGCTTACGCTTGTACCTTCTGGAAGTATTCCAGCAATCACCAGTGACTTAGCCGTACCATCATAAACAAAGCTTTCATCTTCAAACGTGATATCAGTAACCGTAGCTGGGGTGATAGTCAGATCAGCAGTCAATACCAAGGTGGTATGGTTGCTACCTGTGATGGTTGCAGTTACTTCCTGGCTCCCCACATCTGTTCTGCTGTTGTCTGAATAGGCCACCGAAGTTCCATCAGGAAGTGTCCCAGAGATGGCAAGAGCCTTCGCAGTTCCGTCGTACACAAAGCTTCCATCTTCTAAAGTAATGCCTGTGATATCAGCAGGTGTAATCGTCAGATCAGCTGTCAACACCAGTGTATTGTAGTTGGAACCAGTAATCGTCGCGGTCACTTCCTGGGTACCAACATTAGTTCTGCTGTTGCTAGCATAGCTTACACTTGTACCATCAGAAAGTATTCCTGTTATGGCAAGCGACTTTTCAGTTCCATCAAATACAAAGCTTCCATTCTCGAAAGTAACTCCTGTAATCGTAGCAGGTGTGATCGTCAGGTCAGCAGTCAATACCAAGCTGGTATAATTGTCTCCGGTAATCGTCGCAGTCACTTCCTGAGATCCCACATCCGTTCTGGAATTGTTGCTATAGCTTACGCTTGTACCTTCTGGAAGTGTTCCAGCAATGACCAGTGACTTAGCCGTACCATCGTAAACGAAGCTGTCATCTGCAAATGTGATATCAGTAACCGTAGCTGGGGTAACCTCTAGATCAGCAGTCAATACCAAGCTGGTATAATTGTCTCCGGTAATCGTTGCAGTCACTTCCTGAGATCC
>NZ_FPBF01000015.1 GCF_900116615.1 Algoriphagus locisalis
AAACAACGGAAGAACAGATGTTGGAACCCAGGAAGTGACGGCAACAATCACGGGTGATAACTTCACTACGTTGGTATTGACCGCTGACTTGACGGTTACCCCAGCTACGGTTGCTGATATCACGTTTGCAGATGACAGCTTCGTTTACGATGGGACTGCTAAGTCACTGGTGATTTCTGGAATACTTCCAGAAGGTACAAGCGTAAGCTATAGCAACAATTCCAGAACGGATGTGGGATCTCAGGAAGTGACTGCAACGATTACCGGAGACAATTATACCAGCTTGGTATTGGCAGCCGACTTGACGGTTACCCCAGCTACGGTTATTGATATCACATTTGCAGATGACAGCTTCGTTTATGATGGGACGGCTAAGTCGATGGTGATTTCTGGAACACTTCCAGACGGTACAAGTGTAAGCTATAGCAACAATTCCAGAACGGATGTTGGATCTCAGGAAGTGACTGCAACGATCAGTGGAGCCAATTTCACTGGCGTATCATTCACTGCAAACCTGAGCATCACCAAAGCCATCCTGACGGTGAAAGCGGATTCAGGACAGGGCAAGGAGTTCGGAATGGAGGATCCTGAATTGACCTATCAGGTATCAGGACTTCAAGGTTCGGATAGCGAGGCAATCATCACAGGGGCCTTGTCAAGGGGAGCTGGAGAGGATGTTGGTACTTACCTGATCCAGTTGGGCAGCTTAAGCGCCGGTGCCAACTATATGATCAACTTTACCGGAGCTGAGTTTAGAATAATCAGTATCGACACGGATGGTGATGGCGTACCGGATGATGTCGAAGCGGAAGAAGGGACTGATCCTGATGATCCAACAGATTATGCAGATTCTGATGGAGATGATGTTCCTGATTATGTAGAAGATCGAAAGGGAACTGATCCAGTGCATGCCGGAGATTATCTGGATACGGATGGGGATGATGTGCCAGACTATGTGGAAGAGCAGCAGGGAAGCGATCTAAACGACGGAGCAGATTTCGTTGACATCGATGAAGACGGGATTCCAGATTATGTTGAAGATAGATCAGTTGTTGATTTTATAAGCCATAGCATTGATGTCCAGTGGGGGACTATGACAGATGAGCTAAAGCTTCCGGAAGAGGTGGTGATGATCACCGCAAACGGGGAATTCATCAATCAGGCGGTTACCTGGGATCTTGCCGAATATGAGCCTATGAGTTCAGGAACAGGCAGCTATACCGGAATAGTAGCACTTCCTGCAGGATTATTCAATCCTAGTGGACTTCAGCCAACACTTGAAATCACGGTACTGGCTAAGCCTGCTCCACAGGATGTGACCTTGAGCGAAAACAGTTTCATAGGAATCCCTGATCAATTCTTCCAGGAAATCGGAGCATTCACAGTGGTTGATCCTACAGACGATCAACATTCACTGAGTCTTCCTGATGGAGTTCAGGATAATGGATTCTTTGAAGTTCTGGACGGAATACTCTTCTGGAGCAGTGCAGAGCAGGCAGAAGGAAGAACTGACTTCACCATTGTGCTTAGCGTGTCAGACAGGGCAGGCAATATCCTGGAAAAGGAGTTCAGCATTATCCGTGAGCGTACCCCTTTGGAGCAATTGCCTATTCCAAATTCCTTTACACCAAACGGAGATGGAGTGAATGACACCTGGGGTATGTCGGCCTTACGCTACTATGGCGGGGTGAGAATTTCAGTCTTTGCCATAGGCGGCGACAGATTATTCTATACCGAAAATCCAGATATCAGATGGGATGGTGTTTTCAACGGCAAAGTAATGCCTGTGGGAGCTTACCTATATGTAATCGAAGTAGGAGAGACTGGAGAAATAAGAAGAGGAATGTTAAACCTAGTAAACGAATAAGATCAGGCAGGGAGGCCGGCTTTAATTCCCGGCTTCCCTTTTTCGGATTTAACCTAAACTTTCAAATGAGAGACTACATAAAATATCTGCTATCTGCTGTCCTTGTAATCGGGTTGCTAAGTCCTGGGTTTTCACAGTCGAGAAAATTCATTTCAAACTTTAATTTTTTCCAGAGCTATTACAATCCTGGATTGACGGGTTACGAAGGATCCACGGTGCGGGGTTTTGTCCGCAACCAGTGGTCTGGGGTCGAAGGTGCACCTAAAACCTATTTCTTCAGCACTGAGCTTGATTTTGGGGAACTGGCAGGGGAGGAAGATCCTGCGCTAATGGGCAAGAATGCGGTTTCTATTAATTTACTTTATGATACCTATGGGGCATTTCGGGAAACTGAACTTACGCTAGGGTATGCGAGCAGAATCAGACTATCAGAGACCCACAACCTAAGGCTGGGAGCTGGGCTGAATTACCAGAATATCCGCTTAGACGGCAATGCGCTGACTACAGAGGAGCAAAATGATCCAATGCTCGGACAGCACATCGGTCAGTTTTCGAATATGAATGTGGTGGACTTCAATCTAGGCATCGCACTGACCCATGCCAATTACTATTTTTCCTATGGTATGCACCGTGTGAATGGAGGAAAGATCACCTCAGGAGATGAATTTATGGATGGATATCCGGCAAGCTCCATTTTCCAAGCTGGCTATCGAAGTGCAGTAAGTAGTAATGTTGCAGTGATCGTAAACGGGATGTACAGTACCCAGAAGAATCAGGACGACAATATTGAATTCAATTTTAAGGCTCTGCTGATGGATAGGCTATGGTTGGGGATAGGACACCGGATAGACTATGCGACCAATGCCCAGATGGGAATACTGACCAAGCGGCTAAGAATAGGTTACCTGTACGAGTTTCCCAATGCCACCAGCTACAACCTTCCGGGAAACACCCATGAGTTCACAGCGGTGTTCAATATTTTCAGGGATAATGTGAGGATTGAGTCTCAGGAAGTGGTGATGTGGTAAGGGGTTTTTTGTATTTTGAGCACTTATTAAGAGCAAATAAAGGGATTGATCTACCTGAAATATTGTCTTTAACTAAATAGAGAAGAGACGATTGCTCTGTAGATGACACCTTATGAAGGGCTAAATGAGTAAATGAAAAGAGAAATCAAACCACTTTTTAGAAAGGTAAATACCAAGGCTAGAGGTGTGCGCCATGAGTTTGGAGGTGACTTCAAGAATTCCAGAAACAAAAAAGGAGAAACCCGCGAGGTGACCAAAGGATCCATGCATGGAAAAGTAGAGAGAGGGCTTGACTATACCCCTCTCTTTAGGTTTCTATTATCCAAGGTAGGCTTGGAGTGGGAGGCCGTTTTCAGGGAAGCTGAATCCCGCCTTGATAAAACCGACCCTATATATTGGGTGGTGGCAATAAATGACGAGGATAAACAAGATTATGTACGGGTGGGAGAGTCTTCCTATTTCTCAGGCATGTATGTGGATGAAAATGGGATTTTACAATTGACTGATCCTGCTCTAACGGCAAAAGATCTCACACCATTCTGCACCTGCTGCACTCATACATTAAACGGAAAGGTGTTTGGGTCGGATTAACAATTCAAAAAAACGATGAAATTGTCCGCCATCTGCCTGAAATGAACCTTCATAGCTTAGAAAATGAATAGCCACCCCATTTTGGATAAGTGCAATTCCAACTGGAACGCCATTTTGTATGCAGTTTGAGGGATAACCATCCATAAAACAGGTAGATCAAAGACCGTTGTGCCAGTGGATCAAGGAAATTCATATTTTTTCACTTCAGATTAGGAATATTTAGCGCTGCGCTGCGTTTTATTTCTTCTCAAATATGAGTGATTGTAAATTTTCTGTGATACGGTAACCCGAAAAGAGGGAAAGGTAGGGCATAACTTTATTAATGGTCTTAGACCAGCTTCTAGGGTTCCGGATTGGTCCACCCAGTTGCTGCTGAAGGAAAACAGTATGCTTCTCATTCAGCAAGTTGATAGTTCTCTTTTTATCCTGCTTGGTTACGGCTTTACGACGGGAAATCGAATGAATTCTATAGTAAAACCCCACACAAGAAAGCTTTTTCACTTCACCACCGTTTTTCAACAGGCTGATCCAGAACTCCCAGTCTTCCCATCCCCAAATCAAGCGTTCATCAAAGCCACCTGAAGCTGCCCAGTCATTTTTCCTGAATACGACTGAGACAAAGATCATATTGTCTTTTGCAAGAATCACATAATAAAAATCCGAGCAAAATCTATTTGAACTATTTGTTACTTTAAATTTTTTTCTTTAAAATTATAAAATTAATTAAAAAATAGATATTTAATATGAAAAAAGTATTTTATCAATGCATTTTTGCATTTCTTACATTTTTGGTATCGTGTTCAGTAGAACATGAACCTAGCCAACAGAAAATTGAGAAAATAATTAATGAAGAAATAGAAGAAAAATTCTTTGATCTTGAAGAATTAAGCAGCAATGGTTTTAATCTTAGAACTTCAAGTTATAGTAACTATAATTTATTAGGACATGGGTATGATGTGACAAAAAATCATGCAGTTGAAGACGGAAGCTCAAATAAACCTCAAGTAATAGATATTGCAGCTCTTGAATCTGATAATTCAGTAAACTTATTGTTTACTTCTCCAATCAATATGCAAACAAATGATATTGAATTTGGTGAAAATGCGTATGATTTTTCATCTAAAATAACTAGCTCGCAAGATCTTAATGTGCAATTGGCACTGTTTGGAAAGAAGATTTCTTCAAAGTTTTCAAATTCTAAAAACATTTTAAATAAGTTTAATAGCAAATTTATATATGGAAGTCATCAAATCTCATATAGAAAGAAAAGTGCCAGAATTATTGGGAGCTTTAGTACTCCTGATACCAACGAGAGTATTAACATTAGAAATAATTATTTAAATTCAACCTTTTTAGCGTTTGTGAATTCACACACACCTCAAGAAATAGTACAAAATTACGGTACTCATGTTTTAGTAGATGTTGTTATTGGTGCAGCCTTCGAACTTAGTTATCAAGCAGAGACCAATTCTACTGAACGTCTACAGGTTGCTGAAATTGGTCTTCATTTTGGTGTAGATTCTTTAGTTGGCATTGGTGGCAATCAAAATTTTAGCGAAAATTTACTACAAACCATTAAAAATGGAAGAATAAAATGGACAGCTCGTGGAGGTAATCCTAGTGCTAGCATAATTTCTGGAGAAATCAATTTAAATAGTGGTCAACCGATAAATCAATTGAACTTAGGGCCATGGGAAGCTTCTCATACCGAAAGCAATTATGTTCTAATAGATGTTCCTAACAATGGGTATGTGCCCATTTATTTTTTTGTTACTGATATAACTAAGCGAAATGCGCTTAAGTCTTATATCGATAGCTATCTGGTAAATAATAGTATATCTATGTTTGATGAAAAAATTTCAGTAATTAGATATTATAACCATAGTCGTTTAGATCACTTATATACTATAGATTCCCAAAATGAACTCCTTGGAGGGTATATACAAGAAGGTACTGCTTTTTTCGCACTGTCCTATAAGGCTCCTCAGGCATTCCCTGTATACCGTTTTTATGGATCTAAAGGTCGAAATCATTATTATATTAAAGGAGACGGGAATTCAATTCCAGCAACTCCATCAGGATATGTAAATCAAGGTATTGTCTTTTACGCTTATGGAAGTAATATAAATGGGGCAAAACCAGTATATGAACTTTACAAACATGAGAGTTCTAGTAGAGTAAACCATCTTTACACTATTGATATTAATGAGAAAAATAATGCTGTAGCTAGTGGTTATCAGTATTTGGGGATTAAATTTTATGCACTTCCGTAATAGAGGCACTTAATTTCCTTTAAGGCCGGGGCAGTATTTCTTTCCCGGCTTTTTTGATTTATTATAATTGCAATTATATCGATCCATGCCTCGCTAAAATAGTTTCAAAATGGTTCTACACTAAATTTAATGGAATAGTTATCTTAGAGGGAAAGAATGTCTACCGAGATTTTTTCAATGCCCTGCTTAATCTTTAGGATTCGTGGGAAGTACGATCTATCGAAACAGACCTTTGAAACTCTCAGATTTACTTTAGTATCGCCTGCCGTTTGAAGGAATTGGCAGATGACCAAACCGGTGAATTATGCAAAGTTTATGATTATAGGCCGAGCGTGAATTTTGCAATCTTGAAACGATGCAATACAAAACCTATATTTAAAGTGTAAGCTACTCAGAATTATTGCTTCAAACGGCAAATTGAAGATGTGCAGCTCAATTGGGACTCGGGTTATGAGCGGTATACTTATCTTTTTGAGCATGATGTAATTGATCTATTGGAAGCAACTAAGAACCTAACTAAAAGCGCGTGTTCTTGCGTTATGGTTTTAAAATTGTGAACCAGACTCTTAATGTAAGTACCCATAGGGGGGGCTGAAAAAAGTATAGTGGTATATCCTAAACCTTCTATGTACTCTTCCTATTCAGCACAGATTTCCAACCAATTATTTTCACGCTGGATTCTCGAAATGGTCGTTTGAAGTTTGGTTTCCTTTCGCTTAGCTCCAAGGATGTCTGTAAGGTTTTGCTGATGCTGTCTGTATTGCACAAGACATTCGCTTAGGTAATCTATGCTTCCGTAATGTGAAGCGACAAATACCATCCAATGATCATAGAAACCTTTTTTAGGAAATGGGAAAATGTATTTCAGTAGGTCTCTACTGAAAAGCATGCTATGCCCTGAAACACAATTGAAAAACAGGAAGTTTTTAGGGTTTTTTCCGCTTACGAAATTGAGTCTGGTACTTATGTTAATCCCCAAACTTTTTCCCTCTTCATCTATCAATTCAGAATCATGATATACCAGAATATGATCCTGGAGAAGATCAAAAAGCTTTTCAATTTTGTTTAGCGCCCATATGTCATCCTGATCGCATGGAGCGATAAGGTCTCCTTTACATGCCTTGAAATTTGCTGCAAAATTCTCCTGGTAACCTAGGTTTCTAGGGTTTTGGTGCACTTTGATCTGGGGGAATTTCTTAGCGTATTCCTGGATTATACTTGGCGTTTCGTCCGTGGAACAATCGTCATAAATAGAAATTTCCAGATTAGGATAGGTTTGGTTGACCAGACTTTCCAATTGGGGGCGCAGGTATTTGCAGCCATTATAAGTGCAAAGTGCAATAGAAATCAGGGGTAGAGAGGAGTTGTTCATGCCTGAGTGAATTTTTGTTTGTCAATAAGATTACTGTATAGCCCTTCTTGAACCAGTAATTCATAGTGCGTTCCTTGCTCTATGATCCTTCCTTGGTCTAAAACCAGGATCAGATCTGCATTTTGAATCGTACTCAGGCGATGCGCAATTACCAGTGTAGTGCGGTTCTTCATCAACTTATTGAGGGCATCCTGCACCAGGAATTCTGATTCGGTATCCAGAGCGGATGTAGCTTCATCCAGAAGTAGAATAGGGGGATTTTTCAATACAGCTCTGGCAATGCAGAGTCGTTGCTTTTGACCACCGGAGAGTTTGGTGCCTCGATCTCCAATATTTGATTCAAATCCCTTTGGTGTTTGTAGGATAAAGTCCTGTGCATTTGCGATTTTGGCAGCTAGCTGGATTTCTTCCATACTTGCATCAGGATTTCCAAAAGCTATGTTATTGGCTATGGTATCATGGAAGAGAATGGACTCTTGGTTCACTATACCGATAAGGGATCTAAGGGAGTCTGAGGAAATATTCCTGATATCAATTCCATCAAAGGACACACTTCCTTCCTGTGGGTCAATAAACCTTGGAATCAGATCCATCAAAGTGGATTTGCCTCCTCCTGAAGGGCCTACTAAAGCAACAGTAAACCCTCTGGGAATCACCATGCTTATATTTTTCAGGATTTTCTCATGACCATAAGAGAAGCTTACCTCTTTTAAAGCAATGCCATTTTTAAGGCTATTTATCACAATAGCTTCCTCTTGATCTTTAATCAAGGGTTTTTCATCGATTAGCTCCAGTACCCTTTCCCCAGCTGCAATCCCTGAATGAATGGTACTAAATGATTCTGTGATTGCTTTGGCAGGACGCATGATCTGTGAGAAAATAGCGATGTAGGTAATAAAGGCCGAGGCACTGAGTTCAGATTGGTTATCGATCACCAGAGACCCTCCATAGAGTACGATGATGATGACCATAACTACCCCGAGTAACTCGGAAACCGGAGATCCCAATTGCTGTCGATATGACATTTTTCTGCCCAAGTCAGAGAAGGTTATATTTTCCTGATGGAATCTGTTTTTGATCCGCTCGGTAGCATTAAAGGCTTTGATGATCTTAATTCCTGAAAGCGCCTCATCCAGGTAACTCACCATCAGGCCAAATCTTTCCTGCGCTTCTTTGGCTTGAGCCTTCAGGCGCTTTACGATTTTTGAAATGACAAATGCGGAGACAGGGATCACCAGCATGGCAAAAAGTGTCAACTTGTAAGAAATGGCAAACAGAATAAATAGGTAAGCCACTAATTGGAATGGTTCTTTGAATAATACCTGAAGCGTACTGGTGACTGAGTACTGCACTACCTGAACATCGGAGGTTATTTTAGCAATGATGTTTCCCTTTCTCTGTTGATTAAAATAGCCTACATGTAAGTCCATCACATGATTAAACACTGTTTTTCTCAAGTTGAGCAGGGTGTAAATCCGTAGATTTTCAATTATTCTTTGGGAGATATACCGGAAAGTATTGCTGAGAAGTACAGATAGGAAGATGAAAAGGCAAACCCATTTTAAGGCTTCATAGGCTCCCCAGGTTTGTTGGATAGTGTAAACGTAGTAGCTAAAATAGTCCATGATATCTACCCATGATTCGGGCTTGATCACAGCTGCAGTTTCCTCCTTGAAAAGCGTACTGAGTAATGGGGCTAGTAATGCAAGATTCAGCGTGTTGAAAACCACCGCCAAAATGGTAAATATCACATAAGGGATTGCATACTTTTCAATAGGTTTGGCAAAGGATAGTAATCGCCAGTAGATTTGCATAGTAGATTTATAAAGCAGTTAATTCCTTGTTTAGCAATAGGCTATGAATGGTAGTTGTGACCTCAGCAAGACTTTTTTTACCCCGGTTTTTCATCATGAGATTTCGTATTCTTTTTCTGGATTGGCGAATTTCCTTTTTGTTGGCCTTAAATGCGGCATAGGATTTCAGTATCCAAAATTGACCTAGTAAAACCTTTGGGATTACTTCTGCCCAGAGGATGTACAGCTTCCAGCGTTTGAGATCCTTTCGGTCCATATGAATGGCATGAAACAGCATGCGGTTTCGGAAGTAGATTTCCTTGATTTTTGCCTTTTGGAAGTAGTTCTTGGTGGTGTGGGAACCTAAATGAAAACAGGTGGCTTCGTGTTCGTAGTAGCTGTTCCACCCCAGTTTCCACGCTCGAATGGACAGATCCAGATCCTCTGCATAAAAGGGTGAATAGATTTCATCAAACCCTTCCAGTTCAAGCAATTTCTTTCTGTCAAGCAGGCAATTAGCCCCTGAAAGAAAAGTGGTTGGGATTTTTTCAGCTAAGGAAGTGGTAGGATATACTTGTTTGTCGGATTTTAATTTGTACCCGTTAAATCTTGGGATTTTAGCAGCTACCTCTACATGGTCCCCTGATTTGTCCAGGATTTTGCCCATCACTCCGAATGTACTGCTATCTCTGAAGTAGGGAAGGAGCTTTTCCAGATAATCAGGAGCCAGCTTTATATCAGAGTTTATCAATAGTACCAGGTCATGTTTGGCTGCCATTATTCCTTGATTGCAGGAAAAGGAAAAGCCTTTGTTCTGGGCATTTTGGATAATGGTGATGGTTGGATGGTTTTCCTGAGTAAATGTGACCGAATCATCCTGTGAAGCATCATCCACTAGAATGATCTCATACTTACATTTACTGTTTTCCAACGCTTGAAAAGTGAAAGGTAAATAACGATCTAAGAGCTCCTTGCCATTATAATTGGGCAGGACCACAGATATGGAATAATTCAAAATGGTAGTGGTTTAGTTACATAAGGAACGACTGGGTTCCCAAAAACGCTACAAAAAATTCATAATTTCTTATTCTCAGTCATGATGCATGCCTGGAAGAAATGACAGGATTAGGTTCCGAAATTGAAAAATTACTTGGTAAACATCAACTAAGTGGATGTGACTTAAATTGAGCTCCAAATTCATAAAAAAACTTTTGCCTCATCCAGTTTATTTTTCAATCCAGTTCAAAAATTCAGGTGTCTGACTTTGGCTGCATACAAGCAATTGACTTACACCGGCGAGTTTAATGGCAATAGAGTTTTTGGTATAGCGCTCAGTGCCGGTTACCGTTTTTTTATTGACAAGTTGGCTTCGATTGATCCTGAAAAAAATGTCTGGATCGATCCGGCTTTCTATTTCCTTCAGGGTAGTTTCCTTCATCAGGTGTTTTTTACCTGATTTTTCAATCCCATAAACTAAACCATCCTCCGCCGAGAAATACACTATTTCCTCTACGGATATAAAGTAATTTCCCTTTGTGGTGGGGATAGTAAAACGGGATTTGTATTCCTTTTTGCTTTGGTTTTTTTCTTCAATAAGAGCTGCAAACTGCTTGAACCAAAGCTTCTCATTGGAAGGCTGTTGTGTCAGTAGTTGAAATTTTGCCCAAGCATGTTCAAATTTTTCCAAACTGAACGGTTTCAATAAATAGGCAATTCCATTGCTTTCAAAGGCCTCCATCCAGAATTCGTTATAAGCAGTAGTGAAAATAATGGGGCAGGTAAAGGTTACGTTCTGAAAGATTTCAAATGCATTACCGTCTCTAAGCTCTATATCGGAAATGATCAGATCAAGTGCCGGCAAGGATTCCAGGTATTCTATTCCAGCCTGGACTGATTCGATTTCAGCGGTGACTTTCACATCGAGCTGCAATTCATCCAAATACCGTTTTATTTTTTTTCTTGCAGGAAGTTCATCTTCCAAGAGTAGTATTTTGATCATGGAATAAAGGGGATACTTACAGAGAACAAGCCATTTTCTTCGCTTACAAAGATAGGTTTGGAACTTAATATCCGGTATTGTTCCCGGAGATTTGCCAGTCCCTTACCGCCTTTGTGTCGAGGGTTCTTGAATGGGATTCGGGTATTGCTGACCGTTAAACGCTCTCCAAGAGTAAGGTTGATTTTCACCGGATTTTCTACTGTGCCATAATTGTGGAAAACTGCATTTTCAATAAGTAACTGCAGGGTAAGGGGAGGTAACTTGCCTTGGGGGTTATCTAGTGTGATTTTCATTTCATAGGCCTTTCCGAATTTTTCAGCGATGAGCTGGAAATAGCTCTCTGCAAATTCCAGCTCTTCTTGCCATGTCACCAGCTGACAGTCTGAATTTTTCAATGAATACCTGTAGAGTTCTGAAAAATTGTGCAGAAAAGCTGAGGCAGACTTCGGGTTTTCTTCGATCAATTGATCCAGAATATTCAGGTTGTTAAATAGGAAATGGGGATTCAGTTGCTGTTTGAGATGGGTGATTTTTGATTGCGCCAAGGCTACCTCATAGTCCTTAAGTTGACGCTGATGGGACTTGAATTGCTGGAAAAGCAAGAGCGCCAAATAGAAACCACCATAGATTACAAAGTCCAGGATTCTGGAGATATTGCCAGAGAGCTGTATGTATGTTTGGTAGTTTCTTTCCCAGGTACCAAATGCCAAGGCAAGAGCCATGGTAAAAGCATTGGATACTAGCAGAAAAATGATCAATCCCTTCCCAAAACTGAACATAGATTTTTTCCATGGAATGGATACCTGTGGAGATAGCTGAAGCCAGCTGAATGAAAATTGCAGGATAAAGAAAATAACCAATGCCTGGATTAGTGAGAAGACAGCAGATTCGGGAGTCAATATGTACCAATCGACCAACTGACCGGGAGAAACCCTGCTTCTGATGGAGTCCAGATAGGCGAAGAAAAAGATCAACCCTAAAAATTTAGGGTTGATCTGAAGACGCTGTAAAATAATTTTCATAAAGTGTAAAATATAGGCAATTGCCCACAGATTAGCTCTTAATTTGTTTCTGGCCAGGAGCTGGTAATATTACCTTCGGAATCATAAGCCTCCAGTTTGGGATTGTTGTCCTTATCCAGGTAGAACATCGCCCGCGGCATTCCCTGCTCATCAAACAAAAATAGACCGTTGTTTTGACTTCTTGATTTACCGAGCATAATTCTAGGAGCCCCACCGATCAATTCTTGCGCTTGATAGTCGGCATATTTGCTTTTGAATGCCTCTGGATCAGTTTTTCTGAGTTCAGCCAGTTCGTTCATGATTTCCGCTGTTTTTTGCTGGGATTCTTTTGCCGGTCTGTCATTGAACACCAGAGAGGAACTCACGTATCGCTCATCGCCCCGCTGCGAATCTGTCGTCAGTAGCTGCATCACCTGGTCTCCGTCGTACTGGTCAAATGTAAGGGATAAGCCAGCACTATGTCCGTTTTCCTTCTTTTCGCCGTCATAGATAAAACCCCCACACTCGATACCATCTTCGTTATAGAACAGCATTCCTGCCCGCTTTTTTCGGTCAGTATTGGTGGGTCTTCCGTTAATTTTGTCTTCTCCATTTGGGAAAAGCCCGGCATTGGTGACAATGAGTTTTATGGTGCCGTCTGCTTCTACCACATTGATACGCTGTACATCAATTGTCTCAAATTTTTGATTCCCTGAAGGTTTGAAAGAGGAGAAAAACAGCAAACTGGAGCTGATTGCTGCGGTGGCAGCGAAGGTTCTGAGAAAGATAAGTTCTTTGTTCATCGTTGTTTTAGTTAGAATGATGCTCAAAAGTAGGGTTGGGGTATGCAGGGAGAAACTAGAATCCAATGAACACAGGAATTTTTCAAATGACTCAGGAATTGCTGGAAGTGAGTATGCAGCTGAATAACAGATTTAGACTAATCCGGGGAATAACAAAAGAAAAAGGTATTGATGTATAAAAGAAGCCTTATGGTACTTTCTAAGGCTCTGGAATCCGAATCTTCACTTTTTAAGTTCCGGAAGTTTGTGCGAACGGCGGTAGTTCCTGCTTACAGTGCACAGACGTTGCCATTCTTTTGTTCCCCACCTATCCCAGTATTGTTTCCTTATGTCAAAAAAGAAAGCAGGGATTAGTTACATGTATAAAAGGGCATTCTGTATCTTGGACGACGGTTTTACCGTAGCTTAAATTATGCACAAAACGGTCCAATGCATTTCTAAACTATCGTTCGCTGAATGGAAGCGCATTTTTGTAAAAGTAAAAGAACGTACGGAAGAAAATAATGTGGTAATTATTTCGGCAGGAGTGGGGTTTTTCGGGTTTTTAGCCATTTTTCCTGCGATTATGGCGCTTATTTCTATTTATGGAGTTGTAATGGATCCCCAGCAAATTGAGGAGCAGGTGTCTAACATCAGTTCGATGATGCCGGAGCAGACCCACGAAATCCTCCAATATCGGGTGGACAACTTTATCAAACCGGAGGGTAAACCGCTAGGTTGGGGTACATTTTTCGGAATTCTCTTGGGTATTTGGATTGGCAATCTTGGGACAAAATCCTTGTTTAGGGGAATAAATATTGCCTATGAGACCGAAAGTAAACGGGGAATCATCAAAAACAATGGACTAACCCTGTTATTTACCTTTGGTGCTATCATCCTGATTATTCTCAGTGCTGCTTTGATCGTGGCATTCCCGGCAATCATCGAAAAAGTAGGTTTACCTGATAACATTGAAAGCCTGATAAGTTGGTCTCGGTGGCTAGTCATGGGTGTAATTCTGGTGGGGAGTATTGGTCTGATTTATAATTTTGGACCAAAAAGAAAGCGTCCCGGTTTTATGTGGGGCATACCGGGTGCCATTTTAGCCAGCGCTTTATGGCTACTGGCTTCCTGGGCATTTTCCTTTTACATCCGTAACTTCTGGAATTTAGGTGAAATTTATGGGTCTATCTCAGCTGTTATTTTTCTTATGTTGTGGCTTTTTATCAGCACTTTTATCGTTCTCTTAGGAGCTGAATTGAATCATGAAATAGAACACCAAGCAATAAGGGAGTCGGCTCAGGAATGATAGGATTCAAAACGACTTTTGCAGGGTGCATCTTAGCCTATTGACTTAAAGTAATAGTGGTTTAGTCAACTTTCTGATTTTTAGGGTAATGTTTTTTAAAAATATTTAGGGTATAGTTGAATTTTTTAGTTTTTTCTTTTACCTTGGAGGTATATTTTTATGCATAATTTTATTTTTCATAAGTGTGGCATGCGTCACGAGGAATTTAGTTTTTCTGCTGATTCTCAGGATTTTAACAGTTCTTGGAAAAGAAATGTCCTTTGTCCAGCCGAAATTCGTGCTAAAAATATTTACTGTACCCACGGAACGGCTTTGTTGAGATTTGGGGATTTTTTTCAATTTCAAAATTCCGGATTAAAAAGCCTTCTTATTGAGCTTCAAAATCAACTTTTCTTACTGGATCATCGAAAAGGGGAACTTGAGAAATACGTCTTTGAAACTGACATTGAAATTCAGGAGCAGTTGAAACAAGAACTCAGAACAGTGGATTACGATTACGGGAAAATCTGTGATCAAATAAAAAGTATAGTAGTTCGAGGGATCTTTTTTGAAGAGATAGTGCCGTTGGGTTAGAGGTAGAGCTGTTGGCTTGGTCTTCCTAAATCTGAATTTTTAAATACAAACTAAATATTTTATCTAAACCTTAACCTTTAAATTTTATTACTATGGACGAGTACATTGGAATTGTTAAAATGTTTGCGGGAACCTTTGCGCCGCGAGGTTGGGCTTTTTGTAATGGACAGCTTTTGGCTATCTCATCAAATTCGGCCTTATTCAGTATTCTGGGGACTACCTACGGAGGAGATGGACGGACAACTTTTGCCTTACCTAATTTGATGGGAAGGGTTCCCTTGGGAACGGGTCAGGGACCTGGGCTGAGCAGCCACAGATTGGGGGATATGGCGGGTCAGGAGAATGTCACCCTGAACCAAACCGAAATCCCTCAACACACGCATTCACTCCAGGCAAGTTCAGGCGTTGGGTCAGTGAACACGGCAACCAATAATTTCCCGGCGGGAGGTCAGATCCAGATCGACCGAAGCAGTCCAGTATATCCCACTAATTGTTATGCTACCTCCGGAGGTACGGCGATGAATCCTCAGGCAATCGGCGTGGCCGGTGGAAGTCAGCCTCATAGTAACATGCAGCCGTACTTGGCAATGAATTATATCATTTGCCTGCAGGGGATCTTTCCTCCAAGAGACTAATTTGATTTTCCTTGGAGCTCATTGAAATATGACTCCAAGGGAATTTTTTATCAATTGAATTCCGCTTACCTCCAGTTCTATGAAAAAATTTCCGCCCCTGTTTATCTTTTTGCTTGTCCTTTTGAGCTCTATTGCTCCTCAAAAGGTATTTGCACAGACGACGATTGATTTTGAAAATCCACCGAGTATTGGTGCTGTTAAGTCCGTTTCTGTAGGAGGATTTACATTTGCAGCTACCATCGCCAATAGTAGTTATAATATTGGGTTTTCTCAGTTTAACGGCTCTACAGCTTTGGTCGATGGCAACCTGGCTGAAAATGGTCTCACTCAATGGAAAATCACCAAGGATGGAGGAGGAGAATTTCAATTTAGGAGTATTTATATCCAGCGAAGAGGACTCGGATCCGAAAGTGGTAACATTAGTGGCTTCAAGAATGGGGCTCCTTCTGGACCTGCCAAACCGATTGTTTTCAATGGGGTAAAAGATTTCGCAAGCGATCCTGATTTTTTTGATGTGGATGAAATTCGAATCGAAGCAACAGACATTTATGTTGCGATAGATAATTTTACCTATGGACCTGTTTTTGTTCCTGTAGATACTGATCCATCGGAGGTTACTTCTATATTTCTAACAGGTACCCCTCTTTCCAATGTGCCATCCGTTAGTTTTACAGTTAACTTTAGTAAAACCGCATTTAATGTTAACGTAGATGACTTTATTCTGACCAAGACTGGATCGGCAAATGGAAGCATTGCTTCTGTTACCGATTCAGGTACGACCTACTCGGTGACAGTCAATTCGATAACAGGAGAAGGAAGCATACGGCTTGATTTAAAATCAGGCACCAATATTACCAATGCCAATGGGAATACCGGAACTCCAGCCTTTACGTCCGGTCAGTCACATTTCGTCAGTCCTTGTCTGATTGAAACTTTTGAAAATGAAACAGTAGGAAGTAAGTCCTTTTCTACGGGAACGAATAATTTTTCAATTACAGGAAATCTGGAAGTCTACACTCAAACTCCAACCGTTGGTATCGGCGGATCAAGATTTGTTTTAAAAAATACAGGGACAGGGACGTACACGATCAATTCATCCAGTGGGACGGTCCTGCTCAATACCATAGCTTTCTATTTATCGTCTTTTGTTGACGGAAATACTCCAACTGGAACAGGAAGCTTAACCTTAGTAGGGAAGCGGGCCGGCTCCACAGTTTATACCATTACCAAGACTTCAGGGTTCAATGTAACCCCATCTGCAAACAGTGGCTATACCATACTCGATTTTGCAACTGAGGGTGGAGTCGATAATGCCACTAAACCCATTGATCAGCTTGAAATAAGCATAGGAGGAGCATTTGTCTATCTGAATGTAGATAACTTCCAGTTTTGCAACGATACAGAAGCACCATCAGGCTACACGGCCACAATCGACCAGAATCTGATCGATAACGGCAACCAAAATGCGGTGAGCTTCACCTTTGCAGGTGCTGAAATTGGCGCAACTTATAATTATACTTTTTCAAGTTCAGGGGGAGGAACTGACGTAACGGGAACTGGTACGGTGGCCAGCGCAACAGAACAAATCACAGGGATTAATCTAAGTGGATTGAAGGCTGGCACTGTCACTTTAAGTTTTACTCTTAGTGATGTTTCAGGCAATACTGGAGACACTTCAACTGATACAAGTACCAGAACACTTAACCCATTTCTTGGAGATGACAGAAGGATTGATTACCGTGAAAATGACCTTCCGATTAGCTTCTCAAGTGGAGGTGATATAAGTGTATTAACCAACGGAGTGAATATCGCTGAGGCTGTCGTTACTTTCCTTGATCCAATAGCAGGAGATATCTTAGCTGTCGGTGACGCAACTCCCTTCGCTGCTTCTACAGTTGGTGATGTGATCACGCTCTCGGGCTCTGGAACAGCTGCCCAGATAAGTGCCGCATTGAATTCCATAACCTATGTGCATGATGGAGATGATCCTGGTCGGGCAGATTCTGACAATTCCAGATCAGTAGAAATTTTTGTGGAAGATGAGTTAGGAAGGTTATCGCCAACCATGAAAATTAACATTGTCATTACAAGTGTAAATGATGATCCGACATTCGTTTCATTGCCATCTGACCTTACAGTTACAGAAAATACGGCTAGTAATTTGGATTTGTCGGCAGCCACATTTAGTGATGTCGATGCTGGCACACTGCCTATTGCCCTTACGCTGCAAGTAGATCTTGGGACTTTGCAGGCTACTTCAGGAGGCGGTGTTATCGTTGGGGGATCCGGTACAACTAGTATTACCCTGACCGGATCACAGTCTGCAATTGATTCTTACTTGAATACCTCTTCAAACATTCAATATACAGGTCCTGAAGATCTTCTGGGGGATGATGCTGCCTTGCTTACTGTTTCTGCGAATGATGGTGGAAATAGCGGGGAAGGAGGAGGAATTCCAGTTGCGTTGGGTACAGTGAGTATTACTATCAATTCTTCAAATTCTGCTCCTACCGATATACTTCTGGATAATTCCAGTGTAGAAGAAAACCAATCCATCGGGACTTTAATAGGCACATTATCTGCCACAGATCCTGATACAGGGGATACGTTTACTTTTACATTAGTTCCAGGTACAGGAGCTGATGACAATGGTTCCTTCAGTATTTCAGGAAATGAACTGCGTACAGCAGAGGTTTTTGATTTTGATGTCAAAAATAGCTATTCAATCCGAGTGAGAGTTACTGATTTCGCAGGATTGGCCTTTGAGAAAGAGTTCCTGATATCTGTCGAAGAGTTTAATGAATTACCAACTGATCTCTTGCTGGACAACAATACGGTTGCTGAAAATGAGGCAGTCGGTACAGCAGTTGGGACTTTTTCAGGAGTTGATCCAAATAATGGTGAGACTTTCACCTATTCATTTGCCACAGGCGCGGGAGATGAGGATAATGGATCCTTTAGTTTAGTTGGTGATGAGCTTCAGACAGGAGCTGTATTTGATTTTGAAACCAAAAACACCTACTCGGTACGGGTTCGTGTGACTGATGCCGGAGGATTGTTTCTGGAACTACTATTTAGTATAAGTATCACTGATGTTAATGAATTTCCTGTCGTAAGCAATTTGATTCCTAACCAGAGTGCTACAGAAGACGAGGCTTATTCATTCCAATTTGCCCTGAATACATTCCAGGATGAAGACGGGGATGTTTTAAGCTATTCTGCTCAACTTTCCGGTGGAGGAGCTTTACCGGCTTGGCTGTCCTTCAATTCAACAAACCGAACTTTCAGCGGAACTCCTTTAAATTCCCATGTCGGCACAGTCAGTATCGATGTAACTGCAAATGATGGAAATGGAGGAACTGTAACTGATACATTTAACATCGTCGTTGCCAATGCCAATGATGCGCCGACAGTAGCTAATGCTATTTCTGATCAGAATGCGACAGAGGATCAGCTGTACAACTTCCAGTTTGCTGACAATACCTTTTCTGACATTGACGTTGGGGATGCATTGACCTATACTGGCCAATTAGCAGGTGGGGGAGCTCTTCCATTATGGTTGAGTTTTGATCCGCTGACTCGGACTTTCAGCGGGACACCTTCAAATGAAAATGTCGATACGGTAAGTATTGATGTGATCGCCAATGATGGAAACGGAGGCACGGTTACCGATACTTTTGACATCGTCGTTGCCAATGTCAATAATGCCCCAACAGTAGCCATTGCGATTTCAAACCAGAATGCGACAGAGGATGCGGCGTTCAACTTCCAGTTTGCTGCCAATACCTTTAATGACATCGATGTGGGAGATGTATTGACTTATTCTGCTCAGCTGGCAGGAGGCGGAGCTTTGCCGGTTTGGTTAAGTTTCGATGCTGCTACCCGAACTTTCAGCGGAACTCCACTAAATGCGAATGTCGGTACGGTCAGTATTGATGTAATTGCCAATGATGGAAATGGTGGGACTGTAACAGACACTTTTGATATTGTCGTTGCCAATGTCAATGACGCTCCGACGGTAGCCAATACTATTTCTGATCAGAATGCGACAGAGGATCAGCTGTTCAACTTCCAATTTGCTGCAAATACCTTTAATGATATTGATATTGGAGATGAGCTCGCTTATTCTGCCCAGTTAAGCGGTGGAGCAGCACTTCCTGCCTGGTTGGATTTTGAACCAGTCACCAGAACGTTCAGCGGAACGCCAGGCAATAATGATACAGGGGCAATCGAAATTGAAGTCACTGCCACTGATAATTCAGCTGCCGGTACATCGACTACTTTTGAGCTTACCATAGCAGGAGTAAACAATGCTCCTGAGGTATTTGCACCACTTTTTATTGCGGTATTTGAAGATGAAGTAGAGGCACTCACAGGAATAAGTTTCACTGACCCGGATGCGGGCAACAGTCCTGTTACGGCCACCTTTAGTGTAGCATCAGGGACCTTAGCAGCTACTTCAGGAACTGTAGTGGTTTCAGGAACTCCGACCTCCTTGATTTTGGAAGGAAGTGTTTCTGATATCAATGCATTTATTTCCAATGGTGATTTGACATTTACCACCGCTTTAAATGCTACCTCTGACGTAAACCTGAACATCAGTATTTCTGACAATGGAAATACCGGTATAGGTGGTGGTGCCTTGACAGATCAGACTGATGTAACTATTGATGTCACAGCAGTAAATGATGCCCCGGAAAATACAGTTCCGGGAATACAACAAACTGATCAGGATGTCGATCTGGTTTTATCCAATGCCAATGGAAATTTGATCAGCATCAGTGATGTGGATGCAGGTGGAGGAACTGTCCAAGTCAGCCTCACAGGTACCAATGGTTTGATCTCATTATCCGGCACAGCGGGGTTAACCTTCTCCATCGGGTCTGGAGTCAATGATGGTACCATGACGTTTGATGGCACAATTACCAATATTAATACCGCTCTGAGCGGAATGATATTCCGACCAACACCAGGGTTTAATGGACTGGCAAGTCTGTCCATTACCTCTAATGATCTGGGATTTTCTGGCTCCGGCGGAACTCAGACAGACACTGATGTATTATCCATAGCTGTAAACTCCATCAACCCTATCATTACCGTGGTAAGCAGCGGTTCCACAAACGGCGCATATAAAATAGGGGACGAGCTTTTCATTCAGATCAGTTTTGACCAGGCGGTTGTTGTAGATGATGCAGGTGGAAGTCCTACATTGACCTTGGAAACCGGAAGCAGCGATCGCCAAGCGACGTACCAAAGTGGATCAGGGACTACTACTCTGAATTTCAGCTATATCGTTCAGCTGGGGGATGTCTCTTCGGATTTGGGTTACACGGGTACCAATGCGTTGGCTCTGAATGGATCAACTATAGAGAATGCTTTGGGAGATGCAGCCATTCTCAGCCTTCCTCCAAGCGGATCAGCCAATTCACTGTCAGGTCAAAAGGACTTAGTAATTGATGGGGTCATTCCGGTTATCGCCTCTGTCTCTGTTCCTTCTAACGGTGTTTATGCTTTGGGTCAGAATCTGAATTTCACTGTAAACTTCTCTGAAGCGGTAACAGTCGCTGGCTCTCCTCAATTTAGTCTTACTGTAGGGGCTTCAACCCAGCAGGCAAGTTATCTATCTGGTTCGGGAACAAGTGCTCTGGTTTTCCGCTATACAGTGCAAAGCGGTGATCTTGATCTTAACGGCATCGTAGCAGGAACTTTGTCCCTCAATGGGGCAACTATAAGGGATGCAGCCGGGAATAATGCCAATTTAATGCTGAACGGAATCGGCAGTACCAGCCAGGTTTTGGTGGATGGGGTAAGACCGACTGTAGTAAGTTTAAGTTTGGATAACACTGCACTCAACATTGGACAATCCGCTACGCTTTCGGTTGTTTTCAGTGAAAGGGTTTCCGGACTGGAAGTTGATGATTTTACAGTTGCAAATGGTGCGCTATCCAGTTTAACCTCTTCGGACGGTGGAGTCACCTGGACTGCTGTATTGACACCTACAAGCGGGGTACAGGACAATACCAACAGCATTATACTCTCCATTTCGGGAGTGATTGATCTGGCTGGAAATTCCGGTATTGGAACCGCCGAATCCGATAACTATTCCATAGATACCCAATTGCCGGTTGCTACCATCGTTGTTGCAGATACTGAACTTACTGTGGGAGAAACCTCCCTGGTTACTGTATCATTTACAGAAGAGGTGAGTGGATTGTCTCTGGATGATTTTACAGTAGAAAACGGGAGCCTTTCGGAATTGAATTCTTCTGATGGCGGGATTACTTGGACAGCTATACTAACCCCGGACACTGGAGTTGAAGATGATACTAACCTGATTACGCTGGACAATACGGGGTTCGAGGATTCTGCAGAAAATACAGGAACTGGTACTTCCAATTCTAATAATTACTTAGTGGACACCGCTGTCCCGGCAGGCTATTCGGTCACCATCCTTCCTACTTTAATTAATGGCATTAATGAAACCAACTTTAGCTTCAATTTAATTGATGGGGAAATTGGGTCTGAATATACCTATACTATCAGTAGTGATGGGGGTGGAACTCCTATCTCAGGGACAGGTACTGTAAGCTCTTCCAATCAAATAATTGATGGCATAGATGTATCTGGCCTTCCTGATGGTGAACTGACACTTACACTGAAATTGACGGATCCGTCCGGGAATCCGGGAGAAGAAGCAAGCGATTCTATTGATAAAATCCTGCCCGCAGTGTTAACGATCTCAGTGCTTACCCAGGCTGATGAGAATAACATTGATGCTGAATTTGAGATAGTATCGGATAACCTGTTTGCTGCAAATACCACCGTAACAATTCAGGTATCAGGAACAGCTACCTCAGGAAGCGATTATATAGCATTGGGGACTTCATTTGTTTTTCCTGCTAATACAGCCAGTGTCATCCTACCTGTATCTGTGATTGATGATGCCCTAGTTGAAGGGAATGAAACAGTTATTGTGACTCTCACAGGAAGTGATAACAGCTTGGTTTCTTTTGGTCAGCCGATGGAAGCCACGATGACTATCATCGATAATGATATTCCAAATCAATTGACTGTAACTCCTGTAGCAAACCAAGGTAAAGAATATGGAGCTGCAGAACCGGCTACTCTTCTTTATTCTGTCAGTGGATTTAACCCTGGCGATGATGAAAGTATCATTACCGGGCAACTGAGTAGGGTTGCTGGAGAAGAGGTAGCTGTGTATGCCATAGAACAAGGAACTTTAGACGCAGGGCCGAATTATTTTATTACCGTTGCTCCGGTTAATTTCACCATTAGCCCGGCTAGCTTAACTATCACCGCAGATGTAAATCAAAATAAAATCTATGGAGATAGTGATCCGTCATTAACCTACTCGTCTTCAGGCTATAAGAATGGAGACAACCAAAGCATCCTGAGTGGCAAACTGGTTAGGGTAGCGGGGGAGAATGTGGGTTCATACGGCATCAATCAAGGAAACTTAAGCGCAGGGTCTAATTATACCATAGCTTACTCGGGAGCAGGTTTTGAAATTACCCCACGGACCTTGAACGTTATAGTTGATTCGAATCAAAGTAAAGTTTTTGGAGCCGCTGATCCGACTTTGACTTATAGTGCAAATAACTTCGGCAATGGGGATGATGAAAGTATTTTCACCGGAGCACTAAGCAGACAAGCCGGAGAGAATGTAGGTGCATATGCGATCAATATTGAAGACCTTTCCGCCGGGGGTAATTATGCGATCAACTTTACCGGAGCAGATTTTGAAATTACCCCAGCTACGATTACAGGAGTCACTTTCGAAGATGAAAGCTTTGTTTATGACGGCACGGCCAAGTCCCTAGCTATCTCGGGAACACTTCCTGCAGGCACTAGTGTAAGCTATGCTGATAACTCAAGAACGGATGTGGGTTCTCAAGAAGTGACTGCAACGATCTCTGGATCGAACTACACTACGTTGGTATTGACTGCTGATTTGACAATAACCCCAGCTACGATTACAGGAGTCACTTTCGAAGATGAGAGCTTTGTTTATGACGGTACTGCCAAGTCCCTAGCTATCTCAGGAACACTTCCTGCGGGCACTAGTGTAAGCTATGC
>NZ_FPBF01000009.1 GCF_900116615.1 Algoriphagus locisalis
GGTACTGGTACTGATCCAAGAGTTATAATAGAGGTGGATAACGATTCACCATAAGAATATAGAGTAAATGATTCCGTAGCTCAGCTGGTAGAGCAATACACTTTTAATGTATGGGTCCTGGGTTCGAGCCCCAGCGGGATCACAAGAAAATTAACTTACAAGGAGTTAAAAAGAAAGTTTCGGGGTGTAGCGTAGCCCGGTATCGCGCCACATTTGGGATGTGGAGGTCGTAGGTTCGAATCCTGCCACCCCGACTTTATTTATTTCTGTATTGTCATTTTTCGAAAGATTCATTGATAATACTTATCCGGTCCTGTAGCTCAACCGGATAGAGCAACTGCCTTCTAAGCAGTAGGTTTCAGGTTCGAGTCCTGACAGGATCACTCTTAAAAGCGGAATTACGTTCCGCTTTTTATTTTAATATCAAGTACCGATTCCGTAGCTCAGATGGTAGAGCATCCCGATTTTTATCGGGAGGGTTTTAGGTCCGAGTCAACAAGAAAAAATACTAAGTGGATAACGATCCGCTAAAAAAAATATGATTCCGTAGCTCAGCTGGTAGAGCAATACACTTTTAATGTATGGGTCCTGGGTTCGAGCCCCAGCGGGATCACAAGAAAGCAGTCCAAACGGGCTGCTTTTCTTATTTTTAGCCCATTCAATTCCTATTATGGCTGCTCTTTACGTCCTATTTTCTGAAAAGCTTAACAAATACTATGTTGGTGCCTGCACGAATCTGGAGAGGCGCTTATATGAGCATGATATTGGACATTCCAAATTCACATCCACTGGGATTCCTTGGATCCTTGTTTATCAAGAAACCTTCGATGATTTACAAGCTGCCAAGCGAAGGGAATCTCAAATCAAAAAGATGAAATCCAGAAAGTATATAGAGGTTTTAATAAGCTCGGTTCAGTAGAGCATCCCGATATTAATCGGGAGGGTCCTGGGTTCGAGCCCCAGCGGGATCACAAAAAAGCAGTCTAAATGGGCTGCTTTTCTTATTTTTAGGCTGATTTATGTTGGTATGGGAACACTCTACATTCTTTTTTCTGACAAGCTAAACAAATACTATGTTGGAGCATGTTCAAACCTAGAAAGGCGTTTGTATGAGCATACTATTGGCCACTCTAAATTTACGGCTACAGGCATCCCTTGGCGGTTAGTTTACAAGGAATCATTTGATGATTTAACTTCTGCTAAGCGCAAAGAATCCTATGTTAAAAGAATGAAGTCCAGAAAATATATTGAAGCTCTAATCAGCTCAGCTGGTAGAGCATCCCGATTTTAATCGGGAGGGTCCTGGGTTCGAGCCCCAGAGGGATCACAAAAAAGCAGTCCAAATGGGCTGCTTTTCTTATTTCTAGGCTCATTGTTTTATAGCTAGCCTGCTATAAATTCTGGCATTTTATCCGATTTTTGAATAGCTTTTCATTTTATGAGCCACTAATTTTAGATGATAATGCAAACAATCATTTTTTAATATAACTAAACCCTGATTGCCTCAACATACTTGGTTAATGTGTCGCTTTCCCAAATCATGGTTATATTACCGCCCTTCTCCTAGATTTTATCCTATGGAAAGAAGCCCGATTGATAGTATGCAAATTTAACCGAACCTGAATGAGAAATAACCCCGAACAATTGTTTGCTTTCCTGCAATCTATGGGGGGAGCCATATGGAAAGCTGATGTAAACATGCAGCACCTTAGCTTTGTCAGTGATCACAAGATTTGTATTTTAGGTTTTTTGCCAGAAAAGTGGAAAGAAAACCCCGATTTTTGGGAAAGCCGCATACATCCCAGTGATCTAGAAATGGTTGCACGGTACCGTAGGTTGAGTGATAGCCCTGGAAAAATTTATTGTTTTGAATATCGGATGATAAGTGCTGATCAAAGTATTAAATGGGTTAAGGATTGGGTTGCATTGATCAATGAAGAAGAGGAGGCTCCATATCTCTTTGGAGTAATGACAGATACAACTCTATTGAAAAGATTAACAGAGATGGAAGAGTTGGAGAAAAGCATTTTACTTCTTGATATTAAGACTTCTCTCCGTGAACTTCTCACCAGTTACCTTTTAGGATTAGAAGATATGTTTCCCCAGATGAAGTGCTCTATTATGAAAATAAAAAATGAACACTTGTATGACGGGCTAGCTCCATCATTACCCGAAACTTATTTGGCGGCTATTGAGAACCAGCCAATTGGTGAGAACGTGGGATCATGTGGTGCATCGGCAGCTTTAAAAAAACAGGTCATAGTGACCGATATTGCTACTGACCCTAAGTGGATAGACTATCGCGAGGTTTCACTTGCACATGGCTTAAGAGCGTGTTGGTCGAATCCTATTATCAGCACGGAGGGTGAAGTGATGGCTACACTCGCTTTGTATTACAGCGAGCCCAAGTCACCCTCTGAGGATGAGATTCAGGTTATGGAAAGGGCTACATCATTTTTACAAGTAATCTTAGAAAATAGACAGAAAACAGAGATTATAAGTGATTCAAACTTGCTCATGCTGCAAAGTCAGGAGCTTGCACATTTCGGCAATTGGAGATGGGATATTGCCCATAATATTGTTATCTGGTCTCCAGCGCTATATTCAATCTATGGTTTGGATGAAAGCACATTTAAGGCAACTTTTGAAGGTTATCTTGAACTATTGCATCCAGATGATCGACTCAGAGTGAAAGGTATCATTGAAAACCTTATGAACACCGGAGAAGATGCTGATTTTGAAGAAAGGATCATCAGGCCCACGGGTGAAGTACGGTATCTACGGTCTTGGGCTAAGCTAAAAAAAGATCAGAATGGGGAGATTTTAGGGATGATTGGAGCCTGTCTTGATAATACAGAAAAGGTCAAAAGTATTGCTTCAATTGAACTACAAAACCAGCAGTTTAGAGACATTGCATGGTTACAATCTCACGTGGTCCGTGCTCCATTGGCAAGGATAATGGGGCTTGTCAATTTGATAAAGAATATTCCAACGCATGAGATACAGGAAAGTGATCTGTTGGATCATTTATTGAGCTCAGCCAACGAATTAGATGATAAAATCAGAGCGATTGCCCAGAAAACACAGTTAGCGGATGGTGATGAAGGTTGATGTGTCTCAATACAACAATTTTTCTCTACTATTAAAACAAGAGTCCCGCTAATTGCGGGACTCTTCGATGTTATTTAAAATGAATTTATAGCTTTTTAATCATCACATTTTTGAAGTAAACAAGGTTATCGTGATCCTGAAGTGTGATGCTGCCTTTTTTGAATGTACCCCAGTTAGGCATGTCTTTGAATTTGCTATCAGCGATCAAAGCTTCCCACTCAGGAGTCCAAAGTGTAGTACTTACCACAGTCGTTCCGTTCAAGATAAGATCAAGTTGTCCATTGTTCGCAATGATCTCGGCTGAGTTCCATTCTCCATAAGGCTTCACGGTCTCTTCACTGCTTACGATTAGGTCATATAGATCTCCAGCTCTGTGGCTGACGATTTTTGCGTCTGGGTGACCCTCGTTGTCCAATACTTGCATTTCCAAACCAGTATAGTAAGAACGCTCATATTCTGGCCCTTCATGCGTATAGAAAATCACGCCGCTATTACCATTTTGGGAGATTTTCCAATCATACTTTAAATGGAAATTTTCGTATTCCTCATTGGTTGTAATGTCTCCACCGTCTCCTTCTTTCCAGTTTTCTTTGTTTTCGGCATCAAGATAAACTACACCGTTCTCGATTTTCCAAGCATTTCCTACTTCTCCACCGCCGTACTTGTGCCAGTTGGAGAAGTCATTGCTAGCGAATAAATCGGTCCATTCTTCGGTAGGTGTTTCTACTACAGCCAGTTCTTCGGTTTCTGTTTCGATTGCTTTTTCTCCGGAGCAAGAAGCAAGTATGCCTGCCAATCCTGTGACGATTATATAGCTTTTTCTCATCTTATTTTTTCAATAGAAGAACGTAAGCTACCATGTCTCTGGCATCTTCTATGCTCAATGCAGGGTGTGCCGGCATAGGTATTTCTCCCCATACACCTACGCCACCTTCAATCACCTTCTTGGCCAGCATGTCGATGTTTTCTTCCGTGTTTTCATACTTTGCTGCTACATCTGCATAGGAAGGGCCTACGATCTTTCTCTCCACCATATGGCAAGAAGTACAATCTGAAGTCTTCAACTTCGCTAGGCCTTTGATGTAAATAGGATCATCTTGGTACTTTTCCTCCAGGCTCATTTCTACTTCAGGAGCAGCTGCTGGTGTTTCTACGTCAGCAGTTGAAGTGGTTTCAGATGTTTTCTCTCCCCCGCCGCAGGCGAATGTAAAGCCTGCCAGAGCTACTAAGGCAAGATTTATAGGTTTTGTGATTTTCATTTAGTTGGATATTAAAATTGAGTTATTAGATTCCTAAGATTCTTTTGTTGAATTCTTCGTCTGCTCCACGGCCTGCAAAGTCGTCAAATGCTTTTTCCGTGACGTTGATGATATGTGAAGCGATAAACGGAGCACCTTCTGCCGCTCCTTGTTCTGGATGCTTGATCGCACATTCCCATTCTAAAACGGCCCATCCATCGTAATCGTACTGCGAAAGTTTGCTAAAAATTCCGCTAAAATCAACTTGCCCATCTCCCAAAGATCTGAAGCGGCCTGCACGCTCTACCCATCCTTGGTATCCACCATAGACACCTAGCTTTCCGGTTGGGTTGAATTCAGCATCTTTAACATGGAACATTTTAATTCTTTCGTGGTAGAAATCAATGAATTGCAGGTAATCCAGGCACTGAAGCACAAAGTGACTTGGGTCATAAAGTATGTTTGCACGGGTGTGATTATTGACTTTATCTAGAAACATTTCAAATGTCACTCCATCATGCAAATCTTCTCCTGGGTGAAGTTCATAGCATACATCTACTCCATGTTTGTCGAATTCATCCAGAATCGGCGTCCATCTTTTGGCTAATTCTGTGAAGCCAGTTTCTACCAATCCAGCAGGTCTTTGAGGCCATGGATAAACGGTGTGCCACATCAAAGCTCCTGAGAAAGTAGCATGCTGGGTGAGTCCCATGTTTTCCGAGGCTTTGGCAGCATACTTCAATTGTTGTACGGCCCAATCGGTTTTGCCTTGTAGATTTCCTTTCAGGTTGTCCGGAGCAAATCCATCGAACAACTCATTATAGGCAGGGTGAACTGCTACCAATTGCCCTTGGAGGTGCGTGGAAAGTTCCGTGATCTGTAAGCCGGCTTCTTCAACGGTGCCCTTGATTTCATCCGCGTAAGTTTTGCTTTCAGCAGCTTTTTGCAAATCGATCATTCTACCATCCCAAGAAGGAATCTGAACACCTGCATAGCCAAGATCAGCCATGTAGTTACAGATGTTCTTTAGGTTATTAAATGGTTCTTTGTCGTCAATAAATTGCGCGAGAAAAATCGCTGGGCCTTTGATTGTCTTCATTTTGATTAGGTTAAAATATTAGGTTCAAGAATTTATTTTTCTACTACGAATGGAGTCCATTTTACTTCTGACTCATTACTTTTCAATACATGATCGATGAAGGCCATACCTCTGATTCCATCTTCTATGCCAGGATAGTCTTCCCATTCAGGTTTGGGAGTTTCTCCGGCTCGCTCTGCATAGATACAGCGTGCAAAGTTTCTATACAAATTAGCGAAAGCTTCCACGTACCCTTCAGGATGGCCTGCTGGTGTTCTGGTGTTTTCATTTGCCAAGGATCCTAAATATCCTGTGCCTGCTCTCAAAATCTGAGCTGGAGCATCAGGCCATCTCGCGATCAGGGTGTTATTTAGTTCTTGTTGCCATTCTAGTCCTCCTTTTTCTCCATAAACTCGGATTCTCAAGTTATTTTCAGCACCCGTGTCTGTTTGCGAAGCGGTAAGAACTCCAGACGCGCCGTTTTCAAAACGCATCAATACCACTCCGTCGTCGTCAATCGGTCTGCCATCGACCTTGATATATAGATCAGCGCAGATTGCGGACACTTTTTCTCCAGATACATACTCAGCCAAATGGAAGGCATGCGTCCCAATATCTCCCATGCAGCCCGCCAAACCATTCCTTTTTGGATCGGTACGCCATTCAGCCTGTTTGTTGTTTTCGGATTCTAGAAGTTTCCAAAGCCAACCCTGCGGGTATTCCACATAGACTTTCCTCACTTTGCCGATTTTGCCTTCTGCGATCATCTGCTTGGCTTGCTTGATCATTGGATAGCCAGAATAAGTGTGGGTCAACAAGAAGCGCTTTTCTGAGGCTTTCACGATAGGATAAAGCTCCTTAGCTTCGGTATAATTCAAAGTGAGCGGCTTGTCCAATGCAACGTGAAATCCATATTTCAGAGCTTTTACGGTTGGGTCAAAATGCACATTATTTGGAGTGACGATGGCGACTACATCGATTCGTTCTGACTCTGGCAATGCGAGTTCGCCAGCAAACATCTCATCATAACTGGCATAAACGCGAGAAGGATCCAGCATAAGCTCTTCACCGCGTTGTTTTGATTTTTCGGGATTAGAACTGAATGCCCCAGCAGCCAGCTCGAACATACCGTCCATCAATGCGCCGTTTAAATGGATAGCTCCTATAAAAGATCCTGGACCGCCACCGATGAGTCCTAGTTTTAGTTTTTGTGAGGATGACATAAGGAAAAAGACTTTATATTCAGGTTTAAATGCTTGAAATAATTGATTCCGAATGGAAAAACCTCCGCTCTCCTAGAGAATTGATGGAATAATTGATCAATAGCTCCAGTGGGGTATGAATGGCTTTGTAACTACAAACGAGAGACCTTTCCATGGAAGTCAATTGAGCTGCCTAAAATAGCTCAAATTGACTAAAATTTAAACTTTGGCTATTGCTTTCGGGTCAACACTTTTTTTATCTGATTTTAAAACCTGGCCATGGCAGACTTTCAATCCCCTAGATTTGAGCTTAAGAAATCAATTTGGTTGATTCCTGCTGGCATTTCTGTATTGGTTTTGCTACTTTTCACAGCCCTTTTTAAAAATGAACAAAAAAACTCACCTCAATAAATCCCATAATGACCAAACCTATCGATAATGGAAGAAGAGAATCTTTCAAAAAAGTTTTGCTTGGTGGCGCTGCGTTCAGCACCTTATCTTCTTTCGAAATGAAGGAAGAAACACCTTACCAATTGAAAGGAAATATTAACCACGGCGTTTGCCACTGGTGTTTTCGTGATTTTAGCCTAGAAGATTTCTGTGTTGAGGCAAAAAAAGTAGGGATCAAAGGCATTGACCTGATCGGCCCTAGTAACTGGCATATATTGAAAAAGCACGGCTTGGATTCTTCGATGTGTAACGGCGCGGAAATCAGTCTTACGGAAGGTTTTGGTGAGGTGAAATATCACGAGCAACTGATAAAAAACTATACCGAGATGATTCCCAAGGTGGCAGAAGCAGGCTATAAAAACCTGATTTGTTTCTCTGGAAATAGACGAGGGATGGATGATGAAACTGGCTTGAAAAACTGTGTGCAGGGTCTGGAGAAATTAATTCCTTTGGCCGAAAAGCATGGTGTCATTCTGCAGATGGAACTCCTAAATAGTAGAGTTAACCACAAAGATTACTTGTGTAGTAAATCTGCTTTTGGAGTTGAGCTTTGTAAGCGATTGGGAAGTGAGAATTTCAAATTGCTCTATGATATCTATCACATGCAGATAGACGAAGGGGATCTGATCAGAAGTATAAATGATAATCATCACTATTTTGGGCATTATCACACGGCCGGTAATCCAGGAAGAAATGAACTGGATGACTCTCAGGAGATTTACTATCCTGCAGTGATGAAGGCGATAGTAGCCTCCGGATTCAAAGGTTACGTTTCTCATGAATTTATTCCTAAGGGAGAAGATAAGATAGCAGCTCTAGCTCAAGGCGTTCAGATCTGTGATGTCTAACTAAAACAAAAACCTAAAAACCATATTTATGGCAAATGAAACATATGACGCAATAGTAGTTGGGTCAGGAATAAGTGGCGGTTGGGCTGCTAAAGAATTAACAGAGAAGGGACTGAAGGTTTTACTACTTGAAAGAGGACCGGACGTGAAGCATGTCACCGATTATAAAACAGCGACATTGCCACCATGGGAAGTTCCGCATCGTGGCAGAAGGACTCAGGAGCAATTGGAAAACCATCCAAATTTAAGAAGGGACTATGTGCTCAACGAGTTGAATTTGGACTGGTGGGCGCATGAAGATGAGTCTCCTTATGTAGAAGAAAAGCCATTTACATGGTTCAGAGGCTACCAAGTAGGCGGTCGTTCTCTGCTTTGGGGAAGACAATCGTACCGATGGTCAGACCTTGATTTTGAAGCAAATGCAAAAGAAGGTGTGGCAGTAGATTGGCCTATTCGATACAAAGATATTGCACCATGGTATTCTTATGTTGAAAAATTTGCGGGAGTCTCAGGATCCAAAGACGGATTGGATGTGCTGCCGGATGGCGAGTTTATGCCTCCTATGCCGATGAACTGTGTAGAAAAGGATGCAGCCGCAAAAATCAAAGAACACTATCAGGGAGCTAGAACATGGACTATTGGCCGTCCTGCCAATATTACCCAACCACTTCCCGGAAGACCCGGTTGTCAATACCGAAACAAGTGTTCACTAGGTTGTCCTTTTGGTGGCTATTTCAGCTCTCAGGCTTCCACTTTACCCGCAGCTGAGGCAACTGGTAACCTTACGCTTCGTCCTTGGTCTATAGTGAGAAGGCTGATTTATGATAAGGATACTAAGAAGGCTACAGGAGTAGAGATCATCGATGGTCAGACCACCGAAACGATTGAGTTCAACTCGAAGATCGTATTCCTATGTGCTTCGGCTTTCAATTCCACAGCTATTTTGATGCGTACGGCTACAGATATTTGGCCAGGGGGATTGGGAAGTAGTTCGGGAGAACTAGGACATAACGTGATGGATCACCACTTCCGTCTTGGTGCTAGCGGCACCATGGAAGGCTATGAAGATAAATATTATTTTGGACGCAGACCGACAGGACTTTATATTCCAAGATTCCAAAATGTAAACGGGGATAAGCGGGATTACCTGAGAGGTTTTGGATATCAAGGTGGTGCCAGCAGAAGCGGATGGACAAGAGATGTAGCCGAATTGAACTTTGGTGCTCCTATGAAAGATGCGCTCACCAAGCCAGGACCCTGGTCTATGGGTATTACAGCCTTTGGTGAAATTCTGCCTTACCATGATAACACGATCAAGCTGAGTGATACAGTAAAAGATAAGTGGGGGCTGGAGTCATTAGTGATGAACGCAGAGATCAAAGACAATGAGATCAAAATGCGTAAGGATATGATGGCCGATGCAGCTGAAATGCTGGAAGTCGCTGGATTCAAAAATATCAATCAGTATGACTCTGGATATACCTTCGGTCAAGGAATTCATGAAATGGGAACTGCAAGAATGGGACGTGATCCGAAAACTTCAGTTTTGAATGGGAATAACCAAGTTTGGGAAGCTAAAAATGTGTTTGTGACCGATGGAGCCTGCATGACTTCAGCTGCCGCAGTGAATCCTTCACTTACCTATATGGCGTTGACCGCAAGGGCTGCGGCTTTCGCGGTGGATGAGTTGAAAAAGCAAAATCTCTAATCGTAAAAGACAAGACTATGACTATGAATAGAAGAGACGCTTTGAAAGGCGTCATGGTAATGATGGGAGGCACAATGATTGGCGCTACGGCAATCATGACAGGCTGTACTCCTGAAAACCAAATAGAAGGATTAGATTTTGATCCCGATGATATTGCATACTTGGACGAGCTAGGCGATACGATTATACCTGAGACAGATACCCCTGGAGCAAAAGCTGTAGGAATAGGATCTTTTATGGTGATGATGGTGAAAGATACCTATGATGGAGATAGCCAGAAGACCTTTGTAGATGGCTTGAACAAGCTTAGAAAAGACTTCAAGTCAGCCAATGGAAAGGATTTTGTGGGCGCACCAGCTGAAGAAAGGCTCGCTTTTCTAAATGGTATGTTTGAGGAGTTTAAATCCAGTGGAGAGGCTAGAAGTCCCCAAGTGATCAATATGCTCCGGGATTTAACAGTTCTAGGCTACTTCAGTTCTGAGATCGGAGCTACTCAAGCCTTGAATTATGTGGAAGTTCCTGGCAGATTCGATCCATGTATCCCTTGGTCCGACTCAGATAAGAATTACGCTATTTAACAAAGTCAAATCTAAAAATAGCCTCCCTTTCACACGGGCAGGCTTATCTATTTATGAACAATCAACGAAGAAAATTTTTACAGATAGGGAGTATGCTGGGCGTGGGAGCAGTATTGTTTCCATTTGAAATGGCCTCTGCCAGATCAGTAGCCAAGGCAAAACTTTCCAAATTTGGAATTCAATTGTACTCCGTGAAGGAAGAAATGGTAAAGGATGCTGTGGGTACCATGCGCAAATTGGCGAGTTTTGGTTACAAGCAATTTGAAGGATTTGATGGTGGAAAGGGTATCCTCTGGGGTATGACTCCTGCGGAGTGTAAAAGTCTCCTGAAAGACACTGGGGCGGATTTTATTTCTTCCCATGCCGATGTATTCAAAAACCTGGATGCTCAGGCAGAGCAAGCTGCTGAAGTTGGGATGAAATATTTGATTTGTCCGTATTACGGTGCTCAAAAAACGGTGGACGATTGGAAAAAGGCAGCAGAAAAGTTTAATTCCGCCGGGGAAACCCTCAAATCTCATGGGCTGAAATTTGCCTATCACAATCACGACTACACCTTCAAGATGCTTGATGGTCAGTTGCCTCAGGATATTTTGATGGAAAATACTGATCCGGATTTGGTCGATTTTGAATTGGATATGTACTGGTCACATGTGGCTGGTTACGATCCTTTGAAGTATGTGGCTAGATATCCTGGCAGATTTAAGCTTTGTCATGTGAAAGATGCCGAACCAGAAGGAGGAAATGCGCATGACCGCGGAGTGCTACTTGGGTCAGGCGAGATTCCCTATTCGGAAATAATAAAGAATTCTAAAAAGTACGGAATGGAGTACTTTGTAATAGAACAGGAGAGATTTGTTGGCACTACGCCTATGCAGGCAGCTGAAGAAAATGCTGAGTATTTAAGTAAACTGAAGGTTTAGATTAAGTAAATGGTACTTTGCTTCTAAAGAGTAGTAAATAGACCGCCAGTGCTAAAATGATCAACAAAGCCACTTCAAATTGCGCCCAGATCTGGGAACGGTTAATGATGATATTGGCTTTGTTGATTAATTTTTCTCCTTCTTCCAACTGAATTTTACTCAGATTATCTAGGTCTTTTTGTGCTTTGCTGATTTTCTGATCGTACAGTTTAACTTGATTTTTATTTACTCCTGTAGAGTCTGAGTAGAGTAGGCTATAGTTTTTGATTTGCAAATCATTTTCTATAATACCTCTAAAATCAGCCAAGTATTGCTCTTCATTCAGGGTAAGATTAGTCTGCTCGAAATCACTCACTATATCCATAATATTTTTCTCATGCATAGCTATTTCATTCACTACTTTGGAATAATCATAGCCCAAGTCGCAATGATCCACCAGTTTTTGAATCCTGAAAAGGTTCTCTGAAATCCTGAAAATATATCCCTCTACCACCAGACGGTCATTATAAACTTCTGTGAAAGTGCTGCTTATGCTTTTGAAGGCTTGCCTCTCGGTCAAGTTTTTACCATAAATCAAAAGCATCAAAATCCCAATAATCACCAAAGCAGTAATTTTCCTTTTCTTGAAAGCAGTGTTTTCCATTAATTAATTGATTTAAGCTGGGTTGTTAATTGTATTCAGTTTAGGGATATCTCGTTGACTTTCCAATTATTTTTCAACTAAACAAGAAAGTCCTTAAAAACCTGTACGTATGAAGACGATGTTTACAACATTATTAACTGAACCCTAATTGAGAATGTTTTTTGAACTCATTTTTTGATTAGCAGTTAAAGATATGTAGAGAAAAAATCATTTTTACCGGTAAGTCAAAGTCCTTTTGACGGAATGATTAAATTTAACCTAAGAAATAAACCCAATACTAATGGCATACTATCACAGAATGGGGGAAATCCCACCCAAAAGACACACCCAATTCCGACAGCCTGATGGCAGTCTCTTCAAGGAAGAAGTAGTGAGCTCTAAAGGCTTTTCAGGGATTTACTCTACACTTTATCATATCCATAATCCCAACGAAGTAACAGCAATCGGGAAACCAGAACCTTACTCCTGGAATCCAGCCGCCGAACATGGTTTGCAGCAGACTCATTTAAAAACCTCTAATGTAGAATCTACTGGAGATGATTACCTCTCTGCGAGAAGAAATCTCCTGATGAATTCAGATGTCATGATGGGGATTTGCTCTCCCCGACAGCGGAAAATGGATTATTACTTCAAAAATGCAGATGGGGATGAGGTGATCTATGTGCACGATGGCGAAGGGGTGATGTATTCTCAATTTGGCAAGCTTGAAGTTCACAAAGGGGACTATATCGTAATTCCTCGTACAACTATTTACCGCTTTGAATTTGAGGAAGAAGGTCCGCTAAGATTATTGATAATAGAATCTGTAGGTGCCATCGAGACAGTTAAGCGTTATAGAAATGAGGTAGGGCAGTTGCTGGAGCATTCTCCTTATTGCGAGCGGGATATCCGCCCTCCCCATGAACTTCATGTAGAACAAGAGAAAGGAGATTATCTGGTTCAGATCAAAAAACAGGGAATGCTTCATCAATACTCTTATGGATATAGCCCGCTGGATATTGTGGGTTGGGACGGGTACTTATATCCCTATGCACTTTCCATTTATGATTTTGAACCGATTACCGGCAGGATTCATCAGCCACCACCAGTTCATCAGACTTTTCAGGCTTGGGGATTTGTGATTTGCTCTTTTGTGCCTAGGCTTTTTGATTATCATCCTTTGTCGATTCCGGCTCCATACAATCATTCCAATATTGATTCTGATGAAGTGCTTTACTATGCCGAGGGGGAGTTTATGAGCAGAAAGGGAATAGATCGAGGTTCGTTCACCCTACACATGGGAGGTTTGCCACATGGTCCGCATCCGGGGACGGTTGAGAAATCCATTGGGGCAAAAGCTACAGATGAATATGCTGTAATGTTGGATACATTTAAGTCACTTCAGATTACGACTGATGCGCTGGAGTTTGTAGATGAAAAGTATCCGATGAGTTGGACGCAGTGATTAATTTTATAAAATCAGTTAAAACAAAAAGCCTCGAAATTTGAACTTTCGAGGCTTTTTTTGAAGGTTGGTATGTTTATTTCTTATCAGTTATTTCCAAGATTGGTTGTCCTGTACTGCCGTTAGGAAGCTTGATGTTCAGCATCATGGATAGGGTAGGGACAATGTCTGTAATGGTTGTATAGCGGGAACTTTCACCTGCAGGGACATTCCAGCCATAGAATAAAATGGGCACATTGGTGTCATAGGAATATCCTGTCCCATGGGAAGTGCCGGTGTCACCACCTGAAAGCCATGCTGGTTCGAGTACGATCAAAATATCCCCTGATGCCTTGTGATTATAGCCCATTTGAAGTCTCATCGCTCTTCCTTGGGTAAACTCCCGGGTTCTCATCGCTGTCCCGGTATAGACTTCTTTGATCCCATCAGCTTTCAAAAGAAACTGCGCAATTTCATTTTCTAAATCTTCCTGGTTCAACTCTCTTTCCTGAATCAGTTCATGATTAAGGAAAAGTTGACCATTTGAATAGTTTTTAATCCATTTGCCTACTCCGTACTTCGCTGCGATGTGATTTTGAAGCTCACCCATCACAGCTCCCGTGCGAATATTCCCAGCAGGTACTTTCTCACTGATCATGTGGGTAGCTACTTCAGCTACGGCATGATCGGCAGATAGGAAAACGATATATTGATCCTTTCCATATGTTTCGTCCAAATAATTCAGAAGTCTTTCTATTTCCTGATCCAAACGAAGGTAGGTATCCTCTATTTCCTTGGATTGGGGGCCGAACCTGTGGCCTACATAGTCAGTAGATGAGAAGCTAAGCGCAAGGAAATCCGTCTCTTCCCCCATACCCATCTTTTCTCCGTCCAGAGCTGCCAAAGCAAAATCCAGTGTTAGTGTATTGCCATAGGGCGTAGAAGAAATCAATCCAAATTGACCATTGGTTTTTCTTAGTTCTTTCAAATCATACGGAAAGGTAGGCGTTTCTTTTCCACTGAATTTTCCCTCAAAAGGATTGTCATCCACCATGCTTTGTGTATAGGTTTTGATCGGGTAGAGGGTATTCCAGGTCTGCGAGAGGTATTGATCTACGAGTTTCTTGTCGTTGAATCTATCCACCCATTTAGGAAGTTGATCATAATAGTAAGTGGAAGTCATGAATTCCCCCGTGTTGGAATCAAACCAATAGGCATCTCCCATGTGGCCGGCGGGAAGGCTGGCACCACGATCCTTGATCGCCACCCCCACTACTTTGGATCGCTTCTGCGTGGCGATACGTAGCTCGTCGGTGATGGTGGTAGTAAGCATATTTCGAGGGCTGATGTACCCACTGTTTTCTGAGCCGCCTACATTAGTTACCGTGGTATCTCCTGCACAATAGATCATTTTATCTATGCTTTTGGCATACCAGTCATTGCTGATGATTCCGTGTGTAGCAGGCGTGGTGCCAGTATAGACAGAGGCATGGCCAGGACCGGTGTAAGTCGGGATGTAATTGAAATGTCCGTTTTTCATCATAAAACCTTCATTCATCATCCGCTTAAAACCACCTTCAGAATATCGATCTGCAAAGCGATATAAGTAATCCTGGCGCATCTGATCGACGATGATGCCAACGATAAGTTTGGGTTTTTTGGCTGTTTCCTGAGCTAGTAGCGGAGTAGAAGCCAAAATGGATATCAAAAATAAAATCCCGATTTTTCTCATGTTTTGATTTTTTAGTAGCCAAAGATAAGGATATGTGGCTTTCTGTAGATTAAGACTTTGTTAAATGGTCAAAAGGGCAGACATTAGAAGTCCTAATTCAACATGATACTTATGAAAAAGACACTTTGGACATTGCTATTGCTTTTAGGTTCTCTTACGGCTTTCTCTCAGTCCTACTTTAAAGATGGACTCAGCTCCGAATGGCACAGCCAAAAGAGAGAGGAATTGAGGAAATTGATGCCTACAAACTCTGTGGCAGTATTTTTCAACAATCCCGTAAAAAACCGAACCAATGATGTGGATTACATTTATCATCCTGATACCGATTTTTTCTACCTGACTGGATTGAGAGAGCCAAATGCAGTTCTTGTTATTTTCAGTGAGGAGCGGGAAGTAAATGGAGGCGTAGCTGATGAATTGATTTTTGTCCAGAATAGAGATCCAAGGGCTGAAATGTGGAATGGAAAGCGACTGGGGACGGAAGATGTGATGAGTGAGTTGGGCTTTGAACAAGCGCTGCTTAATTCAGATTTCGGCTCAAAATCCGGGATCAACCTTCAGGATTTTGATAAAATCCTGACTTTTAGCCTTTCCGAAGGTATAGAAGAAAGCAGCAATAACGAGCCTTTGATCACCATGGTAAATGATTTCAAAACTGCCACGGCTTACCCAGACAAGCTAACTGAGGCCAGTGCACAGATTTATGCGATGATCAAAAACTCAGATTTGGAAACCTCCGATCGCGTGGTACAGATGCTCAAACGATACGAAAGCCAATATCCGGAGATGATGGAAGATCCCTTGGTCAGTTCCTATATGAATGCAGAATCTCCGGAAAAGAGAATGGTGGTAAAGGAGGAAATGCCCGAGCAAAAGCTTGATATCACAGCTTTGGCAAGTATGATGGCAACCCTGCGGGAAATAAAGACTCCAGAGGAAATAGCCTTACTCAAAAAGGCGGTAATGATTTCGGCTGTAGGCCAAATAGAGGTAATGAAAGCCGCTAAAGTGGGAATGACAGAACGGGAAATCCAGGGCGTTCATGAATTTATATATAAGCGATATGGCGCAGAAGAACTAGGTTATCCTTCCATAGTTGGTGGAGGTAATAATGGCTGTATTCTTCATTACATAGAGAATGATAAGCGGGATTTGACCGATAGGTTATTGCTTATGGACCTGGGTGCAGAGTGGAGAGGATACACCGCCGACGTGACCCGGACCATTCCGATCAATGGTAAATTCAACGCTGAAGAAAAAGCCATCTATGAATTGGTTTATCAAGCTCAGGAAGCTGGAATAGTAATTTCAAAACCTGGAACGACTTTTCAAGAGATAGATGCCGCAGGCAGAGAGATAATCAACAAGGGACTTGCCAAATTAGGCATCATCAAAGAAGGTGAAAGCCACATGTATTTTCCCCATGGCACCAGCCATCATATAGGGCTGGATGTCCATGATCGTGGCACACGTAATCCACTTCAAGAAGGCATGGTGTTTACTATTGAGCCAGGAATATACATCCCTGAAGGATCAGACTGTGATCCAAAGTGGTGGGGAATCGCCGTGCGTATAGAAGATGATATTTTGATCACCAAAGATGGAGCTGTTAATCTATCAGGAGATGCCCCAAGAACAGTTGCAGCTATCGAAGAGATGATGCGCCTTCCTAGTGTACTGGAGGAGTGGGTGCTGCCGGAGATTGATTGAGGGCTACAATTATACCTCCCGCCAAGGCGCAAAGGCGCAATTTTTCTGGTTTGAATTATTGTAAACGGACCTAAATATGCATGAAAACGAGATTTCAAAAGTCATTGTTGATATCGCCTTTTTAATTTACAAAAGATTAGGGCCAGGATTGCTAGAGTCCATTTATCAGGCTGTTTTTGTATATGAGTTAAAGTCGCGGGGTTTTAATGTAGATACTGAGGTGATTATTCCTGTTATATGGAATAGTATGAAGCTGGATCAAGGTTTTCGGGCAGATATTATAGTTAACAATAAGGTTATTATTGAATTGAAATCAGTGGAAATGCTACTGCCTGTTCATCCAAAGCAGCTTAGGACATATCTTAGACTTACAGGGCTAAGATTAGGAATGCTTATCAATTTCAATGAGGATAAACTGACAGATGGAATAAAAAGGGTGGTCAATGGGTTGATGCAAAATTGAATTGCGCCTTAGCGCCTTAGCGGGAGCTATTAATCCGTTGCGCCGCTGCGCTTTTGCGAGAGACTCCGAAATGCCTAATCCTTCTTCTTCAGATCACCTCGTTTAATAGACCGAATAAACTGTCCCCAGGCGAATGGATCGAGAAGTCTAAGGGTTCTAGGCCCATAGAGATCCTGGTTTTGGATGGCTTGTCCTTGCTGGAAATATCTGAAGTTCTCGTTACCGGAGGCTGGCATGGATTCGGCCCAGCGTAATAGCATTTCTGGACTCATGTTCGCTCTTGAAATGGACATAGGATCCACTACATTCAGCGCAATAACTGCTTGCTTAAATTCCTCCTCAGTCGGATAAGGCATTACCTCGATTTCAGCAAGAGCGATTTCGTCCACTTCCATGGTAAGAATCAAACTGATTTTGTCGCTTTCTACCGTCTCTGGAATTTTGAAGGTTTGTTTTTTCAAGCCTATAAAACTAAATATCACAGAGTCACCTTCTAAAACAGGCATGGAAAAATAACCAAATCGGCCTGAGCTCGTTCCTCTTCCTTTTGTTGGTACGTAAATATTGACACCTGCTACAGCATCGGTACTATCGGCATTAAGGATAATACCAGAAAGTTGGATTACTTTTTTTTCCTGTACATCTTGAGCGTTCACTTCAAGTGATGAAAAAAATATTCCACATAGGAAAACGAAGGCGGTGCTAATGAGTAATGAATTCTTCACAAATTATAAACTTAATATAACGGCGATTGGTTGTCAATTCAGACACGATATTACCCTAATTTCGGGTGAATTTTTATTTTACCCTCATAAACTCCGTTAAATCTTACAAATGCGGCTAAAAAATATCAGTTTAAACTATGGGCTTAGAATCTTCAAAGCACTTTCGGAGGAGCCTAGAGTAAGGATTTTTCACCTCCTGATGCTCAATAAGGAGCTTTCGATTTCTGACTTCGAATTGATTCTTGATTTCACCCAAACAAAAACAAGTAGGCATCTCATTTACCTAAAAAATGCAGGTTTGTTGGGTAGCAGGCGTGTAGATCAGTGGGTTTTTTATTACATCCTAGAGGAATATCTAGAAATCATTCATCAGATTTTTAAGTTTATCCAAAAAGATCCAAGCCTTATTAAAGATCAGGAAACCTTCGAAATCCTGAAGTCAAACCGTGAACTTGCCATCAATAAAATACAGAATAACCAGTACCGACGTTAATTTCCTTTGAAAACTTACCAACATCTCTTTTTCGATCTAGATCACACGCTCTGGGATTATGATCGAAATGTCCAGGAATCCCTTTCTGAATTATTTCTTCATTACAAACTTGAAAACTTGGGAGTGTTGTCTCCCCAGCATTTCATTGATGCCTTTTATGCGGTGAATTTCAAGTTGTGGGCGGCCTATGATAAAGGTGAATTGCAGAAAGAAGAGCTACGCACCACTCGCTTTCCAAGGATATTTGCCCATGCCGGAGTCGCAGATGCATTAATTCCAGAGGAGTTTGAAATAGATTTTATGCATAGAACCTCTACCAAGCCACATCTTTTTCCGCACACGATAGAAATCTTGGACTACCTCAAGCCCAAGTATAAGTTGTATGTGATCACGAATGGTTTTGACGAAAGTCAGGCGAAAAAAATGAATTCTTCAGGCCTGAATGACTATTTCGAATTGGTAATAACTTCAGAGACTACCGGCCATAAAAAACCTGATCCCAGGATTTTCCACTATGCATTGGAACAAGCAGGTGCAAGCAAGGAAAACAGCCTTATGATAGGTGATAATCCCATTTCTGATATCAAAGGAGCTCATGGTGCAGGTATAGACCAGGTCTTTTTCAACCCCCTAGGTAAATCAGTTGACATTATCCCAACTTACACTATTTCGCATTTGAGAGAACTGGAGGGCATTCTTTAGCAGATAGCCCTTTTTAGTTAGCAGTTATGTTTTTTAGAAAGAAATCCCATTCGTGAGCACGAACGGGGGCCATAGCGAACTAGAATCCATTCTTTAGGGTTCTTTTACTTCATATTTGTCCGCCAATAAAACCTTCTGGTTATCTTTGGCAAACAGAAAATCATAACCCCAGATATCATGCTCAAAGGTTTTTTTAATGTACCAACTCCGGTGAACGAGCCGGTAAAAGCATACGCTCCCGGAAGCCCCGAGAGAAAAGAATTGCAAGCTGCGCTTAAAGAGGCTAGATCTCAGCAAGTTGATGTGCCTATGTACATAGGCTCGGATGAGGTCCGAACTGGCAATACGCACAAAATGTCTCCTCCGCACGACCACCAACACGTGTTGGGGCATTTCCACGAAGGAGATGCTTCTCACGTAGAGCAAGCTATCGATGCGGCACTTGGAGCCAAAGAAGCTTGGGAAAACTTAGCTTGGGAACAAAGAGCTGCGATTTTCTTGAAAGCTGCGGATCTTTTGGCAGGACCATATCGAGCCAAAATCAATGCCGCTACCATGCTTGGTCAGTCCAAGAATGCCATGCAGGCAGAGATCGATGCGGCATGTGAATTCATTGACTTCTTGCGCTTCAATGTGCAATACATGACTGAAATCTATGCCCAACAGCCTCCAGTTTCTGGGAATGGCGTTTGGAATAGATTGGAGCAGCGTCCGCTCGAAGGTTTCGTTTTCGCTTTGACTCCGTTCAACTTCACAGCAATCGCTGGTAACCTTCCTGCTTCAGCTGCGATGATGGGTAATACCATCGTTTGGAAACCAGCCTATACGCAGATTTATTCAGCAAATGTGCTGATGCAAGTGTTCAAAGAGGCGGGTGTTCCTGCTGGTGTGATCAACTTGATCTATGTAGATGGGCCTGTTGCTGGAGATGTTATCTTCAAGCATCCTGATTTCGCAGGTATTCACTTTACAGGGTCTACAGGCGTATTCCAACATATCTGGAAAACTATCGGAACAAACATTCACCAATACAAATCTTATCCAAGAATCGTCGGTGAGACAGGTGGAAAAGACTTTGTGATTGCACACAAATCTGCAATTCCAAAAGCTGTGGCAGTAGGACTTGCCCGTGGTGCTTTTGAATATCAAGGTCAAAAATGTTCTGCTGCTTCTCGTGCTTACATTCCTTCCAATATCTGGGATGAAGTGAAAGATAGTTTGGTAGCAGATCTTGCTGATATGAAAATGGGCGGAACGGAAGATTTTACCAATTTCATCAATGCGGTAATTGACGAGAAGTCTTTTGATAAAATTGCCAAGTACATAGACAATGCGAAAGCAAATCCAGCAGTGGAAATCATAGCTGGTGGTACTTACGACAAGTCTAAAGGTTACTTCATCGAGCCAACTGTGATCGTGACGCAAGACCCGATGTACACTACGATGTGTGAAGAAATTTTCGGACCGGTATTGACTATTTACGTGTATGATTCGGAGAGATTCGAAGAGGCGTTGGAATTGGTCGATCAGACTTCTCCATATGCCTTGACTGGAGCGATATTCTCTCAGGATCGTTATGCAGTTGAATTGGCCACTACTAAGTTGAGAAATGCAGCGGGTAACTTCTACATCAATGATAAGCCAACAGGTGCAGTAGTAGGTCAGCAGCCATTTGGTGGAGCTAGAGCTTCCGGCACAAATGACAAAGCTGGTTCTATGATCAACTTGCTTCGTTGGGTTTCTCCACGTACCATCAAAGAAACATTCGTTTCTCCGGAGGATTATAAATATCCTTTCTTGGGAAGCGACCTTTGAGGTTTTTAAAACCTCGAAGGTCTAGTAAACTATTTCAAGCCTTCGAGGTCTTAGAGACCTCAAAGGTTTTTTCAAGAGCCCCGGGGATTATTCCGGGGCTTTTTAGTATTTTAAAGCCATGAAAGCAATTGAATTAAAGACGGTTACCAAAAAAGACGGAAGCATTGCCCTTGATGCCACAGGACTAAAGGGTGGGATTCCTGTTCGGGTCTTGATTCTTTCAGAAGAGGAGATGGAGGAAGAGAATATTTATTTGAAGTCCCTGTCCAACAATCCAGCTCTTGATTTTTTAAACGAACCTGAGGAAAATGTCTATACCATCAAAGACGGAAAGCCCTTTCGGGATTAAACACAAGGTTGTTTTAGTCCCTTTCCCTTTTGAGGATTTCTCCACGAAGAAAGTGAGGCCGGCCCTGTGCCTGTCTGGGGCATTTGGGAATTATGACCACGTGATCCTGGCCTTCATCTCCAGCAAAACGGGCAGTCAGCCGGAAGAAACAGAAATGGAAATCGACCCTGAACAGACGATTTGGGTACAGTCGGGATTGATCGTAAAGTCAGTATTAAAATTGCACAAGCTGGTGTCATTCCCAAAAAACATGATCTTAAGAGAGTTGGGGAGCTTTCCTCCTTCCAAATCTCAGGAGCTGGAAGAAAAGCTTAAATTGATCATTGGAATAAAATAGGTCTGACTTTTCTGAAAATTAGATGGAAGCGATCAGTTGTGTCGCCACAGCTTTCACTTATCCCAAAAGGTTAAGGTGTTCTATTCTGAAGGCATTGATATTTTGACTTTTGGGCTTTTTGTGTTTTTACCACAGAGTCCACGGAGTATTACACAGAGGGTTCACCAAGGTCAAAGGCCTCGTAATTAAAAAAAAATGCGCCTTAGCGCCTTTGCGGGAGATTTTTCCTATTTTTAGTTATACTTCTAAAATCTCGTAAATGAAAAATCTATTCCAGTTTTTGTTTGTCCTCCTCCTTTTTTCTTGCTCCAAAGAAAAAGAACCCATCCAGGGAAAGCTCGAAGATTTTATTTCAGGGGAAATGAGTTTTGAGCGGGATTCAGAAACAGGGTTTATGGGATTTCTGGGTACAGTAGATTATCAATCGAAAGAAGCAGCTTACACGGAGTCAATGGGAGCCTTCAATTATTATAGTCCTACAACGGAGAGAAAAATCGGCTCATTTGAGATTCCCGCTGAAGGCCCAATGTCTTTGAAAGGCCGTGTTCATATCTCAAAATCTTTTGATGAAAACACTGTAGTGGCCACAAATACGTTGGGCTATACCAATGTTTACAAGGCTGATTCGCTGTTCAGCAGTTTTCAGCTAGATATGAGTGATTTGGCATCTAATACCTTTTTTTCATTTCCCATGAGTGGCAATGCCCTGCATCAAATAGCACCGGGACAATATGAAATCACCTTCAATCCTTTCGATTTTATGGCTCACCGCATGGGGAAAAATGGGTTTGATTTAGCATTCAGTTCTTGGATAGTGAAGTTTGATGAGGAAGGAAACTGGCTTTGCAAAACAGATTTTAAGGCTCCTTACGATGAGTCCTATGCCAATTCCTCACAGGCCTCCAGCATGGTAAGAATGGTGGAAAATGGTAACTCTTGGGGGATGTTTGCTTATTCAGATTCTCTGTATCAGATCAAAGATTGCAAAGTGGTAAAAAGAATTAAACTGTCTGCTGTAAGTCCCATTACGTATTTTCCGGATAAATATGAAGGAGATAAAAATAAGGGTTCTTGGGAAAGACCAGAAGATGGTGCTATCAATTATCGCCTGGTTCACGATCAGCCTTCGGGTATGTTTGTGAGATTGACCCAAATAAAGGAAAGAAGACCCGATCCAGATGTCAAAGATCCACACAAAAGAATGTATTCCGACGAAAAGACATTTTTGCTCTTGATCTATGATTCTGAATGGAACTTAAGAGCGGAGCTTGAAGTGACTTACCCTTCGGGAACCCGATTTGAAAATTTACTTTCCACTTCCGAAGGACTTTTCATCAACAAACCCGAACAAGCCTCTGAAGATGAATACGAGTTTTATAAGATTGACTTAACACAATTCGCAGACTGATGGGAAAGATGTTTTTACGATTGTTATTGATTGGATTGTTTTTTTCCTGTGGTGAGAAAAGGCATGAAGGGATTTACCAGGGGAAGTTAGAGGAGTTGATTGTTGGGGAGTTTGTAATGACAAAAGACTCAACCACCTCTAGAATCAAAATTGATCAAGTGTTAACTATAGGTAATCAGGAGTATTTGGTGTCTGGAGATAAACAGAATATTAGATTTTATTCTTCTCGATCTGGAAAAATGGACTATGACTATCCATTGCCTTTAGCTGGGCCATACTCTTTTGACGATGCTGTTGGATCCTTTCATGTTGGACCATAAAATGAAATTTCAATTTTAAATACCCAAGAACGTTTTTTTACATACAAAGACGAGGTCTTATTGCATAAATTTCTTGTTAATTCTGAACTTCCTTATATAAGCACAATTGGCCCAAAATTATTCAAATTGAAAGATGGGAGATTGAGAACGGTTTTATCACCACTAGTTTTAATTTATAATAAGGATGAGGAAGTCCTGAAAAATAGTCTTAAGAAACTAATTGTAGATATTGATCCAGAATCAAAAGAAGTCAAACATTATGAGGTAGAATTTCCAGACGGGTATGTCGACAAATATCTCACAGATATGCTGTCTTATCCTCCAAATTTGCTTCATTTGGATAGTGATGGGCTTGATTATTATACTTTTCCGTATTCTGATTCAGTCTTTATCTACAGAGATTCGACGTTGGTGGCCAAGAGTGTTTTTAAAACATTCAGGCAACTTAAATTTAGTGGATCCGAGTTTGTTACCAAAACTTTTCCAGGAACAGGTCAAATGTATGCTACCTATGATCTAAAGAAAGAGTCCGCTGCTACTTTAGAATTGCTGATTGATAAGGAAAAGAAATTTTTTCTCCTAATAAGAAAGCTCAATGAAACTGGAAATGGCGAGAATACCTATCGAAGGACTAAGAATTACTTGTTTTCATGCTACTCTTTGGACTTTGAGCCTTTAGGGGAACTTGAGTTTTCCTATAAACCGGGCGTAGATCTTGAAAATTACTTTCTAACCTCTGAAGGACTTTTCATCAACAAACCCGAACAAGCCTCAGAAGATGAATACGAGTTTTATAAGATTGATCTGAGTGGGTTTGGGGATTGAGCGTTGTATTTATCTATCTACATAAGGCAAACACAAGGCATGATTAATTTCCCTTTCCAAAAATCTCTTCCGGTCCTTTTGGGATCACCATCAGCACTTTTTCTTTTTCGACCATGACCGATCCGGCAGGCGAACCCTTCACTTTCCTTACATATTTAGCTTCTGTATGAATCACCGGAGCAAGGGATTCATTTTTGTTTTTTGAGTAAAAAGCGGCCAATGATGCAGCAGTCTCTATGACGGAGAGTGGGATGTTTTTAAGGCCTGAAGTCTTGATCAAAACATGAGAGCCTGGCACCATACGAGCATGTAGCCAGAGGTCATCTTTCTTGGTATAGCCCCGAAGCATTTCATCATTTGCCTGAGCGGATTTACCTACCCAGATCGGAAACCCTTCAAATTCAAACGTTTTGAATGGCAGAATGACCTCCTCCTTTTGCAAGGCTTTATCCTCTCCGTGAGATTTCTTGTAGCTTTTCAAGGATCTGAAATCTTCAATTTCACTCAGTTCCTCTAATTTGGATTCGAGTTGTTCCGCTTGTTTGATTTTCGCTGAAATGGTCTTTTCGAGCTGCTCCCATTCTAGCTTTCTGTTTTTACTTTTTCTATAGAGAGAAGCCGCAAGATCCTGAGGTTTTTGATTAGGTTTGAGTTTGATCTGGATGTTTTCTCCTGAATAGAAATCCATTAACTCCGCCTCTAATTTTCCGTCCTGAAAAACATGAAGGTTAGCCATGATCACATCAGCCAGATTGGACTGGGGAGGGGAATTTCGGAGTTCTTCCAGTTTTAGCGAAGATTTCTGAATGTAGGAATTTGTACGCTTGAGCTGCTCTTGGTATTTTTTGAGAAGGGTGTTTTTGTCTTTTTCGAAATTCCCCCTGACTAAAGCCAAATAGAATAATTCATTGATCGCTTGTATGGGATTGGAGAAGCTTTTGACTGGGTTTTCTTCAGGTAAAAGGCTCAGATGAATTTCCCCATTTTTATCTGTCAAGGAAAAAAGTGGTGTACCGAGCATATCCAGTAACTCCTGCATCAGTTCCCATTTGCTTTGAAGGTCAGCATCAGGATAGGCTCTTTCTTTCAGCCAGCCTCTGGGAATGGCGCCAAGGGTAGGTAGAAATTGAGATGCATTTCCTTCCAGTTTTTCGAAGTTTTCCCAGCTCAGATCATAGCTTTTGTCCAAAGAATTCCAATCCAGATCCCTGTCTTCGGTTACTCCATTTCGGAATAGTTTTATCGGAGTATTTCCTTCTTGTTCATAAAGTAGGATGTTACTTCGATTGGCATGCAATTTAAAAAGCAAAATTTTTCCTGAACTGAGGCTGAAGTAGAAAGCCCGTTCGAAATTCAAGACCTTACAGCCCACCATTTTTTCTCCAATGATCTCTTTAAATAAATTGATGCTATTTCGCTTAGCTCGTTGGAAGTTTTCGGGAAAGGAATAGTAAATCTGAGGAGGCAGAAAATGCGCACGAATGAATCGTACCCCTTCTGCATCCTCTGTTTCGATGATTAGTTCGTCCTTATTCTGAGAAAAGCAGTTGATTATCGTCTTCCCTTGAAAAGCTTTTTCAAGCTCAGGGCAGAGGTATTGGAGGAAGTGGAAATTTAAGTGCATTAGTCCAAAGTTAGCTGAAGCCCGTCATAGGCCAAGGCTATTCCTTCAGGTAATTCTAGGTCAACCGCTTGATGGAGGCCGAGTTTGTGCGAAATATGGGTAAAATAGGTTTCCTTGGCTCCGATCTTCCGAGCCATTTCTACTGCTTCTTTCAGCGTGAAATGTGAAATGTGGGATTCTTTTTGAAGCGCATTGAGTACTAAAATTTCTGTGCCTTCGATGAGTTTCAGCGATTCTTCTGGGATGTAATTAGCATCTGTGATGTAGGTGAAATCGCCGATTCTAAAGCCTAAAATGGGTAGTTTATAATGTAAAACCGGAATGGGCGTAATCGTGATTCCTTCAATCGTAAATGGATTCTCATCGATTTCAATTGCTTCGACTTGGGGGACACCCGGATATCGTTTTCCACTGAAAACATAGGCGAATTCTCGTTTGATTTGCTCCAACACCTGATGTTTCCCAAAGACTGGCATGTCTTTTTGTTGCTTGAAATTAAAGGGACGGATATCATCAAGGCCAGCGGTGTGGTCCTTGTGTTCATGGGTGAAAATCACAGCGTCCAAGTCAGTGATTCCTGCTCTGAGAATTTGGCTGCGGAAATCCGGCCCAGTGTCGATCACCAAGCTCAATTTGCCTACTTGCACATGAACTGATGAGCGGAAGCGCTTGTCTCTAAAGTCCAACGAGCGGCACACTTCGCAGGTGCAGCCGATCACTGGAACGCCTTGGGAGGTACCGGTGCCTAAAAAGGTTACTTTCAAAATTTTAATTGTGTTTGCCTCAATTCGGTGAGGAAGTCGTGATTCGCTTTGTCCTTAAAATCTGCAGGATCCAGATTTAGTTCAATCAGGATGTCAACAAGCGCATTGATTTTGCCTTCCAGAGGGAAATATTTGTTGACGATGACTATTTTGGCCTCATTCAAAACACAGTAGCCGGATTTGAAATTACCCTTTTCGTAACGCAACATGTAATCTGAGGAGGCGAATAGATTCTCGAGTTTATCCAAAAAATGCTTGGTGTGCTTGATTGCCATAGTTAAATCAGGAATTTTTTGACAGTTGCAAGTAATTTGTCGTAATCGAGTGGTTTTTGGATGAAATCATCAAATCCCAATTTCCTGAATTCATCCATGGTGTAATTGTTCATATTGCCGGTGATGGCGATGATCGGGAGCTTTGATTTGGTGGGATCGTCGAGATCTCGAATCAATTTTGTGCAGCTTGCTCCATCAAGCACTGGCATATTTAGGTCCATCAGAATAAGATCAAAATCCTCTTTTTCCAGCATATCCAACACTTGTTTACCGTTTTTTGCTGCTTTCATTTGATAGTTTTCAAACGAAAGTATGCTTTTAGTCAAGTTTAAGATGACTGAACTATCCTCTCCTACGAGGATTTTTTTTGAGTTATTCATGGGCTAAAAATAGTTTCTTCTTCTAGATAATTTTCAAATAAAATGCGTTCATTAATCAGGTCTTTTAGTGAAGTCTCCAATTTGTCCCAATCTTCCGCACGGGCAAGTTTATCTGCATCGCTGGAAATGGCAAAAATGGCAGTGGCACCCAATGTGCCAGAATTGCCTTTGATCGTATGAAGATTTTCGATGATTGACTGCATGTTTTTAGTGTCTAAATCTTTCTTTATTAGACACATGAGTTGATCAAATTCTTCAAGGAATTCAATATACAAAGACCTTAGGTTTTTTGGGGGATTAAATTTGGATAGTTGTAGGAATACCTCCTTATCCAATATTTTTGAAGCGTTCTGGAAGTTTAGTTTTTCTTCATCTGGACAGGAAAGAATAGCTGACACCATTTCCAATAGTTCCTTAGGCCGAATAGGTTTAGAGATTACATTTTTAAACCCCATTTCCACTAAGCATTTGTTAGAATATCCTTCTGAATAAGCAGAAACGGCTACTACCGGGCAGGTGAAGGGAGATGATCTCCAGATTGCTTTTGCAGCAGTAATGCCATCCATTATCGGCATCTGTATAGCCATCAGGATCAGATCAAACTTCACTTTGCTTGCTCTATCTACTGCTTCAATTCCATTTTTGACTGAATCAAATCTGCATAACTGCTCAATCAAGTTTTCTATTAGCCGTCGATTCATATCATTGTGATCTACGATCAACACCTTTTTGCTTTTCATTACAATACTTTGGATTTTTGACCTTCAGCTATATCATTAATTCATTTTGTCAAATCAATCCTATTTAATCTTAGTAGTGGGGCCTACTGCAGTTGGGAAGACTGATTTATGTCTAAATCTAGCCAAAAAATTCAAGACTGAAATTGTCTCTTGCGATAGTAGGCAGTTTTATCGGGAAATGAATTTGGGGACAGCAAAGCCTAGTTCTGATGAATTGAATGAGGTTCCCCATCATTTTATCAATAGTCTTTCTATTGAGCAGGAATATGATGTCAGGAAGTTCGAAAGGGAGGCATTGGCTTTGCTGGATTCTTTGTTCCAAAATCATCAAGTGGTCATTATGACGGGCGGTTCTGGATTATTTGCCGATGCGGTGGTAAATGGACTGGACGAAATGCCTGAGATTGATCCTGGTGTCCGAGCTCGGATTATCGAAGAATATGAAGAGAAAGGCTTGGTTTTTTTGCAGGAGGAAATTGCTAAAAATGATCCTGAATATTTTGCTAAAGTAGATCAGAAAAATCCCCAGAGATTGATGCGGGCATTAGAGATATGGAGAGGCACAGGTCAGAAATTCAGTTCTTTTCGGGTCAAATCAAAGAAGGAAAGACCTTTTGAAGTGATCAAAATCGGTTTGGAAAGAGACCGGGAAGAATTGTACAGTAGAATTGACACTCGAATGGATCAGATGATTACCGCTGGATTATTTGATGAGGCAGACGCGCTTTTCGGGAAGCGTCATCTCAATGCCTTACAAACCTTAGGATATTCCGAGATCTTTGGGTATTTGGAAGGAAAATACGACAAGGAAGAGGCGATCCGTTTACTCAAAAGAAATTCCAGACGCTATGCAAAACGCCAGATGACCTGGTTCAAAAAAGATGAATCAATTCGCTGGTTTTCTCCAGAAATGCAGGAGGAAATACAAGAATTCCTTATTAATCAAATCGAATGAAAACGGGCGATTTTCCCCACCCAATTATAGGGGGCTTTTTTTAGCAATTCATTGTATTGGATGCGGTTGACTTTCAGATCACGTATGATTTTCAACGCTTTCTGAGTGACGCTTTTTTCGGTCTGCTTTTCTTTTAGCGCAGCAATAAGTAAATCTGGATCCGAAGAATCATCTACTATAATGCCAAGCTCTGGATTCAGGGAGTTTAATTTAAAAAGCAACTCTTTCTGTTGATTGAGTTTGCGTTGCAATGCATTTTTCACAGTAAGGAAAAACAGGAGGCATCCGCCTCCCAACATGATAAACAGTGGTATGAAACCCATTTTAAATACTCAAGATTTGCATTAATTTAAGGTGATCTTCGATCAGGGGTTTTGTCTTTCCTATGCAATCCGCAAAGGGAGTAAATACAACTTGTTGGTTCACCACTCCAGCCATATGGAATTGGTGTCCAGCTAGTAAGCCTTCTACAGCGGACATCCCGCAGCGGCTAGCTAATACCCGGTCCCGAGCAGTAGGATTTCCTCCACGCTGAATATGTCCAAGGGTAGTCACTTTGAAATCCTTAGTAGGATCATTCACTTTTCCCTTTACGATTTCCATTACTGTCTGCGCATTGCCTGCTTCATCACCTTCAGCTACAACAACAATACTGGAGAATCTGTTTTTTCTGTTGTTTTTTAATGACTTTACCACGTCATCCAAGTTGGTTTTGGTCTCGGGAACCATTACGAATTCTGCACCTCCGCCTATTCCGGATTCTATTGCGATAAACCCTGCATCTCTTCCCATTACTTCGATGAAGAAAATTCTATCGTGAGCAGCTGCAGTATCACGGATTTTATCGATAGCTTCCAGTGCCGTGTTCACAGCAGTATCAAACCCAATGGTGTAATCTGTGCCATACAGGTCATTGTCTATCGTTCCCGGACAGCCTATTGTTGGGATTCCATATTCTTCGAAAAAAACTTTTGCTCCGGTGAAAGTGCCATCACCACCTATTGCTACCAGGCCTTCGATACCGTGCGCTTTTAGGTTTTCATAAGCCTGTTTTCTGCCTTCTGGAGTTTTGAATTCCATGGATCTGGCTGATTTCAGGACCGTTCCGCCACGTTGTACGATGTTGCTGACAGAATGTGACTGCATGCGCTTGATATCTCCATCGATCATGCCTTCATATCCACGGTAGATTCCATATACATCTAATCCTTTGAAAATAGCGGTGCGGACGACTGCTCTCACACAGGCGTTCATGCCAGGACTATCTCCTCCAGAAGTAAAAACTGCTATTTTTTTCATAAGTCAATTATTGTTTTTCAAAAGTCATAAAGCTAATTCCGAAATCTTTTCGGGAAAATCTCGCCTGGTAAAAAATCATCCTGGACTTTGACTTTTGAATTCAGCTCTAATTCATTTCAATAGGTTTAAGATTCCAAAAATAAGGATTAAAGAAAGAATGCTTTCAGTTTCTCAAATTATTAAACTTTTAATAATTCTTGAACTGGAAAAGAATTTGAATTCCAATACTAAAACTGGAATTTGGGAGGATGAAAAAAAGAAAAATACCGGGATTAGAATTTGAGATTAACCCAATTGCTTTAGGTTGTATGTCATTGAATGGCAATTTAAAGGCAGACCAGAAAATTATTGATGCTGCAATTTCTGCAGGAATTGATTTTTTGGATACGGCTGATTTGTATCAAAAAGGGCTGAATGAAGAGGTAGTTGGAGCAGCAATCAAGGAAAGGAGAAAAGATGTCATTCTTGCCACAAAAGTTGGAAATCAACTGCGAGAAGATGGGGATGGCTGGGATTGGAATCCTAGGAAAGCCTACATTTTAGAAGCGGTGGAAAAGAGCCTGGCAAGATTACAGACGGATTACATTGACCTGTACCAACTACACGGAGGTACGCTGGAAGATCCTTGGGATGAAACATTGGAAGCGTTTGATATTCTGAAAAGTCAAGGTAAAATCCGTGCGTTCGGGATTTCTTCCATTCGCCCAAATGTAATCCGAAAAGTGCTGGCTATGAGTTCGCCGGCCACTATTATGATGCAATACAGCCCTTTGGATCGCCGGCCTGAGGAAGCAGCTTTCCCATTGATTGCAGAATCTAACACAAGAGTATTGGTTCGAGGCGCTTTTGCAAAGGGGTATTTGATCGATAAATCTGCCCAGCCATTTTTGGACTATTCAGCTGCTGAGGTAAAAGAAATCCGGGAGTTGATTGCAGATTCAAGGTTGCTGCCAGAAGCGTTTTTGATTCGGTTCGGGTTGATGCAACCTGCAGTTGGTTCTCTTGTGATCGGGGCCAGTTCGGTGCAGCAAGTGGAGAAGATTAATTTTGCAAATCAACAGCATGCTATGATTTCGGAAGACCTTATGAAAGAAATATCTGCCAAAATACCGCTAAACCTATACACCCAGCACAGATAAAATTCCCATTGTCTAGACTCCATAAAAAGTCTATTTTGGAAGAATAAATAGTACACCACCCTTAAAATTACCCGTACATGAAATTTAGACTGTTACTTTTTCTATTACCAGTTGTAATCTGGTCCTGCGAACCCAAGGAACTCAGTGAATCCGAACGCTGGGAGGATACTGCCAGCCGAGTTGAAATTATCAGAGATAACTATGGCGTTCCGCATATTTATGGAAAAAGCGACGCGGATGCAGTTTTTGGTTTGTTATATGCTCAGTGCGAGGATGATTTTAGAAGAGTAGAGCGAAATTACGTTTGGGCCACCGGTCGCTTAGCTGAGCTGAAAGGGCCCGAGGCCATTTATAGTGATTTGAGAGCAAATCTCTATATGACTGAAGCCGAAGCAAAAGCCGCTTATGAAACTGCTCCAGATTGGTTGAAAGAACTTTGCGTAGCATTTGCAGATGGTGTTAATTACTATTTGGCGACACATCCTGAGGTGACTCCGCAGGTAATCACGCATTACGAGCCTTGGATGCCGATGTTCTTCAGTGAAGGATCAATCGGAGGAGATATCGAGCAAATACCAACGCGGAGAATTCAGTCTTTCTATGCTGAAAAGGAGCCCGATGTGATGGCATTGTATGAATCGGAATTTGTTGAAGAGTCACTTTTGGACGAACCAAAAGGCTCCAATGGAATAGCAGTGAACGGAAAAATGACCGCTTCCGGCAATGCCATACTGCTTATCAATCCACATACTTCGTTTTATTTCAGACCGGAAGTGCATGTGGTGAGTGAAGAAGGGTTGAATGCCTATGGAGCCGTGACTTGGGGGCAGTTTTTTGTTTATCAGGGATTCAATGAAAAAACAGGTTGGATGCATACTTCTACCCAAGTTGATTTCATTGATGAATTTGAAGAAGAAGTAACTGAGAAGGAAGGGAAATATGTATATCAATATGGAGAGGAAAGTCGGGCAGTGGAAGAATTTCAGGTTTCGCTGAAGTATAAGTCCGGTGCTGAAATGAAGGAGAAACCGTTCACTTTTTACAGAACGCATCACGGACCGATCACGCATAAAACTGGAGATAAATGGGTAGCCACAAAGATCAATTGGGATCCTGTCAATGCGTTGATCCAAAGCTTCACCCGAACTAAGCTTAGTAATCATGCTGAGTTTAAAAAGATGATGGACATCCGTACCAATTCTTCCAATAATACAGTTTTTGCAGATGCTGACGGAAACATCGCTTATTTTCATGGGAATTTTATCCCAAAAAGAAATGAAAGTTTTGACTTCTCAATGCCAGTAGATGGTTCTGATCCTGCCACAGATTGGCAAGGACTTCATACCGTGGATGAAAGTATCATGATTTTAAATCCACAAACTGGCTGGATCCAAAACTGTAATTCTACGCCATTTACAGCTGCCGCTGAGTTTAGTCCTAAGAAAGAAGATTATCCGTTTTACATGGCACCGGATCAGGAGAATTTCCGTGGAATACACGCTGTGAATGTGCTAAAAGAAGCTTCCGGATTGACTCTGGAAAGTATGATTGAACTGGCTTACGACCCTTATTTGCCAGCTTTTGAGCATTTGATTCCGATGCTTCTTCAAGCTTATGAAAAACGGGGTGTCGCTGATCCGCAATTTATGCAGCCAATTAAAATACTGGAAACCTGGGATTATCGTACCTCGAAAGAATCTGTCGCTATGTCATTGGCGCATTTCTATGGAATGAAATACATGAGGAATCACGGTAGTCTGAATAATTTTCTAGCCTTCAATCGGGACGAAAATACAGAGGTTTCTATTCCAGCGCCAACGGAGCTTCTTGCCACTTTTGCGCAAACTCTGGATCAGATGAATGCTGACTTTGGAACTTGGAATACCCCTTGGTCGGAGATCAATAGATTTCAGCGATTGACAGGTGAAATCGATATGCCATTTGATGATGAAAAGGAATATACTCCTGTAGGTTTGGCCTCTGGAACTTGGGGTGCTTTGGCCGCTTTTGGAGCTAGAACCTATCACGGAACGAAGAGATTGTATGGTTACAGAGGGAATAGCTTTGTGGCAGTAGTAGAATTTGGTGAGAAAGTAAAAGCTAAGTCCATTTTAGCAGGAGGACAGAGTTCGGATCCAAATTCTCCACATTTCTATGATCAAACTCAGGATTATGTGGATGGAAAGTTCAAGGATGTGGCTTTCTATCGTGAAGATGTGGAGGCTAGGATGGAGGAGAGATATGCGCCTGGGAAGAGAAGAATGTAGAGTTTTTGTAACTAGTAAAATTTGTAAGAAGTAAAAAGTGTAAAGTTAGTGCCAATTCAAATCTATATTCCATTCTTGTCCATCATGTGACTTTGTAATTTGATTTATTTCAGTTTTCCAACTATTCAAAACCCACCAAAACTTATGAGTAAAATAATCTTTTTTGTGCTGCTCAGCACTTCCGCTGCTTTTGCGCAGCAAGAGATCAAGCCCTTAAGATCTTCGATAGAAACAGATTCCCGCGTGATCAGGCAGGACGTTCCGATGACGAATTCTATTCGCAAAGCTTTTGAGGAAGGATCAAGAAACTTTTCCGGGAAACCGGGTGAAAATTACTGGCAACTTGAAACTGATTTTACCATTAAAGCCAGCTTAGATCCAAGTACCCAAACCATCACAGGTTCGGAGAAAATCCTTGTTCATAACAATAGCAAAGATGATTTGAATGCTATTGTACTTCGATTGGACCATAATATTTTTCGAGGTGACGTACCTAGAGGAACATCAGTGCCGGCGGAAAATACAGAAGGAATGATCGTGACTGCCATCAAAGTGGCTGGGGAATCAGTGGACTTAAATCCAGCTCCCAGAAGAAGCCGAAATGATCCGGCGACGTTAAGCGTGCGAGGTTTGCAGAGCACTGTTGCTACAATCTCACTGGTGAATCCGATCAAAGCAGGAACAACTGCCGAAGTAGAGATCGACTGGCATACCAAATTGCCTGGTGGGGATAGTGGTCGAGGTCATAGAATGACACAGCGGTTTGACAGCACGTTATTCCAGCCTACACAGTGGTTTCCTAGATTGGCGAAGTATGACGATCTGAGAGGATGGGAAACCAGTCTTTATCTAGGTCCTGCTGAGTTTCATAACAATTTCGGGAAATTTGATGTCTCACTCACTGTACCCGCTGGCTGGATAGTGACTGGCACAGGTGTTTTACAAAACCCAAAGGAAGTTTTGACTCCAACTGTTGCGGAGAGATTTGCAAAAGTTCTAGATGCCGATGGAGAAGTCACTCTGGTAGGTGAGGATGAAAAAGGTCCCGGGAAAGCTACGAAAGCTGGAGATAAATTGACCTGGCGCTTTGTGGCAGATAAAGTGAATGATTTCGCCTGGGCGACTTCGGATAGATTTATCTGGAAAGCAACAAAGGCGGACATTCCAGGCAAAGGTCCGGTGCCGATTTATATGGTTTATATTCCTGAAAGGGCAAAGCTTTTTGAAAATGCTGGTGAGTACACCAAACATGCCTTGGAGTTTTATTCCAAACTTTGGGCACCGTACCCTTTTCCTCAACTCACTCTTCAGGACGGGCCAAGTGCTGGCATGGAATATCCTATGGTGATCAATTCCAATCAGGGAGCTGCGGATCACGAGGCAGCGCATCAGTGGTGGCCAATGATGGTAGGAACAAACGAAACCCGCTACGGCTGGATGGATGAAGGTTTTAACCAATACATGAATATTCTTTCCAGCGCAGATGCCAGAGGAGTTGATTACAATCTGGATGGCTTGGGGCAAAGCTACGGTCGTATAAGTGGCATGGAAGATGAAGCTCCGATGATGTGGAGCGCTAACGACGCAGGCATGATGTATGGCTTCCAGACTTATTCCAAAACGCCGTTGATGCTTTCCATGCTTGGCGGCATCGTTGGTGATGAGGCTGTGATCAATGCGATGAAAAAATACACCGCGACTTGGGCGTTCAAGCATCCTTCTCCTTGGGATTACATGTTCTTTATGAACAATGAGTTGGGGCAAAATTTGGAGTGGTTCTGGTATTACTGGTTGTTTACCACAGAATCTGTGCAGGGTTCCATTCAAAATGTAACTACCTCAAATGGCAAAACCACTGTACGCGTACATCAGGCAGGGGAAATGCCTTCGCCAGTTGTGCTTCAGGTTGAGTTTGAAGAAACAGCAGATGTCAAGATGCCTAATGCTAAAAAGATCAATGATACTACTGTGGAATTGACTTGGCCAGTTTCGGTTTGGTTTGAGGGAAGCAGAACTTTTGACGCGGTGATGGATTTTGGAGATGCGAAAATCAAGAAAATCACACTAGATCCTCATAAACGATTCCCGGATAAGGATACGGCTGACAATGTTTGGCCTAGATAAAAGTGATGCAAAATGAGGCTCGAAAGAGTCTCATTTTTTATTTAACCGCAGTGGCGCGGAGCGTCACGCAGAGGGCGCTATTTTAAAGTTGTCCTGCTTTTCCAGAAGCTGGACTTGAAATTCAACCAAATAGAGAAAGACTGAAAGTCCTAAAACTCCCAGCCTTTCTACACCCACTGCTTTTTTCAAAAAGGAAGATCAGCTTCCTCAGGTACGTTTGCTTTTCTTTCACCCATCAGCAGAATGCTTTGTACAATTACCTCAGATATGTAGCGCTTGTTCCCTTCTTTGTCCTCGTAGGAGCGATTGCTTAGTTTACCTTCGATGGCAATTTCCGAGCCTTTGTCGGAGTATTTGTCCAGTAATTCTGCTTGCTTACCCCAGGCTATGATGTTGTGCCAGGTAGTTTCTTCTACGCGTTCTCCTTTTTGGTTTTTATAATACTCGTTCGTAGCGAGAGATACTTTACCTAAAGTCTTGCCGCCTTCCAGGTTTTTGATTTCTACTTTGGATCCTAGCCGTCCGATTAGTTGTACTTTGTTTCTTAGCGTGTTCATGATGTTTGTTGTTTTGGTTAGAAAATTTGTTTGTTGTTTCGCCAGAGGTAAAACTTATGATCCAAAGTTGGGGGATGGGTCAGCGCTTAGTCGGTAGCTAGTCGTTTGTATTCGATAGTAGTCGTTTGTTGTCGGATAAAGTGGGTTTATTGGGCTTGGGAAGGGTTGTGATTTTAGAAAAGTTTAGTAGGTTTAGAGGAGGGAATGAGGAGTTGGGTAAATACGAGTGTTAGCACCAAGCAAAAATGACAACAGACAGACATATTAAATTAGGACGAACTATAGCATTGATTTCCTTTCTCGCAGGGACAATCATATTCGGACTTTACTATTTGACTTCTGCATTTGAACTCCTTTTCGTTGGATATGGATTTATTGCACTAATTGGGCTAATAAATATTGGAGTTTTAATCGCAATTTTAGTAAGAGCAGGTGCAGACAGAGAAAACCGAAGTAGACTTCTGAAAACTTGCGGGCTAATGACTCTAAATATTCCCGTTATGAAAGCTTATTGTTGGGTGGCGATAATATTACTCGGAACAATGAGAATTACCTTCACGAATGAAACAGGGACAAAACTGACCGACATAAATATTATTGGATGTGGTGGCGGACATATTGAGAAATTGGAAGTAGGAGAAAGCGAAACTGTTTGGGTTTCTATCACAGGTGACTGTTCGATCGATATTGACTATTTATCAAACGGACAACGAAAAGAAGAAATGGTTGCAGGTTACGTAACATCCAGCATGGGACAGAAACTAAATCATAAAATTGACGGACAAGACAAAGACATAATCTGAAAAAATAAAAAAGCCAGGTGCTAACAATACCTATACGCAATGCCCTTCGGGACACTGCGCCAAGCGCCAAATCATTATCACATGAAACCTTTCCTAATCCTAACCTTCTTCACTTTGTTTTTTTCTTGCTCGACTCCGGATAAGGGGAAAAGCTTGTTTGACGATTTGGTTGACAAAGAGACGGTCGTAATTAATTTAATTGATTATACTTTAGACAGTATTCCAAGTGAGATAGGAAGGCTCAAAAAAGTACAATCTTTATCTATTGGGAATCAGAGAGATACTGGTTGGGTGGCTTATCCGCCATTGCTGGCACGGATTGAACAGCCACCTTTTCAACAGTTACCAGATGAGATAACTGAACTTTCGGACTTAAAAACTCTGCGATTAGTTGGGTTAGATTTAAACCGACTTCCTGACAAATTTGAGAGGCTTCAAAAGCTGGATACCCTGGATTTATTTTTCAATAAGCTGACGATTTCTGATGAATTAGAGAAACTCAAGAAATTAGAGAATCTTACCTATTTGGATATACGAGGCAACAAGGTGGATACAGCCGACATACGAGCGTTAAAGGAGTCAAATCCTCATTTGACTCTGAGAAGTGGCTTAGAATGACAACGAACATAATAGTGGCGAATGAGCGATTTCCTGCCGGGTTCAGGCATTCTTGCAGGTAGAACTTTGAAAATGGACTTGAGTGTAAGTTGTTTTAGGTAAAATATTTTTTGATAAAAGACTTATATTTATTGTTTATCAATAAATAGTTATTATTCTTGTGATGTATTTATAAACATCGCAATTATGTCACAAACAAATAATTTCATTTTCAAGGGGCTGAGGATTGTTGCTTGGATCATCTTCGTTGGCCTTTGCATAGAAGCAGGTGGGCTGATCGTAAATTTTATTTTTAGTCTATACAATCCGGACTTTGTCAGTAAGCTCTACCAAAAGTTGGACTTAAGCGAACTTTATGCCCAGAGCAAATGGGTATTCTTCTCTATGTACAGTTTTGTCATCTCCATCGCAGTTTTGAAGGCTGTGCTATTTTATGTGATCATCAAATTGGTCACGGAGATTAACCTGATAAAACCGTTTAATGAAGTAGTGCCGAAGCAGATTTTTAAAATCAGTTACTACACGCTTTCCATAGGGCTTTTGAGTTATTTGGCCCGGCAGACTGTTCAAAATCTTGGGCATCGAGGCTATTCATTAGATATGCTAAATGAGTTCTGGGTGGACAGCTCGGCGTTTATTATGATGGCAGGCATCGTGTATGTTATCGGGATTATCTTCGCCAGAGGCGTGGAAATCCAAAACGAAAACGAGTTAACTGTCTAAGCCTATGCCTATCATTGTAAACCTGGATGTAGTCATGGCCAAACGGAAAATCTCGCTGAATGAACTTTCCGAAAGAGTTGATTTGACCTTATCCAATCTTTCGATCTTGAAGACAGGAAAAGCAAAAGCCATTCGTTTTAGCACCTTGGAGGCAATCTGTAGGGCTTTGGATTGCCAGCCAGCAGATTTATTGGAATTTGTACATGAGGATGATAATCCGAGGTAGCAGTAATCATTTATTGCTCCATACTATTTCAGAATTCTGTAAATTCCCAACTGTACATATTCAAGTAGAAATTTTTACCATAAACATAACCCCTAACACATGTGGTGGCAGTATTTTTTAGTCTTCTTAGGAGCGCTTTTATTTGATATAGTGCCATTTCCTTTTCCGCCTGCCTTTACCATTATGGTCTTTCTACAGATCGTATTTAAGTTGAATATTTGGTGGGTTGTTTTGATTGGAGTGGCAGGTTCAGTATTGGGTCGGTATATACTGCTTTTGTATTCGCCTCTGCTGGCAAAGAGATACCTAAAGGAATCCAAGAATCATGACATTCAATTCTTGGGTGACAAAATGAGAGAAAATAAATGGAAGGGGATTTTGCTCATACTTGCCTATTCCTTGCTGCCTCTCCCGACGACGCCGCTTTTCTTGGGGGCTGGTATTTCGAAAATCAAGGCTAGTTATGTTATTCCTGCTTTTATTGTAGGGAAGTTTACCAGTGATACCATTGCGCTTTTTTTGGGAGCATATGCGGTAGAAAATGTACAGACCATACTTGATCAGGCATTTTCTCTGAAGGCTATTGCAAGTCTAGTTTTGGCGTTTTTTCTTCTTTTTTGCCTTTTTTTCATTGATTGGCGTACCTTGATTCAGACTAAAAAACTGGTATGGAATTTCAAAATATTGAAGTAGCAACTCAGTTAAAAAAAGTGTTTTACTAACCGACAGGTAAATATGAAAAAATTAGTATTGATTCTAGCGCTCACCCTCTGCTTCGATTGCTTTTCTCAGGAAGTGGAAAATATGGAAGTAGAAGCTGTTGAAACTGTGGTTAATCAGTTTTTTGAAGCTTTGGAAAAGCAGGATACCGTTTTATTAAAACAAGTAGCTTTCATGGAAGGACAGATCTGGACAGTGAATAACACGGTAAGTCCCCCAAGGCATAGAATGAGGTTTTTTACTGATGATTTGAAGTCACTTATATCGAAGAACTCCTATCTAGAAACTGCCAAATCTATGGATGTGAAAATCCATGTAGGTATGGCCATGGCTTGGGTTCCGTATGAGTTCAGATTGAATGGAGAATTCTCCCATTGTGGTGTGGATGTATTTACTTTAGTCAAAAAAGAGGATGCTTGGAAGATTGTAAATTTGTCTTATACCATTGACAAAGAGGGGTGTGATCACGGAGTTTAGAAAGTGAAAGTTGATCGTTAATCCTTCAACTCATACCATTCAATTCCGGTAAGCGGAACTCGTCTCCCCTTAGGAGCTTCCGGAGCATAATTTGCCGCCAGATAATCCAGGATTATTGATTCATTTCCTCCAAGTTCCCAAAGACCTTGGGTTTCCTGCATCCAGACGATTCTTTCATGCCAGCCTTCCCGGGTAAAGCGGTTTTGGAGAATCAGCGCACTGGAATGACAGGCGGTACAATTCGCTTTCACCAACTCAAGCCCTTCTCCAGCAAGCAAGCCGGTTTCCACATCTTTTCCATCGACAAGTTCGGTAGTAAAGTCTGTTAAAGGCTCTGGGTTTTTTGGTGAAGTTTCTGATGTTGTAGCGTTAAATCGTTTAGAAATTTCAGGTTGGAAAACCACTAAAAGAACTAAGCCTAAAAGCAAAACCACAAGTATTGCCAATCCTGCTACAGATTTGGTAAGCGAGTTGAAAAGTTGATTCTTTGCCTGATTAGAAGGCTGTTTGTCCGGTACGTTGTTCATAGTTCTTAGCTTACTTTAACAGCTATTCTATGACAGGCATTGTTTAAGTATCCCTTCGGGTTCCAACCTGGAATGACCATAGGTTGTGAGATTCCTTGATCATCAGTTGCTTTCGCCCAGATTTCGTAATATCCAGTCTCAGGAAAGCTCAACTCTATTGACCACTGCTGCCATGCGAGCCGATTAACTGGTTTTTTCAAAGTACATTTTTTCCAAGTTGCGCCAAAATCTGTGCTTACTTCCATTGCACTTACTTCCTGCTCTCCCGCCCAAGCATGACCTCGCACGCTTAGCTTTTTGGAGGTGCTAAACATCGCTCCGGATTTTGGATAGGTGATGATGGACTTCACCGGCATGGATTCGATGATTTTCATGTCTTCATCTGGTACTTTCTCGCCAGGAGCTACTGGGTATTTTGGAACACGATAGGCATCTCCCATCATTTTCTCCCCATCGTGCACTTGGTTTCTTATCACGAGTTTGTGAAGCCACTTGCCAGAAACTGACGCTGGCCATCCGCCACATACCAAGCGAAGGGGATAACCATGTGCCAATGGAATATCTTTTCCGTTCAGAGCCCAAGCCAAAAGGGTCTCATCCTGCATTGCTTTGGCTATGGGAGCACCACGGGATATCACAACCTTGTTTGGATCGCCATTTAGGTGTTTGTCTTTCCCATAATAGCCGATGTACACGGCATCGTGTTTCACGCCCACATCCGCCAGCACATCCTTTAATCTTACTCCAGTCCACTCCGAGCAATACACAGCACCCTCTTCCCATTGATTACCGGATGCAGGAGGATAAAAGCTAGCCCGGCCATTGCCTCCGCATTCAAGTGTAAGTTGGTAGGTGTAGGCTTTGAACTTCTTTTTGAGCTCGTCGAGCGTATATGTTTTTTCCTGAACTGCAGACTCCCCACCGATAGTCAGTGTCCAATTTGCTGCATCAACATCTTTTGGAATCAGTCCATTATTTCTGATGAAAATACTAGCAAAGGGAGTGATCGCATCATTCAAAAGATGCGGAGCTGGCTCTACATTCCATGGTTTCTCATTACGTATTATCATCCCTTCACTTTTCCCTTTCATTGGATCAAAATCCGCTGGCAAAGCCACTGGGATGTAACCTTTAGGCATGGTGGCAGCGTGGACAATATTTGCACCCAAAAATGCAGAGATAGCTGCCATTGAGCTTTTCTGCAAAAAAGCTCGGCGATTTTTGGATTGGCTCTTAATTTTCTTTGGGTTGATATTGTCAGCGTTTGACATGGCTACAGGTTATTGAAAAGTGATAGAAAGTAAAATTAAAAATCTTCGGGAGTATTGCCGTATGGAATGTGGTGCAATTCGGAGATTTCTGGTTTAGAGACCCCAATGCTGAAATCAAAAGGTTTGATGCCAGCATTTCCTAAAGCAGTCAGGTCAAGTTCATATCTTCCTATCCTCACTTGGTGTACTTTGCCCACTGGCGGACAAAAACGTCCGATAGATTTTCCGAAAGGATCATTTATCTGGCAATTGAGGGCTGTTTTACCGTTTTTTTACTGGCACAGAAATTTTATAGAAAAGGTAGAGGGGATTCTCTGCTTTCGGGTTGAGATTAACTAATACTAAGCTGAGATTTCCTTAAAAAATACTATTTAACCGCAATTTCTATGTGGAAAAACTACCTTAAAATAGCTTGGAGAAATCTGGTCAGGCAGAAGTCTTTTTCTTTGATCAATGTCTTAGGCCTGTCCATAGGTTTGGCTAGTTGCTTGATTTTGCTGGCATATGTAAAGCAAGAGCGCTCCTATGATTCTTTTCACCCAGATTCTGAAAGAGTCTATCGAGTAGTTCAGGAGGTTCAATCCAAGAATAATTGGGCTTGGTCTGGAGGCGCAGTTGCTCCGATGCTTCGCAAGGAATTCTCCGAAAAATTGGATGAGGTGGTGAGTGTTACTCAGATCAGTACATACCTGTTTGCTCCTGAAGGTCTGGCACCGGATGAGAGTTTTAGAGAGGATAGGTTTATTTTTTCAGACGCGGGGTTTGATCAGATTTTTGGATTTGAGTTGATCAAAGGAAGTTGGGATGGAGTATTGGAAAACACATACCAAGTGGTGATTACTGAGGAAAAAGCAAAGCAGTATTTTGGTGATCAGGATCCAATCGGCAAGACCTTAATCTCTACAGGAGATTTTACTTTCGAAGTAAAAGGAGTACTGAAAGATATGCCAGGTAATACCCATATGGCATTTGACTTTGTGTCAGGAATGAACACGTTCAAGTCATTCAATGATTTCCCAGTGACCGCAGATTTTGGAAGTTTCTGGTGGCCTCAGACTTACACCTATGTGAAAGTAAACTCGAACCAAAATCCTGATGAAATAAGCGCGGATATCCCTGTTGTAAATACAAAATACAGGAATGCAGATGAGGCAAAATTCTATGTGCATTATCTACAACCTATTACAGCTATACATACCAATGCTAAATATGAAGGAGAATGGACTCCTCCAATGTCTGGGCAAACCTTATGGATCTTCTTATCTATAGGTGTTTTCGTATTGGTCTTAGCTTGTATCAATTTCATCAATCTGGCGACAGCCCGAGCGATCAAGCGGATGAAAGAAATTGGAATTCGGAAAGTAAATGGAGCCCAGAGAGGTCAGCTAATTGGTCAGTTTTTATCAGAGTCATTTTTGATCAATGCGGTAGCCCTAGTGATAGGTCTGATTTTAGTTTATCTGCTTGTTCCGATTATTGAGTCTAGTTTGGGGCTTAGTATTTCTATTAATATTGCCAGAGATACTGATATGCAGCTGTTAATAGTTGGTGTTTGGTTTGGATCTTCGGCATTAGCTGGAATTTTCCCCGCATTTTATCTCTCGGGCTTAAGGCCGGAAATGATTTTGAAACAGTCGATGCTAAGTGGAAGCAAGGCATTTCTTAGAAAAAGCTTTGTTGTGTTTCAATTTGTACTTTCTTCTTTATTGGTTTTTTGTGCCTCCGTTGCCTTTTTTCAGCATCAGTTTATGACTAACGCTTCGATGGGTTTTGATTCCTCGGGCTTAGTCTCTGTGAAGATGGGGAATCTTGCCAAAGAGCAAAGAGATGTGCTGAAGCAAGAGATGGAAAAACTTCCTGGAGTAAACTCTGTGATTTTCACCAGTGATCGACCAGGGATAGATACAGGTTGGAATCCATCTGCTGATTATCCGGGTATGAAAGAGAGTGACCGCAGAAGTATAAATGTTCAGTACGTTGATGCTGGGTACTTCGAAAAATTAGGAGTACCGATGGTTTCTGGTCGGGAATTCAATCCTGACGGGTCAGATAAAGGAGTAAAATCAATGATGCGAGAGCGATTTGTGCAGTTAGACAATGCAGCTGTGATAATCAATGAAGCAGCGTTGGCTTGGTTAGGAAAAGATGCAGAAACTGCATTGGGCAGTGATGTTCGTGTTTACACAGAGGAAAACGGTGAACTGTTCTCTAATTACAAGGGATATATAGTTGGAGTAGTGAAGGATTATCATACCCGAGATTTGAGGTTTTCTATTTCTCCAACTGTTTATTTTCCAGTGATAAACTCAGCTTTTGATGGGACTAATTATGCCTTGATCAAAGCTGAAAATGAAGTTAGCTCTACCTTATTATCATCAATGCAGAGTATATGGAAGAAAGTGTATGCAGGACTGCCTTTCGATTATAAATTTCTTGATGAAGACATCGCGATACAATATGATCAGCAAGCAAAAACAAGCACGCTATTAGGTTCCTTCGCATTTCTAACTTTACTGATTTCATGTTTGGGTTTATTAGGCTTATCCATTTTCACAGCCGAATCCAAAAGAAAAGAAATAGGGATCCGACGGGTTTTGGGAGCTTCTGCCATGGCTATCGTGAATAAGCTCACATTTGAGTTTCTCATTTTGGTGGGGATATCCCTGCTTATCGCACTGCCGGTTGGTTATTATCTAATGCAGGAGTGGCTCGCCCAATTTGCGTTTAAAATCCCGGTTTCTGCAGGATTTTTCCTCGTCTCCGCTGCCATATCCATCATTTTGGCCTATGCTACAGTTTCAATACAGTCTTTGAAAACGGCCTATGCAAACCCAGTAGAATCAATAAAGAATGAATAAATAATAAGGAGTAAGTCAAAAAGCATCGACACACGCCAGGCATACTTACAACTTAAGAACTTATACTATGTGGAAGAATTATTTTAAAATCGCTATCCGTAATCTGTCGAAGAACAAATTACACACTGGGATCAATTTGATTGGGCTGTCTCTGGGTTTGGGAGTGGGAGTTCTCATTTTCTTTTTTGTGCAGTTTGAGATGAGTTTTGATGATTTCCATAAGGACAGTGGGCAGATTTTTAGAATTGAAAGACATCAGGTAGAAGAAGGGGGGTACAACACATCATTTTCTACCCCTATTATCACAGCTCCAACCTTTCAAAGCGAATTTTCTCAGGTAAAATACACCACGCGAATGATTGGTAGCTCAGCTCAGGCTTACCTGGATGAGGAAACGACACAGAATCAGCCCTTTTTGATGGTAGGGACAGACTTTCTTGAGATCTTTAGTTTTCCCTTGCTACAGGGATCCAAGGAAAAAGTATTAGAGGATAAGTTCGGTGTGGTGATCACGGAGGAAGTTGCCAAGAAATATTTTGGAGATGCCAGTCCGATCGGGAAAGCTATCCGGATGCGAATGGGAGATGATTACCAGGAATATCAGGTTACAGGACTTTTGAAAGACCTTCCTGCAAATAGCAGCATACAGTTTGAAATGCTGATGAACGATGAAAACATGGACTTTAGCATCGGAGAGCAAAACCAAAATTCCTGGTATAATGTATATGGTGATACGTACCTCAAGCTGAATAATGCTGGGGAAAAAGCTTCGGTGGAAGCAGGTGTGGAGCGTATGATGAAGAAAGTGCTTGGCGAGGAATATAAGGAAGGTGAGTATTTATTTACCCTCCAGCCAATTGCGGAGATGCAACTTACTGAAAGCACAAATTATGGTATGATAGAGGCTACTCGCCCTACTTTGCTTTGGATATTAGCTGGAATAGCTTTTCACATACTTCTGATTGCGTGTATCAACTTTACTACCATGGCTATCGGTCGATCTACCACTAGAGCAAAGGAAGTGGGAGTGAGGAAAACCATGGGTGCGGACTTTGGGCAGTTGGTGTTTCAGTTTCTCACAGAAGCATTTCTGACAACTGTCTCAGCTTTGGTGCTGGGATTGATTTTGGCAGAAGTACTCTTACCCACCTTTAATAGCCTATTCGAAAAGGAATTGATGCTTGAATATGGACCTATTCAAATCCTGATTCTGTTTGGTTTAGTTGTTTTGATAACAGCCATGGCTGGTGCTTATCCAGCATTTTTTATGTCTAGTTTGAGGCCGATCAAAGTTCTCAAAGGCAACCTCTCCATACGTTTTGGCAAGCAGGCGCTTCGAAAGGGGTTAGTGGCTTTTCAGTTTTTCATTTCTTTCCTGCTGATCGCTTCGACTTTGATTATGGTGAACCAGATGGAAGCTATACGCAGCTTTGACCTAGGTTTTGATCAGGAGATGGTGGTGATAGTAGATGTGCCGGATGTGCCCAGTACCAGTTTTGTCAAATCAATTACAGCAGGTTTTCAGCAGGCTGAACTCTTTAGACAGGCTTTGATTGGGAGATCGGAGGTGCAATCGGCCGGACTCACTATTTCTACTTATGGGGACTATGCTTTCTGGGACGCTGGATTTCCTATGGAAGGTGGCGAGCAGTTTAATTTTAGGGTGAATTTCGTGGGCGGGGATTATATCAAAGCAATGGGTCTGGAAATCGTAAAAGGCCGGGATTTTAACCCAATGCCAGGCGCAGATAGCAGTGCCTTTGTTATCAATGAGACTTTTGCGAAGGCCATGAACTGGGATGACCCTTTAGGGGAAATGATGCCAAATACCAAGTTCAAACCGCATGAGATCGTAGGCGTGGTGAAAGATTTTCATCATAATTCGCTCTACAATGAAATTCAGCCTGTGGTGCTGGCGAAAAGTCCAGAGACTTTCTTTAGCGGAATAAATACGCTGATGATTGGGTCTGCTACCAACCCGAAAGTGTTGGTGAAAGGAAACGGATCTGACTTCGAATCGTTCAAAGCCATGCTGGAAAATGAATGGGAGCGAGTATTTCCTTTGGAAGCGTTCAGTTTTAGTTTCTTGGATGAGACGGTTCAAAAGCAATACGAAGCTGATGAGCGCTTGGGAAAAATGGTGTTTTTGGCAGCATGCATTGCGATTTTGATTGCGGCGATGGGCTTATTTGCGATGGCGGCCTTGAGTATAGCGGGACGTACAAAGGAGATAGGAATCCGAAAAGTGCTGGGGGCTTCCAGCTGGAGTATTTCCTGGATGTTTAATAAAGAATTTCTACTGATTACAGTTGTTGGAGTTTTAGTCGCATTGCCGTTGAGTCTATACTTTATGCAAAGTTGGATAGCGCAGTTTGCTGTGAAGGCCTGGCCTTCCTGGCTGAATTTCGGGGTTTTAGGTGTCGCTGGTATTGTGTTCACTTTGCTGATAGTATCAGCTCAGTCCTTTCGTGCTACGCAAATGAATCCTGTAAAGACGCTGAAGGATGAGTGATGTCGGATGTGGGGTGTCGGATGTCCGTCCTTGCGCGGAGGAGGTACGACGACAAAGCAATCTCTTTCACGGAACAGATTGCCTGTCTGCGGAATGCAGGCTTCACTCGTTCCTCGTTACCAATGACGGATATAACAAATCTTCCAATCCGCCTCGGCGGACAAGTATTTAAAATCTTCCAATTTTTCAATCCATATAAAACATGCTAAAAAACTACTTTAAAATCGCCTGGAGAAATCTTCTTAGAAACAAGCTAAGGACAGGGATTCATATCCTTGGTTTGTCCATTGGAATTGCCATCTGTTTTTTGATTTTCAATGTGGTGACGCATTCCTATAGCTTTGACCAGTTTCATCCAGACGGAGATAGAATTTACCGTGTGAATACCCTTTCAGATTGGGGCGACGGTGGGAGTTTTCCTAATAGTGGAACACCAGGTCCTCTGAATGAGGTAATCAAGGAAGAAATTTCTGGTATCGAAGAGAAAGGCAAGCTTTACACCATGTATAATACATTGGTAACTTTACCCAATACAGACAAAGTGTTTGGTAGATCCAATGAGGTGACTTTTGCAGATCCGGGATTCTTTAAAATATTTCCAAGAAAATGGCTTGCCGGAAACCCTGAAACAGCCTTGATCCAGCCGGAATCTGTGGTGATCTCAGAAGCAAGTTTACATAAGTATTTCCCGGGGTCAGAAGCCTCAGACGTTTTGGGGCAGGAACTGATGTATGTAGATTCGGATTCTATCTATGCCTCAGTGACAGGTGTGATAGCTGATTACAATGAGAATACGGACTTTATATTTCGTGACTTTATCTCCTTGAGCACCATCAGTACCCCTGAACAAATAGAATGGTATGGGCTTCATGATTGGACCTCGGTGAATTCCAGTAGTCAGCTTTTTGTCAAACTGGCACAGGGTGTGTCAGCCAATTCTGTAGATGAAGCTTTCAAGCCTTTGATTTCCAAAAATATGGAAGCTGATGATGATGGGAAGTACAGTACCAGCTTTTTCACAGAGCCTCTTTCAGAAATGCATTTTGGACAAACCTATGAAGGCAGCGGTGTCTCCAAAACATTTTTAAAGGGACTGATTTTTATAGGCTTGATCATTTTGGTTCTGGCAACGTTGAATTTTGTGAATCTGGAAACTGCCCAAGCCATTGGCCGATCCAAGGAAGTAGGCATCAGAAAAACGATTGGAGGTACCCGGTTTCAATTGATTTCTCAATTTCTGGCTGAGACATTTCTGATTATTTTGGTCAGCTCGATATTGGCTTTATGCTTGGTGGAAGGCTTGAAAGTATTGTTTAAAACTTACTTGCCACAGGGTTTTACACTTGAATACTTCTCACTTTTCAACCTACTATTTTATGCCGCTTTCCCAGTTCTTTTGACATTGATTACGGGCATTTACCCAGCGCTGATTCTATCCAATTACGATCCTCAGCGCGCTTTGAAGGGTGAAATGTTCAGAACTGGTAAGTACTCTCTAGGCGTTTTTCTCAGAAAGAATCTTACTGTTATACAGTTATCCTCTTCCATCGCTTTTATCATTCTGGTTTTGGTATTGAATTATCAGCTCAAATTTGTGACGAGCCAGCCCTTGGGATTTGAAAAGGAAGCTGTGATGTACGCTAGTTTACCTTTTATGTCTGATCCGGATAAAATGCTGCAGCTTCAGGATCGCTATAATCAGGAGGCCATAGTGCAAAGCGCCAGTTTGAGTGGTAGTCTGGTGTCATCTACAAGTCTTTGGACTTCTGATGTAAAGATACCCGTGGACACCACCGAAAAGGATATGTACATCCAAGTGATGAATGTGGATTCTGCTTTTGTGAAGGTAAATGGCATTCCACTTTTGGCAGGTACTGACGCAATCGACCGAGCCGACGAGATTCTCGTGAATGAGCAATTTGTGAAGGAAGCTGGGTTTGCATCTGCAGAAGAAGCGGTCGGGTTAGTGGTTGGGTACAGTCAGGAGCAGGTGAAAATAATAGGAGTGGTTGCTGATTTTCATTCCAGGTCACTTAGGGAAGGAATTCGTCCATTGCTATTCACCTATAATCCTGAATATTTTCAGTCGGTGAATGTGAAACTCAATTCTGATCAAAATTTAGCTGCAGCTAAAGAGCGTTTGGAGCAAATCTATTTGACGGTTTATCCCTATGAAGAAGCGTCCTTCAACTTTCTGGATGCTCAAATTGACCGATTCTATCAGGAAGATGTGAAGATTAAAAACGTACTCAGTTTTGCCTGTGGCTTAGCAATTTTGATTTCCTGTTTGGGATTATTTGGTCTTTCCAGTTTCACGATAGCGCAGCGTACCAAAGAAATCAGCATCCGAAAAGTCTTGGGAGCGACTTTGCAACAGATCCTATTTCTGATTTCCAAAGAGTACATGATTTTGGTGGGCGTTTCATTTCTTATTGCTGTTTTCCCTGCTTATTACTTCTTGAATGACTGGCTGAATGGCTTCAACACACGGGTAGATATGCCTTATTTGATCTTTGCAGCAGCAGGTTTGGGAGTGATGGCGATTTGCTTGCTGATTGTGGGAGTCCATTCTTATGTGGCTTCGCAAACTAATCCGGGGAAGGTGCTGAAGAGTGAATAAAAATCCCCCTAGTCCTCCGCCGCGGCGGAGGGAATGGCCTCAATGGCACTTCGATCTTTCTTGTAAAAATTTTTCACTTTTGAAATTTAGCTATGAGGTTCAGTTGATGCAACTCCCCCTTTTAAAAGGGGGCAGGGGGGATTTAGGTTGCCTGTCCACAAATAGCAGATGAGTTCGACCCATTCTGCGTCTTGGGAATAATCTGGACATGATAAGACCATGGGTCCCGATAGCTTTCGCGGACACCCATGGCTATTGATAAGTTAGATCCTTTCAGGATCATGGTTTTTGCCCTCATTATAGGTGGATGACCACGAAGTGGTCCAACCTCTCAGTAACCGCGGGTGCAACCCGTGGAAAAGAAATCAATTATTTGAGGTGGAGCGACCAAGAAAGGGTTGAAACTTACCAGTTACCCTCTCAAGGCTCGGACTTTGTACCAGATACTTTGTACTCCCCTCCATTCTATCTTTTTCAAAAAAATCAATAAATAACCGTAGAAGTAAATAAAATTTTTAATTAAGTTTTTTACCCCAAAATTGGCATGAAACCTTAAATTGCAGCCTAGTTCAGCCGAATAGTTACAGTTTACGCTTCCAATCCATGCAAATGTCCAAATCAAATTCTGTTTTCTTTCTCACACTTTTTGCTGTTGCAATAGGCTTAACCTCATGTGGTTCGCAAAAAAGCAATGCCGGAAAAGGCTTCGTTTCCCTTTTCAACGGTGAAAATCTGGATGGCTGGGTTGGTAATAAGACTTCCTATCGTGCAGAGGATGGTATGATTGTCATCGATCCCAAAGGAACTGGTGGCGGTAATCTATTTACCGAAAAGGAGTATGGAGACTTTGCGCTTCGTTTTGAATTCCAGCTTACGCCTGGTGCAAATAATGGCTTGGGGATTCATGCGCCTTTGGAAGGAGATGCGGCCTATGTAGGCAAGGAACTTCAGATTTTGGATAACACCGCAGAGAAGTTTGCCGAATTGCAGGAGTATCAATACCACGGATCTGTATATGGAGTGATTCCTGCCAAGCGAGGATTTTTGAAGCCAGTGGGAGAGTGGAATTCTCAGGAAGTGATCGTTAATCATCCGCATATCAAAATCATTTTGAACGGAGAGACCATCTTGGACGGGGACTATTTGGAAGCAAGTAAAAACGGTACCTTGGACCATAAGGATCATCCGGGATTGCGGCGCAGTTCGGGGCATATCGGCTTTTTAGGCCATGGAGATGTAGTCCGTTTTAAAAATATCAGTATCAAAGAATTATAAAATAACCCAGTAATAAATTCACTGAAACATGAGTAAAAACATAGAAAGTATTGACCGTCGGGAGTTTGTCAAGAAGAGTGGTTTAGGCTTATTGACTGCAGCTCTGGCACCGTCATTTTTGGCTAATTTGAAAGCAGGTGAGCGACTGAAAACCGCGCACATCGGTCTTGGTGCCATGGGAATGGCCGATTTGAGTGCTATTTCCTCGCATGAATTGGTAGATGTAGCTTTCCTCTGCGACGTGGATAGCGAAAATCTGGCAAAAGCTCATGCGCTTCACCCCAATGCAAAGATCTATACAGACTATAGAATCATGCTGAAGGAGATGAAAAATGAGATCGATGCGGTGGTAGTTTCTACTCCTGATCACACGCATGCACCGGCTTCGCTGATGGCGATGAAAATGAACAAGCCGGTTTATTGTCAGAAGCCATTGACTCACCACGTGTCAGAGGCACGTGAAATGAAAAAAATCGCCGAGAAGAAAAACTTGGTGACCCAAATGGGGATCCAGGTTCATTCGTTCTATGATTATAAACTTGCGACGCTATTGATCCAGTCTGGTATCATTGGCAAAGTACATACCGTAAGAGCTTGGTCTCCAAAAAACTGGGGCTATGATGGTCCTGAACCAACCGGTTCTGATCCAGTACCGGCTACATTGGACTGGAACCTTTGGCAGGGAACAGCACCTGAAAGGCCATTCAAAGAAGGATATTATCACCCAGGAAACTGGAGAAAAATAATGGATTACGGCTGTGGTACATTGGGCGATATGGGTGTACATATTTTTGATACGCCATACAATGCACTGAAACTTGATGTGCCAGAAACTATTCTTAACGAGTGCCGTCTGCCGACCGATTTTGGTTTTCCTGAGCACAATATGGTGACTTACCAATTTCCAGGTACTGAATATACTGCTGAGAAACTTACCTGGATATGGTACGATGGACCAGGAGCACCTTCGGAGCATCCGGATTTGATTTTGCCAAATGGAGATGAGCTTCCTGATCAGGGAGCGATGTTTATGGGAGACAAGGGAAGATTACTTTTGCCACATTTCCAGCAGCTTCCTCGTAAAATCGTGGACGGCCAGTATGTAGAAATGGATATTGAATCATTCAATTTGGGCAAACCAGTGAAGGATTACGAGGGTGAAAGCAAAAAGCATTACCACCAGTTTGTGGATGCCTGCATGGGCAAAGATGAGTGTTCAGCGCCATTCTCCTATGCAGCGAGATTGACTGAGACGATTTTGCTAGGGGTGATCGCAGGTAGGTTCCCTAATCAAACACTACACTGGAACAGCAAAAAAGCTAAGTTCGATGAGAAGGAAGCTAATGAGTTCTTAGATGGGAAGTATCGGAAGTTCTAATTTGGGTACTAAGTACCATGTACAAAGTCCAAAGTCTTGAGAATTGATCATTGAATTTGAAAATTGATCCTTGATAAGTTGTCTTTGTTCGCTGGCGAACAAAAATGTTCGAGAAAGCAAAGCGTATTTAAGTATAAAAATGCCTCTGGAGTTTATTCAGAGGCATTTTTTTATGGCATAAAAGTGGAAAAGAGGAGAGGGGTTTCGGATTGGAGATTTCGGATTTGAAATGTATTTAGTTCTTCTAATCTTCCAATCCGCCACGGCGGACAAGTATTTTCAATTTTAAAATCTTCCCATACATTAATGATACAACTTAAGAATTTAGACAAGTATATAGAATCACGTTTTCAGCGGATTTTTTTGCTCAAAGGAATAAACCTCACCATTAATGAGGGAGAGTTTGTTACCATCATGGGGCCAAGTGGAGCGGGGAAATCTACGCTGCTAAATATCCTCGGATTACTTGATGAAGACTATGAAGGAGAGTATTGGTTTGGCGATAGGAATTTGGCTAAAATGAAAGAACGTGAGCGCTCAGCACTACATAAAAGTGAGTTCGGATACATCTTTCAAGCCTATCACCTGATTGATGAACTGACAGTATATGAAAATATCGAAACTCCACTTTTGTATAGAGGCGTATCTTCCAATGAGCGAAAAAGCATCATAGCTAATCTCCTTGACCGATTTAATATGGTGGCAAAAAAGGATCTTTTTCCTGCTCAGCTTTCCGGTGGTCAGCAGCAGTTGGTAGGTATCGCACGAGCGGTGGCAGGAAAGCCGCGCGTGCTTCTTGCAGATGAGCCTACCGGGAATCTGCACTCTGGACAGGCAAAGGAAATTATGGAAGTATTTCAGGAATTGCACAGGGAAGGAACTACAATAATTCAGGCTACTCACGCCAGAGAAAATGCAGATTACGGCACTCGATTGATCGATATGCTGGATGGTAAAATAGAAAAAGATGAAGCGATTGTTCATGTATAAAAAGTACATCATGCTACTAGTAGTAGCACTTACAGTAGGAAAAATTCAAGCTCAAGACACCCTTAGACTTAATTTTCGTGAGGCTGTAGATTTGGCTTTGGCGGCAAATGTGGATTACCAAGTTCTTTCCAACAATATGGAAGTGTTAAAGCTTCAAAAGCAGTCCGCATTGCTCTCACATCTTCCAAATGCGAATATAAATACATCCTTTGCGCAACTTTCAGGTCAGCAGCAACAGCAAATAAATGAAGAGATTGTCGTAGCGAATTTTAAAAACGAGGTCATAAATGCAGGCTTAAGTTTAAATGTTCCAATTTTCAATGCCGGCAGAAGGATTTTGGATACTCAGTCTGCCAAACTTGCTTATGAAGCTGGGGAAAAGGGGCTTGATAGAGCTTCTCAGCAAGTAATGTTTGATGTAGCTAGAAGATATTTGCAAGTGCTATTGGATGAGGAGCTGTTGAGGATTTCTATTGAAAATCTAGAGAATCAAAAGGAGACGTTGCGGCAGATAGATGGTTTTGTAGAAGCTGGCCTTCGAACGCTATCGGATAAGTACAATCAGCAATCAGAAGTCGCCAGACTGGAATCTGTAATGGTTGATGCTGAGTTGCAATACCAAAGTGACGTATGGGACTTATCAGAGTATTTGCAGCTAAAGCCAGGAGTGGTTCCTGTTTTGGATTCTGTAGATCCTAGAACAGAAGAATTGGGGTACGATGGAATGAGTATGCCCGAATTGTATGAGATTGCTCAGCTAAACCGTGCCGACGGCGTCCAGCAGGACCTTTTGGTACATTCTTATAAAAAAGATATGAAGGCAATCAAGGCTATGTACTATCCCAGAATCAGTGCATATTATAATTTTTCCACCTTTTCTACGTCATTGAATGAAGATTTCAATACTCAAACCCAGCTTTTTGATAACAACCCACTAAATACAATAGGATTAAATCTGAGCATTCCAATCTTCAACAATTTCCAAAATAGACTGGAAGTAAGTAGGAGCCGGGTGGCTTACAAAAACCAGATTCTACAAAAGGAATCCATGGATAGGAAAATATATCAGGATGTCAAGCTGGCTTATTTGAATTACTTGGCTGCTGTGAAAAAAGAAAGTAATACAGGCGTGCAGGTTTTGGCAGCTGAGGAAGCAAAAAATGCAATTTCGGAGCGTTTTCGATTGGGTATTTCCAACTTCGTAGATTTAGCCACTGCCAATCAGCAACTGGTGAGTGCCCAGGCTGATCAAGCTCAGGCAGTTTATACTTTGTTCTTCCAGGAAGTCTTGATGCAGCATGCGTTGGGTACCTTGGAGGTGTTGGAGTAGATCTACGTTTTACATTACCACATAGTCACATAGATTTTCATAGCTTTTTGATACTGATAATTATAGCTATGTATTCCTATGTGACTATGTGGTTTAACTTTATTAACCATAGAAATTGGGTTTCATATTTATACTTTTTTCAAGTTTATTCACTATCCAGTAATTCGTAATATTTATTGATGAAAGTTTTTTGGCCATGGTGAAAAATGTTTACAACATTAAAATTTATAAGAATGCCTTTCGGTGCTTTCAAGAGATTTAGATAATTGATTATTTGGGCTTGATGGATAGGGGGAATTTCTGACACAGATTTTATTTCAACTACAATTAGATTTTCGACCAAAAAATCGCATCTAAGTTGAGTATCTACTATATGCCCTTTATACTCTATTGGAATTATTAGTTCACTGTTGAATTTTATTTCTCTGCTTTCTAATTCTATTGCCAAACATTTGTGATACACACTTTCAAGTAATCCAGGCCCTAAGTGTTTATGAACCTCTATTGCTGCTCCAATTATTTGATAAGAAAGCTTGTCTATTGATTTTTGAGTTGGCACCATTCTTTTTGAGAGAATATACCAACTTTAAATGATGTATGTGTATTGAGGTCAGTACTTTATTTAGGTGTATCTAGAAGATAAGCTCTAAAAAGTGGGGTCACAAATAGCTATGAACACTGTGAGGTGAAAACACAAAAAAAGCGGGCTCTAAGGCCCGCTTTCCGGTTGTGGTGGTTAAAGTGTGTTGGTGGTTTTTGATGTTTAAAGCATCGCAAAGAACATGTCTAGATCCGGGATCAACACAATTCTTGTTCTTCTATTGATCGCCATGTTTTCAGGAGAATCATTTTCTACGATAGGCATGTAGCTAGCTCTTCCCGCAGCAATCATTTTCTCTGGAGCTACATTGTAGCTTTCCTGAAGTTTTCTTACAATACTGGTAGCTCTCTTCACAGAAAGATCCCAGTTGTCCTGAACTACTCCGGTTGAAATTGTTCTTGGGTCGGTATGACCTTCGATCATCACTTGTAGGCTTGGCTCAGCATTGATCACTTCAGCCAATTTCTGCAATAATGGATCTGCTTTTGAGTTGATTCTATAGCTGCCGGTGTTGAATAGCAACTTGTCAGAAACAGAGATCATCACCACTGTCTGATCGATGCTAATATTTACATCATCCTCTTCGCTATCAACTGTGGTTTCAGTGATGTTTTTCTTCAAGTTATATTCCACTGCGAGATTCACTGAATCTTCCAGAGTTTTTGCTTCCGCAAGTTTAGCTTGATCCACATTCGCCAGGGTTTGTTTCATTTTCTCCTTCGAGTTTTTGGACATCATGGTAGCACCCTCCAAACTATACATTCCATCATTCTGCATGGTCAGTGCATCATTAGTATCACGAAGGGAGTTTATTCTGGCATTGTATTCAGCAACTCTGTTTTCTATGATTTGCATCTTTTCTTCTAGCTCAGCCTTTTCTTGTTCGGTAGTAGCTAGTTCAGTTTGGGTTCTGAAAAGATTGCCTTCCAGTTCGGTGTATTTTTTCTTAGATACACATGACACCATCACAGTGGCGCTCAAAAGTCCTGTAACAATTAGTGATTTTTTCATCTGTTTATAATTTGATTTTTAAAGGTCATATGGAATCTCGCAACGATTATAATCATGCCAATGTGTGACTTTTTAGTCATGCTCGATTTCATAAGTTGATTTCTTTGTATTTGTATCAACTATTTCAAAGCAATTGCCACAACAAGAAAAATGAGGTGATCTTGCTTAATTCTAAGGAAAAAGGGGTGACAGAGCTAACTAGCGCTGTTTTTAAAAATAGAAGAGGTTCCAATGTTAAGTTGGAACCTCTTCAAAAATGTGTGGAATCTCTACACAGGTTGACTAATTGGTTACTCAGAAATACTGATTTATCACTCCATCAAACGATTTATGACTTTGAATTCGTTCATCACTCGATATGCTGCACGAGTCACATCTGATTGGAAGTTTGGTGAGTCGTAATCAAAATTGGCGGCTGTATATCCCTGCCAAATGGTATTTCCTCTTTTGCTATCAATGACATAAACGACTAGCATGCCCTGATTTTCGCTGTATCTCACCTGATTGTAGGTTTCATCTTTTTCCTGCTCCTTGTCCAATTCCCCATCTTCAGTTTCCGGTACATTGCTTACCCGCTGCAAGTAGTAGTCAAATTCCGGCTGGACATACCCTCTGTAGCGAATAGAGTCCATGAAGATTTTGTAGCTGACCAATAAATCCGGTTTGGATTCTTGTTCACGAAAACCCTGAGAACCTAACCTCGCCCCAATCGTGGCTGTCAGCATAGGTGAGATCATACTCGTATCTTTTTCTGTGGGTACCACGAAGGCAAAGGTTTTGTACCGCTTAAATGAAGCTTGGTAATTGTAGTCGTAGTCGGTTACATAATCTTTGGAGGAAAAGCATCCTGCACAAATAAAAATGATTAGGGCAAAAAGGGAGTAAGTACTTTTCATGGCATTTTCAGAAGATTGGTTGAAAGATATTTTACTAAATACGCATTAAAGCGGCGTGATGGATTTAACTATTATTAACAATGGTTTGTTTATAATTAATCGTTTGTTGTCCAGGTGAATAGCCTTTAATTTAGCACAAAATCATGACTAAATTGATTATGAGGATTTTTTCCTTCTTTTTTTGTTCAAAATGTGTAGTATAAAGACAGAAATGTCGGTCAATGGATAGTTTTAGTTCTTTAGTAGTTGAGGCTCAGTCGTGTACGCTTTGTGAAAAATTCTTGCCGCTCGGACCTCGTCCTGTTTTCTCCATTCATCCAAAAAGTAAGATTTTGGTCATCGGCCAAGCGCCAGGTACCAAGGTGCATGCTACAGGAATTCCCTGGAATGATCCAAGTGGAGAGGAGTTGAGAAGATGGATGGGGGTGAAACCTGAGCTTTTTTATAATCCTGAAATTTTCGGAATTATGCCGATGGGCTTTTGCTATCCTGGCAGAGGTAGTGGTGGAGATATGCCACCGAGACCAGAGTGTGCCCTTACTTGGCATGAGCGGATGAGGGCAGAGATGCCTGATGTTCAACTGACTTTATTAATCGGGCAATATGCACAGAAGTATTATTTGGGAGCGAGAAAAAAAGCGACACTTACGGAAACTGTGAGTGCTTTTGAAGAATATCTACCAGAATATCTACCGCTGGTGCATCCGTCTCCGAGAAACCGTATGTGGCAGCGTCGAAATCCTTGGTTTGAAGCGTGTGTGGTTCCTGGGCTTAGGGAGTGGGTTCATAAATTACTGTGAAATTGAGATTTGGTTAAAAAAGCTTAAGGGTTTGTATCTTTATCAAAGAATTAGTTTTTTAGATATGGTTCTAATAGTCATATCTTAAATCTTAAATTTTTCACATGAAATTCATTACACCCCAATTAGCAATAGGTACTGTAGCAATTAGTTTTTTTGCTTGTAGTCAGAATTCAGAAAGTAATCAAAAACAGAAAAGCTTTTCTCTGGAAATCACCGACTCGGTTCAGGTAGATTACCTAGGCGAAATGATGTTGCTGGATTACGATCCTAAAAAAGACAAATACCTATTAGCTAATGATGCATACTATGAATATCTGGAAGTGGACAGTGAGGGTGAAATCCTAATCCATAATAAGTTCAATGAAGATGGTGTTGATGCGGTAGGGCAAGCATTAGGTCTTGGGTATTTTAATGGAGATGTGACGGTTTTTAATCCCCCTAAAGGCTACTTCAGGTTTCAGGATTCTTCCAAAGTAGGTGAAATCAGTATTCCTTATCCCTTTCAGGTCTTTATGATGTATCCAAAATTGGGGGTATTTGAATCTGGAGATAAAATCTACTATCCAAAGCCTTGGCCAGAGACCCTAGCTGTAAATATGGACGAAGGGGAGTTCTATCAGGAATTGTATAGACTGCCTATCATAGAATCTCAAGATAAAACCACTGGAGACACCTTAGGAGCACTTAGCTTACCTGAGTCTTCGGATTTACTTGGTGATCAGGTTCATGGATTTCCGATTCCGGTATATACCAAGGATCAAGACAAATTACTGCTAAGCATGTGGTTTGAGCCCAGATTCTATGTCTATAAAAAAGTAGGAGATCAATTTGAGTTTGAAAAAACCGTTGAAGTAGATGTTCCGGATTGGGTGCCTTACACTCCAGTTTCTTTGGATAAAGCCGAGCAGTTTTTTGAAATAAACGGGAAAAAACGTACGGGAATTCTGACCAATATTTTGGTGGCTGGGGACTATTATATTGCTGTATATAATAGGGGACTTTCCGAGGAAGAAATGAATGAACTCGGCCCGCCAACAAGAGACGGATTGGCGATACGGAAAAAGAACCCAAACTATGCAGCGATTTTCGATAAAAACTTCAATCAATTGGCTACGAATGTTCCTTTTCCAACAGCTAGCAATTACCCCAATGTGGTAAATAGAGATGGGGAATTGGTGGTATCCAAAGTAGCGGGTATGTCCGAAACGGAGGACGATGGGATTATACTTTATAAATTAAATCTGAAAGTTGAATAGTCAACTTTTGTAGTGATCTCAAAATGATTACATTGATTTTTAGTTTATACATATTACCAGCATTTCTTTATTTACAAATGAAGTTTTTTAAAAATCCAATGCCAGTTGGCGTTTTAGCTTTCGCCTTATTTTCCTGTGGCGGGAATTCCGAAAAAGTAAATGAACCCTTCAATTTCGCATTTGAAATCACCGATTCGGTTCAGGTGGATTTTCTTGGCGAAATGATGCTAATGGGATATGATGGCAAGGAGAATAACTATCTGCTCGCTACCGATGAGTTTGATGAATACTTGGAAGTGAATGAGTCAGGAGAAATTGTTACTCATAAGAAATTGACTCCAGATGGCATAGATGCGGTAGCTTCTGTTCTTGGATTTGGGTATTTGGAAGGAGACGTGACTGTGCTGTCCGAAACAGGCAAGTACATGCAGTTTCGTGATGCTGAGAAAGTGGGGGAGATAACTGTTCCATACGATTTTCAGCCGTACACTTTTTATCCTAAGTTGGGAGTTTTCAATTATGATGGTAAAACCTACTATCCCAAGCCGTTGCCAAGCTCATCAAATTTATCACCAGGTGGAGGTGAGTTTTATCAGGCACTTTATAGATCGCCGATCATAGAGGGACAAAATCTTGCTACAGAAGACACCATTAATACCGTGAAGCTGCCGGAGACTTCTGCCTTACTCGATGGTCAGATGCACGGAATGTTATTTCCTATCTATACCCAAACAGGAGATTTGCTGCTGTTGAGTGATTGGATAGAGCCGAAAATCTATGTCTATAAAAATGGGGGAAATGGATTCGATTACGAGAAAACCGTGGAAATAGCTATTCCCGACTGGGTATCATACTTGCCAAGTTCATCGGAAGATCCGGGTCAGTTTTACCAGCAGAACAGCAATCAAAAGAGCGGGAATTTGGTGGAAATCCTAGTTTCAGATGATTACTACATCGCTGTTTATACCAAGGGAATACCTGAAGGGAAAGCCCCAGAGCAAACATCCGATGGAAATGCATTTAGGTTGGCCGTTCAAAAGATAAATCCCTATTTCGCAGCGATTTTCGATAAGGAGTTTAATCAGTTAGCTTCCAATATTCCATTTCCTGCTTCAAGCAATCGCCCCATGGTGGTGAATAAGGATGGGGAATTTGTGGTTTCTAAAATTGCTGGATTGTCTGAGACGGAGGATGATGGTTTGGTTATGTATAAGTTGCGGTTGAACGACAACTAACTTTCACAGAGGGATTTTTTTTGGATCTATTGATAGTCAATCGAAAGTTGATGAGCCAGAAAGACGAGAAGTTAGCATGGATGGAGAAAATAGATTATTTTGAAAGCTGAACTGCCTTTTGGTCAGATTTAATTTTCCCAAAGATAATTTATTCACTATGAAATTGTTATCCAGCCTATTTATCCTCTTTTTAATCTTCGGCTGTAAGCCGGAGAATACTTCTGATTACCAAGCTGATCTCATTATTTATGGAGGCACTTCTGCTGCTATTACAGCTGCTGTTCAGGCCAAGAAGATGGGTAAGTCAGTGATTGTAGTTTCACCTGATACTCATTTAGGAGGGCTTTCATCAGGAGGATTGGGTTTTACAGATACAGGGAATAAATCCGTGATTGGGGGCTTAGCTCGTGAATTTTACCATCGGGTGTATTTGCATTATCAGACCGATTCTGCGTGGAAGTGGCAGAAAAAAGAAGAATATGGCAACAAAGGACAAGGTACTCCGGCCATGGACGGGGAGAATCGTACAATGTGGATTTTTGAACCACATGTAGCGGAGCAGGTTTTTGAGGATTTTGTTTCTGAAAATGACTTGGAAATCCACAGGGATGAATGGCTCGACAGGGAGTCTGGAGTCACAAAGGAGAATGGTCAAATCACCCAAATCAAGACGCTTTCAGGGAAAACCTACAGAGGTAAAATTTTTATAGACGCTACTTATGAAGGAGACTTGATGGCAGCAGCGGGTGTGAGTTACCATGTAGGAAGAGAGTCAAACAAAACTTATGGAGAAACCTGGAATGGCGTGCAAGTAGGTGTGTATCAGCACGGTCATTACTTCAAAAAAGATATCAGCGCATACCTTATTCCGGGGGATTCTACCAGTGGTTTGTTGCCTGAGATCTCTGCTGATCCTCCTGGTGAAAATGGTGAAGGTGATAAGAAACTGCAAGCTTATACCTACCGACTGGCTATGAGTCGCCATTCTGAGAATCGGGTTCCCTTTCCTAAACCCGCCGGCTATGACCCTGCTCGCTATGAATTGTTAGCCAGAGTTTATGCATCCGGTTGGGATGAGACCTTCGATAAGTATGACCCGATTCCGAATCTTAAAACAGACACCAATAATCACGGGCCATTTTCTACAGACTATATAGGCGCAAATTATGCCTATCCCGAGGCCAGCTATGAAGAGCGAAAAGACATCCTGAAAGAGCATACAGCCTATCAACAGGGCTTATTATACTATTTGTCCCATGACGAAAAAGTACCCGATTCGGTTAGAGCAAAGATGGCTCAATGGGGCTTGGCAAAGGATGAGTTTACCGATAATAACAATTGGCCCCATCAGATTTACGTACGGGAAGCGCGAAGAATGATAGGTGCTTATGTGATGACCGAGCACGATGTGCTTGGAGCCAAACCAGTTCCGAATCCAGTGGGTATGGGATCCTATTCGCTAGATTCTCATAATGTGCAGCGATTTGTGACCGAGGATGGCTATGTGCAAAACGAAGGTGATATAGGTGTTCATCCAAAGAACCCCTATTCAATATCATTAGGAACACTTTTGCCAAAAAAGGAAGAATGCACCAATCTCCTTGTGCCCGTTTGTGTGTCGAGTTCCCATACGGCTTTTGGTTCTATTCGTATGGAACCTGTATTTATGATTCTAGGTCAATCTGCTGCGGCTGCTGCTTCCTTGGCGATAGATCAAGGAATTGCCGTTCAGGAAGTGAAGTATGAAGAACTGAGAAAGATATTGCTGGAGGAGGGTCAAGTACTGGAGCAGTAGCGATTCGAGTAATCAAAAGATATTCTTTCCTGAAGTCGTAAATCTTCCTTTTTTAGGCTCCTTTTACATTTTTAGTAGCGATAACTCCAATTGGTGCTGAAAGTTTATAATAAGCAATTATGCTAAATTTTTTGACTTTCCTATAATTAGGTTATAATCGATCAGGACAGCCTTTTGTACTTACAAATTGACAAAAATCAAAATTAGATATGCATGTTCTGATAGAGCTTAGTTAAAAATTTTTTTGAAGTACGTGGGAGTTTTAAATAAATTTTATTTTACATTAGGGCTCAAGTACTAAATAGGTCAGCTGTACTAAATTAAGAGTTGGTATCGCTAACACCTACCTAGCTTATTCTAAACCTTTAATTATATTATTATGAGAAAAAAACTACTTTGTATTCAAAGGGTTTTGTTGACGGGTCTGCTCTATTGCCTGCTTTTCCCATGCATAGCGCAAGGGCTGATTGCAGCAGAGACTAGCCAAAATACTACCCATTCATCAAGCAAGGACTTTAAGGAGAGTCTGGAAAGAAACTTCTTATCAGATCATGAGAAGGAAATCGAAGTCACTGGTGTAGTAAAGGATGAAACTGAGTTTCCTCTTCCAGGCGTGACGGTGATTGAGAAAGGAACTACGAATGGTACCGTGACGGATCTAGACGGTAAGTATTCTCTTACTGTTCAGGAAGGTGCTTCCTTAGTTTACTCATTTGTAGGCTACCAGACTCAAACAATTGAAGTTGGAGGCAGAAACTACATTGATATTTTTTTACAGGACGATATTGGAGATCTAGATGAGGTGGTAGTTGTGGCTTATGGTACCCAAAAGAAAAGTAATCTGACGGGTTCCGTAACTGACTTAAAAGCTGATCGATTAGTTCAAACTCCTGTGACCAATGTGAAAGGTCTTTTGATCGGACAGGTTCCTGGTTTGATTTCCAACCAAAATCCAGGTTTGCCTGGAGAGGATAATGCAAATCTAAGCATCCGAGGTTTTGGAAATCCTCTGGTAATCGTGGATGGAATCGAATCTTACCTGGATAGGATAGATCCAAATGATATTGAAACTATTACGGTATTGAAAGACGCATCTGCAGCTATCTATGGTGCTCGTGCAGGTAATGGCGTTATCTTGGTGACTACCAAAAGAGGTAAAGCTGGATCAATGTCTGTGAACTATCATGGCTATGTGGCAACTCAGAAAAGACTCACCTTTGCAAATCAGGTAGATGCTGCCGGTTTTATGCGATTGGGTAGAGATGCCGTATTCAATGCGCAGTACGATCCTCTAAATCCAGATGCACCGATCAGCTACGGTACATTGTTTACAGAAGAAAACCTGAACCTGTACGAATCAGGTGAGCTTCCAAGCTACAATTGGGTAGATGCTGTGTTGAAAGATACAGGATCTCCGATGATGAATCACAACCTGAGCTTCAGAGGCGGAAGCGAGAAGATAAGGTATTATTCATCTATAGGCTATACCGGCCAAAGCGGAATTTTCAAAGGAGACTACGAGTATAAAAAGCTCACTTTGACTAACAACATGGATATTGACCTGTCCAAAAATCTGGTATTGACTATCAACGGACAATACATCAAAGAAGAAAAGGATTACTCTATCGTTGAGCCTTCGCAGATTTGGAATGACCTTCAAACGTCACAGCCAATTTTCAACCCAAATCTTCCTGATCCTGATAAAGCGCCATATTCTGGTTTTAATGAAAGATCACCTGTTGCCAGAATCCAACAGAAATTTGCTGGATACAGTAAGACAGATATGCATACGCTGACAGGTGCGGCGGAACTTAAATACACCGTTCCTTTTGTAGAAGGACTAAGCGTAGGTGGTAAGGTAAACGTAAGAGCAAGGAATTTGCAAAATGCATCTTTGTCCACGCCTTACGATGTGTGGACTTATGATCCTAACGCTGTTACAGAGGATTTTGACGGATATACACTTGAAGGATCGATTTTGGGAAATAGTTTCTCAAGATCCTACTATTATGGTGGAGCAAATGACCCGAATAGCAGACTGCTTTCCAGAGCGTATGCTATGTATGAGAAGGCATTTGACAAGCACGAAATAGGATTTTTGGTATTTGGAGAGAAAGAAAACAATATTTTCAGAGATCTTACGGTGACCAGAACGGATCTTTTATCAACAGAAGTGCCTCAGATAGGAGGAACAAATGAACTGACCAGAAGTGTAGGGACAGGTAGAGACATAGAATATACTAGAATAAGTTTTGCGGGTAGATTTAACTACGCGTATGATGAAAAGTATTTGTTGGAAGCGACACTACGTGCGGATGCCAGTTCAAAATTTGGGTCAAATGCCTGGGGATATTTTCCTTCTGTGTCAGTAGGTTGGAATATTGCCAGAGAGGACTTCTTGGCTAACTCAGCAGTGTTAGATCAGTTAAAGCTTCGTTTGTCATACAGTCAGACAGGTGTGGATAGCAATGTAGGGAATACTTCGTTTAACTTCCTTTCTGGATTTGAAGAAGCTTCCGGGGCTGTTTATTACCTTGATGGAGTGCCTACGGCTATGATTAGCAATACAGGTCTGGTGAATCCTGATATTACTTGGGAAGAAACGACGCTTTATAATGCCGGGGTGGATTTGACCATGTTGAATGGTAAATTATATTCCAACTTCGACATTTTCTATAGATATAGAGATGGATTGCTGAGAACTCCTCTGGAATCTCTTCCTTCTACTTTTGGAGCAGCTTTGCCTCAAGTGAATTTGGATTCCAGAAGTAACAGAGGTTTTGAACTTTTAATTGGAAACCAGGGTGCTTTTGGTGAATTCAAATACGATATCAGTGCAGGTGTAGCTTATGCCAGGGAGCGTTATGAAAACTACCAGGAAGATATCAACATGGATGACCCTATTCAGGTACAATTTGACCAGCTAAGTGGCAGATGGGTGAATGTAGCCTTTGGTTACAAGGCAGACGGACTCTTCAATACCCAAGCGGAAGTGGATCAGTACTTGGAGCAATACACTATAGAAGATATTAATGGCAGTCCAAAGCCGGGAGATATTCGCTATGTGGATATCACAGGAGATGGAGTTATCAATAGAGCAGATAGACATCAGATTGGTTTCGGTGCGGATCCGGATATTACCTATTCCCTTTCCCCACGACTTTCTTACAGAGGTTTCAGTCTGGCGATGCTATGGCAAGGTGGCACTAGATTCAATGTGAACATTTCCGGGTTGTATCGAGCAGCATTTGGTAATGAGCAGATTCCATTGGAGCTACATGAGCAATACACTTGGAAGCAAGACCCTAGCAACCCAGGAGTAGGAGCTAATCCTAATGCCCAATTGCCTGCATTTGAGCGAAATGGAGTTAGACCTTGGAACAATGTTAATTCAGATTTCTGGATGTACAATGGGACGTACATCCGTCTGAAAACGGCCACTTTATCCTATTCCTTGCCTAGCGTATTTTTGGATAAAATCGGCTTGAGCAATGCCAATGTTTACATGTCTGGTGATAATATTTTGTCATTTAACAACATGGGAATATTCAAGGATGCGGTAGATCCTGAGGAAGCTACCAGTGCTAATGCCTTCAAATTGCCTCTATTGAGAACAATGTCATTTGGTGTTCAACTCGGATTTTAAATGTCAAAACGAAAAAACATGAATATCATGAATTCAAGAATAATATTACTGATGCTACTGCTTACAGTATTTGCATCATGCGAAAGCGAATTGACCAAAACACCCGACTTTATTTCAGAAGAGGTTGTTTTCGAAGATAGGAGTCTAACTGAGGCATACCTTGCAAATGTATATCAAGATATGCTGTTCATTGATCTAGGTGGGCAGGCTCAGAATGACATGGGGATGATCCCAGCCGCTGGTGCGGAGCATATTAATTTTGCTAACTGGCAAACGCCAAACACTACCTATACAAGATCCTACACTGCTGCTTCAGGCGCAGGTCCTTTGGATTACTGGGGATACAATGCTATCAGAGACATTAATTACCTTCTCGAAAACATTGTATTGAGCGAGTCTTTGGATGAGGAGTATATTTTGCAAAAAATGACTGAGGCAAGATTCCTCAGAGCTTACACCTACTTCCAAATGGTGATTAGATTCGGTGGAGTGCCATTGATCACGAAAGTTCAAAATGTGGATGATCCCGAGGAGGAGCTATATCCAGCCCGAGCCACAGAACAAGAGATTTATGAGTTTATCATTTCTGAGCTAGACGACATCATTCTCACCATGCCTGATCAGAAGTCAGGAGCTGCAGGTAGGGCTGATAAGTATGCTGCTTTATCCCTTCTTTCCAGAGCATCCTTGTATGCAGCAAGTATTGGAAATTTTAGTACAGTTCAGGCGGATGGCTTGGTAGGTATTGCTCCAGGTTCTACCCAAGGATACTACGAAAAGGCTTATGCTTCCTCCAAGGAAATCATGGACTCAGGTATGTTTTCTCTTTATAATAAGCATGATGACAAAACAGTCAACTTCAGCCAGCTTTTCTTGGATGAGGGAAATGATGAGGTGATTTTCGCAGAAGTTTTTGAACCGATTATCAAAGGTCATTCGCTGGATAATCTTGCCACTCCTGCTGGATTTTTATCCACCTGGAATTCAAATTTCCCTGTGCTTTATGACATTGTGGAGATTTTTGATTTTGTAGATGGAAGAAAGGGGACAGAAATTTCCAGAGATGAGTTGATTGAATCTAATTCCTGGGATATCGATGATTTCTTTGGTAATAGGGACCCGAGATTCAAGGCTTCTGTATTCTATCCAGAGTCAGTTTGGCAAGGCGGCTTAGTGTATTTTCACTCCAGCACTACTTATACCAATGATGCCGGAGAGCGAGTAAAGGTGACGAGCGGAACATTGGACAGAAACGGGGAGGCATGGCCTGCCGCTGCTAATGCAAGAAATGTAAGAAACACGGCGTTGCTACTTCGCAAAAAGCTAGATGAAACCAACTTGGAGCCGATTTCAGGGAGGTCAGGTCAGGATTTCTACGTATTCAGATATGCAGAAACTTTGTTGAACTTTGCTGAAGCTGCGTTTTATCTTGGTAAAACCGGAGAAGCATTGGATGCTTTAAACCAACTTAGAGATAGAGCTGGGATGCCGGCTTTAACTGAAGCTACAGAAGATAATATCAGACAGGAAAGGCAAGTGGAATTAGCCTTCGAAAGTCATAGATTCTGGGATTTGATCAGATGGAGAATTGCTCCGCAGTACCTAGATAAGGTAAGGACGAAAGGGTTGGTGTTTGACTACGATCTGGATGCAGATAAGTATGTGATTACGTTGAAAAATGCAGAAGGAACTGAGAGAGCTTTCGGGCCTGAACGATTCTATCTGCCAATCTCATTGGATAGAATAGCTGATAATCCTAACCTAGCCCAAAATCCAGGTTATTAATTAGATTTCTTATAAAACGTAAGGCCAGACTCGTTCTGGCCTTATCCGTTTATATTCAACACAATTAGATTTTACAGTTTTTAAAATGAAAATAAGACAATCCTTTCTTTCAGCTTTAGCTGTTTGTCTCCTGTTTTCCTGTTCGGAAAAGCCACGCACTGAAGCACCAGAAGAAAAACCTAATGTCCTAATCATCTATACCGATGATGTTGGGTATGGGGATCTTTCCATTTACGGAGGAAAAATCCTTACTCCAAATATTGATAAACTGGCAACGGACGGTTTGTTGTTCACCAATGCCTATGCGACAGCTGCTACCTGTACTCCATCGCGCTATTCCTTGTTAACTGGTGAATATGCTTGGAGAGCAAAAGGTCGAGGAGTTGCAGCTGGTGATGCTTCAGCTCTGATTCGTCCTGGCGTAGAGACACTTCCTTCCGTCATGCAGCGCGCTGGATATAGAACAGCCGTTATCGGTAAATGGCACTTGGGGCTAGGTGGTGATGAGGGGCCAGATTGGAACGGAGAGTTGAATCCGGGGCCTTTGGAAATAGGGTTTGATTATTCCTTTATCATCCCAGCTACCGGAGACCGTGTGCCAACGGTTTTTGTAGAGGATCATCATATTGTTGGACTTGATCTGGCTGATCCTATTGAAGTGAATTATCGTGAAAAAATACGTGATGGTCCTACGGGAAAGGATAATCCTGAGCTTTTGAAAATGATGTGGTCGCACGGTCACAATCACAGTATTGTCAATGGAGTGAGTAGAATTGGTTATCAGAGGGGCGGAGAAGCGGCCATGTGGAGAGATGAAGACTTTGCACAGACTTTCGTGGATAAAGCTTCTGCTTTCATCGATGAAGAATCCGACAAACCGTTCTTCATGTATTTCTCTACGCATGATATACACGTGCCAAGAATTGCCCATGAGCGTTTCCAAGGAGCAACTGATTTTGGTCCTCGTGGTGATGTGATTGTACAGTTGGATTGGCAAGTAGGGGAGCTGATGAAGTTGCTCAAAGAAAAGGGTTTTGAGGAAAATACGATTGTGATTTTCTCCAGTGATAATGGACCTGTTTTGGACGATGGGTATGTAGATCAAGCTAGAGAGTTGATAGCTGACCATAAGCAAACTGGTGAATTGAGTGGAGGGAAATATAGTGCGTTAGAAGCGGGTACGCGTGTTCCTTTTATCGTCAAGTGGCCTGCAAGTGTAAAGGCTGGCTCAACTTCTGAAGTGATGTTTAGCCAAGTAGATTTACTTGGATCTTTTGCTGGAAAAATGGGAGTTGAGTTCAACGCGAAGCAGGCAATTGACACGGAAAATCATTGGGGTGTTTTGATAGGCGAATCGAGTGAGGGCAGATATAGCTTGGTTCAAGAGGCATTGTTCAGTAATCTTGCCTACTTAAGAAGCGATGGGATGAAACTGATTCCAGCTAACGAAGGTCCTGAAATGGTGCCTTGGGGACCTATCATCTCGACTGGCTTCGCAAAGGAAGATCAACTTTTCGATATCAAATCTGATCCAAAAGAAACCCAAGATTTATCAGGAGACAAACCAGATGTTTTGTCTGAGATGAAAAAGGAGCTGGAAGCTATCGTGAAAAAGAACTGATTTTAAGCTCAGAATGAGCATTGGAAACAGAAGACTGTCTCAGCGATGAGGCAGTCTTTTTTTATTTCAGATTATTTATTCTACAAATATGAAAGTAATACATTACATTTACTTTTGTAAATATAATAATAGATACTTATGAAAGGCTATCATTTAGGTGAATTGGAAGAGTTGATTCTACTGACTGTGGGAATTTTGGATCAAGAAGCGTATGGCGTAGCAGTGCTTGAGGAGATAAAGAATCAAACGGGTAGGAAGGTGAATATCTCTGCAATCCATACCGTGTTAAGCAGACTGGAGGATAAAGGCTTTCTAAAATCCCATATGGGAGGAGCGACTGAAGAAAGAGGAGGGAGAAGGAAGCGTCTATTCACGCTTTCTGCAACTGGCAGATCCGCAATCGAAGAAGTGAAGAGCTTGAGAAATAAACTATACGATCAACTTCCACCGCTTGCTTTAGACTTTTCTCATGGACAGTAAGCTCAAACATCATCCACCAAAATGGCCAGATCGCTTTCTGGAGTTTTACTGTAATCCCAACCGATTGGAGCAGATACAGGGTGATGCTTATGAACTTTTTTACATGGACTTGGAGGAAAAAGGACTTCGGTTCGCCCAGTTCAGATTTGCAATCCATGTGCTCAGCTTTTTCCGCTGGAGAAATATCAAGCGTACAAAATCAACCTACCATACATTTTCCCAAGGAGCTATGTTAAAGAACTATTTTAAAATCGGATGGAGAAACCTTATCAAGCAAAAAGGGATCACTTTTATTTCTGTGTTTGGTTTAGCATGTGCTGTAGGATGCTGCATGGTAGCTTATCTGTTTATCGCTCAAATCTGGTTTAGAGGCTTAAATCAGCCAAATAAGGATGAAATCTATCAGCTGACTTATACTGCAGAAGGTGAAAATGGTTTGGTGACTTATGGATCGGTTGCAGAACCTATTTCAGAGTTGATACCAGAGAAATTGAATCAGGTTCAGAATCAGACTCGGGTGCTTCGGGATTTTCCAATTTTGATATATAATAATGAAAGCTATCAGCAGCGATCCATCTACATAGATCCGGCTTTTATGGAGATGTTCACCTATAGAATGGACTATGGTTTTGCTGGAGCGCTAAAAGACCAAGACCAAGTAATCTTGACTCACGAGCTTTCAGAGAAGCTTTTTGGAGACACACATCCCATAGGTCAGGAGTTGGAATTGGTAGTCAATGGCGAGGAAAAACTCTATAAAGTCGGCGGCGTTTTGGCTGAGCTCAATGATATGGATATGTTCAATTTTGACCTTTTGGTGAATATTGAGTCGCACCCGTATAGTACTGAGGATATGTCGCTGGAGGACGAGTGGAATTCTGAACTCTGGACTTTCATACAGCTTAATAAAGGGCAAGATATTTCTCAGTTCAATTCTGGATTACAGGAATTGACTGATATTCAAAATCAAATTAATCCTGATAAACCCTACCTAAATATGGGGCTGGTAGCCTATTCTGATTTGATTTATAAGGTTGATGAGATTGAAAATGGAGTGAGAGATTTTTTGGGTTTGGGACCCCAAATCCTCCTAGGCTCAATCGGTTTGTTTATTCTGATTTTGGCAGTCTTTAACTAAATAAACATCTCAGTGCTGATGGCAAGCCGGAGATTAAAGGAGATAGGCGTGCGAAAAGTCATCGGCAGCAGGAGAAGTCAGCTGGTGTGGCAGTTTCTAAGTGAAAACTTGATGGTTTGTTTCTTTGCTTTATTTCTGGGTTGCCTCTTAGCGGCATTTATATTCCTGCCAGGATTCAATGAAATAGCTTCCAAAAACCTCAAGATAGACCTGTTGCGGGATTCTAACATTTGGATGTTCTTAGGCGGAATGTTGATTTTCGTTACGCTTGTTTCAGGTTTATATCCGGCGATTTATGTTTCTTCCTTTAAGCCGATTAATATTCTTAAAGGCAATCAGAAAATCGGCAGCAAAAGCATTCTGACCAGTGTATTGCTGACTTTCCAGTTTACGCTTGCAATCATCAGTATTGTGGCTGGAATTGCATTTGTGCAGACCAATTACATTAATTCGAACCGTGATTGGGGCTATAACAGTGCAGATAAGATCATCGTGAATGTCCCAGATAAAGCCGATTATTTGCCACTCAAAAACAAGTTTTCCGCACTGGCATCGGTCGATGAGATCAGTGGCAGCCAGGATTTTGTGGGAGATTGGATCCGGGAAGAAGTCTTGGAATTCAATAATGAAAAGTATGAAATAAGCCTGCTCAATGCTGAAGCTACTTATCCGGATTTACTGGATTTGAAATTGAAGCAGGGACGGATGTTTGACCCGGATTTAATTTCTGATACGCAGGAGTCGGTACTTGTCAATCAGACTTTTCTGGATCAGCTTGGATTGACATTTCCATTGGAGGAAAAGATCATATTGGATAGTTTGGACTACAACGTAGTAGGAGTAGTGGAGGATTTTCATACGATTTTCTTTCAGGAAGCAATTGACCCCATGGTCATCCGAGCTTCCCCAGATACCACTTTTAATTACTTAACCCTAAAGATGAGCGCTGGGAATGCAGAATCTTCTATGAATGAGGTGAAAAAGATCTGGCACGAAACAGTCCCAAGAGGCCTTTTTCAAGGGAAATTGCAAACTGAGGTATTTGACCGTGAGTTTTCAGACGTACAGGGAGTGAGGAATATTATCTTGTTTTCTGCTATTCTGGCGGTAATTCTCGCGGCTTTGGGACTATTTGGATTGGTTTCCCTGAATATGAACTCTCATATCAAAGATTACTGCGTCAGGAAGGTCTTTGGGGCTAATTGGGGAGATATTTCAGCGAAATTATTCAAGCGCTATTTGATCATATGGGGGATTGCAGGAGTATTGGGAGGAACATTTTCTATCCTGATTATCTCCAGCTTTTTGGATACCTTTTTTGCTTTCCACTCCGGTGTGGGTGTTTTACCTATAGGCACAGGTTTGCTGCTTTTGCTCTTAGTCGTCGCTGGAACTGTTGGTTCGCAGATTTGGAAAATAGTGAAGGCCAACCCAGCTGCTATTTTGAAGGCAGAGTGATGGATGCACATGTAAGTGGTGATTCGTAAGGTTTGTAGAAGGTAATAAGTATGGTTCGTAAGAGGTAAAAAGTAAAATGTATGAAGTGAAATCAAGATGCGACAGACTAACTATCAGTTAATTGATTTTGTGTAATCTAGCTATTTGCAAACCAAGCTGTGGGTCACCCATGCCGCTGTTCGTGTAATTACAGCCATATAGACTTTAATTTCTAAACTTTATAACTATTTTTCATCTCAAACAATCTCCGCATTAAGTGGTAAGCTGAATGATTCTATTTCTTTTTTCAAACTCATAAACTGTCCTTTCATTTTCTGCAAAATATCTTCGGAATCGACCTGAACCGAGCTGATTATTTCTTGATAGTAGCCAATTCCTTCGATCAGATTGTTTCGGAATTTATCCAGATATGCTTCTTTCTTGACTATCTTTTCAGTGAATTTTGTTTCGAATTCTTTCTTCAAATAAGTCACATAAAGCTGTAATTCTTTCACGAAGAAATGAGGCCTTTCCGTGTCCAATTTCAAAGAGAACTTACCATAAATATGGTCTGTCATTTCCTTAAGTGAAAAGGTCCCTTTGAAGTAAGCCAAGTTTGGCCCGGGACATATCGTTACAGCTCTGAGATTTCGACGTGGCGTTTCTCCAGCTGCCAAAATCGCCGGCGCGCTGAGACCTTCGCAAAGGCAGTCTTTTGCCTGCACTTTTTCCAATTCATCAACCTCTATTTCTCCCATTTCAAATTGCTTGGTTTTGAGAATTTGGTACTGTCTGGAAGCAGTGCAAATAGGTTTCTCTGTGAACTCAGTATTGTTGGAAAGGAACTTCTTGTAGCAAGGACTCCCGCTGCGGTTTTTCTCAATTCTCTCCAGTCGCTGCTCTTCACCAGAGGAAGTTCGAAGGTTATTGAAAGGCACTCCAAGGGGTGAAGCATCGCTGAGGTAGTAGTCGGATTTTCTTGATTTGAGAAGTCTATCAAGCGTGTCGTTATCGACTGAAGTAGCTTCAGGAACCAAAAGAAATGGGCTTCCCCAGCCAGTTCCGTCGAGCTCGTAATACTCCCGAAGGAGGCTGTCTTCACTTGCTGTTCCTATTCCTCCTTGATAAGTTATCTTGAAAGTAGGACTTTTTGAAAGTGTGTTTAAATCTTTGCTTTCCAGCGATTTTTGGCATGTTTCATAAAGTATTTGAAAAAGCTCATTTCTCTTGGTTTTGAACTCTTCTAAAATCGGTCCGATCAAAAATCCATCTGTGGCAAAAGCATGTCCGCCGCAGTTCAATCCGGATTCGATTCTGAATTCCGAAACCCAAAGTCCTTTCTTCGCCAAGAATTTTCCTTGGATCAAAGCTGATCTGAAATCACTCACTTTTAGGATAATTCCTTTCGGAATTTCTCCAAATTGATTTGGGAAAAACTCAGAGAATTGCTCGACGTAACTGAATAGTGCTGGGTTCATTCCAGCTGAAAAAACCACGGATCCTTTTGCCTTACTTTTTGCAAAGCCTCTAAGTGCAGACAATGCATCCGAGTATTCCCGGGGTAATTCATTTCCCGATTTATCAGAGTTTATCTTGTCCACTTTGGTCATGATATTCACATCCACAGCTCCAATGTTCATCATGGATTTTAATTCCTCTTTGAGTTGAAATTTCTCCGATTCAGAACTGCTTTCTAATTTTTCCAACTGGCTAATGATAGGCGAATTTTCAGGCAGGAGCTCCAGATACTTTCGGAATTCTGAATTTGATTTCCAATCCTCATTGACCAATATCTTGAATTGTTCTTCTATGATTGACTGGGTTAAATCCAGGTAAGCTGTGATTCGCTTTGCACGGTAATCATCTTCTGAATCTAAGATGGGAATGAACTCCCGAACATACTTAGTTGAGTAGATTTTTCGCATGTCTTCGAGCAGGTGATCATCCATGATGGAGATTACACTGGAGATGCCGTACTTGGCAACTTTGATCGGAGTATCTACCGTATATCCAAGTCCCATAACTGGGATGTGGAAACTATGTGCTGTGGTGGAATTTGGCATTGTAATAGGGAGAGATTTTCGTACATTTTGAAAAAGTAAAACTAGAGCTAAGCCTCGCCCCATTGCCTGCTAGAGCTCAGGAGATCGGCTGACTTTCATCAGTTTTTTGTAAAACACAAGGCATAAAGATGTAAACCAAGAATATTTGGGGTCTTCGTTTATTTTTTCTTCGAAATTATTTTTCTCACCACTGTAGCATTTCATTTACTATTTCCGTCAGGGTAATAAAGCAAGATGAAAACCCTTCTACGAACCTATTTGATTTTGATATTTGCGAGCAGCGCACTCAATGCTGGCTCCGAGAATGACTCAGTCAAAATGAGAACTGGATTTGTGGCTGAAGCGAGTAATTTTGCAATGAATTCCAGTTATCCTCAGAATTTAGAGGAGATAGCAGACTGTATGAACTCAGCAAGAAAGAATGAGTTTAATTCAGAAATTGGAACTATAGAAGAGAAGAATTCATCGCTAATAACCGTTGAATAGGTGCTAGGTGAATAGTTTGGAAAGATAATTCCGACTCCAATTTGGATGTCGTAAACCATAGATTAATAGGTTTGAATTGAAGTGGACTGATCAGGAGCTGATCGAAGGTTGCAAACGACGATCGGCAAAGTACGAAGAGGTATTCTATAAAAAATACTATGGCTATGTCATGGGAATCAGTCTGTCCTATTCCAAAGACAAGGCACTAGCGGACGAGATCACGAATGATTCATTTATGAAGTTTTTCGGATCAATCAATAAGTTTGATGACTTTCAATCGGTCAAAGCTTGGCTTAGGCGAATCACTGTAAATACTGCTATTGACTATTTCCGCAAACAGAAAAAGTTTCAGAATCAAACGGATGTCTCGGAAGAAACCAGTGTATTTCACGAGGTAAATGCGCTTCAAGATCTCGCATTTCAGGACATAATCAACCTACTCAATCTATTACAAGAGGATCATAAAATGGTTTTCAATCTCTATGAGATTGAGGGATATAGTCATAAAGAAGTTGGCGAAAAGCTAGGCTTGACGGAGAGCTCTTCGAGAGTTTATCTCGCCAGAGCTAAGTCTGAGCTCCGCAAATTAGTATCAATACATTTGAAAGAATATGAAGGAAGATAAGCTGGATCAAGAAATTGCTGCTTCCCTTAAAAAGAAGTTAGCTGAAGCCTCTGTACCCTACGAGTTAGGTGCTTGGGAAGGTTTTCAGAAAAAGCGTGCGTTACGCAAGCGAAAAGCTATTGTCTATTGGGCAAGTGGAATTGCTGCGTCTCTACTATTAATCGCAGTCGGGATCAATTCTGTTGATTTGAATGGTATTGAAGGATCTAATTCTCCAGAAGTTCAACTTGCAGAGAAAGTGGAGAAAACGCCAGAAACTCTAGTGGAGGAGGTTAATCCAAGCGATTCAACTGATGAGAATTCAGTTGCAGGAACTCCTATTGAATTAGATTCAAGTACTTTTGATTCTAATGAGAAGGGAAGTGTTCAACCAGCACAAGCTCCAAAACCAGCACTTCCAAAAACTGAGGTCACGCCAAATGAGACTATTCCATCCGAAACCAAAAACTTAGCTACTGTTCCTGAGCCAGTGGAAAAGCCAGTGAAAAATGAACAGCCTAAAGTTTCATCTGAATTACCTGTTTTCTCCAATGAAAAGGCTGTAGCGCAAGTTCCTGAAAAAACTAGTTCTCAGGAACAGGAGCAATCTGTAGTTACCAAACCAGAGGAAGAGAAAAAGCAGGAAACCTTGAGTCCTTTGACTCAAAGTCTAGCTCCAGAGACAATAGTAGCAGTGAAAACCGAAGAACCTGTGAAACCGGCGGAAAAGGAAATTTTAATAGCTGAAAGTGATTTTCCGGTGATTGAAAAAGAGAAAGCATCAGTAGGACTAGGTATGGGATTGTCTCCAGGCTTTGGGGCTGTGCAAAATGATAATCAAATCACAACTGCTTCTAGTATAGGCCTAGGGATGCTGGTAGATGTTAAACTTCCAGGCAAGCTCGTTTTGGGCTCTGGACTTGGTTTCAACTATCTCAACCAAAATGGAAAGCAAGAGAGCACAGTGATGGCTTTTGGCAATACATATCCACAGACCGATAAGCTGGAAGTTCAGCAGATGCAGGTAGAAGTGCCAGTATTCGTTAAGTATCCTGTGACTAGAAACAATTCTATTTCCATACAAGCTGGTTTTTCTAACCTTTACGCGCTCAATGGAAATGCTACTGAGGAGTCCACCCTTCAGGTACAGTCTGCTTTTTATGCAAATGATGCTTTGGGCAACTCCTCCGTTTCGCTTCGTCAAGAAGCATTGGTAGAAAACAATTCCTTAGAGTCAAATAGTGGCAAATTCTATCCATTCGCAACGTTGAATTTTGGTGTTAACCTTCGGGTTTTGGAAACCAAAAGCGCCAACTATGTCATCATGCCCTTTTATAATTACCAATTGAAGCAAGTGACTGGTTATGGAGATACGTATGGATTATTCGGAGCGAGCTTCAAGATGAATTTTGGAGGAAAGTAGGTTGAATAGTTTCCGGTAATCAGTAGGAAGTTGGCAGTGCAGAATTACCATCCCTTATATAAAACTAATTAAGTTGTAAAAAGCCTTTCTGTAAACCAGAAGGGCTTTTTTGTTGAAGGTGAAAAAAGTCTAGCAGTTGTCTTGCTTCGATAGAAACTATACTTTTTTAAAAGTAATAATAGGTTACCAGATTATTTAAAAGAAGGTTTTAAATTCAAAGTATAGGTGACTTCGTTTCAGGTTGCTTGTTTTGATTTCGATAATAGTTTGGATCACTATAATAAACTCCCGAATTTATAGTTCTAAAAAGATATGCTAACATATAAATTCCTTTAACTATGCTCAAAAATTCAAAAGCTTTCAGCGGTTTTTCAGTTGGCGACCTCTCTCAGGCCAACTCTTTCTATCGGGATGTTTTAGGTTTGGATGTCGAAGAAATGGCTATGGGTCTGCTCGCCATTCATCTCGCAGGTGGAGGGGAAGTCATCATTTATCCCAAGCCAAATCATACGCCCGCGACTTATACGGTACTCAATTTTCCGGTAGATAATATTAATGAAATAGTTGATGATTTATCATCTAAAGGAATAAGTTTTGAACGATATTCAGGTGAGATAAAAACTGATGAAAAGGGAATCTGCAGAGAAAGTGGCGGACCTTTAATTGCCTGGTTTAAAGATCCAGCTGGAAATATACTTTCGGTGCTACAGGAAATCTAGTATGGTTTCAAGGGACTAGGAGTTTCCTGAACTTAGCATATTTTGCCATAAAAAAATCAAAAGCAGTAAGTGTAGGTCACACTTATATAGTCAGGCAAAAGTCTTTTCTACCCTATTTTTTCAAAAGGTTAAACTGTCTAAAACAAAAAAATCCCGATCTAAGCAGATCGGGATTTTTCACATTAGTAGTTTGATTACTTAGTAATCTATATAGTTGGTCAATAATTGCAAATCAAGTTTTTTGGCATTCTCAGTAGTCTGCTTGTAGCCTCTAAGTACGAGGGAATAGACTCTATTGCCATCGAGCTCCACATTAGTAGCAGTTGCAAGTGTTTCCCCATCAGAAGAAATTACAGTTAGGTCATAAATCGCAGTGGCTAGTCCTGCAAATTCAGAATTAGACTTGAATGCCAGATCACTGAAAATCGGATCTTCAACTTCATCAATCCTAAGTGACACCGAACCTGCGTCAGGTGAGAGGTTAATCATTCTGATTTGAGCTTCCTCAGCTGTTGGTTCTGACCAGTCGTCATCTACCAATACTGCATCCAGTTCACCTGCATCTTCCAAAACAAACATAGAGTAAACGGAATCGATTTTGATTTCAAATTCTTTTTCTAACAAAGAGGTCAGGGAATTTGGCTCCGAAAACTTGAACAGTCTGTCACCGGGGAAGAAGTTGCTGTATGGTAATGCTTCTGCATACTTCAATGGTAAATTGTTAACTCGGTTTTGGTCTGCATACACGATTACGCCAGAGTTACTCGCTGCTCCATTATAGATGGAGATGTAGCCAGCATCTGGATAATCAAGTTGATCATCATCATCTAAGCAACTGGTCAAACCCATAGTACCAGCCAAAAGTGCTACGGTTGCCAAAGATTTAACATGCTTCATTGCAAATGATTTTACACTCATCATACGTATTTGTTGGTTTAGTTTTAATACGCTACCAAGACGCATGATAAGTTTTATTCGCTACAGAAGGGTGAAATTTTCTAAGAGTTTTTTTTATGTTCTGTGGCTATATATTCACTATGGTGAGAGGGTTACTGCAGCCTGTGTCACCACTGGCCGCAGTAAATAATAGATTAGTATTGTTCCCAGAAATTTGGAGGAGTAATGCCTAGTGCGCGGAGATACACAAAGCCTTGAGCCCGATGGTGGGTTTCATTGTCGATGATGTAAAACAAAGTGCTGTAGCCAGTGCCTTCGTATTGACCAAAGGCGACTACTTTTTCTTGGAATTTTTCCATAGTTATAGCCTTCCAGTATTTTTCAATGGTGGAAGTTGCATCGTCATAAGCAGAAAGAAGTGCAGCTTTTGTAGTCAATTCAGTTTTTTCCTCGTCAAATGCTTCCCATTCATCTGTAGCTAATCCTTTGGCTGTTGGTCCGTCCATAGCCAGCAGTTCTTTCGTCAGCTGTGCAAAAGTCCTCATGCCACCGATGCTGAATTCAAAAAGATCTTTTTCTGGAAAAGCTTCTAAGGTTCTGCGGGTAACTTTGCGATGTCCCAGCCAATGCGTCAGCAATTGATCTTTGTCTATAATTTGAGCGGTTGTTGATGAAGTTGTAGTTTCCATGATGTTTGTGTTTTGTTTAAGAATACTCAAATAAACAGCTGCATAGTGTCAGCCCTATGTCAGTAGGATTTTGGGATATGAAAGTTTTTCTGATTTTTTTTCAAGTTTGCTTACTTTCACTTTTCCCAATAAATTTTTCATGAACCGAATAGATCGCCTTACCGCTATATTAACTCATTTGCAATCCAAGCGAACGATACGCGCATCCGAACTGGCAGCTCGTTTTGAGGTGAGTTTGCGTACGATTTATAGAGATGTGAGATCGCTGGAAGAGTCAGGAGTTCCGATTATTGGCGAGGCTGGACAGGGGTATTCGCTTGTGGAAGGCTATAGATTGCCGCCGATTATGTTCAGTAGAGAGGAGGCGCTTTCTATGCTGGTAGCGGAGAAGCTGGTGGAAAAATCACTGGGTGAAGAAAGTAGTAAGCATTTCAAAGAAGCATTGATAAAAATCAAGGCAGTTTTGAAGACCTCAGAAAAAGATCTGTTGGTGGAAGTTCAGGATACAATTAAGGTGTTGAAATCGAACCCTTCCCAAATGATGAATAAGTCCAGCAAGGCTTTCCAGACTATTCTTGAGGCTATTTCTGAGAAAAAAGTACTGTCTACAGCTTATATGACTTTTGATCCGGAGCTGAGAAGCGAGCGTGAGTTGGAGTCAATCGGAATGTTTCAATCCTATGACCAGTGGTACCTCATGGCATTTTGTCGCTTGAGAAACGATTACAGAACTTTTAGATTGGATAGGTTCAGTCATCTTCGGCTTACAGAAATTTCTTATTCTACCACAAAGCATCCGTCCTTGCAGTCCTATTTGGATAAAATTTCAGGTGAGAGAAAGCTACATCAAATTGTATTGGAAGTTCCTGATGGTTCGATGAAATATCTGGTGAATTCAAAATACAATAATGGGTTCGTTTCTGAGAAAAAAGTAGGTGAGTTGACCGAAATGACTTTTATGAATTCATCTATTGAAGGATTTGTTCGTTGGATAATTACACTGGGAGATATGGTTGTGGTAAAGCGACCAGCAGTTTTGCAGAATCGATTGGCTGAATTGATAGAAGAGATAAAGGAAAGGCAGGGGTAATTTACCTTCAAAGCTTAGGGTGATCTTTTCCCCACTTCAGGGAAAATGTGCTCATTTAAATTCTGTGCTCTAAAAAAATGAATGTGTGCAGTAGGTTTAATACCAAATCTGTGCGCTTCTCATTTCTGAAGCTAATTCATTTTGAATTTTTGTAAATCGCCTCATATTTAGTCTATTCGTCATTTATTATTGATTGTCTCCAGATTCTTGGCTCCGTGGAGAATGAATTTTAGCTATAGATGAATAACTTTGGATTCGAATGTTGTTCTAAGTACTGATGGAATAGCATTTGCGAATTTTAAAGTGAACATTATTAAAACCAAAATTGAAAATTATGAATGCAAAGATATTAGGTACAGCTGCTGCGGCTTTAATTATTGCGGTAAGCTGCCAACCGAAAAAAACTGAAAACGAAGAAGTAGTTGTGGAAGGAATGGAGATGACAACTCCTGCAGAAATTTCAATTGAGAAATTTACAGATTCTCCTGCATATGCATCTTCATCTCTGACTTTGAAGAATCCAACTAACACTACCATCGCAAAAGCAGGGGAGGTTGATTTTGCTTTTGACGTGAAGGATTACACGTTAGGTGAAGTAACAGAGCGTAATGGAGTGGCTTCAAACCTAGCAAATTCTGATAAAGGTCAGCACATCCACTTTATTCTGGACAATGAGCCGTATTCTGCACATTACGAACCTGAATTTAAGCGTGAGATGCCAGAAGGAACGCACTACTTGGTGGCATTTTTAAGTAGATCCTACCATGAGTCAGTGAAGAATTCTAATTCATTTATTGCCAAGAAAATGGTAGTAGGTGAAGCAAGTGACGATATGAACGTTGACTTCGAAAAGCCAACAATGATTTATAGCCGTCCAAAAGGCGAATATAGTGGAGCAGATACAGAGAACCTGTTACTTGACTTCTTCTTGCTAAATACTACACTTTCCGAAGATGGAAATAAAGTAAGAGCTACTATTAATGATCAGGAATTTATGATTACTGAATGGGCTCCATATGTAATCAAAGGACTTCCTAAAGGTGAAGTGACTGTGAAACTGGAGTTGCTTGATGCTGACGGAAACTTAATCCCGGGTGGCTTTAATGAAGTAACCAGAACAGTGACTTTGAAAGACTAATCGATAAGGATTAGTATAAAAATTTAAACTCCGTGGGATTGATTTCGCACGGAGTTTTTTTTGTCATATTTCTCGCAGCGACGCGGCGGCGCAACGTTTGATTTTACTAACTATTAATTTATCATTCTCCAGAAGCTAGGCAAAGAAAATCACTTGATTTAATTAGCCGGAAAATATTCGGCCAACAAGGATTTCAATTTATCCAAAGTCTCCCGCATAGATAGCTCACTCATTCCACCTGAAGCATTAGCATGTCCGCCCCCGTCAAAATGCTCAGCAGCCAACCCATTTACAGGATTTTCTTTTCCTTTGGATCGAAAGGATATTTTGATGATTCCATCCCGCTCCGAAAGCACAATAGCAGCTTTCATTCCTTTAATGGATAAAGCTAGATTGGCCAGACTATCCGTATCACCTTTTTTGTAATCATACTTTTCCAACTCTTCTTTAGTAAGGGGAATAATTGCAACAGCGTTCTCATCCAAAATTTCCATTTTCTGACTCATGGCAAAACCTTGCAGACGAAGACGACTTGCTGTATTCGTATCATTCAATAATTCATGAATCAAGTGATGCTTGACACCTGCGGCAAGCAGTTTGGCTAAAACCTCATGCGTTCTTGGTTTGACCGAATTGAAGCGGAAACTACCGGTGTCAGTTAGAATTCCCAGGTATAGGGGAGTTCCGATTTTCTCATCCAATAACGCTCCATTTTCAGATTGCTCAATTAATTCTACTATCAATTCCGCAGTGGAGGAAGCTGAAGTTTCTGATACCGTGATGTTGGCAAAATCCTGAGGATCCAGGTGATGGTCAATCATAATTTTGGTGCATGTGGCTGCTTCCAACAAAGGCTGCATATCTTTACCTACTCGATCCGTAGCGTTATAGTCCAGGCAAAAGATCAGGTCGGCTTCTTCAAAAGTTGCGGTTACTTTTTCTGGCTCTTGATCCATGCTGGTTATGCAACTTAGATCAAGGAAATCCAAAAATTTAGGAGCTTTATCCGGATGACAGATAGTTGCCTTTTTCCCAAGCTTTTCTATAAAATGTAGCAGTCCTATTGAAGAGCCAACAGAGTCTCCATCGGCAGATTTGTGAGCGGTAATAAGGATATTAGAAGCTGATAGAATTTCAGCTTCTATTTTTTTGTAACTATTCATGAAAGGGGTTTTTCGCTAAGACTTTGCTAAAATCAACAAAGAACTTTGTGGGTGGATGTTCTTCTCTATGCAAAGGAACAAAAGGAAAGTTTTAAAAGTGTCTGTTTTCGGTTTTATCTCTTATAGGTTGATTACCACATTTCCTGTTTTTCGTCCTGAAATAACATATGCATAAGCTTCGGAAATATCTTCCAAAGAGTATTCACGATCAATTACTGGATTGAATTTCCCTTTTTCCAACAAAGATTTAATATACGGTAGGGTTTGACTCAAACTATAAGGAATTGGAAATACAACTTTCTTATCCCCCGTTGTGAAATGAAAGATGGAGAAAAACACATTTTGCGAATAAGGTCCTAATTCAGAGGAGATGTAGGTCCCACCTTTTTTCAGTAAAGGTTTACACTTTCCAAAAGTACTTTTACCGACTGCATCAAAGATGAAGTCATATTTCTCTTCATCCTGAGTGAAATCTTCCCTGGTGTAATCAATGATTTTATCAGCTCCAAGGGATTGGATTAGCGCTATGTTTTTGGTGTCACAGGTAGCTGTTATGTGCACGTTGTAAGTGGAGCAAAATTGTAATAAAGCTGATCCGATAGCGCCTGTAGCACCATTGATCAGTATGCGATTTCCAGGCTGAATGGAAGTTTTATTTGTAAATGTGTATGCGTAATGAGCACCTTCAAGACTAGCCGCGGCTTGTTGATAATCGATACCTGTAGGTATGGTTAAAATATTGTCCTTGGGAGTGATGACCATGTACTCTGCCTGTGATTCTAAGCCCATATCTGTAAAACCAAAAACTTGCTCATTGACATGAAATGAGGTAACATCCTTTCCAACTCCAACAACTTCTCCGGCGAAATCAGTCCCAAGGATTATTTTTCGCGGTTTAAAAAAGCCTAGAAGGAAGCGCATGATAAATGGTTTCGCAGTAAGATTAGCGCAATCTGTCCTGTTTACTGTGGTGGCGTGTACCCGGATTAACAGTTCAGAATCCTTAGGTACTGGTTTAGTGACTTCCTCAACTGATATAGTTTTAGGACTTCCATAAGATCTTCGGATTGCTGCTTTCATTTTTTGCACATTGTTTTTCTTATTTTTCAAAGTAAAAATTATCCTCAACCTGAGTTAAATCCAGATTTTGATTGATGGAATATAAAAAGGAAATCAAGTTCCGAAGAACGCTGGGTTCAAACATTGCTTTGTAATATTTTCTTGTATCATTATGATAGAGAATTAAGGTTTTGACGGCAGCATCACAGCAAAGAACCTGATTCTGTTTGTTCTCCATTTCTGTGATTTTTGATGTAATGATCAAATCGATGAGCTCATTATAAAGCTGATCTGACAACTGACCGGAGAAATTTCCATATCTGGCAGAGTCTGTTTCATTGAAATTTTCATCCTTGAAATAATTACCGGTGAATCTAATCGATTTGTCGGATAAGATTTCCAAGTTAATTACTGGACAAGAGCCGAAGCAAGCTGAAGTATGGAAAATTAGCTTGTCGAAGGTAAATGAACTGTCTTGAACAAATTCTATTGGCTCGATTGATAGTTGCTTAGTATCTCTTTCAATCTTTTCATCAGGCACCTTTTTGTAATCAACTGCACGTGAATAATACTGATCATTTGAGTTCAGTACCTGGTGGCCAAAGCTAAATTGAGAAATCAGTGTGAAGGTAATGAGTAGGATATTTAGCATAGTCTTGAGTTTTGTTTCATCCAGATGACGATACTTGGGTCAAGTATGATACTTCAGTTAACTACTTTTAACTCAGCTCTTTTTTCTTTTATCTCATTGATTAAAATCGCATTGATATCTGTTTTTGCTTCAAGTAGTAAGTGAATGGAGGTGCCAAATTCCCTCGCGTTTGGATCGGTAATTTTGCCTATTTCTTCTGACTTTTCGAAAAGGGAAATTTCCCGCTCACTAACGCCATCTTCCACCTCTCTTACCAAAATCACGTTTTTGATTTCCCTGCCTAGATCTATCCAATTGACGTAATCAGCATTCATTGTGATTGCTTGAAGTCCTTTGGTTTTGGTGTAAAAGTTTATCGCTCCGGCCTGTCCGTAATTGTCGCATATGATAACCGTGTATTCATCCGAAGGTGCTTTGGAATAAGCCATGTCAACCTTCTCTGCCAGTTCTTTCCAGCCTAACATATCTGCAAAATCCTGCGGTAAGTCATGGGTTTTTCCATCTTCCCATCGGTTTACCATTAGATCAGGATGTCGAGATTGTACTTCTTTGAGATATGCTGGATCTCCGATAGGGTAGGTCATCGGAGCTGATAGTATAAATAGGCCAATTGGAATGACCATCACAACTGGCTTCAGGTACTCCCCCCAGTTTTTGCGCAGCAAATGGGAAAGATAAATAGCACCAAAAACATAGTGAATAGGATAGAGACCGATGGCATAGTAATCTTTAGCACGGAAATAGGTGAAGATCGCCAAGGTGAAAACCATTGCCCAAAAGAATAGCTGGTACTTGCGGAATGGAGGGTAGGTGAAATAGGAAAAAAAAGCGAGGACCAGTACGAAACTCGATCCGAAAAAGAAGAAAAATTGCTCACTCAAAAAGTCCAAGCGATTCACATTTACCAATTGATATTGGCTGAGCATACGCATGTGCCAGAATACTGGGTAGTCGTTTTGCAATTGCCAGATCAAATTTGGTAAGGCTATCAAAAATGCTACTCCAAAGGCGGCGTAGAAATGTGGGTTTTTGAAAATCTTCCGCTCCTTAGTTAATAGCAACGCAGGGATTAGCCCTAGTACTTGAAATGCAATGTTGTATTTATTCAGAAAGCCAAATCCTATTCCGACCCCCAACCAATACAACCATTTGTTTTTGCCAGTTTGGATATAACAGAGCAAGGAAAAAAACACAAAAGTCCATGCCAGGATATCAAAGGAATTGGGTTGAAAAAGGATATTCAGCCTAGCCAATGCTGAAAAAATCAGACAAATCGCCGCTAAGGATTGCGCATATAGATTTCCACCCAGCCTCTCGATAGCTTTCCATACCAAGAATATGGTCAATGCGCCAAATAGGGCAGGGAAGAACTTGACCCAAAACTCAGTGTAGCCAAGCAGGTAAATGAGATAGGAAAACCAAGAGGTGACAGGTGGAACAGAGATATATCCCCAAGCCAGATGATGTGCCTGATCGAGGTGGAGGTATTCATCCCGATGCAAATCGTAACCTGAGTCTATCAGCAGGTATTGCAGCACAAATTTGAGCAGAATGAATCCAAGTAAAAATAGATTCCGCTGGTACAACTGGGTCTTAGAAATTGGATGAGTAGTCTTCATAAGTTTGAAAACCTACTTTTCCTGCCTAATTGCAAGAAGGTCCTTAGTATTTACAACGTTTTGGGAACCATTATTTTTTAATCCACTGTAAAGAATTTTATCACCCGTCCATAAAGTTGCTTCTAAAAATAATGTTAAAGCAACAAAAGCGATGTCGTCTGGATCAATAGGTTTGGTGAGTTTTTCGGAAACAAGCCATGTGTCACTAGGAATAATTTCTTCATTTATAAATTTCAGTTTGGAAAGAACCAAATCGTAAGAGACTTGAAGTTGCTCTTCGGACAGTGCTGAGATTTTTTTGAGCTTTTCCCAATGAATCCGAATTTCGCTACGCATATAGGCACAGCTATAGAATTCAAATTTTTCGTCCGAATTGAATAGTAGATCACCAATTGTGCCTTCCGAATTTAATAGAACGCTAAAAATAATATTGGTATCAATAACCACTTTCATCTAGTGAGACGATCCTTGTTTTTTGCCCACCAACCACTTTTAACTTCTTTCGCTAATGCATCAACATTGTTCTGTTTTGCAGTTGAATTTGCTGTCGCTTCCTTATAGATCAAGAAATCAATTAAGCTTTGAAGCCCTTCTGTATTCACATTGGATGGGAGCCTAATTATTACCTCATCATCTGTTCTTTCAATGATCATAATATCAAGTTTAGATTGATTGAATTTACTTATTTATTCATATAAAATGAAACATGCTATAAATAGGATTTATTCCCAATTAATAGCTTCCCAATTCTCTCAGCTTTATGATTTTATTTTTTTGACTTCTAGTCTTACCCGTTAAAAATCAACTTAAAAGTAGTTCCCTCACCTTGCGCAGACCTTACCTGAATGTTGCCTTTGTGACGACGCATGATTTGCTTTGACAGACTCAAACCTATTCCCGAACCTTTGGATTTAGTGGTGAAGAATGGAATAAAAATCTTCGAAAGTGCTTCTTCCTCGATTCCCTTTCCGGTGTCTGCTACTTCCAAAATTATTTTTCCTGCTTCATCAATAAACGCCCGGAGAATGATTCGCTTTACTTCTGAGTCTTCTACTGCCTGAATTGCATTTTGGGTAAGGTTAATCAGCACCTGCTCAATCTGAGTTTGATCTCCGAAAAGAATCAGTTCTTTTGGATTGATTTCTTTGATCAGTTCAATTTGATTGGCTTCAAGTTGGTTTTGAAGTAATATCTCCAATTGATGGAATAGTTTTGCGATAGCAATACTGCTGAATTTAGGAGCAGGAATATGTGCTAAACTTCTAAAGTCAGAAACGAAGCTGATTAGTCCTTGACTACGCTTTTCAATGGTGCTGATTCCCATCAGATAATCTTCCATTTCTGAAGGAGTTATTTGCTCCACATTATCTATTTTGCTTTCCATCTCACCCTGGATTGTTCCTGCCAAAGAGGAAATTGGTGCAATCGAATTCATGATTTCGTGAGTCAGGATTTTGACTAGATTTTGCCAAGCTTCCATCTCTTTCTCTTCCAGTTCGGATTGTATATTCTGTAGGGAAACGAGCTTAAACTTTTCGCCACGCATCAGCAATTCGATCACATACACCGAAATCTGCATGATCCCGTCAGGGTGAGCAATTTTGATCAATTCAGAACCGCCTGTTCTGAGGTTGTTGATAGCTAAATGGAGCTCCTTATTAATCCCCTCAATTTCTCCGATGTTTTTCAATTCTCCCACATCGAGAATTCGCTTTGCAGCGGTGTTCACGATCTGAATTCCGCCATTTTCACCAAAAGTGATCAAGCCTATACTCAGGTGCTTGAACACTGATCTGAAATACTGATAGTTAGCTTCTTTCTCAGCTTGATCTTCTTTTAGTTTGGCTAAAATCGCATTGAATTCTATGTGCAGATCGTCGGTCTCAGTTCCATCAAATTTGACAGGGTAGAGTTGGGAGTATTTGTCCTGTTTGATGTTATCTAGGAAAACGCGCACTTTTTTGAATGAGCCTTCGGAATAGCGAAGCAAATAAATGATTTGAAATACGACCAGAACCAGAAAAAGGGAAATCATAAAGACTCCCCAACTATCGATGATAGCGTATGCTAAAAGAAATAGGGAAGCGGCTAAAAACGCGATCCTCCCAAGTAAGCCAACTTTATAGTCCATATTTTTCCAGCCTTCTATACAAGGATGCCCTGGTCAGACCAAGCTCCTTAGCTGCTTTTGAGATGTTTCCTCCATTTTTATCGATAGCTCGCTGAATGGTGGTTTTTTCCATATCATCCAGATTCAGGGTCACAGAAGTTGGGGCTTTATCTGAAGTTGGCTTGGCAGAAAGGAAAAAGAAATCCCTGGAATCCAACACATCGCCTTCAGCCATAATGATAGCGCGCTCGATGGCGTGCTGAAGTTCACGGATATTGCCTGGCCAAGCGTAATGCTGCAAAAGATCCATCCCGGCGGAGGTAAATCCAGTGAAGTTCTTGCGGTATTTCTGACTGTAGCTTTTCAGGAAGTGGTTGGCCAAAATCGGAATGTCGTCCTGACGCTCACGAAGTGGAGGAAGGAAAATCTCCACCGTATTGATTCTGTAAAGTAAATCCTGGCGGAAGGAATTGTCTGAAATGCTGTCGTGAATAGGCATATTCGTAGCACAAATCAGGCGGATATCAACAGGGATAGCTTTATTTGTGCCTATTCTGGTTACCTCTCTGCGTTGCAAAACTGTGAGCAATTTTGATTGAAGAGGCAGGGAAAGATTTCCGATTTCGTCCAGAAAGAGAGAGCCTTTATCCGCAATCTCAAATCTCCCTGCCCGATCGTCTTTGGCATCGGTAAACGCACCTTTTTTATGCCCAAAAAGTTCTGATTCGAATAAGGATTCGGTGATAGACCCCATATCTACTCCCACAAAAATCTCATCTTTTCGAAGTGATCTATCGTGAATAGCACGGGCTATTAACTCTTTCCCAGTACCATTTTCCCCTAAAATCAACACGTTTGCATCTGTCTGAGCTACTTTATCGATGATTGAGAAAATGTTCTTCATGGAAGCAGATTGACCGATGATATCGGTGTAAGGCTTCTTCATGTCCGACTGCATCTGCTTTTGCTTCTTCTGCAGCTTATCGACTTCATTGTAGCTTTCTTTTAATCTGATAGCAGCAGAAAGTGTAGCTATCAATTTCTCATTTTGCCAAGGCTTAAGAATAAAATCTGTAGCCCCTTCTTTCAAAGCCTGCACAGCCATTTCTACATCTCCGAAAGCTGTGATCAGGATAACTACAGCCTTTGGATCGATCTCTTTGATTTGCTTTAGCCAGTGAAAACCTTCCTTCCCGGAAGTGGTGTCCTCCCGGAAATTCATGTCCAGAAGGATCACATCGTAGTTATTATTGTTGACCAAAAAAGGAATTCTACGAGGATCCTTTTCTATCATGACTTCTTTTGCATGCTTTTTCAAAAGCATTTTTGCGGCAAATAATAAGTCTTCGTTATCATCGATGATAAGAATCTTGCCTAAATCTTGAGTTTCCATGGTTAATTGTTTGGTCTTACCTAGGGGAAAATGATGCCAACCCGAATATAAGCCCAATAGCTAGGTTTTGCAGGTAAAAGTGTTCAAAAGTGTACGGTTTTATATTGAAATCGGACATTAAGTATTGGGTTTTCATCCCTAAGAGATTTTTGTACCTTTGTACTTTACTAAAACAAAAGACTATGCAAGCTAAAAAAGGAGATGCAGTTCAAGTGCATTATACCGGTAAATTAGAAGATGGAAGCGTTTTTGACACATCAGCAAACCGCGAGCCGTTAGGATTTACCTTAGGCGATGGAAATATGATTAAAGGTTTTGACACTGCAGTTGATGGAATGAACCTAGGCGACAAAGTGACTGTGACTATCCCGGCGGCTGAGGCCTACGGCGAGCGCAGAGACGATATGATGATCGATGTGCCTATCGCACAAGTTCCAGCTGATATTAAGCCGGAGGTCGGAATGTCATTGACTCTTCAAGGAGGAAATGGCCAGCCGATGCCAGTTACGGTTGTTGGTGTAGATGCTGAAAAAATCACTTTGGACGCTAACCACCAGTTGGCTGGTAAGGATTTGATCTTCGATATTGAGTTGGTGAAAGTCAACTAATAAATTTCAATTAACTTGGATTTGAAAAGACCGTTTCAGAGAAGAAATGGTCTTTTTTATGCTTTAAAAGCTGAGAACACGAAGGTTTTACAGAGAGTGTTCAGTATTCCAGCTTATCCAGAAGCAGTTAATCAAGAGTTTTAAAAAATCTAGATTATCTCAATTCTTTTATCCACTTGGGGGGAGCATAAAGGCTAACTTTGTCCTTGGAGACTAGCGCCAATCTCTCTTGACCGATTTGAAGATAAGATGTTGCTGAATCGGCTAGCTGAGCTATAGTTTGGATCTCATTACTTGATAGAGACATAGCCATCAAATTTTGACCATCGATCCAAAGTAGATGGTCGTTGTAATAGCATAATTTTTTAATCCCTTTTAGATCGACTTTACGCATCAAGTTTCCTTGGTTGTCAAAAATAAAAACCCCTGTTTCTGGAACATTCATAAAAAGCCGATTCTTAAATTCTCTTATTTCTGAGACGTTTAAGTCCTCCGATCCTAAAATCAAATTAAGTGGTTGAGACTGAATAATGAGATTCCTCAGATAGTCTAGAGATTTTAGAGTTAGATCTGACTCATCCCAAACCCAAACAATATTGTTATTTCCAAGTGTCGCAGCTTTTGCTAAGTTGATCTCAGCAAGAGAAAATCCTTTTTCTGCTAATGGATTGAGAAATCGATCTAAGATCCTGTATTCCTGAAGATCAGCAGAAAAACTAAAAATATTTACGGTCCAGGCAGCTTCCAATTGACTCAGCCGTCCTTGTCTTGCGGGAGAAAATAAATTTAGTTGTTTACCATCAGCGCTGAACAGATAAATATCCCCAGAAATTGTACTGACAAACACTTGGTCTTTGGTGTCAAATGAAATTAGATCTAGGTTTTGAATTGAGATCTCCGCAATTGGGACCCCAAGTTTTTCCAGACTTTGTGCGGAAGCGAAAAGTGGCACTAGGGATAGGACTAGAAGAAGTATTCGCTTCATCCTTCAAAAGTGCTAAGCTTGGCATATTGACCGTCAAAAGTCAAAAATGTATTTTGGGTCACCCATTCACCAAGATTGAAATAGGTGGAATTCGATCCTACTTCAAGTTCCAGTGGTAAATGCCTATGTCCGAAAATATAGTAATCATGATGCTTTTTAGCCTCAATTTCCTTGCAATATGCCCAAAGCCATTCCCCATCTCCTAGAAAGCGGTTTTCATCTTTTTCAGTATTGGAAATACGGCTATGTCCTGACCAAGCTTTGGCGATTTTTATTCCCAGATCAGGATGCAGCCATCTGAAAAGCCATTTTGACACCGGGTTAGTGAAAACCTTTTTGAGCCTTTTATATGAATAATCACCAGGTCCCAGCCCGTCACCATGGCCCACTAAAATTGATTTTCCTTCTACTTTCAGTTCAATGGGATGCGTGTAAACTGGAATTCCTAACTCGATGGTGAAGTAGTCTTTCATCCATAGATCATGGTTTCCAGTAAAAAATATAATCGGAATACCACGTTCTCTGAGTTGGTGTATCTTGGAAATGAAAGGGATGAATCCTTTAGGAATCACTTGTCCATATTCAAACCAAAAATCAAAAATATCACCGACTAAAAGTACGGCAGCAGCATCATCTGCGACCGAATCAAGCCATTGGATAATGCGTTTTTCACGTACTTTACTTTCCGCATCGTTTGGCGCTCCAAGATGAAAATCTGAAGCGAAATAGAGTTTTTTTCCATTAAGTGGAAAATCCAACGGGGGTAATTGCATGACTAAAGATAAACGGGCGGCAACAAAATAAAAAAAAGCCCCGATTGATTCGGGGCTAATATTATATGATTCTATTATCTGAATTTGGCTCCGGGATTGGATCTACTAGCGGATCTGAAGATTCAGGATTATTCTCTTCGTCCTTAGAGATCAAATCTGGCTCCTTTGGCAAGTCCTTTTTATTGGTAAAGGCTTGATAAGTCGTTTCCTTGTCAAAAGGTCTCTTTCCGATCAGTCGCTCCAAATCAGCTTGGAAGAGAATCTCTTTTTCCAAAAGTTCCTTGGCCAAAATGTCTAATTCCTTGATTCTATGGGTAAGCAACTCCTTAGTTCTATCATAAGCTGTCTGAATAAGTTTTCTAACTTCCTCATCAATCACTTCTGCAGTGGTTTCGGAGTAAGGTTTGGTCATTTTATAACCATCACCTTTGGAATCGTAGAAGGAAACATTCCCGATTTTATCGTTCATGCCGTAAACCGACACTATAGAGTAAGCTAACTTTGTCACTCGCTCTAAATCACTCAAAGCACCCGTAGAGATCTTTTTGAAGATGATTTCCTCAGCTGCACGTCCACCCAGCGTCATACACATCTCATCCATCAGTTGCTCAGTCTGATATAAGAACTGCTCCTTAGGAAGATATTGGGCATAGCCTAAAGCAGCCACTCCACGAGGGACAATACTTACTTTGACCAATGGGTCAGCATGCTCCAGGAACCAGCCCGCTACAGCGTGACCTGCTTCGTGGAAGGCAACAATTTTCTTTTCTTCAGGAGAAATGATTTTGTTTTTCTTCTCCAATCCACCGATCACTCTATCCACAGCATCTTGGAAATCCTGCATATCTACAGCAGTTTTATTTCTTCTCGCTGCGATCAATGCAGCTTCGTTACAGACGTTTGCGATTTCAGCTCCGGCAAAACCTGGGGTCTGAGCCGCACATTTTTTAGGGTCCACATCATCAGCTGTTTTAATTGGCTTCAAGTGCACTTTGAAAATGGCTTCACGACCATTGATATCTGGCTTATCTATAGATATCTGTCTGTCAAAACGTCCTGGTCTGAGCAATGCGCTATCCAGTACATCAGGTCTGTTAGTAGCAGCGACTACGATTACTCCAGTATCGGTGCCAAATCCATCCATTTCCACAAGAAGGGAGTTAAGAGTATTCTCTCTTTCGTCGTTGGAGCCTGGCATCTGGCCTTTACCTCTAGATCTACCGATCGCATCGATCTCATCTATAAAGATGATACAAGGTGCTTTTTCCTTGGCTTGCTTAAACAAATCACGAACTCGGGCAGCACCTACACCAACGAACATTTCCACGAAATCGGAGCCTGAAAGTGTAAAGAATGGGACTCCGGCTTCTCCTGCGACTGCTTTTGCAAGCAAGGTTTTACCAGTACCTGGAGGGCCTACCAGCAAAGCACCTTTAGGGATTTTGCCACCTAATTTGGTGAATTTGCCTGGGTTTTTCAGAAATTCTACGATTTCCTGAACTTCCTCTTTAGCTTCATCGAGTCCTGCCACATTGTCAAAAGTGATTTTGACTTTGTTCTCCGCATCGAATAATTGAGCTTTAGATTTACCCACATTGAATATCTGTCCTCCCGGCCCCGAAGGTCCTGCCATGCGGCGCATCATAAACCAGAAAAGGACAAATAACAGGATTAAAAATCCGAAGCTGCTGAAATAGCTTCCCCAGTTTTCCTCTGTGGCTACGGATAGTTCTATGCGATTTTCCTGCGGAACTTCCTCCTTTAGCGTATCAAAATCCTGTGCAAACTTATCTACTGATGCTACTTCAAAGGAATAATGCGGTCCTTGTGGGTTGAAAAAAGTAGAATTGGACTCCAACTCAGCTTTATACTTTTCAGTAGATAGCGCAGAATTTTTTAGAGTGACATCTACACGCTCCATGTTTTTCACCATGGTTACTTTAGATACGTCTCCAGCCATATACATATCCTCAAATCTCTTTTGAGTAATATCGACCTTAGAATTTCTATTCTGAATCACGGTAAGCCCTACCAAAACGGCAACAGCTGCAACAATCAGCCAAAGCTGGAAATTGGGTTTCTGAGGTGCCTTTGGGGTGAATTTTTTGTTTTTATTATTCTTTGTATCGCTCATTTCTTAGTACGGTAATTTCATAAACTTAAGGTAAACGGAGGGGTTTTCTGAAAGTTTTTGGTTTTTATCCAATCCGGGTGACTTTAGCATCTCCCCAAAGGTCTTCTAAACCATAGAATGATCTCTTATCTTTAAGGAAAATATGTGCCACAACGTTCACATAATCTACCAAGATCCACTGACGGCTACTTTTCCCTTCACTTTTCCATGGATTCCCCTGACCTATTTTTATCACTTCCTCTTCTATTGAATCCGCAATGGCGTCTAGCTGCGAATCAGAATTTCCTGAGCATATAACAAAAAAATCTGTCACCGTGTTTTTAATATTCCTTAGATCCATCAAAACAATGTCAGAAGCCTTTTTTTCCTCCATTCCTTTAATGATTACTTTGCTCAGCTCCTCTGCTGTCATATTATTCAATTAATTTTGCAATCTCGTATATAAACATCCTTTTTAGACGAATTCAAAATTTATGTATAAAATTCTTGCCAATACGATTTTTTTAGGGAAAGATGTTCATTTCCTGCCAGAGTGTCACTCCACAAATGACACTGCGCTCAATTTGGTCAGAACGGGACAGGCGGGAGAAGGCAGTGTCGTAATATGCAATCATCAGACTCAGGGCAAGGGGCAACGGGGGAATGTTTGGAGTTCTCAAGCGGGTATGAACTTGACATTTTCTTTGGTTTTAAGGCCTGATTTTATGGACATTTCAGAGCAGTTTTTTTTGAATATGGCTGTTTCAAATAGCATCAGGCAGTTACTTCAAGACTATCTGCCTACTTTACAGGTAAAATGGCCTAATGACTTGATTGTTCCTGGCTATGGAAAAATTGGTGGAGTTTTGATTGAAAATACTTTTTCGGGAAAAGAATGGGAGTTTGCAGTCGTTGGTATTGGCTTGAATATTAATCAAGTAGCTTTTGAAGCTGGAAATGCTGCTTCGGTAAAAGCCATAACAGGAAGTGAAATTAATTTGCAGGAATTATTCCGGCTTTTGATTACCCAATTGGAGCAAGGTTATATTCAGTTGAAAAAAGGAAGATGGAAAGAAATCAAGGCAGAATACTTAAACCGCCTCTATAGAAATCAAATTTGGGCTAACTATTCAGCAAATGGAGAACAATTTTCTGCGAAAATAGTTGGGGTTACCACGGAGGGGAAACTGGAAATGGAGTTGGAAAATGGAGATTTAATAGTTTTTGGGTTGAAGGAGGTTGTCTTTCAATAGTCACTTACGATTTTAGATTCCAAATTTTAAGCGGTACCTTTGTGCAGGTTTTTAGTGAAATTAATACGTTAACTATCAATAATATGTCAGAAATTAAATCTGAAAAGTTCGTTCAATACAAGGTAAAAGATATTTCCTTGGCAGAGTATGGAAGAAAAGAAATAAAACTTGCAGAAGCTGAAATGCCAGGTTTGATGGCTTTGCGTGAAGAGTTTGGTGCTTCACAGCCTTTGAAAGGTGCGAGAATCGCAGGATGTCTTCACATGACTATCCAAACTGCTGTTTTGATCGAGACTCTAGTAGCTCTTGGAGCAGAAGTGACTTGGTCATCTTGTAATATTTTTTCTACTCAGGATCATGCTGCTGCTGCTATAGCTGCTGCAGGTATTTCAGTTTATGCATGGAAAGGATTGAATGAGAAAGATTTCGATTGGTGCATCGAGCAGACCTTATTTTTCGGAGAAGACCGTAAGCCATTGAATATGATCTTGGATGATGGTGGTGACTTGACCAATATGGTTTTGGATCAGTATCCTGAGTTGGTAGCTGGTATCAAGGGTCTTTCTGAAGAAACTACTACTGGTGTTCATAGACTTTATGAGCGAATGAAGAATGGTACGCTTCCAATGCCTGCTATCAATGTCAATGATTCAGTAACCAAGTCTAAGTTTGATAACAAATACGGATGTAAAGAATCGTTGGTAGATGCGATCAGAAGAGCAACCGACGTGATGATGGCTGGTAAAGTAGCAGTAGTAGGTGGATATGGTGACGTTGGGAAAGGTTCCGCTGCATCCCTTAGAGGGGCAGGAGCTCGGGTAATCGTAACGGAAATCGACCCTATCTGTGCACTTCAGGCTGCTATGGATGGCTTTGCTGTGAAGAAAATGGCAGATGCTGTCAAAGAAGCAGATATAGTAGTGACTGCTACTGGAAATAAGAATATCATCACTGAAGAGCATTTCAGAGCGATGAGAGATAAGACAATCGTGTGTAACATCGGTCACTTCGATAATGAAATCGATATGGCTTGGTTAAACGGAACTTATGGTGACACGAAAGTCGAGATCAAGCCACAAGTCGATCTCTATACTATAGAAGGTAAGGAAATCATCGTATTGGCTGAAGGTCGTTTAGTAAACCTTGGTTGTGCAACAGGTCACCCTTCTTTCGTAATGTCAAATTCATTCACAAACCAAACTTTGGCTCAACTTGAGCTTTGGAATAATTCTGGTGACTACAAGCCGGGAGTCTATGTGTTGCCAAAGCATTTGGATGAAAAAGTAGCTGCTTTGCACCTGGCTAAATTGGGTGTTGATCTGGAAGTTCTTTCTCAGGACCAAGCGGAGTATATCGGCGTAACTGTGGAAGGTCCATTCAAGCCTGACTATTACAGATATTAATAGGACTGCAAGTTAAAATAATAGCCCCGGTGAAAATCGGGGCTTTTTTGCGTTTACTGAGTTGGGTTTAAAAGTAATTTTCTTCCGTCCGGTAAGGTAGTATTAACTGCAACTTTACAACTATCAATTAATGATTCATAGCTTGTTGAATACCTAACCTCAGATGTGCCTCCCCGGGATACCACCCAGTTTTCTTTTCCAAACCTGGGGATTATTTCGTTTTGTTGGTAACAGGAAATAGCATGTTCAACTGGACTATCCAAAATGATTTCAAAATTTCGGCCTGCAGGATTTTTCCCCACTATTTTCCCAACAGATGAAAAGCTAACTAATGAGTCCCCATCGTAAGATTTGGTGTGGGTAAAATTCCCGGAGAATTCTGTGGTCAGTTCTTTTTCTGTTTTTTCTATTACCTCACTGAATTCTTCTGAAACGAGTAGTGAGTCATCACTTGAGAAGTTTCTAATTCCTTTGATAGAGTCAGTTCCAAAAAGATAATCCTCGTAGTGCATACTCCATTTTCGATTTGGACTGATAACTGTAGAGTCGAACGTCATAATCAGTTTACCGCTCCTGCCATATTCTCCAGACTGTACACAGGCTGTACTTGGTAGAAAATCCAAAGTTACTTCTCTCGAGTCCTGGTCTATTTTAATCATTGGACAGTTTGGTAAGTTAAGTGAATCTAACTGTTGATATTCCTCCCAAGAAATCATTGCAAAATAGAGGCTTTCATTCCAAGCTTTTGAAATCTTGAACAATTCATTAGCCTCAGTTGGTAAATCTGTCTGGATTACTTTATCCTCATCTTCCTCACAACTCATCAACACTGGAATTAGGATGAGGAGTCCGAAAATCAATTTTCTCATTAACTGACGATTAAAAATTTTAGAGTTGGTTTACTTTTCTTACTTCAATTACCAAGCCGAAATAGCTATCTTCGGAGACAACGATAAACCACAAATTTATGATTTTAGCAGAAGGGATGCTCAAACCTGGAGCTTTGAAAGGGAAAAATATCATCTTAACCGGCGGCGGAACAGGTCTTGGTAGGTCGATGGGGGAGTATTTTTTAGAGCTAGGAGCCAACTTGGTGATTACTTCCCGCAAGCTAGATGTGCTGGAAGAAACAGCCCAAGAAATGATGACTGCTAAAGGTGGGAAAGTGATTCCGTTAGCTTGTGATGTTAGAGAAATAGACCAAGTTGAGGCTATGTGGAAAGCTGCTAATGAAAAATTAGGACAAATACATGTCGTATTGAATAACGCCGCAGGGAACTTTATCAGTCCTACGGAGCGATTATCTATCAATGCTTTTAATACGGTGTTGGATATTGTGCTGAAGGGAACTTCTCAGGTCACACTTACCGCAGGTAAAGATTGGATTGCCAAAAAGCAATCGGGTACCTTTTTAAATATTGTAACGACTTATGCATGGACTGGATCGGGCTACGTTGTCCCTTCAGCGGCTGCAAAGGCAGGGGTATTGGCGCTGACGCGTTCTTTGGCCGTAGAATGGGCCAAGTATGGGATTCGATCTAATGCAATTGCTCCAGGGCCATTTCCTACAGAGGGAGCCTGGAGTCGCTTATTACCAGGAGATTTGGTGAAAAAATTTGATCCGGCGAAGAAAGTGCCTGTAGGTAGAGTGGGAGAGCATCAGGAGCTCGCAAATCTGGCAGCCTATTTAGTGTCTGATTACTCCAGTTATGTAAATGGAGAAGTGATGACGATTGATGGTGGAGAATGGCTGAAAGGCGCGGGTGAATTTAATAACCTGGATCAAATACCTGAAGAGATGTGGGATATGATGGAAGCCTCAAGAGGAAAAAAGCCATGAGCCCCAAAGTGATTTGGGGCTATCTGAAAGCAAAATGGAAGATCAGGAATCTTTAACTTTTTTTAAAGTAGTGAACTACTGTTGTCATTTGTTAAATCATCTTCTAGGGACTTATTTTTTTGTACAGATTCCTTGATACTTTTCTTAAGGGATTGGTCAAGCAATTTTGTTTCTTTTTTGATCAGCTGTACCAATCTCTTAGATTCATTGTTTTGAGGTTCACTGTCTAGAATTTCAAGAATTCCTAGAATATTTGCCACTCTTGCCCGCAGCGTATGGGATTGTTCAAAGGCAAGTTCTTTAAGGAAATAATGATGTTCTTTTAACCAGATTTCTTGTTTTTTTCTGTCAGTAATATCCAAGATACAGCCTAAGATTTTGGTGGGGTGTCCGCTGTTTGACCATTCTATTGTTTTCCCAAAACCCAAAGCCCAAATCGTCTGATTTGTCTTTTGATTTATTCTAAACTCTTTTTTGAAAGGGATATTCCCGGGTGTCTTAAAGTGAATACCGAGATCATGAATCAGGTTAGGGAAATCCTCCGGATGAATATGCTTTTGCCAGGAAATAGGCATGGTACCGGTGAGTTCATCCTGAGTGTATCCAAGCATCTGCCCCAATCCTTGACTGATGTTGTCTCCTTTTTTGGTCACATCAAACTCCCAAAACCCGAGTAATTTATCCTCTAATATACTATCAATAATTTCTTTTCCTTCACTAGTCGTACTGTCAAAGAAGTCCCCTAAACCTAGATTATAAGGCATAGGCTGAGAAACTGGATGCCCTATGCCTAAGCAAGTACCAAAGTCCTCAGAAATAAAAAAGAATTCCCATTTGGTGTCAACCAAGTCACCTTCTGGATGAACGATTTTTTGAAGATCTACTGTAAATGATTGGTGAGAGTTTTTCCATGCTTTTATGCGCTGGTTCTCATATTTCCCCCAATTTGAAGCTACAAAGCAATCAGCAAAATAAATAGGTTTCTCCTTATTGTCGAAAAAAGTGGGCACAGGCCCAATGCCAGAGTCAGAAGTAATAACCCGTCCAGTCTTGTCTAATGTCACCTGTAGAAAATATTCTGAAACTACCGCAAGCTGACTTAGTCCCTGAATCGCATTGTAATCGGTCATAAAGGAGAATTATTGATTCTAGGCTTATTAAAGTTTTAAAATACAAATATATTTATTTGAAATACAATTTCATATATTTTATCTGTTTAATAGACTTAATCCTACATTGTTTCTAGAGACTGTATTGTTTTATTAAAAGTAAATTTGGATGGAGGGTTGGATCTCTTTTATAGTTGATTTTTTATGAAAAAACTTAAACTTTTATCCAATCTGTCTAGGACGATTTCAAAATTGTGTTCATTTCTTTATATTTAAAATGATTTTTAACTAAACTATTCAATCCATATGATAAGGAAAATTTGTTTCGGGTTCTTGTTGATTCTCTCGGGTCATTTAGTGCAAGCCCAAGAGAAAAAAATGGACACTACTGCTTTGATGATTTTGGATAAGATGAGCGGGATGTTCGGTGGTTTGAGTTCTGTAGGGTTTACTTCAAATGTCTCAAAAGACGTGGCGTATGCAGAAGACTTTTTCATCAAGGAATTTGCCTCAAGTAAAGTTAAATTGGTCGGTCCAAATAAGTTTACAGTCAGACTAAATGGTGAACAAAAGGATGATCTCTATTCTTACAATGGGTCACAGGTCATTTACTATTCTTTTGCAAACAATCTTTACACAGTAGCCGATGCACCGGATAATCTGATTGAAACCATTGACTGGCTTTATGATGACTTCGGAGTAGAATTGACTACTGCTGATTTATTTTACCCTACATTTTCAAAGGATTTCACGGATCAAATGGATTTCATAGAATTTCTGGGCGTGACACATATTAATGGTGAGCGTGTGTTTCACATCGGTGCTGCCAATGAGAATGCTACAATCCAACTTTGGATTTCCGATGATGGTTATTTCTTGCCGATGAAGGCGTTGATTACCTACTTAGATGGAGCACAATCCCATCAGCATGAGACAGATTTCTCGGATTGGGAATTGAATACCAGTTACCCTGAATCAATGTTTGAGTTTTTGCCACCTCCTGGTGCTAAGCAGATTACTTGGATTAAGAAGGATTAAATCAAAAAAGCAAAGGATATGAAAGCTTATAAAATTAAAGTATTAGCACTTTCTCTGGGGATATTGGCAATGCTGGTTCTCCCGGACATGGCTGAAGCCCAGCGAATGAGGGGAGCTGCCGCAGGAAGAGGTGGAGCAAGACCAACTACTACAAGACAGGCTCCTTCCCGGGCACCAAGTAGAACAGCTTCCCGCCCGACTTCTACTGCTTCCAGGCAGACTAGCCGCCCGGCAGTTAATAAGGCAACAAACTCGAGTTCAAGACCTACCGTGAATGGAGGATCCAGTAGAGTAACAAATAAAACGACCAATAATAGCAAAGTTGCCAATGTCAAAGACAACAAAATCGGTAACAACTCTGGTAACAATATTGGAAATAGAACCAATGTGGGGAACAAAGTGAACATTGACAATAGTAAAAACGTCAATGTCAACGTAAATAATAGAAATAACATCAATGTAAGAAACAACCGAAACATCGGGTATCGTCCTCCTTATCGTCCATACCCTCGTCCGCCGGTTATTTGGGGAGGATTTGGTTTTTCTTGTTTCAGGCCTTATTACTATCATCCCTTTACTCCGTTCTATTGGGGGCCTATGTGGCATCCTTGGGGCTTCTTTATTGCTACGCTCGCCACTACAGCTATTATCGTTTCGGTAGAAAACCAAAAGTATCATTACGATCAAGGGGTATTCTATGAGGAGTCTGACGGAGGATATGTGGTAGTGGAAGCACCTCAGGGAGCTACAGTAAAAGTAATCCCTAGTGACGCACAGGTAGTGGAGGTCAGTCCTACGGTGAACAACTACTATTATGGAGGAACTTACTATGAGCAGGAGAATGGTGAATACACTGTAGTTCCTCCTCCGGCAGGCGCTACCGTGGATAAACTGCCAGAAGGAGCTGAAGAAGTGAAAGTGGGAGATCAAACCTACGTCAAGTATGGCGATACCTACTATTTACCTGTTCAGGTGGATGGAAAAGATGCTTATGAAATCGCTCAAGTAGAAGAAGCAGATCAATGAAAATCAGTGATAACGAATACTAACAAAAAAGGCCGCGTTTGCGCGGCCTTTTTCATTCTATCTCTACTAAAGCTTACTCTTCGTTTTGAGCTACTTCTGATACAGGTCTGAAATTTCCTTCAGGTAATTGATCAGCCACTTCGTCCCTTTCAAATGGGAATACCTCAATAATTGGGCTTTCTACAATATCAGGAACTCTAAAGCTTACAAGCATATTACCTAGGCTTTCCTGGATTCTATCGTAGGCTTCCTTGACGTCATTTGCAGTAACAATCATGTATTGGGTCACCTTTTTCTCCTTGCCACTCTCACCATCTGCCACCATGTAGGATATTTTGCACTTGTGCCAAATGTCCGCGTCCTCATAGAAGAATACATCAACAATATTGCTTTTGCTGATTCCGGTAACTTGAAAATCACCTCTAATTTGAGAGGCTAGCCTATCGTAAAGGATTGCTTCGGCTTCTGTAAAAGATACCGCATCAACTAGGTATGCCTCCGAAATATTTTTAAGCAAACCCTGCTCATTTTCTTTTGCATATTTGACTTTGCATAAAAACCAAGTTCTCATAATTCTTTCAGTTTGAGCTTCGAAGGTAAAATATATCCTTTGAAGCGCAAGGCAATTTTCGGCATTAGAAATTCATCGCATAGGGAGCGCATTACTAACTCGTTGATATTCAAAATGATTTATTTGTTAATTTTTACGGTCTTTCAAAAGCATATGAGGATTTGCTAAAAGATTGTGGAGAGTAAAAGAAAAGCAGTAAATTATCGCAAAACCAATTTCATGCGGGATAAAATCTGGTACAGTTTTCCAGTCCAATTATTTTTACTTCATCTGAGAAAAAACCTGGGGCTTGTACTCATCTGGGTAATATTGATGGGGGTGATTTTGGAATACTTCGGGGTGATGCTGGGGATTCCGTTTCTTTTTCTGGATCCTGAATATTTGCATCAGGTTTCTTGGGTCAGTTTTTTTTTAATGGGGGTTGGATTTGCGGTTTTGACTATGGCATTTCATATGTCCACCTACATCATGGATGGCAGACATTTTCCCTTTTTAGCGATTGTCAACAAGCCTTTTATCCACTATTGTATCAATAATGGAATCATTCCCCTGATTTTTTATGTGGTATTTATTTTCAGGTTTATAGATTTTCAGCTGGGCAATAATCTCTCAAATGACTGGCAAGTATTGTATTATTTTTTCGGGTTTATGGGGGGGAGTGTACTTACCTACGCTGTCATTTTTGCGTACTTCGCTTTTACTAATAAGGATTTCTTTATTCTTTTTGCCGGTACCGTGGACAAGAGGCTACGCAAAGTCAGGCTAACCCGTGCTAATGTAATCAGCCAATATAAAGAGCTGAAAACTCAAAAATACAAGGTTCTTTACTACCTGAATTTGAACCTGAGACCCGAAAAAGTAAGACCTGATATTTCTAGATTTGAGGGGACTAAGTTGCTGAGGGTATTTGATCAAAATCATCTTAATTTATTTGTCATCCAGGTAGTTTTGATCCTATTTGTCCTGTTTTTGGGGCTTTTCAAAGAAAACCCTTACCTCCAGTTGCCCGCAGCGATGAGTGCCACGCTTTTGTTAGCTATATTGGTAATGCTAGTGGGAGCAGTCAGTTTTTGGCTCAGGAGATGGGCTACTTTTGCGGTGTTTGCCTTTATTATTCTGGTTAATTACTTCAGCAATTTCAGTTTTCTCAACCGTCCACATGAGGCTTATGGGCTGGATTATTCGAAGACTCCAGTCAACTATAGCCTTGCTCACATGGATAGTCTTTTGACTCCAGAGCTGGTCCGGGAAGACCGGGAGAATGTGATGGCAATTCTTGATAATTGGAAAGCAAAGTTTCCTGATGAAAGGAAGCCAAAGCTTGTCATGGTGGCTGCCAGCGGAGGAGGTCAGCGCGCTGCACTCTGGACTTTTAAGGTCTTGCAAAGTATGTATGAAATAGACTCGGGAGAAGTTTTGAAACACACAGAACTTTTTACAGGTGCATCTGGTGGGGTGATAGGCGAGGCGTTTTTTAGAGAGGTATATCTACGGTCATTGACTGACTTGACAGTAAATCCTCTGGATGAAAAATATCTGGATCAAATATCTGCTGATAACTTAAACCCGATAATTTTTACGCTGCTGGTGAATGACTTATTGATCAGAAATCAAAACTTTCATTACAATGGGCATAAATATTTAAAAGACAGGGGTTTTGCTTTCGAAAATCAATTGAATCAAAATACAGAAAGGATTCTGGATAAGCCTATTTCCGCTTACAAAGAACCCGAGTTTTCTGGCAGTATTCCTTTACTTCCAGTGACTACTTTGATCACTAACGACGGTAGAAAACTTGTGATTTCCCCACATTCCATGTCATTTTTTGGAACTTCGATGCAAGGCAAATTTGGTTTTGATGAGAAAAAGCAGACGATAGATTTTCTTCGGTTCTTCCAGAACCATGATTCAAAGAACCTTAGATTTCTTACTGCTTTGCGGATGAGTGCAACCTTTCCATTTATCACTCCCAATATAGAATTGCCTTCAGATCCTATTATGGAAACCATGGATACCGGCTTGTCAGACAACTTTGGGATTCAAGACGCACTCCGGTTTATGTATGTTTTTCAATCCTGGATTAAGGAAAATACAGGTGGAGTGGTGCTAGTGACCATAAGGGATTCTGAAAAAGTGACGGAAATAGCGCCAAGCTTTCCTCCCAGAATTTTTGAGAAGATTTTTACCCCATTGAAAAACATCTATGCCAATTGGGATAATGTCCAAACCATTCAGAACGAGGTTCTTTTCAATTACATGGTAGAGTCTATGCCTTTTGGACTTGAGAGGATAGAGTTTGAATATGCTCCTGAAAAAGTACAAGTAGGAGAATTGACGGAGAGCCAGGAGACCATGCAGCGTGCTTCTTTGAATTGGAGATTGACTTCAAGAGAGAAGAAATCGATTTTAGAAAGTGTTTATACCCTGAAAAACCAGCATTCGCTGGAGCGATTGGAAGAACTTTTTACCCGAAATCAGCCTATTACGGAAGACAGTAGTAGGGTAGATAAGGCGAATTCTCAATAAGCAATTCCCCATTTTTTATAAATAAAATGCATCAGCCATGCAGGACCAATCAGAAGAAATTGAAGGTCCTTCAGAAATGTTGGCTTTTTTCCTTCAATCTTATGACCGTAAAATTGAAGAATCCAGGCCAGAAGAAATAATCCTAAACTTACCATCCACAGCTTTCCGGGTAAATTCAGATCAATGAAATTTGCCAAGGCCAGACAAAGGGCAGAAAAGAGAAACATGCCGAGCGTAAGAGGCATTGAAAGCATAAGGTAATAGATAAGTACAAGTACTAAAACTACGGTTGCCCAGTTTGCAAAATTGCCGAGAAAAGGAAGCAAATCAGGAAGTGGCTCAGTAGGAATGCTAAAAATTAATCCTACAATACTGAAAAAAATAGCGGGTACACAAACCCAGTGAATGAGCTTATTGGTCATATTTTGATGACTTTGCCCATACTCATCGAATAACTCATCTATTTTTCTCATGGTATTTTGGGATTATATAGCTTAGATTTAATTAAAATAATAAATCTATTTTAATTCTTTTTCTAAAATTCCGAAATGTTCAGTTATTGGGAGAAAAAACATTTTCTTAGGTATGATCTTATTGTAGTCGGATCAGGCTTTGTGGGGCTTTCCACAGCAATTCATTTCCAGGCTAAACACCCCAAAGCAAACATACTGGTGCTGGAGCGAGGCGTTTTCCCGACGGGTGCAAGTACAAAAAATGCCGGTTTTGCATGCTTTGGAAGTTTGACGGAAATTCTGGATGATTTTTGGCACATGACTCGAGATGAGGTCCTCGCGTTGATTGAGCGAAGGTATATAGGACTTAAGACAATAAGGAAGCAGTTTGGAGAGAAAAAGCTTGGCTACGCGCATTCGCATGGCTATGAACTATTGGATGAGAGTCAGCGAGAAGCGTTGGATCAGATGTCTGCAGTGAACAAACTTCTCAAGCCAGTATTCAAAGAGGATGTTTTTTCGCTTGTGAAAAACGCTTCAAAAATGGGTTTCGATGCACAGGTCAAATACATTGTTAAAAATAAGTTTGAGGGAGAGCTTGATCCTGGAATGTACATGACTTCCCTCTGGAGATTGGCGCAGGAAGTTGGTATTCGAATCCTAACAGGTGTGTCTGTTTGTGAAATCCAGAATGACGAAGGAATTGTCTTGGCAGAAGATGCCGCTGGCGAAGGTTCCGTGGAGTTCAAGGCTAAGAAAATTGCTGTTTGTACGAATGCTTTTACCAAGAAACTTTGGCCCGAATCTGATATTCAGCCAGGTCGGGGATTGATTCTTTTATCACAGCCACTAGATTTTAAAATCCCTTGGAAAGGGACTTTTCATATGGACAAAGGCTATGTTTATTTTCGTCAGATTGACGGACGGCTTCTTTTAGGTGGAGCAAGAAATAAGGATTTTGAAAGTGAAAAAAACACTGATTTTGAAGTCAATCCGAAAATAAAATCTCATTTGGAAAAGCTGGCGAGAGAGGTGATTTTCCCTGAAAAAAACATCCTCTGGGATATGGAATGGACTGGAATTATGGCATTTGGCAAAATAAAATCTCCTATAATTCAGAAGATAGGTACCAATACTGTGGCAGCAGTACGGTTAGGCGGAATGGGGGTGGCTATTGGATGGCAAGTTGGAAAGGAACTTTCTGGGCTTTTGTCTAAGATGTAATTGATATTTTTTCATTAGATTCAACACCTTAAACCACCAAATTCCTATTGATGCAAGGTTTTAACCGTTCTCCAAAAGTTTTTGACGCACTGATCCCTTTGGTTTTTTTGATTGTACTACTCGTATTGAATATTCAGGTTTTCGGTACAGATGGGCTGTCAGGATCTAATCAAATAGTACTTATCCTCTCCTCTATGGTTGCTGCTTTGGTGGCAATCTATCGCTTAGGCTTTGATTGGGAAACCCTCCAGGATGGTATGGTAAAAAGTATCAGTGCGGCGATGTCTAGTATTTTGATTCTTTTTTTGATTGGAGCATTAGCTGGAACTTGGCTACTCAGTGGGATTGTGCCCGCTATGATTTATTATGGGCTACAGATTTTGAGCCCGGCTATTTTCCTGGTGGCAGCATGTATTGTCAGTGCTATCGTTTCTGTAGCCACAGGAAGTAGCTGGACTACCGTTGCTACGGTAGGAGTGGCTTTATTGGGAATTGGTAAGGCATTGGGTTTTGAAGAAGGAATCATAGCTGGAGCAATTATTTCCGGAGCATATTTCGGCGATAAGATGTCGCCACTTTCAGATACGACTAACCTTGCGCCAGCTATGGCAGGCACGGATTTGTTTACCCATATTCGCTACATGGCAAAGACTACTGTCCCTTCCATCACGATTACATTGATCATCTTTGTGGTGATCGGGTTGAATTATGAATCCAATGGAACTGTCAATGATGTTCAGGCTATTTCAGATGTTATTTTAGAGAAATTCAACATCACAGGTTGGCTGTTTATTGTGCCATTGTTGGTGATCATAATGATTGTGAGAAAAGTGCCGGCTATTCCGGCGTTACTCACTGGAGCGCTATTAGGAGGAGTTTTTGCAGTTATTTTCCAGCCAGATATCGTTCGTTTGATAGCTGACGAAAGTGGCTCATACGCCTATCAAAGTTTCAAGGCAGTGATGATGTCATTGTATGGAGAAATCAGTATTTCTACTACAAATGATGTGGTGAATGAATTGCTGGTGACCAGTGGAATGGCAGGAATGATGTACACCATTTGGCTGATTATCGCGGCAATGGTATTTGGCGGGATTATGGAAGAAAGTGGTATGCTAAGAGTGCTAGCTGAAGCGATTATCCAGAAAGTCCATAGTGTAGGTTCTCTGATTGCTTCGACTGTGGCTACCTGTGTATTCTTTAACATCACTACCTCAGATCAGTATTTGGCAATATTAGTTCCTGGAAGAATGTATGCAGATGTGTACAAGAAAAGAGGTTTGGCTCCTGAGAATCTCAGCAGAACTCTGGAAGATTCAGGGACAGTGACTTCTGTTCTAGTCCCTTGGAACACCTGTGGGGCTACTCAAGCTTCAGTCTTGGGAGTTGCTACTTTGGCGTATGCGCCGTATTGCTTTTTTAATATTATTAGTCCCTTTATGACCATTTTATATGGCTATTTCAAAATTGGAATCAGCTATTACGATGAAGTAGAAGAAGAAAAGTTGGTATGATTCCATTTAAGATTACAAAAGAAGAAGTAAATGCCCTTCCGCTGGGACAGTTTGAGGGTGAACTATTTTTAATTGATAAAATTGAAGATGTAGAGGAAGTAGCTGAATTCCTGGTTCAGCAGCGTGTGATTGGCTTTGATACCGAGACTAAGCCGGCTTTTAAAAAAGGAGTGACTAACCAAGTTTCCTTGCTGCAATTATCCACTTCCACTCAGGCTTTTCTTTTTAGGTTGAATGAGATAGGCTTTCCGGATTCTATTCGGAATATTCTTGAAAAAGAGAGCATTGTAAAGATAGGAGCTGCCGTTCATGACGACATCAAAGGACTGGCTAAACTCACAGATTCTTTTTACCCGAATTCATTTTTTGATCTGAATGACGAGTTGAAAAGGGTAGGTTTTATCAATATAGGCGTCCGAAATCTCTGCGCAATGGTGTTGGGTATTCGTATATCCAAGTCCGAGCAAGTGTCAAATTGGGAAGCTGACAAGCTTACTATCAAGCAGCAGCGCTATGCCGCTACAGATGCTTGGGGGTGTTTGGAAATCTTTAAAAAGTTGAAGGCTGAAGGCTATTTGGATGAATTGTTTACCTAAGCATTAACTCCAAACCTTCTATTTCATCCAGAGAAGTAACAATCAGTTCTTCTAACCCCTTTCTGAATTCTAACTCCATCTTGCAATCCAGAGTCATTTCTTGCGACACTATCTCAAGTTCATGGGTCTTGATGAGTTTCATCACATCATTCATGACTGGGTAGGGAAAATGAATGGACACTGAGGTTTTTACCCGTTCTTCGACAATTTCATTTTCTTCAATTGCTAGAGCGGCGGAAGTTCTATAAGCTTGGATCAAGCCACTCATTCCCAGTTTTGTACCTCCAAAATAGCGAACGACAACAATTAGAATATTCGTCAGATTATTTGACCTGATTTGACCCAAAATCGGATCTCCTGCAGAGTGATTAGGTTCTCCATCGTCATTTGCCCGAAACTGATCACCATCTTTACCCAGTACCCAAGCAAAACAGTGATGTCTGGCATCGTAGTATTTTTTGCGAAGCTCTGCCAGGTGGTTTTTAATTTCCTCTTCATTTTTCACAGGAAATGAAAAATAAAAAAACTTGCTGCTTCTGTCTTTGTAAAGGCCTTCGCTGGTACCTGAAACAGTAAAAAATGTATCTTCGAATGCTGACTCGTCGCCGAAGTCTGACATGGATTTCTTGGAGTTGATGAGCAGCGAATTTAGAAAAATAACAAATGGGTAACAGGTTATCTATTCGAAATAACTTACTTTTAACAGAAGGAACTACTTAGAAATGCCTGAATCTATTATTTCAAAATCACCCTATCTGTTCACCCTACCTGGGAATTCAAGTGAAACAGGAAGTCTTACCTTTTGGGAGAATTTGGAACTCTTTCCCGAGGGTATTCAGCGATGTTTTTGGATATCCGGCGTGAAGGAAGGCGAGACTCGCGGAAACCATGCACATTGGGAGGAATCTCAAGTGGTAGTGGCAGTGGCTGGAAAGGTGCTACTTGAAATTCAGTCCGTACAGGGTGAAACCTTTAAATTCACTCTTGACTCTCCGAATCAGGCCGTTTTTATTCCTCCATTAAATTGGTTAATTGCCAGATTTTCGACCAACTCGGTATTGCTTGGAATGTCGGATCAGGCTTTTTCAGAAGATGATTACATCAGAGACTTAGAATATTTTGGAAAGCTTCAAGAAGGAAATATATGAATCCCACGAGCTTCGGGTCGTAACCTCCCAGAGGGAGGATAAAGATTATTTTTTGAGCAATTTCCCTTTTGAAAACTATCAGGAGCAGTTGGATTTTATCTGGGAGAAGAAGCAAAAGACCAAAGCCCTCATCAGCTTTGCAATTTCAATTACCGGCGAAGCTATTTCACTTCCCAAATCCCCATTCGGAGGTTTTTGGATCATTGAAAACTCAAGTTCAGCTTCCATTGAAGCATTTATTTTGGCTAGTATTGAGGAATTGGAAAGTAGGGGAATTAAATCCATCACCATCATCCAAGCTCCTAAACCTTACCAGCCACATGCTGATTTGATAAATTACCTACTATTTAAAAGCGGTTTTGTACAGGAAAATGTAATGAGTCATCAGTTTTTTATAGGGAGGAAGAAACTAAAAAAACTAGCTCAAAAGGAATCTTCAAAGCTTCTGTCAAAGAGTAAAAACTCAGACCTTCAAGTCCGTTATTCCTCGATTTCAAACTTTGGGTTTTTGAAAGAAATCAAATCTTGGAACTCCCAAAAGGGTTACGAAATCGCTGTTGATGAAAATAGAATTGTGCAGCAAGTATCCGAATATCCGCATCGTTATTTTCTTATCACCTTGAGCAAAAATGCTGTTCCGATTGGATATTCGCTCGGAGTAAAACTTACAAGTAACTCCTTGTATTATTTTCTCTCCGCTATCAACCCGAAAATCCAGGTTAAAAATGGGGGTGAATTGATTGTAAATGCACTTTTTCAGCTCGCCGTGGAGCAAAAAGTTGATTTTATTGATCTTGGATCATCAGATCTTGAGGATGAGGTGAATCACAAGTTGATGTTTTTTAAGTCACGATTTTCGAATGATATGAGTAATAAAATCACTTGGGTAAAGAAACTATAAGATGGGTACTACTGATGGGGTTACGGTTGTTTGTATAGCATACAACCATGAGAGATGGATTGAAAAAGCTTTGATCAGTGTGCTCCTGCAAGATTATCAGCACAAGGAGTTGATCGTGGTGGATAACGGAAGTAAGGACAAATCACCAGAAATTATCAAGCAATGGGTGAAGAATAATTCTGGACAGATTTCAGTCAAAGCGATTTATAAGCATGAATCTGAACCCTATTGCCAGCTTTTTAATGAAGTATTAAATCAGGTTGAAAGTCAGTTTGTAGTTGACTTATCAGGTGATGATTTTTTGTATGGAAACCATCTTTCTACCTCAATAGCTAACTTAAAGTCAGTTCCTGATGCTGGATTTGTATTTTCAGATGTTACTGTTTCGGATGAAGATGGCAAGGAAACTTCATTTTACAGCCAAGGGGATTACAAAGAATTAAAAGAGTTGACCGAGGAGAATGGAATGTATGAGGCACTGATTCGGCGAAGTTATATTTCAGCACCTTCGGTGGTTTTCAATACTGAAACTCTTAAGCAAATTGGTGGGTACGACGCTACGCTAGCTTATGAAGATTTTGATATTCAGCTTCGTTTGACCAGAGATTTTCAGGTAGTTTTTTCAGGTCATGTTGGTGTGTTAAAGAGAAAGCATGAGGATTCACTTTCTGCAAGCCAATATCGCCGATATCAATCCCGGATGCTTCCAAGTACTCTTCGCGTTTGCGAAAAGATCAAGGAAATGAACAGAAACTCAAACGAGGATGAGGCGTTGAAAAGTAGAGTTATGTTTGAATTGAAACATGCGCTCTGGTCAGCAAATTTTCAATCAGCAAAAGGATTTGCGAAGCTTGCTCAGGAACTGAATGTGAAGGGTATAGAATTTAGTTTGTATAAGCTTTGGGCCAGAATTGGCTTGGACGTATCCTGGCTGTATGTCAGGCTAACCTGATTAGCCGACTACAACCTCGATAAACGGCGGGTTGCAGAAGTATTTATGTCCTACCTTCATGATATCATCAGCGGTGAATTGCTTCAGGAATGCCAATTTCTGAGCGTAATAGTCGAAGTCCATTCCTGAATGATGCACAGCTTTGAACCTGTCAATTAGGTCAAATGAAGTACTGAATTGCTTCAGCATCTGTCCGATCAAATAGTTTCGAACGACCTCCAATTCATCAGGATTAATTTCTACTTCGGTTAAAATTTTAATCTCATGGTAGATTTCCTCGATTACATCTAGATAATATTCCTTTTGTACATCGGCAGCTATCACCCAATAGTGGTAATCTCCAATTTCGGCTAGCGAGGAGAAAATCCCATAAGTATGGCCTTTGTCTTCGCGTATGTTTTTTACCAACCTGGAGCCAAAATAGCCGCCTAAAATTGTGTTGAAAACGGTAAGTGCAATGAAGTCTGGATGACTCTGGGGAATGGACCGGTTCCCGATACGGATACTACTTTGCACGGAGTTTTTCCGCGGTTCTTTCACGGCCAAAAGCGTGTTGATGCCTGGAAGAAGTACGGGGTCAATCACAGTCCTATTCGGTAACTCGCAGAGGAGGTTGCTTATAGCTTCCAGCTCTTTAGAATCAAAATCTCCGGTAACGAAGATTTCTAAATCTTGCCAAAGCATGGTGTCGTAATACGCTATGAGTAAATCTCTTTTTATGCTATCTACATGATTTTCCTCGATTTCAATTCCATAGGGATGTCCTGCTCCAAAAAGACACTTTCTGAAAACCTGGCTAGCTCGGGATGCTGTTCTTTCGTTTTCTAGTTTAATGCTGAGTTTTCTCTGGGACTTGCGTTTTTCCAGCATATCCTGGGGAAAAGTAGCCTCTGTAAACAAAGACATGAATTCATTTAAAACAGGTTGCAGGTGTTTTTTGGTAGATAAAAGACCCAGTCCTTCCTGAGAGAAAGTCAAAATAGGGTGGACTTCAGAGGCATAAAAATCAAAAAACTCAGCTAACTCACTAGCGCTCTTAGTTTTTGTCCCTTCCTGAAGCATTTGAAGCGTGAAGGAAGAAACAAGCGTTTGCTCGAGTGGGAGTGAGTCTCGCTGTCCTCTACAGAGTACATCAATTTTGACTGCCTCTAAACCTGGCGTGGGGATATAAAAGAATCTAGCTCCATTGGAAAGTTTGTTTTCCGATGGGGGTACTAGTTCAAAATCCTCTGGAACCTTGAATTCCGGAGCTTTTGACCTGTCTAAAACCATTTTTAATTAGGGATATTGTACATCAAAGAGAATCGTAATGTCTCTGCGAGTGGGTGATTTTGCTGTTGTGGCACAAGGTAAGAGAAGTCGAATCCAAGTCTTTTCAAATCGAAACCTACGCCCATGGTGAAATATTTTCTTCCGCCTTTATTTGGATTCTCATAAAAATAACCTGTTCGTAAGGCAAACTTATCATCGTAATTATATTCGACTCCGAAAGAAATCGTTACTTCTTGCATTTCTTCAGAAAACCCTCCTGGTGCATCAGCAAATGAGCCAAACATCCCAGAAATAAGCGGACGGTTCGGGTCTTTGCCATTTCCTGGTTCTATAATGAGATTTCCATTTTCGTCAGTTTCCAATGTCCCATCTTCGTTGGTCGCATAGATAGGAGGAGTAGGTACGAGAAGTTTATTCAGATCCAATGCAAATGTCAGAGTGTTCACTGCGTCGAGATCAATAGAATAAGCAGTACCAACCTTTAAATTGGTAGGTATGTAATCCAAATCATCAGCTGAATTATAGGTGATTTTCGGACCTATATTCGTGATGCTGACTCCCCATGCGAAATTTGCATCTTTTGCTCCCGCGAAAATCGGCTTGGAATAATAAAGACCAACGTCAGTTCCAACGCTGATCCCTGGTTTAGCTTCGTTGCCACCTACGGATGAAATATTTCCCGAAAGATTTGAATAGATAAATCGAGCTGATATTCCCAGTCCAAGGTAGGATGAAAGTTTTCTGGAGTAGGTTCCGCCGATTGCGATATCTCTAGGATTAAATTCCCCCAAAGAATTACCTCTTCCGTCGGTCAATTGAATATCACCCATGTTGAAATACCTAAGGTCAAAGCCAAAAGCCGAAACTTCATCAATGCGGAAATAACCTGTCAAGTAACTCAAAGACATGTCATTGACAAGTTTGCCAAGCCAAGGAGAATAGGAGAGGGAAAAGCCCATTTGATCCTCTACAAATGCAAGCTGTCCTGCATTCCAATGAGCTGAGCTTGCGTCAGGTGACATCGCTACTCCTGCGTCACCCATGCCTGAGTGTCTAGAATCTGGAGCGAAATTCAAAAAAGGTACAGCAGTAGTGATCACTCTACGATCAGGATCCTGTCCGGAGATGATTGTGCTGTTCTGCGCATAGGCAGATAAAGTAGCCAGGGTAAAAACTGCTATAAGAAGGTTTTTCCTTTTTCTTGTGGCTATTTTTTTCATTGAATCAATATTAGTCCGCTCACCGAATCTACAGAATTATCAAGTTCTGATTGAAGCGTTAATTTGTAAATATAAGTTCCTTTTGCTGGATATTTGGTTTGACTTTGTAAAAAAAGCCAAGACAAATCATCAATTTGAGCAGTAGCTTTCACTAAACGCTCACTTTCTATAAATAGTGTCTTGCCATCTGTTTGGTACACGGCAAGCGTCACTAGTAGATTTTCACCAGGCTGATTATGCTCAAGCTCAAAATTACTCTCGATGGAAGCTGGATTAGGATAAGTTTTGTGATTTAAAATCCTTAGTTTATCACTTCCTTCTACCAATATTTCCTGATTGAGTACGCTTCCGTTTCCTAAGTTATCCCATGCGCGGATAGTTACCAAATTCTTGCCTTCTTTTAACCCTGTGATTTCAAACGTCACTTTACCTGTTTTAAAGGTGTTATTTTCCGAAGTGAAAGAGTCATTCAAAATTATTGGCGTGCCGTCATTTAGTTGAAACGTCAGGTTTTCAGCAGGTAGAAAACCGGAAATATTAATGCCACTTGAATCCTCAAAATAGGCTTCCATAGCAATCGTTTTGGAAGGGAAAATAAATGGAGCTTGACTTTTTTCTCCAAAAGCAGCGGTTATGGTTGGGCCAATTGTGTCTAGTGGTAATTTGCTTGATATTCCTCCAATTATCGATGTGTTAAAACCAAATGCCTCCCAAGTTTGTTTAGAACTCTCCCCAAAGATTCGAATGCTGCCTTCTCCAAATTGCTGATCTATATTTTTAGGAATGATCATACTACCTTTAATCTTACCAGCGACTATTTTTCCTTTTCCTTTGAAAATTAGATTTTCACTTTCTTTATATTCCGCCGGATTGCTTTCGTCCCCCAAGGTCTTTTCTTTAGAAGGCTTATCATATACTTCTAGGATGTATTCACCGTCGAAAGCACTTGAAATTCCTCCTGAAGTTGGATTAGTTACCTCTGCTTCAAATTCTACCTCCTGTAGCGCAGAAAGGGTGTCTAGATTACTTTGATTTAAAGGGTTTTTAAATGAAGTAAAGTGAATTTGAAATTTTGGTCTGGCCAATTTCATGCTTGGATCGGCTAAAAGGCTGAAATTTCTATTAAGCGCGCCATTTAAACTATTGTTTTTAGTGTTTTTAAAAATGCTTCCCAAGTCTTGGTATTCTTCATCTTCTAGTCTAAATACTTCTTCAAAGAAGGCTTCATTCAAAGAGAAGTTCACACTGCTAAATACAGGTCTGCCTGTGCTCAGTAGTCCTATTGCACCTTTATTTGGAGAAATTAAGAGTTCCTCAGCTGCAGATCGTAAGAAAGGACTGTCGTGTCTCCCAAATTCGCAGGTGGCCGTCACCCATAAAGCCAGTTGATCTTGATTGGCCCAGTTTGCAATGTCCGAGGTCGTGAATACCTCTTCTGCTGTAAGAGTGGTTTCATTGCCGTGACCGATATAATTGAGTAGCAAGGTGCCCTTTTCCAGCGTTTCCTCTAAGGCAGTTTTTGCAAGAGGAGAGGATTGTCTTTCGCCATTCTTCAACTGTTCATAGCTGTCCAGATATAATCTCTGTTGCTTGAATTCTGGATGATTTTCTTTCAAAAATGCCCCATGAGCTTCTGAATCGCGCAGATGGATGTTGTTGTCCCCATCGTCGGCGAAAAATGTTACGGTTTTTTTCCAATCTCCTGCATGTGGATTGCTTTCGTAAGCGATGATTTTATCCACGACTATAGCAGCTTCTTGAGCATTGATTACAGGCAATCGTCCCACGCCGATTTGCATGAGTTCATCACCTTCCCTAGTTTCTTCCCATTCACCTTGGCCAAATTCAATAAGTGAGAAATAATCATCAGAACTGAAGGTGGACAGGGGATTTAGGCTATTTCGACTAGTATAAATAGGAACCAGATTTGGCCTGCCACCCAGAAGTCCTTTGTAGTCAAAGGTTCCTTTTCCTAAAATCAGGACATTTTGAAGCCTTCTTCCCTGATGAAAATGCCAAGCAATAAAATTCCGAATTGCATTTAAATCGGGATTGCCATACCCAAATGAATCATAGATTTCATCCAAATAAGCTACTTCAGCATAAATCCCCATTCCCAGTTTGTGAACGCTTAGTTTTTCAGCTGAATTGCTCAGGATTTTAGGAGAGATTATGAGTAATTCGGGCCAAGTAGATTGAGTTCGAAGATCAACTTTAGCGGGTGTTATTTCTGGGATAACTTGAGTCTGATTTTCATCGAAGACAATAAATTTTTGCCCTGAAACAAGTGCTCCAGTGCTTAAGTCAATAGCTTTAGGACTATAAAAATCACTGATTTCCCAGACTGATAAATCATTCAAGGCGGAAATTAAAATGGTAGATTCCTGATTAGTGGAATAAACCCCTTCATCTAAGGAATTACTGGTGTTTGGCACTCCGATGCCTAGGTATTCAAAATACCCAGCATCGTTTGGACCTAAGGCTTGAAATGAAATTCTCAATCGCTCTACTTTATTTCCTACAGGTAAAAAGCGCTCATTCACGTTTACTTCTTCACCTTTTGTCGAGTAAGTGCTGTTTTGAATTCCTACAAATGTGCTCTCCGAAATAAGCAACTCATCTACTGCCAGATTGAGCTGTGAAGATGTGCTGGAGCTTGCCATCAATTTGGCAGCTACTTTCCAATCTGCATTGGAGGATGTTTCTAGAGGAAGAGCGTAACCGCGCGTGATGCCTGGTGCTACGGCTCTAGAATACCAAGTTCGTCCGGAATTCAGGATATTATTTTCATCTTCTTTGAGCCACTTCCATTCGTAGAGCACTGAAGGTTCTTGGTTTCCAGATAGTCCAGTTAGCGTTGAAATCCGATTTGCCTCAGGAGAAACTCCAATTAGAAAACTGATCGAATCTGAGTAGCTATTATGCTGATATTCAATGTTTCCTTCCTCGAATAAATACGTGTGAGGAGATGGCAGGTAGAAATAGAGATTATCGTCTTTTTCCAAACCTGCAATTTCCTGAAACTCTAAATTCTCAGGGTGCAAAAGCTGTGGTAGCATCCCTGGGTAGCCATAAACTGCAATTTCGCTTAGGGAATTAGCTCCTAAAGCTTGAAGTTGATCTTTACTTATTCGGTATATACCTTCCTCAGTGATTTTGAATTTGAAATAGGAAGTTTGCCCAGAAGCAGAATCAACAAAAAGCCAGTTGATAAGTAGAAGGAAAATTAGCTTATGGCCATTGCTAAACATCTCAAGTCAAGGAATTTTCTAGTACTGACAAACCTATATAGGCTAAAATCAGAATGGGAATCCCAGCTAATCCGAAGAATATAATCATACACAGACCGATAGCTACAAGTGCATATCTGAATTTGTTTTCTGCCAATGAAAAAGATTTGAATTTCAAAGCAATCAGGTGTAGCTCAGCTAGCAGCAAGATGGAAAAAACCCAAGCTATTCCCACCAGAAAAAATGGCGAAGTGAGCCATGTGCCAACCCAGGGCCACTGAATGGCGAAATAAGGTAAAGTGCTAATAAATAAGGCATTTGCTGGCGTAGGCAGCCCAATGAATTTATCACTTTGTCTCGTGTCTAAGTTGAATTTGGCTAATCGTAAAGCCGAAAATAAAGGTATGATCAGGGTCAAGTAGGGGAGCCACTCAACTGAAGAATTTATTTTAGTCATTTGAAAGAGAATCATACCGGGAAGGACTCCAAATGAAACCAGGTCGGCTAAGGAATCCAGCTGCTTTCCCAATTCACCTTGTACATGCAAAAGCCTTGCGGCAAAACCATCAAAAAAATCAATAAATGCGGATAAAATAATGAAATAGGCTCCTGAAAGGATATTTCCATTGATTACCCAAATCACCCCGATTACTCCCGAAAGTAAATTAAGTAAGGTTATCGCATTGGGGATGTGGGATTTGATTTTCAAGATTGTGCATTTTTGCCCACGAATGGGTTGTGAGTTTTTTCGAAAGCAATGGTTGTCTCAGGACCGTGACCGGGGTAGATTACTGTTTCTTCAGGAAGTGTGAAAAGTTCCGATTTTATCTTGCTCAATAGTAATTCATGATTTCCACCTGGCAAATCTGTTCGGCCAATGCTTCCTCTAAATAAGGTGTCTCCTGCGATGCATTGATTAGAACTTTCGTGATAAAAAACCACATGACCTGGGGCATGACCAGGGACGAAGATGATTTTCAGCACTTCATCACCAACATTGATTTCTTCTCCTTCTACGAGAAATCCATCCGCCTGGCTGCTTTCATAACCTACAAACCCATAATTTGGTGCGTAAACCTCTACTGCCTTTAAGACTGAAGCTTCTTCTTTATGAATGAGGAGATCGACACCGAAGACTTTTTTTGCCCAAGCATTGCCCAAAACATGGTCAATATGACAATGCGTATTGAGAAGTTGCGTGATTCGAATATTTTTTTCTGTCACAAAATCCAATACTTCCTTTCGCTCATCCAGGTCAAAGCAACCCGGGTCAATTAATGTCCCTTTGCCTTTTTCGTCGTAAAGCAAATAAGTGTTTTCTTGAAAGGGGTTGAATGTAAAAGACTTAATGTAAAGCATGGAAAATGTATATCAGAATTCGAACAAAATAAGGAATTAAACCTTTATTTTGGGCTATGGAAATTGATTTTTTGCTCATAGGACAGGGACTTGCCGGTACAGCACTGGCCTATAGACTGAAGCAAGCTGGGAAGAAAATCAGGATTATCGATGAGCCGGGAGCTAATAATTCCAGTAGGGTTGCAGCAGGGCTTTTTAATCCAGTGACGGGAAGAAAAATGGTTAAAACCTGGAAAGCAGACTTGCTTTTTCCCGAGATCAAACCATTTTACCAACAGCTGGAAAGACTAACAAGCAGCAAATTTCTTGCGGAAAAAGCTATTTACAGACCTTTTCTCAGTATTGAGGAGCAAAATGAATGGATGGGACATAGTGCTAATCCTGCATTTGAAGCTTACTTGGAGGAGATTCATCAAGAAAGTCAATCTGAATATCTGAAAGACCCTTATGGAGGAGTGATGCTTCGCAATTCAGGCTGGCTGAATATCAATAATCTACTTGATGCGATGACTACGTATTTTCAAGAAGAATTGGTTTTGGAGAAATTTGATGAAAGCATATTTTCGCGGGAAGGTGAGTTTTGGACTTATCGTAATGTTAAAGCTAAGGCAATTATATATTGCAATGGACTTGGTGCTATGAATTCCCGTTTTTTCAATTTTTTGCCTTTTGCTCCTGTCAAAGGCGAAATATTGGAAGTAAAGCAAGCCTTTTCACCGGAATATGTGGTGAATAGAGGTGTGTTCAGGGTTCATTTGGGCGATGAAGTTCATCGTGTGGGATCTACCTATACAAAACATGATCTGGACTTAGGCCCCACAGATGAGGCGAAAATAGAGCTTTTGGATAAATTACAGGATTTGGTGCGGATGCCTGTGGAGGAAATTATTACCCACAAGACAGGAATTAGGCCTGCCACCAGAGATAGAAAACCATTTTTGGGAAAACATCCTACCGAGGTAGGCGTTTACATATTCAATGGTTTTGGAGCCAAAGGAGTGTCACTTATTCCTTATTTTAGTGATATTATGGCTGACCATCTCCTAAATGATAAGGCAATTGACCCCGATGTGGACATAGCTCGGTATTTTAATTATATTTAAAGACATCTTTCAGCAAATAGAATGCGATATCACCTTCTACGAATTTTAGTTTTTGCTGGGTTATGGTTGAATTCATTTTTTGCCCTCGCTCAGTTTGACCAGGAGCGTTTTGGGAAAAACAGAATTCAGCACCAGCAGTTTGAATGGTACTTTTATTCCTCAAATAATTTTGAGGTTTATTATTATGACCGTGGCGGAGCAAATGCCAAAATGGCCATCGATTACTTGGAAAGCGAGTTTAATCGTCTAACTCAGATGATTGGTTATGTGGCTTATACCAAGCCTAAAATTTACATTTATAACTCTCCTGAGGAGCTTTTGCAGAGCAATATCAACCTGAACAAAGAGGAGTATAGCGAGCAGGGGCAAACCAACTTCAATAGGCTAATAGCCGAAGTAGCCTATAAGGGTGAAGTTGATGAATTCAAAGATGATTTGATTTATGGCACTGTAAAGGTCATAATCGAAGAGATGCTTTACGGTTCTTCTGTCTCAGATGCTTTTCAATCAAATCTTACCAATAGTTTTCCAGAGTGGTATGTGGATGGCATAGCACTCTATTTGGCGAAGGGCTGGAGTAGAGAAATGGATGATTTCGTCAGACATTATTTCGAAGAAGATGAAACGCCAAAAATCCTCAAATTGAAGGAAAGAGAAGCTGCCTTGGTGGGCCAGTCTGTTTGGAATTACATAGCCGAGCGGTACGGAAGAAGGTATGTGTCAAGCATATTGAATCTATCCAGAATAAACAGAAATGAGGAAAATAGTATAGCAAATACGGTGGGCTTAAATTATAAGACTTTTACTGAGGATTGGAAAAAGTATTATTTGAATATCAATAAACAGGTATCGAACACTTTTAAAGAACCAAATAAAGGGGCTATAGTCGCTGAAACTTCCCCAAGGTTTATAGGTGCGATAAATGATATTAAATTCAGTCCTGATGGATTAAATGTAGCCTATGTCATCAATAATGGCGGTAAGTACAAGGTTCAGATCAGGGAAGTAAGCTCTGGGAATGAACAAACAATTTTCGCAGGCGGTACGTCCCTTCAGGATCAGGAAGCCAATTTCACCTCTCCAATAATAGCGTGGAGAGATTCGGCAAATATTGCCATCGCCTCTTTCAAAAGAGGGTTTACTACGCTTAGGTTGAGATCACTGGATGGATCCAATCAGGATAAGATTTTTTTAAGAAATATCACGCAGATCCTAAGTCTTGATTTCAATAGCACTGGGAAAAACATGGTGCTTTCTGCCATTTCGAATGGTAAGTCTGATATCTACACACTGAATGCTAGAGGTGCAGGAAGAAGGTTGACCAATGATTCTTTTGATGAGCTGACTCCTATGTTTTTGAATGATTCCACGATCATTTATTCCTCAAATGCTACCAATTTGCCGGATTCGGTAATGGGGAAAAATTTAGAGTTGACTTCTTTACCGGATTATTACAATCTGTATATGGTGCAGGTGACAGATACAATCGTCACTAAGCAGTTGACTAATTCAAACAGCAAGAATATCAGACCTAGAAAAGTTAATAGCAACACGATTGTCTATTTGAGCGATTTGAGTGGGATAAATAACCTGATGCGAATGAGCATAGGTAATCAGGTATCAAATCAAATATCGGCCTACAATAAAAGTATCGAGGCTTTTGACATCAACAGTAGAATGAATAGAATGGCCTATTCGATTCGTGATGGAAGAGAGAGTTACTTGGTGATCGAAGGATTTTCCAGTGCCGATCAGTTTACGCCGAGTACGCCTAGGATTCAGCTAGAGCAGGCAAAAAGTCTCAATGAAAGGCTAGCCGCAAGGAGACTGATGGAAGAAAAAGAAGCAAGGGAAAGTCAACCACGAGTGACCCAGGAAGTCAGACCATCCGTGCCTATGGTTCCCCTAGATACGATTCCAAAGAATTCAACATCCTCAATAGATCTCAAGCGCCTTAGTTTTGAATCTAAAAATGGAATAAACACAGATAACTATACTTTCGATACCTTGCCGGCTAACCTTGGTTCTGCGCCTTTGGTGGCGGGGGCATCAGAGTCTAAAACAAACTTGCTAGAGTCTTTTAGAAAGGAAAGTTTAAGAAAGCGCGTGACTGGTCCAAGGGAAATGGAGCCACAGTTTTTTATCAATAGCCTCAATACTCGCTTTGTGGTAGATCCATTGAGAGGTTTTGGTATTGGTATCACTGGAAAAATGACGGATTTGCTCGATAATCATGTTTTCACAGGAGGGGTAATGACTACACTGGATTTTAGATCAGGTGGTGATATATTCTTCGAATATGAATATTTGAAAAGTAGAGTTGATTTCAAAGGAAGATTTGACCGGAAAACTGTTCGTGTGTCAGAGGGGGATATTACGTTCCAAAAGTATGTCTTAACAAAAGTCGAAGCAGGTTTTTCATATCCCTTGAATGCGAACGCAAGGTTTACGCTTGCTCCATTTGCCGCCAAAACCCAATACTTCAATCTTAATCCTGATTCTTTGATCATGGGACAAGATCCCGATCAAAATCGACTTGATGTAAACTATCTGGGAGGAAAAGCAGAGTTTGTTTACGACAGGACTCAGCCTCTAGGTTTGTATTCTCAGCGTGGCTTCAAAGGGAAAATCGGCTACACTCAGTACCAGTCTTTTAATAATAAAGAGCGTTCTTTCGGTAACTTTTATGTCGATTTGAGAGAGTATAGATCTATTCATAAGAATATTGTCCTTGCTGCGAGACTATATGCAGGCTCATTTATGGGGAATAATCCTCAGACCTATATGTTGGGAGGGATGGATAATTGGTTGTTTAACGAGTTTTATCGCCCGCCGTCCAATAGACCAGAATCTTCACCTATTAGAAATCCTACCGGAGTAGAAAATTCTAATATTTTATTTGCAGACTTTGTCGATTTGAGAGGTTATGATTACGATGAGATTCGCGGTAGAAATATGGTTACTTTCACCGCGGAATTGAGAGTGCCAGTGTTTTCCTATTTGACACGAGGCAATATCACTTCTAATTTTATTCGGAATTTCCAATTGGTTGGTTTCTATGACATAGGGTCAGCATGGAATGATTCTGCCCCTTGGGAACGCGTAAATGATCAAAACACAGAAGTAATCAACACAGAAGGATCTCCCTTTACGATCACCCTAAATAATTTCAACAATCCATGGCTTCAGAGTTATGGAGCAGGATTGAGAACCGTTTTGCTTAACTACTACGTCAAATTCGATGTAGCGAGACCAATCAGAAATTACGAAGCCGAAGATCTAAAGTTCTATGTAACTTTGGGCTTCAATTTCTAACAACAAATTTTAGTATGATCAAGTCAATGACCGGTTTCGGAAATGCCGGATTTGAGGATGAGCGAATGGTGATCCAAGTGGAAGTACGCACGCTCAACTCGAAATTTTTGGATCTTTCCATCAGAAGTCCAAGGCAGTTTAATGATAAAGAGCTGGAAATTAGAACTCTGGTTCAGTCTATTCTGGATCGTGGTAAAGTGAGTATCTCGATTGAATTCCAATCCAAAGGATCCGCCGAAATGCCAGTCAGCATTAATGAAGAGTTATTTAATCTCTTTTATCAAAAATATAAAGGGCTTGCAGAACGTGTTAGGGATGATTCTCAGGATATTTTCAAACTAGCATTGCAATCACCAAGTGTAATTACCCAAGTTACTGGCGAGCAAAGAGACGATCAGGCAGATTGGGATGAAATCAAAAAAGTACTGGTTATCGCTCTAAATAAATGTGATTCATTCAGACAGGATGAGGGGAATTCTTTGGAAGAAAAGCTACGGGGCAATATCAACACCATAGCCAGTGGGTTTATGCAGATCCAAGAAAATGAAGGGAAGCGAAAAGATCGAATCAAGCAGAAGATCCGAAATCACTTCAGCGAGTGGCTGGACGAAAATTCATTTGATGCCAACCGCTTTGAGCAGGAATTGATTTACTACTTCGAGAAATTAGATATTACCGAAGAGATTGTTAGGCTTGATACTCATTTAAAGTACTTTACAAAGTGCCTTTCCGAGGAAACTAGCCAAGGTAAAAAACTAGGATTTATCTCTCAGGAGATAGGAAGGGAGATCAATACGATAGGCTCTAAGGCCAACGATGCAGAGATGCAAAAGCATGTGATTTTGATGAAAGATGAGCTTGAAAAAGTCAAAGAGCAATCATTGAACGTATTATAGAAAAAGTGGCTGTTTCTACTGGTGAGACAGCCATTTTTTTTTGACTCCAGTCCTAGCCTAATTGAGTTTAAAGCGAATAGGCATCGTCATTCTTGATCGTACGACTCTTCCTCCAATTCTGCCAGGGTTCCAGTTTGGGGAGTTTTCTATTACCTCCTTAGCTATCTCATCACATCCTCCGCCGATTGTTCGGACTAGCTCTATATCTTGAATAGATCCATCTGTGTTGACCACAAACCTGACTATTACAGTTCCCTCTATGCCTATTCTTTTAGCTTGTGCCGGGTATTTCAGGTTCTTGTTAAGGTAGGCATACCAAGCATCCATACCGCCCTTAAACATGGCTTGTGCCTCTACAAAGTCTTCAATCACATCTACATCCTCTTTTACGGGCGCTTCAGTTATTTCTACTTCAGGGATGTTGGTTTGCTCCGTGGCGTTTAAGTCCAGTTTGAAATCAGGGATTTTTTCAATTTTGATTTCATCGGGAACCGTATTTACCTCTATCGGGACGGGAGGCGGTGGTGGTGGAGGCGGAGTTTGGATGGTCACTGGGATCTCAATCTCATCCCAATCATCTTTCATTCCTTCAAATGTCTTTATGTTCTCTGTATTTTTAGCCTTCCATTCGAAGGCCACCAAAACTGCTCCTAGGCTTACTGCAAGGCCTAGGTTAAACAATGTACCTGACCATTTTCTGAGGTCTAGCATTGGATTTTTTTTGTGTTCCATGAGTGTTTGATTAGAGGTTAGAAAAACTATTCTAATAAATTACACTACATAACTGGCTGATGCTAATCTGCTAACACTATTTAACTAAGCTAAAAGTTGTTAAGAACATTCCAAAAAAAAGACCCGATTTCTCGGGTCTCTTCTTTAGATATAATTTGATTAGCTCAATTTGAATCTAATCGGCAGTCTCATTCTAGTACGAACTGGACGACCACGTTGTTTACCTGGAGTCCACTTAGGAGCAGCACTTACTACTTTCACTGCTTCTTCGTCACAGCCTCCGCCGATTCCTCTCAAAACTTCAACGTCTTGAATAGAACCATCAGTATTTACAACGAATACCACGATTACCGTACCTTCAGTTCCCATTCTTCTTGCTTGAGTAGGGTATTTAAGGTTTTTGTTTAGGTATTGATTCCATCCTGCCATTCCCCCTGGTGGTTCTGGCTGAGTTTCTACCACGTCAAAGATTTGATCTACTTTCTCCTCTACAGGAGCTTCAGCGATGACCACTTCCTTAATTACCGTAGTTTCTTTTACATCGACATCGAAGTTAACTTCGATTTTTTCTTCGATTTCTACCTCATCAGGAATCTCCTCAATGATAGGCTGCTCTACTGGCGGCGGCGGTGGTGGTGGTGGCTGCTCTGTGATTGGAATATCTAGCAATTCTTCGAAGTTATCAGTTACTTGACCTAGGTCTTTCAATGAACCATCGTCAAACGACTTCCATTCGAAGGCAGCAAGGGTAGCACCTACAGCTACTGCCAAACCCAAGTTCAGAAACATTCCTGACTTTCTGGTTAGATCAGCGCTGGGAGTTTTTTTTGCTTCCATGATACGTTTGGTTTATTACGGTTAAATTTTGTTCTTTTCTGACTAACAATTGTAATAATTAATAGGCACTAATCCAAGCCAATCTTGGTAGTCGGAATCTTAAAATATGCTAATAAACCTGCTATTCCGCCTATTTCATTGACAATCATGTCTATATAATCGAAAGATCGGAAAGGGATAACTAGTTGTGAACATTCTAAAACTATTCCGGCGGCTACTCCAAAGATTAGATAGTTGATCAAGACTCTGCTTTCTAACCCGTTTACGAGTTCTCTTTTCAGGCCAACTCCACACCATAGAAAACTCAGGAGTCCAAAGCAAATGAAATGGATTAACTTGTCTTCTGCTTGAAATGATTGCTCTGGAAAGTTATCCCCCGGAGTCAACATAGCCACGGCTATGAAAAGAAGCCACACTATGGCAATTCCTAATCTCAAAACGAGCGGATTATTCTCCCACTAATTCTGCATACGCTGCTGCAGACAAAAGATCGGATGGAAGGTCTCCTGTGATCTTTACTTTGATCATCCAGCCTTGATCGTAAGGTGACTCATTGACCAATTCTGGAGAGTTTTCCAACGCCGGATTTACTTCCAAAATCTCACCTGCCACTGGCATAAATAAATCTGAAACTGTCTTCACAGCTTCCACGGAGCCAAATACTTCGTTTGTGTCTAAGGTCTCACCTGTAGTTTCAACTTCTACATAGACAATATCACCTAGTTCACCTGCGGCAAATTCTGTGATTCCAATGGTTGCAACATCACCGTCAATTTTAACCCATTCGTGGTCTTTGGTGTACTTTAGTTCTTGAGGAAAATCCATTTTCTTAAATAGTTAATATGGGAATCAAAATTAATAGGAATCAGTCAAGGATAAAATCTATTGACCTAAATTAAATCGAAGTTGACCTCCAAATGCGGTGGAGGTCCGCTTGTATGCTGTAGTCACCCTTGGTTCATTAATCGTTCTGTCAAAATAAAGGGTGAGATTTAGGTTTTGATTGATCAGATAGGAGATAGTCGGTCTTATAGAAATATTCAAATTGCCGCTCGTAACGGTACTTCCTTCTTCGATCTTCCGCTGAATCTGTGTCGTACTTACCACTTTTGAATCTAAATTGAACGTTAGGTCATTTTTTAAAACAGATTGTTTCCCCTGGAATTTAAACGGAATTTTCATGCCCGCTTTGGTATAGCCCAATGTCAATCCGAAGTCATTGCTTTTTTGTTCTGTCACTTGGGCGTTTGAGAAGTTTAGTCCTAAGCTCCTTTCCTTGTTATAATTGACAGCAATATTCAACCTGTCTTTCGTTAGCATATCTATGCCGATCAGCGGCCCGAAGCGTTCCGTCATCACAACCTGATTTAACACATAAATAGGGATATATTGGCCTTCTTCATTTATTTGGGTTGGTCTTGGGATATTTTGCAAAGTATTGTAAAGTTCCAGCCCTTGCTGATACTGAAGAGAATTAGAAAAATTACTGGCATCATAGGTGGAGGTGTACATATGCGTGATATTGATACTGCTAAAGACGTCACTTAGCCCTTTCAGTCTAGAAAGCCCTCGATAATCCAACCGCCAGTTTGGAAGTGGGGTTTTAGGAAAAGGATTCATGTTGAATGTCGCGGCATCTTTTCCTCTGTAAGCAGCCATGAATGCTGGAATTAATACATCCTGACCATTGATGGAATATTCACCTCCGCCGCCTTGTGCTTCCAGTCTATTTTTAATAATGGCTCTGTTTTGCTCAAAATCATTGAATAATGGAGAAACATTATCAAACCCATCCTTACTAAAGCTGGTGCCGAGCATGATCGTGGTAATACTGTATGCACCAAGGCGATTAGGGCTGATTGACTCATATTCTCCAGGGTTATCCAAGGAATTTCTGAAGATTTCCTGATATTCACCCACCTCTCGTTTGGTTGCGTTAAGCGTTATTTTGAAATCCTGGAAAGGTTCAACAATACTTCCAAACTTCATGTTTACTACACTGCTTTGCCTGAAAGTTTGGGTCAACTCGCTGCTTGGAGCCATGATTCCTGCTTGCGCAAATTCGTTTCTAAGATTTGGGTCCTGACTACCAAACAGGAATGCTAAACCTGGGTTTTCGAAGGCACGATCCATCCCCAAAAGTCCGGTATTCGGCATATAGCCTGGAAGGAAAGTACCCTCAATTTTCCCATAATTGAAGGTGACTTCTTTCACCATCATTAGCGTTTTGAGTAGGCTGTTGGTAAATGGAGTTCCTATGGTGTCTTCGGCTTGGGTTTCAGTTCTACCCGGAATGCTCGGTCGCTTAGGGGCATTCAGCGCAGCTAATTTTTTATTTTTACTATAAAGTTTGATCAGGTCAAACTTACCATTAAGAGATTGATCTCTGGTGTTTTGAATGGAATTACCCAAGGTGTCTTTTTGACCAATAGCGCCTGTTAGCCAAGTGTAGGTAGTGTTGTATTTGTAATCAGCTCTTATCCAGTCGGTAAATGGAATTTTGTCCAACGGTAAGGTGTAATTCAGATTGATACTGTGGTTATAGTTTGTGCGTCTTCCAAATCTCCAGGCATTGTATCTGACCGAATCAGACTTTTGCTCAGTATCCAAATCACCCTGAGGTTCATCCACCACCGCCATGACACTTCCTGTATAGTCCACTCGAAGGTTTTTGGTCAAATCCCAATTCAATGAATAAAAACGATTCATGAAAAAACTCTTTTGGAAAAGTGGGTCCACTCCGGCAGTACTGAGTTGATCATTTCTATACTGCGAGCGCAAATGCTTCCGGTCTATGTCTAGTCGGGCTAAAATTAGGGTAGGAGATAGGTTTAAATTAAAGTCCTTAATCAGTTTAAGGTACGGTGAATCCAAGAATCCAGCGTTTTTGAACGGCTCAAAATTAACTGCCTTAGGCTGAAAACTGTAGGTGACATTTCCACGATAGGTCTTATAGGTATAATCCTGAATCTGGGCATTGGTCTGAGTCATTATTCCATAGGCATAGGAGAACGACAAATTGCTGAGGTCATAAAAACGGCTCTCCGAATCCGGATTCATTTTTAGTTTTCTCACATTATTAAAACTGATGTTTTTGCGGTTTACCTGATCTACAGCTATGTCACGATACGCATCTCTTTGATCCTGTGTCTCGAATTTTTGTAGCGCTACTTCAAACGGCACATCTGGGTTCAATGGATCATATTCAGGCTTTGTGGTGCTGTTTTCTATCGAGAAATACATTGGAATACTGACTCCAATTGCCTCCGGTAGAAGTTTGTGAAGATCCACATTTGTAGATATGTCATACTGTGTGGTCGCTTGTCTGGCTCGCTGTGACAATCTGGTTTCCAAGCCTCCAAATCCAATGGAGCTGTGTCTTACAGATCCAGTCACTACTGCCAAATCAGCGATTTTAACATTCATAAGGGCGTTCGCTGCCCATCCATTCGATTTCGTTGCACCGGTCACACGGAGTTCATTTGCCCAGATACAAATACTTCTGCTTCCTCCTCCATTTGTACCGGGATTTCTCACCCCGATCATCGACGATTGGGATTGATTCAACTCCGGACGACCTACCACGGTGACTTTATAGCGTCCTACATCCTGTGAAAAAGGAATATTCAATGGTACTTGCTGGTTATCTCGGGCTACTTTGACGCCTACGATATCCTGGATAGCGATGTCAATTTCATTTTCTGCAGGCCAAATCAAAGCCGGGTCCCGGGTTCCTTTTGGCGTGATGATCAATGGGACTTCTATTTCATAATAGTTATCTGTGTAATCCGTTCCAAGTCTCAGAAAGGCAGTAATTTCCCCATCCATTGCATCTTCACTGTCGGCGTGAAGGAACATTTTGATCCGCTCAAACTGCACTAAATCCAAGAGTACGTTTTTGAAAACTGCCCGTGCATCTCTGGCTCCGAGATCTTCCACACATATGCGAAGCGATTGCTCGTTTAGTCTTCTTTCAACCGTAGAAGTGTTGTCGCGATCTCTGATGATTCCTGGAGGAAGGACATAGGGGCTTTCTGTAGAACTTCCCTGGCTGTTTTCTTCGATGCTGACCACATCCACCGTGACATTGGAGTTGTCAGGTTCAGGGATTTCAAACAGGCCTCTTTCGAAAAGAGATTCCTGGAATACTCGCCACTGGCTGCCTACCATTCGGAAGTTTGCCATTCTGAGTACTACAGGCTGCTCGAAATCAGTCAAATAAGTTCTGATCCAACGGATAGATTTGAAACCTGTGATGTCGCCTTCCACTCGATCTGGCTGACGAACCGGGATACGGAATAGGTACCAATCTACGGATTCCCCATTGACATTTGCGGTGGTTTTATCCACGATGTTATTTTGCCCTACGACCAAGCCTCCTGGCTGGAGATCCATCTCATAGGAATAATAGTTCTCCAGTTCATTGATCGTATTATCGGTATTGAGATCTTCGTTGTCCGGCGTGTTGGATCCTGATGGAGTGTAAGGCAGGTTTTGATTGGCTGATACTGGTGTATTGCCCTCCATACCGTTAAATTTTTTGTAGCGTTCTAGAATTTTTGTGTCATTTTGATCAAACTCTTCATCTAGGTAATACTTGAACAAATCCCCAGAGACATCTTCAAGGATTTCATTTCTGGCGACATTGCTAACGTTTAGGCGATTTAAAAATCTAGAACCGAAAAACTCAACTTCATCTTCATTTTTCAAGCCATCCAATCCTACATCCTGATTCTCTCTGGATGTCTCTGAATTATCAAATGCAGGCAGCAAAAATTGCTCTCTTGTAATTCTCCCCCATTCACTTTGCCCGGTTTCTGCGGGATCACCATCGGCCGGAAGTCCATTTTCAAACGCATGGCGACCATCTTTTAGAATATCTTCTGAGATATCTCCTAGGTTGATGAAAAGTTTACCACCTGTGGTATTGTTTTGATTGAATTTCCCGTCTAGCACTCTACCATTTTCGCCCTCAATAAAAGGATCTAAAAGCCAGAATTCTATGTATTCTATGTTAGTTCGGTCAAAGTCCACTTCGGTGGTAATGGCTCTAGTGATCCCACCATAATTTAGTTTAGGATTTGGCAGAAAACCATCGGAAGTCAGATTTGGATTATAATTGTACATTCCTCGCTCACTCGGAAAGTAAGCCATTTCAAAAAGAGGTTCGGCAGTGATTAAAACTTCATTATCCTGTTGAGGAAAAATTTCTTGGGGAAGTACTGGTCTTACATAGTGATTTCTCCTGTCTTCACGGGTAATATTTGGGGGTACTCCATTCCCATTGTCACGATAGAAAATATTGTCAATATTGTACCAAGCGACTCTTGCTCTACGGTATGCAGCACCTAGATTATCTTCGGTTTGATTGCTCAAGTCAAATCTATTGTCAAAAGTCTGGGGAGTGGAAGCTAGTTTCCAGTTTTGATTGGCAGCTCCCCCTAAATTGTAAGGTGTAATTGCCGCTTCAAAATCATCGATATAGGATGCGGGTTCTCCATTTACTTGGTTAGAAGTTCCTGGAATCAGGTGTGCAAATTCTCCACTGATCTGAACAAGAGAAGTCTCTTTGGTACTGGTAAATGGAAGCGCATCAGCCATTTTTGTTAGCCATCGGGATTCATCGGAGAAATTCCCGTCCAGACCCCACATGCTGTTTCTCAATGTTTCACTTCCTGTAGCTATTCTGGTGACATTTGGCCGCTCATTTAGATAAAGGAATGTGCCTCCTAAGTTAAATTTGTCACTGAATAAATAATCCAGCCTGGTCCCGAGTAGGCTTCGGGTTTGGAAGGAAACTAAGTCAGCTTTTTCAAAACTTACATTGATTTGTTTACCTGATTGAAGGATAGCGTCGTTGATGATAACTAGTCTTCCTACATTGTAATCAATGGTAAAATCCACACCTTCTGTCAATGGAATGTTCCCTGCCTGCACTATTACGGAGCCTGGCGAAATATTAAGCCCTGGGAGCTGAATTTCACTTGCCGATCCAGCTGTCAATCGTCCTTTTATAAAGTATTTATTAAGACGGGTAACTAGCTCTGCGTCTGCTTGAGTTGTTTTATAAAGTGTATCATAGACGTATTTCTCTTTTAACACTACTTCACCTGGCTGGAAATATTTTTCGAGGTTTGACCCAAAGGGCTCCAAAACTGGAAATACCAGCAGGCCACGATCAGTGAGGATGGTGAGCCCCTCCACAAAGTCAAAATTCCCATCTGGAGCGGGGTCATTCTGGGGATTAAGGTTATCCAATCCAGTGAGTCGAATCAATGGTTTATCTTTTACTTCTGCCCCTTCCAATAGCGAAGGATTGTCTAATCCCGTTCTATCATCTCTGTAGATTACCTGAAGCTGAAAACCGTCTCTGGTGATTTGATTGGCATTCAGGCTATAGACGTTTTTCATCATCAAATCCCAAGTTGGAACCCGGGTGTTGATTCGGGCGGGACGAAGAAGTTTCATGAAAATCAACTCATCTTCCTGCCTGTTCTGATAGTCTTCGGTTAATTCTCCGACTTTATATACCTGACCATTGTAAGTGTATTCGTAGGAGACTGCCAAAACTTCGTCGTTTTGAAGCCTTCGGAAGAGTGATAAATAACCCAATTGTGGATTGAAAAAGTACTCTGTTGACTCTAATTTTCTTGCGCCGTTTATTTGCTCGAAATCAATTCCTTTCCGTAGTCCTAAGCTGCTTTCCATCGCTCGGGAGCCTGTGTCAAAAGGACGGAATGCAGGATTACTTGAAATATTCGAATAAAGTTGGTTTGCTGAATTACCAGCCGGAGCCGATGGGGTTCCTGTTCCGATGGCAGGGTTGGTAGGATTGTAAATCACATGACCTTCCCCCAAATCCATGAAAGCAGCAAAGTTTCGGAGCGTTTCAGTATTTCCGGCTCTGTTCATGATGTACACCTCGATTCTCGTCACGTTTACACCGGAAAGAACCTGAGGGAGGCCTCTCAGCCAGCGCTCGTAATTGTCCCTAAAGAAATGTCCAATAAAGAAATGTCTGTTATCGTCGTACTTAGACGCTTGAATATCAAATGATCTGCCCTGCCCATTAGCATCTATGGTCAAATTGTCCCGTCGTCCACGTTGTGTAGAAGCGACTGCAGTTACTCCTAATTTGCCGAACTGGAGTTGCGTTTTTACTCCAAAAAGGTTTTGTGCACCCTGAATCAAGCGGTTTTGCACAGGCATACTGACATTACCGATTTCTATAGATTGGATAATGTCTTCCTCAAAACCGTCGAATTCAAGTTTCATCTGGTTTTGAAAGTCAAAGGAATTGTTTGAGTCAAAGTTGGCGGCTATTTTCATCTTTTCCCCCAAAGAACCATTCACAGCCATTTGGATCTGCTGGTCAAAATTGAACCCGCCATTCTGCTGCTGCCTGATCGGTAGGGTAGGGTTGTCCACTCTTCGAAAAATCGCTCCAAAATCCAGGTTGACATAACCTGATGGAACGATGTTGATTTCACTTCCTCCAAACAGTCTGTCGAAAGATGGACTGACAGTCAAAGGAGGAATCAAGCCTCTTCCTTCTACAGCACTTTCTCCATCTCCTCCTCGGGCACGGCTTCGCCAATATTCCTGCCTGACTTTGTATTCTTGAATCTTTGAAAATTGCTCAAAATCGTACTCTTGCTCATTCCCTACACGGACTGTATCAATCTGGTCCACTACATTGTATCGAAGTGTAGAATCGACTTTTACTTCTACATTTTGAGTAATAGGACTAGCCGATAAAAACGGTACCTGAGACTGCAAAAAGGGATTGCGGGTAGGGAATAGGGGATTCGTCCTCAGGTTTTGCCAAAGCAAATACGAGGGGGTTAGTCTCCTTCGATTCAATGAATCAATCCGGGACTGAACACTGTCAGGATTGGTTTGTTGAGCCTCAGAAGTGGAATAGGCAAGCAGAAGACCAAATAGGATGAATAGTTCTGGCCAACTACTAAGAAACCTCCTCCCGAAAAAAGTCAGTACACTCAAAAAGGTCAATTCAACTTAAAATTATGATGTCTTTAAAGATGCTTTAATTAAATCTTCTAATGAAATTTCTCCAGTGGTTTTTTTGAGCACTGTTGCTATATTTTTCTCAGCAGCAGCTTTAGGAAAACCTAGCGTAATAAGTGCTTGTAACGCTTCTTCGCGGATTTTATTGCTGGATTTCAAAAATCCTAGTGAAGTGGTAGGAGCTTCGGATCCGCCTTTCCCTACTTTGTCTTTAAGTTCCAAAATAATACGCTGAGCAGTTTTTGCACCTATCCCTTTGACATGTTGGATAGTAGCTACATCGCCGGCTAAAATTGCCTGCTCTATCTCGGCTGAGCTTAAGGAAGAAAGAATCATGAGACCTGTGCTCGGACCTACTCCATTGATAGAAAGCAACAGTAAAAATAGACGCTTTTCATCTTCCTTCTTGAATCCAAAAAGTGTATGTGCGTCTTCTTTGATATGAAGAAAGGTGAGAAGCTTGATCTGCTCCTCATCCTTTATTTCAGTGTATGTCTGAAGGGATATTTTTACATGATACCCTATCCCATTTACATCGATGATGACATAAGTTGGATCTTTGTAAACCAGTTTTCCGCTTAGATAGTCGATCATAAGCTACTGCTGGATTGAGCATCGACTACTGCAACGGCTACCATGTTTACGATTTCCCTGATCGAACTTCCCAGCTGCAAAATATGAACTGGTTTGTTCATTCCTAGCAAAATAGGCCCGATTGCCTCTGAGTTGCCTAGTTCCGCAAGGAGTTTATAGGCAATATTACCAGAACTCAGATCCGGGAATATAAGTGTATTTGCTCTCTTGTGAATAAGTTTGGAGAATGGGTACATTTCTCGCTGAATGTCTTCATTGATTGCCACATTCGCCTGCATTTCCCCTTCGATGACCAAGTCTGGGTATTTTTTCTGCGCTATGGCTGTTGCTTTAGCCATTTTCTCTGAGATTTCTCCTTTGGCAGATCCGAAGTTGGAATAGGAGAGCAGGGCTATTCTTGGTTCCATATTGAAGAATCTTACCGCATCAGCAGTCAAACCGATAATCTCAACCAGCTCTTCAGCGGTAGGATTAAGGTTTACAGTGGCATCTGCGAAGAAATATGGGCCTTTTGGGGTGTTCATGATATACATGCCTGCCACACGGTTTACCCCAGGCTTTACCCCAATAGTCTGGAGTGATGGCAAAATAGTTTTTGGATAATCACGGGTAAGCCCAGAAATAAATGCATCTGCCTGTCCTGTATCCACCATCATGGCACCAAAGTAATTTCGTTGGGTGACAAGTCTTGCTGCATCTCCAACGGTCATGCCTTTTCTGTGTCGCTTTTGGAAGAGCATGTCAGCGAATTTCTTCAATTGCTCCTTTTCTTCCATAGGATCGATGATGGTGACATTATTTAGATCCAGGGAATTGTCCGCTATAAGCGACAAAATCTTTTCTTTATTACCCAGTAGGATTGGTTCGCCGATTTTTTCATCACGGATGATCTGAGCGGCTTTTAGGATTTTACGATTATCAGCTTCCGCAAAGACAACACGTTTAGGGTCTTTTTTGGCTCTGGCGATCACCACAGACATCAGTCTTTGGTCAATTCCAATTCTTTCCTGAAGCTCAAGTTCATAAGAATCCCAGTCTTTGATAGGATATTTGGCTACTCCAGTCTCCATTGCCGCCTTTGCTACAGCAGGAGCGATGGTAGTAATCAATCGTGGATCAAGTGGTTTTGGAATTAAGTATAGGCGTCCAAAACCAAGCTTATCCTCTCCGTAGGCTTTATTTACAATATCAGGGACTGGCTCTTTCGCCAGTTTTGCGATAGCATGAGCAGCTGCCAATTTCATTGCTTCATTGATGGCAGTAGCTCTTACGTCCAAGGCACCTCTGAAAATGTAAGGGAAGCCCAGCACGTTATTGACTTGGTTAGGATGATCCGATCGGCCTGTAGCCATGATTAGATCTGGACGTGTAGCAACAGCTAAGTCATAAGAGATTTCAGGATCGGGATTTGCCAAAGCGAAAACTATCGGATTTGGCGCCATTAACATCAGCTGTTCTTGGGTGACAATATTACCGGCAGAAAGGCCTAGGAATACATCAGCGTCCTTCATGGCATCTGTAAGAGTAAAGAGTTCTCTGTCAGTAGCGAATTCTTTTCTGATCTCATCCAGATCAGTTCTATCTGATCTCAGGATCCCTACGATGTCACATAAAACAATATTCTCCTTTTTGATACCAAGAGAAATATAAAATCGAGTACAGGATATTGCTGCGGCTCCTGCACCGTTTACTACTAATTTTATTTTTGAAATATCCTTTTCAACGATCTCCAAAGCGTTTAATAAGGCGGCTCCAGAAATAATTGCTGTGCCATGCTGATCGTCATGCATGACGGGGATTTTCATTTCCCGCTTGAGCTCAGTTTCTATTTCAAAGCATTCTGGCGCTTTGATATCTTCCAGGTTAATCCCTCCAAAAGTAGGTTCGAGGGACTTGATTATCTGGATTAGCTTTTTTGGATCCTTTTCATTGATCTCAATATCAAAAACGTCTATGCCGGCAAATTTCTTAAAAAGAACTCCTTTTCCTTCCATGACCGGTTTGGAAGCTTCAGGGCCAATGTCCCCAAGTCCCAGTACGGCAGTACCGTTAGAAATCACACCTACGAGGTTGCCCTTGGCGGTGTATTTATACACATTCTCTACATCCGCTTCGATTTCCTTGCAGGGTTCTGCCACTCCAGGGGAATAGGCCAGCGCAAGATCCATTTGGCTAGAAAGCGGCTTGGTTGGATTTACTTCAATTTTGCCAGGCGAGCCTTGCGTATGATAATTTAGTGCGTCTTCCTTGCGGATTTTGATTGCCATAAAAGCTGATATAATTTGGGTTTTAGGCCCCCTGATCCTCCTGCCAACTCACATCAGTATTGAGGAGAATTGTCTCTATTTCACGAAGGGCATCCCGGTGTATTTCATTAGGGTAAAATACGAAGCCTTCAATGTAATAAAGTTTTCCTTTATCCTGATCAATCATGAGGTAACCTAAGTAGGATCCACCCATACTTGTGTTGTTGGTTTTCCAGGCGCCTCTTATTTCTGTGGTAAAATTATCATTAATCACCATGTTTCGGAAAGCTGGCGGAATTTGTTTTTCAGATACCACATAGGAAGTAGGGTCTTCTGGATCTCCAAAAATATGCTGTCTGGTAATTGAGTCTCTGAGTGCTAGGATGTTTGCTGGGAAAGTTTGCTCCTCTGAGACATAATCAGTTTCATAGAAAAATAAACTGATATCAGCCCTGTTTGCACTAGGAGTGATTTGTCTAACCCAAAGAAAATCATCTTCTGATTTGGCCACCTGATAGGATGCAGGCACATTAATTTCAATTTCAAGGTTATTTTTTGCTTCTACTGCCGCTGCCGAATTTTTTCTTGCGAGGATTATTTTTTCCAATCTGCCTCTTTCTCTTACTTCAAATAGATTTTGGAGGCGACTTCCATTTTTCTTTAGGTTTTCAACAAGTTGCTCTTCTGTATTTCCAAATAAATACAATACTTCCTGGCCGATCGCATATTCATCTTCCATTCTCAAGGAATAGATGTCTGGATCATTCATTGCCTTTTCTTTTGATTCCTTTGAAAATTGGGCATTTATAGCTTGGCTAGCGGATCCCTTGTCATCAAAAGTTGTTACGTAAATCAGGTTCGTTGACATTTTGAGCATACGTGTCATTGCTCTAGGGTCAACCGTATTTACTTTGAATTTTGCTTCTGATCTGATCATACCTGGTATGTCAGATTCAAAGATTTCTTTGAGCTGATCTCCTACAGGCCCAGCCCATTTTACTGAGTCTATCACTAAGATGATTTCCCCTATGGAGCCTCTGGCTTTTGGCTTGGAACTGTCCACTCCTGTTCCGTCGGATTCACAGGAAGTAAGTACAATACCCATAACGAGGGCTATGAGAATGGATGAAAAGGTCTTCATTTTTGGTCATTTGATTCTTGGATAGGGTAAATTAATGACATCGGAACATTTATCCTTATTTAGGATTGAATATTGCCATTACTTAAAAAAAATTAACAACTTCCGGCGAAATTCGGGTGGGATTAGCCAATTATCAGTTTTTGACCGGGCTTAATGTTATTCGAATTCAGGTTGTTCAAGCGCTTGATTTGCTCCACTGTCAATCCCTCATGTTTTCTGGATATTATCCATAAAGAATCTCCTGGCTGGACTGTATAGGTGGTTTGACCTGAGGAGTTTGTTTGCGTCGTAGCGATATTGCCGGACATACCTGAGTTGATTCTGAGTGTCTGCCCAACCCGGATCAGGTTAGAGGAAAGGTTATTCCAGGATTTGATTTGGGTGACAGTCACCCCGTGGCGTCTGGCGATGGAGCCTAGGACATCACCTGATCTTACTTTATAGGTTGTTCCATTTTGTTTGATCTCCTGAGCTAACTCTTCAACAGACTGAACATCCATATTGGATGCCAGTAGGATAGTAGGAGCATTATTAAGTGAATCATTTAACCATGCAAGATTTTCTTTGATGTATGGAACTTTGGTTCTTGGGATTCGTAGCGCCATACTTTTATTGCTTTCAGGCAATTTTCTATTCTTAATCGCAGGATTTAAAGTTTTTAGATCCGCTACGCAAAGGTTTGTTAGCTCTGCTAGTTTGTCCAAACTCAGTGCTCTATCAAAGCGAATTTTTTCGTATTCTACCACGTAGGTAGGATCTTCCGGGTGGAAGTTATGCTCTTCTAAGTGATTTAGGATATACAACATCGCCTGTACCTGAGGTACGTAGCTGCGGGTTTCCCTTGGTAGATAATTGTAAATTCCCCAAAAAGTTTTTTTGCCGCCAGATCTTCTAATTGCTTTTCTCACATTTCCTGGGCCACAGTTGTACGCAGCCATTGCTACTTCCCAATCCCCAAACATCCTGTAAAGTGATTTCAAATACTTTGCGGCAGCCTCTGTGGAAAGCTCCGGATCCATTCTGTCATCTACTTCACTATTGATTTTCATACCATACATTCCACCAGTAGCCGGCATAAACTGCCAAAGACCCATCGCACCTACACGGGATCTGATTTGAGGATCTAGTCCAGATTCAATGATTGATAAGTATTTGATTTCAAGGGGCATTTCATGCTTGGCCATCATCTCATCAAACATTGGGAAAAAAAGCTCCTTGCGAGCTAAGACCATTTTAGTATAGTCTCTGTTTCTTACCGTAAAGTACTGAATGAAGGAAAAAACGCGATCATTTAGCTCAAAAGCCATCTCATGATCCATTGCTTTCACCCGGCGATCTATTTCGTCATAGGTGAAATCTGGAATGTATTCGTAATGATAATTGGGTAAAACCTCTTCATCTAGAAGGGGGGCGGCGGCGATGGATTCATCATCCTGAGAAAAGGCTTTGGACAGGGGGATCAGACATGTGATAAGCGCAAGTGTGAAGTTTCTGAACAAAGGGTTTTTCATTGGGATAATGGGTTTTAGGATGTTAGTTCGGTTAAATAGTTACTGAACGCATACAATTCGGCCTCTTTGAACGAGTTACAAATCACCTGCAATCCAATTGGCATCCCTGACTCGTCTTTTCCATTTGGTAAAGAAATAGCCGGAACTCCAGACACTGAAGCTTGTACTGTAAAGAGATCTTCGAGGTACATTGCTACCGGGTCACCACTATGCTCACCAAACTTAAACGCTGTAGATGGCGTAGTCGGCATAATAATATAGTCAAATTCATTCAAAAGATTCTCTGTATAATCTTTTATTAATCTTCTGACCTTCTGTGCTTTGGTGAAATAAGCATCATAATAACTTGCGCTTAGTACAAATGTACCTAGCATGATTCTTCGTTTGACTTCTTCTCCAAATCCCTCACTTCGCGTCAGTTTATACATGCTTTCCAAGTTGTGGGCATTTGGAGTGCGGTATCCGTACTTCACTCCGTCAAACCGTGAAAGATTGGAGCTTGCTTCAGCAGTAGTTAGAATATAGTAAGTAGGGAGGATAAAGTCAAGTAAAGGAAAGCTAACTTCTTCTACACTATGCCCTTCAGATTTGAGTTTGTCCAAAACTGCCAAAGTGTTGGCTTTGATTTCAGGCTGTAGTGCAGGGGAATCTAGTGTCTCTTTTAGGTAGGCTACTTTGGCTTTTTTATCAAAATGCAAAAGTTGACTGTAAGGCAATACGGATTTTCTTGATGAAGTGCTATCGTATTCATCGTGACCTGCCATGATTTGCATCACCAAAGCATTATCTTTTACAGTATGGGAAAATACACCAATACAGTCAAAGGAAGATGCGTAAGCAATTAGTCCCCAGCGAGATACGCGGGAATAAGTTGGTTTCATTCCGATTACTCCGGTGAATGCTGCTGGTTGTCTTACTGAGCCTCCCGTATCAGTCCCCAAAGAAACTGTACATAGGTTTGCCTGCACTGCCACGGCAGAACCCCCAGAAGATCCTCCGGGAACCCGTGATTCATCCGCAGCATTTAATACGTTGCCATGGGCAGAATTCTCATTGGAACTCCCCATACCAAATTCATCACAATTGAGTCTGCCGATCACAATGGCATCCTCATCCAGCAATCGTTGGATCGCTGTGGTGGTGAATTGGGATTCGAAGCCTTGGAGGATTTTAGAGGAGGCGTTGGATTCGTGGCCTGAGTAGCAAAGTACGTCTTTGATGCCTATGACCATTCCAGCAAGTTTGCCGGCATTTCCATTCGCCAATTTTTCATTGATGAGATCAGCTTGAGTTAAAGCGGATTGCTCATAAACTTCGACGAAGGCGTTGAGATGCGCCTTCGTCTGAATGTTTGTAAGATAATATTGGACTATCGCCCGACAGTCTGTTTCCTTCTTTTCGAGCGATTTTTTTATCTCGTCGAATGAAATGAATTTTTCCAATTTTATTGGCTTAAGAGATTACTTTTTCTTGTCGTCTTTCAGACCTTCTTCTAGGTCGTTCTGAATGTCCTTTGTAGCATCTTTAAATTCTCTGATACCACGACCAAGGCCACGAGCCAATTCAGGAATCCTTTTAGCACCAAACAAGAGAAGGACGACTAATACGATCAGTACGATCGAGCCACCGCCCATGTTTTGAAAGAAAGCTAATGTTGTCATGATGGTGTTTGTTTAAGGGTAAATGTGGATACAAAGATAGAATTGTGATCCGCTTACACAAAGTTCAGCGGGAAAGCAGTCCATCTTTTTTATGAATATACGCAATTAAGTGCTACTTGGATGTAAGCCATGCAGAAGGATTCATCACAGTCAGACCTTTCCAAGTCTGAAAATGCACTTCCGCTTCGCCATCGGCTCCTGTAGCGACCTGACCAATTACGTCTTTTGCACTTACAGTTTGACCCGATTTTACAGAAATGGTTTTCAGCTTGCTATACATGGTATAATACTCACCATGTTTGATGATTACCGTACCCCCAAAGCCAGGCATAGTGGTGATCTTAGTGACGGTACCGTCAAATACAGCCCTTATATTTGAGTTAGGCTGTGTACGGATGTCTATCCCATCACTTTCCATGGTTATTCCTTTTAAGGTAGGGTGAGGGTAAGTCCCATAGCCTTGGGATACAAATCCGGTTTCTACCGGCCATGGTAGCCGACCTTGATTCCCTGCAAATGATTTTGATAAGGCTGCTACTTCAGGTGTCATCGGCATACTGCTACCAGAGGATTTGGTCGCGGTACTATTTTCTTTCTTTGCCGCTGCTTCTGCACGTCTGATTTCATCTTCGATTACCTGCTTGATCATCTTATTCAGCTGATCTTGTTGTTTTTTGGTAGCAGTAATCTGTTTTTTAATTTCTTTTTCCTTACTGGTAAGGGTATTGACAAGGCCCTGTTGTTCACGCTTCATTTTGTCCAGAGCTGCACGTTCTTTTTGCTCTTCAGCAAGGACTTTCTCTTTTTCCGCTTTTTTATCGTCAAGTAATGCACGCTGATCTATAAGCTCAAGACTCAACTTTTCGATTTGTGCGGCTTGCTGCTTGCGGCTATCTGTATATTGTTTCAAATACATTAGCCTGGAGTAAAGCTGGTTAAAATTGGCAGAGCTGAATACGAATGAGACGATAGAAAGACCTCGGTTCAGTTTAGATGCATTGTAGATCATTCGGCCATATTCGGCTTTCAGTTCTTTGAGCTGTACTTCCAAACTTTCTATTTTATCCTCAGTTTCTTGAATCTCCTGATTGATCAATTTTACCTCCCTGTCCAGGGTGTTGACCAATCTGGTTTGTGTTTGAAATTGACGGGTTACGGCATTTAGCTCACCGATGGAGTTTTTCTTTGTGGCAGTCGTTTGCTTTAAGATTTTGTCAAATTCAAGCAATCTAGCCTGTACTTCTGCTTTCTGTTTCTCTAGTTCTTCACGCGTTTTTTTTGTCTGCGCAGCTAGATCACCAGTTGAAAAAACTATTAATCCAATCAGAATGCTAAATGGAACTAGAACTTTGCGAAACATGCAATTCAAAATTTGAAGGGAAAGCTAAGTGGATCGGAGTAGGGGTCAACTGAGGTCCATTCCACATTGATAATGGTGTTTTGTCCCCCTTCTGGTAATTGATAAGCAAGTTTGTAGAGAACTTCAAATGGAAAAGGCTTAGCGTCAATCTCCTGAAAAGTGGCATAACTGGCCAGAAGAGATCCACGGTCATCCAAGGAGTTGCTGACTAATTCTGATACCTTTCTATAGTTTACGTCCACCTTAGAAAAGTACCGGACTTTGTCCCGCACTTGGGTAAGTTCAAAAGATTTTCCTACTCTTACCAATCTGTCTTTGTAATCTACTTCGTGAGGGGGATTTGCAAAAAGCACGTTTTGGAATATGTCTAAGGATAATTTCAACCCATAGACAGCTTCAAATTCCTTAAAAGTGAGATTTACATCTTCCTTGCCGATTCTGTCTTTAATTTGAATTTTTTCTTGCGTGATTAGGCCTCTTACAGCTTCCATTCCCATGCCTGGAGAAATGATAAACCACAAAACTGAGTCTTTTTTTGCACGAAGATTTAAACTTCCTCGGGTTATTTTGCCGGATTCCTCTTCGATTACCACTTTGGCTTTGGCACTCATGTAATTGTAGTCTGTATAAACGGGAGAAAAATCTTCCATTTTGCCATCTGCCTGATAGACTATCGTCTTTTTGGAGCAGGAGAAAAGTAGGCTTAAGCCGATAAGGAGCACAAATCCTGCAAAAAGTCTATTCATGGTATTTTCCTTCTTTTATTTTCTGTGAAAGTTTATCTGAAGCTTCAGGACTTCCTTCCGCTTTTTTCCAATAACTCAATGCTTCATTCTTTTGGCCAAGATGGAACAAAATATCGCCATAATGCTCCAACATCACAGCACTCGGCTCTGTTTCATGTTTCAAGGCTAGATCCATGTACTTCTTTGCACCTTCATAATCTTCCAACTGAAAAAGAACCCATGCGTGTGTATCAAGGAAAGTGCCATTATCAGGAAAACGCTTAATAACTTTATCAGACATGGACTTTGCCTTCTCAAGATTCTTCTTCTCCAACGAAAGGAAGTACGAATAATTATTTAGGACTTGCTCATCATTGGGGTTGATTTCCAGGGCTTTGTCAAAATTCCGGAAAGCTTCTTCTTTTTCACCTAAGTTATAAAGCGAATTCCCAAGCGAGCCAAAAGCCACTTGGTCCAGCTGAGGATTTTTATTTGCGTTGAGCTCGATAGCTTTATTCAGAGAAACTACGGCTTCTTCGTCCTGCTTTTGGGCGGATTTTACCACGCCGTCATAGAACCAGAATTCTGGATTTTCGGGAAATTCATCTACACCTAAAACAGTAAATTTTTCCAATTCCTCGAAATCAGCATCCTCGCCGAAAGATCCCAAAATCACTTGCTCAAGCATTTTTGGGTTTTTAGGATTAAGCAAAAGTGATTTTTTAAAATATTCGATCGCTTCATTGTTCTTCTGTTCCAATATCCTTCTCTGGCCTAATGCGGCATAGATTTCAGCATTTTCAGGAGTGGAGCTAGCAATTAGCGACTCCAAGCTATCTAGGAGTAATTCCCTTTCGGGAGTTTTGATTTCTGTTAAAATACTGCCATACGCCTTGGACTTGACCTCCGCGTCAAGGTCTGGGCTGGCAAAGGCTGAATATAAGTAACGATTGGACTCCTCGATGTTACCCTTTTCCTTCAGCAGGGTATGTGCCGCCATTTGCAGTTCTGGCTGATTCGGGTATTTGTTGATTTCTTCAAAAACCAATGCCAATGCCTGATCTACTCTATTGTTGTTGTACAATATTTCCACCAGATTCATGACATAGGTAGGATTTCCGGGTCTAGCTTCGACAAGTTTCTCACCTTCTTCGATTGCTTTAGCAAGGTTGTTTTTACTCAGGTAGATTCGCTGCTTTTGGATGGTGATAGGTTCCATTATACCATAAAATGCTTCCGCACGATCCAATACAATTAGCGCTTTATCCAGCTCTTTTTCATTCAGATAAATTGACGCGAGATCTAGATTGTATTGTTGATTGTTTTCTCCGTCTGCTGTCAGTTTTTCAAGAATTTCTGCTGCTTTGAGTGGTTGCTGAAGATTTGTATAAATCTCCGCTAGCATCAAGGAGTAGTATTTGTTTTCCCCGTCCAGTTCAGCAGCTTTCATGGCATAAGGCATAGCTTTTTCAGCCTGATTTGCTTTCACCAAAATCTCAGCGATTTTATAATGAATCGCAGGTTCGTCAGGAGAGAATTCCATGGCTTTTTGGAAATAGAAAAATGCTTTCTCCAGATCATCAAGCACCAGGTTTTTCTCGCCTTCGATGAAATATCGGGTGCCTTGAGATTCGCTTAATAAAGCTTTGCGCTCTTTCTTGGATAGCCTCTCCTGGGAAAAACATGACGTTAAGCCTACGGAGACAAGGAGAAATATAAGTAGTGTTCTTTTGAAATTCACGGGAAATCGGGACTGCAGCTTGAATTCACAAACATAATGCCTTTTATGCAATTAGACTTTGTTTGTAATTATAATGAGATGAGTGAAAGCTTTATAAACCTTCGAGTTTCTAACGATTATTGATCTAAAAATGATCCCGGGTTTACTAAAAATAAACACTAGTATTTTTTACTTTTTGGGAAATAGGCCATGATTTGCTCTTTCTCCAGAAAGAAAATAAGTCCTATATAAATCAAAATCAGACTGTTTCTTAAAAAGAAATCAAGAACTGGTATTCCAATATTTAAATAAAAACCCAAGTAACTTAATGAGAAGGAGAATAATAAATAAAATATCCCTTTTCCAGTCTGATAAGGAATGGGGTAATATTTTTGGCCGTAAAGGTAGCAAAGTAAGCACATCACAAAATAACAGGATATCGTGCTGAGGGCGCCGCCCAAATAGCCCCAAATGGGAACGAAAACGAATATGATGGCAATAGTAAGAATTGCTCCAACTAAGGTGATCCAAAAACTGTATTTAGTCTGATCGGTGATTTTAAACCATATCGAAAGATTGAAATAGATGCCGAGCAGCATATAACCCATCAGAAGGGTTGGTACTATGAAAAGCCCTTCTTCATACCCTGATTGTCTTAAAAATAGAGGTCCCATCCATTCAAGGTTTACCGAAATCGCAATCATTAATACGGTACAAAACAGGATGAAAACATGCATCACTTTGGCATAAAGCAAAGGAGAGTTTTTGTCCTGTGCTTGTTTGAAGAAAAATGGCTCTGCGGCATACTTAAAAGCCTGAATCACCAAATTCATCATAATTGCAAGCTTGAAATTGGCTCCGAAAACTCCACCTGCTTCGCGTGCCGAAAGTCCTGCATAGAAATTTGGAGGCAAGACATATTCGAAGAGGAATCTGGAAAACAACTCGTTTGTAACTCCTGCTAAACCCATAAATAAGAGTGGAATAGAATAAGTCCACATGGGTTTGATAATAGTGCCTTCCAGTTTGAATTGGAAAAAGCCTGCTTTCCACCATACAAAAGGAATAATCAATCCATTTGCTAAGAGATTTGAAAGTAAAATATATTCTACTCCCCAATCTGATCTATAGCCAAGAAATCCTTCTGAAATGATGCCATTCGCAATTAAATAGGGGAATCCAACGATCAGCAGGAGGTTAAAGAAGATGTTCAGGAAGATGTTGAATATTTTCGTTCCTGCAAAAATCAGCGCTTTGTTTTCCAGCCTTAGTTTGGCAAAGGGAATTGCTAAAATGGCGTCAAATGAAAGGATTAAAGCAGTCCATCTGAATAAGTAAGCTTGGCCAGGATATTCCAGCCAATCGGCTAGCAATGGTGCCATCAAATATAGCCCGGTGCCTAGAAGCAGCGTGCTCGTGACAAGCAAGGACTGGGTAGAGTTATATACTTTATTGGCGTCAAGGTTTTTGCCCGTAGCGAATCGAAAAAATGTGGTCTCCATTCCGTAAGTGAAGACGATATTCATAAAGCCTATCAGCGCATAGATACTTGTGAACGAGCCCATAGCCTCTTTTGTGAGGTATTCGGTGTACACAATAATCATTAAAAAATTAATCGATCGACCGAGAATGCTGCTCAGTCCATAAACTGCGGTTTGTCCGGCTAGTTTTTTGAAATTACTCATTCAGTGTAAAGGAGCTTATTCTCCTTTGAAATGCGGCTGTCTTTTTTCCAGAAATGCGGATGTTCCTTCTTTGTAATCACCTGATTTCACACATCTGGCAAAACTGTTTGCTTCAGTTTGGAAACCATTTTCATCAGGCACAAAAGCAGAGTTCACACAGTCTATGATCATGCCGATTGCCAGTGGAGCTTTGCTTAGGATTTTGGCAATGATTTCCTCGGCCTTTGCCAATGCTTCCTCTTTGGTAGGAAGTACATGATTTACTAATCCTAAATTTTTTGCTTCTTCAGCACCGATCATGTCCCCGGTCATCATGAGTTCGTTTGCTTTTCCTCTGCCGATTAAAATCGTGAGACGCTGAGTGCCACCATAACCTGGGATGATTCCGAGGTTTACTTCAGGCTGACCGAATTTTGCATTTGCAGTGGCAATTCTCATATGACAAGCCATAGCCAATTCGCAACCTCCACCTAGTGTATAACCGTTTGTAACAGCAATGACCGGCTTATGGCAATTCTCAATCATGCTGAAAATCTCTTGGCCATTTTCTGCAAATTTGCGTGCGTTGACCTCATTTAGCGAAGCAATCTCGCTGATATCGGCACCGGCTACAAAAGCCTTTTCACCGGAACCTGTGATAATCACCGCTTTGATTTCCTTGGTGTCCGATACATCTTCAAAAATCTCCTTAAGTTCCTCCAAAGTCTCAAAATTCAGAGCGTTCATTTTGTCTTCTCTATTGATGGTCAAATGGAGAACACCATTCTTCACATCAGTTAGGATATTTTTGAAATCAGCCATAGTTCGTAGATGAGTATAAAACAAATATACAAGCAGGGTATTCAATCCCAAACCTATACTTGGAAAATGAAGTACCTAAAGTAAATGATAATTACCCCTTTTGTAATTAAAGCAGAGATATTGTGGATTTTGTCCTAGGTCAAAAACCTGCTTCCACATTTTTATTTACTTTTGTTCAAAATCAAATTTTAACTAAAACCGCTATATTAATATGTCTTCCAAAAGAAAAATTACAGTTGCCTATGGTGACGGGATCGGTCCCGAAATCATGACGGCTACCTTGGCGATCCTTGAAGCCGCAGGGGCTCAACTTGAATACGATGTTATCGAAATCGGAGAGCAAGTTTACCTGAAGGGAATCAGTTCCGGAATGGAACCGAATGCTTTCGAATCGCTGAGAGAAACCAAAATTTTCTTGAAGGCACCGATCACCACCCCTCAGGGAGGTGGTTTTAAGTCGCTGAATGTGACCACACGAACTTCATTCGGTTTGTATGCAAACGTGAGACCTTGCAAAGCTTTTTCACCATTTATCCAGACGCATTTTCCTGAAACTGATCTAGTAATCATTCGTGAGAATGAGGAGGATTTGTACGCAGGAATCGAGCACAGACAGACTCAGGAGGTTTTCCAGTCTTTGAAATTGATCTCTAAGCCAGGATCTGAGAAAATTATCCGATATGCATTTGAGTATGCTAAAAAGTATGGTCGCAAGAAAGTGACTTGTATGACTAAGGATAACATCATGAAGCTTGCTGATGGTCTTTTCCACAAGACTTTTGATGAGATCGCTAAAGAATATCCAGATATTCAAAATGATCACAAAATCATCGATATCGGTACAGCTTTGATCGCAGATAGACCAGAGACTTTCGATGTGATCGTGACCCTAAACCTTTACGGAGATATTATTTCTGACGTAGCTGCACAGGTAACAGGTTCTGTGGGACTTGGTGGTTCTGCGAATGTAGGCGAAGAAGTAGCGATGTTTGAAGCAATTCACGGATCTGCTCCAGATATCACTGGAATGGGTATTGCAAACCCATCTGGCCTGCTGAATGGCGCGATTATGATGTTGGTTCACATTGGTCAGCCTGAGATTGCAGAGAAAATCTCAAATGCCTGGATGAAGACCTTGGAGGATGGAATCCATACAGGTGATATCTATCAGGAAGGTCTTTCTACCAAGAAAGTTGGAACTGAAGAGTTTGCAAATGCTGTGATTGAGCGATTGGGTCAACTTCCTTCTTCGATGGTTCCGGCAGAATTTGATAAGGACACCACTCCAATGAATGTGTTTGTATCTCCGGTGACGAAAGCTAAAAAAGAGCTAATCGGCGTGGATGTGTTTGTAGATTGGGATGAGCCAGGAAGAGATCCTCAGGTATTAGGAGAGAAGCTTCGTCAGGCAAATGCTGATGGACTTCAGTTGACGCTGATCACTAATAGAGGTATAAAAGTATTCCCTGATGGAATGCGTGAGTCTTTCTGCACGGATCACTGGAGATGTAGATTCCAGAATGCAGAGCAAGGAACAATTACTCATGCTCAGGTGCGTGAATTGTTGAAGCAAGTAGAAGAGCTTGGGTTTGACTTTATCAAAACTGAGAACTTATATTCCTTCGACGGAGTAAGAGGTTACTCTCTTGCACAAGGAGAATAAAGGAATTTGAAATTTCTAATCTCAAATTTGAAATTATTAGGGAGTGGGGTGACCTGCTCCCTTATTTTTGTAGTGCAGTGGAAGCGGAGTTTGGTTCTCAAGACTTGGACTCAAAAAAATGAAGTCTTCAGACTTCTATCGATCAAATAATAAGAAGCAGTCTGAAGACTGCATTGAAATAGACTCAAGTCGGAAGACTCCAATCATTGACAGAACACCGCGACTTAATGTTTTTTCTCATATTTGATTTTATGGCCGGCTACTTGGTACTTTAGACTTAGGACATGATATACTTATGAAGAAACGAGTTTTAATCATCACCTATTATTGGCCACCAAGTGGAGGGTCCGGCGTGCAGCGTTGGCTGAAATTTGCTAAATATTTGCCTGAAGCAGGTTGGGAACCTGTGATTTTTACACCGGAGAATCCTGATTTTGACCTGAAGGATGAATCGCTGGAAAAGGAAATCTCCAAAGATCTGGAGGTAATGAAATTCCCGATCTGGGAACCTTATCAACTTTTGGATAGAATTCGTGGGAAAAAAGAATCGCATCCAGGAAGAGTCCTGGAGCAAAAGGAGCAGAGTTTTATAGAAAAAGCAGCCATCTGGTTAAGAGCAAACCTGATGGTTCCAGATCCCCGTGTTTTTTGGGTGAAACCTTCGGTGAAATTCCTGACAGATTTGATAGAGAAAGGTCAATTTCAAGCTATCATCACAACTGGTCCGCCTCATTCCATGCATTTGATCGGAAGAGATTTGAAACGAAAAACTGGGATATTCTGGCTTGCTGATTTCCGGGATCCTTGGTCTCAGTGGGAGTTTCTGGACAAGCTTCCCATGCAAAACCAAGTTCGAAATAAGCATAAGAAATTAGAGAGAGAGGTCCTGAGTGAGGCAAATGTTGTGACAACAATTTCACCCACTTTCCAGCATGATTTGGAGCAATTGGCAAGTCGTAAAATCAACTTGATCACTAATGGTTTTGATGATACAGATATACCACAAGAATTTTCTGTGGGAGAGAAAAAAGCCGGGAGTTTACATCTCGTCTATACTGGAATAATAGACTCAATCAGAAACCCGATGCCTCTGCTCAAAGCCATGAAGGAGGAGTTTTCTAAGGAGACTGGAGAAGTGAAATTTACCTTTGTGGGAAGAGTTAGTGATCAAGTTCGAGATGAAATAGGCTCAGACTCCTGGCTTTCCGCTCATGTGATTTTTGCAGGATATGTTTCCCATCAGGAAGTTTTTGGATTTTATGAGAAAGCAGATGCTTTGGCCTTGATCCTTACTAATACTAAAAATGCAAAGGGAAATATCCCGGGAAAGCTTTTTGAATACATGGCGACTACTTTGCCAATTTTAGCATTAGGCGATCCTGAAGGGGATTCTGCAAAGATTTTAAAAGAATCTGAGGCTGGAGAGGTTTTTACGCATTCAGATCATGTCGCTATTCAAGTCAGTCTGAGGAAGTTGTTTGAGCGCAGCGGGAAAGCTGAGCCAGCAACAGGGATTGATCAGTATTCCCGAAGAAATCTAAGTTTGCAATTAGCGAAATTATTGGATGAAGATTCCGTTTCTTGATCTTAAAAGAATAGATGAGGAGCTGAAAAATGCTTTGAAATCAAAGTTTTCTGAAATGCTGGAAAAAGGTGTTTTTTCTGGAGGAGAGGAAGTGGAGCTTTTAGAATCTCACATTTCAAATTATCTCAAATCATCCTTTTCAATTGCCTGCGCAAACGGAACCGATGCACTAGAATTGGCTTTACGAGCATTAGAAATTGGGCAGGTCGATGAAGTGATTGTTCCTGCGATGACCTGGGTTTCCACTGCCGAAGTTGTGGCCCTAGTAGGAGCAACCCCTGTTTTTTGGGATACAGATGAAGATGGTTTGCTAGCTTCTGATTGGCAAAAAGCCATTTCACCAAAGACTAAAGCTGTGATTCCTGTTCACCTGTATGGGAAGATGGTGGATATGGAAAGGTTGATGACTCAAGCTAAAATGCATAACCTTTTTGTCATTGAAGACGGAGCTCAATCGGTTGGGTCTTTTCAGGGCGGAAAAGCTGCCGGAACTTTTGGAGATGTGGGTTGCATGAGCTTTTATCCAACCAAAAATTTGGGGGCTTTAGGTGAAGCTGGAATGTGTTTAACCAATAATGAAGACTTGAACGATCGAATAAAAATGCTGCTCAATCACGGTCAGGAGGTACGCGATAAACACGTAATGGTTGGGAGAAACAGTCGGATTGATTCTATTCAAGCTGGGTTTTTAAATATTTTCCTGGAAAGATTTGATTCGTTCCAAGCTACTCGAAAGAAGTATGCAAAAATGTATTTGGAAGGACTTTCAGATAGTAAAGGATTGCAACTCCCATCAGGTATTTTGGAAGAGAATCACAATTCCCATCTTTTTGTGGTTCAAACTAGTCGAAGAGATGATCTGAAGGATTTTCTTCTGGAAAAAGGAATCGGAACAGCAATCCATTATCCTTATATTTTGCCGGATATGAAGCCATTTCGAAGCGAGGGCGATTTTACTAATGCCAGAAACCTGAGCCAGCGAGGACTTTCTTTGCCCTTAAATCCTTGGATTAAGGAGGAGGAAATAGAATATGTAGTTAAGGCTATTCAGGACTTTTTCCCTTAAATTCCCCAATGACTTGGACTCAAGACCCATTTTATGTCAGTGGCATGCTTTGTATGTTCGTCTTACTTTGTGTTTGGTTGGCAAGGTTCAAAGGCTTTCAGACGATAGGTACACCGATTTTGGTGATCTTGGCAACTGCTATTGCGGCAAACCTAGGTGTCATTCCTACTGCGACAAATGGTAACCCAGTTTATACCGGTGTTTTTATGTACTTGGCTCCGATGGGGATTTTTATTGCATTGCTGGAGGTCAATCTCAAAAGCCTAAAAAAAGCAGGAGGACCTATCTTACTCATGTTTGGAATAGGGGGCCTTGGGACAATTGTCGGAGTTTTAGTTGCGTGGTTTATTGTTCAGCCTGCTTCTGAAATTGGCCCACTAGCTCATGCGGTGGCGGGAATGTACACTGGAACCTATATAGGAGGTAGTATTAATTTCAATGCTGTAGCATTGAGTTATCATGTAAACGAAAATGCTGATTTATTTGCAGCTACCACGGTGGTGGATAATTTGATAGGTACTCCATGGATTATTGCTACATTGATTTTGCCCAAGTATTTACAGCGTTTCTTTCCAAGAAAAAAACTACTGCCAGCAGCTAGTGAAGTTCAAAAAGTTAAGGCTGAAGAATCAATTAGCATTGCTGGCTTGGCAAGTATAATTGGCTTAGCGTTTTTGGCCATGGCAGCTTCAAAGTTGGTTTTCCAGTATTACCCTCAAATCCCAGAAATTCTCACACTCACCACCATTGCGTTGATTCTAGCCCAGTTTTCCTTCATAAAAAAGCTTTCCGGCAGTCATACCATAGGTTTTTTTCTAATTCTGCTTTTTCTGGCCACAATTGGGACTCTTTGTGACTTCAGTACGCTTTCAGGACTTGGTGATCTTGCAGGTACACTTATTCTATTTGTTTCCATACTTGTGCTGATTCACGGCCTAGTGATTTTCGGAGTTGGGGCACTTTTCAAAATCGATTGGGATGTCATTGCAGTGGCCTCTCAGGCAAATGTGGGAGGGAATACAACAGCACTTGCTTCGGCAGAGAGTTTGAACCGACCGGATTTGCTAATTCCCGGAGTTTTGGTTGGGAGCTTGGGGAATGCTCTAGGAACTTATGTCGGATTTTTTATTGCAGGAATGCTTGGGTGAGTGAATTGAGTAAGAGCATATTCTAAAACTTCTGGCCAAACTCTTGTTTTTTGATTTATGTCAAAATATTAACTACCTTAAATCTCGATTTTACTGAAATATAATTTCGAAAATGGGGGATGATGTAAATGTTTTGATGTCAAATAGCTCAAAAGGCACGAAAGATAAGCATGCGGATGATCGGGCTTTATGGTTGACCTTGTCCAATGGCAACAGCCTGGCTTTTTCCAGTCTTTATAACAGGTACGCTAATCCACTTTTTAATTACGGAATGCATATCTGTTACAATCGCGAGCTGGTCAAAGATTGTATCCAGGAACTTTTTGCCTGGCTATGGAAGAAAAGACATGAGCTATCCCCAGTGGATTCGGTCAAATATTATCTGTTTAAGTCTTTCAGAAATATCCTGATCAAGGCGATTAATCAAAGTAAAAAATTTACAGAAGAGCCTGATGAGCAACATTTTTTGACTCAAGAGCTGTCCAAGGAAGAGGAAATAATTGCCTTGGACAAGGAGAATTATCATAAAGAAAAAGTCACTAAAGCTTTGGGTAGAATATCCAAGAGGCAGCGTGAAATAGTGATTCTCCGCTTTTTCAACGAAATGAGCTATGCTGAAATTTCTTCCCTAATGGGAATCAGTACAGCTTCAGCTCATAATTTACTTTCTAAGGCTCTCCAAGCTATGAAAGTGATAATCTGAGATCATACTAAAAGGTCTCATTTCGTTCGATTAAAAAAAAAAATCAAAAATTATGATGAGGTTTTGACAGGCTCATACTCTTATAGGTATATACCAAATAAGAGCCTGTGAATTACCATCATCCCGATTATTCTGATTTTTCCATTGAGGATTACCTTGTAGATCCATTTTTTAAGGAGTGGGTACTCTATTCTACGCCCGAGCATGATGAGTTTTGGATGCGATGGATCAAAGCGCACCCGGAAAAGTCCGCCTTGCTAGAAGAAGCCAGAAGTTTGGTTCTGTCGTTGGAAAATTCCAAAGAAGAAATGTCTCCAGAGGAATTAAAGGATGTTTGGTCCTTAATTCAGGAAGATGTGAATATGCCTCCAAAATCTCTAGAGACCTACAGGTCAAAAAAATACCGTTGGGCCGTAGCAGCAGGGGTTTCCTCTGTTTTGGCAGTCGCGACTTTGGTGTATTTACTTTTGCTTCCAAAGGAAATTGAATTTGTGACCGGGTTTGGCGAAACCCTCGAAATCACGTTGCCAGACAGTTCTACGGTGAAATTAAATTCTAACTCCAAGCTTACTTACCTGGACAATTGGGAGGGGCAAACAGCCCGGGAGATCGAGATTGAGGGAGAGGCATTTTTTAATGTGGTACATAAAGTAGATCATCAACCCTTCAGAGTGCTAAGTTCCCAAAATGTGACGATTGAGGTGCTAGGAACCGAATTCAATGTATATAACCGGGCTGAGGAGACAGAAGTAATTCTCAACTCAGGTATGGTTACATTGAGCTTTCCTGTAAAGGAGAAGGAAGGCAAGATCGTCATGAATCCAGGTGATCTGGTGAAATTCAAAGACAATAAATTCAAGCGGGAAAGAGTGAATACTTCCCTTCACACCTCATGGAAAGACAATGTACTAAACCTCGAACAAACAAGTCTCGCCGAAATGGTGAAAATGGCTCGGGACAATTATGGAGTCACCATCGACGTCGAGAACAAAGAAGCACTGGAGCTTACCGCCTCCGGTTCCATGCCCTTGACTGACTCGGACTCATTTCTACGACAGATCGCTTTGATCTTCAATGTGGAACTCACTAAAGAAAATAATAAGTACCTGATTAAATAACCCAAAATGTTCTATTCCCCAAATAACCTAAAAACCTCTAAGCATGAAAAAGATCTTACTATTCATGTGTCTAGCCTGCTCGATCTCATGGGATGCGCTTCCGCAAACCATAGATTTACTAGCGTCAGGACGGACTCTTAACCCTGCTGGAAACGCCAGCAAAAATTATGATGATTTACACAAAAGCCTGAGTAAGCTGGAGAAAGACTTTAGTGTCTCCATCGCGTATCAGGATGAGTTGGTCCGGGAAAAGAAAATCCGGACAAAGACAGAATCTTTCGAATCTGTGGAGCAAGGTCTTACCTCACTACTGCAAGGTACAGGCCTGAAGTATGAGAAAGCAGCTGAACGCTTTTACATAATCTCTCCAAAGAAAGCGAATACCAATACTTTACTCATTCCATCTGAATCAACACAGTTGAGTAAAATCTCCGCCGGACCATCCATGGCAAGTAACGCTAGGAAGGTGGCAGAACAATCCAAATCCCAGCTAAGAAGAATCGAAGTGGGAGGCAAAGTGACAGATGAGAATGGTCAAGGATTTCCAGGTGTAAACGTATTGCTGAAGGGGACCTCTGTAGGGGCTGTTACTGATGTGCAGGGCGATTTTGTGATCAATGTAGCTGATGAGAATTCTGTTTTGGTTTTTTCATTCGTGGGATACATGGACCAGGAAGTGAGAGTTGGAAATCAGACTGTATTCACTATTTCCATGCAGGTGGATGAAAGCAATCTGGAAGAAGTGGTGGTGACGGCTCTAGGCATCGAAAAGACGGCAAAAAGTCTTGGTTACGCTACTTCCACTGTGAAATCAGATGAGCTCACGATCAACCGAACTCCCAATGTAATGAATGCGCTGCAGGGAAAAGTAGCAGGTGTTTCCATCTCAGCTTTAGGGACGGGTCCTGGCGGAACTTCAAAAATCAGAATCCGTGGACAATCCTCGATTTCCGGTCAAAACAATCCGCTGATTGTAGTCAATGGTGTTCCGATTGATAACACCAATTTTGGATCTAAACCTGGAAACAATGCTTCCGATAGCAGTATAGGAACCCGTGGTGGCGGAAATACTTCCGATGGTGGAGATGGACTTTCCAGTATCAATCCTGATGATGTAGAGTCGATGACCATACTTAAAGGAGCTGCTGCTGCTGCGCTTTACGGTTCCCGTGCCAAAGACGGGGTGATCATGATCACCACTAAAAGCAAGAATGACACGAGAGGAATAGGAGTGACTTATAACCTCAATTATACCAATGAAGCCCCACTCGATTTTACTGATTACCAATATGAATATGGACAGGGTGAGCAAGGTGTAAGACCTACTACACCCAATCCAACTTCGGGGCAATGGTCTTTTGGTGAGAAATTCGAGCCAGGAATGACACAGATGCTTTTTGACGGAGTGACTGTTCCCTACGTACCAGTAAAAGGAATTATAAATGATTTCTTCCGGAATGGACAGAACGTAACTAACTCGATCACCTTAGCTACTTCTACAGAAAAAGGAGGTCTTAGCCTGTCTTTCTCTGACCTGAACAGTAAAGGGATTGTGCCTAACAATACGTATAACAGGAAGACGATCAATTTGGGATTTGGCTATGATCTGACGCCTAAATTCAGCTTCAGAGGTAACTTCAATTACTCTTTCGAAAAGAATACCAATCCTCCAAATATAGGCGAGCAGGACAATACCATTCCAGTTGCGCTCTATAACATGGCCAATTCTATGCCTCTGGATGTATTGAGGGACAATCGCTACGATGCAAATGGAAACGAAGCGGTCTATTCCAGATTCAGAAACAGGACAAATCCTTATTTCACACTTTCTGATCAATTCCAGAATATCAAGCGGGACAGGATTTTCGGAAATGTAGCCTTGAAATACAAAATCAACGACTGGCTATTTGTCCAAGGAAGAGTAGGACAGGATTATTGGTCTAGAGATCAGGATTACAACAACTTCCCAACAGGCCAAGCCTCAAGGGCTGCTGCTCCTGCAGGATTTGTGAACGGCGTGTACACACAAGATCAGCGGAGGTTCAGAGAGATCAATACAGATTTCCTCATCAATGCGAACAAGCAATTCGGAGATCTGAGCGTAAATGCAAATTTCGGTGGTAATCACATGCAGCGCATGTCAGAACTAAATAGTGTACAGGTGACGGATTTCGTGGTAAGAGGTCTTTACACTGTCCAAAACGGCAGAGCTAAAGATCCACTTTATGATCTGAATGAGCGTGCTGTGAATTCCCTTTATGGATCTGCAGAATTCTCTTACAAAGATAAATTGTTTCTAACTGGAACGGTCAGAAATGATTGGTTCTCCACTTTATCAGAAGCCAATAGAAGCATCATATATCCATCCGTATCTGCAAGCTGGGTCTTTTCTGAGAATTTTAATCCAACCGGTTGGTTGAATTTCGGTAAGCTTAGAGCAGCCTATGCGGAAGTAGGATCCGATGCAGACGTGGGAGCCTATTCCAATGTGCTTTTCTACGGAATCAATAATAACCTTTTTGGCGGTCAACCTGTAGGAGGGCCTATCGGAACGAATCTACCCAATCCGAACCTTCGCCCGATGCGGATAGGAGAAGCAGAAATTGGATTAGAATTGAGCATGTTTCAAGGTAGAGTAAGCCTTGATATGGCAGCTTATAGAAAGTTGACTACCGATCAGATCGTAAGTGCACAGATTTCGGACGCTTCTGGCTTCGTGAACACCTCAATCAACAGTGGTCAAAGTGAAAACAAAGGAATCGAGATGCTCCTCACTTTAGTTCCTGTCGAGAATGATAAGTTTACTTGGGAGATTACTTCCAATGCAGCTTACAACAAAACCAAAGTACTAAGCCTACTCACAGATACTCCCGGAGAGCGGATTACAGTGGGAACCCACGTGTTCAACGGAGAATTACGGCAGATCGTGGGAATGGAAATGGGGCAAGTTGCAGGTTTTGGCTATAGACGGGATGAGCAGGGAAGAAAGATTTTCGGTGCCAATGGACTTCCGCTTCGTACTCCAGACCTTGTCAATTTCGGAAGTGCATTACCCAATTGGGTAGGAGGGATTAATAACTCCTTCAATTACAAAGGTGTGATGCTTTCTTTCCTAATCGATTTCAAACTTGGAAATGTCATGCTTTCAGGTACCAATTTCAACGCCACCCGACATGGGCTTCATAAGATGACTTTGGAAGGAAGAGAGGGCGGAGTAGTAGGTGATGGAGTAAATGAAGCAGGCGAAATTAATACTGTGGTTGCGCCAGTGCAATCGTATTGGGAAGTGGTTAGATCTCAGGCATTAGTGGAGCCAGTTGTTTATGACGGAGGTTATTGGAAGTTACGGCAAATTACCTTGGGCTATGACTTTACGAAGCATTTACCAGAAAACCAGCCTTTCCAATCAGTGAAGCTGAATTTCGTAGCCAACAATGTCTTCATGATAAAGAAATGGGTTGACAATATCGACCCCGAATCCTTCGGATATTCATCGGATAACTTGGTTGGAATGGAGTCCACAGGCCTTCCATCTACCCGAGGTTTAGGTTTCAATCTGAATGTCAAATTTTAACCCATCTAGCCATGAAAAAGATAAATAAATACCTACTAATCATACTTGTGGTACTGTATTCATCGGCTTGCGATAGCAATTTCGACGAACTCAATACCAATAAAGTAAGTGCTACGGCGATTGATCCGGCATTTCAGTTAAATGCCGCAATCGTTGGCTGTGCCTACCCAAATGGAAGCTTAGTCTATGATATTGGGATAGTGCAGCAAATAGTCACTCCTAACTCCGGACTGGTATCCGGTGCCAATTACAACCAGGATAACAGAACTTTGACTCAGGAGCTCTGGCAGGGATATTACAGGAATGTGATTAAAAATACCAGTGATGTAATCATACAAGTCCAAGATGATCCTGCCCGGGCTAATTTGAAGAATATGACCAGAATCATCCAGGCTTTTGCCTTTATGGTGTTGACAGATGATTATGGAAGCATTCCCTATTTCCAAGGAGGAAAAGGCTATTCGGAACAGATTTACCTTCCTGCCTATGACTCCCAAGAGGCTATTTACGATGATTTAATCAATGAACTAACTGAAGCTACTGCTGCTTTGGATCCATCTGGGCCATTAGAGGCTGCTGATATTCTCTATGGCGGTGACCTGGACAAATGGAAGAATTTTGGTTATTCACTTCTTTTGAGAGCTGGAATGCGGCTGAGTGAAGTAAATCCGACCAAAGCTGCACAAGTGGTGCAGACTGCCGTGCAGGGTGGGGTTATTTTGACAAATGACGAAAATGCCAGAATCAACCATGATGCAAACTACACCAACCCAATCGGTAATTTTCTAAATGCGACTGAAGCTTCCAACTTCTACCTCACAAAGCCTTTCGTAGATTACCTGCGAAGCAATAATGATCCTCGACTTTCTGCCATTGCGGTCACTTATGTAGGAGCCAAATCAGGTCCAGAACAGACCGTGGCTAATCAAACCTATGATGCAAGTGTTCATCAAGGATTGCCGATGGGAAATGATAATGCTGGTGCCGTAAGTGCAGCTTCAGCTCTGGGACTTGCCAGTTTTTATGAATTTGCGCAAGCAGATAGAAGACGGGTGACCAAAAATACTGCTCCGAACTTTCTTGTAACTGCTTCGCAAAATTACTTGCTAATGGCAGAAGCCAGAGAAAGAGGATGGATCAGTAGCGGGACGGTAGAAGAGTATTACAATACCGGTGTGCGTGCACATATGGAGCAACTTGGTACAGTAGATGAAGCGTCAACTATTTCTACTTCGGAAATAAACCAATATCTCCAGCAAAACCCCTTTGACCAATCCATGGCATTGGAGCAGATCAACACGCAATATTGGGTTTCCAGTTTCCTGAATGGTCCTGAAGCATTTGCCAATTTCAGGAGATCCGGCTACCCGGAATTGACTCCAAATCCTTACCCAGGCAAAGAGGTGGAATTCATTAACCGATTAACTTATCCGAACTCTGAAATTTCTGTGAATTCAGTAAACGTCCAAGCAGCTATCTCTGCTCAAGGCGCGGACAATCTCGCAACCAAAGTTTGGTGGGACAAATAAAAATAGAACCGAGTCTGGAAAATTCAGGCTCGGTTCTTTTTAATTTTAGTTATATTCCAAAATGAACAAAACCTATATAACCCTATTGCTTCTATTCTTTTTTGGAATAGATTCTTTTGCACAGCAAATTTCCAAAGAGGAAATGCTATTTCTCACCCAAGAATGGAAGGGAGAAAGATTTGAAGATGGTCGCCCTAAAGTGTCTGATGACCTACTGAGGCGTATGAAAATCGTGACTCATGATGAAGCCTGGGCTGTCATGAAAAATGCAGGCTACAAGTATCAATATGCTGAAGGCTGGGAAATGATCAACCCGGACAGCATTATGGTAGGAAGGGCACTGACGGCTACGTTTATGCCAGGCAGGCCAGATATCCATGGGGCTATAGATGCCCGCGGAAAGGCTGAAGGAAAGAAAGGTCAGAATGTTTGGCCGGTGGATTTATTGGTAAAAGGAGATGTTTACGTCGCCGACCAATTTGGGATACACGATGGTGGGCCCACTATCGGTGATAACGTAGGCAATGCGATTTTTGCCAATTCAGGCAATGGAATAGTTTACAACGGTGCGATCAGAGACATCGCAGGGCTGAAAGAAATCGGGGGCTTTACTTCCTACTATCGCAGCTATCATCCTTCTCATCACAATCAACCAAGAGATTTGAATACCATGTTGATAGGCATCAATAAGCCTACAAAAATTGGTCAAGCTACCGTGATGGCAGGTGATGTTGTCTTAGGACGAGATGGTGCGGTGTCTTTTATTCCTGCACATCTAGTCGAGCAAGTTGTGGTGACTTCTGAAGTTGTCCGGCTGAGAGATATGTTTGGACATGAGCGAATCCGTGAGGGAAAATACACCGCTGGTGATATCGATACGAGATGGTCTGATGAAATAGAAAAAGACTTTTCTCAATGGCTTGAATCCCATATCGACGAATTGCCAATAGCACGGGAGCAAATTCAAGAAATACTCAAAAACAGAACCTGGTAAACTATATCAAAACCTAAAAAACCTATGAAATCTAAGAATTCAAGAAGATCCTTTTTACAAAAAAGTGCAGTTGCTGGCCTGACCGGTGCCGGCTTGATGGGGACTTTTGGTGGCCTCAATGAAGCTGTAGCCAAACAGAATCCTTACTCTAATCCTTCTGATCTGAAAATCACAGATGTAAAATGTGCCTACGTAAGGGGTGCAGTCTATGTCAAAATATACACCAACCAGGATGTGTGGGGTTGTGGAGAGGCGGTTGATGCCATCCAAGGAACCTATTACATGATCCAAAGAATGGGCAGACAGCTGAGAGGTCAAAACCCTCTCAATCCCAATCGTCTTGCCGAGCAAATCCGCAAAGGAGCATTTTTTGGAGGTGCACAATCCGGCGTATTTGTAGCGGTTTTGACTGCTGTAGAAACGGCCCTCTGGGATATTACCGGGAAAGTCTTTAACGTCCCTGTGTATCAATTACTGGGAGGGAAATTCAGGGATAAAATCCGTGTTTATTGCGACACAGCGCTTTATACCTCGACAAATCCTACTCCAAATGATTATGCCATGGCGGCAAGAAATGCAGTATCCAAAGGATATAACGCTGTGAAATTTGATGTGGATGATGCCAGAGATCCAAATAAATATGACCGATTCAACTGGACCGCAAGCCCAGCTGAAATAGAGCGAATGTACAATGCTATCGCGGCAGTGAGGGAAGAGGTGGGGCCAAATATAGATATCTGTGTGGATATGCACGGACGCTATGATGCCGTCACCGGGATGAAAATGGCAAAAGCTTATGAGCCATTGAACTTGATGTTCTTAGAAGAACCTATTCCTGCGGACAACCCCGAAATGTATAAGCACATTACCCAAGAAACTAGCACTCCTATCTGTGCGGGAGAAAATATCTATCTCGCCTATGGATTCACAAAATTACTGTCAGATGGAGCTTTGAATATCATCATGCCTGATTTGCAAAAGGCAGGTGGACTCGGCGAGGGGCAACGTATAGCCAATCTGGCAAACCTTTATTATGTGCCTTTTTCACCACATATGGTAGCTTCTTTTCTTGGAGCAATGGCTAGTTGCCATGTCTGTGCTTCTGTGCCCAACTTCCAGATCATGGAATGGCAAATCTACATGGACACAGATGACCTATGGAAAGACATCGTAACCTATGATGGACCAAGGACTGAAAATAGTTTTATCACAGTTTCTGAAAAACCAGGAATTGGAGTGGAAATCAACGAGGAAGGAATGAAAAAACACGCAGTTCCTGGAATTCCATTCTTTGAATAATCATGACAAAGGTTTGAATTCAGCATTGTAATGCGAATCAAAAACCATAAATCCTAACTACATGAACCCAATTTCATTACCTCAAAAGAAGATCAAGACTTCTCTCTTGATAGGTGCTCTTTCGTGCCTTTTTTTAATGCCCAAAATAGAGGCACAAGCTCAAAATGTAGGCGCTTCACCAGAATATATCAAAGCTTTAACGGCCGATTGGCAAGGTGAAAGATTTGCTGATGGAAGACCGAAGGTCTCTGATTCCATTCTGGAACGCCTAAAGAAAATCTCCATTGAAGAAGCTTGGGGCGTATTGCGCAACAAAGGCTATCAGAATCAATACGAAGGAGAATGGCAAATCATGCTTCCGGATGAAGCGATGACAGGTCGGGTGGTCACAGCGCAATACATGCCGCTTCGACCGGACTTGGAAAAGCAGGTGAAAGATCAAGGAGTGGAAAAGGAAGGGCGATCTCCCAAGGGAGGGACGAATTCTTGGCCTATCGATATTCTCTCCAACGGCGATGTTTATGTAGCCGATGGTTATGGGAAAATAGTTGACGGGACACTTATTGGCGATAATCTCGGAAATGCCATCTATGCCAAATCCCAGCGTGGAGTGATTTTCAACGGCTCTGTGAGAGATCAGGAAGGCTTATCAGAAATCGAAGGATTTAATGCCTGGATGAAAGGCCAGGATCCATCTTATATTCAGCAAATGATGTTGACTTCCATTAACTCTCCTATTAGAGTGGGACGTGCTACTGTTCTACCTGGCGATGTGGTTTTGGCCAAAAAGTACGGAGTGATTTTTATTCCGGCTTATTTGGTGGAGGAGCTGGTATTGACTTCAGAAGTAACCGGGTTAAGAGATGAATTTGGTCACCAGAGACTTCGTGAAGGTAAGTATCTCGCCGGCCAGATTGATAGCCAGTGGACCGAGGAAATCAAAAAGGACTTTTTGGATTGGCTGAATAATTATCCAGGAAAACTGCCCATGACCAAAGAGGAATTGGATAATTACCTCAAAGAGCGGAATTATTAATTCATTTTCCCTTCAAATCGAATATACTCAATAACCCAATAACCCATTTTACCATGAAAAACACCCTAAAACACCTCATTCAAAAGAATAAGGAGCGAGAGCGTGCTTACACCGCTCAGCGTCAAGCTGAAATTGATAACCCATTTACCAAAGACAATAGGAGAGATTTTTTGAAAAAAACAGCGCTTGGTGGCTTGAGTTTATCTGCCTTGATGGGACTTAGTATAGAAGACACCATGGCCGAAACGACTAAAAATGTACGTCGTGCGTCTGCACCTTCTGATCTAAAAATCACTGATTTGCGCTATGCCCTCACCAATGTGATGAACGGTACAGCCATCATCCGTATAGATACCAATCAGGGGATCTACGGCTTGGGTGAGGTAAGGGACGGGGCAGATCCTAAGTATGCGTTGATGCTGAAAAGCAGGATACTGGGAGAAAACCCTTGCAATGTAGAGAAGCTCTTCAAAATCATCAAACAATTTGGTGGGCAATCAAGGCAAGCTGGGGGCGTATGTGCAGTGGAAATGGCCCTGTGGGATCTATGTGGCAAAGCTTACAATGTTCCTGCTTGGCAGTTGCTTGGGGGACGATATCGCGATTCTGTGAGGCTATATGCCGATACTCCCGAGGCAGATTCTCCAGAGGAGCAACTTAAACTAATCAAATACAGAACTGAAGAACAAGGATATACTTGGCTGAAAATGGACGTTTCCATCGGTGAGATCATGGATATTCCAGGTTGTATCGTCAATCCTGAGATTTTCAAAATGGGAAAAAGTCAGTGGCAAGGAGGCTATATGTCATATGCCAACACGGCTCATCCATTCACAGGAGTGCAGATCACGGAAAAAGGACTGGATGAACTCGCCAAAATCGTGGATCATGTACGTGGTATGGTAGGCTATGATATTCCTATTTCTACTGATCATTACGGTCACTTTGATCTCAATAACTGTATCAGACTAGGACAGGCATTGGATAAGTACCGCCTAGCATGGTTAGAGGACATGGTGCCGTGGCAGATGTGGCAGCAGCATAAGACGATCACCGATGCTTTGAATACGCCTACCACCACAGGAGAGGATATTTACCTTCTGGAGTATTTCAAAGACCTAATCGATAATCATGCAGTGGATATTGTTCATCCGGATTTGGCTTCATCAGGTGGGCTTTTGGAGACAAAAAAAATAGCTGATTACGCAGAAGAAAAAGGAATTGGTATGGCGATGCACCAAGCTGGAACTCCGGTTTCTTTTATGGCGAATGTGCATTGCGCGGCTGCTACTCAAAATTTCCTGGCCTTGGAACATCACTCGGTAGATATACCTTGGTGGGAAGATCTAGTGACCATGACAGGTGGAGGCAAAATGATAGACAAAGGTTACGCCCCTGTACCGTTAGATGCGCCAGGTTTAGGGATTGAGCTGAATGAGGAAGTGATAAAAGCACATCTTCATCCGTCGGATAGCTCTTATTTTGCACCTACCGATATGTGGAATGAAAAGCGTTCTCACGATAGAACCTATAGTTAAGAATACCTATTTTACTTATTGTTAAAGGACCCGGAGATTTGTATTTAACTGGTTTTCGGGTCATTTTAAAAAAGCTTTCACCAAAAACAATATATTTTGAATCCAAAAATCACCAAAGCTCTTTCTATTCTCAGCGGCGTTTTATTCATTGCTGCGCTTGCTGTCAGTCTCTTCGTTGATATTTCAAAAGGAGGATTCTTGTGGATCGGTTTTTTCTTTATCTGTGCGATTGCCTTTTTAGGGATTCCTAAGCTCAAGGGATATGCATACTCTATGATGATTTTTGGTTCAGTAGCTTTGGCACTATATTTCCCGCAGTATTTCCAAGAATACAATGGCTTCAAATTTAGTGTACTGATTGTTCCCTTGATTCAAATTATCATGTTTGGCATGGGCACATCTATGAGTATCAAGGATTTTCTCGGTGTAATCAAAATGCCCAAAGGAGTGCTGATTGGTGTTCTTTGTCAATTTTCAATTATGCCATTCATCGGGTTTACACTAGCAAATTTGAGTGGGTTTCCGCCTGAAATTGCCGCTGGAATTATACTGATCGGATGCTCTCCAAGTGGTATGGCTTCCAATGTGATGGCGTTTCTAGCCAGAGCCAATTTGGCGCTGTCAATCACCGTCACTTCAGTCACCACCTTACTAGCTCCTTTCGTCACCCCATTTTTGATGGGATGGCTTGCTGGTGAATTTGTTGCGATTGATGTGCTTGACATGATGTTTAGCATTGTCAAAATGGTCATTATCCCGATTGGAGCAGGACTACTCTTCAATTATTTCCTTCGTGGCAAAGCCAAGTGGCTGGATGATCTCATGCCTATAATTTCAATGGCTGCCATCGCCTTGATTTTGATAGTGATAGTAGCGGCTGGTAGGGATAGCCTTCTGGATATCGGGCCACTATTAATTGTGTTGGTAATTGCTCATAATCTATTTGGCTATTTACTAGGTTACTGGGCGAGTAGGTTATTTAGGCTCAGCGAAAAAGATTGTAGAACTATCGCGATAGAAGTGGGGATGCAAAATGGAGGTCTTGCCTCTGGTATAGCAAAGGAAATGGGAAAAATCGCAACAGTTGGTCTTGCACCCGCTGTATTTGGTCCGTTTATGAATGTGAGTGGTTCTATACTCGCTTCCTATTGGCATAAAAAGCCTATTCCAGATGAAACAATTGATAATTCTTAGCTAAAAAAAGAGACAGTCCCACTAATCGGACTGTCTTTTTCTAGTTTTCAAAACCTTTATGATAAGCTGTTTAATTTGGGTGACTTCACAACTCCTTTTAGTCTATTTTGTTATGGATTAGAAAGTTGAGGTGCTTGCCTTTTAATGATTTTTCTGTAGTAGGGTTGTTTTCTCTGAAGCAAACTATTCATTTTTAACCTATAGAAATCATACCCTATCACAATCACTAAAAAGATACATACGATATAAAATACATTATAGGCTATGGTGAGATAAATATATCCTGCCGAAATGCCCCCGGCTAAGTAGGAAGTCATGATTGTCAACAGTAGCTTCCACTTATTTCTCAAGTGTGGATTTTCTCTATTTTCTTTTTTAGTAAAAAGCGACGCAAGTATGCCCAAGTCAGTCGTTAACCCTGTTAGGTGGGTGGTTTTGACTGCTGAATTTGATATAGTCGCGGTAAGCCCGTTTTGTATGCCCATGGCAAAAAGCATCGCGCTCACCATCAGTTCAGTTTCCAGTAAGGTCTCCTTGTAGTAAAATTGAATATAAGTGCCTACCACTAACAAGCAAATGATCTCCAATACGATAGGGATAGAATGAGCTAAGTATGCCTTTTCCTTTTTGAAATTAATTACGATCAGGTTTGAAGTGAAATTCCCTAAGAAGAACAAACCAATCCAGCCAAAAACTACCAGAGCCTGATACCAATTGCCATGAGAAATTTCCTGGGCTAGAATAGCGTAATGACCTGTTACATTGGAGGTGAAAGCGAAGAAAATAATCACAGAGATCACGTTTACCATGCCTGCAGAAAATGCAGTCAGAGCACCGAGTTGAATATTTTCTTTGACTGTCCGATCTCTGTATCTACTAATCATTTTCCTAGGTATTGATTTTTTCGAAAGTCATTTTGACTATACCTCTCACCTGCATGTCAAAATTGAAGTGTAATATCATACGATCTGCACTGAGTTCCTGGATTTCATAATGCTCCATTAGGTCAGATCCATCGATTTGAAGAATGTTTCCTCGGCCTTTAAGCGTCCAGTGAAAGCATTTTTTGCTGTCAGATCCTTGCATTTCCACTGTTTCATCCTCTGTGAATTTCCAGGTTTCAGCCTTATGTATGATGAGGTTTTGGCTGATTTGATCTTTGATATGGTCTGTAATCATATAGTCAAAGCTGCTGTCCGCTTTACGTGTGGAATCCAGTTTTTCATATTCCCATGAAACTTCCTTCCATTCTCCCAGAATGCTGTCACTGGGAGTTTTCTGAAATGATAGCAGTGTAAAATATACTACCACCACTAGGGTAAATATCGTCAGGTAGAGGTAGGTAGATTTCACGGTTTTATAGATTAATGGGCGATTTGTCCATGGGTGAAAAACAAGGATGAGATTTCGTTTTTTTGATTTTCTGAATTTTCTAGTGAAACAGTATTCCAATTAACTTCGAAGAGTTGTGTTTTACTTTTGGTGAAAAAGGGAATTAGGTTGAAACTATTCCTGTTTTTCAATTTAAGTTTATAGTTTCTTGGGATATAGGCTTCAGTGACTTTGTTGCCTTCTAAGTAATTTTCAAATGCATTTTGGTTTGTCCCACTGAAAATGTCAATCGACATTTGATCTATAATGCTTTCGTATTTCGCCAGAAGCATTTTGCAGCTGCATTTGAATTCTTCATTTTCCAAAACTTCAAGTATTTGCCCTTTGGAATAAAAAAGTAATTCAGTGATGGAAGAGGAAGTCCACTGACCATACACTAGGATTATTCTTAGCTTTTCGGTTGTATTCGAGTTATTTTCTAAGGCCGTCTTTGCAAGATTCAGGGATTCTACTGTAAAGTCGGTCGGTATTAAGATAGTCTTGGCCATAGCTGCTGTATTTTGAATTCAACAGAGGCCAATTTATCTTCGGAGTATTAGAATGGACTAAGGATGAGATTAAGATCTAATTAGAGTTTATAGCCCTGAAATTAGAATTAGATTAGAGAACAAAGTCTCCTTTAGGTAAATGGATCTCCACAGTGGTGCCTTTGTTCAGCGTAGAACTCACCCTCAATTCCCCATCGTGGATACGGATAATATTTCGTGCCAAAGGCAGGCCGATTCCATGTCCCTCATGATTTTTGGTGTTTGAAGCTCTGAAATAGGGATCATAGATGTAGTCTATTTCATCAGAAGGAATCCCTATTCCATTGTCCTTGACGATAATAATAATGGAGCCGTCCATGACCGCCAAAGCGATGTTTACTGTCTGACCATCAGAGTATTTGCAGGCATTCAGGACTATATTGGATACTGCTAGATGGAGAAGCTGCTCATTTCCCAAGACTTTTAGCAAGAGAGGGTTTTCGGGCAACAGACTGAAATCCAGTGAGATTTTGTTTTTAGTCTGGATTTTCTCCACAGTTTCTTTGACATCCAGGATTAGCTGATCCATCCGTACCTTTCCAAATTTTTGCCTTTTGCCATCGAAGCCCGTTTGGGCCAGCAACAAAAGCGCCTGCGTTTTTTTCTGAAGCTTTTCTGCTTCGTCTAGGATAGCATTAAGTGATTCTATGTAGTCTTCGGGTTTTCTGAGCTTTGACAGTGAGACGTCTGCTTCTCCGATTATAGAGGTTAGGGGGGTATTCAGCTCATGAGAAGCATTGCTGATAAAGTTTTTCTGGGTTTCGAAGGATGTCTCCAGCCTGTTCAGCATGTCATTGAAGGTCTGAGCTAGCTCCCGGACTGAGTCGTTGTTTTCGGGAACTTCCAGTCTCATATGAAGATTTTCAGAGCCAATTTTTTTCGTTTTCTTGATTATGTTTTGAATAGGTTCGATGATTTTCCTGGAGAACATGATAGAAAATACCACGATAAGCAAGAATGCGATGGCTAGTGATGTGAAAATAAGATTTCTGAGATAGGCGAGGTGATTAGCGATGAAATAATTCTCAGCAGATAAAATCACCAGGTGATTCTTTTGATCTGGAGTGGTATAGATTGTACCGTAGATAAAAACATTTTGCTGGCTATAAGTGCCGATCCCTTCAGTCACAACCTCATTTAGAAATGACTTGTTGTACTTATCAAGTCTTGGGTCGTTTACTACTGTTTCCTCGTTGATGTCTTCGAGAATAAGGTGTTGCTCATTGGTAAGCGGCTCCAGATAGTCTTGTCGCAATTGCTGTACTACATTACTGTCTTTTTGTTTTTCCAGTTCGATCTTTGCTGTAGCTATAGCTCTAATTTCCAGTCTTTTATAGAAGTCGGTGAAGGCAAATATGGAAATGGAATAATAGATAAACCCGCTGAAAAGCAGAGTATAACCAATGAAGGCAGTAAGCAGGATATAAATTATCTTGTTTTGAAGTTTCATTGGTTGGATTTTTTCTGAAAGTTTAAGTGTCTATCCCGCAGATGTTCGCAGAAAAGGTCGCAGATCGCCGCAGATCTTTGTAATGATTACTGTTCTTCTTTCATTTTCGTATGCAAAAATTAATTCATGAATCTGTCTAAGGATGTATTGATGTATTTCTCAATATGTAAATCTGCTTTTCTTCCAGTGAGGAAGCTAAAGCAAAATAGAACATGTTAAACTTTAGAATTGAGGCCGCTTCGGTCATCTGTCTTCCGACCAGATTAGCGAAGGATCTAAGGTAACTGGCATCATTGCTGGTAATCATATTTCTCAATATTCTTTCAACACATAGCCCATCCCTATCACCGTTTGAATCAGCTTTTGATCACCGTATTTGTCCATTTTTTTCCGTAGGTAATTGACGTAAACATCCACTACATTGGTGCCCATATCAAAATTAACCCCCCAAACTTCATGTAGCATATCCACTCGTGAAAGTACCTTCCGGGGATTTTTCATAAACATCAACAAGAGCCTAAACTCAGTGGAGGTCAGTGAGATTTCATGCTCATTGCGATGAACGGTCTTTTCAGTATCATTCAATACCAAATCTGCAAATCTATAGATATCACTGGAGGCTGTCTCTGGCTCTTCTGATTTTCCTCCTCTGCGCATTAGGGTTTTGATCCGAGCCAGTAGTTCTATAAATTTAAAGGGCTTGATCAGGTAGTCATCCGCCCCGGAATCCAGGCCGATGACTACATTTTCAGTGCTTCCCATGGCAGTGAGAAATAAAATAGGAACATCTGACTTTTGAAGCCGAATCTGCTTACATACTTCTAATCCATTTATGCTCGGGAGCATGATATCCAGAATTATCAAGTCAAATTGACTGTTCAGTGCAAGCTGAAGACCAAGGGTGCCATCCATCGCAATAGTGACTTCAAAGCCGTTTTCAGTCAGGCCTTTATTGATAAAACTACATACTCGGGTGTCATCTTCTACTAAAAGTATTTTTTTCAAAAGAAAGTCGGTTAGTAAGTAAAGTCTTAGCTCAGTTTATATGCCTGTCTGGCGATCAGTTTCCACTGGCTCTTCTCCTTTTGCCAGACTAGGATAACTCCGATTTTTATTGAATTTGATTTACCACCGTCAAGCACATCTGCGACTAAATTGTGGCGAACTATCGCTACATCTTTTTCTACCTGAATGGTTTGGTCTTCAAAAGAAACCGTTGCGAAATCTGATGCACCACTCACAAGAGCTTCAATAAACTGTGCCTGGTTTTCCAGTTTTCCGCTGGAATGTCCGTAGCTGAGGTGTATAGAGCTCAGTTCATTGAGGTTGGATACAGTGGGATCAATGAGTGCCAGTCGGAGTTTTTCTACCTGAGAGGCTACCTCTTTTTCAGCTTGCGCAAAGGCAAAAGTTACACAAAGAAAAAGGGCGAAGGTTAAAATGGTTTTCATAGGGTTTTGTGTTATTGAAAATCGGACTATTTGCAACCGCATAACTAAAGGATTGCAGTACAGTGTTAATGTACAAAAAATGGTGGTAGATTGGCTTTCAACACATCAATAAGTTGGTGGTAACCTACAGAAATGTTAGTATGATAAGGCCAGCGCGTAGAGGTGCGGTAAAGGATTGATTTCCGATGAGTTTGAAATCATCTTTTTCAAAGGTGGGCTGTTATTCAGTTCGGCTGAATTATTTGCTAGGAATAAGGCTCGATATGGATGAGCACATTACCCAATTCTGGGATGACTTTACAGAGTTTATCCTTCAGTTTATGCGAAATGTCATGGCCTTCTGTCACAGTTAATTCGCCAGAAACTAAGGCGTGTAAATCTACATGGTACTCCATTCCAGCTTTGCGGATAAAACATTTTTCTGTGCCTTTTACTCCTGGTACAGTTAAGGAAATTGCACGGATATGCTCTGTCAATTCATCGTAGTTATTCTCATCCATTACCTCTCCAAGCGCTGGACGGAAGATTTTATAGCAGTTGAAAAGTATAAAACCCACCGCAATGAGTGCTGCATAATCATCCGCTTCTTCGAATCCTTCTCCTCCGAAGATCGCAATCGTGATACCGATGAACGCTGCTACAGAAGTGATCGCATCGCTTCTATGATGCCAGGCTTCTGCTTTTAAGGAACTGCTTTTAAGTTTTTTACTCCTGCTCATGACCACCTGAAATGATACCTCCTTCCAAATGATAATTCCTGCCAATACAATCAGGGTGAAAGGTTTTGGGGATTCATGGGGAATCAAAATATGCTGGAAAGCCTGATAGGCGATCGTGCAGGCTGAAATAATTAGAAATACGACTACCAGAAAAGTGATCAATGGCTCAGCTTTACCATGACCATAAGGATGGTTTTCGTCTGCAGGTCTGGAGGAATATTTCAAGCCAAATAGCACAAGCACAGAAGCAAACACGTCAACAACCGACTCTATGCCATCCGCTATTAGCGCGTAGGAATTGCCGAAGATCCCTGCCAGAAATTTAATTGCCGCTAATGCAACGTTACCCAGCATGCTGAAAACGACTGTTCTTACTGCAAGATTTGAGTTGCTCATGGTATTGACTTGTTCATGACACGTAAAAGTAGGCAATATTCTTTTGCGCTTAGAATTGGTGGAAATAGGGTTTTCTTTAACCTAACCTATTTTTTGATAACAAATGACCCCCTTTTACCTAACAAATTATGCCCTTCCATCAAAGTAGGAATCAATACTTTTGAAAATATTAAACTAGACCCTATGAATAACCTTTTTAGATTGTCAGCATTCGTGCTACTTATTTCTTTGACTCTTTTCTCCTGTGGAGAAAAAGAAGAACCGTTCACTCTCCTAATTTCTTCCAATGAGCTCGAATTTGGATCTGCTGCAGAAACCTTGCAAGTTTCCGTGACGAGTAATCAATCTTGGGAGGTACAAAATGAAGCATCTTGGATTAGTGTGAATCCTAGCCAAGGAACTGGAAATGCGCAGATCTCCATACTTGCGGTAGATAATACGACGGGGGCAGTAAGAACTACCGTTTTAAATTTAAGATCAGGCACCGTCATTCAGCCGATTAGAATTAGACAAGAGGCTAGCGAAGAACAATTCCCAGATTACCACATCCCCGCCGACAATACGGATATGAGGGAGATCTCTAGCTTGGACTTGGCGGCAGAAATGGGGATCGGTTGGAATCTGGGGAATTCTCTGGAAGCAATAGGAGGAGAAACTGCCTGGGGTAACCCAAAAACAACCAAGGCTTTTATTGATGAGGTCAAAGCTGCTGGGTTTAATTCGGTTCGTATTCCAGTGGCTTGGAGCAAATTCAGTAATCCTGAAACCTATGAAATTGACGCTGCATGGATGGCTAGGGTGCAAGAGGTGGTCGATTATGTGATCGACAATGAGATGTATGCCTTGATGAATATTCACTGGGATGAAGGCTGGATGCAGCCGACTTTTGCGCAGCAGGATTATGTGAATGACAGACTCGAGAAAATGTGGGTTCAGATCGCGTTGAATTTCCGGGATTACGACGATCATTTACTTTTTGCCGGTACCAATGAAGTCATGGTGGACGGAGATTATGGTACACCGAAACCTGAATATTACCAGGTGCAAAATTCCTTTAACCAGACCTTTGTAGATGCTGTGCGCTCGACAGGAGGTAGAAATACGTACAGAAATCTAGTCGTGCAGACCTTCAATACCAACATAGATCATGGGGTGAATTTCTTCGAAATGCCAACGGACGAAACCGATGATCGTCTGATGGTAGAAGCGCATTTTTACGATCCTTATGAGTTTGCCTTGCGGGAGGATGAAATCATAACCCAATGGGGAGCCAATGCGACTGATCCTTCCAAAACCGCCAATTGGGGAGGGGAATCTCATGTGGATGCCCAGTTCCAAAAAATGAAGACTAAGTTTATTGATAAAGGAATTCCTGTCTTACTAGGAGAATATGGAGCTATCATGAAAAAAGCAGAGGAGAACCACAGATATTTAGTTGATTACCTAAGCTATGTGACCAAAAGCATGGTAAGCCATGGCTTGGTGCCATTCTATTGGGACAATGGCTATGCGGGGGACTATGGTTTTGCGCTATTTGATCGAAACGATGGAAGCCAATTGCATCCAGATTTGATTGAAGCAATTACCAAGTAGAATCAAAAAGCCTGAATTCATCGAGAAATCAGGCTTTTGTTTACTTAGAATTTAAGAGGCAAAAACTTCCTTGTTTCGCTCGCGGCTAATGGTTCCGGGAATAGACTGATCCATTTTCAATACCACGAAACCACCAAAAGCGCAGATTGCCATTCCGGTTATCATTGGAAACGCTGAACTCGCGTGGAATAAACTCACAATAGCTGTGACTATTCCCCCAATTGCCATTCTCATACTGCCTAGCATAGCAGATGCAGATCCAGCATTTTTGGAAAATGGAGCCATAGCAAGTGCTGTAGTATTTGGGCCATTTAAGCCATGTGCAGTTAGAAACACAAACATGAGTGCAATCAACGTAATGACATTGAACCAATTGAAATAAACCCCTGCTACTAAGATTAATCCAACTGTAACTTGATAGTGTAGGGAGAAATTAATGATCTGCTGACTGGTGAATTTGCGTAGCAAAATATGATTCAGCTGTGTGGATCCAATCATTGCAAAAGCTAGAATTGCGAAAAGCCATCCGAACTGATGTTCGCTAAAACCATATACATTCATGAATACATCTGCTGAACTGGCGATGTATGCAAAAGGCGCAGCTCCAGCTATTCCACCTGCAAGCATGTAAACCAAGAATTGTCGGTTTTGAAGCACTTTTGTATAAGCTTTCCAAACCTGTTTTGGCTTCAGCGAAACCTCCTTATCAGGAAGCGCACCCGCTGGAAGTACCACTACCGTTGCGATCCAAATGATAGCAGTAAGTGTGGCTAGGATGATAAATACCCAATGCCAATCATACGACGCAGTAACAAAGCCACCTAAAGTCGGAGCAATCATAGGGGAAACGGCGATTACCAATACCAATAATGACATGGCTTGTGCAATTTTCTTAACCGGAAAAATATCACGCACAATTGCTTGTGCAGATACCATTCCCGCACAGCCTCCAATTGCCTGAAGGAAACGCATGAAGATCAGATTCTCTACAGACTGGGACATCGCACAGCCAATGGATGCAAGGATGTAAATAGCAAGACCTGCGTACAATGGTTTTTTTCGCCCATATTTATCCAATAAGGGTCCGTAAAACAGCTGGCCAATAGCGATCCCGACCAGATATGCGGTGAGGGAAAGCTGAATATTGGAAATAGGTGTATTCAGATCCTTTGCCATCTCAGGAAAACCTGGAAGGTACATGTCGATGGAGAATGGGCTGATTGTACACAAAGCACCTAGTACCAGGACAATCTTAAAGTATTCTGTTTTGCTGTATTTCTTTTCCACCCTAAAAATAATTTAATCTTAAACTTCGGATTATCTGAGCTAAACAGGAGTGAGTGTTAATGAGTTCGTAAATATTAGCTTATTTTTTTACGAATTAATTAGCGTTGCTTAGAATGTGTTGAGGAATTAGTAATCGCTTGTTTTTCTTTTAGAAAAGTAAAAAGACAAAAGAGGATGGTTTTGGAATTGGCGAATAATACCAAAGAATAGATTTTGCGCATTTACTTTACAATTCCCGTAGATGTCCGCAGTAAAGGTCGCAGAATGATGCTGATTTTTTGAATTATTCTAGATGAAAACCAAGACAAGATTAGCGGAAATCTGCGATAGTTATCAGCGCTTATCCGCGGGAAGATCATTGCTTCAAACTTTTCAGTAAAAATCAACGGGAATCAAAGACTACGTGTTCACTATCAGTAAAGAAAGGAAATTGAATACATAATGAATCTTGGAAGAAACTTAAATTCAAATCAAGACAAGATCAGCGAAAATCCGCGATAGTTATCAGCGAAGATCTGCGGGAAATCATACTTTAAAAATCTATCTCATCAATACTCCTCAGCTGCACATGTTTTTTCATCTTCTTTTGGATGATTTTGAAGTGATGCAGCTCTTCTTCAGCAATCAGAGATATTGCTTCCCCAGTTGCTCCTGCACGTCCGGTTCTGCCGATTCTGTGCACATAATCTTTTGGAGATCTTGGTAATTCGTAATTGATCACTAGCGGCAAAAACTTGATATCAATTCCCCTTGCAGCCAAATCTGTCGCCACGAGTACTCTGGTTTTCCCAGTTTTGAAGCGATGCAGCGCTTCAGTTCTGGCACCTTGGCTTTTGTCCCCGTGAAATGCCAGCGCATCTACACCGTTTTTATTGAGTTTGGTGACGATATTATTCGCCGCACGGATAGAAGAAGCAAAGACCAAAATCTGAGACCAGTCACCTGAATTGATCAAATAGCGAAGGAATGGACCTTTTTGCTCCATAGGGACACGGTAGGCATATTGCTCGATAAGGTCTGGAGAAACGGTGTCCGGTTCCGCCGAAATACTTACTGGCTCGTGAAGTAGTTCTTTGGTCAATTCATCTACCGATTCTTCGCTTGTGGCCGAGAAAAGTATGTTCTGGCGCTTCTTGGGAAGTCTTTCCAGAATCTGATCTACTTCCTCCTTGAATCCCATGTTCAAGACTTTATCCGCTTCATCCACTACCAGAACTTCCACCTGATTGAGGTTGAGGGAGTTTTTTGAAAGTAAATCTAACAAGCGACCAGGAGTTGCGACTAGAATATCAGTCCCATAGATTTTCATCATCTGTGGATTGATGGAGACTCCACCGAATACAGCCAAGGCCTTAACTTTTCTACTCAGAAATCGGGCAAAATTCTCTGTTACCTCGGCGACTTGACTTGCTAATTCACGGGTAGGCACCAGTACTAAAATAGGAATCATTCTTCCTTTATTCTCAGCTTTTTGCTGTAGTCTTTGGAGGATTGGGAGGATATAAGAAGCTGTTTTTCCAGAACCTGTCGGAGCAATTCCAAACACGTCTTTTTGCTGAAGAATAGCAGGAATTGCCTGAACCTGGATTGGATACGGGCTATCATATTTTGCCTTTGCAATAGCTTCAAGGATTTGTTTGGAAAGTCCTAATTCTGAAAAGTTCATGTTTGCGTATTTTCGGCAAAGTTAAGCTTTGGAAATGACTATTGTACTTTTTCGGTGATCTTCATCCCTTTTGCGCCAGCATAGAAGACAATAATCTCAGCATCTTCATCTCCCATATTTCTCCCCAAATGTTTTTTATTCACCACTTCTACGATGGGATCTCCGGCTTTCATTGTGAGCTCATTTCCATCTTCATCGGTCACAAAAAGCTCTCCTTTCAGCAGCACACCTGCATTGATCACTGGATGAAAATGCAGTGGTAGTTCGGAATGAGCAGGGATGGTGATTTTCAAAATGGAAATCTCTGGCTTTGCTGTTGGATAATGCGGTAAAGAATCTCCATTCCAAGAAAGCCCGGATTGGATGAGCGTGACCGAAGTGGAAGCTTCTACTTCCAGTACCTCTTTTTTGAGCACATAAAATGAAAACAAGAGCAGGATAGCTAGGAGCAACGAGTTTTTTAACATAAGGGATAATTGTTGATTGCTATGAATATAGTGAGAATGAAAAAGACTAAGCTAAAGAATGGGAAGGAAGTGATCATCCCTCTGAAAAATCAGGTTGTGAATCAGCCGAATAGGTGTCAACTTGTTTGATTTTATGTGTTTAGGTTATACATGGTTGGTTGCATCCTTACTGTAGATGGGGGCTGGACAGCGAGGTGATCTAAAGAGATTCGTCTCTCGCCACGGCGCGAAGGCGCAAGGTTTTTAATCCTTACAATCTATTTTGTTCTACTTGACCCTGACGAAATGGTTTTGTACGACTTTGTCTAAAAAACGTGTTGAATTGATGCATTCAAAGACCAACCGCTTGGGTAGATCAGCGAACAAAGGAATGCCTGAGCCCAGTAAAACAGGAATGGTTGTAATGATCATTTCGTCGATTAGATCTTCTTTCAGGAAACTCTGAATGGTTTTTCCTCCATCGATGTATAGCTTTTGATAGCCCTTGCCATGAACTTCTGAAAGTGCTTCTTTGATGCTTCCTTTGACTAGAAATGCTTTGTCTTTTAGTTTCTCAGGAACCTCTGTCAAGGAATTGCTCCAGACAAACACAGGCTTTTTGTAAAACCATTCGCCCTCGAAACCAGCTACAACTTCAAAGGTGTTTCTTCCCATAAGTAGCGCATCAATACTAGCAGTAAAGGCATTGAATCCAGTATCGATGTGATCGATTTCAGGAAAAGTGGAAAGCCAGTCGAGTTCATCATTTTTTCCGGCAATAAAACCGTCCAAGCTTGTGGCTATAAATACAGAGTTTTTCATTTCTTTTGAGGTTTTTCGGGAGTTGGAGAGGGGTTGAGATTAACATCGAGTCAGTCACTTGAGTGACCTTTCTTTGATGATTTCAATACTTTTCAATGCATGGTTTCTAAACCATTCAATATCACAGGATTCAATGTATTTCTCAATTTCTTGTATGTATTCTTCTGGGTCTGATTCTCTAAAATTCAATACTATCTTACTATAAGTATTGCTCCAATACTTGTGTCTCATGGACATTGATTGAATGGTGTCTATTGGGTCTTCCAATTTTTCAGGGAAGCCATATTCATCAATTATTGACTGGATTAAGAGATTGTGTTTTTCATCCAAAAAAGACTCAGTTTCGGTGATGACATCACAATAGTCATTTAGAATATGAAGGTTAGATATTGCATCTGAAAGATGGTGGTTTGCGAGTGCTGATTCTGCCCATTTTTCAGCTTCATTATATTTTGATAGAAGTCTAGTTCCTCTGATCAATAAATTAAGTGCAAGGAAATATTTAGTACTACAATCTTCTGGTTGCAAACTCTCTACAACAATTTCGAAATGTTTAATCGATTCCACATACTGCTCAGCTATCCAGTAGCAGAAAGCTATTTGATTGTGCTGATGAATTTTCAGAACGTCCTCATCATAAGTTCCGCGAACTTTCTCTATGTATTCATTTACTAGTTTGATTTTAGCTTCAATTTCAGAGTCCGGTATGTCCTGGTAGATTTTCAGGATAATTTCCGGAGGAAAAAAATCTTTTTGGAGTTGTTCTCTATTCATTATGATTTTTTTTTACGGATCAATTCCAACAGCAAGTTTCCAAAGGGGGGGGGGGGCTTTATTTTCAGGTAAATGCTTGTTTACCAGCTTCCTCCTCCGCCTCCACCAAATCCGCCTCCAGATGAACCACCTCCGCCACTTCCAGAACTGGAAGGAGAACTCACCATTGTGGATTGGGTGGATTTAATGGAGTTGTTGAAGGATTTGGAAAAGTGGTTCATGGACATCATTCTGCCTGTGGAGGAATAATACCAGGTAGGAGGTTCCAAATTCAAAGCATCAAATTTCTTCGCCCATTTGTCAAACATCCCAAAAGCTAAGGCATAGCTCATGGTGGACTCAAAATAGGTAGGATCTTCTTTCAGGAGCATTTTCAATTTGTTCTCCTCAGCTACTTTGATGAACTGTTTGAAGCCCTTTAGTTCGGAAAGAATCATCGTCCCTTCTTTGTTTTTCTTGATCAAAAACTGGCTCATGATCAATAAGAATAGGAGAGAAACACCAGCGGCGATAGCGGCTAATGTTCCCCAGAAATAAAGAAAAGTGGGTACTAGGATGAACATGGAAAGGATCAGTCCTACGATGGTAAAGTTTTTTATTCTACGCGATTTATTCACATAATAGATCTGTGCAGCATCCTTTAGGCTACTGCTTGCGGTACTCATGGTCGTGTAGAATTTGTCTTTAAGACTGCTAACAAGCACCTCCGATTTTGAAGCGAAGAGTCCATTGAAAACCTGACGTTGGTAGGAGGGCACATTTGCTTCCAGATCTTTCAATTTGGTGAGTTTGGTATCGTCTTTAGCAAACCAGCCTTTTTCATCAATTTCTTCTATCGTCAAATATCCCTGAGATGCCCAGAAGGGAATTAGCGAAATCAAATCCGCAGTATCACCAGTGTCGTCTATCAGATAGCCCACCATAGCCGGATCCATCTCTTTCGGAGGGTAGTAACTGGTAGTTGTACTAGCATGATCGTCTTTGCCATGCTTTTTCCAGATGGCATGAAATCCTAAATAAACGAAGGTCAAAATTACAATCCATCCGTATTCTGTCCAGAAAGGCCAAAAGGGCTTTATTTCCTTGATGCTTCCCAAGGGTAATTTCAACAACACTGTGACTGCTTCTCCACCTGAGGAAACCAGGCCATCTTTGCTTTGGCCTGAAAATACTCCATTAGCAAAATTGGTTTCGAAGTCTTGACTAGGAGTATTGTTTCCCATTTGCCCAGCATAGACAAAGTATTGATCTGAACTTAGCTCAATGCCTTCTGGCAAATGAACCTTGAAATCAATTTTATTAAATGGAGCCTCCCAATCGCTTGGCTTGATGTTCCAATAAAATTGGATCGCTTCACTTTCATGGAGGAAAGCATTCTCGACTCTGTAGTTGATTTCGTACTGTTGGGGACCTTCCAGGTAAATAGCTGCATCACCGATTTTGATGCGGAGGTTGTCCGACATTTTTTGCCCAAATGCAGATGGTGCTTCAAACTTATAGCCTGGAACTTCTATATCGCTGATTTTGATTTTGCGTTTTTCCTGCTCGTTATTCTCATTTAGAAAATCATAAGAGGTTTGAATATCTCGAAAGATTCCACGCTTTTGAATTTCAAAATTGATGTTGTATTTCTCGACCACATCAAAGTACCCTTCCTCATGGATGGTAATGTCCACAGCATAGGAGGTGACAGTAAAATCTTGAGCAAAGACCTGTAGCTGTGCGAAAAATGCGAGAATTAGAAAGATAATTTTTTTCATGGTGTGGTTTACATTGCTGTAAATCTCAACGGATATTGGGGTGAGTTTAGAAAAATCAGGAAAAACTCACTTTTACATTTTCACGACTTTCTGGCTCAGCCTCGAAATAGTCAAAATGCTGGTAATTGAACATTCCAGCAACAAGTACTGCAGGGAAGCTTTCTCCATAGGTATTATTCTCACGAACAGTTCCGTTGTAATATCGTCTAGCCCGCTCCAGATTTTCTTCGATCTCATTCAGTTTATCCTGAAGTTGCAGGAAGTTGGTATTTGCTTTCAAATCTGGATAAGCTTCGCTCAAAGCAAAGATGCTTCTCAGCGTTTTTTGAAGCTGATTTTCTGCCTGAATCTGCTTGTTGATGTCATCAGAAGGAACCGCCATAGCTGCATTTCTAGCTTGAATTACCGCTTCCAGCGTTTCTTTTTCATGGCTTGCATAACCTTTCACAGTTTCGACCAGATTGGGAATCAAATCATATCGCCGTTTTAGCGCAACATCTATATTGCTCCAGGCATCTTTTACCATGTTTTTGTTCTTGACAAAGCGATTATAAATGCCAACTAGAATGACTCCTATAAACAAGACGATTCCAAGAATAATGAGCATTGTTACCATGATGATGTGAATTTAAGGTTGAAGGCGATAAAACTACGATGTAGAAGTTCTATGATTTAACATTTTCAAAATACCACCTTTTAGCGAAAACTCAAGAAATTATCCAAATTGAACTGAGGTAACTTCTCCGCTGAGTGGTAGCATGTTTCAAGATTAATTAATAATTTGAAAAGGCAGTTCGAGTTGGAAAAGTGAGGTCAATTTTCATCTGAAATTCATAAGAGTCATAGTTTTTATCAATTGAAAATTTTATTACATAAAGAAAGCTTTAACTACCTTAGCTTTTATTAAAAATTAAACACAAACCCTATTTATATGGATAACAAAGAAAACGGACACAAGCATACAGATTCTGTATGGGATGTCAATGAAAGCGATGCCAAATGCCCTTTTACGAGTGGAGCTATTAGCCAGTCTGCTGGTGGAGGAACTAAGAACCGCGACTGGTGGCCAAATCAATTAAACCTTAATATTCTTCGCCAGCATTCATCGAAGTCCAATCCTCTAGGCCCGGATTTCAACTATGCTGAAGAGTTTAAGAAATTGGATCTCGCTGCAGTGAAACAGGATTTGGCTGATTTGATGACGGATTCTCAGGATTGGTGGCCGGCTGATTTTGGTCATTACGGCCCATTTTTTATCAGAATGGCATGGCACAGTGCGGGAACTTACAGGATCGCAGATGGTAGAGGCGGAGGAGGATCAGGTTCTCAGCGTTTTGCACCGTTAAATAGCTGGCCTGATAATGCTAACTTGGACAAAGCGCGTTATTTGCTTTGGCCGATCAAGCAGAAATATGGAAACAAACTTTCTTGGGCAGATTTATTGATCTTGGCAGGAAATGTCTCTTTAGAAACCATGGGTCTGAAGACTTTCGGCTTTGCTGGAGGTAGAGAAGACGTTTGGGAGCCGGAAGAAGATATTTACTGGGGATCTGAAGGCGAATGGCTAGGAGATCAGGAGCGCTATGCAGGAAGTAGCAATGGAGAGCGTAACCTTGAAAATCCGCTTGGGGCTTCGCACATGGGGTTGATATATGTGAATCCAGAGGGACCAAAAGGTCAGCCAGATCCAATAGGAGCTGCACATGATATACGCGAGACTTTTGGCCGTATGGCGATGAATGATGAGGAAACTGTTGCTTTGATCGCGGGTGGACACACTTTTGGTAAAACGCACGGTGCTGCAGACGCGGGAGAATACGTAGGCCATGAGCCAGAAGGAGCAAGTATTGAGGAGATGGGCTTGGGTTGGAAAAATTCCTTTGGGAAAGGCCACTCAGAAGATACCATCACTTCCGGAATCGAGGTAACATGGACCACGACACCTACGCAGTGGAGTAATAATTTCTTTGAAAACCTATTCGGTTTCGATTGGGAATTGACCAAAAGCCCAGGTGGGGCATATCAGTGGAAACCAAAAGGAGATGCGGGTGCAGGTACAGTTCCAGATGCTCACGATCCATCCAAGCGCCATGCGCCGAATATGTTGACCACTGATTTGGCTTTGAAAGAAGATCCAGAATATGCGAAAATTTCCAGACGCTTCTTCGAAAATCCGGATGAGTTCGCAGATGCGTTCTCAAGAGCTTGGTTCAAACTGACTCATAGGGATATGGGGCCTATCCAGCGTTACTTAGGGCCAGAAGTTCCTACAGAAGAACTGATCTGGCAAGATCCTATTCCTGCAGTAAATCATGAATTGGTGAATGAGCAGGATGTAGCTTCGCTTAAAGCTAAGGTTCTGGATTCTGGTCTTTCTGTTTCTGAATTAGTTACTACTGCCTGGGCTTCTGCATCTACTTTCCGTGGATCAGATATGCGTGGTGGTGCCAATGGAGCAAGGATTCGTCTTTCTCCGCAGAAATTCTGGGAAGTGAACAATCCAGCTCAGCTTGGAAAAGTACTCGATAAGTTGGAAGCTATCCAGAAGGAATTTAACGCTTCCCAAACTGGTGGAAAACAGATTTCTTTGGCAGATTTGATCGTCTTGGCCGGTTGTGCAGGTGTAGAGCAAGCAGCTAAAAATGCAGGTCATGAGGTGAAGGTTCCATTCACTCCAGGTCGAGCAGATGCCTCACAAGCACAAACGGACGTATCCTCTTTTGCGGCAATGGAGCCAGCAGCTGATGGATTCAGAAACTATTTCCGTCCTACGCACAAGGCTTCCGCAGAGGAAATGCTGATCGATAGAGCACAGTTACTGAAGTTGACTCCACCGGAAATGACCGTTTTGGTAGGTGGACTGAGAGTTCTTGGTACCAACTATGACAACTCTAAACATGGCGTATTCACCAGCACTCCAGGTGCATTGACCAATGATTTCTTCAAGAATATCCTGGATATGCGCATCACTTGGAAAGCGGCAGACTCCGGTCAGCACGCATTCCTTGGATCAGATAGAAAAACCGGTCAGGTCAAATGGACAGGTACAAGAGCGGACTTGATCTTTGGATCCAATTCTGAGTTAAGAGCATTGTCAGAATTTTATGCCAGCGCTGATTCCAATGAGAAGTTCCTCAAGGATTTTGTGGCTGCTTGGGACAAAGTAATGATGCTTGATCGTTACGATTTGGCTTAATTAGAAGCAATAAATCAAGTAGAAGATGAAAAGGTGATCTTGAAACGGATCACCTTTCTTTGTGTATTTTTAATTTAGACATGGAGTAACAAATAATTTTTTGAAGAAAATTTAATCTTGCCTATTCCATTCGTGGAGATTTACCAAAGGACTACGTAGAGACTGGTTCTGAAAATGTGGCTTTAGTAATCCTTTCTATCACTTTTTTCGGGGATAATTCCTCTTCATAGTATTTGCGTGCATTATTTTTTAGCTCTGTCAATAGTTCAGGGTTTACAATGATGTTTTTAATCTTCTCTTGAATATCGTCTTGAGATCCGTCTGTGAAGAGTAGGTGTTTTCTATCCTGCAATGCCTTAGGCAGCTTCCGAGATAGGGGGGTAGAGATGATCGCTTTACCAAAACACAAGAATTCTCCCAATTTCCAACCATGGCAATCCAACACTGCTGGTGTGTTGAATGCAATAGAGGATTTCTTCATATTCCCTAGATATTCTGTTATACTATAACGAGTTGTGACAGTGATTTCATCATACCCAGGAACGTCCTTTCTTGGTCTTGGAGCAAAACCACCATCAAATTCAATATCCGGATTCTCAATGCAGGCTTTAATGAAATTGGCTCTGAAATCATTTGTTTTCTTTTCTTTCTTCCAAAGAGATGACGCAAAAAACACATAGTTGTTAACATTTTTGTTGGGATAATATTCATCTATGCTCATTCTATTTAATTGTGCTTTGTAATCTGAGAAAAACCGTCTCTTGTTTGGGATTCTAGAACTTGCCTTCAGGTAATTACTAATTGCCATATATCCTGTTTTAAAAAAAGAATAAATGTGGATGCCAAAGCTCGGGCCTATAGCTATGATCTTTTCAGGGCTTGGATAGGCAATATCACTTTTATTGATCTTGGCATAGGTGTCTGCCCAATTCAAAGCAATAATATCTACTTCTTCCGAATCAGCAAAATCTATAATGATTTTTCTCTCAGCATCTTTGCTTTTTAAGACTAAGGCGAAGAAATGATTGTTGTGCTTAAAGTCTCGAAAATAGTTATTCGAAAACTTAATGTTCTTTTTTCCAAAAAGCTCTTCTATACCCTTGATATAATAGGAAGAATATAAGATGTCACTTGACGGATCTATGTAAACCTTCATTCGTAAAAGTTCATTTATTTATTCAACTAGATGGTTTTCATTAAGATGAATAGGGGTTCACTTTAATTAATTGATTGATTAGTCAATAATAGCAATAATAATGATGTTATCATGGTTGTTTTAAAAATCTAAAAATGTGCCTTTTAATCTTTTTAGTTTTTCGATCTCTTGTTGAAATCCGCTTTGATGATTTTTTTTGCAGCTTTAGAAGCTACATATTTCTCCAACTCTTTCATGGAAATTACTGTAAATCCACCTTTTTTGAGAAGTTCTAAATATTCTTCGAAAAGCTCCGGAGGCGTATTCACCCAGGGGTGTTCGATGTCAGGTACACCATGAATGGTCAAGATGACAATCTTTCCATTTTTAGCTTGCTCAAAAGCTTTCATGATCTCCACTTTGTTCTTTTCATCAGTCGCCCAACTAGGTATCAAATAGGGATGATCACTCAATGGATCATAAGCTCTGCTTCCTCCGGCTCTAGCGAATACATAATCTTTTTGCTCCAAAAATTCCAAGGCTTTTGCATTCAAGCCATATCCTGGATAGGCAAAGTTTGTAGGGGATGAAATGCCAAGAGAATCACATTTGGCTTCTATGTAACTGAGCTCAGCGTTGAATTCTGCCTGGGAAAGTTTGCTGACATTGGCGTGAGTATGTGTATGATTTGCGATTTCAAATCCCATTTGATTTAATTCCTGAATTTGACGCCAATTCATATACAAAGCACTATCGGCATAATTGGGCTGGAACTCGCAGACAAAGAATGTAGCGCCAAATCCATACTTCTTCAATAAGGGCGCAACTACAGAATACTGACTTGCCGGAGCATCATCAAAGGTGAGAACAACCAGTTTATCAGGAATAGGTTTTTTTAGGATTTGGGCTTGTGAAAAAAAGGTGAAAGAAAGGGTAAGGAGTAGAAGTAAGAGTGTCTTTTTCATAAGGTTATTCCATTTCTATTCTCTGTTTGAATACACATTACCTCACCACCAGCGTAATCAGATATATCACACTGATCGCAGTGAGCGACATAATCAACGTTCCTAGACTATGCGTCTGATTACCTTGTTTAATCGATAGACCTGAAAGCTGGGTGACTGCCCAAAAGAAACTGTCATTGGCATGGGAAATTGCCATAGCTCCAGCTCCTGTAGCCAAGACTGCGAATACACGCATGCTCTCTGAGTCTAGACCAAGTGAACCGAGCAAAGGAGCTATAATCGATGCTGTGGTGATCATGGCAACTGTCGAAGAACCTTGGGCCGTTTTCAGCGCAAAAGCAATCAGGAAAGGAAGGAATATCCCCCAACTTGCCCCACTCATACTTGAGCTTACCAGGTCCCCAATTCCTGAATTCTGAAGCATTTTCCCAAAAACACCGCCTGCCCCGGTAATCAGAATCACAGGTGCAGCTATCAATATTGCTTCGCCTATCCAGCCGGAAGATGAAAGTAACTTAGCATCGAATTTCTTTGGTAAAGTAAAAGCCATAAAAGAGCCTAATAATAAGGCTATCACCGGGCTTCCGGCGAATTGGATAAAGGTGTAAAATCCGCCTTCCCCAAATGGTTTTGTAGGGTATTTGGCAATAGATGCGGTTATGATTAAAATCAGCGGGACGATGATAGGCAAAAAAGAAGCGAAGGCCGAGGGTCTGTTTTTAGCATCAATTTCCTCAGTTTTCACAGCCATTTTTGGTACCAAAGGAATTTTATAAGCCACTTTTTTTACGAAAATATAGCTTGGAATCAAGGCGGTCAAACTCACGATTAGGCCATAGAAAATAATCATCCCAAGATCAGCGTCATAAATACCAGCAGTCGCAATTGGTCCTGGAGTAGGAGGTACTAAGGAGTGAGAAGCAGTGGCACCGAGAGCCAATGCAATTGTAGTAGCTGCATAAGGCACCTTTCCTTTTAAAGAGAGGGATTTACTGATGGGGTTCATCATGATAAAGGTGCTATCTCCGAATACTGGTATGGATAAGATATAGCCCGAAATCATCATGGCAAGCGTTATCGATTTTTCACCGATCCAGGAGAGGATTTTCTCAGCAATAACTATTGCTCCTCCGGTTTTTTCCAGAAAAGTGCCCATCATAACACCAAGTAAAATGAGTAACCCTATACTTCCTAAAACCCCACCAAAACCCTCAGAAATAGATTGTAAGATTAACTCACCGGACATTCCGGATAGCAAGCCGTAGAGGATGGCTCCGCAGAAAAGCGCAAGAAATGGGTGGATGTCAAATTTGACTATGGCAAGTAGAATCAGTGCCAAGGCAAAAAGGATAATCAATAATGTAAGCATTCTAGGTTAGGTTGGGTTTGGTAAAAGAGCTTGAACAAAATAGTTACAAACCTTCAACCTAAAAATTAGGGAAAAAAAGGGAATATTAAAGCCCGAAGCTGGATTAGCTTTTGAATTGTTTGCTGAACGGCTTTTTGGGCTTTGATTATTTGGTATTTTAGCTATTCAAAATTCTTTTAACCCAATATCCTCTTTACATGCGATTATTTACTGTTTTCAAGCTAGTACTAGTTTTAGTAGTGCTGGCATCTTGCAACTCTACGCCTAAAAAGGCAGGAAGCTTCGAGCTATTGCCAAGTCCTTCATCCGTACAAATCTCAGGGATTTCCTCTGTTTCGCCCACAGAGATTGACGAGTTTGTCCAGCAAGCCAAAGCTGATTTTATCTCTGGTAATTCATTGCCAGGTTCAAGCGATATTTCTCTGACCTTAGAAGTTACCTTTGATTTAGCACCTGAAGGGTATATTCTTGAGATTTCTAAAGAGCATATTGATGTTTTTGCAGCTACTGAGGAAGGGCTTTGGTACGGTTTAATAACCTTGGGTCAATTGGTGCAGGATGCCTTGGATCAGGAAGCAGCACTACCCTTGATTTCTATAAAAGACGAACCGGCGCTTAACTATCGTGCTGTGCACCTCGACGTCAAGCATCACCTGGAAAAGAAGGAGTATTACTATGAATTGATGGATGAATTGGCCGAACAGAAAATCAATGGGATTATACTGGAAATAGAAGATAAACTGGCTTTTGATAAGCAGCCTAAAGTAGGTTCTTCAGATGCTTGGTCTATAGCAGAATGGAAAGAGCTAAGTGAATATGCCATGGCGAGAAATATCCGGATTTCGCCTTTGGTGCAAGGACTGGGGCATGCATCCTTTATTCTAAAGCATGAGGATTACAAGGATCTTCGGGATGATCCAGCAAGTGATTGGGCCTTTAATCCCCTCGATGAGCGAACGTACGAGGTACAATTTGATCTCTACACTGACGCACTTGCGGCTTTTCCCCATGCTCAATATTTGCACGTAGGGGGAGATGAAGTTCATACCACAGGAAGAGGAAGTGGAAAATCTCCACTTGAGCTGCAGTTGATCTGGCTCAATAGAGTGAGTGAATATGCAGAGAGCAAAGGCTTAACACCGATTTTTTGGGATGATATGCCTTTGAAAAATGCCGGGGTTTACGGTTCTATTTTCAATAGAAATCTATCTGCTGCCCAAGTCGATAGCATCTGGACTGCAAACGAACCCAATCTCAATACCTATGTGGATATGTTTCCAAAGAATTGTGTGTATATGCGCTGGAATTATAGCATGCCTGAAACGATTGGTAACAACCGAGCGATGCGGTGGTTTACCGATCATGGTTTCCAAGTGATGGGAGCCACGGCAGGTCAAACTCGCTGGAACCTGATGCCGCTGGAGGAAAGTAACACGGCCAATATTCGTGACTTTGCCTTACTCTCAATTGACAATAAAGCGGATGGCTTGCTTCTGACACTTTGGGATGATGATTCTCCACACTTTGAACTGTATGCCCGTGGGATTGCGATTTTTGCTGAATACACCTGGGCAGGTAATAAGCGCAACTCAGATCAACTTCATGCCGCTTACAGACAACGGGCTTTCGGTTCGGAATTAGCTTCAGAGGAATATGCATTTATCAACGATCTGGAAGGGCCTGTGGAGTTTTGGAAAAATGCGTTGCTGGATAACAATGACCGAAATAGAATTAGAAGGTTGGAGAATCCCTTGCAAGATGCTGTTTTAGCTTTGCCGGAGGCAAATAATCCTGGCGCATGGACTGAAAAGAATGCAGAAAAACTGGCCAAAGTTGAGGAATATCAGTTGGCAGTGGACTCGGTTTTACATCAAATATCAGCATCCAAAAAAGCAGCTCTGAGAAATACATATAGACTCGAAGTGTATGAGCAAGTAGCCAAAGTCACTCAATTTAGCAACAAATCGTTGCTCTTATTGTCTGAATGGGATCTGGCGAAAACTGATGAGGAAAGAGAGGCAGCTAAAGAAAAGTTGCTAAACCTGGAAGAAGAATGGAAAATTCAGTTGGCTGATTTAGAAAAAGTCTATGGCAAGACCAGAGTGCTGGACAAACCTGATGATTATATTTTGGATCAAGACCATCACGTGCATTTGGCTAATCAGGCGATTAAGTTTGCAGATTGGCAATTTTATGTAGAGGATTTATTTCTTCAAAAAATCAAAGAAGGAAACAGCTTGGAGATGAAAGGAGATATTCAGAATAATTGATGGATAGATGACCTTTGAGGTTTTCAAAACCTCGAAGGTCTTTAGGTTACAATTCGCTTTTTTTAGTAATGATCACTGCGACTGCATCCTAACTCTTGCCACTTTTCACTCCAAATCTACTCATTGAAGAAAGGCTTCATTTCATTGTGGATATTTTCACGGAGAGATTTTAGTCTTGTGGCATATTCTTCCAGTTTCTTTTCTTGGTCGGTTTGAGGAATCCAAGGTTTCACTTTTTGGGGATTGCCATGCTCATCCACGGATACAAAAATGATGATGCAATGGGTTTTTTTCTCAAACTCTTTGTGACCAAAATCTCTGGAATAGACTTCAACCATGATGTGTATGCTGGAGCTGCCCGTGTAGATCACAGCGCAATCCACTTTGATCACATCGCCGATATTGATAGGCTTATAAAATCGGATACCACCCACATAGACGGTCACACAGTACGACTCCGACCAGGTTCGGGCGCAGGTATAGGCTGCCTGATCGATCCACTTCATCACCACTCCACCGTGGACTTTGCCACCGAAATTGATGTCAGAAGGTTCGCTGATAAACTGGAATGAGGTTTTGTGTGAGGTATCCATAGGTTTGAATTGAGTGTAAAGTCCGCTAAGCTAAGGGATATTTTGGAGATTTGGAGGATGTGAGAAAATCCATCTAGTGTAAATATTCCAATGTGCTTTTGGTAATCCAATTAGCTTTTTAGTATATTAAATTATCACTTTTGTAAGAGTAAATCACTAAACATCTATAGCATGAAGAAAATACTCATTTTTGTCGTTTCATTATTCATAGCTCAGTTCAGTAATGCAAACGGAGTATGTTGGTGTGGATTTGAAGTTCTTTCTCAAAATAAGCAGTTTAAAGCAGTTATTTCACCTGTCGCAGATTCAGTGGATAAACCAGACTGGAAAACAGATTGGAAAATTGAAGTTTACAAACTTGGAAGTGGTATAAAAGCCCTGATATGGGAATCTGACTATGACTATTCGGGTAAACCAACAGGTCAACTTTCTGATGATGGTCAATACTTCACTTACGTAGAAAATTGGTATTACAAGGAACTCCCTCTGCTTACTATTTATAAAGCGGGACGCAAAATAGCAACTGATTTAGATGGCAATTCATTTTCTATTGCTAAGCGTAAACTTAAAAAGACGTCTTTGCATTATCTCTGGCTAGCTCAATCCAATGTTCCGTACGAATACAAGACTTCTGAAGATGGAATTACAATTTTAATGCTGAGAACCGTTGACAAAAGAGAGTTAAAAGTAAATCTAGATTATGGTATTTTGATCACCTCAATATCTTCTCAAATAACCCATGAGCATGTTTCTCGGCTTGAGATGCAAGGTTGATTTTCTGTTCTTTGAGTTCTTTGAGCCAGTCCAGGTATTTTTTTCCTGCTTCGGGCTTATCTCTCAGGAAGTGGGTAAGGGATTGCAGGGAAAGTTGGTTGGAATACCAAGGCTTTAAGTTGTCTTTTAGGGCAGCGATTTCCTCGTGAATGGAGGTTATAAAAATCGGATTGAAGCCCAGGTGGATCAGCAAGTTTTCCAGCATGATGATCGTGCGCAATCCTTCGAAGGTATCTTTCAGGGCCTTACTGTCCATAGGTCCTTTTTTATCCTGTTGAAAAAACTCCAACTCTTCCTGGATGATTTGATTGACAGCTGTGTTTACGGTCAATGGTTTGATGCCCCTGCTGGCTTTTAGGGCCTTGTCGTGAAAATCATCCCAGCTTTTCAGCGTGCTGCCCACGATTAGATCAAAAGCTTCTGTGTAAATCTGCTTTTTGTATTTATCCAGATGAATTCTGTAACCATTGAATTTTATTCCCAGTTTCAGCTCCCGGTCATTGAGGCTTTTTTCTGCCAGTTTGAAATGATGGATCTTTCTGAGACTTCTCTTCATTTGTTTGAAATCAGAGAAAATATTGAAATTCAATCCTTCAATATCAAAGTGAACCTTAGCCATCAAGTCTGCATAGAGTTCCAGAAAGTCCATTTTCCCAAGAAGTTCTATAGCCTTCTTTGACTTGATCTGCTTTCCCAAAACCAAAAACAGTGCCTTGGCTTCTTGATGCTGAGCTTCGAAAAGATGAAAGACAGGGGATACCTTTGCCTGCATAGATTAGGAAATTCTTACCAGCGTGGCACCGTAGCCCCACTGATCTTTTTGAGTATCCTGAAAGTACTTAATATTTTGGAGTTGACTCAGGCGCTTGTGAATTTCTTTGCGAAGCACGCCATTTCCTATGCCGTGGATGAAAGTGATTTCGTCCATTCCAGAAGCGATCGCCTGATCGAGATTCCTCTCAAATGTCTCCAGCTGCACCCGAAGCATCTCCGAATTGCTCATTCCCTTGGGGTCTGTCGCCAGCTTTTCAATGTGCAAATCAATTGATCTGGCTGGTTTTACAGCTTTTGTGACTTCTGATTTGGGGGAAATCTCACCAAGTTCCTGATTGAGAGCCCGAATATCCAACTCCTTGGTAGTTTGCTCTAGGGCAAAAATGTAAGCTGTTTTATCCAGTCGGGGTGCCTTGCTGAGATGCTTGAAGAACTGAGTTGGTTTCATCTTCAGCTGTCGCTCAAAGGCGGGAATTGCTTTCTCCAGCGTATTATGAATAGGAATAAAGCGAAGCAAAAAGGCCGGCCATTCGTCCATTTCTTTCAATAGTCTGTCATCGAACTTCTTTGCTTCACCGGGATTTAGGGTTGCGGCCAGTAAGGTGCGTTGGTTGGGGCCAAACACTTCCGAAGCATGAGCCAAATAAGGCTGGCGGCTGTCATTGATCAGGTAAAGACTGAGACTCTGGTCGTTGATAGGGAGAAAAGCGAGGTAAAGTCCCTGATCCTTTGGGCCAGAGATGGGAAGGGGAGTGTCAATTTCTTTTTCCTCTACCGGCTTTTCACCAAAATGCTGTTTTTCCGTTTCGTGGATTAGCACCAATTCTGATTTGAGAGCAGGGATGATAAAACCATCCTCGATCTCTATCTGCATTCTACCACTGGAGGAAATTTTTCGGATGATTCCTTCTTCGTTTCCATGTAGTAGTCTTACTCGGTCTCCGATATTCATTGATTCAGGGCTGATTTGTAGGTGTCGATTGCACGTTGCCTTGCAAATTTATGATCTACGATCGGTTTTGGGTATTTATCCGAGTTTATTTCAGGAATCCATTTTTTGATGTACTTCCAGTTTTTGTCGAATTTCTCCTGCTGGGAGCTGGGATTGAAAACGCGGAAGTAAGGCTGAGCATCTGTGCCAGTACCTGCAGCCCATTGCCAGCCACCATTGTTGGAGGCCAATTCAAAGTCAAGAAGTTTCGCTGCGAAATAAGCTTCTCCCCAGCGCCAGTCAATTAACAGGTGTTTGGTGAGAAAAGAAGCAACAACCATCCGTACACGATTGTGCATGTAGCCCGTGGCATTGAGTTCGCGCATTCCCGCATCCACGATTGGGTAGCCGGTCATTCCTTGGCACCAAGCAGCAAATTCTTCCTCATTGTTTCTCCAAGGGATCTGATCGTAGGCGGGTTTGAAAGCTTTGTCCACCACTTGGGGATTGTATGCCAAAATCATCATGTAAAACTCCCTCCAGATCAATTCATTAAGGTAAGTGGCATTGAGTTCCTTGGCTTTTTGCGCTAGCTGTCTGATTGATATGGAGCCAAAGCGAAGATGGATTCCTAGTCTGGAAGTCCCGTTTTTGGCTGGGAAATCACGGGTTTCGTTGTAATGAGAAATGACTTCTTCATCCGCAGTTTTTGATGGAATGGTAACTTCACTTTTTTCAAATCCAATTTCCTTCAAAGTTGGTAGATTCAAAGATGAGGTTTGATACAGGTTTTTCCAATGCATGGGTTTGTACCCTTCAAGCATTTTGGGACTGAGCTTACTCAGCCAGACTTTGCTGAATGGAGTGAAGACCTTATAGAATTCCCCTGATCCGTTTAGGATTTCTCCCGGTTCGAAAATCAGTTGATCTTTGAAACTATGAAATGGGATATCCTTGTCTGCAAGCAAGGACTTTATCTTTTTATCCCGGCTTTTAGCATATGGCTCATAGTCTCGATTGGTGTAAACAGCCTGTATGGAATATTCACTCAAGAGTTCCCTGTAAGCAGCTTCAGGGTCTCCATATTTTATCAAAATGGAGGAATCTTTCTTTTCTAATTCCTGATGAATTTTGCTGATCTGATCATGTATAAATTCCACCCTCGCGTCTGACTTATTTTCGAGTTTTTCGAGAATATTTTTGTCAAAAATGAAAAGTGGCAACACGTTTTCACTTTCACTTAGAGCTTGGAATAGTCCGTGGTTGTCTTCTAATCTTAGGTCTCTCCGAAACCAAAAAATACTAATTTTCTTCATTGGAACTTTATTAGTGTAATAGGGTAAATGGGATGATTGTTTAGAAAATTTTCCTCTAGAAGCATTTTCCTGCAGATGTACGCAGAAAAGAACACAGATTATGGCAGATTACAGACCGATTTCAAAAGAAACAGCGCTGATCAGCGATAGTTTTCAGCGTATATCTGCTGGAAATAAACCTTAAAACTCCCCTTCTTTAATCATTCTAAAGGTTCTTTCTCTGTTCAGAGAATCTAGTCGTTCTTCGATATTGTCTAATTGGATTGGTTTCCATTCTTCTTTGTCTTCAAACCGATAGCGAAGGAAATCATCCGTATCATTGATGATCAGTTTCTCTTTTTTCTTTCTCGTGATTTTATTGAATAGCTCGGAGAAAGAGTTGAAAGAAACGCTCTGAGAGAGTGCAACACCATAGGTGGATACATTTTCCGAAAGCGATAGTGAGGTGAACGTATTGAAATTGTTTCTGTTGAAAATTCTAATTCGGTAAACCCCATCTTCGGTAAGCATATATTCTGCCTGCCAATCTCCGATGATTGATGAAGCGCTGGCATTTCCTTGGTTATTCGTAAAACCCCCATCTCTTGAAACCCGAAGGCGTCCGTCGAGGAAGGTGTAGGCCACACTAAGTTGGAAGGTTTCCAAGGCATTTTGATCCAGACTGGCCACGTCCAAATCTACTTCGAGATTCTTGTCCACCTGACCAAGAAAGCTGTTGAGTTGGGAGGAAAGCAATTGTCCCAAACTGGAAGAAATATTGGATACACCAGAGAATTGACCTTCTGGAGAAAATGATCTTGTCATGATCACCGAGAAAACCTGACGGTTCATCTCCTGTTCATCATTGGCAATCTTGTTTTGGAAGGAAGAAATTGTCGTTTGAGTTTCTCCGCTGGAGGGGAATTCAGAAAAGTCAAATCCGAAACTGATATCAGGGGAAAGCAACTGACCATCCAGGTTCAATAATACCTTGACTGGATATCTTCGACTAGTGGTGGAGCTTTGCGTAGTCTGTGTTACAGAGCTGAGTAGCAAAGGCTGCAAAGAAACATTTTCAATATATTCTGCGGAGATGTCCATTATCCCACTGTATGGATCTCCGTACCAAGTTATTCTGCCTCCGGGTTTGATGCTGAATTGCTTTTTCACCACATTATAAAGAGAGAAATTATACATTCCCTCGGTGATTTCGTAGGTGCCATTCAAGGTGAAATTTCCCTGCGTATCTACATTCATCGTCAATACTCCCCGGCCTCGACCGGATATTCCTTCCTCTGTTCTAGGATCGATAATTATCTCGGCGTAGGCATCTGGTGTGATGTCCAGCACGAAATTCATTCTCACATTTTCTATTTCCAATCTATTGATCTCCTCAGCGATTTGTTGAATCCTCACGGTGTCCTGAATGTTGATCATGTGGATGAAGTCTTCCTGAGCCTGCGTATTGCTACTGGTTAATGGAATGTAGATTCTTGTGTTCGGCTGACTGGTAGCTCTCGCATTGATATCCAAATTCGTTAAAGTCCCGATTGCCTCCAGCGTCCCTGAGACGAAGGCTGTTCCGTAAAAAGTCTCATTGTCTCTATCCGTCGTATTCATCACCTGAAGGTTGTTCATGTTGGCGCTGATGTCCAAGCGAATATTGGTGAAGGCTTGATGATTGATTCCACCCGTGAGGGTTGCCTGATTCCCGAAAAGATCCTTCATAGTTACCTGCTGTAGGCTGATCTGATTAGGTCTGAAAAGAACATTACCGTTGAGTAAATAGGTGGTTTTGAGATAATTTACAGTCAATCGCCCATCATTCAGTCTTCCGGTTCCTTCTAGTTGAGGATTTGCCATGGTACCGGTCAGATCCATATTACCTGAAATACTACCACCCAATCCAGATAGGTAATTGGATAAAAATGGTTCAAGAATTACCAAACTTGCTTCATTCAAAGAAGCCTGCATATTCATTTCTTGATTTTCTGTCAGAATATATCCACCAACATTGATCGTTTCTTTACCTTGATTTACATTGGTCAATGAAACCTGCAATCGTTCCAGATCCAAATTGGCAGTCGCGGACATATCGCCTATAGGAAACTTATTAATAGCAAACTCATTCAATTTGAATTCTCCTTGAATCAAAGGAGTGTCGAAGAGCTGTTCAAAGGAAATCATCCCATTGGCAGTGCCATCGAAGTCTTGAGGAAACAGGGTGTTAAGGAGGTCAATATTTACATTATTAACCATTAGGTTTAATCTATCTTCAGGCTTGTTGCTAGCAGTACCTTGTAGTGAAATTGACTGGTTTTCATTGAATAACTTAAGGCTATCAACCTGAATTAACCCCGGAGTAATCGTGATGAGATTAAGTGAGTCAAACTTCCATTCCCGATCAAGCACTTTTACGGAGGATGGTTCAAATGCGAGTTGGGTGTTTTGAGTAGAAAATTTTGCTACTGCATTGATTCTGGCGGCGCTTTGAGTAGAATCTTGATCTAGGGTGAGGTCAATATCCATTTCATTTTGATCCCAAATTGCCTCAAACCCGAAGTTGGTAAACTGAATGGATTTGCCAAGTTCCTGGCTCTTCGAATAGACATAAAAGGAAGCAAGGATGTCCTGGCTGTTGATGATTTTTGAGGTGTTAAAATCTATATTGATGTTTTTTGCCGTGTTGTTTTTATACTTCAGCGTATCGATACTGGTGAAAAAGTTAAAGACCGTATTCTCTGCCGTTTGATAGAATGCTCCTTCCAATACCATGTTTTTGGAAAGACTCAAATCTGGTTCTAAAAGCTGGACAATTGGGTTGATATTGATCAGGCGGAGGTTCAAATCCAGGTTGTAATTCTCGGAGAAATTCCGCTCCAGATCTGCTATAGGCTGTTCTTCATTTAGGATGATGGCTATGTATTGCTGTAGCAAAATATCCAAATCACTGCCCATTTGCTCCAGATTAAATTGCCCCGAAGCTGCTGCCACTAAGTAATCCGAATTGATGGACATCGTTCTGGTGCCTCCGGCAAAAAGGGATTGGAAATTGAAGCTTCCCACGTCCAAAAATCTATCCTCATAGCCAACTTGAATATTGCGGAACCGCGCTATGCCCTGAATATCATCCAGTTTTATTCCCTTCACGTCTATATCCAGGTTTCCACTGATGAAAGTGGCTTTCTCGGTAATATTCAACCGATCCAAAAATGCTGTGTCAATCTGTAAACTCATTCTAACCGAATCAGTAGATTGCCGAAGGTTTACCTCACCGTTGGCGTTGATCTTAAAGTTTGGATCTTTTACCGCCAGGTTTCCTCTAAAAAGGTCACGCCCGTAAGTTGCATCGGTTTTGATATTTGTGTATTGGTAGTTTTTGAATCCAAATTTGCTCACGTCGGCATCTACATCAAGCAGTAGATTCGCGGTGGAATTTCCGGTGGTAGTGATGCGTCCTTTGAGGCTTACCTTTTGGAATAAGTCCCGGTTTTCGGCAATTATCCCTAAGTCTAGATTCTGAGTTGTTAGATTGGAAACCGTCGTCGGAAGTCCATCTGCTCTATCAAAACTTACCCTTCCAGTGATATCTCCAATAGAAGTTTTGAACTCACCATTGGTATCAAAGCGATGCAAATACCCGGCAAAGTCAGCGGTGAGCCGTATTGTGTTGAATTTGTTGATTTCCTTGGAAATATTCTCTGGTAGATAGGGGGCGAGATCTTTTGCTAAAATCGTGGAATTCTTTAGCGAAAGGTTGATATACGTATCATCTAAATCAGGTAAACCATCTAGCCTAAATGCGCCAAAAATCGCTGTTTTCTCTCCAATTCTGAGCAAAAGTTCCTCTGATCTCACATCCGAAACCGGCCCAGCTACCCTGCCCGATAGGTAGATTTGATCATCGATATTAGGCAGGCCTGGAGCAAAAAGCTTTAAATCACCCAAGTCTAGCTTGGTTTCATCTAGATTGGTAATGATTACCACCTCTTCCGAAAAATTGGAAAAGGCTGCCGGAGTAGCGTATTCAAAACGAAGGAAATTTTTAATATGGCTATTGACCGACTTGAGACTGAGTTGGTCAAACTCCATAAACTCTGGCCCATATTTCATATTGGTTTTGAGCTCCATGATCTCAAATCCCGAGGTCAGCTCAGTGCCTGTCAGCATTTTGATATTGGCACCTATCTCAGGTCCTTGCAGGTAAAAATCAGAAGCATTCAGCGTAATGTCTGCAAAGCGTAGTCTGTTGTAATCCAGTCCTTTGGTGATCGCATCTGTAATTTCATTGACAATGAAGATTTCAGAGTTTCTGAGCTCTACTGTATTAATCTTAAATTGAGTGGGGCCAGAACTAGCACTGCCGGTGCTGAACATTTCGGAAAGCTCTTCCACCCAGAGATTGATATTCATCGCCGAATCACCCTCGTGGGTTAGCATATGCAATTTGGCATTTTCCATCCTGACGGCATTGATGGTGGTGATGCCCGGAGGAATGAGTGACAGCAATTCAAAATCGGCGTTGATCTTCTTGGCGCCAATCATCAGGCTATCCCGATGATCGCGTATGATCACATCGTCTAACTCAAGAGCGTCCCACCAGGTAAGTCGGATCTTTCCGATCTCTGTGTGGAAATCTGAATTATTATTGAGAATCCCTGTTACAGCGTTTACTACTTTATTTTGAACCCAAGTGACCTGTAAACTCAGCGCCACTACGATAAAAAACATAATCAATGAAAAGACGATCCAAAGTATTACCCGAAACGCTTTGTGCAAAAAATCCTTAACTTTCGCGTTCTTTTCCAATGGGTACCAACGATATCTTTATTCTAGCAATTGAATCCTCGTGTGACGAGACATCTGCGGCTGTTATAGCTGACGGCAAAGTACTTAATAATATTGTCGCCACACAATCCGTTCACGAAAAATATGGGGGAGTAGTTCCAGAGCTTGCTTCGCGTGCACATCAGGAAAATCTCATTCCCGTGGTTCAGGAGGCTATTTTATCTTCTGGAATCTCTAAGGATCAGCTTTCTGCGGTGGCTTTCACCCGTGGCCCCGGGTTGATGGGTTCTCTTTTAGTAGGAGTGAGCTTCGCAAAAGCTTTTGCCTTTGCCAAGAAAATCCCGCTGATCGAAGTGAATCATATGAATGCCCATATTTTGGCGCATTTTATTGAAGAACCCAAACCTAATTTTCCATTCATTTGCCTGACTGTGAGCGGTGGTCACACCCAATTGGTTTTGGTCAAAGATCATCTCGATATGGAGGTAATAGGAGAGACACAAGACGACGCAGTAGGTGAGGCCTTTGACAAAACTGCCAAGCTCCTTGGCTTGCCTTATCCCGGTGGACCGCTTATTGATAAATATGCCAAGGAAGGAAATTCAAAAGCCTTTCAGTTTCCGATTACCCGAATGCCGGAATTGAATTATTCCTTCAGTGGGATCAAAACTGCGGTGCTTTATTTTCTCCGGGATCAGCTGAAAGAAAACCCGAAATTCATTGAGGAGAATTTAGCTGACCTCTGCGCCAGCATACAATACGCTCTGGTGGAAATGCTTTTGATCAAATTGAAAGCAGCGGTGAAGCAGTACGGTGTGAAGGAAGTTGCTATCGCTGGAGGAGTTTCGGCGAACTCAGGTTTGAGAGAGACATTAACGAAGTTGGCCGCGCAAAAAGGCTGGAACCTGTACATTCCAAAATTTGAATATTGTACTGACAACGCAGCCATGATTGCCATGGCAGCACATTTTAAATACCTGAAAGGAGAATTTTCATCTATGGATGTCACTCCTCTCGCAAAAATGAAAATCTAAGCATGGCTAAGGATAATAAGTTTGACAAAGTCATCAATATAAAAAACAGAAAGGCTCGCTTTGAGTTTGAGTTTATAGATACTTATGTAGCAGGGATGGTGCTCAAGGGCACAGAGATTAAGTCTATCCGGGAGTCTAAAGTTTCTCTTACTGAGTCGTTTTGCATATTCTTGGATGGAGAGCTCTATGTGCGTCAAATGCACATCGCTCCTTATTCCATGGCAGCGAGTTATAATCATGTGGCGATCCGGGACAGGAAGCTGCTGCTGAGCAAGCGGGAACTCGAAAAACTTGAAACTAAGTCTCAGGAAAAAGGGCTGACTATCATTCCTGTTCGTATATTTATCAACGACCGAGGGATGGCAAAAATGGAAATTGCGCTAGGCCGAGGTAAGAAATCGCACGACAAACGACAGGACTTGAAAGAAAAAGATGCAAAAAGAGAAATCCGGAGAATGGCCTTTGATTGATGCTTTTGGGATCTGCAGGCAAACCATTTTACCGCTTTACCGCAGACCTACTTTTGATTCGGCATTGGTGACGCAATTACTTTTTGGCGAATGCTATCAGACCATAGCGATGACTTCTGACCAGCAATGGTTCAAAATACTGCACGAGGATACCGGGCTGGAAGGCTGGATTACCACGCATACGATCAAGGAAATTCCAGCCTCAGATTATTACAAATTTTTAAATGCCGACTTTCAGGTAGTCACCAGTCCTATCGCAGCCATCGAATACCAAGGGACTAATCTTTATTTGCTTCCTGGAAGTAGGCTCCACTTTTCTGACTTGGAGCTTTTTAATTGGCAAGATCATATTGGTTTCACTGGCTCGGTACGCAGTCATGCGATCAAAGCCGACAGATCTCAGCTGATCGATATAGCCGTCAAGTATGTCAATGCGCCCTACCAAGCAGGAGGAAGAAGTATTTTTGGATTGGATGAGCGTCAAGGATTTGAATTGATTTTTAGCATTGCAGGCTATTCTTGGAAGTCGGGTAAAATTCCGGGTAGAAAAATTGAACCCGAGCGCGTATTGCCAGGTGATTTATTTATTTTCAGGCAGTTAGAGAAGAAGCAAGTCAACTATGCCTTGTATCTTGGAGCTGAAGAAGTATTTTGGATGGATAATAAAATAAAAGTGTCGGATCTGAGTGAATGGGAAACTTACTTACGGAGTAGTAAGGATAAAGAGGTGGAGCTGGAAACTCGGTCAATTATAAGTTAATTATGGAAAAGCGGGTACTGGTATTGAATTTAGATCATTCTCCCGTTGCGGTAGTATCTCCGCAAAAAGCCATAGTCCTCTTGCTATTGGAAAAGGCGAACTGTCTTTCTGTTTATGATTTACTTCAAATCCGTACTGTTAGCCGAAGTTTTGCCTATCCCGCGGTCATTTGCCTGAATCATTATAAAAACATTCCTTATCGGGGCGTTTTATTAAATCGGGTAAACCTTTTTCGAAGAGATCGGGGAGAGTGCCAATATTGCGGAAGTAAAAAACAACTGACCATAGACCATGTGGTCCCGAGGTCCAAAGGAGGCAAATCAAATTGGACCAACTTGACTACAGCCTGTCATCGATGTAATGTGTTGAAAGGCGATAAAACTCCCGAGCAAGTTGGGCTTACTATGCAGACAAAGCCATTTAAACCTTCTTTAGCCTATTTCCTTTCTGAATATGCCGAAAGGCAGGCTGAGGAATGGCTACCTTTTTTGAATGGAAAGGTTGAGAATTTGAAATTTGAAGTCTAATATTCTAAGCCTTTTTTGGCAATATAATTGCCTTAGATAACGCATGAAATTATCAATTATCGCCACTCTTTTGTTGGCTTTTTTTCTCCAAACGGCGCAGGTTAAATTTGAACAACTTATTGGTACGTGGCAACTCGTGCATTTTGATGCGATGGATGAGCTGAGAAAGTCTTCGCAATATCAGAATGCAAGTCCAGCGATGAGAGCGGGATTGGAGTACAAAATCAACAATAGACTCGAAAACACGGTGTATGAATTTGTACTTGGGGATAGCCTGAAATATACAGATTACGTCCAACAGGAAGTGGTACAAAAGAAGGCAAAAGTGGAAATCAGCATGGAGGATGTTATGACCATAAAGGCGGGAAAAGAGGTGAGAAAAGCCAAAATTGTTGAAATCAGCAGCGATAGAATGGTACTGGAGCCAATCAGCAGTAAGCCAGGTTCAGGAAGACTGGTTTTTGAAAAAATTAAATAGAAAAAGTAGTTGCTAATCACCACTTAGCATAAGCTGTTAGACTTTCTGACAGCTTATTTTTTGCTTGGTAGTATTTGGATCACTTGCAACTGGTCTGAAGAGGCAATAATTTCAACTTTTCCAAAATGGTATGTGCTTTTTTAGAAAGGATAAGTTGCTGATTTTGGGGCTTTTATTCCCCAATTTCGCGTAGGCCAACTGTGCAAATTCAGCTGTCAGCGATGTTTAAGGCTTTTTTAACAGTTGGTACGATTATGAACCTATTCCCATCGAACCACTAAACACAAAAACTATGTTACGCTGGATATTAATTTTCTTAGTAATCGCTTTGATTGCTGCCGTGTTAGGATTTGGAGGAATTGCCGCTGGTGCAGCTTCCATTGCCCAAATCATCTTCTACATCTTCTTGGTATTGCTTGTCATTTCCTTGGTAATGCATCTAGTGAGAAAAGCCTGATTTGTCAGGAAAACACATTAACCACCAATCAACCATTGTTTCACGATCCCTGATTTCGGGGTCGTGAAACTTTTGGAAACTATCTTTCAAATTCAATGAATCCTAATCCCAAAAGTCCGATAGTAGTAGAAGAAAAAAATGGAAGAGGAATAATCCTAGATAGCTTGATTCAGGGATTTTTAATCCTTCTGCCGCTTACTATTATTCTAATTCTGCTTTCGATAGTATTTAATTTTATTTTCGGAATTGTAGCACCTCTGAGTGCTGCGCTAGATCCTGGGACTGAAGAACCTCATTGGCTAATCAATGTGCTTTCTCTTGCAATATTCTGTGCTTTTATATTTTTGATAGGATTACTCGTCCGTAATAAGGTAGGCAAGGTTTATTTTAAGGTTTTTGAGCGAAAGTACCTTACCAAACTACCATTGTATAGTCTGATCCATCAAACAGTTTATCAGTTTGTAGGCTTGAAAAAACTTCCCTTTTCTGAGGTTGTTTTACTAGACCCTTTCCGCTCCGGCACCATGATGACCGGGTTTATTACCGATCAGATCGAAGATAAATTATACACCATTTTTGTGCCCACCGCCCCAAATCCGACTAATGGGAATATTTATCATGTGCCAAAGGAGCTTATCACTTTTTTGGATGCATCTACTCAAGATGCCATGAGAACTGTGATGGGAATGGGGACAGGCACAGCTGATATGTTGGCTGGATTGAATTTATCCGAAATCCTGCCAAAAGGATCAGAACGCGAAATTATCAAGGGGAAAATCGTTGATGATAGCCTGGACGCTCTCCCTTCATAACGTGGCTTGTTAGTGAGGCGAGACCACTTTCAGCCCGATGATAGATAGGATCAAAGTGGACAGAAAGAAAACTCGCCAGAATTCTGCTGACTCTCTGAATACGAAAATCCCCACAAGGACAGTTCCTACAGCACCTATTCCAGTCCAAACGGCATAAGCTGTCCCGATTGGGAGTGTTTGGGTAGCTTTGATTAAAAGTAGCATACTGATCGCCAAACAAACAATAAAACCTGCATACCAGCCATAGACGGCATTTCCGGTAGCTCCTTTTGCTTTCCCAAGACAAGAGGCGAAACCGACCTCAAATAGTCCTCCGATGATTAACAAGATCCAGTTCATAGGGTGTTGGTTTTTTTATTGCACAAGTTTTGAATTGATGTAAGTATTAATTACAGATCTAAAATCATCTGCTCCTTTACTAGCTTAAAACTCTTTCTATGCCAGATGCAGTCTCCGAACTCTTCGATACCTGATCTATGGGCTTTGGTGGGATAGCCAGCGTTTCTCTCCCAGGCATAATGCGGGAACTCTTCTGCCAATTTCTCCATGAATTTATCCCGATAAACTTTTGCCAGAATAGAAGCAGCGGCTATGCTGGCAAATTTCCCATCGCCTTTGATTACACAAGTGTGCGGGATGGTCAAAGTGGATTTCCATCTGTTTCCATCAATCAGCAGGTGCTCAGGTTGCATTTTTAATCCCTGAACGGCGCGACTCATAGCCAAAAATGACGCATTCAGAATATTGATTTTATCAATTTCAGCCACACTCGCTTCCGCAATATGCCAAGCTGATGCTTTGTCTTTGATCTCTTCGATCAGATCCTCTCGTTGTTTTTTGCCCAGCTTTTTGGAGTCATTTATCCACTGATTGGAATAGTCTGCCGGCAAAATCACTGCGGCTGCTACCACAGGTCCTGCCAAACAGCCGCGACCAACTTCATCACATCCTGCTTCTATTCGATTAGCTTCTAAAAAGGGTTGTAGAATCATGGTGCTGATCTTCTCTGATTTTATAATACTTGTGGATCATCTCCGCCACCAGACCTGTCCAGCCAGTCTGATGGGATGCCCCCAAACCTGCTCCGCTATCTCCGTGGAAATACTCATAGAAAAGTATGTAATCCTTGAAGTGGGGATCCTCTTGGTATTTTTTATTGCTTGCGCCATAGACCGGCCGATTTCCATTTTCGTCCTTCATAAAGATTTTCATGCAGCGTAGGGACAATTCTTTGGCAATAATATCCATAGTCATATACTTACCAGAACCTGTGGGATATTCGATGGAAAAATCCCCTCCATAATAAAAATCAAATTTCTTTAGTGATTCTATCAGGAGGAAATTGATCGGGAACCAGATCGGTCCACGCCAATTAGAATTGCCACCAAACATGACTGTGTCCGATTCCCCCGGAGTATATTTCACGGACAGGGTTTCTCCACCTATTTTCATGGAGTATGGATTTTTCTCATGGTATTTTGAAAGTGACCTGATACCATAATCACTGAGGAATTCATCAGAATCCAACATTTTTTGCAAAACGCTTTTCATCCTATGACCTCTCAAAAGAGAAAATAATCTTCGTCTATCATGACCGGGTTGGATCCAGCTGGACACCAATGCTGCCAGTTTAGGTTTTTCCCTAAGGAAGAAATCCAATCTCTTTTTGAACTCAGGAAGTTTATCGAAAAGGTCTTCACGAATTGGCTCTACTGCAAATAATGGGATCAACCCTACTATGGAGCGTACTTTCATTTTGCGAGGCTCTTTGCCTGGAAGGTGGAAGACATCATAGAAGAAATTATCCTCATCATCCCAAAGGGAGATGTGCTCCTCTGAAATGTTGCTCATCGCACCTGCGATGTAGAGAAAGTGCTCAAGAAACTTGGTTGCAGTGAACTGGTAAACTGTATTAAATTCGCAGAGATCTAAAGAAATACGGAGTAAGTTCAAAGAGAACATGGCCATCCAGGAAGTGGCATCAGCCTGTTCTAGTTTTCCATGATATTTTTGTGCGTGACTTCTATCAAACACTGAGATATTATCCAATCCAAGGAATCCACCTTCAAAGATGTTTTTGCCATCACTATCTTTTTGATTGACCCACCAGGTGAAGTTGATCATCAACTTATGTAGGGCTCTCTCTAGAAATTCCTGATCCCCAACACCATTATTTGCTTTTTTGTCTATCTGATAAACCCGCTGTACCGCATAGGCATGCACAGGGGGATTTACATCGGAGAAATTCCACTCATAGGCAGGAATCTGCCCATTTGGATGCATGTACCATTCATTGAGCAGAAGCAAAAGCTGGTCTTTGGCAAACTCCGGATCTATCCGTGCTATGGGAATGCAATGAAATGCCAGATCCCAAGCGGCATACCACGGGTATTCCCACTTGTCCGGCATAGAGATGATATCGTAATTCTGTAAATGCTTCCAGTTACTGTTTCTTCCTTTTTTGCGAATTACCGGAGGTACATATCTGCCAGGATCTCCTTCCAGCCAACGTTCTACGTCGTAATAGTAGAACTGCTTTGACCACATCATGCCTGCATAAGCCTGACGCTGGATATTTAGTAAATCCTTATCAGTAACCCGTTCCTGAAGGTTTCCATAGAATTCATCAGCTTCTTTTTTACGCTGATCCAGACAGGTGTCGCAGATTTCCAGGGGATTGTCTTCCTCCTGATGCTGAAGTCTGAGTTTTACCTGTCTGCTTTCACCGGCAGGAATCGTAATCTCATAAATTGCAGCAGCTTTTGTCCCTTTATTGGCAGGGTTGAGGTGACTGGAATCCCCATTGACAACAAAATCGTTGATCGCGTCTTTCAGATATTTCTTCTCATTTCCGATGTTATAAATTCGCTCTCTGTTGGTTTCGTTATCACAAAATTTCAAATCCGGATTCCCATCGAATGTAATGGAATAATTGCCTGATTTGGGATTATATGCTTTTATTGTGTTATCCCCGGTTTTGGTGAGTTTAGGCATAAAGGGCTCATTTCCAGTAAACCAGGTCTTGCGAAACCACAGCGTGGGCATTACCCATATTTTAGCTTCTTCAGGACCGCGATTATGAATAGTAGCTACAGCGATGATATCTTCTATGTCCTGCTTAGCATACTCGATAAAAATATCGAAGTATTTGTCCTCATCAAAAATCCCAGTATCCAGCAACTCGTATTCCGGGTCTAATTTGCTTCGTTTATTATTTTCCTGCAAAAGTTGCTGATACGGAAATTCAGCTTGAGGATACTTATAGAGCATCTTCATATAACTGTGTGTAGGAGTGGAGTCCAAGTAATAATAGACTTCTTTTACATCCTCACCATGATTGCCTTGATTGCCAGTCAAACCAAAGAGTCGCTCTTTTAGGAAAGGATCTTTGCCATTCCAAAAGGCCCAAGCCAGGCAAAATTTCTGCTTATGATCAGAAATACCTCCTATACCCTCTTCGCCCCAGCGATAGGCCTTACTTCTGGCCTCATCGTGAGTCACATTTTCCCATGCCGAACCATCAGGGCTGTAATCTTCCCGTACAGTTCCCCATTGCCTCTCAGTGAGGTAAGGTCCCCATTTTTTCCAATGTTTGGTAAAGTCCTTATCTTCTTGTAATCGTATATTTTCAGCTGACATGTATATTCTCTCTTGGGGTAATTATCGAAATTATCAATTTCTATGAATTATAGCTTGATAAACCCTAATCCGTTACCCAATACTCCTGTTATTTTTTTGAATTGCTAATTAAACCTGCTTTCTGTTTAATTGTTGAATTTTCTAAAACTGGATGTTTCTGTTCTTGAACCTGATTTATTTCTCCTCTTTTTTAGATCTGTTAGAATGCACGAGGAAGGGCTTTCACAGAAATTAACTTCAATAATTTTAATCTACACTTGTAGATGAGATTTATTATTCTACATTTGTAGATGTAATTTAACCCAAAGGTAATGAAACTATCCAGAGCTGAAGAAGAACTAATGAATCATTTGTGGAGGCTAAAACGCGCTTTTATGAAGGATCTAATGGATTCCTATCCTGAACCTAAACCCGCATCCACAACTATTTCCACACTGCTGAAACGCATGCAAGACAAGGAATTTGTGGGGTATGAAGCGAATGGGAAATTGCGGGAATATTATCCGCTTGTTACTAAGGAAAGTTATTTTTCAAAGCATCTGAAAGGCTTGATCAAAAATTTCTTTAATGATTCGCCATCACAGTTTGCGTCTTTTTTTACCAAAAAGACCGAGCTCTCCGAAGAGGAGTTGTTAAATCTTAAGAGTATTATCGAAGACCAGCTAAATCAGAAAAAATGATCGTTTACTTACTCAAATCCATAGCTTGTTTGCTGCTGTTGCTTCTGGTTCACCGAGTACTTTTGCAGCGTGAAGTATTGCATAGATTCAACCGGTTCTTTCTGCTTTTTTCGGTAGTTGCCTCCTTTTTAATTCCACTTTATACCATCGAAGTTCCACAAGAAATAGCCTTCTCTGCAACGGAAGTGATTTCTGAGCCAGGTGTCATTGAAGCTGATCCATCTGACTTGATTACTGAGCCTGTTACCTTTGAAGCAACAAGTCAGGATCTTAATCAGGAGCAGGTGTTTGCTGCAATGCCTGAATCTCAATTTAATTGGGAATACCTTCTTTTTGGGCTTTATGGACTGATATCGCTTGTTTTCTTATTCCGGTTCGCCAGAAATATCAAAGTGCTGGTGAATAAAATCCAACGGAATATTAAGATTAAATACCGTGGCCAGACCTTGGTTTTATTGAAAGAAGAATCACTTCCATTTTCCTTCCTCAAGTATATTTTCGTGGCAGAATCAGATTTAGAAGATGGTAAGTTCACCGATGCTGTATTCGCTCACGAATCCACCCATATTCAGGAAAAGCACAGCTGGGATAACCTTTTCATTGAAGCCTTGCTTGTTCCATTTTGGTTTCATCCAGGCTTGCATTGGGCCAAAGCTAGCATCAAGCTTAATCATGAATTTATAGCGGACCAAATTGCTCTGCGCAGCACTCCATTGGAGAAATACGAAAGTCAATTACTTGCTATGATGCTTTCTGAGCAGAAATATGGTTTAGCGAGCAGTTTGAATTTTTCATTAACCAAAAAACGATTTGAAATGATGAAGAGAAAATCAAAGAATTCTAGTACCTGGATCAAGGTGATTGCTTTGGTTCCTATTTTGGGGGCTTTAGTTTACTTTTTCAGTGAACGAGTTGCGGCTCAGGCCGATGATACTACAAATGAAAGTGAAGTGTATGTAAACAATACAAATCAAAAATATCTCGAGCCTATGGATTTTGATTTGACTTTCACGCTGAAGCCAGATGGAGTAATTCTATTTGAAAATGAGAATTATGACTTGGACGCTGTAAAGGAGCTGATAAGCGAGACTAAAAAATCCCTAAATGCAGTAAAGATTAATTTGATCACTGATTCAGGAATTTCTATGGGAGACTTGAGTGATTTTCAGGCAGTATTGAGAAATCTGGATATTAGAAAAGTTTATTATGTGAAAACACATAGTGAAATAAACTTAGAAGGCGTAGTACAGGAAGAGCAGAAAGCTAGACTTTACAGTGAGGTTAGATTTCTAGTAGAAGATGTTCAAATGAATTATTTTTTTAAAAATTACTCGGAGCTCACAGATAAAGAGCGGTCTATGTTATTATCACCACCTTTGCCACCTCCAGGAATAAAAGAAGATGGTACAGTTACACCTTCTTTTGAGCATGAAACGGAAAATGAGGATTCTAAAATTCCCCACATCTTTTTCACTCCTGATGGCGATCCTTCTTTGAGCTATAGTCAATTCACAGAGTCATATGTAGAAGAAGTGACAAAACTGAAAAATGGAAAAGGATCGATTACTATTACTCCTGCTGCAATTTATTTGGTGGATATTTCAAATTATGCTAATCCAGCAGACTACTTTTTTCAAAAATTTGCGGAATATGAAAGCCTGAGAAGTAGCAAACCTCATTATGTCAATAAATCCAGAAAGGATCAGGCAATAATGGATGCGTTGTTTTTTGAATTAACAGCGTTATCATATCAGTTTAGTGAAGAAATAAGATCAGAATTAGGGGCACTTTTTAGTAATCAATATAGTCCTTTGGAAACACCAATTTTACCTTATGTCAAGCTAATTAAGGATGGGGAATTACAGTATAAAAAAAGGGATGAACTGAATGACGTTGAGCGACACTTATTACCTCCACCACACCCGCCACTGCCATCAGTTTGGGAAACTACTAAACCATCAGTATGGGAAGGTACTAAACCATCAAAACATGTTCCCGCTGACAAACAAAGTAGTGACCCTGTTGCGGATCAGAAAGTAGAAACTGCAGACAAATGGCCTCCGGGAATACAAGCAGCCAAAGAAAAGGAACATCTTGAATCTTACAACCTCGCCATGTTAGCCTACGAAGAACTTCGAAATCAAGCTCCGCATTTCGTAAAAAAGAATAAAGCTGAACAGGAAAAGCTAACAGAAATGTTTTCCGAGTTGGCCAGCATGTATTATCAGATGTCATTCTTCGAAAAGGCAAAACTTTGCCAGCCGTCTCCCCCTTTTGCACCATACTTGAAATTGGAGTCGAATGGAGAAGTATATTACAAATTAGCAAAGGATCTGACTGCTGAAGAGCTTGAAAAATATCCTCCACCTCCTCCGCCGCTTACTCCTGCAGACCAGATAGAGGACTACAAAAAGGTCTCTTACCAATATGAATTGATGCGTAACAAAGGGCGAAACGATGCCTCCCTGTCCATGGAAGAGCGAAACTCTTTGTTCCTACTATACAATGAGCTTCAATTAAAATTCCTGAGAATGGGTGCTCCGGAAAGGAGACAAGTCAAAATGGTCAATTTCCCGTATTACCGCGTAGAGGAAAATGGAAAGAATGTATTCAAAGCAGTATCTGAGCTCACCCCAGAGCAAAGAGCTTTGAACAATTGCTAGTTAAACCTGCCAGGTTTTTCGTTCTGGATAGGATAACTTGAAACAGTAGATTAAATCTTATCCATATAAACCTGGCAGGTTTTGGTTAATAAAATCAAGAGAATGACTGAGTCAGGATAAAATCTGATTCAGTCAATTTTGTTTCAGGGAGAATTTGAAGGAAAATAGCTGGCCAGTGACTTTCCCAGTTGCGAAAGGAATTCTCAACGATTGGTTTTGTCTGAATCATCTTTTCCAGTTGGGCAAAATCAAAGTTGTCCGAAGCAATCCCGGCTCCTGAATGTACCGTATCCAGTGCATTGCAAGCCTGTTCGTATTGACCTTCTACAGGGATGACCATTACGGGCTTTCCCAGATACATCGCTTCGCAAATAGATTCAAATCCCGCCGTACTCACAAGCCCCTTGCAGGCGGCCATATCTCTCAGGAAATTTTGGTCATGAACTTTATGGAAACTCAAATTGGGTAAGCGTTGCTCCGTTTCAGCCGCATCTTTTTTGTCCCAATAGGCGCGGATGTTCAGTTGTGGATTTGCTTTAGCAAAGGAAATAACCTCATCTCCATAGCCAGAATTGACCATATAGGTGAGATAAAAATCTCCGGAAGTTGGAGTTAGGTTTTTGACTTGTTCCCGGAGTAGGGGAGGGACTACCGTGATTTGATCAGTAGATTCCAACTCGTAGAAGGAAAGTGCCAATTTTTGGCTAGCCCCTAAAGCTGTCATCCGGGTATTGAACTTGAAAAAGAATTTGTCCTGACCCTTTGAGGGAGCAAACTGAAACTCGGGGTGGTGAATCAAATACTGATGCCCTATCACCCAATATTCCACTTTTGGCCTGAAAATACCATTGTAAAGCCCACCCAATAAATCATAAAAATTCAGGATGATATCAGGTTGCCCGGTTTGAACTACCTCATGAATTTCCTTTAGGCTTCGCCAAAAAGTAGCAGCTTTAGTAAGATTTTGTCGAATAGTCTTTCCTATCAAAATCTTCTTTTCAGCTTTGTCGCATGCGAAATTTGGACTTTCTACCAAATGAATCGGAGCAGCTATTTCCCGGGTAAAAAACTCTGGAATCGCTCTACGTTTGCTTTTCCCTACAATTACTCCGGCCAGTTCATGCCCTTGTTTTTTGAGCATATTGGAAAAGGCAATGGCCTGAGTCATATGTCCCCGGCCTTCACCTTGAACTATGAATACAAACTTCATTGGATAGAAGTGAAAGCAGGTGGTTCGAGATCATCTTTTGGAGCTTCAAATGAAACTTCCCGAAACGGAACCACTGAAGGCTCGGGCCTGCCAATGAAGAACTGATTAAGACTATCGTCTTTTGCTTCTTTGAAGTTAATTTCATTGTAATAGATCAGCTGCCAGTTCCCATCATGATCTTCTGCCAAGGCACTCATTGTTTCTACCCAGTCACCGGAATTTAGGTAGTGGATTCCTTCGATGTCTCTATTTTCGGGCTTGTGAATATGACCACAGATGATGCCATCGCAGCCTTTAGCTTTCGCCATTTTTGCTAGTTCCTCCTCGTATTGATCGATGTAGGACACGGCAGATTTTACTTTTCCTTTCACATACTGGGAAAGGGAGAAATAGGGGAGTCCACGCTTAATGCGGTAGTGATTGACCACGCTATTCAGCCAAAGTAGAAACGTGTAGCCAATATCCCCCAGATAAGCTATCCAGCGAAGATTTGTCGTAATGCTGTCAAATACGTCACCGTGGGTGATGAAGTATTTCTTTCCGTGGCTTTCGTATATCATGTCTTTCTGAATCGACAGATTTCCCATTTGGAAGGGGAGAATCTGATCCAGAAAATCGTCATGATTTCCTCGCAGGTAATAGACTTTGGTCTGGTGACTTTCGATCATTTTCAGAATCCTGTTGAAGAAGCGGGTGTGCTTTCTTTTCCAGGAGCCTGATTTTTTGAGTTGCCAGCCGTCGATAATGTCCCCATTGAGAATGAGGTTTTCGCAGTTGTACTGCTTGAGGAATCGGGCGATCTCTTTGGCTTTCGAACCCTTAGTGCCCAGATGTACGTCAGAGACGACGATAGTTTTGAAGTGGGTTTTCACTCTATTGGTTTTGGTTGAAAGGTATAACCTCCAATTGAACTCAGTGTCAGTGGATTATTAAAAAAATAGTAAGATTACGTAGGTTTTTAGCTCTAATGTAATCCCAGTGTTAAAAACATATTAAAAAGCCTGTTCTGACAATAAAAATTTGGGTTAAAAAGCCAATTGCTCCTGAAGTTGCGTGAATGCGCCGGTGATTTTTATACTAGTGGTTGGACTAGTGGGTGAAGATTGATTTAGATTCGTTTTCCCAAATAGAACAACTATGAAACACACCTTACTCGCATTTGCGTTCTTATTACTTTTTCAGAATGCCTTCTCCCAGGAGCAGGTTTATTCGGGTAATTATGAACTTGCAGCTAGATTCTCTCCTGAGAAAATGAAAAAACTGGTTTTCTCAACCCGAGTTGACCCACATTGGCTAAAGAAGTCTGACCGCTTTTGGTACGAATTTGAAACCAGCAATGGGAAAAACTGGTACATCGTGGATCCGGTTCGCAAGACCAAAAACCAACTTTTCGACACCGATAAACTGGCAATGGAGATCATGAAAATCACCAAAGATCCAGTGGATGGCCAGCATTTGAAGTTGGAGGATCTGAAGTTTTTGGAAGATGAAAATACGATCAAATTCAAAGTAAAAGGTACTGAAGAAGTGTTAAAAAAGGATTGGGATGAAATCAAAGAGAAGAACAAAAGCGCTAAGGACTCCCTAGAGAAAAAGACGTTTGTTTTTCATTACGATATAGGCAATCAGCAACTTACCGAGATTACAGACGCTCCAAAAGATCCAGAGCGTCTGTCTTGGGCTAACATAGCACCAGATTCTTCCAAGGTGCTTTTTGCGAAGCATAATAACCTCTACTGGATGGATAAGGAGAACTTCCTGAAAGCTGTGAAAGATGAAAAAGACAGCACTATCGTGGAGCATCAGTTGACTGAGGACGGCGAGGAAAACTTCGAGTATGGATCCAGCGGCAGAGGTGAGGATAACGAGGAGACGGAGAAGAATAAGGATAAGAGAAAGCGAGCTGGAGCCTATTGGAGCTCGGATTCCAAGCAATTTGTGATGACCAGAACTGATCAGCGCAAGGTGAAAGATCTTTGGGTGATACACAGCACAAAGAATCCTCGGCCTACACTTGAAACCTACAAGTATGCTATGCCTGGTGAGAAGGAACAGCCAATTACTTATTTGCTGCACTATTCATTTGATACCGAAGAGCTGTCTAATCTTCCAGTTGGGACATTTAAAGATCAGTCACTAAACGTGTATAATTCCAATTCCCTAGAAAGTTCAAGAGACGATGATTTCCGACCGGTAACTTGGCTCGGCGATATGGATGAGTTTTATTTTGCTGTTACATCCAGAGATTTGAAGCGAGTGGATATCTGTAGATGGAATCTGAAAACGAATGAAAAAGAAGTGGTAATTGAGGAGCGTAGCAATTCTTATATTGACTTCTTGAAGCCTGAGATTTTAGACAATGAAATCATCTGGTGGTCTGAGCGGGATGGCTGGGGACATTTCTATTTGTATGGAAAAGATGGTTCCTTCAAGCGTCAGTTGACTTCTGGAGCATTTCACACGGATCGGGTAGCTCGAGTGGATGAGAAGGGTAGAAAATTGTATTTCGTAGCAAATGGTAGGGAAGAAGGCGAAGATCCATATTATGAGCATTTGTATAGCGTGACCTTGGATGGAGGTGCGATTTCCCTATTGAATTCAGGCGACTTCAACCATTCCAGCGAAATCAATGATGGCGCTACGTTTTTTGTTGATAATTACAGCAGAGTGAATACAGTTCCCGTTGCCGTGTTGAAAGATAAGTCAGGAAATAAGGTGATGGACTTGGAGACGGTTGACCTTTCCAATCTTTTTGCCACAGGCTACCAATTTCCGGAGCCGTTTACCTTCAAAGCTGACGATGGAATCACAGATCTTTATGGAGTGATGTATAAGCCGTTTGATTTTGACTCTACCCGCAAGTATCCAATCATCGAGTACGTATATCCGGGCCCTCAAACTGAAGCCGTTGACAAGGCATTCTCAGCCAGATTAGACAGAACTGATCGCTTGGCTCAGTTTGGTTTTGTTGTGATTACGCTAGGCAATAGAGGAGGGCACCCAGGTCGCTCGAAGTGGTACCATAATTATGGTTATGGAGATTTGAGAGATTATGGTTTGGCGGATAAAAAAGCTGCGGTGGAGCAATTGGCTGATCGCTACGATTTCATCGATAAATCAAAAGTTGGTATTCACGGACACTCAGGAGGAGGATTTATGTCCACGGCTGCGATGTTGGTTTATCCTGACTTTTTCAAAGTTGCGGTTTCCTCTGCTGGAAATCATGATAATAGCGTATATAACCGCTGGTGGTCTGAGAAGCATCACGGTGTAAAAGAGCAGATCAATGCCAAAGGAGACACGACTTTCATCTACCAGATCGATAAGAATCCTGAATTGGCAAAGAACCTAAAAGGTCGCTTGATGCTTTCCCATGGCAGTACAGATAATAATGTGCATCCTGCGAATACTACACGAATGGCCAACGCGCTAATCAAAGCGGGGAAACGATTTGAATTGGTCGTCCTGCCAGATCAGAGACATGGCTATGGGGATATGACGGAGTACTTCTTCTGGAAAATGGGGGATTACTTTGTACAGCATTTATTGGGAGACAATACGCCGCCTCCGGTGGATATGGTGGAAATGCAACGGGATAAACCGCTGACGAAATAAAGAATTTGTGGTTTGTGATGACACAAACCACGGCTTTAGAAATTTGAGATTTGAAATTGAGGCCCGATTCTGAGAAGGATCGGGCTTTTGTATGTAAAAGCAGAGTTTGACCTAGGCGTTTCTGGAGATTTAATACTTGAATTTATCCAGCAGTTTTTATCTTGTTGAATCAAGCTGAGTTCATACGCTAGAGACTCCAAACCACATGAATGATACAAATACACATTTTTGGGAAAAATTTAACAGTGCGCCAATTGTAGGGATTATTAGAGGTCAATCTCTGGATGTGGTTTTGAAAATAGCAGAAGCTTACCAAGCAGCCGGACTTACGACGCTTGAAGTGACGATGAATACACCTGGCGCAGTTTCCATGATTTCAAGGTTGAGGAATGAATTTCCTGCTTTAACTATCGGAGCAGGGACAGTTTGCAACTTGACCCAACTAAAAGAAGCCGTCGCTGCGGGAGCTCAGTTTATTGTCACTCCTATTTTAGATGAAAATGTCATCAAGCATGCGGTGGATGAAAATATTCCAATTTTCCCAGGTGCTTTTTCTCCCACAGAAATCTACAAAGCATGGTCACTGGGAGCATCGGCTGTAAAAGTGTTCCCAGCTACGAACCTCGGCGTAGAATTTATCAAGGACGTACTTGGGCCGCTGGATCAAATAAAACTACTTCCTACTGGAGGCGTGTCAAAGTTAAATATCAAGTCATTTTTTGAAGCAGGAGCTTGTGGTGTGGGAATGGGGAGTTCGCTGATTGATAAAAAGCTGGTGGAAGCAGGAGACTTTGAAGGACTGAAAAAGCACTTTGAGAGCTTTAAAGCTGAGATAAAGGAGTTTGTAAAAGGCTAAAGAAATTTTCAATGTTGAATGATCAAATTCAATGGTCAAGGAGGCTAAGAAGTGAGTTTAGGCTTCTTTTTTACCACAAAGTAAGAAAGTTCACAAAGGGATAAATCGGTTAACTGTGCTCTGTGCGTTACCACTGTGCACTTCCGTGATTAAAAAAAATTCAATGTGCAATAATCATATTCAAGGGTCAAGGAGGCTGAAAAGCTAGTTTTTGGTTCTTTTTTTTATGTATATCCGCTTTTCTGCATGTAATGAGACTAAAGCATTATAGGGTTTGGCCAAAATTAGCATTGAGGCTACTTCGGTCACTGGTCATCGGTCTTCCAGCCTGATAAGCAAAGAAAAAGAGGTCACTGGCATCATTGCGGATAATCAGACTTTTTTTTATCCCAAACAAAGTTTACAAAGTGTTAGAACAATAAGTTGCGGCCTCTGCGTCACCCTCAGTGCCCACAGTGGTTAAAATACCGTAATTCATAAAAAAAAAGTGGCCTTACATGAAAGCCACCTTTTTACAACTACAAACCAATTTATATCTATCTAATTATTTACTACTTCGTTTTCATTTTCTAATTCCACTAGTGCCACAGCTCCATGAATGGCTGTCTCATCCATTTCTGAAAGTAAAATCTCAAATCTTTCTATCACCGTTGGGTAATTGAAAGTCGAAAGGGACTTGTAAAGTGATTCTTTGAAAAGCGGGTATGTTTTTCTAATGGATCCACCCAAAATCACAGCCTCTGGGGCTAAGGCATATAAGATGTGTTTAATAAGTTCGCCCAAATGATGACCATATTCATTGAAAGCTTTTAATGCTATTGGATCCCCAGCCACAGCCAATTTGGCTAAAGCCTTTGGTTTTTTGTGGTAGAAACGTTCGAAGAATTTTCCGCTGCAATAGTGCTCAAAATCTTTGTCCAAATAAGTAGAGCTGCACCATTCGCCTGCGGCAGAATTCACTCCACTGTATAAATGTCCATTGATGACTATACCGCCACCAATTCCGGTCCCGAGGGTCAGTCCTACCAGATGGTTGAACTTTCGGCCTACGCCAAACTTATGTACTCCTGATGCAAAGCAGTTTGCATCATTATTAATAAAGACAGGTTTTCCAAAGCGCTCTGTTAGAAATTTCTTAAGTTCAACATGTTGAAAAGCAGGGATATTTGAAAGACCTAATACGATACCTTCACGTGCATCAACTAATCCTGGAATTCCAATTCCGATGCCTACTAAGTCATATTCGAAATAAGAATCGATAAATTCTGCTATGGTATCTAGGATGAACTCTTTGCTTTCTAACGCAGGTGTAGCAATGGATCGGATGTCCTCCAGGTGTCCATTAATTAGCACCCCTCCTTTTATCCCGGTGCCTCCAATATCTAATCCCAAAATGGCTTTTTCCATTCGCTACAAATAATATGGTTGATAGGTTTAATGCAAAGCTGCGATTGCCTAGGTTCTCAAACAACCACAGCTTTTATTATATTCCCAATTAAAGCATTCCTTCAATTGATTTTTCTAATTCTCTTGCAGTAGCCAGGAATTCTTCCACGTTCATATCACGGAAGAAAATCAGCCCATGGCTCGCTCTAACTTGTGCACGTTCGTGCTGGTAGAAGTAATTCTTACCCAATAGGAGCTGAATTGCGTCCAGTTGATCTACCCAAATTCTTTTGGCAACAGTGCTGAATTTACCATTGTGAGAGTAGCTAGGGAAAGAAGCATTCACCTGGCTCAGGTAGCAATTGGCAAAGGAATCCTCCATCACAGACATATCGCCCAATGATACAGGAACGATCACATTAGCCTCATGCGGCTCAAATTTGAACCAAACGTTTCTATATCCAATGATTCTCAGCTCACTGATATCCTTCTCTTCACCCCACTTTTTCACTGCCGCTGCAGTTGCCTGAAGGACTTTGTAGTGAGTGTCTGGTCCGGAACCTTCTGGATCAAGCGTTAAACTAATCTTTGTAGGGTTCACTTTTCTAAACATTTCCACGATCGGTTCCACGTCGCGATCTTTGTCCGGTTGCTCGGTGAAAATATCACCCGTGTAGAAACCAAGTCTCAGGTGATGGACATTTTTCACTTGTACTCCAAAGTGTGCCCAAACTAGCTCTTCTTCAAACTCTCGGATCATGCCTTTCAGCTTCTGAACTTTGGCGGAGTTTTTCTCTCCGTCGTAGCTGTTTTTCAGAATGCTGATTACATCGTTAATCGTATCACGCAACTGCGTTTTATCTTTAATATCATACACAATCACCAGCGCTCTTACCACCCGGTGGCAAAGTCCTCTCAAGCGCTGATCCGCATTTTCTGAGGCGACGTTAGTAAGGTAATGATAGACATCCTTATCAGTTTTTAAGCTATAGCCTACTTCAAAGAAATCTTCAAAATGAACCATCTGTATCTTTCCATTATCCAGCAGTCTTTTGGTAGCGAGCAGGGTGTCGATTACAAACGTGTTTGTAACTGCTGTAAAGCCAGATGTCAATACAGAGAAGTGAGCTTCGTTACTTGGCTCATGCAGCTGATTGGTAATGTGAGGTAAAATACCAAGAGAAATATCATCGTGGTGTGGTCCAGTATGAAGAAGTACTTCATTACTTTCCTGCTCTAATCCTTTAGAAAGCTTGTTTTCAATGCTTTTCATGACCTGATTTACGGTCTCTTCAGATAGATCAGGAATTAATCTGGTGTACTTATCTGCTTTAAGGTCTGACAATTTTATTCTGTGACCGTATTTTCCGAGCTTCTTACAAAGATCGATTACAGATCGCTCGGTTTTTTCCCAAGTCCATTCACCTTTTTCGTAATAGGCATCTACTGAGTCGGTAAGTTTTACCCCAGCACCTTTGGTGAGGTAGAATCGGCCATTTTTTAGTTTCTGAAGAACGGTGCCTGGGAATACATTGTTTAGTGGAGTTTCAAGCGAATCTTTTACGATTCCGGCTTTTGCCTCACCCGCTGCAATAATAATTGCTACTGCATCTGGATTGTAAACAATAGTATCTAATCCAATCGTAATCACCAGTCTATTGGATGAGACTTCGATTCCTCCAAGATCACCTGCTGCTACGGCTTGGGTTTCAAAGTTAGTTTCCGTCAATCTGGTGACTGAAAACAAATGAGAGCCTCTAGTATTGAAGGCAATATGACCATCTGGGCCTATTCCGCCTAGGAAGAAACCAATTCCACCAGCATCTCTGATTTTCTGCTCGTATTCTCCACACCATTGGTCGATCATGTAGATTGACTGCTGCTGTAATTTTTCAAGATCATTTTGTGGATCGCGGAATCTCAGGGAAAGATCTACTTTCAAGTCAGGAAAAACTTCCTTAAAATGAAGGCCGTTGGCCAAAGGGATCTCATCCGAATTGATCAGGATGGCTTTTTCTTTTGATAGTCCAAATCCTTGGATATAAAACTTGTTGACGTAATCGAAAAAGCTGTTGTTCTGCTTAGCGGAAATAGGGTAAAATTCATCGATCTGAACAAATGTCAAATCTTTCAAAACTGGCTTCTTGGTGTTTCCAAGGCCATATTTTTCCCTTACGTCCTTCCCTTTTTTAGTTTCCCAATTTGTAAGTAAGAACTGGGTCCATTTGATAAAAAATTCCGGAGTCTTCCCAGTTGGCAAACTGATCACCCCTTCAGGGTTAGCTGCGGCCCACTCCAAAAAGCGGCAGGCTGTGAGCAAGCCAAGTTTAGGAAAATTGTCAACTTGAAGGTAGGGAATTAGGGTGCTGATTTTCTCTACACCAGATTCCTGAAGAAAACTTTTTTCAACATCTGAAAGCGGATACTTACTAAGCATACTGTTTGGACAGGTTTGTTTATAGGGACTTTGTTAACAATCAATTACTTAAGCAAAGAGTAATGTGAGTTGTTCAAGATCGGCTCGTAAATGTGCTCCTCATATTCTTTTGGAGAATACTTACCGTCTGAATGTTTTTACTCTAGTAACTTATGTAAACAAATCTAAAAAATGTTTTTTAATAATTCGATCTTTTATAAAAATTTTATAAAAGTTTTATCACTCAACTTGTGATCATCAAGATTGATCTTTCTCAATCAGTATTTCTATTCTCGACTTTTGAACAAGGATACTTACTGATTTATATCATTGAGCTCGTAAGGAATAAACTTATTTTTTTTATTCCGTAACTTTGATTTATGCTAATAATCGTAACAGGCGTCTCAGGAACAGGGAAAACTACCATAGGTTCAGGATTAGCCTCCGCATTTGACTTGCCATTTTTTGACGCTGATAATTTTCACCCAAAAGAAAATATTGAGAAAATGAGTCAGGGCTTTCCTCTCAACGACGAGGATAGAATGCCTTGGCTTCAGGCTTTAGCGGATATTTTGGATGAGCATGAGAAAACTGGAGGGGCAGTTTTAGCCTGCTCTGCACTGAAGGAAGCGTACCGGGAAATGCTGCAGGTTCGGGATGATGTTCGTTGGATTCATCTAAAGGGTGACCGGGAATTGATCTGGAGAAGGATGCTTGCTCGAAAAAATCACTACATGAAAGCTACCATGCTTGACTCGCAATTTGCTACTTGGGAGGAACCGGCGTATGGTTTGAAGCTGAATATTTCGCATACTCCTGAAGAAATGCTAACCATAGCCTTGAAGTATCTTGGAGTTCCGACCCACTAGTTTGAAGTAGCAGTCCATCATTTACCATTTTCCCAAAACCCATGATCCCCAAAAAACCTTTTATAGTTTTCTTCTTAGCTAGTTTAGCCATATGCACCAGCCTTGCCCAGACCAAATCCACTATAATCCAGGAAGCATCCGCTCTTTCTATAAAAGCTGAAAAAGTTGGGGTATGGGAGGGGAAGGATGTTTTTAAGTACACCCTAGAGAATGGAAATATGCAAGTAGAACTTACCAACTTTGGAGGGATTATTTCGAGGATTTATGCTCCTGACAAAAATGGGAAACGAGAAAACATCGTACTGGCACTGGAAAATGTGCCTGATTACTTTACCAAGAATGGACCATACCTAGGAGCTGCAATAGGTCGCTATGCAAACAGAATTGGGGGAGCATCGGTTGAGTTGGACGGAGAAACTTTCCACATTACTAAAAATAATGGTGCTAATACACTTCATGGTGGAGCAAAAGGCTTTGGAGTGAAGGTTTGGAAACCAGAGATTTATAAAAGGGAGGATGCCGTAGGAGTGAAAATGACTTACTTGAGTGTGGATGGGGAAGAAGGTTTTCCAGGAAATCTATTGACAACTCTCTGGATGGAATTGACTGCGGACAATGAGTTGAAACTTCTGTTTGAATCTACCACAGATAAAATGACAGTAGTAAATCTCACCAACCATTCTTATTTCAATCTGAATGGTATTACAGGAGATGTGCGTGACCATGAAGTTCAGATTTTTGCAGATGCCATTACGCCTGGTGGGCCTGGTCAGATTCCTACCGGAGAAATAAAAAGCATTGCTGGAACTCCCTTTGATTTTCAAACTCCAAAAAACTTAGGTGTACAATTGGATGCTTTGGGTGAAGGTTTTGACCATAATTATGTTACCAAGAGGGAGAACTCCTCTGAGCTGAAGAAGATTGCGATTGTTAAACATCCTGCGAGTGGTCGAGTGTTGCAAGTTTTCTCCACTGCTCCTGGATTGCAGTTTTACACAGCTAATCATGTGCGAAATTTTGCCGGAGCTGACGGAAAGACCTATCAGCCCCACTGGGCGCTTTGTATGGAGCCTCAAGCGTGGCCTGACAGCCCAAACAAACCAACTTTTCCTTCTACTTCATTGGCTCCGGGAGAAAAGCATGTGCATGAGATTGTATATAAGTTCGATACTGAGTTTTAAAAGCAGGTTTTAGTTTATTTTTTAAAACTATTTCATTAGCTTGGTTTTCAATTAACTAACCCATGGAAAACCTGCTAACTAGAACCGCGCTCTCCTTATGCGCCACTTTTTTGTCATTCACTCTTTCTGCCCAAGAATATACATTTAAAAAAGTAAGAGAAATCCGTGTAGAGAGTCTTGCTAAAGTGGGAATTAGGGATTTTGATCCTCAGCAAAATATTTATGCTGGTTACATTGATAAGGGTTCCGCTGGAGTTGAGCTGGCTATTTTTGATTCAGAAGGGAAAATACTAGCCAATCAAAAGCGTGAGGGAGAGGGCCCGGAAGATTACAGGTCGTCGGCACTGACTATGGGTTTTTCGCCTGATGGGAATATATGGGTACAAACTTCAATTGAGCTTTTGAAATACGACTTAAAGTTCAATTTAATTAATAGAGTGAAGTTTGAACCGAAGAGTACTACTGTCGTGTATTCTGGGCCATGGTCCAAGTTTATTCCACTAAATAAGGGCTCACAAGTATCATTTATTACTTCTGCTTCCAATATGGGTATTAATACGGGGCCTGAATGGATTCCATCAAAAACCAAAATGGTGGAATTTTATGATGCTAGTAGTAAATCTATTCAGTCGGAAGTCTTGTTGTCTAGTAGAAAAGTTTATCAGGGAATCGAAAATGAAGAATTTCCAGCAGTTGCTATTCCTATTTTTTCTTTAGATGATAGGAATGGAGATTTATATTTCACTACTTCTATTGACAATGAAATCACAGTTTACAATCCTATCAACTGGAATGTAATTCAAAGAATCCCAGTCAAGCATGAATTCTTTAAAGCCTTGGATGATATACCGCTAAAAGAGTCAAATTTGGGTTCTAGAAATAAATCACCGCTTTTTTCTAGGAATCAAGAAATTTTAAAGTTCGACTCCGATTTACTGGGACTTATCTATGTAAAAGAGATTTCAGAAGCAGCGAATGAACTGAGGAAAAGTAATGGAGAAACTTTTTGGATGCGTGATCCCGAATTTCAAAGAGTAATACTTTTTAAGAACGGAGTCCAGCTACCAGGTGAGCTGACCATTCCTTCCGGGTTGATTCAAATGACTTTGCCAAATAATAGAGTTTTGGTGCAGGGAAATCGCTTTTAAAAATCGTTGAAATTTAAGAATTATTGGATATTTTTGGGAGTGGTCAAAAAAATGGCCAATCCAGATTTAGACCAGAAAGTACACCCGGCTTTCTCCTCATTTTTTTCAGAATTGAAAGATCCCCGACGTATAGCCAAAGGCAACCACCTTTACCCTCTTGATGAAATCCTGTTCCTTTCCATTGCCGCTGTTGTCAGCGGGATGGATAGCTGGACGACCATCAGTCTTTTTGGTCGTGCCAAGCTTGACTGGCTTCGCAGAT